>NZ_LT985361.1:0-187050 GCF_900269665.1 Nocardia suismassiliense
CCGCAGGCCCCGAGCCTGCCGACCGGCGTACTGAAGGACCCCATCGATTCCGTCGGTAACACCGTCGGCACCGTGTTGCGCGCACCCGGCGAGATCCTCGGAGGAAACGGTGGCTGACATCGCGTTCGACACCCTGCCGTCCGCACGCGAGATCCTCCGGGAGCTGGACTCCGCCCACCACGAACCGGTCGTCTACCTCATCCGCGGCCGCTCGCAAACCGGTAAATCCACGCTGCTCAACGAGATCCGCACCCGACTCCGTGCCCGTGGCATCCCCCTCCAGGACGTGCTGACGGCCCACGGCGCCGAGCCGATCGTCAGCTCTCCCAACGGATCTGCGCCGTCGACGGGACTTCGCCCCGCGCTGATCGTCGACAATGCCCACACCCTGAGCCAGGCGGATCTCGAATACCTGCGCGGCACGGTGGAATCCGGGCAACGCACGGTCGTGATCGCGACCCAGCCGCGCCCGCACGACCTGCGCCTGCGCGCGCTGGCCGACACCGTCGCCCGCCGCGGCCGGGTGGTGGATCTGCGCGCCCTCGGCGTGGCCGACATCGCCCCGTTCGCCAGGGAGCTCGGCATGATGGTGCCGCGCCAGGTGTCCCAGCACATCCACCGGCAGACCGACGGCATCCGCGGCGGCGTGGTCGCCGCGCTGACCGCCGCCTGCTCGGCCCGGCTCGACGCGGGCATCGGCGCGGTCGACGCCGCCGTCGCCGCATGGGCGCGGTCGCTGCTGGACAATCTCGCGCCGGACCTGCTGGAAACCCTCGTCGTCGCCACCACCGGCGCGGGCTTGGACGCCAGCGAGCTCACCGAGGTGCTCGGCGTGGAACCCGTTGCCGCACAGCAGCTCATCGATCGGGCCAGGGCCAGCGCTCTGGTCACCGATGCCGACCTGCTGCTCACCCCCGCCGTCGCGCCGCTGCGCACGCTGCTCGGTGACCGCCGGTTCGTCGCGGTCCAGCGCAAGCTGCTCGGCGCGCGACTCGATGCGGGACTGCTGCGCGACCACACCGCGCTGCTGCTCGCCGAATCCGGCGTCCGCGACCCGCGGCTGGCCGAATTCCTCTCCGCCGCAGCGGAAAAGGCGGGCCGCGAGGCGGTGCGCTACTACGCGGCGGCCGCTGCGACCGGCGCCGACCCCGATCTCATCGCGCTGCGCTGGGCCGAAGCGGCAGGCCGCAACGGCGACGGCGAGACAGCCATGCGCCTGGCCGAGCCGGTGCTGGCCCGCTCCGGGGTGTCCGGCGCGGACCTCGCCGACGCCGTGCGGATCTGTGCCGCAGCACTGACCCGGCGTGGCCTGGTCGCCCGTGCGGCGCAATTGTATTCGTGGCTGGGCGCGCAGCGCGTCGGCGCGGATTGGGCCATCGGGGCGACCGTCCTCTCGCTGGCGGGCGACCGGTCCGGCGCGGTGGAGATGTCCGGCTCGGCGACGCAGTGGCCGCCGACCGAGGCCAACGCCCATGCCAGGCTGATCGCCACCGCACTCGCCGGCTCACTGAACGGACACGGCGGCACCGACGAAAGCCGCACTGTGCCAAGGCTGTCCGCGAACGGCACAGGTGCGGCGGTCTCCGCGCTGGTCCAGGCCGCACACGCGGACTCCGGCGTCGACCGATTCCTGCCCTGCACGGCGGTCTCCATCGCGACCCTGCTCTGCCTCGGCACCGGCGAGCCACGCCGGGCAGGCGACGCGCTGCGCCGCGCAACGGCCAGCGGCCTGCGCTGCCACCAGCTCGAGGTACTCGCGGCGTGGGTGGCCATGCTGAGCGGTGACGAACGCGCCGCGGCGGCCACGGTCGCCGCGCTCGATCACGACTCGCTCGACGTGCGCGACCGGCTGCTCGCACACGGTGTCACGGTCGGCCTGGCCAGGCGTACCGGTGATCATGCCGCGCTGGCCAAGGCCTGGCAGGCGGCCTACCTGATGTTCGACGACGTGGAGGCCGACTTGCTCGCGCTGCTGCCGATAGGCGAACTGTGGCTGGCCGGAATCCGCTTGCGTGACGAAGGTCGCATCGCGCCCCTGGTCGACTCCGCGCTGGCCCTGCTGCGCCGGTTGCACGAACCGCCCGCCTGGGCCAACGCCTTCCACTGGTACGGCGTGCAGGCCGCGATCCTGCACGAGAGCCCGCAGGAGTTGCTCCCGCATGCCCGGCCGCTCAAGGCCGCGGCCGAAGCGGGCGATCGGCACGCCGCGATCCTCGCCGACGCGGGCCGCACCTGGGTGCTGGTGCTGCGCGGTCAGGTCTCGGCGATGCCGGTCGAGGCGGCCGTCGCCGGCCTGAGCGAGATCGGCATGACCTGGGACGCCGCCCGGCTGGCCAGCGAGGCCGCCCTCGCCGCCGCCGACGCGCCGACCGCGACCGCGCTGCTCAAGCTGGCCCGCACGGTCCGCGCCGACGCCAGGCCGCAGGACCCGATCCGGCCGGCCGGCCCGACGCCGCCGCAGGCCGGCAAACCCGCCCCCGACCCGGCCGTCGGCGAGCCGACGGCCATCCTCAGCGAACGCGAACGGGAAGTCGCCGAGCTGGTTCTGCTCGGGCTGACCTACCGCGAGATCGGCGCCCGCCTGTACATTTCCGCCAAGACGGTGGAGCATCATGTCGCCCGTATTCGGCGCCGGATCGGTGCCCGGTCCCGATCGGAGCTATTGTCGATGCTCCGTGCCATGGGACATGGCTCCCTGCTGGTGTGACCAGCGAGTACGGATTCGTCAGCCGGGACGCCGAAGCGAGGTATTGAGATGGCCACAGGGGTGGGCCTGCGCGTCGCCGAGAACGACTGCACGGCGGCGATCGTCACCGACGGCGACGAAGAACCGTTGTTCATCGCCCGTGAGTCGTTGCTGTACATGTCCGACGACGGTGACGCCACGCTCGGCGGACCGCCACCGGACGAGAACGCGCATGCGATCACCGGCTTCGCGCTGGCCGTAGGCGACCCGGCGGGTATCTCCGTCGACGACGGCGAGGCCTATCGCGCCGAGGACCTGGTCGCCACCGCGCTGTTCTGCCTGATCAACCTGACCGCCGACCACCTCAACGGTCCGGCCGAGTTCTACGCGACCCACCCCGGTGACTGGCCGCGCGAATACGTGCAGGCGCTGCGCGACGCCCTGGACTACCTGGGCCTGCGATCGGTGCTGCTGGTCAGCGAGGCCGATCTGCCCGGCGCAGAGACCGACACCACGGGCAGCACGTTCGCCTACGACGCCGCCCGCGCGGCGCTGGCCGCGGTGCTCTCCACCCCGGCGGGCAGTACGCCGCCGGACCCGCCGCCCGCCGAGAATTCGACGGTGGACCCCGTCGTCATCCCGGCCGTGCCCGCCTCCGAGCCGACACCCCAGGCGTATTCGGCGGCCATCCCGATGGCCGAACCCGTGGCCACCGAGCAGACCGCGACGCCGAGCGCGCCCGCCCCGCAGGCCGAGCCGGCCAAGGATCGTAAGCAACTCCCGCTGCTGATCGGTGCCGCGGCAATGATCGGGCTGGTGCTCGGCGGCTTCGCGGTGGCGGTGCTGTTCCGGGAGGACAGCGAGACGCCGGTACCGCCGATGCGTGACGCCAAGTCCGATCAGGTGTCGGTGAGCCCGACGCCGCCGCCCGCACCGCCGATCAACTTCCCGACCGTGCCGGTGACGCCGACGACCACCGAGCCGCCGGTNCCACCGAGCCGCCGACCACGACACCGAGCTCGACGGTCCGCCCGCGGCCGACCACCACTACACCGCCTTTCCAGCCCCTACCGCAGATTCCGTCGATCCCCGGCCTGGAGATACCAGGCAGTCGGTGATTAAGAGAGCCCTTCCCCGGTTTGTGCCCTAAAGTGATGCGCTGACCGGTGTTGTCGGATGAATTGCAGGCGCCCGGTCTGTTGCTGGAGGACGACTGTGAGCCAACGGATTCCA
This sequence comes from Nocardia suismassiliense, assembly GCF_900269665.1. GTDB lineage: Bacteria > Actinomycetota > Actinomycetes > Mycobacteriales > Mycobacteriaceae > Nocardia > Nocardia suismassiliense. The sequence continues at coordinate 3,920 of NZ_LT985361.1, forward strand.
GGGCCGTTGCCGCGGATTGAGCTGGCACGTGCGTGCCGACGAAGGGATTTCATGCGCAAGTTGGTGGCGCGCCGCGCCACGGTCAAAGCTGTCGCCCTCGCTTCGACCGTTTTCCTCGCACCCTTGCTCTGCACGACCACCGCCGCGGCGGCCCCGGAGACACCCGCGCAGCTGACCGCCGACGCGCTGCCGCAGGAACTCGTGCAGGCGATCGCGCGCGACCTGAAGATGACCCCGACGGAATACCTGGACCGTGCGGCCCGCGCCCAGCAGTTGCGCGACTACGCCCGCGACTTCCGCTCGGAACGCCCGGACTCCTACGCGGGCGCCTGGATCGGCACCGACGGCAAGCCCGTCGTCGCGGTGACCTCGCTCGACGCCGCCAAGATCGCCGCGGCCGACGGGTACCAGACCCGGCTCGCCCCGGTGTCCGCGGACGGCCTGGAAGGCTCACTGGTGCAACTGAATCAGTGGATCACCAGCCTGCCGCGCGAGATCTCCACCGCGATCAACTCCGTCGCCATCGACTTCCTCAACAGCCAGCTGGTGCTCAACGTCGCCAACACTCCGGCGGGCCACCTGCTGAACCTGCCGACCCTGATCGCCAACATCAAGGTCATCCTCTCGCCCGGCAGCGGCGGCGCGGTCGAGCGGCGGCCGATGGGTGGCGACACCTACATCAGCGCGCCGATCTCGCTGCACGACGCCTCGCTCAAGGGCGTCGACGTCTGCTCGTTCGGCTTCAACAGCACCGACGCGGCGGGCAATGCGCTGAATATCAGTGCGGGCCACTGCGATCCGAACATCGGCAAGGACTCCCAAGAGGCCACCGTCTACTACCCCAACGTCAAGGACATCCCGAACAGCCCGGAGCTGGGCAGCTTCGTCCAGGCCAAGCTGGGCGGGCAGAGCGCGCTCGACTACTCGGTGATCAAGCTGAACGACCGCGCGATCCGCGCCGGCATGGATCAGCCGACGGTGCGCGGCGCCAACGGCACCACCATCGCCATCACCGGCACCGCCGACCCGATCACCGGCGCGCCGGTGTGCAAGTCCGGGCAGTCGTCCACCTTCACGTGTGGCTTCGTGGTGGCCGATCGGGTGGAGACCCAGCTGTACACCTCCGAGGGCGAGAGCAAGATCGTGCGCGGCTTCGCCAGCTCCGCCTGCACGCTCGGCGGCGACAGCGGCGGCGCGATCGTCTCCGGCACCCTCGCACTCGGCATCACCAGTGGCTCCAACGCGGCCGAGGCACCGGACTGCAACGAGGCCAATATCGCGCTGGCGCAGTACGGCGGCACCGCGAGCCTCGGCATTCCGATCCGGCCGATCCTGGCCGATATCGACGCTTCCTCGGGCGGCGGACTCGGCAGCGGCATCACCGTGCGGACCCGGCCCAGCGCCGGGTGAGGCACGCCCGGACGCGGTGCCGATCGCTATGCCGGAAAAAAGCGACCACCAAACGAACCAGAGCGTCGTTATAAGTAGGCATACCGCGCTGGAGCCCATATAGTCTGGGCATGCTCCTGCCACGTATAGGTCATCTCCGATCAGCTGCGCGACAGACCCGGGTCCGAAAATCAGTTATCGCCGCTTCGGCGGCGATACTGCTGTTCGGGCCGACGGCGGCAGTAGCGACAGCGCAACCTGATCCGGCTCCTGGTCTGCCCGCCGAACTGGTTGCCGCGGTCGCCCGCGATCTGAAGATCTCCCCGGAGGAGTACCTGCACCGCGCCGACGTGGCCCAGCAGGTCGCCGCGTTCGCCACCACCGCCCAGCGGCAGTACCCGGCGGTGTTCGCCGGTTCATGGCTCGACGACAACGGCAAGGCGGTCGTCGCGCTGGCCCAGGGTCCCGGTGCCGACGAGGCCCGGACGGCCGCGCAGTCAGCGGGTTTCGAGGTCCGCAACGTGGCCAAGAGCGAGTCCGCGCTGCGCGGTGAGAAGACCGCGTTCCAGCGCTGGCTCGACGGACAGCCCGAGGCGGTGTCGGCCCTCGTGCGTGGCGTGGTGATCGATACGGTCAACAACAGCATCGCGGTGCGCGTCGACAAGCCGGGCCTGCCGATGCCGAACTTCATCGACCCGGCCCGGGTCATCGTGATGGCGCCGCCGGTCGCCGGTGAGCAGGCGACGCTGGAGGCCAGCGAGATCGCCGGCGCGGCGAACGGCGCGCTGGCAGGCGGCGACGGCTACGCCTCGGTCGCCGGACGGCTCTCGCTGCGCTGCTCGCTCGGCTTCAACGGCACCGACCGCAGCGGCAACATCGTGAATGTCACGGCGGGCCACTGCAATCCGGACATCCCGTCGGCGGGCAACGACAACGCCGCCCGGGTGCACGAGCTGAACGGCAACCGGCTCGGCAACGAGCTCGGCCGCTTCGAGAAGTCGGTGCTCGGCTCGCAGGACTACTCGATCGTCCGGATTGCCGACCAGTCGCGAGATCGCTTCGGCAACAACGAGGTCCGGGTGCCCGGCGCCGCGTCGATCCGCATCGACGGCGTCGCCACCCCGGTCGTCGGCGCCCCGGTCTGCAAGTCCGGTTCGCGGACCGGCTTCAGCTGCGGCGTGGTGAACGCGGTGGACCAGACCGTGCAGGTCGGCGAGCGTGAGCTCACCCAGGCCTTCTCGGCCAACATCTGCGCGCTGCCCGGCGACAGCGGTGGCCCGATCGTCACCGGCAGGCTGGCCCTCGGCATCTCCAGTGCCTCGTCGGTGGCCGACTACCCGATCTGCGAGATCCCCAACCTGATCGGTGCGCTCACCGGCAATACGCCGCAGCTGTTCGCGCAGCCGGTCAGCGTGGTGCTCTCGGACAACCCGGGGCTGCGGATCCGCACCGACTAGTCCGCACCATCGTCAAGGCCGGCAGCGTTGCGCTGCCGGCCTTTTCGCTGTCCTGGGCACGTTTCCACTGGCCTTACGCGGCCCTTTCCGCCACCGATGCGGTGCCGCGCCGGGCACCGGTGCGGCATTCTGGACAGCATGTGTCTGGTGTTGATCGGGTGGCGGGCTCATCCGGAGTATCGATTGATCGTCGCGGCCAACCGCGACGAGTTCTACACCCGGGCGACCGAGTCCATGCGGTGGTGGCCGGAGGTGCCCGGCCTGCTCGCCGGGCGCGATCAGGGCGCGAAGAACAAGGCCGCGGATGACCCGCCGGGCACCTGGCTCGGCCTCACCCGAGAGGACAACGGCCGCAACCGATTCGCCACAGTGACCAATGTGCGCGACCCGAAGGGCGAGCGCGGCGATGCCCGGTCCCGCGGCGCGCTGCTGATGGATTTTCTGCGGGGCGCCTCGGATCGCCATCCCAGCGGCGATTTCCCGGGCCCGGAGAAGTACGTGCTCGACGTCGCGGGCGCGCCCGACGACTACAACGGTTACAACCTGGTGGTGTCGGACCTGGAATCGCTGTGGTGGCATGGCAATCGCAGCGCCGCACCGCCGCGCGAGCTACTCCCCGGCTTCCACGGCCTCTCCAACGGTACGTTTGTGAGCTCGGCAGGGCTGAGTCCGGGTAACCCGGATTTAACCGCCCCACAGCCCATCTGGCCCAAAGTACGGTGCGGCGTAACCGAGCTGCGGGCGGTGGTGGAGTCCGATCCCGGTGCCGTGGACCGCTATTTCGCGGTGCTGGCCGATCGCGCCAAGGCCGCTGACGAGGAATTGCCGAACACCGGGGTGCCGCATCTGCTGGAGCGGCGGCTGTCGTCGAGGTTCATCGCCGACGGCGTGCACGGCACCCGCGCGAGCACCGTGCTGCTGGTGCGCGAGGACGGTTCCTTCGTCATGGCGGAGCGATCTTTCGGGCGGTTCGGCAGGCGCCGGGGCGCGGTGTCGTTCGACGGCACGCTGGAATTGCCCGCCTGACAACGCGAAACGGGCCCGCTTCTCCGAGGAGAAACGGGCCCGTTCGAGCAGTGGATGCTACTTCGGCGGAAGCGGCTTGTCCGCCCACTGGGTGGTGCCTTCCGGCGCCTGGATGGTGTTGAGCAGCTCGATGCCCGCGGCGAGCAGCGCCGGGCCACCGACGGCGATGGTGCCGAGGATGCCACCGATACCCGCGCCCACCGGGATGCCGAGCAGGCCGCCGACACCGAAGAGCGGCAGGCCGACGAAGAAGCCGACGACCGCGCCGATGGCGGTACCGACGAAGCCGCCGATGGCGGTGGCGATGCCGAACTTGCTGGCGAATTCGTTCTGCGCCCGCTGGTTCTCGATCGGCGACGCGATGTCCTTGGCCACCGTCTGCACGCCGAGCGGCTTGTCGCCGACGACCAGATCAGCAGGCTTTTCCGGGGTGATCTCGAGGACGGTGTCGTCCTTCTTGGCGACCGCCTTGACCGGCACGTTCTCGCCGCCGACGTTGAACTCGAGCGGGAACGAGATGACGGTGGCGCCCGTCTCGTTCTTGATGTTGGCGATCTGGGTCTTCGGACTTTCCGGGGTCGCGCCGTCCTCCTCGGTCAACGAGAAGGTTCCTCCCTTGAGCGACGCGACAACCGTCTTGTCCACCAACTTGACGGAGTAGTTGATGCCGGGGTCAGCCGGAGCGGCGACAGGCTCGGCATGCGCGGTTCCGAGTCCGATGGTCATCGCGCCGATGACCAACGCGGCACCCGCGGTGGTTCTGCGGAGGTTCATTCAGTTTCCAATCCATCATCAGGTCGCCTACCAGCCGATCCCCAGCACGCGAGAGCGCTCTTCATCAAATCCGGGCGGTCGCCCCGGATCCTCCCCGAGCAGTGTGAAGACAGGCACAGCAGACAGAACGTCGTGAGCGTAAACCAAGCACGACCGAGAAGCGAGATGCATTACAGGACTTGAGGACTAAGCCTGTCCTTACCGAGAAGGCCGGGGGCCTCGACGTTTACGGTGGTGATCACCTGAACTCGCCCTTGGATCGGCAAACCTTGTGTGATGTTCATCACAGGTAAATTTTGAGTCAAGCCCCAGCAAGAGGGGGCATAGCTCAGGTGCGAATCGTACGACAAGTAGCATATGTTACCGGTGGGTAACTTACTGCCGGTTAGGATACGAGCCAATCGGGCGGTGCCGAACCGCCCTCGCTCGTGTTGCCTCTAGAGAAAGGTCGCGACATGAATGCCCTGACAGTGACGCTGGGCACGATTGGGGCGACGCTCAGCCTCTTGTGTTGGGCGTCGTTCATCGGCGGCGTCCGGGACATCGTCCGCGCCATCATGATCGGACAGCCCGCACCGGATCGCTGGCGACCGTTCTTCCCGCGCTTCAAGCAGATGGTCATCGAGTTCCTCGCGCACACCAGGATGGCCAAGTTCCGCACCGTCGGCTGGGCGCACTGGCTGGTGATGATCGGCTTCATGGGTGGCGCCATCCTGTGGTTCGAGGCCTACGGTCAGACCTTCGACCCCGCCTTCCACTGGCCGATCATCGGCAACTGGGCGATCTACCACCTGTGGGACGAGATCCTCGGCATCGGCACGGTGCTCGGCATCGGCACGCTGATCGTCATCCGCCAGCTGAACCACCCACGACTGCCCGAGCGGCTGTCTCGCTTCAGCGGCTCGAAGTTCGGTCCCGCGTATGTGATCGAGCTGATCGTGCTGATCGAGGGCCTCGGCATGATCTTCGTGAAGGCGGGCAAGATCGCCGCCTACGGTCATGCGAATCCCGCGACCGACTTCTTCACCATGCAGGTGGCCAAGCTGCTGCCCGCGAACACCACCATGGTGGCGCTGTTCGCCTTCGTGAAGCTGATGTCCGGCATGGCCTTCCTCTACCTGGTGGGCCGCAACATCACCTGGGGTGTGGCGTGGCACCGGTTCTCGGCCTTCTTCAACATCTACTTCAAGCGTGAAGACGACGGCGGCGTCGCGCTCGGCGCGGCCAAGCCGATGATGTCGAAGGGTCAGCCGGTCGACATGGAGACCGCCGACCCGGACAACGACACCTTCGGCGCCGGCCGGATCGAGGACTTCTCCTGGAAGGGCTGGCTGGACTTCACCACCTGCACCGAATGCGGTCGGTGCCAGTCGCAGTGCCCCGCCTGGAACACCGGCAAGCCGCTCTCGCCCAAGCTGCTGATCATGTCGCTGCGCGACCACGGCAACGCGAAGGCGCCCTACCTGCTGGCCGGCGGCCGCAAGGACATGGGCGGCGACGAGGTCGGCCTGGTCGACGCCGAGGGCAAGCCGGACGAGGCTGCGCTGGCGAAGATCTCCGACGCCGCCAAGGCCGAAGCCGAGCGTCCGCTGGTCGGCGACCTCGAGGCCAACGGCATCATCGACCCCGAGGTGCTGTGGTCGTGCACCACCTGTGGCGCCTGCGTCGAGCAGTGCCCGGTCGACATCGAGCACGTCGACCACATCATCGACATGCGCCGCTACCAGGTGCTCATCGAGTCGGAGTTCCCGTCCGAGCTCGCCGGTCTGTTCAAGAACCTGGAGAACAAGGGCAACCCGTGGGGCCAGAACTCCAAGGATCGGCTCAACTGGATCAACGAGGTCGACTTCCAGATCCCGGTCTTCGGGCAGGACGCCGATAGCTTCGACGGCTACGACTACCTGTTCTGGGTGGGTTGCGCCGGCGCCTACGAGGACCGCGCGAAGAAGACCACCAAGGCGGTCGCCGAGCTGCTCGCCACCGCGGGCGTGAAGTTCATGGTGCTCGGTGCCGAGGAGACCTGCACCGGCGACTCGGCCCGGCGCGCGGGCAACGAGTTCCTGTTCCAGCAGCTCGCCGCGCAGAACATCGAGACGCTGAACTCGGTGTTCGAGGGGGTCGAGGACAAGAAAAAGAAGATCGTCGTCACCTGTGCGCACTGCTTCAACGCGCTCAACAACGAATACCCGCAGGTGGGCGGCTCGTACGAGGTGGTGCACCACACGCAGCTGCTGAACCGCCTGGTGCGCCAGAAGCAGCTGATCCCGGTCGCCTCGGTGTCGCAGAACGTCACCTACCACGACCCCTGCTACCTGGGTCGGCACAACAAGGTCTACAACGCACCGCGTGAACTCATGGAGGCCTCGGGCTCCACGCTGGTCGAAATGCCGCGCCACGGCGAACGTTCCATGTGCTGTGGCGCCGGTGGTGCGCGCATGTGGATGGAAGAGCAGCTCGGTAAACGGATCAACGTCGACCGGGTCGACGAGGGCTTGAACACCCTCGCTGCGAACCCGGGCAGCACGCCCGGCAAGATCGCGACCGGCTGCCCGTTCTGCCGCGTCATGCTCAACGACGGCGTCACCGCCGCGCAGGAGAAAGGCGCGGGTGAAGGAGTCGAGGTCGTCGATGTCGCGCAGCTGATGCTGGACGCCATCGACCGGGTCGACGCGGCGAAGCTCACCGAGAACCTCACCGTCGTGCAGCAGCCGAAAGCTCCTGCGGTCGAAGAGGTCACCGAGCCCGAGCCGGAGCCCTCGGTCGAGACACCGGCGGCTGCGAAGGCGGCGCCGGCCGGTGGTGGACTTGCCATGAAGGGTCCGGCGAAGGCACCCGGTGGTGGCGGACTCGGGATGAAGGGGGCCGCCAAGGCACCTGGAGCCAAGGCGGAATCCCCGGCAGCTGAAGCGGAGTCGACGCCGGAGGCACCGGTCAAGGGCCTGGCCATGAAGGGCCCGGGAAAGAAGCCCGGTGGGCTCGGCATGAAGGGTGCGGCCAAGGCGCCCGGGGCCAAGGCCGCGTCGGCTCCGGCCGCCGAATCCGCGCCTGCGGCAGAGTCTTCCGCAGCGGAATCCGCGGCTGAGGCGCCCGCTCCCAAGCCCGTCAAGGGTCTGGGAATGAAGGGTGCTGCCAAGGCGCCGGGGGCCAAAGCGCCGGGTGCGAAGGCGCCCGGAGCGAAGGCACCGGCTCCGGCAGCGCCTGCTTCGGCGGAACCCGCGGCTGCCGAGACCAGCGCTGCTCCGGAAAGTGCTGCTGCCGAACCGGTTTCGCAGCCCACCGAAACCAAGCCGACGGTGCCCGCCAAGGGTCTGGCCATGAAGTCCGGCTTCAAGCGTCCCGGGGCCAAGGCGCCGGGTGCTCCGGCGGCCGCACCCGCGGCTCCGGCGGAATCGGCGCCGGCTCCCGCCACCGAGCCCGCCGCGGAATCCACTGCGGAATCCACTGCGGCGGAATCGGCTTCGGAGACGGCTTCGCAGACGGAGCAGCCGGCCAACGGCAACGGTTCCCCTGCGGTCGCTCCCCCGGCGGCCAAGCCGGGTGGCCTCGGTTTCAAGTCCGGCGCGAAGGCTCCCGGCCGAAAGAACTGACCGCCCTGACTGAATAGCCCTTCCGATCGACCCGGGTCCGCACGTCGGACCCGGGTCGATCCGTGTCCGACGCCGTCACACCTTGACCAAGCGACCACTTTGCAAAAATACGTCCTACTATTACGCTCCTCTCGAAGGGTGATCTTGGGGGATCGGGAGTTCTCTCATAACTGATGAATAAGGGGGGCGTGTGTCGACGTCTGAGAACGGTGCCGAATCCGACAGACCGATGCTGGTGTCGGTGGTGATCCCGGTGTTCAACGGGCTACCCGATCTGGGCGAGCAGCTCGAAGGACTTGCCGAGCAAGACTATTCGGGGCCGTTCGAGGTGATCATCAGTGACAACGGCTCGACCGACGGCCTGCGCGCCTACCTCGACCGGCATCCGCTGACCGACCGGCTTCGCTTGCGCCACATAGACAGTTCCGCGCGACCGGGCGGTCCGTACGCCCGCAATGCGGGGACCGCCGCGGCGGCGGGTGATTTCATCGCCTACACCGATCAAGACGATCGCGTGCACGCCGGATGGCTCAGTGCGCTGGTGCGCGCGGCCGCGGACTACGACGCGGTCGGCGGCCCGATCGAGACCGAGACGCTCAACAGTTCCGAGGTGGCGGCCTGGCGGCCGACGCCCGAACCGGAGCAGCGCTTCACCACGCAGTATCTGCCGTTCGCCCATGGAAACAATATCGGCATGTGGCGCAAGACTTTCGACAAGCTCGGCGGCTACGACGAGACCATGCTCGGCGGTGGCGACGACGTCGATATCTCCTGGCGCATCCAGCAGGCCGGGCTCACCCTCGGGCACGCGCCCGAGGCGATGGTCGCCTACCGGCTGCGCACGACGCTGCGCGCCACCTGGCGCCAGGCGGTCGGTTATGGGCGTACCTCGACCGAGGTCTACGTCAAACATCGCCCGCTCGGCTGCCGGCGATTACCACTCTCGATGACCTGGTTGGCGCTGCTGATCGTGCTGCGGCACAATCCGGTGATTCCGTTGACGCGCAGCCGGATTCCCACCGGGCTGTGGGTATTGCACGCCGGTGTGCTGGTCGGGCGGATCCGTGCCAGCGTGCGGCATCGCACTTTCTACGTGTAGCGCGACTGGGGAACTACTGGGGACAACCTGGCCGAATTGTGCAGGTTCACCAGTTCCCTTATGGCGCTATCGATCCCGGCGCTCGGACCCGCGATACGTCAACATACTCGCTGCTACAGCGCGCCTTGATCCTTGCTCCGTCTGCACGGGCGACTTATCGTTTCTTGCACATTAGAGCTCGAAATGTCCCCGTTTACGTCACATTTGATCACTGATCAGTACGCCGGCCCCTACTGCTCAGGCTATGAGGAGCGCCATGAAGAATCAAAGAAGACTCACCATGTTCGGGGCCGCGGTAGCAATCGCACCCCTGTTGGCGGTTCTGTTCCCGGCCGGAACAGCCAGCGCGCACGGCTACATTTCTTCGCCGGCCAGCAGGCAGGCCCAGTGCGCGGCGGGCAGCGTGTCCTGCGGTCCGATCAAGTACGAACCGCAGAGCGTCGAAGGACCGAAAGGCCTGCGCAACTGCCACGGCAACAATGCCCAGTTCGCCGAACTCAACGACGACAGCAAGCCGTGGAAGGTGCATTCCGTCGGTTCGTCGGCGTCGTTCACCTGGACGAACACCGCGCGGCACAGCACGTCCAACTGGGAGTACTACATCGGCGGCACCCGGGTCGGGGTCTTCCCCGGCAACAACCAGCAGCCGGGCCAAACCGTCACGCACAACGTGAATTTCGGCGGCATCTCCGGACGCCAGAAGATGCTGGCCATCTGGAACATCGCCGACACCTCCAACGCCTTCTACGCCTGCGTCGATCTGAACATCGGCGGTGGCTCGAACCCGACCACCACCACGGTCCCGCCGACCACCACCACGACGACACCGCCGACCACGACGGTGCCGCCGACCACCACCCCGCCCACCGGCCGGCAGTGGGCCGTGGGCACCAGCTACGCAGCCGGCAACGAAGTCGCCTACGACGGCGCCCGCTACCTGTGCCGCCAAGCACACACCGCGAGCCCCGGCTGGGAACCCCCGAACACCCCCGCCCTATGGCAAAAGCTCTGAGCTGACGCAGCTGTCCCGGACCTCGACGCCGAGGCCCGGGACAGCTGCGTGTAGTTGCCGTTGACCTATCAGGCGCCGCGCACCGGACAGCCGGCAGTCATGCGGCGGCTACTCCGTTTCCTTCGGATGTCCTGCCAGGCATCGCTCGAGCAGGACCCGGCCAGCATGTTTACTGTCCTTGGGCGCATGTTCGATGAAGTACCAGAGCCGACCGCCGTCGGTGATTTTGTACTGGTACCGCTCATAAGCCTGTCCTTGGTAGCTGCCATAACGCAATTGGCCCTTGAGGGGATAAAGCCTCGGCGACTGCACGTCCGGAGCACGCGTGAGCGTGTCCCAGGCATCGACCATCGCGTTGCGCGCCGCAGCGAGACAGTCGATCCAGCCTTTCTGAGCCTCGCTGGTGATGAAAGCGATCTGGTATTCAGTTCGTTTGAGCGGTCGCGGCACATCTTGCCGCTTGCTCACTCATCACCCCTCGGGTCACGCACCACCACCGGCGTATCGAGATAGCTGAGGTCGGTGCCGTCCACCCGGACCCTCGGGTCGGCATGTGCCGCAGCGGTATCCCGCCACGCTGCCAAGGTGGCGGTCAGTCCGGCGAGCTGCCCGACAGCGAGCCCACCCCGCGCATGGTTGAGGAAGTCGGCTACGAACTCTGGACGTTCCGACTCGGGCAGTAGCTCGATCCAGGGAAAGGTGATCGTCAACCGTCCGACCAACCGTTCGAGGATTTCGTCATCGAGTGCGATCGCCAGCAGTTGGGTCAGGGCACCGAGCGTCTGCTCCGTCGCCGCCGACTCCGCCGCATCGGACAGCCGGACGGGCGGCGCGGAGCGACGAACGAGGATTACATCCCCGTTCTCCTCCATCGCCTCGATGACCCGGTTCGGATCGCGAAGGAACTCCGACCAGGTAGCTGTCGCACTCATACCTCCAGTATGTCAGAACTAGTTCTGAAGTCGAGGACTGAAATCCTTACCGCAGGTCAGCGCCTCAAATCAGGGGCGGGTGAGGGCGGCGTATCTGGCCAGGTGGTGGTCGCTGGGGCCGAATTCGTGTTCGATGGCGGTGAGGCGTTTGAAGTAGTGGCCGATGGCGAGTTCTTCGGTCATGCCCATGGCGCCGTGTAGTTGGACGGCGTTCTGGCCGATGAAGCGGGCGGCGCGGGCGATGGTGACCTTGGCGGCGGAGACGGCGCGGGCGCGGGTTGGGGTGTCGGCGTCGAGGGAGTGGATCGCCAGGTACACGGCGGCGATGGCTTGTTCGAGTTCCATGTACATGTCGACCATGCGGTGTTGCAGCACCTGGAAGCTGCCGAGGGGCTGGCCGAACTGCTTGCGCTGCTTGACATATTCGAGGGTGTCCGCGAGTACCTTGCGCAGGCAGCCGACGGCCTCGGCGGCGGTGGCGGCGATGGCCTCGTCCACGGCCGGTTCGATGGCGACCCAGGCTGTCCCCTCGACACCGAGCAGTGCGTCGGCGGGCAGGCGGAAGCCGGTGAAGATCAGGTCAGCGGCGACGCGATCATCGATGGTGCGGTACGAGTGCACCTCGATCCCGGCCGGTGGGCTGTCCGCGTCGAATGCGGTGTGGAACAACGAGATACCGCGCTGGTCGCGACGATTGCCCGCGGTGCGCGCGGTGATCAGCAGATGGGTCGCCAGCGGCGCGCTGGTCACTACCGTCTTGGTGCCGTCGAGCACCCACGAATCACCGTTGCGCCGTGCGGTAGTCGACACATCGTGCAGGGTGTGGCCCGAAGTCGGTTCCAGGGCAGCGAAAGCGGTGCGCACGTCGCCGGCGACGATCTGCCGCAACAGCGCGTCGGCCTGCTCGCCGCCGGACCGGTTCAACAGCCCGGCCCCGATCACCACCGTGTCCACGAACGGCTCGACGACCAGCGCACGCCCGAGTTCCTCGGCGATCACCATCAATTCGACCGGGCCGCCGCCCATCCCGTCGACCCGCTCGGGCAAAGTCGCGCCCAGAATGCCGAGCTCGTCGGCGAATCCGCGCCACACGGCGGGCTGCCAGCCGGCGCCCACCTTGGCCGCATGACGGCTCTTCGCCAGGTCGTAGCGGGCGCCGAGGAATCCGGCGAGCGCGGTGCGGAGCAGTTCCTGCTCGTGGGTAAGAGTGAAGTCCATCAGAGCCCCAATGCTGCTTTGGCGAGGATGTTTCGCTGAATTTCGTTGCTGCCCGCGTAGATCGAGCCGGCCCGGTCGTTGAAGTAGCGCAGCGGCGCGACGGCCTGCCACTGCTCACCACTGCGGTAATCGTCGGCGGGCGGGGTGAACTCCGCGATCGGCCCGCCCGGTGCGGTGGCGTGTGGCTGATACACCCGGCCGCGCGGACCGGCGGCGGTCAAAGCCAGCTCGGTCAATTTCTGACTCAGCTCGGTGGCCAGGATCTTCAGCATCGAGGAGGCCGGTCCCGGATTCTCACCACGCGACATCGCCGAAATCGTGCGGTACTCCAGGATTTCGAGCACCTCGGTGCGAATCCGCGCCTCGGCGAGTTTCGCCGCGAACGCCGGATCATCGATCAGCGAATTACCGTCTGGTCCAGTCTGTTCCGCCGCGTCGACCGCGATCTCCTGCGCCATTGCCTGCAAGTACGGCGCCATCGCCCCACCACGCTCGTGTACGAGCAGGTATTTCGCGACCGTCCACCCCTCGTCGATCTTGCCGAGCACGTTGCTCTTCGGCACCCGGACATTGTCGAAGAAGACCTGGTTCTGCACCTGCTCGCCGGAGGTCATCACCAGCGGCCGGATCTCGATGCCCGGCGTGCGCATATCGATCAGCAGGAAGGTGATGCCCTGCTGCTTCTTGCCGGTGCGCGAGGTACGCACGAGGCAGAAGATCCAATTCGCCTCGGTCGCATGGGTGGTCCAGATCTTGCTACCCGTGCACACGAGGTCGTCGCCGTCCTCGACGGCCGCCATCGTCAGCGACGCCAGGTCGGACCCGGCCTCCGGCTCCGAATATCCCTGGCAGAAAAAGACTTCGCCGGTCAGGATCCGCGGCAGATAGAACTCTTTCTGCTCCGGCGTCCCATACGCGATGATCGCGTGCGCCACCATCTTGATCCCCATCGGCGACAACGCGGGCGCCCCCGCCAGCGTCGACTCCCTGGTGAAGATGTAGTGCTGCGTCAAACTCCAATCGCACCCGCCGTACTGCACCGGCCACGCGGGCGCCGCCCACCCGCGCTCATGCAGAATTTGCTGCCACGCCATGCTCGCCTCGTGGTCCGGATACACGCTGGTCGCCAGCCGCCCCGCCCGCCGCAACTCCGGCGTCAGCTTCGCCGCCAGAAACTCGCGCACCTCGTCCCGAAATGCCAAATCCGCCGCTGACCAGTCGTAATCCATCTGCCCTCCCGGAGGGTGTGCGCAGTACGTCGACGCCCACCAGGGGCCCAGACGCGACAAAAACCTTTGTATTTCCCGCCACTGTAGCAAACTGAGGTCACCTGCCAGCACTTAGTTGCGCACCGGGTGAAACCCCCGCGCGCCGAGTCCCCGATCGAGGCGTTTGCACGCAAGGGCGACGCCCCTCTTTCGACACTGCCCCGATTCGATGGCACACAGCGCAGCGAAAATGCCGAATTTTGTTGTGGTGAAAGAGGTTCGGAGGGCCTAAATTGGGTCGGTTCTGGATCGAGAGGGAATCATGGGTAACGGCGTGGTCGACGGGGTCGGCATGAATGTGGTGGGGTTCGTGATCAGCGGGATCGATGAGCCAGCGCTGACCGATGTGCCGGCCGAGAGCGACGACGGCATCATGCAGGCTTGGGGGCAGGTGTTCCGGCGGCGGCGGGTGCCTGCCGAGAGCGTGGTGGCGATTCACGCGGAATGGGCGCCGTCGGCCACCGATCACGAGTTCATGACGAGAAACTTCCCGAACCTGGGCAACGTCACCTTCACCTTCGAGCGCCCGGAGCCGGAGGGGTGGCCCGCGGCGCTCGCGCATGCCGCCATCGTTCGCGAGACGGCGCTGCGCCGGGCGGCCGCCCAGGACCTGCTCCCGGCCTTCGATGCGGACGGCGACCAGGACGCGCCCGAGCGGGTATTGATTCCGATGCTGCGGATGGTGCAGCTGCCGCCGCCGATGTCGGCTGCACGCGCACTGATTCCCAACCAGCTCTATCTCCTGGCCGCCCGGGTCGCACCGACACCGCGCGGGACGTTGAGCATGAGCTGGGTGTTGCGGAACCAGGTCGACAGCGGCGAGGTCGACTTCGATGCGGCTCTGGCCGAAGCCTTTTCGAATCTCTCCGACGGCATGCGCATCGGCGTCGGTGAATCCGCAAGCGGCGCCGACCGACTCCTCTTCTTCGAGGGGAAGACGACCACTTTCATGCCGGCCGCCGCGATCGCGATGCCGAACTTCCACGATCTGCTGGTCGAGCACCTCGGCGGCGAGCGTTTCGTCGCGGGCATCTCCTGCCATGACAAATTGCATGTGGTGCGGGCGGATTCGGGGTGGGTCGGTGACCTGAAGCGCATGGTGTTCGCCGACGACCACAACGAAGAGGACCTCGTACCGACGCTACTGCTGGTCGAGCGCGACGGAATCAGCATCCTCGAGCAGAACGGCACCCCACTCATCTGAAACTAGCAGTCCTCGACCGCGGCCTTGACGTAGCCGACGGACTGATAGAGGTAGTCGTAGGCCCAGCGCAGCACCGACAGCCGGGGTTCGGGGTCGACGAAGAGAAGTTCACCGGCCCAGCACTTTCCGAGGATGTAGCGGGCGCGGGAAATGTGCGGGGTGAAAGTGACGACGATGACGCGCTGCCAACCGCCCGCCCGGGCCAGGCGAGCGAGTTCGCGTCCCTCGCCCTTGGTGGTCCTGGGCGAAGGATCGAAACAGATCACCTCGAAGCTGTAGCTACCGCGGCAGATTCGGTTGATCATGACGCTGTTTTCGTAGGGGTCCGAGATCAGGACTCGCGGGGCGAACCCCTCGGCGGCCAGCCGCAGGCCCAGCTGTTCACGTCCGTCGTGCGCGCCACCGAGGACGAGAACTGCGTCGGCGGGGGCCGGGGGATCGGTGCGGGGACGGACGTAGACGGGCCAGAGAGCGACCCCGGCGACAGCGAGCACGACGACGAGGACCAGGCAGGCCCGGACCCATCGGCGACGTCGCATCCGATCAATGCTAGCGACATCTTCGCAGGTCAGGGCGGCCAGGGCGGGATCTGTCGCCACATGTACACCTACCGTTGCCGTGACCCTTGCCTCGGTGACGTGGTGCGGCCACCGGCGGGGCTTATCAATCGATCATGCGATGCACAGTCTTCGGAACCGGGTACCTCGGGGCCACGCACGCAGCGTGCATGGCCGAGCTCGGGCATGACGTCATCGGGGTGGATGTCGACCCGGGCAAGGTCGCGAAGCTGTCCGATGGCGTGGTGCCGTTCTACGAACCCGGTCTCGAGGACGTGCTGCGGCGCAACCTCGACACCGGCAGGCTGCGCTTCACCACCTCCTATGCCGAGGCGGCGGCGCACGCCGACGTGCATTTCCTCGGGGTGGGGACGCCGCAGAAGAAGGGCGAGTACGCCGCCGACCTGAAATACGTGCACGCCGTGGTCGATACGCTCGCGCCGCTGCTGGAACGTCCGTCGGTGATCATCGGTAAGTCGACCGTGCCGGTGGGCACGGCCGCGGCGCTCGGCACCAGGGCGCGGCAGCTGACCTCGACCGACGTCGAGGTGGCCTGGAACCCGGAGTTCCTGCGCGAGGGCTTCGCGGTGAAGGACACGCTGCGCCCGGATCGTCTTGTGCTGGGGGTGGATCGGGCGCGACCGGGTGCGGGCTGGGTCGAGGACATGGTGCGCGAGATCTACGCGGAGCTGATCGCCGACGAGGTGCCGTTCCTGCTGACCGATTTGGCCACTGCCGAATTGGTGAAAGTCTCGGCGAATGCCTTTCTGGCCACCAAGATTTCGTTCATCAACGCGGTATCGGAAGTGTGCGAGGCGACCGGCGCCGACGTGACGATGCTGGCCGACGCGCTCGGTTACGACGCCCGCATCGGACGCCGATTCCTCAATGCCGGACTGGGTTTCGGCGGCGGTTGTCTGCCGAAGGATATTCGGGCCTTCATGGCCCGCTCCGGTGAACTCGGCGCCGACCACGCGGTGGCATTCCTGCGCGAGGTCGACAACATCAACATGCGCCGCCGCACCAAGGTGGTGGACATGGCCGCCCGCGCCTGCGGCGGTTCGCTGCTCGGCGCGAATGTCGCGGTGCTCGGCGCGGCGTTCAAACCGGAATCCGACGATGTTCGCGATTCGCCCGCACTGAATGTGGCGGGCATGATCCAGCTGCACGGCGCGGTAGTGACGGTGTATGACCCTAAGGCGCTGGAGAATTCACGCCGGGTGTTCCCGACCCTGAACTACGCGACCTCGGTGGCGGAGGCCTGTGAGCGAGCCGACGTTGTGTTGGTGCTCACCGAATGGGACGAGTTCACGGCGCTGCGCCCGGAGGATTTGAATAGGGTAGTTCGGACAAAATCCATCATCGACGGGAGGAATTGTCTCAATCGTGCCAACTGGCGGTCGGCCGGATGGGTGTACGCGGGACTCGGTACGCCGTAGAGTTGCGTCGCGAAGGCGGGGACTACTGCCGGACGATTAGTCCTGCCGTAGGCACGGTCGCTCTTCGACGGTATGGTCCGGGGAGCGGGCCTTCGCGCGGGCTCGCATGTCGTGAAGTGTGAACGAGATGGGCAGCTGATGAGTTCGGTACTGGGAGTTTCGGTGGGGGCCGGCGCTGTCCGTATGGCGCGGCCACACACCGGGAACCCCCACGGCCACGTCGAGGCGCACTCGTTCGATCTGCAGACCATTCCGGTTGCCGGGCAGACCGTGGAGGAGCTGGCCGCCGAGGCCGTCGGCGTCACGCTGGAGACCACTCCGGACATCATCGCCACCGCCATCGCCTACCGCAGCGAGCAGCACGCCCGCGCGCTCCGCGCCGCCATGGCACGCCAGCAGCTGACCAACTACGAGCTCGTCCCCGAGGTCGTCGCCGCACTCGAATTCGCCCAGTCCACCGGCGATATTCGCGGCATCTCGTCCCTGGTCGTCTACGACCTCGGCAGCTCCGGACTCACCGTGAGCGTGGTCGACACCCAGTCACGCGAGGTCCGCTACAGCGAACGCACCAGCGATATCAGCGGCGACTACCTCGACTCGCTGATCCGCGAACAGCAGATCGCCTCCGGCCGGATCGCGCACCCGCCGGACGCGGCGGGCCTGGCCGTCCTGGACGGGCTGTGTCGCGAAGCCAAGGAACAACTGTCCTCCAATACAGCCGTCGCGCTGCCCAGCGAACAGGGTCTGGTGCTGCTGGCGCAGGAGAACTTCGAATCGCTGATCATGCTGGCGATCGAGTCGTCGGCCCGGATGGCCCGCGACGTGATCACCCGCTCCGATCGGCCGGTGCACGGCGTGCTCGCGATCGGCGGCTGCGCGCGGATCCCCCTGGTAGCCAGGGTCCTCGAACGGTGGATGGGTGTTCCGGTGATCGTGCCGGAGAGCCCGGAGACGGTGATCGCCCGCGGCGCGGCGCTGCTGGCCCGGCCGGTCGTGCCGGAGCCCGTGGTCAGTGCCGCGGCAATGGATGCGGAGTTATCCCCCGCTTGGTTATCGGCCCCGCCCAAACGCCGCAAGCGCGAGATCAGCGGCGCCGTACTCACCGTCAGCGCACTCGCGGTGGTCGCCGCGATCGGGCTCGGGCTCGGCTACGGTCCGCAAGTGCTGCAACGCGATTCACACAGCGAAGGCTCGCCGTCGACCCCCACGACCAGCGCGCCGCGCACCACCACGCACGACCCGCAGATCGCGGTCGCACCCGCAACGCCGACGGAGACCGCCGCGGAGTCGATCGCCGCGCCACCGCCGCGCCGCCCGACCACGGAGGCTCCGCCGCCGCCCGCGCCAGGCCCGAACACCATTGTGGTGCCCGGCCTTCCGCCGATCGTGGTCCCCACGATCCCACCCGAGGTCTTCCCCTTCCCACCTCCGCCCCCGCGCTAGTCGGTCCGGGACGGTTCGACGCGGCGGCGGGCGCGGATCAGTTGCGCGCGTGCCGGGCTCGACGCGGCGGAGCCACCTGCTTTCCCCGCTGACCGAACGGGCGCGCGAGCATGACGGCGATACCCGTGGTCAGCGGGACGGACAGGGCCAGTGCGATACCGCCGACAGATGACCGGGCGATTTCGATGGCAACCGCGTCACCGGTCAGCACGTCGCGAATGGAACGACCCGCGACGCTGAACAACAGCAGCAGCGGCAGCGCACCACCCGCGTAGGCGAGCACCAGGGTGTACACGGTGCTGGCGATGTGGTCCCGCCCGACCCGCATGGCCGCCGTGAAAACCTCTCGGCGACTGGCGGACTCGTCGATCGCGGCCAGCTCGAACGCGGCCGAGGCCTGCGTGATGGTGACGTCGTTGAGCACGCCGAGCGAGCCGATGATGAACCCGGCCAGCAGCAGCCCGGTGATGCTCACGTGCTCCAGGTAGGTGGCGACGTTGGTGTTCTGCTCCTCGGACAGGCCGGTCAGATGCGTGATCTCGATGGCGACCCAGGACAGCACCGCCGCGACGACCATCGAGGTCAGCGTGCCGAGCAGCGCCGAACTGGTGCGCAGATTCACCCCGTGCGCGAGATACAGCACGGCATAGAGGATCAAGGAGCCCGCCACCAGCGCGACCGGAATCGCGGGCTTGCCGTCCAGCAGCGCGGGCAGCATGAACATCACCAGCACGGCGAAGGCGAACACCAGCCCGAGCAGGGCGCGCAGGCCGCGCCAGCGCGCCACCACCACGATCACCACGACGAACACCACGAAGATCAGCGTCAACGGAAAACCGCGTGCGTAGTCCTCGAACGAATACATAGGAGTGCCGCTGGGATCGGTCTGCCGCACCAGCCGGATCTCGTCCCCGGCGCGCAGGTCGGGTTGTCCTGGGCCGGGCGGGATTTCGAACAGGGTCTTGTTGCCCTGGTGCGGCCCGGACTCGATGGTGATCAGGCTGCGCTGGCAGGTGTAGGCGTTGTTGCGCGGCGGCTCCGGCTTCTCCACGAACACCTTGCCGATCGACGTGCTGCCGCACGGACCGACGTCCTGCATGGCCACCGGGCCCGCCTCGGTCTGCACCGCACCACCGCCCGCGTTCTGCATGGGCAGCGGGATGTCGATGTGCTGTTTGTCCGGCCACAGCATGACCGTGCCGAGCAGTACGAGGGCACCGATGACGGTGAGCAGGCCGACGACGACGCGTGCGGCGGTGTCACCGATCGCGATCGGACCGGAGTGGTCGTGGTGATGATGATGGTCGCTCATGACCGCGCGGGGCTCCTACCCTGTCCGTCGTTGCACTGGGGGCGTTCCCCAGCGGGCAGGAACGGCTGTGCGCCCCGAGTCGGCTGCCCGCGACCGAGCTTAAAGGATTTCATTTTCAAAAGCGCCGCGGCGAACGGAAAGGGCGGGCGGGAGTCGGCGCTGCGACATGGTGGCGCTGCGGCCGGGAAAGGGTTCGGAGGGGGCGGCGGAGAGCAGGGGGATGTCTCCGCCGCCCACAGGCCGGCGGCCCAGGGGGGTAGGCGGCCGAACCCGAGACCGGGTTAACCCAGGGGGGTAGGCAACCCGGTCGGGCACTCGAAAGTGCCAAGTCCTACTGTACACAAAAGTACTTCTAATGCGCTAGCTAGTCTCCAAACTTCGCGTATATCCATACATTCGGTCGGTTTATCCGCTAGAAGCGGGGCGGCGCGGTGGCCCGGCCGGGTCGCAACTCTATTGGCGATAGCTCGACAAGAAGTTGCCGAAGCGCTCGATGGCTACCGCGAGATCCCTGGCCCACGGCAGCGTCACGATCCGCAGGTGATCATGGTTGGGCCAGTTGAAGCCGGTCCCCTGCACCATCAGGATCTTCTCCTGCAGCAGCAGATCCAGGATCAGCTTCGAATCGTCATGGATCTCATGCACATTCGGGTCCAGCCGGGGGAACGCGTACAGCGCGCCCTTCGGCTTCACGCACGACACACCGGGAATCATGTTCAGCCGCTCCCACGCGACGTCGCGCTGCTCCAGCAGTCGGCCGCCGGGCAGGATCAGATCCTCGATGCTCTGATGCCCGCCGAGCGCGACCTGAATCGCATGCTGCGCAGGCACATTCGGGCACAGCCTGGACGAGGCGAGCAGGTCGATGCCCTCCAGCAGACCCGACGCGTGCTCCTTCGGACCAGTGATGGCCAGCCACCCGGCGCGGTAGCCCGCCACCCGATACGCCTTGGATAGACCGTTGAAGGTCAGGCACAGCAGATCGGGCGCCACCGAGGCCAGCGAAATATGCTTGGCGTCGTCGTAGAGGATCTTGTCGTAGATCTCGTCGGCGAGCAGCAGCAACTGATGCTTACGCGCAATATCGACGAGTTGCTGAAGAATTTCCGCAGAATATACGGCGCCGGTCGGATTATTCGGATTGATCACCAGCAAAGCCTTGGTCTTGTCGGTGATCTTCGATTCGATATCGGCGATGTCGGGCTGCCAGCCGCTGGACTCGTCGCACAGGTAATGCACCGGCGTGCCACCGGCCAGGCTGGTCATCGCGGTCCACAGCGGATAGTCCGGCGCCGGGATCAGCACCTCGTCACCGTTGTCCAGCAGCGCCTGCATGGTGATGGTGATCAGCTCGGAGACACCGTTGCCCAGGTAGACGCTGTCCACGTCCAGCTCCGGGAATCCGGGCACCAGCTCGTACCGGGTGACGATCGCGCGCCTGGCCGACAGGATGCCCTTGGATTCGGAGTAGCCCTGGGCATACGGCAGCGCCGCGATGATGTCGCGCATGATCACATCGGGGGCTTCGAACCCGAACGGCGCGGGGTTGCCGATATTGAGCTTGAGGATGCGATGACCCTCGGCCTCCAGCCGTGCTGCCTGCGCGTGTACCGGTCCACGAATCTCGTAGACGACGTTCTGTAGCTTCGTGGACTGCTCCAGCACGCGCGGCGGGCGATGCGGTAGATGACTTGGGCTCACCCGTCCCATGGTGCCATCCGCGGCAAATGGATAAACCGCCGCTCGCCGTCAATTGCCGGTATTTCACTAGGTGGCGACGAGCGGCCCGCAGTGATGTGATCAGTACCTCAGGAAGGGGAGTTGCCAGGAGGTATCCCCTTGGCGGCCGTGGTGCCGCAGAATTCTTCGATCCGCTCGTCCAGGAACCGCGCCTCGACCGCGTCGCGGAAATCCGGCCCCGCGATCCGCCTGCGCACACCGGTCAGCCGCTCCTCCAACTGCGCGAGGCGTTTGTCCTCGGCCAGACCGAGCACCGGCCGCAGCGCCTCGGTGGCGCCGTCGAGGCTGCCGTTGATCAGATGCGCGGCGGCGCAGTCGACCCGAGCCAGCGATTCGGCACCGTAGGACCGTTGCTCCGACGGACCGCTCGCGTACAGATCGATGGCGCGCTGGGTGGCGGCCAAGGCGAGCTCGGCCTCCCCGAGATGGATGTAGGTGGCGCCCGCGTAGTACTGCGCTTTGGCGTCGTTGAAGCCGAACACCCCACCCACCTCGTCATGCAGGGTGTCGGTTTCGGACACCTCGCGGGCATCGTCGGCCGCGCGGATGCAACGATCCGCCTCCGCCGGACTGCCCAGCCGAGACCAGATCCGGGCCTCGATATTGAGCAGCCGCACCTTCGCCGTCGCCGACTCGGCGAACTCCTGCCCGCTCTGCGCCAGCAGCACGCCCCGCCGCGGCCGCTCCGACCAGTACTCGATCAGCGCGTGCATGCCGCGGGTCCAGGCTCGCAACCCGTTGTGGCCACACAGTTCGGAGTAGGCCCAGGCCGCTCTGATCTGTTCACCCGCCGAGTCGTAGTAGCCGAGATCGGTACTGGCGTTGGCGAGCAACCCGGACAGGGTGCCCGCCAGCATGTACAGATGGCTGGTGTCGACGGGCCGTTGATGCCCCTCCAGCAGCCGGTAGACCCGCCGCCGGACCCGCAGCATCTCGACCATCATCGGCACCGGGGGCACGTGCACATAGTCGTTCGCGATGCGCGTCACGTCGGCATCGAGTTGCTCCAAGGTGGTAACGCCCAAGTTTGTGCTCTCCGCGTGGCCAGCGTGCTCGCTGGCCTCATGGGCAGCCGCCATGATCAGATCCCTCTCCGAAATCGCTGCTAACGCATCACCTCTCATCGCACCGGCGTCTATGAGAGCCAAAAGTTCCGCGTCGCTCGAATAGTGGACGCGCGCCGAGGTATCGGCGGACGCATCGATTCCAGGCGGGGTCGGGCGGTCGGCCATCGATGGATCGATCATGGCCGCAAACCGTGCCCGCACAACGTCGTCCGACCTGGCCAGGGAGGTATCGAGAGCGGCTTGATTGATCGGACGTGGATGGACGCGGACGCCGCCGGCCTCCCACTTCGACACCAGGCGTTCGTGCACCCCGAGGTGTGCCGCGAACTGCCTGATGCTCATGCGCTTGGCATCGCGAAGGGCACGGGCCTCTTTACCTGACCATTGCCGGACCACGATGTCATCCCTTCCGAAAGAACTCTTTCCCAGGGTACGAGGGGTTTGTGAGCACGGCTACATACGAAACAGAGCTGGTATCAGAGGCAGCGGAAAGGCAGCAGAAAGCGGGCGTGCGGGCAATACCGAAACCGGGCCGCGACCGGGACCCTTGAGCAGGGAGGCAAGGAGTTCGCCGTGAATGTGGAGAAACTCAGGACTGTTGACGATTGGGTTGCGTTCTATCGGCACGAGTTCGGGCTACCGGTGACCGAGCGTGGCGGCTTCGTCATGCTGCCGATCACCGGCCGCGTTTGCGTTGTCCACTTGCCTACCGCCCGTGCCGAAAAGGTACGGGCCGCACTGGATCAGCAAGGGGCCAGGGGGCCCATGCTGGCCAGGCAGATCCGGTGGAGCTTTCTGGCCGAACCGGACAGCCGGCCGGGAACGCAGGTGTTAGAGGTGCTCAACCGCCTCGACATCNTGTAAAAGAAACGGGTTCCCGTTGCCGCCCGGCGCTTTACCGGACCGATTCCGCCCCACTCTCGGCAGTCGACGGGGCGGACTCGGGCCGGTGCCACCGGCATCCCCTGTGCTGAAGCGAGCCATGGCGAGGAAGTCGCTTTAGTGTGGCGGGATGGGTGGTGATCGGCTGAGCGACCTGCGCGGGACGTATCAGGTGCGTGCGCACCAGATCGTTCCCGCGTCGGCCGCAGCCTTCGCCGGCCTGGATGTCATGCGCTGCTTCGGTTTCGATGTGCTGGAGCCGAACCCAGTGCGGCGCAGGAAGATTCCGGGTGGCACGGTCAAGATCGTGTTCGCGCTGGAGGGGACGTTCGAGGGCCGAAGTCTCGACCCGACCGCACTGGTCATAGGTTTACACGATCGGGCGGGCACGGCCGGGCATGCCGGACGGATGCGCAGCGTGCAGGTGCAACTCGATCCGTTGACGGCGCACCGGTTACTGGACGCGCCGATGGACGAGTTACGTAATGGCGCGGTCGAACTCGCCGAGTTGCAGGGACGTTCGGTGCAACGCCTGGCCGAGCGGCTTGCTGAAACAGCCACCTGGCCAGCGCGATTCGAGTTGGTGGCCGATTACTTTCGCGCGCGGTCGCGCGAGGCCGACGACACTGCGGATCGGGCGATCACGCATGCGGTCCGGCAATTGCGGCGTTCTGCGGGCAGGCTGCGGGTGGCGGATCTCGTCGCCGAAACAGGCTGGAGCGCAAGACATTTCCGGCGTCGGTTCGCCGAGCAGGTCGGGCTGCCACCGAAGGACTACGGTTCGCTGCTGCGCTTCTCGGCCGCGCTCACCGCGCTGACGAACGAACCGACGCGCGATATGAGCGTGCTCGCGGGGGATTTCGGCTACTACGACCAATCGCATCTGATCCGGGATTTCCAGCGCTTCGCCGGCGCACCGCCGGGGCGCCTGCTCGGGATGAGCATGACCCATTCGTCCAACACCGCGGCGGCCGGCGCGACATAGCGTGCACGGACCTCGACCGCGAAGGATCAGCGCGATGTCCGCTTCACCGATCACCGTGCGGATGGCCGTCTTCGGCATCGGCATTCATGCGATCAACCATGTACTCGTCCTACTGTTCTCGCCGTTCAGCTGGAACGCCGGCACCGTTTTCCATCTCACCCACGGACCGATCTACGCCGCGCTCCTGGTGCCGGTTCTGCGCGGCAAGAACTGGGCGCGGATCACCATCACAGTGCTGCTCGGTGGGCAGTTCCTCGGGCGGTTCGTGGTGTGGGTGATGTTTCCGAGCGCCGGCGCGCACCTGGCGTTGATCGGCGGGTGGGCGCTGTCGGTAGTGGTGCTCACGCTGCTGTGGGTGCCCGGTTCGACGCGGCGGTACTTTCGGCGGAGCCGTGCGCTGGCGGAGCAGCAGCGGGCCTAGCTCTGCCGCGATTCCGCGGCGTCCACCACGGCGGCGGGCAGCGGGAAGTTCAAGTAGGACTTCGACGGTGTCGGCCCGCGCTGGCCCTGATACTTCGAGCCCGCGGTGGCGCTGCCATAGGGATGCTCGGCCGGGCTGGTCAGCCGCAGCAGGCACAGCTGGCCGATCTTCATGCCGGGCCACAGGGTGATCGGCAGGTTCGCCACGTTCGACAGTTCGAGGGTGATGTGGCCGCTGAAGCCGGGATCGATGAAACCCGCGGTCGAGTGGGTCAGCAGACCGAGCCTGCCGAGACTCGACTTGCCCTCCAGCCGGCCCGCCAGATCGTCCGGCAGCGTGCACACCTCGAGCGTGGAGCCCAGCACGAACTCGCCCGGGTGCAGCACGAACGGCTCACCCGGGGCTGGTTCGACCAGGCTGGTCAGCTCGTCCTGGCGTTGCGCCGGGTCGATGTGGGTGTAGCGGGAGTTGTCGAACACCCGGAACATGCCGTCCAACCGCACGTCGATACTCGACGGCTGGATCAGGCTCGCCAGGAGCGGCTCGACGCCGAGACGCCCAGCGGCGATCTCCGCACGGATGTCGCGATCGGAAAGCAGCACGCCGAGCAGCGTAGCGCCTGCTGATCCAGGCTCTTCAGGCGCACAGTGGCAGTGCTGTTCAGCCGGTTCCTCAGCCGCCGCACAGCTTCGAGATGAGATCGTGGAAGAGTGACCACCAATTCCACACCGGGCCGGAGCTGGAACATGGTCCCGACGCTCGCCGCGCTGGCCGCGGTTCTCGCCGTTTGCGCCGTCGGACTGACCAGCAACGTCCTCGCGAAAAACGGGCTCACCGCGATCGACTCGCCGATCTCGGACTGGGCCGTCGCCCACCGCAACGGCACGCTCACGCCGCTCGCGATCACCGTCAGCTATCTCGGCGGCACCGTCGCGATGACCATCCTGGTGGTGCTCGCCGTCATCATTTATGGGCGGCGCGGACAGTGGCGGGAGGCCGGGCTGGTCATCTGTACCGGTCTCGGGTCATGGGTACTGGTCGATGGTGGGAAGCACCTCATCGGACGAGAACGCCCACCCACGGTCAACCACGTCATCGTCAAGACGAACCTGGCGTATCCCTCCGGGCACAGTCTCGGATCGATGGCGGTGATCGGAATCCTCTCGGTCCTGCTGATCCCGCAGATACGCCGTCCTGCGATGCGCTGGGTCGCGGGTGTCGCCGCCGTCGTCTTCGTTGCGGCAGTAGGGCTTTCCCGTATCTACCTCGGCGTGCACTGGCCGACCGACGTGCTCGGCGGCTGGGTGCTCGGTGCGCTCTTGGTCACCGTCTGCTTCGCTGGTTACCGCGATCTCGAACGGCGACAGATTTTGCTGCCGAGCAGCCGCTCTCCGAAAACCACACCGGCTGACGATGTGCCGGTGCGGGCCCAGCCGTCGGACACCCCGGCTCGGGGCACGCCTGCACCGCGCCGGTGATCATCGAATCGCTGGCTATCGTGGTGCGTAGCGCCGACCACAGAGGGAGTTGATCGAGGGCTTGTCTTCACCCATTGGTGCGCACGTCCTCGTCGGCGGCGGGCTGATCAAGAAGGGCCTGCGCGAGGCGCGGGAGATCGGGGCCGAGGCGATCCAATTCTTCGCGGGCAACCCGCGGGGCTGGAAGCAACCGACCGCCGACCCGCACGACGCGGCCGCGTTCCGCACTGCCTGCGCGGACCTGCCGGTTTTCGTGCACGCGCCGTATCTGCTGAATTTCGGCTCGCCGGACCCGGTCGTGCTGGAGAACTCCGCGCAGGCGCTGACCACCATCATGCGGCGCGCCGGCCTGGTCGGGGCGGCGGCGGTCATCGTGCACGCGGGCTCGTCGGTGCGCCGGGAACTGCGCGAGCAGGCATTGGATCGCCTGCCTGAACTCTTCGCTCCGCTGCTCGACGCCGCACCACCCGGCGTGCGACTACTCATCGAACCCACCTGCGGCGGCGGTGCGGCGCTGGCCTCGACCGTCGACAGCACCCTGCAGTACTTCGCCGCGCTCGACGACGAGCGGATCGGCCTGTGCATAGACACCTGCCACCTGCACTCGGCAGGCGAAGACATCACCACCGCCACCGCGCTGCACGCCGTAGTCACCAAGCTGACGGACGCGATCGGCCCGCACCGACTGGACCTGGTCCACGCCAACGACAGTCGCGACCCGGCAGGTTCACACCGCGACCGCCACGAAACCCTGGGCAAAGGCACGCTCGGCGAAGACGTCTTCCGCACCCTGTTCACCATCCCCCAGCTTCACGACGTCCCCATCTTGGTCGAGACCGCGACCAACGGTGTCGACGTAGCGCTACTGAAACGGCTGAGAGACGAAGTCCGGCAAACTGATTCGGCCATTCCCGACGACGGTTCGCCGGGAGTGCGGCCCGTGCAGCCGAGTGCACGGACTCAGCCGGTCGAATAAGGTCTTGGCGGCGAGGGGGTTTCGCCGGTGTGTCGTGCCCCCGCCGGAGCAGGTCGAGGAGGCGTCGTGGTGCTGGTGGACGGATCGGTCGAGCGTGGATTCGAGGTGGTTCGCGACGCTTTCGCGCACGCACAAGCCGCGGACGAAGGTGCGGCGCAGCTCTGCGTCTATCGGAACGGTCGCGTTGTCGTCGATCTCTGGGCGGGGCAGGACCCGATCTCCGGTATGGGATGGGACGCGGATTCGCTGTCGGTACTCATGTCGGTGTCGAAGGGGGTGACCGCGACCTGTGTGCACATGCTCGTGGAACGCGGACAACTCGATCTCGACGCACCGGTCGCTGACTACTGGCCCGAGTTCGCGGCAAACGGCAAAGCCACCATCACCGTCGCCGAACTGCTGGCGCACCGCGCAGGTCTGGCCGGGTTCGCCCCGGAGTCCGGAATCGGGGCCCAGGAGTTGACGGACTGGTCGCTGTGCACCTCGGCCTTGGCGGCCATGACTCCGGTCTGGCAGCCCGGAACCGCGTTCTACTACCACTCCATCACCTGGGGTTACCTGGCCGGTGAGCTGATCCGGCGGGTCACCGGCAAGAGCGTCGGCGATTTTCTCGCCGCGGAGATCGCCGGACCGCTCGGATTGAGCCTGTGGATCGGGCTGCCCGAAAACGAGGAGCACCGTGTCGTTCCCCAGTTCTCCCGCAAGGAACAGCCGAACGCCGCGCAGGTCGCCGCGGTACTCAGCGGGATGGGGATAGACGTCGACGCACCATTGATCCGGACGCTCCTCGCCGCCGTCGCGACCAGGGAAGACGGAGTCGCGCTGCTCAACACCCGCGCGGGGCACGCGGCCGAGGTACCCGCGGGCAACGCGATCGGCAACGCCCGCTCGCTGGCGCGGATGTACGCGGCGACCATCGGCGAGATCGATGGTGTCCGCCTGCTGAACTCCGCGACCGTCGACCGAGCACGGCAACCGCAAACCGACGGCCTGCGTGGTCCGGCGCCCTTGGACGTCCTGCCGGTAACCCACCGCTTCGCCAACGGCTATGAAATTCCTGGCCCCGCCCACGCCATGCTCGGCCCCGGATCCTTCGGCCACAACGGCACCGGTGGCCGAATTGCCTTCGCCCACCCCGAATCCGGCATCGCCCTGGCCTACACCTGCACCCACATGATCTGGGACGATGTCGCAGGACCCGACCCGCGCTGGCTCCCCTGGATCGCGGCGCTGCACGAGGCGATCGCCTAGCGCGGCAACGCCGAGTCATCCGGCCCGATCATTCAGCTGTCATCACGACGACTTGACAGCATACGTTGAGATCACGTCCCAGACGAAGACACCCGCTTCGGGATCCACGTCGACCGCCAGTAACTGGAGGCTGCGGACGGTGAGTGATGCGGGAGTCTTGATGATGGACAGCGCGAGTTCCACTGGGGCCGAGTCACGTTCGGCGGTGCCGTAACCGAGTGAGACATGCGGCCTCCGCAGCGGAGCAGGCAGCGCACGCTCCGTTCCGAAGACCTGCTCGGCGGCGTCACGGGTCGCGGTGTTCAGCTGCTTCCACTGCTCGTCCTCGGGCGCGGCTACGCCAGCGCCGTAGTCGTGCAACCACGGCCCCTGCATCGGGATCGCGAACGGCGCAGTGTTTGCAGCCACTGCCGCCAGGGCATCGGAATACCGGCTCAGTGCTTCATCGTCTTCTTCGTTGCGCCCACGGGGTTCACGTGGCTGTCGCATGCTGCCATCGCGGTTCCACTGCGGCTCAGCTCTCGAACGCTTTCTCTGCCGCAACAGGATTCGGCATTTGGCGATCGCGTTCGCTTAAATACCTCTATCAGGTCGAGTTGATCAACCATTTCACAACGGTACAGCCAGATGAGCTATTGCCCGGGTAGAGGTCCTCGCTCGGATACAGGTACTCACTGGGGTACAGCATCTGAGCCTTCGGGTAGATCCCCTTCGTGACGTCGTGGGTCATGTCGCCCCGGATCAGACTGATACCTTCCGCCATCTCCCCGAGCGAAGACCATAAGCCCGCGCGCGATAAGCGTGACGGTCTAGATCTGGTTGACCTTCGCGCCAGCACCGAAGCTTGTACAGGTGATCGAGCACTGCCACCATCGCCATCCACGTCTCACGCAGCGTCGTTGCTCGACGCAATGACTCGTTTGCAACGTCAGGTCACCGATCAGATCATCTATCCGAGTCATCCACTGAAGGTGTCGCCGCGAACGCGCTTTCGATAGCGTCGGAGCATTAGGAGGCGTTCATGGGCGACCAAATCTCCTGCGCTGTACCGTCTTCCCATGTCCGCGGGGAAGAACGCAGTCATCCGGCCCGCAGCCGGGAACCGCATTCGCAGGTGGAGCGCGACGCACCGTCGATCGATCTGGACCGGGCTCGCGCTTGCAGGTGCTAGCGGAGCAGGCTTCGCTGCCGCAGTGTTGGCGGGGGTCTCGCCCGCCTTCGGCCAGCCGCTCGCGACGCTGCTCGCCGGCGCGGGCGTACTCGCTGCTGGCATCCTGGCCTACCTCAACGGTGAACGCACCCGCGATCTCACCAAGCGACAACATGAAGCCGATGCGAAGCGCGAGCGAGAGCGCCACCAAACCGATACGGATCGTGAGCGCGAACGACACGCAGAGGACTCTCGCCGCACACTGGTATCGGACCTACGCGACCGGTACACCGCCATCGCCGCCCAGATCGCCGACACCAACTCTGCTGCCATTCGGCAAGCGGGTGTCTACGCGCTGACAGCACTCGCCGACGACTGGCATGCCTTCGGCGAGGACGACGAACGACAGGTCTGCATCAACCTACTCCAGTGGTACCTGCGTGTCCCGTTTCCTGTGGGTGACGACCCTACGAAGCCGGATCTGTCCGAGCGTGAAATCCGGCAGACCATCGTCGCGATCTTGGCAGAGCGCCGCCGTCGACCCGCCGACCATCCGAAATCCTGGGCCACCGCCGCCATCAGCCTTCATCAAGCATCACTGCCCGGTTGCACCTTCCTTACGGGCAATCTCGCGGATCTCAACTTTTCCGGAGCGGACTTAACCGGCGCGAACTTAAACTCCGCGAACCTGAACAGTACCCATCTGAACCTCACGATCCTGAATAATGCGGACCTGGCCAGAGCGAAACTGATCAAAGCAAACCTGGCGGGCGCGAACCTGACCAACGCTACATTGGCCTACGCGAGACTGAACAATGCAAACCTGTGGGGTGCGAACCTGACCAACGCGACATTGACCTACGCGAGACTGGGCGGCGCGGACCTGACCAACGCAAACCTGGACCGCGCGCGCCTGAACGGCGCACGCCTGAACGGCGCACGCCTGAACGGCGCGGACTTGACGGGCGCGAAACTGGCCAATGCTCAATTGTTCGGAATCACATACGACGAGACCACGCAGTGGCCGGAAGGGATTATTTCACCACAACCCGACGCCTGACCGACGATAACGGCTGTTTATCGATGCCTACACTGGCGGGCTAGGATCGGCTGCGAGAAAGTTCCGCGCTTCGACGACTGTCTGCAGCACTGGCTTCCCTGCAACATATTTGGCGTCGAACCCGCGACGAGGATCTTTCGGAGGCTTCAGTTCTGGTGTCGGAGGACTGCCGGGATCGATCTGGTCAATCATGTCGCTCAGGTAACTGCCAGATGAGTTGCTTGCCCGGATAGGTGTTCTCGCTCGGGAAAACGTCTTCACCGGGTAGAGCATCTGGTCCTTGGGAACGATCTCCATCGTGACGTCGTGAGTCATCTCCTCTCGAAGCAGACTGATTCCTTCTGCTATCTTCCCGCCCCGCTGTGCGTCGGCCCGCAGTTTGTACGCATCTCGATCCGGGCCAGGTTCGCCTTCTCACAGACATCGAAGGTTGTACAAGTGGCTGAGAGTGGCGGCCCCCATCCGCTTCTCGCGGGAGGTCATGGCGCGGCGCAGTGTCTCGATCGCTACATCGAGATCGCCGATCAGGTCATCCTCCCTCGTCATAGGTTGAACGTATCGGTGGTCCGAACATTCAAACCGGTTATCGCAGGGTGGTCCCGGCGGCACCGGCGGACACTCGTCCTTCTGCCACGAAAGCTGACCGGCACGAAGGTGCGGGTGCGATGATTTGTGTTGTGTCTGCCTGGCTTCCTCTGATTAGTGCTCTGGTCATCGCCACTGTGACGACATTCGGAATCGTCATCAACAACCGCGCCAACACTCGGGCTATCACAGCTGCAGACGAGCGGAACCAGACGACTCTCGAAGCAGCACAACGCAATATCGAACTATCCAACTCAGCCGCCGATACCCGCGAACACGACAAATGGCGGCGCGATGCCGTGCTGGAATCCGTGTCCTCAATACTTGAGGTCAGCGAAGGCATCCTCGATGCCCTACGCCGCTTCGAAGCCAGGCAATTAGGCTCGACTGAAGAGGAGACCGACTTCACAGACCTGCGCACACGCCTCTGGAGTGTCAGCAATTCAGCGCTCAAACTGCAAATCTTATCGACGCATCATCTCCACCGTCACACATCCCAACTGCAACGAGGGCTGGCGGCCGCGATAAATGACGCGGAGTCGATCACACGGATGAGCAGAACGGCGTATACCGATTCCGGTACTGCCCAACTCAAGTTAGAGGATGACATCAGGAAGCGCGGTCAGGACTACAGCAGCGCCCGGACGAAGGCCAGCCAAATCCTCTACGAGCTGATGGAAACCACACGAAAGGAACTCAGAATCCCCGACCATGGGGTCCCGCCCCCGCACCACTACTCATCATGAGTAGAACACGCGCCGACGCAGCCGATCGGTTTTGACGCGGCGGCCGCTCTGGTGGGGTGCTGCTGGTTGGCGGCGAGGGAGGAAGTACCCCTGTACTGCATGAGGATGGGCACACCCCAAGCGCCGCTCCGTATGAATATGCAGAGGCAGTTAGGGCCGGCCGATGTGCACTCGCAACGGGGATTACTCGCCGCGCCGGGACTGGGTAACTCCGGGGGCCGCTACATCCAGCCGTGAATGCGCCTGTCCGCGTCCGCCTTACCAGATCGGTCCGCTCGTGATCGGAATTGTGGCCGTACCCTGACGCCACATGGAGATCAGGGCACGACCGCAACTGCCCTTGTCGGACGACGACTCCGGCGGCTACGACGGTCAGACCGACACCGGATCACCCCGGCAATATTTGCCCCGGTTCGATCGCATAGTGGGCGGTGCAGTAGCCCGCACAATGTTTGGCCAAGGCCACGATCAGGCCCTCCGCAGTCGGGTGTCGGCCAGTACGTTGTGGTGCGTCATGATGACCTCCCGGCGTCGAGCGCCTAGGGCGGCGCGAGTGGGGGATGGGCAGACGGCAAGCCACACCGCGCAGGTGGGTTGTTGCCGGATTTCGCACCGATCTCCTCCCCTCGACGCCCTGCAGCAGGAACGCCAGCAGGTCAATCGCGGCATAGCGACTGAACTCTTTGCCCTGCAAGGCAATCGCGCATCGGCGATCCGATGCGACACGCCCGCCTGCTAAACACGCCCACGACTTGAAGTGGTGGGCTACCGCCTGGCGAAGCCTCTGCGGCGGTCCCGCCACCGAGGGTGTGCAGAGCACGATCCCGGCGTCGGCAATGACGAGCCGCGACCGGTTTGGGAAAAACTTGGGAAAAATCGAGGCAAGCAGGGCCTCCCGAGGCCGGCCGAACCCGCCTGAAACCGACCGAACCGACGGAAGCGTCCGCCTTGTTCACGACTGACAGTCCGGCTCGTCTCCGCAGGTCATCGGCTTCTACCTGGACTTTTCCCGCCCCCGCGCGGGTTCTGCTAAAGTCTCGACAGGCGGTTTGCCGCTTCGCCGATGTAGTTCAATGGTAGAACTTCTGCTTCCCAAGCAGACAGCGCGGGTTCGATTCCCGTCATCGGCTCTACGACGATTGATGCCCTGGCCAGATGT
Organism: Nocardia suismassiliense; assembly: GCF_900269665.1. Lineage (GTDB taxonomy): Bacteria > Actinomycetota > Actinomycetes > Mycobacteriales > Mycobacteriaceae > Nocardia > Nocardia suismassiliense. The sequence continues at coordinate 37,137 of NZ_LT985361.1, forward strand.
TTTGGTGCGGGGCATTTTTCTTTGTATGAGGGGTCGGGCTCAGTACCGGAGGGGTAGTGGGGGTGGCTCGTTGGGGGGATGTGGGGCGGGGATCGGGGGGTCGACGATCTGGGCATGTTGATTCGTCGCGCTGTATTGGCTTTGGGGCTGGCCGTGGGGGTTTGTTCGGGGGTGGTGACTGCTTGTACGTCGGATGCTGGGACCGCGTCTGCGTTGAAGTGGGAGCCGTGTCCGGAGAATGGTGAGTTCGACTGTGGCACAGTCACTGTGCCGGTCGATTGGGGGGAGCCGGAGGGGGAGACGATCGGGGTTGCGGTGGTGCGGGATCGGGCCGATGCGCCTTCGGAGAAGGTGGGGACGTTGGTTTCGTTGCCTGGTGGGCCGGGGACGTCGGGGGTGGATGAAATCCTGAAGGGGGGAAAGTTTTCGGCGGAGCTGCGGGGGCGGTTCGATATTGTGAGTTTGGATCCGCGGGGGGTGAAGCGGAGTCATCCGGTGCGGTGTGATGCGGGGCCGGCGGGGTATCGGCCGAATTTTGTGCCGGATCTGGGTGGGCGGATCGATGAGGTGCATTCGTATGCAAGGGATCTCGCGGCGAGTTGCCGGCAGTACACCGGGGCGTTGATGGAGCATCTCGATGCGGCGAGTGTGGCGCGGGATGTGGAGGCGCTGCGGGTGGCGGTCGGGGTGGATCAGATCAGTATCTACAGCAGGTCTTACGGGACGATGCCTGCGCAGTCGTATGCGGAGTTGTTTCCGAAACGCTTGCGCGCCTTGCTGATGGACAGCGTGGACGACCACAGTTTGGATGGGCGGGCGTTCATGAACAGTGAGGCACGCGCGGCCAAGGATGCTTATGGTGAGTTCGCGGCCTGGTGTGCCCGGGATGAGCAGTGCGCCTTGCACGGTGCGGACGTCGATCAGATCTTCAATGCGGTGTACGCCAAGTCAGCCCGCGGTGAGTTACGCGATCTCACCGAGACAACCAAGCAACTGGGTGCGATCGACCTGAACACACAGGTCATCCAACGGCTCTACCGTCCCGAATGGTCGAGGCTGGCAACGGATCTGCGGGCGTTGCTCGACCAGCCCGCAGCCAACCCGCTGCCACCCGCTTCGCCACAAGAGCAAGGTCAGCCGGTGCCGATGGCGCAAATCATCTTCTGTTCCGACTGGCGTTTCGACATCACCGACCAGGACCAATGGAACCAGCTGTGGCGTGAGCAGACCCAGAACGCCGCACCACTACGCGCCCACTTTGCTTGGGGCGCAGGCGCTTTGTGCTCCGGTTGGCCCATTGCACCGGCGAACCCGCCGCATCGCCCGCAGATCGTGGACGGTCCACTGATTCTCATCATGAACTCACTGCACGACCCGTCGACTCCGCACGAATGGGCACTCGGCGTCGAGCGGAATACCCCTGACGCCACCCTGCTGACCTACGAAGGCTGGGGCCATAGTGTTTACGACCGCTCCCCCTGCACCACCAGCGCCGCCGACCGCTACCTCATCGACTTGACCATCTCCCAAACCCGCTGTCCCGCAGCCTGATCGAGCATCTGAACGCGCGAGCGCCACAGGCCATTACGGCGTGACGGCCAGACGCCAGAGCGAGGTGACTTCCGCGGCGCGGGCGGCGTGCAGCGGGTCGCTGATGTCCTTGGCGCGCGGGTGCTGCGGAGTGGTGTCGGTCTTATCGATGACGTGCAGACCGGCACCCTCGATCAAAGCCAGCAGATCATCCCGGGTGCGCAACCCCAGATGCTCAGCGAGGTCGGACAGAATGAGCCAACCTTCCCCGCCCGGCTCGAGATGAGCGGCCAAGCCGGTCAGGAAACCGCGAAGCATCGCACTGTCCTGGTCGTACACCCCGTGCTCGATGGCGGAGGTCGGCCGAGCGGGCAGCCAAGGCGGATTGCAGACGATGAGGTCGGCGCGGCCGTCCGGAAAAAGCGTGGGGCCGACGATCGAGACGGCGCGGGCGAGGTCCAGCCGGTCGATGTTCTCGCGGGCACAGGCCAGCGCGCGCGGACTGTCGTCGGTCGCCACGACCTGGCCGACGCCGCGGTGGGCCAACAGCGCGGCCAGCACTCCGGTCCCGGTGCCGAGATCGAACGCGGTGCGCACGGCGCCGGCGAGCGGGGCCTGCGCGACCAGCTCGATGTATTCGCCGCGAATGGGCGAGAACACGCCGTAGTGCGGGTAGATGGTGGCATCGAGCGCGGGGATTCGCACACCCTTCTCCCGCCACTGGGCCGCACCGAGCACACCGAGCAGTTCGGTGAGCGCGATGAGCATCGGCCCCTCCGACGGCCCGTACACATCGGCACAGGCCGCGCGCACGTCGGGTGCGCGGCGCAGCGCGAGGGTGTGGTCCTGTTCGAGTTGGACGACCAGCTTGCCGAGCACCCGCGCGCGATGGTTGCGCGCCCTGCGCTGCAACCGGAACGTCTCGGACGGACTATCGCCTGGCCCAGGCGCTTTTCGGTCGACCCGGCGGCCCATCGCCTGGAGCAGCTGGCGGGCATTGTGGTAGTCGCCGCGCCACAGCAGCGCCGTGCCCTCACAGGCCAGGCGGTACGCGGTCTCGGCGGTCATGCGATCGTCGGCCACCACGATCCGGGTCGGGGCCGGTGTCGCGCTTTCGGAATGCCAAGGGGCCGATCGTTCGGTATCGGCTTCGGTCCAGGTCATCGTGGACATCAGCGCCTCCTCGTTGTCGAACATGCACGGGCACGGAGTGCACCGCGACGAGGAGTTGTCGACCCTTCCGAATAGATGCATCTCATTTTCCCATACACGCCCGGCACCGGCGTGACCAGGGCCGATCGACGGCGCCCTAGCTGGCCTCGGCGCGCAATCGACGGAATCTGCTGCCGTGGAAGACGAGCGGGTCGACGTCGGTGCGGGTGGCGATGCGGTGGATGCGCAGGATGACGACCGCGTGGTCGCCCGCGGGCACCTGAGCCTCCGGCACACCCTCGATCCACGCGGACGCACCGTCGATGAAGATCGCTTCACCGGTGCCACGATGCAATTCGGTACCGCGGAATCGGTCACCGTTGCGGGCGCCGAGCGAACGGGCCGCGTCCTGCTGATCGGTGCCGAGCAGGCTCAACCCGAGATGGCCCGCGGCGGCCAGTTTCGGCCAGGTCGACGAGGAATTCTGCACACAGAACGACACCAGCGGCGGATCGAGGGAGACCGGAACGAATGTGCTCACCGCGAGACCCTGTGGGGTGCCGTCGATTTCGGCGCACACCGCGACCACACCGCTGGGGAAGTTGGCGAAGGCGCGGCGCAATCCGCCACCGTCGGCGGGAAACTCGAAGAGCTCATGCATGATCGGGCACCTTCGCGGTGACGGCCAGCGCGCGGGCGACCGGCCGCCATCGTGCGCTGTAGGCGTCGATCACGCCGTCCTCCAGGAAGGTCCGATCCGACAGGTACAGCCCGGGCAGCGCGGCGGTGGCGCCGAGCTCGACGAGCACGGGCTTGAGCAGCAGGTCGGGGGCCAGTGCGTGGGCAGGTCCGGCGCCGAGCATTACCGGGACGGTCAGGACGCCCGCCAGCCCGGTGCCGCCGTCGAACTGCTCGAGGAACAGTTTCAACAGGCCGGTGTAGGTGGCTTTGAACGTCGGGCTCGCGAAAACCACCAGCTCCGAATCGGCGACCGTGCGGACGGCCGCCGCGACGCCCGGATCACCCCAGCCGAGCAGGGCGGCGCCGAAATCGACCAGGTCGACCACCGCGGGCTCCGCGTCGGGACGCAGCCCCTTCGCGACCAGTGTGGCCGCCGTCAACGTGCGCGAGGCGGGCTTCGGATTGCCGACTACGACCGTCACTGTCACTTTCGTATCCTTTTCGATCACGTGCTGGTTCGACCGGCGGACCGGTCAGATCACGCCGTGCAACGGTGGCGCGGTACCGTGCAGCAGCGCACGACCGAGATGCTGGTACTTCCAGCGGATCGGATCATGCAGGGTGTGCGTGCGCGCGTTGCGCCAGAAGTGGTGCAGATTGAGATCGGTAGCGGCACTTCGGGTTCCCCCCACTTCGAACAGCGCGCTCGACACCTCGTTGGCCGCCCGATCGGCCAGCACCTTCGCTGCGGCAACCGCCAGCGAGGCGCGAGCGGCGCCCTCCTCTTGCTCGATATCTACCACTGTGCCACTGAATTCGACGCCGTCAATCCCCCCATCGGGTGGTAGTGCACGGCTCTGCCCGGTGGCTGCGTCGACGGCTTTGCCCGCGGCGGCGAGGGTCGCCTCGGCAGCGGTGACCACGACCGAAAGCTCGCCGAAACGCTGGATCAGCAACGGATCGTCGACGGCGTCGGCGACACCGGCTTCGAACCAGGGACGGCTGGTGGTGCGCACGAACTCCGTTGCGGCGGTCAGCGCGCCACGCGCGATTCCCGCGTCGATGGCAGCGTGCAGCAGTTGCGCGAACGCACCGTAGCCGGTGGGCGCCTGCACGGCGGCGGAGCGGCGGATGAGCTGGTCTCGCTCGACCAGCACCTCCTCGAACGACACCGTTCCGCTGCCGGTGGTGCGCTGGCCGATACCGTTCCAGTCGTCGATGATTCGCACGCCCGGCGTATCGGCAGGCAGGTAGGCGATGTACTCCCCCGGCTCCAGGCCGCTGCGGCCCTCGGGATCGTCGAGCTTGGTGAGCACGGCGAGCACATTCGCGAAAAGCGAACCGGTGCAGTAGAACTTACGTCCGTCGACCCGGAATCCGCTGCCCGCGGGCCGCAGGGTGGTGCTGATGTCGGCAATGGTGGCGCCGCCACGCTCGGACTGCGCGTTGGCGATCCGGGCACCGTCGAGCACCTGCCCGAGGTAGCGCTGCCGCTGCGCGGCGGAGCCCGCCAGCCGCACCAGATTCACGTAGACGAAGTGACTGTGCGGGATCTGCGCGATGTTCGGATCGGCGGTCGCGAGAATCCGCACCACCTCCGCCACGGCACTCGGCGGCAGGTCCGCGCCGCCGTACTCGGCGGGCACGGTGACGGCGAGCAGCCCGCTGGCCGCGAGCCGCTGCACCTCCGGATGCGGCAGTATCCGGCCGCGGTCGCGCGCGGCGGCTCCGGAAGCGAAGTCGGCCGCTAGGTGTTCGGCGACCGAAAAGGCCTGCGCGGCCGACGTTATGCGGTCGGCCACGAAAGCGACGCCCCCGGTGTCCGCGGCCGCGGGCGACCACGCGGCAGACCGGGAGCGCCGCCCTTCCGAGACCGTCATCAGCCCACCGCCGCGACCGGACGCCGCGCGGCCTCCAGTTCGCGAACCAGCGGAAGGACTTTCGCGCCGAAGTACTCGACCTCCTCCTGGAAGTGCAGGAAGCCGCCCAGGATCAGGTCGACACCGAGCTCGCGGTAGGCGACGATGCGCTCGGCCACCTGCTCCGGGGTGCCGATCAGCTTCGTACGGAAACCGTCGTTGTACTGCACGAGGTCCTCGAACGAGGAGTCGGCCCACATGCCCTTGCCGTCCTTGGTGGACGCGCCCGCCTGCTGCACCGCATCCCGGAACCCTTGCACCGCAGGCTTGTTCGCCTTCTCGATGATCTCGCGCAGGGTGTCGTGCGCCTCTTTCTCGGTGTCGCGGGCGATGATGAAGCCGTTGAGGCCGAACTTCACTTCCCGGTCGTTCGCTCGCGCGATGCCACGCAGGTCGTCGAGCTGCTCGGTGACGCCGTCGAAGTCCTTGCCGTTAGAGAAGTACCAGTCGGCGTAGCGGCCACCGTTGCGCCGAGCCGCAGTGGAGTTACCGCCCTGGAACAGTTCGGGATTCGGCCGCTCGGGGGTGTTGAGCGGCTTCGGCTTCAGTGTGAAGTCGCGGATCCGGTAGAAGTCGCCGCCGTAGTTCACGTTGTCCTCGGTCCAGATCTTGCGGATCACCTCGAGGAATTCGGCGCTGCGCCGGTACCTTTCGTCGTGCTCGAGCCAGGGCTCGCCGAGCGCCGTGAATTCACCGGCGAACCAACCGGATACGACATTGATGGCGAAGCGGCCGTTGGAGAGATGGTCGGCGGTGGCGCCGAACTTCGCGAGCACCGCCGGATGCCAGAGGCCGGGGTGGATGGCCGCGATGACCTTCAGCCGCTCGGTCGCGCCGAGCAGCGCCAGGCTGAACGAGGTCGACTCGTGCTGGAACTCCGCGCCGTAGGAGGCGGTGTAGCGCACCTGGGAAAGCGCGTAGTCGAAACCGTTGTTCTCGGCGGTCTGGGCCAGCTTCTTGTTGTATTCGAAGTCCCAGCCGGTGCGCTGCTCGATATCGCTGGTGACCAGTCCCCCGCTGACATTGGGCACCCAGTAGGCGAATTTGATCTGTTCGGCGATCTGCTCCGTGGTCATAGCTGCTCCAGAGGGGTCGGGGGGTAGCCGTCGAGCTCCACCCACTCCAGCATCGCGACCCGACCGGCACGAGGGTTTGAATCTGTGCGATCGGATCGCGGTGCTGGGCGGGCGGGTCTCAGGCGTGGGTGAGGGCGTCGGCGAAGGTGGACCTGGCGAACTTGCCTGCCGGTGCGAAGCGCCCGAGCAGGGCCGTCGCGTCTTCGCCGGTGACGCGGGTGATGAAGGCGTTGGCCGCGTCCAGCGAGTCGATCTCGAGGAACGGCTGCGGGTGATGCAGCAGGCCGACCAGCGCGGTGGCGAACTTCGGGTGCACGGCGGCCGCCGCGAACAGCTGGTTGCCGATCTCGGCGAGCTCCGGATCACTCAGGAACAGCCGGGTGACCTTGTTGGCGGCGTCGCCGCGCACAGCGAGGAACGTCGCGTACTGCTCGGCGATCCAGGCTTCGTCGAACGGGCCGTCGTGCACCGCGGCGGCCGCGACCAACCGCTGCGCCTGGATGAGCCCGCTCTGCGCGCCCTGGCCCGCGACCGGGTCGTACGCGGCCGAGGTGTCACCGAGCGAGGCCACCACGTGGCCGCCCGCGGTGTGCCCGACGCCGGCCCGGACCACCGGCCGCACCGCGCCTTTCAGCCAGGAATGCGGGTCCTCGGCGATCACCTGGGTGGCCAGCACCTCGGGCAGATCCCAATCGATGAAGTCCCGGTAGATATCCTGCACGATCCGGTGCGCGGCTTCGGCGGAATCCGCTGCGGCGAACCGGGTTTCCCACTCGCTGCCCGGCCTGGCCCAGCCGAGGAACGCCCAGCTCGGGCCCGCGTCCTTGTGCAGGTAAGGGCCCCACCAGGCTTCGCCCTGATCGGCCAGGATGGAGAAGCCGCTGTGCGCGCCGCCCGCCGGGCTGCGATGCGCGAAAACGTCCTTGCCGTAGCCGATTCCGGACACGGTGACCGTCAGTAGTGAGCGCTGCGGTGCGTCGTAGGGGGTTCGGGTCTGGTCGATCGGGAACAGGTCGGACAGTCCGCCGCGGCCGGTGGCGACCAAGGTGAGGGCGTTGGCCGCGGCGATCGTGTCGAGGGTTTCCGGGGTCACCTGCTCGACGACGAAACGGCCGCCGCGTTCCTGGAAGGCGGTCAGTCGTTCGTCGGCTTTCAATCGGGTGTCGACGGCGATGCCGACATAGCCGTCGAAATTGCCGTCGAATTGGATCAGTTCGGCGCCGCCCGGTCCCGCGAGGCGGACACTGAGCCCGGTGTGCCGCGGCGCCCGGCCGGTGTAGGTGTCCAGCCCGAGGGCGGATTCGGACTGCTGGGTCACCCCGAATTGGAGCGCCGTGCCGGTGGCGGGCACATCGTCGCGCAGGCTGCGCTGATCGCGGTCGCTGTAGAGGGTGACGTCGAATCCGGCGTCGAGTAAGCCCAGTGCCGCAGTGACGCCGGTTTGGCCGGCGCCGATTACCGCGGCCGAACGGGTGGAACGGGGAACGGAATTCTGCGTTGTCATGTTCGGATCATCCGGGGTGTGACACGACCCTCGTGAGTGTTGCGATCAGCGAGAATCAATGAGCAGACAGGAATTTTGCCTGGCGTACCATCGGGCCATGTCGTTCACCGTTGCCGACCTGACCGGAGACCGCACCGAGCAGTACCGCCAGCTCACCGCGCAGGCCGAAGCGCTGGTGGCGGGCGAGCAGGATCGTATCGCCAACGCCGCCAATCTCGCGTCGCTGGTATTCCACGCACTGCCCGAACTGAATTGGGTCGGGTTCTATTTCTACGACGGACACGAACTGGTGGTCGGACCGTTCCAGGGCAAACCCGCGTGCGTCCGCATCCCTATCGGAAAAGGCGTCTGTGGTACCGCGGCCCAGTCCAGGGAAACGCAACTCGTACCGGATGTGCACGCGTTCCCCGGACATATCGCCTGCGATGCCGAGACACGGTCGGAAGTCGTTATTCCATTGGTGCACAACGGCGAACTCGTCGGGGTGTTCGACCTCGACAGTCCGAAGCCGGAGCGATTCGATGAAATCGATCAGTCCGGACTGGAAGCCATTGCGCAGGCGTTTCTCGATTCGCTCTCGTCGTAGCTGTGCACCCGGCGAACACCTTTGTGTTCGCCGGGTGTCAACATTTATGCACTCGGTGCGGCGACCGCCACCCCTGGGCGTGCGACCTCGTCGGGTAGCACGGTGGAGCCCGGTGCGCCCACCCGATAACGGGCCCCGCGGTGCTCGTCCGGCAGCCGGTCGCCCGCTTCGAACAACGCGTTGCGCAGAGTTCCCGGGACGTACTCGGTGGTGTACGCGCCACGCTCGGTCAGCACCGGAACAACATGGTGGACAACATCTTCGAAAGATCCCGGCGTTATGGCGTAGGCCAGATTGAAGCCGTCGAGATCGGTGTCCTCGACCCACTCCTGGAGGCGGTCCGCGACCGTGGCGCCGGAACCGACGAACACCGGCCCCATGCCGCCGATACCCGCCCACCGTCCGATATCGCGCACCGTCCACTCGCGACCGTCGTCATCGAACTCCTGGAAGGCGGCGACGGCGGACTGGATGGCGTTGCTCTGCACCTGACCGATGGGATCGTCCAGGTCATAACCGGACAGGTCGATGCCCATCCAGCCGGACATGAAGACGAGGCCGCCCTCGATACTGGCGTAGGACAGGTATTCCTCGTGCTTGCGCTGTGCCGCCTCGTCGGTGGCGTCGGTGATGATGGTCGCCAGCGCGTAGATCCTGGCCGAGTACGGGTCGCGACCCGCCTCCCGCAGCGCCGCGCGGATGCGGGAAACCGTCTGTGCGAGTAGTCGTTTCGACGGTGCCGCGATGAAGATGGCCTCGGCGTTCTCCGCGGCGAACCGCACACCGCGCGTCGAGGCGCCCGCCTGGTAGATCACCGGCGTGCGCTGCGGTGACGGCTCCGAGAGGTGGATGCCCGGCACGGTGAAGTGTTTGCCCTGATGGCCGATGTGATGCACCTTGGCCGGATCGACGTAGATGCCCTGGGCGGCGTCGCGCACTACCGCGTCGTCCTCCCACGATCCTTCCCACAGCTTGTACAAGACCTCCAGGTATTCGTCGGCCTGGTTGTAGCGCTCGTCGTGGTCGAGCTGATCGTCGGCGCCGAAATTCCGTGCCGCCGAAGGCAAGTAGCCGGTGACCACATTCCAGCCGATGCGTCCGTTGGTCAGGTGGTCGAGGGTGGAGAGCCGGCGGGCGAAGGGGAAGGGATGCTCGAAGCCGGTGCCGGTGGTGATGCCGAACCCGAGGTGCTCGGTGACCGCGGCCATGGCCGAGACCAGCAGCAGTGGGTCGGCCACCGGGATCTGCGCGCCCTGCCGCAGCGCCGCGATGTCGTTGCCGCCGTAGACGTCATAGGTGCCGAGGACGTCGGCGATGAAGATGCCGTCGAACCGCCCCTGCTCCAGCAGCTTCGCCAGATCGGTCCAGTAGCTCAGTTCCTTGTATCGGTGCGACTGGTCGTCCGGATGTCGCCACAGGCCGGGTGATTGGTGGGCGACGCAGTTCATGTCGAAGGCGTTGAAACGAATTCGGCGGGTCACTGCGCCGCTCCCGTCGCGGGCTTGTGTTCGCCGGCGCTCCAGGCGAACGGCAGGTCGGTGCCGTTCAGCAGGTAATCGCCTATCGCCCTGGCCTTTTGGATCGCCGGGTTGTGCACCGAGATGGTGCGGGCGTTGCGCCAGTGCCGGTCCAGCCGCTGCCGCTCCGAGACCACCGAGGCGCCGCCGACTTCGAACAGCAACGTGGTGGCGGGCAGTACCAGATCGATCACCGCGAGCTGGGCTTGCGCGGCGGCGAGTTCGGCTGCCACCAAGGATTTCTCGTCCTGCGCGCCACCGGCGAGCACCTCGTCGAGGACGTCGGCGACGGCGAGCACACTGGCCTTGGCGGCGAAGGCGGCGGCCGACAAGCGCCCGATCACCTGCTGCACCAAGGGATCCTGGCGCGGAATGCCTGCCGCGGAGTGTGAGTAACTGCGGGTGCGGCCCGCCACCCACTCCCTGGCATCCAGCTCGGCGCGCTGGGCGATACCGGCGAGCACCGCGAGCTGGACCAGTTGTAGATAGGAGGTCGCGTAGGTCGGGCCGGGAGCGCCGTAACCGGGGCCGAGGATGCGGTCGTCGGCCACCACCACATCGGTGAACTCCGTGGTGCCGCTGGCGGTGAGCCGCTGCCCGAAGCCGTCCCAGTCGTCGTGCTGCCGCACGCCATCGGCGTTCGCGTCGACGAGCACACCCACCCGTTCACCGTCGCGATCCGCCGCGACCAGGATGTAGTCCGCGTACAGGGAGCCGGTGCTGTAGTACTTCACACCATTGAGCAACCAGCGGTCACCGTCCCTGGTCAGCCGGGTGCGATAGCGGTCGACCGCGCCGACCCCCGGTTCGGTGATGGCATTGCCGACCAGCGTGCTCGTCGCCGTGCGCAGCCACTGCTCGCGGCCGGGTCCCGGCTCGGCGAGCAGATGATCCTCGACGAACGAGAAGTGCACGCGCAGCGCCTGCGGCAGGTTCGATTCGGCCGCGGCCAGCTCGATCAGCAGCCGGAACAGCTGCCGCACGCTGACGCCGTACCCGCCGAACTCGACCGGCACCCGCAACGCCCCGAACTTCGCCTCACGCAGCCAGCCGACCTCCTCGAACGGCAGCCGGCGATCGATCTCCCGCGCCACCGCGCCCTGCGCTATGCGCTCGAAGATCGGTCCGAAGACCGCATCCAGTTCGGAATCTGTGGCGGATTCAGCCTCGATGGATGTCATCACCCCACGATGGCGCAGCAAAGGGGACGGCTCACGGGTTGCGCGCACCACGATCCGAAATGGCGAGCGGCGGTAGTTGTCGGTGCGGCTCGCTACAGTCGCGACGTGGCTGGATCGCAATACTCGTTCATGGCAGAGGTGTGGGAACACGCAGGCCAGGGGTCCTGGCATTTCGTTTCGCTGCCCGCGGAGGTCGCCGACGAGATCGAGGAGCGGTACGCCCATCGCGCAGGCGGGTTCGGCTCGGTCCGCGTGCACGTCACCATCGGCGCCAGCCGCTGGTCGACCTCGCTGTTCCCGGACAAGTCACGCGCCACCTACATACTGCCGGTGAAGAAGACGGTCCGTAGCGCCGAGGATCTCGGCGCCGGCTCGCGGGCCCGGATCGAATTGGTCGTCGCGATCTGAGGGGGTTCAGCGCGGAACGGACATGCACTCGGAGGCGATCCGGGTCCGCGCGGTGCGGGCCTTCTCGGCGTCCTCCTTGTTCATGCCCAGGGTTTCCTGATCGGCGGCCTTCGTGTCGTACTCGTCGCTGATCAGTACGCGCAGGCCGTCCTGCGAGATGCCCTGTTCGATAAAGAGTTTCGCGGCACAGTCGGCGAGCTGCTGACTCTTGAGGCCCTTGGCCTGCAGAGACTTGGCGAGGTCCGCCTGCGTCACCGCCGGCGCTGCCGCCGCCTTGTCGTTGCCGCATGCCGCGAGCACCGGCAGCGCGATGAGCGCCGCGGCGATCAGGGAGATCCGCACCTGAATCCCAATCTGTCGAAATAGCCACCGTCGTGCAATGGACGCCGTGGGGACGTCGGCCACGATGGTACCGATCGGGTCAGAACCCTACGTGCACAACGCGTTGCGGGACCATGTCCAAGCCCTCAGAGATCCATCGCCGCCCGCAGCGCGGTGTCCAGGCGTTCCAGCGTCTCGGATTCCATCTCGTCGACACGTTCGGCGAGCCAGCCACGGAAGATGCGGCCGATGTTCCCGGCGTGCACCCAGCCGTACTGCTGCACCGGCACCGCGAGGATGTCCCCGGGATCGTCCTGGACCACCTCGGCGGCGATCAGCCACGGCCTCGGCGACTCGTTGATGCCGTCACTGCTGATGAGCACGACTGTGCGCCGACGCGGCGAACCATGCGGGTTGTAGATCCACAGTTCACCCCGCCGCACGCATCGCCTCCTCGGCGGCGGCCATTTCAGCCGCGTCCGCGGCGGCCTGAGCCGTCACATCCGGTACCGGACCGCACCCGGTGCGCACGGCCTCACGCCGCGCGGCCTTGGAAATCCACGCCGAGGGTGACATGCCCGCGCGGGCCGCGGCCTGCTCGGCGAAGGACCAGGCGGCCTCATCCAGCGAAAGGGTGACCTTACGCGTTGCCATACCAATTATCGTACCGGCTTTTCGTGCCACTGCCAGCGGAGATTGTCCGGTTCCAGGCAGTGGACCGGCAACTGATGGCTAGTGACTGCTGTTACTGTGGGCGCCTGAATACCCGGAGAGGCGGACAACATGACGATGTTGAACCATCATCGGACCGGCTCCGGCGAGCCACTGGTTCTGGTGCACGGCATCGGCAGCCGGTGGCAGGTGTGGGAGCCGATCATCGATACCCTCGCCGAGTCGTTCGACGTGATCGCCGTCGATCTGCCCGGGTTCGCCGGTTCGGCACCGCTCGCCACCACCACTGTGGACACACTCACCGACGCACTCGCCGAATTCCTTGCCGCACAGGGCATCGAGGGACCACACCTGGCGGGCAATTCGATGGGCGGGTTGATCACGCTGAATCTCGGCGCCCGCGGGCTCGCTCGCTCCGTGACCGCTTTTTCACCGATCGCGTTCTGGGACAAGGCCGGTCGCGTCTGGTGCCAGCAGTCGCTGGGCAAGTCGCGCATGCTCGCGGGCAGGCTGAAGCCCGTGCTACCGACGATCCTCGGCACCGCCGCGGGACGCACCGCCTTCCTGAGTTTGGTCTTCGGCAAGCCATGGGCCGTCGACGCGCAAGTGGCCGTTGATACCGCGAACGGGGCTGCCGATGCACCGGGTTTCGAACCGGCGCTCGCTTCGTTCACCGACGCGAAGCTGCTCGAAACCGGCGGCCTCGCAGACATTCCCGTTACCGTCGCCTGGGGCAATCGCGACATCCTGCTGACCTACCGCACCCAGAGCCGCCGCGCCCGCGCGCTGCTGCCGCACGCCGAGCACGTCACGTTGCACGGCAGCGGGCATACACCGTTCTACGACGATCCCACCGCGTGCGCGCGAGCGGTGCTCGACACCATCGCCAGGAAGTAACCGCTACTCAGCGCTCCCGGCGCGGTTCGGTCAGCGTGTCCGGATGCGCCTTGCCGAGCAGGATGCGTACCGCATTGCGCCAGCGCTGCTGGATGATTCGGTTCCGATCCACCTCGCCGGTCAGCAGCACCCGCAGTGCGAGGCCGGTCATGATCTCGATGGTGAACTCGGTGATCGTCGGCACCCGAGGGTCGTCCGGGAACTCCGCGCGAAAGACATCACGAATGCTGGTGTGCATCAACTCGAACAGCCGATGCTCCAGCGGCAGAAAGGCGGCGAGCAGTTCGGGGTCCGTGCGCGCGCCCACCCACATTTCCAGCGCGGCCCAGAACGACGGCCCGCTGAGCATCCGCATGGTCAGCTCGACGGCCGTCTCCAACCGATCGGCCGTCGCCGGAATATCCTCGAATTCCTTTGTCAGCTGATCGAATCGGCGGGCAGCGAGATGCTCGACGGCACCGGCAAGCAGATCGGCCTTGGTCGGAAAATGATGCTGCAGCGTGCCGCGCGGCACACCGGCCCGCTTCTGCACCTCCAGCGTGGTGGTGCCCGCGTAACCCACCTCGATCAAGCTCTCCACCGCCGCGTCCAGGAGCCGCGTGCGCATGCGCGCGCGGCGCTGCGCCTGCGTCTCCCGGACGCGTTCGCCCGAGGTGGTCAGCGTCCCTGCCATTGCGGTTCGCGCTTCTGCGCGAAGGCGAGCGCGCCCTCGGCGGCGTCTTTGGAAAACAGTGCGGGCAAGGCGATCTCGCCCTGCTTGGCGAACGCGTCGGCCACCGGCCAGTCCGGCGACTCGTCGATGATCCGCTTGCTCGCGGCGACGGCGAGCGGTGCGGCGGTGGCGATTTCGGCGGCCAGCTCCAGCGCGACGGCCAATGCGGTGCCGGGCTCGGCGATCCGATTGACCAGACCCAGCTGGTAGAGCCGTTCGGCGCCGATCCGCCCGCCGGTGAGCGCGAGCTCGGCGGCCATGCTGCGCGGCAGCCGCTGGGTCAGGCGCAGCACGCCACCACCCGCGGCGACCAAGCCGCGCTTGACTTCCGGGATGCCGAACTGCGCGTTACTGGCGGCGACGATGAGGTCACCGGAGAGCGCCAACTCGAAACCGCCGGCCAGCGCGAAGCCCTCGACGGCCGAGATCATCGGCTTCACCGGAGGTTTCGCGGCAATGCCCAGCGGGCCACGCCGCTGCGTCATCGGCATCTCGCCCTTCGACGCGGCGACGAGATCCATCCCCGCGCTGAAGGTGCCACCCGCGCCGGTGAGCACCAGCACCCGGGCCGCATCGTCGGCCTCGAACTCGTCGACGGCGTGCTCGATGGCCTGCGCGGTCGCCAAGTTGATCGCGTTGCGGGCCTCGGGGCGGTTGATGGTCAGCACGGTGATGGCGTCGCGCCGTTCGACCAGGATCAGGCCGGATCCTTCCGCGTCCCGCGTCGAGTCGCCCTGCGCTGCTGCGGTCATTTGACGGTCCTCTCGATGAGCGTCAGCTTGTCTGCTGCGGTGATGTCGGCGGCAACGCCGAGCGGGTCGCCTTCGTCGAACGCGGCGACGGTCTCGGCGTCGGATGCCCGGATCAGTATGCGGGCGCCGGTCGGCGTCAACGCGCTGACCACGACCGCCTCGGCCTCGTCGGCGTGGTCCGGCGCGGGGCCTTTGCGGTAGGCGACGGTGTACGACTCGACCGTGGCGGGCCCGGTGTAGCCGGGCGCCGCTTCGCGCCGGGCGGCAGGCACCTGCGCCTCGATCGAACGGAACAGGCGCGCAGGCGGTTCGGCCGAGTAGACGCCGACACCGTGCTTGGTGATGTACCAGCCGAGCGCGGTCGCCAAACCGTACGCACTCGGGTCCTCACGCAACAGGCCGACCAGAGTCGCGATCGAATGGGTGGCGTAGTTGTTGCCGGGCCCGCCCCCGAAGGGGAGCCCGCCGGTGACCGAGAGCGGCCGCGCCGGATCGTCGATCGGCAGGCCGAGCGCCTCGGCGGCGACCTGGACCGCGACCGGGAAACACGAGTACAGGTCGATATGCGCGACGTCATCGATGCCGATGCCCGCGGCGCCCAGGGCGGCCTGTCCGGCGGCCGCGATGGCGGGTGAAGCGGCCAGGTCCGCGCGTTCGGAGACGAACCATTCGTCGGTGGCGGTGGCGCCGCCGTGCGGGAACACCCACCGGTCCCGCGGCACCCCGGCCGCGGTCGCGGCGGCCGCGCTGCACACGATCAGCCCGGCGCCCTGATTCACCGAAAGGTTCGCGATGAGCAGCTTCGGATACGGCGTAGACACCATACGATTCGCGGGCGTCGGCGTCACCAGATCGGCGGCCGCCTGCGGTGTGGGCTGCCAGGCATAAGGATTGCCCGCCGCCACCTCGGACAGCCGCGACCACAGCCCGCCGATCCGCGCGCGATGCTCGTCCTCGCTCAGCCCGAGCCGGCCGCGCAGCGCGGTTTCCATCAGCGCGTAGAAGTACACCGGTCCCCACAGCCCTGCCGCGGTTTCCATATCGGAGTTGGGCGCGCGATCAGAGCCGATGAGTTCGGTCGGCTGCACGTCGTCGGCCTGTTCCGGCCAATCCAGCGTGGCGCCCGTGCGGGTGGCGGTATTCCAGGCGGCCACCGCCTCGGCGCCGGTGATCAGCGCGATGTCGCACTGCCCGTCGGCGATCGCCTGGGCGACGGTATTGAGCAGCCGCTGCGGCGCGTCGCCGCCGAAACGCACCGACTGCACCGTCCGCTTCGGCGAGGCCCCGAGTTCCGTGGCGACCAGTGCGCCCAGATCCGCGTACGGCCTGCTGACCGGGGCCGCCGCCGCGATCAGATCGGCGGACCGGAGCAGCCGATCGCCGGCGCCGCTGTCGGCGCCCGCGCGGCGCAGCGATTCGGCGGCGAGCTCGACCGGGCCCGGCAGGCCCGGCTCGCCACTCCGGTGCACGACCTGTCCGGCACCGACGAGCACCGGCGTCCGGGGATCCATTCCCGCTGGCAGCATTGTTCCTCCGATGATCTTGCGGGGCGTCGAGCGTGCCACGAACGGACCCGGTCGGCGCGGATACCGTCAGCATTGACGGTAACTTGCGTTCGATTAGAACAGAGACCGAACGGCCGGGCAATGGCCCCCTACCGTTGAACTGACTCGCGGGTAAGATCCGGGAATGGGCACCAACATCGCGCTGCGCTTCGACGGCGACCGCGCCTACGTCACCCTCGACCGGCCGGACAAGCACAACGGCCTCACCATCGACATGCTCCGGGACCTGATCGACACCGCGCACACCATCGCGGACCGCACCGACGTGCGCGCGGTCATCCTGTCCGGCAACGGCCCGAGCTTCAGCAGCGGCCTGGACATCGCCAAGGCCACCGGTGACCCGCTGTCCATCGTGCGCAGCTTCGTCCCACTGCCGTGGCGTGGCACCAACACCTTCCAAGAGGCCTGCTGGGCGTGGCGGCGGTTGCGGGTGCCGGTGATCGCCGCGGTGCACGGCCGCTGCTACGGCGGTGGACTGCAACTCGCACTGGCCGCCGACTTCCGCTTCGCCACCCCCGACGCGGAGTTCTCCGTGATGGAGGTCAAGCACGGTCTGGTGCCCGACATGACCGGCGCGGCCACCCTGTCCCGGCTGATCGGCGTCGACAAGGCGCTGTTGCTCGCCATGACCGCGGACACGGTCGACGCCGCCTACGCCGAGCGCATCGGCCTGGTCACCGAGGTCACCGCGGACCCGGTCGCCGCCGCGGAGAAACTCGCCGAGCGCATCGCGACCCGCTCGCCGCATGCCGTCGCCGGCGCCAAGCGGCTGTTCGACAAGGCCTGGGAGGCTTCGACACGCCGCACGTTCGCGCTGGAACGCGCGACGCAGCTGCCATTGATCATTCGGCTGGCCACGGCGGGGAGCAAATCCAAGAAAAAGTAATGCTCAGAGCTCATTTTTGAGCTACGCGCCACAATTTCGGCGAGCGCGCTGCTAGCATTTCCCAAGGATTTGCCAGCCAGTCGAATTGTGGTGCGCTACACACCGCGAGGGGTCTGTGTATCGCGGGAAGTCTGTGTGTCGCATCGCGCTCGGCGTGATACGGAGGGCTCACAGACCTTGACCAGAACGGCATCCATCTTGCTCTCGGCGCTGGCGGGTGCTTCAGCCTTGCTTATCAGTGCTGCCACCCCGGCCACCGCCAACCCGAACACCATCAACCCCATTCCGGTACTCAATGGCAGCACCGGCCTGCCCCACCTGCATGGCCGAACCAAAGCCGTGTTCCAGATGACCGGCATGGCCAGCCCGAACAACACCCAGGCCTACAACGTGCTGGGCACCGACCTCGGCATCATGTGGGACAACGGCAACGGCGAGTTGCTGACAGCGTTCGGCGACACCGCCGGCCTCGGATTCCCGAATCTGCTGGCGGGCAGTATGTGGTCGTGGCGGTCCAATATTCTGATGCGCAGCCACACCCAGAACCCGGCGGGCGGGATCTACTTCGACAGTGTCGTCCGGGATGTCTTCGGGCAGGCGCGTGATCTTATCCCCAGCCCGAAAATCCCGTTCCTGGAGATCAGCCGCATCCCGACCGCGGGCATCTCGGTCGGCGGGGTGCAATTCATGAGCCTCATGTCCGTGCGGAGCTGGGACGACGTCGGGCAATGGAGCACCAATTTCTCCGGGCTCGCCGCGTCCGGCGACAACGGCGAGACCTGGGGTGAATTGCCCGCCACCCGGCGCCCGGACGAGGGCGGCAACAGCAACTTCCAGATGAGCGCCTTCCTCAAGGACGGCGGCTTCGTCTACCAGTACGGCACCCCGTCCGGCCGCAACCAGGCCGCGTTCGTGGCCCGGGTGCCGGAAGCCGAGATCACCGACCTCGGTGCGTACGAATACTGGGACGGCGAAGGGTGGCGACGCGGCGACGTCAACGCGGCGGCGCCGATCATGTGGGGCGTCGGCGAACTGTCGGTGATGTACAACGCGTATCTGGGCCAGTACATCTCGCTCACCACCGATCCGTTCAACTCGGTGGTGATGCGGCGCGCGCCCGCGCCGACCGGTCCCTGGAGTGAGCCCGAGGTATTGATCGACACCAGGGAACTGCCGAGCGCATACGCGCCGTCGATCTTCCCGTACCAGACCGGACGTGATCTGTACTACCTCACCACCGTGCACAGTCAGTACAACGTGCTGCTCATGCGCACAACGCTGTAGCGGGTTTCCCGCACCCGGTTCCGCGCGATCCGGCACGACCTTGACCTCAACACGACTTCACGTATGAGGCTCGGTGGTGTCGGATCGTCGTCTGCAGGAGGAACCATGGGAACCGTCGCGTCCGTGCGGGAATGGCTCAGCGCCAACGCACATCCGGTCATCGATACCGATCCCGGCTATACCGGTCCGGACCTCGATCCGCTGATCGATCGGCTCGGTTCGGCGACCGTGGTCGGACTGGGTGAGTCGACACGGTTCTCCCGGCAGATCTACGGCGTGCAGGAGCGCGTCTTCCGTGCGCTGGTGCAGCGACACGGCTTCCGCGGCTTGGCCATTCAGGACAGCGCGCGGTCCGGTGAGCGGTGGGATCAGTATGTGCGCACCGGTGCGGGCGATCCCGAAACGGTGCTGGCCGGTTCGTGGCGGCCGTGGCGGACGACGGAAACCATTGCGGCACTGGAGTGGATCCGCGCGTTCAACCAGGACCACCCCGACGACCCGGTGCGGATATTCGGCGTCCAGCCGCCGCGTGCGGAGCCTGCCGACTACGACGTCGTGCTCGAGCACGTTCGGCGCGTCGCACCGGATCGACTGGCCGACCTCGAGGTTCACCTCACGCCGATTCGTACCGCGCATCAGGTGGACGAACATGTCCAGCGTCATCAAGGCATTCACCCGGGTCGCCCGTTCGCCGAGCACGCGCGAGAGGCGGTTGCATTGCTCGAATCCTTGCCGAACACACCGGAATCCGTTCGCGCGCACGCACGGTTGATACTCGACTTCCATGAGAACAGCGTCGCCGGGCAAGGTGGATTCGCCGGCGATGAGCGGCTTGCGGGCGAGCGGGTCATCGATTGGCAGCGGCGCAGCGGAGCGAAGATCGTCTACTGGGACGGCATCGCGCACACCACGAATCTCGGGATACGTATGGGGACAGCGGAATTCCGGGGCGTCGGCACTTATCTGCACAAGGAGTTCGGCCCCGATTACGTGTCGGTGGCCCTCGGCTTCCACCACGGCGACCTCGGCGTGGCGATAGCGCCCGACCCGCGGCCCGATCTGCTGGACGCGATCCTCGGCTCGATTGATCTACCGAATTACTTCGTCGACCTCCGCGACGACGCACCGGAGGCCGTGCGCGACTGGTTCCGCGGCCCGGCGAAGGTCCGCGTCATCAGCGGCATCTACGACCCGGCCGAGGACGCCACCGCCAACCTCGGCCTCGACTCGCTGTCCGACGCCTTCGACGTATTGGTGCACATCCGGGAAACCTCGCCGGTGCACTGGCTGCCGATCGAGGATCAATAGACTCGCGGGCATGGATGCGACCGATTGGGACGAGCGCTACGCGCACACTGAATTGGTCTGGGGCGCACCGCCGAACAACACCGTGGTGGAGCACGTCTTCGGGCTGGAGCGGCGCACACCGCTGCAGCCCGACCATCCCGACGGCGACCCGCCCGAACTCCCGCGCGCCCTCGACCTGGCCTGCGGCGAAGGTCGCAACGCACTCTGGCTGGCCACGCACGGCTGGCAGGTGCACGCCGTCGACTATTCACAGGTCGGCGTGGACAAGGGCCGGACCATCGCCACCCGGCTGTCCCGCTCGGTGCGCAGCCGGATCACCTGGCAGTGCGCCGACGTCACCGATTTCGCCGCCGCCGAGCTCACCGGTCCGTTCGAACTGGTTCTGATGGTCTTCCTGCACCTACCCGCCGAGCAACGACGCACGGTGGTCCGTCAGGCTGCTGACCTGCTGGTTCCCGAGGGCACTCTGCTCGTTCTCGGCCATGACTCCACCAACCTCACCGAGGGTTACGGCGGCCCGCAGGACCCGTCCGTCCTCTTCACTCCGGACGACATCGTCGCCGACCTGGGCGAGGCCGTCGCGGACGACCGAATCAAGGTCCGGCTGGCCGAACGCGTCTTCCGCCCCACCGAGGGGCGCGATGCCATCGACGCGCTGGTCATCGCCACCCGTCCGGCGGCTAACGCCGACGAGGTCGAACCCGTCTCCTGACTACCCGCTCCAGCGCTGCAACCAGGGTGTGACCGTGTCGGCGATGACGTCGAATCCCGTGCGGAACGAGTGCGGCTGACCAGGAATCACGCGCAGCTCCGCCACATCGGCAGCGTCCGGAATGCCGAACGGATCGCTACCCCCGTTGATCACGACCACCTCGATATCACCCGCTTCGAGCAGCTCCGCGCGCCGCGACTTCTCCGGCTTCCCCGGCGGATGCAGCGGAAACGACAGCGCGATCACCCCGCGCGCCTCGACCGCGATCGCCGTGCGACAGGCGACCCGCGCTCCGTTGCTCCGCCCACCCTGGATCAGCGGAACCTTCTTCACCCGGGCCCGCAGCGCGGCCACGATCTCCAGCCAGGCCTCGTCCTGCTTTACCGCCGACCCGGGCGCCCGCCGGCCCGCGAGCCGATAAGGCTGCACAACTCTGGCTACCGCGCCACCCAGCGCCACCGCCGCGTCGCGCACGGCCAGGATGTCCTTCGCGTCGACCCCGCCGCCCGAACCGTGCGTGAGCACCAGCAGAAACGCGGGCTTGCGTGGCTGGTCAAGCTCGATTTCTGCGGGTCCGGCACTCGTTTCGATGCGCACACCTCACGGTAACCGGGTCGGCGCGTCAACTCGCGACGCCCCGCGTGGCGCTGTTTTTCGCGTCACATTCCCGCTCGAGCCTTTGCCAGCCCATTACCGGTCGGTAATATGGACCGTAAGTTACCCGCGAGTAGCATGCGGAACACCGGCTACCGGTAGAGCGAAACACGGGCGGGAACGGTCAACCAACCGACCGCACCAACTCAACGGAGAGTGAGTACTGACATGGGTCACTACAAGAGCAACGTCCGCGACCTGGAGTTCAACCTCTTCGAGGTCCTGGGACTGGGTTCGATCCTCGACAGCGGCGCCTACGGCGACCTCGACACGGACACCGTCAAGGAGATGCTCAACGAGGTGCGTCGCCTGGCCGAGGGCCCGCTCGCGGAGTCGTTCGCCGACGCTGACCGCAACCCGCCGGTCTTCGACCCGCAGACGCACACCGTCGCGATCCCCGAATCGTTCAAGAAGTCCTTCCGCGCGCTGCAGGAAGGCGGCTGGGAGAAGCTCGGCATCCCCGAGGAGCTCGGCGGACTCGGCGTCCCGCGCACCGTGCACTGGGCCATCAGCGAGCTGATCCTCGGCGCACAGCCCGCCGCGTACATGTACGCCGCAGGCCCCGGCTTCAACACCATCTTCCACAACAACGGCACCGACGAGCAGAAGAAGTGGGCCAAGATCGCGATCGACCGCGACTGGGGCGCCACCATGGTGCTCACCGAGCCCGACGCGGGCTCCGATGTCGGCGCGGGTCGCACCAAGGCGATCAAGCAGGAAGACGGCACCTGGCACATCGAAGGCGTGAAGCGCTTCATCACCTCCGCCGACGCCGACGACATGTTCGAGAACACCGTGCACCTGGTGCTGGCCCGCCCCGAGGGCGCAGGCCCCGGCACCAAGGGTCTGTCGCTGTTCTTCGTACCGAAGTTCCACTTCGACCACGAGACCGGTGAACTCGGCGACCGCAACGGCGTCTTCGTCACCGGTGTCGAGCACAAGATGGGCCTGAAGGTCTCGGCCACCTGTGAGGTCACCTTCGGCGGCAACGGCATTCCGGCCAAGGGCTGGCTCGTCGGCGAGGTGCACAACGGCATCGCGCAGATGTTCGACGTCATCGAGAACGCCCGGATGATGGTGGGCACCAAGGCCATCGCCACTCTGTCGACCGGTTACCTCAACGCCCTCGACTACGCCAAGGAGCGCGTCCAGGGTGCCGACCTGACCAAGATGACCGACAAGGCCGCGCCCCGCGTGACCATCACCCATCACCCCGACGTCCGGCGCTCGCTGGCCAGCCAGAAGGCCTACGCCGAGGGCCTGCGCGCGATCTACCTCTACACCGCCGCGCACCAGGATCCCGATGTCGCCCAGCAGGTTTCCGGCGCCGACGCCGATCTCGCGGACCGGGTCAACGACCTGCTGCTGCCGATCGTCAAGGGTGTCGGTTCCGAGCGGGCCTACCAGTACCTGACCGAATCGCTGCAGACCCTGGGTGGCTCCGGCTTCCTGCAGGACTACCCGATCGAGCAGTACATCCGCGACGCGAAGATCGACTCGCTCTACGAGGGCACCACCGCGATCCAGGCGCAGGACTTCTTCTTCCGCAAGATCGCGCGGGACCGCGGCGTCGCGCTGGCGCACGTGGCAGGCCAGGTGCAGAAGTTCATCGAGTCGGAGGCGGGCAACGGCCGCCTGAAGGGTGAGCGCAAGCTGCTCGCCACCGCGCTCGAGGACGTGCAGGCCATGGCCGCCACGCTCACCGGGCACCTGATGGGCGCCCAGGAGAACCCGTCCGAGCTGTACAAGGTCGGCCTCGGTTCGGTGCGCTTCCTGCTCGCCGTCGGCGACCTGCTCATCGGCTGGCAGCTGCTGCGTCAGGCCGAGATCGCCATCAAGGCGCTCGACAACGGCGCCACCGGTGCCGACGAGTCGTTCTACCAGGGCAAGGTCGCGGTCGCGCAGTTCTTCGCGCGCAACATGCTGCCGGAGCTGACCGCGGTCCGCACCATCCTGTCGAACCTGGACAACGACATCATGGAGCTGGACGAAGCAGCGTTCTGATCTAGATAACGACGAAAAACGGCCCGGATTGCTCCGGGCCGTTTTTCGTTGTCAGGCTGTGCTGGAACCGACCAGATCGTCGACGACGACCAGGTTGCCGCCCAGCTGTTTGGCTTGATACATCGCGGTGTCGGCGCACGCGAGCAGATAGGCAGGCGTCGGCGCGTCACCGATCCCGTCGAAAACCGCCACCCCGACGCTCGCGGTCACCACCACCGATTCCGGATCCAGACCGGCCGCCGCAACCGCCTCGTCCGATTCGGCGACCGCTTGCCGCACCAGTTCCGCGACCGAACGCGCCGTCAGCGTGTCGAGCGGCCCGAAGATCACGAACTCCTCACCGCCCATCCGTGCCAACAGCAGTCGGGAGCCGACCGCGCGGCGCAGCCGTTTGGCCGTCCGGCTCAGCACCACGTCGCCCATGGCGTGCCCGAAGCGGTCGTTGATGTCCTTGAACCGGTCCAGATCGATCGCGATCGCACAGGCCGGCGCCGACCGGCCGGACTGCCGCAACGTGGACAGATTCAATTCGAGCCCGCGACGGTTCAACAGCGCGGTCAATTGATCGGTCACCGCGTCCTGGCGCAGCACCCAGTAGCAGAACTGCATCGAGGGCAGCAGCACAACGCCCGCCGCCACCGAGATCAGCACGATCGCCAGGCCGACCATCGGATCACCGCCCACCGCGACCATCCGGGTGGTCAGCGCCACCACCGACACCACCGTCCAGGCCGCATGCACCGCCAGCACCTTGGCGTTGTGCATCACCGCCAGATAGCCACCGGTAACGACCAGCAGAACGAGGCCGAGCGCGCCGTACACGCGGTCCGCTTCCTGCCAACAGGCCACCGTGATCGCAAGATCCGCGGCGGCGAACAGGGTCAGCGACTCGGTGCGGCTCGGCCACGGCCGCAGCCACCAGCGCAGGGCCCAGAACAGCGCGAACGCGACAACGAGCCAGTCGAGCGCCTGGCCGAGTCTGCTCGGCGGGCCGGTCTCGGACGACAGCACCAGGATGGCGATGCCGGCCAGCACCGCGCCACCCATACCGACGGCCACCTTCGTCCAGCGCACCGCCGCGTGCGAGTCGAGGGCACGCGCCAGCCAGTTGTAATCGGCCGGATCGTGCCACCAAGCCTCGAGCATCACGCGACCATTGGCCACAGCCACCACCAAGCGCAGAAGGATCAGTTCCATCGCAGATACGCCGAGCGCGAGATTCCTCGTCGAATCTCACCAGCTAACTGATCAAGTGTATTGCCGGCGCGCCATAGGGGTCGTTGTGTTGGTGCGCACAGCGTTTTGAGCTGGGGAAATCCTGGCTGGAAAGCCGCGCTTTCGGTCCGCCGCGCTGCCACAGTCACCACTCAGCTATCTCAATCAGTTGGCTACGGATACGACAAAGCGGCCCGGATCGCTCCGGGCCGCTTCGTGACATTCAGGACGCCCCGCCGTCCCCGCCCGGCACCATGCGGGGCGGTATCTCTTCGGTGAATTACGGGGCGGGCTTGTTGCCCGAGCCGCTGGACAGCGCCTTGACGATCTCGGCGATGGCCTTGCTCGAGCCGGTCCCGGTCGGGTCCGGCTCACCCGGGGCCACCACCGGCTCCACGGTGCCCGGCTCCATTTCAGCCCCGGTGCCGCGTCGGCGGTCGCCATACCCGACCCGGCAATGAGGACGCCGGCAGCCGCGGCCAGCACGATCCCGAATACACGCGTTTTCTTCATTCAGTTGCTTCCTTTACCGAATATCCAGGTCGACACCCTTTGGTATCAACCGGAGCCAGTTCTATCACGGTAATTCGAGGGTCAGCGACTGTTCAGTCATCGCGGATTTCGGCCA
Organism: Nocardia suismassiliense; assembly: GCF_900269665.1. Taxonomy (GTDB): domain Bacteria; phylum Actinomycetota; class Actinomycetes; order Mycobacteriales; family Mycobacteriaceae; genus Nocardia; species Nocardia suismassiliense. The sequence continues at coordinate 62,301 of NZ_LT985361.1, forward strand.
GTGGTTGCGGGTGGGTTGCAATTCGATGGGTGCGCAACTTTCAAACTGTAAGCTGACATATTGCCAGTTCTCGCCCATATTTTCACCGGCATCCGGATTCGGGGCATGCCCGAAAGACACCCGCTACCGGGCCTTTTGTGGCGAAATAGCAATTCGACATAATGCTCCAGCGATGACCTACCGCAACTATGGCAAACCGGTAGCATACTCGGAACTAATTGAGCATTCATCGACTGACCACATTTGCGTCATCCAGCAATCAAGGGGCTATGTTGTGATTCATTGCATGCGGAATTAATGTAACGCCAGGAGAAGATTCACCGAATAGTGCCGGGCACCCGCTGAGGACTGCGTCAGAGGTCCCACTGTTTGAGGCCGTACGAGTCGGCTACCCAGATCGCCTTGTCGGTAACCGCTATGCCCCTCGGCGTGTGCAGCACCCCCGGCCCGGACGGCACCACCGACTGCACACCCTCAGGCGTCATCTTGAGGACTCGCGGAGTAGCGTTGCGCACTCCCCCTGCTGGACCACATACGCATTGCCGGCAGCATCGATATCCAACCCCATCGACCGATCGAGGTCGGTGAACGGCAGGGTCGTCTCGTTGCCGGCAGCATCGCGCCGAACGACACCCATCCTGTCCTCACTGTTGGAGACAGTAATCGTTCCCGCATCATCGACATAGATGCCGAATGGGAAAGAGAGATTCCCCGGCAGGATGGTCTCCTGCACCCCACTCGGATCGACCCGGACAATCCTACTGTTCCAGCTGCCGAATGCTTATAGGCTCTCTGCCTCACGGGCGAGAACGATAACCTCGGCATACCTACTCACTACCCGCAAGGGTCCTACGTCGAGTCTCTGCGCAAATCAGATCCGCGCAAGCACCCAAAACTATTTGAGTTTCTCCCACAACTCCTCATCCAAGCGCCAGCCATCATCGATTAGCGTGGATACACCATTCTTGATATCAGCGAAGCCGGGTTGCCCCTCGGCCCATATCGACCAGTTTATCGACACCTGCAAGGTAAGCATCTCCGAATCGCGAGTCATTTGGCATACAATCGGACTGGGTCGATTCACCTGCTGAGGACCACAAACCCATTGCCTACCATTGACAATTTCGACGGAATGGTCGAATACCGACCTGCCATTACGCACAGTTATGGCGTCCCCTTCCACCTCATATGCGGATGGCAACTGCGCCATAGCGGCCCTGATCCACAACGCATCCCATACAGTTCTCGAACCAGTCGCTGCATCGATATTAGGCCGCACCGCTTCCTGCATGAATTTTGAAACATTCGCAAAATTCAGATCATCGACAGAACTGACTACCTGGCCGACCCACCACGGGCTTATCGTCACATTCCGGGGAAGAGTAGCGCACTGCAGCATTCTATACTCATCAGCTAATTCCGAGGAGCGCAAGGGTACATCGAGCTCGTCGTCCCAATACGTCAAGGAAACGTCGATAGCCAGCGGTCGGCAGAACTCAGATAGAAATCCAAATAAAGCCGACAACGCGACGGAATTCAAATCGGCCTCGTGCCCCAGATCGTCCAAGTCTCGCTCCAGCGCTATCACCAGGCCGGAATCATAAATTTCCGGCATATCACTCGCAGCGGTTTGACCAATCATCTGATACGACTCCATACTTGACCAGATCGGATATATTCGGCTAAGACGGCACGAGTATCCGGGTTCACAATCGTTACTCGATCCAGGTAATTGATGTTCTTGATAGCAGGGAGGTTACCCAAGAGTTCATCGAAAAGGTTCTCCTCCTTGATCAAGGTGCCATCAGGTCTCCGTGCCGTGAATGTGCCATCGGGACGCCATTCTTTCAGTTGCCCCTTCGTGCTGCTGCCGGTGTAGACCCTAGCATAAATCGTCGCACCCAGCTCGCCACTCATCGGCTTTTGCCAAAGTACCCTTTCCACCGCTTTATCGATACCATGATGAATCTTCGCCGTGAACTCTTGCGCAGTCTTTACCGGCTTCGCTAGTGCCGCAATTTCGACTCGACTGTCAAGAACGGGACCGCCTCTGGTCAGACTGACGGATGGACTATTGCTCGACAACAAACCGACATCGAACTCTGGCAATGCCTCGTCGGTACCAGGCCGTTTCAAAACGAAACGTTCAAGCGAAGTGACAGCGTGCATTCCAGGGTTCTCTGCCAGTAACCGCTGCACCTCGTACAGCTCGTGCAATACTTCCGGGAATTGCGCGTCTGTCTTCCCTTGATGGAACTTCAACCACTCATCCAGATCTCGCACGCGCGGTCTGGTCGAGGAGTCAAAGATATCGTTTGCGAGCTGCGCTCGGTTGAGCGGCGGTACACCAGCCCCACCGGTTCCGCCTCCAGGACCGGAACCGCCGCTACCTCCGCGAACGCTCTGCGCGAAGGCTCGGCCGAGCTCGAGTGCCCGCCCGTGCAGATCTGTGAGAGCTCTTCCGATGGTATTAACCTTCGCGCCCATGTCGGCGAATATTTCGCCCATGATTGCGCCTTCACGAGCTGCTGAACCCCGCCACGATGTTCCGGCAAAAGCGACATCCGGATTAGAGTCCAAAGTGCCGATCTTCGTTTGGATGAATTCGGTGATCTGAGTATCGGCCCGCGCCCACCAGTCGCCGAGTCTCTGAGGCACCCGGTCCAAAATCGTCGCACTTCTCGTCGCAGCATTAGACATCCAGCTCGGCATACGAGAATTGGTACCGCCGCCGAGTGCAGGGTCAATGCGTGTGGGCTCTTCAGGCTTAGGTGAGCGAGGTCCACGTCCAAATCGCAGTCCTGCCACTCCTACGGCTGCGCTGACACTGAGAAGGCCGACTGATTCCCACGGATTTTCCTTGATTTCTTTCGGCGTAACTCCGATCAGATCGCCAATTAGCGCGTTTTCGCGATCCGGGCGCTGGTAGGTGGAGCCGATACCATCGGATCCGACACGGATGGTGCTTGTCGTCGCCATGAAGTCAGTGAGGTTTCCCGCCAGATACTCAACACTGCCGACTACTGGGCGTACGAATGCTCCACCGATCTCAGCCAGTCGCTTTTCCCGATCAGGCGGCTGATATGTCGTCATCACGCCGTTCTGGGTTACCCGAATCGATGACATGCCTGCCATACCGTCCGTGACCTTTCGGAACGGATAGGCGACGACGTCGATTGCCATCCCACCCAAAGCCGTACCACCGGTTATGGCGCCCGCAGCGACTTTCTCCCACGCCATACGGTCGTCCGGCGCGTTGTTATGACCGATCGGTTTGCCATTCGCGTCGAAGATGGTCTCGGATTTATCCGCGTACCGACGCGTCCGTGTGCCATTCAGATTATAGGTGTCTTCGTACCATTCACCTTTACCGCGGAATTCATCGATCAACAGGCCTGCCTTATTGGTGTGTAGCCAATGCAGACCGTCTTTTCCCTGCTCGGTGCGGCTGAGGTACGTATTGCCTTGACCATCATCCGTCAACGACCATCGTTTTCCGGTCTTGTCTAGGTGCCACCTGCTTCCATCACTGTCGATTCCGCCGACAAGTGTGCTGTCGACTCCGCCCTTCCCGTTCGGGGCAGCTTGGGTGATCAGTACATTTCCGTAATTGTCGTGGTGATAGTTGTTGTACAGGCCCTGTTCGTTCAGCACACCGACGTCGGTGCCCACCCTGTTGCCGTTCACGTCGTACGACGGCGTTTCGACGCGCTTGCCGTCCGCGCTTATATCGGCCTCCATCGGAGCCGGGGACGCCGGATCGCCTCCTGCCGGTACGGTGTAGATCTTCGCCTTCCCGAGGTCTGCACCGTTGGTGCCGTCGGGATACCGGACCGCATACGAACCGTCAGCATTCGCCGTCCAAGTAGTCACGCCTCCCTGGCCATTGGAGACGGACCGCATCTGCGTGATGGTGCCGTCGGCGTTACGAATCGTGGTGTCGATCGTTTGCCCGCCGGTGCCCGGCACGATCACGCTCGTCGCCAACCCGCCGTTGCCGGTTGGCGTGTCCCACGGAACGCCCTCAACAGGAGGCGCGGTAGGCGGCACCGGAGGAGCTTTGTCGTCGACCGGTTTGTCGGTGCCAGGGTTTGTGGTCGCCGGCGCCTGCTGCGGGTTCTGTTGCGGCTGTTGGTTTTGCGCTGGCTGCGGATTCTGTTGGGGTGGCGGGTTGTTCGCTGGCTGAGTGGCAGGTGCCTGCACCTGCTGGTTGGCTCCGGGGACTGGCGGATTCTTCTGCTGCTCCTCGAGCCTGGCGCGGTTGGCCGCCTCCTGCTCCGCCGGCGTCTTCGGACTGTCGCCCAGGCCGGTCTGGTAGCTGACCGGCTTGATCACTGGCGCTCCGAAAGGTGTATCGACAGCCGGGAACGGCGCCGAATCGATCACCGCAGCAGCTGAATTCGCCGTGGGCCGAGCCGACTCGATCAGCTCCTTGCCCGCGAAGATTCGTGCCAGCTGCTGACTTGAAGAGGCCGCGGTCATGCCGTGGAAGTTATGGATACGACCCGCGCCGGTACCCGCGCGTGCGGAATCGTCAACCGCCACACCACCCGCCGACAACGAGGACAGATGCGCGGTGCGCGCCGACACCCAGGGCGCCACCTCGGTTCGCATCGGCCAAGCCGAGTTACTCGCCATAACAGACCTCAATCGCAGTCAGAATTCGAGAAGAGAGAAAAGATGCCGCGGTTTGACCCTCGAACTCGACGGCAAGACGACAAAGCGGCCCGGAGCTTTCCGGGCAGCTTGGTATTCAATGCTGGTTCAGACGACGATTCGAGCTTCCGCAGAGGGACTTACGCCCCGTGACGGCTGCTGCGACCTCCGCCTACGAGACCGGAGCGTCGACGTACATCCAGGTGCCGTTGCGGTAAACCTGGTGCTCGTAGTACCGGATCCGGATCGGCACGCGCCATACACCGTTCAGACATGCGGCAGCGCTCAGCCTGTCGGCGGTCCACGCGTAGCCGAACCTCCGCCTGCTCCGACATCCCCTCGACTACTGACCGAGGTATTGCCCCCACGACGGCAGGATGAAGACCGGATCACACGCGGGATAACGTCTTTGCACCGTCTTCGCCGGGATGTGGCGGTGCAGCACCTGTCAGCAGCATCCGAAACTGCAGCATTTTTCCCGGCGATGCCGGGGCGCACTAAGAGGTCCAGATCGGTAGAATCGACATCACCCGGGCACAGAACCAGCCCGTGACCAGCGACGAATCCGATAGCCACGCAACACTATTGCGGAACCGCTCCCGACTTCAAGAGAGCCACAGATCACCAGGACTCAAAACTAGCGAACGCGGCGGGATCGATAGCGGCGAGCATTTTCTGAAGATATGCTGCTCTGGCCGTACGCCCTTTGATGCCCGAGCCCTCGTCGATGAACAGGCAAAATGGTAAAGACACTTCGACAGCGCATTGAAGCTCGAATTAGCAAGCTCCAAAGCACCTGACTCGACACTGAGTAGAACCGCCCTACCACCATCGATGTCGAACCCGAACAACATCGAGTACAGGTCGGCCGGAACAGCACCGATCACCATCAGTGCGGTATTCGCAGTACGTCACGCAAAGCCACCGGCACCGTGCCAACCCACCTGAGCTGCAGCCATCGCATCTATTTCCGCATCGCTGACACCTTGGACCGACTCGGCACGGAACCCTCTGGGCAAGCTCCTGATCGACAATCACGAATTAGACGAGTCTCGGCGACCTGTCTTTTCACAGGTACCCCACCAAGGAAGGGTCAGCCGGCAGGACCGGCATACTGAGTAATATTCTCAGCTTGGACGAGCGGCTTCATGCAACGAGCTGGCTACTCTATGGCATGCCACAGAATGTCATCGCCCTATACCGATACCAATAGCACTCTCAGCGGCGGCCAAGATTCGCGGTACTTCGGGAGGCGTCCAGCGTTTGAGGTCGTCGTAAACAATATCCATCGGCGATACCGAACGTTCGAGTCCATCACGACCGCGCAGGGTCAAGATATAATTTGCTCCCTGATCATCCGAAATAAGATCCCATGCAGCACCATGCTCTACGATCAATACTTGCGCGACGTAAGCTGCAAGCATTGTGTGCAACCACCGCCAGTCGTCGTCGTCCATGGAATCATATTCTTGGGAAGCGACGAAATCATCAAAGATGGCTAGAAAGGACAATGGATCGGCATCCAGGTCGAGATGGCCGGCGTCCAGCGCATCAACCAACCCTGCCAATGCCTCTCGACGTTGCCTCTCCCACTCGGCAATTCGAGAAGAGTTCGAATCCATTGCGTCCCTCATTCCTACATGTGCCATACGTATCTGATATTAGCGCGGGCTAGCTCGGCGACCAGATCAGGACTTGGACCCGCCCCAAGGAACTCCCACATCGGATCATAGCCTGGATCGGCCTTGCGTAGTGCGTAGTCTTTAGCGATCTGATGCTTGATATGGGGGCTCAATGGCACTTCGAGCTCCTTGGTGACCCACTTGCCGGGTTTTACCTCGACTCTTCGATACCGTTGGTACATTTTTACTTCGATAGCGATAATGCGACCGTTACCGAGATCGACCGGGACGTCCACCTTCCTGACCGTGTCCTTATCGATCGGAAAGTGCGGATCGGTGTTCTCTGGCACGTTATACGGACGTTCAGGCCCCGCTCCGTACCGTTCACGCGAATTTACTTCTGCTTCCTGCCAACGCCTACTCTTGTCCTTCAAGTTGCGGACCTGCTTGATCGACTTCGCAGCTTTCCCCGGCATCAGAGCGGGTAGTAGTTTTTGAGGCCGCCATGGACCGTTCGGTGACGGTGTTGCAGCGGAATCAAACCTTGTTGCACCCGAATTGATGCTCCCGCCAAAATTATCGAAGAAGCCACTGGGTACGCCTGCGGGCACAGCTCTCGGACCATCGATCAACGAACGGATCGTGTGGGCGAAATCTCGGTAGACCTGGAGCTCCGCCTCGAGGAATGCAGCGATCTTCGAAGGCGTTTTGTCGGTTCCACGCCGGGGCCGGGGCTCAGTGGTAGTCGACGCGGCATCCCGTGGTCGTTGCCTCGGTTGCGTGCTGCGAGGTTGCGCAGCCGGCGCACCGTGCGGCTGGTTTCCGGTACCGCCGCGTGAAGGTGTCCGGTCGACGGGGCGGGGTGTTGGTGAATCTTGGTGCGTAATGCCGCCCCGATTGGGTGCAGCATTGCCCTGCTCACGGCTTGGGTTTCGGACGGGGCTTGCGTCTTTACGCGCAGGGACGTCTACCTTTGGTCCCCTCGGCACACCGAGTGTGTTCGGCTTGCCCGCCAGCTTGTCAGCCGCCTTCGCCGCGGCCCCGATGGCAGCTGCATCTCCCAGATGTGCGGTGCCAGTGGCGATCTTGCCGACCTGGGCAGCGGCTGCCGCGGTCTCCCCGCCTGCGGCAGCCGCACCGCCGCCCTTGATGGGGGAGAACAGGGTGACGGTGCCGAAGACTGCTCGGCCAAGAGTGCCCCCGGGATCGTCGGAGAAGGTGGTCCAGTCGGTACCGATAAGAAGTTTGGAGGTTTCGTTCAGCGCGGACTTGTTGTTGTCCCAGATTTCGCCGAAGGTCGTGCCAAGCCCTTGCTTGCCCGCCGCGAAGCCGTAGATAGTCCCGAAGTCCTTGACCCTCGCTTGGGCGTTGCTTGTGAACACCGTGGCGAGGCTTTGGCCCAAGCCGGTAAAGGCTTCCACCTTTGTCGTCAGGTTCGGTTCTTTACCGAAGAACTTGCCGATGTCGTTGATGTTGTCGTTGGCGCCGGTCAGCGCACCAATGCCTTCAAGTAACCCGCCTGCGGCGCCGTAGACGCCCTTTCGGTAGGCGTTGGCGAAGTCGAGAGTCTTGTCGAGGACACTGCGGGTGTCGATCTCATTCCCATTCTTGTCGAACTCGACCGTCTCACCACCGTCGTAGACAATCCGGAAACCGTTGTCGTGGTTTTCGATTCGGCCTCGCGTGTTGTTCTCGAGGTCTTGGATGGTGTCGATCATCTTGCCGTCGGGGCCGCGGGTCGAACCCAGAACGATCTGACCGTTACGTGACCACGACCACAGCAATTCACCGTTCGGTGCGAACTTGCGCCTCGCGACGGCGTTGCCAGCCGCATCCACCATGCTTTCGGCAGTATTGGGGCCGTCAGGTGCGATCTCCCAGCGATTGCCTTGCTGATCGGTCCGCCAGCCGAGGCCGTCGCCACCCATCTGGCCGACAACCCATGGTGTAGCAAACTCTTTACTGCCAGGGCGGCTTTCGAGGGTTACCCTGCTGCCATCGGGTAGAAGTTTGGTTTCCAGATAGCTGACACCATCGGGCTGCTTTTCGAGTATCGACCTCGCAATGTCCCCGTTCGAGTCCGCTGACTCTTTTGCCCAGTTGCCCTTGCCATCGCCCTGGATGTATTCGTTGGCACCGTTGACCATGTCGCCGCCTGCGGGGACGGTGTAAGTCTCGGTCGCGCCCGCGTTCGGCTGACCCGCGCCCGCCACGTAGGTGACCGAATGGCGGCCGTCGGCGTGGGCGGTCCACACGGTCACACCACCCTGATCGTTGGCCACTGCCCGATGTGAGGTGATGACTTTGCCGTCGGCGTCGCGAACTTCGGTGTCGATCGTCTGGCCGCCTGTACCAGCGACGATGGTGCTGGTCTGGGTACCGCCGTTGCCCATAGGGGTTACCTGCGGGACACCCTCGACCGGAGGCGTAGCGGGCGGGGCTGGAGGAGCGATGGGTTGTCCCGGCAAGGGACCCGGTGGCGTCTTGTTTTCGACCGGCTTGTCACTGGTCGGCGCCGTCGGCGGTGCAACCGTTGTCGCGGGCGGTGCGATGGCCGCTGGTGCGGGCGGAGGTGCGTCCTTCTGCTGGTTGTTCTCGCGGATCCGCCGGTCGTTCGCGTCGATCTCGGCCTGTAGCCTGTCCGACTCTTCTTTGGTGGTTGGACCAGGCGATCCCAGGCCCTTGTCGAAACCGATGGGCTTGGCCCCGGTTATGACAACTGGCCCATTGGACGGTGCCGAGGCTGCCGGTTGCGCGTCTGCGGCCTGGAACGGAGCCGAATCGGCCACCGCAGCCATGGAATTCGCGTTCGGCCGGGCTGACTCGACCAGCTCCTTGCCCGCGAAGATTCGTGCCAACTGTTGGCCTGAAGAGGTCGCGGTCATGCCATGGAAGTTGTGGACACGGCCCTCGCCGGTACCCGCGCGTGCGGAATCATCAACCGCCACACCGCCCGCCGACAACGAGGCCAAGTGCGAGGTACGGGTCGACGCCCATGGCGGCACTTCGTTCTGCTTCGGCCGCACCGAATTACTCGCCATAACAGACCTCAATCGCAGTCAGAATTCGAGAAGAGAGAAAAGATGCCGCGGTTTGACCCCTCGAACTCGACGGCAAGACGACAAAGCGGCCCGGAGCTTTCCGGGCCGCTTGGTATTCAATGTTGGTTCAGATGACGATTCGAGCTTTCGCGGAAAGACCTACGTCCCCATGGCGGCTGCTGCGACCTCCGCCTACGAGACCGGTGCGTCGACGTACATCCATGTCCCGTTGCGGTAAACCTGGTGCTCGTAGTACAGGATCTGGTAACCGTCGCGCATGCGCTTCACACCGAGTTCCCATGCACCGTTGAACTCTTCGCCGCCGATGCCGACGCGGATGCGGTGTACTTCGACGCTCTTGTTGTCGTAGCGGATGACCAGGCGCACCGTGTTGGAATGCTCGTCGGTGTCGACTTCCTCCACTCGCTTGAATCCAGCGATATGGATAGTGTCACCGTAAAGGGTGGGCTGCATTTCTACGACCATGAAGGTATCGGGCATGGTGCTTTGCTTTCTGTGCTGGTGAGCAGGGTTGTCCTGCTTCAGATTTCCTCTTGGAGCGAGGAGGGGATTTTGTAGCGGGCCTTGGGTGGTTCTTGGCCGGGGACGTGCAGGCGGAGGAAGCCGCGTAGTTCGTCGATGTGTTGCTGGAGGGCGCGGATCAGGCGGATGGCTTCGCGGAAGCGTTTTTTGTCGTCTGCCGCTTGGGTTTCCAGGATCTCGACGCGGGTGCGGAGTTTGCCTACCTCACGCGCCTGCCAGGCGGTGATCGCACCGATGACGGTGGCGACGGCGATGCCGAAGGCTTGCACCAGTTCGGGATTCAGCCAGTGCTGGGCCATTCATAGCCTGCCTTCCTGCCGGTCGACCGGGGTCACCGCCGGTCGAATGAGCAGGCCGGCGAGCACGGGGGTGAGCAGGCCGTAGACGGCCAGCACCGCTTCGATCCACGCGGTATCGATCTGGTGGCCGACTATGAAGGCGATAACTCCGGTGACGGCGACGAGTACCGAACGGATGAGCGCGGGTTCGGGAATCCGGTTCATCAGATCCGTCCTTCCGACGCGGCGAGCAACCGGTCGAGCTTGAGTTCGAGCGCCTTGAGGCGCTGTTCGTTGCGGTAGTCCGCGGCGTCGGAGTTGAGTACGTAGCCCGCGACGGTGTCGCGGTATTCCGAGTCGGCGACCCGGGATTGGAAGCCGTAGGTGAGCTCGAAGTGCACCCGACGCAGCTTGTCGAGCAGTTCACGCTGCTCGGAGTCCGAAAGTGCCATCAGTGCACTGCCTTTCAGTCGGTCCGCGATGTCGGCGCGGAATTGGTCCATGTCCATGCAGCCGGGATCCCATTTGCCTTGCTTGGGTCCGGCCCACTCTTTGTGGGCGATCACGCGATCGGCGCCGTGGCCGAGCTTGCGCAGGATCGCCGCACAGCAGCCGACGTAGGCGTCGTACTGCGCGTCCGACCAGCCCTCGGTGCCGTTGTTGACGGCCTCGATGCCGATGGTGCGGAAATTGGCGTTGTCCTCCGGCAGGCCGGGCCAGGAACCCGCGCCGGCATGCCAGGCGACACCGGCCGCGACCACGGTCACCGTGCCGTCCTGCGCCAGATGCAGCTGCGACAGCGGTCCTGCCAAAGAAGGTATGCCGTAGGCGATTTCGGTCGGCGGCGAATGCGAGCTGCCGGTGTGGTGGGCAACTATGCCCCAGATGTCACCGAAATCCCCGTGGCCGCGTTCCCGCCACCCGGGGAATTCGACGACCCGCAGACCCTCCTCGCGGAGCACGTCCGCGAGCCATACCGGATCACCGGTCCAAGACATAGTTGTCCTACTTTCTGAAAAATACTGCGCCGCGCGGTATTACGTGCGCATCAGAGGATCCGCACGTATCCGCCCGCGGATACGGTGCCCGCCGCCCCGCCCGAAGCAGGCACCGCCAAGGCCTCCACGGTCACCAGATCACCCGCGACGATGTCGACGGTTGCGTTGACCGTCAAGGTGCCCGACGGGCCTTCGACCGGGGGATCGATGGTCGCGACGATCGTCGAATTGACGCGCAGCCGAGCCTGTAGCTGGGTGGGACCGCCGAACCCGGTGGTCGCGCCGGTAAACGGGATCGAGGCGGTCACCGCGGCGGCATTCTTGTTGCCGACAGCCCGCAGGCCGTCGTTGACGACGACGGAGCCGGGAAATCCACCGGTGTCGGCCGTCCAGTTCTTGATAAGGCCCCATGCCTCGGGCATCGGCTGGGTGCCGGTTTTCGTCATACGGACCGGCAGAAAGGCTGGAATTCCAGCGACGACGACGAATGGCATCAGATCCTCCGAAAGCAATGAGCGATTAGACCGGATTGAAGTAGAGGTAGCTGTTCACGCCGCCCGCGACTGTGGTGTTCCAATTGAGGAACGTCGAACCGGTCATTCGCAGCCACACCCGGTCTCCACGCGCCAGGGTCAACGTCTTGGCCGGAATGGCCACCGACGCGGCGGCGGTGGCGAACGTTTGGACCGGGATGTCGTTGTGCATGACCTCGAAGGTTCGCTTCTCGCTGACACCTAGGTTGCCGGACACCTCCAGCCCGCAATACACAGTCACCGTGCCAGGGCCGCTGGAAACCAGTTCGTCGTTCGCGCTGATGACGGTCTCCCCGAAGCCACTGCGGACGACCCAACCCGTCAGCTTGACCTTCGGGGTGTCGGCGGGGACGGACTGATTGCCGTTCTTGTTCATGCCCATCGGCACCGCGGCTTCGGCCATACCGGCTGCAACGATGAACGGCACCGCTACGCCCCAGCCGAAGACGTTGCGTCCGTGGCACTCTCGACTGCGGCAGGGCTTGTTCCGGCGGAACCCTCCGGCTGCTCCATGGGCGGCTCGGCGGGCTGTTCCGTGGGCGGCTCCACCGGCGGTTCAACGGGCGGCTCGACAGGCGGCTCCACCGGCGGCTCAACAGGCGGCTCAACAGGCGGCTCAACAGGCGGTCCAGTGCCCGAACCTGGCGAAACAGGCCGTTCATTAGCCGGCGGAGTAGCAGACCTCGGCCAGCCGACATACATCGTCATGCGACCGTCACTCCCTTGATGCTGGCCTGCAAACCCTTACCCGCACCGGCATCCAACGTGGTGATCGAGACGGTGACCCGATCCCCCGGGTTGAAGGTCCAGGTCAGCGGAACCGTGGTATCCCCAGCCTGATTCGCCGGAAGGATGGTCGCCGACGAACCCGTCACGGCCGTGGTGCCGTTCACCTTCAGTTCGACGACAAGGTTTCCGGTGCCCGCGGTTTCGCCGCGATAGGTCACCGAGCTGACCAAGATCTTCCGTTCGATCCGCAGACCCTCCGGCATCACATTGCCCGGGCCTGCGGCGCGAGTTCCGCTGTGCGACTTGAACGCGATGTCATAGATCTGCCCGACCGGCGTCGGCGTGCGGGCGTCGGTCAGCCGCGGGTCGGTGCTCGCGATCGTATCGATCGCTGTGCGAGCGGCCGCCGCGGTGGCTGCGGTGAGCACCGACCGGCCCAGCGCGGTCGAGTCGGAGATCTGGTTCGCCGGATGGTTGTGCGCGGTCGGGGTGCGCGGATTCGTCAGACGTGCGTCGTCACCGGCGACCGCGGTGGTCGCGGTATCGCCGATGGCAGGCGGGAACGTCGCGGGCTTGCCGGTGATACCCGCCCAGTCGGTGGTGCCCGCCTGACCACGGATCACCACGCCCTGCCCGTTCGGCAACCAGCCGCCGCGCGCCGCGTGATAGACGTACAGCAGCCCATCCGCCTTGACCACATACTGCGCGCCGTCGCCGGGGGCGGCGGGCAGCTGGGCGTAGGTGCCGACCTGCCCGTCGATCTTGATGCCCTCGCCACGCGGCCCCATGACAACGGCGTTACCGGCCGAGGCAGGCACCGGCGAGACCAGCGTCAGATCGACCAGGCCGGTCGAACCGACATCCGGCTTCTCCGGGTCGGCGCCCGGAACATATTCGGGCACAGTGAAACTGAAGGACTCCATCGGAACCCGTTCACCGTCATAGGACAGGTCGAACGACACCCGCCAGGTCCACTGCGAGGGATTCGTCGCCGTACTCGGCGCGACGAGTCGCACGCCACGTCGACCGCGCCAGGTGATGAAACCCCATTCGTCCAACTGACATTCGTAGTGGCTCGGCAGCTGGACATAGGTCGCCGGGCCCGACTGTGCACCGGGGACAAGCACTTTCGGCGCGTCGGCGGTGAAGGTGAGCGAGCCGGTCAGCGGCTCGAATTCGGGGGTGTCACCGACGTCGCCGTCGTCGAGGACGTTCGCGAGGAAACGCCCGACGACTTTGCCGTACTTCAACGGGGGCAGATCGGCCATGGATCAATGCCTTTCGGACAGCAGGCAGCCGGAAACGGCATACCGGAATACGGAAAATGAGTGCGGCCGTTTGGTCAGCCGGTATAGAGCAGCGGTCCCGGCTACACAGGCAGCGCGCGAACGTGGATATGCGAGTAGTTGGAGTCGATGTTGTAGCCCCCCGTACCCTCCATTCGCTGCGCCACGACGTACAGGGTGATCGTCTGGTTCGCGGGAACTATGCCGTAGGTCGCACCAGGCTTTGTCGGGTACTGAAAGCCCGGCGAGACAAGCACATACGCGATGCGCGAGACCCGGTGGCTCCAGCCGTATCCGACGCGCTCACCGGTGGGACTGCCGATGCGCACTTCGATATCGCAGCGCGTCGGTTGTTCCGTCTGCACCTGCACGCCGCCCTCGACGAGTGGGCGCCATGCCGTCGGCTGCGCCGGAATCGTGATGGCGGCCAGCGTCCTGACCTTATCCGTGACGTTCTTGGCGGTGGTGAACTGCTTCTGCCCGATCACCCACGGCCCACTCGGCCGCGGGCTGGGGATGGGCCGGAACTTCTGGGTGGCGGCATCCCAGGCGAGCACGTGGTCTTGACCGAGCGAACGTTCGCTGTCGATCAGGACATCGGAAGCATCCTGGATCCGCCCTTTCGCGCCCGGATCACCGACGTCACCGGTCTCGCCGCGCGGGAAGGTGATCTCCACCTGCTGGGCCGGCGAGGTACCCGTGACCCTGGCGGCCGCAGCCGATCCGGTGGGTCCAGCGACGGCGATTCCGGTCAGCTGATTCGACGCACCCCGGCTACCGACCGTGCGGAAGGCCTTGCCGAAAGCGATGAACCCCATCCCGGTCCAGTAGTAGATGCTGTTCTCCGCGACGACTCGCCACGCTTTGCGTGCGTCCGCCGTGGTGAGTTTCAGTTGGTTCAGGGCAGCCACGTCGGCGACGTCGCCTTGCCACGACCACGGCCACGCCGCGTCGCCTTCCGGCCCGACCGCACCCTGGTTACCTTCGCGGAGTTCGATCAGAGCTTCACGATCGACCAGCTCGAACGGGTTCACCGTGTAAGGCAGCCCGATCGAGTCGGCGACGCCACGCATGGTGATCATGATGTCGTCCTCGTAGACGACGGTCGGTTCGCTGTTCACAGCGTTGTCGGTGGTCACAGCGCCCCCACGGGTCGGGCGAAGCACACGATCGACGCGCACTCCATGGAATAGTCGTAGTTGGCAGTGCCCGAACGGCGCAGCAGCACATGCAGCGTCACCGGCTGACCGGCGGGCACGACACCGATGGTGCTGTCCGGGGTCATGGTGCGCACCGCATAGTGCGGCTGGAATCGGGCGAGGGTGCTTGCGCCGGTCACGAAGCCGACGCCGAGCGCGACGAGCTGGCCGGTCACCGAGCCGATGCGCACCTCGGCATCGATGCGGGTAGCGAATTCATTCCAATTCTCATCGGGGCGTACGACGACGCCACCGGTGATGATCGGCCGCCAGTCGGTGTCCTGTGCCGGAATATTCAACTGCGCAATGTTTTTCGTAGCGGCGGTGATCCCCGTCTGCGAGGCGACGAAGCCGGGACCGTTATCCCAGGAACGTCCCTCGAGCATGGTCCATGGTCCACGCAGGCCGGGGTACGGCCGCGGCTTCCACTTCCCGGCCGCCGGGTCCCATGTCGGCACTGCGCGATCGATGTGCGGACCGTCGGCGTAGTCCGGTGCGTTCCGGATCGGCCCTGGACCACCGGCTTCACCTTTGCGGCCCTTGCCGCCGCGCGGAACCGTCAGGTTCAGTGTCAGATTGGGTGCGGTGCCGGTCACCGACGCCTGGAGATCGGACCCGACGGGTCCGGTGTCGACCGCGCCGATGGTGATCGTGCACGGCTGCCCGTCGGGACCCGCGGCACCGAAGGCCGCGGTGAACTCGTCGAATCCGGCACCGTTCCAGTACACCAGGGCGCCGGTGGACAAGATCCGCCATGCTTTGCCCGCATGTGCCATCGTCAGCTTGGGGGTGAGCGCCGAGAGCGCGGACTGATCCGCGATGTCACCTTCCCAGCGGAACGGCCTGGCGGCCTCGCCCGGCTTGCCGCGGCCTCCAGTAGTGCCGGTCATCAACTCCAGGGAGCCGTCGCGCGGCGTACCGTGCATGGACTGCACGACACCGGGCGCACCGACACCCTCGTCGATGCCGCGGACCTCGGTCGACGCGAAATACTCTCTTACCGTAGACATTTCACCTCACTCGATTGGTTCTGCGAAAACGACGATCGATGCCCGGGATGGCGAGAATCCGATATTGCCGTTGCCGTCGCCGACCCGCTCGACCGCGACAATCAGATTCGCGGGTGCTCCGGCGGGGACTGTGGCGAAATCCGACGTCGGCGACAGTACTTTCGATGTGGTGCCGTCGCGATAGCACGGAACAACCGGCATATACACCCAGGCGCCGGAGCACGCGATAGAGGTAGCCACGATCTCGCCCTGCGAATGATGCAGCCGCACAGTGGCTTCCGCGCTCACCCCGGCATCGCCGCGACTGTAGATATGCCCGTATACGACGGGACGCCATCGGAAGGGCAGTGGCGCGATGGTGAACGTACCGGCCTCGATCCGACCGGCGTTCTCTTGCCGTTCGACCCCGAAATCTTCCTGGTACCACGACCAGGGCCCCAGCCCCAGCGGCGTGGCCGACGATCGGAACTTCCGGCTGGACTTGTCGTAGGCGAACACACTGCCGACACCCGGGGTACGCACCTTGTCGTAGTCCGGGGACTCGGTGATCTGCCCGGACGCACCGGGCGGACCCTTCGGACCGCGCGGACCGGCCGGGACGGTCACCTTCAACTGCTGGTCCGCGCCCGTCCCGCTGAACTCCACGGCGGGCACGGTGTAGTTCTCCCCGCGTTCGGTCTTCGTGACGGTGACGGTGGTCGGCGCGGCAACCGGACCCCGAGGTCCGACCGCGTCCGGGGAATGCCGCCACTCGGTACCGGTCCAGACATCCATACCGTTGTCGTCGAGCCGATGCCACCAGCTGCCACGATCCTCCGCTCCGAGCCCGGTCGGCCGGGCCGCCGCATTGGCGATCTCACCCATCTTTCGGAAAGTGGTGCGTGGCCGACCCCGCTTGCCCTGCTCACCGGGTGGGCCCGGCGGTAGGTCCAGGTTCGCGGATCCCGCGGAGACGGTCGTCTGCGCGGTCAGCACGGGCAACCCATCGACGTCGGGCACCCGCTTGATGGTGATATGGGCGGGAAAAGTGATGTCCGCCATGGTTTCTCCTCTTCGAAAGGGCTCAGAAGATGAGCAGGTCGAGATCGGCGCCGACGTCGGTGGCCAGATCCTTGATCGCGGCGGCGACGCGGCCGAGCCGCTGCCATGCCTTGACGATCGAGTCCTCTTCATCGGATCCGTCGCCGACCACGATGTGCCATTTCGCGGCGGTCTCACGGTCGTCGGTGAAGGTCAGTTCGGTCACGTAATCGGTGAAGATCTTGCCGTCGAGTGCGAAGCCGATCTGGTCGCCGAGCCCGTAGTCCTGACCGAGGATGTAGGGGGCGTTGTCTTCGACGGTCACCCGCTTACTGGTGTAGCCGCGGGTCAGGTGCATGCCCTGGCGGGCGGCGACCAGACCGTCCAGGTTGAACGCCTTGTCGCTGCCCGAGATGTACAGCTCCCGGAAGGCATACGGACCGGCCCGGTCCACCCGCTCCATGTTGCGGTAGACGTTCCATGCGAGGAACACGTCGTTGAGCTGCCCGCGGTACAGCCAGCCGAGCCCGATGAGCGACAGCAAGCCCTTGATCACGAACTCGATGCCCGCGTTCACCCAGCCGGGCGAGCGGCCGCCGATGATGATGTCGGTGGCGGTGGGCTTGTGCAGCGCGATCTCGGATTTGCCGATCCCGGAGTACTCGCCTTCGAAGTACCACACCCAGGGGTAGTTCCGGAAAGTGCCCTGACTGAGGCGCTCTCCATACACCGCTTCGTATTCGGTGGTGGAGTCCAGGTTCGGGTAGCGCACGGGCGTGGTGCCGTCGCCGGTGAATTCTTCGATCCAGGAACGGATTCCGTCGATCAGCGTGCCGGTCGGGCCGGTGACACCCGACTTGTCCACGGTCTCCAGCACCACGGTCGGCCGATCGAGGTGGAACCATTTCGGCGCCGGCTGTTCGTCCTCGTCGGGCAGGAAGAACCGGGCGGTCAGCATGACGCCGGAGTCTTCGAGCATGGGGGCGAACAGCTTGTCGGCCATGTCGAAACGGGCCGACGCCGCGCTCCACTTGCTGGTGTCGTGCAGCGGATCCACCGGGACGACGGCGATCGGGAAGAGCAGGTTGCCGGTGCCGCCCCACTCCGGCTTCTCGGCGTGCTGCGGCGGCACCCAGCCCGGCGCCTGCAGGCGCATCAGGTTGGTCGTCAGGTAGTTGGTGATAATGGTGCGCACCGGGCCGAACTGGATCATGTGCCGCGGGAACTGCGCCAGAATCGGCGCGAAAGGGCTTGCCCAGCAACAGATCGTCGAGATGTGGTTCCAGCAGTGGATGGCCTCGATGTCGACGGTCTCGACGCCGTACTCGTCCCGGACGATCGAGGCCTTGGTGATGTAACCATCCCAGCGGAATCCCTTGGTGTTCACCGTGATCGGGATGGTGGCGTCTTCGTGGTCTTTATTGTTGAAGAGGTGGTCGAAGTGCACCATGTCGCGCGGGCAGATCATCTTGAGTCCGCCGGGTGCGTTGCGCGGGTAGGTGAACTCCAGCGAGAGGTAGCTGTGCTCCTCGCCGACCTCCTGCATCCATTTGTCCCAATAGCGCACCAGGACATCAGGATCGCGTAGCTGCTCCTGTTCGTCTTTGTACGCCTTGTCCATGCGCAGGGCTTCGTCCTGCGGGTCCCAGGCAGGCATGCTCATCAGAACGGCCTCGACGATCGCGGCGTGACCGAGACGACCAGGCTGGACTGCAGATTGCCGCCGTCGACCTGGACGATGATGTCGGTGGCGCTCCATGGCGGCAGCGCGGCGAGCCAGCGGCGACCGGCCAACTGGCCCCAGACATTCTGCGGCGTCGTCGAATTCCCCGAGTACAGGCGAGCGGTGCGATGCCGAGGATGCGTATCGATCCGCAGGGTCTGTGCGGCGGTGAGCCGAGGCGTGTGCACCAACCGCGGGGTCGCACCTCCCGTCGGATCCAGAATCGCCCAGCGGCCGGGACCATTCATGGTGTACCGCGGCCAGGCAGGCTGGTCGGCGGCGTTGCGTGCCCGCACCTTGCCCTCGTTGAGGCCCGAGGTGTTGGTCCACACCGCGGTTTCGTCGAAATGTCGTTCCAGCGGATCCATCGCGGTCGCCGACATCTTGTACAGCGCAAAGGCATTGCGCGCCGGGTCGATCTCGCCGACGGCTTCAGGTGCGCTGTCGAGCTGCACCTGCTGGAACCGCCAGCCCTGATGACGGGTGAAAAACCCGATGGTGGACGGCTTGTCGGTGGACCAACCGCGGAACCAAGCATCGTGCACCGCGTAGAAATCCCGGACCGGATGCGCGCCAGTGCTTTTCGCGGACTGGGAGATCACCGCGATGAAGTCCCATTCCTTCTTGGCGCGGATCGAGCGCTGGAAGGTCGCGCCGTCCTGGCGCGCACCCTCGTTGACGAGCAATTGCACCGGGGCGAACATGTACCCGGTCTGGTTCGACAGCCGGACGCCTTCGCGTCCGGCATTCGAGCCGGACAGGTGCCACACCCGGCCGTTGACGTCCCACAGGACGATCTTCGTGTAATGGCTGTTGTCCAAAAGTTGGTGGGTCATCGGCCGAGCCCTCCTCCGCGTTGTTGCGCCACCGTGCGACGCCGGCGAACCCGCTCCACCGCGATGGCGGCGCTCTTGGGGTCCATGCCGTTGAAGTTGTAGATGTCTCCCCGGGCGGTGCGACCGCCCGGACCTTTGGCGAGATTGGTCAGGCCGAAACCGGTGCCGAGCTCCTCTTTCACGCCGCTGGCCACGATCTCGATAGGTTTGGTGATGAACTCCGCGGCGGTGCCCGCGACCATCGACCCGATCATCGAGCCGATCGCGGGAGCCAGCGCGCCCAGCGGGCCGAGGAACGGGGCGACCAAGGTGCCGGCGGCGGTACCGAGGGTGCTGCCGACAGTGGACGCCGCGCCCTTGATCGCGCCGGTGATACCGCCGACCAGGCCGTTCTGCTGGAGGCCGCTGATGCCGCCTTGCAAAGCGGCGAGCCCGACCTGCTGATCGCGGGTCATCTGCGGCGTCGCACTCTGGGTGCCGGTGGGGTTCCAGTCGATACCGGTGTACTCCTTGACGACCGCGGCGATGCTCGACGACCACTTGCCCTCGGGATCCACGCTCTTGTAGAGATCACCGAGCGCGTCACCCTGTTCGGCGCCGAATTGGGCGCCGGCCTCGATGATTGCGTTGCCGTTCGGGCCCACCAGCGGCGCGAGCACGGAAGCCGCGTCGCCACCGAGCTGACCGCCCGCGACATTGAGGAGATCCTTGAAGCTGCTCGTGTAGGGGTCGTAGATCTCGTCGCTCAGTGCCAGCGACTGCGCACCGAATCCGGCCGCACCGACCGCAGGAGTTCCGCCGGTCGGTGCATCGGTCAGCGGCACATCGACACTCGACGGGTCGCCGGACTGCCCGTTCTTGCTCGGGCGGTTGCGGACCAGGTACGAGCCGGTCGGTGAGGGGGTCGGGACGCCACCGTAGGTGTACGACCCGCCACCGGAATACGAGGAACCCCCACCGGATGCGCCGGTGACACTCTCATCCGTCTGTTGCGGCACAAACGAATTCCCGCCGTCACCGCTGCCGTTTTCGCCGGTACCGACGCTGGTCGGCCCGCTGGCTCCGAGCCCGGATCCGCCTGACTCGCCGGACAATGTCATCGACGCGGACAGGCTGCCGCCGAACTTCGCACCGATCAAACTGCCGAGCTGGGCACCGATCACCGGCGCCAACGCGCCGTCGGGCCCGAGTGCGGGCGCCAGCACCGAGCCCAATGCGGCACCGACCTGACTGCCCGCCTGGGTTGCCGCACCGACGATGCCGGTGGCCAAGGCGGTCGACAACGACCCCAAGGGGTTGAGGCCGCCGGTGCGCACCGCCGTGGACTGGCCGGCCTCGTTGCCGGTCGGCATATTCCCGATCGGCGCCTGGTACGCGCGGCCGAAGCCGAGCGCCCCGGGCGTCCCCTCGGACCGCACCCGCATGGCGGCCCCCAACGGATTTGCTTCGCCGAGATCGGGCGAGTCCGAACGGGTCGCCGACTCCTGTGCCGGGGCGCCTGCCGCACCGCCGGAGCCGAGCACCGAGTTCAGTACGCCGCCCGGCCCGAAGGCGGGCGCGACGATCGAACCCAGCGCGGCACCGGCGGCGCCGCCCGCATTGATGGCGGCATTCCCGATGCCGCCGAGGACATCGGCCACCATGCCGAACAGGCCGAAATCCTGTGGCCGGAAAGCGGCATCCGGGCTGGTCGGCGCGATGGGGTTGCGCAGCAGATCGCGCCACGACTGGGCCGCCGAGCCACCCGCGCCGACCAGACCGCCGTCGGCGAAACCGGGCAGCATGCCACCCAAATAGGCCGGCGACGGCACCCAACCGCCGTTGATCGCGGCCAGCAGCGGCAACGCATTCGACGTCGCCGCGGCATTGACCACGAACTCACCGGGCGACAACCGGGCAAGAACCTGGTCTTGCCGCGGCCCGCCCGGCCCGTGCACCATGCCGCCGTTCGCGAAACGCTGCGGCGTGCGGCCTTCGACACCCGACCCGGGTACACCCGAATCGTCGCTGACCTCGTCGCCGGAGTCGTTGTCGCCGTGGCGATCTCGGGCCGGACCGGACAGCGTCGCCTTCGAGCTGACCCGAACGATCCTGGTCCGCGTCTTGGCGGCTTTGCCGTCCGGGTCGTAGCGGTTGAGCGCACCGGTCGCGACCCAGTTTGCGAAGAATTTCGGTACCGCGCCGAGGATTTCCTGGAAAGCCTGTGTCAGCGAACCGATTTGCACGGAATCACCGGTGATCCCGTTCGCCGACACCGACGAATCGCCGGCCACCAGGATCGGCTCGTCACCGGGCAGGGTGATCACCGAGGTGCCGGTGACCTTGCCGCCTTCCCAGACCGCCCCGCTCGGCAACGAGACCTTCTGCCCGGGGCCGGGCTGGCCGCTGTTGGACATGGCCAGGATGTCCGGCATCGCCATGACCGGCGGGCGCGCCGAAGGTCGCCTCGAGTCCGGCGGAGTCCGCACATCGGAGCTCATTTGTTTCTCCACATTCGCATCTACTTTCTCGGCCGTTTGCGCAGATCAACGCCCGCGGGCTAGTCCTCCCAGTTGAGGAACTCGTTCATCTCGTCGATCCCGGTGGCCGTGCCGATTCGTTCGCGCCCGGACTTCACGCCGGGGCGCGGCACGAGTTCCGGACGGTTGCGGCCGTTCCTGGCGTCGTCGGTTTTCGCCCAGACGAGCCAGCGCAGCGAATCGGTGATGTCGGCCAGCAGGAACTGGTCGAGCTGCCAGCGGTAACTCTCGGGATTCATCGCACGAAACAGCGCGGACTCGGCGGGTAGCCATCGGACGATCGCCTTCAGCTCACGCCAGCCGAGCACCTCGGTGCCGAGCTGACGCAACCGCAGGCCGAGCGTGATCAGGTCGTATTCGATAGCCTCGCAATGCTCTTCGAGAAGAGCATCGAGGCTTAGGATTCCCCCAGGTTGACTCCCGAGTGGGTGCGCCAGGCATCCAGCAGCTCGTGGTAGGCGTCCGGATCCATCTCGTCCAGCACCGCGAGCGACTCGGCGGACAGAGTCAGCTCCAGCAGTGTGTACATCGCGTCGACGTCGCCGAGGCGGCGGATCCGGCGGATCAGGCCCGGCTTGAGATACGACAGGGACGGGAGATTCAATTCGGCATCGCCCACTTTGTAGACGAAGTCGTCTTTTACCTGAAGCGGGCGGTTGAGGGTGATGGGGGCTTTCGGGGAAGTCATTGGTTCGCAGACCCTTTCATGACATGTTTGTGCGCAGGTGATGGAAGATTTTTTGAAATGGGAAATAAGGGCCCAACGGTGGCGGGCGGGCCTGCGCATAGGTGTGAAACCCGCCACCGCTGGGGGCTTTTATCAGGCGGTCTTGATGCCGTCGTCGAGGTAGCGGTAAGCCTTGACCTGGGCGTCGTCCTTGAACGCCTCAATGGTGATGTTGAAGCCGGCCAGTTCCTTGGACACGAACTTGCGCTCCTGAACCTGCGAGATCGAGGCATTCGGCAGCACGATGCGCATCTTCTTGTTCTCGCTCAGCATGTCGAACACCCATGCGCGACGCGGCAGCACCGAGCCGGTCTCCTTGATCGCGTACTGCTTGCCCGAGGTGGCCGACGCCGCAGTGGGGACGACATTGCCGTCGCCGAACACCTGGGTGAGGACATCCTCGTCCCACACCGCGTACAAGGTGAGGCCGAAGCGGACCGAGTGCTCGGTCTGCAGGTTGGCGATGATGTCGGCGTTCCAGTCCTTGACCTGCTCGATCTTGCGCTCGCCCTTGGACTCGATGCCGTCCTCCGAGACGTAGCCGAGGGCCTTGAACGCGTCGACCGGCTTGACGCTCGCGCCGACCGGCAGCAGAGTGCCGATCGGGGCGACCAGCACACCGCCGGAAACAGTGACCGGAGCACCGGTACCGATGTACTTGCTAGAAGGCAAAGCCATTGTGATTCTCCCTTGGGATTGTTGCGCAGGCCCATGGGATTTCGGTATTCAGTTGTGGCTCCCATGAGGGGGAGTCAGGCGAGGGCTACGCCTCGCACGTTTGATGTCCGCACGACCGCGTTCCCCCGATAGAGAGAGGCGGGCGGCGTTCCCGTCAGTAGACCTGGGTAGCGGGACGATCATCGGAGACTGCGAAACCGCCCCAATCGACGATCTCGTAACCGCCGCTACTGCCGGCATACCCTGCAAGCACCGAGACAAGTAGCTGCTTCACGGTCTTCTCGCCCCAGGTATCCCGGTGGACAAGTTGATGACCGCGCCTGTCGTCGTCGCGGTGCACGTAACTGAGCACGCAGTAGGGCGAATAGAATCTCGCCTCCATCTGCGAGAACACGAAGTCTTCTCCCGGTATCGTCGGGTGAATATCGAAGATAAATGCATTGGGCCAGCCGTTTGCGTTGACGATCCGAACCAACCGCGCATACCGGAATGGCTCGGCAATCCACTTCACCAGCAGGGTTTCATCCTTCTTGAGGCTGATCTCTCGCTGTGTCACTGCTATCTCTCCTTGTTCAGGCGACCAGTTGTGTTGGCGTACAAGGTGTTCAGGCCGCTTTGCCGCGTACGATCAAATCGGCGACGATGGTGTGTCGCGGGGCGGCCGTCGCCGGATCGGTGTCGTTCTCGAGGCCGACATCTTCGATGTAGTCGCACCACACGGTGCCGAGGTAGCCCGGCGCAGCAGCCGAGAGGATGGCGCGGACAAGCCCGGCCAAAGCGGCTGCGGCACCGGCATCATCGGTGCATTCGAGGACAACGCGTGGCCGATCCAGAATCAGGTTCGGACCGCGGCGACCCTCTCGATCTTCGATGTCCTGTCGCAGGATTCGATCGTTCCGCTTGACCCGCACCATCCGCGCCGGCCGTGGCTCCGGAATCCGGGTGACCACCTTCGCGGTGTCGGAAACTGCGGTGAGTTGCGCGGTCAGGTAATCGACCAGAGTCTTCTCGATGTCGGGGTACACGATTCGTTCGGTCATCGCGCTACCACCCTTTCGTGGCTATGGCTCTTGCCGGGCTTGCTCGATCCGCTGACGCAGTTGATCGACGACTCCCGCATAGGCTTCGGTCTTGGTCGCGGCCTCGAAGGACAGGCCGCGGGGATGGACGGCGTACCAGCGGCCGTCGTCGGTTTGGCTGACCTGGATGTCGTCGAGGTCGTAGAACGACTCGGGGTCCGGTACCGGCCACTCGCCGTTCTCGTCCTTGGTGACGTGCAGGCCGGTATCGAACGCACCGGGCGCGCCACCGGGGGTAGCGGTCCAGCGGATCTCCTCCAGCTCGGGATGCACTCGCACACCGCGCTTTACGAGATACTCGGCGACGCGCGTCGCCTGCTTGATGCCGGTCACCGTCGGCTCCGCCGTCTTGGGCGACTGCTTGCTCCGCCATTCGGGCAGGTGGATCACCGACAGTTCCTCGGCCAGCGCCTTCACCTGTGGATCCAGCTCCGCGGTGTCCGCGGACTCGGCGAGCTTCCCGCTGAGAGCCTGCTGGATGAACGCCAGGAACTCCGGCGTCACCAGCTGTCCGGCATCGGTGCGCACGTACTCCGGCGGTGGCTGATGGTTGGCGAACTGGATGGACTCGACAATTTTCTTGTCAGACAATGTGTTACGTCCCCTGATCTGAACTCGGTGGATGCTGGGCATGAAAAAGCCCAGTCCCGACCAGGGATTGGGCTTGGGCATAGACGGCGGGCGGACCTCGCCGCGCTCGGGTTTACAGACCCAGGAGCGGGCGGATCAGGGGCGCCAGGTGGCAGGCCAGGGTAATCAGGTCGAGGACGACGGTGAGCATCGATTCACCTCCTCTCGAGAGGGTCAATAACGCCGGGACGAGTCCGGCACGATGCGACCTGCTTCGACCAAGGTGTTGAAGGCCAACGCTTTTCGACGGCAGTGGTCGACGGAGCAGGCGCGGTGGACGCGCATCGACTCGTGAGCCTGGGCGATGGTGAGCGGGGCCGCCGGGGTGGCGTGGTCGGCCAGTTCGAGCAGCTCCAGGACGGTGTTGTCCATGTCAGACCTCGGTTGTCGAAAAGGTTCGGGCTCCGGCGGGTTCACCGTGCCATGTGAGACGTTTGAGCCCCACCCCCGATCAGGGGGTGTACCGGGGGTGGGGCGAAACGCCCCGGTCGCATCTGCACGTCTGCAACCGCGAGAAAGGGGTCAGCGGGAGACAGGAGCGGAAACCGGGGCGGGTATGTGGCAGGCTCGCGCCCGCTTGTCATCGATCTCGAAGAGGTTTCGGGGGCATGCCACATGCATTCGCTACGCCGGCCACACAGGGGGCCGTAATAGCGGAACGTGAAAGTGATTGGTAGTACGAGAGTTTCCCGGAGAAGTTCGGGATGAGGGCGCAGCTGTGGCGCTGCACAAAGCTTCACCTAAAGCGCGGAAGATGTCAACCCCCGAATACAGAATTGCATGAAAAACGCAGGTAGATGGCTACTTTCGAGCGTCCACCCGAGAGCATCGATTGCCCATAAAACGCCGATTGCCCCACCTCCTGCGAGGTGGGGCAATCGGCTCAGCTGCAAGCAGATGTACTACGAGGCCTCCGCCGAGCCCGTGCTCAGCAGCTTGAGGAGGTCACCGAGGATCGTGGCCGAACCGCTCTCGGTCGCGGTGTCGGTCTTGGCGGAACCGGTGCCCGAGCCCGAGTCGGTGCCGGCCGAGGCCAGGCCCGAACCGGCCAGGATGATGCCTGCGGTAGCCGCGAACACAACGCCGAACACGCGAATCTTGCTCATCTGAGAATCTTCCCCTTGAAAAAATTGTCCCTCGAATCGACAACCTGCTGGTTATCGGTCGAGAGTTTTCTAGCACAGGGTTTACCCGGCTAGCGACCCGCCAGTCACGCGCAACGCACGACGTCAATTGCCGATCGATAACGGGTCATGCACAGCGAGGGTTTCGGAACAATACCTGCAAATTCGGTGCAGGGCCGCGACTTCTACGGTTTCCCAGGCGCTCCGGGAACTTCGTTCACATACCGGCATCTCGACGCACCAGTCCCCGGCACTCGGCCGAGTCCGCAGCCGATGCACAGCCACCGACCCAGCTATCGCCGAGCGTGAACGTTGCGAATAGCGCACCCGGTCACAGGTACCCAGCAATTCGAGAGTTATGTTGTGATTCATTTCATACGAAATGACTGTAACTTTCTGCGTTCTTTCGCCGAGCGCGCACCGAATTACGTTTTGAAACAACTCAATTCGAGTCATTCACGGCGGCCGGTGCGCGACGTCGCATCGGATGCACCAGGTGTTCGTCCAATACCTCACCCACGGTGTACAACTCTGGCCAGCCCGGTGCCCACGGCCCGGGTAGTGGGGCGATTTTCCCTGCGTTGCGCAGTGTTTGGATCCGCCGCACGGTCAGTCCCTGATACTCGGCGCCGAGTTCCTTTGCCAACGTGGCGATCCCGGATGCGTTGAGCCGGTGCCGGCGCGCCTGCTCGAGTTTCTGCTCGTCCAGCTCGATCGGTGCGGCAGGCGGGCACACGATCCACAGTGCGGCCTGCACCACCGTGCGGATCTCCGAGGGGGCGCCCTCGGCACCCTCGGTCATGGCCAGCGCGATCAGGTTTCGGTCCAGCCAGCGAGCGAGGCCGGGCGTGGACGGTGATCCGGCATAGTCGAGACCACGCTGCTCACACACGAGCCGCACCCACGAGACGAGTACCGCGTGTAATTCGTCGGCGGCCCGGGAGGCGGCGGGGTTGTAGGGCAGGGGCTGTTCGCTCGGTCTGCGGTTCATCCGATAGTCACCGCGGGTGCTCAATCGGGACTGCCTGGTCAGCGAAATGCTGAGATCCTCGGCGAGATCGGGGATTTCGCGAAGCAACTCAGCGAGCGCACGGAGTTCGATGCGGTCGAGGTACAGGTGGTTCGGGTGCTCGGTCACCGGGAAACCGCCTCGATGGACCGCGGTGCGGTGGTGGTTGTCATGGTGTCGTTTCCTCTTCGGTGGCATGCCAGTGGTCGAGCGAGGTCACCGTGCGGTGGTCGCAGCGCAGCACGGGCGGATCGGGGTTCACGGCGAGCAGATCGGCTGGTGGGTGGCGCCAGCCCGCGTCGTCGCACATCACGCAGTTGCGGGCGGCTTCGCGGCGGTGCACGGCATCGGCGCGCAGGTCGCTGCCGTGCGCCGCGTCCCACCGCTGTCTGGCGCGCCTCGCGTCGGCACAGCCACCGCACGGTGGCGGCGCGGGGTGATTGCGGTGCATCGGGCATTGCCGGGGCGGCGCCGATCGCACTGCCCTGGAAGAACTTTCAGGGTCATGGGCAGGGACAGGGGTTTCGATGTGCTCCGGCAATTGCTCGACAGCTGGTTCAGCTTCGGCCGGAACCCTTGCTGCAGTGGGTGTTCGAGCAGATGGTGCAGCACTTGCTTGCGCACGAAGCTGTCTGGCTTGCCCGGAGACCTGACCGCCTTTGCGACCCGCGTCGGCCCGTTTACGGCGTCGGTCCTCGATTTCGGCCTTCGACATCTGGCGTTCGCCCCAGTCGTGGAACTGGTAGCCGCCGTCGACGGCCATCCACAGGCCCACCTCCACCAGCTTTTTCGCCTGCGCCGCCGAGCCGAGGCCGCGCACGATCGCGGCGGGCACGAAACCCTCGGTGAGCTGTTGCATCGACCACGAGCCGGCCCGCACCCACAGCCCCATCGCGGCGTTGCCCGCCGCGACGGCCTTGGGATGGAAACCGAGCTGGTCGTCGACCTGGAACCACGGCATCAGCGGTTCCCCTCGGCCACCTCGCGGTTGATCGCCTCGGCGAGCAGCCGGGCGTGGCCGTGCCGGACGTAGGCGTCGGTGTGCCGCCCGTCGAACAGATAGCCGCGGGCATAGGCGACGGCGCCACCCCAGGAGCGCCAGTGCTCCAGCGACCACCAGCGTTGCAGCTGGTGCCGGGTGGCGACCGCGATGATGCTCTGCCCCCAGCGCACCATGGCTTCCGGACTGGCCAGGCTGAAATACGCACTGAGATCGGCGATCAGGCGCAGCGGATTGCCCGCGGGCAGCGCGGTGATCGGATCACCCTCGGCAGCAACCCAATACGTCGGAATACCGGTGATGGTCCGCTGCCCGACGACGCCGTAACCGCCGGGATCCTTACCGAGGCAACAGCCCGCCGGACGCAGCGGGTCCGCGATCAATGCACAGGCGATGACCTCCAAGTGCGGGAACAGACCGGCGCCGATCTCGGCGGCGAGGTCACCCGCGATACCCGCCCCCTGTGAATAACCAGCCAGCACTACACGATTGGGCGTTGCTTCGATCGCATCGATCAAGGCCTGCCTACCTGCCGCCACACTGTCGGCGAACGCGACGTGCCGCCCGTAATCCGCCGGATAAGGCACCATTCGCACGACAAAACGCCGTGGGTCGAGAGCTTCGGCGAAGGCGGCGGTGACCGGATCGCCATTCGGATTCCAGGTACCTCCGACGATCAACACATCGATGACCTCGCCGGGAGCGAGCAACTTGCCGAATAAACGGCGGCCGAAAATGGCCACGTGGTCTGTCCTTTCGTGCACGACTCGACCGGTTGAGCGCATGACGGAACCACTCGGTCAGGTCGGAGAATGAGAAAACGAGAGCGCCGGATCAGCGGGGCGCGTGCAATACCGGGCCGGGGCGTTCGGCCGCGGTGCCGCAGTGATCACAGGAGCCCGGCTGTGCGACAGCGGTTTCCAGTCGAAGATTCGACGGATGGGTGGCGATGGCGTTACCGAGTTCGGCACAGACGGGATTGGCATAGCCGTAGTCGACGTACACCATCCGGTGATCCACATCGACGATGACGCCGTGTTCGACGGCGCCGCGCGCCGCGGTCGTTCCGAGGTAGGTGACGCGGGCACCGATATGGTGCCGGAAGATCTCGAGGGCGGGATTCGCGCGACGCCGTCGCGCCGGCTTGCTCACCGCGGGCTCGGCTCGGGGTCGATCGGTGCCGTCGGGTCCGGGGTCGCGACGAGTGTCGCGCTGCGCACCCGGGCGTCGCGTGGATCGTGGATGAGGACCACGACGACGGCGTGCGGTTCGTCGCCGCCGAGGTAGGGAATGCCGGAGATGCCCGGGCGCCACGCGCCGAATCCGGCGAGCCTCGGCACACTGCGCACGGCGTGATCGAGTGCCGTCTCGGCGGTAGCTGATCGATCGCTCAACACCGCCCATCCGCCTTCCGGCAGGCAGTGATTTGCGTCACAAAATGTTTGGTACGACACGCCGAAAGTCGACGGCGGGACTCGCCGGGCGACCGGCGGGCATCAGTGATTGTCATCGCATCTCCGCTTGGTCGGGCAAGAGGTCGACGACGCGGCGCCGCACTACCGCGGCGATCCGAACGAGCTCGTCCAGCGTGAACGAGCCGTGCGCGGCGAGCAGGCTGCGCAGGTCGGAAGCCGGCAGCCCGGAACGCGCGGCCAAGTCCTCGAGACAAAGTCCCGCATCGGACATGGCGAGCCGCACCTTCCCGGCAACCATCTGGTCTAGATGTTCCATACGGAGCACACTAAGGTCCGTTTGGACCTGTTGCAACTCACAGATGACCTTTACGGGCGAAATATCCGATAACTGTGGGAAACCTTGGTGTTTTTACGGCATGTCGTTTGCCAGGTAGCCGTTCGGACCTCAGAATGGTCCATATGGGTGTGGAAAAGGTACCTTCGGACATCAATCGCGCAGTAGGAGCAGAGCTCAGGGCAGCCCGGGCTCGGCGAGCCCTGACGCGTCCGCAACTCGCGGCGCTGACCGGCCTCGGAGTCAGCACGATTCAGCGCTTCGAGAACGGCGACCGGTCGCCGGACATGCAGCAGCTGCACGCGTTGTGCACCGCACTGGACATTCCGATGCGGGAGTTCGTGGCGCTCGCGCTGCGCGACGTCGAACGCCCCGCGGAGTAACGCACACAACCGAACAGCACCCACACTGCCGTCACCACCGGGTCTCGGCGGTGCGAAAGCTATTGCGCGGGACAGTGAGTCGAAAAGACGATCGGCGAACTGATGCGGCGCAGGACTTCACGCCCTGACATCGGCGCGCCGTGTGAGAAGACCGCGCCGGCACCCTACTGCCGTGCGGCGAAAACGCTTATGCGCAGCGTGGATCGGCACCACCGTCGGCCACCACCACGGTGTCGTCGACGATCACTCCGGTGGCCGCCTCGGCGTACTGCAGCACCGCTTCGACCGGATCTACGCCCATCACCCACGCCGCGAGTACGACGTCACACAACGTGCCCTTGCCCTGCACAACCCGCCGGGCAACTTCATCCCCGATAGCCGTACCCAGTGTGACTGCGGCGTTGTTTCCCCGCCCCGCCGCAAACGGTCTGACTGAGTCGATCTGGTCCACGACTGTTATCCCCTTCACTTCGCTCAACCTTGAGCCCCACTCCGAGACAGAACCGGACTGGCGTCCCGGAATCTGGCGTAGTTATATCCCATTCGCCGGGGGGTCGCCCACCAAAGTCGCCCTGCCACAGAATGATTCGTGGCTCGCCGGGCTAACCAGCGGCGCGCTGTGAGATAGCCGGAAGTTGGCTCGAGCCGCACATCGCGGCCGGAAGGCGGCGGCGTGCGGCTCGTCGGCGGGGACGGGCGTTGCCCAGGAGTTGTTGCGGTCACTCACATTTCACGACGGGGATCGGATCGTATTTGACCGTCCGGGTGGTCCGGGAGACCTCGCGACCGGAGCGCTTGTCGGTGATGATGCGGGTGTCGGAGATGGTGAAGCCGGGGGCGCCCTCCGAGGCGATGCAGTCCTTGCCCTTCGGGAGCTTGATGGTGGTCGGCTCGGTCGGCTTGGTCTTCTCACCGGTCACCGATTCGACGTTCAGGGTCTTGGTACCCCAGAGCCGAACGGTCACTTCGGAATCGGTGGTGACGGCCTCGATGAAGACGCCGTGCGGGGTGTTGTTGCGGAAGCGCAGATCGATCGCGCCGTCGAAGACGGTCGCCTCGCGCGCGGCCGGGTAGCGGGAGATGTAGTAGCTGTGCTCGGTGTGGCCCGCGTCTTCCATGCCCGCGAAGTACGCGGCGTTGTAGAGGGTGGTGGCGAACTGGCTGATGCCGCCGCCGACGGCGGTGCTCGGCCTGCCGTGATCGATGATGCCGGACTCCACGTAGCCCTCGGCGGTGCCGCGCGGGCCGGTGAAGTCGTTGAGCGAGAAAGTATCTCCCGGCTTCACGACCGCGCCGTTGACCTTCCTGGCAACCACCTTGATGTTCACCCCGGACGGGCCGCTGAAGCCGTTGGTGGTGAACGTGCCCATGGTCTCGACCACGCCGAGCCCCTGTGCCGCCTCGGTGGTCAGCTTCGGCTCCACTTTTTCGTAGATCGCCTGGCCGGTCCGCTCCTGCGGCGCGGCGAGCAGCGCGGCGAACTGCTCGAAGGTCTTCGGCCAGTTGATTTTGTCACCGACGACCGCGGGCACCACGGTCGGTTTGCCGCCGGTGAGTGCGAACGTCGCGTCCTTCGCCTCGATCTCCGAGGGCGCGAGT
Source organism: Nocardia suismassiliense (assembly GCF_900269665.1). Classification (GTDB taxonomy): domain Bacteria; phylum Actinomycetota; class Actinomycetes; order Mycobacteriales; family Mycobacteriaceae; genus Nocardia; species Nocardia suismassiliense. The sequence continues at coordinate 94,272 of NZ_LT985361.1, forward strand.
TGCGGCGCCAGCAAACCGACCGCGACGTTTTGATCGACGGCCATGGCGAGCCCGCCTTGACCGTCGGGCGCGAAGGACAGCACCGACGCGATCTGCTCCGGGTCGAGCTTGGCCGACCCGCCCTTGCCCGCGAAGACGATCGGCGCGCGCACCGCGGGCTCGGCCACTTCGCGCAGGGCTTGGTCGACCGCGTCCGGGCGGACGGTGAGCGGTGCGGGGTGCACCGGCAGGTCCAGCGCGGCACCGGTGATCCACTTGTCGATCAGGTCGGTGCGGGCGGCCGGGGTGTCCAGCACGCGGCCGGGGACCGGGGCGACCGCGACCGGTCGTGCCTTGTCGAAGGCGATGGTGCCTTCGACCGAGGGTCTGTCGTGTACGCGTAGCGCGGTCAGCTGGCGATCCAGCGCGGCGTCGTCGACGCCGCTGGCCACCGCGACATCGCGGGTGGTGAAGAACGAGGTGAGCCGGGTGATCGGGTCGAGCGGCTGCTTGCCGATGCGCGCCCAGGTGCCGTCCCAGTCGACGGTCAGCCCCGCGGCGGCGGGGACGAGCCTGGTCTGCACGTCACCGATGCGCAGCGGTAGTTCCCGGTCGGCGCGCGGTGCGAGTTCGGCGCGCAACTTCGTGTCCGCGGCCTCGGTGTCCAGGCCGCCGACGTCGACGCCCGCGACGACCGTGCCGCGCGGCACCTCGCCCGAGGAGAGCACCAGATCGACCGCGTAGGCGAGGCCGGTCACCGCGAGCACCGCACCGACCGCGAGGCCGGCCCGCTTCAGCACGGTGCGATTCAGCCGCTGCGCGGGAGGACCGGAGATGGGCCGCCGGGTCGGTGGCGCCGGACGCTCCCCCGGCTTGGCCCGATGGGTGGCGCGCCTGGTCGGGGTGACCTGTAGCGGTTCGGTGGGGGCGGAATCGCCGCCCCACTCCTGGGGCTGCTGCGCCCCGTTGGCCTGGGCCGATTCGAGCAGCTGGCGTAAACCGACCTCGCCCGCCGGTTGTTGGCCGCGGCGTCCGGTGCTCGACTGGCTCGTCACGAACCGTCCTCCCCGTTCGGTTGAGTTGGGACTCACTGGGTGCGAGTCTCCGCCAACGATAGTGCGCCCCAGCGACAACGTCAGGTGAGCACTGATCTACAGCTAATTCCTTGCAAAGAACCCGGTGGGCTACGCAAAGGGCCCCGCGCAGTTGCCGGGTCGGGGGTCTGGCAACTACGCGGAGCCGATCTGATTATCGGTGCGGCGCACCGTGCGTTACACCGCCGGACGGACCAGGATCGAATCGAGGCGGGACAATCGAGGACGAACGAGTGTCCGGCCACCGCACACACGAGGAGAGGGATGGCATGCAGCTGGGAATGATCGGCCTCGGACGAATGGGCGCCAATATCGTGCGCCGCATCGTCAAGGACGGGCACACCGCCGTCGGCTACGAACGTCGTCCGCACCAGATCGACGTGCTGCGCCAGGAGCTGGGTGACAAGTTCCAGGGCAGCACCGACCTCGCCGAATTCGTGGGCACGCTGGAGACACCGCGGGTGGTGTGGGTGATGATCCCGGCGGGCGCCACCGGCGCCGTCATCGACCAGGTGGCCGAGCTGCTCGAGCCCGGCGACATCATCATCGACGGCGGCAACAGTCGCTACCACGAGGACATCAAGCGGGCCGAGCAGTTGCAGCCCAAGGGCATCCACTATGTGGACATCGGCACCTCGGGCGGTGTCTTCGGCCTGCAACGCGGCTTCTGCCTGATGATCGGCGGCGAGGCCGAACCGGTGAAATATCTCGACCCGCTGCTGAAATCCATCGCACCCGGCGTCGAGGCGGCCGAGCGGACGCCGGGTCGCACCGGTGAGCCATCGATGGCCGAGCAGGGTTACCTGCACTGCGGGCCGGCCGGCGCGGGACACTTCGTCAAGATGGTGCACAACGGCATCGAGTACGGCGCGATGGCCGCGTACGCCGAGGGCCTGAACATCCTGCACCGGGCCAATTACGGCGCCGAGCACGACGGCGAGTTCTCCGCCGAGGAGACGCCGCTCGAGCACCCGGAGTACTACCGCTACGCCATCGATGTGCCCGAGGTGACCGAGGTGTGGCGGCGCGGTTCGGTGGTCGCCTCCTGGTTGCTGGACCTCACCGCGAGCGCGCTGCACGCCGATCCGAACCTCGATTCCTACAGCGGCCGGGTCTCGGATTCCGGCGAGGGCCGGTGGACGATCGACGCCGCGATCGACACCGGCGTTCCGGTGCCGGTGCTCGCGGCCGCCCTGTTCCAGCGGTTCTCCTCGCGCGGCGAGGCGCTCTACGCGGACAAGATGCTCTCGGCCATGCGCAAAGCGTTCGGCGGGCACAACGAGCTACCCGGGGCGTAACGCCCGACCGCGGCTCCCGCGGTGGGCGGGAGCCGCGCTCAGCGGATCAGAAGCCGGCCGCCTGCGCCAGCAGCTTGGCGACGGCCAGCGGGCCGAACCAGAACAGATAATTGATGCCGTAGAGAAATGCCATGACCGGCACGTCCTTTCAGTCGAAGTTGCGGTCGATCCAGTCGATCGTCTGCATGCCGAACAGGTCGGTGCCCCAGCCGTAGAGGTCGGTGAGCATGCGAACCATGCTGCAGTCGGTCGGCTGATAGGTCACCTCGGTGCCGCCTGCCCGATAGATGTCGGCCAGCTCCCGGGAGTCCTTGGCGGGCACCAGCGACATGAGCGAGTCGTCGGCGGCGCAGGAGGTGATGGCCACCTTCGCCTTCGGCGTGCCGGAGCGGCCGAGGATGTTGTCCTCGAACGCGCGCTGGAACGCCGGCTGGTCGGCGGGGCTGAGGCCGGAGTTGAACAGGGTGTTCAGTGGCAGGAATGGCAGCCCGAAGTAGGCAGGCGTCTGGCACTGGGTGCGGAAGGCGTTCGCCAGCCCGACGCCCGCCGGGTTGAGCTTCGCGTTCACCTCCATCTCCGGGTACGCGGGCTCCAGGCCGAGCAGGGTGGCCAGCGCGAAGCCGGAGCCGACCGAGCCGTCGGCGACCCGCATGAAGTTGCGCGGGTTGACCACCATCCCTTCCAGCACGGCGGATTTCACGTCGAGCTCCGGCGCGTACGTGGGCTGCAGCTCGGCCGAGAAGCCCGCGCCGACGCCGCCGCCCGCGATCCCGAACAGCGCGATCTGCGCCTGCGGATCGAGTCCGGCCTCGCGATGCGCCAAAGCCGCACGGACACCGTCGAGTTGGGCGTGCGCGGCGAACTTGCCCGCGAAGACGCCGTGCGGCTTGCGATCTCCGTCGTTGCCGACATCGGAGATCATCACCGCGTAACCCTTGTCGAACATCAGCGCCAGCGGGCCGAGTGCGGACCAGGACGAGCCGTCCAGCGGGTCGCCACCGGTCCACTGGGTGCTCGGATGACACGACCAGCCGACGCTGTCGTTGGCCTCCTGGTAGGAGATCACCTTCTTCTCACCGACGGGCACACCGTGATTCGGGATCATCAGGATGCCGGTGCTGATCATCGGGGTGACACCGTCGATGCCGGTGGTCACGTACATCAGCTTGTACGCCTCGACGTCGGGCGGTGTGATGCCCAGGAACATCACGTCGACCTTCTTGGCCTTCAACAGCGTTCCGGGCTGCTCGGTACCGGTCAGCGGCGGCTCTTCGTAGAACGGGTCGTTGGCGAGCAAGGCCTGGAACGCCTGATCCGGCGGAACCGGTTGCGCGCCTTGGATCTGGCCGACGACGAAACCGTTGAAGACGCGGTCCAGTCCGGGTGTCGGCATCTCCGTCTGCGCCGCGGCGGTTCCCGCGGTCAGTACCAGCGAAGCGGCCGTCGCAACGGCCACGGTGAAGCGTTTCATCTAGCGCACCGCCATCGTATCGATCGGGGTTATCTGGATCTCCCTGGCCGCGGAGTCGAGCAGCTGCGGAATGTTCAGCAGCGGACGATGCGATTCCATCTGGATCTCATAGGGCGTACGCATCACGGCTTCCAATGCGGGCCAGTTGTTCTCGACCTGGAACTTGTACTTGGGCAGCAGCTCCGAGGTGATGTAATCCCAGCGCGGGCCGAACTCCGACCAATTCCATTCCGGCAGTGGCAGGGTCAGCAGGGCGGGCCGGCCATCGGCCATGGTGAACGGGATACGCACCGGATGGAACTCCCGCGGCGGGGCCACGCCCGCGACCGACGGTGAGCCCGCCGCGCCGCTGACGTAGGTGATCGCCTCGCCGACGCTGCCCTTGTAGCCGCGTGCCTCGTCCCACTGCGCCCCGATCACCCACTCCTGTTCCCGGCGAAGCAAAGTCCCGTTGCCCGCGGCGATCCGGTCGTAGTCGCCGGAGGCCACCCCGCGCCAAGCTTCCATGATGTCAGCACCGAACAACCCGGCCGCCTGGAACTCCTCCAGCGCGGGCAGGCCCTCGGTGACGTAGGCCTCGTGCATGGGCATCAGGTCCGAGAAGATGTTCTTCTGCATCACCAGGATCAATCCGATGAGGTAGCGCAGATCTTCCGGCGTGATCTGGGAGCCCGCCTCGGCCAGCGCCATCAGCCCGCGCGGAAGTTGGGCCACCGCTTGCGGTCCGGCCGCCTGGTCGACCGCCGCGATGATGCCGCGCGCGGATTCGGAGAGACCGGGCAGGCCGTAGAGGTTGCCCATCAGCTCGAAATCGAGCAGCCCGCCGCCGAAGTCGGCGCCGACCTGCCCGCCCATCCCCGCCCACTGCAGCTCTCGGTGGTTCAACTGCAGGTCTTCGTAGTAGCGATAAGACCTGACCAGGTTGGTGCGGTTGGCCTCGACGCCCGCGCGCGGATCCCAGGACCGCAGGTCGATGCCGGCCTTGTTCGTCGCGGCGACTAGCCAGTACTGATAGAGCAGGGCGGCATATCGGGTGGGCGCGACGCCTTGGCCGCGCGCCTCGTCCAGTAGCCCGCGCAGCTCGGCCGCGTCGTAGGGCAGTTCGGGGTTGACGCCGCCGGGGCTCGACGCGGCATCCCGGTTCACCAGCGGCAGATCCAGGTAGCGATCCACCTCGCCCGCCGCTGTGGCCGGGGCCGTTGCCGCGAGTCCGAGACCGACCGCGGCCGCCAGCGCCAGTGCGGTGGCGCGCAGCGCTATACCGATTCGCATCAGCTGTTCAGCCTTCCTCTCTGCTAGCTCGATTCGAGTTATTCGTTAAGCCGAAGAGATGTCCTGCCGGTAGCTGCCTATCGATCGGGCGGTGGTATAACGCCATCTCGATTAACAAGCACCGGTAGCACAGTAGGTGACGTGCAGGTAAACACAGAGATCAGCCCCGTCGCAAGGCACGATATGACAAACGATCAGCAACTGAAGAAGACCTGTAACACGAAAGTTGCGAGCTAGTAGCTACAAACTCGGACGTTTAACACGGCAAATGGGAGCAAAAAGGCGAACCGCACCGAATGAGATAACTCACAGCAACGGCGAGCAAGCCGTGAGACCCCCGGGGGCTACCCGAAACTCACCGTCTCAGACAGAATGGGTGGGACAACTACGTCCACGGACCGCGACCCGCGCGGCCCGGATAGTGGGGTGAATCCATGGCCCAGAAGCATGTGGTCCGCAACGGCGAGGTCGACCTCGCCGTCTATGAACAAGGCAATCCGGACGGGCCGACGATCCTGCTGCTGCACGGCTGGCCGGACTCCCATCGGCTGTGGGACAACGTCCTGCCCGAGCTCACCGAGCGGTTCCGGCTGTTGAGCGTGGATAATCGCGGTCACGGCGAATCGACCAATCCGTCGGGCACAGCGGCCATTTCGACCACGACGCTGGCCTCGGACTACGTCGCGGTGATCGAGGCACTCGGCGGCGGCGAGCCGGTGCACGTGCTCGCGCACGACTGGGGCAGCGTCGCCACCTGGGAAATCGTCTGCCGCCCTGACGCGCAACGGTTGATCGCGTCATTCACCTCGGTCTCCGGGCCGAGCATCGCGCACGCGAGCAAGTGGGCACGCAGCCGCCTCGCCCGGCCGACACCGCGCAATATCGCGTTGCCACTGGCCCAGCTCGGCTCCTTCGCCTACTCGACCTTGCTCGCACTGCCGGTACTGCCACAGGCCGCGATCAAGGTGGGGATGAACGAACAGCGCTGGCGCGCCATGCTTTCCGCCACCGAGGGCGCACCGCCGGAGCAGATCCACCTCGCGCCGACCTTCAAGCAGGACATGGCGAACGGGCTGCGCATCTACCGGTCCACGTGGGCCGCGAATCCGCTGCGGGACCGCGACCAATTCACCACGGTCCCTACGCAGATCATCGTCGGCACCCGCGATCCCGCAGTGCGGCAGTCGAGTTACGCCGACGAGGACCGGTGGGCCGACCAGGTCTGGCTGCGCGTGGTGAAAGGCGGGCACTGGCTGCCGTTCTCGCATCCGCAGTTGCTCGCCTCGGCCGCCGTCGAATTGATCGACGCGGTATCCGGTGCGCCGCAAACCCGAGCCCTGCGCCGGGCGCGGATGGGGTTGTCGCGCAAGCCGTTCGAGGATCAACTCGTCGTGATCACCGGCGGCGGTAGCGGTATCGGCCGGGCGACGGCGCTGGCCTTCGCGCGCGAGGGCGCCGAGGTCGTGGTGTCCGACATCAACGGGATCGCGGCGGAGGCGACCGTGGCGCTGATCGCGCAGGCGGGTGGCACCGGCCACGCCTACGAGCTGGACGTCTCCGACGCGTCGGCGGTGCGCAAACATGCCGATGGCGTGATCCTCGAGCACGGTGTGCCCGACATCCTGATCAACAACGCGGGCATCGGGCAAGCCGGAAAATTCCTCGACACCTCCGCCGCCGATTTCGACCGGGTACTCGCGGTCAACCTGCACGGCGTCGTCAACGGCTGCCGCGCCTTCGCGGGCCCGATGGCCGAGCGCGGACTCGGCGGGCACATCGTCAACCTGTCCAGCATGGCCGCCTACACCCCGCAGCAGGCTTTCTCGGCGTACTCCACGAGTAAGGCCGCGGTGTTCATGTTCTCCGACTGCCTACGCACCGAATTGGCAAGCAGCGGAATCGGTGTCAGCACCATCTGCCCCGGCATCGTGCACACCGACATCGTGCGCAACACCCGCATGTCCGGCGTCTCGGCCGAGGAGGAGCAGCGTAGACAGCAGCTCTACGACCGGCTGTACCGGTTGCGCGGTTACGGGCCGGAGAAGGTTGCGAAGCAGATCCTGCGGGCGGTGCGGAAAAACAAGGACGTCGTCCCGGTGACCCCGGAAGCCCGGCTGCAGTACGTCTTCGGGCGCTTGGCACCGGGCGTGGTTCGATTCGCCGCTGCCCGAGGCAGTTTGGTGCGCTGACCGAAAAAGGTGGCACCCGAGGATCGGGTGCCACCTTCTGTCAGTTGTTGACGACGCTACCGCTCGACGATGGCGACGACGCCCTGTCCACCGGCGGCACAGATGGAGATCAGCGCGCGGCCGGATCCCTTCTCCGCCAGCATCTTCGCGGTCGAGGCGACGATGCGGCCGCCGGTCGCGGCGAACGGGTGACCCGCCGCCAGCGAAGAACCGTTGACGTTGAGCTTGCTGCGGTCGATCGAGCCGAGCGCGCCGTCGAGACCGAGGCGCTCCTTGCAGTAGGCGTCGGACTCCCACGCGGTGAGCGTCGCGAGCACCACCGAGGCGAACGCCTCGTGGATCTCGTAGTAGTCGAAGTCCTGCAGGGTCAGGCCGTTTCGGGCGAGCATGCGCGGCACCGCGTAGGTGGGCGCCATCAGCAGGCCGTCCGGGCCGTGGATGTAGTCGACCGCCGCGACCTCGCTGTCGACCAGGTGGGCGAGCACCGGCAGGTTGCGCTCGGTGGCCCATTCCTCGCTGGACAGCAGCACCGTGGAGGCGCCGTCGGTCAGCGGGGTGGAGTTGCCCGCGGTCATGGTGGCGTCACCGGCCTTGACGCCGAACACCGGCTTGAGGGTGGCCAGCTTCTCCACGGTCGAGCCGGGACGCAGGTTGTCGTCGCGGGTCAGCCCGAGGAACGGGGTGACCAGGTCGTCGAAGAAACCGCGATCGTAGGCGGCCGCCATGTTCTTGTGCGACAGGTAGGCCAGCTCGTCCTGGGCCTCGCGCGGCACGGCGAATTCCTTGGCGGTGATGGCGGCGTGCTCACCCATGGACAGCCCGGTGCGCGGCTCGGCGTTGCGCGGGATCTCGATGCCGAGCATGCCCGGACGCAGCTGGCCGACCAGCTTGAGCCGGTCCTTGTTGGTCTTGGCGCGGTTGGCGTCGAGCATCCATTCGCGCATGCCCTCGCTGACGCCGATCGGGGCGTCCGAGGTGGTGTCGGTACCGCCGCCGACGCCGGCCTCGATGCGGCCCTGGGCAATCGCGTCACCCACGGTGACGACGGCCTGGAGACCGGTGCCGCAGGCCAGCTGCAGATCGTGGGCCGGGGTGTACGGGCTGAGCTTGCTGCCGAGCACGCTCTCGCGGATCATGCCGTGCTCGCCGACCCGCTTCAGTACGGCGCCGCCGACCACCATGCCGAGCCGCTCGCCCTGCAGGCCGAAACGGCTGACCAGGCCGTCCAGCGCGGCGGTGAACATGTCCTGGTTGGAGGCGTGCGCGTACGCCTTGTCGGAGCGAGCGAACGGAATCCGGTTGCCGCCCACGATCGCGACCGGGCGGGTGGTCTTACCGGTCTTGGCGGTGCTCTTCGCCGAACGGGATTTGGTTGTCACTCGAGTCTCCAGGTCTCGTTGGGGATGTTCGGCGCTCCGGAGTCCGCGTGGAAATCTCCACAGATCGGCGCCCCGTCGCGATTGGTTTACATTAAACTTACTCTGGAGTAAGTTTAATGTCGACACCGTACCCGCAAATGTGTGCCAGCGGTCCACTGCCGGGTACCACCAGACCCGAGAACTGAACATCGCGGCGTGAGCGAGAGTCGGTGACGGGTTAGCTTGCGTAACCTCGCCAGGGACCGTGCACGCCGCCTGTCAACACAGAAAAGGTAGGAACAGTGGCAGCCAGCAAGAGTAAGGGTGCTCCCAACCTCTACGGATCGTTCGTCCACTCGGCCCCCGGTCAGTTCCTGGCGAGCAAGCTGGGACTGCCGCAGCCGGAGAATCTGCGTCGCTACAAGCAGGGCGAGCCCGCCCTGCCCGGCCCCGTGCTGCTCGGCGGTAAGGGCCGGGTCGCCGAGCCGGTGCGCGCCCTACTGTCGGACTACACCTTCGTCGACTCGCCCAGCGCGGGAACGAAGCTCGGCGCGCTGGTGTTCGACGCGACCGGCATCGGGTCCATCGAAGACCTGTCCCAGCTCTACGAATTCTTCCAGCCCGCCATGCGCACCATCGCCGCGTCCGGGCGCATCGTCGTCATCGGCACCACCCCCGAGCTGACGTCGAGCGTGGACGAGCAGATCGCGCAGCGCGCGCTCGAGGGCTTCACCCGCTCGGTGGCCAAGGAGCTGCTGCGCGGCGCCACCGCCCAGCTGGTGTACCTGCACCCGGAGGCCGCCGCGGGCGCGTCCGGCCTGGAGTCGACGCTGCGCTTCCTGCTCTCGGCCAAGTCGGCCTTCGTCGACGGCCAGGTCATCCGGGTCGGCAAGGACGACGCCACTCCGCCGACCAGCTGGGACCGCCCGCTGGAGGGCAAGGTCGCCGTGGTCACCGGCGCCGCGCGCGGCATCGGCGCGACCATCGCCGAGGTGTTCGCCCGCGACGGCGCGACGGTGATCGTCGCGGACATCCCGGCCGCCGGTGAGGCGCTGTCGCAGACCGCGAACAAGGTCGGCGGCACCGCACTGGCGCTGGACGTGACCGCGCCCGACGCCGCGGAGAAGCTGGCCGAGTTCGCCACCGAGCGCTTCGGCGGCATCGACATCGTGGTGCACAACGCGGGCATCACCAGGGACAAGCTGCTCGCCAACATGGACGACGGCCGGTGGAACTCGGTGCTCAACGTCAATCTCGCGGCACCGCACCGAATCACCGAGGGCCTGGTCGCCCGTGGCGCGCTGAAGGAGGGCGGCCGGGTGATCGACGTGTCCTCCATCGCGGGCATCGCGGGCAACCGCGGCCAGACCAACTACGGCACATCCAAGGCCGGTGTCATCGGCATGGTCGACGCCGAGGCGCCGAAGCTGGCGGAGAAGGGCATCACCATCAACGCGGTGGCGCCCGGCTTCATCGAAACCGCGATGACCGCCGCCATCCCGCTGGCCACCCGCGAGGCGGGCAGGCTGATGAGCTCGCTGCTGCAGGGCGGGCAGACCGTCGACGTCGCCGAGACCATCGCCTACTTCGCCAGCCCGGCGTCGAACGCGGTGACCGGCAACGTGGTTCGCGTCTGCGGGCAGAGCCTGATCGGAGCATGATGACCGAACTCATCTCGCTCACCGAAACACCCAAGAACGGCCCGCTGTATCTGAAGGCCGCGCTGGGAGCGGTTCCGCTGCCGCTGGTTTCGGCGCGTAAGCCGACGCTGCCGGATCGGGCGAGCAAGCTCGACGGCCTGCAGGTCGATCCGGATCATCTGGCCGCGTACTGCCGGGCCACCGGGCTGCGGTTCGGCGATGCGCTGCCGCTGACCTACCCGTTCATCCTCACCTTCCCGATCGTGATGCAACTCGTTGTGCAGCGCGACTTTCCGTTCGTCGCGGTCGGTGCGGTGCACGCGGAGAACGTGATCGAGCGGACCCGCGACATCTCGGTGAGCGAGCCGCTGGACATCAAGGCGCACATCGAGAACTTGCGGGAGCACCCGAAGGGGCTGCTGGTGGACGCGATCACCGAGATCAGCGTCGGCCGCGAGCTGGTGTGGCGGCAGGTCACCACCTTCCTGCACCAGCAGCGCACCTCGCTCTCGGGCGGGCCCAAGCCGGAGCCCAAGCCGGAAGAGGTGCCGCCGCCGCCGCTGCGCACCTGGCGGGTCGATCAGAAGACGATCAACCAGTACGCCGCGGCCTCGGGTGATCACAACCCGATCCACACCTCGGCGTTGGGCGCCAAGGCTTTCGGGTTCCCGAAGCCGATCGCGCACGGCATGTGGTCGGCCGCGCACCTGATCGGCACGGTCGAGGGCCGGGTACCGGGCAAGACCACCTACTCGGTGAAGTTCGGCAAGCCGATCTTCCTGCCGTCGACGGTGAACGTGTATGCGGATCAGGTGGCCGGCGGCTGGGATCTGGCCGTGCTGAACCCGAAGAAGGGGTTCCCGCACCTCACCGCGACACTGCGCTGACGCACTCGACTGCCGGAGCCGCACCCTCGTTCGGGTGCGGCTCCGTGCGTTGAATTACCCTGCGCCACGCATGTTTTCGCCTGCCTTACAGGAAACTGTCGACGAAGTTCTCCCGTGCCGGGAGAGGTCGGTGCGCGTCGGGTGCCGGTCAGCAGCTGCAGTCGCAGCCGCAGCAATCGCAGTTACAGTTCTCGCAGCCACCACAGCCACAGTCGCCATTGCAGTTCTTCATCCAGGCGTCCTTGCGTTCGCCGGTGCACGGCTGGGTGTGGTCGGCACAGCAGGCGTACCCGGTGCAGTACCCGCCGACGATGAGGGCCAGCGACTCGCCGATACCCGGACGACGATGCCGGGTGCGCCGCGCGCTCATCCGCACGTCGGTGCTGTCGTGCGAGATCCCGCAGCTGTGGCCGGCTACCGTGCCGATCCCGCGGCCGAGTCGGCGCAGCACGCCGGCCAGCGGGTCGAGCAGCATCCAGCGCACCGTGGGGACGGCATCGAGCTCGGCTTCCGTTACTGCTTCGCGCAGCCGTGAATCCGATTCCCGCAGTAGGTCATACGCCTGCGGCATGGTCGTTCCGGTGGCGGCGAGCGGATTGAACCGGCCGCGGGCCAGGTCCTGCTCGTAGTCCTGCACGGCATCGGCCAGGTGCGCGATCCGGCCGAATTGCCAACCGGCGGCGCGCAATGCGTCGACATTGGCCGGGCGCTCCGCCAAAACCGCTGTGTGCGCGAAGAACTCGGACGCGCAGAGCTGGGTCGGCTCGGTCAATCGCGCCAGCGAATCCGTCCCACCGGCCGTCGCCGCCTGCTCCAACCCCGTCTGTGCGCTCAACGCGGCGACGAGAGGTTCGACATCCAACCCGATGCGCTGTGCGCTCAACCGCGCCTGCCCGGCCCAGCGGCTCGCCGCCTTCGCCATCGGCGTGCGAGCCAGGGCGGACGCGTCGCCGTCGTCCACATGGTCGCGGACCTTAGCCGACGCCAGCAACAGTGACGCGGTGGTGGCCAGTCGCACACCCGGCGAATTCGCGGCCGCGACCGACGCGCGTTGCATGCCGCGCAGGGCACACCGCCCCGCCGTGCTGCGCTCGACCGCGCCCGCGGACTGTGCCTCGGTGAGCATGCTCAGCACGATCGCATCGACATTCGTTGTCGCACGGGCCAATTGCCCGTGCTCGTCCCGCAGCCCCAGACACAGCCCGCACATATGTGTGCGCCACTCGGCCGCATCGATGCCGTACTTCGCCGCGCCGTGCGCACACGGCCTGAGCAACCCGAACAATTCCGCCCCGTTCTCCCCGGCCCGTTCCGCGCAGAGCCGGTCTGTACTTGTTGATCACCGCACTCTGGCAGGCCGTTAACGGCACGGCAACCGGTACCCGCCACTTCCGCCACAGTGGCGAGCCGGAGTTACTCCGCCTTCTTGCGCCCGGCCAGACCGCGCCACGCGAGATCGTCGAGCAGGTCGACCGCCTCGGCCACCTCGATCCGGCCGCTGGCCACCCGGTCCGCGATGGCCTCGCCCGCACCGATCACGGCGGCCGCGACAATGTCGAAATTGGTGCCGGGCTCAGGGTGTTTGGCGCTGGATTCCAGCAGCTTGGCGGTCAATTCGATGACGCGCTCGCGGGCGTTCTCGATCTCCGACGCGAACGCCTGCTGACCGATCGCCTGCCGATAGAGCACCTGCCAGGAGCGCCGGTTGCGGTCCACGAAGCCGAGGAAGCCCTCCAGCGCGACCCGCACCTGTTCGTGCGGCGTCAGCTGGGGGTTTCCTGCGGGCACCACCGATTCGATGAAGCGCAGACCCTCGCGCTGGATGCAGGCGCGGAACAGTTCGTCCTTGGAGCCGTAGTACAGGTACAGCATCGGCTTCGATATCTTGGCCTCGGCGGCGATGGCATCCATCGACGTATCGTGGAAGCCCTTCCGCGAGAACACCTCGACCGCGGCATCGAGCATCTGCTGCTCACGAACCGCTCGAGGAAGTCGCTTCGTTCCGCCCGCCATCCACTCTCCTACCGCACGGTGAAGTTCACATATTACTCCAAGGTAAGTTCCGCGGGTCGCATTTGCTCATCAGTCGCGGGAACCGGGCCTCAGCAGCGCGGCAGCGCGCCCTTGAACGCCGCCATCCGTAGCACCGACGCGTCCACCTGCGCGGCGGGCAAGCGGCCCGCTGCCACCGCCTGCTCCAGCTGATCGAGCACGCTGGGCACCGCGTCGGTGGTGATCCACAGCGCGTTGTCCGCGCCGGCGACCAGCGCGGCCTCCACCGCGTCCGCGATGGACAGCCGGTTGGTGATCGCGGCCATGCCGCCCAGGTCATCGGTGAAGATCGGCCCCTGGAACGGGGCGGCGCCGTAACCACGGCCCTCCCGCAGCAGCGTCATCACCTGGGGGCTGATGCTCGCGGGCACGTCGGGGGTGGTGAGGCCGGGGACGTCGAGGTGACCGACCATCACGCCCGCGCCGGAACCGATCAGCGCGCGGAACGGGACGAGATCGACGGTCTGCATGCTGTCCAGCGGTGGTGTGCGGACCGCGCCGCGGTGCGAATCGCCCGAGCCGGACCCGTGGCCGGGGAAGTGCTTGAGCACGGTGCCCACGCCGACCTCACGCATGGCGCGGATGTAGGCGTCGGCGTAGCGGGTGACCACGGCGGGATCGTCGGAGAAGGAGCGGTCGCCGATGACGGAATCGGCGGGCTGGGCGCTCACATCGACGTCGGGGGCGAAGTTCACCGTCACACCGAGGTCCTTCAGCGCGCGGCCCCTGGTCAGGGTGGCGTCGTGGAACTGTTCGGCGGTCATCGCGTCGACGGTGGCCCTGGCCGAGGGCGCGGCGCCGATCAGGTTCTTCACCCGGGAGACGCGGCCGCCTTCCTCGTCGATGGTCACCATGAGCGGCACCTTGGCCGACTGCTTGATCTGCTCGAGGCTGCCGTCGCTCAGCAGCGTCAGGTCGGTCCAGCCGCCGACGAAGATGCCGCCGACCTGTTCGGTGCCCACCACATTCGCGGCGTCGTCGGCGCCGGTGACGCCGACGGTCAACAGCTGCGCCAGCTTCTGCCGCAGCGTGAACTGCCCGAGATATCCGGCCGTGCAATCCGGCTTCGCGGATGTTGTTGCCTGCGTTGATGATTCGGACGTCGACTCGGGCGACGCCGCTTGCGACGGCGTCGGGTCGGCGCCACCGCCGGACGAGCAGGCGGTCGCGACGGCGGCCAGCACGGCGAGCACGAGCAGGGGCGTCTTCCGCATGGAAGTAAACCGTACTGATCCCGCGCGCCAGCAAGTAGGCCGGGCTCGGCCAGGGTAGCCTTGTTCAATAGCCGTGAGTCTCCCACCAGGAGGTCATCGTGCCCTGCGATCTGATGCTCATTGCCTACGATGGGTCCGAGAACGCCAAGCGGGCCATCGAATACGCCGGGCGGTTCCTCAGCGCGAACAGAGCGATCGTGCTCACCGCGTGGGAGCCGATGGTGCGCCAAGCCGCCCGCCTGTCCGGACTGTCCGGGGTGATGCAGCCGGAATGGGTGCCCGACGACGAGATCGAGGACGTCGCCTACGTCGACGCCCGCACCATCAACACCGAGGGCGTCCGGCTGGCCAAGCTCGCCGGGCTCAATGCCGAGGCGCGCACCGCCGAATGCACGACGACCATCTGGAATGCCATCGTCGAATGCGCCGATGACCTGGACGTCGACATCATCGTGGCGGGCACCAGGGGAGCCACCGGCATTCGCGCACTGATGCACAGCAGCGTCGCCGACGCGGTCCTCAAGCACTGTCATCGCCCGGTCCTCATGGTTCCGCCGGGCAAGGAACCCGCTGCCAAAACTGGGTAGGTGCGGGCGGCCACGCGGCCAAGCGCATTGGCAAGGTCGCTTCCCCGTGAGCGAGCGAACCGAAGACACAGCCGCGTAGCGCGGTCACGTCGCGATCGAGGGTTGGCGAGGTCGCTTCGTGAGGGCGCTCACGGAGCGGGTTTCGGGGGTGGGGGCGGGGTTAGGGTCGAAGGACTATGGATGGATTCCTGCTTGCTCAGCCGGATGGGGTGGTCCGGACGTCCGGGAGCCGCGCCGCCTTCGACGAGGCGGAGCCCGCGATCGCCGCGCTGCGGGACGGCACCGCTGAGCTGATCGTCGGCGCGTTGCCGTTCGATCCGCGCAGGCCTGCCGCGCTGACGGTGCCCGAACACGCGCGGCACATGGCGGGGCCGTGGCGGCCCGCCGCCCTTCCCGACCTGCCCGCCGTCCAGTTCGTGACCGAAATCCCCAGTGCCGCTGAACATATCGCGCGCGTGACGAAACTCGTTGAGCAGCTGAACGATCCGGCACAACCACTGCAAAAGGTGGTCGCCGCCCGGTCGGTGATGGCCGAGGCGTCCGCCGCATTGGACCCCGAGCTCGTCGCGGCCCACCTGCTGGCCAGGCACCCACACGCCAATGTGTTCGCCGTCGACCTGTCCCCCGCCGGGCGAACAGGTGCGACGCTGGTCGGTGCCACGCCCGAGGTGCT
Organism: Nocardia suismassiliense; assembly: GCF_900269665.1. GTDB lineage: Bacteria > Actinomycetota > Actinomycetes > Mycobacteriales > Mycobacteriaceae > Nocardia > Nocardia suismassiliense. The sequence continues at coordinate 109,986 of NZ_LT985361.1, forward strand.
GATCGCCCGGCACGGCGAGACGGTCACGCTACGCCCGTTGGCCGGCACAATGCCCAGGCTCGCCGACCCGGGTGCCGATGCCGTCCAGGCCCGAGAGCTGCTGTCCAGCACCAAGAATCGCGCCGAGCATGCCTTCGTCATCGAGTGGATCCGGGAGAAACTCGGCCCGGTCTGCGCCGAGCTGTGCATCCCCGACGGTCCGGAACTGATCAGCACGCCCGAGGTCTGGCATCTCGCCACCCCCATCACCGGGCGGCTGCGCGACCCCGCGACCACCGCGCTCGAACTGGCACTGTTGCTGCATCCCACGCCCGCCGTCTGCGGCACCCCGACCGACCTCGCGCTCGACACCATCGCCGATCTGGAGGAGGACCGCGGTTTCTATGGTGGCGCGGTCGGCTGGTGCGATGCGCGGGGCGACGGCTCGTGGGTGGTCGCCATCCGCTGCGCGGAACTGTCGGCCGACGGACGCACCGTGCACGCCTACGCGGGCGGCGGCATCGTCGCCGCCTCGGACCCGAAAACCGAGCTCGACGAAACCACGGCCAAGCTCCGCACCCTGCTCGGCGGGCTGCACTGCGCCATCCCCGCACACTGAGCCGGCGCGCTCGGCCGGGCCGTTGATAGCACCCGGAATCCCCGGTGATCGCCGCCTCAACCGGACTGCCGACCGACAATCGGCGGGCTGAACGCACCGGATACGGTTGCGGGCTGCTAGGTTGACCGGGAATGTGCCTGCATCGATGTATTGGAGTGCCGCAATGAAGTTTGCTGTTCCTGGTGTTGCGAGTGCTGTCGGCGGCGCCGTACTCGGCGTGATCGCGGTGCTCCTCGTCACGGTGGCGGTGCAGCAGAACTCGCGTCCCGACATCGACCGCAGCGGCGACAAGGACTCCTCGTTGCTGAACAACGTCGAGTACGGCAGTCGCTGAGCCGCTGACCCCCGCTTCACCCACCGACTCGCTCGGACCGGCGGCGCGGCGGCACAACACCGCGCCGCTCGGTAGACGCTGGTTCGCCGGGACGGTGCTCGCGGCGTTCCTGCTGACCTTCCTGCAGGCGCCGGGACGCACGGTCGCCGACACCAAGTACGACCTGGCGCAGAACCCGCTGGGTTTCCTCGAACGCGCCAGCCACCTGTGGAGCAGCCAGGCCCCGATGGGCCAGGTGCAGAACCAGGCTTACGGATACTTCTTCCCGCACGGCACGTTCTTCTCGCTCGGCCATGTGCTCGGCCTGCCCGCCTGGGCCACCCAGCGCATCTGGTGGGCGCTGCTGCTCATCGCCGGGTTCTGGGGCATCATCCGGCTCTGCGAGACCCTCGGCATCGGCACCCGCGGCTCCCGCATCATCGCCGCGACCGCGTTCGCGCTGTCTCCACGGGTGCTCACCACGCTCGGCTCCATCTCGTCCGAGACGCTGCCGATGATGCTGGCGCCTTGGGTGTTGCTGGCACCAGCGGCGCTGGGCATCCGCTATCGGAATCGACGGCGAACGGTCGATCCAGGTGGTGTTCGGCGGGACTCGGACGCGATTCGCAGGGCAGCGCACGCGCCGGATTCCGGTTCGTCGCGAGGTGACGGCCCTGCGCGGGCCGGGACCGACGCGGGCGCCGATCGGCCGACGCAACGCGGGCGGCGCGGTGGTGCCGAATCGGCGGCAGGCAGCGCGCTGGCACTGGCGCTGATGGGGTCGGTCAATGCCGTCGCCACGGTCGCGGCGTTCCTGCCCGCGCTGCTGTGGTGGGCGTCGTATCGGCCGAACAAGCAGTGGTGGCGCTTCACCATGGCCTGGGTGCCGCTGCTCGTGCTCGCCACGTTCTGGTGGGCGGTGCCGCTGCTGTTGCTCGGCAAGGTGAGCCCGCCGTTCCTGGATTACATCGAATCCTCCGGTGTGACAACGCAGTGGGCCTCGCTCGCCGAGGTGCTGCGCGGCACGGACAGTTGGACGCCGTTCGTCTCGCCCGAGCGCATCGCCGGTGCAGTGTTGGTGACCCAGCCCGCGGCGGTGCTCGCGACCGGGCTGCTCGCGGCGGCGGGCATGGCCGGACTGGCGATGCGGTCCATGCCGTACCGCGGCCGGTTGACGCTGATCCTGTGCGTCGGCCTGGTCGGCATCTGCGCCGGCTACGTCGGTGAACTGGGCGGGCCATTCGCGGAATCGGTGCGGCTGTTCCTGGATTCCGGTGGGGCACCGCTGCGCAATGTGCACAAGCTGGAACCGCTGATCCGAATTCCCTTGGTGCTCGGCCTCGCCCAGCTGCTGGCCCGGGTGCCGCTGCCCGCCTCGGTGCCGATGCCGGTGTGGCGCAGCGCGTTCGCGCATCCGGAGCGGGATCGTGCCGTCGCGGTGGCCGCGCTGATCCTCACCGCCCTGGCCCTGTCCACCTCGCTGGCCTGGACCGGCAAACTGGCCCCGCGCGGCGCCTACGACAAGGTGCCCGCGTATTGGCAGCAGACGGCGGACTGGTTGCAGGACAACGCTTCCGACACCAGGGCGCTGATCGTGCCCGGTGCCCCCTTCGGCAGTCAGGTCTGGGGACTGACGCGCGACGAACCGTTGCAGGCGTTGGCGAGCACGCCGTGGGCGGTCCGCGACGCCGTGCCGCTGAACCCGCCGGGCACCATCCGCGCGATGGATTCGGTGCAGCGACTGATCGCCGACGGCAGACCGTCGAACGGACTCGCGGCGACCCTGGCCGGGCAGGGCATCGGAATCCTGGTGTTGCGCAACGATCTCGATGCCGAGACATCGCGATCGACCCGGCCGATGCTGGCGCACCGGGCGATCGACGGATCCCCCGGCCTGGCCAAGGTCGCGGAGTTCGGTGCGCCGATCGAATCCGCGGTCATCGCTGAGGATCTCGTTGCGGACGGTGATCTACGGCCTGCCTACCCGGCGGTCGAGATCTACCGGGTGCAGACGCCGACGCCCGGCACACCGGCCGAGGTGCGCAGCGGAACCGGTGCGCCGCCGTCGTTCCCCGGCGCGTACACGGTGCCGCTCGACGCGTTACCCGTGGTGCAGGGCGGGCCCGAAGTGCTCGAACGCCTGCACCGCGATCCGGGCAGCACCGAGACGCCCGCCATGCTGGCCGCCGACGCGAGGCGCGCCGGACTGCCGATCGGACCGTTGACCGTCACCGACACCCCGATGGACCGGGAATCCGACTTCGGTCGCGTCGACAACCACAACTCCGCGCTGCGTGCGCCCGACGACGCCCGCCGCACCCACAACCTGGTGCCCGACTACCCGGTGCCCGGCACCGACCTGGTGCGCGGGGAATGGACGGGCGCGACCGTCACCGCGTCCAGTTCGGCCGCCGACGCCACCCAGCTGGGTGGCGCAGCGCCGGGCAGCTCTACCGCGGCCGTCGTCGACGGAGATCCGGCCACCGCGTGGATCAGCAACGGTTCCGAACCCGCGCTCGGGCAATGGCTACGACTCGATCTGGACCAGCCGATCCGGGTCGGCCAGCTGAGCTTCAGCACCAGCGCGGCCGCCATCGGCGATCCGGTGAAGTGGGTCGAGGTGCGCACCGCCAACGGCACCGTGGGTACCCGCATTACCGAACCCGGTACGCCGGTGTCGGTTTCGCTGCCAGCGGGCAAGACACAGTGGATCACCATCACCGCCATCCGCACCGAAAACGGCAAGCGCGGTGGACAGTTCGGCATCAGCGAGATCGCGCTCGACGACTACTCCGTCCGTGATCAGCCGGTCCCCGTCGACATCCGGCACCGGACCGTGCTTCCGCCGACCCCGGCGGGTGCGCAGATCCAGGCTTGGGATCTCGGGCAGGAATTCCCCGGGCGCAGTGCCTGTTTCGATTCGCCGGACCGAGTGCGCTGCAGCAAGGGTCTCGCGTTGGCACCCGAGGAACCGGGCAACTTTCAACGCACGCTGTCGGTGCCCGAACCCATGTCCGTCACGCCGGAGCTGACCGTCCGGACCCGGCAGGGTCCCGCACTGGAGGCGCTGCTCACCGACCACGACCGCCCGGTCGCCAGGGGCAAGGCCGACGTCGGAGACCTGCGTGGCGCCGCGTTCGCCGCCACCGATGGCGATCCGCGCACCAGTTGGACCGCGCCCGAGGACTCGGTGCGGGTACTGACCGGCGCCAAACCCACCCTGACGATCGAGCTGCCCGCCCCCACGCTGGTGACCGGACTGGAGCTGACCCCGTCGCTCGGCGGCCTGCCCGCCGCACCCACCTCGGTGGTGGTCAACCTCGGTGACGGCCCCCAAGTTCGTGAGCTGGACAAGAGCACCGCAGGTGCGCCGGCCCGAATCTCGCTGCACCCCACCGTGACCGATCGCATCGAGCTGAGCATCCGGGACTGGCAGCCCGTCCTGGACCGGACGGCAATGGGTTTCGTGCTCGCGCAGCCTGCGGGACTGGCCGAGGTGTCGGTGCTCGGCCCGGACTATCCCGCGCCCGCGGCGCTCGACCGGGAGATCACCGTCCCGTGCGAAATCGGCCCGACCATCAACATCGACGGACAACTACGGCGCACCACCGTCACCGCGACCGCGGCTGAACTACGCTCCGGCGCTCCCGTTCCCGCACGCGTCTGCGCGGAGGACGCTTCGCCGCAGCCCGATTCCGGTGCGCTCGGACTTTCGCAGGGTCGCGCCGACGTCACCGTCGGGCCGACCGACCTGTTCTTCGTCGACCGGCTCCGCCTCGACCGCACCGGGCTCGCCGCACCGGCCGCGCAGTCGTCCGGCACCCGCGTCCTCGTGCTGCCGCTGAGTACTAATGTAGGTTGGCAGGCAACAACTTCCGACGGGAAGACCCTCGATCCGGTGGTGATCGACGGCTGGCAGCAAGCCTGGCTGCTGCCGCCCGGCGCCACCGGTCCCGTCACCGTGTCGTTCCCTATCGACCGCTGGTACCGCCTCGGCATCTTCGGCGGACTCCTGCTGCTCCTGCCGCTGATAGCTCTGGCGATTCCGCGGCGCGCCCGCACCACCGCGAAACCGGTTGGCGCCGAGCTCAACATCGCGCCCGAGACCGCCGGCACGGCACCCGCCGCCGCAGCCCCCGCAACGCCCGACCTCGATACCGCATCGTCGGATGCCGCAGCCATCTCAGGCTCGGCCACCCCCACCGTCGATGCCTCGGCTCTCTCCAACTCGACCACCATCAGCACGGATGCTGTTGCCCACGTGCCGGATTCCACGCCACGAACGTGGGGCACCCGCTGGCTCGGGGCACTCGGCCTCGCGGCAGCAGCAACGCTGATCGCCGGTCCGGTCGGAACCATCGTCACCGCAGTAGTTCTCGCCGCCGTCCGGTTCTATCCACAGGTCACACCCCGAGCGCTCGTAGTCATCGCAGGCGTCGGCACGGCACTCTCCGCAGCAGCCCTGTCGACCGGACCGTGGCGCGCCTCGGGCGGCTACATGGGCGGCTCGCTGTGGGCGCAACTCCCCGCAGTCCTCGCGGTGATCGCCGTCGGCGTCGCCGCACTGCCGCCGCCTCGGCCATTCGGGCTGCGCCGCAACGGACCTCGTTGATAATGTGACGCCGCGTGAGGGAATGTGCCGAATGCGGTTTCGTCTACGACCTGACCCGCGCGACCGATGTCGCGCCGCTGGCCAGAGAGCACGCCGTGGAGTACGCGGACCTGCTCCTCACCGACTCACCGAAGTTACGGCGGCGACCCGAGCCCGACACCTGGTCGCCGCTCGAGTACGCCTGCCACATGCGGGATGTGCTTCTCGTGCAACGGGAACGCGCACTGGCCGCCCGGCGCAGCACGACCCCCGACGCCACCCCGATGGGCCGGGACGAGCGCGTCGAGCACGACGGGTACCTCGACCAGAAGCCCTCGGACGTCGGCCGCCAGCTTCGGGACGCGGCGCAACTGTTCGCCAATGTGCTGGAACGACTGAGCGGCGACGACTGGGAGCGGACGCTGATCTACAGCTACCCCGAGCCGCAGGAACGTTCGCTGCGCTGGCTCGCGCTGCACACCCTGCACGAACTCCGGCACCACTTGCTCGACATGCACCGGCAACTGGATACCTGAGCGCGCCGGGCGATCACGGCGCCGCGAGGCGGTCTTCCTCTTCGACTTCCTCGGCCGGCTTCGCCCGGTCCCGCCTGCGCGCCCACTGCCGCACCGGCTCCTCGATCAGCGCGTAGCTGGCCGCGGCGACGGGCAGGGTCAGCGCGATGGTGAGGATGAGGACGTAGCCGAAGTCGCCGCTGAACGGCAGGATCCCGAACACCGGGAACACCACCCACAGCACCGCGAGATGCCAGAGGAAGATCCCGTAGGACCAGCGCCCGATGGTCGCGGCCACCCGCGATTTCAGCCACCGATGCCCGCTGCTCGGGTCGCCGAGCACCAGCGGGGCGAGCAGCGCGAAGCCGATGATCGCGCCCAGCGCCATCTTCGCCGCGTACTGCCACGGCTGGGCGTGCGTCAGTCCGGCGGGGCCGCCGATATCGGTGGCCGAGATGAGGAAAGCAATCAGCGCGATGATCCACATCAACGGTTGATTTCCGGCGAGCGTGCGCCATTTCGATAGCCGTTCGCTACCAAAAGAAAGTTCTGCCAGCACCATTCCCATCGCGAACCACGGCAGATATCCGGGCAGCCAATTGTCGGAATGGATGGCGTCCGGAGTCGGCACCGGAATGAAGTTCCAACTCAACGACACCGCGGCCAGACCGAGCAGTACCGGCACCCGCCACCGAGCGGTGCTGCCGCGCAACCAGACCACCGCGAACGCCAGCAACGGCAGCACCAGATAGAAGGCCACCTCGACCGAGAGGCTCCACATCTGGGTCAGCCCATCGGTCAGTGTCAGCGGCACGAACACCTGCAGCAACGCCAGATTCGACACCCAGACGCGTAGCCCCGCCGTGCCCGCCGCACTCGGCAGCAGCACCAGAACCGCGCACACCACAACCCAATACGCAGGCAGGATGCGTGCGGCGCGATGCCGCAGGTAGTAGCCGAGCGTCGGCGCGTTACCCAGCCCGCGGGCCGCGGCGGCATGCGGGCGCCAGAGCAGAAAGCCGGAGAGTGCGAAGAACACCGCGACCGCCATATCGAAGCGGCCCCACACCCGCCCGAGCACCGGGGTGCCCGCGGCGCCGGTCTGGAAGGCGACGTGCGTCAGCAGCACACCGAGCGCGGCCAGCCCGCGCATGCCTTCGAGCGCGGGCAGAAAGGCGCGTGCCGGAACCGATTCGGTCGCCGGGGCGACCGCGACGGCGGAAGTGGACGGGGATGCGGTCATCGGACTCCAGTCTGCCTTGCCAATTCTTAGGTGATAACCCCACGTTTCACATTTCGCGCTAAACTCGGGCGATTTCTCGGCCGTTTCCGGCCTCGGCGCCGCATGGTACGTCACCGGACTGTTAGTGTCGGGGCTCACGAGTGCCGCGGGAGGCCCGCCGTACTCGCCGGAACGACCCTGTTCTACGACGAGGAGAGTTTGCATGGCACTGAGTGCCGGAACCAGAAGGACGGTGGCCTGCCTGCTCGTGGGTCTCGGCGCGTTGCTGATTGTCGCCGCGCTGCTGATCCCGACTTACACCGTCGGCAAACTGTCGAAGACTCCTCTCGATCTCGAGATCACCACGATCGCGACCAACGCGCCGGGCGAGGAAAGCCTGGTGCTCGACTCCAAGTCGCTCAGCGCGCCCGAGGGTGCCGCGAAGATCGATACGAACGTGCCGCTGGTCTCGCAGCGCTTCCTCACCGTCGAGGAGCCCTCCGACGCCACCGAGATGACGGTGCAGGCGGGTCAGACGCTGCGGCGCATCGACAAGCAGGGCGACACCGGCCTGCTCACCGCGAGCATCGACCGGGTCACCATCGACCGCAAGACCGGCGAGCCGGTCTCGAAGGAGCCGAACGGCTCCATCGCGGTCAACGTGGACAAGGAGATGAAGTCGGTCGCGGATCCGGTGCAGCACACCGGTTTGCAGTACCGGTTCCCGATCGGGACCGAGCAGAAGACCTACCCGTACTTCGATCTCAACGCGCGCAAGACGTTCGACATCAACTACGTCGGCGAGACCGAGATCAACAGCATGAAGGTCTACCACTTCCAGCAGACCATCCCGGCGACCAACCTGAACGACGTGGTGAAGGCGCCGACCAACCGGCTCACCTTCCCCGCCGCGAAGTGGGGCGTGCCCGGCGACGGCGACGTCACCATGTCGCGCTGGTACACCAACACCCGCGACGTGTGGGTCGAGCCGAAGACCGGCACCGTGATCAAGGGTGGCGAGCAGCTGCACCTGTACTACGGCCGTGACTCCAAGCCCGAGGTCACCGCGCTGAAGTCGCACATCGTGTTCGACGAGAACACCATCGAGTCGCAGATCTCGGTGGCCAAGGAGAACATCGACAAGCTGTCGCTGTACGGGCGCATCATGCCGATCGTGCTCGGCGTGCTCGGTGTGATCGCACTGATCGTCGGCATCATCCTCGGCGTCCGTGGTGGCGGTTCGACGCCCGCTCCGGCGCGCGGCGGTGGACCGCTGAGCCAGGGACGCGGTGGACCGGCACCGGCCGGTGGTGGTGCGCGTCGCGTGGACAACGATCCGCCGACCGAGCAGATCAACGTCACGAAACAACCTTGATGTAGCTGAAGATTCGGCCCCCGGTCCTTGTGACCGGGGGCCGTTTTGTTGCGCCTCCCCGGGTGTGCACCACCGGTAGCGACGATCAGTTGGGGCACCGCGCCAACCGCCGGTAGCGAAGTCAGATGGACGCTGAGGCGACCGCCGGTAGCGGCAGTGATCGGCTCAGCTCGTCGAAAGGCTTGCTACAGCTGGGGTTCGGGTTCGTGGCGACGGACATTGCTGTCTCGATCGGCGGTGCGCAGGACGATCACGGCGACCACGAGGGTGGTGGCGGCCGCGACGGAGGCAACGGTGGTGATCAGCGTCGGGATGGAGCGGGCGAACGAAACCATCAGTGCCACTTCGACGGCCAAGCCGAGCCAGGTCAGCGCGGCGAGAGCGGTGCGGTCCACGGCGATCGCCGAGAGCATCGCGCCCTGCAGGACCGCGAGGATGGCGCCGTGCAACGCGAACAGCCACAGCAAGCCTTGGATGGGGGCGTAGTCCTGGCCGGCCAGCAGCGGAGCCAGTGGTGCGGCGAGCGCGGCACCGAGCACCGCCACGATGCCGATGCCCGACAAGACCGCGAGCGCCGATCTGATCGCCTGCGCCGAATGCGTGGGCTGCGCCATCCGCGGGTACAGCACCACACCGACCGCCTGCGGCAACCAGAATGCGATCTTCGCGGCGATGGTGCCGAGTGCGTACCGGCTGGCATCCGCTTCGTCGAGGACCATGCGGACCACGATCAGATCCGTGGACGATAACGCCATCAACGCCGCCTGCACCTGCGCGGCGCGCAGCACCGGCAGCACACCGACGGCGTCGTCCTCGTCGGTTCCAGCACGTGACCTCGGGGTTGGCGACCCCGCGACGAACCGGGCGAACGCCGCGGCCGCCGCGACACCTACCGCCGCCGCACACAACGCCAGCGCGGCCCCACCGCCTACAGCGAGCAGCACCAGCGCGGGCGCGACCCGAAGGATGCCCGCGGCACCGAGCACCACGCCCAAGGCCCGAAACCGCCTGCCACCCTGGAGAACTCCCTGTTCACCGGAGAGCAGCACCAGCGCGGGGGCCGCACCGAGCGCGGCAGCACACGCGGCGACCCCGACGTTCAACGCAGCGGTCACCACCGGCACCAGCACCGCGACCACCACCGCGACGATCACCGCGCACCGCCATTGCAGGCGCCGCAGCGCCGCGACACTCGCCCCCCGGACCAGCTCCCTGGCCACCACGTTCTGCAACGCCAGCGCGGGCACCGCACACAACAACTGCACCGCGAGCAGACTCGCGAACTCGCTGTACCCGGATACCCCGAGCCACCGTCCGGCCAGCAGCTGCAAGAGGTACCCGGCCACGTTGGCCGTCATTGCCCCCGCCGTCACCAACGTCAGATCCGCCACCACAGGAAACCGACGGACAGCAGACACGCCCGCCATCGTCCCACCCGACCGTAGCCGCCGATATCCCGCCCCGCCGGGGCGAACCGGTCAGCGGGACTGTCGGCGCTCGAGCTTCCAGCGGACGTACTCGCCGAGCGGGATATCCGGGCGCTTCAGGAACGCTTTGGGTCGACGCGCACGCAGCCGGATTTCGGCGGCGTCCGATACCTCGACGTCGACCGGGCCGGTCGCACCGAGCAGATCCTGGTGCGCGCGGTGCCGGTTGGCGCGGTGCACTCTGGCTCGCTTGCGTGGCAGATTCTTGCGCGACGCCTTGTCGTTCTCGCCGTAGGTGTTGCGGCGGTCCTTGGCGTAGCTCAGCTGCTTCTTCTCCTGCGGAGATTTCCTCACCACCGAGTGAGGATATGGCCGGCGCGGACGCCTGCCGAATTCTTTTCCGACCGTGGCGGCACCGGGTGCGGGGCGGTCGGACCGTAGGGTGCACAAGCGTGAGGGCGAGCGGTCTCGGGCAACGGAGCCGGTGGGTGACGGTGGTGCCTGCCGGGTACAGCGCGGTGTTGGCGCTGCTCATCGTCGGGCCGCTGCTCGGTTCCGGGTACTTGTTGCTGCGGGATGCGGTGAGTACGCCGCGGTCTTATGCGACCGATTCGGCGCTGGGGCTCGGGGATGCCGCTCCGCGTGCGGTGCCGCAGGATGCGTTGCTGGCTTGGCTGTCGCCGGTCATCGATGGTGGGTTGATCGTCAAGGCGATACTGCTCGTCGCGCTGTGGGCGGCGGGCTACGGGGCTGCCGTGCTGGCGCGGGAATTGCTGGGAGTGCCGGTCGGTGCACAGCTGGTCGCGACGACGGTGGCGCTGTGGAATCCGTACGTGGCCGAACGCCTGCTGCAAGGCCACTGGAGTCTGCTCGCCGGGTACGCCGCGCTGCCGTGGGTTGCGTTGGCTGCGTATCGGATTCGCGGCTCGGCGCGGCACGGCTCCGTGAGCGCGTGGGCAGGCTTGGTGGCAAGCCTTGCCGCAGCGGGACTCACGCCGACCGGTGCGCTACTGGCCGGAATCACCGCGCTGTCGCTAGTCGGGCGGCGGCATCTCGCCACTGTGCTCGCCGTGCTGATTGCGGCGTCCGCACCCTGGCTGGCCGCCACCGCGCTGTCCGGGGCGGGCGGCTCGCCCTCTGATCCGGCGGGCATTGCCGCGTTCGCCGCCCGCGCCGAGCCTGGTCTCGGCACGCTCGGCAGCCTGGCCGGGCTCGGCGGCATCTGGAACGGCGACGCGGTACCCGATTCCCGCACCACACTTCTCGCGTTGATCGGGACCGTACTGCTGCTCGTCATTGTCGCGACGGGGGTGCGGTCAGTAGTCACCGGCGGCACCGACCCGGATCAGCGATACCTCCGTCGCGCACTGGTCGTGCTCGCGGCGCTCGCCGTCCTGCTGCCCACCCTCGGCGCGACACCGTGGGGCATGCAGGTGCTGGAGTGGCTCGTCGCGCACGTGCCCGGTGCAGGTCTGCTGCGGGACACCCAGAAGTACGTGGCACTGGCGATGCCCGCCTACGCGCTGTGTGCCGCGGCGGGTTGCGGAGTTATCGCCCAGCGGTTCTCGGCTGCTGCTGACCATCCACACGGCGCGGAAGCCATCGCACGGCAAGGGATCGACCCTGTGCCGGCGGACGACACGAGCGGCACGAGCGGCACGAGCGGCACGGACGACCGAGCCTCATCGCCGAGTGTCGCTGCCTCGATGACGGGCTCGGTCGTCACACGCTCGGTCGCAACGATTTTCATCGCGCTTCTGGTGCTGCCCCTCCTCGATCTCGCGTGGGGCGCCAGCGGCGCGGTGCGCCCGGTGCACTACCCAGCCGGATGGCAGCAAGTTGCCGAAAAAGTGGATGGGCCCGGCGATGTCGCGGTTCTCCCGGGTGGCATGTTCCGCAAGTTCCGGTACAGCGGAAAAGCTCCGGTGCTGGACCCCGCGCCACGCATGCTGCCCAACGACGTGCTGCAGACCGGCGAGCTCCCGGTGCGCGGCCGTACCGTGTCCGGCGAGGGCGCCCGTGCCCGCGCCGTGGAAGCGCTACTGCTGCACGGTGGTTCGGCCCAGGAGCTGGCGGCGAACGGCATCGGCTGGGTGCTCGTCGAGCACGGCACCCCAGGCCCGCTCGGTGATTCGAAAACAACACTCGCACAGCTGGATCCGGTGTTCCACGATGCCGACCTCACGCTGTACCGGGTACCCGGAGCCATCCAGCAGCGCAGTGTTTCAGCGATGGATCGGACCCTTGTCATTGCGGCGCACGCACTTTGGGTGACACTGCTGGTCGGCGGCGCGCTCATCGCAGCAGTGGCGCGCCCTGCTCATCACAGACGCTGATCAAGCCTGCGCGTGCCCCGCCGCGATGACCTGCCGTTCAAACGGCGACGGCGCGGCGGGCATGGCGGCGAACCGCAAACGCAAGACTGTTCAGTGTTCGGAGCGCGGAGCAATCAATCCAGAGGTGTGCTCACCACGCGCGACAGCAGCCAGCACGTCGTACACACCGTTTCCGGTTTGCTCCCAAGAGAATTCACGGGCTCGCGAGCGCGCCTTCTCCCCCATGACGGTGCGCGCGGCGTGCTCGTCGAGCAATTCGCCTACCGCGTCGGCCAATTGGGCGACGTCATCGACCAGGACGCCGGTGACGCCGTCGACGATGGAGTCGGTGAGCCCGCGCGAGCTGCGGTAGCCGATGGTCGGCACACCGTGCTGGGCGGCCTCGATCACCGCAAGGCCCCACCCTTCTTTGCGCGAGGGCAGCACGTGCACCCAAGCGCGGGAGAGCAGTTCGTGTTTGCGGCGCTCGTCCACGTGGCCGTGAAAGGTCACGGCGTCGGCGATGGCGAGGTCGTGCGCGTCGGCCTTCAGGTTGTCCGCCCACCAGCCGTCGCCGATCACGTCCAGGTGCAGGCCGGGGATGCGGGTGCGTAGTCGCGCGACCACGGCGAGCGCGTCCTCGATCTGCTTGTGCGGCACCAGGCGCGAGAGCACCACGATCCGTGGGTTCGCGGTGCGGGTTTCGGTGGCGCCGGTCGGGGCGTCGGCGGGCACCGGTTCGGCGCCGTTGCGCACCACCGCGATCCGGGACTGTTCGACGCCGAGGGTGGCCAGTTCTTCGGCCGAGGGCAGCGAGACGGTCAGGTACTGGTTGCGCCGATGCACCCGGGGCGAGAGCCGCGACTCGATCCACCAGCCGATCCGGCCGACCAGCCGTCCGGCGACGGGCCACTGCTCCCGGTGCCCGTGGTGCACGAGGACCACGGACGGCGCCTTGGTGGCGGCGGTGGCGAAGAACGGGATGCCGTTCTGGGTGTCGATGACCGCGTCGGGCCGCAGGCCGCGCAACGGTCCGAGGCCGAGTCGGCCGAGTGCCATGGCGGCCAGTGCCCGTGGATAGACGGAGAAGCGACCGCCCGCGCGACTGATGTCGATGCCGTCGATGCGTTCGCGTTTCGCCGCCCCGGGGTAGCGGGCGGTGCGCAGGGTGACCTTGACCCCGCGTGCGGCGAGCTGCGCGCCGACCTGTTCGAGGTACCGCTCGCTGCCGCCGCCCTGCGGGTGCCCGGTGTCACGCCAGCACAGCAGGAGGACTTCGCGCACGGTCGAGCTTCTCTCGGTCAGGTGGTCCCGGTCGGGAACATCGGATATCGCGCTACACCCTAACCCGAGCTCCGCGACAGCAGCTGATCACCGAGCAGTCGGCAGGTTATGCGAGACTCGGCGCCGTGTTGAAAGCCGAAAAGACGCCCGCCGACGGTGCGCGAGCGCGCGCACCGCGGTTCGCGCGCCGGGCGACGCTGCGCCGGTCGTTGCGGTTGCTCGGTAGTTTCCGGTTCGAGCAGACCGATCCGGCGGTGTTCTACGGCGGCCTGGCCGAGGACAGCGCGGCGATGCTCGGCGATTTCTACACAGATCTCACGGGTGCGGATCTGGCGGGGGCGACGATCCTGGATGTCGGGGGCGGACCGGGCTATTTCGCCGACGAGTTCGTCAAGACGGGTGCCCGGTACATTCCGGTCGAGCCGGATCCGTCGGAGATGCACGCGGCCGGACTATCCGTGGCGGGTGCGGTGCGCGGCTCGGGGATGGCGCTGCCGTTTCGCGACGACGCGGTGGATATCTGCTTCTCGTCGAATGTCGCCGAACATGTGGCAAAGCCGTGGCTGATGGCGGACGAGATGGTGCGGGTGACCCGGCCGGGCGGGCTGATCGTCTTGTCGTACACGGTCTGGCACGGTCCGTTCGGCGGCCACGAGACGGGGCCGTGGCATTACCTCGGTGGCGAGTACGCCGCGCGGCGGTATCGCCGCAAGCACGGCAAGGAACCCAAGAACCGGTTCGGCACTTCGCTGTTCGCGGTGCGCGCGTCGGACGGGTTGCGCTGGGCGGCAAGCACTTCCGCCGACGTGCAGACAATCTTTCCGCGATATCACCCACGCTGGGCGTGGTGGCTGGTCCGTATCCCGATGGTCCGCGAGTTGCTGGTGAGCAATTTGGTCGTGGTGGCAACCAAGAAGTAGCTCTAGTGCTCCAGCCAGCCGCGTCGCCAGTTACGCCTGCCGCACGGCTCGTGCGCGGGCCGCGTCCAGGGGGATTCCTGGATAGCCAGCCCCACGGTCTCCAGCGTGGTCAGTCCGACCTGATCAGCTAATGCTCCGACAACGGCGACGGCCTCGGCGGCCTGCATGGCCGCGGTCGCTTGCTCGATGGTCAGCGTCCGGCCCGGTAGGAAGGAGACGCCCCATCCTCCCGCACCAACACTCTTCGCTTGATGCTCGGTTTGATCGCTGGTCATCAGCGCCCGGTCGACCACTTGCACCGCCATGACTCAGGCTCCCCAATGTGGTATCGGTTCAGGAATCGAGCGAGCTGATCAGTAGCTATCAGCATCCTCTTTCCAGCAACAGAACGCAATAGTGCGTTCTACGAAAAGCGAACCGACGGGTTGGCATTGGTCCTGCTCAGCGGGACTGGGTGGACGCAGAACTGAAACAGGTTACAGACAACGCAGTGGCAAAACTGTAACGTGTTCTCATGCATTACGACAGCTTGTTCATCGGCGGCCGCTGGACCGCGCCAGCCAGCACCGAGCGCGTTCAGGTCATCTCGCCGGCCACGGTCGAGCCGGTGGGCAGCGTCCCCGCGGTGGCCCGCGCCGACGTCGACGCCGCGGTCGCCGCGGCCCGGCACGCCTTCGATCACGGCCCATGGCCGTCCACCCCGCCCGAAGAGCGGGCCCAAGTACTCACCCGCGTCGCGCGACTGATCGAGGAACGCTCGGCCGAGCTGATGGCCGCGCTCACCGCCGAGATGGGCGCGCCGCAGATGATCGCGATGACGCTCAACCAGATTCCCGCGGTGGCCGCGCTCGACGCCTACGCTGGGCTCGCGAAGTCGTTCCCGTGGACCGAGACCCGCACCGGCATGTTCGGCACCACACGCGTCAGCCGGGAGCCGCGCGGTGTCGTCGCGGCCGTCACGGCGTGGAACGTGCCGCTGTTTCTCGCGGCCAACAAACTTGCGCCGTCGTTGCTGGCGGGCTGCACCGTGGTGCTCAAACCCGCACCGCTGACGCCGATCACCGCCAATATGCTGGCGGACATCTTCACCGAAGCGGGCCTGCCCGAGGGCGTGCTCTCGGTGCTGCCCGCCGAGGCCGAGGCGGCCGAGTATCTGGTCTCGCACCCCGGTGTCGACAAGGTCACCTTCACCGGCAGCACGGCGGTGGGCAAGAAGATCGGCGCGATCGCTACCGGTCAGCTCAAGAGCGTCTCGCTCGAGCTCGGCGGCAAGTCCGCGGCAATCTTGTTGCCGGACATGGATATCGCGGGCATTCCGGTGCTCGCCTTCTCCGGTCTGATGAACAGCGGACAGGGTTGCGTCGCGCAGACCCGAATCCTGGCCCCGCGCAGCAGGTATGACGAGATCCTCGACGCGCTGGTCGAGCACGTGAAGACCATGAAGGTCGGCGACCCGAACGATCCGACCGTGCAGCTGGGCCCGCTGATCTCGGAGCGTCAGCGCGAGCGGGTCGAGGGCTATATCGCCAAGGGCAAGGCCGAGGGCGCGCGGCTCGTGCTCGGCGGCGGGCGGCCCGAGGGGCTGGATCGCGGCTGGTTCGTCGAGCCGACCATCTTCGCCGATGTGGACAACAAGTCGACCATCGCTCAGGAGGAGATCTTCGGCCCGGTGCTGTCGGTGATCCCCTACGAGACCGAGGACGAAGCCGTGGCCATTGCCAACGACTCGGTGTACGGCCTGGCCGGATCGGTGTGGACCGCAGACGTCGAGCACGGGGCCGAACTCGCCGCGCGGGTGCGCACCGGGACGTTCGCGATCAACTGGTACGCGTTCGATCCCAGCTCACCGTTCGGCGGCTACAAGGCCTCCGGACTCGGGCGCGAGAACGGCCCGGAGGGTCTCGACGCATTCTGCGAACAGAAGTCGCTGCTCATGCCCATGGGCTGGACGGGCTGATCAGTCGGTCGGCATGACCACCCGCAGGACGGGCTCGCTGTGGCGGCCCGTGAGGCTCGGCGCGTCGACGATCTCGACGCGCCAGCCCGGGGGCAGGACCGCCTGCAAACGCCCGGCAGCGCGGCGTAGCGGCGTGCTAGCGGTCGCCAGTTCGAAGCCGGCAACCAGGGGGGCGATGGACGCCCCGGTCTCCAGATCGGTCATGCTCCAACCACCTCTCGCGCGTCGATCCCATCGTTCGCCGCGAGCATCGCGGGAAACCGATGTCGATAGGGAAGTAGTTCAGTCGATCAGTTAACTTTTAGCAATCGGACTGGTAGGTCATGAGACCAAGAACACGGCAAGCATAAGCCACTTGTGCGCAAACCTCGCACACCGGGCAACTACCCCATATCGAGCTGCCGCAAACGTTGGGTGCTCGTGACCTGTGCGCACCGACCATTACCAATAGCACCACAACTTCGGGTTCCTGCGGCGGGAAACACGCCATACCGACGACTGATGATCCGTCATGCTGATGGCGGTGGGACACTGCCTCAGTTGCGACAGGTTGCGCGGGGGCATGATTCGCGGCGTTCGTCGTGAAAACTACTGTCCCGCCGCGTCGCCGGGATTCTTCATCCTGAGGTGGCGCACCGACCGATCACTGTCGCAATGACCGACGGTAATCCGCCGGAGTCGTGCCGGTCGCCGCCCGGAGATGGGTGCGCAGCGCAGTCACACTGCCGAAGCCGGACTGTGCGGCGACCACTTCGACTGGCAGGTCGGTGGTTTCGAGCAGCTCGCGGGCCCGCACGGTGTGCTGCGCGTCGAGCCAGCGCCGCGGCGTGGTGCCGACCTCCGCTTTGAAGCGACGGATGAAGGTGCGCTCGCTCATCAGCGCGTGCGCGGCCAGCGCCGAAACATCCGGCGCCGCAGCCGGGTTCCGCGCCGCCCAGGCCATAGTCGCGGCCAGGCCGCCGTGGAAGCCGTTGTCCGCCAAGGCGTCCGGGATGTATTGCGCCTGACCGCCGGAACGATGTGGTGGCGTCACATTCCACCGGGCCAACTCCGCCGCCGGGCTCGCGCCGAGTTCTCGGCGTGCGATGTGCAGGCACAAATCCAATCCTGCCGACAGGCCTGCGGACGTGAGCACGTCACCGTCGTCCACGTACAGCGCGGCCGGATCCAGCTTGACGGCGGGAAAAAGATCGGCGAATTCATCGCAATAGGCCCAGTGTGTCGTGGCGGGTCGGCCGTCCAGCAGCCCGGCCCGCGCGAGCACGAAAGCGCCGACGCAGATGCTCACCATGGTCGCGCCCCGCGCCGCCGCGGCACGCAGTGCCGCGAGCGCCTCCTCGGGCGGCGGCAGGGTAGGCAGTCCGATTCCCGGCACCACCACGATGTCGGCGGTCGTCAGCGCTTCCAGCCCATACTCGACCCGCAGTTCGAACCCGTTCGGCGTCCACACCGGACCGGGCCGCACCCCACAGGTCTCCATCCGGAACCCCGCCGGTTCGCCGAACTTCCCTGGTCCGTGCCGGAAAACCTGGACGGCGCACGCGAGGTCATAGGTCATGACACCGTCCAAGACCAGCGCGACGACCTGTTTCACCCGGCCAGTTTGGCACAAATCAGAGCATTAGTGTCATCCCTGCCACTCACTGTGCCCTGCCTGCCCGCGCTTCACTGAATTCGATGCACGAGCGAGAGGGAATCTGGATGACCACGCCGACCAGCATTGATTGGGAATGGGCCGTACGAACGGGTGGCGCATTGTCCGGCAAACAACGCCGACAACTCATGGCCACTGTCACCCGAGCACTGCCCGCCCTGCTCGCCGATCGCGCCCACCTAGCCCTCGGCCGCCGCGGCGCGGGCCGCCTCGACTTCGCCGGCCTGCGCCTCCCCGATTCGGCTCTCGCCCGCGCGGCGGAGGCCGAAGCGCACGAATCGCTCTCTCCCCACGTGCTCGGCCATTCCTACCGCACCTACTTCTTCGGCCGAGTCCTCGCCGACCTCGACGGCGCCCGCTACGACGACGAGTTGGTCTACGTCTCCTGCCTGCTGCACGACCTGCAACTCGAACACCCCACGCCCAACCGCTGTTTCGCCGTCACCGGCGCCGAACGCGCCGTCGCCTTCGCCGCCGAGGCCGGCGCCACCCCCGCCCAACTCCAAGCCATCGGCAGCGCCATCGCCACCCACATCACCCCCGGCGACGGCAAAAACCTCAGCGACCCAGGCCGATTCATCTACGCAGGCGCCTCCGTAGACGTAATCGGCAGCCGCCTAGCGGATCTCGACCCCACCTGGGTCGACGAACTCCTGCACCGCCACCCCCGCCACAACTTCAGCAAGCACATGGTCACCGCCCTCACCAACGAAGCCCGAGCAATGCCGCACGGCCGCACCCACTGGCTCAACACCCGCACCGCCCTACGCCAACTCACCAACTACTCCCCATTCCCCGAATAACCCTCCCCCACAAAAGATTCCCCACCCCACCCAGACAAACGACGAGTGGCACATGGTGTCGGCAAACGCCGAGGAGCCCTCTCCACCATGTGCCACTCGACACCTATTCAGTACCCAAGTTTGTCGCAAGCACACCCCTTGCGGATTCTCTGTTCGGTGCGCGGTCAATTACCAGCAGACCGTAATCCCCACCATGCGAATATGTTTCGGCTATTCGGCGGGCCAACCTCCGAGCAATGGGTTTCCAAACGGATCCGGACGAAGATCACGTGCCTTCGGTCCAGAACCGTTGCAGGCAGGCGACAGCCTCGGCCTTGGTCATCGCCGCAATCTCGCTATCCGTCAGACCGGCACGGCTGATGAGCAGATGAACCAGATCAGCGGGCAGCGATTCCCTCGGCACCTCGGGAATGCCGCGTTCGGGCAGCGTGCCGTCCAGCACGCACTGCCAGAATGACTCCTCGTCCACCGCCAACTGGTCGCGCAGGATATGCGCCCACAATGTGGCGCCGTAGGTGGTTCGATTCACCGGATGCGAGATTCGGGTTCGCAGAATCCGGCCGTCGAGTAGCCCGAATTCATACGTGACATGGTGGGTTCCGGTCCGGCCGCGCGCGTCTCGAACCCGCGCCCAGCCCTCGACCTTGCAGAACTGCTCATGCCGTTCGCGGGTCGGCTGCGGCCACGTCACCTGGTCACTCCGACCAGCCAATCACGAAGCTGGACATCGTCACTGAGGGCAATCAGCTGCACCAAGCCCCAGCTTTCCCGGTGGTTGGGCGCGTTCCGGAGCCGACTCTGCCAGTCGTCAGCGTATTCCCGCAGGGCGACGATCATCTCGTCGACAGCCTCGTCGAACGTGGCACCGTCAGCGGCGATGGGCAAGCCCGGCAAGAACACCGACCACCCACCGTCTTCGGCCACCACCTCGGCCGTGGCCGGGCACAGCTTGGCGAGCGCGTAGCGCAGCCGCTCCGCATCTACGACAGCGGCGTACTCCGCGTCACGACGGACGGTCGCCACCCGCCCCTGGCCGGCGGCATCCAGCAAATCCTTCAAATGAGCGCGGGCTTCGGTGTAGCTGTCGTAGTGGATCGCAGACATCGGGCACCTTTCGATCGGTACCACCATGGTCGCCGACCCACGTGAGTACGTCAAGTACTTGAAGTACTTGCGGTAGAGATGGTCGCTGCTCGATGCAACGCTCTGAAACGAAACCGCCCGCACCATTGGAAATGGTGCGGGCGGTTGACGTTGTGCGGATCAGCCGAGGCGTTCCTTCAATGCCTCGAACTCGTCGCGAACGCCGGAGGGGAGCTTGTCGCCGACGAATTCGAACCATTCCTCGATGAGCGGGATTTCTTTGCGCCACTCGTCGGCGTCGACCTTCAGGGCCTCGTCGACGTCGTCCGGGTCGACCTTGAGGCCGTCGAGGTCGAGGTGGGCGGCGACGGGGACGTGGCCGATGGCGGTGGCCTCGGCCTCGGCGGTGCCGTCGACGCGGCCGACGATCCACTCCAGCACGCGGGAGTTCTCACCGAAGCCGGGCCACAGGAAACGGCCGTCGGCGCCGCGACGGAACCAGTTGACGTAGAAGATCTTCGGCAGCTTGTTCGCGTCGGCGTTCTTGCCGAGGTTGATCCAGTGGTTCAGGTAGTCACCGACGTGATAGCCCATGAACGGGATCATCGCCATCGGGTCGCGGCGCACGGTGCCGACCTTGCCCTCGGCCGCGGCGGTCTGCTCCGACGACAGGGTGGCGCCCATGAAAACGCCGTGCTGCCAGTCGAAGGACTCGGTGACCAGCGGGACCGTGGTCTTGCGCCGGCCGCCGAACAGGATCGCCGAGATCGGCACGCCCTGCGGGTCGTCCCACTCGGGCGCCAGGATCGGGCACTGCGCCATCGGCGTGCAGTAGCGCGAGTTCGGGTGGGCGGCAAGGGTTTCGGTCTCCCGGAGGTACCAGTCGTTGCCCTTCCAGTCGATCAGATGATCGGGCTCGCCCTCCAGACCTTCCCACCACACGTCGTTGTTGTCGGTCAGCGCGACGTTGGTGTAGACGGTGTTGCCCGCCTCCATGGTGGCCATGGCATTCGGGTTGGAGCTGCGGTTGGTGCCCGGCGCGACGCCGAAGAAGCCGTACTCCGGGTTCACCGCGTAGAGGCGGCCGTCCTTGCCGAAGCGCATCCAGGCGATGTCGTCGCCGAGGGTTTCGGCGCGCCAGCCGGGCACGGTGGGCTGGATCATCGCGAGGTTGGTCTTGCCGCAGGCGCTCGGGAAGGCGGCCGCGATGTAGTAGGCCTTGTTCTCCGGGGAGATCAGCTTGAGGATCAGCATGTGCTCGGCCAGCCAGCCCTCGTCGTGCGCCATCGCCGAGGCGATGCGCAGCGAGTAGCACTTCTTGCCGAGCAGCGCGTTGCCGCCGTAGCCGGAGCCGTAGCTCCAGATCTCGCGATCCTCCGGGAAGTGGGTGATGTATTTGGTGTCGTTGCACGGCCACGGCACGTCGGCCTGACCCTCGGCCAGCGGGGCGCCGACGGAGTGCAGCGCCTTCACGAACGGACGGTCGGTGCCGAGCTTCTCCAGCGCGGCCTTGCCCATCCTGGTCATCACGCGCATCGAGACGACGACGTATTCGGAGTCGGTGATCTCCACGCCCAGCTTGGGGTCCTCGGCACCGAGCGGGCCCATGCAGAACGGCACCACGTACAGGGTGCGGCCCTTCATCGAGCCGCGGTACAGCTCGGTCATGGTGGCGCGCATCTCGGCGGGGTCGACCCAGTTGTTGGTCGGTCCGGCGTCGGCTTCGCTCTTGGAACAGATGTAGGTGCGCGACTCGACCCGCGCCACGTCCGACGGATCGGAGAGCGCGAGGAAGGAATTCGGCTTCTTCTTCGGATCGAGCTGCTTGAAGGTGCCCGCCTCGACGAGCTGAGTGGTCAAACGATCCCATTCTTCGTCGGAACCGTCGGCCCAGACCACTCGCTCTGGCTGAGTGAGTTCTGCGACTTCCTGTACCCAGGCGAGTAGTTCGCTGTGCTCGGTCGGCGGCTTGCCGTCGGATCCACGAAGACCAGGAATGGTCGCTGAGGTCATGAAACCTCTCCTGAGATGGGCGGTCCCTACGATGCATCGCCGCCTGGCCACAAAGGCCCTGTTGACCAGCGCGAATACACCGAGCGCCACCATTGGCGGGAAGGCACCCGCTACGACCAGTCGAAAGCGCGCCCCGGCTGGACGGCGGACGAGGACTTAGCGGACGCCCAAGTTCCTGATTAGAGGTTAACGCGATGTGACGACGGGAACGGAATCGGGTTCGTCACTATGTACCCATTCTTAAGAGTTAATCAACCCGCCGCGATCCAACGGTCGAGGATCGCGATATCGCGTTCACACGCCGCGAGTTGGCCGGGTTGTTCGGCAACCATGCGCCGTAAACGCGCTTCTACTTCGGCGACGCGCCGATCGGTCTCCACCATTCGGGTGGCGCTCAGCTGCACCACCCGGTCGGCCAGCACCGTCTCGGTTTCCACGAGCGCGGTCGCTATCCGCTGCTCGAGCTGGGCTTTTACATTGATGAGCGCGTCGGAGACCCACTGCCGGACGTGCGCGCGATCGGCCAGTTGCCCGCGGGCGCGCACCACCCAGCCCGCCACGCCCGCGCCGAGCAGCAGGGTCACCGGCACGCTCGCGAAATCCAGCGCCGGGACCAGCGAAAGTGGCGAAACCAACAACCTGCCGAGGCCGACACCAGCCGACGCGCCGAGCGCGATCACTAGGTGATCTTCGACACCACGGTGTCGCGGATCCGGATCGGGGCCGACCCGCGGCGCGGGGTCGCGACGGCGCGACGGCATGGTCTGCCCCGGCGCGGCACCGAGTAATCCCGGCCCCGTGCCGGGTAATCCCGGCCCGACGCTGCTATCGATGTGCGCGGTGAGTTCGGCGAGGCGCTGGTCGATGGCGAGGTCCAGCGCGCCGGTCAGTTCGGTGGTGGCGTGCTGCAACCGCTCGGGGTAGCCGCCGAGCTCGCTGCGGCGCATGCGGTCGAGGTCGGCGCGGGTCGCGGTGTGCAGCGCCCGGATCCGGGCGCCCACCTCCGTCATCAGGTCGACCCGCGCGAGGTGCAGCTGGCCGCGCAGCGTGGACATGGCGGTGGCCCGGCCGCCGTCCCGGCCGGCGAGCATGATCGCGCGCTCCTCGCGCAGCCTGGCTGTCTCGGCGCCGGACTGCAGCGCCGTCACCTGCTCGACGACCCGCTGCCGGGTATCGGCGAGCACGCGTGCGGTCACCGCCGCGAGCCGATCGCCACCCTCGGCCGCCGCACCGGTCGCCGCCGCGGCCAAGGCGGCGTGCAGCGCGCCGAGGCCGGACCGATCGAGCAGTCCCGCATCGCCCGCGGTGCGCGCCGCCGCCGCGAGCCGCGCCGAGACCGGCACGATGTCCAGGTCGGCGACGCTCTGCGCGGCCAGCAGTTCCAGGTCGCGCGCCCGAACCGAGCGCCAATCCTGGTAGGCGTGAATGGCGTTCATGGCGAGCAGGATTCGCGTGCCGTCCGAGCGGAGTCGGTGCACGATGCGCAGGATCTCGGCACCGAGGGTGGTCCCGGCGTCCAGCAGGATCAGCGCGACCGGCGACGGCGCGGTTCCCGACGGTGAGGTGGTCTCCACCGCCGTACTCGCGTCGCTCACCGGGTCGGTCAGTTCGATGCGCGGCTCGAACCTAGCCAGTTCGGTGCGCAGCAGCGCGGTGTTGGCGTCGGCCGGCCCGATCAAGGTCACCGCACCCGCCACGCCGGTCCCGCGCACCGCGCGCAGCAGCGCTATGCCCTGCGGATTCCACCGCGCTACAACGGCTTCGACCTCTGCGGGCGGGCCGGCCGATCGTTCGGCCGCAGCAGGCTGCGCGGAGGCGACAGCCGATGTGGGTGCGTCGGCAGGCAAGTCGAGCGGTCGATCACCACCGTGCGACGCGGTGGACGGACGCGTGGGCACAGCGGGCCGCTCGGCAGCAACAGACTGCGCTGGTCGATCAGGGGCCGAGCCGGTTATTCCTGCGGCGGCTCGAGGATCGGCACCACCGGGCGGTTCAGAGTCCGGCACTGCTCATCCGTTCCCATAGTCGGATGTAGCCGTTGTGCACGCGCAAGGCGGCGCGGCGGGCGGCGGGCGGCATATCGCTGGAGACGACGGCGCGCCAGCGGGCGGCACGCGCCATGGCGTCGTCGGCATCCGCGGGCGCCGGGGCGCGATAACCCGCCGCAAGATGGGCGACCCCGGGATGGGCCAGACCGGCGCACAGGCCGAGCCACCGTGCGTCGTCACCGAAGAGGTACGCCTCCAAGATGTCTCGGGCGGTGCTGCCTTCCGTCGGCACCGCTTGCGCGGCCAGCCGGGACAGTTCGTCGAGCAGCTCACCGCCGCGCAGCGCGGAGACCTGCTCGTACCGGCGGTGCAGCAACTGGTGCACCGCGTCGATTCCACTTGCGGCGTGCAGGATTTGCAGCAACGTCTGCGGGGCGAGCCCCGGGTCGTGGCCGAGCGCGGCGAGCGCACAGGTCACCCCGTACAGGTCCCAGCGTTGCAGGAGTTGCTCGCGTTCGGCCAGGTCCGGGCCGGGTGCGACGAACAGGTCCGGTGAAAGGGTCAGTGCGGCATCGGCATTCGCGGCCAGCCTGCGCAGCGCGGTCAGGTCGGCCTCGGTCATCGCGCCCGCCCTGGTGCGCATGGCCAGCGAGGCGACCACCGGCAGCACCGCGAGACCCAGCTCCCTGCCGTACTGCTCGGCGGCGGCGACCGCGTCCGCCCAGCGCGCGCCGATCGCGTCCGCCTTGTTCAGCACCACGATGGTGCGCTCCGGCGGCAGCGTGGCCAGCACGCGGCGATCCGCGGGCGAGGGTGCGGCGGACAGCACGTAGACGGCGATATCGGCGTCCAGCACCGGATCGGGCATGTCCGGCTCGTCGACCGGGCCGGACTCGACGGCGGACATCAGTGCGAGCGCGTGCGACACCGTGGTCCGGCCCGCGTGCGAGCGGCCGAGCACCTGGATGCGCGGCGGTGTGCGCCAGGCACTGACCGCGGCGCTCGCGGCATAGCCGATCTGCTTGTCCCGCCCCGTCCCGAACCGCAACTCGGCGAGCAGCCGGTCGAGCTGGTCGTGTTCGCGTGCGGGTACCCCGCGTTCCCGCAACGGCCCGTCGGACTCGGTGGCTGTCGGCATGTCGTACCCCCTCTACGGTGCGCAATTCTTGCAGAAGACGCAGAGGTTGGCGGGGACGACCGCTCAGGTACCGCTGAAGTATTTGTTCACGGTGCGCACGGCCCAGTTCGGCGCGTATTTCGCGGCGGCGGCCAGGACCTTTGCCTGCGCGCCGATCTCGTAGTGCACCCGAGGCAGCCGGCTGCGCTTACGCGTGGCCTCCCAGATGCCCGCCGCGACATCCTCCGCGGTGAGCCGGACGCCGAGCGACTTGGTCGTCCCGGTTTCCACGCCATCGACCATCGCGGTGTCCACGAACAGCGGCCAGATCGCGATCACCCGGATGTCGTGGCGCTCCCATTCGAGATCCAAGGCCTCCGTGAGGCTTTTGACCGCCGCCTTGCTCGCGCCGTAGCTGGCGAGTTCGGGCTGGCCGTAGATCGCCGAGGCCGAGCACAAATTCACCACTTGTGCGCCCGGCGTATCCCGCAGATAGCCGAACGCCGTGTGCGTGCCGGTGAGCACGCCACCGAGGTTGACATCGATGATCGCCTGATGGGTGGCCAGTTCGAGGCCTTCGAACGGGCCCGCGCGCAGGATGCCCGCGTTGTTGATCAGGATGTCCAGCTGCCCGGCGGCCGCGTGGAATTCGGCCAGCCGCTCCGTCCATTGCGTGGCGTTCATCACATCGAGAACGCCGGTGTGCACGCTGCCACCTGTGCCTGCGATGTCGGCCGCGAGCCTGCCCAGCCCGACCTCGTCGATATCGTAGGCGCCGACGCGATACCCCTGCGCAGCGAAAAGCAGAGCCGTCGCGCGGCCGATTCCGGCCGCTGCTCCGGTGATGAACACTGACGGTCTGCCCATACCGCGCAGTCTAGTGCGGCGGGGCGGACCGGACCGGGCTTCCCAGACCCGCCACCGGTCATTTACCCTGCTTGGACGTGGTCGGCGCCAGTGTTGGTGCACAACTTCGCTTTTCGACAAGCGACAACCGACCTCACCGACGAGGAGGTCGCGATGACAGCAGATGTCATCGGCACTGCCGATACGGAGCCCGCCCTAGCGGACCGGAAACCGCTGCTGCCGAGTAACGATCCGTTCCACCGCCCGCCCAAGGGTTTCGCGGCCAAACCGCCGGGCACCGTCCTGCGCAGCCGCAAGATCGAGCTCGCCCTGTTCGGTGTTGTGCCGCAGCAGGTCTCGGCCTGGCAATTGCTCTACCGCAGTTGCGATATGCACGGCACGCCGGAGGCGGCGATCACCACGGTGCTGCTACCACTGGACGCCGATCCACAAGAAGACAGACCGCTCTTGGCCTTTCAGACCGCCATGGACGCGGTCACCGAGAAGTGTTCCCCCTCCTATGCATTGCGCTACGGCGCCCGCGCGCTCGGCTCGGTCACCCAGTTCGAGTGGCTGCTCGTCGCGAACGCGCTGCGCCGCGGCTGGGCCGTCAGCATCGCCGATCACGAGGGCCCGCGCGGAAACTTCGGCGCACCACGCGAACCCGGCTATCGCTCGCTCGACGGCGTGCGCGCGGCACAGCGGTTCGCCCCGCTCGGCCTCGGCCCGCACACGCCGGTCGCGGTGTGGGGTTACTCCGGTGGCGGCATGGCCAGCGCCTGGATGGTGGAGATGGCGCCGACCTACGCGCCCGAGCTCGACATCGTCGGCGCGGTGCTCGGCGCACCCGTCGGCGATCCGGGACAGGTCTTCGCCCGGCTGAACGGCTCCAGCTACGCCGGGCTGCCCGCGATCGTGATCGCGGCGCTGCGCAGGCTGTATCCGGTGCTCGGCGCGATGCTGCAGAACGAACTCACCCTCGACGGTCGTCGTTTCGTGGCCCGCGCGGAGTCGGCGACGCCGTTCGGCGCCATCTTCGGCCTCGCCAACAAGCGCATGGACGACTACCTGAGCCGTCCGCTCGACGAGCTGATCGCGACGCCTGAGTTCCAGGCCATGTTCGACGATCTGCGCCTGGGCAATTCGACGCCGACCTGCCCGTTGCTCGTGGTGCAGCCGGTACACGACCAGGTGATCCACATGGACGGCATCGACGGCCAGGTCGAGCGCTACCGGCGCGGCGGCGCGGCGGTGAGCTACGTGCGCGACCGGCTCAGCGAGCATTTCTCGCTGCTGCCGCTGTCCACGCCGCTGAGCCTGGAATGGCTGGCAGACCGGCTGGCCGGGCAACCGGTGAGCGACGAGGGTGACAGCACCGTCTGGTCGGTCGCCGCGTCGTTGACCGGCGCCCGCGGCCTGTACGAGATGATGGTGACCGCGGCCAAGGTCGCACTCGGCCGCCCGCTGCGACAGGAGAGCGCGCCGGTGGCCACGATCGCCCGCGCACGCGCCGCCTGACCTCCCGCTGGACGGCAAGCGCACAGTCGATTGCCGTACCACTCCTTCCATGCTGGACAATGGACGCCGTGAACGACGCCGCGAACCATACTGCCGAGTCAGTTCCGGGCCCGCCGTCCACAGGTTCGGCCCCGACCGACCGTGCGCCCAGGAAAAACCCGGGCTCTCGCCTGTACCCCCGTGTCACCAGCTTCCGGTCGCGCCGAGGCGCGCTGACCGCGACACAGCAGCAATCGTGGGCCAGGATGTGGCCGGCGATCGGCCGCGAGGTCGCCGACGAACCGCTGGACGCCACCGCCTGGTTCGGCCGCGAAGCACCGCTGGTCATCGAGATCGGCTGCGGCACCGGCACCGCCACCGCGGCGATGGCCCAGGCCGAACCGCACCTGAATCTGATCGGCATCGAGGTGTACCGGCCCGGCCTCGCCCAACTGGTGCAGCGCATCGAGCGGGAAAAGATCGACAACATCCGATTGCTGCGCGGCGACGCCGTGGATGTGCTGGAAAATATGATTGCTGCCGGATCGCTGACCGGCGTCCGAGTGTTCTTTCCCGACCCGTGGCCGAAGGCGCGTCACCACAAACGGCGCCTGCTGCAGCCCGCGACATTCGCATTGATCGCCGATCGACTAAAACCCGGCGGTGTGTTGCATGTCGCTACCGATCACGCAGACTATGCCGAACATATTGCTGCGGTAGGCGCGGAGGAACCGCTGCTCAAAGGCATGAATGAGGCTGCCGGTGGGGTAAGTGCGGAGCATCGGGACACCGCTCCGATCGGTTTCGAAAGGCCTGTCACGAAATTCGAGGGCAAGGCACATCGTGCGGGTAGCGCCATTACGGAGCTCATATGGGGGAAGATTGAATAATGAGCGAGCGTAGCGAGCGAACGATTAGCTCAGCCGTCCTGACGGTCATGACGGAACCGAGCGTTAGCGAGGTGGAGTCATGAGCGTCTCTGAGATGGCCCACGAGGTGGTCGATGTTGCCGGGGAGGTGCAGGGCACCGGTTCCGAAGGTCTGGGCGGCGTCACCCCGGACGTGCGCCGGGTTCTGCTGGTGTGGGACGCCCCGAACCTCGACATGGGTCTCGGCGCCATCCTCGGCGGGCGGCCGACAGCCGCATATCGCCCCAGATTCGACGCGCTCGGCCGCTGGCTGCTGGCGCGCACGGCCGAATTGTCGGTCGGCAACGTGCATCGGGTCGAGCCGGAAGCCACCGTTTTCACCAATATCGCGCCGGGCACGGCCGATGTGGTGCGGCCGTGGGTCGAGGCACTGCGCAACGTCGGTTACGCGGTCTTCGCGAAGCCCAAGATCGACGAGGACTCCGACGTCGACGCCGACATGCTCGCGCATATCGAAATGCGCAGTCGCGGTGCCGGGCTGGCGGGCATCATGGTCGCCTCGGCCGATGGCCAGGCGTTTCGGGAACCGCTCGAAGAACTCGCCGCCAGCGGAATCCCTTGTCAGGTATTAGGCTTCCGCGAGCACGCGAGTTGGGCCGTCACTTCGGATACCCTCGAATTCATCGATCTCGAGGACATCCCGGGCGTGTTCCGTGAACCGCTGCCCAGGGTCAGCCTCGACTCGCTGCCCGACGAGGGCGCTTGGCTGCAGCCGTTCCGGCCGCTGTCGGCGCTGCTCACCTCTCGCCCAGCGCAAGGAGTCGCTTAAGTGTTCACACGCTGGGGCGATCTGGTCTACAAGCTGCGCTTCGGCGTCATCGGTATCGTCGCGGCCGCGCTCTTGGCGCTGGGCGGATACGGCCTCGGTTTGGGAGACCATCTCAGCTCCAGCGGGTGGGATGATCCGACCTCGGAATCCTCGCGGGGCGCGCAGATCGCCGACGCGGCGTTCGGCCGCGATCACAACAGCGACGTCATCGTGCTGTACACCGCGCCCGAGGGCAAGACGATCGATGATCCGGAGTTCAAGCAGAAGATCGTCGACAGTCTGAACAGCCTGCCGCGCGAACACCCGGAGATCAGCAAGATCAACGGCGCCTACTGGCCCACCGAGACCGGCCAGGCCTCACCGCTGACCTTCGGTTCGAAGGACAAGAAGTACACCTTCGCCTCGATCGCCATCAAGGGCGACAACGACACCGAGATGCTGAACAACTTCCGGAAGGTGAAGAATGTCTTCACCATTCCGGGAGTGGACGTGCAGGTCGCCGGTCTGCAAGCGGTGGCGGGCACGCTGAACGACACCATGGCCGAGGATCAGCACCGGATGGAGATCCTGGCCATCCCCGCCGTCGCGGTGTTGCTGTTCTTCATCTTCGGTGGTCTGGTCGCCGCCGGACTGCCGCTGATCGTCGGTGGTCTCACCGTGATCGGCGCGCAGGGCATCGTGCTTTTCATCACCAGATTCACCGAGGTCAACTCGTTCGTCGCGCCGGTGGTCTCGATGATCGGCCTGGGTTTGGCGATCGACTACGGCCTGTTCATCGTCAGTAGATTCCGTGAGGAACTCGCCGAGGGCTACAGCACCCCCGCCGCGGTGCGCCGGTCGGTGATGACCGCGGGCCGCACCGTCGTGTTCTCCGCGACGATGATCATCGCCAGCCTCGGCGGCATGCTGCTGTTCCCGCAGGGCTTCCTGAAATCGATTGCCTACGGATCCATTGCCACGGTCTCGCTGGCGGCGCTGACCTCGATCACCATCCTGCCCGCGATGCTCGGCGTGCTCGGCCCGCGGGTGGACATGTTCGGGTTCAAGAAGTTCCGCAAGACCAAAACCGCCGACGAGGTCGAGAACGGTTTCTGGGGCAAGTCCACCCGCTGGGTGATGCAGCATCCGCTCAAGATCGCGATTCCGATCTGCATCCTGTTGCTGCTGTTGATCATTCCGGTCAAGAATCTGGCCTTCGGCGGCATCAACGAGCGGTATCTGCCGCCGGACAATTCGACGCGGCTGGCGCAGGCGAAGTTCGACTCGATCTTCCCGCTGCGTAAATCCGATCCGATCCAACTGGTGTTCGTATCGCAGAACAGCAACGACGTCGGCAAGGTGTGGGCCCAGGCCAAGCAGGCGCCGGGGCTCGCAGGCACCTTCGACGTGCCGTCGCGCTCGAACACCGACAACCAGGTCTATCGCACCAGTGCGACCCTCGCCGACTCCGAGGACGCCGACCCGACTATCGACTATCTGCGCTCGATCGACGTGCCCGACGGCGTGGAAATGTACGTCGGCGGACAGCCGGTGATCCAGAAGGACAGCATCGACGCGCTGCTGGACCGGATGCCGTTGATGATCGGGCTGGTCCTGCTCGTCACCACGCTGCTGATGTTCCTGACCTTCGGCTCGCTGGTGCTGCCGATCAAGGCCGCGCTGATGAGCGCCCTCGGCTTGGGTTCCACGCTCGGCATTTTGACGTGGATCTTCGTCGACGGGCACGGCGCCGGGCTGCTGAACTTCACTCCGCAGCCGATCATGTCGCCGGTGCTGGTGCTGATCATCGCGGTGATCTACGGTCTGTCCACCGACTACGAGGTCTTCCTGCTCTCCCGGATGGTCGAGGCGCGCACGCAAGGTGCGTCCACCACCGAGGCGGTGCGCATCGGCACCGCGCAGACCGGTCGCATCATCACCGCAGCCGCGCTCATCCTGCTCGTGGTCACCGGTGCGTTCGCGTTCTCCGATCTGGTGATGATGCAGTACCTCGCGTACGGCATGATCGCCGCGCTGTTCATCGACGCCACCATTCTGCGCATGCTGCTGGTCCCCGCGACCATGAAGCTGCTCGGTGACGACTGCTGGTGGGCGCCGGCCTGGATGAAGAAGATCCAGCAGAAGATCGGGCTCGGCGAGCCCATCCTCGACGACGAACGGCCCGGCGGCGGTGAGGTCGTCGACCTGGTCAAGACGACCCCCATCACCGATCCCGTCACCATGCAGATCCCCGCCATCAACGAGGGCAATCGGCCGCGCAAGCCGCGCCGCCCGCGCACGGTGGAGGAGATCGAAGCCGAGGCGCCGACGCGCAGGCTCGACAAGATTCCGCCCGCCGCGCCCAAGCCGCCGGTGACGCCGGCGCCCGCGCCGCTCGACCCGACGCGTCAGCGGCCCGCATCGCCGTCCGGATTCGCGTCGGACCCGAGCATGCCGCGGCAGGCTCCGGCCGATCCGAATGGGCAGCGGCACATACCGTTCCCCTCGGTTCCGCATGATCCCACCGGGCCGCGGCCCGGCCCGCCCTTCGATGGTGGCGGTCGCGATGGTGGCGCTCGGTCCGACGGGGCCTCGGGTGCGTCGTTCTCGGCGTTCGAGTCTCCTGCGGCGAGCTCGTTCGAGCCACCGGCCGGGTCGGGTTTCGAGCCGCCCGCTGCCGCACCGTCTTTCGAACCGCCTGCGACTCCGGCAGTTTCCTTCGACGGCAACAGGCGCCCCGAAGCCAAGTTCGAGCCGACGCAGCCGACGCCTTCCGTGTCCCCCGCTGGTCCGGCACCGGCGGCATACTCGGAGTTCGTTGCGCCACAACAGGATCCGCCTGCGGAGCGGCCCGCCCACCACGCCGCCCCGGCCGTCCCGCCGGAGGAACCGGCCGAGATCACCGACGTGGGTGACCCGAATCGCAACAGCATCGAGAACTGGATGGCCGAACTTCGCTCGTCGCGTCGCTCCGGCAAGCCGGAAGAAGGCCGTCACCACGGTGGCGATGGGCGCACCGTCAGCGTCAACGAACTGCTCCGCCGCCGCGACCGGGAGTAATCGGTCGCAGCGGCGGAGGGGATCCGGCGCGGATCAGGGCTTCGGCGTCTCTCCGGTTTCGCGTGAGTTCGCCCCCGCCTCGGCGAATGCGCGCGCATACCTGGTGCCCACGACGAGGAGCAGCACGCCGACCGCCAGGAAGGCGGCGACGCGAAGCAGACCGCCGAGCGTGGCCAGATCGAACAGGAACAGTTTGGCCAAAGCCGCTGCGGTGACCAGCAAGCCGGAGCCGAGAGCGAGTTTGGCGACTGCGGTGGCCTTGCCGATATTGCGCAGACCGTAGAACAGCGCGGCGGTGGCGCCCGCCATCCACAGGATGGTCGCGGCGCTGTGGCCGATGAGGAAGCCGTCGTCCGCGCCGGTCGCGACGCCGATCGAGACGGTCGCTGCCGTCACCGAATACAGTCCGGCGATGCTTGCGGCGATCCACTGCAACTCGGCGGTGTTCTGCAAGCTCGGCAGTTTCCGGGCACACCAAACCGCCACTGCGACCACCGCGAGTGCTAGTACCGCGCCGATTACCGTCGAGATGCCGAGATTTGCTTCCGAACGATGCTGGGAGGCAAGGATATCCGGGCCGGCTGCGTTCAGGAAGGCGAAAGCGCCCAGTGTCGCGAAGGCGGCACCGATACCGGCGGTGACACCGGAACGCCGCTGCCCGGCCACGCCGAGGAAGGCCAACGCCACCAGGAACCACGCGGTCGGCAGGGTCCGCGGGTCGGTGAGCGAGACGCACGTCTCGAGCAATGCGATCGATCCGGCTACTGCGGCTACCAGTGCGGTATGGCCCGGAATCTTCGCCACGGCAGTCACTTTCGGTATCAGCGTGGTTGCCGCCACCGCGAGAAGTACCGCAGCATAGAGGCCCGCGATCGTTGCCGCGATAGGCCGTTCGGCCTCGTACATCCCCGGCACGACCAGCATCGGCACCGTCGCCAGCGCGAACATCAGCGAGGCGGTGAGATCGGTGGGCTTGCGACGCACCACCACGATGGTCCCGACCAAGCCAACCAGCGCTACCGCCACCGCGGCGAGCAGCAGCAGCGGCCGCTCCCCCGCCGCCGGACCGCCGAGGATCGCACCCGCGACGAACAGGAAGGTAGCCAGCGCCGCAGGCAATGTGCGCACCACATGCAGATACGGCCAGTCCCGCACCAATTGCACAGGCACACAGGCGAACTGCAATACGATCAGGAACGCCAGCAACGCCAGTTCCGTCGTCAAGATCGGTGACAGCACCGCCGCGCCGACCACCACCAGCACCGCCAACGGCTGCGACTGCCACCGCATCGCCACTGCCACACCGACGGCAGCGACGCCGAACGCCACCGCGAACCCGATCACCGGATGCAGCCAGTGGTAGATCGCCGTCACCGCAACCACATCCAGATACGCGCCCGCAATACCGGTGGCCGCCAACGCGATCCCACCGACCCGGCCACCGACCCGCCCGAACACCCGCATCCCCGCAGCCACCAGCGCCACCGAGAACACCGCGCCCGCAACAACCCTCGGCACCGGTCCGAAGAATCCCGCCTGCGCGGCCAGCACCAGCAACATCACCACGCCGATCAACGTGACAGCGACACCCGCCACCGCGAGCAGCCGGCTGATCACCCCGTCCCGCTGCCACCATGGCATGTGCGGAGCCCGCGGACCACTACGCGGCGGCGGCCGCATGCCCGGCGGCATCGGCGCGCCCATCGGCGAAACCGGTCCCCGCGGCGGCATCGGCCCACGCGCCCCCGGCATCTGCCCCTGCGCCGCAGCATTCGGCGGCATCATCCCGCCCTGCGGCCCCGCCCAACCGGACACCGTCCCAGCCGGAGCCGGAGCGAACCGCGGCACATAGGCCGGCGGCACCATCGAGCCCGGCGGCACCACACCGGGCGGAATCGGATGCATAGGCCAAGTCGTCTCCACCGGCGCAGCCGAACCCGGCGCACCCGATCCCGGAGCAGCAGCCCGATCGCCTGCCTCCGCCGAAGCACCCGAACCCGGCGCAGCAGGACTCTGCTCCCCCGCAGCCGACCTCGGCGCAGCGGGACCCTGATCCCCCGCACCGGCCTNGGGTGGGTGGGGTCGAGGGTGGCCAGGACGTTGCGGCCCAGCTCGGGTGGCATCACGATGGCGCTCAAGACGGAACCGGTGGTGACCATCGGGCGGCCGGCCAGCAGTTGGACCGGGAGGCCGTACAGATTCCGGAGTTCGTGTGCGATTTCGAGGGGAGTCCGACAGCGCTCGAACATATTCATGGTCGCCGCCCTTTGCTATCAAAGTTGCAGAAAGGCAACGGTATTCCATCCAGCGGTCAACGAGTCGTACGCAATGTCCCACTTCGGTCGATTGTGATGACTTAGCGTCGTACCCTGAAACCCAGATGTAACAAAGGGAATTGGGTACATGGACGATTCGTCGATCGGCGTGCGCATCCGAATGTTCCGCGGCAAGGCGCTCACCCAGCGGCAACTCGCGGATACGGCCGGGGTCAGCGTCGACCTGGTGCGCAAGCTGGAGCAGGGCGGCCGCCAGACCGCCTCGATCGCCAGCCTGCAGAAACTGGCTCGCGCACTGGACGTGGACATCGCCGATCTCATCGGCAAACGCGCGGGCGTGCCGTCCAGTGACCCCGATGCGGGCATCGTCGCCATCCGGCGCGCACTGACGCCGGTCGACGACCTGCTCGGTGAGACGAACGAAGAAGCGGCGATCAGTCTCGACGACGGCCGCCGCGCGGTCGATTACGCCTGGGGCGCCTACTGGGTCGGCCGCTACGAACTACTCACCTCGATCCTCCCGTCCGGGCTGACCCAGTTGCGCGCCACCGTGCACGCCGCGCGCAACGGCTCCGTCGCGGTCGCCAATGAGTTGCTGGCCCGGATGTATTGGGTCACCGGCTGTACCCTGGTGCACCTCGGTCAGACCGATCCGGCGTTCCTGGCGATCCGGCACGCGCTCGCGGCGGCGGAGGAGGGCAACGACCCGCTACTGCTCGGCACCATCCGCGGCTCGGTCGCCTGGCAGCTGCTCGTGCAGGGCCGCTACGACGAATCACGCCGGGTGGCGTTGCGCGCGGCGACCGGGCTGGAGCCGACCGGCGACGTCACCCCGGCGCACCTGTCGGCCTACGGTTCGCTGGTCCTGCTCGGCGCGACCGCGGCGGGCCGGGCGCAGGCGGTACCCGAGGCGTTAGCACTGGTCGAGGCGGCGAACGAGGTCGCACTGCGGATCGGCACGGACCGCCGCGACTACGAAACCTATTTCGGCCCTTCGCAAGTCGTCATGCAGACGGTCGACGTCAACGTCTCCGCCGAGCGGTACGCCGAGGCCCTGGCCGCCGCGAAGGCCATGCCCGTCAACAGCGGGCTCCCGCAGGCCTGCCGCGCCCGCCACCTCACCGACACCGCCGTCGCGCTGACCCGCACCGGCCAGCACCGGCGCGCGCTCGACACGCTGCTCACCGCCGAACGGGTCGGCGGCCCCGACTGGCTCAAATACCAATCCCTGCCCCGGCACATCGTCTCCGAGCTGCTGGACCACGACCGCCGAGTCCCGTTGCGCGCCTTCGCCCGCCGCATCGGCGTCAACACCTGACGACGGCAGGCCCGACCTCCGGTGAACGGCGCGGGCAAACCTCTCCCGTCGCATCGGGGACAACACCTGATCGACGGTGGGTCTACTTCGCCGCGAATGGTGCTGCGGCGCGGTCGATCACCTCGTCCAGGATCTCGCGCGAGCGGACGAGGTCGTCGATGGTGCGGTCGATCCGCTGCCGCTGGATCGTCAACTGGGCGACCAGCTCCGGGGTCGCGGATTCGTTCGGCCCACCGTCCACGTCGCGCATGCACGGCAGGAGCTGGCCGATGGTCTTGCTGTTCAGCCCGGCCGCGAAGAGTTCCTGGATGTGAATGACCCGGTCCACGGCCCGCTCGGAGTACTCTCGGTGCCCGCCGGGCGTGCGCTCGGACGCCAGCAGCAGTTGCTCCTCGTAGTAACGCAGCGACCGTTCGCTGACGCCGGTGCGCTTGGCCAGTTCCCCGATGCGCATCCGGTCAGTGCCCCATCATGCGACGCCAGTGCGCTATGAAGGGGTGCTTGGCGGTGACCGAACCGAATCGGACGCGGCCACGCACCACCAGGTGCAGTGGGCCGAGCGGGGGCCCGGTGCGGACCTTGTTGTTCACGCTGGACCCGATCAGGTCGACCTCGTTGAGGTCGACGGTGGCCTCGGCAGGCACGATCAGCGTGAGCGAGCTGCAATAGTCGTCGACGTTCAGTTCGACCACCTGGGTGGACATGATCGCCTCGGTGAAGTCGAGGGTCACGCCGGACAGCAAGCTGTTGAGGTGCAGCGACGGCGCGACATGCCAGGGCCCGCGCCTGCTCACGCCGGACAGGCGGGACCGAATCACGCCGCCAGGCACGGTGTTCGCACTCAGCGGTGGCGGTACCGGCCGGTGCTTGACGAATGAGGGAGCGGTGTTCACGAAGGTGGACGGCGGCACGCTGGGCCGGCCGACCAGCCGGACGCCGGGCAGGTCGATCAGCACGGAGTTCAGTTCGCCGCGCGTCTTGGCGGCCAGCGCCGTGTCCATCCGCTCGGTGAACTCGCCGAGCGAGAGCATGCCGAGCCCGACGGCGCGCTGCAGCAGCTCACCGACGTGCTCGCGCTCGGCGTCGGATACGCGTAGATCCCGGTCGCCTATCGCGCCTCCGGAGCCGACGCCATTGGATACCGATTCGGGTCCGCCCATGATTCGAGATTACCGATTCCAGCCCCGACATGTATCAGGGCAATCCCGGATGCCCGGGTACTACTTCGAGCGCGTCCTACTCGTCGAGACCCTGCTCGATCGCGTAGCGGGTGAGCTCGACCCGATTGGCCAACTGAAGTTTGCGCAGCGTCGCTTGGACGTGGTTCTCCACGGTCCGATGGCTCAGCCCCAGCCGCGACGCGATCTGCTTGGCGGACAAGCCCTTCGCGACCATGCGCAGCACCTCGGTCTCCCGCTCGGTCAGGGCCGGGCGGTGCGGTTCGTCGGGCTCGGCCGGGGTGGTGGCCATGCGCCGGTACTCACCGAGCACCAGGCCCGCGAGTCCGGGTGTGAACACCGGCTGGCCCGCCGCCGTCGCGCGCACGGCCTCGATCAGCTCCGCCACCGACGCGCTCTTCACCAGGTAGCCCGAGGCCCCGGCCTTGATCGCGTCGAGCACGTCGTCGCGTTCGGCCGAGGCGGAGAGCACGAGCACCCGGCTGTCCGGCGAGACGCGCAGCACCTCGGCGGTGGCCTGCGCGCCGTTCCCGTCGGGCAGCTGCATGTCCATCAGCACCACCGCGGGCCGCACCGCCGCCGCCCGCCTGGTCGCGCTGCCGACCCCGTCCGCGGTGGCGGCCACCTCGAAGCCCGCCTCGGCGAGGTCGCGGGAGACGCCGTCGCGCCACATCGGGTGGTCGTCCACCACCATCACCGAAATTGCCTCGGCCGCAGCATCATCGGTCACGGCGCACCTCCTGTTTCGTCGAACCTCATGTGCGCGGCACCCGGAATTCCCACTCGGTGCCGAAGCCGACCCCGCCGTCGATCTCGGTGAGCAGATCGGCGGTGCCGCCGAGTGCGCCGATCCGGCCGACGATGGACCGCGAAACCCCGAGTCGCCCTTCGGCTTCCGCCTCGGCCAGCCGGCCCGGCGGGATGCCGACCCCGTCGTCGCGCACGCTGATCACCAGCTCGTCACCCGTGTCCTCCAGCAGCACATAGGCTTTCGCGTCGGGTCCGGCGTGCAGCGCGACGTTCGACAGTGCCGTCGCGACGGCCGCCGCGATCTCGGCCCCGGCCCACCGCCCGACCAGCACCGGATGGCCGGGCGTGGAGACGAACACCGACGGCGTCGCGTGCACAGTCAGCAACGGACGCAGATCGACCTCGGCGCCGCCGGAATCTCCTCGATCGGCCGTCTCGGTGATCAGCACCCGCAGCGCCACTTCCTGTTCGGCGGCGCGCTGGGCCAATTCCTCGGTGGGCCCGCCGATCTCGGTGCCGCGCCGCTTGATGTAGCTGAGCACCTGCAGCACCCCGTCGTGCACCTCACGCGAAAGCCGTTCCCGCTCTTCGGTGGCCGCGGTGAGCCGGACCGCGCGTTCGAGCTGGTCCTGGGCGCGGCGCGCGGTGTTGGCCGCCAAACCCAGCGCCAGGCCGACGGAGACGAGCACCGGCACCGTCGCATCGGTCCACACGTCCTGCCCCCACTGATCGCGCACGGTCAGCGCGACCGAGGCGATCAGCGCGCCGGACAGCACACCCGCGACCGGTCCGCGCAGGATCGCCGCGCCGATCACCGCATTGGTGGCCCACAGCGTGGTCGGCAGCGTCTGATGTCCGTGGTACCAGTCGTAGTCGGCGACCAGACGGGTCGCCGCCATCAACGCGATGACCACCACGTGATCACCGAACACCACCCAGACGCGGACCCGCCGTACCTCGGGAAACCGCCACTGCGACAACATGATCGCCGACGCACCGGACCAGACCGCCATCAAGGCGATGAGCACCCAGCTCAACCGCTGATTCTGGTAATAGGGCGCCGACGCGAACTGCTGCAGCACCGCGTAGAGCAGCGTCACCAGCCGCAACGCCTGCGCGGCCCGCCACAGCGGGGTCGTCGCCACGTCGGACGAGTGCGGCTCAGCCCCTCGGCGCACCATCGAACTCAGTCCTTCGGCGCGCGCTCATCGGGTGCCGGATAGACGATCCCGGATTCTTTCGCTTCTTCCTTCGCCAGGGTCGCCGCCACATCGAAGCGTCCGGGCTCCGGCTCGTCCGGCTCGGCGTCGTATAGGTCCTCGCCGGTCTGTAGTTCTCCGAACATCTCCTCCGGACTGTCCGAAAGCAGTGACCGGATAGCGGTATTCATCACCGCGACCAGCGGCACCGCGAGCAGACCGCCCGCGATCCCGCCGAGCACCACGCCCGCGGTGATCGCGAGCACCACCGCCAGCGGATGGATGCTCACCGCGCGCCCCAGCAGCAGTGGTTGCAGCACATGCCCTTCCAGCTGCATCACCGCGATGATGATGCCGAGCACGATCAGCGACGTGATGAGCCCCTTGGTCACCAGCGCGATGAACACCGCGACGAACCCCGCCACGAACGCACCGATGATCGGGATGAACGCGCCGATGAATACCAGCGAGGCCAGCGGAAGGGCCAGCGGCACACCGAGAATGCCGAGCCCGGTGCCGATGCCGATGGCGTCCACCGCCGCGACGGCCACGGTGGCGCGCACGAACCCGACTAGCGTGCCGAACCCGAGCTGCCCGGCCGTGCGCACCCGCTCGCGCTGCGGCGTCGGCACGATCCTGGTGACGAACCGCCAGATCTGATCGCCGCCGTAAAGGAAGAAGATGAGGATGAACAGGGTCAGAAAGAGACCGGTGAGCAGCTCGGCGAGCACCGTCGCGGTGGTCAGTGCGCCGCTGGTGAGCCGGTCCTGATTGGACTGGATCGTCTTGATGATCTGGTCACCGGCATTGCGGATCTGATCGTTGCTCAGATGCGGCGGCCCGGTGATCAGCCAATCCTGGATCTTGTGAATGCTGTTGGTGAACTCGTCGGACAGCTGCGGCACGCCGGCCACGAACTGCTCGACGACGAAGGTCATCACGCCCGCCACCAGGCCGAGCGACCCGACCAGTGCGACGAACACACCCACCGGACGCGGCACCCCGAGCCGCTGCAACCAGTCCACCAGCGGCGCCAGCAGCGCGGCCGCGAGCAGCGCGATGGCGAGCGGAATGACCACCGTCGCCAGCTTCTGCACGATCGCGGCGAACGCGAGCACCACCGCGAACAGGACCAGCAGCCGCCAGCCCCACTCCGCCGACACCCGCACGATCGGGTGTACCGAGTCCGCGGCGGGCCGGGTCAGGGCGGCTTTCCGCTTCGGGCTTGCCTTGGGGTCCGTCACCTGGCCGAGCATAACCAGCGCAGCGGCCCATTGTCCGTCCTCAGCGTGCGCCGAGCCGGACGAATGCCAGGCCGCCGGACAGCGCCGCGGGGAACCTCACATGATCGAAACGCTAGATTGTTGGTTGTGTCAGCGCCCTTGGAAGCGGTCAAACAGACCATGCGAACGCGCTGGCCGCTGTACCTGACATCGATGCTGCTGGCCAATGCCTTCGGTGCGGTGCTGGTGTGGGCCTTCATCCAGTACGGGCTGCCGGTCCCCGAGGGCGCGCCCGACGGTGCCAGGAGCACCGGCCTGCTCGTGCCCGCCCTGGTGTTCGTCACCGGCGGCTTGCTGAGCATGGTCGCGTCCGCGCTGATGCTGCGCCCGGTGATGCGCTGGCAGATGCGCGGCGGACCACCGAGCCGCCAAGAGCAGATGGCCGCGCTGCACGCCCCGCTGCGGCAGGCCATCCTGCACCTGGCGCTGTGGCTGATCGGCGGAGCGATCCTCGCCCTGCTGATCATCTCCGAAGAGCCCAAACTGGCCGGCGCCGTCATCGTCACCCTGTGTATGGCCGCGACCATCGTGTTCGGCTTCACCTACATGCTCGGCGAACGCATCCTTCGCCCGGTCGCCGCAGCGGCCCTGACCGCAGGCACCTTCGATCACACCTTGACCCCGGGCGTCGGCACCCGGATGGCAATGACCTGGGGCATGGGCACTTTCGCCCCCACCATCGCCATCGTGCTGCTGTGTATCACGCAGATCTCCTCGGACGTGAAATTCTCCGCCCAGTCGCTGGCCATCTCCATCCTGCTGCTCTGCGGCGTGGTGATCCTGCAGGCGCTGGCGCTGTCCATGCTCACCGGCTCCAGCATCTCCGACCCGGTGCGACAGCTCAGCCAGGCCATCGACCGGGTGCAGGAGGGCGCGCGCGACGTCCAGGTCGAGGTGTTCGACGGCAGCGAGATCGGGCTGCTGCAGGTCGGCTTCAACCGGATGATGGAAGAAGCCGCCAAGCGCCGCCAGCTGCAGGAACTGTTCGGTCAGCACGTCGGCGAGGAGGTCGCCCAGCGCGCACTCGACTACGGCACCGAGCTCGGCGGGGAGACCAGGTTCGTCGCCGTGCTGTTCGTCGACATGGTCGGCTCCACCGCGACCGCCGCCGAACGCCCGCCGACCGAGGTGGTCAGCCTGCTCAACGAGTTCTTCCGGATCGTGGTCGACGTCATCGACCGGCACAACGGCTTCGTGAACAAGTTCGTCGGCGACGCGGCGCTGGCCATCTTCGGCGCACCGCTGGACCGGCCGGACGCACCGACCGCCGCGCTGGCCGCGGCCCGCGAGCTGCGCGCGGTGCTGCGCGAAGTGCCCGGCCTCGACATCGGTATCGGCGTCTCGGCGGGATTGGCCGTCGCCGGAAATATCGGGGCGGCGAATCGTTTCGAATACACGGTGATCGGCGATCCGGTCAACGAGGCGTCCCGGCTGACCGAGCTCGCCAAAGACCAGCCCGGCCGCACCTTGGCCTCCGGCAGCGCGCTGTATTTCGCCGAGGAAAGCGAGCAGGACAAGTGGGAAACCGGCGACGAGGTACAGCTGCGCGGGCGGCGCCGAAAAACGCTGCTCGCCTACCCCAGAGCAGAGCTCGACGCGCCGAAACCTACCGACGCCGAAACAGTACGTTCGTTAGGCTGACCTGGTGACGGCCAACGGGGAACCGGCAGGAGATCCTGCGCCGCCTCCCACGACCGACGGCCGCCGTGGCAAATTCTGGTGGGTCAAATGGGTGCTCGGGGTCGCCCTGCTGGCCTTGTTGATCGCCGAGGGCATCTACCTATGGCCGCGACTGCACGAATCGTGGCGCAAACTCAGCGACATTCACTGGGGGTGGGTCGCCGCCTGTATTTGGTTACAGGCCTTGTCGATGAGCGGATTCGGGCGGGTGCAGAAACAGCTGCTGCACGCCGGGGGTGTCGAGGTAAGTCAGCGTAAATCTGTCGCGGTGGTCTACGGCGCCACCGCCATGTCCGTCACACTTCCCGCAGGTCAGGTGTTTTCCACCGCCTTCACCTACCGCCAGACCAGGCGGTTCGGCGCGAGTCCGATCGTCGCGTCCTGGCAGTTGGTGTTCTCCGGCGTGGTCGCCGCGGCGGGGCTCGCGTTGCTCGGGGTGGGTGGCACGTTCCTGTCCGGCGGCAGCATCGGGCCGTTCAAACTGATCCTGTCGCTGGCCGCGGTGGTCGCGGTGGTGTGGGTCGGCAACTATGTCTCGCGCAATCCAGGGTCGCTGGAGTCGCTGCTGCGTAAGGCGCTCGCCCTGGTCAATCGGCTACGCAAGCGGCCGGCCGACCAGGGCGCGGGCAAGGTCGGCGAAGTGCTGGCGCAGTTGGAGTCGGTGGATCTCGGCAAGCGCGACGGTTCCCTGGTCGGGCTGTGGGCGCTGGTGCACCGGTTCGCCGACGTGGCCTGCCTCGGCGCCGCCTGTTATGCCGTCGGCGCGGATGCCCGGCTGGCCGGGCTGCTGCTGGCGTTCGCCGTGGGTAAGGCGGTCGGCTCGATTCCCTTCGCGCCCGGCGGGATCGTCTATGTCGACGCGACACTCATCTACGGCCTCACCGCGGCCGCCGGACTACCCGCCGCGCAGGCGGTCGCGGCGGCGTTCGTGTACCGGCTGGTGAGCTTCATCCTGGTCGCGATCGTCGGCTGGATCGTCTTCCTGTTCCTGTTCCGCACCCCGCAGGACGACGACGCCGAGTACGAGAAGGAATTCTCCCAGCGCCGGTTCTGAGCTCGGCCCATCCCGGAACACGCAGCCCCGCAGGCGCTTCACATTTGACCAGGACCGGCCAACTACGCTTGCCGCGTGAAGAAACTGGTGCCGTTGGTAGTAGATGCGCTGCTGGTGATCCTGTTCTGTGCGATCGGCAGGCGTAGTCACGACGAGGCCGTGCTCACCGGACTACTTCGCACGCTGTGGCCGTTCGCCATCGGCCTGGCCATCGGCTGGACCGTGGCGGTCGCCGCGGCGAGCCGGATGTTCGGTGACGCCGGCCGCGACGCCCGCTTCGACGGAACCGCCTTGTGGCCCACCGGGATTCTGGTCTGGCTCGGCACCCTGGGCGGCGGCATGCTGCTGCGCGTGGTCAGCGGTCAGGGCACTGCATTCAGCTTCATCCTGGTGGCAGGTGTGGTGCTCGCGCTGTTCCTGCTCGGCTGGCGCGCGGCCATCAAAGCGCTGAATTAAGTCTCCGGCGCGGCCAGCGACTGCAGCATCCGGACCGCCATGCGCGCGGTGGCGTCGCCGCTGTCCACGTCGTTGATGTGGATGGCGAAGGCCAGGTCGCCCATGATCGCGATCAGCCAGCCGTCCCGTCCCGCGGTCGCGCTGAACCCGTTGACGTCGCGGTACATTCGCAGGCTCGCGAACTCGGGGGCGTTGGTCGAGTCGCGCAGCATGCTGTGCAGCCGGTCGGTGACCTCCCTGGGCAGCGGCGCGAGTTGCGCGTCGGTGGTGCTCGGCCGGGCGACCTCGATCATCGGCCGCGGCACCTCGCCGCGCGCGATCGCGGCGGCGGCGATCGCCATGCCGAACGGGCTGGCCAGCACCGCGTCCGAGCCGCCGCCCTGGCGGACCTGTTCGGCGCTGCGGCCCGCGACGGCCAGCCGCCCGGTCACCTCGTCGAGTCCGGGCACCTTGAAGTCGATACCGACGCCGAGCGCGGTCGCGGCCTCGGCCGCCTCCTGCACCGGAATCTCGTGCGGCGCCTTGCCTTTGGTGACGGCCGCGATATTGCGGAACAGCTCGATATTGCCGCCGACCG
Organism: Nocardia suismassiliense; assembly: GCF_900269665.1. Lineage (GTDB taxonomy): Bacteria > Actinomycetota > Actinomycetes > Mycobacteriales > Mycobacteriaceae > Nocardia > Nocardia suismassiliense. Next base: position 154,012 of record NZ_LT985361.1, read on the forward strand.
GATAGAGGCCGGTGAACGCCACCGGCCCGTGCTCGCTGGCCTGCGAGTTCTGCGCGACCGCGACCACCGCGCCACTGGAGGGCTGGATCGCCACGATCGCGGCGGGGGTGGCGGAGCTGACGACCGCGTCCTCGGCGGCGCGCTGCAACCGCTGGTCCATGGTGCCCGCGATGTCCGGGCCCGGCGGGCCCTGCACACCGGCGAGCTGGCCGACGAAACGACCGTCCTGTTCGAAAACCTGCACACCCCAACCGGAGTGCTGTTCCTGGCTCTCCTGCTGCACCTTGCGTAAGGCGTCCAGCATGGGCGACCAGATCCGGCGGTCGGCGGAGATGAGCCGCGGCTGCTTCTCCATCACCACGCCGGGGATCGGCGCCATGTCCTTCTCCAGGATGGCGAAGTCGGGCTCGCGCAGGTTCACCGCGACCACCGGTTTGCCCTGCGAGGTGGCCACCTGCTGCATCAGCGACGGCCCGGTGATCAGCGGCGCGACCGGCTCGATGGCCTTGGCCAGTGCGTTGGTCGAGCCGACCGGGTCGGGCATCTTCGCGGGGTCGAGCTTGATCACGTTGATGATCTGCTCGGTCATCAGCGGCTGTCCCGCGATGTCGTTGACCTTCGGCGCCGGGGACGGCTCGGTGCGCACCAGGCGCACGGTGCGATTGTGGTCGAGCTGGGGCATCACCACGGCCGGATCCCAGGAGATGCGCCAGCCGATGGCGAGCTTGCGCACATTGCCCTGCAGGCTGTAGTTCCAGTTTTTGCGGTCGCCGAAGGTCCAGGCGGCGTCCATGCTGAAGATCGCCGCTTCGGAGTCGAGGCCGATGAATTGGGTCTTCTTGTAATCCACCTTGCCCGGCTGCAGTCCAGCAAACATTTGCTTCAGCGTTGCCGAAGCCGCGGACGGGTACGACGTGAGCTCGGAAGCCTTGGAGTAGTCCTGCTTGTCGAGCAGTTCGGTGAAGCGCTCGACGACAGCCTCCGCCTCGTTCTTACCCTCACTTACACCGCACGATCCCATCGCGATCGCGAGCGCCGCCACCCCCGCGAGTGCCATAGCGCCCCGGACGCGAAAGCGGCGGGATCCCCAGACATCCATGTCGCCCACTCTTCACTCTTGTCACTCCAGTAACAAGACCACCGTACCTGAAAAAGACCTGTCTGCGGTGCCTCCGCCACAAGGACGTTACCCATGCTCAGCATCTCAATTGTGCCCGAAAGCTCCCGTCTCGGGGGACCGATCCTGATCGTTGTCCAGTGCTACGGCGACAACCGGCGCCGCTACCGTACCGGGGCCCCACGCAAAGTTGTGCACTTACTGCCCTACTCGGCGTTTCGGATCACTGAGTACCCAGAGCGAGCGTCTACGAACCGCGAATCACCCCCGTTAACCACCGGCGAACTCTGTTCGCACAGAGCGGAACCATTGGCGCCGATTGCGACGTAATCTTGTAATTACTGTAAGCAACACTGAAGAGTAAGTAGGTGATCCCCTCATGAGGCATCAACACCGGGGACGGGGCTTCGGACGACCGGGCGGCTGGCAGCAGGCCGACCTACCGGATCCGGCGGACGTGCCGGACTGGTTCGCGGGCAGGTTGCCCGAGGACTGGTTCGCCGGTCCACCCGTCATCGAGATCGACCGGGACGAGATCGTCGTCATCGGTGAACTGCCGATCCCCCAGCCCGAGAAGACTCCCGTCGACGCGGAAGGCACCGCGGAAGCGGCCACTGAGGAAGTGCCGCGGGCGACCAAGGAGGGCGCCATCTCACGCTTCCGCGAGTCCACCCGCCCGGCCCGCATGCAGATCGCGGACGAGGCGCAGCGCCGCTACGGCCGCAGTGTTGCGTGGGGCGTGTCGGTCGATGGCGAACGGATCATGTTCACCCACTTGGCGGTCCCCGTCATGACCCGGCTGCGTCAACCCGAACGCAAGGTGCTCGACACGCTGGTCGACTCGGGCGTGGCGCGTTCGCGGGCGGACGCGCTGGCCTGGACGGTGAAACTGGCCGGCCAGCACGCGGAATCCTGGCTGGCGGAGTTGCGCGACGCTATGCGGAAGGTGGACGACCTGCGGTCGGAGGGACCGCAGGGACTGTAGGCCCCGGAGTTTCGCGACACCCAGCCCGATCGGTGCGGGCGACAAAGTAGTCGCTGGTCTTTCCGGACGCGCCGGGTAGGACTTCGCCGTAGGGCCTACGACTAATGTTGCGGGCATGTCCGCACCCGGTCCGATCCTGGTTCTCAACGGCCCGAACCTGAACATGCTCGGCACTCGTCAGCCGGAGGTCTACGGGTCGGCGACGCTCGACGACGTCGTCGAACTCTGCAGGCAGACCGCGCAACGTTACGGCCGCGAGATCGCCGCCTTCCAATCCAATTCCGAAGGCGCGCTGATCGACCGGATCCATCGGGCGCGCGGCGTCGAGTCGGGCATCGTGATCAATCCCGGCGGGCTCACCCACACCTCGGTGGCGCTGCGGGACGCGCTGGTGATCCCGGAACTCCCCATCGTGGAGGTGCATATCAGCAATGTGCACGCCCGCGAGGAGTTCCGGCATCACTCCTATATCTCCCCGATCGCGACCGCGGTGGTCGCCGGGATGGGGATTCAGGGATATGCGGCGGCGATCGAATTCCTGGTTCGCTCCGCCTGATCGCCGCGCATTCAGTTGATCTGAAAGACCGGGAATCCCGGTGCGATAGCGGCCAATTCCGCGTCGGTGGCGTCCTTGGTGACGCCCTCGAAGAACTTGCCCACTTCCCAGCCCCACTTGCGCAGGTACAGCCGCAGCAGCGGGACCTTGTCCGCGTCGGCGATCTCGGTGGCGGTGAACTGCTCGACCTTGCGTCCGAGCCGCAGTTCGCCGCCGCCGGCCACACGCAGATTGCGTACCCACTGCGTGTGCCCGCGCGGCGCGACGAGGAAACGGGCGCCGTCTTCGCGCACCATCAGGTTGACCATCGTGGTCCGCCACTGCCCGCTCTTGCGACCGCGGACCGCCAGCAGCCGCGAACCCATGACGCTGATGCCGAGCCTGGGCAGCCAGTTGAAGATGCGGTTCATGATCGGGTCCAGGCCGGCCGGGCCGATGTAGCGGGTGCTGTGGTCCATGGTCGATCTCCTTTGTGAGCACTGCTCTCTATTGTGATAAGTGTTCCACTTCCGCGAAGGTGAGTCAAGAGCACTGCTCTCTTTTCTTGAACCCGCAGTTCACCGCGCATAGCGGCGGCGGCATCGCGCGGATTTCCGGCGCGCACCCGACAATGTGGGGATGACGCGCGAGACCGTTCGCCGGGTGGTGCTCGCCCCGGACAAGTTCAAGGGGTCGCTGACCGCACCCCAGGTGGCGGCCGCGCTCGCGACGGGCATCGCGGAAGTCGCACCGGCGGTGCAAGTCCGACAGGTGCCGGTCGCCGACGGCGGAGACGGGACCGTCGACGCGTTCGTGGCGAGCGGGTGGACGCGGGTCGAGTTGTCCGCGCCCGGACCTACCGGCGTGCCCGGCAGCACGTCGTACGCGGTGCAGGCGGAAACAGCCGTCATCGAGTTGGCCGCCGTGGTCGGTCTTGCGAAACTCCCTGCGGGACGGCCGGATCCGCTCGGTGCGAGCACCTACGGGTTGGGCGTTGTCATCGCACACGCGCTCGACAATGGTGCCACCCATATCGTGCTCGGTTTGGGCGGCAGCGCTTCCACCGATGGCGGTGCGGGCATGGTGCAGGCGCTCGGTGCCCGCATCCTGGATGCCGACGGCCACGAATTAGCCCAGGGTGGTGCGGCTTTGACCCGCGCCGCCCAGTTGGACCTTTCCGGCCTTCATCCTGGAATCGCCGCCGGCATTGTCACCTTGGCCTGCGATGTGGACAACCCACTGCTCGGCCCCAAAGGTGCCGTCGCGGTCTACGCGCCCCAGAAAGGCACCGATACAGCCGATTTCGCCCTTCTCGAAGAGGCACTCGCGAACTGGGCACGACTCGCAGGTCCCACCTTCGCGCATCATCCCGGCGCCGGCGCCGCGGGCGGAACAGGTTTCGGCGCACTCGCCGTCCTCGGCGCGCAGGTGCGCAGCGGCATCGAGGTGATCCTCGAACTGCTGGACTTTCCCGCACTACTCGACGGTGCCGAACTCGTCATCACCGGCGAGGGCTCGCTCGATGCGCAGAGCCTGCACGGCAAGGCCCCCATCGGCGTCTGCGAATCCGCACGCAAGGCCGGGATTCCCGTCATCGCCGTCGCGGGCCGCAATCTTCTTGCCGCACAAGAGATCCGCGCGGCGGGTTTCACCGCCTGCTACGCCCTCACCGATCTGGAGCCGGACCCGGCCCGCTCGATCGCGCGGGCGAGCCACCTTTTGCAGCAAGTCGGCGCACAGATAGCAGAGCGGCACCTGACGCGATAAGGCCGGTGCTGCAAGCGATTACAGAGTCCCGCTAGTCCAGCCGGTTCGCCACGAGCGGTACTAGCTAGCCGAAGCCAGCAGGTTGCCGAGGAGCTCGTGGCGGTGCTTGTCGCCCCACTCTTCGAGGGGGCGCAGGGCGACGGCCAATTCCGCGCCGAGCGGGGTGAGGGAGTATTCGACCCGGGGCGGAACCTCGGGGTAGACCTCCCGGTGCACGACGCCGCTCGCCTCGAGGTGCCGCAGATTCTCCGCGAGCACCTTTTCGCTGACGCCGGCCAGCAGGCGCCGGATCTCGCCGAATCGTTGCGGGCGCTCACTCAGCGCCCACATCAGGTGCAGTTTCCATTTACCGCCGACGACATCGATCGCCACGGACATGCCACACACGTCGTGATCCGCGTCACTGCTCATGTCCACCGCACTCCTTCTGACCATATTTCGAACCTCTAGGTAAGCAACCCCACCTGAACGTTCGGTCTTCCCGACTTTACCTGCGGCAACGAGTATTGGTCCCGGCGCCGACACCATCCGAACCAGAAGCGAAGGGACACACAATGTCCGCACAGACCAGCCCCCGTTCCGTCTCCGTCGTCGGCCTCGGGCCGATGGGCCAGTCGATGGTCCGGGCCTTCCTGGACGCCGGCGTCGAGGTGACCGTATGGAACCGCAGCACCGACAAGGTCGACGCGATGGTCGAACTCGGCGCCAAGCCGGCCGCGACCGTCGCCGACGCGCTGGACGCCAACGAGGTGACCGTGCTGAGCCTCACCCACTACGCCGCCATGTACGACGTGCTCGGTCAGGCCACCGATCACCTGGCGGGCAAGGTGATCGCGAACCTGTCCTCCGATTCCCCGGAGAAGGCCCGGAAGGGTGCTGAGTGGGTCCGCTCGCACGGCGCGCAGTTCCTGTCCGGCGGCGTCATGTCGGCGGGTGACAACATCGCCCATCCCGCGTCGTACATCTTCTACAGCGGCCCGCGCGAGGTCTTCGACGCGCACGCCGAGCTGCTGCGCCCGCTGAGCCCGCAGGAGTACCTCGGCGCGGACGACGGTCTCGCGCAGATCTTCTACCAGGCGCTGCTGACCATCTTCCATCCGTGGCTGCTCGCCTTCGACCAGGCGACCGCGATGATCGACCGCTCCGGCCACAGCATCAGCCAGTTCATCCCGTTCGCCGTCCGCTCCGCCGCCGCGTTCCCCTATTTCATGGAGGAGTTCTCGGTGGCCAACCAGAACGGCGGCTGGGCCACCCTGGCGAGCCTGAAAATGATGGACGCCGGTGCACAGCACATCATCGACGCCAGCGAGGAGGTCGGCGTCGACGCGACGTTCTCGCACACCGCACAGTCGTTGTGGCGCAAGGCCATTGCCGCCTCCGAAGAGAAGGGCGAGGCCGTCTCGACCTACGCACTGCTCCGCGGGGACAAGGTCTAGTCGACATGCCTCAGCGGAAACCCATCGGCTCCATCTCCGTCGTCGGCCTGGGGCCGATGGGTCAGGCTGTGGTCCGGGCCTTCCTGGACGCCGGTGTCACGGTGACGGTGTGGAATCGCAGCACCGAAAAGGCCGACACCATGGTCGAACTCGGCGCCCGGCGCGCCGCGACCGTCCGCGAGGTACTCGACGCCAACGACCTGATCGTGGTCAGCCTCACGCACTACGCGGCGATGTACGACGCACTCGGCCAGGCATCGGATCACCTGGCGGGCAAGGTGATTGCCAATCTGTCCTCGGATTCCCCGGCCAGCACTCGCGAGGCCGCGGCGTGGGTGCGCTCGCACGGCGGGGACTTCCTGGCCGGCGGCGTCATGGCACAGAGCGACGGTCTCACCGACCCTGAGTCCTACGTGTTCTATGCCGGCCGCCGTGCGGTATTCGAAGCCCATCGTGACCTGTTGAGCGTGCTCAACACACCGGAGTATCTCGGCGAGGACGAGGGCTTGGCCCAGCTGTATTACCAAGCGGTCCTTGCCATCTTCAATCCGTTGCTGCTCGGCGTCGAACAGGCGCTGGCGATGATCGACCGCTCCGGCGAGCCGATCGATCGTTTCCTGCCTTATGCCCAACGTTCACTGGGCCGGGTCGACGATGTGTACGCGGGTCTGGCCGCGTCGGCACAGGCCGGCGGGCTGGGCGACGTCGCCAATCTGCAGATGATGGCGGCGGGCGCGCGGCACGTGCTCGAGACCAGCGAGGCCGTCGGCGTCGACACCGCTCTGGCCCGGACCGTTCAGTCCTACTGGCACCGGGCGATTGCCGAAAGCGGGCGGCGCGGCGAGCTCGTCCCGACCTTCGCCGTGCTCCGCGGCGACCACGCGTAGTGCCGCCGGTCCGAGCGTCGAGCCGGCTTGCTGGTCAAGCTGTCTCGACGCGGGACCCGAGGCGTGGGAAGGGGCTGGTGGAGAAGACGACCTCCACGGTCACCTCGAAGTAGGCCGCGATCCGCAGGGCCAGATGCAAGCTCGGGCTGTACTCGCCGCGTTCCAGGTAGCCGATCGTTTGATAGTGCACACCGAGCGCCTCCGCCAACTCGCGGCGCGAGATGCCGCGCTCGGCGCGCAACATCGCGATCCGGTTGTAGATGACCTCAGTAGGCACGCTGCATCGCTTTCTCCCGGCGGACGGCCACGCTGGAGCCGGACTCGCGGCGGGCCATCCTGCGCAGCACCACCGGCGCGACGAGCAAGCCCGCTACCGCCCAGATGCCGAGCACACCAACGGTTTCCAGCTGCCGCCAGGACTGTTCGAGTTCGATGGCGACCGCCTCGTCCGGCAGCAGCGCCGAGCGCATGCCGAGCCCGAGCCAGTACACCGGGAACAGCTGGGCCGCGCCCTGCACCCAGCCGGGCATCGAGGTGATCGGGTAGAAGATGCCGGACACCGCGACGAGCGCCATGATCGGGAAGGTCATCAGCGCGAAGTTGCGCGGGTCGGCGAACACCGAGCCGAAGACGGCGCCGATCGGCAGGGTGGCGAGCAGGCCGAGCACCAGCACCCAGGTCAACGTCACCCACGATCCGACCTGGCCGAGCGCGAGTCCGTCCACGATGAACATGCCGCCGACCAGCAACAGCGCAGACGGAATGAGCACCCAGCCGGACACCTGGATGATTTTGCCGATCAGGTAGCCGACCATGCCGTTCGGGGTCGCCTTGGCCCGCAGCAGGGTGCCGTCTTCCCGGTCGAGGGTGAGCTGCTGTCCCATGCCGATGATGCCGTTGATCGCGACCAGCATGCCGATCGTGCTGGGCAACGCGAGCGAGCCGAGCAGTACGCCGCTCCCCTCGAACGACGCGTTCCGCATGAAGAACAGCACCACCAGCATGGCGACGGGCCAGAACAGGAGCCCGAACAGGTCTTGGCCGTTGGTGAGTCCCTGTTTCAGCTCGATCATGCCGCGCGTCCAGCCCTGCCGAACCGCAATCGCCATCGGGTTCATCGCCCTACCTCCTCGATCGTGTGCACCTCGGACTCGACCTGCCCGGATTCGAACCGGCGCACCAGCGTCATGTAGGTGTCCTCCAGTGAGGCGCGGCGGACCTCCAGGTCGCCGATGGCCGCGCCGTGCTGCTTGAACAATTCGTGCACGAACTCGGTCGACTCGGTGGTGGAGTGCACGAATCGTTGCCCGCCGTTGGTCCAGCTCACCTCGGCCGCACCGGATATCCGGCGGGAGAGTTCGTCGGCCGAACCGTCCGCGATGATGCGCCCGCCGGCCAGGATCAGGATCCGGTCGGCGAGTTTCTCGGCCTCGTCGAGGTCGTGGGTGGTGAGCAGGATGGTGGTCTGCTGGTCGTCGGCGAGGCGGTGGACCAGGTCGTGGAACTCGCGCCGGGCCTCCGGGTCGAAGCCCGCGGTCGGCTCGTCCAGGAACAGCACTTCGGGGCGGCCCACGATGCCGATCGCCACGTCGATTCTGCGGCGCTGGCCGCCGGACAGGTCTTTGATCCTGCTCGACGCCTGATCGGTGAGGCCCACAGCCTTGACGAGTTCGTCTGTGTCCCAAGGGCGTTGGATGTCCTCGGTGCCGTAGGGCGCATAGAAGGCACCCAGATAGTCGAGCAGTTCGCGCACCCGCCACTTGCCGTGATCGCGCCATGACTGCAGGACGACGCCGATGCGCGCCCGCCAGGCCTCGTCGCCGTGCGCCGGATCGGTGCCGAGCACTTCGGCGCGGCCGGCCGACCGCATGCGGAAGCCCTCCAGGATCTCGATGGTGGTCGTCTTACCCGCACCGTTCGGACCGAGCAGCACCAGCACCTCGCCGTGCCGCGCTTGGAATGTCACGTCGTGCAAGACATCCGTGCTGCCGTAGCGCATCCGCAGTTTCTCGACGTCGATGGCGACGCCCTGACCCACTGTCATGGTTCTCTCCCCGTTGCGGGTTACCGTCGACTCGTAGCATATCTACTACATTTCGCCGCGACAATGCATTACTTCTCGGGGCCATCCTTGACATGCAGCCTTTCGGCTGCCTAATCTTTCAACATGCAGCCGAACGGCTGCATAAATCGAGAAGGTGGCATGGACGAGGTATTCAAGGCACTGGCCGACCCCCATCGTCGGCGACTGCTCGACAGCCTCAACGCACGCAACGGGCAAACACTGCGCGAGTTGTGCGCCGGGCTCGCGATGGCGCGCCAGTCGGTCAGCAAACACCTGGCCGTTCTGGAGGCGGCCAACTTGATCACCACCCGTCGCAGCGGCCGCGAAAAACTGCACTACCTCAACGCCGAACCCATCAACGCCATCACCGAGCGCTGGATCACCCGTTACCACCGTGCCCGCGTGCACGCGCTGGCCGATCTCAAGAACGCACTGGAGGCAAAACCCATGAGCGACAACGCATTCGTCTACACGACTTACATCAAGACCAGCCCGGAAACGCTGTGGCACGCGCTCACCGATCCGGCGTTCACCGATCGTTACTGGGGCGCGGCCTTCGACACCGACTGGCAGCCCGGCTCCGAAATGGTGTGGCACCAAAAGAATTGGACCAGCAAGGATCCGGAACAGGTTGTGCTGGAAGCCGACCCGTACACCAAGCTGGCCTACACCTGGCACACCTTCGATGCCGCGTTCGCGGAAACCTTCGGCATGCCGGCGAGCGAGGTGGCCGCCTTGGCCGACGAGCCGCGCTCGAAGGTGACCTTCGAACTCGAGCCCGCCGGGGACGAGGTAGTGAAGCTGACCGTCGTGCACGACGGCTTCCAGCCGGGAAGCGCTCTGCTGGAATCGATCAGCGGTGGTTGGCCGAGCATCTTGTCCGGGCTCAAGTCCTTGCTGGAGACCGGTGCGGAGCTGCCCGAACCGACTGTGTAGCGAGCAGTCCCGCTGAACCCGATTCCTCCAGGCCACGCACCGGTAAGATGCATTGGTCCGTGTCCAGCTCGGTTGGAGCACGAGTCCGTCAGGGCGACTGCGGGACTGAGCCTGTCGCACAAATTGGGGAAATCATGATCAAGGTCCTGCTGCAAACCTCCATGGGTGACATCGAGCTCGAACTCGATGAAGCGAAGGCGCCCAAGACCGTGCGTAATTTCCTGACCTACGTCAACAGTGGCCACTACGACGGCACGATTTTCCACCGGGTGATCGACGGTTTCATGATCCAGGGCGGTGGCATCGACACCACCATGCGCGAGAAGCCCGCGCCCAACAAGGTCGAGAACGAGGCGAAGAACGGGCTGAAGAACGTCACCTACAGCGTGGCGATGGCGCGCACGTCCGACCCGCAGTCGGCGTCGGCCCAGTTCTTCATCAACACCAACGACAATGCGTTCCTCGACTACCCGGGCCAGGACGGCTGGGGTTACGCGGTATTCGGCAAGGTCACCCGCGGCCAGGACGTCGTCGACCAGATCGGCAAGGTCAAGACGGGCGCGCAGGACGTCCCCGTCCAGCAGGTCGTGCTCACCTCGGCCACCGTCACCCGCTGAGCTCGATCCCCGCTGCGGCGCACCGATGCGGCGGGCTGAATTGGCTCAGGCATATTTCGGGTTCTGACTTTTCGAGGAGTCCACGGTGGCTGTGCAGAGTGACGAGTTCTTCCGGATTGTGGGCACCCTCGCCGACGTGCAACCCACCAAAGGCGAGAAGTACACCTCGTACAAGGTGCGCGGCAAGCTGTTCGGCTATTACTGGCCACGCACCCAGACGGTCGGCCTGAAACAAACCCTCTCCGAGCAGAAGGCGCTGGTATCCGAGCGCCCCGGGGTGTTCGAGGAACAGTTCACCGCAGGCGGTTTCGGCTGGGTCGTCGTGCACCTGTCCGGTATCGACGCCGACGAACTGGCCGAACTCGTCTTCGAGGCATGGCGGCTGTCCGCGCCCGAAGAGCTGGTCGCCGAGGTGCCCGACCTGCCGCCGGTACCCCGCTAGGCCTGCCTCGCCGGTTCCCCAGTGCGTTCGACGCCGGGCTGGTCGGCGTCGAACGCACTGCGGATTCGGGCTGATCGACCCTTGGCTACTCGATCACGGCTCCCGCTGAGCGGTACTGAAAAGCGCTGTGGCGGAGAGAAAGACCAGCGAGGCCGTGTGCCAGTCGGTGAGGAGCCCGGCGATCGCGGCCAGCGCCGTGCTCAGTGTCAATGCCAGTATCGGAGTGATCCTTGGACCGAGATTGTTCGGCGGTAAGCGTGGATCCCCGTCTTCGGCAGGTGGTTTGCCTATTGTCATGTGCAGTCCGTTGTTTACATATGCAAGGTTGATTCGGATAATTGTTCGGTGATCGGTGGTGGTCCGCGCGCGGCGGTAACGGCCATGATCATTTCGATACCTCGTCGCCGAAGTCGTTACGTCAGTTGCTTATAGCCTGACAACTCCTCGACCGGAAGACCGTCAAATAGTTGACGGTTTCGCAGGAAGAATCTGCAATACACTCGGTAAGTGGCAACAAGTAACACCGCCGCATCAACTATCGGCTCGCGGATCCGGCGCTCCCGGCGGACCAAGAAGATGAGCCAGGCAACGCTCGCCGCGCATGTCGATCGGTCCGAGTCGTGGATGCGCGGCATCGAGGCAGGTCGGATCAAGCTGGACAAGCACTCGGTGATCGACCGGCTGGCCGATGTCCTCGAGGTCGATGTGGCGTGGCTGCTCGGGCAGCCGTGCGAGCTCACCCAGGACACCAGGCACCGCGCGGTACCCGCACTGCGGGCCGCGTTGCGGCGCACCAGCCTCAGTCTGTCCGGGCACGCCGGCCTGCGCGCGGTGACACCACAGCCGCTGCTCACCGACCTGCGCGATGATGTCGACCGAATCACCAGGCGCAGACAGGCCGCGAATCTGTTCGAGGTGATGCGGCAGTTGCCCGACCTCACCGAAGCGTTGAACACCGGCGCCTTGCTGGCCTCGGGCACCGAGCGGGACGTGATCGACGGCCTCATCATCGAGACCTCGCATGTCGCCCGCACCGTCCTCAACCAGCTCGGCTACCACGACCTGGCCTGGACCGCCGTCGAGAACGCCGCCACCGCCGCGGCCAGGCTCGGTGATCCACTGATGAGTGCCTGCTCGGCGTGGGATCGCTGCGGCGTATTGCTGCACACGGACACGCTGGACGAGGCACTCACGGTCGCCGAGGCCGCGTTGAGCGAACTGCAAGATCTCATGACATCGCCCACGCCACAGGTACTTTCGCTGTGGGGCGCGTTGCACCTGCGGTGCGCGGTCGCGTCGGCCCGCCTGCACGACGGCAGCACAGCATGGGCGTACCTCGCCGAGGCCGAGGCGGCTGCCGCCCGACTCGGCATGGACCGCAACGATTTTCAAACAGTCTTCGGACCGACCAACTGCGGGATTCACGCTACCGAGATCGCCGTCGCACTCGACCGACCCGATATCGCGCTGAAGCACCACACCAGCATCAATCTGGCGGGCCTGATGTCCAAGGAACGCCACACTCGGCACCGCATCGAAGTCGCCCGCGCGCAGGGCAGACTCAAACACGATGCCGCCGCCGTCGAGCAGTTGGAGCGTGCGATATGCCTGGCGCCACAGTACGTCTACAACCATCCGACGGTGCGGGATCTGGTCGACGAACTGAGCAGGCGGGCGCAGCCGAGCGCGGTCGATGCCGGGCTCGGTGCGATCGAACGTGCGATGCGTCTTGCCTGAGCGTGCCGAGTCCGCCCGCTGGAACGGACTCGGCCTTCGCAGCCGTTGCGACGTTTACGTGAGTGCTCCCTGCCGCCGGCTATCGGGAATTCCCTTGCGAGCGTCCGGCATCGAGTCGTTCTGTACCGGCGGGAGCATCCCGAGGTCGACGCCGACCGCGCTCGTGACGAGGTGCAGCCTGCGTTGCTGCGGATCGGTCAAGGCCGGGACGAGCAGGGTTGGCATGCCGACCTCGACGGCCACGCCATCTCGCGAAGGGCGGTCGCCGACCATCAGCGTTTCCGCGGCGCAGGTGCGCAGTTTTTCGAGTGCCCGCTCGAATATCGCGGGGTCCGGTTTCTGCACGCCCTCCTCATTGGACAGGACGAAGGTGTCGATCAAGTCGAGCAGGTTCGCGTCTTTGAAGACCGGCCGGATATCGAAATGGATATTACTGAGAACGCAGATCTTATAGCCGCTTTGCTTGAGTGCGATGAGAGTGGCGGCGGCGTCGACTGCAAACTTGTTGAGGCTCGCGTCGGAATCGACCTCGAATAGTGCGTCAGCGACTTCGCTGGGCAGTTTCGCATCGGTGAACACCGCATAATACGTGTCCCGATGAGCTTCGTAGCTGATATTGCCCTGTGGCGACTGCAATCGATTCGGTTGGCCCGCAGCTACTTTGATGTCCAGCAACACCTTGTTCACGGCATCGGCGTGGGATTCACGACCTGCCCGCTGCAGCGCCTCGCGAGCCCAACCTTGCGGCGTAAGTTCCGAAACAAGCGTGCCTCGCCAGTCGAAGACAACCGCTCGGATGACATGCGGGGGCGACCCGTTCAATGACATGCGGAGCAGGCTATCGACGGGATGACCGACGACATGTATCAAATTGCTATTACTGGCGGGTCAAACTGTCGAGCTACCCGACACTTCCCATGATGGGCGTACGAACAGTCAGGGATACGCGCACCGATACACCGGATCTGCCCATCGCACACCGCATTACGCATGATGGTTGGGTGCTCGACTACGACAATGAAGCGACCCACTACGACCGAACCCGGGGTGGAGTGCCCCGGGCGGCGGCTGCGGCCGCCGCACTCAGCAGCATGCTGCCGCCGCGCAGCCTGGTACTCGACCTTGCCGTCGGCACCGGGATCGTGGCCATCGAGCTCGCGGTGCTCGGGCACCACGTGGTCGGCATCGACCTTTCGGGCGGCATGCTGCGGCACGCAGCCCGGCGATTGCCGGGCCGAGTGGCGCGAGCCGACGCCACGGCGCTCCCACTGCCGGACGGCTCGATCGACACGGTGACCGCAGTGTGGTTGTTGCACTTGCTCACCGACGCCGAACCGGTACTCACCGAAGTGGCCAGAGTCCTGCGGCCCGGCGGACTCTTCCTCACCACAGCGGACAAGGTCGCTGCCGCACGCCTGGCGGACAAGGCCGTTCCGGAGGATCGACCGCACACCGATACCTGTGCACAACTCACCGCGCTCGGTGCTCGCCACCAGCTGCACTTGGCCGCGGCGGCGTCCTTCATCGGCCACGGCCAGGGCAGAGCAGGCGGGGCCGACCCGCACTACCCCGTCCTGGGGTTTCGTCGCGCCGGGTAACCGTTGTCGGCGTTCAGATTCGGACGAGGACCTGGTCCATGGTTTTGCGGGTGAGGTCGGGGACTACGGCGTGGTCGGCGGGGTAGCCGATGGGGATTACCGCGAAGGCTTTCTCGTTGCGGGGGCGGTTGAGGACTTCGGAGAGGAACTTCATCGGGCTCGGGGTGTGGGTGAGGGCGGCCAGGCCGGCGAGGTGCAGGGCGGTGAGCAGCATGCCCACCGCGATGCCGACCGATTCGTCGCCGTAGTAGTGCTTGTAGGTGGTGCCGTCGGGGCGCAGGCCGAAACGCTGCTGGAAGACGACGAGCAGGTAGGGGGCCTCGGTGAGGTGCGGCTTGTGCTCGTCGGTGCCGAGCGGGCGCAGGGCCGACAGCCATTCTTCGCCGAGGCGGCCGTTGTAGGAGATGCGTTCCTCGGCTTCGGCCGCCTCCCGAATCCTGGCGCGCACCTCGGGATCTTCGACGAGGACGAAGGTCCACGGTTGTTGATGGGCGCCCGACGGCGCGGTGTTGGCCACCGCGATGGCGTCGAGCACCAGTTGCTCCGGCACCGGATCGGTCGAGAACATGCGCACGGTGCGACGCTCGTCCATCCGCCGGCGGAACTCGGCCGACTTGGCGAGCGCTTCCGCGACGGGAATCCGGTTGGGGTGGTAAGGAATCGGCTGATACGGATGCCCGTGCAGCGGTGTCCACGTGGTCATGTTTCGCAGTGTGATCCGCCTGAACCGGACAGGCAACGCTCCCACGAAGTTATCGTCCACTCGGCCAGACAGCCGGACTGCGTGCCGCTGCCGAGACCGCGCCCATCCGCGCTGTCGTCCGCCACGAATACATGGTGCTTGGCGTTTGCGACCCGAAGCCGACACATGGAGGAATGCTATGAGCTCGTTCAGTTTCGATTGGGTTCTGGCTGGTCAGAACGGCGGTGATCCGTTGGCGGCGGCACTGTACGGCCCGCTCTCGATGGTGCTCAACATCCTCGCCGCGCTGCAGACCGGTGAGATCGTCTGACGCACGGTCGCGCCGAACGCGTCAGCGCACAGGCAGTGGTGCTTCCGGTGCGTGCGTGATCGCCACCTGCCCGGTGCGCAGATAGGTCATCACGGCCTCGTCGACCGCGGGATTGCCGCGGCCGAAGTTCCCGTGATCCCCACCCTCGACGGTGACGAGGGACCCGTTCAGCGCACGCGACATGGCCGGTCCGCCTTCGTATTTGGTGAGGGCGTCGTGCTTGCTCTGGATGACCAGCGGCGCGGTGGCGAGCCCGGCACCACTGATCGCGACCGGCGTGGTGACGGGTTTCCAAGAGCCGCAAGCCATTCCGGAGCGAACCAGGTCGGCCCTGGCGTCCATGGCATTGCCGCCGGAGGCGATGGTGGCAATCGCCGAGCCGATGACGTCCAGGCGGCCGGGGATGGCGTTTTCGTTGCAGGTGATCGCGGCGAAGACGGAACGCCCGGTGGTGTCGGTGGCGGTGGCGCCCTCGATGGTGCGCAGGCGGTGCACGTTCGCCGGGTTGGCGAGCGCATCGGCCATCGCGCGGGCGAAGGTGGGCCAGTAGGTGCGGGTGTAGGTGGCGACCGAGGTGGCGCCGAGCAGTGGACCCTGCGTGGTGGCGCCGCGAGAGATCAAGGTGCGCAACAGGTTCTGCAGTTTGCCGGTCTGTTCCAGACCACCGTTGTAGCCGTCGCGGGCGATCTCGGCCAGCGGTTCGGGCAACGAACCGGGCAGGTCGGCGAGGCTGGCCGGTGGCGGGGTGAGGTTGGCGTACCAGCCGCCACCCTGGTCGACGGCGAGACGTACCCAGTTCTGATAGACCTGCAAAGCGGTGTCGCCGAGGTGATATTCGGAGCTGTGCTCGGCGATCCAGGTGAACAGATCGTCGAGCCGCTGCTTGCCCGCGATCTGCTGCTGAGCGAACTCCTCGGTCCACACCCAGTCGGGATTGACGTTGGAGTCCAGCACCATTCGCTCGACCCGGTCGGGGAACAGCGAGGCGTACACCGCGCCGAGGTAGGTGCCGTACGAAGTGCCGAGGTAACTGATCCGCTCCAGACCTAGTGCCGCACGCACGGCGTCCATATCGCGGGCGGTGTTCTCGGTGGTGATGGTGTCGAGGTAGCCGGGCAGCGCGGCGTCGCACGCCTTCTTGATGGCGTTGCGGTCGCCGCCGCCGAGCGACACCGGCCCGCCGTCCCCGGTCGCGCAGTCCAGCGGGGTGGCCCAGCGCAATCCGCGCGGCTGCACCGCGATCCGGTCGTAGTGGGTGGTCAGCTCGGCGGGAAATACGTCGGTCCGCTGGCCCCAGAAGTCCAGTCCGTCCGCGCCCGGCCCACCCGGATTGGCGAAGACGACACCGCGCCGTGCACCGGTCGCCGCGATCCGGCTGACGGTCACCTCGATCTTCGGCCCGTCCGGTTCCGCGTAGTTCATCGGCACCTCGACGACGGCACACCGCACGCCGTGACCCGCGGCCACCGACCCCGCCGGGCAGTCGCCGAAGGACGGACCCGGCGCGGCCGCGGCCGGACCGGACATGATCGATCCACCGAGCAGGCACGCGGCCATGGCAGCCGCGGCACCGGAGAACAGCCGAACCTTCATCATGTTTCGTACCTCCACGGGCCGCCGCCACGCGCGCGTGCGCGACCCCGATCATGAGCATTCTGCGCAGGCCGGGAGCGAGGAGACAAGTCGAGCGACCGATTTCGCCGGTCACGCGCGGCAATCGGCGGCTGAGCCACTACCCGTCGGCGGACCGCACGGGAACCGAGCGGACCGGACGGTAGGCGTTGCGGAATGCGCGGATGACGTCGCACGGGAGTAGCGTCGAGCCATGTCGACGGAGGTCCGTATCAACACCGCGCTGGAACGCTTCGAGCTCTATGTCGACGACGCGAACGCCGGGTACGTCGAATATCAAGACACCCAAGCCGAACGCGCGTTCGTGCACACCGAGATCTACCCCCGCTACGAGGGCCAGGGCTACGGCCGCGTACTGGTCGAGGCGGCGTTGAACAGCACCGCCCAGGACAAACTGGGTGCGCTCCCCATGTGCCCGATGGTGCACCACTTCATCGAGACCAGGCCCGAATACCTGGTGATGGTGCCGCATTGGGCGCGCGACAGTTTGAACCTGCCTCAGTAAGCGGCGACCGCCCCGTCGAGCGCCTGTTGCAGATCGGCGCGCACCAGTCGCGCGATATCGCCGGGTTTGTTCGGCAATTCGGTGATCGGCTTCCCGAAGTAGAAGCTGGCCGACTTGGCCTCCTCCTTGTTCGGCTGCACGGTGGGGTCCAGGCGCGGCCCATAACTCAGACCCATCGACACCAGCACCGGCTCGACGCCGAGCTTCATCGCGCGAAAGGCGATGTGCCCGATGCCGCTACCGACCGGCTGCACCTGGGTGGGGTCGACCTCGTTGCAGGTGCCCTCCGGGAATACCGCCACCCCGTCGCCGCGCGCGATCCGCTGCGCGCAGATATCCATCATCCGCTGCCCAGCCGCATTGACCGCCCGGATCCCGTGATCCTTGCCGCGGAACACCGGTATCCCGCCCATCATGTCGATCTTGCGCCGCTGCTCGGGCTCCTCGAACAGCTCGTCCTTGGCCAGCACCCGCACCCGCCCGATCACCGGTCGCAACGCACTGCGCCACGCCGCCGCCGCGACCGTATACGGATCGTTCTCGGAAAGATGATTGATCGAGATCAACAGCGGTCTGCCCTGCCGAATCGCGGCCCGCAAACCGGCGCGCGCACCCTCGGCGTACGCGACGCGGGGATAGTAACGACGGGCCAGAATGGCGTACGCACCCCAGGCTTTCAGCCGATTCTGGCGATGCTCGAGATAGAAGTCGTACACGGTGTCGCTGTTCTCGAGGCGCACCTCGGGCGGTTCCATGACACGGACTCTACGACGCCCGAATCCGCCCGACACCGGCCCCCGACCCAAAATTCCGGCCACTTAACTCGTCTGCGGAAGCGCATATCCACGAAACAACTGCGATGATGTCCGAGTGGCACGCGCAGACGACCCGGATGATCGGAAAACTCGCGGCGGGCACGGCGACCGTAAGCGGCGAGATTTCCGGCACGGCGAGCAGGTGGTGCGCGCCGGCACGCTGCTGGTGTCGGCGACCGAGCTGGCCGAACCCACCTTTCGGCGCACCGTTGTCTACATCATCGAGCACAACGAGGCGGGCAGCCTCGGCGTCGTGCTGAACCGGCCCAGCGATACGGCCGTGCACGACGTGCTGCCTCGCTGGACGGAGGTGGCGGCCGCGCCGCGCACCCTGTTCATCGGCGGCCCGGTCAAACGGGACGCGGCACTGTGCCTCGGCACCGTGCGCGTCGGCGCGACCATCGACGGCGTCCCCGGCCTGCGCCGGATCGACGGCCGGGTGGTGCTCGTCGACCTGGACGCGGATCCGGAGGAGATCGGCAGGCTGGTCGAGGGCATCCGGGTGTTCGCGGGATACGCGGGCTGGACCTTCGGGCAGCTCGAGGGCGAGCTGGAGAACGACGACTGGATCGTGCTGTCCGCGTTGCCCTCCGACCCGATCAGCACCGGCCGCGCGGACCTCTGGGCGCACGTCCTGCGCCGCCAGCCCCTGCCCCTTTCACTGCTGGCAACACACCCGATCGAACTCGAACGAAATTGAGATGTGCGCTCCGATTGAACCGTTCACCCCTGCTGATTCGTGGGATGAGCGGGAGGTGAGCAATGCCCGACAACCGTACGGAGTTGTTGCGGGTCCTGTACGACGAACACGCGGCCGCGCTGTGGCGGTACACGCTCGGTTTGGTGCGCGACCCCGGCCGGGCCGAGGACATCGTGCAGGAGACGTTGCTGCGGGCGTGGCAGCGCCCGAACGTATTGGATCAGTCCGACACCTCGGCGCGCGCGTGGCTGTTCACCGTGGCCCGCAATCTCGCCGTGGATGAACATCGCAGCGCCCGCAACCGGCGCGAGTTCCGCACCGACGCACCGCCCGAGCAGGCCACCCCCGACCAGGCCGACCGCGCGCTGGACGGCTGGGTGGTCGCGGACGCGTTGGGCAGGCTCAGCCCCGATCATCGCGAGGTGATTGTGCGGGCCTACTATCGGGGCCTTTCCACACATCAGATCGCCGCGGAACTCGACATTCCGCCGGGCACGGTGAAATCGCGAATGCACTATGGCATGCGGGCACTACGGCTGGCATTACAGGAGATGGGGGTGACGAACCAATGAACGAACTCGCGGATGACTACACCACGTGGGACGCGCCTTACGTGCTCGGCTCCCTGACCCGGACCGAACGCCGGGAATACGAGGAGCATTTGGCCGGCTGCCCCGCCTGCCAGGCCGCCGTCGCCGAGCTGGCCGGAATGCCCGGCATGCTCGCCATGGTCGATCCGGCGACCGCGCTGGCGATGCTCGAGTCGCCCGAAGCCGGTGCGGCGGACGCGGGCTCGCCGCCGCCCGAGGCGGGCCCTCCGGTACCGCAATTGCTGCCGAGGCTCGCTGCCGAGGCCGAGAAACGCAGGCGTCGCAGCCGGTGGGTGTCCGTCGGTGCCGCCGTAGCGGCCGCTGCCGCCGCGGTGGCCATCGCGGTGCCGGTGGTCGCCACCGTCACCTCGTCGGACACGCCAACCACTGAACAGGTTGTCGCCGAACGCAGTATGCAGGCGCTCGAGCCGAGTCCGGTGACGGCGAGTTTCAAGGTCGTGCGGGCCGACAACCGGACGCGCATCGTGATGAGCTGCAGTTACGGACCGAGTAACCAGCAGTACAGCTGGACGTTGAAGCTGTTCGTGCTCGGCACCGACGGCAGCCAGACCGAACTCGATCAGTGGCCGGCCGGTCCGGGCACCGAGCTGACCATCGACCGGACCATCGACAAGGCACCGGACCAGATCCGAGCCGTGGAGATCCGGTTGGCGTCCACCGGCAAAACGCTGCTGTCCGGCACGGTCTGACAACAGACCGAGCCCCCCGCCGGATCGGGCGGGGGGCTCGGTACCCCTCATCGTGCGGTCGTGCTCACTGGGTCTGACGGCGGAAAGTCGAGTTGGCCCAGAAGAATCCGGCGGCGGTGAGACCGGCGCACCAGGCGAGCGCGAGGATGCCGTTGTTGCCGATCTCGCTGCCCATCAGCAGGCCGCGCACGGTCTCGGTGATCGGCGTGAACGGCTGGTACTCGGCGAACTGGCGCAGCCCGACGGGCATGGTGTCGGTGGCGACCAGGCCGCTGCCCAGGAACGGCAGCATGATGATCGGGAAGACGACGTTGCTCGCGCCCTCCGGGTTCGACGACAGCAGACCCAAGGCCACTGCGAGCCAGTTCAATCCGAAGATGGTGAAGCTGAGCAGACCGAACGCGGCGATCCATTCGACGACATTGGCGTCGGGGCGCCACCCGATGAGCAGCGAGACCGCGGCCATCAACACGATGCCGCCCAGCGCTTGCAGCAGCGCACCGAGCACGTGACCGGTCAGCATCGACGACTGCGTGATGCCCATGGTGCGGAACCGGTTGACGATGCCCTTGGACGTATCGGAGGCGATGGACACCGCCACCGACGCCGTGATGTAGGCCGGGACCATCAGCAGCATGCCTGGCGCGAGGTAGTCGATATAGTTTCCGCCGGAAGACTTTTCGAGTGCTCCGCCGAAGACGAACTTGAAGACCAGCAGCAGGACGGTCGGCATCACGACGACGCCGATGCTCATGCTCGGATAGCGCTTCGCGTGGGTCAGATTGCGCCGCAACATCGTTGCGGAGTCGGCGAGTGCGTAGGACATGGTGCTCATGCGACGGTTTCCTTTTCGGAGGTCGGCTGGCCGGTGAGAGTGAGGAAGACATCGTCGAGGTTGGGCGTGTGCACGGCGAGCCCCTCGACCTCGATCTGCTCGTAGTCGAGTCGATCCAGCAGGGCCCGTAGGGATTTCACACTGCCATCGCTCGGTACCGCGAGGGTCAGATCGTCATCGTCATCGTCGTCATCGACCAACTGCGCGGCGACACCCAGTGCGGCGGACGCGGCGAACAAGGCGGTGCGGTCGGCGAACTGCAACCGGATATGCCCACCCGGCACCAGCCGCTTCAGTTCCGCCGCAGTGCCTTCCGCGACGATCCGGCCGTGGTCGAGCACCGCGATGCGGTCGGCCAACTGGTCGGCCTCCTCCAGATACTGCGTGGTGAGGAAGACGGTGACGTTGTAGTCGTCGACCAACCCGCGGATGAGATCCCAGATGACCCGGCGGCTGCGCGGATCCAGACCGGTGGTCGGCTCGTCGAGGAAGATGATGCGCGGATCACCGACCAGGGTCATCGCCAGATCCAGCCGCCTGGTCATGCCGCCGGAGTAGGTGGACGCGGGCTTGTCGCCCGCCTCGACCAGGTCGAATCGCGCCAGCAGATCCGCTGCCAGCCTTTTGCTTTCGCGCCGCGGCAGATGCTGCAGATCGCCCATCAGGATCAGGTTCTCCCGGCCGGTGAGCAGTTCGTCGACCGCGGAGAACTGGCCGGTGACCCCGATCGCCTTACGCACCGCGTCGCGTTCGGACTCGACATCGTGGCCGCCGACCCGGGTTTCGCCGTCGTCGGCGTGGATGAGGGTGCTGAGGATCTGCACGGTGGTGGTCTTGCCCGCGCCGTTCGGGCCGAGCAGCGAGTAGACCGTGCCCTCGGGGACGGTGATGTCGATGCCGTCGAGCACCACGTGCTCGCCGAATGATTTGCGCAGGCCCAGTGCCGAGATGGCGGGTGCGCGATGGCCGTTGACCATGGCGGTCCTTTCAGAAAAATGGATTAGCGAATGCGCATGCATGCATGACTGAGTTACACCGCACCCGGTGTCCCGGTGCGGCTCGAGCTGTTGCTGTTCAGTTGTGCGGCGGCTCCTCGACTAGATGTCGAGGTCCTCGATCTGCGGGCGTTTCGCGATATCGAGCACCCGCTCGTACACCTTCTCCGGCAGCTTGTCCTTCAATTCTTCGACCGAGTCCACGATCTCCAGGATGAAATCGCCCCAGTCCTGTTCGCCGACGCCGAGCATGCGCCGCCAGTTCGTCAAATCCTTGATCCAGTTCTCGGATTGCGGATACTCGTCCCAGTTGGAGTAGTGCGCGTGCAGCACGAATTTGCCTTTGCGACTGCGGAACACCCGGATGTGTTCCATGCGCTGGTCGGTGACCTCGTTCGTCTCGAAGAGCAGCGCCCCGGAGAACCGGACCTGCCGGACGCCGTTGTGGCCGACCCGGACGATGACCTCGTCGTACCCTTCTTGTCGACCCTCTTCCAATTCGATGAACCGGCGCAGCGCCGTGGTCACCGCCCCGGAGAGATTGCCGCCAACCAGCTCCTGGGCCCGCTGGAACAGCGGCAGATCGTCATCGGCAACATAGATCGTCTTGTTGGGCATGACCCAACTATACGTAGATGTATACGTACACGCAAGCGCTCCCGCTCATGCCGTGGATTTGCCCGCGCCGGAGAGTCTTCGCCGAGGCGCGCCACCGCTATGCGACACGCCCTCGCCGCTCCCCGGTAGTTCAGCGTTGAACCGCCCAGCGTCCCGGCTCGTATCACTCCTGTACGCAGAAAGTGATCTCGCGTGTGCCCGATGCACAGGTGGACACCGCGGGAAGGAGTGCCGATGCAGACCCGGGTCGTCGATTATCTGGTGCAGGCGGTTTCGGCCCTGGGCGTCCGGCACCTCTTCGGGGTGGACGGTGCGAACATCGAGGACCTGTACGACGCGATCTTCGACGCGCCGTACGACCTCACCGGGGTGATCGCCAAACACGAGTTTTCCGCGGCGACCATGGCCGACGGTTATGCCCGATCGACCGGCGGACTCGGTGTCGTCGCCGCGACCTCCGGTGGCGGCGCGATGAATCTTGTTGCCGGACTTGCCGAATCATTCGCCTCCCGGGTGCCGGTGCTCGCGCTGGTCGGCCAGCCACCGACGGCGCACGCGGGCAACGGCGCCTTCCAGGACACCAGTGGACATGCGGGCACCATCGATGCCGCCAAGATGTTCGGCGAGATCAGCCGGTACTGCGCCCGCGTCGAGACCGCCGCCGAGCTGCCGGATCAGCTGGCCAGGGCGGTCGGCGCCGCTCGGCGCGGCGGTCCGGCCGTGCTGCTGCTGCCCAAGGAGGTGCAACAGGCGAGCATGGGTGCGGCGTCACCAATTCGCTTGCCCACCAAGGTGTATCGGCGCGACGAGGCCGGACTGGACCGATTGCGCGCCGCGCTGACGACGGCACGACGGACCGGGAAGGTCGTGATCATCGCCGGTGACCAGGTCGCCCGCGACGATGCACGCGGCGAACTCGCTCGCCTGGCCGCCGTCTTGGATGCCGCGGTGGGCGTCGCCCCGGATGCCAAGGACACCTACGACAACCACGACCCCGGCTTCTGCGGCGTCGCGGGCAGCATGGGGCATCCGGAACTCGGCGCGGCGATCCGGTCCGCGGCATTGTGCCTGCTCGTCGGCACCCCGATGCCGATCACTACCCGCACCGGGCTGGACGAACTGCTGACGGGCGGCACCGTGGCGAGCATCGGCGTGACGCCGCCCTATCTGCCCGCCGTCCATGCCACCAGCACCGACCTGGCCCGCACCTTGCGCGAGCTCGCCGACGAATTCGCCGCTGGGCCTTCGACATTCGAACAGCGCCGGGCCACTGCGCTTACTCCACTGCGGGTGCCGGAATCCACCGGTCCCGGGCTGCGCTATCGACAGCTGGTGGAGACCATCGAGGCGGCGCTACCCGACGGCACCGATGTGTTTGCCGACGCGGGCAATACCGGTGCGGCCGTGGTGCATCACCTGCGGGTGCCGCGCGGCGGCCGGTTCGTCGTCGCGCTCGGGATGGGCGGCATGGGTTACGCGTTCGGCGCGGGCATCGGCTCCGCGTTCGCCCGCGGCGCCGGGCACCGCACCGTTGTCGTGGCCGGCGACGGCGCGTTCTTCATGCACGGCATGGAGATTCACACCGCGATCGAACACGAGTTGCCGATCACCTTCATCGTGCTCAACAACAACGCCCATGCCATGTGCGTGGCCAGGGAGCGGCTGTACTACCGAGACCGATACTCCTTCAACAGGTTTCAGACCGCGCACCTCGGGGCGGGCGTCGACGCCATGTTCCCCGGTCTGTCCACCTGTTCGGTGCGCAGTACCGCCGAATTGGCTGCGGCCCTGCCGCATTGCCTGCAAACCCCTGGGCCGTCGTTCCTCTCGATCGACGTGGACCCGGATGAGATTCCGCCGTTTCTGCCGTTCTTGACCGCCATCGAACAAATTCAGGAGTAAGCAATGACCACCAGTGCTCTGCCGGCACTCAGCGATATCCCGGCCGACGACACGCCGCCCGGTGTGCTGCGTATCGAGAACTCCGACAAGGACGCGACCACGCCGATCATCATGGACATGCTGCGGTCGGTGTACCCGCACGACCAGGTCTTCGGCGAATACTGTCCGGTGCAGGCCTATATCGCCGCGCCGCCGCGCGAGGTGTACGAGTACCTCGCCGATACGCGTTCGCTGGAGGAGTGGACCTACAGCCTGCGCGGGTTCGTCCCGGCCGAGGAGCCGGGTCTGTGGCTGGCCTACGACCGGCTCGGCGACGAGACCCAGATTTTCACCAGGACCGTCGCGCATCCGGAGGCGATGACCGTCGACTATCACTGCGCCTGGGACCAGTCACAGCACCTGTGGATGATCTACCTGCTGCGGGTCGTCGATGCGCAGGCGGTGTTCAACAAGCCGGGTTCGGTGGTGCTGTGGGTCAATTGCAAGCATCCGTTCTACGACGAGAACCCCTATCCGGAGACCGCGCCGCCGAAGCGGCCGGTCTGGGTCGGCGACTTCTGGGACATGTTCTCCGCGGGCCATCAGTTGGAGATGGACAACCTCAAGGCGATCTGCGAGTACCGGGCAGCGCACGGCCTGCCCGTCAAACCCGACTGGATGAAGTGAGATTCGCATGATTTCCACCAACCCGGACGCCCCGGGACTGCCCGCGGTCAGCCTGGTCGATGTGGCCAGCTACCTGCCGGGGGAGCCGGTCGGCACCGAATACTTCACCCAGTTCTCCCGCTCGGACCGGATGGCCAAGAACGTGATGTTCCGCTCGCCCAAGGCCCGCCACCATGTGGACCGGGACGAGACGGCGGTGGACATGGTCGAGCGCGCAGTCGCCCCACTGATCGAACGCCATGGCGCGCAGTTCATCTCGGATATCGACGTGCTGATCACGCACACCCAGCTGCCGACCAACCCGGTGATGGGATGCGGGCCGGAGGTCGCCAAGCGGCTCGGCGCCCGACCCGACTTCGTCTACGACGTGCACAACGGCGGCTGTGCCGCCTTCGTGCACATGATGTCGATGGCCCGCATGGTGTTGCAGACCACCAGCGCCAGGACCGCGCTGATCGCGGCGACGCAGAACTGCGCGGGACCGGTGTTCACCCAGCCCGATATCCGCAAGCTGGCCCAGGCGCCGGTGCCCGGCGACGGCTGCGGAGTGGGTCTGCTGGTGAAGGACGACAGCGCGCCGATCCTGGACATCGAGTGCCGCACCTACCCCGAATTCGCCGGGGACATGGAGTTTTCCACCAATGGCGACCGCAAGTACTGGGAACCGGGCGAGGGCCAGGGCTGCGTCAGCTTCACCGAATCCAAGATCACCAAGGTGTTCGCGCGCGGCAACCGGCTGGTGCCGGAAGTGGCGCTGGCGGTGTGCGATCGGATCGGGGTGAAGGGCCGCGACATCGATACGTTCGTCACCAATCAGCCGAACCGGCTGTTCCTGCGCAACTGGCACGACGCGCTCGAGCTGCCCGCCGAACGGCATCCGGACACCTTCGACCGGTGCGGAAACCTGTTCGCCGCAGGCATTCCGGTGACGCTGGACCTGGAGAACCGGGCGGGCAGGCTGCGCAACGGGTCGGTGGTGCTGATGTCGGCGTTCGCGCACGCGGGCGACTTCGCGGGCGCCGCGGCCATTCGGTGGGGCGCGGCGCGATGAGCCCGCACCTCGTCGAGGAGAGCACGCCGTCGCGGCAGCGTGGCGGCTCTTCGGCGGCGGAGTTCGACCTGACACTGAGCGAGAATCCGTTCCCGCCGTTGCCTTCGGTGCTGCGAGCGGTGAACAGTGCGCTGGCCCAAGCCAATCGGTATCCGGAGTTCTTACCGCGCGAGCTGCCGGCATTGATCGCACGACATCTGGGTCTGCATCCGGATCAGGTCGTGGTCGGCTCGGGCGCGACCGGGGTGGCGCTGCAGATCATGCAGTCGTTGACCGCCTCCGGTGCCGGAATCGTCTACGCGACACCGACGTTCGACGGTTACCCGATCATGGCCGAGATGACGGGCCTGGAGACGGTCGCGGTGCCGTTGGACTCGGCGGGCGAGCAGGATCTGCCCGCGATGGCCAGGGCCATCGATAAACGGACCGGCCTGGTGGCGGTGTGCCGTCCGCACAATCCCACGGGCACGGTGGTGTCGGCGCGCGAACTCACAGCGTTTTTGGGCGAGGTGCCCGCTCGGGTTCCGGTCATCCTGGACGAGGCCTACGTCGAGTTCCTGGGTGCCGCCGAGTACATCGACCCGCTCGCGCTGTTGCGGCGTCACCCGAATCTCCTTGTGCTGCGCACGTTCTCGAAGGCGTACGGATTAGCCGGGCTGCGCATCGGTTATGCCTTCGGCAGGCGCGAGCTGGTGGCCCGGGTGCGCACGCTGCAATTGCCGTTCGGGATGAGCGCGGCCGCGGTAGCGGCGGTGTCCGCGTGCTACGCGGCCGAGCCCGAGCTCGCCGCGCGGACCATGCGGATCACCGCCGAGCGGGACGCCCTGCGCGACGCGCTACGGCGCTGCGGGATCGCGGTGCCCCGCAGTCACGCGAACTTCCTGTACCTGCCGGGGCCCGGCGTGGCCACCGCGCTGCGGCGGGCGGGCATCGCCGCCAAGGCGTATCCGGATGGGAGCGCGCGCATTGCGGTCGGCGATCCGGTAGCGGCGCACGCTGTTCTGCGGGCGCTCGAGACGCTACGCAGGTAGCCGCGCCCGGCCCCGCGCGTCAGTCGGTCACAGCGGCAAAGTCCCCGGACTCACCTTGGTTCGGGGGGTTGTGCGCATCCGGATACCAGCCGACCTCGGCAGAGAAATGCGTGGTGGTGCTGGCGGCATGGCAGTGCGCCCATGTCCTATGATCCGGCCGAACTTATGGCATCGTCACGTACGGTGATGTGGTGACGTACTGGCTTGCGCCTGTTAAGACGGTGACTGCCTCCAGGCGCGGCGACGCTGGAAATGCCGGAGCGGTGACGGGCGTCCCTCGACTTTGCCGGGCACGTCGGTGTTGGTTCGCATGCCGAGGACGGGTCTGTGAGTAGTGACCGTTTCGGGTCGCACGGTGGTTTCATCCGGCGAGTGCTGTTACCGCAAGACGCCGTGACCGACCACTACCCATTTATGCTGCCAGTTGTGCGGTATCTGACCCGCCCGGGCGGCCTGGCGCTCTCGCCAGGAGTCACATTCCTAGTGGGAGAGAACGGTTCTGGCAAGTCGACCCTGCTAGAGGCGATCGCGGTCGCAGCGGGATTCAATCCGGAAGGCGGAAGCCGCAACTTCCGATTCGTCACCCGCGCCAGCGAGTCGTCGCTCGGTGATCATCTGGTCCTGCACCGGGGCATCACCAAGCCGCGCACCGGCTTCTTCTTGCGGGCCGAGTCCTACTACAACGTGGCATCGGAGATTGAGCGACTCGATCGTGGGGGTGGTCCGCCGCTGTTACCGGCCTACGGCGGAATCTCACCGCACGAGCGTTCCCACGGCGAGTCGTTCGTAGACCTGGTAACCCATCGCTTCGGGCCCCAGGGGCTGTATCTGCTGGACGAGCCGGAGGCAGCGCTGTCGGTTCGTGGATGCATGGCCGTACTCGCGCGATTGGCCGAACTCACAGACCAGGGTTGTCAGATAGTCGTAGCCACCCACTCACCTATCCTGCTTGCACTGCCGGGTGCGGCCATCTTCGAGATCGCCGACGACGGATGCATCCGACCAGTGGACTACGACAATGCACTGCCCGTCCGACTCACTCGCGACTTCCTCTCCGCTCCCGACAAGTTCGTGCGCTACCTGCTGACCGACGATAAGGACGAGTCCGCGGATCGCTGACGTCCAACCTCGAGGCTGGGGTTGTGGCGCCGAGTCCCGAAGCCGTTATTGCCTTTGCTTCACAGCGTATTCGAGGGCAAACGCCCTACGTCCTGCCATACCTGGCAGGCGCGAAAGTCGGCCGGCAGGGCCTGAAAACGCTGTGCTGAAAGCAGATTCACCTGATACGCTGAACGCAGCCGAGACATCGAGTCCGGATATGTTGGGGGCAACAATGAGCTACCACTGACTTCAGGGGCATCCCCTTGCCTTCTGTCAGTAGCGCACATTCAAAGCCATTGATCTGCAATGTTTTTGGGGGAATACTATGTTCCGTAAGACTCTCGCCTCGATCGCACTTGCTTTACTCAGCTCAATTCCCACAGCTGCGGCTTCACAAGCCACAGTGTTAGAATTTAAAACCTCGCATTCAGAAATACGCACCAGAATCGAATCCAACATTGATTGGGATCTCGTCGTCCGTGTATTCAACACGCCGGGCGAGTGTGAATCTGCAGTTGTGGGTTATCGACGGCCCGGTACCGTACCCATGTGTGTTCCCCATGACACGAAACAAAGCGGAAGGGTGTGGCTGCTGATGCTGTACTACCTGTAATCTGGGCCTCTTGTAGCTGTCGCCGGTAGGCAGGTGACAACGTTGCGGCCCACCGGCAGCGGCAGGTGCCCGTTGGCGATATCGCAATGACGAAAAGGCATACTCGACAGTCATGACACCGGAGCCAACAATCCAAGGCCGAGCGTTTCTTGCAGTCCTGGACAAGACCACAATTGAAACAGCGCGGGAGGCCGCTGTGGCCGAGGCTCAGACCTACCCGGCCGACGCTACCGTCGCCCAAACCATCGAGACCCCAGCCTCGGTCACCTACCGCACGCCAATCACCGTCGTCTGGAACAGTGACGGCCACGAGCACCAAGACCGACAGTGGACCGATGCACCCGACGACCTCGATCCGGAAGCATTCGACACTGCACTGCGTGAGATGGGGTGGACTCGCACCAGCGACTGGGACGACCGCTGGGAAGCAACCGTCTGTCGCACCAGCACCAGCACTCCACCACCGCCACCCACCGCGACCAAGCCTCGGACGACCACCATTCTGCGCCTCACTCCCGAAGCAGTCGCAGATTACGAAGCTCTCATGTGACCAGGCTTCCGGCGACGCAGCGGCAGCGATCCGAGTAGGTATCGCCGTTATGAACGGGCGGCGGCGGTGGCGCGCGTGGCACCAAGCTCTGTGAGCCTGCCCGGCAAGTGAGCTGACGGCGTTTTTGGGCCATCCGAATCTACGTGTGCTGCGCACCTTCTCGACTGCGTACGCCTTGGCCGGACCGCGCATCGGCTACGCCTTCGGCAGCCGCGAGCTCGTGGCCCGGGTGCGCAGGCTGCAATTACCATTAGGGATGAGCGCATCAGGCGGCCACTGCCGCGTCGGGCTCCTCCGCCTGCTTGGCCCAGCGTTGGGCCAGCGCGGCGCAGGTGATCAGCTGGATCTGGTGGAACATCATCAACGGCAGCACGATCAGCCCGACCGGCTGGCTCGCGAAAAGCACGGTCGCCATGGGCAATCCGGTGGCGAGGCTCTTCTTGGAGCCGCAGAACACGATCACGATCCGGTCCGCGCGCGAGAAGCCGAAGACCCGGCCGATCAGCATGGTCACCGCGATGACGAGCGCGAGCAGCACGCAGCACACCCCGGCCAGTGCGAGGATCCGCCACGGCGAGAGCATGTGCCAGATGCCCTCCACCATGCCCGCGCTGAACGCGCTGTAGACGACGAGCAGGATCGAGCCGCGGTCCACCAGCTTCGTCGGCTCGGCGTACCGGCTGAGCCAGCGGTGCACCTTGGGCCGGATCAGCTGGCCGATGAAGAACGGCACCAGCAGTTGCAGCACGATGTCGCCGATCGAGGAGAAATCGACGCTGGCCTGGCCCGTGGTGTTC
Source organism: Nocardia suismassiliense (assembly GCF_900269665.1). GTDB lineage: Bacteria > Actinomycetota > Actinomycetes > Mycobacteriales > Mycobacteriaceae > Nocardia > Nocardia suismassiliense. The sequence goes on from NZ_LT985361.1 coordinate 184,258, forward strand.
ATCAACAGGATGACGAGCAGCGGAGTCACGAAGACACCCAGCAGGTTCGACGCCGTCGCGCTCACGATCGCACCGGGCACATTGCCCTTCGCTATCGAGGTGAACGCGATGGAGGACTGCACGGTGGACGGCACCAGGCACAGGAACAGCAGCCCCGTGTACAGGTCGTCGGTCAGCACGCCGGGCACCAGCAGGTGCGCCGCCAGCCCGAGCAGCGGGAAGAGCACGAAGGTGCTGGCCAGCACGACGACGTGCAGCCGCCAGTGGGTGAGCCCCGCCAGCGCCTCCTTCGGCGAGAGGCGGGTGCCGTACAGCAGGAAGAGCAATGCGATGGCAATCTTCGTCAGCACGCCGACTACGTCGGCAGCGGTACCCCGGGCGGGAAAAACGCTGGCCAGGGCAACCGTAGCGAGGATCGACAGGATGAAACCGTCGATATAGAACTTGCTGAGGAATCGCACAACACACGCTAACGCCGAGACTGTGCCCTGATCGAACCGAGAAGTACGTATTTCGTCACACCATGGGATGTCTGGGCATACTAGAAATATACGAACGTTCGTCCGTACACTTGCCGAAAGCCGTACGAACGAAGGAACGACGATGAAGATCCGCCGACTGGGCTGGGCAGGCGTAGAAATCGAATTCGACGGCGCCACACTGGTGATCGACGCCGTGCAGGACAGCGAGCTGCTGCGCGGTGCCCTGCCGGACGGCGCATTGACCACCCCGCGGCCCGCGGATGCCGCACTGGTCACCCACCTGCACCTCGACCACGCCGATCCGTCCGGGCTGTCACGCATCTTGGCGGCCGACGGCATCGTGCTGCGCCCCGAGCCGATGGTGGGCACCGGCGACGATCTCGCGTGGACCGCCGCGGCCGAGAAAGGCTTCGCCGCACACGATCTGCCGACCCGGGTGATGACAGAGTGGGCGACCACCACCATCGGCCCGTTCGAGGTGACCGCGGTACCCGCCGTCGACGGACTCGGCGACCCACAGGTGAACTGGGTCGTCGGCGCGGGCGGCCACCGAATCTTCCACGGCGGCGATACCCTCTTTCACGGCATGTGGTGGCTCATCGCTCGCCGCTGCGGCCCATTCGACGTCGCATTCCTGCCGATAAACGGCGCGGCAGTGGACTTTCCACACCTGCAACCGGCCAGTCCGTTGCCCGCTGTGCTCACGCCGGAGCAAGCCGTGCTGGCGGGACACCTACTGGGCGCACGTACAGTCGTCCCGATCCACTTCGGCCTCGACCGGCCCCCGTACTACGTGGAGGTCGACGACTCGCTGGCCGAGTTCCGGTCCGCAGCATCAGATCTCGGTGTACACACCACGGTGCTGGCGCCGGGAGAATCGCTGGAACTCTGCGCGATGGCGACGAATCGCAGCGAATAGGCTCGACTCACGGACGCCCGCGGAGGCGGGGCAGAAGGGCGGCACGCGGTATCTCGCTATGCGCGTCGGCGTAGCAACAACTTTCGGGTGCGGGAAGAAGCGGAGCCGCTGAGCGCGATGCCTGCATGCTCAGCGAAAGCCGTGGCGTCCGAGGCGGTCGACGTCTTGGACTTGTCCGCGGCCCAAGCGATGAAGCGCGCGGTGAAGTCCGCACCGCAGGCATGCACCAACAATGGGAAGCGGCGTGCGACCTCGTCTGCGCGTTTGCGCAGCAACGCTCGTGCCGTCGCAGCGACGGCTTCGGTATCGAAACCGTCCGGCACCGGGCTCCCGGCCACCAGTGCCCGAACCAATGCCGCCTGCCGCTCGGCGAGCAGAACGGTATCGGCTTCCGGCGGCTGCGGTTTCATGCGCGCGCCGAACGTGCGCGCCCAGTGATCGACGGTCGGTGCGCGGACGCGGCGATAGCATCGAGTTCGTCGAGGAGCTCGGCGGCGGGTGGATAGTTGCCGTCGCGTTCCAGCATCAGCGGCACCGGGTGCAGGTCGGTGAAAGCACCGACGAGAGCCAGGACTTCGGCGGGGATCGGATCGGTGTGCGTGTCGTGGTAGCGGCCGTCGGATTCGTGGCCACCCGCGACGTGACAGTAGGCAACGCGATCCGTTGGCAGGCGCAGCAATTCGGCACGAGGATCGCGGGCGCGGTTGCGGGCGTTCGCATAAACGTTCGCGATGTCGAGCAGCAGATACACGCCGGTCCGATCGACGAGTTCGGCGAGGAACTCCGACTCGGTGTATTCGTCGTCGGGCCAGTCGAACAGTGCAGCGATGTTCTCTACCGCCAGCGGCACGTCGAGCACCGCCTGGGTTCGGGAGATGTTGCGCGCCAACACATCCAGCGCCGCCTTGGAACGCGGCACCGGCAGCAGATGCCCTGCCTCGACGCCACCCGCGCGCACGAACGCGACATGCTCGCTCACCAGCGGCGCACCGAGCGCTTCCGCGCACGCGGCGAGATGCTCGATCCGGTGCTCCTGCACCGGTTCGGCGCCACCGAGCGACAACGAAATACCGTGCGGCACAATCGCGGTCCCGGCCGCGCGCAGGGCTGTTAGTTCGGCGGGAATCGTGAGCTCCGATCCGCCTAGCAGCCGCTGGCGGACCGGCAAGGACTCCGCGATCACCTCGGCGAACCCGAGCCCATCCAGTTCCGCGAGCACGCCACAGATCTCCGGCCGCCAGCCGATCCCGAGCGCGCCGTCCGGCAGGGGTCCGCTCATCCGCGGGCGCCGGCCCGTGCCGTGGTCAGCCGCCACAGCCGCCCCCCCCCCCCCCCCAGCCGCCACCTCCGCCACCGCCCCCACCCCCACCGCCGCTCCCACCATCGCCGCCG
>NZ_LT985361.1:187061-227884 GCF_900269665.1 Nocardia suismassiliense
CCCCCCCCCAGCCCCGCGCCCACCCCACAGCTCCCCGCCCCCCCCCCGCCCCCGCGCGCGCCGCCCGGCGGGGGCCCGCTCACCCGGGGGCGCCGCCCCGTCCGGTGGCCACCCGCCACAGCCGCCGCCACCACCCCCGCAGCCGCCACCTCCGCCACCGCCGTCACCACCACCGCTGCTACCACCATCGCCGCTGGACGAGCTCGGTGGCTCGACGGCGCTTGCGAGACCTGGGTCCAGCGACAGCAGTGCGGCGCCGCCGAAGATCGCCGCGGCGAGCGCGGCACTTTCGGCGCCATAGGTGGCGTAGGCCGGCGAATTGGACGGCCGCAGATGCGCGTTGCTGCTGGTCGCGTTCTTGCGGGCCAGCCTGCCGAGCGGTGTCAGCCGCGGTTTGGCCACCAAGAAGAAGTAGCAGAAAGCCTGCATGATCAGTGCGAGCACGAGGAACGCGACCGGGTTGTGGTTCAGCGTCCCTGCGACGAACCGCACCACGCCGACCGCTCCGACGATCAACACCGGCAGCCCGGCGTCGCGCAGGCTGCGCCGGAAGGCCGCGTCGGGAAAGTAGCCGCGCTTGATCATCGAGTCGCGCAGCGGACCGAGCGCCGCCGCCGAACCTGCGGTCAGCGCGGCGACCGTCGGCTTCGCCCCGGCGGCGATCCGTTCGTAGATCGACCGGGTGAACGGATCCAGTTGCCTGCGGTCCTCGGCGTTCAGCGGCCGCGCCGGCGCCGCGGCGGAGTCGATGAGGTCGTGGCTGCGCAGCCGGGCCAGCGCGGTCAGCACCGCCCGGCGGTCGTCGAACAGCATGGCGATCTCGGGCAGCGACAGCTCCGTGCCCGGTCGTTCGATACCGCGGGTGTCGACCGCGCCGCGGGTCACCCGCAGCCGCATCCACAACCCGAGCAGCACCGCGATGGCCACGCACGGCCAGTACAACGCCATGAAGTCCGGTCCGGAGATCCCCCAGGTATCGCCCGCGGCCATCAGGTCCAACACAGTCATCTCTACCCCGAAATCACGCCGGTACTGCAACGCCCCAAGTATGGGCCGCCGGTAACGATGCCGACAGTGTTGGACCCGAAACGTAACTCAGCCGATCTTTCACACCCGTCGCCACAGCCCTGTGGATGGCTGGGGATGATTCGATGGTGTGGTGACGCGACGCGAGTATCAGGTGAACGCCGCACCCGCACGGGGCACCGCGAGCCGCGTGTTGTTCCGCCGCACCCTCGGCGGGCGCGAGTTCGTGCTGCGCCAGACGATCATCGAGCCGGGCGGCAGCAGCGGCTGGCACTATCACGACGGCACCTTGTTCGTGCTGGTCACCAAGGGCGTGCTCGACCATCCCAGCGCGGATTGCGTGCCGGTGACCTATCGCCGCGGCCGAATTTTCCGCGAACCGAGCGGCCCTCGTTTTCCGCATGTCGCACGTAATCGAGGTTCGGTCGCCGTCCACCTCTGCGTGCTCTACCTCAACCCGGTCGGGAGTCCGCTGTCCCGCAGCGTGCCCGCACCGGACTGCGCCGAGTAGCGGTCAGGTCGCGGGCTGGCAGGCGTCGCGCAGCGAACACGCGCCGCAGGCACTGCCGCAGCCGCCGACTTCGGCGGGCGGGGCGATGGCGGCGGCGGTCGAGGCCGCGGCGTTGGCGCCCGCGCCGAGGGTGAACAGGGCGACGATGGCCGCACCCGCGCCGCCGAGCAGAGCGACGAGGCCGCTGGCGGCGAGCGCGACGAGACCACCGGCGAACAGCAGCGCCCCGGCCGCCAATGAGGTGGGGGCGGCGACCCGATTCGCGATGCGGAAGGTCTCGTCGTCGGACAGCGCGGCCTCGGTGTGCACCCCGACGAAGCGGTTGCGCGGCAGCTTGCCGATCAGCCCGAGTGCGCCGGTTGTGACGGCCACGAGGGCCAGCACGAACAAGACGAGAGCGACGACGAACACCCATGCAGGCTAGCGCATCGGTGCTATCGGCCCGCCGGGCGCTCCCCCGCAACCGACTAGCACTCGATAGTCCACCACCCCGGACGAGCGCTTTCCACACTGCGTCGCAGCAGGTTGCCGACGTAGCAACCAAACGCATTATTGGGTCCGCTCACATGGGAACGACAACTCGCGAGTAACGCGAAGGCGGTGCGGCGCAGTCGCATACCGACGGGCGGGTAACTTCGTTCCCGGCGCGGAAGCGGACGCGCCGAAGGAGTCCGCACAGCCCGATTTTCAGTACTGCGGTCCGCACGTTCTACCCTGATAGACGAAGTTTGTCGGGGATCGGCGATCACAAGAAGGCAGGACCGTGCAGGACACTCGTGCAACCGATAGCGATGTACCCGAGCATCGGTACAACGCCGAGCTTGCCGGCCGCATCGAACAGCGGTGGCAGCGGACTTGGGCGGAGCGTGGCACCTTCCACGCGCCGAACCCGGTCGGCCCACTCGCCGGTGACACCCCGGCCGACAAGCTGTTCATCCAGGACATGTTCCCGTACCCCTCGGGTGCGGGCCTGCACGTCGGGCATCCACTCGGCTACATCGCCACCGACGTCTTCGCGCGCTACCACCGGATGCACGGCCGCAATGTGCTGCACGCCCTCGGCTTCGACGCCTTTGGTCTGCCCGCGGAGCAGTACGCGGTGCAGACCGGCGCGCACCCGCGGGTGACCACCGAGTCGAACATCGCCAACATGCAGCGCCAGCTGGGCAGGCTCGGCCTGGGCCACGACAGCAGGCGCTCGTTCGCGACGACCGATCCGGAGTACTACCGCTGGACCCAGTGGATCTTCCTGCGCATCTACAACTCCTGGTACGACCAGGAGTTGAACCGGGCGCGCCCGATCGCGGAGCTGGCCGACCAGTTCGCCACTGGCGCACGGCCGGTCCCGGACGGGAAGTCCTGGGCCGAGCTGAGCACCGCCGAGCGCGGGGCGCTGCTGGACTCCTATCGCCTGGTGTACCTGACCGATTCGATGGTCAACTGGTGCCCCGGCCTGGGCACGGTGCTGTCCAACGAGGAGGTCACCGCCGACGGCCGCAGCGAGCGCGGCAACTTCCCGGTGTTCCGTAAGCGCCTGTGGCAGTGGATGATGCGGATCACCGCCTACGCCGACCGGCTGATCGACGACCTGGACCACCTGGACTGGTCGGATCAGGTGAAGACGATGCAGCGCAACTGGATCGGGCGGTCGCGCGGCGCGCAGGTGAAGTTCGACGTGGCGGGCGAACAGATCGAGGTCTTCACCACCCGCCCCGACACCCTCTTCGGCGCGACCTACGTCGTGCTGGCGCCGGAACACGAGCTGGTCGACAAGCTGACCGCGGCGGACTGGCCCGCGGGCACCGATCCGCGCTGGACCAACGGCAACGCCGCGAACCCCGCGGAAGCCGTTGCGGCCTACCGCAAGTCGATCATCGCCAAGTCGGATCTGGAACGGCAGGAGAACAAGGAGAAGACCGGCGTCTTCCTCGGCGTGCACGCCGTCAACCCGGCCAACGGCGCGGCCGTTCCGGTCTTCGTCGCCGACTACGTGCTGAGCGGCTACGGCACCGGCGCGATCATGGCCGTGCCCGGCCACGACCAGCGCGACTGGGAGTTCGCCACCGCGCTGGGCCTGCCGATCGTGCAGGTGATCACCGGCGGCGATATCACCGAGTCCGCCTACTCCGGCGACGGCGAGCTGGTGAACTCCGGCTATCTCGACGGCCTGTCCGTCGAAGACGCCAAGGCGACCATCATCGCCAGGCTGGAGACCGAGGGGCACGGCAACGGCACCATCCAGTACAAGCTGCGCGACTGGTTGTTCGCGCGGCAGCGCTACTGGGGCGAGCCGTTCCCGATCGTCTTCGACGAGGACGACCGGCCGCACGCGTTGCCGGAATCGATGCTGCCGGTACAGCTTCCGGAGCTGGACGATTTCGCGCCGGTCACCTTCGACCCGAACGACGCCGACTCCCAGCCGTCCCCGCCGCTGGCCAAGGCGACCGACTGGGTCCACGTCGAGCTGGACCTGGGCGACGGGCTCAAGAAGTACCGCCGCGACACCAACGTCATGCCGAACTGGGCGGGCAGCTCCTGGTATCAGCTGCGCTACGCCGACCCGACCAACTCGGAAGCGTTCTGCGCCAAGGAGAACGAGCAGTACTGGCTGGGCCCGCGCCCGGCCGAGCACGGCCCGGACGACCCCGGCGGCGTCGACCTGTACATCGGCGGCATGGAGCACGCGGTGCTGCATCTGCTGTATGCGCGGTTCTGGCAGAAGGTGCTGTTCGATCTGGGTGACGTCAGCGGCAGCGAGCCGTACCGGAAGCTGTTCAACCAGGGCTACATCCAGGCCTACGCCTACACCGACGAGCGCGGCGCGTACGTGCCCGCCGCCGAGATCGTCGAGCGGGACGGCAAGTTCTACTGGACCGATGCGACCGGCACCGAGATCGAGGTGTTCCAGGAGTACGGCAAGATCGGCAAGTCGCTGAAGAACGCGGTCTCGCCGGACGAGATGTACGACCTGTACGGCGCGGACACCTTCCGTTTCTACGAGATGTCGATGGGTCCGCTGGACAGCTCGCGGCCGTGGGCGACCAAGGATGTCGTCGGCGCGCACCGGTTCCTGCAGCGGGTGTGGCGGCTGGTGGTGGACGAGGAGACCGGCGGGGTGCGCGTCGCCGACACCGCACCGTCGGCGGAAACTCTGCGGCTGCTGCACAAGACGATCGCCGGGGTCGACGAGGACTATGCCGCGCTGCGCGACAACACCGCGGGCGCCAAGCTGATCGAGCTGACCAATCACCTCACCAAGACCTACCCCGAGGGCGCGCCGCGCACGGTGGTGGAGTCGCTGGTGCTGATGCTCGCGCCGCTGTCACCGCACATCGCCGAGGAACTGTGGGATCGCCTGGGCCACACCACATCCCTGGCGCACGGGCCGTTCCCGGTGGCCGATCCGGCGCTGCTCGTCGACGAGTCGGTCGAGTATCCGATTCAGGTGAACGGCAAGGTGCGCAGCCGGATTCAGGTGCCCGCGGACGCCGACAACGCCGCCATCGAAGCGGCCGCGCTGGCCGACGAGAAGATCGCCGCGCTGTTGAACGGTGCGGCGCCGCGCAAGTTGATCGTCGTCCCCGGCCGGCTGATCAACATCGTCGCGTAAGCAGCGGACGGGACCTCGTCATCCGGCGAGGTCCCGTCTACTGGCGAGGTTCCGTCCGTGGTTCCGCGCGGGCCGGGAGTGGCCGCCGCCTAGCTCGACGCGGGCCGCAGCACGATCTCCGTCGGGTGCCCGTCCCGCGAGGTCTCGACCGCATTGCGCACCGCACCCGCGACCGTCTCCGCTCGCAGGAACTGCTCCGGCCGGTACTCGCGGCCCTCGTGCGCGATGATCTCGCGCTGCATGTCGGTGTCGATGCGGCCGGGATGAATCGAGGTCACCCGCAGCGACGGCTCCTCCAGCCGCAGCGCGTCGGCGAAGGCGCGCAGCCCGAACTTGCTCGCGGCGTAGGAGGCCCAGCCCGCGTTCGCGCGCAGCCCGGCGCCCGAATTGATCAGCAGCACATGGCCGTCCGCGGCGCGCAGCGCGGGCAGCAGCACCCTGGTCAGCTCGACCACCGCGATCAGGTTGGCCTCCAACGTGTTTCGCCACTGCTCGACGGTGGAGTCGGCGATGGTGCCCAGATCTTGGATACCGGCGTTGTGCACGAGCACGTCCAGCCGCCGGATCGGCGCGGCCGCTGTCGCCACCGCCGCATAGTCGGTCAGCTCGACCGGCCAGCCGGTGGCGTCGGGTATCTCTTTCAGGATGTCGCGCAGCGCGTCGGCGGACCTGGCGCCGAGCAGCAGCTCGTGCGACGGCGCGAGCTCGCGGGCGATCGCGGCGCCGAGGCCACGGCTGGCGCCGGTGATCAGCGCGGTCGGCTTCGGAGAGCTGGTCACGGCATAGGTCATGCGCCCCACCGTAATAGCTCGGCAAAACGGAGCGATGCACGCATACAGCGACAGTCGAATCTCGAGCAGCGAATTACGGACGGGGCATTCGAGCGTGAGAACCGCCGAGCACGAGCCGCCCACCGACGGGTGGGACCAGGCCGAGTCGGACACCGCCGAACGGGCGTACTTACGGGTGGCACCGCAGAATAGGGGGATGGCACACCCGGGTTTCACCCCGACACAGCTCGCGGCCCGCGCCGCCTACCTGCTGCGCGGCAACGACCTGGGCACCATGACCAGTGCGGCGCCGCGGCTGTATCCGCACATGTGGAGCTGGGATGCCGCCTTCGTCGCGGTCGGGCTGGCGCCGCTGAGCGTGGAACGCGCGGTCATCGAGCTGGACACGCTGCTCTCGGCGCAGTGGAAGAACGGCATGATCCCGCACATCGTCTTCGCCAACGGCGTCGACGGCTACTTCCCCGGCCCGTCCCGGTGGGAGTGCCGCAAGCTGGCCGCGAACGCGCCCGACGGCCCGGACACCTCGGGCATCACCCAGCCACCCGTGCACGCCATCGCGGTGCAGCGCATCCTCGACCACTCCCGTAGACACGGCCGCAGCACCCGCGCGGTCGCCGAGGAGTTCCTGAACCGCCGCTGGCCGGACCTGGTGCGCTGGCACCGCTGGCTGGCGCACGCCCGCGACCCCAAGGACACCGGGCGCATCACGCTGTATCACGGCTGGGAATCCGGCATGGACAACTCGCCGCGCTGGGACCGGGCCTACGACAACGTGGTGCCCGGCGACCTGCCGCCGTACCACCGCGAGGACGTGCTGGTGGTCGCCGATCCGACGCAGCGGCCGAGCGACCGCGAATACGACCGCTACCTGTGGCTGGTCGAGCAGATGCGCCGGGCGGGTTACGACGATTACCAGCTGTCCTCGACGATGAGTTTCGCCGTCGAGGATGTGTTCGTCACCGGGATCTTCGCGCTGGCCTGCGAGGTGCTCGCCAATATCGGCGAGGAGTACAAGCAGCCGCACGCCGACGTGCGCGAGTTGTACGCGTGGGCCGACCGCTTCCGGGCCGGCGTGGTCGCGACCACCGATGCCCGCACCGGCGCGGCCAGGGACTTCGACGTGCGCTTGCAGCGCTGGATCGGCACCGAGACATTGTCGATGTTCGCGCCGCTGCTGTGCGGCGGGCTGCACCGCGACACCGAACGCGCCCTGCTGCGCACGTTCGAGGGGCCGCGCTTCTGCGGGCATCCGGATCTGCGCTACGCGCTGCCGCCGTCGACCTCGCCGGTGTCGCGCGACTTCCGCTCGCGCGAGTACTGGCGTGGTCCGGTGTGGCCGGTGATGAGCTGGCTGTTCTCCTGGGTGTTCGCCCGGCGCGGGTGGGCCGAGCGCTCGTTCATGCTGCGCGCAGAGGGTCTGCGCCAAGCCAGCGACGGCAGTTTTGCCGAGTACTACGAGCCGTTCACCGGCGAACCGCTCGGCAGCATGCAGCAGTCGTGGACGGCTGCTTCGGTGCTCGACTGGCTCGGTTGAGCCCGGAAACCAGGGGTTTGCGGGCGGTCAGCGCCGCATTCCGGTAAACGTTGCGCAACTGCCACTCTCGTAACACTGGTCACAAGTAGATCAAATAGCTATCGTCGAACGCCATGGACACCCCTCGTTGGAGCTCCACCATCCGTCGTCACGGCACGGCCCTGTCTCTCATCGCGCTATCCGGCATCCTCACGGCTACCTTGTCCGGGACCGCGGCGGCCGCGCCGACCGGTCCGGACGTCTCGTCGTGGCAGCACATCGACGGCAGGCTGATCGACTGGTTCGCGGTGAAGCGGGCCGGGCACGACTTCGCCATGGTCAAGGCCACCGAGGGCGTGAGCTACATCAACCCCTACTTCGTGCCGGACAGCCTGCTGATGCGGGCCGCGGGCGTCGCGCGCGGGACCTACCACTACGCCAGGCCGAACCTGCCGCCGGAACCGCAGGCCGCGCTCTACGCCACGGTGGTGCTGGGCCAGAACGGCGCACTGGACCTGCCGCCGGTCCTCGATCTGGAGACCACCGGCGGGCTGGCACCGGCCGCGCTGATCGACTGGACCCGCCGCTACCTGAACACGGTGCAGGCGCTGACCGGACGCACCCCGATCGTCTACACCTATCCGAACTTCTGGCGCACGGCGATGGCCGACACCACCGAGTTCACCCGGTACCCGCTGTGGATCGCCGACTACCGGGGCAACGAGGCACCCGAGGTGCCGGGCGGCTGGCCGACCTGGACGTTCTGGCAGACCACCGACAGCGGCGGCATCGACGGCATCACCGGCCGCACCGACTTGAACGTATACAGCGGCGCGCAAGGCGATTTCGCGCGCTTCGCCAATATGTAGCGACCGACGGAACCACGAAACCGCCACTCCTGCAGGTAGGTTCAGTGGCGGCTTCGTGGGAAGGGCCGGGCGTTACGCGCCGATCCGGCCGCCGTTCTTCTTCCAGACGACCGCGACCGAGGCGCGCGGCTGGGCGGTGCCGCCATCGGGCCAGTGCGACAACGGGGTCTCCGGCGTCGCGTCGTCGGCCTCACCGGGATGCTGCACGCACACCAGGACGCGCGACTCGGTGACCACCGGGCCACACGTCTCGGCGCCGCGCGGCACGGTCAGGAACTGTTTGGTCGCACCACGATTCGGGCCGTCGAGCACCACCGAGAACAGGCCGTCATTGGACTTGAGGGCATTGCCGTCGGTGGAGATCCACAGGTTGCCGTAGGGATCGAAGGCCAGGTTGTCCGGGCAGGAGATCGGGCTGACCTTGGACTTGTCGAAGCCGGCGAAGTAGGTGTCGGCGGCGTTCGGATCACCGCAGACCAGCAGCAGCGACCAGGTGAACTTGGTGCCGGTGTGGTCGTCGTCGATCTCGAGGATCTGGCCGTTCTTGTTCAGGTTGCGCGGGTTCGCCTCGTCCGGCCCCTGCTTGCCGTCCTTGCCGCGGTTGTCGTTGTTGGTCAGCGCCACATACACCTTGCCGGTGTACGGGTTGGCCTCGAAGTCTTCCGGGCGGTCCATCTTGGTGGCGCCGACCTTGTCCGCGGCCAGCCGGGTGAACACCGCGACCTCCTCCGCGCTCATGCCCTCGACCAGCGACTTGCCCTTGCCGTCCGCGCCGGTCTCCAGCAGCGGAAGCCATTGGCCGGTACCGGTGAAACCCTGGTCCGAGGGCTTGGCGCCGGTGCCGTCGATCTTGTCGGCGTGGTCGCCGGTCAGCTTCGCCACGTACAGCGTGCCCGCATCCAGGATGGTCAGGTTGTGCCGCATGCTCGACGCACCGCTGCCCGACTGCACCTTGCGCGTGGACACGAATTTGTACATGTAGTCGAACTTTTCGTCGTCGCCGGTGTAGGAGACGACGTCACCGCTCTCGGTGACGTAGATGCTGGCGCCCTCGTGCTTGAGCCTGCCCATCGCGGTGTGCTTGATCGGCGTCGAGGCAGGATCCCACGGGTCGATCTCGACGACATAACCGAATCGGTTGGCCTCGTTCGGTTCCTGCGCGACGTCGAAGCGCTTGTCGGTGCGCTCCCAGCCGTTGGGCGTCTTGCCCGCGGTGAAGCCGTACCGCTTGAGCCGGGCCGCGACGGTGGCTTCGGTGGCCTTGTCGCCGTTGGCGAAGTAGCCGTTGAAGTTCTCTTCACCGGAAAGCACGGTGCCCCAGGGCGTTACGCCGCCCGCGCAGTTGGCGATGGTGCCGAGCACCTTGGTGCCGGTGGGATCCGCGGCGGTCTTGACCAGGTCGCTGCCCGCGGCAGGCCCGGTGAGCTGGAACTCGGTGGTCGCGGTGATCCTGCGGTTGTACTTGCCGAAGGCCGGCACCAGCTTGCCCGTGCCCGGCTCGCCGCGCACCTCGACGACGCTCAGGCCGTGCGCCGCCTGGGTGATCGCGATCTGCTCGTCGGTCGGCGCTTCCTTGTCGTAGCCGCGGAACATGTGCGGGCCGGTGGTGTACTCGTGGTTGACCACGAGCAGGAAGGCGTTGGGCTGCCCCTCGATCGGGAGCAGCGCGGCGAAGTCGTTGTTGTAACCGAACTGCTTGGCCTGCGCGGCGGCCGACTGCTTGTCGAAGTCGAAGGCGGGCGCATCGGCGAAGATCGGGTCACCCCAGCGGATCACGACGGACTGGTCGTAGCCGTCCGGGATCACGATGGCGTCCTCTTTGTTCGGCGCGACCGCCGCGAACTCGGTACCGGTGCCGGGCGGACCACTCGGCGACGGAGAAGCGGAACCCGCCTTGTCGACATCATCTCCGCAAGCAGCGAGCACACTGCCCGCGCCAACCGCGAGCACGGCCGCCGCGCCGCCCTTGATCAGTCCGCGCCGATTCAGGGAACTGACGATATCGCCGAAGTACGCACCACCGGAGGTGTTGGGCACCTCGTGGAAACAGGCGTTCGCGCATTTGTATTCGCAGGTCACCGAAGCTCGTGCGGATTGCCCGTCGTGCTTCACGAAGAGGGCGAGGGGGATCAGGCTCACGGCCGAACCGTAAACGACCCGGACAATCCGGAAACGACGTAAAGGTGAACAGCTGACCAATTAGGGAACCCTCAGTTGTGCTGGCAACCACTCCGCACACACGAAGGCCGCGTCGTTCGAGAAGCTCGAAACAACGCGGCATTCGGTGCGGCGCTAGGCATTCACCGCAAGGGCGATGACGACCTCTTGCTCGTGCTCCGGCAGGTAGTGCACCCGCAGGATGCGTCCCACCTGCACCTGCCCGACAGTGCTCGGTGCGAGGAACTTTTCCACGCGGGTGCCGAAGGTCGATCCGTCCGGCCGGGTGACGACCAGCCCGAGCGCGATCTTCGAGTGCCCGTCCCGGATCTCGCCGGTGACCGACAGCGACTGCACCACCGCCTGGGTGGCGATGCCGCGCTCGGCGATGTCGAGCTTGTGCCGGGTGGTGATGCCCTTGCGGATCATCGACTCGTTCATCGCCTGCTGCGCCATGGATGCGTCGCCCGACATATCCACCTCGACCTTGTCGGTCCGGCCGGGCAGGTAGCGCACCGGCAGCACCACCCCCGGTTGCAGCAGCGCCAATTCCGTCAGCGGCACAATCATTTTCGCCGCGGCGGTGAAGGTCTTCCCGTCGATACCCTCGACGCTGAACTGGATGCGCACCTGCGGTTGGTCGTTGACGGTCACGCCGGTCTGCGCGAACGAGGTGATGGTGCCGAGCCCGACCAGGCCGTCGCGGAACTCGGCGCTGTTGCGACCGGTGAAGGCCGCCATGACGCCGTCGCCGGTGAAGGCGAAGACCATGGGGACGAGGGTGAGCGCGAGCATCGGCAGCACCAGCTGCCAGCCGAGCCAGCCCATCCCGGTCGGCTCGTAGGCCGACGAGCTGGTGTATGTAAGGCCGTGCAGGAGGTAGTAGCCGACGGCCAGGGCGGCGAGTGCGACGGTGATCCAGCGGATGTTTTTCATGATGTTCCTTGATGATTCGAGAAGTTCGGTGCCGATGTCGGCCCGCTCGAGCAGAACTCGAGCGGGCCGGGGACGGTTGCGGTCTGGGACCTGCGCGCTCACAAGCGCTGTGATCAGCCGCCGACGACGGTCGAGCAGGCGAAGGTGATGTCGAACTTCGACGTCTTCGGGCCGGCCAGCGGGTTGGCCAGGTCGGCGCTGACGCCTTCACCGGTCACCTTGTAGGTGTTGCCGTCCTTGGTGAGCTCGGCCGAGCCGCCCGGCATCCCGTTGCCGTAGCCGATCGCGTACGGCTGGCCCGCGTCGCCGCCCTTGCTGCCCGCGATACCCACCGCCTGCACGGTGTCGGTGCCGGTGATGGTGGCGCTGACCGAGAGGTTGCCGTAAGCGGCGTTGGCGGCGTCGGTCAGCGCGAGGGCCAGGGTGCCGCCCTGCTTGGCGCAGGTGGTGGTGAACGTCGCGTCGAACGCCTTGCCGTCGACCGAGGCGGCGGACTTGCCCGACGGCGCCGGCGCGGCCTGCGGGGCGGGGGCGGCCGAGGACTTGGCCGGGGCGCTGCTCGCGTTGTCGCTGCACCCGGTGACGAAGAGGGCGGCAGCGGCGGCGGAAGCGACGAGGGCTGCGGTGACAGACTTGGTGTTCATGGTTTCTCCTGAGTTCGTTCGGCCCTGGGTGTCTGGGCCGATACGAGAAAGGTAGGAACGGTTCGCGGCCTACCGATCCCAGGTTTTGCCGGGGTCGAATCGCATATAAGTCCGTTAACCTGGTCGAATGCGACGACCGCGCGCCATGGTGCTCGACGAGGTGTGGCGCAAGCTCGACGGCGTCGAACCGCTCAGCGGTCCGCACGGCGGGCCGTTGCGCCGCACGGTGAAACTGATCCTCGATCCGCTGGTGATCCGGCCGGTGCAGCATCCCGCGTGCGCCGGTCCCGTCGTGACGGCCGACGGCGCGGTGCTGCTCGCCGCCAGGGTGCACGCCGCGGCGGACGTGCTGCACGCGACGGCGGCCTGGTTCATGCTGCTCAAGCAGGTACGGCGGGCACTACGGATCACCGAGGGCAACCCGCAGGATGTGTACTTCCAGCGCTGTTTCGAGTTGGCGACGACCCGGGGCATGCCGGATACGGTGCGGGACCGGGCGGTAGCCGAAGCGACGCTGCGCGACGTGCACGAGTACGCGGCGGGCCGCACCACTCAGGCGTTGAAAGAGTATGTCGCCGAACGGGCTCCGGAGCTGGCCGGTCTGATCGAGGTCGCTTGGCGCCGACGGCCGGTGGCGGGTCCGGCGGGCGGTGACCACAGCGCGGCGTGCACCGCGTTGCTCGACGCCTGCGCCGCCGCGCGGCTCGGGCAGCAGCGGGACAACGGGCAGGCGGACTGGGATCGGCTGGTCGCCGGGCATGCGGGAACTCATGCCGGAATACGGCTGTGGCGCAACGAATCCGGCTACTCGGCAGCTGAATTGGGGCTGACCATGCATGTCGTGCCGCAGTCCCCCGCGGTCGGTGCGTCGGCCTCGACCTCGACCCTGGGGCTGCCGTTCGATCGCACTGTCTACGAACGAGTGTTCACGGCACTACAGGCTTCCAGCGAACGTGCTGAACTGCCGACTGTTCCGGAGTTGGTGGCCGCCGAGATCGCCCGGAGTTGTGCGCCATGGGCGCTGTTGGACGAGACGCTGCGGGTGGCCGCGACGGTCGGGGTCGCGCTGGCGAACGGGCTCGCGCCGATCGAACCCGCTGCTCGCGGCCGGCTTGCCGAGGCCGGCATCGCCCTTGTGGCAGTGCAGGATTCGACGGAGACCACGGCGCATCGGGTCATCAACAGCCGGTGGCAGCGTGAGGCTTACGTGTTACAGGCCCGACGACTGGTGGTGCGGGTCGGCACCGAGTCGCCGCCGACCGGTCCGCTCGCCGCGATCGCCACCGAATTGTGTACACCGTGGCGTCCGTACCTGCGGCGACTGTGGGTTCGCCTGCACGGGCGCGATGTGCGCGAGTTCGCGGTGTACGACCCGGACGAGCTGTGGGATCTGCTCGACGGCGTGGCGCGCTCGGTCATCCTCGATCATCGGACGCGGGTCAAGCAGGCGTTGAGCGCCATTGCGGCCGAATCGGATTCGACGGAATCGAGGGCGAGCTGATGACCGGCACGGTGCAGGTTCGGCAGGCGGCCGACGGGCTGTGGATCATCGGGCCCGAAGGAGCGCCGACCGTTCTCGACGCGGCGGCGGCCATCGACGTGCTGGTCCTGGAGGCGGCGGGCGGGCACCTCACCTGGAGTCTGCTTGCCGGTCAGTCGACTCCGGCAGCGGTGCTCGATGATGTGAAGCTCGCGCAAGAGTGGCTCTGGGCAGTCTTCGGTGAGCAGGTCGCGCTGGCGGTCGACGCGGGGGAAACCGGGGAACTGGTTGCCGCGCCGGGGATGCCGGAGCTGGTCAGCGATGCGTGGCGACTCGGGTACGCGCACTGGGCGGCACGGTGGTGGCCCGCATCGATCATCGACGGCATCGCCCCACTGGACGAGCGACTGCTGCGCGCGGAGATCGCGACGCTGTCGGAAGCGTGCGAGCTGATCGTGGACGGCGCGGACGAGTACATCGAAGTGGCTGACCAGCATGCCGACGAACTGGCTGATATACCCGGCCGGGCAGAGGATTACGCGCTCGCGGCAGGTCCGGCGACCAGTGTGCCGAGCGGAGCGCTGGTGCTGGCCAGAGGCTCCGGCGGGTGGGACTGGCACCGCTGCCCGCCCGGACTGCTCGACGCTTCGGAGCAGGCGGTGTCGTGGGAAGTGGTTCGTACGGCCGGAATTACGACGGTCCTGGTGCGGGTGGTTGCCGCAGCGCGTGGCGACGTGCCACCGCATCTGCATCCGTACGCGCTGGTGCGCACGTCCTCGGCCACCGCCGTGGCGCCACTGACCCTCGCCGGGGACATGTGGGTCGCAGAGGTGCCCGCACCGGAAGGCGCGGAATCCACTGTGACAGTGGATGTATATGTGCCGGGTGTCGGCGTCACCGAGCCGGGCAGCCCGGAAATGCGCCGCCGTGTGCGCGATCTCGCCCTGTCGCGGCTGCGTCGCGCGACGGACCCGCCCGACAATCCCACTGATACTCCCCTGTTGGCGGAAATTGCTGCCGCCGAATCGGATTCGGATTTCTGACATGATCGAAGAAGCGCCCGCCGACGGTCGCGAGCTCCTGGTCGCGGGCGGTGAGGCGTACAGCCGCGGCGACACAGCCGGGGCCCTGAAAATATTCGAGGACGCCGCCCGGACCACCACCGGCGACGTCCGCCTCGGCGCCATCGTCAACGCGGCGAGCATGGCGGACGAGCTCGGTGACCACGCCAGATCGCTGAGCCTGTACCGCGAAGCGCTCGCCGCGATGCCGGTGGACGCGCCACGGTTGCGACCCACCGCGTTGGTCAACATGTCGCAGGCATTGCAGCACCTCGGCGAACTCGACGAAGCGCAAGCGGCATTGGAGCAGGCGCGCACATTGCTCGCCGACACCACCGATCAGGGCGTACTACGCGTCTCCTGCCTGCTGTCGCTGACCGCCGTGGCCCTGCATCGGCAGCACTGGGCCGACGCCGCCGAACTGGCCACCGAATCTCTGGATGCGGCATGGCGTTTCGCGCCGCACCTGGCCGGGCATCCGCTGATGAACCTTGCCGCAACGTATTTCGAGACCGGACGCCGTGACCTCGCCGTCGACTTCGCCGGACAGGCGCTCGCCGCGTTCGAGGCGGCGGGTGACCGCAATGCCGTCGCCGAGACCCAGCAGAACCTCGCCACCATGCTGGTCCGCGTCGAACGTTACGACGAGGCGGAAGCGCCGCTGCGCGCCAGCCAGCAGTATTTCGAGCAGGCCGGGCTCGGTTACCGCGCCGGAATCGGGCTCAAGACCTTGGCTTTCCTCGCCGAAGGCCGCGAGGATCTCGACCAGGCGCAGCAGCTGTACCGCCGCAGTCTGGCCTACTTCGTCGAGTCCGGCGCGGTGCTCGACGCCGCCGACCTGCGCATGCGCCTGTCCACCGTGGCTTTCAAAACCGGCCGGTTCGCCGAGTGCGAGGTCTTGCTGGCCGAGGCGTTCGGCGCGTATGCCGAACGTGGCCTCGGCCTGCACTGCGCCCAGCTGGACTTCTGGCATGCGACGCTGCTCGACGGTGCCGTCGCCGCCTCGGACGAGCCCGCACCCGAGCTGCTCGCCCAGGCGGTCGACCTCGCCGTTCCGGCCGCGCTGGCCATCGATGCCGTGCGCTACACCCTGCCCAACGGCAACCAGCGCGACCAGTGGAACCGCCAGATCGCCGACCCGGCCATGCGATTGGCCTTCCGCTTCGCCTACCTCTCGGGCAACGGGCTGCTCCTCGCCGACCTGATCGAGACACAATGCGCGGGTACCACTGTGAACATCGATAGATCCGACGGCGGCCGCGCCGTCCGGCTGCCGCTCGAACTGCTCGATCCCCCTGCCGATCCCGCCGGACGAGCCGGTACGACCGCGCTCCAGCTGGGTGCCGCGCTGGCCGAAGTCGCGGCGAGCGCGGGCCTTCCGGTGTCGCCGCCGCCACGACTGGCGCTGGCCGCGGAGGGCCGGATCGCCTTGGACCCCTACATCGCCGCCGCCGAACAACGCTACGGCCGGGTGATCCGCGACAGCCGGGTGCTGACGGTATGACGCCGGACCAGCCGACCGTCGTGGTGCGCATGGCGGATGCGGGCGATGTGTACATGTCCTGGCGCTGGGCCGGGGATACCGCGCCGCGCGGGGCCGCCATGCTGCCGGGTGAGCCGGTGCTGGCGGCGGTGCGACGACTGGCCGATGCCTTGCCGCACCCCGCCGAGCCGGGCGGTCTCGAACGCTCGCTGACCACCGGGGCGTTCGCCGCCCACGACACCGAGTACCTTGTCGCCCAGGCGCTTTCCCGCGCGTTGCTGCCGCAGGGCCTGGCCGCCCAGCTGTACGAGCTGTACCAGCGCGGGGTCCGTCCGCACATTCGCCTGCAACCGTCGCCGCGGGTGGCTCAGGTGCCGTGGGAGCTCATCGCCCCCGGCCCGGAGGTCCGGCTGATCGACATCGCCGACGTGAGCCTGCTGGCACCGGCCAGCATCGTGCACGCGCCGGAACGCCTGTCGCGCAGGTGGACCGAGACGCAGCACGTACCCGTCGTCGCCCTCCTCGACCCACGCATCCCCGGTTTCCGGGCCGATTCGACGCTCGGCTCGGTGCTCGGTCGCATGACCGCGGATGCCCCACTGACCCAACGGATTGCCGCGTACGCCGCGCAGCACCGCTTGCAGCCCGCGGTAGTCGACCCGACGGAGGTTTTCCGCCGGACCGATATCGACCGCAGCTGGCTGAGCAAGGCCCTACTCGACGGCGCGAGCCGTCTGATCTACGTCGGCCACGTCACCGCCGCACCACCGGAATCCGGCCAGAGCGAAGACGCCGAACTCCATCTACCGTGCACCGCCGATACTCTCGGCTTCGCCGTGCCGAACCGCACCCATCGACCGTTGTCCGCCAAGGACTTCCTGCTCGGCACCCACACCCTCGCCGCGGAACCCACTGACGGCCGCGACCTTTGGCCCAGCCCCAGCCGGGTGGCGCTGATCGCCTGCGAGAGCGGCGGGGACCTGCGCTTCACCGAGGCGCTCGGGCTGACCGCCGCCATGATCAACAACGGTGCCGAGCTGGTGACGGCCAGTCGCTGGCCGCTGCCCACCGATCTCGCCTTCCACCGCATCGCGGGCGCGCCCGCGCACGCCCACCCGCTGCAAGACGCCATCTGCGCCATCGACGCGGCGCACGAACAACCGGACCCGGTGACCGCGCTCGCGCACTGGCAGCGCGAGCGACTGCAGGCCTGGCGCACCGAACGCAGCATCGAGCACTCGCCGCTGCTGTGGTCGGCGTTCGCGACGCTGTGCACGTGAATGACGCTGTGCACGTGAGCGACGCTGTGCGCCCGAGTGAAGCTGTGCGCCTGAGTCAGCCACGGAGTCCGCGGTCCACCGTCGGATGCACGCCGAGGACGTCGAGCATCTCGGAGATGGACATGGCCCGGAACTCGGTCGCGCCCGCGTAACCGGGCCGGGCCGCGTCCGCCAGTTCGGCGTACAGGTGCAGTCGGTCGTAGTCGGCCATCGACATGATGACCGCCACTTCGGTTCCGTCGTCGGTGATTACCGCGTCCTCGCCGGTGGCCACCACATCCCGGACGACGGCGGCGATGTCCGCGGACAACTC
This sequence comes from Nocardia suismassiliense, assembly GCF_900269665.1. Classification (GTDB taxonomy): domain Bacteria; phylum Actinomycetota; class Actinomycetes; order Mycobacteriales; family Mycobacteriaceae; genus Nocardia; species Nocardia suismassiliense. The sequence goes on from NZ_LT985361.1 coordinate 204,736, forward strand.
GTGCAGATTGCGTGTGTTCGTGTTGGGCATGCTCCGCATTCGGAGCCGCGCGCCCTTTTGGATCGGGGCGTCACCGTCTTGTTAGCGCGATGACCGGAATGGTGCGGTCGGTTTTGGTTTCGTGCTCGGCGAAAAACGGATAGGCCTGCTTCAGCATGGTCCACACGCGGTCATATTCTTCGCCCGCGAACGGGGCGGCGAGCGCGGTGTAGGTTTCGTCGCCGATTTCGACCGTCACCTCCGGGTCGGCCACCAGGTTCCGGTACCAGTCCGGGTGTTCGGGGGCGCCCAGGTTCGAGGCGATGACGAGCAGGCGGTCGCCATCGTCGTGAAACATCATCGGGGTGGTGTGGGCCCGGCCCGTGGCACGGCCGGTAGTGGTGAGCAGCACAAGTTTGTCGCGCTGCATGCCCTCGATCTCACCGCCCGCCCGGAATTGGGCAATGGTGGCGCGGTTGATTTCCTTGAAGTCCATGGGTTCGCCTCCGGTGGTTTGTAGTACACAGATCACCCGAACGAATGGCGTGTCCGGAAAATGCGACACCCCTGGCGTCAGGTGCGGTGTGCGAGGAGGTGCTGCATGATCAGGCGGGTCAATTCCTCGGGCGCCTGTTCAGGGATCCAGTGCGACACTTCCTCGAGCATTTCGAATCGATACGGGCCGGTCACGTACTTCTCGGTGGCCATGGCCGCGGTGGAGCCGACGGTGCTGTCGTCGGTGCTCCAGACGTAGAGCGTCGGCACCGATACCGGGCCGGTCGGTCCGGACAGATGCATTGCGCGATACCAATTCAGGGCCGCCGTCAGCGCTTCCGGCTGCGCGAGCCGGTGTACGTAGTCGTCGATCCGTTCCTCGGCGATCTTCCATTCGAAGATCTTCCGGAGTCCCGCCCCGTCGTCCATGAGTAGCGCCCGCTCCGCCACCCGCGGTTTCCGGAGTAGCGAAAAGTATTGCGACCGTTGTGCTTGATCCTCGTCCTCGGTCATTGCCCGCAGGAAGGCGGCGGGATGCGGCAGCGACACCGCGGTGAAACTGCGGATTCGTTCCGGGATATCCGCCGCTGCCGCCCACCCGACATAAGCCCCCCAGTCGTGCCCGACCAGATCGAACCGCTGCCAACCCAATTGGTCGGCGATCGCGATGACATCGCCGACCAATTCCTCGAGTCGATAGTCGGCCACTTTGTCCGGCCGCACCCCCGGCGAGTATCCCCGCTGATCAGGCGCCACCACATGGCACCCACCGCCACCGAGCGCATGGAGCTGGAATTCCCATTCGATCGCCGCCTCCGGAAACCCGTGCAGCAGCATCACTTCCCGCCCACCGGCTTCCCCACTCGACAGCGCATCGAACGTCCCCGCAGCGGTCGGAATCTCAATCGCCTCGATCACGCGTCGACTCTAGAGCCCCTCGGTTTTTCCGGTGATCGGCTATCCGGTCACCGGGCAGGCCGACTGATCTCGCAAGCACATGGGTAACTCCCCGGGTACAGGCTGACCAGCCCACTTACTCCCCGCCAGCCGCCAACGCCCCGGTCCTCGCGCCTGAGTCTGGCCTGAATACGCGGAGAGGCGGGCAAGCGAGGCGGACAAGCTCAGTGTTCGTCGTAGTGTCCGTCGTGTGCGGCGTGGCGGTGGCCGTCGTGGATGTAGTCGACGTGGTCGCCGTGCTGCACGGTGTCGTGGCCGCAGCCGTCGCCGTGCTGGTGTGTGTGGTTGGCGTGTTCCGTGTGGCCCTGCGGCTCGCACTCGTCGTAGTGACCGTCGTGTTCGCGGTGCAGGTGGCCGTCGTGCGCGTAGTCGACGTGGTCGCCGTGCTCGATCACCGTGTGCCCGCAGTCGGGGCCGTGGGCGTGGTCGTGCGCAGTGTGCTGCATGTGTGCCGTTGTCATCAGATCTCCCTCTTTCCGAACATGGACAGATGGATATGTGAGCGAAGACACATTAGCAGATGCGCATCAATGCAGTTAGCCAGGGGTGCGCTACAGCACCTGAGAAAGGAACCTTTGCAGGCGTGGAGTCTCGGCGTTGTCGAACAGCGCGTCGGGCGTGCCGGTCTCCACCACCTGCCCCTCGTCCATGAAGACGACGCTGTCGGACACCGTGCGAGCGAAGCCCATTTCATGGGTGACCACGATCATCGACATGCCGCCCGAGGCGAGATCGGCCATGAGCGCGAGCACGCCCTTGACCAGCTCCGGGTCCAGCGCCGAGGTGGCCTCGTCGAAGAACATCACCTCCGGCTTCATGGCCAGCGCGCGGGCGATGGCGACCCGCTGCTGCTGTCCGCCGGACAGGTTCGCGGGCCGGGTGTCGAGCTTGTCGGACAGCCCGACGATCTCCAGTTGCTCCACCGCGACCGCGCGCGCCTCGTCCTTGGACAGTCCGCGCAGCTTGCGCGGGCCGAGCGAGACATTGTCGGCCACGCTCTTGTGCGGAAACAGGTTGAAATGCTGGAACACCATGCCGATGCGCTGGCGCAGCTTGTCCGGGTCCTCGGTGAGCACGGACTTGCCGTCGAGCAGCACGTCACCCTTATCCGGCTCGTACAGCCGGTTCAGCACGCGCAGCAGCGTCGACTTGCCGGAGCCGGACGGGCCGATGACCGTGGTGGTCTTGCCCGCGTCGACGTGGATGTCGATACCGCGCAGCACATGGTTGTGCCCGAGGGTGAGGTGCAGTCCGGTGCCGGTGAGGGAAGCACTCATTTACCCGCGCCCTTCCGTGATCGTGGCGGCCTGGACCGGGTCGATCGGCCGGTCCGGCCGTCCGGTGCGCATGCGGCGGTCGATGTAGTTCACCAGGTGGGTGAGCGGGATGGTCAGCAGCAGGTAGACCAGGCCGGCGGCCACCAGCGGGGACAGGTTGCCGGTCTGCGCGTTGAGGTCTCGCCCGACCGCGAACAGTTCGCGCTGGGTGGCGAGCAGGCCGAGGAAGTAGATCAGCGACGAGTCCTTGACCAACGCGATGAACTGGTTCATCAGCGCGGGCAGCACCCGTCGCACGCCCTGCGGGATGACCACCAGCGTCATTGCCTGCCGGTAGCCGAAACCGATGGCACGGGCCGCTTCCAGCTGACCGGCTTCCACCGACTGGATACCCGACCGGAAGATCTCGCCGATATAGGCCGAGGCCAGCAATGCCAGCGCAACCGCGCCGAGCCAATACGGATTGTTGCCGGTCAGATTGCGCGCCACCGGGCCGATGCCGAGGCCGATCAGCAGAATGATCACCACCGCGGGCAGGCCGCGGAAGATGTCGGTGTAGATCCGGGCGGGCCAGCGCAGCCAGCGGGTCCGGGCGATGCCGGCCACCGCGAGCAGCATGCCGAGCACGGTGCCGAGCACACCCGAAACCACGGCGAGGATCAGGGTATTCGGCAGACCGGTCTTGAACAGATCGGGGAAGGCCTGGCGGTACAACGACCAATCGAAGAACGTGTCCTTCAACTGCTGCAGCGTGGATTTCGGCGCGTTCTGCGCGGCCGCATCGGGTGCGCGTTCCGCGGCAAGGGCGGCGAAGTCCGGCAGTTGCGGCAGCGGCGCCGCCTTGGAGCCCGGCTTCCAGCCCGGCGGCAGCTGCCTGGGCACCCAGTCCTGGTAGAGCTTGGCGTAGGTGCCGTCCGCGATGACGGCGTCGAGGCCGCTGTTGAGCGCGTCGGTCAGCGGCTGGTTGGTCTTGGCGACCGCGTAGCCGACGAAGTTGTCGAGGCTGAAGGTGTTCTGCGACACCGTCGTTCCGTCGCCCGGCCGGATCGCACCCTCGGCCTGCGCCGACGGCGCCACCCAGGCGTCGATCTGGCCGGACTTCAGGTTGGCGTAGGCGGTGTTGTAGTCCGGGAACTTCACCGGGTCCAGGCCGAGCTGGTTCACCACGAACTCGTCCTGCACCGTGCCCTGCACCACCGCGATCCGGGTGCCGCGGTTCAGGTCCGAGAAGCCTTTGACGGCACTGCCGACCGGGGTGACGAGGGAGAAGTAGCCGAAGTCGTAGCCGTTGGTGAAGCCGACCAGCTGGCGACGGGCGTCGGTGGTGGTGATGTTCGACGAGGCGACGTCGAAGCGGCCGCCCGCGACCTGGGCGAGCAGGCCGGAGAAGTCGGTGCCCGAGAACTCCACCTGCAGACCGAGTTTCGCGCCGATCGCCTTCAGCAGTTCATTGTCGAAGCCGGTGAACGAGCCCTGGCCGTTCACACAGATGCTCGGCGGCGCGTCCGAGAGCGTGCCGACGCTGAGCTTGCCCGGTGCGATCAAACCCAGCTTCGAGGTGTCGATCGAGGTCAGCGGCGCGGTGGTCGCGGTGGTGTATTTGTCCGCGCCCGCGGCCTGCGCGGAGGCCAGGTTCGTCGGCGCGGCCGCGGCCGCACTCAGCCCCGGCGGTGAACACAGATTGCGTGCGGTGGGCGCGTCGTCGGAGCCGGAACCGCACGCCGTGGCCGCGAGACCGACGGAAAGCAATATCACGGCGATCAACGCACGAGACCGCACAGCGGGCAGACCAGCCATGATGAAGAACCCTAGCGGCGTCCGAGTGCTAACCCGCAGCTACCCCATCGTGGACGAGGGGCTCAGGCGAGTCCGCTGACCTGCTCGGGGTTCACTTCGTCGCGCCAGCGGATCGCCAGCTCGACCTCGCTGAGGTCGTACTTCGGACCGCTGACCCCGATGGTGAACAGCGAAACGCCCGCGTCTACGAAGGCCTGCGCCTCCTCCGCACCCGGCCACTGCACCGAGCGCTCGATCTTCGACTGGTCGGTGCCGACGGCCGCGCAGTGGTCGGCGAGCACCTTGTTCTTGTGCGCGAGCGAGTCGAGGTCGGCGAAGCTGTGCCACACGTCGGCGTACTCGGCGACCAGGCGCAGGGTCTTCTTCTCGCCACCGCCGCCGATCAGGATCGGGATCTCGCGAGTCGGCTGCGGGTTCAACTTCTTCAGGCGGGCGCTGATCCGGGCCATGTTCTCTTTGAGCAGGGCGAGCCGGGTGCCCGCCGTGCCGAACTCGTAGCCGTATTCGTCGTAGTCCTTCTCGAACCACCCCGCGCCGATGCCGAGGATGAGGCGGCCGTCGCTGATGTGGTCCACCGTGCGCGCCATGTCGGCGAGCAGGTCCGGGTTGCGGTAGCCGCCGCCGGTGACCAGGGCGCCGAGCTCAACCCGCTCGGTCTGCTCGGCCCACGCGCCGAGCATGGTCCAGCATTCGAAGTGCGCGCCCTCGGGGTCGCCGCTGAGTGGGTAGAAGTGGTCCCAGTTGAAGACGATGTCGACGCCCGCGTCCTCGGCACGCAGGACCGCGTCGCGGATCAGCCCGTAGTCCGGTGCGTGCTGGGGCTGGATCTGGACGCCGATACGCACCGCGCGGGTCATGCCGCCACCTCGCTACGCTCGCTCATGAAAGCCTCCTCGTCGCTTCGGGGTCGGTCCCCTGTCGAGGCTACCGGCGCCGACGGTAAGCGGCCTGGACACTTGGCAATCCGGTCCGCGGCCGACTGGCGCGCCGTACGCGTGTCGCGCGCGAACTCGAGCATTTCGAGCGGGAATCGAGCAGACATAGTAATGTCGCCGGTCAACCCTTACTCGGATCGTCCGGCACGTTCCTGCCGGTGATGGGATGTGATTTTGTCATGGCCACGGTGACCTTCGACCGCGCTACCCGGCTCTACCCGGGATCAACCAAACCCGCTGTCGACCAGTTGAATCTGGAGATCGAAGACGGCGAATTCCTTGTCCTGGTCGGCCCTTCGGGCTGCGGCAAGTCGACCTCGCTGCGCATGCTCGCCGGCCTGGAGGACGTCAGCGACGGGCGCATCCTGATCGGCGCCAACGACGTGACGCACGCCGAGCCCAAGGAACGCGACATCGCGATGGTGTTCCAGAACTACGCGCTCTACCCGCACATGACCGTCGCCGAGAACATGGGCTTCGCACTGAAACTCGCCAAGGTCGCCAAGGCGGAGACGCAGAAGCGGGTGCAGGAGGCGGCCAAGCTGCTCGACCTGGAGCCGTACCTGGACCGCAAGCCGAAGGCCCTGTCGGGCGGTCAGCGTCAGCGCGTCGCGATGGGCCGCGCGATCGTGCGCCAGCCGCAGGTGTTCCTGATGGACGAGCCGCTGTCCAACCTGGACGCCAAACTGCGGGTGCAGACCCGCACCCAGATCGCGCAGTTGCAGCGCAGGCTCGGCACCACCACGGTGTACGTCACGCACGACCAGGTCGAGGCGATGACCATGGGCGATCGCGTCGCGGTGCTCAAAGACGGTCTGCTGCAACAGTGTGCGACGCCGCGCGACCTGTACCAGGACCCGGTCAACGTATTCGTGGCCGGCTTCATGGGCTCGCCCGCGATGAACCTGTTCACCCTGCCGGTGTCCGACGGACGGGTGTCGCTCGGCGGCCACGTGCTGCCGCTGCCCCGCTCGGTGATCGACGCGGCCGAGGGCTCGGTGTCGGTCGGCATCCGCCCCGAGCACTTCGAGCTCGGCAACGGCGCCGGTTCCGGCATCGAGATGGAGGTCGACGTGGTCGAGGAACTCGGCTCCGACGCCTACATCTACGGCCGCACCACCTCCGAGGGCAATGCCAGCGGCGAAACTATTGTGGCGCGGGCGGATTGGCGCAACCCGCCCGCCAAGGGCACCCGCGTTCGCCTGTCCACCGACCCGCAGCACACCTACTTCTTCTCCGCCGAGGACGGTCGCCGCCTCAACTGACCAACGGTCAGTGGGGCGATGTCGGAAGCGGCTTCCTGAGCGGAGCCGCTTCCGACCCGGTCGACCTCGGATGACGAGCACGTACGCCACAACCCGGCCGCGAACTCCACCACCTAGCTTGCTGCCGTCTCGCGGACAGCTGCGGCAACTGCGCGGAAGTCCTTGCGCAGGATGTGCGAATGGTTGCTGGCGACCTTCGCGCTCACCGTGACGTTCGGGTTTGCGGCGAGCACCGGGTCCAGGGCGGTCCGCACCTTCTCCATCTCCCCTTTCTCGCTGCCGAGGCTGTCACCGGTCGCCAGGACGAACCGCACGGGGTGGGTCAGCCGGCTGAGGATCGGGACGCTGGCGGCGGCGTACTCGTTGGCATCGATGCCGACCTCGGCGTGCTGGGCCGCGGTCATTCGGGCGGCCATACCGAAGGGGCGAGCCAGCGGAAGCAGAAAACGCATCCGGTGGAACAACTTTCGGATCCGCTCCCGGCCCGCCTCGCCGGTCAAGCCGTACGGTGCGGAATCCACGATCACCGCGCCGACGACGCGATCGGGATTGCGGTCGGCCCAGTGCCACGCGAGGATCCCGCCGTAGGACCAGCCCACGAGAATCGCCCAGTGCACGCCTCGGGCCGCGAGGACGGCATCGATATCGCGCAACGAGGCCTCGAAGGAGTAGTCGGCCGATCGTTTCGATTTGCCGCGGGCGCGCTCGTCGAAGGTGATGTGCCGGAAGCCGGGGCCGAGTTCGGCGATCACCCGCCGCCAGTGCTTCTGGTCGGCGTAGGCGCCGTTCAGGTAGATGACCGGCTGGCCGGTCCCGCCGGTATCGGTGACGGCCAGCGCGGTGTCGTCGACCGGAACCATGCCGGTCCAGGTCGAATCGGTCGAGGTGGTGGTAGCTGCTGTGCTGTTCATGAGAACTACTGTCGCCGACCCGGCTGACACCGCCCTGACGCCGACCTGACACGCAGGCTGACATAGCGTTCAGTCTGGTCACCGTGCATAAATCGACAGTGGCACGCCCTGACTGTGGTCCCACCGCGGGCCGACCGGCGCGATCGACAGGTCGGCGTGCCCCGAGCGGATTGCCCAGCAGCGCCGTGCACTTGGCTTACTTGTGGCGAGGCGCGAGCGAATGGCGATGTGGCGCAGCGGGACTGCGCGGTCAGCGCTTGGCGCGTTTGCGGGGACGGATGGTGTCCAGGTAGTCCGGGTTGAGGCGGACGGCCAGTTCGTCGAGGGTTATTTCGCGGCCGGTGTCGCTGCGGACTTGCACGCGGACGGGGGCGCCGGTGGCTTCTTCGACCAGCAGCAGTGGGGGCGGGCCGGGTTGGAGGTAGGTGTCGCCCCACTGCATGAGGGCGAGGACAGCCGGGAGCAAGTCGCGGCCCTTGGGGGTCAGCACGTATTCGTGGCGGGTGCGTTTGCCCTCTTCCTGGTAGGGCTGCTTGGCCAGTAGGCCTGCTTCGGTGAGTTTGCGGAGTTGGGTGGCGGCCGCGGCGTCGGTGATGCCGACGCGCTGGGCGAAGCCGTCGAATCGGGTGGTGCCGTAGTAGGCCTCGCGCAGGATGAGGATGGCCGAGCGGGTGCCGACCAGCTCGATCGCCTTGGCGATCGAGCACTCCGTGGGCTGCCACGAGCTCAGATCGGCCAGGGGCCCTTCCATCACTGCTGCCATGACGGACATCATAGCTCAGCTGACTTGTCTCAGCTATTGCCAGGTGTAATCTGACTATGTGTTGATAGAGCCAGGCAAGGCCGCCGGGCTCTCGGTCCGAGAGGAAACACGATGAGAGACGCGGTAATTGTCGAAGCGGTCCGTACCCCCATCGGCAAGGGCAAGCCGAACGGCGCACTGCACGACGTCAACGCGGTGGACCTGCTCGCACACAGCCTGCGCGAGGTGGTGACGCGCAGCGGCATCGATCCGGCGCTCATCGACGACGTGATCGCTGGCATCGTCACCCAGGTCGGCGAGCAGGGCGCGAACATGACCCGGCGTGCGGCGCTGGCCGCCGGGTATCCCGAATCCGTCCCCGCGACAACGGTGGACCGGCAATGCGGCAGCAGCCAGCAGGCGATCCACTTCGCCGCACAGGGCGTGATCTCGGGGGCCTACGACATCGTCGTGGCCGCCGGTGTCGAATCGATGGGGCGGATTCCCATGGGCGCCAATATGGTCGGCTCCGAGGACTTCTCCGGTGTCGGCTTCGCCGGGCGTTATCCGGAAGGCTTGGTGCCGCAAGGGATCAGCGCGGAGCTGATCGCCGCCAAGTGGGGCCTGACCCGCAGCCAGCTCGACGAGTTCGCGCTCGGCAGCCACGAAAAGGCCGCGCTGGCAACGAAAAACGGCCTGTTCGCCGGCGAACTCGCACCGATCAACGGACTGACCACGGATGAGGGCATCCGAGTGGGCAGCACCCTGGACACGCTCGCCAAGTTGCGCCCCGCCTACTACGACGAGGCGATGGCCGCTCGGTTCCCGCAGATCGGCTGGGAGATCACCGCGGCCAGCGCCAGCCAGGTCAGCGATGGCAGCGCCGCGGTGCTGATCATGACGAGCGAACGCGCGAAGGAACTCGGAGTGCAGCCGCTGGCCAGGCTGCACAGCTTCGCCGTCGTCGGCGACGACCCGCTGCTGATGCTCACCGCGGTGATCCCCGCGACCCGAAAGGTGTTGCAGCGCGCCGGACTCCAGCTCGCCGACATCGATCTGTTCGAGGTCAACGAGGCCTTCTCCCCGGTGGTGCTCGCCTGGGCTCAGGAGACCGGTGCCGACCTCGGCAAGGTGAACGTCAACGGCGGTGCCATCGCCATCGGTCACCCACTCGGCGCCTCGGGCTCCCGGCTGGCCACCACCCTGGTGCACGCCATGCAGGACCGCGGCGCCCGTTACGGCCTGCAAACCATGTGCGAGGCAGGCGGTTTGTCGAACGCGATGATTCTCGAACGCCTCTGACCCGAGCCGACGCGGCGCCCATCGTGCGGTGGGCGCCGCGTCAGATCGAGACGAGCACCAGCTCAAATCGAGACAAGCACCAGCGCGATCAGGAATCCGGCCACCCAGGATTCGAGGATCAACGGCACCGCGATCAGCGGCGTCCAGCCGATCGGCCTGCGGTCACGCACCTTCCGCACCATGAGCACGACCGCCCACAGCAACGACGCCACAATGCCGCCCCACCCGACCACCTGCGCCACCGCGAGATATCGCCACGCCCGCCCATCCTGGTCATCGCCGGCAACCACCTCGTACAGCGACACGAAAGACGCCACCACCCAGGCACACCCGACGGCGACCAGCGAACCGGCCACCGCGCGCACGAGGTCCGGCACCCCGCCTCGAGGTTCCCTCGCCATACTCCCAGGATGACCCGCGCAGACGAGTGCCGCATCATGACGCTTGCAATGTTCCGGCCCCGAATTCGCTGACGATCCGGTGCGCAGCAGCACAATCGCTGTGCAACAGGATCGGTCCGGCACCCACTCCCGAACTCGTCCGCCACGTGAACTGCCCGGAGATACACGCGCAGCGCCACAACTCGTGCGCAGCAGCCTGCGACGCCCGCGCGCGAATTCGCTCGCCACGTGCGCCGTCGTCGGCGATTCCCTGCGCAGTCGTGCGCGGCGCAGGACTCGCATTCACATCCGACGGACGCTCAGCGGCCGGTCACCTGGGAGGCCAGCGCGACCCCGCCGAGAAACGAGGCGACGATCATCAGCGCGGCGAGCACCGGCCAGTACCACATGTACCAGCGCTTGACCGCGGCCACGATGATCATGATCAGTGCGCCGAGCAGGGCGAGCGCGGTGCCGCCCCAGGAGACGAGGAAGGCGGCGCCCAAGTAGTCCTCGCGGCACTTGTCCGGGCCGCACGAGTCGGTAGCGAACGCGAAGAAGACGGTGCAGTAGGCGGCGACGAGACCCAGCGCTGCTGCACCGGCATACAAGGTGAGCGCCAGCGCCAGATCCCAGGCCCGCGTCTGCGGCCGGGTGTGCGGCTGAGCCGGCCCGTAGGGAGTGGTGCCGTAGTAGGTCATGCATTGAGAATCGCGGTCGGCCGGTGCGTGGAGTACCGCAAAACTACTCAGTCCGCCTGGGGGAAATCCGGGGCGAACAGCGGAAACGGCCCGGCAGGCGAGCCCGGTCCTGCCGCGACGGTGCCCGTTAAGCTGGCAACGATGAGCGACTACGCCGCCGACAGCATCGTCTACGCGATCCCGATGCGCACCCGTTTCCGTGGCATCACCGTGCGCGAGGGCATGCTGATCCGGGGTCCACTCGGCTGGGGCGACTTCTGCCCGTTCACCGAGTACAACGACCGGGAAGCGGCCGGGTGGCTGGCCACCGCGCTCGAGCAGGTGACGGTCGGCTGGCCGGAACCGGTGCGCGACCGGATACCGATCAACTGCACGGTCCCCGCGGTCGATCCGGAACGCGCGCACGCGATCGTCGCCGGGTCGGGCTGTGGCACGGCGAAGGTGAAGGTCGCGGACCATCCCGCTTCGCTCGCCGAAGACCTGGCCAGGGTCGAGGCGGTGCGCGACGCGCTCGGTCCGGACGGTGCCATCCGGGTAGACGCGAACGCCGTCTGGGACGTCGATACCGCAGTCGCGCACATCGCCCGAATCGACAAGGCGGCAGGCGGTTTGCAGTATGTCGAACAGCCTTGCCGGACCATCGAGGAACTGGCCGCGGTCCGCCGCCGGGTGGACGTGCGCATCGCCGCCGACGAATCCATCCGCCGCGCCGAGGACCCGCTGAAAGTCGCCGTCGCGGGTGCCGCCGACATCGCGGTCCTGAAATGCACTCCGCTGGGCGGGGTTCGCCGCGCACTGCGGGTGGCCGAAGCGGCTGGTCTGCCCTGTGTGGTCTCCTCCGCACTGGAAACCAGCGTCGGCCTCGCCGCTCAACTCGCCCTCGCCGGTGCCCTCCCCGAACTCGAATTCGCCTGCGGGCTGGGCACATTGTCGCTGCTCAATGGCGATGTGGTCAGCGATTCGCTGCGTCAGCTCGACGGCTATCTGCCGGTGCCCAGGACACCACCCCAGCCCGATCCCGCCCTCGTCGAGCAGTACCGGCAGCAGGACCCGGACCGCACCGCATGGTGGCAACAGCGGCTCGAGCGGGTGCTGCGACTGGTCGACTCACCGCCGGAAGCGGTCTGAGCGGACACTTTTCGCGTCTGCCGCACCGAAAACCACCTCGGCCGCCCGAAAGTGTCCGCGCAAGCCGGGACTACCCGAGCCGCACACCGCAACCCAGCATGGTCGCGCGCAGCACCAGTGCCGCTTCCGGCCCGATGATGCCGTCGACCAATTCGAGGTAGCGGGCGCAGAATTCGGGGCCGTGCGGGGCCACCGAGCCGGGCGCGGATTCGAGATGGTGCGCTAATTCGTGCAGCACCACCAACTCTCGCAACGCCCACGCCCGCCCGCCGCTGTGCAGCGGTACGGCGAGCACGCCCTCAGCGGCCTCATAGTGCGCGGCGGTCGCACCGGCACGAGACCGGACCCGCACCGCCGTGCCCGCCCGATCCCACTGCGCCCGAACCCAATTCAGGGCGAGAACCTTGTCCGCGTAGCTCTGCACGGAGGCCACCGAGGCGAAGCGCCGCTCGATCGGCAACGTGAGATGCGACCCGTACAACTCGACGGTCCGGCTGCCGTGCTCGTCGGCCCGATCGAACATGCCGCGCACCAACTGCTCGGCGTCGTACACCTTGGCGCGCTGAGTATCTCGCACGCTCACCAGCATCGTCCCCCGCACGCGCCGATGCGACCCGAGTCACCGAACCATTGCGAGGCCACCTGAAGACACGCGCCGAGCCGAAGGTGGGCGGAGCTCACGCCGCCCCCTGCGCGACCACGCCAGGAAGCACGCGCAGCCCGAACTGCCTGAAACTCATGCCGATCCATTGGTCGAACCGCGCGACCGGCGCGTCGTCAACTGCCCGCGCGCCGCCCCGAGCTCCGGTGAGGTACCGATCCGAGCCGCCTTACCCGCGCGGTCACCCGCCCGCCGGGCCGCCGCCGAATGCCCGGCCGAGGCCTGCGGACCCCGCCAGGTCCCGCGCGCCTCGGAGGTGCTGGCATAGAAATCGGTGAGCTCGATCTCCTTGTTGCGCAACGCGAGCGCCGTGCCCGCCGCCGTATTGTCCGCGGGCACCGCCTCGGCCTCGACCTCCGCCTTGACCGCGGCCAGCCGCTGCCCGATCCGCGCGGCGAACGCCATCTGGAAGTTCAGCCGCGCCGTCACCCCCGCGACCGGCGCCTGCACTGTGCGTTGCACCTTGCGCCCCCAGCGCTTTTCGGTGACCACCTTCTCCACCGTGGCCGAGCGGTACTGCCCGGACTTGATGTATTGGTCGGACGCACGCACCATCTGCACGAGCAGACTCGCGTACAACGCCTCGCAGGTATCGATGTCGGAGTCGAAACCGTAGGCGTACACCTGAGTCGAGGTGCGAGCGACATCGCAGCGCACATCGTTGGCGTGCGCGATGGCGACGAACAATTGCACGTAGGTGCGCAGCCCGCGCTTGCCTGGTTCGCCGATCGCGATGATGCGCTGGATCGGCGTCGCGCGGCGCTCACGCCCCGCGACGTGCGCACGAGCGACCGTCAGATCGATCGACGACCGGGTCGCCAGTCGTTGCGCGGCGGCCAGAAACGCCTCCGCCTCGTGCTCGTTGTCGGTGGATTCGGCCTGGCGCAGCAGCCCACCGATGCGTGTCAGCATCCGCTCGGGAACCGGGTTCGGCGATGTCATCACACGCCAGAGTAGCGAGCACTTCCCGCCACAATCCCGCGAGTCACTGCCACACCATGTATCTTGCGTTGTGCAACCGGCAGGGTGTGCTAATGCTCACGATCGATCTGGAGTGTCCACGATGGCTGTGAAAAAGGTGTCGTCCCTACGTACGTCGCTCGTACCGAAGGCCGCGCTCGCGGCTGTCTCGGTCGCGCTGCTGACGGCGACGTTCACCAGCGCCTGCTCCAGTGACAGCGGGGGCAGTCCGACGAGCCAGAACCTCACCGGGCGCGGGCCGATCACCTACGTCGAGGGCAAGGACACCACCGAGACCGGTGCGGTCAAGCAGCTCATCGAGCGCTGGAACGCCTCGCACCCGGACGAGCAGGTGACGTTCAAGGAGCAGTCGAACGACGCCTCGCAGCAGTTCGACGATCTGGTCGAGCACATGCGCTCCAAGCAGTCCGACTACGACGTGGTCGCGCTCGACGTGCCGTGGACCGCCCAGTTCGCCGCGAAGGGCTGGATCCAGCCGCTGAAGGATTCCTTCGCCATCGACACCTCCGCGCTGCTCTCCCCGCCGGTCGCCAGCGCCACCTACAACAACACGCTGTACGCGGCGCCCCGGAACACCAACGGCGGCCTGCTGTTCTACCGCAAGGATCTGGTGCCCAACCCGCCCAAGACGTGGAAAGAGCTGCTGGACCAGTGCCCGCTCGCCAAGGAGCAGAACATCGGCTGCTACGCCGGTCAGTTCGCGCCGTACGAGGGCCTGACGGTGAACACCGCCGAGGTGATCAACGCCTACGGCGGTAGCCTCGTCGGCGCCGACGGCAAGACCCCGACGGGGAACAGCGCGCAGTCCCGGGCCGGGCTGAAGGTCCTGGTCGACGCCTACAAGAACGGCGACATCCCGCCGGAGGCGATCACCTTCAAGGAGCCGGAGAGCAGCAACGCCTTCGCCCAGGGCAACCTCATGTTCCTGCGTTCGTGGCCGTCCACCTACGGTGACGTCGGCGGCGACGCCTCCTCGGTGAAGGACAAGTTCGGCGTCGCCCCGCTGCCCGGCGAGAACGGTGTCGGCGCGTCCACCCTCGGTGGTTACAACGCGGCGATCAGCGCGTACTCCAAGAACAAGGCCACGGCGCTGGACTTCCTGCGCTTCCTGATCAGCGAGGACGCCCAGCACATCGTCGCCTCGGGCGCGCTGCCCTCGGTGCGCGCCTCGATGTACGACGACCCGGCGCTGATCGCGAAGATGCCGTACCTGCCCGCGCTCAAGGATTCCATCTCCAGCGCGGTGCCGCGGCCGGTCACCCCCTTCTACCCGGCGGTGTCGAAAGCCATCCAGGACAACGCTTATGCTGCGCTGAAGCAGACCAAGACCATCGATGACGCGATCATCGGGATGCAGAAGGGCATCGAGACCGCGGGATCGTAGAGCGGATAGCGCAGCGGACCCGACGAGACCCGTAGGAGAGAGAAACGGTGTCGGATCCTTCGGGAGCGGCCAGCACTGTGCCGAGTGAGGAATTCCTGCCACGCAAGCGTGGCCTCGGCGAGACCCTGGCATTGGAAATGCGGCGCTCCGGCAAAGCCTGGATGTTCGTCGCGCCGGTGATGGTGGCGCTGGCCGTGGTCATCGGCTACCCGGTCATCCGGGCGTTGTGGATGTCGTTCCAGAAGGATTCGGGTCTCGACCCGGCGACGGGCATGTTCGTCGAGGGCGGCAGCGCGGGCTTCTCGAACTACACGCACTGGCTGCTGCAGCAATGCCAGGCGGGCGGCGAGATGGTCAGCTGCCCGACCGGCAACCTCGGTTCGCAGTTCTGGGCGGCCATCCTGATCACGCTGTTCTTCACCGTGGTCACGGTGACGCTGGAGGCCACGCTCGGGCTCGGCTTCGCCATGGTGATGGGCAAGACGTTCAAGGGGCGGGCACTGCTGCGCGCCGCGGTGCTGATTCCGTGGGCGATCCCCACGGCGGTCACCGCGCGGCTGTGGGAGTTCATGTTCCAGTACGACGGGGTGGTGAACCGGGTACTCGGCACGAACATCCTGTGGACCTCCGATGCGTGGCCCGCGCGGTTCGCGGTGATCGCCGCCGACGTGTGGAAGACGACGCCGTTCATGGCGTTGCTGCTGCTGGCCGGCCTGCAGGTGATCCCGGCCGACGTCTACGAGGCGGCCAAGGTCGACGGCGCCACCGCCTGGCAGCGGTTCACCCAGATCACGCTGCCGCTGCTCAAGCCGGCGCTGCTGGTCGCGGTGCTGTTCCGGACGATGGACGCGCTGCGCATGTACGACCTGCCCGCGATCATGACCCTCGGTAACCCGTCCACCCAGGTGGTGTCGATCCTGGTGGTCGATCAGGTCCGGCAGGGTCCCAACAGCGCGGCCGCGCTGTCGACGATCACCTTCCTGATGATCTTCGCGGTGGCCTTCGTGCTGGTGAAGGTCCTCGGCGCCAACGCCGTCCGGACCCAGGAAGAACAGCGGGAGGCGCACTGATGTCGGTTCGGACTGCGGAAAAGCCTGCCGCGCCCTCGGTTCCGTGGACGCAGCGGCTCAAGTCGGTGCGGCTGTACGCGGGCGTGGCGATCGTGCTGATCTGGGGACTCGGGCCGTTCTACTGGATGACCGTCACCGCGTTCCGCGATCCCGCCTACACCTTCGACAGCACGCCGTGGCCGACGCATCTCACGCTGGAGAACTTCCGCAACGCGTTCGACACCAGCCGTGGCAACAACTTCGGCAGGGCGCTGGGCAACAGCGTCATCATCGGTTCCATCACCACGGTGATCGCGCTGGTGCTCGGCGTGCTCGCCGCCTATGCGCTGGCGCGCCTGACGTTCCGCGGCAAGTACGTGGTGTCCGGGCTGATCCTGAGCGCCTCGATGTTCCCGGTGGTCGTGCTGGTCACCCCGCTGTTCCAGCTGTTCACCAACCTCGGCTGGATCGGCAAGTACCAGGCGATGATCATCCCGAACATCTCGTTCGTGCTGCCGATGACCGTCTACATCCTGGCCTCGTTCTTCGCCGAACTGCCGTGGGAGCTCGAAGAGGCCGCGCGGATCGACGGCGCCACCAAACTGCAAGCGTTCCGGCTGGTGATGTTGCCGCTGGCGGCGCCCGCGGTATTCACCACCGCGATCCTGGCCTTCATCGCCGCGGTGAACGAATACCTGCTGGCCCGACTGCTTTCCAGCGGCAGCACCGAGCCGGTCACCGTCGCGGTCGCCCGCTTCTCCGGCAACAACCCGCTGGTCGAGCCGTACGCCGCGATCATGGCCGCGGGCGTCATGGTGTCGATCCCGTTGGTCATCATGGTGCTGCTGTTCCAGCGCCGCATCATCTCCGGCCTCACCGCGGGTGGCGTCAAGAGCTAGAACACCCGCTCACAGCACGTTTTTCGAGCTATCACCGGAATCCGGCCGTACCCCGGCGGGCCGGTGATAGCATCGCGGGTCACCCACGGCGCGAGTAAAGTCGGGCTCGTGGGGGCCATTTCCGATCGTTGTTCGTGCAGGTGAGTTTCGGCCGACGCTCCGGGAGGAGATGATCGTGAACGAGCGCCAGCGAGTGAGCCAGGGACACCGCGCGTCCGCGGGCGCGACGGGGCCGAGCACCGGCGAGGCAGCGTCGTGAGCCGGCACCGGGGAGCCGGCGAGGCAGCGTCGTGAATTCTTTTCGCAAACGGCGAAAGGATGCACCGGAGTCCCCGCCCTATGCGTCGATCGCCGGCTTCAACGAGCTGGGCGGCAGCACCGAGCGCGGTAAGCGTCCCGCCGCGAAGCCCAAGACGCCCCGACCGACACCCACGCCCGACCCGGACCACCCCCCGCGCACCCGAGCCGAACGTTTCCGTCGGCTGGTGCTCGCCCTGTTCATCATCTTCGGCGCGGTACCGACGCTGCTGTTCGTGCTCGTCTACTGGAGCGCCGAAATCCCCGAACCCGGCTCGGTGCAGACCAATCAGATCGCCACCGTGCTCGCCGCCGACGGCAGCACGGTGATCGCCAAGGTGGTGCCGCCCAACGGCAATCGCACGCCGGTCCCGCTGGCCGAGGTGCCCGAGCCGGTCCGCAACGCGATGCTCTCCGCTGAGGACCGCAACTTCTACAGCAACCCCGGCTACTCGACCTCCGGCTTCCTGCGCGCCGCCCGCGACAACATGCTCGGCCGGGACAACGCCGGCGGCGGCTCCACCATCACCCAGCAGTACGTGAAGAACGCCTTCCTCGGTTCCGAGCGCACGCTCACCCGGAAGATGCGCGAGCTGGTCATCGCGGCCAAGATGGCGCGGCAGTGGAGCAAGGACGACATCCTCGCCGCCTACCTCAACACCATCTACTACGGCCGCGGTTCCTACGGCATCGCGGCGGCGACCAAGGCGTACTTCAACAAACCGGTGAACCAGCTGACCCTGGCCGAGGGCGCGGTGCTCGCCGCGCTGGTCCGCACGCCGTCCATCCTCGACCCCGAAACGCACCTGCCGGATCTGACGGCGCGATGGAAGTACGTGCTGGACGGCATGGTCGAGATGGGCGTGCTGGCGCCGGGCGACCGGGACGCGACCACCTTCCCGGCGATCATCCCGCTCAGCGAGATCCCCGACGACAACGTGGCCCGCGGCCCCGAGGGCCTGATCCGCACCCAGGTGGTGCGCGAACTACGCTCCTCCGGCATCAGCGAGCACGAACTGAACACCGGCGCGCTGCAGATCACCACGACCATCGACATGAAAGCCCAGCAGGCCGTGCTGGACGCGGTGCACAACCGGCTCAGCGGCCAGCCGCCGGAACTGCGCGCCGCGGTCGTCTCGATCGATCCGCGCTCCGGCGCGGTGCGCGCCTACTACGGCGGCGACGACGGCATCGGCTACGACTACGCCCAGGCGCCGTTGCAGACCGGATCGGCGTTCAAGCCGTTCGCGGTGATCGCCGCCCAGCAGCAGAGCATTCCGCTGAACCGCATGCTGGACAGTTCACCGGTCACCGACCGGGGCACCAAGATCACCAACGTGGATGGTGAGACCTGCGGCCGCTGCACCATGGCCGAGGCGCTGAAGCGCTCGCTCAACACCAGCTTCTACCGGATGACCATGTCGATGTTCGACGGACCCAAGGCCATCGCCGACGCGGCACACGCGGCGGGCATTCCGGAACAGATCCCCGGTGTGGCGGGCAAGACCCTCACCGAGGACGGCGGGCGGCCGCTGAACGGAATCGTGCTGGGGCAGTACCTCGTTCGCCCGATCGACATGGCCTCCGCGTACGGCACGATCGGCGCGTCCGGCGTGTATCACCAGCCGTATTTCGTGCAGCGAGTGGTGACCGGCGACGGGCGCGTGCTGCTCGACCGCGGCGCGCCCGAACAACAGGTCGGCAAGCAGTTGCCCGAGGGTCAGCAACGCATCCCGCGCACCATCGCCGACAACACCGCCCAGGCGATGACGCCGATCGCCGCCTACTCCAACGGCCACGCCCTGGCCGGCGGCCGTCCGTCCGCGGCGAAGACCGGCACCACCCAGCTCGGCGAGTCCAAGCTGAACAAGGACGCCTGGATGATCGGCTTCACCCCGTCGCTGTCCACGGCGGTCTGGATCGGCACCGAACAGTCGCAACCGATCCACACCGCGCGCGGCACCGACATCTACGGCTCCGGCCTGCCCGCCGACATCTGGAAGCAGGTGATGGACGGCGCGCTCGCCGGCACCCCGATCGAACAGTTCCCGGCCACCAACGGTGCGGCGACGGCCGCGCCGCCGGGCGCGAACAAACCGTCGGGCGGCAACTACGACATCCTGAATCCGCCGCAGGGTCCGCCGCGGGAACCGATCGTGATCATCCCGCCCGCACCGGAGGGACCCAAGGAAGTGGAGATATTTCCCGGCCTGACCATTCCGGTACCGCGATAGCGATGATGCTGTGACCTTCTTGCACCCAGGGGAACGCATGACATGGCAGCATCGTTTGCCAGAGTGAGAGCGAACAGCGAGTGTGTCGGACAAGGCCGACGCCGATGCCGCGGGATCGATGCGGAAGGATATGCGCTCGAGCGACGACGCCGCCAATTGGAGACAGACGAGACATAGGGGCTACGCCGGTGGATTTCAATGTCGTTGACCAACCCGAGACGCTGGTGGCGGGAACAGTACTTCGCAGCCCGGCGCTCGCGGTCGAAGGACCGCGCCGCGCGAAAGTCGAAGAGGCGTGGAAACGCAACCTGGCTCGCCAGCTGCCCGGGCCGCCGACGACCGCGTACGTGGACCACGCGCCGGAAATCAATTCCTATCTGACGCACATCGTCGGCTACCGCTGCCGCAGCCTCGACGACTTATTGCCCGGTGACGTGCTGGCCAGGGTGCCCGCGGGCCGATTCGCCCGATTCATCGCCAGCGGGGACAACCTCGGCGACACCATCGTGCACATCTGGCGTTCGGTGTGGGACGCCGAGGCGGCGGGCCGTTTCGTGCGCGCCTACACCGGCGATTGGGAGCACTATCCCGACGCGCGCACGGCCGAAGTATTCGTAGCGCTGGCAGACGATCAAGTCGACGGGTAGGAACAGACTGTGGACTTCGAGATTGTCACGTTGGACGAGAGCCTGGTCTCCGGACTGACCGTTCCGCTGGCCGGGCGCGAGGTGACCGCGCGCGACCTCGACCTGGTGAACTTCACCTGGGACCGCTACCTGGCGCGCGAGAAGAGCGTGCCCAGGGTGGCCGCCTACATCGGCCAGAACGACCACGCCGTCGCCGTGCTCGGCTACGAGGTGGCCTCGATGGACGAGATGGACGCGGGCGACGTACTCACCCGTGTCCCGCACGGCCGCTACGCCAAGTTCGTCGTCTCCGACAAGCCCTACGACCTCCTGCGCACCGCCTGGGCCCAGGTCCGCAAGGCCGAAAGCGCGGGAACCATCACCCGCTCGCACACCGCCGAGATCGAGCGCTACACCGGCCCGACCTCGGTAGAGGTCTACGTCTCCCTGGACTGAGCACACCAACAAAAGCCGCCCGGAGGTAAACCTCCGGGCGGCTTTTATGGACCTACGGCACCACCACAGCGCGAGTCTTACGAGCGCCGTTCGTGGCCCGTCTCGCGTCCGAGTGGACGAAGCGCATGCGCCGAAGGCGCGAGTCTCGTCCGCTCGGACGCGAGACTAAGGGGGCCACGAACACGCCGCGGCCACGCGGCCAAAAACACAGCTAACTCACGCTTCGATGATGAAGGCTTCCAGCTGCTCGCGGGCGACGTCGTCGGCCAGCTGCTTCGGCGGGGACTTCATCAGGTACGCGGACGCCGGGATGACCGGTCCGCCGATGCCGCGGTCCTTGGCGATCTTCGCCGCGCGCACCGCGTCGATGATGATGCCCGCCGAGTTCGGCGAGTCCCACACCTCGAGCTTGTACTCCAGGCTCAGCGGCACGTCGCCGAAGGCGCGACCCTCGAGCCGGACGTAGGCCCACTTGCGGTCGTCGAGCCAGCCGACGTGGTCGGACGGGCCGATGTGCACGTCCTTGGCGCCCATTTCCTTCTTCAGGTTGCTGGTGACGGCCTGGGTCTTGGAGATCTTCTTCGACTCCAGCCGCTCCCGCTCCAGCATGTTCTTGAAGTCCATGTTGCCGCCGACGTTGAGCTGCATGGTGCGGTCCAGCTGCACGCCGCGGTCCTCGAACAGCTTGGCCATCACGCGGTGGGTGATGGTCGCGCCGACCTGGCTCTTGATGTCGTCACCGACGATGGGCACGCCCGCCTTGGTGAACTTCTCAGCCCACACCGGGTCGGAGGCGATGAACACCGGCAGCGCGTTGACGAAGGCGACGTTCGCGTCGATGGCGCACTGGGCGTAGAACTTGTCGGCCTCTTCCGAACCCACCGGCAGGTAGGAGACGAGGACGTCGACCTTGTTGTCCTTCAGCACCTTCACCACGTCGACCGGCTCGGCCTCGGAGAGGTCGATCGTCTCGGCGTAGTACTTGCCGATGCCGTCGAGGGTCGGACCGCGTTGCACGACAACGTCGCTCGGCGGCACGTCGGAGATCTTGATGGTGTTGTTCTCGCTGGCGAAGATCGCCTCGGCGAGGTCGAAACCGACCTTCTTGGCGTCGACGTCGAACGCGGCGACGAACTTCACGTCGCGGACGTGGTACTTGCCGAATTTGACGTGCATGAGGCCGGGCACGGTCGCGGTCTCGTCCGCGTCCTTGTAGTACTGCACACCCTGGACCAGCGAGGAAGCGCAGTTGCCCACACCTACGATGGCGACGCGAACTTCTGTGGCGTTGTCAGCCTTCTTGTCATCACTCATGGCCGATATTTCCCTCTTTCTGTGGTGCCGCCTTCGTCGATTGCTCCGCCGCAATCAACTCGTTGAGCCAGCGCACTTCGCGCTCGCTTGATTCGAGTCCGAGCTGGTGGAGCTGCCGGGTGTAACGATCGAGCGACCCGCTGGCCTTCTTGATCGCCTCCCGGAGTCCTTCTCGGCGCTCCTCGACCTGACGCCGCCTGCCCTCCAGAATCCGCATCCGCGCTGTCGCGGGGGTGCGGCTGAAGAAGGCGAGGTGGACGCCGAAGCCGTCGTCGGTGTAGTTCTGCGGTCCGGTGTCGGCGAGCAGTTCGCTGAACCGCTCGCGGCCCGCCGGAGTCAGTTGGTAGACGCGGCGGGCACGGCGCGTGACCACACCCGCTGGGATCTCCTCGGCGATCAGTCCGTCCGACTGCATACGGCGCAGCGTGGGATAGAGCGACCCGTAGGAGAAGGCCCGAAACGCGCCGAGCAGGCCGGTGAGCCGCTTGCGCAGCTCGTAACCGTGCATGGGCGATTCGAGGAGCAGCCCGAGGATTGCCAGCTCGAGCACCGGGCTTCACCTCCCTGACTATGTACAGACCTAACCGATGGATGCGACTCCAAACTATATCGGAGCGATATAACGCTGCACAGTCGTGGGCGATATAAAGCACGATCTACCGGGTTTCTCATACCCCTGAGCCGGGGCGGCCCCTCGGCAACACCGCTACTCTGGTTCTCGTGCGAATCCAGCGGCAAGTGGTCGACTACGCCCTCCGGCGTCGGTCGTTGCTGGCTGACGTGTATGCGGGCCGCGTCGATGTCGCCGAGGTATGTGATGCGAATCCCTACCTGCTGCGTGCGGCGAAGTTCCACGGCCGGGGGAGCGAGGTCACATGCCCGATCTGCCGGAAAGAACAGCTCACGCTTGTATCTTGGGTCTACGGCGACGGTCTCGGACCGGTGGCGGGATCGGCTCGGACCCCGGAGGAGCTGACTCGCCTGGCCGAGACTCGTGAGGAGTTCTCGGTCCATGTCGTCGAGGTATGCCGCAGCTGCAGCTGGAATCATCTGGTGCAGTCCTACGTCCTCGGGACCACGCCGGCGCCAACGCGGCGTCGCACCGGGACCCGGCGCACCGCAGCCGAATGAAATGCCTGGTCATCTGCCCGTCGGGTGACTCGCGGAGCCACCACGTGTCCGCCGCGGTCGACGTGACCGCCCCGAGCCACCCGCACCGTTACGAGTTATGGAGATCTTGTCAGTGAATTCGCCCTACGAGACTTCCCCCTACGGCGATGAACCGCACGGCGGCCGTCCTCCACGGAGTTCACACCCAGGTCCCAATCCGTATCAGAACCCACGCCCCGGCCCGCCGCCGCCGGGCGCCCGGCCCGGCC
>NZ_LT985361.1:227895-783349 GCF_900269665.1 Nocardia suismassiliense
CAGCAGCGGCCGCCGCAGGGACGGCCGAACCCGGCCCCGCCGCCCGGCGCCCAGGCCACCCAGAAGATCGACCGCGACTCGCTGCCCGGCGCGGCCGCCGACCGGACCAGGCGCGGTGGCCCCGCCACCGGCCCGCGGCCGACGGCCGAACGGGCCCGCCGCGTCGGCGACACCGGCACCGGCGAACGCAGGCAGACCGCGGGTGGACCGCCGTCCGGCCCGCCCCCGCGCCGCAACGGCGGCAGCGGCGGCGACGGCTCCGGCGGATCGGGTAAGCGCAGGCCCGGCCAGAAGAAGAAATCGCCGTGGCGGATCGTGCGCCGGGTCATCTACGTGATGATGGCCATGGCCATCCTGATACCCAGCGGCGTCTTCCTGATCGCCTACACCACCGTTTCGGTACCCCAGCCCGGCGACCTCAAAACCAATCAGGTCGCGACCATCTTCGCCGCCGACGGCGAGACGGTGATCAGCAGACGTGTTCCGCCGGAAGGCAACCGGACCGATGTGACGATCGAGCAGATCCCCGCGCACGTGCGCAACGCGGTGATCGCCGCCGAGGACCGGGACTTCTACTCCAATCCCGGCTTCTCGATCTCCGGCTTCGCGCGCGCCGCCCGGGACAACGTGCTCGGCAAGGAGAGCGCCGGTGGTGGTTCCACCATCACCCAGCAGTACGTGAAGAACGCGCTGGTCGGTGACGAACGCTCGCTCACCCGAAAGATGCGTGAGCTGGTCATCTCGGCCAAGATGGCGCGGCAGTGGAGCAAGGACGAGATCCTCGCGGCCTACCTCAACACCATCTACTTCGGTCGCGGCGCCTACGGTATCGACGCCGCCGCCAAGGCCTACTTCGAGAAGCCGGTGACGGAGCTGACCGCCGCCGAGGGCGCGGTGCTCGCCGCCACCATCCAGCAGCCGTCCGGCCTCGATCCGGAGAAGAACCCCGAGGGCGCGAAGACCCGCTGGAACTATGTGCTCGACGGCATGGTCTCCGGCGGCAACCTGCCCGCGGCCGAACGGCAGAGCATGCAGTACCCCCGGGTGGCCCCGGTGTCGAACACCGAGGACAAGACCCTGGACTCGGGCCCGGAGGGCCTGATCAAGCAGCAGGTGCTCAAGGAGTTGTCCGCCGAGGGCATCAGCGAGCAGCAGCTCAACACCGCGGGTCTGTCGATCACCACCACGATCGATGCGAAGGCGCAGCAGGCGGCCGTGGACGCGGCGCAGAAGAAGCTGCAGGGCGAGCCGGAGAAGCTGCGTGCCGCGGTCGTCTCGGTGGATCCGAAGACCGGTGCGGTGCGGGCCTACTACGGCGGTGACGACGGTAAGGGCTGGGACTACGCCAACGCGGGCCTGCAGCCCGGCTCGTCGTTCAAGGTGTTCGGCCTGGCGGCGAATCTCGAACAGGGCGTACCGCTCTCGCAGATGTACGACAGCTCGCCGATCACCGTCAACGGCATCAAGATCACCAACGTCGAGGGTGAGGGCTGCGGCATGTGCACCATCGCCGAGGCGTTAAAGCGCTCGCTGAACACCAGCTTCTACCGGATGCAGATCGACATGGGCAACGGGCCGAGGAAGATCGCCGACATGGCGCACAAGCTCGGCATCCCGGAGACCATTCCCGGCGTCGGCCCCTCGCTCACCGAGCCGGACGGCAGCGGCCCGAACAACGGCATCGTGCTCGGCCAGTACGACGCCCGCGCACTCGACATGGCTTCCGCCTACGCGACTTTGGCGGCCTCGGGGGTCTACCACAAGCCGCACTTCGTGCAGAAGGTCGTCACCGCCGACGGCACCGTGCTGCTCGATCGCGGCGAGGTGCCCGGCGAGAAGCGCGTCGAGGCGGCGGTGGCCGACAACGTGACGGCGGCGATGAAGCCGATCGCGGCGTGGTCGCGCAACCACAACCTGGCCGGCGGACGCGAGTCGGCCAGCAAGACCGGCACCGCCCAGCTCGGTGACACCGGGGAGAACAAGGACGCCTGGATGGTCGGTTACACGCCGTCGCTGTCCACCGCGGTGTGGGTGGGCGCCGTCGACAGCACGGCGCTGCGCAACTACCAGGGCGGCATGATCTACGGTTCCGGCCTGCCGTCCGACATCTGGAAGGCCACCATGGACGGTGCGCTGGAAGGCACCAAGAACGAGACCTTCCCCAAGCCCGCGCCCATCAAGGGCCAAGCGGGCGTGCCGGAATGGTCGGCGCCGTACACGCCGCCGCCGACCACCGAGGTCCCGTTCCTGCCGCCGATCCAGATCCCCTCGGGCCCGATCGAGATCCTGCCCGGCATCGTCATCCCGGGCCTGCCCGGCGCGCAGCCGCAGCAACAGCCGCAACAGCGCCCGCAGCAGCAGCAACAGCCGCAACGCGAGGAAGGCCCGGGCCCGCTGCCCGGGCAGCCGGTAGCGCCCACCGACGGCGCGTCGCCGACCGCGACCGGTTCGCCGCGGGCAGGCAACGGGCAGAACGAGAGCACCGGGGCACCACCCACCACCCGCAGCCGGTAGTGGCGGACCTGCGGCACCCGGCGGAATACGCCGTGGTGCCGCAGGTTCCACACTGCGAGCAGTCCCCTCAGCCTGCTGAGTGGGGACGACTCGATCCGAAGCAATAGTCGAACTCAAGGTAGCGTCGGGGGCCGTGACCGATCAGGAACTGGTGGACCAGCGGACGAACGGGAGCGTGCCGCAGGCCGATGGGGCACCTTCCGGTGGCGCTTACTACGTCGCGCCAGGCCCCCTGGCGCCGGATCTGCGCTCCGCCGACGCGCGGGATCGGCCCAGCCGCAACGATTCGCTCACCGCACAGCTGTCGACGGTCGTCGGCGGTCCGGTCGGTGAGCACGCGCTGATCGGGCGAGCCCGGTTCTGGACGCCGATGCGGGTGCTGCTGGCCTTCACGGTGGTGTTCCTGGCCTTCGGCTGGTTCAGCAAGGCGGGCTGCATCCAGCAGACCGGCACCGGCGAGGGACTCACCCTCGATTGGAACAACGGACGCCAGTACGTGGCGATGTGCTACTCGGACACCGTCCCGCTGTACGGCGCGGAGCGGTTGAACGAGGGCGCCTTCCCGTACAAGAAGGACTGGACCGAAAAGACCGCGGACGGCGGCCAGGAAACCCGGTACATGGAGTATCCGGTGTTGTCCGGTCTGTACCAATACCTTTCGATGCGCATCGCCAAGGCCTGGGATGCCGCGCCGCTGCCCGGCGCGCTGCAGGTGGTGATCTACTTCAACGTCGTCGCCTTCGGCCTCGCGCTGGCCTGGCTGATCACCGTGTGGGCCAGCGCGCAGCTGGCCGGGCGCCGGGTGTGGGATGCGGCGCTGATCGCCTGCTCGCCGCTGGTGATCGTGCACATCTTCACCAATTTCGATGCCCTGGCAACGGCTTTCGCCGCGACCGGCCTGCTGGCCTGGGCGCGCAGACGCCCGGCCCTCGCGGGTCTGCTGCTCGGTCTCGGTGGCGCCGCCAAGCTGTATCCGCTGCTGCTGCTCGGCCCGATCGTGGTGCTGTGCCTGCGCACCGACCCGATGCAGCGGCTGCCGAGCACCCAGCTCGGGCTGCGCTTTCGCGATATCGACAGCTGGTCGGCGGCGCAGGACTGGGTGCGCGAAACCCCCTATCGCATACACCTGTTCAGTCTGCGGCCGCTCGGCGCCGCGGCCGTCGCGGTGGCCGCCGCGCTCGGCACCTGGGTGGTGGTGAACCTGCCCATCGCCGCGCTGTACCCGAACGGCTGGCGGGAGTTCTTCCGGCTCAACACCACCCGGCACGCCGACCCGGACTCGATCTACAACGTGATCACCTCGTTCACCGGCTGGAGCGGCTTCGACGGCACGCTCAGCCACGGGGAACCGCCGGTCATCCTGAACGCGGTGTCCCTGCTGGCGTTCGTCGCCGCGTGCGTGGCGATCGGTTACATCGCGCTCACCGCGCCGCAACGCCCCCGGCTCGCGCAGCTGTGCTTCCTGGTGGTGGCCGCGTTCCTGGTGACGAACAAGGTGTGGAGTCCGCAGTATTCGCTGTGGCTGGTGCCGCTGGCCGTGCTCGCGCTGCCGCATCGGCGAATCCTGTTGGCCTGGATGACGATCGACGCGCTGGTCTGGGCGCCGCGCATGTTCTACTACCTCGGGCTGGACAAGAAGGGCCTGCCGGAGCAGTGGTTCACCGGCACGGTCGTCGTACGCGATCTCGCGGTACTCGGCTTGTGCGCCTTGATCGTCCGGCAGATCTATCGGCCCGAAGAGGACCTGGTGCGCCGCGATTATGTCGACGACCCGATCGGCGGCATCGTCGACCGCGCGCCGGATCCGTTGCTGCCCTGGCTGCCCGAGCTGCTGCGGCCCCGCGTGGCGCCGACCCGCGAGTGGCACTCGCAGGTCGGCGACTCGGCTCAGTGGGTGCGCAGGTAACGCGACAGCAGCACCTGATCCTCGGGCAGCGTGTCCAGGTCGAGCTGCCACGGACTGCCGGTCCACGGATCGAACAGCGGTGCTCCTGCGATCGTCGGTAGGTGCCTGCACGACTGGGACAGCATCGCCACGGTGGTATCGCTCGACTCGGATTCGTCGCTGCCGATGATCACGATCGACAGCCCGATCAACTCACCGCGCACCATCAGGGAACCGATGCGCTGCGCGTCCGAACTCTGGTAGCCGTGCGGGAAGTCGGCCGCGATCAGGATGCGGTGCTCCTCGGGTGGACTGCCCATGCCGCTGGTGAAGGCCAGCTCGGCCAGCTCCGCAGCTTGGACCAGCGCCTGTAGCCGCGCCGAGATCTCACTGTGGTCGGTGATCGGCGGCCCGTTGAGCACCGGCGCTAGCAGGTCGGTGAAACCGCTGAACGCACCGGTCAGATCGATGATGTCGACCAGCGTGCGCCGACCCGGCGCCGCCGTGAGCAGCCGCGCGAGCAGCGCGCTCACCACCGGCGCGACCGCGCGGGTGGACTCGGTATCGATCCACAGCGGCCGATTCAACGGCACCGGAACGCAATACGGCACTCGCAGTGTCCCGCGTTCGAGCGCGTACAGCTCGCCGAGCCGGATGCCGTCGCTGGGCGTGACCGGCTTCTCCCAGACCGGCGAGTCCCAGGACGCCAGCGCGGGCGGCAGCATCAGATCGGCGTCGGCGAGCTCGCGCACGAGCTGCGCGCTGTCGCGCTGATGGTTGCTCTCGGCGGTGGCGATCAGTTCGTCGTTGCGTTGCTGTGCCGCCCGGCGCGCGGCGTCGGCGACCGGGGTGTTCCTGGTCTCGGGATCCGCGACCGCGACCGACAATTCCTGGTCCAGCCGCTTGGCCGCGTAGTCACGGGCGGACAGCAGCGCGGCGGCCGAACGAGCGGCATCCTCGAAGATCATCCACAGGCGTTCCAGGCCGTGCCCGACCTCCAGCGGCGCCGCCGCCGCGGAGCGGGCTTCGCTGGCCATCGGACCGGCCATGGTGTGTACGCCCGGCCCGGCCTGGTGGGCTGCGGTCGGATGGGGCACCTCACCCACCTGTGCCGCCGAACCGGTCTGCGCGGCGGGATCGGCCGGGTCGTCCTCGACCTCGACACCGTGCGCGGTCAGCAGCACGCCGAGGCCACCGGAGTAGCCCTGCCCGACGGCGCGTAGCCGCCAATCGGTGCCGCGGCGGTACACCTCCAGGCAGATCAGCGCCGCCTCACCGGCCGACGGCGTGATCACGAATTCCGCTGTGGTCCGGTCGTTCTCGGACAGCGTCGCGGTCACCGTGCCGAGCCCGCCCGGACTGGCGGGGACCGCCGGGTCGGCGCTGACCACCAGCAATACCGCCTTGGCGTCACCGCGCACCTCGGGCAGCGTGACGGTCACCTCGTCCGCGTCCAGCCGCACCCCCGCAGCGGTCGGCTGGTTGTAGAACACGAAATCCTCGGGGGCGAAGACCTTGAGGTTCTCCGCCACCACCAGCGCCGAAACGTCCAGTGCCGCCTCGGCTTTCGCCCGGAATCGGACGACATTGCCGGTCAGTGGCGTGTTCTGACCGGCCTTCAGTTGAATCACCTTGTCTGCCTTGCTGTTCGCGCGTCCCGATCAACCGTGCTGCAGGAACCGGCCGAGATGGGGTACTGCCTCACCGGGGTGCTTGGCCGCGAAGCCTTCGCCGAGCGCCTGCATCTTCCAGTCGTTGCCGACCCGGAAGACCTTCGACATCGCCATCGCGGTGAAGGGCATGCCGCCGGCCAGGGTGTACCTGGCCAATTCGGCATTGGTGGTGCCGTCGACCAAGCGGCAGAACGCATTCTGCACCTGCTCGAAGGTGTGCCCCTTGTAGGAGGTCACGATGAACACCAGCGTGGACACGTGCGCCGGGATGCGGGTGAGATCGACCAGGATCACCTCGTCGTCGCCCTCACCCTCACCGGTGAGGTTGTCGCCCTGATGCCGGATCGAGCCGTCCTTGGAGGTCAGCTGACCGTAGTAGGCGACGTCTACCGGGTTCGTATCGGCGAACATGACCACCGACGCGTCGAGGTCCACATCGACGGTGCGGTTGCCGAACATGCCGCGGCTCTTCACCGGATCCCAGCCCAGACCCATCTTGACGAAGGTCAGTGCGGCGCCGCCCTCCTTACGGAGGGTGACCCGCTGGCCCTTCACCAGGCTGACCGGGCGGTCCTTGCTCAGGCTCACCTCGGCGGGCGGCTGCTGCGGCGGAACCGGTTGTCCCGGCGGCGGATACGCGCCCTGGCCGGGCGCGCCGCCCCGTCCGGGCGGCGGCGGGTAACCCTGGCCCGGCGGCGGGTAACCGGGACCGGGCGGCGGATAGCCGGGGCCGGGCGGCGGGTAACCGCCGGTCGGCGCGTACTGCGGATCCTGGGCCGGGTACGCCGGTGTAGTCGGCGGCGGCGGCTGGGTCGGGTAGGCGGGCGGCGGTGGCGGCGCGGGCGCGGCCTGCGGTGCGGGCGCGGCCTGCTGCTGGGACGAGGAATCGTCGACCGTCACGCCGTGGTCGGTGACCAGCGCGGCGAAACCACCCGCGTAGCCCTGCCCGACGGCGCGCACCTTCCAGCTGCCCTGGCGGCGGTAGAGCTCGAGCGCGATGACGATCGACTCGCTGCTCAAACCCTCGATCTGGTACTCGTACAACCGATTCCCCGCCGCGTCCGACACGATCGCGGTCGGCGCGGGGAACTGCCCGAAGTTGCTGTTCGCGTCGTCGAGGGTGATCACCGCGCGAATCTGCGCGATATCGGCGGGCACCGAGTTCAGCGACACGGCAAGCGAGGCGGGCTGCCCGGCGGGCGCGGGCTGCAGGTTGACCCCGGGTCCGCTCGGCTGGTTGAAGAAGACGAAGTCCGCGTCGGAGCGGACCTTGCCCTGCTCGGTGACCAATAGTGCGGAAAGATCCGCCGGCGCCGTGAGCTGGATGGAGACCACCACGTCGTTCGTGGCCAGCGGACCGTTTTGGCCCTTGGCGAGTGTTGCGGACAAGTTAGACCCTTCGCTTGTCGGTGCGTTCGAATGCCACTCTACGAGAAAGGCGCGGGCAACGGTTCCGGTAAACACCCTCGTTGACCCCGACAGTTGCCGGGGCATCGGCTAATGTGTCGACACGCAGTTGGAATGTGGGGGTTTTCCATGTTCCCGTAACGAGACAGCGAGCAAAAACACCCTCATGGCGCAACTGTTCGAACAATCCAAGAAGGTGATCGAGGCGCACCTCGCCGGGACGAGCCTACGGGCGATATCCGGGTCGATGATCGCCTACGAAGGCAACGTGCAGTTCAAAGCGGCCGGTTTCGGCGGCGGCGACGGAGTGCTCGCGGGGCTCAAGCGCCGCGCCACCGGCGAGAAACTCGCGCTGATGGAATGCTCCGGCAACGGCCGGGTCTTCTTCGCCGTGAACGGCCAGCACGTCACCGTGGTCAACCTGAACAACGAGACGCTGCAGGTGGAGTCGCAGCAGCTGCTCGCCTTCGCCGGGAACCTACGCACCGACGTGCGGTTCGCCGGCCTGCGCGGCGCGTCGACCGGCGCGGGGCTGTTCACCACGACGGTGTCCGGGCAGGGCCAGGTCGCACTGCTGTCGGCGGGCGGGCCGCTGATCCATCTCGAGGTGTCGCCGCAGTACCCACTGGTGGTCGACCCGGATGCGTTCGTGGCCGCGCGCGGCAACCTCAATCAGTCGTTCGTCACCGACGTCTCCTGGCGCACGGTGGTCGGTCAGGACGCGGGCGAGGCGTTCTCGCTGCGCTGGGACGGCCAGGGCGTGGTGTTGATCCAGCCGGCGGAACGGTAAGGGCGAGCGGATGTTCGAGAAAGTCAACAGCAAGGTCGTCAAGGTCAATGTCGGCATGGCGGGTGGCGTGGCCGCCCGCACCGGCGCGATGCTGTTCTATACAGGTGACGTTTCCTTTGCGCCGCACCAGATTCCGGGCGGCCAGGCGATGGGTGGCGGCGGCGGGCTGATGCGCATGGCAGGCCGCATGATGGCAGGCGAGCACGAGCGCACCATGCTGGCGCAGGGCACCGGTGAGGTGCACTACGGATTCGCGGGACTGGAAGTCCATGTGGTGCAGATGCAGCCGGGTGCGATGCTGCGGGTCGAGGCTTCGCGATTGCTGGCGAATACTGCCGGTTTGCAGAGTTCCATTGTCTCGGTGATGAGTTCGGGTGGCGGCGGGGGCGGCNGCGGACTGATGGGCGCGCTGCGCGGTGCCGCGACCGGGGCACTGACCGGCCAGGGCATGTTCACCACGCAACTGTCCGGGCAGGGCGCCGCCGTCCTGCTGGCGCACGGCGGATTCCTGGAACTGCAAGTGGGCGGCCCGAATCCGATCGTGGTGGACCCGCAGGCGTTCGTCGCCGCGTACGGAAACGTGCAGACCGAGCTGAAGACCGCGCTCAGCTGGCGCGACGCGGTGGGTCGCGGTTCCGGCGAGGCGATGCAATTGCATTGTGTCGGACAGGGTGTCGTGTACGTGCAGGCCTCGGAAGAGAAGTTGTGACCATGACCGATATCTTGAATCCGATGAATCTCGGTGACAGCGACAATATTCCGGGAAACAGCTACGCCTACTGCATCGACCTGAACAAGCCGTGGTTCATGCGCAAGGGCGCGATGATCGCCTACTACGGCGACATGCGATTCCAGATGCTCACCCATGGCCTGCAGGGCGGGCTGATGCACATGGTGGCGCAGCAATTCTCGGCGCCGCTGTTCACCGGCGACTATGTGGTGGCCGAGGGGCACGGGAAGCTGATCATCGGTGACCGCGGCTACGACATCAATTCCTATGACCTCGAGGACAACGGCAACCTCACCATCCGCGCCGCCAACCTGCTGGCGTTCGAGCCGGGCCTGTCGCTGAACCAGTCCATCGTGCCCGGCTTCCTCACCCTGATCGGCACCGGCAAGTTCCTCGCCTCCTCCAACGGCCCGGTCATGTTCGCCGAGCCGCCGCTGCGGGTCGACCCGGAATCGCTGGTCGGCTGGGCCGATTGCCCCTCCCCCAGCCACCACTACGACCAGCGCTGGATCTCCAGCTTCCTGGCCGCGGGCGCCGCGCGCTTCGGCGTCAGCTCCGGCGAGGAACGCCAATTCGATTTCACCGGTGCGGGCACCGTGCTGATCCAGTCCAGCGAGAAGGTGATCAGCGACGCCATGCTGGTCCGCACCATCGAGGGCCAGCTCCAGAGCGGCATCACACCCACCGGACTGCAACGTCTGCAGGGCGTCATCGCCCAGCAGTTGGGCGGGCAGCAGGGGTACTGAGTACCCGTGCGCGGCGGCGCGTCCCGGACTGCGCTACCGTCGGACCAGCTGGCCAGACGTCTGGACAAGGTGGTCGATACCGTGGCACGACGTTCGACACTGTTGCGTACTTCGGCGATCGCGGCTGCCGCGGTCACCAGCGCCGGCCTGGGTCCCGCGGTGGCCGCCGCGCAGCCCGGCGCGCAATATGTCGCGCTCGGTAGTTCTTACGCGGCCGGCCCGGGGATCGCGCCGGTCGCCGACGCCGGGTGCGCCCGATCCGCGCAGAACTATGCGCGCCTGCTCGCCGACGCGCTCGGGCTCGCGCTCGCCGACGTCACCTGCTCAGGCGCGACCACGGCCCACGTCCTGGATACTCCGCAGCGACTCCGGGACGGGCGGTCGGTACCGGTGCAGCTCGACGCGGTGACCGCCGATACCCGGCTGGTCACCGTCACCATCGGCGGCAACGACCTGCGTCTGGTCGGCACCATGATCACCCAAAGCTGCGGTAACGCTGCCGTCCAGGCGTTTTCGCTGCCCACGGCGGCGGCCGATGTGGTGACCCGCGGGTGCGCGCTCGGCGGGGGCGATATCGCTGGGCCGTCGATGGATACGGATTACGGTCGGGTCGAGCAGGCGCTGGTGCGTATCGCCGACGCGGTGCATGCCAAGGCACCAAATGCCCGCGTGCTGTTCGTCGACTACCTGCCCGTCGTCGACCGCGAAGCCACCGCATGCGCCGCTGTGCCCCTGCAACCGCATCAGGCGAGCACCGCGCGTGCAGGTTATGACGGGCTGCTCGCCGCGACCGCCCGCGCGGCCCGGTCGGCGGGCGCCGACCTCATCGAGGTCGACCAAACCCACACACCGTGCACACCCACCCCGTGGGTCACCGGTTTCGCCGACCCCTTCACCCGCACACCGGATCTCGCCGCCGTCATGAGCTCGTACCATCCCAACCTCGACGGCATGACCGCCATCGCCGAGCAGATCGCAGGCCTGATCAGCAGGTAGCCGCCCGCAGGTGGCGGCGGCCGAACGACCCGCGGTCATCCTTCGGATCGTCCGTTCGATGGACTCGGTGGCGCTCGGGGCGGGGTTAGTTTCCCGGCAGGACTTCGTGCTGGGAGGCGCCATGAGTGTGGGATTGCTGCTCGTCATCATCGTGGGGGCGATCGTGCTGATCGTGAAGCGGTTCCAGGGGGAACCGGTGGACGCGCGTGACACGTTTCTGACGCCGTTGATCCTGGTGGGGGTCGGGATTTACAGCGTCACCAGGGTCGAGGGGCTCAGTGGCGTCGACCTCACCTGGTTGGTGATCGGTGGCGTGGTGGGCATCGCGTTCGGCGCGGTGCGTGGCACCACGACGGTGCTCTTCGAGCGGGACGGACATCTCTGGCAGCGCTACACCGCGAAAACCCTTGGCGTCTGGGCGGCTTCGGCGGCGGTGGGGTTCGGCATCAACGCCCTCGGCAGCACCATGGGGATGCAGCACGACGCCAAACCCCTCACCCTGTCGATCGGTATCGGCATGCTCGGTGAGATGTGCACGCTGGGACTGCGCGCGCTGTCGACCGGTATTCCGTTCGCGCCGGACAAAAAGGCAGCCCGGCCCTAGACGTCATGACCTCTCGGCCCATCCAGCGCGCAGGATCGTAGCTACTTCGGATTTCGTTGCTTGCCAACCTAATTCACGATGCGCGCGATCGCTGTCGCTGACCAGCCGCAGGGGCTCCTGCGCCGCAGGCCGATGCTCTACGGGTATGGTCCGACCGGTCAACCGGCTGGCTTCGGCGACGAGTTCAGCGACACTGGTGCCACTGCCGCTGCCGATGTTGTACCGGCGGCACGCACCACGCTCGGGCAGGTGGGCGACCGCCGCCGCGAAAGCTGTTGCGGCATCCTCGATATGCACATAGTCGCGCACCGCGGTGCCATCACCGTTGATGGTCAGGCAAGGCTCGTCGCCCGCCGCCACCGCGAGGACGCGCGGCACGATCCTGGTCGGGTCCGGGTCGGCGCCGCCCGCGATATTGAACAGCCGCAACACCACTGCCGCGAGTTGACCGGTCGCCGCCTGCGCGGCGATCACCGATTCGGCGGCCGCCTTGCTGGCCGCGTACGGATGCGGCGGACGGTCCGGCAGCTCCTCCGGCATCGGCTGCCGGTCCGGCGTGCCGTAGATCGACGCGGTGGACGCGAAGACCAGCCCGCCCACCTGCGCCGCGGCCATCGCACGCAGCAGCGCGACCGTGCCACCGACATTCACCGCGAAGTAGCGCAGCGGATCGTCGACGGATTCGCGGACGCGAGTGAGCCCGGCCAGATGACACACCACATCGATGTCGCGGACCGCCGCGGCCAAGGACTCGGGGTCGAGCAAGTCGGCAGTACGAACCGGACCTGCCCCCGCCGTCCCCGCGCCACGCACCAGCCCGATCACCTCGTGCCCGCTGACCCGCAGCTGCTCGACGACGGCACCGCCGAGGTAGCCGTTCGCACCTGTCACCAATACCCGCACCCGCACATTGTCGGGTGCCGTAGCGCGCGGTCGGCCACCGGGCCGATCGGACCTACTCAGCCGACGGTGCGCCCTTGATGAACCAGTTGATGATCTCCTCGCCTGCGAGGATGCCGGTGGCCCGGGTGATAGTGAGGTTGGGGTGCGTCCAGTTTAGGTGTTCGAGTTCGCCGTGCCGTGGGCGGATGGCGTAGTCGGCGGCGCGCAGCATCTCGGCGTCGAGGGCGCCGTCGCCCGCGGCGAAAGTCTCGGCCTCGGTGGCGAGTTCGCCGGACGCGAGCAGGCGACGGCGGACCTCGGCGACGGCGTGGCTCTTGCAAACGACATCGGGCATCGAGTAGATCTTGCGGCCCTGCTGGGAGGCGGACCAGCCGCGAGCCCGGCACCAGGCGTCCCACTCGGCCAGGAAGCCGGCCGGAACTTCCTTGGGGCGCACGACCAGATAGCAGAAGAGGTCGTCGGCCTCGCGGAACTTGGTGACCCACGAATCGTCGATGCGGGCCCGGAGTTCGGCGGTGACCTCGGAGAGCGTCGCGCCGCCCGCACGGACCTTGGCGTCGATGTCGATGCGCCAGCGCAGATCGGGCACGCCGTCGACCAGGATGTTGCCGCCGTTGCTGGTGATGGCGTAACGCCATGGTGCACCGGGCAATTGGATGCGGGTGAACTGCTTGATGGTGCGGGTGGTCGTCGGGATGACCGCGGCGGGCTCGGTGAGGGTCTGCATCCGCAGCGCGGCGGCGGTCGTCATGAACGACAGCGGCGCACCCTCGAGATGTTCCACGCAGACGGTCGGCACGTCGGCGGCCGCGCTGAAGGCATTGCGCGAGTAGATCATTGTCCGGTCCAGGTCGGTGGCGACCAGCGTGCGTCTTCGGGGTCTTCGTAGCTCCATCACGGCTGCTGCACGTCCTTGATCAGTCCCATACACGAGTAGGCCAGGTCGGGCACGACCTCGACCGGCACGCCGCGGGCCGCGGCGAGCAAACGAATGTGCGCGTGTTCGGGCGCCTCGGCGTCGCGCACCAGCACCAGCCACGGCATCCGCCGCAGCAGTACCCGGGTGGTCTCGCCGACGCCGGGCTTCACGAAGTTCACACTGGCGACGCCGTATTCGGCGCGGACCTGCTCGACCGAGGCCCAGCCCGCCCAGGTCGGCGTGCGATCGCTGTCCCGAACGGCCGCTACCGCCGCGGGCACCCGAGAACGGACGGCATCGAAGGCGGCAGTCACCGTATCGATCAGGCGCTGTGAGACATCGTCGTCCGCGAGTTCGCGGTAGTACTTGGCCCCGTGGAACTCACCGGGACCGATCAGCGTGTCGTTCAGCACCGTGCGGGAAACCAGGCCGGACACTGTCGAATTCAGGCAGGCGGACGCGATCAGGAAGTCGTCGCGCGTGCCGTAGGTACGGACGCAGTGGCCCGGGTCGGCGAGCACGGCGAGCTCGTCGTTGAACCGCGCACCGCCCGCCGCGTGGTACGCGTCGAGGGCTTCGGTGAGCTCGCGCGTGATGGCACCCTTGCCGGTCCAGCCGTCCACGAACACGATCGAAGACGGATCATGATGGCGCGCAAGGTAATCCAGCGCGACAGCATCGATACCGCGATCCCGCACGATGGAGACCGCGTAGTGCGGCACGTCCAGGCTCCCGGCGGCCCGCCCGGAGCGCAACCAGCGCCGCATGAGAATGCCGATCGGCGTGCCCGCCCGGGCCAGCGACACCAGCACGATGTCGTCACCGCGTTCGGCCACCACGAGTTCGGCGACGGTCGCCACGGCCAGCGCCAGCCGTTCGGCACTGTCGGCGAGCACCTCGTCGAACAGCGAACGGTACGCGGCGTCGGGCTGGTACTCGATCGGCAGCGACTCCGCGTAGTGCGCGGCACCGGACTGGATGCGTCGCTCCCGCTCGGCCACATCGGCCTCGAGGTCGACGTCGGACAGATCCTTCAACAGCCACGAAACATCGTCGGCCGCATAAGAACCGAAGTCGGGGCCGTGCAGCGGTTCGGGCAGTGCGCGCGCCACCGCGGCGCCACCGCGCGCGGCATGCAATGCGCGGGGATCGGCACCGGGGATCACCGCGACGAGCACATCGGCACCGGAGGCGGTCAGGACATCGACGAGCCCACCGTCCGCGACGAGCGCCGCGGTATCGGCGGGCGGGGCGATGACGACGACCAGCACCGGATCAACGGACTCGGCCACCGGCGCGGCGCCGTCGGGCTGACCGGAGAACTCCGCCGTCCAGTGCGCGTTGTACAGGTAGCGCGGCGCTTCCTGATCCGATTCCGGTGCGGTGAAACGGAATCCGCGACGCAGCGGGTAGCCGGGCTCGTCCAGCACGTAGGCCGGTGACCGCGTGGTGGTCTGGTAGCGAGTCGGCGTGCCGGAATCGGCCAGCTCCGCCGCGAGCCGCAGCGGCAGATACATCAGCTCCTCGTGCGCGAGCACGATCACGGGCCGTCCGGGGAATGCCAGCTCGAGCCGGGATCGCAGCACCTCGTGCGCGGCCGCGACGGCCGCGTCGAACACGGTGAGGTCAGCGCGCAGAATCCCGTGCCTGCCACCCTCGGGCACCGTCGCGGGCCAAGGCAGCTCGATCCGTTCGGACGAGCCGCGCTGTGCGGCAACGGGATTCAGGTCAGGTTCCGGCAGCTCTGCGACCGCGTCGACCAGACCGTCGGGCAGCACGGTGCGCCCCGACGCCAGGCAGACGGTCTCGATACTGACTCCCAGCTCGGCGGCCGCCTTGTCGAAGGCGAGGCGATCGGCTTCCAGGCGCATATCCACCAGCGAGGCGAGCAGGTAACGCGAGCGCGGCGAGAAGGCATGCAGGGCCCGAATCGCGTCGAGTGCTGTTGCGCCAGTTGAGATTTCATCGTCGACCAGCACCAGTGGAAGGTCGTTCACGAAGATATCGGCGGGCACGGGTTGCAGCAGGTGCGAGGTGGCGTGCGAGTGCCCCTCCTCGAAGCCGGTGAGAGTCTGCGCCTCGGCGACATCACGCCGCGTCGAGTGCAGATAGCCGACCGCGCCGATCCGCGCCGCCACGCAATGCCCGAGCCCCGTCGCGGTTTCGGCGAAACCGAGCACCAGCGCCTCGCGGTCAGCGAGCAGCTCGCGCACCAGATCACCGAGCCGGTTCCCGCCGTCGAGCACCACTCGCGGGTCGGTCGGCAGATGCTTACCGAGCACGGTGGACACCAGCAGATGCGCGCGCCGCGGATTGCGGCGCAGGCCGGGCTGGATCAGCTCCGCGATCGCCAGCTCGGCGGGCAGCGCACTGGCCTGCCCGGTATCGATGGCGCCATACGACTCTTCGTGATGCAGTCGAAGACCGAGAGTTTTTGTCGCCCAGGGAATTCCGACAATATCCAGCGCAGCGCCGGTCATACCGTTACCAACGCCGTCAACAAATCCACGAACGAAACTCCCTTATTCGCCACACCGAAAACTCGCGCCCGCAACAGCGTCTGCCGCGCCCAACTACGGTGCG
The DNA here is from genome assembly GCF_900269665.1 of Nocardia suismassiliense. Lineage (GTDB taxonomy): Bacteria > Actinomycetota > Actinomycetes > Mycobacteriales > Mycobacteriaceae > Nocardia > Nocardia suismassiliense. Next base: position 243,646 of record NZ_LT985361.1, read on the forward strand.
GGCGCATTTCATTCATCTTGTTCCGATAGCCCGACGCCGCGACACCGCCGACATCGACCTGCAGAATGTCCAACGCGTCGGAGTACTCCTCATGCGTCACCACCGACAGCGCGTGCACCGCCGCCACATGCGACGGATGGATCACCGTTTTGCCCTGGATCCCGTTGGCCCGATCGAGCGTGATCTCCCGCAGCAGACCGTCGAGGTCCCGGCTCACCAGGTACTGCCGGAACGGCACCGCGTCGGACTCCTCGAACGGCGCGGTGCGCAGTAACGGCCGGAACATCCGCTCGTGATCGGCGAAGTACTCCCAAACCGGCCCGGTGATCACGAAACCGGTCCCGTCCGCCCGGCCCAAGTAGTTCACGATGTCGGCGATCACGTCGGCGACCACCCGCACGTCGTAGATCGTCAGATCCCGGTCCCGCCGAATACCGAACGTCGAGCACATGTCGGTAGCGCCGACCCGCACCGCGAGCACCCGCTCCCGATGCTCGGCCAGCAGCTCCGCGATCAGCGTCAGCTCCTGGTCGCGCGTCTGCCGGTGCACCAGCCCCGCCGATTCGAGCACCGGCATGCCGTAGATGGGCCTGCCCAGCCGCTGCATCGCCGCCGCCAGCGCGGCCAGATATTTCGGCCCCGTCGTGCTGTCGAACTTGGGAAATACGAAGCCGGTCAGCACCGCGGCGCCCGCGCCCAACTGCTCGACGATCTCGGTGATCGTGTCCGCGTCGCGGACCCGGACGAACAGCAGCGGGTTCGAATCGCCGTTGGCCGCCAACAGGTTCAGCGTGTCCACGGTCTGCCGTTTGGCCAGCTCGACCTCGTGATCGGCGACCGCGTCTTCCAGATCGATCACCATCGAGCACACGCCGCGTTCGGCGCGTTTGCTGATGGTCAGGGCCAGATCCGGCCGGGTGGCCGGTGCGTACAGCGTCGCGCCGAGGCCGACGGCCAGTAGTTCCCGATCGGTGTAGTCGTCTCCGAACGGCTCCGGCTCGCGGTGGAACAGATCGCGCGCCTCCGGTCCGTGCAGCTGCCGGAAATGCCGCAGCGGCATGCGCTTCCGCAGGGAAACCTCCCGCTGGACGGCGATGCCTGCGGTCATCGTTTTCCCACCCTCATTCTCGTCGTGGTCCTGCTTGTTTTCTCATTCGATCCACTACCCCGGCTATGAAGTCGGTGATGGTATCCAGCTCCACCACATAGGCCCAGTAGTTCGGGTGCCTACCTGTCAGTGTTTCGCTGATCCGGTCGATCCGTGCGGCCTGCGCATCCAGCACAGAGCCCCATTCGGTGACGAGCCCGCGACTCACCGCGAGCATTTGGGCGTCCCGCAGCCGAAATCGTACGGCCTTGGCTTTCTCTTGCGGGTCGGACCGTACTTCACGCAACGTGGCGAGCCGTTTGGTGACGGCGTCGACCCGCTGCTCGGCCTCTGTCAGATACCCGCGGGCGGATGTGGTCAGATCAAGTGCAATCTCCGGGTTGTGCTCCGCCGCTGCCGCGCGCGCCCGGCCCAGGGCGGCCTCCGCGGCATCGATGGCTCGCTGGCTTTCCCGCTCATTGTCAGCTAAGTCGGCCGAACTCGCAGCGTTGAATTCGCGCAGCAGGCTCGAGTACGCCGGTGCGAGGCCCTCGGCCTTGGTCCGCGCGGCGGCCAGCCTGGTGCTGACCGAGGAGATCGCGGTCTTCGCGGCCGTGGCCCGGGTCGGCGCCTGCGTCAACGCGTCCGCCAACCTCTTTGTCGCCGCCTCCAGCCGGTTCGCGGCCTCGCGCACCGCGGCGGCGGACGCGCCCGGACCCAGGGCTTCCAATGTGATGAGAGCCTCATCGACGGCCGCGGTGTGTGCGCGCACCGAGGGGTAGTTCGCGTACTCGGATTCGGCGGCCTGCCCGCGCACCCCAGCCGCGGTGACCTTGACCTGGTGGGCCAGCTGCGGCACGGTGCCGAGGATCGCGACGGCCTGCTCGAGCTGGGCCTGATGGCGGCGGTAGAACTCGTCGACGGCACGGGCCGCGTCGGTCAGTTGCCTCGTCACGGTCGCGGTCTGCTGTGGGCCCTGCGCCTGCGGGGTTCCCTCGCGTTCGGCCTGGTCGAGCTGCTCAGTCAGCGCCACGTAGGCGCCCGCGGCGTCGTAGCAACGGCCGCGCACCGGCTCCCAGGCCGCGGCCATTCTGCGGTCCGGGAACACCTCCTCGGCCGCGTGCACCGCCGCCTCGGCCGCGCTCTGGCGCTGGTCCATGTCGAGGAACGCGGACGCGAGCGACGCTCGCGCCTGCTCGATCCATTCGTTGTTCCCGGACGAACGGAACCAACCACGCCTACGACCCGCCACGCCCCGATCTTAGAGATCTCTCGTGTTCACCGAGGGTTCTGCGGGTTCCTACGCAAGTTCGCGGAAACCTACTACTGTCGTAAGGCGTACCCGGCGATTCGGACATGCTGGGAACCAATGACGGACTATTGAAAGGGAATCCCGCATGGGTGTCAGTTTGTCCAAGGGCGGCAATGTCTCGCTGACCAAGGCGGCGCCTAACCTGACCGCCGTCGCAGTCGGCCTAGGGTGGGACGTACGGACCACCACCGGGGTTGACTTCGACCTCGACGCCAGCGCGATCGCGACCGGCGCGGACAAGAAGGTCCTCTCGGACCAGCACTTCGTATTCTTCAACAACCTGAAGTCGCCGGAAGGCGCCATCGAGCACGCCGGCGACAACAAGACCGGTGAGGGCGAGGGCGACGACGAGGTCATCAACGTCGACCTGGCCAACACCCCGCCGACCATCGAGAGCATCTTCTTCCCGGTGTCGATCTACGACGCCGAGACGCGGCAGCAGTCGTTCGGTCAGGTGCGCAACGCCTACATTCGCGTTGTCGACCGCAGCAACAACGAAGAGCTCGCCCGCTACGACCTCACCGAGGACGCCTCGACCGAGACCGCGATGGTCTTCGGCGAGCTGTACCGCAACGGTGCGGAGTGGAAGTTCCGTGCCATCGGTCAGGGCTACGCGGCCGGCCTGGCCGGTATCGCCCGCGACTACGGCGTGAACGTCTAAAGCACACTTCACCACAAGCAGGGGGCCTGGTGACGGGCCCCCTGCTCGTGCGCCCGGTCTCCGGATGCGCGGGAACCCTGCTGCATGCAGGATCGTTGGACAAGCAAGGGTTCTCCGGCCACGCTGGTAGCAGCGGCGCCAACTCGGTTCAATCAGACAAGCGCTCGGACGGATAACTCGTCCGGTCGACGCAAACGAAAGGTCCCCCGCGTGGTCGTGCGCATTTTCGGCATGTCGATCGTCGTGACAGTGCTGTCGCTGGTCGTCGCCTTCCTGTACGGCGGGCCAACGGCGTTGGCGCTGGTCTTGATCCTCGGCATCCTCGAAGTATCGCTGTCCTTCGACAACGCCGTCATCAACGCGACGGTGCTGCAGCGGATGAGCGAGTTCTGGCAACGGATCTTCCTTACCGTCGGCATCCTGATCGCCGTGTTCGGTATGCGCCTGGTCTTCCCGCTGGCGATCGTCTGGATCACCGCGGGGCTGAACCCGGTGAAGGCGTTCGACCTGGCGCTCAATCCCCCCGAGGGCGACGCGGCGTACTTCCCGAACGGCGAGCCGAGCTACGAAACGCTGCTCACCGACGCGCATCCGCAGATCGCCGCGTTCGGTGGCATGTTCCTGCTGCTGCTGTTCCTCAACTTCATCTTCGAAGAGCGCGAGATCACCTGGCTGTCCTGGCTGGAGCGTCCGCTCGCCCGATTCGGCAAGCTCGACATGCTCTCGGTGGTCGTCGCGTCCATCGGCCTGGTGCTCACCGCGGAACTGCTCACCCCCGACGACAAGCGCTCGACCGTGCTGCTCGCAGGCCTGCTCGGCATGGTGGTCTACATCGTGGTGGACGGGCTCGGCTCGATGTTCCACACCGAGGAGCACGTGGGTGACGGGCCGTCGGAGCTGGTCAAGGCCACGGGTAAGGCCGGGTTCTTCCTGTTCCTCTACCTCGAGGTGCTCGACGCGTCGTTCTCCTTCGACGGTGTGATCGGCGCGTTCGCCATCACCGCCGACCCGATCATCATCGCGCTCGGCCTCGGTCTGATCGGCGCCATGTTCGTCCGGTCGATCACTGTGTACCTGGTGCGCAAGGGCACGCTGGCGGAGTACGTGTACCTCGAGCACGGCGCGCACTGGGCGATCGGCGCGCTGGCGGTCATCCTGTTCGTCTCGATCGGCGTGCACGTCAACGAGCTCGTCACCGGCCTGGTCGGTGTCGCGTTCATCGGTGCCGCGTTCATCTCCAGCATCCTGCGCAATCGCCGCGAGGACGACAAAGAAGTGGAGAGCGAACGAGAGCCGACCCCGGTAGGCTGATTTTCGGCAGGCAGCCGAATACTCGTGCGGCAGCGGCCACTCCCTCGGGAGGACCGCTGCCGCTCCCATTTCTCTAGGGGGATCACGCCGATGGCGAACGACAGCAACGCCGGTGGGGTCAACCTGTCCAAGGTGACCCTGTCGAAGGCGACACCCAGCATCAACCTCACCAAACCGGGTGAGCAGCAAGGCAACATGCGGGTCAACCTGAACTGGTCCACCGGTTCGAAGGGTTTCTTCCGCAGGTCCAAGCCGGTCGATCTCGACCTCGGCTGTCTCTACGAACTGGCCAACGGCAACAAGGGTGTCGTGCAGGCGGTCGGCAACAATTTCGGTGCACTCGACACCGAGCCGTTCATCGCGCTCGACGGTGACGACCGCAGCGGCAACGCGGCCGGCGGTGAGAATATGCACATCAATCTCGCACGGCCCGAACTATTCCGGCGCATTCTGATCTTCGCCTTCATCTACGAGGGCGTGCCGAACTGGGCCGCCGCCGACGGTGTGGTCACCCTCTTCCCGACCTCCGGCCCGCAGATCGAGGTCCGGCTCGACTCCCCCGTGGACGGTGCCCGCTCCTGCGCCATCGCGCTGCTGCAGAACCAAGGCAGCGGCATCACGGTGCACCGTGAGGTGCACTACATCAACGGGGCGCAGAAAGAGATCGACGAGGCCTACCGCTGGGGCATGAACTGGCACAGCGCTCGTAAGTAGAACACCCCCTTTCACGCGCGATAGACCGTTTCACCAGCGCGTTCGGTGGACATTCAGACCACGTTCAGTCGACTCCAGATGCTGTAGGAGATCGATCGCCGGTACTGCGGCGCTCCGACGTGAACTGGAGGAAACCCATGACCACCACCCCGAATGTGCTGCTCGTGCACGGCGCCTGGGCCGACGGGTCCAGCTGGAACAAGGTGATCGAGCGCCTGCTCGACCAGGGCTTCGGCACCGTGGTCGCCAGCCAGCTGCCGCTGCGCGGCTTCGCCGACGACGTCGCCGCGGTCACCCGCGATCTGGACGCGCTGACCGGTCCGACGATCCTGGTCGGCCACTCCTACGGCGGTGCCGTGATCAGCCAGGCGGGCGCGGGTCGCGCCGACGTCACCGGGCTGGTGTTCGTCGCCGCCTACGCCCCCACCGCGGGCCAGTCCGCCTTCCAGATCAACCAGGAATTCGGTCAGGACCTGCCCAGCGGCGCGGACCTGGTGAACATCGGCGCCGAGGACATCCCGGATCTGATCATCGCCCGCGACCGCTACCACGCCGACTTCGCCGCCGACGCCGACCCGCGCGAGGCCGCGCTGCTCGCCGCCACCCAGAAGCCGACTTCGGTGCTGTCGCTTGCCGGTTCGGGCACCGCGACGCCCGCGTGGCAGACGCTGCGGCACAACACCTGGTACCAGATCTCCGAGTTGGACGCGATGATCCACCCGGACCTGGAGACCAAGATGGCCTACCAGGTGGCCACCGAGGATCACATCGTTTCGCTGGCCACCGGGCACGCCTCGATGATCACCCAGCCGGACGCCATCGCCGAGCTGATCGCGCGGGCCGCCGGTCGGTAAAGCCGGACCACCCGACATCCCGGTCCACGTCAGCCGGTGGGCAGGCTGCCGGCTGACGGGATGCGCGCCGTCGCGCCGAGCAGATCGCCGATGAGTTCGAGATACCTTGTCGCGCCGATGGTTTCGGCATGCGAGCGGGCCTCCCAGCGCAGCTCGACGGCCCGCTCCGGGTCACCGCTGTCGTGCCGGACCGCGGCGAGTTCCAGCAGCGCCGGGATCAGCTCGACCGGCGAGTCGTAGCGGCGCAGCAGGCCGACGGCCCGGTCCAGCAGCTCCGCGTCCACACCGCCCGGCGCGGCGGAAGCCATGGCGCGCAAGGCCCTTCCGATGGTGCCGGGGGTATCCCACTGTTCGGCCAGTTCGAGTTCCGCGGCGGCCAGTTCGCGGGCCTGCGCGCGCTCGCCGAGGCGCACCAGTTCCATGGCCGCGGAACTGCGCCACGGGATGTGGGCCGGGTTGCGGATGCCCACCGCGCCGACGCGGCGCCCACAGTCCAGGAAGTGCGCGATCGCCTGGCGGGAATCGCCGCGGGCGGCACACAGCAGACCCTTGACGTGGATGACCACGGTCCACTCCCAGGTTTCGGGGTTGGCGTGCTCGGTCACGCTGTCGAGCCACTGCTCGGCCTCGGTCAGGCGGCCGAGCCCGAGCAGGGCGTGCGCGTACTGGGCGACCAGTGCCAGCGGTGGCCGGATGGACTCGTCACCCAGCGTGCCGACGGTCGGTGCGACCTCGCGCAGCACCCGGCGGTAGTCGCCGCAGCGCAGCAACACCTCGGAGTGCAGGATGAGGCGGTAGACGTCGATGGTGCCGAAGTGGTGGTCCTTGCGCTGTTCGCTGAGTCGCCTGGCCAGCGCGAGGTCGCCGGACCACATGGACAGGTGCGCCAGCAGGCCGATCAGCTGCTGCGGCAACACTTCCCAGCCGCGGGCCGGATCGGGTTCGGCGGGGAAGCGGGCGAGGGTTTCGAACGCGGTGTGCCGCACGCGGAAGGCGTCGTCCCAGGTGAGTATCGCGGTGGTGATCTGATCGGTCGATTCGGCGCCGCGCAGTGCGGCGACGTAGTCGCGCCACGAGGCCGAGGTCAATCCGGCAACCGCCCAGGATGCAGCGCGGATACTTTTGGCCGCCAACGGGTTTCGTTCCGCTGTCTCGGCGAGTACCTCGTCCAGCAGCGCCATCGCCGCGCCGGACTGCCAGCGCGTCGACATCGTCCAGGCCAGTGGAATGAGCGCGGTCGGCGCGACCTCACGCGTGCGCTGACTGTGCAGCGCCTCCTCCAGGTGTGCGCGGGCCGCCGCCGGGTTGGTCCACAACTCCAGCTGGCCTAGCCGGACGAGAATGTCGTCGCGGCCGGTGGGCGCGGTGATCCGCAACGCCGCCGCCAAATGGCGCACGGCATCGATGATCAGGCCGTGACGCAAGCATTCTTCTGCCGCGTCCAACAGCACCACCGTCCACCGCGCGTACTGCACGCCGACCAGATCACGGAGATAAGCCGCGACCTGTCTGGCCGAGTAGCCTGCGCTGCGCGCCTGTTCGGCGGCGGCGATCCGGATCCGGTCCGTGTCCTCGCGACCGCCGAGCCAGCGAATCGTGTTGCCGATCAAGGGATGACGGAACACCGGGGGCGTCACCGAAGTCAAAATGCCTGAGGCGGCGAGTAGTTCGCAGCGGTGCTGGATCACGCCGGCCGGTTCGTCACAGGCGGCAGCGAGCACCTCGATGGTCGGCGCCACATCCGCCAGCACGGCGAGGGCGCGCAGCATGGCGACCCCGTGCGGGGAGTATCGGCCGAGCAGTCGGCTGATCGAGCGCGAATAGCAGCCCTCCGGTAGATATTCCGGGATGCGGTCGTGGTCACGCAGCGCGACCAGGTCGGTGATCAACGCGCCGGCCAGCAGCGGAATATCCGCCGTCACCTGCTGAATATCCGCGGCCAGTCCTGGCGGGCACGTTGTCCCGGTCCGCCGTTCGTACAGTCCCTCGATCGCCGCCACGCTGAGCCCACTCGGCCGCAAGATCGCGACGGCGAGCGGCTCCAGCCGCGCGTGCAGATCGAGAATCGCAGGCTCCCAGGGACGTTCGTCCAATGCCAGCACCAGCAGCACCCGCATCCGACGTAGCCGCGGCGCCACCGCCGTCAGCACCCGCGCCGAGCGCTCGTCCAGGTGCTCGCCACCGTCCACCAGCACCACGTGCAACCCCGCCGACGAATCCTGAATCAGCTTGGCATGCAACGTTTCCACCAGCCGAGCATCGGAGTCCTGCGCCGACACTTCGATCCCCAGCAGCTCCGTGATCGCCCCCAGCGGCGGCGCACCGTCCCACAGATCCACGCGCCGTGCATCAGGCACCCGGCGCGCCAACTCGTCGAGCAGCTGCGTCTTCCCGAAGCCCGGCCGCCCCGAAATCACCACCAACCCACCGCTACCCGCAGTGGCCCGCTCGGTCCACGCCGCGATCCGCGTCAGCTCCTGGTCGCGTTCGAACACCAGTGGCGCTGCGGAATCAGGTTTCTGCACTGGTGCCAGGACGGGTGCCGATGGTGGTGTTACCGGCCGTGTCACGCCCGGTGCCGATGCCGATGCGACCGGCGATGTCGACGCCGTTGCAGGTGCAATCGTCCACGTAGGGGCTGCTGGCGGTGTGGGCATCGGTGCTGATCCGACCGCCGACGGTCCCGCTATCGGCACCGCGGCTGCCGATGTCGGGTCCGCTACTGGTGCTGGTGCCAGTGGCGATGATGGTGCCTGCGGTGTCGATGCTGGTGGCGATGCCGGTGCTGGTGCTGGTGCTGGTGCTGCCGGTGATGGTGTCGATGGCGGTACTGGTGCCGGCGGTGTCGCCGTTGCCAGTGGTGCTGGTGCCGCAACGGAAGTCGGCGTCGGGGATGTCGACGTCGGTGCCGGAGTGGGAGTCGGAGTCGGAGTCGGAGTCGGAGCAGCCGACGACGCCGGTGCCGCCTGTGTTGGCGTGGGCAACGACGCTGGTGCAGGCCACAGCGCGGACACCATCGCGAGTCGATGTTCAGCGCCGGGCGGAAGCGATGCCGACTCCCTTACCCAAGCGGTGTCCGAAAGCCGCTGTGCAGCGGTATCTTCCGGAGTCTCAGCGGTCCGAGCGGGCACACCAGCAGACCCAGTCTGTCGCGTAAATCGCTGCACGACAACGGCATTCGAGTCACCAGCCACCTCATCCGCACGTGGTTCGGCGGCCGGCTTTAGTTGACTCTCGGCGTGCGGTCGTTGAGGTGCCCGGTTCACCAGGACCTCGCCGGACAGGATCTGGGTATGCAGGGCGCGAAGTTGCTCCCCCGGTTCGACGCCCAGCTGATCCACCAGCAAGTTACGCGTCTCCCGGTAGACGTCGAGCGCCTCGGACTGACGCCCGCGGGCGTACAGCGCGCGCATCAGCACCACGCGTGGGCGTTCGCGCAGTGGGTGTTCCGCCGTGAGTACCCGCAGGCGATCGATCACCTCATCGGAACGGCCGAGTGCCACAGCGACATCGAGGCTGTCCTCCACCACGGCGAGCCGACGCTCGGCCAGTGCCGTGCGTTGGCGTTCGGCGAACGGGCCGGGCAGTCCGGCGAGCGGTTCGCCGGAATACAGGGCGAGGGCCTGCGCGTAGCGGTTTTCGGCTCGCGCCCAATCGCCGGCTTCGCGGGCGCGGCCCGCTTCGCCGGCCAACCGGTCGAACACGCCGAGATCGGTCTGCTCGTCCGCGATCCGCAGCTGATATCCGCCGTGCCCGGACAGCAGCAGCACCGGCGGCGTGCGTGGCTTACGGTCCGGCTCGAGGATGCGGCGCAGCGCGGACACGTAGGTCTGGATCACGCCGACCCCGCTGGCCGGCGGCACGCCGTCGTACAGCGCGGCGAGCAGGCTCGACGCCGAGACCCACTGCCGCCGCCGGAAGGCCAGCACGCACAGCACGGTCCGGCGCTGCGGCGGGCCGAGCGGCAGGATCTGCTCGCCACGGTGCGCTTCCACGCCGTTGAGCAGCGTCAACCGCACCGCGGGCGGCGAGCCCGCGACCGCCTGATCCATCCGTTTCCACCGCCTCACTCCGACCTGGCCCGACCAGGGTAAGCGGACCGGCGTCCACCCGAAACGGCCCGGGTGGTCAGCCGACCGAGATCAGTGCGCCGGGCGCGAACCGCGGCACCGGCGGCGGCACCGGCCGGTAACCGCGCGGCCGCGCCCGCAGAAACAGAAAGAACAGCGCGACCAGCAGCACCGCCCTGCCCCACACCCCGAACTGCACGACCTTTTCCATATTTTCCCAGGGCAGGCCGGAACCCAGCGCGTAGAAGTACCGGAAAACGCCGATCCCGAGGGCGGCGTCAGCGACGAAGTAGGCCACGATCGCCGCCCACGGCACCTCGAGCAGCACCAGGAACGGCACCAGCCACAACGTGTACTGCGGTGAATGCACCTTGTGGAACAGCAGGAATCCGCACAGCATCGCACCGCTCACGCCGACCCACGGGAACACCTTGGTGGCGAGGTATCGCTTCCAGCCGAGCCACATCGCGAGTGCGAACGCGGCGAGCACCAGGGTCGGTGAGGCGATCGACACCACCTGCTGGAACAGGGCCTCGCTCTGCGTGTCCGGCCCGAACAGCGGCCGAAGTCCCCAGTACCAGATCGAATTCGTGGTGATGTCGGCCTGCCGCAGCTGCTGGAAGGTGATCGAGGCCCGCCACCCCTCGTACCCGGCCAGCGCGAACGGCAGGTTCACCGCGATCACCGTGCCGATCGCCGCGCCCGCCGTCAGCAGCGCGCCACGCACGTCCAGGCCGGTGTCGTCGCGGTCGCGTTCGACACCACCGGTGAGCACGTAGGCCAGTAGCGGCAATACGAAAATGCCGGGGTACAGCTTCAAACAGAACCCGAGACCCAGCAGCACCGCGGCCACCATGCCCCTGGTGCGCAACGAGTATCGGGTCCAGGTCGCGATCACGTACACCGCGGCGACCGCCGTGCACACCACCGGGAGTTCCCAGTTGTGGAAGGCATAGAGCACCAGCGGCGGTCCCGCCGCCCACAGCAGCGCGGCGCGGCCCGCGAGCCGGGCCAGCATCCAGGCGGTCAGCAGCGCGAACGGCGCGAGCAGAAGCGCGGAGTGCCGCAGGAACTCGGCATCGTTGTGCGCGCCGAGCGCACCAAGCCACATCAGCGCGCCGCTGAGCACCGGGTATTCGACCGCCCCGCCGACCAGCGTGCCGTCGTCGGTGATGCCACCGTGCACATACGGAAAGACGTGCTCGTTGATGTCGCGACCCAGCCAAAGGAACTGGATATCGGAGTAGCAGACATCCGAATCCTTGCTGACATCGAATACCGTACTGCGACCGTCGGCCGTGAACGGCGCTCCCGCACACCGCGCCTTGTTCGCATATCCGAGCGCCAGCGTGAGCCCGCACAGTATGAGCACGACCGCCGCCAGCGCCACGCGACGAGTCACGCGGCGCGCGATCAGGTCGCTGATGGCGGGTCCGGTCGGCATGAGCACCACCCTAAGCGGCGAGGTATATCAACGTCCGCGTTCCCTCGCCGACGGGATCGATTTCGGTGGTCAGGGGCGGTTCATGTAGCCTTGTCGGGGTGCTGACGCAACGACCCTCCTGCCACGGAGAGCCCGTGGCCGTTTCCTAGTCCACAGGAGGTGATTGGTCCGTGCGTCATTACGAAGTGATGGTTATTCTCGATCCCAGTCTGGACGAGCGCACCGTTGGTCCGTCTCTCGAGACGATGCTCAACGTGGTTCGTACCGAAGGCGGCAAGGTCGACAAGGTCGATATCTGGGGCCGCCGCAGGCTTGCCTACGAGATCGCCAAGCAGGCCGAGGGCATCTACGCGGTGGTCGATCTGACCGCGGAGCCCGCGACCGTGAGCGAACTCGATCGCCAGCTCGGCCTGAACGAGTCGGTGCTGCGCACCAAGGTTCTGCGCCACGACAAGTAGTCCCGCAAACCTCGATTGCGTCGGTGCCTGTATCTAGGCTCTAGCGCAACAGCGAGACGCGGACTGCACACCGAGCAGGAGGAACCACATGGCAGGCGACACGGTCATCACCGTCATCGGAAACTTGACGGCCGACCCCGAGCTTCGATTCACGCCCGCGGGAGCGGCGGTGGCCAATTTCACCGTCGCGTCGACTCCCCGGATGTTCGACCGTAATTCGAACGAATGGAAAGACGGCGAAGCGCTGTTCCTGCGCTGCAATATCTGGCGCGAGGCTGCGGAAAATGTCGCCGAAAGCCTGACCCGGGGTTCCCGAGTCATCGTGAGCGGGCGACTGAAGCAGCGCTCCTACGAAACCGCTCAGGGTGAGAAGCGCACCGTCGTCGAGCTCGAGGTCGATGAAGTCGGCCCCTCGCTGAAGTACGCCACCGCGAAGGTCAACAAGACCAGTCGCGGCGGCGGTGGCGGCGGTGGCTTCGGATCCGGTGGCTCCGGTGGCGGCGGTAACTCCGCCCCGGCCGGTGGTGGCGGTGGACGTTCCGGCGGTGCCGAGGACGATCCTTGGGGCAGTGCGCCCGCGGCAGGCTCCTTCGGGGGCGGCGGCCGCGTAGATGACGAACCGCCGTTCTGATAACGGCAACTCATAGGTCTACCTCGCGTGGACCATCACTGATTACGGAGTAAAAGACCATGCCTAAAGCGCCAGCGCGCGAAAAGGTGCTCAAGAAGAAGGCCTGCGCATTCTGCAAAGAAGCCAAGTCCGGAATCGTCAACATCGACTACAAGGACACGGCGCTGCGGCGTAAGTACGTCAGCGATCGCGGCAAGATCCGCGCCCGCCGCGTCACCGGCAACTGCGTGCAGCACCAGCGTGACATCGCGGTTGCCGTCAAGAACTCGCGTGAGGTGGCCCTGCTTCCTTACGTGTCGACGGCTCGCTGAGTAAGGGAGGCACGCAAATGAAGTTGATTCTGACTGCTGACGTGGACAACCTCGGTGCGCCCGGCGACACCGTCGAGGTCAAGGACGGCTACGGCCGCAATTTCCTGCTGCCGCGCGGACTGGCGATCGTGGCCAGCCGCGGCGCCGAGAAGCAGGTCGCGGGCATCCGCCGGGCGCAGGACGCCCGTAAGGTGCGCGACCTCGATCACGCCAACGAACTGAAGCAGGCCATCGAGAACCTCGAGTCGGTCTCGCTGTCGGTGAAGACGGCGGGCACGGGCAAGCTGTTCGGCTCGGTGACCCAGGCGGATGTCGCCTCGGCCATCAAGGCCGCCGGTGGGCCCGTGGTCGACAAGCGCAGCATCGAGCTGCCGAAGTCGCACATCAAGTCGACCGGCAAGCACGGCGTCGTGGTGCACCTGCACCCGGACGTGGTGGCCAAGTTCGACCTGACGGTCGCTGCCAGCTGATATAGCACCACATCGAAGACCACTCCCGTGTTCGGCACGGGGGTGGTCTTCGGTTGTGCGACGTCGGCCACTCTTCCGAATAACTGGCTGTTTGCTAGATACTGGGCACTGCCATACGGAACATTCTCGGCAAATCGTCGCTGGTCACAGCGTTCCCATGAGCAGGCCTGTGGATTACTTGGAAAACCGACCGGTGGCAATGTGATTCAGCTCATAGCCGTCACCCGCGCTGTTAACCCAACACGCCCGGCTGTTCAACTTGGCCGACACGCGCGACTTTATTCATCCACACGGGGATAGATCGGTAAATCGATATCTATCTGCGGGTTTTCGCGGAGTGACCTGGGTTTTCCCCAAGTAGTACACAGGGGGTGCACACAGTTAGGTGAACAGTCCCCAAGTTATCCACAGGTGTGTGCACAGTGGCGTTTGGCGACCACCCTTCGGGTCGCCTAAGTTCGTCCTACGTCGTGCACAAACGGCCCGCACGCCCCGAAATCGTGGATACCGCAACGGTAGCTGGATCCCGCAGGTGGCCCTGGTCATCAGGCGCTGCCGCTGCGGCAGCGTGTCGGAGCACCGAGAGTGGAACGAACATCAATAGCGTGGGCCCCGGTGGGTAGAGAGAGGACGGTCGAGTCTCATGGCAGTCGTCGATGACCGCGGGCACGCGAACTTCCCGCCCGAACCCCCCGGCGAGGACTTCGGGCGCCAGCCACCGCACGACATGGCGGCCGAGCAGTCCGTGCTCGGCGGCATGCTGCTGAGCAAGGACGCGATCGCCGACGTCATCGAGGTCATGCGGCCCGGCGACTTCTACCGCCCCGCCCACCAGCTCATCTACGACACCATCCTCGACCTCTACGGTCGCGGCGAACCCGCAGACCCGGTGACCGTCTCGGCCGGCCTGGACCGCCGCGGCGAACTCAAGCGCATCGGCGGACCCCCCTACCTCGTCACGCTCACCCAGACCGTGCCCACCGCGGCCAACGCCAGCTTCTACGCCGAGATCGTCGCCGAAAAAGCCATCCTGCGCCGCCTCGTCGAGGCCGGCACCCGCATCGTGCAGTACGGCTACGCCGGCGCCGACGGCCAAGACATCGCCGAGGTCGTCGACCGCGCCCAAGCCGAGGTCTACGAGGTCACCGAACGCCGCACCACCGAAGACTTCCTCCCCCTAGAGGAACTCCTGCAGCCCACGATGGACGAGATCGACTCCATCGCCAGCCGCGGCGGCATCTCCCTCGGCGTCCCCACCGGCTTCACCGAACTCGACGAACTGACCAACGGTCTGCACCCCGGACAGATGGTCATCGTCGCGGCCCGACCTGGAGTTGGAAAATCGACGCTGGGAATGGATTTCATGCGCAGTTGCTCGATCAAGCATGGGCTGCCCAGCGTTATCTTTTCGCTGGAGATGAGTCGCACAGAAATTGTGATGCGGCTGTTGTCGGCCGAGGCGAAGATCAAGCTCGGTGATATGCGCTCCGGGCGGATGAGCGACGACGACTGGACCAAACTCGCGCGTCGCATGAGTGAGATCAGTGAAGCGCCGCTGTTCGTCGATGATTCACCGAACCTCACCATGATGGAAATTCGGGCGAAGGCGCGGCGGCTGAAACAACGCCACGATCTGAAACTCGTTGTGGTGGACTACCTCCAGCTGATGACCTCCGGTAAAAAGGTCGAATCCCGGCAGCAGGAAGTCTCCGACTTCTCCCGAAATCTGAAACTGCTCGCCAAGGAACTCGAGGTTCCGGTGATCGCGATCAGCCAGCTGAACCGTGGTCCCGAACAGCGAACCGACAAGCGCCCCATGGTCTCCGACCTTCGCGAGTCCGGCTCGCTCGAGCAGGACGCGGATATGGTCATCCTGCTGCACCGCCCCGACGCCATCGAACGCGACGACCCCCGTGGTGGTGAAGCCGACCTCATTGTCGGCAAGCACCGTAACGGTCCGACCGCCACCATTACCGTTGCGCACCAACTGCATTTGAGTCGGTTCGTGGATATGGCGCGCGGTTAACGACGCGAGTTCTTCACCGATCCCCGGCAACGACGACTTCACCTCACCACCGCCGCAGTGGGCATCCAGTTTCGAAATTCTGCAACGCTCCTGGCGCGATGGCGCCGTTGGTGAGGCGCTAGGGCGTCACAGCTGCTGATGCGCGATGAACCATTCGGCTGCGGCTTGCGCAGCCTCGACTGGGCCGATGTTGTCGCGGCGCAAACCGTCCTGCGGCGAGGTGTCGATGCCCGCGTCGGCTGCCCGGACGCCGTCGTCCCAATTGAGGCATGCCGGACTCCACCCGCCGCAGAGGGCGATTCCGTCGTAGTCGACTCGCAGTGTGGCGTGGATATGGCCGTCGCTGTTTACGAAGTCGAGGGACGCGATCACCCACAGCGTGCCGTCGTCGTCCGCGTGGTACCAGTCATCGATGTCTGGCACCTGTGTTCGCAACGTGGCAAAGAACCTTTGTTCGTCCGGAGTCGGATCCTGGTCGCGCATAGTGCCATTGTGTCCGTCCGCTACAACGGCTCATACCCGTTCCGCTTGCAGTGCGGGATAGTCGGTGTAGCCCTCGGCGCCGCCGCCGTAGACCAACTCTCGGGCGTACTCGTTGACGGGGGCTTCGGTGGCGATGCGGGCGGGGAGGTCGGGGTTGGCGATGAAGAGGCGGCCGAAGGAGAAGAGGTCGGCCAGGTCGGTTTCCAGGACTTTTTCGCCTGCGGTGCGCGTGGTGGGGGTCGGCCCGTTGAAGTTCGCGATGAGGGTGTTGGACCAGCGGGGGCGCAGGTCGGCGAGGGCGGGGTACTCGCCGCGTTCGATGACGTGGAGGTAGGCGAGGCCGAGAGGGGCGAGGGTGTCCACCAAGGTGCGGTAGGTGGTCTGTGGATCTTGTTCCGCGACCTGGTTTTCCGGGTTGTCGGGGGAGATGCGCAGGCCGACGCGTTCGGCGCCCACTTCGGCTGCGACGGCGGTCGCGATGTCGACGGCCAGTCGTAGCCGGTTGTTGCGGGAGCCGCCGTAACGGTCGGTGCGCTGGTTGGTGTTTTCTGCCAGGAATTGCTGGATCAGGTAGCCGTTCGCGCCGTGGATCTCGACGCCGTCGAAGCCGGCCGCGATGGCGTTGCGTGCTTCGGTGGCGAAATCCTCGACTGTGGCGTCGACTTCGGCGGTGGTCATCGCGCGCGGTGTGACGTGGTCCTTCAGCCCCTGATCGGTGAAGATCTGCGCGTCGGTGATGCGCACGGGCGAGGGTGCGAGTGGGGTCGCGCCGCCCGGCAGGATCAGCGGGTGGGTCATCCGGCCGACGTGCCACAGCTGGGCGAAGATGCGGCCGCCTGCCGCGTGCACCTTGTCCGTCACCTTGCGCCAGCCTGCCACCTGCGCGTCATCGACGAGGCCGGGAATTCCGGGGCCGCCTTTGCCGAGGACATTGGCGTAGATGCCTTCGGTGACGATCAGTCCTGCGCTCGCGCGCTGGGCGTAGTAGTCCGCGGTGAGCGGGTGGGGGACGCCGGTGGAGTCGTCCGCGCGCCCCCTCGTCATCGGGGCCATCGCGATCCGGTTCGGCAGGTCGAGTGCGCCGCGGCGGTAGGGGCGTAGCAAAGGGCTCTCGGACATGGGTTTTCCTTTCACCAGGGTGGATCGGGATCAGCGAGCGAGTGCGGTGACTTCTACTTCGATCTGCCAGTCGGGCTGGGCGAGCGACGACACTTCGAGCAGGGTGTCGGCCGGGTAGGGCTCGCTGAGGAACTCCTCGCGAAGCTGCAGGACCTTGTCGAGGTTGGCGGCCATGTCGGTGACGAAGATGCCCACCTTCACCACGTCATGCAGATCGGCACCGGCCTGCGCCAGAACGCGTTGGATGTTGGCGAACGCCTGCCGTCCTTGCGTCAGAAAGTCGTCGGAGACGGTGCGCCCCCGCTCGTCGATCCCGGCCTGCCCGGACACGTAGATGACGCCGTTCGCCTTGATCGCCTGCGAAATCTTGTACGGCTCATACCAATCGGGCGTGGTGGCGATCTTCTCGATGCGCTGAGGGGTCATGATCATCCCGTCATAAGTTGTATGTGCATGCAATAACTGTAGGTGCATGCAGATATTGGCACCACTTGCCCTGCGCTGTCAACACCGGCACGGTCATCGCCGGACCCTTCAACCGCCGACGACCTCATCTGACACGCGAGAGCCCTGACCATCCGCCCGGCGATGAGCCGCTGGCTGTCGCCGGGACAGCGGCCATGGAAACTGAGGGAATGAGTTTCAGGCTGGCAGCTTATGCCGTATGCATCGATGATGGGCGGGTTTTGCTTGCCCGTCAGGTGTCGCCGGATGGCGAGAGCAACTGGACTCTTCCGGGTGGCAAGGTCGAGCATGGGGAGGATCCGTTCGATGCGGTGATTCGGGAACTCACCGAAGAGACCGGGTGTCGGGGAAGCGTCGAACGTTTGCTCGGCGTGGATTCGCGGGTGATCCCCGCGGCCGTCGCACGGGCCGGAACCGAGCATCAGAATGTCGGTATCTTCTACCGAGTCCGCGTCACCGGCGGCCGGCTCCGGCCCGAGTCGAACGGTGAAACCGCCGAGCCGACATGGACTCCCCTTGCCGAGGTCGACCGCCTGCGCCGATCGTCACTGGTGGACATCGGTCTCACCCTTGCCCGGACGCTGCCGGCAACCGGTCATGTCGCTGACGTGCCGGTGGGCGGGTTGATCCAGTACTGAAGCGCCGTGCACCTGCTATCGCGCCAACCTGCGGGGTCAGTCGAGGACGGCGTAGGCCTCTACTTCGACGAGGACGTCGGGCTCGAAGAGGTAGTCGACGCCGATTGCGGAGACCGGGGGTAGGGGTTGGGGGAGGGCTAGTTCTTCGGTGACGCGATCGATTCCGGCGACGAAGTCGGGGTATTTGTCCGGAGTCCAGTTGGTGACGAAGAAGCGGAGGCGGACGACGTCGGCGAAGGTTGCGCCGGCGCCGGCGAGGCCGCGGGCGGTGTTGCGCATCGCTTGGGCGACCTGGCCGGCGAGGTCGCCGGTCGCGACGGGGTTGCCTTCGGCGTCGCGGGCGATTTGGCCGGCGACGTGTACGTGGCGGGTGCCGGTGCTGATCGAGACGTGGTGGTAGGGAACGGGGGTGAACATGCCCTCGGGGGTCAGCAGTCGCACGGCCATGGGGTGCCTTTCGGAGTAGGTATCCGATGTCTACCTGGTGCCCCGAGGACACTTCAACGAGACTAGGTGTCATGCAGGAAACCGCCCTCGCACCTTCGGACAGCCCGCAATTGACCGCACAGCACCGTGAGCTGCTGGATCAGATGCTCGACAAGTGGTCGCTGCATGTGCTTGACGCACTGTGTGGAAGTCCGTTGCGCTTCAACGAACTTCGTCGGGCGATCCCGGTGGTGACACAGAAGTCGCTCACGGCGACGCTGCGGCGGCTGGAGCGCAACGGGATGGTCGAACGGATCGTGACGAATACGCGTCCGGTCGCCGTGCAGTACCGGATCTCACCGCTGGGCAAGTCGTTGCAAGATCTGATCGACGCACTGCTGCGCTGGTCTACCGTCACGTTGCCCGATGTCGAGCGGGCCCGGGCGCGCTTCGACGACCAGGTCGAAGCCGAGCAGGAGCGAACACTGTGAGGCAGGTCGGCGAAAGTGGCTGCGTCCCTGACACATTTGCTGACGAGCTCCAGAAACGCCGACTATCGCGGGATCCGCACTTCGGCGGTGCACATCCAGTTACCCTGAGGTGATGCGATTCCGGTTCCGTCGGTATGCACTGACCGTACTCGCCGCTGCCGCGTCGACGATGCTGCTATGCACGAACTCTGCTGCGGCACCGCCGATTCGCCCGGTAGCGGCGCCGCTCGGCAATTTCCTCTGGGGTGTCGCGTCCTCCGGATTCCAGTCCGAAGGTCATGCGCCCGACAGTAATTGGACGCGCTACATCCCCAAGCATCCCGATTACGACGCGTTGCACGATTCGGTCGACTTCTACAACCGTTACGAATCGGACATCGATGCGGCCGCCGCACTCGGTGTGCAGGTGTTCCGGGTCGGGATCGAATGGGCCCGAGTGCAACCCGCGCCGGGGGTGTGGGACGAGGACGCGTTCCGTTTCTACGATGCCGTCATCGCGGCTATCACGCGGGCGGGAATGCGACCGATGATCACCCTCGACCACTGGGTTTATCCAGGCTGGGCGGTCGATCGCGGCGGCTGGCGCAACCCGGGCATGGTCGGCGATTGGCTGGACAACATGCGTACCGTGGTCGATCGCTACGCCTCCCGCAATCCGCTGTGGGTCGCGGTGAACGAGCCGGCCGCCTACATCTCGCACGAAGTGCGCAGGGGCGCCGCCGAGGCCGGCGAGATGCTGGATCGGATCGCGCAGGCGCATAATGCCATCTACGACCACATTCATCACGTGCAGCCCGGCGCCCAGGTGACCAGCAACGTCGGTTATGTGGCCGGTGCGGAGGGTGAGGTCAACGGGTCGTTCCTCGATCGCGTCGGACATCGGCTCGATTACGTCGGCATCGACTATTACTTCGGTTACGACCCGGTGCAGTCACTGCTCGGCGGCATCAGCAGAGCCACCGGATCGGCCATTCCGAGCCTGCCGGGCACGAATATCTGGGATCTGCCGCTGCGGACCGAGGGCATCTATTACGCGCTGCAACACTATTCGCGCCGCTACCCGGGTAAACCGCTCTACATCGTCGAGAACGGCATGCCGACCGACAACGGCCGCCCTCGGGCCGACGGCTATTCCCGCAGCGATCACCTGCGCGACACCGTCTACTGGATCCAGCGCGCCAAGGCCGACGGCATGAATGTCATCGGCTACAACTACTGGAGCATCACCGACAATTACGAATGGGGTAGCTACACACCACGATTCGGCCTCTATACCGTGGATGTGCGCACCGACCCCGGCCTCGTACGCCGCCCCACCGACGCGGTCGGTACCTACACGCAGCTCGTCGCCGAGGGCGGTGTCCCCGACGGCTATCGGCCCACCCGCGGCCCGGCACCCTGCTTCCTCGTCGACCCACCGGCCAGCTGTCTCGGCCCGGTCGGGGTCCCGTAACCACTAGGTCACACCCGGGGCGGGTGGCTGTGGCCTGCCCAGATGGTCGACCATAGAGTCATGTCGCTCAGCACGCACGAAGCCGATCTGTTCGAGAGTTACCGGGGACGCCTGGAAGCGATCGCCTATCGGCTGCTCGGCTCGGCCGGTGACGCCGAGGACGCCGTGCAGGACGCGTATCTGCGCTGGCATGCGGCCGACCGGACCCGGATCGAGACCCCGGCGGCCTGGCTGACCAAGGTGCTCACCAACCTCTGCCTCAACCAGCTGACCTCGGCCCGCGCCCGGCGGGAAACCTATGTGGGGCAGTGGCTCCCGGAACCGGTGCTGGCCGGCGATCGTATGCTCGGCCCGGCCGACACGGTCGAGCAGCGCGAGTCGGTCTCCCTCGCGATGCTCACTCTGATGGAGCGCCTGTCGCCCAACGAGCGCGTGGTGTACGTGCTGCGCGAGGCTTTCGGATACTCGCATCGGGAGATCGCGGAAATCCTGGACCTGACCGAATCGAACTGCCAGCAGCTCTTCCGGCGAGCCAAGCAGCACGTCGGCACCGAACGGCCACGCGCCGAGGTCGATGCGGACACCGCGCGCCGGATCGTCGAGGAATTTCTCGCCGCGGCGCTCAGCGGCGATACCGAGCCACTGATCCGGCTGCTCACCGACGACGCGGTCAGTATCGCCGACGGCGGGGGCCGGCTGCCTGCCCGCAAGATTCCGGTCGTCGGCGCGTTCGATATCGCGCGGTACCTGCGTCACGTGTTCCAGCCGACCCCGGCCAAACGCGCCTTCGTCGGCGACGACGCGGTCTTCTATGCCGTGGTGGTCAACGGTGCGCCCGCCGTGCTGGTGGAGGTCGGCGAGCGGGTGTACGGGGTCCTGAGTCTCGAGCCGACCTCGGACGGCGTCGCGGCGATCCACATCCAGGTCAACCCCGACAAGCTGGCGCGCATCACCCGGCAGTGGGCGGCCGCCGGACCGCAGCAGCCGATCGTCCGGAAGTGGTGACCCACATCACAAGAGCTTTTTGTCAGGGATCGCGGAGCTGTCCGGTTCAGGAGGTGTACGCAACCACAGAGGAGCTCGCCATGAAGCATCGCATTGTCGTCCTCGGCGCCGGGTACGCCGGAGCCATCACCGCCGGTCGGCTCGCCAAGCGGCTGCACCGCGACGACGTCGAGATCACGCTGGTCAATGCCGATCCCGAGTTCGTCGAGCGGGTGCGCATGCATCAGCTCGCGAGTGGTCAGGAGCTGGCGTCGCGCCCGCTGCGCGACATGTTCGCGGGCAGTGGGGTGCAGGTGCGGGTGGCCCGGGTCGACGCGGTCGATGTCGACGGCAAGACCGTCGAGCTCACCGATGAGCACGGCGCCACGACCCTCGGCTACGACAGTCTTGTATACGCCTTGGGCAGCACCGTCGCCGACTACGGCACCGCCGGTGTCGCCGAGCACGCCCAGCACGTCGCGGGTAAGCAGGCCGCGCTGCGGCTGCGGAACCGCTTGAACGAGTTGGCCGCCGGCGAGACCGTGCTGGTGGTCGGCGGCGGTCTGACCGGTATCGAAGCGGCGACCGAGATCGCAGAAGCCCGCCCGGACCTCCGGGTCGCGATCGCGGCCCGCGGCGGTGTCGGCGACTGGCTCAGCGACAAGGCCCGGCACCATCTGCGGCAGACCTTCGAACGGTTCGGCATCACGGTGCACGAGCACGCCGACGTCGTGCGCGTCGAGGCAAACGGTGTGGTCCTCGCGTCAGCTCCGGCGCAGGGTGCCACGCCGATCCACGACAGTGCGCACCGGATCCCCGCCCAGCTGACCGTCTGGACAGCGGGTTTCGCGGTGCACCCGATCGCCGCCGCGACCACTCTCGAGGTGTCGGCGAGCGGGCAGATCGTCGTCGACGGCACCCTGCGCTCGGTGTCGCACCCCGATGTCTATGCGGTCGGTGATGCCGCATTCGCGATGGGTGTGGGCGGCCGGCCACTGCGAATGGGTTGCGCCACGGCTTCTCCGATGGCCTGGCAGTGCGCCGACGCCCTCGCCGCGCGGTTGACCGGACGCAAGGTTCCCGAGTCCCCGATCGGCTATGCCAGCCAGTGCCTCAGCCTCGGTCGCCGCGACGCCATCGTGCAGAAGGTGACGCCCGACGATCAGCCCACGTCCACCGTCCTCACCGGCCGGATCGCCGCCCGCGTCAAGGAGTTGATCTGCTCGGGGGCGGCGTGGAGCGTCACCCACCCCACGCTGATGATGCCGAGCCGCCGCCGTCACCTTGCGGCCGGCCCGGTGGCAGCCGAACTCGTCGCCAAGTGACGGGAGCCGCTGTGGCACAGGCGAAGCCACCGGCCCGCTTGCGGCGGACCGGTGGCCGAGCTTCAGTCAGCTGATCGGTAGTCGGCCGGATCTTCCGCGAATGTTTTCTGCATTTTCCGCGAGATCCATTGTCCGGCGGTAGTTATCCCGAGTGCATCGTGGTCGCCGCCCGCGAACGAGCCGATCGGATCAATTGCCGCATCATGATCGGGCAGATAGAAGAACGGGATCGACAGTCGCGACGAGGTATTACCGAGTTCCGGGTTGATCACTCGGTGCATGGTCGATACCCAGCGGCCCGCTGTCCACAACGCCATGAGATCGCCGATATTGACGATGAAACCGCCGGGAATGGTCGGCACGTCCTGCCATTCGCCGGTACCGTGCCGCACCTGGAGGCCGCCTATGTCGGTGTCCTGGTAGAGGATGGTCAGGCTGCCCCAGTCGGTATGTTCGCCGCGGCGCAGTTGTCCGGGAAGTGGCGAATGGTGTTGCGCGAAGTAGTAATTGACGGCAACCGAGGAAACATGGTTGGCGAATATCCGATCGAAGAAATGCTCCTCGAGGTCGAGTGCCAGCGCGAACAGACGCATGAGGTCGCCGGCCAGCTCGGTCATGGCCGCGATGTACTCGTGCCAGGTGCTCTCGAAATCCGCTGGAAGAGTCGGCCATACATTGGCCAATTTCCAGGACGCCCAGTAGTCGCCGAGGCGGTTACGCTCCGCATCGGGCAAATCGCCGGTGACGTGCGCCGAGAAGACTTCGCACAGGTCGGGTGGGGTCTTCAAGTCCAGGCTGTGCGCGGTAGACCCGCCGAGACGCCGGAATCCGGATACACCGGGCCGGTGCGCGACAAGTTCTTTCACGGTATCGGGCAGGGTGAAGAATTCTCGATTCGTCGCGCACATCCGCTCGATGAGCTCCGCCGGTACGCCGTGACCGACGATGGTGAAGAAACCCGAGCTCGCGCATGCTCGATTGATCGCTTCGGCAATCGTTTTCCGGCCCGCCGCATTATCTCTGGATGACAAGTCGATCACCGGGACAAACCCCTCGACCACGGTGACTGCCTGCTGTTCCGCCATCGGACACCTTTCTCGAATACTGCGAGTTCTGCTGCGCCATAGGAATTTTCCGACCATGGCGCGTCGAGTATCCGCAGATCGAGCATGCGCTGTACCCAGTAGCTAACGCAGGCGCGAATTTCCGCCGCGCGCCGGGCAGACGCGTGCGAGGAAGTTCCACCTCGAACCTCGTCGATGCGCAGATCGTGCAAGCCGCCGCTGCGGGCACTCTGTAGCGGACCTCAACTCATTCGAAGCCAGGAATCATCGTTGCCCCTATTAGTAGGGGCAATTGCCGCTCCCCCAGTGTTACTCGTTTGTGTTGTTCGTCGCCTCAGCAGCTCGACTGCGTAACGATCGCCGCCCCATCCACGACGTTCCTGGTGACGCATGGCCTCGGGGGGCCCTGCCCGTCCACGTGCCGGAAATTGGAATGGGGATCAGGACATGGAATTTCGCGAGTTCTTCGCGCGACATCGAATCGCGACCGCCGTCGCGGCGCCCGCGGTGCTCGGGCTGGCGGCGGTCGTGGCCACCACGTTCGCACTGACGTCGACGCCACAGACGCGGGACACGCAGCTCACGTCGTCGGTCACCGAGTGCCACGACATGGTGAGCATCTCGGTGGCGGGCCGCGGGGACACGCCCGTCGCGGGGACGACGAAACTGCTGGTCGACGCCAACGGCAACGAATTGCCCGCCGCGCTGTCCGGTGACCACAAGAGCGAATGGGTCGACCCGGTCGTCAACGCGCCCAACGGTGCCGTCGAGCCGGGTTCCTACGCCGCGGTCTACATCGCGTACCCGGCGAACATGGCGACCTACGAGGACGCCGTCAACGCCGGTGCCGCCAATACCGAGCAGGTGATGCGGGAGATCGCGAAGGCCTGTCCCGACACCAAGTTCTCCATCGTCGGCTACAGCGAGGGCGCCGATGTCGTGCGCCGGGTCGCGATGAAGGTCGGGCATCAGGAAGCCGACAAGGACGGGGCCTACGGCATCGTCGATCCGGCCAATGTCGTCGGTGTCGTCATCCTCGCCGACTCCGGACGCGGGGCGGGTGACGGCCCGTTCCCCGGCTCGAAAGATCCGCACGGCAATCCGGACGGCTTCGACCAGAAGTATCAGAACGGGAAGAACCCGACGCCGGGCCAGGGTGCCCTGCCCGGTACCAGCGGTGATTTCGGTGCGCTGAACGGCAGGATCGCGTCGTTCTGTTCCGACGGCGATCTCACCTGCGCCGCACCGGAAAACATCTCCCTGCTGCAACTCGTGGTCAATGTCGGCAGGCAGATCAATGTCGACGCGCTCGAGAAGGACGGTCTCACCCCGGCGACCGGGCAGGACGTCGCGGTCGTGCTCAGCCGAATCGCCCTGGCCGCGTTCGCCGACATCCAGTCGCAGCCGAACTGGCTGAAGAGCGACGAGACTTTCCTGCAGGTGCTGCTGAAGGTGTCGGATCCGGCCTACAAGCCGGGCCAGGCGCCGAAGACTCCGGTGAAGGCGGATGCGATCGCGGCCGACGACATGTCGCCGCTGGCTTACCTGCCGCAGAAGATCCTGAACGAGATCGTCGGGCTCATCGTGACGAACCAGAACACCATTCCGGTGGTCATGAACGATCCGTACAAGCTCACCCTCGGGCCGAACCACACGGGTCACCACTTCGACTACTGGCGTGACGCCGACCCGGCCAACGGAAAGCCGCTCACCTCCGCCGAATACGCGGCCGCCTGGATCACCCACCTGGCCAAGCAGGCGCAGGCGGGCAAGAAGGTCGACACCACCGCCAAGCCGGAACAAGCGGATCTCGCCGCCGTGTACAAGGCGGCCGCGGCCACCTCGACCTCGCCGTCGGCCACGCCGACCAAGAGCGCGACGCCGACCACCAGTGCCGCGCCCACCACGACCAGCAGCGCGCCCACCACGACGCCGACCACCTCAGCGTCGCCGACCACCACCTCGGTCGCCCCGCAGTCGACCACCACAGCGGCTCCGACCTCGGTCACCCCGACCGAGACCGCGCAGCCGACCACCACCGTGCCGCCCACCACCACAACGGAATCCGCGGCACCGACCACCACCAGCACGAAGTAACAACCGGAGGAATCCAAAACCCTGCCCGGCGCACTACGCGCCGGGCAGGGTTTTGTTGTGTGTCCCGGCGAAGCGGTCAGACGATGGCGTATGGGTAAGCGGCGGCGCGGTTCTGGAAGGACAGGATGCGCAGGTTCTGGACGCGGCCGTCGCGGATCTCGATGGCGCGGCGCACGGTTTCGCTGCCGTCCCAGGCGTCCGGGCCCGCCATGACGATGGGCAGGTATTCGAGCAGCGCCTCGGAGTTTTCCCAGGTGGCGGAGTTCCACAGGAAGGACGGGCTGTGGTCGACGGCGTAGTAGTGCAGGTCGTCGCCGATGGTGAACATGGGGGCGGTGAACGAGGTGGGGCGGGCCCATTCGAAGCCCATCCCTTCGTCGCACGAGACGTCGATGAACAGGGTGCCGCGCGCGAACAAGGGCAGGTCCTCGTTCCGCACGAACATCAGCGGGTCTTCGGTGTCCTGGAAGATGCAGTTGACGACCACGTCGTACTGGGCGAGCATCTCGGCCAGCGGCCCGGGTTCCGGCGCTTTCAGCGCGAGGATCCGGCCGGGGTTCGCGGGGTCGCGCTGGAAGTGCTGCATCCGCACCGACGCGAACGGCGAGGCGACGGCCGAGACGCTGCGCTGGGTCAGCACCGTGACGTCACTGATGCCGAGTGCGTTCAACGCCCGGACGGCGCCGCGGGCGGTGGCGCCGAAGCTGATCACGGCCGCGCGCAGCCGCCGTCCGTAGTCGCCGGTGGATCCGCGCAGCTGTAGCGCGTGCAGTACCGAGCAGTAGCCGGCCAGCTCGTTGTTCTTGTGGAAGACGTGGACGCTGAAGTTGCCTTCTTTCGTCCAGTGATTCATTGCCTCCCAGGCGATCAGGGTCAGCCCGCGGTCGACGGCCAGCTGGGTCATCCGCTCGTCCTGCACACAGTGCGGCCACCCCCACACCACCTGCCCCGGCCGCAGTTGCTCGAGATCCTCGGCCAGCGGCTTGGGCAGCAACAGCACGTCGCACTCGGCGAACAGCTCCGCCCGCGAGCGATGGCCGGCGACCAGCGGCGCGAGGTGTTCATCGGTATAGCCGAAGCGATCGCCGTAACCATGCTCGAGGAAGACGCGGTCGCGAAGCCCCGGATCGATCCGGTCGAGGTGCGCCGGATGGATCGCCAACCGGTGCTCGTCCTCCTTGCGGGAGGTCGCCACTACACCGATCGTTAGTTGCTTCACCAAATGAGTCTACCCGCATCGACCAGCTCTGACCTGGTCGAGCGCCCGTGCTGCCCACCGATGCAAACCAGCGCCGAGCCGGGCAGGCCCCAGCCTGCCGATAATCGGGTGCCGACCACCCGGTATCGAATTAGGCTCGGACGCATGCGTTTTCTCGTGCCCTACCACCTCGACGAACACCGTCCGGAACTGGATGCGCCGGTGACACCGGACGAGGTGATCACCGCGGATCTGCCGGAGGTGGACGATCCGTGGGCGCGAATGGCGGTGATCTACGAGGCGGTTGCGGAAAAGGTTGCGGCGTCAGTCCGGAAGGGCGAACGTCCGGTGGTGGTGTCCGGCGACTGCACGACCTCGCTGGGTGTGGTGGCCGGGTTGCAGCGGGCGGGTCTGGATCCCGCGATCGTTTGGTTCGACGCGCACGGCGATGTGCAGACGCTGGAGACGTCCGCCTCCGGGTATCTCGGCGGAATGCCGCTGCGGATGCTGACCGGGTACGGGCGGCACTTGATCGCGGATCGAATCGGGTTGCGCGACATACCCGAAGAACACGCGGTGCTGGTCGACGGTCGTGATCTCGATCCGCCGGAGGCGGAGTTCCTGCGCACGGCGCGGATCAGCCACCGCACCGTGGCCGACCTGGGCGACCTGCCGGACGGCCCGATCTACCTGCATCTCGACTGCGATGTGGTCGATCCCGGCGACCTGCCCGGCCTGCTCTTCCCCGCACCGGGCGGACCGAGCTTGTCGGCGGTCTCCGGTGCGGTGCGCGCGATCGTGGACACCGGACGGGTGGCCGCCTTCGGTCTGGCCTGCACCTGGCGCGACGACCAGGGTGCCGCCGCCCGGATGCGCCCGCTGGTCGATTCCGTCTGAAACCCTCGGCCGACGGCGCTGACGCCCCAGGGTGCTAGGCCGACTGGCCTGGTCCGAGCCCCGAAAAGTGGATCTGTCGGATGATCGGATCTTCTGTATAAGCTCCCGTTCGATCGAAAGCGAGTGGAGCATGCCGGTGACCCTTATATCTGTTCTGTGCCGAGGGGCGGTCGCGTGACGCGGCGCGGGTGGGCGCTGTTCCTCGCGATGGGTCTGATCTGGGGCGTGCCCTACGCCATGATCCGGATCGCGGTCGAGGACTTCGACCCGGTGGTCGTCGCGTTCGCCAGGACATTGCTCGGTGCGCTGGTGCTGTTGCCGATCGCGGTGTACACCAACGCCTTGGCTCCGGTGTTCCGGCGCTGGCGGCCGCTGTTGCTGTACACGGTCGCCGAGATCGTCGGGCCGTGGTTCTTCATCGGGTACGCGGAGACCACGCTGCACAGTTCGACCGTCGGGCTGCTGATCGCCGCGACGCCGTTGATCGCGGTGGTCCTCGTGACCAAACTCGGCCACGACCGCTTCGACCGGCGCAGGCTGACCGGGCTGCTGATCGGGTTCGCCGGGGTGGCCACGCTGGTCGGCCTCGATATCGACCTGTCCAGCCCCGCCGCCCTCGGCGCGATCGCGTTGACCACCATCGGTTACGCGGTCGGCCCGATCGTCATCAACCGGTCGCTGGCCGACCTGCCACCGCTGGGCGTGGTGACCGCCTCGCTGATCATCGCCGCCGTGGTCTACGCACCGTTCGCCGCCTTGCGCAGGCCGGCCAGCTATCCCGCCGACGCCACCCTGTCGGTACTCGGCCTCGCGCTGATCTGCACGGCCGCCGCGTTCCTGTTGTTCTTCGCGCTCATCTCCGAGGTGGGCCCGGCCCGGGCGACGGTGATCACCTACATCAATCCCGCGGTGGCCATCGTGCTAGGCGTCGCGGCGCTCGGCGAACCGCTCACCGCCGGCATGGCGATCGGCTTCCCGCTGGTGATCCTCGGCTCCATCCTGGGCACCGCGCGCAGTCGCGAGAAACCGGAGGAGGCGCTGTGCACCACCCCCGCGGCGCCGGAAGCGGCGGTCCACTTACCTGAGAGGTAATCGACGGCGTCCATCCGCGCACCCAGAATGGTGTCGCGCCGCCTCGACCGGAGGCGGCAGCGAGATCGGAAGGATCGGCCGTGACGTCGACGACCAGCACAACCACCCACGCCGTGGTAGCGGAACTGTTGCGCCGCATCGGTTCCGGCGACGCCGACGCGATCGCCGAGCTGTACGCCGACGAGGTGGACTGGAAACTGGATTGGCCGGACGCCGAGCACGGCCGCGCCGCGACACCCTGGATCCGGCACCGCTCGACCGGCGCCGAGTCCGCCGTGCACTTCCGCGCGATCGCCGAGCACCATGTGCCCGAGCAGGCGGCGACCGAGATCGAACGCGTCCTCGTCGACGGCGACCACGCGGTAGTGCTCGGCGAGATCCGGCAGACCGCGCGCAGCACCGGCCGCTCCTACCGTGCCCGCTTCGCGCTGCATCTGACCGTCGAGGCGGGCTCGATCACCAGGCATCACGTCTACGAGGACAGCCTCGCCGTCGCGCAAGCCTTCGAGGCCGACGACTGACAACCCTCGCTCGATATGGATGATGTTGGGGTGGCAGGAAATCCGAGCACCCCGGCAGACATGGACCGCACCCGTGACGCCTACGACGGCATCGCGGAGATCTATACGGAATTCGTCGAGAACCACCTGGCCGGCCAGCCGCACGACCGCGCCATGTTGGCGCTGTTCGCGGAACTGTTGCAGGCCAACGGTTCCGGTGCCGTCGCCGACATCGGCTGCGGACCGGGTCGGCTCACCGCGCACCTGCACACCCTCGGTGTGCCTGCCTTCGGCATCGATCTGTCGCCGGAGATGATCGACATCGCGAAGCGCCGGTATCCGGAGCTGTCCTTCCACGAGGGCACGATGGAACACCTGGCCCTGGCCGACGCTTCGTTGCGCGGGCTCGTCGCGTGGTACTCGATCATTCATCTTCCGCCGGAACGCGTCCCGGATGTGTTGGCCGAGTTCAATCGGGTATTAGCGGTGCAAGGGCACGCGTTGCTGGCATTCTTCGCGACCGACACCCCCGACGCGGTAGAAGCGTTCGACCACAAGGTGACTCGCGCCTACCGGTGGGCACCGGAGCGGCTTGCCGCATTGTTGCGGGACGCCGGGTTCACGGTGCACACGCGGATGGTCCGGGAGCCGGATCCGGGCGAGCGCTTCCTACAGGGTTACTTACTGGCAGTAAAGGTTCGCTGAAGACCGGGCGGTCACCGCCCGGACCAGGTAAGTTGGTGGTGTCGCGCAGGATTCATGGCTGCGCGCGGGCCCGCCCGACAACGTGGTCGATTCGTTTGCAACCACACCACTGTCGTCAGGGGGCGACCACACCATGGACCTCATCGCACCGATTGATGCCGTCTTCCTCCTCGCCGAATCCCGCGAACACCCGATGCATGTCGGCTCGCTGCAACTCTTCGAGGCGCCCGAGGACGCCGGGCCCGACTTCGCCCGGCTGACGCACGAGAAGTTGCTGGCGTGCAAGGACATCGACTCGACCTTCCGTAAGCATCCGGCCACCCTGTTCGGCGCACCGCAGCTGGCCTGGACCAAGGCCGACGACGTCGAACTCGAATACCACGTGCGCCGCCTCGCGGTGCCGCGCCCCGGCCGGCTGGACCAGCTGGTCGAGCTCGCGTCCGGGTTGCACAGCACCCTGCTCGACCGGCACCGCCCGCTATGGGAGATCTACCTCATCGAGGGCTTGGCCGACGGCCGCTTCGCCGTCTACTCGAAGATGCACCACGCCCTGATCGACGGCGTCTCCGCACAACGCGTCATCCAGCGGACCTTGACGAACGACCCGGCCGCGACCGAGGCCAAGGTCCCGTGGAACCTGCCGAGGACGCCGCGCGAACCCGCCGCCGAGTCGAGCAACGGGCTCCGTGGGGCGGCCCGAAACCTGTTGTCGGCGGCCGCATCCGGGCCCGCGCTCCTGCGGACCGCACGCTCCATCCTGGTCCAGCAGCAGCTGACCATGCCGTTCGAGGCGCCGCGCACCATGTTCAACGTGCCGATCGGCGGCGCGCGCCGCACCGTGGTCCGGTCCTGGCCGCTGGAGCGGATCAAGCAGGTGAAGAAGGCCACCGGATCGACCATCAACGACGTGGTGCTGAGCATGTCCGCCGGTGCGCTGCGCGCCTACCTCGCGGAGCGAAACGAGTTGCCGGACAAGCCGTTGATCGCCATGGTGCCGATGTCGCTGCGCAGCGCCGACGACGTGGAGACCAACGGCGTGAAGGTCGGCGCGGCGCTGTGCAACCTCGGCACCGACGTCGCCGATCCGCTGGAGCGACTGCGGGTGGTGAGCGAGTCGATGCGCAAGAGCAAGGAGGTGTACGGCTCGCTGTCGAACCTGCAGACGATGGCGTTGTCCGCGCTGATGGTCAGCCCGATCGCGCTCAGCCTGCTGCCCGGCCTCGTCCCGTTGACCAATCCGCCGTTCAATATCGTCATCTCGAATGTGCCGGGCCCCCGCGAACCCATGTACTGGAACGGTGCTCGCCTCGACGCCACCTACCCGATGTCCATCCCGTTCGACGGCCAGGCGGTGAACATCACGCTGACCACCAACGGGGACAATCTCGACTTCGGTCTGGTCGGCTGCCGGCGCAGTGTGCCGGAACTCCCCCGCCTGCTCGATCACCTCGAAGACGCGCTGACCGCACTGGAGGAAGCCGCCGTCTGAAAGAGGTCTGCCGGGCAAAACTAGAACGTGTTACTGTCAGATGATGGTGCACAGACCAGTCGAGGAAGCCGCGGCCGTGTCATGGCGATCTCTGCGGCTCGCGGCCGATTCGACGCGTCTGGGTTCGAGCGTGAGCTCACGGGCACCGCGGACAACTATGTAACTCGTTCTAGGACAAGCTGCAGCTCGTCGTTCGCGGCGGCGGAGCAGTGAGGGAGACCAGCACGCCATGCGTACCGAAATCTGCGAACGGCTCGGGATCGAATTCCCCATCTTCGCGTTCACCCACTGCCGCGACGTGGCGGCCGCGGTCAGCAATGCCGGCGGTCTCGGCGTGCTCGGTGCGGTCGGTTTCACCGCCGAGGAGCTCGAGGTCGAGCTGGCCTGGCTCGACGAGCACGTGCACGGCGTGTACGGCGTCGACCTGGTGATTCCGAGCAAGTACGAGGGCCAGGGCATCGACGGCCTGACCCCCGAAGAGCTGGAATCCAAACTGGCGGAACTGGTTCCGAACGGCCACCGGGATTTCGCCGAGAAGATCCTGGCCGACCACGGTGTGCCCGCACTGCCCGACGGCGAGCGGCACAACCAGCTGCTCGGCTGGACCGCGACCACCGCGGCCCCGCAGGTGGAGGTGATCCTGCGGCATCCGAAAGCCAAGCTGGTCGCCAACGCGCTGGGCACCCCGCCCGACGACGTGATCAAGCAGGTGCAGGACTCCGGCCGGCTCATCGGCGCGCTGTGCGGCTCGGTGAAACACGCGCTCAATCACAAGAACGCGGGCCTGGACTTCGTCGTCTGCCAGGGCACCGAGGGTGGCGGGCACTGCGGCGAGATCTCCTCGCTGGTGCTGTGGCCGCAGGTGATCGACGCCGTTGGCGACCTGCCGGTGCTCGCGGCGGGCGGCATCGGCAACGGCCGCCAGGTCGCCGCCGCCATGGCGATGGGCGCGGCGGGCGCGTGGACCGGTTCGCTGTGGCTGACCGTCGAGGAGGCCAATGTGCCGCCCGCGCAGATGCAGACCTACATCGACGCGTCCAGCCACGACACCGTGCGCTCGCGGTCGTGGACCGGCAAGCCGTGCCGCATGCTGCGCAACGACTGGACCGACGCCTGGGAGCAGGCCGACACCCCCGACCCGCTGCCCATGCCGCTGCAGATGATGGTGGCGCTGGACGGCGTCAAACGCGGGCACCGCTACCCGGAGGCGGCCAAGGACGTGAACTTCAATCCGGTCGGTCAGGTGGTCGGCATGATGACCAAGGTCGAGCGCTCCGCCGACGTGGTGAATCGGCTGATCCAGGAGTACGTCGAATCCTGCGACCGGCTCAACAAACTCAACGGCGGGCTGTAGTCACTCCAGCCAGCCTTTTTCACGCAGCACCGGGTCGGTGATGCCGCCGGCGCAGGCGAGCTGGTCGGTATCCCACCCGGCCAGCTCGGCCCCGTTCGCATAGACGGACTGGAAGAACTCGAGCGCGGCGCCGACCGGGTCGGCGGTCGCGCGGGCGGCGTCGTACGGGTAGTACGCCGAGTGGCCCGCGCCCGCGGTGATCCAGTGGGCCCCCGCGGGGGTCAGCGCACGGTCGGCCAGCCCGGGGGGCTCGGGTGCGGTGTAGGAGTAGAACGTCGGCTCCGGCACCTTGTCGTCGCCGAACCAGAAGCCGGAGCTGATCACCTCGCGCGAGTACGCCTCGCGGGTCACCGAATCCACCGTGTCGGGCAGTTCGATGTGCCGCGGCGAGAACCGCTGCACCGCGATATCGAAGGTGTGCCAGAACAATTGGACCGGGCTGATCTTGCCGGAGAAGGTCGCGCTGAACTCCTCGAGCACCCGGCCGACCTGACTCTGCACCTGAAAAGCGTGGCGCGCCTTGTCCGGATCGTAGTCACGGTGCTCGTCGTCGTCCTCGAACGGCCGGTGCGCGTCCGGTAGATCGAACGGATTCGGGTGCGCCAGCACGACATCCACGTCCAGGTCGCGCAGGCCGTTGCGCACAGCGCCGTAGAAGGTGGCCACCGACTGGTCGACCAGGTCGATCTCAACCTGGGTGCCCTGATCGGTAGCGATCCGCAGCACGTGATCGAAGAAGTCGAACGCGCAGGTGAAGACCGGTCCATTGCGGGCGGAGCCGAGCGGGACGGTGGTCCAGCCGCGCGCGGTGAGCCGGTAGGTCATGTGCCACCAGTGGTTGCGCCGGACCCCTTTGGCCAGCGCCACCTTGCCGACGATCTGGGCGAAGCGGTGCAGGGTCTCCTTGGTCGGCCGCCAGGAGTCCAGGGGAATCGCGGGCAACGGCTCGAATGGCACGGTCATGCCGAAAACGGTACGCCGTCGCGTCCGCCGCCAGCTCGGCTGCACTGTCTCAGACAGTGTAGACTTCGCAAGCGTCGGCGGCCGCGCCGTCGATCGCCGCCGTAGCAGCACGAGGAGTATCCCCATGACGCCCTGGATCATTGCCGCCGCCATCTTGTTCGTCCTCGGCCTCGCCGGAGTGGCCGTGCTGATCGGGTTGCGACGCTCGGCCAAGACCACGCTCGCCGGTGGCGGCAGCTCGCTAACGCCGGTGCGCGCCGACAAACTCCAGCGTTTTGTGGAGAGCAAAGCGGGCTTCGTGGTCACCACCGCGCACACCTTCGACGCGTCACCGGAGCGGGTCTGGGCCGCCCTCGATACCAACGGGTTCTTCTCCTGGTTGCCGCTGATCAACGGCATGCGCTACCCCGACCAGGATCGCGGCGTCGGCGCCACCCGCGTCTTCGACGGCTTTCTGGTCGCCGGCGCCGAACAGGTCGTCGCCAGGGAGGAGGGGCACCGGCTCGCGCTGACCGCGACCACCTCCTCGGTGCCGTTCGCCGTCAAGTCGATCGCCGAGCAATACGTGCTGAGCCCAACGGATTCCGGCGCGACCACCCTCACCTGGACGCTGGCCGTACAGCCGCGCCTCGGCTGGCTGCTGCCGTATCGGCTGTTCGCCCCGCTGGCCCGGCCGTTCGCGCGGTGGAGTCTGCGCGGGCTCGCCAGCCGCCTCTGACGATCAGGCCGCGGCGCCGTCCTCGCCGAAACCGGGCAGCCAGCGCGCGACCAGCTCGACGAACGGTCCTTCCGCGTCGAGCTGGGCGCACACCCCGACGACGCCGGCGAAGACCCGGCCGAGCATGGCCAGCTCCGGAATCTCGGCGGGCGCCTTGACCGCCCTGGTGTTGGCCAGCGACACATTTTTCATGTCCAGGGCACGAGCGGTGTGCCCCTGCAACAGTTCTCGGCTGATGTGCACGCTCTCGCCACTGATCTGCGACACGATCGGCGCGACCAGCCGCTCGATCGGGCCGAGCTCCAGCGCGTGGCCCGGCCGCACGAAACCGTTGTCGCGCAGCACGATTGCCAGCTGTTCGTAGTCTTCGCGCACCGCGCAGCGAGCCAGCTCCCCGATCACCGGCGGAAGGCCTTCCGGCAGTGCGATGGACGCGCCGAAGTCGATGATCCCGAGCCGCCCGTCGTCGAGCAGCTGGAAGTTGCCCGGATGCGGATCGCAATGCAGGTACCCGGCCCGGACCGGCGAGGACAACGAGAATTCGACGAGCAGGCGTCCCGCCCGATCGCGCTGTTCCTTGGTGCCGTCGGCGATGATCGCGGCCAGCGGCGTTGCCTGCATCCATTCCGAGACAAGCACTTTCGGTGCGCTGGCGATCACTCTCGGCACCTGGAAGGCCGGATCACCGGCGAAAACCTTAGCGAAGCGGCGCTGGTGATCGGCCTCGATCCGGTAGTCGAGCTCGTCGGCGGTGCGGTCGATGAACTCCGCGATCAACGCCTTGGTATCCGCACCCGGCATCATGAGACCGAAAGCGCCGGAGAACATCTGGAGCATCTTCAGGTCCGACATCAGGGCCGTGTCGGCGCCCGGGTACTGCACCTTCACCGCGACGGTGCGCCCGTCGCGCCAGACGGCGCGGTGCACCTGCCCGATGCTGGCCGCGGCGACCGGCTTGTCGTCGAACTCGGTGAAGCGTTCGCGCCAGCGGGAGCCGAGTTGTTCGGCGAGCATGCGGTGCACGGAGCTGGTCGGCATCGGTGGCGCCTGCGACTGCAGCTTGGTGAGCGCGTCGCGGTAGCGGTCGGCGAAGCGGGGCGGAATGCTGGCCTCGGCCACGCTCAGGGCCTGGCCGAGTTTCATCGCGCCGCCCTTGAGTTCGCCGAGCACAGCAAACATCTGGTCGGCGGCCTTGTCGATGAGCTCGTCGTCGAGTTCGTCGCGGGACGCGCCGGTCATCATCGCGCGCCCGGTCGCGGTGACCCGGCGGGCCATGATGCTCATCGGCAGGCCGGCCAACTTCGCCGACCGCGCCAACCCGTTACGCCTGCTGCCTGCCATGGTTCCCTCGCTTCGTTGCGTGCCATTTCAGCCTATTCTGTCTGGGACAGTGAGGCAATGGGGCAATACGGCCGCATGAGTCGCATCGACCCGTGCGAAACAGCAAGGGATATCGGGACTGCGGGGCGGGAAGGTCGCCGTCAGGCGGTCGCCGCGTGCCCGTTGTCGGCGTGCCCGTGCGTCGCGCCGACCAGCTCGTCGAAGCGCAGGATCCCCCGCCCGTGGTACACCCCGAACAGACCCTCGACCAGCGCGCCCTGCGCGTCGGACGGGCCGGACCCGGAGTCCCACACCGCCGCGAGCGCCCGCCAGACCAGCACGTGCAGGTCCGGCGCGCCCGCGAAGAACGCCTCGACCGCCTCCGGCACCTCGAGCACCATCTCGCCGACCGAGTTCATGATGGCCCGCTGCATGGTGAGCCCGAGCGCGGTGAGCAGCCTGCGGACCAGCCCGACCTCGATGGCCAGGATCTGGCGCAGGTCCGGATCGTCCTGTCGGGCAATGGCTTCCAGCTTGTCGATCTCCGCCTTGAGCACGGCCTGATCGATGGCCTGCTCGCTGCCGGTGTAGGCGAGCAGCGTCTCCATCACGATGCCGCGCTCGACATCGACGATGTCGCGGAACATCTCGGTCGCGACCTCGGGCATCGGAATCGAGAACCGGAACAGCTGCCGGTACACGTCGACGCCACCGGCCTCGCGCACATCGCGGATGGTGAAACCCTTGCCGCGGCGCGCCTCGACGAATCCGTTCGTCTCCAGCCGTCCCAGCGTCAGCTGCGCGGTCGCCCGGTTCATGTCGAACTCTTCGGCCACCTGCCGCACGGACGGCATGAGATCCCCCGGCTGATACTCCCCCGCGGCAACCCGGCGTGCCAACTCATCGGCAACGTCGGCGACTACCGTCTGGGATCCCATCGAAGTCACCTTTCGACTACGTTCGAATACGTCCCAGACAGTCTAAGGCCTACTGTGCCAGACTGCACGTGTGTAACACTGGTCGGCGCACAGTGTGAGGTGAGTCATGGCGATCCGGCGCAGCGGCGACAGTTCAGACGAGGGTTCAACGAGCAAGCGCTCGCGCCTTTTCGCGTCCAGGTCCGACGGCAAACCCCCAGTTCGCACCGCTGTTCGCAATGCCAAGCTCGCCGCACTGCCCTTGGCCTTCGCCGGTCGGCAGGCCGCGGGCGTCGGTAAACGCGCCCTCGGCAGATCGTCCGAAGAAGTCAATCGAGACATCCAATTGCGCACCGCCCAGCACATGTTCGAGGTGCTCGGTGAGTTGAAGGGCTGCGCCGCGAAACTCGGTCAGCTGCTTGCGATTTACGAGCTGGCGCTGCCGCCGGAGCTCGCCGAGCCGTATCGCATCGCGCTGAGCCAGCTGCAGGACGCGGCCCCCGCCATGCTGCCGCGGACCGTGCACGCGGCCATCGCGGCCAGCATGGGCGCGGACTGGCGTGACAGCTTCCAGGAATTCGATGATCGGCGAGCCGCCGCGGCCTCGCTCGGCCAGGTGCACCGCGCGGTGTGGCACGACGGCAGAGCGGTCGCGGTCAAGGTGATGTACCCCGGCGGCCGCCAGGCGGTGGAGGGCGATCTGGAGCAGCTGCGCCGGATCTCGCATCTGGCCACCGTCTTCCTGCCCGGCGCCGACGTCAAGGCGGTCACCGAGGCGATCTGCGACTGCGTCCGGGAGGAACTGGACTACGCGGCCGAGGCCGAGTATCAGCGCGCCTTCGCCGCGGCCTACGCGGACGACCCCGACTTCTACGTGCCCGAGGTGGTCGCGCAATGCGGCGACGTGCTGATCACCGAGTGGGTCGAGGGCACCCCGCTCACCAAAATCGTGGCCAACGGTGCGCAGGCCGAACGCGATCGGGTCGGCATGCTCATGGTTCGTTTCGTCACCTCCGGCTGGGGACGGCACGGGTTGCTCTATGCCGACCCGCATCCCGGCAACTTCCGGGTACTGCCGGACGGGCGGCTCGGCGTGGTCGACTTCGGCGCCTGCTGTGCCTGGCCCCCGGAGGGTTTCGAGGAACTGGCGATCGACTACTGCAAGGCCTTCTTCACCGGCGGCGGGCCGGAGCAGTTGGCGGCGGCGACCAGGCGGCACGGCTTCGTCACCTTCGGGCGCGCGTTCGACAGCGACGCGCTCTACGCCGTTGTCGAACCGTGCAGTGAACCGTTCAAGCACGCGACCTATCGGATGACGACGCCGTGGCTGCGCAAGCAGGTGCTGCGCACCACCAATCCGCGGCTGTCGAATGTGGTGCGCGAGATGACGATGCCCGCCTACTTCACGCCGTTCGCGCGGGCCGCGCTCACGCTGGTCGGGGTGCTGAGCCAGCTGGAGACCGAGGGGCCCTACCGCGAGGAGATCCTGCGCTGGATGCCGATGCTGGCCGAGGCGCTCGGCACGATCGAGGATCCCGACCCGGACCGGCCGGTGGACTTGGCCGCGGTGCGCGAGCAGCGGGCCGAGGCCGCGAATCGCCAGATGTCGGTCGGCTGAGCCGGGCCGTCTCGCACGGTCAGGGCACGACGCTCACCGAGACATGCTGTCCCAGACAGTGCTAGTGTTCGGATAACTACCCGTCAGCTAAGCGGGAGTCCATCGGCAGCCGGCCGAGTTCTTCCGCAGCCGCTGGCTGAGCGTCCGCACCCAGCGCCTACCGAGGAGAAGCATGGGCAGAATCATCGGCCGTCGTAAGCGCCGCAAGTCGATCCGAGCGCTCGCGGCGGGCACTCCGCCGCAGCATGCCGTCGTGCTCCCGGCACGGAAGCCGGACAGCCTGCGCGCCCGGGCTTTCGGACTCGGACTCGCCGGTACCGGCGCGGCACATTTCACGGCACCGCAGGCCTTCGATCCGCTGCCCGCGCGCGCCTCCCCCCGCGCCACCCGCCGCTGGACCTATCGCAACGGGCTCACCGAAGTAGTACTGGGACTGGCGATCACCTTCCGGCGGAGCAGGCCGCTCGGTTCCGTCGGCTTCATCGCCTACCTCGCTTTCCTCGCCGCACGTTTCTCCGGTGCCCGGCCGGTCGAGCAGTCCGGCACGAGCGCGTGGTGACCGGCACGTTCTGACGCCGCGCGGTCGCGGACTTCCGGAACACGAGGGGTTGCCGGAAATCGGACCGCACGCGAGCCTTCCTGGCCCAACCACTGCCAGCGAGCGCACCGCCCCGCCCACCCGCGCACAAAACGAACACCAGCGACGGGGACGTGCACCGCGCAATATGATCGCGGTGGTTCGACCGGGAGGGAGTGAGTGATGTGACAACCGAGTCGGTAGTGGAGGCGCAGGCGCGCCCGAAGCGGTTCGCGGATCTGTTCGCCCATCGGCGCTGGATCCGTCGTAGCGAGCCGTTCCCGCATGTGTACGCCCGCGACGTGTTCGTGCCGGAGTACTTCGCGCGGATGAGCGCGGACCTGGCCGAGGTGCGTCGCGAAAGCCCGGACCTGTTCCAGCAGGTGGCGGCGAATTACAGCGCCGACGGCATCCGTCTGGCCAACCTACGGGGTACCGCGTTCGATGTGTTCGCCTCCCGGGACTGGCACGACCTGGTCGCGGGGATCGTCGGTGTCACCGCGACCGGCGACGTCGAGGGCTCGGTGCATCATCACGCCCCGGGCGCCCCCTACGGGTGGCCGCACAATGATCTCAATCCCGCGTGGTTCCCCGGCGAGCCACCCGGCCCCGACGAGGTGCGCCTGCCGGGCGACTCGGTGGACATCAAATCCGGCAAGCGCGAAGCCGGGGTGCTCGCCCGCGAGTCGATCCGCGCGGTGGCCGTGCTGTTCTACTTCGGCAACCCGGACTGGCAGCCGGGCGACGGCGGCGAGACCGCGCTCTACAACAACCTTTCCGATGGCGAGAAGCTGCCGGACCTGACACTGATTCCGCCACTGGACAATTCGCTGATCCTGTTCGAAGTCACGCCGCGCACCTGGCACACCTTCGCCGGCGGCAATATCAAGGACCGCAACAGCGTGGTGATGTGGGTACACCGGACCAAGGACGACGCGGTAGCCCGCTGGGGAGGGGACAAGATTGTCTACTGGTGAACGGCGGGTCTGCCTGATCACGGGCGCGGGCGGCACGCTCGGCAACGTGTTCTGCCGCTCCTATTACACCGAGTACGACATCGTCGCGGTCTGCCGTACCCACACGCCCGCGGTGCCCTCGCAGCTGGAGTCGTTCGTCGACCCGCTCGAGCCGGAAAAGCCGGTGCCGGAGAACAATTCGCGGGTCTTCGTGGTCCGCGCCGATCTCACCGTGCCGGGCGAGGTGGAGCGGGTGGTCGATCTCGCGCTCGCCCGGTACGGCAAGGTCGACCTGCTGGTCAACAATGCCGCGCACGTCCAGTTGCAGCCGCGCGGCATCGTCGACGGTGACGCCGCGCTGGAGCAGTTCGATCCGCATTTCACCTTGAATGTCGCGGTGCCGCTGCGGTTCGCGGCACGGCTGGCCCAGCGCAGCTGGCTGCACGCGGGAGCCGAGAATCGCGCGGCGAACCGGAACATCGTCAACGTCTCCAGCATCTCCGGCTCGGAGGTGTATCCGGGACAGACGCTGTACTCCGCGTCCAAGGCGGCGCTCAATCAGCTGACCCGGAATATCGCCGACGAATTCGCGGAATTCGGGGTGCGCGCGAATGCCATCGCGCCGAACAGTTTTCCCGCGTTGGTACCCACCGAGCAGGTCGCACAGGCGATCGTCGAACTCGACGGCGGCAGCTTCACCGGCGGGGTGTTCGGCGTCGGCACGGAGCCGAGCGGGCCGGAGGCTGCGCCCGCCCAGCTCGCCGAGGCCGAACAGTAACCGCTACCGGGACGCGCCGGTGACTCGCTCGGACAGCTCCCACAGTTGTTGCGCGAGCGCCTGATCCACCGCCTGCTTGTTGCTCGGCGGCTCCAGCTTGAACCGGTGGAAGTAGTGCCCGTTGATCTCGTCGGCGGTGGTTGCCAAGTGCACCAGCGGTTCCGAGCCTTTCTTCGGGTTGATGAAGAACGGCTTGGCCAGCGGCGACCGGATGAGCATGCCGAGCCCGAGCGGCGCGTTGTCGTATACGTGGGTGGCCACCGCGCCGGGATGGAACGCGGCGGTGACCAGACCGGTGCCCGCGGTGCGGCGCGCCAGTTCCCGGGTGAACACGATGTTCGCCAGCTTCGACGCCGCGTAGGCGCCCATCTGGTTGAACGAGCCGGTGGTCGCGTTGACGGTGTCCAGGTTCAGCTTCGCCATCCGGTAGGTCATGCTGGCGGTGTTGATCACCCGCGCCTGCGACTGCACGAGCCGGTCCAGCAGCAGGCTGGTCAGCAGGAACGGGGACAGGTGATTGACCTGGAAGGTCAGCTCGTTGCCGTCGTCGGTGGCGGTCCGCTTCGGCCAGGAACCGCCCGCGTTGTTGGCCAGCACGTCGATGCGGGGATAGCGGTCGAGCAGCTGGTCGGCGAGTTTGCGCACCTCGTCGAACCGGGCGAAGTCGGCGAGGAAGGGCTCAGCACCCGCCTTGGCCGCCACCTCGGCGGTCCGCTCCGGTGACCGGCCGACCACCGCGACGGTGGCGCCGCGGGCGGCCAGTGCCGCCGCCGCCTCGGCGCCGATGCCGGAGCTCGCACCGGTCACCACCACCGTCTTCCCTGTCAGATCCTGGTCCTGCACAGCCATTCCTGCCTCCTGAACATCGGGCCAAACGCGAGCAGCCGGACGTAGTCGATCCCCGGCCTCGTACGGCCGCGGGTACGCCTAACTGACCTGATCGTCTTCGGCGCGCGCGGATTCGGCAAGGGGTGACTCGCCCGCGAAGTGCGCGGCGATGTCGTCCGCGGTGGTCGACCACACGCCGGGATGGTTCACCACGTACTCCAGCGCCTGATCCAGATACTTGGCGCGAAACGCTTGCCCGATGACGAAGGGGTGCAGCGCGAGCGCGAGCACCCGGCCGCTGTCGGCCGACTCCGCGTAGAGCTGATCGAGTTGGTCTCGCACGATCTGTACGAAGTCGGGGCCGCTGGTCCCCTTGCCGAGGAACAGGGTGTTGTCGTTCAGCTCGACCGTGTACGGAACGCTGAGCATTCCAGGCACATTCAGACGATACGGCTGGTCGTCGTTGGTCCAGTCGAGCACGTAACTCAGGCCGAGCTCGGCCAGCAGCGCCGGGGTGTGGAAGGTCTCGGTGAGCGCCGGGCCCATCCAGCCGCGCGGCCTGCGCCCGGTCGCCCGCTCGATCGTCTCGACCACCTCGGTGAGGTAGTCGCGCTCCTGCTCGATCGTCATATCGGCCTGGAAGATCGAGTTGTTCTTCCCGTGCGCCAGCCAAGCCCAGTCCCTGGCCAGGCCCGCCGTGATGATCTGCGGATTGTGCTCGACCACATCGGAATTGAGCAGCACGCTGGCGCGGATACGGTGCCGGTCCAGGATCTCGGTCAACCGCCAGATGCCCACCCGGGGGCCATAATCACGCCAGCCGTAGTTCAACGGATCGGGGGTGAGCGCGGCGGTCCCGGGGAAGATGCTCGTCGAGGGCCGATCCACCTGATAGTGCTCGACGTTCAGGCCGACGTAGAAGGCGATGCGAGCGCCGTCGGGCCAGCGAATCGGGGATCGGTCGGTGATCGGGCTGTAGTCGTAGAGCTCGTTGTCCATGTGTTGATTCTTGAATCTGACACTCATGTCAGGTTCAATCCCGGCGCGGCGTGAGATACGGCACAGCCCGGCGGATCGGCGGCGATTCGGGCGAGGCAGCCGCGCCGCGGCGGTGTGTATTCTCCCCGGCGGACGTAAACAACTGATTTCGTCACTACACGGGTAACTCGCCGGGTACGCCCAGAACGCAGCATGCCGTGAACCGCCGGGCCGCGACGGTACGTTGAGCGCACCGAACGACCGGCAAGAGACGCGGAGAGGCGGAGGAGCTCATGCGAGTCGACGGGCGGGAAATCCCGGTAACGGGCAACCTCCTACAACCGCTGATCCGGCGGACGAGCGACATCATTCGTGTGGTGCTCGCGGCGACGTGGGTGGCGATCGTCATCGCGGCCTCGGTGATCACCCGGCCGGAATGGCTTGCGCTGGAACGTTCGGTATCCAACATCGTCGGATTCTTGAACCCCGACCAATCGAATCTGGTGTATCTCGTCTACGGCATGGCGATTCTGGCGCTGCCGTTCGCCATCCTGATCGAGTTGATCATCGGCAGGCAGTGGAAACTGCTGGCCGGCTACGCGGCCGCGGGGCTCACCGCCGGGCTACTGCTCTCGATCACCGGCACGGGCCTCTCGGCGCCGAAATGGCATCTGCAGGTGCCGGATCGGCTCGACACCTTCCTCTCCCAGTTCCTGGACGATCCGCGCTGGATCGCGATGCTGGCGGCCGTGCTCACGGTGTCCAGCCCGTGGCTGCCCAACCGCCCCCGGCGCTACCTGTGGTTCCTGCTGCTGGCGTTCGCGCCGATCCACCTGGTGGTCAGTA
The DNA here is from genome assembly GCF_900269665.1 of Nocardia suismassiliense. GTDB lineage: Bacteria > Actinomycetota > Actinomycetes > Mycobacteriales > Mycobacteriaceae > Nocardia > Nocardia suismassiliense. Next base: position 287,274 of record NZ_LT985361.1, read on the forward strand.
CCGTCGTGCCCGCGCGGGCGATGTTCGGATTGGCCGTCGGCTGGCTGGTCGGCGCGGTCATCGTGCTGGTCGTCGGCACACCCGCGCTGGAGGTGCCGCTCGACGCGGCGGTGCGGGTGCTGGCCAGACGCGGGCACACGGTCACCAGATTCACCGTGGTGCATCCGGCCGGGCGCGGCCCGCTGGTGCTGGCCGCCGCCATCGACGGGCCCGAACGCGGACTCGTCGTCGAGATGTACGGCAAGAACCAGCGCAGCTTCGGCGCGCTACGCCAGCTCTGGCGCTGGCTCACCTTCCGCGCCAGCGAAACCGCGGCGATGCACGGCTCCATGCACCGCGCCGTCGAACATCGCGCCCTGATGACCATTGCGGTCGGCGAGCTCGGCCTGGCGAGCAGCACACCGGTCGCCGTCGCGGCGCTGGACCGCGGCTGGATGCTGCACGCGCACACCATGCCGAAGGGCACCCGGATCAGCGAAGCGTCGGTCGACCAGCTGGCCGGGGTCTGGAAATCGCTCGGCGCCCTGCACCAAGGTCAGATCTCGCACGGCGACCTGCGCCCGACCGAGATCCGAATCGACAACGGCACCACGCTGTTCGGCGGCTTCGCCAACGCCGAGTACGGCGCCTCGGACAAGCAGCAACAATCCGACATCGCCCAGCTGCTGGTGTCCACCACCGCGATCTTCGGCAAGGAACCCGCGGTCCGCGCGGCCATCGAGTCCCTGGGCAAGGAGCCGGTCATCGCCGCGGCGAGCCGACTCGCCAAGTCCGCCATGCCGGCCGGGCTGCGCAAGTCGGTGCCCGGCTGGAAGGACGCGCTGGCCGACGCCCGCGACGAGGTGCGCAAGCAGACCGGCCAGGACAAGATCGAGGCCGAACAGATCACCCGGTTCACCCGCAACCAGATCATCCAGCTGGTGCTGCTGATCGGGCTCGTCTACGTCGCGTACCCGTTCATCAGCGCGGTGCCGACGTTCTTCACCCAGCTCAAGACCGCCGACTGGTGGTGGGCCCTGCTCGGGCTCGCCGTCTCCAGCCTCACCTATGTCGGTGCGGCGGCGGCACTCTGGGCCTGCGCGTCCGGCGCGGTGAGCCTGAAGAACCTGGTGATCATGCAGATCGCCAACACCTTCGCCGCGACGACCACCCCGGCCAGGGTCGGTGGCCTCGCCCTCAGCGTCCGGTTCCTGCAGAAGGGCGGCGTCGGCACGGTGCGCGCCACCGCGGCGGTGGCGCTGCAGCAGGCGGTCCAGGTGATCACGCACCTGTGCCTGCTCGCGGTATTCAGCATCGCGGCGGGCACCTCCGCGGATCTTTCGCACTTCGTGCCCGATGCCACGGTGCTGTATCTGATCGCCGGTGTCGGCGTCGGCATCATCGGCACCTTCATGTTCGTGCCGAAATTGCGCCGCTGGCTGAATAATTCGGTGCGCCCGCAATTGCAGGAGGTGCTCGGCGAGCTCGCCCAACTGGCGCGCGATCCCAAGCGTTTCTCGGTGATCATTCTCGGCTGTGCCGCGATCACTCTCGGCATGGCCGGTGCGCTGTGGGCCAGCGTGGAGGCCTTCGGCGGCGGCACCACCTTCATCACCGTCACCATCGTCACCATGATCGGCGGCACGCTGGCCTCGGCGGCGCCGACACCCGGCGGCGTCGGCGCCGTCGAGGCGGCCCTGATCGGTGGTCTGGGCGCCTTCAACGTGCCGCTGGATATCGCGGTGCCCTCGGTGCTGCTCTACCGCGTGCTCACCTGCTGGCTGCCGGTGCTGTGCGGCTGGTTCACCATGCGCTGGCTGGCATCGAAGGACATGATCTAGACCTGAGCCGGCTTGGTGGCCAGCAGGACTCCCGTCGCGGGCTTTACCGCGTGGAAGGTCACGGTGGCGAATCCGGCCGTGGTCAGCATGTCTCGATAGCGGCGAATATCTATCGCCGCCAACGGATCCGAGTGGTGATCCGAGCCGATCTCGTCATGCGTGCGGTGGGCGGCGGCGCGTGCCATTACCCGGACCACCGCGGGCAATACCCGGCCCGTCGGATGGGTATCGGCCAGCAGTAGCGTGCCGCCGGGCCGCAGTATCCGGAACATGTGCGCGACGGCCGCCGCGCGGTGCGCCTCCGGGATATGGTGCATGGCGAAGGTCGAGGTGACCACGTCACAGGAAGCGTCGGGCAGCGGCAGCGTCTGTGCGGCACCGAGTTCGAATCGGCAATTCGGCACCGCACGGGAATGCCGGGTCGCGAACTCGATCATTTCCACGGCCGGATCAATGCCGATGGCAGTACCGTCGCGGCCGATTCGCGCGGCCAGTGCTCGGACGAGATCACCTGGCCCGCAACCGATATCGGCTACCGCATCGCCGGGGGCCGCACCACTGAGCGCGACCAGCCTGGCGTTGAGGCGGTTACCTCGACCGAGTAGAAATAGAGCCTTGAATATGCGGTAACGCCGCGGCTCGGTAAGCAGAACACCGGTTTCGGTGTCATGGTGGCCCTGTCGAATGGAAGACTGGGGTGCGTTTTTGGTCATGTGTTCATGGTCGGGAGGGGCCGCCACTTCGACCAGAGGCAAAACCACGGAAACCGTTCCATTCGGGACGGATTCGCGACATTTGTACGGGAGGCACATTGTCGTCGGAAGTGAAAAGACTGACGGGCAGCACGGATCGCCGGGTACGGCGGACCAAAAGCCTGCTGCATCGGGCGTTGATCGAACTCATGCTGGAGCGCGGTTACGACCGAATCTCGGTGCGCGACATCTTGCACCGGGCCGACGTCGGGCGGTCCACGTTCTACGCGCACTTCCGCGACAAGGACGACCTGCTGTTGCTGAGCAGCACCGACTACCTGCGGGCCGCGGTGACCGCACCCGGCGCCGACGCGGGTGCGGACGCCACGACGCCGCTGGCCCCGGTGCACACACTGTTCCAGCTGGCCGCGGCGAATCCTGAGGTGTACCAAGCCCTGCTCGGTCGCAAAAGCGGTGCGCTGCTGCTGCGGACGACGCGGGAGATGGTCGCCGAGATCCTCGCCGAACGCCTCGCCGAGCAGCTCGACATGGATGAGGCCGAGTTCGCCGCGACCGTGACGTTCCTGTCCTGGGGCGTGGTCGGGATCCTCGGCGCGATCGCCGACGCCGACCCGCCGCTCTCGCCCACCGAGGCGTACCGGCGGCTGGTGCAACTGATCGGACCCGGCCTGTCCGGCCGGGTCCGATCAGGCTGAACAGGGGGTCAGGCGACCACGCCGGCGAGCCGGGCGGTGATGAGCGCTTCGGCCTCGCTGACCATGCGGCTGATGAGCTCCGCGCAGGTGGGGATGTCGTGGATGAGGCCCTGCACCTGACCGGCGCTCCAGATGCCGGCGTCGAGGTCGCCCTCTTCGAAGACGCGGCGGCCGCGGGCGCCGGCGACCAGGTCGCGCACGTCGTCGAAAGTGCCGCCCGCCTTCTCGATTTCGACGACCTTGCGGCTGATCTCGTTGTCCGCGACGCGGGCGGTGTTGTGCATGGTGCGGAAGATCAGCTGGGTGTCGCGTTCGGTGTGCGCGACGATCTGCTCCTTGACCTTCTGGTGCACCGCGGACTCCTGCGTGCACAGGAAGCGGGTGCCCATGTTGACGCCGTCCGCCCCGAGGGCGAGCGCGGCGACCAGTCCGCTGGCGTCGGCGAAACCGCCGGACGCGACCATCGGAATGTCGAGCACCCGTGCGGCGGCGGGGATCAGGATCAGGCCGGGCACGTCGTCCTCGCCGGGGTGACCCGCGCATTCGAAACCGTCGATGCTGACGCCGTCGACGCCGATCCGCTGCGCCTTCAGCGCGTGCCGCACGCTGGTGCACTTGTGCAGCACCTTGATGCCCGCGTCCTTGTAATACGGCAGGAACGGTTCCGGATTGCTGCCTGCCGTCTCCACGATCTTGACGCCGCTGTCGATGATCGCCTGCACGTACTCGGCGTACGGCGGCGGGTTGATCGACGGCAGGATGGTGACGTTCACGCCGAACGGCTTGTCGGTCAGCTCCCTGGTGCGGGCGATCTCGCGGCGCAGGTCCTCGGGTGTCGGTTGGGTGAGTGCGGTGATGAAGCCGAGCCCGCCCGCATTCGCGACGGCCGCGACGAGCTCGGCGCGGCCGACCCACATCATTCCGCCCTGCACGATCGGGTGTTCGACGCCGAAGGTCTCGGTGAACCTGGTCCGCAGCATTGCGCTCTCCTCTGCCTCGCGCGGGCGTGCCAGTTCGCCCGAAGACCTGAATGGTGACACGGGGATCCACTCGGGTTCAACCCATAAGTGAGCCAGCATTCGCATCTGGATGCCACACTTGAGCCTTTGACCGCCCGTTTAGACGGGCGGAAGTTCAGGGAAACTGCCTGCTGAACCGCCGTTTTCCGGCTGGAACGGCGCATCGGCCGAATTAACCGCGATTCATTACTTGATCTCTTGCCGCTGCGCTAAGTTACTTGTTATTCTGCTCGCAGTTCAGCCCGTCACGGTTGTCGGCCACCCCGGCGGACGCAGGTGACGGTCCGAGAGGAGTTCGTGGCATGACCACCGGTGCGCAGGCGCTCGACGAGCCGCTCAGGTCGCGGCGCAACCACTGGAACAACCAGATCGCCGGGCACGCGCAGATGCGGCCCGACGCGGTGGCGCTGCGCTTCCGAGGTGCGGACACCACCTGGCGGCAGTTGCACGAGCGTTCGCAGAAGTTCGCCGACGCGCTCGCCCGCCGCGGTGTCGGCTTCGGCGATCGGGTGCTGATCCTCGCGCTGAACTACCCCGAATACATCGAGGCCGTGTTCGGCATCAACGCACTCGGCGCCATCGCGGTCCCGGTCAACTTCCGGCTCACGCCGCCCGAGGTCGCCTACATCGTCAGCGACAGCGGCGCGAAGGCGATCGTCACCGACACCGTGCTGCAACCGCTGGCCACCGCCGTGCAGGCGCAATCCGCCACGCTGGAAACCTGTTTCGTGATCGGCGGGGCAACCGCGGACGGCGTGCTCGGCTTCGAGGACGTGCTCGCCGAGGGCGGTACGCCGCACACCCCGCTCGACATTCCCGAGGACACCCCGTCGCTGATCATGTACACCTCGGGCACCACCGGCAGCCCCAAGGGCGCGATCCTGTCGTACGCGAACATGAATTCCCAAGCGCTGACCGTCATTCGGGCGCTCGCGACGGAGCAGAGCTCGATCGGTTTCTGTACCTCGCCGCTGTTCCACATCGCCGGACTCGGCAGTCTCGCACCGTGTTTCCTGCTCGGTGCGAAGACCGTGCTGCATCCGCTCGGCGCGTTCGACCCGACCGAATTCCTCGACGCGATCGAGCAGGAGCAGGCGACCAGTGCGTTCTGCGTGCCCGCCCAATGGCAGGCCATCTGTGCCGAGCCGACGGTGAAGGAACGCAAGCTGGCGCTCACCGCGCTCAGCTGGGGTGCCGCACCCGCCTCGGACACGGTGCTGAAGGCGATGGCCGAGTGCTTCCCGAACGCGTTCAACGTGGCGGTATTCGGTCAGACCGAGATGTCGCCGATCACCTGCGTGCTGGAGGGCAAAGACGCGCTGCGCAAGCTCGGCTCGGTCGGCAAACCCATCCCGACCATCCAGGCCAGGATCGTCGACGACGAGATGAACGATGTCGCCCCCGGCGAGGTCGGCGAGATCGTCTATCGCGGACCCACGCTCATGCAGGGCTACTGGAACAAGCCCGAGGCCACGGCGGAGGCGTTCGCGGGCGGCTGGTTCCACTCCGGTGACCTGGTCAGCCAGGACGAGGAGGGCTTCATCTGGGTGGTGGACCGCAAGAAGGACATGATCATCTCCGGCGGTGAGAACATCTACTGCGCCGAGGTGGAGAACGTGCTCTTCGCCCACCCCAAGGTCCGCGAGGCCGCGGTGATCGGCCGGGCGCACGAGAAGTGGGGCGAGGTGCCGGTCGCCGTCGTCGCGCTCAACAGCGCCGAGGACGAACTCACCCTGGACGAACTGACCGCGTTCCTCAACGAGAACCTGGCCCGATACAAGCATCCCAAGGATTTGGTGCTGGTCCAGGAACTACCGCGCAATGCCAGCGGCAAGGTCGTGAAAGGCCAACTGCGCAAAGATTATTCATCCTGATTCGGGTCAGCTGAGTATGGTCGGGGGATGGCGAATCCTCGTATCCGCGCAGCCGTACTCGCCCTGCACTGGCAGGTGAATGTCATCAAGTCCGAGGGTTTCTTCGGGCCGATGCTCGCGGAGCCGGTGGCGGCCAGCGGGGTTGTCGCGCGTGCGGTGGAGTTTCATAACGCCGCCGCCGCGCGCAAGATTCCGGTGGTCTTCACCCGCTTCACCATTCCGGTAGGCGAGGGGGAACTGGTGCGCAACACCGGGTTCATGCGCTCGGTGGGCGCGGCGCAGACCGAGTTCCGGCCGGATTCGCCGGGCAGCCAGCTCATTCCGGAGATGGCGGCGCAGGCGACCGAAGTCTTCGACAACCAGAAGCTGTCCGGGTTGGCGGGCAACGCACTAGCGGAGTGGCTGGCCGGACAGGGAATCGATACCCTGTTCATCACCGGTGTCGCGACCAACTTGACGGTGGAGCAAACGGCAAGACAGGCCACCGATCTGGGCTTCACTGTGCACGTGCTGGCCGACTGCACCGCCGCTGCCAACGTGGCAGCACACGAAGCTTCGCTGGCCAACCTAGAACTCGTCACCGCGGGTTCGCTCACCGCGGCACAGGCGCTGGAGCTGACCGGCCGCCACTGACATTCGTGGCACAGCGCCTCAGGCCCGGGCCAGGACCGCGTCGTAGTCGTGGCTGGCGATGACCTCGATGTCGGCCGGGAGGGCGTGCAGGCGCTGGATGGTGCGGAAGGCGGCGTCGCGGTCGGCGTCGAAGAGGTTGCCGGGCATGGGAGCTTTTTCGCGGATCAGTTTGATTTGCAGCGTGTTCCAGACGGCGTCGCCGGCCAGCAGTACTCGGGTGCCGTCCTCGACTGCCAGCAGGACACCGATGCTGCCGGGGGTGTGCCCGGCCAGGTCGACGAGGATGACGGCGCCGTCGCCGAATACGTCGTGGCTGCGCGGGAAGGTGAGGACCGGCGGGCCGTCCAGTTCCACCGGGGCGACGGCCTGGCCGCGCAGGGGTTCGCGGATGACGCCGATCGGGGCCTCGGCACCGCGCATCGCCCAGTCGTATTCCACCGCGGGGACCCTCAGTTCGATCGAGTCCGGTAGTTCGAGCAGGCCCGCGACATGGTCCCAGTGCAGGTGGGTGGCCAGGGTGAAGTCGATGTCGGTGGGTGCGAGATCGCGGGCGGCGAGCGCGTTGCTCAGTCCGAGGACCGGCTTGTCGGGAGACACCAGCTTGCCGACCGGAAACGGGTGCCCGGACAGGACCCGCTCGTGCACATCCGAGCAGATGGCGGGATCTACCAGGAATCTGGCCTGCGGATGCTCGATCAGGAAGGCGCCCATCGACATCGGCAACTCGCGCAGGCTGCGCACCCCCTCGGCGACGATGATGGCAGGCGCGGCCATCTTCGCCTGCGGCAGCGCGGTCAACCGGACCGTCGCGGTGGCCTTCGGCGCGGGCGCATCCGCCAGGCTTGCCAGAAACGCCGCGTCGGGCTGCCGCGGGCGGAGCAACCGGCCGGGCGTCGCGGCCAGCGCGGCGCAACAGCGGGCCAGCGTGCGCAGGGTTCCAGGGCGGCCATCGGCCAGGCGTGCGGAGTTTTCGCTCACCTCGCCACGGTAGGTGATGGGTGTTCGCGGCGCATGCCGCGCAAGAGACTCTTCTCCACAGTGCGATATCTCGGCATAATCGCGGGGGGTACCTGGGCGGTCGAGACGAGCCGCCGTTGCGGGGGTACGTCTCGGGATGGATCGGAGCTCGATGGTACGCAGTCGTGCGGCGCTCACCACCACGGCGGTCACGGCCGTGGCGGAGCTGCTCGGCGTCGACGCGACCGCCGTCTGCACCGACGCGCCGTTCGCCGACCTCGGCCTGAACTCCACCCAATTGGCCCGGTTGACGGCACGCCTCGAGGACGCGACGGGGGTGGAGGTTTCGCTCACCGCGATGTACGACTACCCCGACATAGACCGGCTGGTCGAGTATCTCGCGATGCGATGACCGGGGCCGGGGTATCCATCATCGGGATCGGTTGCCGCGTGCCGGGAGCCGAAGGCGACGACTTCCGGCGGCTGCTGGGGCGCGACGCACCCGGTCCGAAATCGGACGGGCCGCGCGGTGAGTATCCGGACGACACCGCGTGGTTCGACACCGAATGGTTCGCCATCACCGACCAGGCGGCGGCGCTGCTGGATCCGCGGCAGCGGATAGCCATGGAGGTCGCGGTCGAGGCCATCGATGACGCCGGTATCGGCTATCGCACCAGAGGTTCGGGAGCCGCGGTGCTCTTCGGCTACGACCACAGCGCGGTGCTGGGCCGGGATGGACTCGACGCACCGCACGCAGGCACCGCGCTCAGCGGCGTCGCCACTCGGCTGTCCGCTGTGCTGGAGCTGCACGGACCGAGCCTCGTGGTGGACAGCGCGGGTTCGTCGTTGGTAGCCGTCGACTTGGCGGTCCGGCTGCTCGTCGACGAGGCGGTGCCGTTCGCCGTCGTGGGCGGGGTCGACCTGCCGGCACGCTATGCCGGCTGCGCCGTGGTGATCATGCAGCGCACCGATGATGCCGTGCGCGAAGGCAATCGGGTATACGCGGAACTCGTTGCGAAATCAGATTCCGTTGTTGCACAAGGCGTTTCATCGACCACCGAACAGATCCGGAACGGCTCGACGGCCTCCGATGACGTTTACCTTACGGCCGGCACAGGCCTGATCGGACTGATCGATGCGGCACTGTCTATGCACTACGGAGCCGGCACGGCTACGGTCGGTGCGCGCAGTCCACAGGTGTCCACCCGGCCTGTCCACTCGACCGCTGCGCGGCCCGGCGAACACGGCTGGGGCGTAGGCGTATTCGACATCGGCACTGCGCACAAGGTGCTGCGCCGCATCGAGACACCCCCGGTGACCCGCGGCGACGATCCTCCGGTACTCATCCCCGTCACCGGGCGCGACGCCGAAGAACTGAGCGCACAGGCGCTCCGGCTCGCCGACCGACTCGAATCCAGTGCCGATCCTTTGCGCGAAATCGCTTCCGCCGCTTCGCGGTTGCTGCCGGAGCGGATGCGGGCCTGCGTGCTGGCGGGGGACCGCGACGATGCGGTGCAGGGGCTGCGCGCGCTGGCAGGCGACGATCCGAGCACCGCGGTGATCGGTCCGTCCCCGACTCGACGGCCGGGCGGACTGTTGTTCTTGTTCGCCGGTACGGGCGAACAACATCTCGCCATGGGACGGGCACTCGCCGCCCGGCACAGCGCATTCGCGGCCGCCTTGACCAGGGTCGCCGACGCGATCGTCACGGCGGGCGGCCCGCGGGTCTGGACGCCGCGGCACGGCTTCGCCCTCGGCGCTGCGACACTCGCCCATCCCGCTATTTTCGCGTTCCATTTGGCGATGGCGGAGTTGCTCGCGACGTGGGGTATCCGGCCGGACGCGGTGGTGGGGCACGGTCTCGGCGAGATCGCCGCGGCCGTGGTCGGCGGCGCGCTGTCACTGCCCGATGCGGCACGGGTCGTGTTGCGGCGCAGCGCGATCCTGTCCGAATCCGGGCACGGCGACGCGGTAGCCCTGCTGTCGGCGCCGTCGCACGAGGTGGTGAAACTGGTGGAGCCGATGCGCGCACAGGTCACCGTCGCGGCGATCAACGGTCCGCGGTCGGTGGCCGTCTCCGGCACCCCGCGATACATCGATACGCTGGTGCGCCGAGCCAAGCGCCGCGACATGCCCGCACTGCGGATCGCCGGCGAGTCCGCCGCCTACCCGCGCCTCGCCACCGTGCCCGCGGAGTTCATCGAATCACTCGCCGACATGACGCCGATGACACCGCACACTCCCCTGTACTCCACCACCCGCCGCGGCGAGCTGATCGATACCGCAGCGCTGGACGGCAAGTACTGGGCCGAGAATGCTTCGTGCACAGTCGATCTAGCATCCGCGCTGGAGCGGGCTGCCGCAGCCGGGCTCTCGACGGTGCTGGAGCTCGCGCCACATCCCTCGTTGCTGTCGGCGGTCGAGGAGTACCCCGAATTCCAGGACGGCGCCCACCCGGTAGCGACTCGTGCCGACGAGGCCGGCGAATTCCTGACCTGCCTTGCCCGTCTTCATCTCGAAGGCCGGCCGGTCGACTGGTCCGCGCAAGGCCCGTTCCGGGCCGCACCACGACGGGTGTGGCGCAAGCACCGATTCCCCCTGCCTGCCGACGCGGCGACACCGGCGGCTGTCGAATCCGATTCCGCTCCTGAGGATCTCGCGGATCACGTGATCAACGGCGCACCGACCGTGCCCGCGACCTTCTGGCTGCTCGGGTTGCTGCAGCTGACCCGCACCGGCGGCGCCGCCGCGACGATGCTCACCGACTTCGTGCTGCACGAGCGGCTCGATCTCGCGGCACTGCCCGCGGTCCGCTATCGCAGGCAGGGCGGAAGCGTACGGGCGGAGGTCACGGCGGCCGCAGCGCTGGCATCGGCGCGGCCCGGCGGCGACCCCACACCCGCGGATATCGTCGCATGGATGCGAGTGGTGGATGCCAACCGGGCTGGGCGGCACCGCATGCGGGTCATCGCACCTGCCGCCTTCTACGATGCGCTGCGCGAGCTACGGCTGGAGTACGGGCCGCGTTTCCGGGTGCTGCGCGGCATCGCGACGGGACCCGATCGGGCGATCGGCGTGTTCGACGTCGCGGAAACGCGGAGTGCCGCAACGTTGAGTGGTTGCTTGCATCTGCTCGGTGCGATTGTTTTCGAAGAGATGCCCACGGGGGCGAGCCCGCTATCGATCGGGATCGACTCCGTCTGGCTGTCGGCCGAACCGAATCGGGTGGTGCTGGAGGCGCACGCCTTGCTCAGCGAGCGCACCGACACCGAATTCAGCGGCGACGTCATCGGCACCGACCAGCACGGTGTGCCGTGTCTGGCGATGTCCGGCGTGCGCATCCGAATCGCGGAATCCAGCACTTCCGCACGTCTTTCCGTGCGCCCACGAGGTACCGAGTGGCGGGTACCGCTCCGCCAGGAGATGTGGGAGTCGCTCGACACCGACTTCTTCGGCACAGCGAGCTACTCTCCCGACCACCCTAATGCCGTACGCGCCTTGGTAATCGGCGATTCGGAACTGGCTATCCGGTTGTCCGACACCCTCTCGGCCACCCTGCCCACCGAGCGGGTCGCTCGTGAACCCGACGCCGCGAGTCCCCTCATCACCGCCTTGCCGATGTCGGGTACCGGTGGCGCGCACACTGCCGTTGTGCTCGTCTGGCCGGCCGAAACAGCCTCGGCGGCCATGCTGTCCGACCCCATCGGCCCCGGCCGGAGTGCCACCGCGACCACCTGCCGGGTACTCGACCTGCTGCAACGCGTGCATGCCGACGACGGCACCGGGTCCGTGACGGTTGTGCTGCCGGAATCCGTCGAACGAACCACCGCGGCCGGGCTGCTGAGCGCCGATACCGATGCTTTGGCTGCCCCACCGGCCATCGCCGGTCTGGTTCGCTCCTTGCAGCTCGAATCCGACCTTCCGGTGCGCCTGATCTGGATCGACACGGATCCCAGAAACATCGCACCATTGAGTCGACTCGTTGCTCAGGGACTGGGCGCTTCGACCCGGCTGCTCGACGAGATACGGCTCAGGGCAGGTACTTTCGCGATCCGCCGCTTCATGCCCGCACAGCTTCGTCCTATTCCGACCGCCACCGTCGACACCACCGGCACCTACGTGGTGACCGGCGGTTTGGGTGCGGTCGGCGCGGTCGCGGTGCGCTGGCTGCTCGATGCCGGGGCACGCGACGTGGTGGTACTCACCCGCGCGCCCCGTCCGGTGCCCCCGCTGCTGGACGGACTGGAGGACCGGATCGTCATCGTGCGCTGTGACGCCGCAGATCGACGTGATCTCGCGAACGCGCTCAACGACATTCGGGAATGCGGCTCCACCATCCGCGGTGTCGTACACGCCGCAGGCGCAGCGACCGAAGCAACCTTCGACACGACCACCCCGGGGCAACTGGCCGAGGTGTTCTCGCCCAAGCTGACCGCGGCAGGCAATCTGATCGGACTCACCTCGGCCGACCCGACCGACTTCATTCTGCTGTTCTCCACGGCCGCCGGCGCACTCGGCGCACCGGGCCGGGCGGCCGAAGCCGCTGCCAACGCCGCGATGGATTCCCTCGCACTGGCGCACCCCGGGCGGGGCGTGCTCAGCATCGGCTGGGGTGCGTGGGCGACAGGGCCGGCAGTGCCGCTGCGGCAGGCGGGCACAGCCGGCTTCGACGTCCGCAGTGCGGCCGCGTTGCTGTCCGATGCGCTGCGGTACACGGGGGCATACCTGTTGGCCGTCGACCACACCCCGTCCGCCGACACCTCACCCATGGCGATGCGGCTGTCGAATCTGCTTGCGCCCATGGCGGTTTCATCCGAGCCCACCCGCACGGCCGAACGCCATACACTCGACTCCCTCGGCCGCCTGGTCGACGCACACCTCGGCGAGGCCCCATGACCGCCTGCAACAGCCTCGCCGCCCGGATCGCCGAGTGGGCCGCGTCCCGGCCGGACACGGTGGCCTGCACCGAGCTGCGCTACCGGATCCACGAGCGGCTGCCCGTCAGCGTGACCTACGCCCGCTTGCACGCCGCCGCAGGCGAACTCGCCGAACGCATCCGGGACGGCAGCGCACCGGGCGACCGCGTCGCCATCCTCTGCGCGCACGGACTCGACTATGCCGTCGCGTTTCTCGCCTGCCTGTACAGCAATCGCATTGCGGTGCCGTTGTTCCCGGCGGCCGGTACCCGCAACAAGGAGCGGCTGCTCGCGGTACTCGCCGATGCGCGGCCCACGCTCGCCTTGCTCTCGCACGGCGACTCGACCAGTTCGTCCGTACTGGGTCCCATGCTCGGCCAGGTGCTCGAACTGCCGCCGGATGTCACTGCGTCGCCGCAGGATTCGGCCGAGCCGGTCATCGACCCGATCCGCACCGAACTCGCCTACCTGCAATACACCTCGGGTTCCACCCAGTCGCCCGCCGGCGTACGAGTCACCCATTCGAACATGACCACGGCACTGGACCAGCTCTGCCAGGCGCTGGCACCCTCCCCGGACAAACCCATCCTGACCTGGCTGCCGTTCTTCCACGACATGGGTCTCATCCTCGGCATGGCGCTGCCGCTCTATTGCGGCGTGCTCGGTGTGACCATGTCCCCCTCGGAGTTCGTGAAGCGCCCGATCCGGTGGCTGCGGGCCGTCAGCGACTACCGTGCGGGCATCACGGGTGTACCGAATTTCGGCTTGGCCCTTGCGGTTTCGGCGACGACGCCGGAGGAGCGGGCCGGGCTCGACCTGTCCTGCCTCGACATGCTGCTCAACGGCTCCGAACCCATCCGGGCCGAGGCCCTCACGGACTTCACCGCGACGTTCGCCGAGTACGGGTTCCGGCATCGGGCACACACGCCCGGCTTCGGCCTGGCCGAGGCGACGCTGACGGTGACCGTCGGTGACTGGCGAAAACCGCCGGTGGCACAGCATTTCGAGCGAAGTGCGCTCGCCGAGGGCCGGGCGGTGCCGCATGCCGCCGATCCGCCACCGCTCGGCGGTGCGCCGCTGGTGGGTTGCGGCGCGCCGATCGGTCAGGACGTGCGCATCGTGCACCCGGTGTCCTGCGTCGAGCTGCCGGTCGGCCGGGTCGGCGAGATCTGGGTCGCCGGCGCCAATGTGTGCGACGGCTACCACGGCAGACCCGACGCCACCGCCGAGACCTTCCATGCCACGCTGCGCGGCAGCGACGCTCGCTGGCTGCGCACCGGGGACCTCGGCTTCTGGTTCGACGGCCAGCTCTACATCGCGGGACGCCGCAAGGACGTCATCGTGGTGGACGGCCGCAATCACTTTCCGGTCGATATCGAGGCGACGGTCGAGAGCTGCGCCGCCGCGATCCGGCCCGGCCATGTGACGGCGTTCGGGCACGACGACGGGCGCCGCGAGGATCTGGTGATCGTCGCCGAACTGACCGCCGTCGAGGCCATCGAGCCCGCCGAACTCTCGGCGCTGGCGCGTCGGATCCGGGCCGAGGTCGCGGCCGCGCACGAGGTGATCCCCGGTGCGGTGATGCTGGTCGAGCCTGGACGCATACCGAAGACGACCAGCGGAAAGCTGCGCCGTGGTGAGTGCCGGGCCCGCTATATCGCCGGTCAGCTCGAGCCGGTGGCGATGATCTGAGCTCGGCCGAAACACCGTCGAGGTCCCGCCGATCCGGCCGGCTGGCCGCGAGGATGTGGCCTATGGCAACCGAGATCATCGCTGTGCGATGGAAAGACGTCCCCGAGGAGCACGACTACCCCGCGGCGGCCGACTATCTGGAGTTGCTGGCCGGACCGAAGATCGTCAGCGCGGTGGTGGACGATCTGCGAACGGCCCCGATCGTGCACAAAAAGGCGAAGGACATTCTTCGTGCCGCGCGGCTCGACCTGCTGCCACCGGAGAACCTGCACGTCCGCCGCGACCTGATCAAGATTCACAACGGCAAGGCACTGTCGCCGATCCTGTTGGTGCGCGGCGACTTTCGCACCGGCGCACCGATGGTGATCGCCGACGGATACCACCGGGTCTGTGCGATCCACTGGGCCGACGAGAACCTTGCTATTCCGGCGAAACTCGCCGCGATGCCGTGATTTTCCCGCGCCGCGCATTCACAAATGCGCTGCGGCGAATCGCCTAGGCGCGCCGACTTCGACGAAGAACGTTCAGTCTTCGGTGCGGCCGAGCAGCCGATCCGTCTCGCGCCGTTCGCGTTTGGTGGGCCGGCCGGAGCCGCGGTCGCGCCGCGGCAGGGCGGCGAGCAGTTCGCGCGACGGTGGCGGCGGGCTGCGATCGATCAGGCATTGGGCCGCGACGGGGGCGCCGACGCGTTTGGTGACGATCTGTTCCACGATCACGATGCGTTCGAGGCCGCTGACGCGGATGCGCACCTCGTCGCCGGGCTTGACCGGCTGGGCGGGTTTGGCCGCGACGCCGTTGACGCGGACGTGACCGCCTCGGCAGGCCGCGGCGGCGGCGGATCTTGTTTTGAACAGGCGCACGGCCCAAGTCCAGGAATCGACTCGGGCCTGCGTCGCAGTGCTCTTGTTTCCGTTCGCACGGATGCCGTTATCGGCGGGGGTCACCCTTAAACGATACGGCGTGCGGTGACGACGTCGCCGGGGCGGAGCGGGGTGTAGGAGACGGGCGAGCCGGACTGGACGGCGTTGAGCAGCTTGCCGTCGCCCGCGTAGATGCCGACGTGGTTACCGCCGTTGGTGATGACGATGTCGCCGGGCTGCAGGTTCTGGAAGGCCACCGGAGCGCCGACGTGCGACTGCTCGAAGCTGGTGCGGGGGAGTTCGACGCCGGCCTGCCGGTAGGCCCACTGGACCAGACCCGAGCAGTCGAAGTTGGAGGGGCCCGCAGCACCCCAGGAGTACATCGCGCCGACCTTGGTCTTGGCGGCGTCGAGCGCGATATCGCTGGCACTAGGAGCGGGATTGAACATGCCGGGCATGTTCGGCGCGAAGTTGGGGACGCCGGGCGCCGACTGCTGCGGGGCACCGGGCAGCTGCGCGTTCGGCATCGCCGAGACAGCCTGCTGGATCTGCTGGTTCAGTTGCTGGACCGGCGCCTCGTATTCCTGCGGAACAGGAACATCGAAGTTGCCGAGGCCGGGAATGCTGACGGTTGCCGCCATCGCGGGAATCGCCGGCATGGCACCGGTTGTCGCGGCCACCGCGCCCATCACGAGGGCACCCTTGACGGAATTCGGCAAGCGAGAATCCCGCTGCATGCTGTGTTTACCCACCGAGCTACGTCTCCGATCTTCGTGCTTTCCCGCCGACCGGGCTAGCTGACCAGAAAATGGCCGCAAGGCATCACCCGAATGAACCCTGTGGGTGATCCCGGCACGACAGCCGGGAAGATGGCCCCGACGGCCGTTAAGGCGGTAACTCTGTGGCGCCGCTTCTCTTTCGAAGCGACAGGATTCCACTAAGTCACGAAGAGATTACGATGCCGACGCGGTGTTGTCCAGCGCACAGACCTGCGAGTTTTTCACTCTCGGCAAACCCGCTGGACGATCGCCCGGAAACGCGACACGCCCACTAGGTCACGACACGATCTCGGCGCAGCGGTGTCCGTTACCGATCGGCGGCAAATGTCCGAATCGGCCGCTGCGAATTCAGGATTCGTGGCCGTTCGAGGACTCGTCGTCGCGTTCGGCGAGCGCCCGCTCGAGTTCGATGATCCGGCGCCGCGCATCGGCCAGTCCGACTTCCAGCTGCCCCAAAGCCATCACCAACGGCCCGACCGCCAGATCCGCCACCAGCTGCGGATCGTCATAGCCGCGCTCTATCGCCACCAGGATGTTGGAGCGGATGCGCCGCGCGACGGTGGCACCCGCCGGAACGTTCCAGGATTCGACCACCTCGGCCGTGGTGGGGGTGGGTTCGTCGGACATGGCCCTCCGATACTCGCCGGAAACGCCACCAGCGTAGTGAGTTCCGGGCCTATAGCAATAGTGCGAGTGTCATCGTGCAATACCTTGCGCTAGGCGTATCTAGGACACGCCGTAGATACGGGCAGATTCTCCGGACCGAACGGGCTACGGTGTCAGGGTATGGACCCCGTGCGGAATCCGTATGCTCCCGGAGCCGGACAGCGCCCACCCGAATTAGCCGGGCGCGACAAACAACTCACCGCCTTCGACATCGTGCTGGAACGCGTCGCCCGCGGCCGCCCGGAACGCAGCGTCATGCTCACGGGGTTGCGCGGCGTCGGAAAGACGGTGCTGCTCAACCAACTTCGCTCCGCCGCCGTCTCGCGCGGCTGGGGCACCGGCAAGATCGAGGCCAGGCCGGACCAGGAGCTACGCCGCCCGCTGTCTTCGGCGCTCCATATGGCCGTGCGCGCGATCGCCATGGCACACCGCAATCCGGAGCGGGTCGACGACTTCCTCGGCATCCTCAAGGCTTTCGCGCTGCGCGCCACCGCCGACAAGGGCATGCGCGAACGCTGGCAGCCCGGTATCGACGTGCCCGCGGTGACCGGGCGCGCGGACTCCGGCGATATCGAGATCGACTTGGTCGAGCTACTCGTCGAGGCGGCCGCGCTGGCCAGCGAGATCGGCGTCGGCATCGCGATTTTCATCGACGAGATGCAGGACCTGGGCCCCGCCGACGTCTCCGCGATCTGCGGGGCCTGCCACGAATTGAGCCAGGACGCAGCGCCGCTCATCGTGGTCGGGGCCGGGCTGCCACACCTGCCCGCCGTGCTGTCGGCCTCGAAGAGTTACTCGGAGCGACTGTTCAGTTACCACCGCATCGATCGACTCGACCGGGAATCCGCGGACCTCGCGCTGATCGCGCCCGCCGAGCGCGAGGAGGTGAAGTTCACCGACGAGGCGCTGGATGCGCTGTACCACAAGGCCGATGGCTATCCGTACTTTGTGCAGGCCTACGGCAAGGCGGCCTGGGACCAGGCGCCGGAGAGCCCGATCACGGCCGAGGATGTCGAGGTGGCCGCGCCGAGCGCGGAAGAGGAGCTGGCGGTCGGCTTCTTCGGCTCCCGCTACGAACGGGCAACGCCGGCCGAGCGCGAATACATGCGCGCCATGGCGGATCTGGCCGGCGACGACGGTCCGGTGGCGACCTCGGCGGTGGCCAGCGAACTCGGCCGCAAACCCGCCTCCCTCTCGCCCGCGCGCGACGGCCTGATCAAGAAGGGCCTGATCTACTCGGCCGAGCGCGGCACCATCGGATTCACCGTGCCGCACTTCGGCCGCTACCTGCGCAGCGTCTGACGTTCTGAAATGCGGACGACCGGATAGCCTCGAATTAGCTTGTCTACCAAGATCGTTAGAGATCGGTAGAAATCAATCGGCCCACAGCCCTACCGGCCGGTAACTAAAGTTCTTACACTCGAATGTGATCCTGATCACGTCCGAGGAGGACATCATGGCGACAGCCGCGAAAGTCGACGCCACCGAAGAACAGGCCCGCGCACTGGTCGAGGAGTCCCGCGAAACCAGCTGGGCCAAACCATCGTTCGCGAAGGAGATGTTCCTCGGGCGGTTCCGGCTCGATCTGATCCACCCCTACCCAGAGCCGAGCCCGGAGGATGCCGCGCGAACCGAGGCCTACCTCGCCCGGCTGCGGCCGTTCTGCGAGTCCATCGACGGCGGGGTGATCGAGGCGGAGGGCCGGATCCCGGACGAGTACGTCAAGGGGCTCGCCGAACTCGGCTGCTTCGGCTTGAAGATTCCAGAATCCTATGGCGGACAGGGCCTCTCCCAGTTCGGCTACAACCGGGCGTTGATGCTGGTCGGCTCCGCCCATCCCAGCCTCGGCGTGCTGCTCTCGGCGCACCAGTCCATCGGCGTGCCCGAGCCGCTGAAGCTGGCGGGCACCGCGGAGCAGAAAGCGGAGTTCCTGCCCCGCTGCGCCGCGGGCGCGGTGAGCGCCTTCCTGCTCACCGAGCCCGACGTCGGCTCCGACCCGGCCAGGATGGCCAGCACCGCCACCCCGGTCGATGACGGAACGGCCTATGAACTCAACGGCGTCAAGCTGTGGACTACCAATGGTGTGGTGGCCGAGCTGCTGGTGGTGATGGCCAGGGTGCCCAAGAGCGAGGGCCATCGCGGCGGCATCTCCGCGTTCGTGGTCGAGGCCGATTCGCCGGGCATCACCGTCGAGCGGCGCAATGCGTTCATGGGCCTTCGCGGCATCGAGAACGGTGTCACCAGAATGCACAACGTGCGGGTGCCGCGAGCCAACCTCATCGGGCGCGAAGGCGACGGCCTGAAGATCGCGCTCACCACCCTCAACGCGGGCAGGCTGGCCATCCCGGCGCTGTGCACCGCGTCGGCGAAGTGGTCGCTGAAGATCGCCAGGGAGTGGAGCACCGAGCGGGTGCAGTGGGGCAGGCCGGTCGGCGAGCACGAGGCGGTCGGCCAGAAGATCTCCTTCATCGCCGCGACCACCTACGCGCTGGAGGCCGCGCTCGATCTGTCCGCCGCCATGTGCGACGAGGCGCGCAACGACATCCGGATCGAGGCGGCGCTGGCCAAGCTGTGGGCCAGCGAGATGAGCTGCACCATCGCCGACGAGCTCGTGCAGATCCGCGGTGGTCGCGGCTACGAGACGGCGGCCTCGCTCGCGGCCCGCGGCGAGCGTGCGGTCGGCGCCGAACAACTGGTCCGTGATCTGCGCATCAACCGGATCTTCGAAGGCTCCAGCGAGATCATGCGGCTGCTGATCGCCCGGGAGATGGCCGACGCGCACATGGCGGCCGCCGGCGCGCTGGTGGACCGCAACGCCGAGTTGAAGGACAAGGCCAAGGCGGCGGTCGGCGCAACCGGCTTCTATGCCAAGTGGTTCCCGCAACTCGCGGTCGGTTCGGGCACCGTGCCCGCGACCTATACCGAATTCGGTTCGCTGGCAAAACATCTGCGCTTCATCGAGCGCAGCTCGCGCAAACAGGCCAGGTCGCTGATGTACGCGATGGGCCGCTGGCAGGCGAAGCTCGAGTACAAGCAGAACTTCCTCGGCCGGATCGTCGATATCGGCGCCGAGTTGTTCGCCATGTCGGCGGCCTGCGTGCGAGCGCACGCACTGCACGCCGCGGGCGCGCCGGAGGCCAACGCCGCCGCCGAGCTCGCCGACGCCTTCTGCAAGCAGGCCAGGGTGCGGGTGCGCAGCCTGTTCGACCGGCTCTGGGACAACACCGACGACGACGATCGCGCGCTGACCCGCGGCGTGCTCACCGGTCGCTACACCTGGCTGGAGGAGGGTGTGTTCGACCCCAGCGAGGGCACCGGTCCGTGGATCGCCGAGTGGCAGGTCGGCCCGTCCACCGAGGAGAACCTGCTGCGGCCGTTCCTCCCCTCCACCCGCAGCACCGCTACCCCATAAACGGTCGGCCGCTCACCGGGCGTCACGTTCGATAACGCTGTGCCACGAACGTGACGTCCGGCGGGTGCATCATCAGGCGAATATCAGTCCATATGGGCAAATCACTAGACGGGCATAGATTTTCATGACAGCGGAGCGGTGGCCGCTCTGTAACCAAATCTAGGGGAGTCTAGGGAATTCGATCGAGGGCCCGATATCGGGCAAGCGACGGACGATCATGGTTCTCTATCGGAATCTAGCGTTTGACCTAGGGATTCCTAGATTGCCCGAGAGGGGAGCGGCGCCGGGGCGGTAACTACGTCTCCGGCGTCAGTTGCACAACTTGTCCATAACGCCGGGTATGACCTGCTAACGCGGCGGAAATGTATATCGACAACCGGGCAAGAACGCTCCGCGAGGATGCACCCTCCCCAGGAGGACGTCATGTCCATGATCATCGCCCGCAGCGCCGCTGGCTATGACGGTCACCGTGTCACCGTGTCGGCCGACGACGGCGTTCCACTGTCGGTCCGCGTGTTCGGCACCGACACCGCACCTGTCACCGTGGTATTCGCCCACGGCCACTGCTTACGCACCGAATCGTGGCGCTTCCTGCGCGACCAACTGCTGCGTCAGTGGGGTGCCGAAACCAGGATGGTGTTCTACGACCACCGCGGTCACGGCGAATCCGGGCAGGCCCACCCGTCGACGTACACCATCGACCAGCTCGGCCACGACCTCGACGCCGTGCTGCGCACGGTCGCGCCGACCGGACCGGTGATCCTGATCGGGCATTCGATGGGCGCGATGGTCGTGCTCGCTTACGCCCGGCTGTTCCCGGAGATGATCGGCACCCGCATCGTCGGTGTCGGCCTGATCGCGGGCGCTGCCAACGGCATCACCGAGGTCGGCCTCGGCCGGTTCCTCAAGCGCCGCGCGGTGAACTCGCTGCAGGTGGCCGTGGTTCGCGCGCCGCGCGTCATGCAGGGCTCGAAGCGGCTGTCCCGCCGGATCTTCGAGCCGATCATCCGGGCGGCGAATTCCGGTACCAGGAAGGTGAATCCGCGCATGGTCGCGGTCGCCACCGCCATGCTGAACGACACGCCACTGCTGACCATGTCCAGCTTCCTCGCCTCGCTGATCACCTTCGACGAGACCGCGACCCTGCACCGCCTCGGCACCATCCCGGCGCTGGTGCTGGCGGGCACGGCGGACATCGTGGTGCCGTTCGCGCATTCGGTGGTGCTCGCCTCGCAGCTGGCCGGCTCGCAACTGGTTCCGCTCGAAGGGGCGGGGCACAGCGTGATCTTCGAGCGGGCCGAGGAGGTCGCGCTGTCCATCGTCGGACTGGTCGATCAGGTCGTCGCGAGCCTGCGCGGGCAGGGGCCGGAGTACGCCGTCGCCGGATGAGTGCCGAGTGAGTCGGGAGTACCGAAAATGACCCACCGTCGGTTCACACAAAGCGCGATGCCGGAGGCTGAGCAACAATTGGGCGAACTGCCGAAGATTCGCAGCTGACGAGCCAGATCAGGAATCTTTCTGTACTGTGTTAAAGATCACGTTGTGTGGTGAGTCACACGGCTTGGTGCAGCGCGCTTCCAGGCAGGACACGGAAGTACCCGTTACCCACCGAGTTCGCATGTCTGCCCGGAACACAGGAGGTATCGATGACACGCAGCGAAATCGCGGAACTCCGCTACACCGTCGGCCAGCTCCGGCAATCCATCGGCGCACTGCGCGCCCACTACGGTGACGCCAACATGGTGCGGCGGCTGGAGAACGATCTCGAGCGGCTCGTCATCGACGCCGACGAGCTCGAGCAGTCGCCGCCGCCGGAGGTCCGCCGCCGCCCGCAGGACACCATCTACGTCCCGGACAGCAAGTCCGACGAGGCGGCCTGGATGGGTGCGCAGGACGAGGGGCTGGGTTTCCACTCCCGCCCGCGGACCGAGTAGCGCACGACCGAACAACTTCGCGGGCCCGCTCCGTGCCGGTGGGCCCGCGAAGTCGCGTCCACCCCCGGCAGCCTCGGGCCCGATCCCCCGGTGCGTTCAGGCCCGAGTGCGGTCGGGCCCGATCCCCGAGTGCGGTCAGGCCCGATGGCGGCCGAACCGCCGGGCCGGGCGGGCGCCGTGGAACCGAGCTCCGCGCGGAGTCTCGGCGACCGGTGCGGCCGCGGCCGATTCGAACAACGCGGCGATGCCGTGATCGTGGCCGAGGGCGATCGCCTCCAAGCCGTAGGTGCCGCCCGTGCGGGCTAGTTCGTGCAGCATCGTGGTCATGATCCGCAAGCCGGTGGCGCCCACCGGGTGCCCCAGCGCGATGGCCGAACCGTTCACGTTCAGCCGATCCCGCGGATCGAATTCCCATTCCCGCGCCAGCGCAAGCACTTCCACCGCGAAACCCTCGTTGACCTCGACCAGATCGATCTCGTCCAGTCCGATCCCGGTGCGGCCGAGCACCTTCGCCACGGCGGGCGCGGCTCCGAGCGTCGCCGTCGCCGAGTCACATCCGGCCGCGGCCCAACCGGCCAGATACGCCATCGGCGTCAGGCCGAGTTCGTCCAGTCGCTCCTCGGCGACCACGAGACACGCCGACGCGCCATGCCGGTGCGCAGTCATATTGCCCGCGGTCACCACACCGTTGGCGAACAACGGACGCAACGCGGCCAAGGTGTAGGTGGAGACGTCGTCGCGCACACCCTCGTCACGCAGGATCCGATGTCCCCCGGTGCCTTCGACATCCGCGGCGGACCAGCCCGGCTCGCTGGCCACGCCGACCGGAATCACCTCGGCGGCGAAGGTGCCCTGCCGCCAGGCGCGCGCGGCCTTGCGATGGCTGGCCGCCGCGAACTCGTCGGCTTCGGCCCGGCTGACGCCGTAGTGGCGAGCCAGTTCCTCGGCGTTGCGCAGATCGGCGACCCACACCGAATCCCCTTGACGGACAGTGGCATCCGCGGCGCACTCGACGCCGCCCGCCACCACCACATCGGCGGCGCCGGTCTGCACCATCATGGCCGCGGTGATCACCGCCTGCAGGCCGCTGCCGCAGCGGCGATCGGTGAGGAAGCCGGGAACGGCGAACGGTAGCCCGGCGCCACGCGCGGCCAGCCTGCTCAACTCCGGCGCGTTGGCCAGACCCCCGTCGACGCAAGCCATCGCGACATCCTCGATGCGCATCGGGTCGACCCCGGAGCGCTCGATCACTGCGGACAGCACCGTCGAGGCCAGCCACTCCGGCGGCATTCCCGACAGCGCACCCCCTTCGATCCCACTGGGCGTACGGACCGGCGCGACGATCGCGGCTCTTCGCATCATGGTCTTCCTTCCCCCGGCCTGGCGCCATGTCCGATCAGCGGCGCTCGCAAGCCTGGTGGTCGAGCAGGCTGTCGCCACCGGTCCCTCACGCGAACCGCACGGACATCGGCGCACGTCAGCGGGCACATCTCGGAAAAAGAGGACCACAAATATGTTGCCGCCGTGTGACGCTCGGCGCGTCGGCATTTCGACTCCAGGTTTCCTTTCCGGGCACCTGTCTCGAATCGTGTTCTGTTTTAGTCGAGTTCGAAGAGTTTGCGGTCCGTTCACCACCGGACCGCCTCAGTTGAAGCGACATCGAATGTGGCGCAAATCACGGGCATCCCGGCGGGTCTGGAATGCCGGGACCCCGCTCGAGCGATAGCCGGGGTGTCGTATGGTGCTGGGCATCACATTCGATTGCGGAGGTAACGATGACCACCCGCACAGCAGATCAGCGAGGCATTTACCTGTGAGTGAGCGCAGCGATCGAACCAAAAACACAGCGCCCTCGGCATTCACGGCGGTGCCGAGCGCCAGCGAGGCGCGGTCGTGAGTGCCGCACCGACCACCACCACCCCGGAAACGGGGACCGGCGTCTTCAGCAGGACCAGGGCTCGCATCTCCGAACGCACGCTACGTACCGATCGCTGGTGGATTCCGCCGGCGATCACGGTGCTCGGCCTCGCCGCGTTCGTCATCTACGCGACGGTCAGATCCTATGCGCGCGACCACTATTGGGTCGCCGACTACCACTATCTGACGCCGTTCTACTCACCGTGCCTCAGCACCGCGTGCGTCGAGGGCTCCAGCCACTTCGGCACACCGTTCGGCGATCTGCCCGCGATTCTGCCGCTGGGTTTCGTGGTGCTGCCGTTCCTGCTCGGTTTCCGGCTGACCTGCTACTACTACCGCAAGGCCTATTACCGCGCGGTGTGGTTCTCCCCGCCCGCCTGCGCGGTCGCCGAGCCGCACGCCAAGTACACCGGCGAGACCAAGCTGCCGCTGATCATCCAGAACGCGCACCGCTACTTCTTCTATGTGGCCGTGGTGGTTTCGGTGATCAACACCTACGACGCGGCCGTGGCTTTCCACGGTGCCGACGGCGGCTTCGGCTTCGGTCTCGGCAATATCGTCCTGTGGGTCAACGTGATCCTGCTCTGGGCATACACGCTGTCCTGCCATTCCTGCCGGCATATCGCCGGCGGCCGGCTCAAGCACTTCTCCGCCCATCCGGTGCGCTACTGGTTCTGGACCCAGGTCTCGAAGTTGAACACCCGGCACATGGCACTGGCCTGGACCACCCTCGGCACCCTGGTGCTGACCGACTTCTACGTCATGTTGGTTGCCAGCGAGAAGATTTCGGACTTGCGGTTCATCAACTGACCCGCCCCAACCCCAGGAGTATTCGCGGCCATGCCAGAAGTGGAACGGCACAAGTACGACGTCGTCGTCATCGGGGCCGGTGGCGCAGGATTGCGCGCGGTGATCGAGGCCAGAGAACACGGCCATTCCGTCGCGGTGGTGTGCAAATCCTTGTTCGGCAAGGCGCACACCGTGATGGCCGAAGGCGGCTGCGCCGCGTCGATGGGCAATGCCAACGAAAAGGACAACTGGCAAACGCATTTCAAGGACACCATGCGTGGTGGCAAGTTCCTCAACAACTGGCGCATGGCCGAACTGCATGCCCAGGAGGCGCCCGACCGGGTGTGGGAACTGGAAACCTATGGGGCGCTGTTCGATCGGACCGCGGACGGCCGGATCAGCCAGCGCAACTTCGGTGGCCACACCTACCCGCGGCTCGCGCACGTCGGTGACCGCACCGGGCTGGAAATCATCCGCACCATGCAGCAGAAAATCGTCTCGCTGCAGCAGGAGGATTACGCGGCGACCGGCGACTACGAGGCGCGCATCAAGGTCTTCTCCGAATGCACCATCACCGAACTGCTCAAGGACGGCGACCGCATTTCCGGTGCGTTCGGCTATTGGCGCGAGTCCGGCCGATTCGTGCTTTTCGAAACTCCCGCAGTGGTTCTCGCGACCGGCGGCATCGGCAAGTCGTACAAGGTGACCTCGAATTCGTGGGAGTACACCGGCGACGGCCACGCGCTCGCGCTGCGAGCAGGCGCGACGTTGATCAACATGGAGTTCTTGCAGTTCCACCCGACCGGCATGGTCTGGCCGCCCAGCGTCAAGGGCATCCTGGTCACCGAGGGGGTGCGCGGTGACGGTGGCGTGTTGAAGAACACCGAGGGCAAGCGGTTCATGTTCGACTACATCCCGCCGGTCTTCAAGGGGCAGTACGCCGAGACCGAGGAGGAGGCCGATCAGTGGTTGCGCGACAACGATTCCGCGCGCCGAACCCCTGACCTGCTGCCGCGGGACGAGGTCGCGCGCGCGATCAACGAGGAGGTCAAGGCCGGTCGCGGCACACCGCACGGCGGGGTCTACCTCGATATCGCCTCGCGCATGCCCGCCGAGGAGATCAAGCGCCGCCTGCCGTCCATGCACCATCAGTTCAAAGAGCTTGCCGACGTGGACATTACGGCGGAGCCGATGGAGGTGGGCCCGACCTGTCACTACGTGATGGGCGGCATCGAGGTCGAACCCGATACCGGGGCGGCGACAGTGCCCGGATTGTTCGCCGCGGGTGAGTGTTCCGGCGGTATGCACGGCTCCAACCGGCTCGGCGGCAACTCGCTGTCGGACCTGCTGGTCTTCGGCCGCCGGGCCGGGCTCGGCGCCGCCGCGTATGTCGAGCAGCTCGCGCAGCGGCCCTCGATCACCGACGCCGACATCACCGCAGCCGCGAAAGTCGCGCTGGCGCCGTTCGATCCGCCGTCCGACGGCCGGGGTGAGAACCCCTACACCCTGCACACCGATCTGCAGCAGACGATGAACGACCTGGTCGGCATCATCCGCAAGGAGCACGAGGTGCGCGAGGCGCTCAGCAAGCTCGAAGAGCTGCGGGCCCGGTTCAAGCAGGTCACCGTCGAGGGGCACCGGCAGTTCAACCCGGGCTGGCATCTCGCGCTCGATCTGGAGAACATGCTGCTGGTCAGCGAGTGCGTCGCGAAGGCGGCGTTGCTGCGCACCGAGAGTCGCGGCGGGCACACGCGCGACGATCATCCGTCGATGGATCCCGGCTGGCGGCACAAGCTGCTGGTGTGCGCGGTGGATCCGAGCACGGCGGGGGAGACCATCCCGGACGTCACTGTGACGCCCAAGGAGCAGACCCCGATGCGACCGGAACTGCTCGCCCTTTTCGAACTCGGCGAGCTCGAAAAGTACTACACCCCCGACGAAATCGCCGGGCATCCGGCGGCAGCCGGGAAATCGACAGAGCGAGAGGCGTAGCGATGGGTTACGACGCCAAATTCCGCGTATGGCGCGGCGACCTCGACGGTGGTGAGTTGCACGATTTCACCGTGGCGGTGAACGAGGGCGAGGTGGTGCTCGACATCATCCACCGGCTGCAGGCCACCCAGGCGCCCGATCTGGCGGTGCGCTGGAACTGCAAGGCGGGCAAGTGTGGTTCGTGCTCGGCCGAGATCAACGGGCGACCGCGCCTGCTCTGCATGACGCGGATGTCCACCTTCACCGAGGCCGAGGTCATCACGGTGACCCCGATGCGCACCTTCCCGGTGATCAAGGATCTGGTCACCGACGTGTCCTTCAACTACCAGAAGGCCAGGGAGATACCGTCGTTCACGCCGCCTGCGGATCTCAAGCCGGGTGACTACCGGATGAAGCAGGTCGACGTCGAGCGCTCGCAGGAGTTCCGCAAGTGCATCGAGTGCTTCCTGTGCCAGGACACCTGTCACGTGGTGCGTGACCACGAGGAGAACAAGACCTCGTTCGCCGGTCCGCGGTTCCTGATGCGGATCGCGGAATTGGAAATGCACCCGCTGGATGTCGGTGACCGGCGCGGCCTGGCGCAGGACGAGCAAGGGCTCGGGCTCTGCAATATCACCAAGTGCTGCACCGAGGTCTGCCCGGAACACATCAAGATCACCGACAATGCGTTGATCCCGATGAAGGAACGCGTGGCGGATCAGAAATACGATCCGCTGGTGTGGTTGGGCAACAAGCTGTTTCGTCGTTGACGAGGTGCCCGTCGGCCGGAATCATCCTCGGCCGGCGGGCACATCTGTCTCACAGCATGGCCACGACACCGACGGCAACAACTCCCACGAGTACGCCGATGAACAGCGATGACATCAATGAGCCGGTGAGGATGAACAGCCCGATCGACGTCACTGCGAACAGCAACGCGACGATCAACCATTCCACCCAGTCCCCAGGTCGCAATTTCTTGTACCGGGAGTGGGAACCTTTCAGCCCACGATCCACAAAAGATTAACTACCCGAAAATTTCCTTGGCGAAACCCGTTTTGTTGCCCGATTTGTGCCATTTCGTGATCTTGCTGAAGCGCTCGGTGCCGCAATGAAGCCCGGCGCGCGTTCGGACGCGGCCGGGCTTCTCGGGCTACGCGCCGGGCCGGTCGAACTCGCCGTCGTGCACGCCTGCGGTGAACGCGGCCCACTCGCTCGGGGTGAAGACCAGAACGGGGCCGTCCGGGTTCTTGCCGTCACGTAGGCCTACGTGACCGTCTGCGAGCATGGCTACCTCGACGCTGTCGTTGCCCGCGCCCGCGCCGGCCTTGCGCCAGGTCGCGCCGTCCAGATCGACATTCGCGCCGTTATTGACACTCATGACTCCGCCTCACTGCCCCTACGGCTGCATCGAAAGCAGCCCGTTGTCCATGGATTCGTGCACGCACGGTCGAACTCCGCAACTACCGAAACCGCTTCACGCCCGCGCGAATTCACCGTCCGCCACACCGGCCGTGAACGTATCCCATTCCGTGGGAGTGAAAACCAGGGCCGGGCCGCCGGGATTCTTGCTGTCGCGCACACCGACATGTCCGCCACCGAGGAAGGCGACTTCCACACAATCCTTGCTGCCGCTGCGGGCGCTGGTAAACCACTGCGCCCCAATAAGATCGATACTCATGCCGCAAACTCCTTCGCTATCTGCCGAAGCAGATGTCTACTCGTTTGGATATCCAGCGCGGCGCGCTGGAGGCACTCGTGTGCCCGATGGTACCGCTGCACATCGACCGGTCTTTCCAAGTAGAGATCTCCGGTGAAACCCTCCACATACACCACCGGTGGTTCTACCGGTTGCCCTTTGCTATCGGTACCGAACTCCAGAACAGTGAACGGTCCCGTTGAATCCCCGAGCGGAATACCGGCCGCGAACGGCAGAATACGCACCGCAACATTGTCATTGGTACTCAAATCCGCAAGATGTCTTAGCTGCGCCGCCATCACTTTCGCGCCACCGACCACCCGGCGCAGCACCGACTCGTGCAACACCACGGCAACTGTTGCGGGCGAGGCCTTCCTGGTGATCAAGGCCTGCCGCTGCAACCGGAGCTGGACCCGGCGTTCGAGCTCGGCCTCGGAATCGTCCGGATAGCCGAGACGATGCAGAGCCCTCGCGTAGTCCGCGGTCTGCAGGAGACCGAGGATCAGTTCGGACTGGTAAGAACTGAGTTGCTGGGCCGAAGCTTCCAAACCGACATAGACATCGAAGTTCTCCGGGATCAGGTCACCGTAGGCGTGCCACCAGCTCTTGACCGCGGCCTGCTGGGCCAGGCCCTTGAGGCCGTCGGCGAGCTCGTCGGGGATGCCGTAGATGCGGCACAGTTCCTGTATATCGATGGTGCGGATGCGATCGGCCTGGCCTTTCTCCAGGCGTTGCAAAGTGCTTGCGCCCCATTCCATCAGCCGCGAGGCCTCGGCGATGGTCAGGCCGGCCTGGGTGCGCCAGTCGCGTAGATACCTGCCTAGCTGCCTGCGCGGTAGGGTGGAGGAGGCGCTCTCGGTACCGGTCGGTCTGTCGGACCCCCCGGACGCTCGCTCCGAACTCGCTGACAGTCTTGCCGAACTCGCTGACACAGCACGCTCCGTTCTGTGTTCGGCTGCTCACCCGTGATTTTGCGGGGGCAACCAGCAAGCTCGGTCCCCCGTCACTTCGCTTGGGCAGCGGGCGCTTTCGTCCACTATGGAGAATCCTCCCCTCCCGGCTGGTTTTCGTGCTGGGAATTCGCGCGAAATCTTTGGATATCCATCGCGGGCGTTGTTTCGCGCCCCCGTCAATGGTGTGCTGGAAGTATGCCCGGAGGGATCGAACGCCATCCTCGGCGTCCCGCCGCGAAACCTCCGGGCACTCAGCAGGAGTCGCCCGCAGGAACGAGGAGTCATGGCTGTACATGTCATTGCGTCGTCCTTGATGACCAGCGATCACACCGCGCATCGCGCGCGCAGCGTCGGACACGGGAGCTGGGTGGTTTCCTACCTGCCCGGCCGCACCCTGACGTGTGCGCAAGCCGTTGCCGCGCTGCGGGTTGCCGAGGTGGTGCCGACCCTGCTCGATCTGGTCGGCGAACTCGCCGACGAGGTCGGGTTGACCGCGCTGGAGGCGGTCGGCATGGCCGTGCGGCAATCCGCCTGGCCGGAGGAGCGTCCGGCGCCCACCCGACATCGATGGACCGCAGGCGCGCACGGGGCGGGTGTCTCCTGATGCAGTTGACCAACCTGAACATGCATGTGGCGGCCCTGCTGGCCTGCGGCGCCGACCCGGGCATCATGACCGTCGAACAAGCCCATGCCGCAATGCAATTGCACCTAGATTGCACGGTTGACCGGTGCCGGGTGCGGCGGCGCGCACGCACGACGCTGGTCGAGGCGGGCAAATGCGTGCTCGACGAGCGCGCGCTGCCGTCCTGAGCTGCCGTCCTGAGGAAATGCCACGCCCACCGGAGCCTGGCCCGATCCGTTACCGTTCTCTGCGCGACGAGGATTGTGATCGTGTGAGAGGCGAGTCTGGTGTTGGTGCGGTTGTTCCGGCGTTCGGTAGCGGTGGTGGCGGTGTCGGTGCTCGCCGCCGTGCCGGTCAACAGCAGTGCCGCGCCCGGGGGTGACGCGCAGCCGGTGGGTTTGGAACGGTTCTATCGCCAGCAACTGCAATGGCACCCGTGCGAGCTCGAGAATCTGGACAAGGCGGGCGGGCAGTGCGCCGACGTGCTGGTGCCGCTCGACTACGGACGGCTCGACGGCCGGACCATGACCGTGGCGATCTCCCGGGTCCCGGCCACGGATCCGGCTCGCCGCCAAGGGATCCTGCTGGCCAACCCCGGCGGGCCCGGTGGTGAGGGACTGGACAGTATTGATCTGCTCGGTGACGTACTGACGCCGGACGTCCTGGCGACGCACGACCTGATCGGAATGGACCCGCGCGGCGTCGGCGAGTCGGGGCGCAGTCCGCGCTGCGGCTGGCCGGTCGGCGAGATGATCCGCTCGGCGGGTCTGGATCCGCTCGGCTTCGTACACGACACGGTGCAATCGGCAGGCATGGCCGCGGGCTGTCTGATCCACGACCCGGAGATGATGCGGCAATTCACCACCCGCAATACCGCCCGGGATATCGACATCGTGCGCGGCGTGCTCGGCGAGCAGACGGTCGACTACTTCGGGTTGTCGTACGGCACCTACCTCGGTGCGGTGTTCACCCAGATGTTCCCGGACCGCAGCGGGCGGATCGTGCTGGACAGCGCGATCGATCCCGACCGGTATTGGGAAGGGCTGGTGCAGGATTGGGGTCCCGCCGACGAGCTCGCGCTGGACGACTGGGCGATCTGGGCGGCGACCCAGGACGACACCTATCACTTCGGCGCGACGCCGCAGCAGGTGCGCGGCACGGTCGAGGGGCTGGTGCGGACCGTGGCGCGGCAACCGATCGTCGTCGACGGCTTCGCGGTCGACGATCACTGGCTGCCGTTCGTCCTGCACGGGATGTTGATGAACTTCCGGCTGAACGCGGCGCTGGCGGACACCCTCCGTGAGCTCGCCGATGCCGCGGGCGGACCGCCGACGACGGCGAAATCGCCTCGGCTGAAGGCGATTGTCACCGCGTTGCGGGACGGCGAGAATTCGACGTTGGCGCAGATCGCCTGCGGTGACGCCGGCGCGCCCCGCGATCCGGGCTGGTACTGGCGCAATATCGAACAGACCAGGGCCACTCAGCCGGTGTTCGGGGCGATGGCGAGCAATATTCAACCGTGCGCGTTCTGGCCGGGGCCGGTGGAGCCCGCGACCGTCGTGCGCAACACGGTGCCCGCGCTCATCGTGAACTCCACCGGTGATCCGCGCACTCCGTACTCGCATGCCGTCCAGTTGCATCAGGACATGGCCGGGTCGCGGTTGGTCACCCTGCAGGATGTGCGCATTCACATGACCTTTCGGCCGAAGCTGAGCACCTGTGTGAACGACGCGATCAACACCTACTTCGGCACGGGCACGCTGCCCGCCGAGGACACGACCTGCTACGCCGACGCGGCACCTCAGTAACCGATCAGGCGGCTACCGGCGCCGGGTCGTCGGCGAACTGGGTGCGGTACAGCTCGGCGTAGCGTCCGTCGGCGGCCAGCAGTTGGGTGTGCGTGCCGCGCTCCACGATCCGGCCGTCCTCCATCACCAGGATCTGGTCGGCCGCGCGGATCGTGGACAGCCGGTGGGCGATCACCAGGGCGGTCCGGCCGGCCAGTGCTTCGGAAAGCGCCTCCTGCACCGCGGCTTCCGAGGTCGAGTCCAGCGAGGCCGTCGCCTCGTCCAGGATCACCACGCGCGGCTGCTTGAGCAGCAGGCGTGCGATGGTGAGGCGCTGGCGCTCACCGCCGGACAGGCGGTAGCCGCGTTCGCCGACCACGGTGTCCAAGCCGTCCGACAGCGACTCGACCAGGTCGCCTAACCTGGCCCGCTGCAACGCGTCCCAGAGCTCCGACTCCGCCGCCTCCGGCCGGGCGAGCAGCAGGTTCGCGCGGATGGTGTCGTGGAACAGGTGCCCGTCCTGGGTGACCAGGCCGACCGCCGCCCGGATCGACTCGGTGGTCAGCTCGCGCACATCGGTGCCGTTGAGTCGCACCGCGCCGCCGTCCACGTCGTACAGCCGGGAAACCAGCTGCGCCACCGTGGATTTACCGGCTCCCGACGAACCGACCAACGCGATGAGCTGGCCGGGCTCGGCCCGCAGCGACACATTGTGCAGCACGTCGACACCGCCGCGGGTGTCCAAGGTCGCGACGTCCTCCAGCGAGGCCAGCGACACCTTGTCGGCGGACGGGTAGCCGAACGTCACGTCGTCCAGCTCGACCGCGACCGGCCCCTCCGGCACCGGCACCGCACCGGGGGCGTCCTCGATCAGCGGCTTCAGGTCCAGCACCTCGAAGACCCGCTCGAAGCTCACCAGCGCGGCCATGATCTCCATCCGGGCGCTGGCCAGCGCGGTCAGCGGGGTGTAGAGCCTGGTCAGCAGCAGCGACAGGGCGACAACCGCGCCCGCGTCCAGCTGGCCGCGCAGGGCGTACCAGCCGCCGAGTCCGTAGACCAGCGCGATCGCCAGCGCCGACACCAGGGTGAGCGAGGTGACGAAGACGGTCTGCAGCATCGAGGTCCGCACGCCGATGTCGCGTACCCGGCGGGCGCGCAGCTCGAACTCGACGGATTCCTGGTGCGGACGGCCGAAGAGCTTCACCAGCGTCGCGCCGGGCGCGGAGAACCGCTCCGTCATCTGGGTGCTCATGGCGGCGTTGAGTTTGGCGGCCTCGCGCTGCATGTCGGCGAGCCGGTTGCCCATGCGCCGGGCGGGCAGCACGAACACCGGCAGCAGGAGCAGCGCGAGCAAGGTGATCTGCCAGGAAATGCTGAGCATCACGGCGAGGGTGAGCGCGAGGGTGACCAGATTGGCGACCACACCGGACAGGGTGTCGCTGAACGCGCGCTGCGCGCCGATCACGTCGTTGTTCAACCGGCTGACCAGCGCGCCGGTCCGGGTCCTGGTGAAGAAGGCGATCGGCATCTTCTGCACGTGATCGAAGACCGCGGTGCGCAGATCCAGGATCAAGCCCTCACCGATGCGCGAGGACAACCAGCGGATGACCACGCCGAGCACGGCATCGAAGACCGCGAGCACGCCGATGATCAGTGCGAGCGTGACCACGATCCGTGGCGCGGCGCCGCCGACGATGTTGTTGACCACCCGGCCGGCCAGCACCGGCGTCGCCACCGCCAAGAGCGCGGACACCACGCTGAACAGCAGGAACACGCCGATCCGGCGCCGGTGTGGCGCGGCGAAGCGCAGAATGCGCCGGGCGGTGGCCATGCTGAACGGCCGCTGCTCCTTGGGCGCGTTGGCCTGCCGGTACATCTGGCTCCAGGCCACCGATTCGATACTCACGTCTTAAGTCCTCTCGCTCCCCACCCATCAAAGCCGTCGGCACCGACACTAAGACCTCAACAAAGGTTCAGAGCAAGTCGATGCCGCCGGATTCCGATTCCGCGCACAGCGAAATGTGCAGGCGATCTCGTACCGTTTGCCGACCGGCATTCAGGACCGCGAACCGCTGGCCATTCCAAGGCAGCCTGGGATCGAGAGCCGCGCTTAGGCTGGCGTGGTGACCAAGGACCGGATGGTGGCGGCGCTGGGGAGCAGGCTCAGCGGTGAGGTCGACGCGTCCGAACGCCGACGGGCCGAGTATTCGTCCGATGCCTCCAACTATCGGGTGCCGCCACGAGCAGTGGTGTTTCCGCGCACGGACCAGGATGTGGCGGTCACGTTGGAATTCGCCAGAGACAACGGACTGTCGGTGACCGCGCGTGGCGGCGGGACCTCGGTCGCGGGCAATGCGATCGGGCCGGGGCTGGTGCTCGACTTCAGCAGACACATGAACGGCATCCTGGAAGTGGATCCGCAGGCCCTGGTGGCCCGGGTGCAACCCGGTGTCGTGCTGTCGGAATTGCAGCGCGCGGCCCGGCCGCACGGGCTGCGGTTCGGGCCGGATCCGTCGACGCAGAACCGCTGCACCCTGGGCGGCATGATCGGCAACAATGCCTGCGGCCCGCGCGCGGTCGCCTGGGGTCGCACCTCGGACACTGTGCGGGAACTGCGGATTCTCGACGGGATGGGCGTCGAGCGGACGCTCGCGCACGACCTGTCGGTGCTGCCGGGACTCGCCGAGTTCACCCGGGCGAACCTCGCGGTACTGCGCACCGACCTGGGCCGTTTCGAACGCCAGGCCTCCGGCTACGGGCTGGAACATCTACTGCCCGAACGCGGTTCGGCGGTGGCGAAGGCGTTCGTCGGGTCCGAGGGCACCTGCGGGTTGCTGCTCGACGCGACCGTCGACCTGGTGCCGCTCCCGAAGGCGGCCGTGCTGACGGTGCTCGGCTACCCCGACATCGCCACCGCCGCCGACGATGTCGCCGCGGTGATGGCGTGCAAGCCCACTGCGGTCGAGGGTATCGACGCCCGGCTGGTCGATACGGTCCGTGCCCATCGCGGCACCGTGCCCGAACTGCCGCGCGGCGGCGGCTGGCTGTTCGTGGAGACCACCGGCGACACACCCGCCGAAGCTTTGGCAGGGGCCGAACAGCTGCGCCGGTCGGCCGACGCGCTGGACTCCCGCATTGTCACCGATCCCGCTGCCGCGGCGGCACTCTGGCATATCCGCGCGGACGGCGCGGGCCTGGCCGGTCGCACGCCGGACGGGCAGCCGGCCTGGCCGGGCTGGGAGGACGCGGCGGTGCCGCCGGAACGGCTCGGCGCCTATCTGCGCGATTTCGGCGACCTTACGCGCGCGCACGGCGTGGACGGCTTGCTGTACGGCCACATCGGTGACGGCTGTATCCATGTGCGGCTCGATCTCCCGATCGCCGATGCGCCGCAACGGTTTCGGCGCTTCCTGTTCGACGCGGCGGAACTGGTTGTGCGGCACGGTGGTTCGCTCTCCGGTGAGCACGGGGACGGGCGGGCTCGCTCGGAGTTGCTCGCGCTCATGTACTCCCGGCCGGTGCTCGAGGTATTCGCCGGGTACAAAACGCTTTTCGATCCGCACGCGGTGTTGAATCCCGGCGTTCTCGTCGCACCGCGACCGATCGACGCCGACCTGCGACTGGCCGGGTTGCCGCTCCTACCGCCGGCGGGGGGTTTCGCCTTCCCGCACGACCACGGCGACCTGAGTACGGCGGTGCACCGCTGTGTCGGTGTCGGCAAGTGTCGTGCCGATACCAGCGCCGCCGGTGGTTTCATGTGCCCGTCTTATCTGGCCACCAAGGACGAGAAGGACAGCACCCGCGGCCGCGCCCGAGTGCTGCAAGAGGTGGTCCGCGGCGCGTTGCCGTGGTCGTCGGACGCGGTCGCGGAGTCGCTCGACCTGTGCTTGTCCTGCAAAGCATGTCGCTCCGACTGCCCGGCCGGCGTCGATGTCGCCACCTATAAAGCCGAGGCACTGTATCGCAGATACCGGCACCGCCCGCGACCGCTCGATCACTACTCGCTGGGCTGGCTGCCGCGCTGGCTCGCGGTGGCGACCCGGCTGCCGCGCGCAGCCAACGCATTGGCGAATGTCTCGGTGCTGCGCCGAATCGGGTTGCGCGCCGCGGGGATCGACCCGCGCCGCGAGGTACCGCGACTGGCGGATCGCAGCTTTCGCCATATCTGGCGTGACCTCGGCGGCGTAATCCCGCCCGCGGGGCCGGTAGGTCGACCGGAGGAGATCCAAGGCAACGTCGCGGCGGTCGAGACAGGGAGCCTGGTCGCCGGACCACAAGCCGAGGGGAACCGGCCCGAGGGGATGCTGTGGATCGACACCTTCACCGACGCCTTCGACCCCGAGATTGCGCTGGCCGCAGCGCAATTGGTGCAGTCGCTCGGCTACCGGGTGCGTATCCCCGCCCGGCGGGTCTGCTGCGGACTCACCTGGATCAGCACCGGACAGCTCGACGGTGCCCGCGCGCGGCTGCGCGGCACACTGGACGCGCTGGCCGAGCACGTGCACGCCGGCGGCATCGTGGTCGGACTGGAACCGTCCTGTACCGCGGTGCTGCGGTCGGATCTGCCCGAACTGCTACCGGAGGATCCGCGCGCGGCGGCCACGGCGCGGGCCGTGCGCACGCTCGCGGAGTTCCTGAGCGAACAACCGAACTGGCGGCCACCGCAATTGCCCGGACGATCCGTGGTGGTCCAGCCGCATTGTCACCATCATGCGACGCTCGGCTTCGCGGCCGATCGCCAGTTGTTAACCACAATGGGAATGAATGTGACTGAGGTCACCGGATGTTGCGGTCTCGCGGGAAACTTCGGAATGCAGCGCGACCATTACGACATTTCGGTTGCGGTCGCCGAGAACGGTCTGCTGCCCGCGCTGCGGGCCGCCGAGGATGCCACCGTTTTCCTGGCGGACGGCTTCTCGTGCCGGACTCAAGCGGCGCAATTGGCGGGTCGCCGGAGCCGCCATCTGGCCCAATTCCTGTTGGAGCAGTGAGGCTTTCGCGCACTCGCCGGACGCGCGGTCACGGCGAGTGCGCGGGCCGGGTCAGCTACCGAAGGGCAGGGTGCCGGGCGGAATCTGGTAACCCGAACTACCTGCGGAAACACCGCCCCAGGCGGCGAGCAACCAGTTGAGCAAGTTGGTGATCATTCGATACCTCCGTGTGGCGACTGCCAGCTGTTTGCCGATCGGAACCAATATCGCCACGTCCATTCTTCGCGTTACAAAATACCGGGGACCTGCGGTCATACGCATTCGGTATCGAATAGCGCTGAATTCCGTTGTCCGCGAAGACCTTCTCGACCGATCACGGACTGGCCGCATTGCACGCGGGTGCCATCGGGCAGAATGAGCCGATGCGTAGCGCGATGGTCGAACCGGTAGGTGATCCGACCGGTCTGACCAGAACCGTGACGTCCGACCGCCCGATCGACCTGGCGTGCACGATCGCGCCGCTGCGCCGCGGTGCGGGCGATCCGTGCCACCAGACCACCCGCGACGGCGCGCACTGGCACGCCTCCCGCATGTCGTCGGGCCCGGTCACCTACCGGCTGACCCAGGCCGGTCCGTGCGCGGTAAAGGGCAACGCCTGGGGACCCGGTGCCGAGGAGTTCCTGGACGGGCTCGACCACATGCTGTGCCTGGACGAGGACCTGGACGGCTTCGTCCCGGACCACCCGAAGCTGGTCGAGGCGCATCGCCGCTTCCCCGGTCTGCGGATGCTGCGCACCGGCCTGGTGTTCGAGGCGCTGGTGCCCGCGGTGCTCGAGCAGAAGGTGCACACCATCTCGGCGCGTGGTTCGTGGCGAAAGCTGGTGCGGCAGTTCGGTGATCCGGCCCCAGGGCCGGCGCCGGAGGGCCTGCGGCTGCCACCCGATGCCGATACCTGGCGGCGGGTGCCGTCCTGGGCCTTCCATCGCGCCAATGTCGGTCCGCAGCGGGCGCAGACGATCGTGCGGGCCGCGCGGGTGGCGAGCTCACTGGAACGGGCAGCCGGTGTCGACCCGGCTGAGGCCGCCCGCAGGCTCCGGACGATCGCCGGCATCGGCGAGTGGACCGCCGCCGAGACCGCGCAGCGCGCGTTCGGTGACGCGGACGCGTTGTCGGTCGGCGATTTCCACCTCGCGGCCATCATCGGCTGGACCTTGCTGGGCCACCCGATCGACGACGACACGATGGTCGAATACCTGGCACCGCTGCGGCCGCACCGGTATCGGGCGGTCCGGCTGCTGGAGATCAGCGGTCAGGCGCACAAGCCGAAGTTCGGACCGCGCACGCCGCTCACCGATCACACCTGGCACTGAGCGCGTCGACCGCGCGTCAGCCGCGGCGGGCGTCGAGCCCGTCCAGCAGTCGGTCCAGGCCGTAGCGGAACTTCCGATCGCGGCGCTCGCTCGGGTCGGCGTCCCAATTCTCCTGCTGCGCCCTCGGATAGTTCTTGGCCGCCGCCTCGGCCGCAGGTCGCAGCGCGGCGACGAACTCCTGCTCCGTTTGCCCGGAGCGCACGAGTAGCGCCAGCCAGGCCGCCTCACTGATGCCCATGCCGACGACGTAGCTCATCACCGCACTGAGCGCCTCGTCGGTCCCCGCCGCCGGAAACCCGCCCGCCTCGAACAGCCCGACCAGACCGTCGTTGAGTCGCATGACGTTCGGGCCGAGGTAGGACAACCCCACCTGACCGAGCGTCGACGCCATCCACGGATGCCGCAGGATCATCCCGCGCAGGCTTTGCGCGCACTGCTCGGTGGCCGCGCGCCACGCCGTCGGGTCGGCGAGCTCGGGCACCCGGATCTCGCCGTAGACCTCGTCGACGACCAGCTCGATGAGCTCGTCGCGGTTGGCGACGTGCCGGTACAGCGACGTGGCACCCGCGTTCAGCCGGGCCCCGAGCTGACGCATGGTGAGCGCCTCCATGCCCTCGGCGTCCAGCAGGGCGACGGCCTCGGCCACGATCTGCTCCCTGGTCAGCGCAGGCTGCTCCCTGCCCTTGCGTGGACGGGTCCACACCGATCCGACCTGCTGTTTCTCGACGGCCACGTCGACTCCTTCCAGTTGCCCTCAGCGTAGCGCACGATGTTCGCACTTGCGAACGTCCGAACCTTGTGCGTACATTGTTCGCAACAGCAGAACGTTGTACGCAACGCCGTGAGAAGAGAGCTTCCGATGAATCCGATCGAGACCCGCAATCCGAAGCGCTGGTGGATTTTGATCGTGCTGTGCCTCAGCACGCTGGTCCTGGTCATCGACAATTTCGTGCTGGCCGTGGCGGTGCCGCCGCTGGCCGAGGACCTGAACGCCAGCGCCCAGGACATCCAGTGGATCCTGGATTCCTACATCCTGGTTTTCGCCGGTCTGCTGCTCACCTCGGGCAGCCTGGCCGACCGGTTCGGCAGGCGCCGGGTGATGATCATCGGGCTTGTTTTGTTCGGACTGGCCTCACTCGGCGCGACGCTGGCGTCGAGTCCGATCGAGTTGATCGTGGCCCGCACCGTGATGGGTATCGGTGGCGCACTGGTACTTCCGAGCACGCTGTCGATCCTGATCACCGTGTTCGACGATCAGGAGCGCCGTAAGGCGATGAGCTTCTGGAGCGCCGCCTCGGTGCTCGGACTGGTCGGCGGGCCGGTGCTCGGCGGGGTGCTGATCGCGCACTTCTGGTGGGGCGCCGCGTTTTTGATCAACATTCCGGTCGCGATCGTGGCGATCATCGCCGCGGTGGTGCTGATGCCGGAGTCCAAGGGGCCGTGGACCGCGCCCGACGTGCCCGGTGCGGTGCTGTCCATGGTCGGCATGACCGCGCTGGTGTGGACCATCATCGAATTCCCCAAGGGCGGTTTCGATCACGCGTCCACGCTGAGCACGCTGGCCATCGCGATCGTCGCTCTGGTCGCGTTCATCGTGTGGGAGAAGCGCGTCGAACACCCGATGGTCCCGCTCGACCTCTTCCGCAACCGTGACTTCACCGGCGGCAGCCTGTCGCTGACCCTGGTCCAGGTCGCCAACGGTGGTCTGCTGCTCGTCCTCACCCAGTACCTGCAGTTCGTGCTCGGCTACTCGCCGACCAAAGCGGGGCTGGCGTTCATTCCGATGATGGTGGCCTCCATCGCGTTCAACGGACTCGGCGCGAGTCTGGGCAACAAGGTCGGCAACCGCACACTCGCCGTCACCGGCATGCTCGTCTCGGCCGTCGGCCTCGGCCTGCTGGCCGGTCTGGCCGCGGACAGCGGTTTCGGCATGCTCGCCCTGGCGCTCGTCATCCTCGGTGCCGGTGCGGGACTGGCGCAGCCCGCGGCCATCGCCGCACTGATGGGCGCGGTGCCGCGGGAGCAGGCGGGGGTCGGGTCCGCGCTGAACGACACCATTCAGCAGGCGGGCGCCGCACTCGGCATCGCGGTGCTCGGCAGCATCCTGTCCAGCACCTACACCAGCGGCATGCCGGACTCCGCGCCCGCGGCCGCCAGGCACTCGATCGGTGACGCGCTGGCGCTGGCCGCGCGCACCGGCGACACCGCCTTGTTCGGCACCGCGCGGGAGGCGTTCACCGATGCCATGTCGGTCAGCTTCCTCGCGGGTGGTGTAGGCATCCTGGCCGGCGCGGTGGTTGCACTGGTCGTCATGCGCAACAAGAAGAACGCGACGGTGGACGCGTTGGACGAGGTCGCGCTCGTCGACTAGGACAACGGCGAAAGACCGGCTCGATTACTCGTCGAGCCGGTCTTTTCGCATCAATTGCGTGCTAGCCGTTCAGAATTCGCCGAGGACGTTGAACACGGTGCGACCACTGTGGCTGCCCTGCTGGATGGCGTGCAGCACCTCGGCGGCATCGGTGATGGACGCGAAGTGGGTGAGCGACGAGAGGTGTTGCGGGCGCAGCTCGTTCGCGAGGCGGCCCCACAGCTCACGGCGCTTCTCGATCGGCAGGAAGACGGAGTCGATGCCGAGCAGGCTGACACCGCGCAGGATGAACGGCAGCACCGTGGTGGGCAGACCGGGGCCGCCGGTCAGACCACTGACCGCGACCGCACCGCCGTAACCGGTGGTGCTGAGCACATAAGCGAGCGACTTGCCGCCGACGCTGTCGACCGCGGCGGCCCAGCGGGCCTTGTTCAGCGGTCGCGGCTTCGCGTCGGGGTCCTCCGGCAGCCGGCCGATCACCTCGTTGGCGCCGATCTCGGCGAGCAGCTCGCCCGCGTCGGTCTTGCCGGTGGAGGCGATGATCTCGTAGCCGAGGCCGGACAGGATGTCGATGCTCACGCTGCCGACCCCGCCGGTCGCGCCGGTGACCAGCACCGCGCCCGTCTCCGGGGTGATGCCGTGGTCGAGCAGAGCCTGCACGCTCAGACCGGCGGTGAAGCCGGCGGTGCCGAGCGCGGCGGCGTCGCTGGGGCTCAGGCCGTCGAGCTTCACCACCCAGTCGGCGGGCACCCTGGCGTACTCGGCGAACCCGCCGTGGTGCGAGACGCCGATGTCGTACCCGTGCGCCACCACCAGGTCGCCCGGCGCGAAATCGTCGTCCTCGGACGAAACCACCTCGCCGGTGAGATCGATGCCGGGGATGATCGGATACTTGCGCACCACCCCGCCACCGGGCGTGATCGCCAGCCCGTCCTTGTAGTTCGCGCTGGAGAAATGCACCTTGATCGTCACCTCGCCGGGCCCGAGGAAATCTTCCCCGACCTCCTGCTTGGTCAGCACGATCCCGCTGTCCGATTCATGCGCCACCATCGCCCAGAACTCCATGCGACGAGCATACGAGCGTCCGCCCGCGTCCGCGCGGCTCCCGACGTCCGCGCCGAGGGGGGGTCTACTCGGGGACGAGTTCGAGGCGGACGCCGAGCAGGCGGATCGGGCGGTCGAGCGGGAAGCGGTCGATGATGCGCAGGGCGGTGTCGGTGATCTCGGCGGGGTCGATGGTGGGCGTGGGTAGTTTTTCCTGCTTGCTACGGGTGTAGAAGGTGTTCGTGCGGACGGTGACCGAGACCCGGGTGCCGACCCGGCCCGCTTCGGCCATCTCCTCGGCGACCTCGGTGGCGAGGCGGGCCACCTGCGCGCGGATGTCGGCGGGGTCGGTGAGGTCGCGGGGGAAGGTCTCGGATTTGCTGCGGCCCACCGGGACCCGGGGTTCGGTGGTGACGTCGGTGTCGCCTTTGCCGTGACCGAGGACCCAGAGGTAAGGGCCGGTGGTCGGGCCGAATTCGGCGGCGAGGCGTTGCCGGTCGGCGGCCATCAGGTCGGTGACGGTGTGGATGCCGAGGTCGGCGAGGCGGGCGGCGATCCGAGTGCCGATGCCCCACAGGGCATTTGTCGGGCGGTGTGCCATCACCTCGGTCCAGTTCGCGGCGGTGAGGCGGAAGATGCCTGCGGCCGCGCCCGCGTCGGTGGCCGGTCCGGCGTCGGTCTTGCCCGTCGATTTGGCGAAGCCGGTGGCCAGTTTGGCGGTGAGCTTGTTGTCACCGATGCCGATCGCGCAGGTCAGTTCCAATTGCTCGATGGCGCTGCGTATCTCGCGGGCGAGGGCCTCGGGGTCCGCCGTGTCGGTGGCGAGAAAGGCCTCGTCCCAGCCCCACACCTCGACGCGGCCGGGAAAGGTCCGCAGCAGCGCCATGACCTCTTCCGACGCCTCCTCGTAACTGGCCATGTCCAAAGGCAGGAACACACCCTCCGGACACTTGCGCTGCGCGCTGCGCAGCGCCATCCCGGCGCGCACGCCGAACGCGCGCGCCGGATAGGACGCGCAGGTCACCACCTTGCGGGGCTCGGCGGGATCGCCGTTGCCGCCGACGATGACCGGCAGGCCGCGCAGCTCCGGGTGCCTGCGGAACTCCACCGCGGCCTGGAACTGATCGAGATCGACATGCAACAGCCACCTGGCCATATGTCCGTCTTACCCCACGGGGGTGACAGACAGCCGGACTTCCGGCTCGATCGGGCGCTGACGGCGGTGTCTCGCACCGCGCCAGGTCGTACGATTTCGGGAGAACCACCACAAGGGGGAGCACGCCGATGACCGACCCGCAGGACGAGCCCACCGCACTGCCCGAGATTCGCGTCGGCCACATCGACCGGGAGATCGCCGCTCGACAGCTGCACCTCGCGGTCGAGGAAGGTCGGCTGGATCTGCTGGAGCTGGATCGGCGACTCGTCACCGTCTACTCGGCGCGGACCACCGATGAACTGGTGGCCGTTACGGCGGATCTGCCGGTGGCCGCCGCGGCCCGCGAGCCGATCGAGCTCAGTGTCGGGAGCGGGACGCGTAAGAAGGGCGGGCAGTGGATCGTGCCCGCCGAGATCACCGCCGAATGCACTTCCGGGACCATCATCATCGACTTCTCCCAGGCCTTCTGCCCCCATCGCGAGGTGGTGCTGCACGCGTCCGTCGGCTCCGGCAGCCTCAAACTGATCGTGCCGCGGGGGTGGATGGTCGACGTAGATCGCGTGCGGGCCAAGAGCGGTGACGTGCGCAGCAAGGTCACCGGGCCGGTGCGGGCCGGTGCGCCACTGTTGCGAGTGGACGGTCGCGTCGGTTCCGGCACGCTGCTGGCGCGGTATCCGCGGCGACCGCGCCGCTCCTTCCTGGAATGGTTGCGGGGCAAGCCGCGCCCGGCCTGACTCGACCGCATTGCCGATCCGACCATTGCGCTGTCCGAAAAACAGAACTAAATTCTGGTTATGAAGATTCGAGATCGGTTGCTGTTGGCAGCCGAGCGGCAGTTCGCGGAGCAGGGGGCGCTGGAAGCCACGCTGGCCCAGATCCGCGACGCGGCGGGCGCCAGCGTCGGCGCCCTCTACCACCACTTCCCGGACAAGGCGGACCTGTATCGGCAGGTCTGGGCGAACGCGCTCGTCGACTATCAGCAGCACTTCTGGGCAGCAGTCGGTGACAGCGCCGACGCCAGGGAGGGGATCACGGCGGGGGTACGGGAACACCTGCGCTGGGTGGCCGAGAATCAGTACCGGGCAAAGGTTCTCACCTCTGCCCGGCCGCCGGGGGTGCGGGAGAGCGACAGCAATCGCGAGTTCCTGCGCAATGTCGCGCGCTGGTGGCGCACGCACGCCGGATACGGCGTCGTGCGCGATCTGTCGTTCGATCTGGTGTACGCGCTATGGCTCGGGCCTGCGCAGGAGTACAGCAGGCAGTGGCTCGGCGGCGACATGCTCGCCGCGCCGACCGACGTCGCGGACGACCTCGCGGACGCGGCATGGCTTGCATTGCGCGCAGCCTGAAAAACGCTTCACCCCAACGACTATCGTGCTTCGGCGCGCGAACGAAGGACAACTGATGACCGCGACCATCGATATCGACCTCGCCAAGAAGGTCCTCGCCGCGCAACCCTTCGCCGAGCTGGTCGGCACCGAGATCGCCGAATTCGGCGACGGCACAGTCACTCTGGTGATCCCCATCCGCCCCGAACTCGGCCAGCAGTTCGGCTTCGTGCACGGCGGCGTGCTGTCCTACGCGGCCGACAACGCGCTTACCTTCGCCGCAGGCACCGCCCTCGGCCCCAACGTGCTGACCGGCGGCTTCACCATCACCTACCTCCGCCCCGCCGCAGGTCAGCGGCTACGCGCCGTCGCCACCGTCACCGGCGCCACCCGCCGCCAAGCCGTGGTCCGCTGCGAGATCTACGCCGAGGACGCCGACAGCGAGCCCGTGCTGTGC
Organism: Nocardia suismassiliense; assembly: GCF_900269665.1. Taxonomy (GTDB): domain Bacteria; phylum Actinomycetota; class Actinomycetes; order Mycobacteriales; family Mycobacteriaceae; genus Nocardia; species Nocardia suismassiliense. The sequence goes on from NZ_LT985361.1 coordinate 331,639, forward strand.
GCGGTCGCGCAGGGCACCACCAGGTCGGTCGAGCGCGAACTGACAAGTCGCGCTTGATACCCGCCGGCACCGGGCAGCGCGGGGTTGCCCGGTGCCGGGTCGCCGCCGTGCAGAAGTGCTCGGGGCAGCGTCTGGCGGGCACTTCGCGGGTCAACGAAAGCTCTTGCACCGCAAAAGAAAAGGCCGGGCACCCCAGGTACCCGGCCTTTTCTCCTTCGTCAGGCGGTGGCCGCGAAAGCCCGGCTGTCCAGGGCCGGTTCGGCGACCGGCTCGATGGCGTAGGCCAGGATGTCGGCCACGTCACCGACGGGGCGGACATCCAGTGCGGCAAGCACTTCGGCCGGGACGTCGTCCAGGTCCGGCTCGTTGCGGGCCGGGATGAACACCGTCTTCAGGCCGGCCCGCTGCGCGGCGAGCAGCTTCTGCTTGACGCCGCCGATCGGCAGCACCCGTCCGTTCAGCGTGACCTCACCGGTCATGCCGACATCGGCGCGCACCTGCCTGCCCAGCGCCAGCGACACCAGGGCGGTGACCATGGTGACGCCCGCCGACGGTCCGTCCTTGGGCACCGCGCCCGCCGGGAAGTGCACGTGGATATTGCGATCCAGCACCGACGGCTCGATGCCGATCTCCTCCAGGTGCGAGCGTACGTAGGTCAGCGCGATCTGCGCGGACTCCTTCATCACGTCGCCGAGCTGGCCGGTCAGGGTCAGCGAACGCTCACCCTCCGCGGCGTTGGCCTCGATGTAGAGGACGTCGCCGCCGAGACCGGTGACCGCGAGTCCGGTCGCCACACCCGGCACCGCGGTGCGTTCCACCGAGTCGGGGGTGAAGCGCGGGCGGCCCAGGTACTCCTTCAGATCGCCCAGGTCGATCGTCAGCGCCTGCTTCGCCGCGCTCTCGGACTTGACCAGCGCGTCGTAGCCCAGCTCGGCGTCGTAGCCGAGATCCGCTGTGCCCGAGTCGGTCCCGACCTCGGACAGGCGAGTCGCGGCCTTGCGCAACGCCTTCGCGATCAACCGCTCCATCTGCCGCACCCCGGCCTCCCGGGTGTAGTTGGCGGCGATCTCGCGCAGCGCCGCGTCGGTGACGGTCACCTCGTCGGTGGTCAGCGCGTTGCGTTCCAGCTGCCTCGGCACCAGGAAGTCGCGGGCGATGTCGACCTTGTCGTCCTCGGTGTAGCCGTCCACGGTGATCAGTTCCATCCGGTCCAGCAGCGGGCCGGGGATGGTCTCCATGACATTGGCGGTCGCGATGAACAGCACGTCGGACAGGTCGAGATCCAGGTCCAGGTAGTGGTCGCGGAACGTGTGGTTCTGCGCCGGATCCAGCACCTCGAGCAGCGCGGCCGCCGGGTCACCCCGGAAGTCCGAGCCCACCTTGTCGATCTCGTCCAGCAGGACAACGGGATTCATCGAACCCGCCTCCTTGATCGCGCGGACGATCCGGCCGGGCAGCGCGCCGACGTAGGTGCGCCGGTGGCCACGGATCTCCGCCTCGTCGCGCACGCCGCCGAGGGCGACCCGGACGAACTTGCGGCCCATCGCGCGGGCCACGGATTCACCGAGCGAGGTCTTGCCGACACCGGGCGGACCGACCAGCGCGAGCACCGCGCCGGAACCGCGTCCACCGACGACCTCCAGCCCACGCGCGGCCCGCCGGGAACGCACCGCCAGGTACTCGACCATGCGGTCCTTGACCTCGTCCAGGCCGTGGTGATCGGCGTCCAGCACCGCGCGGGCGGCCGAGACGTCGGTGCTGTCGGTGGTGCGCACCGTCCACGGCAGCTCCAGCACCGTGTCGAGCCAGGTCCGGATCCAACCGGATTCCGGGCTCTGATCGCTGGCCCGCTCCAGCCTGCCGACCTCGCGCAGCGCCTCGGCGCGCACGTTGTCCGGCAGGTCGGCCTGCTCGACCCTGGTGCGGTAGTCGTCGGCGCCGTCCGGCTCGTCCTCGCCGAGTTCCTTGCGGATCGCGTTGAGCTGCTGGCGCAGCAGGAACTCGCGCTGGCTCTTCTCCAGTCCCTCGCGCACGTCGTCGCTGATCTTCTCGGTGACCTCGGCCTCGGCGATGTGGTCCTTGGTCCACTCGATCAGCGTCTTCAACCGCTGGGTGACGTCCGGGGTTTCCAGCAGTTCACGCTTCTGATCGTCGGTCAGGTACGGCGCGTAACCCGCGGTGTCGGCGATCGCCGACGGGTCGCTCAGCTGATTGACCGCGTCGATGATCTGCCAGGCCTCGCGGCGCTGCAGCACCGAGACGACCAGCTTCTTGTACTCGGCGGCCAGCTCTTTCGTCCGGCCGTCCGGGGTGGGGACCTCGACCGGCTCCGCCTCGACCCACAGCGCGGCGCCCGGCCCGGTCACCCCGTGCCCGATCTTGGCCCGCCGTTCGGCCTTCAGTACGGCCGCCGGTGCGCCGCCGCGCATCCGGCCGACCTGTTCGATGGTGGCGACCACGCCGTAGGTGGCGTAGCCCTCGGTCAGCCGCGGCGCGAGCAGCACGGCATCGGTCTTCGCGGCGCGCGCGGCGTCGATGGCGGCCTGCGCCGATTCGTCCAGTTCGATGGGCACGACCATGCCCGGCAGCACGATCGGATCGGTCAGGAACAGCACCGGCAGGTTCTGTGGTGTAGTCACGTGTTCGACCCTTCCAAAAGTTGAGCGATACCAACTCAACCCCACCCCCAGCCCCTTTGTTCCGAACTTTTGCCACGTTCGCTGTCGGCGAATCTCAGCTAGTCGTCGTAGTGGCTGCCCACCTGCACAACGACGATCTCGGTATCGCTGACGTAATAGACCAACCGGTGCTCCTGGCTGATCCGTCGCGACCAGTGCCCGGCGAGCTGATGCCGCAGCGGCTCGGGTTTGCCGATCCCAGCGAACGGATCAGCGAGCACGGCGTTGATCATCTTGTTCGCCGCCTTCAGTACCGCGCGATCCCTGGCCAGCCAGGATGAATAGCTACGCCACCCCTGGGCGGTGAATGTCAGCTTTCGATCGGGCACGCCATCACGCCTTCCCTCGACGTGGATGTGCACCTCGGTGGCTCGTGGTCGTGTCGTCCGGCTCGTCCGCCCCCACCGACAGCAATTCATCCGTGGCGGCGATTCGATCCCACTCATCCATAAAACGCCTGAAGCGATCCGCGGAACTGGTTCCGCCGACGTCGTCACCCAAGAATTTCTCAGCGATTGCCCACAGCTTCGCGCCTTGTACCACCGCGTATCGCCGCGCACCCTCGACCAGAAGCTTGTCCGGAACGTCGTCGCCGGTCTCCGGTTCGTTGCGGAATGCCTTGGGCTCGATCGCCAAGATCACGTCACCGCGCCGGAGCGTGAAAGCACGAGCCGGCCGTTCCGCCGCCGACGTCTCCTCGTCCGGGTCGATCAGGGCGTGAGCTTCCGTGCGCCCCTCACGAGCGTCTCGAGCGGAGGCCAGCAGTTGCGCACCGCCGTGGGTCTGGAGCACATACAACGTCTCCATGATCGAATTCCAATCGGACTCGGCCATGAGCACGGCGTTCTCACCGGTCTTCGTCACCACGGTCACTTGATCGTGGTCTTCATTGACCTTCTTCACCAGTCCGAACAGGTCCTGACGAACTGTGGAGATCGGTAGCGCTGACATCGGCAATCACCCTTCAAAGTCGTACGACATATCGTACACCTACTTTGTACAACATGTCGTACCACTTGTAGCGGTGGCCGGGAAACTCAATGCCGGACACCGTCGCTGCCGTGCTCAGGCGCTCTTCGGGGCGTAGTGGAGGGCGGTGATGCCGCAGTCGAAGGGGGTTGCGGCGACGGTACGGAGGGGTTGGTAGGTGCCGGGGGCGAAGACGGGGAGGCCGGTGCCGATGGCGGTGGGATTGACGAAGAGGTGGAGTTCGTCGATGAGTTCGGCGGCGATCAGGTTGGCGGCGAGGGTGGCGCCGCCGTAGACGATGAGGTCGCCGCCGGGCTGGGACTTGAGGTCGGTGACGGTTTTGGTGAGGTCACCGCCGGCGATGGTGGTGTTGGGCCAGGGGGATTCGGTGAGGGTGTCGGAGAAGACGATCTTGGGGGTGTTGTTCATCCAGTCGATGGTTTCCTGGTCCTCGCCGTCGGCCTCGGTGCGGTTGGCCCAGACCGGGATGAAACCCTCGGCGAGGTTGCGGCCGAGCACGATGGTGTCGACCGAGGCCATCACGTTCTTGATGTAGGCGCCGACGTCGTCGGTCCAGGGGAAGGTCATCCAGTCCATCTCGCCGTTCGGGCCGCCCATGTAGCCGTCGGCGGTGGTCTGGACCTGGAGCTTGAGCTTGCGCATGAGGTGCTTCCTTTCGAGGGGCGAATCCGGTTCCGAACCCGCCGTGCTGGTGTGTCTCTACTGTGCTGGAACCGGTTTACGGATTGTTTACGGTCTGCTGCGGATCCGCACGAACAGGGCATTCGAGACGGCCGGGTTCCCGGGGAAATGCTGCGAACTGGCTTACCGTGGAGGCGACTGCACCGCTGGTCGGCGGCAGTTTCTCGGCTAGAGCGCGCCATCGAGTGAGAACGCCGAGGGGAGCACATGAGCCAGCCGATCCGCACCGGCAACGACTGGAAGCAGGCCGGGCTGGTGCTCGCGGTGGTCGCGGCACTGCTCGTGGTCCCCTCGGTCGTCGCCGCGCTCGTACCGGTCAGGGAGACCGCGGTCGCCCCGGACAGCGAGATCGAATTGACCGCGCCGGGAACGGAACCGGACACCGTCGCCTTCGGCGGGGTGGGCGGCTGGCAGCGCAGACCGACCGGCGACCAGACGACCGCCGTGCTCATAGCGCCGGATGGTTCGCGACTCGCGGTCAGCGTGATCGACGGGGTCACGGACTTCCCCGAAGCCACCGAGTGGCGACGAAAAGTGCTGGGCGTGCAGGGTTTCGACGCCTACTTCGACGGCGGCGAGGTCACGACACCGAACGGCTTCAGCGGGCCGACCTGCCGCGGCACCGATAGGACGGGGGTCTGCGCCATTCTCGGCAACGACAATCTGGCGGTCACCCTGGTACTCATCGGCGACGACGCCACGCTGCCCGAGCTGGCCCCGGTGCTCGACTCACTGACGGTGCGCCGATGAGCTGGTTCCAGCCGAAATCAGCGCTGTGGTGGGTATATTGCCTGACCTCGCTACTCGGCGTGGTCGGGCTCGCACTCCAGTTGGCTCCGGTCGCCGCGCTGACCTGGCGCGACATCCTGGTCGGCCTGCCGTTCACACTGGCGACCCTGGTCGTATTCGGCTGGCTGGTCCTGCATTTGGATCGGCTCCGCGCACACCCGGCGGATCAGGACACCCCTCGTCATGGGCTTCGCCTGGGGTGCGCTGGCCGGCCCCGGCATCGCCCTCTTCGCCAACGACCACAACATGCGCATCATTCAGAACCTGGCCGGTGACGCGTTCGCCATGGACTGGCAGGCCCCGATCTCCGCCGCGCTCGTGGAGGAGGCGGTCAAAGGGATCGGCGTCTTCGCCGTCGCGTGGCTCGGCAAGCCGCTGCTGAATCGGCCGATCCATGGGCTGCTGCTCGGCGGCTGCACCGGCCTCGGCTTCCAGGTGGTCGAGAACATCACCTACTCGGCCAACGCCGGATTGCTCTCGGCACAGCACAATCCGGCGAACGCGCTGCTGGTCGGCTTCGTGCGGCTGCTCACCGGGATCACCTCGCACTGGATGCTGACCGCCCTGGCGGGTATCGGCATCGTGCTCGCGGTGGCCCGCGCGGATTGGCCGGTCAGGCGGCGCGCGCAGGTCTTCGGCCAGTTCTATCTGCTCGGTGCCGCACTGCATTTCGGCTGGGACGCGCCGAGCCCGGCGAGCATCCCGGTCGGCTCGATCGCGGCGCGCACGATCCTGTACATCCTGATCTTCGCCGTCGTCTACACCTGGGTGCTGCGCACCGAACGGCACTGGTTCCGCGCGGTGGTGGGCTGGGCAGTGACCCGAGGGATCGCACCGGCCGGCGAACTCAGCACCTTGATTTCCCGGCAGAGCAGACGCCGAGCCCGCAACGCGGAACGGCTGGGTGGTAACTACAACCGTCGCAACCTGTTGCGCCGGCAGCGCACGCTGCTCGACTGGGTCCAGGAGACCGGCGCGCGATCCGGTATCCGGGTGCCCTGACGCACTACGCGCGTTTGGTGATCACCACCGGCTTCGCCTCCGTGGGGACCGCACCGAACGCCGCGACCGGCACCCCGAACGCGGCGGCCAGTATTTCGCGCGGCAGCGAATTCACGGTGGCCACAATGCCGATGTCGTCGTTGGGTTCCTGGGCGCTGGTATTGAAGACCACCAGCACCTGCAGGGGTTGCTCGGTGCTCGAGTTGGCGAAGTAGTGGAAGAAGCCCTGCGGCACGAACACCAGATCACCCTGCTTCGCCTCGAAGGCGTCGTTGCGATAGGTGCCGTCGGGGTGGGTGCCCAGAATCGTCCAGTCGGCCTTGCCGGAGATGATGTAGTTGAGCTCCCACGCCGTCGGATGCCAGTGCGGCTCGCGCAGTCCGCCGATCTCGAGTTCCACGTAGTACACCGACGCCTGCTGACCCGTCAGCACCGGGAAGGTGCCCTCATGGGCGCCGCGTAAGGTGCCGCCGTCGTATCGGTTCGGCTCGGCCGAGGTGAGCCGGAACAGATGCGACTCGGTGTCGAGCTTCGTATTCGCGTCCGACGCGGGCGTCGCGCTGCCGTGCTCGGCCCTGGCCGCCCCGCCCACCGTCGCGGCGAGCGCCCCGCCGATTGCCGCGCCACCGAGGGCGGCGCCGGTGCCGATCACCCGGCGCCTGCTCAGCCGGGCCTCGTCGTCCTCGGCCGGTAGGTCTTCGGGCACTGGCTTTTCGGACACGCGACCTCCTGCGACGTCGGCGGTCCGCGACCGCACGAAGGGGATGCCATGCTCACGCCCAGGGCCGGCTCGGGCGCGCTCATGGTAGCCCCACGATGTGATCGCAACCCCTATCCCGCGCCGCGTTGACACTCGCTCCGGCGCAATGACAATGTTGGGGCCTTGATACCTCATACCGGCGGTTCCGCCGGTTCGGCCTAGGGAGATCCATCGATGAGTTCACTCGCCGCCGGCGTGTTCATCGATTGGGAGGATCTGACAGGCCAGTCCAAGTTCGTGGTCGATCTGGTGACGTTCCCGATCTTCAGCGCGCTGGCGGGCTGGCTGACCAACTGGACCGGCGTGCTGATGTTGTTCTGGCCGGAACGATTTCGCGGCGTCCACATTCCCGGACTGCACCTGTTGTATCCGTACTTCCCGCGCCGGGTGCAGGTGCTGCCGACGTTCTCCGGCGACGGTCGCCGGCTCGGCTTCCAGGGATTCATCCCGGCCAGGGCCGAGAAGATGGCCAGCATCTGCGTCGACAAGGCGCTGATGCGGATCGGCAGCCCGCGCGATTTCATCCACGAACTCGACCTGGACGGCATCGCCGACTATGTCGCGGTGCTGGCCCGTAAACAGGTGCAGCCGCTGGTCGACGAGCTGATGAACCGGGAGAACCCCGACCTGTGGCGTTCGGTGCCACGCGCCGCGAAGCAGGTCATCTATCAACGGGTGGATCGGGAGATGCCCGCGCTGTCGCGGCGCGCGTTCGAATCATTGGGCGACAATGTCGATCAGCTCATCGACATCAAGAGCTTCGTCATCCGGTACCTGCAGGACAACCCCGGCATCCTGAAGGATTTGACCACCACGATCGCGGCGCCGGAGCTGCGCTTCATGGTCCGGATCGGGCTGCTCGGCGCGCCGTTCGGCCTGCTGCTCGCGCTGTATCTGCATGTGCACCACCGCATTCCGGTGTTCGGCTGGGTGCCTGGCTGGGTGATCGTGCTGCTCGCCTCGGCGGCGATCGGCGTGATCGTCAATGTCATCGCGGTCAAGATGGTGTTCGAGCCGGGCGACCCGCAGCCCTGGTACAAGTACCTGTGGCGGCAGGCGCTGCTGGCCAAACGGCAGCCGCAGGCGGCGACCGACCTCGCGCACATCCTCGCCTACCAGGTGCTCACCCTGCCGAACCTGTCGAAGGAACTGCTCGACGGACCCAACGGCGACAAGACCCGTCAGCTGCTGGAACGGCTGATCTCCGACGAGATCCACCGGCAGCTCGGCCCGACCACCTCGTTCGTCCGCGCGGCCCTCGGGCGCCGCCAGTTCGACAATCTCAAGGCGGGCGCGGCCGGGGCCGCCGTCGGGCTCGCGCCGACCCTGGTGGAGGACGCGGAGTTCACCCGGGAGCAGGCCAAGACCATCGACGTATTCGCGGCGCGCAAGCTGCGGCAGTTGACGCCGGGGGAGTTCATGGAGATGTTCTATGCCTCGGTCGAGCAGGACGCCTGGCTGCTCTATCTGCACGGCGCGGTGCTCGGGCTGGTCGTCGGCGCCTCGCATCTGATCGTTTTCGGCTGGTAGACAGCGCTTCTGCGGCCTCAGCAAAAATACAAGCACGCGTGCTTGCATTTTTCTGTGGCCGCTGCGATGCTGGACCGCGACAGCACACGACGTGGTGTGCGTGCACAGGCGTGCGTGACGCTCGGCGGCGACGACCCGCACGAGTCCGTGCACCCCGCGATGAGGCAGGGAACAGATGGCTGACCTGGAAGCGCTGCTCAACGACTTCGCCGGCGAGTGCGCGGATCTGGAAGGAATCGTCGCCCCGCTGGCGGCGGCCGACTGGGCCCGCGCCACCCCCGCACCCGGCTGGACCATCGCCCATCAGATCGGCCATCTGGCCTGGACCGACGAGGTCGCGACGCTCGCCGCCGCCGATGCGGACCGTTTCCAGCAACTGGTCGTCGAGGCCGCGCCGAAGGCCGCGACCTTCGTCGACGAGGCCGCCGAGGAAGCGGCGACCGCACCGCCCGCGGAGCTGCTGGACCGGTGGCATCGCGGCCGCAAGTCGCTCACCGACGCCCTGCGCGCCGTCCCCGCGGGCAGCAAGCTGCCCTGGTTCGGCCCGCCGATGAGCGCGGCCTCCATGATCACCGCCCGCATCATGGAAACCTGGGCGCACGGCCAGGACGTGGCCGACGCTCTCGGCGTCGTTCGCACACCGACCGAACGACTGCGCACCGTGGCCCACATCGGCGTGCGAACCAGGAACTTCGCCTACACCGTGCACGGAAAGACGCCGCCCACCGAGGAATTCCGGGTGGAACTCACCGCACCCGACAGCACGATCTGGTCGTGGGGTCCGGCGGACGCCGCGCAGCGCGTGACGGGATCCGCCCTCGATTTCTGTTTGTTGGTGACCCAGCGCCGCCATCCGGACGATTTGGCGATCGAGGCGGTCGGCGCGGACGCGGCAGAGTGGCTCACCCTCGCACAGGCCTTCGCCGGACCGACGGGAACGGGACGGACCGCAGGTCAGTTCGCCTGAAGAGGCGACAACGGCCGGATGCGAACATCCGGCCGTTGCCGACACCCGACCCGATCCATGAGATAGGGGAGCGGGCGAGCGCCACACTTGGGTGCGCCGTTCGTGTCGGCCGGACGCCATTGGCCGGGTGTCTCGATGTGGCAGTCGAGGATGACGCTCGCCAGCAAAGTTTATTTACCCCCACTCGAGGCGCTGGAAACATAAAGCACCCCGCGGATCGGCCTACTGTTTGCCGGCGGTCCGCGATGTGGACTGTGATTCTGATCTCCCCGAGGCGGTACCCCCGCAGGCTGCGCCGTAACCTGGACAACTGTACGGCTTTCAACGATGCGGGCCGGCTGCCAGGGGGAGCAGGGGCACAGGAAGGACCGCATCGTGACAAGAAACAAGCATGCCCAGATCGCTCGGCACGCCGCGATCGTTCTCGCGGGTGCCGCCAGTCTCAGCCTCACCGTGGTCGCGGGCACCTACATCGTGCACCAGATGGCCGACATCAACCGGCCCGGCGGCGCCCTCGCCGCACCACCCGCGCAAACGATCGAGGATTCGGCGAACGATCCCGAATGGGTGGACACCGTGCTGACCGGCGGCAGCTTCGAACTGCCCCCGACATACTTCCGGCCTTCGCACGACATGGTCGTTCCGGTGCCGAAGGCGGCTGACCCACAGCCTTATTCGTTGCCCGCGCCGCGGCCGGCCACCGTCGGCGGCACGCTGCTGCTCGGCGACGCCTATTTCCACGCGCAGGTCACCGCCGCACCCACCGATACGATCGCCATCACCCTGGGCACCAACGCCCGCACCGTGCTGACCGGCGACCCGAACCGGGAACGACTCGACGACCGCGCGGACAGCACCGAGTTGCGCACCGAATTCGACACGCGCAGTGGTGCGGTGGTGCTGATGCTGACCGACCCGTCACTCGGCGACCACGACCTGCGCTTCGAGCGAAACCCGGCCCCGAAGTCCGCGCCGGTCCCCGCGCCGAGTACCGAGTCGACCACCGCGCCGACGAAGCAGACACCCAGCGCGAGCACCCGGCGCGGCCCGGAACCCGCCGTCTCGGTATAACTCTCGGCCTACTGTTCTCGTATGCCGAACAGCACCTACGACTTCTGCGTGATCGGCGGCGGCATCGTCGGGGTGGCCACGGCGCATCGACTTTTGCAGCGGCATCCGGGGGCGACTCTGGTGCTGCTGGAGAAGGCCGCCGCGCTGGCCACCCACCAGACCGGGCACAACAGCGGCGTCATCCATTCGGGCATCTACTATCCGCCGGACAGCCTGAAGGCTCGGCTGTGCCGCCGCGGCGCCCGCTGGACCAAGGAATTCGCTGCGGCACAAAACATTCCCTTCGAGGTCTGCGGCAAGCTGCTGGTCGCCACCGATGCGGCCGAACGGCAACGGATGCTGGCATTGCACGAGCGTTCGGTCACCAACGGGGTCGCGGTCGAGCTGCTCGACGCCGCCGAGCTGCATCGGCGCGAGCCGCGGGTGACCGGGGTCGGCGCGCTGTTCGTGCCGGACACCGGCATCATCGACTACACCGCGATCACCACCGCATTGGCCGATGAGGTCCGCCGGGCAGGCGGGCAGCTGGTCCTCGGCGCTGAGATCACCTCGCTGGCCGAGACCGCCGCCACGGTGACCGCGGCGGGGCCGACCGGCTCGTGGACCGCACGCACCCTCGTGGTGTGCGCGGGCCTGCAAGCCGATCGCATGGCTCGAATGGCGGGCCTGCGCAAGGATTTCCGGATCGTGCCGTTTCGCGGCGAGTACTACCAGTTGCCGCCGGAGCGGGCGGGGCTGGTGCGCACGTTGATCTATCCGATCCCCGATCCCACGCTGCCGTTCCTCGGCGTGCATCTGAGCCCAACCATCGACGGCGCGCTGACCGTCGGCCCGAACGCGGTGCTCGGCCTGGCCAGAGAGGGTTATCGCAAGGGCAGTTTCGACGCCAGGGACGCGCGAGCGGTGCTCGGTTTCCCCGGCGTGCACCGGGTGGCCGCGGCGAATGTGCGCACCGGTCTGCGTGAATTACGCAATTCGCTGTTCAAGCGCGGCTATCTGGCCGAGTGCCGGCGGTACTGCCCCGAGCTGACGCTCGCCGATCTGCGGCCACGCGAGGCGGGCATTCGCGCGCAGGCGGTGTTGCGCGACGGCACCCTGGTGCACGACTTCATGATCGAGCGCACCGCGCGCTCGGTGCACGTGCTCAACGCACCGTCCCCGGCGGCCACCTCCGCGATGCCGATCGCCGAGTACATCGTCGATCAGCTGGCCAGCACCTAGAACACGACCGACCGGTCCAATACTGCGCTTGACCAGCGCAGGGCAACCGAGCAACCGTCCGGTCGCAGTGTGAAAAACCGCCGCACCGAATACCGCCCAACCCTCCAATAAAGAGGAGTTCTGTAGTACTTTTAACGCCAGTCGTGGAACCGGGAGGGCCTCATGGGCCGTATCAAGTACGCGAGTGACGTCGGAGCGCCTGTCGAGGTCGCCTTCACCTATACGGACAACCATCTGTTCGTACCGGATTGGATGTTCGCGGTCGCCGACTTCGAACCGACCGGTGAGCTCGACTCCGGCCTGGGCGCGATGTACGCGACCACCGCCCGGCTGATGCTGTGGCGGCCGACGATGACATGCGAGGTCACCGAATATCGGCGCAACGTGGTGATCGGGTATACGCTGCGTGGGCGTTTGTCCGGGACCCTGACGCTGCGCTTCGATCCGCTCGGATACGGGCGGTCGGTGCTGACGTCCGAGGCGGAGTACAGCCCCCCGCGTGGCTTGGCGGGGCGGCTCTGTGTCGGTCTGGTGGATTCCGCCGTCAAATCGGCGCTCCGCCGCACCGAGTCCCAATTGCGAAGGGAGATAGAAGAATTCCACGGTACCGATCTTGTCGGTCGGATTGCGTAGGGTGCCAGCCATGATCATCGTGAGCACCGACGGATCCTGCCTCCGCAACCCCGGCGGCGCCATCGGCTGGGCTTGGGTCAATCATCAGGGCTCCTCGCTGAGCGGCGGTGCCGCCTCCGGCACCAACCAGGTCGCGGAGCTACGCGCGGTGCTGGAGGCGATTCTCGCCCATCCCGGCTCCGAACCCCTACTGATCGAAAGCGATTCGCTCTACGCGATCAAGTGCGCGTCGGAGTGGATCTCCAGTTGGCGACTCAACGGCTGGCGCACCTCGAGCGGCGGCGCCGTGAAGAACGTCGAACTCATCCGGCAGATCGACAAAACGATCGCCAGCAGGCCCGGGCCCGTCCGGTTCCGTTGGGTCCGTGGACATGTCGGCAACTACTTCAACGAGCAGGCCGACGCGCTTGCCGGAGAAGCGGCTCGGAAGGCCGCCGCGACAGCGGCTGTCGCCGAGGCGAACACCGCGGAAATCCCCGCGGTGCTGGTGGAAGAAACGCCGGCGGCGCCGGAAGCGCCACGAGAGCAGGCCGCGGGGAAGGCGGCCGCGCCGTCGGCGCCGCAGACACTGACGCTGTTCTGATCGGTGCGCGACCAGATCGAATGACCTCCGGCGGTGGTGGTTCGCCCCACCGCCGGAGGCGCTCGTCAGATTTACGACCGCAGGGCTAGTTACCCGGCTGCGGGGCAGGCTGCCCGCTCGGTGCCGGCGCGGGCGCAGGTGCGGGGGCCTCGCCCGGCACGGGCGCACCCGGAGCGCCGGGCAGCCCGGTGCCCGCACCCTTCAGCATCGGCGAATCGAGCTTCTCGACCAGCCACTTGTCCCCGGACTTGGTCAGCTGCGCGACCACCACGACGAACTGCCGTTCCGGCGTCGACTGGGTGAAGTTGGTCCGGAACTGGGTGAGCGTGACGAGCACCTTGGCCTCGGTCTTGTCACCGGACTGGTAGCCGCACTGCACGTCGTCGACCCAGGACTTGACCTGCGCCTGCACCATCGCGTCCTTGAGCGCCTTGGTCGCGTCGTCGAACTCCTTGAGGAATTCGCCGCTCGCCCCGGACTTCACCTTGGTGAAGTAGTCGTCCAGGTTCTTGGTGTAGTCGTAGACCGAGACGTCCTTGCCGAAGGTGCAGGCGGCCTGCGTCGAGTCACGGATCGCGTCCAGCTTCTCGCCACGGTCCTTGCCCTGCAGGAAGAACACCACCACCGCGGTGATCGCGGCCACCGCCAGGACACCCGCCGCGAACGCAGCGATCAGCGGCAGCGAGGCGGACCGCTTCGCGCCGGCCGGACCACTCGCCGTCGCACCGGCCTCCGACGCTGCCTTCTTCTCGGCCGCGGGCTTCTTGTCGGCCGCCACCTTCTTCTCGGTCGCTGCCGGTTCTGTCTTCGACAGCTCAGGCTTCGCCGCAGCCGCGGCGGACTTCTCGGTCGCAGCGTCCTCGGTCACCGCGTCCTCGGCGTCCTTGTTGGTGTCAGCGTCATCGGTGGACATCGATACAAACCTGCACTTTCCCGGCGCGCGGGCGCACCGATCGACTGACGGGCCCGCATCTCGGGCGTACCGTACGCGTTCTCTCGGCGAGTATGCCCGGACCCACGGCCGCACCGCGGGACCGGGTACAACTCACTTGATCGGGGGCAGGGTCCGTTCGTTCGGATCCACACCCGGCGGCATATGCGCGCCGTTGTTCGGCACATTCGGGCGCGGTGCGTTGGCGGCGCCACGGATCTCCTGGCCGGGCGGCGGATTCTCACAGTAGTTCCATTTGGGAATCGAGCCGTCCTGGATGACCTCGTTGCGCAGCTGCGGCGTGTTGTAGGTGCAGAACGGCCGCGGCCAGATGTCCAGGATCGCGTGGAATTCGCCGTCGTGGGCAGGCACACCCAGCGCGTCCGCACCCAGCGCGAGCGAGGGGAACAGCGCGCGCAGGGCGGGCAGCCGCAACTGCGCGGCCTTGGTCATCGCCGCGAAATTGGTGGCCAGGCTGGTGATCGGATCACTGGTCTTGTCCAGCACCGCGCCGAGACTGGCCAACTGCCCCGGTGCCCGCTCGAGAATGCCCTGCAGTTCGGCGTTGGCGTTGTTGAACTGGTTGAACAGCGCGCCGGAATTGCGGGTCAGGGTGCCGAGGTCGGGCTGGGCGTTGGAGGTGGTGTTCGCGATGGTGCGCAGGTTCGCGATCAGGTTGGTGGTCTGCGGCAGCAGATTGTCGAAGCCGGCCATGGCCAGGCTGATGCCATTGACCATGCCGCGCAACTGATCCGGGCCACCACTGAGCGCGATGTCGAGCTCGTGCAGGATGACGCCGAACTTGTCCGGATCGACCTGCGCGATCAGCGCGCTGGCGTTGTCCAGGACCGACCAGACCGGGGTCGGCGTCTTGATCTTGGCCGCATCGTATTTGATCACCGCGCCGTCGCCGAGGAACGGCGACTGCTCGCTGGCCGGGCGGAAGTCGATGTACTGCTCGCCCGCGCCGGAGAGCGCCTGCACCGAGATCGCGGTATCCACTGGGATCTTGTACTTGCTCTCGATCTCCGCCGCCGCGGCGATGGCTTGGCCGCGGTCGGTCAGCTCGATCGAGGTGACCTTGCCGACCCGATAGCCACGCAGGGTCACATCGTTGCCCGGCTGCAGACCGCCGGAACGATCCAGATTCACCGTGACGGTGTAGGTGGACTTCAACGGATTGACCCGCATGATGCTGATCATCAGATAACTGGCGCCGATGACGAACACCAGCACCAGGCCGATGGTCGACAGCACCAGCTTGTGCTGCATCAGTTTCGCGATCATCGGTGGCCACCCTCCACCCGGTTCTGCACTATCTGCAGCACCTGGATCAGGCTGCCCGCCAGATCCTGCACATCGCGCAGATCATGCAGGCCGCCGTGCTGCGGGTCGGTCACCGCGCTGAGGTCGAGGTTGGTCAGGGTGGCGTAGACGGCGAAGCTCTTGCCCTTGAAGGTCGCGTCGACCTTCGGCCGGATCTCGCGCGCCCGATCGAGCAGGATGCCGAGGTTGTCACCGGTGGCGGCCAGCGCGTCCATCAGCGCGCGGGTGTTGTCGAGCAGGCTGCCCAGCTGCTGGCCGGAGGTGTCCGCGTAGTCACCGAGCGCCGCACTGGTGGTCGACACCTTGGTCAGCAGATCACCGATGGCCCGGTTGTTCTCGGCGATGGCGCCGATCATCTGGGGCAGCGTGTCGGCCACCTGGCCGAGCTCGGCGCGCCGGGACTCGATGGTGTTGGCCAGCGCGCTGAATTCGTTCAGCACGCTGTCGACCTTCGCCGAGTTGGCGTTCAAACTGCCGACCACACCGGTCATTTCGGTGATCAGATGGGCCAACTGGCCGCCGCGGCCGCCCACGATCGAGTCCAGCTCCGAGGTGAGCTTGGCGAGGCTGGCGACGCCACCACCGTTGAACAGCATCGAGATCGAGATCAGCAACTGCTCGACGGTGGCGCCCGCCGAGGTCTTGTCGAGGCCGAGCGTGTCACCGCTGCGCAGCATCTCGGTGCCCGGCTCGGTCTTCGGCTTGGACACCGCGATGAACACGTCACCCAGTGGCGTGGCCTGCCGCAGTTCGGCGGTGCTGTTCTTGGGCAGCTCGATGTCTTTGCTGATCGTCAGGTCGACGACGGCCTGGAAATTCTTGGTCTTGATATTGGAGACCACGCCGACATCCGAGCCGCCGATCTTCACCTTCGCCTGGTCCGGCAGGTTCAGCGCGTTCTCGAAAACGGCGTGCACGGTGTAGGTTTCGCCGGAAACACCGGGCTTGGGCAGCGGCAGCTTCTCCACCGTGAGACCACACCCGGAGGTGATGCCCACACCCGCCACCGCCGCGACCGCGATCAGTGCGCGGCGTGCCTTGATCGTCATTCGGTACGTCATTTCGTCAGTCCGAGCAGCGCTGCGGTCAGGCCGTAATCGGGCCCGAAGTCCTGCATGTTTCCGGTGCGGCAACCGTCCGCCTTCATCTGGATCCGCTCGCAGAACACGCTCACCATCTCACCGGACAGTGCCGTGCCGATGATCGCGTGCAGCCGGACGTAGCGCCCCTCCCGGTTCACGATCCGGTCGATGTTCTGGAAGACCATCGGCGCCACGTCGACGACTTCGGTGATGCCGTAAGCGTTTTCGCGCAACTGGGCGGTGACGTTGGTCAATCCTGCCAGGGCGCTCGCCAGCTGATCCTGGTACTGGCCGAGCGTGCCGCTGGTGTTGGCCAGGAAGTCGTTGATCTGATCGAGCGTCGCCTGCAGGCCGGGGGCCTGGTCGGCGAGCAGCCCGGTCATCTGGGTCATCCGGTTGCTGAAGTCGCGCACCGACTGGTCGTTGTCGGCCAGCATCGTGGTGAGCTCGTTCAGCTTGATGATGATGTTGGACACCGCATCCTTGTTGTCCACACCGACTTTCAGCGCGCCGGACAACGCGTTGAGCGTGTCCCGCATCTTCTCGCCGTTGCCGTTCACCATCGGGTACAGCACCCGGCCGGAGAGCGGGCCGATGCCCTCGGTGCCCGGCTCCGGCTTGAGCGCGGCGGCGAACTGATCGATGGTCTTGATCATCGTGTCGAGTTCGACCGGCGTCTTGGTCTTGGCCAGCGGCAGATGCGCGCCGTCGGTGAGGGTGTCGCCCTTGGTGTAGACCGGGGTGAGCTCGACGTGCCGGTCGGTGACGATGGACGGCGAAATGATGGCGGCCATCGCGTCTTTCGGAATCTTCACGTCGTTGTTGATCGACATGTGCACCTCGACCAGGGTGCCCTTCGGCACGATCTTGTCGACCTTGCCGACGTCGAGCCCGAGCACGGTGATCGGGTTGCCCTCGTAGATACCCGCGATGTTCTCGAAGTCGGCGGTGACCCGAATGGTCTGGCCGAGTGCGTCGTTCACCGAACTCGGCACCAGCGAGCAGCTACCGACGGTCAGCGCGGCGGCCCCGACGACGAGCGTCTCGGCCACTCTGCGCAGGTTCTGTGTCGTCCAGGTCATCACTGGCACCCCTCGATCACGTTGGCGCGGCACAACCAGTTGTCCGGGAAAATCCACGGCAGGCCGACCGAGCCGTACGGCCCGTTGCCGCCCCAGGAGTTCGCCAGGTAGCGCACGGTCGGCGGCATCAGCGACAACAGCCGGTCCAGATTTTCCTTGTTCTTCTGCAGGCCCTCGGACATGGTGTTGAGCTGCACGATGGTCGGGCCGAGCTGATTGTCGTTCTGCGCGCCGATCTCCTGCAGCTGCCTGGTGAGCTCGGCGATATTGTCGAGCAGCTGGCGCAGCAGCCCCTGGCGTTCCATCACCCGGTTCGCGATGGCCTCACCCTGGGTGATCACCAGCAGCACGCTGTTGCGGTTGTCGCCGAGGATCTGGGTGACTCGGTTCAGATCCTTGAGCAGGCTGTTGACCTCGTCCTTGCGCGCATCCATCACCTTGGCCAGCGCGCCGACACTGTCCAGCGCCTGCGCCACCAGCTCCGGCGAATCGCCCATCTGCTGGTTGATCAGGTTCAGCGACTCCGACAGCTTCTTGGTGTCGAGCGCCTCGAACTTCGGCGTGCCTTCCTGCACCACATCGGCCAGGTTGTACGGAACGGCGGTGTTGGACACCGGGATCCGGCCGCCCTTCAAGCCGGAACCGTCCCCGGGATCGAGATCCACGTAGCGGGCGCCGAGCAGCGTGGCCATCTTGATCGACGCGCGGGCGTCGGGGCCGAGCTTCACGCCGTTCTTGACGCTCAGGGTCAGCAGCACGTGGTCGCCCTCGAGCTTCGCGCCGTCCACCCGGCCACTCGTCACACCCGCGACGTTGACCCGATCGCCGACCTTGATGCCCGCGGCCTGCACGAACTCGGCTTTCACCGTCTGCTCGCCGACACCGATCAGCTTGACCACGCTGGAGGCGAGCAGCAGCACCACGATGAGCGCACCGCCGAGGATGCCCAGCCAGAAGTAGCGGTTGTTGTCGAACCTTGCCTTCATCTTCGACATCATGGGCGGCACACCGCCGACTGGGCCTTGCCACCGATGCCGAGGTTGTGGATGAACCCGCGCGGGAACAGCACCCCGTAGAGCGAGATGTCCAAGCCGCAGAGGTAGGCGTTGGCGTAACCACCCTCGGCCGTGTGCTTGCCCGCGATCGAGATGATGTTGGGCAGGTCGATCGCCATCTGATCGAGCTTGGCGCCGTTGTCCAGCAGCAGCGTCAGCGCCGCGCTGGTGGAATTCTGGGCGGTCTGCAGCTTGGGCTGGATGTGGCCGACCATGTCCACCAGCGAGCTGGTCGCGTTGGCGATCTGCACGGTCGAGGTCTGCAGCGACTGGCCCTGCTCGTACAACCCGCCGATCAAGGCCCGGGTCTGGGTCACCAGGGTCTCCAATTCATCACCTCGTTTGGCCAACCCCGCCATCACACCGGAGAGGTTGGTGATCACATCGGCCAGGATCGCATCCCGCCGCTGGAAGTCGGTGGCCAGCTGCGCGGCCTGCATGATGAACGCGCTCAACGAGACTCCGTCACCCTGCAGTGCCTGGATGAAGGTCTCGGAGAGGCGGTTCACCTGCTCGGGCTGCAACGCCTGGAACAGCGGCTGAAAACCGTTGAGCAGACCCGAGACGTCGAACGACGGCTCGGTCCGCTCCAGCGGAATCGACGCGTTGTCCTTCAGCGGTGCGGGACCGGACGCCTTGCCCGGCGCCAGGGCCACATACCGCTGGCCGATCAGGTTCTGGTAGCGGACAAGGGCTTTGGTGTCGTCGTAGAGCGTTTGATCGCGCTGCACGACGAAGCTCACCTTCGCCACCTGCTTGCGCAGCTTCTGATCCCGGACCAGCTCGATCTTCTCGATCTTGCCGACCCGCACGCCCGCCATGCGCACGTCGTCACCCTCGTGCAGGCCGAGCACGTCGGTGAAGGTCGCCGAATAGGTGCGGGTATCGCCATCGACGATGCGCGCCAGGGTATTCCAGACGACCACCGTGACGAGGATCGACACCAGCGCGAAGATGCCGAAGCCGATCAGTGGTTTACGAATACTCATCGGCCCACCCCGTTTTCGGCCACATGCATGGTCCCGCCCTTCAGAATCGAGCTCAGCAGCAGATATTCGGCGGTGGTCGGCTTGCGGCCGAGCAGCTTGGCGATGGCCGCGTCACCCTGGTAGGAGATCTCGCCTGCCGCGGGGACGGGCGCGGGCGCGGCCGCCGGTTGCGGAGCCGGCGGGGCCGGCTGGCCGAGCAGACCGGGCAACATCGGGAACAGACCCTCGAGCGGAGTGCCCGCGAACGGCGCACCCGGCACACCGGCCTGCACCGGCTGCGGAACCGGCGTGGTGACACCCGGGATCAGCGGCAGCCCCGGCATCGGCACCACCGGCGGCAGCCCGGCCGCGGACTCGAGCGCCCTCGGCTTCAACTTGTCGGGCAGCGGCGGCAATTCGTTCACCGCGGGCGCGGTGAAGCAGCTCGGTCCGGCCAGCTCGCCGTAGCGCGGGCAGTCGGCCACGGTGTACGGCTTGTACGGCGTCAGCGTGACACCCGCGTTCCACATCTGCTGCTTCTGCGGACCCCAGGTGAACGTGCTATCGAACTTACGGACGGTCTCGCTGAGGTTCAGGATCGTCTGGGTGATCGCGTTGGGGTCTGCGGCTACCGCACCGAACATGTCGCTGATGCCCTCGGTCACCTGCTTGCCGACATCGCCGTTGCGGGCGAACAGGCCGTTCACGGTGTCGACCGTGCTGCCCGTCCCGGTGATCAGCGCGACCAGCTCGCTGCGCCGGTCGGCGATGGTGCGTGCGGTCTCCACCGAGGTGCCGAGCACGTCGAGCAGTTCCGGGGAGGACTCGTTGAGCGCGTGGAACGAGCTGGAGAAGTCACCGAGCATCACGCCGAGATCCGGGATCGAGTCGTCCACCGACTGCAGCCAGCGGTCGAATCGCTCGACCGTCGAGCCGGGCATCCGGCCGCTGCCGTCGAGCGCCTGGGACAGCGTGCCGAGCACACGACCGAACTCCATCGGATCGATCCGGTCCAGGATGTTGCGGACCGTGGTGAGCGTGTCCTGCAGGGCGAGCGTGCCTTTGCTGCGATCTTCCTCGATCACCGAGCCTTCGCGCAGGTACTGATCGGCCGGGCCGTTGAAGACCAGCTCGACCGAGGTGACCGCAAACAGGTTGCTCGGCACCACCCGTGCGGTGACGTTGGCGGGCACGCCGGAGGCGAACTCCGGCTTCACCTCGATCTTCACCTTCTGCAGCTCGCCCTTGGCCGCGACCTCGACCTCTTTGACCGCGCCGACGAGCACGCCGCGGAACTTGACGTCGGCGTCCGACGGCAGCCCGTCACCGGTAGTGGTGAGGTTCGCGGTGACGTTCACCTTCTCGACGAAATAGCCCTGGTATCGGGCCATCAGGAAGCCGAGCACCAGCGCGAGCACGACAAGGCCGCCGACGCCCGCGAGCAGCAACTGACGCATTGTGGGTCCGCGCCCACTGGGATCGATGATCATCTGGTGCTACCCCGAGATCCTGATGCCGGGGTTGACTCCCCAGATCGCCAAAGTCATGAACAGGTTCGCGAAGACGACCGCGATGATGCACACCTTGATCGCCCGGCCGGCCGCGACGCCGACCCCCTCCGGTCCACCGGAGGCGAAAAAGCCGTAGTAGCACTGGATGAACGTGGTGATCGCGACGAACAGGATCGCCTTCAGCAAGGAATAGATCACGTCCGTCGGTACCAGGAATTGATAGAAGTAGTGCTGGTAGGTACCGCCCGGCGTGCCGCCGATCAGTTGCACGGTCAGCGAGCAGGACAGGTAGGCCATGGCCAGGCCGAGGCAGTACAGCGGGATGATGGCGACCATCGCCGCGAACATCCTGGTGCTGATCAGGTAGGGCAGCGGCCGGATCGCGATGGACTCCAGCGCGTCGATCTCCTCGGAGATGCGCATGGCGCCCAGCTGTGCGGTGAACCGGCAGCCCGCCTGCGCGGCGAAGGCGATCGTCGCGAGCAGCGGGCCGAGTTCGCGGGTGGTGGCGAACGCGGAGACCGCGCCGGTGATCGGGCTCAGACCGAGCAGGTTCAGCGAGTTGTACCCCTGGATGCCGACGGTCATCCCGCCGAACGCACTGAGGATGACCACGACGCCGATGGTGCCGCCGCCGACGACCAGGTTGCCGTTGCCCCAGGAGACGTCGGAGAGCAGCCGCCACACTTCCTTGGGATAGTGCTTGAGCGCCAACGGGATCGAGCCGATCGAGCGCAGCAGGAAGAACACCTGGTGGCCCAGCTTGGCGAGCAGATCGACCGGTGCCTGCGCACCCTTGCGAAACTGCTGGAACGGCCGCAGTAGCGGCGGAACATATGTCGACGACACTCAGACCACCTGTGACGGGAGCAGTGCGTTGTACACCTGGGTGATGATGAGGTTCACCCCGAACAACATGATGGCGGAACTCACCACCGCGGAATTCACCGCGTTGGCGACGCCGCCGGGACCACCGCGCGCATTCAATCCGTTATCGCACGCGATGATCGCGGCGAGCAGACCGAAAATCAGCGATTTGATCAGTGCGACAAGAAGATCGCGCGTTACCGCGAACGAGGAGAAGGTGCCGATGTAGGAACCCGGCGTACCACCCTGGGCGAAAATATTGAAGATGTAACCGGTCAGGAAGCCGACGAAGACGACGAAGCCACAGAGCAGCACACTGACCAGCATCGCCGCGCCGAGCCGGGGGGCGACCAGCCTGCGCATCGGGTCGACGCCCATCACCTTCATGGCGTCGATCTCTTCCCGGATGGTGCGCGAGCCGAGGTCGGCGCACACCGCGGAGCCGACGGCGCCTGCGATCATCAGCGAGGTGACGAGGGGAGCGCCCTGCTGGATGATGCCGAGGCCGTTGGCCGCGCCGATGAAGGAGGTGGCACCCACCTGGCCTGCGATCGAGCCGACCTGGATGGAGACGATGACACCGATCGGGATGGCGACCCGCAGCGTCGGCGCCGCCGAGACACTGGCCATGAACGCGCACTGACGGATGAACTCACGGAACGGAAAGCGGCGCCGGAAGATGGCGACGAACAGTTCGGCGACCGCGGCGATCCCCATGGTGATCTGGCGACCGAAGGTCTCCAGCGAAGCCTTCGGATGGTCTGCCCAGTAACCCTTGGTCCAATCGACCGCATCACTCATCCGTGATCCTGTTGGCGGACTCTCGGTCGACTGCACTGGCTAACCCCTCTCGACGCCGGTTGGCTGCCCCGACGACTTGTTTGCTTGACGCACCTTACTACGTAGTAAGCCAGAACACACCACCCTCCTGTGATTGCAGTCATAGACGATCGTCACTGTGGTCGAAACGCTATGGCGGCCGCCACCGATATTGGGTCACAGCCCAAAACGAAGGGTGGATTCTCTGGAACAAGTTACAGGTCAACCGGGCGAATCGACCGCCCAGACAAGATCATCGCGGCAATTTATTCGGATAGAATTCATGCAAAATGACATTTGATTCCGGAACCGAACAGAACGGGCTGTACTACAGTTCGAGGACAAACTCGAAACGGACATCGCCCCTTTTGATAGCTTGTCGCTATTATGGATAATAAGAGACATAATTAACCTTATGTCGAAAAAAGGGGTTGAGGCCCGCCCGCCGTGGACACCCCGTAGTAGATGACGCGCCCGGACCCGAATACTGACACGATGGGTGCGACAAATTGATATCGTGCGGGCTTCCGACGTCTGGAGGGACATGTTCAGCAAACTCGCCAAGGTGGCCAACGCCGCCTTCGCCGTAGCCCTCGGTGCGGCGCTACTCGGGACGGGCGCGGGGGCCGCTCAGGCCGAGCCGGGCCCGCCGGTTGTGGGCGGCGGCTCCGGCATCATCATCGACAACCAATTCGAGTGCACCGTCACCACCGTCGGCCATGACAACGCGGGCCGGCTCGTCGGTCTGACCGCGGGCCACTGCGGCGACCCCGGTGCCGAGGTGTACGCGGAGGTCAACCGCGGCGCCGGGGTGATCGGCCGGTTCGTCTACTCCAACCATGAGCTGGACTACGCCGTTATCGAGTTCGAGCCGGGCGCGATCATCCCGGTGAACCGGATCGGCAACGTCACCATCACCGGGCTCGGCGCACCGCCGCAGTTCCCGATGATCGTGTGCAAGGAAGGCCGCACCACCGGCAACACCTGCGGCATCAGCTATGGCGACGTGTTCGCGTCGAACATGGAGACCTGGAGCCAGATGTGCGTGGTGGAAGGTGACTCCGGTGCGCCGGTCGTCATCGGCTCCACCCTCGTCGGCATGGTGAACGCCTACCTCGCCCTGGCCTGCTTCGGCCCCGAGGTCGGCACCAACATGAGCACCATCATGGGCGACATCAACGCCCGCGGCGGTGTCGGCGCAGGTTTCATGCCGATCTGAAAAGTCTCCACCAGACAAGAGCAGTGAGCGGGCGCGCGGTTGAGAAACCGTCTGCGCCCGCTCATTTTTCGTTGGTAGCAGGCGCTTCCGAGCCAGGCGGCGCGACCGCCGGTCCGGACACCGCGCACTGCGGCAGGCAGTCGACGCTGTCCAGGGTGGCGGGGTGCTTCGGCTGCCGCAGCAGCAGCGCCGCGAGCACCGCACCCGCCACCAGCAGCCCGACGCAGACCCACACGGCGGTGCCGAAGCCGTGATGGAAGGCGACGGGATCGCCGAGGGAGCCCGAGAGGCCGGCCAGGCCGGGCAGCGCGGCGACGGCGAGCAGCTGTGCGGTCCGCGCGACAGCATTGTTCACACCGGAGGCGATGCCCGCCTCGCTGGCCGGGACCGCGCCGAGCACGGCGCCCGTGAGCGGGGCGACGAGGGCCGAGAGACCGAAGCCGAATACGACCACGCCGGGCAGCACGTCGGTGAGGTAGACGGTGTCCGGGCCGATGCGCAGCAGCAGCACCAGCCCACCCGCGGCGGGCAGCGGCCCGATCGTCATCGGGATGCGCGGGCCGTGCACCTGCGCCCAGCGCCCGGCCGGCGCCGAGAGCACCAGCATGATCAGCGTGATCGGCACGGTGGCCACACCCGACATCAGCGGTGAATAACCCGCCACCAGCTGCAATTCCAGCACCAGCAGGAAGAAGACGCCACCGAGGGCCGCGTAGACCGCGAGGGTGACCAGGTTCGCCGCGGTGAACACCCGCGACGCGAACAGCACCGGCGGCACCAGCGGATGGTCGCTGCGCAGCTCGATCACCACGAACGCCGCGAGCAGCAGCACCCCCGACACCAGCAGCAGCGGCATGGTCTCGATCAGGCCGAAGGTCAGTGCGCCGAGCGCGACCGCGACCACCAGGGCGCCCGGCACGTCCAACCGCGACTTGGCGTTCGGATCATGGCTCTCCGGCACATGTTTCAGCGCGACGAGCACCACCACGAGGGTGAGCGGCACATTGATGAAGAAGATGGAGCGCCAGCCGGCCAGCTCGATCAGCCAGCCGCCGAGGAACGGCCCGAGCGCGCCCGCGACCCCGCCGAAGCCCGACCACAACCCGATCGCCGCGCCCTGGTCGCGCCGATCGATGGAGGACGAGATCAGCGCGAGGCTGCCCGGCGTCAGCATGGCACCGGCCACGCCCTGCAGAATGCGAGCGAACACCAGCATCTCGATATTCATCGCGGCACCGCACAGCACCGACGCGAACGCGAAACCGATGGTGCCCCAGACGAATACCTTGCGCCGGCCCAGCCGGTCGCCGAGCGAGCCGCCGAGCAGGATGAACGAGGCCAGCGTCAGCGTGTACCCGTTCAACGTCCACTGCAGCCCGGCGACGTCGGTGTGCAGCGATTCCCCGATGCGGGGCAGCGCGATGTTCACCACGGTGGCATCGAGCGAGGCCACCGACGAACCGAGGATGGTGGCCAGCAAGATCCACCGGCCGGTGGACGACTTCAGCCGGGGAAGATCAATCGTGCTCACCGGGACAACTTAGCTGGCCGATGCGGGAATGCCGGGGAGTTCACCGCTGGGCGAAAGTGTCAGCTCCGCTGGTGAAAGTGTCACTGGTCCTGCCGAAAGTGTCAGGGCTCCTGGGCAAAGAGTCAGAGCTGCTGAGCGACAGTGTCAGAGCTCCTGCACGCAGACGACGAACCGGCGCTCCTCGTAGACGTAACCGGTGCCGCTGCCGCAGACGCTGACATCGTCGGCGCCGTCCACCCGCTTGACCACCTTGACGCCCTTGGTCGGGGCGGTGCCGGTGCAGTCGATCCGCTTGGGGTCGTCACCGCCGACATCCATGCAGCCGCCGACGACCCAGTCGATGTCGAGGCAGTACGCGCCCTGCTCGATGCCGTTGAGGGTCTCGGCGTAGTAGTTGTCGGCGTCGCTCACGCACTGGGTGCTCTTGGGCGCCTTGCCGATCACCTTGTAATTGGCCGAGCGGCTGCCGCAGGACGCCTTCGCGATGGTGGCGTTCGAGGTGGTGCCGCCGAGCGTGACGCAGTCGCCCTCGCTGGCCTCGAAATCGGTGTTGCCGCCCTTGGTGGTCGGCGTCGGCTTGCCGGTGGTCGGTTTGCCCGAGGGCTTCGGCGTGCTGGTGATCGACACGGCGTTGATGGTGCCGTTGTCCACCGCAGGTTGCGCGCGGCCGCTGATGGTGGAGCTACAGCTCACCACGGATAGGGCCGCCACCGCGACAAATGCCGCGAACGCGACACGACCCCAGGCCAGTTGACCAGACACGAAACAGTCCTCCCGAGCTGTCACGCTCCGAACTCAAACCCCCGTAAGAATCCGAAGTAAACAAAATATAGCTGAGCTTGAAATACACGCCATGCATACACCATCGAGCGCGCACACGTCGACTCGACCGTGGAATCGGGGTTCCAGCAACCCATCTGGGTATGGTGGTCTTCAGCGTTGGAGAGGAGTTACCCGTGAAGCTGATCAGCATGATCGTCTGCTCGGCCGCCGCGGTGCTCACCTCTCTGGTGCTGCCTGCGGTGGCCTCAGCAACCGATGTGCATTGCACCTCGGAAAACGGCGCCGACATCACGGTGATCGACGGCCACACCGCCTGCCGCGCCGCCAGCGACCTGCTCGGCCAGGCGAAATCCGTGGGAATCGACGGTGTCGGCTACGCGAACGCGACTCTGGGCGCCACCGCGATCGGCATCGGCATGGCCGGTGGGGTCGGCGCCAGCGATGGGGCCGGCGGGATTCCGATCGCGCTGGGCATCGGCCAGGATGCGATCGCGCGCAGCTCCATCGACGGCGCAGGGGATTCCGACAGCGCAGTGAATCCGGACAGCGCAGTGGAGTCGCGCCCCACAGGCGCACCACTCATCGCCGCGTCGGTCGCCCTCGACGGTTCGCGGGCGGCCGTGCAGACCGGCGAGAACACCGTGGTGTGCCTGGGCACCGGCGCCTTCGCCTGGAATTCGCGCACCGGCGACACCTGCCTCAGCACGCCCTTCGGCCGCTGGCAGACCCCGGTGCACCAGCTACCCTGAGTAACGGTCCGATGATCGGTGGTCAGGAGGTGACCCCATGGTTTCGGCAACGGCAGCGGGCGACTTCGGCGCCACCGACCCGGCGGCAGGCAAGCTCGCCGCGCCCAAAGAGATGCTGGTCGACCCGCGCTTCATCCGGTTGGCCGACCAATTCTTCGGCATGTTCACCCAGCCGAGCCGCGGCGGCGGGGCGCTGGCCATCTATCTCGACGGCAAACCCGTCGTGGACATCTGGGCGGGCTGGGCCGGCAAGGACCGGCGCTGGAACGGCAGCACCGTCGCACTGACCTTCTCCACCGGCAAGGGCGTCGCCTCCACCGTGCTGCACCGGCTGGCCGAACGCGGCCTGGTCGACTACGCCGCGCCGGTCGCCACATACTGGCCCGAGTTCGCCGCGCACGGCAAGGACGACATCACCGTGCGCGACGTGCTCGCACACCGCGCGGGCCTGCACCGGGTGCGCGGCCTGGTCCCCGGCCGGGAAGGCATCCTCGACTACGACGCCGTGATCCGGGCGCTGGCCGACAGCCCGCCCGACCCGCGCCGCATCCGCACCTCCGGCTACCACGCGATCACCTTCGGCTGGCTGGTCGCCGAGATCGTGCAGCGCGTCACCGGTGACCCGTTCACCGAGGTGCTGCGCCGCGAGATCGCCGTGCCACTCGGTCTCGACGAATTCTGGTTCCGGGTACCGGAATCCGAGCGCTACCGGATCGCCAAGATCTTTCCGCACCTCAGCCCGCCGGGGATGCGCTGGAACACCGCCTCGTCGGTGCTGTCCTGGGTGCGCCCGGTCCGCGGGCTCGCCGAGGCGGGCATGCCGGAGAGCTTCGACGAGCTGGTCCGCGACCCCCGGGTGCACGACGCGGTGATGCCCGGTTGGAACGGCGTCTTCTCGGCTCGCGCGCTGGCCAGGATGTACGGGGCGCTGGCCAACAACGGCGAGGTCTACGCGACGCACCGAGGTGGCGGGGCGACCGTGCGGCTGCTGCGGCCGGAGACGATCGAGACCATCAACCAGGCGCAGCCCGCCGAAAGCCGCGACTACGTGCTCGGGCTACCGCTGCGTTTCACCCTCGGCTACCACCGGCCGGTGCTGATGTCCAAGCAGCAGCCGCGAAAAGCGTTCGGCCACTACGGTGTCGGCGGATCGGGCGCCTACGCCGATCCGGAGTTGGGTATGTCGGTCGCGTTCGTCACCAACCGGCTCGGCAACGCGGTGACCGCGCTCGGGGATGCTCGCATGGCGCGGTTGGCGGCGACGGCGCGCAATACCGTACGCAGGATCAAACCCACCGTGGTCGTGGACGAAACAGCGGGCTAGGGCGGCCGCATCGAACCCGACTGCGGATGACTTCGTACCTATAGATATGGACGTGGGCACAGCCGAGCCCGGCGCAGGCGAGCCGCGCGCCGCCGCCGTGCCGAAACCACCTCGGCTGATCGTGCTGCACGCGCTCGCCGCGGGCCTGGACTTCGACAGGTACTTCCGCTGGCGCCGAACGCGCGAGGGTGATCCGTTCTTCGTGCGCTTCCCCGGCTTCGGATCGGCGCTGTTCACCGGCACCGCCGAGGGTGCGCGCGAGCTGTTCCGCGCGCCGGTCGACGCGACCGCACCGCCGCGGCCGAATCCGATCGAACCGCTGGTGGGCACCGCCTCGCTGATCCTCACCGCGGGCGAGCGGCATCGCCGCGACCGCGCGCTGCTGGCCCCGGCCTTCCACGGTGCGCGGATCCGCGAATACGGGGCAATCACCCAGGATTCAGTGCACCAGGAACTCGCGGGCGACAGCGGCCGAGTGTGGCGGCCCGGCGCCCGCATCGACGCGCGGGCGGCCACCCGGGCGATCACGCTGCGGGTGATCCTGACCGCGGTGTTCGGGGTGGACAGCCCCCAGCGGCGGGCCGAATACACCGGTGCGGTCGGCGAATTCCTCGCCACTTTCTCCGGGCCGCTCATGCTGCTGCCGGTGCTGCGGCAAGGGTTGTTCGGCCATGCGCCGTGGGACCGATTCGTCGCGGCCCGGGCTCGGCTGGATCGGCTGATCCTCGACGACATCACGCGCCGGCAGGCAGGCCCGCCGACCACCGACATCCTCGGCACGTTGCTGAGCGCGCGCTACGACGACGGCACTGCGATCACCGACGACGACCTGTGCGACCAACTGCGCACCCTGCTGGTCGCCGGGCACGAAACCACCGCGACGACGCTGGTCTGGGCACTGTTCCAGCTGCACCGCGCACCGGAAGCCCTGGCCCGGCTGCGCGCGGAGTTGCGCGCGGCCGGACCGGACGCCACCCCGGTCGAGCTGGCCGCGCTGCCCTATCTCGACGCGGTGTGCCAGGAGACGCTGCGGCTGCATCCGCCGGTGCCCATCGTGGTGCGCAGGCTGACCGCGCCGTTCACATTGCGCGGGGTGGCCCTGGCGACGGGGGACACGATGGGGATCGCGGTGCCGTTGCTGCACTCGGACCCGCAGGTGTGGTCCGAGCCGCGGCGCTTCCGGCCGGAGCGGTTCCTCGAGCGCAGATACCGGCCGTTCGAATACGCCCCGTACGGCGGCGGGCATCGGCGCTGCGTCGGGGCGGCGCTGGCGGACTACGAACTGCGAATCGCGTTGGCTACCATCGTGAGCCGCGTGCGGCTGCGGCTGGCGCCACGGTATGCGAACGGCCGTACGCCGATGTCGGTGCCGCACAACATAGCAACCGGTCCGCATCGCCCGATTCCGTTCGACGTGGTGAGTGATTTACGTCACGAAGGCGTTTGGTAGACCCCGCACAGCGACCGACCAGCGGCATCGATCCGTACCCCGGACTCGCCGACGTGACCGGTACCTTTCGCCGAACCGGACAACGACTACCCGGTTGTGTGACCGCTGCCACACCGAACGGTCGGAACGAATCACTGTGAACCGCAACTGGCTTCGGGCCGCACCGGGACGGTAGGAAGGATGCAGGGTCGGGCCGTCAATACCCGTGGGGCAGCCCTGCCTGCTTCACGCCGATGAGAGATCTCGAGACACGCGTGCGCCTGTGCGCGTGCGCCGAGAGATGGAATGGACGAGAAACCTATGCATGCCGCTTCGCACACCGGGTCGCTACCTGCCCACCGCCGGGGAGCACAGCTGACCCGCAGGCTGCGGGCGGGCGCCCTGTTGTCCGCGACGATCGCGGCGGGCGTTCTGCTCGTCGCGCCCGCCGACGCTGAACCGTTCCCCGGACTCGGCTCCGGATCGGCCGGTTCCGCGCAGGACCCGGCGCCACAGCAGCCGAACTTCGCGCCACCGTCGATCAACATCGCCGACGGCGAGGTGGTCGGGGTGGCCCAGCCGATCATCATCAACTTCAAGGAGCCGGTGGCCGATCAGGCCGCCGCCGAGAAGTTCATCAAGGTCACCTCCTCGAAGAACGCGCCGGGCCACTTCTACTGGCGCGGTGACAAGCAGGTGCGCTGGCGGCCGAACGACTTCTGGCCGGACAACACCGACGTGCAGGTCGAGGCGGGCGGCACGCGCAGCTCCTTCAAGATCGGCGACGCGTTCGTCAGCACGGCCGACGACAACACCAAGACCATCACCATCACCCGCAACGGTGAGGTGGTGAAGACCATGCCGACCTCGATGGGCAAGACCAAGCACGAGACCCCGAACGGCACCTACATCGTCGGCGAGCAGCTGCGCAAGATGATCATGGATTCGTCCACCTACGGTGTGCCGACCACCGACCCCGAGGGCTACAAGCTCGAGGTCGAGTACGCGACCCGCATCTCCAACAGCGGCATCTTCGTGCACGCGGCCCCGTGGTCGGTCGGCCAGCAGGGCAGCTCCAACGTCAGCCACGGCTGCCTCAACGTGAGCACCGAGAACGCCAAGTGGTTCATGGAGAACTCGCGCAAGGGTGACCCGGTCATCATCGAGAACACCAAGGGTGGCTCGATCGGGACCAGCGACGGCCTCGCGGGCGACTGGAACTAAGCCCTTCCCGCACAACTGAAGACACGTCACGAAGCCGAACATTACGATCAATTAAGCAAATTGCTGATCGTGATGTTCGGCTTCTTGATTCACTGGGCGCGTGCTCGAGAAGTTCAGTGCCCCGCCGGACAGCGTTAACCGACTGTTTGCTCCTGTCCGTAGAGTGCGCGGCGTGCGAGCGAAGCCGGAACGTGTACTCCCCCAACCGCGCAGCGGCGGTTTGCGGAACCGGCCCTGGCAGGACTACGTCCTGTTCCTGATCCTCGTGGTGCCGAATCTCGCGCTGCTCACGCTGTTCGTCTATCGGCCGTTGATCGACAACATCCGGCTCTCGTTCTACGACTGGAACATCTCCGACCCGGTGGCCACCTTCATCGGGGTAGCGAACTACCGCGAGTGGTGGGGTCGCTCGGACTCCTGGGAGATCGTCAGCAACACGGTGGTTTTCACCCTGGCGGCGGTGGTCGGCAGCATGGTGCTCGGCCTCGCGCTCGCCCTGCTGCTGGACCGGAAGCTGTTCGGGCGCAATGTGGTCCGCTCGGCGATCTTCGCGCCGTTCGTGATCTCCGGCGCCGCCATCGGCGTGGCCTTCCAGTTCATCTTCGACCCGAGCTTCGGCCTGGTCCAGGATGTGCTGCACCGCTTGGGCGTCGCCACCGTGCCGGACTTCTACCAGAACCCGAACTGGGCGCTGTTCATGGTGACGGTGACCTACATCTGGAAGAACCTCGGCTACAGCTTCGTCATCTATCTGGCCGCGCTGCAAGGGGTTCGGGCCGAGCTGATGGAGGCCGCCGAGATGGACGGTGCGAGCCGGTGGACCACCTTCACCAAGGTGCTGTTGCCCCAGCTGCGGCCGACCACGTTCTTCCTGTCGATCACGGTGCTGCTGAACTCGTTGCAGGTCTTCGACATCATCAACGTGATGACCCGCGGCGGCCCGCTGGGCACCGGCACCACCACCATGGTCTACCAGGTGTACGAAGAGTCCTTCCGTAACTTCCGCGCCGGCTACGGCGCGACCGTGGCCACCATCATGTTCCTGGTGCTGTTGGTCGTCACGCTGGTGCAGGTTCGTGTCATGGATCGGAATGAGCAGTGAAAAGCGCAGGCGCCGAGACAGATTCCTACCGACGTCGCCAGCGTGGGGTCATGCTGCTCGGCTACGCCGCCATGGTGTGCGTGCTGATCATCGTCGGCGTGCCGCTGTTCTGGATCGTGATCACCTCGTTCAAGGCGCGCCCGGACATCTACGTGCAGCCCGCGGTGTACTGGCCGAACAGCTTTCACCCGGAGAACTATCGGGACGCCACCACCAAGCTGCCGTTCTGGACCTTCTTCGGCAACTCGCTGATCGTCACGGCGGTCGTCTCCGCGGTGAAGTTCGTGCTCGGCGTGTTCAGCGCGTACGGGCTGGTGTTCCTGCGGTTCCCCGGTAAGTCGGTGGTATTCCTGGTGATCATCTCGGCGCTGATGGTGCCCAACCAGATCACCGTGATCTCCAACTACGCGCTGGTCTCGCAGCTCGGCTGGCGAAATACCCTGGTCGGCATCATCGTTCCGCTCTGCGGCGTCGCGTTCGGAACCTTCCTGATGCGCAACCATTTCCTGTCGCTGCCGTCGGAAGTGATCGAGGCGGCCCGGATGGACGGCGCCAACTGGTGGCGGCTGCTGACCAGGGTGGTGCTGCCGATGTCCGGGCCGACCATGGTCGCCTTCGCGGTGGTCACGCTGGTCAACGAGTGGAACGAATACCTCTGGCCGTTCCTGATGGCCGACGGTCCCGAGGTGGCCACGCTGCCGGTCGGCTTGACCCTCTTGCAGAACACCGAGAACCCGAGCGTCACCAACTGGGGCCCGGTGATGTCGGGCACGCTGCTGACCATGCTGCCGATTCTCATCGTGTTCCTGCTGCTGCAGCGCCACATGATCAAAGGCCTCACCTCTGGTGCGGTCAAGGGTTAGATACAGGAGATATCACGTGTCCACTTCTCAGTTCCCCGCGCTGTCCCGGCGCGGATTCATCGGGCTGGCCGGCGCCGTCGCCGCGGGCGCCGCGCTCACCGCCTGCGCGGGTACCGGCGGTGGCGCCAAGCAGTCCGGTGACGCGAACACCATCAACTTCTGGTCCAACCACCCCGGCAGCTCGAAGGATCAGGAAACCGAGCTGATCAAGCGCTTCCACGAGAAGTTCCCGGACCTGAAGGTCAACCTGATCGACGCGGGCAAGAACTACGAGGAGGTGTCGCAGAAGTTCAACGCGGCCCTCTCCGGCGGCGAGCTGCCCGATGTTGTTGTGCTGTCCGATGTCTGGTGGTTCAACTACGCCCTCAACGGCTCCATCGAGGCGCTGGACGGACACTTCGCGCACGCCGGCGTGAAGCTGGACGACTATGTGGACTCGCTGGCCGCGGACTACCTGTTCAACGGCAAGCATTATGCGTTGCCGTACTCCCGGTCGACGCCGCTGTTCTATTACAACAAGGACGTCTGGGCGAAAGCCGGTCTGCCGGACCGTGGTCCGAACAGCTGGCAGGAGTTCGACGAGTGGGGTCCGAAGATTCAGGCGGTCGTCGGCGACGGCAAACTCGCGCACGGCTGGGGCAACGCCGAGAACTATTTGGCCTGGACCTTCCAAGGACCGAACTGGACCTTCGGCGGCGCCTACTCCGATGAATGGCAGCTGAAGTTCAACGACCCCGGCACCATCGCGGCGGGCCAGTTCCTGCGCGACATGATCCACACCAAGAAGTACGCGGGCATCAAGCCGCAGATCGCGGTCGATTTCGGCACCGGCGTCATCGCCTCCACCATCGCCTCCACCGGTGACCTCAAGGGCATCAAGCAGAACGCGGAAGGCAAGTTGCAGTTCGGCACCGCGTTCCTGCCGCACCCGAACGGGCCGGGCGTCACCACCGGCGGCGCCGGTCTGGCGATTCCGGCGCGCATCTCCGATGACCGGAAGGTGAACGCGCTCAAGTTCATCGAGTTCATCACCAACCCGGCGAACACCGCCTACTTCTCGCAGACCACCGGGTACATGCCGGTGCGCAAGTCGGCGATCACCGACCCGAGCGAGCAGGACTTCCTCGCGAAGAACCCGAACGCCAAGGTCGCCATCGATCAGCTGCCGCTGACCAAGTCGCAGGACTACGCCCGGGTGTTCGTGCCGGGTGGCGACAAGATCATCGGCACCGGACTGGAGCAGATCGGCTTGCAGAACGCCGATCCGGCAACGGTTTTCGCCAATGTCACCCGCGAGCTGCAGGCCATCATCGACCGGCAGATCACGCCGAAGCTGCCCAAGTAATACCCGCACCTCGGTGGCGGTCACCCCGGGTGGCCGCCACCGTGAGTTCACACGAGGAGATCGACGCCCATGGCCACAGTGCAGTTCGACGGTGTGACGCACCTGTATCCCGGTGCGCCGACACCCGCCGTCGACAGCCTGGAGATCGACATCGCCGATGGGGAGTTCATCGTGCTCGTCGGCCCCTCGGGCTGCGGCAAGTCGACCAGCCTGCGCATGCTGGCCGGACTGGAGTCGGTGGAGGCGGGCCGCATCCTGATCGGCGGCAAGGACGTCACCGGGCTGCCGCCGCGCGCCCGGGATGTGGCGATGGTGTTCCAGAGCTACGCGCTGTACCCGAACATGACCGTCGCGCAGAACATGGGCTTCGCCTTGCGCAACGCGGGCATGAACAGGGCCGACACCCTGGTCCGGGTGCAGGAGGCGGCGAAGATGCTGGAACTCGAGCACCTGCTCGACCGCAAACCGGCGAAACTGTCCGGCGGGCAACGGCAACGGGTCGCGATGGGCCGGGCGATCGTGCGCAGGCCGCAGGTGTTCTGCATGGACGAGCCGCTGTCCAACCTGGACGCGAAGCTGCGCGTCAGCACCCGGTCGCAGATCGCCGCGCTGCAGAAACGGCTCGGCACCACCACGGTGTACGTCACCCACGATCAGGTCGAGGCGATGACCATGGGCGACCGGGTCGCGGTGCTGCTCGACGGCAAACTGCAGCAGATCGCCGCGCCGCGCGAGCTGTACGACAACCCGGTGAACACCTTCGTCGCGGGGTTCATCGGTTCACCGGGCATGAACCTGCTGGAGGCGCCGGTGCGCGACGGCGCGGCGATCCTCGACGAGCTGCGTATCCCGTTGCCGCGCACCGCGAAACTCGGCGACCGGGTGGTGGTCGGCATCCGCCCGGAGTCGTGGGAGGTGACCACCGACGAGGAGGGCCTCACGGTCGCCGCCGAACTACTCGAGGAGCTGGGCGCGGAGTCGTTCGTTTACAGCCACGGTATCGCCGAGGACTGGAACAGCCGCTCCGGCAAGGTGGTTGCCCGGGTGGACCGCCGGTTCCAGGTGGCGCTCGGCGATCAGTTGCGGCTGCGGCCCAAGCTGGACGATGTGTTCTTCTTCGACGCGGAGACCGAGGAACGCCTGCGCTGACGGCGTGCCCCGGCTCGCCGGATGCGGCTGGACCCGCTGAACCTCAGGCCTTTTCGGCCGCGACCTTCAGCGCGCTCAGCCGCACCTCCTGCACTTTGCGCACCTTGTCGTTGCTGTAGAACAGTGGCAGCAGCAGCCCACCCATCGACTCGGACACGGTCACCTTGGTCCGGGTGTCGTCCAGCGGTTCGAGCACATGCCGGTCGATCGCCTTGATCCACAACGACTTTCCGGACCAGGTCAGTTCGCGGTCCGCGGCGACGACGGCGAATGTGGAGCTCACCGCGCCGCTGCCGAGCTTCCACTGAAACGTCCCGCCCGGGCGCACTTCACTGAGCGATTTCAGTTCGAAGCCCGGATACCAACTCGGCCAGTTCCGTACGTCGGCGAGCACGGCCCATACCCGTACCGCGGGCGCCTCGATCACGATCTCGTGCGAACTATGGATCGGCGCGGCGTCATCGATGCGGCCCTGGGCGGCGTACTCGCGGTGCAGCGTCGCCAGATCCGGTCCGCTGTAGAACATATCGCTCGCCATGAGCTCTCCCTTTGTCGACCGTATAAGCGGGAGCCCGCCGTCCTCCGGTGCACGGCCGACAGTACGGATCGATATCCGAAAAGTCGCTGCTCTGGCGGCAATTAGACGCAGAATGGCGCGAACACTACCTGCTCGGTAATGCTCGCGCCTACCGCGGCTACCAGATCTTGACGCGCTGCGCCGGATCCAGATAAAGGGCGTCGCCGGGCTGCACGTCGAACGCTTCGTGGAAGCTGTCGATATTGCGCACGACCGCGTTGCAGCGGAATTCCGGCGGCGAGTGCGGGTCGACGGTGAGCCTGCGGATGGCCTCCTCGGGACGAGCCTTGGTGCGCCAGACCTGCGCCCAGCCGAAGAAGACGCGTTGCAGACCGGTGAGGCCGTCGATCTCGGGAGCCTCGGCGCCGTCGAGGGAGATCCGATAGGCCTCCAGGGCGATGGACAGGCCGCCGAGGTCGCCGATGTTCTCACCGATGGTGAATTCACCGTTGACGGTGTGCTCATCGGGCAGGTCCTTCGGCGAGAGCACGTTGTACTGGTCGATCAAGGCCTTGGTGCGCTTGCCGAATTCGGTACGGTCGTCGTCGGTCCACCAGTCGACCATGTTGCCGTCGCCGTCGTATTTGGCGCCCTGATCGTCGAATCCGTGCCCGATCTCGTGTCCGATCACCGCGCCGATGCCGCCGTAATTGGCGGCGTCGTCGGCGTTCATGTCGAACATCGGCGGCTGCAGAATCGCGGCGGGGCAGACGATTTCGTTCATGCCCGGGTTGTAGTAGGCATTCACGGTCTGCGGGGTCATAAACCATTCGTCATGATCGACCGGGCCGCCGAGCTTTCGCAGGTCGCGGTCGTGATCGGCGGCATAACCGTTGCGGTAATTGCCGACCAGGTCAGCGGGATCGATCAGCACGTCCGAATAGTCACGCCACTTGTCCGGGTAACCGATCTTCGGGGTGAACTTCTCCAGCTTGGCCAGCGCCGCCGCCCTGGTATAGGGCCCCATCCAGTCCAGCTGGGCGATATTGCGGCGGTAGGCCTCCTGCAGGTTGCCGACCAGTTCGATCATCTTGGCCTTGGCCTCGGGCGGGAAACGCTCGGCCACATACAGTTTGCCGACCGCCTCGCCGAGCAGGTCCTGCACCAGGGAGACCCCGCGCTTCCAGCGCTCCCGATTCTCCTGGGCGCCGGTCAGCGTGCGGCCGTAGAAACCGAAGTTCTCCTCGATCACGGCATCGGTGAGATACGGTGCGCGCGAACGGAGTAGCCGCCAAACGGCCCACGCCTGCCAGTCGGCCAGCGATTCCTCGGACCACACCTGGGCGAAGGTACGCAGGTAATCCGGCTGACGGACAACGACTTCGGCGAACAACTCGGGACCGGGCCGGTCGACGCCCGCGGCGAGCGCCGAAGTCCATGCCGCCCAATCGAAGGCGGGGTAGTCGGCGACCAGCGCGTCGAAGGTGGTCAGGTTGTAGCTGAGTTCGGCGTCGCGGCGGCGGACCACGTCCCAGTGCCCGGCGGCGAGCTTGCGCTCCAGCTCGAACACCCGCTGCCCGACCGTGTCCAGGTCCTGCGGCAGCAGCGCGGCGGTGCGCGGATCGGCGGCGGCCAGCGCGAACATGCGGCCGATATGCGCGATGTACTCCGTGCGGATCTCGGCGGATTCGTCCTGGCGGTAGTACGACTCGTCGGGCAGGCCGATGCCGGACTGGGTGGCGTGCACGATGTAGCGGGTGGAGTTCTTGTCGTCGGTGTCGACGTAGCAGCCGATCGCCCCGCCGACGCCGGTCCGCTGCAACGTGCCGAGCAGCGCCGCGAACGCGCTCCGGTCGGCGACCCCGTGGATGGCGGCGAGCTCCGCCGAGATCGGCGCGAGGCCGGCCGCGGCCACCGTCTCGGTGTCCATGAAGCTGGTGAACAGATCGCCGATCTTGCGGGCATCGCTGCCCGGCTCCGCCTGCTCGGCGGCCGCGTTCTGGATGATCACCTGAACGTCGCGCTCGGCCTGGTCGTACAGGGTGCGCAGAGCGCCGTCCACCGCGCGATCGGCCGGTATCTCGTGGTTGGCCAGCCATTCGCCGTTGACATGCGCGAACAGGTCGTCCTGCGCCCGCACGCCCTGGTCGAGATAGGACAGATCGATACCGGAAGGACTGGTCAGCTCGGAAGTCACGATCTCCAGTATGCCGACCGTGCGCGATGTCGGCCCCCTGCCGCGAACGGCCGGGGGTGACGGTCGATTGTTCAGGGAGGTCGGTGCCGGTTCAGACGGTGAGTGCGGTGCGGTCGAACTCGCCGTCGCGCACGCCGAGCAGGAAGGCGCGCCACTCTTGCGGGGTGTAGCGCAGGACGGTCGTGCCGTGCCGGAGCGTGGTGTGCCCGTCGGCGGCGGTGGACGCGGTCAGCGCGCCGGGTGATCGGTGCGCCGTGCGGAGGGCCTCGAGAAATGCGGACCATTCGCGCGCGGTGACGGTGATGATGGGCTCGTCGGCGGGGCGGTGGGCCGGATCGCGGCGGTACTTGCTGTCCCGGATGAGCACCGCGTCACCGTCGAAGCGGACCTCGACACATTGATTGCCGTTGTTCGATCGAGTCGACCGGAACCAGTCAGTGAAAACCGACCGGGGAGTAACGGTGTGGGCCATGGCAGGATTTTACCTCTGGGCATACGTCCTGATCAGGGTCGATGACTCGTCATGCGGCAGCGATTGTTCCTGCGCGCGCATGTAGGCGAAGCTCAGATCGCGGACCAATTCCGGGTCGTCGACCGCCCCGCCGAAGACGGCGCTCTCCGCCCAGCCGAAGGTCGGCAGCTGCTCGCCGGCGAAGTCGATCAGATGGAAGCTCGATCCGCCGAGCACCGCACCCGCGGTGGCCGCGAACGGGATGACCCGGACTTCGACGGTGTCGAGTTCGTCGATCAGCTCGGCCAAGTGAATCAGCTGCCCGCGCAGCACGTCGGGTCCGCCGGTCTGCTGGAGCAGCGTGCCCTCGCCGATCACCGCGGTCAGCTCGACCGGTTCGCTGCCGCGCAGTCGCTGCTGTCTGCGCATCCGGATGGCGACCAGCTGCTCGACCTGGACCGGCCGAATCATCACGTCGGCACTGATCAGCGCCCTGGCGTAGGCCTCGGTCTGCAACAGTCCCGGCACGACCAGGCTGTCGTAACTGCGGATGCTCTGCGCGCCGTATTCCATGCCGTACAACCGCTGTAGCTCGGGGCCGATCAGCGCGGACGACTTGGTCCACCAGCCGCGCTGTTTACTGGCGTCCAGCAGGGCGAGCAGCTCCGCGCGTTCCTCGGCCTCCACCTCGAGCAGCTCGAGCACCGGTCCGATGGTGTTGGTGGTGAGCACGCGCCTGCCCTTTTCCACGTGCGACCAGTTGGCCGGGGTGAAGCCGACCAGTTTGGCGAAGCCCGCGGAGTCGAAGCCGCGCTGTTCGCGCAGCTCCCGCAGCCGCAGCACCAGTTCCCAGCGGGCAACAGCGGGCGAGACGGGTGCCATGACTGGCGATCGTACCGCCGCGCGACCTTGGCATCGGCGTGTGACTATTGTCAACCCACTTGCCCGGCATTAGGGTCTGGGCTCAGCGGTCGATTCTCACCCAGTTCACGCGATCCACCCGCATCGAGGCGAGGTTCGTCATGAGTTTGTCCCGCACTGAAGCAGGCAGTTATCCGGCGTCCTCCGACTACGCGACGATGCAGGACGCCCTCGCCCGCTGTCGCAGCTACCGCAAGGACCACGGCCTCTACGGCGTCGTCGATCCCGCGCTCGGCCGAATAATGTTGGAAGTAGGCGCGGTTGGTGCGGTCGTCATGCCCGCCGCACTGGGCCGCCGGGTGCGGGCCCGCCTGATCGAGAGCACACCCGAGGACCGGCCGGGCCCGATCATCGCGCATCCGCGCTCGGACCGGTGGACCTTCCTGACCGGCCCGACCGACAACTCGTATCTGGACACCGCACTGTTCGCCGACCTGTTCCGGGTCTGCGCCGCGGTCGCGCTGCCCGGCAGCCACATCGTGCTGCCCTCGCCCACCGACGAGGGCACCGGCTACCGCAAGTGGATCGCCGCCCCGGAGCACGACTTTCGCCGCGAGCTCGGCGACGTGCTGGCCGCCACCCGAGCCTGCGCGGCGATCAGCGGAGGGTAGACCCCCGGATCAGCGCGGCGTGGGAACGGGCGGCGGGGTCAGCGTGACGCTGAACTTGTCCTCGAGCCGCTGGTTCCATTCGCTCTCGCACGCGTCGATCTTGGACTGATCGCCACCCGCCTTGTTCACGCAGTCGACGAAGTCCTTGCCGCCGCTGTTGACGAAGAAGCTGTAGCCGACGACGGTGACCACGATGGCGCCGATCAAGCCGAGCGCACCGAGGACCAGACCGGTGATCGCCATCCCCGTGCCACCCGCGCGACCCGACCGCGTCTTCACCAGCGCGACCACACCGAAGATGACGGCAAAGGCGCCGAACAGGTAGCCGCCCACCAGCGTCCAGAAGCTGAGCAACGCGAGGATGCCGAGCACCAGCGTGGTGATCGCCAGGCCCTTACCCTTCGGCGACTCCTGCCAGTACGCGGGCTGCCCGGGTTGCTGGCCGGGCGGCGGCGGGTACCCGGGAGGCGGGGGGTACTGGCCGGGAGGCGGGTATTGCGACATGGATTTCCTCTCCGTCGGTGCCTCGCGTCGCTCGGTCCGGACCAGGTGTCCGGTGGGTACGCGAGGATCGCCTACTGATCGCATGCGCTACGAGCGGATGTTAATGCGAGGTATGCCCATTTTGTCGCAGCCCAACGGAGTCCGCTCCGTAGGCGCGCGGGCGGCCACCTCGAATTCGGCGACCGGTCTACTGGGCGCCCAACCGCGCGTGCATCTCCCACACCAGGATCTCCGACGGCCGATGCGCGATCACCCGTTGGCCGCCGCTCCTGGTCAGCCGGACCGCATCGCCTTCGTCCAGGGTGCCGACGCCCTCCATCTCCACCTCGCCGCGAGCCACGAAGACGTGCAGGTAGGGAGCGTCCGGCAGATCGATGGCGACGTCCGGCTCGCCGGTCATCCTGGCCACGTGGAACGCCGCGTGACTGCTGTTGATGGCGATGGCGGTGCGATCGCGATAACGCGGCAGGCCGGCCGCCACGGTGACCAGACCACCCGCCGCCAGCGCGTCATCGATCTCGAGCTGCTGGTAGCCGGGCGTCAGGCCGGGCTCGTCGGGAACGACCCACATCTGCACGAAATGCACCGGTTCGTCGTGCTCGGCACCGTCGATGCGCCAGGCGTCGTTCTTCTCCGAGTGCAGGATGCCGGTGCCCGCGCTCATCCGCTGGGCCAATCCCGGATAGATGATGCCGCTGTGCCCGAGCGAATCCTGATGTACCAGGCTGCCGCCGAGCACCCAGGTCACGATCTCCATGTCCCGGTGCGGATGCGTGTCGAAGCCCTGGCCGGGGGACACCACATCCTCGTTGTTGACGAGCAGCAGGCCGTGGTGGGTGTTCTCGGGATCGTAGTGCTCCCCGAACGAGAACGAGTGCTTCGAATCCAGCCAGGAAACCCGTGTTTTCATGCGGTCGCCTGCTCGATGGACGTCGATGTGTGGTGTCGTGAGTGTGGACATCAAGGTCCTCCTCTCGGGACCGTGCACCGATCACCTTTCAGGGTAGGAGCACATCCGTGGCGGTACTCCACATTCCTAGTAAATTGTCCTGCACTCGGCATTTTACGCGAGCGACCAGCGGGTGAACGTCAGGCGAGCAGAACCGACCGGTCCGCCGAACCGATAGGTGACCTCGCCGGTGGGCCGGACATCGGCCGGTGCCACACTCATGCGTGATTCGTAACATGATGCGCCGCAACGCAACCGGAGGTGACGACGAGATGCGACCCGAGACGCTCACGCGCATCGAGCGACAACTTCGCAGCGAGGCCCGCCGCGACGGCATCGCCCATTTCGTCGTCGGCGTCGCGGTGTTCCGTGACCGCAAACTTCTGGTGGTGCGCCGGGTCCCGGACGACTATCACGGCGGCATGTACGAACTACCCGGCGGCGGAGTCGAATCCGGCGAAACGTTCGCCGAATGCGTCGCCCGTGAGCTGTTCGAGGAGACCGGCCTGCGGGTGCGCCGCATCACCGACTTCCTCGGCGGCATCGACTACGCCACCCGCACCAAGGCCAGGGTGCGCAAGTACAGCTTCGTGGTGGACGTCGAACCGGGCGAGGTGGCACTGGAACCCGGTGAACACGACGCGTTCGCCTGGATCGACGCCGACGCCCTCGACCGGCTGCCGATGGCACCGGACATGCGCGAGGCGGTCAGCGCGCTGGTCGCCGACTCGCACTGATTCGGCGTGATCACCCCGAAACCAGTAGCCTCACCGCGTGTCCACCACTGGTCGCTCGGAGAGCTCCATCAACTCGGACGAGCGGCCGCAGCCGCTGTGGACCGCGCTGCGGGAAAGCCCCGGGGTGTTGCGCCTGGCCCTCGTGCGATTCACAGGTCAGTTCGGCGACGGCATGTTCCAGGCGGCGCTGTCGGGGGCGATTCTGTTCAATCCCGAGCGGCAGACCGATCCGCTCGCCATCGCCGCCGGTTTCGCGGTGCTGTTGTTGCCGTACTCGCTGATCGGGCCATATGCGGGGGCGCTGCTGGATCGGTGGGATCGGCGCGCCGTGCTGCTGGTGGCGAATGTGGCGCGGGCGGCGTTGATCGCGCTGGTATGCGTGGGGTTGCTGGCGGGCGTCGGAGAGACGCCGCTGCTGTTGCTCGCGCTGGCCGTGGTGGGGATCAGCCGGTTCGTCTTGTCCGGGGTGTCGGCGGCGCTGCCGAGAGTGCTCGACCAGCACTGGCTGGTGCCGATGAATTCGGTGCTCGCCACGGTGGCCTCGGGCTGCGCCGGGGTCGGGGCGGCCACCTCGGTGGCGGTGATCGGGCTGATCGGCGCGGGCGATTTCGCCTCGGCGGTCGCGGTCGCCGTGAGCAGTGTCGGGCCGGTGGTCAGCGCGCTGCTGGCGGCCGGGTTCGCGCCTCGGGTGCTCGGACCGGACGCGGACACGGCGGAGAGCGGGAGCACGGTGCACGCCATCGCCACCGGACTGCGCACCGGCGCGACGGCGGTGTGGGAGTCGGTGCAGGTGACCACCGCGATGCTGGGTATCGGCACGCACCGCATCGTGTTCGGCATCAATACCTTGATCATGGTTCTGGTGCTGCGTCAGGCGCCTGCCGAAGGTTCGGCGTTGGACAGCGGGCTGCTCGGGTTCGGCGTGGCCATCGCCGCCATCGCCGCGGGCATGCTGGTGGCGGCCGTCGTTGCGCCGCTGTTGATTCCGCGGCTCGGACGGTCGAAGACGGTGGTGGCCGGGCTGGTGACGGCGACGATGGTGCAGCTGACATTGGTCACTCCCATCGCCCTCGCCGAGGCCGGCTCGGCGGTGCCGCGCGCACATCAGCTGTTGCTGGTCGGGGCGTTCCTGCTCGGGCTGGCGGGGCAGACGATCAAACTGACCGGCGACGCGGTGATGCAGATCGATATCGATGACGCGCGCCGTGGGCAGGTATTCGCGTTGCAGGACACGGTTTTCAATATCGCGTTCATCGTGGCGATTGCCGCGGCGGCACTGGTTGTTCCGGACGATGGGCGTTCGTTGCCGGTGATTCTGACGGGTGCCGGAATCTATTGCGCGGGTATTGCCGCCATCGCGATCAATGCGCGGCGGCGGCCGAAGA
Organism: Nocardia suismassiliense; assembly: GCF_900269665.1. Classification (GTDB taxonomy): domain Bacteria; phylum Actinomycetota; class Actinomycetes; order Mycobacteriales; family Mycobacteriaceae; genus Nocardia; species Nocardia suismassiliense. The sequence goes on from NZ_LT985361.1 coordinate 375,175, forward strand.
ATATTGGTGAAATCAAGTAATGGTCGGATCGTCGTCCAGGTGGCGGCCGGTGGGATTCATTCGCTGGACGAGGTAGTCGGGTAGGTCGACCGGATTGTCTTGCGGTGGTGGGTCGTCTGCGGTCGTGGCAGGCTGATCTATTCCCGGTAGCTCGTCCGTCGTTGCGGCTGGGCGATCCTCATTCATTGTCGTAGCGGGGTGATCGGTTCGCGGTAGCTGTTCGTCGAAGCCCGGCGGCTCGCATAGCCGATCCGGCTGCCCAGCACCGGCATCGGCCGGGACGGCATGCTGCCTGGCATCGATGTGATCGGTGCGCACGATCCAGTCCAGCGGTTCGCTGACAGCGTCGGCCGTGCTGCCGGTGATGTGGTGATTCCAGGTGCCGAGGCCGGTCGGGTCGGTATAGAAGTGGTCCAGGACGCCGTCGTCGTCCAGATCGAGGGCCGCCACGTCGGCGATGCCGGATCCGGCGGTATCCCACAGGGCGTCGTCGGCGAGACCGTCGCCGTCGAAGTCCAGTTGCACCGCGTCGGCCGTGCCCGAGCGGGCCAGTTCCAGATCGGCTGCGCTGGACCAGACGTGTACCGAGCCGTCGCCCGTGCCGAACACGTACTCGATCTCGTTCATATCTGTTTGGACGCGCGCGACCGACATTCGGTTCCCTATTTCGCACAGATGATTCCGGTAGGTTTTCTTTCGCTTCGGCCCGATTCGACAGGAGTCAGTCAGACATGGGATTTCCGGCGCAGAATCTCGAGGATCCGCGAAACCTGCTAGACAGGTGGGGAACCCGGCTGTCTCCGCATACCCCGAGCGCCGAATAGCAGGCCCGGCTACCGTGACGAATCGATTCGGCGGCAAATCCCCTTGTGCGCCCGCCTTCTTCGGCATTGTCCTCGGCGGGTTGTTGACCATGCCCGGACCGCTCGCTCAGGCGACCCCGTTGCCGTGGGAGCCGCCGCCGGTGAACAGTTGCGGTGAGGTCGGTTTCGATCCACGCAAACTCGATGTCGAGCCCCCGCTGCCGGACCGGATCGTCATTCCGGTGCCGGTCCCGCAACTCACCCCGATCACGGTGCCCGGGCCGGCCCAGGACAACACCAGGATCGACGCGGGACCACTGCCCGCCGATCCATGCCAGAATCCGTGCCCCGACGTACGCGACATCTCCGAACCCCCTGAGGTGGACCCTGATCCGAGCCCGGTGCCGGATACCGGCGCCCGCCCGAACGCGGCCGGCGAGCCGATCAGGGTGCCGCGCATCGAGATCGAACCCGAGATCGAACCCATCCCGATACCGGTGCCCGGCGGTACCGGCGACGCACCGCAGCCCGCGCCGCCGCCGGTGGTGCACCCGGCCGAGCCCGGCCCGCTCGCCCCCGCGGTGGCCGAGCCGCGCGTCGCATCGGTGCAGCTGACGGGTCAGATCACCGGGCACGGCTCGCCGAACCGGACCGATCTGCGCTGGCAGGTGGACGGCACCGACCTCGGCGTGATGTGGGAGACCAAGCCGGGCGAGGTCGCCGTCGCGTTCGGCGACACCTTCGGCGAAGGCTGGCAGGTCGGTGGCGCGGGGGAGGACCACCAGGACTGGCGCAGCAACGTCCTGGGTTACAGCACCGATCGCGAACTGTCCGACGGCCTTTCGCTGGACAGCATGGTGCAGGACAGCCAGTGCCACGCCGCCGAGATCCTGAGCAGCCGCAAACTCAAGAACTGGGAGACCACCACCATTCCGACCTCCGGATTCGCGCTCGATGGCCGGCAGTATCTGAGCTATATGTCGGTGAATCGGTGGAGTCGCATCCCCGGCATGTGGGCGAACAACTACGGCGGCCTCGCCTACTCCGACGACAACGGCCGCACCTGGATCAAGGATCAGCACGCCAAGTGGGACAACGTCTTCGGGGTCGGCCGCTTCCAGGTCGCGGCGATGGTGCCGCACGGCGAGCATGTCTATATGTTCGGCACGCCCAATGGTCGCCTCGGGGTGGTCGGGCTGGCCCGGGTGCCGAAAGCCGAGGTGCTCAACAAGTCGGCCTACCAGTACTGGGTGAACGGCAGCTGGGCGCCTGCGGCGGAAAATCAGGCCACCCCACTGTTCCTCGGCCTGGCCAGCGAGTTGTCGGTGCGCTACGACCGGGACAACGCGCAGTGGCAGATGGTGTATCTCGACTCCGGCCGCAATGCGATCGTGCTGCGCAATGCCGCCGAACCGCAGGGCAGCTGGACCGAGCCGGTGCAGCTGGTCTCCACCGCTGACTATCCGAAGTCCTACGGCGGCTTCATCCATCCCTGGTCGACCGGCACGGACGTGTACTTCACCCTCTCGTCCTGGGACAGCTACAACGTGTATCTCATGCACGCCCAGCTGGATTCGCCGAACTGAGCTCGGCCGAGCCCTACTGCTCGACGAACCGGACGAAACCGCCCGCGTGGATCAGCGACGGCGGATCGCGGTCCACATCCCACATCCGCAGGTCGGTGGTTCCGATGAGGTGCCAGCCGCCGGGCGTACTGCGTGGATACACCGCCGTGTATCCACCGGCCAGCGCGACCGCACCGGCCGGGATGGTGGTGCGGGCCTGCGGGCGCCGCGGCACGGTCAACCGACCGTCGGGTGACGCCAGATAGCCGAAGCCCGGGGCGAATCCGACGAACGCGCACTGCCAGACCGTCCCGGTGTGCGCGGCGACCACCTCGGCTTCGCCGATCCCGAGCAGCCGCGCGACCTCGGCGAGATCGGCGCCGTCGTAGCGCACCGGAACGACCAGTGGCTGATCCGGAGAATCGTTGTCCGACAGTGTTCCACGGGAAACAATGTGCGAATCCTGCTCTGCCGCAGGCTCTCGCAACGCGCGTAGCAACGCGGCGAGCTGCTGGCGGATGGAGTCGGCGTGCTCCGGCGAAAGCAGTGTCACCAGAACGGTTTCCGCGGCGGGCAGCACGTCGCAGACCCCGTGCAGCGGACGGGCACGCAGGGCCGCAGCGAGTTTCACCGCGTCGTGCCGGGACGGGGTGATGAGCAGCGCACCATCACCGGCCGCCCGGATCAGCCGATCCGGGTCGACCTCGTCCGGGTCCGTCATCGCACCGCGCCCGGCGTTCGGAAAGACATGCTCAGACGAACGGTTCGACCGGCACCCCGACCTCGTCCAGGGCGGTGCGGATGAGCCGGGCCATCTCGACCGCGGCGGGCGTATCGCCGTGCACGCAGAGGCTGGCCGCCTGCACCGCGACCTCGCCGGACCCGTCGACCGTGCGCGCGCAGCCCGACATGGCGATCGAAACCGCCTGCGCGACCGCGGCATCGGTGTCCAGCACAGCCCCGGGCAGGCCACGTTTGGCGAGCGTGCCGGCCGGCGTGTACGCACGATCGGCGAAGCCCTCACCGACGAAGCGCACCTTCGCCGCCTCGGCCGCGTGCGCCAACTCGCTGCCTGCCGGGCCGAGCAGTGCGAGCTCCGGGTCGTAGTCGACCATCGCGGCCAGTACCGCGTCCGCGAACCGCCGCTCGCGCGAGGCCGAATGGTAGAGCGCACCATGAGGTTTCACATACCGCACCCGATCGCCCGCGGCCTTGGCGAACGCGCCGAGACTGCCGATCTGATACAGCACCTCGTCGCGCAGCTCGGCGGGGTCCATGGTGATCTCCCGGCGGCCGAATCCGGCCAGGTCGCGGTAGCCGACGTGGGCGCCGATCCGGACGCCCTTCTCGACCGCGAGCTCGCAGGTCCGGCGCATGATCGAGGGATCACCCGCGTGGAATCCGCAGGCGATGTTGGCGCTGGTGACGATGTCCAGCATCGCCGCGTCGTCGCCCATCTGCCACGGACCGAAGCCCTCGCCGAGATCACTGTTCAGATCCAGCGGCATTTGCACCCTTTCCGTGGCGTGAGTCTTAGACAGCAACCTCGATTCTCGTCGGCGTGGTGTTCCACAAGCAAGAACGCCTGCTCAGCGGGTGCTGCTCCCGGGCAAGCGCGACCTGGGTCACAGCACCATGGTCGGGGCCGGCGCCGGCCAGTACGCTCGGATCAATCATGGCCACGTATTTCGATCCGAAGTCCTGGTCGCCGTTGCGGGCCGTCGATCTCGGCAAGCGCCTGTTCGAGCAGTCCTGGCTGGAGCAATGGATCGCCGTCACCACCTCCTGGGTGGACGCGGGCGCCGACCTCGGCGCGGGCACCGTGACGGCGCTGATGCCGGACGCCCTGATGACCGTGCTCAGCGAAGGCATCCTCAGCCGATTCGGTGGGCAGGAGGTCAGCGCGACCCTGCTCGGACACGATCTGCACGCCACCCTGCAGGTGCTGAAGGTCCGCAGGCGCGGCGCGCACTTCCAGACCAAGACGGTGCTGTCCCGGCTGCGCTGGGACAACCATGCGATCGAGGCCGTGACGGTGATCGCGCACGGTGTCCGCCTGGTTCCCGGCGTGCCGACCAGGGTGCGGGCCGCGCAACTCGACCTGGACGGCACGGTCACCACGGCGGCGCTGGTCGGCTGGATCAACAGCCAGCCGCTGGACTGGGTCCTCGACGTCGATCCCGGTGGCCTGATCCGCGCGAAACACCGGCACCGGCGGCTGACCGCGCTGGTGGACGCCTCGGTGACCGACAACCGGGTCGCCGTGGCACTGCATCGAGCCAGCTGGCTGGGCCTGCGGATACCGCGCCGGATGATCGGCACGCCCGCATTGCTGCTGGAACAACTGCCGAATCAAGCCCGCATCGTGCACGCCACCCGCGACGGCGACCTCGTACGTTTCCGGATCGAGCTGCCCGAGATCACCGGGTCGTTCGACCTGGCGCAGATCCGGTCCGCCATTGTCGCCGGAACCACGCTGATCATCTTTTAGCCCTGGGCTTTCCACCATTCCTTCAAGGCCGTCTCCGCCTCGTCGCGGGTCATCGGGCCGCGATCGAGCCGCAGTTCCTTCAGGAATCGCCACGCCTTGCCGACCTCGGGACCCGGTGGCAGGCCGAGCAATTCCATGATCGCGTTGCCGTCCAGATCGGGGCGGACCTTGGCCAGATCCTCCTGCTCGCGCAACGTCGCGATCCGTGACTCCAGCTCGTCATAAGTACTGCGCAACGCCGCGGCCCTGCGCTTGTTGCGGGTGGTGCAGTCGGCGCGGACCAGTTTGTGCAGACGGGGGAGCAGGTCGTCGGCATCGGTCACGTAGCGGCGCACCGCGGAATCGGTCCACTGACCCTTTCCGTAACCGTGGAAACGCAAGTGCAGGAACACCAGCCGGGCCACGTCCTCGGTGAACTGCTTCGGATACTTCAGCGCCCGCATCCGCTTGCGCACCATCTTCGCGCCGACCACCTCGTGGTGGTGGAAGCTGACGCCACCGCCCGGCTCGTTGCGCTTGGTGTCCGGCTTGCCGATGTCGTGCAGCAGCGCCGCCCAGCGCAACACCAGGTCGGGGTCGCCGTCCTCCAGGTCGATGGCCTGCTGCAGCACGGTGAGCGAGTGCCAGTAGACGTCCTTGTGCTGGTGGTGCTCGTCGATCTCCAGCTTCATCGCGGGCACCTCCGGCAGCACCCGCTGGGCCAGGCCGGTCTCGCACATGATGTTGATGCCGTCGATCGGGTGCGCGCTACCGATCAGCTTGTCCAGCTCCACCCGGACCCGTTCCGCGGTGATCCGGTCGATCTGCTCGGCCATCGCGGTGATCGCCGTGTGCACCCGCGGCTGCAGCTCGAAGCCGAGCTGGGCGACGAACCTGGCCGCGCGCAACATGCGCAGCGGGTCGTCGTTGAACGAATCCTCGGGCGCCGCAGGCGTATCCAGCACGCCCGCGAGCAGCGCGTCCATCCCGCCCAGCGGGTCGACGAAGTCGAGCGAACCGTCCGCGCCGATCCGCACCGCCATCGCGTTCACGGTGAAATCGCGGCGCACCAGGTCGTCCTCGAGATTGTCGCCGAAGGTGACCTCGGGATTGCGCGAAACCCGGTCGTAGTTGTCGCTGCGGAAGGTGGTGATCTCCAGCTGCTGGCCACCCTTCGACCCGCTCACCGTGCCGAACGCCAAACCACCGGTGTCCCACAGATGATCGGCCCAGCCGCGCAGCATCTCCTGCACCTGCTCCGGCCGCGCGTCGGTGGTGAAGTCCAGATCCGTGCCGAGCCGCCCGAGCACCGCGTCGCGCACACTGCCGCCGACCAGATACAACTCGTGCCCGCGCGCCGCGAACATCTCGCCGAGCGGTTCCAGCACATCGCACAGCCTGCCCAACGTCACCGCCGCCGCAGCCAGCAATCGGGTACGTCTATCCAGCTCTGCGTCCTCGGACTCGGTCGAAACCACGAATCAGCAGCTTACCGAGTGTCCTTTGCCGCGGTTGCGGCGCTGCTGGTTCGCGGCGGGATATAGCAGCATCGGGTAGTGATTCGAGGCGGGGTGGTGGTCGGGCGACGGGCGGGCGAGTTCAGCGCCGTGCCGAAGGTTTGGCAAATGCGCACAGTAGGATGTTTTGGTGTCTCCGGCCGATCGTGCGAACAGTCGACGCCGCCAGCCTCGGCGCCGCGGTTCGGCCGCCAACGCGGCGAAACCACGCATGCGTACGGTGCGGGAAACCTCAGCCGGCGGGCTGGTCGTGGACGGATTGGACGGTCCGCGGGAGAAGCGCAGCGCGGCGCTGATCGGACGAACGGACCGGCGCGGGCGGTTGCTGTGGTCGCTGCCGAAGGGGCACATCGAAGAGGGGGAGACCTCCGAGCAAACCGCGATCCGTGAGGTGGCCGAGGAGACCGGCATCAACGGCGTGGTGGTGGCGGAGCTGGGCAGCATCGATTACTGGTTCGTCACCGATGGCCGGCGGGTACACAAGACGGTGCATCATTATCTACTGCGTTCCACCGGCGGCGAATTGTCCGACGCCGACGTGGAAGTCACCCAGGTGGCGTGGGTGCCGTTGAGCGAGTTGAATTCTCGACTGGCCTACGCGGACGAACGCCGCCTGGCCGAAGTGGCGAACAAGCTGATCGACCGGATGGAGACCGGCAAGCGATGACCCCAGACGTTTCGGCATCGCACAGCGATTCCGTGGGGGGCGGTGGCCGGGCGGCGGGTGCGGCGCGCCCTGAGCGACGGACCCGTGGCGCACTGTTCCGGATCATCGTGGCGGCCCTGACCATCCTGGGTTCGGCGTCGACGCTGCCGATCCTGGCGCCCGCCGTCGCGCAGGCACAGCCCACCGGGTCCGGGTCCGGCACGGCGGCCAAATCCTTCCTGAAGCTGTCGCTGGATTCCGTGACGCCGACCGCGGTGACCACCACCAGCGATCGCACCCTCACGGTCTCGGGCACGGTCACCAACATCGGTGATCGTATGGTCTCCGGTGTCACCGTCCGGGTGCAGCGGGCGGCCGCGGTCGCGACGCCGGGTGATCTGCGCGCCACCTTGCAGCAGGATCAGATCAACTACGACGTGTTCGGTGAGTTCGAAGAGGTCGCCACGCAGCTCGACAAGGGCGAGCGCACCAAATTCACCGTGACCATCCCGCTGCGCCCGGACGGCACCGGCGCACCGTCGCTGCGCATCAGCGATCCGGGTGTGTATCCGCTGCTGCTGAACGTGAACGGCAAGCCGGACTACGGCAATCCGGCCCGGCTCGACGACGCCAGGTTCCTGCTGCCGGTGCTCGGCGTGCCGCCCGCCTCGAAGGACGCCGACGCGGCGGAGGCGGTCAGCGCACCGACCGACGCCCCGGTCGCGACGACGCTGCTGTGGCCGCTGGCCGACCGGCCGCGCATGGTGGCGGGCATCCCCGGATCGCCGGACCGCAAGGTCGAACTCACCGACGACGAGCTGGCCGCGTCCCTCGCCAAGGGTGGCCGCCTGGACCAGTTGCTCGGCGCGTTGGAGACGGTGTTCGACACCTCGCCCCTGCGCGACCGCGCGCTCGCCGCCTCGGTGTGCCTGGCGGTCGACCCCGATCTGCTGGTCACCGTGCAGGCGATGACCAAGGGGTACCGGGTGCTGGCCAGCCCGTCCGATCCGGACGGCGCGACCCGGCCGGGCACCGGCTCGGCGCAGGCCCAGACCTGGCTGGACCGGTTGCGCGCGCTCGCCGGGTCTATGTGCACCGTGGCGCTGCCGTTCGCGCAGGTGGATCTCGCCGCGCTGGCGGCGGTGAACGATCCGGACCTCTCGGCGCGGGCGATGAACGCGCCCGCCGAGATCGTCGACACGATCCTGACCACCAAGTCGGTGCGCGGGGTGAGCCTGCCCGACGCGGGCACCATCGATGGCGGCGCGGGAGTCCTGTTGCGCGGTCACGGTTTCAGCACCGCCGTGCTCGCCGACACCGCCGTCGCGGCGGAGGGCACGGCGGGCACGTCCGAGCTGACCCGTTCGACCATCAGCCGCGGCGACAGCAAGAGCAGGTCCACCGCGCTGCAAAGCACGGGGAGCCTGACCACGCCGCCCGCGGCCCCGGACGTGGTGCGACTGCCCCAGGTCACCGCGGCCGTGCCACCGGCACCGCCTGCTGCGGCCACCCCGCCCGCCGCCGACCCGGCACCGAACGGGAATCCGCCCGCCCCGGCGGTCGATCCGTCGCTGCACGTGGCGACCTTCGATATCTGGTCCGCGACCGCGCTCGCCGCGGTCGGCTCGAATCCGCCGACCCCCTCGTTCACGCCCGCCAAGGTCCGCTACGAGGTCACCAACGACTCCCGCGTCGCCCGATTGCAGGACGCACTCGGCGCGATCTCCTGGACCGCGCTCAATCCACAGCCGGACCAGCCGCGTTCGCTGCTGCTCGTTCCGCCGCAGCAGTGGAGCGCGAGCAAGGACGAGGGCACCGCCCTGCTGCGCCAGCTCGAGTTGCTGGTACGCGGCAACCTCGCGACGCCGCGCCCGTTCCAGTCGCTGGTCGAGCAACCGGCCGACCCACGACCTTATGAGCTCGACTACCTGCCGCAGGCCGCCGAAGACGCGGTGCCGGACCGGTTCCTGGCGCCGGTGCGCGACCAGGGACGCCGGATCAGTGAGCTGATGCGCGCGCTGGTCGAGGTGCCGGACTCCGAACCGACACCACGCCAGTTCCTCGATCCCCTGCGCGACGATCTGATCCGGGTGCTGAGCCTGTCCGATCGGCGGACCGGCGACGCCACACAGGCGGACACCTTCGCGCAGCGGCGGATCGATCAGACGACGCGGGCGATGGACAAGATCTATAACTCGGTGACCGTGCTGCCGCCCGGGGGCGTGTACACCCTCGCCTCGGAACAGAGCCCGTTGCTGCTGGTCGCCCGTAACGATCTGCCGGTGTCGGTCCGGATCAAATTCCGCATCGAGGCCCCCGCCGAGACGAAGATCACCGACATCGACGAGCAACAGCTGCCGCCGAAGGGGACACGCTCGTTCCAAATCCCGACCGAGGTGAGCGACAGCCGTAACCTGGTGATTCCGATATCCCTTACCACACCCGACGGCATTCCGCTGGGGAATGCCACCTCTGTTTCGGTTCGTTCGAACGCCTATGGTCAGGCCCTGGCAATAATTACCGCATGTGCCGGAATACTGCTGTTCCTGTTGGCCGGACGCCGCTTGTGGCGCCGGTTCCGCGGGCAGCCGGATCCGGCCGACGAAGGTTTCGACCCGAGTACCCGGCGTCGAGTCAATCGGTACCGGCGCGCCAAACAACGAGTCATACAGCAGGAGCATCAGGAGGCACAGTGAGGGACGGTGAGCTAGCGCCCCCCGTTGTGTCCGTTCGATCGCTCGACCCGGTTCGGCCCGGCGAACTACGCCCGCTGCTACCGGATTTGGACGTCCGACAAACCACAGTGGCAGAGTGGAGGACAATCGCGGAAAGCTCGCACCGGCGCAGGGGTGGTGTGAGTGATGGGCATTACCAGGAGGAACGGTGAGCGATTCAGCGTGGGCGCCGCTCGCCGAGCCGACCGGGATGCACCACCGCGCCGGGCGCAGGAGGCATGATGAGCGACGATGACTCATCGGCGCATCGGCCCGGCTCCGATCGGCGCGACGGCCCACCGGCCCGTCGGGCGCCCGTTGCCCCGTGGGAACGGCTACCGCCACAGGCGGAGGCCGAGGACCCGGACATGAACGCCGGGCCGTACGAACCGCCCCCGCCCCGCGTCCCGAAGATCAGCAGGCCGTCGGGGCCGCCGCAGCCGTGGCAGGGCCAGCGCATGCCGCCGGGACCACCGCAACGTCCACCGGCGCCGCCACAACGTCCGGCGCCCGCACCGGCACCGGCCCAACGGCCCGCCCCCGCACCGCACCCCGGGCAGCGGCAATATCCGGCGCCGCCCCAGCAGCCTCGTCCGATTCCGCCCGGTCAGCGTCCTGGACCGCCGCCCGGTCAGTCGGGCGCGATTCCCGCCAGCCCCCCGCGGCCCGGCCAATCCGGCGCGATCCCGGCCAGCCCCCCGCGACCGGCCGCGCGACCCACACCCGGTCAATCCGGCGCGATTCCCGCCAGCGATCCACGCCCGGCCCGACCGGCACCCGGTCAGCCCGGCGGGAGTTCCGGCAACGACGCACGGCCCGCTCGGCCTGCACCCGGTCAGCCCGGCGCAACTCCCGGCAACGACGCACGGCCGGCCCGATCCGCATCCGGCGCGCCCGGCGCGATCCCAGCCGGCGACCCACGCACCGCGCGACCTGCACCCGGTCAATCCGGACCGATTCCGACCGGCTCGCCCCGACCCACACCGTCCGGCCCGCAGTCTGCGGGTCCGCCGCAGTCGAGCCGGATGCCACCGCCGCGTTATGCCCCGCCGCAAGCACGGCCCGAGCCGTACCCGCCGCCGCGCCGCAGGCCACCCGCGCCCGCGGTCGCCGAGCCTGCCGAGGTGGGCAACCGGCCACGAACCAAGGAGTGGCCCGCCGCCACCAAGGCCGCGGAACAGAAGCCCAATTCGAGCTCCCGGCTGCTCAGTGACTCCGGGTCGATCGCGTTCGCGACCCTGATCAGCCGAGTGACCGGTTTCGGTAAGCAGCTGCTGTTGCTCACCGTGCTGGGCCCGGCCATCGCCAGCGCGTTCACCGTGGCCAGCCAGATCCCGAACATGATCGCCGAACTCGTGCTCGGCGCGGTGCTCACCGCGATCGTGGTGCCGACGCTGGTGCGCGCGGAACAGGAGGACCCCGACAACGGGGCCGCCTTCGTCCGGCGACTCGTCACGGCCGCGTTCGTGGTGCTCGCCACCGCCGCGCTGCTGGCCACCGCGGCCGCGCCGCTGCTGACCACGTACGTGTTCCTGTCCGACGACGGCAAGGTCAACACCGGGCTCACCACGGCACTGGCCTTCCTGCTGTTGCCCGCGATCCTGTTCTACGGCATGTCCGCCTTGCTGACGGCCATCCTCAATACCCGCCAGCAGTTCAAACCCGGTGCGTGGGCACCGGTGCTCAACAACCTGGTCGTGCTCACGGTGCTCGGCCTCTATGTGCTGATGCCGGGCGAGATCAGCCTGAACCCGGTGCGGATGGGCGAGCCGAAACTGCTGGTCCTCGGCGTCGGCGTCACGCTCGGCGTGGTGGTGCAGGCGATCAGCCTGGTGCCCGCGATCCGCCGGGAGCACATCGATCTGCGGCCGCTCTGGGGTGTCGACGACCGGCTCAAGCAGTTCGGCGGCATGGGCGCGGCCATCATCCTGTACGTCCTGATCAGTCAGGCCGGCTTCGTTTTCGCGACCCGTATCTCCTCGCACGCCGACGCGGCGGGCCCGGCGATCTACAACAACGCATGGCTGCTGCTGCAGCTGCCCTACGGCGTCCTCGGCGTCACCGTGCTCACCGCGATCATGCCGCGGTTGAGCCGCAACGCCGCTGCCGACGACACCCCCGCGGTGGTGGACGACCTGTCTGCCGCGACCCGGTTGACCATGATCGCCCTGCTGCCGGTGGTCACCTTCCTGACACTCGCCGGACCACAGGTCGGCCAGGCGCTCTACGGATACGGCAACTTCGGCAGCGACGACGCCTCCCGCCTCGGCCTCGCGGTCAGCTGGTCGGCGTTCTCGCTGATTCCCTACGCGCTGGTGCTGATTCATCTGCGCGTGTTCTACGCCAGGGAACAAGCCTGGATCCCCACCTGGATCATCCTCGGCATCACCGCCGCCAAGATCGTCTTCTCGGCGATCGCCCCGATGGTCACCGATGCCGAGCACGTGGTGATCGCGCTGGGCGTCGCGAACGGTCTCGGATTCGCGGTCGGCGCCGTGGTGGGCGGCTACCTGCTGCACCGCAGTCTCGGCGACCTGCGCATGTCGAACGTCAGCCGGACCATCACCCGCGTCCTGTTCGCCTCGGTGGCCGGTGGGGCCGTCATGTGGATCGTGGACCGGGTGCTCGGCCTGGACCGTTTGACCGCGTCCTTCGGCGGACCGGGTTCGCTCGTTCGGGTGGCCATCACGGCGATCGTCATGTTCGCGGTCGCCTTCGGCCTGATGCGCCTGGCCGGGGTGCCGGAGATCGTCGCGATCACCGTCGCGATCTCGCGCCGCCTCGGCTGGACGCCGCCCGCGCCGGATCTCGATCTCGACGGCCCGGTCGACGATCAGTACGCAACTCAGGTATTGCGCAGGCCAGATCCATATTTGGCCTACCCTGGGTACGACCCGTACATGGATGCTCAGACCATGGTCTTGCCCGTGATCCGAGCCGATGCCGTTGACATCACCGGCATGGGCGAGTTCCCGTACCCTGTTCGGCAGAGAAGCACAAGTGGCGAAATCGCCGGAACCTCGAATTACCAGGGCGAAGGAGGACCGAGGGTGAGCGACGACGCGGTGGGCGGCGTCCCAGCCGCTGATTCTTCTGCGACCACGGCAGGCGGGCTTTCGACGGACGCTCCGCCACCCGGGGGAGAGCCGTCGGATCCCGCGTACGCGAACCGCGAGATCGGCACCGGCCCGCCCGATTACGACGCTCGGGATCACGACGGGACCGCAGTGGAGTACGACGGACAGCAAGGGCCCGACGCGGCCCCGCAGGGACACGACGCGGAACCACGCGATCGCCAGGGTCAGATCCCGGCGCGCGATCCGATGTACGACACCGGGATGATCCCGATCGGCTCGCCGGAGATGCCGCCGCTCGGTGGCGGTGCCCGGCGTACGCCGCGCGGCCCCAAGCTGATTCCCGGCGCTTCGGTGGCCGGCGGTCGATACCGCCTGCTCGCCGGGCACGGCGGCGCACGCGGCCTCAAGTTCTGGCAGGCGCTCGACATCAAGCTCGACCGCGAGGTCGCGCTGACCTTCGTCGACGCCGACCAGAAGGCCAGCGAGAACTCCGGCCACGACGGCCCGCAGGCCATTCTGTCCCGCACGCTGCGGCTCGGGCGGATCAACTCACCCGGCCTGGCCCGGGTACTCGATGTGGTGCGCGGTAGCTCCGGCGGCATCGTGGTGGCCGAGTGGACCCCGGGTCGCTCGCTGCGCGAGATGGCCGAGACAGTGCCCTCGCCGATCGGCGCCGCCCGCGCGATCCGTGCGCTGGCGTCCGCCGCCGAGCTGGCCCATCGCGGCGGTGGCTCGCTGTCCATCGACCACCCGGACCGGGTGCGGATCAGCGCGACCGGCGACGCGGTGCTCGCCTTCCCCGGCACCCTGGCCGACTCGGACGCGCAGTCCGATGTGCGCGGTCTCGGCGCCATGCTCTACGCGCTGATCACCGCCCGCTGGCCGATCCGCTCCGGCGGCGTCACCGGCACCGCCGCAACTGTCGGAGGGTTGCGGCTCGCCGACTTCGGCCCGGACGGCACGCCGGTGGAACCCCGTCAGATAAGACCCGAGGTGCCCTTCGAGATCTCGGCGGTCGCGGTGCGGTCGCTGGAGTCGAACAAGGGCGTACGTACCGCCGCGACCGTGCAGCACGTGCTCGAACAGGCGTCGGTGGTGGATCAGAAGACCGATTTCATCCCGGTGCTGCGGCTCGGCCAGCGGGCGACGCCCGCCCCGCCCGACGAGTCGCTCGCCGACCCGGACCTGCTCGCGGCCGAACGCGAGAGATCCCAGCGCATGATGTGGATCATGGTCGGCCTCGGCATCCTGGCCGCGCTGGTGGTCGGCATCGTGATCTGGTGGATGGTCAGCGTGTTCGCGCCGGGCGCCTCCGACGCACCGCTCAACGAGCAGCGCAATATCGGCCTCACCACCAACAGTGCGCCACCCACGACCCCGGCGGCCGCCGGACCGACCACCGCCTCGGGCGGGGTGCCGGTGCCGATCACCGCGGAGACGGTGTTCTCCCCGGAGGGCACCCCGGACGGGGCCGGCAACGTCAACGCGGTGCTCGATCAGAATCCGGCCACGATGTGGCGCACGGACCAGTACTACCAGCAGTTCCCCGCGCTCAAGCGGGGGGTCGGACTGCTATCGACGCTGCCGAGCCCGGCGAAGTTGACGAACGTCTCGATCAACTCGCCGAGCCCGGGCACCACGGTCGAGATCCGCACCTCACCGACCGCGCAGCCGACGCTGGACCAGACGCAGCTGATCGGCACGGCCAAGCTGGGCGACGGGGTCACCGACATTCCGGTACGCACCGATCAAGCCGCTCGTTATGTGCTCGTCTGGATCACCGGACTGGGAAACTCCGGTGGTCAGTTCCAAACTTCGATCGCTGATATACGTTTCGACGCCGCGGCTTGAGTCGTCCTGACGCCGGCGGCTGACGGCTGGTGAATCGACCCGGTCGGCCGATACCCGGCGAGTAACCGTGTGCTCGCGAAATAAGTTGGCGCCCTGCCCTCTCCGCAGGATGTCTGCCACCGCATCCCTCGTTTAGTTGCTGACGAATCGCGACGGACGATATGATCTCCTGGCGCTCTCAGCAGGGGAGCTTCCCGGGTTCTGGTGTTTCGATCCTGGATGCTGCGAAATTTCGGCGATGGTCAGCCATGTCCGTCGCCACCGTGAGCGCTGTCCAAGGGGTTGGCATTTTGTCGTCGGAACTGAACGAGGACTACCGCGGGGGGACATCGCGGTCGGTCGCGTACCGCGAACGTTCGTTCGTGGGCGCCGACTACACCGATGTCGAGCTGCTGCAGGCGCATGTGGGCGGCCAGCGGCACGCCTTCGCCGAGCTGCTACGCAGGCACAACGATCATCTGTGGCAGACCGCGCTGCGCACCTCCTATACGCGCGAGGACGCGGCGGATTCGCTGCAGGACGCGCTGCTCTCGGCGCACCGCACCGCCGCCTCGTTCCGCGCCGAGGCCGAGGTCCGCAGCTGGCTGCACGCGATCGTGGTGAACGCCTGTCTGGACCGGATCCGGCGCAACAAGATCCGCAAGGCCGTCTCCCTCGACCCGGAGACGATGCCCGAACCCCGCGACGACCGGGACGCGGTGGCCGAGATGGAGATGTCGCTGGTGGTCGACCAGGCGCTGTTCGCACTGCCGCCGGACCAGCGCACCGCTCTCGTTGCCATCGATCTCGAGGGGTATAGCGTGGCCGAAGCCGCCGCTATGCTCGGTGTTCCGGAGGGGACGATCAAGAGTCGCTGCGCCCGCGGTCGGCAACGTCTCCAAGAACGACTGGAATTTCTGCGTGATCCGGGGAACCGGAAGTAGTTGAGCTGCGTCATTAATAGTGACGAACCCGTAGACGATGTCCATGTAGTTCCCCACCCTCGAGGGGACCCCCGCGATGTCAGATGAGAATACTGGAGGTGCGATGGCAACCCGGTCCGTGCCGCAGCCTCCGTTCTCGGCCGAGCTGCTCGCCGACCTGCACGCCGACAATGTGACACCCGAGTTGCGCGAGCAGCTGTGGCCCGCCGTCCGGCAGGACGGTGAGGCGTTGCGTTTCGTGCACGCGCTCGACGAGGTCAGCGCCGAGTTGCGCGCCCTCGGGCGCAGCGACCGGATCATCCACCGCATGCCCGCCGACCTCGCCGCCGAGCTGGAGCAGTTCGTAGACGGTTTCGATCTGCACGAGGAACCCACCGAACAGGGCGCGACCATCTATCGGCTGCCGTTCTCGGCACCACCGGAAAACGCGGCGCCCGCCGAAAACCCCGCAGCCCCTGCGGTTTCCACCCCGCCCGCCGCACCGATCTCGCTCGACGACCGCCGACGCAGCAGGCTGCGCTGGCTCACCGCCGCGGCCGCCGCGGTGGCGGTCGTCGCCTGCGCCTCGATCGCGCTCACCGCGGTGCGCGGCAACGACGCCCCGCCGATCGCGCAGCCGACCTCGGACGTCGCCCACCTCGGCGAGGATCTCAGCGCGCCCGCGATGCTCAGCGCGCTCGGCCGCAACGACGCCACCGGCCTGCTCGGCAGCCCGGCCGCCAGGGAGCGCTGCATGCGCGCCAACGGGCTGGACCGCACCGTTCTCGGCTCGAACAACATGCGTTTTCACGGCAAAGACGCGGTGCTCATCCTGCTCACCGGGCCGCGTACCCCGAAAATCACCGCGCTGGTCGTCGGAACCGGTTGCACCACAGGCGATCCCCAGCAGTTCACCGTGCAAGACATCGGTTGAGTGACGCACCCGACAATCGATGTGCGGGGTGGCGCAACGCTCCCGAAACGGCACTGAGCCGAACCTCACGTGGTAGCCGACCGGTCCAGGAACAATAGCCATTACCCTGTTGTTGACCGAGACGTCCATTGATTTCTCCCCCGGAAGGGCCTCATGAGTGCGCCAGTTCGCGACCTGATCATCGTCGGCTCCGGACCGGCCGGCTACACGGCCGCCGTGTACGCGGCCCGGGCCGAGCTCCAGCCGCTGGTCTTCGAAGGCACCCAATTCGGTGGTGCGCTGATGACGACCACCGAAGTAGAGAACTTCCCCGGCTTCCGCGCGGGCATCATGGGCCCGGACCTGATGGAGGAGATGCGCGAGCAGGCCAAGCGCTTCGGTGCCGACATCCGCACCGAGGACGTGGACGCGCTCGATCTCAGCGGTCCGATCAAGACCGTCACCGTCGGCGACGAGACCTACCAGGCCTACGCCGTGATCCTCGCCATGGGTTCGGCCGCCCGCTACCTCAACGTGCCCGGTGAGCAGCGACTGCTCGGCCGCGGCGTGAGCGCCTGCGCCACCTGCGACGGCTTCTTCTTCAAGAACCAGGACATCGTCGTGGTCGGCGGCGGCGACTCCGCGATGGAGGAGGCCACCTTCCTGACCAAGTTCGCCAGCACCGTCACCATCGTGCACCGCCGCGAGGAGTTCCGGGCCTCGCGCATCATGCTGGAGCGGGCCAAGGCCAACGAGAAGATCAAGTTCGTGCTCAACGCCGAGGTCGCCGAGGTCAAGGGCGACACCAGCGTGACGAGCCTGGTGCTGCGCGACACCCGCACGGGGGAGACTTCGGAGCTGGCCGCGACCGGCCTGTTCGTCGCGATCGGCCACGATCCGCGCAGCGAACTGGTCCGCGACCAGGTGGAACTGGACGACGAAGGCTACGTCCAGGTGGTGCACCCGTCGACCGCGACGAAGGTGCCCGGCGTATTCGCCGCGGGCGACCTGGTCGACCACACCTACCGACAGGCGATCACCGCGGCAGGCACCGGCTGTCGCGCGGCCATCGACGCCGAGCGCTGGCTCGCCGATCAGGGCGACATCAGCTCCAACACCCTGGACCACGCCGGCCAGAACGTCGCCGTACCCGCCAACTGACCCCTCTGACAGCCCCGTCGCGCGGCAACTGAGCGACGGGGCCCTAGGGCGGTAGCTCCCGTGGCCACGAACCCGCACGGCTGCACCGCGATTCAGCAAGGAGAAACCCATGTCCGATAGTGCCAAGACCACCGTTGGTGACAAGAAGACGATCGTCGTCACCGACGCCTCGTTCGCCGACGACGTGCTGCTCAGCGAGAAGCCCGTTCTGGTCGATTTCTGGGCCACCTGGTGCGGGCCGTGCAAGATGATCGCCCCGGTGCTGGAGGAGATCGCGGGCACGCACGCGGACAAACTCACCATCGCGAAATTGGACGTCGACGCGAACCCCGGCACCGCCCGCGATTACAAGATCCTCTCGCTGCCCACTATGATGCTGTTCCGCGGCGGTAAGCCGGTGAAGCAGATCGTCGGAGCGAAGGGCAAAGCCGCCCTTTTGCGCGAACTCGACGGCGAAATCTGACACCTGTCGCGGAAATGCCATAGGCGCCAAAGGACGTCGAGATCGATCGACGCGCCGTAGGATGCCTGGACCCGGGAATGCCGAATTCCCGTCCGGGTCTGAGACAATCGACCGACGCCGGTCGTGCGAAGGTGTATCCCATCGCATGAGTGGGTACCCGGATTGACGGAAGGAAAGGGCTCTCACGCATGCACCGACTTCGTCACGGCGATAGCGGTCCAGCCGTAGCAGAGGTTCGGAGCACCCTGGCAAGTCTCGGGTTCTTACACGCGCACGTCGATACCGAACACGCCGACGCCCGCGAGTACTGGAAAGACACCGAGGCCTCCTTCGACCACCGTCTCGACTCGGCGGTCCGCGCGTTCCAGCAACATCGCGGACTGCTCGTCGACGGTGTGGTCGGCCCGGCCACCTATCGGGCGCTCAAAGAGGCGTCCTACCGGCTCGGTGCCCGCACGCTGATCTATCAGCTCTCCGCACCGCTGTACGGCGACGACGTCGCGACGCTGCAGCGCAAGCTCCAGGACCTGGGTTTCTACGTGCACCGGGTGGACGGCTACTTCGGCCCGCACACACACGAAGGGCTGTCCTCCTTCCAGCGGGAGATCGGGCTGGCCGCCGACGGCATCTGCGGGCCGGATACGTTGCGCTCGCTCGACCTGCTCGGCGCTCGGGTCACCGGCGGTAACCCGCATCGGATCGCCGAGGAAGAAGTGGTGCACCGGGCCGGTCCGCAGCTCACCGGCAAGCGCATCATCATCGATCCCGGTCTCGGCGGACCCGACAAGGGGCATCCGGTACCGACCGAATTCGGCGACGTGTACGAGTCGGAGATCCTGTGGGACTTGGCAAGTCGGCTCGAGGGCCGGATGGCGGCCACCGGCATGGAAACCTTCCTGTCGCGGTCCTGGGGCAAGAACCCGACCGACGCGGAGCGGGCCGAAATCTCGAACACCTTCGATGCCGACCTGATGATCTCGCTGCGCTGCGCGACCAACCCGAGCCCGCTGGCCAACGGTGTCGCAGGCTTCTATTTCGGCAACTCGCACGGCTCGGTGTCGATGATCGGTCAGGTGCTGGCCGGCTTCATCCAGCGTGAGGTCGTCGCGCGCACCTCGCTGCAGGACTGCCGGACGCACGCCAGGACCTGGGATCTGTTGCGGCTCACCAAGATGCCGACCGTACAGGTCGATATCGGTTATCTGACAAACGAATACGACGCCACCGTGCTCACCAATCCGCGCATGCGCGACGTGATCGCCGAGGCCATCCTGATCTCGGTCAAGCGGCTGTATCTACTCGGGCAGGACGACCAGCCAACGGGCACATACACTTTCGCGGAACTGCTGGCGGAGGAACTCGCCGCCGCCGACCGTATGTAGTCGATCGAAGCAAAGAGCCCCTGCCGATTCGATCTCGGCAGGGGCTCTTCTTTGTCTTCGTCCGGCAGGTGTCAGCGAACTCCGGCCCGGGCCGGGGGCGTCATCGCTGCGGCAGCGAGCAGCTGGTCCAGCGCGCGCTCCACGTCTTCCTTCCAGTAGTGATCGGAGTCGAGTTCCAGGCGCAGCCGGGGGAAACGGTGGTGCGGCGCGACCACTTTGAAGCCGACCTCCTCCAGAAAGTCCGCCTCGATCATGCAGGTCTCCGGCGAGCACTCGGTCTTCGAACCCGGTGCGTTCGCCCCGGAACCCTTGATCGGCGAGATGATTCGCTCCATCAGCGTCATCGAGCCGAAGCGCTCCGACAGCGCCTGCGAGGGCGGATCGGAACGAATCCCGAAGGACTCCAGCGCGCGCACGCCGCGGCGCACCAGATCGGCCACCACAGCCTGCATCAGCTGGTGGGCAACCTCCGCCTCCTGATACGGAAATTCGGCCTGCAGCGTGGTCAGCAGGACCGCGTCCGGGCTTACCGGCGAGGTGGGGAAGAGGGTGGCCCGCGGCACGGCGCTAGGTGGCGAATACAGCGCACACCCCGCGACGTTGCCGTCGACGTTCGCCACCTGCCCGCAGGAGCCCCACTCCAGTAGCACGGTGGAGAGCCAGGCCTCCTTCTCGAAGACCGGATCGCTGAAGCCGCGGGAGTCCTCGGCGACGGCGGGATCCATCTCCCAGAACACGCAGCGCCGGGAGTGCGCGGGGAGCTTGTCGAGCCCGCCGAGGGTTAGGGCCGTGACGCTGGTCGACACTGCTCTGCTCAGCCTCCAGCTGTCCGATTCGTCCACACTCATGTCGCCGCCTCGCTTGCGCTCGGCCCCAGTGTGCGCGAGGCACACTGACACGCGGTTCGTTCACTCACACCGCACCACTATTTTCTTGCCAGCAAGAATAAGCGATCAAGAGAACCCGCCTCATTCCACGTCGCTGTGCTGTTGGTCAAGAACTTGTGCTGGTCCGTCCGGGCGGTTCGTGTGCTTGGCTAACGCACGAAATCCTCTGCGTCACAGTGACGTTTCGGCTCCGACCTCGTACTCGTCGCATTCACAAGTCTATTTTGGTCACTTCTGTCACAAATCGCGCTTGCTCTGTTCCATTAAGCTGACGATCCGCTCGAGGTCGTCGACCGAGCCGAACTCGACGACGATCCGGCCTTTTCGCTTGCCCATGCTCACGATGACCCGGGTGTCGAACGAACCGGACAACCGGTCGGCCACATCCTGCAAACCCGGCATGTGAATCGGCTTGCGCTGCGGGGTCGGCGGAGCCGCCGGATCCGGAGCGGGCGTCGTCTCCTGGTTCGCGAGGATGACCGCCTCCTCGGTGCTCCGCACGGAGAGACCCTCGGCGACAACACGCTTGGCTAGTTCCTCCTGCGCGTCCGCTCCCGCGGTCAGCCCGAGTAGGGCACGCGCGTGTCCAGCCGACAGCACGCCCGCCGCCACCCGCCGCTGCACCGATATCGGCAGCTTCAGCAGACGGATCATGTTGGTCACGGCAGAGCGGGAACGGCCGATGCGATCGGCGAGCACCTCATGGGTGACGCCGAACTCTTCGAGCAGCTGCTGATAGGCCGCCGCCTCTTCCAGCGGGTTGAGTTGCACCCGGTGGATGTTCTCCAGCAAAGCGTCGCGCAGCATCGACTCGTCCGCGGTATCCCGGACGATCGCCGGGATCGCGGCGAGCCCCGCAACTTGCGAAGCGCGCCACCGGCGTTCGCCCATCACGAGCTGATACTTGTCGACACCCGGTTCGACCCGACGCACCACGATCGGCTGCATCAGGCCGAATTCCTTGATCGAGTGCACCAGCTCGTCCAGCGCCTCCGCCTCGAACACCTGGCGCGGCTGCTTCGGGTTGGGCTCGATCTGTTCCGGCGGAATCTCGCGGTAGGTCGCGCCGCCGGGGGAGAGGTCGTCCTCCGCCGGGTCCGGGACCCGATGCAGATAGGCCGAAGCGGGCTGCGGCCCGATCGGGTCCAGACCGATGACGCTGGCCGCTTGACTGCTGAGCCCCGGCGCCGCCGCCGGTCCCGTCGGGATCAACGCGGCAAGACCGCGTCCTAGCCCACCCTTCTTCGCCTGACTCATCGGTCCACTGACCCCTTCCTCGTTCCGCCACCAAACCGGGTCTTGCCGACCCGGCTCTCATCCAGCCAGCTCACTCCGCGGCTTCGGCCGCGGCATGCGCCATCGCCGTTGCCCTGGCCGCCATTTCGCGTCCGGCATCGAGGTAGCTCATCGCGCCTCGGGAGCCTGGATCATAATCGAGCACCGTCATTCCGTAGCCCGGTGCCTCGGACACCTTGACGCTGCGCGGAATCACCGACCGCAGCACCACGTCACCGAAGTGCCCGCGCACCTCCTCGGCGACCTGGTCGGCCAGCTTGGTCCGGCCGTCGTACATCGTGAGGATCACGGTCGACACGTGTAAATCGGGATTCAGGTGCGCCTGCACCAGACCGATGTTGCGGAGCAGCTGCCCGACACCCTCCAGCGCGTAGTACTCGCACTGGATCGGGATCAGCACCTCCTTGGCGGCCACCATCGCGTTGACGGTCAGCAGGCCGAGCGACGGCGGGCAGTCGATCATCACGTAATCGATGTCGTAGCCCGCGATGTTGGCCTCCTGGATGGCGGCCTTGAGCCGGCCCTCCCTGGCCACCATCGACACCAGTTCGATCTCCGCGCCGGCCAGGTCGATGGTCGCCGGGATGCACAGCAACCGCTCATTGTGCGGGCTCTGCTGGATCGCGTCCCGGACCGACACCTCGCCGATCAGAAGTTCGTAGCTGGACGGCACACCCGAGTGATGCTCGATGCCGAGGGCGGTGCTGGCGTTGCCCTGCGGGTCCAGATCGATCACGAGGACGGTCATCCCCTGATGCGCCAGGGCGGCCGCGAGATTCACCGCGGTGGTGGTCTTGCCGACGCCGCCCTTCTGATTGGCGATGGTGATGATGCGTTGCTCGTGCGGTTTCTGCACTGTCACCTTTCCTGGATGGAGAATCTGGCTGGCGCGTTGTGCTTCGGCCGCGATCGGGGTCTCGCTAGGGGAGATGTTCCCAAACGGTGTGCTTCCGAATGTCTCCGTGTCGAAATTGCTGGAGTCCAGCATTCCCGGCACGCGCGACGTAGTTTCCCGTGAAACATTCGCCGGACCGCTCGACATAGACAGCTCCTAACCCGAGAACTTCAGATCACGCTTCCGACGAGCGTCGGCGCCGTGTCATCAAACAGCTGGTGTCGGTTCGAACATGATGCTCAACCGGGTTCGCGGCGCCCGATCGACCGAGCGGAGCTCTCGTCGCGACACCAATTCCTCCGTGGCACCTACGCTCACGCCCGACGCCCACTAGCTTGCCAGCCGCGAGCGGGATAAGAAAGCTGAATCGCGGCAATGTACTCAGGACACGCCGATCTCACCCCATTCAGCCACCGATCCCCGATGTTTCACATGAAACCCGGGGTCCGCCAAGGGGTTGCCGGTCCAATCACTGCGGTGGAAGTCCGGCGCGATGCGCGGCTACCGCACCCGCTCGACAGCTTGTCCCGGTCGCCGATCCTGGCTGTGAAGCGACTCGGTCGCCAGCTCGCCGTTGCCTATGAACCCGCCTCTCGAACCATGAGGTGGGTTGCTGAACGAAGGAGACAGACCACTTTCGTTTCCCGTGAAACATCGACGCAGTTGCTCCGACGTTCGCATCGACTGCCGAGCCGAATCCCGCGACGGTTGAGCGCCCGCACTACATTCGGCCGCGCCGCCGAAGTAGCGCCCGCCTCCGTCTGCGATGTGTCACGTGACTCCCCTCGCGCACCAACCGATGAGCACAGGGGAGACCACCCCCGATCTTCTTGCGCAGCTGATCCGATCCTGATCCGCAATCCGTTTCACGTGAAACCGCCATACCCAAGTTGGTGCAGGCGGAGGAGCAGCGGCCACGCACCTGCCCGCTCTCCACGCACCCTCGGTCGACGACCAACAGCACAGCAGACCCGCCGACCGTGTTAATCCACCAGATCTCTGAAAGGCCTCACCCGACGTCTCGCTCAGGGCGACCGCAACACCTCAGCCCACCGACCCGCATCACCTCTCGCGCAGATCCCGACACTCCTCGGACTTGGGGGTCAGCCCACCCTCAAACTCGGGCCCGCCGCACCCGCGGCGCCAACGCCTCTGCTCGGTTTGTGGGAGCTCGTTCAGATTGAGCGGGAGGGTTACCGGCACCTCGTAGTGGCGGGACCCGCCCCACGGAATTGTGCAGACTCGGACCTCGGTCAGCGGGCCCGAAGAGGACGGAAGCTGATCCCACCAATCATCGAGCGGTGGCTGGGAGATCCACCGCGATGGCCGTCTTGCTGCTGCCGCTCTCCTGATTCGCGATGGGTCAGCTCCGCTTGGCGGAGTGATACGCGATGTACTCGCGGAGCCGGCACAGCGACGGGCAAGCGAGCGCACGGACTCACCCCGGTGACGCGTCGTTGATACCGACTGGGGTCATACGCCGACAGGGCCGCGGCAACTAACGCGACAGGGATTTCGTTGCGGGAGTAGCTCCCATGCTTCACGTGAAACCGGCCGAGTCAGCGGATCGCACACGCGGATCGCAAACGCCCGACTACTTCTACTTCGCCTTCCGGATCCGACCCGCCGCAGGCTTGTCAGCGCGCTTCGCCGCCCTCGCCTCTCGGCGCGCGGTCGCCTTCTCGCTCCGTGGGCGATGGGCTCGCTCGGCACGGGGGAGGCGTTCGGCGCTGATGATGAGGGTGGGGGTGGAGACGAGACCGGCGCCGCATTCGACGACCATCGCGTTGCCGGCACCGGCACGGGTGAGCGCCTCACCGTCGCGCTCGAGTTCCTCGGCGGCGCTGACTCCTTTGAGGGCGAGCATCCGGCCGTGGTCGCGGAGCAGGGGTAGGGACCACTGGGCGAGCTTGCCGAGGGGGGCGACGGCGCGGGAGGTGACGACGTCCGCGCCGCCCGCTTCTTTCATGACACCGGACTGCTCGGCTCGGCCGCGCACCACGGTGACGTCGAGGCCGGCCGCCTCGATGAACTCGCTCAGGAAGATGGTGCGGCGCAGCAGCGGTTCGACCAGGGTGATGCGGAGGTCCGGGCGGGCGATGGCCAACGGGATGCCGGGCAGCCCGGCGCCGCTGCCGATGTCGACCACGGCGGATCCTTCGGCGATCAGTTCGCCGATCACCGCGCAGTTGAGGATGTGGCGATCCCAGAGACGAGGTACCTCGCGGGGGCCGATGAGTCCGCGCTCGACGCCTGCGGTCGCGAGGGCCGCGCAGTACTGGCGCGCGAGATCGAGTCGGTCGCCGAACACCGCGGCGGCCGAGGCTGGCGGTTCCAGCTCGGCAGGCAACGCGGTGGTTCCACCGAGATCTCGTTCCACGTGAAACATCCTTCCGAACTCGAATCGATCAACGGCGACATACGAACAGTCAGCTGCCGGACACGAACAAGGCCCCCGATCCGAAGACCAGAGGCCCTATCCAACCACTTCCCGTCAGGGTGACGAAATGCGCCGTGCCCTAACGTGTCCGGCGCTCAGGCCGGAACGACCACCACATGCCGGTTCGGCTCGACGCCTTCGCTCTCGCTGTTGACGCCGTCGATCACCGCGACCGCGTCGTGCACGATCTTGCGCTCGAACGGAGTCATCGGCGCCAGCGACTCCGGCGCCCCCGACTCCAGCACCCGCTGCGCGGCGGCGGTGCCGAGCGCACTCAGGTCTTCGCGGCGCTTGGCGCGCCAACCGGCCACGTCCAGCATCAGCCTGCTGCGCACACCGGTCGCCTGCTGCACCGCCAGCCGGGTCAACTCCTGTAGCGCGTCCAGCGTCTCGCCGTTGCGGCCCACCAGCTTTGACAGATCCCGGCCACCGTCGATGCTCACGATGGCGCGGTCGCCCTCCACGTCGAGGTCGATGTCGCCGTCGAAGTCGAGCACGTCGAGCAACTGCTCCAGGTAGTCGCCCGCGATTTCGCCCTCTTCGATCAGGGCTTCCTCGGCATCGTTCACGACATCGTCGGCGTCCGTTTCCGCGTTCACCATCGTCGTCGCCACTGTGGCGTCCCCTCCGTCGGTCTCAACTGTCATTTGATTTCCTTCATCTGCTCATCACGCTCGCCGTGCGCTCGCCGCCGGACGGTGCGCGATCAAGGGGTTGCTCAGCGTGGTGGCCCGCCGACCACCGAAATGCGATCAGCGTCGGCGTTTCTGGTTCGCTCGGCCCCGGTTGCCCGGACGCTTCTGGCCACCCGGCCTGCGCTGTCCCGCGGCCTTGCCGGTGGTCTTGCCGGTCCCGTTGGTGGAGGGGGGAGCGTCGACCGCGTCCACAGCGTCGATGGCGTCCTCGACGGCATCTGTTGCCGTCTTCTTCCGGGTGTTGACCGGCTTGGCGCCTGGCTTCGGCGCGTTCTGCGCCCGCTGCTCGATCTTGGCCTGCTTCTTGGCCTCTTCTTCCTTCTCCATCTTGCCGAAGACGAGGTGCTGCTGGCCGTAGGTCCAGATGTTGTTGGAGACCCAGTACAGGAGGATGGCGATCGGCAGGAACGGACCACCGACCATCACGCCGAGCGGGAACACCCACAGCGCAAGCTTGTTCATCATCGCGGCCTGCGGGTTGGCGGCCGCTTCCGGTGTCTGCCGGGCGACCGAGGCGCGCGCGTTGAAGTGGGTGGCCAGGCCGGCGATGATCATCAGCGGGATCGCCACGGCGGCGATGGCCACCTTGCTCGGGACGCCGCCGTCGATGGCGAAGGCCTGCAGCTCGGAGTTCGGGATGGTGATGAAGGCCGAGATCGGCGCGCCGAAGATGCGGGCGCTCAGGAAGGACTGGACGTCGGCCGCGTTGAAGACGTAGTTCGGCGTGTTCGCGTTCTCGGTGATCGAGAGCCCCAGCTGGCCGAAGCCGTGGCCGGTGCGGTTGAACGAGCGCAGCACGTGGAACAGACCGAGGAAGACCGGCACCTGCGCCAGGATCGGCAGGCAGCCCATCAGCGGGTTGAAGCCGTGGTCCTTCTGCAGCTTCTGCATCTCGACCGCCATCTTCTGGCGGTCGTTCTTGTACTTCTTCTGCAGCTCCTTGATCTGGGGCTGCAGCTCCTGCATCTGCTTGGTGGTGCGCACCTGCTTCACGAACGGCTTGTAGAGCAGCACTCGGAGGGTGAACACCAGGAATACGACGGCGAGCGCCCAGGCAAGTCCACTGTCTTTACCGAGGCCGGGCACTGCGGCAAAAACCCGGTGCCAGAACCACAAGATCCAGGACACCGGATAATAAATGAAGTCGAGCACGGCTCTATGCACTCCCGTCGTTCGTATCGCCGATCACCGCGCGCGGTGATCCTTTCCAAGCGTTCGGCTCCGACACCGGATCGGCCTGCAGGCTGGTTTCCTGCGGCGCCGGCTCGGTGGCTGCCACGGTCCCTGGTGCGGTGCGAACGGTGCTTCGCTTCCGCTCCGGAACGGGGTCCCACCCACCAGGGTGCCAGGGCGCACATTTGGCCAGTCGCACGGCTGCCAATCCGAGGCCGATCAACAGCCCGCGCGTCCGCAATGCGGTGACCGCGTACTCGCTGCAGGTCGGGGTGAATCGGCACACCGGCATGCGAGTGGGGGAGACGTAGGTCCGATACAACTCGATCAGAAAGATCAGTGCGTTCGCCGGTAACCGGCCGATCTTCGCGGGCAGGCTCATGCCGGACCGGCTCCTGCTGAGCCGACACCGAGCTTGCGCACCGCGCCACGCAGCTGACGCAGCAGTTCCTCGGCGGAGGCGTCGGCCGCACCGGGCAGCGCGCGGATCACGATATCGGTGTCGGCGGGCAGCTCGGGAATCATCTGGCCGCACATATGACGCAGGCGGCGGGCCACACGGTGTCGAATCACCGCGTTGCCCACCGCCTTGCTGACGATCAGCCCGAAGCGCGGCCCGCCTACGCGGACCAGCGCACCGGCTGGATCATCATGTCGTCCATCTACGTCCACGACTCCGTCATACCCGTGCGTGAGCACGTGCACGACTACATCGCGCCTCCCGACTCGCTGGCCGCGGCGCACCGTCCGGGAGAAGTCGGCACGATGATGCAACCGATACGACTCAGGCAACACCCGAGCGTCCGCGAGCGAGGATCAGGCAGTGAGTTCGGCGCGGCCCTTGCGGCGGCGCGCCGAAACGATGGCGCGACCCGCACGGGTACGCATCCGGAGACGGAAGCCGTGGACGCGCGCCCGACGACGGTTGTTCGGCTGGAACGTCCGCTTGCCCTTGGCCACGGTCAACACTCCTCGAGTCAGTGGGCATCAGTTGATGCCCGAAGCTTTTTCGGTGAAACAGGTATTCGCGATGAATCGCAGGTCTGGTCATCATCGGCGCGTCGGTCTTGGCGCACAGTCGGTCGATCACGACCCACACGCGGTCAGCACAAGACCGCCACCGCACCAAAGGGTGACTGTACGAGGGTACTGATCGCCTAGGAGCGGGTCAAACTCGCCCCACCCGGACTGCCCCGATCGTCCGACCAGCACGAACCGCCACGGCCACACTCCAAGGCTGTGCATATCACTGTCCTGCCCTGTGAGTATTACCGTGAGTTCGTCCACACCCCTAGCCACGCCCGACCGCATCGGCAACCTGCTTTGCCGAAGGGTTGCTACACATCCGCAGTTCAGAGCGTTATCCACGGGACGCGCAGCCGCATTTCACAACTCCCCAGGGTTCTCCACATCTGTGGATAATTGTGTGGAAAGACCCCTGGAGTGGCATATTCGTAGGGCCGACGGTGCCACGCCGCGGCCCGGAATGGGGATCCGGGCAGCGTCCGGACCGGTTACGGACGTATGCGGGATCACGGTACCGATCGAGCATGGTCGTCACCACCACCTCCCCGCCTGCCCCGACCGTCTGCTCCTATCGACCTACTTCCGGGGAGGAAACTGCATGGACGACGAGCAGGACGTGTTGGCCACGGTGTGGCCCGAGGTAGTTGCCGAGCTGACCACCGGCTCATCCGACGGTGCCATTCCGCCGGTGACCCGAGCGCAGCAGGCCTGGCTGAAACTGGTCAAGCCGCTGACGGTGGCGCAGGGGTTCGCCCTGCTCTCGGTGCCTTCCTCGTTGGCTCAAGAGGCCATCGAACGCGATCTGCGCGAGCCGATCCTGCGGTCACTCGCCCGGCGCCTCGGCCCCCAGGTGGAAGGGCTCGGCGTGCGCATCGCCGCGCCGGCCGCCCAGAGCACCGAGCGGCCGGGCCACAATCCTCGGCACGCCAGGATGACGAGCACGCCCGAACGTTCCAGGGACAACGGGCACCGCGACAACGGTCCCCGCGATACCGGCCATCGCGACAACGGACCCAGGGACAACGGCCATCGGGACAACGGTCCCCGCGACAGTGGACCTCGCGACAACGGACGTGGCGACAACG
Organism: Nocardia suismassiliense; assembly: GCF_900269665.1. Lineage (GTDB taxonomy): Bacteria > Actinomycetota > Actinomycetes > Mycobacteriales > Mycobacteriaceae > Nocardia > Nocardia suismassiliense. The sequence continues at coordinate 404,136 of NZ_LT985361.1, forward strand.
GCCGCGGCCAAGCCGGTTACCCCGGCGGCGAGTACCAAGGCCGCGACGATTACCAGCAGCCGCGCTACGCCCAGACCAACGAGTACGCACAAACCCCCAGCTACAACAGCGGATCCGACTACGCCGACGCCGAGTACGCGCCGGAGTACGCGTCCGCGGGCGAGTACGACCGGCAGGACTACGGCCACGACGACTACCCGGTCCGCGACGAATACGCCCCCCAAGCCGACCTGCAGTCCGCACCACGCCACGAACCCACCCCCGCGCAGCGCCGCGAACAAGGCCTGCCCCCACGCCGCGAATCGATCCCGCCCGGCCAGGAGTCGTTGTTCACACCCGACCCAGGCCCCGCCGCCGTGCGCGGACCAGTCCGGGCGCCCGTACGCGAAGCGCAGTCCGACGATCCCGGCCTGGCGGCCGCGCACGAATCGGTCCGTGAGTCGGAGAACCCGCGGTCCGACCGCGACGACGAGCCCGTGGTCAACGCCCGTAACTCCTGGCCGACCTACTTCACCAAGTCGCAGGAGAGCTCGGCGCCGTCCAGCTCCTCGGCCAGCCTGAATGCGAAGTACACCTTCGAGACGTTCGTCATCGGCGCGTCCAACCGCTTCGCGCACGCCGCCGCGGTCGCCATCGCGGAGGCGCCCGCGCGCGCCTATAATCCGCTGTTCGTCTGGGGCGCTTCGGGTTTGGGCAAGACGCACCTACTACACGCGGCCGGCCACTACGCCCAGCGGCTGTTTCCCGGCATGCGGGTGAAGTACGTCTCGACCGAAGAGTTCACCAACGACTTCATCAACAGCCTGCGGGACGACCGGAAGGTGGCGTTCAAACGCCGCTACCGGGAGACCGACATCCTGCTGGTCGACGACATCCAGTTCATCGAGGGCAAGGAAGGTATCCAGGAAGAGTTCTTCCACACCTTCAACACCCTGCACAACGCCAACAAGCAGATCGTCGTCTCCTCGGACCGCCCGCCCAAGCAGCTGGCCACGCTGGAAGAACGGCTGCGGACCCGGTTCGAGTGGGGCCTGATCACCGACGTGCAGCCGCCCGAGCTGGAGACCCGCATCGCCATCCTGCGCAAGAAGGCGCGGATGGACCGGCTCGACGTGCCGCACGACGTGATGGAACTGATCGCCACCAGGGTCGAACGCAATATCCGCGAGCTGGAGGGCGCGCTGATCCGGGTGACCGCGTTCGCCTCGCTGAACGGGCAACCGCTGGACCTGCCGCTGGCCGAGGTCGTGCTGCGCGACCTGATGCCCGATACCGCGGCGCTGGAGATCAACGCGGCGACCATCATGGCGGTCACCGCCGAGTACTTCAACACCACGCTCGAGGAGCTGACCGGGCCGGGCAAAGCGCGGCCGCTGGCGCAGGCCCGCCAGATCGCCATGTACCTGTGCCGCGAGCTCACCGATCTGTCGCTGCCGAAGATCGGTCAGGCGTTCGGCCGCGACCACACCACGGTGATGTACGCGGAGAAGAAAATCCGCAAGGAGATGACCGAGCGCCGTCGGGTGTACGACCAGGTCCAAGAACTAACAGCCCGAATCAAACAACGCTCGCGCTGAGCTTTACTAACAGGCAAGCACCGCCCTGACCTGGGGCGGTGTTTTTTTTGGCCTGTGGATTCCTCGAGGAATCCTTGTGGAGTCCTCGAGGAATCCACCGGTTTGTGCACCGATTGGCTAACAGGTGTGGGGATGGACTGTGCGGTCTCCGCTAACAGGCCTTCATCCCCAGCATCCCCAGCCCGACTTGCGCACAGGCGGTGACCAGCGCGGCGTTCGGTCACGGGGTTGGGGAATCCTCGAGGAGTCCATGTGGAGTCCTCGAGGATTCCTCGAGTTGTGCACGCATCGGTACACACGTGTGAACAACCGGGTGAATTCGGTGGAACAACTCGAGGAGAGCTCGAGGATGAATGTGGGACAACTTCGGAACTCCACAGACGCCCCTCGTTCATCCTCGAGACACCCTCTGCTCATCCCCACGGCACCACGCCCGTTGACCAGCGGATACGGCGTCAGTGCACAGATTCCACAGTGCCTACTACTACTTCAGTTCTTCTTCTAGAAGAACTCTCTTGAAAACAGGTGTGTGGAAAGTCGGTCGAAGAGGGTCACGTCTCGAGGGACTCCGGTCCCCAGGCAAGGAGGAGAGCCGGAGTGGATTCTCGATGCGTCGGTCACGCACACCACCCATCGACCGCACGGAACTCGATCCATGGCTCAGCGGATGACCTCGTCGGCACAAGGCAACTCACCGGATCGCTGACAACCCCACCTCGCTACTGACACCGAACCTGCGGGTCGGGCTAGGCCATAGCTCCAGTCGCGGGTACGGTTTGTTGTCGGTCGCCTGTGCCACACTTTCGATGGCGGCCGATCCAGCACCCTTCGCGAACAACCAACGTTGAACGAGCCGACAGGCTTGGAGGACGAATGTCCGGCCACCGCATAACAGCTCACGGAACTGGGAGAGGACAGATCGGGCGATGGAGCTTGCAAGCATGAAGTTTCGGGTCGCCCGAGAGGACTTCGCGGAATCCGTTGCCTGGGTGGCACGTAGCCTCCCGTCCCGGCCTCCCGTGCCCGTGCTCGGCGGTGTGCTGCTGGTGGCCGACGACAGCGGGCTCACCGTCTCCGGCTTCGACTACGAGGTCTCCGCGCAGATGCGCGTCGCCGCCGAGGTCGCCGGTCCGGGCGAGGTGCTCGTCTCCGGCAGGCTGCTCGCCGACATCACCAAGGCGCTGTCGAACAAGCCGGTCGACGTCTCCGTCGACGGCACCCGCGTGCTGATCAGTTGTGGCAGTGCGAAGTTCTCCCTGCCGACCATGCCGGTCGAGGACTATCCCCAGCTTCCCGAGGTACCGCAGCAGTCCGGCGAACTGAGCGTCGACGTGTTCGCCAACGCGGTCGGCCAGGTCGCCGTCGCGGCGGGCCGGGACGACACGCTGCCGATGCTCACCGGTATCCGCGTCGAGATCGAGGGCTCGAAGGTGGTGCTCGCGGCCACCGACCGATTCCGCCTCGCGGTCCGGCACATCGAATGGTCGCCCGCCGACGCGAATATCGAGACCGCGGTGTTGATCCCGGCCAGGACGTTGTCCGAAGCCGCCAAGACCCTGGGCACCTCCGATGCGCCCGTGCAGCTTTCGCTCGGCACCGGTGCCGGATCGGACGGCCTGCTCGGCATCGTGAACGCGGGCCGCCGGACCACCACCCGGCTGCTCGACGCCGAGTTCCCGAAGTTCCGTCAGCTGCTGCCGAAGGAACACACCTCCATCGCCACCCTGCAGGTGTCGGTGCTGACCGAGGCCATCAAGCGCGTCGCCTTGGTCGCCGAGCGTGGCGCCCAGGTGCGCCTGGAGTTCTCCACCGAGGGCCTGCAACTGTCGGCGGGTGGGGACGACGCCGGTCGCGCCGAGGAATGGCTCGAGGCCGACTTCCGCGGCGAATCGCTGACCATCGCGTTCAACCCGGGCTACCTGATCGACGGTCTGTCCGCGCTGCATGCCGAGCGGGTCACCTTCGGGTTCACCACGCCGAGCCGGCCCGCAGTGCTGCTGCCCGCGGTCGACGAGGAGCCGAAGGTGCTCGAGTCGGGTGCGTTCGCCGCGCTGGACAGTCCGTACACCTACCTGTTGATGCCGGTCCGGCTGCCGGGCTGAACACCTGTGCACGACCGCGATCCGAGCTCGTCTGCTGCCTCGGCCGCTGCGAAACCGGTAGCGCCGCTGTGGGATTCGGCAATACGACGGTCGAGGTGGACGCTGTTCATGCACAGGTCTTCCACACACTGTGGGTGGGCGTCGGCCACGTCGGCGCCCACGTCCAAGAGTTGTGCACAACCTCGTGGGACAGAATTCGTGCAGGTAGGAGCCCGATAGCGGATGTTCATCCGAACACTGTCGCTGCGTGACTTCCGCTCCTGGGAACATGCCGAACTCGAATTATCCCCAGGCCGAACGGTTTTCCTCGGCTCGAACGGCAACGGCAAGACCAACCTGCTCGAGGCGATCGGCTACCTGGCCACCCTCGGCTCGCACCGGGTCGCGGCCGACGCCCCGCTGATCAGGCTGGGTGCCGACAAGGCCCGAATCGGCGCCTCCGTGGTCAACAGCGGCCGCGAACTGCGGATCGACATAGAGCTGAACCAGGGTGCCGCCAACCGCGCCCAGATCAATCGCTCGCCGGCCCGCAGGCCGCGGGAGATCCTCGGCATCCTGCAGACGGTGCTGTTCGCGCCGGAGGATCTCGCGCTGGTGCGCGGCGACCCGGGGGAACGCCGCCGGTTCATGGACGAGTTGTGCACAGCCCGCCTGCCCAGGCTCGCCGCCGTCCGCAGCGACTACGACCGGGTTTTGCGGCAGCGCTCGGCGCTGCTGAAATCCGCTGGGCGGCAAGCGAGATCGAAGACGGAGCTGGGCACCCTCGATGTGTGGGACGGCCACCTGGCCACGCACGCCTCGGTGCTGCTGACCTACCGGCTGCGCCTGGTGCACGATCTGTACCCGTACCTCGCGCAGTCCTACGCCGCCATCGCCCCTGAATCCCGGCCTGCCGCAATCGCTTACCGCAGCGCCACGCTGCCGCCCGAATTCCTGGACCCCGCAAGGGAACCCCAGCCGGACGACACCGAGGCGCTGGAGGCGATCATGCTGCGCGAGCTCGCCGCCGCCCGGCCGAAAGAGCTGGAACGTGGTGTGTGCCTGGTCGGTCCGCACCGCGACGAGCTCGACCTGAACCTCGGTGAGGCACCGGCCAAGGGTTTCGCCAGCCACGGCGAATCATGGTCGTTCGCCCTCGCGCTGCGCCTCGGCGCGTTCGAACTGCTGCGCGCCACCGGCTCCGAACCCGTGCTGCTGCTCGATGACGTCTTCGCCGAACTCGACCGCCGCCGCCGCACCGCCCTCGCGGCCGTGGCGGCGGGCGCGGAACAGGTCCTGATCACCGCGGCGGTGCCCGAGGACGTGCCTGCCGAACTCGCCGCCGTGCCCCTGCGCGTGGAAACCAGCGGCGGACCGGACGGCCGAAGCCCCAGGATCGCCGAACCCGCCACACCGTCACCGTGACGTTCGCGTTCGCACTATGACGTATGCACAGAAAAGCATGGTTATCAACAGGTCCTGTTGATAACTAGTGCGTTCGATGCTGTGCCCGGAGCGGCCGTTTTGTCGGTGCCTTGTCGTAGAGTGACCCTCTGGCCGCGCGCTATGAGAGGAGCCTGGTGACCGATCAACAGGGTGCCGAACCGGCAGGTAAAGAGCCGGAGTTGCGCGGTATCGATCTGGCCAGGCGGGCGCTGGAGGAGGCCCGCGCGGCGGCGAAAGCGAGCGGTAAGTCGGTCGGGCAGGGGCGCTCCTCACCACAGCGGAAGCTGCGGACCGGGGCGCGCAGGCGCAGCGGATGGTCGGGGGCCGGGCCGGATGCCCGCGATCCACAGCTGTTCGGAAAGCTGACCGGCTCGCTGGCCAAGAATCGTGGCTGGTCCACCAAGGTCGCCGAGGGAATGGTGTTCGGCCGCTGGGCCGGCGTCGTCGGTGAGGACATCGCCTCGCATGCCACGCCGTTGACCTTGAAAGACAACGTGCTGAGCATCGCCGCCGAATCCACCGCGTGGGCAACCCAATTGCGCATGCTGCAGAGCCAGATCCTGGCGAAGATCAACGCCGCGGTCGGACCGGGTGTCGTGACCTCGCTCAAGATCACCGGCCCCGCCGCGCCCAGTTGGCGCAAGGGGGAACGTCATGTCAAAGGCCGCGGGCCCCGCGATACCTACGGATAGACCCGACGCGTTCCACGTGAAACCGCGTCGCGGTATCGCTCGATGCGCCAACAGATTTCGCCCGAGCGGTAAGTAGCTGGATTGTGCCGACAGCAGCGCAGCATCCAGCAGTCGACCACACTCGAACTCCGCGCATCCCGGGATCACTCCGAATAGTTGATCTCCCGCCCTGCTCGCAGCCCGTTCTGCGGTCGGGGTCCGACACCGCGCAGCAGCTGGCGAGCCTCGTGAGTAACTCCTCGGCTACGCCCGCGGGCCCGGAAATACGGGCATTCCGCCCCGTCGTCGCACACGGCGCCGGTGGCCCGTCGACACGCACCGCCCGAATCCTCCCAGAGGCGAGTGAAAGCCTCGGAGGGCGGAACAGACTCGCGGCAATCCGATTTCTCGCATTCACGGAGCTGTCAGGGGTGTCGTAGGTGCACTGTAGGTTGGGTGTACCAGTAGGATGGTGACGTAACTAGCGGCGATCACCTTCGGCGCGTTCCGTACCGCCCGCGTGGCCCTGTATTTCTCGAGCAGTCATGACCAGGGACCAACGCGTGCTGTGCAGTGCCCCGCCAGGAGGATCAGCAAGTAAGGAGAGCTACCGACCAGTGGCTGCCAACGACTCCAACGCATCGGGCTCGACCAACGCTTCCTCGGGCAAGGCGGATTACGGCGCCTCGTCCATCACGGTCCTCGAGGGACTCGAGGCGGTCCGCAAGCGTCCCGGCATGTACATCGGTTCCACCGGTGAGCGTGGCCTGCACCACCTGATCTGGGAGGTCGTCGACAACTCCGTCGACGAGGCGATGGCCGGGTACGCCTCCCGGGTCGATGTCACGCTGCTCGCCGACGGCGGCGTCGAGGTGGTCGACGACGGACGCGGTATTCCGGTGGCCATGCACGCGCAGGGTGTCCCGACCATCGAGGTGGTCATGACCCAGCTGCACGCGGGCGGCAAGTTCGACTCCGACTCCTACGCGGTGTCCGGTGGTCTGCACGGCGTCGGTATCTCCGTGGTGAACGCGCTGTCCTCCCAGCTCGAAGCGGAGATCCACCGCGACGGTTACCACTGGACGCAGACGTACAAGGATTCGGTTCCCGGCAAGCTGCTGCAAGGCGACCCGTCCAAGCAGACCGGTACCACGATCCGCTTCTGGGCCGACCCGAACATCTTCGAGACGACCACCTACAACTTCGAGACCGTGGCCCGCAGGCTGCAGGAGATGGCGTTCCTCAACAAGGGACTGACCATCACCCTCACCGACGAGCGCGTCACCGACGCCGAGGTCACCGACGAGGTGGTCAGCGAGACGGCCGACGCGCCGAAGCACGCGGACGCCGAAGACGCGGCCGCGCCGGTCGAGCACAAGGTGAAGCAGCGCACTTACCACTACCCGGGTGGCCTGGAGGACTTCGTCCGCCACATCAACCGGACCAAGCAGCCGATCCACAACTCGGTCGTCGGGTTCACCGGTAAGGGCACCGGCCACGAGCTCGAGGTCGCCATGCAGTGGAACTCGGGTTACTCCGAGTCGGTGCACACCTTCGCCAACACCATCAACACCCACGAGGGCGGCACGCACGAAGAGGGCTTCCGCGCGGCGTTGACCACGGTGGTCAACAAGTACGCCAAAGACAAGAAGCTGCTCAAGGAGAAAGACGGCAACCTCACCGGTGACGACATCCGCGAGGGCCTGGCCGCCATCGTGAGCGTCAAGGTCTCCGAGCCGCAGTTCGAAGGCCAGACCAAGACCAAGCTCGGCAACACCGAGGTCAAGTCCTTCGTGCAAAAGGCCTGCAACGAGCACCTCTCGCACTGGTTCGAAGCCAACCCGGCCGACGCGAAGACCATTGTGAACAAGGCGGTCTCGTCGGCGCAGGCGCGGGTCGCCGCTCGCAAGGCCCGGGAGTTGGTGCGCCGCAAGAGCGCAACCGACCTGGGTGGCCTGCCGGGCAAGCTCGCCGACTGCCGGTCCAAGGATCCGAGCAGGTCCGAGATTTACATCGTCGAGGGTGACTCCGCCGGTGGTTCGGCCAAGTCCGGGCGTGACTCGATGTATCAGGCGATCCTGCCGCTGCGCGGAAAGATCATCAACGTCGAGAAGGCCCGTATCGATCGGGTGTTGAAGAACAACGAAGTCCAGTCGATCATCACCGCGTTCGGTACCGGTATCCACGACGAGTTCGATATCGCCAAGCTGCGTTATCACAAGATCGTGCTGATGGCCGACGCCGATGTCGACGGTCAGCACATCGCGACGTTGCTGTTGACGTTGCTGTTCCGGTTCATGCGTCCGCTGGTCGAGCAGGGGCACGTGTATCTGGCCCAGCCGCCGCTGTACAAGCTCAAGTGGCAGCGCAGCGATCCGGAGTTCGCCTACTCCGACCGTGAACGCGATGGTCTGCTGGAAGCCGGCCTCGCGGCGGGCAAGAAGATCAACAAGGAAGACGGCGTCCAGCGCTACAAGGGTCTCGGCGAGATGAACGCCAAGGAACTGTGGGAGACCACCATGGATCCGTCGGTGCGCGTGCTCAAGCTGGTCACCCTGGACGACGCCGCCGCGGCCGACGAGCTGTTCAGCGTGCTGATGGGTGAGGACGTAGAGGCCCGCCGCAGCTTCATCACCCGTAATGCCAAGGACGTTCGCTTCCTCGACGTATAAGCCGGTGCGCGTGCCCCGTCACCGCAACCGCACCAGGCCCGCTAAGGAGACTTCATGACCGACACGACGCTGCCTCCGTACGGAGGCACCGGCGGCGACCGGATCGATCCGGTCGACATCCAGCAGGAAATGCAGAACAGCTACATCGATTACGCGATGAGCGTGATCGTCGGCCGCGCGCTGCCCGAGGTGCGCGACGGCCTCAAGCCGGTGCACCGGCGCGTGCTGTACGCCATGTACGACAACGGCTATCGGCCCGACCGCGGTTATGTGAAGTCCGCGCGCCCGGTCGCCGAGACCATGGGTAACTACCACCCGCACGGTGACAGCTCGATCTACGACACCCTCGTGCGCATGGCGCAGCCGTGGTCGCTGCGCTACCCGCTGGTCGACGGCCAGGGCAACTTCGGTTCCCGCGGCAACGACGGCGCGGCCGCCATGCGATACACCGAGTGCAGGCTGACCCCGCTCGCGATGGAGATGCTGCGCGAGATCGACCACGAGACGGTCGATTTCATCCCCAACTACGACGGTCGCTCGCAGGAGCCGACCGTGCTGCCGAGCCGGGTGCCCGCGCTGCTGATGAACGGCAGCAACGGCATCGCGGTCGGCATGGCGACCAACATTCCGCCGCACAACCTGCGTGAGCTGGCCGAGGCGATCTACTGGGCGCTGGACAATTTCGACGCCGACGAAGAGTCCACCCTGGCCGCCTGTATGGAGCGGGTCAAGGGTCCGGACTTCCCGACCTACGGTCTCATCGTCGGTGGCCAGGGCATCCACGATGCCTACACCACCGGCCGCGGCTCGGTCCGGATGCGCGGCGTGGTCGAGATCGAGGAAGACAACAAGGGTCGCACCACCCTGGTCATCACCGAGCTGCCGTACCAGGTCAACACCGACAACTTCATCAACTCGATCGCCGAGCAGGTACGCGACGGCAAGATCGCGGGCATCTCCGACATCCACGACGAGTCCTCGGACCGCGCGGGCATGCGGATCGTCGTCACCGTCAAGCGGGACGCCGTCGCCAAGGTCGTGCTGAACAACCTGTACAAGCACACCCAGCTGCAGACCAGCTTCGGCTGCAACATGCTGTCGATCGTCGACGGTGTGCCGCGCACGCTGCGGCTGGACCAGATGATCCGGTACTACGTCAAGCACCAGTTGGACGTCATCGTCCGGCGTACCAAGTACTTGCTGCGCAAGGCCGAGGAGCGGGCGCACATCCTGCGCGGCCTGGTCAAGGCGCTCGACGCGCTCGACGAGGTCATCGCGTTGATCCGGCGTTCGGCAAACACCGACACCGCGCGCACCGGCCTGATGCAGATGCTGGATATCGACGAGATCCAGGCCACCGCGATCCTCGACATGCAGCTGCGTCGCCTCTCGGCGTTGGAGCGGCAGAAGATCGTCGACGAGTTGGCCAAGATCGAACTCGAGATCGCGGATTTGAAGGACATCCTCGCCAAGCCGGAACGCCAGCGCGCCATCGTGCGGGACGAGCTGGCCGAGATCGTCGAGAAGTACGGCGACGACCGGCGCACCAGGATCATCGCGGCCGACGGTGACGTGGCCGACGAAGACCTGATCGCCCGCGAAGACGTGGTCGTCACGATCACCGAGACCGGCTACGCCAAGCGCACCAAGACCGACCTCTACCGCAGCCAGAAGCGCGGCGGCAAGGGCGTGCAGGGTGCCGGGCTCAAGCAGGACGACCTGGTCAAGCACTTCTTCATCTCCTCGACCCACGACTGGCTGCTGTTCTTCACGAACAAGGGCCGGGTGTACCGCGCCAAGGCCTACGAGCTGCCGGAGGCCAGCCGCACCGCGCGCGGCCAGCACGTGGCGAACCTGCTCGCCTTCCAGCCCGACGAGAAGATCGCCCAGATCATCCAGCTGAAGTCCTACGAGGACTCGCCGTACCTGGTGCTCGCCACCAAGAACGGCCTGGTGAAGAAGTCGAAGCTGACCGACTTCGACTCCAACCGCACCGGCGGCATCGTCGCGGTGAACCTGCGCGACGAAGACGAACTGGTCGGCGCCGTGCTGTGCTCGTCCGACGACGACCTGCTGCTGGTCTCGGCGCTCGGCCAGTCCATCCGGTTCTCCGCCACCGACGAGGCGCTGCGCCCGATGGGCCGCGCCACCTCCGGTGTGCAGGGCATGCGGTTCAACGCCTCCGATGAACTCTTGTCGCTCAACGTTGTGCGGCCGGATACATATCTGCTGGTGGCCACCGCCGGCGGTTACGCTAAGCGGACTGCGATCGAGGAGTACACAGCGCAGGGTCGGGGTGGTAAAGGCGTATTGACCATCCAGTACGACCCCAAGCGTGGCACCCTGGTCGGTGCACTCATCGTCGAGGACGAGGATGAGTTGTATGCGATCACGTCCGGTGGTGGTGTCATCCGGACGGTGGCCAAGCAGGTTCGCAAGGCTGGACGACAGACCAAGGGCGTGCGATTGATGAACCTCGGTGAGGGCGATACGTTGCTTGCTATCGCGCGCAATGCCGATGAGCCCGATCCCGATCTGCTCGCCGGCGAAAGCAGCGACACCGGTTCCTCTGAGTAGTAACCCCACAGCGGCGGCAACGAACGGATCTAAGGATTCCCATTGACCACTCCGAATCAGCCGAATGACGAGCGGCACCCGACGAACGGTGTGACCGAGCGGATCGCACCGTCACCGATTCCGCCGCGGCCGATCCCCCGGCCGAACTCGTCGGCCGAGAACGGCCAACCGGGTGGCGGGCAGCCGGGAGGCGGCCAGCCGAACGGTGGCCAACCGGGTGGTGGGCAGTCCGCCGCTGGCCAGCAGGGCGGGCAGCAACACGGCAGCCAGCAGCAGCACGGTGGCCCGCAGGGCGGTGGCCAGCAAGGTGGCGACCGATCCGGCGGGCAGCAGGGCGGGCAGCAACGCGAAATGCAAGACGAGCAAGGCGATTTCGCGGGCAAGCAATCGAGGCCGGAGCAGACTCCCGGTCACGGCGGCCAAGATCCGTTCGATCAGACTGTCCGCATGAACAACTCAGAGCCCGGTGCGCCCGAGTCGGGGGATCAGTCCGGTGGCAACGGCGGTGGCCAATCGCCGTTCCAGGACGGCTGGGCGCAGCTGCCGCAGCGGGAACCACAGTCCAACCTGTACCGGCCGGGCCAGGCACCGGTCACCGGACGGCCGAGCGGCTCAGGGGGCCAAGGCGGTTCGGGCGGCGGCGGACTCGGCGGTGGTGTGACCAACGCGCGCACCACCGCCGACCTCGCCGCCAAGGCGGCCCGCAAGGAAGCGGCGATGGTGAAGTCCGTCGGCATCGACGGACCGACCCGCAGCATCGCGCGCCCCGAGCTGATCAAGGACATGCCGGACCTGTCCGAGATCAGGCACCCGCTGCCGCCCTCGGCCGAACACCACACCGGCCAGCAGCCGCCCATCTCGCCCGCGGTGCCGGTCGCGGTCGCCGCGGCCGTCGCCACCGGCGAGCCGCTGCGCGCCACCGTGCAGATCCGCCGGATCGACCCCTGGTCCACCCTGAAGATCTCGCTGGTGATCAGCGTGGCCATGTTCTTCGTATGGATGCTCGCGGTCGGCCTGCTGTACATCGTGCTAGAGGGCATGGGCGTGTGGGAACGGTTGAACAACACCTTCACCGACATGGTGTCCCAGGACAGCGGCTCGGTCGGGCTCATCGACGCGGGCACGGTCTTCGGCTACGCCGGCGTCATCGGGCTGATCAACGTGGTGCTGTTCACCGCGCTCGGCACCGTCGGCACGTTCATCTACAACCAGTGCTGTGATCTGGTCGGCGGCATCCAGGTGACGCTCGCCGATCCCGACTAGCGCTTCGAACACCCAGCGGCCGGCGTCGTCCTTCTGCCAGGGACGGCACCGGCCGTTTTCGTTGATCGGCACCCCCGCTACCAGCCGTTTTGGTCGTTCACGGGCAAGTCGGGTAATCTCTAGCCTCGGCTCAGGTGGAAGAAAACAAGAGTCGATACGGGCCTATAGCTCAGGCGGTTAGAGCGCTTCGCTGATAACGAAGAGGTCGGAGGTTCAAGTCCTCCTAGGCCCACTCCCGAACATCACAGTAGGGTGGGAACCATGAAGTTTCTTGTCACGGTAGGCGCCGTGGTCGCGGTTCTCATCGGCATCTCCAAGCTGCGCCAGCGCACCGACGCCGACCTGTGGCACGAAGTCACCACCCGCTGACTCGGGGCCTTAGCTCAATTGGCAGAGCACTGCCTTTGCAAGGCAGGGGTTAGGGGTTCGATTCCCCTAGGCTCCACTCCACTCGTAGGCGAGCCCTGCACGCGGAAAGCGCGTGCGGGGCTCGTTTCGTCGTGTCTTGTGGGGGCGTAGCCCCCACAAGACACGACGAAACNCCCCCGGACCCCCCTTCTCAGGTGTGCCTTCTCGGGTTGTGTGCAGGTTTGTCGCCGAACCCCTCAGGACGGCACGCGGTTACGTGCCGCCGGGGTCAGAGCTCAGTGCGGTACTGCGGCGGCTTCTAGGCGGGCGAGGGTTTCGGGGTTGGGCCAGTGGCGGATTTCGTAGCGGCGGGGGGACATGCCGGGAATTGGTGTCAGGCCGGTGATTTCGGCTGCGGTGGCGAAGGGGACTTCGAAGAGGGTTTGCATTTCTCCGTCCTCCTCGGTGCAGAAGAGGATACGGTCGGCTTCGGGGAGTAGGTATTCGACGTCTTCGCCCCAGACGGTCACGGTGTGGGGGCCTTCTTCGGCGGCTACGTAGAGGACCGAGGCTACGAAGGCGGGGTCGAGGTCGGCGTGGTGGGGGTAGGCGAGGTCGCGTTCCATCGCGGTTTTCAGGGCCTCGGTTTGGGCGTCGTATTCGGTGATGGCCAAACCGCATCGGGCGCGCAGGGCTAGGGCGTGGTGGCGGTGGTCGGGTGCCTGGTCGAGGGGGATTACGGTGCCGTTGTCGTCGACCGTGTATCCCTGGGGGGAGATGGGGCGGACGGCGGCGCGGTACTGCTGCTCGACGTGCTCGAACAGGGCGGTGAGGTCGCCTTCGTCGGGGGCGATGAGCAAGGTGTCGACGTCGGGCATGAAGGCGATGGGGCGGTGGGTGCCGTCGCCGGAGCCGGCGAGCCAGCCGGGGATCAGCGGCCAGGAGGTGCAGTAGCCGTCGCCGTTGTCGGCGAAATGCAGCAGGCCCGCTTCCTTGATGCCGTGGGAACCGACCAGGGCCGTGAGGTTTTCGCGCGCTGCGGCGAAGAGCTCATCGGCGGCGATTCCCCAGCGCTCGAGCGTCGCTCCGGAGACGATCGCGCGGGAGTGCGGCTTGTCGATCGCGACCAGTTCGTCGAGGAATGGGAACGCGGGGCGGGAGATCGGCAGCGTCTCCTTGGTCGGGGTGTTGAGCCCGAAGCCGTTGGGGCGCAGGATCGGTCGCAGCAGGGCACGGCACTCGAGCCAGGTGTCCGGTCCGTCGGCGTCTCGGACGCCCGCGATGTAGCGGGCTATCCTGGCGTCTCGATCGTCGGCAGGGAGGTGGGCGGCTTCCCGAAAGACATTGCCCAGGTACAGCTCCAGGTCGCCGACGGTGATCGTGAACTCGTCCGGATCGTACTTCGCGTCGTGCTCGCCGGCCTCGGTCAGTTGCTGCAGGACGAGCGCCGCGAACTGATCGGCGTCGACCCCGAATTTCTCCTCCACGCGGCAACCGTAACCGGACCGACCGACGAGTGCACAGGAGTCAGCGGCCCGACAGCGGTCCGTGCCGGTCGAGGTGCAGGTAGGTGTAGCCGGTGACGATCAGGCAGACCACGGTCGCGGTGATGAGCATCGCCCAGCCGGCGACGAGCATGCTCAACAGACCACCGAGCAGGGCGCCGAGTGCGAAGCTCAGATAGAGCAGGAAGTAGCCGAGCCAGTCGGCGTAGTCGCCGCCGCTCATATGGCGTTCGATGCCCTGGGCCAGCTTGACCAAGGTGCCGGTGACATAACTCAGCGGCACCGACACCTCGCCGTCCTTCACGAACGAGGTGTTCAGCGCGCCGACGCCGAACGCGACGAACAGGATCGGCACGAAGTCGATGTCGGCGGTCTCCGGGTTCTGGAACCGGACGATGTCGATGATCGACGCGGTGGCCAAGCTGAAGGTGGTCAGCAGGGTCGGTCCGTGCGGATGCCCGGACCAATAGTGTCTGCGGCACCAGGAGGCGACCACGACGCCACCGACGAACGACGCGAGCAGTCCCGCTGCCGCGGCTGCCGTGTCTTTCTGATCGTTGAAGTGGCCGAGGATGGCACGTTCGGTATTGCCGGTCATGAACGTGACGAAGTAGCCAGCGGTGTGCATGAACGCCGCCGCGCCGATCAGTCCGGCCAGTGCGGCCAGCACCCAAGACAGTCGCGCCTCGTTGTCGAAAAGCGCCCGCTTGCGAGCTTCGTCCGGTTTCCGCACAGGTCGGGCTCCTTTCGGGCGGATGGTTCTCCTCAGTGTTACCGCTCGCCGGAGGAACGCGCATGCGCAGCGCCGTAGGTTGCCGGATGGTCACCAGCGTCGAATCGGGCGTTCGGTCGGTGGTCGGGTCGATCGGGCTGGCCGGTATCTGCGGAGTAACCGAGTGACTTCAATGTGCCGTCTTCCCTGTTCAAGATTGGTGACGCATGATGCTGTCAGTTACTAGAAGTAACCGAACGGGCCTGCCAGGTACAGCGGCGAACGGCACGCGCGTACGTCCACAGATAGCCGGTCCGTTGTGATCGGTCGCACGAAAGGAATGGCAGCATGACGAGCAAGGTGACGGCCTTCGCCGACATCGAGACCGAGTTCGACACCTTCGTCGGGCAGATCGGCTACGCCACGATGGTGACCGTGGACAAGCAGCATCGGCCGAGGACACGGGTGCTGATCCCGATTTGGGAGCATGCGGACGGCACTCCGCTCGGCTGGCTGGCGACTTACAAGACCCCGGTGAAAGCGGCACACATCGCCGCCAATCCACATGTGAACTTCTCTTACTGGGCACCGGGCAACAATTCGGTGGCGGTGGACGCGACGGCCGAGTGGGCCGACGCGCCCGAGATCAGAGAGCGGGTGTGGCAGCTGTATCGGCAGACCAGCCCGCCGGGCGCCGGCTACGACCTCGGCCAGTTCTGGCACTCACCGCAGGACCCGAAGCTGCAGATCCTGCGACTGGACCCGTGGCGGATCCAGGTGATTCGGGGCCGGGATCTGCGCAGCCGGATCTGGCAGGCGCCGCCCGAGGTAGCACGCGCCGCCGGGTGACCACACCGCTCTCCATCGCACCGCCGGTTACCGTGCACGGGTGGACTCCGTGCTCGATTTTCTGCTGACCGAACCGCTCGCCGCGACGCCGCTCGATGATGCCGGCGCGGCCTGGACGCGACATCGGGTGGCCGCGAACCGATTCGGCAAGCCGGTCGATGTCGCCATCGCGGGCGGATTCGGCGCCGACCGGCTCGGTTACGCGTTCCTGTCCGGGTATCAGGAGGCGGTGCGCACGCTGATTCCGGATCTACCCGCTGACGAACTTGTCGCGTTGTGTGCGACCGAGGCGGGCGGCGGGCACCCGGCGGCGATCCGGACGACGCTGACCGAAGACCGCGGCGAAGTCCGGCTCAACGGGACCAAAACCTTTGTCACGCTGGGCAAGCTGGCGCAGCGGCTGGTGGTACTGGCCAGCGTGGGAGCGGCCGAGGATGGCCGGAATCGGTTGCGCGCCACCGTGGTCGACGCCGGTGCGACCGGGGTGCACGTGACGAATCTGCCCGCGACTCCTTTTGCCCCGGAGATCCCGCATGCGATGGTCACGCTGACAGATGTTGCGGCAGAGGTGTTACCGGGTGACGGCTACCTGGATTACCTCAAGCCGTTCCGCACGATCGAGGACATTCATGTGCTGGCCGCGGCGCTCGGCTGGCTGGTGCGGGTGGCGCGCGAAGCGGGCTGGTCGCGTTCCGTGCTGGAGCGACTGCTCACCGCGGTGGCGGCGGTGCGTGGGCTCGACCTCGATGCGCCGAGTTCGCCGGGCGTGCACATCGCGCTGGGTGGCATATTCGAGTCCGTCGAGCGGTTGCTGGCGGAGCTGGATTCGCTGTGGGCGTCCGTGGATTCGGTCACCGGACAGCGGTGGGAACGGGATCGTCCGCTGCTCGGGATCGCCGGACGGGTGCGTGATCAGCGTCTGGCTACGGCCTGGCGATCGGTGCTACCCGGCGAGAATCAGGCCGTCTGACCTGGTCCGGAAATGGGGAGCGGGCCTCGGCGAAGGGGGGGAGTTAGCCGAGGCCCGCGTAAGGTCGGCCCGGGGGGGAGGGGCCGACTTGAATGATCCTACGCGATGATTCCCGATTGTGTGCGCGTGGGGAGTGCCACTTTTTGAAGATTTTTTGGGTCCGCTTACTTTCTGCTAGTTCGTGACCGTTTCGGGTAGGTGGGGCCCTCCGGGGGACCACTGTTCGGCGGTGGCCTGGTGTTTGCCAAAACCACTGTTGCGCAGGTCGATACCCGCTCCTTACGCGCTGCGGTCCGGGCCTGTTACGACCGGAGAAAACAAGCCGACCGGTCGCTGTGTGGGGAGAATCGCTGTCCCGCGCGGACGATTCGACCGCGGTGGGCGAGCGATGCCGATGCGTGCCGGTAGTCGTCGGCCGGAATCTGTCGTACCCCGGTGCGAACATCTGTTCGTGTTCAGCGGGTTCCGGTCGATCGTATGGTCCGAGCGAGCAAGGGGCCCGGGCGCTTTCGCGTGGGCGCAGCCCGGTGCACGAGTACCGCGCGACGACGATTCGGGTAGTGCGCTACGCACGACTCGGTGGTCCGCACGCGGGAGTATCGAACCGGTCGCACTTCGATCCGGCACCCCCGAGCACCGCCTGGATCGAGGTGCGGCCTTCGTTTGTGGGAGGCGCGTCCGGGTCCGATTCGGGGTGGGCAATCCACCATTAACTCTGTACGTTGTAGAGAGAAAGATTCGCCGCGCGCCCAACAGAAGGATCGAGCGATTGCGCATCACATCGCACACCGTGCCCTCGCCCTCGGCTCGCCCTGAGGGCAACATCGGGCAATCTCGGCAACGGGGGATGCCCGGTGGTGGCGGGCCTGCACATTTTCAAGATCGCAAACCGGCGCAAATCGGATGAAATTGTCGGTGGGTGGCGCAATACTGACTCGGGTATCGGCCATTTCCCCCGGCCCAGCGAATTCGGTCGGCACCAGATCACTGGCGTCGTGCAAATACATCCCACGAAAACTCACGAACTCAGGAGAATCATGCCCGACGCAATAGTCGCCGAGGGTCTGGTCAAACGATATGGCGATCTGGTCGCCCTCGATGGACTCGACCTCTCGGTCCCGGCGGGGACCGTCACCGCGCTACTCGGACCCAACGGCGCAGGTAAGACCACCACGGTCCGGGTGCTCACCACCCTGCTCGTGCCGGACGCCGGCCGGGCGACCGTCGCGGGCATCGACGTGCTGCGCGAGCCACGAACCCTGCGCTCCCGCATCGGCGCGTCTGGCCAATACGCCGCGGTGGACGAATATCTCACCGGCTTCGAGAATTTGGAAATGGTGGGGCGGCTGTATCACATGGGGGTGCAGCGCAGTAAGGAGCGCGCACGCGAACTGCTCGACCGATTCCGGCTCAGCGACGCCGCTGACCGGCCGGTGAAAACGTACTCCGGCGGTATGCGCAGGCGACTCGATCTGGCGGGTGCGCTGGTGGCGAACCCGCCCGTGCTGTTTCTCGACGAGCCGACCACCGGCCTGGATCCACGCGCCAGGCTGGCGCTGTGGGACGTCATCGAGGAGTTGGTGGCGGGCGGTACCACGCTGTTGCTCACCACCCAGTACATGGACGAGGCCGACCGGCTGGCCGACGCCATCGCGGTGATCGACCACGGCAAGGTCATCGCCCGCGGCACCGCCGACGAGCTCAAGACCCTGGTGGGCGGGGACCGGATCGAGCTCACCGTGGACCACGCCGACAACCTCGGTACCGCGATGCAGGCGCTGAAAGGCCTGGCCGACGGCGAGATTCACGTCGAGCCCGGGCTGCGCCGTCTCACCGTCCCGGTGGCCGACGGATCACAGGCGCTGGTCTCGGCGATCGGCAAGCTCGCCGAACACGACGTGCGGATCAACGACGTCGGCCTGCGCAGGCCCTCGCTCGACGATGTCTTCCTGACCCTCACCGGGCACGAGGCCGAGGAACTGACCAACGACAACGGCCGCGCCACGGCAGAGCGGCAGGCCGCAGTGGAAGGAACGACCCGATGACCACGGTGGCTCCGGTGCCCGAGCGACTCTCGCTCGGCGACAAACTGTCGATGGTGGTCAGCGACAGCCTGACCATCGCCAAGCGCGGGGTCATCAAGATCAGGCGCGTGCCCGACGTGCTGATCTTCTCGACACTCTCGCCGATCATGTTCGTGCTGTTGTTCGCCTACATCTTCGGCTCGGCGATCGAGATCCCCGGCGTGAGCTACCGGGAGTTCATGATCGGCGGCATCTTCGCGCAGACCGTGGTGTTCGGCGCGTCGTTCACCGGTGCGGCGCTGGCCGAGGACATGCAGAAGGGCATCATCGACCGATTCCGTTCGCTGCCGATGGCGCCGTCGGCCGTGCTGATCGGGCGCACGCTCAGCGACGTGGTGATCAACGTGGTCAGCCTGACGGTGATGTCGCTGACCGGTCTGGCGATCGGCTGGCGGATCCGCGGTTCGTTCCTGGACGCGGTGCTGGCGTTCCTGCTGCTGTTGCTGTTCGCCTACGCGGTGTCCTGGATCATGGCCTACGTCGGGCTGCTGGTGCGGGCACCGGAGGTCTTCAACAACGCCAGTTTCATCGTGGTGTTCCCGCTGACCTTCATCGGCAACACCTTCGTGCCGAGCGACAAGCTGCCGACGGTGCTGCGGGTGATCGCCGAGTGGAATCCGGTCTCCGCGCTCACCCAGGCGACGCGCGATCTCTTCGGCAACACCAGTGCGGTGGCACCGACGCCCACCGCGTGGTCGCTGCGCAATCCCGAGGTGACCACGCTGATCTGGGTGGTGGTGATCATGGCGATCTTCGTACCGCTGGCGGTCCGGCAGTACAAGAAGACCGTCAGTCGCTGAACCGCTAGCGGCCGTTCTCCGCGCCTGCTCCGGCTACCGGGGCGGGCGCGGAGCCGTTGCGGGAGTAGCCGATGCGCGGGGGCGCCGGGGCGGGTGCGGGCGGCTGCGGCCGCTTGCTGCGTACCAGCCAGGCCACGCCACCCGCCAGCGCGACGGCCGCCGCGACAATGAGCCGGTTACGAGTACGTGCGGATACATGTAGGGGCCCCATGGTCATTGGCCCATGCTGGCACAACCGCGCCGTTCATGCAGTAGCTCCAGCTCAGCGGCTCGCCCGGGTGTGCCGTAACCACTACCGATCGGTTCAGGTGGCAGGGCGGACGGCGACTCGCCCCGCGGCGCGGGCGACCGCCGTTCGCGTCGCGGGTAACTTCGCCCGGCGCACCGGAACTCGACCCGACACGGGTGGTACCGGCCGGTGCGCTGCGGTTCCCGAGCGGCGGGACCGTAGCATTGCGGCGTGACCTCACCGAATCAGACCGCTGTGGCGACGCTCCACACGAATCGCGGCGACATCAAGATCTCGCTCTTCGGTAACCACGCCCCCAAGACGGTCCGCAACTTCATCGGGCTCGCCGACGGCTCGGCGCCGTACAGCACCGCGAACGCGAGCGGCGGCAGCACCGGCCCATTCTACGACGGCGCCGTGTTCCATCGGGTGATGGACGGGTTCATGATTCAGGGCGGCGATCCCACCGGCACCGGACGCGGCGGACCCGGCTACGAGTTCTGCGACGAGTTCCACCCGGAACTGCGTTTCGACCGCGGCTACCTGCTGGCCATGGCCAACGCCGGACCGGCGACCAACGGGTCGCAGTTCTTCATCACCGTCGGCCCGCAGCCGCACCTCAACCGCAAGCACAGCATCTTCGGTGAGGTCGTCGACCCGGAGTCGCGCAAGGTCGTCGACGCCATCGCCAAGACGGCGACCGATCGCAACGACCGCCCCCTGGAACCCGTCGAAATCACCAAGATCACGATCGAATGAGCTTATGACCGCCCAGCCGCCTGCGCCGACGTGCGTTCGCCACCCCAATCGTCCGACCGGCCTGGCGTGCACGCGCTGCGGACGGCCCTCCTGCCCGGAATGCCTGCGCCCCGCGGCGGTGGGCCAGCACTGTGTCGACTGCCTGCGGCAGGGACAGCGTGACGTGGCACCGGTGCGCACCGTCGCGGGCGCGCCGGTGGCCAGGGCGTCGCTGCCGTACGTGACCTACGTATTGATCGCGATCAACGTGGCGATCTACGCGATCACCGCGGTACAGGCCCAAAGCCTGATGGCGAACCGGACCTCGGCGCTGTTCATCGACTGGGTGCTGTATCCACCTGCGGTGGCCGGCGGCGAGTGGTGGCGGGTGATCGGCTCCGGTTTCCTGCACTACGGTCCGATCCATCTGCTGCTCAACATGTTCGCGCTGTATGTGATCGGCCGGGACGGCGAGCTGGTACTCGGACGGCTGCGCTACCTCGCGGTCTATCTCGTGTCGCTGCTCGGTGGCTCCGCCGCCGTCATGGCGTTCGCGCAGGAGAGCGCGACCGCAGGCGCGTCGGGCGCGGTATACGGCCTGTTCGGGGCGATCACCGTCATCCTGATCCGGCTGCGGCAGAACGCGAATCAGATGCTGATCCTGATCGGCATCAACGTCTTCATCAGCTTCTCCCTGCCGGGTATCTCCCTGTGGGGACACCTCGGCGGGCTGGCCGCGGGCACGCTCGCCACGCTGGGCATTCTGTTCCTGCCGGGCTGGCTGCGCGTGAAATCGCAAGAGAGCGCACGCCTCATCGGCTGGATCGCCGTCGCGGTTCTCGCACTGGTGTCGTTCGGGGTGATCGGCGCCACCGCTATGTCGCTGGCCTGACCCGGCATTCGTGGTGTGGCTTCACGTGAAACACCGGGAAGCCACACAGCACAACGACCGCGTCGCTGCTGCTTGCGGGCAGACGGGGTTCAGCGGGTGGTCTCGCCGGACAACCGGAGGGTGCGGACCAAGGTGTCGTAGACGTCGTCGGGGCGGGCACCCAGATCCCAGCGGCCGAAGATCAGCAGCCGCTCGGTGCCGTCGTGGTCGACGTCGATCTCCAGCATCGGCATCTTGCGGCCGAGGCGGCGGTAGTCGACCACCCGGGCGCGGATGATCTGGTCGCGGGTGTATTCGTCGGCGCCGAGCAGAGTGCGCACGACCATCCGCGGGTCGGCGCCCGGGACGGCGGTCAACCGTGGCCGTTGCCGGAAGCCGAGCCCGGCCATGACCAAGAGCCCGGCCGCCGCCAGCCCGATGAGCAGGCGGGCCGCGGCCTCGTTGGCGAGGATCGCGGCAACGGCCAGCACGATGCCACCACCGGTCACCGCGATGAGGGCCGGTGCGGGTGTGGTCCAGGCGAGCCGGGGCGTGGCCGCGCGGGGCTGTGGATCGGGAGAATCAGGTGTCACGGGTCACTTTCCCCAAGCACTGCTCGAGTTGTCCACAGGTTCATCCACAGGTGTGCATGAATGACACGTCTGTAATCTAGATGTGGTGCCTGCGTTACCTGGAACAGCCCAGATGTGGTGTCAGCGCCACCGCATGGTCATGATCAGACCGACGACCATGAGGCCGAATCCGATCAAGAAGTTCCAGGCGTTCAGATCACTCATCCAGCTGATGTGATCGGCGGCGAGGTAATAAACGAGCAGCCACACCAGCCCGGCGAGCATGAAACCGAGCATGATGGTGACGTACCAGACCGGCGACGGCCCGGCTTTCACCTTCACCGGCGTCCGGCTGGCAGGGTTGATCGTGTAGTCGGTCTTCTTCCGGACCTTCGACTTGGGCATGACGTCCTCGTATTCGGCGTGCAGGTCGGTACCGGCGGGGCAGGCGCGGGTGGTTGTGCGGAGCTCGCTCGCCACGGTGGACGAGGCTCTGGCGCCCTCCGGTGTGCCT
The DNA here is from genome assembly GCF_900269665.1 of Nocardia suismassiliense. Taxonomy (GTDB): domain Bacteria; phylum Actinomycetota; class Actinomycetes; order Mycobacteriales; family Mycobacteriaceae; genus Nocardia; species Nocardia suismassiliense. Next base: position 426,615 of record NZ_LT985361.1, read on the forward strand.
CTAGGCTATCCCAACTGGTATTGGATGCGACGCGGTGCCGTGCGGGGACGTAATCTTGGATCATGCGTGTTCTGGTCGTCGACAATTACGACAGCTTCGTCTTCAACCTGGTCCAGTACCTCGGGCAACTGGGTGCCGAGGCCGTGGTGTGGCGCAACGACGACCCGAACCTCGCCGATGTCGACGCCGTCGTGGCCGAATTCGACGGCATTTTGATCAGTCCCGGGCCCGGTTCCCCTGATCGCGCGGGCGCCAGCATCGACCTGGTACGGGCTTGTGCCCGGCACACTGTGCCGCTGCTCGGCGTGTGTCTGGGCCATCAGGCCATCGGCGAAGCCTTCGGCGCGACGGTGACCCGCGCGCCCGAGCTGCTGCACGGCAAGACCAGCTCGGTCTTCCACATCGGCGCCGGTGTGCTGGCCGGCCTGCCCGACCCGTTCACCGCGACGCGCTACCACTCGCTCACCGTCCTCGAGGACACGCTGCCCGAGGAGCTCGAGGTGCTCGGACGCACGGAATCCGGCATCGTGATGGCTATGCGGCATCGCACCCTGCCGATCCATGGTGTGCAGTTCCACCCCGAATCGGTGCTGACCCAGGGCGGGCACCGGATGCTGGCCAACTGGCTCGGCGTCTGTGGCGAGCGCCCGGCCGAGGGCCTGGTGGAGATGCTCGAGGCCGAGGTCGCCGCGCTGGTGCTGCAATAGCCGGACGCGGCGTGCGACCGAGGGTGTGGCAGAGCGGACGTGGCCAGTGACCGGGAGGCGTGCAGTGAACGGACGCGGTGAGCGACCGGGAGACGTGGGACGCAGTCAGCGACCGGAGGTGCGGCAGTGACCCGTCCATATGTGCTGCTGTCGGTCGCGATGAGCGTCGACGGATACATCGATGATGCGAGCGCTGAGCGTCTTCGGCTGTCGGACCCGGCGGATTTCGATCGGGTGGATCAGGTGCGTGCGGACTCCGACGCGATCCTCATCGGCGCCGAGACACTGCGCCGCGACAACCCCCGGCTGTTGGTCGACAACGCCGAGCGCCGCGCGGCACGGGTCGAGGCGGGCAAACCCGAGTACCCGCTGAAGATCACCGTCACGGCGAGCGGTGAGCTGGATCCGGACCTGAGGTTCTGGCAGCACGGTGGCGACAAGCTCGTGTACACCACCGAGGCGGGCGCAGCGCGGCTCGCCGATCGCCTGTCCGGTCTTGCCGAAATCGTCTCGCTCGGCACCGAACTCGACTTCGGCGCCCTCCTGGACGACCTCGGTCGCCGCGGCATCGCCCGCCTGATGGTGGAGGGCGGCACCCGCATCCACACCACCTTTCTGGCCGCCGACCTCGCCGACGAACTGCACCTAGCGGTCGCACCCCTGTTGGTGGGTGACCCCGAAGCCCCGCGATTCCTCGGCGCCGCAAGCTATCCGGGCGCCCCGCATCGCCGCATGCGGCTGGTCGACATCGCCGTGTTCGGCGACGTCGCGGTTCTGCGCTACCGCCCGAAGTCCGAACCCATGGCGGAGCGCGACACTCGGTTCATGCGGCGAGCCATCGAACTCGCGTGGCGGTGCCCGCCGAGTGAGACGGCATTCTCCGTCGGCGCGGTGATCGTGGCCGACGAGGTGGAGATCGCCACCGGCTACTCGCGCGAGACCGACGCGAAGGTGCATGCCGAGGAGTCGGCGCTGGACAAGCTCGACGCGGACGATCCGCGGCTGGCCAGGGCGACGATCTACACCACGCTGGAACCGTGTTCGCAGCGGGCCACCGCGACCCGGCTGCCGTGTACCGATCGCATCCTGCGGGCGGGAATTCCCCGGGTCGTGCTGGCCTGGCGCGAGCCCGCGACGTTCGTGACGAACTGCGTCGGCGTGGAGAAGCTGCGCGAGCAGGGCGTCGAGGTGATCGAGGTGACCGAGCTGGCGGCCGAGGCGATGTCGATGAACGGTCACCTCGAGCTGTCCTGAGGCGAACCAGGATTCAGCACGCAATGTTCTACGTCGTTGCGGCGGCGGGATATTCGTGATCGAACGTCGATGACTGCCAACTTTCGGCTGCCAAGACAACTTCCGAGTTCGATGGAACCGATTTCGTGCTCGACGCGTCAGATCCTATAGAACACAAGATCTTATAGAACCTGGTGTTGGGGAGCTGCCACTCCCCAACACCCGGAGCTGCACGCATGCAGCAATTCACAGTTCACAACACAGATTGGAACACTTCCATGATAAACCTTCGGAGGCTCGCCGCAGGTGTCGCAGGCGCGTCCGTCGCCGCAATGATGTTGAGCAGCATGGCTGCCGGCGCTGCGTCAGCGCAAAGCCTGCTCAAACCCCCTTTGCACTGCGGGCAGAGCGGGAAGTTCACCGAAATCAAAGACGATGGTTATGCCTACGGGTACCAGTTGTACAAAACGGAAGGAAACACCTACTACTACATCGTGCACCTTCCGCACATAACAGGCTGGGTGCCGATCGGTGAAGTGACCTGCATGGCCGGACCCGGACCCGGTTACCAGCACTACTGAGCAGCATTCAGCAGTTTCGGTGAAACACCCGGCGCTGCACTGCGTTAGGTGAAATGGGAATCGCCTGACATCTGCGCTTTGCGAGACCGAGTTATCTCGACGGTGCAAGTGGCGGATACGGCCCACGCGGTCGTGCCGGTACACCGCCGCGGGCGAGGCCTCCGGCAGCGAGTTTGCGACCGAGCAGAATTCGCACACCGGAGGCCTTGTGCTCAGCACGCCCGGCGAGTGCGCGGCCCCGCCGAGAGTAAGGACGAGGCGGTGTGTCGAAGTCCGATCGGCGCCGTTGGCAGCCTAGGGGCGCCCGTAGACCGCCGTCACGAACTCACCGAGCTGATTGTCGTCGAGGTGCCTGGCCAGGTCGGCCTCGCTGATCATGCCGACCAGCCGCTTGTTGTCGATCACCGGCATCCGCTTGACCCGGTGGCTCTCCATCTCGTCGAGCACCTGCTCGACGTCGGCGTCGGCGGCGACCCAGCGGGGCGTGGACTCGCAGAGTTCCTCGGCGCGCGTGGTGGCCGGCGAACGGCCCTGCGCCACGCATTTCACGACGATGTCGCGGTCGGTGATGATGCCGCACATGCGATCGTTGTCGTCGGCGATGACCAATGATCCGACGCCGAGTTCGGCCATCACCCGGGCGGCCTTCCCGACGGTCTCCTCCTTGGAGATCCACTGCGCACCGGGTTTCATGATGTCCCTGGCGGTAGTCATAAGGCTTCCTCCTCGTTGCTCAGCACTGCTGATCCGGATGGAGCACACCCAATTCTGCCGCCGATCAACACCGACCGGTCGGTGTTTCGCCGATACCGCTGGCTCACGGCGGGCCGAGCACGCCCACGCCGACCGACACGGTCCCGTTCTTCGGGATGGAACCGCTGGCGGACGGCTGCTGGCTGAGGATCCGGCCCACGCTGCTGGTGTCGAAGGTGCCCTGTGGGGACTGGCTGATCTGGCTCTGCGTGCCGGTCCAGCCTTCCGCGCGCAGCTTGTCCACCGCCTGCGCGACCGTCAGGCCCACCAGCGACGGCATCTTGATCTGATCGCTGGACACCTGCACGGTGACCGTCGAGCCCTTCTCCGCCGGCGCGCCGCCCGCGGGGCTGGTCGAGAGCACCTCGCCCTTGGGCCGCGACGACGGCACCTCCTGGATCGAGATCTTGAATCCGGCGCTGTCCACCAGGTTCGGCCGCGCGACGTCGATGTCCTGACCGATCACGTTCGGCACCCGGACCGATTCCGGGCCGGAGCCGATGGTGACGACGATGGCCCGGCCCACATCCACCCGGGAACCCGCCGACGGATCCTGCCCGATGACCTTGTCGGTGTCCTGCGTGCTGGAGGGCTTGCGCACGACACTCGGATCCATCTGTAGATTGCCGTTGAGCAATGCGGCTTCGGCCTCCTGCTGGCTCATCCCGTCGAGCTTGGGCACCTGCACCTGGGCCGGGCCGGTGGACACCTGAATGGTGACGTTGCTGCCCTTGTTCGCCCGCGCACCGCCGACCGGTGCGGTGGAGATGACGTAACCGGTGTCTATCTTGCTGTCGGGTTTCTGCTGGATGGAGACGGCGAAACCGGCCTGCTGGAGCGTATCGGCCGCCTGTTGCGCGGACTTGCCCGAAAGGTCGGGCACGGCAACCTGTTCCGGTTTGCTGCCCGGTCCGACCCATACCCAGAACAAGGCGAGCAGCACGGCGACACCGGCGGCCGCGGCGACGGCGACATAGATGGAGCGACGCGGTCCGCCGGATTCGGGCGGCCCCTGCTCGGCGGTGTCGTCGTTGCGCTCGACGGTGCGGTAGCTGCGCGGCGCGGGCTCGTTCGAGCCGAAGACGGTGGTGCGGTCCTCGTCGGTCATCACCATCGGCGCGATGGGCTTCTGCCCGCCCAGCACCCGGATCAGGTCGGCCCGCATCTCGGCCGCGCTCTGGTAGCGGTTGGCCGGGTTCTTGCTCATCGCCTTGAGGATCACCGAATCCAGCTCGCGCGGTACTCCGGGATGCACATGCGATGGCAGCCGCGGGTCCTCCCGGACGTGCTGGTAGGCGACCGCGACCGGCGAGTCACCGGTGAAAGGCGGCTCACCGGTGAGGATTTCGAACAGCACGCAACCGACGGAGTAGACGTCCGAACGGGCGTCCACCGTCTCGCCACGCGCCTGCTCGGGCGAGAGATACTGCGCGGTACCGATTACCGCGGCCGTCTGGGTCATCGGGTTGGAGCTGTCGGCGAGCGCCCTGGCGATGCCGAAGTCCATCACCTTCACCGCGCCGGCCCGGTTGATCATGATGTTGGCCGGCTTCATGTCGCGGTGCACGATGCCGGCCTTGTGGCTGAAATCCAGTGCGGCACATACATCCGCGACGACTTCCATGGCGCGGCGCGGCGGCAGCGGGCCCTGGCCGCGCACGATGTCGCGCAGCGTATCGCCGTCGACGTACTCCATCACGATGTAGGGCAGCGGGCCGTCGTCGACCTTGGCCTCGCCGGTGTCGTACACCGCGACGATGGCCGGATGATTCAGCGCCGCGGCGTTCTGGGCCTCGCGCTTGAACCGCAGATAGAAGGTGGGGTCGCGGGCCAGATCGGCCCGCAGCACCTTGATCGCCACGTCCCGGCTGAGCCGCAGATCGCGCGCCTTGTGCACCTCGGACATGCCGCCGAACCCGATGATCTCGCCCAGCTCATAGCGGGAGGAGAGATTCTTCGGGGTCGTCATTGTTGTCCTTGCGAAGAGGTTTTGGGCGCGCTGGGAGTGGCGGAGCTTCGAGCACTGTTCCCCGGAAATGGTATGTCGATAGTGGGGATTCGGGGCAGGGTCGTCGGCGGTGTTGTCGTCGTCGGCTTGGTACTGCTCGGCGGCGTGGTGGTCGGCGACGGCGTGGTCGTCGTCGGTTCCGGCGTGGTGGTGGTCGGTTCGGTGGTGGTCGGCTCCGTGGTCACCACCGGCGGCGGAACGGGTTTGGGCGTCGTCGTGCTGGTCACCGGCGGCGGGGGCGGCTTCGGCGCCTGCGTGGTCGTGGTGGCAGGCGGGACCTTCGAATCCGGGTTCGTGTCCCCACCGAACATCAGATAGAGCACGATGGCGAGCAGCAGCACCGCGCCCGCGCCGAGCGCGGCCATCCACTTCTGCGTGGTGGTGTACTTCTTGCCGTTCTCCGGCGGCAGCTGATTGCCGCCGGTCCCGTTGTTGAGCATCGTCGCGGGCGCACCGGTGCCGTTGGCGTAGCCGGCGTTGTTGAGTGCCGCGCCCGCGGGCGTGGAGTAGTGCACGGTCGCGCCGTCGAACTCCGATGGCGTGGACGGCAATGCGACGGTCGGCCCGGGCGGCAGCACCCGGGTGGCGCCGGTCATCGACATCGACGGGCTGGCCCCGGTCGGGGTCGGCGGCCTGCGGCCCGCGCGCACCGCGGCGACCGCGTCGGCGAACTCGCCGCCGCGCGAGTAGCGGCCCTTCGGATCCTTGCCCATGGTGATCTCGATGAGCTCACGCACGTTGGCAGGCAGGTCACCGGGCATCGGCGGCGGCGTTTCGCGCACGTGCTTCATCGCCACGGTGATCGCGCCGTCGCCGCTGAACGGCCTGGTTCCGGCGAGCGCCTCGTAGCCGACCACACCGAGGGAGTACACATCGCTGGCGGCGGTGGCGTCCTCGCCGACCGCCTGCTCCGGCGCGATGTACTGGGCGGTGCCCATCACCATGCCGGTCTTGGTCACCGGCGAGGCGTCGACCGCCTTGGCGATGCCGAAGTCGGTGATCTTCACCTGACCGGTCGGCGTCACCAGGATGTTGCCCGGCTTCACGTCGCGGTGCACGACGCCGGCCCGGTGCGCCCCGCCCAGCGCGCGACCGGTCTGCTCGAGCATGTCGAGACCCTGGCCCCCCGAGAGCCTGCCGAGCCGGTTCAGCACCGTGTTCAGCGGCTCGCCCTGCACCAATTCCATGACCAGATAGGCGGTTTCACTGCCCTGCGGGTCGGTGGTCTCGCCGTAGTCGTAGATGCCGGCGATGCCGGGGTGGTTCAGCTGGGCGGTGGTCCTCGCCTCGGTGCGGAACCGCTGCCGGAACGTCGGGTCGGTGGAGAACTCCGACTTGAGCACCTTGACCGCCACCCGGCGATCCAGCCGGGTGTCCAGCGCCTCCCAGACCTGGCCCATACCGCCGGTCGCGATCAGGCGCTGCAGCCGGTACCGGTCGGCGATCATCGCACCGTTGTTCAGCATCCCCGTACCTTCACTCGCACATCCATATCGTTCAGCCGCCTCGCAGACCGGCGTCCAAGACCGCGCGTGCGATCGGCGCGGCCACCTTGCCACCCGTCGCCCCGAGTGCCCGGTCGCCGCCGTTCTCCACGATCACCGCGATGGCGATCTTCGGGTTCTGCGCGGGCGCGAAGGCGATGTACCAGGCGTGCGGTGGGGTATTGCGGGGATTGCTGCCGTGCTCGGCGGTGCCGGTCTTGGACGCGATCTGATAGCGGGAAGACCTGCTACCGCCGGTGTTCTCCTCCGACGCGATCATCAGATTCGTCAGCGATGACGCTACCTGGGCATTGAACGCTTGGCCCAGCGAGACCGGCTTGGTCTTGGACAACTCACTGAGGTCGGGTCCCTGCAGTTGGTCGACCAGGTGCGGTTCCATCCGGACGCCGCCGTTGGCGACCGTCGCCGCGATCACCGCGTTGTCCAGCGGGGTCAGCGCGACGTCGCGCTGACCGATGCTGCTCTGGGCCAGCGCGGCGTTGTCCGGCATGGTGCCGACCGTGCTCTCGGCGACCGGGATCGGGATGCCCCGGTTCTCGCCGATACCGAAGGCGGCGGCCTGGTCCTTGAGTTTCGCGGCGCCCACCTTGACACCGAGTTCGGCGAACGCGGTGTTGCAGGAGAGCCGGAACGCCTCGTGCAGCGAGGCACTCTGGCCGCCGCCACAGTTGGAGCCGTTGTAGTTCTCCAGCGTGGTGCTCGTGCCGGGCAGCGTGATGTTCGGCGCCGCGGTGAACTGATCCTCCGGCGACGCGATGTTGTTCGCCAGCGCGGCCGCGGTGACCACCACCTTGAAGGTGGAGCCGGGCGGATAGGTCTGCGAGACAGCCCGATTCAGCATCGGCTGCTTCTCGTCCGCGCTGAGCGCCTCCCAGGTCTGGGTGCCGCGGGCGCCGTCGTGGCCGGACAGCTGGTTCGGGTCGTAGCTCGGGGTGGACACCATGGTGAGGATCCGGCCGGTGCTCGGCTCGATCGCCACCACCGAACCGGTGAAGCCCTTGCTGGTCAGCTGGTCGTAGGCCACCTGCTGCATGGCCGGGTCGAGGGTGGTGATCACGTTGCCGCCGCGCGGGTCGCGACCGGACACCATGTCGACCAGCCGCGAGCCGAACAGGTGGCTGTCGGAACCGTTGAGCACCGAATCCTCGGCCCGCTCCAGCCCGTTGCTGCCGTACTGCATCGAGTAGAACCCGGTGACGGGTGCGAACGCCTCGGGGGAGCTGGGGTAGGTGCGCAGGTACTTGTAGCGGTCCTCGGTGGCCACCGAGTTGGCGAGCACCGTGCCGCCCGCGGAGATCTGCCCGCGCTGGCGCGAGTACTCATCGAGCAGCACCCGGGAGTTGCGCGGGTCGGTGCGGTAGTCGTCGGCCTTGATCACCTGGACGTAGGTCGCGTTGACCAGCAACGCGACGATCATCAGCATCACCGCGATCGCGACCCGGCGTAGTGGTGTGTTCATGTGGCGGGCCCCGCTTCCGGTCGGCCCGCGTCGGGCTTGCGCAACAGCTCGGTGGCCGCCTCCGCGATCGGGGCCGCGGGCACGGCCTTGCGGGCCGGGGCCGGCGCGCGTGCCGCGTCCGAGACCTTGATCAGCAGCGCGAGCAGCGCGTAGTTGGCCAGCAGCGACGAGCCGCCGTAGGACATGAAAGGTGTGGTGAGACCGGTCAGCGGAATCAGTTTGGTGACACCGCCGACCACGACGAACAGCTGGATCGCGACGGTGAACGCCAGCCCGGCCGCCAGCAGCTTGCCGAAACTGTCGCGCACGGCGAGAGCGGTGCGCAGGCCGCGCACGATGAACACCAGGAACAGCACCAGCACCGCGGTGAGCCCGATCAGACCGAGCTCCTCACCGATCGTGGTGATGATGAAGTCGGTCTTGGCGAAGGGCACCTGGTTGGGGCGTCCGCTGCCGAGGCCGGTGCCCGCGAGCCCGCCGGTGGCGAGCCCGAACAGCGACTGGGAGATCTGGTAGCCGGTGTTGTTGTAGTCGTCGAACGGATGCAGCCAGGTCTGGGTGCGGATCTTCACGTGGCCGAAAGTCTGGTAGGCGAAGAAGAATCCGAGGGTGAGCAGCGCGCCGCCGATCACCAGCCAGCCGACCCGCTCGGTGGCGATGTAGAGCATCACCAGCACCGTGCTGAAGATCAGCAGCGAGGTGCCGAGGTCCTTCTCGAAGACGAGCACGCCGACGCAGACGATCCAGACCACCACGATCGGGCCGAGGTCGCGTCCGCGCGGGAACTCCATGCCGAGCAGGTGCTTGCCCGCGGCGGTGAACAGATCGCGCTTGGCCACCAGCACCGAGGCGAAGAAGATGATCAGCAGGATCTTGGAGAACTCCGCGGGCTGGATGCTGAATCCGGTGATCTTGATCCAGTTCTTGGAGCCGTTGATCTCGGAGAAGCGGCTGGGCAGCACGGCGGGCAGCGCCAGCGCGATCAATCCGATCAGGCCGAGGGTGTAGCCGTAGCGGGCCAGCGTGCGGTAGTCACGCAGCGCGATCAGCAGCCCGATGAATACGATCATGCCGAGGGTGGTCCACAGGATCTGCTGGTTGGCGTCGGGAGACGGCATCGGCCAGGAGTTGTAGACCGCGTTCTGCTCATCGGCCAGGTCGAGCCGGTGGATCAGCACCAGTCCGAGTCCGTTGAGCAGCGCGACGATCGGCAGCAGCAGTGGGTCGGCGAAGGGTGCGAACCGGCGTACCGCGAGGTGGGCGACGCCGAACAACGCCAGAAAAGCCAGGCCGTACTTGGCGATATCCCAGGTGACCGACTGTTCCTGGCTGGCCTCCACCAAAAACAGTGAGGCCGTGGTGATCACCGCCGCGCCGGCCAGCAGCAACAGCTCGGCATTGCGTCTGGTGCTCGGCGGTGGCGCGGGAGCGAAGCCGCCGGGGGGACTGGGAAAAGCCCCAGCGGACGGCGGTGCCGGCGCGGACATCAGTCCGTCACCCGGCAGTTCTCCCCCGCGATCTGGGGGTTCGGCGGAACCGGTGCTTCCGACTTCGTCGGTGTCTTGAGATCGGTGCCCGCGTCACCGTTGCCGGGTACCGGCGGAGCCGGCGGTGCGGGCTCGGAGGTCGGGGCGGCCGCGGTACTCGGCGCGGCCGGTCCGGGCGGCGGCGGCTCGGTGGTCGGCAGCACGCCGGGCTGGGGCACCGACGTCTTCGCCGGGCACGGCGGCAGCAGTTCGCCCTGCGCGATGGAGCGCATCTGGTCCTTGGCCCGGTCCAGCGAGCCGGGCGGCAGGCCCTTGCCGACCTGTTCGCGTCCGGTCTGCTTGAGATCGGTGACCTTCAGCTCCTTGCACGACGACGGCAGATCGGCGCCGGGGTCGACCAGGGACAGTTCGCCGGTCTTGGTGACGCAGCCGACGAGATTCACGTCGTGGATCGAGTAACCGAGCACCGAGCCCGGTAACCCGCGCAGGATCACCACCGAGCCGTTGTCGGCCCCGACGTAGTAGTTGCTGCGAATCATCTTGTAGCCGACCAGCAGTCCGACACCGACGGCCAGCACCAGCGCGAACGCGAGGACGAACCAGCGCAGTTTGCGCGCCTTGCCCTTCGGCTCCGGCTCGGGGGTCGCGGCGGCCCGGCGTGGCGCGGCCCGCGGCGGGCGCATGGCCGCCGCGCGTCCGGCCGCGGTGTTCGGCGGTGGCGTGTCCTCATCCACCCCGGACGCGGCACCGGCCACGATCGGGTGACTCTGGCCGTAATCGAGGTCGATCACGTCGGCGACGACGACGGTGACATTGTCCGGCCCGCCGCTGCGCAACGCGAGTTCGATGAGCCGGTCGGCACATTCGTCGGTGCTGCCCTCGCGCATGGTGTTCGCGATGGTCTCATCGCTCACCACATCGGAGAGGCCGTCCGAGCACAGCAGGTAGCGGTCCCCGGCGCGGGCCTCGCGCATGATCAGCGTCGGCTCGATCTCGTTGCCGGTGAGCGCGCGCATGATCAGCGAGCGCTGCGGGTGCGTGTGCGCCTGCTCGGGCGTGATCCGGCCCTCGTCCACCAGCGACTGGACGAACGTGTCGTCCCTGGTGATCTGCGCCAGTTCGCCGCCGCGCAGCAGATAGGCACGGGAGTCGCCGATGTGCACCAGGCCGAGTTTCTTGCCCGCGAACAGGATCGCGGTGAGCGTGGTGCCCATCCCGTCGAGTTCGGGCTCCTCCTCGACCTGATCGGCGATGGCGGCGTTGCCCTCGCGGGTCGCCGAATCCAGCTTGCCGAGCAGATCGTCGCCCGGCTCGTCGTCGTCCAGATGGGCCAGGGCGGCGATCATCAACTGCGACGCCACCTCGCCCGCGGCATGGCCACCCATGCCGTCGGCGAGCGCGAGTAATCGCGCGCCGGCGTAGACGGAGTCTTCGTTGTTGCCCCGGACGAGACCGCGGTCGCTACGCGCTGCGTAGCGGAGAACGAGTGTCACGATCGCAACTCGATCACTGTTTTGCCGACACGGACAGGCGTGCCGAGCGGAACCCGCACGGCAGTGGTGACTTTCGCGCGATCGAGGTAGGTGCCGTTCGTCGAGCCGAGGTCTTCGACGTACCAATCATCGCCACGCGGGGACAGTCGCGCATGTCTGGTCGAGGCGTAATCATCGGTGAGCACCAGCGTGGAGTCGTCCGCACGCCCGATCAGCACCGGTTGGGTGCCTAGCGAGATGCGGGTGCCGGCGAGTGAACCTTGAGTCACCACAAGAAATTTGGCGCCCTTCTGGCCCCGGCTGAAGGAGGGCAGCACCGCGGAACCGCGTGCGGCCCTGGGCTGTATCCGTATGCCGGATGCCGCGTAGATGTCGCTGCGCAAGGTGCGCAGCACCGCCCACACGAACAACCACAACAGCAGTAGGAACCCCGCACGGGTCAGTTGCAGGATCAGTCCCTGCACGGCGTTCCACCTCCTGTTCGACCGTGTATGTCGGTGCCGTAGGTGCGGTTCGACCACCCCCACCAGCATGCTGGTCTTGCCGACCCCGGGTTCCGGTGCCGTGCGTGTGTTGGCAGCATCATAGGGCCGTAGGTCGAGTTCGATCACGATACGACCGACGAATCCTTGATGGCCAAGTCGTGACCTGCATCGCGAGCTTACGGGATCAGACGATACGGATCAGGATCTCGGAGTGCCCGGCGCGGATCACGTCCCCGTCGGCGAGCTGCCAGTCTTGCACGGGAGAACCGTTGACCAGCGTGCCGTTGGTGGAACCCAGATCCGAGAGCATGGCGGTCTGGCCGTCCCAGCGAACCTCGATGTGCCTGCGCGAAACACCGGTGTCGGGCAGCCGGAAATGCGCGTCCTGGCCGCGGCCGATGATGTTGCTGCCCTCACGCAACTGGTACGTGCGGCCGCTGCCGTCGTCGAGCTGAAGAGTCGCGGAGTAGCCCGAACCTGCCTGCGGGGGAGCGGCATACGCGGGCGCGGCGCCATAGCCGGGCTGTGCGCCGTACCCGGGCTGCTGCGAGTAGGCCTGGCCGTAACCGGCCTGGTCATCCTGGCCGTAGGCGGCGGGCTCGGCGTAGGCCTGCTCGCCGTAACCGGGCTCCTGGTAACCCTGCTGGCCGTAGCCCGGCTGGGCGTAGCCCTGGCCTTGCTGGCCGTAGGCCGGATCCGCGTATGCCTGATCGCCGTAACCTTGCTGGGCGTAACCCTGCTGGCCGTAGCCCGGCTCCTGGTATCCCGGCTGACCGTAGGCCGGCGGTTCCTGATAGCCCGGCTGGCCGTACGCGGGCTCCTGGTAACCCGGCTGCCCGTAACCGCGGTCGGCGTAGCCCGGTTGCTGGGCGGCGTAGCCCGGTTCCTGATACCCCGGCTGACCGTAGGCCTGGCCACCCTGCTGGTAGTCATAGCCGTTCTGGTAGTCGCTGTAACCCTGCTGACCCTCCGGCGCCGGATAGTCGGCGCCGTACGGCGCCGCGCCGCGACCGTAGTCCTCGCGGTACGCGCCGTTCTGCGCGCCGCCGCGACCGGCAGGCGGTGGGGCGTACCCGCGGTTGCGTGGATCGGACTCCGCGGGCTCACGGCTCGGGTCGTAGCCTGAGTTCTGCGTCATGGGGCCAGCTCCTGGTTGCGGGTTTGCAGGTCGTTGTGGCGTGCGTTCAGGGCTGTGAGCTGGTGTAGCTCCGCGGCCGGCGTCCGGATCGACCCGGCCGCTAGCCCTGAACTGTCCGGTGTGCAGCGTAGGGGATGCCTCGAACGCCACGTGTACTTCGCCGTAGGTCTGCCAGCCTTGCTCGCGGATGTAATCCTGCAGGTGTTTGGCGAACGCGCGGGTGGTGAGGTCGTGATCGGCGTCCAACTGCTGGTGATCGGAGGAGTTGATAGTGATCACATAGCTGTTGGGTGCCAACAGGTGCCCGCCGTCGAGCTCTTGGACATGATCAGCGGCCTCCCGTTGCAGCGCCGCCTCCACCTCCTGGGGCACGACGTTGCCGCCGAACACCCGGGCGAACACATCACCGACGGCGCCCTGAAGACGACGCTCGAACCGTGAAACGATGCCCATTCCGGCCTCCCTTCGGTGAGCGTCTCTTCTGCTGATACGTAACAACGACACACGCATATGGCGTGTCGCCCATCGAGCACGTTCATTGCATGATATCCACGATCGTCCACACCTGTAACTCTTGGCACGATCAGCGGGTTCCCGCGCCTGTCCAGCCCCCGCGTCACGGCCCCACACAGCCGATTTCGTGTCGACGCGCACTGCGTGATACTGTCTCCGAGTCGCTCGGGCGAGTGGCGGAATGGCAGACGCGCTGGCTTCAGGTGCCAGTGTCCTTCGGGACGTGGGGGTTCAAGTCCCCCTTCGCCCACTCCACTCGGGGAAGCTCGTGCTCGCAAGAGCGCGAGCTTTTCTCGTTTCGTCCTTTTGTCTGTGTGGGGCGCAGCCCCACGCCCGCTCGGCGGGGCTTCGCCCCCCGAACCCCCCAGGTCGATGGTTGCCCTGCGCGTGGGTTGCGTGTGTGGGGCGGCGGGCGCTGCTGGTGAACGTGCGAGATCTGTGGATCGTGAACGTCGCCTCGGGGTGCGTGAGTTCTCGGTTGCTGCGTGTGGTGTGAGGTGTACCGCCTGCGCGGCTGTTTGTGACTTCCATGATCGTCGTGTCCGTCGGGTGTGTTCTCGGGTGAACGAGACTCCAGTGGGGCCGCCGTGTTTCGTTTCCGGGCACCGGGATCGGTGGGGGTGCTGGTGACTCGGGTTGGTGGAGTGGGGTTCTCGTGGATGCGAGGGGTCGGGGTGTGGCGGTATATCCACAAGCTGTGCACAACTGCTGATATCCACAGGTTTGTCCGACGTGAAATCCGCCCAGCGGGCGTTATTTTCGGTTATTTCGGATTGTGTACATGACTGTTCTCTTTCATCGGTGACGTGTTTTCACATCGGACATTTCGGGCCGGATCGGCGCGGAAAAGGTATCGGGCGGAAGTTAATTGAGGGTCGGGGTGAGTGGTGTTGTGGGAGGTAGAGGTGATTTGAATGCGTTCTCTCTCGCGTTTCGCGCTGGATTATTCAAATGTTCATCTACGATTGCGGCGGCTCACACCGGAGTGGTCACTCGCAAATACCTGCATTCGTCGGGGATTTGGTGCTGCGGCTTCCGGTCACGGCTTGTCATGCACCTCTCCCTCAGCTGAAGGATCAGGTATGAACATGTTCAAAACACGGCACCGCCGATATGGGCGGGCAACGATGTTGGCCGCGGGGGCCGCGGTCGTGATTCAAGTGGCCACCGCAGGTTTTGCCGCGGCGTGCCCGTGCGCGTCGGATGACTATGTACCGATTCAGCCCGCGCTGACTCCGCCGGCAATGCCCGCCGAGGATCAAGTGTTTCTCAATCCGCCGCGCGATGTTGTCGCGGCGAAGCAGCCGGGCGAGATCATTGCCGCGCGCGAAGTGCATCCCGCGTTCCAATCGATCATTCAGCCCGATGTGGACGCGTGGCAGCTGTCCTATCGGTCGAACAACAGTCGCGATGAACCGATCGCGGCGGTGACCACGGTGATGAAGCCGCGCGGCAAGGCGCCGACGAACCTGGTGTCGGTGCAGATCCCGGAGGACGCGGTCGCGGCGCACTGCGCGCCGTCGTACACCAGCCAGATGCTGGCGCTGCCGCCGAACTACGCGGGCACGATGGGCCCGAATTTCATGCTGCCGATGGCCCTCTACGCGGTCACGAAGGGTTGGGGCGTCTCCATTCCCGATCACGAAGGCCTGCTCTCCGCCTTCGCCGCGGGCCCGCTGGCGGGCCGGATCACCCTCGACGGCATCCGGGCCGCGGAGAACTTCAAGCCGATGGAGCTGCATCAGGGCCGCGACACCAAGGTCGGCCTGTGGGGCGACTCGGGTGGCTCCATCCCGACGATGCACGCCGCTGAGCAGCGCGCCACCTACGCACCGGACGTCAACCTGGTCGGCACCGTCTCCGGCTCCACCGCCTCGGACCTGCGCGACCTGGTCGACTATCAGAACAATGGTCCCGCCGCCGGCACGGTGTTCGCGGGCATCATCGGCCTGAGTCGCGAATACCCGGAATTGCAGACCTATCTGGATCAGCACATGAATCCGCTGGGTCAGGGCCTGCGCACCGTGCACAGCAATGTGTGCCAGGGCTGGTCGGTTTCGAGTTTCCCGAACCTGAACATCAAGGGACTGTTCGATACACCGGACATGACGCGCGAGCCGATTCCGAGCAAGTATCTGGATCAGGTCAAGATGGGAAATGCGACGCCGGACCGGCCGACATATATCTTCCAGTCGATGGGTGACTGGATTATGCCCGCCTACGCGACCGACCGGCTGGTGGATACCTACTGCCAGAACGACGGGCAGATCACCTATCGGCGCATCCAAATCGGCGAGGCCTACTCACAGGCATTCTTGTCGGTGCCGGGCACATATCAGTGGCTGCAGGAGCGTTTCGACGGTGTGCCCGTCGGCAGCGGCTGCAATAGGCAGGATGTCGCGGCGATCGCGAAGGACGATTCCCCGGAGATGAACGAATGGGTGTCGATCGTCGGTCCGGAGCTGACCGCTTCCGCGGCCAAGCCCGTTTGATCGTTCGACAGGTGAGGATGGCGAAAACGGTGTCTGGCTGATCATTTCGACCGGACGCCGTGAACCACATCGCCGACCGTTGTGGTTCGCTCCGCCGAAAGAAGGCCCGGTCCACCAGGACCGGGCCTTCTCGCGTTAGATCGCCGGATCCGGCACGGGCGAAGTCAGCACACAATGTGTGCCCCGATAGATCGTCGGCATGCAGCGATTGCAATGGGTACACCCGGACACGCTCGCCGCGTCGGCGCGCAGGCGATCGACCAAACCCGGATCGTGCAGGAGCGCACGAGCCATGGCGACGAACTCGAAGCCGTGCGCCATCGCGGTCTCGATGGCGCCGCGTGAGGCGATGCCGCCGAGCAAGACCAGCGGCACGTCCAGTTCCGCTCGGAAACGCAGCGCCTGCTCGAGCAGGTAGGCCTCCTGGTACGGGTAGGTGCGCAGAAATCTGCGGCCCGCGAAGCGAATACCCCAGCGCTGCGGCGGCGGGAACTGGTCGGCGAACTCGCGCAGCGGCACGTCGCCGCGGAACAGATACATCGGATTGCGCAGCGAACTGCCGACGGTGAGCTCGAGCGCGTCGAGGTTGCCGTCGCGGGCGAGCCACCGTGCGACGGACAGGCTTTCGTCGCCGCCGAAGCCGCCGCGCACGCCGTCGTCCATATTGAACTTGGCGAGCACCGCGATCTCGTCGCCGACCTCCTGCCGCACCGCGTCCGCGGTCTGCCTGGCCACCTCGGCGCGGTGGACCAGGGTGCCGCCGAACTCGTCCGCGCGCTTGTTCAAGGCCGGGCTGAGGAACGAGCTGATCAGATAGTTGTGCCCGAAATGCAGTTCCACGGCGTCGAATCCGGCGTGCACCGCGAGCCGGGCGGCGCGGGCGTGGGCGGCGATGATCCGCCGAATGTCGGCCGCGGTCGCCGCACGGGTGAGCCGCAGGCTGATCGGACTGAACTGCTTGCTCGGCGCGAGTGCGGGCGCGCGATTGGAGGCGGCGTTCGCCACCGGGCCGGCGTGGCCCAATTGCGCCGATACCGCGCCGCCCGCGCTGTGCACCGCGTCGGTGAGCCGTCGTAATCCGGGCACCGCCTCGGGCCGCATCCAGATCTGGTGCCGGTCGGTTCTGCCTTCGGGCGCGACCGCGCAGTAGGCGACCGTGGTCAGCCCGGCACCGCCCGCCGCGACCGCGCGATGGAAGTCGATGAGCTCGTCGGTGACCAAGGCGTCGGGCGTACGTCCCTCGAACGTCGCGGCCTTGATGATCCGGTTGCGTAGCTGGACCGGCCCGAGCATGGCCGGCTGGAACGCGTCGTGCGGCATCCGCCCAGACTAGAACGTGTTCCAGTTCGGCGTCGGTGAAACGAGACCACGGAAGTGTCTTGACTCACAATGAGAACCTGTTCTAATTCTTGGCATGCGCAGATATGACGGCCGCCGCGTGGTGGTGACGGGAGCAGGCTCCGGCATCGGACAGGGCATCGCCCTGCGGCTGCTGGACGAGGGTGCCCAGCTGGTCGCCGCCGACATCGATGAGCCGGGGCTGGCGGCCACGGCGGCGAAGGCGGGCGATGCCGCCGATCGATTGCGAACGGTCGCGGTGAACATCGCGGACCCGGCGTCGGTCGGTACCGCGACCGCGACGGCGCTCGAGTTCCTCGGCGGACTCGACGTGCTGGTGAACGCCGCGGGCATCCTGCGTCCGGCCCGGACCCACGAGATGCCGCTCGACGCCTGGAATCAGGTGATCTCGGTGAATCTCACCGGCACCTTCCTAATGACTCAGGCCGCGCTGCCCGCTCTGGTCGACTCCGGACACGGGGTGGTTGTGAACGTCTCCTCGACCGCGGCCTTCAGCGCCGCGCCTTACCTCGCGGCGTATGCGGCTTCGAAGGGCGGCGTCAACGCGTTCACCCACGCGATCGCGCTGGAGTACGCCAAGCAGGGCCTGCGCGCGGTGAACATCGTGCCTGCGGGGATCACCAGCGGTATCACCACGAAATCGATTCTGGATCAGCCGGAAGGATTCGATCCGAAGCTGTTCGCGCGGATGACCGGCTGGCTCAACGGTGGTGCGCTCGGTAGTCCGGAGGACATCGCCGGTGTGGTCGCGATGGTCGCCTCCGACGATGGCCGCTACATGACCGGTACCGAGATCCGGATCGATGGCGGCGCGTTGATGTAGTCGGGCACAGAGTTACGCGGGCTTGGTCGCGATCAGCAGATGATGCGGAATCGGCGGGTTCGGAAGCTGCTCGTGCGTGACCACACAGCCCGACTTCTTGAGCGCGGCAATGACGTCGGCGACCGGGCGCAGCGTGAAGCCGTACTGCGTGAACGGCAACTTCGCCATGGCGTCCGGGTCGCCGATGCCGATGACCAGCCTGCCGCCGGGCCGGATGACGCGGGCGAGCTCGGTGCAGACGGCGTCCAGCTCCGGCACGAAGTACACGGTGTTGACCGTGATCGCGGCGTCGAGGCTGTCGTCGGAGAGCGGCAGCGCGGTGAGCGAACCCTCGGCGAGACGCAGTCGGCCCGCGGCGGTTTCGCGCGGGTAGCCGGCGCGGGCACGGGTGAGCATGTCGGCGGAGAGCTCGATGCCGTGCACGATGCCGTCGGCTCCGACGCGGTCGAGCAGCAGGGAAAGCCCGGCGCCGCCGCCGAATCCGAGGTCGGCCGCGGTCTCGCCCTCGGTGATCGCAGCGGCCGTCACCGCGGCGGCGATGGCGCGCTTGTTGCCGCGATTGAGCACGAACGCCACGCCCTTGCCGAGCAATCCGTGTGGATTGCCGAGCTGACCGGCCAAGGTGGACAACAACCGGGCACGCAGACCGTTCATGGCGCCATCGTAGGCGCACTTGCGTCGTCACCTCGGGCCCGCGGAGACGCCGAGCGACGGGCCGCATTTGGATCATCGTCGTTTCGAATACTGTGCCGAAGGCGTTCGTTTCGGTTCGATCGGATGCTGTGTCGCCGACCCGAAAGACCGCCATGCGTGCACCGCTGATTTTCCTCGCCGCCTGCTCGATGGCGCTGCTGACCGCGACACCTGCCTCGGCGACCGGACCGTGGGGGCCACTGGCACCGCCCAATCCGCATCTCGGGCCGCTCGGCACCGCGACGATGCATGGGGACGCCGGTTCCTCGGACGCGACTCCGCTGGCCGGCCCCGGCACGGGTGCCGTATCGGTCTCGGCCTATCCGCTCGCCTCGGCCTGCCCGACGCTGCTGGAGGGCTCGGACCAGCTGGTGGTCGCGTTGTGCACGGCGATCGCAGGTCAGGTGCCGACCGTGCACCTGATCGACCCCGCGGCGCCAGGACCGCTCGGGCATTCGCTGGCGGCGCTCCCGCTCAGCAAGGGAAGTCTGCTCGGTGGCGTGTACGCGTATCTGGACAACAACGACCGGCTCGTCGTGGTCGACGGGGACAACCGGCTGCTTCGGGTCGGTCATACCCGCGATGCGGCGGGTAAGTGGCGGTTGGTCAGCGAGCAGGTGGCCGATCTGTCGGCGGTGATTCCGCTGGGTGACAACGTGACCGGGTTGGTGCCGGATTGGGCGGGCACCATCTGGTTCGCCACCGGCAAGGGCGTTGTCGGGACGGTCGCGCCCTCCGGGGCAGTCGCGACGGTGGCGTTGCCCGCCGGCGAGCAAGTGGCCAACAGCATTTCGGCGGCACCGAGTGGACGGATCGCGGTGGCGACCACGCAGGCGCTCTATGAACTGCGGGCCGATTCGTCGGGGCGACCCGAGGTGCTCTGGCGCGCGGCGTACGAACGCGGTCCGGCCCGGAAGCCGGGGCAGCTCAGCTGGGGCACCGGATCGACACCCACTTATTTCGGACCGGACACCGGTGCCGACTATCTGACCATCGTCGACAACGCCGACGGTCAGGTCAACGCGCTGGTATTCCGTTCCGGAAGCGGACGATTCGTGTGTGCGCAACCGGTGCTCACGAAGGGCGGTGCGGGGAGCGAGAATTCACCGGTCGGCATCGGCCGCTCGCTGTTCGTGGCGAGCACCTACGGGTATCCGTATCCGGCGGTGCCCGAAGGCGCGGGTCCGGCGGTGCCCGCGGCGTTCACCGGCGGCATGACCAGGGTTGATGTGGACGAGAACGGTTGCCACACAGTGTGGGAGAACACGGTACGCAGCGCGGCGGTTCCGCATCTATCCACAGCCGACGCAGCGCTGTACACAGTGGCCAGGGTCGGTCTCGATACGACGACGCCGCTGGACGGGTATGCGTTCACCGTGGTCGATCCGGACACCGGCGCGGTGACCGCCAGTCATCCGTTGCCCGGCACCATCGTCGACGATCCGCTGCAGACGTCGCCGTTGATCACCCACGGAGGTCAGGTGTTGCAGGGCACGATCACCGGGATTCTGCGCGTCGGCTGAGCCGGTGGCGTTTGCGCCCGGCCATTTCGGGTGCTGGATACCGCTGCCGCTCAGTCGAGTTCGCGGTTTATGCACAACCTGATGATGGGTGATCGCCCTGTGGATAGATCTGTGCGCTGCTCGAGGAGTACCGATGCGCGCCGACCTGGGTCGCGCCCTGTTCTGGGCGTGTTATTGCGGTGCACCAGGTTTGGCGGCGGGCGCTCGCGGCTGTGGATGAGGCTGTGTGTTGTTTCGGGATGGTCGAACGCCGTTCAACTGCGCGTTGCCGGCCCGACCTCGAGCGATGCGGGCGGAATCGACGCCGAAGCGCCTGGGTGCGGCCTGTGCATGAGCGCGCGAATGGATGGGGACAACCCTGTGCGCAAGCGCTCGAGATAACGCCGTCGCTGTGGATGGCGCAGTGGTGCTCAGGTGTGGACATCGATAGCAGTGGTCGGCGACGTTGCGGACCGCCGGGAGCCGGGCCGATCCTGTCCACAACGGTGGAGCGTGCGCGACTCCCAGGCTGTGGACGGCTGTGCCGCACGTTCCACACCGGTACCGGAACACGGTGGTTGTGCAGCCCCAGTCGGCGTTCTCATCGGCGTGTTGTCTCGGTGTGTCCGAAGTGGGGAATGCTTGCCGCAGTGTCGATTTCGCCGTATTCGCCGGGGTCTCCGCGTCCAGTGAGGCGAAGATCACACTCTGCCCCGAGGTTGCGGCCGAGGTGCTGAACCAGCCCGCTCGCGACGCTCCGGCGATCGCCTTTCGGTGTCTGGTTATTCCTGATCTTGACAAGACGCATGCACGTGTACGGATCGCCCTACCGGGTATGCATCGTGTTAATTACGCTGTAAACAAACCTACGGTCGCTTTCTGTTCATCCGTTGTCTAGCTACCTTGATTTTTCGCAACGAACTCGCAGGTCATCCACCATGCAGCGTGGGATGGAGCGGTCTATGTCGACGGCGCAGCTAATGGTTCGAAGAATGTTTGTACCGCCACGAAGTGGATATGGGCAGACCTGCGGATTCGCCCGAGCGTGTACTTCCGAGTCCTGCGAAACCGCTCCGAAGTCGCAGCTACAAGTTAGCTGGAACGGTGAAAAACGAGGCCGCCACCGGGGTTTGCTGGCGTGCTGCTTTATACGCTTGACACGAGCGAGCAGGGTTGCGTCGGGATAACGATTGTGTAGAGTCAACGGCAACGCTGGCCGCAGCTGAGCTCGACTCGCTGCGGCCAGCGGAACTCAATTGGGGGACACCGAAACCGCTCTGTGACACAGCGTTGCTGTCGCGTGTCCGAACCAGTGTCGCTCAGTGTGTGCTCGAGGTTGTCTACCGACCGTCGCCCGGCACATTTCCAGTGGTCCCCGCTGCACCCTCGGCCCGCGCCGATACCACACGGCGGCCGACTCCGAACACATAGACCAGGAACAACGCCTCGGCGGTGAACCCGATGGCGATCCGCACCGGCGCGGGCAGCGCGCTCGGCGTCACGAAACCCTCGATGCAGCCGCACACCAGCAACACCGCGACCAACCCGAGCGCGACCGTCGCGGTCGCCCGGCCCTGCCGCGCCACCGCCTCCACCCGGCTCAACCGACCCGGATCTATCAGCGTCCAACCGAGTTTCAGGCCGACGCCGCCCGCCACGAAGATGGCGGTCAGCTCGAGCGTGCCGTGCGGCAGGATGAACCCGAAGAACGAATCCAGCCGCCCCGCCTCAGCCATCAACCCGGCCGAGACGCCGAGATTGAGCGCGTTCATGAACAGCAGATACACCGCAGGCAGGATCAGCACCCCGGTGAACAGGGCGATCGCGGTCACCCAGGCGTTGTTCGTCCACACCTGCGCGGCGAACGCACCCTGGGGATGTTCGGAGTAATAGGTCTCGAAGGCGCCGCCCCGCTCCGTCAGCGCGCCGGTGTCCCGCGGAATACCGAGAACCGTACGGGCCGAATCGAATCGGGCCACCCAGCCGGCCAGCCCGGCGGACACCAGCAGGAACACCGCCGCCACCCCGGCCCACCACGGCCACGTCCGATACAGCGCAGCCGGGAAACGGTGCGTGAAGAACTGGCCGATCTCCTGCCAGATGTCGGCCCGGCCGCCGAGCACCCGGCCGCGCGCCCTGGCCAGCACCGCACTCAACCCGGCGATCAGCTCCGGATCGGGGCTGTGCGACTGCAACCGGGCCAACTGCTGCGAGGTACGCCGGTACAGCGTGACGAGTTCGTCCGCCTCGGCACCGGTGAGCTTGCGCCGCGTCGACAGGTAATCGAGGCGTTCCCAGGCCCTCCGGTGTGCATAGCTGTACGCGTCAACATCCACAGGCTTGCCTCCCACTACCGCCGCTCGGGAGAATGCTATCGACATGGCTGAATTCACCACCGGGGAAGCGGTCGCGCTGGAGCTGCCGATCGCCCGGATCCCCACCAGGGCCACCGCCTTCCTCGTCGACGTGGTGGTGCAGTTCCTGCTGGCCGGCGTGCTGTTCGTGCTGACCATCAGCGTCCTGCTGCCCAGCGGCGCGGACACGGCGTGGCTCGACGTGGCCGTCTTGGTCACCGTCGTCGGCGTGCTGGTGGGGTATCCGGTGGCGTGCGAAACCATCTGGCGCGGTCGCACCTTCGGCAAATTGCTGCTCGGTCTGCGGGTGGTGCGCGCGGACGGCGGCCCGATCGACTTCCGGCACGCGCTCACCCGCGGGCTGGCCGGTGCGATCGTCGACTTCTGGATGCTCGGCGCGTTCGGTGCGGTCGCGGTGCTCACCTCGATGTGCTCGCCGAACGCGCGGCGCATCGGTGACGTGCTCGCGGGCACCGTGGTCGTGCATGCCCAACGACCGTTGCCGGCGCCGCTGCTCGCGGTCGCGCCGCCGTGGCTCGCGGGCTGGGCCGGGCCGCTGCCGCTGGCCATGCTGCCGGACGACTTGGCGCTCGCGGTGCGCCAGTATCTGAGCCGGTTCCGCACCCTCACCCCGGTGGTGCAGCACGAGCTGGGCACCGCACTGGTGGACGCGGTGTGTGCGCGGCTCCAGGTGCCGGTGCCGACGGGGTATCCGCCGCTTCAGGTACTCGGTGCGGTCATCGCCGAGCGGCAACGCCGGGTGCTGCCGCCGCCGATGTTCCCGGTCTTCCGGCAGCTGCCGATGCAGGTGGGTCCTTAGCCGCGTGCCGGCGAGTTACCGGTTGGCGGCGACGTAGTCGTCGATCTCCCGGAGGAACAGGTCGAGGCGCGCCGGGGTGATCCACGAGGCGCGGAACGAGTTCTTCGCCAGTGCGATCAGTTGATCGAGGTCTAGGCCGGCGTGCTCGGCGAGTGCGAGATAGTTGTCCGCCGCGTACGCGCCGAAGTAGGCGGGGTCGTCACTGTTGACGGTCACGGTGAGCCCGCGCGCCAGCAGTCCGACGATCTCGTCCGATTTCATCTGGCTGGTGACGAACGAATTCGAGACCGGACAGCAGGTGAACGCGATGCCCTTGGCCTTGGCCAGCTCGACCAGCCGGTCGTCCTCCACGATGTTCGTGCCGTGATCGAGCCGGTCCACGCCGATGTCCTCCAGTGCCTGCCGAATGTGCTCGATCGAGTCCGGTTGATCGATGTCGCAGTGCATGGTCAGCAGGAAGCCCTCGCTGCGGGCCCGCGCGAAGACGGCCGCGAACTTGCTCGGCGGATTGCCGCGCTCATCCGAGTCGAGCCCGACGCCGATGATCCAGTCGCGGTAGGGGAGCGCCTCCAGCAGCGTTGCCATGGCGAATTCCGCAGAGTAGTCGCGCAAGAAACAGAGGATCAGCTCGGCCGAGATTCCGAATTCGCGCCGCGCCCGCACGATCGCCGACCGATACCCGTCCAGCACGGTGGCGAACGCGACACCGCGCCCGGTGTGCGCCTGCGGGTCGAAGAACATCTCGACATGCCGGATGCCCTGGGCGTGTGCCCTGGTCAGATAGTCGAACGCCAGATCATGGAAGTCCGCTGGTTCCAGCAGCACCCGCATGGCGGGGTAGTAGACCTGCAAGAACGAGGTCAGATCATGGAACCGGTACGTCTGCTGGACCTCGTCCACCGTCTTCTCCGCCAGCTCGATCCCATTGCGCCGGGCCAGCCGGAACTTCAACTCCGGTTCCAGCGTCCCTTCCAGGTGCAGATGCAACTCGGCTTTGGGCAGCCCACGGACAAACGCGTCGAGATCAGACATGTGCTCCATAGTCCTCCGCTGCCGACTTCCACGAGGCGGGACTACATCGTGCCGGACTGTTTGAGTTCGAGATATTCGTCCGCGAGGGCTTCGGGCAGGCGATCGGGAGCGGCGGCGACCACCGCGATGCCCTTGCGCCGCAAAGACTCCTGGACCAGCGCGCGTTCGGCGAGGACGGACTCGGCGGCGGCCGCGGAGTAGAGGTCGGCGCGGGTGGCGCGGCGGGCGGCAGCGTCGGCGACCTCGGGGTCGGTGACCGAGACGATCAGCACGCGGTGGCGCTGGGCGAGGGTGGGCAGCACCGGGAGCAGGTTCTCCTCCACGGCGGCACCGTCCAGGCTGGTGAACCAGACGACCAGGCTGCGCCGGCGGGTGCGCTGGATGGCGGCGCGCACCAGGGCCGCGCTGTCGGTGTCGACGAGGGCCGGGGGGATGCCGGCCATCGCGTGCATCAGCTTGAGCTGCAAGCCTTTTCCGCTGATGCCACGGACCTCGGCGCGTGCTTCGCGGTCGTAGGCGAGCAGGTCGACCGAGTCGCCCGCGGCGGAGGCGAGACCGCCGAGCAGCAGCGCGGCCTCGATGCTCGCGTCCAGGCAGGTGCCCGCACCGACCCGGCCCGCGCTGACCCGGCCGGTGTCCAGCAGCATCAGCATGTGCCGGTGCCGTTCCGGGCGCCAGGTGCGCACCAGCACGTCGGTGGCGCGTGCGGTGGCGCGCCAGTCGATGGCGCGCACGTCGTCGCCCGCGACGTATTCGCGGAACGAGTCGAACTCGGTGCCCTGGCCCCGCATATTCGCCACGTTGCGGCCCTCGAGGTGTTGCAGCCGTTTGACTTTCGAGCGCAGCAGCCGCTCGCTGCGGAACGGTGGCAGTGCGCGTACACGGGCCGCGACGGTGCGGCGAGACTGCCTGCCCGCCAAGCCGAGCGGACCGACCAGCCGCACGGTGACCTGCCCGGCCACCCGGTCGCCGCGATACGCCGGTGTCAGCGTGGTGCGGAAGCGGACCAGGGTGGCGGGCGCCAGATCCAGCTGATGCGTGCGGTTTTCGGCGCAGGCGCTGTCGGGCCAGTCGTCCCACACGGTGCCGTGCAGGGTGCGCGCACCGGTGTTGGTGGCGACGAGTTCCACCTCGGTGGACCGGCCGAGCCGAACCGTGGTCAGTGGCTGCCTGGACAGCATGAGATCGCCTGCCCCGCCGACCGAACCGAGGTCGAACAGCACGGCGGCGGCCAGCACGGCGGTCGCGATCAGCACGCCGGGCAACGACGGGACGACGAAGGTGACGAGCAGCGCGAGTAGCCCCGCGACGGCGGCCAGCCGGCCGGTGACGACCACGGGTTACACCGGGACCGGGACCGAAAGCAGCAGCGACGTCATGACACTCTCGGTGGTCACCCCGTCCAGCTCCGCCTCCGGCCGCAACTGCAGCCGATGCCGAAGGACGGCCACGGCAAGGGTTTTCACGTCGTCCGGGGTCACGAAGCCGCGCCCGTTCAACCAGGCGAACGCACGCGAAGCCGCCATCAGCGCGGTGGCACCGCGGGTGGACGCGCCGTGCTGCACGGCGGGGGACACGCGGGTGGCCCGGCACAGGTCGACCACGTAGGCGAGCACCTCCGGGCTGATCGTCACCTTGCCGATCGCGGCCCGCGCGGCGGCGATATGCGCGGGGCCCGCCACCGGGCGCAAGCCCGCCGCGGCCAGGTCGCGCGGATCGAAGCCCGCGGCGTGCCGCTGCAATACGCGGAATTCGTCGTCGCGACTGGGCAGTTGGATGTCGACTTTGAACAGGAACCGGTCCAGCTGCGCCTCCGGCAGCGGATAGGTGCCCTCCTGTTCGATCGGGTTCTGGGTGGCGACCACGACGAACGGATCGGGCAGCGGCCGTGGCTGACCGTCGACCGAGACCTGTCGCTCCTCCATCGATTCCAGCAGGGCCGATTGGGTTTTCGGTGGCGTGCGGTTGATCTCGTCGGCCAGCAGCAGGTTGGTGAACACCGGGCCGTGCCGGAAGGTGAACTCGGCCGAGTGCGGGTCGTAGATCTGCGACCCGGTGACATCGCCCGGCATCAGATCCGGGGTGAACTGCACCCGGGCATGATCCAGCTCCAGTGCTGTCGCCAAGGCCCGCACCAGCAGCGTCTTCGCCACGCCCGGCACACCTTCCAGCAGCACGTGGCCCCGGCACAGCAGCGCGAGCACCAGGAAGATGACCGCGTTGTCGTTGCCGACCACCGCCTTGCCGATCTCGCCGCGCAACGCCGCGAACGCCGCCCCCGCCTCCTCGGCAGTGGGGGTGTGGTTGGTCTTGGTGGTGGGGATGGTCATCCGACCTCCGATTCGATCCAGTCGAGTTGGGTGGCAACGAGTTCCAGGGCGTGCGCGTCCGGCACCGCGCCGAAGAGGGCGAGCCCGATTTGCGCCGGCGGCGTCCCGGTGCGGGCCGCCACTGCGGCGACGAGCCGGTCCGGCGGGGTGTCCGCGGTCAGGCCGAGCGGCGGGCGGATCCGGCGCAGGGTCGCCGCCCGTAGCTTCGCCGCGACATGTTCGTGGTCCTTCGAGCGCCGATACAGCGCCGCCTGCCCGGCGAGCAGCTCGTTCGCCGCGACCTCGACCGGTCGGGGTTCGCGCACCAGCGCGCCGCGGCGCCGCGCCCGCCACCACACCACCAGTGCGCCGGCGATCAGGAATTGCAATCCGCCGAAGAAGACGGGGGCGGGCAGCCGGTCCCAGATCGGATCGTCACCGGTGCCGAAGCCGGGTACGTCGAAGTCGCGCGGCGGCTCGGGGTTCGGGAGGTCCGGTGGGGGTGGCGGTGGTTTCGGCGCTGTCGGCGCGCCGCACGACTGCAACGCGCCGTAGAGCAGCAGGAGCAGCACCGCCGCGCCGGCCAGGGCGGCCCAGAACTTGGGGTTGCGCAACAGCGCGGGCAGCGGCGGCAGCTTCCGGCGGGTGCGCGGCGCCTTCTCGGTGGCGGTGATTTCGGTGGGTTCCGGTGCGGGCGGTGGTGCCGCCGCGGAGAACCGGTCGGCGTATTCGAGTCTGCGGTACTCGTCTTCGGTCGCCCGCCGTCCGCCGTAGACGACCTCGTCGAAACTGTGTGCGGCCGGGTGGAATTCGGCGGCGACCTCCAGTGGCAGCGCGGTGGTGACGTCGTCCGCGGTCTCGCGTGCGGTGCGTGACCGCCGCACCTCCAGCACGCCGCGCTGTTCCAGCCCGCGCAGCACGGCGCGGAAGCGTTCGCGCAGCGCGCTGTCGAAATCGCGGTGCTCGGCGGCGTTTTCGGCGGCCGCGCGATGGTCGGCCGCGGCACCGAGGCGCGGCTGGGCCGGGGGCGCCGGGTCGTGCTCGTTCACCGCACCTCGCGACCCGGAACGTGAATGTCCAAACCCTCACGGCGGCAGCGCCGGTCGACGTACGACACCACCCTGGTAGCCGCCTCGACGACCTCGCCGAACGCGACGATCAGCAGCACGCCCGTGGTGAGCAGCACGATCACCTGCCACCGGTGGGTGCCGGAGAAGTCCGAGAGATACCACGGAATCCCCAGCAGCGGCACGGACAACAGGACCAGCAGACAGCGCTGCGCGAACCACAGCGCGGCCGTCTGCCATTCCGCACCGGCGACCAGAAGTTTCGAGCGCTCCACCGCCGTTCGATGCGCGGCCCGCTCGACGAACATGACCGGCACCGCGACGAAACGTTTGGCCCGCAGCTGCCCCAGCCAGGCCACACCGAACGGAAAGGTGACGATCAGCAGGCTGGACAGCGCGAGCACGCCGACCCCGACCACGGTGTAGAGCAGCTGGAACACCAGCAACGGCCCGGCCGTCGCGCCGACCCGGCGCAGCGCGGTGCGCCAGCCGATCGGGGCGCCCGCCACGCTCGCGAGGCCGATCGCCACGGTCGTGCCGCGCAGCACGAATCGCAGCAGCCAGGCGCAGGCCATGGTCGACAGGATGGCCGCCCAGGCGATCGCGGCGTCCGAGTCGTCGGTCAGCGCCGCGATCCCCGCGGTGATCGTGACGACCAGCAGCTCGGCGGTGACCAGGGCGAGCAGGCCGGCCCAGGCCAGCGCGAGCAGATTCGCCTGGATGAGCGCGAACGGCACATCGAGCAGTTCGCGGAAGGTCATCGGACGGATCGGCACCGTCGTTCCAGGGGACCCTGGTACCGGATCTGCTCCCGCCCCGACGGCACCGGCCGGGTCGGCGGCAGGTAGCACGGGCCGAGTCTAACGGTCAGCGCCCGATTCGCGGTCGGTGCAGCGCCTTCGCGGTTACTCGGCGCTCGGCGGGTCCAGCAGGCGTTGCACCACGCGGCGGTACCGGGCCGGCTCGATCTGCGGCAGGCCGAGCAGGGCCCGCAGGTATACGCCGTCGCCGACCAGCCGGATGAGGTCGGCGTGCACCGGGTCCGCGATCTCGGTGTCCAGGTCGTCGGACCAGGAGCTCATCATGTCCATCAGCGCCTGCTGCACCTCGTCGGTGTCCGCGTCGGTCGCGGCGTCGATGGTGCGCATGGTGGCCAGCATGGAGCGGTAGAGCTCCAGCTCCACCGCGTCGGTGGCGTCGTCCGGATTCGGGGTCTGCAGATACCACCCGGCGACCGACTGGCCACGGGCGGTGGCGTCGGTCAGTTGCTGGTTCGCGCGTTCGGTGAGCCGCCGGACCAGACCGGCCAGCAGCGCGTCCTTGCTCTTGAAGTGATAGAGCAGGCCGCCCTTGGAGACGCCCGCCTTCGTCGCGACGCTCTCCAATGTCACATGCGACATGCCTTTTTCCAGGAGCAGGGATTCGAGGGCGTCCAGGATGCGGTCGCGGGTGTTCACCGTCACCGGGCGAACTATACCGGCTGGACGGTAAGGTCTGGTACTGTACCGTCCGGACGGTAAGAAAAGAATGCGACGGAAGTCGAGAAAGCCAATGCCCACATCAACCGTGCAGAACCCCCGGAAAACCGGGACGACAACCGAAGCCCCGCCCCGCGCCACCGCGCGCGACTGGGCCGGCCTCGCCGTGCTCGCTCTCGCCCTGCTGCTGCTCGCCGTCGACGCCACCGTGCTCGACCTCGCGGTGCCCGCGATCAGCGCCGATCTGGCACCGACCACACCTCAGCTGCTGTGGATCATCGACGTGTACTCGTTCGTGCTGGCCGGCCTGCTGGTGATGATGGGCAACCTGGGTGACCGGATCGGCCGGCGCAGGCTGCTGCTGATCGGCGCGGCGGGTTTCGGTGTCGCCTCGGTGCTCGCGGCGTGGGCCGTCTCGCCGGAGATGCTGATCGGCGCGCGCGTGCTGCAGGGTGTCGCCGGTGCGACGCTCATGCCCGCGACGCTGGGCCTGATCCGCTCGATGTTCCTGGATCCGCGGCAGCGGACCGTGGCCATCGCGGTGTGGAGCGCGATGGCCGGCGGCGGCGCGGCGGCCGGTCCGCTGCTCGGCGGCTGGCTGCTCGAGCACTACTGGTGGGGCTCGGTGTTCCTGGTGAACCTGCCGGTCATGCTGGTGCTGATCGCGCTCGGCCCGTTCCTCGTGCCGGAGTCGCGGGACCCGAACCCCGGCCGCTTCGATCTGCCGAGCGCCGGGTTGTCGATGCTGGCACTGGTGCCGATCGTCTACGCGATCAAGGAGTCGGCGGCGCACGGCGCCAGCCTCCAGCTGGCCCTGATCGGTGCGGTCGGTGTCGTCGCCGGCGTGCTGTTCGTGGGCAGGCAGCGCACGCTGGCGAATCCGATGCTGGACCTGAAGTTGTTCGCGCTGCCCAGGTTCCGCACGGCGGTGATCACCAACCTGCTCGCGGTGTTCGCGCTGGCCGGTGTGCTGTTCTTCGGCTCGCAGTACCTGCAGCTGGTGCTCGGCCACTCGCCGATGCAGGCCGGTTTGTTGCTGCTGCCGGGTCTGGCGGCCAGCGTGGTCGCGTCGCTGGCCGCGGCGTGGCTGGTACAGCGGGTGCGGCCCGGTGCCGTGCTCGGTGGTGCGCTGACCATCGCCGCGTTCGGCTCGGCGCTGTTCCTGTGGCTCGGTCCGGACGCCGCCGGTAGCACGACGCCGTTCATTCTCGGCTTCCTGTTCATCGGCGCGGGTGTCGGTATCGCACTGACGGTCTCGTCGGACCTGGTGGTCAGCTCGGCGCCCGCCGAGCGGGCCGGTGCGGCCGCGGCGGTCTCGGAGACCGCCTACGAGACCGGTATCGCCCTGGGCGTCGCGATCCTCGGCAGCGTGGTCATGGCGATCTTCCGCAACGGCCTCGACCTGACCGGTGTGCCGAGCGACCAAGTGGGTGTCGCGTCGGAATCCCTCGGCGCCGCCACGGGTTTCGCGCGTCAGCTCCCGGAGTCGGTGTCGGAAGCGTTCCTCACCTCGGTGCACGAGGCGTTCGTTTCCGGCATCCACTTCGCCGCGCTCGGCACGGCGTCGATCCTGTTGATCGCCGCGGTGGTCGCGTTCCGGCTGCGGGCCGCGCGTCCGTAAGGCCGAGAATTCGCGCCCGTTCTGGATTTCCCGGAGCGGGCGCGAAGCTCTATATAGAGGTGCCGTTCGTTATTCGGGCGCGGCCGTCATTCGGTTCGTTGCTCGCTCGGGTGCAGACCGCGCTCGGCCTGCGGCCCGGAACTGCGCGGGCGACCGAGCCGGGTCGGCGTGAGGCGGCCGCGCAGGGTGACGGACTCGCCGAGCTGCCAAAACGCCGCCTCGGTGTCGTCGGCGCTGTTGACGGTGTTCGCGGAGGTGAGCAGTAGGTCGTCGTGCTTGGCGAGTTCGCACAGCCGCGCCGCCTCGTTGACCGCGTCGCCGATGACGGTGAATTCGTAGCGCTGCCGAGCGCCGACATTGCCCGCGACCACCCGGCCCGCGGCGACACCGATGGCGGCGATGAAGTCGTCGGCGGTCAGGTCGAGGCGCTGCCGGATGGCGCGGGCGCAGGCCAGCGCCGCGCCCGAGGCGTCGGAAAGTGCGGCGGGCGTGCCGAATACGGCCAGGGCGGCGTCGCCCTCGAACTTGTTGAGCAGCCCGCCGTGCGCCTCCACCTCGTCGACCACGATGTCGAAGAAACGGTTGAGGATGGCGACCATCTCGGGCGCGGGCACCGTCGCGGCCATCGTGGTCGAGCCGACGATGTCGATGAACAGCGCCGCCGCCTCGGTCTCCACGCCGCCGAGCGTCGGATTACCGGCCAGCGCCGCGTCGGCCACGTCACGGCCGACGTGCCTGCCGAACAGGTCCCTGATCTGCTCGCGCTCGCGCAGCCCCTCCACCATGTGGTTGAAACCGCTTTGCAGCTCACCCAATTCGGTGCCGTCGTACACGGTGATGGCCACCCGCAGGTCACCGTCCTCGACCTGACGCAGCGCGCGGCGCACCCCGCGGATCGGCGCGATGATCGTGGACACGGTCTGCATCATCAGCAACAGGCCGAACACCAGCGTCGCGCCGCCGAGCGAGAGCACACAGACCGCGAGCCGGGCCGTGCTGACCGACGAGTCGACCAGGGCCCACCCCGCCACGATCATCGACAGCGTCACCGGCACACCGGCGCCCAGCATCCAGGCCACCATCGAACGGGAGAACACACCCATGCCGCGCCGCCGCCGCAACGGTGCCGCGTCCAGGACGCGGGCGGTCACCGCACGCAGTGCGAACTCGGCGATCAGGTAACCGTTGGCGCAGACCACGATGGCGCTGAAGGCGATGCCGATCAGAATCTTGGGAATGAGTGCGGGCTCCACCAAGGCGTAGAGCGGGGTCAGCACGGCGGCCGCACCCGACCACAGCAGGGCCTGTTGCAGCACCAGATGCCGGGGCACCCTGGACGCGGCGATCTGCTCCGCCTCGGTGGGCACCTGGTCCGGCTGGATCGCCCAGCGCAGCGTGCGCAGACCGCGCACGGTGCCCCACCACATGCCGACAAGCAAGGCCAGTGCCGCGTACAGCGGCGTCGCGATCACATCGAGCAGCAGCAGTTCCCGGGTGAAGACCGTCGGCCCGGGCAGCACGAACCCGATCAGCGCGAAAGTGACGGCCATGCCGGCCAGGTTCGCGGCCACCAGCGGTACGGTCAGCAGCAGCTGAACCCGGATCCGCCGCATCCCCGAGGACTCGTCCACCGGTCCGAGCAGCCGCGACCCGAACGCGGCTGTCGAGACGTCACTGTGGGCCATGGGACCAAAGCCTAGGCCGGAGGACCCGCGAAGAGCCGGACCAGTGGTCCAGGACCGGCCGAGCGCCTCGACCAGCGCGCGCCGGACGGTCAGTGGCCGCGGGGCAGTTCGCGGCGACCATGACCCGGCAGTTCGGGGTTTCGGCGGCCGCTGAGTTCGTCCTGCCGCCCGGCCGACAGGCCGTACGGCTGCGCCGCACCGTCCGGCAGTGCCGAGTAGCGCGGGTCCTGCTGCCCGTAGTCCGCGTCGACCACGGTGGCGGCGATGCGCTGGGCGTGCAGCGCCTCCGGCGAGCCCGGCGCGAGCTGGTAACCGGTCGGCGCGTGCGAGTCCTGGGTATCGACGGTGACCTTGCGGGTGCGGCGCAGGGTGAAGGTGATCTCCTCGACCTCTTCGAACGCCTGGCGGGCCGTGCGCAGCGGGTGCGTCGCGTTGTCGATCGCGTTGGCCACGAACGACGGCACCAGCGGGCGGATCAACCGGGCCGCGGTGTCGGTGAACGGCACCGTGCCGATCAGCGGGAGTTCCAGGCCGCCACCGGACTTGGGCGGCAGCGGCGCGGTGCTCGGGCCGAGTTCCCGCGCGGTGACGGGGGCGGGCAGGTTCGACGGCGCGAATCCTTCAGACACGGAGCTGTCCTTTCGGTCTTCAGCCGGTGCGGCTGGCAGTGCGGTTCGGCGCGGCGGCTCGGCGATACCGATCTCCAAGCCGCCGATGGCCGCGACGATCCTGGTGCGCTGGCGCTCCCGGTCGATGGCGGTGTCCGCCTCGGCGGCGAGGCGAGCCGCGGTGAGTTGTTGTTCGGCGCGCAGGGCTTGGGCTTCGGCGCGCACCTCGGCCCGTTTCAGGGCGATGGCCGTATCGGCTTCTTGCTCGGCGCGTGCCTGTACCTCGAGGTAGGCGACCCGCCGGTCGAACGAGGTCTGGCCGCGCCACCAGCGCAGTACCAGCGGCAGCAGCGCCAGCGCGACGACAGCGATGATGGTCAGGATGCGCAGCGGCAGCGCGCCCGCGTGGTGGGTGGTGTAGTCGTTCATCGCCAGCCAGCGCGCACCGAGGCCGCGGTCGGCGTCGGCGAAGGCGGCCGATTCGGCTGCGGCCACGGCCTTTTCGTCGTCGGCGATCCGCTGGTCCAGCGCGTCGGCCCGGCCTTGCGCCGCGGCCAGTTGCCTGCGGGCGTCGTCGAGCATGTCGTTGGCGGTCTGCGCTTCCGGCCCGCGTCCCGGCACATTGGTGATCCGGGTCTGCGGGCACTCGGGGGTCGGATTGAACTCACAACGGGCGATCACCAGCGAGCGGTCCAGGTCGGCCTGCGCCTTGGCGATCGACTGATCCAGCGCGGTCCGGTCGGCCCGCGCCTTGTCGAGCTCGGCGGCCGCGGCGACGACCCGCGGCGCGGAAGCGACGGAACGCTGGGCTCGTTCGTCGAGGGTCCGGTCGACGCTGCCGCCGAAGACGACGGTCGCGGCCAACTCGGCGAGCAACCCGCCGACCAGCACGGCGACGCCGATGCGAGCGAGCAGGCCGAGCCGGTCGGGCTCGCCGCTGGGTCGCGCGGTCGCCACCGCGCGGGCGATCGCGCCCGCGAGCACCGCGACGAGCAGCGCCACCGGAATTACCGCGAGCAGGGCCCAGGTGCCGGTCGAGGCCAGCGCGAGCGCGGCGACCAGGCCGGACACCACCGCGAACAACAGCACCGATGCACCGGTGACGGCATAGCCGGTGCGCTCGTGGCGGTAGGCGACTTCACCGGTCTGACCCCCGCCGAGCCAGGTGAACAAGCCGATGACGGTCATGGGAGCTCACATCCTCTTGGTCCCAGTCGATTTCAGGGCTCGATGAAACCGTCACGGTTTCGTGGTCACAGCGTGACAGGACCGAACCCGACACACCGAGTGGCGGCGGAGGTATGTGGTCAGGCTCACAAAACCGCCGATGTGGTGCGGGTACGGGTGCCGAAGGCGGGCGCGCGGTGCCGGTTTCGGGACCGGACGCGCGGGGCCGGTCGCTTACCCTGGCTCGATGATCGGTTTCCGCGCGAGCCAGCTCAGGAGGTCGGGTTATGCGCCTTGTCATGCTGATGATCGTGTCGGCGGCTCTGATCATGTCGCCGGTTAGCGCGGCGGCCGAGCCGGGCGACGACCGAGCCGAGTCGCTGGATCGCCTGGTCGCCCTGGTGCTCGAGCGCCTCGACACCGGTGACGCGGTGGCCGCGGCGAAGTGGGTGGCCGCCGCCGAGTCCGGCACCGAACCCACCATCGACGACCCGGCCAGGGAGGCCGTGGTCTACGACGCGATGGCAAAGCTGGGCGCCGGGCGCGACCTGCCCGAACCCTGGGTGCGGCAGGTGTTCTCCGGCCAGATCGAGTCCAACAAGATCGTGCAGCGCGGTCTGATCACCCGCTGGCGCTTCGATCCGGTCGCGGCGCCCGGGTCGGCCCCCGATCTGGCGGCGGTGCGCCCGGTGATCGACCGGGTGAACATCGAGATCGTCGACCAGCTGGCCGCCCGGCGGGCCGAGCTGACCGCACCGGACTGCGCGGAAAGATTGGCCTACAGCGTCTTCGGCGTATTCGGCGCCGGAAATACCGACGCCTTGCATCAGGCCGCGCTGGTGCGTGCCGCGGCCGCCTTGTGCGCGCCGCGTTGAACGCTGCAAGCTCCCCACGGAAGCCGCTCCATACCCCGCTTAACCCTTTCTTAAGCGCCGTCTTCAGGCGGAAAGTCCGCGCGATCGGCGAATATTCGGCGAAAAGCGTTCGGGCCCGCAATAAATCACACCCATTACCCCCTGACGGCGTATAGGTTTCGGCCGCGAAAATGTGTCGAATACCACTCCCGTCGGTTAGCTGAAAATGTGCTGAAGGCCACAGCAAACAAAACAGTCCGGACGGTCGGATCACAGCTCGGGCTCGTCAGGACCCTGTCGGAAATATCTCATCCAGCCCGCTTCCGAGTTAGCCGCCGCCGAGGGGTTTGCCGGATGCTGAGCGAGGGAAATCATCTTCGATGCAGGTGAGAGCGTTCTTCTGACCGATTTGCGAAGGTTGGGCCCGCTCTCGCGCGTCGGCGTCGAGCGGCTGGCCGAGGGTGCCGCAGGGTCGATCGAGCGGTACCCGCTGCTTTACACTGGACGACGCGCACACGTGGAGGACCGAATGAAGAAGCCCAGCTAGACCCGGTTATTAGTGCAACCTTAGTTGGTTGGGCCCCGGACCTGACTTATCGTTTGCTCTTACGCCGAACACAGAATGCTCGGCACCCTCGCCCGCTCGGGCAGCTCCTGGACCGGTGCTCAGCGTAGCTGGCGAGAACCCGCACGGAGGTAAGGATCTCGTTAGGGATCTGTTACCGACGAGCACCCACTACGTCACTGAAGCGGGTGAACAACTGGAGACGTGACTGCACGCCGAAGACCATCAGCGCGGCTGGTTTCGGAACGTACGGGCGCAGTCTTGTACGGAGGCATTCAGGCGAAATTGCGTAATTCATTTCGTCGAACGCCCTTCTTGAAGGCAGAGGCATGATGCAACTTCCTGGCCACAGGTCACCTGGACCCGTCGGGCTCTACGACCCGGCGAACGAACACGACGCCTGCGGTGTCGCGTTCGTCGTCGACATGCACGGCCGCCGCAGCCGCGACATCGTCGACAAGGCTATTACGGCTCTGTTGAACCTGGAGCACCGTGGTGCCGCAGGCGCCGAACCCAACAGTGGTGACGGCGCGGGCATCCTGATCCAGGTCCCGGACCGGTTCTTCCGCGCCATCGTGGACTTCGAGTTGCCGCCGGAGGGCTCCTACGCCACCGGTATCGCCTTCCTGCCGCAGGCCAGGCGCGAGGCCGCGCGTGCCGCCTACGGCGTGGAGAAGATCGTCAAGGAAGAGGGCCTCGAGGTTCTCGGCTGGCGCGAGGTGCCGATCGACGAGTCGTCGCTCGGTGCGCTGGCGCGCGACGCCATGCCGACCTTCCGGCAGGTCTTCATCGGCTCCCCGCGTGGTGCGGCCGAGCAGCTGTCCGGGATGGACCTGGAGCGCCGGGCCTACGTCGTCCGCAAGCGGGTCGAGCACGAGCTCGGCAAGTCGGGCCCCGGCGAGGGCTCGGTCGGCAAGGAGTCGGTGTACTTCCCGAGCCTGTCCGGCCAGACCTTCGTCTACAAGGGCATGTTCACCACGCCGCAGCTGCGCGCCTTCTACCTGGACCTGCAGGACGGCCGGGTGGAGTCCGCCCTCGGCATCGTGCACTCGCGCTTCTCCACCAACACCTTCCCGTCCTGGCCGCTGGCGCACCCGTTCCGCCGCGTCGCGCACAACGGCGAGATCAACACCGTCACCGGCAACGAGAACTGGATGCGGGCGCGCGAGGCGCTGCTGCGTTCGGACATCTTCGGCACCGACTCGGCGGGCAACAACCGGCTGGAGAAGATCTTCCCGGTCTGTACCCCGGGGGCGAGCGATACCGCGCGCTTCGACGAGGTCCTGGAACTGCTGCACCTCGGCGGCCGCAGCTTGCCCCATGCGGTGCTGATGATGATCCCCGAGGCGTGGGAACGCAACGACACCATGGATCAGCGCCGCCGCGCGTTCTACGAGTACCACTCGATGCTGATGGAGCCGTGGGACGGCCCGGCGTCGGTGTGCTTCTCCGACGGCACCGTGGTCGGCGCCGTGCTCGACCGTAACGGCCTGCGCCCCAGCCGCATCTGGATCACCGACGACGGCCTCGTGGTGATGGCGTCGGAGGTCGGCGTGCTCGACATCGACCCGTCCAAGGTGGTCCGCAAGGTCCGACTACAACCCGGCCGCATGTTCCTGGTCGATACCTCGCTGGGCCGCATCGTCGGCGACGACGAGCTGAAGACCGATCTTGCGGCCGAGCACCCG
This sequence comes from Nocardia suismassiliense, assembly GCF_900269665.1. Lineage (GTDB taxonomy): Bacteria > Actinomycetota > Actinomycetes > Mycobacteriales > Mycobacteriaceae > Nocardia > Nocardia suismassiliense. Next base: position 464,094 of record NZ_LT985361.1, read on the forward strand.
TACCAGGAATGGCTGGACGCGGGTGTGACCAAGCTCGAGGACCTGCCCGACCGCCCGCACGTGCACATGTCGCACGACCGGGTGCTGATCCGCCAGCAGATCTTCGGATACACCAACGAAGAACTGAACCTGCTGATCTCGCCGATGGCCAAGACCGGTGGCGAGGCGCTCGGCTCGATGGGCACCGACACCCCGATCGCGGTGCTGTCGTCGCGGCCCCGGCTGCTGTTCGACTACTTCTCCCAGCTGTTCGCGCAGGTCACCAACCCGCCGCTGGACGCGATCCGCGAAGAGGTGGTGACCAGCCTGCGCCGGGCCATCGGCCCGGAGGCCGATCTGATGCACCCCGGCCCGGAGTCGTGCAAGCAGATCGCGATCGAATCGCCGATCATCGACAACGACCAGCTGGCCAAGCTGGTGCACATCAACGACGACGGCTCCCAGCCCGAGCTGCGTTCGGTGATCGTGCGCGGCCTGTACCCGGTGGCCAAGGGCGGCAAGGGTCTGCGCAAGGCGCTCAAGGCCATCAACACCCAGGTGTCGGCCGCCATCGACGGCGGCGCCCGGATCGTCGTGCTCTCCGACCGCGAGTCCAACGAGAAGCTGGCGCCGATCCCGTCGCTGCTGCTGACCGCGTCGGTGCACCACCACCTGGTGCGCGAGCGCACCCGCACCATGGTCGGTCTCGTCGTCGAGGCCGGTGACGCCCGCGAGGTGCACCACATGGCGATGCTGGTCGGCTTCGGCGCGGCCGCGATCAACCCGTACATGGCCTTCGAGACCATCGAGGACATGCTCGAGCGCGGCGCGCTCGAAATGCCCGGCAGCACCGGCGATCACGCGGCGGACTTCCGCAAGGCGGTCGCCAACTACAACAAGGCCGCCAGCAAGGGCGTGCTGAAGGTGATGTCCAAGATGGGCATCTCGACGCTGGCCTCCTACACCGGCGCGCAGCTGTTCCAGGTGATCGGCCTGTCCCAGGACCTGGCCGACGAGTACTTCACCGGCCTGCGCTCGCACCTGGACGGCATCGGCCTCGAGGACATCGCGGCCGACGTCGCCGAGCGGCACCGGCTCGCGTTCCTGGAGAACCGCAACGAGCGCGCGCACCGCGAGCTCGAGGTGGGCGGCGAGTACCAGTGGCGGCGCGAGGGTGAGTACCACCTGTTCAACCCGGACACCGTGTTCAAGCTGCAGCACGCCACCCGCACCGGTCAGTACTCCATCTTCAAGGAGTACACCAAGATGGTCGACGACCAGACCGAGCGGCTGGCCTCGCTGCGTGGCCTGTTCAAGTTCAAGAAGGAGCGCGCGTCGATCTCGATCGACGAGGTCGAGCCGGCGTCGGAGATCGTGAAGCGCTTCTCCACCGGCGCGATGAGCTACGGCTCCATCTCGGCCGAGGCGCACGAGACCCTCGCCATCGCGATGAACCGGCTCGGCGGCCGGTCGAACTCGGGTGAGGGCGGCGAATCGCCGGCCCGCTTCGAGCCGGAGGAGAACGGCGACTGGCGGCGCAGCGCGATCAAGCAGGTGGCCTCCGGCCGCTTCGGCGTGACCGCGCACTACCTGACCAACTGCACCGACATCCAGATCAAGATGGCGCAGGGCGCGAAGCCCGGTGAGGGCGGCCAGCTTCCGGCGCACAAGGTGTACCCATGGGTCGCCGAGGTGCGGCACTCGACACCGGGTGTCGGCCTGATCTCGCCGCCGCCGCACCACGACATCTACTCGATCGAGGATCTGGCGCAGCTGATCCACGACCTGAAGAACGCGAACCCGCAGGCGCGGATTCACGTGAAACTTGTTGCGGAGCCCGGCGTCGGCACCGTCGCGGCCGGTGTGTCCAAGGCGCACGCGGACGTGGTGCTGATCTCCGGCCACGACGGCGGCACCGGTGCCTCGCCGCTCACCTCGCTCAAGCACGCGGGCGGTCCGTGGGAGCTCGGCCTGGCCGAGACCCAGCAGACGTTGCTGCTCAACGGACTTCGCGATCGCATCGTCGTGCAGGTGGACGGTCAGATGAAGACCGGCCGCGACGTGATGATCGCCGCGCTGCTCGGCGCCGAGGAATACGGTTTCGCCACTGCGCCTTTGGTGGTCTCGGGCTGCATCATGATGCGGGTCTGCCACCTCGACACCTGCCCTGTGGGTGTAGCGACGCAGAACCCGGTGCTGCGCGAACGTTTCACCGGCAAGCCGGAATTCGTCGAGAACTTCATGCTGTTCATCGCCGAGGAGGTCCGGGAACTGCTGGCGCAGTTGGGCTTCCGCACGCTGGACGAGGCCATCGGCCGGGTCGACCTGCTCGACACCGCCAAGGCCAAGCAGCACTGGAAGGCCAGCAAGCTGGACCTGTCGCCGATCCTCGACAATGTCGAGACCGCGTTCATGTACCAGGACCGGCGCTGCACCAAGACCCAGGACCACGGCCTGGACAAGGCGCTGGATCAGCAGCTGATCACGCAGAGCCGCGACGCGCTCGAGCGTGGCCAGGCGGTGAAGTTCGAAACCAAGATCACGAACGTGAACCGCACCGTCGGCACCATGCTCGGCCACGAGGTGACCAAGCTCTACGGTGGCGCCGGCCTGCCCGACGACACCATCGACATCACCTTCACCGGCTCGGCGGGCAACAGCTTCGGCGCCTTCGTGCCCGCGGGCATCACGCTGCGGGTGCAGGGCGACGCGAACGACTATGTCGGCAAGGGACTCTCCGGCGGCCACCTGGTGGTGCGCCCGTCGCTGAACGCGCCTGCCGAGTTCGTGGCGGAGGAGAACATCATCGCGGGCAACGTGATCCTGTTCGGCGCCACCAACGGCAAGGCGTTCATCCGCGGTGTGGTCGGCGAGCGCTTCGCCGTCCGTAACTCGGGTGCCCTCGCGGTGGTCGAGGGTGTCGGCGACCACGGTCTGGAGTACATGACCGGCGGCCGGGTGGTCATCCTCGGTGAGACCGGGCGCAACTTCGGCGCCGGTATGTCCGGCGGTGTCGCGTTCGTCTACAACCCGAACGGCACCTTCGAGTCCAGGCTCAACCCCGAGCAGGCCGACGCCGTCGAGCAGCTCTCCGGTGACGACTTCACCTGGCTGCGCGACATCATCACCCAGCACCGCGATCAGACGGGTTCCGCTGTCGCCGAACGCATTCTGGGCGACTGGTCGCAGCAGGTGAACCACTTCGTGAAGCTGATGCCGCGCGAATACAAGAAGGTACTGCTGGCCATCTCCGAGGCGGAGAAGGCGGGCAAGGACGTCGACGAGGCGATCATGGAGGCGGCCCGTGGCTGACACGCGACGCATTCAACAGCTGAGTCCGATGTTCCTAGGCAAGATTACGGAGGCCGAACGTGGCTGACGCACAAGGATTTTTGAAGCACACGCACCGGGAGCTACCGACCCGCCGACCGGTCGAGCTGCGCTTGATGGACTGGAAAGAGGTCTACGAGCAGGGGTATCCGAAGCAGACCCTGCAGCGGCAGGCCAGCCGGTGCATGGACTGCGGTATTCCGTTCTGCCACAACGGCTGCCCGCTGGGCAACCTGATCCCCGAGTGGAACGACCTGGTCTACAAGGGGCAGTGGCGCGAAGGCATCGACCGGCTGCACGCCACCAACAACTTCCCGGAGTTCACCGGGCGGCTGTGCCCGGCGCCGTGTGAGGCGTCCTGTGTGCTCGGCATCAACCAGGACCCGGTGACCATCAAGCAGGTCGAGGTCGATCTCATCGAGAACGCCTTCGACGAGGGCTGGGTGGCCCCGGTCTACCCGACTCGGTTGACCGGCAAGCGCGTCGCCGTCGTCGGTTCCGGCCCCGCCGGCCTGGCGGCCGCACAGCAGCTCACCCGCGCCGGCCACACCGTGACCGTGTTCGAGCGGGCCGACCGCATCGGCGGGCTGCTGCGCTACGGCATCCCGGAATTCAAGATGGAGAAGCGCTTCATCGACCGCAGGCTCGCGCAGATGGAGGCCGAGGGCACCATCTTCAAGACCGGCGTGAACGTCGGGGTGGACATCACCGCCGAGCAGCTGCGTGAAACCTACGACGCGGTCGTGCTCTCCGGTGGCGCCACCCTCGCGCGTGACCTGCCGATCCCCGGGCGTGAGCTCGACGGCATCCACCAGGCCATGGAGTTCCTGCCGTGGGCCAACAAGGTGCAGCTCGGCGACGACGTCACCGACGAAGACGGCCTGCCGCCCATTCACGCGCGCGGCAAGAAGGTCATCATCATCGGCGGCGGTGACACCGGCGCCGACTGCCTCGGCACCTCGCACCGGCAGGGCGCGGCCAGCGTCCACCAGTTCGAGATCATGCCGCGCCCGCCGGAGGAGCGCGCCGCGTCCACGCCATGGCCGACCTACCCGCTCATGTACCGGGTGTCCTCGGCGCACGAAGAAGGCGGCGAGCGGGTGTTCTCGGTGAACACCGAGCGTTTCATCGGCGAAGACGGCAAGGTCACCGGCCTGCAGGCGCACGAGGTCAGCATGGTCAACGGCCGCTTCGAGAAGGTCGACGGCACCGACTTCACCCTCGACGCCGACCTCGTCCTGCTCGCCATGGGCTTCACCGGCCCCGAGAAGCCGGGCCTGCTCGAAGATCTCGGCGTCGGCTACGACCAGCGCGGCAACGTGCAGCGGGACAAGAACTGGGCGACCAACATCCCCGGCGTCTTCGTCGCCGGCGACATGGGCCGCGGCCAATCCCTCATCGTCTGGGCCATCGCCGAAGGCCGCGCCGCGGCCGCCGCGGTGGACCGCTTCCTGGAAGGTGAGACGGCGCTGCCCGCCCCCATCACCCCCACCATGGTCGCCCAGCGATGACCTGAACCCCTCTCTTACCGGAGCGGAAAAGGCGCCTGTGGACAGCAATGTCCACAGGCGCCTTTGTTCTTGGCTGCCCAAATAACAAGGGGCTGACGGCAATCCGGTTCGACGCTCAACTACCCCAGCGCATAAGGACTTTCGCGACGAACGGGACGTAGCAGATTTGGGCATTCGACGAAAATTCGAACAAGGCCGGGGTTTCGGATGGCGCCGGCGAGCTGGTACCTCTATTGTGATCCCGTCGTGCTGCTGATCTTGGGATGTGGGCTGTGGTCGTAGCCGACACGTCGGTGGGTGGCTTGTGTTAACCCAGCGTGCACTGAAACGTCATCCGTCGGGTTCAGCATTGGGGCGCAACTTGTCGAGGACGCACTCGCGAGAGGCATGGTTTTGGACTGGAGCGGTATGCAGTTGAAGAAGGTTGTCGCGGCTCTCGGTGCTTCCGCGACGGTGTTGTCCGGCATGGTGTTCGGCGCCGGTGCCGCGAGCGCGGCGCCTGGCTGCCCGAGCCTGTACGTGGTGGCGATCCCGGGTACCTGGGAGACCGGCAAAGACAAGACGCCGAAGCCGGGCATGCTGGCCGGGGTCACCAACAATCTGCCCCGTTCGGCGGAGGTCGACTACGTGACCTATGCCGCGACCGCGTTCCCATGGGAGGGCGAGGTCTACGGCAACTCGAAGAAGGAAGCCGTCGACACCGCGCGCGGCCTCATCTCCGACATGGCGAAGTCGTGCGGCGCCACGAAGATCGCGCTCGTCGGCTACAGCCAGGGCGCCGACGCCGCCGGTGATCTGGCGGCCGAGATCGGCACCGGACTCAGTGTGGTCGCGCCGGAGCGGATCGCGGGCGTCGGCCTGATCTCCGACCCGCGCCGTTCCCCGAACGACATTCAGGTCGGCGCCCCGGCGCCCGGCGCGGGTGCCGGTGGCGCCAGGGTCGGCGGCTTCGGCTGGATCAGCGACCGCACCCGCAGCATCTGCGCGGTGAGCGACCTGTACTGCGCGACCGCACCCGACGACTTCGTCACCCGGTTCGCCGGCTTCCTGGCGCAGGCCTCGGACGCGAACCCGGCCAACATGTGGCGCTACCAGATCGAAGCCGGCAACATCATGAACGACCTGTTCGCGCATGGTGGCGTGCCGACCCTGCAGGCGCAGCTGACCGAGTCGGCGAACGAGCAGCGGGCCAAGGACCTGGAGCGCTTCTACAAGTCGCAGGCGCACACCCTGTACGGCAGCTACCCGGTCGGCGGCGGCCAGACCGCCGTGTCCTGGATGCACAACTGGATTGCGGGCATGGCCTAGCTCCACCGCGTACCGAAACGAAGGCCCACCTCCGGCAAGGAGGTGGGCCTTCGTCGTATGGACTAGCGGGACAAGGGATCAGCTGCTGCCCGCGGAACCGGTCGACGGTCGACCGTCCTTGAAGAAGATCCGCGGACCGGGCTCGTCCTTCCGGTGGATGCGCGGTCCGTCACCGCGCTCGCGATACTCCACCCGCGGGCCGTCATGTCCTTGGCCGCCGGGCAGCTCCAGGCCGCCGTGCGGATGCGCACTGATATCGGTGCCGTCAGCCGGGGTCAGCTGAATCGCCGCCGGATCGGGTGCCTGCGCCGAAGCTGTCGCGGCCAGCGCGCCGGCCGGTAACGCGATCAACGCTCCCGCCACGGCAATTCGGGTGAGGCGGCGTCTCGATGTACTGGAGAGCAACACGGGAATCCTTTCTCTGGAACCGTGCGCTACTGAGGGTGGTAGCGCACCCGTCCCATAGAAGGTTCCGTCGCTGGGACGGCGGTGCGATGTCCCTGCCAATCGTCTGTGAGTGCCGCTCAGGCTTTGATATTGCGCGGCAACAGATCCCAGACGTGCCCGTTCTCATTGATCGTCGCCGCGGTCCGGCGCCCGGTGCGGGAGAACAGGATTCGGGTGATCGAGCAGTAGTCGATCGGGAACGTCAGCGGCCGTTCCAAGCCGAGGATCTCCTGGAGCAGCACGTTGATCACGCCACCGTGCGTGAAGGCGACCACCGTGCCTGCCGGGTCGGTGCTCGCGGCGATCTCGGTGACGGCGTCGAGCACCCGGGACTTGAACGCCTTGCCGTCGATCTGATGCGGCAGGTGCCCCGCTTTGATCCGTTCGTAGACCTCGCGGAACTCGACCTTGGCATCCTCGATCGGAATGTAGGCGGGCAGATCGCGATCGTATTCGGCGAGATCATCGATGAGGTCGAGGCCGGCGCCGAGCTTCGCCGCGGTCGGTGCCGCGGTCTCGCGCGCCCGGCGCTGGGGGCTGCTCACCACCCGAGTGATCCGGTGCTGGCTCAACGCGGCGGGCACCCGCTCGGCCTGCTCGAGCCCGACGGGCGCGAGCTCGGGATCGGCGGGACCGGCCGAGTTCATGATCCGGACCGGTTGGGCATGGCGAACGAGGATCAACTGCACACGCCCACTCTGCCGTATCGGAGGCCGCGCCTCGATACGGGCGCGACACGGTGTCGCGTCAGCGACCGGTGCACTCCCGCGGCAGTTCGAACAGGGTGGTGAACTGCTCGGCGGCGGCCGCGTCGCCGGTTACCTGCGTGACGCCCGCGGTGATCGTCTCGGCCATCGAGTGCCCGTCGTAGACGACCGCGACGAAGGCCGCGACGCTGGTGTGGATGGCGGTCGCCGCGGTGCCGCTCGCACCGCGGGTGATGGTGAGCGTGCCGTCGTCGACCACCGCGTGGAATTCGTCGGTGTTCGCATCGGGTCCGGTGAAGTGCAGGTCGAAGTCGGCCCGTAGGCCGGCCGCCCGATCCGCCTGGAAATGCGTGCGCAGCGAGACGACGAGGGCGTCGGTGCTCACCTCCGAGCAGCGGTAGGTGCTGGGTGTGCGCGCACCCCAGTGACTGAGCGCGAGGATCACCGTGTCCAGTTCCTTGCCCCAGTCGGTGAGGTCGTAGACCGCGGCACTGACCGGCGGCGGCAGCTTGCGCTTGTGCACCACGCCCGCCTGGACCAGCTCGTCGAGCCGCTGGGACAGCACGTTCGGGCTGATCGTCGGCAGCCCGGCCCGCAGATCGGTGAATCGTTTGGGGCCGAGCAGCAGTTCGCGCACCACCAGCAGGGTCCATCGTTCACCGACCAGGTCGAGTGCGCGGGCCGCGCCGCACGCGTCGTGGTAGCTGCGCTTGTTGCGGTGCTCAGGAGCAGCAGTCATGGAATACAGCATATCAGCAGATACTGCAATCGAATTAGGTAGTTGTTTTTTAGGACTAACCACTGCTAGCGTCGCATCATAACGATCTTCGGGTGGAAGGCAACGCTGGTGGTTGACGTAAGAGAACGGACACGCGAGGCGGCGGACCGCGGTCGCTGGCTCGCGCTGTATGTGCTGTGCGGCGGCATGCTGATGATCGTGCTGGACGCCACGATCGTGAACGTCGCGCTAGCCGACATCCAGCAGGACCTCGGGTTCACCTCGGCCGGGCTGGCCTGGGTGGTGAACGGCTACCTGATCTCGTTCGGTGGCCTGCTGATGCTGGCGGGCCGGCTCGGCGACCTGATCGGTCGCCGCACCATGTTCCTGTCCGGCCTGGTGGTCTTCACCGTGGCCTCGGTGCTGTGCGGGCTGGCCGTCAACGAGGTCACCCTGATCGCGGCCCGGTTCCTGCAGGGCATCGGCGGCGCGATGACCTCCGCGGTGATCCTCGGCATGATCTTCGCAATGTTCCCGGACCCGAGGGAGCAGGCGAAGGCGATTGGTCGCTACGCGTTCGTCGCGTCGGCCGGTGGCGCGATCGGCCTGCTGCTCGGCGGCCTGCTCACCGCGCTGGACTGGCGGCTGATCTTCCTGGTCAATCTGCCGATCGGCATTCTGGTCGGGCTCGCCGCGATGAAGATCCTGGACAAGGATCAGGGCGCGGGCCTGAAGGACGGCGCGGATGTGCCCGGCGCCGTGCTGATCACGGCGGCGCTGATGCTCGGCGTCTACACCATCGTCAAGCCCGCCGCCGAGTACGGCTGGACCGACCCGGTCACCCTGGGCCTCGGGGTGGCGTCGCTGGCGCTGCTCGCCGGGTTCGTCGCGCGGGAGGCGACGGCGAAGACCCCGCTGATGCCGCTAACGATCTTCCGGTCCCGGAACCTGTCCGGCGCCAACGCGATTCAGGTGGTCACCGTGGCGGGCATGTTCGGCATGTTCTTCCTCGGCTCGCTGTACCTGAAGCAGGTGCTGGGCTACGAGCCGCTGCAACTGGGCCTGGCGTTCTTCCCGGTCGCCGCGATCATGGGCCTGCTCTCGGTGCGTTACTCCGAGGGCCTGGTGATGCGGTTCGGTGCGCGCAAGGTGCTGATCCCGGGTCTGTCGCTGATCCTCGCCGCGCTGCTCTGGCTGACCCAGGCACCCGTCGACGGCAACTACTGGCTGCACATCTTCGGCCCGATGGTGCTGTTCGGAACCGGTGCGGGCCTTGCCTTCCCGGCGCTGATGAACCTGGCGATGTCCGGGGTGGCGCCGGAGGAAGCGGGGCTGGCCTCCGGACTGGCCAACACCACCATGCAGGTAGGTGGCGCGCTCGGGCTCGCCGTGCTGGCCACCCTGTCGGCCAGCAAGACGACCGACCTGTTGGCGGCGGGCACCCCGGTGAGCGAGGCGCTGACCAGCGGCTTCCAGCTCGCCTTCTGGATCGGCGCGGCGTTGGTCGTCGCCGCGCTGCTGGCCGCGGTGCTCGTGCTGAAGTCGGTGCCCGCCACCGCGCACGGCGTCGACCTGGACGACGAGCTGTTGCTCGAGGCGGAAGTGGCGTCCGAGCGCACCGTCCTCTGAGCAACAGGCTGAACAAGCAATGGCCCGGTTCGTTATGCGAGCCGGGCCATTTCGGTCAAGGAGTGTAAGGCGGTTGCTGCTGCCCGTACGGGGGCTGCTCGCCGTAGGGCGGCTGGTTCGGCGGTTGCTGGTTGGGCCCCTTCTTCCGCCGCCGCATCAGGTAGACGCCTGCGATGATCGCCGCGACGACCAGCAGGCAGCAGAGCCCGCCGATGATCAGCCCGCCGCTGCTCCTGCGTTTCTTCTTGGCCGCGAGGTCCAGCGCCGAGTTCCAGACGTCCGGGCTCGCCCACACGCTCGTATCCACCAAGCTCATATTGGTCAGCAGGTCAACATACATTCAGAACCCCATCTCGTGTATCGGTCTCCTCCCGGGCCGAATACCACTCACCGCACGCCCGAACCACCGGCCGGTCAACCCGAGTATTCGGCCGCCCGGACCGAATAACCCAGGGTAGCTGTCCGATTCATCCGGAGTGGACCCTTCGCGAACCTTGCCTCGGCTCAGCGCGGTTTCACCAACGGGAACGGCAGCGTCTCGCGGATGCTGCGCCCGGTGATCAGCATGACCACCCGGTCCACGCCCATGCCGAGCCCGCCGGTCGGCGGCATCGCGTGCTCGAGCGCCTGCAGGAAGTCCTCGTCGAGCTCCATCGCCTCCGGGTCGCCGTTGGCCGCGAGCATCGACTGCTCGGTGAGCCTGCGGCGCTGCTCGATCGGGTCGGTGAGTTCGCTGTAGGCGGTACCGAGTTCGACCCCCCAGGCGACCAGGTCCCAGCGCTCGGTGACCCCCGGAATCGAGCGGTGCGCGCGGGTCAGCGGAGACACCGAGGTGGGGAAGTTGATGTAGAAAGTCGGTTCCTCGGTATGGGATTCGACCAGATGCTCATACATCTCCAGCACCACCTGGCCCTCGTCCCAGCCGTGCTGGTAGGGCACCTCGGCCTTGTCGCACAGTTCGCGCAGCTGGTCCAGGCCGGTGTCCGGGGTGATCTCGGTGCCGATGGCCTCGGACACCGCGCCGTGCACCGTCTTCACCGCCCACTCACCCGAGATGTCCACCGGCTCGTAGGAGCCGTCGTCCTGCGGCCGCAACGCCACCATCGCACCGTTCGCGGCGAGCGCGGCGTCCTGGATGAGCTGGCGGCAGGCGTGCATCATGCGCTCGTAGTCGCTGTGCGCCTCGTACGCCTCGAGAATGGTGAACTCGGGGTTGTGGCTGAAGTCGACGCCCTCGTTGCGGAAGGTCCGGCCGATCTCGAAGACCTTCTCCATGCCGCCGACGCAGAGCCGCTTCAGGTACAGCTCGGGAGCGATCCGCAGGTACAAGTCCAGGTCGTAGGCGTTGATGTGAGTGAGGAACGGGGTGGCGTTGGCGCCACCGTGCACCTGCTGCAGGATCGGCGTCTCCACTTCGAGATAACCCCAGGCGTTCAACGAGTCACGCAGCGAGCGGACCACCGCGCTGCGTTTGGCGAGCACCTCCCTGGTCTCGGCGTTGATCGCCATGTCGACGTAGCGCTGCCGCACTTTCGCCTCGGGGTCGGACAGGCCTTTCCACTTGTCCGGCAACGGATGCAGGCACTTGCCGAGCATGCGCCAGTCCGCCGCGAGCAGCGACAGTTCGCCGCGGCGGCTGCGCCCGATCTGACCGCTGACCTCGATCAGGTCGCCGAGGTCGAAGAATTCGGTGAACTCGGCGCTGCGCTCGGCGCCGACCCGGTCGCGGTCGATCACCAGCTGGATGTCGTCGGTCCAGTCCCGGACCCCGGCGAAGATCACGCCGCCGTAGTCGCGGATGCGCAGCAGCCTGCCGCAGACCCGGACCGTGGTGCCGCGCGGCGACTGCCTGGCCTTGGCGACGGTGTGTGTCGGCGGGTAGGCGACCGGGTAGGCCTCGACGCCGGACGCGGTGAGCCGGTCCAGCTTGTCCATCCGCACCCGCACCTGCTCGGGGCGGCGCGGCAGCTGCTCCTTGCCCTCGACGTGATCGATGTCGGGCGGGCTGCCGTCGGCGTGCAGGCCGGTCATGGTGGCGGGCACTGCGCTGTGTATACCGGTGTGCGCGACCGTATCCGGCTCCTTGCCGAAGCGCGGCAGGAAACCCTCGGCGAGCGCACTGGCCACCGCGACCCTGGGCAGTTGCCTGCGCTCCTCGAACAGGAAAAACCTTGGTACCCAATGCGGCTGGTACTTCACGTTGGAGCGGTACAGCGCCTCCAGCTGCCACCAGCGCGAAAAGAACAGCAGCACACCGCGCCACAGCCGCAGCACCGGTCCGGCGCCGATCCGGCCGCCCTCCTCGAACACCGAGCGGAACACCGCGAAATTCAGCGAGACCTTGGTGATGCCCTGCTGTTCGGAGTTCAGCGCGAGCTGCGAAATCATCAGCTCCATCACGCCGTTCGGGCCATTCGGGTCCCGGCGCATCAACTCCAGCGAGACACCGGTGCGGCCCCACGGCACCAGCGACAGCATGCCGAGCACCCGATCCTGACCGTTCACCGCCTCGACGAGCAGGCAGTCCCCGTCCAGCGGATCGCCGAGCCTGCCGAGTGCCATCGAGAAGCCGCGCTCGGTCTCGGTGTCGCGCCAGGCGTCCGCGCGGGCGATCACCTGCCGGAACTCCTCGGCCGGAATGTCGCGGTGCCGCCGGATCCGCACGGTGATGCCGTGCTTGCGCAGGCGGTTCGCGGCCTGACGGACCGGCTTCATCTCCGGGCCCGCGAGGGAGAACGTCCTGGTGTCCAGGATGGCCTCGTCACCGAGCCGGATCGCGGAGAGCCCGGCCCGCCGGTAGGAGGTCGCGCCGAGTTCGCTGGCGCCCATCACCGCGGGTGCCCAGCCGAATTGGTCGGCCAGCCGCAGCCAGGCATCGATGGCCTGCGGCCAAGCCTCGCGGATGCCGATCGGGTCGCCGCTGGCGAGGCAGACGCCCAGTTCCACCCGGTAGGTGACCGCCGCCTTGCCGCTGGGCGCGAACACCACCGCCTTGTCGCGGCGGGTCGCGAAGTAACCGAGCGAGTCCTCCAGATCGGAACGTTCCAGCAGGCCGCGGATGGCCGACTCGTCGGTGCCGGTCATCGCGTTCGCCGCGCGCTGCGAGCGCAGCAGGATGAGCACCGCGGCCAGCAGCGCGATCGCGCCGAACAGGCCGAGCAGGAAGTTGACGAACGGGCGCGGGTGACCGTCGAAGTGTTCGTTGTCCACCAGCACCGCGGCGGTCACCCGATAGATCGCCCAGCCGGGCCGCTGCGCGCCGCTCGGCAGCGAACCGGGGAACAACTCGACCAGACCCCAGCCGAGCAGCGAGCCGACCGTCAGGCCGCCGGCGAGCACCCCCAGCGCCTTCAAACCCGCGCCGCGGCGCACTCTCGTGTAGAACTCGCGCCAGGCCGCGATCAGCACGCCGATCACCGCCAGGTGCACGATCATCGCCACCAGCGCGTCGATATTGCCGGTGTCCGCGAAATCCAAGCCGTCGGCCAGCGCGTACAGCGCCAGATAACCGAGCAGCAACCACCAGGCGATCCGTTTCCGGCTGGCCAGCGCGCCCGCGAGCAGGCCGACGATCAGCGCCCACATCAGGTTGGTGTCGGGGGCGTCGAAGTAGTAGTTGTCGATGTAGCGACGCGGTACCTGGGTCAGGAAACGCAGGCCGGGCGAGAGGCTCCAGAGGAAGCACGCCACCGCGAAAACCCCGAGCACCAGGCCCGCGATATGCGGTACCTCGGCCAGTCGTCCATGTCCCCGATGCGGCACGGGCGGGGTCGGTCTATCCGCGGGCGGTTCGATCAGGTGTTGCCGGGCTTGCGTGGTGGTCACTGAACCAGTGTGTACGGTGCCGCCGTTTCGGTGCTCGAAGACCACCCGGGCATGTCGGTTCTCGGCGCGTCGCACACGCGTGTCAGCAACGCGCATCGGGGGCTGGCGTTTGCTGATTCCGGAGGCAAGGTAAGGATGTACCTCATGTCAGAACCAGTCGATGTACCGATCGATGACGACGTCATTCGGCTCGGTCAGTTCCTGAAACTGGCCAACCTGATCGAATCCGGCTCGGAGGCCAAGACGGTGATCGCGTCCGGTCTGGTGCGGGTGAACGACGAGGTGGAGCTGCGCCGCGGCCGGCAACTACAGATCGGCGACGTCGTCACCCTGGCCGGTCATCAGGCGAGAGTTTCAGTCTGAGAGGGACTTTCAGTCCTCGGCCCGCACCACGACGCCGTCGTGGTCGCTGTAGAGCATGTCGCCGGGCACGAAGGTGACGCCGCCGAACTCGACCGGCACGTCCCGGTCGCCGGAGCCGGTCTGGGTGCTCTTGCGCGGGTTGGTGCCCAGCGCCTTGATGCCGATGTCGAGCGTGCGCAGGATGGCCGAGTCGCGCACGGCGCCGTTGATGATCACGCCGGCCCAGCCGTTATCCACGCCGCGACCGGCGATGACGTCACCCACCAGCGCGGTGTGCACGCTCGCGTCGCCGTCGACGACCAGCACCTTGCCGTGGCCCGGTTCGCCGAGCGTCTGCTTCACCAGCAGGTTGTCCTGGAAGCAGCGGATGGTGGAGATGCGGCCGGAAAATGCCGCGCGGCCACCGAACTGGATGAACTGCGTATCGCAGCTGCGGATCTCGGGGCCGATCTCGTCGGCCAGGTCGGCAGTGGCGACAACATCATTCTGCGATTCGGTCACGGGCTCAGCTTAAAGGTGATCGAACAGCAGCTCCGGGAGGGCCGCTCCCGTTGTGAGGTTGATCGCTCTCGATGTGCTGAGGGGCGCTAACGGTGCCCGTAGCGCAGTTCGTACCGCTCCCGGTCGTGCTCGGAGAACTTGGCGCGGTTGACCAGTTCGGGGTTCAACCCGTGCTGGCCCAAACGGAAGCGGCGCCAGACATAGCTGAGCGCCACGGTGAAGATGACCATCGGAACGATCATCATCACGATCAAGCCGATCTTCAGCGGCATCGGACCCGGGAACAGCAGTACCAGGGCGAAGAACGGCAGCACCGGCCCGAGAAAGCGGACGAGATAGCGCTCCATGGCCCCGTGTCCGACGAGGTCGCGGATGACCCACTCGTGCAGCTCCTCGGAGAGCTCGCGGCCCAGATCGTAGGCGATCCGCTGCCGAATTGTGGGGGTTTTCATACCTAGAGGCTATGCCTGTGGTAAGGGTCACCGCTAGGTTGCTGAGCCGCTCAACCTCGGCCGTGCCGCCGCTCGTACGCGAGGCGTTCCGGCTCGGCTTTGCGCCGGGCATCCGCGTCGGCCAGCGCAGGGTCGAGGCCGTGCTTGATCAGCCGGTGCCGCCGGTACACGTACATCAGCGCGACCGTGAAGTAGATCAGCGGCAGATACAGCAGCGCCATCATGGCCAGGCCCATCCACAGCGGGCCGGGCAGCAGCAGGAACAGCATGAGCACCGGAATCAACGGCAGCAGGATGCGCAGCAGGTATCGCCGCGTCGCGCCGGGGCCGACCAGGTCTTCGCGCACCCAGTCGGTCATCGAGGGAGGCAGGGTACGGCCCGCGATGTAGCCGATGCGCTGGACGAAGGACGGCGTGGCACTCATCGACTAAGCATCCTCTACCGGTGGATCAATGCACGGACTCATCGGATTCCGCGGCGCGATCGGCATGGAAAGCCTGGATCTGGGTGATCAGGTTGTGTGTCGTGTGCTGCACCGCGATCTTCACGAACGGCTCGATGGTCTTGCCGAGCGCACGGCCGGCCAGGCCGCCGCCGACCCGGAAGTCGACGATCGCGTCGACGGTGCAGCGCGCATCGCCCTTGGGATGGAACAGGAAGGTCGACTCGACCTCGAAGCCCTTGATCGACTTCACCGCGATGAGGGTGTTCTCCGCCCAGCGCACCACCTCGACGCGGGACTTCAGCGAGGCGGGCCCGAGCTTGATGTGCCCGTCGAACGCGGCGCCGACACCGACCGTCTGCTCGCCGACCGGCGTGAACGACTGGATCCCGTACAGGAACTTCGGCAGATTCCGATAGTCGTTCACGTAGGCGAACGCGGACTCCGCCGACGCCGCACAGTCCTCGACGATCTTCACTTCGGTCATGCGAAAACAGTAACCGGTGGCGATCGAGGTCGCCCGGTCGCCGGAGGTGCCCCGGGTGCCGCACAGCGTTCCCTCGAGTTGGGGGGCCGGACCGAAGGGGGCGCCGCCACGAGGGGCAGAGGTTCAGGCGGTGACCGCGAGCGTTGCGGCCAAACCGAAGGCCAGCGCCATCACGACCACCTCGATGAGTGCCCGGCGCAGCGAAGCTTCCGCCGTCATCCGGTGATCGGCGGCCCGGCGTACCCAGCTGCGTCGCCACCACCAGCCCAGTGCCAGCAGACCAATCAGTACAAGAGTTTTCGCGAGCAGGATGCGGCCATAACCGGTGCTGATGAACGGCGTGATCCCGCCGACCCGCACCAGCCCGTTGAGCAGTCCGGTCGCCGCCACCACCGCGACCAGCGGCAACGCCGCCGCCGAATACCTCGGCAGCACCACGGCCCACTCGCCCCGGGTGCGCACCACCAGCGCGAGCGCCACGAGCAGCCCGAACCAGGCCGCCGCCGCCAGCGCGTGCACCGCGGCGAGCACCGACCCGAACGCCTGCTGCGACATGTGCCCGGTGATCGGCCGCAGCGCCAGCGCGACCGCCGCGAACACCAGAACCAGGTCGGCAGAGGCGATCTCGGTGCGCCGGAACGCCACCGTCGAGTAGCACGCGACCGCGCCGACCCCCACCAGGATGGCGATGCCGACCTGCCCGCCGCTGATCTCCACCAGATAGTCGCCGAACTGCGCGGCCCCCAACTCACTGATCGGCACCCCGACCACCTGGGCCGCCTCGAAGACGATGATCGCGAACTCGGCGCCGCACCAGCACCCGGCCAGCACCGCGAGCAACCGCCACGGCGGCTCGAGCCGCTGGTGCAGCCGGGGCAGCGCGGCCAAGCCGAGCACCGTCGCGCCGAACATGTCGGCGAGCACCCGGACGATGGCCTCGGCCGCGAAACCAGCGGACACGGCCAGCACCCAGGCGATCAGCACACCGAGCAGGCCGGCGGGGACGACCAGCAGCACCGCCCACGGTGCGCGTGCGGTACCCCGCCGCGCACCGCCCCGGCCGCCGATCGTCCTACCGGTCACTGGTTCGGTTTCCGGCTCCTGCCGCCGAACAGCGCGAACGCCAGCCCGCCGCCGAAGAGCACAACGGCGCCGACGATGAAGACCCACAGCGGGATTCCGCCGGAGCCGTCGTCATCGGAGCTACCGCTGTTGGCGTTCGGCTTCGCGCCCGGGACGCCGTTGCCCGCCTTGCTCAGCGTGAAATGCCGGGTGCCGCTGACCGGATGGCCGTCGGCGGAGGTGACGCGGTAGGCGATCGTGTATTCGCCGACCGGCCCCAGCTCGCCCACTTCGACGCTGACCGTATTGCCGTCGACCGTCGGCGAGCCCTTCGACCACAGCTTGCCGTCCGGGCCGACCACGGTGAGCGCCGGGAAGCTCGGCTGCAGGGCTTCGTTGAAGGTGACGCTCGCGCGCGCCGGGCCCGCCTCGATGGTCGCGCCGTCCTCCGGCACGCTGGCCGTCGGCGCCGAATGCGCGGCGGCGGTTCCGGTTGCGGCGAGACCGAATCCGAGCAGGAACAGCCCCGCGACGAGCGCGGTGAGCAGGCGCCGGGTCATGACTGCCGCGCCCGGATCACGTTGCCGAGGCCGAGCGCGACGGCGAGCAGGCCGAGTGCGAGGCCGATGCCGCCGAGCCAGCGGGCGGTGTTGTCGGTGCCGTCGGCGTCGCTGTGCGCGGCTTCGCTGTCGACCTTGTGGTCGTCGCCCGCGTCGGCCTTGCCCTGGGCGAGGGTGAGCGACGGCGCCGGATGTTCGGGCTCCGCACCGTCTTTGCCCGCGGGCTGATCCCAGTCGACGATCTTGCCGTCGCTGTAGGTCTGCTTGGCCGGGAAACTGACCGTCTCCTGCGCGGGCAGCGGGCCGACCGAGACGGCGAACCGCTGGAACTGGCCGGGGCCGACGCCCGGGGCGCCCGGATCCGCGGTCCAGGTGATCGCGGTGATCTCTTTCTTCTCGTTCTTGTCGACCTTGACCGACCAGCCCGGAATGGGTTCGGGCCGTGCGCTTTTCAGATTGGGCAGGGTGACGGTGAGCGCGGTGGTGCTTGCGGTGTCGGATTCGGTGGGCACCCGGAAGGTGGCGACCGAATACTTGCCCTGCTGGGCGCCCGGCGCGTCCACGCTGACGTGGGCGGCGGCGGTACCGCAGGCCAGCACGGCGAGGGTGGCGGCGGCTGCCGCCGTGCCGGTGGCGCGCGAAATCGAACGGTGCATGGAAAGGCTTTCTGTCCGAAGGGAAAAGGTGCTGCGAGTCAGGCGAGCACCGGTGGCGCGCGCGGGCCGATCGCACCCTTCGGCGGGCAGTGATAGTGCGCGAGACCGGGATCGGACCAGTGCGGCGATCCGGTGGCGCGGGGGAGACGCGGCGTGGCGAGTACCGCGCGGACGGCGCCGGAGACCAGCGCGTAGAGCCGCTCGGCGACCGAGATGACCGCGGCACAGCCGATCGTGGCGACGGCGTGCGCGGCGAGCATCCAGCCGGTGGGCAGCGGATTCGTTGCGGCAGTGCCGTGTTCGTGGCCGAGCAGACCGGACAGCGCGAGATGGCTCGCCACCTGCCCGGCCCCGAGCAGGGCGAGTACCGAACCAGGCCCGCGCGCAGCCACGTTCGCGGCGCTACCGGCCAGCGCGGCGACCAGCAGTACCAGGGTCAGCTCCGTCGAGCCGGGAAAACCGCCGCCTGCGACCCCGTGCGCGGCGACGGCGAGCGCGCCCACCAGCACACCGACCAGGCCACCACGCAGGTGGCCGGTACTCGGTGCTGGAGACATCGCGCGGAAGGTCAGCGCACGCCGAGTCGCGCGAGCACGTCCGCCTCGACGCCGGACAGTTCGTCCGCGATCGATGTGTGCACGGCGCGGCGCCGCGGCGCGGGCATCTGCTCGGCGGTCTGCACCGCGGCGGCGAGGCTGTCCAGGCGGGCCTGGGTGGCGGTGACGAATTTCTGCGTCTCGGCCTTGTCCTTGCCGCCCTGCGCGCCGACCTTGCCAAGGGCCGCTTCGGTATTCACGATCCTGGCCCGCAGCTTGGCGCCGTGGCCGCTGAAGTCGGCGAGCTGATCGACGCCGATACCCAGCTGCTGGGCCTTACGCGTGTCGAGCTGCGCGCGCACGAACGTCGCGCCACGGTAGGCCAGCGGCGCGAGCACGGGGATGAGCACCCGGGCAACGCCCAGGTACTTCTTCACCTGGCCCGCGCTGAACAGCTCACGCTCGGCCTTGGCGGCCAGCTTGAGCGCGGCCTTCTCCTCCGCCTGCAGGGCCGAGATCTGCGCCTTGGCGACCTTGCGCTGGGTACGGGCCTCCGCGCGGCGGGCTTTGCGGTCGTTCTTGGCGACCAGCTTGGCTTCCAAACCGGCCTTGTGCTTGAGAGCTTTCGCCTCGGCCCTGCGGCTCGGGCGCCGCTTGCGCTTCGTGAACAACCCCATCGAAGGCCCTCCGTCATGCTGGTTTGCCATGGCAGTACGACGCCGGGGAAAGCCCGTCCGCCCATGTCACACGGTTTGCGTCCTACCCTAACGGGTGCGTCGCGACACCAGCGAGCGTGGCAGGGCGACGAGCCGCGAACGGTGCCGTTGCCCATGGGGTTCGTGGGTTTGTCGGGGGTAGGGACCATACTGCATAGCGTGGAATCGGGCATCGGTGACCGAGCGGGTCGCAAGCACAACGGCACGGCCGTCGAACGGCCGGCCGGCGTCGCGGATGCGCCGACCCCCTTCATCGATGCCAGAGCGCTCATCGGCTGTCGTCATCGACTGCACTTGGACGCGGCGCATCCCGGGGCGCTGCACGGCGTCACCGAGGATCCGGGGGTGCGGCAGCGCAGGGAGGCGGCCACGGCCCATCGGCTGCGGGTCCGCGACGCGCTGATCGCGGCGGACCCGGCGGGCTGGGTGGTCATCGACCCCACGCTGCGCGCGGCCGAGCGCGCCGAGGCCACCATGCAGGCGTGTGCGGCTGGCGTGCAACACATCTGGGGCGGGCTGCTGCCACAGGAACCGGAGACGGGCAGGCGCGGCGGCTCGGAGATCCTGCTGCGCGACCACGATCGCGGCGGGGACATCCCCGGGATCGTGGGGAACCACAAAGGGACCGACCCCCGAAAACCCCAACCCGCCGATTTCCACCCGACCACCTCGAACCCGTACCACTGGAATCCGAAACCGGACCGGCACCGCAAGCTGCGCCAGCAGCCCCGCGACCAGCAGCGCCTCGCGCACCTGTACCGGATGCTGCAGCGCCACGGCATGGCCAGCCCGGCCCTGGTCGGCGGCGTGATCGGCTACCACTTCGACTGCATCCTGGTGCACGACCTCGGACCGGTGCTCGCCGACTACGACCAGCGCTACGCCGACCGGGTCGCGGTGGTCCGCGGCGAACTGCCGACCATTCCGTCGAAGGTGCCCGAGTGCAGGCAGTGCCCGTGGTGGACGCGCAGCATCGAAGGACCCAGCTGTGAGGGCTGGCTCATCGAGCATCGCGACGTCAGCCTGGTCGCGCCCGGCTCACGCGCCGACGTGCTGCGCAGGCACGGCGTGCAGACCATCGACGAGCTGGCCGAGTGGGCGGGCGACGACCCCGACGACTGGCAGCACGGCCCGTTCGACGAGGCGGTGGTCACCGCGCGCGCCTGGATCGCGGGCGCGCCGCTGGTGCGCCGGGTGGAGCCGATCCGGGTGCAGCGGGCCGATGTGGAGGTCGACGTCGACCTGGAGAGCTTCCAGGAATACGGCGCGTACCTGTGGGGCACGCTGCTCGACGGCGTGTACCGCCCGTTCGTCACCTGGGATCCGCTGCCCACCGAGGACGAGGGCCGCTCGTTCGGCGAGTTCTGGACCTGGCTGATGACCATCCGCGCGGAAGCCGCCGCGCGCGGCAAAACCTTTGCTGCCTACTGCTACTCGCGCACCGCCGAGGACAAGTGGCTCTACGAGTCGGCGCGCCGCTTCGCCGGTCGCCCCGGCGTGCCGACCGTTGACCAGGTGCGCGCGTTCGTCGACGGACCGGAGTGGGTGGACATGTTCCAGGCCGTCTCCGATCAGTTCATCTGCCCGAACGGCAAGGGCCTGAAGAAGATCGCTCCGGTCGCGGGCTTCGCCTGGCGCGATGCCGAGGCGGGCGGCGAGGCGTCGATGAGCTGGTATCGGCTGGCCGTCGGCTACGAGGGCGACCCCGACATGTCCCAGCGCACCCGGTTGCTGGAGTACAACGAGGACGACGTCCGGGCCACTCAGGTGCTGCGCGAATGGATGTCGAATCGGGCAGACCTCGAGGTTCCTGGCCTTGCGGATTTCGGGCGTCGTACTATCGCGTCGTGACAGAGCACGTCGAACAACTCGAGTTCCAGGCAGAGACGCATCAGCTGCTCGAGCTGATGATCCATTCGGTCTACTCCAACAAGGACACCTTCCTGCGGGAGCTGATCTCGAACTCCTCCGACGCGCTGGACAAGCTGCGGCTGGAGTCCTTCCGGGACAAGGATCTGCATGTCGACACGTCCGACCTCCACATCGAGCTGGAAGTCGACAAGGACAACCGGATCCTGACCGTTCGGGACAACGGCATCGGTATGTCCCGTGCCGAGGTGGTCGACCTGATCGGCACCCTCGCCAAGTCCGGCACCGCCGAGCTGCGCAAGAAGCTCAACGAGGCCAAGAGCGCGGCGGCCAACATCGACTCCGCGGAGCTGATCGGCCAATTCGGCATCGGTTTCTACTCGACCTTCATGGTCGCCGACAAGGTCACCCTGACCACCCGGCGGGCCGGGGAGACCGAGGGCACCCGCTGGGAGTCGGCCGCGGGCAGTTCCACCTACACCATCGAAACCCTCGACACCGCACCCCAGGGCACCGCGGTCTCGCTGCACCTCAAGCCCGCCGACGAAGAGGACCACCTCTTCGACTACACCCAGGAGTGGAAGCTCCGGGAGATCGTCAAGAAGTACTCCGACTTCATCGCCTGGCCGATCCGCATGCAGGTCGAGCGGACCGTCACCGAGGGTGAGGGCGAGGAGAAGTCCGAGAAGACCATCGTCGAGGACCAGACCCTCAACTCCATGAAGGCGTTGTGGACCCGCCCGAAGAGCGAGGTCAGCGACGAGGAGTACAAGGAGTTCTACAAGCACGTCAGCCACGCCTGGGACGATCCGCTGGAGATCATCCCGCTCAAGGCGGAGGGCACCTTCGAATACCAGGCGCTGCTGTTCCTGCCGTCGCAGGCGCCGTTCGACCTGTTCACCCGCGAGCACAAGCGCGGCGTGCAGCTCTACGTCAAGCGGGTGTTCATCATGGACAACTGCGAAGAGCTGATGCCGGAGTACCTGCGCTTCGTCAAGGGTGTGGTCGACGCACAGGACCTCTCGCTCAACGTGTCCCGCGAGATTCTGCAGCAGGACCGCCAGATCCAGATGATCCGCAAGCGGCTGGTCAAGAAGGTGCTGTCCACGGTCAAGGATCTGCAGGGCGCCGAGGACCAGACCAAGTACCAGACCTTCTGGAAGGAGTTCGGGCGCGTCCTCAAGGAGGGTCTGCTCGGCGACTTCGACAACCGCGAAACCATCCTGCAGGTCTGCTCGTTCGCCTCGACGAACTCCGAGACCGAGCTGACCACGCTGGCCCAGTACGTGGAGCGCATGCCCGAGGGGCAGGACGCCCTCTACTACATGACCGGCGAGTCCCGTCAGCAGGTCGAAAGCTCCCCGCACATGGAGGCTTTCAAGGCCAAGGGGCGCGAGGTGCTGATCCTCACCGACCCGGTGGACGAGATGTGGGTCGGCTCGGTGCCCGAGTTCGACGGCAAGGCCTTCACCTCGATCGCCAAGGGCGAGGTCGACCTGGAGTCCGAGGAGGAGAAGAAGGCCTCCGAGGCGCTGCGCGAACAGCAGGACAAGGACTTCGCCGAGGTGCTGACCTGGCTCGGCAAGACCCTGGACGACAGCGTCAAGGAGGTGCGCCTCACCAACCGGCTCACCACCTCACCCGCCTGCCTCGTCGGTGATGTCTTCGACTTCACCCCGATGCTGGAGCGGATGTATCGCGCGTCCGGTCAGCTGATGCCGGAAACCAAGCGGATTCTCGAGCTCAACCCGACCCACCCGCTGGTCACCGGCCTGCGCGACGCCTACGACACCCGCAAGGACGACGCCGACGCGGGCAAGGTGCCGGAGCTCACCGAGACCGCCGAGTTGCTCTACGGCACAGCGGTCTTGGCCGAGGGCGGCGAGCTGAAGGATCCGGCGCGGTTCGCGCACATCCTCACCGATCGCCTCACCCGCACCCTCTGATCCGGACTTCGGCGAGGGCCACCGCACGGTGGCCCTCGCCGAAGCACGTCCGGCACCAGTGGTTCACGGTCCTGCGTCCAGTGTGAAATGACAGGCTTCGCTACCTTCTGGCACGCGATCCGAATAGCTTCGCGCACAGCGTTATTCGCCTGAGTTGGTGCTGGGTCATGGGTGGACGCGGTTAAATTTGGGCGATCGAAAGGATCGTCAGCTTATGTCCGGAAACCCTCTTGCCGTCGCCGAGCCGTGGGATCTCGTCGCCGATGGATACGCCGAATTCGCGCCCGCGCTCATGCAGCCCTTCTCCGATCGCGCGCTCGAATTCGCTTCGCTGACACCGTCTTCCCAGGTCATCGATGTCGCGGCGGGGACGGGCCTGCTGAGCCTGCTCGCCGCGCCGCAGGTGGCGCGGGTGCAGGCCATCGACTTCTCCGCCCCGATGATCGAGCGGCTCACCGCCGCCGCGCGGGCCGCCGGGCTGACCAATATCGAAGCGCGGGTGGGGGATGGGCAGGCGCTGCCGTTCGAGAGCGACACCTTCGACGCGGGATTCTCGATGTTCGGGCTGATGTTCTTCCCGGAACGGGCCAAAGGTTTCGCCGAACTGTTCCGGGTGCTGCGCCCCGGCGGCACGGCCGTGGTGTCCAGCTGGGCGCCGGTGGCCGAATCACCGCTGATGCGCACGATGTTCGGCGCGTTGCACGCCGCCGACCCCACCGTCCAGGAGCCGCAGCCCAACTACCTCAGCCTGGAAAATCCGGAGGTCTTCCAGACCGAGATGCGCCGTGCGGGCTTCGAAGCCGTCTCCATCCAACGACATTCGACCGCGCTCGCCTTCGCCGGTGCCGACGAGATGTGGCAAACCCTGGTGCGCAGCAGCGCGCCGCTGGCCCTGATGCGCCGTAGCGTCGGCGAACAGGTGTGGGCCGAACGTGTCGCGCTGATGAAGGCCTACCTCGCCGAGCACTATCGCCCGCAGCGGCCGTTGTCCACGACCGCGTTCCTCGGTATCGGGCACAAGCCGCTCGGCTGAGTCACACGAAAAAGCCGCTGCCGACCGTGTTGGTCGGCAGCGGCTTTCGCGTTGGTTTTCTTTAACGCGGGGCCATGCGCAGCGCGCCGTCCATGCGGATGGTCTCGCCGTTGAGGTAGTCGTGCTCGACGATGTACTGCGACAGCTGCGCGTACTCGTCCGGACGGCCCAGGCGGGACGGGAAGGGCACGCCCGCCTCGAGGCCCTTGCGGTACTCCTCGGTGACGCCGGCCAGCATCGGGGTGTCGATGATGCCGGGGGCGATGGTGTTCACCCGGATGCCGAACTGGGCCAGGTCGCGCGCGGCAGGCACGGTCATGCCGTGCACGCCACCCTTGGACGCCGAGTACGCGATCTGGCCGATCTGGCCCTCGAACGCGGCGACCGACGCGGTGTTGATCACGACGCCGCGCTGGCCGTACTCGTCCACGGCCTCGGTCTTGGCGATGGCGTCGGCGGCCAGGCGCATCACATTGAAGGTGCCGAGCAGGTTCACGGTGATGACGGTGCGGAACAGCTCCAGGTCGTGCGGGCCGTTCTTGGACAGGATGCGTCCGGCCCAGCCGACACCGGCGCAGTTGACCACGATGCGCAGCGGCGCACCCGAGTCGACGACCTGCGCGACCGCGGCGCTGACCTCGTCATTGCTCGTCACATCGGCCGGAATGAGGGTAACCCCGGCGGGCACATTGTCCCCGGCCCGCTCGATCGACTGCGGCACATCCAGTCCGAAGACAGTGGCCCCCAGCTCGGCGAAACGCTTGGCGGTGGCGGCGCCGAGGCCGGATGCGCCTCCGGTGACAATGGCGGCGGAACCCGAAATCTCCACGATGGTCCTCTCGTTCGTGACAGCCAGTTGGCCCTTCGTCAATTGCACCCTAACGGTTGCCCCCACCGACCTTCATGAGGCATCCCTCTCATTTCCGCGCGGATTGTCGGCTCACCTGCGGTGCGATTACCAAGGCCGGTCCCTTCGAGGCCGCTCAAGATCCTCGAAATCCGTAGCGACGATGCGGAACGGCTATTTGCGAACAAACGTGTTCTTGGGTGGTACGGTCGCTGCATGAAGCTGTTCGGTGGGGTGTCGGTGGCTGGGCGGCGGGTGTTGATCACCGGGGCGGCGCGGGGGATCGGGGCTGCGTTGGCTCGGCAGTTGCACGAGGCGGGGGCGAAGGTTGCGCTGCTGGGGTTGGAGGAGGAGCTGCTGGCGGAGGTGGCGCGGGAGTGCGGGGACGCGCCGTGGCGCTACTGCGATGTCGGGGATGTCGCCCAGGTGGATCGGGTGGTGGAGACGCTGGTCGGGGAGCTCGGCGGGCTGGATGTGGTGGTGGCCAATGCGGGGGTGGCGCGGCAGCTACCGTTGATCGGCGGCGACCCGGCGGTGATGGAGGAGACGCTCGCGGTCAACGTGCTCGGCGTCTACTACACGGTGCGCGCGGCCGGTCCGCATATCAGTCACGCGAACGGCTATGCGCTGGTGGTCTCTTCGCTCGCCGCCGCGGTGAATCTGCCGCTGGTCGGCGCCTACAGCGCGTCGAAGGCGGCAGTGGAGGCGCTCGGCCATACGCTGCGCATCGAACTGAAGCACACGGGTGCGAAGGTCGGCATCGCATACTTCGCCGAACTCGACACGGACATGACCTCGCGCGGTTTCGGCACCGCGGCGGCCCGCGCCATCCTCGGCCGCTCCACCGTTTCCGGCGTCGCGCCGCTCGGCCCCGCCATCGATTCGGTGGAAAAGGCCATCGCGCGCCGGCGTCGTCAGGTGGTTTCGCCCTGGTGGGTGGCCGTCGCACTGCCGTTCCGGCCGATCGCGCAGCGGCTGATCGGCGTCACCTTGCGCCGAGGTGTACGGCGCGCCTTGGAGATCGCGCGAAGTGAAGAGGCACCCTTCACGACGGACCAACCCACCCGACCCCGCAAAATGGAGCGGCCAGCCTAGCCCGACCGAACCACCGGAGCCACCGAATGACCGAACCGGCAACCAGCGCACGCCAACTCCCGCGCGGTAGGCACGGCCTGCCGCGGGAGCAGGTGGTCGCCTCGCAGCGCGAGCGCATCCTGATCGCGATGGCCGAGGCGATGACCGAGAACGGTTATGTCGGCACGTCGGTCGCGGCGATCCTGAAGCGCGCGGGAGTGTCCCGGGAGACCTTCTACGAGCAATTCCGTTCCAAGGAGGCGTGTTTCGAAGCCGCCTACGAGCGCGCCGTACAGAATCTGCTCGGCCGCATCGAGGATGCCTCTCGCGGCGCCGACGATCCGGCCGGACCGGAACTGAGCAGCGTGGACCGGATGGACCGGATCTTCCGGGCCTATCTGCAGCACCTGGTAGACGATCCGGCCAGCGCGCGGCTGTTCCTGGTCGAGGTCTACGCGGTGGGTTCGGCGGCGCTCTCGCGGCGGGCGCAACTGATGGAGCTGTTCGTCGGCCTGATCGCCGACGTGCTCGGTGCGGGCACCGACGATCAGCGCTTCGCCTGCCAGACCCTCGCGGCCTCGATCAGCGCGATGGTCACCGGCCGGATCGCGGCGGATGACCTGGACGGCCTGCTCGCGCTGCGGGTTCCGCTGCTGAATCTGGTGCGGCGCGGCGGGGAGCTGTACGGCGACGCCTTGCTCGAAACCGACGAACCTCGGACCTAGACGGTCACAACGTCGGCCGGACTACCGCCGACCCTTCGGATCGAGGGGCGCGACTCGCACTGCCGAGTCGGCCGCCGATGCGGCAGATAGTGGCAGCCCGGACGGTGTTGGCAGGTCGGGTGTTTCCGCTGCGGGCTCCGGTGCCGCGACAGGGCGCAGCTTGCGCAGGATCAGCATGACCGCACCGCCCAGCGCCGGTGCGACGGTGGCCAGTACGGCCACGCTCGGCCCACCCAGTGCAGGCGCGGCAGTGGAAAGCAGCGTCGCGGCACCGAAGTACAGGAACAGCAGCCCCGAGCCGATGCCGATCGCGCGTTCCGGCAGATGCTTGCCGACCAGGATGCCGATCCCGATGGCGAGCGCGTCGGCGGCGACCATGCCGATGGTCGAGCCGAGCCAGACGCCGACCCAGTCGTAGTCGGTGGCCAGCGCGGCGGTCGCGAACATGGTCCGGTCGCCGAGTTCGGCGAGCAGGAAGGCGGACAGCACCACCAGGAACGGTGCGGTGCTCGCGCGCAATGACTTCGGGGCGGGGTTCTCTTCGTCCGCGCCGAAGTGCTCACGCAGCGTCCACAGGCCGACGGCCAGGAAGGTGAGGGCGGCGACCAGCGAGATGGCCCGGGTGGGCAGCGCCGATCCGAGGAAGTAGCCGACGCCCACCGAGATCAGATGCACCGCGGCCGAAGCGGTCGCGATGCCGCCGAGCACGACCCACCAGCGGTAGCGCAACGCGAACGTCAAGGCCATCAGCTGGGATTTGTCACCGAGCTCGGCAAGGAAGACGATGCCGATACTCAGCAAAATGGTGGCGATCATGATGTGTGCGGCTCCCGGGTCTCCGGCCTGCCGGTCGGAGTCTGGGTATGCCTCCGGCCGACAACGAAATAGTTGTCTCGGCCGAAGGTCTCGCCCACCGGTCTAGGCCGGTTCACACAGCCGGACCCGAGCCCTCGTGGGGAAGCGGGTCAGTATGTCGACTGTGCAATTGGGGGCTACTCCCCTTCGCTGTGCCCGACTCTACCCGCGGGTGCTCCGGTGTGCCAACCGGCTGTTACCCAAATCGCAATGCGCGCAGTAAGTTTGGCGATCCATGCGTAAGGTTTCGGGTACCCTTACGCGGCCAGCAGCATGGCCAGAACCGCAGTGTCGGGATCGCTGATCGGGTCCAGTCCCACCCGGCTGACCAGCGAGGTGACCGTGCCATCGGATTCGGCCTCGGCCCACGCCGCCCGGTGTTCCAGGCCCAGATGCGGCACGCCGGGCAGCAGCACACAGCCCGAGGCGGCACCCGCGCACTCCGGCAGCGACGGCCGGGTTTCCGAGGGTGGATGCAGCATCAACAGGGCGGCGGGCACATGGTCGGCAAACCGGCCGGGCGCGAGGGCCTCCTCGCCGAGCACCGTGCCCTCGGCCATCACCAGGCCGACCATGTCGGGTTCGGGGTCGTCCGGTAGTTCCTCGCGCACCCCGAACACCGTCGAGGTGGACAGCAGCCCGGGTAGCGTGGCCACCCGGACGGCGAGCACGAGTACCTGTGCCCATTCCTTGGTGGTGTCCGGCCAGCGGCCGGAGATGACGAAGCCGCGCAGCGAGCCGCGGGCATGGAAAGGCGTGATGCCGATCGGTCCATTCGTCCGCATGGTGCCTCCCGTCCGGGTAACCGGGGGCGGCCTCGCGCGTTCACGCTCGATAGCGCTCCCAGCGGCTTTGCCCGTCCTCGAACTGTGGAATCCGAGAATGAACTACGAATCACCTGGCACACAAGTACCAAAGAGTGCCAGCTGCCCGGCCAAATCGAGCTGACCAGCGATCGCGCCAGCCCACAGCCCCGCGACGGCCGGTCGGCCGCACGGTCCGAGACCGGTTTGCCGCTCGGGCGTGTCCTGATCGCGTCGCGGCAGTCACCCGAAACGGCGACGGGCCCGCGCCCCCGACCGCGCGAGCGCGGCAGAGACACGGGCCCGTGGGCGCGTGGTCGCTATCAGCCGAAGATGAGGCCCTTGCCCTGGCCGACGGCGCGGGTGAAGCGGTCCTGCACGTCTTCCCAGTTGACGACGTTCCAGAACGCGGTCACGTAGTCCGCCTTGACGTTCTTGTACTGCAGGTAGAAGGCGTGCTCCCACATGTCGACCTGCAGCAGCGGGATGATGCCCAGCGGGACGTTGGCCTGCTGGTCGTAGAGCTGGAAGGTCAGCAGCTTCTGGCCGAGGGTGTCGTAGCCGAGCACCGCCCAGCCGGAGCCCTGCAGGCCGTTGGCCGCGGCGGTGAACTGCGCGCGGAACTTGTCGAACGAGCCGAACTGGTCGTCGATCGCCGCGGCGAGGTCGCCGACCGGCTTGTCACCGCCGTTGGGGGACAGGTTCTTCCACCAGATGGAGTGGTTGACGTGCCCACCCAGGTGGAAGGCCAGGTTCTTCTCGTACAGGAAAATGGCGCCGTGATCGCCGCTTTCGCGGGCCGCTTCGAGCTTCTCGAGCGCGGTGTTCGCGCCCGCGACGTAAGCGGCGTGGTGCTTGGAATGATGCAGCTCGTTGATCTGCCCGGAGATGTGGGGCTCCAGGGCGCTGTAGTCGTAATCCAGATCTGGCAGCGTGTACTCAGCCACGATGTCCCTTCCTATGTCGGGCTGTGTGCGCCCTTATCGAGCACACCCAACCATCATTCGTACACCCGCTCGGTTCCAACCGGGCCTGATGCCCCCGCATTCCGACGCGGGCACGGGCTGTGCACCGGCACGTCGTCATCGGCAGCGGGTCGAACCTCACGCGTTGCATCGAACCATGTCGCGGTACGACGAACCAGTGCAGCGACCGCGCCTCCCCGCGCGCGTCCATGATCACCCGGAGCGGCGCTGCCCGGTCGGCAGCACCGATCCTCGTTCCGGATACCCAATACGTCAATGGTCATCCGCGGCAGCCGCCGATCCCGGAATCAGCCCGAGTCGAGGGCATGTTTCCGGCTGAGAATCACCGCGGTTGCCGCTCGCGCCGGCGACCCGGGATACAGAAATACCGCACATCCGGAAGTCCGAGTGTGCGGTATCGGTGTGGTGGATTCAGAGCGGCGGCGCTACGCCGGGACGGGTTGCGCGCGGGTCGCCCGCGTCGTGCGCCTCCCACCAGCGCGCCGCGCCGGCGATGAACTCCGCCAGCGGGATCTCCCGGCCTGCGGTGTCGTTGATGAGCATGTTGTCGAACCACACCCGCACGTCCAGCTCGCGCGGGTCGATGCCCTCCTCCTGGGAGAACTCCAGTACGTGCGCCGAGACGTGCTCGTCGAGGGTGGTGTCGAAGCTGAGCAGCTCGCTCCACAGTGCCCAGCCGCTGTCGTCGAGGTCGATGAACTCCCAGCCGTGCAGCCTGCCGCCGCCGAAGCTGCGGATGGCCTCGTCCAGACCGGTCAGTTCCAGTGGCAGCACCCGCGGTTCCAGGTCGTCCCAGTTCTGCATGCGCAGGGACGCCGCGACGCGGCTGACCCCGGTAAAGGTGACCTGCACCCGGTAATCCTCGGTGGGCGTTCCGTTTTCCGGAAGCGTCAGCACCTCTAAGTCGAGTCGTAGTTGTCCGGCCGCCGCGTCGACCTCCAGGCCGAGGCAGGTCGCCTCGGACAGAGCGACATTGAGCCCAGCCGTATCCATGCCGTCGAGTAGCCCCCTGCTCACGTTCATGGCCACAGGCTACCGACAGCTACCGGTGGAGCCCAGTATTTCAGTTTTTCGCTAGTGTTCTCGTTTTTTATGGAACCGAACCGGACCCTGCGCCGTCCAAGTAGATATCGGAACCCGCCGCGCCGCGAGTTCCGAGGTCGGCGGCGAATAACCGCTCCGGGATGGCGGTTGGAGGGGAGTCTCGGATCGGTTGTTCGCGCCGAAGGTCATGCCGCGAATCCGCTGAGGGCTGAGATGAGCCCCCTGATCCGGCAATCTGGGCTCGGAGGGCGGGTTAGCCGACGGGTAGCTTTGATAGCCAAACCCTGAAAATGGTGCGCTGTCCGATAGCTGCAGCCTGTGGATGAAGTTGTGGATTATGTGGATAACTCTGTCGGAGGTATGCACACGCCGACCCTGAGCGGGGCATCGATCAGGGTTCCGGGACGCAGAACATACCTGAAGTATCGGCTCGATGTCGAGCCGCCGACGGCCGCCGCGCGGGCGGAACCGCACGGCCCTCCGCCGCCCATGGCAGGATCGAAACTGTGACGAGTCCCCATGTGCCCTCGGTCCCGGTGGACGCGGTGCCGCGCGAATTCGACAGCGCCGAACCGCCCGCCGACGCCGCGCGCGCGATCCTGCTCGATGTGCGCGAGGACGACGAGTGGCAACTCGGGCACGCGCCGGGTGCCGTGCACATCCCGATGGTCGACGTGCCCGCCCGGGTGGACGAGCTGGAGTACGACGTCGATCTCTACGTCATCTGCAGGCAAGGCGGCCGTTCCCTCCAGGTGGTCGAATACCTCACGCACATCGGCTTCGACGCCATCCAGGTGAACGGCGGCATGGTCGCGTGGCAGCAGGCGGGCCGCCCGCTGGTCGCCGACGGTGACGGGCAGGCGAAGATCTACTAGGACCGCCGCGAAGGAGGCGTGATGAGACACAATGGCGCAGCGCTCATCAGCGCCGACCGGGCGCGGGTGTCCCGCAAGACACAGGAGGCACGGTGAGCACGGTCGTACAACCTTGTGCGCGGTGTGGCGCGCGCTGGGCCGTGCAGTCGACCCCGATGCACTGGTGCCCGCGCTGCCGCGGCGTGCTGCTCTCGCCCGCGCCCATCGACGCACCCGCCGAGCGGCGCAACTATCGCTGGGTGGCGCGCCGGCCGGACCATCGCGCGCGCCGGTCCCCGGCCGCCGGACCTCCCGTGCCGAGCGCCGAAACGCCGCGCTACACCCATATTCCGCGCTGGGGTCTGCTCGACCCGCCGCCTAAGCCCGCCGCCGCGGCCCCTCGTCCGCTCACCAGGCTGACCGCCAGGGCATCCACCCTGCTGATCACCACCACCGCGTTGTTCGCGGTCGCGGCCGTCGGCGAGTTGCTGCGCTATCTACTCCTGCTGCGCAATCGCACCCGGCTTATCCATCCCGCGCTGCTGTTCGCTTCCGACGCGCTCGTCATCGGCGCCGCGGTGCTCGCGCTGTTGTTCGCGCTGCTGAGCGCGGTCGCCGTGGTCGGCTGGTTGATCGACGCACGCCGCGCCGCCTTCCAGGAAACCGGGCGCGCCGACCCGCGATCGGTGCGGGTACTGGTGCTCGGCTGTGTGATCCCGGTGGTCAATCTGCTGTGGCCCGGGGTTTTCCTGACCGAACTCGTCGCACGACGGTCCGATCCGCGCGCGCTGCGGGCGATCCGGATCTGGTGGGCCGCCTGGGTGTTCGGCGGTGTGGTCGCCGCGGCCGCGCTGCTGTGGCGGACTGCGGATTCGTTGCAGGCCGAGGCGGACGGCGTGCTGTTCACCGCGTTCACCGACCTGGTCGCCGCCGCGGTCGCGCTGCTCACCCTGGCCATGATGCGGGCGGTCGAGGAACGAGACGTGCTCGGCCGCAGCAGGACCGCGCGGCGCTGGCTGGTAGCCGTCGACCCGGCGGTGCCGGTGATCGAGCCGGTGCATCCCGGTGGGCGGGCGCCGCAGGCGGTCGGTGCGTCCGCACCGGACGCGGCTGAGCACACCGATGCCGATGACAACGGCACAGGCGTTGAGGACAACGGTGCAGTGGACCGTGAGCAACAGGAGGTTTTGGCCAAGTGAGCCAGGTCAGTCGCGCACCGTTCGTCGTGGCGCACCGAGGTGCTTCGGCGGCGCGCCCCGAACACACCCTTGCCGCATACGAATTGGCGCTCCAGGAAGGCGCGGACGGCGTCGAATGCGACGTCCGGCTGACCAGGGACGGGCATCTGGTGTGCGTGCACGACCGCACCGTCGACCGGACCTCCTCCGGTACCGGCCTCGTCAGCGAGATGACGCTGGACGAACTGAAGGAACTCGACTTCGGCGCCGACGGCGAAGCCGCGGAGGTGCTCACCCTCAGCGAGCTGATCACGTTGGTGCTCGATTGGCGCAGCAGGCCGACGAAGCTGTTCATCGAGACCAAACACCCGGTCCGCTACGGCGCGCTGGTGGAGAACAAGCTGCTGGCTGAACTGCAGCGGTTCGGCATCGCCACCCCCGCCTCCGCCGATCATTCCCGCGCGGTGGTCATGTCTTTCGCGGCCACCGCGGTCTGGCGGATCCGCCGGGCCGCGCCCCTGTTGCCGACCGTGCTGCTCGGCGAATCGTCGCGTTACCTCGGCGGCGGCGCCGCGACCACGGTGGGCGCCACCGCCGTCGGCCCGTCGGTGAAGACGCTGCGCGACCACCCCGAACTGGTCGACAAGGCCGCCGCCGCAGGCCGCGCCACCTACTGCTGGACCGTGGACGACCCCGACGACGTGCGCCTGTGCGCCGACCTCGGCGTCAGCTGGGTTGCTACCAACCACCCCGGACGGACCAAGGCGCTGCTCGACGCCGCCTGATCCGCTCGAACGGGTTGGCGCCGCTGACCTTTGATGTAGTCCATGCGTACCCGCTTCGCGCCCTTCTCGACCGACGGGCTGGCTACTCGGTGCCACGTCATCGCCCGAATCGGCGACGCCTGGGTTCGCTGCCCATCGGCGCCGCTCGACACACACGGGCTGACGAATAGGCGGCTTGACAGAGTTGGTCTGGCGACTAGTTCACCTCGCGTCGGCGGACCGGCGAACCAGGTTGTGCGCGTGCGCCGTTCAGCAGCGACCTGCCCGCGGCCGCGCCGAGCACCGTCCCGGTGCCGTGGCGCGCGGGGTGGCGGAGCGCACACCATGTAGGTTGACCCCCCGTGGGTAAGAGCAAGCGCAATAGTCCTAAGCCCGGAGGGAACCGGGCACAGCGTCTCGCCGAGCGGAAGGTGGCGCTCGAGCAGGCGGCGCAGTCCGTCTCGCGTCCCTTCGAGGGGCTGGCCGCGGAGTGCGATCTGGTCGCGCTGTGCGAGTTCGTGCCGTCGGCGACCGCCGAACTGAAGCTGGCTTCCAGTGTCGCCGCCGAGCGTTCGGTCGTGCTCGCCACCGTGCTACCGGGTGCGGTGGCCGCGCTGGTGCGGGCCGGCGAGCCGCCGAGCGGCTACGTCGGCGCGCAGGTGCAGTTCCAAGGCGCCGACCTGGGCGCCGATATCGCGGCCGCCATCCTGTGGACGCAGTCCGCCGAGCCCGGTGACTCGCTGGCCTCGGTGGAGAGCGTCGCGGGCGGTCCTCGCCTGGCCGACGTGATCGATCCCGCTGCGCCGCTGGACATCACGGTGCACCAGGACTTCGACTGGTGGGTGCCGGAGGGCGTGCAGCCCGACCCGCAGGTCGCCGCGACCATCGAGCAGGCCAAGCTGGCGATCAAGCCGTCCGCCCGGATCGTGCTCGGCCCGGACGCGGTCGGCGCGGCGTGGTGGGTGGACGCCGGCGAGAAGGCGCACATCCGCTGGGTTCGCCCGGAGAACGAGGACGACCTGATGCTGGCGCTGGCTCGGTTGCACGCCGCGGGTGGTCTGCAGCTCGGCGAGGGCTCCCGGTTCGCGGGCTCGTTCCGCACGCACGGTGTGCTCGTCCCGGTCTTCGATCTGGATCCGGAGATGCACGCCGACGAATGGGCCAAGCCTGCTCAGGAATTCGACGCTCGGCTGGCCGAGGCGCTGGCTTCGGACGCGCCGTTGACCGCCGGTGAACGTCGGTCGCGGGATGGCCTGCGGTCGCGTCAGGTGACTTTGCGCTGAATTGCGGTGCACCAGTAGGAGAATTCAGCGAAAAACGGTCCGGCTAATTGCGCGGCCCGTTACTCCTGCCGAAAAGCGGTGCAGGTGAGCGCGGTCTCACGGACAGCGCGGCAGAAGAAACCGTGGACGTTATTCTTCGGCCGCTGAAATCGCTGCTCAGCACCGTGGGCGCTCAGTAGAACAGTGATAAACGGCAACAGGCCCAGCTCGTCGCGCGAGCTGGGCCTGTTCGCTATTGATGGGTGACGCCTATCAGACGGATCCACCCGCTGCCGAAGGGGCACCGGAAGTATCGCTGGGACCACTCATTTCCCGGGCGATGAACTCTTCCAGATCGAACAGGTTGGATCCGGCGCGCTCGGCAATGGTGAGCAGGGTGGTCATGTTGGCGACCTCCTCGACCTGCTCCTTCAGGAACCACTGCATGAACTGCTCGCCCAGGTAATCGCCCTCTTCGCGGGCGGTGCTGGCCAGCTGGATGATCTGGTCGGTGACCGTCTTCTCCTGGGCGAGGGCGAGCGCGATCGGCTCGTGCACATTCTCGAACTTGGATTTGGCGGCGTCGATGCCGGACAGCTCGACACTGATGTCCCGGTCGAGGAAGTACTGCACGATCATCATCGCGTGGTTGCGTTCTTCCACCGCCTGCGCATAGAAACGCTTGGCCAACTGGGGCAGATCAGCATTGTCGAACCACACCGCGATGGCGATGTATTGATGTTCGGCATTGAATTCATGCCTGATCTGATCATGGAGCAGGCCGTGGAATTTGCTGCGTGGGGACTCCGGATGGCTGGACATAGTAGCTGACATTAGCGCTGGTCAAGGCGCGTGTCATCCAAGTGCAACCTTATTGAGGCTAGTATTGCCTAATTAATTCTTCGCTGTGCCAGCCATTCTCGGGGTCGCGTTGTCGATGCGCTGCGGCACCCGGAGTTCGCGCGCGATGAAGTCCTCGACGTCGAACAGGTTGTCCGCCGCCCGGTCGATGACGGTCAGCAGCGTGGTCATTCTGGCGACGTCTTCGACCTGTTCCTTCAGGAACCATTGCACGAAGCGCTCGCCGAGATAGTCGCCCGATTCGCGGGCGGCACGAGCGAGCCCGGTGATCTGCGTGCTGCGGTGCTGCTCGGTCTCCAGCAGGAAAGCTATTGCGGCGCGGGGTGATTCGAAGGTCGACTGGATCTCGTCCAGTCCGCCGATCCGGACGTCGAGATCACGGTCGAGCAGATACTGGACCATCCGCAATGCGTGTGCGCGCTGCTCCTCGGACTTGCCGTAGCAGTGTCTGGCCAACTGCGGCAACCGATTCGCGTCCAGGTACACGGCGGCGGCGAGATACTGCTGCGCTGCCGTGAACCCGTGACGAATCTGTGCGGTGAGCAGAGTCGGGAAGGGGCGATCGAGCTCGGTGTCCGGCATGTGACCGACGCTACCTCGTCAGCAGGTCCTCCGGAATCGGACGGTCGGAAGCGAGCGCATCGAAGAACTGGCTCGCCTTGTTCTTGTCCCACACCAGCACATTGCCGCTGTCGGTATCGGCGAACCGGCCGATCGGCACCGTCGTCGCCACCGTGTCACCGCGCATCGCCCAGCCGAGTTGCGCCAGGTGCCAGATGTGGTCGCCGTCGTCGACCTTCAGCGACTTCACCGTGTCGGAGGCCAACGGCCACAGCTTGAACGGATTGACCAGGGTTGAAGTGCTGGTCGCCTTCTTCACCAGGGCGGCCATGAAGATGCGCTGATTATTGATGCGATCCAGGTCGGCGAGCGCGGTCGCGCGGCTGCGCACGAAACCGAGTGCCTCCGGGCCGCTCAGCTTCTGGCAGCCTGCGGGCAGGTTGATCCCGGCCAGCGGATCGTCGATGGCCGTCGGCAGGCAGACGTCGATGCCACCGAGCGCGTCGACGACGCCGGCGAAACCGCTGAATCCGATCTGCGCGTAGTGGTCGATGCGCACGCCGGTGGCGATCTCGACGGTTTGCACGAGCAACTGCGGCCCGCCGATGGCGAAGGCGGCATTGAGCTTGTCCTGGCCGTTGCCGGGAATACTGACGTAGGAGTCGCGCGGCAGGCTGACCATGGTGGTATTTCCCGACTTCGGGATGTGCACCAGCATGATCGTGTCGGTGCGCTCCGGGCCGACCTCGCCGCCGGTGGCGAGCTCCTGTTCCTGCTCGGGTGTCAGGCCCGCCCGGCCATCCGAGCCGACGATCAGCCAGTTGGTGCCGGGGGTGTCGCCGAGCCGCTCGGAGTAGTTGGCCAGTGCGGGGATGCGGGTCAGCGAGCCGTCGAGTTTCACGATGGCGCCGATGGCGGCCAGCACGAGCACCAGCAGCAGGACCAGGAACCAGCGGAAATAGTGGCGCTTGCGGCGCGGCCGCGGGGCGCGGGCCTGCCGTTCGCCACGCGATGGACCGGGGGGCGGTGGCGGCGGACTCCCGCGACGCGGCCGGGGCCGCTGCGGTGGCGGGCCCTCGCGATAGGGCACCGGCTGCTGGGTGGGCGCGTGCGTGGGGCCGCCGCGGGGCTTGTCGAGCGGCGGTGGCCGCCGCGACACCGCGGGTTCCGGCGGCACCTGCGAATACGCGAGCGGTTGGTGCGGGCCGCCGCGGCGCAGCACCTGCGTCGGCTCGATGTACGGCGACTGCGGGTCGACCGGCGGTCCGGCGCGGCGCGGTCCGGGGCGCGGCATCGGCGGCTGACCGGGCGGCGGCACCCGGCGCATCCGTGCGCGGTACTGGGGGTCGTCGCCATTCATCACTGAGACTCTACTTATCGCTCGTCGTTCGGGTCGGTGGTGCGACGGATGATCTCGATCCGGTCCGAGCGTTGTCCTGCCCCGTCGGCACGCGGGCATCGCCCCGGTCGCAGTGCCCGTCCGCCCGCGCACTCTCTATGAATTCGCCGGCACCCCGGCAGTGTTATCGCCGGACGGAGAACAGTTCGGTCACGGTAGCTGGCCGGGTGTATCGGGGCAGGTGAGCGGAGTCCCGGCCGAGTCGGTGTTGCGGCATCGGGTGTGACGAAAGGCGCGGCGCGCGGGGCGTGCGCCGCGGCGGTGGCGGCGGGGCAATAGATTCGAGCCCATGCGTGGTGAGTCCGGGGCCGAGCGGGGCGAGGCCGAGGTGACGGAGCGGGAGCGGCTCGGGATCAAACTCGAGATCGCGGTCGTGCTGGTGGTCACCTTCGGGTTGAGCGGGCTCAATGCGGGGCTGTCGCTGGTGGAGAGCGCGCTCTCGCCCGGCGGGGTGGGTGGGCGCACCGTCGCGCTGAATCCGTCGCGGTCCGCCCAGTCGACCATCGACCTGCTGTTCCAGCTGCTGAGTGTGGCGCGCCTGGCCGGGTGGGCGGCGCTCGGCCTGTACCTGTTGTGGCGCAGCGGGATCGGGCCGCGCCTGATCGGGCTGGCGGCCCGGCTGCGGTGGCGCGCGGATGTCGTGCCCGGACTGGTGCTCGCCGCCATCATCGGGCTGCCCGGCCTCGGTCTGTATCTGATCGCGCACACCATGGGGGTGAGCGTCACGATCGTGCCCGCGTCGCTCGGCGACCACTGGTGGCGGCTGCCCGCGCTGATCCTGTCCGCCTGCGCGAACTCGCTGGCCGAGGAGATCATCGTGGTCGCCTACCTGATCACCCGCTTGCGCAAACTCGGCTGGTCGGAGAACTCGTCGCTGCTCGCGTCGGCCCTACTGCGCGGCAGCTACCACCTGTACCAGGGTCTCGGCGGCGGCCTCGGAAACCTGGTGATGGGCTTGATCTTCGGCCGCTACTGGCAGCGCACGAACAAGCTGTGGCCGCTGATCCTCGCCCACGCCACCATCGACGCGGTCGCCTACCTGGGTTACATGCTCCTGCGCGGCCACGTGTCCTGGCTGCCGTAACAAGCACTCTGGCGGTCGCGGACATACCGCGCACGACGTACACCTGCACTGCACGCGAACCATTCCTAGCGCATGCACCATCGACGTGGTCGACTCCTGGGCTACTCAGTGCTGCGTCGCCACGTGTCCTGGCTGCCGTAAACGATCAGGCAAACGATCGAGTCGAGCGCTGCGGCCGGCGGTTCAGATGCGACGGAGTCCGTTAAGGAACGGGCAACCCGCCAGGGTGCGTACCGCGCGGCTGAGCGACTCGATGTCGTCGGCGGGGGAGTTGAACGGCAGCCGGAAGTCGTGGTCCCCGTCGCGGCCCTCGACGCGCAGGGTGAGACCGTAGCGGTCGATGGCGAGCGGGTGCACGATGCCGTGCTGGAGCCGGGGCGGCAGGTGCCTGGCCAGCTGTGCGACGACGTCCGCGTGGTCGGCGTCCATGTGCAGCAGCCAGGCGGATTCCAAGGCGCAGAACGGATCCGGTTGTGCCACCCGTAGTTCGTCGATGCTCACCGATTCGGCGCCGGTCGAGTCGGCGACCACCGCGGAGTTGATCACCAGCCGCAGCAGGGTCGCGGTGTGTCCGACGTCGAGCAGGCCCGGGTCCGGGTTCTCCTTGGCGACCTCGCCGGCCAGCGCCCGCTGCGCCTGCGCGGGCACCGCGCGCACCCAGCCGCGCAGCCAGACCAGCGCTCGCACGGGTTCGCGCAAGGGCAGCGGGGCGTGATCGGTGAGCTCCAAGACCGCGGGCGCGCCCGCGTCCGGTGAGTTGCCTGCCACCAACGCCGCCACCGACGTGGTCGGGACCGCGATCACCGCGTCGCCGCACTCGCGCACGTGATGCACCGAGACGGGCGTCGGATCGATGCCGGGCATGGCCAGCACCGCCTGTTCCGCATGCGCGCACGCGCTGCGAACCCGCTCGGCGGTGGACGGTGGGACGGTCGGTGTCGGACGCGGCATGCAAACCTCCGTGGTCGGGCGTTGTTCGCCTTGCTCGGCGCTCAATTAGGTTACCCTAAGCTAAGTGACGAGCGGAACATGCGCAAGCGTTCGCCCCACGCTGATCCTGAGAATTCGCTGCCCGTTGCACGGCCGAACTCCGCACCGCACCTGGTTGTTACGGTGGATCGGTGGCGCACGGAGAAGAAACACCTGGCGAACCGGTACTCATCGCCTTGACGGCACCCGCCCGGCGCAGCATCGTCGACGACCTGGTGCGCGTCCCGACCACAGGCGACTCGGCCCCGATCCTGGACGCTGACGCTCCCGACGCGGACATCGCCGACTTCCTGGCTGCCATCGTGCACACCGACACCGGCTTCATCGCCCGAACCTCCGCGGGCCCCCGCGCCCTTGCGATCGTCGCCGCCACTGCCGCCGCCCTCTGCGGTGAAGACATCCGCACCGCACTCAGTACCCCGGACACCGCGTTCCTGAACGCACTGAAACCGCCTGCGGTAGAAGCTCTGCGAACCGTCCTGCTCGCCATCGAGACCGAGCACCCCGACGAAGTAACCCACGCCCTCGCCCCGCTCGCGCGCAACAGTGAAAGGCGTGGTGAAAAGGGTTAGCCGGTAAATACCGGGAGCGCCGGTCGCGGACGCAAGTAAGGTCGTAACCGTGCCGCGTATCGCGTACTTCGGGCCCTCCGGAACCTTCACCGAGATGGCCCTCGCCGAACTCGAATCCTCGGGGGCCTTCGAAGGGGCCGTCGAGCGAGTTGCCGCGCCCAGTCAGGGGGCCGCGCTCGAGCTGGTCCGCGCCGGGGACGTCGACGGGGCGGTGGTGCCGATCGAGAGTTCGGTCGAGGGCTCGATCGCCGCGACGCTGGATTCCCTGGCCATCGGCCCGCGGCTGCAGATCGTGGCGGAGACCGAGCTGGAGGTGACCTTCACGATCCTGGGCCACCCCGGCACCGACCTGTGCGAGGTGCGCACGCTGGCCGCCTATCCGGTGGCCGCCGCCCAGGTCCGCGAGTGGGTGTCGCGCAATCTGCCGCAAGCCCAGCCCTACGTCTCGGCCTCGAATGCCGCTGCCGCCGAGGACGTTGCGGCAGGCAAGGCCGATGCCGCGGTGTCCACCGCGCTGGCGGGGACCCGGCTCGGGCTGGCGGTGCTGGCCGCGGGCGTGGCCGACCACGAGCAGGCGATCACCCGTTTCGTGCTGGTCACCCGGCCGTGCGTGGCGCCGCCCGCGACGGGTGCGGATCGCACCTCGATCGTGCTGGAGTTGCCGAACGAGCCGGGCTCGCTGATGCGCGCGTTCGCCGAGTTCGCCACCCGCGGTATCGATTTGACCAGGATCGAGTCCCGGCCGACCCGCACCGGCATGGGCACCTATCGTTTTTATCTCGACTGCGTCGGGCACATCGATGACACCGCGGTGGCCGAGGCACTCAAGGCTTTGCACCGCACCGCCCGGATCCGGTTCCTCGGTTCCTGGCCCGCCACGTCGGCGACCGGCACGCCTCCGCCCTCGGACGAGGCGGCCGCGGGATGGCTGACCCAGCTACGAAAGGGGGTGGCGGATCTGTGACCGAGGCGAAGATCGGCCCGGCCAAGTTGGTTCTGGTCCGGCACGGCGAGACCGAAGGCAATGTCGCGAAGCTGCTCGACACCAAGGTTCCTGGTTTGCCGCTCACCGAACGCGGTGCGGCACAAGCGAAGTTGTTCGGCGAAACCCTGCTGAACCCGCCGCGCGTGCTGTTCTGCTCGACGGCGTTGCGCGCCCGGCAGACCGCGGGCTACATCGAAGCCGCGACCGGCGTGCCCACCACGGTGCTGGACAACCTGCAGGAGGTGCAGGCCGGCGATCTGGAGGGCAAGCACAGCGAGGAAGCGCACCTGTTCTTCCAGCGCATCTACCGGGCCTGGCACAACGGCGATTTGGATGAACGCATCCCCGGCGGTGAGTCCGGCCGCGACGTGCTCGCCCGTTTCCTGCCGGTCATCGAGGAACTGCGCGAGACGTATTTGACGCCGGGGTCGAGCGAAGGCGATGTGCTGCTGGTCAACCACGGTGCCGCGATGCGCTTGGTGTCCCGCTATCTCGCCGACGTGCTGCCGCCGTTCACCACGAACAACCACCTCGACAACACCGAAACCATCGAACTGGTCCCGCTGCCCGACGGCACCTGGGACTGCATCCGCTGGGGCCGCTTCACCCCACCCTTCGGCTACGACGTCGCGCCCACCTCCGACGATCCGATGGGCTAGATCCGCACCAGCGCGATTCGATCTCACAGACCGTCCATACGTCTCACAGAGAGTGCTGGTCTTGTGAGACGTATGGAGGCCCTGTGAGTCGAAGCGACCGCCTGAACGGCCTCGGAAGCGGGCCGTTGAGGCCTCGGCTACACCTGTTCCGGTTTGCGTGGGAACTCCGCGCGCTCCGGCAGACCACTGATCAAGTCCTGCAACGCCGTTCGCAAACGGGATGTTGTTCCGGTGCTGAGCGATGTCCACTTCACGCCGTCATCGGATTTGCTCGCGGTCGCGATGAAACGGCCCGCGCGGGTGTTGAACACCGCGATGTGGTTGTCGGTGAGGTCGCGGGTGCCGTCGCCGTACACCACGCCGACGATCTCGGCGTGCGAATGGATCTGCACCATCGCCGAGGCGAGGGCTTGCGCGTCCGCAGGCGGGGTGCCGACCTTCGCCAACCGGTTGGCGGTCGCCGCCGCGTCGCCGGTGTCGTCGAAGATCGGGACCAGCTGTTCGGTCGGCGCCCGCATGCCGGTCAGGTCGAGCGGGTCGGCTTGGCCCAGGGCGGCGATCACCGGGCCGGGCAGGTCGTCCTCGGCCTCGTCGATCACATAGGACTGCGGCCCGCGCAGGGCGACGGTGACCACATCGTCGCCCTTCGCGAGACACATGCGACTCGCTTGACCCTCCACGAACAGCCGGAGCGCGACCACCCAGTGCGGCCGGTACAGCGCCCGCAGCCGGTCCTCCAGTTCCTGATGGACCGCGTCACCGATCAGCAGTTCCCGATCGGTGAGCGACTGCGCGGCCACGGCCATCGCGGCATCGTGATCGGTGACGTTGTCGTACTGCCCGCGTGCGTCCAGCACGACGGGCACCTCGTCGATCTCCAGCTTCTCCAGGAGAAACTGCATTTCATCGAGCGACAGCACCACCGATGCGAGCATCGACGGGCCGCGGCCCGCACCGAGCACCGTCACTTAGCGGCCATACCGGCGTCGGCGCCGATCACCCCGTCGGCGGCGTAGCGGCCGTCGTTGAAGTGCTCGGTCGAGCGCAGGTAGTCCTGCCCCTTGTGCTCGGACTCGTCGTCCTCGTCGCGCACCTGGTTGCCCAGCAACGGGCTGCCCGCGGTGTTGTTGCTGCGCGCCGGTGCCGCGGCGGGCTGAGTGGCCGAGACGTTCTCGACGACGGGTGCCGCGGCGGGTGCACCGGCCGGCGCGCCGGCGCCCCAGCCGTCGGGCAGCTTGAGCGAGCCGTTGCCGAGCGCGACCGAGGGGCCGGCGGAGAACGACGCGGACCGCGTTCCCGCCGCCGACGCGGCGGAGGCCAGTCCGGCGCCGCCGACCATGGCGGCCGGTGCGGCACTGGTGATTCCGGGTGTCGCGGCGGTGGTGACGGCCGCGACCGCCTGCGAGCCGATGGTGCCCACGGTGGACACACCGGTGGTCGCCACCGAGCCCGCGATGTTCGCCGCCTGTGTCGCGGCGCCCACCACGGCGGGGTTGTTCACGAACGCGCCCGCCGCGGCGATCGCGCTCTGCACCGGGTCGGCGTTGGTGGCCTGGAACGCCTGATCGGTCTGGCCCGCGTCCGCGGTGCCCGCACCCTTCGCGATCGTCGGCGGGTTCACGAACTCGCCGGGGGTGACCACCATCGCGGTGGTCGCCGCCTCGTAGGTCTCCATGGTGAGCGCGGCCCGCAGGTCGAGCGCGGCCTTGGCGGCCTCGGCCAGCTCCGAGGTGCCGTTGAGCACGCCGCCGGTCGAGTGCGCGGCGATGCGCGCCGCGTTCACCGCCGCGATCTCCGGGATGCTCGGCATGGCCAGCGAGGCCACGGTGTAAGCGATGGCGTTGCTCGCCGCCTTCGAGCCCATGGTGGCCGCCATGACACCCTGCTGCTCGGACCAGCCGATGAAGCCGGTGAGCTTGGACAGCGCCGAGATGCCGTTGATGCCCTGCATGCCGACGCCCAGCTCCGCCATCACCCGGGCGACGGTTGCGGTGGCATCGACCCAGGCCGCGGTCAGCCCGCCCCACGCGGTGGCCGCCGCCGAGATCGGGATGGCGTGTGCGCCTGCGTTCAGCGCGATCGAGTTGCCTTCTGCCTGACGGGGCAGCCAGAACACCCCGGTGATTCCTGCGGTCATGCTTTCTCCCCTTGCTTGTGCTTTATGCGATGCCCGCAGGCGTTAAGCGATTGTTCCGCTGACGATGTTGAGTGCGCCCGCCCGCACGACATCCTCACCGACGTGGGTGATGAGCTGGCTGCGCAACGTCGCGGCGGCGTGGTGCAGTTCCAGAATTCCCTGGGCTACGGCTTGGTCGTGCGTCGCGGCGCCCTTGTTGAGGTGGTTCGCGGCGTGCAGCGACACCTCGTCGATCCCGGAGGGCACGACATGCGTCGCGGGTGCGGTCAGCGCGGCGGCGGCGGCGAGCCGCTCGGCCAGCAGATCCAGCTCAGCGGCGGCAGCAAGGACGACCTCGGGTTGTACTAGTACGTGGCCAACCATGACTCGACTCCTTCTAGTGGCGGCTGTGGGGCGGAACCACGAGAATTCCCCCTTCGAGTGATAGGACGCGACAGCGAAGCGATCGGTTCCATCGAATCCCCTGAAGTTTCTTCCTGTCTCGCCCCAACTGCAACCGCACTCATACAGCTGGATAAAGACTAGCCCCATCCCAGCTGATGCAGGCGGTCTTCGTCAATGCCGAAATAGTGTGCGATCTCATGGATCACGGTGATTGCCACCTCTTCCACCACTTCGCTCTCGTCCGAGCAGATGGCGAGGATGGATTCGCGATAGATCGTCACGGTGTCCGGCAGCGCGCCGCCATAGTGACTGTCCCGTTCGGTGAGTGCGATTCCGTGATAGAGCCCGAGCAAATGTGGATCATCCGAATTGCGTGCTTCGATCA
This sequence comes from Nocardia suismassiliense, assembly GCF_900269665.1. Taxonomy (GTDB): domain Bacteria; phylum Actinomycetota; class Actinomycetes; order Mycobacteriales; family Mycobacteriaceae; genus Nocardia; species Nocardia suismassiliense. The sequence goes on from NZ_LT985361.1 coordinate 508,581, forward strand.
GCACGACCACATTATCGATGGCTTGGGCCAGCTCCGGCGGGATCCGATCGAGCGCATCGCCGACCAACTCCTCGAACCGGTCCTCGGACATGGAGACCGACATCGTCGCGGATTACCTCGGCTGCGGCGGCAGCGGCGCGGCGCCAGGCAGCGGCGTCGGGGTGGAGCGGCCGGTGTTCGGCGGCGGCTGCGGCGCCTGCCCGTTGATCAGGATGTCGCCGCGCGCGGAACCGGTGATCGGCGCGAAGCCCTCCCGATCGGCCCCCTTGCCGACCATGCAGTCCAGCTTGCGGCTGCCCGCCAGCCAGCTGCGCGCGTCCAGGAAGTCGAAGAACAGCGTCAGCGTCTTGTTGCGCACGACATCGGGCCCGCCGAGATACTCCGCCGAGGTGCGCGCGCACTCCTCCTCGACGAACCGGTCCTGCTCCTCCTTGGCGGGCGGCCCGCCCTGGAACCGCTGGCCGAGGTCGATGGTGGAGACGATCTCGACGGCGTGCACCTGCGAGCAATCCACCGGGTCGGTCGGCAGGTTCTGGTTGATGCCGAGGCATACGCCCGGCCCGTACACCTTCGACTGATCGTGTTCGGCGGCGCTGCCGGTCGACGGCGGCGTGCCCGCGCTGGCCGCGTACTGCAACCCGCAGCGCAGCGTGCGGTCGCCGTGCTGCCAGCCGTCCGGGCTCGGATACATCAACCCGACGATGTAGCGCCCGCGCGGATCGAACTTGCCGCCCATGTACTGCTGCACGGCGGGCACGCAGTGCTCTTCCTTCAGCTCGGTCAGCCGCAGCGAGTCGGGGAATCGCGAGCCGGGCCCGAACTCCTTGCCCGGGTACTTGCTCATGTCTATATCCGCCGCGACCTCGAACATGTGCTTGCTCTCGCAGCGCACCTTGACCAGGTCGGAGTGGTCGGGTTTGGACCAGCTCAGGCAATCGCCCTTGACCGCGGTACCGAACTCCTTGTCGACCACCGGTTCACCGGCCGAGGCCGGGCTGTGCGCCTCGATCTTGTTGTTGTCGAACCCCGTCACGAACAGCGTCACCAGGGCGGCGATCACCGCACCCGTGGCCACCAGCAGCAGCCCCCAGCGCAGCGTCGGCGCAGGCAGCGGCGTCTCACCGGTGAACACGCCCTTAACCGCGTCGAACGAACGCCGCGCCGCGCCGCCGCCGCTGCGTGACGGCATGGCGCGCGTGGTCGGCCGGCTCGATGGCTCTGGCTCGGGGGCGTGATCGGAGGGGGACATCGCGATCCATCATGGCAGTCTCCGCGCCGCGGTGCCACGACCCGTTCTGATCAGTGCTTTTCCCGGCTAACCACGGAACGCGGAGACGAAGATGCCGGGAATCCGGGCCGGGTTGCCGCTCGCGTAGAACTCGGTCAACTTGCGCGCGGTCGCCGCCGCGGCCGTATTGCCGACGAACCACGGCGGTTTCGGCGACAACGCGAGCTCCCCGTGCAGCAGCGAGCGCGGCGCGGGCCGGAACGGTCCGCGCACCACCGTGCGCTCCACGTCGTCGAGCAGGAAGGCGTTGTGCACCACGCCGATTCCGCTCTGCACGTCGTCGAGGGTGTGGCCGGGGAACGCGCCCCACGCGGCGTGCGGGGCGAGGAAAGCGAGCCCGGTCCACGCGTTCACCGCGATCGCGCCGTAGCGCAGCCGTTCGATGGCGCGCTCGAAGCCGATGCCGAGCCTGCGGATGGTGGACGGGTGGGCCAGCACGTTGGCGCCGAGCGTGCCGGTGAGTTCGTTGTTCACGAAATCGACCGCTCGCTGCAGGAATTCGCCGCCAGGGTAGGGCAGTTCGACCACGCCGAGCACGGGCGAGAAGTACTCGGTGCGCAGCAGCGGCGAATCGGTGAGCGGCAGCTGCTCGATCAGCACCCGGCCGGAGCCGACCTGCCCGGCGCCCGGATAGGACGCCAGCGCGTCCGCGACCCGCGAGTCGCTGCCCGGGTAGTACGCGGCCCGCTCCGGGGCCTGCGCGAGCGCGGTGCGCAGCTCGGCCAGGAACTTGTCCTTGAGCGCCCAGTCCTTGCTGAGCACCACCGCCTGCGCGGCGACGCAGTTGTAGCCGCCGTTGTGCAGCCGCTGGGTGGCAACGTGCTCGGCCTGGAAACGCAGATCGGCGTCGGACCAGTCACCGGGCACCACGATGGTCGGCGACACACCGCCGAGCTCGCTGGTGATCGGCTTGTCCAGCAGCGGCCGTTTGTCCTTCTTGCGTTCCAGCCCCTCCGGGCCGGGGCCCCACACGATCGTGTCGTGGGTCTGCGCGCTGCCGGTCATGTGCACATGCGCGACCTGCGGGTGGTGCACCAGGTAGCGGCCGGTGTCCGCGTCGCCGGTCACGATCCGCAGCACGCCGAGCTCGCACAGCGGTGCGAACACCATCTCGAACACCGTGTACAGCGGATCGGTGATCGGGTTCAGCTTCAGCACGACCACCCGGTTGTGCGCGAACAGCTCGTACAACGCGTCCAGCGGTGGAATGGAGGTGATGTTGCCCGCGCCGAGCACGACCCCGATGCCGCCGGTCGCGGTCGGATCGAGCTGCGCCAGCCCGGCCCGCCGCCGCGCGGTATCGGCGTCGACCCCCGGCCGCAGCCAGACCTCGCCGTGAAAACCGTTGAGCAGCAACCGGTCGTAGTTGCTCAGCGGCAGGATCGGCACCGCCACCCGATTGCCGAGCGCGGTCCGCACGGTGACTCCGTCGAGCGGGCTGCGCCCCTCGTCCAGCGCGGCCAGCGTCCCGGACAGCGCGGCCGTGGCCTGCAGCAGGGTCAGCGGTCCGGACATCCACTCCTCGCCGACCAGCGGCGAGTCGGCGGCCAAACCCTTGATGGTCCGCGCGGCCCGCACCCAGTCGCCGGCGAAGCGCCCGGTTCGGGCGTGGATGTCGTCGAGGAGCTCACGGCGGCGGCGCAGCGGGGTCTGTGCCCAGGCTTTCTCGCCCGCGGTCAGCTCGGTCAGTACGTCATCGATGGCTGATTCGTCGAAAGTTGTACCCACAAGCCAACTATGCGCGCGTCCTCGGCCGAGCGGTCCGCATCCTGGGATATCGGGGTGAAACAGCAATATCCCGACCACTAGGCTGAGGCCCCATGATCGACCTCCGATTCCTGCGGGACAACCCCGACGCGGTCCGCGCCTCGCAGCGCGCCCGTGGCGAAGACCCCGCCCTCGTCGATGCCCTGCTCGAGGCGGACGCCGCGCGCCGCGCGGCGGTGGCCACCGCCGACAACCTGCGCGCCGAGCACAAGGCGATGGGCAAGCTGGTCGGCAAGGCGAGTAAAGAGGAGCGGCCCGCGCTGCTCGCGCAGGCGCAGGAGATGTCGGTCAAGGTCAAGGAGGCCGAGGCCGCGCAGCACGCGGCCGATGCCGATATGGACGCCGCACACCGCGCCATCTCCAACGTGGTGCAGGAGGGCGCTCCCGCCGGCGGCGAGGCCGATTTCGTCGTGCTCGAAACCATCGGGACGCCACCGGAGTTCGACTTCGAACCGAAAGACCACCTGGATCTCAGCGAGTCGCTCGGCCTGATCGACATGGAACGCGGTGCGAAGGTCTCGGGCGCCCGCTTCTACTTCATGACCGGCTACGGCGCGCTGCTGCAGCTCGGTCTGCTGCAACTCGCGGCGCAGAAGGCGGTTGCCAACGGTTTCACCATGATGATCCCGCCGGTGCTGGTGCGCCCGGAGATCATGGCGGGCACCGGCTTCCTCGGCCAGCACGCCTCGGAGGTCTATCGCCTCGCCGAGGAGGACCTGTACCTGGTCGGCACCTCGGAGGTGCCGCTGGCCGGTTACCACTCGGACGAGATCCTCGACCTGAGCGACGGCCCGAAGCGGTACGCGGGCTGGTCGTCGTGCTTCCGGCGGGAGGCGGGCAGCTACGGCAAGGACACCCGCGGCATCATCCGGGTGCACCAGTTCGACAAGGTGGAGATGTTCGTCTTCACCACGCCCGAAGAAGCCGACGCCGAACACCAGCGCCTGCTCGGCTGGGAGCAGGACATGCTCGCGGCCGTCGAGGTTCCGTACCGGGTCATCGATGTCGCCGCAGGCGATCTCGGCAGCTCGGCCGCGCGCAAGTTCGACTGCGAGGCCTGGGTGCCGACCCAGCAGACCTACCGGGAACTCACCTCGACCTCGAACTGCACCACCTTCCAGGCCCGTCGCCTCTCGGTGCGTTACCGCGACGAGAACGGAAAGCCGCAAATCGCAGCCACTTTGAACGGCACGCTGGCGACCACCCGCTGGATCGTGGCCATCCTGGAGAACCACCAGCAGGCCGACGGTTCGGTGCGGGTGCCCGCGGCACTGGTGCCGTTCGTCGGCACCGAGGTGCTGACCCCGCCGAAGTAGCGGACGGGCCTGCGGCGGTGGGCGGACATTCGCTCGTCCCCACCGCCTCCGGTTCGCCCCGCGGAACTCTGGATAGTGGCTGTGAATATCGAGTGTGGGCACCCGTGGCCTAGTCGCGTTGGCTACCCGAATGTTTCGCGAAGATGAATAGCCAACCGTTCGCCACTCCGGATTCACGGGATGTGGCAACCGCTGGGATTCGTTGTGTCTAGGCTGTTCACCGTGCGAGGAATCGGGGCGCGCGGCGATACCCGAACCCGGGTGCGGGCGGCATCGGCGCTGGCGACAGCTATGGTCATGGCTCGGACCACCGGGGCGTTCTACGTCATGGGTGGTGTGCTGGGTCTGCTTATCACTGCCGTCGCCCCGGGCGACGAGGGTAATCGGGCACTGGTCGGCACGGCCGCGGCGATCGCGCTGACGCTCGGGCTCACCCTGCTGGCGTGGGGGCCGCGGTTGCCGCACTCGGTGCACCACGCTTACGTCGCGATCGCGACGGTGCTGGTGACCATCGCGGTGTACGCGTTCCCCAATACGGTCGGCGCGATCAGCCTCGCCGCGTTCTACGTCTTCATCGCCTGCGACGCCGCCCTGTTCTTCGCCTGGTCGCAAGCGGCCGCGCATATCGCCTTCGCACTGGCGTTGTGCCTGTGGGTGCTGCCCGCGCGGCCGGTGGATCCCGGGCTGCCGTGGTGGTCCGGGCTGATCCCGGCCGGTGTCACCGTCGGCGTCGGTGTGGTGGTCGGCATCCTCACCAGGATGGCCTCGGAAGCCGATATCGACGTGCTGACCGGGCTGTTGAACCGGCGCGGCTTCGATCGCGCGCTGAACTCCGCGATCGACCAGGCCACCCGCACCGGCCAGGGCCTCGCGCTGGTGCTGGTCGATCTCGACCGCTTCCAGAAGATCAACGACCACCTCGGCCACCGCGCGGGCGACGCCGTACTGCAGCGGGTGGCCGACACCTGGTCGAAACTGCTTGCGCCGGACCAGCGTCTGGCCCGCTACGGCGGCGACGCGTTCGCGATGTTGCTGCCGAACACCACCGAGCAGGCCGCCATCCTGCTCACCGAGCAACTACGCGCGGCGGTCACCACCGGCTGTTCGGCGGGCGTGACCTCGTGGCAGCCGGGCGAATCCGGCTCGCTGCTGGTGAGTCGCGCGGACGTCGGCCTGTACCGGGCCAAGCAGGCGGGCCGTAACCGGACGGTGCTCGAGTCGTCGCGCCAGCTGCCGCTTGCCGTGGAGTTGCGCGAAGCCATCGACCGCGGGCTGCTCGACGTGCACTACCAGCCGATCGTCAGTCTGACCGAGGGCGGCGGCAAGGCGGTCGGAGTCGAGGCGCTGCTGCGCTGGTCGTCGAGCGCGCAGCCGGACGTCACCACCGAGGGCCTGATCCGGGTCGCCGAGGAATACGACCTCATCTCCGATCTGGACGAGTTGGTGCTGCGCCGGGCCTGCGCCGACGCCGCCCGATTGCAGGACACCTTCGCCCAGCTCGACCTGACGCTGAACGTGAACGTCAGCGGCTTGGAACTGGCCGAAGCCGGCTACGCCGACCGGGTGGCGGGCATCCTCGCCGGCACCGGCTGGCCCGCCGAGCAGCTGGTGCTCGAGGTGACCGAGAGCGAGCTGGCCGCCGAATCCCACACCGCCATCGCGAATCTGCACACGCTGCGCGAGCGTGGGGTGCGCATCGCCATCGACGATTTCGGCACCGGATACTCCTCGCTCAGCAGGCTGGCCACGCTGCCCAGCGACATCCTCAAGGTCGACCAGTCCTTCGTCGCCGCGATCCGATCCGACTCCCCGGCGCCGCCGCTGCTCGGCGTGATCGCCGCGTTGAGCAGCGCACTCGACCTCCAGGTGATCGCCGAGGGGGTGGAGACCGAATACCAGGCCGCGGTGCTCACCGAACTCGGGTTCGCGCTCGCCCAGGGCTACCACTACAGCGACTCGCATCCGGTGGCGGAGCTGATCAGCGACCTCAACGAGAACCACGGACGGGTCGGTCCCGGTGCGACGGACCGGCGGCTCGACGACGGCGATTCGATGCACGCCGCCAACGGTTGGCTGCCGCTGCGATAACCGCTTGACGCGGCCCGGCGCGGCTGCGCATGCTGACCGTATGCGTTTGCTCGTTTATGCCTATTGACCTGTCAGTGAGGTGCTGGCCCGGCTGACGGGCAGCACCGATTCGCCGTCGCTGCGCGCGCTGACCATTCGCGCCGTGCTGTTCAAGGGCATCGGCGACCTGATCCCGCTGTATGCGCTGTACTCCCTGCTGTTCGCCGATCATGGGCTGAGCACCGGGCAGATCTCCTCGCTGTTCGCGATCTGGTCGACCACCGCGTTCCTGCTCGAGGTGCCGTCCGGCGCCTGGGCGGACACGGTGTCGCGGCGTGCCCTGCTCATCTTCAGCGGTGTGCTGCTGACCGCCGGGTTCGCCCTGTGGACCCTGGTGCCTACCTACCTCGGCTTCGCGCTGGGATTCGTACTGTGGGGCACGGCAGGCGCTTTGGTGTCCGGCACGTTCGAGGCCCTGCTGTACGACGACCTCGCCGCCCGTGGCGAACAGTCCTCTTACGCGCGCATCCTCGGCTACACCCGTGCGGCCTCGGAGACCGCCATCGTCATCGGCATCGTGGCCGCCACCCCGCTGTACCTCTGGGGTGGTTATGCGCTGATCGGTTGGTCCAGCGTCGGATTCGCCGCCCTGCACACGGTGATCGCGATGACGTTGCCCAGTGCGCCGAAGGTGGTATCCGCCACCGCGGTCGAAGAACTGGAAGACGAAGTCGGCGAGGGGTATTCGATCGGTGATTCGGGAGCCCTCGCAACGAGTCCTGCCGCGGTCATGGCATCGAGTGCGGACACAGTCGGCGACGGCCCGATTGACAGCAACTGGGTAGCGCGGGGACCGCACAGCACGGACCCAGCGGCGGCAGGCGCATTCGCTCGCTATCTCGGCATGCTGAAGACCGGTGTCGGGGAGGCGATTCGGGTGCGAGCGGTGCGCAACGGTGTGCTGCTCGGGGCGCTGCTGTTCGGGATCACCGCGTTCGACGAGTACTTCGCGCTGCTCGCCCAGTCGGCCGGGGTGGCGACGGCGGTGGTTCCACTGCTCGTCGGCGTGACGGTGCTCGGCTCGCTCATCGGCTCGGTCCTCGCCGGGCGCACCGAGGGCATGTCGGGTCGCACCATGGCGATTGCGGTCGGTTTTGGTGGTGTCCTGTTCCTCGGCGGTTCGCTCATCGCCGGGCTCGCCGAGGGGCGGCCGAGCGCCGTGTATGTCCTTACGGGCCTGGGGTTCACCGCGATCGGCGTCTCCTACGGCATCGTCTACAACGCCGGTGTCGTCGCGGGTGCGCGTCTCCAGGACGCGATCGAGGGTCCCGCCCGGGCGACCGTGACTTCGGTATCCGGGCTGCTCGGTGAAGTCGTCGCTCTGGTCGTCTTCGCCTTCGCCGCCATCGCCACCACCTGGTGGTCCATGCCGACCATCCTCGCCGTCCTCGGCGCCACACTGCTCCCGATCGCCCTGGTGACCACCTCGTGGCTACCGCCGAAACCGGTCGACCCGTCGTCAGCTGAGTGAGCCACCGCTTGGCACGTCATGCGTATGCCGGCTGATGACTAATCGAGCGTGACGCCGATGAGATGGCTTGCGGTGAGCAGGAATTGGTCGGTGGAGCGGTCGATCAGCGCGGTGCGGGTGATGGGAAGGGTGCCCGCCAGCCAGCTGTTGGTGGTTTCCCAGAGGCCGCCGAGGAGGTGGGTGGCGGCGAATTCGGCGTGGTCCCCGGCCTTTTCGACCACGTCGGCGCCGACCTCGCCCGCGCACACGGCCAGCATGATGCCCGCGAAGGAGCGCATCACCTCGGCCCTGCGCATAAGCAGTGCGGGGTTCAGCTGCGCTTCGACGGTGGCGATGCGCGCCTTGCGTGGGTCGTCGGCGATCAGGTCGATGGCCGCGGCGATGGCCGCCCTGGTCTTGGCGCGGATGTCGGTGGGCGTGGTGACGAACGCGGTGACCACCGCCTGGCCGATCTCGTCGACGATCCGGTCGAACACCTCGCTGAACACCGCGTCGAGATCGCTGAAACTCTCGTAGTAGTACCGCTCGGAGAGCCGCGCCCGCGTGCACAGACCGGAGACGGTCAGCTTGGCGAAACCCGAGGTCCCGATGATTTCCTGCGCGGCATCGAGCAGCGCGCCGCGACGCCGCGCCTTGCGCTGTTCGATCGGGACGCCGCCGTAGGACCGCGAGGTGGTAGCCATCCGAGACATTCTGGCATACATCCTTGCCAGATATCCGATTTTGTGGGACGGTCTTGTCAGAATGCTCGACCACGAACCTCGACCCGACGGGTGAAGTGCAATGGCGCATGACAACCAGAAACTCCCCACTCCGCAGCTGTTCACGGAGTTCCCGTTCAAGTACGCCGTGCCCGTCATGGCACCGGGCGACCTGAGCTGCACCGCCGCCCAGCGCGACTCGTTCCGCCGTTTCACCCAGGTCGGTGATCCGCTGGCGGACGCCGTGGTCGCCATGTTCAAGCGACTGCCCGTCGGCGAGGGCCGCCGGATGTTCGAGCTCGCCGTCGAAAACGGTATCGACGCCGTGCCGGATGCCCCGCCGGAGCTGGTGGCGCTCTTCGAACAGGTGGAAGCGGCGCCGTACTGGCTGGATCGCGACAAGATTGATCGCGGTGCCCGCGTGGTCGGTCGCACCGGCGTCTGGGGTGGCATCGCCATGGGCATGTTCGCCCTGATGGGCGGCTATCTGGCGTCGCGCGCGGACAAGACCCTGGTCGGCACCGGCGACCTGGACGCGATGGCGCCGCGCAGGCTGGCCGAGACCACCCAGTGGTGGCTGGACGTAACCACTCCCGGTGGCCTGGAACGTAATGCGATCGGTTACAAGAGCGTGCTGCGCGTGCGGTTGATGCACGCGCTGGTGCGGGCAGGCATGAACCGGCGCCCCGACTGGGACTACGCGGCCTGGGATCACCCGGTCAATCAGGTGCTCACCGTCGGCACCCTCGGCCTCTTCTCCATGGCGAACCTCGTTGGCGCCCAAGCGCTCGGGCTGCAGTTCTCGGCCAAGGAGAAGGACGCGGTATTCCAGCTGTGGCGCTATGTCGGGTTCCTGCTCGGTGTGGACGCGGAGATCCTGCCGACCTGCGAGACCGACACCTGGCGTGCCTTCTGGATTCTCGCCGACACCGAATTCATCCCCGACGCCGATTCCCAGCGCCTGGCCCAAGCCCTCATCCCCGCCGCCGGCGGCCTTTTCGTCGGCGACACCACCGCGGCGCAGCGCGCGGTGCGCCGCGTCGTCACCAGCTACATGGTCGCCTACAGCCGAATCATCCTCGGCCCCAGCAACGCCGACTTCCTCGACCTGCCCGACAGCAGGTTCTTCAAGACCGCCGTGCTGGCCACCGCCGTAGTCAACGGCGCGCTGGAGGTGCCCCGCCGAATCCTCCCCGGCGCCACCCGCTTCCACGAAAACCTCGGCGCCCGCATCCGCACCCGCCTGGTCCGCGGCTCCATCGCCCGCAACGGCGGCGACCGCACCTACGCCCGCCACGACACCTACGCCACCCGCGCCACCCTCCGCGCAGGGTGATCCCGCCTGTCGGCCTCCGTGCGCGGTGCACGCACCGGTCGCTGCCCGCGCCCTAGCGGTATCTGGGCGCTTCGCCGGCATCGTGTCGATCGCCTGGCCGTTGACCTCGGTGGCCACGTGGCAGTTAGTGGTCGACGGGTTGTTGATCGTGCTCGGTCGACCCTGCACGGCATAGCCCGCTGCTCCTGGCTCGGTGTGTCGGCGTCCGGCGTGCGCGCGGCGGGGTGAGGTGCTGCGGCGGTAGCGTGCCGGGGTGACCGCGCGGGCGAGGTTGGGACTTGTGTTCGGGTTCGGCATCGGCGCGGGTGTGGCCGTGCAGGGCCGAATCAATGGGGCGCTCGGGGCGCGACTGCACGACGGGATTGCCGCGGCCACCATCAGTTTCGGGTCCGGTCTGCTGATCCTGGTGATCGCTTTCGCGTTCAGCGCTCGACTCCGCGGTGGGGTGGTGCAGGTTCGGCGGGCGCTGGCGGCGGGCACGTTGCGGCCGTGGCATCTGCTCGGTGGCCTGTGTGGCGCGTTCTTCGTCGCGTGCCAGGGCCTTACCGTCGCGGCGATCGGGGTCACGGCTTTCACCGTCGCCGTTGTGGCGGGTCAACTGTTGAGCAGTCTCGTAGTCGACCGTCTCGGTGTGGCTCCGAACGGGCGAACTCCGGTCACCGCATTGCGTTTCGGCGGTGCCGCCCTGGGGGTGGCCGCGGTGATGCTCGCCGGGTCGGGCCGCTCGGGCGCACCATCCGGCGCCCTCTCGGTCCCCGACTCGCTGCGCGGCGCACCGACCGCGCTGCTGATCATCCTGCCCGCACTGGCCGGCATCGGCTTGGCTTGGCAGCAAGCGGTGAACGGCCGGGTGGGCCAGGCCGGTGGCCCGCTGCCCGCCACCCTGGTCAACTTCTGCGTCGGCCTGATCGCCCTGGTGGTGCTCGAGGCCGCCGTCCTGCTCGGTTCCGGCTTGCCCGCCGAATTCCCCACGCAGCCCTGGCTCTATCTCGGCGGCCTAATCGGTATCGCCTTCATCGCACTGGCCGCCCTCACCGTCCGCTGGATCGGCGTCCTCCTGCTCGGCCTGACCTCCATCGCAGGTCAACTTCTGATGTCGATCGCCCTGGACCTCGCCACCCCCACCAGCGCGGGACTGTCCGCCACTGCGGTAATCGGCAGCGTGCTCACATTGGTGGCCGTCGGCATAGCCACCCGTTCCCAGCCTTGAGTCGGGCCGCCGTCCTGGCTTGCGGCGCAGTTCCATGGTGTGCCACTCACCGGCGATCGAAGGCTGGAAGTAGTTCCGCTGATTCGTCTTTCGAGGGTTTGCGGGTGTGGGATGGTGCGCTCATGCTGATCGAATACGGGGTGTGGATTTCGCGGCTGGTGGTCGGTGTGCTGTTCGGATTGTCGGCCTTCGGGAAGGTGGCTGATCCGGTCGGTACGCGGAAAGCGGTGGGGGAGTTCGGTGTTCCGATCCGGTGGGTGGCCGTGGTGGCGTGGGGGCTACCGGCGCTGGAGGCGGTGGTTGTGGTCGCCGTGCTGGTGCCGTGCACGGTCCTGCCGGGCGCGTTGCTGGCGCTGCTGTTGTTGCTCGTGTTCACCGCAGCGGTGGTGCGGCTGTTGCGGCGGGGCGAGCGTCCGGCCTGCTCGTGCTTCGGCGCGATGAGTGCGGCGCCCATCGGGACGCGAACAGTGGTGCGCAACGGTGTCTTACTGGTACTCGCGGCGCTGGTCGCGTGGGGTGCGGTGGCGTACCCGCAGGTGCCGCGCGTGCTGCCGACCGACGATGCGGTCTGGCTCGTGGTGGCCGCGGTGCTGGTGGCGATGCTGGTGTGGGTGTGGGGCGAGGTGCATGCGCTGCGCAAACGGGTCGACGAGCAAGCCTTGTCGACGCTCGGCGCGGAGGGCTTGCCGGTCGGCGCGGTCGCGCCGGAATTCGAGCTGCTCGATGTCGGCGGTGGCCGAACGACTTTGGCGTCGCTGCTGGAGCGGGGCCGGCAGGTGCTGCTGGTCTTCGTGCACCCAGGCTGCGAACTGTGCGCGGCGTTGGCGCGGGAACTGCCGCGCTGGCAGCAGCGCACCGTGTCGGCGCTGACCATTGTCGTCGTCGGCAACGGCGACGCCGCCGAACACGCCGAATGGGGGCGTGAACAGGGACTGGCAGAGATCCCGGTACTGGTGCAGCAGGGTAACGAGGCGGCGCTGCGCTACCGCGTGCGCGGCACCCCGTCGGCGGTCCTCATCGACGCCGAAGGTCGGGTCGCCGCCCCCGTTGCCAGGGGCGCGATCGCCGCGCGTGAGCTGATAATGCAGGCGAAAACGGTTGTCCGGCGCTGAGAACACTGCGAATCAGGATTCCGGTACGCACCGCGCCGACCGTAACAGCAAATTCGTCCGTTTCTCCGAGCGCATACGGAACGGTCCTTTAATTATGTTGCCGCACAATCGATTTCGGCGGAAATAGTACAGCAGTGCTCGTTACCATCGAATGGCAAGGCTCCATCGACCGATCCTTCGAGGTGAAATATCATGGCGGACTTCGCATTCACGGATTACTCCGGCAAAGAATTCGTTGTCAGATTGACCAACGAGGCGCGCATCGCGGAAGCGCGACGGATCCTATCCGGCGAGGAACAGATGTCGATCCACGTGATGGGACGTATTCGCAAGCAGCAGGCCGACTACAACCCGGGCTGGAGTTTCCATTTGGACCCGGACACCGTCACCTTCTTCACCATGGCCATCGAGGTCTGCGACGCGAGCATCACCTATGTGGAGGACCACCTCGATGAGGCGTGCGGCGCGTTCCTGCCCGGATGCTTCTGGTGCCCATGGTCATCCCGGCTCACCAGGGAGTTGACCGCCTGAACACCGAAAAGGGGAGCGAACATCGGGCAGGTGCCGAAAGGTGCCTGCCCGGCCCGCTGCCTCAGCTCAGCTTGCGCGACCGCAGTTCGTGACCCTTGGACGTCTTGCAACGCCCCGATTCCAGATCCCACTGCCAGCCGTGCAGATTGCAAGTAAGGGTATTGCCCTCCACCACACCGAATTTCGACAGATCCGCCTTCAGATGTGGGCAGCGCCGCTGCACTTCCCACCCGTCCAATTCGGTCGAGGCGGAATCGTCGTGCGCCTCGGCGAACCAGCCGTCCGCGTAGGCGATCCGCTCGTCGGTGAGGCATTTGAAGAAGGTGTAGAGGAATTCGTTGTAGCCGCCGATCCGCCACGCCTGGAAGCGGGTGGACAGGAAAATCGTGTTCACCCAGTCGGGTTCGTTGTCCCGCAGCACGGTGCGCACCAGTTCGGGCGCGATGCGGAACCCGTAGCGGTATTTGCCTTCGCCCTCGATCGGGCCGCGCACCACGCGCTTGGGGAAGTCCAGCACCACGGTCTCGTCGCCGAGCACCAGACCGACCGGGTAACCGATGCCGTCGCAGATCAGATCGCTCTGCGCCATGATCGGCTCGAACAGTGCCTGCAGCGGTTCCAGCAGCGGCCCGTCACCCGTTGCCCAGGAGGCCTTTTCGGCCGCGAGCACCGGCGCGAGCCGCTGCGCCATCAGCTCGATGTACTCGGCCTTGTTGTCGTAGATCAGCCCGGGCTCGAAGGGGTGGGTCAACTCGAGCTCCGCGCCGCGCACGTCGGCGACCGAGCCGGGGATCATCAGGATCCCGCCCTCGTTGCCGTGGATCTTCATCTGCTCCAGGAACACCATCTGGTCCGGGAAGATGTTGCCCTCGTCGCCGCGATCATCGTTGAGGTAGCGCAGCTCGTCGTCCAGGAACACCGGCGGCCCGGCCGACGGCACCACCCAGGTGGCCCCGACCTGCTCGATGTAGCTGCGGCACCGGTCCATGCCGCGCTGGCGCTTCTGCTTACCGAAGTTCGACTTGGTCCGGCTCGGGATGTCGTAGACCATCGGATACCAGATGGCGCCCGAATACTGCAGCAGGTGGATGTCGATGTGGCCGAACGAGTCGTGCAGCACGTCCATGTCGACCGGGCGAGCGTCGTTCATGTTGAAACAGGTGGTCTCGCCGTCGGAGACGACCAGCCCGGAGTCGCCGATCGGCCCGTCGGCGGGCGCGCGCAACGCGATGATCATGATGTCCAGCGCGGCGCCGTCCCGGCCGGTGAGGGTGTGCTTGACCGAGTCCTCGGTCTCGAAGAACTTGTGGAAGCCGAGCGCCTCCAGCTCGCGCCGCAGGTCCGGCACCGGATAGTCCGGCAGCAGTACCGTCGCGTCCTTGTTGACGTGCTCGGTCAGGTTCCTCGCGTCGAAGTGGTCGCGGTGCAAGTGCGACACGTAGAGGAAATCGCAGTTACCCAGCTCGTCCCAGTCCAGCTGGGTGTTGTCGGGGAACGGGAACCACGAAGCGAAGTACGCGGGGTTGACCCACGGGTCGCAAAGAATCGACCCCGCCGCGGTGCGGATGTGGAATCCGGCGTGTCCGACGCTGGTGATCTGCACGAGCTGCTCCTCCTACCGTTACCAGCCATCCAGGGTAGTGGCTGTAGGGAATGCCGACGCTCGCGGTGCGGTACGAGCACCCCGGGCTAGGGGGAAACGTCGCCGATGCAGTAGCCCTGTTCGCCGGCGACCAGGGTGAAGGTGCGGGTCTTGGTCGCGCCGGCGGAGTTGGTGACCGGGACCTCGACGGCGAGGTAGTCCCCGCGCAGCGTCTCCGAGCTGATCTGCTGATCGGCGAAGCTGGTGACGCCGGTCAACTTGCCCGGGTTGTTGGCCAGTGGCGCGGCGATGGCCTTGCCGGTCCCGGTGGGGTCCCAGGTCGCCGGGGCAGCTTTGCAGACCAGCGGGTAGGTGCCCTCCTTGTCCGCGGCGTCGAGCGGAGTGCCGACGACTCTGGCCAGATAGCGGCGCACGGTGTGCCTGGCATCGGCGTCGTTGTACTCGATGTCCGCGCCCGCCGAGGCGACCCGGGGGCAGGCGTAACCGGTGTCGAGCGCGGCACGTTCGACGGAGACCGTGGTGGTGCGGGTCTTCCAGGTAACCGCGTCCTCGGTGGCAGTGCCCGGCTGAGCGAGGGCGGCCAGGATGGGCTGCTCGTCGGCGTACATGTCGGATACGTTCTTCGGCGCGATGGTCCAGCATTTCGCCTGGAGTTGGGCGATCGTGCTGGTCTTCAGATCGTTCGCCCAACGCTGCACGGCGGCAGGCAGTTCGGCGACGGCGCCGGTCGAGGGGGCAGCGGCCGACGGTGCGGGCGCCGCCGAGGTGGCGTGCATGGTCGGCACCGCGGCGGACGGGGTGGTGACCGCGGCGGGCGCCGGCTCGTCGCCGGGGATGCCGGAGACCGAGTCACAGCCAGCGAGCACGAGGGCGCCTGCGATCGCCAGGCCGCCGACGACTACTCGCCGAGCACGGGACGCCGACTGGTGCTGCGCGCCGAGCAGTCGCGAGGGATCCGGGGTGATCCTGCCGAGCTGCTGTCCGGTTCGGCGCGTCGTTTTCCGGTCGCGTCCAGATGAATTCGGACGGGCGGTTTCCACTTCGACGATCCTCTTCTCTACAGCGTGCGTCGGTCGAGCGAGCTGTCCCAGGCCCGGTGTGACCGAGAAAGCAGCGGCCCACTGCCGGATGAGACAGTCAGCGACTACGCTAGCGGAATTGTGGAACCCGTCTACCGGACGATCATCGGCCTTGCCCGTACCGTCTTCTTCGTCGAAGGCCTGAAGTTCACCGTCAAGGGCGATGAACATATCCCCGCGCGGGGTGGTGCCGTGCTCGCGGTCAACCACACCGGGTATATGGACTTCACCTATGCGGGTCTACCGGTGCGCACTCCCAAGCGCTACATCCGGTTCATGGCCAAGAAAGAAGTCTTCGACGACAAGATCTCCGGCCCGATCATGCGTGCGCTCAAGCACATTCCGGTCGACCGTGGCGCGGGCGCGGATTCGTACAAGGCCGCGGTCGAGTACCTGCGGCGCGGTGAGCTCGTCGGGGTGTATCCCGAGGCGACCATCAGCCGCAGCTTCGAGATCAAGGAATTCAAGTCCGGCGCCGCGCGCATGGCGATCGAGGCCGACGTGCCGATCATCCCGATCGTCATCTGGGGCGCCCAGCGGGTGTGGACCAAAGGTTTCCCGAAGCGGCTCGGCCGCACCAACACTCCGATCTCCATCGCGGTCGGCGAGCCGATCCCGCCGTCCGAGCCGGCCGCCGAGCTGACCGCGAAGCTGCGCTCGACCATGCAGGAGATGCTGCTCGATCTGCAAAAGGACTACACCCACGAGCCAGGCGCTTACTGGGTACCGGCCCGGCTCGGCGGCAGCGCTCCTACCCTGGAAGAGGCCGACGCGCTCGATGCCGCCGAGGCCGCGGAGAAGGCCGCGCGGAAGACGGCCACGTAGCAGCGGAGAATTCGGATGGCGCGGGAACCGGTTTACGACATGCTCACCGGCTTGGTCCGCACCATTTTCCTGGTGCAAGGTCTGCGGTTCGATATCGCGGGCCAGGACCGGATCCCGCGCACCGGCGGCGCGGTGCTCGCCGTGAACCACACCGCGTACCTGGACTTCATGGAGGTCGGGCTGGTCGGCCGCAAGTCGGGCCGCAACGTGCGATACATGATGAAGGCCGAGCTCGAACACGGCATCGTCGGCTTTCTGATGAAGCACTGCAAGGCGATCGGGGTGGACCGCACGGCGGGCGCCCAATCGTATAGTCGCGCGGTGGATGCGCTGCGCGACGGCGAACTAGTCGTGGTCTATCCGGAAGCCACCATCAGCCGCAGCTTCGAACTGAAGGAATTCAAGTCCGGCGCTGCCCGGATGGCGCTGGAGGCCGACGTCCCGATCGTGCCCCTGGTCATCTGGGGTGCCCACCGCGTCTGGACCAAGGACATCCCCAAACAGCTCGGCCGCCACCGATTCCCGATCAACATCCGCATCGGCGAACCCATCCCGCCCGCAGCACCACCCGAAACCCTCACCGCCACCCTGCGCACCCGCATGAGCGAGCTCCTCGACCAGGCCCAAAAGGATTACCCCATGGAACCCGGTGCCCGCTGGGTCCCCGCCCGCCTCGGCGGCACCGCCCCCACCCTCGCCGAAGCCGCCGTCCTGGAGCAGGAAGAACTAGCCCGCCGCCGAGCCAAATCCCAACGCCCACATCACTAGCTCACCGCCAACGGGCGGCAGGCGTGAGTGGCACATGGTTGCGGCATCGGCCGAGTTGCTTACTCCGTGGTGTGCCACTCACCGCACAGCCGCCAGCGGAATCGGCCGTGGTGGGCGGCTCGCCGGGCTAGATGCGGTCGAGTGGTCGGCATGCGGTTGGGGTGGGGAGGGCGCCGCGGAGGAAGGCGGTCGGCGGGACGCCCATGAAAGTGCGGAAGTCGGCGGTCAGGTGGGATTGGTCGAAGTATCCGTTGTCGGCGGCGAGCTGCGCGAGAGGAGTCCTGGCCGGTTGAGTGCCGGCGGTGCGCCACCGAGCGTGCCCCGCTTGGGCCAGCACCCGGCGCACCCGATCGATGCGCGCGAAGTGCTTGGGGGACAGGCCGATTCCAGCGGTGAACAGATTGCGGAGTTGGCGTTCACTGACCGCGAGTTCGCCGGCCAGTGTTTGCACCGAGCGGCCGATGGGGTCCGCCGACAGCGCCACCACGGCCGCACGGAGCACGTCGCGTTGGGTGCGCAGCGACGCGTTCTCCGAGATGCGTTGCGGCAGTGCCTCTTCCAGGAACGCAACGATCTCTTCCGGCGCCGATTCGGCCAGCTGATCGGCGAGATCGGCTGCGGCGCCGGGCAGGTCGGCGAGGCGAACCACCCGGTTGGTGAGGGCAGCCGCCGGAACACCGAGCAGCGGACGCGTCGCACCGGGCGCCAGGCGGAGCCGGACGCACCCCGCGGGTTTGATGGGGTGGGTGTAGAACGCCGTGGTCTGCGGGCCGATGACCAGCATCTCGCGCGGACCGAACTGCTCGGTGCGCAGCACGAGCGTGGTCGCGGTCTGCGGCAGGTGGGTGAACAGCTCGGGCAGGTCGTGCACCATCGGAATGCGACCGAGCTCGGTGAACCAGGGCCGCAACGACTCCGGCACGGGGACCGTCGTTTCGACGAGGTCCGTGGTCACGACGGGCGCCGTGCGCAGCATGGTGGTCACCCGACCCACTGTAAGCAGTGATCAGGTCGGCAACTGTGCCGAAATCTCCTAGAGAACGTGGTGGCTCGGGCGGCAACGTTGAGTTCATGATTCTGATCACCGGTGCCACGGGCACCATCGGTAGCGACCTCGTCCGGCAATTGGTGGCGCGCGGCGAGCAGGTCCGCGCCGTCACCCGGGAACCGGCGCGAGCGAACCTGCCCGCCGGTGTAGAGGTGGTTCGCGGCGACTACCTCGACCCCGCCTCGATGGCGGCGGCCGCGCGAGGCGCCGATGCGGCGTTCATCGTCGGCGTCCTCGGTCCGGAATACGTCGATGTCGACCGTGCCCTGATCGCCACCGCTCGGGACGCCGGTGTCCGCCGCATCGTCAAACTCTCCGCCATCGGCACCGGCGACACCGCGCTCGGCCGCGTCGGCAGCTGGCACCTGCCCGGTGAACAGGCGGCCCGCGAGAGCGGCGTCGAATGGACCATTCTGCGCCCCAGCTCGTTTGCCTCGAACACGTTGAGCTGGGCCGACGCGATCCGCGATGGCCAGCCGGTGCCCAGCATGACCGGTACCGGACAGCAAGGGGTGGTCGACCCACGCGACGTCTCGGCAGCCGCGGTCGAGGCGCTGCTCTCCGCCGACCATGCGGGCAACGTCTACACCCTCACCGGCCCAGAACTGCTGACCAGCACGGATCAGGCCGCCATCCTCGCCGAGGTGCTCGGTCGTCCGGTGCCGGTGCTCGACGTGCCCGACGAGGCGGCCCGCGAACACATGCGCGCCCTGGGCATGTCCGCGGAGTTCATCGAGGGCGCCCTCGCCGGGCAGGCCTTTGTCCGTGCGGGCGGCAACGCCGTGCTCACCGACGACCTCGGCCGGATCCTGGGCCGGGCGCCACGCACCTACGCCGAGTGGGCTACCGATCATGCCGCCGCATTCCTCGAAGCGCCGAAGGTGACTACCCCTGGCCGTATGACTCTGGCATAGCGGCCTCGAACAGGCGAGTAGTGCCGATTCCGGTTATGCCGTCATAGCAGTGGAAGACGCCGCGTCGGTATAGCAGTGACAGACGGTAGCGCCGGCATAACGGTGGAATCAGCGGCATCCCGCACTGAGCACGCCGAAGGGGACGACACCCTGTGGTGCCGTCCCCTTCGTATTCGCAGCGACTACTGCGCGGTGGAGCGGAACGTGCGCAGTCGCAGGCTGTTGCTGACGACGAAGACCGAGGAGAACGCCATGGCGGCGCCCGCGAGCATCGGGTTCAGCAGCCCGGCCATGGCCAGCGGGATCGCGGCCACGTTGTAGGCGAAGGCCCAGAACAGGTTGCCCTTGATGGTGCCCAAGGTCCTGCGGGACAGACGGATCGCGTCGGCCGCGGCACGCAGGTCGCCACGGACGAGGGTCAGATCGCTGGCCTCGATCGCGACATCGGTGCCGGTGCCCATGGCCAAACCGAGGTCGGCCTGGGCCAGCGCGGCGGCATCGTTGACCCCGTCACCCACCATCGCCACGACCTTGCCTTCGGCTTGCAGCCGCTTGACGGTGGCGACCTTGTCCTGCGGCAGCACCTCCGCGATCACCTGGTCGATGCCCACCTGCGCGGCGATCGCCGCGGCGGCGGCGGTGTTGTCGCCGGTCAACATGATCGGGGTGAGCCCGAGCGCACGCAGTTGCGAAATCGCTTCGGCGGAAGTCGGTTTCACGGCATCGGCGACCACGAGCACGCCGCGCGCCTTACCGTCCCAGCCGATCGCCACCGCGGTTTTGCCCTCGGCTTCGGCGGCCTGCATGGTCCGTTCCAGCTCCGCGTCCAGGTGCTGTGCCCAGTCGGCGAGCAGGCGGGCCCGTCCGACGATCACCGCGTGCCCGTCCACCACGCCCTGCACCCCGAGGCCCTCGATATTCGCGAAGCCCTCGACCGCACGCAGCGCACCGGTCTGCTCCCTGGCGCCCTTGGCGATGGCCTGGGCGATCGGGTGTTCGGACGAATCCTCCAGTGCCCCAGCCAATGCGAGCACCTCGGCGGTGTCTTCCCCGTCGGCCGCGACAACATCGAGCAGCGTCATCTTGCCGGTGGTGACGGTGCCGGTCTTGTCCAGCACCACGGTGTCCACCCGCCTGGTCGATTCCAGCACTTCCGGGCCTTTGATCAGGATGCCCAGCTGCGCACCGCGACCGGTCCCGACCATCAGCGCGGTCGGCGTGGCCAGCCCGAGGGCGCACGGGCAGGCGATGATCAGCACCGCGACCGCGGCGGTGAAGGCCGCGGCGACGGAACCGCCGGTGCCCAGCCAGAATCCGAGCGTCGCGACCGACAGCGCGATCACGATCGGCACGAAGATGCCGGAAATCTTGTCGGCCAGCCGTTGGGCCTGCGCCTTGCCCGTTTGCGCGTCCTCGACCAGCTGCGCCATCTGGGCCAACTGGGTATCCGAGCCGATCCGGCTGGCGCGCACGACGATCCGGCCACCGACGTTCACGGTGGCGCCGACCACGGTGTCCTCCGGCCCGACCTCGACCGGCACGGACTCGCCGGTCAGCATCGAGGCGTCGACTGCCGAGGAGCCCTCGGTCACCACGCCGTCGGTGGCGATCTTCTCACCGGGCCGCACGACGAACCGGTCGCCGACGGCCAACTGCTCCACCGGGATCCGCTGCTCGGTACCGTCGCGCAGCACCGAGACCTCCTTCGCGCCGAGTTCCAGCAGCGCCCGCAGCGCCGCACCGGCGCGCCGCTTGGACCGCGCCTCGAAGAAGCGTCCGGCCAGGATGAACGTGGTGACACCCGCCGCGGCCTCCAGGTAGATGCTGCCGCTGCCGTCCATCCGGGAGATGGTGAAATCGAACGGGTGCTTCATGCCCGGCGTGCCCGCGGTACCCCAGAACAGCGCGTACAGCGACCAGCCCAACGCGGCCAGGGTGCCCATCGACACCAGCGTGTCCATGGTGGCCGTGCCGTGGCGCAGGTTGGTCAGCGCCGCGCGGTGGAACGGCAGCGCACCCCACACCACAACCGGCGCGGCCAGCGTCAGCGAAAGCCACTGCCAGTTGGTGAACTGCAGTGCGGGGATCATCGCCATCGCGATCACCGGCACCGTCAGTACGAGCGACACCAGCAACCTGGTACGCAGGGCGGCCGTCGGATCTTGCTCGGTGACAGCGACTTCCGCCGGCGCCGACTTCGGTGGCGGCAGCGTCGCGCTGTATCCGGCCTGCTCGACGGTCGCGATCAACTCCGCCGGGGAGACGTCACCGGTGACATCGACCCGCGCCTTCTCGGTCGCGTAGTTCACCGTCGCGGTGACACCATCGAGCTTGTTCAGCTTCTTCTCGATGCGATTGGCGCAGGACGCGCAGGTCATGCCGCCGATTACCAGTTCGACCTGCCCGGTGCCGGGTGGTTGCGTCGCGGTGGTCATCGTGTGCTCCGTTCTGTGCGGCACGGTAGTGGAGATTCGTCGTCGCTGTCGCGACGGTGGTGCGCGCCGTGCTGGGTCGATATCTGCCGAGCCGGTGCCTCGCGGTCTGCGGAAGCACCGACCGGACATCAGTGGCCGTGTGCCGGTTCCGGGGCCGGGGCGCCGGGTGCCGGAGCGGGCGGGGGTGTGCTGCCGTGCCCGTCGTGGGTCACGGACTCCGCCGCCCCGGTGCCCTGGCCGACGGTCAGCGTGAACTCGGCGGTGCGGACCACCCCTTCGTGCTGGAAGTCGAGGAACAGCCGGTAGTCGCCCGCACTCGGTGCGGTGACATAGAAGGTGATGCCCGGTCCCGCCGGAGTGACACCGTCGCCGGGGTGACCGTCGGGGTGCACGTGCAGGTATGCGAGATCGGCGGCGCGCAGTGCGACGAGGTGACCGTAGGCCGCCAGGTACGGCTGCAGGTCGGTGACCGGCGCGCCGTTGCGGCTGACGGACAGCGTGACCTTCGAGGATTGTCCGGGGGTGACGGTGCCGTCGAGGGTGACGGTGTAACCGTCGACCGTGCTGGTGGTCGCCGCGACCGGCAGCGGCCTCGGATCGTAGTTGCCCGCGACCCGCAGGTCGGTGCCGAGGGTCAAGTTGTCGCCGCCCCCGGGGGTGAAGTCGGCGAACACTCGATAGTCACCCGCGCGGGTGAGATCCAGTGGGACGCTCCAGGTTCCGTCACCGCCGAGGACGGGGTGCACGTGCTGGAAGGCGGTCATGTCGCGCCGCACCACGATCAGGTGCAGGTCTTTGTCGTGGGTGCGCTGGTAGCGGGTGAGCGGTGCGCCGTCTTGGTCGAGGATGCGGAAGCGCAGCGTTGTGTTCGGCGCCGCGGCGGTGAGTGCGGTGTCGAGCCGCAGCGTGTAGCCGCTGGCGGTAGCCATCGTGCCGTTGGGTTCCCGGGCGGCGGGAGCTACCGGTCCGGCCTCGTGCGCGTGTGATTCGGGGGTTTCCGGCTCGGGACCGATCGCCGCGCCGGTGGCGATGGCGATGCCGAAGACGGCGGCCAGGCCGAGGGCGAAGCCGGCGAACTTGGTGGTTGCGTTCATCGGATGCTCCGTTTCCGGTGTCAGTCGGCGACGGTGTAGCCGGCCTGATCGATGGCCGCGACGATGGTGTCGCGCTCGATCGGGGCCGCGCTCTCGACGGTGACCTGGCCGGTGGGCAGGTCGATCGTGACGGTGTCGACGCCGGAGACGCGGCCGATCCCGTCGCGCACCGAAGTGGCGCAGCCGCCGCAGGTCATGCCGGTGACGGTCACGGTGATCGCGGTGCTCATGGTGGTTCTCCTTCTCCGGCGACGGCCTCTGCCGTGCTCCTGCTAGTTACCATACCCCCCTAGGGTACTGAGTCAAGAGGTTGTTTCGCGGCGGGAGAAGTGCGCCTGATCACAGGGGTGTTTGCCCGGGCACGAAAAAAGCCACCACCCGCAGGCGATGGCTAGTTCCGGTGGACCGCGCGATCAGCCCGCGTGCAGGTTGCGGGCGGTGGGGGAGGCTTCAGTGGTGGCGGGGTCGGGATGGGTGCCGAAGAGGCGATCAGCGGTGCCGGAGGTCGTCACGGTGAACCAGTAGTGCTCGTTCTTGTAGTGGTGGTGCCGGTGATTCCGCCAGACCGCGCGGTACAGCGCGCCTTTCGGCTTGTAGTCGGTGTGGATCAGGTAGTGCGTCCACTCGTAGCCGAGCCCGAGGATCGTGATGGTGATCAGGAAGGTCAGGCCCAGGCCTAGGCGCGGGAAAGCCAAGGCGGCCAGCGCGAGCAGCGCGACCACCAGCGCCGAGAGAGTCTTGGTCGGAATGAAGATCAGCGGGATATTGCGCGGATCGACATGGTGCTCCCGGTGTTTACGGGCCAGTTCGCTGTCGATCGGGATCGGCCCGAGTTGCCTAGGCCGCCAGTGCAATACGGTGACGTGCACGATCCATTCGAAGATCGGGAACACCGCGAGCATCACCGCTGGCACCAGGAGATCGGTCGATTGCCAGTCGCCCACCAGGATTCGGCCGACAACGGCCGCGATCAGCGTGCCGCCGATGAGCCATGGCGAAGGGTGGCGCAGAAACTCGCGGAACGCGGCGCCGAGCGTGAGTCCGCGACGCAAGGATCGTTCATCGTTGCGTACTCGGGCCCGCGCGTTCGCCTCGACTGAATTCTGCTCGGAAGCATGGGGTTTCGTCATGTTGTTTCCTCGTTGAAGCGTCCGTCGAGGACGTCGATCAGTGCGGTGGTCGCCGGCTCGAGCAGGGCCCGGGCGATCTCGGCGGCCTCTTGCGGCCGGCCCGCCACAATGGCGGCGGCCAGTTCGCGGTAGGCCGCGACATTGCCCACCTCGGCGGACATGATCGGGGCCAGCGCCGCGAGCGCTGGTTCATAAGCGGCCCGCAACATGTTGAACATCAGCCGGAATACGATCGAGTCGGCCGCGTCCACCACGTGATCCCAGAACTCCATCGCATGCCGCTGCTGCGCCACCGGATCCTGTTCCGCCGCAAGCGCTTCCACGGGGCCCGCCAGCAGGGCGCCCACTGTCTCGGCATCCGTCACACCCAGCCGCCCAGCGGCGAGTTCCGCCACCTTCGGCCCGTTGTGCAACCGCGCCTCCAAAATGCTGCGCGCCACCTTCGGATCCAACTCCCCGGCCTGCAGCAGCAGCCGCGGCAAAACCTCCAGCCCCGCCCCCCGCCGATAATCCAGCACCGTCGTCGCATCCCCCTGCCGCACCGCAACCAGCCCCGCCGCCGCCAACCGCTGCAACGCCTCCCGCACCGCAGGCCGCGACACCCCCAATGCCTCCGCCAACTGCCGCTCACTAGGCAACGTCGCCCCCGGCACCAACTCCCCACTCAGCACATCCGCCGCGATCTGCTCGAAAACATCCCCCGACACCGACCGCTTGACCACAGGTTGCAAAGCCATACCGCTACTGTGCGCCCTATAGGTCAGGAGGTCAAGTGGTCAGACCAATTTGCAGCACTGCATCGGTCATCGCGGCGCGCTCCGCACTTCGCTGCCGGTCCGCGCGGCGGAGATCTAGCGCCGGAGCTCGGACCCGGTTCGCCAGGGCAGCAGTAGTGAGCTGGTCAGCAGGGCGACCGCCGCGCAGCCGATGGCGAAGCGAACGCTGGTGACGGTGGCCAAGGCGCCACCGAGGGCGATGAAAATCGGCTGACAGCAGCGAGCACTGATGGACCAGGCGATGCCTACCCGCGACATGTACGCGTCGTCCGTCGCACGCATACGGAACGTGGTGAAGATCGGATTGAATACACCGGCACAGAACAGCAGCGTGGTCTCTGCCACGACAATGACCACCAGCCCGGCGACTCCCGGCCCGGCGAGCAGTAGGAATCCCATCCACCAGGTGCGCAACACCCCGAAGCCGAGCAGAACGGCGCGTTCGCCGAATCGGGCGACCAGCCGCCCGGTCAGCAACGATCCGACGATGCCGCCGAAACTGGGAATGCCGAGCGCAAGCCCGTACTGCCACGGCGTGAGCTGCAACTCGCGCAGCATCAGAATCGCCAGCAGCGGCCCGGACAGCCTGATCGCCCCGCCGAACAGCAGGGCGTTCCAGAACAACGCATGCAGCGTGCGATGCCGAAAGATGTAAGACCCCCCGCCGCGAATATCGGCCACCCAGTGGCGCTCGACCTGCGCGACCGGCGGTGCCGGCTCGGGTTGCCGCAGCGTGCGAATGCCCAACGCGGACACCAGGAAACTGACCGCATCGATCAACACGGTGACCCCCGCCCCGAACACAGCGATCAGGACGCCGCCGACCGGCGCACCGAGACCGGACACCGTCCAGAACGTCGTCTCGAACCTGCTGTTCGCCGTGGTCAGCATCGACTCCGGCACCAGTGCTTTCAGGTGCGCCCCGCTGGCCGCGCTGAAGACCATGGCACCGAGCACCTGCGCGGTAGCAACAACGCACAACTGGCCGTAACTCAGCACGCCGCAGGCCATCGCTACCGGAACGGTCGCCAGCGCCACGAAGCACAGTACGTCCGCACCGATCATCACCGGCCGCTTGCGACGGAACTCGATGAACGGCCCGAGCGGCAGTGCGATGGCCGCACTGACCACTGCTGCGAGCGCCGCGAGCAGTGCCACCCGAAAGTCCGAGGCCCCCAGCACAATGATCGCGATCAACGGCAAAGCACCGGCGCTCAGCGAACTTCCGAGCTGACTAACAGTGAACGCGCCCCACAGTCGGTGAAAGTCCTGGGGGAGCTTCGCTTCCACCGCTAGCGGCGATGTCACGCGCGGTTCAGCTCGGGTCGGAGCCGCGGATGGCGGAGAGCCAGAGGGCGGTGGCGGCGGCGACGCAGGTGGCGGCGAGGAAGGTGGTGAAGGAGCCGCCGTCGACGTAGATCCATAGGAGGGCTGCGAAGGGGGCGGCGACGGTGGATTGGGCATCGAGGAGTAGGCGCCGGCGTAGGCGGGACGCGGTGGTGGTGAGGGTGGGGGCGTCCGGGTCGGGGCGGGACGGGTTGTCGATCAGTCGGCCCGGTGGTTCCGTGGTGCGAATGCGGCCGGAGGGGTAGAGGCGGTGGCCTGCGACGTGGATGGTTCGATCGGTGAGATCGGCGGGGCTTTCGGTCAGGGTCATCAGTGCGGGATCGAAATAGACCGGTAGCCACCGTGGTCGGCCGGTCCCGCTGATCTCCAGCCAGGACCGGCTGAGCAGCCGGTGCTGCTGGCGGATACGCGAAACCCCCACGGTGCGTGCCGATCCAGAGGGCCAAAACGCGAGAAACCCCAGTGCAACGGCGATCCGATAGCTCGAATATCCGATGATCCCCAGCGCCACCGTCGCCAGCGCCGCCACCTGGTCCAGATCGCCGAACGGCGCCCAGGCGAGGCAAATCGCCAGGGCGCCGATCGTTACGCTGCTCGGATAGGCCAGTGGGTGGCCTGATCCGAAACTCACTTCAGGAAGCCTACTTTCGTGTAGTCGATGGAGGCGAGGCCGAAGGCGCCGTAGTTGGCGAGGTTTTCGCGGACGGCGTAGGTTCCCGATGCTTGCTGCAGCGGAACGGAGTAGCCCTCGGCCCAGATCATCTGGTCGCACTTGTTGGCCAGCTCGATCGCCTTCTGCGGATCCAGTTCCGAAATGGTCTCCTCGATCAGCGCATTCAGCTCTGGCGAACCGATTCGTGCCTTGTTGCCCTGCAAGTTGTTCGGATCGTAGGCGTAGATCTGCGGCAGTGCACCGAGCGGGAGAACGCTCCCGCCCCAGCTGAACTGGGCGATGTCGAAGTTACCCGGATCGATGACGTTCTTGAACAACCCGGCACCGGGCACCGTCTGGATATTCAGCTTCACGCCGACCTTCGCGAGATTCTGCTGCACGATCTGCGCCGTCTGGACCCACTGGTCCTGCTGATACATCACATCGCGGAGCTCGAGCTTGCGTCCATCCTTTTCGCGTACATCACCGTTCAGCTTCCATCCGAGTTCGTCCAGCATGCGCGCGGCCTCGTCAGGGTCGTAGGCGATGGGTGCGGAATTGTCTTGGTAACCCTTCTGGCCCGCCATGAAGATGTGGTTGTTGAGCGGTTTCGGATTGTCGACTACACCGTTCTGAGCTGCGTTGACCAGGCCCTGCCGGTCGATCGCCTTGGAAATCGCGATGCGCAACTTGGGGTCCTCGAGCAGCGCGCCGGGCGCACCGTTGAAGGTCAGGTGCGACCAACTCGGCTCAGGTGCGCGACGGATGACGACGTTCTGCGAATTGCGTGCCGCAGTGACGTTCTCGATGCCGGACATGTAGGCGTAGTCGAGTTCGTTGTTCTGAATCGCGGGCAGCCGTGCCGTGCTGTCGAGCACGCTGAAGGTGATCGACTCCAGCTTCGGTGTCGGACCCCACCACTTAGGATTGCGGCTCAAGGTGATCCGATTTTGGCCGCGGTCGATCTCGGTGATCCCGAACGGACCTGCGCTGACCGCCAGGCCGTTCCGGTCGCGATCGTTGAAGGCCTCGGGGGTTGCCGTGGTTTCCTTCGGATAGAGGTAGCCGAATTGGCCTTTCCACTCGGCATAGGGCTTGTTGAATGTGACGATCGCCTGCCGATCGTCCACTCCACGCTCGACCTTTTCGACGCGTTCGAAACCGCTGGTGGAAGATACGAGATACCGGTTGTCCCGGCCACTTTGCGCAGCCGCCTGCGACCGCAGGTCCTCCCAGGTGATCGGCGAACCATCGGACCACACGGCCTTCGGGTTGATCGTGTAGGTGACCTGTTGCGGGCTGGTACTCGTCAGCTTCACGTCGGTGAAGTAGTTGTGGTCCACGGTGAGCTCGCCCGCAGCGTCACTGACGAACGGCGAGGGCATGGTCGGCGCGGCAACAGCCGACACATCCTCCAGACCCCCGTCGACGTGCAGGTAGTTGAAGGTCTCAGGGAATGAGGTCAGCGCCAAGCGCAGATTGCCGCCATCGCGTAGTTCACTCGGATCCTTCGGGTTGATGTCGTTCGTGCTGCCGATGGTGCTCGTACCCGGCGTCACGCCGCCGTTGTCCGCACAACCGGACATGATCAGCCCGACGGCGACGCACGGAATCGCGAACCGCACGCCTAAATGGCGAATCCTCATTCGGGACCTTCCTTTTTCAATGGACAACTGGCAGCGCCTACTTCACGAAGCCGACTTTGGTGTAGTCGTAGGAGGCCAGGCCAGGCGCACCGAAGTTGGCGAGGTTGTCGCGTACTGCTACGGCTCCGGCAGACTGCACAATGGGCAGCGAGAAGCCTTCTTCGAAAATCATCCGATCGGCCTTGTTCGCCAGTTCGATCGCCTTCTGCGGATCGAGCTCGGAGATGACCTCCTCGATCAGGGCGTTGAGCTCTGGTGTGCCGATCTTGCCCTTGTTGCTCTGTGGAAGAGCAGGATCGTAGGCATAGATCTGAGGCAAAGCGCCCAGTGGAAGCGTGCCGCCGGACCAGGTGAATTGGACGATGTCGAAATTGCCGGGATCGACGACATTGGTGAAGAGTCCATTGCCCGGAACGGTCTGGATGGTGAGTTTGACGCCGACCTTCGCCAGGTTCTGCTGTGCGATCTGTGCCATCTGTACCCAACTGTCCTGCTGGTACATCACATCCCGGATCTCGAGCTTCCTGCCGTCCTTCTCGCGGACGTCGCCGTTGAGTTTCCAACCCAGCTCGTCGAGCTCCTTGGCAGCCTGTTCCGGGTTGTACGCGACCGCGGCGGCGTTGTCCTGATAACCCTTCTGCCCTTCCATGAAAATGTGGTTGTTCAATGGCTTGGGGTTCTCCACGACTCCGTTCTGGGTTGCGGTGGCGATGCCCTGCCGATCAATCGCCTTCGAGATCGCTACGCGCAGTTTGGGATCCTCGAGGATCGAGCCGGGTGCGCCGTTGAAGGTGAAGTGCGAGAAACGCACGCCGGGAGCGCGGCGCACCTTGATACCGGGTGCGTTGGTCGCGGTCTTCACCTCGTCGATCCCGGACACGGTCGCGAAATCGAGCTCGTTGTTCTGTAGCGCGTTGATACGGGCCGAATAGTCGAGCACGCTGTAGGTGACGGTGTCCAACTTCGGGGTGTCACCCCACCATTTCGGGTTGCGGCCGAGAACAATTCGCTGCTGTGCCTTGTCGATCGAGGTGACCATGAATGGGCCGGAGGACACCAGAAGGCTGTTGCGGTCGACGTCGTTGAAGGCTTGCGGCGTTTCCATCGACGCCTTCGGATACAAGGGATTGAACAGGCCCTGCCACTCTGCGTAGTGCTTGCCGAAAGTGACAACCGCTTGGCGGTCATCGACACCGCGCTCGACCTTGTCAACTCGGCTGTAGCCCTGGGTTGCGGACACCAGGAATTCAGGGTTGCGGCCGCTCAGCGCATTCGCTTGAGTCTTGAGGTCTTCCCAGGTGATCGGGGAGCCATCGGACCAGACTGCCTTCGGGTTGATGGTGTAGGTGATTTGCTGTGGGTTCGTGCTGGTGAGCTGCACATCAGTGAAATAGTTGCGGTCGACGGACAGCTCACCGGCGGCGTTCGAAGTGACGGTGCCTGGCATCGCCCACGCAACCAGGTCCGACAGTTCGCCGTCCGAGTCGACGTGATGAGCGTTGAAGGAGGCGGGAAAGCTGGTGAGGGTGAGCCGTAGATTGCCACCGTCCCGAATCTCACTCGCATCCTTGGGATTGATGTCGTTGACCGCACCGATCGTGCTTGAACTCGTCTGTGGGTCGCCGTCCGAACCACATCCCGTCAAGATCAGCGCCAGGGCGACAGCGGGTGCGGCGCATCGAATACCTATGGCACGGATGGTGTCGGTTTTGCCTGTGGTTGGGTTCACTTCATAAATCCGATCTTCGTGTAGTCATACGACGCCAACCCCGGTGACCCGAAGTTGGCGATGTCCGCGCGCACGCCCCAGTTCCCTTCCGACTGGGTCAGCGGCAACGAGTGCCCCTCCTCGAACACCTTTCGATCCACCTCGTTGGCCAACTCGATCGCCTTTTTCGGGTCCAGTTCGGACAGGGTGCGATCGATCAGGGCGTTGAGTTCGGGGGAGCCGATGTGGCCGAAGTTGTTCTGCCAGTCGCCGGGGTTGTAGCCGTAGGTCTGCGGGATGCTGCTGAGCGGGAAGGCGTCACCGATGTAGGCGAATTGGGCGACGTCGAAGTCGCCGGGGATGATGACGTCGGTGAAGAAGCCCGCGCCGGGCTTGGTGTCGATGGTGAGTTCGACGCCGATCCGGGCGAGGTTCTGCTGGATGATGCGGGCGATCTGGATCCAGGTGTCGTCGTTGTACATGACGTCCCGGATGACGAGCTTGCGGCCGTCTTTCTCGCGGGTGTCGCCGTTGAGCTTCCAGCCGAGTGCATCGAGTTCCCTTGCGGCGGCGTCCGGATCGAAGCCGAGGCTGTTGTCCTGGTATCCGGCTTGGCCCTCCAGGAAGACGTGGTTGTTCAGCGGTTTCGGTTGTTCGACCAGACCGTTCTGCACCGCGGTGGCGATGCCTTGACGATCGATTGCCTTCGAGATGGCTACGCGCAGAGCGGGATCGGCGAGGATGGAGCCGGGTGCGCCGTTGAAGGTGATGTGCCGCCAGCGATTACCCGGTGCGCGGCGGACGACGACGCCCGAGGACCTGCGCACGGTGGTCGCGTCGTCGAGGTTGCTGAGCAGCACCGCGTCGAGCTCGTTGTTCTGCAGGCCGCCGACCCAGGCGTTGCGGTCGAGCACGGTGTAGGTGATGGTGTCGAGTTTCGGCTTGGCGCCCCACCAGTTCGGATTGCGGCCCAGCACGATTCGGCCCTGGCCGCGATCGGTGGACTGGACCAGGAACGGGCCCGCCGTGGGCCCCATGTTGTCGACGAGACCCTTGTTGAAGGCATCCGGGTCGGCGGTCACCGATTTGGGAAACAGCGACGTGTTGCCCGCGAACTGGCCGCGCCATTCGGTGAAGGGCTGCCGGAATGTGATGACGGCCTGGCGGTCGTCGACGCCGCGCTCCACCTTCTCCACCCGGTCGAAACCGACGGTGATGGCGATCAGGAAGCGTTTGTCGGTGCCGTCGAGTGCCTTGGCCTGGGAGCGGATGTCTTCCCAGGTGATCGGATTGCCGTCGGACCAAACGGCTTTCGGATTGATCGTGTAGGTGACCTGCTGCGGGCTGGTGTTGGTGAGCTGGACATCGGTGAAGTAGTCGTGGTTGACGGTCAGCTCACCCGCCGCGTTGGTGTCGAACGCGCGCGGCATCAACGGCCGTTCGATGTCGGCGATCTCGCCGTCGTTGCCGTCGATGGACAGTGTGTTCCAGTTGGCGGGAAACGAGGTGGTGGCCAGCCGCAGGTTGCCGCCGTCGCGCAGCTCGTCGACACCTTTGGGGTTGATGTCGCTGGTGGAGCCGATCGCGCCGGACACGCCCTCGGTCGAGGGCGTATCAACCGCCCCGCAACCCGCCGTGAGCAGGCTCAGCGCGACCACCGGGATCGCCCAGCGCAATGCCGGCCTTCGGCTCGCTCGGATCGGCATCGCGCTCTCCTTCTATCGGCTGACGGCAGGCACGGGCACCGCGTCGATGAGCTCGCGGGTGTACTCGTGCCGTGGATCGGCGAAAATCTGTTCCGCCGGGCCGGATTCGACGATCTTGCCGCGGTACATCACCGCGATATCGTGGGCCAGGTTGCGCACCACGGACAGGTCGTGCGAGACGAACAGGTAGGACAGGCCGCGCTCGATCTGCAAGTCGCGCAACAGGTTCAGCACACCGGCCTGGATGGAGACGTCCAGCGAGGACACCGGTTCGTCGAGCACCAGGAGCTCCGGGTCCAGCGCGAGCGCGCGGGCGATGCTGATGCGCTGTTTCTGGCCGCCGGAGAAGTCGGCGGGATAACGCTCGGCATGATCGCGGCGCAGGCCGACCTGCTCGAGCAGTTCCGGTACCCGGCGGCTGATCTCGTCGCGTCCGCGCCCGTCGATGCGCATCGGCTCGGCCAGCGCGTCGAAGATCGGCAGGCGCGGATCCAGCGACGCGGTCGGATCCTGGAAGACGATCTGCATCTTCCGGCGGATCTCACGTTTGCGGGCCTTGGTCAGGGTCGCGACGTCGCTGCCCATGATTTCGATGGTGCCCGATTCCGGCCGGACCAGGTCGAGAATCTGGCTGAGCGTCGTCGATTTCCCGGAACCGGACTCGCCGACCAGCGCCAGCGTGCGGCCCGCGCGCACCTCGAAGCTGATGCCGTCGACCGCGCGGATCTCGCCCTTACGGCGCTTGAACAGGATGCCCGCGGTGATCGGGAAGGTCTTCACCAACTCCGAAACCCGCAGCACCACTTGCTCACTGACCTCGGCCTCGACCCTCGGCTCGGTGACTTCCTGCCGATACGCCTCGAACAGGTCGTCCGTGCCGACCTCCGCGGTGCGGATGCAGGCGGCGGCATGCCCGGGATTGGTCTTCTCCAACGGCGGCTCGGCGACCCGGCATTCGTCGATGGAGATCGGGCAGCGCGGCGCGAACGAGCAGCCCGGCGGCAGCGCGTGCATGGCGGGCGGTGCGCCGAAGATCGGGATCAGCGGCTGGCGGGCCGGGCGGTCCATCCGCGGGATGGAGCCGAGCAGGCCCACCGTGTACGGCATCCGCGGCGCGCTGAAAAGCTCAGTGGTGGTCGCGGTTTCGACGATCTTTCCGGCGTACATCACCGCGACCCGGTCGGCCAGTGTGGCCGCGATACCCATGTCGTGGGTGATCATGATGACGCCCGCGCCGGTGATGTCGCGCGCTTTGCGCAGCAGATTCAGGATCTGCTTCTGCACCGTGACGTCGAGCGCGGTGGTGGGCTCGTCGCAGATGATCAGCGCGGGATCGTTGGCGATGGCCATGGCGATCACCACGCGCTGGCGCATGCCGCCGGAGAACTCGTGCGGGAACGCCTTGGCGCGCACCTCGGGTTCGCCGATGCCGACCAGACCGAGCAGCTCGACCGCCCGGTCCGCCGCCTCGGTCTTGCTCATCTTGCCGTGGGCCAGCAGGGCTTCGGCGATCTGCTCGCCGACCCGGTACACCGGGGTCAGCGCCGAGAGCGGATCCTGGAACACCATGCTGATGGAACTGCCACGCAGTCTTGACAATTCGCGGTCGCCGAGGCCGAGCAGTTCGCGGCCGCGCAGCCGGATGGAGCCGCCGATCCTGGCCTGCTCGGGCAGCAGGCCCATCACCGCGAGCGACGACACGGACTTGCCGGAGCCGGATTCCCCGACGATGGCGAGCACCTCACCGTCGGAGACGGTGTAGTTGACCCCGCGCACCGCCTCGATGCGGCCCTCCTCGCTGGGGAAGGAGACCCGAAGGTCGGTGACCTCCAGCAGCGGTGCGGTGAAGTTCTTCTCGACCACGACCTTCTCGGTGGGGTCAGCGCCCGTCATACCTTTGCCTTCTTCTTCGAGCGCGCCCGCTTGGCGCCGGGATCGAATGCGTCGCGCAGTCCGTCACCGACCAGGTTGGCGCACAACACGATGGTGATCAGCAGGCCACCGGCGAACAGGAACAGCCATGGATAGGTGAGCGCCGACTTGGTGCCGGACGCGATCAGCGAGCCGAGCGAGACATCCGGCGGCTGCACACCGAAACCGAGGAAGCTGAGCCCGGTCTCGGCCATGATCGCCGCGCCGACCGCCAGCGTGGTGTCGATGATCAGGATCGAGGCGATGTTCGGCAGGATGTGGCTGACGATGACGGTGCGCGTCGGAGCACCCATATACCGTGCGGCCCTGACGAATTCGCGGTCGCGCAGGCTGAGCGTCAGGCCGCGCACGATGCGCGCGCTGATCATCCAGCCGAACAGGCTGAGCAGCAGAATCAGCAGCAGGATCGATCCGCTGCCCTTCGTGCGCGGCGCGAACAGCGCGACGATGATGAAACTCGGCACCACCAGCAGCAGGTCGACCAGCCACATGATCGCGCGGTCGGTCCAGCCGCCGAGCAGCCCGGCCATCGCCCCCGCCGTCGCCGCGATGGTGGTGGAGACCAGCGCCACGCACAGGCCGATCAGCAGGGACTTCTGCATGCCGCGCAGGGTCTGCGCCAGCACGTCCTGCCCGATCTGGGTGGTGCCGAACGGATGCTTGGCGCTGGGCGGCTTCAACAGCGCGGTGTAATCCAGCTGCTGGTAGTCGTATTTCAGCAGCGGCGGCAACGCGAAGCTGGCGATGAACAGCAAGATCAGGATCACCGCGCCGATGACGGCGGGCTTGTTGCGCAGGAACCTGCGCAGCACCAGCTTGCTGCGGCCTGCCGCCGCCGGTTCGGGCGCACCCTGGACGATGATCTCGACGGCTTCAGTCATCGCACACGCACCCGGGGGTCGAGAATCGCCAGCACCACATCGGAGAGCAGACCCGACACCAGCACCACCAGTCCGGCGAACGCGGTCACCGTGACCACCACGTACAGATCCTGCGCATTGATCGAATCCACCAGCCACTCACCGACGCCGTGCCAGCCGAAGATCTTCTCGGTGAACGTCGCGCCGGTGATCAAGCCGAGCAGGCTGTAGGCGAACAAGGTCGCCATCGGAATCAACGCCGTGCGCAAACCGTGCTTGTATAGCGCTTTGCTACGAGTCAGGCCTTTCGCGCGGGCCGTGCGAATGAAATCGCTTTGCAGCACATCGAGCATCGCGTTGCGTTGATAGCGGCTGTAGCCCGCCATACCGCCGAGGGCGAGACCGGCCGTCGGCAGCACCAGATGCTGCAGACGGTCGAGCAGTTGTGGCCAGAATCCGTCGATGCGGTTCGCCGAGGTCTCCCCGGTGTAGAGGAATATCTGCGAGCCGGTGAGCGAATTGATTTCCAGCGCACCGTATTTCAACAATGTCGCGAGCAGGAACACCGGCGTGCTCAACACCAGTAGCGAGATCACCGTGGTGAAGTAGTCACTGAATTTGTATTGCCTGATGGCACCCGCCGCACCGATCAGCACACCGAGCACCGTGCCGACCAGGGAGCCCAGGATCAGCAGCCGCAAACTCACCGCGACCCGGCGCGGCAGCTCCTCGCTCACCGGCTGGCCGGCCAGGGTTTTGCCGAAATCCCCTTGCGGGATCCCCTTGAGCCAGGTGATATAGCGCTGCGGGATCGGGTCGTTGAGGTGTAACTCCTCCGCCTTGGCGTCGATCACCGCCTGCGGTGGGCGCGGGTTGCGCTGTTCCAGACTGTCCAGCGGGCGAAACGTCAGCGACGCCAAGCTGAAGGTCAGGAACGACGCCAGCAGCAACAGCACGACATAGTGAAGCGCGCGTCGTAGCAGGAAGCCGGTCATCAGTCCTCATGGTCTTTCGGCTGGACGGACCAGCGTCGAGTATTAGCCCCTGATCATAAGGACGATGACCCGGTCGCGCGTGTCACGCGGGGTTCGGCATGTCCTTTATTCTTGCGGCACATAGGTGCGCGGGCGGTGCGACGCGTCGAAGGGGGAGTCGTGAGTTATCCGCAATATCCCGGGGGATACAACCCATATCCGGCGTATTCGGCCGGAGTTCCCGCGCCGAGCGGGGCAACCGCGGTGACCGCCGGAGTGCTGGCGTGCGTCGGCAGTATCGGCCAATTGCTCGGTGGCGGAATAAGTTTGGCGTTCGGGTTGATCGGCTGGCAACTGCAGGATTACGACACATCAGGGCTGTTTTCGCAGGACTGGTTTCAGACCTGGGCCATCGTGTCCGGGGTGCTGTCGCTGGTGATCGCGGTCGTGCTCGGCGTCGGCGCGGTCGCGATGTTCAGCCGGAAATCGTTCGGCCGGCTGCTCGTCGTCGTCGGCTGTGTCACCGTGGTCGTCGCGGAGATCGTCGGGTTCGCGCTCGTCAGTTCCATCGATGGTTCCTCGGACGGGCTCGGCGTGATCAGCGGCAGTGCGGGCAGTTTGATCGGGCTCATCTTTCCCGTCGCCACCGCGATACTCGCCCTGCTTCCGCCCACCTCCCGCTGGTTGGCACACAGTCCCGCCGTCGCCATGCCCCAGCCGTACGGATACCCCTACGCCGGCCCGCCGCAGCCCGGCCCGCCCTGGCAGCCCGCGCAACCAGGTGTCTCCGATGAGGCCTGGCACCAGCCGCCACAAGCCGCCTGGAGCGCGCCCGCTCAACCTCCTGCGCAATCCGCATCCGCGGATCCCACCGATCAGGTCGCCGCGGCCTCGCCGCAACCCACCTGGGGTCCACCCGCGCAATCTGGTGACGCGGTGTCCCTCGACAAGGCCGCGGAGGAGCCGTCAACACCACAGGTTGCCTGGAATCTGTCCGCACAGCCCCCGGCGCCGACCGGGCAGAGCGGGTGGCTGCCTGCCGTGCCACCGGCCGGTGGGAGCGGACCCGCACAATCCGGTGCCATGCCGCAGCGTGGCCAGGCCGCATCGTCTCCGCCAGAGCCGCAAGGTGCTTGGGGCGCACCCACCCAAACCCCGAGTGGTGTGGCTGCGGGGCCACGGCCAGAGCCGCAAGCTGCTTGGGGTGCGCCCGCCCAGCCGCCCAGCGGTCAGGAGGCGCGTCCGCAACCTGAGTCGCGAGCTGCCGGTGATCCGTCCGCGCAGCCCGCTCCCGAGAGGCGTGACGACGAGACGGTCCGGCAACCACCATCTTCGGAGCCGCCGAAACCCGAGGACGACAGCGTTTGGCGTCCGCCACCTTCGTAACCGCTGGGGCGTCGAGCGATCGGTTCCTGTGCGCAGCACGACACGCCCGCCACTTCGAGATGGTTGTCCGGCAGGATGGAATAGGTGACCCTCCTGCACCTGCCCAAGCCGAAGATGGTGGCCACCGACGTCGACGGCACCCTCATCGACCACGACGAGCGGGTCACCGCGCGCACCAAGGCCGCGGTCGACGCGCTGATCGGTGACGGTGTGCCGTTCGTGCTCGCCACCGGACGCCCGCCGCGCTGGATCGATCCGGTCGTCGACGGGCTGGGCTACGCGCCCCTGTGCGTGTGCGGCAACGGGGCGGTCATCTACGACAGCGCGACCGATCGGGTGCTGGCCAGCATGACATTGGACGTGGACACCCTGTCCTGGGTCGCCGACCTGGCCGAGGAAGCGCTGCCGGGGTGTGGCCTCGCGGCCGAACGGGTCGGGGCGAGTGCGCACGACGCGGTCACCCCGCAGTTCGTGAGCTCGCCGCTGTACGAGCACGCCTGGCTGAATCCGGACGACACCACGGTGGCCCGCAACGAGGTCGTCGACGCACCGGCGATCAAGATGCTGATCCGCCTACCCGGCGCCCGCAGCTCCGACATGCGCACGGTGCTGGCGCCGCTGATCGGCGAGCGCGCCGATATCACCTACTCGACCGAGCACGGCCTGATCGAACTGTCCGCACCCGGTGTCACCAAGGCCTCCGGCCTGTCGATCGTCGCGCAGCGCCTCGGCGTCGAGGCCGCGAACATCGTCGCGTTCGGCGACATGCCCAACGACGTGCCGATGCTCACCATGGCAGGCCACGGTGTCGCGATGGCGAATGCGCATGCCGAAGCCAAAGAAGCGGCTGACGAGGTCGCCGAGTCCAACTCCGACGACGGCGTTGCCCGCGTTCTCGAACGCTGGTGGATCTGAGCGGGTAGCCCGGCGCGCGATTGCCGCACGCGCCCAAGCAATTCCGGCGCAGAAGCCGAGGGGGGCCATGGTGTGGCATCGGCCGAGAGCCGCGATGCACCAGTTCCACCTGGGCTGTGCGGTTGGCAACAGACCATCGCGGCAGATAACGATGCCGTTGAACGAACTCGGAGCCCGCTGCTGTGGCAGCGAGCTCCGAGGGGTGGTCGTAGATCAGCCCGCTGGTTCCGGAGCGGGGTGCGGCAGGAAATCCTCGGGTGCTGGGAACTGGAGGGTGCCGGGTTCCGGAGTTGCGAACTCGGCGGGTGCGGGACCCTCAGCGGGGGCCGAATCCTGGCTCGGGGCCGGGACAATGGCGGGTGCCGGCGCGGGAACCACAGCGGGAGCTGGAGATTCGGCCGGAGCCGGTGCTACTGGTGCCGGACGACTCGCTTCCTGCTGATACATGTCGTTGTAGGTCTTCCACACCGTGGTGACGATCCCGGTCGCCTGGTTGAGGATCAGCGAGCCGTACTGGAAATCCGAACGCAGTCCGTCCGGCACCTGGTACGCATCGCTCTGCGGCAGGCCGAGCACGCCCGCGTCACCGCCGAGCTGCAGGAAACGATCGAGGATCGCGCCGAGCACCTCGATCACCTTGCCGTCCGGCGCGGTGTAGACGTAACCGTTGGCGAACTTGGCGTACTGCTGGCCCTGCGCGGCGGGCAGCGGTTCGGTCTGTGCGGCGCCGAGCGGTCCACTCGGACCACCCTTGTCGGCCCAGTGCTTGGCGATCGCGTTGTCGTTCACCATGCTGAGCAGCTTCTTGGTGAGCGCGGCCAGCGCGGCGAGGTCGGGCTTGCCGCGCGGCGCGGCCTGCGGGGCCGGGCTGTTCGCGGTGCCGTCGGTGCCGGTGCTGTTGTTCGCGCCGCTGTTTCCGCTGTTCGCCAGGCTCGCCCCGCCCGCGACACTCGCGGCGATTTCGCGAATTCGATCCATCATGTCGTAGGCGGCGTCACCCGGGCACGAGGTGTTGCCGACATCGCGGTGCGCGAACACGATCGGCAGCTTTACCGCCTGGCCGAGGGCGTACGACGTGAATTCGGTGCCCTCGGAATACATCGTGGTGTAGCCGACCGGGTCGAGGCCCGCGATCTTGGCCCGCCAGCCGATGAAGTTGCCGATCGCTTCGA
The DNA here is from genome assembly GCF_900269665.1 of Nocardia suismassiliense. Classification (GTDB taxonomy): domain Bacteria; phylum Actinomycetota; class Actinomycetes; order Mycobacteriales; family Mycobacteriaceae; genus Nocardia; species Nocardia suismassiliense. The sequence goes on from NZ_LT985361.1 coordinate 547,410, forward strand.
TGGACTCCTCGCTGGGCTCCTCGGAGGTGTAGTTGCCCATCAGCGCGACACCCGCGGTGTTCTCGTTGAAACCGCCCGCGTGCGCACCCTGCACCGCGCGGTTGAGCCCGCCCGCGCGGCCCTCGAAGATCTGGCCGTACTTGTCGACCAGTGCGTTGTAGCCGATGTCGCACCAGCCCAGCGTCTGCGCGTGATAGGTGTAGATCGCGCGGACGATGCCCGCGGATTCTTCCTTGCTGTAGTCGTTGCGTCCGGCGGTGTGGTGCACGGTGATACCACCGAGCCCGTCCTTGCCGGGGCCGTCGTCGTAGGTGGGTTCCTCGCAGCGGATGCTCTCGTCGGCGCCCCACCCCTCGCGGGTGATCACCTTGGGTCCGCCGCCGCCGGGCACGGGTGCCGCGACCTTGTGCAGCGCGCTGTCGATGGCGCCGCGACCCGGATCGATGAGCACGGCGGTCAGGTCGACACCCGCCAGCTGCGCGGGATCGTCCGTGCGCGGCGCCGGTGGGTTCGCGGAGTCCGGTGCGACGGCGTCGTCCACTGCCGCCGCGGCGGGCTTGCGGGTGACCAGCATCTGCACCGCGTTGGTGGTGCCGACATAGATCGGTTCGGTGCCGGACTTGCCGCCCGGGGCGGTGCGATCGGTGCGGCGAGTGTCCACCGGTTCGGTGTCGAACCAGGGGCCCCAGGTGCCGTCGGTCTGGCGGGCACGCAGCAGCGCCTTGGTGTTCGTCAGGTCCGCGCCGGTGAGCGCGACCACGCTGAAAGGTGTTTCCCGGGACAGTTCCTTGACCTGAGCGCCGACCTGGTCGGCCCATTCAGCCGGGACGGCGCCGGGTGCCAGCGCGGGCGTGTCGGGGGTGGTGCCCGGTTCGAGGTGGCTGGGATCCGCGATGAAACGGGCGCCGGGAGTGTAGGTCGGTGCCTGTGCGGGTTGCCCGGAGTTAGGGGCCTGACCAGGGGCTGGGTTCTGAATCGGTGCTGCGGCCTGGCCTGGAATGGGGTTCTGACTGGGCGCGACGGCCTGACCCGGTGCTGCGGCCTGACCGGGCGCTGCGGCCTGACCTGGTGCTGCGGCCTGGCTTGGAATGGGGTGACCAGGCGCGGCGGCTTGGCCCGGCACGACATTCTGGGCTGGCGCGGTGGCTTGACCTGGCACGGGATTCTGAGCCGGCGCAGTGGCTTGACCTGGCACGGCACTCTGGCCCGGCGCTACCGCCTGACCTGGGAAGGTGTTCTGCGCCGGTGCGACTGCCTGGCCTGGGACGGCGTTCTGGCTCGGTGCGACTGCCTGGCCTGGCACGGCGTTCTGGCTCGGTGCGACTGCCTGGCCGGGGACTGCGTTCTGATTCGGCGCTATCGCCTGACCTGGAGCGGGGTTCTGATTAGGCGCGGCACCCTGGCCTGGAATGGTGTTTCGATTCGGCGCGGTGGCCTGACCGGGAATCGGTGCCTGCCCTGGTGTGGCGGCTTGTCCCGGGAATGGTGTCTGGCCTGGTGCGATGCCTTGCCCGGGAGTGGCGTTCAGTCCAGGTGTGGAGTTCTGACCTGGCGCGCTCTGCTGGCCGGGAGTGGCCTGGTGTGGACCATTCAGCTTCGGTAGGGGAATTTCTTTGGGTAGTTGTACACCGGGCGGCAGCGGTAGCCCTTCCGGAATGGGAATGGACGCTGGTAGCGGCAGCATTCGTAGATCGGACAGGCGTAAATCCGGTAGGTCCAATCCGGTGAGTTCGCGCAGCGGAAGCACGATGTCGGGCGCCGAATTCAGCACGACCTCGGCGAGCTGCGCCGGTACGGCGGCGAGCTCGGTATCGGTGGCCGAGCGATAGTCGGGCGAGTCGCTCATCGTGAGCGCCGCGAGCGGGGCCGCTACCGCAAGCGTGGTGATAACCGGGAGGACGTAGGAACGTTTCGGTTTGCGGTAGGGCACGAGCGTCTCCATTCAGGTCGAACCAGTGATCGTGTGCAAAACCAGGGTTGCTTCCTGATGTATCAACGACCACAATAGTCACAACTGTCACATATCTAAACCTCTTGTTGAGGATTATGTGATTGCTCGAATGTAGCTCTCGGAATGCGGCCGGGACGGAACGACATGCCGACAGGTATGCAATCCACCTGGCCCCGGAATACCGTGGGAGTGAACGGATGCGACGCAACACAGCACCGGAACGAAAGAGCACGGGGGGAGCACGAATGCGGGTGAAATCTGCGCGCAGAGAAAAACGAGCGGTGCGCCGGGGGCAGCGCAGACGCGGACCCGATCGACCTGCGCTATCCGTGCGTCCAGTGCTGGTCACAGGTACTGCGGCGCTGGCGGTAGGCACTGTTTTCATGCTGTGGGCCTGGCCGGGGGAGTCCCCGTATCGCACGGTGGCGGGACCGGGCCACGGGCGCGGCATGAGCCAGCACGGCGCGTTCGCGAACGCGCAGGAGGGGTGGACCGCCGAAACCATCCTCGGTCACTACTACCCGGGCGCCACTCTCGGCACCGTTCCGGCAAACACCGTCGGCATCCGGCTGACCGCTCAGGACGACGCCACCCTCGACACCTACGCGGCCGCCGGTCTGCGCGTCGCCGGTCGGGTGGTGCAGGCCGGGCAGGCCGCACATCTGACCCCGCTGCCGAACGGCGGAGCGAACGTGGTGGTGACGGTCGGGTGCGAGGGCGAGGTGCTGTGGCAGGCGGGGACCAACGATCCGTGGGTCTATCCGCTCGACCCCGGCCCGAATCGGCCTGCCGCCGAACACCTCACCCTCTGCGGGGGCACCGGGTATCGCGGCGCGCTCGGGGTGGCGCTGGAGAACGGGGCGGCGCGCACAGTCAACCGCGTCGATGTGGAGGACTACCTGCTCGGCGTCCTACCGGCCGAGGTGCAGGCGAACTGGGCGGACCAGGGCGCGGCCGAGGCCTTGCGCGCCCAGGCGATCGCCGCTCGCTCGTATGTCCTTGCTGAGCACCGTTATTCGTACGCGCAGAGCTGTGACAGCACCGACTGCCAGGTGTATCCCGGTACCGTCAAGGAAGATCCGCGCACGGCCGCCGCCGTGGCGGCCAGCGCCGGGACCGTGCTGCTGCGGGACGGGCGGATCCTGCGAACGGAGTACTCCGCCGCCCCCGACGGCGGCGAACCCGCCGACATCTACACCTTCGATGTCGGACCCGCGCTGAGCGATCTCGCCCCTAATGCACCGCGGACCCCGGTGGACCCACGCACCCGCGCCGCAGTCGGCGAATCGCCGATCGACCTCGAGTACCGGCGGATCGGCGGTGCGAACAGCGCGGTCGGCCAACCACTCGGTCCGGAGATGGCACTGCCGGAGAACGCCGGAACCTACCGCATGTTCACCAACGGCGTCATCATTTCCACCCCCACCCTCGGTGCCCAGGTCGTCGACTTCACCACGCTCCTCCAGTTGGTCCCTGACCCGGCCACACCCGCCCCGGGCGTGCCGCCCGCTCGCGAGTCCGGCGTGGGCACAACGCCTGTGGATAAATCTGCCCCTGCCGGTTCGAGCACGCCACCTGTGCATGAATCCGCGCCCGCCGACGTGGGTGTACCACCTGCACCTGGCGATTTGAGCGTGCCTCCGGTGGGTGAGCCCGCACCCTCGGGTGTAGCGCCTGTGGATAAATCCGTACCCGCCGATGTGAGCACACCGCCTGTGCATGAATCCGCACCGGTCGGTGTGGGTGAGACCGCATCGGCCGGTGTGAACACACACCCCATGCGCGAACCCGGATCCACGGGTGTGCCGCCTGTGGATGAATCCGCGCCCACCGATGTGAGCGCGCCGCCGGGGGGTGCGCCCGTTCCGCCCAGCGGAAGTGCCCCGCCCGCAGGGAAATCCGGGGCGTCCGGCATAAGTTCGACGCCTGCAAAGGAATTCGCGCCGTCCTGGACGAATTCGCCAGCCGCGCAGGAGGCTGCGGTATCTGGGGCCAGCGTGCCTGTCGGGCCCGGGCCGTCCGGTACCAGCGTGCCGTCGCGGTACGAATCGGTGGTGTCGAACGCGAGCATGCCGCAGCAGCGAGAATCCGCGCCGTCCGGCACCGGCGGGTCGCGGCTGTCCGGCTCGGAGCCGTCGAACGCGAGCGCGCTGTGGATCCGTGAATCCGCGCCGCCCAGTGCGCATATCGCTCCGGTGCAGGATTTTGTGCCGCCAGAAGTCAGCGCGCCGTCGGCACACGAACCTGCGCCGTCCGATGTCGTCGTGGCGCCTCTGTACGAGTCGGCGCCGTCCAACGAGAGCGTCCCGCCGGTATTCGAGTCCGCGCCTTCGAGTTCGAGTGTGCCGCCCGTGTCCGCGCCGTCCGCTGTCAACTTGCCGCCCGCGGCATCAGCGTCACCGGGGCGCACGCTCGCACCGACCACTGCGGCTACTCCGACGCCACGTCCGACGCCTGGGATTCGTATCCCCGACAGGTAGTGCGACCGGCGGCCGGCTTGCCACCGTATCCACGGAAACCGTTGTGGCGGAGCGGTGATGGGCAGTGACGACTGCACGGTGGTGCCGGTCTAGGCGGACACTTTTCGTTGCGTCGCAACGCTAGAAGCCCGGCAGCGGCCGAAAGTGTCCACCCAGGCCGGGCTTTCGCTATAGCGATGTCAGTCCGGCGCCCCATCACCGAGTGATTCGGCGAGCGTCCGCAACAACCCTGCGAGCTGCTCGCGCGAGTCCAGGTCCAGCGACGCGAGCAGCCGCTGCTCGTTCTCCATGTGCTTCGGCAGCACATCGTCGATCACCTTGTGACCTTCCGGGGTGAGCCGGACTCGGATCACCCTGCGGTCCTCCGGGCACGGCTGGCGCTCGATCCACCCCTTGGCCACCAGCCGGTCGATCCGGTTGGTGATCGCACCCGAGGTCACCATGGCCACCTTGATCAGCGCGCCCGCGGTGAGGCCGGCTTCGCTGCCGGAGCGGCGCAGCGTGGCGAGCACGTCGAACTCCCAGAACTCCATGCCGAAGTCGCTGAAGAACCGCTTGAGGTCCTGCTCGAACAGGCGCGACAACCGTTGGATGCGGCCGATCACCGCCATCGGCGAGACGTCGACATCCGGCCGCTCCCGATTCCAGTGCTGGGTGAACAGATCCACTGCGTCCATGACCGCTCCTCTCTACTCGAAGAATCTTAACATTGATCTACTTGACGTTGAGGTACCCAACGGGGTAAATATTTCAACGTTGAGAATATCAATGAGGAGCGAACGACATGACCACAAGCACCACCCCGCGCGCCGGGAACTCGTACGCGGGCACCCTGGCGGTCACCGCCCTCACCCCCATCGTGTGGGGTTCCACCTACGCCATCACCACCGAATTCCTGCCGCCGGACCGCCCGCTGTTCACGGCGCTGATGCGCGCACTGCCCGCCGGACTCGCGCTCCTCGCCATCACCAGGGTGCTGCCGCGCGGCAACTGGATCGGGCGCGCCGCCGTGCTCGGCCTGCTCAATATCGGCGCCTTCTTCCCGCTGCTGTTCCTCGCCGCGTACCGGCTGCCGGGCGGCGTCGCCGGGGTGCTCGGTGCGGTCGCGCCGATGTTCGCGCTCGGCCTGGCCACCGTCGTGCTCGCCGAAAAGCCCAACGGACGCAAGGTGATCGCCGGTCTGATCGGTGTCTTCGGCGTCGCACTCGTGGTGCTGCGCGCCAACGCACAACTCGATACCGTCGGGGTCATCGCCGGACTGGCCGGTGCCGCGTCCATGGCGGCGGGCACCGTGCTCACGCAGCGCTGGGGACGTCCCGAAGGCGTCGGCCCGCTCGCGATGACCGGCTGGCAGCTCACCGCCGGTGGACTGTTCATCCTGCCGCTCGCCTTACTCATCGAGGGGGCACCGCCTGCGCTCGACAGCCGCGCCATCGGTGGCTACCTGTACATCGGCATCATCGGCACCGCCGCGGCCTACTGGCTCTGGCTGCGCGGCATCTCCAAGGTCCCCGCAACCTCGGTAGCTTTCCTCGGCCTGCTGAGCCCGGTGTCCGCCGCCGTGATCGGCTGGATCGCACTCGGTCAGGCGCTGAGCCCGCTGCAGATGGCCGGTCTGGTCATCGCGCTGGGCGGCACTGTGCTCGGCCAGATGGCGGGCAGGCCGAAGGCGGTGCCGGTCAACGTTGCCGCGCCGGTCGCCACCACCGAACGGACCATGCCGAGCGCCATTTCGCAGCCTGCCCGGCCGGTGCTGGCGACCGCGCGCTGAGCTGCGGATTAAAGGGTTGACCTTGACGTAACGTCAACTTGCATGCTGGTTACACCGACGAGATGAGAAGGGAGAACGAGGTCGTGCGCACCGAATGGTCCATCCAGGATCTGGCCAAGGCGGCCGGTACCACCAGCCGCACGCTGCGCCACTACGGCCAGCTCGGGCTGTTGCCGCCGAGCCGGATCGGCACCAACGGATATCGCTACTACGACCAGGGCTCCCTGGTGCGGTTGCAACGCATCCTGCTGCTGCGGGAACTCGGCCTCGGCCTTCCGGTCATCGCCGAAGTCCTCGCCGGTGAACAGGACTCCGGTACCGCACTGCGCACACACCTGGAACTGCTGCGGCAGGAACAGGAACGGATCCGGCGCCAGATCGAGTCGGTGCACACCACGCTGCACAAGACGGAAAGAGGTGAACCACTCATGGCCGCAGAGGTTTTCGACGGCTTCGACCACACTCAGTACAAGGATGAGGTCATCGAACGCTGGGGCAAGGATGCCTACGAGAGCGGTGATCGCTGGTGGCGCTCGATGAGCGAAGCCGAGCAGAAGCAGTTCCAGCAGACCCAGGCCGACATCGCCGCCGATTTCGGCCGGGCCCGCGCCGCCGGGCTCGCCCCGGACAGCGCGGAGGTGCAGGCCATCACGGCCCGCCATTTCCGCTGGGTCGGCATCGGCTGGCAGGGTCGCCCGGTCGCCAAGGAGGCCTTCATCGGGCTCGGTGAGATGTACGTCGCAGACCCGCGTTTCACCGCGAACTACGACGTACACGGCGCAGGCACCGCGGAGCTCATCCGTGATGCCATGCGGGTCTATGCCGAGACACACCTGTAGATCGCGCCCAACAGACGGCCGGTACGCATACTGGATGCGTGCCGGCCGTCGGCGGAGAAAGGGCATCGATGACATACGCCAGTGAGCGTCCCGCGGCGCCGAGTGGCGCCGTCGCGACCACCGCGGTCGTGCTGGCGCTGTGCGCCGGCCTGCTCAATCTGTGGGGCGCCGTAACCGTGCTGAACGCCTGGCGGGGCGAATCCCACATCGACCAATCCTTGGCCGTCTTCTCGATCCTGGGTGCCCTGCTCGCCGCCATCGCCCTCGGCTACGGCGCCGTCCTGCTGCTGCGCCGCGACGAAACCGGCCGCTTTCTCTTGGTCCTCACCTCGGGCCTGCTGACCGCACTCGCCCTTGTCGCCCTGGCCTGCGCACTGATCGACTACCAGCCGGAGTACGGCATCGATTGGCTTCCGGCAGAAAGCCATTCGCGCGAAGCCGTGAACGGACTCTTCAATGGTCTGGTCGGCTCGGTCACCGCCTTGCTCCACCGCGAATGGCTGGCCTCCCTGACCGCCGCCGTGCTGCCCTTCGCAGTGTTCCTCGCCGCCTCCTCGGGCTACACCACTCGCTGGATCGCCTACGCCCCTGACCGGCTGTCGGCACGCACGACGGTCCTTCACCCGGGCGAACCGTCCATTCGATAGCACCCCCTTTCCCTCACCCCCACCGCTCGGCAAACTTCCGGCGAAATTCGCATGGCTCGGACACGAAACCCGCCGCTGACAACCTGCCATTCTGTGCACCGCACGACTCCACCCAGACCCCGCGCGGACTTCCGATACTCTGGGCTCCCGTGACCGTCGCATCGTCCCCGGGTAACTCCGCCAACTCCACCTCACAGTTCGATCTGATCGTCGTCGGCTCCGGATTCTTCGGGCTGACCGTCGCCGAACGCGCCGCTACCGAGCTCGGCAAACGCGTGCTGGTGATCGATCGTCGCTACCACATGGGCGGCAACGCCTACTCGGAGCCGGATCCGGATACCGGGATCGAGATCCACAAGTACGGCGCGCACCTGTTCCACACCTCGAACAAGCGCGTCTGGGATTACGTCACCAAGTTCACCGAGTTCACCGGGTACCAGCACCGGGTCTTCGCGATGCACAAGGGGCAGGCCTACCAGTTCCCGATGGGCCTCGGCCTGATCTCCCAGTTCTTCGGCCGCTACTTCACGCCGGAAGAGGCGCGCAAGCTCATCGCCGAGCAGGCCGCGGAGGTCGACGCCAAGGACGCGCAGAACTTCGAGGAAAAGGCGATCTCGCTGATCGGCCGCCCGCTGTACGAGGCGTTCATGCGTGACTACACCGCCAAGCAGTGGCAGACCGACCCGAAGGAACTGCCCGCAGGCAACATCACCCGCCTGCCGGTGCGCTACACCTTCGACAACCGCTACTTCAACGACACCTACGAGGGCCTGCCCAAAGAGGGCTATACGAAGTGGCTGGAGAACATGGCCGCCTCCGAGCTCATCGAGGTCAGGGTGAACACCGACTGGTTCGAGGTGCGTGACGAGCTGCGCGCGGCTAACCCGGACGCCCCAGTCGTCTACACCGGCCCGCTGGACCGCTACTTCGACTACCAAGAGGGCGAACTCGGCTGGCGCACCATCGATTTCGAGACCGAAGTGCTCGAGACCGGCGACTACCAGGGCACCTCGGTGATGAACTACAACGACGCGGACGTGCCCTTCACCCGCATCATCGAGCCGCGCCACTTCCACCCGGAGCGCGACTACCCGAAGGACAAGACGGTGATCATGCGCGAGTTCTCGCGCTTCGCGCAGACCGGGGACGAGCCGTACTACCCGATCAACACGCCGGAGGACCGGGCCAAGCTGGCCGCGTACCGCGCGCTCGCCAAGAAGGAAACCGCGACGGAGAAGGTTCTTTTCGGCGGCCGCCTCGGCACCTACCAGTACCTCGATATGCATATGGCCATCGGCAGTGCGCTCAGCATGTTCGACAATGTGCTGCGACCGCACTTGGAGACCGGTGCGCCGCTCGCTGACGAAAGTGCAGAATGACCTCCCAAGCCCTTGTGGAAGACATGACCACCCAGACTCGCGCGAAATCGCTGCTCCAGCGGATCATCCTGCCCCGGCCGGGTGAGCCGCTCGATGTGCGCACCCTCTACGTCGAGGAATCCAAGACCAACGCCAAGCGCGCACACGCCGCCACTCGCACCTCGCTGTCGGTGGGCGCGGAGTCCGAGGTGTCGTTCTGCACCTACTTCAACGCGCTGCCCGCGAGCTACTGGCGCCGCTGGAGCATCCTCGACTCGGTGGTGCTGCGCCTGGAACTGGCGGGACACGGCCGGGTGGACGTCTACCGGTCGAAGGCGGACGGTTCGCGAATCCACGTGCAGGGCAAGGAGTTCGCGGTCGCGCCGGGCACCGAGTCGGTGCACGTCGAGTTCGAGACCGACCTCGGCCCGTTCGAGGACGGCGGCTGGATCTGGTTCGACATCACCACCGACACGGCGGTCACGCTGCTGTCCGGCGGCTGGTACGCACCGGTGGACGCACCCGACGAGGGCACCATCGCGGTCGGCATGCCGACCTTCAACCGGCCCACTGATCTGGTGAAAACCCTTGCCGCCCTTGGCTCGGACCCGCTGGTGCTGGCGAAGATCACCGCGGTGATCGTGGCGGACCAGGGCAACCGCAAGGTGGTGGACGAGCCCGGTTTCACCGAGGCCGCCGCGCCGCTCGGCGATCGGCTGTCCATTCACAACCAGCCCAACCTCGGCGGCTCCGGCGGTTACAGCCGGGTGATGTACGAGGCGCTCAAGACCACCGACGCCCAGTACATCGTCTACATGGACGACGACATCGAGATCGAGCCCGACTCGATCCTGCGCGCGCTGGCCTTCGCCCGGTTCGCCAAGTCGCCGATGCTGGTCGGCGGGCAGATGCTCAACCTGCAGGAGCGCTCACACCTGCACAGCATGGGTGAGGTCGTCGACCGCGGCATCTTCATGTGGACCTCGGCGCCGAACGTGGAGTACGACCACGACTTCGCCAAGTACCCGCTCAAGGACCGCGACAACTCCAAGCTGCTGCACCGGCGCATCGACGTCGACTTCAACGGCTGGTGGACCTGCGTGATCCCGCGCCGGGTCGCCGAGGAGATCGGCCAGCCGCTGCCGCTGTTCCTGAAGTGGGACGACGTCGAGTACGGCCTGCGCGCCCGGGTGCACGGCTACTCCACGGTCACCCTGCCCGGCGCCGCGGTCTGGCACATGGCGTGGAGCGACAAGGACGACGCCATCGACTGGCAGGCCTACTTCCACCTGCGCAACCGGCTGGTCGTGGCTTCGCTGCACATGCCGGGCAACGGGCGCGGCATGGTGGTGAACACGGTCAAGGCGACCCTGAAACACCTGCTCTGCCTGGAGTATTCGACCGTCGCCATCCAGAACCTGGCCATCCGCGACTTCCTGGCCGGCCCGGAGCGGCTGTTCCAGCTGCTGCCGAGTGCCCTCGGCGCGGTGCACGCGCTGCGCAAGCAGTACCCGGACGCGGTCATCCTGCCTTCGTCCACCGAACTGCCGCTGGCCAGCCATGTCGAGGTCGGCGCGGTCGGCGAACCGGCCAACCCGATCGCCAAGGTGGTCCGCCTGGCCAAGGGCCTCGTGCACAACCTGCGCCCGGCGCACACCCAGCACCACGAGGTCCCGCAGCTGAATGTGCCCACGCTGGACGCCCGGTGGTTCTTGCTGTCGCAGGTCGACGGCGTTACCGTCACCACCGCCGACGGCCGCGGCGTGGTCTACCGCAAGCGCGACCCGCGCCAAGCCCTCGGCCTCTTCAAGGAAGCCATGCGCCTGCGCAAGGAACTGGCCGCGCGCTTCCCGGAGATGCAGCAGCGCTACCGCGCCGCCCACCCGCAGCTGACCAGCACCGCGGCCTGGGAAAATGCCTTCGGCATCGGTGCTGAGACGAAGGGGGACGAGTCGTGAGCCTTGCGGACAACACAGCTGTAGACAAGCCGCTGCAGAGCACGAACGGCCACGGCGGCCCGGTATCCGCATTGCCGTCCACCGAGCAGGCAGCGACCGAGGTGCGGATCCTCAACGCGGTGCAGTCCAAGATCGGCACGCCCGAGGTGGTCAAAGTCGCCCGCGGCATGTCGCACTTCGGTGAGCACGCGCTCGGCTGGGTCGGCATCGCCGCGGCGGGCTGGCTGGTCGACAAGCCGCGGCGCAGGCAGTGGGCCGGCGTCGCGGTGGGTGCGGTCGGCGCGCACGCCGCCTCGATCGTCATCAAGCGGGTCGTCCGGCGGCCACGCCCGAACGATCCCTCGGTGCAGGTCAACGTGTCGACGCCGAGCAAGCTGAGCTTCCCGTCCTCGCACGCCACCTCGACCACCGCGGCGGCGGTGTTGCTCGGCAGATTGACCGGGCTACCCTTGCCTGCGGTGCTCGTCCCACCGATGCTGCTTTCCCGGGTCGTGCTCGGGGTGCACTATCCCTCCGATGTGCTCGCTGGTTCGGCGCTCGGTGCCGCGTCCGCCGCCGTTGTGCTTGCCGCCGAAAAGAGACTCGATGACCGCCACAGAAAGAGCTTTGGTAGTTGATATGAGGGAGCGCAGCGAGCGAATCATGAAACAGCGTGCTTCGCACATGACGGAGCCGAGCGCCAGCGAGGTGGAGTCATGAGCGAAGAGCCAACCGGAACCGACCTAGCCGAAGCGGTCGTCAAGGGTCCGCCGAAGACATTGGCCGGTGGGCTGTTCAAGGCTGTCCGGCCGCGGCAGTGGGTCAAGAACGTCCTGGTGCTGGCGGCCCCGCTGGCCGCGGGCACGGCCAACGAACTCGACGTGCTCCAGCCGATCGCCATCGCCTTCGTGGTGTTCTGCATGGCCGCCTCGGGCATCTACCTGATCAACGACGCGCTCGACGTGGACGCCGACCGGGCGCACCCGACCAAGCGGTACCGGCCGATCGCCGCGGGCGTCGTCCCGATCAAGCTGGCGTATGTGCTCGCGGTGCTGCTGCTGGCCGCCTCGATCGCCGGATCGTTCCTCGCCTCCTGGCATCTGGCCGTGGTGATGGCGGTTTACATCGGCATCCAGCTGGCCTACTGCCTCGGCCTCAAGCACCAGGCGGTGCTGGACATCTGCATCGTGTCCTCGGGCTTCCTGCTGCGGGCCGTGGCCGGTGGCGCCGCCGCGGATATCATTCTGTCGCAGTGGTTCCTGCTGATCATGGCGTTCGGCTCGCTGTTCATGGCGGCGGGTAAGCGCTACGCCGAGTTGCAGATCGCGCTGGGCACCGGCGCCAAGATCCGCAAGTCGCTGGAGTACTACACGCCGACTTACCTGCGGTTCATCTGGACCCTCGCGGCCACGGCCGTCGTGGTGTTCTACGGTCTGTGGGCGTTCCAGCAGGACAGTCTGAAAGACACCAACTGGTTCTCTATTTCTATGATTCCGTTTACCATCGCAATCCTGCGTTACGCGGTCGACGTCGATGGCGGCGAGGCCGGTGAACCCGAAGAGATCGCACTGGGGGATCGCGTCCTCCAGTTCCTCGCAATCGCCTGGATCGGAGCGGTAGGTGTCGCTGTCTATCTCACCTGACGAGATGTTGGTAGCGGGAGTGGAGCAAACGGAATACGCGAACGAGGGGCCGGCTGTGCAGCCGGCCCGCTCGGCGTCGCGGTACACCCTCCTATCCCGCGCCACGTTCGTCGGTGGGATCGCGTTCACCGTCGTCCTTTTCGCCGTCGGCGGCTGGCAGCGCCGCTGGATCGCCGACGACGGCCTGATCGTGCTGCGCACCGTGCGCAACCTGCTGGCAGGCAACGGGCCCGTCTTCAACGCGGGTGAGCGCGTCGAGACCAACACCAGTACCGCGTGGACCTACATCGTCTGGTTCTTCAGCTGGCTGACCCAGGCGCGACTCGAGTACGTGGTGCTCGGCATCGCGTTCACGTTGTCGCTGGCCGCGGTGGTGTTCGCCATGCTCGGCGCGAGCAGGCTGTGGGGCGGCCCGAAGTCGGCGCTGCTGCTGCCCGCCGGGATGCTCGTCTACATCGCCATTCCGCCGGCCCGGGACTACGTCACCTCCGGGCTGGAGAGCAGCCTGGTGATCTGCTGGCTCGGCCTGCTGTGGTGGCAGCTGATCCGCTGGAGTCAGGCGGAGCGGGTGCGGCTGCCCGGCCTGTTCGGGCTGGTGTTCCTCGCGGGGCTGGCCCCGCTGATCCGCCCGGAGATGACGCTCGTCGGCGGGCTCGCGCTGCTGATGATCGTCATCGCGCCGATGCCGCAGGCGCCGATGCGCCCGATCGTCTTGCGCGGCTTGATCGTTGCCGTCGCGGGTCTGGTGCCGATGGGCTACCAGATCTGGCGCATGGGCTACTACGGCCTGCCCTACCCGAACACCGCGGTGGCCAAGGACGCGGGCGGCGCCAAGTGGGGCCAGGGCTTCACCTACCTGTGGGATCTGGTCGGTCCGTACTACCTGTGGGTGCCGTTGCTGGTGCTGCTCGTCGCGGGTGTGGTCGCGGCGCGCGGCAAGGCGCCGGCGCCCGCGGCGCCGACCGGACGGCATGCCGCACCGGAGGAGCAGTCCCGGTGGAACGCGCACCGGATCCGGGTGTGGCTGCGCTCGCCGGGCGCGGTCGTCACCCTGGTGCTGGTGAGCGGTTTCCTGCTCACCATCTACGCGCTGCGCGTCGGCGGCGACTTCATGCACGGCCGAATGCTGTTGGCGCAGTTGTTCTTGCTGCTGCTGCCGGTCGCCGTGGTGCCGATCCGGTTGCCCGCGGGCGGATTACGGTCGGCCACCGCCGCCGACTGGTCGTTCGCCGTGGTGTTGTTCGCGCTGCTCGGCACCGCGGGCTGGGCGCTGTTCGCCGCCAATACGACCGCGATCAAGACCGGCACCAAGATCTCCGCGTCCGGCATCGTCGACGAGCGGGTCTACTACGTCCTCAACACCGGCCACGATCATCCGATCCTGGCCGAGGACTACCTGGACTACCCGCGCATCCGGCCGATGGTCGACACCATCGCGGCGACGCCGAACGGTGGCCTGCTGCTGAACTCGCCGTCGTTCATGTTCTGGTACATGGCCCCGCCGCCGCAGCCCATCCCGCCGGGCGGCGCCGGGCACACGGTCTACTTCCTCAACCTCGGCATGACCAGCATGAACGTCCCGCTGGACGTGCGCGTCATCGACCAGATGGGCCTGGCCTATCCGCTCGCCGCGCACACCGAGCGGCTCACCGACGGCCGGATCGGGCACGACAAGGCCCTGTACCCGGACTGGGTGGTGGTGGACACCGGCATGGTGGACAAGAAGCCGTGGATGCCCTGGTACATGGACGAGAAGTGGGTGACCCAGGCCCGCACCGCGATGGCGTGCCCGACCACCGAAGCGCTGCTGGTCTCCTACCGCGACCCGCTCACCTTCGAGCGTTTCCGGCACAACCTGCGCAATGCGCTGACCTTCGCCAAGTACCGGATCGACCGGGTGCCCAAGTACGAGATCGAACGCTGCGGCCTGGTCGATCCGTTCCCCAAGGCCCCGCAGCCGCCGCGCTAGCAACGTCTCCGGCCAACCCACCGAGCCCCGATTCTCCGGGTCCCGGTGGGTTGGTGCTTTCACAGGGTCCGGCGCGTCGCATTGGTCGAGTCCACAAATCTGGTGTACACCCCTCTGTCTCGGTTCGATAACGCCAGAGTCACGATGACACGCTAGGCTGCGAAAGTACGCCCGTCATGGCGTCAACTAGGTGTTGGCATCGGCGGGTCATCGTTAGACAACGGCCGATGCTGTTGCACGAACGAGAGGTCGAAACTGATGCGAGGCGTGTTCGGGCGTCTGAATACTCGAAGAGCCGGATCGTGGCTGAAGCGTTCGGCGCTGCTGTCGATGGCGATTCTGCTACCGCTCGGGGTGTCGGTGGCAGGCCCGGCCGGCCCGGCGTCTGCGGCGTTCAACCCGGACGGCTTCGATTTCTGGGTCGACTCGGAGATGGGCCCGATCAAGAATCGGGTCTTCCGTGCCGCCGACGGCAATACCAGTCGCGTGGTCTACGCGCTGGACGGCATGCGCGCCCGGCCGGATCTGAGCGGCTGGGAAGTCGACACCGAGGTCGTGCGCGAGCTGACCAAATGGAACATGAACGTCGTGATGCCGGTGGGCGGACCGTCGAGCTTCTACGCCGACTGGAACGGACCGAGCGATTTCTTCGGCCTCGGCAGCGCCGGATCCTCGTCCACCGGGTCGGCCAACTCCGGCTCCGGTCTGCTGTCGGGTTCGGCGGGCATGGGCAAGTCGAACACCTACAAGTGGGAGACCTTCCTCACCAAGCACCTGCGCTACGCGCTGCGTGACCGTCTCGGCTTCAACCCTAATAACAACGCCGTGTTCGGCCTGTCCATGGGCGGCAGCGCCGCGCTCACCCTGGCCGCCTACCACCCGGACCAGTTCCGTTACGCCGGTTCGTATTCCGGCTACCTGAACATCTCGGCCCCGGGTATGCGCGAGGCGCTGCGGGTGGCCATGCTGGACGCGGGCGGCTTCAATATCGACGCGATGGCGCCGCCGTGGGGCCCGCAGTGGCTGCGCATGGATCCGTTCGTCTTCGCACCGCGGCTCAAGGCCAACAACACCCGGCTGTGGATCTCGGCGGGCAGCGGCCTGCCGAGCGCTGCCGACGGGCTGAGCTTCAACACCGTCAACGCGATGGGGCTCGAGGCGCTGGCCCTGGCCAATACCCGTGCGTTCCAGGTTCGCATGATGACGCTGGGCGCCGGCAACGCCACCTACGACTTCCCGTCCGTCGGTGTGCACAACTGGACCTACTGGGCCGATGAGGTCTACCGAATGATCCCGGACATGTCCGCCAATATCGGGTGATTTTCGGGCAAGTCTGTTCGACCGGACCGCCCGGTGCCGAGTGCACCGGGCGGTCTTTTCGTGTGCCGGTCGTCCAAGTGCTGTTCGGTAACGAATGTGGAGAGGTAGTGGACGGTGAGTTGTGGCATGAGTCACTTTCCAGCAACATATAAGCTTCCGCTGCCGATTGATACACGAAGAACATGCACAGAGGTCGATTCGTCCCGTTTCGGTGGACAGCGGCACTCGGTGTCCGAAGAGGGGGCCGGTTTAGATCGCCAGCTGTTTGCCCCCCGGCCGCCCGAACGAAAGGTCGAGTTTGATGCGAATTGCCCGCTGGAAAGGTAGACCCGGTACCTCGGGAGCCACTGGTTCGTGGGTCAAACGATCCGCTCTGGGGATCGCCGTGGCACTTCTGCTGCCCTTCGGTATCGCGGCAGCAGGCAGCGGAGCCACCGCATCGGCGGGCTTCGACCCCGCCGCGTTCGACTTCTGGGTCGACTCCGGCATGGGCCCGATCAAGTCGCGCGTGCTGCGCGCCAGGGACGGCAATACCAACCGCGTCGCCTACGTGCTCGACGGCATGCGGGCGCCGGAGCACCTCAACGGCTGGGAAATCGAGACCAACGTCCCCCAGGTGCTGGCGGACTGGAACATCAACGTCGTCATGCCCGTCGGCGGCATGTCCAGCTTCTACGCCGACTGGAACGCGCCGAGCGAACTGCTCGGCATCCCGGCGGGCTCCGGCTCGTCCTCCGGCTCCGGCGCGCTCAACATCCTGGCCGCGGGGCCGGGCAAGAGCTACCGGTACCAGTGGGAGACCTTCCTGACCCGCGACCTGCGCAACGCGCTGCGCGACCGGCTCGGCTTCAGCGACACCCGCAACGGTGTGTTCGGCCTGTCCATGGGCGGCAGCGCCGCGCTCACCCTGGCCGCGTACCACCCGGACCAGTTCAGCTTCGCCGGTTCGTACTCCGGCTACCTGAACATCTCGGCGCCGGGCATGCGTGAGGCGATCCGGATCGCCATGCTGGACGCCGGCGGGGACAACGTCGACTCGATGGCGCCGCCGTGGGGCCCGCAGTGGCTGCGGATGGATCCGTTCGTCTTCGCGCCCAACCTGGTGCGCAACGGCACCCGCCTGTGGATCGCCGCGGCGAGCGGTTTGCCGACGGCGACCGACGGACCGAGCTTCAACACCCTGAACGGCATGGGGCTGGAGGCACTCGCCTTGGCGAATACCCGTGCGTTCCAGGTGCGGATGGCGACGCTGGGCGGCGGCAACACCGTCTACTCCTATCCTGCCTTCGGTATTCACGCGTGGAACAACTGGACCGACGAGGCCTACCGGATGATTCCGGACATGTCCGCCAATATCGGCTGACGAATTCGTCGTAACCAGACCGCCCGGCGCTATCCAGCGCCGGGCGGTCTGCTGCTTTCTGCCGGGCCGCGCTTATTGGCTGGTTGATCGCTGGCGGCCGGATTGCGATCTTGTCATCGGCCGGAGACACAAGCTGCCCGCTGATAACGGCAAATCACTGGTTTCCGTCACGATCCGGCATCGCCGTGCGTTTTCCGAATGGGAAAACCCGAATAACTGCCTATAGAAGAGCTATAGGCCCGAGGACTTCGCCAGGGGAAGCCACCGACGCCGAGTGTCGATCTCCATGCACCACGGTTGCGGTCAACGTCGACCGCACGGGCGAAAGGTGAAGTCGATGCGGTCTGATGGAGTACGCGGAGCGGTTGCCAGCGGGCGTGGAGCGATCGGTCGTCGCTGGTTCCGGCGCTCGGTCGCCGGTCTCGCCGTCGCCATTACCCTGCCGTTCGGCGGCGGCCTCGGCGCCCCCGCGCAGGCCGCATTCGATCCTGGCGGCTTCGACTTCTGGGTCGACTCCAGCATGGGCCCGATCAAGTCCAGGATCTTCCGCGCCGCGGACGGCAACACCGACCGTGTGGTCTACGCGCTGGACGGCCTGCGCGCTCGCAACGACCTGAGCGGCTGGGAGATCGACACCGACATCTCCCGGGTGCTGCCGCAGTGGAACATCAATGTGGTGATGCCGGTCGGCGGCCAGTCCAGCTTCTATTCGGATTGGATTGCGCCGAGTAATACCAACGGCCAACAGCAGGCTTATGCGTGGGAGACCTTTCTCACCGACAATCTGCGCTGGGCACTGCGCGACCGTCTCGGGTTCAGCCCGCGCGGCAACGGCGTCTTCGGCCTGTCCATGGGCGGCAGCGCCGCACTCGCGCTGGCCGCATACCATGCCGACCAGTTCCGTTATGCCGGTTCATATTCGGGCTATCTGAACATCTCCGCGCCGGCCATGAAGGAGGGCCTGCGGCTGGCCATGCTCGATGCGGGCGGCTACAACATCGACGCCATGTGGGGTCCGCCATGGGATCCGCGCTGGTTGCGCAACGATCCGTTCATGTTCGCGCCACTGTTGCGCGACAACGGAACTCGCCTGTGGATCGCCACCGGCAACGGCGCGAACGGACCACGCGATGTGATCAATGCCCCGATCGACGTCTACCACCTCGGCAACGCGATGGCGCTGGAGACGATCGCGCTGGCCAACACCCGTGCGTTCGAAGCGCGGATGAACAGTCTCGGTCCGAGCAATGCCGTGTTCGTGTACACCCCGGTGGGCGTGCACAGCTGGAACTACTGGCAGGACCAGGTGTTCCAGATGCTGCCAGATCTCAGCGCGAATTTGGGGTGAACTCAATTCGCCGCATTGCCAGGCACTCTCCGCTGTCCACGCCGGGTTCGGCGCCCGCGCTTGCGCTGACACTTCCGGCCATCAGGTGAAAATTTGGTGCTCCGGCACGACAATCACCGGCCGAACGCGATAGGGTCACCGCACCATCACAGATTGCGTACGGGCGGATTTCGGCCACCTGGTTGCCTCGGCCTTGCTAAGGCCACCGGTGTCGAATATCGTCCAGCGAGCGCAAGTGTGACCAGATCGTAGTTTCGCAGTCGCATGCGCCGGAATGTCGGGGTCCGGTGTGCTGCGGCGTGCGTCTCGTTGGCAGCACTGGTGCGGTTGCGCCCCTCGCGGGGTCGCCGACGGCACCACAACAGGCAGAAAAGCAGAAAGAGAGCAGGATTCATGCGTTTCGGCAGGGCGGCCGCGCCGATGAGAAGTGAGTCGGGACGGCGAGGCGCACCTCGTGGTTGGCGTAATCGAATTCTGGCTGTCGGTGCCGCTGCATTGGCGCTACCGATCGCCGCGGGCGTGGCGGCCCCGATCGCCACCGCGGCGCCGGTGCACGCACCGGTCTTGCGTGCTCCCGCAGGCGGATTCGAAGATTTGATGGTCCCGTCCAGCATGGGCCCGATCAAGGTTCAGGTGCAGTGGGCATCGCGCGGCGGCAACGCGGCGCTCTACCTGCTCGACGGACTCCGCGCGCGGGACGACCGCAACGCGTGGTCGTTCGAGACGAATGCGCTGCAGCAGTTCGCGAACGACAACATCACCCTGGTGATGCCGGTCGGCGGTCAGTCCAGCTTCTACACGGACTGGTACGCGCCGAGCAATACCAACGGCCAGAAGACCACCTACAAGTGGGAGACCTTCCTGACCAAGGAGCTCCCGGCCTTCCTCGAGGGCTACGGCGTCTCGCGCACCAACAACGCGGTGGCCGGTCTCTCCATGGGCGGCAGTGGCGCGCTCGCGCTGGCCGCCTACCACCGGGACCAGTTCAAGTTCGCCGCGTCGTACTCGGGCTACCTGAACATCTCCGCGCCGGGCATGCGTGAGGCGATCCGCATCGCGATGCTGGACGCGGGCAAGTTCAACGTCGACTCGATGGCGGCGCCGTGGAGCCCGGCGTGGCTGCGGATGGACCCCTTCGTGTTCGCACCGCAGCTCAAGGGCCTGCCGATGTACATCTCGGCGGCCAGCGGCCTGCCGGGTCAGTTCGACGCGCCGAACTCGGCGGTCGGTGTGTTCAACACCAGCAACGCGATGGCGCTCGAGGCCCTGTCGCTGGTCAACACCCGTGCGTTCCAGGCTCGCCTGGCCTCGCTGGGTATCCCGGCCCGGTTCGACTTCCCGGCCCAGGGCACCCACTCCTGGAAGTACTGGGAGGGCCAGCTCTTCAACTCGCGCAACCAGATCCTGGACGCCACCGGCGCCTGGTGATCGCCTGATCAACCACTCGGGCCGCACCCCTCAGGGGTGCGGCCCGAGTTGCGTTTCGGCACAGATGGTTTGCCGAGCCGCTCCCCGCGGTATCTCTGTGCTCACACATCATTTGTCCCGGTAAGACCGCTTCGGCGCCGCACCTTCTCGCACGGAAGAGGCGGCGCCGGATGCGTTGTGCGAGCCCGCAAAACGAACACGGCGGTTTTCTTATAGTGCGTGTCCTCCCCGGAAGACGGCGGGTACGGGAGTAGAAAGCTCTTGTGGCAGGGATTCGGCGCGGCAGATTGGGGAGACGCGAGCGTCGTGGCGCGCGTCCAGCTCGCGGGCGGTTAGTGCTGCTCGCCACCGCCATGGTCATCCCGTTGGCCGCGGGCGCCGCACCGGCCGCCGCGCAACCCGCTCCCGCCCCGGCACCCGGCCCGGCGGCCGCGGAGGCAGGCGCACCAGCGACCGTGCAGAAGGTGATCTGGCTGACCGACCGCCGGGTCGCCCTGTGGATCAACTCGCCGTCCATGGCCACCCCGATCCAGGTGCAGCTGCTGCTCGCCAAGGACTGGAACACCCGCCCCGACGTGCGCTTTCCGGTGCTCTATCTGCTCGACGGCCTGCGCGCCACCGACGAGGAGAGCGGCTGGACCAAGGATGCGGGCGCCGTCGATTTCTTCGCCGACAAGAACGTCACCGTGGTGCTGCCGATCGGCGGCCAGTCCAGCTTCTACTCCGACTGGATCCAACCGGACAACGGCAAGAACTACAAGTGGGAGACCTTCCTGACCAAGGAACTGCCGCCGCTGCTGGAAGCCGATTGGCGCGCGACGGATGTCCGTGGCATGGAGGGGCTTTCGATGGGCGGCACGGCGGCCATGTTCCTGGCCGCGCGCAACCCCGGCTTCGCCAAGTACGCCGCGTCGTACTCGGGTTTCCTCACCACCACCACGATCGGCATGCCGCAGGCCATCCAGTTCGCCATGCGCGACGCGGGCGGCTACGACGTCGGCGCCATGTGGGGCCCGCCGACCAGCCCGGAATGGGCCGCGCACGATCCGTACACGCTGGCCGACAAGCTCAAGGGCGTCACGCTGTACGTCTCCAGCGGCAGCGGCGCCTCCGGCCCGTTCGACCAGGCGTCCGGCATTCCCGGCGTCAGCACCAACTACGCGGGCATGGGGCTGGAGATCCTGTCGCGGCTCACCTCGCAGAACTTCGTCACCAAGCTCGGCAAGCTGGCGATCCCGGCGCAGGTGAACTACCGCCCGTCCGGCACACACTCGTGGCCCTACTGGGACTTCGAGATGCGCCAGTCCTGGACGCAGGCCGCGGCCGCGCTCGGCGTCGATCCCGGGCAGACCGGTTGTACGGTCGGCGGGCAGATCGCCACCGTGGCCGCCGCGAACAACTGGCTGGGCGACTGCCTGTCCGCCGAGTACCCGGTGGCGGGTGGCGGTGTGGCCCAGGACTTCCGGTCCGGCCGGGTCTACTTCACCCCGGGCAGCGGCGCGCACCCGGTCGGCGGCATGATCGGCGGTGGTTATCAGGCCACGCAGGGCGCCGCCGGTCCGCTCGGCCTGCCGACCGGTGACGAACGCGGGCTGCCGGACGGTAAGGGCCGCATGCAGACCTTCCAGCACGGCTCGCTCTACTGGACCCCGCAGACCGGCGCCCAGGCGGTGCGCGGCGCGATCCTCGACGAATGGGGCAAGCAGGGGTACGAGAGCGGCCCGGCGGGCTACCCGATCGGACCCGAGGTGGCGACCCCGGGCCGGGACGGCGCCGTGCAGTCGTTCGAGAACGGTCCGTTCTACTACAGCGCCAAGACCGGCGTGCACCGGGTGCAGGGCATGATCCTGGGCAAATACGCTCAAATGGGTTACGAGAACAGCTGGCTCGGCTTCCCCGCCGCCGAGGAGCAGCCACTGAAGGACCTCGGCCGGTACAGCCGTTTCGAGGGCGGCAATATCTACTGGAGCCCGCTCTCGGGTGCGTGGGCGGTGAAGAACGGTCCGCTCATGGAGGCCTGGCAGGTGCTCGGGTATGAGAACGGCAAGCTCGGCTATCCGATCAGCGACGAGTTCCCCGTCCCCGGCGGTGTGCAGCAGAACTTCCAAACCGGTTTCATCGTGCTGCGCGATGGCAAACCGGAGGTTCACGGGCTTTAAATCTGACCGGTCTGTTTGTTGTCCGGCTCCGATCTCTTAAGTCTTGCCGCTATGTTGGGTGGCGACCTCCCCCGTTTGCGAACAGATCGAGGACAGAATTCATGCAGAGGACCCGTGGCAAGGTATTCGGCGTTGTCGTGGCGATCGCGGCGACCGGCCTGCTCGCCGCCTGCGGTGGCAACGACTCGACCGCATCGAGCACGCCGACGCTGACCCGCACCACGGCGGCGACCCAGCCGCCCGCCTCGTCCACCAGCGGTGCCGACACCGGCCAGCAGGCGCCGGCGCCCACCCCCCAGCCCGAGCAGCCGCCCGCCGAGACGGTCGCCCCCGAGCGTCCGCAGCCGGTGCCTGCCGAGTCCGCGCCGCCCGCGGACACCTCGAAGCTCACCGACAAGGACAAGAAGTACCTCGACGCGCTCAAGCAGCAGGGCGTGACCCCGTCCACCCCGGATATCGCGCTCAGCGTGGCGAACTACGTCTGCCAGGGCGCTGCGTCCGGGGCCTCCGATCAGGATCTGATGACCTTCGTGACCGCGATGGCCGGCTCCGACCCCTCCTTCGACCCGGCCAAGATGCCGGTCGAGAAGGCCGGAGAGGTCTACATCAGCGCCGCGAAGCAGACGTACTGCAAGTCGTGAGCGACGTGAAGGAGCGCGGCGAGTGAACCGGGAACACAGCTGCACCGCAGGCCAGACGGAGCCGAGCGCTAGCGAGGCGCGGTTGTGAATGCGCGCCGTGGCGGCACATCCCGCCGGTCGAGGCCGGTGGGATGTCTCCTGCTGATCGGGATCCCCATCCTGATCATCATCGTGGTGTTGCTGCTGTGGTACCTGCTCGCCGGGCTGCTGCGCCAGCCGAAGCCGGGACCGAAGCCGCCCGAGGAGCCGACCTCACAACCGGCGAGTTGCCCGGACGTGCAGATGATCTCGGTGCCGGGCACCTGGGAGTCCAACAGCAACGACGACCCGCACAACCCGACCGCGAACCCGATCTCGTTGATGCTCAACATCTCCAACCCGGTCGGCCAGCAGTTCCCGAAGGAACGGCTGGACGTGTACACCGTCCCGTACGTCGCGCAGTTCTCCAACCCGATCGCCATTCCGCCGGACGGCCAGCAGTCCTACAACAACAGCCGGTCCGAGGGCACCCAGCGCATGATCGACGCGATGCAGCAGCGGCACCGCGAATGTCCGTTGACCACCTACGTGATCGCCGGGTTCTCGCAGGGCGCGGTGATCGCCGGTGATGTGGCTGCGCAGATCGGCCAGGGTAAGGGGCCGGTGCCTGCGAACAAGGTGCTCGGCGTGACGCTCATTTCGGATGGCAGGCGCACCGGCGACACCGGTCCCGGCCAGCCCGTCCAGATCGGTGCGGTGCCCGCGGGCGTCGGTGCCGAGGTCGCGCTGAAGGGTCTCAACGTTCCCGGCATCACGATGACCGGTCCGCGCCCGGGTGGTTTCGGCGAACTGGCCGAACGCACCTTCACGATCTGCGCGCAGGGCGACCTGATCTGCGACGCACCGCGCGAAGCACTGAGCCCGTGGAACATCATGGGCAGCGTCGGCGCGCTGGTGCGCGCGGCGGGCAACCCGGTGCACGCGCTGTACAACGGTTTCATCGTCGACGAGAACGGCACCACCTCCACCCAGTGGACCGTCAACTGGGCGAACGGCCTCGTCGAATCGGCACCGCATCCGCCACATTCGTGAGTAGGCGAACCGAAGACACAGCGCAAATCGCACGACGGAGCCGAGCGTCAGCGAGGCGTAGTCGTGAGATTTCACAGGCAAAGAAGGGGTCGGCACGCAGAACACCAGTACTGCCCCGACAAGCGCGACTCCCGTTGGACAGCACGCTGTAAAGTGCCGCAGGTGATCGCGACGCAGGTAGCACCGACGCCGTGTCCGGGACTGCACCCTGCACCGTCGCGCCCGAATTTCCTTACAGCCAGGAGCATGAGTTCATGACAGAAGCCGCCGCACCAGCCGGTGAGTTGACCGCGCTGGGTACGCCGCTGCGCAGCTTCCGCTTCGCGGCAGCGGGCGAGGGAAATAAGCAAGAGGGTGGCGCCCGCAAGTTCATCCAGACGGCGCAGCAGGCCGAGGAGTACGGCTTCGACACCTTCGTCGTGCCGGATCACCTGGGCGACCAGATCGGCCCGATCGCCGCCCTCGGCGCGCTGACCCAGGCCACCGAGAAGATCCGCCTCGGAACGTCGGTGCTGGCCAACGGTTTCCGGCACCCCGTGGTGCTGGCCAAGGATCTGGCCACCATCGACGTGCTGTCCAAGGGCAGGCTCGAGGTCGGCCTCGGCGCGGGCTGGAAGCAGGACGAGTTCGTCGCCGCGGGCCTGCCCTACGAGACGCCGGGCGTCCGGCTCGCGAAGCTGGACGAGGCGCTGACCATCCTGGACGTGCTGCTGCGCGGCCAGGAGTGCACCTTCGAGGGCAAGTACTACCAAGTACAGGGCATCAAGGGCACGCCTCGGCCACGGCAGGGTCCGCGCCCGCCGATCTGCACCGGCGGCGGCGGTCCGAAGATGCTGCGGCTGGCCGCCAAGCACGCCGACATCATCTCGGTCGTGCCGGTGACCACCAAGAACGGTAAAGGCCTCTTGTCGGGCATCACGCTGGAGAAGACCATCGAGAAGGTGAACCTGATCCGCGAGGCCGCGGGCGACCGGTTCGCCGATATCGAGCTGAACTGGGCCATCACCGCCATCGTCATCACCGACGATCGCGAGAAGACCGCTGAGATGGCGCTTTCCGCGATCGACCGCGGCCTGCACCCGGATCTCGAGGTGGACGTGAAGCTTTCGGTCGAGGACATCTTGAACTCGCCGTACGTGGCCATCGGCAGCTTCGAAGAAATCGCCGAGCAGATCCGCCGTGTGCGCCAACTCACCTCGATGTCGTATGTCGGGGTCTTTCCCACCCAGATGGACGCATTCGCCCCCGTTATTCCCCTGCTGCGAGACGAGTGAGCCGGTCTTCTCTGTAACATGACTCTGGTTTGAGTACATCTAGCCGATAGCGGTCACCGCGCAGACCGCCCAATAACTGCAGGCTGACTCGAGCACTTGGAGCCACCCGCGGGCGAAAGCGAGTCGGGGCCTCACAGGTAACAACGGCGTTGTCGCCGTCTTGCTGCGTGTGCCTCGGAGGAGAAGAAGGAATGGAAGAGACTTTCGACGACTACCTGGACGAGACCGGGAACATCCGAATTCCCGAGGATCACACCCTGGTCGATCACGTCGAGAAGCACACCCGGAACGACGCGAACACTCTGGCGTACCGCTACATCGATTACTCGCGTGAGCGTGATGGCGAGGCGCAGGAACTGACGTGGCGTGAGTTCGGCATTCGGCTGCGCGCGGTGGCCGCTCGACTGCAGCAGGTGACCAACCCGGGCGACCGGGTCGCGATCCTCGCGCCGCAGGGCCTGGATTATGTGATCTCCTTCTTCGCCGCGATCTACGCGGGCACCATCTCGGTGCCCCTGTTCGACCCGGACGAGCCTGGTCACACCGACCGCCTGCACGCCGTGCTCGGCGACTGCGAACCCGCCGCGATCCTGACCGCCAGCTCCTCGGCGGCCGGTGTGCGGCAGTTCTTCCGGTCGCTGCCCGCCGCGCAGCGCCCGCGCATCATTGCCGTCGACGCGATCCCGGACAGTGTCGGCGAGGGCTGGGTACGCCCGGACATCGCCATCGACGACATCGCCTACCTGCAGTACACCTCGGGCTCGACCCGTACCCCGGCCGGCGTGGAGATCACCCACCGCGCGGTCGGCACCAACCTGCTGCAGATGGTCGACGCGATCAACCTGGACTGGAACTCGCGCGGCGTCACCTGGCTGCCGCTGTTCCACGACATGGGCCTGCTCACGGTGATCCTGCCCGCGGTCGGCGGCAAGTACATCACCATCATGTCGCCGAGCGCGTTCGTGCGCCGCCCCTACCGCTGGATCAAGGAACTCGCCGCGCAGTCCGACGGCGCCGGAACCTTCGCCGCCGCACCGAATTTCGCGTTCGAGCACGCTGCGGCGCGTGGCCTGCCGAAGAACGGCGAGTCGCTGGATCTGTCGAACGTGATCGGCCTGATTAACGGCAGCGAGCCGGTGACCACCTCCTCGATGAAGAAGTTCAACGAGGCGTTCGCGCCCTACGGCCTGCCCAAGACCGCGATCAAGCCCTGCTACGGCATGGCCGAGGCGACGCTGTTCGTATCCGCGACCAAGGCCGAGGACGAAGCGAAGGTCACCTACGTCGACCGGCACGAGCTCAACGCGGGCCGCATGGTCAAGGTCGAACCGGGCTCGGAGAACGCCATCGCGCAGGTCTCCTGCGGTTACGTCGCGCTGTCGCAGTGGGCCGTGATCGTCGACCCGGAGACCGTCGAGGCCGACGGCGGGCACGAGCAGCCCGACGGCCGGGTCGGTGAGATCTGGTTGCACGGCAACAACATGGGCATCGGGTACTGGGGCAGGCCGGACGAGACCGCCGCGACCTTCCAGAACAAAGTCTCGCACCGGTTGGCCGAGGGCAGCCATGCCGAAGGCACCGACCGCGACGCCAACTGGATGCGCACCGGCGACTACGGCGTGTACCTGGACGGCGAGCTGTACATCACCGGGCGGGTGAAGGACCTGGTGATCGTCGACGGCCGCAACCACTACCCGCAGGACCTGGAGTTCTCCGCGCAGGAAGCCTCCAAGGCGCTACGCCCCGGCTTCGTCGCCGCGTTCTCGGTGCCCGCGAACCAGCTACCCGCGCTCGTCTTCGACCAGGGCAGCCACTCCGGACTCAAGTTCGACGCCGACGACGCCTCCGAGCAGCTGGTCATCGTCGCCGAACGCGGCCCGGGCGCGGGCAAGGCCGATCCACTACCCATCGCCGACGAGGTGCGCGCCGCGGTGGCGTCGCGCCACGGGGTGACCGTTCGAGACGTACTGCTGGTTCCCGCGGGCTCCATCCCGCGTACCTCCAGCGGCAAGATCGCCCGGCGGGCCTGCAAGGCCGCCTACCTCGAGGGAACGCTGCGGGGTGGTTACACCCAGCAGGCGTTCCCCGATGCACCGGAAGAGTAATTGCCCAGGGGTGGCCTCGGACAGCCGACATTCGCGGTGCGCCCGGTTCGCAGACAGGTAGCTTGAGGAATTGATGGCTGACAACGAGGGCACGTCCACCACGACGACCGAATCCCTGCCCGCCGACGCGGACGCCGACCAGGCATCCGCGCAGGTGGCCGCTGCCTCCACCGAGGCTTCCGGCGCGCAGACCGACATGACGGTGTCGGAGCTGCGGGACTGGCTGCGCAATTGGGTT
This sequence comes from Nocardia suismassiliense, assembly GCF_900269665.1. Lineage (GTDB taxonomy): Bacteria > Actinomycetota > Actinomycetes > Mycobacteriales > Mycobacteriaceae > Nocardia > Nocardia suismassiliense. Next base: position 574,952 of record NZ_LT985361.1, read on the forward strand.
GCCGAGGCGACCGGACTGCCGCTCGAGCAGATCACCGTCGACCGGCCGATGGAGGAGTTCGGGCTCGCCTCGCGCGACGCCATCGCGCTCGTCGGTGACATCGAGGAAATGACCGGCGTGGTGCTCACCGCGACCGCCTATTTCCAGCATCCGACGATCGCGTCGCTGGCCGAGATGGTCATCAACGGCGAGCCGGAGAGCGCGCAAGACGTCTCCGACGACTCCTTCTACACGGCGGGCTTCCAGCCGAACGACGCGCACGACATCGCGATCGTCGGCCTGTCGACCCGGCTGCCCGGTGCCGGCGATACGCCGGAGTCGACCTGGGAATTCCTGATCAACCGTGGTGACGGCATCCGGGAGCGGCCGGAGGGCCGGTGGGCGGAGTTCCTGCAGGAACCCGCGATCGCCAAGGCCGTCGCCGAGGGCAACACACTCGGCGGTTACCTGGACGAGGATGTGGTCAAGGGCTTCGACGCGGAGTTCTTCGCTATGTCGCCGATCGAGGTCGAGCGCGTCGATCCGCAGCAGCGCCTGATGATGGAGCTGACCTGGGAAGCGTTGGAGCACGCCAGGATTCCGGCCAGCGAGCTCAAGGGCGAATCGGTCGGCATGTTCGTCGGCTCGTCCACCAGTGACTTCATGCTGATCGCCGCGCTCGGCCTCGGCGCGGAGATGGATCCGAATGTGCCCGCCTCCGCGCAGGCCTACGGCATCATGGGCAGCTCCAACGGCATCATCGCCAACCGCATCTCCTACTTCTTCGACTTCCGTGGCCCGTCCGTCACGGTCGATACCGCCTGCTCGTCGACCTTGGTCGCCGTGCACCAGGCCGTGCGCGCACTGCGCGACGGCGACGCCGATGTGGCGCTGGCCGGCGGTGTGAACATGCTGCTCGCGCCGGTGACCACCCTCGGCTTCGATCAGAACGGCGGCGTCGCCAAGAACGGCCGGATCAAGGCGTTCTCCTCCGACGCCGACGGCATGGTGCGCTCCGAGGGCGCCGGCCTCGTCGTGCTCAAGCGCCTCGCCGATGCCGAGCGCGACGGCGACCGAATCATGGCCGTCATCAAGGGTTCCGCGGTCAACAACGACGGCCGGTCCAACGGCCTGCTTGCACCGAACCCCGATGCGCAGGCCGACGTGTTGCGGCGGGCCTACCGCGACGCGGGGATCGTGCCGTCCACCGTCGACTACATCGAGGCGCACGGCACCGGCACTCCGATCGGCGACCCGATCGAGGCCGACGCGCTCGGCCGGGTGATCGGTCGTGGCCGCGACGCCGACAAGCCCGCGTTGCTCGGTTCGGCGAAGACCAACTTCGGCCACCTGGAGTCCGGGGCGGGCGCGGCCAGCCTGGCCAAGGTCGTCATGGCCTTCCAGCACAACGTCATTCCGCCGAACATCAACTACGCGGGCCCGCACCCCTACATTCCGTGGGACCAGGCGCACCTGCAGGTCGTCGCCGAGCCGACGGAGTTCCCGCGCTACAGCGGCACCGCCACCGTGGGCATCTCCGGCTTCGGCTTCGGTGGCACCAACGCGCATGTCGTTGTGCAGGAATATGTTCCGGCCTCGGCCGAGGTCGCGGCGACCCCCGAGCCCGTGGCTACTGCCGCAGCGGTCGACGCCGATGTCGCGGCGCTCGAGACCGACCTGGACGACGAGACAACCGAGGTGATCGCGGAAGCGGACGCGGTAGTCGCCGAGGCGGACGACGCGACCCCCGAGCAGGCCGAAATCGAAACAGCGGTCGCGGAAGCCGTTGCCCCCGTTGCCGAATGGACCGCCGAGCGCACCGAGCCACTGCCGGTGATCCTGCCGGTCTCCGGTTACCTGCCCTCGCGCCGCCGCCGGGCCGCCGCGGAACTGGCCGACTGGCTGGAATCCGAAGCGGGCCGCGATGTTTCGCTCGAGGACGTGGCCAGGTCGCTGGCCAAGCGCAGCCACTGGCGCTCGCGTGGCGTGGTACTCGCCACCACGCACGAGGAGGCCGTGGCTGGTCTGCGCGCCATCGCGGCGGGCAAGCCTGGTACCGGTGTCTTCACCGCCGACGCGCCCGCCACCATGGGCCCGGTCTGGGTGCTCTCCGGTTTCGGTGCGCAGCACCGCAAGATGGCCAAGCGGCTCTACCTGGAGAACTCGATCTTCGCCGCGGCCGTCGACCAGGTCGACGAACTGGTGCAGGACGAGGCCGGGTACTCGATCCGCGACATGTTCCTCGACGACAGCCAGGACTACAACGTCGGCACCTCGCAGGTCGGCATCTTCACCATCCAGATCGGCCTGGCCGCGCTGCTGCGCGCGCACGGTGCCCAGCCCGAGGCCGTCATCGGCCACTCGATGGGCGAGGTCGCCGAGGCCTACATCGCCGGTGGTCTCCCGCTCGAGGACGCGGTCCGGGTGATCTGCGCGCGCTCGCGGCTGATGCACGAGGGCGAGCAGATGATCACCGACGACGACGTGCGCAACATGGCACTCGTCGAGTACAGCGCCGAGGACATCGAGAAGCTGCTCAGCGAATACCCGGACGTCGAGGTCGGGGTGTACGCGGCACCGACCAACACGGTGATCGGCGGCCCGCGCGAGCAGGTCGAGGCGATCGTGGCGCGGGTCGAGGCGGCGGGCAAGTTCGCGCGGATCCTGCAGACCCGCGGTGCGGGTCATACGTCGCAGATGGACCCGCTGCTCGGTGAACTGGCCGCGGAACTGGCGGGCATCGAACCGACCAAGCTGAAGACCGGCCTGTACTCGACCGTGCACAAGGGCGAGTTCTACCGCGCGGGGAGCGATCCGGTGCACAACGAGGACTACTGGGTCAAGAACATGCGCGGCAGCGTGTACTTCACCAACGCGGTGCGGCTCGCGGTCGACACCGGCCACACCACCTTCCTGGAGCTGGCGCCGAATTCCGTTGCGCTGATGCAGGTGCTCGGCACCACCTTCGCGGCGGGCGCGCACGATGCGCAGCTCATCCCGACGCTGAAGCGCAAGGAAGACGAGGCGGCGGGCGTGATCGGCGCCCTCGCGCAGCTGTACGTGCACGGGCACAAGGTCGATCTTCCGTCCCTGCTCGCCCCGGGCGACTACGCCGATATTCCGCGAACCAGGTTCGTGCGCAAGGAGTACTGGCCGAAGATCTCGATGGCCGGTGGCAGCGGCAACACCCGGGTGCCCGGTTCGCACGTGGCCATGCCGGACGGCAGGCACGCGTGGGAAGTCCAGGCGTCCTCGGTCACCGACCTCGCCGCACTGGTGAATGCCGCTGCGGCACAGGTACTCAGCGACGTATCGCTGGGCGCTTCGGTCGCGCATGCCACCGTTCCGGCTACCGGCACGCTGACCACCACGCTGACCCCGCACCCCGGCGGCGCCTCGGTGCAGGTGCATGCCAAGGAGGGCAACGCCTTCCGGCTGCTGTTCGACGCGGTGGTCACCTCCGGTGCGCCGCTGCCCGAATCCGTTGTGGCCGAGGCTGTTCCGGCGACCACGGCAGTCGCGACCACGGGCGATGCGGATCTGGAGGTCGTCGAAACCTTCGGCGACCGCTGGGATCCCGACGGCACCCAGCCGCTGGAAGACCGCCTCGCACTGATCGTCGCCGAGTCGATGGGTTACGCGGTCGAGGACCTCCCGATGGAGATCCCGCTGATGGAGCTGGGTCTCGACTCGCTGATGGCTATGCGCATCAAGAACCGGGTCGAGTACGAGTTCGACATCCCGCAGCTGCAGATCCAGGCGGTGCGCGACGCCAACCTGACCGAGGTCGGCAAGGTGCTGCGCTACGCCATCGATCATCGCGAGGAAATGCTCGCGGTGGCCGAGCGGCAGGCCGCCGGTGAAGAGATCGTGGTCGACAGCAACTTCATCGCCGCGGCCCGCGCGGCCGTCGAAGCTGGTGTGGATCCGGCCGCCGCGGTCACCGAAGCGGCTGCGGCCGAAGGTGTTTCGCTGGACGTCGAGACCACCTCGGTGCAGGCGGAGGCCGAGCAGATCGTCGCGCAGGCGGAGACGGCCGCAGGCATCACCGGTGCCGCCGCCGGTACTGCGGCACCCGCCCCGGCGTCGCCAGCGCAGGCCGCCGCGGCGGATGCGAAGGAAGCGGCGAACGAGCGGGCGCTCGACAATCAGGACACGACCGCGGTGGGTGCCGCCGAATCGGTTGCCGCACAGGCGGCCCCGGCCCCGGTCACCTTCGGTGCGCAGCCTTCGGCCGGCGATGACGACGACGTGCCGCCGCGTGACGCTGCGGAACGGCTGACCTACGCGACCTGGGCGATCGTCACCGGCAAGTCGGCGGGCGGCATCTTCAACACCCTGCCCATCCTCGAGGAGGAAGTCGCCGAGAAGCTGGCGGAGCGCCTCACCGAGCGGGTCAAGGCCGAGGTCACCGTCGACGATGTGCTCGACTGCGAGACCATCGAGCAGCTCGCCGATATCGTGCGCAACCTGCAGGACAGCGGCGCCGACGTGGACGGGTTCATCCGCCCGCTGCGGGCCCGCGAAGAGGGCTCGAATGCCGTGCCGGTCTTCGTATTCCACCCGTCGGGCGGTAACACGCTGGTCTACGAACCGCTGCTGAAGCGGCTGCCGGCCGGCACGCCCATGTACGGCTTCGAGCGCGTCGAAGGCGACATCCTGGAGCGGTCGCAGCAGTACGTGGCCGAGCTGCGCAAGATCCAGGGCAACGGCCCGTACGTGCTCTACGGCTGGTCCCTCGGTGCGGTGTTCGCACTGCAGGTGGCGCAGCTGCTGCGCGACGAAGGCGCCGACGTGCGTGTTGTCGGCCTGATCGACCTGGCGTTGCCGGTCGAGGACGAGGACAACAGCCCCGAAGAGCGGGTGCGCCGGATCGAGCGCTACCAGGTCTTCGCGAAGAAGACCTACGGTGTCGAGGGCGAGCTGGACCGTGAGCAGTTGGAGACGCTGGCCGCGGCCTCCGATGAAGAGCAGTTCAAGATGATCAGCGATCTGGTCAAGATGAGCGGCACCAAGATTCCCGGCGGCGTGCTGGAACATCAGCGCACCTCGTGGATCGAGAGCAGGCATCTGGCCAAGACGACGCCGACTCGCTACGACGGCGATGTCGTGCTTTACCTCGCGGATCGTTATCAGGACGGCATGATCGAGCTGGAACCGCGTTTCGCCGATCGGCGCCCTAATGGTGGTTGGGACGAATACCTTCCGAACCTGGAGGTCATCCACATCCCGGGTGACCACCTGCAGATCGTCGACGAACCACGGATCGGAAAGATCGGAGCCGACCTCACCGCGAAGCTTGCGGTGATCGCCCCTTAGTGGGTGCGCCTTACGAAAGGGACGAAGTGAGCACTACTGCCGAGAAGCTCGCCGACCTGCGTAAACGGATGGATCTAGCGCAGGAACCGGCGGGTGAAGCGGGGGTGGCGAAGCGGGCGAAGAAGGGGATTCCCAGCGCCCGTGAACGGATCAACATGCTGCTCGATCCGGGCACCTTCGTGGAAATCGGTGCGCTGGTGCGCAAGCCGGGTGACCCCACCGCGCTCTACGGCGACGGTGTGGTCACCGGGCACGGCCTGGTCGAGGGTCGGCCGGTGGCGGTGTTCTCGCACGACCAGACCGTCTACGGCGGTTCGGTCGGCGAGATGTTCGGCCGCAAGGTCGCCGGGATCATGGAGTACGCGGCCAAGGTCGGCTGCCCGGTGGTCGGCATCAACGATTCCGGCGGCGCGCGTGTGCAGGAGGCGGTGACCTCGCTCGCCTGGTACGCAGAGCTGGGGCGCCGGCAGGAACCGCTGTCCGGCCTGGTGCCGCAGATCTCGATGATCCTCGGCAAGTGCGCGGGCGGTGCGGTGTACGCCCCGATCAACACCGATGTGGTGGTGGCGACCGAAGAGGCGTACATGTTCGTCACCGGTCCCAAGGTGATCCGCGAGGTCACCGGCGAGGACGTCAGCCTCGAGGAGCTCGGCGGCGCGCAGAGCCAGGCCGAGTACGGCAACATCCATCATGTCGCGCCGGACGAGAAGTCGGCGTTCGAGTGGGTGCGCGACTATCTGAGCTTCCTGCCGACCAGCTGTCAGGAGCTGGCGCCGATCGTGAACCCCGGCCTGGAGCCGGAGGTCACCGACAGCGACCGGGAATTGAATTCCCTGGTGCCGGACTCGGATAACGCCGCCTACGACATGCACGACATTCTGCTGCGGATCTTCGACGACGGCGGCTTCCACGAGATCGGCGCCACCGCAGGCCGCAATATGATCACCGGCTTCGCCCGTGTCGACGGCCGTCCGGTCGGTGTGGTGGCGAACCAGCCGATGGTCTACGCGGGTGCGCTGGACGCGCGGGCTTCGGACAAGGCGGCGCATTTCGTGCGGCTGTGTGATGCGTTCGAGGTCCCGCTGGTCTTCATCGTCGACACCCCCGGCTTCTTGCCCGGGGTGGAGCAGGAGAAGATCGGCGTGATCAAGCGCGGCGGCCGGTTCCTGTTCTCCTTCGTGGAGGCGACCGTGCCGAAAGTCACTGTGGTGATTCGCAAGTCGTACGGCGGCGGCTACGCGGTGATGGGTTCCAAGCAGCTCGGCGCCGATGTGAACCTGGCTTGGCCGACGGCGCGCATCGCGGTGATGGGCGCCGAGAGCGCGGTGAGCCTGATCGGCGGCAAGCAGATCGAGGCGGCGCCGGAGGAACAGCGGGCGGCCGTGCGCCAGCAGATGATCGACTTCTACAACGCCACCATGGCGACGCCGTGGGTGGCCGCCGAGCGCGGCTACATCGACGCGGTGATCGAGCCCGCGAACACTCGGTTGGAGCTGCGTAAAGCCTTGCAGCTGCTGCGCGACAAGTCGCTCGCGCGCAATCCGCGCAAGCACCACCTGCTGCCGCTCTGACGCCAGAATCGGGCCGCATCCGTTGCGGCGCGGCCCGATTCACCGAGGTCGGTCAGCTCAGCCGAGGCTGGCGGATTCGATGATGACGTCGTCGGTCGGCACATCCTGGTGCCCGCCCGAGCTGCCGGTGGCGACGGCGGCGATCTTGTCGACCACCTCGGTGCCCTCGATCACCTTGCCGAATACCGTGTAGCCCCAGCCCGACGGCGTCGGCGCCGAGTGGTTGAGGAACGCATTGTCGGAGACGTTGACGAAGAACTGCGCGGTCGCCGAGTGCGGGTCGTTGGTGCGCGCCATCGCCACGGTGTACTTGTCGTTCTTCAGGCCGTTGTTGGCCTCGTTCTGGATCGGCGCCTGCACGCCCTTCTGCCGCATGCCGCGCTCGAAGCCGCCGCCCTGAATCATGAAGCCGGGAATGACACGGTGGAAGATGGTGCCGTTGTAGTGGCCCGCGTTCACGTAATCCACGAAGTTCTGCACCGTGTTCGGCGCCTTCTGGTCGTCAAGTTCCAGGACGATCGGTCCGTAATTCGTCGAGAGATTCACCTTGGTCATACCCACACCTTGCCAGCCCACCATCGCACGCCTTTTGCCGGTCTTCGAGTGCGGCGCGGGTATCGCCGTGTGCTGCGGGCCGGGAACGGGCGGCACGCTGGGCAGGATCGGCGAGCCTGCCGCGTTCCGGCCGGATCTGCTGTGACATTTGTCCAGGTCGGAAGGTGAAAAGTTCACTCGCATTTCAAATGGCGGAGAAACGAACAACTGATCTTGCGGGCACCGGGGTAACTCGCCGGGTACGTCCGCAACGTAACTCCTGGATATCCATCGGACGTCAACCAAACTTACTGCGCCGGTAAGTCCGGCCTGAAGTCGCGGAGAAGCCGGCGCGCCTTGCCGGAAAACGCGTAGACGCGGGGAGAGCGGGCCTGAAGACGTGCGGGGGCCGGGGAGCTAGCATTGCCAATCGTGCCCGACGCCGCTACTGCTGTCCTGACGAAACCGCCTGCCGTGCCCGCGGCCTCTACGGCCGATTTCCGCACCGCGCGAATAATCGCGCTGGTCGCCGGATTGCTCGGCGCGCTGTTCGCCTTGGCCACCCCGTTCCTGCCGGTCACCCAGACCACCGCGGAACTGAACTGGCCGCAGGGCGCGACGCTCGGCAATGTGCAGGCCCCCTTGATGTCTCAGGTCCCGATCGACCTGCGCGCCACCATTCCGTGTAGCGCGGTCGCGCAGCTGCCGGAGCGGGGCGGCATGCTGCTGGCCACCGCGCCGCCGCAGGGCCACAAGGCCGCGTTGGAGGCCATGTTCATTCGAGTGTCGGACACCTCGGTGGACGTGGTCGACCGCAACGCCGTCGTGGTGTCGGCGCCGCGCGCGGACATGGAGCGTTGTTCGGCGCTCGAGTTCACCTCCGACCACAAGCGCACGCACGCGGTGTTCACGGGGCTGACCACCACCGTCACCAAGCCGGTCGAGGGCGCGGCGCCCGGGACCGAGCAGCAGGTCGAGGTGCCGGTCGAGGGCGCGCTGAACGGCGACCTGCGGCCGCAGGTGGTCGGCGTCTTCTCGGATCTGAAGGGCGCGGCGCCCGCCGGACTCGACTTCCACATGACCGTGGACACCCGGTTCACCACCAGCCCGACCGTGATCAAACTGATCGCGATGATCGCGGCGGTGCTGTGCACCCTGGTCGCGCTCGCGGCGCTGGCCCGGCTCGACGGCAGCGACGGGCGTGGGCACCGCCGGTTCCTGCCGTCCAACTGGCTGAAGCCGACCTGGGCCGACGGCGCGGTGGTCGGCACGCTGCTGGTGTGGCATTTCGTGGGCGCCAACACCTCCGACGATGGCTACATCCTGAGCATGGTGCGGGTCGCGCCGCACGCGGGATACATGGCCAACTACTTCCGCTGGTACGGCGTGCCGGAGGCGCCGTTCGGCTGGTACTACTACGTGATCCAGGTCTTCTCGGAGATCTCCACCGCCAGCCCGTGGGTGCGATTGCCCGCGCTGGCCTGCGCCATCCTCTGCTGGATGGTGATCAGCCGCGAGGTGGTGCCCCGGCTCGGGCGCGGGGTGCGCAACAGCAAGGTCGCGCTGTGGACCGGCGGTCTGGTGTTCCTCGCGTTCTGGATGCCGTTCGACAACGGCCTGCGCTCGGAGCCGATCGTCGCGCTCGGCGCGCTGCTGACCTGGGTGTCGATCGAGCGGGCCATCGCGACCGGACGGCTGTTGCCCGCCGGTGTCGCGGTCTTGGTCGCGGCGTTCACGCTCGCGGCCGCGCCGACCGGATTGATGTGTGTGGCGGCGTTGCTCGCCGGTGTTCGCCCGCTGGTGCGGATCGTGGTGCGCAGGCGCAGGCAGTTCGGCTCGGCCGGGTCCAAGTGGTGGTCGACGCTGCCGCTGCTCGCCCCGATCGCCGCGGCCGGGTTGCTGGTGCTGATCGTGGTGTACAGCGACCAGACCTTCTCGGGTATCCAAGAGGCCAACCGGGTGCGTCAGGTGAAGGGGCCGAACCTGGCCTGGTACGAGGACTACCTGCGCTACTACTACCTGTTCGTGGAGACCGTCGATGGTTCGCTGGCCCGCCGGTTCGCGTTCCTGGTGATGCTGCTGTGCCTGTTCACCACCATGCTGGTGTTGTTGCGGCGCAGGCAGGTTCCCGGCATCGCGAGCGGGCCGACCTGGCGGTTGATGGGCGTCGTCTTCGGCACCGTCTTCTTCATGATGTTCAACCCGACCAAGTGGACGCACCACTTCGGCGCGTACGCGGGTATCGCCGGTTCGCTGGCCGCGGTGACCGCGGTCGCCGTCTCGGCGTCGGCGTTGCGCGCGCGCAAGAATCGCGCGATATTCCTGGCTGGCCTGTTGTTCGTGCTCGCGCTCGCGTTCTCCGGCATCAACGGCTACTGGTATGTGTCCAGCTTCGGGGTGCCGTGGTTCGACAAGCGGATCTCGCTGCACGGGTACCAGTCGAACACCCTGATGCTCGGTTTGTTCGGTCTCGCGCTGGCGCTGGTCGCCTGGCACTCGCTGCGCGAGGGTTACGCCAAACCGGAGGCCTCACCGAAGTCCGCGCGTGGCAAGCGAATTCGCAAGTTCGCGGCGATCCCGCTGACCGTTGTCGCCGCGCTGATGGTGTTGCTCGAGGCGATGTCGCTGGTCAAGGGCGCGGTCGCGCAGTACCCGGCGTACTCGCTGGCCCGCTCGAACTTCGACGCGCTGCGCGGTAGCAGCTGCGGTCTGGCCAATGACGTTCTGGTGGAATCGGATCCGAACGGCGGCGCGCTGGCGCCGATCGTCGATCCGGCGAACCCGCTCACCGATGCGAACGATCCGCTGGCCGGCGTCGACGCGGTCGGTTTCGCTCCGAACGGGGTGCCCAACGACCTGTCCGCCGACAGCGTGGAGGTGAAGCCGGGTACCGGCAACACCTCGAAGCAGTCCGTCGGCGCCGCGTTCGCCGACGGGCAGAGCGCGGGCACCGGCGGTGGTCAGGGCGCGCGCGGTGTCAACGGCAGTACCGTGGCGCTGCCGTTCGGGCTGGACCCGGCCACCACGCCGGTCCTGGGCAGCTACCAGGACAATGTGCAGCAGCCCGCGCATCTCACGTCCAGCTGGTACGGGCTCGCCCCGCGCTCGGCGGACAGCCCGCTCGTGGTGATCTCCGCGGCCGGTCGCGTCCTGTCGGTCGACGACACCGGTGACACCGAGTACGGCCAGTCGCTCACCCTCGACTACGGCAAGCGGCAGCCGGACGGCAGCGTCGCGAAGCTCGGCACCTACCTGCCGCGCGATATCGGCCCGGCCCCGTCCTGGCGTAACCTGCGCGTCCCGCTCGCCGAGATCGCGCCCGAGGCCGACGCGGTGCGGATCGTCGCCAACGACCCGATCCTGATCGGTGATCAGTGGCTGGCGTTCACTCCGCCGCGGATGCCGAAGTTGCAGTCGCTCAACAGCTTCCTCGGCCCCGATCAGCCCGTGCTCGAGGACTGGGCCGTCGGTCTCCAGTTCCCCTGCCAGCGCCCGCTCTACCACAAGAACGGCGTCGCAGAGGTCCCCGGCTACCGCATCCTCCCTGATCGCCCGCTGGCCACCACCTCCACCAACACCTGGCAAGCCCAGGAATTCGGCGGCCTGCTCGGCTTCTCCCAAATGCTCGCGACCTCGGTCACCATCCCCACCTACCTCAAGGACGACTGGGCCCGCGACTGGGGCTCCCTGGAGCGCTACGACCAGTACGACCGCACCGCCACCCCCGCCCGCCTGGAAACCGGAACGGCCACCCGCTCCGGCCTCTGGTCCCCAGGCAACCTCCGGGTGTTCTAACCACCCCCGACAACACCACAGGCCCGTCGAACCGGCAGTCCAGCCGGCCTCGACGGGCCTGTGATCGTTTGTTCCGACGGCCAGACGGCGCTGGTGACTAGCGTCGCTGGTGCCGAGCCAACTGCTCTTCGCCTGGGATAAGGGTGAAGGCCGCGCAATGCTTCGGAACGACCTGCCGGAAGTGGCGGTGGTCGAGGGTAGCCACGGTGGATACCCCGAGTCGTTCGGCGACTGCGACGACCGATGCGTCAGCCGCTCCGAGCGGGAAGCTGCCGTACTGAATCACCAATTCCGCCATCCGCCCGAAGTCCGACGAGGTCAGTGGTTCGACCTGAAGTTCTTCTGCCGCCAGGGCTCGCAGGAACTGTGCCTCAGCTTGTGGTCCATGCTTGGCGAGCATGTAGCAGACCTCGGTCACGATGGTCGCTGGAACGATCAGTGGGCCGGGTTCGTCGACGAGCGCTGCCGTACAGGACTGGTGCTCGCTGTCCTTGCTGTTCGCGATCGCCAGCAGCGGCCCGGTATCGCAAACGATCACGCTCCGCCGCCGAGTTCGCGCCGGAGAACTTCCTGTGCCGTGGTGGCAAAGTCCGGTGCGGCCTCGACTGTTCCGCTGAAGGACAGGCGGCGTGCAGGGGTGGTCGGATGCTGTTCAGTAGGGCGCCCATGGCTGGCGACCAAGCGCAGCACAACGGGTCGGAGGTCCCTTTGCTCGTCCTCGGTCAATAGCCGGACAAGCGCGGGCAAGTCCATGTCATCGAATGCCGCGGTCATGATGAAAGACTATCGCTCGTCAACTTGGTGTGCCTGCTCATTGTCGTAGCCGCCCCGGCCTACGGCAAGGCCGACAGTGAGTTGGTGGAGCCGGTTGGATGGTGCGGATGACCGGTTCGAGACTTTGTCGCAGTTCGGTCAGGCACAATCCGTCGGCGAGTCAAACCTTGGGGGTCGGGACTCCGATTGTGTTGCGCGGCATCGACATACCGTGGAGTGCGCGGTATGGATCGCTTCGCGCCGGTTCAGTGCCGGGGGGTTGCTCAGACCTTGGTCATACGCAGACCGAGTTCGCGGCGGAGGACCTCCTGGGCGGGGAGGCGGTCTAGTACGCGCAGGACTGCGGGACGCAGTTCGCGCTGTTCTTCTGCGGTGAGGAGACCGACGAGATCGCGCAGATCCATGTGGTCGAAGGTCGACGTCATACTGCACAGATTACGGATTTATGTGGGTTTCGTCCTGCGATCGTGCGGCGAAATAGGCTTCCAACCGGTCTGTTTACGACATCTTTGCGCCGGCGCAACACCGAACCGGCTGGTTCGGTGTCGCGCGCGGCTGCCGGCCTAGCGCACCCGGATCGGATCGTCCTTGGCTAATCCGGCGCGGGTTTCGACGGTGACGCCGATGCGCGCCGGTTCGGCCTGCGGGTCGTAGGGGGTGAACTTCTCCAGCGAACCCCAGTCCCGCGACCAGTCGTGCGCGAGGTAGCTGGGGATGGTTTCCGACTTCAGCAGCAGTCCGGTCCAGCCGAGCGGCCCGCCGCCGATATCGTCCTGCCAGGCGTTGGACGCGTCGGAGCCGACCCGGTCGGGCAGGATGCGCCAGTTCGGCACCTCGGCGACACCGTCACGATGGTTGAACGGACGCTGGCACGGGAAGGCGAGCCCGACGTGCCAGTCGAGCAGCACCGGATCAGCTGAGCCGACAACGGAATTCAGCGGGGCCAGCTTGGGCAGCCGGGGCGGGGTGACGGCGAGCCACTGCTTCGGCGTGATGTCGTTGTCCACCGCGACCAGCCGCACCGCGTTCGCCTCGATCGGCAGCTGGTCCAGCGGCACCCGCAAGTTTCGCCAGGACGGCGCGGGCCCGATATCGATCGGATCGACCGTGCCGAGCTTGCGCACCGAACCGTCCGCCTCGCGCACGCCGTACTCGAGATGCAGTTCCTGCCCGTAGGTCACCACACCGTCGGCGTCGACATGCCTGATCCGGCCCGCCGCGGTGATCGTGAGCACCTGGTAGGCGGGGTCGTGGCGCATGCTGTCGGCCAGGTCGAGGCGGTACCACTGAGAGGTCAGCGAGGCCTGCTGCTGCTCGTCCTCTTGAAAGCTGCCCATGATCGGCGTGGTGGCCGGGTCCAGGCCGAACGGCAAGGCGACCGTGCTGCCGTTGATGCCGGTTTGCGTGGTGGTGCCGCCGCCGGTGCCCGCCCCGGTGGTCTTGGTTGTTTTGTTCTTGGCGTCGGAGTTCACCGAGTTCGCCCCGCCTGCCACGGTTTCATCCGCGTCGGCGGTGAGGTCGCTCGCGACACCGTTGGGCGTGAATCCTTTTGACTCAGCAGCCAATCCATCGGCGGGCGAACCCGAGTAGGGGAGCAGCAGCGAGTTGGCGGTGTCCGTCTCCACCAGTACTTCGTTGGCCAGCGCGCACGGATCACCCTTCAGCGACTGGAGATTCGACTTGGCGACCGAGTACGCGGGGTACTGCGCGACCGCCGCTTTCGCCAGCGACATCACCTCGAACAACACCAGGACCGCAGCGGCGATGGTCAGCGGAGCGGTCGCGAATCGATCGAATCGTTTAGGCGCCGTACGTGCCTCGCGGTACGGCTCCCGATAGTGCAGCCAGACGGCGACCACCAGCGCGACTCCGCTGAGCCCCAGGAACAGCGTGGAGAAGCCCTTGCCCGCGAACAGTGGCGCCTTGTCCCACCACGGCACCCCGTAGCTGGACACATACCACCAGCCGTTCGACCCGGTGAAGGTGATCGCGAGCAGGAAGAGCACCGCCGCCGCGAACAGCGCCCGGTTGCGCGGTGAGCGAATTCCCTCGCTGCCCACCGCGACCGCCGCGAGCGCGGCCAGCGATCCGGCCAAGCCGGCGTACACACCGAAGTGGTGCGTCCACTTGGTCGGCGTGAACATCATCAGGACCAGCGACGCGAAGACGATGCCGAGGATCCGCACCGACGGCCCCCGCGAGGTGCCGGGGATGCGGCCCTTGCGCAGCACCTGCAACACGCAGACCAGCAGGCACAGCAGCATGACCAGCACACCGAACCGCCGCGCCAGCGACCCGTCCGGGGAGAGCATCAGCAGCGAATCCCACCGTGTGCGTTCATCGAACCAGGCCACGTTCGGGCCGACGATGGTGCGCACCCGGGTGGCTTCCAGCACGGTGGACAGGGTCTGATCGGCGAAAACCACTACCAGCACGAGGGTTCCGGCGGACAGGCCCGGTGCGAGCAGCGCGAGGTAGCGGAAAAGCGTTGTCGCCCAAGAGGGACGGCGCGTGGACTCGTGTGCTCCGGACTTCGTAGTCCCACTGTGGTTCTCGGCCGCATTGTCGGTCGCTACGGTCCCCGAATCCGTGGACGCAGTGCCCGAGCTTTCGGAGGTGCCGGCCTCCGCGCCGAGCGCCATTGCGCCGGTCGGGCTTTCGGCCACGCCACCGCCTACCGCAGGCACCACCCCGCGCGCCCGCTTGATGATGATCTGCAACACCGGCCGCGACCCCGCGATCAACGCCGCGATGCAGATGAGCCCGGTCGGCCCGGCGGCCAGCGAGAACCCCGCGATCAACACCGCGACCGCGGCGGGCAGCAGCCGTCCGGTGGCAATGGCCCGTTCGATCGAGCACCAAGTGAGCAGCGCGCCCGCCGCGATCAGCGGCTCGGGCCGCAGCCCGTTGTCATAAGGCAGCCAGAACGCGAGGAACACCAGCCCGGCGGTCCACAGCGCGACCTTGTTCCGCCGCACCCGAGCACCCAGGCGCGGCAACACTTCCCGGCTGATCACCAGCCAGCAGACCACGCCCGCGAGCACGGCGGGCAGCCGCATCCACGGACTGGCGTCGGAGATCCGGGTCATCCAGGCGAGCACCTCGTACGACCAGCCGAACGGCGCCTCGGGTACCGCGAACCAGCGGTAGTAGTTGGCCATGTACCCGGCGTGCCCGGAGGCTCGCGCCATGTTCAGGATGTAGCCGTCGTCGGAGGTGTTGGCGCCGATGAAGTGCCATAGCCCGAGCGTGCCGAGCACTACGCCGTCGGTCGCGGTGAACCGCCACCAGTGCGCGGGCAGGAACCGGCGGGCCCGGCGCCGGTCGCTGGTGTCCAGCAGGTGCAGCGCGATCAGTGCGATGAGGCTGCACAGCACGGCCGCGATGATCGCGGCCAGCTTCAGCACCGACGGTGACGAGGAGAACCGGGAGTCGATGTCGGCGTGCAACCGGGCACCGTCCAGCCGACCGGCCGCCAGATCGGTGAACGCCCCGACCACCTGCGGGCGGATGTCGCGAGTCACGGTGTTGCGGAAGGGGGTTCCGTCCTGCCGGGACGCGCCGGTGATCTCGGTGGTCGTCGCGGCGGCGGTCGAGTCGACGGTGAGTGCCGTGCAGCCCG
The DNA here is from genome assembly GCF_900269665.1 of Nocardia suismassiliense. GTDB lineage: Bacteria > Actinomycetota > Actinomycetes > Mycobacteriales > Mycobacteriaceae > Nocardia > Nocardia suismassiliense. Next base: position 590,546 of record NZ_LT985361.1, read on the forward strand.
CTGCGGTGATCTCCGCGACCGGCGCGGAGAGCAGCGGGACGTCGCGCAGCACCACCGACAGCGTGTCGTCGGCGACCGAGACGACCAGTCCCTTGCTCGCGGCCTGGCCCGAGGCGACCGGCACGGTGGACACCACCGTGCCCGTGCCCACCGCCTGGATGACCGAGCACGGCAGCGTCGTGGTCAGCCGCAGCGGCTGATACGACACCAGCGGCGCCTCGACGCTGCTGACCCCGGCCTGTGGCCAGTCCAGCGTGGCCTGGTCCTGCCGCACCGGCAACAGCGGTGTCAGCAGCGCCAGCACGAATCCCAGGAACCCGGAGACGAGGGCGATCAGGCGGTAACGGGTGAACGCTCGAGTTGATCGGTCCGGTCGCACGGGGGTTGATGCTAGCTACCCGCGGGGCCGGACCCGGTGATCACCACTGTTACCGGCGCTCAGCGCAGCGCGCGAACGTTCCAAACCCACACGTCGTCCACCCGGGTCGGCCCGAAGCCGAGCAGCCGCGTCACGGTGGCGGACAGCGTGTCGCCGTTCGCGGTCGCGGGCAGCACCAGCACGTCGGCCTGCCAGAAGTTCAGGTCGTTCAGCAGCTGCGCGCGTTCCTCGTCGCCGATCGGCGGCACCACCCCGGTGTCCTGCGCCTGCACGAGCAGCGCGGTGGTCGGGCGCATCTCCGGGCCGTAGATGCCCTTCTTCTGCGTCCCGGTCGGTCCGACGAAGTACCCGCCGGCCAGCGGGAAGTCGAAACCCGCGTCGGCCTGCCAGCGCAACGCCCGCGCGTCGGCCGGGCGCGGCGGCGGCACCATGACCACCGACCCGTCGCGCACGTACTCGCGCACCGCACCGCCGGCGAAGAACTCCGGCGTCGGCGCGCGCTCGATCACCGGCAGCACCGTCGGCACCAGCGGCAGCAACGCGCACGCGAGCGTGCCGAACCAGGCCAGCGGCCGCCAGTCGACCGGCGACTCGCGCCAGGCCCGGACCGCCCGATCGGTCGCCAGCGCGAGGATCACCGCGATGGCGGGAATCGCCGCCATGGTGAGCCGGGACTCCAGCACCGTGTTGAGCAGTGGGACCTTTTCGGCCCAGCGCCACGGCAATTCGACGCCGGTGCTCCGCTTGCCCAGCATGGCGACCGCACCCAGCGACAGCACGCCGAACACCACGATCACCGCGCCCGCGGCGCGCACCAGTCGATCACGCCACAGCAGCGCGGCGGTGGCGGCGACCAGCAGCAGCAGCGGCCAGCCGAAGTAGGCGTTCTGCTCGGTCTCGTTGATCGCCACGTACTGACCCGGTGAGAACACTCCGCCCAGCGATTCGGAGGGGAACTGCACGATCGCCTTCAGGTCGTTGACCATCGGCCCGTGATCGATCGAGCGGTAACTCTGCGGCCCGAAGAACTGCCACCACAGCGGTATCACGGTGAGCACCAGGGTGAGCACCGCCGCGAGCAGCACCGTCGGCGTGACCCGGCGCAGCGCGCGCAGCCCCAGCCGCGGCGCGTGCAGGTAGTACACGAGCGCGAACAGCCCGAACGACAGCGCGAAGATCAGCAGCGGCTCCTCGCCGAGCGCGATCTGCATGGCGACGAGCAGACCGAGCACGACGGCATCCCGGATCCGACTGCGCATTCCCGCCGTATCGGCCCGCCGCGCCATCCGGATCAGGTGTCCCGCGATGACCGGAAGAAGCACCAGCACAACGAAATTGGGGTGGGCGTTGGCGTGCGAGATCATCGCGGGCGCGAAGCCGCAGAACAGGCCGCCGAGGCTCGCCGCGAACTTCGATTCGACCAGCTCCCTGGAGAACAGCCAGTACCAGCCGAGCGCGGTCGCGGCCAGGCCGAGGGTGAGCACGAGCACGAAGGTCACCGTCGGCCCGAACAGCAGGGTGATCGGCGTGAACGGCACCCCGACCCCGAACATGGCCGTGTTGGCCATCATGTTCACCCCGGCGGGGAAGTTCTGCAGGTTCGTGCCGAGCGGGTTCTCCAGATTCGCCACCGAGTGCGCGGTGACCGCGAAGAACCACTCCCACATCGTCTGGTCCTGACCACTCTTGATCAGGTATCCGCTCTGTGTATTGCGCCACTGCCCGGACAGGACCAGGACGGCCAGCGCGAGGTAGCCGAGGCCGGCGAACAGGTCGAACCGGTTGATCCGGAGGCGGGCGAGTCTTCGTCGCCGAACCGGAGCCGACGGGCCCTTGGTGAGCACTCCGGTCGCGTTGGATTTCCTATCCGCGACCCCGACCGCCGACCCGTCCAGACTGCCCAGATCGACTTGCTCTGCCCGTTCCACCTGCAAACTTCTCCTACTAGCTAGCTCTAACTCAGCCGCCCACGGTAACCGAACACGCTGTGTTGTGCCTGGCAACGGGGGCTGACGGACGCACGGAACATCGCAGACGCGCAGGTTGGGACGCGCTTCTGCGATGTTCGGTGCGGAGCCGCGCTATCGACGGAGAGTGACCAGGGTGAACGGGCCGATGTCGGTAGTCGTGAAGCGCGGGTCGGCGAAGAGTTCCTTGGGGAAGGCGACGGTGTAGCGCTCCACGTTGGGGTCGTTCGGGTAGACGTCCTTGGCGAGACGCAAGGTGTAGGCATCATCACTGCGCCGGAACAAAAAGGCATCCGGAGCACGCCACGGGCAGGCGGCCAAGGCGTCCAGCAGTGCACCGGAGGACTTCAGCTTGCTCCAGCCCTCGATGGTCGCGGCCCGGCCGGCGAAGTCGGCGAGCGGGTTGGCGTAGTGCGAGGTGAGCGCCTGGAAGCCGTAGTACGGGTAGAAGGACAGGAAGCTGGTATCGGCGGTGAGGACCACCGTGTCCGAGCGCGGGCGGCCGGTCTGCGCGGTGAGTGCCGCGTCCACCGCCCGGTAGTGCCAGACGGCCGAGGGGGGGCGTTGATCCGCACGGTCGCCGTTACCGTCGGTGTCGGTGTACGCGGTGGTGATCTCCGGCGCCAGGATGTGCGGGATGTGCTGGGTGAACGCGAGTGCGCCGACGATAGCGACGGCCACCGCCGCGAGCCGGAACCGGCTCGGCTCGCCGATCGCCTGGTAGATGGCCCTGGCACCCTCGACGAAGCCGAACGCGCCCGCCGCCGCGAGCAGTACCAGCAGGACCGGCTCCAGCCGGAACGACAGCAGCGTGGTGCCTGCCGCGGTGGCCGTCATCGACAGCAGCGTCCACAGGTAGATCGCCACCACACCGATGCCGAGCGCCTGCGCCCGCCGCGACGAGGCCGCGCGCACCACCAGCCAGACCAGCCCGACCAGGCACAGCGCGCCACGCAACGAGAACTCCGCCATCGGGAACGCCAGCTCGGCACCGCCCTCCGGCAGGTAGTGGAACGCCGAACCGGACCTCGTCGGCACCGCGTCCATCGCCTTCACAAGGATCGGCAGCCACACGATCAACGCGACCACCGCGGCGATCGCGGCGATCACCACCAGCCGTACCAGCGGCGGGACGGCCGCCCGCCACACCGGACGCGCCGCGCCTTCGGCGGTGCGAACCCGCCGGGGATGACCGGCGAGCCGACGTTCCCGCACCGCGAGCCACGCCGCCACCAGACCCATCAGGCCGACGGCGAACGCCGCGACGCCGAAGTAGAGGGTGTAGAAGCTCGCCGCCACACCGAGGAAGAGTCCGGTGCCGACCACCGCGCCCCAGCCACCAGCGGTGCCGCGCGCGGTCGGTTCCTCCGGCCGGTGCAGCGCTCCCCACGCGAGCACCAGTGCGGGCGGCAACAGAATGACGATCACCGAGCTGTACGCCTCCGGCGCGGCGTAGGCCACCGCGAGCGCGGTAACCGCCGCCGTGACCGCGATCGCCCAGTCCGCGCGAATCAGCTTGGACCACAGCACGAGCGAGATCACCGCCGCCACCGCGATCGACCCGATCGCATAAGGCTTGAACGCCTCCCAGCCGTCCATGCCGAGCACGTTCGCGACACGTCCGCCGATCCAGAACCAGCCCGCCGGATAGAACGGCGGCAGATCCGCATAGGTCATGTCGTGCAGTGCGGCCGAATCGGTGAGGCGGGTCAGGTATTCGGTACGGAACTCTTGATCCACCGAGACACCGAACAGATACAGCTTGGTCGCCGCCAACGGCATGCCGAGGGTGAACGTGACGAACGTCGAAATACCCACCCAAGACAGCAGTTTCGCGACCCACGGCTGAGTGAACCACTGGCCCTGTCGCTGTCCGCGTCGAACCAGCGCGATCGCCGCGACCACGAAGACCGCGGCGACGACCTGCCCCACCGTCGTCAGTGCCCGAGTCACGTTGGAGGAGTTGAACGCAGGCCACTGCACCATCGAAAACGCCACGAGCCCGACCGCGGTCACCACGATCGCGACCACCGCGGCCAGCAGCGCTTCGCCGACCCCGGTCCCGATGTGCCTGAGCAGCAATGAACCTCGCCCACCGATGGGAGCAGGTGCTTCGTTCCGCTCGGCGACCGTGGCCGTCATCGGCCCACTCCGGCGGCCTCGACGTGCGGCAGGCACGCCGTGCCGGTGCGGCCTTCTCGGATTACTCGCATGGCATCTCCGGGTTCACTCGGGCTGAGCATTCGCGTCGGCGCCGCACGGTCTCGGATCGAGAGCGTGCGGGGGATCGGCGATCATGCTGCCAGGTCCGGCTTCGGATGCGGCAACACGTGCCGGTCGTGGCGAAACGAAAACCGCACCTCGCCGACCCGCGTACCGGATGCGGGATCGGATCGAGGTGCGGCTCGAAGCAAAACTCAGATGGGCAGCTTGCGGAAGATCGGGCGCGGGATGTGCCGCAGGATCATCATCACGTAGCGGAAGGCGCCGGGCGCCCAGATCAGTTCCTTGCCCCGCTGGGAAGCCGAGACGGCAAGCGCCGCAACGTCTTCCTTGTCGACGGTGAGCGGAGCCTCCTTGACGCCCGCCGAGGCCCACGCGTCGATGGTGGTCTTGGTGCGCACCTGACCGGGCCGGATGACCAGCACGCGCGGGCCGAACGGCCGCAGCGCCTCGCCGAGGCCGAGGTAGAACCCGTCCAGGCCGGCCTTGGTCGAGCCGTAGACGAAGTTCGAGCGGCGCACCCGCTCACCGGCCGCCGAGGACATGGCGATGATCCGGCCGTAGCCCTGCGCCTTCATCTTCTCGCCGATCAGCACGCCGACCGACACCGCGGCGGTGTAGTTGATTCCGGCGATCTGCACGGCCTTGCGCTGGTCCTGCCACAGCTCCTCGGCATTGCCGAGCAGCCCGAACGCGACGATGGCGACATCGACGTCGCCGCCGTCCCACGCCGCGTCGATCACCTTCGGGTGGCTGTCGGTATCGAGGGCGTCGAAGTCGATGACGTCGACCTGGCTCGCGCCGGCCGCCTTCATCTGCGCGACCGCCTCGTCCCGCAGCGGATCGTTGGGCAGCGCGGCGAGCACGATGCGCGCGGGGCCCTTCTTCAGGTATTCCGCGCAGATCGCCAGGCCGATTTCGGAGGTCCCGCCGAGCAGCAGGATGGCCTGCGGGTTTCCTACGGCATTGATCACTGCAGCTCCAGCCTTCTCGCCATATCGGACATGAAAACGCCTGTGGGATCGACGCTTCGGCGGATCTTGATCCACTCGTCGATCCGCGGGTACATCTGGTGGAACGTCTCCGCGGTGGTCCGCGAGTCCTTCGCGGTGTACAGCCTGCCGCCGAACTCCAGCACCCGCCGGTCCAGCTCGCTGACCAGCTCGTTCAGGCCCGGCTTGATCGGGAAGTCGACGCAGATGTTCCAGCCCGGCATCGGGAAGCTCAGCGGCGCCGGGTTGCTCGCGCCGAACAGCTTGAACACGTTGAGCGCCGAGTAGTGCCCGGACCCCTGGATATCGATGATGATCCGCTTGAACTCCTCGACCGCCTCGGTCGGCACCACGAACTGGTACTGCAGGAATCCGTTGGAACCGTAGCCACGGTTCCATTCCGCGATCATGTCCAGCGGGTGATAGAACTGCGTGAGGTTCTGCACCTTGCCGGTGTAGTTGCCACCCATGGCGTAGTACGCCTCGCCGATGGACCGCAGCGTGAGCTTGTTCATGGTCCAGTTCGGGAAGATGTCGGGGACCGTCATCAGTTGCGGCGCATCGAATTTCAGCGGCTTCTTGCGCAGCCGCTTGGGCAGCTCGTCCACCTTGGCCAGGCGGCCACGGGTGATGGTGGCCCGGCCGAGCTTCGGCAGCGGGCTGATCACGTCGAACCACGCGCTCGAGTAGGTGTAGTTCGCTTCGCTGCCGTCGCTGTGTGCCGCGATGGTCTCGTCGAGCGTGGTGGTCTTCACGCCGTCGTTGAGGAAGTACGCCGACTCGGTGGGCGTCATCTCGATGGTCGCGCGCAGGATGATGCCGGTGAGGCCGTTGCCGCCGACGGTCGCCCAGAACAGCTTGGCGTTGCGCTTCGGGGTGATGTGCTGCACCTGCCCATCGGCGGTCAGCAGATCGATCGAGCGCACGTGGTTGCCGAAGCTGCCCTCGCTGTGATGGTTCTTACCGTGGATGTCGGAGGCGATGGCGCCGCCGATCGTCACCTGACGGGTGCCCGGTAGCACTGGGACCCAGAGCCCGAACGGCAGCGCCGCCTTCATGAGCTGGTCCAGGCTGACGCCACCGTCCACGTCGACGATCCGCGTATCGCGGTCGATCCGGTGGATATGGTTCAGCGCCGTCATATCGACGACCAGCCCGCCGGCGTTCTGCGCGTGGTCGCCGTAGGAGCGCCCGAGCCCGCGCGCGATGATGCCGCGGCGCAGGTGCGGTGGCTTGGTGTCGTTGTCCTCGGCGACCATGGCGACGGCCTTGGCGATCAGTTCTGGATCGCTGGTCGAGAGCACTTCGGATGAGGTTGGTGCGGTGCGACCCCACCCGGTCAACGTGCGGGTGTGCGTCGGCAATGCGAACGCGTTCCCGGCGTCGGCCCCATCGTTTGTGACGGTGGTGCCGCTCTCGTTACCGGTTGTCGTGGTGGCGGTCGGAGCTTTCGTGGACATCGGGATAGAGGCTACAGGTATGACCGGACATCCGGTCGAGGTCTCTTACTCAGGAGTAGTGATCTACATATCGTTTTGGCGACCGCTACGCTCGTCGCGTGCATGCCGAACCCCACCTGCCGCTCCCGGCCGAGCTGCCGCTGGTCGACGAGCCGGGCGGTACCGACGTCGACCTGAAGACCCAGATCGTCCGGTTCACGCTGACCGGCGGGCTGTCGGCGGTCGTCGACTTCGGGCTGTACAGCCCGCTGTTCAACGTGCTCGGGCTGCCGCGCGAGGCGGCGAAGTCGCTCAGTTTCATCGCGGGCACCACCACGGCCTCCCTGATCACCCGCCGATGGACCTTCCAGGCGGCGCCGAGCCGGGCCCGGTTCGTCGCCGTGGTGATCCTCTACGCGGTCACCTTCGCCGTCCAGGTGGGTATCAACGCGGTGCTCTACGAAGCCCTGCCCGACGCCGTCTGGCGTCAGCTGCTGGCCTTCGTCGTCGCCCAGGGCACCGCCACCGTGATCAACTTCGTCGTGCAGCGCCTGGTGATCTTCAAGATCCACTAGCCCCGCGGGACGGCTCGATCAGCGGGTGACCAGCGCGGCCACCTCGACCCGGTCGCCACTCTGTGCTTTGGCGCCGAAGTAGTCGCCGCCCTTGGCGCGCACATTGTCGGTGCCCCAGTCGCGGCGTTCGCGGTCGGCGGGGACCAGGTGCGGAATGTGCTTGCGGCAGTGGATGTAGGCCTCTTCGACGTCGACCACCACCCAGCGTTCGGCGGTGCGGCCCTTGAGGTTCTCCGGCAGGCCGGATACCGCGTTGCGCAAGGTTGCGTCGGGGATGATCCGGGCCGAGCCGTTGATGTGCAGGCCGATCAGGTCGCGCACGAAATCGATTAGCAGGATGCCTACGTGCGGGTTCTCCAGAATGTTGCCGAGGCTGGCCAGCACCCCGTTGCCGCGGTATTCGGGATACGCAATCGTGCGTTCGTCGATGACGTGCAGAAAGCCGGGTTCGCCCGCCCGGAACGTCGAGTCGCACTCGCCGTGTTTGTCCGAGGTGGCGATGAAGGCCATGTCCATCCGCCCGATGAACTCGATCATCGTGGGATTGAGTTGCTCGAGCACCTGGTCGTGGTAGAAACGCGCCGCTCTGTCCTGTGTGCCGTACCGCTCCTGTAGCTCGTGCTCGCCGTCGCTGCCGCACTGCGTACTGGGCATCTTCGTCACCCTTTGGTAGCCGGAATCCGGATCCTGCGAGGGTTCGGCGTTGAGCCCGCGACTAAACCGAAATCCTGTCCATGTTAAGTCCGTTCGGCCTGGCAAAACTACGAAATCAACGTTGAGAATGCACCGAATGCGTAGTTAGCGCAAGGGATTCCGAAACTTAGCTACAAGCCGACCGGCCGGAATGCTCGGTCGGCCGGGTCGACGTGCGGGAGAGGGTTTCCGGACGCGTGTCACGCCGGGTTCAGGGTCACCGGGACACCGTTGAAGACCGCGTTGCCGGAGGGCACGTCGACCACCGAATCATCGGTCAGCACATTGGCATTGACACCCGCGTGTGCCCGCGCGACCGTCTGCGTGCTGTCGGTGTGGCCCCAGCCGTGCGGCAGGCTCACCACGCCGGGCATGATCGTCTCGGTCGGCTCCAGCGGCACCGTCAGCGTGCCCGCCGCCGACTTCACCACCGCGTGCTCGCCGAGCCCGAGCCGCGCCACATCGGCCGGATTGATATGCAGCGTGCAGCGATTCGACCCGCTCACCAGCTGGCCGATGTTGTGCATCCAGCTGTTGTTGGACCGCAGCTGCCGGCGCCCGATCAGCACCACGTCCGGCGCGGTGTCGGCCAGCCTGGCCCGCATCCTGGCCACGTCGTCGAGCAGCTGCGGCGGGGCGAGGTCCACCTTCTTCGACTCGGTGCGCAGCACGCCGGGCAGCTTCGGCCGCAACGGCCCGAGGTCGATGCCGTGCGGATTGTCGAGCAGCACTTGCAGATTCAGCGTGCCGCCGTTCCATTCGCCGTACGGCCCGAGGCGAAGCATCAGGTCGAGACGCTGCTCGGTGGTGTCGTTGCCGACCAATTCACCGCGCCGGTCCGCCATTCCGGCTTTCTGCAGCATGCCCGCCATGATCAGTTCGTCCACCCCGGTGAGCGGGTCCACCCCGTCGGCGCCCTCGTGCGGCATGCCCGAGACCGCCGCGGCCAGGCGCGCCAGCACCCCCGACTCCGACGGGCGATCGCCGAGCGGCACCAACGGCCGGGAGTAGCGGGCGTAGTTGTGCACCGCGAACTGCAGCAGGGCGAAGTCGTAGTGCGGTGACTGCACCGGGCGCGGCGGCGGCAGGATCACGTCGGCGTGCCTGGTGGTTTCGTTGCGGTAGCGGTCCACGCTGACCATGAAGTCGAGCTGGGCGAAGGCGGCGTCCAGCCGGGCGCCGCTCGGCGCGGAGAGCACCGGGTTGCCCGCGACCGTCACCAGCGCGCGGATCTGCCCCTCGCCCGGGGTGAGGATCTCGTCGGCCAGCGTCGCGACCGGCAGTTCACCCATCGCCTCGGGCAGCCCGCGCACCCGGCTGGCCCAGCGGCCGAGCCGGAACGGCCTGCTGCGCGAGATACTGCCCGCCGCCGCGGTGGCGAACATCGCCCCGCCCGGCGAGTCCAGGTTGCCGGTCAACGCGTTGATCGCATCGACGAGCCACTGGGTGATGGTGCCGAACTCCGCTGTGCAGGTGCCGATCCTGGCGTACACCGCCGCGGTCGGCGCGGCCGCGAGCTCGCGCGCGAGGCGGATCACCGTCGCCGCGGGCACCCCGGTGCGTACCGCCACCGAGTCCGGGCTGAAGGCCGCTGCGGCCGTGCGCAGTTCGTCGAGCCCGGCGACCTCGACCCGCAGGTCGGTGAGCTGCTCGGCGAACAGCGTGTGCACGATGCCGAACAGCAGGTACGCGTCGCTGCCCGGCCGGATGAACAGATGCTCGTCGGCCAGCTTCGCGGTACGGGTGACCCGCGGGTCCACCACCACGAACCGGCCGCCGCGGCGCTGCAACGCCTTCAACCGCCCGGGGAAATCCGGTGCGGTGCACAGTGACCCGTTCGACTCCAGCGGATTCGCGCCGAGCATCAGCAGGTAGTCGGTGCGATCCAGATCCGGGACCGGCACCGTGAGCGGATCGCCGAACATCAGCCCGCTGGCCACCTGCTTGGGCATCTGGTCGGCGGTACTCGCCGAGAAAAGGTTTTTGGTACTCAATGCGCGCAGCAGCACGGGTACATAGAGCGCCCCAGCGACGGTGTGTGCGTTCGGGTTGCCCAAATAGGCTGCCGCCGCCTGTTTTCCGTGTTCGGCGACCACCGCGGGAAAGCGTTCCGCGATCAGATCGAAGGCCTCGTTCCACGAGGCGGTGCGCCACGTATCGGTGGCCCGGTCGCGAATCATCGGCTCGGTCACCCGATCCGGGTCCTCGTCGAGATGGCCGAAGCTCGCCCCCTTGGGGCAGATGAATCCCTTGCTGAAGGGGTCCTGCTTGTCGCCGCGGACCGAGGTCACATGATCATCGGAATCGAGGGTGAGTTCGAGTCCGCACACCGCCTCGCAGAGCGGGCAGGTGCGCAACAGGTTGCGTGAATCAGTGATCGAGGCCATGCCACATCCTCCCGCGCTGTCGCCGGTCTGCAAAGAGAACACGGGATATGCGACGCGGGTGGCGGCTACAACGACCGATACCCGCTACCTCGACTTCGCACATCGAAGACATGGTGCGGGTGTCCAGGGGCGGCGACGGCACCCCTCGTATCGACCGAGCGACTGCTGGAAGCAGAACGACCGATACCGGAGCGCCGGGGCTGTCGACGCGAATCGGATATCGGTCGTAGTGGCCGGGGGGTCACCCGGCCGTCGTTCAAACCTCTAGCAGGCGACGCTGGTGAGCTGATCGCGCTTCTGCGCGGTCGCGGCCCGGACGGCGGCGCTGATCGCGACCACCGGCGGAACCCAGCGGGCCTCGCCCGGGGCGACACCCCAGCAGGCCGAACCGGCCAGCAGGTGGGTCGGCGGCAGCGGGACGGTCGCGCCGTCGGTGTGCACGATGGCACCCGCGGCGGTCAGCGCCTCGAGCGCCATGGCGGCCTTGCGGACGCCGGTGACCAGGTGGATCTCGCGACGCTCCGCGCCGGGCAGTTCGATGACCGGGCCGGAAAGGTTGTTCGCCCGCAAAAAGCGGCGAACCTCGCCGGCCAGCTCGCCGCTGACCTCGATGGCCGAAAGGTCGTCATCGGTGATCAGGCAGAGACCGTTGGCCGTTTCTGCGACCGTCCATCCGCGCTGGGTGTAGTCCTGCGCAGCGGCGGTCATAGCGGCCGCCGAGACGGAAGTCGGAAACGTGGTGCGCACTGTTCTCTCCATTCCCCGGTAGATCTGGGTCCTGCATTCATGGGTCGTATCGGTGCCAGCTGTCCGCAGCGTTACGCGATCTTCGAAACTTCTTTGCCAGTGTTGGCTACGTCTCTTTCAGGTGCCCTTGAAAGCAAATTGCTATGACGTTGCTCGAACTTCGCAAATTTTGTTGCCCCCCGGCTACTTTGAGTCGCTGACCTGTCCTTTCGCTGTGCCATTACTGCGAGACCGCTGAGGATGATGGGACTGATGTGGTCTGCGCTACTTCTCCGGCTGGCTCGGATGTCGGATTGCAGGGAGGATTCCGACCATGAGCGATGAGTCCACCGGCGCGGGCAAGGGGACCGAGCCGCCCGACCCGGAAGGGTACGAAGCCGAATCGCGGTGGATCACTTGGAAAGCATCAGCGGCCCGCCGGTTCTCCCGCGCCGCTGTCATCGAGGAGGAGCAACCGGCCGAGCCGTTCGAGAGCCCGCGCGCCTTCGGCCAGTGGAGTGTCGAGGCGGCGCGTGGCTTGCTCGATGTGCAGTTCCGGCGGCCCGCCACACGAACGCTGCTGCCGCTGGCCTACATCCTCGGTCTGGTGTTCGCCTGCGCCGTTCCGATCGCGCTGACAGTACTCATGTGGCGGGTCTCCGCGGTGCTGGGGGTGCTCGCCGCGGTGATCGGAATTCCGTTGGGGCTGACCATCGCGGCCGCGGTGCGCCTGATGCTGGAGTTCCTGGTGAACGCCTCCCGATTGGCGACCAGGGTGGAGCACATCAGCGAGCTGGCCGACGATTTGTTCCAGGCGCTGTCCGACGTCGCCGAACCGGTCAATCAGCTCTCCGAAGACGTTCGCGCCGTGCAGTTCTGGCGCTTCCGCAAGGGCGGCTCGCGCAGGTAGACGCGTCGAATCGCGCCCGGCGCAGGGTGTTTGGCGTTGTTTTGCCACCGGCCTAGCTGCGACACCCATCGTGACCTTTGTCCGTTTTGCTGTGAAACAATGCTGTTTGGATGCCGATGTTCCGACGACAGCATCTGGTAGGGATGGTCACAATGGCGAACTCGTGAGGGGTTCGGCAGTGCGGCCGGCGCACGGCAACGAGGGGGGAACAACTATGGCTTTACCGCAGGGGACCACTGGATCGACGATGCCGCGGCGTCAGCTGGGGCGGCACTTACGTGATCTGCGCAATCGCGCCCGGATGACCACCAGGACGGCGGCTCAGCAGCTGGAATGGTCGGAGGCCAAGATCTGGCGGATCGAGACGGGCCAAACCTCTTTGCGCAGCCTCGATGTCGAGGCGATGTGCAAGGTCTACGGCGCACCGTCCGATCTGATCGGTCCGCTCACCGCCTTGGCGCGGGAGACCAAGGCGCGGGGGTGGTGGACCGCCTACGGTGACGTCATCGCCGAGGGTTTCGAGGTCTACATCGGCCTCGAGGAGGCCGCCTCCCGGCTGTCGACCTACGAGAACGAGCTGGTGCCCGGCCTGTTGCAGACCGAGGCGTACACGCGGGCGATGCTGGCCGCCGCGCGTCCCGACATGTCCGCGAGCGAGATCGATCGCCGGGTGCAGTTGCGAATGGCCCGGCAGGCCTTGGTCACCCGGGTCGACGCGCCGTTGCAGCTCGACGCGGTGATCAGCGAAAGTGTGCTGTGGCGCCGCATCGGCGGGGCCGAGGTGGCGGCCGGGCAGCTGGCGCACCTGCGGCAGATGTGCGACCTGCCCAACGTGCGAATCCGGGTGGTGCCACCGGATTCCGGCTACCACGAGGGCATGGACTCGGGCCGGTTCGTCATGCTCGAATTCCCCGAGTTGCGCGTCGGTGAGCAGCCCGAGCCGCCGGTGGTCTACGTCGAGGCGTTCACCGGACCGGTCTACCTGGACAAGGAGAACGACATCGACCGGTACCGAAGGGCTTTCGCGAGCCTGGGGGTGGTGGCGGTGGACGCACGCGACGGCATCGAAGCGGCGCGTGAGAGCTGCGCTGTCTGAAGTTCGTTGTGCCTCAGCAATTTCGGCTGGGTCTCAGCACTTTCGACCGGGCGAGCGCCAGGTGTCGCTCAGCACCGCGCGGTGGGTGGGCAGTGCCTGCTCGTATACCTCGCGGCCCTTCTCGGTGAGGCAGACGAACACGGCGCGCCGGTCCTCGGGGCACATGGTGCGGGAGACCAGGCCGTCGCGTTCCAGCCGGGCCACGGCACGCGAGAGCGCGCTTTGGCTCAGGTAGATGTCGTTGGCCAGGTCGCTCATTCGATAGTCGCCACAGTTGGCGTCGACCAGCCGGTCCAGCGTCTCGAACTCGCTCAATCCGATCTGATGCTGGCCCTGTAGCGCTTTTTCCAGTGCGCAACTCACCGCCGCATGCCGGTCGAGCAGCTCTCGCCACTCGCCAACCAGCCCGGTCGGCGCGACGGTGCGCCGGGCTGTCTCGATTGCCGACGGGTTCGACATGGCCCCATCCTAGTGGTCCTCCGGTATTCATGCAACTGCATTAAATGTGTTGGCATTTAATGCGTGCGCATGTAACGTACCCCGCATGACTTCACCGGCAACCCCGGCGGCCGCCTCCGCGACCGACGCGAATGTATGGACTACCCGGCTTTGGGGCATGCTGATCACGCTGTGCATCGTGCTGTTCCTCGATGGCCTCGACGTCTCGATGATCGGCGTGGCACTGCCGTCCATCGGCAATGAATTGGATCTCTCGACCTCCACCCTGCAGTGGCTGGTCAGCGGCTACATCCTCGGCTACGGCGGCCTGCTGCTGCTCGGTGGACGCACCGCCGACCTGTTCGGGCGCCGCAAGGTCTTCCTGATCGCACTGGCCGTCTTCGCCGTCGCCTCGCTGGCCGGTGGCCTGGTCAGCTCCGGACCGCTGCTCATCCTCACCCGATTCATCAAGGGCCTGGCCGCCGCGTTCACCGCGCCGACCGGACTGTCGATCATCACCACCAACTTCGCCGAGGGCCCGGCCCGTAACAAGGCGCTGTCCATCTACACCGTGTTCGGCGCGGGCGGCTACTCGTCCGGCCTCCTGTTCGGTGGCCTGATGACCGGGGTCGGCTGGCGCTGGACCTTCCTGCTGCCGGTCCCGATCGCGCTGGCCGCGCTGGCCGCCGCGTGGGTGCTGGTGCCGAAGGACAAGCCCGCCGAGGAAGGCGGCCACGACCTGTTCGGCGCGCTGCTGTCCACCTCCGCGATGCTGCTGCTGGTCTACACCGTCGTCACGGCGCCGGAAGCGGGCTGGGTGTCCGCACGCACCCTCGGTTCGTTCGCCGCGGTGCTGGTCTTGTTCGCCGGCTTCGTCGCGGTGGAGAAGCGGGTCAAGCACCCGCTGGTCCGGCTCGGCATTCTGCGCAAGGTCTCGCTGGTGCGCGCCAGCTTGGCGATCGTCGCGGTGGCCGGTTCCTACTTCAGCTGGCAGTTCATCGTGACCCTGTACATGCAGGACACCCTGGGCTGGTCGCCGCTGAAGCTGTCGATGGCGCTGCTGCCGGTCGGTCTGATGGTCGCGTTGTCCGCGGTGTTCTCCGACAAGCTGGTCGACCGGTTCGGCACCGGCCCGATCATCGGCGTCACCATGGCCGTGATGGCCGTCGGCTACCTGATGTTCCTGCGACTGGACACCGCCCCGTCGTACTGGACGATGCTGCTGCCCGCGATCATGCTGATCGGCATCGGCTGGGTCGGCTTCCCCGCCATCAACATTCAGGCGACCAACGGGATCGACGACGACGAGCAAGGTCTCGCGGCGGGCGTGCTGCAGACCTCGATGCAGGTGGGTGCGGCCATCGTGCTCGCCGTGACCACCGCGATCATCGCGTCGGGCAGCCACGGTGACACCTCGCCCACCGCGATGCTGGACACCTACCGTCCCGGCCTGATCTTCGCCGCGGCCGTCTCCATCGCCGGTGCGCTGGTTGCCCTTTCGGCCTTCTTCGTGAAACGCACCAAGCAGGTCGAGCGGGCGCCGGAACCGGAGCTCGAGCTCGTCGGCTGACCTCCGACAGCCGATACGAAGCAGGCCGGTGCCACCGCGAGGTGGTGCCGGCCTGCTTCGTGCTACTCAGGAAAACGGCGGTGCGGCAGTGTCTTTGGCCGAGCGGATGAAGGTCAGCGGGCTACCGTCGCGGCCGACCGTCGGCCAGTCGATGCCGAGTCGCGGATCGAAAGCGTCGATGTCCCTGTCGAATTCGGGCGTGTACTCCAGCGAGCACAGATAGGTGACGGTGGAGTTGTCCTCCAGCGAGAGGATCGCGTGGCCGAGGCCCTCGGACAGGAACATCGAGCGCCGGTCGACATCGTCGAGCAGCACGCTGTCCCAGCGCCCGTAGGTGGGTGAGCCCGGGCGCAGGTCGACGACCACGTCGAGAAACGCACCGCGCACACAGGTTACGTATTTCGCCTGCCCCGGCGGATCCTCGGTGTAGTGGATGCCGCGCAGTACACCGGCGGCGGAAACCGAGCAGTTCACCTGCCGCAGATCGAACGGCCGGCCCGTCACCTTCTCGAACTCCGAGGCCTTGAATCCCTCGAGAAACATGCCGCGACCGTCGCCGAGCTGGCGCGGGGTGATCACCCAGGCGCCGGGGACGTCGAGCTCCCGGAACTCCATGCTCACCAGTCCCGGCCGCGTTCGAGGATGTCGAGCAGGTAGCTGCCGTAACCGGAGCGGGTCAGCGGCTCGGCCAGCTTGCACAGCTGTTCGTCGTCGATGTAGCCCATCCGCCAGGCCACCTCCTCCGGCACGCCGATCTTGAGACCCTGCCGCTCCTCGATGGTGCGCACGTAGTTGGCGGCGTCGAGCAGTGAGTCGAAGGTGCCGGTGTCCAGCCAGGCCGTGCCGCGCGCGAGCACGTCGACCCGGAGCCGATCCTGTTCCAGGTAGGCCCGATTGATGTCGGTGATCTCGTATTCGCCACGTGCGGACGGCTGCAGCGTGCGCGCGATCTCGACCACGTCGTTGTCGTAGAAGTACAGCCCCGGGATGGCGTAGTTCGAGCGCGGGGTCTTCGGCTTCTCCTCGATGGACACCGCGCGCCCTTCGGTGAACTCGACCACGCCGTACGCGGTCGGGTCCGATACCCAGTAGGCGAACACCGCGCCGCCGTCGATCCCGGCGAAGCGGTTCAGGCTGGTGCCGAGTCCGGGGCCGTGAAAGATGTTGTCGCCGAGCACCAGTGCCGCGTTGTCGGTGCCGATGTGGTCGGCGCCGAGCACGAAGGCGCGGGCCAGGCCGTCCGGCTCGGGTTGCACCACGTAGCTGATCGAGAGGCCGAACTGCGCGCCGTCGCCGAGCAGCCTGCCGAACGCGTCGGCGTCCTCGGGCGTGGTGATGACCAGGATGTCGCGGATGCCTGCGAGCATCAGCGTGGACAGCGGGTAGTAGACCATGGGCTTGTCGTAGACCGGGACCAGCTGCTTGCTGACCCCGCGTGTGATCGGATGTAACCGGGAGCCGGTACCACCCGCCAAGATAATTCCCCGCATGACCAGGAGTCTGCCAGTTCGGCCCTGGCCAAGCGTCGGCGAGGTTCCGAGTGCTCGTCGAATTGATTACGGAATCGGCGTTCGCGGTTTCCGGAGCGGTCGGTTCAGCGATTCTGTTGCTTAGGTCACACAATGCATGGTGTTCTGAAACAACACTGTGTGAGATGTCAGCGCCGACAGCTTGCCTGGGACCGCTCGGTCGTGGCTCGGCGCGCCAGTTGGTGAGGTAGGTGCGCGATGGCAGCGACCAGGGTCGGCGAGTCAGCCACTGTCATGAATCCGGAAAATCTGAGTGCCCCCGCGCGTCTGGTCCTGGCGGCCTGCCTCGGCGTGGTCCGGCCCGCGTTGCGCGCCGCACCGATCACCCGCGCGACCATCCCGATCGGCGCGCTGGCGATCGACACGCTCGCCAGGTTGCGGCCGGAGCCGCAAGGGATCGATCGGGAGCAGGTGTCGCTCAACGGTTTCCGGATGGAGATCGTGCGGCCCGCGGGCGCGGCCAGGGCACTGCGGCACGGTGCCCTGCTGTACATGCACGGCGGCGGATTCGCGGTCTGCGGGTTGCGTACCCACCGGCCGGTCGCGGCGAGCCTGGCGCGGCGCACCGGCCTGCCCGTGGTGAACGTCGACTATCGGCAGTTGCCGAGCAAGCGCATCACCAACTCGGTCGATGACTGTCTCACCGCCTACCGCTGGCTGCTGCGCCACGGCGCGGACGCCCGCCGGATCGTCTTCTCCGGTGACTCGGCGGGCGGCTACCTGGCCTTCGCCACCGCACTGCGCGCCATCGAGGAGGGCCTGCCCACCCCCGCCGGACTGGTCGGACTGAGTCCATTGCTCGACCTGGATTACGCGGCGAAGCGAACCCACATGAATGTGCGCAAAGATCCGTACATCCCGCTGCTCGCGCTGGAAGCCGTCGTCCGCATCGGCGCGGAGATCGACGGCAAACTCGACCCGCTGCTGTCCCCGGTCAACGGGCTCCTGGCGGGCCTGCCGCCGGTGCTGCTGATCGCCGCCGAAGACGAGGTGCTCCGGTACGACTGCGAACTGATGGCACAGCGGCTCACCGCGGCAGGCGTGCCGAACGCGGTGGAGCTCTGGCGCGGCCAAGTGCACGCGTTCATGAGCATCGCGCCGAGCCTGCCGGAGAGCCGTGCGGCCCTGGCCAGGGTGTCACGCTTCGTCCGGGCTCGGATCGAGGAAGGCCAACAGGCGCGGACGGCGTAAGCCGGCCGGCCTGTCCAGGCGAGCCCCGTTCCGCTGTGGCCGGGACGGGGCTCGCGCATGCCGGGGCCAGTTCGGCAGCAAGCGAATTCGCGCCACGCAACGACCGAACGGATGCACGGACACGAAAAACCCCGCCCGGCAATGGCCGAGCGGGGTTTTGCTTCGTATTCGGTTGTGCGCGTTGCCTACTTGGCAGGCGCGGCCGGGGGAACGAAGGGGGCGTTGATGGTGGTGAAGTACTGAATGGCTGCGCCGATGGCGACGGGAGCGGTCACGAAGACCTGGCCGAGCAGGGTGCCGAGAGCGCCGATGGCGAGGAAGCCGGCGATGCAGCCGCCGATGAAACCTGCGGGGGCGCCGAGCATGGCGGAGAGGGCACCGGTGAGGACGAGGCCTGCGGCGCCGCCGAGCACGCAACCGATCGCGGCGCCGCCGAGGCCGCCGACGAGGGTGCCGATGGTGGCGCCCATGGAGATGGGGGAGGTCATGCGCGACCAGGCGGCCTGCTCACGGTCGTACTCGGTCTTCCAGGGCGCCTTGTCCTCGTAGGGCAGGGCGACGGGCTTGTAGGTCGCGTGCGCCATGTCGAGCTGCGGGGTCAGGGTCGCGGTGCGGTCGGAGATGTCCGCGGCGATCGGGAACTCGAAGTCGTCGACGCGCATGACGAGCGGGGTGCCCGCGACGGTGGTGCCGGCCGCGTCCTTGATCTTGAGGGCGCCGTCTTCGACCTCGATCGAGCCCTGGTCGATCGAGAGAATGGACTGGGTGTCGGTGCCGGTGGCGGTGTAGTTGATCACCTTCTGATCGGCAGCGGGGGCCGCGTTGACGGTGCCCGCAGTCACGCCGAGCGCGGCGATCAGTAGTGCGGAGGTGGCGGCAAACTTGGTGATACGCATGTGCTTTGGTTCCTCATCGGGTGCGTTGAGTGAGTGAAACGGCCGGCAACTGATCTCACGAACTTTCAGTAACCTGGGCGCGGTCCTCAGGAACCCCTGCCCCCGGCGGTGCGCCGGGGGCAGGGGTTCCTGGCTCGGTGTTCGGTTGCAATTCAGTTGGGTGAATTCAGTTGTGCCAGGCCAGCTTCAGCTGGGCACGGACGTATCTACTTGGCCGGGGCCGGGGGGACGAACGGGGCGTTGATGGTGGTGAAGTACTGAATGGCCGCGCCGATCGCGACGGGAGCCGTCACGAAAATCTGACCCAGGAGAGTGCCGACGGCACCCATGGCGAGGAAGCCGGCAATGCAACCACCGATGAAACCGACCGGGGCGCCGAGCATGGCGGAGAGGGCACCGGTGAGGACGAGGCCTGCGGCGCCGCCGAGCACGCAACCGATCGCGGCGCCGCCGAGGCCGCCGACGAGGGTGCCGATGGTGGCGCCCATGGAGATGGTGGAGGTCATGCGCGACCAGGCGGCCTGCTCACGGTCGTACTCGGTCTTCCAGGGCGCCTTGTCCTCGTAGGGCAGGGCGACGGGCTTGTAGGTCGCGTGCGCCATGTCGAGCTGCGGGGTCAGGGTCGCGGTGCGGTCGGAGATGTCCGCGGCGATCGGGAACTCGAAGTCGTCGACGCGCATGACGAGCGGGGTGCCCGCGACGGTGGTGCCGGCCGCGTCCTTGATCTTGAGGGCGCCGTCTTCGACCTCGATCGAGCCCTGGTCGATCGAGAGAATGGACTGGGTGTCGGTGCCGGTGGCGGTGTAGTTGATCACCTTCTGATCGGCAGCGGGGGCCGCGTTGACGGTGCCCGCAGTCACGCCGAGCGCGGCGATCAGTAGTGCGGAGGTGGCGGCAAACTTGGTGATACGCATGTGCTTTGGTTCCTCATCGGGTGCGTTGAGTGAGTGAAACGGCCGGCAACTGATCTCACGAACTTTCAGTAACCTGGGCGCGGTCCTCAGGAACCCCTGCCCCCGGCGGTGCGCCGGGGGCAGGGGTTCCTGGCTCGGTGTTCGGTTGCAATTCAGTTGGGTGAATTCAGTTGTGCCAGGCCAGCTTCAGCTGGGCACGGACGTATCTACTTGGCCGGGGCCGGGGGGACGAACGGGGCGTTGATGGTGGTGAAGTACTGAATGGCCGCGCCGATCGCGACGGGAGCCGTCACGAAAATCTGACCCAGGAGAGTGCCGACGGCACCCATGGCGAGGAAGCCGGCAATGCAACCACCGATGAAACCGACCGGGGCGCCGAGCATGGCGGAGAGGGCACCGGTGAGGACGAGGCCTGCGGCGCCGCCGAGCACGCAACCGATCGCGGCGCCGCCGAGGCCGCCGACGAGGGTGCCGATGGTGGCGCCCATGGAGATGGTGGAGGTCATGCGCGACCAGGCGGCCTGCTCACGGTCGTACTCGGTCTTCCAGGGCGCCTTGTCCTCGTAGGGCAGGGCGACGGGCTTGTAGGTCGCGTGCGCCATGTCGAGCTGCGGGGTCAGGGTCGCGGTGCGGTCGGAGATGTCCGCGGCGATCGGGAACTCGAAGTCGTCGACGCGCATGACGAGCGGGGTGCCCGCGACGGTGGTGCCGGCCGCGTCCTTGATCTTGAGGGCGCCGTCTTCGACCTCGATCGAGCCCTGGTCGATCGAGAGAATGGACTGGGTGTCGGTGCCGGTGGCGGTGTAGTTGATCACCTTCTGATCGGCAGCGGGGGCCGCGTTGACGGTGCCCGCAGTCACGCCGAGCGCGGCGATCAGCAGCGCCGAAGACACGGCGAATTTCCTCATCAGCATGTGGTGGAACCTCAATGTGAAGCGTTCGGAGGGGACTAGACGATCGAAATCTAGACCAGCCAACGAGTGGTGAACGGGTTGTGACCTTTTATTCAAATTTTGTTCACCAAAGAGACTCGTCGCATGGTGGGGTTTCGGAAATGCACACTCTAAGTGCGGTTTTGGGCTGTAAACAGGACTGGATGTCCGACTTCTACTGAAGAGTAAGAGACGAAGGTCACAGAGCGCAACTCTGGCGGCATGGGCTAGTTCGATCGTTCGAGCGCGCCTATCTCGAATCGATCACGCTGTGCCTAACCGGTGGAAGTAAGGTCATGGGGTGCGCTTGCTTGTCACCGGCGGAGCCGGATTCATCGGAGCCAACTTCGTCAAGCAGACCGTTGCCGACCGTCCCGATACCACCGTAACGGTGCTCGACGCACTGACCTACGCGGGAAATCGTGCCTCGCTGGACCCGGTGGCCGATCGGATCGATTTCGTGCACGGCGATATCGCCGACCTCGATCTGGTCGACGAACTGGTCAGCGGTGTCGACGCGGTGGTGCATTTCGCCGCCGAATCGCACAACGACAACTCGCTGGCCGAGCCGTGGCCGTTCGTGCAGACGAATATCATCGGCACTTATTCACTGCTGCAGGCTGTGCGCCGCTACGACGTGCGCTACCACCACGTCTCCACCGACGAGGTCTACGGCGATCTCACGCCCGACGAGCCCGCGTTCACCGAACGCACTCCGTACAACCCGTCGAGCCCGTACTCGGCCACCAAGGCGTCCAGTGATCTGCTGGTGCGCGCCTGGACCCGCTCGTTCGGCGTCCGTGCCACCCTGTCGAACTGCAGCAACAACTACGGTCCGTACCAACATGTGGAGAAGTTCATCCCGCGCCAGATCACCAATTTGATCGATGGCGTCCGGCCCCGCCTCTACGGCGCCGGCCATCAGGTGCGCGACTGGATCCACGTCGACGACCACAACCGGGCCGTATGGGACATCCTGGAGCGCGGCCGGATCGGACAGACCTACCTGATCGGCGCCGACGGCGAACTGGACAACAAGTCCGTGGTGCGGATGATCCTGCAGGCCTTCGACCGCGACCCGGACGACTTCGACCACGTCACCGATCGACCGGGCCACGACCAGCGCTACGCCATCGACGCGACGCTGCTGCGCACCGAACTCGGCTGGACCCCGCGCTACGCCGACTTCCGCGCGGGCCTCGCGGCGACCGTCCAGTGGTACCGCGACAACGAATCCTGGTGGCGTCCTGACAAAGCCATCACCGAGCGCGCCTACGTCGCGGCGGGCGAGCAGACTCTCACCGCCGCCGACTAGCCGCACACCTTTCGATTTCCCGCACCGAGAATCACCTGCGATTCCAGGTGCGGGAAATATGGTGCAGCTCAGCCCCAGACGATGTCGTAGTACTTCCAGACCGCGCCGATCAGGGCGATGACGGTGGCGACGATGATGGTGACGGCGGGGCCGACGGTCGGCGTGCGGCCCGCGATGTTGGTGAGCCGCAACGGCATCCAGCGCAGCAATACCGCGAAGGCGACGATCGCCAGCGGCACGAAGTAGCGGCCCTGCACACCGTCGATGATGTAGTAACCGACCGGCGTGAACGACATATACAGCGTCACGTAGATCATCGCGACGCTGGCCGCCACGGTCAGCGCGACGAGCAGGGTGCGGCGGAAGGTGGCCGCGCTCAGTCGATCCGCGACACCGATGCTCACCGCGAACGCGAACAGGCAGGCCAGCATGGTCAACGCGGGGACGTCGATGTAGGCGAAACCCAGTTCACCGAAGAACTGGCTGAACCACCGTTGGTCGCGCAGTGCGATGCTCTCGCCGAACACGGAGATGAAATGCCCTGGATCGGTGAGAATTCCGCGCAGCTGCTCGCCCGGCTGCACCGAGCGCCACTGGTGCTCGGGCCGCATCAGGCCCATGCCGTCGCCGGTGGGCGCCGCGATCTTCATCCACACGGCGAAGACCAGACCGCCCGCGGCCGCGAAGGCCCACGGAATCCAGCGCCGCCAACCGGTGAAGCCGAGCCGGTCCGCCGGCACCAGCACCACCAGCATCGCGAGCAGCACATAGGTCGGCTTGCTCACCGGCAGCAGAATCGTCGCGGCAAGCAGCGCACCGGTTTCCACGCGACCGAGCCGGTCGCCGAGGAACAGCGCCTTGACCAGCAGCGCCGACACCATGATGGCCAGCGCGTTGGTCATGGTGTCCGCCGTGACGGTGCCCGCCTGGAACACCGCGATCGGCAGCACCGCGACGGTGAACGCCAGCCACTGCACCCGATGCTTGCGCAGCGCGTACAGGCCGAAGCCGACCACCGCGAGGTAGGCGAGCAGCCCGGCGAGCCTGGTCAGCGCGATCATCCCGCCGACATCGAGCCCGAACAGCTCGGCCAGCCGAATACCCACGGCGGCAGGGATATACGGCACCGGCGAGTAGGCGGCGGTGTTGGTGAACCAGACCGGCTCGGTCGCGTCGGAGACTGCGGCGCCGCCGAGCCGGTCGTAGGCGCCCGGGTCCTCGACCATCGAGCCCGGCTCTTCGGGATTGGTCGTGTAGTCGCGCAGCGCGTAACCCATTACGGCGGTGATGCTTTTCGGCACATCGCCGCCGTAGGCGACACCGCGCGTGTCGTGAATCTGCTGCGGCAACAAGCCACCGTGCGCGACCTGGTAGGCGCGGCCGAACTGGGTGATCTCGTCGTGGCCCCAGAAGGGCGGCGTGAGAACGGTGAACAGCCCGCCGAAGATCGCGACGAGCACGGTGAACGCGACCGTTGCCCCGCCGAGGCGCGTCACGATCCGCGCGCCGAAGTCACGAGCCGACCCGGACTTCGCCGGTGCTTCGACCGTCGTGGTCTTCGTGGATCCATTGGTCGATTCAGGAGCCGATTCGTCCAGCGCCCGGGTCGAATTCGATTCGGTGTCCTCCGCCGCGGTGGTCACAGTCCTGCTCCGCCGGTGCGGGCGTCACCGCCGTTGCCGTTGGGCCGGTGCTCGTCCGCGCTCACGGCGGAGTAGCGCAGGTACACCAGTCGCGCGGCCTCGTGCCGCGAGCGCCGGATGCCGTCCAGGATCAGGCCCGCGGTCCAGGCCAGGCTGCCGAGCAACAGCAAGGTGAAGGCGAGGAACAGCGTCGGGAAACGGGGCACCTCACCGGTGTTGTAGAACTCGACCACGATCGGGACGCTCAGAATGATGGACACCAGCCAGCTCAGCGTGCCGAACAGGCCGTAGAACGCGACCGGGCGTTCGTGCCTGGCCAGGCCGATGATCAGCGCCAGGATCTTGAATCCGTCGTGATAGGTGCGCAGCTTGCTCTCACTGCCCGCGGGGCGGTCGCGGAAACCGACCGGCACCGCGGTCCGCGGCACCCGCAGGTGCAGCGAGTGCACCGTCAGCTCGGTCTCGATCTCGAACTCGCGCGACACGGCGGGGAAGCTCTTCACGAACCGGCGGGAGAACACCCGGAAGCCGCTCAGCATGTCTTCGACGTTCTCGCCGAACACCTTGCCGACCACGCCGTTGAGCACCTTGTTACCGGTCTCGTGGCCCGCGCGGTACGCCGATCCGCTCTCGTCCTGCCTGCGGACGCCGAGCACGTGGTCGTACGGACCGTCGAGCAGGGTCTTGATCATCAGCGGCGCGGCCGACGCCTCGTAGGTGTCGTCGCCGTCGATCATCAGATAGACGTCGGCCTCGATGTCGGCGAAGGCGCGGCGCACCACATTGCCCTTGCCCTTGGTGTATTCGTGGCGCACGATCGCACCGGCCTCGCGGGCGCGTTCGGCCGTCTTGTCCGTGCTCAGGTTGTCGTAGACATAGACGACGATTCCCGGCACGGCGGCCAGCAGGTCGGCCACGACCTTGGCGACGGACGCCTCCTCGTTGTGGCACGGCACCACGGCGGCAATTCGAAGCTCGGTGGAGTCCACCCGGGTCAATCCTCGCGATCGGTGGTGAATGTGGGAACACCGGGAGGGTACAGGGAACTCACTGCGGACGTGTGGCCGACCTCAGCGCGCCGACAGGGGAATTTCGCCTCGCGCCACGGCGCGCCGGGGCTGCGGTACCGTCGGGCCGTGCCAACCAGTGAATCGACCGCGCGGGCGGGCGAGACCGTGCCCGCCGAGGCATCGATCGTCGGGAAGGTGCTCGCCGCGCTGCGGCAGGGCAGCGCGTTCCTGGTGGTCGGGGCGATCGGCTTCCTCGTCGACGCGGGCACCTACAACCTCCTGGTGTTCTGGGGCGGCGAGGGCATGCTTTATCACTACCCGCTGCCCGCCAAGATCATTGCGATCGCGGTGGCCACGGTGGTCACCTATTTCGGCAACAAGTGGTGGACCTTCGCGCACAAGAAGACCGACAACCCGGGGCGCGAATACCTTCTCTATGCCGTCTTCAATGTCGTCGCGATCGGCCTGCAACTGGGGTGCCTCGGTTTCTCCCGGTACGTGCTCGACCTGTCCTCGCCGCTCTCGGACAACATCTCCGGCACGCTCATCGGCCAGATGGTGGCGGTGATCTTCCGATATTGGGCCTACGACAAATTCGTCTTCACCGGCGCGCGCGAGCGCGGCGACGAGGCAGGCACCGACGGAACAGCGAACGTTCAGCAATCGAAATAGGACACGGCGGCACCACGGCTGAGCAGGCAGCTCGCTACGGTGGTTGATATCCTCACCCCCGCCGCGAACGGCATCCAGGGGCAGTCTGTCCCGTCCGGCACGATAACGATTTCGAGGACTTCATGGATCAGTCGGCTACCCAGGCCGTTACCGAAACGAACGATCGAGCGCCGGCCGTTGTCGCGCCTGCCTCGCTGCGCTCCGACCACCGGGCGCCGGATCGGCTGGTGTTGCAGCGCGGCATCTTCACCGGTCCCTCGGCGAAGGTGAGCGACGAGCTGTATGCCGTCGTCAAGGGTCGCGCGCATCGGGAACGCCAGGTGCTGCGGCTGGAAAAGGGCGCGGCCGCGCACACCAACACCTACTTCGGCCGATTCGCCGCGAGCTACTGGCAGCGCTGGACCACCGTCACCGAGGTGCGGGTGGCCATGGTGCTCGACGTGACCAAGAAGGCCAGGATCCGGCTGGTCGCCTCCGATATCGCGGGGCACCGCCGGATCATCGACACCGCGCAGGTCACCGAGAGCGGCCCGCTGACGCTCACCGCGCCGCTGGATCAGTACGTCGACGGCGGGGCGATCTGGCTCGAATTCGACGCCATCGGCGGCGACCTCGGCATCACCGAGGTCAGCTGGACCACCGCGGCACCGGACCACATCCGGCCCGTCGCGATCGCCATCTGCACCTTCAACCGGGCCGAGGACTGCGCGCACACCGTCGCGGCGCTGGCCTCCGACGAGGTCGTGCTCGGCGCGATCGACGCGGTGTATGTGGTGGACCAGGGCACCGACCTGGTGCAGGACCGGCCGCTGTACCAAGAGGTCGTTCCGGTGTTCGGCGACAAGCTGCGCTACCTGCGCCAGCCGAATCTAGGTGGGGCGGGCGGCTTCACGCGCGGGCTCTACGAGGTGTCCGCGGCGAACGAGCACGCCGACGTGATCCTGATGGACGACGACATCCTGTGCGAACCGGAAACGGTGTTGCGGCTCAACGCCTTCGCCAACATGACGGTGGAACCGACCCTGGTCGGCGCGCAGATGCTGTTCCTGCTCAACCCCGATTACCTCAACGTCGGCGCCGAAGAGGTGCATCTGCAGCAGCTGCGGCACGGCCAGAAGGTGCCGAAGGCGTTGCGCAACACCAGCATGCTCAAGCGCAACCAGGAGCGTCGCGTCGACGCCGGGTACAACGCGTGGTGGACCTGCCTGATCCCGGCCGAGGTGGTCGCCAAGATCGGACTGCCCGTGCCGATCTTCTTCCAGTGGGACGACGTCGAATACGGCATCCGCGCCCGCGAGAACGGTTTCGTCACGGTCACCCTGCCGAACGCCGCGGTGTGGCACGCGGACTTCTACTGGAAGGACTACGACGACTGGGCGCGCTACTTCAGCACGCGCAACTCGTTGATCGTCGGCTCGCTGCACACCGATCTCGACGGAAAGGCGATCACCCGCAAGCTGTTCCGTGAGCTGGCCGAACAGCTGGTCGCGATGCAGTACGGCCTGGTGCACACCACCCTGCAGGGTATCGAGGACTTCCTGAAGGGCCCGAAGGTGCTGCAGGACGGCGGTATCGCCGCGCTGGCCGCCGCCCGCGGCAGCCGGGCCGACTACCCGGAGACGATCAAGCATCCGGCCGCGACGCCGCCGGTGCGCTCCGGTGACATCCAATTGCGCCGCGCCACCGGCGAACCGAGCCGTCCGATGCTCGTGCTGATCAAGCGCGCCGTCAACCAGTGGTTCGGTCGCACCCAGCACGGCGTCATCGGCGTCACCCGCGAAGACGCGTACTGGTGGCATGTTTCGCTGTTCGACCACGTGGTGGTCACCGACGCCTCGCAGTCCGGTGTTCGCGTCCGTCAGCGGGACAAGGCGCGGGCGCGTCAGCTGCTGCGCCGCACCATTCACGTGCTGCGCAGGCTGCGCAACGAGCTGCCCGCCCTGCAGCGGGAATACCGGGCCGCGGTGCCCGAGCTGACCAGCCGCGCCAACTGGGAGCGGCTGTACGGCATCGCGAATGCCAAGCAAGACAGCTGATCTGGCACGGATATGAGCAGGGGACGGGCCTGGCCCGTCCCCTGCTTCCGTGCTACCTGCCGAGCGGCGAGTCGGTCAAGAACAGGTCGGTGGTGAGCGGGCCGTCGCCGGGGATCACGCGGTACTTCTCCAGATCCGTGATGCCATGCGCGGCAAGGACATCGTCATCGATGAAGAAGTTGCCGGAGGTCGACTTGGCCGGTGAGGTGAGCACCAGGTAGGCGGCGTCGGCGTAGATGTCCGGGGTGCGCGAGGTGGCGATCATTTCCTCGCCGCCGAGCAGGTTCTTCACTGCGGCGGTGGCGATGGTGGTGCGCGGCCACAGCGAGTTGACGCCGATCCCGTCGCCCTTCAGCTCCTCCGCCAAACCCAGTGTGGTGAGCGACATTCCGTACTTGGCGATGGTGTAACCCAGCGCCATACCTGCCCACCGCGGGTCGAGATTGAGCGGCGGGGAGAGGGTGAGGATGTGCGGGTTGCGGTCGGCCGCGGCCGAGGCGCGCAGATGCGGGATGCTCAATTTGGACAGCAAAAAGCTGCCGCGGGTGTTGATGTCCTGCATCAGGTCGTATTTCTTCATCGGCAGCGCGTCGGTGGGCGACAGATCGATGGCCGAGGCGTTGTTCACCACGATGTC
Source organism: Nocardia suismassiliense (assembly GCF_900269665.1). Classification (GTDB taxonomy): domain Bacteria; phylum Actinomycetota; class Actinomycetes; order Mycobacteriales; family Mycobacteriaceae; genus Nocardia; species Nocardia suismassiliense. Next base: position 618,716 of record NZ_LT985361.1, read on the forward strand.
GATGCCGCCGAAGCGCTCGACCGTCTGCCGCACGGCCTCGGCTACCGAATCGTCGATGCGCACATCGCCGACGAACGGCAGCACCTGCGCGCCGGCCGCCTCGAGTTCGGCCGCCGCGGTGTGGATGGTGCCGGGGAGCTTCGGGTGCGGCAGATCGGTCTTGGCGATCAGGGTGATGTTCGCGCCGTCGGCCGCTGCCCGCTTGGCGATTTCCAGACCGATGCCGCGGCTGCCCCCCGACATGATCAGCGTTCTACCCGCGAGCGGCTTGGATCCCGGTTCCGTCATTTGACCTGCTCCTGTCGTCAGCGCCGCAGGGGGAGACCCCGCAGCCGTCCACCGTGTGCACACTAAGCGTAAACCCTCGTCATATGCAACCAGTTGCATAGCAGGCTGAGCGGGTCGAGGAATTCGATGGAGTGCCCGCACGGAGCCGCGGTCCCGTGATCAGGTACCGACTCGGGACAGGGCAGGCGGCGGTGTGCCGGGGTGGGGGTGCTGGTCGCCGACTGCACCACCACCCCGGCGGCCTGCTAGCGGCGAGAACCTCGTTCCTTGTAGCCCTGCCGCTGCTGTTTGATGACGCCGCGCCAATGCCGGTCGCGTTCGGCCTGCAGGCGTTTGTCGGTGCGCGCCGCCATCCAGGCGTTCTCCTTGGCCAGCTTGCGGTAGCTGTCGAAGCGCCGCTGCGGGAGTTCGCCGTTGTCGATGGCTTCGAGCACGGCACAGCCGGGTTCGCCGTTGTGCGCGCAGTCGCCGAATCGGCATCGGGCGGCGAGGGATTCGATGTCGCTGAAGGTCTTCTCGAGGCCTTCGGCGGCGTCCCACAGCCCGATCCCGCGCAGCCCCGGGGTATCGATCAGCGTGCCGCCGTTGGGCAGCGGCCGCAGTTCCCGATGCACCGTCGTGTGCCTGCCCTTCTTGTCCGCGGCGCGAACGGCGTTGGTGGCGAACACTTCCTGCCCGAGCAGGGCATTGGCGAGGGTGGATTTCCCCGCGCCGGACGGTCCGATCAGCGCGACCGTGCCGTCGAGCATCGCGGCGAGCACATCCAGGCCGGCGCCGCTGTTCGCGCTCACCGCGGCCACCGCGGCGCCGGGTGCGACGGCCCGCACATCGTCTAGCGGAATATCCTCTGCCGCATCGGCTTTGGTGAGCACCACGATGGGCTGGGCGTTGCTTTCCCAGGCCAGCGCGAGCATCCGCTCGATCCGCCCGAGGTCGACGTCCCCGTCGGCCGCCGTGCAGATCAGCACCGTGTCGACATTGGTGGCGAGCACCTGTCCTTGCGAGCGTCCGGATACCGACGATCGCATGATCGCCGACCGTCGTGGCAGCAGCTGCCGCACCACTGATTCGGCATCGATCGTCACCCAGTCGCCGGTGCAGAGCCCGCTGACCTCGGCATCGGCGCGCGGACACTTGGCTCTGGCCGCTCCGGTGGGGGTCGCGACATCACATTCGCTGCGGTCCATCCGGACCACCCGGGCGGGCACACAGCCTTCCTCGATCAGCGAGGCGTATTCATCGGCTACGGCTTCGGTCCAGCCGTAAGGGACAAGAAGGTCGTTCTCGACCATGATGGAGGGAATCTTTCGCTGGGCACCGAGCCCAACGCGGACTCAGTGACTGAAGAATGAGGGGGCGTTTCGTGTGGCGGCGTGCGCAGGCACAGCTCGTCCGAACACGACAATCCGCAAGCTCCTAGCCACGGTCCACACCTCCTCGCCTCACTCGCAGTTGCCCAACATTGACATGGCTCGACACCCCACGCAACTCATTTATTGCCGGGTTCCGACTGCCCTAGTGCGCGCAGCCTGGCAGCGCGCAGGTTCAGGGACGCTCGTCGGGTTTGCCGAACTGCTCGTGGCGGCCGAGCGAGCGCAGATGGAACCATTCGCGCAGGCCCGCCGGGTCGCGGCGGGTGACCAGGAAGAACCAGGAGAAACGAATCCATTCCTGCGGCAGCAGCTTCCGCATACCGGGCTGCGACATCAGGTAGCCCCGGTTCCGGTAGGTGAAATAGCGCTTCACCGGATCGTCGGGGTACTGGGTATGCATCCGGCCGCCCAGGATCGGCTTGAATTCCGCGGCACCATTCGGATGCAGGTACGCGGTCTGCAGACAGGTGCCGAAGGGCAGCCCCGAGCGGACCAGCCTGCGATGCACCTCGACCTCGTCGCCGCGCACGAACAGGCGCAGGTCGGGCACGCCGATCACGTCGACGGCCTTGGCTGAGATGAGCGCGCCGTTGAACAGCGAAGCGATGCCGGGCAGGAAGTCCTCGTCGCCGAGTTCGGAACGCAACCGCCGCCACACCACGCCGCGGCGCAGCGGGAAGGCGAGCTGGTCGGGCTCGTTGATGTCGCAGACCACCGGCGACACCTCGACCAGGCCGTGCCGTTTCGCGCAATCCAGCAGGATGGCAAGGACTTCCGGGCCTTCGGGGCGGCCGTCGTCGTCGGCCAGCCAGACCCAGTCCGCGCCGAGGCTCAGCGCGTGCAGCATGCCGAGTGCGAAACCGCCCGCGCCGCCGAGGTTGTGCGCCGAACCGAGGTAGGTGGTCTCGATCGGCTGGTCCCGGACCAGGTCCGCGACCTCGGACTCGTTGGCGTTGTCCACCACGATCAGGTGATCGACCGGGCGCGACTGGGAGGCAATGACTTTGAGCGACTCGGCGAGCAGTTCGCGACGCTTGTGCGTGACCACGATCGCCACGATCCGCGCGTCGGGGCCGGTGCCGACGGCGCCGCTCGCGCGCACCGGCGCTGTGGTGGCGTCGACCGGAGCAGATGCCCCTTTCTCGATCGGGGTGTCCTGCCCGGTCGGCTCACTCATGCCTGGTTCCGCTCCAGTTCTCGTTCGGTGTCCATGGTCTTTTCGGCTTCCAATTCGCGCAGCACGGTCGCGACGTGGTTTCCCGCGTCCGGACCCTCGTAGGCTCGCACCACTTCTTCGATACCGCCACGCAGGCGGATCTGTCCGTGATCGATCCACAACGCGGAGTCGCAGAGTTGCGCGAGAAATTCGTTGGAATGGCTGGCGAATACCAGGATGCCCGATCGGGCCACCAATTTCTGCAGACGCAGCCGGGCTTTCTTCATGAATTCGGCGTCCACCGCGCCGATGCCCTCGTCCAGCAGCAGGATCTCCGGGTCGATCGAGGTCACCACACCCATCGCCAGGCGAACGCGCATACCGGTGGAGTAGGTGCGCAGCGGCATGGACAGGTATTCGCCGAGCTCGGTGAAGTCGGCGATCTCATCGATCTTGGCCAGCATCGACTTTCGCGTCTGCCCGAGGAACAGCCCGCGGATGATGATGTTCTCGTAGCCCGAGATCTCCGGGTCCATGCCGACGCCGAGGTCGAACACCGGCGCCACCCGGCCGCGGATGCGCGCACTGCCGCGCGACGGCTCGTAGATGCCCGAAAGCAGCCGCAGCAGCGTGGATTTACCCGCGCCGTTGTGCCCGACCAAGCCGACCTTGTCGCCTTCCTGCAGCGACAGGGTGATGTCGCGCAGCGCCTCGACCACCACCACATCGGATTGGTTGCGCCCGATCGCGCCGCCCGCCTTGCCGAGGAACGCCTTCTTCAGCGACCGCGATTTGGCGTCGAAGATCGGGAATTCGACCCAGGCCTGGCGGGTTTCGATACTCACATGGTCGGTCATCGATGCCCTCCTAAACCCAGTACGGCACGCGCGAGCGGAACTGCTTCATCGCGTAGATCGCGACGAGCCAGCCGACCACGGTGATGGCGCCGACGATGCCCCAGTGATACAGATGCTGATCGTCGCCGAGCAGTGGCGCGCGGATGATCTCCAGATAGTGGAACGTCGGGACCAGCTCGGCCAATTTCGCGCGTTCGCTGACCTGGCCGCCCTGCGCCTCGAGACTCTTGGTATTCCACATCACCGGCGTCAGCACGAACAGCATCAGCGTGAGGCTGCCGAGGATCGGCGCGATATCGCGGTAGCGGGTGCTGAAGATGCCGAACACGATCGACACCCACATCGCGTTCAGGAACAGCAGCCCGAGCGCGGGAATAGCGAACAGCGCGGTCCAGTGCAGTTTCTCCCACACCCCGAACGCGATGAGCACCACGACATAGATCAGCATGTTGTGCGCGAAGAACAACAACTGCCGCCAGACCAGGCGATAGACGTGCACGCTCAGCGCCGAGGGCAACTGTTTGATCAGCCCCTCGTTGGCGATGAAAACATCGGCGCCCTCGAGGATGCTCGCGTTGATCACATTCCAGACGATGATGCCGATCGCTACATAAGGCAGATAGTCCTTGATCGGCTGATTCAGCAGCGCCGCGTAGAGCAGCCCGATCGCGGCCGCCTGGACGCCGGTGGCGATGGTGATCCAGAACGGGCCGAGCACCGAGCGCCGGTACCGCTGCTTGATGTCCTGCCAGCCGAGCGACAACCACAGTTCCCGCTGGCCGAAACCGACGCGGAAATCCTTGAACGCCCGCTGCAGGGTCTGCGAATCCGAGGCGATCGGCTCGGTGTCCACCGGCTCGGCCGTCTGCTCGGGCGCGGCCGAGGTCTCGGCGGGACTCACCGGATCCTCTTCCGCCGCGCCGTCATCGGAGCGCACCATGCTGTCGCCGGAGGAATCCTCCTCCGAACGCACGGAGTCATCTGAACGCACTTGGCTGTCATCTGAACGCACTGAGCTCTCTTCAGGACGCCCCGGACTCTGTTCCGAGTCGGGGCGAGCGGCAGCGGCGGGCACGGTGCTCGACACTACCCTTGGACATTCCTACCGACCCGCGTGGCACACGCGGGTCAGCGCCTCACAGATACTGCCCGGAACCGCCGGTCACGTGATTGGCCGGGCCGCCGCGGGGGTCGCTCGCGTGGATGCCGGGCGGTAGCGCGCCCTGGCGCATCTGCTCGAGTTGCGCCCGTGCGGCCATCTGCTGCGCGAACAGCGCGGTCTGGATGCCGTGGAACAGGCCCTCCAGCCAGCCGACCAGCTGAGCCTGCGCGATCCGCAGTTCCGCGTCGGACGGAATGGCGTCGTCGGTGAACGGCAGCGTGAGCCGCTCGAGTTCGTCGCGCAGTTCCGGGGCCAGGCCCTGCTCCAGTTCGCGCACCGACGACTTGTGGATCTCCTTCAGCCTGCTGCGGCTGGCGTCGTCGAGCGGAGCCGCGCGCACCTCTTCCAGCAGCTGCTTGATCATGGTGCCGATGCGCATGACCTTCGCGGGCTGCTCGACCATGTCGGCGAGCGATTCACCCGAATCGTCCCGGTCGTCCGACTTGTCCTTCTTGTCTTCGTCGGTCACCACCTGCGCGGTGAAGGGCGCGTCGTCCGCGGCCTCCGCTGGGATGACCAACGGGCGGCCGTCGGGCCCGACTACGACGATGTGGTCCGGGGCCTCATCCGATTGCGTCATGGTCCCTATCATGTCGCGTCGTTCCCGAACGCGCTAAGCCGGTGTTCACGCCGCCTGCGGATAACCGGCTGCGACCAGGTTGCCCGGTCCTCGTCATAGGCGCGGGGCGGCGTTCTATTCTGTTCGGGTCGTGTGGTTCGGATTTGCTGAAAGTCGGTTGCCATGCTGAGTCCCAGGTCGCTGTGCCCCCGCTATGAAGCGGAGGGGAACACGGTTACACAGGCTCGCCCGCTGCCCTTAGAGTGGCCAACATGACTTACGACGTCGCGAGGGTTCGGGGCCTGATACCGTCCCTCGGCGACGGCTGGATCCATCTCGACCCGCAGGCGGGCATGCTGGTGCCCGATGCGGTATCTCGCGCCGTCTCAACGGGATTCCGAACTTCCTCTTTTTCGCATATCGGTCGCAATGGTGCAGCGGTGCGTAGCGCCGCCATTCTGGATGCGGCCCGCGAGGCGGTGGCGGATCTGGTGGGCGGCGATCCGGCGGGCGTTGTGCTCGGCCCGGATCGGGCCGTGCTGCTCGCCTGGCTGGCCGAATCCTTGAGCTCGCGGCTCGGGCTCGGCACCGGCATCGTCTTGTCCCGGCTGGACGACGAGGCGAATGTCGCGCCGTGGTTGCGCATCGCCAATCGCTACGGCGCGCACGTGCGCTGGGCCGAGGTGGAGATCGAGACCTGCGAGATGCCGTCGTGGCAGTTCGAGGAGTTGATCGGGCCCACCGCGCGGCTGGTCGCGCTCACCGCCGCCTCGCCGATCGTCGGCTCCGCCCCCGCGGTCCGGGTGGCCGCGGACCGGGTGCACGAGGTCGGCGGACTGCTCGTCGCGGACGCGTTCGGCGCGGCGCCCTACGCGCTCATCGACATCGACGAACTCAACGCCGACGTGGTCGCGCTCAGCGCACCCGCCTGGGGCGGTCCGCAGATCGGCGCGCTGGTGTTCCGCGATCCGGCCTTCTTGGACCGAATTCCGTCGATGTCGTTGAACCCCTACGCGAAGGGCGCCGAGCGGCTCGAGGTCGGCGGACACCAATACGCCCTGCTCGCCGGGCTGACCACCTCGATCGACTTCCTGGCCGGCCTCGACGAGCGGGCCCGGGGCAGCCGCCGCCAGCGCCTGGAAATGTCGATCACCTCGCTGCAGGACTACCACGATCAGCTGTTCGAGCACCTGATGGATGTGCTGGACAAGATCCCGAACCTGACCGTGATCGGCCGGGCCTCCACCCGAATCCCCACCGTCAGTTTCACTCTCGCGGGCATGCAGGCCGAGAAGGTCGCCGCCAAGCTCGCCGACAACCGCATCGGCACCCTCAGCGGCGTGCACGGCGGCAGCCGGCTGCTCGACGCCCTCGGCGTGAACGACGAAGGCGGCGCGGTCACCATCGGCCTGGCGCCCTACACCACCAAGTTCGAGATCGACCAGCTCGGCCGCGCGCTCGCGGCCATGGAGTAGTCGAGCGCCGTTTTCTCGCGCTCCGATCAGCTCCCCGCGCCCGTATTCGCTGGCAGCTCACGCGCCCGAATTCGCCGGCAACCGCTGCGCGCCATGGCAATTCGTCCGCGAGGTGCACGCAGCCGCGTCAGTCGCTGACGTGAGCGGCAATCCCGTACGAGCTCAGAGGTCCTGTACCTGCAGCACGACCTTGCCGAAGGCGTCACCGGATTCCAGCATCCGATGCGCCTCGCCCGCTTCACTGATCGACAGTTCCGCGTGGATCACCGGCGCGACGGTGCCGTCGGCGACCAACGGCCACAGCTGCCGGCGCACCTCGGCGATGATCTCAGCCTTGCTGCCGTGGCCGGTGGCCGGCCGGTTGCGCACATTGGTGGCGTGCACCGTGCCCCATTTCCGCAGCAGCGCACCGAGATTCAGCTCGCCGCCGACCCCGCCCTGCATGCCGATCACCACCAGGTGCCCGAAATTCGCCAGGGCCTCGACATTGCGGGCCAGATAGGCCGCGCCCATGTTGTCCAGGATGACGTCGGCGCCCGTGCCGTCGGCCCGCACCGCGGCGACGAAATCGTCGTCCCGGTAATTGATCAGCACGCTCGCGCCGAGTTCCTTGCACCGCTGCAGCTTGTCGGCCGACCCCGCGGTGACCGCGACCCGCGCGCCGAGACTGCGTGCCACCTGGATCGCATGCGTGCCGATCCCGCTGCCACCACCGTGGATCAACACCAGCTGACCCGATTGCAGCCCGGCGGTCATGACCAGGTTCGACCACACCGTCGCCGCCACCTCGGGCAGCCCGGCGGCCGCGCCGAGATCCAGCCCGTCGGGCACCGGCAGCAGTTGTGCGGCTGGTGCGACCACCTTTTCGGCGTACCCGCCGCCGGACAGCAACGCGCACACCCGATCGCCGACCTGCCAGTCGTGCACACCGTCACCGAGCTCCGCGATGACGCCGGAGCATTCGAGACCGAGCACCTCGCTGGCACCCGGCGGCGGCGGGTAAAACCCTTGGCGCTGCATCAGGTCGGCGCGGTTCACCCCGGCCGCCGCCACCTGGATCAGCACCTCACCGTGGCCGGGCGCGGGATCTGCCGCCTCGCCCCACGTCATTACCTCGGGCCCGCCGAATCCGTTCAACTCGATAGCACGCACAGGTTCCATAGTGCCCCGTCCGCACCGTCCCGAACCGCGGGCCCCTCGCGACCGGTCGCGGTAACGGTTGGCTCAGGCAACCACAAGCGCATTCTCGCGGTTTCGCGAACCGCGCCGAGCCGGCGAGATCACTGAGCGAGACTGTCCACTGAGCGATACATCTTTCCCCACAGGGAATTTCCGCAGTTGAGGGCGGCATAGAATGAGCACCGTGCATCCAGAACCGAGTAGTCCCGTGGCCGAACCGAGGTGGCTCACCCCGGCGCAGCAACGGGCCTGGCGGGCCTACATGGATGGCCACCAGCGACTGATGACCGCGCTGAACCGCCAGTTACAGCGCGACAGCGACCTCAGCGTCGCCGAGTACCGCATCCTGGTCCTGCTGTCGGAGGCGCCCGGGCGCGCCTTACGGATGAGCGAACTGGCCGACGGCGTGCTCTCCTCCCGCAGCCGCCTCACCCATCAGATCCGGCGCCTGGAAGGCGAGCGCATGGTGCGCCGCAACACCTGCTTGGAAGACGGCCGCGGCGTGCTCGCCGAGCTCACCGACGAGGGCATGCGCCGCCTCGAAGCCGCCGCTCCCGGCCACGTCGAAGCCGTCCGCCGCGACTTCGTCGACCTGCTCACCCCGCACCAGCTAGAGGTCATCGCCGAAGTCTTCGCCCGCATCGATCAGGAAATCGGAACGCGCCCCCTCTGACCCGTCCGCTACCATCGTGGTCCTGGAGACGTGGCAGAGCGGCCGAATGCACTCGCCTTGAAAGCGAGCGTCGAGAGATCGACCGGGGGTTCAAATCCCTCCGTCTCCGCAACAGACCTTGACCTGAACCAGCAGGTCAAGGTCGTGCGCGACTACTTGCTGGTGTTGATCAGGTCGCCGATGAGCGTCCAGTGGTCACCTTCGAACCGCTGGATCCGCATGGCTTCGAGCGGGAACGCGTCACCGGGGCCCGTCTTGACGGTGATGCCGGGCAGCAGCAGGCCGATATCGATGTTGTCTAGGGCCCGCATGGCGTCGCGGAGTCCTTCGCGGGTGGGGCATTTCGCCGCTTCCATGGTCTTGTGGAAGGTCTGCGCCATCGCCCAGCCGACCGCCGTGTACTGGTTGGTGGGGTCGGCGTCGCGGGTGTACTGGGCCACTTTGTCGCGGTAGGTGCGCATGCCGGCGTCGGCGTCCCACTGCGCGTCGGCGGGGTCCTTCATGAACGCGACCGACACCACGTTCTGCACGTTCTGGAAGCCGACCTGCTTGAGCATGGTGACGCTGTTCGCTACCTGCGCGAGGATGTGCAGCGGGTTCCAGTCGGTGTTGCGGGCGTCGGCGGCCAAAGCCTGCGACGCGAACTTCGGGGTCGAGAAGTTCAGCAGCACATCGGCTTTCGTATTGGCGAGATTGCGCAGCTGCGGTTCCACGGTCGGGTCGGTGACCTCGTAGCTCTGCTCACCCACGATCTTGATGCCGCTGCCCGCGACGGCCTCGGTGAAGCTGGTCAGCAGGTCCTTGCCGAAGTCGTCGTTCTGGTAGAGCACCGCGACGGTCGCGTTCGGCCGCTGTTCGCGGACGTAGCGCGCGAACGCCTGCCCCTCGGCCTTATAGCTGGGCTGCCAGCCGATGGTCCACGGGTGTTCGGTGTCGCTGCCCCATTTGGTCGCACCGCCCGCGATGAACGCCTGCGGCACCTTCCGCTGATTGAGGTAGTCCCATACCGCCGCCGAGGTCGCCGTGCCCAGGGTGGAGAAGACCGCGAACACCTGATCCTGTTCGACCAGCCGCCGGGTTTCCTCCACCGTTTTGGGCGGCTGGTAACCGTCGTCGCGGATCAGGAATTCGACCTTGCGCCCGTCGACTCCGCCCTGTTCGGCGTTGACGTAGTCGAAGTACGCGCGCACGCCCTTGGGCAGTTCGCCGTAGGCGGAGGCGGGCCCGGACAGCGGGTAGACGCCGCCGAGTTTCATGCTGGTCTCGGTGATGCCGGTGGTCTGCTGCCCCTTGCAGTCGCCCTGTCCCACGGTGCCGCCGTCTCCGCCGCGGCCACCGCGGGCGGTCGCCGTGAGCAGCACGGCCACCGCCGCTCCCACGGCTCGGATCGCCTTAGTGCGCATGGGTTTTCCCTTTCCGAAGGAGGTTTTCGATCCAGCGCGCCGCCCGGCCGATGAGCCCGGCCAATCCGTTCGGCGCGAGGTACATGACCGCGATGATCAGCAGTCCGAAGATGACGCCCGGTGCGGCCTGATTGATGTCCTGGGCGAAGCTCGGCACATACAGCACGAACAACCCGCCGAGCAGCGGTCCCCACTGGGCCCCGAGCCCGCCGACGACCAGGCCGGCCAGCAGCGTGATCGACAGCCCGACCGCGAACGAGTCGGGGGAGACGAAGGCGATCACCCAGGTGTAGACGCAGCCCGCGACGCCGGCGAGCATCGCGCTCCAGGCGAAGGCGAGCGTCTTGTAGAACGCCGTGCGCACGCCGAGCATCTCCGCGGCGATCTCGTTGTCCCGGATGGCGTGTAGCGCGCGGCCGACCCGCGATCTGAGCAGTCCCGCGACGAGCAGGAAGCACAGTCCGGTGGTGACCAAGGCCAGGAAGTACAGCCACTGGTCCTCGGCCAGCCCGGTCCATTGCGGCGGTACCGGTTTGGTCAGGGTCAGGCCCATGGATCCGCCGGTCAGTGTCTCGAACCGTTTGAGCAGCGGTACCAGGAAGATCGCGATGGACAGCGTGACCAAGGCCAGATAGAGCCCGCGCAGCCGCAGCGCGGGCACGCCGAGCGCGAAGCCGAGCACGAACGCCACCAGCGCCGCGACCGGCAGCGTCGCGAGATACGTTGTGTCCCAACGGTTCATCAGTACCGCGGTGGTGTAGGCGCCGATGGCGAAGAACGCGCCGTGTCCGAGTGAGATCTGACCGGTATGTCCCACCAGCAGATTGAGTCCCACCAGGGCGATCGCGTAGATCATCGCCATCGCGAGCTGGAAGGTGCGAAACGGCACCAACTGGAACGGCGCATAGCAGGCGAGGATGATCACCGCGGCTACCGCGAGCCATCGCCAGTGTTGTGCCGCGAGTCCGCGCAGCGATGTCTTCCGTGGTGGCACAGCCTGCTGCACAGCGGGTTCGGCGGTCACCGTCTCGGTGACCGGCTTGGTGGTGTCGCTCATACCCGCTCCACCACCGCCCGGCCGAACAGGCCTTGCGGCCGGACCAGCAGCACGCCGAGGATGATCACCAGTGGCACACCGATCTTGAGTTCGGTCCCGATCACGTCGACGTATGCGCCGGTGAGGGTTTCGGCGATGCCGACGATCAAACCGCCCGCCACCGCACCGCCCGGGCTGTCGAAACCGCCGAGCGTCGCCGCCGCGAAGGCGTAGATGAGAACCCCGCCCATCATGGTGGGTTCGAGGAAGAGCAGCGGGGCGGACAACACCCCCGACACCGCGCCGACCAGCGCGGCCAGCCCCCAGCCCAGCGACAGGACGGTGCCGACCCGGATCCCAACGAGCCTGGCGGACTGTGGATTACACGCGACCGCCCGCATCGCCAACCCGATCTTGGTGTAGCGGAACAGCAGATACAGCAGTCCCATCACCACGCCGACCACCGCGAGCACCCCGAGGTTGCCGTATCCGGCGGTCACCCCACCGGCTCGTAATGCACCGTCCGGGAACGGATTCGGGAACGACTTGACCTGAAAAGACCAGATCCAGCCCGCCGCGGCGTTGATGAAGAAGAACAACCCCACCGTCACGATGACCAGCGTCAATTCCGGGGCACCCTCGACCGGCCGGATGATCACCCGTTCAATGAGCATCCCGCCGATGAACGAGACGATGAGTGTCGCGATGAGTGACAACCAAAAGGGAAAGCCGTGCTGCATGAACTGCCATGCGAGAAACGCCGAGAACATGGCCAGCTCACCCTGCGCGAAATTCACGATCCCGGTGAACCGGTAGATCAGCACCAAAGCCAGCGCCAGCCCGGCGTACAACGCGCCGGAACTGATGCCTTCGAAAATCTGCTGTAGGAATTCGGCCACGATTACACCCGGTATCCGAGGTAAGACCGGGCGACCTGCTCGTCGGCCTTGATCTCGGCGGCGGTGCCGGATAATACGATTCGGCCGGTCTCGAGCACATGCGCCTGATGCGCGTTCTCCAGTGCCAGATGAGCGTTCTGCTCGACAACGATCACCGTGGTTTTTTCCTCTTCGTTGATGGTGTGCACGATGCGAAAGAGCTCCTGGGTGACCAGCGGCGAAAGCCCGAGCGACGGCTCGTCCAGCAGCAACAGCCGGGGTGCCAGCATGAGCGCCCGGCCGATGGCGAGCATCTGCTGCTGGCCGCCGGACAGGCCACCGGCCGGCTTGCGCAGGTTGTCCGCGAGCACCGGGAAGTAGCCGAACACCCGCTGCAGTTCCGTCTCGACGCGGGCGCGATCGCGACGCGGATACGCGCCGAGCCGCAGGTTCTCCTCGACGGTCAGCGGCATGAAGGTGCCGCGCCCCTCCGGCACGTGGGCGACGCCGAGCCGGGCCATCGCCTCCGGTGCGCGTCCGGTGACTTCGGCGCCGTCGAGCCGAACCGCGCCGCGCGGCCGGATCATGCCGCAGATAGCGCGCAGCAGGGTCGATTTCCCCGCACCGTTGGCGCCGAGGATCGCGCAGACCTCGCCGCGGTGGACCGTGAAACTCACCCCGTGCAAGACCTGGGCACCGCCGTATCCGGCCCGCAGGTCGGTGACCGACAGGAAAGGTTCCGCACTCATGCCGCCGTCCCCAGGTACGCCGCGATGACGGCCGGATCACGTTGCACCGCTTCGGGATCGCCCTCGGCGATCAGCCGCCCGAAATCCAGGCAGACCACCCGATCGCAGGTGCCCATGACGAACCCCATGTGATGCTCGACGACTATCACCGTCAGATCCGACTCGTCGCGCAGCGCCCGCAAGCGATCGGCGAATTCGCCGACCTCACTGTGGTTGAGTCCGTTGACCGGCTCGTCCAGCAGCAGCAACCGCGGCTGGACGGCCAGCGCCCTGGCCAGTTCGATCCGTTTGAGCGTCCCGAACGGCAGCCCGGCAGCCGGATGATCGGCGACGTCGGCCAGCTCCAAACGGTCGAGCAGCGCGTCGATTTCGCTGCGCAGGGCTCGTTCCTCGCGACGCACGCGCGGCAGCCGCAATGCGGCGCTGGTGAATCCGGCACCGGCCCGGTGGTGTGCGCCCACCAGGACGTTGTCGCGCACCGACATCCGAGGGAACAGCCCGAGATTCTGAAAGGTTCTGGCGATGCCGAGCGCGGCGAGCGCATCCGGTCGCACGGTCAGCAGATCGGTGTCCAGATAGCGCACAGCACCCGAATCCGGCAGATGGCGGCGGGTCAGGCAGTTGAACAGTGTGGTCTTCCCGGCGCCATTGGGTCCGATCAGGCCGACCATCTGTCCCGGCTCCACCCGGAATCCGACCTCGTGCAATGCGGTGATGCCGCCGAAGCGGACGGTCAGGTCGGATATTTCGAGCATTCGGCCTCCCAGCCCACGTTTGAGACGTGGGAAAAAATCCCTGCGCGACAACAACTTCAGCTGCCTGCCTGGAGTGCAGATGGTCAGCCTAAGTGCGCTGGTCAGCGGGCACATCGGCCGTGGAGGCCAAAGCCGGCCCGCGATGTTGTCCTCGCCGGACATGGACGGCCCGGCTCTAGTCGTGTTGACACCCCCGATACAGCGATGGAGTATCCGCATATGTCAGCTGGGTCACATTCGGACAGCACGGTGTATCCGGACGAAGTACAGGCCGAGCGCATTCGAATAATCGGCAACGCCTATGCCCAGGCGGAGCAGATCGCCGACGCCGGACTGTCGGCGATCCTCGCCCAGATTCCCAGCTACGCGGCTCGCGACAGCACCTTCCACGCCGATGTGCACGATCAACTCACCAGGCTGTGCCGGTCCGGGCTCAGCGCGTTCCTGGAGCACCGCAAGGTGACCGTCGAGGAGCTCGCCTACACCCGCCGGGCCGCGGTGCGCCGAGCCAGGGCCGGGCTCACGCTGGTCGACTACATCACCGCCTTCCGGCTCGGCCAGCAGGCGACGTGGAAGGCGCTGCTGGCCTTCGCCGGTGAATCCGAGGCCGGGCGGCAGGCCGCGCTGTCGATGGTCGCGCCGCTGGCGCGCTACAACGATCTGGTCAGTACCGAGGCCGCCAACGCCTACCTCGAGTTCCAGCAGGCGTGCTCGGCCGACTTCGGCCGCGAAGGACAGGACCTGCTGGAACGGCTGCTCGCCGGCGCACTGCCCGAGCGTGGACCGCTGCTCGCCAAGGCAAGCGCACACGGCATCGGCGCGGAGAGCACCGCCGCGATGGTGGTCGTCACCGCGACCGTGCTCGACAGCCAGCTGCGTGCGGCGCAGGACGGAACCGACACCGAGGCAAGACAACTCGCCGCCGCGGCGATGGCAGGTGTCGGCGTCAACGGACTGCGCACCCTCGCGGTGGTGCGAGGCACCGAGATCATCGCCGTGCCCGCGCTCAACCGCAGCGCGAGCACCGGCGAACTCTGCGAGCGACTACAGGCGATGCAGCGCAAACTCAGCGCGGCAGGCATCACCCTCGCCGTCGGCGTCAGCACCGTCGTCGCCGGCATCGCGCAACTACCGACGGCGTATCAGCAGAGCCGCAACGCCCTCGGTCTGCTGCTCGAGGCGGGCGGCGTCCTGGCGCTGCCGCACATCACCCCGTTCCGCTACCTCATGCTGCGCGCCGACGACACCGCCCGCCACCTCATCGACCCCGGCATCGCGGCCGTGCTGTCCGACGACCGAACCCGCGGCGGCGTACTCGCCGACACCATCCGCGCCTTCGCCGCCGCCGACATGAACCTGCGCGAAGCCGCCGACACCCTGCGCATCCACCACAACACCGCCAAATACCGCCTACGCCGCATCCAAGACCTCACCGGCCGCAGCGTCCGCAGCGTCAACGACCTGATCGAATTATTGGTGGCGATCGAGCTACAGCAGCCCGCGGCGCCAGTCGGCTCCTGAGTTGTTGACCGACACCACGTTTGGTGTCCCGGGCAGGAGCGATAGGTGTCGCCCTCACCTACCGCCGCCCAGAACGCGTGTTTGTCACCCGCGACGCCGGGTAACCGGCCGTCGACTGGGAGGTGCCAAATGACAGAAGCGCGGAGCGCGCCACCGGCGGAGACTCGGTCGGTCGGCGAACTGGTCAACGACGCGACCGAGCAGATCAGCAGGCTGATCCGGGACGAGTTGCAGCTGGCCAGGCTAGAGGTACAGAAAAAGGGCAAACTCATCGGCCGTGGTGCCGGGCTGGCCGGCGTCGGCGCCCTCTTGGCGTTCTACGGCGGAGCGGCCTTGATCGCGGCGGCGATATTCGCCTTGGCGATCCCGCTACCCGCGTGGGCCGCGGCGCTGATCGTCGGTGGAGTGCTGGTGGTCGTCGGTGCCGTACTCGCCCTCCTCGGCAAGAAGGACGTCCAGGAGGCGGTCCCGCCGGTGCCGCAGGAAGCGGCCGCGGGCGTCAAACGCGACATCGAAACCATCAAGGACGGGAGACACCGATGAGCGACCAGGGACGCCGGGCCGCCGACGACACCACCGAAGTCGACACGCCGATCGTGAGCGGACCGATCGAAGAGGAAGCACTGCGCGCGGACCGTGATGCGACCAGAGAACAACTGGGGCAGACGGTTTCGGAACTGACCGACAAACTGGACGTCAAGGGTCGAGCGCAGGACAAGCTGCACGATACCGCCGACACGGTGCGCGAAAAGGCAACGGAGGCAACCGAAGCCGCCGCCGAGAAGACCGCGCAGGCCAAGTCCGCCGCCAGCCGCAAGGCGGCCGAAACCAAAGAAGCCGCAGCCAAGAAGGCCGCCGCGACCAAGCAGGCCGCGAGCAAGAAGGCCACGGAGGCCAAGGAATCCACCAGCAGGAAGGCCGCTGAGGTGGAGGCGGCGACCGTCGAGAAGGCCGCGCAGGTGAAGCAGGCCACCGAGGAGAAGACACAGCAGGCCAAAGCGCAGGCGCGCGACCTGGTCGACAAAGCCGAAGCCGCCACCCCCGAGCCGGTCGTCGAACGCGGCAGGCAGGCTGCGGAGGTGGCCCGTCGGCAACCCGCCGCCGTGGCCGGTGCCGCGGCACTCGCGGCGCTCATCGTCTGGTGGATCCTGCGCAGGCGGCAGGCATGAAGACGTTGTACAAGCCGCTCGGCATGCTGGTCAGCGTGGTGGGCGGCCTCGCGGCCAACGCGGCGTTCACCCGCGTGTGGCGCACCGTCAGCGGTGAGGACGAAGCACCCAGCGCCACGGCGCGGAACTACACCTGGAGCGAGGTCTTGATCGCCGCCGCGCTCCAGGGCGCCATCTTCGGTCTCGTCAAAGCCGCCATCGACCGGGCGGGCGCGACCGGCTACAAGTCGTTGACCGGCACCTGGCCCGAGTAATCGGGCCGGTTCATTCGTCGCCGCTGAAATCCCGGCGGACGAAGTTGGGGCGGATGTCGGGGTCCGGCGGATCGTAATACCGGTGGAACGTCGGGGTCAGACCCGACGAGATCGGCGGGTTGATCCAACTCCAGTCCGTCGGGCAGGTCCGGCCCGCCGCCTCCTCCCGTTTGACGTGATCGCAGAACTGCTTGGCCACCGTGTGGTGATCGACGATGTACACCCCCGCCTTGCGGAAGCTGTACAGCACCGCGCGATTGAGCTCGACCAGCGCCGAGTCCCGCCACAGCGTGCGCTCGGAACGGGTGTCCAGGCACATCATTTCGGCGATCAGCGGCAGCATGTTGTAGCGGTTGGTGTCGCTCAGATTGCGTGCGCCGATCTCCGCGCCCAGGTACCAGCCGTTGAACGGCGCGAACGGGTAAGTGACACCGCCGACTTCGAGGTTCATGTTGGAGACGGCGGGTAACGCGTGCCAGCGCAGGCCCAGCCCCGCGAACCACTCGAACTCCGGGTGCTCCAGTTCCACTTCGCGGGCCAGCTCGGGCGGAATGTCGAACCAGCGGATCGGCTCGTCCGGCGTGCTGATCAGTAGCGGCAGAATGTCGAAAGGTGTTCCCGCGCCGCGCCAGCCGAGTTTCATCGCGAACTCGGTGAGCGCCACATTCGCCGCATCGCCGGTGACCGTGCCGTCGCCGTTGCGGTAACCGGCGTAGCGGATGAGCTGCGGGCTGACGATCCGGAACTCGCGCCCGTCCGGCTGCCGCGGCGGTCCGACGGTGATCATCGATTGAATAGCACCACCATTGGTGGCCATCTGCAGATGTTGCCAGCAGACCTCGGCCAGATCACGCGCGGACCGCACGCGCCGCGCGTCGAGCAATTTCAAGGAGCGCCAATGCTTTCGGCCGACACAGCGGGCGTGATTGCGCCACGCGAGTTTGGCGCCGATCAGAATCTCCTCGGCGGTCTGCAGATAGCCGCCGGTCTGTTCGAGCTGCTCCAGCGCGGTGCGGCGGCGCTGGGACGACAGATGGGCCAGTTCCGGCATGCGGAAGAATTCGTCGCACTCACGGAGCCGGCGTTTCAGATCGGTACTGAAAGGCTCTGTGTCGGGGGAGTTTTCGAACGGTGGCACGGGTAACACAGGATTCACGGTTTTCTCCGGTCGGGCATCGGTACTGCGGTGAAACAGACAAGTTCGAGCGGGAGAATTCGTACGGGCGCGTGGCCGACACCGTCGCCGCCGGTGGTCCGCGCGGGTGGGTACGCAGGGCGATGCCGCGAATTAGCTTCGGCTCGAAGGGGAGTGCGCGCCGCCGTGGGCTGTCGCGACTCCGTACCGAGCGGCCGGTCCGCTTGCTGGGCATAAGCGCAGCGCGAAGAGCTCGGTGCCGATAGTGCGGATCCACGATCATGTGCGTCCTTGTTCATGCCCGGGAGAGGCCCGGAGAGTAGCGTACGGCGGGTGTGCTGGCGGTGTGCCCGGATTTGCTGGATTTGCTGGGTCGGACCGAGTCGCGGAGCGAAAACGGGTGGCGTCGAGTCCCATTGACGGCGTGATGGGTTCGCGCACCAGGTGTTTGCTGAGTGCGCAGGATTGCCATTCGCGGTGGTGCTTCATGGGTCGAAGGACCCCGTTCGTGCAAGCTGCGCGACCCGTATGTCCGCGCGGGTGGATCGCAGCCGACTTCCCGCGGGTGGGGCGCCGTCGACATCCCGCGCGGCTGGAGCGCCGCCGCAAGCCGCGTCACCGGGATACTGCGGTCGCGCGGGTGGGCAACGCGGTCTGTCGGCGGATCTGCGTGATCTCGGCAACAGCATTGCCGGACGCACGGTGGCCCGCCGGATAGCCACCTTTGCCATCGGCCAGTCAGCGGGACTGCAACGCCCCTGGCAGGGCTCGAATACCTGCGCTCCGAACACCAAACGTGGCCCTGGTCACACATTATTGCGACTCGCTATGGCCGCCCGAGCGATCCACACATTTCTGGCAGGATGGGTCGCATGCTGTCTCGGCGCAGGATGCGGCGCTGGGTTTCCAGCGTCTTGGTCAGTGCGGCACTGGTTTCCGGTGCTGTGGTGTTCGGCGCTCCCCAGTCGTCGGCGGCCCCTTCGGATGCCCCCAAACCAAGCACCGGCTCCTCGGACGGCCCGGCCCCCGCCGAGCCCACCACGGGCCGGGCCGCGAAACCGGCGATCGACCGCATCGAACCCATCAACGATCGGTGGCTGCGGGTCTTCGTCGAATCGCCCGCCATGCGCCGCGCCGTGGAGGTGCAGGTGCTGCTGCCGCGGGACACATCGAAACCCCGTCCGACCGTCTACATGCTCGACGGGCGCAGCGCGAGCCCCGACAGCAACAACTGGACCGAAATGGGCCACGCCGACCGGTTCTTCGAGGACAAGAACGTCAATGTCGTGCTGACCGTCGGCGGCCCGGCCAGCTTCTACACCGACTGGAAGAAGCCCGACCCGGTACTCGGCACCAACATGTGGGAGACCTTCCTGGCCCGCGAGCTGCCACCGCTGATCGACGCGAAGTTCAACGGCAACGGGCGCAACGCCGTGATGGGTGTCTCGATGGGCGCCGAGGCCGCGATGATGCTGTCGTTCCGGAACCCGCAGCTGTACACCGCGATCGCGGCGCACAGCGGATGCTTCTCCATGGGCACCGACCTCGGCCAGGCACAAGCCAGGACCGTGGTCGCCACCTATCAGGGCGAGCCGGACAACATGTTCGGCCCGCAAGACGATCCCGCCTGGCTGGACCACGACGTGACGCTGCACGCGGAAGCGTTGCGCGGCAAGACGATCTACATGTCCGTCGGCAGCGGTATACCCGGCATCCACGACGTGCCCGGCAACCCCGACGTCGACGTGGCCACCGCCATCAGCTTCGGCGGCCCACTGGAAGCCGCGACCAACATCTGCACCCACCGCCTCACCGATCGGCTCCGCGTCCTCGGCATCCCGGTCACCGCCCACTTCCGGCCGACCGGAACCCACTCGTGGCCGTACTGGGCCGACGAACTGGTCCGGTCGTGGCCGGTCGTGGCGGGTGCCCTCGGTGTCTGATCCGGTCGCGGTCTAGATCGAGAAGCGTTCCAGCACTGCGGGATCGGTGGCGAAACTCAGGAACAGGTCGTTCTCATGCGGATCGCCGGTGGTGATCCGCACCCCGTCGCCGCCGTAGGGCCGGACGAGCACGCCTGCCTCGGCACTGGCCTCGCCGAACTCGACGCTGCGCGCGCCCAGCGGCAGCCAGACGAAGTTGGCCTCGCTCGGCGGCACCTGATAACCAGCGGCCAGCAGGGCGTCCCGCACGCGGTCGCGTTCGAGCACCAAAGCGTGGGTGCGGTCCAGCAATTCGTGCCGCGCCTCCAGCGACGCGATCGCCGCGGCCTGCGCGACCCGGTTGACGCTGAACGGGATGTGCACCTTCGTCAGCGCCGTGATCACGGCCGGATCGCCCACCGCGTAACCCGCGCGCAGGCCGGCCAGGCCGTACGCCTTCGAGAAGGTGCGCAGCACAACCACATTCGGGCGGGTGCGACCCAGCTCGATACCGTTCGGGTAGTCCTCCTCGGCCAGCCGCAGGTACTCGAAGTACGCCTCGTCCAGCACGATCAGCACCCGCTTGGGCACCGTGTCGAGGAAGCGGGTCAGCTCGGCCTTGCCGACCGCGGTGCCGGTCGGGTTGTTCGGGTTGCAGACGAAGATCAGCTTGGTTCGCTCGGTCACCGCGGCGGCCAGCGCGTCCAGGTCGTGCACGTGGTCCGGGGTGAGCGGCACCTGGACGGCGGTCGCGTTACCCACCTTGGTGACGATCGGGTAGGCCTCGAAGGAGCGCCAAGCGAACAGCACCTCGTCGGTCGGTGCGTCGCAGGTGATCTGCACCAGCTCCTGGCACAGCGCGACGCTGCCGCAGCCGACCGCGACGTTGTCCTGCGCGACGCCCAGGAACTCGGCCAGTGCGGCACGCAATTCCAGGGCCAGATTGTCCGGATACCGGTTGGCCAGCTCGGCGGCCTCGGCGATCGCCTTGGCCGCGGCGGGCAGCGGGCCGAAGGTGGTCTCGTTGCTGGCGAGCTTTACCGCGCCGGGGTGGTTGCGGCCGGGAACATACGCCGGAATCGAATCGAGGTCCGGCCGGGTTGACGCTGTCACATACCAACCATAGGTGGCGCAGCGCAAAGCATGGCCCGCGTACCGGAAAATCTGTGGTCGATGGGCCCCCAACAGCAATTTCTACCGAAGATCAAGAAGTCGCCCTACGCTGGTTTCATGTCGGGCACTTACAACGACCTCGCCCCCCTGCGCCGCGACGACCCGTCGCCCGAACCCGAGACCGGCTCGAAACATCAGGCCGCCGACACCCAGGTGCCCATCATCGTGGTGGAGCCCGAGGGCAATGCCCGCGGCGGCATCGTGATGCTGCACGAATCCCGCGAGTTCACCGGTGCGCTGCTCGCGCTGATGAATTCGTTGGCCTCCGAGGGCTGGACCGTGGTCGCGCCCAACCTGTTCCACCGGTCCGGCCGCGAATCGGTCGCGGAGGTGTTCGGCGACGAGCTCTTCGACGACTTCGACGCCTGCTTCGACTGGCTGACCCGGCACGGGGTGTTCCCCGACACCATCGGCGTGCTCGGCTTCGACTCCGCGGGCACCGCCGCGTTCCTGGTCGCCACCAACCGCCCGGTCGGCGCGGCGGTCAGCGTCGCCGCGCCCGGCATCGTCGAACCGCTCACCGAACAGGCCGACGCGCTCGTCCGCGTCGCCCCGCACCTGCAGGCGCCGTGGCTCGGACTGTTCGGCACCGACGACCCGGCCACCCCGCCCGCGGAGGTCGAACGACTACGCGACGCGACCGGCCGAGCCGCGGTGGCCAGCCTGGTCGTCAGCTATCCCGGCCTGCGCCACCGCGCCGATCATCCCGCCACCGAAGACGACAACGGTCTGGTCGACTCCCAGACCCGTATTTTCGACTGGTTCGACAGCAACTTACGCTGATAACCAGCCGTTTTGCGATCTGGACAACGGCTCCTGTAATCTTCATGCTCGGCGGTTCGAAAGGACCGGTGCCCTCGAAGAGAAGGCTCCAGGAGGCGTGCCAGAGCGGCCGAATGGGACTCACTGCTAATGAGTTGTCCCTTCACGGGGACCGGAGGTTCAAATCCTCTCGCCTCCGCCACAACCCGGGCAACCGGTACACAACTGAATAACCATGCGGCTGTAGCTCAACGGATAGAGCATCTGACTACGGATCAGAAGGTTAGGGGTTCGAATCCCTTCAGCCGCACAAGATGAAGGCCCCTCTCGGGTAATCGGGAGGGGCCTTCTCGCGCCCCTCGTCTACCGAGATCGATTCGCTTGGGGTTCGGTTCATCTTCGCTCGAGATTCGCCTGACCCGGTATAGTTGGGTCATCACGCAAGTGATGCTGGCGGTGGGACGCCGATTGCCCTCGACGCCCCACCTGATGGGTTATCTAGCCCCTCAACCAGCGGACCAGCACGAGCGCCCCGGCGACCACGGCAGTTGTTGCAAGCAAGATGCCGTAGTCGACCGGGGCCTTGCTCTTTGCCCGGCGATGTTTCGCCAAACCCACCACCTCCCTTCTCGGCACGGTATGGCTGGACAAATTCCATACCGCCCCTGAGCTGGAGGTGGCACCACCCTACGCCGGGGCGCCGACCAGAAACCGTTAGAACGCAGCTCACTCCGAGGTGCGTGGAGATTCCTGATGAATCTGCTCGTGTTTCTGGAACCTATTCCCGTGCTACGGGATTCACGCGGGCTGAGAAACCAGCGAGAGACTCATCGCGGGTCGGTTCGAAACGCTCTGCGATAGGCACCCGGGGTGGTGCCGAGGGCGCGGAGGAAGCGTCGGCGGAGGTTGGTGGCGGAGGAGAGGCCGACGTGGCGGGCGACGGCTTCTACGGGGAGGTCCGAGGTTTCCAGGAGTTCCTGGGCTGCGGCGATCCGCTGGGCCAGTAGCCACTGTCCTGGTCCGATGCCGAGTTGGTCGGTGAAGCGGCGGGCGAGGGTGCGGGTGGAGACTGCGGCTCGGGCGGCCAGGTCCTCGACGGTGAGGGGGTCGCCGAGGCGGTCGGTGGCCCATTCCAGCAGCGGTGCCAGGGAGCCGTCGATCTGGGTGGGATGGGGCGGTGCGGCGTACTGCAGTTGCCCGCCCTCGCGGTGTGGTGGCATGACCATGCTCCGGGCGACTTGGGCTGCGTATCCGGCGCCGTGATCCGTGCGGACGAGGTGTAGACACAGGTCGATGCCTGCGCCGGCGCCCGCGCTCGTGGCGACATCGCCGTGGTCGACATAGAGCACGTCGCGATCGACTTCGACGGCTGGGAAGCGGGCAGACAGTTCGTCGGCGCGGGCCCAGTGGGTGGTCGCTCGGCGTCCGTCCAAGACGCCCGTGTGGGCGAGCGCGAAAGCGCCGGTGCAGATGCTGACCAGCCGCGCACCGCGATCATGCGCGTGCCGGAGGGACCGGATAACGGCGGGGGAGGGTGTCTCCTCGGTGGGCAACCAGCCGGGGACCAGCACCGTGTCGGCTTGGTCCAGGGCGTCGAGTCCGTCGGTCACGACCATGTCGTACCCCGCGTACGTCGCGACGGATCCTGGCTGTTCGGTGCACACGCTGAAGGCGTATCGGGGCCGGAATTCCGGGTCGCTCCAGCCCGAACACCTCTGCCGCGCAACCGAGTTCGAACGTCGACTGGGGTGGGTGGACCAGTGCGACGACTCGATGCATGGCAGAAAAGTACCTCAGGATGTCATTTCTGACACTCGGCCGACAGGGCATCGGTCGACGAGGCTGGCTGCATGGCAACAGACTTGAACATGACCGGATACGAGTGGTCCACCACGCACGACGCCCCGGTCCGCGAGTTGTTTCCCGGTATCCGCGCACGCACGCTGTGGCTCGGCAGCAATGGCGCCAAGGCCTACTTCCTCGAACTGGACCCGAACACGTGTTGGCAGGGAATCGACGTGCACGAACCGGGCCCCGAGGAGGTCTTCGTGGTCTCCGGTGTCTTCAACGACGGCGTACGCGACTATCCCGCAGGCTCTTTCATCCACGCCCCTGCGGGTTCCTCGCACATTCCGCAATCGGTGACCGGTTGCACGCTGTTCGTTTTCTATCCCGAAGGTTAGGTCGCGGCTGCCACCAGAAGTGGGGTCAGCGAAGGTGCTCGGGGGAGGCGGAGTCGGCCGCTACATTGCACCGAAAGGCCTAACGAACGGAGATCGAAATGGCAGCTATTGGGCGCCGCATCATCACTGGTTCGACCTTCTTCGGCGTCGTGGCGGCCGCGACCATCGCCACCGCCGGTTCGGCGGCGGCGGAGCCGAGGGATTGTGTGCTCGATCGGTCGGTGACCGGGGCGACGGGCTTCTGCCCGGGCGGCGACGGGTATTTCACCGTGGAAGCCGACTGCTTCGGTGTGTTCGTCACCCGTGGCGGACTGGGGTTCGGCCCGTACCGGCAGACAAGTCAGCGCCACGCCTACGCGGGCCCGCACCCTGAGATGGACGCGACGCAAACCCATCCCAGGGCCGAGTGCAACGAGTTCATCACCGGTCATTTCGGCATCGCCACCGACGCCCGCCTGTACGAGACCTTCCGCTGACCTTCAGCGACGGAGACCCATTGCGCGACCGGCTCATTCGGCTGTCGGACAGCACTACTTCCAGGCAGGAAGCTCGGGCAGCTCACCGGTGAGATCGGAACCATCGGACCGCCCGATGAGCCAGGCGGCGATGGACGACGCGGGACCAGCCACGGAGCGGGTGGGGGCATCGGCGCCGACGATGCCGTGGAAGTCGGTGTCGGTGGCGTCGAGTTCGAAGCCGGGAACGGGTTCGGTTGCGGCGGCGGTGATTCGGTTCATGTCGACGGTCGCCTGGTGCAGTACGCGGGCTACGAAGGGGGCGGGCCAATCGGCGGGGGTGTACCCGGCGTTCAGGTCGACGTGGTGAATCTCCACCTCCTGCAAGCGCATCCACCGCACTTCGCTGGCGGGGATCGGCCGCCCTTGGCGGGTACGGACTTCCGCGTGCCAGGCGTCCTCGGTGAACGAATCGGCCAGGGCGAACCAGCGTTTGCCGGCTGCTTCATTGTCGAGCAGTTGTTCGGTGGCGGGCCGGGGTGCACCGGCCTCGATGTCGAAGTCGCGCAGGAACATGCTCGCGTACTGCGGGATCTCCACGCCGGTGTGCGCCCAGAGCAGCAGGTTGAGCAAGCTGTCGGCGTTGCGCGCGGTGTGCGCCAACACATGTCCGCGGGTCCAGCCGGGCAGCAGCGACGGTTCGTGCACGTCGTCGTTGCTCAGCTTGCGCGCGGTGTCGAGGAAACGATCGGTCGCCTCGGCGAGAATGTCGAGTGAGACGGGGCCTTCCAAAGCAGCACTGGTCACAGTTCCGACCCTAGCGATCCCGGGCAGACCCTGCCGGGCTTCTTCATGATCAACGGGACAGGACGGCAGCGAGCAATCGTCATGTCCCGTCGATCACGCGGGA
Organism: Nocardia suismassiliense; assembly: GCF_900269665.1. Taxonomy (GTDB): domain Bacteria; phylum Actinomycetota; class Actinomycetes; order Mycobacteriales; family Mycobacteriaceae; genus Nocardia; species Nocardia suismassiliense. The sequence continues at coordinate 643,743 of NZ_LT985361.1, forward strand.
CTACTCGGCGACGATCGCGTCCGCTTCGATCTCGACCAGCAGCGCGGGGGTGATCAGGGCGCTGATCTCGTACATGGCGGTGGCCGGCCGGATGTCCCCGAAGACCTCGGCGTGTGCCTTGGCCACCTCGGGCCAGCGAGCGATATCGGTGACGAAGATGCGGGTGCGGACAACGTCGGCGAGACTCGCGCCCGCCTCGGTGAGCGCGGTGCCGATGCGGCGCAGGGTCTCCTTGGTCTGTTCGCCGATGTCGTCGCCGCCGACCGCGCTGCCGCCGGGGATCGAGGCGGTGGTGCCGCTGACCGCGACGTGGTTGCCGAGTCGGACGGCGCGGCTGTAGCCGACGATGTCTTCGAATTCGGAGCCGGAGGAGATGTTCACGCGTGCGGTCATGGCGACAGCATCGCATGGGGCGTCGATCGGGCAGTCAACGGGCAGCAACGCCGATGTTCGACACCGAGTTGTCACCTGCGCGTCGGTCAGAAGTCGGATCGGCGGGGTAGGCAGTCCCGGTGAAAGCTCATTCTCGTCCTCGCGTCACCGCCGCCGCCGTCCTCTGTGTCGGCGCGCTGGCCGCCGGCTGTTCCTCCGCGAATTCGGCCGCGGATTTCACCGCGACCGCGGACCAGCCGCTGGTGATCTCGCTGGATGACCTGCTCGGCAAGACGGGTGGCAGCGCCGCCGTCCGCATCGCCGACCCGGAGCACGGCACACTGAGCCGCCGGGTGGACGGTGCGCTGGTCTACACCCCCGACGCCGGCTACCGCGGCTCCGACGCCTTCAAGGTGACCACCACCGACGCGGTGCGCCTGTACACCACCGACATTCCGTCGCTGGGTGAGTTCGGCGGAACCACGGTGCAGGGCAGCGGTTTCGGCTCCGCGTGGACACCGGTGCCGGGCAGCACGGACGAGTTCTACGGGCTCACCGACCGCGGGCCGAACGTGGACGGGCCCGGCAAGAACGAGAAGCTGGCGCCGATAGCGAGTTTCGTGCCCAAGATCGGCCGGTTCAAGCTGGTCGGTACCCGTGCGGTGCTGCAATCGAGCATCGACTTGCACACCGCGGCAGGCGTTCCGTTCAACGGTCAGGTCGACCTCGCCGCGAACACCGGCGAAACGATCAAGGACCTGGCCGGAAATGTGTTGCCGCCCACCGATCACGGCCTCGATCCGGAGGGGCTGGTCGCGCTGCCCGACGGTACCTTCTGGGTCTCCGACGAATACGGCCCCTTCCTGGTGCATTTCGACGCCAAGGGTGCCGAGATCGAGCGGCTCGCCCCGGGATCCGGTCTGCCGAAAGAACTTTCGCTGCGCACACCGAACCAGGGCATGGAAGGCCTGACGATCACCCCGGACGGCAGCACCCTCGTCGGCCTGATGCAGAGCGGCCTGAATACGCCCGGCCTCACCGGTTCCGCCAAGGAGACACCGCTGACCCGCATCGTCACCGTCGACCTGAAGACGAAGGCGCTGAAGGAGTTCGTGGTCCCGCTGGAGAACCCGAAGAGCAGCAAGGTCGCCGACTCGGAGATCACCGCGCTCAGCGCGACCACCTTCCTGATCGACGAACGCGACGGCAGCTTGGCGCCGAAGGCGGACAAGAAGCTGTGGACCGTCGACATCGCGAACGCCACCGATGTCGGCCCCGACGCGAAGGTGCCTGGCGCGCAGTACGTTCCGGAACTCGGCCTGCAGATCGACGGCAAGTCGCTGGAGGCACTGGTCGGCTCGGTCTCGACCGCCGACGGTGTCGCCGCGCTGACCGAGGCGGGCGTCACCCCGGCCGCCAAGACCAAGAACCTCGACTTCGCCGCGCTGGTCCGGGAACTCGACGCCGACGGAAAGTTCTTCGGCCACGACAAGATCGAGGGCGTGGCCACCCTGGACGGCGGCAAGACGCTCTACATCGCCAACGACAGCGACTTCGGTCTGGCCGGCAGCAAAGGCGAGCAGCCGCCGTTCGCGCTGAAGCCCAAGACCTTGCCCAACGGCGTGCAGGACAGCGGCGAGGTCCTCTTCGTCGACACCACGAAGCTGCCCGCGAAGACCGCGGAGCACACCGTCAAGCTGACGGTGGAGTAGCTAATCGCCGCGATCGGTCCACTCGCGACCCTCCAGGATCACGGCGGCGGCCAACGTGATCAGCCACAGCGACATCGAACCGACCTGGATCCGCTGAGCGATCCCCAGCGCGTAATTGCCGGACAGGTTGTCGGCGACCAGCATCCACACGGTTGCCGCCGACCCGACCACCAGCACGACCAGCCCGGCTTCGCGCAGGATCCGCCAGCGGTGATAGCGGAACGCGGCCAGGCTGAACGCGAAGGTGGCGACGGCGATCGAGGTGACCGCGATGGTGCTCGACAGTGCGTGCGGTTGGTGCAACTGCGGGAAGAGCTCGCTTTCACCACCGCACGCACTGTCGCTCGCGGTGCAATCCTTCAGTGGCAGCAACACATCGGCGATCGTCGCGGCGCCGAAGCAGAGCAGCGCGACCCAGCCGATGGTGGTCAACCGGCGCCGCGGAAAAGTCAGCAGTCCGCCGATCGCCGCGGGGATCAGCAGCGCGCCGACGATCTTGTCCGCAGTCGCGAACACCGCACGATAGGGCTTGCCTTCGGCATCCAACTCGCTGAGGAACGAGTTGACCGGGTCGACGTCGACCTGCAGGAAGAACTCCAGCACCCAGGACGAGTAGCAGACGCCCGCGATCAGGATCGCCGCCGCGATCGCCAGGGACGCCACTCGCGTGCGCCGCTCGGCGACCTCCTGGCTATTCGTCACGGATCCATTCTCCTCCCTGCCGCCGGACCGATGATCGAACGGTAGGTCAGCGCGTCGGCAAACACACGCCATTGACAACCAGCACACAGGCTCCTGTCAGGTTCGACCGACAGGCTGTCAGGGAAGCGTTCCCAAGGAGGTCCCACATGATCGGCTTCGCAACAGCCGCCGCCGGAATAGCCGTGATGTCGGTGATGGTGGCATCGAGCTACCTCGCCGCGCACGCACCGCGCACCCTGGTCCGGGTCAGGTCCCGCTAGGTCGGTGTCTCAGCGCGGCCTGCACCCGATCGGCGGCGGCCACCGCGTCTTCGTGCTCCCACACGCGAACGACCTGCCAGCCGGCTGCCGTCAACGCCGCATCGGTCGCCCGGTCCCGCGCCACATTTCCGGCCAGTTTGTCGGCCCACCACTGCGCGTTGTTGCGCGGATCGGTCGCATGCTGCGGGCACCGATGCCAGAAGCAACCGTCGACGTACACCGCCACCCGTAGTCGCGGAAACACCAGATCGGCCCGCCGCCGCTGCCCACGCAGCGGCGCGCGATCGACGAAATACCGCACCCCACGCCGATGCAACTCCCTGCGCAACGCCAGCTCCGGCTTGGTCCCGCTGCGCCGCTGCCGCGCCATCCGCGCGCTGGTCGCCGCATCGGTCGTCGGACGGGGTGCGCGCCCGACCGGCCGCAGGTCACTCGATTGCTCCTGCGCATCGCCGGGCGCGTCGTCGAGACCGTCCCGCGAGTCGTTCATGCCGCCCAGCCGCCCATGCGATCGAGATGACTCTCCACATCATCGAGGAATCCCGGCGGAAACCGCAGGCTGCCCATGCCGGTGCGGCGCAGGAACCCTGCGGTCGCCCGCGCGGACAGCAGTCGCGAGTCGGTCAGGAAGTTCCGCAGGTCCTCGTACGGCTCGTGCACCGGCCAGGTCGACACCGCCACCCGATGGGCCACCCCGTTGTGTCCCCAGGCCGCCACCGGCCACGGTGTTCCCGGCGGTAGTGGCTGGTCACCGGGCAGCGGAGTCAGCGGCGCGGCCAGTCGGGACCCGACCCACCCGGCCATTCGCACACTCACCGCATTGCCGACCAGTTTCCACCGATGCCCCTGCCGGATACCCGGCACGTCACCCGCGGGCGCGGTCCAATCCGGCTCGAAGCCTTGCAGCCGTTCCACATCCACCAGGCCGGGTGTGACGATCTCGCCGGACGGCAGTCGCACCGCAGGCGGGCTCGCGATACCCAGCGCGGATCCACCCTTCAGCGTCGGCACCGCGTTCACGGCCCAGCCCAGCCCGCGCACACCCTCGGTCCAGTAGAAGCCGCACGGATCGCGGTCCGCGTCGCCGACGATCCGCGGGCCCGCGTCCTCGCCGAACAACACCCCACGCGGGTCCTCGGTCCGGGAGGCCAGCATCAGCACCCGCTGCCGCCGCTGTGGCAAGCCGAACGCGCGTGCGTCCACCACCCGATAGGCCCAGGTGTAGCCGAGCTCCTCCAGGGCGGTGGTGATGTGGCGCATCGCGGCACCGCGACCGAGTTGCAGCATGAACGGCACGTTCTCGATCAGCAGCCAGCGCGGCCCGCGCTTGCGGCGCACCAGCCGGAACACCTCGTCGACCAGCCCCGAGCGTTTGCCGGTGATGCCCGCGGTGCGCCCGGCCTGGGAGAGGTCCTGGCAGGGGAAGCCGGCCGCGACCAGTTCGGTGCCCGCCGGTAGCGCGCGCAGGCTGGTGATGTCGGAATGCAGTGGCACGTCGGGAAAGCGGGCGGACAGCACGCCCTGCGCGCCCGCGTCGATCTCGCACAGCAGCTCGGACTGCCAGCCGTTGCGGGCGAGGCCGAGCTCGAGCCCGCCGATCCCGGCGAACAGCCCGACCATGCGCGCGCCCGTCACCGACTGTCCCTTCTTCGCGTTCTCGGTTCCCCTGTGCCCGGCAGAGGTTACTCGAGTTGCCGGTTGCCGTCCGCGAACACCGCCATGACGGCGCGACGGAGCAAACCCGAGGGTGGCCTGGTACCGTCCGCGTGTCAGCAACATGATCGGTCTGCTGCTGCTCGATAATGCTCATCGGCCGATCATGTGTGCGGCCCTGATGACAGGCTCGGCAGGCTGATCTGCCTGCGCTCCAGCGCTATCCGCGCGGACGCCGCCCCACGTGCTCGGCGGCGCGTCCGCATGCGAAACGCATTTGCTCCACACAGCGTCTCTGCTCCACAAGGTTTTGGGCTCGACAAATTTCTTAGTCGTCACGCTAGGGAAAGTGAGCGAACATGCAGATACCTTCGAAAAACAGGAGCTTTCCCAACGTCGTGGTCACCAGCCTGGCGGCGACCACCTCGATCGCGGGCGATATCGACTCGACGTGGAAAGGCCTGCTCAACGGGGAGAGCGGGATCGACGTCCTGGAGGACAGCTTCATCGACCAGTTCGAACTGCCGGTCCGCATCGGCGGGCACCTGAAGGTCTCGCCCGCCGAGAGCCTCACCAGGGTCGAGGCGACCAACATGTCCTACGTCGAGCAGATGGCCACGGTCCTGTGCCGCGAGGTATGGCGCAACGCCGGTAGCCCGGAGGTCGACAAGACCCGGCTCGGCGTCGCCATCGGCACCGGCCTCGGCGGCGGCGAGTACATCATCGACGCGCGGGACCGCATCAAAAACGGTGGCTACCGCAAGATTTCACCGCTGACCGTGCAGCGGATCATGCCCAACGGATCGGCCGCCTGCGTCGGCATCGAACTGGGCGCGGGCGCGGGCGTGGTCACGCCGGTGTCGGCCTGCTCGTCCGGCTCGGAGGCGATCGCCAACGCGTGGCAGATGATCGTGATGGGCGACGCCGACATGGTCGTCACCGGCGGGGTCGAGGGCTCCATCCAGGCGGTGCCGATCGCGGCGTTCACCATGATGCGCGCGATGAGCACCCGCAACGACGATCCGAAGAGCGCGTCGCGCCCGTTCGACAAGGACCGGGACGGCTTCGTGTTCGGCGAGGCCGGCGCGATGATGATCATCGAGACCGAGGAGCACGCCAAGGCGCGCGGCGCGACCATCCACGCGCGGATCATGGGTGCGGGCATCACCTCCGACGCCTTCCATCTGGTCGCGCCCGATCTCGAGGGCAAGGGCGCCGCGCGCGCGATGACCAGGGCGATCGAGAAGGCCGGGCTGTCGAAGAAGGACGTCACCCACGTGAACGCGCACGCCACCGCCACCCCGATCGGGGATACCGCTGAGGCGCAAGCCATTTCGTCCGCGATCGGCAGTCACACCTCGGTCTACGCGCCGAAATCCGCACTCGGGCACTCGATCGGCGCGGTCGGTGCGCTGGAGTCGGTGATCACCGTGCTGTCCATTCGGGACGGAATCGTCCCGCCGACCCTGAATTTGGACAATCAGGACCCCGCCATCGACCTCGATGTGGTCAAGGGGCAGAGCAGGCCGGGTCGGATCGATTACGCCGTGAACAACTCGTTCGGTTTCGGCGGACACAACGTGGCGATCGCCTTCGGGCGGTACTGAGCGTCGGAAGGCTGCGCACCTGCTAGCCTTCCCGACGCTTCGTTATCGACCTGTGTTCGGTGTAGCTGCACGGCCTGTGTGCGTGCTTTGGCAAAAGGATAAGGCGATGATCGACGAGACCTTCGACGACTATTTGGACGACCAGGGCAATATCAAAATCCGCGGCGACAAGACCCTGATCGACTTCGTCGACAAGCACAGCGCGGAGAACGGCGACGACCTCGCCTACCGCTATATCGACTATTCGCGGGAACGGGACGGCGAGTACCACGAGCTGACCTGGCGGCAGTTCGGTGTCCGGCTACGGGCCGTCGCGGCCCGGCTACAGCAGGTGACCAAACCCGGTGACCGGGTAGCGATTCTGGCACCGCAGGGGCTCGACTATGTCGTCTCCATTTTCGCCGCCGTCTACGCGGGCAATATCGCGGTGCCGCTGTTCGACCCGGAGGAGCAGGGGCACACCGACCGGCTCACCGCGGTGCTCAGCGACTGCACGCCCGCCGCGATTCTCACCGTCGGCTCCGCGGCGGGCGGTGTGCGGAACTTCTTCCGCCATCTGCCCGCGGTACAGCGGCCGCGGATTATTGCGGTGGAAGCGATTCCGGACAGCGTCGGCGCGACCTGGGTGCGCCCGGATATCAATATCGACAGCGTCGCTTACCTGCAATACACCTCCGGGTCCACCAGAACGCCTGCGGGCGTGGAGATCACGCACCGGGCCGTCGGCACGAATCTGCTGCAGATGATCGATGCAATTGGTGTCAAAGAGAATTCGCGCGGCGTCACCTGGCTGCCGCTGTTCCACGACATGGGTCTGCTGTGCGTGATTCTGCCGACCGTCGGTGGCGGATTCATCACCATCATGTCGCCGAGCGCGTTCGTCCGCCGTCCGTACCGCTGGATCAAAGAACTGGCCGCCGCCTCCGACGGTGCCGGGACTTTCGCGGCGGCACCGAATTTCGCCTTCGAACACGCCGCGGCGCGCGGTAAGCCGAAACCGGGCGAAGAGCTCGACCTGTCGAATGTGATCGGGTTGATCAACGGCAGCGAGCCGGTATCGGTCTCGTCGATGCGTAAATTCAACGAGGCATTCGCGCCGTACGGGTTGCCGAAAACGACGATCAAGCCCTGCTACGGCATGGCGGAGGCGACGCTGTTCGTGTCCGCGACCAAGGCCGAGGACGAGGCGCGGGTCGTATATGTCGATCGCGCCCAGCTCAATTCGGGCCGGATGGTTCAGGTCGAGGAGGGCGCGGAGAACTCGATCGCGCAGGTGTCCTGCGGTTACGTGGCGTTGTCGCAGTGGGCGACGATCGTCGATCCGGAGACCGGCGTCGAGCGGGCCGACGGTGAGGTCGGCGAGATCTGGTTGCACGGCGAGAACATGGGCATCGGTTACTGGGGGCGTCCCGAGGAGACCGCGGCCACCTTCCGGGCCCAACTCGCGGCCCGTCAGCCGCAGGGCAGTCATGCGGAGGGCACACCGGAGGACGCGCACTGGATGCGGACCGGCGATTACGGTGCCTACCTCGACGGCGAGTTGTACATCACCGGCCGGGTGAAGGATCTGGTGATCGTCGACGGTCGCAATCACTACCCGCAGGACCTCGAGTTCTCCGCACAGGAATCCAGCACCGCGCTGCGCCCCGGTTTCGTCGCGGCCTTCTCGGTGCCCGCCAACGAGTTGCCTGCGCTGGTCTTCGAGAAGGGCAGTCACTCCGGGCTGAAGTTCGACGCCGACGACAACTCCGAGCAGTTGGTGATCGTCGCCGAACGCAACACCGGCGCGGGAAAGCTGGAGACCGAACCGGTCGCGGACACGGTGCGGGCGGCGGTTTCACAGCGGCACGGCGTCACCGTGCGCGATGTGCTGCTCGTGCCCGCGGGCTCGATCCCGCGGACCTCCAGCGGCAAGATCGCCCGACGGGCCTGCCGAGCCGCGTACCTGGACGGCACCCTGCGCGGCGGCTACCAGCAGCAAGCTTTCCCGGACGCCCCTGCGGCGGAGCGGGAGAGCGCGGGAGTTCGTTAGAGCCGCACCTCGTTCGCACAGTCGAATTCACTGACCTCGGCGCCCACGATGTGGGCGCCGAGGTCGTTTGTGGTCCCGGTGCCACGGAACTTGTCCACCGCGGCCCTGCTCGTCCAGCGCTCGTAGATATTCACGCGGTCGGGCTCGACCAGGTCGGCGCCGAGCGTGAAATCCAGGCAGCCGTCGGCGACGCGGGCGAGTTCGACCACCTCGCGGCAGGCGGCGAGATAGCGGTCCCGGTCGGTGACCTTCAGATACCCGGCGACGATCAGCATGCCGCGCAGTCTATTCGGCGGATCGACCCTTGACCTCGAGGTTGCTCGAGGTTGTTGGCTTGGCTCATGGAAGTCGGCGCTACCTGTGAAACGACCGTGATGTCCAGCACGGATGCCACCACCGGGGTATCGGCGAGCCCGGAAAACCAGTTGGCTGATCCGGGTGATGCTGCCACCCTGAAATGTCGGACCTCGATGCGAACATCACCGAGTGTCCGGGTTCTCGACCCTGCCATCCACAGACCTCGAGGGGGAACTATGTCGGTTGCACTTGATGTCGCGACGGTGGATCAGGAGGCCGACAGACCGGAGCGGCCCGGTGCGTCCGTGCCGGGTCGCCTGTATTCGCTGCGGCGTTTCTGGCCCTACGTGCGCCCGTATCGGCGCGCGCTGCTCGGCGCCACCACGCTCGCGATCCTCGCCTCGCTGACCGCGATCGTCATCCCGCTGGTGATCGCCAAGATCATCGACGGACCGATCGCCCAGCGCGATCTCGGCGCGGCCGTCGCGCCCGTGCTGCTGGTGTTCGTGCTCGGCCTCCTCGAAGCCCTCGGTGTATGGGGGCGCCGCTGGCTGGTTTCCAAGCCGGCGTCCATGGTCGAGATCACGATGCGCGCCAAGATCTTTCGCAAGCTGCAGTCGCTGGCGATCGGACGCCACGAAGCTTGGGAGTCGGGACAGCTGCTGTCCAGGGCGGTCGACGACATGGCCACCCTGCGCCGCTTCGTCGCGTTCGCCGGTCCGTTCCTGATCATCCACATCATCCTCATCCCGGTCGGTCTGCTGGTGCTGGTGTGGCTGAGCTGGCAGGTCGGGCTGATCTTCGCGATCATCTCGATTCCGTTGACCTACATCTGCATTCGCTTCGAGCGCGAGTACTCGCTCGCCTCACGTAAGTCCCAGGATCAGTCGGGTGACCTGGCCACCATCGCCGAGGAGTCGGCGCAGGGTGTGCGAGTGCTGAAGGCGTTCGGGCGCGGCGTGTTCTTCGGCGGGCGGTTCCTCGCCCAGTCGCGCGAACTCCAGCAGACCGAGCTGCACAAAGTGCGGCTGGACGCGCGGCTGTGGTCGGCGATGACCGGTCTGCCGCAGCTGGCGATCGCGTTCGCGCTCGGTTTCGGCGGCTACGCGGTGGTGCAGGGCTCGATGACGCTGGGCACCTTGGTCGCGGCGATCACGCTGGCGAACTTCCTGCAGTGGCCGATCATCTGGACCGGCTTCCTGCTGGCCGAGTTGAACGACGCCCGCACAGCGGGGGACCGGTACTGGGAGATCATCGACACTCCCGTCGACATCACTGACCCGGCCGATCCGGTGGAGTTGCCGGAGAAGATTGTCGGCGAATTGCGTTTGGAAGGCGTGAAATTCGCGTTCCCAGACGCGGAATCGCCAGTGCTGCATGATGTCTCGCTCAAAATTCGACCCGGCGAGACCGTCGCGCTGGTCGGTGCGACCGGCAGCGGAAAGACCGCACTACTCAACCTGATTCCACGGCTCTACGACCTGTCCGACGGCGTGATCACCATCGACGGCATCGACATCGCGTCCATGCGGTTGACCGATCTGCGTTCGCTCGTCTCGGTCGCGTTCGAGGATCCGGTGCTGTTCTCGGCGAGCGTGCGGGAGAACGTCGCGCTCGGCGACCCGACGGCCACCGACGCCGATGTGCGCCGCGCACTGGAGGTCGCGCAGGCCACCGAGTTCGTGGACAACCTGCCGTGGGGCCTCGACACCAGGATCGGCGAGCAGGGACTCAGCCTGTCCGGCGGCCAGCGGCAGCGGCTCGCGCTGGCTCGCGCCGTGCTGAGCGGTGCGAGTCCCGGCAGTCGCAGCCGGATCATGGTGCTCGACGACCCGCTGTCCGCGCTCGACGTGGAGACCGAGGAGCGGGTGCAGGAGCGACTGCGCACCGTGCTGGCCGGCGCGACGACGCTGCTGGTCGCACACCGGCCCTCGACGGCCGCGCTGGCCGACCGGGTGGCGGTGCTGGCCGAGGGCCGGATCGTCGCCGAAGGCACCCACGACCACCTGCTGCGCACCAGCAGCCGATACCGCGACCTGATGGGAGGTGAACAGCGGTGAGTACGGAGACAGTCATGTCGAAAGACGGGACTACCACCGAGAATTCGACGGCACTGGACAAACCAAGCGACGAAGCCGCCGATTGGCGCGGCATCGCCAGCGAGGACAAGGAGGTCACCCAGGCCGGAAACCTGGTGCTGGCCGAGCGATCTCGCCGGCTGCTGCTCGACCTGGTCCGGCCCTACCGCAAGCTGGCGGCGTTCGCGCTGGTGCTCATCGTGGTCGACAACGCCGCGATGGTCTCGGCGCCGCTGTTCGTCGCGTACGGGCTCGACAAAGGCATAGCCGAAGGCCGCCAAGGGAATTGGGCTCCGCTGACCTGGACGGTCGGTGGCTACCTGGGCGCGGTGCTGCTCGGCATCGCGACCACCTTCCTGTTCCTGCGGGTGTCCGGCAGGCTCAGCCAGAGCGTGCTGTTCGACCTGCGGGTGCGCTCGTTCACGCACATGCAGCGGCTCAGCGTCGCCTTCCACGAGAAGTACACCTCGGGCAAGGTCGTCGCGCGCCTCACCGGTGACATCGAGACGCTGCAGGAACTGCTGGAGAGCGCGCTGAACCAGGCGTTGAGCGCGATCCTCTCGGTGGTGACCATCGCGGCGCTGCTGATCTACCTGGACCTGATGCTGGCCGCGATCGTGCTGATCGGTTTCGTGCCACTGGTGTTCGTCACCCGGTGGGCGCAGCGCAGGCAGCGAGCCGGTTACCGCCGCACCCGTGGCGCCATCGCGAAGGTGGTCGTGCAGTTCGTCGAGTCGATGGGCGGCATGCGCGCGGTGCAGACCTTCCGCCGCGAGCAGCGCAACGAGTCGGTGCTGGCCTACGAGGACGCCGAATATCAGCAGGCGACCACCACGGCCATGCGCGGCATGGGCGACTACGCGGGCCTGACCAGGCTGCTCGGCAACCTGACCACGGTGATCATCATCCTGGTCGGCGCCTGGCAGGTGATCGAGGGCAATCTCGCGGTGGGCGTGCTCGCGGCATACCTGTTGTACCTCAACGAGTTCTACGGTCCGCTCGATGAACTCGCCCAGGTGTTCAACTCGTATCAGTCCGCGGCCGCGGCGCTGGAGAAGATCTCCGGCGTGCTCGAGGAAGAGCCCTCGGTGGTGGAGCCGGCCGATCCGACGCCGCTGGCGAAGGCCGCGGGCGCGGTCCTGATGGATCGGGTGTCGTTCGGCTACGGCACCGAACGTCAGGTGCTGCCGGAGTTCTCCTTGGACATCCCGGCCGGACAGGTCGTCGCGCTGGTCGGTGCCACCGGCGCGGGCAAGTCGACGCTGGCCAAGCTGTTGACGCGGTTCTACGACCCGTCCGACGGCGTGGTCACCCTGGACGGTATCGATCTGCGCCGGATCTCCGACGCCGATCTGCGCCGCAATGTCGTGATGGTCACTCAGGAGTCCTATCTGTTCTCCGGTTCGGTGGCCGACAACATCCGGCTCGGCAGGCCGGACGCGACCGACGAGGAGGTGTTCGCGGCGGCCCGCGCGGTCGGCCTGTACGACTTCGTGCAGGCGCTGCCGGAGGGCTTCGACACCGACGTGCGCAAGCGCGGCGGCCGGCTCTCCGCGGGGCAGCGTCAGCTGGTCGCGTTCGCGCGGGTATTCCTGGCGGATCCGGCGGTGATCGTGCTGGACGAAGCCACGTCCAGCCTGGACATCCCGAGCGAGCGGCTGGTGCAGCGGGCGCTGGAAACGGTGCTGCGCGAGCGCACCGCGGTGATCATCGCCCACCGGCTGTCCACCGTCGCCATCGCCGACCGGGTGCTGGTGCTGGAAGCCGGGCGCATCGTGGAGGACGGCACCCCGGCCGAGCTGATCGCGGGCACCGGCCGGTTCGCCAGCCTGCACGCGGCCTGGCGCGAATCCCTCGTGTGATGCGAGCTGGTGTGGTGCGGGCTACAGCCCGGTGTCGCTTACGGTAGATACGTGACGACTCCAGCCCCCGAGAGCCAGGCCTCCGGCCCCGAGACGCCCCCGGCCTCCCGTTGGCCGGCGATTCTCACCTGGCGCGCCCACAACGCGTCGCGGATGGAGTCGGTGCGGGTGACGCTGAACGGCAATCGCATCCGCGCCGCCGGTCGCATGATCGGCGGCGCGTGCGACGACCACCCGGCGTTCAGCGCGTCCTACGACCTGGTCACCGACGAGAGCGGCGCCACCAAGCGGCTCTCGCTGCGTACCACCACCGCCGCGGGTGAGCGGCACGCGTCCATCGCCAGGGACGAGGAGAACTACTGGCTGGTCGACGCGGGCGGCAGCCACGTGCGCTCCACCTTCGCCGGCGCCCTCGATGTGGACGTGGTGCTCAGCCCGTTCTTCAACACGCTGCCGATCCGCCGCTTCGACCTGCAGCACGCGGTGCACGACGTCCAGGTTCCGGTCGTCTACGTGCGCCTGCCCGACCTGCTGGTGCAGGAGGCGAGCCTCACTTACAGCAGCGCCGCCGACGGCATCAGCGTGCTGTCCCCGGTTTCCAGCGCGACGGTCACCGTCGACGCGGACGGCTTCCTGCTCGACTACCCGGGTCTCGCCGAACGCATCTGAGTTTTCAGCGCGTCGCGTTTTCTCGGCGGCGCTTCGGGATCAGGTCAGTCGAGTGATTACTCCGCCGCGTTGTCCGGCGTCCCGAAGGTTCGCGAGCCAATTGTGGTCGCCGGGGCGGATGTCGGTGATTTCCCACCGTTGTGCGGTTTCGTAGCGTTCCCGCGCATCGTGTCCGGCTTCGACGAGATCGGCCAGGGAATTGTCGGCGCGCAGGCTGTCGCGTGCGGCGCCGAGCACGGTGAGCGTTTCCTCGAGCACCGTCAACAGTGCTCCGGAATTCGGTTCGCAAATGGCGCGCACTAGATCGGGTGCGGTGCCCGCGACGCGGGTGCCGTCCCGGAAAGAGCCCGCCGCCAGCCCGAGCGCCAGCCCGCCGCCCGCCGCACCGGCCAGCGCCAGCGCCTCGGCGAGCACATGCGGCAGATGCGAGATCCGGGCCACCGCGCGGTCGTGCTCGTCCGCGACGATCGGGACGACCACCGAACCGCAGTCCAGTGCCAGCCGAACCACCCTGGACCATGGCTCGACATGGGTGCCCTCGTCCACGCCGACCGCCCACACGGCGTCCCGGAACAAGCCGGAATCGGTGGCTGCCCACCCGGATTCGGCGGTGCCCGCCATCGGGTGCCCGCCGACGTAGCGGGCCGACAAACCCTCGTTGCGCACCGCCTCGGCGACCGGTGCCTTCACGCTGACCACATCGGTCAGCGCGCAATCGGGCGCGTAGGTGGCGATGGCGGAGAGCAGGTGCCCGACCGCGGGCATCGGCACGGCGATGACGATCAGCGCGTCCGCCGCCGCGGCTCGGGTGAGCGCGGTGGGCAGTTCCTCGGTGACGTCGAAGCCGTCGGCCCGCGCGGCCTGTGCGCCGGTCGGCGATCGGTTGTAACCCCAGGCGTCGTACCCGGCGCCGACGGCCGCGCGCAGCAGGGAACCGCCGATCAAGCCGGTGCCGAGCACACACACGGACGCTTTCTCAGTCGAAGTCACCGGAACAGATTCGCATACGACTTCAACATTTCGGGTCGGGCAGACTACCGTTGCGCCCATGGCAGCACAGCGCTCGGGCACGAATAGGGCGGCGTCGGATGATTACGACGACGTAGAAGGGTTCGCAGTGGCGGTTGTCCGCGAAGAAGGCAAATGGCGGTGCAGCCCGTTGAGCCAGGCTGCGCTCACGGATTTGTCCGCCGCGGAAAACGAACTGAAGGCCTTGCGTAGCTCGGGAGCCGTGTTCGGTCTGCTGGACATCGATGACGAGTTCTTCATCGTCGTCCGGCCCGCGCCGAGCGGCACCCGGATGCTGGTTTCGGATGCGACCGCCGCCATTGATTACGACATCGCCGCGGACGTCCTCGACGCTCTCAACGTGGAAATTCCGGACATCGACCCCGACGAACTCGACGACATCGAGCCGTGGGAAGAAGGCGACCTCGGCGTGCTCGCCGACCTGGGTCTGCCCGAGCCGGTACTGAGCGTCATCCTCGCCGAGACCGACCTCTACCCCGACGAGCAACTCGGCATGATCGCCCAACGCCTCGGCTTCGCCGACGAACTCGCGGCGGTGCTGGACAAGCTCCCCCGCTGACATGACCGCCCCGTCGGACGCCGACATGGTGCGCGCCGCGATCGCCGCGGCCGCCGCGGCCGACCCACGCGACGTCCCCGTCGGCGCCGTCGTATTCGACTCCACCGGAAAGGAACTCGCGCGCGCGGCAAACGCGCGCGAGGCCCTCGGCGACCCCACCGCCCACGCCGAGATCCTCGCCCTCCGCCGCGCCGCCGAACTTCACGGCGACGGCTGGCGCCTGGAGGGCGCCACCTTAGCCGTCACCCTCGAACCCTGCACCATGTGCGCAGGCGCCCTCGTCCTAGCCCGCATCTCCCGCCTGGTCTTCGGCGCCTGGGAACCCAAAACCGGCGCAGTAGGCTCCCTCTGGGACGTAGTCCGCGACCGCCGCCTCAACCACCGCCCCCAAGTCCACGGCGGCATCCTCGAACCCGACTGCGCCGCCCTCCTCAACACCTTCTTCCAAACCCAGCGCTGAGCCCCACCTGACGCACGTTCCGCGCTCTTGACGCAGGCTGCAGCATGCGTCACGCGCACCTTCCGTGCGTCAAGTCACACGGGCACTGGTGGGTGTGCTGGTGATTTAGTGATTCGGGGGCGTTCCGGTATGGTTGTCGGCGGTGGCGTGTCCGAGCGGCCTAAGGAGCACGCCTCGAAAGCGTGTGAGGGGTAACCCCCCTCCGAGGGTTCAAATCCCTCCGCCACCGCCAAGAAGCCCTTCAGCTGCGCGAGCAGGTGAAGGGCTTTTTTATGCTGGTCGACCCGTCTTAAGGTGACGATTCCGACTGGAACTGCACTATGGCTGCGGCGTTGACGCTGACCCAGGACAGCAGGCCGTGTAATTGTTCGGCGACTTCCTTGCCCATCGGGGTGAGGGCGTAGGTGACCTGGGGTGGGGTGGTGGGTTCTACGGTGCGGTCGACGAGGCCGTAATTGGTGAAGGTGCGCAGGTTTTGGGAGAGCATCTTTTCGCTGATGCCACCGATGTTGTCGCGCAGGGCGTGGAAGCGCATCGGGCCGCAGCGCAAAGCGGAGAGGATGAGGACTCCCCAGCGGCTGGTCAGTTTGTCGAGAACGGTGCGGGCGGGGCAGTCGCTGTCGAATACGTCACGCTGGGCAGCGGGGGGCAGCTTGCTGTTCTGGAAACCTACGTCCACGCTATGAGCTTACTTCGAGGTAGGCCCTTACCTAGAGTTAGCTTCCTTCGTATCGTGAGCGCATGGCTCAACCGAACAGAATTCTGGCGATCGGCGCGACCGGTCATGTTGGCGGACAAGTGGTTTCGCAGCTGGCGAAGACCGGGGTGCAGGTGCGCGCACTGGTTCGCCGACCCGAAGCGGCTTCGCTGCCTGCCGATGTCGAGATCGCGCCAGGCGACCTGGCCGCACCGGAGACCCTGGCCCGTGCGCTCGACGGCGTGGACGCGGTGTACATGACTTGGCCCACTTTGCCTGCCGCCGTGGCGAACTCGGCGGTGCGGGTGATCGCCGAGCACGCGGATCGTCTTGTCCTGCTGTCCTCCGGCGCGGTCCGTGATGACACCTATGAGCAGGACAACCCGATCGGCGCGGCGCACGCGGCCGTCGAGCGGCCGATCGTCGAGTCCGGACTGGAGTGGACCTTCCTGCGGCCACACGGTTTCGCGACGAACACGCTGGAATGGGCACCGCAGATTCGCGCGGGCAATATCGTGCGCGGCGCCTACGGTGCGGCATCGATGACGTTGCTGCACGAGGCGGATATCGCCGCCGTCGCCGTTCGCGCGCTGACCACCGACGGGCACGCGGGCGCGAAATATGAACTGACCGGGCCGATTTCGCTGAGCAGAGTCCAACAGGTAGCCGCTATCGGCGCGGCACTGGGCCGCCCACTGGCATGGCAGGAACTCCCGCCGGAGCAGGCCGCACAGCACATGACCTGGCTGCCAGCGGAATACGCCGACTTCGTGCTGGCCGGGCTCGCCGCAATGGTCGACGCACCCGGACAGCCGACCTCGACGATTCAGGAGATCACCGGATCACCCGCCCGCAGTTATCAGCAGTGGGCCACCGACCACGCCGCGGACTTCGCCTGACGGCTAACCGATCCGCACGCAGGAACTGCCGGTGTCGAGCCCGCTGCCGACGACCTCGACGGTGATGAACTTCGTCGAGGTGTACTTGCCCGGTTCGCTCTGGATGCCGATCAGATTCTGCGAACCGACCCTGGTCGGCGTCCAGGTGGCGGTGACGGTGTTGTTCTCCGGATGGTGCACGACCTCGCCGGGGATCCGTTCACCGTTACCGGGGATCACCCCGCCGGCGAGCATGAAGAACACCGAGCCGGGCGGGATCACCGCATCGGTGACGGCGGCCGTCACGGTGTAGCGGCAGCCGGTCAGCAGCCCCTCGGCCCCGACGGCGGCGCTGACGGAGACCACGTCGGCGTTGGCCGGCGGACCGACGGTGGCGGCGGTGACGGTGAGGGCTGCGAAGACCGCGGCGCTCACGAGGGTTCGGGGAAAGGACCTGCTCATCGTGCTACCTCCTGGACAGGTGGGGTATGCCGGGCGAGCTGCGAGGGTCAAGTGCCGCGTGACAAGAGCGTAATCGGTGGCGGCATCCGGTACCCGAAACTCTTGATGAATCGTGCACCGACCTTGGCTTCTTCGGGCTCCAGCGGGCCGGCGCCGACCATGTTCATCATGCGGGTGGTCACGCCGAAGGTGGTACCCACCCACACGGCCTCCTCGAATGCTGCGGCGGAGACGCCCGCTTGCCGCACCTTGTCCGCGTCGCCGGGGGTGAGTCCGTCGGGGTCGCGGGCCAGCTTCTCCAGGAATTCGAGCATCGCCCGCGCCTCGGGGCGTAGCGGCGAGTCGTCGCCGGCGGCCAAGGCGAGGCGCACGACATTGCTGTCCACGTAGGCGCTGGCGATCGCGTGATGGGCCGACGCGCAGAAGGGGCACTCGTTGGTCTGCGCCGTGCCGGTGGCGAAGATCTCGCGTTCGCCCTCGGTCCAGAACGAGGGTCCGCGCATGGCCTGGTGCGTGAGGTCGGACAGCGGTGTCCCGAGAAAGCGATGCCGGTAGCACATCACCTTCAGCACGGCGGGCACGTCCCCTCTGGTGAAACGCCGCATCATGGCGAACATCCACCGGGTCGGCCGGTCATGTCCGGATTCGACTGCATTGAGCCACATTTCAGAGTCCTTCCCAGGCGCGGCGGGCGGCCCGCAGGCGCCGGTCGGCCGCCCCGTACGCCGCGAGGGCGGCTGCTTCGAAGATCTCGTCGTCGCTGTGACCCGCCGCCGTCAGTCCGGCGACGGTCGCTGCGGTAACCCGGGAGGAGCGCTGCGCGACCAGATCGGTAAAGGCGGTGAGCTCGGCGGGGATGCCGTCACCCTCTGTCGAATCGGTTGCGCGCCTGCGGATCTGCCGCCGCGCCTCGCCCGGTAGGCGTCCGGGCGCGGACTCGAGATGTTCGCCCAACCGCTGCCACTGCTCGTCCATCGACCGCTCCATCGGCCCATCATCTCTCGATCGGCGACGACACGCCCGCTCTCGAGCCGGCGAGCAATAGTTCACCCGCAACGGATATTTCGCGCGAACCGGGGTATACGCCGGATAGCTAAACGCGGGAAGGACGTGGTGGCCCATGCGCCGTCGAACAGTCCGCTCGAGACCGATGAGCGAGAGAAACATGAGAATCGGAAGCATTATTGTCCTGGTCTGGCTGCTGATCGGCGTTATCGCCGCAGCCCAGCGCGACTACTTCGACAGTGGCCCGGTGAACTGTGCCGGGTTCGGCACCATCGCCGTCACCGTGATCGCCGGTCCGCTCAACTACATGGGTGTGAACCCCAAGGTCGACGATTGCAATGTCCCGCAACCCAGTCCGTAGTCGCCAGACCCGGTGATCGCGGATAGCGCACCGGCCCAACCCATTCGGTGACCTCGCGCCCGGCAACGGGCGCGAGGTCCGCCGCGGCGCGCAGGATCCCTCGCTGCGTTCGGCGCGTCGCGTTCCGCGCCACATAATGAGCTTGCTCAAAGACGCCGACGAACGAGGCAGCGATGCGACTTGGCAGTTTGATTGTCGTGCTCTGGCTGGTGGTCGGTGTGATCGCCGCGGGCCAGCGCGACTACTTCGACAGCGGTCCGATCAATTGCGCCGGATTCGGCAATACCGCGCTCACCGTGCTCGCCGGCCCACTGAATTATGTGGGCGTGAACCCGAAGGTTGCCGACTGCAACGTGCCGCAGCCGAGCCCGTAGGGGATAAACCGTGCTCAGACGGGTATTCCCAGGTGGGGAGCACGGAAAGGGAGCGACGACATGCGCGACCACGAAATTCGCGACCGCGGTGTGCGCGGTCGAACAGTGCGCCATACAGGTACCCGGTTCTTCAGCTTTCTGTTGCTGATCTGGTTGGCCGTCGGCTTGCTCGCCGCCGGTCAGCGTCACTACTTCGACAGCAGTCCGACCAATTGCGCGGGCTGGGGCACCATCGCCGTCACCGCGATCGCCGGCCCGCTCAACTACATGGGTGTGAACCCGAAGGTCGACGACTGCACGTTGCCGCAGCCGAGCCAATAAACGACCTCGCCCCCACCGAGCGGTGGGGGCGAGTGTCCTTAACCGACGTCAGCCGATTGCCGCGCGTCGCCGGGCGTCGGCTGTCCACGCAACGCGAACAGCTTGGCGCCCTCCACATCGATGTCCGGCACGATCTTGTCCAGCCATCGCGGCATCCACCATGCCCACTTGCCCATCAGCGCGAGCAGCGACGGGATCAGCAGCATGCGCACCAGGAAGGCGTCGAACAGCACGCCGGCCGCCAGCGCGAAACCCATCATCTTCGCGGTGACATCGGATTCCAGCAGGAACGAACCGAACACCGAGATCATGATGATGGCCGCGGAGGTGACCACCCGGGCACCGTGGTGATAACCGCTGATCATCGCCTCCTTCGGCGGTTTACCGTGCACGTATTCCTCGCGCATCCGGGTCACCAGGAACACCTGGTAGTCCATCGCGAGGCCGAACACCAAGCCGATCAACATGATCGGCAAGAAGCTGACGATCGCCCGCGGGTCCTGGATCAACCCGAGCTTGCCCTCCTGGAAGATCAGCACCGTCGCGCCGAACGTCGCCGCCATGGAGAGCAGGAAGCCGAGCGCACCGGTGAGCGGCACCAGGATGGATCGGAAGACCAGAATCAGCAGGATGAACGCGGCGCCCGCGACGATCGCCATGTACGGCACGATCTTGCTGAGCAGCACATGGTCGATGTCGGCGTAGATGGCGGTGGTGCCGGTGATGCCGTATTCCATGCCGTACTCCGCTTCGAGCCGCCCCTCGGCGTCGCGGGCGTCGCGGACCAGGTCCTTGGTGGCTTGATCGTTCGGGCCTGATTTCGGCACACCGTTGATGACGGCGCCGAGTCCGTCCTGGCTCAGGCGCGGCTCGGTCACGTAGTCCATGTCCGGGTACGACGCCAGCTCGTCACGCAGGGAATTCAGGGCTGCGGTGCGTTTCTCGGCCGGTACGGCGGTGAGATCGACGGCTACTTGCAGCACGCCGTTGCTACCCTCCCCGAACCCGGCCGTGCGCAGCTCGTAGGCCTTCCGCACGGTGGAGGTCTTGGGCATGCTGTCCTCGCCGGGCAGCCCGAGGTTCATATTGGCGGCGGGCAGCGCGAGCAAACCGAGCACGACAACGCTGAGGACCAGCGCGACAGCAGGCGCCTTGCCGATCGCCTGGGCCACCCGCATGCCATTGGTGACCGAGCTGTCGTCCTCCGGATCGTGCTGCGCGATGACCGGCAGTTTCGGCTTGAACAGGAACCGCCCGAACGCACCGAGCAGCGCCGGCATCAGCGTGATGGCGGTGAGCACCGCGAACGCCGCGGCGACCGCGCCACCCAGACCCATGAAGGTGAGGAACCGAACGCCGACGATGCTGAGCCCGACCAGCGCGATGATCACGGTGAGACCGGCGAAGACCACCGCCGAGCCCGCCGTCCCGAGCGCGGTCCCCGCCGCTTCGTCCGGTGAATCCTGTACGGCCAGTTCATGTTTGTAGCGCGAGACGATGAACAGCGCGTAGTCGATGGACAACGCGATGCCGATCATCGAGGCGAGGAAGGTGGTGAAGCTGGGGATGGACAGGAACGAGGTGCCGAGGAAGATCAGCGAGGTGGCCGCACTCAGCCCGACGATCGCGGTGATGATCGGCACGAACGCGGCGACGATCGCGCCGAACGCCACGATCATCACGATCAGCGCGACGGCCATGCCGATCATCTCGGACTTACCGCTCGGCGCCTGCTGCTCCATCGCGATGGAGCCGCTCAGCTCGACCGACAGTCCCGCACCGCGCGCCTGGTCGGCTGCGTCGTAGGCGGCTTTGCGGTTGTCAGCGGTGACGTCGGTGAAGTTCTTGATCCCGAACGGCACGGAGAAGAACGCGACGGTATCGCGCTCGGTCTTGTTGAGCACGTTCAACGGCGCGCCGCTGCACTTCGAGGCGTCCGGGTCGGGGACGAGGCAGCCCATCTCCTCGGTCGCGGTGATCGGGTTGGGGATCGGCTTGCTGTGGTCGACGATGTCGAGCTGGTTCAGCTTCTCGATCAGCGCGTCGATCGCCTGCCGGTTGACCGGATCGGTGAGCTTCTGGCCTGCGGGCGCGCCGAGCACGTAGGTCCCGGTGACGGCGTCGAATTTGAACGCCTCGGACATACCGGGGAAGTGCTTGTCCAGGATCTGCGTCGCGCGCTCCGACGGCAGGTTGGGCATGCTGAAGTCGTCGCTCATCGGCTCCTTCAGCTGTGTTCCCAGCGCACCGAGAACCAGGAAGCCGACGATCCAGATGGGCAGCACTATCCACTTGTGGCGGAAGGCGAATTTTCCCCATCGGTACAGGTACACGGACACAGGGTTCTCCTCGCGGTGATCGAGTCGTGCCGGATCGAGCGACAAACCGCGCGCGGGCCGACTGCACCCGCCGGGGAACTACCGAGCTGGAGGCCGAACTGCTACTGAGTCTGCTGTGGACAGCGCACAAGATCAAGAACCGACCCCGGATACGACTCGGCCCCGCGCCCGAGAACGGGTGCGGGGCCGAGAGGTACTACCGGTGATCAGCTGACGCCGACCGGCTCCTTCACCGTGTCCGCCGAGCGCTGCTGCAGCTCACGCAGCTTCGCGCCTTCGACGTCGATGTCGGGCAGGATCCGGTCCAGCCACTGCGGAATCCACCAGGACCACTTGCCCATCAGGATCAGCAGCGACGGGATCAGCACCATCCGGACGATGAACGCGTCGAACAGCACACCGGCCGCCAGCGCGAAGCCGAACGACTTCGCCGTCACGTCGGTCTCCATCAGGAACGAGCCGAACACCGAGATCATGATGATCGCCGCGGAGGTCACCACGCGGGCGCCGTGGTGATAACCGGCGACGACCGCATCCTTGGGCGACTTGCCGTTGACGAACTCCTCGCGCATCCGGGTCACCAGGAACACCTGGTAGTCCATCGCGAGGCCGAACACCAAGCCGATCAACATGATCGGCAGGAAGCTGACCAGCGGATGCGGGTCCTCGATCAGCCCGAACTTGCCCTCCTGGAAGATCAGCACGGTCGCGCCGAACGTCGCCGCCATGGAGAGCAGGAAGCCCAAGGCCGCGGTCAGCGGCACCAGGATCGAGCGGAACACCAGGATCAGCAGGACGAACGCGGCGCCGGCGACGATCGCCAGGTACGGCACGATCTTGCCGAGCAGCACGTTGTCCACGTCGGCATAGATGGCGGTGGTGCCGGTGATGCCGTATTCCATGCCGAACTCGGCCTTCAGCTGGCCTTCCGCGTCGCGGGCGTCGCTGACCAGATCCTTGGTGGCCTGGTTGTTCGGACCCGACTTCGGCACGCCGTCGAGCAGCACGCCCTGCTTGTCCTCGCTCCACTGCGGCTCGGTCACGTAGTCCATGCCGGGGTAGGCGGACAGCTTGTCGCGCAACGCCTTGACCGCGTTGTCCCGGTTCTCCGCAGGCACCTTCGACAGGTCGGCCACCACGTTCAGCACGCCGTTGCTGCCCTCACCGAACCCCTCGGTGCGCAGCTCGTATGCCTTGCGAATGGTGGAGGTCTTCGGCTGGCTGTCGTCACCGGGCAGGCCGAGGTTCAGGCCGGCCGCGGGCGCGGCCAGCGCGCCGAGCACCACGACGCTGAGGATCAGCGCGACCCACGGCGCCTTGCCGATCAGCTTGCCGAAACGCATGCCGTTGGTGACCGAGTTGTCGTCCTCGGGGTCGTGCTTGGCGACCAGCGGCAGCTTCGGCTTGAACAGGAACCGGCCGAACGCGCCGAGCAGCGCGGGCATCAGCGTGATCGCGGTGAGCACCGCGAATCCGGCAGCGATCGCGCCGCCCAGCCCCATGAAGGTCATGAACTGCACGCCGACGATGCTGAGCCCGCCGAGCGCGATGATCACGGTCAGACCGGCGAACACCACCGCGGACCCGGCCGTGCCGAGCGCGGTACCGGCCGCTTCTTCCGGCGAATCCTGCACTGCCAGTTCATGTTTGTAGCGCGACACGATGAACAGCGCGTAGTCGATGGACAGCGCGATGCCGATCATCGAGGCGAGGAAGGTGGTGAAGCTCGGCACCTCGATCACCGAGGTGCCCAGCATGATCAGCGAGGTGGCCGCACCGAGGCCGACGATCGCGGTGACGATCGGCACGAAGGCGGCGACGATCGCGCCGAACGCCACGATCATCACGACCAGCGCGACGCCCATGCCGATCAGCTCGGACTTGCCGCTCGGCGCCTCCTGCTTCATCGCGATCGAGCCGCTCATCTCGACGGTCAGCCCGGCGTTGCGCGCGTCGGCGGCGACGGCGTAGGCCGCGTCGCGCTGCTCGTCGGTGACGTCGGTGAACTTCTTGATGGCGAACGGCACGTTCAGCACCGCGACCGAGTCGGGCACGGTCTTGCTCAGCACGTTCAGCGGCGCGCCACTGCACGATCCCGGATCGGGATTGGCCAGACAGCCCATCTTGTCGGCCGCTTCGACCGGGTTAACAATCGGCTTGCTGTGGTCGACGATGTCGAGCGCGCCGAGTTTGGCGATGAAGGCGTCCAGGGCCGTGCGGTTCACCTGGTCGGTGAGCTTCTGGCCGGCCGGCGCGCCGATCACATAGGTGCCGGTGACAGCGTCGAACTTGAACGCCTCCGAGGCACCGGGAAAGTGCTGGTCGAGAATGTCGTTGGCGCGGGCCGACGGCAGGTCCGGCATGCTGAAGTCGTTGGTCATCGGCTTGCTGAGCTGGGCGCCGAGGCCGCCGAGCAGCAGGAACAGCACGAGCCAGGCGGGCAGTACTATCCACTTTCTTCGGAAAGCGAACTTTCCCCATCGGTACAGGTAAACGGACACGAAGGAATCTCCTAGCGATAGCTGGGTGCGTGCTGATCAAGCCGGAGACAGCACTCGCGGGGCGCCCTGCCTGTCCCCGCCTCCACTGGCGCTTTCTGCCTACCGTGCGGTAGGTAGACTATCGAGGTCTAAGCGGAGGCACAACCTCAATTTCGCGGGCATCGTTAGCTCGGCGCACGAATGGTGAGAGGATCACTTGATGGCCGCTCGTTCCGTCCCCGCCACCGTTGCCGCTGGTCGGGGCACTAAATCCGCGATACGCGACGCCGCGGTGAAGCTGTTCGGTGACAAAGGATTCGAGCAGACCAGCCTGCGCGAGGTCGCCGATGCGGTGGGAATCACAAAGGCGTCGCTCTACTATCACTACGCCTCGAAGCTCGATCTGCTGCATGCGATCATCGATCCGATCATCGATCACCTGCGTTCGGTGGTCGTCGATCTGGACCGGACGCCGCGCGACGCGGACGGCATTCGCTACGTGCTGCGCAGCTACCTGCGCGGCATGGTGCACCACCGCGACGCGGGGGCGCTGGTGCTGCGCGACACCGTGACGATCGTCAACGCGGTGGCCGACCGGCATCCCGATCTCGTCGACGACGACCAGACCCTGCGCGAATGGCTGGCCGGCCCGGACGCCACCGATGAAGCCAAGCTGCGCGCCAGCGCCGCGCTCGCGATGCTCGGCGTCGCGCTGATGTCCAAGGAGTTCGCACCCGGCGCCGACGACGCGCTGGTGGAAGCCACGCTGCTCGATGCGGCGACCTGCGTGCTGACACCGCTGCGTAGCGCGTAGATTGCAGCTACTCGTCGGACCACCGCAAACGCCAGGAGACGCTGTGCACATCACCGCGAAGGTCGACTACGCGGTGCGGACGCTGCTCGAAATCGCCCGCGCACCGCGGTTGAATCAGGTCCCGAGCGGCCCGGTCGTGCAGGCGGCGCCGGTCGTCAAGGCCGACGCCATCGCGACCGCTCAGCGCATTCCGCCGAAGGTGCTCGAGACCGTGCTCGGCGACCTGCGCCGCGCCGATCTGGTGATCAGCAGGCGCGGCCCCGACGGCGGTTACTGGCTGGCCCGCCCGGCGTCGGAGATCTCCATCGCCGACGTGATCAGGGCGATCGAGGGTCCGCTCGCCTCGGTGCGCGGCGAGCGGCCTGAGGATGTGACGTATTCGGGTGCGGCCGAATCGCTGCAACGGGTCTGGATCGCGTTGCGGGTGAATATTCGTACGGTGCTGGAGAACGTGTCGATCGACGAGGTCGCCGACAATCGGCTGCCCGAGTTCGTCGATGCGCTCACCAACGACCCGGGTGCGTGGGCGCGTAGAGAGCATCCGCTGAATTAGGCGGCTGGATGACTGAGCACCGGCTGAATCAGCCGCCAGCGCCGGGCAATCGGACGGCAGGCGCCGGGGTGAGCGCCTCGACTGGAGGGTATTGATGCTGGTCAGAAATGTTTACGACGCCCGTCACCGGTTGCCGGTAGCCTGCGATCCATCATGCTGATTCGACTACTGCGCACCTATCTGCACCCCTACCGCGCCCAGCTGGCCGGGGTCGTTGTGCTGCAGTTGATCTCGGTGATCGCCATGTTGTATCTGCCGAGTCTCAACGCCGACCTCATCGACAACGGCGTCACCAAGGGCGATATCGGATATATCTGGAGCACCGGCCTGTGGATGCTCGCGGTCACCGGCGTGCAGATCGTGGCCTCGGGCTGCTCGGTGTACCTCGGGGCGCAGGCGGCCATGGGCGCGGGCCGCGATATGCGCGGCGCACTGCTGCACCGGGTCGGCACCTTCTCCGCGCGGGAGGTCGGCATGTTCGGCGCACCTTCGCTGATCACCCGCAATACCAACGACATTCAGCAGGTGCAGCTGCTCATCGCGATGTCGGCGACCATCCTGGTGATGGCGCCGATCATGTGCGTTGGTGGCATCGTCATGGCGTTGCGCGAAGACCTCGGGCTGTCCTGGTTGCTGTTGATCGCGGTGCCCGCGCTCGGCCTGTCGATGGCGTTCATCATCAGCAAGATGGTGCCCGGCTTCCGGGACATGCAGACCAGGATCGACGAGGTGAACCGGGTACTGCGCGAGCAGATCACCGGCATCCGCGTCGTCCGGGCCTTCGTCCGGGAACGCCAGGAGACCTGGCGCTTCGGCGTCGCCAACTCCGAGCTGACCGATACCGCGCTGCGCGTCGGCAGGCTGATGGCGCTGATGTTCCCGCTGGTCATGCTGATCAGCAATGTCACCGCCGTCGCGGTGATCTGGTTCGGCGGGCACGCCGTCGACGCGGGCACCATGCAGATCGGTTCGCTCACCGCGTTGCTCTCCTACATCATGCAGATCCTGATGGCGGTGATGATGGCCTCGTTCCTGGCCATGATGGCGCCGCGCGCCGCGGTCTCCGCCGACCGGATCGGCGAAGTGCTCGAGACCGAGTCGTCGGTCGTCCCGCCGCCGCTGCCGCAACCGTTCCAGGGCGACCCCGCCGACGTCGACTTCCAGTTCGCCGAGTTCGCGTTCCCCGGCGCTGAGAAGCCCGTGCTGAAAGCCATTCGGTTCCAGGTGAAGCCGGGCACCACCACCGCCATCGTCGGTGCCACCGGTTCGGGCAAGACCACGCTGCTCAATCTCATTCCACGGCTGATGGACGTCACCGACGGCGCGGTCTACCTCGGCGGCACCGACGTCCGGCACATCGACCTCGAACTGCTGCGTGCGCAGATCGGCCTGGTCCCGCAGAAGGCCTATCTCTTCTCTGGGACGGTGGCCACCAACCTGCGTTACGGCAATCCGGACGCCACCGACGCGGACCTGTGGCGCTGCCTGGAGATCGCGCAAGCCGACGACTTCGTGCGCGCCATGCCGCAGGGCTTGGACACTCCGGTCGCCCAGGGCGGCACGACTGTCTCCGGTGGTCAGCGCCAGCGGCTCGCCATCGCGCGGGCACTGGTCAAACAACCCCGGGTGTATCTGTTCGACGACTCCTTCTCCGCGCTCGACGTGGCAACCGACGCCCGATTGCGGGACGCGCTGCGGCCGGCGACCAAGGATTGCGCGATGATCATTGTGGCGCAACGGATTACCACGATTCGCGACGCGGACCAGATCGTGGTGCTGGAGGACGGCGAGATGGCCGGGGTCGGTACGCACGAGCAATTGATGCGCGACTGCAAGGAATATCAAGAGATCGTGTCGTCCCAGCTGAGCGCGGAAGAGGTGCGATGAGGCCAGGAATGCCGGCCCCCGGTGCGCCGGACGCCAAGCCCAAGTCGTTCGGACCGTCGCTCAAGCGATTGCTGCGCAGGCTCGCGCCGGAACGCATGTTCGTCTGGCTGGTCGTAGTGCTCGCCATCGTCTCGGTGGTGCTGAACACGCTCGGTCCGTACCTGCTCGGTAAGGCGACCAACATCGTCTTCGACGGTGTGGTCGGCAAGCAGCTGGATGTGCCTGCGGGGACCACCAAGGAGCAGGCGGTCGAGTACCTGCGGGCCAAGGGCGACAACACCTTTGCCGACATGCTCAGCGCCATGCACGTGGTGCCCGGGGTCGGCGTCGACTTCGACGCGGTCGGCCGGGTGCTGCTGCTGGTGCTCGCCCTCTACCTCGGCGCGTCGGTGTTCGGCTGGTTGCAGGCCTACCTGCTCAACCTGGTGATCAACCGGACGGTCAAGCGGCTGCGCAGCGACATCGAGGACAAGATCCATCGACTTCCGTTGCGCTACTTCGATTCGCAACCGCGCGGCGACGTGCTGAGCCGGGTCACCAACGACGTCGACAACGTCGCGCAGAGCCTGCAGCAGACGATGAGCCAGTTGATCGTCTCGGTGTTCACCGTGCTCGGCATCCTGGTCATGATGTTCTGGATCTCGCCGCTGCTGGCGCTGATCGCCCTGCTCACCGTGCCCGCCGCCGTGTACGTCACCGCGCTGATCGCCAAGCGCTCCAAGCCGCACTTCGTGGCCCAGTGGAAGAACACCGGTCTGGTGAACGCGCAGGTCGAGGAGGCCTACACCGGGCACGAGATCGTCACCGCGTTCGGCCGTAACCGTGAGGTCGGCGCGGAGTTCGACAAGCGCAACGAGGAGCTCTACCAGTCGAGTTTCAAGGCGCAGTTCATCTCCGGGCTGATCATGCCCGCGATCATGTTCCTCGGGAACGTGAACTTCGTGCTGGTGGCGCTGGTCGGCGGCCTGCGGGTCGCGACGGGCCAGCTCTCGCTCGGCGACGTGCAGGCTTTCATCCAGTACTCGCGTCAGTTCAGCCAGCCGCTCACCCAGATCGGCGCGATGGCCAACCTGCTGCAGTCCGGCGTCGCCTCGGCCGAGCGGATCTTCGAGATCCTCGACGCCGAGGAGCAGAGCCCCGACCCGGCGGTGGCCGACACCCGCCCGGTCGACCGCGGGCAGGTCGAGTTCGAAGGCATCTCGTTCCGCTACGAACCGGAGCAGCCGGTGATCGAACGGCTGTCGTTGCTCGCCGAACCCGGCCACGTGGTCGCCATCGTCGGCCCGACCGGTGCGGGCAAGACCACGCTGGTGAATCTGCTGATGCGGTTCTACGAGCTGGACTCCGGCGCGATCACCATCGACGGCGTCGACATCACCCGGATCAGCCGCGACCACCTGCGTTCCCGCATCGGCATGGTGCTGCAGGACACCTGGCTGTTCAAGGGGACCATCCGGGAGAACATCGCCTACGGCAACCCGAACGCCAGTGAAGAGGACATTCTCGCTGCCGCGCGGGCCGCGTATGTGGACCGTTTCGTGCACGCGCTGCCCGACGGCTACGACACCGTCATCGACGAGGAGGGCTCCGGCGTCAGCGCCGGTGAGAAGCAGCTGATCACCATTGCCAGGGCGTTCCTGGCGAAACCGTCCATCCTGATCCTGGACGAGGCGACCAGCTCGGTGGACACCCGCACCGAACTGCTGGTGCAGCACGCGACCGCGGCCCTGCGCCGCGACCGCACCAGTTTCGTCATCGCGCACCGCCTGTCCACCATCCGCGACGCCGACCTTATCGTCGTCATGGAGGCGGGCCGCATCGTCGAACACGGCACCCACGAACGGCTGCTGGCAGAACGCGGCGCCTACTACCGCCTCTACAACGCACAGTTCGCGGCGGCAGCGGCAGAGGTGTAGGCGGGATCGACAACGCCCGGCTCGCGAAGGGGTAGCTCAGGTCGAGAGCGCTCAGTTCACCGGCTATCGGCTGCCTCGGTGAGCAGCGAGTCGCGGACCTGGGAGGATGTCCGAGTGGTTGGACCCGGATCTTTTTCGTTCGCTGTTCGTAAGCGCCTGGAAGCGCGGCACGGCCGATCGGGCGTGATCAGCACGCCGCACGGCGATATCGCCACCCCCGCGTTCATCCCCGTCGGCACCAAGGCGACGGTGAAGGCGGTGCTGCCGGAGACGATGAAAGAGATCGGCGCGCAGGCTCTGCTCGCCAACGCGTACCACCTCTATCTACAGCCGGGGTCCGACATCGTGGACGAGGCGGGCGGGCTCGGCAAGTTCATGAACTGGCCCGGACCCACCTTCACCGACAGCGGCGGCTTCCAGGTGATGTCGCTGGGCGTCGGTTTCAAGAAGGTGCTCGCGATGGAAGCGGTGGACATCCGCAGCGACGATGTGATCGCGAAGGGCAAGGAGCGGCTGGCCACCGTCGACGACGACGGCGTCACCTTCCGCTCGCACCTCGACGGCTCGAAGCATCGGTTCACCCCCGAGGTGTCGATGGGTATCCAGCATCAGCTCGGCGCCGACATCATGTTCGCCTTCGACGAGCTCACCACCCTGCTCAATACCCGCGGTTATCAAGAGAAGTCGTTGCAGCGCACGCACGAGTGGGCGCAGCGCTGCCTCGACGAGCACGAGCGACTGACCGCGGCCCGCACCCATCGCCCGTATCAGGCGCTGTTCGGCGTGATCCAGGGTGCGCAGTACGAAGACCTGCGGCGCAAGGCTTGTCGCGGCCTGGAATCATTGCGCGGCAGCGCGGGAACGGGTTTCGACGGTTACGGCATCGGCGGCGCGCTGGAGAAGCACAACCTCGGCACCATCGTCGGCTGGTGCTGCGACGAACTGCCCGAGGACAAGCCGAGGCACATGCTCGGCATCAGCGAGCCCGAGGACATCTTCACCGCGGTGGAGAACGGCGCGGACACCTTCGACTGCGTGAACCCGTCGCGGGTCGCGCGCAATGCCGCCATCTATGTCGCCGAGGGCCGATTCAACATCAACACCAGTCGGTTCCGGCGCGACTTCACGCCCATCGACGAGACGTGCGACTGCTATACCTGCGCCAATTACACCCGCGCCTACCTGCACCATCTCTTCAAGGCCAAGGAGATCCTGGCCGCCACCCTGTGCACCATTCACAACGAGCGCTACACGATTCGGCTGGTCGACCGGATCCGCGAGAGCATCGAGGGCGGCTACTTCGACGAGCACAAGGCCGAGACGCTCGGTCGCTGGAAGGGCCGCATTCCGACGCCGTAGACCGGCGGCCCCGGACTCCACGGTGTGCAGTCCGGTGGCCACCAACGTCTTTCAGCTCTGTAGCGCGGGTTCTTTGCGGGGTGCGTAGGTCGGCTCGTTCTTCTTGAGCCAGGCGATCACCCGATAGGTGATCGGCAGCACCAGGATCTCCGCGAGCGTCTTCCACAGGAAGCCGACGATCACGTAGTTCACGAACTGGCTCCACGAGTCGATGCCGATGGCGGTGGCCGCGATCGAACAGAAGATCAGCGTGTCACCGAACTCGCCGACCACGGTGGAGCCGATCAGTCGCGCCCACAGGTGCTTTTCCTTGGTGCGTTCCTTGATCAGTACCAGCGTCGCGGAGTTCAGCATCTCGCCGACGAAGTAGCCGGCCAGGCCCGCGGCAACGAGCTGCGGTGTACTGCCGATGACGGAGCGGAACGCGTCCTGATTCTCGTAGAACCCCGCGGCCGGCAACTCGATCGCGATCTTGAAGCACACCACCGTCAGCAGCAGGACGGCGAAGCCGTAGTAGATGGCCCGGCGGGCGGACTTGAAGCCGTAGATCTCGCTCAGCACATCGCCGAGGATGTAGGCGAGGGGAAAGAGGAAGAAGGCGCCGTCGGTGCTGATCGGCAGCAACTCCACCGGTCCGATCTGGACCGACTGATCGGTGAAGAACTGCACGCCCTTGGTCGCGCAGATATTGGAGATGATCAGCGTCGCCGTGAACAACGCCACGATCGGTGTGTAGTACCCCCGCGCCACCTGGGCAAATGCCGCATGTGCCTGCACGGGGTGCCCAGGTTCCGGGGCTTCGGGTTTATTCGGCTCACTCACCCGCATCATCCAACCAGGTTGTGGAATACCCTGTAGCAATGACGAATCCCGGCGATTCCGACGAATGGTGGAAGCAGTACGGCGGCCAAGGCGTATCGCCGGAATCCGGTGCGCAAAGCTCTGTTCCGCAACACCCGAACGCTGACCAGCCCTCGGGGTACCCGTCGACGCCGCAATACCCGCAACAGCCCGCCCAGCCCATGACGCCCCCGCCGCAACAGCAGTACCCGGGCTACCAGCAGCAACCGTACGGCCAACCGCAGCAGCCCTACGGTCAGCAGCCGAACTACGGTTACCAGCCCGCCTACCAGCCCTACGGCATGCCGCCGCAGCAGGGCACCAACGGCATGGCGATCGGCGCGCTGATCTCCTCGCTGGCCGGATTCGTCACCTGTGGCCTCGGCTCGATCATCGGCATCATCCTCGGCGTCATCGCCTTGAACCAGGTCAAGCAGTCCGGCCAGGAAGGCCGCGGCATGGCGCTCGCGGGCGTCTGGATCGGCGTCGGCTCCATCGTGCTCGGCATCCTGTGGTTCGTCGTCGCGTTCGTAGCCGGATTCAGCGGCATGTAGCCGCCGCCCGCCGAAAACGTCAGGGGCGCACCCGGAAAACGGGTGCGCCCCTGCGCGTATGTGTCAGCCGTTCGACGTCAGGACTTGACGACCTGGGTGCCGCCAGCGAACTTGTCGTGCCAACCCTGCTTGTTCGGGTCCTGCGAGATGGTGACCATGATGTAGATCGCCAGACCCAGCGAGACCAGGCCGCCGACGCACGGAATGATGTTCGCCGCGACGAACAGGTTGCGCTTCAGCGAGGTGACCGGGTCGATCTTGGCCGCGCCGCCGGGGGCGAGCACCTTCAGACCGAGCACCTTCTTGCCGAGGGTGGTCCCCTGCGAGGTCTCCATGCCGACGAAGTAGCCGAGCTGCACCAGGGTCCAGACCAGGCCGAGGCCGATGGTCAGGCCCATGCTGTTCTTGACCAGCATGTAGAGGATGAAATAAGGAATCATCAGGATGAGCGCGTCGATGACGCGAGCACCGATGCGGGTGCCGAGGTCACCCGGCTGCCCACCGTAGTTGTTGAAACCGCCCGGCTGCTGCGGGTACTGACCGTAGGCGTCCTGCGGCTGACCGTACTGCGGCGCCTGGCCGTACTGGGGCTGCTGCCCGTACTGCGGCGGCTGCTGACCGTACTGGGGCTGCTGGCCGTACTGCTGGCCGCCCTGGGGGAACTGTTGGCCGCCTTGCGGATACTGCTGACCGCCTTGCGGAGGTTGCTGGCCGCCTTGCGGGTACGGCTGCCCATACGGCTGCCCGCCCTGCGGATATTGGTTGGGGTCGTACCCACCGCTTGTCATAGTTGTTTGTCCTCGTCGAGTGATCAGTAGTTGGACGAATGCGTACGTTACGGACATCGACTGCGTTGCAACAACCCATTCCCGTCGAGTATCCACGGTTCGCGTGGCAGATGTGCCGGGTCGAAACTGTCGAGGAGCTCCGCCGACGAGGTTGCCGCGTAGCCCAGTGATCCGGCCAGCGCGGCCACTACCTGGTCGGGCGTGTTGCCGAGCGCGAGTTGATCGGACAACGTGACCGCGCCGTCGCGCTTGGCCAGGCGTTGCCCTTCGGTGTTGAGCACCAGCGGAACGTGGGCGTAGTGCGGCACCGGCAGGTCGAGCAGAGTCGCGAGATAGGCCTGCCGTGGCGTGGACGGCAGCAGATCGTCGCCGCGCACTACCTGGTCGATGCCCTGCGCCGCGTCGTCGACCACCACCGCGAGGTTGTAGGCGGGGATGCCGTCGCCGCGCCGCAGCACCACGTCGTCCACCGGGGCGCGATAGCGTCCGTGCAGGTCGTCGACGATCTCGAATTCGGTTGCCGCCGCACGTAAGCGCAGCGCGGCCGGGCGGCCTGCGTCGCGAAACCTGGTGCGCGCCTGCTCGGTCAGGGCGCGGCAGGTACCGGGGTAGGCGCCCAGCGGACCGTGCGGTGCCGTCGCCGCCTGCTGGATTTCTCTTCGCGTGCAGAAGCATTCGTAGGTGAGCCCGGCGGCGGTGAGCCGGTCGATGGCGGCCTGGTAATAGGGCAGCCGCTCGGACTGCCGGACCACGGGACCATCCCAGTCGAGTCCGATCGCGGCCAGATCGTCGAGCTGCCGCTGCTCGGCGCCCGGCCGGACGCGATCGAGATCCTCGATCCGGATCAGGAAGCGCCGGCCGGTCGAGCGGGCGAACGCCCACGCGAGCAGGGCCGTGCGCAGATTCCCGACGTGCAGGTCCCCGGAGGGGCTCGGCGCGTACCGGCCCGCACCCGGCTCAGGCACGGGCCCGGCTGGTACGGGATGACGTGGACACGATGCCCATCGTAGATATCAGCCGCGCAGGCGCGGCGTCAGCTCCGTCGGCGAGATCGGTGTGCCCGCGTCCAGGGCGTCGAGCAGTGCTTGCGCGTGCGCGATCAGACCCGTGCGATCGATGCCGTAGGGCACGTCCGCGTCGCCCGCCGGGTGAAACTCGGTGAGCCGGGTGATCGCGCGGGTGAGCAGCGTGCGCGCGCCCTTCGCATTACCACGCTGGATGTGTGTGACACCGACAGCGAGCTGGGCCAGCGCCTGCCACAGCATCCGTTCGGCGAACGGGCCGTTCTTCCACGCCGCCTCTAATACCTCGTGCGCGTTGAATGCCAAACCATCGTCCAGCAGTTGCTGAGCGAAGGTCAGGGTTTGCTGCGGCGGCAGGTCCAGATCGTCGGGAATTCGGGCAACTCCGACACTGCCGGGTGGAAGCGGACGGCCCAATCGATCACGCGGACGTGAGTTGAGGGCGCGACCTGCGTCGTCGCGATCGCGGTCAACCATGACTTCCATCATGCACTGCCCAGGCGATGGCGTCGATGTGCCAGTGTCCGAAGAAAGAAACAATGACGGATCACGGAGTAATTGAATAGCCCCTATAGTTTGCCGATGCTCGATCAGGGGAATGGTAAGTTGACGCTGGCAATGTTCCCGCAACATTTCATCTTCGCAAGGTTGGCAGTTTCGATATCCTAATAAGCAAGAGGCGGGCAAACTTTCGATCGACCTGCTAGTGTTTATCGCGCGGGGGCAACCTCGTTGGGTGTATTCACCCCGACGTACCGTGCGATAACGACGCACCGTGTAGTTGCGCGCTTTCACTCAGGCGCACAGGGGATTCGGCGTTCCTGGCCGGGTGCCGGTGCTAGTTAGGACGATGTCAGAAGAAATCTCGTTCTCGACGCAGCAAAGGAGCTAGTGCCGTGGAGGTTGATTTGACGGATGCTGTGTGGCGCAAGAGCACATACAGCGGCCCTGATGGGAACTGCGTAGAAGTCGCCTTTCTGGTCGACGGAAAAATCGCGGTCCGTGACACCAAGGACAACGGATTCGGCCCGGTGCTTGCGTTCGGCCCGGGTCAGTGGGATGCATTCCTAACTGGAGTGGCGCAGGGGGAGTTCGGTCGCGCCTGATAACAGCAGGTCGTCTGAACAGGCACTATGGGCCCCGGGTCGGCACGGACTCGGGGTCTTCGCAATATTCGGGCACCGATTCACGGGTGTCCGAATACTTGCGTGTAGGGATAATGCGCGCCGTTCAGTTATCGGTGTTCGGCTATCCGGTCGCGCCGTCGCCGTCCGAACCGTTCCCGTTTCGGCTACCGCGTTCCTGATATTTCCGTAGCACCGCGAGCTGCCGCCGCTCCTCTTCGTGGTCGGCCTCGTGATTGCGCTCGGACTCCTGCCACGGATCGGGCCGGAAGAAGCTGCCGGTGCCCGGCTTGCCCGCCGCACCGAGCTTGCTCATCTTCTTCGGCACCGGCGCGCCCTGGTACGGCAGCGGGATGGGGTGGCCGTGCTCGTCCACGGGGCCGAGCGGCTGGTGGATCTCGATGTACTCGCCGTGTGGTAGCCGCCGGACCACCCCGGTCTCCACGCCGTGTTCCAGCACCTCCCGATCGGAGCGCTGCAGGCCTAGGCAGATCCGGTAGGCCGCGAAGTAGGCCAGCGGCGGCACGAGCAGGATGCCGATCCGGCCGATCCAGGTCGTCGCGTTCAGCGAGATGTCGAACTTGTAGGCCACGATGTCGTTCACGCAGGACAGCGTGAGCACCACATAGAACGCGATCGACATCGCGCCGATCGCGGTGCGCACCGGGACATCTCGCGGTCGTTGCAGCAAGTTGTGGTTGACGGTGTCGCCGGTGAGCCGTTTCTCGATCCACGGATAGGCGATCAGCACCATGAACACCAAGCCCATGATGAGCGCGCCCCACACCGGGGCGGGCACCGTGTAGCGACCCAGATACAGCTCCCATGGCGGGATGAGGCGCATCATGCCGTCGGTCCACATCATGTAGAAGTCCGGCTGCGAACCCGCGGAGATCTGTGAGGGGTTGTACGGGCCCATGTTCCAGATCGGGTTGATCTGCAACAAGCCGCCCATGAGCGCGACGATGCCGAGGGTGAACGCGAAGAACGCGCCCTGGTCCAGCGAGAACACCGGCACGATGCGCGCGCCGACCACGTTCTTCTCGGTCCGGCCCGGGCCGGGGAACTGGGTGTGCTTCTGATACCAGACCAGCGCGATGTGCGCCGCGATCAGCGCGAGCATGATGCCGGGGAACAGCAGCACGTGCGCGATGAACAGGCGCGGAATGATGATGGTGCCCGGATAGTCGCCACCGAACATCAGCCAGTGCAGCCAGGTGCCGATGATCGGCATGCCGAGGGTGATGGAGGAGAAAGCCGCCCGCAGGCCGGTGCCCGAGAGCAGATCGTCGGGCAGCGAGTAGCCGAAGTAGCCCTCGAACATGGCCAGGATCAGCAGCAGCGAGCCGATCACCCAGTTCGCCTCGCGCGGCTTTCGGAACGCGCCGGTGAAGAACACCCGGAACAGGTGCACGATGATCGACGCCGCGAAAAGCAGTGCGGCCCAGTGGTGTACCTGCCGCACGAAGAGTCCGCCACGCACCTCGAACGAGATGTTCAGCGACGTCTCGTAGGCCCGTGACATGGTGACGCCGCGCAATGGCTGGTAGGAGCCGTTGTAGACGACCTCGGCCATCGACGGGTCGAAGTACAAGGTCAGATACACACCGGAGAGCAGCAGAATGATGAAGCTGTACAGCGCGATCTCGCCGAGCAGAAACGACCAGTGCGTCGGGAAGACCTTGTTGATCGAGCGTTTGAGGAAATTGGCGGCCTGATATCGCTCGTCGGCGGAGTTCGCCTGCGCGCTGACCTTGCGACCGAGTTGAGTTGCCATGGTCGACACCCCGCCCCTGGGAGAGTGGTATGCGTTCTACTACAGACGGTAGCAGGTAGTCCGGCCGTAATCGATAGATTTTCGCTGATCTACTTGCAGATCAAGATCATTCGCGGTTGTCGGTGGGCGGGAGATGGGTCGTGATCGGCCGCCGCTACGTGCCGTTCAGCGCCGGGCGCGGGGGCTGCTGCCAGGTTCGATACTGTCGGAGGGTGAGCTCGATGGCGGCGCAGGACGCGACGATGTATTGGCTGTCGAGCCGCACCCGCAACGATTTGTTCCTGCTGTACTGCTTCGCGGACAGGGGGCGGCCGTCCGCTGAACTGCGCGCCGCCGTTGCCGAGCGCAGCGCGCGCATCCCCGATCTGCGGGTCCGGGCGCGTGCCGTGCCGGGGGATCTCGACTATCCGTCGTGGGTGCCGTGTGCGTTCGCCGACGATCAGTTCGTCGAACATGCGCTGGCGGAACCGGATTGGGCGCACCTGCAGGTGGCGGTCGGTGCGGTGGTCGGGACCGGTGTGGACGCGGCGGTGCGGCCGTGGCGGTTGCATGTGTTTCGCGGCATCGCCGATGCGCCTGGGAGTCGGTCGGGGCCGGCGCTCGTAGTGGTGTTGCAGATGTCGCACGCGCTTGCCGATGGTCGGCGTGCTGCTCGGATTGCGCGGGCGTTGTTTACGGAGGAAGACGACGCCGCTTCGAAAACTGCTGGGGGAGCCACTCCAGCGAGTCGGCTGTCCGGCGCCGACGTGGCAGCGGCGGTCGACGTGAAGTCGGGGTCCGAGCCGTGGGATGGGGCGGCGCGCTCCGCCCCTGTTACCGCAGCGGTGGTGTGGGCACGGTCGGTCGAGAAACGGATTGCCGAGCAACCCCCGATGGCCGTGACGCTCGCCTTGTCACAGCTGCCGATTCGCCTGGCCAGTACGGTGATTCGCGGCTACCGGGCGTTTCGGGCGCAGCGGGAACTCGCCGAGCTCACCACGGCGGGGGAGCTGCCACCCCCTGGACCCGACTTCCCATCCAGCCTGATCAACCGGCCCGGACCAACCACGGACTCGGACCACCAGGTGCGCATGATCGTGTGTGCGGCAACAGAATTGCGCGTTCCGGGACGGACCGTGACGGTTGTCGTGCTGACCGCAGTGTCGCTCGCGCTGGCCCGCTACCTGGAAGGGCGGGGCGCGCCGGTCGAGCGGCTCGGTGCGCAGGTGCCGATGGCGCTGGATGCCGATGAATCGCACGCGCGCAACAACTATCGCAGCCTCAGCGTCGACCTGTTCATCGATGAACCCGAGCTCCATCGCCGCGCCGACAAGATCGCTGCCACGCTGGCCGACCGTCGCCGACGAGCACAGCACCCGCTGCTGACAGCTCAGGACCGGGTCACCGCTGTCGTTCCCGCGCCGCTGCTCCGTCGCGACATCGCCCGCTATCCGCTGGATACGGTGCCCGACTCGATCGCCGGTCACACCGTGGTCTCCAGCGTCCACCGTGGTCCGGCGGACCTCACCTTCGGCGGCGGTCCGGTCCGTTTCACCGGTGGGTTTCCGGCCGTCGGTGCGGTCATGCGGCTGACCCACGGCGTGCACGGACTCGGCGAGACCGTCACGATCTCGCTGCATGCCGATGCCGAGATTCTGCCGGATATCGACGCTTACGCCGAGCTGTTGCGCGCCGCGTTGGCCGAAACAGTGCACAGCTTGAAGTGATTGCACTACAGCACAATCGGCCTGTGGATAACTCGAGCGGCCAGCAGTTCTAGTTGTCCGGCTTGTGCCACACCAGTGCGTACCGCCAGTAAACGAGCCGCCGAACTCGTGCGCCGGGCAGCAGCGCGGCCGCCTGCTGTCGCACCTGACGAGTGGTCAGCGGTGGATCCAGCACCACTGGCATGTCGCCGTGGTTCGTTCCTTTCGCATACCAGTTGCCGCTACCTAGTGTGCGGAGCACAGCGAAGCCGAGTGCGAACACCCGCTGACCGACCGCCGCCAAGAGTTCGACGGGGAGTTCCCGAGCGAGATCGGCGCGTGGCAGCGCGATGACCGCGAGTACCCCGCCGGGGCGCAGCGCCGCGGCCAACACCGGCAACGCCTCGTCGAGCGGCATATGGTGCAGGGTGCTGATCGATACGATCGCGTCGTAGGCGTTCGCGGGCAGCGGGTGCTCGAGGACGTCACCCAAGAGGCAGGTCACGTTGTCGGGCGTCGCCTGCTTCGCGGCGTCGATCATCACCGGCGACCGATCGAGCGCATCGACCTGGTCGGCATGCCGCGCCAGTTCGACCGCGAACGCGCCGGCCCCACAGCCGACATCCAGTACCCGCGCGCACGGCTTCGGCAGCTGCCGCACGAGAAACCGGTGGTAGAAGCTGTTGTGATCCCAATCGAGTCCGGCCATCAATGCCACTCTGCCACAGGATTTCCGAGCATCAGTCGAGCGCCAGCTTCGCCGTGACACTGTCGCCGTCGACAGTCGAAGTCGCCGACCCGAGCAGCTTGCGCGCCGCCGAATTGCCGACGGTGGTGGTGGCCACGACTTGGTGTGCGCCGATCGCCGCGGCGACCGCCCGTAGCTGGTCGGCAACGGCACGGCCCACACCGTGCCCGCGATCCGAGCGGCCGATCCACACGCCCGCTTCTAGTCCGTCCTCGCCGGGCTGCAACCGGGCGGCGCCCACAATCCGGTCACCCACCGCGATCAAGTACGTGTACTCCACGGGGTTTTCCGGCCGTAGCGCCCGCCCGCGATGAAAGTCGAGAAATGCCTGCCGGCGGGTCGCATTCCAGCCCGGCTTGCCGGCCACCGGCGGCATCACTTCCAGCGGATCCGCATCGGCCACCGCTGCGTCCAGCAGCAACATGAGGTTGGCTTCCGTCAGCGGGTCGAGCCGGACCGGTTCCGTATTCCTGTGCACAGCATCGAGCCTGGTCGACCGGCCAGGCGCTGGTCAACGGAGTTCCGCTGTCGTAGCAGGAAGTCACCGTGCCGGACGGCATGACTGCCCGCTTCCAGTGCGTCCGAGTCAGCGCATTCTGGCCACCCTCCATGGCAAACGCGCAGGTTACGATGGCCGAACGACCGGCACGGTCGAACCGGGGTGGTCACCATGTCCGCGTAGGTGCCTCGGGATCGGCAGCGCATCGATCGAGCGGAATGTGGTCGGTGACTCGACGTCTGAGAGGACGGGATGCTGCGCGCTGGTGAGGTTTTCGCCGGATATGTGATCGAGCGCCAGCTGGGTCGCGGCGGGATGGGGTCGGTGTATTTGGCGCGACACCCGCGCTTGCCTCGGCGGATCGCGTTGAAGCTGCTCAGCACGGAGCTGCATACCAACGACGAGATGCGAGCCCGGTTCGAGCGGGAGGCAGAACTGGTCGCGCGATTGGACCACCCGAACATCGTCGCGGTGTACGACCGCGGGGTCGACGACGGTATCCGGTGGATCTCGATGCAGTACGTCGACGGCATCGACGCCGGAGCCCTCGACCCGCGCTCGGTGGATCCGCAACGCGCAGTGGACATCATCGCCGAGACGGCCAAAGCTCTCGACTACGCGCACGCCGTCGGCGTGCTGCATCGCGACGTGAAACCGGCCAACATCCTGCTGGCCCACCCGACCGCAGGCCAGGACGAGCGAGTCCTGTTGACCGACTTCGGCATCGCCCGCCTGCGCGACGACGCACACCAGCTCACCCGAACCGGAATGTTCGCCGCCACCCTGGCCTACGCCTCGCCGGAACAGCTGTCCGCAACGCCGGTAGACCACCGCTCCGACCAGTACGCCCTGGCCTGCACCCTCTTCTGGCTGCTGTCCGGCACCGCACCCTTCACCGCCGACAACCCGGCCGCAATAATCGCCGGCCACCTCCACCAACCCCCGCCCCCGATACACACCCGCAACCCCAACTTGCCGCCCGCCATGGATGCGGTACTGACAAAGGCCCTGGCCAAGCATCCTGCGGACCGATTCGACTCCTGTTCGGAACTGGCCACCGCAGCGCGCCGAGCGTTGACCGGCGCAATCGGGGGAGCAACCGGCGCGAAATTCGATCAGGAGCGCAGAGCGCCGAGCGATCACCCATCGACTGGTCACGCACCACCTACCGTGCCGCGGCCGTGGATTCCGCCGGGCGGGCAAACGAAGTCAAGCGACGACCCGCATGAACTGGCGTCGAGCGAGCATGCGCGGCAGGTCGAGCCGAGCGACTTCGGCCCAGGTGCGGCACCTGGCGAACAGACGCGTCGAGTCGAGCCGAGCGACTTCGGCACAGGCGAGCCCACCCGGCGAGAACAGTCGAGTGGTCTCGCGGCAGGCGAGCGCACGAGGCAGGAGGAGCGAACCGAGTCCGGCCGGAGATCGGCGTTCAGCGAGCGCATCTCACCGGCGGCGGACCGGCATGAGCTGCCCGCAGGAGCGAGCGAGGGAGCGTCGGGCACTGAGGTCGAACGGCGTCCTGGTCGGACCGCGCGCAATGCCGGGTTCGCGGGGGCGGCGGTGGTTGTCGTGGCAGCGGTTGCGGCGGGGATCCTTTGGGCGAATGCGGGATCTTCTAATACTCCGGCGGCGTCAGGGCCTGGCGCGTCGCGGACGATCGATTGGGCGGGAGCCGTTGGTCCGGGGACCGCGGATGCGCCACGAGGCGTCGAGCCGCTGACGCAGATCGATGCGCTGGGCAAAGAGGTCGGTAAACCTGGTGCCGCCAGTACTCCGGCCGGCGACGGGAAGGCCAGGTGCGCGCCCGTAACCATCGCCACGACAGCCGTTTTCACGGGCCCGAACGCGGGCGCGGGTCGCAGTGCTGACGGTGGGGTGAAGCTGGCCATCGATCAGTTCACGAAGGCGAACCCGGGATGCCCTGTCGCACTGCGCGAATTCGATATCGCG
Organism: Nocardia suismassiliense; assembly: GCF_900269665.1. Lineage (GTDB taxonomy): Bacteria > Actinomycetota > Actinomycetes > Mycobacteriales > Mycobacteriaceae > Nocardia > Nocardia suismassiliense. The sequence continues at coordinate 685,468 of NZ_LT985361.1, forward strand.
GGCGGCGCGCAGGCGGCTGCTGGGGTGGCCGCGCAAATCGTGAACGACCCGTCGATCGTCGCGTTGATCGGTCCGGTGTTCTCCACCGAAACCCAAGCCGCCGGGCAGATTTTCGATAAAGCGGGCCTGCCGTTCCTGACCCCGTCGGCCACCGATCCCGCGCTATCCACCAATGGGTGGCGCACATTCTTCCGTGGTTTGGCCGCCGACGATGCCCAAGGTACCGCTCTGGCGAAATACCTGGTCAACACGGCTCGCTTCCGCAAGATCTGCGTCATCCAGGACAAGACCGGTTACGGCAGCAGCCTGGCGGGCAGCGCCGTCTCCAGCCTCGGTTCCGCGGCCTCGCCGAACTGCGCCGCGCACATCGCGCAGGGCGACCGCGACTTCGCCACGCTGACAGCCGATATCGTCGCCGCTGAGCCGGACGCGATCTTCTATTCCGGCTTCCCCGAAGCGGCGGCCGCGCTCCTCCAGCAGCTGAGACGAGCAGGTGTGACCGCCCCCTTCGTCTCCGCGGAGAGCACGGTCACCCCGGATTTCGTCGCCCAGGCAGGTGATTCGGCCGCGGGCGCGATCCTGTCCTGCTCGTGCGGCCCTGTCGTCGCCCAGTTCGCCAGTGACTACGAGACTCTCAACGGCCACGCCCCGGGCCCGAGCTCAGCCGAGGCCTACGACCTCACGACGATTGTCCTGAAGGGCATCGCCGCCGGCCGCACCAACCGCGCCGACCTGGTCGACTACCTGCGCAGTTACGACGGCCCCGGCCTCGCCCGTACCTACCGCTGGTCCACCACCGGCGAACTCGCCGCTCCCCAAACCTGGCTCTACAAGGTCAATTGACCCAGCTGGGTGACTTACTGCTTGATGAACTCGAGCAGATCGCCGGTGAGCTGCTCGCGGTGCGTCAGGTGCAGCCCGTGCGGGCCGTTGTCGTACACCTTCAAACGACTGTCCGGGATGAGGGCCGCCGTCTGCCGTCCACACAACCCCACCGGATTGAACGCATCAGCTTCGCCATGGATTACCAACGCCGGTAGATCGATTCGCCGCAGATCGTCGCGATGATCGGTCTCGGTCACCGGGTGCGCCAGGCTCATCATGGCCCGCACCGACACCGAATGAGTGTCTGCCACACTCCATTCGAGCAGGTCACGCGATATCTCGTTGCCCGGCAGCCCCACTCCGAAGAACGGCTCGGACACCTCCCGCACCCACCGCGGAAAGTCGATGGGCCACAACGCGTGCATCTGCTCGAGCTCGGCGGCCTCGAAACCGTCCGGGTTGTCCGGCGTCTTCAGCATCAATGGGAGCGCCGACGATACGAGCACGATCTTGGCGATCCGCTCGGAACCGTGCCGCGCCAGGTAGCGCACGATCTCCGGCGTCCCGGTGGAATGCCCGACCAGGGTGACACCGCGCAGGTCGAGCCGTTCCAGCACGGCCGCGAGGTCGTCGGCCAGGGTGTCGAAATCGTATCCATCCCACGGCTGATCGGACCGCCCGTGCCCTCGCCGGTCGTATGCCACGCATCGCAATCCCTGCTCGGCGAGCGGGATCATCTGGTACTGCCACATCGCGGAACTCAACGACCAGCTGTGCGTGAACACCACCGGCGCCCCCGAACCCCAATCCTTGTAGAACAGCTGCACATCGTCGCCGATGAATCCGGCTCCGCTTCCCCGTCTCGATAAGAGAGGCGCACGACGCGTGCGCGACCAGAGGAGACCGTCATGATCGACCTGAAGCCGGCCTGCCACGCCATGATCGAGCTGCTGCTCGGCACCTCCGATGATCAGCTCGCCCGCCCCACCCCGTGCAGCGAGTACAACGTCGCCCAACTCATCGGACACATCGATGAGGTAGCGCAGGCGTTCGCCGCCATCGCACGGAAGGACACCGGCGGAGCTGCCGCACCGGATCGCGGTGCCGACCACCGCCGCACCGGTGCCGCCTCGGTCCGCCTCCTCGGCCAGGCGTGGGGCGACCCCGCAGCCTGGCAGGGCGCCACCGAACTCAGGGCGGGACTGGAGCTGCCGAACGAGCTGTGGGGCAAGATCGCGCTGACCGAGATGGTGGTGCACGGCTGGGATCTTGCGGTGGCCACCGGCCGCCCCTTCGCCCTGCCCACAGCGACACTGCAGGCTTGTTTCGACCACGTCGCCGACTTCGTCCCGAACGCTCCCCTGCCCGAACTGTGGGGTCCCGCCGTCGAGACATCCGACAATGCCCCGCTGATCGATCGCACAGTCGCCATCACCGGCCGCAACCCCCGGTGGGCGGAGACAGCCCTGCGCGGGTAACCGCAGTCCCGCGCAAACACCGGACAGCATCGGTCTATTCCCTGATAGCCCAGCATATTTGCGCGCCGTAGCGCCTTGCCACATCGAGAGAGACTTTGTCGCAATGCTGCTACCGTGAGTGCGCCGTCATTTTCCGGACGGCTGCCAGGACAGCCCGGATCAGCTCGCCGAAATCCCGCGTCCTGCAGGGACTGTGAGGGGGCACGGTGAATCCACGGTTGCCGCACAGCGTTCCGATCCTCGACGTGCATCCCGTCACCGTGGTCACCTATGGTCGGTTGGCACCCGATACACCTCCGACCATTCCTGATGCACGTGACCGAGGCACGTGCCCGCGCTCACACCGTCTGGAGTCCCGTCTTTGACCACGCCACCCTTCACCGTGTCCGATACCGCCACACCGGGGGTCTGCCCGGTCCAGCACGGCGCGCCGATTGATACCGATGGCCCGCGCGTACGGCTGCACACCGCGGAGTTCGCCGCCGACCCGCACCGCGCCTACGCCGACATGCGCAGAAAGTACGGCTCGCTGGTGCCGATCGAGTTGGCCCCCGGCGTGCCCGCCACCCTGGTGGTCGGCTACCAGACGGCACTGCGAATCCTCAACGATCCCGAGCACTTTCCGGCCGATCCGCGGACCTGGCAGCAGCACATCCCCGACGACTCACCCGTCAAGCCGATGATGGAGTGGTACCCGAACGCGTTGCGCAACAGCGGTTCCGCACACGCGCGTTATCGACAGGCCTACACCGCCGCCATCGACGGAATCGACCTGCACGCCCTGCATTCCACCGTCGAGAAGATCGCCGTCCCGCTGATCAACAGTTTCTGCGAAGAAGGCTCCGCCGACCTGGTGACCCAGTACGCGTTCCCGCTGGTGTTCGAGGTGCTGAACCAAATGGTCGGCTGCTCGGCCGAACTGGGTCAGCGGGTCGCCACCGGCATGGCCGCGCTGTTCGACACGGTCAACGCCGCCCAGGGCATGCAGATGCTCAGCGAGGCCCTGCTGGAGCTGATCGGCCTGCGGCGCGCGGACCCCGGCGACGACGTCACCTCCCGACTAGCGCACCACCCGGCCGGCCTGGACGACACCGAGATGCTGTGCCAGCTGATCAGCTTCTACGGCGCGGGCATCGAACCGCAGCAGAACCTGATCATCAACACCCTGCTGCTGATGGTCACCGACGACCGCTTCGGCGGCGACGTGCTCGGCGGCAGCATGTCCACCCGCGACGCGCTCGACGAGGTCCTGTTCAACGACCCGCCGATGGCGAACTTCTGCACGTCTTACCCGCGCCAGCCGATCCTGATCGACAACAACTGGCTGCCCGCGCACCAGCCGGTGCTCATCAGCCTCGCGGGCTGCAACAACGATCCCGAGATCCGCGGCGGGGATCGCACCGGAAACCGATCGCACCTGGCGTGGGCCGCCGGGCCGCATGCCTGCCCGGCCAAGTCCGTCGCCTACATGGTCGTGCAGGACGCGATCGATCAGCTGCTCGACGCACTCCCCGAAATGGAGCTGGCCGTCGAGGTGGACGAATTGGTCTGGCGGCCAGGGCCGTTCCACCGCGCGGTCGCGGCATTGCCGGTTGTCTTCCCCAAGTCCCCTCCGTTGAACATGGTGTAAGAAGGAGCGTCCGATGGAGCATGAACCGATAGTGCTGGACACGACCGGTGCCGACATCCAAGGTGAGTCCGCGCGCATCCGGGCGCGCGGGCCCGTCGCCTTGGTGGAGTTACCGGGCGGCGTGCCGGCATGGTCGGCCACCGATGCCACCGTGCTCAAGAGCCTCCTTGCCGACCCGCGCGTGTCCAAAGACCCACGCCAGCACTGGTCTGCGTTCATCAACGGTGAGATCACCGAAGCCTGGCCGTTGCTGCCCTGGGTCGCGGTGGACAACATGTTCACCGCCTACGGTGCCGACCATCGACGCCTCCGCAAGCTGGTCTCGCCCGCGTTCACGCACCGCCGCACCACGGCGCTGCGGCCGCGGATCGAGGCGATCACCGAGAATCTGCTGAACGCGCTGGCGGCTACCCTGCCCGGCGAAACCGTGGACCTGCGTGCGGGTTTCGCGTACCCGGTACCGATCCAGGTGATCACCGAGATGATGGGTGTGCCGGAACATCTGGGCGCCGCCATCCACAAATGTGTCGACGGATTCTTCGACACCTCGTTCACGCCCGAGCAGGCGCAAGCCAACTATCTCGAGATGTACCGGCTGATCAGCGAACTCGTCGCCTTCCGCACCGCAACGCCCGGTGACGACGTCGCGAGCGTGCTGATCGCGACCCGGGACGAGGACGGCGCACAGCTGGCCGAGAAGGAACTCGTCGACACCTTGATGCTGGTCATCAACGCGGGCCACGAGACCACCGTCAACCTGCTCGACCAGGCGATCTTCGCGCTGTTGACCCACCCGGAGCAGCGCGCCGATGTGGTCGAGGGCCGGGTGCCCTGGTCGGACGTGGTGGAGGAGACGCTGCGCTACGAGGCGCCGGTCGCGCACCTGCCGTTGCGCTACGCCGTCGACGACATCGAGATCGGCGATATTCGAATTCCCAAGGGGGAGGCCATTCTTGCCTCCTATGCCGGTGCCGGGCGGGATCCGAACCTGCACGGTCCGACCGCCGACCAGTTCGACGTGCACCGCACCAACAAGGACCATCTCTCCTTCGGCCACGGCGCGCACCACTGCATCGGCGCCCCGCTGGCCCGCCTCGAAGCGGCGATCGCGCTGCCCGCCTTGTTCGAGCGTTTCCCGGACCTCAGGTTGGCAGTGGATCCGGCAGAGTTGCAGCCGGTCGGCAGCTTCGTCTCCAACGGGCACCGCAGGCTGCCGGTGTATTTGACGAAGTAGGTCGCTGTGGGTGGGGTGTCGTCCGCCGGCACCCCACGTTCGCGCAGGTTGGTTCAGGAGAAGGTAGCGAGCAACTGCGCGTCCAGCGTGCGCAGATAGTCGCGGCCGAAGGGGCCGTTCTCCAGGCCGATCACCAGTTCGTCCGGTAGATCCTGCTCGATCTGCGGCGAACGGGATCCGGCGGCCAGGGCGATGGTCGCGACGGTGTCCACGTCGCCGGTGAAAGCCACTGCGGTGCGCAGGATTTGGCTGAGGCTGCGACTCGAGGTGAGTGCGGTGAGCGCGGCGCGCACACTCATCCAGCCCTTGGATCCGACTTTGCCGTGCCACGGTTGCGTCCAGCTCGGATCGAGCCGTTCGCCGATCCAGCGGGGGAGATCGGCCACCGGCCCGAGTTGCCGGTGGCAGTAGTGCACGGCGAGCGCGGCCGCCTGGGCCGCCGCTATTCCGGCGGGAGTGTCGTGGGTGACGCGCGCCTGCACGTCCGCGTACTGCATCACCTCGCGCACGGTCGGCAGCAGTCCGATCGGCCCGGCCCGCATCGCGGAACCGTTCTTGTCGCTGGCCGGGTCGATGCGGCGCAGCAGGTCGGCGCCGGTGTGCACGGTGTCGAGGAACTGCTGGAACCGGGTGGCGTACCCGTCGCGCGGATCGCGGTGATACGCCTGCACGAAATGTTCGGCCAGCCGGGCCGGTTCCCACGGCTCGTCCGACACCAGCAGTTCCGCTACCGCCAAGGTCTTTTGGGGGTCATCGGTGTAAGCGCCGGGGCGGACGCCGAGATGCGTCGGATGCTGGATGTACCCGGCCAACGGGTTGTATTCGGTGACGAGCCCCGGATCCGCGTACTCGAACCCGGCGCCGTACGCGTCCCCCACGGCCAACTCGACCAGCATGCGATCCCCTCCCGTGGATCCGCCAGCCCTGCGGTCAGGGCTGCCCGGAAGTCCCGGATCACCTGCGATGATCGAGGCCTTGTCGATGGTGGAAGACCCCGACCCGAACATGTGGCCGAACGCCGCTGTCGGCGAGTTCGCTTGCACTTCAGGCTGTTTCGGAACTTTGTCGGGTGCATACCTTACACCAGAGCCACAGTCGATTCCCCAGTCCGGCAGATGATCTCGCAGCTAGTATTGGTGCGACGGGCGACGACGCATTCGTACCGATACGGCGGTCGGCTGCCCGCCCGTCGGTGCGACCCGCGGTCGGCATCGAACTCGGTCGGGCGGTACGGCGGACTCGAGGCCTGAGGGGGCTGGATGCTGCGCGCTGGTGAGGTCTTCGCCGGGTATGTGATCAAGCGTCGGCTGGGTCGCGGCGGTATGGGCGCGGTATACCTGGCGCAGCACCCGCGATTGCCGCGACTGACCGCGTTGAAACTGCTCGACCCGGAGTTGTATGCCGACAACGAGATTCGGGCCCGATTCGAGCGCGAGGCTGCGCTGGTGGCGCGGTTGGACCACCCGAACATCGTGCAGGTCTACGACCGCGGCTTCGACGAGGGCCTGCTGTGGATCTCCATGCAATACGTCGACGGCGTCGACGCCGCAGGCATCGACCCGCGCACGGTGCCGCCGGAGCGAGCGGCGGAGATCATCGTCGAGACGGCGAAGGCGCTCGACTACGCCCACGCCATCGGAGTGCTGCACCGCGACGTGAAACCTGCCAACATCCTGCTGGCACGTACCACCGCCGGACAGGGTGCGCGGGTACTGCTGACCGACTTCGGTATTGCCCGGCTGCGTGACGAGTCCCGGCAGCTGACCGAATCCGGAGCGCTCGCCGCGACGCTGGCGTACGCGTCGCCGGAGCAACTGTCGTTCACCCCGGTCGATCACCGCTCCGATCAATATTCGTTGGCGTGCAGCCTGTTCTGGCTGTTGACGGGCTCGTCGCCGTTCGCGGCGGGCAGCCCCGCCGCGATCATCGCCGGTCATCTGCAGCACGCGCCGCCGTCGGTGCGCAGCCTGCGGGAGACGTTGCCGTCCGAGGTGGACGCCGTGCTGGCGAAGGCGCTCGCGAAGCAGCCCGACGAAAGATTCGCGTCCTGTACGGAATTCGCGGTCGCGGCGCAGCAAGCTTTGACGGCGTCGCAGATATCGGCTCTGCCACAGGTGGTTTCGCAGGAGCAGGACGCGCGGGCTGCCACGAAGCGGTCACTTCGTATCGGTGGGTTGGTGCTCGGGGTGGTGATCGCGCTGGTGGCCGGGTTCCTGTGGGTGAAGGCCGATCGTGCCACGACGAAGACCGCCGTCCGCACCGGACCTATTGCGCAGCAGCCGATCGACTGGTCCGGTGCCGTCGCGCCAGGGACGACCACCGGACCCGCACCTTTCCGGGCGCTGACGCAGATCGATGCCGAAGGCAAGGAGGTGGTTCGGGCGAGTACCGCGGCCAGCCCGGCCGGCGACGGCAAGGCCACTTGCGAACCGGTGACCATCGCGTCCACCGCGCCGCTCACCGGTAACAACGCCGGAACCGCACGCGGTCTGATCGGTGGGGTGAAGCTGGCTGTCGACCAGTTCACCAGGGCGAACCCCGACTGCCGGGTCAGCGTGCGTGAGTTCGACACCGGAGGGTTCCCGCAGACCGCGGCCGATGTCGCGCGGCAGATCGTGGGCGATCCGTCGATCGTCGCCTTGGTCGGTCCGCTGTCGTCCGAAATCCGTGCCACCGGAGGCTTTTTCAGCGATGCTGGATTGCCGTTCCTCTTTCCGGGAACCACGCCCGTTGATCCGACCAGCACCGCCTGGCGCAGCTTCTTCCGCGGCGTTGCCACCGACGACGTCTATCGCCGTGCCGTGGCGAAGTACCTGCTCGACACCGCCCGCTTCCGCAAGATCTGCGTTGTCCGCGATGACAGCGGGTTCGGCAAGGGCATGGCGCACGACGTCATCGCCATCCTCGGTGCCGCGGCCGACCCCGGTTGCCGGGTCGAGGTCAAGCAGGGTGAGCGGGACTTCGCCGCGGTGGTGGGCAAAGTCGCCGCCGCCGCACCGGACGCGGTGCTCTACTCCGGGTACAGCGCCGAAGCGGCCGCCTTCGCTCAACAATTGAAACAAGGCGGCGTCACCGCAGCTTTCGTCGCTACCGAAGGCGCGCTCAGCGTGGATTTCGTTGCCCAGGCGCGAGATTCGGCACAAGGCGCGATGCTGACCTGCTCGTGCGGCCCGGTCGCCGGAAAGTTCTACTTCGACTTCCGCGCCTTGAACGGCCAAGGGGCGGGCTGGAACGCGGTCGAAGCCTACGATCTGACCACCATCGCGTTGAACGGCATCGCCGCAGGTCACCGCACCCGGGCCGACCTGCTGACCTACTTGCGCGGCTACCAGGGCACCGGCTTGGCCCGCACCTACGACTGGTCGGACAACGGCCAACTGACGACTCCCGGAATCTGGATCTACACCATCAGCTGACCTCACCGAAATATCAACTCCTGGATCGGATTTAGCCATGAACCGAGTTATCACCACCGGGTGCATGCTGATCACCGTCGCCGCGCTGGCTGCCACCGGATGCGCGGGCGACGACGGCTCGGCGGCCCATACCGGCGACCATCATGATCATCACCACGACGCCGCAGGCGGATACCAGCCGCCCGCCGCCTTCGAAGGTCTCGACCCCTGTTCGATCACTACCCCCGCCGAAGCCGCCGCCCTGTCCGGCAAACCCGACCCGCGCCCCACCCGCAACGGAGGAATGCACCCGGACATGTCGGCCGCCGCGACCATCGACACCTGCAGCTGGCTGGTCGACGGCTTCGATCCGCTGGCCGTGTCGTTCCAGCTCCGGGACCAACTGGGCGGCGTCGAGCAGGGGCAGGACGCCACCTCGAAGTGGATGTCCGAACAACTCGGTCACCCAGCCCACCTGAGCTTCGGCAAGAATCCCGCCGAAGCGGGCGTGGAAGACTGCGCCGCCTTCGTCGGCTACAGCGGCAACCGGGCCGTCACCGTGCTGCTGCGGCTGCGCGCCACCGCGGCCACCCCTGCCCCCACCGACACCGACAACCTCTGCACCCGCAACCAGACCACGCTGCGGGACATCTTCGCCCGCACCCTCTGGCAGTGACGCAGGCCTCGAGCGCCCCGCGGCTAGGATCCGCGGAATGCCCGTACCGAAAGCCGAACTGCATCTGCATATCGAAGGCACGCTGGAACCCGAGCTCGCGTTCGCGCTGGCCGAACGCAACGGCGCCCAACTGCCGTTCGCCTCGGTGGACGAGCTGCACCACGCCTACCGATTCGAGGACCTGCAGTCGTTCCTCGACCTGTACTACCGGCTGACGGACGTGCTGCGGGTCGAGCAGGACTTCACCGACCTGGCCGAGGCCTACCTGGCCCGCGCCGCCGCGGCCGGCGTCCGGCACGCGGAGATCTTCTTCGACCCCCAAGCCCACACCGCCCGCGGCGTGCCCTTCGCCACCGTCATCGACGGCCTGTGGAAGGCGCTGCACGACAGCGAGCGGCGCTACGGCATCACCACCAAGCTCATCCTGTGCTTCCTGCGCGACCTCTCGGTCGAATCCGCCCTCGAAACCCTCACCGCCGCCGAGCCGTACCTGGACCGGATCGTCGCGGTCGGCCTCGATTCGGCAGAGGTCGGTCATCCGCCCGCCAAGTTCGCCGCCGTCTACCAGCGCGCTCGCGAGCTCGGGCTGCGCGCCGTGGCGCACGCCGGTGAAGAAGGACCCGCCGCGTATGTGGCCGAGGCCCTCGACGTGCTGCACGTCGAACGCATCGACCACGGCATCCGCGTGCTCGACGATCCAGCGCTGGTGCAACGCCTCGTACGAGAGCGAATCCCCCTGACCGTCTGCCCGTTCTCCAACGTGCGCCTGCGCGTAATCGACAAACTGACCGACCACCCCCTGCGCCAAATGCTCGAACTCGGCCTGGTCGCCACCGTGAACTCCGACGACCCAGCCTATTTCGGTGGCTACGTCCAAGAGAACTTCGACGGCATCCGAGAAGCCCTCAACCTCACCCCCGACCACCTCCGCACCCTGGCCCGCAACTCCTTCGAAGCCTCATTCATCGACGAGCACACCCGTACTCGCTACCTGAGTGAGGTCGACGCTTACACCTTCTGAACCCGGTTCTGCGACTCAGATCTTCGGAAGTCGAGTCACGCGTGCTCTGCGTTCCGGGTTGGACAACCAGACGATCCTGCGGGACATCCTCGTCCGCGTCCCGTGGAAGTGACCCACCCGTCGCTGCCCGGCGACCAACAATCGCCGAGTTCCGTAGATCACGTTCACACTGCTGATTAGATGATCGATGCAAGCGGATACGTTGCGCCGCAGTGTATCTCGTCGTATCGGGCATCGTCGGCTGCTCCTGTCCATTGTTGCGCGCCGAGCCACCACCCGGACAATCGGAAGTGATCGAAGAAGGTTGGGCAACGGCTGCCGGGGTACGGCCGTTGAATGCGGGCCGTCCGATTCGCCGGCGCCCGAACCCGATCGAGCAGTGGATTCCTCAGGGGAAAGGATCGAACGCGATGACAGATACCCTCGTCGACCTAACGGTCGACAGCAGGCAGGTTGCGCGCCCAGATGTCCGCCCGCAGAGGTGGAGTGGTGGACGCTCGGACAACGCGAAGGTCTGGCGGGACGCCAAAACGGTGCTGGTGACCAGGGTTACCGGTCCGCGCCAGTTGATGACGGTGCCGCGACTGGTGATCCCGATCGGCGAGACTCAGCTCGCCTTCCGCGTGTCGTCCCAGTCGGAGGAGGCCGAGCAGCTCGCGCGCGACGGGCGGGTGCTCGTTCAGCCGGGCGACCGGCGGGGCACCCCCGCGCTCGGCTCTCACCAGCGGCAAGGCCAAGCCCAGCTGGTGACTGCGGGCACGCTGCTGCCTTATGTGGAGTCGGAGATCGCCGCCAAGTACAGGTGGCGAATCCCGGTGGCGCGGTTCGCTCATCGCCTGGGCCACGGCGACGCACCCTACGCCGATGTCGTTGTTCTGGTCACTGTGGCCGAGCCGAGCCCGATCCCCATTCTGCCGCGGTGATACCGAACCCCCGCTGCCCAGGCGGGGGTCGCGACGTCGAGTCCTGATCCGAGTTTGCGCAGACCTCCACACGGTGGAGCGTCATTGCGAGCAGAACCGCCGAGTCGTCTCACCGGCAACTGCGGTTCGTTCAGCGGAACGAGCAGGTGCCAGGCCTGGCGTCGATCTGCCACGCTGATCGGCAACAGGGGATGAGATCGCGGTTCGCATCGGAAATGCAGGCGGCAAGGGTAATTCGCTGCCCCTGCGGTGCGGCCGGACAACAGATCGGCTCCGTTGTGCGACTTGGAGTGAGGTAATCGTGGCCGTTTACAGCGTCACCTTGGAGCAATTCCATATCGACACCACCCGCTCCCGCAACGACGACACCAACACGGTGGCCTTCGGACTCAGGGCTGGAAAACGGTCCTTCCCTACGCAGTCGCACTACGCGGGCGACGTCGACGACGGCGACCACGGAGTCAACCTGACCTTCCCCTCCGTGGTCGTCGCCGACGGCGCGACACCGCTCGTGTTCAACTACACGATCTACAACGGGAACACCGGAAAGCTGGCGGGCGGGCTGGCCAGAGCCAACGAGATCCTCGGCGAGAAGGCGCTGGACTTCGTCCAGCAGGCCGGACGGCCGAGCAGCGAAGTCAGCTACCCCGATTCCGGCGGCGTTGCCCTGAACGGTGCAGGCATCGAATGGAAAGACGGATCGTGGTTGCAGTACATCCCGCTGGTCATCCTCGGGTCGTTCCTGTTCCCCGACTGCGACGGGTTCGTCGCGATCGGCAGCATCGGTAAGACGAAGGCCGGCTGGGACAAGGCCATCGATACGGCAGGCGGAACCACCTATCGCCAGACGATCCGCTACCCGGGCTCCGACTCACCCGCAGGATGCGGCAGCAACTCCGACTACACCGTGACCTGGTCGGTCACCCGGCATCGCGCCGCAGGCCGCAGCCTCCGCCAATTCCTGCGCGCCCACAACCTCGCACTAGCACCGGGGCTTCGTTCATTGACCCCCGGCGAACGACTCAGCGTCCGGGAATTGCTGAACTAGTTGGCAGACTCGATGCCGAGGCGCACCGCTGCCGGCATCGAACGCATGACACAGAAAAGGCCCTGATCAAGAGATCAGGGCCTTTTCGTGGCGGAGGATAGGGGATTTGAACCCCTGAGGGCGTTAACCCAACCCGCGTTCCAGGCGAGCGCCATAGGCCACTAGGCGAATCCTCCGTGGAGCAGCATACCGGGTGGGGGAGGGTGGACGCCAAACGGGTCCGTTCGGGGCAGGAAAGTCCCTGTTGGGCCCAGTTTTGGGCCGGGTTGGGGTACCCGGAGGAGGGGGATCGGCGGGGGAGCGGCTACACTGGCCGACGGATCCCGCGCGGCGCGCATCCTGTGAACTCCCCCAGGGCCGGAAGGCAGCAAGGGTCAATGGGCTCTGCCGGGTGCGCGGGGTCCCCTTAATTTCGAGGGGCCCGCACGGACCGCAGTCCGGCTGTCGAATAACGCCTCCAAATCCGAGCAACACACGGGTAACGTGAACTATGGTCCGTCGACGCCCGATGCGCTCGGTGGGCTGAACGTCCGGCCGCCGCACATCGGTCTGGCCACAACCCACGTCCCCGCTGCTTCGAAAGGCTGCCCAGGATGCCCCGGCAAACGCAGATCGGTTTGATGAGCCACGAGGAACTCGTGTCCGAACACGAGACTCAGCACGCGAACTATGCGACGCTCAAGACCGAGAAGCTCACGCTGGACCTGACGCGGGGGAAACCCTCGCCGGAACAACTCGACCTGTCCCTGGGCCTGCTGTCGCTGCCCGGTGACGGCGACTACCGCGACGGCACCGGCACCGACTGCCGCAATTACGGTGGCCAGCACGGACTTCCGGAGCTGCGCGCGATCTTCGGCGAGCTGCTCGGCATCCCGGTGGACAACCTGATCGCGGGTAACAACGCCAGCCTCGAGCTGATGCACGACGTGCTCGCATTCGCGATGCTGTACGGCACCAACGACTCTCCGCGCCGATGGGCCGCCGAGGAGAAGTTGAAGTTCCTGTGTCCGAGCCCCGGCTACGACCGGCACTTCTCGATCACCGAGGTGCTCGGCTTCGAGATGATCCCGGTGCCGATGCACCACGACGGTCCGGACACCCACGCGATCGCCGAGCTGGTCGCGAACGACCCGCAGATCAAGGGCATGTGGGTGGTGCCGAACTACTCCAACCCGTCCGGTGTCACCTTCTCCGAAGAGGTTGTGCGCGAACTGGTTTCGATGCCGGCGGCCGCACCGGACTTCCGCCTCATCTGGGACAACGCCTACGCCGTGCACCCGCTGACCGACACCGCCGCTCCGGTGTACGACGTGCTGGGCATGGCGGCCGCGGCCGGAAACCCGAACCGCCCCTTGGTGTTCGCCTCCACCTCGAAGATCACCTTCGCCGGTTCGGGTGTCAGCTTCCTCGGCGGTTCCACCGAAAACCTGAACTGGTACCTGGGCCACGCGGGCAAGAAGAGCATCGGCCCGGACAAGATCAACCAGTTGCGCCATCTGCGCTTCTTCAAGGACGCCGACGGGGTGCGCGCACACATGCAGAAGCACCGCGCCATCCTGGAGCCGAAATTCGCGCTGGTGCTGCGGATCCTGGAGGACCGGCTGGGTGCGTCCAAGGTCGCGTCCTGGACGGAGCCGAAGGGCGGCTACTTCATCAGCCTGGACGTCCTGGAGGGCACCGCAGGCCGGGTGATCGCCCTGGCCAAGGACGCGGGCATCGCGCTCACCGCGGCCGGCTCGGCCTTCCCGTACCGGAATGATCCGGAGGACAAGAACATTCGGATCGCGCCGAGCTTCCCGAAGCTGCCCGAGCTGGAGAAGGCGATGGACGGCCTGGCCACTTGCGTGCTGCTGGCGGCCACCGAGAAGCTGCTCGGCTCCTGATAACGCGACAGCGGGCGCGTACCCGAAGGTACGCGCCCGCTGTGCCGCGCAAGGATCAGTCCGGCTTGTGCGCCAGCACGGCGAACATCGTCACCGAGAGGTGAATGTCGCCGCTGGCCGCGCCCGCCTCGAGGTCGTCGACCAGCTGCGCGCTCTCCTGCTCGGTGATCACCCCGCGCGCCACCGCCATCGCGGAGATGCGGGTGACCAGCGAGCCGACGCCGACGGTGCGGTCCTGCACCAGCGCGTGCGAGCCGATGTCGTCGATCACCAAGCCCGCCTTGGTCAGTTGGCCGGGCAGCTTGCGGCCGGAGAACGGGTTGGTGGTCGCGGAGATCAACGTGTCGACGACCTCGCGGACCACCCGCCGCTCGCCAGGATGCACGATCGCGGTGCCCCAGTCGCTGTCCACCACCACGACCCGGCCGCCGGGTCGCAGCACGCGCGCGATCTCGTTGGCGGCGCGGGCGGGCGCGGTCAGATGCTGAAAGACCCGCTCGCACAGCGCGGCATCGAAACTGCCCGCACCGAACGGCAGGCCGTAGGCGTCGCCGGAGTGGAACTTGGCCGTCGAACCGGACTGTGCGGCCCGGCGTTCCGCGGAGGCGAGCAGGTTCGGGTCGGGTTCGACCCCGACCGCCACTCCGTCGGGTCCGACCACGTCGGCGAAGGCCATGACCTCCGTGCCGGTGCCGGAGCCGATGTCGACCGCGCGTTCGCCGGGGCGCAGCGCGAGCGCGTCGTGCGCCCAGTCCCGCAACCTGCGGATACCGGGCAGCGCGGCCTGTAAGTCGCGCACGTCGACGAGTTGATCCTGACCTGCTCGATCGAACCGATCGGGGCGCAAAGTGTAGGTGTCCATGGGCCCGTGTCCATCCCTAGCCGTGGCCACCTCGTGGGGTGCCGATGTAGGTACTGCCGTCTGCTGAGGCATGCGCAGGAGCCTACGCGCGGCGTCATAGCCACGCACGTCAGGTCTGTGAGGCGGGTCACCGGGTGCGGCAGGTCAGGAGGCGAGCGAGTAAGCGGCGGCGGCCAGTGCCGCGCCGAGCAGCGCGCCGACGACCACCTGACCGCGGGTGTGATCGCCGAGCCAAACCCGCGACCAGCCGATCACCCCGGTCAGCGGCAGTGCGAGCAGAAACCACGGGGAACCGATGATCGCGAGCAGCACCGTGGTGCCCGCGCCGACGGCCGTGTGCACGCTGACCTTCCATCCGCCGAGCATGGTCACGATGCCGATCCCGATCAGCACGACCAGCGCGGCGACCGTCCAGGCGATCAGCTCGCGCGGCGCGCCCTGCACGATCTCGACGATCAGTCCGACGCACACGATCGCCAGAATCGCCGGAATCACCCAGTGCCGGTCACCGATCTCGGTCACGTGATGATCGCTGGCGATTCCGCGCCGCACCCCCAGCAGGATGACCATCATCGGAATCACTCCGGAGATCGTCGCGACGAACAGTCCCCACCCGGGCGCGTCCACCAGGAATCCGGCGAGCACCGACGTGACGATATTGATCATCCACGGTGCCCCGAGCTCGGTGATCACCCGCGCGGCCCGCGCCTGCACCACAGCTGTCTCCGTCACGCCACAACCTCTCGTTGCCTTCTCCGATATGCCTGCGCCAACGTGACGGCCCAGCGACGGTCCAGGCCCGCCGCCAGCGCCGCCGATCGCACGCTCTCCCCATTCAGTGCCGCCGAGCGCTGGCCACTGATCAACCAATCCGCCACCGCCGCAGCCACTTCCCGCTGTTCGGTGACCGTGTCGTCCGATCCGACGGCCTGCTCGATCTCCAGGCTCAGCGCGTCGAGCACCTCGGTCACCCGGTCGCTGGCCTTCTCGTCGGCGCTGCTGCCCCGGCGAGACGGGCGCCGCACACCCGGCCAGCGGCCGACCAACTCGTCGTATATCGGCCCGATCGCGCGCAGGACGCGCCGGGCCCGGACCCAGGACACCATGGGCGACAGCATCATTCCGACGAAGATGACCAGCACCCCGGCTGCGGAGACCGCACGGGTCACCTCGAACACCGCGGGCATCGGCGCGGCCCCGCCGTATCGAACGGCCACGAAGTACACCAGCCGGATCCACGCCCAGACGGTCGCCGCCGCCAGACCCGCCGACAGCAGCGCGAGACTCCAGCCCGTCACCGTCCGCAGATCCGCGGGGCGCGCGGCCATCACCATCAACGCCGGGCACAGCAGGGCTGGGAACAACGCGCCCGCGATCCCCGCCTCGGCATAGCCGGGCAGGTGACTGTAGGCCTGATCGAACTCGAATCCACCGACCGCCTGCGGCACCGGCGGTGTGCCGACGAAGATCGCCAACGCGACCACCGACCCGGCCACCGCGATCGCCGCGAGAATGCGCACGCCGCGGGCCAGTCGCGCCGGGGCGATCGTCACGGCCAGGGTGAGTGCGCCGGTCGAGGCCGCGATCAGGTTGAACAGCACCATGCGCAGCCCGGTCGAGAAGTTCGGCATCGGCGCGACGGCCTGCAGAAGACGTTCTGCCGCAGGGATATTCAAACTAAGATGCACCGCGACCACACCCAGCGCGACGGTGATACACCCCAGCACCCAGCCGCGCGACCACCACCAGCGCCACGCCCGGGTCAGCACCGCTACCCACATCAGCGGCGCCAGCACCATCGCGATCATCCGAGCGCCTCACCCCAGCGCGACCGCAGTCGCGGCTCCCGGCCGCCGATGCTGCGTAGCCGATTCAGCAGCAGGCTGGCGAATTGCTCCGCGGCCAGCTCCTCCGCGGCGGCGGCCGCGTCCGCGCAGTCCCGGCGCAGGATCAGCGCCGCCAAGTCGTGCATGTCGGTCGGCAGTACCGCCTGCGCCACCTCCAGCACGGGTCGGCCCTGATGGCCGAGCACGATATGGCCGAGCTCGTGCGCGATGGTCCGGTCCCTGGTCTGCGTCCAGGACGCGTAGGACACCTCGTCTCGGTCGGCGAAGCGAATCCAATGCCCGAACACCCCGGCCGGCATGTGCGGATCCTCGGTCACCGTCAACGGGCGGCCCCGATCTCGTGCCACCGCTTGCAGCAGTCCGTCGAGGGACAGCGACTCCTCGGCGGTCGCCATGGCGAAGACGCGATCGACCGCGGGACCGACCGCATACCCCCCTTGCATGCCGTCATCCAACCACGCGGCGTCGCGCCACGCCCAGCCGCCGCAGCGCCTGCTGGGACTGCTCACAGCGCGGGCACGATGCGGGGCGAACATGCGATGACCAGGACGCCATCATGGTGTGTTGACAAGTGAGATGATCGAATCCGTCCAAGCATGTTTGTCACGGTGGGAAGGAATGGCGATGAGTCGCAAGCTTTGCCTGGCGCAAGACGTCGAGGCGGACGAGCTATTGACCGAGGACCACTTCGCCACCCTGCTCGGCATGCTGCTCGACCAGCAGTATCCGATGGAGCACGCTTTTCGCGGCCCGAAAAAGATCGCCGACCGCATGGGCGGCTTCGATATCCACCGCATCGCCGAGGCGGACCCGCAAGAATTCGAAGACCTCTGCGCCACCCCACCGGCCATCCACCGTTACGGCCGCTCGATGGCCCGGCGCGCGCAGGAACTCGCCCGCTACATCATCGAGAATTACGACGGGAAAACCGAAAACCTGTGGAAGCGGGACAAACCCGATGGAAAAGAAGTCCTGCGCCGATTGAAAGCCCTGCCCGGTTTCGGCGAACAGAAGGCCAAGATCTTCCTGTCGCTGCTCGGTAAGCAGCGCGGCGTGCAGCCGGCGGGCTGGCGCGAGGTCGCGGGCGCCTACGGCGACGAAGGCTCGCGCCGCTCGGTCGCCGACGTGACCGACGCCGAATCGCTCGCGCAGGTACGGGAATTCAAGAAGCAGGCGAAGGCGGCGGCGAAACAGAGCTGACGGACGCCGCCGAAGTGGCGGGGGACTGGCAGCGGGTGGGCATTGTTGCGGACGGCTCGGTACCGGGATCGTTGTCTCGGAAGGGAGTGGTCTGATGAGGCGACGTCCAGCGGCGGTCGGGTATTTGCGTCGAGATGTTTCCGGGGCTCGGCAGCAGTGGGATGAGGTGCTGATCCGGAGTTTGGCCCAGCGGTTCGGGTACGACCTAGCCAAGACGGTGGTGTTCGGGGCGGAGACCGAGGACGTCATCGGCCGGCTGACCACGGTGGCCCGGCGGCTGGAGACGGACGCCGTGATCGTGCCCAGCACAGCGCATTTCGGCGGGGATGTGCCGGACGAGCTGGTGCAGGTGTGCGATGTGATCACCGTGTCGCCGGAGAACACCTACGCGCGCCGAGCGAGCTCCCCTTTTGCCGACGGGGCGTGAAGCCGCCCGCCCCGTTGAACCTCGCGGAATTGACTGGTGCGGCACACATTCGACGACTTGTGCGCCGATGTGTGCAGCGGACGCGCAGGCACCTGGGACCGTTCGCGAAGTCCTATCCGGCGCCTCCGGGCGGGCTGTGCGACAGGCCCTAACTCACGGCGCCGGATGAGGCCGTGAAGGTGTTGCATTGGGCGGCACGGTTTTTGTCCAACCCAACCTCGAACCACTGGCCGCCGTTCTCGGAGGTGCCGTGGTCGCGCATGTCCCCTGCTTGGTCGCCGCGGCCGTAGGCGTCTTTGCGCGCGAGGTTGAGCTGGGAGTCGGACAGCGAGCCGCCGCCGGAGGCGGAGTTGAGGTACATGCCGTCGAAACAGTTGGCCTGCAACTCGACTCGGCGGGACAGCTCGAGGCCGCGGGAGCTGCGCGGGCCCGCGTCGGCACGGTCGCTGTTGGCTTTACGCAGGATGCCGGACATGGCTTGGATGTGGTGGCCGTACTCGTGGGCGAAGACGGACAGGTAGACGACCCAGTTGTCTTTGAAGAAGTCGGTTTGCAACTGACTGATCGGCATGTAGATGGTTTTGTTGGCCGGGCAGTAGAAGGCGGCGAAGTTGCTGGTGGAGCCGGTGCACGGGGTGGTGATGCCGGTGGTGGTCGCGCTGATGTTGAGCGCGGGCTTCTGGAACGGCAGATTCGCCTTCTGCATCACCGGTTTCCAGGCCGCCTCGAGGCAGTCCGCGGCGCTCTCGAAGAACTTGCGGGCGGCGTCCACCTGGGTGCCCCACGGCGAGTACGCGCAGCGCGCGGGGATCAGCGTCGCGTTCGGGTCGGCGAGTAGCGGGTTGGCGCCGGTCTCGGCGGGACCCGTCTTACCGTCGGGGGCGAAGGTGAGGCTGGGCGCGGGGCCGGATGCGTCGGCGTCGCCCTTGCCGGTTGTTATCGCGTTGCGGACCAGGCCGCCGGCGACCAGGAATACGACGACGACCAGGAGGACGATCCAGCCGCCGCCACCGGACCTGCGGCGTGGCTGGTGTGGGGGGCGTCCGGGTGGGCCGTAGGGCATCGGCGGGGGTGCGCGATGACCGGGCGGGGGGCCGTAGCCGGGCGAATAGCCAGGTGGGGGACCGTATCCCGGCTGCTGGCCGTAGTTCGGCTGCTGGCCGTAGGCGGGGGGTTGGCCGTAAGCCGGTTGTTGACCGTAGCCGGGAGGCTGGCCATAACCTGGTTGTTGACCGTAGCCGGGGGGTTGGCCGTAACCCGGTTGCTGACCATAGCCAGGAGGCTGGCCATAACCCGGCTGTTGGCCGTAACCCGGCTGCTGACTCGGTTGTTGGCCGTAACCGGGTTGCTGATTCGGCGGCTGGCCGTAACTCGGCTGGCCTTGTCCTGGCTGATGGCCGTAACCGGGTTGCTGACCGTAACCAGGCTGCTGATTATGACTCTGCGCGCCGTGCGCCAGCGGTTGGCCTTGCGCCGGCTGCTGACCGTGGCCCTGCTCGCCGTGCGCCATCGGTTGGCCTTGCCCCGGCTGCTGACCGTGACTTTGCTCGCCGTGTGCCGGCGGTTGGCCTTGCCCCGGCTGCTGACCGTGACCCTGCTGGCCTTGACCCGGGAGTCCATACCCCGAGCCGACCGGCTGACCGTATCCGGGCGAAGGCGGAACAGCTCGCCCACCAGGCGGAACCGGTCCGTGTCCGTACGGTGGTTGTGTCACGCCCCCGTACCCCCTCGTCTCAATGATCACCGACAGCCGATGACGCAGAATAGCAAGCTGTCTAAAGTAGGCAGCCATGCTGACTTTTCGGTGGGGCGCCCTGGGCGCGCTGCTGCTCGCCACCGCGGGATTGCTCGCGACCGCCCCGATTGCCCACACCCAGCCCGCACCGACCGGTGTATCCATCATTGCCGATCTGAAGCTCAGCCGCGAGGGTGTGCTCGAGGTGGTCGAGCAGGTGACGGTGCCGCAGGACAGCACGTTCCGGATGTCGCTGCCGTTGCGGCTGAAGGTGAGCGACGACGTCGAGCGCCATTTCAAGGTCACCGATGTGGACACCAAGGGCGCGGGCACCGCGACGGTGGCGAACGATCAATTCACCATCGAGGCGAAACCGGGTGAGACGACCTTCACCTACTCGGTGCACAACCTCGTCAACGATGCGCCCGGCAGCCAGGTGTTCAACTGGCTCGGCGTGATGGGCACCGATATCGCCTCGATCAGCGCCACCTTGATCAGCCCGAGTTTCGAAATGGGCATCGTGGACTGCAAACTCGGCCAGCCCGGCAACACCAGGCCGTGCGCCGATGTGATGACCGAGGTCGACGGCGTACTCCATCTGGAGCAGACCGATCTGAAGAAGGGCGAGGCGATCGACCTCACCCTGCAACTGCCGCCCGGCAGTGTGCCGAGCAACGCCGATGTACGCGACACCAGCGACTCCGGCCCGTTCGCGATCACCACACCGGTGCTCATCGCGTTCGGCGTGCTGTTGCTGGCACTGGCCGGGATGGCCGCCTTCGTCCTCCGTGCGCGGCGCGAGAATGCCGCTGCCGGAACGGGATCGGAGACGCTGGACCCGCTGGTGCGCGACGGCGAACGGGTGCAGTTCACCTCGCCGGACGGGGTACTGCCCGGCGAGGCGGGGCTACTGCTCGACGAGCATGTCGACCCGGTCGATATCGCCGCCACCGTGGTAGATCTCGCTGTGCGCCGGTACATCTGGATCACGCCGCTCGGTGAGACGGATTGGCGGATCACCCGGGTCAACGCGCCCGACGACCAATTGCGTGCGTACGAGAAGGCTGTCTACGCGGCGCTGCTGCCCGATGGCACCGACGCCGTCACCATCACCGAACTGCGCGCACCCGGCCGGGTGCAGTCCGGACCAGTGCGCGCTGCGCTGGTCGCCGACGCGGTCACCCGCGGCACGTTCAGTAATCGCCGCGGCTTCGGTCCGGCGACCTGGCTGGGCGGTGCGTTGCTCGTCGGCGGTGTCGGCGCGACGATCGCGCTTGCGTTGACCTCGGGTCACGCGCTGGTCGGCGTCGCGATCGCGCTCGCCGGTGTCGCCACCCTGCTGCTGCCGAAGTACCTGCCGGTGCGCACCGCGCACGGACTCACCTTGACCAGACAGATCCGCGCACTCCAGCGCGGCCTGGAATCGACCCGGCGCGAACAGGTTCCGCCGCTCGACCAGGAGACGGTGTTCTCCCGTGCCCTGCCCTTCATGGTGATCGGCGGCCGCGCCGACAACTGGATCCGCGCCTTCCGCGACCTGAACCCCTCGGCCGACTCCCAGCCCGGCCTCTACTGGTTCGGCAGCTTCGACCGCGACCGCAACCTCCAGCGCTTCGCCGGCCACTTCCCGTTCTTCATCACGGCATTGGAAGGACTGTTCGCCACCGCAGGCGACCCGCACCGGTAGTGCGGCGGCCTACCCGCCCACTATCGGGGCCCGAGAACCGAATCCGGCCTGACGGACACGAAAAGTGTCCGCTCAGGCCGACTCCGGGGTCTATTGCTCAGTCGCCGAGGGTCGTCCGGCGGATGGCGGCGAGCGGGTCCGCGTAGAGCACGCTCAGTGAGGTCACCACTGCGGCGAATTCCTGGACCTTGCCGCCGAATCCGCTGATCCGGATGTCGGTGGGCGGGAGGGTGGAGCCCTGGTTGAAGGCGCGGGCCACGTGCGCGACGGCGGGGCGGTAGCCGGTGAAGGCTTGACCACCGAGGATCACCCGGTCGGGGTTGAGCATGTCCCGGACCATGGCCACGGTGTGGCCGAGGATGGTGGCGCGTTCGGCGAGCAGTTCCCTGGCCGGTTCCGAACCGGATTCGGCCGCCCGGTACAGGTCGACAATGGTCGAGCCCGCGCTGCCGTTGTACGCCGGGATGATGCCCCGGCCGACGGCCCGCGAGTGCAGCGAACGGTCGCCGACGGTCACCTCGAGGCAACCCCGTCTGCCGCAGGTGCATTCGACATCCGAGCCCGTCGGCAAGTGCGCGATCGAGCCGGGCCCGTTGCTCGGCGTATGCACGCGACCATCCAAAGTCACTGCGACACCGGCAGTTTCGCGGACGTAGAAGTACAGGCTGCTACCGCGTTCCGGACCGGCGACCCGGCCGTTGGCGGTGTCGCGCGCTTCGATGGTCGGCAGCAACAACTCCGAGGCCGCCATCGCCTCGACATGCGGGGCCACCGAGACAGGCAGCTCCAGCACCTCGCCGAGCACGGCGCCGATCTGCGCGCCCTGCCAGTCCAGCTTGGGATGGTCGACCACGCCGGTGAGCGGATCGACCCGCCCGCCGATGGCGACGCCCGCCCACAGTGGCTTGCGCCGATGCCAGCGCTGCAGGAACGCCTTGGCGCTGCGTGCGACGGTGGTGGTGGCGAATTCCTGGCCGGTTTGCGGGGTGGCGATGGCCAGGCCGCCGAGGATGCGGCCGCGCAGGTCGGCCGCCACGATCTTGGTGACCGCCGCGCCGATGTGGATACCGAGGGTCAGGTACGCCTCGTGGTCGATCTCGAAGGGCACCCGAGGTCGTCCGACCGCACCGGAGGCCGTCAGGTCGGGCCGTTCGCGCAGCAGGCCGGCGGCGAGCAGCGCGGATACCTGGCGGTTGACCGTCGCGATGCTCAAACCCGTTGCGCGCGCGGCATTGTCGCGCGAGACGGGGCCGCCGGTGGCGGAGCGGAGCACCGCGGCCGCCGGGTTGTCGGCGATGCGTAGTTCCGGGGCGACCACGGGACGCTGGACGCGAACGCGGCCGCCGCCAACCCTGGCGACGGATCGTTCGAGGGTAGGGAGGGACATAGTGCAGATTCCTTGCCGAGGTCCCGCGACTGGCGGGACGTGCCTACATGGGCGACTAGGCAGCAAACGAGCCGGAAAAGCAGCTCAGCTGCAGCAAGGGCGACAACACAGTTCGCGGGTCAATGGCAGCCGCAGACCCAGCGCGGCGGTCACATAGGTGACGCGCAGGGCGCTCGATCGGTTGGCAGACATGTAGATGAAATTAACACCGCTGCCCACGACTCACCAAGCCTCAATCCGCCGCTGTGTTGTCGCACACACCGTTTCCGCAGGTCGCCGCCGAGCCTCGGCAGCCGTGCCGACGGCTTCAGGTGCCGGTCGAGCGAGGAAAGCAGTCGAAAACGAAAGGTCCCGCCCAGCGAGCGGATGCTGGGCGGGACCCTAGGGTCTGTCGCAAAGTCCCATCCGGCGCCCCTGGGGACTTCGCGACAGGCCCTAGTCGCGGCAGTGGCGACCGCGAGCTACTTCGGCGGGTTGAACGGCTGGTTGATCGTGGTGAAGTACTGGATCGCCGCACCGATCGCGACCGGAGCGGTGATGAAGATCTGGCCTGCGACAGTGCCGAGGGCACCCACGGCGATGATGCCGCCGAGGCAACCGATGGCCGCGGCCGGCAGGAACGGTCCGAACAAGCCGATGATGGTGGCCGAAGCGGCGGTGGCGCCGAGAATGCCGCCGAGCACGCAACCGACGGCCGCGCCGCCGAGCCCACCGACGAGCGTGCCGATGGTCGCGCCCGCACTGATCGTGCTGGTCAGCCGACTCCACGCGGCCTGTTCACGGTCGTACTCGGACTTCCACGGCGCCTTGTCCTCGAAAGGCAGCGCGACCGGCTTGTAGGTGGCGTGCTGCTCGTCGATCTGCGGGGTGAGCGTGGCGGTGCGCTGGGAAATCTGGGCGGCGATCGGGAATTCGAAGTCGTCGATGCGCAGCCGCAACGGCGTCCCGGCGAGCACGGTGCCGTCGGCGGCCTTGATCTTCAAGGCGTCGTCCTCGACGACCAGCGACCCGGAATCGGTCGTGATGATCGATGACTTGTCGGTGGCGCGCGCGGTGAAGTTCACCGGGCCCTCGGTGGTCTGTGGTGCGGCGACAGAAGTGCCGGCGGCGACTCCGGTCGCCATGGTCACCAGTGCCGCGACCACGGCAAGCTTCCTCATCCTCATGTACTGCGATCCCTCGTTAGACGGTGCTGTCGAGGCAAAGCATCGAGGAGAAAGCCCAGGAGAACGAGGTAAAAACGCAAGGAGATTCCAATGCGCGACCGCGAAAAGTTCAGAGCTTGCGGCGCAGCTCGCCGAGCCAGTCCGCGGCCTCGTCCGGCGCCGCATCGGTACCGATCATGTCGACCACCACGTGGCCGACACACGCCGCGCGTAGCACCCGGCCCGCCGCCACCTCGGTATCGCCCCACGGGATGAACGGTTTGGCGATCAGCAGCGACGCGATGCCGTGCGCGGCCGCCCACAGGTCGAGCACGATCGGCATCGGGTCACCCGGGGTGAACACGCCCGCGTCCATACATTCCTGCACCGATTGCGAAAAGCGTTGGAACGCACCGCTACCGAGCACCTGATCCACCGCGCCACCGGCCGCGGCCGGCGTGGTCGCCAGCCGATATTGCTCGGGATGCGCCCTGGCGAACCGGACATAGGCCAGCCCCTGCTGATACAGCCGGGTGATCGGGGACACCGTCAGGTCGGTCTCGGCTGCTATCGCGGCGTCCAGATCCTCGAAGACCTGCACGACCACCGCCTCGATGAGCTCGTCCTTGTCGGCGAAGTGCCGATAGATCGAGGGCGCGCTCACGCCGACCCGTTTGCCGATCTCCCGGATCGACACGGCGTCGGCATGGCCGGTACGGGCCAGCAATTCCCTTGCCACATCAAGGATTTCGGTGCGCAGCTGGGCGCCACTGCCGCGCGCCGAGCGGGATCGACTGGTACGGATCATTCGCGACCGGCCGGCACGCGCTCGGCGGGAACGGCATCGCCGTGCTCGCGCAACCCGATCCGGGCATGCAGGCGGGCCAGCGGCGCGGGCGCCCACCAGTTCGCGGTGCCCATCAGCTTCATCAGGGCGGGCGCGAGCATGGTGCGGACGAGGGTGGCGTCGGCGAGCACGGTCAGCGTGAGGCCGAGGCCCATCAGCTGAATGAACGACACCTTGGAGGTCACCATCGCGCCGATCACGATAGCCATGAGAACAGCTGCGGCGGTGAAGATTCGGCCGGTTCTGGCGACGCCGACCGCTAGCGCGTGCTCGTTGTCCTTCGCGGTGCGCACCACGACGCCGTCCACCACCCGGCCGGAGGCGAGCCATTCTTCGCGCACCCGGGAGAGCAGGAACACCTCGTAGTCCATCGACATCCCGAACGCGAGGCAGAACATCAGGATCGGCATCGTCGGCGTCATATAACCCACCGCGGTGAAGCCGAGCAGTCCGGACAGGTGGCCGTCCTGGAATATCCACACCATCGCGCCGAACGCTGCTGTCAGCGAAAGGGTATTGAGCACAATGGCTTTGAGCGGCAACAGCAGACTACCGGTGAACAGGAACAGCACCACGAAGGTGGCGAGCGCGATCAGCGCGATGGCCAGCGGCATGCGCTTGCCGAGCGAGTCGAGGGCATCGGCATTGACCGCCGCGGCCCCGCCGAACAGCGCGGGCGAGGGTGCGGCCACCGACCGCAGCTCGTTCAGCTGCGCCTCGCCCGCAGGTGAGAACGGGTCGACGCGGGTGGCGACAGTGAGGTATTCGCCGGTGCCGTTGGCCATTCCGGGCGGACCGCCGGCCACTCGCGCACCCTTGACGAAGACACCGGCGCTGGACAGCACCGCCGACACCCCGTCGGTGCGGGACAGGCCCTTGGCATACTCGCCGACCGGCCCGGGTCCGCCTTGATAGCCGTCCAGGACGACGGTGGTGTTGTTGCCCGAGTTGGCTGCCGGGAACTCGGCCCGCAGCACGTCACCCACCTGGCGGCTGGCGGCACTCGTCGGCAGCACCCGGTCGTCGGGGTAGCCGAATTGCACCGAGAGGAACGGTGATCCGAGCGCGAGGAACACCGCGACGAGGATCAGCGCGACCGGTACGGAGTGCCCCATCACCCAGGTCACTATGCGATACCAGCGGCTCTGTTCCGGCACCAGCGGTGCCATCGGATCGGGAGCCGACCGGCCGAACATGCGGCGCAACGGAACTCGGATGTCGAGCGCGTTCACCCGGTGCCCGAGCAGCGCCAGCGCAGCGGGCAGGATCACGATCGCCGCCGCCGCGGCCGTGGCGACCACCGCGACGCCGGCGTAGGCGAACGAGCGCAGGAAGTAGATGTCGAAGATGCTCAGCACGGCCAGCGAAAGCGCCACGGTCAGTGCGGAATACAGCACCGTGCGCCCGGCGGTCTGCACCGCGCGAATGGTGGCGGGCACCGGATCGAGGCCGTTGGCGAGCTCCTCGCGGTACCGGCTGACGATGAACAGGCTGTAGTCGATCGCCAGCGCGAGACCCAGTGCGGTGGTCATGTTCAGCGCGTAGATGGATACGTCGGTGACCAGCGTGAACATCCGCAGAATGGCGAGCGTGACCAGGATGGCGAAGATGCCGACGGTCAGCGGCAGCGCGGCCGCGATCAGACTGCCGAACACCAGCACCAGCACGACCAGTGACACCGGGATCGCCACGCCCTCCGCGACGGCGAGGTCGTGGGTGATCTGTTCATTCACATCGTGATAGACGGCGGCGACGCCGCTCTGCCGCACGGTGACGCCGTCGGTGGTGCCGGTGAGCTGCTCGGTGAGCTCGCCCGCGGTCCGCTGTGCGTCGGTCTCGTCGCCGGTCAGGTACGCCAGCACCAGCGCGTCCTTGCCGCTGGTGCTGCGCAGGGCGGAGGCCACCGCGGGCGGGGCGGTCCAATACGACTGCACGCCCTTGACGTCGGCGCGGGCGCGCAGCGTGTCCACCAGATGGGTGCCCGCCGCGCGGGTGGCCGGCGCGTCGGCGCCCGACTCCGAGCTGACCAGCAGCACGTAGTTGGGCGCGGCCCCTTCGAAATTGTCCGTGAGGAGCCGCTCGACCTCGGACGACTCCGCATCGGGCGAGGTGAAGCCCGCCGACTTCAGATGCGACGCCGCCGTCGCGCCGAACACCCCGCACAGGATCGCCAGGGCGGCCGCGGCGAGCAGGATCGCCCGGGGGTATCGGGTGGCGATCTGAGCAATGCGAATCAGCACGCGCGGCTCCCTTGCTCGGCGCAGTAGGTTAACGGCGTTAGCGTAACGCCGTTAATCCGCTGCCGATAGAGCGAACTATCGCTCGTTCAGTGATCCCGCTCACCCGCGTTTCCCTGGCCGAAATGGCCTTCACCGAACCGGCGCGGCGAGTGGCCGTGCACACCCTCCGCGTAGGCGGTCTCGGCGTGCAGTGCGAAGTCGATGCCCGCCGTCTCGTCCTCCGGGCTCACCCGGAAGCCGATGGTGCGATCGATCAGCTTGCCCAGCGCGAAGCTCACCGCGAACGCGTACGCCGCGACGACGAGCACGCCGACCACCTGCTTGCCGAGCTGCGCCAGCCCGCCGCCGAAGAACAGCCCGTCGACGCCGCCGGTCATCACCTGGGTGGCGAGCAGGCCGATCAAGACCGTGCCGACGATGCCGCCGACGAAGTGCACGCCGACCACGTCGAGCGAATCGTCATAACCCGCTTTGAATTTCCAGCCCACCGCGAACGAGCACACCACGCCGGCGGCGAGCCCGACGATCAGCGCGCCGAGGGTATTCACCGACCCGCAGGACGGCGTGATCGCGACCAGACCGGCCACCACGCCGGACGCCGCACCGAAGGTGGTGGGCCTGCCGTCGCGGATCTGCTCGACCGCGAGCCAGCCGAGCATGCCGAGGCAGCCCGCCACCAGGGTGTTCAAAAAGACTGCCGCCGCAACACCATTCGCGGACAGTGCGGATCCGGCATTGAAGCCGAACCAGCCGAACCACAGCAGGCCGGCACCGAGCAGTACGAAGGGCAGATTGTGCGGGCGCATCGCGTCGATCTTGAATCCGATGCGGGGGCCGAGCACCAGGGCGAGCGCGAGGGCCGAAGCGCCGGAAGCGATCTCGACGACTAGACCGCCCGCGTAGTCCAGCGCGCCGAACGAGGCGAGCCAGCCGTCCGGCCCCCACACCCAGTGCGCGATCGGCGCGTAGACCGCCAGCGCCCACAGCGGCACGAAGATCATCCAGGCGGCGAATTTCGCGCGGTCCGCGATCGCACCGCTGACCAGGGCCGCGGTCAGGATCGCGAAGGTCAGCTGGAAGGTGGCGAACAGTAGCTCCGGTACCGCGCCGCGCAGCGTGGTGGGGTCGATGCCCGCCATGCCGACGTGGTCGAGGTTGCCGATCAGGCCGCCGCCCGCGTCGTCGCTGAACGCCAGGCTGTAGCCGAACAGCAGCCAGGCGACGGTCACCAGCGGGATCGCGATGAAGTTCATCATCAGCATGTTGAGCACGCCGGTCGAGCGCACCATCCCGCCGTAGAACAGCGCGAGCGCCGGGGTCATCAGCAGCACCAGGGCTGTGCTGATGAGCAGCCAGGCGGTGGCCGCGGGATCCAGGGGTGTGGACAAGGTAACTCCTTCCACGCGGGGTGCGTTGCAAGGAAATTACCGAATGCGCATTCCCGGATTTGCGCTGGTCTAGGAGTTGCGCGCCACTTCGGACATGGGATGTTTGCCCGCGGGCGCCGTGAAATCGGGTGCGATCAGACGCGGGATTTGCGGGCTATCGCGCGCTGACCGCGCTTGCCGGGCACCGGGAGTTCGTCCTGGATGGCGACCCATTCGGCGGTGGTCAGCCACCGTTCCTGGACGCGGGCGTCGGCGGTGTTGTGGAAGACCCGGCGGCCGCGATCGTCGCGCAGTTCCTGGGCAACGGTGGACCAGCGCGGGGCGCGGCCGTGCTCGGCCTGGTAGTCGGCGAGGTAGGCGGCCACCGCGGTGCCGATCGTGTTGACCGGACGCAGCGAGACGCGGTTGCCGTACTGGTCCGAGTAGAACCGCCGTCCGGCGCACAGCGATCCGGCGTTGGCGTTGGAGGCGATCCAGCCCGCGCGCTGGGCGCGTTCGATCAGCCAGAGGTGTTTCACCGCGGACGGGGCGATGTCGCCGATGCGGGTCCGGATCAGGGACATGACCTCGTCGGAGGACAGCACGTCGCGCCGGGTCGGGCCGATGGCGTGCGCGGTCCAGTGCGCGTCGGCCAGGGTGGCGAGCGCGCGGCCGAAGTCGTCGATGCTGCGCTGGGCGCGGCGGCCGAGGCGCTCGATGCGTTCGGCCTCGCGGCGCATCTCGTTCTGCGCGGTGAGGGTGCGGATCGCGGCCATGGTCGGCACCTGGCCGCGTTCGAGCAGCTCGAGGATGGCGGCGGAGGTGGCGGGGTCGGCCGCGGCGGCCACCGGGAGCGAGTCACGTTTGATCGCGAAGTCCTGGGGGCTGATCGCGCGGCTCAGCAGATCGACCGCGGAGCGGTCGCCGGCGAAGTCGGTGCTGGAAAGCAACGCGGCGGCGATGTCATCAGGCGACGGCACGGTGAGAAGTTCCTCCGATGGAAGTGGCACTCGGCTGCGCTGGAACTTTGGTTGTGCGGGAACTTTGGTTGTGCCCCGGTCGGGATGAGGGACCGGCCGGGGCAACCAACCTGATGAAGGTTTGGCTACCGAAGTTGCCGTTTGCCACGGTAGCCAGCGGATTGCGTCGGTGTCACGTGCGTTGACGCTTTCGTTATATCCATAAAACTTGGGTAAATCGGGGCCTGAGTACACATTTTTCGGTCTACAAGGGGGAATTGGGCGGTATTTTCCCGCGTTCGACCGGTGCTTCGTCAGCGATAGCTCGCGCGTTGCCGCTGTTGTTATCGGTCAGCGGGCGTTAAGAAGGCCCGCAGAATCCTGTGATTTGGATCACACAGTGGTGGCCGACTGAGGTGGGGTTTCGCCGCGCCTGGCCCGGCGGTCAGCGCGAGTGTTCTTTGTCGGTGCGCGCCGGTAACCTCTGGCCGTGGCTCTGTACCGGAAGTACCGACCGGCAACGTTCGCTGAGGTAGTGGGGCAGGAGCACGTCACCGACCCACTGAGCATCGCCCTCGACACCGGCCGGATCAGTCATGCCTACCTGTTCTCCGGTCCGCGTGGCTGCGGCAAGACCTCCTCGGCGCGCATCCTCGCGCGGTCGTTGAACTGCGTGCAGGGGCCTACCTCGACGCCGTGTGGGGTGTGCCCCTCGTGTATCGCGCTCGGCCCGGGTGGGCCGGGCAATCTCGACGTGATCGAGCTCGACGCCGCGAGTCACGGCGGCGTCGACGACACTCGCGAACTGCGCGACCGCGCCTTCTACGCCCCCGCCGAATCCCGCTACCGGGTGTTCATCGTCGACGAGGCGCACATGGTCACCACGGCGGGCTTCAACGCGCTGCTGAAGATCGTCGAAGAGCCGCCCGCGCACCTGATCTTCATCTTCGCCACCACCGAGCCGGACAAGGTGCTGCCGACCATCCGTTCGCGCACCCACCACTACCCGTTCCGGCTGCTGCCGCCCGCCACCATGCGCGGACTGCTCGGCAAGATCTGCGACCAGGAGCAGGTGACCGTCGAAGAGGCGGTGTACCCCTTGGTGATTCGCGCGGGCGGTGGTTCGCCGCGCGACAGCCTCAGCGTGCTCGACCAGCTGCTGGCCGGTGCCGGTCCGGAGGGCGTCACCTACTCCCGAGCTGTCTCGCTGCTCGGTGTCACCGATGTCGCGTTGATCGACGACGCGGTCCTCGCGCTGGCCGACAACGACGGTGCCGCTCTGTTCGGCACCGTCGACCGGGTGATGGAGGCGGGTCACGATCCGCGCCGCTTCGCCGTCGACCTGCTCGAGCGTTTGCGCGACCTCATCCTGATGCGCGCGGTCCCCGACGCCATCGACCGCGGTCTGGTCTCCGGCCCCGGCGACGTCCTCGACCGCATGCGCGAACAAGCCGAGCGCATCGGCCCGGCCACGCTGGCTCGCTACGCCGAACTGCTGCACGCGGCACTCGGCGAGATGCGCGGCGCCACGTCGCCACGCCTGCTGCTGGAAGTCGTCTGCGCGCGCATGCTGCTGCCGTCGGTCTCCGATGCGGAGTCCGCCACGCTGCAGCGATTGGAACGCCTCGAACGCGGATTCGCCGGTGGCGCGGTTCCCGCCGCGCCTGCCGCAGCACCGAGTTCGGCGACCGCTGCCCCCGCTGCGCGGCCCGCACCCGTCAGCGCTCCCCCCGCCGAATCGAACCGCCGACGCGGTGCCGAGGCGCTCGCCGCCATTCGTCGCGAAACCGCGGGTGCGTCGGCCGCGGACAGCGCGAGTGTCGCGCCGGGAACGCACACAAACGTGCCCGCTGGCTCGGGTGCAGATGCCGCGAGCGTCGCGTCGGACTCCGTCGGGGTGGCGGCAAGTCCCGCCGCTCATGGCCAGCAGGTCGGTGGGAACAGGCCTGCGGGCAATGCGGCTGCCGCAGGCGGTGCGGTTGCCCACGGCGGTGGTGCGCCGGTGCACGCTGCGACCGGCATGGACTCGGACAGCTCTATCGGTCGGTCGGCTCAGGTAGCTGCCGAGGCCGGGCCGGTGGCCGAGTCGGCCCCGGCTGCCGACCGAGCTCCGGTGGATTCGGACGGACAGCTCTCGCCCGCAGCGCAACACCAAGGCGCACAGGCGGTCTCGCCGACGGACGCCGGTGGCGGACAGGGTGCCGAGCAGGTGCCCGCCGCAGGGCAACCCGTGCCGTCGCAGTCTGCACCGATGACCGCCGAAGCCGCACCAACTGCCGCGACCGCGTCAATCGCTGACACAGCAGCGAACGCCGCGCCGAACGCCGCGACCGCGCCGGATGCTGGCGCAGCGCCGAACGCCGCGACCGCGCCAGATGCTGGCGCAGCGCCGAACGCAGCAACCGCGCCAGCCGCAGAGGCAGCGCCGACTGCCGCGAACGCGCCGACTGCCGCGACGGCGTCAGCTGCGGACACCGCGCCGAACGCCGCGACCGCGCCAGCCGCGGACACCGCGCCGAGTGCTGCGACCGCGCCGGTTCTCGCGACTGCGCCGGACGCCGGGACCACGCCAGCTGCGGAGTCCACGCCGCCTGCCGCGACCGCGCCGAACGCCGCGTCCGCCGAATCAGCGCAACCAGAACCTGCTCAGACCGGGTCGAACGCGGACTTGCTGCGTGAGGTCGAGGGCGCCTGGGCGGATATCCGCGCCAAGGTGCGGGAGTTCGGTGCCGCCGTGCAGGCGATGCTGGCCGGTGCCTCGGTCTCGCGTATCGACGGCGACACGATCGTGTTCGCCCATCAGCACGCGCCGTTGGCGCAGCGGCTCTCCGACCCGCGCAACCTGGACGCGGTGCGTTCGGCGGTTCGTGCCGTGCTCGGGCGCGAGCATGACGTGCGCTGGGAGGCGGGCGGTGCGGCGCAGCGACCTGCGGCGGCGCGGGCCGGTGCGCAGGCGAAGCCGCAGCGCGGTGCCGGGCAGCCTGCGGGGCGTGAATCCGGCAACGCGCCCGGGGGTGGCACGGATGCACCCGCGCCGCCGCGTTTCTCGCGACCGAGCCAAGCCAAGAACGCCGCGGCGGATAAGCCCGCCGCGAACAAAGCTCGCGCGTGGGGCGACGATGACATTCCGCCGCCCGATTTCCCGGATCTACCGGATGATCCCGGCCCTTTTGATTCAGCGCCGCCCGAGTCGGCGCAGCCCCAGGTCGGTAGCGAGGTCAATGGCAGCGGTGGCCTGCCCGCCGACGGGGTGGTGCCCGCCTCCACCGCGGAGGACGAGGAGGAGATGATCCGCGCCGCGGCCGTCCCGGTGGCGCCGGAGGATCGGCGCGACCCCGACGAGGTCGCCCTCGAATTGCTGAAGAGTGAGCTGGGGGCCACACGGCTGAGTGGTTGACAACCACCGCCGTCACGACGTTAAGTTAACCGGAGTTCGCACACCACGGTAGTATGAACGGGTGGCCGTGAGCTCCGGTACGACGAGGTTCTATGGTATGCCCAGGCGTACGGGCGATCGGAACCTGCGTCCGCCGTCGCATGCCGCGTTTTGTACAGCGTCAGGACGGTCGGTCGCAGGACCGGTCGGCGAGGTTACCCGCAGCTGTTCCGCATCGCGTGGAGTAGCCGCACAGAGCGCTCGGGCGGACGACGTCCGGCCGCCGCACCTTTAAGGAAGGAACACTCCGATATGACCACAGAGGCCTACATTTACGAGGCCATCCGCACTCCGCGCGGCCGCGGCAAGAAGAACGGCTCGCTGCATTCGGTCAAGCCGATCGACTTGACTGTTGGTCTGATCCAGGAGCTGCGCGGCCGCTTCCCGAACCTCGACGAAGACCGGATCTCGGATCTGATCCTCGGTGTGGTCAGCCCCGTCGGTGACCAGGGCATGGACATCGCCCGCACCGCGGTGACCGTGGCGGGCCTGCCCGACACCGTCGGCGGCTTCCAGCTCAACCGGTTCTGTGCCTCCGGCCTCGAGGCCGTCAACCTGGCCGCGCAGAAGGTGCGCTCGGGCTTCGACGACCTGGTCATCGCGGGTGGCGTCGAGTCCATGTCGCGCGTGGCGATGGGCTCCGACGGCGGCGCCTGGGCGCTCGACCCGGCGACCAACTACGACACCTACTTTGTGCCGCAGGGTGTTTCGGCCGACCTGATCGCCACCATCGAGGGCTTCAGCCGCGATGACGTCGACGCCTACGCGGTGCGCTCGCAGGAGCTGGCCGCCAAGGCCACCACCGGCGGCTACTTCGCCAAGTCGGTCGTCCCGGTCAAGGACCAGAACGGCATCGTCGTGCTGGACAAGGACGAGCACATGCGTCCCGGCACCACCGCCGAGGACCTGGCCAAGCTCAACCCGTCCTTCGCCGTGATCGGTGAGATGGGCGGCTTCGACGCCGTGGCGCTGCAGAAGTACTACTTCGTCGAGAAGATCAACCACGTGCACCACGGTGGCAACAGCTCGGGCATCGTCGACGGCGCCGCGCTGGTGCTCGTCGGCACCGAAGAGGCGGGCAAGGCGTCCGGCCTGACCCCGCGTGCGCGCGTCGTCGCGACCGCCACCAGCGGCGCCGACTCGACCATCATGCTGACCGGTCCCACCCCGGCCGCCAAGAAGGCGCTGGCCAAGGCGGGCCTGTCCATCGAGGACATGGACCTCGTCGAGATCAACGAGGCGTTCGCCTCGGTGGTGCTCAAGTTCCAGAAGGACCTGAACATCCCGGACGAGAAGCTGAACGTCAACGGTGGCGCGATCGCCATGGGCCACCCGCTGGGTGCCACCGGCGCGATGATCACCGGCACCATGGTCGACGAGCTGGAGCGCCGCAACGGCCGCTACGCGCTGATCACCCTGTGCATCGGCGGCGGCATGGGCGTGGCGACCATCATCGAGCGCGTCTAACCCCAACCGGCAGCTGAGAATTCAAGGAGACACAGAGCTGTGAGCGAAACCAACATGATCGGTTGGGAGCAGGATTCGGACGGCATCGTCACGCTGACGATGGACGACCCGAACCAGGGCGCCAACACGATGAACGAGCTGTACAAGTCGTCGATGACCGCGACGGTCGAGCGGCTCGAGGCCGAGAAGGACAGCATCACCGGCGTGGTGCTGACCTCCGCGAAGAAGACCTTCTTCGCCGGTGGCGACCTGAAGAACATGATGAAGGTCGGCCCGGAAGACGGCCAGGGCCTGATGGATGAGCTCTTCGCCATCAAGGACGCGCTGCGTCGCCTGGAGACCCTGGGCAAGCCGGTCGTCTCCGCCATCAACGGCGCCGCGCTCGGCGGTGGCCTGGAGATCACCCTGGCGACCCACTACCGGATCGCCGCCGACGTACCGGGCGTGCAGCTCGGTCTGCCCGAGGTGAGCCTGGGCCTGCTGCCCGCCGGTGGCGGTGTCACCCGCACCGTGCGCATGCTCGGTCTGCAGAACGCGCTCATGCAGGTGCTGCTGCAGGGCAACAAGTACCGCCCGGCCAAGGCCAAGGAGATCGGCCTGATCAACGAGGTCGTCGGCTCGGTCGAGGAACTGGTGCCCGCCGCCAAGGCGTGGATCAAGGCCAACCCCGAGGGTGGCGTGCAGCCGTGGGACAAGAAGGGCTACAAGATCCCCGGTGGCACCCCGTCCACCCCGGCCTTCGCGGCGAACCTGCCCGCGTTCCCGGCCAACCTGCGTAAGCAGCTCAAGGGCACCAACATGCCTGCCCCGCGGGCCATCATGGCCGCCGCGGTCGAGGGCTCGCAGGTCGACATCGACAACGCGTCGCTGATCGAGTCGCGCTACTTCGTGCACCTGCTCACCGGGCCGGTCGCGAAGAACATGATCCAGGCGTTCTTCTTCGACCTGCAGGCCATCAACAACGGTGGCTCGCGGCCGAAGGACGTGCCGAAGAAGGACATCAAGAAGATCGGCGTGCTGGGCGCGGGCATGATGGGCGCGGGTATCGCGTACGTCTCCGCCAAGGCGGGCTACCAGGTCGTGCTCAAGGACGTCACCATCGAGGCGGCCGAGCGCGGCAAGAACTACTCCGAGAAGATCGAGGCCAAGGCCCTGTCCCGGGGCAAGACCACCGAGGAGAAGTCCAAGGCGCTGCTGGACCGGATCACTCCGTCCGCCGACGCCAAGGATTTCGACGGCGTGGACTTCGTGATCGAGGCGGTCTTCGAGAACACCGAGCTCAAGCACAAGGTGTTCCAGGAGATCGAGGACATCGTCACCCCGGACGCGCTGCTGGGCTCCAACACCTCCACCCTGCCGATCACCGGCCTCGCCGCCGGCGTGAAGCGCCAGGAAGACTTCATCGGCATCCACTTCTTCTCGCCGGTCGACAAGATGCCGCTGGTGGAGATCATCAAGGGTGAGAAGACCTCGCCCGAGGCGCTGGCCCGGGTGTTCGACTACACCCTCGCGATCAAGAAGACCCCGATCGTCGTCAACGACAGCCGTGGTTTCTTCACCTCGCGCGTGATCGGCACCTTCGTCAACGAGGCGATCGCCATGCTCACCGAGGGCATCGAGCCCGCGACCATCGAGCAGGCCGGTCTGCAGGCGGGCTACCCGGCCGCGCCGCTGCAGCTGTCGGATGAGCTGAACTTGAAGCTCATGCAGAAGATCGCCAAGGAGACCATCGAGGCCGCGCAGGCGGGCGACACCACGATGGGCAAGAAGCGCCACCCGGCACAGGACGTCATCGA
Organism: Nocardia suismassiliense; assembly: GCF_900269665.1. Lineage (GTDB taxonomy): Bacteria > Actinomycetota > Actinomycetes > Mycobacteriales > Mycobacteriaceae > Nocardia > Nocardia suismassiliense. The sequence continues at coordinate 721,983 of NZ_LT985361.1, forward strand.
CTACATGGTCGGTGAGGGTCGTCCGGGTCGCCTCGAGAAGGCGGGCTTCTACGAGTACGACGAGAACGGCAAGCGCACCGGTCTGTGGCCGGGCCTGCGTGAGCACTTCAAGACCACGGCGGATTTCACTGTGCCGCTGCAGGATCTGATCGACCGCATGCTGTTCGCGGAGGCGATCGAGACCCAGAAGTGTTTCGACGAGGGTGTGCTGGAGACCACCGCCGACGCCAACATCGGCTCGATCTTCGGCATCGGCTTCCCGGCCTGGACCGGTGGTGTGCACCAGTTCATCGTCGGTTACCCGGGTGGGCAGGCGGCGTTCGTCGAGCGCGCCGACTACCTCGCCAAGACCTACGGCGATCGTTTCGAGGTTCCCGCCTCGCTGCGTAAGTAGTCACCAACGGTAAAGCCCGCCACCGCGATTCGCGGTGGCGGGCTTTCGCCGTTTCCAGCGCGTGTGATTCGGGTGATGTTCACCCGCCGGTACCGCATTGTGGATAACGTGGTTCCGGTGAGACGTGGATACCCGCGCGGTGGACAAGCTCTGTTGGTCGCGACCATCGCGGTGGCGCTGGGTGTCGCGCCCGCCGCCGCGGCGCCGGAGTCCGGTCCTGCGGTCCGGCTGGTCGGCGAACAGGTCGTGCCGCACGCGCAGGAGTTCCAGGGCACCACGGTCGGCGGTCTGTCCGGGATCGACTTCGATTCCCGCACCGGCGATTACGTGCTCATCAGCGACGACCGGTCGGAACGCAACCCGGCGCGGTTCTACACCGCGCGCTTCCCGGTCGGCGAAAGTGGCGCAGGCCCGGTGACTTTCACCGGAACCCGGCCATTGCTGACCGCCGCGGGCGCTGCCTACGGCCCGAAGTCGGTGGACCCGGAGGAGATTCGGGTCGACCCGTGGTCCGGCAACTACTTCTGGACGCAGGAGGGTGAGCGCACCGAGACCGTGCTCGCCGACCCCTCGGTCCGCGTCGCCCGCCCGGACGGCACGTTCGTGAGCGAGCTGCCGATTCCGAACAACGAACGGATGCGGCCGGATTCGGGTCCGCGGCAGAACGCGGCCCTGGAGGGCGCGACGTTCGCCGCCGGTGGCTCGTTGTTCATGACGTCGGTGGAAGATCCACTGCTGCAGGATGGCCCGGTCGCGACGACAACGGCCGGTGCGACCGCGCGCATCACCGTGCAGGCCCGGTTCGGCCCGGTGTTCGCCCAGTACGCGTACCCGTTGGAGCCGGTGTTCGCCGAGTCGCGCCCGCAGCCCGGTCTCGGCGGGAACGGTATCGCCTCGATCCTGGCCGCCGACCCGGTCGACCCGACGAAAGTTCTTGTCCTGGAACGCTCTTTCGTCGTCGGCGTCGGTAACAAGATCAGGATCTACCAGGCGGACCTGAGCGGCGCCACCAACGTGCTGGACGCGCCCCTCGGCAACGCGCGCCCCGCCACCAAGCGCCTGCTGGTCGATCTGGATGACCTCGGCCTCGCGAAGATCGACAATGTCGAAGGCATGACCTGGGGCCCACGCCTGCCTTCCGGCGAACGCACGCTGATCTTGGTGAGCGACAACAACTTCGCCGCCAACCAGATCACCCAGTTCATCGCCCTCGCCGTGCGCTAGCCACTACCGGCCTGACCGCGCCGCTAGACCCGGCCCGCATCCCCGGCGGTCTACCCATCGCCGGAGAACACCGGCGGCTGTCACACAACATCCGCATCCCCGAATGTGGACTGCCGCCTGTTCGACCCGCCGCCCGCTGGACAAGATCTGAAACTTCCGGTCGCTGGGAAATTGCGTCCTTCCGCCCCGGCACGCGTCAGAATGGAATAGAGCGAATCTCGTTCCTGGTCACACCGGCGACCAGGCCGGCGGCGAGGCGCTGAGCAGGGACAATAAGGGGAAGATCGACGTGGAAAACATCCTGTTTCGAAACTTCTCCCACCAGGTGCCGTGCCCGCGCTACGTTGGAGTATGCGCAGACATATCGGACATCGCGCGGGGATTTCGATGATGTCCGCGTGTCAGCGTGCTTGTTGGTTGCCGGTGACGCCGATTCGATGTGAGTTCGAGGTGGTCACGTGAATCCACGGACGCGTTCGGGCAAGGTCGGTCCCGACTCGACCCCGGCCGATTCGGACACCCAGCGCCACCCGCTCATCGGGATCGCCGATGAGCTGGACGCGATGGGGCTGTCCGAGGCGAAGGAGATCGGCCGGGGTGGCTTCGGCGTGGTCTATCGCTGCATCCAGCGCACGCTGGACCGGGTGGTGGCGGTGAAGGTGCTCTCCTCGGAGATCGAGGTGGAGAGCCGGGAACGTTTCCTGCGCGAGGAACAGGCCATGGGCAGGCTGTCCGGCCATCCGAACATCGTGGACATCCTGCAGGTCGACGTGACGATGAGCGGTCTGCCGTTCATCGTGATGCCCTACTGCACCCGCGGTTCGCTGGAACAGGTGATCCGTGATCAGGGCCCGCTCACCTGGAGCGACTCGTTGCGCGCCGGGGTGAAGCTGGCGGGTGCGATCGAGAGCGCGCACCGCGCCCAGATTCTGCACCGCGACGTGAAACCGGCGAACGTCTTGCTCAGCGGCTACGGCGAGCCGCAGCTGACCGACTTCGGCATCGCCAGAATCCCCGGCGGCTTTCAGACCTCGAGCAGCATGATCACCGGGTCACCCGCCTTCACCGCGCCCGAGGTGCTCAAGGGCGACGACCCGACCGTCCTTTCCGATGTGTACGGCCTCGGCGCGACGCTGTTCGCGCTGCTCACCGGGCACGCCGCGTTCGAGCGGCAGGCGGGGGAGAAGGTGGTCGCGCAGTTCCTGCGGATCACCACCCAGCCGGTGCCGGATCTGCGCGAGCACGATATTCCGCCGGATGTGGCCGACGTGATCCAGCAGGCCATGGCCACCGACCCCGACGACCGCCCGCAGTCGGCCTACGACTTCGGTCAGCTGCTGCGCGGCGTGCAACGCGACCATGACCAGATGCCGGACGAGATGGCGCTGCTGGAGACCATCGCCGCGCCCGAGCCGATGGAACATTCCAGCGACTCCACGACGCCGACCCAGTCCCGGCCCGCGGTGACGGCCCGGCGCAGCTGGCCGCTGACGCTGCGCCCCGCGGTCTCTCAGCACACCGGTGCAGGCGGCTCCGCGACGACGCTGCCGCCGACCGCGGCCACCAAGTTCCGGCCGCCGACCCCGGCCAGGGACCCGGTCCCGCGCCCCCGCCTGCTGGATATTCTGCGGTCGGGCGGGCGGCGCAGGCTCGCCGTCATCCACGGCCCCGCCGGTTTCGGCAAGAGCACCCTGGCCGCCCAGTGGCGGACCGACCTGACAGAGCGCGGCATCCCTGTCGCCTGGATCGGCGTCGACCACGACGACGACAACGAGATCTGGTTCCTCGCCCATCTGATCCAGGCGATCCGCCGGGTCCGCCCGGATGTGGGCACCGGGTTGGATCAGGCGCTCGAGGAACGCCCCGCCGACGCGGCGGCCTTCGTGATCTCCACGCTCATCGATGAGATCCACGCGAGCGGCTCCACGATCGTGGTGGTCGTGGACGACTGGCATCGGGTCACCGACCCCGGCGCGCACCACGCGATGGAATCGTTGCTGGACAACGGATGTCATCACTTGCGTTTCGTGGTGACGAGCCGGGAGCAATCCGGTTTGCCGACCAGCCGGATGCGGGTGCACGACGAACTGGTCGAGATCGGCTCGTCGGCGCTGCGCCTGACCACCGAGGAGACCACAGAGATCCTGGTGCGCCACCACGGATTTCCGCTCACCGACATGCAAGTGGAGCAGATCCATACGGCGACCGACGGCTGGCCTGCCGCCATCCAGCTGGTCAGCCTGTCGTTGCGCGGCAATGCCGACCCCGCCCAGCTGATCGCGAATCTGTCCGAGGGTAACCACGGCATCCGCGAGTATCTCGCCGAAAACGTCTTGGACACACTGGAACCCAGGATGCTCGATTTCCTGATGTCGATCTCGGTGACCGAGCGGGTGTGCGGTTCGCTGGCCGCGGCGCTGTCCGAGGACGCGGACGCCGAGCGACTGCTGGAGCAGGCCGAGCAGCGCGAGCTGTTCGTGCGCAGGATCGTGCACGACCCGGAGTGGTTCCGGATGCAGCCGCTGTTCGCCGAGCACCTGCGGGCCCGGCTCGAACGTGCCCAGCCGGGCCGGTTGAAGTCGCTGCACCGCAAGGCTGCCCGCTGGTACGCCGAACATCAGCTGCTGCGCAAATCGGTCGACCACGCGCTGGCGGCCACCGACTTCAAGATGGCGCTGGATCTGCTCGAGACCGGCGGCATGGACCTGATCGACCGGTCTCGGCTGGCGACGCTGCTCGGCACGGTGTCGAAACTGCCGATGCAGCAGGTGGCTTCGCGGTCCAAGCTGCTGATGGCGGTGGCCAGGGCCAACGTGAACCTGCAGCAGTCCGGCGCGGCGCGCACGGCGCTCGGCAGGCTCTCCAACATCCTGGCCCGCGGCTCGTCCACCGACGAGGACGTCGACCAGCAACGCTGCCAGGCCGCCGTGCTCGGCGCCGCCGACCAGATCGCCCGCGATCACACCGAGGGTGTGCTGGATCGGATTGCGGACTGCCTGCAGAAGCCGGATGAGCTGCCCGCCTGGACCGTGTCCACCGCGGCGAACCTGACCTCGTTCGTGCGGCTGTGCGAGTTCGACTTCGACGGCGCCCGCGAGATCCAGGACTGGGCGACGGAATACCACGCCAGGTCCAAGGATCCGCTCGGCGAGGTCTTCGGGCTGTGCGGGCGCGGTGCCGCCGCCTACGAGCAGCTCGACATCCCTACCGCGACAGCGTGTTTCCAGCAGGCATGGGAGGTCGCCAAGTCCCGATCGGGTCCGCGCTCGCATGCCGTCCGGGTGGCCTCGGCGATGCTCGGCGAATTGAACTATCGCCGCGGCGATCTCGACACCGCCGACCGGCTGCTCGACGAGAGCCATCAGCTGGCCGCCCGGGTCGGCCCGGTGGACTTCCTGATCTCGACGTTCGTCATCGGCGCGCGGGTCAAAGCGGTGCGCGGCGACTTGTTCACGGCCGCAACCAGACTCGACGAGGGCGCGCGCATCGCGAACGACAACCGGCTGTTCCGGCTGGCCGCGCACATCCGCGCCGAACGGCTGCGGCTCGGCTTGCCGTTGGACGAGTCGGACGATCAGTTCTCGGGCCCCGAATCGCCGTCCGCGCCGCTGCACGCGGGGCATCGCATGACCGGCGCCGCCGTGCTGGCCGCGGAGGCCGAGGAGGTCGCCGCGATCCGGGAACTGCTGGCCCATGGCAGGCTCGGCTCCGACGACCGAGCGGTCCGCCGGTCCCGCGCCCTGCACGGCCGAATGCTCGAAAAGCGCCGCCCCCGAGCCCAATTGGACGCCTCGCTGCTGCTCGCCGAATGCCTGGCCGCCTCGGGCTGGGTCGGCGAGGCCACCGGCCTGCTGCTGCCGTCGGCCGCGACCTGCGCCCGGCTGGGCTGGACCAGACCACTGCTCGACGCGGGCCCCGGCGTCGTCTCCATCCTGCGCGTGCTGCGCGCCGAAATGCCCTCGGCCGCAGCGCATACCGGAGACATAGAACTGCCCGCCCGGTTCCTGGAGGAGCTCCTGGATCAGGACGGGCAGTAAACGAAAGCTACGGCTGCCACCACGGGCGCAGCGGCACCGTCCAGTCCCCGTCCGCCGGGAGCTTCACGCCGAGCACCTGGTGCAGCTGAACCACGTTGCGCTGGAAGCCGAGCCGGCAACCCGCCATGTACAGGCCCCACACCTTCGCGGTGCCCTCGCCGACCTCGGCGACGCACTCGTCCCAGTTCTGCACCAGGTTCTTGCACCATTCGTGCAGCGTCAGCGCGTAGTGCTCGCGCAGGTTCTCCTCGTGCAGCACCTCGAGTCCGACGTTCTGGATCTCGGAGATGATCCGGCCGGACCCGATCAGCTCGCCGTCGGGGAACACGTAGCGGTCGATGAAGTCACCGGCCTTGGTGGTCCTGGTGTTGTCCGGGCGGGTGATGGAGTGGTTCAGGAACAGGCCGCCGTCGCGCAGCTTGTCCTTCATGAACTCGAAGTAGTAGGGGTAGTTGTGCACGCCGATGTGCTCGGTCAGCCCGATCGAGGACACCGCGTCGAAGTTGCCCTCGGGGATGTCGCGGTAGTCGGAGTGGCGCACCTCGGCCAGCTCGGACAGGCCCTGCTCGGCGATCTTCTGCTGGGCCCACTCGGCCTGCTCGGCGGACAGCGTCGCGCCGATCACCTTGACGCCGCGTTTGGCCGCGTAGCGGACCATGCCGCCCCAGCCGCAGCCGATGTCGAGCAGCCGGTCGCCTTCCTTCAGCCGCAGCTTCTCGAAGACGAGGCGGTACTTGTTCTCCTGTGCCTGCTCCAGCGTCCAGTTCTCGTCGCCGTAACACGCACAGGTGTAGGTCATCGACGGGCCGAGCACGTACTCGTAGAACTTGTTCGAGACGTCGTAGTGATGATGGATCGCCTCGGCGTCACGAGTCTTGGAGTGCCGCAAGCCTTCCAGCGCGATCCGGCGCCAGCGCGGCAGCGTCTCCTGCGGCGGCGGTGCGACCGGCTTGAGCCGCTCCCAGCCCAGCGAGCGGGCGATGGTGACCAGTGCGAGCGCGGACGGGCGATGGAACTTCAACCCCTCCATCGCCTTCAAGATGTCGTAGGGGTCGCCGGGGTGGACGCCGCTGGCGGTCATGTCGCCCGCGATGTAGGCGCGCGCCATGCCGAGATCGCCGGGGGCGGTCGCCAGGTAGTTGATGCCGCGGGGCGTCTTGATCTCCAGCCCGTACTTCGAGTCCTCGGGACCGGCCGTGCTGCCGTCGTAGGCGGTCAGCCGGATCGGTACCTCGCCGTCGATCAGCGTCTCGAAGATCTCGGCAATGCTGAGTTTGGTTCCGAGGTCAGCTAAGACGTCGGAACGGTCCTTGAATGTCGTCATTTGCGTTGCACCGCCTTCGAATACAAATCCAGCAGCCGCTGGTCTGGGTCGTAGCGTCTCTTCAATTCGGTGTAGGTATTGCCGCCGTACAGCGCCGCGAACTCATCTTTGTCGTAATAGGAATCCGAGTACAGCGACTTATGTCCGTCGAAGTCGGTCACGGTGCGCTCGATCGCCCGGTTGGCCGCTCCTTCCTGCTGTCCTGGCACAGTAGGGACGGCTGACCAGAAGCCGACATTGACGTAGGTCCGGTTGGGCTCGAGGGGGTACAGCGGCCAGGTGCGCTCGGTCGTCGCGGGCGCGCCGGTCTCGCGCAACCGCAGCGGGCACAGCCAGATCGGCTCGATCGGGATCTCGCGCAGGAACCATTCGACGAAGTCGGCGGTGCGTTCCACCGGCACCTCGATGTCCTGCACCACCCGCTCGCGCGGCGGGTTGCCCTGCCTGGCCTCGAGCTTGTCGGCGATGCTGTATTTGTGGTCCAGCGCGATGAGTTTCCAGTAGAAGCTGCTGCGCCGGTACCGCTTCGGCCAGAACCGGCGGATCTTCGGGTTCTGCGTGCCGAACGCGCGCGAGCACCAGAACCAGTCGGTGTCCCAGCGCCAGAGGTAGTCGTGAATGGTGAGCCGGTCGCGTTTGGGTCGGTCGTCGTCGTGCTGGATGGACCGGTAGAAGATGTCCATGTCGGTGTAGTCGCTGACCGGGCCGGGCTCGTCGGTCTGCCTGCCGAGGGTCAGATAGCTCTCGTCGGCGGTGAAGACGACGCCGTCGAGATAGTCCACTCGCTCACCGTCGTAGGTCTTCGCGTCGACGATGGTGGCGAGGGTCCGCTCCAGCTCGCGCAGGTCGTGAAAGCGCAGGTGGCGCATGGCCACGTAGGGCTGCACGGTCTCCAGCTCGATCTTCAGCCGGACCGAATAGCCGAGGGTGCCGTAGGAGTTCGGGAAGCCGCGGAACAGGTCGGCGTGCTCGTTGTCCGGGGTGGCGGTGATGATCTCGCCCGCGCCGGTCAGGATGTCCATCTCCAGCACCGACTCGTGCGGCAGGCCGTTGCGGAACGAGGTCGACTCGATACCGAGGCCGGTCACCGCGCCGCCCAGGGTGATCGTCTTGAGCTGCGGCACCACCAGCGGCGCGAGGCCATAGGGCAGGGTCGCGGCGACCAGGTTCTCGTAGGTGGTCATGCCGGCCACGTCGGCGGTCTTGGCCACCGGATCCACCGCGATCACCCGGGTCAGCCCGGAGACGTCGAGGCCGGGCGCGGGGTTTTTCGCCCTGGCCCGGAACAAGTTCGAGGTCTTCTTCGCCAGCCGCACGTTGGCGTTTCCGGGAATAGCGCGATAACTCGCCAGCAGTCGGTCCACACCGGCCCGATGCGCGGCAAATCCGGATTCCTGTGCGGCCGGTGCGCGTCCGGCCTTCCCCAACAGACTCACTGCCACCCCTCGACGCTAGTACGCACCGCATTCGGAGACCACCACGAGGGCGGGGTCTCGGGAGAAATGTCACGCAGATGTTGCGAACCGGAATATCGGCCGACTCGGAGAAGTTCGCCACACGACTCGGCCGGTATGCGGTAAGGCGCCCGCCGCAGGGCAGGATGGACACCGGTCGACATACCGTACCCGGACAAGGAGCTCATTGTGGGACAGGTCAGCGCCAGCAGTTCGATCGCCGTGGCGGCGGATCCGCAGCGCACCCTCGACGCCATCGCGGACTACCAGACGGTGCGGCCGCGCATTCTCTCCGCGCACTACCGCGACTACAAGGTGGTCGAGGGCGGCAAGGGCGCGGGCACCGTGGCGGAGTGGACGCTGCAGGCCACCGAGAAGCGCACGCGCAACGTGCACGCCGTCGTCGCCGTGTCGGATTCGATTGTCACCGAGCGTGATTCGAACTCCACCATGGTGAACACCTGGACCGTGACGCCGGACGGCGCGGGCTCGCAGGTCACCCTGCGCACCACCTGGCAGGGCGCGGGCGGTGTCGCGGGCATCTTCGAGGGCATCTTCGCGCCGCTCGGCCTGAAGAAGATCCAGGCCGAGGTGCTGGGCAACCTGCAGCGCGAACTCGCCTGACCCGCAGGTCATGACGGAGCGTGGCGCCCTGCCTGCGAGGCCGGGCGCCACGGTCGGCTACTTCGGGCCGATGTCGAAGAGGTTGCCTTCCGGGTCGGCCAGCGTGGTCCACTGCCCGCCGTACTCGCTGAAGTCGCCGATCCGCTTGGCGCCCAAGCTGATCGCGCGCTCGACGTACTGATGCCACTCCTCGGCGTGGAAGTCGAGGTGGATCACGTTCTTCCCCGGATTCTTGTCGGGCACCTGGATGAACATCAGCACCGGCGAGCCCCCGGCCGCGCGGCCGACGGTGGCGAAGTGTTCGGAGGCGCCCTCGTCTACCGCCAGATCCAGGAATTCGGACCAGAATCCGGCGAGGGCGGCGGCGTCGTGGCAGTCGACGGTGACGTGCGCGAGCGACAGTGGCATAGGGGTTTTCCCTTTCTCAGAGCAGGCCGACCGGCCAGCAGACTTCGGTGCGGTAAGTGTTCGGGTCGTCGGTGTCGCCGGGGCTGAGCAGATAGCGCTCGCGGACCGGTTCGGCGAGCGCGCCGCCGTGCTCGGCGACGTGGCTGCCGAGCGCGCCGTAGGTGCGATCGAAATCCTCGAAATCCCCTTCGTGCAGCGCGATGGCGAAGCGGCGTGCGGGCAGCTCGATGACCGAGGTCCTGCCGACGGGTTCGATCCGAGCGGCCGGTGGGATCGGCACGTAGGCGACCACTTCGCCGATGTCGTTCTCGAAGAACTCCATGGCATAGGTGGCGCCGTCGACGCCCGCGGATTCGAGGCCCGCGGCGCCCAGCGTCTGGTGCAGCAGCGGAAACGCCGCCGCGCACCACGGTCCGATCTCGGCCCTGCTGACCACTTCGGTCAGCGCCAGCGCGGGAAAGGCGGGGATCGCGCGGTATTCGACGGCGATCGGCGCGGCGGGGGTGAGCAGCGACCGCAGCGACGCCACCACCGCGCGCGTTCTGGCCAGCTCCGCCTCCATCCGCTCCAGATGGGCGCGCATGGCGGCGTTGCGGATGTCGTCGTCGGGCGCGGCGAGCACGGCCTTGATCTCTGGCAGCGGCATGTCGAGTCGACGCAGGCGCCGAATCAGATGTGCCTGCGCCACTTGATCGGTCGAGTACCGGCGGTAGCCGGAGTTGGTGTCGACCTCAACCGGTTCGAGCAGCTCGATGTCGTGGTAGTACCGGAGCGTTTTCACGGTCAGGTAGGTCAGCCTGGCGAACTCCCCGATGGAGACAGTCGCGGTCATGCCTTCCAGCGAACACCCTCCAGCCAGGGGAGAGTCAACTTTCGGCGAAGTCGATCAGGCGAGCACGAAGGTCAGCAGCATGGTGTGTTGGAACGCGCCGCGCCACCACGAGTAGCCGAACCAGACACCGGGGGTGATCTCCCTGATCTCGTCGTAGACCGGCGGTGTCGGGGACGGGTCGTAGTTCAGGGCCCAGGTCGGCCTGCCGTCCAGCAGCGCGGGCGCGGTGTAGACGTTCGCGGGCCAGGCCTCGTATCCGGCGCCGGTGACCCGGTTCATCAGATAGCCGCCGTCGGGCCCGGTGTAGAAGGTCTTGCCGATCCAGAAGGCGGGCGCGACGCCCTGCATCGTCGGCGGCCTGGTCACCCAGCCGTTCTTCACACCCATCGGGACCGCGCCGCGCTCGGCGTCGCGGAAGATCGCGTCCTGCTGCTCGGGACCGCATCGGAACCGCAGCGAGTCGATCGTGACCGCTCGGTTGTCCGGGTCGAGGACGCAGCCACCGCCGTAATCGGCGGCCGCGTCGGTGACACCGGCATCGGCGGTTGCCGTCGGGGCGGCCACGCCGGGAAAAACGGCCGGAACCCCCAGGGTAAGCACCATGGTGCTCAGGAAACGTGCCCTCATCGTGCTCATATCGGTACTCCAGAACTGCCGCACGGTCTCCCGACCTATCTACTGATGTTAGGTCGATCTTGATGTTCTGAAGCTGGACTTACCCAACCTGTTACCGGCCATGCGTATCGCCCCCGGCTCGAGGACTAGGCTGATCGGTGACACTTTCCCCAGAGAGGAATATGCCGTGCAGCCCGGTGGTCAGTTCGACATGCAGCAGTTACTCGCCCAAGCGCAGCAGATGCAACAGGCGGTGATGGAGGCCCAGGCCGAGATCGCCGCGGCCGAGGTGGAGGGTCAGGCCGGCGGCGGGCTGGTCAAGGTCACCATCAAGGCGTCCGGCGAGGTTGTTTCGCTGACCATCGATCCGAAGGCGGTCGACCCGGAGGACGTGGAGACGCTGCAGGACCTGGTGATCGGCGCGGTCAACGACGCCATGGCCAACGCACAGCAGGTGGCGGCCGAGCGGCTCGGCCCGCTCTCGGGTGGGCTCGGTGGCGGTTCGCTGCCCGGGCTGCCGGGCTTCTGAGAGCCACGGGGACATAGCCGTTGTACGAGGGTCCGGTTCAGGATCTCATCGACGAGCTGGGCAAGCTGCCCGGCGTCGGTCCGAAGAGCGCGCAGCGCATCGCTTTTCATCTGCTCCAGGTGGAGCCGCCGGAGATCGACCGGTTGCAGGCCGCGCTGCAGAAGGTGCGCGACGGCGTGCAGTTCTGCGTGGTCTGCGGCACCGTCTCCGACGGTGAGATGTGCCGCATCTGCGCCGACGCGCGCCGCGACCGCACCATGATCTGTGTGGTCGAGGAGCCCAAGGATGTGCAGGCGATCGAGCGCACCAGGGAGTTCCGTGGTCGCTACCACGTGCTCGGCGGCGCGCTCGACCCGCTCAGCGGCATCGGGCCGGATCAGCTGCGGATCCGGGAATTGCTGGCGCGCATCGGAAATCAATCCGACGGCATCGATGTCACCGAGGTGATCATCGCGACCGACCCGAACACCGAGGGCGAGGCCACGGCCACCTACCTGGTGCGGATGCTGCGCGATTTCCCCGGCCTCAGCGTGACCCGGCTGGCCTCGGGGCTGCCCATGGGCGGCGATCTGGAATTCGCGGACGAATTGACGTTGGGCCGGGCGCTGTCCGGCCGTCGCGCGCTCTGACTCCTGCCCCTGATCTCGGGGGGTTGCGGGGCCTCCCGCGCTGGTTACTGTGTCGGGGATGAGCATCGAATTCATGCTGACCACGCTCGTCATCGTCGCCACCCCCGGCACCGGCGCGCTGTTCACCCTGGCGGCCGGCCTCTCCAGGGGGACGAAGGCCAGCGTGATCGCGGCGTTCGGCTGCACATTGGGCACCGTCCCGCACATGCTCGCGGCGATCACCGGTCTGGCCGCGCTGCTGCACACCAGCGCGGTCGCCTTCCAGACGCTCAAGTACCTCGGTGTCGCCTACCTGATCTACATGGCGTGGAGCACCTTCCGGGACAAGGGCGCGCTGACCGTGCCGGAGGGCAGCGAACAGAGCGCCTACTCGGCCCGCAAGGTGATCACCTCGGCGGTGCTGCTCAATATCCTCAACCCGAAGCTGACCATTTTCTTCTTCGCGTTCCTGCCGCAGTTCGTGCCCACCGGTTCACCGAACGCGTTGGCGCGCATGCTCGAACTGAGCGCGATCTTCATGCTCGCCACCTTCGTGGTGTTCGCGATCTACGGCGTGTGCGCGGCGGCCGTGCGCAGCCACGTCATCTCGCGGCCCACGGTGGTGACCTGGATGCGCCGGGTGTTCGGCGTCTCCTTCATCGCGCTGGCCGGGCGCCTCGCACTGCAAAACCAGTAGGCGGCAATCCGACTCAGAGTTCGACGCGCGACCACGGCAGGGTCTGCATGCGGCTGCGGTCGTCGGTGGCCCAGTCCCAGATCACCGCGGACACCGTCGGCGCGTCCAGCACCGTGGTGCCGAAGTGCTTGTCCGGGGAGCCATCTCGGTACTCGAGGGTGAACGCGCCGGTCTTCTCCCGGTAGGTCTGCATGTAGACCTGATCGTCGCGTTCCACCACCAGATAGGGATTCGGCGGGGCCAGCTCGGCAACCCATTGATCGGCAAGGGGTTTGGTCAGGTAGGGGAACTCGCCCGCGCCGCCGTGGGTGACCGTGGCGGGCACGTGCCCGGCCGGATCGATCAGCCAGGCCAGCTGCGGATCGTAGACCGCGTAGTTCAGCGGCGTCGCGATTGCGAACAGTAGCTGGCGGACGAAGCCGATCGCGTCGTACGGGCACGGCACCTGTAGCGCCGCGCCGGTCGCGACGCCGCCGACCGGGTGCACGCTGAGGAAGCTGTCGTCCTCGGGAACCTCGGCGTTGGCCTTGTTCAGCTCGGCCGCGATCTGCGCGACCATGCCCGCCTCCGGGAGTCCCTGCTGGGTGCTGAGGTAAGCGTCCACCTCGGCGATAGATGACGCGACACCTGATGGCAGCAAGACGTGGTCATAGCTCACCCGCACAGGGTACGTACGGCGCGGTTCAGGCCAGGCGACGGGCCGTGCCGGGCTCGGCACAGGCGCAGCCGCCCGCTACGTCGGCGCAGTCCACCACGAAGGTGTGCCTGACGTAATCCAGGTCGACACAATCGTTTTCAGTGCATTCGGTGAGCCTGGCCGCATGGACGATAAGGGTGCCGTGGCAATGGTCGACGGCGGATTCGCAGGACGAACAATCCGGCGCACGCATGTGACCTCCAGACGTGATCGGTTCGTTATCTTTGTCTACCACTTCCGGGTCGCACGCTGGGGGAAGTCGGCGATGTGTGTCGCGGGCCGGGCGTGGCGCGGCCGGGGCTGCACGCCTGTGTCGAGACCACCGGTCTATGCGGCGATCGCGACTATCGCGTGGCGCAACCGGGTGCGGCCAGCCCGTTCGGTGCGGTTTTCGCGCAATCACCGCGCAACCGGCGCTCCGAGGCGACCGGGCGCATCGCGATACGGCTGGATCGTGGTGAGCTACGTGCGAAAATGGCAACACAATCGTTGGAAGTCGGCGCGCAAGGCATGCTCGAACTGCGCGGGCGCGGACTGTCCAGGGATCGGTCAGCGAACCGTTAGGCACGTCTGGCAGCGGAAGTGAGGTCGGCGCGGTGACGATGCGCGAGGACGCTCTGCGGGAGACAGACGCGGCGACCGGTCTGCGCGAGCAAGTGGCCGAGCAGTTCGCGCGGTACCGCACCGGCGGCGTCGAGACCGCGCCGTACGACGAATGCGGCAGACCTACTGCGGGCTACTACGACGAGCTGGTCGACGCGGACGGCAAAGTGCGCCGGATGTGGTCGGAGCTGTCCGCCGACTTCGTCGAGCTCGGCACCACCGGCCTCGGCAGGCTCGACAACCGGGTGCGCAGGTTGATCGAGGACGACGGCATCACCTACACCGAGGTGCTCGGTCCGGGCGAGCAGGCGGTGGCGACGCCGTGGCGGCTCGATCCGATCCCGCTGCTGATCTCCGCGGATGACTGGACCCGGTTGGAGGCGGGCCTGGTGCAGCGCTCGCGGGTGCTCGACGAGGTGCTCACCGATGTCTACGGACCGCGCCGCACGCTCACCAGCGGACTGCTGCCACCCGAGGTGATCTTCGGTTACCGCGGTTATGTCCGTGCCGCCCATGGCATTACGGTGCCGGGCCGGCACCAGCTGTTCCTGCACGCCTGCGATATCAGCCGCTGGAGCGACGGGCAGTTCCGGGTAAGTGCCGACTGGGCGCAGGCTCCGTCCGGCGCCGGGTACGCGCTGGCCGACCGGCGGGTGGTGTCCACCGCGATCCCGGAGGCGTTCGAGCATTCCAATCCGCGCCCGCTGACGCCGTTCGCCCGGGCGATGCGGTTGATGCTGATCGAATCGGCGCAGGGGGAGGCCGACGATCCGTTCGTGGTGGTGCTCAGTCCCGGCGTGCACTCCGCGACCGCGTTCGATCAGGCCAATCTCGCCTCGATGCTCGGCTTCGCCCTGGTGGAAAGCGCGGACCTGGTGGTGCGCGACGGTGCGCTGTGGATGCGCTCGCTCGGCACGCTGCGCCGGGTCGATGTGGTGCTGCGCCGGGTGGACGCGGAGTTCGCCGATCCGCTTGATTTGCGGCCGGATTCGCGGCTCGGTGTGGTCGGGCTGGTCGAGGTGTTGCGCCGGGGAGCGGTCACCGTGGTGAACACGCTGGGCAGTGGACTGCTGGAGAATCCGGCGCTCACCGGGTTTCTGCCGCGCCTGTCCCGGGCGCTGCTGGGGGAAGACCTGCAATTGGAGAGCGCACCGACCTATTGGGGCGGTGACGATAAAGAACGCGCGCAGCTGATCAAGAATCTGCACCGGCTGATCATTCGGTCTGCGGTCGATGGTGCCACGCTTTTCGGGCCGGAATTGTCGATCCGGCAACGCGCCGATCTGCGGGACCGGATCGAGGAAACCGGTTGGCAGTGGGTCGGGCAGGAACCCGCGCAGTTCTCGGTGGCGCCCGCGGTCGAGGGTTACGGCGGCTTGGCGCCGGCGCCGGTCGGCATGCGGCTGTTCTCGATGGCGCGCCGCAGTGGGTACACCGCGATGGCGGGCGGCTTGGGGCGGCTGCATCAGCGCACGCTGCCCGACCGTGCGGTGATCAGGATTGCCGCCAAGGACATTTGGGTGCGGGCGGCGCCGAGTCCGGTGCCCGCGGTCGGTACCGAGGCGCCGCACGAGGAACGCGAGCGGCGTGCTGCCCCGGTGGTGGCGGCGGTCAGTTCCCCGCGTGTGCTCAACGATCTGTTCTGGATGGGGCGGTACGGGGAGCGGGCCGAGTCCGCTGCCCGGCTGCTCATGGCCACGCACGACCGGTATCAGGACTTCCGTTACCGGCCGTGGCTGGAGGGTGCCGAGGCGATGCCGGTGTTGATGGCGGCGCTGGCTCGCGCCACCTCGACCGTTGCTCCGGCGGCGCTGCTGGGCGACGAGGACGCTGATAGTGCTGCGGCAGAGCAGGGTTCGCCAGATTCCGCGGTCGCGGCGCACTCGGCTACGAATGAACAGGCGGCGAGCGCTACTCAAGTGCAGTCGAGCTCTGCTGGCGGGCAACCGCAAGAGCAGTCCGGCGACGACGAAGCTGCACCGACTTCGGCTGGCCGCGAATCCGATTCGGCGGAGCCAGACACGGCGGACGACGCGGGCGCGGATATCGCCGACGAAACGCAGGTGCCGATCCGGCCGGGAGTGTTGCAGCGGGCGATCGTTGCCGCGGCGAATGCGGCGCAGGAGCAAGGCATTCCGGTGCCAGGGTCGCTGGGTCCGCCGCCGACGGCCGGAGCATCCCGGGACGGTTACGAATACCTGGCGGCGTTGACGATCGACCGCGAGCTGCCCGGTTCGCTGGCCTTCGCCATCGATCGGTACGAGAACGCCGCGCGGGCCGTGCGCGACCAGCTGTCCGCGGACACGTGGATGATTCTGAGTGCCGTGGATCGAGCACTCACGGAGTACCGGAGCACCCAGGGCGATCGCGAAGCCGCGTTGTCGGCGGTGCATTCACTCACCCTGGCCGCGCTGCTGTCGCTGTCCGGCATCGGCGCCGAATCGCTGGTGCGCGACTCCGGTTGGTACGTCATGGATATCGGCAAGCGGATCGAGCGCGGGCTCGCCCTCACCGCGCTGATGTCGGCCGCGCTGACGCAGGAGTTCCCGGACGAGGCTGAACGGGTGGTCACCACTTCGGTGCTGCGGGCCGCCGAATCGCAGGTGAGTTACCGTCGGCGCCACGGTGATTCGGTGCGGATCTCCGCGGTCGCCGGACTGCTGCTCTTCGATACCGGCAATCCACGCTCGCTGGCCTACCAGCTCGATCGGCTCGAGGCCGACCTGCAAACCCTGCCCGGTGCCTCGGGATCGTCTCGGCCGCAACGCCTGCTGGCCGACGCGCAACGCATGCTGCGCCGGGTCGACCCGGACGACCTCGACATCACCGACGACGACGGCATACGCACCGAACTGCTCGAGCTGCTGGAGGGCGTGCACCTGCGGCTGCGCAAGCTGTCCGACTCGTTCGAGACCTCGACCCTGTCGCTGCCCGCGGGCTTCCAGCCGCTGTGGGGTAGCACGCGGGTGGTCGGATGATCGACCGCGACGGTTCGGTCCGGCGCTACCGGGTCGCGCACCGCACCACGTACTGCTACTCCGACGAGGTCGCCAGCTCCTACGGGCGGGCCTACCTGACGCCGCGCGAATTCCCAGGACAGCAGCTGCTTTCGCACGAAATCTCGATCGACCCGGTGCCCTCGGACCAGTCGATCGGCCCGGATGTGTACGGCAACACCACCTCTTACTTCCACGTGACCGCCCCCCATCGCACCCTGGTGGTCACCGGCGACTCGCTGGTCGAGGTCGATCACCGCGACCACGCCGCGCACGGTCCGGCGGACCGCCCGTGGGAACTGGCCCGCCCGACCGGCGCAACCGGCCCGCTCGCCGTGGAGTTCACCCTCGATCTGCATCCACCCGAAATCACCAGCGAGGTAAGGGCTTACGCGGCCGAATCACTGATCCCCGGCCGCCCGCTGCTCGACGCGGTGGCCGAACTCACCAGCCGCATCCACGCCGACTTCACCTATCAATCCGGCTCGACCACCGTCTCCACCAAGGTCGCCGACGTCTTCGCGGCCCGCGCCGGCGTCTGCCAGGACTTCGCCCGAACAGCCCTGGCCTGCTTGCGTTCGCACGGCTTGGCCGGCCGCTACGTCTCCGGCTACCTCGCCACCGACCCACCCCCCGGCCGCGACCGCATGATCGGCGCCGACGCCACCCACGCCTGGGCCGCAGTCTGGGTCCCCGGCACCGACGACCACGACCGAACCGGCCACTGGATCGACTTCGACCCCACCAACAACCAATTCGGCGACGAACGCTACGTCACCGTCGCCTGGGGCCGCGACTACGCCGACGTCCCCCCACTACGCGGCATCATCTACACCGACGCCAAACAAAGCACCATCACCGTCTCGGTAGACGTCTCCCGGGTGCAGAGTTGACCCGCGTAGTGCCCTGCTATGCGTGGGCGGCGTAGATGTGGGCGGAGACTTCGTTGCGCATGTGGGTGAAGGCGGGGTGGGTGCGGGATTGGGTGGGGGTGGGGTTGTCGTAGATGATGCGGCCGGGGCGGGTGCCCATGACGAGGACTCGGGTGCCGAGGAGGAGGGCCTCGTCGATGCTGTGGGTGACGAAGAGGACGGTTTTTCGGCGGTCGCGCCAGAGGGTGCGGAGTTCGTCCTGGAGGTTTTCTCGGGTCAGGGCATCCAGGGCGCCGAAAGGTTCGTCCATCAGGATGATTTGGGGATCGTTGACTAGTACGCGGGCGATTTGGGCGCGTTGCTGCTGGCCGCCGGAGAGTTCGTACGGGCGGCGGTTGCCGAGGTGGTCGAGGCCGACCAGGGTGAGCATGCGTTCGGCTTCGGCGCGGCGCTCATCGCGGGGAACGCCACGGACTTTGGGGCCGAATTCGACGTTCTGGCGGACCGACAGCCAGGGGTAGAGGTTGGGTTGCTGGAAGACGACGCCGCGGTCGGGCGAGGGCCCGGTGACGGGGCGGCCGCCGACTCGGACCGTGCCTTCGGTCGGCTCCAGGAAACCGGCGAGGATGTTCAACAGGGTCGACTTGCCGCAGCCGGAAGGTCCTACAACACAGACGAATTCGCCGCTCTCGATGGTCAGATCGGTCGGTGCGAGCACCTGCGTCGGGCCGCCGTCGCCGCGGTAGCTCTTGCTCACGCCGGAGAGGACGACCCGGTGCTCATCCGGCGCGGTCACGAGGACGCGCCCTTGGCCGCATCGGCGTAAATCCCGCTGCGGTAGGCGTTTTCGTCACCGACCGAGTCGATACCGCCCTGGCTCAACAGGAATTCGGCCGTCTTGCGCAGATCGGCGGCGAATCCGCCGCCCAGGTACTTCGCGTCGGCCTGCTCGGCCGCGCCGAGGTAGGTATATCCGGCCAGCTGCGGCCCGACCAGCGTGGGTGCGATGCCGAGCTGCGCACCGATCGACACGGTCGCATCCGCCGGCTTGCTTCGCAGCTGCGTCACTGCGTAGTCCTGCAGTTTCGCCCACACCACCGCGAATCGCGCGTTCTGGTCGAGGAACTTCGTGCTCGCGACCGCGAGATCGAAGGTCGGCGCCCCCGCGGCCGCGGTGTCAGCGCTGGAGGTGACCAGCTGACCGCCGGCCTCGATGAGCTTCGACAGCGTCGGATCCCACACCCAGGCGGCGTCGATTTGACCGCCGTTCCAGGCACCGGGAATCGCGTCGGGCGCCATGTTGATCACCTGCACGTCAGCGGCCAGTCCGGCCTTGTCGAGCGCGGCCAGCAGACTGTAGTGCGCGGTGCTGCCGAACGGTGTCGCGATGCGCTTGCCGCGCAGCCCGGCCAGCGTGCTGACCGACTTGTCCTTGGCGACCAGCGATTCCGACTTGCCGATCACATCGTGGATCCACAGCACCCGCACCGGCAGCCGCAACGGCGCGGACAGCGCCTTGGTCGCCGGACTCGACCCCATGGTGCCGATATCGAGGCTGCCCGCACCGAACGCCTGGACCACATCGGCCCCGGAGGAGAACTGGCTCCAGGTGACTTTCGCGTTCGGCAGGCAGGCGGCCAGCAGGCCGCGATCCTTGACGAACAGATCGGCGTTGGGGATGGCTTGGAAACCGATCCGCGCCTGCGTGGTGACGCTGGGATCCGCGGCGAACGGACAACTCGCCTGCGCCCCATCGACTCCGGTGTCGCCGCGGCCGGACTCGACGCACCCGGCGGTCGTCGCAACGACGGCGGCCACGGCGAGGCCGGTCGTGACCATGCGACGAACTGCGGCATTCATGCTTTGCCTTTCCACGGAACTGCTTTGGTGCCAACAAATTTGATGACGGAGTCGAGGACGAGTGCCGCGCAGCCGATCACGATGATGCACGCGATGGTCAGCGGCGTATCGAGCTGCGTGCCCGCGATATACGCGAGCCCACCGATGCCGGGAATGCCGTTGTTGAGCTCCGCGGCGACCACGGTGGTCCAAGCGAACGCGGTGGCGATCCGGATGCCGCCGATCACCTCGGGCAGCGTCGCGGGCAGCACCACGCGCGAGATGACCTGGGCGCGACCGGCGCCCAGCGCGCGGGCGGCATTGAGGTAGTCCTGCTTGACGCCCGTGACACCGCTCAGCGTCGCGATGGCGATCGGCGGGAACGCGGCGAGGAACAGCAGCCAGACCTTCGACAGATCACCGATGCCGAACCAGACGATCAACAGCCCGATGTAGCCGAGCGGCGGCAGCGACCGCAGGAAGTTCAGGATCGGCTCGGTGACCAGGCGCACCGGGGTGAGCATCCCCATCACGAAGCCGACCGGCGGCCCGAGCACGATCGCGATACCGACGCCGGCGGCGATGCGCTGCAGGCTGGCGAGCAGATGCTCCCAGAGGTAGTAGTTCTGCTCACCGATCACCGTGCGGTCCACGCCCGGCGCGATCGCATGCCGGGAGTTGGCCCGTACGAACGCCTCCCAGACCGCCTGCGGCGATGGCAGATACAACGGATCGACCAACCCGGCGGCGGTGACCGCTGCCCACAGCCCGAGCACGAGCGCCAGCGCCGCGACCCGCGTCAGCGCCGGAGCCAGCAGACGGCGATAGTCGCGCGGTCGCCGCGCTGCGACGGCAGGCTTGTCCGCCTGGACCGGCTGGGCGTCCGGGGTGCTTATCGCGGTCATGCGGCACTCGGTGACAGTCCACGCCGGCGCAGGCCCACCTCGGACACGGCACTCTCCTCAACACTCGGCAAACCTCGACGCTATCGGTGGCGAGGGTGCCGAGGGGAGAGTTAGAAACGCCGTGAACTTAATCGGCCGCGGCGGGTCCGCGCGGTGCCGATCACCCTATTCCGTTGACACTTCCATTCATGCCGTTCATACCGTTCATACCGACGTGCTCGCCGATGTTGCCCGCCAGCCACTGGTTCTGCGCCAATGTCTCGAAAACACAGATGAGCAACAGTTTTCGACTGCGCCTGCTCACCGAGTACTCGAGATCGGGCGCGGCTTCCGGGCCGCGCAGCGCACTGCTGATGCCTTTGCGCAGGTTCGGTTCCGACAGCAGCCAGAACAATTCCGGCCCGATCAACACCGATTGCCCGCCGGTCTCGTGGAACCAGCGACCGGCGAATTCGATCAACAGGTCGGTGAACGCGTCGCCGCTCTCCACCGACTCGGTGAGCTGGCTCAGCGCACCCGACCGATCGACACTGCTCTGGATCACCGAGGCGAGCCTGCTTGCTACTTCACGGAACTGATCGACGTCCTGGTCCTGCCAGACTGTTAGAGACATTGTTTTTCTCCATCGAAGTAGTCGAGCGTGGGTGAGTAATTACCGGGACGTCGCGGCGGAATTATCGGTGGTTGACCAGCTTTCGGCCGTCGGCGTCGAAGGTGTTGAAACGCATCGGGGTGTTCGGCCCGGTGGCGAAGGGCACCGCGGGACCGGTCTGCGGGTGGTCGTTGCCGTTGTTCTGTGCCTGTCCGTTGCTCTGCGCGTGCCCGTTGGTCACTGACTGCCCGTTGGCCAGGGCATGGCCGTTGAGCTGCGGCGACGTCACCAGCTCCGGCGCTTCCTCGACCGCGAACCGCTCAGCCTCCGCAGCGAGGGCGTCGCGCCGTGACGCGCTGCTGCGCGCCAACAGAATCAAGGTCAGGTGCACCGCGAACAACAGGGTCAGCGGCATTCCGGCATAGATGATCAACGACACCGGACCGCCGCCGATTTCCCGCGCGTATTCGATATTTCCGGCGACCGAAACCAGGGTCGAGACCACGAAAAGCCCCGTCGCATACCACCATCCCGCACTGCGTTTCGGAAATGACGCGGTGGCGACGATGGAACCGACAACGAGCCCGTCGATGGCGATCGGCACATTCGCCGCCAGGTCGGCTTCCACCAGATTGCGCACGGCCAGGTGGTGCAGTGCGGCAAAAGACATCTCGAACGCCTTGAGCGCCACCACCGCGGAAACAATCAGCGACAGGTACAACGGTCGCGGTCGTAGCAGGCTGCGACAGCGGGCCCAAATCGGTGGACGGCGTGGCATTACCGGCTGCGTCATTGATTCGGCAGGTGACCCCGGCGTGATCGTCGTCATAGCGGGGAGCGTAGCGTGCAAATAGCCGCACACCCCGGAGCCTATCGGTCGAGTCGCGTTTATCGATCAATCACGACGCGACCTGGCATTGTGCTGCCCGCAGGCGGAGTAACCTACGCGCGCAAGCGTTCGCGGCGCAATTGCTCGACCTCCGGCATCGGCAGCGGCGCCAATTCCGCGACGCCGAGCGCCCGCGCCAAAAGCAGGTCGGCGAGTTCGGGATTGCGGGCCAATGCGGGACCGTGCATGTAGGTGCCGATCACCGAACCCTGCACCACGCCTTCCAGCCCGTCCCCGACGCCGTTGCCGACCCCACGGGTCACCCGGGCCAGCCCGGTCGCGTCGCCGCCGAGTTTCGTGCCGCCCCGGTGGTTTTCGAAGCCGGTCAGCGCCGCGCTGAGCCCGGTGAGCAGGGGAGCGGTGGTCACCTCGCCGATCGCGCGCTTGACCTGCGGCGCGGTGGTGACGTCGATCATGCCGACGCCGTCGACCCGCTCGCCGGTGGACGTCTCGTACCACTGGCCGAGCACCTGGATGGCGGCGCAGATGGCCAGCACCGGAGTGCCTTTCGCGGCCGCCTGCTGCAGGCCCGGGTAGCGCTGCAGGTGCCGGGTCGCCAGCCGCTGCGCCGAATCCTCCGCACCGCCAAGGGTGTAGATGTCCAGCGAGTCGGGAACCGGGTCGGCCAGCGTGATTTCGACGACCTCGGCGTCGTAGCCGCGCAGCCGCAACCGCTGCCGCAGCACCAGCGCGTTCCCGCCGTCGCCGTAGGTGCCCATCACATCGGGCAGGACGAGGCCGATGCGGACGGTCGATTCACTCATTGCTTCGCCTCGAGGTCGCGGTTGAGATCCCGGAATGCGGTGTAGTTTGCCAGCACCTCGACGTGGCCCGCCGGGCAGGAGGCGATGGCGCGCAACGGGTTCGGCACCGTGGTGTGTTCGACGCCGGCGTAGGTGAGGCGCACCGCGAGATCGGTGGCCCGCTCGCCGGAGGCGACCACCTGCACGCCTTCGAAGTGCTCGAACCGCACGTCCCACAGCCAGGACAGGTCCTCGCCGTCGGGCACCTGCCCGTTCACCGCGATCACCAGTCCGGCCGAGGCGGGCTCGATCATCGACAGCGCTTCCTGCCAGCCCGCCGGGTTCTTCGCCAGCAGCAGCCGCGCGGCGTGGTCGCCGACCTGCACCGTGCGGTAGCGGCCCGCGATCTCGCGCACCGTGCCGGTCGCGGTGACCGCCGCCGCCGGATCGGCGCCGAGGGCGATCGCCGCGGCCACCGCCTGCGCGGCATTGCCTCGGTTGGCCCGGCCGGGCAGCGCCAGCTTCAGCGGGAACCGCAGTCCATCGGGGCCGACCAGGTCGTCCCCGTCCAGCCACCAATCAGGTTCGGGCCGTTCGAAATCCGCGCCGGTGCTGCGCCAGTGGCTGCCCTCCCACAGGATCGGCTCACCACTGCGCGGGCAGCTGGTCGCGTCCATCGACCAGCCGCTGCCCGCGGCCACCCACACCACGTTCGGGTGGTCGTAGGCGATCGAGGTCACCAGCACGTCGTCGCAGTTGGCGATCACCACGGTGTTCGGATGGCGGGCCAGGCCCGCGCGCAGCTTGCGCTCGATCATGTTGATCTCGCCGACCCGGTCCAGCTGGTCGCGGCTGAGGTTCAGCAGCACGACGGCGGCCGGGTCGAGCGCGTCGGTGACGTGCGGCAGGTGCAGCTCGTCCACCTCGATCGCGGCGAGCGGCGCGTCCCGGTGCACGCTGAGCGCGGCTACGATGCCCGCGTCCATGTTGGCGCCGTCGGCCTGGGTGGCGACCGCGCCGAGCGTGCTCAGCGCCGCGGTGGTCATCCTGGTCGTGGTCGACTTGCCGTTGGTGCCGGTGATCAGCACCGTGCGCTTGCCACGGCCGAGCTGGCCCATGATCGTCTTGTCGATCTGCAGGGCGATGAGCCCGCCGATCATCGATCCCTTGCCGCGCCCCGCCTTCTGCGAGGCCCACGACGCTGCCGCCGCCGCCCGCAGTGCAATACGCCCACGCACCGAAATGTCTGCCACGCCGCGAGTCTATGTTCGGTGCCGGTTCCCGGCGCGGCCCGGTCCAGTGGCGTAGCCCACCCGGAGCGCTCAGCCCTGGTAGAGCTTGGTGTTGTAGTTGGCGGGCGCGTAGTGGTGCTCGAGCTCCTCGATGCTCTCGGTGGTGTCGGTCTGGACTTCCTTGACCAGGTGCGCCCACGAGGGCAGGCCGTCCTCGGGCCACTGTTCCGGTTCCCAGAGGTGGCTGCGCAGGAAGGCCTTCGCGCAATGGAAGAAGATCTGCTCGATCTCGACCTGCACGGCGAGAATCGGGCGGTGGCCGCGCACCACCATGTCGTCGAAGTAGGGGGCGTCGCCGACGAGCTCGGCACGACCGTTGATCCGCAGGGTCTGGCTGCGGCCCAAAATGACGAACATCAGGCCGACGTGCGGATTGCTGAGGATGTTGAGGTAACCGTCGGCGCGCCGGTTGCCCGGGCGCTCGGGAATCGCGAGGGTGCGGTCGTCGAGCACCCGCACGAAGCCCGCCGGATCGCCCTTCGGCGACGCGTCGCAGTTGCCTGCGGCGTCGCTGGTGCTCATCACCAGGAACGGGCTGGCGGCGATCCAGTCGCGGTCCCTGGGGTGCAGCGCGACCCGCTCCTTGTTCGCGGCGCGGGGTGGCACCTCGCCGAGCAGTTGTCGCAGTTCGGCCGGGTCGGTGATCGCACGCATACCCGATTCAAGCATCGTCGTGCCGAATCCGGTGCTGCGGTAGGGCGATCGGTCGCCTCAGAGCTGGAGGTCGAACATGTTGGGCTGGCCCGCGGCGTAACGATCGGCGTCGATGCGGCGCAGTGGTTCGAGTTCGGTGGCCCGGTACAGCGTGAACATCCGGCAACGCTCCGCGTTCGAGCCCGCCACGTCCAGCAGCGCGTTCACCGCCGCGCGGGCGGATTCATTGGCACCTTCCATGGTGGCCAGGTCCACATTTGTGCGCACGTAATCACCGGCGAGGAACAGGTTTTCGAGCGCGCCGTGCGGTTCCGGCCGGAATTCCCACGAGCCCGCGGTATTGATCAGCAGCGGGTCCGCGTTGGTATTGCGCCGCTGGTCCGGCTGCCAGGTGATGCCCGGGTCGAGGAACCACGAGTGCAGGTCGGCCTCGCGCAGCAGGTCGCCGCGGTCGTCCAGATGCGCGGTCAGCTGCGCCCAGACCTCGCGGGCGATCTCCTCGTGCGTGCACTCCTTGGCGGGCTTGCCGAAAAGGATGCCCGGGGTGTTCCAGTCGGAGATGTCGACCGACAGGCAGTCCTGCACCGTGCCGTCGCCGAACTCGCTGAATTTGCGGGCCCACACCTGGTTCTGGTTGATCGAGGTGAGCGCCCACGGTGCGTCGATGTAGGCGGTGTGGCCGCGGGAGATGTCGGAGGGGGTGCGCAGATAGAACTGGATGCCGTTCATCCAGTCGCTGAAAAGCCGGTCCATCGCGGCCAATTCGGGCCGCACCGCCAGCACGTCGGGCGACCAGAGGGCGCGGGCCTGCTCGGCGGGTACGGCGACCACGAAATAGTCGGCGTCGATGGTGCGCTGGGTGCCGTTGCGGTCCACGATGCGCGCCGCGGCGATCCGGCGGTCGCGCACCTCGAGCCCGCGCACCTCGGCGCCGAGCTCGAACTGCACGCCGAGCTCGCGCATCCGCTGCAACCACGGGTCGATCCAGACGGCGTTGGTCGGCCCGTTCAGCACGCGGTCGAGACCGCCGTCGTTGCCGATCTCAGCCGGATTGCCCAGGAACTGTTCGCCCATGTTGCCGATGGTGCGGACGCTGGCGACGTCCTCCTTCGCCGCGACCATGATGCTGGTCAGGGTGCGCGAGAGCAGCGCGCGGAATTCGTGGGAGCGCTCGTGGCCGCCGACATAGTCGCGCCAGGAGGTGTGCTCCCACTGGCCGAGGCGGCGGGCATCGCAGCTGCTGTTGAACACCAGCAGGCGATTGGCGAAGTAGACACCTTCGCTGCCAGGCATTTTGAGGGTGGTGGCGAGGGCGGCGCCGAGGGTTTCCCGGAAACTGTCCGGGTTGAACGCCATTCGGGCTCGCGGGCCGAGCGGCAGCCGGAAGTCGTCGCCGTCGCGCCGGGCGAAGCGCGCTTCCGGCACCGCGACCAGGTTGTTCCACACGCCATTGGGGTTGTCCGCGAATGGGATCCGGCGCATGGTGTCCGGCACGTGTTGATAGAAGCCGGGGAAGAACCGGAAACCGTGCTCGCCGGGTAACTCCGGTCTGCCGCCGGAAGCGGTGCCCGGCACCGGCACGCTGCGCGCCTTGCCGCCCCAGGCGCGGCGCTCGAAAATCGTTACCTGGAAGCCGCGTTCGCTCAGTTCGTGCGCCGCGGTCAAGCCCGCTACGCCACCGCCGAGTACCGCGACCCGCTTGCCGCTCGGACTACCGGCGGCAGGCCCCGCTCTCAGCGCACCCGTCAGTAGTGCCCCCGCTGTCGCTACCCCCGCCGCAGCCGTTCCACGGAGCACTGTCCTCCGCGATACGGTCCACCGATCATCTGCCATGCGCCGCACTGTGCCTAGCCTCGGGACCTTTGTTACACGTTGTCACTACTGTAAAGCGGCAGGTCCGCACCGGCGTACCCGCCCCGCGCCTGGCCCGAGGTGAAGGCTGATTCGGACGGCGGATGTGAGCATAGCGATATTCGGGTTCGGATAGGCGAACCTGTGACGACGGTTTCTCGAACCCGTTGGCACACATAAATATCCGCGCTCTTTTGGGATCGGGCACAGGGGCCGTCGCGGCGCGCGACGTTGTCAACGGGAGTCTCAGGTCTGCACGAGTTGTGGTGTGCCAGGGCGTCGCCCAGCCGCGGCATCGAGCTCCACCGCTTGATCGGCGGCCACCGCCGGGCGCTTGCCCGAGGTCGCGGCGAACGCGCCCGCGATGACGATGACGCCACCGACCAGGGCCAGCGGCGTCGGTGTCTCGTCGAGGAACATCCACGCGGCCGCGATGCCGACGACCGGAACCAGCAGCGTCAACGGCGCGACGACGCCCGCGGGGTAGCGGCTCATCAGGTAGGTCCACAGGCTGCTGCCCACCACGGTCGCGAGCACCGCGATGTAGGCCAGCGCCACCAGGGCAGGCCAGCCTGCGGCGGAGAACGAGTCCGCCACGGCGTGCAGCCCGACCATCGGCCCCTCGGCGGCGGCGGACAGCGCGAACAACGGCAGCGGCGGGATGACGGCAATCCACAGCGTCAGGTGTAGAGTGTTCAGCCCCGGCGATTCGAGGGTGGCCCGCCGCGCACCGATATTGCCGAAGGCCCACCCCAGCCCGCCCGNCATGACCTACCCCCCGCCCTCCGCCGGCGGCGTCGGTGGGTAATAGGCGACGAGTCAGCAGCACCGGCAGCAGGCTGGCGTGTTCGAGGCGGTCCCAGCCGATCACCGCCATGCCCGCCATCGCGACCACGATGCCGGCGACCTGCACCGGCCGGATCCGCTCGCGCAGGAACAGCGTGCCGAGCAGCACGGTGAACGGGGCGGACGATTGCAGCACCAGGGAGGCGAGCCCCGTCGGCATGCCGATACGCATGGCGGTGAACAGGAAGGCGAACTGCAGGATGCCGAAGCCGGTGCCGTACAGCAGGATCCAGCGCATCCGCACCTTCGGGCGCGGGATGAAGAGCAGGACGGGCACCGCGATGACCGCGAAGCGCAGCGCGGCGAAGAAGAACGGCGGGAAGTGATCGAGCCCCACTCGGATGGCGAGGAAGTTCAGTCCCCAGAGCAGGACGACGGTCAGCCCGAGCAGGCGGTCACGAGTGTTCACGCGGTCCATCGTTAGCGTCACGAACGTTCAGGACAATCGAATTGAAGTGGAGTATTGCGGTAGTTTTGCTTCATGATCGCCCTGCGTGACGTCCGGCACTGACGTGGAACCGTCGATGTCGGTTGATCGGCTGCGCGTGTTGCGCGAATTCGCCGATCGCGGCACCATCGCCGCGGTGGCCGCCGCGCTGTCGATGACGCCCTCGGCCGTCTCCCAGCAGCTCAAGGTGCTGGCCATGGAGGCGGGCGTGGCACTGCTGGAACGCGACGGCCGCCGGGTCCGCCTGACCGACGCGGGCCGCGCGCTGGTGGTGCGCGCGGACGAGGTGCTCGCCGCGCTGGATCGCGCGGTGGCCGAGATGGCGCACTACCGCGGTTCGCCGCGCGGCCGCGTGCGCGTCGCGGTGTTCCCCTCCGGTGGTGCGCTGCTGCTGCCCGCGGTGCTGTCCGCCATGGCGGACAGCGGTGTCGATCTCGTCGCGAGTGATGTGGACCTACCGCCGAGCGAGGTGTCGCGGCTGCTTGCCGACTACGACGTGGTGCTGACCCATCGTGACGAGCGCGCCGAGCCCATCGCCGACCCCCGGGTCACCGTGCACCTGCTCATGCGTGAACCCATCGATGTGGTTGTCGCGCCTACTCATCGGCTGGCCGGTCGCACCGCGGTGACCCCCGAGGAGCTGGCCGACGAGACCTGGCTGAGCGTTCGTGGTGGCTTCCCGATCGACGACGTGCAGCGCTCGATTGCCACCCTGACCGGTGTGCAACCACGAATAGCGCAGCGACTCAACGACTTCCGCGTCATCGAAAACTTGGTCGCCAGTGGGTACGGCGTCGCGTTGATGCCCCGCTATTCGGTGGCCCACCCCGAACTCTCGGTGCTGCTGCTCACCGGCGTGCGCGCCGCCCGCCTGTTCGAGCTGGCGATCCGCCCCCGTGCCGAGGGCAGCCCCGCCATCGCCGCGGTGATCGCTGCGTTTCGTGCCGCCGCGGCCGGCGTCACTGCCGAATCCGGGACGAACGGGCAATGATCCGCTGGCGAGGTCATTGTCGAGTATCTACAGTCGGACTTGCGACGCCCGTCGGACCGGCTCGCGAAAGCACTGGTACAGCCGTCGGTCGTAGAGCTTAGGGTCTGAATCCCGTTGCGTCGTTGGCGCATTCTCACAACATCCGAGCCTGCTCTGTGAGAGTTCCGCACATGCCCCGACCGCACGGCGGCCAAATAGATTGCAGGACAGTCCAGCCGAACCGATGAAGGATTTTCGACACGATGCGTGATATCTCCGAGTTCTC
Source organism: Nocardia suismassiliense (assembly GCF_900269665.1). Classification (GTDB taxonomy): domain Bacteria; phylum Actinomycetota; class Actinomycetes; order Mycobacteriales; family Mycobacteriaceae; genus Nocardia; species Nocardia suismassiliense. Next base: position 751,212 of record NZ_LT985361.1, read on the forward strand.
CACCCGCAACGGCGGTTTCCGAAGCGTGGTGGTGACCGCGGTCGAGGTGTGCTCCGCCCTTGGCGCCGACGCGGAGTCCACTTGGAAAGGGTTGGTGGCGGGCGAGAGTGGGGTCCGGGCGCTCGACGACGCGGAGATCGAGAGCAGGCAGCTGCCGATCAATATCGGTGCGCAGTTCAAGAGCGATCCGACCGCCGAGCTCGATCGAATCAAGAAGCGGCGCATGTCCTATGTGCAGCAGGTCGCGTACGTGATGGGCAAGCGCGTCTGGGAAACCCTCGGCGCGCCCGAGGTGGACCAGGACCGGCTCGGCATCTCGATCGGCACCGGCATCGGCGGGGCCGAAGTCATCGTCGACTCCAACGACCTCCTGCGGGACCAGAGTTATCGCAAGGTCTCGCCGTTCGCCATCCCGATGGCCATGCCGAACGGTCCCGCCGCGGTGGTCGGGCTGGAACTCGGCGCGCGGGCGAGTGTGGTCACGCCGGTGTCGGCCTGCTCGTCGGGGTGCGAGGCGCTGGTGCACGCGTGGCGATCGATCATCCTCGGTGAGGCCGACATCATTGTCGCGGGTGGCGTCGAGGGGCGGATCAATGCCCTTGCGCTGGCGGGCTTTACGAACATGCGCGCCCTGAGCTCGCGGGTGGCGGAGCCGGAACGCGCGTCGCGCCCGTTCGACCGCGACCGGGACGGTTTCGTCTTCGGTGAATCCGCGGCGCTGCTCGTGCTGGAGTCCGAGGAGCACGCCCTGGCGCGCGGTGCCCGGCCGCTGGCCAGGTTGCTCGGGGCGGGCTTGACCGCCGACGGATACCACCTGGTCGCACCGGATCCCGAGGGCCGCGGCAATGCCCGTGCGATGCGCCGCGCGCTGCAGACCGCGGGCGTCGACGGTGCCGAGGTCGACCACGTCAACGCGCACGCCACCGGCACGCCGTTCGGAGATCTGGCCGAGGCCAAGGGAATTGCCGCCGCGATCGGCAAGCATCCCGCCGTCTACGCGCCCAAATCGGCGCTCGGTCACTCGGCGGGCGCGGTCGGCGCGCTGGAGGCGGCGATCTCGGTGCTCACCCTGCGCGACGGGGTGATACCGCCGACCCTGAACCTGGAAAACCAGGACACCGACATCGATCTGGACATCGTGAGCGGCGCAGCGCGCTACGCGGACATCCGGTACGTCATGAACAACTCGTACGGATTCGGCGGGCACAACGCCGCGGTGCTGTTCGGGAAGTACTGAAAAGAGCGCGGCCCCGATGTGAATACATCGGGGCCGCGCCATCTTTCGGTCGTTCAGTGACCCATCGGGCCGGGGTGGTGGTACTGCTGCGCGCCGACGTAACCGAAGTCGTCGGCGACCATCGCGGCCAGTTCCAGCAGGGCGCGGCGGGTCGGCTTGCTCACCAGTTCCAGATCGATCTCCGCGCCTTCGGCGAGGTGGTCGTCGAAGGGCACCACCTGGACCGCGCGGGTGCGGTCGAGGAAGAGCTTGCGGAGCTGGTCCAGGTCGACGGTGGAGGCGCCGCGGCGGGAGGCGTTGACCACGACGACGGTGCGCTCGACGAGCTTGCCGTAGCCGTGGTGGTCCAGCCAGTCCAGCGTGGCCGAGGCACTGCGCGCGCCGTCGATGGCGGGCGAGGTGACCAGCACCAGGGAGCTGGCCATGTCCAGCACGCCTGCCATGGCCGAGTGCATCAGGCCGGTGCCGCAGTCGGTCAGGATGATGTTGTAGAACGACTGCAGGATGCCGATGGCCTTGCGGTAATCGGCCTCGCTGAACGCCTCGGAGACCGCCGGATCCTGTTCGCTGGCAAGCACTTCCAAGCGACTGGGCGCCTGCGAGGTGTGGGCGCGCACGTCCGAGTACCTGCTGATGTGCTGGTCCTCGAGCAGGTTGCGCACGGTGGACCGGGTCTGCCGGGGCACCCGGTGCGCCAGCGTGCCGAGGTCGGGGTTGGCGTCGATCGCGATGACGCGGTCACCGCGCAGCGATGCGAACGTGGAGCCGAGGCCGACGGTGGTGGTGGTCTTGCCGACACCGCCCTTGAGCGACAGGATCGCGATGCGATAGTCGCCGCGCACCGGCTGGTTCACCCGGTCGACGAGGTCGCGGTAGACGACGTCGGCCGCGGACTCACCCGGGTTGAGCACACCACCAGTGGCCTTGTGCACCGCCCGCCGCCAACCGCTGCGCGGCGCCCGGCGGGCCCGCTTGAGCAGGTTCAGGTCGTTGACCGAGTGGCCGGGCTGCCCCGGCGCGGGCACATGCTGCGGCTGGAACGGCTGCGCGGGCTGGTGCGGGTTCGGTCCACCCTGCCAGCTCGGCGGGGGCACCTGCCCCATCGCCGGCGGCTGCTGCTGTCCCATCGGCGCGGGCGGCTGATAGGTGGGTTGCGGCGGCGGCTGGTGGGTCACCGGCGGTGGCGGCGGCGCCCAGCTGTAGATGGGCGCGGCCTGCTGTTGGGCTTGCGGCGCAGCGGCTTCGGAGTGTTCCTGCGGCACCCGCCGGACCAGCCCGTCGGGGCCGATCTCCTGGCGGTACTCGCCGTAGCCCGGGTTCTGCGGTTCGGGTGCGATCTGGTGGCTACCGCTGTGCGCGGTGGCCGGCTGGTACTGGCCGGTCTGGTACGGCTCATATGCGCCGGGTGGCGCGAACGGCCCGGCGTTCGGTGGCGGGTAGCCGCCGTACTGCTGCTCGGCCTGGGCAGGCGGCGCGAATCCCTCGGGCGAGCCGTAGGACTGCTGCGACATCGCGTGCGGGTAGGACACGGTCTGGTCGGTCGAGCCGCTGAACTCGGGCTCGGCCGGCTCCTGTTCCGGCTGCGCCTCGGCCGTCTCGGACTCGGCCACTTCCACGTCGCCGGACTGCTCCGCCGACGGATCGGCGGCGGGCTCCGACTCTTTCGCGTCGGCCGTATCCACCGATTGACTCTGCAGCCAGGGCGGTGAGGTCGGGTTGTGGTCGTTTGTTGTCACAGTTCCCCCATCTGCTCGGGACTACGAGCAGAGAGCTCGGCGCTTGAGTGCGAAACCAACGCTAGCACGGGGTTCGCGGGCTCGCGTCGCGGTATGGACGGCAGGTGCAGGAGCGCTCGCGAGCGCGAATGCGCGAGGCCGCCCCGGATGACACACCGCCGATATCTGGTCTCCGACAGCAAGATCGAGAGCCGGATGCCGGGCCGATCAACGACCTCCGCATCCGGCTCTACCGTACTCGACCTGCGCTATCGGTGTGCGCGGTTGACCGAGGAGGCCCACCGCGCACCGATGCGGTTGCTACCGGTGTGCGCGGTTCACCGCGGAGACCACCGCGCGCAACGACGCCGTGGTGATGGAGGTGGCGATGCCGACGCCCCACACCACCTTGTCGCCGATCGCGCACTCCACGTAGGCGGCCGCTTGCGCATCGTCACCGGCGGACATGGCGTGCTCGGAGTAGTCCAGCACGCGCACGTCGAAGCCGACGGTGGCGATCGCGTCCACGAACGCGGCGAGCGGGCCGTTACCGGTGCCGGTGATCTCCTGCTCGGCGCCGTCGACCTTCACCACCGCCGCGATGGTGTCGGTGCCGCCGTCGGTTTCGGACGCGGTGACCTTCTGCCGGATCCGCTCCAGCGGCCGGATCGGGCTCAGGTACTCGTCGGCGAAGACGTCCCACATCTCCTTCGGGGTGACCTCGCCACCCTCGCCGTCGGTGATCCGCTGCACCGCCTGGGAGAACTCGATCTGCAACCGGCGCGGCAGCGCCAGGCCGTGATCGGTCTTCATGATGTAGGCGACGCCACCCTTGCCGGACTGCGAGTTGACCCGGATGACGGCCTCGTAGGTGCGGCCGACGTCCTTCGGGTCGATCGGCAGGTACGGCACCGCCCAGGTGATGTCGTCCACGTCGGCGTCCGCGTCGTCGGCGGCGACCTTCATCGCGTCCAGGCCCTTGTTGATGGCGTCCTGGTGGCTGCCGGAGAACGCGGTGTAGACCAGGTCGCCGCCGTACGGGTGGCGCTCGGCGACCGGCAGCTGGTTGCAGTACTCGACGGTGCGGCGGATCTCGTCGATGTCGGAGAAGTTGATCTGCGGGTCGACACCGCGGGAGAACAGGTTCATGCCCAGGGTGACCAGGCAGACGTTGCCGGTGCGTTCACCGTTGCCGAACAGGCAGCCCTCGATCCGGTCCGCGCCGGCCTGGTAGCCCAGCTCGGCGGCGGCCACGGCGGTGCCGCGGTCGTTGTGCGGGTGCAGCGACAGCACGATCGAGTCGCGGCGGGCCAGATTGCGGCTCATCCACTCGATCGAGTCGGCGTAGACGTTCGGCGTTGCCATCTCGACGGTCGCGGGCAGGTTGATGATCAGCGGCTTGGCCGGGGTCGGCGCGATGATCTCGGAGACCGCGTCGCAGACCTCCTTGGCGTACGCCAGCTCGGTGCCGGTGTAGGACTCGGGGCTGTATTCATAACGCCAGTTGGTGTCGGGGTAGCGCTGCTCGATCTCCAGGCACAACGTCGCGGCGTCGGTGGCGATCTTCTTGACCGCGGCCCGGTCCGCGCGGAACACCACTTTCCGCTGCAGGATCGAGGTGGAGTTGTAGAAGTGCACGATCACGTTCTGGGCGCCCGCGCAGGCCTCGAAGGTGCGCTCGATCAGCTCGGCGCGACACTGGGTCAGCACCTGGATGGTGACGTCGTCGGGGATCGCGCCGTCCTCGATGATCTCGCGGACGAAGTCGAAGTCGGTCTGGCTGGCCGACGGGAAGCCGACCTCGATCTCCTTGTAGCCCATCCGCACCAGCAGGTCGAACATGCGGCGCTTGCGGGCCGGGCTCATCGGGTCGATCAGGGCCTGGTTGCCGTCGCGCAGGTCGACGGCGCACCAGCCGGGCGCGACGTCGATGATCTTGTCGGGCCAGCTGCGGTCGGGCACCGTGATCGGCTCGACCTCCTCGGCGAAGGGCCGGTACCGGAAGGTCGGCATCGAGGAGTTCTTCTGCGTGTTCCAGGCGGGCTGGTCGCCGGGGGCAGGCTTGGAGGGCGGCGTGATGGTGCGCGCGCCGGATACGAAAGCGTCAGCAGGGGACATGGCGATTTCTCCGAGGGTGTGGTGTTTCCCAAAGGGGGGGTCGACCGGCGCGGCAAAACCCCGCGGCGGGAGCCGGTCCGATCAGACCCCGTCGCGGCGGCTGAGAAGAAGTGCCCGCTGCATGATGTCGGCGAGTTTACCGTGTGGCAATACACCTCCGGAACCCCGGTCCCGTCGTCGGTTCATCCGACGTTGCGGCTAGCGTTCGCGCCAGAAGCAAACGCTTGTACGGATCTGGCGATCCGACGGGACGTCGAACGGACTCGGGCATGACTTGGTTAGAACAGCTGGCCGTCTTCGGTGCGGGCATCGCGGCCGGCGGCATCAATACGATCGTGGGTTCGGGCACCCTGATCACCTTCCCGGTACTGCTCGCCTTCGGGCTGCCGCCGGTGACCGCGAACGTGTCGAACACGATCGGCCTCGTGCCCGGCTCGATCAGCGGCGTGCACGGCTATCGCCGGGAACTCGCCGGGCAGCGGGAGCGGCTGCTCCGCTTCGGCACCGCGTCGCTGCTCGGCGGCATCACCGGCGCGATACTGCTGCTCACCCTGCCCGCCGACGCGTTCAAGGCGATCGTGCCGGTGCTGATCATCGCGGCGCTGGTGCTGGTGGTGGTGCAGCCGCGGCTCTCGCGCTGGGTGAAGTTGCGGCGGGAGAACGGCGACAGCCCGGCGCCCAAGCACGGCGGCCCGATCCTGTTCGTGGCGATCTTCGCCACCGGCATCTACGGCGGTTACTTCGGCGCGGCGCAGGGTGTGTTGCTGATGGGGCTGCTCGGGGTGTTCGTGCACGAGGACATGCAGCGCCTCAACGGCATCAAGAATGTGCTCGCGATGCTGGTCAACGGGGTGGCCGCGGTCATCTTCATCGTGATCGCCGACGTGGACTGGCGGGCGGTGCTGCTGATCGCGCTCGGCTCGATCATCGGTGGACAACTCGGTGCGAAGATGGGCAGGCGCATGCCGCCGACCGCGTTGCGCGCGGTCATCGTCGTGGTCGGCCTCATCGCGGTGGTCCGATTGTTGATGACGTAGGAGGTGGCGCGTGGTGTCGACGAACCGCGGCCCGGGCCTGGTTCCGGCGTAGTGGTGCGCTCAGGGTCTACCGCACCGGAATTCTCAGGGTGCAATTCATCCCTGCGACGGACGACGCCCGCGCCGTTGCGGCACAAGATGATCGGTATGCGTGGGTGGAGGATCGTCGTCGTTGCCGCACTGGCCGCGGCGCTGGCAGTGAGCGGTTGCGGCACGCCCGCCAAACACGAACAGGCGGTGGCCGACCTGGTCGCCCAGGCCGATGCCGCGCCGACCCCGCGGCTGGACTGGGTGCCGTGCCAGGAGAAGAGCCTGAGCAAGCTGCAATGCGCGACGGCGGCGGTGCCGGTCGACTACGCGCAGCCCGCGGGTCCGACGCTCGGGCTCGCGCTGGTCCGCCAGCCCGCCACCGATCAGTCGCGCCGCATCGGCACCCTGTTCACCGCGGCGGGCGGGCCCGGTGCCTCCGGCATCAACTGGGCGAGCAAAGGCGAGATGTTCCCCGGCGAGATCGCGCGCCGGTTCGACGTGGTGACCTTCGATCAGCGTGGTCTCGGGCGCAGCTCGCCGGTCCGCTGCTTCGCCGATACCGAAGCGGCGCAACGTTTCTGGTCCGGTGTGCGGCTGCCGCCGGTGGGCGCCGAGCAGGCGGCCGCGCAGGCACGCGCCAGCCGGGACCTGGCGGCCGGGTGCGCCGCGCACAGTCCCGCCCTGCTGCCGCATCTCACCACCGTGGATGCCGCGCGCGACCTGGATCTGCTGCGCCGTGCCGTCGGTGACAAGCGGCTGACCTACGAAGGTGGCTCGTACGCCAGCTATCTCGGCGAGGTGTACGGCGCCGTGTTCGGTGACCGGGTGCGCGCGCTGAGCCTCAGCTCGATGATCGACCCGGATGCGTACACCTCCGACACCCGCACCGAGATCGCCGACGCGGCGGCGGGCACCGAGGAGGTGCTGTCCGAATTCTTCCGGCTGTGCGCTCAGGCCGGCCAGCCGCGCTGTGCTTTCGCGGCGGGCGGCAAAATGCCCGCCGACCCGATCGAGCAGATTCGCAGCGACCAGAAGCCCAGGGGCGGTGAGGATTTGCGGGCCCGCGATACCGCTCTGTTGGAGCGGTTGCGTCAAGGGCCGGTAGTGGTCGGCGAAGGAGAGCGCGCCTGGCCCGTCAGCTACGCCGAGGTCATGCCCGCGCACGCGCTGCTGCTGTATGACGCGGCGGACGGCTGGCCCGCCTTGGCTCAGCTGCTGGCCGAACTAGAGCGGGGAGCCGCAGGCAACCCCGATGTGGTGCGCGCGATCCTCGCCGAGGGCACGCTGCCGCCCGCATTCCTCGACCCGTTCACCGCGATCTCGTGCGCGGACAACACCGTTCCCCGCGACCCGGAGCAGTGGCCCGCGCTGGCCGCGGAATTGAGCGCGGACGGACCCACTTTCGCCGCGTTCTGGCTGTACTTGCGGCAACCGTGCGCCGCGTGGCCGTCCCCGCAGGGTGGCTACCCGCAGCGCTACGCCGGGCCGTGGATCCTGCGCTCGGACGTACCCGCGCTGCTGTTCAACAACCGGTTCGATCCGGCGACGCCGCTGACCGCCGCGCGCAAGGCCCAGCAGGCCCTGGTCAACGCGCGCCTGGTGGTGGTCGACGGCGGCTACGGGCACGACACCACCTTCGACTGCACCCGGCGGCTGCAGGAGCGTTACCTCATCGACCAGCAACTTCCCGCCCCCGGCGCGACCTGCGAAGCCGATCGGCCGCCGTTCGCGAACTGAGCCGCCGACCCCCGGCGTCCACTTGCCGCGGCGTTTCGTGGCCTGCTCGTCACCCTGCCGTTCCTGCCGCCCGGCCGTCCCGCGGGCTCATCGGGCGGGACAACGGAAGGGGGACAACGGATGACGGGCGGGCGACGACTGTTCAGCCGCCAGGAATACCGGTAATCTGCGCTCGGCCATGCGTGATGAGGGAGGTGGCTGGGTGCGTAGACGCGCCTTCTTCAAAGCTGTTGGTGCAGCCGCGCTGTTCGGTGCTGCCGCGAGCACGTCGCTGCCCGCCCGACCGGCGTCCGCCGACCCGGCCTGGAATGTGCTGTTCCAGTCGTGGGTGCCGGAAATCTTTGCGCCACTACCCGATCCGCCCGAACACTCGCCCGCGATCGTGATCGGCTCCGGCTTCGGCGCCGCGGTCACCGCGTTGCGACTGGCCGAGGCCGGCATCGCCAACACGGTGCTGGAGCGCGGGTCGCGCTGGCCCAACGATCCGTGGCGGGAGATCTTCACCGGCGACGACCTGCCGGACGGCCGCGGCTTCTGGCATCGCACCAGCTTCACCGGTGTCAGCAAGGTGCCGATGCGGTTCGCCAGCTTCGGCGGCGTCCTGGACTGCACCGAATACCCCGGCATCGACGTGTGGCGCGCGGCCGCGGTCGGTGGCGGCTCGGTGATCTTCACCGGCGCGATGGTCGCCCCGGAACGGCGGTTCTTCGACCACCTCTTCGGCGGCACCGTCGAGTACGGCGAGCTGGACCGCGTCTACTACCCGCGGGTGCGGGAGATGCTGCGGCTCAGTTCGATGCCGGGCGACATCTACGCCGCCAAGCCGTTCACGCACTCCCGGGCCTGGGACGATCAGGTCCGCAAGGCCGGCTACCAGCCGATGCCCAACGACTCGATCTTCAACTGGGACATCCTGCGCGGCGAGCTGGCGGGCACCACCCGGGCCTCGGCCACCGCCGCCCGCAGCAACCTCGGCAACTCCAACGGCGCCAAGTTCGACCTGAACCAGAACTATCTGAAGTACGCGGAGGGCACCGGCCGGTCCGGGATCTTCCCCGGCCACCAGGTCGAGTCCATCGCCCAGGAGCCGGGCGGCCGGTACTCGGTCCGGGTGACGAAGCTGGCGCCGACCGGCGAGGTGCTCGGCACCCGCACCCTCACCTGCGATCGGCTCTTCCTCGGCGCGGGCTCGGTGGGCACCTCGGAGCTGCTGGTCCGAGCACAGGCGACCGGCGCGCTGCCGAACCTCAACGAGCACATCGGCGACGGCTGGGGCACCAACGGTGACGTGGTGCTCGGCCGCGGCGCGAGCGCGCTGGCCGGCCTCGGCCAGGGCGTGCCGAGCGCCAGCCGGATCTTCGACGAGTCCGGGCCGCCGCTCAGCCTGGAGAGCTGGTACATCCCCGGCATCCCGTTCGAGACGGGTGCGCTGGCCTCGCTCGGCATGGTGCTCGACTCGACCCGCACCCGGTTCGGCTACGACGCGGCGGCGAACCGGGTCGGGCTGTCCTGGCCGAGCCGGAACCGGGACGAGATGGTGGCCGCGGCCCGCGCGGTCGACCACCGGATCGCCGAACGCGCCGATGCCGTCCTCGAATACGGTGCCCTCGGCTACGACGCGAACGCCTTGTTCACCGCGCACCCGCTGGGCGGCGCGGTGCTCGGCAAGGCGACCGACGGCTACGGGCGGGTGCACGGGCATCCTGGGCTGTATGTGATGGACGGAGCCGCCATCCCGGGTAGCACCGGAACCGTGAACCCGTCGCTGACCATCGCCGCGCTCGCCGAGCGCAATATCGAGGCCATCATCCGCACCGGAAAGTAGACCTACCGCCGCTGGGCGGTGCTGCCGACTACCCTCGGCCTGACCGTTCGGCGTTGAAGGGAACCCAGGTGATGGCTGCGAGCACCACTGCGGTGAGCGAGGAACTCCCGGAGGGCGATTACCCGCGTAAGCCGCCCACCCTGTGGACCGACTTCGTGATGCTGGCGCTGGCCATCGTCTCGGTGGTGCTGGTCGGCTGGATCACCTTCTTCACGGTGTCCGACCAGACCTATCGCACGATCGTGATCGTCGACTGGGCGGTGTGCGGGGTGTTCGCCGTCGAGTTCCTGTGGCGCTGGCGCCGGGCCGGCTGGCCGTGGACGTTCCCGTTCGTCTACTGGTACGAGGTCCTCGGCATGATCCCGGTGACCAGCCCGTTCTTCCGCGGGTTCCGGCTGCTGCGGATCGTGGTGATCGTGGTCCGGCTCGGCCGCGTCGCCGACCGCGTGTTCGGCGATCGGGTGACCGCCGCGCTGGTCAACCGGTTCGTCTCGACGATCGTCGAGACGATCAAGCGGCCGATGACCATCGCGGTGATGGACGAGGTCGCCCAGGTGATGCGCACCGGCCACTACACCCGCAATATCGCGGCGGCGCTGCAGGAGAACCGGTCCGAGCTGGACGAGATGATCCTGGAGCTGATCAAGAAGGACCCGCAGGCGGGCCGGGTGCGCTACATCCCGTTCCACGACGACATCATCCGGCTGATCGCCGACACCACCTTCCGCATCCTGTTCCAGGTGCTGGAGGATCCGCGCACCGATGAACTGGTCTCGGATGTGTTGCGGGAGAACATCGATCAGATCCGGTTGGCGGTGCAGCACGATATCCGGGTGCCGCCGTCCGCGTACGGGCCGACGGCCGACGAACACGGCGTGCGGCATCATCTCAGCCGGATACCCCGTGCCTGATCTCGTCGCGCGGCTGCGCCAGTTTGATTGTCTCCCAGACGATCAGCGCGCCGAGCACGGCACACAGCAGGGCCAGTGAGGCCAGCGCGGGCAGCGCGGCCGCCAAGGGGATCAGGGCGAGCAGCAGCACGATCGTGACCACACGGGGCACGCTGATCATCCCTGTCGCATAGTGTTTCGCACCGACCAACGCGATCAGATACAGCACGACCCCGCCGTACAACGCGAACAACGGAATTCCGTACAGCGCGTCTTTCAATGTGTGGTGCGAAGAGTCGCCGACATAGTAGAGAACCTTTTTCAAACCCAGTGAGAGTCCGATGATTCCGACGATCATCGGGAAATGCCAAAAGGTGTAGGCGCCGCGCGCGATCTTGATCTGCTTCGCGCCGTTTGCGTGCTTGAGCTCGTGCTCGATCGACAGCGCGGCGACATCGAAATAGGTCCACCACAGCAGTCCGGACACCGCGAGCCCGAGCAGTGCGCCGACGGCGATCGGCCACGAAATCGGCAGTCCGGCCACGCCGATACCGATCGAGACGATCGACTCGCCCAGCGCCACAATGATGATCAGCCCGTAGCGTTCGGCGAAATGGGTCGCCGAATTCAGCCGCCAGTTGGTGCCCGCGAGCAGGGTCCACAGGTAGTCGCCTGCGATCGCGGCGATCCACAAGCCGATCTGTAGCGCGCCGGAGGTCATGGCGGCGATCACCAGCAGGGTGGTGCCGATGGTGATCGAGCCGAGGGCCCAGCGCAGCACCTGGTTCCGTAACTGGGCATCCTCCGCGCTGGCGAGCCAGAACATGAAGACGTGGACCAGCCGGACCACCAGATAGGCGATCGCGAAGACCAGCGGCCCGTACCAGCCGCCGGGCAGGTCGTGGAACGCTTCGGGAATGGTGAGCGCGGCCAGGAACGCGCCACCCATCGCGGTGAACATCGCGACCCTGGCGAAGCCCTCGTCGGCGCGAATCACATTGCCGAGCCAGGAGTAGGCGATCCACAGCCACCACATCAGGGCGAGCACGAGGACCGCCCGCAGCATGTTCTTGGCGCTGGTCTCTTCCGCGGCCAGGTCGGTGACCATGGTGAACGCGAAAACGAGGACGAGGTCGAAGAACAGCTCGAGCTGCGTCACCGACGCACCTTCGGCCACCGGCTGGAGCCGAACCCGCTTGGTACCGATCATGGTGCACATAGTCGCACTCCGATCGGGTCGGCGCGTGTCAGCCGCGCCCCGCATCGCCCGATTTCGCTCTGCGCGTAGGCCTACCGGTTGTTATTCGTTATAGCTATACGGCTTGATTGTTTCCGGGTCGGGAAATCCCTCGGCGAACTCGATGAAATTCTGCACCGCGATCTCGTTCTGCTTCCGCACGGTGCGCTTGAGTAGTAGGCCGGGCACCGGGATGGGTAGGTAGATCTCGGTATGGAACCAGACGTCGGTGCCTTCCCGGCCGTCGGAGACCTCGAACCAGCCGCCGCCCTTGACGCCCCTGGTGCTGTCGGTGACCTGCCACGACGATCTAACGTCGGTCCAATCATATTCCAGCACTTGCAGATCCGAGCCGTTCATCAGTTCGGCCTTGACGAAAACTCGAACCGGCCTTCCTCGGGCGTCGCGGGAGGCGACTCGGGCATCGGTATATCCGGGCGACCATTCCGGGAGCATTTCGACAGCTGCCAACGCATCCATCACCTGCGCGGAATCGGCGTCGACGACGAATCGAATATCGGTTCTCGTGCGCATGTAAAACCTTCCGACCCCCGATGGACAACTCAGCCCGATTCTCTCTATCGGTTATCTGATTCGTCAACCTCGACGTCCTGGTCAATGGTCCGTCGAGGGGTCGACATGGACGTATGTGTCCAGAACGTAGCTCGGGAGAACGGCCAACAACTTGCAGGTGGAATGGTTTGGGACAACATCGAGGGCGTGTTCGGGCACGTTGTCGTCGAAAAGCCAGGTGCGCGGCGTCGCCTGCTGAATCGCCGTGCGGACGCCGCCCCGCGGTGCCGCGGGTACTGGCACGTTGCCGTGGGGCGCTGTCATTGCGCGCACCGCAGGCCTGGTCGAACCGGCTCAGCCAGCCGGTTCGACGATCGCGTCCGGACCCGGGTACACCAGCGACTCGTGTCCGTCGGCGTAGCGCACGAGGTAGGGCGGCGATCCTTCCGGTCCGCGGACCTCGATGATCTCTGCTTGGCGATCACCTTGGCCGACAACGTGTCCGTGTACGAGCAGTCGATCTCCGACATTCGCGATCATCGACCCATTATCGGACGGGAGTGACAGGGGTCACAAGGTTTTCGTTGTGGAGACCTCCTGGTCTTCCCTGCCGATCACGCGATCGACCGCCGCCTCGATCAGCTCCTGGCTCTGCTGTTCGGTGAACACGTCCGGCAGCGTGAGCCGGTCGACGATCAGCCAGTTCAACGCCAGATAGAGCAGTAGGACCGATTTTTCGTCGCCGGGCAGGCCCGCGTCGAGATGGTTGCGCACGTTGAAATCGATGTCGGCGCGCACTCGATCGGTCAGCACCGCCCGCAGTTCCGGTCGCCGGGTTGCTTCCAGGCGTAGTTCCAGCAGTGCGAGGTAGCCGGTGCGGAACGCCTCGATGCGGCCGACGGTCTCCTTCATCAGTTCGAGGATGTGCGCTCTGGTCTGCGGCCCCTCGGAAACCTTGGCCATGGTCGCCTCGCTCGGCTGCAACCGTTCGTAGAAACGGCCGCCCGCCTGGGTCAGCAGGTCGTCCCGGTTCGCGAAGTAGTTCGACGCCGTCCCCGCGGGCACACCCGCCTCTTTGTCCACCGCGCGAAAGGTGAGTCCGCGGGCTCCGTCGCTGGCCAGGACCTCGATCGCGGCGTCGAGCAGCGCCTGTCGACGTTCAGGGTTGGTCCGCACTTGACACCACTCCATTCGTAGTACTACATTTCAACCACTTCGATCAGAGTACAACAGGTTGGGCGGTCCCGGAATGCGAAAGCTCGTCTACTACGTCGCCGTGTCACTCGACGGATACATCGCAGGTCCGGCGGGCGAGTTCGACTTCTACCCCTACGACGAAAAGATGCTTACTTGGCTGAACGCGCAGTACCCGGAGTTCGTCCCGACGGACTTCCGGCCGCAGGTGGGGATGGCCCTGGATACGCCGAACGAGCGCTGCGACACGGTGCTCATGGGCCGCGCGACCTACGCCGTCGGCGTGAGCAACCCGTACGCGCATATGCGGCAGTACGTGGTGTCCAGCACGCTCGGCAGCGTCGATGACCCGGCCGTCGAACTGGTGCAGTCCGACCCGGTCGGCCTGGTCCAGCGGCTGAAAAAGGAAGAGGGCCTCGACATCTGGTTGTGCGGCGGCGGCACACTGGCCGCCGCACTGCTCGGCGAGATCGACGAGATGATCATCAAGAGCTATCCGGTCGTCGCGGGCAGCGGCATCTCCGCCTTCGCCGGAGAGTTCCGGCCGACGATGTTCACCCCGGCCCGGCGCAAAGAATTCGACAACGGCGCCCAGGTCACCTGGTTCACCCGCGCCTGATCAATCCCCGTACGAAAGAGGCTCTGCTATGCGAAAACTCGTTTACTTCGTCGGTATGTCACTCGACGGCTACATCGCCGGACCCGACGGCGGGATCGATTTCTATCCGCTGCCCGAGGATTTCACCGGATGGATCGGACAGGATCACCCGGAAACCCTGCCTACTCATGCGCGTTCGTATTTCGGCGTCGCGGCGGACGCACCGAATCAGAAGTTCGACACCTTGGTAATGGGCCGGGGGACTTATGAACCCGGCCTAGCCATCGGGGTGACCAGCCCGTACGCGCATATGCGGCAGTACGTGGTGTCGACCACCCTCGGCCGGATCGATGACCCGGCCGTCGAGCTGGTCGAACAGGACCCGCTCGCCCTGGTGCAACGGCTGAAAAAGGAAGAGGGCCTGGATATCTGGTTGGCAGGCGGCGGCAAGCTGGCCGCCGCCCTGCTGAGCGAGATCGACGAGCTGATCATCAAGAGCTACCCGGTCGTCGCGGGCACCGGCATCCCCGCTTTCGCCGGGGAGTTCCGCCCGACCCTGTTCACCCCGACCGGGCGCCGGGAATTCAGCAACGGCAACCAGGTCACCTGGCTCACCCGCGCCTGAGACGAATCCACGGACGGCCCAGCGGCACTCACCGCTGGGCCGTCGTCGTCTCATTCGCCGCGCACCCGGTCGTAGACCAGGTACAGCGCACCGGTTTCGGTGCTGGCCAGATCGGTGAGCGACCAGCTCGACGCCGGCAGACCGTCCTCGAACAGCCGGGCGCCGCCGCCCGCCACCTCAGGGCACTGGGTGATGGTGATCCGGTCCACCTCGTCGGCCGCGAGCAGCGCCTTGATGATGCTGCTGCTGGCCAGCACGACGATGTCGCCGCCGGGCTGCTCGCGCAGCCGCTTGACGGTCGCGACCGGGTCGGCGTCGGCGATCCGCGAGTGCTGCCACGGCGCGTCGGTCATGGTGGTGGCGAAGACGACCTTGTCGACCGCGTCGAACCACTGCCCGAAGGCCCGGTCGCGCGGGTCGGCGTTCTCGTCCGTGGCGACCGTCGGCCAGTAGCTACCGAAGCCCTCATAGTTCTTGCGCCCGAGCAGTGCGGTGGTGGCGGCCTCGGCCATCTGCACCATGCGATCGCGGGACGTCTCGCTCACGGCGTGCGGCACGATCCAGCTCATGTCGTAGTCGCCGCCGGGGCCGTTGGTGCGGCCGTCCAGCGAGAGGGAGATGTTGGCGACGACCCGGCGGGTTCCTGCGTTGGCGGTCATGATCTTTCCTTCTGGTGAGTGAGGCCCGGTGACCTCGTTGACACCGATACTTCCGTCGCGCGGCCGCCGGAACATCTGCCACCTGGCCGATATAACGGGCGGCAGGTGGCTGAGCTCGAGACCGTCGCCGGAACCGGCCGGGCGTGCCAGAATGCTGTTCGCGATGCTGACCGACTCTCTACCCGCCGAGCTGTCCTCGTTCATCGGCCGGGCCGAGGAACTGGGCGCGATCAATGCCGCGGTCACCGCCGGTCAGGTGCTCACCCTGGTCGGCCCCGGCGGTGGCGGTAAGACGCGGCTGGCGCTGCGAGTGTGCCGCGATCTCCGTGCGGCGTGGCCGGACGGTGTGCGCTGGGTCGGGCTGGAGGACGAACACGACGACGCCGGCGTGGTCCACCGGGTAGCCGCCGCAGTCGAGGTGCTGCTGCCCGCCGGCGCCGATCCGGTGACGGCCTTGACGCATGGCATCGGCGATCGGGAAACCCTGCTGGCGTTGGACAACTGCGAGCAGGTCAGCGCCGGCGCGGCGGCACTGGTCACCGCGCTGTTGACGCACTGCCCCCGGCTCGCTGTCCTAGCCACCAGTCGTGCCCCGCTCGGTGTGCCCGGCGAGCGGATCCGCCGGATACCCGCGCTCGGCTTGGCCGACGCGCTGGCACTGTTCCTGGATCGCGCACAGCTGGGCACGCCGAACACCGAGGCGCGCAACGCGGCCCGGCGCATCTGCGACCGGCTCGACCGCTTACCGCTCGCCCTCGAACTGGCGGCGGGCTGGGCAGGCACGTTGTCGCTGGACCAGCTCGCGAACTCACTGTGCGACCCGTACGCGGTGCTCGACGGCGGTGCCCGCACCGCGCCGTTCCGGCAGCGAACCCTCGCGGAGTCGATGCGCTGGAGCCATGACCTGCTCGACGACGACGAACGGGTGCTGTTCCGCAGGCTCGGCGTGTTCGAGCCCGGGTTCACCGCGGCGGAGGTGACCGAGCTCGGCGGCACGCCCGCTGTGCTGCGTGCCCTGCGCGGGTTGATCGAGAAGTCGCTGCTCTCGGCGGACACCACCGGGGCGGTGGCGCGGTACCGAATGCTCGGTGTGGTCCGGGATTACGCGCTGCGTCAGCTCGCCGAGGCGGGGGAGACCGACCTGTTCCGCAGACGCCACGCGGCGGTGTACGTCGTGCTGGTCGAGCGGGCCGAGGCGCTGCTCGTCTCCGACCAAGATGCCTGGCGGGCGCGAATCACGCTGGAGTTGCCGAACATTCGCGCGGCCATCGACTGGGGACTGAGCCAGGACGATCCGTCCGGTGGCCGCGAACTCGCCGCCGCGATGGCGTGGTTATGGCACCTGGAGCCGCGTGGCCTCGAGGGGGTTCGTGTCCTGCGATCGGCTGTCGACCGCGGCAATGGGGCCCGCGACGCGCTACAGGCGCGGGTGCTGCTCGGGCTGGCGCTGGTGTGCGACACCGCCGTCTACGGCTTCGTCGGATACGAATCAGCGCGTGCGGCAGCGGAACTCGCCGACGAAGTCGGCGCGGCGGCAGTCGGTCGGCGAGCTCGGTCGTTGTGCGCGGTCGAGCAGCTTGGCATCGACCTGAACCAGGCACAGGCCCTCGCGTCGGCGGTGCACCGGGACGCGCTGCGAGCAGGCGATGACTCCGTGGCCGATTCGACGCAGGCGCTGATCGGACTGATCCACCTTTTCCGCGACGAATACCGCACTGCCATCGAACAACTCGACCAGGCGCTCGTCGGTATGCGCCGCCGCAACGACCGCGGTTTCGCCTGTCACGCGCTGACCTGGCTGGCCACCGCGACCGCACGAACTGGTGAACTGTCGCGCGCCGCCGAGCTCGCCGAGACCGCGGTCGACACCGCGACACCACTGCACGACTTCCATCACGTGGGATCGGCTCGCGCGACGCTCGCCGAAATACGGGTGTGGCAGGGGCGTCTCGACGAGGCGGCCAGCGCCCTCGCGCCGATCGATCGGGTGCTCGACGGGGCCGACTCGCCTTTCGTGCCCGGGTGGGAGCGTGTGCACGGCATGCTGTCGCTCGCGGCGGGAAACTCAGCGCAGGCCATCGTGTGGTGCCGTCGCGAGGGTCGGATAGCCGGCGAAGCCGATGGCCCGCTCACGCCGTGGACGCAGGTGGTACTCGCCGCAGCACTGCGCGAACTCGGTGAATTCGCCGAGGCCGCAGCACTTCTCGACGCATTGGTCGCTGGTCCGCTGGTCCGCGGGCTGCCGTCGGTGCACGCGGACGCGCTGGACCAGCAGGCATACCTGGTGCGCCCCAACGACATCGAGCAAGCCTTGCGGCTGCACCACGAAGCGCTCCGTCTCCGCGTCGAGCACGAGCTGGTACTCGGATGCGTGGCGAGCCTGGAGGCACTGGCCGCGGTACTCACCGTGCGCGGCACGGTGGAGACCGCGGGCGTCCTGCTCGGAGCCGCCGAACGCTCGCGAACCGAGATCGGATCGGCACCTGCGCGGTTCCTGGCCGAGGTGCACGCACAGCTGAGTTCCCGTGTGCGCGAACCGGACCTGACGGAATACCTCGACCGCGGCCGATCCATGGGCGTCGCGCAGGCCGTCGACTACGCGACCAAGGCGCGCGGCAAGCGCAACCGCCCGGACACCGGCTGGGCGAGCCTGACCCCCGCCGAGCGCTCCGTCGTCGACCTGGCCGTCTCGGGCATGTCGAATCCGGAGATCGCCACCCGCTTGTTCATCAGCCGTGGCACGGTCAAGACCCACCTCGCCCACGTCTACGCCAAGCTCGGCGTCGCCAACCGCACCGAGCTGGCCCGGCTCGACGGTCGCGGGTAACTCAGCTCTCGCGCAGAAACGACAACCGCACCTGGCGATCGGGGTTGTCGACATTGAGGTCGACGAAGGCGACGGACTGCCAAGTCCCGAGCGCCAGCTCGCCGCCGATCACCGGGATCGTCGCGTACGGCGCGATCATCGCGGGCATCACATGGGAGCGCCCGTGCCCGCGCGACCCGTGCGCGTGCCGCCAGCGATCGTCGGCGGGCAGCAGATCCCGCAGCGCCGCGAGCAGATCGTCGTCGCTGCGCGCGCCCAGCTCCATCACCGCCAGCCCGGCCGTCGCGTGCGGGACGAAGACATTCAGCAGCCCGTCACCGCCACCGGAGGCGTCGCGCACGAAGGACGCGCACTGCCCGGTGATGTCCTGCACGACCTCGGTCCGTCCGGTGGTCACCGTGATTACCGTGCTCTTCATGACCCCATGGTGCGCCATTCACTCGGTTTCGTCCGCGCGCAATGCCCGGGTCACCCGAAGTGAGGTCTCGTGCAGCCGGTTGAACAGTTCCAGGATCAGCTCCAGCTGATCCTCGGTGTAGTCGGCGGCCACCGTGCCGAACTCCTTGGCCAGCAGCTCATAGTGCGGCGCGATCTCGTCGATCCGCTCCTGCACCGGGGAGATGATCACCCGCCGCCGGTCCTGCCCGTCGTGTTCGCGGCGCACATAACCGGCCTTCAGTAGCCGGTCGATCATCCGGGTGATGGCACCGGTGGTCAGCCCGGCCGCCGCGGCCAATTCGCCTGCGGTGGCGGGCCCGCCGAGGCGCAGCATGTTCAAGCAGCGCAGATCCGTCACGTGCAGGTCCAAGCGATCCGCCACGGCCTGGTGCATCATCACCGCGTCGGTGGCGCTGCGCTGCGCGGCCAGCGTCAGCGCAGCACCCAACTCCACCCGCCGGGATTCGCCCTTCTTCGACATGGCTTGACACCTTAGCCTCACTCAGACAATATCTTACTAAATCAACTATTGAGCCATGCAGTTGATGAGCAGATCAGATTTAACCGAGGGGTATCCATGACCGCTGACCAGCACGCCGACGAAGCCGCCATCCGCGCCCTGTTCGAACGCCAAGCCGAGGCGTGGCACGACGGTGACGCCGCCGCCTTCGCCGCGCTGTTCACCGAGGACGCCGACTACGTCACCTGGTTCGGCACCCACACCAAGGGCAGGCGACAAATCCACGAGACCCACATCCCGGTCCTGGAGAAGTACCTGAAGAACACTCGCCTCGACGGCGAGATCACCGGCCTCCGCTTCCTCACCCCTGACGTGGCATTGATCCACGCCAGGGGCGCAGTCCTCAAAGGCAACCGCCGCCGCAACCGCCGCAACACCAAAGTCCAGACCACAGTGGTCGTCCGCACCAACGGCGACTGGCAGATCGCCGCCTTCCAGAACACCAAGTACCACTGGCTCTTCGCGAAGTTCGCCGGCTAGTCCGACCTGCGCGACAGCTCCTCCGCACCGGTCGGCTGAGGAGGCAGGGGGAATCGGCTGGGGCACGGCCGGTACGCTGGGTGGCTGTTAGCAGCTGGTAGTCGATCTTGGAGGACCCTGTCGTGGCTCTCGTTGTTCAGAAGTACGGAGGATCCTCGGTGGCTACCGCCGAGCGCATCCGGCGCGTCGCTGAACGGATCGTCGAGACCAAGAAGGCGGGCCACGACGTGGTGGTCGTCTGCTCGGCCATGGGCGACACCACCGACGAACTGCTCGACCTGGCCCAGCAGGTGGCGCCCGCGCCGCCGGCGCGGGAAATGGACATGCTGCTCACCTCGGGTGAGCGCATCTCCAACGCGCTGGTCGCCATGGCCATCCACTCGCTCGGTGCCGAGGCCCGCTCGTTCACCGGCTCGCAGGCGGGTGTGATCACCACCGGCGCGCACGGCAACGCCAAGATCATCGACGTCACCCCGGGCCGGCTGCGGCAGGCGCTCGACGACGGGCAGATCGTGCTGGTCGCCGGCTTCCAGGGCGTCAGCCAGGACAGCAAGGACGTCACCACGCTCGGTCGCGGCGGCTCCGACACCACGGCGGTCGCGCTGGCCGCGGCGCTGGAGGCCGACGTCTGCGAGATCTACACCGACGTGGACGGCGTCTTCACCGCCGACCCGCGGATCGTGCCGGACGCGCAGCGGCTCGAGCAGGTCTCCTACGAGGAGATGCTGGAACTCGCGGCCTGCGGCGCGAAGGTGCTGATGCTGCGCTGCGTCGAATACGCGCGCCGGTACAACGTGCCTGTGCATGTGCGCTCGTCCTATACCGACAAGCCGGGCACCTACGTTTACGGATCGATGGAGGACATCCCCTTGGAGCAAGCAATCCTCACGGGCGTCGCGCACGACCGCAGCGAGGCCAAGGTGACCGTGGTCGGGCTGCCCGATGTGCCCGGCTACGCCGCCAAGGTGTTCCGCGCGGTCGCCGATGCCGAGATCAATATCGACATGGTGCTGCAGAACATCTCCAAGATCGATACCGGCAAGACCGACATCACCTTCACCCTGCCCAAGACCGACGGCGCGCGCGCCGTCGAGATGCTGACCAAGCAGCAGGACGAGATCGGCTTCTCGCAGGTGCTCTACGACGACCACATCGGCAAGGTGTCGCTGGTGGGCGCGGGCATGAAGAGCCACCCCGGCGTGACCGCCAAGTTCTGTGAGGCGCTGGCCGAGGCGGGCGTCAACATCGATCTCATCTCCACCTCCGAGATCCGGATCTCGGTGCTGGTCAAGGACACCGAACTGGACGAGGCCGTCAAGGTGCTGCACCGGGCCTTCGAGCTGGGCGGCGACGAGGTCGCCGTGGTGCACGCGGGAACGGGGCGTTAAACCATGGGCATTCGAGTAGGCGTCGTCGGCGCGACCGGACAGGTCGGCGCCGTCATGCGGAAACTGCTGGAGGAGCGCAACTTCCCGGCCGACGAGGTGCGTTTCTTCGCCTCGTCGCGCTCGGCGGGCACGAAGCTGCCGTGGCGCGGCGGCGAGATCGTCGTGGAGGACACCGAGCTCGCCGACCCGGCCGGCCTGGACATCGCGCTGTTCTCGGCCGGTGCCACCATGTCCCGGGTGCAGGCCCCGCGCTTCGCCGCGGCGGGCGTCACGGTGATCGACAACTCCTCGGCCTGGCGCAAGGACCCCGATGTCCCGCTCGTGGTCAGCGAGGTCAATCCCGAGCAGACCCGAAACCTGGTCAAGGGCATCATCGCCAACCCGAACTGCACCACCATGGCCGCCATGCCGGTGCTGAAGCCGCTGCACGACCTCGCCGGGCTGCGCCGTCTCATCGTGTCCAGCTACCAGGCGGTGTCCGGTAGCGGCCTGGCCGGTGTGGAAGAGCTTGCGACACAGGCGCGTGCGGTGATCGACGAGGTCGAGCGGCTCACCCACGACGGCAGCGCCGTCGACTTCCCCGCGCCGAACAAGTACGTCACGCCGATCGCGTTCAATGTGCTGCCGCTGGCCGGTTCGCTGGTCGACGACGGTTCCGGCGAGACCGACGAGGATCAGAAGCTGCGCAACGAGAGCCGCAAGATTCTCGGGTTGCCCGAACTGCTGGTCAGCGGCACCTGCGTGCGCGTTCCGGTGTTCACCGGTCACTCGCTGTCGGTGAACGCCGAGTTCGACGAGCCGCTGTCGGTCGAGCAGGCCAAGGAGATCCTGGCCAAGGCGCCCGGCGTCAAGCTGGTCGACGTGCCGACGCCGCTGCAGGCCGCCGGTGCCGACGATTCGCTGGTCGGCCGGATCCGCCAGGATCCGGGCGTGCCGGACGGCCGCGGGCTCGCACTGTTCATCTCCGGCGACAACCTGCGAAAAGGTGCCGCCCTCAACACCATTCAAATCGCCGAGGTGCTGCTCAGCAATCGCTGAGGCGTTGTCGACACGGCCGTGGATCCCCAG
Source organism: Nocardia suismassiliense (assembly GCF_900269665.1). Taxonomy (GTDB): domain Bacteria; phylum Actinomycetota; class Actinomycetes; order Mycobacteriales; family Mycobacteriaceae; genus Nocardia; species Nocardia suismassiliense. The sequence continues at coordinate 773,348 of NZ_LT985361.1, forward strand.
GGGATCCACGGCCGTTGTCGTTTACTGCGCTTCGTACCCGATGGCCAATGGCCGGTCGGCGTAGGAAGATCCTGCCTGGATCTCGTAGGGGCCAGGCACCGAACGCCAGGCGTTGTCGTCCCAGATCTCGAAGGCGCGCTGCGGGATTCGGATCTCAGCGGTGACCAGTTCACTCGGATCGGCCGCGACGCGGGCGAAGCCGGCCAGCCAGCGGGCCGGGCGCAGTACCGAATCCCCAACGGGGGCAAGGTAGACCTGCACGACTTCGGCGCCCCGGCGTGAACCGGTGTTGCGTAGGCGAACGGTCACCGTTGTCCCGTTGCGGTCGATCGACTCGTAATCCCATGTGGTGTAACCGAATCCGTGACCGAACGGGAAGGCCGGCGTGGTGCCTGCCCGCTCCCAGGCGCGGTAGCCGAGGAAAAGGTCTTCCCGATAGACGAGTTCGCCGTCGGTCGGGGTCACCTCCGAGACCGGGCAGTCGGCCAGCGCGACCGGCCAGGTGGTCGGCAACCGCCCGCCCGGCTCCGCGTCGCCGAGCAGTACCTCGGCCAGCGCTGCGCCACCCTGCTGGCCGGGGAACCAGCTCAACAGGATCGCGGCGACCTCGTCCCGCCACGGCATCTCCACCGGCGACCCGGCATTCACGACCACGACGGTGTTCGGGTTGGCCGCGGCCACCCGGCTGACCAGTTCGTCCTGGCGGCCGGGCAGTTTCAGGCTCGTGCGATCGAAGCCCTCGGACTCGACCTGTTCGGTGGTGGCGACGACCACCACCGCCACATCGGCGGCGCGGGCCGCTTCGACGGCCTCGTCGATCAACTCGTCCGGATCACGACGGGGGTCGCCGTGCGCGAGGGTGAACAGGATCGCCTGGATCGGCATGTCCGCGAACTTCATCGGGGTGTGCGTCATCGCCACCTCGACCGTCGTGCCCGCGGTCAGCTCGACCGTGCCGCGTTCTTTCGGCGTACCGAAGAACGCCTCGAACGGGTCTGCGCCGGTGAGGGTTTCGGCACCCTCGTACAGCACGGTGCCGTCGACCACGAGCCGGAAATCACCGACGCCCTTGGTACCGAACGCGTGCGCGCCGGTTTCCTCCGGCGTGAAGGTGCCGCGGACCTCGACGGTGTGCAGCGCGTCGTAGTCGATACCGTCGGGCAGTTCGCCGAGCCAGTTGACCATGCCGTTGGGCAACGAGCTCTCGCCGAGCAGGGTGCCGTCGGCGTCGAAAACGCGGGCGTGCAGGTCGAATCCGCGGTCTGCGGCACCGAGGACGTCGCTCGGGGCGGCACCGACGGCGTAACTCAGTGCGCCCTCCGGCAATGCGGCGGTGAGGCCGTCGAGCGGCGACACCACGGATTCCGGGAAGACGGTGGCCGAGCCGCCGCCGAGGATGCGGGCATCCCGGGCGGCCAGACCGCTGAGCGCCACCTTCGTTCGTTTCCCGTCGAGGGGGAGGGCGGGGCGTTCGCCGATCGTCTCATTGCGTACCAGAACGAAAGCCCGAGCAGCGATTTCGCGCGCCAACGCGACTCCGTCGATCTGCTCCGGCAGCGTGGTCACCGCAGGCTCGGCACCTTCCAGCAGGCCGACGCGCGCCGCGAGCCGCAACACGTTGCGCACCGCCGCGTCCACCACGGACTCGTCGACCTCGCCGTTGCGCACCGCCGCGACGAGGGCGTCACCGTAGACGCCGCGTGGTCCCGGCATCGCGACATCCAGCCCGGCGGTGATCGCGGCGACCGTCGACCGCGCGGCCATCCAGTCGGAGACGACGATGCCGTCGAAACCCCATTGCCCGCGCAGTATTCCGTTCAACAGCGCACCGTGCTCGGTCATCGTGGTGCCGTTGACCTGGTTGTAGGCGGCCATCACGCCCCACGGTCCGGCGTCGCGCACCATTGCCTCGAAGGGCGCGAGATACAGCTCGCGCAGCGCGCGTGCGGAGACCACATTGTTCACGGTGAAGCGTTCGGTCTCGGCATCGTTGGCGACGAAATGTTTGACGGTGGTGCCGATTCCGCCGTCCTGCACGCCGCTCACATAACCGGTACCGATGCGCCCGGTCAGGTACGGATCCTCGGAGTAGCTCTCGAAATGCCGTCCACCCAGCGGTGATCTATGCAGATTGACGGTGGGCGCGAGCAGTACGTGCACCCCTTTGCGCCGCGCTTCCTGGGCGAGCAGCCGACCGGCCCGCCTGGCCAGTTCCGGGTCCCAGGTCGCGGCCAGCGCGGTCGGCGAGGGCAGCGCGATGGACGGGTCGTCGGCGGTCCACCGCACGCCGCGCACCCCGATCGGACCGTCGGACATCACCAGTGACCGCAAACCGATCTCGGGCAGTGCGGGCAGCGACCACATGTCCTGGCCCATCAGCAGCCGGGCCTTGGCAGTCAGGTCGAGCTGGCCGAGGGCCGCCGTCACCGCTGCTTCCCGGGTTACGTCGCCTGGACTCATGAGAACTCCTTGTCGGCCGATGTCGTTGCGGACCTGGTTGACGCGTGCCGTGAGTCCGCGCGGGCGTCCGCAGGTTCCGCCGCACTCACCTAATCAATGGTAGGTGTCGTTACCGGCTCGTTATCTATTTGGCGTCGGCACCCGGTTCGAGCAAAGCAACGAAGTTCCGGAACGCCGCACCCATATCGACCGATTCCGGGTCCAGCAACCACTGCGTCTGCAAACCATCCAGCACCGCGATCAGCAACGGTGCCACCTGCTCCGGCGTCCGCCCACCGGCCAACCGCTCCCCGAACTCCGCCCGCAGCAGCTCGGCCAGCCGCGCCCTGGCCTGCGCATACCGCTCGATGAAATACTCCCGAGCCGGATGCCCACCGGTCACGCTTTCACCCGCCAACGCGGTGAACGTCTGCACCACACCCGGTCGCATCGCGTTGTACTCGACCAGCTGCTCGAGATGCGACAACCGCCAACTCTCCGACGGCCCCGCCAGAAATGCCGCGGTATCCCACCGATCCCGCTCCTCGAGCACCGCGACCAGCAGATGCTCCTTGCTCGGAAAATAGTGCAACAACCCAGGCTGCGTCAGCCCCACTCGCTCGGCCACCGCCCCCAGCGACGCCCCGCGATACCCCCGCTCCGCGATCACCTCCCGCGCGGCATCGAGGATCTCCGCCCGGCGCCGATCCGCCTGCCCCGCACGCCCACCTCGTTGTTCCTGCGTCACGGGTCGAGCGTAGTTGCGTGTGATCCCGGACCGGCTCAGGTCATCGCCGACGAGGTGCTCGGCCTACAGCCGTTCGAGGGCGGCGATGGCCGCGAGGAAAAGCTCGACATTGTCGTGCACGAATTCGTCCCGCGGGTAGGGCAACGACTGCTGGATCCAGGCTGTGCTGGTTTCGCCGAAGCCGCCGACCAGGAATCGTGCGGTGAGATCGATGGCAGGATCGTCGGCCGGGCGGTCGGGCAGCAGTCCGTGCAGTAGCGCTCCGTACGTCCGCGACACGTCCTCGGACCGTGCGAGCCGCCGAGCCGCCACGGCCGGATGCCCATAAGCCTTGGTGGACAGCAGCTTTCCCTTGGCGGGCGCGCTCAGGAAGAAGTCGGCCAGCGCCTCGACCAGCGCCGTGACCTGAGCACGGCGGTCCGGTCCCGCGGCCGCGACCGCCGCATCGACCGCCGCCGCCATCTGCCGGAAGGCCAGCTCGAACGCCGACACCACCAGTTCGTCGAGATCGGTGAAACTCTCGTAGACGAATCGGGTGGATAGCCCCGCCTGCTTTGCGACGGCCCGGATGGTCAGCCCGCCGGGCCCGGCCGGCGCCAGTACCTCGAACGCCGCCTCCAGTAGCTGCTCACGCCGGGTGGCGCGGCGCTGATCGGCGGAAACGCCGCCGTAGGTCCGTGCTTGCTTCGCCACCCCGCCATCTTGACACGGATGTTTCCTAAATCTAGCTTCAATCAGGAGACAGTTGATTCCCGATTGAGGAGTGCGGATGACCGGACTTGCCGAAGCGTCCGATCGCGGCCTGCGCGATGCAGGCGATGCATTGGCCCCGCACGGCGACCACTGCTTCGGCTGCGGTCCGCAGAATCGAGCCGGTGTCGCGATGGTGTCCACGCTGGTGGACGGCCGCCTCACCGGTAGCTGCACCTTCGACCGAAAGCACCAGGGCGCACCAGGTCTGGCGCACGGCGGGGTAGTCGCCGCAGTGCTGGACGAGGCCTGCGGCAGTGTCCCGACCGGCGCCGGGATCCCGGCGGTGACCGCGAAAATCACGGTGAACTACGTCAAACCCGCTCCGCTGCACCGCCCGATGACGGTGTCCGCGCACCTGGACCGCCGCGAGGGCGCCCGCAAGCTGCACATCTACGCGCGGCTCGAACTCGGCGGCGAGCTCATCGCCGAGGCGGACGCGCTGTTCGTCGTGGTCTCGCCGGATCATTTCCGCGCCCACGGTGCCGAAGACGGCGAATTGCCTTTCCTCGGTGTGTGATTCAGCGGATGCCGGGCGCGCCGGGGCCTAGGCAGATCACGATCGTGCACCCTGGCGCGGTATCCGCGAACGGCGGCGCCAGGGGATAGTGCAAGCAGGACAGCACATCACAGCCCGGGTAGGCGTACGGTCCGGCGCCGAATACCGCGAGCACGAAGTTCAGGTCGACGAACTGGCTCGGGTTCAGCCGCACCGGTGGTTCGACGTACGGACCGGGGTCGGGAATGGGCTGCTCATGGAACGCCGCGAACAGCTTGCGGAAGAACTCGTACGGCAGCTCCGCGATGTTCTGGATGGTGCCGGTCAGCCCGTACCGGCTGACATTGCCGTAGAACCCGGTCCACACCACCGTCAGACCCAGGCTCGGCATGACGAAGACGTTCTGCAAGCCGAGCCCGGCCATCATGTAGGTATCGGGCGGCAGGTTGGTCGCGGATTCCGCACAGCCCGGCCCGAGCCAGAACAGATAGCCGTAGCAGCGGTTGGCCGGCGAGGGTTGACGGGCGTGCCGCAGATAATCGGCCGACACGATTTGCTGTGTGCCCCAACGTCCTTCGTTGCTGACCAACAGGCCCAGTTTGGCGAAATCATTCGGCGGTATCAGCAGATGCGCGTAGCCGTAGGTGTGCCCGGCCCGATCGCGCGCCCAATAGTAGTCGCCGCGTTCGATGCCGAGCGGGTCGAACAGTTCCCGTTGCGCGAATTGCTGAAGGGGTTCGCCGACCGCCAATTCGAGCACATAGCTGAGCAGGTCGACATTGCGCTGGCTGTAGCTGAATACCGTGCCCGGCGCATTGTCCAGCGGCACACCGAGCGCCTGCACCGCGCTGTTCGGATCGATCGGCACGACCGCGGTCGCGCCCTCGGTCAAGACACCGACCTTCATGCCCGAGGTTTCGGTGAGCAGATTCCGCACGGTGATCGACCGATGCGCGGCGTCACCGAGTCCGGGCGGGAGATACCGATCGATCGGTGCGTCGATATCGAGTGTGCCTTGATCCCAGGCCATCCCGGCGAGCAGCGAGACGATACTCTTGGTGGCACTCCAGATATTCCACGCCACATTGCCGGTCTGTGCGTTCGTCGAGCCCTCGCCGATCAGGCAGTTGTGCCGAAATACCTGCACATTGATCCGGTTTCGGGTGGCGGCGAAAGCCAAGGCGTCCGCGAGCCCCGCGCTGTCGATACCGACCTGCTCGGGTAGCGCGCGGGCGAATTCGCGGTCGGAGCGCACTTCGCAGGACACCGGGTCGGCGGCGGCCTGCGCACTCCCGGTGCATACGTTGCCCGCCACCAGCGATAACGCGGCGAACCCGACCAGGAACCCACTGAATCGCCCCATGTGCACGAGGTTATCGTGCGAGGTCGCCGTGGACGGGGGAATGGCGTGTTGTGGTGCGCCGGGGGTCAGTCGATGCCCGGGGCGCCGGGACCGAGGCACACCAGGATCGCGCAACCCGGTGCGGTGTCCCAAAAGGGCGGAGCGAGCGGATAGTCCAGGCAGGAGAAGACATTGCAGCCGGGATAGGTGTCCGGCCCGATACCGAATACGGCGAGCAGGATATTCGGGTCGACGAACTGTCTCGGGTCCAATTCCACCTGCGGTTCGACGAACGGACCTGGATCGGGCAGCGGCCGCTGATGGAATGCGGCGAACAATTTGCGGAAGAACTCATACGGCAGCTCGGCCTGGTTCTGCAGGGTGCCGGTGAGGCCCTTGCTGCTGCGATTGCCGAAGAATCCGGTCCACACCACCGTCAGGTCCAGGCTCGGAATGCCGAAGACGTTCTGCATGCCGAGGCCGTCCATCATGAACAGGTCGGGCGGCACGTTGTACAGGCTCGCCGCGCACTCGGGTCCGACCCAGAACAGATACCCGTAGCAGTCGTTGGCGGACGAGGGCGTCAATGCTCGCCGCAGATACTGCTCCGAGATGACTTGCACTGCGCCCCAGCGTCCGTCATTGCTGACGAGGAGCCCGAGTTTGGCGAAATCGTTCGGCGGGATCATCAGATGGGCGTAGCCGTAGGTGTGCCCGGCCCGATCGCGCGCCCAGTAGTAGTCGTCGCGCTGGATACCGAGTGGATCGAACAGCTCGCGCTGCGCGAATTGTTGCAGCGGTTCGCCGACGGCCAGTTCGAGCACGTACGTGAGCAGGTCGACATTGCGCTGGCTGTAGCTGAACTCCGTGCCCGGCGGATTCTCCAGCGGCATGCCCAGCGCTTGCACCGCGCTGTTCGGATCGATCGGGACCACCCCGGTGATGCCCTCGGTGAGGGCGCCGATCTTCAGTCCCGAGGATTCGGTGAGCAGATTTTGCACGGTGATCGAGCGATGCTCGGTGTCGCCGAGCTCGGCGGGCAGGTAGCGGTCGATCGGTGCGGCGAGATCGAGCTTGCCCTGGTCCCAGGCGATCCCGGCGACCAGCGAGACGACACTCTTGGTGGAACTCCAGATGTTCCAGGCGACGTTGCCGGTCTGGTCGTTCGTCGGGCCCTCGCCGATCAGGCAGTTGTGCCGGAACACCTGCACATTCAGCCGGTTGCGGGAGCTGGCGAAGGTCAACGCCGCCGCGAGGCGTTCGCTGTCCAGGCCGACCTGCTCCGGCTTCGCCCGCGCGAACTCGCGCCCGGACTGCGGCGTGCAGCGCACCTCGTCGGCCGCGCGATGGGGTACCGCCTGCGCTCTACTGGTGGACATATTGCCCGCCACCAGCGATAACGCAGCGAGCACGACGAGAAACCCACCGAATCGCCCCATGCGCACGAGGCTATCGCGGTCACTCGGCCAACCCCGGCCACCGAGCGGCGAGCCGGGCCGGAAATCACAAACGCCGCCAGGTCGCAAAACCTGGCGGCGCTGAGTCGCCGGACGCCACGCCAGCGTCACGACTCGAGGTCGACGTCCCACAAGCGCCTCTCGGCGGGTGGTCGCTCGTAGCGACAAAGGGGTGAGGCCCGGGGCTGTCCGGACGCCGACAGTGAGCTTCAACGACCGGCCACCCGGATGTATTCCACGCAGGCGAAGGTGATCTGCGCCACGCTGGACACGATCCTTTTCTTGACTAATTCCAGAAAAGGAGGAGTATCGAGTACATGCACACCAACCACACCGACGCCACGGCGCAACTGCGCGCGGCCGGTCTGCGGGTCACCGCCCCGCGGGTCGCGGTGCTGGAGGCGGTCGCCGCCACCCCGCATGCCGATGCGGATCGGGTGGCCGCCACCGTGCGCGAAGCGCTGGGTTCGGTGTCCACCCAGGCCGTCTACGACGTGTTGCGCGCCTGCGTGCACGCCGGCCTGCTGCGGCGCATCGAGCCCGCCGGCTCGGCCGCGCGGTACGAGGCCAGGACCGGAGACAACCACCACCACCTGGTGTGCCGGAACTGCGGCACGGTCGTCGACGTCGACTGTGTCGTGGGCAGCGCCCCCTGCTTGGCACCCGATGACGCGCACGGGTTCTCGGTCGACGAGGCCGAGGTCGTCTTCTGGGGACTGTGCCCGACCTGCCGCTCCGCGTAGCGGCAGCCATTTTTGACCAGCCCGGGTCAGCCCGCCCGGGACGTTGTTCACCAGCCGAGGAGGCTTCGACGATGACCAAGCCGACAACCACCAACACCGGAACGCCGGTGGAGAGCGACAACGAATCGCTCACCGCGGGTACTCAGGGCCCGATCCTGCTGCACGACCACTACCTCATCGAGAAGCTCGCGCAGTTCAACCGGGAGCGGGTGCCGGAGCGGATCGTGCACGCCAAGGGCGCGGGCGCCTACGGCGAGCTGGTGGTGACCAACGATGTCAGCCGTTACACCAAGGCCAAGCTGTTCCAGCCGGGTGCGCGGACCGAGTCGCTGGTTCGGTTCTCCACCGTCGCCGGTGAGCAGGGCAGCCCCGACACCTGGCGCGACCCACGGGGTTTCGCGGTGAAGTTCTACACCGAGGACGGCAACTACGACCTCGTCGGCAACAACACCCCGGTCTTCTTCATCAAGGACCCGATCAAGTTCCCCGACTTCATCCGGTCGCAGAAACGCCTGCCCGGCAACGGACTTCGCGACCACAACATGCAGTGGGATTTCTGGACCCTGCGCCCGGAGACGGCGCACCAGGTGACCTGGCTGATGGGTGATCGTGGCATCCCGAAGACCTACCGGCACATGAACGGCTACGGTTCGCACACCTACCAGTGGATCAACGCGGCGGGTGAGCGCTTCTGGGTGAAGTACCACTTCAAGACCGATCAGGGCGTCGACTACCTCACCCAGGCCGACGCGGACCGCATCGCGGGCGAGAACGCCGACTACCACCGCAAGGATCTGTGGGACGCGATCGAGCGCGGCGAGTTCCCGAGCTGGACAGTGCACGTGCAGGTGATGCCGGTCGCCGAGGCCGAGGGCTACCGGTTCAACCCGTTCGACCTGACCAAGGTGTGGTCGCACAAGGACTACCCGCTGATCGAGGTCGGCAAGTGGACGCTGAACCGCAACCCCGCCAACTACTTCGTCGACATCGAGCAGGCCGCCTTCGAGCCATCGAATGTGGTTCCCGGCATCGGCTTCTCGCCGGACAAGATGCTGCTCGGACGCGTCTTCGCCTACGCCGACGCGCACCGCTACCGGATCGGCACCAACTACGCACAGCTGCCGCCGAACCTGCCGCGGGCCGCGGCGGTGAACTCCTACTCCAAGGAGGGCGCCATGCGGTACTTCTACAACGACGCGAGCGTGCCGGTGTACGCGCCCAACTCCTTCGGTGGCCCGCACGCCGATCCGGCGCTGGCGCCCGACGGCGGACTCTGGGAGTTCGACCCGACGATGGTGCGGGCCGGCTACGTCGAGCACGTCGAGGACGGCGACTTCACCCAGGCGGGCACGCTGGTCCGCGAGGTGCTCAACGATGATCAGCGCGACCGGCTGGTGAGCAACATCGTCGGGCACGTGCTCGGCGGTGTGCAGGAGCCGGTGCTGAGCCGCGTCTTCGAGTACTGGACCAACGTGGATCCCGACCTGGGCAAGCGCGTCGAGGAAGGTGTGCGCGCCGGGCTCGACGGTGCGTCGACGCCGGCGCCTTCGCAGGGCTGAACGACGCTATATAGATAACCAGCAGGTGCGCACCCGTTCGGGTGCGCACCTGCTGTGCGTTTTGTCCGTGAATCGTTCAGCGCGCCCCGTGAACAAGGCGGTAGCCCAACGAAATCGGGTGAATGCGGGACCGACGCCGAGACCCGGCGCGGCTGCGTAGATATGACTACAGCAGGCCCCACCAATAAAGCAGGCAGGCCAGTACCCAGACCACTGCGGTTTCCATCGTCGCTCCCAATCTCCTCGGCCACTCACCTCTATCATCCGCCATCGGGGGCCGGGTGCTACAGGCTCGGCGCATCCGCCGCCCAGATGGCCGCATCTCCAGCGACTTTCCGCCTGCAAGGTGTTCTTAAGTGCGTGCTAAGCCCGTCCGTGCATTGTTTGTGTCAACACCGCCACTCGGGGGTGGGAAACCCGGATGGGGGGCCGCTGGCTCTTATACACATCCGACGCTGCCGACGA
>NZ_LT985361.1:783360-1516819 GCF_900269665.1 Nocardia suismassiliense
ATACGGGATATAGTCGGGTCGGGGGGGCGGGGAGAGGTGTATAAGAGACGGGTTGGATCCACCGCCGGGGGTGGGGAACGGGGCCCGACCTGTCTTCGAGGGGTTGACAGGTCGGGCCTCGGGGAGAGTGCTTGCCGGGCCGGTCTTCGAGGGGTGACCGGCCTGGCGGGCCACTCGGGTACCGGACACGTTTTCGCAGGCTCTTCCGGGAGCTGACCGGCAACGATCACCGTGTTGCCACTGCCGAAGGTAACCGCGGGTGCGCGGCACGGTCCCGACTCGGGAGGGCAGCCGGACCGGTTTCGGAGGGTGATCGGCCCGGCGCCAACCCGAACTAGAACTCGTTCTAGACATAATCGTCTATCTGTCTTATCGTCACTACATGGTGATCGATGCGTATCGGCCCGCTCCCGCCTTCGAGCTCCGCTCCGGCGCCACTTGGACGTCGCCGTGGGAGATGTATGCCGCACTGCGCGAACATGATCCGGTGCATCACGTGGTGCCGCCGACGCGTCCCGACCACGACTACTGGGTGCTCACCCGCCACGCGGACGTGTACGCGGCGGCCAGGGACAGCGAGACCTTCTCCTCGCGCGACGGGTTGACCGTTGAGTACGGCGAGCTGGAACAGATCGGGCTGACCGACAATCCGCCGCTGGTGATGCAGGATCCACCGGAGCACACCGACTTTCGCAAGCTCGTCGCCCGCGGGTTCACGCCGCGTCAGGTCACCGAGGTGGAACCGGTGGTGCGCGCCTTCGTCCGCGAACGCCTCGACCGGATCGCCGCGCACGGCGGCGGTGACATCGTCAAGCAGCTGTTCAAGCCGCTGCCGAGCATGGTGGTGGCCTACTACCTCGGGGTGCCCGCCGACGATCGGGATCGGTTCGACGGGTGGACCGACGCGGTGGTCGCGGGCAGTACCGATCGCGCGAGCACCGAAGCCATGCCCGCTTCGATGGCGATGATGGGCTACTTCGCCGAACTCATCAAGCGGCGGCGCACCGACCCGGGGACGGACACGGTGTCGCTGCTCGTGCAGGCGGGCATGGCGGCGGACGACGCGGATGTGCGTGGCCTGGTGCAGATTCTGGCCTACACCTGGACGATGGTCGCCGGCGGCAACGACACCACGACGGGACTGCTCGGCGGTGCGGTGCAATTGCTGCACCGACATCCGGAGCAGCGCGCCGCGTTGGTCGCGGACCAGGGCCGGATCCGCACGGCCATAGAGGAATTCGCGAGGCTGACGGCGCCGGTGCAGTGTCTGGCGCGTACGACGACCCGCGCAGTCGAGTTGGGCGGCAAGACGATTCCCGCAGGGCGCAAGGTTCTGCTGGTGTTCGGCTCGGCCAATCGTGACGAACGCGCCTTCGGTGCCGACGCGGCCGCGCTGGACATCGACCGGAACCCGCAGCGCATCCTCACTTTCGGGCACGGACCGCACCATTGCCTCGGTGCGGCCGCGGCCCGGATGCAGGCCCGGGTGGCTCTGGAGGAGCTGCTCGATCGCTTCCCGAACTTCGCGGTGGATATCGACGCCGTCGAATACGCACCGGGGCCGTACGTGCGCAGGCCGACCACGGTTCCGTTCCGGTGTGCCGGATGACCGGCGACTGGCTGGCGGACGGTCGCGCCGAGCTGGCGAGCGAGCGCATCCTGGACGCGGTCCGCGCGCTGTTCATCGACAAGGGGGTCAGCGGCGTCGGCATGGCCGAAGTCGCCGAGGCCGCAGGCTGTTCCAGGGCGACGCTCTACCGCTACTTCGACAACCGGCAAGCGCTGTACATCGCCTTCGCCGGCCGCGAGGCTCGCCAGGTGGTCGAGCGGGTGTGGCGCGATCCGGCCGTTTCCGCCGCCACCGACCCGGGCGAACGATTGCTCGACGGTCTCACCGCACTGCTCGCCGAGGTACGCAAAACCCCGCATCTGGCCGTATGGTTCACGCCCGTCAACGCGGGAATCGTTGCGCAGCTGTCGAATTCGTCGGACGTGGTGGACACCCTCGCGACCGATTTCGTCAGCGGCTTCCGGCCGGACCTGCCCGCGCCGGCTGCCCGCCGACTCGGCCAATGGTTCGTGCGGGTGATGGTGTCGCTGCTGACCTTGCCCGGTGCGACCGAAGACGACGAGCGAGCACTGCTTCGCAACTTCGCCCTGCCGTTCCTGCTCGACCAGCAGACGACGATCGAGTAACGGCTGTGCGCAAATGACCGCAGCCCGGGAGTGGCTGCGGTCGTGGCGTTTTCGAGCTACCGGCCGACGGTCTGCGTGGTGTAGTCGGGCAGTTCGTAGGACTCGTTCTTGGTGAGCATCTTCAGCATGAGCGGCCGCAGCAGCTTCGTGGTCATCAGCTTGCTGAGGGTCTGGCCCGCGCGGATGCCGAAGCTGGTCTTGGGCGTCATCGCCTTCAGCCCGCCCGGCGGGAGTTCCTGTGCCTCGGCGATGAACGGGCGCAGCACTTCCTCGTAGCGGACCAGCGCCTGCGCGAGATCGTCTGCGTGCGCGGCGATTTCACCGGCGAGCACGTACGCCCCGATCAGTGCCATCGCGGTGCCGTTGCCGGTGAGTGGTGAACCGCAGTACCCGGCGTCGCCCAGCAGCACGACCCGGCCCTCCGACCAGCTCGGCATGTCGATCCTGGCCAGCTCGTCGAAGTAGAAATCGGTCGCCTCGCCCAGCGCACCTGCGATCCTGGCCGACTCCCAGCCGCCACCGGCCAGTCGCTGCCGGATCAGGTCCTGCTGGGCCGCGACATCGCGGCGCAGTGCCGGATCGGCGTCGGTACGGATGGTGATCAGGGCCTTGGCGGTCGCCGGGTCGGCGTCGGGGCGCAGTCCGATACTGGTCGCGCCGACCAGCGAGTGCATGGTGAACCAGTTGGGCTCCACGTCGTCCGGGGACGGCAGCGTGAAGAAGGACATGTAGCCGCCGAGGTAGGTGGCGAACTGCTCTTCGGGGCCGAACACCATTCGGCGGGTGCCGGAGTGCAGGCCGTCGGCGCCGATGACGAGGTCGAAGCGCTGCTGCGTGCCGGAGGCGAAGGTGACCTGCACGCCGGTCGTGTCCTGCTCGATAGCGGTGATCCACTCGCTGTAGCGGTAGTCCACGTCGCCCGCATCGGCCAGCGCGTCGAGCAGTACCTGGTTGAGATCGCCTCGGGTGATCTCGATTTCGGCGACGGCACCCTTGCCTTCGAACAGTTCGGTGGGCATGCGCACCAGGGCGCGGCCCGTGCCGTCCACGATTTTCAAACCGCGCTCGTCGAGCTGATACTTGCGGATCCCGGGCATCAGCCCCATCCGCTGCGCGACCGCACCACTCGGGCCGCGCAGGTCGACCGCCTGCCCGCCCGGTCGCGGCGCCTCGGCGCGCTCCACCACGGTGGCCCGGATGCCCGCCCGAAGCAGTTGCAACGCAACCGCATTGCCGCCGATGCCGCCGCCGGCGATGAGGACGCGGGGCTGGGTGGTGGTGGCGCTCATGATCTGTTCCCTTGCTCGACTCCGAATGTCTTGGACATATGTCTACAGGGCTCTTGCACAAATGTCTAGTACGAATGTGTAAGACGGATGTGCAGGCAAAGCCAAGGTACGGCGGCGGACCGCGAATCGAGGATGGTGTGCTACCTACGGGCGCTGTTCGAGATAGGCCTTCCAGCCGCCGAAGGAGGTGATGTCGGTTGCGGTGGCCGCGGCCTCATAAGTGCAGGCGAAGCCGATAACCCAACGGCCGTCGGACAATTCGATACTGGTGAGCGCCATAGGGTCGGGAAGGTCGGCGAGGAAACTGCCGAGTCCTGCTTCGGCGACGCGGAACAGCTCACCGGCGATGGGGGCGCCGCGGCTGGCACCGTGACGCACGAGGCCCGGTTTCGGCGGTGTGGTGGCCAGGGCGGTCAGACGGTAGGCGTCGGTGGTCCGGATGTCTCCGGCGAAGCGGGCCCCGATCTGTTCGAGTTGCCAGTGCAGGGGCTGGCCACGCAGGTGCGCGCCGAAAACGGCCAGCTCGACACCGCGCTCGACCAGTAGTGGCGCGGACTCGGCGCCGAGCAGGCGGGCGGCGAGATCGACGCCGACCTGATCGGCGAAGGCCGGCGTCACCAGCATGACGCCGAAAGGCGCACCGTCGGCGGTGGGTTGGCCGGGGATCGCGATCGCCGCCAGGTCGAGCAGGTTGCCGAAGTTGGTGTAGGTACCCAGCCGCCTGTTGATATCTATCGGATCCGCTTGTACCGCAGCGATACTCGGGTGCTCGGTGGTCGTCGGCAGCAAGAGCGCGTCGAAGCCGTCGAGTAGTACGGCCGCCGCTGCCCGGGCTCGGGCGAGTGCGTCCAGATCGGCGGCGAACTCGGGACCTGTTGTCCTACCGGCTGCTTCGATGATGGCGGCCACCGTGGGATCGGCGCCGGCGGGTGCCGTAGCCAGAAAGGCGCCGACCGAGGCATACCGTTCGGCGACGATCGCGCCGTCGTAGAGCAGCAGCGCGGCGTCGAGCAGGCCGGAGACATCGATCTCGTCGAGCTTCGCGCCGGATGCCGCTACGGCAGCGGTGGTTCGAGCGAAGGCGTCCCGGTATGGCCCGCTCAACGCGGCGAGGTCCGCGGCACGGGGGATTGCGATGCGCGGTGCCTGCGGTGCCGCCAACCGGACATCGGCGGGCCAGCCGCGGCTACGCGGATCACGCGGCTCCGGTCCGGACATGATCGCGGCGGCCGTCACCGCGTCGGCGAGGTCGGCGGCGAAGACGGTGACCGCGTCGTAGTCCGCGCAGGCGGGCACGACACCGTGGGCCGGGATGATGCCCAACGTGGCTTTGAGGCCGATGATTCCGTGCAGCGCCGCCGGGATTCGGCCGGAACCCGCTGTGTCGGTGCCGATTCCGATATCGGCGATACCCAGCGCCACCGCCGCCGCCGAACCGGAACTGGAGCCGCCGGAGATCAGCGTGGGATCGTGCGCGTTGCGCACGGCGCCGTACGGACTGCGCGTGCCGACCAGGCCGGTGGCGAACTGGTCGAGATTGGTTTTACCGAGCACGATCGCGCCCGCCGCGACCAATCGCTCGATCGCGGACGCGGTCACCTCGGGGGTGTAGGCGAATTCCGGGCAGGCCGCGGTGGTCGGCAGCCCGGCGACGTCGATGTTGTCCTTGACCGCCAGCAGCACGCCGGCCAGCGCGAGCGACGCACCCTCGGCGAGTTGCTGCTCGACCGCGGTGGCGTCGGCGGCGACCTCGTGCTCCGGCCGCAGGGTGATCCACACTTCCGGCCGGTCCACCGCGGCGATCCGCCGATACGCGGACCGCACTCGCTCGGTGGGCGATGCGCTGTTGCCTGGGCTGTCGGCAGACATTGGTCGACTCCGATCACTGCTCAACGGTTCGCAGTTCTACCTTGGCACTCGCGCGACCGGTAGCTGCGAATTCCGGGTTCTTCCGGTGGGTGTTATTCGGCGGCCATCGCGGCGATGGCGCGGGTGACCCGCTCGAGCACGACATCGAGGGATTCGCCGATGTGGGTGTGCAGCAGCTGGTAGGCGCGGGAAAGGTCCTCGGCCAGTACGGCATCCAGGATGCCGAGATGCTCGGCGATGGTGGTCTCGATGCGGTTGTTGACCATGAAGTCGTACATGCGGACGTGCCTGATCCGCGAGTTCACCGCGCGCAGCGCCCGCACCATTTCGGCGTTGCCCGCCGCGGTGAGCAAGGTGACGTGGAACTCCTCGTCGCGCACCACGAACCCCGGTTCCTGCGCGGGCGGGTCGGCGCGCAATGCCAGCCAGGCGTCACGCTCCACCTCGAGCAGTGCGCGGTCGTGGGACACCGCCGGGTTGGTCATCGCGCGCTGGATTCCGCCCAGCTCCAAGGTGATTCGCAGTTCGTAGAGGTCACGGATCAGCGGCACGCTCGGGCGCACCGGGCTGAAACCGTAGTCTTCGCGTTGCAGCAGCCCGTCGGAGCACAGCACCGTCAACGCTTCTCGGATCGGCGTGCGGGAAATCCCGAAGCGCGCCGACAGTTTCGGTTCGGTGAGTCGCTCGCCGAACTTGATGTCCCCGTTCATCAACTCCCGGCGCAGCGCCGCGTACACCACGTCGCGCAGCGGTCGGCCCGCGGCGTCTTCGAGTGTGGCCAACCGTGTCGACATGGGTGTATACGCTATGGACCTCGCGTTTCGGTGAGGTGACGACAGGTTAGCGAGGTGTAAGGGCCTGCTCACCGCCCGCCGGATCGTCTCGTCGCGGTGTCGCGTTCACCTCGGTGTGACGGGGTTTACAGGGTGTTCGTTTGCCCAGGTCAGTGCCCGCCTGAGACCCTGGGTGGGTGTCTCAGCCTGAAAAGTCGGGTACGACCGAAAGCTCCGCGACACCCGCATACCGCCTGCTCTCCCTCGATCACGAGACGGCGCTCGCGCACGCCGAAGCACGGCTGCGCGAAGAGTTCGCCACCATGTTCGACCTCGCCACCATCCACCACTACCTGCATTCTTCGTACGACGAATTCGCTTCGCGCGCAACGGTAACGCGCTACCTCCCGCTGCTCGCCGAACGCTTCGGCAGGCAGCGGCTGCAGGCGCTGGCCAAGGTGCAGGGCAAGGTCGCCCGTCCGCGCCCCACCGTGCTGTTCCTCTGCACGCACAACGCGGGCCGCTCCCAGATGGCCCTCGGCTTCTTCGCCCACCTTGCCAAGGGGCGGGCCGTCGCCTGGTCCGGCGGCTCCGACCCCGGCCAGGCCCTCAACCCCGCCGCGGTGGCCGCCATGGCCGAAATCGGCGTAGACATCGCCAACGAATACCCCAAACCCTGGACCGACGAGATCATCCGCGCCGCCGACGTCATCGTCACCATGGGCTGCGGCGACACCTGCCCCCTCGTCCCCGGCCCCCGCTACGAAGAATGGTTCATCGAAGACCCCGCCGGCCTCCCCCTCCACCAAATCCGCCCCATTCGCAACACCATCCGCACCCGAGTAGAACACCTGCTCACCGAACTCGGCGTCGCTGTTTAGGGTTTCACCAACTCTGCTCTGAGTCCCGGGTAAGGATCCACGATTCGGCGCGGAACTTCTTCGCGGAGAACAGATCTGAGTTCCATGAGGTGGGTGCCCGCCACGTAATGGCGGCCCCGGGTCGCGCCGCGCGCGGCAAGGAGTCCGAGATCGGTCAGGGCCTTGAGATCACGCGAGGCGGTTCTTTCGTCGATCTGGGCGCGGGTGAGATAGCCGTGTCGGCGGATGCGGAAACCGATCAAGGCGTCGTACAGGATGTCGGTGGTTCGTTCCGGCAGCTTGTGGGTGCCGACCAGGTCGTCGAGGTGTAGCCAGGCGCGTTCGGTGCGATGCATCCTGCCCTCGACGGTCTGCGCCTGGATATCGTGTGCGCGCAGGTTGAACTTCAGCCACAACGCGGCATCACGCTCCGGTGACCAGGCGCCCGCTCCGGTGATCGCCAGGATGCGGTAGTAGTCATCGGTATTCACGCCGAGCCACTCCTCGATGCTGCAAAACGTCGGCTCGGCGATCCCGCCTCGGGAGACGACCAGGGTCTGTAGCGCCCGCGCCATTCGCCCGTTGCCGTCGCGGAAGGGATGAATCATCACCAGGTTCAAATGCGCCATGGCACCGGCCACGATCGGGTCCGTGTCGGACTCGAGCGCCCCGGCGAGTTCGGCCATCAACCCGGGGACCAGTGCCGCACCGGGCCCTTCGTAGACGGTGTCGCCGCTGGTGTCCTCGCGGATATAGATCGGCCCGGTGCGGTACTGGCCGGGACTCTTCGCGAGATCGTGGCCGAGCAGCATGAAATGCAGTGCCTTGATGGTGGATTCGTCGACGGGCGCGGCACTTTGCGCCACCGTCAGCACATAGCCGAGCGCCTGGCGGTACCCGCGGATTTCGGCGAAGGTCTGCTCGTCGGCGGTGAGCGCTTCTTCGTAGTCCACCGCGGCCGCCGCGTCATCTGTTTCGACCCGGTAGCCCTCGATGCTGTTGGAACCTCGGATGGCACGCGCCATGAGATTGCGCCGCAGCAGGCCCGGCCAGCGTTTGGGCACGCGCATGGCCGACGCGAGGCTGGCGCGGCGCCGGTAGATGCCGGTCAGCACGGCCTTGTCGGTGGGGTCGAGCTCGGGTGTCGCGTACAGCACTGATCGACCTCCATGTCCTGATGTCTCTAATCTTAAGACAAGTGCCGACTGATGTCTCTAGATTAGAGACATCAGGACATCTCTCTCTGCGGGAGCGTGACGACCGGTCGCACGGTGACGCCATGCTGACGCGGCCGTTTCGTGCCCGGCCGGTTTCCGGGGAGCGATCGAATCGTGCGGTAGGCGGCTACTGCAAATACGGGCAGCAATTCGTCAGTGAAATCGAGTGCGCGCCGGGGTGTGGGATCCATATCCGCTGACGGTTTACGAGTCATGCTCGAATCGCGAAAAGGGCTACCCGTTGTGCCGGATTCCCTCGGGCGACCCGTGCTGTGTCGGTCCGCAACAGCGGATCGAGCTCGGGAATGGAGTGACGAAATGGACCGAAAGGTACGGGAGCGGTGCGCGGGGACACTGTGATTCGATCTTCTGCCGGGTCGGGGATGCGGGCCGAAGTGTCCTCGAACGGTTTTCAACACTGCGGTGACCTCGCCGAATATCCGATTACTACACCGTGCGTAGATCGTGTTGTCGGTCAATACCCTTGGTAAATACTCGGAACGGGGGGACACTTTAGGCAGTCAGTGTTCGTAGCGAGAACGGGGGGCTGATGAGGATCCAGCCGCGGCAGCAGCTTTTGGAAGTATGGCGGTCGTTGCTTTCCGCTTGCTACGACAAAGGGGCGTGGCATTGGGGTGGGCGCGACGGGGCGAACTCGATCAGCGATACCGAGCAGTTGCTTTGTTTGTTGTATCCGGCCACCGAGATCCAGGCATTCGCACTGGATCAACCCGACGATATGTCCGACGACATTCGTTCGGTGCTTATTCCGCTGGGGGAGGAAACGCGGATCGGCGGCGCACTGGTGGGGGTGCTCGAGGACTATTTCACCCGCTACACCGCGCCCGACGGCGAACCGATCTTCGCGGCGGGCAGCTATCTGCGCACGACCGACGAGCGCGAACCGAGCGCCGAGCAGTACGGCCTGGAAGTGGTCGACGCATACTCGATGTCGCTCACCCTCTGTATCTCGTCGCTGCGTTTCCTGCGGGTCTTCCAGCGGTTCGTGGACAAGGAGGTGCGGCGCGAGGCCAGGGAACTGTCGGCCCGCATCCGGGTACTGATGCCGCGGGTCAGCACCCGGCTCACCGCGGCCATGACGGGTTTGGTGCGGAGCTTCGTCGTGCACACCCCGAGCCCGAAATCCGATCAGGGACAAGCGATTCTGGGCATGCTCAACCAGATCGGCGCACCGGAGGACGCGGTGATCGCGGGTATCGCGCGCCGGCTCGACCGGGTCCGCGTGCAGATGGCCAACGACGTCAAACTGGGGCAGACCCCCGACATCGATCTCGAGGACGACCTGCTGCTGTTCGAATGCGGCTGGAGCTGGGGGATCGATCAGAAGGCCTCGCCGATCGACTTCGTGTCGGGCCGGATCGGCAACCAGCCGGGTTACGCGGTCTCCCGCCCCGACCTGTATTTCACCATCGTCGCGCTGGACGGCATCGACGATCTGACCTGGCGTCGCACCCGGGAAATGGACCTGCTCAACGACGAGCAACGCCAACTCGCGGACGCGCTGGAACTGCGCTGGGATCTGACCCAGCGCTACTGGTCCACCGCCGCGCGCTACGGCCCCGGCCGCTGGCCGCTCGAGGACATCCCCTGGCGCACGTCGGATGGCGAGGAGTCCGACTACTACACCCTCGCCGTCGCGACCATGGTGCTGAAGGACTTCGCCAACCGGCAGACCACCGAGGAATTACCGGAGCTGGTGGCCGTTTTCGACCAGCTGGCCAGGCGCGGACGCATCATCAGCAGGCTCACCGCGGGCGATCCGGCCGCGGCGCTGCACTACCCCGGCGTGCAGATGACGCTGCCGGGCAGCGAGGGCATCGGCGGCGGTCCGCCGCTGGTGTGGGTGGTGCCGGACTTCGCGACGCTGTTGCTGAAACGATCCCTGCAGGCCTGGCAGCTGTCCGGCGACGTGGCCATGCGCGACCGGTTGATGTCGCTGGCCGAACTCACCATGGATCACCTCGGCAGGCGCCAGATCGCCACCGGCCCGGCGACCGGCCTGTGGGACGACGCCGAGCGGGTGGCGGGTAGCCAGCGGCCCGGTCTGGCCAAGACGGCGGTCGAGCCCGAGTTCGAGGCGGAATCCGAAGACGTTGCGGTGCAACCGTCTTGGTACCTGACCGAACGTGTCGTCGAATGCTTGGTCTCGGCCGACCGCAATTTCCGTGAGCCACCGCTGGCCATGCGGTCGATGATCACGCGCGCCGTGGAGATGCGCAGTGAGGCCGAACATCTGCTCAATCAGGAAATGCTGGAGGTCGGCGATCCGGACGTCTCGCAGGTCATGCTCTCGCGGATCGAACAGCAACTCGACGAGGCGCGGCGGCTGTCGAACGAGCAGCCGGCCACCGCGTTCATCCTGGCCGGGCAGGCGCTGCAGCAGTTGTACGAGTTGGCCTACGCGCGACGCGATGCGACGAGGGCCTGACCCATGCTGGTGTTCTCGACTTCGGACAAGGGTGGCACCGGTCGCTCGGTGACCAGCTGCAACCTGGCGTATCGACTGTGCACGAGCGGTCGCAATGTCGCCTACGTCGACTTCGATTTCGGGTCACCGACCGCGGGCGCGTTGTTCGAGATCAGTGCGGTGGAACGCGGCACGCCCCGTCAGGACGGCGTGCATTCGTATCTGCTCGGGGAGACGGGCGTTGCCGCCAGGATCGATGTGCGCACCGCGTCGGACCGGCCTGCGTTGCGCCGGTTGGGTCCGCGGGCGGGCAAGCTGCTGCTGTTGCCGGGTGACGAGGGCGGCGCCGAATTCCTCACGGCCGACGACGCGGTCGTCGCGCGGTGCGCGGAACTGCTGCTCGCGCTGGAGCAGGAGTTCAAGGTGGTGCTGATCGATCTGAGCGCGGGCCGCTCGGTCGCGCTGGAGTTGGTGTTGAAGGCCACCGCGCTGCCGCAGCTGCGCTCGTTCACCGCCCGCTGGTTGATCTTTCACCGGTGGACCCGCCAGCACATTCTGGCGGCGAGCGGGCTGGTGCACGGCCCGCACGGTTTGAAGCAGACGGGTAAGGAGTGCGGGCACGATCCGGTGGAGCTGCTGGAGTCGGTCCGCTACGTGCGCACCGCGGTACCCGCGCCGACCCTGCCCGGCTCGGTGGACCGCAGGCCCGCCCAGACGGCCTGGTTGATGGAGCAGAATGCCGCGCTCAAGCGGCTGGCGTCGGCGAACCAGCTCGGCGCCAGCGCGCTGCTCGGCGAGACGCCGATGGAGCCGGTATTGCAGTGGCGCGAGCAGGTGATCATGGATATGGACGTGGACGCGAAGATCGCCAACCCCGCCACCACGGCGGCGTATGCCGACCTGGCCAGGCGCCTGCTGGACGCCGCGACCTGGGAGAGGTTCTGATCCGCCGTGAGGGACTCCGTGGGGTACAGCGAAGAGACCGAACGGGCGCGGATCGACCGGGTGCCGCTGTCGCATCTGTCGATCGAGGTCGGGCACTTCTACATGAACGAGATCGCCAACGACATGGATCAGGTGGTCCGCGAGTTCCGCCGGATCGTGCCGCTGGTCGAGGCCTTCATCGCCTCGGCCAGGGTGCAATTCGGCCCGCGGGCCCGGGTGAGCACCTGCTATCTGATCGATGACTACTTCCAGCCGGACACCGATCCGCGCGAGATCCTCGGCAAGCTGCTCACCGCTGCGGACGAAACCGGTTTGCGCATCGACTATTTGGCGCGCGAGTCCGGCTGCTGGGAGGCGGACCCGTTCGTCGACGGGGTGCCGTTGGACGAGCCGATCCGGCTGGCCGAGATGGTCGCGGCCAGGATCGTGGCCGAGCCCGAGATTTCGTCGTCGACCGGTCGCCGGCCGCCGACCGCCGAATCCGGCTGGCTGTGCAACGGACGGCGGTCCTCGCTGGACGAACCGGCGCAGGCCATGCGGGTGCAGCCGTATCGGCCGCCGGAGGAGTTCGGCAGGCGCGAGCACTCGATCTTCCTGGACGTGCAGTTGTGGAGCAAGCGACCGGAGGTGGTCAACGGGCGCAACGAGATTCACACCAAATGGTCGTGCGCGTTCCTCGCCTCGGTCTGGCATCTGCTGCGGCTCGGCATGCTGCGTTATGACGGCGCGGCGGTGGTGGTGCCGCAGCCGTGGCGGGCGGGCGACGGCTGGCCGAGCCGGTGGCGCGAGATTCCCGCTGTGGTGCAGCTGAATTCGGCCGCCACCCCGTTCGCGGCCTACAAGGCGCTGTCGATGCTGCCGAAACGCTATCTGGCCATCGAACATTCGGTACGGCTCATCCTCGACCACATCGACCTGGACGGCGATGTGGTCGATCAGATCATCAGGTGTGGCGTCTACGACGACGTGCCGGTGACGGTGTCGCGCAAGGTCACCGAACGCCTATCCCACCTACTGCTCGACGGATCCTGAGTGATGGGGCCGTCGACTACTCCGTTGATCGCCCTCGGCGAGGTGCGCACCTGCCTGGTCCCCGCGTCCGCCACCCTGCATCGTGCCGAAGCGAGCGAACTGCTCGCTTTGGTACCGGGTCGGCGGGTGCTGTGGCGGCAACGGCCTTGCACGCTGGCCGTTTCGCCGACCACACCGGTCGGGGTGGACTGCAAGCTGTTGCTGCCCGACGCCGCGCCGGTGCGCGTGGTCGGTACGGTCGCGGGTCGCGCGGTCGTGACGGGCGGTCGGGTGCTGCAGAGTTCGGTGCGCACCCAGGTGATCCGGGCGGCGGAGCGGCGGCGCCAGACCTGGTCGCACTACCTGAGCCGGGTCGGCGTGACCGAGGTGCTCGACCGGCTCGGCGACCGGGAGACGGCCTGTGACGCACTGGCCGACGGCTATCTGGACGGCCGCCCCTCGACGGACACCCTCGATCTCGCCTCGATCAGCGAACGCCTGCTCGCCCGATTACGCGCCGATCCCAGGCTGGATCAGCAGGCGCCGCTGCAAGTAGCGACCACGCGGCTGCGCTGGACGGCGAAGGTGGGCGGCTCGGCAGGGCCGAAGGTGCGCCTGCGACTGGACGACGACTCGGTGCGCTCGGCCTGGATCATCGTCCGGAGCGAGTCGGATCTCGATGCGGCACAGCGGTTCTGCGAGGATCTGGCAGCGCATGACTGGTTGCTGACGGTCGGTGACACCGCGATCGAGGAGGCCGATCGGTTCCCGGCGTCCAGCCGGGAACAGATGGAGATCCTGGCCGCGGTGCTGGAGCACCTCGCGCACCTGTGGATGCCTGGCGCGCACACCCCGCCCGCCCTGCGCAGCCTGTGGAAGGATCTGCAGTCCGATCCAGGATTCTCGCGTCAGTGGACCGCGCTGATCGGGCAGGTGCGGGATCGGCTGCGAGTGGCGCAGTGGAACAACCTTTCCCGTCGTATTCAGGTGAGCACCACCGAGTGGTGATCGTGCACAGGCACATTCACCAGAGTGGTTCCGGTGCAAACTCAAACGACCATCGAATTATGTTGCAGCCCAGCTTTATAAGCGGAACCAACGGCGAACCAGCAGCGCGAAGAACACTGACAGCGACACCGTGCCCACCCAGGACTCGGTGGCCAGCAATGCCCGCCCGCCATCGGCCAGCGTGCCGGTATCCTCGAGCCCCATGGGATTCAGATAACTGGTCATGCTCAGATACAGCGAGTCACCGAGCGGCTCCTGACTCAGCAGCTGCAACGCGACACTGAACACGGCCAGCTGCACCGCGATCCAGCCGAGCAACCGGAACGGCTTATATCCGTAGCCGCACAGCAGATCCGACAGCAGCGAACCCATGCGCGGCAAGCCGCGTGGCTTCGTCTGGCACCGCGCCCGCGCCTGTTGCAGTCCACACCGGTCCACCGCGTCCATGTCCTCGTTCAGGCGGTGCAGGGTGGCCGCCCGGCCGAAGGACTGGACGGCGTGCGCGGGCAGGCCGAGCGGGCGCAGCTGGGCGCCGAGTCGCTCGTATACCTGGGCGAGCAGGGTGTTCTGGGTATGGCTGAGGCGCAAAGGGCCGCGGAACTCGACCTCGGCGGCGAGCAGC
This sequence comes from Nocardia suismassiliense, assembly GCF_900269665.1. Taxonomy (GTDB): domain Bacteria; phylum Actinomycetota; class Actinomycetes; order Mycobacteriales; family Mycobacteriaceae; genus Nocardia; species Nocardia suismassiliense. The sequence goes on from NZ_LT985361.1 coordinate 797,579, forward strand.
GCGGCGATCACGTCCACCACTGCGTGTTCGTCCTCGTCGGTCGCCGCGGTGTCCTCCCTGACGTCGGCGTAGAGATGTGCGAACACCAGGCTGTCGCCGCGCCGCCACGGACTCGGCGGGTGGTATCGGCCGAGTACCGCTTCGACGTCGGCATTGAGTCCGTCCAGCAGCGCGTACTCGCCGGGCGCGCTGTCGCGGTAGGTCTCGTCGGCGTATTTGGCTGCCCGGCGCAGGATTCGTGTCGTGGTCGATTCGATGAATTCCGAACGCGGTTCCTGCTCGGTCATTCAGCTCCCCCGGGGGCTCGGGCACCCGCCTGGACGCGCCTGATCCAGATTACCGAGTTCGGCGGAGTTTCTGGAGCCCTTGATCAGGCGTTGCTCAGCCTGTACTCCAACACGTCCCGTGGCTCGCCCGCACCGAAGTAGCGCTCTTCATGGTGTCCGGTCCATTGAAAGCCGATGCGGCGGTAGAGGTTGTATGCCGACTGGTTGGTCGGGCGCACGGTGATGAGCACGCTGCGCATCTTCTGCTTGCGGCACAGCTTGATCGCTTCGGTCAGCAGGGTCGACCCGTAGCCGCGGCCGCAGCTCTCCTGGGTAACCGCGAGGCTGAGCAGCCACGCGCGCCGATCCGGCAGCAGGGCCACCAGCACGTGGCCGAGGACGATGCCGTCGACCTCGACGATCAGCCAGTTGGCGCCGTGCAGGTCGAAGAGCTGGCGCAGCGCGAAGTACGGGTAGGACTGATCGCCGAAGCGTTCGGTCTCGATCGCGGCGACGCCGTCCAGATCGGACAGCGCGGCAATGCGATACACAGGCGTCGGTGACGTCGTCGCGATTTTCGTCGTCGCGATGTCCAATGTGCTCCCTTGCGCGGTAACACGGGTCATAAACCACAGCGTAGGCGTTTGCTCGGCCGGTCGAGGCGAACCCGGCTCGCGCGATCCGCATCGAGGTAGTTTAGGCCTCCCCGCGCCGTGCCGCCGCGTCATCCTGCGATACTGCTACTTCCCATCGTACGTGCACTCCGGTTGCCGCACATTTGCGAATAATTTGCCTCACCTGCGGCTCAGCTTCCTGACGTCCCGGCGCCGACTCGAATGTGCTGACCCGTCACCGCTGCGGCGTCCTCGCTCGCCAGTAAGGCCACCACATCGGCGATCTCGGTCGCCGCGGCGAGTCGATCGAGCACGCTCGACCCCGGCGCGTAACTCGGCTCGTGCTCGCTCTTGTCCTGGTCGTCGCTCGCCGCCCGGGCATCCGCATTCGCGGCCGAGGTGACCGCGTTGACGGTGATGCGCCGCGCCGCGAAATCGGTGGCGAGCAGGCGGGTGAACTCCGCGATGGCTCCGGTGGCGGCGTTGTCGACGGCGTTGCCCGGCGCGGTGGCCGCGGCGACGGTGATGATGCGGCCGTCGTCGGCGAGGTGCGTTGCGGCGAGCCGCATACCGTTGAGCAGGGCTTTGACCGGAGCCCCGAAACCGAGCTCGAACTCTTCCGCCGAGAGGTCCCGCAGCGATGTGGTGAGGGCTGTGGACGCGGTGTGTACCAGGAGGTCCCAGTGTCCGCAGTCCTCGAGCAGGACCTGGATCAGCTCGTCGTACTCGGCGCTATCGCCGAGGTCGGCCGCGAGGGCGAGCGCCGAGCCGTCGGCTGCGGTGATCTCCTTGACCACGTCGGCGGCCGATTCCGGGCTGTGCGGATGCTGGATCACCACCTGCGCCCCTTGCCTGGCGAGGGTGCAAGCGATGGCCCTGCCGATCCCGGCGTCCGCACCGGTGATCAGGGCCGTCTTGCCGGCGAGCGGGCCGGTCGCGTTCATGACTTCGCCTTTCCGTTGTGCGGAAACCACCACCGCAGAGACACATTCGCCGCTGGGTGACCGGCAGAGCCAGTATGCATTCCGGGGCCGGCCGAATCGACCCCGGTTCACTACCCCGTGCGGCTCTCGACCGCTCGCCAGGCCGGGCGGCTGCCGTTGGTGATCCAGCGCAGCAGCCACTCCGCGGGTCCGTACCGATACCGGCGCAACCACGCTGCGCTGACCGCCAATTGGGCCGCGAACACCAGCAGCGCCACCGCGAGCGTCGCCAACGGGGACAGGCTGCCCGCCGCGCCGAGCCCGACGCCGGTGAACAGGAGCAGCCCGATCAGCGACTGGCCGAGGTAGTTGGTCAGCGCGATCCGTCCGGCGGGCGCGAGAGCGGTGCGCAGCCAGGCGGTGCGCGGGCTGTGCATCATGCGCAGCAGGGTCGCGACGTACGCGGCGGCGAGTAGCGGTGCGGTGGCGACGCTGACCGCGACGGGCAGCGCGGTGCCGGTGCCGCCGCCGAGCGTGTAGAGCACGCTGCCTGCCAGGCCCACCGGGAAGCCGATCCACTGGATGCGCCGCAGGATCGCTTCGTCGCCGCGCACCTGCGCCAGCAGTTTCCGGCGTCCGGCGATCAGGCCGAGCAGGAACATGGCGAGCGCTGTCGGTCCTTGCAGGGTGACCGCCTGCAGGACGAGCAGTGGCAGTCCGGCGAGGTGCTCGCCGATGATCTCGCCCCATCCGCCGAGCAGCGCCTCGGTGGCCTGCCTGCCGTTGGCTTGCGCCTCGGCGGCCGAGGGCAGCATCGCCGAGGTGTCCAGGAGCAGGCCGCTCAGCAGCAGGCTCGCCAGGACGAAGACATACATCGCGGCGACCACCCGCAGCGCGGTGCGGTCGGTGGCCCCGCGCATCCAGAACAGGACGAGGCAGGCGAGCGCGTACGTGGTGAGAACGTCACCGCCGTAGAGGAACACGATGTGCAGCACGCCGAGCACGAACAGGCCTGCGATCCGGCGCAGCATGCGTGGTTCGAAGGCGGCGCCCGCCCGGGCCGCGGCGCTCATCTGCAGGGTGAAGCTGTAGCCGAACAGGAATGAGAACAGCAGATAGAACTTCATGTCGACGAAGACCGACGAGAGCGCGCGGACCAGGTCGTCGAGCGGTGCGGTGTAGGCGGGGTCGGTCGCCAGGTTGCCGGGGTATCCGGAGGACATGAAGGTGATGTTGACGATGAAGATTCCCAGCAGCGCGAATCCGCGCAGGGCGTCTACGTCGTAGATGCGGGCGCGGGGTGCGACCAGCTGATCGGTCATGGTTTTCCGGCTTCCGTCGATCGGGCGGCAAGTAAGTATGTGACAGATACTATATGACAGATACTAATTCGGATACTGTTCGAGCACGCTCGACTTCACTTCAGCTGAATGGCTTGTGTCTCAATAGGTCCGCGCCGAATGGCAACCCCCGGAAACCACTTTGCCCCCGGCCTTGGCAGGCCGGGGGCAAAGTGTTCGTCTCAACCACGAGTCGGGGTGACAGGATTTGAACCTGCGACCTCTTCGTCCCGAACGAAGCGCGCTACCAAGCTGCGCCACACCCCGTGAATCGAACCTGGACTACCTTACAACAAGGTCGGTGTAGACGTTAAACCCCCAGCTCAGAGGGGGTTATTGCGGAGCGATTCGGTGGCAGGGCCGTCAGTCGTGCGGGCGGATGCTGGTGAAGATGCGCTTGGCCGTCTCGGCGTCCAGCGCGCCGGGGACGCCGGTGTCGGCGGCGATCACCATGACGAAGCTGCCGTTCTCGGTGGGGAAGGCGGCGGTGTAGACGGAGTACGCGGTGGCGCAGCCGGGCTTGGCCTCGGTGACGGTGCCCTTGGTTTCCACGAACATGCCGTGCTGCGTCCCGTCGAGCGAGTCGATCGGCACGGGCGGGGCCGGGTGGGCGTCGGCGGAGGCGGTGTAGGCGAGTTTGGCCGTTCGGGTGCCGAGTTCGGTTGCGGCGGCGCCGGAATCGGGGTCCTTCGAGCCGGTGAGGAACGACGCGGTGCGGGTCGAGCCCGGGCAGTAGCCCTTGCCGTCGCTGGCGTAACCCTTGCCCGCCACCGCGTTCGGCGGCTCACCGAACCCGCCGATGGCGGTCTCCGGCGCGATCGTCCAGCCTGCGGGCACGTCGTAGGCCGCGCCGCGGTCGGGGGCCACGACCACCTGGTAGCCGGGGATCACGGGCGGCTCGTTGCGGCCGTTGGCCGGCGTGGGCGGGATGCTGGACTTCGACGGGGTCGGGGAAGCCTCCGCGCTGGTGGTCAGTGCGCTGACCATGGAGGGTGAGTTGCGTTGCGAATCCGAGTTGTCCGAGCCGCGCTTCGCGAGCGTCACCGCGGTCACCGCGCCGGCCGCGACCAGCAGCACCACCAGTCCGACCAGCAGTACCGCCTTCCCGCGCCCACTGGGCGGTGGGCCGCCCGCACCGTGGCCGGGCGGCTGCTGCCGCGGCGGTCCGCCGAACCCGCTCTGCGGCGCGTACGCACCCGCTACCGGCTGCCCGTACTGCGGCGCGGCATAGGTGGGCGCCGAGGTCGCAGGCTGCCATTGGAGGGCGGGGTCGGGCTGGCCTAGTCGAGTGGCGTTGGGATAGCCGAGCATCGTCGGTGCCGCCTCGCTCGGCGCCTGCTGACTCGGCTCGGGCGTGCCGAGGCTGGGCTGCCACAGGCCGACGGGCTCACCGAAATCGCGGGACTGCGGCTGTCCCAACAAGGTTGGGTCGGCTTGCCCCGGCGTGGCGGTCGGCGGCTGCCATTGCCCTTGCCCGCCGGAAAGTGGTTGTGCCAGCAGGGTTGGGTCGGCTTGCCCTGGTGCGGCGGTCGGTGTTTGCCACTGTGCGGGCTGGGCTTGTCCGCCGGAAAGCGGCTGTGCCATAAGGGTTGGGTCGGCTTGCCCCGGCGGGGTGGTCGACGGCTGCCAATGCGCTTGCCCGCCGGATACGGGCTGTGCCAATTGAGTTGGGTCGGCGCGACCGGATCCCGCTGTGGGGGCTTGCCATTGCGGCGTCGGCGGTGCCTGGCCGCGCCCGCCGGGCTGCCATTGCGCGTTGGGCGCCGGACTGCCGCTGGGCTGCCATTGGGCGTTGGGCGCCGGACTGCCGCTGGGCTGCCATTGGGCGTTGGCGTCGGGGGTCGAGCCGCTCGGCTGCCACTGGGCGTCGGCCGCGGGCGAGCCACCGGCCTGCCACTGCTGCGCCGGTTGAGATTGCCCGCTGGGGCTGGGCTGCCATTGATAGTCGGGCGTTGGCGTCTGACCTGGCTGCCACTGCAGGGTGGGGTCAGGAGTGGACGACCCGCTCGAGCCCGCTGCGCCCTGCTGCCACTGCGCGTTCGAGTCGGCAGGCGGCCATTGCACCTGCTCATGGAAGCCCGAATCCCGCTTCCACGGCCGCGCGGGCGCCTGCCGTTCGCCCTCGTCCTGCGCGCCTGCCTGGTCGAATTGGTCAGCGCCGGATGGCTGTTGCTGATTTGGGTGGGCCGCACCGGGTCGGCCCAGAACCGTCGGGTCGTCGCGCCGGTCGTCGAATCCACTCACAGTTGTCCCCTGCCTGACACACGTCTCGGCACGCGACCTTAGCGGGCGACGGCCTCCGATGTGGACACGCCCTGGCCGGTGTCGGCCGACGGCCGCTTCGGCGGCGCGGCGACCAGCGTCAACAGGGTGGCCTCGGGGCGGCAGCAGAAACGGTACGGCGCCCACGGCGAGGTGCCGACGCCCGCGGAGACGTGCAGCTGGGTGTGCTCGCCCCACTTGGACGCGCCCTTGACCCGGGACCGGTCGATGCCGCAGTTGGTGACCAGCGCGCCGTAGCCGGGCAGACACAGTTGACCACCGTGCGTGTGCCCGGCCAGGACCAGGTCGTAGCCGTCCTCGGCGAAGCGATCGAGCACGCGCGGCTCGGGGGAGTGGGTGAGGCCGATGCGCAAGTCGGCCAATGGGTTCGGGGCGCCCGCGATGGTGTCGTAGCGGTCGCGGTGCAGATGCGGGTCGTCGACTCCCGCGGTGGCGATCCGGATGCCGGCGACCTCGAGGTCGCGGCGGATGTGCGTCAGATCCAGCCAGCCGCGCTCGGTGAAGGCCGCGCGCAGGTCTTTCCACGGCAGCGGGGCGCCGTAGACGCGCCGGTGGTCCTTCTTGAAGTACTTCATCGGGTTCTTCGGCACCGGCGCGAAGTAGTCGTTGCTCCCGAAAACGAAAAGCCCCGGGCGGGAAAGCAATCCGCCGAGGGCCTGGACTACCGCGGGTACCGACTTCTGATGCGAGAGGTTGTCGCCGGTGTTGATGACCAGGTCCGGTTCCAGCCGGTCCAGTTCCCGCAGCCACTGCTGCTTGCGCTGCTGACCGGGGGTCATGTGCAGATCGCTGATGTGCAGCACCCGCAGCGACGACGATCCCGGCGCGAGAACCGGCATCGTGGCCTCCCGCAGAACGAAGGCGTTGCGTTCGACCAGCGAGGCATAGCCGATTCCGGCCACGGCCGCCCCGGCGGCTCCCAACGCGGTCGTGCGGACAGCAGAGGTCGAGATTACGGGCATTTGCCCAGCATAGGTGACCCCGTTGTGGAACGCCGAGTGTGTTTACGCACAAGTGCTTGCGCATGCCCCGGAAAACAGCGTCGGGATTCGCCGCAGCAGCGCAAATGTGGTGGGCGGGTTGCGAAGGACCAGCTACCGTGAGCCTCATGTCGGAACTCAAAGCGCAACTGCGGACGGACATGACCGCCGCGATGAAAGCCAAGGACACGCTGCGCCTCGCCACGCTGCGGATGCTGCTCGCCGCCATCCAGACGGCCGAGACCGCAGGCACCGAGGCGCGCGAACTCTCCGATGCCGACGTGATCGCCGTGCTGCAGAAAGAGGCGAAGAAGCGCAGCGAGTCGGCCGAGATCTACACCCAGAACGGTCGCGGTGAGCTGGCCGCCAACGAGCACGCCGAGGCGCGGATCATCGACGAGTACCTGCCCACCCAGCTGAGCGAAGCGGAGGTGGCCGACGTCGCCGACACGGCGATCGCGCAGGTCGCCGAGGAGCTCGGCGAGCGGCCGGGCATGCGGCAGATGGGCCAGGTCATGAAGGTCGCCACCGCATTGGCGGAGGGCAAGGCCGACGGGTCGCGACTGTCCGCAGCCGTGAAGGCCCGGTTGTAAGCACCTTTCGAGTCCCACGCAAAGGGGCCGCGAACCTTCTGGTTCACGGCCCCTTTTCTCAGCGTGGGATGGGGATGGGGATCGGGATGGGCGGCAACAGCGGTGGCGGTGGCAGCCCGGGGATCCCCGGTGGCCCTGGTGGCGGGCCGGGCGGCGGTGCGGCGCGCTGGGTGCCGTCACTGATGTAGAGGGTGATCACCGAACCGGGGATCGCGGAACCGTTCGGCGCGGTGCCCATCACGGTGCCCTTGGCCTGCGCGCCGGGACCGGTCACCGGGGTCACCTGGAAGCCCGCGCCGACCAGCGCCGCGGTCGCCTGACCCTGGGTCATGCCGACCACGTCGGGCACCTGCGCGTTGTTCGAGCCGCGCACGTACTTGTCGTCCAGCGGCGGTAGCGCCGGCGCCGGGAACCGGTCGAGGATCGGCTTGACGGAGTTGAACCAGGTCCGCGCGGGTTCGTTACCGCCGAACAGGTTTCCGTCGCCGCAGTTGCGCAGCGGGAACGAGCAGATCTCGCCGGGTGTCGGGCTGTCGCCGTAGACGTAGGTGGCCGAGGCCAGCGCGTTGGTGAAGCCGACGAAGGCCGACGAGCGGTGGCTCTCGGTGGTTCCGGTCTTGCCCGACATCGGCGCGTTCCAGCCGACGGACTTGGCGGCGCCCGCCGCGGTGCCGCTGATGTCGTCCTTGCTCATCGCGTTGGCCAGGGTGTTGGCCAGGCCGGGCTCGACGACCTGCTCGCAGGCCTGCTGGGTGAGCGGCACCTGCTTGCCTTGGCGGTCGACGACCTCCTTGATCGGGTTCGGCGGGCACCACTTGCCGCCGGAGGCGATCGTCGCGGCGACGTTCGACAGTTCCAGCGGGTTGATCGCGACCGGGCCGAGGGTGAACGAACCGAGGTTCTGTTCCTTGATCATGTCGGCGAGGCTCTGGTTGCCGTGGCCCGAGCTGCCCGGCTCGGTGTAGGAACGCATGCCCAGCCGGACCGCCATGTCGACGGTCGGCGTGACGCCGACGGCCTGAATGAGCTTGACGAACGCGGTGTTCGGCGAGGTCGCCAGCGCCTCGGTCACCGACATCGGTGACTTGTACTTGCCCGCGTTCTCGACGCAGTAGGTGGCCGGCGGGCAGCCGCGGGCGCCACCGTTACCCATGCCCCTGGCCTCGAACCGGCTCGGTACGTCGAGCTGGGCGTTGATGCCCAGGCCCTTCTCCATGGCCGCAGCGGTGGTGAAGAGCTTGAAGATCGAGCCCGCGCCGTCGCCGACCATCGAGTACGGCTGCGGCTGCACGGTCTCGTTGGCGTCGCGGTTCAGGCCGTAGGTGCGACTGCTCGCCATCGCGATCAGCGGGTGCGAGTCCTGGCCGGGCGCGACGACCGACATCACCTGCGCGATGTTGTCGAGGTTCGGGTTGGCCGCGTCGGTCACCGACCGCTTCACCGAGTCCTGCACGACGGGGTCGAGCGTCGTCTTGATCAGGTAGCCGCCCTTGTCGATCTGCTCCCGGCTGATGCCCGCGTTGGCCAGGTACTGGATGGCGTAGTCGCAGAAGAAGCCGCGGTCGTGGGCGGCGATGCAGCCACGCGGCAGACCCTTCGGCTCCGGCAGCACGCCGAGCGGCATGGTCTTGGCTTCGCGGAATTCGTCGGCGCGGCTGGGGATGTTCTGGATCATCGTGTCCAGCACCGTGTTGCGGCGGGCCAGCACGCCCTCGGAGTTGGTGTACGGGTTCAGCTTGGACGAGCTCTGCACCATGCCCGCGAGCATCGCCGACTGCGGCACGTTCAGCTCGGAGGCGTCGACGCCGAAGTAGGTCTGCGCCGCGTCCTGGATGCCGTAGGAGGAGTTACCGAACGGCACCAGGTTCAGGTACCTGGTGAGGATCTCGTCCTTGGTCAGCTCGCGGTCCAGGGTGAGCGCCATCCGGATCTCCCGGATCTTGCGCGCGGGCGTGGTCTCGATGGCGGCCCGGCGTTCGGCGTCGGTCTTGGCCACGACGAGCAGCTGGAAGTTCTTCACGTACTGCTGGTCGAGCGTGGACGCGCCCTGCTGGACCTCGCCGCTCGAGGTGTTGGTCAGGAACGCGCGCAACGTGCCCTGCCAGTCGACACCCTCGTGCTCGGCGAAGCGCCGGTCCTCGATGGAGACGATCGCCAGCTTCATGTTGTTGGAGATCTTGTCGCTGGGGACTTCGAAGCGGCGTTGCTCGTACAGCCAGGCGATCGGTGTTCCACTCGCGTCGACCATGGTCGAGACGGCGGGGACCGTGCCCTCGACCAGTTCCGAGGACACGTTGTCGACGGCGTCGGCGGCTCGGTTCGAGACGAACCCGAAGCCACCGGCGAGCGGGAACAGCAACCCGGCGACGAGCACGGCGGCCAGCGCGCAGCTGCCGGCCAGCCTCGCTAGCGTTTGTGTGATCGGCACGATCCCCAGCCTACGGGGTGGGGTCCGAGGGTTCTTCCGTGCGTTTACCGGAAGCCGATTCGTGCGGACGATTGGGCGTGTCGCGGCCGCGAGTCTGGCGTGTCGCGGGACGGCGCGCCGCGAATGTGCCGGACCCGCCGCCGCTCCCGGCATTTTGCAGGGACGGACGTACCAAAAATTCCGAGGGCGGTCTTGCGCTAGGCCCATACCTTTACCTAGATTGAGAACCCAGTGTGATAGAGCTAACACTCAAAGTGGAATGTGGTGCAGTTCGCAGCGGGGTTTGGGTTGCTGCGACGCTGACACGCGATTCTGGAGCGCCGTTGACCCGGTGTTCGGACTGCAAAGGGGCACACCAAATGCACATGACAACCCCCATCGCTCGATTGGACGTGGAGCAGGCCGAAGCAAGGATCGCCTGGGTAGCCCAGGCCCGATGCAAGGAAGTGGATCCCGATCAGTTGTTCGTTCGCGGCGCTGCGCAGCGCAAAGCCGCGACGATCTGCAGGCACTGCCCGGTGCTGATGCAGTGTGGTGCCGACGCCCTCGACAATCGAGTGGAGTTCGGTGTGTGGGGCGGTATGACCGAGCGGCAGCGTCGCGCGCTCCTCAAGCAGCATCCCGAGGTCACCTCGTGGGCCGATTTCTTCCAGGCCCAACGCCAACATCAGGTGGCCATGTAGCCCCGACCGACCTTCGGAACTGAGCCTGCGAAAGCGGGCTCAGTTCCGTTTGGGGGCAAATACTTCCGTTTGGACCAATAGCCGATGCGTCTATGTATCAAGCAGATGCTCGGTGGCCGGTGAGCTGATCACCGACCGCACGCAGTGCCGCCAGATCCGACACTTCGAACGGCAGCGCGGTCACCGCGACGATCGGTACCCGAGGGTGCGCGCCGGTAAACCGGTGCAGCAGATGCTGTTCGCGCTTGTCGGTGGCGACCCGGCGCGCGTGGATCCGCAACACCGACGCGGTGAGCGGATCGCTGTCGCCGAGCTGTTCGGCCGCCGTCAGCGCGTGGTCCGCGGACAGCGAGCTGAGCGCCGGATGCGTGCGGTTGAGCACCAGCCCGGCCAGCGGCATCCGCTCGGTGGAGAGCCGGTCGACGAAGAACGACGCCTCGCGCAGCGCGTCCGGCTCGGCGGCGGCGACCACCAGGAAGTGTGTGCCCGGCTTGGAGAGCATCGCGTAGGTGCGGTCCGCCCGATCCTGGAAGCCGCCGAACAGCGAGTCCAGCGACTGCAGGAAGTTCGACGCGTCCTTGAGCATCTGGCCGCCGACGATGGTGGACACCCCGCGCACCGCCAGGCTCATCGCGCCGGTGACCAGCCGGGTGACGCCGCGGCCCGGCGCCATGATCACCCGGATCATCCTGCCGTTCAAGAAGTTTCCGAGCCGCTTCGGCGCGTCGAGGAAGTCCAGCGCGTTGCGCGACGGGGGAGTGTCGACCACGATCAGGTCCCACTCCTTGCGCCCGGCCAGCTGGCCGAGCTTCTCCATCGCCATGTACTCCTGCGTGCCGCCGAACGAGGAGGCGACCGTTTGGTAGAAGGGGTTGGCGAAGATCTGCTCGGCCTTGTCCGGGCTGGTGTGCTCGAGCACCATGTCGTCGAAGGTGCGCCGCATGTTCAGCATCATCGCGTGCAACTCGCCCTTGGCTTCCGGGCCGAGCGGCACCCGCTGCGGGGTGTTGCCGAGGTCGGCGACGCCGAGTGACTGGGCCAGTCGACGGGCCGGATCGATGGTGAGAACCACCACTTTGCGGCCCTGCTCGGCCGCGCGTAAGGCGATCGCGGCCGCGGTGGTCGTCTTACCGACGCCGCCGGAGCCGCAGCAGACGATCACCCGCGCGGTGCGGTCGTCGATGATGTCCGAAACATCCAGTGGCGCGGCCACAGTCGGCGTCGTCATGACTATCGGACCCCTTGTTTGCTCAGGTGTTCGGCTAGTTCGTACAGCCCGCCCAAGTCCATGCCGTCCGGCAGGGCGGGTAGGTACATGCGGGACACATCGACCTTGGCGAGGTCGGCTGCGCTGTCGTCCTGCGCCTGCAAAGTGGCTGCGTGCTCGACGGTTTCGGTGATCAAGCCCTGGAAGTCGTTGTCGGACAGGGTGATCCCGGCCGAGGCCAACCCGGCCCGGACGGCGTCGGTGTCGACATGCCCCTGGGCGGCTTTGGCGCGCAGCTCGGTGGGCAGCTGGCCCTCGGTGGCGCGATTCACGATCACCGTGCCGATGCGCAGATCCGCCGCCTTCAACTCCGCGACCGCGTCGGCCGTCTCCTGCACCGGCAGCGCCTCCAGCAGGGTGACCAAGTGGATCATCGTCTGATCGGAGTGCAGCAGCTTGGAAACGCCCTCGGCCTGCGAGGCGATCGGCCCGCCCTTGGCCACCTCCAGCATGGCCTGGGTGACGTCGAGGAAGCTGGCGATCCGGCCGGTCGGCGGGGCGTCCACCACGATCTCGTCGTAGACCCGCTTGCCCGCCTTGTCCACCCGGACCGCGGTCTCCTTGATCTTGCCGGTCAGGATGACGTCCCGCAGACCGGGCGCGATGGTGGTGACGAACTCGATGGCGCCCATCCGGCGCATCGCCCGGCCCGCGAAGCCCAGGTTGTAGAACATGTCCAGGTACTCGAGGAACGCATGCTCGATGTCGAGCGCGAGCGCGACCACCTCGCCGCCACCGTCGGCAGTGGCGATCCTGGTCTCGGTCGGCGGCAGCGGCGGCAGATCGAACAGCTGCGCGATCGACTGTCTGCTCTCCACCTCCACCAACAACACCCGGCGGCCACCGGCGGCCAACGCCAAGGCGAGCGCCGCGGCCACCGTGGACTTGCCCGTGCCGCCTTTCCCGGAGACATAGTGCAGACGCGCCTTTTCGGCACGCTTCGGCCACCCTGTTTCCAGTCCCGGCTCCGCCGAAACAGGCACTGCTGTTGGTACTCCCACGCTCGCGAGCCTATAACTCGTTCTGAGATCGCGCCCGAGGGATCCGCCTAGTGCCTGGTCCAGGGCGTGTATCTGTACCAGACAGCGGATGATTGCGCGCTGGGCAACGCCGTGCCGCAGGCGCCGCAAATTAGACACAGCTACGCTCACTCGCATGAGTGAAGCGAGCTTGTGGGAGTACGCGACCGTGCCGCTGTTGACGCACGCGACCAAGCAGATTCTCGATCAGTGGGGCGCCGACGGGTGGGAGCTGGTGACCGTGCTGCCCGGGCCGACCGGCGAGCAGCACGTCGCCTACCTCAAGCGCCCGAAGTAAAGGAGAAGGGGATGACCGCAGTGACCGAATGGGAGACCAACCTCACCCGCCTCGGCCTGACCCTGCCTCCGGTGGCCGCGCCCGTGGCCGCCTACATTCCGGCGATCCGGACCGGTTCGCTGGTCTACACCTCCGGCCAGCTGCCGTTCGTGGACGGCGAGCTGTCGGCGGTCGGCAAGGTCGGCGCCGAGGTGACCACCGAGCAGGCGAAGGAAGCCGCGCGACTGTGCGCGCTCAACGCGCTGGCGGCGGTGCACAGCCTGGTCGGCCTGGACGCGGTGGTGCGCATCGTGAAGGTGGTCGGATTCGTCGCCTCCGCACCGGGTTACAACGACCAGCCCGTCGTGATCAACGGCGCGTCGGAGTTCCTGGCCGAGGTCTTCGGTGACGCGGGCGTGCACGCGCGTTCCGCGGTCGGCGTGTCCGAGCTGCCGAAGAACACCCCGGTCGAGGTAGAACTCATCGCCGAGGTGCGGTAACAACTGAAAAGTCCCGGACTGGGATTCGATCGACTGGGGTACATCGATGACGCTGACTCATCCCGCGTACGGACAACTACGGCAGGTCACCCCGACGGCAGCGGTGCTGCTGGCGGACAATCCCGGCCAGATGACGCTGGACGGCACCAACACCTGGATCCTGCGGGCGCCGGGCCGGTCGGATTGTGTGGTGGTCGATCCCGGTCCGAAGGACAAGGCGCACAGCGCCAAGATCGCCGAGGTCACCGGGGGCGAAATCGCACTCACGTTGATCACGCACCGGCACCACGATCACACCGGCGGCATCGATCACCTGGTGAAGATGACCGGAACCCCCGTGCGCGCCAAGGACACCGGCTTTCTGCGCGGTTCGGACGCACCACCGCTGGTCGACGGTGAGGTGATCGAGGCCGCAGGTCTGCGCCTCACCGTGGTGGCGACACCGGGCCACACCGGGGATTCGACGAGTTTCCTGCTCGACGACGCGGTGCTGACCGGTGACACGATTCTGGGCAGCGGCACCACCGTGCTCGACTCGAGCGACGGCACCCTGGCCGACTATCTGGCCTCACTGGACCGGCTGGTCGAGATCGGTGCGGGGAAGGCACTGCTGCCCGCGCACGGACCGGACCATCCCGATCTGGCGCCGGTCGCCCGGTACTACATCACGCACCGGCAGGAACGCCTCGATCAAGTGCGCGAGGCGTTGCGGGTGCTCGGCCCGAAGGCGAGCGCGATGGCCGTGGTCCGTCGCGTCTACGCCGATGTCGACAAACGACTCTGGCTGGCCGCCCGCAGCTCGGTGCAGGCGCAGCTGGAGTATCTACGCGCCGAAGGCTGAGCAGTACCTACCCAGCCGAAGGCTGAGCGCACGACAACACGCTGGGCTCCAGGAGCTCTGAACCCAGCGTGTTGTCCGGTCGTGTCGAGCTTGCGTCAGCGCGCGCGGCGCGCCAGTCGCTCCGAGTCGGAGATGAGCACGCTCTTGCCCTCCAGCCGCAGCCAACCGCGGTGCGCGAAGTCGGCGAGCGCCTTGTTCACGGTTTCGCGGGAGGCGCCGACCAGCTGGGCGATCTCCTCCTGGGTCAGGTCGTGGGTGACCCGCAGCGCGCCGGCCTCCTGGGTGCCGAACCGCTGCGCGAGTTGCAGCAGCGCCTTGGCGACCCGGCCGGGCACGTCGGTGAAGATTAGGTCGGCCAAGTTGTTGTTGGTGCGACGCAGGCGACGCGCGAGCACGCGGAGCAACTGCTCGGCGATCTCGGGCCGCTGATCGATCCAGGACTTCAGCGCGTCGCGATCCATGGTGACGGCGCGGACCTCGGTCACCGTGGTGGCGGTGGAGGTACGCGGGCCCGGATCGAAGATCGACAGCTCGCCGAACATGTCCGACGGGCCCATGATGGTCAGCAGATTCTCCCGGCCATCCGGTGATCTGCGGCCGATCTTCACCTTGCCCGAGGTGATGATGTAGAGCCGGTCTCCCGGCTCACCCTCGTTGAAGATGACGTGGCCGCGCGGAAAATCCACCGGCTGCAATTGCTTGGCGAGGGCGGCCACCGCAGTGGGCTCGACGCCCTGGAAGATGCCTGCTCTGGCGAGGGCCTCGTCCACTTATGTGCTCCTTATGGGAAATGGCTCCGTACTGGACCGAAAGCGACTCGGCCAACAGCGCAGTCTACGCGGCATGATGACAGCGTAGTGACAGACACCACGTAACGAGTGGATTGCGTGGCGCAGCGAAGAACCGTACCAGTGTTTGTCGGCGGTGTTCGCAGGTCCCTGCCTGATTGTGCGAGCTGCCGCCGCCGGGCCCGTCGCGGCCCCGGTGGCTGGTGCGCGGTTCCCGCCTCGGGCGAGCGTTAACTCGCCCGGGCCACATCCAGCTCTTCGCCGCGGGTACGGCGCTTGCGCATCCGTGCCACGGCGGCCGGCAGGCCGAGCCTCGTCAGCTCTTTCACTTCTGCGTTGCTTGCTTTGTCCAGGTACTGCTGAACCTCTTCGTCGGGTTCGAGAAGTTTGCGGAGCCGGTTCTCGACCCGCTCCATACCCAGTGCGAACAGCATCAACAGCACTGGGAAGAGCACCACAGCGAGTCCTTGCATACGGAGGAGTAAACACGGTCTAGGTCTCAGATGGAACACGGCAACCGAACTGGACGGGCAACGTTGGCCGACGGTTCCGTATGGTGGACAGGTGCGTGTCACCCCCTCTGCAGCCGCCGGAAACGGGCGTGCGTCCGCCCCCGAGGCGACCGATGCGCAACCCGCCGCGGTCGCCGCTCCGAAACGGAAATCCCGCGCGCGACAGGCGGAAACCCAGCTCGGACTAGTTCGCCGGGCGCGCCGGATGAATCGCACACTGGCCGCCGCTTTCCCGGATGCGCATTGTGAGCTGGACTTCACCACACCGCTCGAATTAGCGGTCGCGACAATACTTTCCGCGCAGTCCACGGATGTGCGGGTGAATCTCACCACGCCCGCGCTGTTCGCCAAGTACCCCGACGCGCGCGCCTACGCCGAGGCCAACCGGGCCGAGCTGGAGGAATACATCCGCTCGACGGGTTTCTTTCGCAACAAGGCCAACTCGCTGATCGGCCTCGGTCAGGCGCTGCTGGAGCGACACGATGGTGAATTGCCTCACACCATGGACGAACTCGTGCAATTGCCCGGGATCGGCCGCAAGACCGCCAACGTGATTCTCGGCAACGCGTTCGGTGTGCCGGGCATCACCGTCGACACCCATTTCGGCCGGCTGGTCCGGCGCTGGCAGTGGACCGATGAGGAAGACCCGGTGAAGGTCGAACACATCATCGGCGAGCTGATCGAGCGCAAAGACTGGACGATGCTGTCGCACCGGGTGATCTTCCACGGCCGCCGGGTGTGCCATGCCCGCAAACCGGCCTGCGGTGTGTGCGTACTCGCCAAGGACTGTCCCTCGTTCGGGGTCGGCCCCACCGACCCGGACACCGCCGCCGAGCTGGTCAAGGGTCCGGAGAAGGAGCATCTGCTCGAGCTGGTGGGCCGGTGAGACAACTCCCGGTCGCCTGGCGATGGGCGCTGGCCGGATTGATCGCGGTGATCGCGCTGGCGGTTGCGCTGTGGCCGCGGAGCCGTGACGCCGACACCGCGGCGGACAACGGCAGGCAGGCCCGCGCCGATGCCGGGGTATCCGAGCAGCAACGTCTCGCCGCGAACCTCGCGGCCTGCCCGCGACCCGCGGCGGGCGCCACCGGTTCCGGCCCGCTGGCCGGCCTCACTGTCGGCTGCCTGGCCGACGGCGAGACCGTCGACTTGGCCGCCGCGCTCGCGGGTAAGCCTGCGCTGCTGAATCTCTGGGCATACTGGTGCGGACCGTGTGCGCAAGAATTGCCGTATTTGCAGCAGTTCGCCCAACGTGCCGGAAACGCGATTACCGTGCTGACCGTGCACAGCGACCCCGATGAGGCCAAGGCGATTTCACGATTGACCGGATTGAACGTGAAACTCCCTGGTGTCCTCGATGCCGACGCGCGGGTGCGCACGGCGGTCGGCGCTCCCGCGGTGCTGCCGATTTCGGTGCTGCTGCGGGCGGACGGTTCGGTCGCAGAGGTCGTAGTGCGCGCGTTCAGCGGGGTGGACGACATCAGCGACACCGTCGCCCGGGAACTGGGAGTCGCCGCATGACCATCCCGGTGCCCGAAGACATTCCGAAGTGGCTGAGCAAAACCACCGAGCCCGCGGCGGATACCTCGGACACACTCACCCTCGCGCGCACCTTGCGCCGCGCCATGTCGCTGACAACGACCCCGCGGCAAGCGGCGGTCCTGGTGCTGTTCGGCGGCTCGCCCGAGGCCGATCCGGCCGCGCCGGGCGGTCTGCCCGCCGACGCGGAGGTGTTGCTCACCCAGCGCGCCGCGACCATGCGCCAGCATCGCGGCCAGGTCGCGTTCCCCGGCGGCGCGGTGGATCCCGGTGACACCGGTCCGATCGACACCGCACTGCGCGAGGCATGCGAAGAGACCGGGCTAGAACGTTCCGGCGTGGAACCCCTTGCGGTGCTGCCGAAGTTGTTCGTGCCGCCGTCGCGGTTCGATGTGACACCGGTGGTGGCCTACTGGCGCACCCCCAGCGAGGTCGGCGTGGTCGACGAGAGCGAGACCGAACGGGTGGTGCGAGTGCCGTTGTCCGCGTTGCTCGATCCGGCGAACCGCTTTCTGGTGCGCGGCAGCCTCGGCTATCAGAGCCCCGCCTTCCAAGTGGACGGCATGCTGGTCTGGGGTCTCACCGGCGGCATCCTGGCGGGCATTTTCAAAGCCGCGGGCTGGGAACACGATTGGGACCACAAGGACGTGCGTGATCTAGAGACCGCCCTCGCCGACGTGGGCATGACGTTATGACCTCCTCGGCCTGGCTCGATATCGCGGTGGTGCTGCTCGCGCTGCTGGCCGCCTCCTCGGGGTGGCGGCAAGGCGCGGTCGCGTCCGCTCTCGCCTTCCTCGGCGTGGTGCTCGGCGCGGTCGCCGGCATTCTCATCGCGCCGCACATCCTGGTCCACGTCGACGAGGGCCGCACCCGGGTGCTCACCGGTGTGCTGCTGATCGTGGTGCTGGTGATCATCGGCGAGGTCGCGGGCATGGTGCTCGGCCGCGCCGCACGCAGCGGCATGCGACATCCGTTCACCCGCAGTGTGGACAGCGTGGTCGGCGCCGTGCTGCAGGCGGTGGCCGTGCTGGTCACCGCGTGGCTGCTCGCGCTGCCACTGGCCACCTCGTCGCAGCCGTCGATCGCCACCGCGATCAACGGTTCGCGGGTGCTCACCGACGTCAACGAGGTCGCGCCGAACTGGCTGCGCCGCCTGCCCAACGAATTCTCCAAGCTGCTCAACACCTCCGGCCTGCCGGACGTGATCGGCCCCTTCGGCCGCGCCCCGATCGCCGCCGTCGACGCGCCGGACCCCAGCGTGCTGTCCAGCCCCGTCGCCGCCGCACTGCAGCAGAGCGTGCTGCGCATCCGCGGCGTCGCGCCGAGCTGCCAGCGGGCACTGGAAGGTTCGGGTTTCGTGATCGCCCCCGAGCGGATCATGACCAACGCCCACGTGGTCGCCGGCACCACCAGCGTGGTGGTGGACACGGTGCGTGGGCCACTGGACGCGAACGTGGTGCTGTTCGACCCGTCCAAGGACGTCGCGGTGCTCGCGGTGCCCGGGCTCACCGCCCCGGTGGTGCCGCAGGCACCCGCGGCCGCGCGGCCCGGCGACAGCGCCATCGTGCTCGGCTACCCAGGCGGTGGTCCGTACACGGCGAGCGCGGCCCGTATCCGCGAGACGTTGGACCTCACCGGTCCCACGATCTATCGGGACGGCACCGTGGAACGCGAGGTCTACACCGTCCGTGGCCGCGTCCGCGCGGGCAACTCCGGTGGGCCGCTGGTGGACACCGAGGGTGAGGTGCTCGGAGTCGTCTTCGGTGCCGCCGTGACCGACGACGACACGGGTTACGTGCTCACGTTGGCCGAGGTCCGCGCCCAACTCGATGCCGCGACCGGGTCGAACATCCCGGTGGGCACCGGTGCCTGCGTACTGAGCTGAGACGGTCCCGGGTCTGGTTCGACACAGTCGGACTCGACCCGGGAATCCGCCGCGCTACGCGAGCAGCTTCGCCAGCTCCGCGGTCACCACGTCCGGATTCTCCTGGTGCGCATAGTGCCCCGCAGCGGGAACGGTGGCCAGGCGGCGGTCCGGAGAGAGATGACTGCCGCGCCGGAAGGTGCTGCCGAGCACGTAGGGGTCCAGGTCACCCCGCATAGCCAGCACCGGGATGCGGATCGGCTCGCGCATGGTGGCCATGAACCGGCGGCCATCGGGGCGCCACTGACTGCGGAAGGCCCAGCGCTGATATTCCAGCGCACAGTGTGCCGCGCCGGGAATCTGGATGGCCGAGCGCATGCGCCGCGCCGTGTCGACGAATTCGGTGGTGCCGGACCAGGATCCGCTCACCCGGGCGCGCAGCATGCGCTCGACCTCGAACCCGTCACCGGTGGTCAGCAGCCGTTCGCCGTAGCGGGGCAGCTGGTAGCGCAGAAAGTTCGGCAGCCAGGTCGCGCGCTGGTGCCGGTTGCGCAGCACCGCGCTCTTGAGGGCCGCGGGATGCGGCGAGCTCACCACCGCGATGGACCGAACCAGCCGGGGGTGCAGCACCGCGGTCGCCCAGCACACCAGCCCGCCGTCGGCGTGCCCGACCAGGGTCGCGTCGGTGTAGCCGAGCGCGCGGATGAGCCCGGCGATATCGCCGGCCAGGGTCCAGCCGTCGTAGCCGCGCGGCGGTTTGTCGCTGTCGCCGTACCCGCGCAGGTCCACCGCCACTGTGCGATACCCGAGCTCGGCGAGCCCGGTCAGCTGATGTCGCCAGGACCACCAGAAGTCGGCGAAGCCGTGCAACAGCACGACCAGCGGCGCGTCGGTGCGCTCGGGAGCGGCATCCACCACGTGGAATCGAATGCCGTTGGCATGAACGTCCCGATGCGCCCACGGGCCGTCGAAACGGACGCTGGACGGATCCGGAATGAAGTGCGACGACACGCCGAGGCAGCCTAGTAGTTCGGGGTATCCGCGCGCGAGCGAGCGGTTACGAAGCGGGTTTTTCCAGCGAACGGTAGTCGTCGTGCGCGGCCGCGCCGAAGCCGTGCGGCAGCACCGCCTTGGCCTGCTTGAGCGAGTCGATCGTCTTCTCCGGCGCCCGCAGTTTCTTCACTCGCAGATAGCCGAGGAAGGCGAGCAGCGCGGTCGCGACGATCATCAGCGCGAACACGATCAGGAAGGCGGCCCAGCGGGCCAGCCACACGTCGAGCAGTTCACCGAGGAAGAAGAAAAAGAAGAACGTGCTGAACAGCAGGACGGTCAGCGCGAGGATGAAGTAGACGCTGCCCTGCAGGCCCTTCTTGATCTCACCGGTCACCTCGGCCTTGGCCAGGGCGACCTCCGCGCGGACCAGGGTGGACATCTGCTCGGTCGCGTCGCGCACCAGCGTGCCGAAGCTGGCGCTGCCGCTGGGGTTGGCGTCGGACAGGGGAATGGAGGTCACCGTACGACCGCGCTGTGCGTCGTTCCCGTTACCGCCGTTTGTGAAACTCACTTGGTAGACCCTTCTCCCTGTCCAGGCACTGCTTCGGCCTCACTCTTTCGTTGTAGCGCACGGGCGTCCCGCCGCGCCTGGTGGACACGCCCACGTCGCAACAGTAGCGCCGAACCGGCGAGCGACGCCGCCATTGATGTGACCAACACAGCGGCCTTCGCCAATTCCACCGCGGAGCCGTCGTCGACGTCGGCAAGCGCGAGTTCTGCCACCAGAAGGCTAACGGTGAACCCGATCGCGCCGAGCACCGACAGGGCGAACATGTCGCGATAACCCAATCCGGCCGGGCGCTTCGCCACGCCCAACCGGATTGCGAGCCAGCTGATCCCGAAGATTCCCACGGTCTTGCCGAGCAAGAGGCCGAGAATCACGGCCAGCGCCAGCCTGTCGCTGAACAGCTCGCCGAACACCTTGCCGTCCAACGGAACTCCGGAGGCGAACAACGCGAACAACGGCACACACAGTCCGGCCGAGATCGGCTGGATGAGATGCTCCAACCGGGTGGCGGGCGCCTGCTCCTCGCCGGGGTCCAAGCGCACCCTGGTGAGCAGGCCGAGGGCCACGCCGGCCAGCGTCGGATGGATGCCCGCCTCGTGCAGCGCGTACCAGGACACCAGCGCCAGCGGAACATAGAGCCAGGGCGTGCTGATCCGCTTGTGCTGGGCCAGCGCCCAGCCCGCGAAGCAGGACACGGCGGCCAGCAGCCACAGCAACGACAGCGTGGTGGTGAACAAGACGGCAATGAGGATGATGGCGACCAGGTCGTCGACCACCGCGAGACTGAGCAGGAACACTCGCGCGCTCGTCGGGATGCGCGAACCGGTCATGGCGAGCACGGCCAGTGCGAACGCGATATCGGTGGCCACCGGAATGGCCCAGCCGCGATCCATCCCGGGCTCGCCGAAGCCGACCGCCAGGGCGATCAGGGCCGGGGTGACCACGCCGCCGAGCGCCGCGATGATCGGCAACGCCGCCCGCTTCGGATCGGCCAGTTCGCCGACCACGAGCTCGCGTTTGAGCTCCAGCCCGGCGACGAAGAAGAAGATGGCGAGCAGGCCGTCTTTCGTCCAGTCCGCCAGCGTGAGATCGAGGTGCAGCGGCGCGATCGCCAGCGGCGTCTCGGTCATCGTCACGTAGCTGTCGCCCCACGGCGAGTTCACCCACAGCAACGCCACGGCGGCCGCGAGGAGCAGGATTGCGCCGCCGACTGTTTCGGTGCGGAGATAGCGGGATAGTTCCGAGCGCACTTGCGTGATCACGGGGAACCTTTCGGCGTCGGTCGGTCAACGCTGCGACCACGCCATCCACCGACTCGGCTGTCAGGCACGCTCGCAGGCCGACCAGACTTCCCGGCACACCTTACGCAATCCTAACGGGTAGGGCCGGTGACGAAACACCGCCACCGGCCCTAACATGGAGCGCTTGCGAGCCGCGAATGCGCGAGGCCGCATGTGTGCCCCGCTGAACGGCTACGCCTTGGTCGCCCGAATCGCCTCGAAGACGTTGGGATCGACCAGCGTGGAGGTGTCGCCGAGTTCCCGGCCCTCGGCGACGTCGCGCAGCAACCGGCGCATGATCTTGCCGCTGCGCGTTTTGGGCAGCTCGGGCACCACGTGGATCTCCCGCGGCCGCGCGATCGGGCTGATCTCGCGCGACACCTCGGCCTTGAGCTCGTCGACCAGCGCCGCGCCGGTGTCCTTGGCCTCGGCGGTCAGGATGACGAACGCGACGATGCCCTGCCCGGTGGTCTCGTCGCTGGCCCCGACCACCGCGGCCTCCGCCACGCCGGAGTGTCCGACCAGCGCCGACTCCACCTCCGCGGTGGAGATCCGGTGGCCGGACACGTTCATCACGTCGTCCACCCGGCCGAGCACCCACAGGTCGCCGTCGGCGTCGAGCTTGGCGCCGTCACCGGCGAAGTACCAGCCCTGCGCGGCGTAACGCTCCCAGTAGGTGGCCCGGTATCGCTCCATGTCGCCCCAGATGCCGCGCAGCATCGACGGCCACGGCTGGTCGAGCACGAGGTAGCCGTTGGCCTCGGTCTCGCCGCGCTGCACCGGCTTACCCTCCTCGTCCACCACGAGCGCCGAGATGCCGGGCAGCGGCGCCATCGCCGCACCGGGCTTGGTCGCGGTGACGCCGGGCAGCGGCGAGATCATGATCGCGCCGGTCTCGGTCTGCCACCAGGTGTCCACCACGGGCGCCGTGCCCGCGCCGATCACGTCGCGGTACCAGCGCCAGGCCTCCGGGTTGATCGGCTCGCCGACCGAGCCGAGCAGCCGGAGGCTGGACAGATCGTGCGCGGCGGGGATCTCGCGGCCCCACTTCATGAACGTGCGCACCAGCGTCGGTGCCGTGTAATAGATGCTGACGCCGTACTTTTCGACGATCTGCCAGTGCCGGTGCTCGTCCGGGAAGTTCGGGGTGCCCTCGTAGACCACCTGGGTGGCGCGGTTGGACAGTGGTCCGTAGACGATGTAGCTGTGTCCGGTGACCCAGCCGATGTCGGCGGTGCACCAGTAGACGTCTTGTCCCGCTTTGTGATCGAAGACGTTGTGGTGGGTGTAGGACACCTGGGTCAGGTAGCCGCCGGAGGTGTGCAGGATGCCCTTCGGCTTTCCGGTGGTGCCGGATGTATAGAGGATGAACAGCGGGTGCTCGGCATCGAACGGCTGCGCCTCGTGTTCCGGTGAAGCTTGGGTGACAGTCTCGTGCCACCACAGGTCGCGACCCTCGGTCCACGGCACTTCGATTTCGGTGCGGCGCACCACCAAGACATGCTCAACGCTGTGCGGCACATCGCCGTTCGCGAACAACGCCTCGTCCACCGCCTCCTTGAGCGGGGCAGCCTTGCCGCGGCGCCACTGCCCATCGGTGGTGATGATCAGCCGGGCGCTCGCATCGTCGACCCGCTGCCGCAGCGCGGTGGGGGAGAAGCCGGCGAACACCACGGAGTGGGTGAGGCCGAGCCGGGCGCAGGCCAGCATCGCGACGATGGCCTCGGGCACCATCGGCATGTAGATGGCGACGCGGTCACCTGCTTCGAGGCCGAGCTCGGTGAAGTAGTTTGCGGCACGGCTGACTTCGGCGAGCAGCTCGCGGTAGGTGACGGCGCGCGAGTCGCCCGGTTCGCCCTCCCAGTGGATGGCGACCTGGTCACCGTGGCCGTCCAGTACGTGCCGGTCCACGCAGTTGTAGGCGACGTTGAGCTTGCCGTCGGCGAACCATTTCGCCACCGGCGCGTCGCTCCAGTCCAGCACCTGACCCCACGGCTGATGCCAGTGCAACCGACTCGCCTGCTCGGCCCAGAACGCGTCGCGATCGGCCGACGCCTGCTCGTAGAGCTCGGCACCGGCGTTCGCCGCGGCCGCGAACTCCGCGCTCGGCGAGTACGAGTCCTTGTGGTCGGCGGTTTCGGTCATCTCGGTTCTTCTTTCCACGTAGCCTGAGCGCACAATTCAAACGCAGCACGTTCGACAGTAATCAACTGTGACCTACGCCGCGTCCGGTGTGTCCACCGGGTTTCGGTCCCGTCACGCCGTCGCGCAATCCGCAACGGAGGGGCCCTACCGGAGAGATGCCGGGCGACCTCTACGGAGGCAATGTTCCGGTGGATAGGTCGTTTTCGCGCGATGTTTTTGGTGTTTCGACCGTGTTGCCGGATTGGTAACAAGTGGAATGAACCTTGGTCAATCCGATGACAGAGTCCGTTTCGGTGGCTACCCTCCGAGACACCCAAGGCGGATTGTGCTGGCATGCGCCTGGTGACCTCATGCGCATGCCACGGATTCCGCCCTTCTCGAAAACGGGAGAACGCGTTGAGATTCAACAGAGCAATGGCGCTGACCGCGGCCGCGCTGCTGGCTACCAGCCTCGGCCTGGCCGGGTGTTCGTCGGACAGCAGTGCCGACGAGGGCATCGTCACCACCGGTGGTGGTGAGCCGCAGAACCCGTTGGTGCCCACCAACACCAACGAGAACATGGGCGGCCGCGTAGTCGACCGGCTGTTCGCCGGCCTGAAGTACTACGACGCCAACGGTGTGGCGCACAACGAGATGGCTGAGTCGATCGAGTCGTCCGACCGGAAGAACTACAAGATCACCCTCAAGCCGGACTGGAAGTTCAGTGACGGCACCCCGGTCAAGGCGAAGTCGTTCGTCGACGCGTGGAACTACGGCGCGCTCGGCACCAATGCTCAGTTGCAGAGCTACGTGTTCACCCCGATCGTCGGGTTCGAGGAGGTGTCCGCGGAGAAGCCGACGGCCCAGACGCTCCGGGGCTTGAAGGTGGTCGACGACCGCACCTTCACCGTCGAACTCAAGTCGCCCTCCATCGATTTCGAGACCGAACTCGGCTACGCGCCGTTCTATCCGCTGCCCGAAGCCGCGTTCAAGGACATCAAGGCCTTCGGCGAGAACCCGATCGGCAACGGCCCGTACAAGTTCGCCAGTAACGGTGCCTGGCAGCACAACGTCCAGATCGACCTGGTGCCCAACCCGGACTACAAGGGCGGCCGCGCGCCGAAGAACAAGGGCTTGCGGTTCGTGATGTACCAGTCCTTCGACACGGCCTATGCCGATCTGCTCGCAGGCAACCTCGACACGCTCGACACGATTCCCGACAGCGCGCTCGCGTCCTACAAGCAGGACCTCGGCGATCGGGCGATCACCAAGCCCACCGCGCAGAACCAGCACATCGGCATCCAGGCCAACGTCCCGCACTTCAGTGGCGAAGAAGGCGTCCTGCGCCGCAAGGCTCTGTCGATGGCGATCAACCGAGAGCAGATCTGCCAGAACATCTTCCACGGCTCCCGGCTGCCCGCGCGTGACTTCACCTCGGCCTCGCTGCCCGGCTTCAACCCGAACCTGCCCGGCTCCGAGGCGCTGAACTTCAACCCCGAAGAGGCCAAGAAGGTGTGGGCCCAGGCCAACGCCATCTCCCCGTGGTCGGGTCGCTACGAGATCGCCTACAACTCCGACGGCGGCCACCAGGCCTGGATCGAAGCCGTGGCCAACAGCATCAAGAACACCCTCGGCATCGAGGCCGTCGGCGCGCCGTACCCGACCTTCAAGAACATCCGCGACGAGGTGAACGCCAAGAGCATCGGCAAGGCGTTCCGCTACGGCTGGCAGGGTGACTACCCGACCATGCTGCAGTTCCTGACCTCGCAGTACTACAGCTACTCCGAGACCAACAACGTCGACTGGAAGAACCTGGAGTTCGACAAGCTGCTCGACGCCGCGCTCGCCGCGCCGACGCAGGAAGAGTCCTACAAGATCGTCGCGCAGGCGCAGACCCTGATGCTCAGGGACATGGCCGACATCCCGGTGCTCGACTACATCGCCAACGCCGGTCGCTCGGACAAGGTGAAGAAGGCCGAGCTCGCCTGGAACGGTCTGTTCGACTTCGAAAACATCGAGAAGTAGCCGCTGATGAGCCGCGCCGTCGAACCCGACGGCGCGGCTCACCACTGACCCAGGAGACGAAATGGCCTGGTATGTCGTGCGGCGTCTGCTTCAGATGATCCCCGTGTTCCTCGGGGCGACGCTGCTCATCTATGCCCTGGTATTCCTCATTCCCGGCGATCCGATTCAGGCCCTCGCCGGCGACAAACCGATGACCCCCGCGGTGGAAGCCCAGCTCCGCGCGCGGTACCACCTCGACCAGCCCTTCATCATGCAGTATCTGCTGTATCTGAAGGGCATTGTCACGTTCGACTTCGGCACCGCCTTCTCCGGCAGGCCGGTGCGCGACGAGCTGGCGCGGGCCTTCCCGATCACCATCAAACTCGCCGCCATGGCGGTGTGCATCGAGGCCGTGTTCGGCGTCATCTTCGGCCTGGTGGCCGGGCTGCGCAAGGGCAAGCTGTTCGACTCGACCATGCTGGTCGTCAGCCTGGTCGTGATCGCGGTCCCGATCTTCGTCATCGGCTTCCTCGCGCAGTTCCTGCTCGGGGTGAAGTGGGGGATCGCACCGGTGACCGTCACCGGCAAGGCGAGTTTCGCCGAATTGCTGGTCCCCGCTTTCGTGCTCGGGTCGTTGTCGTTCGCCTATGTGCTGCGGCTGACCCGGAACTCGGTGGCGGAGAACATGTCCGCCGACTTCGTGCGCACCGCGACCGCCAAGGGGCTGAGCAGGCCCCGGGTGGTGACGGTGCACATCCTGCGCAACTCGATGATCCCGGTGATCACCTTCCTCGGCGCCGAACTCGGCTCGCTGATGGGCGGCGCCATCGTCACCGAGGGCATCTTCAACATTCCCGGCGTCGGCGGCACGTTGTTCCAGGCGATCACCCGTGGTGAGCCACCCACCGTCGTGTCGTTCGTGACGGTACTGATCATCATCTTCCTGATCTCCAACCTGGTCGTCGACCTGCTCTACGCCGCACTCGATCCGAGGATTCGTTATGCCTGACCTCGACAAAGGAAAAGGAATCGATCTCGCGGAGAGCGCGGCCCGCGGCAGGCAGATCTACTTCGTCGCGCCGCCCGACGAGGTCGAGGTGCTCGCCACCGACATGGTCGTCGACGCGGGCTCGCCGACCAGCATCTGGCAGGACGCCTGGCGACAGCTGCGGCGCAACCCGATCTTCATCGTCGCCATGCTGATGATCGTGTTCGTGCTCATCGTCGTCATCTGGCCCGGCCTGTTCACCAGCCAGGATCCGCGCTACTGCAACGGCGACTTCAGCATGGATCCGCGCGGTCCCGGTCATCCGTTCGGCTTCGACAAACAGGGCTGTGACATCTACGCCCGAACCGTGTACGGCGCGCGGGCATCGGTGATGGCGGGCGTCGGCTCGACCGTCTTGTTCGTGCTGATCGGCGGCGTCCTCGGCGCACTGTCCGGGTTCTACGGCGGGCTACTCGACTCGATCGTGTCGCGTATCGCGGAAGTCTTCTTCGCGATCCCGTTGATGCTGGCCGCGATCGTGATCATGCAGCTGCTCGATGCGCGGACCATCTGGACCGTGGTCCTGGTCCTCGCCTCGTTCACCTGGCCACAGGCGGCCCGGATCGCACGCAGTGCGGTGATCCAGGCCAAGAACAGCGATTACGTCACGGCGGCAAAGGCTTTGGGCGTCTCTCGAATACGCACGCTGCTGCGCCATGTGGTGCCGAACGCGGCGGGCCCGCTGATCGTGGTCACCACGATCTGGCTCGGCG
Organism: Nocardia suismassiliense; assembly: GCF_900269665.1. Taxonomy (GTDB): domain Bacteria; phylum Actinomycetota; class Actinomycetes; order Mycobacteriales; family Mycobacteriaceae; genus Nocardia; species Nocardia suismassiliense. Next base: position 825,026 of record NZ_LT985361.1, read on the forward strand.
TCTTCATCGTCACCGAGGCGACGTTGTCCTACCTCGGTGTCGGCCTGCCGCGCACGATCGTGTCGTGGGGCGCCGATATCTCGTCGGGGCAGAAGGAGATTCGCACCTCCGCGATCCTGTTCTATCCGGCCACCGCGCTCGCGCTCACGGTGCTGAGCTTCATCTTGCTGGGCGACGCGCTGCGCGAGGCCCTCGACCCGAAGGCTAGGAAGCGATGAGTGAATCCCGCAGCGCACAGTCGCCCCTGCTCGAAATCAAGGACCTGAACGTCTGTTTCACCTCCGACGGCAAGAAAGTACCCGCCGTCCGCGATGTGAACCTGTCGGTGTACCCGGGCCAGACCGTCGCGATCGTCGGCGAATCCGGCTCGGGCAAGTCCACCACCGCGCACGCGATCATCGATCTGCTGCCCGGCACCGGGCAGGTGACCTCCGGCTCGATCCTGTTCGACGGCAAGGATCTCGCGAAGGCGTCGAAGAAGGACGTCATCGCGGTTCGTGGCAGCGGGATCGGGCTGGTCCCACAGGACCCGATGTCGAACCTGAACCCGGTGTGGAAGATCGGCTTCCAGATCCGGGAGACGTTGGAGGCCAACGGCATCGCCAAGGGTAAGGCGGCCAAGCAACGGGCCATCGAACTGCTGCACGAAGCGGGCATGTCCGACGGCGAACGCCGGGTGAACCAGTACCCGCACGAGTTCTCCGGCGGTATGCGTCAGCGTGCGCTCATCGCCATCGGTCTGGCGTGCCGGCCCAAACTGTTGATCGCGGACGAACCGACCTCGGCGCTCGACGTCACCGTGCAGCGGCAGATCCTCGATCACCTCGAAGGTCTCACCAACGAGCTCGGCACCGCGGTACTGCTGATCACCCACGACCTCGGCCTCGCCGCCGAGCGCGCGGAGCATCTGGTGGTGATGTATCGCGGTCGCGTCGTGGAATCCGGTCCGGCCCTGCAGATTCTGCGCGAACCGCAGCACCTGTACACCAAGCGGCTGGTGAACTCGGCGCCCTCGCTGGCGTCGCAGCGACTGTCCTCGGTGAAGCAGCGCATCGAGATCCGCGAGCAGGCGGTGCAGGTGGCCGAGCAGATCGCGGCGGCCGATACCGAGCTGTCCGTGGTGCCCGACGACGTGGTGGTGGTCGAGAACCTCACCAAGGCGTTCAAGATCCGTGGCAGCGTCCCGTGGAAGTCGACCGACTTCCTTGCGGTGCAGGATGTTTCGTTCCGGCTCCGGCGCGGCACCACAACCGCCATCGTCGGCGAATCCGGCTCGGGTAAATCGACGGTCGCGCAGATGATCCTCGGTCTGCTCGAACCGACGTCGGGCAAGGTCACCTTCGACGGGCAAGAGGTGGCGAAGCTGGATCGCAAGGCCGCCTTCGCGTTCCGGCGCCGGGTGCAGCCGATCTTCCAGGACCCGTACGGCTCGCTGGACCCGATGTACTCGATCTACCGCACCATCGAGGAGCCGTTGCGCACGCACGACATCGGCACCCCGAAGGAGCGCGAGGCCACGGTGCGCGAGCTGCTCGACAAGGTGTCGCTGCCGTCCACCGTGATGCGGCGGTACCCGAACGAGTTGTCGGGTGGTCAGCGTCAGCGCGTCGCCGTGGCCCGCGCCCTCGCGCTCTCGCCCGAGGTCGTGGTCTGTGACGAGGCGGTGTCCGCGCTCGACGTGCTGGTGCAGGCGCAGATTCTGCGGCTGCTGAACGATCTGCAGGCCGAGTTGGGTCTGTCGTATGTGTTCATCACGCATGACCTGGCTGTGGTCCGGCAGATCGCGGACGACGTGCTGGTCATGCAGACCGGCAAGGTGGTCGAGGCGGCATCCACCCAGGAGGTCTTCGACAATCCTCGGGAGGAGTACACCCGGCGGCTGCTCGACGCCATCCCGGGCCGGGATCTGTTGGTGAGCTGAGTAATCGGCTCGTCGAGATCGGCGGCGCACTCGAGAGTTCGGCGGCCACCCCGGCCCGTTGGGTTGGGGTGGCCGCTCTGTGTGCAGCGCTCCGCCCCGGGTTGGGTTCAGCCGCAGGGCGGGCGCAAGTAGCCTCGTAAACCGTGACCGATCCGCTGCAGCCTCTCGTCGATCTCCCCGGTGTCCGTGCCGCGGCCGACCGCGCCCGCGATGCGCTCGCCGAGGTGCATCGGCACAAGGCGAATCGGCGCGGCTGGCCGACGACCGCCGCCGAAGCCGCGGTGCGGGCCGCCCGATCGTCCGCCGCCATCGACGGCGGTAGCACCGAATTGCCCGCCGACGGTCAGGTCGGTGACCCGATTCTGGCCGGGTCGCTGCGCGTTGGCCAGGCCTTGGACGGTGACGCGCTGCGCAATCTGGTGGGCACCTGGCAGCGGGCGCCGTTGCAAGCACTGGCTCGGCTACATCTGCTCGCCGCGGCCGACCTGGTTGTCGACGAGGCGGCGCTCGGCAGGCCGCGATCGGATGCCGGCGTGGCGGAGCGGCTCGATCTGCTGGTGCAGACGGTGCTCGGGTCGAGTGCGCCGGCTCCGGTGATCGCGGCGGTGGTGCACGGGGAGCTGCTCGCATTGCGCCCGTTCGGGACCGCGGACGGGGTGGTCGCGCGGGCGGCCTCGCGATTGGTCGCGGTGTCCAGCGGACTGGATCCACACAGTTTGGGAGTGCCCGAGGTTTTCTGGCTGCGGCGCAGGCAGGCGTATCTCGACGCCGCGGCGGCGTTCGGATCCGGTGCGGCGGACGCTGTCGGCAGCTGGGTGCTGCTGTGCTGCGGCGCGCTGGAGGACGGTGCGCGGGAGGCCACGTCGATCGCCGATTCGGCGTCGGGGTAGGCCGCTACACGTCAAAGCGGGCGGCGTGTCGTTGCCGACTTCACCGCCCGCGTAGCACGGACTACCCGGTTACCAAGCGTGCTGGGTGGGTTGTGTTCTACGGCCTCGGCGAGAGTCCGACCTCCGGCGGTTCATCCCCGCAACCTGTGCGAGGCCATCGCCGACGAAGACCCGGATTTCGCAGGCCCACAACGCTTCTGCCCTTGTCGCGGCGCGCTCCGCGTGGGTGCCTGGTGCCCGTGCTGGGAAGGGTGGACGGGAGACGGAACCTTCTCTTCCGGTCCTGCCTTGGCCTTCCGACCTTCCGTAGTTACCTTTCTACTCTGTGACAGCTCTCACATCAAGAGCTGCCAAGACATTCGATTTGCGGCGTGTCGATCGGCGTTTCGTGGTTCAATGCCTGGTCGCAACTTCTTGCGCGTGCGCTCAGCAAACGTCCCCGGCAAGTACCAGGCTTCCGCTCGAGCAGCGGTGGCCACGCCTGCGTCGGCGGTGGCTAAGGCTCAGCTGCGCCGACGCAGCAATCGATAGCTGATCGCGCCGGCGAGCAACGCGCTCAGGCCGACCACCGCGGTCGCGGCAAGGGTGGTGGACGAGGGCGCCTGGAACCGCGCCCACAGCGACACCGGGTTCGAGAACGCCAAGATCGGCCAGCCCTCGGCGAGTGCCTCGCGGCGCAGGCCGCGATCGGGATTGACCGCCGTCGGATGGCCCACCGCGTGCAGCAGCGGCAGATCGGTGACCGAATCGGAGTACGCGTAACAGCGCGAGAGATCGTAACCCTCACTGGCGGCGAGCTTTTCGATCGCGGCGACCTTGCCCGCGCCGTAGCAGTAGAACTCGACCTCGCCGGTGTACTTGCCGTCCGCGACGACCATGCGCGTCGCCGCGGTGTGCGAGGCGCCGAGCACCTCCGCGATCGGGCCGACGATCTCCTCGCCCGAAGCCGATACGATCACCACATCGTGGCCCCGGATCTTGTGGTCGGCAATGAGATCGGCCGCCTCGGCGTAGATCAGCGGATCCACCAGCTCGTGAAGCGTCTCGGCCACAATGGTTTTCACCTGCTCGACGTCCCACCCGGCGCACATGTTCGTGAGATGGGCGCGCATCCGCTCCATTTGGTCGTGGTCGGCGCCGGACAGCATGAACAGGAAGTGCGCGTAGCTGCTTTCGAGCACGTCGCGGCGATTCAACAGGCCTTGCGCGTAAAAGGGCTTGCTGAAGACGAACGTGCTCGATTTCGCGATCACGGTCTTGTCCAGATCGAAGAAGGCGGCGACGCGTCCGTCCGCAGTGGGTGAGTCCACCCGACCAGCATAGGCGTACCGCCACCGCCGTTCCGGCACGCGCGGGCCCGCGGCGGCTGCCGCGCGGCGCGGAACTGGGGATCCGACTGGGGAGCGAGCGCGGGCGGTGCGATGCGGGCTGCGGCGGCCCACACGGCGGTATCCACGGCCGCGAGCGGGGAGTTTGCCGCACCCCTGCGGAGCCCGTAATCGCCGGAAAGTTCTGCCGCAACAGACTTGCGTTGTGGGCGGGGCTTGGGTGTAGTATTGCTGGCACCTGGACATGGTCCAGGCGCGTTCAGCCCGACCCCCCGGGGCTGAACCCGACGGCCCCAGCCTCCTCCCCCCCCGGCTGGGGCCGTCCTCTATTCCGGGGACGGTTCACCTCCCCCTTCGTCGGCGCCGAATCCCCTCGTCGTGCAACTCGAAAGTTCTGCACACCCCCGAGTTATCCACAATCGGCACATCGCCTCTTCTGCCGTCCGCCGATTTCGGCCACGCTCAGCCGCATGAATCTTGAAGTGGCGCCGGACAACAGCAGCCCGCCACCGGCCCTCGTGCTCCTGCACGACCCCCGGCTCCGCGACGAAGTGCGGCGCGTCGCCGCCGCGGCCGAACGCGGACTCGACGAACGCCTGCTACCCGTCGGGCGGCACGCGTGGACCGGTGCGCCACTGGTGATCCTGGACACAACCGCCGCGCGGGCGGCCGCCGAGGCCGGATATCTGCGCCGGGTCGGCGTCGTCCTGGCCACCGACGGCGAACCGGGACTGCCCGATTGGCAAGCCGCCGCGGCCGTCGGCGCCGAGCGGGTGATCGCGCTGCCCGGCGCCGCCGAAGGACTTATCGAGATGTTTGCTGAGTACGGCGAACACCGCACCGGAGACGGGGTCGTCGTCGCCGTGGCAGGTGCGGCAGGCGGGGCAGGCGCGTCAACCCTGGCCGCCGCCGTCGCGCTGCGCGCCGCAGCGGAGGGGTTTCGCCGCGACACCGTATTGGTCGACGGCGCGCCCCTCGGCGGCGGCCTCGACCTGCTGCTCGGCATCGAAACAAGCACCGGACCGCGCTGGCCGGACCTGGTCGTCGAGGACGGCAGGGTCTCCGCGGCGGCGCTGCACTCCGCGCTGCCCACTGCGGCGCCCGGCCTGGCCGTGCTCGCCTGCGGGCGCTGCGGTGCGGGCCGGTTGCCACGCGAGATCGGCGCCGCCGCCGTCCGCGCCGTCATCGAAGCAGGCCGTGCCGCAGGCGATTTGGTGGTTTGCGACATTTCCGGCGAACGCGGCCCGCACGCCGATCAAATGCTCGACTCCGCCGACCTCGTCGTGCTGGTGGTACCCGCGCGGCTGCGTGCCGTCGCCGCCGCCGAGGCGGTCGCCGCGCACATCGGGCGACGAAACCCCAATCAGGGCTTGATCGTTCGCGGGCCTGCCCCCGGCGGTCTGCGTGGCTCCGAGGTCGCCGAGGTACTCGACCTGCCACTGCTCGCCGCCGTGCGCGCCCAAGCTGGTCTGGCCGCCCGGCTGGAACGCGGCGGGCTCACGGTGCACCGCCGCGGACCGCTGCGCGACGCCGCCGACGCGGTGCTCGCGGTGCTGAGTGCGCCTGCTGGACAGCGACGATGAGCGCGCTGGTGACCTCCGAGCTACTGGATCGGGTGCGGGAACGGCTGTCCGGCGGTTCGGGCGATCCGGACCCGGCCCAGGTGGCCGCCGCTATTCGGGCCGAGGCCGGTGCGGTACTCGGCGATACGGATCTGCTGCGGGCGCTGCGGCTGTTGCAGACCGAGATGACGGGTGCCGGGGTGCTCGAGCCGTTGCTGCACGATCCACAGGTCGCCGATGTGCTGGTGACCGCGCCGGACGCGGTGTGGATAGATCGCGGGCACGGTCTGGAGAAGACCGCGATCACCTTCCCTGACGAGGCCGCGGTGCGCAGGCTGGCGCAGCGGCTGGCCCTCTCGGCCGGTCGGCGACTGGACGACGCGCAACCGTGGGTCGACGGCAGGCTGTCCGGAACCGGAGCGGCGCTGGGGGATTCGTTCGGTGTGCGACTGCACGCCGTGCTCGCGCCGGTCGCGCACGGCGGCACCTGTTTGTCGCTACGCGTGCTGCGGCCCGCCACTCAGGGCCTGGACGCGCTGGCCGCAGCCGGGGCGGTACCGGCCGATGCGAAGCGGCTGCTGGAGCGGATCATTCGGGCCCGGCTGGCGTTCCTGGTGGTCGGCGGCACCGGCGCGGGCAAGACGACGCTGCTCTCCGGCCTGCTGGCCAAGGTCGGTCCGCGCGAACGCATTGTGTGCGTGGAGGACGCAGCCGAACTGGCGCCGCCGCATCCGCATGTGGTGCGTCTCGTCGCGCGGACAGCGAACGTCGAGGGCGTCGGTGCGGTGACAGTTCGCGATCTGGTGCGGCAGGCGCTGCGCATGCGCCCCGACCGCATCGTGGTCGGCGAGGTCAGAGGCGCCGAGGTGGTCGACCTGCTGACCGCGCTGAACACCGGCCACGACGGCGGCGCCGGAACAGTGCACGCGAACTCGCCACAGGAGGTACCCGCCCGGCTGGAAGCCCTTGCGGCACTCGGCGGAATGGACCGCGCCGCACTGCACAGCCAGCTCGCCGCCGCCGTCCAGGTCGTGCTGCACGTCCACCGCCGGACGGACGGCTCTCGGGGCCTGCGCGAGATCGGTCTCGTTCGCCGCGACGACAACGGCCGCGTCCACATCGCCCCCGCCTGGCACGCGTGCGGCCCGACTCCTGCGGCGGGCGAACTGCATCGGTTGCTCGACGAGCGGCTGGACCGATGAGCGCGGCGTTGGTGTGTCTCGCGCTCGCATTGCTCGCCGCACCGACATCGCCGTCGCGTCGTCGGTTCGGCGGATTGTTCGCCGTACCGATGGTGGCGCGAAAGGTGCAGCGCGACAAAGTGCTCCGGCTCGGAGTCTGCGTCGGTGTGGCCGTGATGTCGGTCTTCGGGATCGGTCCACTGCTTGCGACGGCGATGGTGGCGGGAACGGTCGGGTTCCGAATGCGCCGGGCGAGCGTGGATCGGCGCAGAGGCGCCGAATGCGCCTACCTGCTCGACGCACTGGAGGCGGTGATCGGGGAGCTGCGGGTCGGTGCGCATCCGAGTGCGGCGGCCGAGGTCGCGGCCTGCGAGGCGCGGGGCGAAGCCGCCGAGGCGTTCGCGGTGAGCGCCGGGCGCAGCAGGCTGGGCGGTTCCGCGGCCGCAGGGCTGCGACAGCCCGATTCCATCGTCGCGGTGGAGCTGTCCCGCATCGCCGACGCGTGGCAGGTGGCCGAGCAGCACGGACTGGCGCTGGCCGAGCTGCTATCTGCCGCGCGCACGGACCTGGTGGGCCGCATCCGTTTCCGCGGCCGCACCACCGCCGCTCTCGCCGGTGCTCACGCCACCGCCACCGTGCTGGCCGCCCTGCCACTGCTCGGTCTCGGTCTCGGCCAACTGATGGGCGCTGCGCCGTTGCACGTGCTGTTCGCTTCGTCAGCAGGGGCTGTGCTGCTCCCGCTCGGTGCCGCTCTCGCCTGCGCGGGCTTGCTGTGGACCGATGCCATCACCCGAAAGGTGCTCGTATGAATCAACAGCGTGGTCGTAGACGGAGCCGATCCCTTGTGTGGCAAACGAATTCGAGGAGCCCTTCGGACTGCCCGGACCAATTTTGTCCTGTAGATGCGAATTGCGCTGTGTTCGAGGCGAATTGGTGCAACGAGACGTGCGAGGAGGCGCTGGATGAGGTTGGCGATGTATCCGGCTCTGCCGGTGGTGTTGCTTGCGGTCGCACTGCTCCTACTGCCCGGCCGGGTCGCGGTGAGCCGTCGACTGCGGGCGCTCCGGCGGCCCACGGTGATGCGCGCCGTCGCGCCAACGTCGAAGCAGCAGCTCGACCCGCTGGCCACGGCGTCGGTCTTCGACCTGCTGGCCGCGTGCCTGCGCGCGGGGCTGCCGATGGCGGGCGCGGCGCGAGCGGTGGCACCCGGCGCGCCGGAACCGCTGGGGGAGGCGCTGCGCCGAGCCGCGGATCTGCTTGCCCTCGGTGCCGATGCAGCGACGGCCTGGGAGCGCGCGGCGGAAGACGAGACCGGCCGGGCGGGTGCCGAGGAGGTGGAGTCGTTGGCGCGGATGGCGCGACGGTCCGCGCGATCGGGCGCCTCGCTGGCGGTCGCGGTCGGCGAATTGGCCGAACAGCGCCGGGGCGCGGTCGAGGATGCCGCCGCGGCGAAGGCCGAGCGCGCCGGAGTAATGATCGGCGGCCCCCTCGGCCTCTGCTTCCTGCCCGCGTTCGTCTGCCTCGGCATCGTGCCGGTGGTGATCGGCCTGGCCGGCCGGGTGCTCGGCGGTGGACTGCTGTGAGGCGATCGGCGCTGAGTGGGCTGCGGCGCTGTGCGCCTACCGGAACGTGTCCGCGCGGATCGGCCGCGCGGGCCGCAGTGAGAGGGGAATCAGGTGATGATCGAGCGAGTCACGAGCAACGCGATCCACGGTGTGGAGGCTGTATATATGGAGCTGCGTTCACGAATCCTGCACGCGACGACCGCCGACGACGGAATGAGCACGGCCGAGTATGCGATCGGGACCATCGCCGCGGCGGCGTTCGGTGCCGTGTTGTACGGGGTGGTGACCGGCGACAGCATTGTGAACGCGCTGACGAAGATCATCGATCGCGCTCTCAACACCACCGTGTAGCGGCCTGGCGGTTTCGGGTAAACCGTTGGGGTGCAAAGGGTCTCGGTGATGATCGTGGCTCGGTGACGGTCGAGGCGGCGATCGCGCTCGCCACCCTCGTCGTCGCGGTCGTGCTGTGTATCGGAGCCTTGCTGGCGGCGTCGACGCAGGTGCGCTGTGTCGACGCCGCCCGTGAGGCGGCCCGCCTGTCCGCCCGCGGCGACGAAGCGAACGCGATCGCCGCGGCCCGCCGCGTCGCACCTCCGGCCGCGCACATCTCGCTGCGCAGCGAGGGCAACCACGTGATCGCCCGAGTCACCACCCGCGCGCCCCTGCTACCACTGCTGACGCTGCATGCGGACGCCGTCGCGGTCCGCGAGCCTGGAACGACACCGTGAGTGGGCGTCCGCGAGCGACCAGAGGCGCAGGCGCCCAGGGGTCGGGGGAGCGGATGAGGGGCAAGCTCCGGGCCGATGACGGCGCGGCGACGGTCTTCGCATGTCTCGCACTCACCGCGCTCATCGCGGCGACGCTGATGATCGGGCAGGTCGGTGTGGTGGTTGTCACGCGACATCGGGCGCAAGCGGCCGCCGACTTGGCGGCGCTCGCGGCAGCCGCGGCATTAGCCGAGGGGATCGACGCAGGATGTGCAGCGGCGGCAGTGGTGGTGCGGCGGATGGCAGCGCGGATGGAAGAGTGCGAAGTCGCCGAGTGGGATGCGACTGTGATTGTTAACAGGAATGTACCAATGGGTCTGTTAGGAACCCACACGGTGCGCGCTGTCGCCCGAGCCGGGCCGGTTGAAATCTGAGAGAAACCTAAGTGTTGACTCGCACCCAGTCGTTGTCACGAGTAGCGGAAATCGGTAAATAGCCTGGCCAAATAATTTCAGACGGCACAATTGTCCGCAGGGGCGCGGATAAAGAAACGAACGAATGCGCATGTACGCAGGTGATGACGTGGCAATAGCGCAGTTAACCTGAATACATTCCTCTTTATTCGACTCGGGAGCCCGGACCGCGGTCCGCAACCGCCGCGCCCGGCTCCCAGGCAGATCGCCCCAGGTCAGGTAGACATTCGATCACACGTGGAGCTCGGTGCCGTCACGAACCGAACTCGGCGTCGTCACCGGACCGACAGCTCGGCCAGCACCACGGTGAGCAGGCGGGCCGCACCGGCCTTGTCGAGCGGGTGGTTCCCGTTCCCGCACTTGGGCGACTGGACGCACGATGGGCAGCCCGCGGCGCAGGCGCAGGACTCGATCACGGCGAGGGTCGCCGACAGCCAGCGCTGCAACTGGGCGTACCCGCGCTCGGCGAAGCCCGCACCGCCCGGCTGACCGTCGTAGACGAACACCGTCGGCAGCCCGGTATCCGGATGCTCGGCGATGGAGACCCCGCCGATATCCCACCGATCGCAGGTCGCCCCCAGCGGCAACAGCCCGATCGCCGCGTGCTCGGCGGCGTGCAGGGCACCGGGCACGTCCGCCGGGTCGATACCGGCCAGCGCCAACAACTCCGGGCGCACCGTATAAAGCACCGCCCTGGTGGGCAGCGTGTGCTCGGGCATGTCGAGTTCGACCAGGTCGAGCACCTCGCCGGTGACCAGCGTGCGCAGATACCCGACCACCTGACTGGTCACCCTGACCTGCGCCAACGCGGTGGTCACCTGGCCGTTGCGCCGCTCGTCGGTCAGCTCGTCGATGGCGATCGAGGTGACCGAACGGGCGCTGGTGGTCCACCCCGGTTCGGCGGCGTGCACGAACGCGACGCCGCCCTCGAGATCCAGCTCGTCGACCACGAAGGTCTCGCCCTGATGCAGGTGGACGGCGCCTTCATGCAGCGTCGCCGGCGCCCGTCCGGCATCGGCCGTGCCGAGCAAGCGCCCGGTCTCGCCGTCGACGATGGCCACCGGCGTACCGATGCCGCCGCGCACATCGACGGCGTCGTGCGGCTGCGTCTCCGCGGTGACGTGCCAGCGCCCCCGCTCCTCGGCGCCCGTGACCACGCGACGCCTGATCAATCCCTTCTCGGCGAGACCGGCCAGCACCTCACGCGCGCCGAGCTCGTCCACCTCGGCGTCGGTGAGCGGCAGCTCCAACGCCGCGCACAGCAACTGGGGACCCAGTACATAAGGATTGCGTGGGTCGGTGATGGTGGCCTCGACGGGCTTGTCCAGCAGCGCTTCCGGATGATGCACGAGGTAGGTATCCAGCGGATCATCCCTGGCCACCAGCATCACCAAGGACCCCTGGGTGCGCCTGCCCGCCCGGCCCGCCTGCTGCCAGAACGAGGCGACGGTGCCGGGAAAACCACAGATCACCACGGCATCGAGCCCGGCGATATCGACCCCGAGTTCGAGCGCATTGGTGGTGGCCGCGCCGAGCAGCGAACCGTCCGACAACGCCGTCTCCAGCTCGCGCCGATCCTCCGCGAGGTACCCGGCCCGATACGCGGCGATGCGCTCGGCGAGGTCCGGATCGACCTCGCTCAGCAACCGCCGCGCGTCCATTGCGGTGAGTTCGGCGGCGCGACGGGACCGCACGAAAGTCAGTGTCCGCGCGCCCTCGACCACCAGATCGGCCATGATCCGCGCGGCCTCGGTGGTGGCCGCCCGCCGCACCGGCGCACCATTTTCGCCGGTCACGGTGGTGAGCAGCGGCGGCTCCCACAGCGCGACGGTACGCGGACCCTGCGGTGACCCGTCTTCGGTGACTGCGACACACGGCGCCCCGATCAGCCGGGAGGCGGCGGCCGCGGGCTCCGCCGTGGTGGCCGAGCACAGCACGAACACCGGATCCGCGCCGTAGCGCGCGGCGATCCGCCGCAGCCTGCGCAGCACCAGCGCCACGTGCGAACCGAAAACTCCCCGGTAGGCATGGCATTCGTCGACCACGATGTAGCGCAGCCTGCGCAGCACCCGCGCCCAGCGCTGATGCGAGCGCAAGATGCCCAGATGCAGCATGTCGGGATTGGTGAAAACCCAGCGTGCGTTCGCCCGCACCCACTGCCTGATCTCGGCGGGAGTATCGCCGTCATAGGTTGCTGGATGAATATCGCGCAGCGGTCCCTCGTGCGTCAGCGCGCCGACGGCCCGCAGCTGATCCGCGCCGAGCGCTTTGGTGGGTGCCAGATAAATGGCAGTGGCGCGCGGGTCTTCGCGCAGTGCGGTCAATACGGGTAGCTGATATCCCATCGACTTGCCGGATGCTGTGCCGGTGCTGACCACCACGTGGGCGCCGCCGTACGCGAGGTCGGCGGTGCGGGTCTGATGACTCCACGGCGCGTCGACGCCGGTGTCCCGTAATGCCGAGATCACCTCCGGCGATGTCCAATCGGGCCAGGTGGTGAGCTCGGCGGCGCGGGCGGGTAGCTCGACGACGTGGGTCAACCGGGGCTCGTCGGCGGGCACTCCGACTAGGACACGATTCAGCAACGATGTCCCGTAGCTGAGGCCGTTAGGGGGTGCCGCGCGAGCGGTCGAGTCGGTCGGATTCATGCGGCGCGCGCCACGACACGCTCAGAAAGTGTGAAACGTGGACGGTTAGGAACGTCTACCTGCCAATTCGATACCAAATAGCGACCTGGGTCACAGGCCCTTTGCCATACGCGCACTCGGTTATCGGGAGGCAAACGAACCTCAAGTCTGGATTCCGGCATTGTGTCCCTCACCTGCGCATTCGCAAGATCAACTTTTTTGCAAATTGTCGGTAACTCGACTGTTGAATTGCTCGAAGACATGGTTCACTGGTTCCTGGTCGCAAGCTTCTGTGTTCGAGGGTCGGATCCAAAGTCCAAACCGTCAGCAGGATCGATGTTGCGAACGGTGTGCTTGGTGCTTTCCTGCAGGGGGAACCAACAGTACAGCGGTCGGAACGGGCCCGGTGGACGAACCCAGTTGTCCGCCGTTCCGGTAAGAAAAGAGAAGGAACAGAATGGCACAGGGAACTGTGAAGTGGTTCAACGCGGAGAAGGGGTTCGGCTTCATCGCGCCCGAGGACGGCTCCGCTGACGTCTTCGTCCACTACTCCGAAATTCAGGGGTCGGGCTTCCGCACCCTCGAAGAGAACCAGAAGGTCGAGTTCGAGGTCGGCCAGGGCACCAAGGGCCCGCAGGCCACCGGAGTTCGCGCGCTCAGCTGAGCGACGCAATCCAACACACTCGTCCCTCACCGCCGGTTAGCCGGAGGTGGGGGACGAGCTATATCCGGGGCAAAGACACACCCGGCGACTGAGGTCAGGAGCCTGTGAACACGCCGTGGCACAGCCGGGGCCTGAACACAAGGCATACTGAGTCGCAGTGACGCGCGTACGCTCTGTGGTTCAAGTCGCAAGCACTCGGCCACACGTAGCGTCAAGGTATAAACGTGTCTGGTGGCGACGCCCAGCCGTCGTCCCCGCTTGCCCCAGCCGCGCACAGCGCCGAAAAGCGCCCGCGCGGGTCGACAGGAAAGGTGTATTCGCCGGTGGCAACACGAGACCGCGGTGCAGCCGACCAGGGCCGTCCCCTGCGTCGTCTCGTGATCGTCGAGTCCCCAACCAAGGCCCGCAAGATAGCGCCCTATCTAGGCCGTAACTACACGGTCGAGGCTTCGGTCGGACATATCCGGGACCTGCCGCGTGGTGCGGCGGACGTTCCCGCCAAATACAAGGGCGAGTCCTGGGCCCGGCTCGGCGTCGACGTCGACCACGACTTCGAGGCCATCTATGTGGTGAGCCCCGATAAGAAGGCCAAGGTCGCCGAGCTCAAGAACCTGCTGAAGGACGCCGACGAGCTCTACCTCGCCACCGACCCCGACCGCGAGGGCGAGGCCATCGCCTGGCACCTGCTGGAGACGCTCAAGCCCAAGGTCCCGGTCCGGCGCATGGTGTTCCACGAGATCACCGAGCCCGCCATCCAGGCGGCCGCCGCCGACACCCGCGACCTGGACAACGACCTGGTCGACGCGCAGGAGACCCGCCGCATCCTGGACCGGCTGTACGGCTACGAGGTCAGCCCGGTGCTGTGGAAGAAGGTGATGCCGCGACTGTCGGCAGGCCGGGTGCAGTCTGTCGCCACCAGGGTGATCGTCCAGCGCGAGCGCGAGCGCATGGCTTTCCGTTCCGCCGAATACTGGGACATCGCCGCGAAACTCGACGCGGGCCTGGGCGAAGACGGTGACACCAGCAATCCGCGGACCTTCGGGGCGCGGCTGGTCAGTGTCGCCGGTGCGCGCGTCGCGAGCGGTCGTGACTTCGGCTCGGACGGTCAGCTCAAGACCGCCTCCGGGGTCGTCGTGCTGGACGAGGGTTACGCGCGCCGCTTGGCGCAGGCCCTCGACGGCGCCGACCTGGTCGTCTCGTCCGCGGAGGCCAAGCCGTACAGCCGCAAGCCGTACCCGCCGTTCATGACCTCGACGCTGCAGCAGGAGGCCGGGCGCAAACTGCGCTTCAACTCCGAGCGCACGATGCGGGTCGCGCAGCGACTGTACGAAAACGGCTACATCACCTACATGCGTACCGACTCGACCACGCTGTCGGAGTCGGCCATCGCCGCGGCCAGATCGCAGGCGACCCAGCTGTACGGCGCCGAGTACGTGCATCCCACCCCGCGCCAATACACCCGCAAGGTAAAGAACGCGCAGGAAGCACACGAGGCGATCCGCCCGGCCGGCGACACCTTCGCCACCCCCGGACAGTTGCACGCGCGACTGGACAACGACGAGTTCCGGCTCTACGAGATGATCTGGCAGCGCACGGTTGCCTCGCAGATGGCCGACGCCAGGGGCACCACGCTGACGCTGCGCATCACCGGCGTCGCGACGACCGGCGAGGAATGCGTGTTCTCGGCCTCGGGCCGCACCATCACCTTCGCCGGCTTCCTCAAGGCTTACGTGGAGAGTGTGGACGAGGAGGCGGGCGGTCAATCCGACGACGCCGAGTCCAGGCTGCCCGCGCTCGACGAGGGTCAGGGCGTCACCGCGGTCGAGCTGAATCCCGATGGGCACAGCACGAATCCGCCCGCCAGATACACCGAAGCCTCGCTGATCAAGACGCTCGAAGAGCTGGGCATCGGCCGCCCGTCGACGTACGCGTCGATCATCAAGACGATTCTCGACCGCGGCTATGTGTACAAGCGCGGTAGCGCGCTGGTGCCGTCATGGGTGGCGTTCGCCGTGATCGGGCTGCTGGAAGAACATTTCGGCAGACTGGTCGATTTCGACTTCACCGCGGGCATGGAGGACGACCTCGATGCCATCGCCGGTGGTCGCGAACAGCGCGGAAGTTGGTTGTCCAGCTTCTATTTCGGCGGCGAGACCGGCGTCGAGGGTTCGGTCGCGCGCTCCGGCGGACTGAAGAAGATGGTCGGCGAGCGGCTCGACGACATCGACGCGCGAGAGATCAACTCCATCAAGCTGTTTGCCGACGAAGAGGGACGCGACGTCGTCGTCCGGGTCGGCCGGTACGGTCCGTACCTGGAGCGGATGGTCACCAATCCCGATGACCCCGAAGGTGATTCGATCTCGCAGCGGGCCAACCTGCCCGACGATCTGCCGCCGGACGAGCTGACCCGCGAGGTCGCCGAGAAGTTGTTCTCGACCCCGCAGGAGGGGCGCTCGCTGGGCACGGATCCGGCGACCGGGCACGAAATCGTCGCCAAGGAAGGACGTTTCGGCCCGTACGTCACCGAGGTGCTGCCCGAACCCGCCGCGGCGGAAACGACGGCACCCGCCAAGAAAACGGCGAAGAAGGCGACCGCGCCCAAGCCGCGCACCGGTTCGCTGTTCAAGTCGATGGACCTGGCGACGGTCACCCTCGACGACGCGCTCAAGCTGCTGTCGTTGCCCAGGGTGGTCGGCAAGGACCCGGCCTCCGGTGAGGAGATCACCGCGCAGAACGGTCGCTACGGCCCATATCTGAAGAAGGGCACCGACTCTCGTTCGCTCACCAGCGAGGATCAGATCTTCGACGTGACGCTCGAGGAGGCGCTGAAGATCTACGCCGAGCCGAAGCGGCGCGGCAGGCAGGCCTCCGCCGCGGCGCCGCTGCGTGAACTGGGCAACGACTCGGCCTCCGGTCAGCCGATGGTGATCAAGGACGGTCGTTTCGGTCCGTACGTCACCGACGGTGAGACCAACGCGACGCTGCGCAAGGGCGACGAGATCGAGTCGATCACCCCGGAGCGGGCGATGGAGTTGCTCGCCGACCGCCGGGCCCGTGGACCGGTGAAGAAGAAGGCTGCGGCCAAGAAGGCGCCTGCGAAGAAGACCGCAGCCAAGAAGACGGCCGCCAAGAAGGCAACTGCCGCCAAATCGACGACCACCAAGACGGTCGCCAAGAAGACCGCGGCGAAGAAGGCAGCGGCGAAGAAGACCGGCGTCGGTAATTCCTGAGCTCGCGGGTCGTGCCGACCGTAATCTACGGTGCGAAGTGCACGACCCGCGAAAGGATTGCCCATGGCCGACCAGGAACGCGAAGAGCTGATCAGCATCCTCGCCGACCAGCGAGAACTGTTCCGCATCACGGTGCGCGGCATCGACGACGAACAAGCGCGCAAACGCACCACCGCCAGCGAACTGACCCTCGGCGGGCTGCTGCACCACCTGATCAGCTGTGAACGTCACTGGACCACCGTGCTCACCGAGCGTGACGAGAACGCCCAGCTCGACGTCTCGCGAATGGCGGGCGAGTACCTGATGGCCGAGGGCGAGACCGTCGCAGGTTTGCTCGCCGAATGGGACGAGGTCGCGGCGGCCACAGCGGAGCTGATCCGCACGGTGGACAGCCTGGACACCTCGGTCCCGACCCCGACCGCCCCGTGGTCGCCGGAGCGTGAGTGGTGGACGGTGCGCTACACGCTGCTGCACATCTTTCGCGAGATCGCGCACCACTCCGGGCACGCCGACATCATCCGCGAGGAACTCGACGGCGCGAACACCACCTACTCGCGGATCTCCTGAGCTCTGTGCTCAGCCGGCGTTATTTGCCCAGCACCCTGAGGAATTCACGCATCCACGCGGGGTGATCGGGCCAGGCGCGGCCGGTGACGATGTTCTCGTCCACATAAGCCTCGCTGTCCACGAACTTGGCCCCGGCTGCCTCGATGTCCGGGGCCAAGGCCGGGTAGGCGCTGCACGAGCGGCCGACCAAAACCCCTGCGGCAGCGAGGATCAGCGGTCCGTGGCACAGCGCGGCGATGGGCTTGCCCGCCTCCGCGAAGTGCCGCGCAAGGCGCTGGCAGTCCGGGTTGTTGCGCAGATACTCCGGTGCCCGGCCGCCCGGCACGACCAACGCGTCGTAACCGGACGGGTCTACGTCGGCGAACGCGACATCGGCAGGCCAGCTGTGCCCGAGCTTCTCGGTGTAGGTGTCGAAACCGTCTACGAAGTCGTGCACCACGAACTGGAGTTTCTTGACGGCGGGGGCCGCGATGTCCACCTCGTGGCCCTCTTCGAGCAGGCGCTGATACGGATACATGACCTCGAGGTCTTCGGCCGCATCGCCGGTGATCAACAGAATTTTCACGGTGATTACACCTCCCTCTCGAGGATCCGCCCGGCCCGCGACAGAAGCAATACCGGTCCGCGCGTCGCACCGAGCCGACCCCGCGATCGGTGTCGGTGCGGGCGGCTAGGGTGTACGGCGTGGCAGGTGTCTTCGATCGGTTGGTCGGCCAGGATGCGGTCGAGTCCGCACTGACGGCCGCCTCGGTCGCGGCTCGCGCCGAGGTGGTGCAGGGCGCGATGACGCACTCGTGGCTGTTCACCGGGCCGCCCGGATCGGGCAGATCCGTTGCGGCACTGTGCTTCGCGGCGGCGCTGCAATGCACCGACCCCGGCTCGCCGGGCTGCGGCCGCTGCCATGCCTGCACCACCACCATGGCCGGCACGCACGGCGACGTGCGCCGGGTGATCCCGGAGGGCCTGAGCATCAGCACCAAGGAGATGCGCGAGATCGTGCAGATCGCCTCGCGCAGGCCCAGCACCGGGCGCTGGCAGGTGGTCGTCATCGAGGACGCCGACCGATTGACCGAGGCCGCGGGCAACGTGCTGCTGAAAGTGGTCGAGGAGCCGCCGGACCGGACGGTGTTCCTGCTGTGCGCGCCCTCGGTCGACCCCGAGGACATCTCGGTGACCCTGCGTTCCCGCTGCAGGCATGTGCACCTGGTCACGCCGTCGGTGCCCGCCATCGCGCAGGTGCTGCGCGACCGCGACAAACTCGACGAGAAGACCGCGAACTGGGCCGCCTCGATCAGCGGCGGACACGTCGGCCGGGCCCGGCGCCTGGCCACCGACGAAGAAGCACGGGCCCGCCGCCAGCGGGCGCTGGCCCTGGTCGGCGCCGCCTCGAAGCCCGGCGCCGCCTATGCCGCGGCCGATGAACTGGTCAAGGCCGCCGACGACGAAGCCAAACAGATGAGCGCCACCCGCGATGACCGCGAACGCGAAGAACTCGCCACCGCGATGGGCGCGGGCGGCACCGGTAAAGGTGCCGCAGGCGCCACCCGCGGTTCGGCCGGCGTACTGAAAGACCTGGAACGTCGGCAGAAGTCGCGCGCCACCCGCACCGGCCGCGACTCCCTCGACCGCGCCCTCATCGACGTGGCCGGGGTCTACCGCGACGCCCTCGCCGTGCGCTTCGGCGCCGCCCGCAACGGCTCCGGCGTCGCCCTCACCCACCCCGACATGTCCGACCAGATCCACGACCTGGCCCGACGCGTCCGCCCCGAGGGCCTGCTGAAATCCATCGACGCCGTCCTGGCCTGCCGCGAAGCCCTGGACCTCAACGTCAAACCCCGCTTCGCCCTGGCCGCCCTGGCCGCCGCCCTGATGGCCGCCCAAACCACCTGACCCCGACCGGTCCGCCCCGGTGACCACCCGTTTTCGCGTTCCACCCCCCGAGACGATAGACTCGCCACGCCGAAAGGCACGCCGCCTTAGCTCAGTCGGTAGAGCGCTTCACTCGTAATGAAAAGGTCGCGAGTTCGATTCTCGCAGGCGGCTCCATATTCCCAGGTAGGGGCCGATTTCGGCTCTTTACCAGAGTTCAACCTATCTGGCTGAACTCCCAACTAAGTCCCAAGAAAGTCGCTGAACGCGTCTCTGATCAGGCGGGATTGCTCACCGCGCGGTTCAAGGCATCCGCCGCTGCGTGATGGACCCGACCACGGGCCATGTAGCGCCGCTGTGTCATCGCAGGATCAACGTGTCCGAGCACATCCGCTGTCACGCGCGCCGACAGGCCAGCGTCATCCAGAATCGTCGCCACGGCCCCACGGAAACTGTGTCCGGTCACGTCGTCGGGGATGCCGAGGGCTTCCCGGACCCGCTGCCATTCGTGCCCCACGTTCTGCGGATCACGCAGGCCCCATACCGCAGACGGGAACACCAGGTCGAGCACATCCTTACCCTTGGGCCTGGAAGCCAGCTTCCGGGCCGCCAGATCCTTCCGCCGTCGCTTCAACATCTCCACCGCGAACTCCGGCAAGGCAATAGCACCTGTCCGATTCTTCGGATCGTCATCGCTCACAACGCGTACCAAGCCCTCACCCTTGACCCGCACGACCTTTCCCGAGGTGCGAAGCGTTCGATGCTCCAAGTCGATGTCCGACCACAACAACCCGGCCGCCTGGCTCCGACGCAGGCCGGTACCGGCGAGCAGCGTCACCCAGTCCGCCAGGTCAGCACTCTCGCAGTACTCCGCGACTGTGGGAGGGGTATACGCCTTCACCGGAGTCTTGCGGTTCCGCTCGGCCCTCGAAAGCTTTCGCGGACAGGCAACTTCCGACGTACGTACCGCCGCCAGGATGAAGCGCAGCTCATCGACGGTGATGTCTCGTGAACCGCCTGTGCGGCCCTTCGCCTCGATATTCTGAGCCAGCTTGGACTCACGAACCGGGTTCACACTCAGCGCGTCTTTGCGCACCGCGTAGCGGAACATCCCCGACAAGACGATGCGCCCGGTTCGCATCGTGCCCGGTCCCTTGGCCTCGCCCAAGTCCTTGAGGAACGCCTCGATGGAGGAGGTCGTCACTTCCAGCAGTCGCCGACCGCCGAACGCTGTGTCGAACATCTCAGCCACCAGGTCGTAGCGCTCGACCGTTGCCGACACCCGCCCCTGTTCGACCAGGTAAATGCGGTACAGAGCCCAGAGTTGCCGAACACTTGTCGCCTCCGACAACTCGCCCCCGACATCGACCCGGATCGCGTTCGCCGCATCAAGTACCGCATCCGTTGCGCGAGAACCGTTGCGGTCGGGGATCTTTCGTCCCTGTGCATCGCGTTTCATCGGCGACACTCGTGCCAGATCGCGCCGTTTGCCGGATGCATCACGCACCAACACCCGAGCTTGCCAACGCCCTGGGGACAGCTCGGTGAGCATCACGCCGCCCGCAACACCGATCGGGCGCGGAGGCCGACCGGTCCTCATACTGCCGCCAGTGTGGTCAGTCTTCGCGTGCCTCCAGCGCTGCGTCCAGTGCATTCAAGTCCCACCGGAAGTCCTTTCCCACTCGCTTCGGTTTCGGTAGCCACGGGTACTTGTCACGGTCTCGGTTCCAACGCCGGAGCACTTCGGGATTTACGCGGATGTGCGCGGCGGCCTCCGTGGTCTTCGCCCACCTGCGAACGGGCCAGGTAGGTTGGCTCTCAGCTGACATCAGTAGCTCCTGAGTGGTCAAGATCTGAAACGTTGCTGTCGGTTTGCTCGATGGCAACAGTTGACCCAGTGCGAGTTGCCGAACTTCGGCCGTCTCGGTCGGGGTGCTGCGCGGCGTACAGGGCTCGGTCGTGCTCGGCCCGCCAGGTGATCCGTTGGCTGATCGCGGTCAGCCGGAGCTTCGCGCGTGAGGGTGTGCGGGTGCCGGGTGAGATCGTGGCCCACACGTAGCTGCGGGGATCTTGAGCGGGTTTGTCGATGCCGACTGCCGCGAGGCTGCGGCGGACGAATTCGATGCGGTCGGCTTTGCGGCCGTCCAGGGACTTGCCGGTCCATTGCTCAGAGGCGAGTACTCGGTTGCCGGGCAGTGCGAGGTTTTCGCGGCTGTGCACGCGTGCTTTGCGCACTCCCGGAACGGTTTTCGCTGTCGCGCCCTTGGGAATGACGTCGTAGAGCTGCCAGGTAGCGCGCCGCGGACTACATGGTGTGCGGCACAGGGCGACGTGCAACCGGTCGTAGTGGTCTTGCTGGCGTGCGGTGCGCGCGGACAGGACTTCGGTTACTGAGTTCATCAGGTACTTGCACAGGTAGCCGATGACCTTGTCGACCGCAGGGACGGTTGCTTCTCGCCGCCGTCGGTTGCCGCGTCCTCTGTTGTCGGACCGTCCGGCGGTGCCGACGCTTTACGATCGTCGGCTGGGATGTCGGGTCCGCTCGAGCGCGCTACACCGGTCCCGTTGGTGTGTGCGCGAGGGTTCCTGTGGGGTGACATGGCGGTTCTCTTCTCCGACCGACCCGTCCACCTGATTCTCCCGAGTCCAGTATGCCTGAAGCTCGACAGTGCCCGAGTGCCCCGGATTTGCGCCTGGGCTCCCGCTCGTCGTGCGGGCCGCGCCCGTTGGTCGCGTGCCCCGCGCGGTCCGGCGCGCCGGGTCCACCGGACTCACTTCTCTACCCCCGCCGACAATGTGCTCACCCAGCACGCATCGCTACCACCGACTCCACACCCCTTCACTCCATCTGCTGTATGCCTCACCCGCGCACTCATTCTCACGCCCGCTTCTCATACCCCATCCCCGTATCGCCCCGCTCTCAACAATCAGACATCTTGCATCTCGGAGTGATATTGCCTCGAAAATCGTTGTTCTCAGCTATTTTTAAGGGTTGGCCTCTTGAATTACGAAGTGTAGTAGGCGCTTCATGGAGGCATGGTCGCGACGATGCACAAAGTCGCCGTAGGCAACGGCTACCAGTACTACCTGCGAAACACCGCCGCCAACGACACCAGCGCGCGCGGGCGCGCCTCACTGGCCGAGTACTACAACGAACACGGTGAAGCCCCCGGAACCTGGCGCGGCACCGGACTTTCCGCCCTCGGTATCGACCCAGGTACAGAGGTCACCGAGGAGCAGATGCGGAATCTGTTCGGCGAAGGGATCCACCCCGACGCCGAACAGGTCCGCGCACGCGCCCTCGCCCGCCACCGCGCCGCCGGTATGCCGCGCGCCCAGGCCGCCCGGATGGCTGAGAAGGCAACCAGACTCGGCAACCGCTACCCGGTCTACTCCTCCACGTCGGGCTACCGCGCTGCCAAGGCCCAGGCATACCGCGACTACAACATCAGCGTCGGCGCGTGCGCCACCGCGCCCATCCCCGAGGCCGTCCGCGCTCGTATCGGCACCCGAGTCGCCACCGACATGTTCACCGGCGAGTACGGACGCCTCCCGCTCGATGCCCGCGAGTTGTCGGGGTGGGTGGTCAAGACCTCCCGCCCCGACCGCACAGCGGTCGCGGGATACGACTTCACGTTCAGTCCGGTCAAGAGTGTGTCGGCGTTGTGGGCGATCGCCTCACCATCGTTGGCGGAGATGATCGCGACCGCGCACCGGCACGCGGTCACCGATGCGCTGACCTGGCTGGAATCGGAGGCGTTGTTCACCCGGTTGGGGCGCAACGGTATTCGCCAAGTCCAGGTGCAAGGCGTGATCGCCGCGACGTTCGACCACCGCGACTCCCGCGCGTCCGATCCCGACCTGCACACCCACGTGCTGATCGCCAACCGCGTACGCAACGCCGAGGGCAAGTGGCGCACCATCGACGGCACCACCATCCACGAGGCAGTGGTGACGGTCTCCGAAATCTATGACACCCGCCTCGAACACCACCTCGAAACCGCGCTCGGTCTGCGGTTCGCCGACCGCCTCGACCGCGACCGCGAGCAGGTTCGTATCCGTGAGATCGTCGGCGTGCCACTGCCGCTGATCCACCTGTGGTCACGGCGCGGGGCCGCGATCACCGATCGGCTCGAAACTCTCTCTGCCGCATGGCAGGCCGCGTTCGGACGGCAACCCGAACCTGGCGAAGTACACCGACTAGCCCAACGCGCGACCCTGGAAACCCGACCCTGCAAACACCTTCCGGGTTCACGCACCCAACAACGCGCGAACTGGCGCGACGAAGCCGCCGAGCTGCTCGGCGGCTCTGCCGCCATCGACGGCATCATCGGCCGTGTCCTGTCGGTCCCGCCGGTCGCGCGTCCGGCACCGGATGGCGCGTTCGTCGCCCGCGTCAGCGAGCAGGCGTTGTCGGCGCTGTCGGACAAGCGTGCGACCTGGCGTGAGTTCAATCTGCGGGCCGAGGTCGAACGCCAACTCCGAGGCAACGTGGCTCCCGCGGACTACTCCCGCGTCGTTGCCGAGGTCTGCGCGCATGCGCTCGCGCCGACATCGGCTCTCGCGCGCGGTGATCCGGACGTGACCGAACACCCTGACCTGCGTGCGGTCCCGGCATGGTTGCGCCGCGAGGATGGCACCCCGCTCCATACCCGCGCGAACTCCCAGATCTACACCACCGCGTCCACATTGGCCGCTGAAGCCGAACTCATCGCCCTGGCGGTCGAACCCGGCGGGCGCATCCTGGACCCCGGACATGTCGCCGTCGCGGTCAGCGATTACAACGCCGCGCACCCGGACCAGCGGCTGAACCCTGGGCAGGTCCGCGTCATCGAATCCTTCGCCGCTGCCGGGATGCGCGTGCACACCGCCAACGCCCCGGCCGGGACCGGCAAGACCACTGCGATGGCCGTGCTGTCCACCGCGTGGAGATCGGCCGGCGGGGGCGTGCTGGGCCTGGCCTTCACTGCCGACGCCGCGTCGGTTCTGGGTCAGGAGATCGGTGCCCGCGCCGAAACCGTCGACAAACTTCTCTACGTCCTCGACAGCCACCGCCCCGCCGCCCTTACCGGTGACCGTCTGCCTCACCTGCCGCAATGGGTCCTCGACATCGATGACACCACCCTGGTCATCATCGATGAACACATCACGGTGCCGACCTCCAAACGTCTGCACCTGTTGCGGTATCTGACCAGCCGGGGCGCGACCGTGCGATGCCTGGGCGATGACCACCAGCTCCCGGCCATCGATGCCGGTGGCGCCGCCGCCGACATGGCCCACGCCGCACCAGCCCAGCCGGTCACCCTCACTGAGGTGGTGCGCTTCGCCAGTCGTGGGGAAGCGTTGGCCTCCAAGGGAATACGCACCGGCGATCCGCTCGCATTGGCTTGGTATCTCGACCACGGCCGCATTCACGCGGGACATTTGGGCAGCGTCTACGAAGACACCTACCTTGGCTGGGCCGCCGACACCGCGACCGGCTTGCACGCGGTGATGCTGGCACCGACCCGCGACATCGTGACCGCCCTGAACATGCGTGCCCGCGCCGAGCGGCTCGCCCGCACCGCTACACCCTCCGGTCCCGATATCGCACTCGCCGATGGGCTGGTGGCCTCGGTCGGTGACACTGTGCGCACCCGCCGCAACGACCCCCGCCTACGCATCAGCGAACACGATTGGGTGCGCAACGGCTACACCTGGACCATCCGCCAAGTCCACCCCGACGGCGCACTGACCCTCACTCGACGCGTCCACGGCCGAGACACCACTGCCGTCGTGCGCCTGCCTGCGGAGTACGTGAGCCAACACCTGCATTTGGGTTACGCCGCCACCATCGATTCCGCCCAAGGCATCACCGCCGACACCTGCCACGTCGCCCTGTCCGGGCGCGAAACACGACAACAGTTCTATGTGGCGATGACACGCGGACGCCAGGCGAACCACGCCTACCTCGTCACCGCCATGGGCGGCGAGGAAGGCGACATCTACACAATGCCCGCCCACTACCCCCGCACCGCTACCGAACACCTGCACCACATCCTCGACCGCGACGGCAAAGCAATCTCCGCTCACACCGAACTGCGCGATGCTCTCGACCCTGCACGCCGCATCGGCCGTGCCGTGGACATCTACCTCGACACCCTGGCCATGACCGCCGAAAACGCTTGCGGCCCAGCACGACTCGACATCATCGACCGCACCGCCGAGCAGCTCCTGCCAGGGCTGACCGACAGCCCCGCCTATCCCGTCCTGCGTCAGCACCTGGCGATACTCGCCCTCGCCGGAGGCGATCCGATTACCGCGCTGCGCACCGCGATCACCGCCCGTGAACTCGACACCGCCACCGACCCCGCCGCCGTGCTGGACTGGCGAATCGACCCCACCGGCCAACATTCGGCCGGACCCGGCCCACTCCCATGGACACCCGGACTACCCACCAATACCCCCGACACCCTCGACCCCGACACCGTCGCGCCCGTGCGAGCTCGCCAGCAGATCGTGACCGAACTCGCCACCCGGATCAGCGACACCGCTCAAGCATGGACCCCGGCCACCGCCCCCAGATGGGCGCGAAACCTCCTCGCCGACCCCGAACTCCTTGCCGACCTCGCCATCTGGCGTGCCGGACTCCACATCCCCGACACCGAACACCGCCCCACCGGACCGAACCGGCACACCGCCATCGAACGCGACTACCAGCAACAACTCCAACGCCGCATCCTCGACAACGACGGCAATACCAAACTATCCCAACATGTTTGGGCCGCCATGGTTGACCGCATCGACCCCCGCATCACCACCGACCCGACTTGGCCGATCATCGCCACCCACGTCGACGCCGCCGCCCGAGCCGGAATCGACATCGAACACCAACTCGCCCAAGCCGCACAGCAGCGACCGCTGCCCGACGAGATGCCCGCCGCCGCACTCTGGGCACGCCTGGAAATCGACGAAAACCACATCACCACCCACCAACCCGGCCTACACCCGGACAACCACACCCAGCGCGAACATACCGACCCCCAACTCCGCAACCCTGACTTGGCCGGGCAGGAAATTGCAGACGCCATCCATGCCGCCGACCTCGGCCACCACGCCGAGTACACCGACGACTACAACGCCGACCAGCACGCTCCCCACCAGTCCGAACCCGACACGGGACACGACATCGACTGGTAAACCTGCCCGGCCGCCGATGGCATACCCGCCGTGGGTGCGCAATCTGTGTAAGCCCCGCCGCGATGACGACATTGGCACAAACCCGGAACCATGGAGAGCCAGCGAGCACATTGCCCGCCTGCACCTCCGGCCACTAACCACCAGCAGGGTGGGCACCGCGGAGTACTCGATTGTCGAGCTTTACATCCCGTTCGAGCTGCTATGGGCTCCGTACCCGTTTGCGGAAGTTTCCCGGATCAGGTCCCCAGCGAGGGATAGGTGTCTCGGAACGCTTCGCGGACGGTGATCGCGTCGGCGGCGTCGCGGTCCTCGATCCCGGAGACCACTTCGGACACACGCCAGTAGTTCGATGGAACCAAGCGGCCTGAGGTGACGGCCGTGAGCGCGACATTCGCCGCCTCGTCCGGCTTGTCGGCCGCGACCAGGGCCAGCCCCAAGTCCAAGTTGGCCGAGGCGATTCGGCGAGGCCGGGCTATCGCAGCGTCCATGAGGTCGGCAAGTACGTGCCGGGCGTAGGACTCCGCTGCCGGGTCGCCGAGCCACGCCAGTGTGGTGGCTACGTAGGCATCCGACTTCGCGGGGTCGTAGCGAAAGTGGTGCTCTGGTCGATCGGGAGCATTCAGTCCGGACACCAGCCTGGCTACCCGCCGCAACGCGCCGTAGGTGCCCTTGCTGTCGCCTAGCCGTGCCAGCGCGCGTCCCTCTTGGGCAGTCGCTTGGATGAACGCCGAACTGTCCTCCGGGGCAAGGGTCTGTGCCGCGCGGGACAGTTCGGCCGCCGCTGCGAACTTGCCATTGGTCAACTGTTGCCATGCCCGCGTTTCCAGGCACCATGCTGCGATCTCCGGGTGTCCGGCCTCGTCCGCCAACTTCCATGCGAGGTGCCCGCGTGCCGCAGCAGCGGATGATTCGCCCAAGTCGATATGACATGTGCTCGCCAGCAGTGAGAGCCAGCCGACCGTGATGAGTAACCGGCGGTGCTGTGGCAACGTCTTGCGGCTGTCCATCAAGCGTCCGGCGTAGCCGAGATGCTGCCGTATGCGGAGGAGTAATTCGCTCGGAGGAGTTGTCGGGTACGCCGCAGCCAAGTCGTCGACAGACAACTCCAAACGGTCGAGGGTGTCTCCACCTAGATCCGACGCCGCTACCCGATGGACCCATTCCGCCGCTGCCTGTTCCCCATCGGCAGGTTCGACGAACAGCGCCGAGCCAAGCCCCAGCGCGTCAGAGTAGGCACTGACATGCTCGGGATAGATCGGGCGCTGGCCAGTCTCTAGTAGGCCAAGGTAGGGCTTGCTGTAATGCGTGCGAGCTGACAGCGCCGAGAGACTCAACCCGGCGGCCTCACGCGCAGCACGGAGCTGGGCACCGGTGGGGATAGTGGCGTCAGACTCCACAGCCCCAGACTAACTGCCGCTGGGGAGCTTGTAGACGCATGTAGACGCGAACCTGCGCATTCCCAGGCATTCGCGGTGGTTGTCTGAATTGGTGCCCGGTAGGTGCCTCGAGTCGGCCCGAGTCACCCTCACCCTTCCAAACCGCTAGGGGCCGGGCCACCTAATCCACTCCATGCGAGCAGGGGGCCTAAAGCCGATGAAGAACATTTCATTTGGGGATACACCAGTCTCTCGATGCGTCTACTACCGCCTGGTGTGTGGACTGGCCGCCAACATCGACCCGCCCGGCTCCGGACGCATCATCTTCCTTGCCGGGAGTTGCGGCGCGCTGACTATGCCGGGAACGTTGGGAAGTGTTCTGCGGCAACACATGCAGCGCCACGGGGTAGCGGTCGGTCCGATCGTGGCACACGTCGGCTCGAACCGATGGTCGTTCCTGATTCGTCCTGATGTGCCCGATGACGACACGCGGGTGTTCAACGACTTGTTCCGGCTGAACGTGATGATCGTTCGTCAGGGGGCGATCCCGTTGCCGTCGCCGACAGCAGAACCCGGAGGCGGCAGCAGGCGATGGATTGAACTACCTTGCAACACCTTTCGGCCCTCGGGTCGGGTTGTAGTGGAATCGATACTGGCGTGTACCGGTATCAATCGCGATCCGCGATCGATGGCGGTGCATCGTGGCTGATCGGCACGAACTCAGCAAGACTCAGCTGTTGGTCATGCGTGCGATGGACGATGGCCGGGCACACGATATCGATGACCTGGCAGCTGATTTGGGACGTTCGAGCCGCGTCGTCGCGCGGACAATGACCTGGCTTCAACAAGAGGGCTACGTGCAGGTCGCGCGGTCGTGGCGACTGGCACCGGTCGCCCATCGAGAGTTGGCCTCCCTCGATATCGAATCCGGCACCAACGCGGAGGTATCGAGGTGAGCACGCACCGGTCCCCGCATCCCGAAGAACCCGACGTGCACCTACGCGTCATGCTGGCAGGTGAACCGCTGGACTTCGCCGCGTGCCTTACCTCTGCGTTTTGCTTTCTCCAGGAGCAGCGTCAGAAGCCGTACTTCGATGCGGTAGACGTAGTTCCCGGCGGCACTGAGGGTTTGGCGCGTTTGCCGAACGAACGTCTCTGGGAGGGGCCATGAGCGAATATGAAGATGCTCAATGCGAATTCCGTCGTGCCGTGGCGGCGTGGAACGAAGCAGGAGAACCGCAGAGTGGGCCGTTGATGGACCAACTCAACGCGGCGCGTGAACGACTCGTGCAGGCGCAGCCGCCGGAAGAACCCCGGAAGCTGCGATCTTGACGTGGAATACTGGCCTGTTCCGGCCATGACGAGAGAGGCAGACATGGGTGACGACGAACAGCTGACGATGGATCTCGGCGTCGAGCGGACCGAGTGGGGTAAATGGGTCGACCCTGAACGCCGTCGAGCGCAGGCCCAGAAATTCATGGACTACGCGGGCATTCATGAAATTCCTTCGGAGCCGTGGCCCGAAGACTCGCCGGAGGTCAAACGGCTTGATCCGATTGTCGCGGAATTGTTCCCCGACCTGGCTACCGCGATGGGTCCCGAGAACGCCGACATGGCCGACGCGTTTATTTGTTTCATGGGTGAATGCTTTATCAGGTTCGCCGGTGCTGAGTGGATCGAATACGAGTGGCCGGGTGAAGAGTTCACATTCTATCCGCAGGTAAATCCAGCTCTCAAGTTCGATACGTACGACGAGGATGAAATCACGGCGTGGTATCTGATGAAGAGCATGATCGGACATCCCGATGGGATGTTTTCGGATCTGGCAGAAACGATCCGCGAGTACGCGGGTTACCACATCGAGAAGCGCGACGGCGAAGCCTAGTCGTCATGGGCCACTGACAGGCCAGCGTCTATAACCAGCAGTTCCAGTGCACCGGGGGGTGTGGCTTCGCGATGGACGGATACGACAGGGACCGAGACCCGTACTCGAATAACGACAGGGGCAGGATATTCGAGAACGGTACCTATGAGCACTACCACCTGCGCGAGAAAGGGTACGTTCAACAGTCGCAGGTTTTCAGAGTCCCTGGAATAGGTAATGTCGTCTTCGACAAGATAGCGAACGATCAGGGCAAGATTCTGGCCGACGAAGACAAGTCGGGCAGGTTGGATAGCAAGAAGGACGAGAAGCAGCTAGCGGTCGTATATGAGCTGCTCAGGACGGGCAGGATTGACCACTACACCTTGCGTACGGTGGAGCGGGAGCTTATTTCCGAACGGTGTCAGGAGTTGATAGACAAAATACGCCGAGATTTTCCGGAAAAGTCTACACATCTGATCATTGACCGAGAAACCGCCCGTGAAATATGGGCTAAAGGACTTGCCATCGAACGCGGGCAGGGGCAGCAGCTCGAATTAGATAAGGTCCGCGAGAAAGCGCGCGAGGGCAAGGCGCAGGCGCTCCAAAACGCCAGAGACAAGCAAGCGGCACTCGCCAAGGCTCGTGAAGCACGAGAGAAGTTCCGCGCCATGCAAGCGTTCCGAGAGTCTGCCGCTCGCGGTAGAGCAGACGCTCCGCGACACGTTCAAGCTGAACGGGCACAGCAGGCCGAACTACGAGCCGAGCGGGCTAAAACCCTTGAAACACGGGAGACTGAGCGTGATCGGGTTACCCGTGATGCTGCCGAGAAGGCTGTAAGGGAATTTCAGGGCCGACTACAGAGCGGCCCTGAACCGTCCTCAGACAAAGCACCCGAAAAGACCACTCCGGGCCGAGAGTCACCCGAAGCAGCTAAAGCCGCTCTGATCGAACAAGTGGCACGTGACGCCGCCCGTCTCGCGGCGCGAGAGTTCCCATTCCCGGTACCTGATAAGCCCAGAGAGCAACAAGCCGTCGACGTTGGGGAACGGTCTCCGCCGGAGGCGGCCGACGCTGCCAGGACGGAACGTGAAGCGGCAGCCGAACGTGAAGCTGCCGATAAAGCTCGCGAGACAGCTGCACAGCGAGAAGCCGAAGCGCGAGAGGCCGCGCGGACGCGGGCCGAGTTGGACCAGGCACGGGACGCGGCGTATCGCGAGATGCTTAATCAAGCTCAGGTGCCAGAGCATGTCCGGCTAGGGCTGTCGCACGCACAGGCACCGCAGGCGGCTGTACAGACTCCTCCCGGACAGGCACCCAGCGTCGAACGAGGCGGTACCGGGCAGGGCAAAGACCCACGCACACCCGAGATCGGCCCACGCAGCCAGTGAAGGCCGTCCTGGAATCTCCAGACCCCTGGGCGAGTTCGAGGAATGGGTCGAGCCCAACCCCCGACTGCGGCGGTGGAGACGAAACCCGGTTACCCGCCCCGTGTTGAACGGGGCGGTACCGGGCAATGGCAGGGCCGCGACCGAGGACAAACACGCGACCGTTGATCCTGTAGCCGGGAGCTGCCCTAGTCGATCCGCGCCAAGGGTGAATTACTTGGCGTCGACTGCCTCGTCCCAACACTTATTGACTGCATCGACATAATTGGGCCCGTCCTCGTGGCTTGCTTCTTGGGCACACTGTTCCCATGTGAAGACGATTTTACCCACTTCCTTACGCTCCTTAGCCTTCAGCTCATGATATTCGCCGAAAACACAGGTCGCGATTTTAGTGTGACGGTCGCCAGAATTGGGCACGCCCGCGTAATTATCCACACAGTTCCGTTCAGTTTCTGTCATTTTTTTGAGCACGGCGCTGTCGACAGGTTTCGCGTTTGCCGAACCGGCGGTTGACACGCATGCCAGCGTTGCGCCGACGACAGCGAACGAGGCAAGAACGAGCTTGCAAGTTGGATGTGACATGGCTTCTCCTGTCTGGGGCGCTTACTCGACGAGGCGGCACGCTCAACCGCGTCGTGCGAGACGGACATCGCGTATTCGTAACGGTGGCGATTCCGGATGGGAGTTGTCAGGCGACCGAAGGCCGCCGCGGAACCGATAACGTGTTGTGCAGTTACTTCCGACAAGACGACCTGAACTGCTGCGATGCCGCAGCCGGCCTCGGTCAGGCTATCGATTCGTTACCCGCAGGGCACAGCTCCGCGGACTAGGTAACGGAAGCCTGAAACCCGTACAGGACCGGGCAGCCGCATTACGTGCCGGTCTAGGAACCCGGGGTGAGGGTTGTCCCCCTGGGGTACTGGACGCTCACCCTGATCAGCAGACCTGAGCCAACCCGTCACGGCCACAGTCGGATTCAGCCGACGCTGAGACGGAGGCACTTGTGCCGACACGGAGCCGAGTCTCACCCTGGCAGGCCCGGAGCCTGCACCTGCTGCCCGGCGCTGCCCCCTGCCCAGCCAGGGAGCACGCTCCCGCGTCCCTGCCNGGACATGCCGTGATGGGGGCAGGCGTGAGGTCCGGCATACGAGCTCTAGTACAGTCTCGTGGGCTGGGAGATGTGTATAGGGGGCGGGGAGATGTGTATAAGGGACGGGGGGAGGGGCGTACCCCCACCCCGGCGGCACGTGTAGCCCGGGGGGAGACAGGCCGGTATGCCTGAGGGCAGGCCATGACGGGTAGGACGGGGTGTACCCCCACCATGCCCGTTGGCCGAGTCTCGTTGCGGTGTCTCATAAACGATCGTTTTTGAGACGAGCGATTGCCGAGTCTTGACACTCATGTCCGGTTTCGGACCGCTCCACCCCGGTACTACGCGCCAGGGGTGCCGCCGGTCGCGTCGCAAACGGGCGGACGCATGGTCAGATTCGCGAAAAGTGTTGTGCTGCAGTCTTTGATGGACCAACTAGGTAGATGAAGAGAGTTTGGGAGCCCCCGGAAGTGAGAAGAAAGGGAAGAGGAAACCGGAAACCCAATTAGAGAACTTGCCGAATTCGCTTCTACTGGATCAAGAGCGGCGCGCATGCGCGCCGCCCAGGGTGCCCGCCCTCCGTTGCGTTCGGGCAGCACCCTGGCGCGTAACCAGGATGGGGACTGAAGCGGTGCGCTCAGCCTTCGCCTGGCCAGCTGTCGCACCGCTGACCGATGATCGCCGAACCGTCGTAACGGGCTGCCGCACCCCTTCGGGGTTTGCCTCTCAGCCCCGTTGCTGATCGATAGCTGGCGTCAGAAGGGCGCGGCGAGTTGCTGATCTGACACGCCGACGGATTGGCCCGGCCAGCCCCAACTAAGTCCCAACTAAGTCGGCGGACGTAGTCCGTGTTCGAATGAACATTCGATCGTCGAGAGTCGTTCATAGTAGATGTATCCCCAGCTAGAGGCATACTTCATGCAATACGGGATGGTCCAGGGTTGTCCGTGGTAGTCGTCGTTTTCGGTAATGAAAAGGTCGCGAGTTCGATTCTCGCAGGCGGCTCCACAAAAGGTCCCTGACATGCACGTCGTGTGTCAGAGGCCTTTATTACTGGTCGAACCCGTCACTTGCTGTAGTAGACAGTGATCGAGGGCCAGTTTCCTTCCGCCGTGACCTCGTTGTGCAGGATCAGATCCGCGACGGTCACCTGGCCGAGTTCCTCAATCGTCGACGCTACGGAACGCAGCAGAGCCGACACATCTGCTTGGCCCGGGCCGACCGGGTTGGCTTGGGAGAAGTGCAGCGTCGTGTATTCGGTGGATGTCATGGTTGGTTCCCTCTGGTTCGACTCAACTGCTACTTGCGTAGGCGCTGATGACCACCTCGGTGGCGGAGACAGTCGTAGCACGCTGGCGACGTCTGTCGTTGGACCGCCGCCAAGCCGCAACGCAGGTTGTGCCGATCGCAGTGCGCTATCGATACGCCTTCTGAGCATGAAAACCGTTGGGCCACAACTGGTCAGTCGAAGGGTGGCTGAGCATCCGTCACGGTGTACTTCAGTACGGTGTTGTTCTTGAGGGCGATGCCGGGGTCCGGTGCGTTGGCGACGGATCGCCAGGCTTCCATGTTCTCCGCGGTGTCCCAGAGTTCGGAGACGTTCACGCGCGCCGGGTCGACAGGGTCTGCGGTGATGGCGCAGTCGAGGCAGCCGGGAGCTGTTCGACAGCGGCGAAGCAAGTCGTGGAAGGCGCTGACGTAGGCGTCGCGCTGGCCGGGGTCGACTTCCGCGTAACCGGCGATGATCAACACAGGCGGAACCTCTTCTGCCGAAGGATGATTGCGTTCTCAGCAGTAAGGACGAGGCGCGGCCGGTGGACTCATCGGTGCGGGGATGTTGCTCCCGGGTCGGGCGCCGTTGACCGGCCCGGGAGAACAGCTAGGGGGTCAGCCCGCGGCGGCTGTCCGCAGGGTCGCCTGCTCGGCGACGTGCGCGAGTTCGGCATTGAAGCGCTCGGCGGCCTCGATATTGCCGAGGTGGCCGGTGGGCCAGCAGTGGTACGCGGCGAGGTGGCCGGTGCGCGAGAGGGTGTCGGCGATCCGGCGGGCCATGCGTTCCGGCAGCAGCCGGTCGTGGCGGCCGGCGATGACCGTGGTGGGCACGGTGAGGTGGGCGGCGCCGTCGGTGACGTCGAGGTCGGCCAGGGCGGCGGCGTGGCGGCCACGGGTCAGTGGGCGGCAGGAGCGCACGATGCCGAGCGCGAAGTTCACCTCGTCGACGGTCGCTCGTTTGTTCATCACCCGGTCCTTCAATACCGCGCTGACCAGCCAGCCGCCGGGCAGCGGGACCGGGGTGGTCAGCACTGTCTCGGAGACGAAGTTGGGCAGCCGGACGGGGGCGCCGAGCAAGGTGATCGGCTTGTTCTGCACCGTGAGCTGCTTGTTCAGCAGCGGGAGCAGGTCGGTGTCGTAACGGATATTGCCCGAGGTTGTGTTCAGCAGGATGGCTGCGGCGGCCCGGCGCCGGACCTGCTCGGGGTAGCGGGCGGCCCACGCCTGCAGGGTGATGCCACCCATGCTGTGGCCGGCGAGCACGGCGCGCTGACCGGGTCGCAGGGTGGCGTCGAGCACGGCGGACAGGTCGTCGGCGAGGGTATTCCGGCTGGGCAGCAGACGGCCGAGCTGGCTCTCGCCGTGGCCGCGCTGGTCATAGCAGACCACGCGATACCGGTCGGCGAAGGCGTTGATCTGCGGGTTCCAGTACTCGATGCTGCAGCTCCAGCCGTGGATCAGCACGATGACCTCGCCGTCGGCGGGGCCGTAGGCGTGCACCCGCAGGCGGGCGCCGTCCACGGTGGTGACCGGGATGACCTCGAGGGGAGCGGTAGGAGCGTTCAACGACGCGGTCCGGAAGGTGCGTGATCGCAGTCCGGCACGATAAGCGGCGGTCAGGGCGCCGTTACGCGCGTCCGCCAAAGTCTTCATCGACTTCACCAGCATCGGGCACTCCTTTGTGTCTGCCGCCACAGTACAGTGCAAGCTGAGTGCTTGCTAGTGCAAGCGCACCGCAACGGATCTTCTGGCTCGAAGGTAGGAATACCCGTAATTCGGTGCAGTGACACTGTCTCTGTTCACAAAAAAATCATGGCGGAGCTAGCTCTGCTGACTTCATCGCCTGTCCAGGCTGGTTGCGTTAGCGCGCGAAAGTGGCGATCCAGTAACGGTTTTGCGTGCTCGCGTCGGCACGCGTGGACCCACCACGAAATGTCGTACCCCGGTGCGATGATCGACGGCGTGGCTTCCGATGAGATCGGCTTCGCAGCACCCATCCCGGTTCTCCGCATGTTCGACGTCGCCAAAGCGTACGAGTTCTACCGCGATTACCTGGGTTTCACCGTCGACTGGGAACACCGGTTCGGCGACGACTTCCCGTTGTACGCGCAGGTGTCGCGCGGCTCGGCGCAACTGCACCTCAGCGAGCACCACGGTGACGGAACACCCGGCACCGTCGTATGGATCGCGGTGGACGACATCCAGGCGTGGCACACCGAGCTAGCAGGCAAGGAGTACCGCTACGCCAAGCCGGGCTGCCCCGAGGACGGCCCGGGCGGCCCCGGATTCGAGCTGGCCGACCCGTTCGGCAACACCCTGCGTTTCGCCCAGCCGGACTAGCGCCCGGCCATCCGCTGGCGGCGACGGGCGCGCCACAGTTACCGTTGGTGCTGTGGATAGCACGCACGTGGCACCGGAATCGGCGGCGCAGCAGGATCCGCCCAAGTCCGGTTGGCGCGGCGTAGGGGTTCCGCTGCTGGTAGCGGGCGTCGGTATCGGCATCGGCGTGCTGTTACACGTGCGCGACCCGCACGTCGAGGGTTCCTACGGCGTATGCCCGGTCTACGCGCTGACCGGCTGGTGGTGTCCGGGCTGCGGCGGCATGCGGGCCATCCACAACCTCACCGACGGCCAGGTGCTGGATTCGTTGCACAGCAACCTGCTTGCGATTCCGCTGGTGCTCGCCTTCGTGCTGTGGATAACCGATTGGAGCCTGCGCGCCTGGCGCGGTCAACGCATGCGCCTGCCCTCGATCGGCTCCGTGACGATGTGGACTTTCTTCGCGTTCCTCGCGGTGTACACCGTCCTGCGCAATACGCCGTGGGGAACCTGGCTGGCTCCGGTCTAGACCCATCCGGCGCGCCCGGGCGATTCCCGCGCCGTGATCCGGGCAAGCTGCCACCATGAGTGATTCATTGAAAGACCGCATCAGGGCCAAGCTATTGCGTCAACTCGCCGAAGACGGCGGCCCGGACGCCGAACACGACGACCCTCGCCAGGTCTCGGTGGAAACCGACCTCGAGGCCCTCAACAGTGTCCCCGACGACGACCCCCTGGTGGAGGAACTCGCCTCCCGGTACCTGGTGTTCTGACCTACGCCGCCGAGGGCGGCAGTTGCGGCAGCGGCTTCCCGGCCAGCCAGCTGTCCCACAGCGGCCGCAGCGGAACCCGGCTGTAATGCCCGGCCAGATCGGTGAAATCCTCGGTACTCACCGACCCGTGGCGGTAGCGAATCGTCCACTCCCGCAACAGATCGAAGAAGGCTTGGTCGCCCAGTTCCAGCCGCAATGCGTGCAGGGTGAGCGCGCCACGCTTGTAGACACGATCGTCGAACATGTGCTGCGGTCCGGGATCGCCGACCGCGATATCCTGCGGCTGCCTGGACAGATTGTGCCTGGCCGCGCGGGCGAGCTGGTCCGCCGTCGGGCCGCCTGCCGCCTCGGACCAGATCCACTCGGCGTAGCAGGCGAAGCCCTCGTGTAGCCAGATGTCGCGCCACTGCCGGATGGTGAGACTGTTGCCGAACCACTGGTGTGCCAGCTCGTGCGCGACCAGCCGTTCAGCGCCGCGCCTGCCGTCGCAGTGGTTGGCGCCGAAGATGGAGATGCCCTGGGCCTCGATCGGAATCTCCAGCTCGTCGTCGGTGACGACCACGGTGTACGCCTCGAACGGGTAGGGCCCGAACCGCTCGGCGAAGAGCTCCATCATCTGCGGCTGCCGTGCGAAGTCGTGCTCGAAGTTGGCGCGCAGCCGGGGCGGGGCGACCGCGTGCATGGGCACCGAGCTGGGCGGGGAAACGATGCGGTGCTTCTGGTACGGCCCGATCTGAATGGTCGCCAGGTAGGTGGCCATCGGTTCGGCCTGCTCGTAGACCCAGGTGGTCTGGCTGGCCTTGACCTGTTTACGCAGCAGGGTGCCGTTGGCCAGCGCGTAGTACGGACTGTCGGTGGTGATCGAAATCCGGTAGCTGGCTTTGGAACTCGGGTGATCGTCGCAGGGGAACCAGGACGCGGCGCCGTTCGGCTGGCTGGCCACCAGCGCGCCCTCGGTGAGCTCCTCCCAGCCGACCGCACCCCACGGTCCGCGCACCGGCCGCGGCACGCCGCCGTATTGGATCACCAGCGAGAGCACACCGCCCGCCGGAATGCGCTGCTGCGGCGTGATCACCAATTTGCCGCGCTGGTGGGCGTATTTGGCGGCCTTGGCGCCGTTGACGAACACCTTGGACACGGTGAGCGCTTGGGACAGATCGAGCGAGAATCGCGGCTGCACCACGGTGGTCACCGCGGTGATCTCGGCGCGGCCCGCCAGCCGGTTGCTGGCCACCTTGTAGACGAGGTCCAGCTCGTACCGCGATACCCGGTAGCCCCGATTCCCGTTCTGCGGCAGGTATTCGTCGATGGGCGCCTCGTAGAACTTGCCCGGCATCAGCGGGCCGCCCCCGGGTCGCCTCCGAACCAAGGCGCGATCGGGTTGCCCCACCAGCGAGTGGACGGGGGAACGGTGTCGCCGCGCATGACCAGCGAGGCGGGGCCGATGGTCGCGCCCTCGCCGATGGTCGAGGCGGGCAGTGCGACGCAGTGCGGGCCGAGGGTGGCGCCCGCGCCGAGAGTGACCGTGTCCATGGACATGATGCGGTCGTGGAACAGGTGGGTCTGCACGACGCAGCCGCGTTCCACGGTCGCGCCGTCACCGAGTGTCACCAGGTCCGCCTCCGGTAGCCAATAGGACTCGCACCATACCCCGCGGCCGATCCGGGCACCGAGCCCACGCAGCCACAGGTTCAGCACCGGTGTACCCGTCGCGGCGCGCGCGAACCACGGCGCCGCAACGGTTTCCACGAAGGTGTCGGACACCTCGTTGCGCCAGACGAACGAACTCCACAGCGGATGCTCCTCGGCGCGAATCCGCCCGATGAGCAACCACTTCGCGGCCACCGAACTCGCGCCGGCCACCGCACCGGCGGCCAGCAGCACCAACCCGCTGAGCAGAGCGGTGGGCAGGTGACCGATGGTTCGCGCGAGCCAGGCGAGGGTGAACAGCACGCCGAGCCCGATGGCGAAGGTGACCAGTACCGGGAACAGGCGGCAGGTTTCAACGATGGCGCGGGCGATCCGCAGCTTCGGCGGCGGATCGAAGGTGCGTGCGGTGTCCGAGCTCTCCGGCGCGCGGCGCAGCCGCACCGGCGGACTGCCCAGCCAGGACGAGCCCGCCTTCGACTTGGAC
Organism: Nocardia suismassiliense; assembly: GCF_900269665.1. Lineage (GTDB taxonomy): Bacteria > Actinomycetota > Actinomycetes > Mycobacteriales > Mycobacteriaceae > Nocardia > Nocardia suismassiliense. The sequence goes on from NZ_LT985361.1 coordinate 863,002, forward strand.
GGTGCGGCCGAAAGCACCGCGACGAGACCGTTTTTCGGTACTCGCCGCCCCGGCGCGGTCATGCCGGAGTTGCCGAGGAACGCGCGCTTGCCGACCTTCGCCTCGCCGATGCGCAGCCAGCCGCCGCCGAGTTCGTAGCTGGCGATCATGGTGTCGTCGGCCAGGAACGCGCCGTCGGCGACCGTGGTGAATTTGGGCAGCAGCAGCACCGTAGACGCCTCGACGCCCTTGCCGATGTTCGCGCCGAGCAGCCGCAGCCAGATCGGCGTGAGCAGGCTCGCGTACAGCGGGAACAGGAAGGTACGCGCCGCATCGAGCAGGCGCTCGGTGGACCACACCTGCCAGCCGGTGCGGCTGCGCACCGGGTGATAACCCTCGCGCAGCCGGAAGCTGAGCAGCCGCACCGCGATGATGGTGATCGCCGCGTACACCGCGAGGCTGAGCAGCGTCGCGACCGGCAGGATCGCGAAGGCGCGCCCCAAACCGCCCGCGAGGGTGCGGGTGTCGCGGATGAACCAGGCGATGAACAGGCCACCCGCGCCGAGGCCGAGAATCGGCACCGCGGCCAGCGCCATCGACGTGACGCCGAAGATCGCCACCCAGTGCGCCGCGCGATCGGGCGTGTGCGCGGGCCAGCGATGATGCGCCTTACCGATTTTCGCGGCGGGCGAGCCCGCCCACTCCTGCTCGGCCTTGACCTTTCCGGACACGGCGGAGCCGGGCGCGACTTCGGCGTTCTTGCCGATCCTGGTGCCGGGCAACAGGATCGATCGCGAGCCGACCACCGCGCCCGCGCCGACGGTCACCGGGCCGATGTGCACGACGTCGCCGTCGATCCAATAACCGGACAGGTCGACCTCGGGTTCCACGCTGCACCCGTCGCCGAGTTCGAGCATGCCGGTCACCGGCGGCAGCGTGTGCAGGTCCACGCCCTTGCCGATCTTGGCGCCGAGCGCCCGCGCGAACGGCACCATCCACGGTGCGCCGGAGAGGTTTTCGGCACCGCTGGCCTCGGACAGGCGGACCGCGGCCCACAGCCGCAGATGCACCGAGCCGCCGCGCGGATGCCGGCCGGGTTCGACCCCGCGCAGCAGCAGGCGGGCACCGACCACGCAGATCCCCATCCGGCCGGGCGGGGAGATGAAGAGCAGGAACGCCACCAGCGTCCACCACCAGGACAGCTGCGGCAGCCACGGCAGCGAGCCGGACCAGGCCGCGATATTGCCGACGATGGCCAGCCAGGTGAGCCACTGCAGGCCGGTGAGCGTGGTGAGCGGGATGGTGGCCAGCACCTGGGTCCACTGGGCGCGCCGCGGTGTCGGGCGCACCACGCGCTCCTCGACGGCGACGGCCGGGGTGCTCTGCTCCAGCAGTTCCACCAGTGCGCCGAGGCGTGGATGGTCGTAGAGGTCGGCGACGGTGATCTGGGGATAACGGGCGCGCAGCGCGGTTACCAGCTGGGCTGCGGCCAGCGAGCCGCCGCCGAGATCGAAGAAGTCGGCGTCGAGGTCGAGCACCTCGCCGCCGAGGATCGAATCCCACAGTCCGGCAACCCACTGCGCGGTGCCGGTGAGATCGTTGTCTGCTTCGTCGTCGGCGCTGTTGGGCAGCGGCCAGGGCAGCGCGTTGCGGTCTACCTTGCCGGAGGTGCGGGTCGGCAGTTCGTCGACGACCGCGAGCCGCGGCACCAGGGGGGCCGGAAGTTGTTCGGCCAGTTGAGTTCTGGCCGCTTTGAGATCGAAATCAGGCCCGGGTCCGGTGAGGTAGCCGACCAGGATCTTGTTGCCCGCCTTGGTCGTTCGGATCGCGGCGGCGGCACCGGTGACACCGGGCAGGTGTTGCAGCGCGTTGTCGATCTCGCCGAGCTCGATGCGGCGGCCGCCGAGCTTGATCTGGTCGTCGGCGCGGCCGAGGAAGACCAGGCCTTCGCTGTCGTTGCGGACCAGGTCGCCGCTGCGGTAGGCGCGGTCCCAGCCGACCGAGGGCAGCGGCGCGTACTTCTCGGCGTCCTTCGCGGGATCGAGGTAGCGAGCCAGGCCGACGCCGCCGATCACCAGTTCGCCGGACTCGCCCTCGCCCACCGGGTTTCCGGCCGCGTCGATCACCACGAGATCCCAGCCGTCGAGCGGGAGCCCGATCCGGATGGGCCATTGGCCGTCGAGCAGCGCGGCGCAGGCGACCACCGTGGCTTCGGTGGGGCCGTAGGTATTCCAGACCTCGCGTTCCGTATCACCGTTGCCGGCAAGACGTTCCGCGAGTTCGGGCGGCACCGCCTCGCCGCCGAAGATCAACAGCCGGACCGCGTCCAGCGCTTCGGCGGGCCAGGTCGCGGCCAGCGTCGGCACGGTGGAGACGATGCTGATCTCCCGGCGCACCAGCCACGGGCCGAGATCGGCGCCGGTGCGGACCAGGTCGCGCGGGGCGGGGACGAGGCAGGCGCCGTTGCGCCAGGCCAGCCACATCTCCTCACAGGAGGCGTCGAAGGCGACCGAGAGTCCGGCGAGCACCCGGTCGCCCGGTCCGATCGGGGCGTCCGGCAGGAAGAGCCTGGCCTCGGCGTCCACGAACGCGGCGGCGTTGCGGTGGGTCACCGCAACACCTTTCGGTGTTCCGGTGGAGCCGGAGGTGAAGATGATCCAGGCGTCGTCGGCGGGGGTTGGCAGGGTGCTCGTGGCGGCGTCGGCCGGATTGTCCGCTGCCGCACGGATTCCCGCCGGCGTCGTCTCGATGCCCGCCGCGGTGACGATCGCGGTGACCTGCGCCTCGCCGAAGACCAGCTGGGCGCGCTCGTCCGGGTCGTCGGCGTCGACCGGCACATAGGCGGCGCCCGCGTACAGGACGGCGAGGATGGTGAGATAGAGCTCGCGCGAGCCGGACGGCATCCGCACGCCGACCCGGTCGCCCGGGCGCACACCCGCTGTGGCGAGGCGGGCCATCGTCCTCTCGATCTCCACCACGAGTTCGAGATAGGTGAGCACCGTGTCGCCGTCGTCGATGGCGGGTGCGTCGGGATGGGTCAGCGCGGTAGCGGTCAGGATGTCGACGAGGGTGCGGGCCGGTGGCGTGTGCGCGGTCCTTAATAGCGGGTGTACCGTCGCGTCAACCTGTGGCTGGAGCATGACGCCCTGCCCACCTCCCATTCGACCTGCCTCGCACTTCCCTGGTGTTGTTGTGTCATAGCTGGGTTACCAATGGGCAAACACCATGGTGACCAGTTGTCCACGGTACTCGGGGTTGTCGACGTTTGTTGTTCACCGCCTAGGTTGCCGCGCTGGTGGTCGTGGGCGAGGTTGTTGCAGGTCGTGGCGATTTCTTTCGGACGCGCCGAAGCAACGCCTGGTGGGCGGGTTACCGGGTGGGTTCGCCGGGCGGTCGCTGGGTCGCCGAGCGCGCGCCGCTGTGATTCCCCTCATCCTGCTGGTGATCTTGCAGCTCAGCGCGTTTCGCGCCGAATCGCTCAGGCCGCGGAGGCGGCGGTGCCGATGCCGAGGGTGGTCAGCATGGCGGCGCTGGCCTGTTCGAGCCGCTCCCGGATCTTCGGGCGGCGCAGCAGCGCGACCGCGCGGGAGGCGACCAAGGCCAGGAGCACCATCTCTACCGCGGCGATCACCGATTCGATGGCACCGAGGGCGAGGGTGTTGACGAAGGTGACCTCGGTGAGGAACTGGGGCAGCACCGCGAGATAGAACAGGCCGACCTTCGGGTTGAACATGCACGAGACGACACCCGCGGTGAACGCCGAGCGAACCGACGTCCGGGTGCCCGCCGGGTTGTCCGCCAGACCACTGACGCCATCGGCTGCCCGCGCCGCCCTGCGCTGCCTCCGTTGGTCGAGCAACGCGCGAATCCCCAAGTACACCAGGTAGATTCCGCCGATCACTTTCAACGCGCGGTACGCGGTCGCCGACTGCTCCAGCAGCGCCGCGACACCGGCCGCGACCACGACCGCCCACAAGATCCCGCCGAGCGCCGACCCGATCGCCGCGGCGATCCCCGGTCGCGCGTCCACCAGCGAAAACCGCAGCACCAGGAACGAGTCCGGGCCGGGAGTGAGCGACAGCAGCACGCACAGACCGATAAAGCTCAGCAGCAGGGAAAGCGACACCCAATGATGTGACCCCAATGGCGCGGGATTAGCAACGCATTTCCGCCGCCGCGCCCACGCGACCCTTGGTCTTGACACGGCGGGTTGGCATCTGCCAATCTCGGGTCAGGTCATGAGTACCAGCGTTCAGCCCCGGCTTGCTGGTCGGCAACCCTCCTCCGCGGTGGGGTGCTCCGGGTGACGACCAGGCCGACGCCCGACCGGGTGCGGCAAGCGCGGACTCGACGAATCACCTGATTGCGGGTCCCGGAGCCGATGGGATTTTCGTGATGACTGCTGTGGTAACCCAGAACTGTGCCCCTCTTGCCCGGGTTTCCGGCGACGATCTCCAGGTGCCGCTCGTCCAGGGCGGGACGACCACCTACGCCAACTTCGACTACGCCGCCAGCGCGCCCGCATTGGCGCAGGTCACCGACCGGGTGCAGCAGCTGCTGCCGTTCTACGCGAGCGTGCACCGCGGCGCCGGGTACGCGTCGCGGATCTCCACCGAGTGCTACGAGGCGGCCCGTGGGTCGGTCACCCGATTCCTCGACGCGGCCGACGACCAGGTGGTGGTCTTCACCCGCAACACCACCGACTCGCTGAACCTGCTCGCGTCCTGCGTGCCCGGTGACACCGTGGTGCTCGACATCGAGCATCACGCGAACTTCCTGCCCTGGACCAGGCACGGCCGCCGCGTCGTGCAGGCCGGGGCGACGGTCGAGGAGACCATCGGCCGGCTGGTCGCCGAGCTGTGCAGCAAGCCCGCCGCGCTGCTCGCGGTGACCGGCGCGTCCAATGTCACCGGCGAGGTGCTGCCGCTGGAGCGGCTGGCCACCATCGCCCACCAGTGCGGCGCCCGTATCCTCGTCGATGCCGCTCAGCTCGCGCCGCATCGGCGAATCAGTTTGCGCGACACCGGCATCGACTACCTCGCCTTCTCCGGCCACAAGCTGTACGCGCCGTTCGGCGCGGGCGTGCTCGTCGGCCGCCGCGACTGGCTCGACAACGCCGAGCCGTACCTCGCCGGTGGTGGCGCGGTCCGCGAGGTGACCACCGCCGGCACCGAATGGGCGCAGGCGCCGCAGCGCCACGAGGGTGGTTCGCCCAACGTGCTCGGCGCCGCCGCTCTCGCCGCCGCCTGTGACGCGCTCTGTGAGATCGATGCGGAAACCCTCGCCGCCCACGAACACCACCTCGCCGACCGACTCCGCGACGGCCTCGCCGCGATCCCCGGCGTGAACCTGCTGCGCATCTGGAACGACGCCCCCGACACCGTCGGCATCGTCGCCTTCACCCTGGACGGTTTCGTCCCCGGCCACGTCGCCGCTTATCTGTCTGCCGAACACGGCATCGGCGTCCGCGACGGCCGCTTCTGCGCGCACCCGCTGCTCGCCCGCCTCGACCTCGACGGCGCCCTGCGCGCCAGCATCGGCCTCGGCACCACGGCGGCGCACATCGACCGTCTCGTCGAGGCCGTCGCCACGCTCGTCCACCAGGCCCCGAGCTGGAACTACGCCACCACCAACAACCTCTGGAACCCCACTCCGGAGACCCGCCCCTTCACCTCCCAGGCCCCGACCGGCGCCGCGCCCTGCCTCACCGGGTAGCCGGATAAAAGTGGCCGCCCGGCACTACGCCGGACGGCCATGGTCGAAAACGTCGCTCAGTCGCCGAGTTTGGTCGGTCGGTGGTAGCGGCCGTTGTAGTAAAGAAGGGGAGCGGCGGCGGGGGTTTCGTTGGTGTTGTCGTGCACCCGGGTCACCAGACCGACGACCAGGGTGTGGTCACCCAGCGGGATGAGCTGGTGAATGGTCGCGCGCAGCCAGATGGGGGTGCCGTGCAGGACCGGTTCGCCCGTGTCGAGGGTGGTCCAGAGGGAGCGGTCGCTGAAGCGGTCCTCGGCGGTGCGGGCGAAACGCTGGGCCAGGTGGTGCTGGTGTTCGCCGAGGAAATGGATCACGACCGAGTCGGCGTCGAGCAGGGCGGTCAGGCTGGACGAGGTGTGCGCGATATTGAAGGAGACGAGCGGCGGAGCCAGCGACAGAGAGGCGAAAGAAGTCGCGGTGAAACCGATCGGGCCCTTCGGAGAGTTCAGTGTGACGACGGTGACGCCCGCCGGATAATGGCGCATCGATGCGCGGAATTGCTCGGCAGTAATCCCGCTCAGATCATCCGGGATCTGGATATCCGTGGCGGGCCGTTCAGCTTCGGTCACCCCTCGAACCTACGCCAGCCCGCCTCTCGGCGTATTCAGGCCAGATATAGGGGTGTAATCAGTCGACGTCTATCGGTAGGCCGGCGGTTATCCGGACCAGTTCGTGGAAAGAGGTGCGGAAGACCGTGTTCGGGTGACCGCCCGCGGCCCAGACCTCGCGGTGATTCGAGAGGGCGGTGTCTACCCAGGTGGGGAGGTTGGTGGGGTGGCCTACCGGGGCTACGCCGCCGATCGGCTGGCCGGTGACCTGGCGGATCATGTCGGCGGGGGCGTGAGTCAGGGTGCCCTCCAGGCGTTTTCCGGTGGACTCGAGATCTACCTCGTGCGCGCCGGAAACCAGGAGCAGCACCGGATCCTCGTCCAGCAGGAAGACCAGGGAGCTGGTGATGGCGCCCACGTCGACGCCGAGCGTGCGCGCGGCATCCGCAACGGTGGGGGTGGGGGCCGGCTGGGTCACGATGACACCGTGATGGCCTCGGGCGATGAGGGTGTCCGCGACTCGGCAGGCGATCGGTGGCAATGTCGACCTGCGCATGCCACCAGAGTAGAGCGATTGCGGGTGGTGCGCCGGGCTACTCGGCGAATGCGTCAGTATTCCGGATAGCCCTCGCTCGGCCCGAGCATCCGGGTGATGCGCGCCTGCGTGATCTGCGCGAGCTCGGCCAGGCTGGCACCCGAGACCTGTTCGTGCACAACTGCTTCGAGTGCCCGGTCCAGATCGTCCTGGGACAGCGCGAGCAACTCCACATCGGCCATGGCCAGCAGCGCGTCCCTGTTCGGATAGGGCCGGGCATCGGCGAGGGTGGCGGCCCAGGTGACATTGCAGCAGCAGGCGAACAACGCGTGAATCGCACGGGCACGCGAGATTTGGTTGAACCGCTCGAGGCCGATTCCTTGATGCATCAGCATGATGGCCTCCGAATCCAGAATCGAGGTTTGCTGACGAGCTTTATGATCCGCTCGATCGCGAACGGGGAACCACTGCGCCCCACCAATTTTGCGCAGTTTTTACACAACCGTCGGTCGTGCGGACGGCGAACGGCGCTCGCCAAACGCGCGCTGTGGACAGCGAGGCGTGTGGACAGGCAAGGCACTGGTCCACGCCATTTCCGGGATGCGAAGTACCAGGGCGCACTCTCCTCGATACGCTGTACAAATGACTGACTGGCAGGCTTTCACCGTTGAAACGAAGGACCACGTCGCGCAGGTGACGTTGACGGGTCCCGGCAAGGGCAATGCGATGGGCCCGGATTTCTGGCGGGAGCTGCCGGAGATCTTCCAGGCGCTCGACGCCGACCCCGAGGTGCGCGCGATCGTGCTCACCGGTTCGGGCAAGCATTTCTCCTACGGCCTCGACCTGCCCGCGATGAGCGGCATGTTCGGCCCGCTGATGGCCGAGCGTGCGCTGGCCGCGCCGCGCACCGAGTTCCTGGTGGAGCTGCGCAAGATGCAGGGTGCGGTGACCGCGGTGGCGGACTGCCGCAAGCCGGTGATCGCGGCCATCTCCGGCTGGTGCATCGGCGGCGGTCTCGACCTCATCGCCGCCGTGGACATCCGCTACGCGAGCGCGGACGCGAAGTTCAGCTTGCGCGAGGCGAAGGTCGCCATCGTCGCCGACATCGGTTCGCTGCAACGGCTGCCGGGCATCATCGGGGAGGGCCAGCTGCGCGAGCTCGCCTACACCGGCAAGGACATCGACGCGGCGCGTGCGGAGAAGATCGGCCTGGTCAACGAGGTATTCGCGGATCAGGACGCGGCACTGGACGCCGCACACGCCACGGCACGCGAGATCGCGGTGAACCCGCCGCTGGTGGTGCAGGGTGTGAAGGACGTGCTGGATCAGCGGCGCAAGGATGAGGTGGCCGCCGGGCTGCGTTATGTGTCCGCGTGGAACTCGGCGTTCCTGCCGTCGCAGGACCTGACCGAGGCGATCAAGGCGGTGTTCGAGAAGCGGGCACCGGAGTTCAAGGGCGAGTAAAGCGCCGGATATCGCTTGCCCCAGTAAGAGGGTCGTCCGCATACTTGCATTGCGCAACTAATTGATTGATGCAAGCAAGGATGAGGTGTGGACGACCGGACGATCGATACGATCGCGATGCAACTCACCCGATTGCAGCGAATTCGCGACCGCACCGCGGCCCAGCTGAGCACCTGGACCAAGGATGGACTGGACCCGGCCGCCTTCGGCGCGCTGATCCGGTTGTGCTGTGACGGACCGATGCGATCGGGCGCGCTGGCCGGCGTGTTGCACTCGGACGCCTCGACGGTCAGCCGTCAGGTCGCCCAGCTCGTCGGCAAGAAGTTGGTGGAGCGGCAGGCCGACCCGGTGGACGGCAGAGCCACCGTGCTCGTCGTCACCGACCGTGGCCGGGCCGTCGCCGAAGAGATCCGCAGGCGTCGCAACGAGAACCTGAGCCGGGTGATGGCCGAATGGACGCCGCAGGCCAGGGCCGACTTCGCCGGACTGCTCGAACAGTTCGTGGACGACTTCGAGCGCACCAGGCCCGACATGATCGCCGCGATGCGCCGCAACTGGGACGAGACCTTTACTGGGACGGAGAACGAGACGTGACAACGGCTGAGAAGGTGGAATCGCCGCCCGAGTTCACCCATCGCCAGATTCTGGTGATCCTGAGCGGCTTGATGCTCGGGATGCTGCTGGCCGCGCTCGACCAGACGATCGTGTCCACCGCGATCCGCACCATCGCCGACGACCTCAACGGCTACTCGATGCAGGCGTGGGCGACCACCGCCTATCTGATCACCGCGACGCTGGCGACCCCGCTGTACGGCAAGTTGTCCGACATGTTCGGCCGCAAGCAGTTCTTCATGCTCGCGATCGCGATCTTCATCGTCGGCTCGCTGCTGTGCACGATGTCGCAGTCGATGTACCAGCTCGCGGCCTTCCGGGCCGTGCAGGGCGTCGGCGCGGGCGGGCTGATGTCGCTGGCGCTGACCATCCTCGGCGACATCGTCGGGCCGCGCGAACGCGCCAAGTACCAGGGGTACTTCCTGGCCGTTTTCGGTACCTCCAGCGTGATCGGCCCGGTGCTCGGCGGCGTGCTCGCCGGGCAGGAGACGATCCTCGGGGTGAGCGGCTGGCGCTGGGTGTTCCTGGTGAACGTGCCGATCGGCCTGATCGCGCTCGCGGTGGTGTACCGGGTGCTGAAGCTGCCGAAGCGGCCGCACTCCACCGATCGGGTGGACTGGTGGGGCGTGCTGGCGCTGGCGATCGGTCTCGTCCCGCTGCTCATCGTCGCCGAGCAGGGCCGCGAATGGGGCTGGGGCAGTGGGCGTGCCATCGCCTGCTACGTGATCGGAGTGGCCGGCATCATCGGGTTCGTTTTCGTGGAGAAGGCGCTGCGCGACGCCGCGCTGATCCCGCTGCGCATCTTCAAGAACCGGACTTTCGCACTGGGCGTGGTGATCTCGTTCGTGGTCGGCGCGGGCATGTTCGGCGGTATCTCGCTGCTGCCGCAGTACCTGCAGGTGGTGCGCGGGGCGAGCCCGACGCTGGCGGGCCTGCAGATGCTGCCGATGGTGCTCGGCCTGATGACCGGTTCGGTGGTGTCGGGTCAGCTGATCTCGCGGACCGGCCGCTACCGCACCTTCACCATCATCGGCGCGACCATGCTGACGCTCGGCCTGTTCCTGCTGCACTTCCTGACCGCCGACAGCCCGCTGTGGCTGGCGATGATCTTCATGGCGTGCACCGGATTCGGGCTCGGCAACCTGATGCAGCCGCTCACCTTGGCGCTGCAGAACGCGTTGCCGCCCAAGGACATGGGCGTGTCCACCGCGGCCGCGACCTTCTTCCGGCAGATCGGCGGCACGCTCGGTGTCGCGGTGTTCCTGTCCATCCTGTTCGCACAGCTGACGCCGAACATCTCCGACGAGATGCGCAGTGCCGCTGCGGATCCGCAGTTCCAGCAAGCGGTGGTGGAGGGTGCGCGCAGCAGCAACCCGGTCGACGCCGCATTGGCGAAAGGCTTGCTGGCGCAAGATACTTCGGCCGCGGGCGAGGTGCTGAAGGACAGCTCGATCATTCAGCAGCTGAGCCCGGAGCTGGCCCGGCCGTTCAAGGTCGGCTTCGCGGACTCCATGTCGATGGTGTTCCTGTCGGCCACCGGGGTCGCGTTGCTGGCGCTGATCCTCGTGCTGTTCTGGCGGGAGGTGCCGCTGCGTATGGTCGGCGGGCTGCAGGCGGCGCGGGCCGAGGCCGAGGAGGCCGAGGAGTCGAACGCGGCATTCGAGACCGAGTCGCGCGTGGTCGATCAGGCCGGGCTGGTGCTCGGCGGTGGGGCCGCGGTGAGCCCCCGCGACGGCAGTGACCCAGGCGATCGTGGCACTGGCAGGTCCGGATCGGCGTGACCGAAGCCGTGCCCGGGGCGAAACGGGCCTCGGGCACGGTCGGCACCGGCCGGGCGCGGTCACGTCCTGTTCTGACAGCATGACGAGCGTGATCAACGCACTGCGCTCCGCGCTGGACAAAGCACGGCGGCTGCCGGGTGCGGTCTGGTACTTGGCGGTCGGCGGTGTCACCTCGCTGCTCGCGTTGTTCGCGGTCGTCGGCTTGCTGATCGTCGGTGCGTTCTGCCTGATCGGCGTAGGGATACCGGCGCTGCCCGAGGCGATCCGGTTGGTCCGGCCGTTGGTGTCGTTCGATCGGCGCAGGGCGGCACGGTATCTCGGGGCACAGGCGGCGGAGGCCTATCAGCCGTTCACCGGCGGGCTGCGGCAGCGGGTCGCGACGGTGTTCACCGATCCGGCGAACCGGCGGGACTTCGGCTGGCTGGTCGCGCACGCGCTGACCGGTATCTATCTCGCGGTCTTCGCCATCGCGCTGCCGCTGAGCACTCTCGCTCAGCTGGCGATCCCGGAGTTCTGGCAGCTGTTGCCGCCGGGGCAGGAGTTCGCCAGTTTCGGTTTCGTGGTCGACTCGTGGCCGAAGGCGATCCTCAGCTTCTTCCTCGGATTCCCGGTCGCCCTGGTGACCCTGCAACTTCCGGTGGCCGCGCGCTGGCAGGCGATGGCCACCCATGCCCTGCTGAAACCGACCGAGGGCGCCATGCTGGCCGACCGCGTCGCGGCGCTCACCGCGACCCGGGCCGCCGCGCTGGACGCGCACGGCGCCGAGCTGCGCCGGATCGAGCGCGACCTGCACGACGGCGCGCAGGCCCGGCTCGCGGCGGTGATCATGCAGCTCGGGCTGGCCGACCAACTGCGCGAACAGGATCCGGAAACGGCGCAGGGTCTCGTGCGCAAGGCGCAGGACACCGCGACGGCCGCGCTCGCCGAACTGCGAGACGTGGTGCGCAACGTGTATCCGCCGGTGCTCACCGATCGTGGCCTGGCGAGCGCCATCTCGGCGGTGGCCGCCCGCAACCCGATCCCCTGTGTGCTCGATCTCCGCGAGGTGGGCAGGCGTCCCGCCGCAGTGGAGGCGGCGGCGTACTTCGTGATCACCGAGGCACTCACCAACGCCACCAAGCACTCCGGCGCCGCGGGCATCTCCCTGGTGCTCGGCGGTGCGCCGGAATTGTTGACGATCGAGGTCCGCGACGACGGGGTAGGCGGCGCCGTGGAGACCTACGGCGGCGGGCTGGCCGGTATCCGGCGCCGGGCCGAGGCGCTCGACGGCCGGATGACGCTGACCAGTCCACCCGGTGGCCCTACTGTATTGCGGGTGGAGTTGCCGTGCGGGTCATGATCGCCGAGGACAATGCCCTGCTGCGGGAGGGTTTGGTGCTGTTGCTGAGCACGGCGGGCATCGAGGTGGTGGCCGCCGTGGACAACGCGGACGACTTCCTCGCGGCGGTGGCCGCGGATCGACCGGACGCGGTAGTCGTCGATGTGCGCCTGCCGCCGACGTTCACCGATGACGGTTTACGCGCGGCCGTCAGCGCGCGCAAGCTGTACCCCGGCCTGCCGGTGCTGGTGCTGTCGTCCTGGGTGGAGGACAGCTACGCCGCGGAGCTGCTCGGTGACGGCATGGGCGGTGTCGGCTATCTGCTCAAGGAGCGGGTCGGCAAGGTGGACCGCTTCCTCGATTCGCTGCGCCGGGTCGCCGCGGGTGGCACCGCGATGGACCCCGAGGTGATCTCGCAACTGCTGGTGCGGCGCAAGGCCGACGACCCGATGGCCGCGCTGACCGCCCGCGAGCGCGAGGTGCTGGCGCTGATGGCCGAGGGGCACAACAACGCAACCATCGCCGAGCGGCTGGTGGTCAGCGAAGGCGCTGTGCACAAACACATTCGGAGCATTTTCGCGAAGCTCGGCCTCTCCACCGAGGATGTCGGCCATCGGCGTGTACTTGCCGTACTGGCCTACTTGAACGCGTGAAGCCCCGAACCCGTTGGGGCTCAGGGCTGCACGGCTCCGGTCAGTCGACCCGGCAGGTCATATCCTCGGCGGGCAGCGTGCCGTCGCGGAAGTAGGTGTTCACCGCCGAGTACACGCAGGAGTTCTGGTAGCGCCCGAAGATCCAGTGGATCGGCACATCCTGCAGGGTGACCATGCGCGACGCGCTCAGGTCGTTGTGCATGGCGACCGCTCCGTCGTACGCGGTCCTGGTGTCGCCGGTGGACTGCACGATCATGGCGGGCACCGCATTGCGCACCACCGTGGCCGGCTCGGCGGGCGGGGCCCAGAACGCGCACGGGGTGATGTTGTTGGTGAACCCGGCGAACACCGGTTGGGTGGCGCGGGCGGCCTCGATGTTGCGCCAATAGAATCCCGGATCCCGCGGCGTCGCAACGTCACCGCACATGATGGCCATCTGTGACGAATTGTCCTTCGGACGGGCCTTCAACGCGAATCCCAGTGTGGCGTTCAACGTTTCGTCGGGCTGGGCGGGCTTGCCCGCCGCCGCGTCGGCGATCGTACGCATCTGGCCGGCGAGCATCCCGTACTGATCCGGGCTGTCCAACCCGACGAACAGCACCACCGGCAGCCAATGCTCGTCGATCTCGTACTCGCCCAACCGGATCGGCTTGTCCGCAGACTGTTTGATCAGGTCCTGGATCGCACCACGGACCTGGACCCGGCTGGTGCCGAAGTGGTATTCGCTGTCGCGCGCCGCGACCCAATCCGCCCACAGATCGAGCGCGGCCTCATTAGCCGGGCCCATGGCCTGCATCATGCCGACCGGCCCGTAGGCGTCCGGGTCGGCCGCGCTGTCCAGCACCATCCGGTCGCTGCGTTCGGGGAACATCTGCATGTACACCGCACCGAGGTAGGTGCCGTACGAGGTGCCGTAGTAGCTGATCTTCTCCGCGCCGAGAATGCCGCGGATAACGTCCATGTCCCGCGCGGTGTTGCGGGTGGTGATGTAGGGCAGTCGGGCCCCTTCGGTGGTGACACATCGGGCGGCCAGATCACCTTGTGCCGCAACAGACTCCGCGAACCCTGCCGCGTCGAGCCCCGCCGACTGGAGGCCGAAGCCGACCGGCCACTTGCAGTCGACGGCGGACGAGCGCCCGACGCCACGTGGGTCCATGCCGATCAGGTCGTAGCGGGCGCGCACCTCGGGCGTCATCGCCTTGCCGACATCGACCATGAAGTCCAGGCCTTCGCCGCCGGGACCGCCGGAGTTGGAGAGCATGACGCCGCGCTGCGGTGCGGGATCGGTGCCTGCGATCCGGGAAATCGCCACGGTGAGCGTGGGCCCTTGTGGGTCAGCGTAATTCACCGGCACGGTGACGTCGGCGCACTGCGCCCCGGCGTCGTCCAGTTTCGGCACCCCGCAGGCTTTCCAGTCCAGCTGCTGACTGGTGAACCGGTCCGGCACCGGGGTTTGCGGCTTCGCCTCGGCCGTGGGACCGGCACAGCCGATCAGTCCGGCACAGGCCACCAGGCCGGTCAAGGCGACCGTCAGGCCTTTCGTGCGTTTCACTGTTGCTCCTCGGAAGTTGTTCGGCCGCAAGCAATATGAGGGCCGTGGTTACTGGTGGGCAGGGTGATTACGAGGCGCACAGGGCGGCGTCCAGCACGCCGGTGACCGCATCGGCCTCTTCGTCGGTGGTCGGCAGCTGGTTGACCGTGACGGTCACCGCGGTGCCTTCGGCGGTCACGCCGTTGCGCGTCTCGAAGCCGGGAATGCTGCCGCCGTGGCCCCATACCTCTTTGCCGCACGGCGCGGTCCGATGGATCAGGGCGAGGCCGTAATCCGCACCCGGCATGCGGTCGAACGGGACGGTGCGCTTCATCTCGGCCAATTGCGCAGGCGGCAACAGTTTTCCGGCAAGCAGCGCGGTGAAGAACCGGTTCATGTCGGTCGGGGTGGCGATCATGTCGCCCGCGGTGGCACCCCAGGACGGGTCGAAGTCGGTGAAATCGACTGGCTTACCGTCGATCCCGTGGTAGCCGCGGGCGTGCGGGCCACGGATACCGGTTTCGCGGGCGGCGGGCACATAGGTGTCGCGCAGGCCGAGCGGCTCGAGGATCCGGCGCCCGATCTCGTCGGCGGCCGGATTGCCGGTCACCCGCTCGATCAGCAGACCGGCCAGCAGGTAGTTGGTGTTCGTGTAGACGGACTTCGCGCCCGGCTCGAACTGGGGCGGTGCCGTCATCGCCCGGCGGACCAGGTCGGTCATCTCGAAGTGCTGCCAGCGCAGCGTTTCCTCGTCCGGGTCGATCTGTTCGGAATTCTGGGTCGTGATGCCGTCGCCCGCACCACGGCCGAGGTAGTCCGGCACGCCGCTGGTGTGCTGCAACACCTGGCGCACCGTGATCCGGTTGCCGTCGTTGCCGTTGCCCTGCACCAGGCCGGGCAGGTAGCGCTCGATCGACGCGTCCAGGTCGACCTTGCCCTCGGCGACCAGCTGCATGATCACCGTCGCCACGTAGGTCTTGGTATTGCTGCCGATCCGGACGCGCGCGTCGTCCGGGAACGGTGCGCGGGTGGTCAGGTCGCCGACCCCCGCGGTGAACGTCCGATGTCCGGCCGGTCCGTCGATCACCACCTGCACACCGGGAAATCCTTGGCGCACCACCTTGTCCATCGCGGCGGCCACGGTGGGCGGCGTGGTCTTCGCCGCCTCGTCCGGTGCGCCCACCGACGTCTCACCACCGCACGCGGCCGCGGCGAGCACCGCGCCCGCCACTACGACCGAGAGGGCCGCTTTACCGGAGTTGCGCCGAAATGGGTTCATGAGCAGTGTCTTCCTCCTGTTCGAGCCGGAAGGCATAGGTGCGTCCCCGACGATTCGAGCCTAGGAAGCGGGAGCTCTCGCGCCCATGCCGCGAACACCCGAATGCTGGGTACTGTCTGCTGGCGTGCCGTGGTGGTGCTAGCACCACCCCCGGTAACGATGACGCCGGTGCAACAGTGGCTCATCGGTGACTTCGCCGAGCTTGGTCAACGAAGACGTCGGACGATTGTCTACGTTCATAGCTGGAGGTCCGATGTGAGAGAGGGGACCGAATGCTGAAGTTCGCTGTGCTCGGCGAGGTTCGTGCGTGGCGCGACGAGCTGGAGGTCGATCTCGGCTCCAAACAGCGCCGAGCCTTGCTGGCAGCCCTGTTGCTGCGCAGCGGACGTTCGGCCACGGTGCCGGAACTCATCGACGGCGTCTGGGGCGAGCATCCGACGCCGAGCGCGATCGGTGCGCTCCGCAATCACATCCTGCATCTGCGCCGGGCCCTGGAGCCGGAGCGTCCATCCGGTGCGCCTGCCACGGTGCTCGTCGGGTTCGGCGGCGGCTACGCGCTGCGGCTGGCCCCGGGCGCGGTGGATGTGGAGCTGGTCGACGATCTGCTGGCCGAGGTGCAACCGGAGCGAATCGGCACGGACCCGCAGCACACGGTCGAGTTGGTGCGCGAGCGGCTCGACACCGCGCTGCGGCTCTGGTCGGGCACGCCGCTGGCCGGGCTGCCCGGCCCCTATGCCGATCGGCAGCGCACCCAGCTGATCGAACGCCGGGTCGCGCTGCTGGAGCAGCGCATCGAGCTGGACCTGCGCCTGGGCCGCTATCCGGAGGTGATCGCGGAGCTGACGCCGCTGTCGGCCGAGCACCCGATGCGCGAGCAACTGCGCGGCCTGCTGATGACCGCGCTGTATCACGCGGGCAGGCAGGCCGAGGCGCTCGCGGTGTACGCCGACACCCGCAAGGTGCTCATCGAACGACTCGGCATCGAACCCGGCCAGCCGCTCGCCGAGCTGCACCAGCGCATCCTGCGCGGGGATCTGCGTGCGCCACAACGCGATACCGGCAACGCGGCGATGATCGTACGGCCGCCGCGTCGTACGGTGGCGCGGGTCGCACAGCTGCCCGCCGACGTCGTCGACTTCACCGGCCGCACCGAGACGGTCCGGCGGATCAGCGAATGGCTGACCCGCGCAGACGGTTTCGCGGTGCCGGTGTGTGTGATCAACGGCATGGGCGGTATCGGCAAGAGCGCGCTGGCGGTGCATGTCGGCCATCGCGTCCGGGACCGGTTCCCGGACGGGCAGCTGCACGTCGACCTGCACGGTTTCGCGCAGGCCCGCGGTCGTGGCCAGGCAGGCACCCCGGCGGCGGACACCCTCGGCGATTTCCTGCGTGCCCTCGGCGTCGCGGAGGGCGAGATCGCGCCGACGCTCGCCGAGCGGTCGGCCCAGTTCCGCAGTCTCCTCGACGGCAAGCGGGTGCTCGTCGTGCTGGACAACGCGCGCGACGTGGACCAGGTGGCCCCGTTGATTCCCGGCACGCCCGGCTCGGCGGTGCTGATCACCAGTCGTTCGTCGATGCCCGAATTGCCTTGCGTAGTAGGTGTTCTCGGTGTGCGGCTCGATGTGCTCGCCCCGGTCGAGGCGCGCACCTTGCTCGCCGGGATCGCCGGGTTGCGGCGGGTGGCCGCCGAGCCCGCCGCGGTGCAGAGCGTGCTCGAGGCTTGCGGCGGATTACCGCTGGCCGTCCGGATCGTCGGCGCGCGGCTGGCGGCCCGGCCCAGCTGGACCATCGGCAGCCTGGCCGAGCGGCTGGCCGACGAGCAGCAGCGGCTCGGCACGCTGCGCAGCGGCGACCTCGCGGTCGAGGCGGCGTTCCGGCTCAGCTACGACCAGCTCGATTGCGCGCAGGCCAGGGCCTTTCGCATGTTGGCCGCGCCGGAGGTCGCGGAGATCTCGCTCGACGGCGCGGCCGCCATCCTCGGCGCGGACCGGATGCTGGTCGAGGAGCTGTGTGAATCGCTCGTCGACCTGAACCTGATGGAGACCAGTTCGTCCGGGCGCTACACCTACCACGATCTGCCGCGCCTGTTCGCGCGTGAACTGCACGGTCCCGAGGCCGACGAACCGACCTCCGGTGCGCTGGCCCGGCTGCTGGACTTCTATCTGGCCACCATGAAAAACCTGATGGTGGTATGCAATCCGGGCTCGCGCCTGCCGGAACACCTGGGCGACACCGTGGCCGAAGGACTTTCGTTCACGGACAGCATCGCCGCGCAGTACTGGCTCGATGTCGAGCGACCCAACCTGATCTCGCTGTACGAGCAAACCGCGCGGGTGGGTGGTCCCGCGCTGGTGCCTGCGGCCGACATCGCCTGGGCTACCGCGGAATTGATCGATGGCGGCCCGCACTGCCAAGAGCTGTCCCGGGCGCTCGACAAACTGCTCGCCGCGGCGTTGCGGGCGGGTGACCGCCGCGTCGAATGCCGGATCAGGGTGACCCTCGGTGCGAACTACAGCTACTCGCTCGGCACGCTGCGCCAGGGCCGGGACCACCAGCGCATCGCGCTCTCGCTGAACCCGGCCTCGGCCAGCGACGTTCGGTTGATCGCGTTCGCCGGGCAGCTGCTCGCCTCGTCGACCAGGATGGGCACCGAGACGGCGGCCTCGCTCGCGCACGCCGAACGCGCGATCCGGCTGGCCCGCCGGGTCGAGGATCCGGCGGTCGAGTGCGCCAGCCTGGTGCACATCGCCAAAACCCTGTCCGACGGTGGGCAATTCGTCGCCGCCGAGGCCAGGGCGACGGAGGCGAAGACGCTCGCCGGCAAGATCGGCAATGCCGCGCTGGAGGCGATGGCGACGCACGAACTCGGCGTGAGTCGCGGCTTCCAGGGCGATCACCCGCACGCGATCGAGCTGTGCCGCGAGGCGGTCCAGCTGGCCCGGCTCAGCGGGGTGGAACTGCGCGAAGGCTGGGCGCTGGCGCGGCTCGCACACGTGCACATGATGGCCGGTCAGCTGACCCAGGCCGAGCCGATCGCGGACGCGGCGATCCGGATGCTCAACCGCGCCATCGGACCACTGACCAGGGCCAGGGTGCTGGTGATGCACGGGCTCATCCTGCAGGCGCTCGGCCGGACCCATCAGGCCTACTGCGCATATCGTTCGGCGGCAGAGGCTTTCGCGCCGATGGAGGACGCGCACTTCACCCACGAACGGCTCGACAGCGAAGTGGAGGCGCCGATCCTGCAGTTGCTCCGCGAGCACCTGGACGAGGTGATCGCCGAACGCAAACAGCGGCGCGATCGGGCCGCCGGGTAGCGCCTGAACACGAAAAGCGGGAAGCCCGAACGGACTTCCCGCTTGTCGTGACGGCGTCAGTGGCCGCCGTTGTCCTTCAGCCGCTGGATCGAGGCGGCAACCTCGGTCTCGGCCTCGGCGCGGCCGACCCACTCCGAGCCCTTGACGTACTTGCCCGGCTCGAGATCCTTGTAGCGCTCGAAGAAGTGCTTGATCGCGGCCAGCTCGAACTCCGGCACATCCTTCAGGTCCTGGATGTGGTCCCAGCGCGGATCGCCGGCCGGCACGCACAGCACCTTGTCGTCGCCGCCTGCCTCGTCGACCATCTTGTACATCGCCACCGGGCGCACCTCGATGAGGCAGCCGGGGAACACCGACTCGGGCAGCAGGACCAGCGCGTCCAGCGGGTCACCGTCCTCGCCCAGGGTGTTCTCGATGTAGCCGTAGTCGGCGGGGTAGACCATGGAGGTGTAGAGGTGCCGGTCGAGCCGGACCCGTCCGGTCTCGTGATCGACCTCGTACTTGTTCCGAGAGCCCTTGGGGATCTCGATGGTGACGTCGAACTCCACGCCATCTCCTTCGGTGCATCTATGAGCATGAGCAGTAACGACTGCCGACTCGCCAGGTTGTTCGGGGGAACGGTTGCGCAACGAGGATAGTGTGGTCGGCGGGGACATGGGTGCGGCAGGCGGCTGCTGCGGAAATCAGTCGAGGAGAGCTGCGGGCTGTGGTTGGTAAGAACATCGGTGGCTTGGCCGCCCGGCGGCGCCGCAATCTCTGGATCGGGTTCGGTCTCACGCTGGCCGTGGTGCTCGCGGCGGGCGGCGGGGTGCTGCTCACCGTCAAGCCGTGGACCGACGAATTCCGGCACGGCGGACTGACCACGGCCGCACCGCCCGCGCCGGTCCGCCCCTTTCCACAGGTCGCCCCCGCGCCGTCGAACGCGCCCGCGCCGAGCCCGGCCGGGGTGGCCGCCGCGCTCGCGCCGGTCATCGGCAATCCGGATCTGGGCGCCTTCTCCGGTCAGGTCACCGACGCCGACAGCGCGACGGTGCTGTGGAGCGGCGACCCGAACCGGTCGATGATCCCGTCGTCCACCGCGAAGATCCTGCTCACCGCCGCCGCGCTGCTCACGCTGCCCGCGGACCATCGGGTGACCACCAAGGTGGTGGCCGGGACCGCACCCAACGAGCTGGTGCTCGTCGGCGGCGGTGATCCGACGTTGACCGCGGAGCCGGAGGGCAAGGGCTACTACCCGAACGGGCCGCGCCTGTCCGATCTGGTGAGCCAGATCAAGAGCTCCGGCCGCGCCGTCGACACGATCCTGGTGGACACCTCCGCCTACACCGGGCCGTCCATGGCCCAGGGCTGGGACCCGATCGACATCGGCGACGGCTCGATCGCGCCGATCGACCCGGTGATGATCGACGGCGGCAGGCTCCGCCCGCTCGTCGAATACTCGCCGCGCACCGCGACACCGGGCTTGGATGCCGGGCGCCGACTGGCCACCGATCTGGGCTTGGACCCGGCCAAGGTGCGGCTCGGCACCGCGGCGCCGGGTGCGGGCGAGGTGGCGAGCGTGCGCTCGGCGCCGCTGCGCGACCGGCTGCGCGACCTGATGGTCTACTCCGACAACGTGCTCGCCGAGACGGTCGGGCGGGAGATCTCGGTCGCCACCGGCGGCGAGGCGTCGTTCACCGGCGCGGTCAATGCGGTGAACGCCGCGCTCAGCAAGGCTGGGTTCGACATATCCGGGGTGATCATGCACGACAACAGCGGCTTGTCGGTCGACGACCGGATTCCGGCGCGACTGCTCGACCGGATCGTGGCCACCGCGGCCAAGCCGACCGCGGCCACCGCGATCCAGCCGTCGAACACCATGGCCAGGCCCGAAAACGACCAGCTCGCCACCACTTTGGCGCCGCTGCTGGACGCCCTGCCGATCGCGGGCGCGACCGGCTCGCTGAGCACCCGCTACGTCGTGCGCGACCGCAACGCCGCGGGCTGGGTGCGGGCCAAGACCGGAACTCTGTCGGTGTCCAGCGCGTTGGTCGGGTATGTGCTGGACGCCGACGGGCGGGTGCTGACCTTCGCGTTGATGTCGAACGATCGACCGCCGGAGGTGAGCAGGCCCGCCTTGGACGCGATCGCAGGCACGCTACGCAACTGTGGATGTTCGTGACGGGTGGTTGACAATGCACGGAGAAAATACCGACCCAGCTGAAGCAGGCACGGGCAGTTCCGTGCTGCCTGCCGCCGAGGGCGCGGTCGACCGGTCGAAGGGCCGGTCGGGGTTCTCCGGTGCCGTCGACTGGAAGCTGGCCGCCAAGACCGGCGCCGCGCTGGTGCCGTCCGGCCCGCGCACCTCGCGCTACTCGGCCGAGCAGGTCGTCGCCGAACTGGCCACCGCCTCGGTGCGCGCCGAAGGTCCGGTCCGGGAAGTGAGCGGGCTGCTCGACGACCAGCCGGTGCCCGCCGCCCGGATCGTCGACCGGCCCGGCTGGATCAGCGCGGCCGCCGACTCGATGTCCCAGCTCACCGGCGCAGGCACCGAGACCGGCGAGCGCGGGCTGCTGCAAGGCAAACCGGCGGGTGTGCAGGCCGGCGCGATGCTTGCCTTCCTGTCCACCGCGATCCTCGGCCAGTACGACCCGTTCACCGGGCCGGACGGCACGCTGCTGCTGGTCGCGCCGAACATCATGGCGGTCGAGCGCGCACTCGGCGTCTCGCCCAGCGACTTCCGGCTCTGGGTCTGCCTGCACGAGGTGACCCACCGGGTGCAGTTCTCCTCCGCGCCCTGGCTGGCCGACTACATGCGCGCCAATGTCGAGGTGCTCGGCGAGGTCGGCGACGAACCGCTCAACCAGATGCTGTCGCGACTGGCCGAGGAGCTACGCGACCGCCGCCGCGGCGGCACCCCCGACGATCCCGCCGCCCGCGGCATCGTCGGCCTGCTGCGTGCCACCCAGGCGCCGCCGCAGCGCGAGGCGCTCGACCGGCTGCTCATGCTCGGCACTCTGCTGGAAGGCCACGCCGATCACGTGATGGACGCCGTCGGCCCGGCCGTCGTGCCCTCGGTCGAACAGATCCGCTCCGCCTTCGACCAGCGCCGCAAGCGCCCGACCAACCCGCTGCAGCGCATCATGCGCGCGCTGCTCGGCGTGGACGCCAAGGTCGCGCAGTACGTGCGCGGCAAGGCGTTCGTGGACGACGTGGTCGGCCGGGTCGGCATGGAACGCTTCAACACCATCTGGACCGATGGTGAAACCCTGCCGCGCACAGACGAAATCGAGCACCCGGAACGCTGGGTCAGCCGCGTCCTCGGCTGACGCCGAGCTGGTCGCTGGAGCGGCACGTGGTGCGGCCGCTGAACAGAGGCGGGCCGTCCGACACCGAGGCTGTGCGGATGCGGCCGGTTGACCCCCGCTGGACGTGCGGTGGGTCGGTACGCTCCGGTTATGAGTCGTGCGCCCGGACAACCCGCGGGGGTTGAGCGCCCGGTACCTGGTGCACGGGCCCGGCTGCCCGAGACGGCGGCGGTGCTGGAGATTCGGCGGGCCGTCCGAGGTTGGCTGGGGGAGTACCCGTCGGACAGTGTCGCCGTAGCGCTCTCGGGCGGGGCGGACTCATTAGCGCTCACGGCGGCTGCAGTTGTCGAGGCGGATGCAGTCGACGCGCTCGTGGTCGACCACCAATTGCAGCCGGGCTCCGACGTGGTCGCGGCCGATGCCGCGGCAACGGCGCTCGCGCTCGGCTGCCGATCAGCACGAGTGCTCGCGGTCGACGTCGCAGGCGACGGCGGTATGGAAGCCGCGGCGCGGCGAGCTCGATACGCGGCCTTGGAGGAAGCGCGCAACGGGCTGCCCGTACTGCTCGGCCACACCCTCGATGATCAGGCCGAAACCGTGCTGCTCGGATTGGCCCGCGGGTCCGGCGGTCGCTCGATCCAAGGCATGGCCGCCTGGGCCGAGCCGTGGGGCAGGCCGCTGCTCGGGGTGCGGCGCACCGTGACCCGGCAGCTGTGCGCGGACGCGGCGCTCACCCCGCACGAGGATCCGCACAACACGTCGTCCGAGTTCACCAGGGTGCGCCTGCGCACCGAGGTGCTGCCGTTACTGGAGGACGTGCTCGGCGGTGGCGTCGCCGCCGCGCTCGCGCGCACCGCCGAACAGTTGCGCGCCGACGGCGCCGTGCTCGACGCGCTTGCCGGTGAGCTGCTGCACACCGCCGGTGATGGCGCGACGCTGTCGATCGAGACGCTCGCCACTGCCCCCGCCGCGCTGCGCCGCCGGGCGATCCGGGCCTGGCTGCTCGCGGGCGGGGCGAAAGCGCTGACCGGCAAGCATTTACACGCGGTGGACGAGCTGATCACCGATTGGCGCGGGCAGGGCGGCGTCGCCGTCGGCGGCGGCTCGGCAGGTAGCAGGTTGGTCGGGGCGCGCGAACATGGCAGGCTGACACTGCGGCGTGAGCGTCAGGCCCGGAGGCGGTAGCGAAGCGTGACCACGCAGGGCCAGGGAACGCCGCCAATGTTTACTGCGTCTGCGCAGCGGCTGATGACACATAATGGGTCGGCCGTCCGGGAGCGAAAACCAGAAGGGAACAGCTGACGTGTACGGGGACGACATCGCGTCTGTTCTGATCACCCAGGAAGAGATCGCAGGCAAGACGAAAGAGCTGGCCGAGCTGATCGCCAAGCGCTATCCCGCGGACGCCCCCGAGGGTGACCTGCTGCTGGTGGGCGTGCTCAAGGGCGCGATCTTCTTCATGACCGACCTCGCCAAGGCGTTGCCGATCCCGACCCAGATGGAGTTCATGGCCGTCTCGTCGTACGGGTCGTCCACGTCCTCCTCCGGCGTGGTGCGCATCATGAAGGACCTGGACAAGGACATCGCGGGCCGCAATGTGCTGATCGTCGAGGACATCATCGACTCGGGCCTGACGCTGTCCTGGCTCAAGCGCAACCTATCCACCCGCAATCCGGCCTCGCTCGAGGTGGTCACGCTGTTACGCAAGCCGGACGCGTTACGCACCCACGTCGACGTCGCCCACGTCGGTTTCGACATCCCGAACGAGTTCGTCGTCGGCTACGGCCTCGACTACGCGGAGCGCTACCGCGACCTGCCCTACATCGGCACCCTCGACCCGAAGGTCTATTCCTAGCTCCGTCAGCGGTCCGGCAGGATGCCGAAAATCGTTGCGGGCGAGCCGGAGCCGCGACGATAGAGCGGCCCGCCGACCAGGATCCAGGCCCCCGTCGCCGGGATGGCCGCCAGGTTGGCCAGGCATTCCAGGCTGATGCGGTGGTCGCCGTAGAGCAGCTTGGAGACCGCGTAGCTGTCGTCGGTGCCCAGGTCGGGACCGAAGGTGTCGATGCCGAGCGCGCCACGATGGCCGAGCCGGCCGGTGCGCAGCAGCCATTCGATGGACTCGACTGCGAAACCCGGCTGATGATGCGCGGATTCGGCCGTGCCGAGGAATTCCGCGGTGCCCCACTTGGCATCCCAGCCCGTCCAGGCGATCACCGCCGCGCCGTTCGGAATGCGCCCGTGCCGCCCCTCCCACTGCTTCAGATCCGCGACGGTGATCGCGTAGTCCCGGTCGCGGGCGCACCGCTCCCGGACATCGACCTTCACCGCGGGCAGCAGCAGATCGTCCAGCTCCAGCTCGTCGGCGCCGAGTCCGTCGGAGTGGAAGTGAATCGGTGCGCCCCAATGGGTTCCGGTGTGCTCGCCCTGCTGGATGTAGCGCAGGTAGTAGCCGTCGTTGGCGACCGTCGCCACGATGTCGGTGCGAAACTCCGGATCGTCCGGATACAGCGGCGTGGTGGCCGGATCGTGCACATGCGACAGGCTGACCAGCCGCCCCAGCGGCCGCGGCGAGGTCATCGCTTCCGCTGCGGGATGGCCCGCGCCAGCGCGAGCAGGTCGGCCTCTAGCCAGCGGAACAACCGGTAGGTAACCACGAAAGCCAGAATGCCACCCACGCTGAGCATGCGGACCGGAACGATCACCAACTCCAGATCTTCGGCGTCGACGAAGGTCGCGCCCGCCACCCCGAGCAGCGGCACCGAGGCGGCGACGCCGAGGTAGAAGTTGCCGCGCCGTGCCAACTTTCGCAGCTGGCGTTCGTCGCCGGGCCCGATGCCGCCGCGCACCAGCAGCTGTGGATATACCGATCGGACCGCGTAGACCGCGATCGGGAAGAACGGATACGCCAGCGCGATGGCGGCGCAAACCACCTGTGCGGCAAAGAAATGCAGGAAGGTCTTCGGTGGCAGCTCGACGCCGGACAGGGCCAGGCCGAGCGGCCAGATCACGCCGGCGACGAGCCAGAAGCCGAACGGCACCAGCACCGCCCAGTCGGCCATCAGCAGGGTGTCGCGGCGGGCCTTGGCCAGCGTGCGCGCGGAATACGCACGGCCGCGGGCCAACCGGAAGCCGATGGTCAGCGGCCTGCGGGTCAGGAAGATCAAGAGCAGGGCCGCGACCGGGAAGGCGATGAGGTTGTTGAGCAAGCCGACCGTGGCGAACCGGTCCTGGTCGGCCGCCGACATCCGGTCGACGATCAGCGACTGGTTCAGCTGGATGTTGTACCAGCTGGCGAGCGCGTTCGGCACGCCGATGCAGACGGCCGCGAACGGGATCAGCCAGCCGCGGCCGCGGTAGGCCAAGCTGGCCGGCGGGGGATCGGTCAGGTTGCGCGCGCGGGCGTCGAGGCACAGGTCGAGCTGGCCGGCCAGCTCGAAGCCGTTGCGCCAGCGCTGTTCCGGGTCGGCGTGCAGGCAGTCCAGCAGTACGCGGCGCAGCGCCGCCGGGGTGTCCGCGGGCAGCCGGGACAGCGCCGCCTCGGTGATCCCGGCGCGGCGTACGTCGAGCATGCGCGCGTAGGTCTCGGCGGACGATTCGCCGGTCCGCGGGGCATCATCGAACGGGTTTGCGCCCGAAAGCATTTCCCACAGCAACACACCCAGCGCGTAGAGATCACTGCGGGTACCGGGTGCGGGTGCGGCCGGGTCGAGCAGCCGGGCCAGCTGCTCCGGCGACTGGTAGGGCAGCGAATCATCCGCTTGCGCAGCTGGATCGGCAACCACCGGACGTGGACCCGACTCGCGCAACGCGAAATCGGCCAACTTCGGAATACCCTCGGCGGTGAACAGGACGTTCGCCGGTTTGATGTCGTGATGCAGTACGCCGTGGTGCTCCGCGTAATCGAGCGCGTCGGCCAGCCGCCGCCCTACCCAGGCCACCGTCTCCGGCCAGCTCAACGCCGCGATCTCGGCCCGCACACTCGAATCCGACGGCCGGATCTCACCTTTCGCCGCCATCGCCGTATCGATCGCGCGCAGCAGCACCGCGCCGCCATCGGACTCGGGGCCGGTGTGCCGCTGATCGAGCACGCCGACCGCGGTGCCGCCGGGCAGGTACTGCATGTAGACGAGCCGGGGTGCCGCGGCGCCGAGCCGGGTGGTGTCCGTGCTCAACACCCGCTGATCGAAGACTCTGACGATGTGCGCATGGTCGAGCTGCGCCATGGTGTGCGGCGCGGCCGCGCGGCCCGCCGAAAGGCGCACCGCGACAAGGCGTTGCATGGATCGCTGCCTGGCCAGGAAGACGCGTCCGAGCAGACCGCTGCCGAGGTCGGTGATCAGGTCGAAGTCGTCGATGCGCTGACCGGGGTCGAGCTCGGCCAGCGCGGCAACGGCTTCGGTGGTTTCCGCGGTGCCGAAGGCATCGATGTCGAAGTCGGCCAGGCGTTCTCGTACGGCGTCGGCGAACTCCGGGTACTCGGTGAGGAATTGCTCGACGGCCAGCGGCGCGTGCCTGCGCCGGGCCAGGAACTCCTCACAGACCAGGTCGGCCAGCTCGGGGCTGTGCTCGACCTCCGGAAACTCCTTGCGGTACTCGGCGATCCGCTTGCCGAGGTCGGCGTCGCGACCCCAGCGTTCGCGCAGATCGATGCGCAGCAGATCGGTCAGCACCGCGAGCCGCACCTGGGTGCCGTCGGGCACGTAATCCGCGATCAGCGGTGGTGTGACGGGCTCGGCCCGCAGGCTGCGCTGCCAATCGGCGGCGAACCGCGCGACGGCGTCGGCGCGCGACGACGTCACGTGCGAGTCTCCCCGGCAGCCTCGTCCGCCGCGCGCTCGGCCGCACCGGCCTGCCCGCCGGCCGACGCCGGCGAAACCACCCGCTCCAGCGCGCGCAGGTCGGCTTCCAAGGCCCGGAACAGCAGGTAGGACACCACGAAGGCGATGATGCCGCCCGCGCACAGCACGCGCACCGCGAAGATCACCATCGGGATATCGGACGGTGGCAGGAACGTCACCCCGGCCACCGCGAGCAACGGCACCGACGCGGCCACCGCCAGGTATCCGTTGCACCGCCGGTCCAGCCCGCGCAGCCAGACTGCGTCCGCCGGGCTGATGTCACCGTGCCGGAGGAACAGCGGATAGATGCAGCGCACCATGTAGAAGGTCAGCAGGAAGAACGGATAGGCCACCGCGATGGCGCCGCACACCACCAGCGACGCGAGGAAGTGCACGATCGCCCGCGCGGGCAGGTCACCGGTTACCAGCTGCAGCGTGAGCGGAAAGGTGAAGCCGGACAGCACCCACAGCGAAAAGGCCACGGCCACCGCACGATCGCCGAGCAACAACGCGTCGCGTCTGGCATGACAGAGGGTGTCGGGGTCATAGCGCCGCCCCTTGCGTAGCCCGCGCGGCACCGTCAGCAGCGACCGGGACATGTACACCACGATCGCGATGCCCACCGGAAAGAACACCGCGTTCACCACACCGGTGATGATCACGAAGCTGTGCTGCGCCTCCTCGGTCAGCCTGCTGATGATCAGGTGCTGGTTGTGCTGGATGTTGTACAGCGAGGCAAGCACATTCGGCAGCCCGACCGACAGCAGCGTGACCAGTACCATCCACGGCCGCAACCGCAGCCGCCAACTGTTGGGCGCCGGGTCCACCAGCTCACGGGCGCGCGCGTCCAGGCAGAGTTCCAATTGCCTGGCCAGCACGCAGCCGTTGGCCCAGCGTTCGGTCCGATCGGGCGAAAGACAGCTCAGCAGCACCCGGCGCAGCGCCGCGGGGCAATCGGCCGGTACCCGTTCCAGCGCGGCCGCGTCCACGCCCGCGGTGCGCCGCTCGAGCATGGCCTCCAGCGTCGTATCGTCGCCGTAGCCGTCGGCGCCCGCAGTGCTGTCGTCGAACGGCTTTGCCCCGGTGAGCAATTCCCACAGCACCACACCGAGGGAGTAGATGTCGGCCCGGGTATCCAGATCCGCGGCGTTGCGGCCGAACCCGGGATGGCACGCCTCCAACTGCTCCGGCGACATGTACGCCAGCGAACCACCGAAATAGGCCACCGGACTGGTGCCCTCGACATTGCGGCTGAAGCTGATGTTGAAGTCGGCCAGCTTCGGCACCGCCTCGGCGGTCAGCAGCACATTGGCCGGTTTCACGTCACGGTGCAGCACGCCGTGCGCCGAGGCGTAGTCGAGCGCCTCGGCCAGCCTGCGGCCCAGCCACGCCACTGTCTCCGGCCAGCTGAGCGAGGCGATCTCGGCGCGCACGCTGGAATCGGTCGGCCGGATCTCGCCCTTCTCCTCCATGGCCGCGTCCACGGCGTCGAGCAGCAGCTGACCGCTGCGCTCGGCGGGCGGGGTGGCGCGCACCCAGCGCAGCACGCCGAGCAGCGTGCCGCCTGGCAGGAACTGCATGTAGAGCAGCCGCAGCCTGCGCGCGGCACCGGCCTCGGCGTCGTCGAGCAGCCGCTGGTCGAAGACGCGCACGATGTAGTCGTGGTCGAGCTGGGCCAGCGTCTGCGGTTCGGTGCCGTGGTCGGCGGAGATCTTCACCGCGACCAGCCGTTGCAGGGAGCGCTGCCTGGCCAGGAAGACGCGGGCGAACGCGCCGCTGCCCAGGCCGGTCAGCAAATCGAAATCATCGATCCGCTGGCCGATTTCGATCCGGTCGAGCGCGTCGAGATGGCCCGGCCCGGTGCCGACCGTGGTCGGCACGGCGGTCGCCGTGCCAGTCAGATCGGTGGTTGCTCGGGTCACTTCTGAACTACGGACGGACTCGGTGGTTCGGTTCAATTCGCTGTCGAGAAAAGCGGCTCTGGTCCGGGCGAGCGCGGTCCGGGTGGAATCCTCGAGCGCCGCCCGCCGGGTGCTCTGATCGTCGTCATCGGCGTTCAACATGGCGCGCAGTGCGCTCGCCTGGTGCGGATATTCGCGCAGACATTCGCGCGGATCCACCCGTTCGCCGCTGTGGCGGCGGATGACGAACTCCTCGTACACCAGCCCGGCCGGGATACTGCCCGGCTCGAGTTCGGGAAATTCGGCGCAGTATTCGGCGAGCCGTTTTCGGGTCTGCGGGCCCGCCTGTTCCGGCCGTGCGGTGTCTTGCACGGACCTGCGCAGCCAGCGGTGCCGCAGGTCGACACGGATCAGTTCGAGCAGCGCCTCGGTGCGCAACGTCTGGGCGTCCGGCAGGTACTCGGCGATCTCGGGCGGGCGGGCGGCGGCGGTGTCGGCGGCGTCTTCCCAGGCCGCGGCGAAGGCGGCGACGGCGTTGAATTCGGTGCGCAGCGGGTGGTTACCGAAACCAGCGCTCGCCGCGAAACCCGCGGTGGAATCGGAACTTCTATCGGCGTTGGCACTCATTCTCGGACCTAGTGGCTCGGCGGATACCGGAGAATCCGCACTGGTCGGTCGGTTAGATATCGCGGAGAAATTCCGCCACACCCGCCGCCATCATCCCCCGAGCAGTATTCGGAATGATAACTTGCGGCTTGAGAGCGATCACCCGAATTCGACAACGATGCGACGGGGGACGACCAGCACATGCAGATCAAGGCCACAGCGGTGGCGGATGGTTCGGCGGACACCGAAACTTCCGGCACGAAAACACCCGCGCAATCGCCGGCCGAACACCCGGCGGTCGCGCAGTTCGATCCGAAACAATCGACGCTCACTCAGGTGGCTGTCGTGCAGTCACCGGTCACCCGATCCGACGTCGAGGCGAGCGCGCCCGCTCAAGATAGTCCGCTGGGTGCGAACGACCAAATCGCGGTCGGACAGGACCTCACCCGCGGTCCGGCGACCGCCATCGCGGCCGGTGTGCGCGACGGCTCGCTGACCGCGACGGAGGTGGTCGAGGCCACCGTCGCCCGGATCGTCGCCGAACACCGGAACACCAATGCGTTCAGCGTTATTCGGACCGAGAAGGCCCGGTCCGAGGCGGCGGCGCTGGAGCAGCGCGCGGACCTGGACGTGCTGCCGCTGGCCGGTGTGCCGATCGCGATCAAGCACAACATCGCGGTGGCCGGCGAGACGATGCGTTCGGGCTCGGCGGCCACCGATGCCCGCCCGGTCGCCGATGATCATGCGGTGGTGCGCAGGCTGCGCGCCGCGGGCGCGGTGATCGTCGGGCTCACCACCGTGCCGGAGCTCGGGCTGTGGGGCACCACCGATACCCCGGACCGGATCACCGGCAATCCATGGAATGTCGCGCGCAGCGCGGGCGGCTCGTCCGGCGGTGCGGCCGCCGCGGTCGCCGCCGGGCTGGTCCCGATCGCGCACGGCAACGACGGGCTCGGCTCGCTGCGCATCCCCGCGGCCTGCTGCGGCGTGTTCGGCATCAAGCCGGGGCGCTACACGGTGCCCGCGGAGATCGGCGTCGACTCCTGGTCCGGAATGATCGAAAACGGTGTGCTCGCAACGACAGTCGGCGACGCGGCGCTCGCGCTATCGGTGCTGGCCGCCCGGCCGGACCTAGCCGAGGTGGATCCACCGGGCCGACTACGCATCGGCCTAGCCGTGGCTCCGCCGTACCGCTTCTTCCGCGTCGACCGGCAGTGGACCAATGCCGCCCGCACCGCCGCCTCGGTGGCCGCGGCGGCAGGCCATCTCGTGGAGCCGACCACGCTGCCCTACGGCGACGCGCTGATCTCGATCTTCTTGCGCTGGTTGGCCTTCGGTGCGCGCGACGCCGCCGTGCTACCGAATCCCGAACGGCTGCAACCGCGTACCCGCAGGCACCTGGCGCTCGGCCGCCTGGTGCAGCGACTACGCCTGGTCCGCCCGGCACAGGTCGACCGGGTCGAGGCCCGGCTACTCGAATACTTCGAACGCTACGACGTGGTGATCACACCCACGCTCGCCGGTCCGCCGCCCAAGGCGCGGGCCTGGCACCACCGCGGTTGGCTGGCCAATGTGCTTGCCAGCTCCCGGTTTTCGCCCTTCACCCCGCTCTGGAACCTGGTCGGCTGGCCCGCCGCGTCCATCCCGATGGGCATGCACGCCGACGTCGGCACGCCGGTGGCCGCTCAGCTCGCCGGTCCGCCGGGGAGCGAATCCACCCTGCTGCGGCTGTCCGCGCAACTGGAGTCGCTGCACCCCTGGCGGCGCACCATCAACTGATCAAGCGCTGACGGCGGGTTGTGGCTGCTGTACCGAGAACCCGCCGTCGACGGCGCGTCCGGCGAACTCCAGAATGGTCGGCCGCTGGTCGTCGGCGCGCCACGCCACAGCCAGCTCGCACGGCGCGAGGCCGGCCACCGGTCGTGCGGTGAGGCCGGGCCAGCGGTACATCGGCACGTTGTTCTCGGCGAGCAGGCAGACGCCGAGGCCGAGGCTCACGGCCTCCAGCTTGTCCTCGGGGGTCGCCGCCTCGGCGCCGATCTTCGGCTGACGCCCGTTGCGCGCGTCGTTGCCGAGCCAGAAGTCGCGCACCGCACCGGCTTCGGTGGGCAGCGCGATGAACGGCTCGTCGAGCAGGTCGGTGAACTCGATGGTTTCCCGATCGGCCAGCGGGTGGTTCTCCGGGAGCAGCACCCAGCGCGGCTCGGTGCGCAGCACCTGCCAGCGGTAGCGATTCGGGTCGGGCAGCGGCAGCCACACCAGCGACAGGTCGGCTTGTCGCCCGGCCAGGCCGCTGGACGGGTCGGTCCACGAGGCTGCGTGCAGGGCGAGCCGGTGGCCGCTGGCGCTCTCCAGGTCGTTCAACAGTCCACGCCCGAGCGCGGATTGGATGCCGACGCGCAGCACCTCGCCCGCCTCCTGCAGCGAGACGTTGGTGACCTCCCACAGCTCCAGGATCTTGCGGGCGCCCTCGAGCAGTTCCTTGCCCGCCACGGTCAGGGCGACGCTGCGCTGGTTGCGGTCGAACAGGACCACGTCGAGCTGGCGTTCCAGCTGCCGGATCTGACGCGACAGGGTGGGTTGAGCGATGTGCAGCCGCTGAGCGGCGTTGGTGAAGTGCAGTTCCTCAGCGACGGCGACGAAATACCGCAGGTCGCGCAAATGCGGGTCCATAGCCCCTTGCTATCAGAATCAGTCCTGAATTTCCAGCCTTATCAGGCCAGAAAGTTCGGATACGGGTACCAAAACATTCGACAGGTTTGTTAGGGACAGCATATTGCTTGTGATGGTGTGATGCACCATCGACTCCGCGAATGTTCGGCATGCCACCGCTCGTCTCGGCGGCGAACCGCACCTGGGCGCTTGACCAGCAATGATGTTCGCCGGAGGCGCGTGGAGCAAGCCGGAACTGGCGGTCTGTACGGTTGCCGTTCGTCCGCTGGACACCCCCATCTGGTCGACCAGCGGTCATTTGCCCCCTCTATAGTGACTTTCATCACAATTTGGTTTGTATTGCTGCAAGACTCGCAATTCGGACCTTCGCTACGCATGCAAAAGCGCCGCGGCCCGGACGAATCCGGAACCGCGGCGCCGCTGCCGTACCGGGCTCAGACGCTGCGTGCCCGATCCTCGTAGGCCTTGCGCTTCTCGGCGTCGACGTCGTCGAGGAACGCGTGACCAGCGCCGAGCGCCCTGGCGATGCCGTCGCCGACCGCGTCCGGCAGCAGGCCGACCACCTGCGAGATGAAGCCCGCCACCGCGGTCACCCTGACCTTCGACTTCGGCGCGACGATCAACCCGACGATGGCGTCGGCGATCTCCTCCGGCTCGGCCGGGCGCAGCAACTTCGGCGCGGTGACGCCCGCACCCAGTTCGGTGTTGGTCAGCGTCGGCAGCACCGAGGAGAAGCGCACCCCGGATTCCCGGTACTCCTCGCGGAGCGTGTCGGTGAAGCCGAGCACCGCGTGCTTGCTCGCGTTGTAGGTGGCCAGGCCGGGGATGTGCGTCTCGCCGGCGAGCGAGGCGATATTGATGACGTGGCCGCTGCCGCGCGGCAGCATCCGGGCCAGACCCAGCTTGGAGCCCAGGATTACGCCGTAGACATTGATGTCCAGGATCCGCCGGGTGATCTGGTCCGGCTCGTCCACCAGCTTGCCGGTCGGCATGATGCCCGCGTTGTTGACCAGCACGTCGATCGGGCCGACGGTGCGCTCGACCTCGTCCAGGAAACTCTCGAACGAGGCGGCCTCGGTGACATCGAGTTTGCCGTACAGCTCGAAGCCGCGGGCGGTGCCGGACTCCTTCACGGTGGCCTCGTCGATATCGCCGATCGCGACCTTGGCGCCGAGCGCCTGCAGCGCGGTCGCGGTGGCCAGCCCGATGCCGCGGGCGCCGCCGGTGATGACGACGACCTTGCCGCGAATCTTCGAAGTGTCGGTCACTTGTTGTCTCCCTTGAGTTTCAGCACAGCGGGAAGGTCGATCCGGCGCAGCCCGCGCGCCCCGGCGGCGCGCATCGCGGCGACGGCGAACAGCAGTTTGGGCATTTTGTAGGGGAACCAGAACAGTTCCTTTTCCTGGGTCGGCAGCAGCGGGGTGGTGATCGCCTGCTGACGGCAGTACTTGCGGACCCCGTTGGCGCCGCCCCAGCGCGCGCCGACGCCGGACTGGCCCCAGCCGCCCATCGGCAGGGCGAAGCTGAACAGGTTGACGAAGACGTCGTTGATGTTCACCGCGCCCGCGTTGAGCTGCCGGGCGATCCGCTCGCCGCGCTCCTTGTCGCCGGTCCACACCGTCGCGGACAGTCCGTAGATCGAATCGTTGGCCAGCCGAACGGCTTCCGCCTCGTCGGCCACCTTCATCACCGGCAGGGTCGGGCCGAAGGTCTCCTCGGTGACGCAGGACATGGTGTGGTCGACATCGACGAGCACCGTCGGTTCGAACGCGGTGCCGAACCCGGCCCGCTTGCCGCCGGTGAGCACCTTGGCTCCGGCCGCGACGGCCTCGTCGACATGGCGCTGCACGATGGTGGTCTGGTTCTCGTTGGCCAGCGCGCCGACCTCGTGCTTGGACTCGCGGCCGTCGATGCCCTGGCGCAGCGCCTTGACGTTCGCGGTCAGCTTGGCCACGAACTCGTCGTAGACCGGCGCCTCGACGTACACCCGCTCCACCGAGATACACACCTGACCGGAGTTGAACATGCCGCCGAACGCGATGCCGTGCGCGGCCCGATCCACATCCGCGTCGGCTAGCACGATGGCCGGGTCCTTGCCGCCGAGCTCCAGGCTGTACGGGACCATGCGCTCGGCGCAGGCCACGGCGATCTTGCGGCCCGTCGCGGTCGAGCCGGTGAACTGGACGTAGTCCGCGTTCTCGATGACGGCAGCGCCGGTCGCGGCCGCGCCGGTGACCACCGCGAACACCGGCGGAGCGCCGATTTCGGCCCAGCCCCTTGCCATTTCGAGCGCGGACAGCGGCGTCACCTCGGACGGCTTCAGGATCACCGCGGCACCCGCGGCCAGCGCGGGGAACACGTCGAGCGCGGGCATGGCGAGCGGGAAGTTCCACGGCGTGATGACGCCGACGACCGGATACGGCTTGTACGCGGTGGTCAGCTTCTTGACCCTGGCCAGCGGGCTGTGCGGGGACGGATGATCGTCCGCGAGGAATTTGGCGGCGCGACGCGCGTAATAACCGAGCAGATCGGTGGCGAACGCGGGATCGATCAGCGAGTCGACGCGCGGCTTGCCCGTCTCGGACTGCACCACGTCGGCGATGGTGTCGGTGTTGTCGATCAGCCAGTCCTGCAACTTCAGCAGCCATTCCTTGCGGCCGTTCGGGCCGATGGCTTCCCATTCCGGCTGGAACAGCCGCAGCTCACGGACCTTGGCCGCCACGTCGTCGGCGCTCATCTCGGGCACCGTCCCGACCACCGCGCCGGTGCCGGGATTGCGCACCTCGATGACGGCGGGCGCCTGCTCCGCCGCCTGCTGCGCAGTTGTCTTGCGCGCCGGCGCTTTTTTGGCCGCGCCGGGCGCTGGTTCGGTATTGGTCACGCTGTTCTCCCACTGACGTTGTGCTGTGAACCGCGTGGGCTGACGGATGTGAGTCAGGCCACTGAACTATGAGAGTGACACAATGTGAGGCGAGATTCTTGGCTCAGTTTGTCAACAGAGCCGAGGTAATTTGTGCTCTGAGGACAAATGGAGGCGTCGTGACGGCCGCATCACCCGATCGGATCGGACCGAACAGTGAAGTGGTCCGCGACTGGCTGGCGGAGTACGTCTTCGAGACGATGCGCACCGAGACCCTCGAGCAGATCGTCGCCCGCCTCGACAGTGCCATCATCGCGCGCGTCCCGGAACTCGCCGACCGGGATGTGCGCCGCGACCTCGCCGCGAGCACTCGCGCGCACGCCAGGGCCGTGCTGAGCGGAATCACCAGTGACACTTTCGAATACGCGCTGCCCGAGGAGGCGCACGCCTTCGCGCGCACCATCGCCCGGCGCGGCTTCGAACTGCGCATGCTGCTGCGCACCTATCACGTCGGCATGGAGGCGGTGCTCGACTACATGAGCGAGGCCGTCGATCAGCGGCAGGCGCCGCCGGAGATCGAGCGTGCGGTGATGCTGCGGATGTTCGAGCGCGCGACCAAGTGGGTCAGCCTGTCGGTCGAGTTGCTCACCGACACCTACATGGAGGAGCGCGAACGCGTCCTGCGGGCCGCGCTCAACCGGCGCACCGAGACCATCCGCGCGCTGCTGGCCGGTGACGAAGTGGACGTGGACCAGGCCTCGGTCCGGCTCGGCTACCGGCTCACCCAGCGGCATGTCGCCTTCGTGCTGTGGACCGACGAGAGCGAATCCGGCAGCGGGGACGGGGAAGTCATCGGTGTGCTGGAGCGGGTCGCGGCCAGGGTGGCCGCCGGGATCGGCAACGGCCGGGTGCTCACCGTGGCCTCCGGGGCCAGCGGCATGTGGGCGTGGGCCGGGCTCGACGACCTGCCCGGTGCCGATTCGCCGCGCAACGAACAGGGACCCGGTGAACCCGGCGCGCTGGAGCGCATCGCCGCCGGGCTGGTCGAATCCCCGGTCCGGGTCGCCTTCGGCGTGCCCGCCGGACAGGTCGCCGGCTTCCGGCAGAGCCATCGCGAGGCGGTGGCCGCCAGGCAGGTGGCCGAGCGTGGTCCGGCGGGCACGCCACGGGTGATCGGCTATCGCGAGGTGGAGGTGGCCTACCTGGCCGGCGCCGACGACGCGGCGATGCGCGGTCTGATCGGGCGGGAATTGCGCACGCTGTCCGGCACCGACCCGAACGCGGTGCGGCTGCGCGAGACGCTGCACGCCTACCTGAAGAGCCATCGCAGCCCGGAGGCCACGGCGAAACTACTTGGGGTACATAAGAATACGGTTCGCTACCGGATCCAGCGCATCGAGGGACTGCTGGGTTACCCGATCGAGCAGCGCAGCCTGCCGTTGGAGCTCGCCCTCGCCTGCGTCGCCGCATATGGGGTGGCCGCGCTGCCCTGAATCAGCGATCAGTCGGCCGTCTTCTCGCCCGCGGCGACTCGGCGCAGCGGCGGATCGGCCGGCGCGACGGCCGGGCGATCGGGTAGGTCCGCCAGCAGTTGGGTGGTGGCCGCGGCGATGGCCGTGACGGCCTTGTCGACGGCCGCCTTGGTGGTCGAGCTCAGGCCGGACACACCACCGACCGTGCGCACGTACTGCAGTGCGGCAGCATAGATTTCCTGCTCGGTCGGGGCAGGGTCCAGGCCGCGAAGGAGGGTGATGTTACTACTCATGCGAGCACAGTAGCTCTCGCACACGCTGTGCGGCAGAGCAAGAAAACACCCGGACCGAAATTCGCGCGGCCCGCCCTGGTGCGTGGCACGGCCTCCGGTGCTCGGGCATGAGCGGGCAAACTCCGGCGCGCCAGCACAGACACGCAGAATTCGTCCCATTACACAGGCTCTTCCAAGATCTATGGGGAACAATCGGGATCATGCCTGCCCGCGGTGTACCCACGTTGACGACCTTCCCGTACGAGGAGCTGGATCAGCGCGAAGAGGACCACTGGTCCGGCGCCGCCGTAGCCGATGACGAATTGCGCGCGCTGGCGCTCGGCGCGTTCTACTCCGCGCGCTGGGACGCCTTCCACGACGCGCTGCTGCTCGGCCCCGAGCGCGAGCATCCGCTCGGCGACCGGCGCGAGCTCGCCATCGACACGCTCACCGGCGCCTGGGGCATCACCGACGCCACCGAGGCCCAAGCCTCCATGGAGCAGTTGCTGGACGGCATGCACGCGCCGCTGTACGCGCTGGTCCATCCGCTGGTGATGGCCTCGATCAACGCCAGCGAGCGGGACCGGTTCGGCGAGCGCGCCGATCGGCATCGGGCGTTCCTGCGCCAGGTCGGCTCGTTCCGCGGCATGGACAATCCGGAGGCGCTGGTCCGCGACTACGACATCTGGTCCCAGGCCATCAAGATCGGCTTCACCGATCACCTCGCCCGCCCGCTGCCCAGCGACATCCACGCGTGGGACCTGGCCCGCGTGGTCGCGGTCGCCAGGATGGCCTTCACCGCCGGCTACCTCGACGCCGACCTGGCCTGGGACTACCTGGCCCGCGCGCTGCCCATCGCGCAGGCCAAGTACCGCAACTGGCGCCAGTTCGGCGACGCCTACCTGACCGGCTGGACCTACTGGCAGGCGTGCGAAGACCTCGCCGAACTGAAGAACGGCGGCGTCGACCGCCGGATGGAGCTGCTGCGACTGTGGATCCGTCCGACCAGCCCGTGGCGGCGGATCAGTCTGACCGTGCCGCCGGTAGTGCAACCCTGAGGCGTCAGAGCCCGTCGGGCAGGGAGCGGAGAATGCCGCGGCCGTAGCGTTGGAACTGCGCGTCGTCGACCATGCCGAGCGAATGCCGCTCGACGAGCAGCTCCCACTCCGAGTACAGCTGGGCGACCCCGGGATCGGCGGGACCCGCGCCACCGTCGGCGGAGTCGCGCCGCACGGCGAAGTTCACCGCGAGGGTGACGCGTTCGGTGTCGGCACGATCGGTACCGGTGAAATGCAGGGTGATGTTGCCGTCGTGCACATCCATCCCGGTCTCACCGCGCGCCGCGCCGATCTCGCCCGCCATCGCGGGCGTGCCGTCGGTATTGCGGGCCCACAGCACGGCGGGGATGGGTAACTCGTGCGCGTAGCGCTCCCCGGTGCCGATCGAGATGAACAGCAACCGCCCGGTGGTCGCGGCGAGCAGGCCGGGGCCGGTGCCCGCGGGCGGGCGTGCGGTCGCGATGGCGGTCTCCAGCACGTACTCGTCGGGCGTGACATACCGGTGCAGCGCGGCGATGGCGGGTTTCGCCTCGCGATGCGGGGCCATCCTGCGCACGGCCCGGTCCACGTCGGCCCGGGTCGGGCCGGATTTGCCCCAGGTGGGGGCCGGCGGGTTCAAGTCGGGGGCGGCCACGTCGATGCGCTGGGTCGCCAGGATCTGGCCGTTGATCCGGTCCACGATCTCGGTCGCCGCGGGCACGTCGTGCTCGGCGATCAGCACGGGCAGTGGGGTGCGGTCGGCGGGCACGCCGGTCAGCACGGGTGTGGGGTATCGCAGGTAGATCTCGATGACAACGGCGTCGTCGGCGCGTCGATTCAACCGGACCTTCAACAGGTCGGTGACCGGTACGTCGAGCACCCGCTCGCCATCGGAGCCAGGCCGCAGGACGATCAATCGCCCGCGCCCGTGACGCACTATCGCTGTGGGTGTCCGTAGCTCAACTATGTCCATACCCCCTGCGCTCTGTTGGATTTGCGGTATTCACGGTGCCTTCCGTGGTTACGCTTGCTGCCTCCTCCAGCTCGTCGGGCACACCGCGGGGGTTGCGTTCGCGGGTCCTCGTCGTGCTGTGCGGGGTGATACTTCGCTGCCTCCTCCGGGCCCGTCGCTCGCCCGCGCTTTCGGATTCACAGTGCTCGCGGGGCACTCCGGTGGTTAGGCTAGCGACCGCCTTCGTGCCTGTTACTCGCCCTGCGGTGTTGTGTCGTCGCTCACGATAGGCCGAACATGCCATGATTGTGACCAGTTGGAGTAACCCGGACCGGGGTCTTCGGGAACCACCGAGGTCCCTCGACCGTTTACCTCTTTAACTGCACCAGCAGCCGAACTGCGCGATGTATCGACTAGACCGTACGCGGTAACGTGGCATGTCCGCATCCGAACCCTCCCGGAGCCGGACGCGCCCGACGCATCGCTAGCACGAACCGGAGACACCGGAAAGGACTGGCCGGACCGGCCGACGCTCTATGAACCGCAAGACTGTGTTTCGCACCCTGGCCATAGTCTCGGGCATCTTGCTCGTGATCTATGCGTTCAGCTATTTCGGAGATGACACGCGCGGCTGGAAGAGCGTCGATACGTCTGTCGCATTGAGCCAGCTGAACGACAAGAGCAACGTCGAGAACGTTCAGATCGATGATCGTGAACAGCAACTGCGCATCGAACTGAAGAACGGCAACGACGCGACCAGTGGCCAGAAGAAGATCATCGCCAAATACCCCGGCGGCAGCGCGAGCGCCGGGCAGGTCTTCGACGCCGTGAAGAACTCCGGCGCCAAGTACAACACCGTGGTCAAGCAGGAGAGCTGGCTCACCCAGATCCTGCTGTTCGTCTTGCCGATGATCATTCTGCTCGGCTTGTTCGTCTTCGTCATGGCCCGCATGCAGGGCGGTGGTCGCGGCGGCATGATGGGCTTCGGTAAGTCCAAGGCCAAGCAGCTGTCCAAGGACATGCCCAAGACCACGTTCGCCGACGTGGCCGGCGCCGACGAGGCCGTCGAAGAGCTCTACGAGATCAAGGACTTCCTGCAGAACCCGGTCCGCTACCAGGCTCTCGGCGCCAAGATCCCGAAGGGCGTGCTGCTGTACGGCCCGCCCGGCACCGGTAAGACGCTGCTCGCGCGCGCCGTGGCCGGCGAGGCAGGCGTGCCGTTCTTCACCATCTCCGGCTCGGACTTCGTCGAAATGTTCGTCGGTGTCGGCGCGTCGCGCGTGCGCGACCTGTTCGAACAGGCCAAGCAGAACAGTCCGTGCATCATCTTCGTGGACGAGATCGACGCGGTCGGCCGTCAGCGCGGCGCCGGCCTCGGCGGTGGCCACGACGAGCGTGAGCAGACGCTGAACCAGTTGCTGGTCGAGATGGACGGCTTCGGTGATCGCACCGGCGTCATCCTGATCGCGGCCACCAACCGCCCCGACATCCTGGACCCCGCGCTGCTGCGTCCCGGCCGCTTCGACCGGCAGATCCCGGTCGGCAACCCCGACCTGGCCGGTCGCCGCGCCATCCTGCGGGTGCACTCGCAGGGCAAGCCGATCTCGCCCGAGGCCGACCTGGACGGTCTGGCCAAGCGCACCGTCGGCATGTCCGGCGCCGACCTGGCCAACGTGATCAACGAGGCCGCGCTGCTCACCGCGCGGGAGAACGGCGCCGTCATCACCGGCGACGCGCTCGAGGAGTCGGTGGACCGGGTGGTCGGCGGACCGCGCCGCAAGAGCCGCATCATCAGCGAGCACGAGAAGAAGATCACCGCCTACCACGAGGGCGGCCACACCCTGGCCGCCTGGGCGATGCCGGATATCGAGCCGATCTACAAGGTGACCATCCTGGCCCGTGGCCGCACCGGCGGCCACGCCATGACGGTGCCCGAGGACGACAAGGGTCTGATGACCCGCTCGGAGATGATCGCCCGCCTGGTGATGGCGATGGGCGGCCGCGCGGCCGAGGAACTGGTGTTCCACGAGCCGACCACCGGCGCGTCCTCGGATATCGACCAGGCCACCAAGATCGCTCGCGCGATGGTGACCGAGTACGGCATGAGCTCGCGCCTCGGCGCGGTGCGCTACGGCCAGGAGGCGGGCGACCCGTTCCTCGGCCGCTCGATGGGCCAGGCTTCGGACTACTCGCACGAGGTCGCCGGCGCCATCGACGAGGAGGTGCGCAACCTCATCGAGGCCGCGCACACCGAGGCGTGGGCCATTCTCAACGAGTACCGCGACGTGCTCGACGTGCTGGCGACGGCGCTGCTCGAGCGGGAGACGTTGCACCGCAAGGAGCTCGAAGGTCTGCTCGCCTCGGTGGAGAAGCGGCCGAGGATCACCGCGTTCAACGACTTGGGCGACCGCGCTCCGTCGACCAGGCCGCCGGTAAAGACGCCGGGCGAGCTGGCGCTGGAGCGCGGCGAGCCGTGGCCGCCGCCGGAGCAGATCCCCGCACCGCTGCACGCGGGCGCGGCCAGGGAGAACCAGCCGGCCAACGGCTACCCGGGTGACAGCGGCTACCACGCGCAGCCGCAGTACGGCTACCCGGCGCCGCCCGCGACCAGCTACCCGACGCCGCACGACCCCGCGCAGGGCGGCTACCCGCAGCGCGGTGGCACGCACGGCTCGCGTCCGGACTACGGCGCTCCCGCCGGTTGGTCGGCCCCCGGCTGGCCGCCGCGGGACGAGCAGCAGCCCGGCCAGCCCACCGGCTGGACCGAGCCGCAGCAGCGCCAGGGTTACCAGCCGGCCTGGGGCCCGCAGGGTGGCGCACCGGACGGCGGCTACGACCGTGGCAACTACGGCGAGCACCCCGGTTATGAAGAGCCGGGGCACCCGAACCCGAACGGCGAGGGTGACAAGAACGAATGGGATGGACCCAACAACGGCCGGCACTGAAGTAGGGCGGCGCTCGCGTGACCTCAGCGGTCGCGCGAGCCGCCGCCTCCGGGCCTATTGCTCGCGCCGTGCGCAGTGACGATTAGGCTCGACCATCGGGGTGCCGAGTAATTGCCGGGACCCGAGATTTTGGAGGTGTCCTCGATTGTCGGCCAACAATCACCTCGGCGGCCACGTGCTCGCCGATTCGGACGGTTTTGACGAAGACGGTTCCGGCAACGGCGTGACCAGGCCGGAGCTCATCGCTCTGGAATCCGGTCGGCCGTTCGACCAGGACAGAGCCGAAGCCGCGATCCGGGAATTGCTGCTCGCTGTCGGTGAGAATCCCGACCGCCCCGGTTTGATCGACACCCCCGCGCGTGTCGCCCGCGCCTACCGCGAAATGTTCGCCGGGCTCTACGTCGAACCGGACGCGGTGCTGAACACCACCTTCGACGAGGGCCACCAGGAATTGGTGCTGGTCCGCGATATCCCCATGTACTCCACCTGTGAACATCACCTGGTGTCGTTCCACGGGGTCGCGCACGTCGGCTACATCCCCGGCAAGCACGGCCGGGTCACCGGGCTGTCCAAGCTGGCTCGCCTGGTCGACCTTTACGCCAAGCGACCCCAGGTGCAGGAACGACTGACCAGCCAGGTCGCCGACGCGGTGATGCGCAAGCTGGACCCGCGCGGCGCCATCGTGGTGATCGAGGCCGAGCACCTGTGCATGGCCATGCGCGGCATCCGCAAGCCGGGTGCGAGCACCACCACCTCGGCCGTGCGCGGCCTGCTCCAGTCCAGCCCGTCCTCGCGCTCCGAGGCCCTCGATCTCATTCTGCGGAAGTGAACGAGGATCCGATGACCGCAGGTGGGAGCAGCTTCGCGCGCGGCGGTCGCTCCTGTGTGGTGATGGGCGTTGTCAACGTCACCAGTGATTCGTTCTCCGACGGCGGTCGCTACCTCGATCCCGAGGTCGCCGTCGCGCACGGCATCGAGTTGTATGCCACCGGCGCCGACATCATCGATGTCGGCGGCGAATCGACCAGGCCGGGCGCGGTGCGGATCGACTCCGACACCGAGGCGGCCCGGGTCGTCCCGGTGATCCGCGGTTTGGTCGCGGCGGGCGTGCCGACCAGCGTCGACACCATGCGGGCCACCGTCGCCGAGGCCGCGCTCGCGGCGGGCGTCTCGGTGGTGAACGACGTCTCCGGCGGCCGCGCCGATCCCGACATGGTGAAAGTCGTTGCCGCCGCCGGTGTCCCGTGGATCCTCATGCACTGGCGCGCGGGCGCGGACTACCGCCACACCGGCCCGGCCGACCACTACGACGACGTGGTCGCCGAGGTGCTCGCCGAATTGAC
Organism: Nocardia suismassiliense; assembly: GCF_900269665.1. Lineage (GTDB taxonomy): Bacteria > Actinomycetota > Actinomycetes > Mycobacteriales > Mycobacteriaceae > Nocardia > Nocardia suismassiliense. The sequence goes on from NZ_LT985361.1 coordinate 905,962, forward strand.
CGCCCAGGTGGACCTGGCCGTCGCTGCGGGCGTCGACCCGTCGCGGCTGATTCTCGACCCCGGTCTCGGCTTCGCCAAGAACGCCGAGCACAACTGGGCATTGCTCGGCGCGCTGCCCGAGCTGGTCGGCAACGGCCTGCCGATCCTCATCGGCGCCTCCCGCAAACGTTTCCTCGGCGCGCTGCTCGCCGACGACACCGGCCCGCGCCCGCCCGACGGCCGCGAGACCGCCACCGCGACCGTCTCGGCGCTGGCCGCCTTGCACGGCGCCTGGGGTGTGCGCGTGCACGATGTGCGCGCGTCGCTGGATGCCATCGCGGTCACCGACGCCTGGCAGGCCGCCGCCCGCACCGCCACCACCCACCACAGCTCGCAAGGAGCACACCGATGAATCCGACCCCCGCCGACGTCGCGCCGGGTGCGGCGCAGCAGATCCGGCGCGGCGCCGACCGCATCGAGTTACGTGGCCTGCGGGCATTCGGCCACCACGGCGTGTTCGATCACGAACGCCGCGACGGCCAGGAGTTCGTCGTCGATCTGACCGTCTTGGTGGATTTTTCGGTCGCCGCCGCCTCCGACGACCTGGTCGCCACCGTGGACTACGGCCTGCTCGCCGGCAACGCCGTGCGCATCATCGAGGGCCCGCCGCGCAATCTCATCGAGACCGTGGTCTCCGAGATCGCCGACGACGTGATGACCGACCCGCGCATCAGCTCGGTCGAGGTCGTCGTACACAAGCCGTCCGCCCCGATCCCACACACCTTCGCCGACGTGCGGGTGGTCGCCTCGCGGCATCGTGAGGAGATTGCGTGAGTAGGGCCGTCCTCTCCATCGGTTCCAACATGGGGGACCGGCTCGCCCATCTGCGCAGTGTGGTGGATGGTTTCGGCGAGCGGGTCGTCGCGGGGTCGCCGGTGTACTCGACGCCACCGTGGGGCGGCGTCGAACAGGACGACTACCTCAATGCCGTTGTCGTGGTGGACGATCCGGAGCTCGACTGCACCGAGTGGCTGCGCTTCGGCCTGCGGCTCGAGCAGGCCGCCGATCGGGTCCGCGAAGTCCGCTGGGGCGCACGCACACTCGACGTCGACGTGATCTGGTGCGCGGAGCGAGTAGACGACGAGTTCGTCGCGGTCCGCAGCACCGACCCGGAGCTGACGTTGCCGCATCCGCAGGCGCATCGTCGCGCGTTCGTCCTGGTCCCCTGGCTGGATGTGGCGCCGGACGCGGTGCTCGAGGTCGACGGCAGAGCCCAGGCGATCACCGACCTGCTCGATGAGCTGCCGGTCGCCGAGCGCACCGGCGTGCGGCGCACCGAGCTTTCCTTGTCGCCCGGCGCCGGAGGATCGGCCTCGTGCAGTTGAAACCCACCCGAATCCTGGACTTGGCGGCGAACGTCATCATCGCCGCTCTCGTCGCATGGGTCGCGACGCGGCTGGCCTACGACAGTTTTCCGCCGATCTCGACCTTCGCGGGCGCGTCGCTGTATCCGGTCGCGGCCATCGAGGCGGTGCTGGCGTTCGTGATCCGGGCCAGGGTGAACGACAACCAGCTCGGCAACGGCAGGCATCAGCTGCATCCGATCACCGCGGCGCGGGCGGTCGCGCTGGCCAAGGCGTCGCTGCAAGTCGGTTCGATCGCGGCGGGGGTGTGGCTCGGCTTCCTCTGCTGGGTGTACCCGCAGCGGGGCAGCTCGGGTGCGGCCGCGGCGGACAGTCCCGGCGCGATCGTCGGGATGCTGGCGGGGGTCGCTTTGGTTGCTGCGGCCCTGTGGCTCGAGTATTGCTGCCGGGCTCCCGAAGACCCAACCGACGATCCGGCAACCACTTAGCAAATTATCGTTTCGGAATTGCCGCACCGAGTTGTGGGCGCGACGAGTCGATCAAGCTACCCTGGCTTGCATGGTTTCACCCTCCCGTACCAGCACTTCCCGTCGACGGCGGGACGACGCGGGAAAATTGTTCATCGGCGTATTGATTGTGCTCGGTCTGGTTGCCAGCGTTTTCCTGGTCTTCAGCAACAGCTTGCAGTTCGTCCGGATCGGTCTTGTCGCGGCCCTGTGGGCGGCGGTCATCGGCGCATTAGCTGCGACGAGATATCGCAAGGAAGCGACGATCGACAAGGCCAAGGTTCGCGATCTTCAGACGGTTTACGAGTTGCAGCTCGAGCGTGAGGTCACCGCCAGACGCGAATTCGAGCTCGGTATCGAGGCCAGGGTGCGCGAGGAAGTCGGCGCCGACGCCACCGAGCTGGCCGCGCTGCGCGCCGAACTCACCGTGCTCCGGACGAGTCTGCAGCGGCTGTTCGACGGCGATCTGCCGATGGATCGCCCCGCATTGCGGGCCGACGCGACCCGGATTCAGGAGCTGACCAGCACGGTCGGCGACCCGGCGAACAATAGCTCTGCGAATGCCGGACCCTGGTCCATGCCGGCGAACCAGCAACCGCGCAGCAGTGTCACCCCGGTCTTCGTCCCCGATCATCCCGAGCCGCCGCAGTTCGCCAGCCCCTTCGACGATCCGGTCACCGCCGAGACCTCCGCGGTCTCCGTCGACGACACGACGGCGCACGACGCCGACGTCGCCGAAGCCGAGCACACCGAGGCGCACGGCCCCGATAAGCGCACCGACGATGCCGAGCAGTCCGGATGGTCGGACGCCTTCACCGAGGGCCCGGTCATCCAGCCGACTCCCGCGCCGAAGCCCGCCCCCAGGCCCGCTCCGTCCTATCAGACGACCCGGCCCTCGGCCTGGCCGACGACCGAGGGCCCGACCGTCGGCACCGCCAGCTCGCGCAGGCGGCGGCGCGCCGAGACCGAGGCGAACTCCGACATGCCCGAGCGCAGGTTGTCGGTGGCCGAGATCATGGCGAACCTGCAATCGGAGGAGCAGAGCCGCGACCGTCGCTGATGGGTGTCTTGTAAATCACTGCCCAGGGCCGTGGCACTGGCAAACATCGGGCCGATATTCTCGATGACGTACGTCCGGTACCCGCATGGCGGGACTGGAACGAAATCGAGAGGACACTGTTGACCTCGAGAAGCGTGAATCCTGACGACGCGCCTTCGGGCTTTGCCGCGTCGAACGACCCGCAATCGGTGGCGAACGGCGACCCCGCGCCTGCCCGCCTGACGGTGGGCATCGTCTCGGCGGGACGCGTCGGCTCCGCCTTGGGCGCGGCACTCGAGCGCGCCGGACACGTGGTGTTCGGTGTCGCCGCGATCTCCGATGCCTCGGTGCGGCGCGCGCAGAATCGTCTGCCCGACTCGGAGATCCTGCCGGTGGAGGACGTGGCCGCGCGCAGCGAGCTGCTGGTACTCGCCGTGCCCGACACCGAGCTGGCCGGTTTGGCCCGCGGCCTGGCCAGCGCGAAGGTGGTCCGGCCGGGCACGATCGTCGCGCACACCTCCGGTGCGAACGGCGTCGGCGTGCTCGCCCCGCTGGCCGACGTCGGCGCGATGCCGTTGGCCATTCATCCGGCGATGACCTTCACCGGTCACGACGAAGACATCACCCGCTTGAGCAACGCCTGCTTCGGCATCACCGCCGCCGACGAGATCGGCTATGCCATCGCGCAGGCGCTGGTGATCGAGATGGGCGGCGAGCCGGTCCGCGTGCAGGAGCACAACCGTGCGCTCTATCACGCCGCGCTCGCGCACGGCAGCAATCACCTGGTCACGCTGATCGTGGATGCCGTTGCCGCACTGCGGGTCGCGCTGGCCGGGCCCGGGCTGCTCGGCCAGCAGATCGTCGACGATCAGCCGAACGGGCTGGCCGAGCGGCTGCTCGCCCCGCTCGCCTCCGCCGCGCTGGACAACGCGCTGCGGCGCGGGCAGTCCGCGCTCACCGGCCCGGTGGCCCGCGGCGACGCGGACGCCGTCGCCGCCCACCTGACCGCACTGGAATCCGTCGACCCGCGCCTGGCCGAGGGCTATCGCGCGCTGTCGCTGCGGACCGCCGAACGGGCGGGCACCAATCCCGCCGTCATCGAACTGTTGAAAGGGCGCTGATGTTCGACCCGAAATTGCGCGGCGCTTATAAACCCGGCGAGTTGACCGTGCACCACGATCCCGCCGTGCTCACCCAGGTGTCCACCGCGCTGCGCGGCGTCGGCCGCACCGTCGCGCTGGTGCCGACGATGGGTGCGCTGCACGAGGGCCATCTGGAGATCGTGCGGCTGGCCAAGAAGAACAATCAGGTCGTCATCGTCTCGATCTTCGTGAATCCCTTGCAGTTCGGCGCGAACGAGGACCTCGACAAATATCCGCGCACCCTCGACGCCGACGTCGAATTGCTGCGCGCGGAGGGCGTCGGGCTGGTGTTCGCGCCGAGCGTGGCCGAGATGTACCCGGACGGCCCGCGCACCACCGTGCAGCCGGGCCCGCTCGGCGCCGAGCTCGAAGGCGCCAGCAGGCCGACGCATTTCGCGGGCATGCTGACCGTGGTCGCGAAGCTGCTGCAGATCGCGCGGCCGACCGAGGTGTACTTCGGCGAGAAGGACTACCAGCAGCTCACGCTGATCCGGCAGATGGTCCGTGACTTGAATTTCGACGTGAAGGTCAAGGCGGTGGCCACCGTACGCGAGCACGACGGCCTGGCCATGTCCTCGCGCAATCGGTTTCTCGATGCGGCACAGCGGGAATCGGCGCTCGGCTTGTCGGCGGCGCTGGCCGCGGGCAGGCACGCGGGCGGCCTCGGCCCGGACGCGGTGGTCGCCGCGGCCCGCCAGGTGCTCGACGCGGTGCCGGGCATCGAGGTCGACTACCTCGAATTGCGTTCCACCACACTCGAACCCGCCCCGGCGACCGGCAATGCCCGGCTGCTCGTCGCCGCCAGGGTCGGCCCGACCCGGCTGATCGACAACGTCGCCGTCACCCTCGGCGCGCCGATCGACGGCCACCCCAACGTCTCCGCCGAGCGGATCTCTCAGCCTGCCTAGGCGACTCACCAACGAAAGGCCGACGCAATGCTGCGCACCATGATGACGTCGAAGATCCACCGTGCCACGGTGACCCACGCCGACCTGCACTACGTCGGCTCGGTGACGGTGGACCAGGATCTGCTCGACGCCGCCGATCTGCTCGAAGGCGAGCAGGTCTGCATCGTCGATATCGACAACGGCGCCCGCCTGGAGACCTATGTCATCGCGGGCGAACGCGGATCCGGCGTGATCGGCATCAACGGCGCCGCCGCTCATTTGGTCCACCCCGGCGATCTGGTCATCCTGATCGCCTACGGCCAGCTGAACGAGCAGGAAATCGCCGAATACGCCCCGAAGGTCGTTTTCGTGGACGAGCGCAATCGCCCGATCGAACTCGGCTCCGATCCGGCGCACGCGCCCGAGGGCTCCGGGCTGACCTCGCCGCGCGCCCTGTCGCTGGCCTGATCGGCCGCGCCGGACATGCTGCTGACCATCGACGTCCGCAATACCAGTATCGTGCTCGGCCTGTTCTCGGGCAGCGGCGCGCATTCGAAACTGGTGCGGCACTGGCGGATCCACACCAATCCGCTGCTGACCGCCGACGAATTCGCCATGCAGGTGCGTGGCCTGATCGGCGCGCAACTCGACGAGGTGATCGGAGTTTCCGCGCTGGCCACGGTGCCGCCGGTGCTGCGCGAGCTGCGCACGATGCTGACCCAGTATTGGGGCAATGTGCCGCACGTGCTGGTGGAGCCGGGGGTGCGCACGGGTATTCCGCTGCTGGTGGACAACCCGAAAGAGGTGGGCGCGGATCGGATCGTGAACTGTCTCGCCGCCTATCAGCACTATTCGTCGCCGGCGATCGTTATCGATTTCGGTACCGCGATCTGTGTCGACCTGGTTTCGGCCAAAGGCGAGTTCCTCGGCGGCATCATCGCCCCCGGCGTGGAGATATCGACTGAAGCTTTGGTGGAGCGCAGCGCGCTACGCCGCGTCGAGCTGGCACGGCCGCGTTCGGTGCTCGGTAAGAACAGTATGGAAGCCATGCAGTCCGGCGCGGTTTTCGGTTTCGCCGGGATGGTGGACGGGCTGATCGACCGGATTCGCGACGAGTTCGAGGCGTTTGCCGGCAGTGACGTCGCGGTGGTCGCGACGGGCCCGAGCGCGGCGCTGATCGTCCCGGAATCGGAGACCATCGACGATCACGACCCGTATCTCACCCTCACCGGCCTGCGTCTCGTATATGAGCGAAACCAGCGCCGCAAGGGTGGTGTCTGATTCTCGCGGTGTCGGATTTGTCGCACCGCGCGGTGCTTGTCGCACCGCGCGGTGCTTGCCGGTACCGCGCGGCATGCTGCTACACTCACCACCGTGTATTTCCGCGTGCGCACTCAGGAGTGTTGTCGAGGCTGACCTGGCCTCGATCGATCGAGGCTGACTATCGCCCTCGACCGTTCGCAACCTCCTGGAGATTCGCTCATGCGTTCTTCCGTTCTCTCCCTTTCCTCAGCCCGGGATGCCTTTTCGGCCAGCCCGCCGCTGGACCGTGCCGTGGCCTCCGCATTGCCGACGCGTCTGCGTCCCGCCGATTTATTGCGGCTGACCGATGAAGGCGCCGAGGACGTGCTGGCCGGACGCTACGACCACCTCCTCCCGGCCGATGGCATTTGGCCCTCCGATGAACGCTGGGCGGCCCGCCTGCTCACCGACGACGAAGTGGATGTCTGGCTGATCAGCTGGACGCCCGGGAAATCGACCGAACTGCACGACCACGCAGGCTCGCTCGGCGCCCTGACCGTTCTCAGCGGCGCTCTTTCCGAATTCCGCTGGAACGGAACCGAACTGCGCCGCCGGGTGCTCGGCGCGGGCGATCAAGCGTCGTTCCCGATCGGCTGGGTGCACGACGTGATGCGTGCCCCGGCGCATTCGGTGGCCGACAGCGCCACCGACTCCCCATTGGACCCCGCACTGCTCGAACCAACGCTCAGCGTGCACGCCTATTCTCCGCCGCTCACCGCCATGTCCTATTACGAGGTCACCGGCCACGGCACCCTGCGGCGTACTCGAACCGTTCTCACCGACCAGCCCGAAGGTGATATGTAATGAGCGAACGTTTGACCATCGACCAGATGCTCGACAACGCGCGCGCCCAGCTGAACCGGATCTATGCCTTCGAATTGCCGAAGGCACTCGCCAGGGGCGCGATTCTGGTGGACATCCGGCCGCAGGCCCAGCGCGTGCGCGAAGGCGCGTTGCCGGGTGCGCTGGTGATCGAGCGGAATGTGCTGGAATGGCGGCTCGATCCGACCAGTTCGGCCCGTTTGGCGCTGGCCACCGATCATGATGTGGAATGGATCATCGCCTGCTCCGAGGGCTATACCTCCAGCCTTGCCGCGGCCGCGCTGCAGCAACTCGGGCTGCATCGGGCGACCGATCTGGTGGGCGGCTATCACGCATTGAAGGCGGCGGGTCTGCTGCACATCGGAATCCGGGCGCCGCACTTCGCGCGTGAGGTGGACGCGCTCGCCTCGCTGTAATTGGCGGCAACGCTTCCATCTCGAATCATCAGGTCGCACAGTCGGTTTCGTGCGCCCATCGATGCATGCTCGCTATTCCGGGTGATTGCGGTCCGTACAAATCCGGCGGGCAAAGCAGTCTCGCGCCGAGACCGATTCGTTACTCCGTGATCTAGGCCGGGCGGGCCGCAAAACGATTTCCGGTGCACGCTAGGGTTGTTGGATGTGAGCACCACCAACACTCCCTCGTCCAGCGATCCCGCATCGGATTCGCGGCCTGCCGTGGCGTCCGACGCCGACGACGCACCCGAACAGATACGGATTCGCAAGGAGAAGCGGGAGCGGCTGCTCGCGGACGGCGGCGACGCGTATCCCGTGGTCGTGCCCCGCACGCATACCCTCGCCGAAATTCGCGCCGCATATCCGGATCTTGCCCCGGACACCCAGACCGGGCTGCAGGCCGGTGTCGCTGGTCGCGTCATATTCATGCGTAATACCGGCAAGCTGTGTTTCGCGACGCTGCAGGAGGGCGACGGCACCAAGCTGCAGGCGATGATCAGCTTGAACGGTGTCGGCGCCGACGCGCTCGCCGCCTGGAAGGCCGATGTCGACCTCGGTGACTTCGTTTTCGTGCACGGCGAGGTGATCTCGTCGCGGACCGGAGAATTGAGCGTCATGGCCGATTCCTGGTTCATGGCGGCCAAGTCGCTGCGGCCGCTGCCGGTGGCGCACAAGGAGATGAACGAGGAGTCGCGGGTCCGGCAGCGTTATGTCGATCTGATCGTGCGCCCGGAAGCCAGGGAAATGGCGCGCACCCGGATCGCGGTGGTGCGCGCGATGCGCAATGCGCTCGAGCGCCGCGGTTTCCTCGAGGTGGAGACGCCGATGCTGCAGACGCTGCACGGCGGCGCGGCGGCCCGGCCGTTCGTCACCCATTCCAATGCCCTGGATATCGATCTCTACCTGCGTATCGCGCCGGAGTTGTTCTTGAAGCGCTGCGTGGTCGGCGGGCTGGAGCAGGTCTTCGAGATCAACCGGAACTTCCGCAACGAGGGTTCGGACTCCACGCATTCCCCCGAGTTCGCGATGCTGGAAACCTATGAGGCGTACGGCACCTACGACGACTCGGCCCGGATGACCCGGGAATTGGTCCAGGAAGTGGCCCAGGAGGTGTTCGGCACCCAGGTGGTGACGCTGGCCGACGGCACCGAATACGACCTGCGTGGCGAGTGGGCGACCGTCGAGATGTACCCGTCGCTCTCCGACGCCCTCGGCGTGTCCGTGACACCGGAAACGTCGATAGCCGAATTGCGTGCGCTCGCCGATCGGGTCGGTCTGGAAATTCCCGAGGACAAGGGCTATGGCCACGGCAAACTCGTCGAGGAACTCTGGGAACACCAGTACGGCGACAAGCTGTACGCGCCGACTTTCGTGCGTGACTTCCCGGTGGAGACCTCACCGCTCACCAGGCAACATCGCACCAAGGCCGGGGTCACCGAGAAGTGGGACCTCTATGTCCGTGGCTTCGAGTTGGCTACTGGCTATTCGGAGTTGGTCGATCCGGTGATCCAGCGCGAGCGCTTCGTGGATCAGGCGCGACTGGCCGCGCAAGGCGACGACGAAGCGATGGCGCTGGACGAGGACTTCCTTGCCGCGATGGAGCACGGCATGCCGCCGACCACCGGCACGGGTATGGGAATCGATCGTCTGTTGATGGCGTTGACGGGTCTCGGAATCCGGGAAACAATACTGTTCCCAATTGTGCGGCCGGTCACTCGCTGACCGGCTGATTGCAAAATCTCGGCCTCGTCTTGGAAAATTTGGAATTCGAGGTATTCTTGCCTCGGGTAATCGGCCTAGTATGCGGGTCGCACGATTTCGAGAGGACGTTCATCTCATGGCAAAGAAGGTCACCGTTAGCCTGATCGACGATGTCGATGGTGAGTCCATCGCGGACGAGACCATCGAGTTTGCGATCGACGGTGTTTCGTACGAGATCGACCTGTCGTCGGCGAATGCCGCGAAGCTGCGTGACGGGCTGGAGGAGTGGGTTTCGAGCGCGCGTCGCGTGAGTGGCCGCCGCCGGACCAAGGCCGCTGCGACCGCGACGGGTGCCCCGAAGAGTCGGGTCTCGATCGACCGGGAACAAAGTGCAGCAATTCGCGAGTGGGCTCGTCGGAATGGACACAAGGTGTCCGCGCGGGGGCGTATCTCCGCCGACATCACCGATGCGTACAACAAGGCCGCGAAGGGTTAGTTTCATATTTTTCAGCCGCCGTCCCAGCGAATCGTGCGACGCCGGGGCGGCGGTTTTCTCTTTCTCCGGTGGCTCATAGGCTGCTGATATAACCGCGCCGCGCGATGACACGCTGGGAGAAGTGGCGCGCGGATCGATCTTGCTCGTGGTTCCGGGACGCGGCACCATGGAAACGTGCGACGGTCACTGACGGTATGGAGAGGCGAGGTATCAGCGCAGTGACTGGATTCGTCGGATCATTTTTGCGATTCCAAGATGACACGGGTCGCCAGCAGGAACTCATGCTCTCCGCCGAACGGGAGCGGGTGACGATCGGGCGCTCCCCGCAGGCCGACCTCGCACTGCCGTGGGACGCCGAGGTGTCCAGGCTGCACGCCGCCATCGAATATCTCGGTGCCCAGTGGACCATCGTGGACGACGGGCTTTCGCGCAACGGCACTTTCGTCAACGGCGACCGACTGGTCGGCAGGCGCAGGTTGATGGCGGGCGACGTCATCCGGGTCGGCACCTCGCGGGTGTCCTTCCACGATTTCGGCGGGGTGGCCGACGACATCACCCGCGTCTCCAGCGGGACGGTGCCGCCCAACTTCCGGCAGCTCACCGAGACTCAGCGTTCGGTGCTGATCGCGCTCTGCCGTCCGTACAAGAACGGCGCGGCCTTCGCGACGCCCGCCTCCAATCAGCAGATCGCCGAGGAACTCTTCCTCAGTGTCCACGCGCTCAAGACGCACCTGCGCGCGCTGTTCGCCAAGTTCGGCGTCGAGGACCTGCCGCAGAACGCGAAGCGGGTCCGGCTGGCGTTCCTGGCGATTCAGAGCGGACTCATCTCCGACCGGGACCTGTGACGCTCCGGTAGACGATTGCTTAGGCGGCCGAGTGTCTCGGCCATGGAGAGCCGTGTCGATACCGGCTTGACTGATACCCAGCGAACCGGAGCGATGAGGGCTCCGGTCGGGGATTGTCCACAGGAGGAATTATGACCGCCGCACGCCTGATCACCTTGGTCGCGGCCATCCTGGCCACCGGGTTGATCGCGGGCCTTTTCTACGGCTACGCGAACTCGGTGATGCCTGCGCTCAACCAGGCCGACGACCGCACGATGATCGACGTGATGCAGAAGATCAACGTGGTCATCATCAATCCGGTCTTCATGATCGGATTCCTCGGCACCGTCGGCTTCTCCATCCTGGCCGCGGCGCTGCACCTGGGTAAGGATCAGCGCACCACGTTGATCTGGATCGGGGTCGGCTTGGCCATCAACATCATTGCGTTCGCGGTCACCTCCGGTCTGAACGTGCCGTTGAACGACCGGCTGATGGCTGCGGGCGATCCGTCTCAGATCGCTGACCTGGCGGCGGTCCGCGCCGACTTCGAAGCCACCTGGGTCCGGTGGAACATCGTCCGGGCGGTGCTGCACACGCTGGCCTTCCTGGTGCTCTGTGGTGCGCTTTTCGTGTCAGGCATGCAGCAGGGCAAGGCGAACGCCGCGGCGGCGCAGGCGACCGGTCAGCAGGTGGCGCAGGGTCACTTCCCGGGCTAGTCGGGGCAGTTTCCCGGCCAGCCGGGTGCCCCGACCTACCGGTAGGGCTGAACACCAACCGCCACAACCAGTTTCGCGACTCGGCTCCGCCTGGGACACGCTGCACGGTAACTTTCTGGAACACGTTCCAGATTTGGAGGCCCCGTGCGGCGTATCCCAGGCTTTTCGTTGCTTCTGTTCGCACTCGCCGCGCTGTGGATCGCCGCGGCGAGCCCCGCGCAGGCCGAGCGGTATCCGGTCGACTACAACTTTTTCGCGGGCATCCCGAACGAACTGACGCAGCCGGGCGGCTCACTGCCCGGCGCCAACGACTGGAGCTGCCGGCCCAGCGCCGCGCACCCGAACCCGGTGGTGCTCGCGCACGGTACCGGCGGAGGAGCACAGACGAATTGGGGTGTATACGCGCCGCTGCTGGCCAATCAGGGCTACTGCGTGTACTCGATGACCTACGGCGCCTACGACCTGCCCTGGCCCATCTCGGCCATTGGCGGCATGTTGCCAATGGAGCAGAGCGCACCCCAATTCGCGGCCTTCGTGGACCGGGTGCTCGCCGCGACCGGCGCGCCGAAAGTCGACATCGTCGGTCACTCGCAGGGCAATTTCATCGGCAACTACTTCGTCAAACGGCTCGGCGGTGCGGCCAAGGTGGACAAGCTGGTCGCCATCGCGCCGCCGTGGCTCGGCTCGAACGTCGCCGGCGTCGCCGAGATCGCGGCCTTCAGTCAGCGCCTCGGCGCCGGGCCGGGCTTCGACGCGCTGGTCGGCTCGCTGTGCCAGGCCTGTCGCCAGGTCTTTGCCGGCTCGGACTTCGTGCGGGCGCTGAACGCGGACGGGGTCTATCCCCCGGCGGTCACCTACACCAATATCGCCACCCGCCTGGACGAACTCGTCGTGCCGTACACGTCGGGGCTGGTACCCGGACCGAACGTGACGAACATCGTGGTCCAGGACGGCTGCGCCGAGGACTTCTCCGAGCACGCGGGCATCGCGGGCAGCCCACGCGCCGCCGCCTACGTGCTCAACGCCCTCGACCCGGCCCATCCACAGGACGTGCCGTGCGGTTTCATCCCGCCGTTCACCGGGTAGCACCCCCGGCGAACGCCCGATCCGGACGAAGTTGTTCGCTCAGGGCAAAACCCGATTCGGAAACGAATAGTGCAACGCTCACGTTATGAGTGAATGACCGTGCTGACGCTGGTCGCCAATAGGGTGGACTGGCGGCGGCAGTAACCCCCGCCAACTAGAGTGGAGGCGGGGGCCGCAACCCCCGGGCTTCATGGCAGGCTGACGCCCACGGTTGTTACACAGCACACTGCGGCGTCTGTTGCCAGAATGTCGGAGCAGGAGAGTGAGGGAGCGATGTTCGAGAGGTTCACCGACCGCGCGAGGCGTGTCGTTGTCCTGGCCCAAGAAGAGGCCCGGATGCTCAACCACAACTACATCGGTACCGAGCACATCCTGCTGGGGCTGATTCATGAGGGTGAGGGTGTCGCGGCGAAGTCGCTGGAGTCGCTCGGCATTTCGTTGGAGGGCGTGCGTAGCCAGGTGGAGGAGATCATCGGGCAGGGCCAGCAGGCTCCGTCGGGTCATATCCCGTTCACCCCGCGGGCCAAGAAAGTGCTGGAGTTGAGTCTGCGTGAGGCGTTGCAGCTCGGCCATAACTACATCGGTACCGAGCACATCCTGCTCGGGCTCATCCGTGAGGGTGAGGGTGTCGCCGCGCAGGTGCTGGTCAAGCTCGGCGCTGATTTGAACCGGGTGCGCCAGCAGGTCATCCAGCTGCTGTCGGGATACCAGGGCAAGGAACCGGTCGAATCCGGCTCCCGCGGTGAGGCGGGTACTCCGTCGACCTCGCTGGTACTCGACCAGTTCGGCCGTAACCTGACCCAGGCCGCCCTGGAGGGCAAGCTCGACCCGGTCATCGGCCGCTCGAAAGAGATCGAGCGGGTGATGCAGGTGCTGAGCCGGCGCACCAAGAACAACCCGGTACTGATCGGCGAACCCGGTGTCGGTAAGACCGCCGTCGTCGAAGGCCTCGCCCAAGCCATCGTCAATGGTGAGGTCCCGGAGACGCTGAAGGACAAGCAGCTCTACACCCTCGACCTCGGGTCGTTGGTGGCGGGTAGCCGTTACCGTGGTGATTTCGAGGAGCGGCTGAAGAAGGTCCTCAAGGAGATCAACACTCGCGGTGACATCATCTTGTTCATCGACGAGCTCCACACCTTGGTGGGTGCGGGTGCCGCCGAGGGCGCGATCGACGCCGCCTCGATTTTGAAGCCGAAGCTGGCTCGTGGCGAGTTGCAGACCATCGGCGCCACCACTTTGGATGAGTACCGCAAGTACATCGAGAAGGACGCCGCGCTGGAGCGCCGGTTCCAGCCGGTCCAGGTCGGTGAGCCGACGGTCGAGCACACCATCAACATTCTCAAGGGTCTGCGCGACCGTTACGAGGCCCACCATCGGGTCTCGATCACCGATGGCGCACTGGTGGCCGCGGCCACCTTGGCGGATCGTTATATCAATGATCGGTTCTTGCCGGACAAGGCGATCGACTTGGTCGATGAGGCGGGTGCGCGGATGCGGATCCGTCGGATGACCGCTCCGCCGGATCTGCGTGAGTTCGATGACAAGATCGCTGATGCGCGCCGGGAGAAGGAAAGCGCGATCGACGCGCAAGACTTCGAGAAGGCGGCACGGCTGCGGGACAAGGAAAAGCAGCTCGTCGCCAAGCGTGCTGAGCGGGAGAAGCAGTGGCGTTCCGGTGATCTCGATGTGGTTGCTGAGGTCGATGATGAGCAGATCGCGGAGGTGCTGGCCAACTGGACCGGTATCCCGGTGTTCAAGCTGACCGAGGAGGGGACCACCCGGCTGCTGCGGATGGAGGATGAGCTGCACAAGCGGATCAGCGGCCAGGAGGATGCGGTCAAGGCCGTGTCGAAGGCGATCCGCCGCACCCGTGCGGGGTTGAAGGATCCGAAGCGTCCGTCGGGGTCGTTCATCTTCGCCGGACCTTCGGGTGTGGGTAAGACCGAGCTGGCGAAGTCGCTGGCGAACTTCCTCTTCGGTGATGATGATGCGCTGATCCAGATCGACATGGGCGAGTTCCATGACCGGTTCACCGCCTCACGCCTGTTCGGTGCTCCTCCCGGGTATGTCGGGTATGAGGAGGGTGGGCAGCTGACCGAGAAGGTGCGGCGTAAGCCGTTCTCGGTGGTGTTGTTCGACGAGATCGAGAAGGCCCATCAGGCGATCTACAACACCCTGCTGCAAGTCCTCGAGGATGGTCGTCTGACCGATGGTCATGGCCGGACCGTGGACTTCAAGAACACGGTGCTGATCTTCACCTCCAACCTCGGCACCTCCGATATCTCCAAGGCGGTCGGGCTCGGGTTCACTCAGTCCAACATTCAGGGGTCGAACTACGAGCGGATGAAGCTCAAGGTCAACGACGAGCTGAAGAAGCATTTCCGGCCCGAGTTCCTCAACCGGATCGACGATGTCATCGTCTTCCACCAGCTGACCACCGATCAGATCGTGCAGATGGTGGACTTGATGATCGGCCGCGTCGGGGTCCAGTTGAAGAACAAGGACATGTCGATGGAACTGTCCGAGCAAGGCAAAGCCCTGCTCGCCAAGCGTGGCTTCGACCCCGTGCTCGGTGCCCGGCCCCTGCGCCGGACCATCCAACGCGAGATCGAAGACCAACTCTCGGAGAAGATCCTCTTCGGCGAGATCGGCCCCGGCCAAACCGTCTACGTCGACGTCGAAGGCTGGGACGGCGAAGGCTCCGGCGAGGACGCCAAGTTCACCTTTGTCGGCAAGACGAAGCTGACCAAGGCGGACAAGGGCGACGACAAGCCCGAGGTCGTGCTGACCGGTGCCGCTGAAGGCACCGCGGAAGCCGCAGGCGAGTAAAAGCACTACGCGAAAGGCCCGCTCCCTTTGGGGGGCGGGCCTTTTCGTTTCCCGCCGGCGCGCCCACGGAACAGGCGCCGAGCGAGCAGCGCCACGGTGAGCACGACGATCCAGCACAGCACCGGGACGATCCAGAGGAACGGCCAGGGATCCCAGTCGTGGATATTCATGGCAAAAGCCTGCGCCGGGCACCTGCCGCCGGACATCGGGCGCGCGTCGGCACTCGTCGTACGCCTCGGTGCGTATACGGGCGTACTTTGGATGGGGTTCGTCGAACCGATCCGGGGGTGCCATGACAAATCCAGACCTGACACTGATCGCCGTACTACTCGACCGCTCGGGGTCGATGCAGTCGATCAAATCCGATACCGAGGGCGGGTTCAGCGCTTTCATCGAGGAACAGCGCAAGCTACCCAAGACGATCGAGGTGACGCTGGCGCAGTTCGACACCGAATACGAATGCGTCTACGCGAACCGCCCGGTCGCGCGGTCGGCAGGCTGGTCACCGACGTCGGCGCGGAGCTGGCGAAACGGCCCGAACACGAACGCCCGGGCACGGTGATCGTCGTGGTGCTCACCGACGGTCACGAGAATTCGAGCAAGGAGTGGACCCATACCGCGGTGAAATCGCTGATCACCCAGCAGCAGGACGTCCACAGCTGGAATTTCCTGTTCCTGGGCGCGAATATGGATGCCGTCGCGATCGGCACCGGAATGGGTTTCGACCCGAACAACTCGATCACCTATGCCGCCGCGCCACAGGGAGTTTCGGGAGTTTTCCGCGCCGCGTCGGCCAGCTCGGCCCGGTTGCAGACCGCACCGCCCGGTGCCCCACGCGGCGGATTCACCGCCGCCGAGCGCGAACAGTCGAACCCCGGCAGCGCCTAGGGCCTGTCTACTGCCACCCTGGCCGCACCACGCCGGATTCATAAGCCAGCACGACCAATTGGGTGCGGTCGCGGGCGCCGAGCTTCATCAGGATGCGGCTGACGTGCGTGCGGGCGGTGGCCGGGCTCATGAACAGCCGCTCGCCGATCTCCGCGTTCGTCAGCCCCTCGGCGACCAGGACCAGCACCTCGCGCTCGCGATCGGTGAGCTCGGAAAGTGTGGCCGGTGGCGGGGTTTTGGCGTGCGCGGAGAATTCGGCGATCAGGCGGCGGGTGACGCCGGGGGAGAGCAGCGCGTCACCGGCCGCGACCACCCGCACGGCGCGCACCAGATCGGCCGGCTCGGTGTGCTTGACCAGGAAACCCGTTGCGCCGGACCGCATCGCCTCGAAGACGTACTCGTCGAGCTCGAAGGTGGTCAGCACGACCACCTTCACCTCGGCCAGCTTGTCGTCCTCGGCGATCATCCTGGTGGCGGCGAGGCCGTCCAGGATCGGCATCCTGATGTCCATCAGCACCACGTCCGGGAGGAGACTGCGGGTCATCCGCACGGCCTGTTCGCCGTTGTCCGCCTCGCCGACCACCTCGATGCCGTCCTGCGCTTCCAGTAGCGCGACGAAACCGCCGCGCACCAGCGCTTGATCATCGGCCACCAGGACCCGAACAGCCATTGCGTCTCCTACAGTGCAGGCCCGGGTGCGCTGTGTTGCTGTGCCTTGTCGTCCGGCCGGATCGGCCGCACATTGTCGGGCCGGGCCACGTCGTCCGGGCGGCTGGGCGGTGCCGCGTTGTCGGCGCGACTCGGCAGCGGGCGGTGCGCGCTCGGCGCCATCGGCCGCAACGGCAGGCGCGCCGCGACCCGGAACCCACCGCTCGGGCGGGGACCGGCGGTGAGCGCGCCGCCGAGGGCGTGCGTCCGCTCGCGCATACCGATGATTCCGTTGCCGCCGCTGGTTCCCGATCTCGTCGCGGGGGCGGTCGGGCGGGAGTTGTCGACGGTGAGATCGACCGACTGCGCGGCGTAGCGCACCGTCACCGTGGCTTCCGCGCCCGGCGCGTGCCGCACCACGTTGGTCAGCGACTCCTGGATGATGCGCGCGGCCGCCACGTCGATCACGCTGGGCAGCTGCTGTGGTTCGCCGATTATCTTGGTGCCCACCGTCAATCCGGCCGCGCGGGCGCGCTGCAGCAGGGTGTCCAGCTCGGCGATGCTCGGCGCGGGCGCGCGTGGTGCGGCCGGGCGCGGCTCGGGTTCGGTGGATTCGCCACCGGCCCTATTCGATTGCTCCTCCGCTGCCGAAATACGCTCGGCACCAGCGGCATTGCGCCCGGTCCAGCCGCGCGGGCGGCGACGGCTCGGTGCGTCGCGTTCGACCTCGGCGAATTCTTCCTCGGCGTCGCCTGATTCGTCGGCGACCGTGCCGCCGGTGCGGATCGCGTGCAGCAGCGTGTGCACCTCGGTGAGCGCGTCGCGGCTGGCCGTCTTGATCGCGTCCAGGGCGGAGGCCGCCTGCTCGGGCTTCTTGTCGAACAGCTCCAGTGCCACCGAGGACTGCACGTTGATCAGCGAAAGGCTGTGCGCCAGTACGTCGTGCAGCTCGCGCGCGATGGCGAGGCGCTCCTCGCTGGCCCGCCGCTCCCGCTGCGCCTCCTCGTCCCGGCGCGCGGCCTCGGCCCGCTGCCTGCGCGCGACCAGCACGGTCTTGCGCTGCCGGATGCCCTCCACCACGCACAACAGCACGACCAGCCAGGCCATCAGCGCGAAGATCGGCCAGAGATTTGCTCCGCGCCCGAGCAATGCGGGCAACGGCCAGATCAGCACGAAGTAGCCGACCGGCACGAGCGGGTAAGTCCACCAGCGTGATCCAGTGCTTGCCGCCGTCAAGAAGGCGATGATCAACGACAAGAAGATCGGCCCGTACCCGTAGCCGAGTGTCGGATAGAGCAGGCAGGCACCGAAGGCCACGAGCAGTACCGGCATCGGCCGGGCCCGCCGCCAGATCAGCGCCACCGGACCGGCGAGTAGTAGCAGGTACCCCACGAAGTCGAGGGAGTTCTCGCCCATTCTCATGTTCGCGAACGTGCCGCCCACGATTTGGAGCGCGGCCACGACCAGCGCCACGCCCCAATCCCAGCCAAGCGAGCTTCGACTCATCATCCCTGCCCTCACTTACAGCAGCCTATTCGGCTTACCCGCGGTTCGGCGTCCGCCTCGCTACGTATTACTCAGGTAACGCTGGAGCGTAGTGCGCTTTACGTACACCGAACGTCGCCGCGCGGCGGATGTGGCGGGACCGGCCCGCGGCGGATTCTCGGTGCATGACAGATTCGATCGTGGTCACCCGAGGGTTGACCAAACGCTATGGCGCGCATACCGCGGTGGACGGCGTGAGCATGAGCGTTGCGGCCGGGGAGATCTACGGATTCCTCGGTCCGAACGGCGCGGGCAAGACGACCACGCTGCGCATGCTGGTCGGGCTGATCCGTCCGAGCGAGGGCGCCGCGACGGTGGCCGGCCATGCGCCGGGTGACCCCGCGGTGGTTCGCCGGATCGGTGTGCTCATCGAGGGGCCCGGCTTCTACCCGTACCTATCCGGGCGGGACAACCTGCGTGTGCTCGCGAAATACCGGGGCATCGGCTACCCGGCGGTGGAGGAGTCGCTGGCCCGGGTGGGCCTGGCCGATCGCGCCGACGACAAGTTCCGCACCTACTCACTCGGCATGAAGCAGCGACTCGGGGTCGGTGCGGCGCTGCTCGGCACGCCCGACCTGCTGATCCTGGACGAGCCGACGAACGGCCTGGACCCACAGGGCATGGCCGAAATGCGGGAACTGATCACCACTCTCGCCGGCGACGGGCACACGGTGCTGCTGTCGAGTCACATGCTCAGCGAGGTGCAGGAGATCTGCGACCGGGTGGGCGTGATCGCGCAGGGCAAGCTGCTCGTCGAGTCGACCGTGGCCGAACTGCGCGGCGGCTCCTCGCTGCTGCTGCGGGCCGATCCGCTGGAAGTGGCGTTCCCCGCGGTGCGGGCGGTGGTCGGTGAACGCGCCGCGATGCTGACCGCGAGCGGCATCCGGATCGAGGCGGGGACCGGCACCGCGCCCGCCGTCGCGCGGGCGGTCGTCGCAGCGGGCGCGGACCTGCTCGAACTGCGGATCGACGAAAAGTCCCTGGAAGAAGTGTTTTTCGAGATGACTCAGCTGGAAGTGGCGAAATGACTGTGCAAGACCTGTTGGCGAGCACCAGGGCCGAGGCGCTGCGGCTGCGGAAGTGGCCCGCGTTCTGGATCGTCCTCGGCACCTGGATTCTGCTGAACCTGACCTTTTCCTACCTGTTCAACTATCTCGCCTACACCTCGGGCGAGTCGACCCGCATGTCGAACGGCCTGCCGAAAGAGGCGCTGCTGCAACAGATGCTGCCCGCCGCGGTACCCGCGGTGTTCACCCAGGGCATGGCGATGTTCGGTGGTGCGCTGATGCTGGTGCTCGGGGCACTGACCACCGGCAGCGGATTCGGCTGGGGCACTTGGAAAACCGTGTTCACCCAGGGGCCGTCGCGGATCAGTGCGGTCGGCGGCGTGGTGGTGAGCCTGGTTGCCGTGGTGGTCGGGCTGGTGCTCACCGCGTTCGTGGTTGACATCGGGGTGGCGGCGCTGATCGGCGCGACCCAGTCGCAGTCGCTCGCGCTGCCGTCGCTGAACCAGTCGGCGCTCGGAATCCTCACCGGCACCGCAATTCTGGGCATGTGGACGTTGGCGGGCGCACTGATCGGGGTGGTCGCTCGCGGTCCGGCGCTGGCCGTCGGCCTCGGGCTGGTCTGGGTGCTGGTGGTGGAGAACCTGCTGCGCGGTGTCGCGGCCATCTTCGCGCCGATCGCGGTGCTCACCGATCACCTGCCCGGTACGGCCGCCGGTTCCCTGGCCGGCGCGATGCGGACGGTGGGCGCCGGGACACCCGGTGTGCTCGACATCCTGTCGCGGACCGAAGCGCTGATCGTGCTCGGGGGCTACATCGTCGTCTTCGTGGCGGGGACCCTGTGGCTGATGCGCAGCCGCGATCTCGTGTGAGCGATCCTGGATCGAAAGCCGTTGGTGGACAACCGCCAACGGCTTTCGTATGTCAGCCGAGCGCGGAACGGGCGAGCTGACCCAGCGCGTCGGCGATGTGCGCCGACGTCAGGCCTCGGCTGCGTTGCTGCTGGTACACCTCCGCCGCCAAGGGCGCGAGGAGCGGATCGACCAGGGCGTCGGGATCGCGAATTTTGCCTGCCACCAACAGCGCTCGCACATGGGCGTACCAGAACCCGTACGCGCCCGTCGCGAACCGCGCACCACCGGTTTCCGCGCCGAGTACTAAATCCGCGTGGGCGTCCAGCAATTCGACCATCGCGGCGTAGAACGCGGCCAGTCGTTCGGCGGGTGGCGCCCCGGGGCCGAGCGGTGGCGGGCCGCCGAGCAGCTGCTCTTGCAGTGCCCGTTCGTGTTCGTCCAGCAGGGCGACGGCGATCGAGTTCGTGTCCGGGTAACGGCGGTACAGGGTGCCGCGGCCGACACCCGCCGCCTTGGCGATGTCGTCCATGGTGACGGTGCGTGGGTCGCGGGTGGCGAACAGCTCGGCGGCTGCGGCCAGCACCTTGGCCCGGTTGCGTGCCGCGTCCGCGCGTTCGGGCACGACCGAGGGTGCGGCCTGCCCGGCGAGCAGATCCCTGTGGCTGGTCATGCCGCTGACTGTACCGGATTTTCCAGACAAGTGGACAGTATGTCCGTTTGTGGTTATGGTCGCTTCTGTCATCAAGTGGACATGTTGTCCATTTGATGCTCGAGCACTTCGAGGTGTCGGCAAGGGTCGATGCCCGACATGAACCACAGAGTGAGGTCTGACCATGAGCAACCTGCTGCACCTGGATGCGAGCGCCCGTACCCGTTCGATCAGCCGGGAGCTGAGTACGGCGTTCGCCGAAGCCTGGCGCGCCGAGAACCCGGACGGCGGCTATCGCTACCGGGACCTGGCGGCCGAACCGGTGCCGTTCATCGACGCGGCGTGGACCGAACTGTGCGATGCGGTACTCGCGCAGGATCGCACCGATCTGGACCGGCTCGGCGAGCTGGTGCGCACACCGGAGCAGGCCGCGGCATGGGCGATCGTCGAGCCGCTGCTGGCCGAGGTGCTGGCCGCGGACGTCATCCTGATCGGCACCCCGATGTACAACTACTCGATTCCGGCGTCGCTCAAGGCGTGGCTGGATCAGGTGACCTTCCCGCGAATGTCCCTGGGACACCGCCGTTTCGTCGTGGTGACCGCCCGGGGTGGCGCGTACGCACCCGGTGCACCGAAGGCCGCCTTCGACTATCAGGAGCGTTTCCTGCGGGACTTCTTCGCGGGCCACTTCGCCGTCCAGGACACCGTTTTCGTGAACGCCGAGCTGGCCAATGCCAGGCAGGATCCCGCGCTGGCACACCTGCGCGGTCAGCACGACGAGTCGTACGCGCTGGCCATGGCGACTGCGCGCGCCCTCGCGAAGGAGTACTGACATGAACTGGGTGCTGCTCGGCATCGCGGGTCTGGTGGAGATCGTCTGGTCGCAGAGCATCAAACCGACGGAGAACTTCACCCGCCTGGTGCCGACCGTGATCTGCTTCGTGCTCGGTGCCACCGCGGTGTATCTGCTGTCCAGGGCCATGCAGACCTTGCCTGTCGGTACCGCGTACGCGGTCTTCACCGGAATCGGCGCGATCGGGGCCATCGGTCTCGGGATCGTGGTGCACAAGGACCCGCTCAGCGCGGGGCGGGTGCTCGCGCTCTCGCTGATCCTCGGCGGGATCGTGCTGGCCCGGGTCACCAATCCGGAGTAGGCAGGGCTTCGAAGTGTCGACGCGGCAGCATGTTTCGCGCTGCCTATGCCACTTATCGGGGGCAGATCACGCCTGCGCTGCGTCGACAAAGGTTGCTAATGCGGCGCTCTAGTCTGACCCCGAGACGTGCGGCGGCGGGCTGGCTAAGCTCGGGGGCTGCATCGGAAATTGCTTACCAGCGAAAGGGATTTAATGCCTACACGTACCGCGCGTACCGCTTGGACCGGCTCTCTGCAGGAGGGGTCGGGGCAGGTCGAGCTGGCCAGCTCCGGGGTCGGCAAGTACGACGTGTCGTTCCCGAAGCGCTCCGCCGACGAGGCCGACGGGACCACCAGCCCGGAGGAGCTCATCGCGGCCGCGCACTCGTCCTGCTACGCGATGGCGCTCTCGGCGCAGATCGGCAATGCGGGCGGCACCCCGGAGAGCCTGGACGTCACCGCCGACGTGACCCTCGGCCCCGACCCGGCCGGCGGCTTCCGGATCTCCGGCATCAAGCTGACCGTGCGCGGCAAGGTCTCCGGCATCGACGCCGACGCCTTCGCCGCCGCGGCCGAGGCCGCCAAGGCCGGCTGCCCGGTCAGCAAGGCGCTCGCGGGCGTCGACCACATCCTGCTCGACGCGGCCCTGGCGTAGTTGGCACTCGCATCGTCGCATGGTTTTTCGCACACCGGCTGGTGTGCGGAAAGCCATGTAATTATGCGAATTGTTCAGGCCGCCGAAAGAATCGACGAGCTTCGGGGTGATACATCGCCGGGATGGCGACCAGGACCGCGACGATGTGGATAACGCGGAACAGGCCGATGGTCGCGGATTCGACGGTGATATTCGCGAACAGGTCGCCGAACTTGTCGGCGGACAGCAGCGCGGCCAGCGGCTCGATGACCAGTGACAGCAGGCCGATCACGCCGATGCCGAAGGTCAATACCAGCCGGGCCCAGCGGGCGCCGTGTGTCATCCGGATGGCGACCAGCAGCACGACCAGGTAGATGCCCAGTCGCATAACGAGACCCGTCGCCAGGCCCGCCACGTCGACCGCCTCGCGTTCGAGCAGCACGGCGAGCTGAACAATCGCCTCGGCGACCCCGGCGAGCAGTGCGACGACCATGCCGAGATAGGCGATACGGATGGCGCGTGGCGGCCCGACGGGCGCACCCGAACGAAGCGGTGCGGGCCAAAGCGAAAGGGCGGTGTCGGTCATGACACCGACACTGCCCCTCGTCTTCTGGATGCGGATCAGCCCGCGGTAGCGATCGACTCTCGTACCGGAGTATCAGTGCGCGTGGCGAATTCGGTGAGCGCGGCGAAGCCGAGGGCCAGGCAGGCCCACAGCGTCGCGGTCTGGGCCAGCGACGCCACCCGGAACTGCCACAGCAGGCTGGCCGGGAAGTCCGCCCTCACCTCGTCGACGCCGGGCAGCAGGAGGTAGCCCACCGCCGTGACGAGCACGAACACGGCGACTCCGGCGATCAGCCGCAGCATGCTCAGCCGCCCGCGCAGCACCTTGTAGACGTACACGCCGACACCGACCGCCACCAAGCCGAGCAGCACCGCCGCCAACCACAGCAGGGTGCGCTGGTTGATCGTGTCCGGATCGCCGACCGCGGGTGGGTTCGCTGGATATTTGAAGAACGGCACCGCGACGATCGCGGCCCAGCCACCGAGGCCCAGTGCGAGTGCGAGTTTCGGCCCGGAGAACGTCGTGTAGCGCCGCGCGAAGTGCGCGACCGTGGCGAAGATCGCGCCGAGCGCCAGGCCGGCCAGGCCGAGGGCGAGGAACTGTCCCGCCTTCTGCCCGGCGCGGCTGACCAGTGGTTCTTCCTCGTCGCCGTGCGAATGTGCGCCGCTCGCCTCCGGTTCCGCGCCGTGCGGATGATCCGCGGCGGAACCGGCTTCCTCGATGGCGATGGCGGCGTCGACCTTCGGCTCGCCGACGAAGTAGCCGACCGATGCGGCCAGCAGGCCAGCGATCAGGCCCGCTAAGAGTCCGCGCAAAAGGAGGGTCTTGAGCGAACCGATCAGTGGCACGGAAGCCCCAGCAAGTGACGTCCGTCGTGCATCAGCTCATGCAGGTACATCCCGCTGCGCGAGATGAAGCCCTGGTCGAACCCGACCAGGTACAGCGTGAGCAATGCCAGAAGAACGACACCTACCGTGACGAGCACAGTGGCGAGTGAATCGGTTGCCCGGCTCGGCGAATGCGCGATAGCCATGCGAGTCCTCCTAGGGATGCGCGTCCCGTCGAATAGGGGCGAGAGTGCCGGTGTCTGGCTGTCCGGCACCCAGGGGCTCGATGCATGGAACACAGTGGCGCGACCGCTCCGGAATTTCACCGGATTACCGCATCACCCTCGCGTTTTGTCCTTCGAACTGTGACACCTGGAGGCACCCGACGTCAATATGACCAGCGCGGACCGCGCCCCGCCGTCGGGCGAGTCGCCGGGCAGGTCAGTCCGCCCGGCCATCCCCGGACTACGTCAGCTCGCGGGCTTTGCGGCCACGTCGAGGACCACCTCGAATTCGAGCAGCGAAGCACCCGTGGAGACCGGCTTCTGCCGCTCACCCGCGTGCGCCTCGCGCGCGGGCCCGTCCCGCCAGGCCGCGAACGACTCTTCCGAATCCCACTGGGTGACAACGAAGTACCGGTTCTCGCCGGCGGTCGGCCGGAGCAACTGGAAGCCGAGGAAACCGGGCGAACCCTCGACCGCGTGCGCACGGTGGGCGAACCGCTTCTCCAACTCGGGGCCAGCGCCCTCGGGAACCTCGATCGCGTTGATCTTCACAACAGCCATGGCCTCGACAATACGACCCGCGAGCGGCCGCTCGGTATGGGCAGTATCCGGGGGCAGCGCGCACGCCGCGCGCGAGCCCGGCAGAATCGGCGGGGTGTTGCACGACGAAGGCGGAGCGGGGGTGCCGATCCTGCTGCTGCACGGACTGATGGGCAGCGCCCGGACCTGGCACGACCAACTGGACTGGCTGCGCGACTACGGCCACGTCTACACCTTCGATGCCGCGGGCCACGGCAGACCGGCGCCTGCCGAACTGACCACCGAGGCTTTCGTCGCCGACCTGACCGCCGCCACCGCGGGCATCACCGAGCCCATGGTGGTGATCGGGCACTCGATGGGCGCGCTGCACGGCTGGGTCTTCGCCGCGACGCACCCCGAGCGGGTGCGCGCGCTGGTGATCGAGGACATCGCCCCCGATTTCACCGGCCGCACGGCGGCGAACTGGGCGGCGATGATCGAGGCGTGGCCGCAACCGTTTCCGGACGCGGCGGCGGTGCTGAAGTTCTTCGGGCCGGTCGCCGGGCGGTACTTCCTCAACTCGTTCGAGCACGGTTCGGACGGCTACCGGCTGCACGGCTCGGTCGCGACCTTCCGCGACATCTCCGAGGAATGGGGCAGTCGCGACTTCTGGCCGCAGTGGCACGCCATCCGCGTGCCCGCCCTGCTGCTGGAGGGCGAGCACACCATCACCCCGCCCGGCCAGATGCGTCGGATGGCCGAGGTCCACCCCGACGCCGAGCACGTACTCGTCACCGGCGCAGCGCATCTCGTGCACGACGACCAACCCGAGCACTACCGCGCCGAGGTCGAACGTTTCCTCCGCCGCGTCCTGAACCCGTAGCGCTCGGCACAGCCGCACACGGTCAGGCGTCGATACCACCTTCGCCGGCGAGGGCGAACAGGCCGTCGACGGTCTGCTCGATCAGCCCGTCGACCAGTAGCGAGTCCAGCGCGCGGGCCCGCTGGCCTGGGTCGCGCGGCCACGCCAGATCCAGCCGCACCCGTTCCACCGGACCGGTCGCGCCGCGCAGCACGTCGAGCAGGCGGCCGCGGGCTTGGCGGTCGGTGCCCTCGTATTTCTGTGTGCGGCGCACGATTTCGGAGACCGGTCGGCCCGCGGTGACCCACGCACAGGTCGGCAGCGGGCAGCGGGCACAGTCCGGTGTGCGGGCGGTGCACACCGTCGCGCCCAGCTCCATCAGCGCGGCCGAGAACACCGCGGCGCGGTCGATCTGTTGCGGCAGTAGGGCTTCGGTCTCCGGCAGATCGCGCGAGGACGGGTTGCCGGCCTCGGCCCGCCCGTGCACGGCGCGGGCGACCACCCGGCGCACATTGGTGTCGACCACCGGAACCCGTTGGCCGTAGGCGAAACACGCGACCGCCCGCGCGGTGTACGCCCCGATGCCGGGCAGGCTGAGCAGCACCTCGACGTCGGCGGGCACCTCGTCGCCGTGCTCGGCCGCCAGCACCCTGGCGCACTCGTGCAGCCGCAGCGCGCGGCGCGGATAGCCGAGTTTGCCCCAGGCCCGCAGCACCTCGGCCTGCGAGGAGGCCGCCATCGCCGACGGCACCGGCCAGCGCGCCACCCACTCGCGCCAGATCGGCTCGACCCGGACCACCGGCGTCTGCTGCAGCATGATCTCGCTCATCAGGATCTGCCACGCGGTCACCTCGGCCCGACGCCACGGCAGGTCGCGTGCGGTCTCGGCGTACCAGTCGAGCAACACGTCCGCGTCGATGCTGTTCGGAGCTTTCCTCACTGTTCCTGTCCTACTGCTGCCGGTCGGTATTTGCCGACCTGTAACCAAACGAACTGGCTGGTAACACGAGCCTTGTGCACAATGATCGGTATGCCTGATTCCAATCCGGTCAGTGCCTGGAAGTCTTTGCGTGAAGGCAACGACCGTTTCGTCTCCGGTGCGCTGCTGCATCCTAGCCAGGGCGCCAACGACCGAGCCAAGCTCGTCAGCGGCCAGCATCCGTCCGCAATCCTGTTCGGCTGCGGTGACTCCCGAGTCGCCGCCGAGTTGATCTTCGATCAGGGACTCGGTGACATGTTCGTGGTGCGCACCGCGGGCCACGTCGTCGACAGCTCGGTGCTCGGCTCGATCGAGTACGGGGTCCAGGTGCTCGACGTGCCGCTGATCGTGGTGCTCGGCCACGACAGCTGCGGCGCGGTGAAGGCCACCATCGACGCGCTCGACGGCGGTGAGGTGCCCGGCGGATTCATCCGCAGCGTGGTCGAGAAGGTCACGCCGTCCATTCTGATCGGCCGCCGGGAGGGCCTGTCCACCGTCGACGAGATGGAGGCCAGGCACGTGGTCGAGACGAGCAGGCTGCTCATGCAGCGGTCGATGATCATCTCGCAGCGGGTGGCGACCGGTGAGCTCGCGATCGCCTGTGTCACATACAAGCTCGCCGACGGCCAGGTGAAGTTGCAGCGTGTCGTCGGCAACATCGGCGAGCTCGCCTGAGCCGGGGTCGCTGGAGTTTCCCCTGCGTGCGGGCCGGAATTTACTCGCCACGATCACCTATTCCGGACCGACACGCCGCAGGCATGAGTCGCTGCGCCCGATGGTGCCCTTACCGTTGAGGCGTGCTGGAACCGAATGGACCGCTGCCACCGGAGATCTATTGGCGTCGTCGCGCATTGGCGATCGGCGCCCTGGTCGTCGCGTTGGCGCTGGTCATCTGGCTGGTACTGACGGTCTCCCGCGGCGGCGACTCGCCCGGTGACTCGAAGCCCGTCGCGGCGAGCTCGTCGTCCAGTACGACGAGCAAGCCCGCCGATGCCTCGACGACGAAGGCCGCGGAGCCGAGCGAATCCGGCACGCCCGCACCGTCGAGCGCCGCCTCGTCGGCGTCGAACGAGCCTGCCTCGGCGCCGGGTCAGTGCCCCGATCAGTCGCTGGCCATCAAGATCAGCGTGGATCAGCCGACCTACCGGGTCGGCGAGCAGCCGAACTTCCGGATCGTCATCACCAACATCTCCAGCGTGCTGTGCCAGCGCGATATGAACCTGGCACAGATCCAGGCCTCGGTGCTCTCGCTGGACGGCCAGCGCCGGTTCTGGACCAGTTCGGACTGTTCGCCGGTGGACGAGTCGAACGCGCGCAACCTGAAAGCCGGTGAGCAGGCGCTGTTCACGGTGCGCTGGTCGGGCACCACGTCGCAGCAGGGCTGCGTCGGCGAGCGGGTGCCGGTGCCCGCGGGCGCCTATCAGGTCATCGCACAATTCGGTTCGCTGCACAGCTCGCCGGAGCCGTTCAACCTGACCACCACCTGAGCCGCCGCGAATTCGGCTGGCCCCGTTAGAAATCGGGTGCCACCTCGGTCGCCTCCTTCGTCGCGCGCCGCTTGCGGGTGCCGGTGATGCGGATGGCCGCGCGCACGTCGGCGACCTCGTGGATCTTCATGCCGCCGCGCTTCAGCGGGGCGTAGCCCGGCGGCACCAGCGCGGTGGTGAAGCCGAGCCGCTCGGCCTCGGCCAGCCTGCGTTCGAGCCCGGTCACCTTGCGTACCTCGCCGGCCAGCCCGACCTCGCCCAGGATCACCCAGCCCGCCGGAATCGCTACCTCCGAGTTGGCGCTGGCGATGGCGAGCGTGATGGCCAGGTCGGCGGCGGGCTCCAGCAGGCGCATGCCGCCGACCGTCGCGGCGTACACATCGGACTTGCCGATGAACACCTTGCCCCGGCTCTGCAGCACGGCGAGCACCATGGCGACCCGGTTGTAGTCGAGGCCGCTGACCGCGCGGCGCGGATTCGGGATCTCGGTCTCCACCGTCAGGCCCTGCACCTCGGCGACCAGCGGCCGCTTGCCGTCCATCGCCACGGTGACCGCGGTGCCGGGCACCGAATCGGTGCGGTGGTGCAGGAACAGCCCGGACGGGTCGTCGACGCAGGCGATGCCGTCCTCGTGCAGTTCGAAACAACCGACCTCGTCGGCGCTGCCGAAACGGTTCTTGATGCCGCGCACCATGCGCAGCGTCGAATTCTTGTCGCCCTCGAACTGCAGCACCACGTCCACGAGGTGTTCCAGCGTGCGCGGGCCCGCGACATTGCCGTCCTTGGTGACATGGCCCACCAGCAGCACCGCGATCCCGGTCGCCTTGGCCAGCGAGGTCAGCGCGGCGGTGACCGCACGCACCTGGGTGACACCGCCGATCACGCCGTCCACCTCGGGGGCGAGCATGGTCTGCACCGAGTCGACCACCAGCAGCGTCGGCCGCACCTGCTCGACATGCCCGAGCACGATCGACAGATCGGACTCCGCGGCCAGATACACCCGCTCGTGCACCGCGCCGGTGCGGTCGGCCCGCAGCCGCACCTGGCCCGCCGACTCCTCGGCGGTGACGTAGAGCGCCTTCGCGTCGTTCTGTCTGGCCCAGCGGTGCGCGACCTCGAGCAGCAGCGTCGACTTGCCGACGCCGGGCTCGCCGGACAGCAGCACCACCGAGCCGGGCACGACGCCGCCGCCGAGCACCCGGTCGAGCTCGCTGACCCCCGTCGACCGCGCCTGGGTGATCTTGGAGTCGATGGTGGAGATCGGGGCGGCGGCGGTGCTCGGCAGCATCGCGCGCCGGGCGGGGGAGCCTGCCCCCGTTGCCGCGACGGCGACCTCGTCGACGGTGCCCCACGCCCCGCAGTCGGGGCACTTACCCACCCACTTGGCGACCTCGTGCGTGCAGGCGGAGCACCGGAAGGTCGACTTGGTCTTTGCCACACGCGCACCTTACGTACCGCGTCCGACAACAAGGCCGCCGTCGGCTCCCGCAGGACGGCGTGGCGGCATAAACGAACGGCTGCCGCATCCGAGGATGTGGCAGCCGTCTCGTAAAGAGGCCTATACGGTCAGTGTCCGCCGCCCTTGTGCTCGACCTCGGCCGGGCCGGAGAGGTCCGACTCGTGCCGCTCGGTGTGCGTGCCGGCGTCGACCGGCACCTGGACCTGCACGGTGCCGTTCTGCTTGAAGTTGAACGCCACGTTGTAAGTGAGGCCCGGGGTGATGTCCCTGGTCAGCCCCGTGATCTCGATCAGGATCGGCTGGGCCGCCGGATCGTCGGTGGCCACGGGTGCGGTGGCGTGGTCGTCGCCGTGCGCGTCCGGGGTGCCGGGCTTGGCCGAGGTCGGAGCCGCACTGTGCGAGTCGCCCGCCTGCGTGGCGGGCCGGACCGGCTTGGTGGCCGCGACCACGGTCTGCTGCGGGGCCAGCTCCACCTTCGACTTGCCCGCGGCCGGCGTGATCTTCACCGTGCCGAGGTCGGAGGTGAGGCTGGTCAGCTCGTCGGGCACCGACGGGCTGTTGTTGATGATCGACAGGGCGATGACCGCCTTGCCGCCCTTGGTGTTGGTGTACTCGGTGCCACCGGCGGGATAGACGATGTGCACGTTGCGCAGCGCGATCTTGCCGACGTCGGCGGTGTTGCCGTTGATCGCGGCCACCTGGTCGGCGGTCTGCGAGATCTGGCCCGAGCTACAGCCGGTCAGCGCGATCGCCGCGCAGGCGGCGAGTGCGGCAACCGGCACGATGCGACGTCGCGCCTTTTTCAGGGCGGTCACAGCTTTCAGGGCAGTCACGGGTTGTCCCTCCATGTCGACCGGGCTCACTCCGCAAGGGAGAGTAATAACTAGGGAGCGTAGTAGTTCCCCCTGCGGACCGGGAGCCGGGGCTCGCGACGCGCGGGTCGTTGATAACAGATCGGTCGAGCGCCGCCGGGATCGCGGACGCACTGCCAGCTCAGGTGGGGGGCCGGGACGGGGACAGTGCCGGGGAGTTAACCTGTTCTGGCACAACGTAATGCACACCAGGCGGGTTCTGTCAAGCCCCACGGCTGCCTCGTTGTGGCCCTGACCTGCACAGTTGATCGCGCCGTTACCGAGTCGCATGTTAAACTGTGAACATCGAAAGGGGCACGGGACACATGATTTTTAAGGTCGGAGACACCGTCGTTTACCCCCACCACGGAGCGGCGCTGATCGAAGCTATCGAGACTCGCACCATCAAGGGTGAGCAAAAAGAGTATCTGGTCCTGAAGGTCGCCCAGGGCGATCTGACTGTTCGGGTTCCCGCTGAGAACGCCGAATACGTCGGCGTACGTGACGTCGTCGGCCAGGAGGGTCTCGATCGAGTCTTCCAGGTTCTGCGCGCGCCGCACACGGAGGAGCCGACCAACTGGTCCCGCCGTTACAAGGCCAACCTGGAGAAGCTCGCCTCCGGCGATGTGAACAAGGTGGCTGAGGTCGTCCGCGACCTGTGGCGTCGTGAGCAGGATCGTGGCCTGTCCGCCGGTGAGAAGCGGATGCTCGCCAAGGCCCGTCAGATCCTCGTCGGTGAGCTCGCGCTCGCCGAAGGCACCGATGACGGCAAGGCCGAGACGCTGCTGGACGAGGTCCTCGCCGCGGCTTCCTGACCGTGAACAAACTCGACAACGGTGCTCGTCTCACCGACGGAACCGTCGTTGCTTTGGTGCCTGCCGCCGGTCGTGGCGTGCGTCTGGGTGAAGCCACACCCAAGGCGTTCGTCCCGGTCGGCGGCAGCCCTATGGTCCGGCTCGCCGTCGAAGGCTTGATCGCCTCCGGCGCGGTCGACCGGATCATCGTTATGGTTCCCGCCGAATTCGTCGAGAGCGCCGTTGCCCTGCTGCCGCCCTCGGATTCGGTACACGTGGTCGTCGGCGGCGCCGAACGCATCGACTCGGTGCGGGCAGGCCTCGCCGCCGCACCCGAGGCCGCCTACTACCTCGTGCACGATGCTGCGCGCGCGCTGACGCCACCCGAGCTCATCGCCCGGGTCGCCGCCGAGCTGCGCGCCGGACATCTCGCCGTGGTCCCCGCGCTGCCGGTCACCGACACCATCAAGTCCGTCGACGCGGCAGGCGCGGTCACCGGCACGCCGGACCGCGCGCAACTGCGCGCCATCCAGACTCCGCAGGGTTTCGCCGCCGAACTGCTGCGCTCGGCCTACCTCTCCGAGGGCGTCCAGGCCACCGACGACGCCGGGCTCGTCGAACTGCTCGGCACCCAGGTGCACACCATCCCGGGCGACCCGTTGGCTTTCAAGATCACCACCCCGCTCGACCTGGTGCTCGCGCACGCGGTGCTCGACGGCGCCGACGCCCGGCGGGCGGTGGCCCGATGACCATGCGCGTCGGCATCGGCAGCGATGTGCACCCGATCGAAGCGGGCCGCCCCTGCTGGATGGCGGGTCTGCTCTTCGACGGCGACGACGGCTGCGCCGGACACTCCGACGGCGACGTCGCCGCGCACGCGCTCTGCGACGCGTTGCTGTCGGCGGCCGGGCTCGGCGACGTCGGCGCGGTGTTCGGCACCGGGCGTCCGGAATGGGCGGGTGTCTCCGGCGCCGCCATGCTGAAGGAAGTGCGCAGGCTGCTCGACGAGGCCGGTTTCGAGATCGTCAACGCGGCGGTCCAGGTGATCGGCAATCGACCCAAGATCGGCCCGCGCCGCGGCGAAGCCCAGCAGGTGCTCGGCGAACTGCTCGACGCGCCGGTCTCGGTTTCCGGAACTACCACCGACGGCCTCGGCCTCACCGGCCGCGGCGAGGGCATTGCCGCGATTGCAACCGCCCTGCTACAAGCCTGTCGCTGACCCAGCTCCGACGGACCTGAACCGGGTCCGGATACAGGCCTATCTACCAGCTAGGATCGAACGCCGTGACATTGCGCCTTTTTGACACCGACACGCGGACCATGCGCGACTTCGCGCCCTTGGTCCCCGGCCGCGCGTCGGTGTACCTGTGTGGCGCCACCGTGCAGGGCGCCCCGCACATCGGTCATGTGCGCAGCGGTGTCGCCTTCGACGTGCTGCGCCGCTGGCTGCTCGCGCACGACTACGACGTGTGGTTCATCCGCAATGTCACCGACATCGAAGACAAGATCCTGATCAAGGCCGCCGAGGCAGGCAGGCCGTGGTGGGAGTGGGCGGCCACCTTCGAGCGCGCCTTCGACAACGCCTACGAGACCCTCGGCGTGCTGCCGCCGTCGGCGCAACCGCGGGCCACCGGCCACATCACCCAGATGATCGAGATGATGCAGCGGTTGATCGACCGCGGGCATGCGTACCCGTCCGAGGGCAACGTCTACTTCGACGTGCTGAGCTACCCCGAGTACGGCAGCCTGTCCGGGCATCGGCTCGAGGACGTGGCCCAGGGCGAGAGCGCGGGCGAAGGCAAACGCGACCCGCGCGACTTCACCCTGTGGAAGGCCGCCAAGCCGGGCGAACCCACCTGGCCGTCGCCGTGGGGGCCCGGCCGGCCGGGCTGGCACCTGGAATGCTCCGCGATGGCCGAGTTCTATCTCGGTCCCGAATTCGACATCCATTGCGGCGGTATGGATCTGGTGTTCCCGCACCACGAGAACGAAATCGCCCAATCCAAGTGCGCCGGTGACGGTTTCGCCCGCTACTGGCTGCACAACGGCTGGGTGACCATGGGCGGCGAGAAGATGTCCAAGTCGCTCGGCAACGTGCTCTCGGTGCCCAACGTGCTCAAACACGTTCGCGCCGTGGAACTTCGGTTCTACCTCGGTAGCGCGCACTACCGCTCGAAGCTGGAGTACTCGGACAAGGCGCTGCACGATGCCGCCCAGTCCTATCAGCGCATCGAGGCGTTCGTGCATCGCACCGTGGATCGCGCGGGCGAGGTGCCGGTCGGCAAGTGGACCGACGCGTTCGCCGCGGCCATCGACGACGACCTCGCCGTGCCCAAGGCGCTGGCCGAGATCCATCACGTCGTGCACGAGGGCAACAAGGCGCTCGAAGCGGGCGCGATCGACAGCGCACGGGACCTGGCCGGACAGGTCCGCGCCATGCTCGGTATCCTCGGTGTCGACCCGCTGGATCCGCACTGGTTCACCCCACGCGACTCGTCGGCGGCACTGGGCGCGCTCGACGTGCTGGTGCGCGCCGAGCTCGACCGCCGTCAACAGGCGCGAGCAGACAAGGATTGGGCGAGCGCCGACGCCGCCCGCGATCGATTGCAGGCAGCCGGAATCGAGGTCACCGACACGCAAAATGGGCCGGAATGGGCCCTTGGCGCTGCGCCGCACACGGGGCCGGACGCGTCACAATCTGGAAAGGCCGGGTAATGGCAGGCAATTCGCAGCGTCGTGGTGCGATCCGCAAGGGCGGCACCAAGAAGGGTGCCGTCGTCGGCTCCGGCGGTAAGCGCAGGCGCGGGCTCGAAGGCCGCGGCGCGACCCCGCCTGCCGAGGCGCGCCCCAAGCACCCCGCCGCGAAGCGGGCCGCTGCTGCCGCCAAGGCCGCGGCCAAGGCCAGCGGTGGTCCTCGGGGCAGCGCGGGTCGCGCGGCCGGCCGCAAGGACGACGACAGCCCGGAGATGGTGCTCGGTCGCAATCCGGTGGTCGAGTGCCTGCGTGCGGGCGTGCCCGCCTCGGCCCTGTACGTGGCTCTGGGTGCCGAGAACGATGAACGGCTCTCCGAGAGCGTGAAGATGGCCGCTGACGCGGGCATCTCCATTCTCGAGGTGCCGCGCGGTGACCTGGATCGGTTGAGCGCCAACGGTTTGCACCAGGGCGTGGCCCTGCAGGTGCCGCCGTACCGCTACGCCCACCCGGACGACCTGCTCGCCGAGGTGCGCAATTCGCCGGAGCCCGCCCTGCTGGTGGCGCTGGACAACATCACCGATCCGCGCAACCTCGGCGCCGTGATCCGCTCGGTGGCCGCCTTCGGTGGGCAGGGCGTGCTGATCCCGCAGCGCCGCAGCGCCAGTGTCAGCGCGGTCGCCTGGCGTACCAGCGCCGGTGCCGCCGCAAGGCTGCCCGTCGCGCGGGCCACGAATTTGACTCGCACGCTGAAGGATTGGGCCTCGCAGGGCATTCAGATCGTCGGCCTCGACGCCGGCGGCGACACCACCCTCGACGACTTCGACGGTCGCGAGCCCACCGTCATCGTGGTCGGCTCGGAGGGCAAGGGCCTGTCCCGCCTGGTGCGCGAGAACTGCGACTCGATCCTCGGCATCCCGATGGCGGGCCCGGTCGAGTCCCTCAACGCCTCGGTCGCCGCGGGCGTCGTCCTCGCCGAGATTGCCCGGCAGCGCCGGGTCTGATTCGCCGCGGAAACGGGCGAGGCCCGGTCCCGCTCCGCTCGAAATCCGCAGTCGGGCCGATCGGTCGCGTCATGGACGCCGGCCGGTCGACGCGAAGTCGGGCCACGGCATTGGGCGGCAAATGGACTACACCCCCGTAGAATTCGGCGTGTGGTCATACCCAATCAGCCCATCGGGAGTCCGGTCGAGCACCCGAACGCGACGGCGGTGCTGTGGCTCGGCGTCGCGAGTGTGCTCTGCTGTGGCGTGCTCGGGCCGGTGGCATGGGCGATGGGCAAGCGCGCGCTGGATCAGATCGAGGAGTCCAACGGCGCCTACGGTGGCCGCGTTCAGGTGGTGGTCGGGTACATCCTCGGCATCATCGGCACCATCTTCATGATCATCTTCGCGTTGCTCTATCTGATGATCCTGCTCGGCGGCAACGCCTAGGCCCAGGCGGTGATCCAGCCTTCGGATGCATCCGGCCGGGCCAGTCTCTAATCGAGGCTCGGCCGTTCCTGGTCACCCTTGTCGTCCCAGGCCGGCCATTCCTCGCTGACGCTGCCGGTCCACTGGGGTTGCCTGCGTTCCTTGAACGCCGCCATCGCCTCGCCGCCGTCGATGCTCTTGCCGACGTGCTCGTTCAGGTCGGACTCCAGCTGCCCGACCATGGTCGGGCTCATGCCGAGCCCCTCCCACAGCAGGCGCTTGGACATCGCCACCGGCAGCGGCGCGGAGCCGTTGGCGATGTCGTGCGCGACGGCCAGTGCCATCGGCAGCACCTCGCCGCCGGCCAGGCAGCCGTTGGCCAGGCCCATCGCCTTGGCCTCGTCCCCGTCGAAGGTGCGGCCGGTGAGCATGATGTCGGCGGCGTTGGCCATGCCGACCAGCCGGGGCAGCGTCCAGTGCGAGTAACCGTCGGCGAGCACGCCGCGCCGAATCTGATTGAGGCCGTAGACCGCGTCGCGCGCCATGTACCGCAGGTCGCACTGCAATGCGAGGGCGAGCCCGATGCCCACCGCGTGCCCGTTCACCGCGGCGATCACCGGCTTGCGCACCCGCCACGGCGCGGGCTCGATGGTGGCGCTGACATCGCCGACCCGGCTCGATAGATCCGCGCCCGCGCAGAACGCGGGCGGTGTGCCGGTGATGACGACGGCGCGAATGGCGTCTTCGGTATCGCAGCGGCGCAGCGCGGCACCCAGTTCGGCGGCCATCGCCGGGGTGAAGGCGTTCTGCTGAGCGGGCCGATTGAGCGTGAGCACGGCGATGCCCGCGGAGACATCGACGTGCAGTTCCGAACTCATGCCAGCGATGTTAGTCGAGCCTGGCCCGCACCGACCCGGCCCCGAAAAACCTCACTCAGCCACGCAGTACTTTGCGGCCGATGGCGTACTTGTGCACCTCGGTCGGCCCGTCGTACAGGCGGAAGGCGCGGATGTCGCGGAAGATCATCTCGACCACCGTCTCGTCGCTGATGCCGATGCCGCCGAGCACCTGCACGCACCGGTCGGCCACCTTGAACAGCTCCTCGGAGACGTAGGACTTCGCGATCGAGCTCTCGTGCCGCGCCTTCTCGCCCTGATCCATCAGCCAGCAGGCGTGCCAGATGGTGAGCCTGCACTGGTGCAGTGCGATCTCGTTGTCCGCCAACATGAACGACACGCCCTCGTGCTCGCCGATCGGCTTGCCGAACGCGGTGCGGGTGCGCGCGTGCTCGACCGCGATGCTCTGCGCCCGCTCGGCCGCGCCGAGCCAGCGCATGCAGTGGGTGAGCCGGGCCGGGGCCAGTCGCAGCTGGGCGTAGCGCAACGCCTGACCGGCGTCGCCGAGCAGCGCCGACTGCGGCAGGGTGAGGTTGTCGAAGCGGACAACGCCATGTCCGGCAACGTAATTGCGGTCCATCGTATTCATGGTGCGTTCGATGACGATGCCCGGCTGGTCGCCGTCGGTGAGGAACAGCGTCGGCCCAGCGGGCAGGTGCGGGTTCTCCGCGAGGCGCGCCATGATGATCCACGTCTTGGCGCCGTTGGCTCCGGTGATCAGCCACTTGCGGCCGTTGACGGTGAAGTTCTCGCCGTCGAAGGTGGCGGTGGTGGCCAGCTGCGCCGGGTCCGAGCCCGCGCCGTCGGGTTCGGTCATGGCGAACACCGAGCGGTGCTGACCGGCGATCATCGGCGCGAGGTGGCGCTCGACCTGTTCCGGGTTCGCCACCTTCGACAGCAGGAACATATTGCCCTCGTCGGGCGCCGCGCAGTTCATCGCGATCGGCCCGAGGGTGGACCAGCCCGCCGCCTCGTAGAGCACCGCCTGCTCCAGGTGCGAGAGCCCGCGCCCGCCGAGCGCTTCCGGCGCCTGCACGGTGAGCAGTTTCTCCTCGCGCGCCAGCTCCACCAGTTCCTGCCGCAGCTCATCGGTCGGCCCGTGCGCGGTGAGCCGGGGATCCCGCTCGAACGGCACGATCTTGTCGATGACGAACCGGCGCACTCGATCGCGTTCGGCGGCGAGCTCGGCGGGTATCGAGAAGTCGATCATCGTTGGTCACCAATCGTTCGGGGGTGCGTGCGTCGAGCATACGAAACCCTGGTCGAGCGACTGAAGGCACCCGCCCTCAATGGAACGACAGTCGCTCACCCGGCCCATTACCCGAACGTTATGCACCACCCGCCAAAGACGCGTAGAGATCTACGGCCATGTTTCGACCTGTCTGCGCGAGCTGCCGCGCTCAGCGGGCGCGGGCGGCCTGACGACGCCGGGTACCCACCACCCGGCAGACGAGGTACAGCAGGAACGAGATTGTGGTGACGAACGTCGACACCGGTACGCCGGGCGCGAGCGACAGCAGAATGCCGCCTACCGCGGCGATTTCGGCGAAGACCACGGCAAGTATGGTGGCCCGCACCGGATCCGCCGTCAGCTGCGCGGCCGCCGCGGCGGGCGTGATCAACAGGGCGAGCACGAGCAGTGCGCCGACTATCTGCACGCCGAAGGCGGCCGTGATGCCGAGCAGCACCGCGAACACGATCGAGAGCGCGCGTACCGGAACACCGCGCGCCACCGCCACTTCCGGGTCCGAGCTGGCGAACAGCAACGGCCGGTAGACGATCGCGAGCACGGCCAGCACGCCGACGGTGCAGGCGGCGAGCAGGGTGATGCCGCCGTTGCCCACGCTGACGACCTGCCCGGTCAGCAGCGAGAACTTCGATCCCGCCCGGTCCGGCCCGAGCCACAGGAAGAGCACGGACAGACCGAGCCCGAATGACAGCACCACCGCGATCACCGAATCACGTTCGCGGGCACGTGTTCCCAGCAGGCCGAACAACACCGCCGCGACCACCGACCCGGCGATGGCGCCGACGCCGACCCCGATGCCGGCGAGCAGCGCCGCGGCCGCACCGGTGAGTGACAGCTCGCTGGTGCCGTGCACGGCGAACGACATCTGCCTGCTGATGATCAGCGGCCCGATCACCCCGGACAGCAGCCCGAGCAGCGCGGCGGCGAGCACCGCCTGCTGCACGAAGTCGTAGGAGAGCAGGTTCGCGGTGGTGCTGAAGTCGAACATCTTGCCGAGCACGCCGGACAGCTTGTCGATCACGAGCGGACCTCACGCGAATCCCGTTCGGGGCCGATGACTTCCGGTGAGCGGAAGCCGTCGCCCGCGGCACCGTGGCAGTGTGCCCCTGCGGTGCCGAGCGCGTCCATCGTGTCGCCGGTCCCGACGACCACCAGCCGGCCGCGCACGCGCAGCACATCGACCTCGGTCTGGTACAGCTCCGACAGCACGGCCGAGGTCATCACCTCGTCCGGTGTGCCGATCCGGAACTTGCCGTCCACCAGATACAGCACCCGATCCACCAGCGGCAGAATCGGATTGATCTCGTGCGTCACGAAAAGCACTGCGGTGTCGTGGGTTCGCCTGCGCTGGTCGATCAGATCCGCCACCAGTCGCTGGTTGGCCAGATCCAGGCTGAGCAGCGGTTCGTCGCAGAGCAGCACCTTCGGATCGCCGACCAGCGCCTGCGCCACCCGGAGCCGCTGCTGCTCACCGCCGGACATGGTCTCCAGCGGCGCGTGCGCGAACCGCTGTGCGCCGACGTCGGCGATGGCGGCCGCGACCTTGCGCTTGCGATCGGCCCGCGCCCGGAGCCCGAGCCCCCAGCGGTGGCCGTCGTAGCCGAGGCCGACGAGGTCGACGCCGCGCAGCTGCACCCCGGCGTCGATCGTCTTCTGTTGCGGCACATAGCCGATGTCCGGGTTGCCGGTGCGGGCCGGTGCGCCCGCGATCTCGGCGGTGCCCGCGCTGAGCCCTAGCTGGCCGAGCAGCACCTTCAGCAGCGAGGTCTTGCCGGATCCGTTGGGCCCGAGGACCGCGACGAATTCACCGGGCGCCACGTCGAGCGCCAGGTCCTGCCAGAGTGTGCGGTCGCCGAAGGACAACCGGGCCCCGTCGAGCCGGACCGCCGAGGCGCCGTTCGACAGTGCTTGCCGTTGCGTGTATTCGGTCAGCGCGGCCCCCTTGGTCGGTCCGTTACCGCTCAACTCAATGCCGCGGTCAATGCCTGAGCGTTCTTGGTCTGCCACTGCAGGTAATCGGTGCCTGCGGGCAGGGTTTCGGTCACCTCGACGATCGGCAGGCCGTTCGACTGCGCGACCGAGCGCAGCTCCTTGGTGATCTTGTCCTGCGTCTGCACGTTGTAGACCAGCGCGCGAACCTGCTTGCCGGTCAACAGCTCCCGGGTCGCGGCGACCGCGGCGGGGGCGGGGTCGGTCTCCTGCTCGATCGCCTCCTGGAACTCGTGCGGCGTGCGATCCGTCACGCCGGCGGCGAGCAGCAGGTAGTGCGCGAGCGGTTCGGTCTGCAGCACCGGCGTCTGCGGGTGCTCGGCGGCGAACTTGGTAGCGATCGCGGTGATTCCGGCCAGACCGCTCTTGAAGGTGGCCGCGCGCTCGGTGAAGGCGCTTGCGGCACCGGGGGCCAGCTCGCCGAGGCTGGTGGCGATCTGGTCGGCGACCGCGGCGACCGTGTTCAGGTCGTAGAAGACGTGCTCGTTCTCATCGGCCTTGTTCGGCCGGGACTCGAACGCGTCGACGGTGCGCTTGTCACGACCGGCCACGGCCTTCTCGGCGAACTCGTCGTAGCCACCGCCGTTGTAGACGACCAGATCGGCGTCGCGCAGCTTGGCGGACTCGACGGCGGAGGTCTCGTGCGAGTGCGGGTCGGCGGCGGGGTCGGTGATGATCGACTCGACGGTGGCGTCCGGTCCGGCGATGGTGGCGGCGATATTGCCCCAGGCATTGGTGGAGGCGACGACGGTCGGCTTACCCGAATCCTTCGCGTCGCTGCCGCAGGCGGTGAGCGCAAGAGCGGCGGTTACCCCTACCGCGACGACGGCGAACCGTCTGGCGAGGCTTGTCTGCATGTGGGGTACTCCTGTGACGCTCAACAGCTGGTGACGCACTCGAGCGGTGACACGACGCAGCTTAATGGAAATGGTTTCTGTTTCACTTTAGCAACCGCATGCCGACGACACGAGCCGGACCCGCCGACACGTCGATCGTCGGCGGGCCCGGTCCGGGAAAACGGGTGGAAGAAGCTCAGACGAGCGCCTCCACCGGCTGGCCGAGCAGCTGGGCGCAGCGCAGCAGGCCGAGGTGGCTGTAGGCCTGCGGGTGGTTGCCGAGCGAGCGCTCGGCAACCGGGTCGTACTCCTCGCTGAGCAGTCCGGTCGGCCCGGCCACATCGACCAGCTGGGCGAACAGCGCCTCGGCGTCCGAACGCTTGCCGATCAGCAGGTACGCCTCGACCAGCCAGGCCGCGCAGAGGTGGAAACCACCCTCGCCGCCGGGCAGGCCGTCGTCGTGGTGGTACCGGTACACCGTTGAGCCACTGCGCAATTCGGCCTCGGTCGCGACGACGGTCGCGGCGAAGCGCGGATCGGACGGATCGATCAGCCCGCTCAACCCGATGTGCAGGGTCGCCGCGTCCAGGTCGGTGCCGTCGTAGGCCGCGGTGAACGACTGGACCTCGTCGTTCCAGCCCTTGGACTTCACCTCGTCGGCGATGGTGTCGCGCAGCACCGTCCAGGCCGGGTCGACCTCGCGGGCGAACTTCTGCGCCAGCGTGAGCGCCCGGTCGACGGTCAGCCAGCCCATCACCTTCGAGTACACGTGGTGGCGCGGGTTGCCGCGGATCTCCCAGATGCCGTGGTCGGGTTCCTGCCAGCGCCGCTGCACCGCGGAGACCATGGCGCGCACCAGTTCCCAGTCCGCGTCCGGCAGGGCCTGGGCCGGATCGGTGATGCCCTGCACCTCCCGCGCGTGCGACAGGCTCGCGATGAGATCGACGATCGGGCCGAACACGTCCAGCTGCACCTGCATGTTGGCCGCGTTGCCCACCCGGACCGGGCGCGAACCCGCGTAACCGGGCAGCTGGTCGATCACGGCTTCCGGCGGCAGCGTCTCGCCGTACAGCGTGTACAGCGGGTGCAGGCGCTCGGGGCCGGGCAGCGTCTCCAGCACCCGGTGCACCCAGCCGAGGAAGTCTTCGGCCTCACTGAGCGAGCCGAGCGAGACCAGCGCCTGCGCGGTCAGCGACGCGTCGCGCAACCAGCAGTACCGGTAGTCCCAGTTACGCACGCCGCCGATGTCTTCCGGCAGCGACGTGGTGGCCGCGGCCAGGATGGAACCGGACGGCGCGTGCACCAGCCCGCGCAGGGTCAGCGCCGAGCGCTTCATCAGATCCGGCTTCAGCGACGGCAGCTGCAACGTGCCCGCCCACTGCGACCAGTAGCTCTCCGCCGCCCGCCTGCGCTCCAGCTCGTCGGTCTTGGCCGGGCTGAGATCGGAAGTGCCGCACCGCATCTCCAGCACGATCGGACCCTTCGACGGGTCCACCACGGCGCGCGCCGAATCGTGCGTGCCGTCGCTGACGATCTCCCAGGTCAGGCCGGGGGAGCGGAGCACCATCGGATCGTTGGTACCCCTGACCCGCAGCCCGTTCTCGGAGGCTTCGAGGCTCACCGGCACCTGACCGAATTCCGGTCGCGGTGCGAAGGTCACGACGGCCTTGGCGTCACCGGTGATCACCCGGGTCAGGTCGGTGCGGGTGGCGGCCACGTCGTGCGGCAGGTAGTCCACCACTTGCAGCTTGGCCCAACGGGTTTCGACCGTCATGGTGCTGTCGATGTAACGCTGCGAGAGCGGCAGGCCGGGGCGCTCCGGCTCGATGGTGAAGTGCCCGGCCTGCGGTCCGCCGAGCAGATGCGCGAACACCGCGGCCGAATCCGGTTCCGGATGACAGAACCAGGTGACTGTCGCGTCGGGGGTCAGCAGCGCCACCGAGCGGGGGCTGGCCAGCATGGTCAGCCGCTCGATCCGGGGCGCGCTCGCGCCGGCCAGCCAGGTGCGCCGCTCTTCGAGCAGGTACGCCAGCGCGCAGGACACGTCCTCGGTGCTGTCGACCCGGTGCTTGGCCTGGCTCTCGCCGTCGCCCACCTTGATGCCGAGGTCCGGGCCCGACAGCACGCGGAAGGCCTTCTCGTCGGTCACGTCGTCGCCGAAGAACACCGCGGCCGAGGCGGCGGCCTGATGCCGGATGGTGTCGAGCGCGGTGCCCTTGTCGGTCTGCACCACGGCCAGCTCGATGACGGCCTTGCCCTCGGTCACCTGCACGCCGAACCAGCACGCCGGGCCCTGCCGGACCTGCATCAAGGCCCGGTGCCCGATCTCCGGGCTGGCGTTGCGCACGTGCAGCGCGACGCTGGCCGGTTTGATCTCGACGGTGACGCCCGGGTTCTCCGCGGCGACCTGGGTCAGCGCAGTCTGCACCTCTTGCAGCAGTTGTTTGGCGTCGTTGTCGATGGCGTGCACGAAGCCGACGTCGAATTCCGAGCCGTGGCTACCGATCAGTTGCACCTCGACCGGAAGTCTCGACAACGCGGCGAGGTCTCGCAGCGCGCGGCCGGAAATGACCGCAGCGGTAGTGCCGGTCAGCCCGGCGAGCGCGCGTAACGCGCTCACCGATTCCCGGTGCGGAAAGGCCTTCGCGGGGTCGGACACGATGGGCGCAAGCGTCCCGTCATAGTCCGATGCGACCAACAGTCTTGGCACTCGCGCGACCGTCGACAGTGCACGGCGAAGTTCCAGTGGCAGATCCTGTGCGCTCACGCATCCAACCTAGTGATCGGAGGAGTTTTTTCATGGGCGGGCAGAACAATACTGGGTTTAATTTGCCGCACCGACGCCCGCCGCTGTGCGTGCGCTGTATCCGATTTTCCGCGACTTCGACCCGGCATGGGTGCCGAGCGCCCGAACTCGGGTCCGAGCGGCCGTGGCAGGTCGGTTCGACGCGTGCGCTGCGATCATGCCGAAGCGCTACGGGTCCCCGGTGGTGCCCGCAAAACCCGCGCTACCCACCCCTGCCGAGCAGACCGGGCGGGCGCGATTTCGATGCGCCCGCCCGGTTCTCGGCGTGAATGTGATTTTCCGCACGAATGCGGCGCGCGGCCCCGATTTGCCGGGAATGCGCTGGCTGTCCGAGTGCTAGCTGCGGTCGCCGAGCAGTAGGTCGACGGTCAGCTCGAGGCGCTCGGTCACGTCGGTCGCGGAGGCGCGCCGGGTCAGCCAGGCGACCAGGTTCGACAGCCACACATCGCTTATCACCCTGGCGATGGCCAGCTGACGCTCGGTGGGTTCGCCGTCGTTCATGGCGCGGGCGAAGACCCGATCCATCACCTTGCCGACCCGATCGACCTCGGCGGCCGCGGACGCGTCGGCGAACATGAACGCGCGCGTCATCGCCTCGGTGAGCAACGGGTCGCGCTGCATCATCCGGGTGATCTGGGTGAGCAGCAGGTGCATGCGCTCCTGCGGCGACTGTCCGGCAAGCGGCTTGCGCTTGCCCTCGATCTGCTCGAACTCGCGGGACAGCGCCGACACCAAAAGGTGCACCTTCGAGGGGAAATACCGATATAGCGTCCCGACTGCGACATCGGCGCGTTCGGCCACGGCGCGCATCTGCACCGCGTCGTATCCGCCCTTCGAGGCCAGCGCCAGCGTCGCGTCCAGGATGCGCTTACGCCGTTCCCGCTGCGCGGCCGAACTCAGCTCGTCCTCGCT
The DNA here is from genome assembly GCF_900269665.1 of Nocardia suismassiliense. GTDB lineage: Bacteria > Actinomycetota > Actinomycetes > Mycobacteriales > Mycobacteriaceae > Nocardia > Nocardia suismassiliense. The sequence continues at coordinate 949,822 of NZ_LT985361.1, forward strand.
GAGTGTCGTGACCGTCGCGGTAGCCGGCGCCGCGTTCGAGTCGGCCGGCTGCGATCGGGAGGGACTGGCCATTGGTGAGAGTCCTTTCCGGAAACGTCGTTCGTGGATCTGGCCCGAGTATCGGCTCGGCGGTCGTCTCTTGACTTCCGCACAGCTAGGATATTAGAACATGTTCTAGGTGTGGGAGTCACGCCGGGAAGGCGGTACGGAGTGTGACCATCGCCACCACTGACGAGCATAAAGCCGTCCAGGAGTCGATGCGCGGATGGGCCGGTTCGGTGCGTCCAATTGCAACAATGCGAACCGATCCGAGCACCTTCTGGCGCGCATACTGGCCGGGCCTGGCCGATCTCGGCATCTTCCGGGTCGCCGTCGCCGAGGATTCCGGCGGCGCGGGCGGTTCGGTGGCCGATCTCGCCGTGCTGGTCGAGCAGGCCGCGCACGATCTGGTCGGCGGGCCCGTGCTGGCAACAGCATTGGCCAATTTGATCACCGCGGGGCGGCTCGACGAGCAGTTGCCGTGCGGGGTTGCGCTCGACTTCGTTGTCGGCGCGGAGGTCAGCGTACCCGCCGCAGCCGATGAGTTGTTGCTCACGGGTTCCTGGGATTCGGTGCTCGGCGCGGCGCCGGAAACCGCCGTGCTGCTGCCGATTTCCACGCCCGACGGGCAGCGCTGGGTGCTGCTGCCGCCGGACGCCGAAGGGCTTCGGGTAGAACCGCTTTCGCCGCTCGACCTGAGCACGCCGCTGGCCCGGGTGCACTGCGCCGACGTGCGGGTACCGGCCGATCAGGTGTTCGTGTCGCCGCACGCGGTGCAGGATCTGCTCGTGGTCCTGGCGGCCGCCGAACTGGCCGGCCTGGCCGGCTGGTGCCTGACGACCGCCGTCGAATACGCAAAGGTCCGTCAGCAATTCGGCCGCAAGATCGGCTCGTTCCAGGCCGTCAAGCACATCTGCGCCTGGATGCTCTGCCGGACCGAGTTGATCCGGGCCGTCGCCGCCGACGCCGCGGCCGCCGTGGACGAGGGCGGCGCGGAGCTGCCCATCGCCGCCGCGATCGCCGCGGCCACCGCGCTGGACGCCGCAGTCGATACCGCGAAGGACTGCATCCAGGTGCTCGGCGGCATCGGCTTCACCTGGGAGCACGACGCGCATCTCTACCTGCGCCGGGCGGTGGCGTTGCGCCAGTTGCTCGGTGGGGCGGCGCACTGGCGGGCCAGGGTGACCGAACTGACCCGCGCGGGTCAGCGGCGCACCACCGGCGCCGACCGGGTCTTCGCGGCCGAAGGCGTTGCGGCCGTGGACGGCGACAGCGCAGGCGAGTTGGCGGCGGAGGTGGCGCGGATCGCCGCGCTGCCCGCCGACCAGCAGCGCGAGGCCATGGTCGAAGCGGGTCTGGTGATGCCGCACTGGCCGCGACCGTACGGTCGCGGCGCGGATCCGATGACGGGCCTGCTGATCTCGGAAGAACTGCGGCGGGCCGGACTCGCCGCGCCTGATTTGGCGATCGGCGGCTGGGCCGTCCCCACGCTGTTGCAGCACGGCACCCAGGAGCAGATCGAGCGCTTCGCCTGGCCGACGCTGCGCGGCGAGGTGGTCTGGTGTCAGCTGTTCAGCGAGCCGGAGGCCGGGTCGGATCTGGCCGCGTTGCGCACCACCGCCAAGAAGGTGGACGGCGGCTGGGTGCTGCGCGGGCAGAAGGTGTGGACCTCGCTCGGTGATCGGGCGAACTGGGGGATCTGCCTGGCCCGCACCGACCCTGACGCGCCGAAGCATCGCGGCATCAGCTACTTCCTCGTCGACATGGCCAGCGCTGGTCTGCAGGTGCGTCCGCTGGTGCAGATCACCGGCGAGGCGCGGTTCAGCGAGGTGTTCCTCGATGACGTCTTCGTCCCGGACGAGCACGTGGTAGGCGCGCTGAACAACGGCTGGAAGATCGCCCGCTCGACCCTGTCGACCGAGCGAGTGGCGATGGGCGGCAACGGAATCGGGCCGGTGCTCGAGGAGCTGATCGCGAAGTCGCCCGCCACCGGGCCGGGTGCGGAACTGGTGAACGACCGGCTGGGCGCATTCGTCGCCGAGGCGATCGGCGGCCTGCTGCTGGAGCAGCGCGCCGCCGTCAAGATGCTGGCGGGCGCCGACCCCGGCGCGCAGAGCAGCGTGCGCAAACTGGTCGGCGTGCGGCATCGCCAAGCGGTCGCGGAATTCGCCGCGGAGACGGCAGGTCCCGCCGGTGCGCAGGACTCGGAAGTGGTAAAAGAATTCCTGCTCACACGCTGTTTATCGATCGCCGGTGGTACCGAACAGATCTTGCTGACCGTGGCCGGTGAGCGAATTCTCGGACTACCCCGCGACAAAGACAGCTAGCGACGAGTCGACTGGGAGTAACTGTGGATTTCACCAGGGACGAGGGCCAAGACGCGGTGGCCGAGGTCGTCGTGAGTTTATTGGAGCGGGAACCGGCCCGTGATTACGCGTTATGGCCGAGCCTGGTCGAGAGCGGACTGCTTTCGGTCGCACTGCCGGAGCGATTCGGCGGTGACGGCATGGGTCTGCCCGAGGTCTCGGTGCTGCTGACCGAGCTGGCGATGGACGCGGTGGCGGTGCCTGCCCTGCCCACGCTCGGCTTCGGCCTGCTGCCGCTGTTGTCGCTGCTGCCGGACAGTCTCGCCGAGCGGGTGTACCCGGAGGTGGCCAAGGGCGCGGTGCTCACCGCGGCGCTCAGCGAGCCGGCCGCCCCGTTCGCGGTCAAGCCGGAGACGGCGGCCGTCGTAGACGGCGACTCGGTGCGGGTCACCGGTCACAAGGTCGCCGTGCCCTACGGGGAGGAGGCCCGCTGGCTGCTGATCCCGACGAATTCCGGTATCGCGCTGATCGATTCGGACGCCAAGGGGCTGATCCGGGTGCCGTCGCCGGTCTCCGGCGGCATCCCCGAGTGCACCGTGCGGCTGGACCGGGTATTGATTCCGGCCGAGCAACTGCTGCCCGGCGGGCTCGCGGACCTGCACCGACTAGCCCTCGCGTCGATCGGCGCCGTCGCGGACGGGCTGCTCAAGGGCGCACTCGTGCTCACCGCCGAACACCTGCGCACCCGGCGCCAATTCGGCAGGCCGCTGGCCGAATTCCAGGCCGTCGCCCAGCAGATCGCCGACCTGTACGTCGTCTCGCGCACCCTGCACGTGGCCGCCGTCTCGGCGAATTGGGCGCTGGCGCAGGACGATTCCAGCCCGCAGCATCAGGCCCGGATCGACGACGATCTCGACGTGCTCGCCTACAGCGTGGCCGCCGACCTCCCCGCCGCCATGCAGAAGTGTCATCACCTGCACGGCGGTCTCGGCGTGGACATCACCCACCCGATGCACCGCTACTACTCACAGGCCAAGGACATCGCTCGCTGGCTCGGCGGCGCATCGTTCCGACTCGATCGATTGGGGGCCAGATGTTCATCGACCTGACCACCGAGCAACGTAAGCTGCGCGACGAATTACGTTCGTACTTCGCAAGTCTCGTGACGCCCGAAGAGGAAGCCGCGATGGCGGTGAACCGGCACGGCGACGCCTACCGCGACGTGGTGCGAAGGATGGGCCGCGACGGCTGGCTCGGCGTCGGCTGGCCCAAGCAGTACGGTGGGCAGGGATTCGGGCCCGTCGAACAGCAGATCTTCTTCAACGAGGCGGTACGGGCGGATGTGCCGCTGCCGCTGGTCACCCTGCTGACGGTCGGCCCGACGCTGCAACAGTTCGGCAGCGACGCGCAGAAGAAGAAGTTCCTCCCCGGAATCCTTTCCGGCGACATCCATTTCGCCATCGGTTACTCCGAGCCCGAGGCAGGCACCGACCTCGCGTCGCTGCGAACCTCGGCCGTGCGGGACGACTCCGGTGACTGGGTTGTCAACGGGCAGAAGATCTTCACCACCGGCGCACACGAGGCCGACTTCGTCTGGCTGGCCTGCCGCACCGGTTCGGTCGAGTCGCGGCATCGGGGTATCACCATCCTGATCGTGGACACCACCGATCCCGGCTACTCCTGGACGCCGATCATCACCTGCGACGGTGCGCATCACACCAACGCGACCTACTTCGACGACGTGCGGGTGCCCGCGGACATGCTGGTCGGCGAGGAGAACGCGGGCTGGCGGCTGATCACCACCCAGCTCAATCACGAGCGGGTCAGCCTCGGTCCGTCCGGCAAGATCGAGCAGCTCTACGACCGGGTGCGCGATTGGGCGCAGCCGCGCGGTGTGCTCGGCGAGACCGATGTGCGGCGCTCGCTCGGCCGCATCCACGCCATGGTCCGGTTGAACGAGCTGTTGAACTGGCAGGTGGCCGCCACCGTGGACGGTGACCAGGCCGGGGTGATCGCCGACGCGTCGGCCACCAAGGTGTTCTCCACCGAATCATTGCAGGAGGCAGGCAGATTGGCGGAGGAGATCGTCGGCCGCTACGGCGATCCCGCCGAACCCGGCACCGCGGAACTGCTCACCTGGCTGGACCGGCGGACCAAACAGAACCTGGTGGTGACCTTCGGCGGCGGCGTCAACGAGGTGATGCGCGAACTGGTCGCCACGGCAGGGCTGAAGCTGCCGCGAGTACCCCGATAGCCCTTAGACATTGCTAGTCGAGAAGGAGCCGCGCGTGCCGGAAACCATGAGTCCGGAGGCGATCGTCGCCGAGGCCGAACAGATCAAGGCGGCCGGTGACTGCGCGCCCCGCTTCGGGCGGGACCCGGTGAACCAGCCGATGATCAACAACTGGGTCGAGGCGCTGGGCGACACCAATCCCATCTACGTCGACGAGGCGGCCGCCAAGGCAGCGGGCCATCCGGGCATCGTCGCCCCGCCCGCCATGGCCCAGGTGTGGACCATGTTCGGGCTCAACGGTTTCCGGCCGTCCGACGATCCGCTGGGCAAGGCCACCGAGCTGCTCGACGCGGCGGGGTACACCTCGGTCGTCGCCACCGATTGTCAGCAGACCTATCACCGGTACCTGAATGTCGGCGAGCAGGTATCGGTGACCAGCAGGTTGTCCGAGATTCGCGGTCCGAAGCGGACGGCGCTGGGGGAGGGCTGGTTCGTCACCTTCCAGACCAGCTGGCACGTCGGCGACGAGCTGGTCGCCGAAATGTTGTTCCGGCTGCTGAAATTCGCGCCCGGCACCGGTGCCGCGCCGAAAGCGCCTGCCGGAGAACGGGTCAAGCCGCTGGTCTCCTGGGATACCGAATTCTTCTGGGAGGGCACCAAAGCGGGCGAGCTGCGCATCCAGCGGCTGCCCGACGGTTCGCTGCGCCATCCGCCGATCCCGGCGCTGTGGAAGGACAAGTCGGAGCAGACCGACTACGTCGTCTCCCCGGGACGCGGCACCGTATTCAGCTATGTCGTGCACCACGCGCCGAAAGTGCCGGGGCGGCAACTGCCCTTCGTCGTCGCGCTGGTCGAATTGGAGGAAGGGGTGCGCATGCTCGGCGAACTACGCGGCATCGAACCCGCCGAGGTGCGGGTCGGGCTGCCCGTCCAGGTGGCGTTCGAGAAGCTCGACGACGAAGCGACGCTGCCGTACTGGCAGGTGACCGCATGACGGCGACTGTCGAGCCGACCTCGGTGCAGGTCGGTACCGTGCTGCCCGAGCTGGTGATCACCGCCGATCCGACCTTCGTGATCAGTACCGCCTTGGCCACCAGGGACTTTCAGGATGTGCACCACGACAGGGACAAGGCCCTCGCCCGCGGTTCCAAGGACATCTTCGTCAATATCCTCACCGACACCGGGCTGGTGCAGCGTTTCGTCACCGACTGGGCCGGGCCGCGCGCGGTGGTGAAGTCGATCGCGCTGCGCCTCGGGGTGCCGCTGTACGCCGGGGACACCCTGACGTTGACCGGCACCGTGGCCGCCATCGACGGTGACGACATCCACATCGACGTGGTCGGCAAGGACAGCCTCGGCGACCACATCACGGCGAAAGCCATTATCGCTTACCGGAGTTCGCATGAGTGAGTCGAGTATCTCGGGTCGCGCGGCCATCGTCGGCATAGGCGCGACCGATTTCTCCAAAGATTCCGGCCGCAGCGAACTGCGCCTTGCCGCCGAGGCGGTCACCGCGGCGCTGGCCGACGCGGGTCTGACCCCGGCCGACGTCGACGGCCTGACCACCTTCACCATGGACACCAACACCCAGGCCGCAGTGGCCCGGGCCGTGGGTATTCCGCAGCTGAAGTTCTTCAGCCACATCGGTTACGGCGGCGGGGCGGCCTGCGCCACCATCCAGCAGGCCGCCATGGCGGTGGCCACCGGCGTCGCCGATGTGGTGGTGGCCTACCGCGCCTTCAACGAGCGTTCGGTGTCCCGATTCGGCCAGTTCTCCACGGCTTTGGCGTCCGCGCCCACCTCGTCGGGGATCGATGCGGGCTGGTCCTACCCGCAGGGTCTGGGCACCCCAGCTGCGCAGGTTGCCATGGTCGCCAGGCGCTACATGCACGTATACGGCGCCACCAGTGCCGATTTCGGCGTGGTAGCGGTGGCCGACCGCAAGCACGCCGCGGTGAACCCGGACGCTTTTTTCTACGGCAAGCCGATCACCCTGGAGGACCACCAGAATTCGCGGTGGATCGCCGAACCGCTGCACCTGCTCGACTGCTGCCAGGAGTCCGACGGCGGTGTCGCCATCGTGGTCACCAGCGCCGAACGGGCGCGTGACCTACCGCAGCGTCCGGCGGTAATTACCGCCGCCGCACAGGGTTCCGGCGCCGACCAGTACGTGATGACCAGCTACTACCGCGACGCGATGTCCGGCCTGCCGGAGATGGGCCTGGTCGGCGACCAGCTCTGGGCGCAGAGCGGTTTGCGGCCGGACGATATGCAGGCCGCCATCCTCTACGACCACTTCACCCCGTTCGTCCTGATGCAGCTGGAGGAGCTCGGTTTCTGTGGCCGCGGCGAGGCCAAGGACTTCATCGCCGACGGCGCCATCGAGGTCGGTGGCAGGCTCCCGCTGAACACCCACGGCGGGCAGCTCGGCGAGGCGTACATCCACGGCATGAACGGCATCGCCGAGGCGGTCCGCCAGATCCGCGGCACCTCGGTGAACCCGGTGGATGGCCTGGAGAACATCGTGGTCACCGCGGGTACTGGCGTACCGACCTCGGGCTTGGTGCTCAGCGCCAACTGAACCGTCGGGCTAACGCGGCGGTGTGCCCGGCTGGTCGTGCGTCGAGCAGTGGATGCCACCGCCGCCCGCGGCGATCTCATCGATCGGCACCGCGACGACGTCGCGGCCGGGCAGGTGGTCCCGCAGGATGCCCTGCGCGCGGTCATCGGCCTGCCGGTCGCCGAACTCCGGCAGGAATACCGCGCCGTTGGCGAGGTAGAAGTTCGCGTAGCTGGACACGAATTCCTCGCCGTAGCCGGTGATCCGATCGGGGTCGGGCTGCGGCAGGTCGATCACCTCCAGCTTGCGACCGCGCGCGTCGGTGGCCTCGGCCAGCACCTGCCTGGCCTGCTCGCTCGATCGCGACCACGAGTCGGCGGGCGATCCGGGAAACGCGGTGTCCAGCAGCACCACTCCGGGCGCGACGTAGCGGACCAGGCAGTCGATGTGCGCGTCGGTGATGTCCTCGCCGCGCACGCCTGCGCACCAGATGACCTTCTCGATGCCGAGGGTCTGCCGCAATTCGGTTTCGAGCTGGTCGCGGCTCTTGCCGGGATTGCGGTTGTCGTTGACGATCGAGCTCTCGGTGACCAGCAGGGTGCCCTGACCGTCGGTTTCCAAGGCGCCGCCCTCGGCGACGAAGGGGGCCTGGTATCGGGGAATCCGATAGCGCGACAGCAAGTTCCGGCCGAGCGGGCCGTCATTCTCATGCGGTTGTTTGTTGCCCCAGCCGCTGAAGTTCAGGTCGACGCCGACGACCTTGCCGTTTTGCTGCACGAAGACGGGGATGGTGTCACGGGCCCAAAGGTCGTCCACCGCAAGTGGAATCACCTCGACTCCGCTGCCGCACGCCCGCTGCGCCGCGTCGCGCTGACTGTCCCGCGCGAGCAGCACCACCGGCTCGTACTCGGCGATCGCCTGGGCCAGCCCGGCGATGTCCTTGCGGACGTCGTCGAGGTACGGCCCCCAGACCGCCTCCTGCGCAGGCCACGCCATATAGGTGCGCGCATGACTCTCCCACTCGGCGCCGAACCGGCCGCCGGGTCCCGCTTGCTCGGGGGCATCGGGTGTGGACGGATCGGCTGAACCGCAACCCGAGACCCCCGCGGCGAGCAGGCCGGCGAGAACGCTGAAGGCAGATCGGCGGGACATGTGGGTCTCCATCACGAGCTCCGGAAGTCGATGGTTTCTGCTGACAAATCCTGACTGAAATTTCAGTCAGGAATTCACGGTACCATTGACCGCATGTCTCGTCGTGATTCGATCCTGGAGTCGGCCGCCCGCGTGGTCGCCCAGCGCGGTGTCCGTGGTCTGCGAGTGGAGGAGCTGGCCGAGGCGGCCGGCGTGTCCACCTCGCTGATCTATTACCACTTCAAGGACCGCGCGGGCCTGCTCGAGCAGACCCTGGATTTCATCAGCACCCGGGCCGAGCGGTACACCGAAACCGACATCGACCCCGCCGTCGATCCGGTCGCCCACCTCGAGCAACTGCTGCTGCTCGAGCTCCAGGACAGCCCGCTGGTCATCGAGAACAGCATCGCGTGGGGCGAATTCTGCGCATCCGCGATCTTCCAGCCGGAACTTCGCGAACAACTGCGCGAGGCCACCGTCCGCTGGACCGACTATCTGGCTCGGCTCATCCGCAGTGCCCAGGAACAGGGCACCGTGCCCGCCGATTTCGCCCCCGCCGATGCCGCCGAACGACTCACCGCGCTGATCGAAGGCGTGAGCATGCGCTGGCTCAGCGGCACCCTCGAACTCGCCCGTGCCCGCGAATTGGTCAGCGGCGCAGTCGCTCTCGAACTCGGCACGGGAGCAGCCGCATGACCACCCGGCACCTGGTCGATGTGCACATCCTGCTCATCCACGACAACCAATTGCTGCTCAGCAAGCGCCGCAGCGACGACGAATTCGACGGCCGCTGGCACCTGCCCGCAGGCAAACTGGAGGCGGGCGAATCCGCCACCGCCGCCGCAACCCGTGAGGCGAACGAAGAAACCGGCGTGCACATCGACCCCGCCGACCTGCGCCACATCCACACCGCCCACGTCATCGGCTCCGGCCGCGACCCCCGCCTAGGCCTCTTCTTCGAAACCCACCACTGGACCGGCACCCCCACCAACCGCGAACCCGACAAATCCCACGAACTCCGCTGGTTCCCCCTGGACGCCCTCCCCGACAACATCATCCCGTACTCCGCCGCAGGCATCCGAGCCCACTTCACCGGCACCACCTACAGCGAACGAGGGTGGTCCGCAGCGACGGATTGAGGTCAGCTCGTCGGAGGCGCTGTCGGCATCGTCACCTTCGCTGGACCTCGCACTCCTCGTCCGACGAGCATGGCGGACGAGGAGGTTGTTATGGGGATCGGGGAGTTGCGGCTGGACGCGGAGCAGCTGCGNCGATGGTGATGGATCGGTTCTTCGCCGGGGTGGGGTCGGATCGTAAGCGGCGCTTTCACTTTCATCAGTTCTTTGTCCGGTTGCACGAAGCCGCGCATACGACCGGTTCGATCGATGCGGCTGTCGCGGCGTTGCTCGGTGATGCTCGGCTGGTCTGCTTCGACGAATTCCATGTGCACGACATCGGTGATGCGATGCTGATCGCGCGAATGCTCGACGTTTTGTTCGCGCGCCGGGTGACGCTGGTGGTGACGTCGAATTATCCACCCGAGCAGCTACTGCCGAATCCGCTGTTTCACGATAGGTTCCTGCCGACGATCGCCCGCATCACCGCCGGCCTGGAGGTCGTCTCGGTGGATGGTCGGGTGGACTATCGCACTCGGGCGGGCCGAACAATCACCCGCAGTACGGGTTTCGCCGCAGGTGCATTTGTTTTCGCAGAACTGCCGCATGACACCCCACCGCTACCGGTCGACCATCCGAGCAACGGAAAATTGACTGCCGACTCGGTATCGGTGCAAATCGGCACCCGTCGGCTGACCGCCTTATCCGCCGACGACACCACACTCGCTATCGAATTCGCCGCGCTCTGCGGCACTTCCACCGCTGCCGCCGACTATGTCGAACTGTGCCAACGCTTCCGGCGCTGGATCATCTGCGACGTCCCGCCGTTAGGGGACGTGCCACCGGACTGGGCGATGCGTTTCGTCAACGTGGTCGATGTGCTCTACGACGCCGATCGCGAACTGACCGTGCACGCCCGGGTCCCGTTGGCGGACTTGGTCGACGGCGTCCGCGGCGTCCCCGATATTGCGCGACTCGCCAGCCGTCTTTGTGAACTATCCCAATTGGTACCGTCCCGCATCGGATAGTTGTGCAACAAGTCGGCGACCTGCACCGAAGCGGCACCGCACGCTGTTAAAGAGGATGTATTCCGAAGTATTCGATTCCCTCCCGAGCGGACCATCCGGCATGTAACTATGTGGCTGTTTTGTGCAGTACTCAGATTTGGTGGTAATCAGTGGCTGGGGCGCGAGCGCCGATATTGCGCGTGATCGTGCTGATCACGCTGCTCGCCGCTGCCGCGATCGCGTTGCGCGGATACCTGCCCGGCGTGACCGAATCCCGTGGGGACAGCCGCTCGGCGCCGTCGGCGCTCTCGGTGGCGCTGATGCCGGTGCTGCTCATGGTGTCCATGGTCATCCTGATCGCGGGCGTGATCGCCAGCCAGCACCGCCTCCCGCTGGCCATGCCCGAATCCGACCGCGACACCGACCGCCAGCAGTGGCGCCTCGGCCGCGTCGGCCTGCTGATACTGGCTGGGCTCGCGGTGCTCGCCCTGGTACTGGCGGCCGCTTCGGCGGTGTTCTTCGTCGGCGTCGGACGCGAAAGCGCGCCCCCGCCACCGGCATCCGCGCCGGCGACCGGCCAGCCGGTCGACGACTTCAGCACCGCGACGCCGGACCCCGGCGCCACCCCGGCCGAATTGACCGGCACCGCCTTGCTGTTGACCGCCGTCGCCGCCCTCGCGCTGATCGCGGTGGCCATCGCCGGACTGGTCGTGGTCGCGGTGGCCGCCCGCCGCAAGCCGGCGCCGGCGCCGGCCCCGCTGGTCCCGGTCCCACCCACCGCGGTGGACTCACTCGCCAGGGCGGCCGAAATGGGTTTGGCGGCAATGAACGTGCCCGGCCAGGACCCGCGCACCGCGATCATCGCCTGCTATGTCGCGATGGAACGCGGGCTCGCCTTCGATCGCGCTGCCGCACCGCTGATTTCGGACACCCCGATGGAGGTGCTCGCGCGTGCCTTCGAACGCGGCGCGCTGCACGACGCGTCCGCCAGGGAGCTGGTCGCGCTGTTCGAGGAGGCCAGGTTCAGCCCGCACGCGATGCTCGCGTGGCAGCGCATGCGGGCCGAGCAGCTGCTGCGGATCGTCCTGGCGGACCTGCAGGGAGAGGCGGCGGCTTGAACCGAACGGCCATCGTGCTCGGCGCCGCGACCCTCGTCGCGCTGCTCGAGCTCGTCACCCTCGACCGGGCGCGCGGGGTGCTGTTGCTCGTCGCGGCGGTGCCGGTGGCGGTGGCCCTGGCCTGGCTGGTCTGGTCGCTGCGCGACCGCGCCGAGCCGAGGGCCTACCAGGATATCGACGAGATCGAGAACGGCCCCGCCGAGATGCTGCGCCGCTGGCACGCCAGGGCGCAGATGCTCGCCGACCGTGCCGAGGGCACCCGCGCCGACTGGGACCGGCACCTGCGCCCCTTGCTGGCCAAGGAGTTCGAGCTGTCCAGCGGGCAGCGGGTCGCGAAGAACCGCAAGGCGACCGAGGCCGCCGGTATTCATCTGTTCGGACCGGAACTGTGGCGCTGGGTGGACCCGGCCAACTCGGCATTGCGTGATCAGACCACTAGGGCACCGGGACGGGCGGCGCTGGACGAAATCCTGAGCCGCCTGCAGAGAATGTGAAATGGGTTGAGGCAAGTGCGGGTACACACATGACGATGCCGATGGATGTCACGGTCCAGCGCAGCGACGCCGTGCTCAGGGAGCTATCCCGGGTGATCGTCGGCAAGCAGGAAGAAATGCGATTGATCATGATCGCGGTGCTGGCCGGCGGGCACGTCCTCATCGAGGATCTGCCCGGCCTGGGCAAGACGTTGATCGCCAGATCGTTCGCCGCGGCGCTCGGCCTGCAGTTCACCCGCGTGCAGTTCACGCCGGACCTGCTACCCGCCGATCTACTCGGGTCCACCATCTACGACATGTCCTCGGGCCGCTTCACTTTCCGTCGCGGGCCGGTCTTCACCAATGTGCTGCTCGCGGACGAGATCAACCGGACCCCACCGAAAACCCAGGCCGCGCTGCTGGAGTCGATGGCCGAGGGACAGGTCAGCATCGACGGCGAAACCTTCCAGCTGCCACAGCCTTTCATCGTGCTCGCGACGGACAATCCGATCGAGTACGAAGGCACCTACCCGCTGCCGGAGGCCCAGCTGGACCGGTTCGCGATCCAGCTCAGGCTCGGCTACCTGTCCGAACACGACGAGAAGCAGATGATCCGGCGCAGGCTGGAGCGCGGTTCGACCACGCCGCAGGTCAACCAGGTGGTGGACGCGAACGGGCTGATGGAGATGCGCCAATCGGTCGAGTACGTCACGGTGCATCCGGATGTCGTGAGTTACGTGGTCGCACTCGCCTCGGCCACCCGGGCGCACCCGCAGGTGGAGGTCGGCGCAAGTCCGCGCGCCGAGCTGGACCTGGTGCAGATGTCACGGGCCAGGGCACTGCTGCTCGGGCGCGACTACGTGATTCCGGAAGACGTGAAGGCCCTGGCGATTCCGGCCATGGCGCACCGGATCACGCTGCGCCCGGAGATGTGGGTACGCCGGATCCGCGGTGAGGACGTGATCACCGAACTGCTGCGCCGCCTGCCCGTGCCGCGCGCCACCGTGACATGAACGAACGCAGCGAGCGAATCATGTGGCAGTGCGCCTCGCGCATGATGGAGCCGAGCGCCAGCGAGGTGGAGTCATGAGCGAGCGAATCGGGTGCCGGCGGGCGGTGTCCATGACGGAGCCGAGGGCCGGCGAGGCGAAGCCATGAGACACCGCGACGCGAGCACTGCGGTCGAGGCCGAATTACGTTGGCGTCCTGCCCCGTTGGTCTTCATGCTGGCCATCTGCGCCGCAGTGGCGCTGGTGGTCGCGGTTGTACTCGGGCGGTGGCAGCTGGTGGTCTTCGCCGCACCGCTGCTCGGCGTGCTGGCGACCGCGCGGTGGCAGCAGTCCGCGACCAAGATCCAGGTCGACGGCGGCGGCACGCTGCGGTGTTTCGAGTCCGAAGAAGTAGTGCTGACCGTCGCCGCCTTCGTTGAGCAGGGGCATGCGCTGCTGCGGTTGAAGCCGGAACCGGTCGCGGCACTGGGCATCGAGATCGAGGAGGCGAACGATTCCGGCAGCGCGCCTGCGGGTCTGCGACTGGCCTTGTCGGCGGATCGGTGGGGTCGCTACCCGGTGTCGGTCAGAGTTTCCGCGCTCAGTCCGGCGGGGCTTGCCGTCGCCACCGCGGTGCTGCCCGCCGGGCAACTATTCGTCTACCCGATCACCGACCCCCAGCGAATGCGATTGCCGCGCACCGAACTACCTGAGCGGCTCGGTACCCATCTGACCCGCAGGCATGGCCCTGGCGTCGAGTACGCCGACATCCGCGCCTACGCGCCGGGCGATCAGCTGCGCATCGTGAACTGGCCGGTGAGTGCGCGCCGCGGCAGGCTCTACGTCACCGAGCGGCTGACCAACCGTTCCGCGGATGTCGTGGTGCTGGTAGATACCTCGCAGCAGGCGCCGGGTCCTGCCACCGATTCCTTGGAACTCTCGGTGCGCGGCGCGGCGCAGGTGGTGCAGTCCACCCTGCAAGCCGGCGACCGCACCGCCGTCGTCTGCCTCGGCAGGCAGCCGCGCTGGCTGCGCCCGGATATCGGCCGCCGCCAGTTCTATCGGATCGTCGACACGGTGCTCGACGTCGGCGACGAGTACATCCCGACCACCGGCACCCTGGCGCCGCACTCGGCGGTGCCGCTCGGCGCCATCGTGGTCGCCTTCTCCACGCTGCTGGACACCCAGTTCGCGCTCGCGCTGATCGATCTGCGCAAGCGTGGACACGTCGTCGTGGTCGTGGATGTCCTGCGCGGCACGCCGTTCCGCGACGATCTCGATCCGACGCTGGCCAAGATGTGGCAGCTGGAGCGCGCCTCGATGTATCGCGACATGGGCACCGTCGGCGTCGACATCGTGGCCTGGCCCGCGGAAACCCGGCTCGACCAGATCATGCGGGTGCTGCCCGAACACCGCCGCACCGTCCGGGTGCGCCGATGACCCGATTCCTCGCCGTCCTCTCGGGCGTACTCCTGGTGACCTCGGTCGCCCTGCTGGAACCGTGGGCCGCCGTCCCCGCGCTGGTCCTGGTCGCCCTCGGCTGGTGGTTCCGCCCGTTCGCGGTGCTCGCCGTCCTGCTGGCCATCGGCGTGCTCGCCGTCGCGAATCCTGGCGTACTGGCCTCCGCTGCAATGGGTTTGGTCGCCACCACCTACCTGCTGAACGCCGCCACCGTCACCGCGCCGCACGGCGTCGTACCCACCACCGTCCCCTCGGTGGCGGGTGCGGTCGGCTTCGCCGCCGTGGCTGTCGGGGCCGCGCTGCTCCCGCTGCGCTTGGCCTGGGCGCCGCTCGCCGCCCCGATCCTGGTGCTGGTGTTGTACGCGTTGGTAGTCCAGGGTGCTGCCGTCCGTCGGGGCCGCACCGTATCTCGCCCGTCGGGCGTCACCGAAACGCAGCCGAACACCCCCGGATCTGCCGCATAGCGCACTCGCCTGCGGCAGATCGAAGGAGTGTCAGGCGGCGCTGAACCGTAAGGTGACGTCGCCGAGCACCGGAGCATCCTCGCGCTCGACCACCGTTGCGGCGATGGTCAATTCGTTGTCCTGCTGCCAGATCCGAGTGCGGATCGTCTCGCCCGGGTAGAGCACACCGGCGAAGCGGGCCCGGAAACCGGTGACCCGGCTCGCATCCGAGCCGAGCACCGTGTCGGTGACCGTCTTGCAGACGATGCCGTAGGTGCAGAGCCCATGCAGGATGGGCGCGGGAAACCCGGCGGCGCGGGCGAATTCGGGATCCGAGTGCAGCGGATTGCGGTCGCCGCACATGCGGTAGAGCAGCGCCTGCTGCGGCAGGGTCGGCGTGCTCACGTCGAAATCCGGTGCCCGATCCGGCAGTTCGGTCTTGGTGCTCGGTCCGCGTTCGCCGCCGAAGCCGCCCTCGCCACGGGCGAAGATCGAGGACCGTGCGGTCCACAGCGGTGCGCCGTCGGAACCGGTGACGGTCTGCTCCTGGACCACCACCGCCGCGGAACCCTTGTCCCACAGCTCGGTGATCCGGCCGGTGCTCGTGGCCTTACCCGCGGCTGGGATCGGGCGGTGCAGCTCGACCTCCTGATGTCCGTGCACCACCTTGGCCAGGTCGATGTCGATGCCGGGGAAGCTGACTCGCGGCGGCTCGGTCTCGTGCAGGGTCGGCGCCACGGTCGCGAACGTCGGCAGCACCTGGGGCGTGCGGTCGTCGAGGTACCGCAGCTCGGCGGGCTCGGTCCAGCGGGTGCCCGCACCGAGTCCCAGCTGGTACAGCTGCACGTCGGACGGTGTCCAGGAGAACTCGCGGCTCGGAAGTTCCGCCCCGAGTGCGATTTTCGGATCGATCGGCATCAGGACTCCTTGTCCGGCAGCGGGCGGGTGGGCTGCGCGGCCTTCTTCTCGACGATGTCGAGCACGGCCAGGTAGCCGAAGGTGAGCGCGGGTCCGATGGTGGCGCCGGGGCCCGCGTAGGTGTGACCCATCACCGGGGTCGAGCAGTTGCCCGAGGCGTACAGGCCCTCGATCGGGCTGCCGTCCTCGCGCAGCACCCGGCCCGCCGTGTCGGCGACCAGACCGCCCTTGGTGCCGAGATCGCCGGGCACGATCTTCGCGGCATAGAACGGACCTTGCACCAGCGCGGCCAGGCACGGGTTCGGCTTCACCGTCGGATCGCCGTAGTACCGGTCGTAATGGCTGTCGCCGCGGCCGAAGTCCGCGTCCTTGCCGGTCTCGGCGAAGGTGTTGAAGCGGGCGACGGTGGCGGCGAGGTTGGCCGCGGGGACACCGATCTTGCCGGCCAGCTCGTCGAGAGTGTCGGTCTGCACGATGTTGTCGTTCTCCATCCAGCGCTTGGGGAAGCGCTGGCCTGGCTGCAATCCGGCGAAGATGTAGCGGTTGCGGTAGCGCTGATCGAAGACCAGCCAGGCCGGAATGTTGGCACCAGGCCCCTCGCCCTGGCCGTACTCGCCGCCGTACATGGTGTGCACAGCCTCGACGTAGGGTGCGGACTCGTTGCCGAAGCGTTTGCCCTCGGCGTTGATCATGATGGTGCCCGGCAGATTGCGCTCGGCCAGCGCGAACCACGGTCGCCCGCCCTTGAACACCGTCGGTCCCCACCACGCGTCCTCCATGAAACCGACGTCGCCGCCCGCCGCCATGCCCGCCAGAATGCCGTCGCCGGTATTGGCGGCCGCGCCGGTGGTCCACTCGGTGGTGATGGGCTGGCGCTGGTACTTGGTGCGCAGCTCGGCGTTGTGCTCGAAACCGCCGCTGCCCAGCACCACGCCGTAGCGCGCGGTGAAGGTGACCTGCTCGCCCTCGTGCTCCGCCTCGACCCCGGTGACCACGCCGTTCTGCACCACCAGCCCGGTCAGTGGAGTGTTCAGCAGCACCGGCACATTCGCGTCGAGCAGCCCCTTGCGCATCGCGGCGATGATCGCCTGTCCCATGCCGAGGATGTGCTTGCCGGTGGCCTTGGCCCAGTAAGTACGCGCACCGACCCGCAGCGCGCGCATGATGCCCTTCGGGTGCCTGCGGATCAGGTTGAGCCGGACGAAATCGGCCTGCATGACCACGACGTTCAGCGGCGCCTTGGCGTACGGCGGCTCCAGGTTGGCCAGCTCCGCGCCGAGCACCTTGGCGTTGAACGGGGTGGGCTCGCAGGACCGGCCCTCGCCGAGACCACCGGGGGCCTCCGGGTAGTAGTCGGAGTAGCCCGGCACCCACTTCATCTTCAGCGGGGTGTGGTCGAGCACGAAGTCGAAGGCTTCCGCACCCCGGTCGATGTAGGTATCGATCCGGTCCTTGGGCACCACGTCGCCGATGATGCTGTGCAGGTAGGTGCGCGCGGCCTCGCGGTCGTCCGGTCGGCCGGAGGCGCGCAGCGCCTTGTTGCCGGGGATCCAGACACCACCGCCGGAGCGGGCGGTGGACCCGCCGTAGTGCGCGGCCTTCTCGATGAGCACCACGCTGAGCCCGTGATGGGCGGCGGTGAGGGCGGCGGTCATGCCCGCAGCGCCGCTGCCGACCACCACCACATCGTATTCCCGATCAATCATGTAGAACACGTTATAGAATGATGCCGCCATTGGTCTATGTTGTGAGGCAGAAGACTTACTCGGCTTCTCATCTACCGAGAAACTCGTTTCAGTTTCAGACCGGAGTGAACTACATGGGGTTCGATTGGGACCTGGTTGCCGACGTGGTCGTTGTCGGTTTCGGCGCGGCCGGTGCCGCTGCCGCGCTGGAAGCGGCGGCCGACGGCGCGCAGGTGCTCGCGCTGGAGCGGTTCGCCGGTGGCGGGGCGTCGGCGCTGTCCGGCGGCATCATCTATGCCGGTGGCGGGACGTCGGTGCAGCAGGAGGCCGGCGTCGCGGATACGCCCGAGGCGATGCTGGCGTATCTGGAGCGCGAGGTCGGCGACGTGGTGTCGCCCGCGACGCTGCGCCGATTCGTGGACGGCAGCCCGGCGATGATCGAGTGGCTGAAGGGCCATGGCGTTCCGTTCGAGGCGTCGCTGTGCCCGTACAAGACGTCGTACCCGAACGACAGCTACTACCTGTACTACTCGGGCAGCGAGATCTCCGGTGCGTTCCGGGATATCCCGGCGGCGCAGCGTGGGCATCGGGTCAAGGGCAAGGGTACCTCCGGCAAGCAGCTCACCGGGCCGCTCACAGCCGCGGCTTCCAGGCTCGGTGTCCGCGTCGAAACGCTCACGCAGGCAACCGAACTCATCACCGATGAGGTGGGCACCGTGATCGGTGTCGAGTGCCGGACGCTACGGGACGCACCGGGGCGGGTCCGTGATCGATACACCCGCTTGGCCAAGGTCGCCGCCAAACCCGGCATCTATTATCCGCCGTTACGCGCTGCGCTGGAGAAGCGCCTGGTTCGGCTGGATCGTCAGTACGGCACGACAATTCGTGTACTCGCCCGCCGTGGTGTGGTGCTCAGTGCCGGCGGCTTCATCGCCAATCGGGCGATGCTGCGCGAATACGCGCCGGACTATCGCGGCGGACTCGCGCTCGGCACCACCGGTGACGACGGCAGCGGCATTCTGCTCGCGCAGCGG
Organism: Nocardia suismassiliense; assembly: GCF_900269665.1. Classification (GTDB taxonomy): domain Bacteria; phylum Actinomycetota; class Actinomycetes; order Mycobacteriales; family Mycobacteriaceae; genus Nocardia; species Nocardia suismassiliense. The sequence goes on from NZ_LT985361.1 coordinate 968,334, forward strand.
GCCGGTGCGGCCACCGACCGAATGGGCAATGTCTCCGCGTGGCGATTCCTGTTGCCGCCCAGTGCGTTCACCGGCGCGGTGCTGGTCGACGCGGCGGGCCGCCGGGTCATCGACGAGACCAGGTACGGCGCGGCCGTCGGGCACGCCCTGATCACCGAACACGGCGGCAAGGGCTGGTTGCTCGCCGACGACGAGCTGATGCGCACGGCGATCGACCAGATCGGTAAGCAGGGCGCCTGGTTCCAGCGCGGCCAGTTCGAGGCGATGCGGCGCACCGCGATTCGCGGCGCCACCCTCGAAGCCGTCGCGGCGCGAGCCGGCATCGACGTGGTCGGGCTGCGGGCGACGGTGGACGCGCACAACGCGGCGATCGAGCACGGCACGCCCGACCCGGTCGGCAAGCCGGCCGAGTTCACCAGACTGCTGCATACCGGGCCGTTCTGGCTGCTGGATGTCGGCATCAGACCGAGTCTGGCCAACCCGTGCCCGATGCTCACCCTCGGCGGCGTCGTGGTGGACGAGGACACCGGCGCGGTGAAATCGACTGCCGGGACCGACATTCCGGGTCTCTTCGCGGCAGGCAGGACGGCGGTCGGTATCTGCTCGAAGTCCTACGTCAGCGGGCTCTCGCTGTCGGACTGCATCTTCTCCGGCCGCCGGGCCGGTCGGGCCGCGGCCGGCGCAGTGCCGGTACTGGCCGAACAGCCCGGGACGCTCGATCAAGCAATAGTGGAAGGAACCTAGCGTGCTGTCCGACGCGGTACGAACCGAATTGGCCGATGAGCTCGAGCTCGCCGAACGGGATCGGGTGGCGATCGATCCGCTGGTTGCCCGGCACCCGGACATCGATGTGGTCGATGCCTACGAGATCCAGCTGATCAATATCCGGCGCAGGCTCGACAGCGGCGCCAGGGTGGTCGGGCACAAGGTCGGCCTGTCATCCAAGGCCATGCAGCAGATGATGGGCGTGGACGAACCCGACTACGGGCATCTGCTCGCGGAAATGGAAGTCTACGAAGACGTTCCGGTCGAGGCTGGTCGTTATCTGTTCCCCCGCGTCGAGGTGGAAGTCGGCTTCGTGCTCGGCGCCGACCTGCCCGGCGCGGACTGCACCGAGGACGACGTGCTCGCCGCGACCGTCGCTTTCGCCCCCGCCATCGAGCTGATCGACTCGCGGATCAAGGACTGGAAGATCGGGCTGACCGACACCATCTCCGACAACGCGTCCTCAGCCGGCTTCGTGCTCGGCCCGGAGCGCGTGGCGCCCAAGGACATCGACATCAAAGCGATCGACGCGGTGCTCACCCGCAACGGCGAGGTGGTGGCCGAGGGGCGCAGCGACGCCGTGCTCGGCGATCCGGTCATCGCTGTGGCCTGGCTGGCCCGCAAGGTCGCGAGTTTCGGCGTGCGGTTGAAGGCGGGCGACATCGTGCTGCCCGGCTCGTGCACCCGCGCCATCGACGCCCGTCCGGGCGACGCGTTCCATGCCGAGTTCGCCGGGCTCGGTTCTGTCCGTTTGCAATTCATTTAGGAGGCATGTGGTGTCCGAGAACGGGACCGTCACCGCCGCGATCGTCGGGTCCGGCAATATCAGTACCGATCTGCTCTACAAACTGCTGCGCTCGGCGAGCATCGAGCCGCGGTGGATGATCGGGATCGACCCCGACAGCGAGGGTTTGAAGCGCGCCCGCGGGCTCGGGCTGGAGACCTCCGCCGAGGGGGTGGACTGGCTGCTGGCCCAATCCGAGTTGCCCGAACTGGTTTTCGAGGCGACCTCGGCGTACGTGCATCGCGCGGCCGCACCGAAGTATGCCGAAGCGGGCATCCGTGCGGTCGACCTCACGCCCGCCGCCGTCGGCCCCGCCGTGGTGCCGCCGGTCAACCTCGGCGCGAATCTCGATGCGCCGAACGTCAACATGATCACCTGCGGTGGGCAGGCCACCATCCCGATCGTCGCGGCGGTATCCCGCGTGGTGCCGGTCGCTTACGCGGAGATCGTGGCCTCGGTGTCCTCGGTCTCGGCCGGCCCCGGTACCCGGGCGAACATCGACGAGTTCACCAAGACCACCAGCCGTGGCGTCGAAACCATCGGTGGTGCGCAGCGCGGCAAAGCGATCATCATCCTGAACCCGGCCGAGCCGCCGATGATCATGCGCGACACCATCTTCTGCGCAATCCCCGAAGACGCGGACACCGCGGCCATCACCGACTCCATCCACCGGATGGTGGCCGACATCCAGCAGTACGTGCCCGGCTATCGCCTGCTCAACGACCCGCAGTTCGACCCGCCTTCGGTGATTTCCGGTGGGATGGCGAAGGTTTCGGTGTTCGTCGAGGTCGAAGGGGCGGGTGACTTCCTGCCGCCGTACGCGGGCAATCTCGACATCATGACCGCTGCCGCAACGCAAGTCGGCGAGGTCATCGCCGGGCAAATCGTCTCGGCACGGGTGTAAGGGAGCGAAAACATGGCTTACTCAGCAGAACTCGACATCCGCGTCACCGACACCTCGTTGCGCGACGGATCCCATCACAAGCGCCACCAGTTCACCGCCACCGAGGTCCGCGACATCGTCGCCGCCCTGGACGGCGCGAAGGTGCCGGTCATCGAGGTCACCCACGGGGACGGGCTCGGCGGGTCGTCGTTCAACTACGGCTTCTCCAAAACCCCTGAGCAGGAACTGATCAAGATCGCCGCGGAGACGGCGACCCAGGCCAAGATCGCGGTGCTGATGCTGCCCGGGGTCGGCGTCAAGGAAGACATCAAGATCTCCCAGGACAACGGCGCCTCGATCTGCCGCATCGCCACCCACTGCACCGAGGCCGACGTCTCCATCCAGCACTTCGGCCTGGCCCGCGAACTCGGGCTGGAAACTGTTGGCTTCCTGATGATGTCGCATTCCCAGCCGCCGGAGGTGCTGGCCAAGCAGGCTCGGATCATGGCGGATGCGGGCTGCCAGTGCGTTTATGTGGTCGACTCGGCCGGTGCGCTCGTGCTCGATCAGGTCACCGATCGTGTCGCCGCCCTCGTCGCCGAACTGGGGTCCGATGCCCAGGTCGGCTTCCACGGTCACGAGAACCTGGATCTGGCTGTTGCCAACTCGATCTACGCCATCCGTGCCGGTGCCACTCAAATCGACGGCAGCGCAAGACGGTTCGGTGCGGGTGCGGGCAATACTCCGGTCGAGGCTTTGGTCGGTGTCTGCGACAAGCTCGATATCAAGACGGGCATCGACTTCTACGCCATCGCCGATGCCGCCGAAGACGTGGTTCGTCCCGCCATGCCGCAGGAGTGCCTGCTCGACCGGTCTTCGCTGATGATGGGTTATGCGGGGGTCTACTCCAGCTTCCTCAAGCACGCCGAGCGTCAGGCCGAACGGTACGGTGTCTCCGCGGCGGAAATGCTGGTCCGCGCGGGTAAGCGCAAACTGGTCGGCGGGCAGGAAGATCAGCTCATCGACATCGCCCTGGAATTGCAGCGGGAGCAGGCGGCAGTCTCCGTCTGACGGAGCCGGGCCGCGAACGTCAGTGCCGTTCGCGGCCCGCACGCTATCGCCGGGTCGGGATTCCTTCGCTGCTGTCGAAGCTCGCTTCTTCGGGACTGACCAGCCCCAGTAGCGAAAGCGGCCGTGGGGTAATCGAATTGGTCAGATAGCCCAGCGTGATCGCCCAGCGATTGACCGGACGCGGCACGGCGATGGTGTGGTACGCCCGCGTGACGGCCTTGGCGGGGAACCCGGACAGGTTGACGCCCAATGGATTCGCCACCGCGAAGTGCGGTCCGAGATCGACGACCAGACCCATGTCGCGGTGTTTGTACGGCGCGGCGCCGCCGATACCGAGACTGGCGGCCACATTCCGAGCCAGCGCCTTACCCTGCCGGGAGGCATGCTGGGCGGTCGGCGGGGTGATCTTGCCGGGTTTGGTGAGGTCCGGCACCGCCGCCGCGTCACCACCGGCGAAGACATCGGGATGACCGGGCACGCTCAGGTTCGCGTCGACCACCAGGCGCCCGCGTTCCATCGGCAAGCCGAGCGACTCCAACATGGGTGCGCCGGTCACACCGGTCACCCAGGCGACCGTGTGGGTCGGCACCACGGTCTCGTCGGTGAGTACCGCCTGCCGTTCCGTCAGCTCCTTCAACGAGGTCTTCAACCGGATATCGATGCCGCGTTCGCGAAGCACACCCAGCACCTTGTCACTGAGCCGGTCACCGACCTCCGGCATCACCCGCTCGGCCATGTCGAGCAGGACGAAGCGGACCTCCGCCGGATCGAATCCGCGCCGGGCCGCATAGGCATCGGCCAACGCCCGCAACTGCGCGATCAGCTCGGTCCCCGCATAGGAAGCGCCGACAACAACCACGGTCCTGCGCGCCTTACGCACCTCCGGGTCATCCTCGAAGTCGGCCAACTCCAGCTGCCGCAACAACTGCTCGCGCAGGTACAGCGCCTCGGCCACCGTTTTGAGTCCGTGCGCATGCTCGGCGACGCCCGGCACATCGAACAACCGCGTCACCGATCCCGGCGTCAGAACCAGCCGATCCCAAGACAATTCGCGGTCGGCCTGATGCTCACTGCTCACCCTGACCGTTTTTTTGTCCAGATCGACAGCCTCGGCCTTACCGATCACCAACCGCACCCGCGGCAGCGCATCGGCCAGCGAAACAGCCACAAACCGCGGATCGATCACCCCACCGGCCACATCCGGCAACAACGGCGTGTACAGCATGTAGTCATTGGGTGTAACCAGCAGGACCTCCACCTCCCGCCCCGTCCGCCCCAACACCTTGCACAACCGCTTGGCACAGGTGAACCCGGCAAACCCACTACCGACAATCACCACCCGCTCCGGACCGGCCCTCTTCTCCTCAGCCACAGCCACCTCCTACAAATCGCCCCTCCACCGCGATTCCCCCATCCCCCCATCCGAAACCGGACGAGCCGGGACGCGCCCGGATACGGCAGCGGCGGGCGGGACAGCAGCGAGCCCTGACCTGCGGTTTACGGCAGGACAGGGCTCGTAGGGGACGGCTACAGCCAGGTGTCGAGGGTGGTGGTGGTGAGGAAGTGGTCGAGGTCGGCGCGCCAAGGGGCGGGGGTGGTTTTGTCGGGTTCTATGGCGGTGTATTGGCCGCGGTAGAAGAGGAGGGGGCGGCCGGTGGTGGTGGATTCGGTGAGGGCTTGGACTCGGCCGATGACTATGTAGTGGTCGCCGCCGTCTACGACGCTGTCCACCGTGCATTCGATGGTGGCGAGGGCGTCGTCGAGGACGGGGAGGGTGAGGGGAGAGGTGTGCCAGGGGACGCCGGCGAATTTGTCGGGTTCGCGGGAACCGAAGCGGGCGCAGAGTTCTCGTTGTTCCTCGGCGAGCACGTTGACGCAGAAGCGGCCGGATTGTTCGATGGCCGCCCAGGAGCGCGAGGTCTTGGTGGGGCAGAAGAGGATCAGGGGTGGGTCGAGGGAGAGGGCGGCGAAGGACTGGCAGGCGAAACCGACCGGCGCCTCGGCATCGTCGAAGGTGGTGATGACGGTGATGCCGGTACAGAACTGGCCGAGCACGTTACGAAAGGCCCGCGCGTCGATCTCGGGATCGGTCATCGTTTCGCTCGCCCTCTCACTCACTGCTGGCGCTGCCCGACGCTGAAGTCGTGACCCCACAGGCTCACGGCGGTCGACTCGCGGGCAATCCAATCATTGTCGTCGACTTCGAGCCCCTCGCAGCCGAATTCGACATCGAACCCGCCCGGCGTCTTCATGTAGAAGGAGAGCATCTTGTCGTTGACATGCCTGCCGAGCGTCGCCGACATGGGAACCTTCTTGCGCAGTGCGCGATCCAGGCACAGCCCGACATCGTCGGCCGCCTCCACCTCGAGCATCAGGTGCACGATGCCGCTCGGGGTCTGCATGGGCAGGAACGCCAGCGAGTGATGCCGCGGGTTGCAGCCGAAGAAGCGCAGCCAGGCGGGTTCACCGTCGGCCGGGCGCCCGACCATCTGCGGCGGCAACCGCATCGAGTCACGCAGCCGGAAGCCGAGCACGTCGCGGTAGAACTCCAGCGCGGCCTGGTCGTCCTTGGTGCTGAGTACGACGTGGCCGAGCCCCTGCTCCTCGGTGACGAAGCGATGCCCGTACGGGCTCACCACCCGCCGATGCTCCAGCGCCGCACCGTGAAACGCCTCCAGGGTATTGCCGGAGGGGTCGTCGAAACGGATCAGCTCGTGTACTCGCCGATCGGCCAGTTCCGCGGCGGTGCCCTCCTTGTAGGGCACACCGGCGGCTTCCAGCCGACTCCGGATATCTTGCAGCTCATGGGCGTTGGCGGTCTCCCAGCCCGAGATCTGCAGCTGGTCCTTGTCGCCGGGCGAGATCACCAGCCGGGCCGGGAATTCGTCCATCCGCAGATACAGCGCGTCCGGATTCCCGCCCTTGCCTTCGATCATGCCGAGCACTTTGAGCCCGTACTCGCGCCAGGCGGCCATGTCGGTCGCCTCGATGCGCAGATACGCCAGTGATCGAATCCCCATCACTTCTCCTTGGAACCGGCGAGGAAATCAATTGCCAGCCGGTTGAATTCGTGGAACTTCTCCAGCTGCGCCCAGTGTCCGCAGCCGCCGAACACATGCAATTGTGCGCGCGGGATCAGCTTGGTCGCGACCAGTGCGCCGTCGAGTGGGTTGACGCGATCTTCCCGCCCCCAGATCAACAGCACCGGCTGACGCAGTTTATAGGCGTCGCGCCAGAGCATGCCCTTCTCGAAATCCGCACTGGCGAAGGACTTCCCCATCGCCCGCGCCGCAGCGAGCGACTCCGGCGTGCTGGCCGCGGCGAACCGCTCATCGATCAGCTCGTCGGTGATCAGCGACTGATCGAAGACCATGATCCGCAGGAACGCCTCCAGGTTTTCCCTGGTCGGCTGGTAGTTGAACTTGCCGAGCAGCTTCACGCCCTCGGTCGGGTCGGGCGCGAACAGGTTGGTGCTCAACCCACCCGGACCCATCAGCACCAGCTTCCCGGCCTGATCCGGATAGTCCAGCGCGAACCGCACGGCCGCGCCGCCGCCGAGCGAATTGCCGAGCAGGTGCACCCGCCCGCTGATCTCCAGGTGCACGAGCAGATCGTGCAGCGCCGAGGCGCTGTGCACGAAGTACTGCGGATGCTCGGTCGGCTTGTCCGACTGTCCGTAGCCGGGCTGGTCCACGGCCAGCACGTGAAAGTTCTGCGCCAGCACCGGGATATTGCGGCCGAAGTTCGACCAGGAGGACGCGCCGGGCCCGCCACCGTGCAGCAGCACGATCGTCGGCCCGTTGCCGACCCCCGCCTCGTGGTAGTGCAGCCGCAGATCCGGACGCACCTGCGCGAAGCGGGAGGTCGATTCGGCGGTGATCTCCACCGTTGACGTCACAGCTCCACCTCGCTGACGCTCGGCTCCGCCGTGCCCTCCGGGACGCTGTAATTTCGGTTCACTCGCTGACGCTCGCTCACAACAAACTCCTACACCATCGCGTCGGTGACGGGCAGCCCGAACTCGTGCTGACCGTACATCTGGTATGCCCGTTCGGGATCGTTCGCCGCGTGCACCCGGCCGGCGTGCGCGTCGCGCCAGAAGCGTTGCAGCGGTGTGCCGTTGGCCAGCGCGGTGGCACCGGAGCTCTCGAACAGCTTGTCGATGGCGGCGATCGAACGTCCGGTCGCGCGCACCTGATCGCGCCGGGCCCGCACCCGCAGGTCGAACGGGATCTCCTTGCCCGCGGCCAGCAGGGCGTATTCCTCGGCGACATTGCCCGACAGCTGACGCCAGCCCGCGTCGATATCGCTGGACGCCTCCGCGATACGCACCTTGGCGAACGGATCGTCCTTCGCCTTCTCGCCCGCGTAGGCCGCGCGCACCCGCTTGCCCTGATGCTCGACGTGCGCCGCGTACGCGCCGTAGGCCATGCCGACGATGGGCGTCGCGATGGTGGTGGGATGGATTGTGCCCCAGGGCATCTTGTACACCGGATCGGTGTTCTGCTCGAGCCCGGGTGACTTCTGCTCACTCATCTTGCGGAAGCTCAGGAACCGGTGCGACGGCACGAAAACATCTTTCACCGCAACGGTATTGGATCCGGTCCCACGCAGGCCGACGACGTTCCAGACGTCGTCGATGCGGTAGTCGTCGCGCGGAATGAGGAAGCTGCCGAAGTCGACCGGCTTGCCGTCCTTGATCACCGGACCGCCGAGCACCGCCCAGGTGGCGTGGTCGCACCCCGAGGACCAGGCCCAGGCGCCGTTGACCAGGTAGCCGCCCTCGACCACCGTGCCCGCGCCCATCGGCGCGTAGGACGAGGAGATCCGCACCTCGGTGTCCTCGCCCCAGACGTCTTCCTGCGCCTGCTGTGCGAACAGCGCCAGGTGCCAATTGTGTACGCCGACAATGCCGGCCACCCAGCCGGTGGACCCGCAGGCGCTGGCCAGCTTGCGCACGGTGTCGTAGAAGACGACCGGGTCACCCGCGTGGCCGCCCCACTGCTTGGGCTGTAGGAGTCGGAAGAATCCGGTCTCCTGCAAGGCCTTCATGGTTTCGTCGGGGATGCGCCGCAGGTCCTCGGCCTCCTGCGCGCGCTCGCGCAGCATCGGCAACAGCGCGTCGACCCGTTCGGTCACTTCTTGCGTCATCTCGGGACCTGCTCCTGCCTGGTCAATTGGATAACCGGTAGTCATTTGCCTCTGAGACTAGAACAGGTTCCTATTTCTGTCGAGAACGGGTGTCTATCTGTGGCCATAGACGGACATGTGCAGGAAGTGGCGTGAATCGCTGGCGTGGAACGCGACATTTTTGTAACGTGTTCTAGTACAGAAGGAGGAGGATTCGCGATGGCAGTTACCCCACAGGGGAGCGGTGCGAAGGTCCGGGAGCTAGACGTCGGCACCGTACCCACCCGCTATGCGAGGGGATGGCATTGCCTCGGTCTGGCCAAGTCGTTCCGCGACGGCAAGCCGCACGCGGTGGATGTGTTCGGTACCAAGCTGGTGATCTGGGCCGATAGCAACGACGAGCTGCGCGTACTCGACGCCTACTGCAGGCACATGGGTGGCGATCTCAGTATGGGTGAGGTCAAGGGCGACGACATCGCCTGCCCGTTCCACGACTGGCGTTGGTCCGGCACGAGCGGTAAATGCACCGCGATTCCCTACGGCCGGCGGGTGCCGCCGCTGGCGCGCACGCGGAAGTGGACCACGCTCGAGCGCAACGGTCAGCTGTTCGTCTGGCACGACGTCGAGGGCAGTCAGCCCCCGCCGGAGGTGACCATTCCGCACATCAAGGGGCCTTACACCGACGCGGACGGCAACCCGAGCGAACAGCTCGACAACGGCTGGACCGACTGGACCTGGAACTCCATGCTGATCGAGGGCGCGAACTGCCGCGAGATCATCGACAACGTGGTCGACATGGCGCACTTCTTCTACATCCACTTCGCCTTCCCGACCTACTTCAAGAACGTCTTCGAGGGGCATATCGCCACCCAGTTCCTGGAGACCAAGGGCAGGCCGGACATCGGGATGGCGTCCAAGTACGGCGGCGACACCACGCTGAGCTCGGAGGCGTCCTACTTCGGGCCGTCCTACATGATCAATCCGCTGGTCAACATCTACAGCGGGTACGAGGTCAAGAGCGTCCTGATCAACTGCCACTACCCGGTGACCCAGGACTCCTTCGTGCTCCAGTGGGGTATCACGCTGGAGAAGCCGCAGGGCGTCGACGGCGAGATGGCGGACAAGCTGGCCGCCAAGATGACCGAGGGCATCAGCGTCGGCTTCCTGCAGGACGTCGAGATCTGGAAGCACAAGTCCAAGGTCGAGAACCCGCTGCTGTGCGAGGAAGACGGCCCGGTCTACCAGCTGCGTCGCTGGTACGACCAGTTCTACGTCGACCTCGCCGACGTCACCGAGAAGATGACCCAGCGCTTCGAGTTCGAGGTGGACACCACCAAGGCGAACGAGGCGTGGGAGGCCGAGGTCGCGGAGAACCTGCGGCGCAAGCGGGAGGCCGACGAGGCCGCCACCGACCAAGCGGAGGCCGGAGTCTGATGGTTACCTGGGCGAAAGCACCCGACTTCGCCGACCAGCCTGCGCGGCAGGCCGAAGTGCGCGCCCAGACCGTGGTCGACAAGGAACGGTATCTGGAGCAGGGCCTGACATCGCTGCGGTGTCAGGCCTGCCAGAGTGAGGTGCTGGTGCGCAAGAGCAGTTCGCACCAGACCTCCGTGCAGTGGACCGAGCCGCCGCAGACGCACTGTCCGGTGTTCGCGGAGCTCAGCAAGAAGGGGCACGGACCCGGTAGGCCCGACTCCTGTCCGCAGCTCGAGAAGACGATCAAGTGGGCTGTGGACGAAGGCGTCGTCCCAGTTCCCGACTAGTCGCAGAACTTGATCGGGCGGGCACACGGTCATGCTGCGTCCGGCGTCACCGACGTGCTCGCTGTCGCCGAACTCGCGCAACCGACCCGCGCCGCCGACCTCGTCCGGCGTCGCGGAACTCGTAAGCGTCAGTCCATCTGGAAGTCGGCGAAGTCGAAACCAGGGGAGACGAAGCAGCTCACCAGCGCGTATTCGTCGCCGGCCGGTCGGGCGGCTTGGCTGACCCCGCCGGGCACCACCGCTTGTAGCACCTGGCCGTGCTCGACATCGGGCCCGAGCACGACCTCCTCGCCGCCGATATTCAGCACCAGCGGTCCGCCGCGATGCCAGAGCCACAGCTCGTCGGAGCGGACCGTGTGCGGCGCCGACTGCTCGCCCGGCATCAGCAGGAAGTGGATCGCGGTGGCGGTGGCGCGTGCGCCCTCGTAGCCCTTCGGCTCGAATTCCACGGCGCTGCGCCAAGTTTCACGGAACCAGCCACCCTCCGGGTGCGGTGCCAGATCGAGGGCTTCGGCGAGCGCGGGTCGGTTGTCGGTCATCGTTCGACTATGCCTGATCCGCGGCCGGTGGCGCCGGACAGCCGCGGTGAAAATCAGGTGACCGGAGGCGGACCGCCGCGCTACCGTAGCCGAACACCATGGTGGGTGTAGCTCAGTTGGCAGAGCGCCTGGTTGTGGTCCAGGGGGTCCCGGGTTCAAGCCCCGTCACTCACCCGAAAAAGGCGCCCTTGCGGCGCCTTTCCGAACAGCGGGCTCAGCGCTCTTCGATGCGCCAGGTGATGCCGAACGGTGCGAGCGTGTCAAGGAATTCGGTCGCGTCGAACGCCTCGGCCACCGCCAGTGCTCCTGGCTTCGCGGTCCCGTCTGCCAGCCGGACAGCGACCTCCACCGCCATCAGCGCCGAATCACGGTAGGAGTGCACACCACTCACGACACCGCGGACCGTGCGACCGTCCGCGCCGAACGCGTCGACCACCAGGTCGTAGCGCAGCTCCGCGCTCGGTGCGTCCGGCAGCGTGTCGATGACCTCCTCGGTGAACCCACTCAGCGTGTCCAGGATCGAGGTGGCGAGCACGCCCTCGACGTAGGAGACGTCCGAATGGCGTGGGATCGTAAGTACCGGCGGCTGCGGGAATTTCGCCACGGCGGTCGACTGGGTGTCGCCCGGGAAGGTCATCTCACCGTGCCGAGCCGTTGCGCCGGTGCGCAATTCGCCGTCGGCGTAGTTCCAGCCGCCGCTGCGGAACCAGTCGAGGCTGGCGAACACGGTCTTCGCGCTGCCCTTGGAGCCGTTGCCGCCGCCCTTGCTCAGATGGCTGAGCACCACCTCGGCCGGGCCGGCCACCCGGCGGGTGGTCAGGTAACCGAGCAGGTCACCGGGCAGATTGCTGTCGGTGACGCCGGAGATCAGAGTCACTCCGGCTGCTTCGGCCCGCGGCCCGAACTCGTCGAACACCTGCTTCAGGAACAGCTGCTCGCCGGACATATCGGTGTAGTGCGCCCCGGCGTCGATCGCCGCCGCCAGCACCGCGGGTCCGTGGGTCACGTAGGCGGGCAGGCTGCTGATCACCACGTCGGCCCCGGTGAACGCGGTCACCAGCGCGTCGTGGTCGGTGAGATCGGCGACCCGGATCTGCGCGTCCGGCAGGTCGGCGGCAGCTGCGGCGGCCTGGATCCGGGCTGCATTGCGGCCCACCAGGATCGGGGTGAAGCCGCGCCTGCGCAGCTCGGTGAGGACGTAGCCGCCGGTGATGCCGGTGGCGCCGTAAACGGCGATGGTCTTGGTGTTGCTCGTCGATGTCATGACACAAACTTATGGTCTGGCAATGAGTAAACCAATGGCCGTATTGCTCGCTGATATATCTCAAACGCTCAGTCAGGAAGCGCTATGGTGTTCGAGTGGACATTCTGAGCGAAACCATCGCGGCCATCCGCACCGGCAGCCCGACCTCCGGGCTGTTCATCCGGCACGCCCCCTGGGGCCGCCGCTACCCCGTGGTGCCGGGTGCCGGTTTCCATGTGGTGCTGCAAGGCTCCTGCTGGCTGGTACCGCCGACCGGCGCACCGCTGGCACTAGGCGTCGGCGACGTCGTGTTCATGCCCCGAGGTGCCGACCACGACCTGGTGGACAGCCTCGACAGTCCGGTCACCGAGCTGGCGCAGGTCGGCGAACCGAGGGAGCTCACCGGTCCCGGCGTGCGCGCGGCCTTGCTGTGTGGCGCATACGAACTCGGCAAGAAACGCAGCCACCCGCTGCTCGACGAACTGCCCGAGTTCATCCATCTGCCCGCCCGCCCCGGTCGGCATCCGGCCCTGCGCGGCGCCGTCGACCTGCTCGCCGCCGAAATCGCCGAACCCCGCCCGGGTAGCGACGCCGCCGTCCCAGCACTACTCGAAACGCTGCTGCTCTTCATCCTGCGTGCTTGGCTGGACGAACAATCCAACGCCCAATCCACCGGCTGGGCAGGCGCTTTCGCCGACCCGGCGGTAGCCGCAGCACTGCGGGCCGTGCACGAGGAACCCGCCCGATCCTGGACCGTCCCCGATCTCAGCGGCGTCGCCGGCGTCTCCCGCGCCACCCTCGCACGCCGCTTCACCGCCACCGTCGGCGAACCACCACTCGCCTACGTCACCCGCTGGCGCATGCTCACCGCCGCCCGCCTCCTCCGCGACACCGACGCACCCCTGGGCACGGTAGCCCGAAAGGTCGGCTACACCTCCGAATTCGCCTTCGCCAAGGCCTTCAAACGCGAATACGGCCTCGCCCCAGGCCAATACCGCCGCGCCGAAGACCAGCCCCCACTCGTCGCAGTCTGATCAGCACCAAAGCAACAGGCCCACAGTCGAAGTGACTGTGGGCCTTTGTATCTGTGCGGCAAGCGGGCGGACGGCTCGACCCGCTACTGCTGACCTTCTCAGCTGAACGGCGAGTGCGGGCGTTCCTGGAGTTCCCCGTCGACGTAGGTGTCGACCTTCTCGTTGTAGAAGCAGACCAGGCCTGCGACCTTCTGGCTCTCCGGTAGCGGCGTGCGGTATCCCCACACGTAGTCCTGGTATTCCTTGTCTCCGACGCGGACGGTCCAGTAGTCGGCGGTGCCCTTGTAGGGGCAGCTGGTGTGCGTGTCCGACGGGTGTAGGAGGTCCATTCGGACGTCGGTCATCGGGAGGTAATACCTTGCGGGGAGGCCGGTTTCGAAGAGGATGCGCGGGGAGTTCGAGTCGGCGACGGTGACGCCGTCGATCTGCACGCGTACGTGCCGGGAGCTGGCGAGGATGTCGACGCGGGAGTAGGGGTCACGCGGGTGGACGTAGACCGGCTCGTCTTCCTCGAACCAGTCGTCCATCTTGTTCCACTCGAGCCGCACCAGCTCGTTCAGTTCGGTCAGCGGCGACTCGTGGTAGCGCAGGGCGGCTGCGGCGGCGGTGGTGCCGTCCACGACCACGTCGTACTCGGTCGCGTCGCCGCGGCTGGGGGAGTGGTGGGACTTACCGGTCGGCTCGAGTTTCGCGTGCAGATCCGCGACCGGGATGTAATAGGTCGGATAGTGCGGGCCCTCCCACACCAGGACCGGCCGAGCAGTGTCGGCCACCAGGTGGCCGCCGAGAAATACACGCACTCGCTTCTGGCTGGTTTCGATCTTGACCCGGCCTCGCTGCGCATCGCCCATAGCATCCGACGGTACTCCCGCCACGGGCCTGAGCAAGGGTGTGAGCGACCACGATCGGCGCACGCGGCAGCTGCCTGAACCCGGTGCGCGGGTCCAGGCAGCTGGGCGGTGAACTCAGTCGCCGACGGTGATCGCCTGCGCCTCGGCGACGCTGTGTGGCGCCGGATCGTGGTCGTCGATGTGCGCGAGGGCCGCGCGACCGGCCAGCAGGACGAGCACCGCGCCCGCGGTGCAGGCGGCGCCGACCCAGAACGGCAGCGCGATGCTGTGTTCGCCGAGTTTGCCCGCGAGATACGGCGCGGCCGCGCCACCGGCGAAGCGGACGAAGCTGTAGGCCGCCGAGGCGGTCGAACGCTCGACCGGCGCGGAGATCATCACGGCCTCGGTGATCAGGGTGTTGTTCACCCCGAGGAACAATCCGGCCAGCACGGTTCCGATGATCAGCACCGGCTTGTGCTCGGCGAACGCGGCCATCACCGCGAGGTCGGCGGCGAACAGGGTCAGCGCGAGCCCCATCATCGGCAGCGAACCGAACCGCCGCTGCAACCGCGGCGCCAGGAATACCGACGCCAGCGCGAGCAGCACGCCCCAGCCGCAGAAGATGAAGCCGATCGCATAGGTACCCATGTCCAGCGGGAACGGCGTGTAGGCGAGCAGGGTGAAGAAGCCGAAGTTGTAGAGCAGCGCGGTGAGGCTGACGGTCAGCAGACCACGGTGCCGCAGCGCGAGGAAGGGGGCGGCGATCGAGGTACGGTGCGCCGGTTTCGGCCCTTCGGGCAGCAGCACGACGATGCTGACCAACGCGACGGCCATCAATACCGAGACTCCGAAAAATGGTCCGCGCCAGCTGATTCCGCCGAGCACGCCGCCGAGCAGCGGACCGGTGGCGATGCCGATGCCGAGCGCGGCCTCGTAGAGGATGATCGCGCGGGCGACGCCGCCGCTGGCCGCGCCGACGATGGTGGCCAGCGCGGTGGCGATGAACAGTGCGTTGCCGAGACCCCAACCGGCTCGGAAGCCGACGATCTGAGTGACGGTGTCCGACAAGCCGGCCAGTGCCGCGAACACGATGATGATGGCCAGACCGGCCACCAGGGTCTTCTTCGCGCCGAACCGGCTGGACACCACGCCCGTGATCAGCATGGCCACGCCCGTGACCAGCATGTAGCTGGTGAACAGCAGTGAGACCTGCGACGGCGAGGCGTGCAGTTGTTCGCCGATCGGTTTCAGGATGGGGTCTACCAGCCCGATCCCCATGAACGCGATCACGCTCGCGAACGCAACGGCCCAAACGGCTTTCGGTTGGCGGGTGCCCGCACTGGTGTGCGCGCCGTCGGCGCGGGCGGGAGCCAATGTGCTCATCGATGTTCCCTCTATGTCGGATTGTGCTGTGACGTAGCCTTTTTCAGGGCCTCCAGCAGTTCGTTCAGATCGGTGTCCATGCGGGCCAGGCGTTCGGTGTCGAAGCCGGCCAATCGCGTGGTGAGCGCGGCGGCGAACGCCTGTCGCGCCTGGGCGAGCCGGTTGCGTCCGGCCGGGGTGAGTTCGACGACGACGGCCCGGGAATCCGCCGAGTCCTTGCGCCGGGTCGCGAAGCCATCCGCGACCAGCCTGCCGATCAGCGTCGTTGCCGCCGGCTGCGAACATCGGTCGATCCTGGCGAATTCGCTGACCCGCA
The DNA here is from genome assembly GCF_900269665.1 of Nocardia suismassiliense. Taxonomy (GTDB): domain Bacteria; phylum Actinomycetota; class Actinomycetes; order Mycobacteriales; family Mycobacteriaceae; genus Nocardia; species Nocardia suismassiliense. The sequence goes on from NZ_LT985361.1 coordinate 984,075, forward strand.
CGGCGCCGTGTTCGTCGAGCACCGCCAGTGCCCGCAACACCGCCCGCGGCAGGTCGTCGCCGCTGATCACCCCGGCCAGCCGAGTGAGCCTGCCCGCGGTAACGAGTAGATCGACGACGATGTCATCCGCTGTGTTCACCTGAGCCTGCTGCACTTGAATATTATTACATAAGCTAACTATGTATGTCTCGTGAACTCGATCACGGACATGGAACAGCCCCGGTACTCGGCACGTACCGGGGCTGTGACCTGGGCGTTCAGGAGGTGAGAGCGGCCGGGCGGCGGGGCGTGCCGAACAGTTGGGCGGTCCCGTGGGCGCGCTTGAAGAACAGCTGCGCGTCGTGCTCCCAGGTGATGGCGATGCCGCCGTGCAGTTGCACGGTTTCGGCGACGATCGTGCTGAGCGCGTCCGAGCAGTGCAGCCGAGCGACCCAGACGTCTTCGGTGGCGGTGGCGGCATCTTCCGAGACGGCGAGGGTGGCTGCCGCCGAGGCGGACTCGGCCGATTCCAGCAGCACGTACATGTCGGCCATGCGGTGCTTGAGAGCCTGGAAGCTGCCGATCGGGCGACCGAACTGAACTCGGGACTTGGTGTACTCGACCGTCATCTCCAGGCAGCGGGCAGCAGCGCCGACCTGTTCGGCGGCCACTGCGGCCCAAGCGATTTCGCGCAGCCGGGTGATAGCTTGCGCGGGATCCCCGGTACCGAGGCGGTTGGCTTCAGCTGCGGTGAAAGTGATTTCGGACAGCTTGCGGGTCGGATCCATGGTCGGCACGACGCGCCGTGCGACCCCGGCCGCGGTGGCGGCGACCTCGAACAAGCCGGTCGAGGTGAGCACGATCAAGGTGTCGGCAGTATGGCCGTCCAGCACGTAGCGAGCGGTGCCGGTGAGGGTTCCGCCCGTCTCCTGTACTCCGGTTTCGTCCCAACCGCTTTCGCCGGCCCAGCACACCGCGAGCGTGCGGGTACCCTCCGCGACCTCGGGCAGCAGCCGGTCGCACGCCGCCGTGTCGCCGGACAGCAGCACGGCCTGGACGCCGAGAACCGCGGAGCCGAGCATCGGCACCCCGGCCAGCACGCGGCCGAGTTCGCCTACCACCACTAGTGATTCGACCAGGCTCGCACCGACACCGCCGTGTTCCTCGGGGATGGCCAGCGCCGCGACCCCGATCTGCTCGCACAGCAGCCGCCACAGCGCCGGGTCGTAACCGAGGTCAGTGTCCATCGCCGCGCGCACCGCGGCGGACCCGGCGTGCTTGGTGAGCAACGCTCGCACCGAGGAGGTGAACTCCTGAAGTTCGGTGTTCGTCATGCGGTCCCTCGCTGCGGCATGGCTGCCTCGCGCAGCGCGTGGGCGATCCGGGCACGGTGCAGATCTGGTGTGCCCCAGGCGGAACGGAGTGCGGTGACCTTGGTCAACCACAACGACAGGTCGTATTCGGCGGTGTAACCGATCGCGCCGTGCACCTGCAATGCCGCTCTGGCGGCCTGGTGCGCCGCGTCGCCACAGGCGAGCACAGCGGCCGAGACGTCGCGGCCACGCGTCGCCTCGCCCATGGTGAGTGCGGCGCGGTACAGCAACGGTTCGGCCAGATCCAGTCCGATCAGCACATCCGCGAGCTTCTGCTTGACGGCCTGGAACTCACCGATCGGCTTGCCGAACTGCTTGCGCTGCTTGGCATATCCGGTGGCGGCGTCCAGCAGCGCGCGACCCGCACCGAGCAATTGTGCCGCGCAGGCCAGCGCACCGGTGTCGAAAGCGACGGCGACGGCGTCGCGAACCTCGTCACCCTCGGCGACCAATTCGTCGGCCGCGACACTGAACAGGCGGCGCGCCGGATCGATCGACCGCACCAGTCCCGTCCGATGCGCGGTGTGCACCTGAGCACCGTCGGCGATCAGCACGACCTCGGCGCTGTCGGCATCCAGCGCCACCTTGCCCTGCTCCGGCGATGCGAAGGCGATGGTGCCCAGCGCGGTGCCTTCGGCGAAGCCGGGTAGCCAGCGCTGCGCCAGACTCTTGTCCGGAAGCGCTTGCAGCAGTGCCGGTATCGCGGCCGCGGTCTCCACCAGCGGACCCGGCGCGGCGGCGCGGCCGAGCTCGACGAACGCCACCACCAGGTCGATCGGCTCCGCGCCGACCCCGCCGTACTCGTCCGCGATGGCCAGCCCGAGCACGCCGGCGCCGGCCAGCTGACCGATCAGCGCGCGACCGGGGCGCGGATCGCCGGACGCCCAGTTACGGACCGCGGCGGGCGTGCGGCCCGCGTCGAGCAGCTTGCGCACGCTGATGCCGAAGTCGAGTTGTTCGGGGCTGAGCGCGAACCTCATCGGCTGCTCCCTCTCGGTAGTCCGAGCAGCCGCTCGGCGATGATGTTGCGCTGGATCTCGTTGGTGCCCGCGTAGATCGGGCCGGACAGCGCGAACAGGTAGCCGTCGGTCCACGGCCCGGATCGCTCGGCGGTCGCGCCGAGCACGTCCAGCGCGGTCTCGTGCATCGCGATATCGAGCTCCGACCAGAACACCTTGGTGATCGATGATTCCGCGCCGAGCTTGCCGCCCTCGTTGAGCCGGGTCACCGTGCCGAAGGTGTGCAGCCGATAGGCCTCGCTGCCGATCCAGGCGTCCACCACGGCGTCGCGCTGTGCGGTGTTGGCCGGGTCGCCGGCGTCGAGCCACAGGTCGATCAACCGCTGGGCCGTCGCGCTGAACCGGCCGGGGCTGCGCAGCGACAGGCCGCGCTCGTTGCTCGACGTGCTCATCGCCACCCGCCAGCCCTCGCCGGGCTCGCCGATCACATCGCGGTCGGGCACGAACACCTCGTCGAGGAAGATCTCGGCGAAGCCGGGCTCACCGTCCAGCTGCGGAATCGGGCGCACCGAAACACCATCCGCGGACAGCGGGAACATGACGTAGGTCAGTCCCTTGTGCCGCTCGGCCGCAGGGTCGCTGCGGAACAGGCCGAAGGCCCAGTCCGCGTAGGCCGCTCGGGAACTCCAGGTCTTCTGACCGCTCAGCAGCCAGCCGCCGGTGGTGCGGCGGGCGGTGGAACGGATGCCCGCGAGGTCGCTGCCTGCTTCCGGCTCCGACCAGGCCTGCGCCCAGATGTCGTCGGCGCGTGCCATTCTCGGCATGATCCGGTCGAGTTGCTCGGGTGTGCCGTGCTCGAACAGTGTTGGTGCCAAAAGGAAGATGCCGTTCTGGCTCACCCGGCCCGGCGCACCCGCGGCGTAGTACTCCTGCTCGAACAGCACCCACTGCAGTAAGGAGGCCTCGCGACCGCCGTAGGCCTCGGGCCAGGCGACCACCGAGAGCCGAGCGTCGGCGAGGGTGTGTTCCCAGGCCCGATGCGCCTCGAATCCGGCCTGGGTGTCCATCGAGGGCAGCGGCTGGGCGGGCTTGTTGGCGGCCAGGAACTCGCGGACCTCGGTCTGGAATTCCTGGGTCGCCCGGTCGATATCGAGATCCACTACGTCGCCCCGTTCTCGGTCGAGGTCGCCTGCGCCTTCATCGTTTTGGCGTTCATACCGCCCAGCGAGTCGGCGCCGACTTCCGCATTGTGCGCGTGCGCGAAGTGGTGCAGCCCGAACACCGAGTCCATCCCGGTGCGCATGCCCATCAGATCCTCCGCCTGGTTCACCGCCTTCTTGGTCAGCGCGAGCCCGAATTGCGGCATGGCGGCGATCTTTTCGGCCAGCGCGAGCGTCTCGTCTTCGAGCTCGGCACGCGGCACGACCCGGTTGACCATGCCCCATTCCTTGGCCTGCGCCGCACCGAACCGGTCACCGGTGAACAGGAACTCCTTCGCCGCGCGCGGGCCCATCACCCACGGGTGCGCGAAGTATTCGACCCCCGGAATCCCCATCCGGACAACGGGATCGGAGAAGAACGCGTCGTCCGAGGCGATGATCAGATCGCATACCCAGGCCAGCATGAGCCCACCGGCGATGCAGGCGCCCTGCACCATGGCGATGGTCGGCTTGGGGATCTCCCGCCAGCGCCTGCACATGCCGAGATACACCTCGAGTTCACGCGCGAAACGCTGATCGCCGCCGACCTTGTCGACGTGGTCCCACCACAGCGCCGCCTTGTTCGGATATCGGATGTGGTGATCGCGTCCTGGGGTGCCGATGTCGTGCCCGGCGCTGAAGTGTTTGCCGTTGCCCGCCAATACGATCACGCCGACCTCGGGGTCTTCCACAGCCCGCTCGAACGCGGCGTCGAGGGCGTAGGTCATCACCGAGTTCTGCGCGTTGCGGTAGTCCGGCCGGTTCAGCGTGACGATCGCCGTGCGGCCACGCACCTCGTACGTGACGACGTCACCCTCGTCCGGGATCGGTTCCGACATTACGAAATCTCCTCACGTAGTTGACGCTTGAGCACTTTCCCGGCGGCGCTGTAGGGCAGCTGGTCGCGGAATTCGATGAACCGCGGCACCTTGAAGTTGGCCAGCACGGTGGTTGCGTGGGCGAGCACCTGGTCCTCGGTGAGCGTCGCGCCCGGCTTGCGGACCACGAAAGCCTTGCCCACCTCACCCATTCGGGTATCGGGCACCCCGATCACGGCGGATTCGGCGATGCCGTCCAAGCGTGCGAGTGCCTGCTCGATCTCGGCCGGGTACACGTTGAATCCGCCGGAGATGTACATGTCCTTGAGCCGGTCGGTGATCTTCAGGTATCCGCGTTCGTCCAGCGTGCCGACGTCGCCGGTGTGCAGCCAGCCCTCGGCATCGATGGTTTCCGCGGTGGCTTCGGGATCGTCGAGGTAGCCGAGCATCACGTTCGGCCCGCGCAGCAGCACCTCGCCGTTGGGCGCGAGGCGCAGTTCGAAGTCGGCGATCGGGCGGCCGCAGGTGCCCGCGATGGTCGCCGCGTCGTCGTCCGCGCGGCACATGGTGCCGAACCCCGCCGCCTCGGACAGTCCGTAAGCCGTGATGACGACGTCGAAGTCGAGCTCCGCGCGCATCCGCTCGATCAGCACCACCGGGACGGTCGCGGCCCCGGTGACGGCCACCCGCAGCGAGCCGAGGTCGAACTTGTCGCGGTCCGGGTAGTCGAGAATCGTCTGGTAGATGGTCGGCGGCCCGGGCAGCACCGTGACCTTCTCCTCGTTCACCAATCGCATGGTGGCGGGCACGTCGAAGACCGCCTGCGGGATGATCGTGGCCCCGGTGACCAGGCAGGCGAGCATGCCCGCCTTATAACCGAAGTTGTGGAAGAACGGGCTGACCACCAGATACCGGTCGTCGCGACGCAACGTCGCGCACTCCGCCCAGGCCCGCACCACCGACAGCGCCTGCCGATGGGCGACCACGGTGCCCTTGCTGCGGCCGGTGGTTCCGGAGGTGAACAGGATGTCGGAGGTGTCTTCGGGGCTGACCGCCGACGCACGGTCTTCCGCCTCGGCGGGCGTGGCCTTCTCGGCGACCCCGGCGAGCTCGGACCAGTCGAACGCGGTCTCGTCGCTGGTCCGGCTGCCCGGTTCGACCGGGATGACGATGACCGTCTCGATATCGAGTTCCGGTGCGCTCACGCGCAATTCGGCGAGCCGGTCGCGGCCGAGGAAGGTGCCCGCGATGAACAACGCCCTGGCGTCGACCCGGCGCAGCACGTCGGCGGCCTCGTCGGCGACGTAGCGGGTGTTCAACGGCACCAGCGACGCGCCGACATAGTGGGCGGCCAGTGCCGCGACGACCCAGTGGTGCGTGTTGGGCGCCCACATGGCCACCCGGTCACCGGACTGCACGCCGCGTGCGATGAGCGCCCGCGCCACCTCCTGGACCGCCGCGAGCAGCTGCGTCCAGTCCAGCCGGACCGCGCCGTCGGCGAGGGCGGGGGCGGTGCCGAACGTGGCCGCGGCATGCCGCAGCGCCAGCGGAGTCGTCAGAGCAGGGGTTGTCACGGTGGTCCTTACGTCCGTGTCGGGCACTTATGCGAGCGCCCTACAAAGCAAGTGCTTGGTAGGTTATCCTACCGGCGTGGGTGCGATCCAGACCTCAGAATCCGACACCGCCGCGTCCGGCGGGCGGTTTTCCGCGACGCAAGACGCGCGATTCGCCGCCGAGGTGCGCGAGTGGCTGGCGGAGAACCTGAACGGCGAATTCCGCGAGCTGCGCGGGCTCGGCGGACCCGGCCGGGAACACGAGGCCTTCGACGAACGCCTGGCCTGGGACCGGCACCTGGCCGCCGCGGGCTGGACCTGCCTGGGCTGGCCGAAGGAGTACGGCGGCCGCGAGGCGACCGTGCGCCAGCAGGTGATCTTCCATGAGGAGTACGCGAAAGCGAACGCGCCCGCCAGGGTTTCGCACGTCGGCGAGGAACTGCTCGGGCCGACCGTGCTCGCCTTCGGCACGCAGGCGCAGAAGGACCGCTTCCTGCCCGGCATTCGCACCGTCGGCGAGTTGTGGTGCCAGGGTTATTCGGAACCGGGCGCAGGCTCGGACCTGGCCGCGATCACCACCGCGGCGCGGCTGGACGGCGACGAATGGTCGATCAACGGCCAGAAGATCTGGACCTCGCTGGCCCATGTCGCCGACTGGTGTTTCGTGATCGCTCGCACCGAGCGCGGCTCGGTCCGCCACAAGGGCCTGTCCTACCTGCTGGTTCCGATGCGCCAGCCCGGCATCGACGTGCGCCCGATCATCCAGCTCACCGGCACCTCGGAGTTCAACGAGGTCTTCTTCGACGACGCGCGCACCGCCGCGGACCTGGTGGTCGGCGCGCCGGGCGAGGGCTGGCGCATCGCCATGGGCACCCTGACCTTCGAGCGCGGCATCTCCACCCTCGGCCAGCAGATCAGGTTCGCCAGGGAACTGGCCGACGTCGAGGCGCTGGCCCGCCGCACCGGGGCCGCCGACGATCCGCTCATCGCCGATCGCATCGACCGGGCCTGGGTCGGCCTGCGGGTGCTGCGCGCGCACGCCATCCGCACGATGGAGGGCGCGGGCGTGGACGACGGCGGGCAGGCCTCGGTCGCGAAACTGTTGTGGGCCAACTGGCATCGCGGCCTCGGTGAGCTCGCCATGGCCGTGCTCGGCCCGGCCGGCCTGGTGGCCGAGGAGAACGACTTGAACGAGTGGCAGCGGCTGTATCTGTTCACCCGCGCCGACACCATCTACGGAGGTTCGAACGAAGTGCAGCGCAACATCATTGCCGAGCGCGTGCTCGGCCTGCCGCGGGAGGCGCGTCCATGAGGTCTGTGACGGAGTCGAGTGTCGGCGGGGTGCGGTCATGAGTGGACTATCGGTAGCGCCGGCTCCCATCCCCGGGCACGGCTTACTAACCGGCCGCGCCGCCGTCATCACCGCCGCGGCGGGCACCGGCATCGGCTCGGCCACCGCGCGCAGGCTGCTCGCCGAGGGCGCGGATGTGGTCGTCTCCGATTGGCACGAGCGGCGTTTGGCGGAGACGGCCACCGAGCTCGCGGCCGAGTTCCCGGACCGCAAAGTCGCCTCGATCGCGTGTGACGTGCAGAGCACCGAGCAGGTCAACGCGCTCGTTCAGGGTGCGGCCGAGGCGCTCGGCCGGATCGACATCATGGTCAACAATGCCGGGCTCGGCGGTGAGACCCCGGTGGTCGACATGACCGACGAGCAGTGGGATCGCGTCCTCGACATCACCCTCAACGGCACCTTCCGCTGCACCCGCGCGGCGCTGGGTTACTTCCGTGCCGCGGGCCACGGCGGCGTGATCGTCAACAACGCCAGCGTGCTCGGCTGGCGCGCGCAACACGGTCAGGCCCATTACGCCGCGGCCAAAGCCGGTGTGATGGCGCTGACTCGGTGCAGTGCCGTGGAGGCCGCCGAGCTAGGCGTGCGCATCAACGCGGTCGCGCCGAGCATCGCCAGACACGCTTTTCTGGACAAAGTCAGTTCGACCGAACTGCTCGACCGGCTCTCCGAGCGAGAAGCTTTCGGCCGGGCCGCCGAGCCGTGGGAGGTCGCGGCCACCATCGCCATGCTGGCCAGTGACTACACCTCGTATCTGACCGGTGAGGTCGTTTCGGTCAGCAGTCAGCGCGCCTGAGCGGCAGGCAATATTTTCGTGCATCGGGACAACGGCACCCCGGGAATTCGGCGATCCACCATAGTTTCCCAACATCTTTCGCTAACGAGCTATCCAATCGCTGTCCGGTAACCGGTGGTTCGTGGCGGCGAGCCGCGCGGACTGGACGGGCGGGTGGGCCGGGTAATCCGTATGGGCACGGACGCGCCAGAGTGCGTTCGCCTTCCAGCGCTCCGCGTACATCGAGCAAATGGGCGGCTGATCAGGTAGAAAAGCCCAAGCCAGATGCGGCCGGGGTGTGCGATGCTGGATTACATCGGATCCCGCACTCTCCAAAGGGGCGATGGCTATGGGCCTGGATAGCCCAGCTGCCCGCGAACAACTGGAACTCGAATTGGTGCGCGAGGTGGTGCTAGCCAGGCGCAGACTGGACAGCATGGTACTCGCCGCGCTAACTCTCGGCGCCGAGCTGATCGAGCACACCTCCGAGTACGCGACCGCCGTGCGCGCCGCCCAGATTCTCGAGCAGTACGCCGTCGACGAGCGGGCGGTCACCCGCGACCCGCGGGGCGCGCTACGCGCCGATATGGCCCGAGATCGGGAGCGGGCCAAGCAGATCGGGCTCGGCACCGATCACGCGGAGACCGAGCAGGACCGGCGCAGACATCGGCAGTCCGCGCTGCTGTGCGAGGTGCGCGCGGACCTGCTCGACGTGGTGGCCAAGTGCCGGAAGTTCCGGTTCGACCGGGTCGCCTTCGACGAGGAGATCGCGCAGGGTCTGTGCAACGCCACCGACAAGCTGGTGATCGGCGCCGACATGGATACCTATCAGGCCTGGCAGCGCGGCATGGTGCTCAAGCTGATCGAGGAGCCGATGGCCTACGGCCCGCCGCGGGTGATGGCGACGGTGGACGCCGGGCCGGGGCGCGGGCAGCTCACGGTCGAATGGGACAGTTGCGAACGCAGGCTTGCGCTGGTGGCCCGGCTGGCCAGGGCGGGTATCGCGCCCGTGGTGATCTGTGATCGTCTACTGGCGGACCTATCGATGTCCTCACCACTGCGCTACTCGATGCGCTGAGCAGGTCTGCGACATATCTCCCCGGTGTTGGACGGATCAATCGCGCGCCGCCCTGTACCAAGCAAATGCTTGGTTGTATTATGGCCGATGTGACCGCACCCGACGCTTCGAAATCAGCACGGCGCAATGAACTGCTCGCGCTGGCGGCCGAACTGTTCGCCGAGCGCGGACTGCGCGCCACCACCGTGCGCGACATCGCCGATGCGGCCGGAATTCTATCGGGGAGCCTCTACCACCACTTCGATTCCAAAGAGTCCATGGTGGACGAGATCCTGCGCGGCTTCCTCGACGATCTGTTCGGGCACTACCGCGAGATCGTCGGCGCCGGGCTCAGCTCGCGAGACACCTTGGAAGCCTTGGTGATCGCGTCCTACCAGTCCTTCGATCGGCACCACGCCGCGGTCGCGATCTACCAGGCCGAGGCCAAGCGCCTGCGCACTGCCGAGCGGTTCACCTACATCGCCGACTACAACCGCGAGTTCCGCGAGCTCTGGCATCGCGTACTCACCAACGGCGTGACCGACGGCAGCTTCCGGCCCGAGATCGACGTCGAACTGGCCTACCGATTCCTGCGCGACACCGTGTGGGTCGCGGTGCGCTGGTACCAGCCGGGCGGTGCCATCACCGTCGACAACCTCGCCAAGCAGTACCTGACCATCGTGCTCGACGGGCTCACCGTCTCCGATCAGCACACCACGTAGGAGTTCTCTGATGTCAGCACCATCCGCACCCCGCCGCCCCTATACCCCGCTGCGGGACGCCTACGTGATCGATGCGGTGCGCACCCCGGTCGGCAAGCGCGGCGGCGCGCTGGCCGCCGTGCACCCCGCCGACCTCGGTGCGGCCGCGCTGCGCGGGCTGCTGGACCGCAGCCCGATCGACCCGGGCAACGTCGATGACGTGATCGTCGGCTGTGTGGACAACATCGGCCCGCAGGCCGGAAACGTCGGCCGCACCGCATGGTTGGCCGCGGGTTATCCGGAGGAGGTGCCCGGCGTCACCGTCGACCGGCAGTGCGGGTCCAGCCAGCAGGCCATCAATTTCGGTGCGCAGGCCATCATGAGCGGCACCGCCGAGGTGATCGTCGCGGGCGGGCTGCAGAACATGAGCGCCATCCCGATCTCGTCGGCCATGCTGGCGGGCAAGGAGTACGGCTTCGACTCGCCGTTCGTCGGATCCGAAGGCTGGGATCACCGCTACGGCACCGCCGAGGTCACCCAGTTCCGCGCCGCGCAGCTGATCGCCGAGAAGTGGAACATCAGCCGGGAAGACATGGAGCGCTGGGCTTTGCGCAGCCATGAGCGGGCCCGCGACGCCATCAAGAACGGCCGCTTCGATCGGGAGATCGTGCCGGTCGGCGACTTCTGGATCGATCAGGGACCGCGCGAGACCAGCCTGGAGAAGATGGCCTCGCTGCCGCCGCTGGCCGAGGGCAGCCCGCTGACGGCGGCCGTCGCCAGCCAGATCTCCGACGGCGCGAGCGCCACCCTGCTCGCCTCCGAATGGGCCGTCGAGGCCTACGGATTGACGCCGCGGGCGCGCATCCACCACGTCAGCGCGCGCGGCGCCGACCCCATCTTCATGCTCACCGCACCGATCCCGGCGACCAAGTGGGCGCTGGAGAAGACCGGCCTGACCATCGATGACATCGACGTGGTGGAGATCAACGAAGCCTTCGCTCCCGTCGTGCTCGCCTGGTTGAAGGAGACCGGCGCGGACCCGGAGCGGGTCAACGTCAACGGTGGCGCCATCGCCCTCGGGCACCCGCTCGGCGCCACCGGCGCAAAGCTTTTCGCCTCGCTGCTCAACGAGCTCGAGCGCGTCGGCGGCCGCTACGGCCTGCTCACCATCTGCGAGGGCGGCGGCACCGCCAACGCCACCATCATCGAGCGGCTCGGCAGCTGAGTCGCGGCTAGACGGCGAGACGTGCGGCGAGGTCGGCGGCGAGTCGGCCGAACCGCGCGTCGTCGGCGCGCCAGAGCAATGCGGTGCTGACCTCGAGGTTCAGGTCTTCGACCGGCAGGAACCGGAATTCGGTGCGGTCGACGGCGGACAGGCCCTCGGAGTCGACGGGGGCGAGCAGGAAGGCGCGGGTTCGGCGCAGCATCATGAGCAGGCCGTCGAGGGTTTTGAAGCGGTCTGTGCTTTCGTCGACGCCCTTGCTGGACAGTGCGGTTCGAGTGTGGTGGTTCAGTTCCCAGTGTTCGGGGCCTCGAATGTGTGTGAAGCCATCCAGGTCCGCTAGTCGGATCGAGGTACGTCCGGTGAACAGGGTGGCATCGACGAGTACGCCCATCGGTTCGGTGGCGACGATGACGGAGTCGACTTCCGCACCGGCGGACGGGATGTGCGAGAGAGCCAGGTCGACGTGGTTGGCGCGCAGGCTCGCCGCCATGTCGGCCGAACGCCGGTGCTCGAGGGTGCAGGTGTAGTCGGACGAGAGATCGGCCAGCGCGGTGGTGAGCCGGTCGTCGATGTCGGAACCGAGCAGCTCCGGGACGGCGACGCGCACGGCGATCGGCTGATCGTCGGCGAGTTGGTCACGTAGCGCGTCGACGTCGTTGACGATCGAGACCGCCTGCGGCACAAGCCGTTCGCCGGTCGGCGTCAGCCGGAGGTACTGGGCGGAGCGGTCGAAAAGTGGTGCGCCGACTTCGGTTTCGAAAACTTCGATGCGCTCACTCAGCGCCGGGACGGACATCTGCAACGCCTGCGCGGCCTTGGTGAAGTCGAGCTCGCTGGCGACGGCCAGGAAGCAGCGTAGGTGATAGATCTCCATTTGCGACATGGTAGCTATGTGACTAGAGGGTGCTCCACTTGACTGTGTCGGACATTTACAGCAAAGCGCATTGTGCGTTGATATTGCAGGTAGAGCGGTGTTGATGGTCGCGACTCAGCCTGAAAGGGCGGGTTAGCTGGTCGATTGACCAGCTAATGTGCCGATTGGCCCGAGGGGACGGCAAGCGCCCGAAGGGCGTCGTGTGCACACTCTCGCGGCGAACGCGCGAAATGCCCCGCCCCTGGCAGGGCGGGGCACGTACGTCGGCGACTCAGAGGTGTTTCTGCAATCCTTCGATCCGGGCGATCGCGTCGGTGACGATGCGGTCGATCAGCTCCTGACAGGTCGGCAGGTCCTCGATGATGCCGGTGACCTGACCGGCGGCCAGCACCCCCGCCTGGGTATTGCCCTCGACCAGACCGGCGCGCAACAACATCGGCGTATTGGCCGCCATGACGACCTGAGACCAGGTGAGGTCCTTGGCCTTTCGCATGGCGAGTCCGTCCCGCACCAGGGTGGACCATTTCATGCCGGTCATGTTCTTGAACTTGGCGGCATTGGCCACCGCGGCGGCCAGGCCACGGGTCCGGCCCGAATGCTCCAGGCGCTGCACCAGTTCGGTGTTCAGGACCCGGTGCGGCATGCCGTCGACCTTGGTGGAAACCACGGTGTCCTGGAGCTGTCTGCGCAGGTACTCCTGCTTGACCGCCTCGGGCACGGTGCTCTCCTGCGTCAGCAAGAAGCGGGTGCCCATCGCGACGCCCGCCGCACCGTAGGCCAGCGCGGCCGCCAAGCCGCGGCCGTCGAAGAAGCCGCCCGCGGCGACCACCGGGATGTCGACCGCGTCCAGCACCGACGGCAACAGCAGCGTGGTGGCCACCGGGCCGGTGTGCCCGCCGCCCTCGCCGCCCTGCACGATCACCGCGTCGGCGCCCCAGGACGCGACCTTCACCGCGTGCTTGGCCGCGCCGATCGACGGAATCACCACCACGCCCGCGTCTTTCAGCTTGGCGATGAGGTCCTGCTTGGGCGCGAGCGCGAACGACGCGACGGCCACCTTTTCCCGGATCAGCAGATCGATCCGCTCGGGCGCGTCGGTGGCGTCGGCGCGGATGTTCACGCCGAACGGTTTCCCGGTGTGCGCCTTGGTCTTCGCGACCGCCGCCTCGAGCTCCGGGTAGGTCATGGTGGCCGAGGCGAGGATGCCGAGACCGCCCGCCTCGGCGGTGGCCGCGACCAGGCTCGGGCCCGCGACCCAGCCCATGCCGGTTTGCACGATGGGGTGTTCGATGCCGACCAGGTCGGTCAGCGCGGTGCGCAGCCGGCCGGTCACGACGGCACCTCGGTGTCCCGAATGTTCTTGGGATCGAGGACGTCCCGGATCAGGCGCAGTTCTTCGGCGGTAGGCAGCCGAGTCTCCTCGGCTTCGGCCAGTCCGTGGATCTCGAACGCGGTGTTCTCGGCGACCTCGGCGGCGGTGACGCCGGGGTGCAGGCTGCGCGCCCGCATGGTGTGGCCGGGTCCGGCGAAGTCGAAGACGCCCAGGTTGCTGACCACCCGGTGCAGGTGATGGAACCGGAAGGCCGGGTTGTCCGGGTCCACCTTGTCGTAGCCGACGCCGGCGACGATATCGACCTGATCGGTGAATACTCGGCTGGTGTGCCGCGAAACCCAGTAGCTGGTGGCGTGATTGATCGTATTGCCCGGTGCGCCACGGACCCCGAACATCTGCCGGGTCGGCCGCTGCAGCGGACCGAACGCGGAGAGGTTCTGATTGCCGAACCGGTCGATCTGGTTGGCGCCCATCACCACGTGCCGCCGCCCGGAGGCCACCACATCGAACACCCGGCGAAACGGTATCCACCCCTCGATCGGCGCCTTGCCGCCGAGCGGGGGAGTGTCGGCGAACAGCAGCGCCTCGCCGTCGGAGAGCAGCAGATCGGGCTCGGTGGTCAGCTTGGCCAGCCGCGCGCCGATGATCGACATCGGTGACATCGGGCTCGCCATGATTTCGCCTGCGCCGCTGAAGATCTCCGCGCAGGCGACCGCGCAGACCTCGGCACGGGTGATCGTCTCGGTCGAGGTCATTTCTTCGCCTCCTGTGCGAACTCGCGGACGGCGGCCTGGTACTCGTCCTCGGAGACGGCCAGGTACTTGTCGACGAACTGCTGCCACGCCTCGGGAGTCTTGGCCGACTGCACGTAATGCTTCTGGAATTTCTCGTCCCGGCCGTAGCTGTCACCGGCCAGGGTGAAGTGCGCACCGTTGGGCGCCTCGACCACCCCGTCCACCATCATGCGATTGAGCAGCAACGATTGCAGCAGCACGGTTTTCACCAACTCGTCGGTCTCCACGATTCGCTCGACCGACACATACCGGCGCGCTGCGGCCAGGCAGTACAGGTCGTCGAAGTACGGATCGACTCCGGTGTAGGCGGCATTGCCGTGCCGGTCACCGATATTCAGATGCACCAGCGCCGCATCGAGATTCAGGGCGGGCATCGCCATCAGGGTCTCGGTCCGGCCGTCGGCATCGGGGTAAGGCGAAGCGACCGTGCGCAACTCCCCATCCCAGAAGTTCGGCACATCCGAGCCGAGCCCGGCCCGGATCGGCAGGAACGGCAACCGCGCCGCGGCCGCCTCCAGCCCGCACTTGAGCATGCCCTCGTCCATCTCGCGCGCCACCAGCGCGCCCGAGGTCCGGGCGTGCGCGAACCACGGGTCGTAGAACGGCGCCGAATCCAGTGATACGAAGCCGTAGTACGCCTTGCGCACCTTGCCGGCCGAACACAGCAGACCCAGGTCCGGCCCGCCATAGCTGACCACCGTCAGATCGGTGAGATCCGACCGCAGGATGGCCCGCACCAGCGCCATCGGCTTGCGCCGCGATCCCCAGCCGCCGAGGCCGATGGTCATTCCGCTGCGCAACTCGCCGACGACCTCGTCGAGCGACATTCGCTTGTCTCGCATGACTTTCCGATCTCCTACTGCTCGGCCTTGCGCGCGGCCAGATCGTCGTCGAACCGGGCGCGGATCTCGTCGGCGACGCCGGCGAGATTGAGTTCGAAGGTGAATCCCTGCTCGTACCGGTAACTGCGGTGCACGTCCTGGGTATCGATGCCGTTGAGCGCGCGCTTCGCCGCGCGAATCACCCGCCCGTCCTTGGCGGCGATGTTCTTGGCGACTTCCATTGCCGCGGCGTCGAGTTCGGCGCGCGGCACCACCTGGTACACCGATCCGAAGTGATGCAGCTGCTGCGCGGTGATGGTGCTCGCGGTATAGAACAGCGCCCGCATCAGATGCTGCGGCACCAGCCGGGACAGGTGGGTGGCCGCGCCGAGCGCGCCACGGTCCACCTCGGGCAGCCCGAAAGTGGCGTCGTCCGAGGCGATCACGACGTCCGCGTTGCCGACCAGCCCGATCCCGCCGCCGAGGCAGAAGCCCTGCACCACCGCGATCACCGGCACCGGGCAGTCGTACACCGCCGCGAACGCCTCGAAGCAGCCGTGATTCGCGTCGATCAGCGCCTGATGACCGGGCTTGCTCTGGATCTCCTTGATATCGACACCGGCGTTGAAGCCGCGATTCTCGGCGCGCAGCACCACGACTCGCGTCTGCTTGTCCCGCCCCGCCTCCCGGATCGCGTCGGCGATGTCGAACCAGCCTGCCGTCGGTATGGCGTTGACCGGTGGATAGTCCACCGTGACCACGGTGATGCCGGTTGATTCGCAGTGACGGTTGATCCCCATCGCCTATCCCTTCGTGAAGGCCCCAGCCCATCGTGAGACCCGGTTCGGCCGCGGCCCAGCGTTGGCAAAGCAAGCAGTTGCTTGGTAGGTTAGCACGGTGGCACTCGAAATCGATCTGGCCGACCGCGTCGTTCTGGTGACCGGCGGCGTCCGCGGCGTGGGTGCCGGTGTGAGCAGGGCCTTCCTCGCGGCGGGCGCGACGGTGATCGCCTGTGCCCGCCGTCCCGCCGACGCACCGGTCGAGGCCGACGGCCGCGCGATCGAGTTCCTGGCCTGTGACATTCGCGACGCCGACGCGGTGCGTGAGCTGATCGACACCGTCGTCGCGCGACACGGCCGCCTCGATCACCTGGTCAACAACGCGGGCGGCGCCCCCTTCGCGCTCGCCGCCACCGCGAGCAAGAACTTCCACGCCAAGATCGTCGAGCTGAACCTGCTTGCGCCGCTGCTGGTTTCGCAGGCCGCCAACGCGGTGATGCAGCAGCAGCCGGACGGCGGCACGATCGTCAACATCTCCAGCGTCAGCGGGCACCGCGCGTCACCCGGCACCGCGGCCTACGGCGCCGCGAAGGCGGGCATGGACAACCTGACCGCCTCGCTGGCCGTCGAGTGGGCGCCCAAGGTGCGGGTGAACTCGCTCGTCGTCGGCCCGGTCGACACCGAGCTCAGCCGGCTGCACTACGGCGACCAGGACGGCATCGACGCGGTGGGCCAGACCATTGCGCTCGGCCGGCTGGCCGCCCCGGAGGACGTCGGCCGCTGCGCCGTCTTCCTCGCCTCCCCGCTGGCCTGCTACGTCAGCGGTGCCGCCCTGCTGGTGCACGGCGGTGGCGAGCGCCCCGCCTTCCTGGCCGCGTCCACGGCGGCGGCCGGTCAGCAGCAGTCCTGAAGACAACGGACCCCCACGAAGAGGACACAGGTATGGACACCGAGCAGATCTGCGCAGGCCGCACCGTCATCGTCACCGGCGCGGGCCGCGGCATCGGGCGTGCGCACGCGCTCGCCTTCGCCGCGGCCGGGGCGAAGGTGGTGGTCAACGATCTCGGCTCGGCCCTCGACGGCGCCGTGACCGCCGAGACCCCGGCCGAACAGGTGGTGGCGGAGATCACCGCACTCGGCGGCACCGCCGTGGCCAACGGCGACGACGTCGCGGATTGGCAAGGCGGCCAACGGCTTATCCGGCAGGCGGTCGATACCTTCGGCGGCCTCGACGTGCTCGTCAACAACGCCGGATTCGTGCGAGACCGGATGCTGGTCAACCTCGGTGAGGACGAGTGGGACGCGGTGATCCGCGTGCACCTCAAGGGCCATTTCGTCACCATGCGGCACGCGATCGAGTACTGGCGCGGCGAGTCCAAAGCCGGTCGCCCGGTCGACGGCCGCATCATCAACACCAGCTCCGGCGCGGGCTTGCAGGGCAGCGTCGGTCAGGGCAACTACGGCGCGGCCAAAGCCGGTATTGCGGGACTTACGCTGACGGCCGCCGCGGAGTTCGCTCGCTACGGCGTCACTGTGAATTCCATCGCACCTGCGGCCCGAACCAGGATGACCGAAACGGTGTTTGCCGAGACCATGGCGCAGCCGGAAGACGGCTTCGACGCGATGGCTCCGGAGAACATTTCGCCGCTCGTCGTCTGGCTCGGCAGCCCAGAATCCGCATCGGTCACCGGGCGCATGTTCGAGGTCGAGGGCGGGAAAATCGCACTTGCGGACGGGTGGCGCCACGGTGTCGCGGTGGATCGCGGTGCCAGGTGGTCGCCTGCCGAGCTCGGCCCGGTGGTAGCTGACCTGATTGCCAAGGGGATGCCGCCCGAACCGGTGTACGGGGCCTGAGCGGGCTTCCGACCTTCTTCCTGCGCACGTAACGATAGGGGTTTACTATGGCCCCCATCCGTTAAAAGTCCCGTGTGAGAGTCGCGACCGGGTGAGATCTGCGCTTTACGAATGAGGGGAAGGCTCGGCGCATGGCCGTTGGTCGCACGTTCCGTGTGGTTGCAGTAGCTGGAGCTGTGGCCGGCTTTGCGCTACTCGGCCCGGTTGCGGCGGTAGCCCAGCCCTCCGGGCAGTGCGCGCAGTGCGCTGCCGACCCCGCTCCGCCGCCGTACGACGGCGGGGAGACCTGGTTGCCGTTATCGGTACCGGGGCAGCCGACAGACGTCAGTGCGGTGCCCACCAATCCCGCCATCGGCTCCGGTTCGGCAGCCGCCGGTTCGGCCGCGGCAGGCTCGGCTGCGGCCGGTGGCTCGGCTGCGGCAGGTTCCGCGGGCGCCGCAGGCTCGGCCGGTCTCGGCGCGCTGCTCGGTACCGGCTCCGCCGGACTCGGCCTGACGCTCGGTTCGGGCTCGGCCGGTCTCGGCGTCGTGCTCGGCACCGGCTCTGCCGCGCTCGGCGCCACCGGCTCCGCGGGGGTAGGTGCCCTGGCAACAGGCTCCGCCGCCGTGGGTTCCGCCGGAATCGGTGTCGGTGCAACAGGTTCGGCCGCAGTCGGGTCGGCAGGCGTTGGTTCGGCCGCGGTCGGTTCCGCGGGCGTTGGCTCCGCCGGAGTCGGTTCCGCGGGCGTCGGTTCCGCGGCAACCGGTTCTGCCGCAGTAGGTTCCGCGGCCGTCGGCTCGGCGGCCGTCGGTTCGGCCGCTCCGCTGCTGCTGCTCTTGATCCCGATCCCCACCCCGCCTGTCCCNGCCGCCCGCCCCACCGGCGGCGCAGGCGGCCCCGGCCAAGCCGAACCCCGACGTGCGCCCGACGAGCGCCAACGACGGGCTGCCCAAACCCAAACTGCTGTCGGTGATCGGCGGCCTGCTCGCACTCGGGTTGGCCGGAGCCGGTTCCGGCGCAGTCAGTTTCCAGGGTGCCTCGGCCGCACAGGCCCGAGTCGACGCCGCCCGTGCCATGTTCTTCCCGAGGCCGTGAGGGGTGCTGGCATGAGTGAGAGTAAGACTCAGAACACTTCGCGGTCCTACCGGCGAGTGGCGGCGGCGGTGGATGCCGTCTGCGCCGTGGCGGCGGACTCCGACGCCACCACCCTCGACGAGGTGGTGCTCGCCATCGCGAGCGAGCGGCGCCGCGAAATCGAAATCGCCAGTGCGCAATTGGGTCCCGGCGTGTGCGGTCAGCGCAGGCTCTACCCCGATCGCGACGTGATCGTGCTCGCCCAGTCGCTGCCGAGCCGGGAGCACACCCTCGCACATGAGTTGGGGCACATCGTGTTCAACCACGAGGGCGCACCCGCGCCCGAGGTGACGCTCGAGGCCAGCGACGATCTGATCGCGTACATGCTGAGCCAGCGGGCGCACCAGCAGATCGTCGACGACGGTGCGGACGAGCTCGCCGAGTGGGAGGCAGAGACTTTCGCCGCCATGTTGATGACCAGACTCCGCGTGTTCAACAGCCGTGGCGCAGGCGTCTCGGTCCTTCGATTCGATGAGGCTCTGGGATGACCCTCTGGTTGACGGCACTGCTGGTGTGGATGGCGGCAGGAGCCCGGGTAGGACGGGTGCTGGTCAAGCCGGCGACGACGGCCCGGGTGGCCATCGTGGTCGCGGTCGCCGCCGTCGCGCTGGCCGCCACCGTCGCGGTTCCCGAGATCGCGGTGGCCATCGACAATCTGCTGCCGCACGGCGTGCGCGCGGGCTGGCTCTCCGACGGTGTCGTGGTGTCGGCCTGGATCATCTTCATCGCCGCCACCTCGGTGGTCGCCTTCGCCGCCTGGCCGATCTGCTCGCGGCAGAACCTGCGTCAGGTCGCCATGGCGATCTACAGCATCGGCATCGTCTCGGTGACCATCACCATCGCCTGGTCGTTCACCTTCGGCTGGGAGGTCGTGACACTCGGCGCGCTGTTCATCGTCATCACCGGCCTGCGCAACCTCGACTGGACCACGCTCGGCCGGGGTATCGCGATCTACACCACCGGAACCGCGGTCGTCGGGGGTCTGGCCGTGCTGGAGATCCAGCGCGCGTTCACCGGTGCGCCGCCGGTGCCGCCGGGTCAGCCGAATTGGGCGTGGCAGGCGTGGGAAGTGGCGAGTCTGCTCATCGCGTTCGGCGCGATCTGGATCGTGGTGGAGTTGTGGGTGCGCGCGCGGATGCTGTTGCGCCAGATCAAGCTGCTGCACCGCACCATGGTCGGCCGGTTCCCGGAGGTGGTCGCACACGACCAGACCGGTACGTCCACCCAGCTGCGCGCGTCCGATCAGGTGGCGCAGATCATGGACGCCCTCTACCTCCAGTCCGGCGGGGGTGTGGTGCTCGCCGCGGTGGCGCCGCCGCCGCGGTCGGTCGCCGAGCGCGCGGAGACGGTGGCGCAGTGGGCGAGAAACCCGTTGGGCGATGTGGCGCTCGACGCACGGTGGATTGCTCCGCCCGAGGGGATTAGTCCCCGCGGCTGGGTCCAGGCCATCGCCCGGGCCTATGACGCGACAACCTTGGAACCCGTCCGAAATTGAGCACACGCGCCGCTGGCGCGTATTCCGCGTACCGCTGAGTGTGGTTGCCGGCCGGTGTCGTGTACCCGGCTGAGTTCTGCGATGGACTCGATGAGTTACCCGCGTTCACACGAAATCAGTTGTGCGAGGAAAACTTGCGGGCGCACAAGTTCGAGAATTGTCGAATGTGCGTGCATCTACTGATGATCGAGCATCGCCAGAGGCCTTGACAGGGCATGCCCCTATTTTCTCGGGCATGCGCACTTGCTTCACGTATTGGACGCGCACATAACACAGCACAGTGCGACCCGGAGGGTCGCACTGTGCTTCCGTGCAAGAGAACCTATTCGGTGCCATCCGGAGGAATTTCGGGCAAGCCTTCACTTGCCCGCAACTTCTCCGCCATGGACGTGAGGAGGTTCTGAGATTCTTCGGACAGGTCGAACGCTCTACTCGACAGCCGTCGCAGTCCATAGCCCTGCAGCTGGGACAGCAACTCAAGATCGTGATCGATCTTGGCGGCATAGATGTCGTTGAAGAAGTAGTCCGGCTTGACCTTGAAGAACTTCGCCAGGGCGGCCACCGTCTCATCGGACGGGTTCGTCCGTTGTCCCGACCGCAACTGCGACAGGTACGGTTTCGAGATCGGATGTCCGGAGGCCGTCAGCGCAGCCGCAACCTCCGCGTTGGTGTGCGGCTTACGCCCCGGGGGATGCACGGTTTCGAACAGCTTGTTCAGCCGCGCCGCGAAATCAGCCATTGTGAGCCGCCCAATTCCCTTCGCTGTACTAACAGTCGTTATCTCGGATACGTATCATTGATATTAGCGGCTCAGTAACTGAAAACCTACGCCTGATTCCGGATTTCCTTGAAGCTTCTAGGTGCCGGTCCGGCGAAGGTACTGCGACCGTTGCGTTTGCGGGTCACCCCAACGGCTCTCGAGAAGCCGAGGTACGGACCGGTTCTGGCCCGTCCTGGAGGTCTTCCCCGACGCGATCATGATAGCGGAAAGATAGCTGACGTCTCATCTAGTTGCAAGTCGAGCCGAATGTGTGGCGTACGACACGTTTCCGGGCCTGGGAGATGAACGTTCAACAAACCGGTTTCGACGGGTCGACGGCCTTAAATCCGCTCGATGATCGTCCCTGTCGCCAATGCGCCACCGGCACACATCAGCACCATGGCGGTGCTGCGGCCGGTTCGCTCCAACTCGTGCAAAGCCGTTGTGATGAGCCGGGATCCGGTCGAGCCCACCGGATGGCCGAGCGCGATGGCGCCACCGTTCACGTTGACCCGGTCCATGTCCGGCTGATGCACCGACGCCCAGGACAGTGCCACCGAGGCGAAGGCCTCGTTGATTTCGAACAGATCGATGTCCCCGATGCTCATCCCGGACCGCTCCAGCAGGCGCGAGCAGGCCTGTACCGGGCCGTCGAGATGGAACTCCGGCTCCGCGCCGACCAGTGCCTGGCTGATGATCCGCGCCCTGGGCCGCAATCCGGCTCGCTGCGCGGCCTTTTCGTCCATCAGCAGTACCGCGGCGGCGCCGTCGGAGATCTGCGACGAGCTCCCCGCGGTATGGATGCCGCCCTCCAGCACCGGCTTCAGCTTGGCCAGGCCCTCGACGGTCGTCTCGCGCAGCCCTTGGTCGCGTGACACGTCCAGCTTCTCGCCGGTCAGGTTCCCCGCCTTGTCGACGGCGGGTGCGGTGACAGTGAGCACCTCGCGGTCGAAACGCCCCTCGGCCCAGGCCTGTCCGGCCAGGCGCTGTGAGCGGGCGCCGAACGCGTCGACGTCGGCGCGAGTGATGCCGCGCCGCTTGGCAATCCGCTCGGCCGCCTCGAACTGGTTGGGCAGGTCGATGTTCCAGGACGCCGGCCTGCGCGGTCCGGCGTGCTCGCCGACGTTGGCGCCCATCGGAACTCGGCTCATCGCCTCGATACCGCAGGCGACACCGATGTCGATCGCGCCGGTCGCAATGAGCCCGGCGATGAGATGGTTGGCCTGCTGGGCCGAGCCACACTGCGCGTCGATGGTGGTCGCGCCGACCTGCCAGGGCAGTCCGGCGTGCAGCCACGCGACGCGCGTCACATTGTTGGACTGCTCACCCGCCTGGGTGACGCAGCCGCCGATCACCTGCTCGACCTGTGCCGGATCCAGATGGGCGCGCTCGAGCAGTCCGCGCTGCGCGAGGCCGAGTAGTTCGGCGGCGTGCAGGCCGGAGAGCCAGCCGCCGCGCTTGCCGATGGGGGTGCGAGCGGCCTCGACGATGACGGGTGTGCCCATGTCCAACCTTTCTATGGGACGGAAAACTGAAACGAGTTCTCCAAGGATTCGAGGTGGTTCTGTTCGGCTTCTTTCCTGATACAGCCACCTATGCTTCAATGATTATAGAACGTGTTTCAGTTTGTCGAAGGAGACATCTGGTGGTAGACCCTCGGAATGTCCGGCCGAATCTGCCGGACGGATTCGACGTCACAGACCCCGACATCTACGCCGAGCGGGTTCCCGTCGAGGAGTTCGCCGAGCTGCGTCGCACCGCACCGGTCTGGTGGAATCCACAGCCGGTGGAGGTCAGTGGCTTCCGGGACGAGGGCTTCTGGGTGGTCAGCAAGCACGCCGATGTCAAAGAGGTATCACGGCGCGGCGACGTGTACTCGACTTTCGAGAACACCGCCATCCCGCGCTTCAACGACGACATCACCCGCGAGCAGATCGAACTGCAGCGGTTCGTCCTGATCAACAAGGACGCTCCGGAGCACACCAAGCTGCGCAAGATCATCTCGCGCGGTTTCACCCCGCGTGCGATCAACGGCCTGCGCGCCGAACTCTCGGCACGCGCGGAATCGATCGTCAAGGCGGCCGCAGCCTCGGGGACCGGCGACTTCGTCACCCAGATCGCCTGCGAACTGCCGCTGCAGGCGATCGCCGAACTGATCGGCGTCCCGCAGGAAGACCGGATGAAGGTGTTCACCTGGTCGAACGACATGACCGGCTACGACGACCCGGACAACGACGCCGATCCGGTTATGGCCTCGGCCGAAATCCTGGGCTACGCATACCAAATGGCCGCGGCGCGCAAGGAATGCCCGGCCAACGATCTGGTCACCACGCTGATCGAGGCGGATGTCGACGGTGACAAGCTCAGCGAGGAGGAGTTCGGCTTCTTCGTGATCATGCTGGCCGTGGCGGGCAACGAGACCACGCGCAACGCCATCACGCACGGCATGAACGCCTTCATGGAGAACCCGGACCAGTGGGAACTGTTCAAGAAGGAACGTCCCACCACCGCCGCCGACGAGATCATCCGGTGGGCCACGCCGGTCACCTCGTTCCAGCGGACCGCACTGGAAGACACCGAGCTCGGCGGCGTGCAGATCAAGAAGGGCCAGCGGCTGGTCATGCTGTACCGTTCGGCGAACTTCGATGAGGACGTCTTCGAGCATCCGGAGCGGTTCGACATCCTGCGAAAGGACAACCCGCACTTGTCCTTCGGCGGCACCGGCGCGCACTTCTGCGTCGGCGCGAACCTGGCCAGGCTGGAGGTCGACCTGATCTTCAACGCCATCGCCGATCACCTGCCCGACATCAGCAAGCTGGGTGAGCCGAAACGGCTGCGCTCCGGCTGGCTCAACGGGATCAAGGAATTCCCGGTCGACTTCAAGGGCTGTCCCGTCACGCACTGAAAGCCGCTACGTCGAAAAGGGCCCTCGCACCGGAGATTCCATCCGGTACGAGGGCCCTTCGAGGTGTGTTCAGCCGACCTTCTTCGCGGTGGCCATCGCGCGGTCGACCTCCCAAAATGCCCGCAGCGCAGCGATTTTGCCGGTGTCGTCGACCCGGTAGGTGAACACACCGTCGGCGTCGATCTGGTGGCCGCCGAGGGTGCTGCGGATGGTCCCGGTGAACGCGATCTCGTTCCCGCACGCGAACGAGTCACCGAACAGGAACTCGATGGATTCCGTCTGCGCGATCGCTTTGTCCCAGAAGGCCGCGATCGCCTCCTTGCCGCGGTGCCCCTTGCCCTCCGGGTCGAAACCCGAAGGGCCGATGGGGTCTTCGACGATGCCGTCCTCGGCGAACAACGCGACCCACGCCGCCTTGTCCCTGGCCCGCACCGCGGCCTGGGACGCGAGCCCGGCAGTCCGGGCGGGATGGTCGCTCGTCATGCCGATACCTCCGCGACGATCGGTGCTTCGATGTTCGCCGCGGCAAATCGGCGCAGCGAGTCCTGTTTGGCGGCGAGTTCGCCGTCGAAGCCGATGCCGTCGAAGAGCCAGGGCACCACGATCGCATCGGTCACGCCCGCGTTCGCGAGATCCTGATAACCGGACCGGCCGAACCGGTCGACGCACACCGCCTGGAGCTCGAACGGCTGGTCCCCGCGCCCGAATTCGGCGCGCAGCGCGTCGAGCTTGCCGATGGTGCGGCACAGCTCGTCGTAGGTCATCATCGCCGAGGTCCAGCCGTCACCCACCCGGGCCGCCCGCCGCAGCGCCGCCTCGGTGTGGCCGCCGACGTAGAACGGCACCGGCTCGGTCGGCGCCGGACTGACCTGCAGCTGATCGAAATCGAAGAACTCGCCGTGGAACTCGACCATGCCGCCGCCCAGCACCAGCTTGATGACCTCGATCATCTCGTCGACCCGGGCGCCGCGGCGGGCGTAGGGCACCCCGCACCACTCGAATTCCTCGGGCGCCCAGCCGATTCCTACGCCGAAGCCGAAGCGGTTGCCGGAAAGGTTGGCCACCGAGCCGACCTGGCGCGCCAGCAGCAGCGGGTTACGTGACCCGAGCTTGAGCACGTTGGTGTAGAACCGGATCCGACTGGTCACCATCGCCATCGCGGTCGCCCCGATGAGCGGGTCGACCCAGGGCGTCTCCGGACCCCAGAACCGGCTGCCGTCGGCGGTGTACGGGTACTTCGCCGCCGCGGACTTCATGTAGAACAGCGAGTCCGGCAACGCGATCGACGAGAACCCGCACTCCTCAGCGGTTTTCGCCAGATCCGGCAGCTGGTCCAGTGGGCTCAGCGCGATGCCGAGGGTGAACTTCAGCGGGGTCATCGTTTATCAGCTCCGACCACCCACATCGAGAAGTACTGGGATCCGCCACCATAGGCGTGGCCGAAGGCTTTACGCGCACCCTCGACCTGGTAGGCGCCGGCGCGGCCCATGACCTGCTTGGCCGCCTCGGCGAATCGGATGAGCCCCGAAGCGCCGATCGGATTGGAAGAGAGCACCCCGCCGGACGGGTTGACCGGCAGAATGCCGCCGATCTCGGTCTCGCCCTTGTCGGTGAGTTTCCAGCCGTCGCCCTGCGGCACGAAGCCCAGGTTTTCCAGCCACATCGGTTCGAACCAGGAGAACGGCACATAGATCTCCGCCACGTCGATCTCGCTGAGCGGGTCGGTGATCCCGGCGGCTTTCCACAGCGCGGCCGCGGCGTCCTGGCCGGCCTGCGGGTTCACCTGATCGCGTCCGGCGAAGGTGGTCGGCTCGGTGCGCATCGCGGTGCCGTGCACCCACGCGACCTTCTTGCCGGTGGCCTCGACGGCGGTCGCCGCTTCTTCGTCACCGAGCACGATGGCGCACGCACCGTCCGAGGACGGGCAGGTCTCATCGAAACGGATAGGGTCCCAGAGCATTTGCGAGGCGAGCACCGATTCCAGCGTGATGTCCGGCTGTTTCAGGTGTGCCAGCGGGTTCTTGGCGCCGTTGCGCCGATCCTTGACCGCGACCATCGCGCCGATGTGGCTCGGCGCGTTGGAGCGCCGGATGTAGGAGCGCACGTGCGGGGCGAAGTAGCCGCCCGCGCCCGCGCCGACCGGCATGGTGAACGGCACCGGAATCGACAACGCCCACATGGCATTCGACTCCGACTGCTTTTCCCAGGCGATCGCGAGGACCCGTTTGTGCACCCCCGCCTGCACCAGATTGGCGGCGACCACGCCGGTCGAGCCGCCGACCGAACCGGCGGTGTGCACGCGCAACAACGGTTTTCCGGTGGCGCCCAACGCATCCGCGAGATACAGCTCGGGCATCATGACGCCCTCGAACAGGTCCGGTGCTTTACCGACCACCACCGCGTCGATATCGGCGATGGTGAGACCGGCATCTACAAGCGCGCGATCAATGGCTTCACGGCACATGCCCGCCATCGATACATCGGTTCTTTTCGTCACGTGATGGGTTTGACCGGTGCCCAGCACCGCAGCCGGAAAGCTCATCGGCTCGCCTCCGAATCCAGAACTGTCACAAGGTTTTGCTGCAACGCGGGCCCACTGGTGGCGTGCGCGAGCGCTCGATTCGCCGAGCCGTCCATGATCGCGTTAGCCGCGAAGCCGATTCGCTCCAAGCCCGCGGCGAACATCGGATTCGCGGCGAGCGCACCACCCGACGGGTTCACCTTGGTGCCGTTCTTCAGGCCGATGGCCTCGGCGAGGATCAGCTGCTGATGACTGAACGGCGCGTGCAGTTCGGCGACGTCGAAGTGGGTGTCGCCGCCGGTAACCGCCTGTGCGGCAGCCGAAGTGGAGGGGGAGACGGTGAGGTCGCGCGCGCCGAGCATTGGCGTGTCCACCCGGTGCGCCATGCCGGTGATCCAGGCCGGCCGCTCGCAGAGTTCGCGGGCCCGATCGCCGATGGCGAGCACGATCGCGGCAGCGCCGTCGGTGATCGGAGCGACGTCGTGCGCACGCAGTGGATCGGCGATATACGGTGCGTCGAGCAGGCTTTCGGCCTGCGTCGCCCGGCCGCCGGCGGCTAACGCGTCCGCGGCCACCGCCGCCATGTCGCGTTCGGTCCAGCGGCCCGCGTCCAGCCCGGCCCTGGCCTGCAGGCCCGCGATGGACCAGGCGTCCGGCCACAGCGGTGTCACCAGGTACGGATCGAGCTGCATGGTGAGCCCCTGGCGCAGCGTGCCCGCCGAGGATTTACCGAAGCCGTACACCAGCGCGGTCTTCGCCTGCCCCGAGCGCAGTTTCACCCACGCCTCGTACAGCGCCCATGCCGCGTCCATCTCCACGTGCGATTCGTTGATCGGCGGCACCGCGCCGATGGCGTCGATTGCGGAGATGAACGAAAAAGCGCGCCCGGCAAGGTAATCCGAGGAGCCCGAGCACCAGAAGTCGATGTCGGACTTGGTGATGCCGAGCTGGCGGTAGAGCTGCTGGAAGCAGGGCACCAGCATCTCCACGCCATTGGTGGTGCCGAAGGTCTCCGGCACGTGCGGCGCGTGGGCGAAACCCACGACCGCGATGTCGGTTCCGTTGTCAGTCAACGTGCGCCTCTCTCAGAGGTGGTGCTTGTAGGTCTCGTAGTCGGCATCCGGCTCGCCGGTGGGGCGGAAGTGGTCCACGTTCTCCAGCCCGTAGCCCCACTGCTCGCGCGGCTTCCACACCGCCTCGACGCGCATGCCCATCCGGACTTCGCTTGCCTCGCAACCGAGTACGAGATGCAGCACCGGGATGTCCGCGCCGTCCAGCAGTACGTAGGCCGCGACGTACGGCGGCTTGATCCGCTGACCCAGGAACGGCACGTTCACGATGCAGAACGTGGTGACTGTGCCGCGGTCGGGCAGCTCGACGACCTCGTCGGTGGGCCTGCCGTCGGTCGGGTTCGCGCCGCGCGGCGGGAAGTACACCTTGCCCGCGGCGTCGGTGCGCCCGCCGAGCAGCTTGCCTTCGGCGAGTCCGCGCAGGTAGACGGTCTCCTGCGGGGAGGCGGTGTGCTTGTAGGCCAGGTCGACCGGGGTGGTGAGCATCGTGACCGGCTCGCCGTCGACGGCGGCCGCGGTGGTGTCGGACTTTTCGCCGGGCTCGAAGCAGGCGATGTCGTGGATGGTTCCGGTGGTCTCGGCGGCCCAGCGGACGGCCACTCGCATGCCAGTCCGCATGTCCTCAGGCGCGGCGACGTCGACCGCGTGCAGCAGCGCGGTGTCCGCGCCGTCCAGCCGGATCAGCGCCCAGGCGAACGGCCGGTCGAACGGCTGGCCGGGCAGCGGCTCGCGCACCCAGGTCCAGGATTCGACGGTGCCGACCGCGGCGACGTCGACGAACTCGGTGAGCGCAGCCGCGGTGATCGGATCGTATTCCGGCGGCGGCACCAGCACCCGGCCGTCCGACCCGCGCACGCCCACGATCTTGCGGTCGCGCAGTTTGGTCAAGAAGGTGCCGATCGTCGGTCCCACGGACCGCGTGTAGTCGAATCGCACCCGTAGGGGCGCGCTGAGCACATCAGGTGCGGCGTTCAATTCCGACCCTCTCTCATCCGCGATTACGCCGGATGCGGTATTCCCCTGAGTCACAATGTCGAGTAGAACAGGTTCTTATTCTGCTGGCAAGATGCGGTGTCGGTGACGGGCTGTATGAGCGGCCGGCGAGGTCGGAAGGTGGAGCATGAAATTCGGATTGCAACTCGGGTACTGGATGGCGCAGCCCCCGGAGAATGCGGGGGAGTTGGTGGTCGCCGCCGAGGACGCCGGGTTCGATGCGGTATTCGCCGCGGAATCGTGGGGATCGGACGCCTTCGGGCCGCTGACCTGGTGGGGGTCGTCCACGGAGCGGGTGCGACTCGGGACCTCGGTGGTGCAGATGTCGGCTCGCACGCCCGCCGCGACCGCGATGCACGCGCTCACGCTCGATCACCTGAGCGGCGGCCGGGCGATTCTCGGGCTGGGTGTGTCCGGGCCACAGGTGGTCGAGGGCTGGTACGGGCAGCCGTTCGCCAAGCCGTTGCAGCGCACCCGCGAGTACGTCGGGATCATCCGGCGGATTCTGGAGCGGCAGGCGCCGGTCACCAATGACGGGCCGCACTATCCGCTGCCCTACGCCGGGCCGGGGGCGACCGGGCTCGGCAAGCCGCTCAAGCCGATCGTGCACCCGCTACGTGCGGATTTGCCGATCTGGCTCGGTGCGGAAGGCCCCAAGAATGTGGCGCTGACCGCCGAGATCGCGGACGGCTGGCTCGCCATCTACTACGCACCGCGGCTGGCGAACATGTACAACGACTGGCTCGACGAGGGTTTCGCCAGGGCGGGTGCGCGCCGGTCGCGCGCCGACTTCGAGATCGCCGCGAGCTGTCAGGTGGTGATCACCGACGACGCGGCGAGCGAGCTCGAGCGGATGCGCTGGATCATGGCGCTCTACATCGGCGGCATGGGCGCGCCGGAGCAGAATTTCCACGCGCAGGTCTACCGGCGGATGGGCTACGAGCGGGAGGTCGACGAGATCGGCAGCCTGTTCCAGGCGGGCAAGAAGGCCGAGGCGGCGGCCGCGGTGCCGGACGAGCTGATTCTGGACACCGCGATCATCGGCGACGAGGAGCATGTCCGTAAGCAACTCGGGGTCTGGTCGGCGGCCGGGGTCACCATGATGTTGGTGTCGGTTTCCGATGTCGCGCAATTACGTCGTCTCGCACCCCTTGTCGATATGTAGAACACGTTCTAGATTCAGTAAGATGACGACGCAGGAGTCAGTGAAAATTCTCGGTCTGTGGAACATCGCCGAAGCCGAACCCGATCGGATCGCCATGGTCGATCCGGCGGGCCGGGAGGTGACGTATCGCGAATTGGCCACTCTCGCCAATCGCTACGCCACCGGCCTGCGCGGCCTCGGCCTGGAAACCGGCGACGTGCTGGTGAGCATGGTGCACAACTGCGTCGAGGCGATCGCCGCCTACTTCGCGGCGTACCAGGCCGGGCTGTACATCGTCGCGGTGAACTGGCACCTCACCGGCCCGGAGGTCGCGTACATCCTGCAGGACAGTGAGGCCAAGGCGTTCCTGGCCAGCGATCGTTTCGCGGCCACCGCCAAAGCCGCCGCCGATGAGGCGGAATTGCCTGCTACGGGGCGTTTTTCGGTGGGCGAGATCGACGGCTTCAAGTCGGTGGCCTGGCTGGGCGCCGCGGACACCGGGCGACCGGCTGACCGCAGCACCGGGGCGCCGATGCTCTACACCTCCGGAACCACGGGGCGCCCCAAGGGCGTTCGCCGCCCGCTCACCGGCGCCGACCCGGATGTCGTTCCGCCGCACACCAATGCGTTCTTCGGCCTTTTCGGGCTCGCGCCGTACGACGATCACGTGCACATCTGCGGGTCGCCGCTCTATCACACCGCGGTGCTGAACTTCGCGACCATCTCGATTCAGCTGGGGCACAAGCTCGTTCTGATGGATCGCTGGGACGCCGAGGAGATGCTGCGGCTGATCGACAAGTACCGGGTGACGCACAGCCACATGGTGCCCACCCAGTTCCATCGGCTGCTCGCGCTGCCCGAGGAGGTGCGCGCCAAATACGACGTGTCCTCGCTGCGCAGCATGGTGCACGGTGCCGCCCCCTGCCCGCAGGAGACCAAGCGGAAGATGCTCGAGTGGTGGGGCCCGACGGTCACCGAGTACTACGCGGCCACCGAGGGCGGCGGCACGGTGATCAACGGGACCGAGTGGCTGCAGAAGCCGGGTTCGGTCGGCAAGGCGTGGCCGTGGTCGGTGATCAAGGTGCTCAGCGAAGAGGACGGCTCCGAGGTGCCCGCCGGTGAGCCCGGCCTGGTCTACATGCGGATGGGCGCTTCGAGTTTCGAGTACCACCACGACAAGGCCAAGACCGAGGATTCGCGCGTCGGCGACCTGTTCACCGTCGGCGACATCGGCCACCTCGACGAGGACGGCTACCTCTACCTGCACGACCGCCGCTCCGACCTGATCCTGTCCGGCGGGGTGAACATCTACCCCGCCGAGATCGAGAACGTCCTGGTCACCCACCCCAAGGTCGCCGACGTCGCGGTATTCGGTATCCCGCACCCGGATTGGGGCGCCGAGGTCAAGGCCGTCGTCCAGCCCGCCGAGGGCATCGAGGGCAGCGACGAGCTCACGACCGAGCTACTCGCCTTCGCCGCAACCCAATTGGCGAAGTACAAGATGCCCAAGTCGGTCGACTACCTCCCCGAACTGCCCCGCGACCCCAACGGGAAGTTGTACAAGCGCAAGCTTCGCGAGCGCTACGTCCCAGCTCCCTAGGAGACGGACAGAGTCATATGGTCGCTACCCAAGATCAGGTAGCGACCATATGACTCCGCTCGATCCTTATCTCCTTGCCGCACACCCTTTTCACGCTGCCTGCCCCGGGCGCACAGCGCCTTCTTTGGCTGTCAAACCTTCCGGGGGGCGGGGGTGTTCAGACTGCTTCGCGCAACTCCGGGGCCAGCCCGAACAGCGGGAACAGCTTCGCCGTGTCGAGGAAGAAGCTCATGCCCGCAACCTCGTTGCCGTCGAGCTCCAGCACGGTGATCGACCACGGGACCCACACGCCCGGCTCGCCGCTGGGCTTGTAGTGACCGAAGGCGGGGTTGCCGTTGGCGCCGTCCAGGCGGACCAGGCGGGAGTCGCGGCAGCCCGCGCCGTGGCCGAGCATGAACGCGGCCACGTTCGCCGGGCCGGAGACCCAGAACTCGATCGGCGGCATGGACAGCGCCACATCGGTTTTGAGCAGCGTGGTGAGCGTGTCCATGTCGTAGGCCTCGAACGCCTTGACGAAGTTGTCGACCAGCTTGCGCTGGTCTTCGTTGGACTCGTCGTAGTTGTCCGCGGTGCTCGGCTGCACCTTCGACATGGTGGCCCTGGCGCGTTGCAGCGCGCTGTTCACCGACGCGGGCGACATGGTGAGAGCTTCGGCGGTCTCGTTGGCGGAGAACCGCAGCACCTCGCGCATGATCAGGATCGCGCGCTGGGTGGCGGGGAGGTGCTGACAGGCCGCGACGAATGCCAGGCGCAGCGTGTCCTTGGCCGAGGCGTGGTCGGCCGGGTCGGCGCCGAAGGCCAGGGCGTTCGGGATCGGCTCGATCCAGACGTAGTCCGGCTGCGGCGCGGGTAGCGGTGAATCCGGCCGCGACGGACCGTTCAGGTCCATCGGCCTGGCTCGCCGCTGCGGGCCGTCGAGCATGTCCAGGCAGACATTGGTGGCGATTCGATACAGCCAGGAGCGCAGGCTCGCGCGTCCCTCGAACGAGTCGTAGGACTTCCACGCGCGGGTGAAGGTTTCCTGGACCGCGTCCTCGGCTTCGAAAGACGAACCGAGCATGCGGTAGGCGTAGGCGCACAATTCCCGGCGGTGCTTCTCGAAAGACTCGAGCACGTCGGGAGCAAGGCCGGCGGAGTGGCCGGACGGGTCGTTCATGGGTGTCACCATGCCACAGCCCACCGACACATCCCAGACCCGAAAGCTCGCTACCAGCACCAGCAAGATCAACACCCGCGGCGCCGGGTGCGGGCGGTCACAGCTGTGGGGGCGAGCGATGAGTTCAGCCGCCGCGTCTCGTCCTTATTTCTGCGCAACTAAACAGGCGGACTACGAAAAGGTGTCGACATGACCAGCCGGATGATTTTTCTCAACCTACCCGTCGCCGAGCTGAACCGGTCGAAGAACTTCTACGAGGCGCTCGGCTGGAAGGTCAACCAGGAGTTCAGCGACGACAACGCGGCCTGCATCGTGATCGACGACAATATCTGCCTCATGCTGCTGACTCGGCAGTTCTTCACCAACTTCAGCAAGCGCCAGGTCGCGGACACCACCGAGAAGATCGGCGCCACTTACGGATTGGCGCTGACCAGCAGCGCGGAGGTGGATGCGCTCGCGGCGGCGGCGCTCACCGCGGGTGGCACCGAGGAGATCAGCGAGGACAAGCGCGCGCAGGAGGCACAGGTCGGCATGTACAGCCGCACCTTCCTCGATCCGGACGGCCACCAGTGGGAGCCGTTCTGGATGGACTACCCGGGCAATTGAGCCGGACATGAGCCGCCCCCCGGTACCCGAAGGTGCCGGGGGCGGCGTGGTCTCAGCTGCCGGTGAAGGTCGGTTTGCGCTTCTCCGCGAAGGCTTTCGGGCCCTCTTTGGCGTCGGTCGAGCGGAACACGGCCATGCCGAGCTTCGCGTCGATCTGGAACGCCTCTTCCTCGTGCATGCCCTCGGTCTCCCGGATGGTCCGCAGGATGGCCTGCACGGCCAGCGGGCCGTTGGCCGCGATCTGCGCGGCGAGTTCGAGGGCCTTGTCCAGCGCGCTGCCGTCGGGAACCACGTGCCCGATCAGCCCGATCTCCTTGGCCTCGGCGGCGGTGACGTGCCTGCCGGTCAGCAGGATATCCGCGGCTACGGTGTACGGAATCTGGCGCACCAGGCGCACCGCGGAGCCGCCGAGCGGGAACAGGCCCCAGCGTGCCTCGGACACACCGAATTTCGCGCTCTCGCCGGCCACCCGGATATCGGTGCCCTGCAGGATCTCGGTGCCGCCCGCGATGGCCGGGCCCTCGACCGCGGCGATCAGCGGCTTGGTCAGCCTGCGGCCCTTGAGCAGCGCCTCGATCTTCGACAGGTCCCAGCCGCCGCCGGCGAACGAATCGCCGGGGTGCTGCGCGGTCATCGCCTTGAGGTCCGCGCCCGCGCAGAACGCGCCGCCCGCGCCGGTCAGAATGGCCACCCTGATGTCCGGATCGCTGTCCACCTGATCCCAGGCGTCGCGCATGATCGCCATCATTTCCGCCGAGAGCGCGTTGCGCGCCTCGGGGCGATTCATCGTGACGATGAGGACATGGTCGCGTTTCTCAACGAGGCAGTGCGGCATTGCGAATCTCCTGACTTTCAAGCCTTGCCAGGAACAGTAACACGTTCTATTTTTAGCCTTGTGAGCTACAACATAGCGGACCTTGTCGAACACTCCATCGACCTGATGCCCGACCGCGTCGCGCTCGCTGACGACGGCCGCGAGGTGACCTACGCACAGCTGGAGGAGCGCGCCAACAAGTTGGCTCACTACCTGCTCGAACACGGTGTGAAGCCGGGGGACAAGGTCGGCATCTACTCGCGCAATACGATCGAGGCCGTCGAGGCGATGGTCGCGGTGTTCAAGGCGCGGGCGGTGATGATCAATGTGAACTTCCGGTACGTCGAGAACGAGTTGCAATACATCTTCGACAATTCGGACATGGTCGCGTTGATCCACGAGCGCCGGTACAGCGATCGGGTGGCCGGGGTCCGGCCGAACACCCCGCAGCTGAGGACGGTTCTCGTCGTCGACGACGATACGACCGGCACCATCGCGACCGCAGCGGATTCGGTCGAATACGAGGCCGCCCTGGCCGCCTCGTCCGGTGAGCGGGACTTCGGTCCGCGCTCGCCCGACGACATCTTCATGCTCTACACCGGCGGCACCACCGGGCTGCCCAAGGGCGTGATGTGGCGGCACGAGGACTGGTGGCGGGTGCTCGGCGGTGGCATCAACTTCATCACCGGCGAACCCATCGAGGACGAATGGCAGCAGTCCAAGACCGGTGCCGCCAACAACCCGCAGATGGTGCGGTTCCCGATTCCGCCGATGATCCACGGTGGCTCGCAGACCGCCACGTTCCACAGCCTGTTCGACGGCGGTAAAGCCGTGATGCTGCCCGAGTTCAGCGGACACGGGGTGTGGCAGGCGATCGACCGCCACAAGATCAACCTCATCTTCATCACCGGCGACGCCATGGCGCGGCCGATGCTGGACGCGCTGATCGAGGGCAACCCGGAAACCGGTCAGCCCTATGACCTTTCGAGCCTCTACGTGATGGCGAGCAGCGCCGCGCTGTTCTCGCCCGCGCTCAAGGATCAGTTCGTCGAGCTGCTGCCGAACCGGCTGATCTCGGACTCCATCGGTTCCTCGGAGACAGGTTTCGGCGGTCTGTCGATCGTCGCCAAGGGCGTCAACCACACCGGCGGACCGCGGGTGAAGATCGATGCCTCCACCCAGGTGCTCGACGAGGCAGGCAACCCGGTCGAACCCGGCTCCGGCCAGGTCGGACTCCTCGCCCGCAGCGGGCACATCCCGCTCGGCTACTACAAGGACGAAGTCAAGAGCGCGGCAACGTTCAAGGAGTTCAACGGGGTTCGTTACGCCATCCCCGGCGACTACGCCAGGGTCGAGGAAGACGGCACGGTCACCATGCTCGGCCGCGGCTCGGTCAGCATCAACAGCGGCGGCGAGAAGATCTACCCCGAAGAGGTCGAGGGTGCCCTCAAAACCCACCCGGAAATCTTCGACGCGCTCGTCGTCGGTGTAGAAGACCAGCGCTGGGGCCAGCGCGTCGTCGCCGTCGTGCAATGCCGCGGCGAAAACCACCCCACCATCGAAGAACTACGCCCCTTCCTGACCAAAGAAATCGCCCCCTACAAACTCCCCCGCAGCCTCTGGTTCGTGGACGAAATCAAGCGTTCCCCCGCAGGCAAACCCGACTACCGCTGGGCCAAGGCCCAAACCGAGGCCCGCGCCGCCGACGAGCACGCCGAGGCGAGTAGCAAGTAGGACCGCCGGGAGCAGGGGGAGCGACGTGACTGTCCGTTACGGGTACTTCGAGGAGACCACGCGCGGCTTCGAGCCGTTGCCGTTCGCCGCGAGCGCCTGGTCGCCGACGATGGTCAATGGACCCGCCGTCTGTGGGCTGCTGGCCAGAACACTGGAGCAGCACCATGGTTCGGCGGGCTTCCAGCCTGCCAGGTTAACCGTAGATCTGTTCCGGCCCACGCTGGCCAAACCGATGACCGTGGTCACGGAGCTGGTTCGGGAAGGGCGGCGGATCCGCGTCGCCGATGCCGCGTTGATGCAGGACGGTGTGGACGTCGCACGGGCGACGGTCGTCTTCCTCGAGCGGTCGGCCCAGCCGCCGGGTCAGCTGTGGACGCGGGCGGAGGTGCCGCGCCCGCCGTCGGTGCCGGTCGCCACCGAACCCACCCGTCCGCTGTGGGGCAGTGACGCGCACGCCGAGGGTTGGTCGCCGGAGATCGGCGAGCACCAGAACGACAGCCGAAAGCGCATGTGGCAGGCGCCGATGCGGGTAATCGAGGGTGAACCACCCTCCCCCTTCGTCGGTGCCGTAGTCATCGGCGAGGCCACCAGCCTGATGACCAACTGGGGCAGCGCCGGCATCGGCTTCATCAACACCGACATGACGCTGGCACTGGCCCGGCTGCCGGTGGGTTCCGAGATCGGCATAGAGGCCGACAGCCACCTCAGCACCGACGGTGTAGCAGTAGGTAGCGCAACCTTGTTCGACAGAACCGGCCCCTTCGGCACCTGCGTAGTAACCGCCCTGTCCAACGCCCAACGCCAGGTCGACTTCACCAACGGCGACATCTTCCAGGCGAAAGCCGGTATCCAGTAACGACGTTCCAGCGCCGTCGACGTGCACGCAAATAGCAAGTTTGACTGGGCTACTCGAAGGGTCGCTGCGAATCATGCAGCGGCCCTTCGATAGTCAAGACTCCCTAGCGTCGGCGGTCGGTCTGGCGGGGGTGTCCGGTGCCTGCGAGTGTCAGGTACAGGGTTCGTTCCTCGTCGGCGATCGCGTACCAGATTCGGCCGCCGCCGGTGATCTCGTACTGCCATTGCTCCAGTTCGGCGCCGCCCATTTTGATCGACTTCAACTCGAACTCGAGTCGATGCTGCCGGGACGGATTCGCGACACTGCGTGGGTCGCTGGTGATGTCTACCCAGGCGCGATCGAGATTGCCGGGAGCCTGCGCCAGCAGTTCGGCCCAGCCCTTCGCGGCATTGAGGTTGTGCACGACTACCCGCCAGGGACGGGGGCGGGGAACTCGTCGCCCTTGCGGAGCTTCATTCGGCACCGCCGGGGCGGGCCACCTCGGTGAACTCGTCGGGCTCGAACGGGCCGGCGAGGCGGTGCGCCAATTCTGGCTGGGCGTAGATCTCGGCGGTGTGCTGCCAGGCGACCAGATCGCGGGCGAACGGCGTGAACAGGCCGGTGTCGGCCCCGGCGATCAGGTGGTCGAGCAGTTCGTTGACGGCCTCGGTGCGCCCCGTGTCGGGTAGCCACTTCAGCCACGGCAGCTCTTCGGAGAACACTTCCTCGGCCAGGCTGCGGTTCGTCTTCGCAATGATCGCGATGGTCCTGGCGAGCAGCCGGATCGCGGTCTCTTTGGCCTCGAACCGCTCGGACCGCGACAGCACCAGATTCTCGGCGTCGCGGCGCTCCAGGATCACGTCGGCGTCATCGAGTGCAGGAAACACCGAGGTCTGCTTACGAATCAGGTCGCTGAACGGGAACGTCTTGGAGCTCATACGCCCATCCTACGGGAAGTTCTGAAGTAGTTCAGTTGGCAGACCGGAGGTAGTGGTGGGGGTCAGCGGTTGGGGAGTTCGGCTAGGCGGTGGGCCAGGGCGGTGCGGATGGTGGGGATGCGGGTGAGGGTGGCGATGGCNGGCGGAGGGTGGCCATGCGGGTCATCCGGTCGGTGAAGGCTACGACGCCGAGGGCTATCGGTCGGCGGGTGGTTTCGTAGGTGTCGAGCAGGGTGTCGGGTTCGCCGGCGAGGACTCGGGCGAGCAGGGGGCCGAGGGTGGCGGCGTCTTGGATGCCGGTGTTCATGCCCTGGCCGCCTGCGGGGCTGTGGACGTGGGCGGCGTCGCCTGCGAGCAGGATTCGGCCGGCGCGGTAGTGGGCGGCGACGCGGTGGTGTACGCGGAAGCGTGAGCTCCACAGCACCTCGCTGACTTTGATGTCGCCGCCGGGGCCTCGGGTGTCGAGCACGGTTTGGATGTCGTCGCGGGTCGGGTGCTCGGGTGCCTCGTCGACGGTGGCGACTACGCGGTAGCGGTTCTGTTCCGCCGAGTCGGGCAGCGGTGCGACAACCGTGACGCCCTCCGGCGAAAGATGCAGTGCCACTTCGTCTCGGGCGATCGGCCAGTCCATCCGGACGTCGGCCAGCACGAAGGAGGCCGGGTAGGTGTCGCCGGCGAATTCGATGCCCGCCTGCTCGCGGACGACACTGTGCATGCCGTCGGCGCCGATGACGTAGTCGGCGCGTAGTGTGCCGGCCGCCCCGTCGCCATCGGTGTATTCGACAGTCACGCCGTCTTTTTCGTTGACGAGGCTGGTGACCTGGTACGGCCGCCGCACCTCGCCGCCCGCTTTGTGCAACCGGGCGAGCAGCACCGCCTCGGTGGTGTCCTGCGGCGTCATCAGGGTGTAGGGGTACGGCGTGGGGAGCCCGTCGAACCTGATGGTCGCCAGCGTGCGGGCGCCGTCGTGCACGGTGAACCGCGGCACCACAATGCCTTTCGCGACGAGCTCCTCGGCGATACCGAGCTCGTGCAGCACCTCGAGGGTCCTGGCGTGCACGACGGCGGCGCGAGAAGTGTTGGCGCCCTCCGCGAGCCGATCCAGCAGGACGAAATCGACGCCCGCGTCGGCCAGGGTGATCGCCGCGGTGAGCCCGGCTGGTCCCGCACCGACGATCAGGACGGAGGTGGTGTCCGGCAGCGGGGTGATGGTCATGAGAACTCCTGAAGTCAACATCTGTGGGCCAACGCTTGTTGACTTAACCGTAAACCGCCGCGTGTAGTAAGTCAACAGTTGTTGGCCTACACTTGTTGGCATGACGACCGTGCCTGATCAACCGCCTGCACGCCGCTCGGACGCGACCCGGGCGGCCATCCTGGATGCCGCCCGCGCTCGGTTCGCCGCCGAGGGTTACGGCAAGGCGACCATCCGTGCCATCGCTGCGGACGCGGCTATCGACCCGTCCATGGTCATGCGCTATTTCGGCAGCAAGGACGGCCTGTTCGCCGCCGCCGTCGACATCGATCTGGCCCTGCCCGACCTGGCCGCCGCCGACCGGGACTCGCTCGGCGAACTACTGGTGCGCCGCTTCCTCGCCCTCTGGGAAGAACCTCCCGGCAACGAGGTCATGCTGACCCTGTTGCGCTCGGCCGTCACCGACGACGCCGTCACCGAACGCTTCCGCGCGGTCTTCGCCCAGCAGGTCCTGCCCGCCGTCCTGCGCTTCGGCGACCCCGCCGACGCTCCCCATCGTGGCGGCCTGGTGGTCACCCAGCTCCTCGGCCTGGCCCTCTGCCGCTACGTCCTGCGCATCCCGCCGGTCGTCGCCTTCACCCGAGACGAACTGATCGCCGAAATCGCCCCCACACTCCAGCGTTACCTCACGTCGGCGAAGGACCGATAGGCGGACGAAAGAGCGAATCGGCCCCGCCGGTGAGACCGACGAGGCCGATTCGTGTGGGCCGGTTCCGATTCCGGTAGGGCTAGCTGGTCCGGATCCGCTCGACCTTGGTCGCGGTGGTGCCGAAGGCGGCGGAACTGGCGTCGAGGGCCGCATTCTCCGCCGACGCGGCGAGGTTCGCGAGTTTGACATCGTCCGGTGCCGCCGCGGCTTTCACGGCGGCTTGTTGTGCCGCCGCCGCGGTGAGCCGGACGTTCTTCGGCGGGTTCGGGAGTTCGCCGACGGTCGCCAGGGCTGCGGTGGCGGCATGTGCGGCAGTGGTGGCGGCCTTGACCGCGCCGGGCGACGAGGGCCGGAACTGGATTTCTTCGACGGCTACCGGCCGCACCTTCTGCGTGTACGTCACCGGCTCGTTGGCAGTGCTGACCGCTACTGCTTCGAACGCGGAGGCGCCGCGAGCATTGGCGCTGGCGGTGCGGGCCTCGGCCTGGGTGATGAGTGCGGCCGTTCTACTCACTGGTTGGCCATGGGCCTCGCCGATCCCACCCATGCAGCTCAGGATTAAGGCTGCGGCCGAAACCGCGAGGGTCGATCGTCGTGCTGCCAAGTAGCCCTCCAGGACTTCAGGTGCCGATGTGGGTAGCAGTGCCCTGTTCGCGGCGGAGACCCGCTGCGAACAGGGCACCTCACCGGCATTCGTCGCAACACCTGATCTGGATGGGTACAGAATTCGGCCCGCCGATCGAGCCGGCGGGCCGAATGGGTAGTGCGTCCGATCAGGAAGCGGCCAGGTGCGCACCGAGGGCGCGCAGGTGATCGGTACCCCCGCCCAATGCGAACTCATGGTGCTTGGCGGCCGTGAAGTAGTTGTGCACGATGTGGTCCCGGTCGATACCGACGCCGCCGTGCACGTGCACGACGGTGTGCGCCACCCGATGCCCCGCGTCGGCTGCCCAGAACTTGGCGGTGTGCACGGCTTCGGCGCTGGGCAGATCCTCGGAGAGCTGCCAGGCGGCCTGGGTGACGGCGAGGCGCAGCCCCTGGACGTCGATGTAGGCGTCGGCGAGTCGCTGGGCCACGGCTTGGAAACTGCCGACGGCCTTGCCGAATTGCTCCCGCTCACGGGCGTATTCGGCGACCAGGTCGAGCGCGCGTTCCAGGGTGCCGAGTTGGAGGGCGCTGAGACCGAGCCAGGCGCGGATGAGCAACCAGTCCAGGATCTCCGCGCCGTTCTCGACGCTGCCGATCAATTCCCCACGGGTGTCGGTCAATTCGACCGAGTACTCGGGGGAGCGATCGACCACCTGTTGTGCGGTGACCGTCGCCGCCGACGGATCGACCAGGAACACCGCGGTCACACCGGACACAGTGGCGGGAACCAGGATTCGATCGGCCCGGTCGGCGAAGGGCACAGTGGTCTTGGCACCGGTGAGCCGCCAGCCACCGTCCGCCTCGACGGCGGTGGTGGTGGGCTTGCTCGGCTCCCAGTTGTGTTCCTCGGCGAGCGCGGCCGTCAGGATGACCCGCCCCGCGCCGGCCTGGGTCGCCCGATCTTGTTGCGCCGCATCACCGAAACGAGCCAGCGCGCCCGCGCCGACCACGATCGACCACAGATACGGCACCGCCGCGACGTGCTTGCCGAGCTCACGCAGGACGGCGGTCTGCTCGAGCACACCGAAGTCGTTGCCGCCGACAGCCTCGGGCAGTGCCGCGGCGAGCACGCCGGTCTCGGCCAGCGAGCCCCAGAGCGCCTCGTCGAATCGTTCGGCCGCGGTGTCGAGTTCGCGCAGCCGGTCGGCGGTGACGAGCTTGCCGCACACCTCGCCGGTCAACCGGGCCAGGTCGAGCTGGGCTTCGGTGAGAGTGAAATCCATGTCTGCTACCTGCTTTCCGACTCAGCGCGCCGCGGCGGGCTGCTTGAGGGCGGTCATCGCGATGATGTCGCGCTGCACCTCGTTGGTGCCGCCGCCGAAGGTGAGGATCAGCGCGGCCCGGTGCATGCGCTCCAGGCGGCCACGCAGCTCGGCGCCGGGGGAGTCCTGGCGCAGATACGCCTGCGGCCCGAGGACTTCCATCAGCAACCGGTACGCCTCGGTGGCCAGTTCGGTGCCGTACACCTTGCAGGTGGAGGCGTCCCACGGCCGTGGCGCGGCGTCACCGCCCGCGTCGGCCCGGCTGGCGATCTCCCAGTTCAGCAGCTTCAGGTACTCGACCTTGGCGTGCACACGCGCGAGGTTGAGCTGCACCCATTCCTGGTCGATGATGCGGGAACCGTTGGCGGCCTTGGTGTTGCGGGCCCACTCGACCGTCTGACTCACGGCCAGGCCCAGCGGCCCCGCGGAGGTGAGCGCGACGCGCTCGTGGTTGAGCTGGTTGGTGATCAGCGCCCAGCCGCCGTTTTCCTGACCGACCAGCGCGCTCGCGGGTACCCGCACGTCTTGGTAGTAGGTCGCGCTGGTGTCCGGACCCGCCATGGTGTGCACGGGCGTCCAGGAGAAGCCCTCGGCGCTGGTCGGCACGATGAGCATGCTGATGCCCTTGTGCTTCTTGACATTCGGATCGGTGCGCACCGCGAGCCAGACGTAGTCGGCGTACGCGATCAGACTGGTCCACATCTTCTGGCCGTTGATCACGTAGTCGTCGCCGTCGCGCACCGCGCTGGTGCGCAGGCTGGCCAGGTCGGTGCCCGCGCCCGGTTCGGAGTAGCCGATGGCGAAGTGCAGCTCGCCCGCCGCGATCTTGGGCAGGAAGAAGCGTTTCTGCTCCTCGCTGCCGTAGTGCATGATCGTCGGCGCGACGGAGTTGATGGTCAGGAACGGCACCGGCGCGCCCGCGATGGCCGCCTCGTCGGTGAAGATCAGCTGGTCCATCGTCGGCCGGTCCTGGCCGCCGAACTCCTTCGGCCAGGCCAGGGTGAGCCAGCCGTCGCGGCCCATCTCCTGCACGACCTCGCGGTAGACGTTGCCCTGGCCGTACTCGCCGGTCTGCGCGCTGAGCGCTGCCCGGCGCTCGGGGGTGATGAGTCGCGCGAAGTAGTCGCGCAGCTCCGCGCGTAGCTCCTCCTGCTGCGGCGTGTACGCAATGCGCATGGCAAATACCTCAGGCCTTCGTCGATGTGGGTTGCACCGATCATTGCATATGCACTGAAACATGTTCCAGTATTGCGGGTGAATCGGGTCGATGGCGCCACCTGCGGCGGCGTCGGCTTGTTAGGCTTCGGCAAGGATCGCGGTAAAGGAGTTCTCATGAAGGTCAGCGTCGATCTGGATCAGTGTGAAGCGAACGGAATCTGTGTCGGAATCGCCCCCGACGTGTTCGAACTCGATGACGAGGACCAGTTGCACATCCTGCAAGCCGACGTTCCGGCGGACCGGCTGGCCGACGTCGAGGACGCGGTGGCGCAGTGCCCGAAAGCGGCCTTGCGGCTCCAGTGAGGCCGACCCTTGCCATAGAATGGAACACGTTCTAGGGTCGGGCTCGTGGTTGATGATGTGAGTCTTGCCGGCCGGGTAGCGATCGTGACCGGTGCGGGTGCGGGGTTGGGGCGGGCAGAGGCGCTCGCGCTGGCCGGCGCGGGTGCTTCGGTGGTGGTCAACGATCTGTCGGAGTCGGATGCGGTGTCCGACACCCTGTCCGAGATCCGCGCGCTCGGCGCCAAGGCCGAGTTCGTCGCGGGCAGCATCGCCGAACGTGCCACGGCCGACGCGTTGATCCGCACCGCGGACGAGGCCTTCGGCAGCGTCGACATCGTGGTGAACAACGCGGGCATCACCAGGGACCGGATGCTGTTCAACATGACCGACGAGGACTTCGACGCCGTCGTCGCGGTCCACCTGCGCGGCCATTTCCTGTTGTCCCGCAACGCCGCAACGTACTGGCGCGGCAAGTCCAAAGCGGCGGGCGCGCCGGTCTACGGCCGGCTGATCAACACCTCCTCCGAGGCGGGCCTGCTCGGCCCCGAGGGGCAGGCCAACTACGGCGCCGCCAAGGCGGGCATCACCGCGCTGACCCTCTCGGCCGCGCGGGCGCTGTCCCGGTATGGCGTGCGCGCCAACGCGATCGCGCCCCGCGCGCGGACCGCGATGACCGAGGCCGTGTTCAGCGCGGCACCGGAGGGCGAAGTCGACCCGCTCTCGCCCGATCATGTGGCCAGGCTGGTCGCCTACCTCGCCTCGCCCGCCGCCGACCCGGTGAACGGGCAACTGTTCGTCGTCTACGGCGCCATGGTGGCGCTCATGGCGGCGCCCGTCGTCGAGCAGCGATTCGACGCGCCCGGCGGCGCGTGGTCGGTCGGCGACCTGGCCGGCGCACTCGGCGGCTATTTCGCCGAACGCCCTGTGGGGCAGACTTTCTCGGCCTCGACCCTGTTGGATCTCGACTGAGTTCCGTGCGGTGCATCCGACACGGTGAAACAAGCGCAGCGAGGTTCGGCTTCTGCAAGCCCCGCTGACAATAAACTGCTGATCAGCCGTCCAACTGTTGATCAGCGGTCGGGCAGTTGGTAGATATTGGGGGTCGAGACGTGTGCCACCGCACAAAGGTGGGATCAATCTCTGACACTCGTTCCAAATTCATATGCCGATGCAAAGAAAAAGTGCAGTTCAAAAGTGGCAAACATCTACCGGCAGCGTAGTGAACGTGTTCTAATCGTGGAGGCGGTGCGGCCTCGGTGAAGAATCGTGCCGTGAGGGCGTACGCAGGTTCTGAGCAAGGAGGTTCATAGATGAACGAGGTCCTTGCTGTGCCATTGCGGGCAGTCGGCGGGTTCTTCGAACTGACGGCCGAAGTAGCGCGAGCCAGTGTGCGCAGGCCATTTCAATGGCGCGAGTTCATCGACCAGTCCTGGTTCATCGCCCGCGTCTCGATCGTGCCCACGCTGTTGGTCGCGATTCCATTCACCGTATTGGTGAGCTTCACGCTGAACATCTTGTTGCGCGAGATCGGCGCGGCCGATCTCAGCGGCGCGGGCGCGGCCTTCGGCGCGGTCACCCAGGTCGGGCCGATCGTCACCGTGCTGATCGTCGCGGGAGCCGGCGCCACCGCCATCTGTGCTGACCTGGGCGCCCGCACGATTCGCGAGGAAATCGACGCGATGCGGGTGCTCGGCATCAATCCGGTGCAACGACTGGTGGTGCCGAGAGTGCTCGCGTCGATGTTCGTCGCGCTGATGCTGAACAGTTTGGTGTGCACCATCGGTATCGTCGGCGGATTTCTGTTCTCGGTCTTTCTGCAGGACGTGAACCCGGGCGCGTTCGTCAACGGCATCACGCTGCTGACCCATTTGCCCGAATTGGTCATCTCCGAGGTGAAGGCCGGATTGTTCGGGCTGATCGCCGGGCTGGTGGCCTGTTATCTGGGTCTGAATGTCAAAGGTGGTCCCAAGAGTGTCGGTGATGCGGTGAATCAGACCGTCGTCTTCGCCTTTATGGCCTTGTTCGTAGTGAACGTGGTGGTCACCGCCGTTGGTATCAAGTTCACGGCGCGGTGACCGCATGGCCTTCGTGATCGAATCCCGCTTCCCGCGTACCGTGCGACGAGTGCGTCGGATGTCGGACTCGCTC
Source organism: Nocardia suismassiliense (assembly GCF_900269665.1). Taxonomy (GTDB): domain Bacteria; phylum Actinomycetota; class Actinomycetes; order Mycobacteriales; family Mycobacteriaceae; genus Nocardia; species Nocardia suismassiliense. Next base: position 1,028,663 of record NZ_LT985361.1, read on the forward strand.
GATTCAGTCGGTAAACAGGCTGTGTTCTTCGCACAGGCCCTGGGGGCTATTCCGCGTGCCATGACGCACTATCGGACCGAAACCATTCGGCTCATCGCCGAAATCAGTATGGGCAGCGGCGCTTTGGCGGTGATCGGCGGCACCGTGGTGATCGTCGGCTTCCTCACGCTGTTCGCCGGCGGCACCATCGCCGTGCAGGGTTACAGCTCGCTCGGCAATATCGGCGTCGAGGCGCTCACCGGCTTCTTCGCGGCCTTCATCAATGTGCGCATCGCGGCGCCGGTGATCTCCGGCATCGGCCTGGCCGCCACCATCGGCGCCGGCTCGACCGCGCAGCTGGGCGCGATGCGGGTGGCCGAGGAGATCGACGCGCTGGAGTCGATGGCGATCCGGCCGGTGCCGTATCTGGTCGGCACCAGGGTGCTCGCCGGGATGATCGCGATCGTGCCGCTCTACGCGCTGGCGGTGATCGCGTCGTTCCTGGCCAGCCGGTTCGCGACGGTGGTCATCTACGGCCAGTCGGCCGGCGTGTACGACCATTACTTCTCCACCTTCCTGATCCCGAGCGACATTCTCTGGTCGTTCGCCCAGGCGATCTTCATGGCGTTGGCCGTCATGCTGATCCACACCTATTACGGCTTCAATGCCGCGGGCGGACCGGTCGGCGTCGGCGTCGCGGTCGGCAATGCGGTGCGGGCCTCGCTGGTCGCGGTGGTCACGGTGACCCTGCTGATCTCGCTGGCCATCTACGGCACCTCCGGCAACTTTCATCTCTCCGGGTAAAGCGATATGGCGGATTCGAAGCAATTGCGCGCTGCAGCGGGTTACAAGGTGGCCGGTGCCGCGATGGTGCTCGCGCTGGCCGCGATCGTGGCCGTCGCACTGGTGATGTTCGTAGGCGGGTTCACCCCGACGGCCACCGTCACGGTCGACGCGCCGCGCAGCGGGCTGGTGCTCGATCCCGACGCCAAGGTGAAGGTGCGCGGGGTGGAGATCGGCCGGGTGGTCGCGATCGATCAGACCGCCGAAGGCGCCAGCCTGCAGCTCGCGCTCAATCCTGATCAGCTGAAGCTGGTTCCGGCCAACGCGGGCGTAGATATCCGTTCCACCACCGTGTTCGGCGCGAAGTACGTGAACTTCACTGTGCCGGAACAGCCTTCGGCGGCCTCGCTGCAACCCGGCGCGCGGGTGGCGGTGCAGCACGTGACCGTCGAGTTCAACACGCTGTTCCAGCATCTGTCCGATGTGCTGGCCAAGGTGGAGCCGGAGAAGCTGAACGCGACCCTGTCCGCGCTCGGCACGGCGCTGCAGGGGCGCGGCGAGAAGCTGGGTGACCTGCTCGCCCGCAGCGACGCCTACCTGCGCGACATCAACCCGTATCTGCCTACGCTGCAAGAGGATCTGGTGCGCACCGGCGCGGTGACCGACCTGTACGCCGACACCGTGCCCGACCTGCTGCGCACCGTCGACAACGCCACCGGCACCAGCCAGACGCTGGTCGACGAGCAGCAGAGCCTGGACAACATGCTCGCCAACCTGACCGGCCTCGCCGACACCACCGGATCGGTATTGCGGGAGAACGAAGGCGATTTCAGCACCGCGCTGGATCTGCTGCGCCCCACCACGGGTCTGCTCTTCGAGTACGCCCCGGCGCTCGGCTGCATCATCAACGGCCTCGGCCCGATGATGCCGCTCGCCGAGGATGTGTTCGGCGGCAAGCTGCCCGGCATCGGGATGAACACCAACTTCATGTTCGGTGCGCAGCCCTACCAGTACCCGAACGACCTGCCGAAGGTGAACGCGACCGGCGGCCCGCAGTGCGCGGGCGTGCTGGATCGGGTGCCCGGCAGCCACGCCGACTACGTCGTCACCGATACGAACCAGGGAGCTCCGTACGTGCCGAACACGGGTTTCACGAAGCCCAACGAGGCGCCGAAGGTATTCCAGCTGCTGTTCGCCGGGCTGCCGGGGGTGGGCAGGCTGTGAAGAACACCGCGACGACCGTCAAACTGCTCATCTTCACGCTGGTGATGGCACTCGTGTTCGCCGGACTGGTGGTGGTTTTCAGCCAGATGCGCTTCGCCAGGGAATACGGCTACCACGCCGTGTTCACCAGTTCGTCGGGCATGCTGCCCGGCTCGAAGGTGCGCATCGCCGGTGTGCCGGTCGGTTCGGTCTCCTCGGTGAAGGTGGGCAAGGACCACCTCGCGCACGTCGAGTTCGATGTCGACCGCAAATACCGGCTGCTCACCAGCACCCGCGCCACGATCAGATACGAAAACCTGGTCGGGGACCGGTATCTGGAGCTGCTGGAGGGGCCCGGCTCGACCGAGGTGCTGCGCGACGGCGGCACCATCGGCCCGGACAAGACGGCGCCTGCGCTCGACCTGGACATGCTGCTCGGCGGGTTCCGGCCGCTGCTGCGCGGGCTGGATCCGGCGCAGGTGAACGATCTGACCAGCGCGCTGCTGCAGATCTTCCAGGGCCAGGGCGGCACGCTGGTCTCGCTGCTCAACAGCGGCGGCTCGTTCGCGAAGACGCTGGCCGACCGCGACGAGCTGATCGGCAACGTGATCAACAACCTGAACACGGTGCTGCAGACCATCGATCAGCGTGGTGACCAATTCGCCACCACGCTCGACGAATTGCAGCGCCTGATCAGCGGTTTGGCCGCCGAGCGCGATCCGATCGGTGACGCGCTGCCGCGCATCGCGGGCGCCACCCGCGACCTGACCGGCCTGCTCCAGCAGGCGCGGCCGGACCTGCGCTCCACCATCGAGCACACCGGGCGGCTGGCCACCAACCTCGACGAGGGCTCGGACACGCTGCAGTGGGTGTTCGACAAGCTGCCCGAGACCTACAAGAAGCTGATCCGCATCGGCGCCTACGGTTCGTTCCTGCAGCTCTATATCTGCGGGACCAACCTGGTCGTGGACGGCCCGGATGGGCAGCCGATGCAAGTGAACCTGCCGGGTAAGCAGACGACCGGAAGGTGCACGCCCTGATGAACGAGCGATCACGTGTCGTCACCATCGGCATCGTCGGCCTGGTCGTCGCGGCGTGTGTTGCCTTGTCCGCCTTGCAGTTCGACCGGCTGCCGTTCATCCGCGGCGGCGCGACCTACACCGCGTACTTCGCCGACGCGGGCGGGCTGGTGCCGGGCGACCCGGTCCAGGTGGCCGGCGTGCGCACGGGCCGGGTGGACGACGTGCAATTGGACGGCGCCAAGGTGCTGGTCCGGTTCACCCTCGACGAGTCGATCGTGCTGGGCCAGAAGTCGTCCGCCGCGATCAAGACCAATACCGTGCTCGGCCGTAAGTCGCTCGAGGTGACCCCGATCGGATCGGGCGCGCTGCGGCGCAGCGACACGATCCCGCTGGACCGCACAACGTCGCCGTACTCGCTCAACGACGCGCTCGGCGATCTCGGCCGCACCGTGCAGGACCTGGACCTGGCGCAGGTGGACAAGACGCTGGACACCCTCTCGGCGACCTTCGCCGACACCCCGGCCCCGCTGCGGGCGGCGCTGGACGGCGTTACCGCGTTGTCGCGCAGCATCAATGCCCGCGACCAAGCCCTGACCGAGCTGCTGGGCCGGGCGCAGAACGTCACCAAGATCCTGGCCGACCGCAGCAACCAGATCAACGCGCTGCTGCTGGACGGCAACGACCTGCTCGGCGAGCTGGATCGGCGCCGCGCCGCGATCGGTCAGCTGATCGTCTACGTGAACGAGGTGGCCAAGCAGCTGTCCGGCCTGGTCTCCGACAACGAGCCGCTGCTGAAACCCGCGCTGGACAAGCTGAATTCGGTGCTCAGCCTGCTGCAGCGCAACCGGCAGAACCTGAACGACGCGCTCGACGGCCTCGGCCCATACGCCGCGGCACTCGGCGAGCAGGTCGGCAACGGCCCGTGGTTCAACGCCTACGTCGTCAACGCCTCCAGCACGGAGTTGCAGCCGCTGGTCGACGCGCTGGTGTGGCCGGAGCATCTGCCCGAAGACCTCCGCAATATCTTCACCAACCCGGCACCGCCGTCGATCGGGCCCGCCCTCCAGGAGCCACCGCGATGAACATGCTGGACAGAGCCCGCAACCTGCCGCGCTGGGCGCTGGTCGCCGCAGGCGTGCTGGTCGCCGCGCTGGTGCTGGCCGGTGCGTACACCGGCGTCACCCGAATCGGAAAGACCACGATCACCGCGTATTTCCCGTCGACCTCCGGCCTGTACGAGGGTGACGAGGTCCGGGTGCTGGGCGTCAACGTCGGCCGCATCGACTCGATCGAGCCGGGCAAGGACCGGGTCACCGTGAAGATGACCGTGGATCGCGGGATCGACATCCCCGTCGATGCCCGCGCGGTGATCATTTCGCCCTCGCTCGTCTCGGCGCGGTTCATTCAGGTGGCGCCCGCCTACGTCGGTGGTCCGAAAATGGCCGACGGCGCGGAGATTCCGCTCGAGCACACGGCCGTGCCGGTGGAATGGGACGACATCAAGGCCGAACTGTCCAAGCTGGCGACGACTCTCGGGCCGGTAGGCGACGACACGCAGGGCTCCTTCGGCCGCTTCGTCAACACCGCCGCCGACAACATGGACGGCAACGGCCAGAAGCTGCGCGATACGCTGCGGGAACTGTCCGCCACGCTGAACACGCTGTCGGACGGGCGCACCGATCTGTTCGGCACCATCCGCAATCTGCAGAAGTTCGTCGACGTGCTGTCGGCGAGCAACGAGCAGATCGTGCAGTTCGGCGGCAGGCTCGCGTCGGTGTCCTCGGTGCTGGCCGGCACCTCCGCGGAACTCGGTGCGGGACTGGACAATCTGGATACCGCGCTCGGCGACGTGAAGCGTTTCCTGGAGGGCAGCGGCGCCGAACTCACCGAGGGCGTGCAGCGACTGGCCGACGTCACCCAGCAGCTGGTGGACAAGCGCCCCGAACTGGAGCGGGTGCTGCACTCGGGGCCGACGGCGCTGGTGAACTTCTATCAGATCTACAAGCCCGCCCAGGGCACGCTGGCCGGTGCGGTAGCGCTCAACAACACCGCCGATCCGCTCAGCTTCCTGTGTGGTTCGGTGCGGGCGCTGGAGGCCAATGACTCCGATCGCTCCGCCGATCTGTGCGCGCAGTATCTCGCGCCGGTGATCAGCTCGCTCGCCATGAATTACGCGCCGATCATGCTCAATCCGGCCACCGGGGTGCACGCGTTCCCGGATCAGCTGAAGTACAGCCCGCCGAGCCTGGCCGGACAGGTGGCGCCGCCGGGACCGCCGCCGGTCACCGTGCCGGACGGCATTGCCGGACTTGCTATCCCAGGAGGAGGGCGATGAAGCGGCCTCGCGTTTTCATGGCTCGGGAGAGCGCTGTGCGACCGCGCCGGATGGCAACGGTGGTGGTGGGTCTCGCGCTGGCGCTCGGTGTATCCGGCTGTGAGTGGGACGGTTTGAACTCGCTGCCGATGCCGGGCACCGAGGGCACCATGGACGGCGCGTACCAGGTGCGCATCCAGATGCCGAATGTGACCACGCTGACCAGGAATTCGCCGGTCCGGGTCGATGACGTCACCGTCGGGACGGTGTCGAACATCGAGGTGGAGGGCTGGCACGCGCTGGTCACCGTCATCCTGAATCCGAGCGTGCGGCTGCCCGCCAATGCCGTCGCCAAGATCGGGCAGACCAGTCTGCTCGGCAGCAACCACGTAGAACTGGCCGCGCCGAAAGACACTGCGCCGCAAGGTCAGCTGAAGGGTGGCGACATCATTCCGCTGGAGCGGGCCGGTGCCTTCCCGACGACGGAGCAGGTGCTGTCGTCGCTGTCGGTGGTGCTCAACGGCGGCGGCATCTCGCAGCTGGAAACCATTACCCGGGAACTGAATTCGGCGCTGAGCGGGCGGGAGAACGACATCCGCGACCTGCTGCCCCAGCTCAACGAGCTCACCACCAACCTGGACAAGCAGCGCAACGACATCATCGCGGCGATGAGCGGACTGGACCGGCTCGGCGGCCAGCTGGCCCAGCAGCGTGATGTGGTTGCCGCCGCCATCGAGCGGATCCATCCCGCGCTCACCGTGCTCGCCGATCGCACCGCGAACATCACCGCGACGATCAGCGCCCTCGGCGACCTCAGCGACGTGACCGACCGGCTCATCGCGAGCAGCGGCGACAACCTGAAGGCCAACCTGCGCAGCCTCGCGCCGGTGCTGGAGACGCTGGCCGATACCGGGGTGAATCTCGTCGAGGCGATGAAGATCATTCCGACCTTCCCGTTCCCGATGAAGAACCTCGACAAAGCGATCATGGGCGACTACTTGAACCTGTTCATCACGGTCGACCTGACCGGCAAGCGGTTGGACAGCAACTGGCTGACCGGCACGCCGCTCGGCGGTCGATTCGGCGGCGTTGAGGGCGTGATCGGCAGTTTCGCGCCCGATACCGCGACGCAGAGCGGCAATCCGGCCACCGGACCGCTGCAGCCAGGGCCGGACGCCAGCGCTCAGCCGACGCCGACCCTGCCCGGCCTGCCGCCGATTCCCGGTCTGCCCGCCATCCCAGGGCTGACCGTGCCGTTGCCCGGAGCCACTGCGCCACAAGGGGGTCCGGGCCGATGACGCTCACCCGATTCGTCCGCGTCCAGCTGTCGATCTTCGCCGTGCTGACGGTGATCGGCCTGGTGGTGATGGGCGGGGTGTATGTGAAGGTGCCCGCGATGCTCGGCATCGGCCGCTACGACGTCACGGTGCAACTCGAGGCGACCGGCGGGCTGTACCCGACCGCCAACGTCGCCTACCGCGGCACGAATATCGGTGTGGTGCAGGATGTCCGGCTCACCTCCGGTGGTGTCGAGGCGGAGCTGTCGATCGACAGCGACTACAAGATCCCCGCCGATGTCACCGCGTGGGTGCGCAGCGTCTCCGCGGTGGGCGAGCAGTACGTCGACCTGATCCCGGCCGAGCGCCCGGCCGGCGGAAACCTGGCCGACGGTGCGGTGATTCCGGTGGGGCGCACCAAACTTCCGCAGGACGTCGGCTCGCTGCTCGATCAGTCCGACCGGCTGCTGTCCAGCGTCGCCGACACCCGGCTGCGGCAGGTGATCGACGAGGCGTTCCAGGCCTTCAACGGTGCCGGACCGGATCTGCAGCGGTTCATCGACTCGGCCTCGCTGCTGGTGCAGGAGGCGCAGAACAGCGCGGAGCCGACGAAGAAGCTGATCGACCAGATCGGGCCGTTGCTCGACACGCAGCTCGAGTCCGACGCGGCGATCCGCTCGTGGACCAGCGACCTGGCCACGGTGACCGACCAGCTGCGCGAACACGATCCGTCGCTGCGCAACGTGCTGCGCGACGGGCCCGCCGCGATGCAGCGGGTCACCACGCAGTTCGAGTCACTGCGACCGACGCTGCCGCTGCTGCTGACCAACCTGGTCAGCGTCGGCCAGGTCGGCGTCACCTATCACGCTGGGCTGGAACAACTTCTGGTAGTCTTCCCGCCGCTGATCGCGGCGCTGAAGACGATCATCCGTGGTCCGGCGGAGTACGGCGCGATGGTCGACTTCATGGTGGTGGTCAACGACCCGCCCGCTTGCACCACCGGCTTCCTGCCTGCCAACGAGCGGCGCTCACCCAGCGAGCTGGACTCGATCCCGTCGCCGCCCGGCCTGTACTGCAAGGTGCCGCAGGATTCACCGATCGCGGTGCGCGGCATCCGCAACACGCCGTGCGCGGAGTTCCCGGGCGTGCGGGCGCCGACACCCGAGCTCTGCCGGACCGGCTTTGTCCCGCAAGGCAACAACCCCCCGTTCGGCCCGTCGCAACCGGTACCGTCGGCGTCCGCGCCGGTCGATCCGGGCACGGCACCGGTGGCACCCGCCGCGTACGGCACCGGCACGCCGGCTGCCGCGAGATCCTATGACCCGTCCACCGGCCAGTACATCGGCCCGGACGGCCGCACCTACCGACAGGGCGATATCGGACCGGGCGGTTCGGGCACGGTACCGTCGAGCTGGCAGGCGATGCTCGAGGAGCAGCAACGATGACTGAGAACAACGGAGATCGGCACCGTACGCGGCGACGCGCGGTGCGCTCGGTGGGTCCGCCCGCCGAGGAGACGGCCAGCGCCGGCGTGACGTCGGTTCCGGTCGAGCGTGCCGGTACTGCGGCGGCGACCGCCGTGGCGCGGGGCAAGCAAGCGTCCGGTGCCGCGGCCACTGCTGCCGCTGACCCGGCAGTGGTCGACGCGGACCCTGCCGCTGTCGTAGCCGCCGCTCCGGCGGACAGTGAGCCTGTCGATCTCGACAAGGCACCCGCCGACGCCCAAGGTGATGCGAAGCCGAAGAAAAGTAACCGCCGCCTGACCACCCTGGCCGCGGCCGCCGCCTTGGTGCTCGCACTGGTGATCGCAGCAGCGCTGTCCACAGTTGTGCAGGCCCACTCGCTCGACACCCGCGACGCGCGCCGCGCCGAGTATGTGCAGACCGCCCGGCAGGCCGTCCTGAACCTCACCACCATCCGCGCCGACTCGGCGAAGGAAGACATCGACCGGATCCTGTCGCTGGCCTCCGGCCAGTTCAAGAACGAATTCGACGGCCGGGTGGATCCGTTCATGAACATCGTGCAGCAGGCCAAGGTGGTCTCCAACGGCGAGATCGTGGAGGCGGCGATCGAGAGCGACGAGGAGGACTCCGCGAAGATCTTGGTCGCGGCCAAACAGACGTTGACCAACGCGGGGCAGGAGGGACCGCAGACGCGGTTCTACCGCTTCCGGGTCACCGTGAGCGACGGCAACTCCGGTCTGACCGTATCCAAAGTGGAGTTCGTGGCATGACAACGCGCAGCAAGATCTTCCTGGCGGTAGCAAGCGTTGTCGCGGTCGCGGCGCTGATCGTGCTGGGCGTCAACGGTTTACGGATCTGGAACGACCAGCAGGCCGAGCAGGCGCGCAAGGATGCGGTGACCGCCGCCGACCGGACGGTCACCGCGATGTTCACCTACGACTATCAGACGGTGGACCGGGAACTGCCCAAGGCGGCCGACAACCTCTCGCCGAAGTTCCGCGAGGACTATTTGAAGCTGATCACGCAGGCCATCGCCCCCGGTGCCAAGGACAAGCAGCTCTCGGTGAAGGCGACTACGCAGGCGGCAGGCGTGGTTTCGGCCGACAAGTCCCGCGTCGAGGTCCTGCTGTTCCTGAATCAGGTGACCACCAGCAAGGATTCGCCGCAGGGCACCACCAGCGGCAGCCGGGTCCGGGCCACCGTGAACAAGGACGGCGACCGCTGGCTGGTCGACCAGGTCACCCCGGTCTGACGAAACCGGTTGTCACGCAGTGGATTCGCGCGGCAACCGCACGGTGAAGGTGCTGCCTTCGCCCTCGACGCTGCGCACGTCGACGCTGCCGCCGTGCGCGGTGACCAGCGCCTGCACGATGGACAACCCGAGTCCCGTGCCGCCGCTGGTGCGAGTGCGCGAACTGTCGGTGCGGTAGAAACGTTCGAAGATGCGGTCCGCCTCATCGGCGGGTAGTCCGGGGCCGGTGTCGGCGACCTCCAGCAAGACCTCGTCGGCGGTGGGGGTGAGGCGCACGGTCACCTCGGCGTCCGGTGGGGTGTGCGTGAGCGCGTTGTTGAGCAGGTTGGCGAGCACCTGCCGGAGCCGGGTTTCGTCGCCGATGACCTCCAAAGTGCCTTCGCCGGGCTGGATGTCGAGTTCGATCCGGCGCCGGGGTGCGTCGCGGGGTGGGTCGTCGATCCGGCGCCGTGGCGTGTCCGGGTCCGCGGCGGCGGCCATGGCGCGGGCATTGTGCACGGCATCGCTGGCCACGGCGAGCAGGTCGACCTGCCCGCGCTCCAGCGGGCGCTGCGCGTCGAGCCGGGCCAGCATCAGCAGGTCCTCGACGAGGATGCCCATGCGCTGGGATTCGCGTTCGATGCGGTCCATGAACAGGTCGGGATCGGTGGTCGCGCCCTGCCGGTAGAGCTCGGCGAAGCCGCGGATGGTGGTGAGCGGGGTGCGCAGTTCGTGGCTGGCGTCGGCGACGAACTGGCGCATCTTCGCCTCCGAATGCTTGGCCGCGGCCTCCGACGCCTCGGTCTTCGCGAACGCCTGCTGGATCTGGGCGAGCATGCCGTTGAGCGACCTGGACAGCCGGTCGACCTCGGTGTTGTTGCCGCGCACCGGCACTCGGCGGTACAGGTCGCCGCGGGCGATGGCGGCGGCAGTGTTCTCCACCCGAAGCAGCGGCCGCAGGCTGCGCCGGATCACAAAATACGCGGCGACGGCCAGCGCGCTCAGCACGATCAGCCCGACCACCAGCTCCAGCATGACAAGGCGTTGCACGATGTCGTAGTTCTGGTTGAGCGGCAACCCCACCGTGGTGGTGCCGTCCGGCACGCGGACCGTCAGGATCCGCCACTCGGTCGGCCCGCCGCCGAACGAACCCACCGTCATCGGCCCGACCGGCGGAGACTCGGGCAGCGCGNCGCCCGCCCCTATACCGTGGGACTGAGCATCAACTCCACGAAAGGGTCGATATGCCGCTGGCCACGGTGAACGGAATTTCCCTCAACTACCAGGTCAAAGGTGACCGCGCGCGGGGTACCGATGTCAAGGGGTCGGGGCCGCTTGTGGTCATGATCATGGGCACCGGTAGTCCGGGCCGGGTGTGGGAGTTGCACCAGGTTCCCGCGCTGGTCGCCGCGGGCTACCGAGTGTGCACATTTGACAACCGCGGGATCGCGCCGTCGTTCGAGGCTGCTGCGGGCATGACCATCGACCAGTTGGTCGCCGACACCGCCGGGCTGATCGAGCTCCTCGACGAGGGGCCCGCGCTGGTGGTCGGCACCTCGATGGGCGCCCGGGTCGCGCAGGAATTGGCGCTCGCCCGGCCCGAACTGGTGCGCAAAGCCGTCTTCATGGCCGGGCACGGGCGCCTCGACCAGTTCCAGAAGACGCTCTCGCTCGGCGAGCACCAACTCGACGCGAGTGGGGTGCGACTGCCGGAGAAGTACGAGGCCGCCATCACCGCCGTGATGAACCTCTCGCCCGCGACGATGGCCGATGCGAACGCGGCCCGCGACTGGCTCGACCTGTTCGAGTTCACCGGCGGGCCGGTCACCCCGGGCATCCGCGCGCAGCGTCGCATGGATCACGATTTCGAGCGAGTGCAGGCCTACCGGGCGATCACCGTGCCATGCCTGGCCGTCGGATTCGCCGACGACCGCATGATCCCGCCCTACCTGACCAGGGAGATCGCCGAGGTCATCCCCGGTGCGCGTTACCAGGAAGTGCCCGACGCCGGGCACTTCGGTTACCTGGAACGCCCGGAGACGGTGAACAAGATCCTGCTCGATTTTTTCGCGAGCTGAGTTTCCCGGCCCGAGGTAACCGCCCGGGCGTAACGTCTCCCTTGCTAGGGTCGAAACAACGCTCGGGACTCCAACGGCGCGCAAGTCCGTGGACCCCTCGGTTCGTCGGACCCGGCGCCGGGGGATCCAAGAGCGATCCCGTACATAGCGCGAGTATCCAGTGAGGTGAAATTGAGCACCAACCCCTTCGATGACGAGGACGGCCGCTTCTTCGTCCTGGTCAACGACGAAGAGCAGCATTCCCTGTGGCCTGCTTTCGCAGAGGTCCCGGCCGGATGGCGCGTCGTGTTCGGCGAGGACAGCCGCGCTGCCTGCGTCGAATACGTCGAGAAGAACTGGACCGACATGCGTCCGAAGAGCCTGCGCGACGCGATGGCCGCCGACGACGCGGCCCGTCAGGGCGCCCAGTCCTGACCCGCGGTAGCTGAATACCGCGCCGGGACAACCCGACTGCGTGACACCGTAAGCCGGTGTCACGCAGTCGGCCTGCCCGGCTATGATGGCAACGCTTTCCAGAAGGCACCCGCCTCCTTAGCTCAGTGGTAGAGCACTCGCCTTGTAAGCGAAAGGTCGTCAGTTCAATCCTGACAGGGGGCTCCGGTCGAGCGCGCCCACATCGGGCGCGCTCGTTCACGTTGTAAGACGTATCCAAACAGGGTGGTTGGACCGAGGTTTTGGTCTGACCACCCTTTTGTTCCTAGCGCCACCTCCCAGTCACCCGCGTACCCACGAACTTTGGTGCTGGTCCCACACTTGACCGGTCACCTGCCCGGACAGTGCAGGGTCGCTGAAAGCGACAACGGTCGCGACCACTGCTTCGAACTGTTCGGGGAGCACTCGGTTGTCGGTACGCCGCCGCCACGCAGCCCACTTTGCCTGGCCGACAAGCGGATACCCGTCGAGGGCTTCGCCAAGGGGGATGATCGTTGCCCGGCGAAAGATCGCGACTGCTTGGATCGCCTCTTGAAGGTCGGATCCCGCTACCGGGTGGTGATGGGTGAGCGTCCAGATGTCGCCGAAGTCACGCCATCGGGTACTTGCAGTGCCTCGCTGAACTGCGGTGACGATCTTCTCCGCGTAGACCATCGGCAGGGGATAGCCACGGACGGTGACCGGGTCACCGTCGAGCAGTCGCGGTATGGCCACAGTGGTCGGCTCGGGATGAATCGGATCACCGACATTCACGTCCACGTGGAAGCTGAGCTTGGCACGACTCAACGTGGCCTTCGCGCTGACCCGGATGCCTGAGTATTCGCTGTCGTCGCGAATCACCTCCGCGGTAAGCGAGTCGAGCTGGAACCGCAGTCCATCGTCGGCAGGCACTGTGACGATCTCACGGATCAAACCGAGGATGGTCTCGCTCTCATTGCTCACATCGATTGCGGCCAGGTCCACATCACGCGTGGGTCGCCGGTTTCCGAATGCGGCAAGCAGCACGCCGCCCTTCAAGACGAATGCTTCGCGATGGGAACTGGCGGCAAGTCGTACAAGGAACCCCTCTAGCAGGTAGAGGTCGAAGAGTTCTTGCGTGTTGCGGCCCGTGGCCTTCGCCCTCTGCTGCAGAGCGCGATATATCCGATCGCCGGCACCCGCGGCGTTCACAGCAGGATGCTTATCGTCTGATTCAGCCCGCGTTGCGCAGTGGGAAACGACTTCGCCAACCGCAGCAGCTCCGAAGCTTGTCCACCCTTGCGCAGCCAACGCTTGAGTGACTCGATGGCCAGGTCGTCTCCCTCCAGATGCCGCAGACGGAAGGCGTCGATGATGCTCCGCTGGGCGGAGTAGATGCCGATGTTCTGGCTCTGACCGATGTCCAAATCGTCCCGTCCGAGATCGAAGGTCGCGGCATCGAAACGGTGCCACCTGATCGGCGTCTCCAGCTTCGGCGCCCAAGCGCCGCGCGGGATGGCGATGTCGATGGAGCTGGGTATGTCGTCTATCAGGTCGTGACGCGCAAGAGCGGATCGCAGTGCGAGTGTGGCGCGAGGGGCCCGAGTCGCGATGGCCAAGAGGTCTTCGTCGCCGATCCAGCCGGCCTTGCGATACAGGCCATGAGCCAGGCGGGTGATTTGCCCATCGGCGAGAAGCCGACGAAAGCGCCCTTCACCGATCAGCCGCACAGCGTCGTTGAACCGGAACGTGTCGGGGAGCTCGGTGAGGATTCGCGCCGAATCCATCGTCTGACCCCCTCGCTATTGGTAGGAAATCCTATACAGCTACACACCGACTGTATAGGATTTCCTAGACAGGTCAACATCGACGCGTCAACTATCTTTAGGCATAACCCGGCACTAGGGCTCCGGTCGAGTGTGTCGGTGACGGCGCGCTTGTTCACGTTGTCAGAGGCTCATCCAAAAAGGGTGGTTGGACCGATATCTCGGTCCAACCACCCTTTTATGTTGGGGCGGAACAGGGTTCAGTCGGGGACGTTGGCTCCGTAACCGAGATCGCGCAGCGCCTGCTTGATTTTGGTTTGCGCCTCGTCCATGGATTCCGGGCTGGGGTTGGGGTCTGCCCCGGAGATGTCGAAGTTGCCCATGGTGAAGGCCGGGAAGACGTGGACGTGCAGGTGGGGGACCTCGAGGCCGGCGATGAGCAGGCCGGCTCGGGGGGCGTCCCAGGCGGCGCGCACGGCCTGGCCGATCTTCTGGGCGACGAGGTTCAGGCGGGCGAAGGTGTCGGCGTCGACGTCCTGCCACTGATCGATTTCCTTGCGGGGCACCACGAGGGTGTGGCCGGGGGTGACCGGTGCGATGGTGAGGAAACCGACGAATTCGTCGTCCTCCCAGACGAATCGACCTGGAAGCTGACCGGCGATGATCGCGCTGAAGACAGAAGCCATGATTCGCAGGCTACGCGCCGCGGATTCGGGCGGCGCTCGGCGCGACTAGACCGCCGCGAAATGCGACAGGATGCCCTGCACCTCGTAGATGTCGACCTGGCGATTGAACCTCTTCTGTAGCGGCTCGCTGCTGCCGGAGATCCAGATGCAGAGTTCGGCATCGAGGTCGAAGGTGCCTGCGGTTTCCACCGAGAAGTGGGTGATCGCGCGGTAGGGGACGCTGTGGTAGCTCACCTTGCGGCCGGTCATGCCCTGTTTGTCGACCAGGATCAGGCGCCGGTTCGTGAACAGGATCGCGTCGCGCACCAATAGGTATGCGGCGTAGATCTGTTCACCTTCGCCCATCAGTTTCGCGTATTCCTGTTGCGCCCTGGCGGGATCGATTCGCCCGGCATTGCCCATCAGTCCGTCGATCAGACCCATCGTGTGCACATCCTTCGCGCGGTGTGGGTGATGTGGTCCGGTCGCGGTATGTCCGAACCATCCCTTTCCATCATCCATGTCGCGAGACCGATATTCGATGGTCGACTGCTGTTCATGAGTGAGCGCAGCTCGCCGGGGGCCTTCACCTAAGCTGTCTGCCGTGCGCGTACTCGTCATCGGTTCCGGAGCCCGTGAACATGCCCTCGTCCTGGCGCTGCGCCGCGACCCGGCGGTGAGCGGCATCGTCGCTGCTCCAGGCAACGCGGGTATCGCCCAGCACGCGCAAACCCGGCCGGTCGATCCGTGCTCGGCGGAGGCGGTGGTGGCGCTGGCCACCGAGTCGGCGGCCGATCTCGTGGTGATCGGGCCCGAGGTGCCGCTGGTTCTCGGCGTCGCCGATGCCGTGCGCGCGGCCGGAATCGCTTGTTTCGGGCCGTCGGCCGCGGCCGCGCGGATCGAGGGCTCGAAGGCGTTCGCCAAGGATGTGATGGCGGCGGCGGGCGTGCGGACCGCGCACAGCGAGATCGTGGACACCCCGGCCGACCTGGACGCCGCGCTGAGCCGGTTCGGCCCCACCTGGGTGGTGAAGGACGACGGTCTCGCCGCGGGCAAGGGCGTGGTGGTCACCGCCGATCGGTCCGCCGCCCGCGATCACGGCGCGGAACTGCTCGAGCAGGGGCACCCGGTGCTGCTGGAATCGTTCTTGGACGGGCCGGAGGTGTCGCTGTTCTGCCTGGTCGACGGGGAGACGGTGGTTCCGCTGCTGCCCGCGCAGGATCACAAGCGGGTCGGCGACGGCGACACCGGCCCGAACACCGGCGGCATGGGCGCGTACACGCCGCTGCCCTGGTTGCCGGCGGAGGCGGTCACCGCGATCGTCGACGATGTGGTGAAACCTGTTGCGGCGGAGATGGTTCGCCGTGGCTGCGGATTCTCCGGGCTGCTCTACGCCGGTCTTGCGATGGGTGTCGCCGGACCCGCGGTGGTCGAATTCAATTGCCGCTTCGGCGATCCCGAAACCCAGGCCGTGCTCGCCCTGCTGGAAAGCCCGCTGGCCGAGCTGCTCACCGCCACCGCCACGGGCACGCTCGCCCAGGTCGAGCCGCCTCGCTGGCGTGACGGTGCTGCGATCACCGTGGTGGTCGCGGCCGAGAACTACCCGGGCCGACCGCGCATCGACGACGTCATCTCCGGAGCGGGCGAGGGCGCCCTCGACGAGTCCGCCGCGGTGCTGCACGCCGGAACCGCATTGCGTGAGGACGGCGCGCTGGTCTCCGCGGGCGGGCGCGTGCTCAATGTGGTTGGTGTCGGCGCCGATCTCGCCGAGGCCCGCACGCACGCTTACGAGCGCATCGCCTCCATCAAACTGCCGGGCAGTCACTACCGCACCGACATCGGCCTCGCCGCCGTCGAAGACCGAATCGCTGTCCCTAGCTGAAGTTGAGCCCGTGCAGGGCCAGCCACTGGCGCGGATCGACGTGCTGGCCGCCGACGATCACCTCGAAGTGCAGGTGCGGACCGGTGGAGTCGCCGCGGTTGCCCATGCGGGCGATCTGCATACCGGCCGGGACACGTTCGCCGCGCGAGACGAAGAAGTCGTACATGTGGCCGTACACGGTGATGCTGCCGTCGTCGTGGCGGATGCGCACCCACAGTCCGAAGCCTTCGGCCGGGCCCGCGTCGATGACGGTGCCGTTGGCTACGGCGTAGATCGGGGTGCCGATCGGGCCTGCGATGTCGATGCCGTTGTGGAAAGTGCCCCAGCGGGAACCGAATCCGGAGGTGAAAGCGCCGCGGGCGGGCATGACGAAACCGCCGATGCCCGGCAGCACCGCACCCGGCATCGTCGTCGAGCCGCCGCCCATCCACGGTTGCCATTCGCCTGCCGCCGCGGCGGCGGCCTCTGCTTTGGCCCGTTCCAGGGTCGCGCGTGCGGCGGCCGCGACCACGGCCTGTTCGCGCAGGCGCTCACCGTTGGCGATGGCGTTCAGGTATCGGCGCACGGACGGCGGGGTGGATTGCACCTGGAGCGGGTAGGCAACGGCGACGCGTTGCGCGTGGGCCTGGTCCGGGATGCGATCGCTGATCACGCCGGTGTAGTAGGTGTCGCCCGCGGCGAACACAGCGGTCGCGGCGAGACCGGCCAGCAGCACTCGATGCTTGCGCAGCAGCGCGAGCAGTTCGTCACGGTCGGGGCGTTTGTCGTTCCAGGTGGCACGCAGCTCGGATCGCCGCCGCCACAGTTCCCGCGGATCGGGCCGTCGTCGCAGGATTTCCTGGACGTTGCGCCGATCGAGCAGGACCCGCGGGCCGCGCGCCGGTCGTTCCCGCAGCCGGGCGCGCCAGTCCGGCGGAATGACCCCGATGCCACCCACTCCGCGCACCCGGTCGAGCCCAGCTCGTCGAGCATTCTCGAGCATCACGCCGACCATAACCCCGGTAGCAGGGGAGCGCACGACAGGCGCTGCGCACCGGCTACCGTCTGACGGGTGTGCAGAGAATCTCGCCGGTCGACCATTCCACCTTTCTACGTGATGGATGTCTGGAAAGCTGCTGCGCAACGGGCTCGAACCCACGGCGATGTGCTCATGCTGGCCGCCGGGCAGCCGTCGACCCCAGCGCCCGCGCCGGTGCTGCGCGCGACGAAATCCGCGATCGAGGCCGAATTGCTCGGCTACACCGAGACTTTCGGCATCCTGCCGTTGCGTGAGGTGATCGCCGCGCATCACACCGTCACCTACGGCTACGCCGTCGACCCGGACGACGTGGTGATAACGACCGGTTCGTCCGGCGCGTTCTCGCTGATCTTCCTGGCCGCTTTCGACCCGGGGGACACCGTGGTGGTGGCTCGTCCCGGCTATCCCGCCTACCGCAATACGCTCACGGCGCTCGGCTGCCGCGTGGTGGAACTGGATTGCGGTGCGGAAACCAGGTTCCAGCCGACCGTCGCCATGCTGGAGGCGCTGCCCGAACCACCGGCGGGGCTGGTGGTCGCGAGCCCGGCCAATCCGACCGGCACCATGATCGCGCCCGTCG
Source organism: Nocardia suismassiliense (assembly GCF_900269665.1). GTDB lineage: Bacteria > Actinomycetota > Actinomycetes > Mycobacteriales > Mycobacteriaceae > Nocardia > Nocardia suismassiliense. Next base: position 1,046,314 of record NZ_LT985361.1, read on the forward strand.
AACTGGCCGCGCTGGCGCGCTGGTGCGAGGCGCACGGCACGCTGCTCATCTCCGACGAGATCTACCACGGCATCACCTACGACAGCGGCGACACCGGAACCTCGTCGGCTTGGGAAACCTCGCGGGAGTCGGTCGTCATCGGCTCGGTGTCCAAGTACTTCTCGATGACCGGCTGGCGGCTCGGCTGGATGCTCGCGCCGAGCGGCTTACGCCCCGCCTTGCAGCGGCTGGCCTCGAACCTCACCGTGTGCCCGCCCGCGATCTCGCAGTACGCGGCGCTGCACGCGTTCGGCGCCGAGGCCAAGGAAGAGCTCGACGGCCACGTGCGCCGCTACGCGATCAACCGGCGGATCCTGCTGGAGGGTCTGCCGAAAATCGGCATCACCGACCTGGCTCCGGCGGACGGCGCGTTCTACGCCTACGCCGATATCGGCCACCTCACCAGCGATGCGCGCGCGTGGTGTGCCGACGTGCTCGACCACACCGGTGTCGCGCTCGCGCCGGGTATCGACTTCGACACCATGCACGGAAATCGCACAGTTCGCTTCTCCTTCGCGGGCGCCACCGCCGACATCGAGGAAGCGGTGGTTCGTCTAGGGCACTATCTCGGTAACAGATAGTCGTGTAAGGCAACAACTTTCCGCAGTTCGGCACCGTAGCGGCGCGGATACGGTAGAACATCGATGGTTGCTTTTCCTCGCTGATTTCCCCTGGAAGAACTGATGACGACTGGCACGATGGCACGGTGATCACCGCGACGACCCCGAAAGGCGAACGGCGTCGCCAGGCTCTGGTAGCTGCTGCCGCCGAGTTGTTGCTCGAAGGTGGGTTCGAGGCGGTGCGACACCGTTCGGTCGCAACCCGCGCCGACCTTCCGCTCGCGTCGACCACCTACTACTTCGAATCACTGGAAGATTTGATCGCGCGGGCGGTCGAGTTCAGCGGCAACGTGGAACTCGACGCGATGCGCCGCCGGGTCGGCGAGGTGAGTCACCGCCGCCGCGGCGCCGAGGCGACCGTCGATCTGGTCCTCGACCTGCTGGTCGGGGTCGACGGGCAGTGGCACGACGAGGGCGCGCGCGGGCAGTTGATCGCACGGTACGAGCGGTCGGTGGCGTCCGCGCGGCACCCCGAGTTACGGGAGGTGCAGTTACGGCTCCGCGCGCAGCTCGACGAGTTGCTCGCCGATGTGCTGCGCCGCTCCGACCGGTTGGTGCGGCCCGAGCAACTGCGCAGACTGGTCGCGGTGGTCGACGGCGCGGTGGTCGCGGCGCTCACCGAATTGGAGCCCGAACCGCGCCGAATGGCCCGTGGGGCGCTGCTCGAGGTGATCGACATCGTCGCACCGCCGACGCCCCAGCAAGCGGACCGTTTCCGCGCACTAGACTGACAAGACGTGAGCCTCGTCCCGAACGTCCTTGCCACTCGGTATGCCAGTCCTGAACTGGTTCAGCTGTGGTCGCCCGAGCACAAAATCGTGCTCGAGCGGCGACTCTGGCTGGAGGTGCTGCGGGCCCAGTCGGAACTCGGCATCGACCTGCCCCCGGGTGTGCTCGCCGACTACGAGCGGGTGATCGACCAGGTCGATCTGGCTTCGATCGCCGAGCGCGAGCGGGTCACCCGGCACGACGTGAAGGCGCGCATCGAGGAGTTCAACGCGCTGGCCGGGCACGAACATGTGCACAAGGGCATGACCAGCCGCGACCTCACCGAAAACGTGGAGCAGCTGCAGATCCGGCTCTCGCTCGAGCATGTGCACGCGCACGGCATCGCGATCGCGGCCCGGCTCACCGAGCGGGCCGCCGAGTATCAGACGCTGGTGATGGCGGGTCGCTCGCACAATGTCGCGGCGCAGGCCACGACGCTCGGCAAGCGGTTCGCCTCCGCCGCCGACGAGTTGCTGATCGCGCTCAGCCGGGTGCGTGAGCTGTTCGACCGGTATCCGCTGCGCGGCATCAAAGGTCCGATGGGCACGGCTCAGGACATGCTCGATCTGCTCGGTGGCGATCCGGCCAAGCTGTCGCAGCTCGAGCAGCAGGTCGCCCGGCACCTGGGGTTCGCGACCGTGCTCACCAGCGTCGGCCAGGTGTATCCGCGCTCGCTCGACCACGACGTGCTGTCCGCGTTGGTCCAGGTCGGTGCCGGTCCCTCATCGTTCGCGCACACCATCCGGCTGATGGCCGGGCACGAGCTGGTCACCGAGGGCTTCCAGCCCGGCCAGGTGGGCAGTTCGGCGATGCCGCACAAGATGAATACCCGCTCGTGTGAGCGCGTCAACGGGCTCCAGGTGGTGCTGCGCGGATACGCGTCGATGGCCGCCGAACTGGCCGGCGCGCAGTGGAACGAGGGTGACGTCTTCTGCTCGGTGGTGCGTCGCGTCGCGCTGCCGGACGCCTTCTTCGCCATCGACGGCATGATGGAAACCTTCCTCACCGTGCTGGCCGAATTCGGCGCCTACCCCGCCGTCATCGCCCGCGAACTGGACCGCTACCTGCCCTTCCTCGCGACCACCCGCATCCTGATGGCCGCTGTGCGCGCCGGCGTCGGCCGCGAAACCGCCCACGAGGTCATCAAGGAACACGCGGTGGCCGTGGCCCTCGCCATGCGCGAACAGGGCCGCGAACCCGACCTGCTCGACCGCCTCGCCGCCGACCCCCGGCTCCCCCTCGACCGCCCCGCCCTCGACGCCGCCCTGGCCGACAAGTCCGCCTTCATCGGCGCCGCCGAAGCCCAGGTCTCCGACGTCATCGCCGCCGTCCAGAAACTGGTCGACCAGCACCCCGCCGCCGCCAACTACACCCCTTCTCCAATCCTCTAGCGGGAGCGGTGATTTCGCCGCGAATTCGCTAGCAGGTGTCATAGCCGACCGGTATCGTCCCTCGGTGGCCATTCACGCGTTCGTGGACGAATCGATTCGTCGGGACAGGTACATCCTTTGTGCTGTCTTGATTCCCGNGAGGTGGGGTGTGATGGGGTGAATTTCTTTCTGGCGGACGGGGTGACGGCGGGGCAGGAGGTGTTTCATGTGCATCTGCATGTGATCCCGCGGACGCCGGGGGACGGGTTCGGGTTGCGCGGGCGGCCGACCAGTCCGCGGCGGGCCGATCTTGATTATCTGGCCGGGTCGATTCGCGGTGCGCTGAACAGTTCGCCCGGAGCGCCCTGAGTCGACGCCCGACCGGATGATTGCTGTATGAACGCCAGCTCGCGTCATCCCTTCCCCGATAACCCGCGGTGAGTTACCTTTAAAAGCCGTTGGGATGCGGTGATGGAGGTGTGAGCATGCGTCGAACACCAGTTGCTGTGGCAGTGCTGACCTTGGCTCTAGCGTTACTCGGCCCAGCCGCCATCGGGCCTGCTACGGCCTCGGCCGCGCAGATCGAGCGGGTCGACAACCTGAGCCCGACGCGCGCCGCGGTGTTCATCGACTCGCCCGCGATGGGTCGCACGGTGCAGGTGCAGGTACTGCACCCGGCGGGCGGCGGCCCACGCCCCGCCTACTACCTGCTCGACGGCCTCGATCCGGGCCGCACCCAGAGCACCTGGACCAACGCCACCGACGCGGAGCGCTTCTTCGCAGGCTCGAACGTCAACGTGGTCCTCCCGGTCGGCGGCCAGGCCAGCTACTACACCGACTGGGCCGCCGACGATCCCCAATTCGGCCGCTACCAGTGGGAGACGTTCCTGACCGAGGAACTGCCGCCGCTGATCGACGGCTGGTTCAACGGCAACGGCGTGAACGCGATCGGTGGACTGTCGATGGGCGGCAACGCGGCCTTCATCCTGGCCGCCCGCAAGCCGTGGCTGTATCGCGCCGTCGCGGGTTACAGCGCCTGCCCCGACACCGGTCTGGCCACGGGCGGGGTGATGTTCTCGATCGCGAACCGCGGCGGCAACCCGCTCAATATGTGGGGCGCTCCCGGCAGCCCGGCTTGGGCCGAACACGATCCGGCGCTGCTGGCAGAACGCTTGCGCGGCAAGACGATCTACCTGTCCAGCGGCACCGGTATCCCCGGCCAGCACGAGCTGGAGATCAAACCTCAACTGGCAGAGAACATTTTCCTCGGCGGCCCCGTCGAGGTCGGCATCAACACCTGCGTGGTCGCGTTCGAGCAGCGGCTGCGCAGTCTCGGTATCCCCGCCCGAATCGACTACAGCGCCACCGGAACTCACTCGTGGTCCTACTGGCAGGACACACTGCACGCGTCCTGGCCCACCATCGCACCGGCGATCGGAGCGTGACGCCCTAGCCAGGCGGCGATCCAGCCCCGAGGCATCCGGCCGGACTTTGCGGCAGGCCCTAGGACCTGCCCGCATTGAGCACGACAATCGCGATCTGCACCCGGTTCTCGGCACCGAGCTTGGCGAGCAGTCTGCTGGTGTAGGACTTCACCGTCGCCACGCTCAACCGCAGCTCCTTGGCGATATCGGAGTTCGACAGACCACGACCGATAGCCTCGGCAACATCGCGTTCCCGCTCGGTCAGCGCACTGAGCGCGTCGCGGGCCTGCCTGCGCGCCGTCTCCTCGGCGCTCGGCCCAGCGGTGGCGACCGAGATCAGTTGCGCGGTAACGCTCGGCGACAGCATCGGCCGCCCCGCCGCGACCTGTTTTACCGCGGCGACGATCTCCGCGGGCGGTGTGTCCTTCAGTAGGAACCCGTGCGCCCCGATCCGCAACGCCCGCAACACCATGTCGTCGGCGTCGAAGGTGGTCAGCACGACCACCCGCGGCGGGTCGGCCAGGCGCAGCAGTTCGCGGGTGGCGTCGAGCCCGTCCCGCACCGGCATCCGGATATCCATCAGCACGAGGTCGGGTGACTGCGCGCGGACCAGCGCGACCGCCTGTGCGCCGTCGGCGGCCTCACCGACCAGTTCCAGCTCCGGATCGCCGCCGAGGATCAGGGTCAGCGCCGAGCGAGCCAGCGGCTCGTCATCGACGATGATCACCCGGATGCGCGCACTCACCGGTCGCTCGTCGCGACAGCCGCAGGCCACGGCAGCACCGCCCGGAGATGAAAGCCGCCGGCCGCATCATGACCGTAATCCAATGTGCCGCCGACCAATTCGGCCCGCTCGGCGAGCCCGAGCAGGCCGTAGCCGGACGACGGTAGCGCGAAACCAGGATGCAGCGGCGCGGAGTTGCCGACATCGACGGTCAAGTCCTGGCCGGGCCCGCCGTCGATGCGCACCCGGACCGGCGCACCGGGAGAGTGCTTGCGCGCGTTGGTCAGTCCCTCCTGGGCGATGCGGTACGCGGTGCGCGCACTGGTCGCCGGGAGGTCGGCGGTGGTGGTGTCGATGATCGACACGTCCATGCCCGCCGCGCGTGCCTCGTCGACCAGGCGGGTGAGATCGGCGAGCGTCGGCTGCGGCGGTTCCGGGGTGCCGGTGAGCGCGTCGTCGCTGGTGCGCAGCACGCCTAGCACTTCACGCAACTCCTGCAACGCGAGATGGGCGTTCTCGGCAATGGTTTTCGCGGTAGCGGTCGTCTGCTCCTTGGTCAGGTCGGTGCGGAAGCCGAGTGCGCCGGCGTGCATCGCCACCACCGAAATCCGGTGTGCCAGCACGTCGTGCATCTCGCGGGCGATGCGGTGGCGTTCGAGCAGCCGCGCCTCGGCGGCCCGTGCGTGCTGTTCGCGTTCGGCGGTCTCCGCACGAGAGCGCAACGACCACACCAGATCTCGCCGCGCACCGACCGCGAAGCCGACCGCGACAATGGCCGCGACCCCAGCCGTGAGCACCGACGGTCCATACCAATCCGGCTGCACGTCAGGCTTTTTCGGGTAGATCAGGCTGTTGGTGAGCAAGCCGGTGCCGATGCAGACAATGGACAGCGCGATCGTCTCGGGGTAGCGCCGCCGGGTGGCCAGTGAACACAGCACCAGTGCCGCCGCGCCATTGGAACTCACCGACGCGGTCGACAGCACCAGCACGATCGCCGCGATGGCGACCGGGTATCTGCGCCGCAAAAAGGTGAGCAGCAGACACACCACGCCGAGCAGCGGATCGCCGATCTGGAACCAGGTGAGCAGCGCCCCCTCGAGCGGCGCCGTCTCCGTCCTGGTCCCGGACCACGCCACCAAGCCGATGACCACGACCGCCGCCGTCCGCCAGGCATGCGACCAGAACCGCAGCGGCGGCGCCGACGACGGAGGCGTGGTGGACATGCCGTGACTGTAGGTGGCGGCCGAACACCCGCGCATCGCCCTGCAGGGCGAATTCGGATCGACCAAAGGATGAATCACCCGTCGACCGTCGGCCGATGTGCGATGACCGACGCCGCCACCACCATGAGACGCGCACTGCCAGCCAACCGAGAAAACGGAGAACATGATGGGCAAGAACGCATGGGTCGGACTGCAGATCGTCGGCATCGTGGTGATGGTCGCGTCCGCCCAAGCCGTGATACGCCTCCTGATCGACCACAGCAAATCCCAGGTGTGGGGCCTGCTCGACTGGGTCCCCGGCGGCTGGGGCGGCCAACTCGCCGTGCTCGTCGTCCTCGCCGCGGGCGGAGCCCTGCTCGCCGACCGTGCGAACCGCAAGGTGAAGCTGCTCGAAGCCTGACCGCGCGGCGACCGGCTCGAGCAGCGGTGTTGCCGGGTCCTGCCGGGACGGGCGGGGGTCGCGCCGCTACGGTGGAGCGCATGGCTCTCGACAGCGGTACCGGAACGATCTCAGACCTCGACGGGGCGGCGCCGCCGATCGCCAAGACGGTGCCCACCGAACGCGTGCATCACGGCGATGTGTTCATCGACGAGTACGAGTGGCTGCGGGACAAGGAGAACCCGGAGGTCATCGCGCACCTCGAGGCGGAGAACGCTTACACCGAGGCGCAGACGGCGCACCTGGCGCAGCTGCGTGACTCGATCTTCGACGAGATCAAGGGGCGCACCCAGGAGACGGACCTGTCCGTGCCGACCAGGATGGGCGACTACTGGTACTACTCGCGCAGCTTCGAGGGCAAGCAGTACGGCGTGCACTGCCGGTGCCCGATCGCGGCCGACGCCGAGGGCATCGATGCCTGGACGCCGCCGCAGCTCGAGGCGGGCACCGAGGTGCCCGGCGAAGAGGTGCTGCTGGACAGCAACGTGGTCGCCGAGGGCCACGACTTCTTCGCACTCGGCGCGTTCTCGCTCAGTCACGACGGCAACCTGCTGGCCTACTCGGTGGACACCGTCGGCGACGAGCGCTACGTGCTGCGCTTCAAGGACCTGCGCACCGGCGAGATGCTGCCCGACGCGATCGCCGAGACGGCGCCGGGCGCGACCTGGTCGCTGGACGGCACGCACGTCTTCTACCAAACCGTCGACGAGTCCTGGCGTCCCGACACCGTGTGGCGGCACCGCCTCGGCAGCCCGACCGCCGCCGACGTGAAGGTGTTCCACGAGCCCGACGAGCGCTACTGGGTGAGCATCACCTCTACCCGCTCGGAGAAGTACCTGATGATCTGGGTCGGCTCCAAGATCACCACCGAGGGCTGGGTGCTCGAATCCGATGATCCCGAGGGCGAATTCCGCGTCATCCTGCCGCGCCGTGAGGGCGTCGAGTACTCCGCCGAGCACGCGGTGGTCGGCGGCGAGGACCGCTTCCTGATCCTGCACAACGACGTGGTCGACGGGGTGAAGGCGGAGAACTTCGTGCTCGCCGACGCCCCGGTCGCCGACCCGGCGAACCTGCGGCTGCTGATCGAGCACCGCGACGACGTGCGGCTGGAGGATATCGACGCCTACGCCGATCACCTGGTGCTGAGCTACCGGCGCGAGGCGCTGACCCGGGTCGCGGTCTGGCCGCTGACCGAGAGCGGGTACGGCGAGCGGCGTGAGCTCGAGTTCGACCTGGAACTGTTCGCGGTGGGCGCGGGTGCGAACCCGGAGTGGGCGCAGCCGACCCTGCGCATCGGGCTGACCTCGTTCATCACGCCGGTGCAGGTGTTCGACTACGTCCCGGCCACCGGCGATCTGCTGCTGCGCAAGGAGCAGCCGGTGCTGGGCGGGTACGACGCGAACGACTATGAGCAGCACCGGGATTGGGCGGTCGCCGAGGACGGCACCCGGGTGCCGATCTCGCTGGTGTGGAAGAAGGGCCTGCCGGTGGATGCACCGAAGCCCTTGCTGCTCTACGGATACGGCTCCTACGAGGCGAGCATGGATCCGTCCTTCTCCGTCTCGCGACTGTCGCTGCTGGATCGCGGCATGGTGTTCGCGGTCGCGCACGTGCGCGGCGGCGGTGAGATGGGACGGCTCTGGTACGAGCACGGCAAGACCCTCACCAAGAAGAACACCTTCACCGACTTCGTCGCGTGCGCACGGCATTTGATCGACACCGGCGTCACCGCGGCGGACCGGATGATCGCCGACGGTGGTAGCGCGGGCGGGCTGCTGATGGGCGCGGTGGCGAATCTGGCGCCGGAGCTGTTCACCGGCATCCTGGCGAATGTCCCGTTCGTCGACCCGCTCACCTCCATCCTCGACCCGTCGCTGCCGCTGACCGTCATCGAATGGGACGAGTGGGGTAACCCGTTGGCGGACAAGGACGTCTACGACTACATGAAGTCCTACGCCCCGTACGAGAACGTCGAGGCCAAGGACTACCCCGCCATCCTTGCCATCACCAGCCTCAACGACACCCGTGTGCTCTACGTCGAACCGGCCAAGTGGGTCGCGAAGCTGCGCGCCACCAAGACCGGCGACGCACCGCTGCTGCTCAAGACCGAGATGAGTGCGGGTCACGGCGGGGTGAGCGGGCGCTACGAGAAGTGGAAGGAAGTCGCCTTCGAGTACGCCTGGGTGCTGGACCGGGTCGGTTTGGCCGGCGCGTAGGCCGAACCGAAGAGAACGTGTGTCAGGGAGTTCGTCGCGCGGTCATCCGGCCTGCATGTTCAGTACATCTGCCCCTGGCACCGTAGGTTCATGAACGCTGAGCTGATCGTCTCGATTTCCGGAATCAGGGACACCACTCGGGATGCGGCGATCGAGTTCGCCGCCGAGATGGATCAGCGGGGGGTGCCACTGTCGCTATTCGTGGCACCCCGGTTGAAGGGCAAATACAAGCTGGTCGAGGACCCTGCGACGCAGGCGTGGCTGCGCGGACGCCGGGCGCGCGGCGACGCGATCGTGCTGCACGGCTACGACCAGGCGGCGACCAAGCGCCGCCGCGCCGAGTTCGCCACGCTGCCCCGGCACGAGGCGCGGCTGCGGCTCACCGCCGCGGATCGGGTGATGGAGCGGGTGGAACTGCGCACCCGCCTCTTTGCCGCGCCGCGCTGGGATGCCTCCGCGGGCGCCATCGAGGCCCTGCCCGAGGTCGGCTTCCGGGTCGCGCTCGGGCTCACCTCGATCCTGGACCTGGAACACAATGTGGCGCAGAAGGTTCGGGTGTACGGCATCGGCGAGGGTTTCCGCGCCGAACCGTGGTGGTGCCGGGCCATGGTGATGGGCGCCGCGCGGATCGCGCGCCGCGGCGGCCTACTGCGCCTTGCGGTTTCGGCCGCCCAGCTGGAGCGGTCCGGGCCGCGCCAGGCCATGCTCGACGCCGTCGACCTCGCGCTGTTCCACGGCGCCGCCGGTGCGGTCTACCGCTGGGAGCCGCCCGCCATCGCCCGTGCGGCCTGAAAGATGTTGCGGCGTGGTGTGGTCGGGCACCGCGGCGTAGCGATCGGCGCCATGAGCGCGGCCGATCGGCGCCGCCGCTCGCGAATGGCGTAAAGCGGGCGGCGGCGCTCCCGCCCATACACAGGCACGATCAGGCAGGCTCGATCTGCTCGTCGGGCACCACCGCCGTCGCGCTGTGCGTGAAACCACCCGCTTCCTGCTGGGTGAGCGAGGTCGAAAACGGATGCCGCGCCAGCTGTTTCAGGCATCGGTCGAAGTCGGCCACCAGCAGATCAGCCATGTCGACGGTGAAGCCATGCCGGATCACCGCCCGCATGATCGTCTCGTGCTCTCGGTCTGCGGGCAGCGGATAGGCGGCGATCAGCCAGCCCCTGCTGCGCAACCGATCCGACAGGTCATACAGGTTGAACCCGGCATCACCGCTGGACCGCCACGCCACGGCGGTAATGCCCCGGTGTGGATCGCCGTCGTGGATCATCTCGAACACCCCGAGGTCGCGCAGGCCCGCGGCCAGGTGCCGGGCGGCGCGGTAGATGGCCGACTGCACGCGGGTGTATCCGGTCCGGCCGAGCCGGATGAACTCGTAGTACTGCGCGATCGCCTGCCCGCCGGGCCGGGAGAAATTGAGATTGAACGTACCGACACTGCCGCCGAGATAGTCCACGTCGAAGATCAGCTCAGCGGGCAGATCGGCGGCCTCACGCCAGATCGCCCAGCCGACACCGAGCGGCGCGAGCCCGGTCTTGTGACCGGAGGCGTTGATCGATTTCACCCGCGGCAGCCGGAAGTCCCACACCAGGTCCGGCGCGGTGAACGGCGCGAGGAAGCCGCCGCTGGCCGCGTCCACGTGGATCGGGATGTCCAAACCGCTCACCTCTTGCAGCCGGTCCAGCGTGCGGCTGATCCCGGCGACGTCCTCGAACAGTCCGGTGAAGGTCTGCCCGAAGGTCGGCACCACCATGATGGTTCGCTCGTCGCAGTAGGCGGCCACGTCGTCCGGATGCATGGTCAAACGGTCTCCGCGCAGCGGAATTCGGCGGATCTCGACATCGAAATACCGCGCGAACTTCTCCCAGCAGACCTGCACCGGCCCGCACACGAAATTGGGTGTGCCGGTGCCGCCGCGCTGCCGCCAGCGGAACTTCGCCGCGAGCCCGCCGAGCATCGCGGCCTCGCTGGACCCGGTGGTCGAGGTGCCGTGCGTGCCGGCCGGGTCGGGACAGTGCCACAGGTCGGCGATCATCCGGACGCAGCGGCGCTCGAGCTCCGCGGTCTGCGGGTATTCGTCCTTGTCGACGATGTTCTTGTCCAGCGACTCGGCCATCAGCCTGCGCGCCTGGTCGTCCACCCAGGTGCTGCAGAAGGTCGCCAGGTTCATCCGGGAGACGCCGTCGAGCATGAGTTCGTCGTGCACGATTTCGTAGGCGACCTCGGCGAACAGCTCGTGCTGCGGAAAGCCGGCCTTGGGGGCGACCCGGCTCATGCCGGGTAGGGCGAACAGGTCGTCGGAGTCTGCGCGGTCGGGCATCGGAGGGCCTCCGGAGGGTCGGCGGGCTGGTACCGAACTGCAGTCGCTCACCACCCTCACACATGGACGGCCCGGCGGCCGCTGTCGGCGCCGGTAAGTCGGGCGACACGGACTGCTCGGTCGACTACCTTCAACCTTCGAGCTGAGCGGTTCGTGCCACAGTGCGCAAGCGGCGCTACTGCCGGACCGTTTCCGTATCCGGGTGCGCGACAAAAGCGCGACGACACGAAGAAGTGAGGCGCTGGCCATGACCGACGATTCCCGCACCGCCGAGCTGCGCAGCAAGGTGGCCGCGCTCATGCCGCAGGCGAAAACCGATCTGACGCAACTTGTTTCGTTCAAGTCGGTGGCGGATCCGCGCCAGTTTCCGCCGGAGGAGTGTGAGCGGGCCGCGCAGTGGGTGGCCGACGCGTTCGCCGCGGCGGGGCTGACCAGGGTGGGGTTGCACGAGACACCGGACGGCAGCAAGGCCGTCATCGCCGCGCGTCCCGGGCCGCCCGGCGCGCCGACGGTGCTGCTGTACTGCCACTACGACGTGCAACCGCCGCTGGACCCCGCGGCGTGGCGTACGCCGGTCTGGGAGCTGACCGAGAAGAACGGCCGCTGGTACGGCCGCGGCGCCGCGGACTGCAAGGGCAACATCGTCATGCACCTCACGGCGCTGCGCGCGCTGGGACCCGACCTGCCGCTCGGCGTCATGATGGTCGCCGAGGGCTCCGAGGAGCAGGGCACCGGCGGGCTGGAGCGGTTCGTCGAGGCCAACCCGGATCTGTTGCGTGCGGACACGATTCTGATCGGCGACTGCGGCAACTTCGCCGCAGGGGTGCCGACGCTGACCGAAACGTTGCGCGGCGGCGTGAGCGTGATCGTCACCGTGCGAACCATGGCGGGCCCTTTGCATTCCGGCATGTTCGGCGGCGCCGCCCCGGACGCGCTCGCCGCGCTGATCCACCTGCTCGCCTCGCTGCGCGACGCGCACGGCAACACCACGGTCGCCGGACTGCAGCACGATCAGCGCTGGTCCGGCGTGCAATACGGGGAGGACCAGTTCCGCACCGACGCCGGTGTGCTGCGCGGCGTGGAGCTGATCGGTGACGGCTCCGTCTCCGACATGCTCTGGGCGCGACCGGCTTTGACGGTGCTCGGCATCGATGTCCCGCCAGTGGTCGGTTCCACCGCCGCCATCCAGCCCTCGGCGCGCGCCCGGCTCAGTCTGCGCATCCCACCGGGCACGGATCCGGAGGAGGCGCGCAAGGCACTCTTCGCGCACCTCGAGGCGAACACACCGTGGAACGCCGAACTCACCATCGAGCTGGACGGCATCGGCGCACCGTTCCGGTCCGGGAACGGCGGTCCGGCCCGCGAGGCGATGGAGGCGGCGCTGGCCGCCTCGTACGGCCGCGCCGCCACCACGCAGGGGCAGGGTGGCTCGATTCCGCTGTGCAACGTCTTCGCCGACACCTACCCCGAGGCCGAGATCATGCTGCTCGGGGTCGAGGAACCGAAGTGCCTGATCCACGCCCCCAACGAGAGCGTGGACCCCTCGGAGATCGAGCACATGGCACTGGCCGAGGCGCTGTTCCTGCTGAACTACGCCGACCGAGCCGGCTAGCAACGGCGGCCACCTGTCGTCCCGGCGGCGGCCGAGAGGACAGGTGGCGCACCGGAAGTGCTAGAACTCGCGCTGGTCTTCCGGCTCCACCACGGTGAATTCCGTTCCGGCGGGACCCATCTCGGACAGCCTGCCGAAGTAGATGCCCTGTGCCTCCGGCGCGATGATGCCGTAGTGGATGGGCAGCGCGGTGCGCGGCGCGACCGCGCGCAGGTAGTCCACCGCTTCGCTGAGTTTCATCCACGGCGCGGCCGCCGGGACCGCGAGCACGCCGACCGGGACCGGCGGCACCCACAGCGAGTCGCCGGGGTGCACCAGCTGTGCCGGATCGTCCGGGCTGCCCAGCTGGAACACGGTGTTGTCGACGACCGGGATCTCCGGGTGGATCACCGCGTGCCTGCCGCCACCGCCGGTGATCCGCAGGTCGCCGAGGGTGAGCACGTTGCCCGCGTGCACCGCCTCCCACCGCTCGCCGCGCTGCTGCGCGGTCTGCGGATCGGCCAGCAGCCGGGCGCCGGGATTGGCGTCGACCAGGGCCTCGATCCGGTTCGGATCGATGTGGTCGGGGTGCTGGTGGGTGATCGCGATGGCGTCCAGACCGGTGAGCCCTTCGAAACCGTGCGAGAAGGTGCCGGGATCGAACAGCACCTTCTTGCCGTGTAGCTCGACGAGCAGGCAGGAGTGGCCGAAGTGAGCTATGCGCATCCCGCCATGCTATTGCCGGACTGCTGCCGCGGCACCCGGCGAATTTGGCCCACCCCGAGGATGCCGCGGTCGACCAGCACAACTACGCTGCTCAGGTAACCCCCCACCACCACATGAGGAGCAACGCGTGGCACGAGTCGTGGTCGAGGTGATGCCGAAGGCCGAGATCCTGGACCCCCAGGGACAGGCCATCGTCGGTGCGCTCCCGCGCCTGGGATTCGAGGGCATCTCGGATGTACGGCAGGGCAAGCGATTCGAACTCGACGTCGACGACAGTGTCGGTGACGCCGAGCTCGAGCAGATCGCGGAGTCGCTGCTGTGCAACACCGTGATCGAGGAGTGGAAGGTCACTCGCCTGTCATGACTGCGCGCATCGGAGTCATCACTTTTCCGGGCACGCTCGATGATGTCGACGCGGCCCGGGCGGTGCGCCTGGCGGGCGCCGAGGCGGTCAGCCTGTGGCATGCCGACGCCGACCTGAAGCAGGTCGACGCGGTGGTCGTGCCCGGCGGTTTCTCCTACGGTGACTACCTGCGCGCGGGCGCCATCGCCCGGTTCGCGCCGGTGATGGGCGAGGTCGTGCGCGCCGCCAAGGCCGGCCTGCCGGTGCTCGGCATCTGCAACGGCTTCCAGGTGCTGTGCGAAGCGGGCCTGCTGCCCGGCGCGCTCACCCGGAACGAGGGGCTGCACTTCATCTGCCGCGACGAGTGGCTGCGGGTGGAGTCCGCGTCCACCGTGTGGACTTCGCGCTACGAGGCCGGCGCGCAGATCCTGATCCCGCTGAAGTCCGGTGAGGGGCGTTTCCAGGCCGCGCCCGCCGTGCTCGACGAGCTGGAGGGCGAGGGCCGGGTGGTCTTCCGCTACGCGGGCGACAACCCGAACGGTTCGCAGCGCGGCATCGCGGGCATCGCCTCGGCCGACGGACGCATCGTCGGCCTGATGCCGCACCCGGAACACGCGACCGAAGCACTGACCGGCCCGAGCGACGACGGCCTCGGCCTGTTCCTCTCGGTGCTGGACACCCTGGTCTCCGCGTAACACCCAGAGCCGCATACTTTTCGAGCCCCATGCAGTCCGCGAGTGTGTGGGGCTCGAAAGTTATGCGGCTCAGGTGATTCTGGCGACGATGTCGAACTCGACCCCGTTCGCACGGGCGATATAGCCGTGCTGGATGGCTTGGTTGCCCTGGAAAGCGCGCAGCCCGCCGGGGGTTTCCAGCAGCACGCCGTGATCGATGGCGCCGAGCACGTCGGGCACCCGCAGCGAGCCCACCGCATGCGCGAGCCCGGCCAGGGTGTGGATGGCCTCGTAGGTCATGTTGCTGAAACTGGTGAGCGCCGGCGCGAACTCGCCGTGCAATTTGCGGTAGCGGCCGACCCGCTCCCGCCCGTCCGCGGTGCGCTCGTCGATGAAGAAACTGGACGCGGCATAGAAGTTCTGGTTGGCGCCAGGGCCGCCGGCCAGCAACACGTTCTCGTCCGCGGCGGGGCTGATCCGCAGCTGGGTCGCCGCGCGTCCGGTCGAGGCGAACTGCCGGTTGAATCGGGACACGTCCGCGCCCACCATCAGGATCACCACGCCGTCGGCCCGGTCCAGCGCCGGGTGGCCCAGGAAGTCGCCGAAGTCGGGCGCACCGAGCGGCACGAAGCGCTCCAGCACGATGGCGCCGGGGTCGGTCAGGCTGTTGCGGATCGCCTTGGCCGACTCACGCGGCCAGATGTAGTCGTTGCCGATGATGGCCCAGCGGCGCACGCCGTGCTCGCGCTCGAGCCACTGCAGCGCGGGCAGCGTCTGCCCGGCCGGGTGCTCGCCGAGCATCAACACCCCGGGTAGCTCGTCCGGCAGTCCCTCGTGCCCGGTGGCGAATAAATAGGGCACCCGGCTGGCGGTCGCGCGGGCCACCACCCGGCGCACCGCGGAGGTGTGCCAGCCGGTGATCGCGTCCACCATGCCGGTCGCCAGCAGTGCGGAAACTTCGCTGGCCACCTCGTGCGGCGCCCGCCCGCCATCGATATTCGTAGTACGAATTTCTCGGCCGAGAATTCCTGTGCCCCGGTTGATTTCGTCGACGGCAAGGGAAATCGCCGCATCGCAGGAGGGTGCCACGATCCCGCCCGGTCCCTGCATGGGGACTATGTTCAGGATCTCGATAGTGCCCTCTGGGCTCTCGCCGAACGCTGACATTCGGTACTCTTCTTCTCGTTCGAGCGAAATTCATGGCAGGCAGGAAATAACAATGACGACCATTGTAAGCGGATATTCGACGCTGCATGGTGCGCTGCGTGCCGCAGAACGCGGTTGGCTGCGTCACTTGGATGCCGCACTGTGTGCCAGGCAGCTCACGGCCGATCAGTGGTCGATGCTGTCAAATCTCTCCAGCGAGACCGGCATCACGATGAGCGAGCTTGCGGCCAGGTCACAGCTGGCGCCGTCCTCGGCGACCCGGCATGCGGACTACCTGGCCGAGCGCGGTCTGATCTTCCGGCTGGCGGCCCAGGACGACCGCAGGCGGATCCTGATCGGGCTGAGCCGGCTCGGTGCGGAGCTGGTCGCGTCGGTGCGGGCCGAGGAGTCGCGGGCCGAGCAAGAACTGCGGACGCGAATGGGTGCGCGGCGCTATGCCGAGCTCATGCGTTTATTGGAACTTGTTTCCGCAAACCCCGAGTAGGGCTAATTCATCCGACGATTTCCGCGCGGTCTGATCCGTCCTCGGACGCACGCGCGGTCATCCTTGCGCGGCCATCTTTGTGCCGTGCCGAATGGAATTAATGTGGTCGCTCGTCATAGCAAAATTTGAAGTAGCGGCAATCCTGAAGTTTGCCCGAGGTTGCGATCCCCTTGCTCGACACGCCGGGCGGCGAGCGTCGGGGACTTCTGCCGCGTACTACCGTTTCACTCGGACCAAGATCTCGATCTGCACCATCGCGTACGTTCTCTCCGCCGAAACGGAAAGTGGTGTCCGATGCGGTTGTTCGGTTCATGGCAACGCGGGGCCCTGGCTGCCGCTGTGTCGGCCTGTTTCGCCGCCGGGGTGGTCTCGGTACCCGCGCACGCGGCGACCGCGGGAACGGTCATCTCCGTGCTGCCCCAACCCGCGGGCTGGCGCAACGTCAGCAATGGCTCGGTCGTCGAATACTGGATGACCGGTTCGGACGGCACCCCGAAACCCGCCAGCGGTGCGGTACTCATTCCGCCCGGTCCGGCCCCGGCCGGCGGCTGGCCGATTCTCGCCTTCGCGCACGGCAGCTTCGGCCTCGGCCCGGGCTGCGGCGCGCAGTCCGACCCGGCCCGCGGCCCCTGGCCCGAGTTGCGCGTCGCCGAGGACAAATTCGTGGCGAGCTTCCTGTCCAAAGGATTCGCCGTGGTCGCGCCGGACTATCTGGGGCTCGGCCGGTTCGACACCGGCCCGCATCCGTACCTCGAACTGAAGACCGAGGCCACCGCGACCATCGGCCTGATCAAGGCGGCCAGGTCGCACTTCGCCGAGCTGTCGCGCACCTGGGTGGTCCTCGGTGGTTCGCAGGGCGGGCATGCCGCGCTCGGGACCGCACATCTGCACCGGACCTACGCCCCGGAGCTCGACTTTCGTGGCGCGATCGCGATCGACCCCGCCTCCGACGCGGAGAGCCTGCTGCCGATGGCCGGACCGTGGGGCCCCGACCTGCCGAGTGAGGTCGGCCAGGCCCTCACCGTGTTCGTCTCCAGCGTGCTCGCCGGCCTGCGCGCCGCGCGGCCGGACGCGAACATGGACAGCTACCTGACCCCGCGCGGCCGGGAGGTGCTCGATACCGTCGGCCGACTGTGCCAGGACCGGATGGTCGAGGGGATCGGCGATGCCGGAATCAGTCAGCTGCTGTCGAAGCCGTTGACCAACAAGCACTTCCAGGGCGTGCTCGCCGACTACCTCGGTGTGCCGACCAGTGGTTACGATGCGCCGATCCTGTTGCTGATCAACGCGACCGACATCTCGGTCCCCTCGCCGCTGCACGCGGCATTGGCAGCCCGATTCACCGTGAATCGAGTGGACTATAAGATGGTGGTCGGTACGGGCCGACACCTCCAGATCAATCGGGAGATGCACGCGGCCATCGATGCCTTTCTTGCTCGGATCCAACCCGTTACGACGGGTCAGAACTAGCGTTTCCACACGGTGGTGCGAGATGTGCTGCGCACCGCCGAGTTTCTTTGCGACAACCCTGTGTATGCAAACGAGATGTCGGCCGAACGCGCGGTGCCGGGTGCGCGCCGAATCGGCGAAACCTGTAGAAACAGAAGGGTTCCGGTTATGCATGGTCAGTGCGACAAGAAGGTGTGTCGTTGCCTCGATAAGCAACCGCGATGGTCGATGCTGGTGCCCATGCAATCGACTTTCCCAGGCGTAGAAAGGCGTCGGTCCCGGTGCGCCTTCGTGGCCGGTACCGCAGTAGCAGGACTGCTTGTCGGTGTTATGACCGGATTCGGCGCGGTGTCGGCTTCAGCAGATCCGAGCGTCGCCGGGATTCCTACCGGCGCGGTATCCCCGGATGGCTCGCGTATTACCGGTGTCGAAAAAATCGATGACCACAGCATCCGGCTGCAGGTGCACTCCGCGGCGATGGACAAGACATTTCCGGTCGATGTCGTCCGGCCGGCGGATACCTCCCGACCGCGGCCGGTGCTCTATCTGCTGAACGGCGCCGACGGCGGCGAAGGCCTGGCCTCGTGGCAGGCGCAGACCGACATTCCGAAGTTCATGGCGGACAAGAATGCCAACCTGGTGATCCCGGTGGGCGGACCGTTCAGCTATTACGCGGACTGGATCAAGGATGATCCGGCACTCGGTCGCAACAAGTGGAAGACCTATTTGACCGAAGAGCTGCCGCCGCTGATCGACGCGGCGCTGGGCACCAATGGTGTCAATGCCATCGCGGGAATCTCCACCGCGGGCACCACCGTGCTCACGATGCCGATGGCGAAGCCCGGTCTCTACAAGGCCGTGGCCGCTTACAGTGGCTGCGCGCAGACCAGCGACAAACTCGGCACGGCTTTTGTCAAATCCGTGGTCGGCATGGGCGGCGGCGACGTGGAGAACATGTGGGGCCCGCCCGGCTCGCCCGAATGGCTGGAAAACGATGCCTACATCAACGCCGAGAAGTTGCGCGGGCTCGATCTGTACCTGTCGTCGGGCGACGGCAGCCCGGGCAAATATGACACGGTCGACGGGCGGGCCGAACAGCTCGGTGGTGGCCGTACCCAAATCGATGGAGACGACAATCAGCTGGGCGTCGAGACGCTGATCAATCAGATCGCGGTCGGCGGCGCGATCGAGGCCGTCACCAACTTCTGTACGCGCAATATGCAGCAGCGGCTGGAGTCGCTCGGAATTCCGGCGACCTTTCGCTACGCCTCGGGTACGCATTCCTGGGGTTACTGGCAGGACGGGTTCAAGCACTCCTGGCCGTTCCTTTCCCGCGGGATGGGTCTGGCGTAGTACCGACGCTCGAATGAGTTGAATTCGACGAAGTTCACAGCGGGGCCGAGGGCTGTCATCCGATAGCCGTCGGCCCCGTTGGGTATTTCCCCGGCAGTATCGCCGACTTTTTGCCCCCCGCCCCGCCCGAAATGTGCGACTAGTCGTCCTTCGAGGGGAAGTTGCACCCCGCCGCTATTCGCCCGGTGGGACACGCCGCGCAGCTCGTGGACCGGCGGTATCGGCCGTATATCCTGCCTGCATGGTATCTACAGAGACCCTGATCAACGATGTTTCGGACACGGCGCGATGGGCAGCTGCATATCGGGCCATCGAATCTTCCCGAAAAGACGCACTAATCTGTGATCCATTCGCCGATCGCATGGCAGGAGCCAGTGGCTACGAGATCATCCAGGCGGCGCCGAAGAAAGTGCGCAGCGGACTGGGTGTTGTCGTCCGGACCAAAATTATCGATGACCTGATTCAGGATTCACTGGCCCATGGTTGCACTCGGGTGCTGAATCTCGCGGCAGGGCTCGACACGCGCCCGTACCGCCTCGACCTGCCCGCCGAACTGACCTGGATCGAAGCCGATCTGCCCCGATTGGTCACCGAGAAGACGCAGTTGCTGGCCGATGAAACACCCAAGTGCCGGTTGGAACGGCATCAGGTGGACCTGTCGGATGCGGAGACGCTGCGCTCGTTCTTGAAGTCCGCGGTGGTGGACCCGGCCAAGACCCTGGTCATCACCGAGGGGCTCATCCAGTACCTGGAGGACGAGCAGGTCAGCGAGCTGGCGAGCGCACTGCGCGCCGCGAACATCCAGTGGTGGATCGTCGACGTCATGAATACGACGATGCAGAACGGCATGGAGCGGTCGTACGGAACCATGTTCGAGAACGCCCCGTTCCGGTTCGTCTCCGACGATCCGATCGCCTATCTGGAAGAGCGCGGCTGGCTGGCAACGGATCTGGAATCGGTGTACACCCATGCGCGACGAGCGGGCCGTCTGCCGCTCAAGATGCGGCTGCTCGCTTCCGTGCTGGAGCCGGATCCGCGGCACGCCGGTAATCGGCCGTGGGCTGGGGTACTGCGCATGTCCCCCGCCTGAGGTAGTGGCGTAGGCCCGAATATGCGGCCAGAGAATGTCGAACAACAAATGCGGGGCCGAGCGTCTGCAGTCGCTCGGCCCCGCATTTAGTTTTAGCTCAGAGATGATGGTTTAGAGCAGGCCCAGCGCAGACACGGCGAGTGCGATGACGCCGGCGAGGCCCAGGCCCAGGGGAACGGTCACGGACAGCAGCATGAGTTTGCTCCTTCTTGGTTCGAGTGAGTGTGAGTGGTCGAATCGAGGATGCTTGATCCGGCTCGACCGAACTCGGGAATCAGAGTGGACACCGGCTTGTGCCGGCTCCACTGTGCGCAAGAGGCTGCGATTCTCAGATCAAGCCCAGAGCGGCCACGACCAGGCCGACAGCAGCAGCGACACCGAGACCGAGCGGGACGGTAACAGACAGCAGCATGAGTTACTCCTTCATTGGCAGATGAGTGTGGGTCCAACGTACGAGATGCTGATTCCGACTCGAAACAGATCTCGGAATTCGAAGCAGGACCGAGTCTTCCTTCTGAAAGCCCTCGGCCCCACCGTCAGAATTTGCTGCTTTTTCTCAGAGCAGACCGAGAGCGGCCACAATCAGGCCGACAGCAGCAGCGACACCGAGACCGAGCGGGACGGTAACAGACAACAGCACGAGTTACTCCTTCGTTGGGACGGTTGGGTGTTGTGTAGCAGAAGAGATCATGCCAAGTGTGGCGTTGTTGACGCTGAACTGTCCCGGCGTGTCGGAAATTTCGCGTCGACGTATCTTTCTGAACCGACGGCCTATAGCAGCTTTTTTCGCGCGGTGTGTCCGAATGAATAATCCGAACAAAAGGTCTGAAATATTCGCGCTCGAGCGGCATCGGTCTGCAGAAGTGGTCGTCGATCCGACCCGGGGTCAGCGGTCGGCGCTATGCCTCAGTAACGGTCGCAGGAGGCCGTGACTTTGCGGATTGCCGCACGCGCGTCGGCGTTGGCATCGGCACTCGCATCGGTGGCGGTGGTGTTGTTCGCGTGCATTGCCGACATCTGGCCGAAGCTCTTGTTGAACATCTCGAATGCCGCTTGGCGCTGAGATACCGGCTGCGAGAGTGCTGTTTGCAGAACGGCCTTCTGGATCGGGTCCGCGTCGAACTTGGCCGCGACAGCGGGTTCCATGTCGCGCATGGCCGCATCGAACTGGCTGAACGAGCATTTCGTCGTCATCAGGGGCGCCAAGTCGGTGGCCAGATCGGCGGATGCGGCCCCTGATCCGAACAATGCAGTGGCGGCGGAGAATCCGCTGAAGGCAAGTGCGGCGATCGTGTATCGGGCTTTGCGCATCGTCATGTAGTCACCCTTCGTAGAGTTCATCTGACTGTCGGGTCGGTGACCCGGCGGTGATGGTACTCAACAAAGTCGGTGGTATGAGCGGGCAACGCGCGCATCGCGGCCGAAAGTTCTTGCGGCATGCGCGAACCGAAGGCGTCACCGTGACGAAAGAATGGTAGATCGGGGCGCGGTCGTAATTAATCGGAAGAGCGTGCGGTATAAGCGGATGTGCTGTGCCGTCACGAGAAAAACGGCCTATTCGGTGTGTTATGCGGCGGGGCAGGTTGTTTCCTGGCATGGTGACGCCGTGCCGCTAGCGGCGTCCGCCTGCGGAACGGTGCGGCGAATCGAGCCGCCTCGTGGACGCGAAGACGATCGTGCGACGAGTGGAAGGTGCGAATTCTACGTGTTGGAAATTTCGAGCTTGGTCAAGCGCTACGGGGACGTTGTCGCCTTGTCCGACATGACGTTCGACGTGCAACCCGGTGAGTTGTTCGGGTTCGTCGGGTCCAATGGCGCGGGGAAGACGACAACGATGCGAATCATCATGGGCGTGATGGCCGCCGACGCCGGGGAAGTCCGCTGGAACGGCAGGCCGGTGGATCTGGCGACGCGGCGGCGCATCGGCTATATGCCGGAGGAGCGCGGGCTCTATCCGCGGATGAAGGTGGGCGCGCAGCTGCAGTACTTCGCTCGGCTGCACGGGCTTTCGGACTTCGAAGCGTCCACCGCCGCGCAGCTGTGGATGTTGCGCCTCGGGATCGAGCAGCGCGCCGAGGACGATGTGTTGAAGCTCAGCCTCGGCAATCAGCAGCGGGTCCAGTTGGCGACCGCGCTGGTGCACAATCCCGACGTCCTGGTGCTGGACGAGCCGTTCTCGGGGCTGGATCCCGTTGCGGTCGAGGTGATGAGCTCCGTCCTGCGCGAACGCAGCGCGGAGAAGGGCAGCCCGGTGCTGTTCTCCTCGCACCAGCTCGATCTGGTCGAACGGCTGTGTGACCGTGTCGGAATCGTCCGGAACGGGACCATGGTGGCCTGTGGCACGGTTGATGAATTGCGCGGTCGTGCACCGGCGTTGGTCGCGATCGATGCGCCGGGCCTGGACGACGACTGGATCACCCGAATGCCCGGAGTGTCGGTGCGCGGGCGCGAAGCGTCCCGATGGATCCTGCGCCTGGAAGACCACGTCGACGACCATCTGGTGCTGACCACCGCGCTGGCCGCCGGGCCGGTGCGCGAATTCGGCCGGGTGCAGCCCACTTTGACCGATTTGTTCCGGGACGCGACCGTCGACTCGGCCGAGGTGGCGGCATGAGTGAGCGGATGAGTGACCCGAAGCTGTCTCCGACACAAGCGATTCGCATCGTCGCGGGCCGCGAGATCAACGTGCGGGTGCGGTCGAAAGCCTTCGTCGCGATCACCGCCATCCTCGTGCTCGCCGTCGCGGGCACGGTGCTGCTGTTCCACTTCATCGATCGCGGCACCACCGCCGCCGTGGAAAAGGTTGGCCTGACGGCGGATACGGCGCAGTTCCAGCCGTTGCTGGTCGCCGCGGGCGCGGCGGCCGGTCAGTCGATCGAGACCACCGTGGTCGACCGGGCCGCCGGTGAAGAGCAGATCCGGGCGGACGATCTCGCGGCCTTGCTGGTCGGCGCCGCGGACGGGCAGCTGCAGGTGGTGGTGAAATCGGCGCTGCCGGACGGGCTGCGCACGGCGTTCGGCCTGGTGGCCAGGCAGGCCGCGCTGCATCAGGAAATCAGTTGGCTCGGCGGGGATCCGGCCACCGTCGAGAGCGCGATCGCCGCGGCGAAGATCGCCGTGCAGCCGCTGCAGCCGGCCGACGCTCATCGTGGCGCGCGCATCGGCATGGCGGCGGTGATCGGCGTGCTCACCTACGTGATGCTGCTGATCAGTATCCAGCTGACCGGGCAGGGGGTCGTCGAGGAGAAGGCCAATCGCATCGTCGAGCTGCTCCTTGCGACGATCCGTCCGTGGGAGCTGTTGGCGGGCAAGGTGATCGGCATCGGGATCGTGACGATTATCCAGGTCACGTTGATTGCCGTGGTGGGTATGGCCACCGCTTTTGCCACCGGGGTGCTGGACCTTTCGACCGCGATGGTCGGCAGCGTGGTCGGCTGGGCGGTGGTGTGGTACCTGCTCGGCTACTTCCTCTACGCCCTCGTCGTCGCGGCGGCCGCGTCGCTGGTGTCGCGGCAGGAGGATCTCGCGTCGGTGGCGGTCCCGGTGTCGGTGGTGTTGATCGCGGCGTATCTGATCGGGCAGTCCATCGTGCCCGCGGATCCGCACGGGACCTCCGCGACCGTGCTGTCGATGATCCCGCTGCTGTCGCCGGTGGTGATGCCCATGCGGGCGGCCTACGACGTACCCGGCTGGCAGATGACGGGCGCGCTGGTGGCCATGGTGCTGACCATCGCGCTGGTGGCCCGGTTGGCAGGCCGGATCTACGGCAACGCCGTCCTGCTCACCGGCAGCCGGGTGTCGCTGCGCACCGCGCTCCGCGCGCACGCATAGTGAAACGGCAATGACACGCGACTGGACCGGATAGTCCGTTTTGTGACTGGTGTGACTAATAGCATCGGGCGACACCCACTGTCAGGTCTGGTAGGAGGCTCATCGATGTCGTTCGGTCCCCGTCTACGCGACAAGACGCTAGGTCGCGGCACAGCACTACGTCGCTGCCGACAGGCGGCGCTGATGTGCTGTGTCGCCCTGGCCGCGGGATCGGCGGCCGTCCCTGTCTCGGCCGCCCCGCCGTCCGGGGCAATCTCCTTGCCGCCGAGCCTGATCGACGCGTTGGGGCGCGACCTCGGCATCGACGCCGCGGAGTACGCACGCCGGGTCGCGCTGACGACTCGACTGTCCGAGTTCGCCAGGTCGGCCCGGATCGCGCACCCGGCCGCCTTCGCGGGCGTCCGGATGGACGGCGGTCGCCCGATCGTCTCGCTCACCGACGGGGTGAGTTCCCGGCACGCACGGGCGGCCGCCGAGGCGGCGGGCTTCACCGTGGAAACGGTGTCCGCCAGCGAGGCGACGCTGCGGGAGCGGCGCGCCGCGTTCGAACGCTGGCTGGCCGCGCAGACCGGCGCGGTCGCCGAGTCGATCTTCGGGTACGGAATCGACCTGGCGGACAACAGTTTCGCGGTGCGGGTCGCCAAAGACACGCAGCTGCCCGCCGAGGCGGGGCCGGTGCGAGCGATCGCGGCGACGATGCCGGAAACCTGGTCCGACAACACCGCCGACGAGGTGCGGCCCATCGCGGCCGAGGGGCCCGACGACGCCATCGTCGGCGGCCAGTCCTACGCCTTCGAGGTCGACGGTGAGGTCCATCGGTGCTCGTTCGGCTTCCACGCCACCGACGCGAAAGGCCGCGCGGTCAATATCACCGCGGGCCACTGCGACCCCAACAACCTTGTCGCGCAGGCGAAACGCAAGCAGGGACCGCAGCGCGTCTTCACCGTGCGTGGCACGTCCGACAAGGAGTATGTGCCCGGCGAGAAGCCGAAGCTGGGCACCGAACTCGGCTACTTCGAGGTATCCAGCTTCAGCCCGTACGACTACGGGATCCTGCGGATCAACGAGGCGGCCGCGCCCCGATTCCGGAACAACCTGGTCTCGGCGGGCGAGCTGTCGCCGCCGACCCGGTCGGTGGTGCCGCCCACGCTGGATACCGGCAGCAACACCAGCCAGGTGCCGGACGCGTCGATCCGCGAGAGCGGGGTGGTGCCCATCGACGGCACGGCGGATCCGATCGACGGCGCCGTGGTGTGCAAGGCCGGATTCCGGTCCGGCTACTCCTGCGGCGTGGTGCTCGCGTCCGGCCAGGTCGCCCGGCTGAAAGGCGTACCGGGCCACGGTGATCCGGTCCAGTTCGAGGACATGTTCATCACCACCCTGTGCGGGCATCAAGGTGACAGCGGCGGGCCGATCATGGCGGGTACCAAGGCGGTCGGCATCACCAGCTCCATCGTCACCACCGCCACCCTGTTCGACGGCACCTGCGGGCACCTCCCGGTGCTGCTCGGTCAGCCGCTGAGCAGGGTGCTGCGCGACCATCCCGGCTTGAAAGTCCGCACCAGCTGATCCGGCGGTGCCCCCTAAGATCGCGAGCATGCCCGTTTCCACGACCGCCGCTACGGCCACCGGATTGTGCGCGTTCATCGACGCGTCGCCCTCGCCCTTCCACGTCTGCGCGACGGTGGCCGCCGAGCTGGACGCCAACGGCTTCACCCGGCTGGACGAATCGGCGCCGTGGCCCGCGGACGGCCCGAGCAAGCACTACGTGGTGCGCGGCGGCTCGCTGGTCGCGTGGGCGACGGCGGACGCCGCGGGGGTGACACCGTTCCGGGTGGTCGGTGCGCACACCGACAGTCCGAACCTGCGGGTCAAGCAGCACCCGGATCTGACGTCGGCGGGCTGGCAGCTGGTCGGCCTCGAGCCCTACGGTGGCGCCTGGCTCAATTCCTGGCTGGATCGCGAGCTCGGCTTGTCCGGGCGGCTCAGCGTGCGCGACGGAAACACCGTGCGCGAGCAGCTGGTTCGCATCGATGAGCCGATCCTGCGGGTGCCGCAGCTGGCCATCCATCTCTCCGACGACCGCAAGGGCGTCACGCTGGACCCGCAGCGGCACGTGAACGCGGTATGGGGCGTCGGCCACGAAGCACGCTCCTTCCTGGCGTTCGTCGCGGAGCAGGCCGGCCTCGACCCGGACGCGCTGCTCGGCTGGGAACTGATGACCCACGACCTGGCGCCGAGCCGGCTCGTCGGCCGCGACCAGGATCTGGTCAGCGCGCCCCGGCTGGACAACCAGGGCACCTGCTACGCGGGCCTGCAGGCCTTCCTCGCCGCAGTCGCCGAGCCCGGTGCGGCCATTCCCGTGTTCGCCACCTTCGACCACGAGGAGGTCGGCAGCCAGTCCGATCGCGGCGCGCAGTCCGATCTGCTGCCGACGGTGCTGGAGCGCATCGTGCTGTCCCGCGGCGGCGATCGCGGCGAATTCTTTGCCGCCCTGGCCGGTTCGATCTGCGCCTCCGGTGATATGGCGCACGCGACGCACCCCAACTACCCGGAGCGGCACGAGCCCGCGCACCGTATCCAGGTGAACGGCGGACCGGTGCTCAAGGTCAACCAGAACCTGCGCTACGCCACCGACGCGGCGGGTGCGGGCGCGTTCGCGCTGGCCTGCGAACAGGTGGGAGTTCCGTTGCAGCGCTACGTGCATCGCGCCGATCTGCCGTGCGGATCGACCATCGGCCCGATGACGGCGGCGGGCACCGGTATGACGACAGTCGACGTCGGCGCGGCCCAGCTGGCCATGCATTCGGCGCGCGAAATAATGGGCGCCGCCGATGTTCCGGCCTACGCCGCGGCGCTGGCCGCCTTCCTGACACCCGCCGTCACGGGGTGATAGGTCGCCACCGCGACCACGAACACCGCGAGGGTGGCGAGCACATAACTGCTACCGATGAGCTGCTGCCACCAGGCCCAGCCGAGTTCCTTGTCCTCGGAGTGCGGCAGCAGCCACTGCGGTCCGATGAGGAACATGACGCTCATGGCGCCGACGGAGCCGAGGAACAGCGGGCTGCGGGTGTTCCAGGTGCCGCGCTCGCGCGCGGGTCCGGCACTCCGGCCGCGTGCGATCGCGTCCGCCGTCACCACCAGCGCGGGCGCGATCCACACCCAGTGGTGCGACCAGGAGACCGGCGAAACCAGCAGCACCACCGCGGCATTCACCATCAGCGCGGCCACGGACGCACCCGTGTCGATCAGCCTGCGCATCCAGACGGCGGCCAGCACGACCGCCACCAGTGACAGCGTGATCCACAGCAACGTGGCCACCGAGTCGGCGACGCCGAGCCGGAACACCATGCCCTTGATCGACTGGTTACCAGCGAAGTACGGCGGCCCGATCCGGCCGGTGTCGGCGAGCGTGTGGAACCAGTACTCGGCCGAATCGCTCGGGAACAGCAGGAAACCCAGCCCGACGGCCCCGATCGCGGAGACGACCAGCGCGCCCGCCGCCTTCCAGTCCTTGCGCAGCAGGAAGTACAGCAGGTACCCGCCGGGAATCAGCTTCACCGACACGGCGATGCCGATCAGCATGCCGCGCGGCCAGAACGGCTTGCGCACCAGGCAGTCCAGCGTGATCGCGGCCATCAGCACCAGATTGATCTGGCCGAAACCGAAGGTCTGGCGCAGCGGTTCGAACGTCTGCAGCAGGGCGACCGCGCCGATGACAATCGTCCAAGCGGTGACCCGGGACAGCTCGGGCCGGATCCGCGCGAGCACCACCCGGAGCGTGACGGCGAGGCTGGCCAGCGAGGTCACCAGCACCAGCACCTCGGCTACCGGCAGCGGCATCAGGGCCAGCGGGGCGAAGAACAGCGCGGCGAGCGGGGGATAGGTGAACGGCAAGCCGATTCCGGCGACCGGCGGCATCGGCCCGTACAGTTCGCCGTCGTCGAGCCAGACCCGGGCACCGTTGCGGTACACCTGTAGATCGATGTAGCCGGACCACCAGTGCACGAGTAGCGACAGCGCCGCCGACGCGGCGAACAGGCCGACCGCGATCAGCAGCCAGCGCAGCTGCTCACGCGACAACGGGACGCGCGCCGTCGAGGTGGGGTTCTTCGAGGCAACCGGCTCAGCGGAATCCGCAACCCCCGATCGTTCGTTCACGGGGCCCAGCGTATCCGTGGCCGGTGTGTGACCCTCGTCGGCGCGCACGGTAGCGCTCGCGGCCTGTGACCTGGCGCACAGGATTCCGGCGAACCGGGCGCGGGGCCGATGCGGCCCGTTGCCCGCCAACGGTCACGGCTAAACTTCCAGGCGAATCCCCAGCTTCGCGCTCCCGGCCCGAAAGGACCCTGGTACCCCGTGACTTCGCAGGTCGACACCGTCAGCGCAGCCGCAGCAACTCCTGACGTGCCGCAACCCTATAAAGAGCTGGGTTTGAAGGACGACGAGTACGCGCGCATCAAGGAAATCCTCGGCCGCAGGCCGACCGACGCCGAACTGGCGATGTACTCGGTGATGTGGAGCGAGCACTGCTCCTACAAGTCGTCGAAGGTGCATCTGCGCTACTTCGGCGAGACCACCACCGAGCAGATGCGGGCCTCGATGCTCGCGGGCATCGGTGAGAACGCCGGCGTCGTCGATGTCGGCGACGGCTGGGCCGTCACCTTCAAGGTCGAGAGCCACAACCACCCGTCCTATGTCGAGCCGTATCAGGGCGCGGCGACCGGCGTCGGCGGCATCGTGCGCGACATCATGGCGATGGGCGCGCGCCCGATCGCGGTGATGGATCAGCTGCGTTTCGGCGCGGCGGACGCGGCCGATACCCGTCGCGTGGTCGACGGCGTGGTGCGTGGTGTCGGTGGTTACGGCAACTCGCTCGGCCTGCCCAATGTCGGCGGCGAGACCGTGTTCGACCCGTCCTACCAAGGCAATCCGCTGGTGAACGCGCTGTGCGCGGGCGTGATGCGGGTCGAGGACCTGCACCTGGCCTTCGCCTCCGGCACCGGCAACAAGATCATTCTGTTCGGCGCGCGCACCGGCCTCGACGGCATCGGTGGTGTCTCCGTGCTCGCCTCGGACACCTTCTCCGGTGACGAGTCGGGCACCGGCCGCAAGAAGCTGCCCAGCGTGCAGGTCGGCGATCCGTTCACCGAGAAGGTGCTCATCGAGTGCTGTCTCGAGTTGTACGCGGCCAAGCTGGTGGTCGGCATCCAGGACCTCGGCGGCGCCGGACTGTCCTGTGCCACTTCCGAACTGGCCGCCGCGGGCGACGGCGGCATGCGCATCGAACTGGACCAGGTGCCGATGCGGGCCACCGGGATGACCCCGGCCGAGGTGCTCTCCAGCGAATCGCAGGAGCGTATGTGCGCGGTGGTCACCCCCGAGAACGTGGACGCGTTCATGGCGGTGTGCCGCAAGTGGGACACCCTGGCCACGGTGATCGGCGAGGTCACCGACGGTGACCGGCTGATCGTCACCTGGCACGGCGAGACCGTGGTCGACGTGCCGCCGCGCACCGTCGCGCACGAGGGCCCGGTCTACGAGCGCCCGGTGCGGCGCCCGGACGAGCAGGACGCGCTGATCGCCGACAGCACCGACAAGCTGACCCGCCCGAAGACCGGCGACGAACTGCGCGCGACGCTGCTGCAGATGCTGGCCAGCCCGCAGCTGTGCAGCCGCAAGTGGATCACCGAGCAGTACGACCGGTACGTGCGCGGCAACACCGTGCTCGCCGAGCACGCCGACGCCGGTGTCATCCGGATCGACGAGCAGACCGGTCGCGGTATCGCGCTGGCCACCGACGCGTCCGGCCGCTACACCAAGCTGGACCCGTACACCGGCGCGCAGCTCGCGCTGGCCGAGGCCTACCGCAATGTCGCCACCACCGGCGCCACCCCGAAGGCCGTGACCAACTGCCTCAACTTCGGTTCGCCCGAGGATCCCGGCGTGATGTGGCAGTTCCAGCAGGCGGTCCGCGGTCTCGCGGACGGCTGTGTGGCGCTCGGCATTCCGGTCACCGGCGGCAACGTGAGCTTCTACAACCAGACCGGGCAGACCGCCATTCTGCCGACCCCGGTGGTCGGTGTGCTCGGCGTCATCGACGACGTGCACCGGCGCATCCCGACCGGGCTCGGCCTGGAGCCGGGGGAGACGCTGATCCTGCTCGGCGACACCCGCGACGAATTCGGCGGCTCCATCTGGTCCCAGGTCGTGCACGACCACCTCGGCGGCGTGCCGCCCACGGTGGACTTCGCCCGCGAGCAGTTGCTGGCCGAGGTGCTCACCGCGGGTTCGCGCGACGGCATGATCAGTGCCGCGCACGACCTTTCGGAGGGCGGGCTCATCCAGACCGTCGTCGAGGCCGCGCTGGCCGGCGAAACCGGTTGCCGCATCCTGCTTCCCGAGGATGCCGATCCGTTCGTGACGCTGTTCTCCGAGTCGGCGGGTCGCGTGCTCGTCGCGGTGCCGCGCTCGGAGGAGACCCGGTTCACCAAGATGTGCACCGCCCGCGAACTGCCGTGGGTGCGCATCGGTGTGGTCGATCAGGGCACGGACTCGGTTGAGGTGCAAGGACAGTTCACCGTCCCCATGGACGAGCTGCGGGCCGCGCACGAGGGCACGCTGCCGAAGTTGTTCGGAGCAAGCGCCATCTGATGACAGCTGAGGCTGGAGCGGTCTCAGTAAGTCAGCGCAACGGCGCCGGTCGATTTGCCGGCGCCGTCGAGCGCTTCTTTCGCCCGAACTATGTCGGGCTGGTCGTTGCCACTCTGTTCTTCTCGTTGTCGCTGACACCGTCACTGCTGCCGCGGGATTGGCTGTTCGAAGGGCTGATCGGCGGGGTCAACGCGGCCATCGGCTACGGCGTCGGGTGCCTGCTGGAGTGGGTGTACCGCAGGTGGATTCGGCCGAAGGTGCAGTTACCGCCCGCCGTGGCAAAGGTATTCGCTGATCTGCCCGCGTGGTTGCCGACTGTGGTCAAGGTGGCGGTGCTGCTCGGCTGCGTGATCGTCGCGATCGTGATGCTGGTGCAGTCGGCCCGGTGGCAGCGCGAGATCACCGCGTTGATGGGCATGGACGACATCACGACCACGGGCTTCCTGCGCACCGGTGCGCTGAGTGCCGCCGTGATCGCGCTGGTGATCGGGGTGTTTCGGGCCGTCCGATGGCTGATCAGATGGGTGGCGGGCGAATTGACCGCGCGGGTGCGCATCCCGCGTCAGTTCGCGTTGCCCATCGGCGCGCTGATCGTCACCATCCTCGCC
The DNA here is from genome assembly GCF_900269665.1 of Nocardia suismassiliense. Taxonomy (GTDB): domain Bacteria; phylum Actinomycetota; class Actinomycetes; order Mycobacteriales; family Mycobacteriaceae; genus Nocardia; species Nocardia suismassiliense. The sequence goes on from NZ_LT985361.1 coordinate 1,077,430, forward strand.
GTCACACTGTTCAACGGCGTGCTCGCCAAAGCCTTTTTCGCGGCGGCCAATTCGGCGTTCAGCGTGCGCAACAGCCACACCTCTCCCCACGCCACCCAGCCGCAACTGCCGGAACGGTCCGGCAGTCCGAGCTCGCTGGCCAAGTGGGAGACCCTCGGCTCGGAGGGCCGCTGGTTCGTCTCCTACGTGCCGAGCGCCGACGACATCGCCAGGGTCACCGGCAAACCCGCGCGCGAACCCATCCGGGTGTACACCGGTCTTGAATCGGCGGACGGACCGGAGGCGCAGGCCGAGCTGGCCGCCGCCGAGCTGGAGCGCACCGGCGCCTTCGACCGCAAAGCGCTGGTCGTGGTGACCACGACGGGCACCGGCTGGGTCGACTCGACCAGCGCCGAATCCGTCGAGCTGATGTACGGCGGCGATACCGCGATCGTGGCCACCCAGTACTCGTATCTGCCCAGCGTGCTGTCGTTCCTCTCGGACAAGGAGAAGGCGACGCGCATGGGAAAGCTGGTGTTCGACAAGGTGTATGAGCACTGGTCGGCACGTCCGGCGAACGCCCGTCCGAAACTGCTCGTCTACGGGGAGAGCCTCGGCTCGCAGGGTTCGGAGGGCGCGTTCACCGGCCTGTCGGATCTGCGGACCAAATCCGACGGGGTGCTGTGGGTCGGTCCGCCCAACTCGAACCGGCTGTGGCGCGAATTCGTCACCCGTCGCGACCCTGGCTCACCCGAGGTATTGCCGACCTACGCCGACGGCCTGGTGGTGCGGTTCGCCGACGGCCGCGGCGACCTGTGGCGGCCGTCGAGCACCTGGCTCACCCCGCGCATCGCCTATCTGCAACACGCGTCCGATCCGGTGATCTGGTGGTCGCCGGATCTGCTGTTCACCGAACCGGATTGGCTGCGCGAGCCGCGCGGCGCGGATGTGTCGCCGACCATGGCGTGGTATCCGATCGTCACCTTCTGGCAGGTGGCCGCGGATCTGCCGAACGCGCAAGGCGTCAACGACGGGCACGGGCATCGTTACGGCACGCTGGTGCTCGATGCCTGGGCCGCGCTCGCCGAGCCGCCGGACTGGTCGGCGGAGCTCTCGGATCGGATCCGAAACTACTTGGAAGCGTCGGCGGTTCGCGAACGCTCGCTGAAATAGGACGCGGTCCTGGGCGGGCCGGGACCCCTCGTGCACAAGGCCCGCCCAGGCGCGTCGTCAGGTCACGGTGTTGAACGGATCGTGCTCTGCGAGCAGCTTTTCCAACCGTGCCTGATCGATGCGACCGTGTACGGTCGCGGCCTCGTGCTGGTCACGCACCACCTTCGCCAAGGTGAAGGTGCTGGTCACCAGGAACAGCAGCGACATCGCGAGGAAGCCGCGCTGCCACATGTCCAATGGGAGATAACAGATTCCGATGCCCGCCCCGAGAAAGCTGACACCGAACGCGATCGCGGCCTGCGCGATGAAGGCCGAGGTGGTCTTCGACTGTGCGTTGGGAGTGCTCATAGGTAGGAAGTCTGCCGACACGCGCACGCGCGCAACCGCGTACAACTACTCGAGCGGTCTGGGTAGTTGCCGATCGAGGTCGGGGACTCCGTGACGGCGTCGCGTTGCGCATCCGATCTTCGGCGTCGGCCGACCAGGCGGCCCGGCGGCAACATCGCCTCGGCCCACCGTGTCAGAAATATCCGTGGGTCGCCCGCCATACTGTTGCGGTGATGATCGCAACGGACCCGCCCGCGCCCGAACTCCGCGCGCGCTGAGTCCCGTGCTCGTGCCCGCCTCCACCATGACGAAGCTGCGTGCCCGCGGCGTCGTCCTCGTGCGGCGCGCGGAAGACATCATCGATCTGAACTATGCCGGGCTGGTCGTCGCGACGGTGTTCTTCGCCCTGTCGGTGACGCCGTCGCTGCTGCCGCGCGACTGGCTGTTCCAGGGCCTGATCAGCGGGATCAACGCCGCGCTCGGGTACGGCGTCGGCTGCGTGCTGGAGTGGCTGTTCCGGCTGTGGGTGCGGCCCCGGCTGACCCGGATTCCGCCACCGCCGACCTGGGTGCGCTACGCGGTGAAGTCCGCAATCCTGTTCACGGCCGCGCTGAGTGCGGCGCTGATGCTGGTCCAGTCGGCGCGCTGGCAGCGCGAGATCACCGCGTTGATGGGCATGGAAGGCACCACGACACCCGCCTACCTGCGCACGGGCCTGCTGAGTCTGGCAGTCGGCGTGGCGGTGGTCTCGGTGTATCGCACGGTGCGCGAGATCATCCGGTTCTTCGCCCGGCTGCTCAACCAGTGGGTGCGGGTGCCGCGCGAGCTGGCGCCCGCCGCCGGGTTCCTGGTACTCGTCCTGCTGGCCGTGACGATTTTCAACGGTGTGGCCTCGCGCGCGTTCTTCGCCGTGGCGAACTCCGCGTTCAGCGTGCGCAACGATCACACCTCGGCGAACGCGATCCAGCCGGTGCAGCCCGAACGCTCGGGCAGCCCCGCCTCGCTGGCGAAATGGGAGACCCTCGGGTACGAGGGGCGGTGGTTCGTCTCGCACGGGCCGACCGCGAGCAAGATCGGCGAGGTGACCGGCAAGCCGGCCCGCGAACCGATCCGCGCCTACGTGGGGCTGGAATCGGCCAAGGGAGACGAGGATCCGGCGGAACTGGCCGCCGCGGAGCTCGAGCGCACCGGCGCGTTCGATCGCAAGGTGCTCGTGGTGATGACGACCACCGGCACCGGCTGGGTGAACGCCATGGCGGCCGGCGCGATCGAGTACATGTACGGCGGGGACAGCGCGATCGTCGCCTCGCAGTATTCGTATCTGCCCAGCGTGCTGTCGTTCCTGGCGGACCGGGGCAAGGCGATGACCGCGGGCCGGGCCATGTTCGACGCGATCTACCGGCACTGGAGCGCGCGGCCGCGGGAGCAGCGCCCCAAGCTGCTGGTGTACGGGGAGAGCCTGGGCTCGCAGGGCTCCGAGGCCGCCTTCGACGGGCTGGCCGACCTGCGGACGAAGGTGGACGGCGCGCTGTGGGTGGGCCCGCCGAACTCGAATCGACTATGGCAGCAGTTCGTTTCGCGGCGCGATCCCGGTTCGCGGGAGGTCCAGCCGGTGTACGCCGACGGGCTGGTGGTGCGATTCGCCTCCGACAGTGCCGATCTCGCGCGACCGTCCACCGAGTGGCGGCCGCCGCGGATCGCCTATCTGCAGCACGCGTCCGATCCGATCGTCTGGTGGTCCACGGATCTGATCTTCTCCCAACCGGATTGGCTGTCCGAACCGCGCGGCGCCGACGTCTCCTCACAGATGCGCTGGTGGCCGTTCGTCACCTTCTGGCAGGTCGCCGCCGACCTCACCAATGCGCAGGGCGTCACCGACGGGCACGGGCATCGCTACGGCAGCCTGGTGCTCGACGGATGGGCGGCCATCGCCGCGCCGCCGGACTGGAACGCGGGCCTGTCCGACCGGATCAGGGCCGAGATCGAGGCCACCGAGGACTTCGAGCGGAAGATCAAGTGAGTAGAGTTCCGGAAACTGTTGTCGCCGTCGGGATTCCACTGGCGTGGAGCAACTGGGTGCTACCCGGGCTCGGGCTCGGTGTGCGCGGTAGGACCGCCGCCAATGCCGGATTCGCCACCGCCTATGCCATCGCTTTCCGTGGCGAGCCGAAGTGGTTCTCCGCGAAGGCATTTCGATACGGTGCTGTGTCCGCCGCGCTGGTCGCCGCCGGTTACGGGGTGGCCTTGGCGATTCCCTCGGTGCGGAAAGGGCTGCGCGAGTTCATCGATCGCGGGCCGGAGGTCGACGCCGCCGAATGGATCATGGTGCATATCCCGATCGGCACTGTCTACGGCGAAGAGATGATCTTTCGGGCCACCTTGGAACCGTTGCTGGACAACGTCTTCGGTTCCCGTGCCGGATCGGTGCTGGGTGCGTTGACCTTCGGGCTCTGGCATGTGCATCCGGCCCGTGCCGCGGGTGACAGTGTTCCAGTCACCGTGGCCGCCACGGCTGCGGGTGGTTTCGCGTTCGGCTGGTTGCGCCGCCGCACGGGAAGCATCACGGCGCCGGCCATGCTGCATCTGGCCACCAATGCGGGTGGCGCTGTCGCGCCTCGTCTGGCTCGGCTGATCGGTACTGCCGAAAAGTAAACCGGCTCAACACATCCGGGCAGCTGCTGTCGGCGGGCCAGGTCCTTCCTCGCCCCACATGACGTCTGCGCAACTCTCCGACCGCTTACGAGGCAAATATCGAGGAACACCATGCGCACTTGCGCACAGCGTTCCGCTGTGCGTACAGTGTTCGCAACAGGAGAACGGCGTACACGCCGACTGGATGTAGAGCAGGAGAACACAATGTCGAACACCGTGAGCTGGGACACCGAGGGTGACTGGAAGGCGCAGGGCGACTGGGGCAGCACCGATTCGACCGGGCGAGATTTCTCGGTTGCGCGCTGGCAGCGGCGGCTCGACGAACTCCGGGCCACCCATCATGTGCCGGGTGCGGCGCTGGCGATTCTGGTCGACGGCAAGGTCTACGAGCTCGCCAGTGGCGTCCTGCACCGCGGTACGGGCGTGGAGGTCACCCCGGACTCGGTGTTCCTGTGCGGCTCGGTCGCCAAGGTCTACACCGCCACGATGATCATGCGACTGGTCGATCAGGGCAAGCTCGACCTCGACGCCCCCGTCGTCGACGTGCTGCCCGAGTTCGCCACCCCGGACGAGGAAGCCACCGCGACCATCACCGTCCGGCAGTTGCTCAGCCACACCGGCGGCGTGACCAACGACTTCAACTACGACGGCGGCCGCGGTGACAACTGCCTTGCCGAATATGTCCGGGCCGCAAGAGAAGTCGCGCTCGACTGCACGCCGGGCGCCGGGACGTCCTACGGCGGACTCGGTTTCGTGGTGCTCGGCCGGGTGATCGAGGTGCTGACCGGCAAGACCTTCGACGAGGCCGTGCAGGACCTGCTCGCCACCCCGCTGGGTCTCGACCAGCTGATGACGTTGCCGGAGCAGGCCCTGCGGTTCCGCGTGGCGATGAGCCACCTGGGCGAGCCGGGTAGGTACCCGGACCCGGCGCCGCAGTGGGACATCATGCCGCGCTCGGCCGCGCCCGCAGCACGGGTCATCAGCTCCGCGGGTGACATGGTGCGGTTCGCCCGGATGCACCTCGAGGGTGGCCGCGCCGCCGACGGCACCGTGGTGATGTCGCCGGAAACCGTTGCGGCGATGCAGCAGCGGGAGGTCGACGTGCCGGACAAGTGGACCGTCAGCGCGGACGGCTGGGGCCTGGGCTGGACCCTGTACGACTGGGACGGCATCAAGGGCTTCGGTCACGACGGCGCCGCGATCGGCCAGTACGCCTACTTGCGAGCCATCCCAGAGGCGGGCGTCGCCGTCGCTCTGCTCACCAATGGTGGTGGCGCACGCCAGCTTTACGCCGCGCTGTTCCGGGAACTGCTCGCCGAACTGGCCGGGGTGCGGATGCCGGAGCCCTTCGCTCCCGCGAATCCGCCGGTCCAGGTGGACATCGCACCGTTCGCCGGCACCTACCGCCGCGCGGGCGTTGTCGTCACGGTGAGCAAGCGCGACGACGGCTCCGCGCACATGCTCTACGAATTCGTGGACGAGATGAAGGACATGTCGCCGCCGCTGAGCATGGAGCTCACCCCGGTCGCCGAGGCGGTGTTCGCCGCCTCCGGTGCGGGCCCGTCGTTCAGCGAGGACTATATGCCGGTCGTCTTCGCCACCCTCGCCGACGGCACCGAGGTCTGCTACGTCGGTATGCGCGCCACCCCGAAGCAGTCCGTCTGATCAATCCGAAACCGAAGGGCCGGGCCATAACCCGGCCTTTTCGGCATGCCGCCAGCGGTCAAGCTCCGGTCTTCGTGACCGATATCGCCGCTCGGTGAGCCGCTTGCAGCGCGCTGTTGATCGCGATTTCGCCACGCATGCCCGGGGCGGCGACTTGGTCGCCGATCAGGTAGACGTCGTTGCCGCGGTCGATGGCGGGCCGGTCGCGCCAGGTCTGACCGGGTAGGTCCAGTGCGCCGGTGCGGCCCTTCGCGGCCCCGGTGCGGTGGAATGTGGTGCGGTCCCGCCAGCCGGGCAGCACGGTGTCGGCGAACCGGCCCAGCCGCAGTTGCGTATCGCCGGGGGATTCGCCCGCGCGGGTGGGCATTTGCAGTTGGAACAGCGATTCACCCGGCGGCGCGATGGTGTCGTCCTGCATGGTGTAGCTCTCGTGGAACCCGCCCTCGTCCAGGTCGAACACCAGGGTGCGGTCGCCGCGAGACGCGGTGACCGCGATGTCGAGCAGGGCGCACTGGCCGCTGGTCCACTGGAGGCTGTCGTCGCCGAGCAGCATTCTGGCGGAGCTCAATTCGGTGGCGACCAGCACCGGCCCGTCGGTCGGCAGCTGATCGACCCGCGCGCCGGTCTCGATGGTGACGCCGAGTTCCGTTGCGCGCTCGGCCATTCGGCCGATGACGCGTTGCCAGCCGCCGCGTACCCAGCGCACCGCAGGAATATTCGGTCCGAAGACACGCTGGAACAAATCCCATACGAAGGCTGCGGACAGGCGGCCGGTGTCGGCGTCGTAGGTCACCACGCTGATCGCGTTGGCCAGTTGCTCGGCGGTGCGCTCGCCCCAGCGGGCCGAGGCCCAGCCGCGGAAGTCCTGATCGACCGGGGCGCGCAGCCTGCCGCGGGCCTGGGCACGCAGCATCCGGATCGGCGGCAGCGCGCGCACCCGGCCGTCGACCCGGAAACCCGCCCGCGTCCAGTCCCCGAGGCTGGGCCAGCCCAGATCACTGACGAAGCCATGCTTTTTCAGCCACGTGTAGTGCGGGCCGTCGGCGTAGAAGACATGCGCACCGTCGTGTGCGACATACGGCGGCGCGGTGGCCCGGCCGCGGCCGCCGAGGGTGTGGTGTGCCTCGTACAGGCGCACCGCCGCACCCGCCTCGGCCAGTGCGATGGCCGCGGTCAGGCCGGCCAGGCCGCCGCCGATCACCGTGACGTGTGTTGTCATGCTGTTCCCTCTCCCTGTGTGCCGGTCCACCCCAGTCGGGCGACGACCATCTCGGCGATGGAGCGCAGATAGCGGTCCGGGTCGACCGCGGTGGGGTGTTCGCCGCCGAAGGTGTCACTGATCAGCCAGTAGTGCGCGACCGCGCCGACGACCACCGCCGCGGCGGCCTCCCAATCCTGGTCCTGCCGTTGCGGATCGGTGAGCTCCAGCAGTCCGCGCAGTACCGCCGAGACGAAAACCAGGTACTCCTCGCGCCGGAACACCTCGAGCGCAGCGGTCCCGATCGAGTTGTCGCGCATCAGGATTCGGTTCACATCGCGGTCGTGCTCGAGCCTGGCCAGCCCGATCCGGCACAGCATTGTCAGCTTGTCGACCGTGGAGCCCTGCGGCTCCAGCGAATCGAGCCAGGCCAGCACCGAGAAATCCGGGTTGAGGAACGATGCCCATTCGCCCCGCTCGGTCAGCCGCGACCGCACCGCCTCGACCAGCAGCTCGTCCTTGGACCGGAAATGCCGGTACATCGCCCCGGACCCGCCCGAGAGTCCTGCGGCCCGTTCGATCTGCGTCACGGTGGTCCGCGCGAAACCCTGCTCCCCGAACAGCCGCAGCGCCGCCGCCATGACCCGTTCTCGCGTCGAGTCAGCCATCCGCACTCCTGTAAGTAACTACTTACTTACAGTATGAGTGAGCGGCGCAGCCGCGCAAGCATTTCCACGTTTCGTGCGCGGGTGAGTGCGGCGGCTTGCCTCGAAACCGGTGAGTAGCGGCTCCAGTTCCCGACGGCTATTCGGTCGGCATTTCACCGCGTGCCGCCAATGCGGCAAGAACGTGTGGGGCAGCGAGCTGCTGGAGCACGGCGAGTGGCCCCATGCCCTCGAAATGTGCGGCCGCCGCAGCGAAGTCGTCATCGAGCGGTAGCCCCGCCGCCTGTAGTTCCGCGGGGAGACGGCGGACGGCGTCGAGAATGGCCGGTGCCGGCAGCCATTCGTCGTCTTCGACCGGCTCCACCGTGCCCGCCTGGTACGCGGCGGCGAGTGCTGCTCCGGTCCGCTGCACGTCGGGGTGTTCGGAGAGCCGCTCGAAGCGCGCTTCTTCGTCCTCGAGGTTCTCCCACTCCAGGGGATACCACGCGTCTTCCGGTGCCACGTCGGCTCGTTGCTCGGAGTCGAGCACATGGACGCCGAGATTCAGCGGGTTGTCTTCCTCGAACCAGCGGATCACGACACGCACGAGCGCACCCGCAGGTGGATGCGCTCTCAGGTCTTCGGCGATGGCCCGAGCCAAGGCTGCGGCGAACTGGACTTCCTGCACAATCACCGTCGCAGCGTATTCGCCACGTGCGACATTGCCGAGACGTCGACAGCAGGGGAGTAGCGCAGCCGCGCAGGCATTTCCACGTTTCGCCTGGTCACCGCAGGTGACCGTGTTCAGGTCGGCCGCCCTGGGATGCCGCCGCGGCGGGACAAAATCGGTGGCGATACGTGCCCGCTCTCGGCCATGGTTGGGGCGACGAAAGGATCTCATGCTCGACGACACGCAGATCGAATCCTTCATCAGCGATGGCTTCGTCAAACTGGAGCAGGCGTTTCCGGGCGAAGTGGCGGCTGCGGCCCGGGCGATTCTGTGGCGCGCGACCGGCTGCGACCCCGACGACCGCTCGACCTGGACGCAACCGGTGATCCGGCTCGGCGACTTCGCCGACGAACCTTTCGCGCGCGCAGCCACCGCGCCCGCCTTGACGGCGGCGTTCGATCAGCTCGTCGGCCGGGGGCGCTGGTTGCCGCGAAACAGCCTGGGCACCTTCCCGGTTCGCTTTCCGGTCGGCGGGCCGCCCGGTGACGACGGCTGGCATATCGACGTCAGTTTCCCCGGTGACGACCCGGCCGACTACTTCACCTGGCGGGTGAATCTGTGGTCGCAAGGCCGCGCCCTGCTAATGCTGTTCCTGTTCTCCGATATCGGCGCCGACGACGCGCCGACCCGCATTCGGGTCGGGTCGCACCTTCGGGTGCCCGCTCTGCTGGCACCGTTCGGGGAAGCGGGTGCGGACCTGGCGCAGTTCCCGTACGTGCGGGCGACCGCCGACCTACCCGAGGCGGTGGCCACCGGCCGGGCCGGCGACGTCTACCTCTGCCACCCCTTCCTGGTACATGCCGCGCAACGACATCGGGGCACGTCGGCGCGTTTCCTGGCGCAGCCGCCGTTGCTGTCGCGCGGCCCCTGCGTACTGGATCGCGCGGACGGCGCGTACTCGCCGGTGGAGCGCGCCATCCGCCGCGGACTCGACCGGTAATCTCGGTTACGTGGCTCGACAAGCGGTAAGTCCGGCCGAGCTGCGGTCGGCGGTGGATGCGGTGAGTGCGTGGCTGCGGGACGACTCGGTGGACGCGCCCGCGCGCACCGAACTCGCGGCGGCGGTCCGCACGACCGCGCGCACTTTGGCGGCCGCGGCCCCCGGGCATTCGGTGGAGGTGCGGGTCCCGCCGTTCGTCGCGGTGCAGTGCATCGAAGGTCCGCGGCACACCAGAGGCACCCCGCCGAACGTCGTCGAAACCGACCCGCGCACCTGGCTGCTGCTGGCCACCGGCCTGCTGGACTTCGCCACCGCCCTCGACTCCGGCGCCCTCACCGCCTCGGGCAGCCGAGCGACCGAAGTCGCGCGCTGGCTCCCCATCGCCCGTCCCGCCGAGGACTGACCCGCACGCTTTCGCGGGATCCGCACCCGCCCTCAGCGAGTGCGGCTCCCGCGACCGAGTGCGGATCCGCCCTGATCAGGCGGCGACGCGATTGCTGCGGTGCAGACCCTTGTGGTCGTAGAAACGGGTGATGATGGCGCCGAAGGCCAAACCGATGGCCAGTCCGGCCACGGCCATCCAGACGCCGCGGGCCAGGCCCGCTTCGAAGTTGGCGTCGAAGTAGAGGATGGCGCGGATCCCCAGGAACACCTGGTGCATCGGTTCGAAGGAGGCCAGCCAGCCGAAGTACTGCGGCGTCGCCTCGATCGGCACGGTGCCGCCGGAGGAGGGCAGGCCCAGAATGATGAACAGGATCAGGTTCACCAGCAGGCCCGCCGAGCCGATCGCGGCCAGCGTGGACAGACCGGTGACGCCGACAGCGATCATCGCGAGCGCGCTGTAGAGGAACAGCGCCAGCGGATGATCGATCGGCATGTCCAGGATCTTGCCGACGATCAGGAAGACCGCCGAGACGATGTTCGCGGTCACCACCATCACGCCCCACTTGATCAGCAGGGTGCGGAAGCGGGAGATGGGCGTCGGCGGATAGTGCACGTACCACGGCCCGTACTCGGTGGGGATGAAGCCGAGCTGGGCATCGATCATGGTGTGGATGACCATCGCGCCGACCACCCCGGCGAGCAGCAACAGCAGTGCGTAGAAGAACGCGCTCAACCCTTGGCCGGTGCCGTCGGGCAGTGGATGGTACTGCTGGACAACCACTTTCACCGGATCGGCGAGCGCGACCCGGGCCGCGCCGGACAGCTCGGGCCCGGGCGGCGCACCGGCCTGCGGCTTCAGCTGCTCGGTCACCTGATCGGTGAGCTGCTTGCCGACCTGCTTGTTCACCTCGGTCAGCGCCTGGTTGCCCACCCGCAGCACGATCTGGGTGCCGAACGCGCCGGTGCGCGGGTTGGTCTGCAGGGTGATGATCGGGCGTTCCATGTCACCGGGAATCACGCTGCCGACGCCGAGGATGCCGAGGCGCTTGCTGAAATCGCTCGGGATGACCAGCGCGCCGTAGACCTCGCCGGACTGCAGCTGCCGCTCGGCCTCGCTGATGCTGATCACCCGCAGGTCGACCTTGTCCGCGGGCACGCCCTTTTCCAGCGCCTCGGTGATCTGGTTACCGAAATTCACCTGCTGCTGGCTGTCGGCCTTTTTGATGACATCGCCCACATCTTGGTTCACCAGGGCGATGGGGAAATCGTGCAGATTTTTCTCCGGATCGACGACGTAATCCAGATACATGATGCCGAGCAGAGCCGTCAGCAGCGTCAGCACGCCGATGGGAAACAGCACCAGCCGTGCCCATGGCCTGCGCTGCGGCGTGCTGCCTCCGGTGTTCGATCCCGCCCCGCTGCCTGAATCCGCGCTGTCGGTAGTCGTCACGGATCGCACCGTAACAGCTACCGTCACCGAATTCCCCGGCCGCTGCGCCACGCCGGATTGCTACTGGTATGCGGTGGCGGTGATCGCGATCGAAGTTTCACCCGTAGAATGAAACGTGCCCCCAGCCCGCCCGAACAGGGAGCAAACGGTGACCAACGCCGAACTGCCGGTTGACGCTACTTCCGCCACCCCCGATCAGGACGAGAACGAGCCACGCGAAGAGTGTGGCGTGTTCGGAGTCTGGGCGCCGAGCGAGGACGTGGCGAAGCTCACGTACTACGGCTTGTACGCGCTGCAACACCGCGGACAGGAGGCGGCGGGCATCGCGGTATCCGACGGTTCGCAGATCTTGGTCTTCAAGGATCTCGGCTTGGTCAGCCAGGTGTTCGACGAGCAGACGCTGGCCGCCATGCCGGGCCACATCGCCGTCGGGCACTGCCGCTACTCCACCACCGGCGGCGTGACCTGGGAAAATGCCCAGCCGATCTTCCGGACCACCTCGGTGGGTTCCGGACTTGCCTTGGGCCACAACGGCAATCTCGTCAACACCGCCGAATTGGCAGGCCGCGCAAGGGAACTCGGGCTCATCGGCGCGACGGTGGCCAACGGCCGCCCGCAGCCGATCGCCGCGACGTCGGACTCCGATGTGATCACCGCGCTGCTGGCGCACGCCTCCGCCGACTCCAGCATCGAGAAGGCGGCGATGGAGCTGCTGCCGACGCTGAAGGGCGCGTTCTGCCTGACCTTCATGGACGAGCACACGCTCTACGCCGCGCGTGACCCGCACGGCGTCCGCCCGCTGTGCCTGGGCAGGCTGGACCGTGGCTGGGTTGTTGCCAGCGAAACCGCGGCACTCGACATCGTCGGTGCGGCGTTCGTCCGGGAGATCGAGCCCGGCGAACTGCTGGCGATCGACGCCGACGGCGTGCGCTCGATGCGCTTCGCCAATCCCGAACCCAAGGGCTGCGTCTTCGAGTTCGTCTACCTGGCCAGGCCGGACAGCACCATCTCGGGCCGCTCGGTGCACGCCACCCGCGTCGAGATCGGGCGCCTGCTCGCCAAGGAGCATCCGGTCGACGCGGATCTGGTGATCCCGGTGCCCGAATCCGGTACCCCGGCCGCGGTAGGCTACGCCCAAGGGTCGGGCGTGCCCTACGGCCAAGGCCTGATGAAGAACGCCTACGTCGGACGCACCTTCATCCAGCCGAGCCAGACCATCCGTCAGCTCGGCATCCGACTGAAACTCAACCCGCTGCGCGAGGTCATCCGCGGCAAGCGGCTCATCGTGGTGGACGACTCGATCGTGCGCGGCAACACCCAGCGCGCGCTCATCCGCATGCTGCGCGAAGCGGGCGCGCTGGAGATCCACGTCCGGATCGCCTCGCCGCCGGTCAAGTGGCCGTGCTTCTACGGCATCGACTTCGCCTCGCCCGCCGAACTGATCGCCAACGGGTCCGGCGCCGAAGGCAGCTTCGACGAGATGGTGGAGGGCGTGCGCCGTTCCATCGGCGCGGACACCCTCGGCTACATCTCCACCGAGGGCATGATCGCCGCCACCGAACAGCCCCGCTCGCGACTGTGCTGCGCCTGCTTCGACGGCAACTACCCGATCGCCCTGCCCACCGAGGCGGCCATCGGCAAGAACGTGCTCGAAGGCATGCTCACCGGGCAGCCGGAGGCGCTGCTGCTGGGCGAGAACGCGAATGCGAGTGCGCTGAGTCGTCCGTAGTGCTTGGGCGGGCCGTTGATTCGGGCCGTGCCGTCACGGTCGTCAGTCCGGCCCCGGGGCGTCCGCGCTGTGGCCGTCGCGCGGTGGACGGTCGTCCTGCCTTGGCAGCCTCCATTGCCGGCGGTCACTCGCGCATGCGCCTGCCGGGTACTCGTGCGCACGCCGGGTAGGTATGCGCAACCGCCCGTCATCGTCGGTCTGTCATGCGCCGGATGACTGTTCTTGCAGGCTTCGCGCTGCCGCGTGTCGGTAACTGCGACACCCAGCCGCCTATCTCGGCCCGGTCTCTTCCGCCTTGGTACGAACCACCATCCGGTGCACCGAAACGCGCCCATTTCGCGCAGCACACACGGCGAGTCGATTTCGCGCGTCGCGGTAAACGCCCATGTTTGTCCTGCCATGTGCCGTGGCGTCTTCGAGACGCCCATATCGGCGATCCAGTGCGTTCCTGGACATTCGTCCGGTGATCTGGCCCCCTCGGTGCACTATTTGCAACGCCTGCTAACGGCCCGGTGATTTTTTCTGTGAAAACGCAACGTGCCGGAAATGGTTCGTGGGTACGGTGCCCGTCAGATCGGAAGTTCATTGCGTCCGCACCTGTCCTGCGATCCAGGACAGCGCGGTGCGGCGCTCGAGAAGTGGGGCCCTGATGTTGGTTTCTAGAACACCTGGGGGCCGGACCCGGACGCGAACTATCGCGGCCGTCGGCCTGGCGACGCTGGTGGCGTCGTCATTGGCAGGCTGCGGTTCCGGCCGGACCGGTGATGGTGGTGACGGTGGCGGCTTGCTGGCCGGCACCACGGACAAAATCTTCTCGCTCGACCCGGTAGCCGCCTACGACAACGGCTCGCTGGTCGCGGAGACGCAGTTCTACCAGTACGTGCTGAACTTCGCGCCCGGCGACGCGACGCCGAAGCCGGACGCCGCGGAGAAGTGCGAGTTCACCACCCCGACGGTGTACAGCTGCACCATGAAGCCGGGTCTGAAGTTCGCCAACGGAAACCCGTTGACCGCCAAGAGCGTCAAGTTCTCCTTCGACCGCATGGTCAAGATCAATGACCCGAACGGGCCCGCCTCGCTGCTCGGCAACCTCGAGAAGACCGAGGCCCCGGACGATCGCACCGTGAACTTCACGCTGAAGGTCGCCAACGACCAGACCTTCCCGGCGATCCTGCCGACCCAGGCCGGGCCGATCGTCGACGAGAAGGTGTACTCGCCGGACAAGGTGATGGCCGACGAGGACGTGGTGAAGAACAAGGGCTACTCCGGCCCGTACACCATCGCGAGCTACGACAAGAACAAGCTGGTCGAGTACAAGGCGAACCCGGATTACAACGGGATCCTCGGCACCCCGAAGACCAAGACCGTCTCGACGAAGTACTACGCCACCACCGACAACATGAAGCTCGACCTGCAGAACGGGTCGCTCGACGTGGCCTACCGGTCGCTGACGCCGACCGACATCGAGTCGCTGCGCGGCGACAGCAAGGTCACCGTGCACGAGGGCCCCGGTGGCGAGCTGCGCTACATCGTGTTCAACATGAACACCATGCCGGGCGGCACGCCGGAGCAGAAGCTGGCGGTGCGTAAGGCGCTCGCCTCCACGGTGGACCGGGCCGCGCTGGCCAAGAACATCTACAAGAACACCTACACGCCGGCGTATTCGTCGGTGCCGCAGGGTGTTCCGGGCGCGACGGAGCCGTTCAAGGACATCTACGGCGCCGATCCGAGCAAGGAGAAGGCCGCCAAGTTCCTCGCCGACGCGGGTGTCGCGACGCCGGTCGAGCTGAACCTGCAGTACAACCCGGACCACTACGGTTCGAGCAGCTCCGAGGAGTACGCCTCGATCAAGTCGCAGCTGGAAGCCAGCGGGCTGTTCCGGGTGAACCTGCAGTCCACCGAATGGGTGAGCTACCAGCGGGAACGGGCACGCGATTCGTACCCGCTCTACCACTTCGGCTGGTTCCCGGACTTTCCGGACCCGGACAACTACCTGACCCCGTTCTTCGGTCCGAACAACTTCCTGCAGTCGCACTTCGAGAATCCCGGCGTCACCGCGCAGCTGATCGCCCAGATCACCGAACGCGACAAGACCAAGCGGATGGAGATCCTCAAGAACGTGCAGCAGGATCTGGCACAGAACCACCTGCCGATCGTTCCGCTGTTGTCCGGCAAGCAGATCGCCGTCTCGGGTAAGAACGTGCAGGGAGTGGAGCAGACTCTCGACGCGTCGTTCAAGTTCCGTTACACGGTGCTGAGCAAGTGACATCCGGCGAAGCCGGGCCCGGGACGACAGCTGCTCCAGAAACGAAGCCAGCGCCGGCCCGGGCCCGGCGCTTCGGCGTGCCACGAGCACGGAAGGGCGGCGGCGATTCGCGCCAGCTCGCCCTGCTGCGCTACTTGGGTGTGCGATTGATGTTGATCCCGGTGACCGCGTGGATTCTGGTCACCGTCGTATTCTTCCTGATGCGCGTGGCCGGCGACCCGATCAGTGCGGCCATGGGTGGGCGGATGACCCAGGAGCAGATCGAGGTGCGCAAGGAGGCGGCCGGGCTGAACCGGCCCATCCTGTCGCAGTACTGGGAGTACATCACCGGCCTGCTGAGCGGGGATTTCGGTAAGTCGCAAGACAATCGGCAGATCAGCGAAGTGGTGATGACCTACGGCGCCGCCTCGCTGGAGCTGATGTTCTGGGCGCTGATCGTGGCCTTCGCGGTCGGTATTCCGCTGGGTAGATACGCGGCGACCCGGCGCGATTCGCCGACCGACACCGGTCTGCGGCTGTTCGCGATCCTGGCCTACGCGGCGCCGGTGTTCTTCGTCGGTCTGCTGCTGAAGCTGGTCTTCGCGGTGCAGCTGGGCTGGCTGCCGGTGGCGGGCCGGGCCAGCACCAATGTCGAGCTGCAGCTGCAGCACGTCTCACCGAAGACCAACATCATGCTGATCGACGGAATCCTCTACGGCGACATGGGTTACCTGCTCGACGTGCTGAAACACGCTGTGCTGCCCGCGATCGCGCTCGGGCTGCTCACCGCGGGCATCTTCCTGCGGCTGGTGCGGATCAACCTGATCCAGACCCTGCGGGCCGACTACGTGGACGCCGCGCGGGCGCGTGGACTCTCGCAGCGGGTGGTCACCGGCCGGCATGCCTTCCGCAACGCGATGATTCCGATCGTCACGGTGATGGGCATGCAGATCGCCATGATGCTCGGCGGTGCCGTGCTGACCGAGACCACCTTCGAATGGAAAGGTCTGGGTTATCAGCTCGCGACGTATCTGTCGGCGCGTGACTTCATCGCCGTGCAGGGCATCGTCGCGTTCATCGCGCTGGTCGTCGCGGTGATGAGCTTCCTGGTGGATGCCCTTGTGGCACTGATTGATCCGAGGGTGAGGTTCTGATGACCGCACCGGAATTGCTGAACGAACCGGTGATCGCGCCGCCGGTGCCCGTGAAGGCGCGCCGGGGCATACCCGGTCTGCGCTTGTTCTCGATGACCGCGGGCTTGCAGCGGGTGACGTTGATCTTCGGGCTGAGCCTGGTCGGGTTCTTCGTGCTCGCGGCCATCTTCGCTCCGCTCATCGCGCCGTACGGCTTCGCCCAGAGCACCGCCGACGGTGTCGATTTCGCACGGCAGCAGGCGCCGTCGGCCGAGCACTGGTTCGGTACCTCGGTCCGCGGCGAGGACGTGTTCTCCCGGGTGATCTTCGGCGCCCGCACCGCGCTGTTCGTCATCGCGATCTCGCTGGTGCTCTCGCTGTTCGTCGGGGTGCCGCTCGGCTTGCTGTCCGGCTACGTCGGGCGCTGGCTGGACCGCGTGCTGGTGCTGTTCATGGACGCGATGTACGCGTTCCCGACGCTGCTGCTGGCGATCGTGGTGTCCATCGTGGTCGCGGGTGGCCGGTCCACCAGTTTGGGTGGCGTGCTGTCCGCGGCGGTGGCCATCACGGCCGTCTTCGTGCCGCAATACTTTCGGGTGGTGCGCAACGCGACCATCGCGGTGAAGAACGAACCGTACGTGGACGCCGCCCGGGTGACCGGCGCGTCCACCACGCGAATCCTGTTCCGGCACATCTTCGCCAACGTCACGCAGTCGCTGCCGGTGATCGTCACCCTCAACGGGTCCGAGGCCATCCTCACGCTGGCCGGGCTCGGCTTCCTGGGATTCGGCATCGAGCCGACCCAGGCCGCCGAGTGGGGTTACGACCTGAACAAGGCGCTGTCCGACGTCTCCAACGGCATCTGGTGGACCGGTATCTTCCCCGGTTTCGCCATCGTGCTCGTGGTGCTCGGCATGACCCTGGTCGGCGAGAGCCTCAACGAGGTGCTCAACCCGATCCTGCGTACCCGGCGCTCGGTCGCCTCGGCGCCGGGCGACGCCATCACCGTCGCGGGCATCGAAGTCGCCGACCCGGCCGAACTCGACCGTGCCGCCGTCACCCAAACCGACGGCAAGAACGTCGATTTGGTCAAGGACGGCACTGCCGGGAAGGAGACACCATGACCACCCCAGCGGTGACCGTCGATCGCGGGCAGCCTGCGCTGTCCATCGAGTCGCTCTCGGTCACCTTCGCCACCGACGCCGGACCCGTCTACGCGGTCTCCGACGTCTCCTACGAGGTGTTCCCCGGCGAGGTGCTCGCCATCGTCGGGGAGTCCGGTTCGGGCAAGTCGGTCAGTTCGCGCACCGCGATGGGTCTGCTACCGCAGACCGCACGGGTGCGCGGTCTGGTCACCCTCGGCACCGAGACCATCACCTCGATGAACGAGCGGCAGCTCACCGCGCTGCGCGGTGGCGCGATCTCGATGGTGTTCCAGGAGCCGGGCCTCGCGCTCGACCCGCTGTTCACCGTCGGCTTCCAGATCGGCGAGGCGCTGCGCGCGCACTCGCAGATGAGCAAGAAGGACGCGAAGGCCCGCGCCATCGAACTGCTTCGCATGGTCGGGCTGCCCGACCCGGAGCATCGGGTCAACTTCTACCCGCACCAGCTCTCCGGCGGGCAGAAGCAGCGCGTGGTGATCGCCATCGCCATCGCCTGCGAGCCGAAGGTGATCATCGCCGACGAGCCGACCACGGCCCTCGACGTGACGGTGCAGGCGGAGATCCTGGAGCTGCTGCGCGACCTGCGCGACCGGATCGGCAGCGCCATCGTGCTGATCACGCACAACATGGGTGTGGTGGCCGACCTGGCCGACCGCGTCGTGGTGATGCGCAACGGCCGGGTGGTCGAGCAGGCTCCGGTGGACGAGCTGTTCGCGAATCCCAAAAAGGACTACACCCGGGCGCTGCTCGCGGCCGTCCCGCACCTGGGCACCGAGCAGCTGGCGCACGGTCCGGCCGAAGAGGTGGCCGCGACCGCCGAGCCGGTGCTCGAGGTGTGCGATCTGGTCGTCGAGTTCCCCGGCTCGTTCGGGCGGCCGCCGTTCCGCGCGGTCGACGAGGTGAATCTGTGCATCGGGCCCGGCGAAACCCTGGGCCTGGTGGGCGAATCGGGCTCGGGCAAGTCGACCATCGGCCGCTGTGTCGCCGCGTTGCAACGCCCCACCTCGGGCGTGGTGAAGATACGCGGGCAGGACATCGCGGGCCTGTCCGGGCGCAAGCTGCGGCCGATCCGGCGGCGCTTCGGCTTCGTCTTCCAGGATCCGGCCAGCTCGCTGAATCCGCGGCTCACCGTCGGCGAGTGCGTCGCCGAGCCACTGCTCGTGCACAAGATGGGCAGCGCCGCGGAGATCAAGGCACGGGTGCGCAAACTGCTCGACGATGTGCAGCTGCCCGCGGGCACCGAGCGGCGGTATCCGCACGAGCTGTCCGGCGGTCAGCGCCAGCGTGCCAGCCTGGCCAGGGCACTGGTCCTGGATCCGGATCTGCTGGTCGCCGACGAGCCGACCAGTGCGCTCGACGTCTCCGTGCAGGCCGCGGTGCTGGAGCTGTTCGGTCAGCTGCAGCGCGAATGCGGGTGGGCCTGCCTGTTCATCAGCCACGATCTCGCGGTTGTCGATCAGCTGGCCGACCGGATCGTGGTGCTGCGCAACGGCGCGGTGGTGGAGCAGGGCGATCGCGATCGCATCCTGCGCGCACCGACCGAGGAGTACACCCAGCGCCTGGTCGCCGCGGTGCCGGTGCCCGATCCGGTGGAGCAACGCAGACGCCGGGCGGAGAGCGCGGCATTGTTCGCGACCGAGATCACGTGACGCGACAAGTGGTCTCGTAGGTATATGGGTAGCTCGTCGGGTACGCCCGGGACCCGACGAGCAACCTCCGGCCGGTCCGGTTGTCAAGTCCCACGACGCTTTCGACCGGCAAAATACGCGCAGAGGCGGATCAGCGGCGGGACAGCTGCGAGGTCGTTATCCGGTTCCGGTAGCGTGAGCAGGCATCTATCCGCCGATTCGGTTTGGAGCTTTCCCCGAAAATGACTGAACAGACCCCCAGTGGTGGTGCCTCCTACGCCGCGGCAGGCGTGGATATCGAGGCAGGTGACCGCGCAGTCGAGTTGTTCGGGCCATTGGCGAAGAAGGCGAGCCGACCCGAGGTGCAGGGTGGCCTCGGCGGGTTCGCCGGGCTGTTCGCGCTGAAGGGCGGCTACCGTGAACCGCTGCTCGCCGCGTCCACCGACGGGGTCGGTACCAAAATCGCGGTAGCGCAGGCGATGGACAAGCACGACACCGTCGGCCTCGACCTGGTCGCGATGGTCGTCGACGACCTCGTCGTGTGCGGCGCCGAGCCGCTGTTCCTGCAGGACTACATCGCCATCGGCAAGGTCGTGCCGGAGAAGGTCGCCGAACTGGTCTCCGGCATCGCCGAGGGCTGTGTACGGGCCGGCTGCGCGCTGCTGGGCGGCGAGACCGCCGAACATCCGGGCCTGATGGACCCGGACGACTACGACCTGTCCGCGACCGGCGTCGGCGTGGTCGAGGCCGACGCGGTGCTCGGCCCGGACCGGGTGCGCCCCGGTGACGTGGTGATCGCGATGGGCTCCTCCGGCCTGCACTCCAACGGCTACAGCCTGGCCCGCAAGGTGCTGCTCGACATCGACCGGATGTCGCTCACCGGCCACGTCGAGGAGTTCGGCCGCACGCTCGGCGAGGAACTGCTCGAGCCGACCCGGATCTACGCCAAGGACTGCCTCGCGCTGATCGCCGAGACCGACGTGCGCACCTTCGCCCACGTCACCGGCGGCGGCCTGGCCGCCAACCTGGGCCGGGTGCTGCCCGCGGGCATGGTGGCCGAGCTCGACCGCGGCACCTGGAACCCGGCGCCGGTGTTCAAGATGATCGCGCAGCGCGGCCGGGTCGAGCGGGTCGAGATGGAGAAGACCTTCAACATGGGCGTCGGCATGGTCGCCATCGTCGCCCCCGAGGACGTCGACCGTGCCCTGGCCGTGCTGACCGCCCGGCACATCGAGTGCTGGACCCTGGGCACCGTCAAGAAGGCCAAGGATTCCGACGCCCTGCGCGCTGTATTGGTGGGCGAACACCCCAGGTTCTGAGCTTCACCCAAATACAACAAACCAGCGTCCCGCATCGCTCAGATGCGGGACGCTGGTGTGTTGTAAGCCTTTTCGGCGGTATCCGTCAACGCGCGGCAACGCCTGAAGGGGGAGGAACGCTGTCCTCCCCCTTCAGACGTTGCTCCGAGTCAGCGGCGCCAGTCGTCGTAGTCGTCCTCTTCCCACTTGGATGAGGACTTGTCCGCGTCGTGCTCATCGGACAGCACACCACTCCGTTGGGAGTTGGGGCTTCCCGAAAGCTCGCGCTGAAGGCTCGCGAAGTCGCTCGGCGGGCTGCTGTACTTCAGCTCGCGTGCGACCTTGGTCTGCTTTGCCTTAGCCCGGCCACGGCCCATGGCTGACCCCCTCGCGTCACTGCGGGGCGGCCTGGGGTTTGGTTGGCGGCCCCGTTCGAATTAATACTCTTCCTGACAGACACTTTAGCGTGTGTCCGGCCGTCCCGCTTCCAGGAGTGCCTGAAGAACCTTCGAAGTGGTTCCGTTTGCCCGGTTGTCGCCCTCGGTCCGCCCGGCTAGAGCACCCCGGGGATCGCCCGGATCACGCCGACCCTGGCCCCGCCGCCGAGCACCGGAGGTGCCGCGAGCTCGGCGTGCGCGTCGGTCCAGTCGATCCCGATCCGGTGCAAAATGGCCAGCGTCAGGGGCATTCGAGCACGGTCGCTACCGTCCTCGATCTTGTATGCGAACGCGGTGCCGTCGGGCAGCGCACCCGCGTGCACACCGTCCGCGCCGATCTTGCAGACCAGTCCCGGGGTGGCCTCCATGGTCAATAAATCGGGGGCGTTGGTGCCGGAAATCACTCGCGGATGGGCGCGGATGGCGTCGGCGACGCGGCGCTCCGGCGCGTCGGGCGCGGCGGTCGCCATGGTCGCGAACACCCGAGCCAGGTTCACCAGCGACACCGGAATGATCGGCAGGCCACAGCCATCGATGCCGAGATCTGTCTCGGGTTCGCCGGTGAGATCGGCGACGGTGGCGAGCACCGCCTGCTGCAGCGGATGGCCCTCGTCGAGGTAGCCCTCGGTCGGCCAGCCGTTGATCGCACAGGTCGCCAGCATCGCGGCGTGCTTGCCCGAGCAGTTCATGTAGATGCGCCGAGATCCCTGCGAACCCGAAAGCACGGCCGCGCGCGCCTTGTCGTCGACCGGCAGATCCGGCGGGCACTCCAGCGACTTCTCGTCGAAGCCGAAGCGGTCGAGCAGCCTGCGCACCAGCGCGACATGATCGGGTTCGCCGTAGTGCGAGGCGGTCGCGATGGCGAGCTCGGCATCGTCGACGGGCTCGAACCCGTGGCGCAGCAAGGTGATCGCCTGCATGGGCTTGTTGGTGGAGCGCGGGAAGATCGGCAGGTGCACCTCGCCGAGGGTGAGCGTCGGCTCGCCGTCGGGATCGAGGATGACCGCCGAGCCGCGGTGTACGCACTCGCGGAATCCGGAGCGGACTACTTCGACCAGTTCCACACTCACAGTTGTGCTCCCGTGTCGAGTTCGGCGCCACGTCGGGTGGCCGGATCTGCTGGTTCGTCGGCGCGCTGCCGGACCGCGCGGTCGGCGTTGGCCTGCCTGCGCGTATGACGTTCGATCTGCATGCGGATGTCGTCGGAGAGGGTCGGCTCCGCGGCCGCGAGGAACACGAGCCGGTCCGGGTCGGCGCCGGTGAAGACGTCGCGCACGGTGATGCCGTGGTCCGGCACGTGCACCACCGACACCGGGTCGCCCGCGCCGATCGTGCCCTCGGTCAGCACCCGCAGGTAGGCGCCGGTGTCGCTGCGCAGCGCGAATCGCTTGACCCACTTGGCTTCCCCGGCCCAGTGCTGGAAGGTGGCGCACGGCACCCGCGGCGCGCTCACCTCGAGCAGCGTGTCGCCGATGGTCCAGCGGGCGCCGACCACCGCGTCGCTGACCGCGAGTCCCTCGATGCGCAGGTTCTCGCCGAACCAGCCCGCGGGCAAGTCCCGATCCAGCTCGCTGCCCCAGCGCTGGGCGTCCTCGTCGGCATAGGCATAGACGGCCTGGTGCACACCGCCATGATCCTTGACGTTGCAGACGTGATCTCCGTCGAGCCCGAGCGCGCGCACTGGTACCCGGCCCGGCCTCGGCCGCTTGTCGATCGCGGATTTGCCGACGCGGCCCGGCACGTCGAGGTCGGCGTGCACCACGCAGACGGCCAGCACCTGGCCGGTATCACCTGGTCGCACAGTCACTTCCTCTCGTCACGTGGTCGGGTGCCGTCGGTACGCCGGAATGGCGGATGCGGTCGCTCGGCTGGTACCCAGCGGGCGACGCGGGGCCGGTGCCCCTGCGGTATTCGATGGCCATGGCGGGTCAGCGGCCGCGGGGCCGATCGACGGCGAGCCTGCCCGCCTGCGGTTCGTCGTCCCTGGGGACGGAGTCGGGATCGATGGCCGCTGCGGTCGTTCCGGCCGTCAGCGCGGTGTCCGCCGGGACGGTGCGTTTGACCAGTGCGAGCGCGATGGGGCCGAGTTCGTAGTGGTCGATGACGGTGCCGAGGCGACCGATGGTGCGGCCGCCCGCGGTGAGGTCGTCGCCGGTGGCGGGGCGCTCGTCGGCCGAACCGTCCAGGTGCAGCAGCACCAGGTGCCGCGGCGGCTTGCCGAGGTTGTGTACCCGTGCCACCGTCTCCTGGCCGCGGTAACAGCCCTTGTCCAGGTGCACGGCGCCGTATTCGGCGACTCCGCCGATCCAGCGGGCCTCGTGCGGGATGGTGCGCTCGTCGGTGTCCAGGCCGATGCGGGGTCGCACGGCGGCGACTCGCAGCGCCTCGAACGCCCACATGCCCGCCGGTTCGGCCCCGGCCTCGGTCAGCCGGGTCCACCACTCGGCGAGCCGGTCGCGGGGGACCAGCAGATCGAAGGAGTCGGCGGTCGGCCACGGCATGCGCCGCAGGAAACCGCCGTCGGGCAGCGGCACGGCCTCGTAGGTGCCGGGCAGGGTCGCGACGCCGACGGCGGCGGCCACCTCGGCGGCCTTGGGTCCGAGCAGGCTCAGCACCGTGTACTCGGACTCCGCCGGCTTGGCATCGGCCCAGAAGACCATCTTGCGCAGGAACTCCAGCAGCGCGGGGCCGCGGTCGCCTTCGGTATCGATCCAGACCGTGTTGTCCAGCTCGGTGAGTACGAAATGGTTCAGCACCCGGCCGTTGAGATCGAGGTCCAGGTTCTCCGCCGACTGCCCGTCGCTCAAGGCGGCGATGTGCTGGCTGCTGATGGTGTGCAGCCAGGTCAGCCGCTCGGCGCCGGTGATGGTCAGGACGAAACGGTGCGAGCGATCGACGACCGCCGCGCGCTGGACGGCGGCGCGTTGTTCACCGAGCGGGTCACCGTAGTGCCACGCGACGGCGGCGTCGGGCGAACCCGGCGCTCCCGCGACGGCTCCCGAAACAGCGAGGATGGGGCTGGGCGCAACGACCACGGACACGTTTCCACTGTAGGCGGGGCCGGAGTCGGGTGCCCGAACCGGGGCTGTGCGGGAGTGTGCGCGCGGCCGTTCGGAGACGTTCATGACGGCGAGTACGCGGCGTCCGGGTGAACCTCGGGCGGCAGCTTGTAAAAGATGCCGCGAAGTCTGCCGTGACATAGGCGAGACATAGCAACACCGCCTACTCTCGACGCATGGTAGATCGGGTTCTTGTCTCACTCGACGGCGCTGTCCGGGATCCGGACGCGCCGTTGTTGTATGCGGACGATATCGGCGTATTGCGGGGCGACGGTATTTTCGAAACAGTTCTGGTGCGCGCGGGCAACGCGTGTGCGATCGAGTTTCATCTAGGCAGGCTGCGCCGGTCGGCGCAGGCGCTGGATCTGCCCGAGCCCGAACTGGGGCGGTGGCGGGAGGCGGTCGAGCGGGCCGCGAAAGAGTGGGGTGCAGACCGCGAAGGGGTGATGCGGCTGGTGCTCACCCGGGGGCGCGACTCGGAGCTATCGGGCGTGACGGAGAAGGTGACGACCGGTGATCTCGCGGCCGCCGTTCCGGTGCCCACCGCGTACGTGCTCGTGCTACCCGTGCCGGATCGGGTGCAGAAGGCGCGGACCGACGGTGTCGCGGTGGTGACGCTGTCCCGCGGCATCTCGATCGACCTGGCGCAGGCCGCGCCGTGGCAACTGCTCGGCGCCAAGACGCTGTCCTACGCGTCCAATATGGCGGCCCTGCGGTTCGCGGCCCGGATGGGCGCCGACGACGTGATCTTCACCAGCACCGAGAACCGGGTGCTGGAGGGTCCGCGCTCGTCCGTGGTGATCGCGCGGGACAAGCAGCTGATCACCCCGCCCGCCAAGAACGGTGTGCTGCCGGGTGTCACCCAGCGTGCGCTGTTCGCCGAGGCGGAGAAGGCGGGGTGGGAATGTATCTACAAGTCGCTGTTCACCGCCGACCTGCTCACCTGCGACAGCGTGTGGATGATGTCGAGCGTCTCGCTCGCCGCGCGGGTGAACTCGCTGGACGGCTTGCGGATGTCGGCGCCCGATAACGCGCAGGAAATCATCGACCTGGTCGACCGTGGCGTCGAACGGGCCGGAGCCATCGGCGACTGGTAACGCTCTGCGGCGACCGGTGACTGCCCGCACCGGCCGCCGACGGGTAGCCGTCGACGTGATGTGCGTCCTACTCGCCCGGCCGCAGGGCGGTAGGAGCTCGCAAAAGCGCTGTTGAAGGCCGAAAGTCCCCGTGTGTCGTGTCCTACGACTCACTGCTGCCGACCCTCCTCCGACGTAGTATTACTACGTCATGTCGTAGACGACGAGGAGGTCGTGGCACCGTGAGCGAGCGAACCGATGACGGAGCCGCCCCGGCGGTCATGACGCAGCCGAGCGCCGGCGAGGTCCGGCGATGAACGCACTGGACATCTCGCGGTGGCAGTTCGGGATCACCACGGTCTACCACTTTCTGCTGGTGCCGCTGACCATTGGACTCGCACCGCTGGTCGCCGCCATGCAGACCGCGTGGGTGATCACCGGTAAGGATCACTGGCTCCGGCTGACCAAGTTCTTCGGCAAACTGTTCCTGATCAACTTCGCGCTCGGTGTCGCCACCGGCATCGTGCAGGAGTTCCAGTTCGGGATGAACTGGAGCGAGTACTCCCGCTTCGTCGGTGACGTGTTCGGCGCGCCGCTCGCGCTCGAGGGTCTGGTCGCCTTCTTCATGGAGTCGACCTTCCTCGGGCTGTGGATCTTCGGCTGGTCCCGATTGCCGAAACTCGCGCACCTGGCCGCGATTTGGATGGTCGCCATCGGGGTGAACGCCTCGGCGTACTTCATCGTCGCCGCGAACTCGTTCATGCAGCATCCGGTCGGCGCGCGGTTCAACCCGGAGACGGGCCGGGCGGAGTTGGAGAGCATCGTCGCGGTGCTCACGAACAACACACTGCTGGCTGCCTTTCCGCACGTGGTCGCCGGATCCTTCGTCACGGCAGGCACTTTCGTGGCGGGGATCGCCGGCTGGTGGATGGTGCGTAAGGCGCGCAGCGGGGACGGCGCCCAGTTGGCGGAGGCGCGCACCATGTGGCGGCCCGCGGCGCTGGTCGGCACCTGGGTGATGCTGGTGTCGCTGGTGGCGTTGTTCTTCACCGGCGACACCCAGGGCAAGCTGATGTTCGAGCAGCAGCCGATGAAGATGGCCTCGGCGGAGTCGTTGTGCCACACCGAAACCGACCCCGACTTCTCCATCCTCACGGTCGGCACGCACAACAACTGCGACAGCGTCGTCCACGTGCTCGAGGTGCCGTTCGTGCTGCCGTTCCTGGCCAAGGGCGAGTTCAGCGGCGTCACGCTGCCAGGCGTGGTCGACCTGCAAAAGGAATACAACGAGAAGTACGGCGTCGGCGACTACCGGCCGAACCTGTTCGTCACCTACTGGTCGTTCCGCGCGATGATCGGCCTCGCGGCGGGCTCGGCGTTGCTGGCGCTGGCCGGGTTGTGGCTCACCCGCCGCGGCCGGGTGCCGAACCAGCGCTGGTTCTCCTGGCTCAGCCTGCTGATGATTCCGACGCCGTTCCTGGCCAACAGCGCGGGCTGGGTGTTCACCGAAATGGGCCGCCAGCCTTGGGTTGTCGTGCCGAACCCGACGGGTGACCCGAACGTGCGGCTGATGGTGCAGCAGGGTGTGTCGAACCATTCGGCCGGGGTGGTGCTGTTCTCGCTGATCGTCTTCACGCTGCTGTACGGCGCGCTGGCGGTGGTCTGGTTCTACCTGATGCGGCGCTACGTGGTGCACGGGCCCGATCCGGCGCCGGTGGTCGCCGGCGACGACAAGCCGGGCGATACCGGCGGACCGGGCGGGCCGCGGACCGAAGAGCCTGCCGTCGAACAACTTTCGTTCGCCTACTAGGAGCCGACGATGAGTTTGCAAGAGTTCTGGTTCGTGCTGATCGGCGTGCTGTTCACCGGTTACTTCGTGCTGGAGGGCTTCGACTTCGGCGTCGGCATGCTGATGCCGATCCTGGGCCGCGGCTCCGACACACGAAGGCGGGTGGTGCTCAATACGATCGGGCCGGTGTGGGACGGCAACGAGGTCTGGGTGATCACCGCGGGCGGCGCCATGTTCGCCGCCTTCCCGGAGTGGTACGCCAGCATGTTCTCCGGTTTCTACCTGGCGCTGCTGTTGCTGCTCGTCGCGCTGATCCTGCGCATCTGCGCCATCGAATATCGCGGCAAGATCAACGATCCGCGCTGGCGGGCCCGCTGCGATCTCGGGATCGGCATCGGTTCCTGGATTCCGGCGCTCGCCTGGGGCTGGGTCTTCGCCAATATCGTGCGCGGGGTGCCGCTGAACGAGAAGAAGCAGTTCGCCGGCTCGGTGTGGGATCTGCTGGGCCCCTACGCCTTGCTCGGCGGATTGACCACCGCACTGTTGTTCGCGCTGCACGGCGCGGTGTTCCTCGCGCTGAAGACCGGCGGCGAGGTGCGCGACGACGCCCAGCGCACGGCCAGGCTGCTGCTGGCGCCGACCGCCGTGATCGTCGGCGCCTTCGGGCTCTGGACTCAGCTGGCCTACGGCACCGGATGGACGTGGATTCCGCTGGGGCTCGCGGTACTCGGGCTCGTCGGCGCCTGCGCCGCGGTGCTCGCCGATCGCGACGGCTGGGCCTTCACCGGCACCACCGTCACGGTGGCGGCGGCGACCACGCTGCTGTTCGGGTCGCTGTTCCCGAATGTGTTGCCCTCCACCATCGATGCGGCCTTCGACCTGACCATCCACAACGCGTCGTCCACCCCGTACACGCTGAAGGTGATGAGCTGGGCGGCGGTGATCGTCACGCCGGTCGTGCTGCTCTACCAAGGCTGGACGTACTGGGTGTTCCGCAAGCGGATCACGGTCGACCAGATCCCGGCCCCGGTCGGGCTACCGCTGAAGGACTGAGCCATGGCCCGCCCGCCCGTCGACCCGCGCCTGTGGCGGTATGCCCGCTCGGCACGCCGTTACCTGGTGGTGAGTGTCGCACTGTCCGTGGTGATCACCGGAACGATCGTGGTCGCGGCGGTCATGCTGGCCCGGGTGCTGTCCGGGGTCGTCACCGATCCCGGGCAGCGCAGCCTCGGCGCATGGACGACCGAGCTGCTGGTGCTCACGCTCGCCATCGCCTGCCGGGTGCTGGCCACCTGGCTGCAATCGCGGCTGGCGCACCGGGCGGGCGCGGGCGTGGTGGCCGAGCTGGAGACCGCGGTGCTCACCGCCGGTGCGCGGTTGCCACCGCGGGAACTCGAAACCCGCAGAACCGAACTCGCGGTGGTGGTCGGCACCGGACTGTCCGGGTTGCGCGGCTATCTCATCGGTTACGTTCCGGCCCTGCTGCTCGCGGTCCTGGTGCCGCCGATCGTATTGGCGGTCATCGCGATCCATGATCCGCTCTCGGGCCTCATCGTGGTGATCACGCTGCCGCTGATTCCGATCTTCATGATTCTGATCGGGCTGCTGACGCAGGGGCGCGCCGAGGCAACCCTCGCCGCAACCACCCGGCTGTCGGATCAACTGCTCGACCTGTTCGCGGGGATGCCGACGTTGCAAGCGCTCGGGCGGGAGCGGGGCGGAGTGGTTGCCGCGGAACGGGTTCCGGAGCACGACGCGGCCGATTCGCTGGCGGTCCGCCCGGGCACCATGGCCGACCGCGTGCGTGCGCTCGGCGATGCGTTGCGGCAGCGCACGATGCGCGCGCTGCGGATCGCGTTCCTGTCCTCGATGGTGCTCGAGCTGCTCGCGACGTTGAGCGTCGCGCTGATCGCGGTGTCCATCGGACTGCGGCTGGTGTTCGGTGAGATGAGCCTGTACGCGGGCCTGGTTGCCCTGGTGCTGGCCCCGGAGGTGTATCTGCCACTGCGAATGGTGGGGGAGCGGTTTCATGCCGCACAGGACGGAATGGCGGCCGCGGACAAGGCCTTCGCGGTGCTCGAGTCGGTACCCGATGCAGCGGAGTCCGGTCGGCCGGATAGTGGCAGCCTGGGTGCCGGTGGCGTAGCGCCGTCGCGGGTTGCTGGAGTTGTCGAACTGCACGAGCTGTCCGTCCGGGCGCGTGGCGGTTTCGCTCCCGACGGGTTGTCCGCGGTGCTGCGGCCCGGTGTCGTCACGGTCCTCGCCGGGCCCAACGGCAGCGGGAAATCTACAGCGGTGCAGGCGATTCTGGGACTGATCGAGCCGGACCAGGGCGCGGTGACCGTCGACGGCATCGATGTCCGTGAGCTGGATCAGGATGCATGGTGGGCCCGCGTCGCGTGGCTGCCGCAGCGCCCCGTCCTGGTGCCCGGCACGTTGCGCGAAAACCTCGAACTGTTCGGCGCGCAGGCCGGGCCGTCGAGCGCGCACGGAGCGGCCCGTGTGGTCGACGACCTCGAAGCCGCTTGTGTGGCCACCGGATTCGACACGGTGCTGGATGAACTGCCCGATCGGTGGGACACCGTGGTCGGTCCGGGCGGCGTCGGGCTGTCCCTCGGCCAGCGCCAGCGACTGGCGTTGACCAGGGTGCTCGCCGCGGACCGGCCGATCCTGTTGCTGGACGAGCCGACGGCCCACCTCGACGCCGACAGCGAGACCGCGGTCCTCGCGGCACTGAAGCAGCGCGCTCGCGACGGCGCGACGGTCATCGTGATCGGCCACCGGCCAACGGTTCTCGCGGCGGCCGATCAGGTGGTTCGCGTACGCGCCTCGATCGATGAGCGGGCGGAGGTGGGTGTCTGATGAGTGTTCGGGCGGACGGCGTCGCAGCGAAGACGCCCGGCGCGGCAACGGAAAGTGTGCCGCTGCTCGGCGATCTGCGGCGCATGTGGGCATTGCTCGAACTGTCCCGCTGGCGGGTCGTGGTGGCTGTTGCCTGGGGCGTGCTCGCGCTCGGCAGCGGGCTCGGGCTGGCGGCGCTGGCCGCGTGGCTGATCGCCCGTGCGTGGCAGATGCCGCCGGTGCTGGATCTGAGCATCGCCGTGGTGACCGTGCGAGCGCTCGGTATTTCGCGCGGACTGTGCCGATACCTGGAAAGGCTTGCCACTCATGATGTCGCGCTGCGTGCGATGGCGACGGCACGCACCTCGGTCTATCGCACGCTGGCCGGATCCGACTTCTGGCTGCGCAGGCCGTCGAGCGGCCGACGAGCAGCCGTTGTAGGTGCGGGGCGGCCGAACGGGCAGCTGCGCCGGGGCGACCTGCTCGTCCGAATCGGTAGCGACATAGACGATCTCGGCGCCGTCGTGGTGCGGGTGTTCGTCCCAGTCGCGGTCGCTGTCGTGCTTTCCGCGGTCGCGATCGGCCTGCTGGCCACGATTTCGATGGCCGCGGCCGCGATTCTGGCCGGGGCGCTGGCGCTTTCGGGGGTCGTCGCCCCATGGCTGTCGGCAAAGGCGGCACGGGACGCCGAACGGGCCGTGCGTGCGGACCGGGCCGAGTTCACCGCGCAGGCACTGACGGTGCTGGACCACGCGGCCGAACTGCGCGTCGCGGGTCGGCTGGACGCGGCACTCGGCGCCGCCACCAAAGCCTCGCGCCGGGCGGTCGCGGCGGAGGATGCGGCGGCCGCGCGCAGCGCGTGGTCGGCCGCGGCCACCCCGCTCTCGATCGGCGTGAGTGTGCTGGGTGCTTTGCTGATCGGCATCACCCTCTACGGTCCGTCGGGCGGTGCGCCGGGTGCGATGACACCGATGGCGCTCACCGTGCTCGTCCTGCTTCCGCTGTCGGCCTTCGAGGCGGTCGGCCCGCTGCCCGCCGCCGCCCAGGCGTTGACGACCGCTCGTGCGGCCCTGCGTCGGCTGACCGAGCTCGATGACGCCGAACCCGCGCCTACCGACCGTGCGCTCGAAGACGTTTTGTTGCAACAACTTCCGGAACTGCCCCAGGGCCGTAGGATTGCCGTGGTCGGGCCGAGCGGTGCCGGAAAGACCACGCTGCTGATGGCATGGGCGGGACTCTTCGACACTCCCCGGCCCGGTGTCACCTTCTTCGCCGAAGACGCGCATCTCTTCGGCACGTCCGTACTGGAGAACCTGCGTGTCGCCCGCGGCGATCTCACCGCGGCTGAAGCCGAGAAGGCCTTGGCCAGAGTGGGTCTCGGCGACTGGCTCGACTCCCTGCCGAAGGGCGTGCACAGCGATCTGATCGGTGGCGGGGCCGCGGTCTCGGGCGGTCAGCGCCGCCGCATCCTGCTCGCCCGAGCTCTCGTATCGCCGGCTCGGGTACTGCTGCTCGACGAACCGACCGAACACCTCGAGGCAGACGCGGGTGCCGAGCTGCTGCGCGAGTTGTTGGACGCCGACAGCGGTTTGGTGGAACCCGATCGAATTGTGGTGGTCGTCACACACCAGCTGCCACCACACCACAGTGCCGACGTCGTCGTCCGGGTCGAAGCATCAGCCCAGGTGAAAGCCGATTTCGTAGATCGCGCGACGCACACTTCCGCCCTCGGAGAAATTCCGTTGCCGACCCGCTGATCCATGGCTAAATTCGTCAGTACACAGGAAGGAGGTGGTTCGAAGAATGGTTATTCAAAGGACGCGTGAGGTGGCTGCGCGCTAGCGCCACCGCTGCAGTGTTTCGCCGCGCGAGCGCTAGCGAATACCACGCAGTCACCCGGCCCCCGAGCCCCTGGTTGAGTCCGACCAGGACCTGAGCGACTAACCCCGCTTCGGTAAGGCTCGGGGGCTGTACCTTTTCCGGATGCGTTTCGGCACAACGACCGAAAGTCGTCGCTCTGATACCTAGCCGATGTAGCGCTGGAGCCGGGCCGAGAGGCGAGGCTCGAGGGGACCGTCGGCTACGACGCGTTCCTCGACATAAGCGAGGTCGCCGCCTTCGACGATGCCGTAGAGGCGCTTCGCGCCGCCGACCACGATGCCGGACTGGCTGCGGATGACCACGTCGGTGGCGAGCTCCCAGGAGGACTGGGTGAGCGCCTGGCCGTAGAAGAGTTCGACGATGCCGGTGCTGTGTGTGAGCAGCAGCTCGATGACCTCGTCGTTGCCGTCGATGCCGACCCGCCAGAAGCCGCTCTCGCGCAGATCGGGGCCCGAGTAGTTGCCCTCGGTGTCCAGCGCCCAGGAGCGCGACTCCCAGGACAGGTAGTCGCCGCCGTCGTGCGCGACGATGATCTGCTGACCGAAACGGTAATCGCCACGCTCCGGGTTGTTGCCCTCACCCTCGCCGCGCCACACGCCGACCATCGGCAGCAGCGCAAGCATGGAGGAGCTCAGATCCGGCCCGAGCCGCAGATTCGCGGTGTCCTCGGGCAGCGGCAGATCGGGCAGCACCGGAATGTTGCGGGCACCGGTCGTCTTGGCCCGCTCGACGGCCTCGGACACGGCTTGATCGCCGCTGCGGCGACCAGCCGATTCGGGGGAGCCGTTGCCGTTCAGTTGTTCACTCGCTTGCTCGGCCGGGTTTGAACCTTCGCTCGCGAGATCGCTCATGACTCGGTGAACAGCCGGTAGAAGACGTACAGGCCGAACCAGCCGATGAGGATGGCGACGGCCACCAGCAGAATCTCGAAGAAGAGGACCACATCTGGAGTCTATCGACAACCACCGCCGCATATGCAGACGACCCCGGTGCTTCCCGTCACGGTGCGGGAAGTCCGGGGTCGTTAGCTGCGTGCGGTCTCTTACTTGGCGACTGCGACGTCCACGGGATGGATTCCCGCGCCTTCCGGACGAACCTCGGCGGAACCGTTACCGGCCGAGGAGAGCGCCCGCAAGGTCCATGCGCCCGGCGCCGCGAAGAAGCGGAAGTCGCCGGTGCCGGAGGCGACGACCTCGGCGGTGAAATCACCGTTGCCGTCGAGCAGGCGCACGAACGCGCCGCCGACCGGCTGGCCGTCGGTGCTCAGGACACGGCCGGTGATGACCGTTTCCTTCTCCACGTCGACGCCTGCCGGAATGGCCTGACCCTGGGTAGGTGCTGCACACATGTTGATTACGCTCCCAACTCGATCGGTGCACCGACGAGGGAGCCGTACTCGGTCCAGCTCCCGTCGTAGTTCTTGACATTGCTGTGGCCGAGCAACTCCTGCAGCACGAACCAGGTGTGCGAGGAACGCTCGCCGATCCGGCAGTAGGCGATGGTCTCCTTCTCGCCGTCCAGGCCCGCTTCCTTGTAGATCTCGGCGAGCTCGGCGTCGGACTTGAAGGTGCCGTCCTCGTTCGCGGCCTTGCTCCACGGCACGTTGATGGCGCCGGGGATGTGGCCGGGACGCTGGCTCTGTTCCTGCGGCAGGTGCGCCGGGGCCAGGATCTTGCCGGAGAACTCGTCGGGCGAGCGGACATCGACCAGGTTCTTGGTGCCGATGGCGGCGATGACCTCGTCGCGGAACGCGCGGATGGTCACGTCGGGGGCGGCGGCCTTGTACTGGGTGGCCGGGCGGTTGACGCCGTCGGTGGACAGCGGGCGGCCGTCGAGCTCCCACTTCTTGCGGCCACCGTCGAGCAGCTTGACGTTGGTGTGGCCGTACAGCTTGAAGTACCAGTAGGCGTACGCGGCGAACCAGTTGTTGTTGCCGCCGTACAGGATTACCTCGTCGTCGTTCGAGATGCCGCGCGCCGAGAGCAGGTCGGAGAACTGCTCCTGGTTCACGAAGTCACGACGAACCTGATCCTGCAGGTCCTTCTTCCAGTCGAGCCGGACGGCGCCCTCGATGTGGCCGTTGTCGTAGGCGGAGGTGTCCTCGTCGACCTCGACGAAGACGACGCCGGGGGCGTTGAGGTTCTCTTCGGCCCAGTCCACGGAGACCAGGACATCGGAGCGAGCCATGTTGTTCCTTTCAGAGATGAAACAGCGGATCAGTTCGGTGCCGGGGACGGGGTAATCCGGCGGAAGCGGGCGACCAGGGGATAGATCTGGCAACCCAGGCAAATCCCGAACGCCGCGTTCAAGAACGCCGCGAACAGGGCAAAGCCGGCGAAGACCACGCCGACAACTGTGGAGCCGAGCGCGAAGCCCAGCAGGCTGACCACCGCGAAGACCAAGCCGAGCAGCTGCGCGAACTTCAGCGGCGGCACGGGTTCGGTCTCGGTGGCCGGGGCGACCCGCGGCGCGACGAACTTCGCGTAGAGGCGGCCGTACGGATGCTTGCGCGGACCGTAGGCGGCGCCGATCGCGAAGACGACGGCTTGCGCGGCGATGAGCACCGCGGCGGCGACGGGGGAGAAGATGGCGGCGATCAGCACCAGGACCAGGACGGCGGTGGTGACCCACGCGGCGAACCGAGGTCCGCGAACGTCTACCTGTCCCTGGGGAATTGGCTGATTCTGCGAAGTGTTACCGATTTCGGTGGACATTGTGCGTACTCCTGCGCTGGATGCGACTGATGGCTGGAAAATTGCCAGTTCGCCGGGGGATCAACGAGATCACTCGCACGGCGGACAAAGGTCGGCGTCAGGAAATCTGAGAAGAGCCGACCGCTCAGCGGCACAGGCAGCAACAACCACCGAGGCGGCACAGGTCAACTGTGCGGCGTCGGGTGAGCATCAGCTCGTGGTTGTAAAGCACGAATGCAGTTTACCTAATCAGGCGGGGGAATTGGACCCCGGGTTGATCACAGCCGTCCGGGGACCTTGTCAAGGCCGCTAGGCGGCGACAGTCAGTGGCTCCAAAGCGGAGCGCAGATCGGTCACCTTCGGCACGCCGGAGATCCGAAAGCGTTCGCGGCCTGCACTATCGAAGACGAACGTGGTCGGCAAGGAGAGCACGTTCAGTTCCTTGGCGAGCACCGGGTCGGCGTCGATATCGATCTCGATGTCCAGCGGCGGCTGCGCCGACTCGGCCAGCTGGCCGGTGACGTCGGCGACGACGCGGCGCACCGCGACACAGGGGCCACACCAGTCGGCGGAGAAGTGCAGCACGGCGGGGCCGGTGCCGGTCACGCCGACGGCGGCGAGCAGATCGGCACGCGCCGACCCGATTTCGACTACCTCAGCGGCGCGGACCTTGCCTTCGCGGCGGCGCAGGAAAATGCCCACCGCCAACGCGGCGAGCAACACCGCTGCCAGAACTGTGATTTCAATCATGATTGCTGCAATCGGTCGAGGTCGATCGTCACATTCACACCCTTGCCTTCAGCCACGATCCACCCACCATCTGCACGTACCTTGGCGGGTTGCACACCGAACGGCAATTCTTTGATGTCGATAGTACGGGTGAACCGCGCGAGCACCGCGGGCTGATCGGCCTGCGGGAGCAGCGCCAGCGGGATGGTGTCGGTCTCGGCCGGGCAGGAACCGGTCGCCGTGATCTTCACCTCGCCACCGTCGACCACGAGCTCGGCCCGCACGGCGACCTTCTTGCCTGCGAACTGCTTGTCCGTCCCGTCCGGCAGGCTGCCGGTGAGGCACAGCACGCCATCGGTCGCGGTCATCCCGGAGCCGCCCGATCCGCCGGTGCCGTCGGATTTATCCGCCGGCGGGCCCTTGACCTGCAGGTCAGGAATGTTGAACAGCCTGCCGAGCTCGGTCGGCCCGATGCGCAAGGAACTCTCGACCCGCTCCACCGGCACGTTGCGCAGGCTGCCGTCGACCAGCTCGCCCAGCGGCAACCGCACGCCGGTCAGCGTCGCCTCGAACTCGTATTCACCCGGTGTGTGCGGCTGGTTTCCACCCGCCCTGATCCAGACATTGTCGTAGCGGCCATCGAGCGCCTGCATGAGGAAGGAGACGCCGCGGATGGCCACCGCCGGATCGGCAGGCAGATCGGCGCCCTTACGGAGCGCGCGCGAGACGCGGTATTCCGAATAGGCCGCGACGCTGAAATCAGTGACTACTGCGAGTCCCGCGAGAATCAGCAGCCCGATGATGAGCTTGCGCATTGGTGCACCTTAGCCATCCCCGGCGCGACGGTGCATTTCTGGTATCAGACATATCACTCGTGATGACTCGGCGACCCGGATGGCGAGGTCATCGGGGTCGACACGCTAATCTTGCATCGAATTACCTGTGATCAGCGACGTGGCCCCCGGCAGTGCGGCTGTTGTCCTCGGAGCTACGAGATGGGAGGAGAGCTTGTGGAGCTACTCCTGCTGACCTCCGACCCCAACCCTGAAGCGGTGCTGCCCTCACTGGCGTTGCTGGCGCATCACGTGCGTCCGGTGCCCACCGAGGTCTCCTCGCTGCTGGAGGCGGGAAGTGCGGATGTCGCGCTGGTCGACGCACGCACCGACCTGGCCGCCGCGCGCGGCCTGTGCCGCCTGCTGGGCAGTACCGGGTCGTCGGTGCCGGTGGTCGCTGTGCTCACCGAGGGTGGCCTGGTCGCGGTCAACGCCGACTGGGGACTCGACGACATCCTGTTGCCCGGCACCGGCCCGGCCGAGCTGGACGCCAGGCTGCGGCTGCTGGTCGGCCGCAACGGCGGCGTGGCGAGCCCGGAGAACTCCGGCAAGATCACCCTCGGCGAGTTGGTGATCGATGAGGGCACCTATACCGCCCGCCTGCGCGGGCGCCCGCTCGATCTCACCTACAAGGAATTCGAGCTGCTCAAATACCTCGCGCAGCACGCGGGCCGGGTATTCACCAGGGCCCAGCTGCTCCAAGAGGTGTGGGGCTACGACTTCTTCGGCGGCACCCGCACGGTCGACGTGCACGTCCGGCGGCTGCGCGCGAAGCTCGGCAGCGAGTACGAATCGCTCATCGGCACCGTGCGCAACGTCGGCTACAAGGCGGTGCGGCCGTCCAGGACGGCGAGCAAGAACGACCAGGCCCCCGCTGCGGAGGACGAGCCGGAGGGCACGGACGACGCGCCGCTCGCTCCGGTCAACGGCTCTGTGCAGTGAGGTCGGTGGGCGAAGCCGCCCAATCCGAAACACCGTTGCGTCATTATGTGTTCGCGCTGTGTTCAGCCCGGTATTCGCCGCGGCACCAGGCGGCCGCGCACCGGCCCGAACGGACGCGAAATGCCGCGTCGCGCAATGACGTTGTCCGAGTGGGCAGCCCGGTCGGGCCGCCGCGGAAAACGAGGAATGGAGCCCGATGAACGGCGTGGCAGCACAGTGGACCGAGCGGCTGGATTCGGCCGCCGCAGCCGCCGTCCGGCAACTGCTCGAACGCGCGACCGCTGCCGACGGTGTCGCCCCCGTTTCCGAGCAGGCGGTGCTGTCACTGAGCGCGGGCGATGATCCCTCGGTGCGGCACCTGCTGGCGGTCCGCGGCGACGTCGTCACCGGTTACGCGAATCTGGTACCGGCGCACGGCGAACATCCGGCGATGGCCGAGGTCGCGGTCGATCCACCGGCCCGTGGCCACGGCATCGGCACCGAACTGGTCGCGGCCGCACTCACCGAGGGCGGTCCCGGTACCCGAGTCTGGGCGCACGGAAATCTGCCCGCCGCGAAGGCAGTTTCGGCTCGGCTCGGCCTGGCCACCGCACGCGAGCTTTGGCAGATGCGCCGACCGCTGGCAACACCAGAGCTACCGCAGGTTGCCGCGCGCGGCGGAGTGACGATCCGGACCTACGCGGGTGCCGCCGACGATGCCGAATTGTTGCGGGTGAACAACGCCGCCTTCGCCTGGCATCCGGAGCAGGGTGGCTGGACCGCACGCGACATCGAGGCCCGCCGCGCCGAGCCGTGGTTCGACCCGAGAGGCCTGTTCCTCGCGACCGACACCGCCCACCCCGACCGGGTCCTCGGATTCCATTGGACGAAGGTGCATTACGACGAGGCGCCGCCCGTCGGCGAGGTCTACGTCGTAGGCATCGATCCGGCC
This sequence comes from Nocardia suismassiliense, assembly GCF_900269665.1. Classification (GTDB taxonomy): domain Bacteria; phylum Actinomycetota; class Actinomycetes; order Mycobacteriales; family Mycobacteriaceae; genus Nocardia; species Nocardia suismassiliense. Next base: position 1,114,979 of record NZ_LT985361.1, read on the forward strand.
GCGCAGGGCCGTGGACTCGGCCGCCTGCTGACCCTGGTCGGCCTGCATTATCTACGCGATCGCGGCCTCGCCGAGGTGTTGCTTTACACCGAGGCCGACAACACGTCGGCGGTACATACCTACACCCGGCTGGGGTTCACCCCGGCACACATCGATGTCGCCTATGCGGCGGGCTCAACTGAATAGCAGGGGCCGCGCCGGGGGCCGTCGAGTAAAACTGCGGCTAATGTCACACATAACGCCCTAATCGCGCTTGCCTGTTCACTCGCCGTTCACTCAGTTCGGTCCAACTGTAAACCAGGCGACTTTACGTTGAGTGGTGGGCAGCCCACGGCTGCCTGGTGCGCAAGTTCCCCGCGAACAGCACCACATCACCCGTCCGGGCCGGTGAGGGACCGGACGAGTAGGACGCCTTTCCGGAGGAATCAGTGAATTTCAAGCGCAGCAGCGCCCTCGTTGGTGTGCTGGCCGTTGGTGCCATGACCCTCGTCGGGTGTGGCAGTGACGACAACACAGCCGGCACCGAAGGCAACAACGCCAATGCGGAGATCGCCTGTGGTGGCAAGAAGGCGCTGAAGTCCAGCGGTTCGTCGGCGCAGAAGAACGCGATGGACCGCTTCGTCGCCGCCTACGAAACCAACTGCGACGGCCAGACGCTGAACTACACCTCGAGCGGCTCCGGCGCAGGCGTCAACGAGTTCATCGGCAACCAGACCGATTTCGCGGGCTCCGACTCGCCGCTCAGCTCCAAGAAGGAAGAGCCGGCCAAGGCTCAAGAGCGTTGCGGTGCTCCCGCCTGGAACCTGCCGACCGTCTTCGGTCCGATCGCCATCACCTACAACATCGACGGCGTCACCGACCTGGTGCTCGACGGCCCGACCGCCGCCAAGGTGTTCAACGGCACCGTCACCACCTGGGATGCCCCGGAGATCAAGGCGCTCAACCCGAACGCCAAGCTCCCCTCCGACAAGATCGCGGTGATCTTCCGCAGCGACGAGTCGGGCACCACCGACAACTTCCAGCTCTACCTCGACGCCGCCTCCGAAGGCGCCTGGGGCAAGGGTGCGGGCAAGGCGTTCACCGGCGGTGTCGGTGAGGGCGCGAAGGGCAACGAAGGCTCCTCGGCCGCGGTCAAGAGCACCAAGAACGCGATCACCTACAACGAGTGGTCGTTCGCCAAGGCGCAGAACCTGTCCATCGCGCAGATCATCACCTCGGCCTCCAAGACCCCGGTGAAGCTGGACACCGCGTCCGCGGGCAAGGCCATCGACAGCGCGAAGATCAAGGGCGAGGGCAACGACCTGGTGCTCGACACCAGCTCGTTCTACAAGCCGACCGAAGCGGGCGCCTACCCGATCATCCTGCCCACCTACGAGATCGTCTGCTCGAAGTACAAGGACGCCGACACGGCCAAGGCGGTCAAGGCGTTCCTGACCTCGGCGATCAGCAACGGCCAGAAGGGTCTCGACGAGGCCGGGTACGTCCCGATCCCGGAGAAGTTCAAGACCCGCCTGACCACCGCGATCAACGCCATCTCCTGATCGCACGCCAAAGCCATGACCGTGCACCCTGAGGTGACCGCCGCCGGCTCGTCGGATTCGACGGGCCGGCGGGCGGCCGGAGACATCGACCCCATGTCCAGTGAACCGAGCACCGAGCCGGCCAAAAAGGCTCGCCCCGCCCATAACCACCGGGCCGAGATCATTTTCCGGTCTCTGGCCACGGCATCGGGCGCGACCATCGTCGCCGTTATCGCGCTGATCGCGCTGTTCCTGCTGATCCGCGCGGTGCCCTCGGTCATGGCGAACGACGCCAACTTCTTCACCACCAGCGAGTTCAATACCTCGAACGCGGACAATCTCCGGTTCGGTATCCGTGATCTGTTCATGGTGACGGTGCTGAGCTCGATCTTCGCGCTGGTGATCGCGGTGCCGATCGGGGTGGGCATCGCCCTGTTCTTGACGCACTACTCGCCGAAGCCGTTGGCACGGCCCTTCGCGATGCTCGTCGATCTGCTGGCCGCAGTGCCGTCGATCGTGTTCGGCCTGTGGGGCTTTCTGGTCCTCGCGCCACACCTGAAGCCGGTGCAGGAGTTCCTGAACGACAATCTCGGCTGGTTGTTCCTCTTCTCCGACGGCAATGTGACGATCTCCGGTGGCGGCACGATCTTCACCGCGGGTGTGGTGCTCGCGGTGATGATCCTGCCGATCATCACCTCGGTGTCGCGTGAGGTCTTCGCGCTGACGCCGCCCGCGCACGTCGAGGCGGCACACGCCCTCGGCGCGACGAAGTGGGAGATGGTGCGGATGACCGTGCTGCCCTACGGCCGCAGCGGTGTCATCGCGGGCTCCATGCTCGGACTCGGGCGCGCGCTCGGGGAAACCATCGCGGTACTGGTCGTATTGAAGACCTCCGCGCAGGCCGGCGGCTGGTCGCTGTTCGACGGTGGGTACACCTTCGCCTCCAGGATCGCGGCCTCGGCCTCGGAATTCAGTTCGCCGCTGCCGACCGGCGCCTACATCGCGGCCGGCTTCGTGCTGTTCGCGCTGACCTTCGTCGTCAACGCGCTGGCCCGGCTCGCCGCGGGCGGAAGGGTGAACGGGTAATGACCACGACCACGCTCGACAAGCCGATCAAGGCGCCGACCTTCCGTGACGTCAGCACGAGTCGCCGGCTTCGCAATCACCTCGCGACCGGCCTGGTGTGGCTGTGCTTCGGTATCGCGCTGATCCCGCTGGCCTGGGTGCTCATCATGGTGGTGAGCAAGGGCTTCGAATCGGTCATCTCTATCGACTGGTGGCAGAAGTCGCAGAAGGGCATCCTGCCCGACCAGTCCGGTGGCGGTGTCTACCACGCCATCTACGGCACCATCGTGCAGTCCGCGATCGCCGCGGTGATCGCGGTGCCGATCGGCATCATGGCCGCCGTCTACCTGGTCGAATACGGTCGCGGCTGGCTGGCCAAGACCACCACGTTCATGGTGGACATCCTCGCGGGTGTGCCGTCCATCGTCGCGGCGCTGTTCATCTTCGCGCTGTGGATCGCCACCTTCGGCGCACCGCAGAGCGCGTTCGCGGTCGCGCTGGCGATGGTGCTGCTGATGCTGCCGGTGGTGGTGCGCAGCACCGAGGAAATGCTGAAGCTGGTTCCCGACGAACTGCGCGAGGCCGCGTACGCGCTCGGCGTGCCGAAATGGAAGACCATCGCGCGGATCGTGATACCGACCGCGCTGCCCGGCATGATCAGCGGCATCCTGCTCGCCCTCGCCCGAGTGATGGGCGAGACCGCGCCGGTACTGGTGCTCGTCGGCTACAGCAAGTCGATCAACAGCAACGTCTTCGACGGCAACATGGCCTCGCTGCCGCTGATGATCTACCAGGAGCTGGCGAACCCGGAGCCCGAAGGCCGGGCCAGAGTCTGGGGCGCGGCGCTGACGCTGATCCTGCTCATAGCGCTGCTGTACGCGGCGGCCGCGGTCGTCAACAAGCTGCTCACGCGGAATCGATAGGAAACTCAGATGGCCAAGCGGATCGACGTCAAAGACCTGAACATCTTCTACGGGAAGTTCCACGCGGTCGCCGACGTGGACCTGACCGTGCTGCCCCGCAGTGTCACCGCCTTCATCGGCCCGTCCGGTTGCGGTAAGTCCACCGTGCTGCGCTCGCTCAACCGCATGCACGAGGTGACGCCGAACGCCCGCGTCGAGGGCGCCGTGCTGCTGGACGGCGAGGACATCTACGGCTCGCAGATCGACCCGGTGGGCGTGCGCCGCACCATCGGCATGGTGTTCCAGCGCCCGAACCCGTTCCCCACCATGTCGATTCGCGACAACGTGGTGGCCGGGCTGAAGCTGCAGGGCGTGCGCAGCAAGAAGGAACTCGACGAGGTCGCCGAGCGCTCGCTGCGCGGCGCGAACCTCTGGAACGAGGTCAAGGACCGCCTCGACAAGCCGGGCGGCGGCCTGTCCGGCGGTCAGCAGCAGCGCCTGTGCATCGCCCGTGCGATCGCGGTGTCCCCGGACGTGCTGCTGATGGACGAGCCCTGTTCGGCGCTCGACCCGATCTCCACGCTCGCGATCGAGGACCTGATCACCGAGCTGAAGAAGGAATTCACCATCGTCATCGTCACCCACAACATGCAGCAGGCTGCCCGCGTGAGTGACCAGACCGGTTTCTTCAACCTGGAGGCCCAGGGCAAGCCGGGTCGGCTGGTCGAGATCGACGACACCGAGAAGATCTTCTCCAACCCCGGCAAGAAGGCGACGGAAGACTACATCTCCGGTCGTTTCGGGTAACAGTCGCGACGGATCGTCGAAAAAGCCCCTGTGCCGGACCAAGTCGGGCACAGGGGCTTCGGCGATGTCTACTGGTTCCAGGTGCTGTTCTGGATGTTCCAGCCGCTGCATCCCTGGCCCTCAGCGCACACCTTCAGGCCGACACTCCAGACCCGTGCCGCACCCTTCGCGAATGCTTGGTCGTGGGCCGGTCGGCCGCTGCCGTACTGCACGGTTTCGATTTGGCCCGACTGCAGTTTGAATTTGGCCTGTACCTCGAAACTGCATTTGGCATTGGAGTTGTCGTTCCGGCCCGTCTTGATATACCAGGAAGTTCCGTAACCATCACGCGGAAGTCCGCCGATATGGACAACGTCAGCCGACCATACGCAGCTCCCGTGCGATTGGCTGACGACCGGACTCGCGCTCGCAAATCCGGTGCCGCCCACCATCATGGCGAAGGCCGCCGCCCCGACGGTGGCTCCGGTGAGCAGGCTCTTCTTGGTGTACGACATGGTTCCCCTCCATTGTTCAAAACGCTTCCCGCGGCGGGGTATTGCTGTCTTCCCCCGTGCTGATAATTGTGCTGTGCCACGCTTAATATCGGCTTGTGATGATCTTGTAAGTGCGTGGCGGAGAAGGCTTTGCTTCGCAGCGCCTTATTCTTCGGGCGTCACCGCGTCGGCGGTCTGCGCCACGTAATTGTTCGGGCGATGCTCGCTGTCGGATTCGGAGCCACGGGTGGGCGATGGCAGTCCGAAGAGGCTGCTGCTCGCGGGTGCTGTGGCAGCGGGACTCGCGGTGGACGCGGGAACGCTGGTGGCAGCAGGGGTCTGCTCCGCGAGTGAGCTCTGCGGTTGGGTATAGGTAGCCGCAGGCGGTGTTGCGGGGGTGCCGGATGGCGGCGTTGCCGGTGTGCCGGATGGCGGTGTTGCGGGGGTGCCGGATGGCGGCGTTGCCGGTGTGCCGGATGGCGGTGTTGCGGGAGTGCCGGACGGCGGCGTTGCCGGTGTGCCGGATGGCGGCGTCGCGGGAGTGCCGGACTGTGGCGTTGCGGGAGTGCCGGACTCCGGTGTGCCGGGCTGCGGCGTGGCAGCCGGCTCGTCCTTCTTCGGTGCCTCGCCGGGCACGCTGTCGACCGCCTTGTCGACGCTGTCGATCACCTTTTCGGCTGCGGTGCCCGCGGAGTCGAGCAGACCCTTACCGGCCTCGCCCCCCGCCTTGATGAGGTCATCCCAATCGTCGTCGAATTTGGCGACCGACTCGAGCAAGGTGGGCACGTTGCCGGTAATGGTGCCGATCGTGCTGATCAGGTTGATGACATTCTCCGGCTTCCAGGAGTCCGGATTACTGGCCGGGCCGGACGTCGTAGGGGCCGCGGTGGCCGGGGTGACCGGAGTGGTCGGCTCGCTGACGGGCTTGGCCGTCGGGTTTTCTTTGGATGGCTCGGTGGCCTTGGGCTGTTCCGTGGTGGGCTTGGCCTCTTCCGCAATGTTTTTCGGAGTACCCGCCGCCGGCGTCTGCGTGTTTTCCTTGGACTTCTCCTCGGTCCCGGCGGGCACCGTGGCCGGTTGTTCGGCGCTGATCTGCTGTGCGGTGAGCGTCGACTTCGGCTGTCCGGTCAGGGTATCGAGCGGATCGCCGGTGCCGAGCGCCGTGCTCTGCGTCTGTACCGCGGTGTTCGCCTGCTCGATGGCGGTGGTGATACCGGTTTGGGTGCCGACCATCTCGTTGAGGGCGGTGGTGATCGCCGTCTGATAGGTGTGCAGGTCGTCGCCCGAGCCCTCGCCCGACGCGGTGACCTGCCAGTCTTCGGAGACCTGGTATCCGGCGGCGGTGGCTTCGGTGACCTTGTCCAGCAACGCTTGCCGGTAACCGGTGAGCGTATTGCCGCCGTTGATCAGCGCGTTGGCGAGTTCGGTCGTCTCCTGCGCCATCTTGTTCGCGGTGTCCCGGTCGCCGGCGATGCGGTCGTAGGCGGCGTAGTAGGCGTCGCCGCTCCAGTGCGAGCCCGCCTCCCTGATCTGGGTGACGGTCTTGTCGATCATCGTGACGAAATCGGTGTTGCGTGCCTTGATTTCCTCGCCGGCCTCATTGAGTTTCCAAGGCTGCCACTGTGTTTGCACCTGGCTGAGCGTCGGAATCGCGGCGGCGGTCTGGTCGCCGCTCCTCATTGTCCGCCGCCGAGTGCCTTGAGGCTGTCGCGGAAATCCTGGTCCGTCACTTCATAATTGGCGGCACCACCTTTGGCGATATTGGCTATCGCCTTGCAGCGCTCCGCCATTCGCAGCCAGCCTGCTTCGATCTGGTCACCGGCGGTGGTGCACGCCGCGGTGATCGTGGAGCCGGGCAGCGCCGCACTCAGCGCATCCGTCTTGGCACGCGCTTTCAGCGCGGCGATCTCGCCACTGATGGTGTCCATCGATGTGGCCAACGCGCGCAACTCTGTTGGATCGACCTTCATTTCCGCCCCTTCGTGCCGTAACTCCCATAACGGCATCCCCGCAGCGAGTCATGCATCGCTCTACTGCGCGGTCAATCTTTCATCTCTCGACCATGAGACGTCAAGCCCCCCGGCGGAAAACTGCCTGCCATCCTGCGGCGGTTGGCAGGCAGTCGTTGCTCACGACTCGACGTCGGAGTCCGGCGGCAATACGCCGGTGACGAGGAAGATGACGCGGCGGCCGATTTCGACGGCGTGGTCGGCGAAGCGCTCGTAGTAACGACCGAGCAGGGTGACGTCCACGGCGGCGGCGACGCCGTACTTCCAGTCGCGATCCATCAGCAGCGTGAAGAGGTGACGATGCAGGTCGTCCATCGCCTCGTCGTCCTCGTTGAGCTGCGCGGCGCGCTCCGGGTCGCGGGTCTCCAGCACCTCTTTGGCGCCCGCACCCATGTTGACCGCGATGCGGCCCATCTCGGCGAAGTAGCCGTTGACCGCCTCGGGCAGCGCGTGGTTGGGGTGGCGCCGCCGGGCCACCTTGGCCACGTGCAGCGCGAGCGCGCCCATCCGGTTCACATCGGCCACGATCTGGATCGCGCTCACCACCTGCCGCAGATCGCCCGCGACCGGTGCCTGCAGCGCGAGCAACGCGAACGCACGCTCCTCGGCGTCCTGGATCAGCTCGGCGATCCGGTCCGACTCGGTGATCACCTGCTCTGCCAGAGCGAGATCGGCCTGGAGCAATGACTGGGTCGCCCGGTCCATGGCCGATCCGGCCAGCCCGGCCATCTCACCCAGCAGGTGGGCGAGATCGGCCATTTGCTCGTTGTAGATGACACGCATGAAACCAGACATTAGTTGCCGGCGCTGACCAAGTCACGAACGGAGGGTGAATGACCGGTGCCGAACGGTAGCGCTGGAGTTGCCGCAGGTCGCGGCTCCGCTCACTTGCAGGTCTCGTCGGCGGCGTTGACGTGCTCCAGATCGGACGGCAAGGTGACCGGCGTCGCAGGTGCGGTCGTCGCGGGCACGTTCGAGATGACGTCGCCGACCGGGGTCGGCGGGCGCACCGTGCCGGTGAAATCGCCGCCGATGACGACCTCGACGATGCCGCCGAGATCACTCGCCGATTCCATCAGCGCACCGGGTATCGAGCTGGCCACCGTCGCCGCGGCGGCCTCCTGCCCCGGGCCGTAGCGCACCTTGGAGGTGACCTCGCTGCCGCCCGAATAGTTGCCGATATTGAAGATCTGGAAACCCTGGTTGCCGAGCTTGGTCGCCGCCCGCTGCGCCAGACCCGAGGTGCCCGAGGCGTTGGAGACCAGCAGCGACACCGTGCTCGGATCGACCGCATTCAACTTGGGCGGGGCGGGCGGCGCAGACGGGATGGAACCGGGGGCCGGGCTCACCTTCTTCTCGCCCGGCAGCGGCTGATCGTCGCGGATCGCCTTGAAGATCGCCTTGATGTCCTGCTCGCGCGGGATCTCGTTGCCGTAGGAGGTGGTGCCCGCGGTCGGGATGGTCAGGAAGGTGACGGTGCCCGCATCCAGCTTCTGCAGCGAACGGCCGAGCGTCAGCAGGTCCGACGGCTGCACCTTGTCGACCCAGGTGTGTTTGGTGAACTCGCCGATGAAGCCGTTCAGCTTGCCGGGATCGAAGAGCACCTTGCTGGAGAGCGCGCCGCGCAGCAGCGAGGCCATGAAGCGTTGCTGCCGGTTGATCCGGTCGTAGTCGCTGCGCTCCTCGCCGTAGACGTGCCGGGCCCGCACGTAGTTCAGCGCGGTCGAGCCGTCCACCTTCTGCTTGCCGGGGTGCTCGAGCACGGTGCCGAGCACCTCGTCGGTGATCGGCTTCGGCGCGCACACCTCGACGCCGCCGATCTGGTCGACCATGGCCTCGAAGCCGGCGAAGTCGACCGCGATGAAGTGGTTGATCGCGCTACCCGTCATGCGCTGGATGGTGGTGAACAGGCACTTGGGCCCGCCGAGCGCGTAGACGGCGTTGAGCTTGTCACCGATGGCCGAGGGGAAGGTCTCGGCGGTGTACTGGACCTTCTCGTTGTCCCAGCCGTTGCACTGCGGCCGGGTGACGTCGAGGTCGCGGGGGAAGGAGACGACCACCACCCGCGAGCGGTTCTTCGGGATGTTCACCAGCATGACGGTGTCCGCGCGGGAACCCTCGGCATCGTCGAGCGTGCCCGCGCCGACCTGGCTGTTCACGCCTGCGCGGGTGTCGGTGCCGACGAGCAGGTAGTTCTCGTCACCGAGCTGGGCATTGGAGTCGACGACGTCGTCGGTGTTGTTGTCGATCGCCGAGATCTGGGTGAAGTTGTTGCCGGTGGAGCGGAGATAGCTCCAGCCGCCGCCGGTGGTGAGCAGGCAGAGCACCGCGAACATGGCCAGCGCGCTGCGGCCCGCGAGGCGTAGCCGTTTGTTGCGGCGCTGCTTGCTGGCGGCCAGGCGGGACAGCGGCGCGGCGCCGACGGACTTGGGTTGTGCGGCACCGGATTCGTCGTCGGTCTTCTTGCGCTTGGCGCGGGTGGTCTCGGCCAGCGGCGGCAGGATGTCGGTGACCTCTTCGGCCGTCTCCGGCTTCCCGCGGGTCGGTGCGGGGGCTTTCCTGCCGTCGTCGGCGCTCGGGCCGCGACGATTCGGGGTGCGCGCAGCGGGGGCGCCGGTGATGTCCTGTACGACCGGGGAACCGGCGGTGCGCGGTGGTGGGCCATCAGCGGAGCGGCGCGGGGCCTGCTCGGTCGGGCGTCCCGGCGCCGCCGGGCGTCGAGCGGCCGGATCACCCTGGCGGCGGGCGGTCTGGTCCGGCTGACGGGGTGGCTCGCCTTGGCGTCGCGTCGGCTCCGCAGGGCGACGCTGGGTGGGTTCGGCAGGTCGTTGATAAGCCGGGTCGGATCCGGCAGGCGGTTCACCGCGCCGGACGCCTCGGTTCGGTGCGGGGGTCTCCGGTTCGCCGCGTCGGGCGCCCCGGCTGGGCGCGGCGGCCTCCGGTTCACGGCGCGGACCTCGGTTCGGCGCGGGTGCGCCGGCTTCCGGTGTAGCCGCGGCGCGCCGGCCACGACGGCCGGACCGCTCGTTGTCCACCTTCTGCACCAAATCCTGCACGGTCAGCGGGGCGGCGCCCGGGTCTGCCGTGGCGTCGGTGTGGCGGGATCGCCGGGACGACCGGCCACCGTCTCGCTCGGTGTTGTCCTCCGTGGGATAGCGCTCCCACGGGGCGCGATCTCCGGGCCGTGGCGAACGCCCGTGCCGATCGTCCCCCACCAACGAACCTCGCTTTTCGTCTACGTCGCCGCCTCGGGCCGTACTCGACCGGCATGACCGATTCCGCAATGATAACGATTCCGCCACGGCGGGCCACTCGAGTACGAAATCGAATTGGCCACAGTGTCGTTTGGATACCCGATTCGCCGTCGCTTCGCCTGGGTGTCAGCCCTGTCGATGTCGCTCGGTTCTCAGCCGCCGCTGTGCATTACGTCGGCGCCGTGCGGGACCGCCGGGTCCTGTGGGTCGTCGAGCCAACCGTGCGGCAGCGCGACTTTGCCTGGGGAGCCTTGTCTTCCGCGCGGACCCTCGGCGTCCCTGGGGAACGGAGCCGTCGGATCGAGCTGTGCGACAAGGTCTTCCAGCTCGACGAGGCTGGACACCGTCGCGAACGCGCGGCGCAGCTCGGCGCCGACCGGGAAGCCCATCAGATACCAGGCCATGTGCTTGCGCAGGTCGCGCATGGCCTTGTCCTCGCCGACGTGCTCGGACAACAGGGCGCCGTGCCGGTACAGCACCTCGCCGACCCGGCCGAGGTTCGGTGGTTCGGGCAGCTCCTCGCCGCGCAGTGCGGCCTGGAGCTCGGCGAACAGCCACGGGCGGCCGAGGCAGCCACGACCGACCACGACACCGTCGCAGCCGGTCTCGGCCATCATCCGGACCGCGTCGGCGGCCGAGAAGATATCGCCGTTGCCGAGCACCGGAATGGTGGCGACGGCCTCCTTGAGCCGGGCGATGGCGGTCCAGTCGGCCTGCCCGGAGTAACGCTGGGCGGCGGTCCTGGCGTGCAGCGCAACCGCTTGCGCGCCTTCGGCTTCCGCGATGCGTCCGGCGTCGAGGTAGGTCAGGTGCTCGTCGTCGATGCCGATCCGGAACTTCACCGTCACCGGGACGCCCGCCGGTTCGGCGGCTTCCACCATGGCGCGCACGATCCGGCTGAACAGCGCCCGCTTGTACGGCAGCGCGGCGCCGCCGCCGAGCCGGGTGACCTTGGGCACCGGGCAGCCGAAGTTCATGTCGATGTGATCGGCCCAGCCCTCGCCGACGATGATCCGCACCGCCTCGGCGAGCGTGGCCGGGTCGACGCCGTAGAGCTGCATCGACCGCGGCGACTCGTCGGCGTCGAACGACATCATCTCCAGCGTCTTCTCATTGCGCTCGACCACCGCCCGCGCCGTGATCATCTCGCAGACATAGATCGAGGTCGGGCTACCGAATTCGCGGCACAGCTTGCGGAACGCCAGATTCGTGATGCCCGCCATCGGCGCGAGCACCACCGCCGGATCGACCGGATACGGCCCGATCCGCAGCGCGCTCGGCACTCCGGTAGTCATCGTCACGCCGTCCAGTCTCTCATTTCCGCACGTAAGGAGGCTGTGGGGGGCCGGTACGTCCACTTCGTCGACGGTCCAGCCCCGCCGCGCGGGCCCTTCAGCTGGACATCTCTCCACGAATTCGTGAGCTGGTAATGATCCGTATCACGACGCCTGCCAAAAACGCCGCGATACAAACGAACGCAAATACGAATGAAATAGACAAACCGCTTCTGTATCGAAATGCAAGCACGACGCCGTCGCCGACAAGACTTGCTGCGGCCAGCGTCAACGCGGCTACCGCCGAGTTCCGCACCCACGCCGGGGCACGATCGCTCATCCATAAAACTGGGAGGCAACACACGGCAAGTGCTGAAGTAATGACGAGGATTGCCATATCCGCGCTGGTGGTCTCCGCGCTTCCGCCCGTGTGCTCCAATTTCCACATCAACAGAGCCAAGAACCCGGCCATCAGCGCCGCGCTCAGTGAGTACACGGTCCCCTGAGCTCTTTGTGAGCGCGCCTTGCTGTTCATACCACTACTCTCGGCCGGTTATCTGATAGACCATTCGGCGGTGCCGTCCAGTCGGGTTCCGTTGTCGAACGATGACGTCGCAGAATCGGGCCATTTGCCATTGTTTGTCCACACCGAGTTGTCTGTCGCGGTGGCCTTGAGCGCTACCAGCGTGCCGACCTGGGCGCCGAGCACTGCGGTAAGCCCCGTTACCGCAGCCACAATCATGGCGGGATCTGCTATTGCCTCCTCAGCGATCAATGCGGCCCCAGCCCAGGAGAACACTCCCGACGCGATACCGCCCAGAGAGGCGGTTACAGCGGCGGCTGCTTTGACAACAACGGCGAGAACGCCTCCATAAAAGGCGAAACCGGCGACCGCCGAGGTTCCGAGCGCGATGGCCGCGTCTTTTCCGATATCGCTGATCCGCTTCGCCGACGCGTTGTGCGCTGTAGCAAGAGACTTGTAAGCAAACTGCGCGGCGCCCTGCCACTCCGCAGTCGACTTCAGTGCGTTCGGATCAATGTTTCCGGCGACTTGAGATGCGCTTCCGCGAATATCGAGCCAGTCCAACGCCCACATCGACATGTAGACCGGGGCGGCAACCCCCTTCAGGAGATCCGTGATCGTTTCGATGAGCCACTTGCCGAACTCGACAACCTTGTCGCCCGCCCATTTGATGGCCGCCTCCATCGCATCAGTGATCCACCAATGGTCGATCGCACTCGATACTATGCCTGGCGCCGCGTCTATCTTCTTGTCGACTTCCCTCAGCTTGGTATCTATATTGTCGATTATCTCTTCGAACTGGGTGATGCTGAATTCCATGATTCGATGCCTAACTCAGCTGTAAGGATCTACCAGATGTTCTTCAGCTGCTCGCCATATTTGAGATCCTCTTCGTCATACGTATCGGCGACGCTTTTCAGCGTGGCACCGGTATCGGAGAAAGCGACCGAGCCTTCTTTGCATCTGTCCGATGCTTCCTGTACGAGTTCGGAGTGGGTTGTGACGAAGGCTTGAAACAGTCCGGCTTCAGGTCTGTTGAACTTCAGTTCGGCAATCGAATTCGACACGGCGGTCAATGTTTCGGACTCGCGGATCCAAATACCGGCTTCTGCCCGAAGATCGCTGGTTACGACCTTTATACGGTCGGCGCTGGGGCGTGTACCCATGATTCGATACTTCCGATCTATTTATTGAGATTCGCCATAAAGGCGATGACATCCGATATGACCTGATCGGCTTGCGACATCTTTCCAGTGGGTGTCGCAATCGATGTGAGGTCACGCCGCGCCGCCGTGGCGGCCTCGTTGAGTGCGGAGGTAATCGCAGAACCGCTACGGCCGGTAGCCCAGTGGGATCCGATTTTGCAGCCGACCATCGTGCCGTCGCGTGCGAGAGTTACCGCTACCCACCCCTCTGCTTCCTCGCTTACCCCGACGACGTCATCGTTCTCGTCTTCCGATGCCGATCCATCGACCAGGCTGAAAACGGCGGCCGTCAACTGATCGAGCGATAACACCCTCCCGGGACCAGTGGTATCCGTGGCCGCGGGGACCGGCGCTGCCGCGAAGTCCTCGACACGCATGGACTTCAGCCTGTCGAGAACACCCGAGTCGACTGCTGCATCAGCATTCGCTACAGCGCGGGCCCGTTCGGCATTCCTACTCGCATCGACCACTGCCTCGCCAAGTGCTGACGGGTCCAGACGTCGCTCCCAGGTCTCAGCCACCCGTATTTCCAGAAGGTCGTTCCGCCGACCGAGCACTGTTGTAATAATGCCGGCGTTATCTGTTCCCATCACCTGTTGAGGTAAAGACTCAGTCACCAGGTTCAGTAGACGTTGGCTCTCCTGTGCGTATGCCTGAAAGCGTAATGTTTTGTCCAGTAGTTCTGCTGTCCCGTCGCCGGTCTGTCCACTGGACGGTGAACCTGTGGACCGAGTGGCGTGTTCGGAAACTGCTGGAGAAAACGGTGCTGACTGTGCTGTGGAATTGGGAACGGACTGGGATGGCGCAGCTGCCGCCGGCGGTTGAGAAGGGGCTAGGGGATATGCGGGAGGAGTGGCGGGCGTAGGTAGAGGAGGCATCTTAGGAGCTGCGCGGAGTGGCTCCTCGTCCCAGAATTCATCCGGGTCGTCATAGTGGTTGTAGAATCCGCCCGCCATTACCACACCTCACAGTGAAAACCGTCAGCAGAGGTGGGAGACTTTGTGTGCTGGATAATCAGCATCGAACCCCCCGGTCGTACTATCTGCCGCCGCCACGGCGACCGAAGCTACCCTCTCCGGCCTCATTCGGTTTGTCAAGTCGACCGGTGCGGGCAGTTGCCTGAACAGTTGTCGCGAGAGCGAGAATTTACGGCGACGTATCGACCCTTGTAGTTGAGCGGGAGAGACCAGTCCGCTCGGTTTTCCCGTCAACTTTCGGGCTGCGCCGGATCAGGCGAGGGTGGGGAGTCGGTCGGCCAGGTCGGGCAGCTGCCAGGGTCCGTCGGTCTCGATGGTTGCGGTGGCGGTCCAGCCGGTGAGGGCGGAGATGGCGCCGCCCTGGACGGCGAAGACCTGGCCGGTGATGGGGCAGTTCTCCTGGGCGAGGTAGGCGACGATGGGGGCGATGTTCTCGGGGGCGAAGGCGTCGAATTCGCCGGCGGGGACCGCCGCGGCGAACATGGCGCCCATGCCGGGGGTGGCGAGGGTGAGGCGGGTGCGGGCGACGGGGGCGATGGCGTTGACGCGCACGCCGTAGCGCTCCAGTTCCAGCGCGGCGACCTGGGTGAGTGCGGCGATGCCCGCTTTGGCCGCGCCGTAGTTGGCTTGACCGGGGTTCGGCAGGAAGGTGCCCGACGCGGAGGCGGTGTTGATCACCGATGCGGCGACCGGCTGGCCCGCCTTCGACTGCGCCTTCCAGTACGCGGCGGCATGGTGCAGTGCCGCGAAGTGGCCCTTGAGGTGCACCGCGATCACCGCGTCCCACTGCGTCTCGTCCATCGCGGCAATGAATGCGTCGCGCAGGATGCCCGCGTTGTTCACCAAGATGTCCAGCCCGCCGAAGGCGGTGATCGCCTGCTCGGCAAGGGCTTTCGCGCCCGCCCAGTCGGCGATGTTCGCGGTGTCGGCGATGGCGCGCCCGCCCGCTGCGGTGATCTCGTCGACCACCTGCTGGGCCGGGCCGGCGTCGGCGCCGAGACCTTCGTTGTTCCCGCCGAGGTCGTTGACCACGACGGCCGCTCCTTCCGCGGCCAGTAGCAGCGCGTGAGCGCGGCCGATGCCGCGGCCTGCGCCGGTGACGATGGCGACGCGTCCGTCCAGCGAACCCATGTCGTTCCTTTCGAGGTGAGTGCGCGCGGTCAGACCAGCAGGCCGGCGAGGTTGGTGAGGGAGGCGTCGAGTTCCTTGGTGCTGGCGCGTTCGATCGCACCGCCGATGGCGCCGACCATCATCTGGCTGACGAACTCCGCGTCGATGCTGACTTCGGAAGCGTTGTCGCCCTTGGCCGCAACGGTGAGCGTGAAGGTGATCCGCGCGCCCGCGAGACCCGTACCGGAGAACTTCGTCGAGTTCGGCGCGTCGTAGTCGTCCACAGTGAAGGTGATGGTGTTCGCCATCCCCATGATGGTGAGCACCTCGGTCATGGTGGCCCCGGTGGACAGCTGGGCGGGCGGCGGCTCCTTCCACTTGGTGTGCACCGTCAGCCATTCCGCGAAACGGTTCGGGTCGGACAGCACCGCCCACACCTTCTCCTGGGCGGCCGGAAACTCCTTGGAAACCTTGGCTTGCGCCATGGTGGTTCTCCTCACATCGGTAAAACAATTGGCGTAGTGCCGAATTCAGCGATCGGTCGGCCGGTACGCGGTGACGATCGCCGCGCCGCCCAGCCCGATGTTGTGGGCCAGCGCGACTTTCGCGTCGCCGACCTGGCGGGCCGCGGCCTCGCTGCGCAATTGCCAAGTCAGCTCGGCGCACTGGGCCAGACCGGTGGCGCCGAGCGGATGCCCCTTCGAGATCAGGCCGCCGGACGGGTTGACTACCCACCGCCCGCCGTAGGTGGTGTTTCCTTCTTGATCGCGGGCTCGAACTCCGCGAGCCCGTCCTGGATGACGAATCGGTCGCTGTCCGACCAGGTTTCGAAGGTGTAGCGGTCCCGCCCGTCCTGGTGGCCGGTCGCCCACGTCGCGGTGGTGGTGGTCTGGCCAGGGAACGCGGGCGAACTCAGCCGCACGGCAAGCCTTTTCAGCCGGGTCGGGTCGTCCGGGCTGATCCGGGTGATCAGCGCGTGCGAGATGAACGCGATCGTGCACAGGCCGTGGATGATGATCCCGGGCAACCCCATCGCTTTGGCGAACTCGTCGACGAGGTGGATCGGCATCGGATCGCCTGCGGCCCGGGCGTATCGGAAGGTTTGATCCGCGTCGAAGGTCTGGGCCGTGGTGAAGTCCGGCTCGCGGGCCCGCAGGTTCTCGTCGAAGAAGTGCGCGGGGCTCGGCTCGCCGCGGGCGCCGTCGAACCGGCCGCCGCGGAAGAAGCCGACGAAGTACTGCTCGTTGACGAGGTCGCCGCGGCGCACGCTGTAGGTCTCGATGTGTGAGGTGACGACCACGCCCGAGGATTTGCCCTCGATCCCGACCGGCCGCGCGCGCACCTCCAGCAGCTCGCCGGGCTCGATCGGCCGGTGGAACCGGAAGTCGTGTTCGCCGTGCAGGATTCGCAGCATCAGATCGTCGGGCACCACCGACATCGCGGCGTCGGCCATCATCACGGTGATCGGCACGACCGCGAAAACCGGTGGCGCGTATACCCCGTCGAGATGCTGCCGGATCGGATCGTTGGTCGCCGCGGCGTAGGCGATCGTGCGCGCCCGGTCCACCTCGAACCGGTCCCGCGCACCCCAGCTGCCCAACCGGTTTAGGTTGAATGTCGTCCCGTCCGGCACCGCTGCCGCACCCGCCGCCGGTGTGCTGCGGGAGTTCCCGCGCTCCGGCATGCAGACGAGCGCCGCACCCGAGGCCTCGTCCGGCCGCTCGGCCGTCGCGTCGTTGCCCATAACTCAACGCTAGGAAGCGGCACTCCCGCCCGGGATGACCGCGCGGCGCACGTTCGGTGACCGCCGCGCTCACCGCATCCGGCCTGGTAGGTTCGCCTCGACCAGGGACGCAGGAGGTAGTGGTGACGGCGAGGACGGTGCCGATCGACTTCGTGCGCTCCGCCGTCGCCACCGCCGAGCGCGAGGGCGTCGACATCGGCCAGCTGCTCGGCAGCGCCGGGGTCGCGCCGGAGCTACTGGCCCAGGATCGCGCGCGGGTGACGGTCGAGCAGATGGCCGCGACCATGCGTCAACTGTGGCGGATCACCGACGACGAACTGTTCGGCCTCGGTCCGGCGCCGGTGCCGCGCGGGTCGACCCGGCTGGTCGGCTTCGGCTTGGTCGGCTGCCCCGATCTGGGTGCGGCGATCGCGCGGTTCGGCGAATACCAGCGACTGCTGCCCGGATTGCCGCCGATGGTGGTGACCACGGCCGGCGGGCGTACCCGGTGCACGCTCGACACCAGCGTGCTCGCCGCGGCCGAAGAGCTGCTCACCGTGTTCCTGCTCGCGGCGATCCACCGGATGATCTCCTGGGGCATCGGCCGCCGAGTCCCCTTGCGCCAGGTCGAGTTTCCTTATCCGCGGCCGCGCAATGTCGCCGACTACGACCTCGTCTTCGGCGCTCCGCTCGTCTTCGAGGCCGCCACCGCGGCGATCACCTTCGACAGCGAGCTACTCGCCGCCCCGCTCACCAAGACCGAGCAAGACCTCATCGACTGGGCCCGCAACGCCCCGATAGACGTGCTGTCCCGGCGCGACTACGGCACCTCGCTCGCCGAGCAGGTGCGCAAGATCCTCGCGCGGGGCCTGCACAGTGGGCGGGCAACGGCGGCCGGCCGGGCGGGCGAACACTGGCCTACTGCGGACGAGGTGGCCAAGCGGCTGGCCATGAGCCCACAGACGGTGCGCCGCAAGCTCGGCGAGGAGGGCACCTCGATCACCCAGATCCGTGAGGACATCCTGCGCGACGCCGCGGTGGCCAGCCTGGTGCGCGGCGACGAGACGGTGGAGGCGCTGTCGGCCCGGCTCGGCTTCTCCGAACCGAGCGCGTTCCGGCGGGCGTTCCGCCGCTGGACCGGGAGCCCACCCGGTTCCTACCGCAATGCATCGCCGGCGGAGAGCTGAATCCCGCACCGCAGCAGGCATTCCGGTGGTCGTGCCGTTCGATCGCGGCAGCAGCTTCTCACTCACCGCGCAAACGGCGGTGGTACTTCTCCCTGATCTCCGGATCGGGCTGGGCGTAAGCCGTTGTCGCCCCGGTGATTCGCGCGACGACGAGCTGCGCCCGGTACGGCAGCAACTGCGCGGACTTGATGATCGCGGCCAGCCTGCGCGGCACCGTCACCAACGGCTTGCCCTTGACCACTGTGCGCACGATCGCCTGCGCGACATCCTCGGGGTCCACGGTCGTCATCGGCTCGATCCACCCCGGCATGTTCGCACCGGCGGACAGCTCGGTGCGCACGATGCCCGGCAGCACCGCCGAGACCTGCACGCCGTGCTCTTTCATTTCCAGATGCAGCGCCGACGTGAAGCCCACCACCGCGTGCTTGGTCGCACAGTAGGTGGCCAGCCCCGGAAAGCCTTGCGTGCCAGCCAGAGACGCGATGTTGATGAGGTGCCCGCTGCCGCGCGCCAGGAACCGCTGGGTGGCCAGCCGCGACCCGTGGATCACCGCGCGCAGGTTGATGTCGACGATGCGATCGGTCATCGCCTCGTCCTCGTCCGCGAACAGCCCGGTCGGCATGATGCCCGCGTTGTTGACCAGCACGTCCAGCGGTCCGAGCTCCTGCTCGAGGGTGTCGAGGAACGCGGCGAACGAGGCACGGTCGGTCACGTTCAGCGGCAGGCCGATGATCCTGGCCGCCGGGTCGGCGCCCAGCTCCACCGCGGTCTTGTCGACCAGTTCCACATCGATGTCGCCGATCGCGACCGCGGCGCCCGCCCCGAGAAACGCCTCGGCGGTGGCTCGGCCGATCCCGCGCGCTCCGCCGGTGATCGCGACGACCTTGCCGCTGAGCGGGGTGTCGCCGTTGGCTGCACTGGTCATGATCTCGGCCTCCCGGTGGGCCGTGGGGTTCGGCAGGGGCGGCCTGGCCCGTCGATCACAGCCACCTCGGCGCTGTATCCAGTGTCGGCGCTCGGCGCAGGATTGATTGCGGATTCGGCAATCATGATGCGGCGGAGCAAAATCTGACGCTCAGAGCCCGCGCGCGATGATCTCCTTCATGATCTCGTTGGTGCCGCCGTAGATCTTCTGGATCCGCGAATCGGTGAAGATGCGCGCGATCGGATACTCGGCCATGTAGCCGTAGCCGCCGAACAGCTGCAGACAGCGGTCGGCCAGAACGTTCTGCTGCTCGGACAGCCACAGCTTGGCCTTGGCCGCGGTCGGGATGTCCAAATCGCCGGTGACGTGCTTCTCGATGCACTCGTCGAGGAAGCTCCAGCCCACGGTGACCGCCGTATCGCATTCGGCCAGCGTGAATTTGGTGTTCTGGAAGGCGAAGATCGGCTTGCCGAAGGCGCTGCGTTCCTTGGTGTACTCCAGGGTCAGCTCGACCGTCTTCTCCATCGTCGCCATCGCGGTGACGGCGATGATCAGCCGCTCCTGCGCGAGCTGCTGCATCAGCTGGATGAAGCCCATGTTCTCGGCCTCGCCGATGAGGTTCGCGCGCGGCACCCGCACCTCGTCGAAGAACAGCTCGCAGGTGTCCTGCCCGTGCTGGCCGATCTTGTGCAGATTGCGCCCGCGCCGGAAACCGGCCTGGCTCGTCTCGACCGCGATCAGCGACAGACCGCCCGCGCCACCCGCCTCGTTGGTCTTGGCGACGACCAGCACCAGGTCGGCCAGGAAACCATTGGAGATGAACGTCTTCGCGCCGTTGACGACGTACTCCTCGCCCTGCACGGTCGCGGTGGTGCGGATCGCCTGCAGGTCCGATCCGGTGCCGGGTTCGGTCATCGCGATCGCCGCGACGATCTCCCCGGACGCCAGCTTCGGCAGCCAGGTCTTCTTCTGCTCGTCGGTGCCGTAGCCGGCGATATAGTGCGCGATGATCGTGCTGTGCACCGGCCCGCCGAAGCTGGGTGCCAGCGCGCGCACCTGCTCGATGGCGATCACCGCGTCATGGCGGAAGTCGCCGCCCCCGCCGCCGTACTCCTCCGGGATGCTGGGGCACAGCAGGCCGAGCTCGCCGGCGCGCAGCCAGACCTCGCGGTCGATGTGCTGCTGCTGGGCCCACCGCTCCTCGTGCGGCGCGCACTCCTTACCGAAGAAGTCCCGCGACAGTTCGGCCAGCGCGTCCATCTCCGCGTCCATCCACCGTGAGCGGTGCCTTGCCATGTTCGCCCGTCCCTTCGCGCATCCGACGCCGTCGTCCTGTCCCACGGTAGAAACCGCCGGAGCGTACCGGTAGGACCGAGCCGCCCGAATCCGATGACCGTAGCGCTCTCGTATCGACGCAGGAGATATCCACCGATTCCGCGCTTCGACTAGCGGCCCATCAATGGCGCGGTGAATGGGTTCGAATCGAATACAACCTGCGGTCGGCGAACGGGGCGAGCCGAGTTCGAATTTCTGGTTCCAACTGGAAGCTGGCCGGGGCCGGCGGAATCACCGACGCGCCCTGCGGGGGTTACCAGCGACGGCCGCAATGTTTGAAGGTTTATTGCGTCGAAGCGATCTTCGACGCAATAAACCTCAAAACTCGGTAATTGCTTGGGCGGTGTTAGCCGAACATGCGCGAGCCGCCGCCCGGAAAGTCCGGGCGGCGGCTCGAGGTCTATCGGAAGCGAGCTCAGCTCGCGGTGCTGCTCGCCATCTGGCGTTCGGCCTTGGCGGCCTCGCGGGCGAGCATGCGGTCGCGCTGCTCCTCGAACTTCACCACGTCCTTGCCGAGCTTGTCGAGGTACGCGGCGAGCCGCTCGCGGCAGGCCTCGCCGCGACCGGTGAAGTCGGTGCGGTCGAAGATGTTCCACTTCTTGAGCACCGGCTGCACCACCTCTTCCATGTGCTGGCGCAGGTCGTAGATGCCGTGCTTGGCCATCAGTACGCCGTTGCGGCGGAAGTTGGGCATACCGGCGCCGGGCATCTGGAAGTTCTCCAGGATCAGCGTGATGGCCTCGATCGTCTGGTCCGGGGCCAGGTCGAGCGCCGCGCCGCACATGTTGCGGTAGAAGATCATGTGCAGGTTCTCGTCCGCGGCGACGCGCTGGAGCATGCGGTCGGCGATCGGGTCGTCACACACCTTGCCGGTGTTGCGGTGGCTCACTCGGGTGGCCAGCTCCTGGAACGTCACGTACGCGACGGAGTGCAGGAAGCCCGCGTCGGCCTCGGTCGGCGACGCGAAACCGTTGGTCATGTGGATCATCCGCGCCTCTTCGAGGGCGACCGGATCGACGCCGCGGGTGACCACCAGGTAGTCGCGCATCACGATGCCGTGCCGGTTTTCCTCGGCGGTCCAGCGGCCGACCCAGGTACCCCACGCGCCGTCCTGCGAGAAGTTCTCGGCGATCTCGCGGTGGTAGGAGGGGAGGTTGTCCTCGGTGAGCAAGTTGGTGATCATGGCGGCTTTCGCGACCTCGCCGAGCCGGGACTGCTCAGGATCCCAGTCGATGCCCCCGAGTGCGGCGAAATTGCGGCCTTCATCCCACGGGACGTAGTCGTGCGGATGCCATTCCTTTGCCAAGGAGAAGTGCCGGTTGACGTTTTCTGCGGCAACCGGCTCCAACTCCGTAAGAAGCTCGAGTTGAGTCAGATCCCTTGCCATGTATGAACCCTTCAGTCTGTGCGTCCGGTCGTGCAGGTCATCCCCCCAAGGTAGACCGATGCCGTGCGGCCATACCTTACGGCACCGTAGGTGTGATGCGAAGCGCATCCGAATGCCTGTTGATGCCCCGTGATACACGTCATACGCCCTCGTTGGCGTTCGGCGACCACTGTCGAGTGTATGGCTTCGGCCCGCAGCGAGGGGATTATCGCCACGGGCCGAGCAGTGTTAGCGCGGCGTGCTGTACTGCACACCGGGGGGTCGAACGTATAGTCCGCCCCGGTCAGCGTTTCCCGCCGAACAGACCGCCGAGTACGTTTCCAAGTGCGCCACCGGCGTTCTTGGCCAGCGCCTCGCCGATCGCGCCGCCGATGCCGCCGCTCTTGCTGCTGCCGCCGAGCAGACCGCCGAGCAGGTCGCCGATCCCGCCGTTGCCGGCCTGCGGCTGGGTCTGCGGCTGGGTCTGTGGCGCGGCGTTTCCGCCGCCGCCGGTCAGCTGCTTGGCCAGGTAGGCGAGCACGATCGGCGCGAGGATGGGCATCAGCTTGGCGATCAGGTCGTTGCCGCCCGTGCCCTCGGTCGCGCCGAGCGCACTGATCACGGTGTTCTTCTCGTCGCCGAAAACGTTCTCGACGATCTTGGAGCCGTCGGCGACGTCGACCTGGTCGATGTCCACCTGGCCCGCGCCCTCGACCAGGCCGCCGTGGTTGTCCAGCGCGCCGACCAGCGAGGCCGCGCCTTCGGGCTGGGTCGCGTTCGCTTGCAGGCCGCCGAGCAGCGTGGGCAGCGCCGCCTGGACCGCGGTGGTCGCGGTGTTCTCGTCTACGCCGAGCTTCGCGGCGATCTGGGCGATGGGTACCTGAGCGAGCAAATCATCGAAGGAAGTCATCAGCTCCGCCTTGTCGAGGGAAGACCGGGATTGCCCCTGTCGGGCTCACAGTAGGGGAATGCTCGGAGGCAGTGCGGTCTTTCGAGTCCCGCGCGCCGGGTGCGATGGCGGCCGCTGTGAAACGAGAGCGGGCGCCCGGTGGAACACCGGGCGCCCGACGAGTGCCCCCAGTAGGGCTCGAACCTACGACCTGCGGATTAAAAGTCCGTAGCTCTACCAACTGAGCTATAGGGGCGCGGTGGGCCAGTGTAGTAGGCGCTGCCGCGATGGCCCAAATGGGGGAGCGGGCGCGTCGCGAGTCCGCCGCTGCCGCGGTGCGCGGGTGTCGGCGAGTGATGGCAATCCTGCGCCGAGACTTGTTGTGGCGCCTGGTAACGCGGGACGTCTGGCGCACGATCTTGTCGGTAAACATTTGGTACCCAACTTTGTTCATCGCGCCGATAATTGGCTACCATCCAATCATGTTGGCTAGCAATGTCTTTGGATTTGCGGGGGGTGAGGGGTCTGAGCTCGGGTGCGTGCGCCGGTGGGGTGAGCGGGCAGGCGCGCGGCCGAGGATCGGTGGGCCGGTCGGCCGGTCTCCTCGGGTGAACGTTGCTGCGACGCTGTCGAATTGGGGGAACGGGTATGCGCCGAAGCTTGGTTGCGAGATGTTTGCTGTAACAGTAAACCAACCCGGTCAGTTACCTGACTCGTCGGTTTGCCGCGTGTCGGATGGGGTTTCCGGGTACGGTGACGACTTGATGAATTCCGAAAGAATCGCCGACTGGTCCGGTGATTCGGAATTCGGCTTATCGTTGATGTGCCCGAACTTGTCGCGACCGGTCCGGCCGATCGCGGCTTCCCTGAACACAACGCCGCGGGAGGCAGATCCGAGACAAAGGAATACCCGGGTGCGCACCCCCTGCGGTGCACCCGGGCAGGAAAACTATACCAGCTGGTGTGTTTCAGGTTTTTCGCAAGTTTTCGTACCGAAAGTTTGAAACTGGGCGAAAACCCGGTTTGAAGTATTGATAAAACTCATAACTTCGCGCCAAGGGCCCGTTCCTTTGGGGGTGGCTGTTTGGCGGCGAGTAGGCTTCGGAGGCGTTTCGAGCATGGCACGGCAGCAAGAGCGGGCCCGCCGGACACGTGCGGCGATTATCAGGTCCGCCGCCGTTGAGTTCGGGAAGAGCGGCTATGCCGCTGCATCGCTCAACCGCATATTGGAAGGGTCGCGTGCCACCAAGGGCGCCATGTACTTCCATTTCGATTCCAAGGAAGATCTCGCGCGCGCCGTACTGGAGACGGCGGTCGAACGCTATCGCGCATCGGCCGAGCGTTGGCTCGGCCGAACGGATCTCGGACCACTGGACATCATGCACGGCATGATCGACGAGATGGCACTACGGCTCGAACACGACATCATCGTGCAAGCCGAATACCGGTTGATCATCGAACCGGACTTCTATCGAGACGTGCAAAGCGGTGGCGGACGGATCCTCGGGCGCGCCACCCGCGCGCTCACCGTGCGCGCCATCGATCAGGGACAGCTGCGCGCCGACGCGGACGCCGACCGATTCACCCGCACGCTGACCGCCGCACTGGCCGGCCAGCGCTACCTGGTCGACGCGCAGGGCACCGGCATCGACCTGCGCGCCCGCTTCGAGGAAGCACTCGAGGTCGTCGTCGAGTCCATGGCCACCCCGGAATGGACCGAGAAGTTCCGCAACGACGGCTGGCGCACGCGCGCCCGGCTCGAAGAGCTCAGTTTGGGCCTTTGACCAGCCGGTTTGGGAAACGAGTCCGGTCTGTCATAAGCTAACCGGGCTCCCAACGGACAGCCGTTGAAGCCGGTTCCGGAGAAATCCGGAGACGAGCCCCCTTCGTCTAGCGGCCTAGGACGCCGCCCTTTCAAGGCGGTAGCGCGGGTTCGAATCCCGTAGGGGGTACGGTCTTCGGACCGTTGGTAGTACGCAAGGCCCTGTGGCGCAGTTGGTTAGCGCGCCGCCCTGTCACGGCGGAGGTCGCGGGTTCGAGTCCCGTCAGGGTCGCAAAAGAGGCGCCGGAGCAATCCGGCGTTTCGCGTATGGCATTCAACTCGGGTGCCTGCGGCCAGGTAGCTCAGTTGGTACGAGCGTCCGCCTGAAAAGCGGAAGGTCGCCGGTTCGATCCCGGCCCTGGCCACTCGGAAGCGAGGGAACTCTGCGCGCAAAGTACGCGCGCTGGAGCTCCCTCGCCTTTTTTGTTTTGTGGGGTGCAACCCCACACCCGCTCGGCGGGGCTTCGCCCCCCGAACCTCCGCATCGTGGTTGCGTTGGTGGGCTGCTGCGGATTTGGCTGCGACGTGCTCGACGGGGCTTCGCCTCCGAATCCACCCATCAAGTCCCGGCGGCGCCAGTTGGTGTTCGCGAGTGGGACTTGGGGGCGGGGAAGTGCGAGTAGTGGCTGCGTGATGTCCCGGTGGGTAGTCGTCCGTAGGCTGGGAGGGACATGGTGGCTCTCTTACTGGCGCTTGCAGGGTTTGCGGTGCTGGATTCCTTGGATGTGCTGTTGGTGGGCGTTACTACGGCGGTGGTGGCGGACAGTCGGCTGGGGCGGCGGTCGCCGGTGCCGGGTGGGGGGGGGTGTTATCGTGGGGGTTTTCTGGCGCTCGCAGGGTGGGGGGCCTGCGGGGCGGCCGGGGTGCCGAATTGGTCGAGCCGCTGCGTCTGCTGTTCAAGGACGAGGTGCGCGCGGTCGGCCGCGAGCTCGGGCTGCCCGAGGAGATCGTCGGCCGCCAGCCGTTCCCCGGACCCGGTCTCGCCATCCGCATCGTCGGCGAGGNGGGGTGTTGCGGCGGCGGCCTTGGTTGTTCGGATTCGTGGGGATGGCGATTGGTCTCGTGCAGGCGCCTACTGCTGTGCCGTATCTGGCGGGGCTGGCGATGATCTCGGCGCAGGAGCCGTTGCCGGCGTTCTGGCCGTTGATCGTGGTCGCTTACTGTGCGCTGGCTTTGTTGCCGCCGTTGTTGGTGTTGTTGCTTTCGCTCCGGCGAACACGGAGAGCTCGACGGGTGTACCGCACGATCGTGCGTGTGCTCACTCGGTATGCCCCGCCTGCATTACGGGTCCTGTTCGTGACGTTCGGCGCAATTCTGCTCGTCGACGCGCTCGTCAACTTCCGTCAGCTCGCGTGAGTGGCACATGGCTGTGGCAAAACGCGAGTAGTTCACTCGATGGTGTGCCACGCACGACAATCGTGATCTTGGAAAAGCAGTGTGGGGGCGGCTGACGGTGCAATGCTGGAGGCATGGCTGAGCGCTGGTATTACTGCTTGAAGCACAAGCGCGCCGAGAAAGGTCGGCAGTGCTGGTTCCAGGATCGGATGGGACCGTATCCGGACCAGGCGACCGCGGAGCGGGCATTGGAGATCGTCAAGTCGCGCAATGCGCAGGCGGATGCCGCGGACGCGGATTGACGCGACGGTGACCGGGCGCTTTCTCGTATGTGCTGAGTGGCAACCGATTTCGTCCGAACAGGGGTAACTCGGCGGGTACCGGCTGACTATCGCGCGTCGCCGATGCCGCTCCAGCGCATGCTGAGCCGGGCCGGAGGCTCGGAGAGGCGAGGGAGCCCTGTTCAGGTCCATCAAGTACGGTTTCTTGAACTCAGACGAATGCTCGGTGGTCCTGACGTGGGCTGCGAGCTGGACCAGGATCAGCAGGGAGGGCGACCCTTGAGGGTTACCGTTGTTGTGCCGACCTACAACGAGCGGGAAAATCTGCCGGTTGCGGTGGCGCGGCTCACCGCGCTGCCGGTGCCCGACCTGCACGTGCTCGTGGTCGACGACAGTTCACCGGACGGCACCGGTGAGGTCGCCGACAAGCTGGCCGCGGAGCTGCCGAACGTGGTCGGCGTGCTGCACCGCACCGAGAAGGACGGCCTGGGCCGGGCCTACATCGCCGGGATCACCCGGGCGCTGGACGAAGGCGCCGACGTGGTGATCCAGATGGACGCCGACCTGTCGCACCCGGCCGAGGTGATTCCGGCCATGCTGGAACGGCTGACGACCACCGACGCCGGCGTGGTGCTCGGCTCGCGCTACGTGCCGGGCGGGTCCACGGCCGAAGAGTGGAAGTGGCACCGCAAGGCGCTGTCGGCGTGGGCCAACTTCTACGTGAACCTGATCCTGCGGCTGCATGTGAAGGACGCCACCGCGGGGTTCAAGGCGTGGAAGGCGGACACGTTGCGCGCCATCGACGTCGCGTCGATCCGCAGCAACGGGTATTCGTTCCAGGTCGAGATGAACTACCGGACGGTCAAGCGGGGCATCGAGATCGCCGAGGTGCCGATCCGCTTCGAGGAGCGCACCCTGGGCGCCTCCAAGATGAGCCTGAAGGTGCAGCTGGAGTCGGCGCTGATGCCGTGGAAGCTGCTCTTCGGCAAGTCGGTCTAGAGCGCACCACCGAACAGCCAGCAGGGCCCCATCTCCGCAATGGAGGTGGGGCCCTGCGTGGTTCGCGGCGGATCAAGCGGTCAGTCCGCGACGCAGCGCCTCCAGCCCGACGATGATGACCGGCGCAAGCACCAGGTGCATGACCGACAATGCGACGGTGGTCGCCGCGTCCAGCCCGGCGCTGACGGTCAGTCCGATGGTCGCCACGGCGAGCACGCTGCCGACGACCTGAGCCACCCGCAGCACGCCGACCCAGCGGTAGGACAGCAACGCGGCCAGAGTCATGCCGATGAGCAGCGGCACCGCGGACGACATGATCACCGTGCCGCCGCCGATGTAGGTGGTGACGCCCTTGTCGACCACCTCGAACGAGCCGCCCGCCGCCTTGCCGATCAGCCAGACGACGAGGTTGACGGCGACCGCGACGACGGCGCTGCCGAGCACGGCGACCGGACGGTTGACCGCCGGGATACGGAGGGCGGGGGCGATGGTTTGTGTGGTGGTCATGGTGTTCTCCTCATCCGAAGCTGTGTGCTTGGTACTGAGAACAATGGTGGAACCTGAACAATTGTTTAGGTCAAGCCGGACGTCGAGTGGCCTGGATCACAGGGGTAAATTCGCCGCGGCGGAATGCCGGGCGGCGCAACGGGGTTCGCGCGAGCGCTGGTCAGCCTGCGTCGGGCTCCGGCCAGTTCAGCAACGTATCCAGGTACAGCTGCCGGACCGCCGCCACCTTGTCGTCCATGTTGTTCGGATCCCAGCCGCTCACGTCGATGGGGTCGAGGATCGCCACGTCCACCGTGCCGGGGCGCGCGACCATCGAGTTGCGCCAGCAGATTTCGCCCGCATTGCGGATGACGATCGGGATGATCGGCACCCCGGCCTGGATGGCGATGTGGAACGCGCCTTTCTTGAACGGCCCGACATCCGGTGTGTAGGAACGGGTTCCCTCGGGGGCGACGGCGATCGACAGGCCGCTGCGCAAGGTGTCGACGACCGGGGCGAGCGCGGCCTTGGCCTTGTCGGTGCTGGACCGATCGATGAAGGTGACGCCGACGAAGCGCATCAGCGGGCCGAAGACGGGGTTGCGGGTCAACTCCTTCTTGCCGATTCCGGTGACGCCGCCGTTGAGCACCTCGGGCACGATGATGATGTCGAACTGGCTCTGGTGGTTGAACAGGAACACTGCGGGCCGTGGCGCGCGGGCGTTGGCGGCGCCGGTCACCCGCAGGTGCACGCCTGCGATGCTCAGGGTGTTTCCGGCCGCGTGCTCGAGCAGCGCGTCGGCCATCTGCCGGCGGTCTCTGGTGGGCGACTTGGCCGCGACGCCGTAGAACGCGCCGCCGAGCAGTCCGGCGAAGCCCGCTGTGGTGCGCACGTAGTCGGCCGGACGGGGGCCTCGCCTGGGCCGGAAGTGCAGCGTCGGCCAATCATGTTCCGCGGCAAGAGCGGTCAGCTGCTCATCGGGGTTCACCGCCGTCGGGTGGCCGACCAGCGACAGTAGCGGCAGATCGGCGGCGTTGCCGGTGTAGGCGTAGCTGCGCGCGAGATCTATTTTGTCGGCGGCGAACTCGCGGACGGCTTCGGCTTTTCCGTTGCGCCACAATGTCTTGCCGTCGACGTAACCGGTGAGGATGCCGTCCTGGGTCGCCATCGGGGTGTACAGCACCTGCTCGATGCCCAGCGCGGCCGCCGTGGGAGCGACCTGGAAGCGGGTTAGCGAGCTGGCCAGCACCACGGTGTGCCCGGCCGCCTGATGCGTCCGAATCAGTTGCCATGCTTCGTGATACAGGTGGCCGTACACGGCGCTCCGGAACAGCCGCTCGCCGAGCGCGGTCAGTTCGTCAGCGGACTGGCCCGCCAGCACCTCGGTGAGCTGGTGCAGGTAACGCCCGTACTCACCGTCGGTGGTGCCGTTGCGAATCCCGCCGAGCAGGACGGCCTCGACGCTGCGGCGGCGAAACAGCCTGGGGCGTTTGAACCCGCTGACGACGGTCCCGCCGAAGTCGAAGATCGCGGCTACCTCGGGACCTTGCGGACCCGATCGGATCGGCTCGGTCGCGGCGTGCAGCTCACTGTTCACCGAGTCTCCCGATTGGACGGATCGAGCGCGGCCGCCTGCGAGATGCGCGCGCCGATGGTGCGCAGCCGATCCGCGAACTCCACTCTGCGCTCGGTCAACTCCGCTCTGCGCTTGGCCGAGTCGTTCGACACCGGTTCGAGCAGGCCGTAGTTGTCGGCGAGTTTCAGTGCGCTGGTGAACAATTCGGTGGAGACCGATTCCGGGCTGTGCAGCCGCTGCTGCAGCATCATCTGCTTGCCTACCGCGACACATTCGGCGATGAACTGCTTGCGGTCGAGCTCGATCTCGGGGTCGCGGTCGGCCAGGCGTTCGGCCACCACCAGCTGCGCGTCGAAGAACGAGCGGAGCACGCGGTGCGCCATCATGAAGCCGGAGTCGGTGAGCTTGGCCATCACCTCGGAGCCGAGGGTGTTGTCGCGGGTGTGGCTGCGCCACTGCGGATCCAGCAGCAGCATCTCCGCCGTGATCTGCTCGGCGAACTCGGCTCGCTCGGGGAAGAAGAACTCGAACTTCAACAGGTCGCGCAGCCGGAACGCCTCGTCCCAGCCGGTGCTCAGCTGGTCGGCGCCGTCGCTGTCGAGCGCGGCCAGGATGGACAGTTCGAGAATGGCGCGGTGCACGAACCAGTGCACCGCGCTGTTGCGGTAGAACGCGGCCTCGAGGTGTGCGCCGGCCTCGATCGAGTACACCGGCTCCAACCCACCGCGATAGACCGTCACCACCTTCGCCAGCGAAAGCTGTTCCAGCACAACGGCCAGACCCTGATCGTCCTGCAGGGTGTCCAGCTCGCCGTGCGGCAGCTCGCGCTTGCGGATGTAACCGAGCACCGGAGCCAGCACCGTGCGCACCTCGCCGAGGGTGAGCGCGCGCTCGTGCACACCGAGCAATGCGAGGGTGACCAGCGCGTTCACCGTCACCGGCGTGACCGCGTTGATCCCGACGGCGATCTCGAACGCCAACCGCTGCACGGCCTTACGCTCCAGCTCGGCGACCTCGGGTGCGTCGGGCTCGCCCTGACCGATCTCGGTGAGACCGGCGGGTGCGGGCTCGGTGCGATGCAGTGGGATGGTCAACGGTGGTGTGACGAGCGGATCGCCGTGTGCCGCCAGCCGGTCGCGGGCCGAAAGCGGTTCGCCGAACCGCACATACACGTGCCCGGCCGAATGCTGCTGGCTCCGGATATAACGCGCGAGCCAGGCCAGACCCTCGGGTTTCTTCCGGCCGCCGACCTGTTCGGTGGCGATGGCGCCGAGTTCGTTGAGCCGCTCGTAGGTGATCGACACCGGAACCAGCATGACGTCCTCGACCCGGTCGGCACGCACCGCCGCCGCAAGGTAATTCAGCAGGCCGTAGCGCGGCGGCCGCAACTTGCCGGTGCGGGTGCGACCGCCCTCGAAGTACCACTCCAGGTTGAATCGTTTGGCCAGCAGGAAGGCGAAGTACTCCTCGACGACCGCCTTGTACACCTCGTCGTCGCCGAAACTGCGCCGGATGAACACGGTTCCGGTGCGCCGGGCGATCGGCCCCATCGGCCAGAAGCTGAGGTTGGCCCCACCGATCACGTGGTTGGGCGGGAAGTCGTTGCGGGCCAGCACATCACCGAGCACGAACGCGTCGACGTAGGAGCGATGCGAGGGCAGGAACACCAGCGGATAGCGGCGGTTGAGGTCGCGCAGCGCGGCCAGCCCCGAATCGTCGGAGTCCACCTTCCAGGTCGACGCGTGGATCGGCCGCATCGCCTGGGTGAACAGGTCGGAGACCAATCTGCTTTGCGCGGCGACGAGTTCGTTCAACGCCTTCTCCGCGCGGCGATACACCTCGTGCGGGGCGGCGCCGATCTGGTCGGCGATGAGCTCGAGCCTGCGCACGAAATCGGGGGAGTCCATGATTTCCTCGGCCACCAGCCGGGGCACCTTGTACCGGTCGCCGATGATGGTGCGTTCGGCGCGCTCCAGCGCCACCACCGCGGCGCGCACGATGGCGCGGGCGAACGGCTCGGCGCTGCCCTTGGTGACCAGCGTGGCGGCCTCCGGGTTGTTCGTGCGCAGTTCGCTGAGCAGTGCGGGCTGCCCGGTCAGCACCACATGGCGGTTCGATTGGCCGACCAGCTTGCGCTGTGCGAGCCGGTTCGGCTTGCGCGGGTTGGTCAGCAGCGCCATGTCCGCGAAGGTGATCCGGCGCACGCCGTCGCGTTCCGGCGGCAGCCAGAGCACGCGCACCGGCACCACCAGCGGATCATCGTGCCTGCCGACCAGCCGGGTAGCGAGGGCGCCCGCGTCCAGATCCAACTGGGTGATCGGGGCATCGGTGCCGAATTCCTTGGCGATACCGCCCTCGGCCAACCAGTTGCCGATGAGTTCGCGCTCCACCCCGGATGCCGCGTCCACCAGCGCCACCACCGACCCCGGTGCCGTCGCTCGCCCGATGTCCGCGGGCGCTCCGCCACGGTGCTCGATCATGCCTGGTTCCCTCCGACTGAAGATCTCCCTATTGAATCCCCCCAGGTCTGTTTCGCGCAGGCACTCGGGCGTGCAAGTTGAACGCGCGGCCAGGATCCCGCGTTCCGTCGGCGCGGCGATCTACGCTGCGCTGATGGATTGGGCCTTACGCGCGTGCGGTTGGCACGGTCACTACACCTATGCGCCGGACGAGGCGGCGCTGGCCGAACGGTTGCGGGTCGACACCGTGGCCGGGGTGGCGTGGCGCTGTCTGCGGTGCGGGACATTCGTGCCGGGTGCGCCGGTTGGGTCGGGGCCCGCCGACCATGCGCCCGAGGTGCCGCGTGGGCGGCTGCTGCGAGATCGCTGGCTGATGCGGGCGTTGGCGATCGAGCGGTTGCTGCGCGGTCTGCTGCTCGTGGTCGCCGCGCTGGGGGTGTTGAAGTTCCGCTCATCGCGGGAGACCATGCGGGCCGCGTTCGATCAGGATCTGCCGCTGCTGCGGCCGTTCGCCGACCAGATCGGCTGGGATATCGATCGGTCCAAGATCGTGCATCTGATCGATGAGGCGTTCTCCTTGTCGAATACGACGCTGCTGTGGGTGGCGATCGGCATCTTCGTCTATGCGACGCTGCAGGGCATCGAGGCACTCGGACTGTGGCTGGTGAAACGCTGGGGCGAGTACTTCGCCGT
Organism: Nocardia suismassiliense; assembly: GCF_900269665.1. Taxonomy (GTDB): domain Bacteria; phylum Actinomycetota; class Actinomycetes; order Mycobacteriales; family Mycobacteriaceae; genus Nocardia; species Nocardia suismassiliense. The sequence continues at coordinate 1,147,174 of NZ_LT985361.1, forward strand.
CGTCGCGACGAGTCTGTTTCTGCCGCTGGAGATCTACGAATTGACCGAGAAGGTGACCGCCCTGCGGGTCGGCGCGCTCCTGGTCAATATCGCTGCGGTGGTGTGGCTGCTGTACTCCAAGCGGCTGTTCGGGCTGCGTGGTGGCGCGGCCGCGTACCACGCGGAACACAGTGCGGAGAGTTTGCTGAGCGTCGAGCGCTCCGCGTTGGCTGTTCCGGCGAAGTAGCCGCTCGGCGTTCGATAGTTGTGTCCGCGAGCACAGTACCAGCGTAATCAGGTAATGCTAACCTTACCTTCAAAGACGGGCCAGCTAGAGCTTTGGAGGATCGTTGTCGACCACGGACGAACGCTTGCGGGTTGAGTATGTGACCGATCCGGCGGCAGCGATGTCCCGGCTGGCGGGGGCCGATCGGTTCGGCGAGTACGTGATGTACGAGCGACCGGGCGAGTGGGTGTTCGCGGCCGATCCGATCGGCGGCATCGAACTCGATGTCGAGGAACTGCGGGTCACCTGGGCGGGGCAGACCACCGCGACCCGCTGGGAGGGCCGCCCGGCCGGCGTCGTCGATCGGGCACTCGGCTCGCTGCCGCTCGACGGTCGCAATGCCTACGGCTGGATCGGCTTCGAGTTCTGCGCATGGGCATTCGACGCGACCCAGTACCTGGACCCGCGGACCACCCTGGTGCAGTTGATGATTCCGCGCATCGAGGTCCGGATCGGTGAGTTCGGCATCCGGGTCTCCGGTGCCACCCCGGCGGAGACCGGCGACATCCACGACCTGATCACCGAATCGCAGGAAACCGAACTGCCGCAGCCGCATCCGACGGATATCCGGCTGGACCCGACGGCTTACGCGGACCGCGTGGCCCAAGCTGTCGGTGAGATCGAGGCGAACCGCTACCAGAAGGTCATCCTGTCGCGGAAGGTCGATCTGCCGTTCGTGGTGGACATCCCCGCGACCTATCGGCTCGGTCGCGCGCACAACACGCCCGCGCGTTCGTTCCTGCTGCGGCTCGGCGGGCTCGAAGCGGCCGGGTTCAGCCCGGAGCTCGTCGCTTCCGTCGACGAGAACCGTCTGGTGACCACCGAACCGGTCGCGGGCACCCGTGCCTTCGGCCGTGGCGCGGAGATCGATATGGCGGCGCGGGCCGACCTGCTCACCGACCCCAAAGAGATCGTGGAGCACGCGATCTCGGTGCAGACTTCGTTCGCGGAGATGGCCTCGGTGTCCGATCCGGGCACCACCGCCGTCTCCGATTTCATGGCGGTGCGCGAGCGCGGCAGCGTGCAGCACCTGTCCTCCACGGTGTGCGGCAGGCTGGCCGCCGACCGGTCCAACTGGGAAGCGCTCGAGGTGTTGTTCCCCTCGGTCACCGCCTCCGGGATTCCCAAGCGCGCGGGCATCGACTCGGTGTTCCGGCTCGATCACGACCCGCGCGGGCTGTATTCCGGTGCGGTGGTGACAGTTTCGCCGAACGGCGCACTGGAGGCGACTCTGGTGCTGCGCGCGATCTATCAGAACACCGAAGGTGCCTGGTTGCGTGCGGGTGCGGGCATCGTCGCGCAGTCCAAGCCGGAGCGGGAATTCGAGGAGACCTGCGAAAAGCTCGGCAGCATCGCGCCTTACGTGGTGCGGGCGCGGTAGCGAACTCCGACCCGGCGTCGGCGCCCCATCAGCTCTCGGCGGCGCGCAGTGCCTTCTTGTCGATCTTGCCGACAGCCGTGATCGGCAGCCGATCCGAGCGGCGCAACACATCGGGCAGCTTGTACGTCGCCAAGCCGCGCGCGGCGAGGAAGGTCTTGATCTCGGCCAGGGTCGGCATCTCGCCGTCGACCACCAGTACGGCGCAGACCTTTTCACCGAGGGCCGGATCGGGCAGCCCGACGGCGGCGGCGTGCCGGACGGCCGGGTGGGTGAGCAGATGTTCCTCGAGCTCGTCGCACGAGATGTTCTCGCCGCCGCGATTGATGACATCTTTGATCCGGCCGGAGACCACCAGGTGCCCGCTGGGCAACCGGCGCACCAGGTCGCCGCTGCGGTAGTAACCGTCGGGGGTGAAGGCGCGGGCGTTGTGCTCGGGCGCACGGTAGTAACCGCGAATGGTGTACGGACCCTTGGTGAGCAGTTCACCCTCCGCGCCCGGTGTGACGTCATTGCCTGCCGCGTCGACGATCCGGATCTCGTCGGCGGGGGACAGCGGCCGGCCCTGTGTGGTGTGCAACAGCTCGTCGGCGTCGTCGAGCCTGGTGAAGTTGAGTAGTCCCTCCGCCATGCCGAACACCTGCTGCAGGGTGGCGCCGAGTGCGGGGCCCACCTCGCGGGCGTTGACCTCGGCGAGCCTGGCGCCGCCGACCTGGAGCAGTCGCAGCGAGCTCAGGTCGGCCGCCTCCCATTCGGTTGCGGCACACCACAGCTGAGCCAGCGGCGGCACCACGGCGGTCACCGTGACGCCGTGCCGTTCGATGGTCGCGAACGCGCTCTCCGGACTGGGATCGGTGACGAAGGCGATCGCGCCGCCGACGCTTACCGTGCCGAGGATGCCCGGGCAGGCCAGCGGAAAGTTGTGCGCCGCGGGCAAAGTCGCGAGATAGACGTCGTCCTCGGTGAGCGCGCACACCTCGGCGCTAGCCGTGGCGTTGTAGGCGTAGTCGTCGTGCGTGCGGGCGATCAGCTTCGGCAGGCCCGTGGTGCCGCCGGAGACCAGCATCAACGCGATATCGCCCGGATCGATCTCCGGTAGTGCACCGCCCTCGCGCGGTATCGAACTCAGATCGATGCCGGACCCCGGCTCGCCGAGCACCAGCACGTGCCGCAGCGAGGGCACCGACTCCCGCACGGCGGCGGCCAGCTCCCGGTAGTCGAAATCGCCGAGCTGATCGATGACGATGTAGGCGACGGCCTCGGAAAGCGCTGCCAGATGCTCGATTTCGGCCCGCCGGTGCGCGGGCAGGGTCAGTACCGGAATGATCCCGGCGCGCAGTAGGCCGAACAGTACGGTCAGGAACTCCGGCACGTTCGGCAGCTGGACCACCACCCGGTCGCCGGGCGCGATGCCCAGCGTCAGCAGTCCGTGCGCCATCCGGTCGGCCTCGGCGTCCAGCCAGGCATAACTGCGTGTGGCCTCGGTATCGAGCAGCGCGGGCCGGTGCGGATGCCGCCGTGCCGTCTCCCGCAACAGGTCACCCAGCGCGCGCCCGCGCCAGTACCCGGCCGCCCGATACGCCTCGCCCGCCGCGGTGGGGAAGGGCACATATCCGTCGCGATGCGGGGTGGATGTCGAAGTCACGGTCTGCCTCACAGGTAGCTCACGCCGATCCCGGCGAATATAGGTAAGGCAACCCTATCTCAATGCGATACGCTCGATCGAGCAGTCTCGATCCGCCGGACACGGCGGCGACCAAGGAGTGACAGCGCCAGATGGAGCCAGCACAGCGACCGGGGGACGGGGCGGAACGTAAGGACAGCGCAGCCAGGGGACCGGTGATCGCGCGCGCCGACATCCGCGCCGCCCTCGCCGAGCACCTCGGCGTGCCCGCCGACGCGATCGACGACAACGCCGACCTCATCCAGCTGGGCCTGGACTCCATCCGCACCATGAAGCTGGCCGGCGGTTGGCGCAAGCGCGGCGCCGAAATCAACTTCGCCCAACTCGCCGCCGCGCCGACGGTCGCGCAATGGGCGCACCTGCTCGGGGCCGACGACGAGATTGCCGCGGACCCCGAGGTCGCCGAGACGCTGGATCTCGTCGCGGTACCCGAGGATGAATCCGCCCCCTTCCCGCTGGCGACGATGCAGCATGCCTACTGGATCGGTCGCTCGGACGAGCAGGATCTCGGGGGTATCGCCGCGCACCTGTACGTCGAATTCGACGGCACCGCAGTCGACCCCGTGCGGCTCGAGCGCGCGGTCGGTGAACTCGTTGCCGCACATCCGATGCTGCGCACCAGGTTTCTGCCGGACGGCACGCAGCAGACCATGGCAGCGGCCGGGCGCCCGGTCTTCTCGGTGGTCGATCTGCGCGGAGTCTTCGGCGACGCGGCCGAGGCGGAACTGATTCGCCTGCGCGACAGCAAAACACACCAGCGGCTGGCGATCGAGGACGGTCAGGTACTGGATGTGACGCTCAGCCTGCTCGCCGACGACCGGACCCGGCTGCACCTCGATGTCGACATGCTGGCCGGTGACGCGATGAGCTACCGGGTGCTGATCGCCGATCTCGCCGAGCTGTACCACGGCGCGACGTTGCCGCCGCAGGGCTACAGCTATCGGCGCTACCGCACCGAGCGCCCGATGGACACCGCCGCGTGGGAGCGGGATCGGCAGTGGTGGCAGCAGCGGCTGCCCGAGCTGCCGGGCGCACCCGAGCTGCCGACGATTCCGGTCAGTGAACGCACCGACCCGCACCGCACTGTCCGCTACGACTACTGGCTCGCACCGGAGGCGAAGCAGCGCCTGCTGGCCGCCGCCCATGCCCGCGGCATCACCCCGGCGATGGCGTTGGCCGCGGTGTTCGCCGAGACCATCGGCGGCTGGTCGGCGCAGAGCCGGTTCCTGCTGAATGTGCCGCTGTTCCATCGGGAGCCGGTGCATCCGGACGTGGAGCGCGTCATCGGCGATTTCACCTCGTCGATCATGCTCGAGGTGGACGTCAGCGCGGATGTGACGGTAACGGAGCGGGCCAAGGCTTTACAGCGCGCCATGCACGAAAGTGGCGCGCACACCGCGTATTCGGGCTTGGAGGTGCTGCGCGATCTGGGGCGGCAGCGCGGCGAGCCGGTGCTGGCGCCCATCGTCTACACCAGCGCATTGAACCTGGGCGAGTTGTTCGCCGAGTCGGTGACCGACATCTTCGGCGAGCCCGTCTGGATCATCTCGCAGGGCCCGCAGGTCTTGCTGGACGCGCAGGTCACCGAGGTGCGCGGCGGACTCCTGCTCAACTGGGACGTGCGGGAATCGGCCTTCCCCGCGGGAATGGTCGACGCCATGTTCGCCAGCTACACCGACGCCATCGGCAGGGTCGCGGGCTCCGCCGGTTGGGATGCCGAAGCCGCTGTGCGCCTGCCGGTCGCGCAGGCTTCGGTGCGCGCCGCGGTGAACGCGACGGACGGACCGGTCAGCGGCCGCGCACTGCACGAGGGCTTCTTCCAGCACGCCATCGCCACCCCCGATTCTCCCGCGGTGCTGTGGGGTGTCGACAGTGGCTGGACTTATCGCGAACTGGCCGACCAGGCGCTCGCTGTGGCAGGAGCATTGCGAGACAACGGAGTTCGACAGGGTCAGACGGTCGCGGTACAACTGCCTAAGGGACCCGACCAGATCCTGGCCGTGCTCGGCGTGCTGGCCGCCGGCGCCTGCTACCTCCCGATCGGATTCGACCAGCCGGTCGGGCGCCGCGCGGAGATCCTGCGCACCGGCGACGTGGTCGCGGCACTCACCGCCGACGGCGCGGACCTGGGCCGCACCGAGATCACCTGCCTGCCGCTGTCCATGGCGCGCGACCATGCGAACCCGCTGCCGGAACCGGTGATTCCGGAAACGGACGCGATCGCCTACGTGCTGTTCACCTCCGGCTCCACCGGCGTGCCGAAGGGTGTCGACGTGCCGCACAGCGCCGCGATGAACACCATCGACGCGGTGAACAGCTGGTTCGAGGTCGGCGCGCACGACCGGGTACTCGGGCTCTCCGCGCTGGAGTTCGATGCCTCGGTCTACGACATGTTCGGCATGTTCTCGGTGGGCGGCGCCGTGGTCGCACTGGACGCCGAGCAGCGCGCGGAAGCCACCACCTGGGTGGAACAGCTTCGGCGCCATCGGGTCTCGATCCTCAACTGTGTGCCCAGCATGCTGGACATGATCCTGGACGTCGGCGGCGACCAGCTCGGCGATTCGCTGCGCGCGGTAACCCTGGGTGGCGACTGGGTCGGCGCCGATTTGGCGCGCAGGCTCGCCCGCCAGGTGCCCGGCTGCCGTTTCGCCGGCCTCGGCGGTGCCACCGAAACCGCCATCCACAACACCATTTGCGAGGTCACCGACCCGCCCGAGCACTGGACGACGGTGCCCTTCGGGGTCCCGCTGCGCAATGTGCGTTGCCGGGTCGTCAACGCGGCGGGTCGCGACTGCCCCGACTGGGTGCCCGGCGAATTCTGGGTCGGCGGTGCGAATGTCGCGGCGGGCTACCGCAACGATCCGGAGCGGACCGCCGAACGTTTCGTCCTGCACAACGACGTCCGCTGGTACCGCACCGGCGACCTGGCGCGGTACTGGCCGGACGGCACCATCGAGTTCCTCGGCCGCGCCGACCATCAGGTGCAGCTCCGTGGCTACCGGGTGGAACTCGGTGAGGTGGAGAGCGGACTACGCAGCGCCCCCGGTGTCCGGCATGCGGTGGCCGCCGTAGTGGGCGGCGCGGCACCGAAACTCGTCGCCGCCGTCGCCGGCGCGACCGGCAGCGCCGACGAGATCGTCGCAGCTGTCTCGGACCTGTTGCCCGGCTACATGATTCCGTCCAGGATCGAGCTCCTCGATCGAATGCCTTTGACCGACAACGGAAAGCTGGATCGCCGCGCCGTACTTGCCCTGCTCGAACCAGCAGGCACCGAAGCACGCGACGCCGCGCCGAGCGGACCGCTGGAAGCGGCGCTGGCCGCGATCGTCGCGGAAGTGCTCGGCTTGGCGAAGATCGGCGTGCACGACGACTTCTTCGCGGCGGGCGGCGATTCGGTGCTGGCGACCACGGCCATCGCCCGCGTGCGCGAATGGCTCGACGTGGACCACGCGCTGGTGGCCGATTTGCTGATCGGCCGCACCGTCGCCGACCTCGCCCAGCGGCTCACGGCCAGGGAAACCGACCTCGGCACCCCCGGCCGATTGCACGGCGTCGCTGAGCTTTACCTGGAGGTCGCCGCGATGAGCGACGACGAGGTGCTTGCTCGGGCCTGAGCCGGTAGCCGGTTTAGACTCGCCGGTATGAGCAGGTGGGATACCTCGTCGATGCCCGATCAGACCGGTCGCACGTTCATCGTGACCGGCGCGAACAGCGGGCTGGGGGCGGCCACGGTGCGCGCGCTGGCGGGGGCCGGTGCGCAGGTGGTGCTCGCCTGCCGGAACGTGGCCAAGGGGGAGCAGGTGGCCGCGCCGTTCGGTGACCGCGCGGTGGTGCGCAAGCTGGATCTCGCGGATCTGGCGTCGGTGCGGGAGTTCGCCGCGGCGGCGGAACCGGCCGATGTGCTGATCAACAACGCGGGCGTGATGGCGCTGCCGGAGCTGCGCACCGCCGACGGCTTCGAAATGCAGGTCGGCACCAACCATCTCGGGCACTTCGCGTTGACCGGGCTGCTGCTGGACAAGATCTCGGAGCGGATCATCACCGTCGCCAGCGGCGCGCACACCATCGGCAAGATCGATCTGGACGACCTCAACTGGGAGCGCCGCAAATACCAGCGCTGGGCCGCGTACGGGCAGGCGAAGCTGGCCAACCTGATGTTCGCCTACGAACTGCAGCGCAAGCTGACCGCGGCGGGTTCGCCGAAGATCTCCGTCGCCGCCCATCCCGGGTATGCCTCGACCGAGTTGCAGTCGCACACCGAGTCGATCCTGGACGCGGTGATGTGGCTCGGCAACCTGGTGCTCGCGCAGAACGCCGAAATGGGTGCGCTGCCAACGCTGTACGCCGCCACGGCGGACGTCGAACCGGGCGGCTACTACGGTCCGACCGGCCTGCGCGGTTTGCGCGGCTACCCCGGTGTCTCCGGTTCGTCCAAGGCGTCGCGGGACACCGATGTCGCCCGCGCACTGTGGGAACTGTCGGAGAAGCTGACCGGCGTCACCTACGACTTCGCGAAGTGAACGCCTGCCGCGTCAGCTGAGGATGTGCAGGTCGTAGAACAACTGGTAGCGGCTCGGATCATCCGGCAGGAACCAGTGGAAGCCTTCCAGCGCGAAGACCGCAACAAGGTTGATCGCCAGCACGATGCCGAGGAACCACAGCGCGATCAGTCCGATCAGTCGATGCGGGGTCGCCGGGATCGTGCGCGCCGCGGTGCCGTGGGAAAACGACAGCAGCGCACCGGCGGTCGCGATCGCGGCGACGAAAAGGATGAGGGCCCAGACGTATAGGTGCAGACCGAGCACCGGCGCACCGTAGCCGGGGTCGCCGGGCAGGATGTGCAGCATGGTCTGCCGCCAGGACGTGAATCCGCCTGCGACACAGCCGACTATGGCCAGGCCCCAACCCATCGCGTAGTCGCGGGCGGCGATCACCCCGGTCATACCCTTGCGCACGATGGCCGCGGCGCCCAGCGCGGCGAGCGCCATGAACATGCGCTGCACCATGCACAGTGGGCACGGATAATCCCAGCTGCCGAACTGCACGCCGAGCCCGCCGCAGATCACGCCGGTCCAGCCCACCACGAAGAGCACGGCCAGCCAGTACTGCAGCTGTCCTGCAATGGTTTCCGTCGTACGGACGGGCACGGTCTCGGTGGCCATCAGTAGTTCAGGCCGAGGCCGAGTCCGCCGGTGATGTGGTGCGCCATCAGCAGCAGCGTGGCGATCAGCAGCACCCACCAGGCGCCGAGCACCATCCGCCGGGAGCGCTGCCCGCACAGGATGACCAGGACCGCAAGCAGGCCGCCGAAGATGAGCGTATCCATAGCTGAAGAACATTACTCGGGTCTGGGGAGGCGGCTCGTGGACACGCCGCGCCCCGAGCTGCGACGATCGATCGAAATCGGGAGTGGCCCAAGTCACGTGCGCCGCCGAGTCACACTCCGCCGACCCGTGTCGTCGTCTCTGTGCAGACGCAGAACAACGAAGGAAGGCACCCCATGGAACCCCGCTTCAACCTCCACGCCAACGCCATCGCCGCCAGCTTCGCCAAGCGGCTTGTCACGGCGTCCAAGGTCATCAACGACTCCGGCCTGCCCGCCGCCACCTACGAACTGGTGAAGATCCGCGCCAGCCAGATCAACGGCTGCGGCTACTGCACCGACATGCACACCAAGGACGCCGCACACGCCGGTGAAACCTCCGTGCGGCTCAATCTGGTCGCCGCTTGGCGCGAGGCCACTGTGTTCACCGAGGCCGAGCGGGCCGCGCTCGCGCTCGCCGAGGAGGCCACCCGGATCGGCGACGGCCGCGATGTCAGCGACACGGTCTGGCAGGAGGTGCGCAAGCACTACGACGACGACCAGATCGCCGCGCTGATCGCCGCCATCGCGATGATCAACGCCTGGAACCGGATGAACGTCATCGCCCGCACCCCGGCCGGCGACTACGTGCCCGGTCAGTGGGGCTGAGCTGGTGCCACTGCCGCCGCGCACCGAACGTCAGGCCGGCGTTCGGTGCGCCCCGCGATATGTGCGAGCGGCCCGCACTGTGCGATACGGCACGGTCCCCGCTCCCCTCGGTACCTGCCTGGTACAGTCCCTGACGTGCAGCGCGTGTATTTCTGGTTTAGCAAGCCGGCCCTGGGTGGGCAGGTCTGCGGCTACCAGCTGCGCTGACGACATTCCACCCCGAGCCGGATTATGGACCGGCTCGACGGGGTTTCACGTCCGTGGGGTCGGCCGAAGAAAAGGAACCGACGACCATGACTACCGCTGCCGACATCGATGCGCGGCATTCTGATCTCGACGATCAACGCACCCTTAGTGTGAGCCCGTTGCGCTCGCCCGCCGAGGTGCGCAGTGTGCACCCGATCACCGACGGACTCGCGAACACGGTCCGCCGTGGCCGCGCGGCCACCGTGGATGTGCTCAACGGTGTGGACGACCGCCTGATGGTGATCGTCGGCCCGTGCTCGGTGCACGACCCCGCCGCCGCCCTCGACTACGCGCGCCGCCTGGCCGCCAAGGCCGCTCAGCTCGACGACCGGCTGCACGTGGTGATGCGGGTGTACTTCGAGAAGCCGCGCACCACCCTCGGCTGGAAGGGGCTGATCAACGATCCGCACCTGGACGGCTCCTTCGATGTCAACACCGGCCTCGGCTTCGGCCGCAAGCTGCTCGCCGACATCAGCGCGCTCGGCCTCCCGGTGGCCTGTGAGTTCCTCGACCCGATCACCCCGCAGTACATCGCGGACCTGGTCTCCTACGGCGCGATCGGCGCCCGCACCGCGGCCAGCCAGGTGCACCGCCAGCTGAGCAGCGCGCTGTCCATGCCGGTCGGCATCAAGAACGGCACCGACGGCGATGTGCAGGTTGCCGTGGACGGCGTGCGCGCCGCCGCGGCCAGCCACGTATTCCCCGGCACCGACCTGGACGGGCGGGCCGCGCTCATCCGTACCAGCGGCAACCCCGACTGCCACGTCATCCTGCGCGGCGGCACCTCCGGCACGAACTACGACGCGGCGTCCGTCGCCGAGGCGTGCATGCGGCTGGAGAAGGCCGGGCTGCCGCAGCGGCTGGTGGTCGACGCCAGCCACGGCAACAGCAACAAGGATCACAACAAGCAGGTCGACGTGGTCACCGATATCGCGGCCCGGCTGGCCGTCGGCGAACCCGGTGTAGTCGGCGTGATGCTGGAAAGTTTCCTCGTCGCCGGTCGGCAGGACCTGACCCTCGGCCACGCCGACGAGCTCACCTACGGCCAGTCGATCACCGACGCCTGCCTCGATTGGGACACCACCGCCCGCCAGCTCGACCGGCTCGCGGACGCGATCCAAGAGCGCCGTAACCTCTGACCGCCGTGCTGTTTTCAGCTTCCCGCCCGGAGACCGCGGCGGGAAGCTGACAGCCGCAGCGCACGATCGATCACCGGGCCAGCAACCTCGAAGTGGACCGAGACGCGTCGGCGCGGGTGCGTGACGATCGACTGTGTGATCGAAATGGCGGCGGTGTTCGGGGTAGCGGTGGTGGCGTTGGGGTTGGTGCTGACGCCGGGGCCGAACATGATGTATCTGGTTTCTCGGACGGTGTCGCAGGGACGGCGCGCCGGGCTGGTATCGCTGGGCGGTGTCGCGGCGGGTTTCGCGGTGTATCTGATCGCAGCCGCGGTCGGGATCACGGCGGTGTTCGCGGTGGTGCCCGGGTTGTATCTCGCGGTGAAGCTGGCCGGCGCGGCCTATCTGCTGTGGTTGGCCTGGCAGGCGTTGCGGCCCGGCGGGACTTCGGTATTCGCGCCCTCGGCGTTGGCTCCGGATCCGGCGCGGCGGTTGTTCACGATGGGGTTCGTCACCAACCTGCTGAATCCGAAGATCGCGATCATGTACATGGCGCTGATCCCGCAGTTCGTGGCGCCCGATCAGGGACAGGTCTGGCTGCAGAGCCTGTGCCTCGGGCTGGTGCAGATCGCGGTGGCGTTGACGGTGAACGGGCTGATCGTGCTCGGCGCGGGCAGCATCTCCAACTTCCTCACCGGCCGCCCACTCTGGCTCCGCACCCAGCGGTACGTCATGGGCACCATGCTCGGCACCATCGCGGTCCTCGTCGCTACCGATCGCGCCCGTCCCGTTCCGGCCTGACGCCGCGACCCGTCTCAGCCGCGCCTGTCGGTGCGGTATGTGTGGCGGGATATGACACGGTGAGCGGCATGGTGGATTTCGGTGCGGGGGTGTCGGCCGCTCACTTCGGGCTCTCGGTCGATGCGGTGCAGCATATCGGCGAGTTGTTCGGGGTTTTCGCGTTCGCGAGTTCGGGTGCGCTGCTGGCCGTCCGGCGCGATTTCGACATCTTCGGCATCCTGGTGCTCGCGTGCGCCACCGCGCTCGGCGGCGGCATCATCCGGGATCTGCTGATCGGCCGCACACCGCCCGCCGCGTTCGTCGACCTCAGCTATCTGTACACGGCGATGCTGGCCGCGGCGGTGATCTTCTTCTGGCATCCGTCGCGGCGGCTGACCCGCGGTCCGCTCGAGGTCGCCGACGCCTTCGGGCTCGGCTTGTTCTGCGTGACCGGGACGGTCATCGCCTACTCCCGCGGCCTCGGTGCGCCCTCGGCGGCGTTGCTCGGCCTGGTCACCGCGATCGGCGGCGGCGTGATCCGGGATCTGCTCGGCGGGCAGACGCCGAATGTGCTTCGGCCCGACCAGATCTACGCGGTGCCCGCCCTCATCGGGGCCGCCACCACTGCGACACTGCTGCACTTCGGCGTCTATCAGGCGTGGACCGGGGCGCTGGCCGCGCTCGGCGCCATCGTCTTCCGTTTGCTCGCGCTGCGCTTCGGATGGCATGCGCCGCAAGCCCGTCGGTATCCACGCAGCAGGCCACCGGCCGATCCGACGCTGCCGCACCCGTCCTGATCGGAAGGCAGGACGGGTGCCGCACAACGGCTAGCGCGACAACCGATAGCGCAGCTCTGCCCACTGCCCCATATGCGTGACCTCGACGAGTTTCATTCGCGCGGACAGGATTCGGCGCGGCAGCACCGGCGCACCCGCGCCCAAGGTCACCGGCGCGATGCCGGCGATGATCTCGTCGAGCAGCCCGGCGTCGGCGAACTGACCGGCCAGGTCGCCGCCGCCGAGGACCCAGATATTCTGCTCGCCTGCGGCTGCCGCCATTTCCTTGTGCACCGACTCGACCGAGCCGGACACGAAACGCAGGTTGGCGCCCGGGATGGCAGGCAGCGTGCGATGGGTGAAGATCCAGCACGGGCGATCGCCGTAGTTCTTCGCCCAGTTCTCCGGCGGGTCGTTGGCCACGATCCACTCGTAGGTGGTCGCGCCCATGCACATCGCACCGACGTTGCCGAGAAACTCGGTGATGTGGTGCTCTGCGGAGCCGTCGGCGTCGTCGATCTGGAACAGCCAGTCGAGCGAGTTGTGCTCGTCGGCGATGTAGCCGTCGAGGCTGGTCGCGGTGAAGTATTGGGTTGCCATGCGTCATACCCTGTCAGTGAACCTTGACAGGGTATGACAGGTTTTCCGGCGGATCTCCGCGCGCGGTTCAGCCGGCCGTGCGCAGGCGGCGCACGCCTTCGTCGAGCGTCTCGTCGCGTTTGCAGAAGGTGAAGCGCACCAGCTGGCTCCAGGCCGCGGCATCGTCGGCGAAAACGCTGACCGGGACCGCGGCGACGCCGAGCCGCTTGGGCAGCTTGCGGCAGAAGGCGAGACCGTCGGACGCGCCGAGGGCCGTGATGTCGCCGCACACGAAGTAGCCACCCGCACTGGACTTCACGCCGAACCCGGTGTCGGCGAGTGCCGCGGAAAGGCGAAGACGCCGGTCGGACAACGTGTCCCGCAGTCCGGCGACCCACTCGAGCTCGTGGTTCAGCGCGTGCGCGACCGCGGGCTGGAACGGCCCGCCCGCGACGAAGGTCATGAACTGCTTGGCGGCCAGCACACCGTCGATCAGCCCCGCCGGGCCACACGCCCACCCGGTCTTCCAGCCCGTGACGTTGAAAGTCTTTGCCGCACTGGACACCACGATGGTGCGCTCGGCCATGCCGGGCAGCGTGGCCAGGCTGATGTGCTCGACGCCGTCATAGACGAGATGTTCGTAGACCTCATCGGTGAGCACCAAAATATCGTGCTCGCAGGCGATTTCGGCGATCGCCTGGAGGTCGGCGCGGCCGAGCACTGTGCCGGTCGGGTTGTGCGGGGAATTGACGATCAGCATCTTGGTCGCCGGGGTGATCGCGGCGCGCAGGCTGTCCAGGTCGAGCACGAACCGATCGCCGTCGGCGACCAGCCGCGCGGTGCGTCGTTGCGCACCCGCCAAAGCGACTGCGGCGGCGTAGGAGTCGTAGTACGGCTCGATCAACACCACCTCCGACCCCGGCTCCACCAGGCCGAGCACGGCGGCGCTGATCGCCTCGGTCGCCCCGACGGTCACCAGCACCTGGGTGTCGGGATCGTAGTGGGTGCCGTAGCGGCGGGCCCGGTCGTCGGCGATCGCCCGCCGCAGCACCGGCATGCCGCGCCCCGGCGGGTACTGGTTGAGACCGTCGGCAATGGCCTGCCTGGCGACCTCGAGCATGCCGGCGGGCCCGTCGGTGTCGGGAAAACCCTGGCCAAGGTTGACCGCGTCGTACCGGACGGCGAGCTCGGTCATCTCGGCGAAGATGGTGGCGGCGAACGGGCGCAGTCGAGCAACGGTGGCGGGTTGCGGAGGCATGTTCGGAGACTAGCTCAGCATTCGTGGTGTGAATCCGGCCACATCGGGGGTCGACGGATCGGTACCCGGTCTGCTACGGCAGGCCGGGTACGAGCTCAACCCAATCGGATGCCGGTGAGCTTGGCCGGGTTCGCGAGATCGTAAGTGCCCCACACCAGTCCGTCGCACACCGTAAAGCCCATGACCCGAGCGGGATGCCCGTCCCCCGCAGCGACCACCAACCCCAGTTGTCCATTGACCGAAGCGAATTCGTAGTCGTACGCCGGCTCCACGTCGGTGCCGTCCAATCCGTACTTGCGAACCAGCCCGAGGTAGAACCGCGCGATCCGGTCCGCGCCGCGCAGGATGTTCACCGCGGTCGACGTGGTCCCGTCGGCGTCGCCGATCACCACCGAATCCGGGTGCAGGGCAGCGGTTACCGCGCCGACGTCACCGGACCGCAGCGCCGTCAGGAACCGCTGCACCGCGACCTCGTGCTCGGCGTCCGGCACCGGCGGCGGTGTCTGCGCCACGGCCTTGCGCGCCCGCACCGCGAGCTGCCTGGCGGCGTCGGGGGATACCTCGAGGATCTCGGCGATTTCGTCGAACGGCACCGCAAGCCCGTCGTGCAGCACGAAAGCCACCCGCTGCGGCGGGGTCAGACTGTCCAGCACCACCATGGCCGCGAGGCGGTATTCCTGCCTGCGCACCACCGTCTCCAACAGGTCCGGCGTGCTGGACGGTGTGCGCCCGGTCACCACCGGCTCCGGCAGCCATTGCCCCACATAGCTTTCCCGGCGCACCGCGGCGCTGCGCAGCCGGTCCAGGCAGATGCGGCTCACCACGGTCGTCAGCCAGGCCCGCGGGTCGTCGATTTCGGATTGCCGGGCGCCCGCCAGGCGCAGCCAGCTCTCCTGTACCGCGTCCTCGGCGTCGCCGACGCTGCCCGTCAGCCGATACGCGACCGAGAGCAGATGCGCTCGATGTGATTCGAACAATCCGGCAAGCAGAGCGGCAACCATCACCGAGATTCTACGAGCTCCCGGCGGGTCGATTTACCGCGGTGCCGCCGACCGAACACGCGGTAAACCCGATGATCCCACCGGGCGATTCGTGACAACATGACTCGATGGACGCACAAGCGCTGTCGAACGGAACCGTCTGGCTCTCCATCCCCACCGAGGCGGACATCGACGTCATCACCGAGTGCTGTCAGGACCCGTCCATCGGCGAGTGGGTGACCATCCCGGTGCCCTATACCCGCGACAATGCCCAGACCTTCATCGACGACATCGTCCGCCCCGGCTGGGCGGGCCACAGCCCCACCTGGGCGCTGCGCCTGTCCGCGGACGGCCCCGTCGTCGGCATGATCGGTCTCGGCGAACGCGACGAGTCGTCCGCCGAGATCGGCTACTGGCTGGCCCCGGGCGCACGGTCGCGCGGCCTGATGACCCAGGCCGTGAACCTGGTCTGCGACTACGGCTTCCGCCCCGCCGGCCTGGCCTTGCAGCGCATCAGCTGGCGCGCCTTCGTCGGCAACTACGCCTCCGCCGCGGTCGCCCGGCGGGCCGGCTTCCACTCCGAGGGCCTGTCCCGTCAGGGCAGCCTGCAGCGCGGCCGCCGCCGCGACCACTGGCTGGCCGCCCGCCTGCCCACCGACCCGCCGGGCCCCGCCCTCGACTGGCCCGCGGAGTTCCACCGCACCCTCGAACAGACCCCTCGACCGCACTGAGCCGACCGGCGCCGAGTCCACGATTGTGGTGGTCAGGGACCCGGCCGTGCCGGGCTGTCGGAGGTCTCAGGGAGAATGGTCCGGAATCGACGCGAGGAGGGGCTGTGACGGACGGTCCGCTGATTGTGCAGAGCGACAAGACGCTGCTGTTGGAGGTCGACCACGAGTTGGCCGACGCGGCGCGGCAGGCCATCGCGCCGTTCGCCGAGTTGGAGCGGGCGCCCGAGCATGTGCACACCTACCGGGTGACCCCGCTGGCGCTGTGGAACGCGCGGGCGGCCGGGCACGACGCCGAGCAGGTGGTGGACGCGCTGGTCAGCTTCTCCCGGTACGCGGTGCCGCAGCCGTTGCTGGTGGACATCGTGGACACGATGGCGCGCTACGGGCGGTTGCAGCTGGTCAAGCATCCGGCGCACGGCCTGGTACTGGTCAGCCTGGACCGGGCGGTGCTGGAGGAAGTACTGCGGCACAAGAAGCTGGCGCCGATGTTCGGGGCCCGCCTCGACGACGACACGGTGATCGTGCACGGTTCCGAGCGCGGCCGGATCAAGCAGATGCTGCTGAAGATCGGCTGGCCCGCCGAGGACCTGGCCGGGTACGTCGACGGCGAGGCGCACCCGATCGAACTGGACTACTCCGACGACAAGTGGCACCTGCGCGACTACCAGGAAATGGCCGCCGACTCGTTCTGGGCGGGCGGGTCCGGCGTGGTGGTGCTGCCGTGTGGCGCGGGCAAGACGATGGTCGGCGCCGCGGCGATGGCCAAGGCCAAGGCGACCACGCTCATCCTGGTCACCAACACCGTCGCGGGCAGGCAGTGGCGGCGCGAGCTGCTGGCGCGCACCTCGCTGACCGAGGAGGAGATCGGCGAATACTCCGGCGAGCGCAAGGAGATCCGCCCGGTCACCATCGCGACCTATCAGGTGATCACCCGGCGCACCAAGGGCGAGTACAAGCACCTCGAGCTGTTCGACAGCCGCGACTGGGGCCTGGTCATCTACGACGAGGTGCATCTGCTGCCCGCGCCGGTCTTCCGGATGACCGCCGATCTGCAGTCGCGCCGCCGTCTCGGCCTGACCGCGACGCTGGTCCGCGAGGACGGCCGCGAGGGCGACGTCTTCTCGCTGATCGGCCCGAAGCGCTACGACGCGCCGTGGAAGGACATCGAGGCGCAGGGCTGGATCGCCCCCGCCGAGTGCATCGAGGTGCGGGTGACGCTCACCGATGCCGAGCGGATGTCCTACGCGACCGCCGAGCCGGAGGAGCGCTACAAGCTGTGCTCCACCGCGCGCACGAAAATCCCGGTGGTGCAGTCGATCCTGGCCAAGCACACGGACGCGCCGACCCTGGTGATCGGCGCTTACCTGGACCAGCTGGACGAACTCGGCGCGGCGCTCAACGCGCCGGTGATCCAGGGCTCGACGAAAACCAAAGAGCGCGAAGAGCTCTTCGAGGCGTTCCGGCAGGGCGAGATCCCGGTGCTGGTGGTGAGCAAGGTGGCCAACTTCTCCATCGATCTGCCGGAAGCGTCGGTCGCGGTGCAGGTTTCGGGCACCTTCGGCTCCAGGCAGGAGGAGGCGCAACGCCTCGGCAGGCTGCTGCGGCCGAAACACGATGGCGGCCAAGCCCATTTCTACTCGGTGGTGGCCCGGGACACCCTCGATGCCGAATATGCCGCGCACCGTCAGCGTTTTCTGGCCGAACAGGGGTATGCCTACCGCATCATGGACGCCGACGACCTGCTCGGTCCGGCCATCGGATAAGCGGAGGCTTTTCCTCCGCAAACTGTGCTAGGAATAGGGACGTGCGACGCTTCGAATTTCCGGTGGACCGCAAGCATGCCCATGCGGTCAACGAAGTCTTCGCCGACCAGCGGCGGCTACGGATCATGGCGCTGGCCGCCGCGGTCGTCGCGACGGCGTGCGCCGCGTATCTGATCTGGCTGGACCACCCGTGGGCCTATCTGCTGGCCGTCGCCTTCGTGCTCGGCGCGGTGGTGGCGCTGTGGGTGGCCTTCTGGACCGCGCGGCACGCCAGCATCGACAAGCTGTACACCGACGGTGAGCTCGTGCCCGCGGTGGTCTCGGAGACCTACCCGTCGAGCGTGGTGCTGCTCGCCCTGGTCGATGTGGCCAAGCCGGGCGCCACCGATTCCCGCTACGCACTGGTGATCCGCCGGGTCCGCGCGCTGCCCGGTCATGCGGCGGAGGCGGGAGAGCGGGTGCCCGCAGTCGCTGTACGCACCGATCGCGCGCCGCGGCAGGTGGGTGAGCGCTGGCAGTCGGTCAGCGCCATGCCGATCGCCTGGGGCACCACGGACGAGGCGGTCATCGAACGCGCCCGCGCCGCGATCAGCGACATCGAATGGCGTTTGCTCACCGACAATCTCGCGCTCCCCGACAAGGTGCGGCGCGCGCCCGCCAAGCGGCTGCTGCTGGATCCGGATCAGTTGCCGGGCGATCTCGGGTCCTGAGTCCGCCGGCGATCTACCCTTTTTCGGGTTGCGCGCCCGCTTAGACTCCGTAAATGGTTCCAATGTCCAACCTGCTGGCGTTTCTCGCGGCGGCGACCATCCTCATCATCGTCCCCGGGCCCGGTGTGCTGTTCACCATCGGACGTGCGCTCACGCTCGGCAGGCGCGCGGCGCTGCTCTCGGTGGCCGGGCACTGCATCGGTGTCTTCTTCGTGCTGCTGCTGGTCGCGGTGGGGCTGGGCACCTTGCTCATGGCCTCGTCGCTGGCGCTCACCGTGATCAAGTTCGCAGGCGCGCTGTACCTGATGTACCTGGGGGTCCAGGCGTTCCGTGAGCGCAAGTCGCTGCGCGCCGCGCTGGGCACCACGATCGAGTCCGTACCGGACGCGAAGGTGCTGCGGCAGAGCATCATCGTCGGGCTGACCAACCCCAAGGCGATCGTCTTCTTCGCGGCGATCCTGCCGCATTTCGCCGAGCCCGCCGCCGGCTCGCTGCCGCTGCAATTCCTGATCCTCGGCTCCGTTTTCCTGGCGGTGGCCGTGGTGTCCGACAGTGCCTGGGCCCTGCTCGCGGCCTCGGCCCGGACCTGGTTCGCCCGCTCGCCACGTCGGCTCGAAGCGGTCGGCGGGGCAGGCGGGATGATGATCGTCGGCCTCGGCGCGTCGGTGGCGCTCAGCGGCAGCACGGACTGAACCGGCTACCATCCATCGGGGTCGGTACGGCCGTACCGGAAGGTGGGGGGCGAAAAAGGGGTGGTTGTCGAATGAGGTTGTCCGGCTGGATAAGCGCCGCGGTAGTGGGCGCACTGGTCACCGCCGCGGTCCCCGCTGCCGCCCAACCGCCGCCCGATCCGATCACCGGGTCGTCCGGGCTCGGCGACCCGTACTACCCCGAGGACGGTAACGGCGGTTACGACGTCCGCCACTACGACGTCACCATCGACTACGACCCGCCGAGCCACCAGCTCACCGGGTCGACCCGCATCGACGCCGTGTCGACCCAGGCGCTGCGCGCGTTCAACCTCGACTTCGCCGGGCCGGACGTGCGCGTGGTGTCGGTGAACAACCTGCCCGCCGCATTCCACCGCAACGGCGCGCACGAACTCACCGTCACGCCCATGCTGCCGCTGCTGCCCGGCCTGCCCTTCACGGTGACCGTGGACTACGCCGGTCCCGCCGCGAACACCGAGGGCGAGGGCTGGACGTTCGCGCCGAGCGGCGGTGCCTTCGCGGCGGGCGAGCCGCATTCGGCCACCACCTGGTACCCGCTCAACGACACCCCGCTGGACAAGGCCACTTTCGCGCTGCACGCCACCGTTCCCGCGGAATGGGAGGTCGTCTCCAACGGTGTGCGCACCCAGGACGTGGTGCAGGGCGAGCGGCGGACCGTCAGCTGGGAGGCCCGGCAGCCGGTGCTCGGCTACCTGACCACGGTGGCGATCGACAAGTTCAGCTTCCTGGACCAGCAGCGCGCCAACGGCACCCCGCTGATCAGCGCCTTCGCCCCGGGAGCCGAACGCAACCGGGAGACCGAGCAGCGGCTGCCGGAGATCCTCGACTTCATCGAAAGCCTCTACGGCCCTTACCCGTTCGACTCGTCGGGCGGCATCTACGTGGACGCCGACATCATGTTCTCGCTGGAGACCCAGACCCGCCCGATCTACGCGCCGTGGACGGATTTGCCGACCGTGGTGCACGAGATCGCGCACCAGTGGTGGGGTGATTCGGTATCGGTGCGCCAGTGGTCCGATATCTGCCTCAATGAATGCTTCGCCAGCTACACCGCCGACTATCTGTGGCCGGAGTACAAGGAAGGCAAGGACGTCGACCAGCAGTACCGCGAGACCATTCAGCAGTTCCTGGGCAACGGCGAGTTCTGGCAGATACCGCTGGGAAACCCCGGTGCCGGAACGGAATTCACCTCCGTCTACTACCGCGGTCCGCTGTTCCTGCACGCGTTGCGCAAGCAGCTCGGTGACGACGTGTTCTTCGCTACGGTGCGAGAGTTCAACGCGCGCTACGTGTATGGGAACGCGTCCATGCCGGAGTTCCGCACGTTCGTCCAGTCGAAGTCGCCTACGGACCTGACCGGGTTCTTCGACGCCTGGCTCAACCAGACGGCGCCGCCACCGGAGCAGTACCTCTTCCCGGGCGGCCTGCGCGGCTGAGCCGGCTTCGTTAGTCGCCGTCGACGCGCTCGCGCGCCCGCTCGACCCACCGCTCCACTCGATCGAGCTGTCGCTGCGCCGAGCGCAACTGGTCCTGGGCCGTGCGTTCGGTCGTGCGGCAGAACTGACGCTCCTGCTCCGCGCGGGCGAGCTCTTCCTTCAACTCGGTGATCCGGGCATCGATGTCACCCAGCTGATCGGCTGCCCGCTCGACCTCCTCGTGCGCTGAATCCCTTGCCTCCCGGGCAGATTCGAGTGCCTCCAGCGCGTCGTCCAGTTCCTGGCGGGGGTTGTCCTCGGCCGGTTCCGCAGCGGCGGGCTCGGGTGCCTCGTCGTCGACCGCGACCAGGCCCGGACCGGCGGGGCCGAAGCCCTCGTAGGTCGCCGCGGTCGCCAATGTTCCCGAGTGCACCTGCTCGGCGACGTCCGGGTCGGCCAGCGCCGCGGTCAAGGTCTGGCCGATCTCGCGCAGCACGCCCTCGTTCACCGGATGTCCGTGCTGCTCGGCCAGTGTGCCCGCCTTCTTCGCGAGCGCGTTGACCGCCTGCTGCCGCTGCCCGGTGAGGCTGCGCAGCTCGTCGCCGGAGAGTTTCCGCTGCGCCGAGCGCAGCGCCGCGCCCAGCTGTAGCAGCGCCTCGACGTCCGCGGGAGCCTCGCGGGCCAGCAGATTCACCGTCCACGCGGTGACCGTGGGTTTACGCAATTTGCCGATGGCGGTCGCGAGCTCCTTGTCGCCCGCCTCCTTGGCCGCTTTGACCTGGGCCGTGCGGGCAGCGACGAACTCACTCGGAGCGAGTCCGTACAAGTCGCGGGCAACGTCGTCCAGCGTCATACTGGCCAAGCGTAACGACTCGGTCTGTCGAAGCGAAAGAACCCACGTATTGGACGAACGTCCACGTTATGGGTGATACGCGAAAGGCGTTGCTAGTGAACTTCTTTGGATTGCAAGTGCTCGGCAGTCTGCTCCCGAGGATCCTCGGGTACGCGTTGCTCGGCATGTCCTACATGTTTTAGGCCCGTCGTTTCCCGTCCGCTGATATCACCCCAGGAGCTGATGCGGCCGTACTCGGCGTCCGGGTATCCTCACCGCGTTCGCGAGCGGCGTGAATGTGTTCGGTGAGAGAGGTTTTCAGGTGAAGTTTCCAGGAGCGAGGCTGCTGGCACGCGTGGTGCTTGCCCTCGTAGCGGTGGCGGCGGTGGTCGTCACGGTGGTCGGTTGTTCGGCGGCCAAGGATGCCAGCAAGTCCGACACGGCCAAGGCCAATGTCGGTGACTGCATCAATGTCACCAAGAGTTCGTCGACCGACGCCAAGACCGAGCCGGTCGACTGCTCGTCGGAGAAGGCGGTCTACAAGATCGCGCAGACCTTCGACAAGAAGACCGAGTGCCCGACCGACTACACCTCCTATGAGGAGACCCTCGCGGGCGGCACCACCGCCTTCCTGTGCCTGGCGCCCAACTTCAAGCAGGGCAGCTGCTACAACGAGAGCCCGGCCACCGGCTACAAGCACGTGGACTGCACTACCCCCGAGGCCAGCTTCAAGGTGGTGAAGCGGATCGACGGCGAAGCCGACGAGCTGCTGTGCGGGGCCGACGCGGACAGCTTCCGCCTCATCTCGGAGACCCCGAAGATCACCTTCTGCCTGGCCAAGCCCAAGGCCTGATCATTCGAGCAGGGCGACCGACGCGATCCGGTGCAGCGTGAAGTGCCGGACCGCGCCGGTCACCGGGTCGAGCGCGTCGAGCTGGCCGTTGCCGACCTTGAGCGGCTCCACCACGCGCTGCGTCGCCACGCCGGAGGCGTCGACGTAGCCGATGTTCACCGACCGCCGCACCCGCGCCGCCAATTGCAGCAGCGCCAGGGTCGCCGCGGTATTGGTGCGGGTGCCATCCATTCGCACCGACTGTCCGGAGCGGGCGCTGGTGGCGCGGTCGGCCGCGCGCAGCTCGGTGACGAGCAGCTCCAGCTGTTCGGTGCTCGGCGGCGTCGGCCGCCACGGCGGCCTGGCATTGGGCCGCGCCGAGATCCGGGCGCCCCGCTGGCGCAGATCCACGATGATGCCCGAGGAATCCTCGCCCGCCGGCGCGAAACCGGCCGCGCGCAGCTGCTCGAGCACCTCGCCGAGCGGCGCCTGGGCGATCGCCACCGTCGGCGCGATGGCCCGCAGCGCCAGCGCCCCGGCCACCGGCGCGGCCAGCACCTGGGCCAGCAGCGCCGGGTCGTCGCTGCGCAGGAACGACTGGGCCATGCCCGCGCGCAACTGCCCGTGCCGCCGGGCGACATCGTCGATCAGATAGGTCAGCGCCTGCGGAATCGGGGTCCGCGAATGCTTCGTGAACAGCGCGTGCAGTTCGGCCGCGGTGAGCCCGGCATCGAGCGCGCGCCGCACCGACGTTTCGCTGATGCGGTAAACCGTTGCCGCACCGGCGGATTCGACGTCGGCGACCAGCTCGACCCGATGCTGTAACTCGGCGGTGAGCGGGCCGGGCGCGATCACCGTCAGATCCGCTTGCACGAGCACGTGATCGACCGGCGCGGGCAGCGCCGCCTCCATCGCGGCCTCGGCATCGGCGGCGCTGGTCGGCGCGCCGTGCAGCAGCGCGCGAGCAGGCGAGCCGAGCGCGCCACGGCCGACGAAGCCGAGCGCGGCGGCCTCGGCCAGCGTCTGCTGCACCGCCTCCAGCCGGAAGTGCCTGCGCCAGCGCGGTTGCCGCCAGGCGAGCACGCGGCCGATATCGGCGGGGGTGAGGGCGCTGCCGGACGGATACTCGGCGAGCAGGCCGAGCATGGCGTGCCGGTCGCGCGGCGCGTGCGGGTTGCGCAGCTCCAGTGCGAGCGCCGCGAGGGGTTTGTCGTTGGCGTCGCGCATGCCGATCATCCATGGCATCCGGTCCAATTCGAGCCAGGCCATGGCCAACGCGACCCAGCGGCGAGCCAGTGGGGCTTCGAGCCACGCGTCGACCGCGGGGGTCGGCGCCCAGAAATCGTCGGCCGAGTCGACCTCCGGCGGCGGGTCCGGCAAACCCTTTTCGATCAGTCGGGCGGCGGCCAGCAGTTCGACCAGCAAACCCGCGCGGGGCTCGTCGATGCCTGTCTGTTTGGCAATGCGACGTAGCTCCCGCACGCCGAGCCCGCCCGCGCGCAGAGCGGGGGCCGGTGCCTGGCCGAGGATGTCGAGGACGGCGGTGCAGTGCCGGAGCAGTTCGCCCACTTCGCCTGCCGCGACGGCATTCACGTCGGCGGCGGCCTGCTTCTTCGGTTTCGGGGCAGGCGGCGTCAACGCGTGCGGATGCGTAACCGGCTCGTCGCGCAGCACCTGTCCGACGGTGACGGGCAGCTCGACCGTCTCGTCATCGATCCGGTTCAGCAGCCTGCGGGCCAGTAGCTGCTGGACCGGCCGGTCGGCCGGCGTGCCCGGCGCGGCGTCCCTGGTGCGCCCGCGCGGGCCGGTGCCGGCCAGCTTGTCCAGCAGCGCCCGCGCCGCCGAGGTGAGGTCGGGCAGTGCCTCGCGCACTTCGGGTTCGGTGAGCGAATCGGGAATCTCGGTGGTGCTGCCGATCGGCCAGGGCAGCGCCTCGACGGCCGCGGTGATCAGATGCAGCTCGTCCTCGCTGGTCCAGACCAGGGCGCGGGCGGTCAATCGATCGATGGCCGCGTCGATCGCGGCGGCGGGCACGCGATCGCTCAGCTGCACGTGCAGCTCGGCGCGCGTCAGCGGGGCGCCGTTGCTGTCGGTCCGCGTCACCCCGTGCACCGCAAGCGTTTCCAGGATCGCGAAATCGAGAGTGTCCAGGTCATCGGTGGCGCGCAGCACCGAGGCGCGCTGCTCGGCCCGCGCGGCCAGCACGGCCATCGACGAGGGCAGCGGCACAGCCAGATCGGGCCGGAGCTGGAGCAGCGTTACCAATTGGGCATCAGTACGCGCACCCAACCACCCGGCTAAGGAGGTCGCGGTCATCCGATCCAGCCTACGGTCTCGGGCCGTGGCCTGCCGGGGCGCACATCGGATACCCACGTCACGCCCGATTTCGGTAGCACGTGGGTAACTCACCGAATATCGGCTGACTCCAGCGCGTCCCTACCGCCGGTCGCCGACGTGCCGAGCGCCACACCAGGGTCCGGCCTGAAGACTCGCAGCGGCGGCATTAGCATGAGGCTTGTGGTGAACAAATCGAAGAAACCTTATGTCGACAACGGCTGGCCGAAGGTCGCCGAAGGTGACCACGCGGTCACCGAACTCTCGTCGACCCGTTCCGGTGGGCTCTCGCCGTACGGTGAGGACACCGAGTTTCCGGTCCCGGCGGATCAGCTGCCTTACATGCACCCGAACACGGTGATCAACCGCTGATTTCCGGACGGAAAGTCCGTAGATACGACTAAGGCCCCGCATCCTCGGATGCGGGGCCTTAGTCGTGGTCGATCAGGAGGGCAGGAGGCCCTTGTTCGCCTCGTAGAAGTTCACGATGGCGGGATCGAGCTTGGTATTGCTCGCCTTGGCGGCGTTGAAGAAGTCGAAGGCTTCCTTGGGCACCTGAACGCCCTGGCTCTGCACGACCTCGAGCGCGCGGTCGACGGCCGTGAAGACCTGCTGGGTGCTGTCCGGCGCGGCCTGCGGGGCTTGCGCCTGCGGCGCGGGCGCGGGGTTCCAGCGGGGGGTTTCGTTGGTGGCGGGAGCCGAACGCGGAGTGGGTGCGCTGCTCAGGCCGAGGTTGGAGGAGCAGCTGGGCCAGGCGCCCCAACCCTGGGAGGCGAGCACCTTCTCGGCGACGGCGATCTGCTGCTCGCGGGTGGCCTGGTTGGCGCTGGCGGCATACTCGCCGCCGCCGTGGGCCTTCCAGGTGCTCGGCGAGAACTGCAGCCCGCCCTGGTAGCCGTTGCCGGTGTTGATGCCCCAGTTACCGCCGGCCTCACACTGTGCGAGGCGATCCCAGTCGGAGTCGGGTGCCGCGCTGGCGTTGCCTGCCAGGGCCACACCTGCGGTGCCCATGATCGCGCCGGTCACGGCAACCTTGGCAACCGTGCGCCCGGTGGAGCTTGGCTTGCGATGGCGTCCACTCATATCGGGTTCGTCTTCCTCTCGACGCACCTGCGAGGTCATCGGTCGGGCTGGACTGAGAGGTCGTCATGCCCGCCCTCGCCCCTACGTTTCCGTCGGGTTTCCGGGTCCCGCGGGGCGAGGTTCGGTGCGGCGGGCCGGTGGTTGCCGGTTGTCCCGGCTCGCTAAGAACGGTACGACGATCGCCGGGAAAAATCACCATTTGATAACCGGCGTGTACGAGCGGGTCTCGGTGCGGTCTCGGCGCCGACGTAGCCCCTTCTTTGCAGCTAGAAGCGGTGCGCTCAGAGCAGTGCCGGGCCGTCACCGGTCCGTGACCTCTCCGTTATGTGACTAGGATCACAGTCGGGATTTGGTAACGACAGACTCGGGTAACCCGTTCGCAGCCCGCTGGTGGCCGTTCCGTCAGATCGGCACCACGCGCAGGTCGGAGTCACCGCGACCGGTCGACAGTCGGGCGGATCAGCGTGAGCGTCGGCCCGAACGCAGCGTGAAGACGATCGCGACGAGAAACCCGAGCGGCGCGAGCATCGCGGCGAAATAGAGCCACAGCCCCGGCGTGCCGTCCGACAGCACCGGGATCAAGAAGATGGCGATGATCGCCAGCAATCCCAGCGCGAACAGCCCCAGCGCGACTTGCAGCAACCAATCACCCGGCCTGCGCCCACCGCCCCCGCTCGGTGCGGGATCGGCGTCGCTGGACGGTGGCGGAGCGGGAGGGTTCGTCACCGCATGACCGTAAAACTGATGTGCTTGCGTTATGGGCACCGGGGTAGACTCTTAGGCACGCGCGTCCCGCATCACTGCTGGGCGCGTTCTTTTCGCAAACAGAAAAGGATCTGCTCGTGGCGTTGTGCCGCAGCGGGTTCCGTGGACAGATGTGCTCGGGCCGGTGGGGTCCGAGTTTTCGATGATGAACGGGTGAGCGCAGTGCCGACCGGCAGGGTGAAGTGGTACGACGTCGAAAAGGGCTTCGGCTTCCTTTCCCAAGACGAGGGTGAGGACGTCTATGTCCGCTCGTCCGCGCTGCCCGACGGAGTCGAAGGACTCAAGCCGGGCCAGCGCGTCGAGTTCGGGATGGCCGCGGGCCGCCGCGGACCGCAGGCGCTGAGCCTCAAACTGCTCGAGGCGCCGCCCTCGGTCCGTCAGGGCCAGGAACGCCAGGAACGCGAGCGCGCCCGCAAGGAGCCCGTCGCCCGCAGGCACACACCGGACGAGTTGCACGGGATGGTCGAAGACATGATCACCCTGCTCGAAGCGACCGTGCAGCCGGACCTGCGCAAGGGCCGCTACCCGGATCGCAAGACCGCACAACGCATCTCAGAGGTCGTCCGCGCGGTAGCGCGCGAACTCGACCACTGAAATATCGGCCCGGTCGTAACTACTCGCTGTGCGCGAGTAGTTACGACGCGGTGCTGATCGACCAGGCTGCGTGGGGGAGGTAGAACTCCTTACCGGTGTCCTTGTCCATGGCGAGGATCGGGAGCTGGAGTTCCAAGCCGACGAGGCGCAGGTCGGGTTCGGGGCGGGAGTCGATGGTGACGGCCATGGCGCCCTCGGCGAAGTTGGTGTGGTTGATCACCCGGTCGATGCGGTCGCCGTTGGGCAGGGCGTAGACGAGCTGGGCCAGCCAGGGGGCGTCGGCGATCTGCTTCGGCAGCGACAGCTGCAAGGGGTAGTCCGGGGGGACGTCGAGCTGAACGGTCTGGCCGTAGCGGCAGTCTTCCATCTTGACCGAGCAGTAGACGTACGGTTCGACCTCGACGGTTTTGCCGTGGGCGTAGGCGGTGATCACCGGGTCGTGCTCGTCGGCGTTGCGCACGAGGACCACCAGGACGCCGACGAAGGCGACGGTGCACACGAGGAGGGCGGCAACGACCAGCGCGAGAATGGTGCGGGGGTTCTTCACGCCGCCGCCTCGCTGACCCACGGCCGGGCCGTGAGCACAGCTGCTGTGTCGAAGGTTCGCTCGCTCACTGGCTGGGGTCTCCTATTCCTGGTTGGATACGGGTCGTCTCGCCGCCACTGGACGCCGGCCTACGGTATGCGTTCGCAGTGTGTGGCATCGGCCGGGTCGGTGGAACTTCCTGCTCCGCGTGTTGCGGACGATTTCCGCCGAGGCCGGGCAGCAGCGAGTGGCCGCGGTAGCTGACGAAGGTCTGGACAAGGCCGATCACCAGGATCGCGGTGATCACCGCGAAACCCTTCCAGTAGTCGGTCGGCAGCAGCACGCCCGCCGAGCCGCCGACCACCCAGCTCAGTTGCAGCACCGTCTCCGAACGACCGAAACCGGAGGCGATCGACTCGGGCGGCAGATCGTCCTGGATCGCGGCGTCCAGCGACACCTTCGCCAGCGCGCTGGTGCCCGAGGCGACCACGGTGGCGATCGCCGCACCCAGCAGATTGTTGGTGAACGTCGCGAAGAGCGCGACCAGCGCACAGGCGGCGGTGCAGGCGAGCACGATCAACGTCGGTTTGCCGAGCTTGAGCCGGGCGCCGGTGGCATTGCCGGTGAAGTTGCCCAGCGCCGCCGCCGCGCCGACCACGCCGAGCATGGCGGCCTGCTGGGCCGGGCGGTGCTCGGTGGCCTTGGCGACGAACGCGACGTAGAAGGTCAGGAATCCGGTCAGCACCCGGATGGCGCTGTTGCCCCACAGTGCGGTCACCACCGAACGGCCCAGCGGCTGCCTGCGTTTGCGCGGCGGCGTCGTGGCTTCCTTCTCCGGCGTGAGGACCTCGGTGGGCGCGTGATAGCTCAGCGTCGCGGGCACCTCACCCTCTGTGACCTCGACCCAGGACGGGATCCGCAGGCTCAAATAGGTTCCGGCGCAGGCGATCACGATGGCGAAGATCAGCGCGCCCTTGGAGTCGGCGATCGCGGCGGCGAGTGCGGCGATCGCGCCCGCGCCGATGGTGCCGCCGACCAAACCGAACACGGTGAGCCGAGAGTTGGTGCGCACCAGGTCGATATCCGGTGGCAGCACGCGTGGTGTCACCGCGCTCTTGAGCACCGAGAACGATTTACTGCCGATCAGCATGCACAGCGCGAGTGGATACAGTGCCCAGCTGTCGAATTCGAGGATCAGCACCACCGCGACCACCGCGCGCAACGCGAACGAGGTCGCCAGCGCCACCCGGCGCCCGTGCTGCAGCCGGTCGAGCATGGGGCCGATCAGCGGGGCGATCACCGCGAAGGGGGCGATCGTGATCAGCAGGTACAGCGCGACTTTCGTCTTGCTCTCCGCGGTGGCACTGGCGAAGAACAGCGTGTTGGCCAGCGAGACGGCGACCGCGGCGTCGAGGGCGAAGTTCGCCATCGTGGCGTAGGTGAGCGCGGTGAGGCCGGACTTGTCCGCGCCGTCGGCCTTGGCCGCGCGCTGGAAAGTGGCGATGCCTTTCTCAGTCAACTGGCGCCCGCGCATGGCGGCGACGCGGGTAACCGTGAGCTTGCGCGGCACGCGCGCGGTGCCGGGCGGCGTGGGGGCTTCGGTCGGCTCGGCGGCGTCCGATTGCTCGGGCAGTGGTGCGGTGGGCGGCGGGGCCGAGTGCTCCGGCTCCGGGCGGCGTGGTGGTTCCGGTCGATGCGGGAAGACGCGCCGGGGAGTCTCGGCCAGCGGCGGATCGGCTCGGGGGGCTGCGTGCCTGCGGGTCTCGGCATCCGGCGAGACGGGTACCTCGCGGCGCCGGGTCGGCGGCTCCGGTCGGTAGTTGCGGTCCGGGTCCAGCGGTGGCAGCGGCCTGCGGCCTGCGGCAGTGTTGGGCGGCGGGTACCGGTCGAAACCGGGATGCCGTTCGACCGGCGGGTACTCCTCGCCGTCCCACCGATCACGGTCGGGACCGGAAGGTTCGCGGGGAGTAGTCACGTCGTCAATTCTGTCGTACTTCGGTACTGGGTGTTCACTCGCTCTCGAAGGTGTCGGCGGAAGGTGACGTTCGTCGCGTCGCGGACGGCGGGGCATGTCCCTAGGACTTCCCCGCAGCCGCGAATCGCAAGCGAATCGTGGGCGCGGTGCTCAGGCGGGCACGAAGCGGACCTCGAAGGTGGTCGGCCAGTTCTTGCCGGCGAGCAGGAACCGGTCGGTGCCGGGAATCTGCGCGATGCCGTTGAGCGTGTCCTCGGTCGTCCGCGTCAGGCGTGGCAGCAGGGCGCCCGCGTCGATGACGGCGAGCACCTGGCCGGAGTCGGGATCGATGCGCAGGATGCGATCGCTGGGCCAATCGTTGGCGTACACCGAACCGTCGTCGGCGCAATCGAGTTCGTTGAGCCGTGCGTTGTGGTTGCTGGTGAGCCGGATCGAGCCGGTCGGCGCGAAGGTGACCGGATCACGGAAGGTGAGCGTGTCGGTGCCGTTGCTCATCACCAGCCGGCCTGCCCGGGAGCAGAGTCCCCAGCCTTCGCCCTCGTAGGACGCGCGGCCGACTTCGGCCAGGGTGTGCGGGTCTCTGGCGAAGGCGATGTGGTTCTGCCAGGTCAGTTGCCACAGGGTGTCCCCGGCCACGGTGATCCCCTCGCCGAAGAAGGGGGCGGGCAGGTCGGCCCGGGCCAGTTCGACTCCGGTGCCGAGGTTCGTCGCCCGCACGCTCGACGCGCCCGACAGCCCGGTGCCTTCGTAGAGCACCTCGCCGTGGATCTCCAGGCCCTGAGTGAAGGCGCGCGGATCGTGCGACCTGGTGGCCACGACCTCGATATTCATCGTGGGCGACGGTTCTTCGGCCGCGCCACACCCGCTCCAGATGACCAGACCGACCAGCACACCTATGGCCAACGAACGCCGATTGCGTTTCATACGGCAAAATGTAGGCCGTGAGCGCAGTTTCTGTTTCTGAGTCCGGTGTCAGGCCGATTTTGGCCGACGCCGTCGATCTGGCCCGCCGTGCGCTCCTGGAGTTGGAACCAGCTGGTGTCGGGGCACATCTCGGCGTGGCTGCCGAGGACGACAGCGCGGCGACCCACCGCTTCGAGGCCACACTGCCCGGCTATCGCGGCTGGCAGTGGGCGGTCGTGGTGGCGGCCCCACCGGAGGCCGACTACGCGACGGTGAGCGAATCGGCGCTGCTGCCCGGTCCCGACGCGCTGGTCGCGCCCGACTTCGTGCCGTGGGACCAGCGGATCAGGCCCGGTGATCTCGCGCCCGGCGACCTGCTCGCCCCGGCGCCGAACGACCCGCGCCTGGTGCCCGGCTACGTCGCCAACGGCGACCCGGCCGTCGACGAGGTCGCCACCGAGATCGGCCTCGGCCGCACCCAGGTGCTGAGTCTCGAAGGCCGCGAAATGGCCGCCGAGCGCTGGTACGGCGAGTTCGGTCCCGACACCGAGATGGCCAAGGCGGCACCGTCCACCTGCGGCCTGTGCGGCTTCTACCTCCCGCTCGCCGGCTCCCTGCGCGCCGCCTTCGGTGTCTGCGGCAACGCCATGGGCGCCGACGGTCACGTCGTACACGCCGCCTACGGCTGCGGCGCCCACTCCGACACCGTCGCCCCCACCGGCGGTGGTTCGCCGCTCTACGAGGCATTCGACGACGCGGCAGTGGAGCTGATCCCCGCCGAGGAGCTGGCGCCGGTCAAGGAAACCCCTGCGGCCGAAGCGGCGGCCACCGAAGTGGCCGACTCCGCCGTGGAAAGCGCTGCGGCCGAAGCTGATGCAGCGCAGGTGGCCGACACCGCGGTGGAGACACCGACTGGGGAAGTGCCCAGTGCCGAGGCCGGATCGGCCGATGTACAAGCTGCTGAGTCCGTCCCGAACGCCGAGACCACGGTTGCTGAGGCCGACGCGGCAGTTGCCGCAGGCATCGAGGCGCCGACTGCGGTCGCCGAGACCGACAGCGCTGCTGCGGTTACCGAGTCTGCCCCGGACACCGCGGCCGGCGATGCGGTGGCGGAAGGCGAGTCGAGCGTCGTAGCGGAGCCGAGTGCGGCCGCCAGCGCTGCCGACGAGGCTGCAGTTGCGCGGGACGGCGACGAAAGTGGCGACGCTGCTGCGGATGTCGAGTCCCCTGTGGATAACTCGGGCGAGGCGGCTGCCGACACGGCAGCTCAGGCTGACGATGCTGAAGTCGCGCAGGCGTCTTCGGGTGACGAGCAGGTTGCCGAGGGTGCGGCCGAGGTGGTTGAGGGCCGGGCGGTCGAGTCATCGCCGCAGAACTGACCGAGACGGCCGATCCGTTCGGCACGTCGGCTTTGCGGGCGGGTGTTCTTGCCGCGTGGCGTGATTCGCCGACCCGGTTGCGCGAGGACGCGGCGACCGAGGCGGATCTGGTGCGGGCCGGGTACCGTGACCGGCTGCTGACCGAGCTGGCGCAGAACGCCGCGGACGCGGCCGCCAAGGCGGGGGTCGCCGGGCGGCTGCTGGTTCGGCTGGACGACGGGGTGCTGCATGTCGCCAATGCCGGTGCGCCGCTGGATGTCTCCGGTGTGCACGCGCTCACCGCGCTGCGGGCGTCCGGAAAGTCGGATGTCACCGCTGTCGGGCGGTTCGGTGTCGGTTTCACCGCGGTGCTGTCGGTCAGTGACGAGATCGAGTTGCGTTCCGCGACCGGGTCGCTCCGGTTTTCTCGCGAGCTGACCTGGGACGCCCTGCGACAGCACAGCATTCGTATCCCCGAGAGCTCAGCGGAGGACGTAGACGGTTTCGTGCCACCGGTGCTGCGGATGACCTGGCCGATCGAGGCCGCGCCGATGGCCGGCTTCGATACCGAGGTCGTGCTGCGGTTGCGCCCGGATGTGGACGCCGCCGCACTGCTCGCGGGTATGCACGCGGAAGCCATCGATCTGCTACTGGAACTGCCTGCGCTACAGAGCATCACGATCGATTCGGCGGAGTTCACCAGCACGACCGCCGATCTCGAGAACGGCTTGCAAGAGGTGCGCGTCACCGGCCCCGAGGACGCACACCGAGTCTGGTGGCAGTACCGCGCACCACACGCCCGCTGGTTGCTCCCGATCCGCAACGGCAGGCCGATCCCCGCCGCCCCCGACGTGCTGCGCGCCCCGACCCGTTCCGACGAGGAACTGTCCCTCCCGGCCTTGCTGATCGCCGACATAGCCATGCAACCGGACCGCCGCCGCCTCCTCCCCGGTGCCCGCCTCACCGAATTGGCCGCCGGTTACGCCGATTTCGCCCGCGCCCTGCCGCCCCGCGACCGCCTCGTCCTGGTCCCCACCCCCGCCTTCGCCCGCAGCGAAGCCGACGGCCTGCTCCGCGAAGCCCTCGTGCGCGACCTCCAGACCCATCCCTGGCTGCCGGTCGTCGCCACCCGGCACACCACCCCAGAAGTCGCTGACGACGCAGCCACGGGCCTGTACGACCCCACGCTGCCAGAAGGTTCGCCCGCAAGCAGGACTGCCGAAGCCGACGTCGCCGTCCCGACCCGGGCGAGCGCGCTCACCGGCCTGACCGAAGACCTGGCGCGACTGCTCGATGACGTCGTCGGCCCCCTGGTGATCCCGGAGTTGTCCGGCCGCGGGCAGGCCGAGGCGCTCGGCGTACTGGATGTCCACCGCCTGGGTTTGGCGCGGTTGGCCGAACTGTCGAGCGGACTGGAGCGCCCGCCGCACTGGTGGTACGCGCTGTATGCGGCGCTGGAGCCGTTCGTGGTGGATCCACTGGCAGCCGAAGAGCTTGGCGCGCTTGCTGTTCCGCTGGCCGACGGGCGGCTGGTCACCGGTCCGCGTACGGCGGTGCTCGACGATCAGCTCGAGGTCGCGATCCCGGTGCATTGGGCCAGGCTCGTGCACCCGGAGGCCGCGCACCCGCTGCTGGCCCGGCTGGGGGCGCGTTCGGCGACCGCCGAAGATCTGCTGAGCGAGCCCGATCTCCGCGCCGAGCTGGAAGACCACCCGGACGACCCGGACATCACCGATGCCGTGCTGCGCTTGGCCGCGCACGCCGATCCGGCCGCCCTCCCATCCTGGCTCGGGCTGCTCGAATTGCCCGATGCCGACGGCGAATCGCGGCCCGCCGACGAACTGCTGCTGCCCGACGCACCGCTGCGTGAGCTGCTGGTGGAGGATTCACCGTTCAGCTCGATCGACCCCGCCATGGTGGAACGTTATGGCGCGCAAGCGCTGCGGGCCATCGGCGTCGGCTGGGACTTCAGCGTGGTGGTCGAGGCCGATCCGACCGGCCCGGACCACGACCTGGACGACGAGGACGCCTGGTGGTCGACGCTGCGGGAGGACCCGCCGGAGCTGGCCGCCGTCCGCGATCTGGACCTGGTGGACGAGGCCGCGTGGCCGGAAGCGTTGTGGCAGTTGGCTTCCACGCCGCGTACCCGCCGTCTGCTCACCGACCGCGACGGTTACACGGCGTGGTGGTTGCGCGCCAACGCGCGCATCGACGGCACCCCACTGGGTTTGTTCCGTCACCCCACGGACACCGAATTCGCCGGTCTACTCCCGACCTTCGCCGTGCCCGGCTTGACGGAGGACGCTGCCGCGGTCCGCGCGATACTCGCCGACCCTTCGGTGATCACCCCGGAATTGGCCGCCGCCTTGCTCGAGGCTCTCGCGGATTCCGCGAAAACACCTACCCCCGAGGTCATTTCGCGAACCCACGCGCGATTGGCCGCCGCTGTCGCCGCCGAGCACCTCGATCTCGCCGACCTCGAGCTGCCGGATCGGGTCCGCGCACTGTCCGGCGCAGTCGTCGATCCGGCGCAGGCCGTCGTCCTCGACCAGCCCTGGTTCGGTTTCGCACTGCCCCCGAATCGCCTGGTAGTCGGCGATATCGACAACGCACCCGCGCTGGCGACGCTGCTCGACCTGCCGCTGGTTTCGGAGTCCGTCACCGCCGAGGTGCTGAGCGCGGGCCGCCGCACCAGCTGGTCCACCGAGCCGCTGGGTGTCGTACTGCGCCAACTCTTCTCATTGCCGCCGCAGGAGGGCGACCTGGTGCTGCACGACGACCTGACGGTACGTCTGCACGGCGCGGTGGAAGCCACTGCCTCGGTGCCTTGGTGGCGCGAGGGCGACACCGTGCACTTCCGGCTGCCGCGGTAGCGAATCCGGCTGTGCCGCAGCGGTAGCGGGCTAAGCCGCGTACTCGGAGATCATGTGGCTGAGCAGATCCAGCTGCGCACGCACGCTCTCGCTGTCGTTGTCCACCAGCCAGCGCAGCACCACTCCGTCGATCACATTGAGAGTGAATCGGCTGAGCGAGGTGAGCGGAACCGACCACTGATTCCCGGTCGCGTCGCGCGCGTGCTCCAGGATGTCGGCGACGGTGGAGTCGTTGAAGTTGTACTGCTCGCGGGCAATCGCGAGTTTCGCCGGAGTTTGCTCACCCTCGCGCAGTGCGTAAGTCGTCGTTTCATAAGTGAGCAGTTGACGTTCCGGAGTGGCTTCTATGTTGAGCCACATGAGTTCCAGTCCCGCGCGGATCAATTTTTGAAGTGCTTCTTTTCCACTTCCGACGTCCTGCCATACCGTTTCATTGGCGTCGACAGAATCGCGTAATTCCATCGACAGCGCCTTGACCAGCTCGGTCATCAGCGCATCCTTGTTTTCGAAACAGTAATGGACCACACCAAGCGAGACGCCCGCCGCTTGGGCGACATCGCGCGTGGTCACGCCCGCAACGCCCTTTTTTTCGGCAAGACCGATCGCGGCCTCGATAAGGTGGGCCCGTCTTTCTTCGACGCTCAATCGGGAGGACACCCAAGGGAGTTAAGCGCTCGCGAAGCGTGCAGTCAATTCGTCGGTGGAAAAATCTCGACTGGACGAGTGACCAGTTGTGTGGTTCAGTGCCATCAGATCGAAGGAGGCGCGTATGTCGCTGTCGCGCAGAGCCGTTCTTGCCCGAAGCGTTGCCGGTTCGGCGCCGCTGGCCGCCGCGGCGGCGGTGCCCGCCATGTCCGGCCCGCTCGGCGCCACGGCGGCGGCCGTTCCCGGTTCCGGCGGGTACGAGATCGGTGTCGGACTTTCCGACATCACCGGTCCGGCCGCCGAATGCGGAATGATGGGTTATTCCCAGCTCGAGCAGCAGACGGCGGGCATCCACCTGCGCCCGCGCGCCAGGGCGTTCATCATCGGTCACGGCGGGCGGCGCATCGTGTTCGTCGTCGCGGAGAACGGCATGATCTTCCAGTCCGTGCACCGCGGCGTGCTCGCCGAGCTGGCCCGCCGCTTCGGCGATCGGTACACCGAGCAGAACGTGCTGCTCACCTCGACGCACTCGCACGCGACCTGTGGCGGCTCCAGTAACGATTACGCATACAACCTGTCCATCTTGGGTTTTCAGCAGCAGGTGTACGACGCGGAGGTCGACGGCATCGTGGCGGCCATCGCCGCCGCGGACGCCGATCTCGGCCCCGGTTCGCTGGCGCTCGGGCGCGGCGAGCTGCACAACGCGAGCGTCAACCGGTCGCGGGTGGCCTGGGAACTCAATCCGGTTGCCGATAAAGAACACTTTCCGGATGCCATCGATCCGGCGGTGACCGCGCTCTCCCTTGTCAAGGGCGGTCGGCAGGTCGGCGCCATCACCTGGTTCGCCACCCACAACACCTCGATGACCAACGAGAATCGCCTGATCAGCTCGGACAACAAGGGTTACGCGTCCTTCGCCTACGAGCACATCGAGCACGGCGTGCGCTACCTCGACGGCGCACCGGATTTCGTCGCCGCCTTCGCGCAGACCAACGCGGGCGACATGTCGCCGAACCTGAATCTGCGCCAGGGCTCCGGTCCCACCGAGGACGAGTTCGAGAACACCCGCATCCTCGGCGAGCGCCAGTATGCGGCGTCGAAAGCCGCACTGGCCCAAGCGCGATCGATGAGCGGACCGGTCGACTCGATGCTCTGTTACATCGACCTGGCCGACATCGCCGTCGACGGCCGGTTCACCCCGGACGGACAGCCGCGGCGCACCGCCCCCGCGGCGGCCGGCGTCTCGCTCATCGCGGGCAGCATCGAGGACGGCCCGGGGCTCCCCGGCGCGCCTATCCCGGAGGGGGTGCGCAACCCGTTCCTGCAGGCGCTGGGTGGCCAGGATGCCCCCGTGCCGGCGTGGCTCGCGGATGCCCAGGCGCCCAAAGCGATTGCCGTGCCGTTCGCGCTGCTGCCGCCGGTCGCATGGGTGCCGAATGTGCTGCCGATCCAGCTCGTCCGGGTCGGCGAGCTCTACCTGGCCGCCGCGGGCGGCGAGTTCACCATCACCTCGGGCCTGCGCGTGCGCCGTGCCGTCGCCGCCGCGCTCGGTGTGCCGCTGGAGCAGGTGCTCCTGCAGGGCTACGCCAACGCGTACCACGAATACGTCACTACCCCTGAGGAATACGACTCCCAGCAGTACGAGGGCGCCTCGACCCTGTTCGGCCGCTACACCCTCTGCGCGTACCAGCAGGAATTCGCCCGGCTGGCAACGGCATTCGCCGCCCGCCAGGCGGTGCCGCGCGGCCCGGCACCGCGCGATGTGTCCAACCTGCAGCCGAATTTCCAGCCCGGTGCGGGACCGGACACCGTCCCGCTCGGTCGCACCTTCGGCGACGTGCTGACCCAGCCTGCCCCGGCGTATGCCCCTGGCACCCAGGTCGCGGCCGAATTCGTCTCCGCCCACCCGAAACACAACATCCGCCGCAACGGCACCTTCCTGGAAGTGCAGCGGCAGCAGGCGTCAGGGGAGTGGGTGCGGGTGGCCAACGAGGGCGAATGGGCGGTGAAGTTCTTCTGGAGCAAGCGCGGCACGGCCGAATCCGTGGCGCGGTTCACCTGGGACATTCCCGCCGACGCCACGCCGGGGCGGTATCGCTTCCAGCACTACGCCGACAGCCTGAGTCCCGACGGCGCGCTGCACCCGTTCACCGGAACTACCAACGACTTCCAGGTCGGCTGAGGGCCTCACAGCCCCGTCTGCGCACCCTTGTCGCCGCGGCGCGCCCCGCGCCGCTGGATCAGGAAAATCCCCAGCGCGAGCACGCCGACCACCATGCCCATCAGGCAGACCGGCAGCACCGAAGCCCACCGGTCGCCGGTGGCCCAC
Source organism: Nocardia suismassiliense (assembly GCF_900269665.1). Classification (GTDB taxonomy): domain Bacteria; phylum Actinomycetota; class Actinomycetes; order Mycobacteriales; family Mycobacteriaceae; genus Nocardia; species Nocardia suismassiliense. The sequence goes on from NZ_LT985361.1 coordinate 1,184,608, forward strand.
ACCACCACGGTGGCGAGCAACCACAGCGCGCTGCCGACCGCGAGCACCGGCCGCGGGTCGGTGAGCCGCGCCGGGATCTGGGGCACTTTCTGCGTCACAGTCATAGCCTAGCGGCGAGAACACACGTCGGACGCGCACCCTTCCCGTATCGTTCACCTCTGTGACAACGCCATCCGATGTTCGAGCCCTCGCTGGTGAGCTCTCACTGGCGGTGGTTCGTCTGACGCGTCATCTGCGTGGCCGCCGTGCCGACTCGCAGATTTCGCTGACGCAGCTCTCCGCCCTCGCGACCCTGTCTCGCGACGGCGCGATGACCCCCGGGGCGCTTGCCGCCAAAGAACGCGTCCAGCCGCCGTCGATGACGCGCGTCATCGCCTCGCTCACCGATCTCGGCTTGGTCGAACGCAAGCCGCATCCGACCGACGGCAGGCAGATCATCGTCTCGCTGTCCGACGCGGGGTGCGCCCTCATCGCCGATGAGACCCACGCCCGCGAAGCCTGGATGACCGAGCAGCTGTCCAACCTCACCGAGGATCAGGTCGTGGTGCTCACCAAGGCCGTCGCCATCATGAAGCAGATCGTCGCCGAATCCGAGTGACCTTGCCCGGCCGGTGCTTTCGCCGGTGCTAGCGGGCGCCGAACGGCTGGTCGCTGTCCACGATGTCGCGCCCGAGCGGGAACAGCGACAGCGGGATCAGCTTCAAATTGGCCCAGCCGAACGGGATTCCGATGATCGAGATGAACAGCGGAATGCTGGTGAGCAGGTGGCCGAGCGCCAGCCACCAGCCCGCGACGACGACCCAGATGATGTTGCCGATCAGCGACCCCGTGCCCGCGCCCGGCTTCTCCACCGTGGTCCGGCCGAACGGCCACAGCGCGTACGCCGCGATCCGGAACGACGCGATGCCCCACGGAATCGTGATGATGAGAATGCAGCAGATGATCCCGGCCAGGATGTAGCCCAGTGCCATCCACAACCCGACGAACACCAGCCAGAGAACGTTGAGGACGAGCTGAATCGGCTTCATGCCCACCAGCATGCCAGCAGAGCGGCGATCCGGACATTTCTCCTCGATCACAGTTCGCCGCTCGACGGCCTGACTCAGAAGAACCAGCCCAGTACGGCGTCGCGGTCGGTGCCGAAGGCTGCTTCGAGGGCGTGCAGGTGGTTGGTGTCCTTGGCCTGCAGGCGGTTTGCGGCGGCGAACACCCGAGCGGGGTAGGCACCGAGGTACATGCTGCCCAGGACGTCGATGCCGAGTTCGATATCGGCGGACCCGGTTGTGGGCGCGCACTCGGCGATGCCGTCGCGCACGGTGAGCGCGAACGTGCCGCCTGCCTCGCGGAACGGATCGGTCACCGCGAGTACCAGATCCAGGTCCCGCTGATAGGTGCGGGCCGTGAGCGCCGCGGGAATGTCCATGAGCCGCAACCACAGTCCGTCATAGCGTCCGGTGGTTCGCACCAGCCGAGTGTCGGTCAGCAGGTAGGGCAGCGGGTCGTTGTCGCTGAGCGTGGCCGACACCTGCTTGACCAGATCGAGCCCGAGCAGCGCCCGCCAGAGCGCGGCATGGGCTTCGGTGGTCACCGCGCGCAGCTCGACCACGTCGACGTCCATGCCGGTTTCGCGGTAGTGGTAGCGGTACAGGGCATAACCATCCGGGTGGGTGAATACGAAAAGGCTGGTGCCACCGCGCCGGGAACGTTCCGCGTCGGCGAACAGCCCGGCCCAGGAGGCGTCCGGGCGCACCTGCGCGGCGGGCACGAGCCTGCGCCACCGGTCGTACACGGCCTTGATGTGCTCGGCGACCTCGTCCGGCGCCGCCAGGTCGACACCGCCCGGATCCGGGGCGGTCGGCCGGAATTCGGCGAAGCGGCGATCGAGGGTGACCGCGTTCTCGCGCACCGTCGGGCCGTAACCGAAGCGTCCGTAGATGGTGGCTTCGCTCGCGGTGAAGATGGTCAGCGGCAGCCCGGCCGCCTCGGTGCGGCGATGCTGCTCGGTGTACATCGCGCGCAGAATCCCGCGCCGCCGATGCGTCGGCGCTACCCCGACCGCCGCGATTCCGCAGGCGTCGACCGCCCGTTCGCCGGGCACGGTCACCGTCATGGTCCTGGACTGCACGTGTCCGACGATGCGCGCGCCGTCCGCCGCCACGATCGCGTCCTCCGGTGGGAACAGCTGCCGGTAGCGGTCGAGCTCGTCGTTGTCCGGTCGACCGCCGAAGGAGGTGGCCACCAGCGTCCGGATCGCGGTCGCGTCCTCGGGGGTGGCCGATCGAATGGTGATGCCGTGCGTCAGCGTCATCGTTGCACCCTGCCACGCCGCGACACCGCGCCGCACTCGAATTTCGGCGGGCGCACGAGCGGCCTTCGCCAACCGCCTGCACGCGCCTCCCCACCGGCGGAAATCACACCTGTTCCGGTGTTTGTCCGGTTCACCCGGCAGGATGTAGCCCGTGGCCGAAGTGATCGATATCGACGACCCCGCCGACCCGCGGGTCGATGACTTCCGCGACCTGAAGTCCGCCGACCGCCGACCCGATCTGCCCGGCCGGAAGGGCCTGGTGATCGCGGAGGGTGTGGTGGTCGTGCAGCGGATGCTGGACTCCCGGTTCGCACCGACCGCGTGGCTCGGCGTGGAGAAGCGCCGCGAAGAACTCGCGGACGATCTCGTCGCCGTCGACGTGCCCTACTACCGCGCCTCGGCCGAGGTGATGGCCGAGGTGGTCGGCTTCCACCTCAACCGCGGTGTGCTCGCCGTCGCGCGCAGGCCTGCGCCACTGGAGCTGGACGAGGTACTCGACAAGGCGAGCACGGTGGCCGTGCTGGAGGGCGTCAACGATCACGAGAACATCGGTTCGATGTTCCGCAACGCGGCCGGTCTCGGCGCGGCGGCCATCCTGTTCGGTGACCGGTGCGCCGACCCGCTGTATCGGCGGGCGGTGCGGGTGTCCATGGGCCACGTGCTGCGCGTTCCGTTCGCTTCCGTCCCCGACTGGCCGGACGGTCTGGATATACTGCGGCGCAAGGGGTTCCAGATCATCGCACTCACGCCGAACCCGGCGGCGGTGAATCTGGCCACGGCGATGACGGGGGAGCGGGTGGCACTGCTGCTCGGTGCCGAAGGACCGGGTTTGAGCGAGGACGCGATGCGAGCCACCGACGTGCGGGCGCGCATCCCGATGTCACCCGGCACCGACTCGCTCAACGTCGCCACCGCAGCCGCGATGGCTTTCTATGAGCGGGTACGGATGTGAATTACCCGTCGTATCGAGGTCCGACCCCGTGGGGCGCCGGCGTCGGCGTCGCGGTCATGGTCGCGCTGCTGGCGACTGTCGCGGTGTTCTCCTTCGGTCGTGCGCTCGCCGAGGTGCATCCGCTGCTCGCGGTGGCGGTGAACCTGATCGCGGCGGGCGGCGCCGCGCCGACTGCCTGGCGGATGCGGTGGGCGCCGGTGACCAGGTGGGTGGTCGGCGGTGGTGCGGCGGGCGTGCTGCTGGGGTGGGTGGCGTTGCTGATCAACGGGTTAGCGGGCTGAGACGTGGTCAGGACACCCGGTCGTGCCCGCGTAGCCAGCTGAACAGGCCGCGTTTGGGGCGCACGCTGTCCGGCTCGTGTCGCGGTGGGGCGAGGGTGGCCGGGTCGGGCGCTTGGCCTTTCGGATACAGCGTGAAGCCGCACACCGCGACGTCGCCGGGGACCAGCGCGCCCTCGGCGGCGGGGGCGCGGTAGTGGAAGCCGAGCCACTCGTTGTTGGCGGCGTCGGCGAAATCGGGTGGGTCGAACGGCAGCGTCTGCGGGTCGGGCAGCTCGCCCGCGTGCCAGCGCACCGGATGTTCGCCCGCCCAGTACGGGCGCTCCCAGACCAGCGGCAACCCCTCGTCCTCCAGGATGTTCACCCGGCTGGAACTGAACGCCCTGCGGAACTCGCCACGCTCCCAATGCGCGAACGCACCCCAGCCATGCGCGGTGTCGAAGGACACCAGATAGGTGTGCTCGGAGGCCAGCGGGCGAACCAGCAACTCCGGCAGCTCGGTCGGGTGGATGCGGGCGGCCTGCGCCGAACACACCACCGTCACACCGGGATAGCAACCGATGTACACCTCGTCGAGGTCCGGACCCGCACAGCCCGCGAGCGTGCCGACCATGATCGGCAGCACGTCCCGGTCGCTGTGCAGCTGTTTCGCAAGCGCCAGTGCGGCATCGGGATCCGGATCATGGTTGGCGCGCAGTACCGTCAACGGATCGGGTGCGTCGACGTACCAGAGCGACGAAGCTTTCGATAGCATTTCCGGCACCTCCCGATGGTTGCACGAATCAGCTCCGCGAACTTCGAGCAACGCACGGGGTTTCGAACAATTCACCGCTGTGGTGAATCACCCGACGCCGTCGCGCGCAGTCGACAACACACCAAAAAATCTACTCGCCTCGAGCCCGTCCAGGCGCACCTTCCGCTGCTGAACACGCTGGGGAACCAGCTATCCGGTCGCGCGCAATGCTGCGGGGTAACTGACGAAGGCACGCCACCGTGGTGGCGTGCCTTCTTGTCGTTCGGCTTTGCGGGTCTTGCTCAGTGGCCCGAGCTGCGGACTCCGAGCAGGACGTCCTCCCAGGACGGCATGGGTGCCTTGCCGCGCTTGGTGCGGGCCGGCTTGGCCGTCGTCTTGCCGTTGGCGGCCGGCTTGGCCGGTTCCTCGGCGGCGGGCTTCGTCGACGCGGCGGGCGCGGGCGGAGCGGTTTCGGCGGGGGGCTCGGCCGGCGGAGTCGGGGCCGGCGCGGTGGGCGCGGGCGCCGGGCTCGACGCGGCGGGCGTCGTCGTGGTTGCGGCAGTGGGGGTTGCGGTCGCGCCCGCGGTGATGGCGGGGGTGCTGCTGCCACCGGCCGCGACGGCGCGCTGCTCGTAGTACTCGTCCAGGGTGGGCTGGCTCTGCCGGGCCGCGGGGCGCGCTGGCGGCGCCGACGGAGTGGGGCGTGGCTCGACCACCGGCTCCGGCTGCGGCGCGGGTGCGGCCACCTCGGGCTCGGCGGGCAGGATCGTCGCGAGACCGCGTAGCGCTCGGCCGAAGTCGGGATCGATCAGGTCGGAGGCGGGATCGTCGAGCGGGGAGACCGAGCCGCCGTGCGCGTCGGGCTGGTAACGCCAGTGCGCGGCGATCTCGGAACGCCCGTTCTGCCACTGCAATTGGGCGACCCAGAAGCCTTTTTCGTCTTTCCAGGCGTCCCATTCGGCGCCTTCGATGTTGTGCCCGCGCTCGGTGAAGGCGGCGGTGACGACATCGATGAGGGTTTCCACGGCGGGGCCGTCGGGGCGGACGGGATGCGCCTTCTGCGCGAGTTCGGCGGCGCGGGCACGCTCCAGCAACACCGGGTAGGCGAACCGCTCGACGCGGCTGGCCGGCATGCCGGATTCTTCGGTGACCTGGTCGACGGAGGCACCGGCCCGGATCCGAGCCTGGATATCGCGAGGACGCATAGTTGCTTCCATTTCGATCTCTATCTGGCCGAATCGGGCAAGGTCTCCGCGTGCTGCGGCTCGTAGCTTGTCGTCGGCGGGAAGCCGGTACTTCGCTCCGGACTCGGTGTCGATACACACGATGTGCGTGGAGTCGGGCGTCACCCCGATCACTCGAAGTTCACGCACCGTTACCTCCTTACCGCGTCGACTCGCGACACCGCCCACTTTCCGAAACAGTAGTGCACTTCTGGGATCCGTGGGGCGAGACACGCGGGGCGGAAATCTCTGTGCAGACTCCCGCACCCCGCTAATCTGCTCTGTTCGACTTGGCGCAGCACCGGAAGCGGCGTGTCGATTGTGGCGTGTCGCGCTCGGATTCGGCTGTCGTCAGCCCAGATTCTGCACGACCCAGTCGATGCTACGGGTCAACTGGCTGATGTCTTCCGGGTCGATGGCCGGGAACATGCCGACGCGCAGCTGGTTGCGGCCCAGCTTGCGGTACGGCTCGGTGTCCACGATTCCATTGGCACGCAGCACCTTCGCCACCGCGGCCGCGTCGACCGAGTCGGCGAAGTCGATGGTGCCGACCACCTGCGAGCGGTGCGCCGGGTCGGTGACGTACGGCGTGGCGTACTCGCTCGACTCGGCCCAGTTGTACAGGCGCGACGACGAATCCAGCGTCCGCTTGACCGCCCAGTCCAGGCCGCCGTTGCCGTTGAGCCACTCGATCTGGTCGGCGAACAGCAGCAGGGTGGCCAGCGCCGGGGTGTTGTAGGTCTGGTCCTTGGTGCTGTTGTCGATCGCGATCGGCAGCGACAGGAACTCCGGGGTCCACCGGCCGCTCGCCTTGATCTCGTCGACCCTCGCCAGCGCGGCCGGGCTCATCAGCGCGACCCAGAGTCCGCCGTCGGCGGCGAAGCACTTCTGCGGCGCGAAGTAGTAGACGTCGGCGTCGGTGATGTTCACCGGCAGACCGCCCGCGCCCGAGGTGGCGTCGATGGCGATCAGCGCGTTTTCCGAGCCCGCCGGGCGCTGCACCGGAATGGCGACACCGGTGGAGGTTTCGTTGTGCGCCCAGCCGATCAGGTCGGCCGATGGGTCGGACACCGGCTCCGGCGCGCTGCCCGGCTCGGCCGAGATGACGATCGGGTCGCCGATGAACGGGTTGCCCTTGGCCACGGCGGCGAACTTGGAGCTGAACTCACCGTTGGTCAGGTGCAGCGAACGCTCGCGGATCAGGCCGAAGGCCGCGGCATCCCAGAACGCCGTCGTGCCACCGTTACCGAGCACCACCTCGTAACCGTCGGGCAGGCCGAACAGTTCGCGTAGGCCCGAGCGCACCCGCGCGACCACATCTTTCACCGGCTTCTGCCGGTGACTTGTTCCGAACACCGAGGCGCCGACCGTCACCAGAGACTGCAACTGCTCCGGTCGCACCTTGGAGGGGCCACAGCCGAACCGTCCGTCGGCGGGCTTGAGGTCGTCGGGAATCGTCGGGAACGCAGTGGTCATGCCGAACAGGGTAAAGCGTGTCGGACCAGCTCGGTTCGTGCGGGTCGGCAGCTGTGCCCTCCGCCACCGGCGCTCGCGCGGGCGCCCGGTGCCGGAATTGTCACGGTCCACTCCGGTTGCGGTGGTATTGCTGTGTCGCGCACCACACTCCAGCTAACCTTTGCGCCCATGAACATGGCGCCGGCTAACTCGGGGTGGCGATTGCTCGGTCGACGACCACGGACCTTCGGGCCGCGCATCGGCGCGATGTCCGACAGCGCGCGCCGGGAGTTGCTGCTACACGGCACCCTCGGTTCGGCAACCATCCTCGGCGTGCGGCCGAGCAACAAAGCGGTCGCGGGCGAGCACGACGCGGACGGCTCGTCGCCGTGTCAGGTGTTCTGGGTGCGGGTCGAGGTCGACGGGATGGCGCCGTACGAGGCCAGGGTGCGGCAGCGGGTATCCGCGGCGAACCTGGAGTGGATGCAGCCGGGCGATGTCGTGTGCTGCCGGGTCGACCCGGGCGACCGGGATCGCTTGGTGCTGTACGTGCCCGATTTCGCGGAGACCGGCCGGGTCAGCGTCGCGAAGATTCTCGCCGACGGCCGCCGCGCCGACGCGACGGTGCTCGCCGCGGCCCCGGTCGCCGCGGACTACGTCGGCCGCGACGATCCGGTGCTGCGCCTCGACCTCGAACTGCGCGCGTGGGACGAGCCGGCCCCGTGGCTGGTCCGGCTCGTGCAACCGGTTCCGCTGCCCGCGATCGGCCTGATCGATCTGGGCCAGCACCTGGAGGTCGCCTTCTTCACCGTCGATCACGGCGAGTCGGTGGCCGTCGACTGGGACGCCTCCCTCGGCGAGGACTGACCCGGCCTCACAGGTGGACGAAGCTGAACCCCATGTCGCGCAGGGCCGGCAGGACGGCGATCATGCCCGCGCCGGTGCCGGACTGCGGGCGGTGCATATGGGCGAGCGAAATCGCCCCCGGCGCAGCGGCATTCATCGCGGAGCGGACCTTGGCGGCGCTCGCGGTCGCACCGTAGTCGGCGTTGATGCTGAAACCGACGGGGGTTTCGCCCAATTCGTGCACGATGGCGACCGCGACATCGTCGTAGTGCGCAGTGCCCGCGCGGAAGAAGCGGGGCGGCTTGCCGACCAGCCCCGTCAGCCGCTCGTGGTTGGCCCAGACCTCGTCGGCCGCCTCCTGCGCCGAGCCGGTGCCCGCGATGCCGTAGGCGGCGCGACCGTTCACCGACAGCGGCTTGTGTGCGACACCGTGATTGGCCAGCTCGAACAGCGGGTTCACCGCCAACTGGCCGGCCCGCACCGGGTTCGCGTCGATCCAGCGCTTGTTCAGAAACAGGGTCGCCGGAATCTGCTGGGTGACAAGAAAATTGATGAGCGAGTCGTCGATGTCGTTGTTGCCCGGCCCACCGCACGCGTCGAAGGTCAGGGCCAGCTGCTTGCCGGTGGCCTCGAAAGTGCTTGTGATGCCCTGCATTTGCACGCCCCACCGCTGCGGCTGGTCAGCGGCGTGCCTGGCGGCCACCGCGGCGGGTGAGTTGTCCGGTGGTGGCGCGGTCCTGGAGGCTACGGCGGCGTCGCCGATCGAGGTCCGGGCGCGGGTCGAACTCGGTGCCGCGGCCGCGGTATCGCTGCGCGCGGTACCGCATCCGGTGGCGGCGAACCCGGCGGCCAGTGCGGCGCCGACGCCCAACATCCGCCGCCGCGACATTCCTCGTTCCTGCACCCGGCCCTCCTCCGTCCGTCCGGACCCGGATGCTACGCGAGCCGAATGTCCTATTGGTGCAGGACATTCGGCTCGCGGTGATGCGTTTCAGCTATTGCTAGGCGTGCTGAATGCTCGCCCAGCCCGCGACGTCGGCAGGCTGACGCGGCGCCGGTCCGGTGTAGATCGCCGCCGGGCGCACCAGCTTGCCGAGCTGCTTCTGCTCGAGGATGTGCGCACACCAGCCCGCGGTCCGGCCACAGGTGAACATGGCGGGCATCATGTGCGCGGGCACCTCGGCGAAGTCGAGGATCACCGCGGCCCAGAACTCCACGTTGGTCTCGATCGCCCGGTCCGGGCGACGCTCACGCAGCTCGGCCAGTGCGGCCTGCTCCAGCGCGGCGGCCACCTCGTAGCGCGGCGCGGCGAGCCGCTTCGCGGTGGCGCGCAGCACGCGGGCGCGCGGGTCCTCGGCCCGGTACACCCGGTGCCCGAAGCCCATCAGCTTTTCCTTGCGGTCGAGGATGCCCTTGACCAGTGCCCGTGCGTCGCCGGTCTGCTCCACCTCTTCGATCATCGGCAGCACGCGGGCGGGCGCGCCACCGTGCAGCGGGCCCGACATCGCGCCGATCGCGCCGGACAGCGAGGCCGCGACATCGGCGCCGGTGGAGGCGATCACGCGCGCGGTGAAGGTGGAGGCGTTCATGCCGTGCTCGGCGGCCGACACCCAGTAGGCGTCGATCGCCTCGGTGTGCTTGGGGTCCGGGTCACCCTTCCAGCGGGTCATGAACCGCTCGGTGACCGTGTTGCACTCGTCGATCTTCTTCTGCGGGACCGCGGGCTGGTAGATGCCGCGCGCGGACTGCGCGACGTAGGACAGCGCCATCACCGAGGCGCGGGCCAGGTTGTCGCGCGCGGTTTCGTCATCGATGTCCAGCAGCGGCTGGTAGCCCCAGATCGGGGCGAGCATGGCCAGGCCGGCCTGCACGTCGACGCGCACATCACCGGTGTGCACCGGCAGCGGGAAGGGTTCGGCGGGCGGCAGGCCGCGACCGAACTCGCCGTCCACCAGCAGGGCCCACACGTCGCCGAAGGTCACCTGGCCCTCGACCAGGTTCTCGATGTCGACGCCGCGGTAGCGCAGCGCGCCGCCGTCCTTGTCGGGCTCGGCGATGTCGGTGGTGAACGCCACCACACCCTCGAGGCCGCTGACGAAATCGCTGGGTACGGCGGTCTGCCCGGTAGGCACCGCGGGGCTGGTAGTCATGTCGGGACTTCTCCTTGCACTTCGGGACGCGCTCCGTAGCGACTGCTCGCAGCTCGCTAGAACAGGCCTGATCCTCGGCGATGAGGGGTACAACGAGGCTCGCCGAGCACATGCCGATCAACAACACCTTAGATCCTTGCTACCCCGGAGTAACGTCTGGCCCATGCGTGACCTGGACAATTCACCTGGCGGCCAGGAGACGGCCGAAATCCTGCCGAGCACCGATTTAGCCGGCATGCGCGCCGAGTACGGGGGCGCCCCGTTCGGCAGCGGCGAAGACATCGATCTGGACGAAACATGGCTGGCCGGCGGCTGGGAGCCGTTGCTGCGCCACTGGATCGAGCAAGCGACCGCGGTCGGCGTCGCGGAGCCGAACGCCATGGTGCTGGCCACCGTTTCACTGGCCGACGGCACGCCGCGACCGGTCGCCAGAACCGTCCTGTGTAAAGGGCTCTCTCCCGAGGGTGTGACTTTTTACACGAACTACGACTCGGCCAAGGGCAGCCAGCTCGCGGCCGTGCCGTTCGCCGCCGCCACCTTTGTCTGGCCCGCGCTCGGCAGGCAGGTGCATGTGCGCGGCGCGATCGAGCGGGTGCCCGCCGAGACGACCGAGGTCTACTGGCGCTCCCGGCCGCGCGACTCGCAGCTGGGCGCGTGGGCCTCGCGGCAGTCGAAGCCGATCGGGTCGCGGGCCGAGTTGGACCGCACCATGGCCGAGACGATCGCGCGCTTCGAGAACGTCGACGAGATTCCGGTGCCGCCGCACTGGGGTGGCTTTCTGCTGCGCCCGGACGAGGTGGAGTTCTGGCAGGGCCGACGCGGCCGGCTGCACAACCGGATTCGGGTGCTCGTCGAGAACGGCGCCATGAAGGTGGAGCGACTACAACCCTGAACTATTCCCGGCCGGCCGGTGAGAAATCTCGTATCGAACCGGCCGGGATTCAGTCGCTACGCTGCCGCCGGTGAGATTGCTGGCCGATACCGCTCCGCTGCGACACCCAGATTTCCGGCGTCTGTGGACCTCGGGCATCGTCACCATGATCGGCGCGCAGCTGTCCATCGTCGCGGTGCCGCAGCAGATCTTTCAGATCACCGGCAGCTCAGGGTATGTCGGCCTGGCCGGGCTGTTCGGCCTGGTGCCGCTGATCGTGTTCGGGCTGTGGGGCGGCGCGCTCGCGGATGTGATGGACCGGCGCAAGCTGATGCTCATCACCAACGCGGGCACCGGCCTCACCGCGGTGGCGTTCTGGGCGCAGGCCGCGTCGGGCATCGACAACGTCTGGGTCGTGCTCGGCCTGTTCGCGGTGCAGCAGGCGTTCTACGCGGTGAACCAGCCGACGCGCAGTGCGGCCATCCCGCGCCTGCTGCCGGAAGACCAACTGGCCGCGGCGAATTCGCTCAGCATGACGGTGATGCAGTTCGGTGCCATCGCCGGACCGGTGCTGGCGGGCGCGCTGATCCCGGTGATCGGGCTGTCCACTCTCTACTTGATCGACTCCATCGCCCTGCTCGCCACAATCTGGGCGGTGTGGAAGTTGCCCGCCCTGCCGCCGACCGGAACCGCGCGCAAGGCCGGATTCCGCACGGTGCTGGACGGTTTCGGCTATCTGGCTACGCAGCGGATTTTGCTCGCCTCGTTCGCGGTGGACGTGATCGCCATGGTGTTCGGCATGCCGCGCGCGCTGTTCCCGCAGATCGCGCACGAGACCTTCGGCGATCCGACCACCGGCGGGGTCGCGCTCGGCCTGCTGTTCGCGTCCATGTCGGTGGGCGCGGTGCTGGGCGGAGTGTTCTCCGGCTGGATACCGCGCATTCAGCGCCAAGGCTTGGCCGTACTCGTCTGCATCGTGCTGTGGGGCCTGGCCATGGTCGGCTTCGGCGCGGCCGTCGGATTCACCGGGCACGGACTCGGCCTCGGACTCGGGCTCACGCTCGCGCTGCTCTGCTCGGCCTTCGGCGGCGCGGTGGACATGGTCTCGGCCGCGCTGCGGGTCACCATGTTGCAGCAGGTCGCGACCGACGAGATGCGCGGACGTCTGCAAGGCGTGTTCATCGTGGTTGTCGCAGGTGGGCCCCGAATCGGTGATGTTGCCCACGGTTTTGCGGCGGCGAGTCTGGGTACCGCTGTCGCGGCGGCCGGTGGTGGTGTTCTCGTGGTGATCGGCGTGGTGATCGCCGCGCTCGCGTTCCCGGCATTCGTGCGATACCGGGTAGGGCGCGCACATGCGGAAATAGTGGCACCATGAGCCTGCGAATATCCAGCAATCGCTGTTCGGCGCGTACTTCGGACCTCACACCGCCACGAGATGTTTGTGAGGTCGCACAGGACTACCCTCCTGGTTGTCCGCGTCGGTGAACGTCTAGCGTTGAGACAAGTGCATCGTGCGCCGACCGCGACGATGCCTACGGTTCTAGCCTGAGAGGGATCCTTCCGTGCCCGCTGAGAACATCATCAACGTCGACGAAGACGCCAAGCCGGTGCTTACCTACCCCGGCGGGGAGTTCCCGATGACGGTCGCCAAGGCCGCCGAAGGCAACGACGGAATCGAGCTGGGAAAGCTGCTGGCCAGCACGGGTTACGTCACCGACGACCCGGGCTTCATGAACACCGCCCCGACCAAGTCGGCGATCACCTACATCGACGGTGAGGCAGGCATCCTGCGCTACCGCGGTTACCCGATCGACCAGCTCGCGGGCTCCTCCACCTTCATCGAGGTCAGCTACCTGCTGATCTACGGCGAGCTGCCCTCGCAGGCCCAGCTGGAGGACTTCACCGACCGGATCCGCAGGCACACCCTGCTGCACGAGGACCTGAAGCGCTTCTTCGACGGCTTCCCGCGCAACGCGCACCCGATGCCGGTGCTCTCCTCCGCGGTGAACGCGCTGTCGGCCTACTACCAGGACTCGCTGGACCCGCGCGACCCCGAACAGGTCGAGCTGTCCACCATCCGGCTGCTGGCCAAGCTGCCCACCATCGCGGCCTACTCGTACAAGAAGTCGGTCGGCCAGCCGTTCCTCTACCCGGACAACTCGCTGAGCCTGGTGGAGAACTTCCTGCGGATGACCTTCGGCTTCCCGGCCGAGCCGTACGAGGTCGACCCCGAGGTCGCCGCGGCGCTGGACATGCTGCTCATCCTGCACGCCGACCACGAGCAGAACTGCTCCACCTCGACGGTGCGGCTGGTCGGCTCCTCGGACGCCAACCTGTTCACCTCGGTGTCCGGCGGCATCAACGCCCTCTGGGGCCCGCTGCACGGCGGCGCCAACCAGGCGGTGCTGGAGATGCTCGACGGCATCAAGTCCGACGGCGGCGACGTCAAGGAGTTCATCCGCAAGGTCAAGAACAAGGAAGACGGCGTGAAGCTCATGGGCTTCGGGCACCGCGTCTACCGCAATTACGACCCGCGCGCCGCCATCGCCAAGAAGCACGCCGACGCCATCCTCAACAAGCTCGGCAACGACGAGCTGTTCGAGATCGCCCAGGCGCTGGAAGAGGCCGCGCTCACCGACGACTACTTCGTCGAGCGGCGCCTGTACCCGAACGTCGACTTCTACACCGGCGTCATCTACAAGGCCATGGGCTTCCCCACCCGCATGTTCACCGTGCTGTTCGCGATGGGCCGACTGCCGGGCTGGATCGCGCACTGGCGCGAAATGCACAGCGAGCCACTGAAGATCGGCCGCCCGCGGCAGATCTACACCGGCTACGGCGCCCGCGACTACCGCGAGATCACCAACCGTTAGTTCCACCATCACCACCATCACCCACCGAAGGGGATATGCCGAATGACCAAGCCGGAGATCGAGTTCCAGGGTGGGCCCGCGCCCGCCGAGCTGGTGATCAAGGACATCATCGAGGGCGAAGGCAAAGAAGCCGTGCCCGGCGGCAACGTCGAGGTGCACTACGTCGGCGTTGAGTTCGACACCGGCGAAGAATTCGACTCCTCCTGGAACCGCGGCGAATCCATCAACTTCCCGCTGCGCGGCCTGATCCAGGGCTGGCAGGACGGCATCCCCGGCATGAAGGTCGGCGGCCGTCGCCAGCTCACCATCCCGCCGGAGCTGGCCTACGGCCCGACCGGCGCCGGACACCCCCTGGCAGGCAAGACGCTGGTCTTCATCATCGACCTGCTGGACGCCAGCTAATCCGAAACGCGTACCGCGGCCCGTGTTCCACTCGGTGGAGCACGGGCCGCGGTCGTGTTACTCGCGGACGATCTCGACCGGATCGGTGAGGGCCAGGGCGAGCGCGGACTGCTGGGCCGAGCTGCGCTGGGGGAGGGCGTCCACGGCCTTGTCGGTCTGGGTGCTCAGGTTGTTGACGATGGTCTGCAGCTGGGTGACGCCGCCGCCGGTGAGCTGGCTGATGGCGCTGACCAATTGGGCGCCGCCCTCGTCGGCGAGCTTGGGTAGGCCCTCGGCCAACTTCGCGCCCTCGTTCAATTGCGCACTGGCACTGGTCAATCGGTCGACCACGGTGCGAAGCAGGGTGCCGAGGTCGGTGTTCGGGTCGACCGCGCCGCCGACCAGCGAGCCGAGGCCGGTGAGCTGGGAGCCGGCCTGACCCGAAATGCCCTGCAGCGCTTCCAGTTTCTTGATGATGTCGGCCAGCGCCGGATCGTTGGCGAAGGGCAGGGCGCGCAGTAGCGGGAGGATCTGGTCCAGGCCGGAGTTCACCGTGTTCGCCGTCTGCTCCACCTGGGCAATCGTGATGCCGGTCGAATCCAGCGCGGAGGCAAGCTCGTTCGCCTGCTTGGCGGCGCCGTCGACGGTCGAGTTCAGCAGTGCGATGGCCGAAGTCAGCTGGGCGGAACCCTCTTTGGCGAAACTCAGGAAGCCGAGCAGTTGGTCGGCGCCTGCGCTGAACTGCTCGGTGCCCGAAGCGGCCGTGTTCACTCCGGCTTTGAGTAACTGCGCAGTGAATTGCACCTGCGACATCTGGCTGCGGGCCTGCCCGACCGCCGCGAGCGCGGCATCGACGCCCGCCGCGCCGACCCGGTGCGTCACCTCGGACACCGCGCCGTTCACCAGGTCGGTGTCCGCGCCCTTATGGGTGGCGACGGTGACCTTGGCCCGGCGCGGCTGGGTACCGGCCAGGGTGCCCATGGATTCGGTGAGGTCGGCGGGCAGGGTGATCACCGCGGCGTAGTCGTCGGCGCTCGCCTCGCCCGGCTTCGCGGCGGTCCATTCGTATCCGCCCGCTTCCGTCAGCGCCTTGACGACCCGCGCGCCCGTCGGGCCGGTGTCGGCGTTCACCAGGGCGATGCCGGTGGGGCCGTCGTGCGATCGGCCGCACGCGGTGAGGCCGGCACCGAGCGCGCCAGCGCTGACGAGAGCAACGGCGAGAAGAGCCCAGCGGGCGCGTTTTCCGATCACAGCCAGACGATAGAGCCGCCCCTTGGCTCAACCGCTGGCGTTTCTATGAGAGTTCGCTAAGGAGCGTCCCGCGCGAATCCGCCGGCGGTGTCGTGCGCGGGTCGAGAGACCTGTGGAGCGGTCAGGCGCTGGTGGGGTCGGGCAGGTCGAGGACGAGGCGAATGCCGCCCAGCGTTCCGTCATCGAAATAGGCACGGCCGCCGTGTAATTGGGCTTGCTGGGCGACCAGGGCCAAGCCGAGTCCGGAGCCGCCTTTGCTCGCTTGACTGCCGCGGAAGAACCGATCGAACACGGCTCGACGCTCATGCGCCGGAATACCGCGACCGTTGTCGTCGATGCTGATCACGATGTGCCCGTTCGGCGCCCGGTGCGCGGACACCAGCGCCTCGGTGGCCCGCCCGTGCTTGACCGAGTTGGCCAGCGCGTTGTCCACCGCGAGCCGCAGACCGGCGGGCAGCCCACGGGTGACCAGCTCGGTATCGCTGTCGATGCGGACCTTCAAACCGGGAAAGTGCCGCATGGCGTCGTGCGCGGCCTGGTCGCAGAGGTCGCCGACATCGGTGGCGACGTGATCGCGTTCGTTGGTGAGATCGCCCGTGGCCAGACGCTCCAGCGCGGCCAGCGTGGTCTCCACCCGGCCCTGACTGCGCTGCAAGTCGGCGAGGATCTCGGTGCGCTGTGCCTCGTCCAAGTCCAGGGTGCGCAAAACCTCGAGGTCGGTGCGCATGGCGGTGAGCGGCGTGCGCAACTCGTGCGCGGAGACGGCGGCGAAATCGCGCGCGGTCTCCAAGGCCGCCGCGGTGGCGGACTGCGCCTGATCCACCCGTTGCAGCATCGTATTCACCGCGTCCGCCAGCTTTTCCGCCTCCCGCACGCCCGACCCGTCCACCGGTGTCTGCGGGTTGTGCGGATCGGGCAGACCGCTGCGGGCACCGACCTGGCGGGTGAGCCGCACGATCGGGCGCACCGCGCGTCCGGCCAGCAGCCAGCCGAGCGCGGCCGCGGCGGCGATGGCGAACAACGCGCCGCCGAGTACCCAGCGCTGCTGGTCGGCCGTGGCCGCGGCCGCCGAAGCGGCGGGGATGCCGATCGAAACCACCCGTCCCGCAGGCTGATTCTCGGTCGTCGACAGGATTCGATAGGGCGTGCCACCGACCGGGACCGTGCGCGAACCCGGTGCCAGATCGGGCAATTGGGTCGGTGTACTCGCGGTGACCGTGCCGTGGTCGCGGACCGTGACGGCCATGTCGTTGTTCAGACCCGTCAAGCTGACGAACCGGACCGCGATGACCGGTTCGATCAGCACGATGCGCGCGGCGATCGCGAGCTGCTGATCGGACTGCTGCACATTGTTGCGTTCGATCGCGTGAATACTGATCACGCTGATCACCGAGACGATCACGATCGCACCGGCCGCTGCCGCGCCCGCGACCCTGGTGCGTAGCGAAAAGGCCCGGCGCCGACGGGATTTCGGCGCGGTGAGCTGCGTCATTTGGGCGCCCGCAGCACGAACCCGACGCCGCGGATGGTGTGCAGCAGCCGCGGCGCACCGTCCACCTCCAGCTTGCGCCGCAGGTAGCCCACGAAAACGTCCACCACATTGGTGTCGGCCGCGAAGTCGTAGCCCCACACCAGTTCCAGCAGCCGCTCCCGGCTCAGCACCACGCCGACATTGCGCGCCAGCGTGGACAGCAGCTCGAATTCCCGCTTGGTGAGCTCGATTTCATCGCCGTTCAGCAGCGCGCGATACCCGGCGACATCGACTTCGAGCGGGCCGACGGTGATCGCGCCCGGCGTCGCGGGTGACTGGGTGTCGGTCCGCCTGCGCAGCAGCGCCCGGATCCGCGCGACCAACTCGGCGAGCACGAACGGCTTGACCAGATAATCGTCGGCACCGGACTCCAGCCCGGAGATGCGATCGTCCACCGAGGCGCGCGCACTGAGCACACAGATCGGCACCTCGTTGCCCATCGCGCGCAACGCGGTGACCACCCCCGCGCCGTCGAGCACCGGCATGTTCATATCGAGCACGATCGCGTCCGGCGCGTGCTCGTTCACGCTGCGCAGCGCCTGCGCCCCGTCCCTGGCGACCAGCACATGGAACCCGGACAGCCGCAGGCCCCGCTCGACCGAGGCGAGCACGTCCTCGTCGTCATCGACGACGAGGACGGTCGGAGTAGAGGGCGTCACATCGCTCATTCTGCCGTCACCGATCGGTCCAACCGGTCAGGCGGGCGATGCGCGCGTTCAGTAGTTGTGGCAAGAATCGGCCACGGTGCGGATGGTGTCGCGCAGCTGGGCGTAGCGCGGGTCGTTCTGGGCTTCCTGGACCGCGCCCGGGTTCTGGTCGATGGCCCGCTGGAGTTCGGCGCGGCGCTGCTCGACCGGCTGATCGAACTTGCGCTGCAACTCGGCCTTCTGCTTCGGGTTCGCGTCGAGCATGGCGGCGAGCTGCGGGGCCTTGTCGTGCAGGGCGGCGTCGACCTGGGCGAACGAACAGTCCGAGGTGAGCAGCGGACCGGCGAGCTCCATCGGGTCGGCGGAGGCGATGGCCGGGCTGAGGAACATGGCGACAGTGGCCAGCCCGCCTGCGGCGAATGCGGCGACAGCGGGACGGCCAACGGAACGCTTCATGGGGTGACTCCAAATATCGAGGGGTACTAGCGCCCTCGACGCTAGGCCGCCGCACTGGCACGCGTGTGAACGCTTCCTAAGGAATCTCTGAGCAGTCGACGCTGCCGAGCCGGGTCCACCACGGAATATCCAGCAGGACAACTGATCTCATCAGCATCCGGGTACCGGCTGAGCTGGCCTTACTCGCCGCCGGGCGCCGAGGTCACCGGTGTGGCAGCCGAGTCCGGCCCGAATTCCCTCAGCGGCGGAAGCTCGCGTGCCGCGTGGATCTGCTCCTCCAGCGCCTCGAGCACCGCGGGATCCTCGATGGTGGACGGCACCTCGTACGGATCGCCGGAGGTGATCTGCCGGATCGTCTTGCGCAGGATCTTGCCGGAGCGGGTCTTCGGCAGCGCGGTGACGATGACGGCGTCGTGCAGCGTGGCGATCGCGCCGATCTGGCTGCGTACCCGCTCGATCAGCTCGTCCCGCAACTGCGCGGGATCCACCTCGACCCCCGACTTGAGCACCACATAGGCCAGCGGCCGGTGCCCCTTGAGTTCATCGGGCAGCCCGATCACCGCGCACTCGGCGACCGCCTCGTGGCCGGCGATGGCCGCCTCGATGCTGCCGGCCGACAACCGGTGCCCGGCCATATTGATCACATCGTCGCTGCGGCCGAGCACATAGAGGTAGCCGTCCTCGTCGAAGTACCCGGAGTCGCCGGTGAGGTAGTGGCCTGGGTAGGCGGACAGGTACGAACGCTTGTAGCGCTCGTCGTCGTGCCACAGCCCGGTCAGCGTGCCGGGCGGCAGCGGCAGCCCGATCACGATGTTGCCCTCGGTATTCGGCGGCACCGGGTTGCCCTCGGAATCGAGCACGCGCAGGCGATACCCGGGCACCGGCACCGAGGCCGAACCCGCCTTGATCGGGAGTTGTTGCAGACCGAGCGGATTCGCGCAGATCGGCCAGCCGGTCTCGGTCTGCCACCAGTGGTCGACGACGGGGCAGTCCGTGCGGTCGGCGAGCAGAATCTCGTCGGCCCAGGCGTAGGTGGCCGGATCTAGTCGCTCGCCCGCGCAGAACAGTGCGCGCAGCGAGGAGAGATCGTGGCCGTGCGCGAGCGCGGCGTCCGGGTCGGCCTTGCGGATGGCGCGCAGCGCGGTCGGCGCCGTGAACAGCACGCGAACATTGTGTTCCGCGATCACCCGCCAATACGCGCCCGCATCCGGGGTGCCGATCGGCTTGCCTTCGTACAGCAGCGTGGTCGCGCCGACCAGCAGCGGCGCGTAGACGATGTAGGAGTGCCCGACGACCCAGCCGACATCGGAGGCCGTCCACATCACCTGGCCGGGGCCTACGTCGTAGATATTGCGCATGGACCAGGCGAGGGCAACCGCGTGTCCGCCGTTGTCCCGCACCACGCCTTTGGGTTTCCCGGTGGTACCCGAGGTGTAGAGGATGTAGAGCGGGTCGGTCGCGGCGACCGGGACCGGCTCGGCCAGTGGCGCACCCCGGACAGCGTCGTCCCAATCGAGCCATTGCGCCGCGATGGTCTGTGACGAACTCGGCAGTGATTCGGTCGCGGCCTGCGGCGCGGGGAAGTGGATGGTCGGGAACTGCGGGCGCTGCTTCACGATCACGGTGCGCGGCGCGGTGGTCTCGGCGAGGTCCAAGGCCTGCAACACAATCGGCGGGTATTCGAGCTGTTTGCCCGGTTCCAGACCGCCGGATGCTGTGATGATCAACACTGGTTTCGCGTCATCGATGCGCGCGGCGAGCTCCGGTGCGGCGAAGCCGCCGAACACCACCGAGTGCACCGCGCCGATGCGCGCGCAGGCCAGCATGGCGATGACGGCTTCGGGAATCATCGGCAGGTAGATGACGACGCGATCGCCCGCGACGACGCCGAGCCGGCTCATCGCGCCCGCGAACCTGGCTACCTCTTCCAGCAGCTCCGCGTACGTGAAAACGCCTCTGGTGCCGGTCATAGCGGAGTCGTATATTAAGGCGGGCTGATTCGCTAGGCCCCCCTCCGCCGCGGCGCCACCGTGCACATGCCGGTCGAGGGCGTTGAAGGAGGTGTTGAGGCGAGCGTCGGTGAACCACCTGGCCACCGGACGAACGGCCGGGTCCACGATCTGGGTCGGCGGTACCTCCCAATCGATCGCTTCAGCCGCCCCGGCCCAGAACTCGGCGGGGTCGACCAAGCTGGTCTGATAGACCGGTCGGTACTCGTGCCGCACGTTCAAACCCGTGACTCCCTAGCCTCGCCTCGATGCCCGCCTCGATAGATCTGGTTGATTGTGGCAGACTTCACGCGACGCCCGGGTGGGTGTTGTGACCATTGGTTTTGCCTGGAACGGGCAGGTCAAGGATCGCATGCTTACTCGGAGTCACCCAAGAAGTTATTGATCCGTTAGAATCTGATGTCACTTATTTGGGCCGTCGTAGACGCAATTTCTCGGCCAGCCGCAGTTCTCGGCCAGCTCCGCCTGTCGAGCCAGTATGCGTGTGGAGGTTCGCTGATGGCGCGTGGTTGGGGCCAGTTTGGAAAGTGAGTGGGAGATGCGTGAGGCCGCTAGGTCCGGCAGAAGGCGCTGGGCGCTCGGCAACTGGGACCTGCGCTGGAAGGTGACGGCGGTGCTGGCCGTCCCGCTGGCGGTCGCGGTAGGCCTTGGCGTGTCCAGGATTTCATCGGAGTTCACCAACTCGGGTCGGCTCGCCGATGTCGCCGAGAACGTGGGGGCCATCCCCGCGGTCACGGCGCTGAGTGCGCAGACGGCAACGACCGTCGGTTCGCAGATGATCGCCGTCGCGCCGAACGTGTCCGTGGTGACGGATCAGAACCTCGCCGATCTCGACAAGGCGATCGCCAACGCGGAGAAGGCAGGCGACAAGCTCAGTGGTGTCGCCGGTGCCCGCGCGGCGCTGGACAGCATGCTCAACCAGGCAAAAGCCGTTCGCCAGCAAGGCAAAGCGGTGAACACCGGGTCGAGCGACGATGCCATCGCGCTGATCGACCGGGTGCGCAACGACAGTGTGCGGATCGTCGAGACGACGGTCGGCCAGGTCAGCGACACCGCGGTGGATACGGCCAAGCTCCGTCTGGTCGATTCGCTCAACACCCGAGCCACGCTGGTCGGTGAGGTCGCGGCGTTCCCCGCGGTATTGAAGGACCCGAAGGCAGGCACACCGGGCTTCCTGACCGCGGCCAATACCGAGCGTTCGCTGCTCGGCGTGCTGTCGCACCGGTTCTCCGACGGTGACACCTCGATCGCCGATCTCCGTGCGGGCATCGACACTCGGGTCACCTTGCTGAACAGCCCGGAGGCGCAGGCCGGTCGGATTCCGGTCGGCGAACTGAAGAAGTCGCTGACCGACAGTCTCGCGGTCTACGAACTCGTGGTGACCAGGGCGACCAAGGACATCGACAGCGCGATGAACGCGCTGGTGTCCACCGCGCAGCGCGACGCGTGGACCTACACCGGCGTCGTGGTCGCGACCATCCTCGCCGCGCTGTTGCTCGCCGTGTTCGTCGCGCGCTCGATGATCGTGCCGCTGCACCGGTTGCGCCTCGCCGCGCTGCGCGTCGCCGAGAGCGACCTGCCGCACGAGGTGGCCCAGCTCCGTAACGGCGCCTCGCCGGAAGAGGTGCCGCTGGAACCGATGCCGGTGCGCAGCACCGAGGAGATCGGCCAGCTGGCCCGTGCCGTCGACGACATCCACGGCCAGGCGCTGCGCCTCGCGAGCGACCAGGCGCAGATGCGTTCTCAGGTCAACGACATGTTCGAGACGCTGGCCCGGCGGTCCAAGTCACTGGTCGACCATCAGCTCAGCCTGATCGAGGCGATGGAGTACGACGAGAAGGACCCGCGCCTGCTGGAAAACCTGTTCCGGCTGGACCATCTCGCCGCTCGCATGCGCCGTAACGGCGACAACCTGCTGATCCTCGCAGGCACCAGGCAGCGCCGCGCCAAGTCCGCCCCGGTCGAGATCGCCGACGTGCTGCGCGCCGCGATCTCCGAGGTCGAGGACTACGAGCGGGTGAAACTGGGTGCCACACCGCGTGGTTCGCTGGTCGAGCCCGCCGCCTCCGACATGGCGCACCTGTTCGCCGAGCTGCTGGACAACGCGCTGCGCGCCTCCCCGCCGGAGACCGACGTGAAGTTCACCTTCGCGCAAGCGCACGACCAGGGCATGCTCATCGAGGTGGCCGACCGAGGCATCGGTATGCCGCCCACCGAGATGGCCGACATCAACCGGCGGTTGGAACAGACCGCCGAGCCCGGCCCCGACACCGCACGGCACATGGGTCTGTTCGTGGTCGGCAGGCTGGCCGAGCGGCACGGTCTCACCGTGCGGCTGCGTCCCACCTTCGACACCGCGCGCGATCCCGGCGTCACCGTGACCGTGCACGTGCCCGGCAATCTGATCGTGGCGGGCAAGCCGATCACGGCGCAGCCCGTCACGCCGAACCCGCAGGCACCTGAGCGGCAGCGGCCGTCCGCCCCGTCCTCGATGCAGATGCGTGCGATCACCCGGACCCCCGGCGGCAACGTCATGGTCACCGTCGATCCGGGTGTCAGCGGGCCGATTCCGATCACCAACCCCAATGCGAATCCGAGCGGACCGGTTCCGGCCGGCGGCGGATTGCCGCAGCGGCAGCCGGGCAACAGCATGGCGTCCGGCCTGCAGTCGAACGCGCAGCAGGCGAGCCCGACCCTGCGACCCGCACCGGGTCAGCAGTCGAGCGGACCGCAGCGGGGCAAGCTCGCCGCCGCGAACCTACCCAAGCGCAACCTCGCTCCCGGCGGTCCGCCGCCGCGGCAGCCGGGGGCCCCGGCCGAGCCGACCGTGACGGGACTGCCGCCGCGCGACGCGAACTCGGGTGAACTGCCGAAGCGGCAGCCGGGCAACAACGGTGTGCCGCAGCCGAGCATCAGCGGCCTCGCCCAGCCGCCCAGCGGCCTGCCGCAGCGTCAGCGTGGCGAGAACGGGATGCCGCAGCGTGATCCCAACGCGGGTGGTCTGCCACAGCGAGATCCGAGTGCCGGTGGCTTGCCGCAGCGCGATCCCAGCGCGGGTGGTCTGCCGCAGCGTGATCCGGGTGCCGGTGGTCTGCCGCAGCGTCAGCGTGGCGAGAACGGCCTTCCGCAGCGGGAGTCCGCGTCCGGCGGTCTGCCGCAGCGTGATCCGAGCGCGGGCGGCTTGCCGCAGCGGGACCCCAACGCGGGTGGTCTGCCGCAACGGGAGCCGAACGCGAGCGGTCTGCCGCAGCGTGATCCGACCGCCGGTGGTCTGCCCCAGCGTGATCCCAGCGCCGGTGGTCTGCCGCAGCGTCAGCGTGGCGAGAACGGTCTGCCGCAGCGGGAGTCCGCGTCCGGTGGTTTGCCGCAACGCGACCCGAGTGCTGGTGGTCTGCCGCAGCGAGATTCGATGCTGCCGCAGCGTGATCCGAACGCCGGTGGTCTGCCCCAGCGGGAGTCCGCGTCCGGTGGTCTGCCGCAGCGTGATCCGAGTGCTGGTGGTTTGCCGCAGCGGGATTCGAGTCTGCCCCAGCGTGATCCCAGCGCCGGGGGTCTGCCCCAGCGCCACGCGGCGGCGTCGAGCCTGCCGCAGCGGGAGACGACGCCGACCGGGCTGCCACAGCGGCAGCCGGGCAGTCAGGTGCCGCCGAATCTGCCGCAGCGGGAACCGGGCGACGGTCTGCCCCAGCGGGATTCCACGCCGGGACTTGGTCTTTCGCAGCGGGGACGCGGTACGCTGCCCGGCAGCGACGAGCAGCCGAAGGACACCGAAGCAGCCGGCGCCGACCCGGGTAGGCACAGCTACCGGGCCAACCCATCCAGGACGGCGTCGTTCTTCCAGACCAGGCTGCAGCCCGCGGTCGAAACCGGGGACTCCGTCATGGGCGGAACACCGATTTTCGCGGAAATGATGTCGGCGTGGCTCTCAGACCCGAATATGGACAGGTCCCAAGTGGCCGCGTCCTTCGAGTCACCGGGTGACGAGGGTTGGCAGGCGGCTCGCCGGGCCAGCGAGGCACAATCCGAGACGAGGACGGCGGCTGGGTTGCCGCAACGCAATCCGGGCGGAAGGCTGGTCCCGGGCGCCGTCAACGGTGCGGTGGAACGGGCACCGAGCCGCGATCCAGAAACGATCAGGTCCAGCTTGAGTCGTCATCAGCAGGGCGTCCGGGATGGCCGCGCAATGAGAGCAATGAACTTAACCGGAGATAAAGGAGACCGATGAACCCCGATCTAGGTGGTACGAATCGTCAGCTGGATTGGCTGGTTTCGAACTTCGCCAACGAGGTTCCTGGCGTAGCCCATGCCGTCCTGGTCTCGGCTGACGGCCTACTCATGGCCGCGAGCGCTCAGCTGCCCGTCGACCGTGCCGAGCAGCTCTCGGCCGTCACCGCCGGACTGGCCAGCCTCTCGGTCGGTGTCTCGAACCTGTTCGAGGGCGGCACCGTGCTGCAGTCCGTCGTCGAGATGGAGCACGGCTACCTGCTACTCATGGCGGTCGGCGACGGCTCGTACCTTGCCGTGCTGACCAACACGTCGTGCGACATCGGTCAGGTCGGTTACGAGATGGCGTTGTTGGTCGAGCGGGTTGGCCAGACAGTTCAGGCCACGCCACGCGTCACGATGGGTTCCTGATGGTGGGATGGACATAGAAGATCACCGCTTGGGGAGCGCCGAGCCCAGTCTCGTCCGCCCATACTCGTTGACCGCAGGCCGAACGAGGCCCGCGGTCGAGTTGGCGTTGGAGGCTCTCGTCGCATCGCATCCGGTCGCCCTGGAGCGGCAGTTCGAACTGACCAACATCGAGACGTCAATCGTGGAGTTGTGCAGAGAATCGCCGTCCGTTGCCGAGGTAGCAGCCCGACTTGGTATCCCGATCGGGGTGGCACGCGTGCTGGTAGCCGACCTGATCGAGGCCGGGCATGTACGCGTTTCGGCGACTTTGAAAGACGATTCCAGCGACGATGAACGTCGCGAGCTGATCGAAAGGGTTCTCAGTGGACTCCGGCGTATTTGATTCGACGGCGCAGGTCGACACCCGCACCAGCAAGCCGACGTCGGCCAAGATCGTCGTCGCGGGTGGCTTCGGTGTCGGCAAGACCACGATGGTCGGTGCTGTCTCGGAGATCGTTCCGCTGCGCACCGAGGCATTGGTGACCAATGCCAGTACCGGAATCGACAATTTGACCGGCATTCCGATGAAGTCGACCACCACGGTGGCGATGGACTTCGGCCGGATCAGCCTCGCCGACGATCTGGTGCTGTACCTCTTCGGTACGCCGGGCCAGTACCGATTCTGGTTCATGTGGGACGACCTGATCCGCGGCGCCATCGGCGCCGTGGTGCTCGTCGACACCCGCAGACTGGAGGACAGCTTCGCGGCTGTCGACTACTTCGAAGCGCGCGGCCTACCATTCCTGGTGGCGCTCAACGAATTCGACGATGCGCCGCGGTACCCGATCGAGGACATCCGGCAGGCGCTCGCGGTGCCCGCGGACGTGCCGATCCTGTCCATCGACGCTCGGCGTCGCGAGCCGGCCAAACAAGCCTTGGTCGCGCTCACCGAGTACGCCCTGCGCAAGGTGATGCAGGGCTACTGACCGAAAGGGTCAGCATCCCGCCCGCCGGTTGCCGAGTGGATAAGCTCCCTCGGTGAAGATTTCGGCGCGCGAGCTGCTCGGGCAACTGCTCGACACCGACTCGTATGTCAGCTGGGACCGGTCACCGATCACGGTGGCCGCGACCCCGCGGTACCGCGAGACGTTACGCACGGCGGCCGTCGCGGCGGGCACCGATGAATCGGTGCTCACCGGCGAGGGACTGCTGCGCGGCCGCAGGGTGGCCGTAATCGCCTGCGAGTTCGGCTTTTTGGCGGGCTCGATCGGCGTCGCGGCGGCGGAACGGATCGTCTCGGCGGTCGAGCGCGCCACCGAACTCGGGCTGCCCCTGCTCGCTTCGCCGACCTCCGGCGGCACCCGGATGCAGGAGGGCACCGTCGCCTTCGTGCAGATGGTGAAGATCGCCGGTGCGGTCGCCGCGCACAAGAGCGCGGGCCATCCCTATCTGGTCTACCTGCGCAACCCGACCATGGGCGGCGTGTTCGCGTCGTGGGGTTCGTTGGGGCACATGACTTTTGCCGAACCCGGCGCGTTGATCGGTTTCCTCGGGCCGCGCGTCTACCAGGCCCTGTACGGCGAGGCTTTTCCCGAGGGCGTGCAGACCGCCGAGAATCTCTACCGCCGCGGTGTTATCGACGGCGCCGTCACGGTCCGCATTTTTCGCCGCATCGCGCACCGCGCCCTCAGCGTCTTCAGCGGTATCCCGCTGCCGGATTCGACTGTGGGTGAACAAGTTCCGAGTCCGGACCGACGCGCGGCCGCCGAGCCGGTCTCGGCATGGGAATCCGTGGAGATCTCCCGACGCCCGGATCGGCCCGGCATTCGTGACTTGCTACGTCATGTGACGCAACGGGTTCCGCTCAGCGGGACCGGGCAGGGCGAGTCCGACCGAACCGTGGTGCACGCGCTGGCGCGCTTGCGTGGCCAGCCGTGCGTGGTGTTCGGCCACGACCGTGCCGGGCAGCAGGACGGATACCCCATGGGACCCGCCGCGCTGCGCGAGGCGCGCCGCAGCATGGCGCTTGCTGAGGAGTTGCGGCTGCCGCTGGTTCTGGTCATCGACACGGTGGGCGCCGCGCTGTCGAAGGAGGCCGAGGAACGCGGATTGGCCCCTGAAATCGCCCGCTGCATCGCGGATTTGGTGACATTGAACACGCCGACCATCTCGGTGCTGCTCGGTCAGGGCACCGGTGGCGGCGCGCTGGCCCTGCTGCCCGCCGACCGCGTCCTGGCCGCCACCCATGCCTGGCTGGCCCCGCTGCCACCGGAGGGCGCGAGCGCCATCGTCTACCGCGACACCGAGCACGCCGCCGAACTGGCGCAGTCCCAACGCATCCGCGCCGCCGACCTACTGGCCGACGGTGTCGTCGACCGCATCGTGCCCGAATTCCCCGACGCGGCCGACGAATCGGTCGACTTCGCCCGCCGCATGGTCGCCGCCGTCGCCGGCGAGCTCGCCCGGCTGCGCGACCGGCCCGCCGCCGAACTCCGCGCGCTCCGCAAGCAGCGTTACCGCAGACTCGGCCTGCCGGGCGCAGTCGACCACCAGGCGGACGGCTAGTTCCGCGCCGACGCCCTTCGCGGCGCCCACTGTTCGGCGCGGCGCGACCCGCATCCGAGGGCTCGGCTCAGCGGCCATCGAGTCATCACCATCACGGTCGGGCGGTACGAAAGTGCAGGTCGAGCGGTAAACCGGGGGCCAACACGCCAAGGGGCAGCGTTGACGGCTCGCCGCCACACTTCTACCGTCGCAGGGTGACCTTCAGAAGCGAGACCTCCGCCGTCCCCTCGATCGTCCTCAACGACGGGAACGTGATCCCGCAACTCGGCTTCGGTGTGTTCCAGGTGCCCGAGGAGGATGTGACCTCGGTCGTCACCACCGCGCTGGAGGTCGGCTACCGCAGTATCGACACGGCGGCGGTCTACGGCAACGAAGAGGGGACCGGTCGCGCGATCCGCGATTTCGGGCTGCCGCGCGACGAAATCTACGTCACCACCAAGGTCTGGAACTCCGAGCAGGGCTTCGACTCGACGCTGCGCGCGTTCGACGCCAGCATGCAGCGGCTCGGTCTGGACTACCTCGACCTGTACCTGATCCACTGGCCGGTGCCCGCGGCCGACCGCTACCTGGACACGTTCCGCGCGTTGCAGGCGCTCAAGACCCAGGGCCGGGTCAAGTCCATCGGCGTCTCCAACTTCAACCCCGCGCACCTGGAGAGGGTCATCGGCGAGATCGGTGAGATCCCCGCGGTGAACCAGATCGAGCTACATCCGCAGCTCGCACAGCGCGAGCTACGCGAGTTCCACGCGGGTCACGCGATCGCCACCGAGGCGTGGAGCCCGCTCGGCCAGGGCACCCTGCTCGACGACCGGACCATCACCTCGGTCGCCGCCGCGGTCGGCCGCACGCCGGCCCAGGTGATCATCCGCTGGCACCTACAACTCGGCAATATCGTCATTCCGAAGTCGGTCACGCCGTCCCGGATCGCGGAGAACTTCGACGTGTTCAGCTTCGAACTGTCCCGTGATCAGATGGACGCGATCAACGCGCTGGACACCGGCTCCCGCCTCGGCGGCGACCCGGAGACGTTCGCCGCGGGCCTGGACGACTGAGGGTCACTGCGCGTTCAGATATCGGGTGAGCTCCGTGGCCGCCGCGCGCCCGGCGCGGTTCGCGCCGATGGTGCTCGCGGACGGTCCGTAACCGATCAGGTGAATGCGCGGATCCGCGGCCACCTGGGTGGCGAGTCGCCCGGTCATGGTGATGCCGCCGCCGGGCCCGCGTAGTCGCAGCGGCGCCAAATGGTCCAGTGCGCTGCGGAATCCGGTGGCCCAGAGGATCACCTCCGCGGGCTGGAACGAGCCGTCGGCCCAGCGCACCCCGTCCGGTTCGATGT
This sequence comes from Nocardia suismassiliense, assembly GCF_900269665.1. Lineage (GTDB taxonomy): Bacteria > Actinomycetota > Actinomycetes > Mycobacteriales > Mycobacteriaceae > Nocardia > Nocardia suismassiliense. Next base: position 1,213,087 of record NZ_LT985361.1, read on the forward strand.
GGTCGAACATCGGCAGCCGGTGCAGCGCGCCGCGTGCCTTGGCGGCCCGCAGCCGATCGTCCAGCCGCAGCCCGGTAACCGAGACCACCGACCCCGGCGGCAAGCCCCGGCGCACCCGGTCTTCCACCTGGGCCACCGCCGCGCGCCCGTCCTCGGGCCCGAAGGAGTCGTCGCGGAAGACCGGTTCGGTTCTCGTCACCCACGTGGTGGAGGTGACCTGGGAGATCTCGTCCAGCAACTGCACCGCCGAGACACCGCCGCCGACCACCACCACATGCTTGCCCGCGAACTCCGCCGCGGTGCGGTAGTCGTGGGTGTGCAGCTGCCGCCCGGCGAAGGTCTCCGCGCCGCGGTAGCGGGGGATGAAGGGGTGTTCCCAGGTGCCGGTGCCGTTGATCAGGCCGCGCACCCGGATCGTGCCCGCCGCGTCGGTCTCGGCATTGAGGATCGGCCCGTGCTCGGCGGGGCTACCGTCCTCGGTCCGGTCACAGACCACGGTGACCGACACCTGTCTGCGCACTCGCAGGTCGAAGCGCTTCTCGTAGAGCTCGTAGTAGTGCGGCACCGCGGTCGCCGCGGGCGCCGATTCCGAGCCAGGCGGCAATGTTTCCGCGAACGACATGCCCGGGAGGTCGTGCACCCGATTGACGGTGGTCAGGGTGAGCGAGGGCCAGCGGAACTGCCAGGCCCCGCCGGGACCGGGTGCATGGTCCACGATGAGAAAGTCCTGTTCGGGGCGTAGCCCGAGGCGCTGGAGGTGATAACCGGCCGACAGTCCGGCCTGACCAGCGCCGATCACCAGGATTTCGAAGTCTGTCGGCACAGCCGGAGATCGTAACCGCTTGAGCGGTCTGCGCCGTCGGCTGTGGCAAAGTGAATGTAACCAGACGGATCGCTCAGTTGGGGAGGTCGCATGCTCGGAGTTAGCCGAGACGGTGACGTAGTGACCATCGGACTTCAGCGGGAGGAGCGGCGCAACGCGCTCAACCTCGAGCTCATCACGCTGCTGCGCGAAGCCGTCATCGCCGCCGTCGCGGACGGCGCACGGGTGATCGTGCTGACCGGCCGCGGCCCCATCTTCTGTGCGGGCGCGGATCTGTCCGGCGTCTACTCCGAGGAGTTCCTGGCCGGGCTGATGGAGATGCTGCACACCGTCGAGTCCGTGCCGGTGCCGGTGATCTCGGCGATCAACGGCGGTGCGCTCGGCGCGGGCGTGCAGCTGGCCATCGCCTCGGATCTGCGGGTGATCGGGCCGGACGCCTACATCGCGATTCCCGCGGCCAAGCTCGGCATCTCGGTCGACCGGTGGACGATGCGCAGGTTGGTCTCGCTGATCGGCGGCGGTCCGGCCCGGACCATCCTGATCGGCGCGGAGCCGGTGACGGCGGCCGACGCCTACACCTTCGGCTTCGCCAACCGGCTCGGCACGCTGGCCGACGCACAGGCCTGGGCCAAGCAGATCGCCGAGCTCGCCCCGCTGTCGCTGCGGCACATGAAGCTGGTGCTCAACGACGACGGCACCCGCGAGCCGGAGACCGCGCAGCAGCGCGACGCGCTCGAGGCGGCGTGGTCCAGCGCCGACGCCCAGGAGGGCAGGCTGGCCAGACAAGAGAAGCGCGCCGCGAAATTCGTGGGGCGATGATGAACATCCGCAGCATTGCCGGTGCCGCGGCGGGCGCGCTCGGCCTCACCTGGGTGGTCCGGGCGGCGTGGGGCATCCCGTCCGCGATGGGCGCCTCGATCTCCGCCATCCAGCCGTACGCGACGGGCGCGACCACCTACCGCGACCGCCACTTCCACAACACCGAGCCGAGCAGTCAGCTGGCCGCGGGATCGGCGCCGTCGCTGCTGGTTTCGGCGTTCACCAAACGCAATGTGGGCCGCCCGACCGGGGTGATCCCGCTGCAGACGCCGCAGCTGCCGGAGTCGGCCGCCGACCTGGCCGTCACCTGGTACGGCCACGCCACCGCGCTCATCGAGATCGACGGCTACCGAGTGCTCACCGATCCGGTGTGGAGCGAACGGGTTTCGCCGTCCGCGCTGGTCGGGCCGACCCGCATGCATCCGGTGCCGACGCCGCTGGCGGAGCTGCCCGCGGTCGACGCGGTGCTCATCTCGCACGACCACTACGACCATCTGGACAAGGACACCGTCCGCGAGCTCGTGCTGCGCCAGACCGCGCCGTTCCTGGTGCCGATCGGCATCGGCGCGCACCTGCGGCACTGGGGCGTGCCGGAGCACCGGATCATCGAATTGGATTGGGGCGGTTCGGTTTCGCTGTCCGCGCTGGGCCGGGCCCACGAGGGCTCCGATCTGGTGCTCACCTGTACCGAGGCGCGGCACTTCTCCGGCCGCGGGCTGATCCGCAACACCACCCTGTGGGCGTCCTGGTCCATCGTCGGGCCGACCAAGCGGGCGTACTTCGGCGGCGACACCGGATACACCAAGGCGTTCGCGGAAGCCGGTGCGGCCCTTGGCCCGTTCGATCTGACGCTGCTGCCGATCGGCGCCTACGACGAGCGGTGGCGTGATGTGCACATGAACCCGGAGGAAGCCGTCCGCGCGCACGCCGATCTGTGCGCGGGCGACGCAGATCACGGCCTGCTGGTGCCGATCCACTGGGCCACCTTCAATCTGGCGTTCCACGGGTGGTCCGAGCCGGTGCGGCGCATGGTGACGGCGGCCGAGGCGGCGGGCACCGCGATCGCGATTCCGATGCCGGGCCAGCGGGTCGACCCCGGTGGTGTACCACCGCGGGATTCATGGTGGGAAGATGTGGGTTGACATCCTGCTAGTGGGCTAGAGGAAGGATCGGAAAGCTATGAGCTTCGCAGATACTTTGAAGGGCCTCGTCGGCAAGGGCAAGGACGCGGCGGCCAAGAACGCGGACAAGATCAACGACGCCATCGACAAGGGCGGCGACTTCATCGACCAGAAGACCCAGGGCAAGTACTCGGACAAGATCGCGAAGGGCAAGGAGGCCGCCAAGAAGGTGGTCCCGCCGGAGGATCAGCCGGGTGCGCCGGGTCAGCCGGGCGGTGCGGGCGCGCCGGGCACCACCCCGGACCAGCCCAGCACCCCGGATCAGCCGGGCACACAGGTCTGACGAGCGGCGGGGGCCCGCTTTTTGTCGGTCCCCGCCTCTAAAATCGTTGTCATGGCGTCCCGTCGGCGGTTCGGGGGTATCGAGGTTGAACTCAGCAACCTCGACAAAGTGCTGTATCCGGCCACCGGTACCACCAAAGGCGAAGTCATCGCTTACTATTCGGCGATCGCGCCGGCGATGCTGCCGCATATCGCCGGTCGTCCGGTCACCAGGAAGCGCTGGCCCAACGGGGTCGACGAGCCTTCCTTCTTCGAGAAGAACCTGCCCGCGCACGCGCCGTCGTGGATCGAACGGCACACCATCCAGCATTCCGACCGCAAGGTCACCTATCCGCTGATCGACTCCGAGGCCGGGCTGGCCTGGCTCGGGCAGCAGGCGGCGCTGGAAGTGCATGTGCAGCAATGGCGTTTCGACGGCGACTCGGTCGGGCCGGCCACCCGCATCGTCTTCGATCTCGATCCGGGTCCCGATATGGAGCTGGCGGATTGCGCTCGGGTGGCGCTCGCGGTACGCGACATGATCGAGGACATCGGCCTGCGCGCGTTCCCGGTCACCAGTGGTAGCAAGGGAATTCACATCTACGTCCCGCTGGATCGTGAGGTGAGTTCGAGCGGCGCGTCCACCGTGGCCAAACAGGTGGCCACGAATCTCGAACGGCTGCACCCGGATCTGGTCACCGCGACGATGGCGAAGGCGGCCCGCGGCGGCAAGATCTTCCTCGACTGGAGCCAGAACAACGCCGCCAAGACCACGATCGCGCCGTACTCCATGCGCGGCCGCGCACAGCCCACTGCGGCGGCCCCGCGCACCTGGAAGGAGATCGAGAACCGGAAGAAGCTGCGGCACTTGCGCTTCGACGAGGTCCTCGCGCGCTGGCAGGCCGACGGTGACCTGCTCGCCGAGCTCGATCCGCCACTGCCGCAGGGCAATACCGCGTCGCCGGAGTCCGGCGCCGACGCGCTGGCCAAGTATCGGTCGATGCGCGATCCGGCGCGAACGCCCGAGCCGGTGCCCGCCGAGCGGCCGGAACCGGGCGAGAACAATCGCTACGTCGTGCAGGAACATCATGCGCGGCGGCTGCATTGGGATGTGCGGCTCGAACGCGGCGGCGTGCTGGTGTCCTGGGCGGTACCGAAGGGACCGCCGACCACCTCGAAGCAGAACCGGCTCGCCGTGCACACCGAGGATCATCCGCTGGAGTACCTGGACTTCCACGGCGCCATCCCGAAGGGGCAGTACGGCGCCGGCGAGATGACGATCTGGGATTCCGGCACCTACGAGACCGAGAAGTGGCGCGACGACGAGGTGATCGTGCGATTCCACGGTGAGCGGCTCAATGGGCGTTACGCGCTGATCCAGACCAACGGCAACCAGTGGCTGATGCATCTGATGCGCGAGCAGCATCCCGACGGTGCCGATCCGGGCGACCAGGCCACGAGCGGTCTCGGCGAAGAGCCCGCCAAGCCGTCCGGCCGCATCATCCGGGTGTCGAGCGGGCCGTCGCCCTTCCCGAAGGGGCTGGCGCCGATGCTCGCGACCCCCGGTGACGTCGCCGATCTCACCGCCGACGAGTGGTGCTTCGAGACCAAGTGGGACGGCTTCCGGCTGATCGCTGAAATCGAGTCCGGCAGAGTCACTTTGCGCAGCCGGCATGGCATCGTGGTGAACAACCGCTACCCGGGCATGGCGGTGCTCGGCGACGAACTGGCCGGGCACAACGTGGTCCTGGACGGCGAGGCGGTGGTCTTCGACGACCACGGTGTGGCGAATCTCGGCCTGCTCCAGGCGGATGCGGCGCGGGCCGTGTTCGTCGGCTTCGACGTGCTGTATCTGGACGGCACTTCGCTTGTCCGCAAACGCTATTCTGATCGCCGCCGGGTGCTGGAGGCGCTCGCCGGCACCGCGCCCTCGCTGCTCGTGCCGCCGCGACTGGACGGTTCCGGGGCCGACGCGGTGCGCTACAGCCAGGACCAGGGCATGGAGGGCGTGGTCGCCAAGCGCAAGGACTCGGTGTACCTGCCCGGCAAGCGCGGCCACTCCTGGGTGAAGCAGCGCAACTGGCGCACCCAGGAGGTGGTCATCGGCGGCTGGCGGCGCAGCGACGCGCGGGACTTCAAGTCGCTGCTCGTCGGTATCCCGTACGAGGGCAGGCTGATCTACGTCGGCCGGGTCGGCACCGGATTCAACGACACCGACATGCGGGAGCTGGCCAAGCGCCTGAGCCCGTCCGAGCGGAAGACCAGCCCGTTCGACAACGACCTGACCGCCGAGGAGCGCAAGGAAGCGGTCTGGGTGACCCCGAAAATCCATGGCACCGTGCGTTTCATGAACTGGACCGAGACCGGCCGCCTGTGGCATCCGGCGTGGCTGGGCGCCACGGACTGACGTGTACCGGCGCGTACTCCCGTTCGGCCGCGCCCATTACAGTGATCCGCTGGTGGACCCATCTTCAATGAGGAGTGCGTAGTGGACTTCAAGAACCTGGCGAACAAGGCTGTCGACCTGGCCCAGCAGCACGCGGACAAGGTGGAGACCGTCATCGACAAGGCGGGCGATCTGGTCGACCAGAAGACCGGCGGCAAGTACGCGGGCCAGGTCGACTCTGCCCAGGAAGCCGCCAAGAAGGCGCTGCGCGAGCAGAAGTGACCCGGCTCGACTGCGCCTGAGGCACTTTCGACACGCTGGGCCGGGCCGCGCCGGACATTCGCGGCGGTGGGTCTGACCATGGGTTGACCGTTGCCGGGGGTCCGGAACGGTCAGTACCGTGAATGGCCTCGAGGCCCGAGTGCGTCGGCGCGGACCCGTATCCGGCGCACGGCGTCGTGGCCGCACCGGACAGGGGAGGTCCCCATGCGCAGCAGCCATGAACCGGCCGGAGCCGGTGTGCCCGCGCTATCAATACTGGTCGGCCGAGTATTTCGTTCCGGCAACAAGTTAGGGGTGTCGGGGATACGTCGCGCGAGTGCCGAACGGTTCGGTCACGCGCAAGGTAGGTTGCCTGCCATGGCGACTCCGCACGGAATCGGTAGGGGGACTTCACTCCTCAGCACAACGCCCTTCGGCCCGCTAGGCCGGAGAGTGGCTCGGGCCGGCTCGTCGGCAGTCATCCTGTCGGTGCTGGCGCTGGCTTCGACCTTGATCATGGCGCCGGGCAGCGCGCGAGCACAGGTGCTGCCGCCCGACGCCGACCCGTTCTACACGGCGCCTGCCGACCTCGCCGCCTACCCCGAGGGCGCGATCGTGGAGTCGCGGCAGAGTGCGTTGTTCGGTGTGCCGCTACCGGTCTCGACGTGGCAGGTGAAATACCGGAGCACCGACGCGGGCGGCAATCCGGTGGCCGACGTGGCCACCGTCATGGTGCCGATGCTGCCGTGGCTCGGCCCGGGCCCCCGCCCGCTGCTGTCCTATCAGATCGCCGAAGACAGCCTCGGCACCCGGTGCGCGCCCTCCTACGCGTTGCGCGGCGGCGGCGACCCCGGTGGTGCGCAGGCATTGATCGACACCCCGTTCATGGCAACCGCACTGAGCCGCGGTTGGGCCGTGGTAACCAGCGACTACCAGGGCCCGCAGTCCCGGTTCCTCGACGGCGTCAACTCCGGGCGCGGCGTGCTGGACGGTATTCGGGCCGCCCGCGCCCTGCCCGCCGCGGGACTCGGACCGGCGACTCCCGTTACCGCGTGGGGTTATTCGGGCGGCGCCTTCGCCACCTTGTGGGCCGCCCAGATGCAGCCGAACTATGCGCCGGACGTGCGATTCGCCGGCATCGCCGCGGGTGGCGTCCCGTCGAATTGGCCCGCCATCGCCCAGCACGTGGACGGCACCATGCAGGCCGGTCTGGCCATGCTCATCGTGATCGCGGCGGTCCGCGACAATGCGAACGCGGGCCTGATGGAGCTGCTCAACGACCGTGGCCGCGCGATGATCGCCGCCGACGGTGCCGCCTGCGGCCCCGACCTGGTGGCGAAATACATGAACGCGCGCGTCGACGACTACGCCGCGGTGCCGAACCTGCTGGCGCACCCCGCTTTCCGCGCGGCGACCGACCCGCACGAACTCGGCAACCCCGCGCCCACCGTGCCGATGTACCTGTACCACAGCACCACTGACGATGTGGTTCCCGTGGCCGGCTTCACCGACATCCTCGGCCGCTACTGTGCCCAGGGCGCGACGGTCACCTCCGTGCACTCCGCGTTGCCCGGCCACAACCCGGCTGCGGTCGGCGAGGCGCTCGGTGCGATGTCCTATCTCGCGGACCGGGTGGCGGGTGCGCCGGTCGCGCCCGGTTGTCGCGCGAGGTAGCGCACGGATCGGTCACAACCCGTGGCACGCAGACAATGACGCGGCCCGCACCGAATCGTCGAGGATTCGGTGCGGGCCGCGTTCGGTCGATCCGGGTCGGTTCCTACCGCGACCGGGGGTCGTCCATCCACTTCGTGGTTCCCGGCGGTGCCGCGAGGGTGTTGATCAGGTCGATCCCCGCGATGATCAGTGTCGGACCGCCCGCCACGATGGTGCCGATGACCCCGCCGATGGCCGCGCCCGCCAGCACGCTGGCGATCACCGTCGGCCCGCCGATGATGCCGGTCAGCCCGACCACGGCGCCGATCACGGTGCCGATGAAACCGCCGACCGCGGTGGCGATGCCGAACTGGGTCAGGAAGGCATCCTGGGCGCGCTGGTTCTCGAACGGCGAGGCGATAGCGGTCGCCGCCGGGCGCGCCTGCGTGACGTCCTTGACCACCGTCAGTTCCAGTACACGGCCCGCGTCGCGCACCGCGTGCGGGAGCGGGAATTCCAGACCGTCCTGCCGGAAGGCCAGCGGCATGGTGACCACCGTGTTCCCGGCCTCGTCCTTGATGTCGACGACATTGCCCGCCAGCTCGAACGATCCGCCGGTGAGCGTGGTGATGATGGTGTCGCCCACCAGCTGTGCCGAGTAACCGATCTCAGGAGTCGGCGCGGCGGTGGGCTGCGCATGGGCGGTGCCCGCGCCGACCGCGACCGCGGCGACGAGAGGCACTGCGGCCGCAGTGATCTTGCGGAAAATCATTCGGGTGTTCCATTCTTCATCAGGTTTTCAAGCATCGGAGAAACGGCGCGCACGTCCGATTTCCTTTCCCCCACTGCGGTGCGCGGCCACGTGATTCAGCGGACAGCTACTCCGCAGATAACACTACTGCCTCGAGGGTGTTCCAGCCCATGAAATAGGGGGCAACAATCCTTTTAAATACCGCGAAACAGGTTATAGCCGTTGGCTATTCACGTCCTTCTGTGCAGGACCACGATCGACGCGCACGATGAGCCGGTGAGCGGTGGTGTCTCGTTCCACTCGACCCGCACCGGGCCGGCACCCACCACCGAACACCGAAAGCGGCGCCGCAAACCGGAGCAGCAACCATTCAGATTCGGGTAAAAATCCAACTGGCAACCCCACGACCGCCGAGGCCGCACCGTGACTCGGCCCTGGAAGCGTCGGCGTCCGGCTACAGGAGCGCGAAACCGAGCGTGAAGGCACCCGCGCACACTGCGACGACGACGATCAGTGCGACGGCGTCGCGCCGACCGGGGGAGCTGGGGTAGGCCGCGAGTTCGCCGGTGCCGCCGCGCGCGGTGATCGCCTCACCGAGTTCGCCTGCGCGCCGGGTGGATACGGCCATGGCGGCGGTGAGGATGTCGATCAGCGGGTTCTCCGTGGCGAGCGCGACCAGGGTGTTCTTGGGGCGAAGTTTGCGGGCCGCGCGCAGCACCCGGATCTCCTCCATGAGCAGCGGCAATCCGCGCAGGGTGAGGGCGACGACCACCGCCCATTCATCCACGGGCAGCTTGAGTTTGCGCAGTGGCGCACCGAGTTTGGCCAGCGCGGGGGCGATATCGCTCATCGGCGTCGTCCAGGCGACCAGGAACGAGGTGGCGACCAGTAGCAGGCCGAGCACCACCGTCTGCGCGTAGCGCAGCACCGCCTGGCCGTCCACCGCGGCGTTGACCAGGCCGCCGATCGCGAGCAACCCCCAGAACCACCACGGCAGGCGCGGCAGCGTGCCGAGCGGAATCCGCGCCAGCACACCGATGAACACCAGAAACGCAACCATCACGCCGAGCACCGGCCAGGTCGGCAGGAACATGAGCAGACTGATCAGGAACGCGCCGATCATCTTGGTACCGGCCCACAGGTCGTGCACGGGGCTCTGCACCGGAACCCGGCGGAACAGCACAACACTCATGCCTGCACCTCGCTGGCGCTCGGTTCCGGCATGTGCGTTGCACGCTGTGACATGATTCGCTCGCTTCGCTCACTCATGCCTGCACCTCGCTGGCGCTCGGTTCCGGCATGTGCGTTGCACGCTGTGACATGATTCGCTCGCTTCGCTCACTCATGCCTGCACCTCGCTGCCCTTCAACTCCGGAACATGCGGCGACATGATTCGCTCACTCATGATTGTCCTCCGTGCTCGAGCCGCCATGCGGGTTCGCCCGACCGGGGCGGTGGTGCCGCAGTGCGGGAATCGCGCTCGGGCGCAGGCTTATTGGGTGAGGGCGCGCCGTCGGGCACCGCATCATCCGCCGGTATCCGCCCGGACCGCAGGTGCACCGTCCGATCGCACACCGTGGACATGTCCTCTACATCGTGCGAGATAACGATCAACGTCAAACCGGAATCCCGCAGCCGCGCAAGCAGTTCCACGATGTCCGCCCGCCCTTCGGGGTCGAGCCCGGCCAGCGGCTCGTCGAGCACGACCACCTGCGGGTGACTGGCCACGATCGCGGCGAGCACCACCCGTTTCGCCTGTCCGCCGCTGAGTTCCTCGATCGACCGCGCGGCCAGCGACCGATCCAGCCCCACCGCGTCCAGCGCCCGGCCGACGGCCCCGGACCCGGTGGCCCGCCCACCCCAGTCCGCGATCTCCGTGCCGACCGTCTGCTTCTGTAGTTGCAACCGGGAATGCTGGAACGCCAGTCCGACCCGGCCGATCTGCTGGGTGACCGCCTTGCCGTCGAGTTCGCAACGGCCCGAAGTCGGTTCGACCAGCCCGGCGATGATCCAGGCCAGCGTCGACTTACCCGAGCCGTTGCCGCCGACGATGAGCAGCGCCTCGCCGCGGCGCACCGAGAGATCGACCGAATGCAGCGCGGCCGCTTCCCACGGTGGGCCGCGGTTGTAGGTGTATCGCACGTCGCGCAGTTCGAGCAGCGGCTCACCCATCGGCCTGCGCCGCACATCCCGGACCGGGCGCGGCCAGGCGGCCAGCCGCTCGACCGCGCGGCCCTGCGCCAGGTGCACCACCCGGCTCGCCGCGGCCGCGTCGGCCTCGTGGTGGGTCACCAGCACCACCGCCATCCCGTGGCGTTTCGGCAGTGCCGCAAGCAGTTCGACGAGTTCGCGGCGCCCCTGCGGGTCGATCATCGAGGTGGCCTCGTCGGCGATGAGCAGCGCGGGTTGCCGGGCGAGGGCCGCGGCGACCGCGAGCCGCTGCTGCTGACCGCCGGACAGGGTGGCGGTTTCCTTGTCGCCCATGCCGTCCAGCCCGACCTCGCGCAGCAGTCCGTCGACGTCGACGTCCGCGGCGAGTTCCGCGGGCAGCCCCCACACCACATCGTCGGCGACGAGCACGCCGAGGGTCTGGCTCTCCGGCCGTTGCAACACCAGCGCGGTGCCGCCGAGGTGTCCGAGCCCCGCGGAACCGGGACGCTGCACCGTTCCGGTGGTGGGCGGCAGCCCGGCGAGCAGCCGGGTGAGCGTCGACTTGCCGGAGCCGTTGTGCCCGACGACCGCGACGAACTCGCCGACGTCCACGGTGAGGTCGATATCGCGCAGCGCGTCGCGCACCGCGCCCGGATAACGGAATCCCGCCCCGCGCAGGGTGACCGGCAGCGGCGCGATCGCGCGATCGTCCGGCGGCGCGTCGAGCCGGTCATGACCGGGCAGCCAGGCCAGCCGATCGAGCACCGAGCCGAGCACGAACCAGGAGAAGAGCGCGGTTGTCACCATGCCCGTCACCACGCCGCCGCCGACCCAGAGCCACCACCAGCGCAGCACGGAATCGGTGACGTCGACGGCCGCGCGCCCGAGCGGCGCCAGCTGTTCCTGGCGGTCGGCGAGTTCCTGGATGCCGCGCGAGGTATTGCGGACGGTGTCGAACAGCAGGTTCCTGGTGGCGGAGAGCAGCTGCAACATCCCGACCGCGAAGCCGGCCCAGACCAGACCGGCGAGGGTGGAAAGCCCGAGCACCGCGCCGATGCCGCCGCCACGTCGTTTGGTCGTGCCGATGATGCCCGCGATGGTGGCCGTCGCCATCAGCCCGGTGGTGGCCAGCAGGCCGGTGGCGACGAAGGCGACCACGGTCGCCGCGGCGGCGGCGGTGACCAGCGCACGCAGCCGGTAGCGCTGCGCGAGCAACCCCATCGGCACCGCGGCGACCAGGTTCAGCGCGGCCGCCAGCGGGATCACCGAGCCGACGGTGACCAATCCGACGGTGGCGCCGCCCAGCACGGCGCCGAACGCCAGCTCGATCGGTCGCAGCGGCCCGTGTTCGGCCGTGCCGTCAGCTATCGGGCGTCCAGTCACGGCACAAGTCTGCCAGTGCGCGCGGGCGGTCAGTGTGCGGGCGCGTCCCGGCGGCGCCCCGTCCGGTAGCCGTCATGCGGCCGGAGTGAGGGTGTAATCGGCGGGATCGAGCTTGCGCAACCTGCGGCGATAACTGGTCTGCGAGCCGGGCCAGTTGTTGGTGATGCGGCCCGCGGCGTTGCGATACCAACTGGCACAGAAGTTCCACGGGGTACGGGCGAGGCGTTGCTGCAGGGCCTCGTTGAACCGCGCCTCCTGATCGGCGCGAACCTCCAGCGAGTGCCCTGGGTGCCGGCCGAGCAGCTCGACCGCCTGGCGGATGTAGCGGGCCTGCGATTCGATCATGTAGATGATCGAGCCGACACCGAGATTGGTGTTCGGCCCGTAGACCAGGAACAGATTCGGAAACTCCGGCACCGTGACGCCGTAGTAGGCGTGCGCTCCATCGGCCCAGACGTCGGACAGTTTGCGGCCCGCGCGGCCGTAGATGTGCATCGGCCAGAGGAATTCGGTGCCCTTGAAGCCGGTGCCGTAGATGATCACGTCGACGTCGTGCACGGTGCCGTCTGCGGTGCGCACGCCCTGCGGCAGCACCTCGGTGATCGCGGTGGTCTCCACCCGCACATTCGGCTGGGTCAGCGCGGGGTAGTAGTCGTTGGAGAACAGGCCGCGTTTGCAGCCGATCGGATAGTGCGGGGTGAGCTTGGCCCGCAGCTCCGGGTCGGCCACCTGCTTGCGCAGATGACGCTCGGCGAGCGTCGCCACCAGCCCGGCGACGGCCGGGAACTCGACCAGGCCGAGCGAGACGAACTCGGCGATCGACCACCAGCCGAAGCGCTCGACCAGCAGCGCGCCGGGCAGCCGGGCGAACAGCCGGTGCTGGATGGGCGAGTAGTCGGTGTCGAACTTGGGGATCACCCACGCGGGCGTGCGCTGGAACAGGGTGAGCTGGTCTACCTTCGGCTGGATCTCCGGAATGTATTGGATAGCGCTGGCGCCGGTGCCGACGCAGGCCACGCGCTTGCCGCGCAGTTCGACACCGTGGTCCCACTCGGCGGAATGGAACGCCGCACCCGCGAAGGTGTCGAGCCCCGCGATATTCGGTAGCGCGGGCCGCGACAGCTGGCCGACCGCCGAGATCAAGACGTCCGCCGTCCTGGCGGTGCCGTCGGCGGTGCGCACGGTCCAGCGGCCGGTGGCGTCGTCGAATTCGGCCTCGGTCACCTCGGCGCCGAACCGGATCGTGTCGAATACGCCGTTACGCTCCGCGACGCCACGCAGATAGGCGTGAATGGACTCGCGCCCGGAGTAGCGCTGCGGCCAGTCCGGTTTCGGCTCGAACGAGAAGGAGTACAGCGGGGACGGCACGTCGCAGGCGGCGCCGGGATAGGTGTTCTCCCGCCATACGCCACCGAGGTCGGCGGCCCGCTCCAGGATGGTGATGTCGTCGAAACCGTTGCGGCGCAGCTCGATCGCCATCCCGATGCCGCCGAAGCCCGCGCCGATGATGAGGACCGATGGCCGGTTGCCCGCTGTCATGTGACACTCCTCACAACACCCACGATGATTCCACTGTAGGGGGCGTCCGGATAACCGATCGAGAAATTCGGCCAAGCGCTTGCGGGTCGCGGATGCGCGAGGCCGCTGGGAGCGCTTGCGGGTCGCGGATGCGCGAGGCCGCTGGGAGCGCTTGCGAGTCGCGAATGCGCGAGGCCGCATACTGTGCGCTGTGGAGCGGGTGCAGGATCCGGGGATCCGTGACTGGAACTTTCCGCGCGGGATAGCCAGCGTGGCGCTGATGGTCGGCTATGCCGCCGAGCACGGCGTGTCCGCCGGGCGCATGCTCGCCGGAACGGGGTTGTCCGAGTCATTGCTGCGCGACCCGGACGGGCAGATCGACGCGCACATCGAACTCGCCGTGGTCCGCAATCTGGTGCGCGAACTCGCCGACCGGCCCGCGCTCGGCGTGGAGGTCGGCCGTCGCTATCGGATCACCACCTTCGGCATCTTCGGTTTCGCGTGTGTCAGCAGCCCGACCCTCGGTGAGGCGATCTCGTTCGCGCTGCGCTACCTGGAGCTGAGCTTCACCTTCTGCCTGCCCGTCGGGGAGTGGCGGGCGGGGGAGTTCGTGGCCTGGGTGCACGACGAGCTGATTCCGGCCGATGTCCGGCAGTTCCTGGTCGAACGTGACGTCACCGCCATGCATCAGGTGATGAGCGACCTACTAGGCAGGCAGCTACCGCTGGCCAGGGCCGAATTCCGTTTCGCGGAACCGGCATACGCCGATCGGCTCCAAGAGATCACGGGCGTGCGCCCGCGCTTCGGGCAGGCACGCAACCTGTTCGCGATCGATCCCGCGGTGCTGGAACAGCCACTGCCGCAGGCGAACGAGCAGACCTGGGCCATGTGCCTGGCGCAGTGCCGGGAGCTGGTGGATCGCCGCCGGGCCCGCACCGGTATCGCCGCCGAGGTGCGCGAACGCCTGGTCCCCGGCGGCGCCGACGGATTCACCGCGCCGCCCGGAATCGACTCCGTCGCACGTGATCTCAATATGAGCACGCGCACACTGCGCCGCCACCTCGATGCCGCGGGCACCGGCTACCGTGCGCTGCTCGACGAGGTGCGCCGCGCGCTGGCCGAGGAGATGCTCACCGCGACACCACTTTCGGTGAGCGACGTCGCGATCCGGCTCGGCTATGCGGAATCGTCGACGTTCATCTACGCGTTCAAACGCTGGACCGGCGCGACGCCCGCCGCCTATCGCCGCGAACGGGCCGTGCGGCGCTGAGCGGTCACGCGCCTTCGCCGCGTCCGCTCCGGCTGCCCGAGTAGGCGAATTCCCTTACCTTGCCGACGATCCTGGGCAACAACTCCACGCCGTCCGGGTGGTTGAGCATCGGGTCGAAGTAGTCGGTCCGATGGTCCGCGGATTCCGAGAGCCGCAGCGTCAGCTCGGCGAGGCGCATGGTCGTCCCGGTCACCCCGCTCGCCAGCAGGGTGAACGAGATCGGCTGCTCGCGCAGATGCTCGGTCATCGCCGCTAGCGACGCGGCGGCGGGCTGGCCGGTGTCCGGTTCGGCGAAGAACCACAGCGGCGCGGTCTTGCCGACCCGATAGGGCATCAGGCTGCCGTACCTGGCGCTGACCCAGCCACGCGCGGGGGTGATCAGGAACTTGCTCAGCGGTCCGCCGCCGGTGGTGGCCAGCGCGAAATCCCACGGCTCGTCGCGGCGATCCAGCACCCGGAACGCCAAGCCGAGCACATCCGGCAGGCTGCCCGGCGTGCCCGCGCCCTTCGACAGGCGCGCGATCACCGCACGCTCACCCGTGCCGAACAGGTGCTCGTACTCGCTTTCCGCGTGCAGCCGCCCGGACAGGTGCAGGCCGTCGGGGTGAAAGACCCTGGCATGGCGCAGCTTGGCGCCCACGGCGAAGGTGCTGCGCACTACTGAAGCGGCGAGATCGGTCATCGGAGTTCCTTCGAATCGAGGGGAACTGTCATCCCTCGACTGCCCGGCCCCCGGGCGGCTAAACGGCCGGGCCCGCCTCAGTTCGGCGCGACGCCGAGCCAGCCGCCCATCGGGATGCTGCGGAAATGCGTTGTGAGGCTGTGCTTTTCATCGATCATGTGCAGTGCAACGGCGGGGTCGGGCGCGTAGTCCATCACGTGGGCGGGCAGGTCCAGCTCCCAGATGCCGCCGAGCACCGACGCGGTGCTCGGCGCGACCAGCAGCGGACGCCCTGCGAATGTCGTTGTCGCCGCGGAGTGTGCGTGCCCGGTGAGCACCGCGACGATGCGCTTGTCACCGGCGACCAGTTCGGCGAACTTCTCCGGCTCCTGGAGCGAGATCTCGTCGACGATCGGGCTGAACAGGTACGCGGGCGGATGATGCAGGGCGAGCAGCACCGGTTTGTCGGCCGGGGCGGTGGCGAGCACGTCGTGCAGCCAGGTGTAGGTCTCGTCGGCGAGCCGGCCGCTCGGCTCACCCGGAATGCTCGAATCCAGCAGTGCGACGGTCAGATCCCCGATCCGGTGGGCGTGGTTGATCGGCGCGGTCGAGGCCGGTTCGCCGAGCAGCGTGCCGCGAAAGGCGGAGCGATCATCGTGATTGCCGGGGATGGCGTACACCGGAATGTCGATGTCGAACGCGAGCCTGGCCTGCGCGTACTGGTCGGGCTTGCCCCCGTCGGTGACGTCGCCGGTCACCAGAATCGCGTCCGGCCTGCGGCGCAGGCCGCTCAGAAAGGCCATGACCTGCTCGACCCGTTCGGCGTTGCGGGCGCCGAGATCGAAATGTGTGTCGCTGACCTGAGCCACCAGGATCATCGGCGTTCGCTTTCTCTGGGGGATCGCTCCGTTGCGTCAGAGTGTGCCCGCCTCCCGTGCGCGGCACGTAATAAGGCTAGTTGACCTGCGTGTTACGCGTCGCCATGAGGCTCGCCACCAGCGGAAACCTGCGCGGTGGTCTGTGTGCGTGCTCACGGCGACTGCTCTTCGACGTGCGTCGCCAAGGTCTGCAGCGAGCGCAGGAAGACGCGCCGATCAGCCGCGGGCAACTCCGAAAGCAGGCGATTTTCCACCTCCTGGATATCGGCCTGCACCCGGTCGCGCAGGCTGCGCCCGGCCGGGGTGATGGATACCAGATTGACGCGCCGATCCGCTGGGTCGGGTTCGCGCCGGATCAATCCGCCCTGTTGCAGCTCGTCGAGCACCGGGATGATGCGGGTCTTGTCGGCGTTGATCGACTTGGCCAGCGCGGCCTGGGTGTACACGGGTTCCTTGCCGAGCCCGAGCAGCACCGCGTAGCCCCACATGGACACGCCATGTCGTTCGAGCACAGGCAGTTCCACCGCCATGAGCGCCCGCATGAGTGGGGCCATCATCGCGGCAAGATCGGGACGAGGAGCTTGCGGCATGGGAAGAAAATACTGCTTGGCAGATGATAAGCATGAGCATACGATAGGCGCGTACTTATTATTTGGATCTAGTAGAGAGCAGCCATAGATGGCGACCGATTCGGATACCAGCGCAGAACTGCGCACCCTCGACGCGCTGATGAGCGAGGTCGATCTCATCGCGTTGAACGAGCGGGCGGTGCGGACGAGCATCGGCCTGGTCGAGCAACTGACCAGTGCCGACCTGAGCAAGCCGACGCCGTGCGCCGATTGGACGCTGCACGGCCTGTTGACGCACATGATCGCCCAGCACTACGGATTCGCCGCGGCGTCCCGTGGCGACGGCGACCCGGTCCAGTGGAAGCTACGTCCGCTCGGTGCGGATCCGGTGGCGAGTTATCGCGCCGCCGCCGAGCACGTCATCGCGGCGTTCGCCGAACCCGGCGTGCTCGACCGGAAGGTTCCGCTGGTCGAGTTCAGTACCGACTTCGAGTTCTCCGGAGCTCAGATGGTGAGCTTCCACTTCATCGACTATGTCGTGCATTCCTGGGATGTGGCAAAGACTTTGGGGTTGCCGGTGGATTTCGACGATGAACTGATCGATGCCGCGTTCCCGGTGGCCGAGGCGGTTCCCGGCGGCGAGATCCGGCTGGCGCCCGGTGCCGCATTCGGCCCGGTGGTGCCGTCGTCGAGTGCGGACCGGCTGGACCGGATCGTCGCGATGCTCGGTCGGTCACCGGAATGGCCGCACTGAGCTAATCGCCGCGCAGCAACTCGCCTGCGCGGTTCAGCAGGTCGGTGGTTTCGTTCGGCTCGGCCTGGATCGGACGCCAGAAGTCCGTGCCTGGTGTCGCCTCCAGTTTCAGTTCCGGCGGGGTACGCCAGTCCGCCGTCAGGCCGAGCCGCCACGAATGCAGGTAGGTCCGCTCGTGTGCACCCGACTTGTCGAACAGCGGGTCGCCGACGATGGGGTGGCCGATCCAGGCCAGCTGCACCCGAATCTGGTGGCGGCGCCCGGTGATCGGGCGCAGTGCCAGCACCGCGTGGTCGTCGCGGCGGAGCACCGTGGCGAACTCGGTGCGGGATGGATAGTTCTTGGTATCGAGCAGATCGGCGTCGGCGACGAACCAGCGGTCCGCGTCGCGGCGAATGCTCTCCCGCGGCGCCGCGATGCGGACCCGGTTCTTGCGTCCGACGCTCAGCGGCAGGTCGATCGTCCCGGTGTCGGGCAGCTCGCCCGGCGTCACGATGGCGAGGTAGGCCTTTTCGGCGGTCTGCTTGTTGAACTGCCGGGTCAACTGGCCGTGCGCGGCGAGTTCCTTGGCCAGCAGCACCAGTCCGGAGGTCACCTTGTCGATGCGGTGCACCGGATAGAGCGTTTCGCCCGCCGCGGCGGCCATCTGGACCAGGTCGGTGTCGTGCCGCTCGCCGGTGACGGAGATGCCCGCGGGCTTGTGCAAGGCCAGGATCGCCGCGTCTTCTTCGACGAGGAATCGCGCGCGCAGCTCGGACCAGTCCATTTCCACTGGGACGAGCTTAGGTCGCGGTCGGCGCCGTGCTCGAAGCGGTGCTCAGTGGTTCTTCTCGTTGCGCCGCAGGATGTGCGGGCGCAGCCGATTGAAGCCGCGGACGCGGACGCTGCGCAGGTTCTTGATCAGGAATTCCGGCTCGCCGTCCAGCGCCGCGGCGGCCTCGTCATCGATGAGTACCGTGCCGGGCCGGGCGACGCCGGTGAGCCGGGACGCGATGTTCACGACCGAGCCGTACAGATCGCCGAACCGCTGGAGCACCGCGCCATAAGCCACCGCGACGCGCAGTTCCGGCGTGCCGCCGACCATCATGGTGGACTCCTGGATGGCCAGCGCGATGCGCGCCGCGTTGGCCGCGCTGTTCGCGGCGAACATCACCTCGTCGCCGACGTTCTTGACCACCCAGCCGCCGTTCTCGGTGATCGCGGCGGTCGTGGTGGACTCGAAGGACTCGAGCAGCAGCGAGAGCTCGTCGGGGTGCAGGTGCCTGGTCAGTCGCGTGTAACCGACCATATCCGCGAAGCCGACCGCCAGCTCGCGCACCGTGTCCCCGGCGGAGGTGCCCGGATCGAGCGACCGCGACAGAGCGGCGGCCAGGTGGCGGCGCCAGGCGTAGGTATTGAGCTGTTCGAGGGTCGCGATGGTGCCCTCGGTGGCGGTGCGCACCGTTTCCTCGGGGTCGGCGCCGGGGTCGGCCGCGGCGATGCGCTCGCCGATCTCGGCGAGCACCAGGTCGACCTGCCACTCCGCGAGCCGCGCCATGCCCTGACCGAGCGTGCGCGCGGTCGCCGCCTGCTGCCGGGAGTCGGCCGAGGCCAGCACGTTCAGGTCGCGGAAGTTGCGCAGGGCCGCGATGTCGGCGTCGGTGTAGTCGACGGCGTCGTCGTCCAGCCCGGCCGGGAAGCCGAGGGCGGTCCACAGTCGTTTGGTCAGCGCCGTGGTGGTGCCTGCCTGATCGGCGACGTCGGTGCGGCTGTACTGCCTGGCCCCGTCCAGCAGATACGACTCGACGATCGACTGCACCAACTCGGACTTCTCGATGGGCACCATGCCCGTACCTTACGACGACCGCGGCGCCACTCGCCGCAAACACCGCCACCACTGGGCCACCTCACAGCGGGCGGCCCGGTCGGCGTGTCCCTGGAACGGTTGGCCGCGGGTCAGCCGAGGCGTAACCAGCGGCCGAGCGACGGCACGCCGCCGGTGTCGACGGCGAAGATCAGATACCAACCCGGCGGCGCCAGCGCGGGGTTGTCCGGCAACGTGATGGTCACCGAATCCGGTGCGGTACTGGTGAATTCGAGGTCGACGAGGCGTTGTTCGTTGTCGCAGGAGTGGGTGCACGCGCAGGGGCGGACGAGGTTGATCTCCCGCAGCGTCGCCGCGCTGGTCGCGGTGATGGTCGCACCGTACGCCGCGGATTCGGCGCCGAGCTGGAGATCGGGCTGGTCACCCTGGAAAAGGTAGGGCGGCCAATACATTTCGATCCGCAGCTCCTCGGTCTTGCGGGCCGGATTTGAGCCTGCGGTGATCACCTTGCCGTCCGGGGTGAGCAGGGCGACGGAGTGGTAGAGCCGGGGGACGCGGCACTTCGCGGTGTGCATCCAACGGCCGGTGGCCGGGTCGAAGATCTCGGCATGCGGCGGCGCGGCGTGCGCCATCTCCTCCATGCCCGAGCCGCCCGTGGCCAGCACGGTCCGGTCCGGCAGGATGACCGCGCTCAGATGCATGCGGGCATGGTCCATCGGCGGGCCCGGCTGGTAGACGGGTGCCGGCCCGGAGCAATCGACGATCCTGGTGTCGGCCAAAGCTGGTGCGGGACTGTGCATATCGAATCCGCCACCGCCGAGGATCATTACGCGCTGCTGTTGCGCGGGTGGCAGCAGCACGCTGGCGGATTGGTTGCGTGAGCCCGGATCGGCGAGGCCGGGCACCTCGGTGGTCGCGCCGGTCGCCGGATCCCAGATCGACGGCCGCATACCGTTGTTGCCGCCGTACTGGCCGCCGGTGTAGAACAGGCGGCCGTCGGCGAGCAGCACCAGGTGGCCGTACATCGGGATGGGGCCGGGCACCGGCAGCTGCGACCAGGTCTGGGTCGCGGTGTCGAAGAGTTCGGGCACCACCGAGAGGAAGTTGTCGGCGCCGAGTCCCGACACCGAGACCACGTTGCCGTCCGGCATGGTGACGAGCGAGGGATACCAGCGGCCGAAAGCCATGTCCGGCATGCGGTTCCAGGACAGCGCGGCGGGGTCGAAGAGCAGCGCGTCGGGCAGGCCGTAGAATGGGTCGTAGCGTTCGGTGCCGCCCGCGGCGAGCAGCCGGCCGTCCGGCAGCATGGCCTGGCCGACGCAGAACAGGTCGATCGGCGTATCCACCGAGTCCAGCCCGGGATTCGGGTAATGCCATACGCGCGTGCGGAAGTCGTGTGCGTGGTGGCGATCGGGGTCGTTGCCCGAGCCGGCGAAGAACAACACATCGCCGGTGTGCAGCAGCGCGGCGTGCACCGGATTGATCTCGGTGCCGAAATCCAGGATCCGCCACACGCCCATATGCGCGGCGTGCATCAGGTCGGTCTCCAGCTCGACCACCCGCAGGTAGCCCGCGTTCTGGCCGGGCAGCGCGTCGATGGTGAAGACGACCAGCTCCGGCGGCGCACCCGGACTGGTGAGTAAAGCCGTTGCGGCACCTTGGTTTTCGGTGAATCCCCAGTCGGGCACCGTGGACCACGTGCTCCAGCCGTCGACCGCGTGACCGGAGCCGTCCAGCCCCCAGCCGATGGTGTACACCCCGACATTGCCCTCGACCGGATTGTCCACCGCGAACACGATCAGCTCGGGCCGGCCGTCACCGTCCAGATCCGCGACAGCGAGGCCCGCGCCCTGGTTTTCCCAGCCGTACCAGTCGGGCACCGGCAACCACGGCGTCCAGCCGCCGGTCACCGTGCCGTCGGCGGCCAGGTCGCGGCCGATCCGGTAGTAGCCCTGATTCTGGCCCGGCGGATTATCGACCAGGAAAATGACCAGGTCCAGCCGGCCGTTGCCGGAGAGGTCGGCGAGGGCGATCCCGGCGCCCTGGTTTTCCCAGCCGAACCACTCCGGCACCTCCAGCCACGGTCCCCAAGCGGGCACCGAGCCGTCGGTCGCGAACCGGGAGCCCACCCGGTAGAAACCCGCGTTCTGGCCCTCCGGGTTGTCCACCATGAACACCACGACATCGGTGTTTCCGTCGCCGTCGATATCCGCGACCGCGACGCCGCAATCCTGGTTTTCCCAGGCGAACCACCCCGGGACGGGAACAAATTGTCCGGCCACACTCATATCGTCGTCCGTCGCGGCCGATCCGGCGAGACCATCCTTTCGTGGTTACCGAAAAACGGGGGCGTAGCCCGGAGTGTGCTGCACCGGCCCGTGGGTACTCGACCATCGTGGATCACTCGAAGGCACCGCTTGTAGACGCACTGGCCGAGTACCACCGACTCGGCCGTTACGGCTTCACTCCGCCGGGGCACCGGCAGGGGCGAGGCACTGACCAGCGCGTTCTCGACGCGCTCGGCGCGGACGCGTTCCGCTCCGACGTGCTGGCCGGTCCCGGACTGGACGATCGGCTATCCCGCAACGGCTATCTGCAGGATGCTGAGAAGTTGATGGCCGACGCGGTCGGCGCCGAGACGGCCTTCTTCTCCACCTGCGGCAGCTCACTTTCGGTAAAAGCAGCGATGATGTCGGTCGCCGGTGGCAGTAAAGACGGCTTGCTCGTCGCCCGGGACAGCCACAAATCGATCATCGCGGGACTGATTTTCTCCGGCGTCCAACCGCATTGGATAACGCCGCGGTGGGACGCCGAGCGGCACTTCTCACATCCGCCGTCACCCGAACAAGTACGCGAGGAGTGGGAGAAACACCCCGACGCGGCGGGTGCGCTGATCGTGAGCCCCAGCCCGTACGGCACCTGTGCGGATCTCGCGGGGATCGCCGAGGTGTGTCACGAGCGTGGCAAGCCGCTGATCGTCGACGAAGCGTGGGGCGCGCATCTACCGTTCCACCCCGATCTGCCGACCTGGGCGATGGATGTCGGTGCGGACGTGTGTGTGGTCAGCGTGCACAAGATGGGTGCGGGTTTCGAGCAGGGCTCGGTCTTCCATCATCAAGGCGACCTCATCGACTCCAAGCATCTCAGCTCGTGCGCCGACCTGTTGATGACAACGAGCCCGAATGTGCTGCTGTACTCGGCCATCGACGGATGGCGCAGGCAAATGGTCGAGCAGGGACACGAATTGCTCGGCAACGCACTGAAACTCGCCGATCGGGCCAGGACCGAACTCGCCGCGATACCGGACATCGAGGTGATGGAGGAGGCGCTGCTCGGTGCCGAGGCCTCGCACGATCTGGATCGCATGCAGGTGTTGATGGACGTATCCGCCACCGGCGCAAGCGGTTACCAGATCGCGGACTGGCTGCGGGAGCACCGGCGCATCGATATGGGGCTGTGCGACCACCGCCGTATCCAGGCGACATTGTCGTTCGCCGACGACAAGGCGACGATCGACGGGCTGGTCGAGGCGCTCAGCGCATGGCGAGACCAGCATGACGGGCAGACGGCCCCGGAGATCCGGCTGCCATCGCCCGACGAATTGCAGCTGGATACCGTCATGCTGCCCAGGGACGCGTTCTTCGGCCCTATCGACACGATTCCCTTCGCGGAGTCGGCGGGCCGGATCGCGGCCGAGCAGGTCACTCCGTACCCGCCGGGCATACCGGTGATCCTGCCCGGTGAACTGATCGATGACGCCGTGATCGAATACCTGCGCTCCGGCATCGATGCGGGCATGAATGTCCCTGATCCCGCGGATTCGGAATTGAAGACCATCCGCGTGGTCGCCCGCTGAGCAACGCACCAGGCGGGCGGTTCGTCGGGGTGGGTGGCGTGGCACGCGAATGATGAGTTGCGGTTTACCGGGCAGCCGATCAGGCGGCGACGGGCACGGAACCTGTATTGCGCCAGACGGTTCCGCGACGTTCGTAGGCGATCAGCTGCTCCACGGCGTGCGCGACCTGCGGACCGAGTTCGCGTTCCAGCAGGTAGAGGCCGACGTCCAGACCCGAGGTGACGCCCGCACCGCAGATCAGGTCACCGTCATCGATGACGCGGGCGTCCACCACCTGCGCCCCCGTGCGCGCCAACGCCGTCATGCCCAGCGGATGCGTGGTCGCCGGCCGGCCGGTGAGCAACCCGGCGAACCCGAGCAACAGCGAGCCGCCACAGACGCTCGCGACGGTGAGTCCCGGCCGGTCCATGGCATCCTTCAGCAGGCCAGGCAGTTCGGTGCCGAGGGCTCGGACGAGGACGGCCAGCACGCTGTCGTCCCGGTGGTCCTCCGCGTCCGTAGGCATTCGACCCATTCCGCCGGGCACGACAACCAGGTCCGCACGTTCCGGATCCAGCCGCCCGGTGGCCCGCAACGACACCGGAGCTACGCCGCTGGGTACCTCCCGCGCGCCCTCCGCAGCGACCAGTTCGACCTCGAGCGATCCACCGGTGGCCGTGCCGCCCGCGCCGAGCACCTCGTAGGGTGCGATCACGTCCAGCGGATCGAATCCGTCGAACAGTACGAACTGTGCGAGCATCGAAAGTCTCCTTCTCGTCGGTGATTACGACGCTAAGTGCAGCGCCGGTCCGCGAGAAGTAGCTCGATCGTCAGGTTGCAACGGATTCTCGCCAGGGTCTGTTACCTGACGCGAGTCAGGAAAGCGTCGATGGCGGACCACATTTGGGGGTTGAGCTGGGTGTGCGTCCCGGTGCCCGTGACGGTCTGGAAGTCCACCCCGTTGGCGGCGAACTGAGCGGCCAGTGCCGCGTGCAGCGGCGACGGGACCGTGGTATCGGTGACGTTGAGCAGCAACAGGATCGGGGCGTCGTAGCCGCTGGTCGGCACCGTCAGGTAGGACTCGTAAGCGGCCCGGACCCGGCTGTCGGACAACGGCTTCGACAGCAGCTCGCCGATGCCGACACCGTCCACCCGCGCCTCGATCTCCGGCTTGCACATGGTGCCGATCTCATCGAGCAGCGTGCGCCCCGCCGGACTCAGGTACTGATCGAAGTCGATGTCGGGGCGCGCGGCTCGGAAGCCGGCGAAAATGCTCGTCAAGAAGCCCAGTGTCTCCGACGTTCCCGGCACCGTCGGAATAGCGGGACCCGCTATGGGCAGCGCCTTTTCGACATCGGACTCCGGGTCGATCGCGATGGTGCCGCGGTAGTCGAGGTCCGGGGCGTAACTCGCCTGGAGGTGTCCGGTGCCCAGTGCGGCCTGGCCGCCCTGCGAGGGGCCCAGCGCGGCCCAGGTGCGCGACAGTTCGGGGTGCGCGGAGCGGGCGGCGCGCAGCAGATCGATGGTGGCGGTCGCCTCGGTCCGCAGCTCCAGGTATGGGTGCGGGCCGGTGTCGAACAGGCCGAGCCCGAGATAGTCGGGAGCCACCACCGCGAAGCCTTGGTCGATCAGGCGCAGCATGATGTCGTCTTCCTCGGTATGCCAATGCGAGTGTGGTGCCGTGCTCGGATCGGATTCGCCACCGCACCCGCGGCCGAGGCCCGTCGTCCCGTGGTCGAACGCGATGACCGGCCAGCCGTTCGGCGGCGGCGTGCCCGTCGGCAGGAACAGCGCCCCGCTGGCTTGCTGCGGCGTGCCGTCGGACCCGGCCATCCAGTACGTGATGACCGAGCCGTTCGGCATCGGCCGCCAGCCGTCGGCCTGCGGGGTCGACGAGATCAGCGTCCCCGGAGTTTCCGCGGCGGCCGGAGCGGCCTGGAGACCGAGCAGGACGCTTGCCGAGGCGGTGGCCAGGGCCACCGCACTCTTCCAACCACGAATAACACGCATCGAAGACTTCTCCTTGTGCTGGGCCGACGACCAGGTGAACAGCAGCTCAGGACGGTTATGCAGGTACTGCGGCGGGCGGAAGCAAACTGCAAGCAAATCCAAGGTACTCCGCGCTGAGTCGGGTCGTCGTGCACCGTGGGGTGGAGTCGCTGTCGGTGGTCAGCGGGGTAGGTCCAGCTCGATCGCGGCGGCTCGCAGTGCTTCGGCGGTGCGGGTCGCCGCGTCGCTGAGCGGGGACGGAAGGTGTGCCAGCAATAAACGCCGCTGTTCCTGTGGGCCGCCGCGGACCGGCAGGATGCGCACGCCGGGCGGTGCGGCGGGAGCGAGAATGGCGGGGAGGGTGGTGAGTCCGCAACCCGCGGCGACCAATTGCAGCTTGGCCAGCCAGTCGCGCGCGGTGTGGGTGATCTCGGGACGCTCGTCCAGTCCGGGCCAGACGCCCATCAGCCGGTCGTCGGTGGTGTTCGGTCCGGCGATCCACTGCTGGCCGTGCAAGTCGGCGACGTCGATGTAATCGCTGCGCGCGAGTGCGTGCGTGGCGGGTACGGCCACGCACAGGCTGCGCTCGGTGAGGGTTTGCAGGATGAGCGCGGGCGACTCGGTGTCCGGCGGCCGGAAGGGTGGCTCGGAGCCGAGGAGGGCGAGGTCCACGCTGCCTGCACGTAAGGCGCGGACCAGTGCCGGTGTGCTGCCCTCCCGGCTCCGTACGGTGATGCCAGGATGGGTTCGGCGCAGTGCCGCAATCGTTTTCGGTAGCAGAGCGGCGCCCGCGCTGGGGAACCAGCCCACCCGCACCGTCGCCGTCTGGGCGGGCAGCCCGGACAGTTCGCGGGCGGTCGCGTCGATCTGCTCCAGCACTCTGGTGGCTCGACGCAACACGAGATGGCCTGCCGCCGTAAGTTTTACGCCGTCACGGCGACGCTCGAGCAGTTCCGTGCCCGCCATCCGCTCGACCGACGCGATCTGCCGGGAGACCGCGGACTGGGTGTAACCGAGTGAGCCCGCTGCCGCGGTGAAGGTGCCCTGCTCGGCGACGGCGCGGAAGACGCGTAGCGCGGTCAGCGAGACGTCGGTGAAGTCCATGAGTTTTACGCATACCAGGTGTGCCTGACTTTCGTTGGACTCATGGTTGCGGCGTTCCTAGTTTGGAGTCATGAATGTGGCACGTATTGCCCTGGTGACCGGGGCGAATCAAGGTTTGGGGCGGGCGCTGGCCGAAGGGCTGGCGGCCCGGCTGGACCCGGCTGATCTGGTGTTGCTGACCGGACGCAATGCGCAGCGAGTCGCGGATGCCGCGGCCGAGGTTGCGGCGGCTTCCGGCACTCGGAGCCAGGTGCAGGGACGGGTGCTCGATGTCGCCGAAACTGCGGGCATCGCTGACTTCGCCACGGAGCTGTGGGACAGCTACGGCGGAGTGGACCTCGTGTTCTCCAACGCCATCACTCGGCTCACCCCCGATCGGTCCCAGTCGGCGATGGCCGATGAATTCATCGATGTCTCCAACACCGCGACGCATGCCGTCCTGCGTAGCTTCGGCCCGATCCTGCGGCCCGGTGGGCGATTGCTCGTGGTGGCAAGCACATTGGGTGCGCTGGGGCACTTGCCTGAGCGACTGCGTCCACTGTTCGACGGTGCCACTCTCGATCAGGTCGAGGAGGCCGTTGAATCGTGGCGCAGCGCAATACATTCGAAGACCGCGCAGGAGGTCGGTTGGCCGCGTTGGCTGAACGTGCCATCGAAGGTGGCTCAGGTTGCCGCTGTGCGCGCGGTGGCCGCTGAGCGTCGCGATAGTGACTTGGCCAGTGGCACTTTGGTCGCCGCGGTGTGCCCCGGCATGGTCGATACCGCGACATCGCGGCCGTGGTTCAGCGATTTCAGTCATGCGCAGACTCCGGCCGAGGCGGCCCGCGCGGTGCTCGATCTGGCGTTGACTCCGGGCGTTGATCCAGCGCTGTATGGAGAGCTGGTTCGCTTTGGTCAGGTGGTGCCTTGGCATTCCGGGAAACCGCCTGTCGAGCAGGATCTTCTGCTCACTCCGTGAGTCGTCGGCATCAGTCGAGCAAGGTTGGGCTCCTGCGGTTCTCGGTCGTCGAAGTAAGTCGTATGGTCGTGCGTCGAGCAAGTGACGACGTGCTCACCTCGGGCTCAGCGGCGCGGTGACGGCGTCGATGAGATGGGTCGAGTGGGTTCGGCGGGCGAGGGTGCGGGCTTGCTGCTGGTGCGTTGCGGCGGCTTCCGGGTTGCCGAGGGCGGTGGCCAGTTCGGCCAGGTAGTAAGCGACCGGTTCGAGGGTGATCAGGCCGCTGCCCGCGCCGGCGAGTTCGGTTGCGGCCGGGCGGAGTTGGTCGTAGCAGCGCTGCATGGTCGATGTGTCGCCGAGGGCGTGGGCGGCGCGGGCGACGAGGCAGGTGCGTAGTTCCAGCAGCAGGTCGCGTGGAGAGTCGGGGACTTCTTGTAAGGCGGCGGCGGCTTCGGTGCGAAGTCCTTTGTGCAACAAGATGATCGGGCGTACCCATGGTTCGTACGGCCCCCAGGCCGTTGCGTCGTCACCGGGCGGCAGCCGGTGCTGGAGCCGCAGGCACAGCAGTGCGAGGGGGAGGAGGCCCTGTTCGACGCCGGGCATGCCGCTGCCGGTGAGCTTCCTGGCGGCGGTGCGGTAAGCGGTCTCGGCAGCGTGGTAGCTGCTGGTGAGTGCGGTCCGGAGCGCGGCGTACCAGTGGGTGAAGACGCCGACCATCGGTAGCTCGTATTCGGTGGCCAGCTGGTCGGCCGCGGCCGCGTGTACGTCTGCTGATTCGAGATCGGCTGTAGCGCAGGTTGATTGGATGCTGATCAAGTTGCCGAGCACTTCGAAGGTGACCAGCCGATACCGTCGTGCGACAGCGGTGAGTTCGTCGCTGAGGCGAGCGCGTTCCGCACTCAGGCCGGTGCGCTGGAAGGTATGCATGAAACGGCCGTTGAGGGCGAATGCCAGCAGGGCGGGATCGTTGAGCTCCCTGGCGATCGCCTCGGCTTCTTCGGCGGCACGTAGACCGCGGTCGTCGTCTGCGCCGCGCAGTTCGAGGGCAACCGTCGTGCACAGCCTGGCGCGCAGCTCACGCTGTCCGGCGGGCAGGATCGCGAGGACGCGCTCGGCGGCGGTGACGATGTCGCGCGCGAGGGCGGGGTCGTCGTTGGTGGTCCAGATGGCAGGGACATCGAAAGCGCTGATCACTCGCGCGGCCTGTACCGGATCGGCCCACTGTCCGGCCTGTGTGATGGCCAGCCCGCGGTAGTGCCTCGCCTCGGCCAGGTTGCCGGTGACCGCGAGCGTCCGAGCGAGTCCGGTGATCGTGTCGAGTCGCGCGGCCGGATCGGGCCGGGGCATCCGGTCGAAGGCTTCGAGGGCTGCGCGCCATTGCCGCACTGCCTCGGCGAGTGCGAAGCCGCGTTCCGCCGCGACCGCCGCGGCACCGGCGTAACGGCCTGCGCTCGCCGCAGTGGCCCGGCTGTTCGCGCGGACGAAATGATGTGCCAAGACGGAAACATCTGCGATGCCGACCTTTTCGAGTAGCTCGCCGATCTCGCCATGCCAGCCGGCCCGGCGCGGACCGCTGATGTCGCGGTACACGGTGTCGCGCACCAGTGCGTGGGTGAATCGCAGTGATTCGTCCGGCGATTCGGTGAACAGCCCTGCTGTCAGCGAAATCTCGAGGTCGTCGAGGGCGCGGGCCGTGTCGCCCGCGAGCTCGATGAGGATCTCGCGGTCGACTTCCTCGCCGAGTACCGCCGCCTGCTGGACGAGGGTCTGCGCGGACTGCGGCAGCATCGCCAAACGATGCCGGATGACCTCGCGGACGCCCGCCGGGATGGTGTCGAGTGCGTCGGACCCCTCGTCGCGGAGCAGCCGGGCCAGCTCGCGAACGAAGAACGGATTACCGTTGCCGCGCCGGTGAATTCGGTGGCCGTCGCGCTCGGCGATATCCGGTCCGGCGATCGCGCGCACCAGGGCGACGGTGTCGTTTTCGGGCAGGCCGCTGAGATACACGCGAACCGGCTCTGCGGGAGCCATTTTGGCCAGTGCGGCGGTGAGTTCGGTGGTGATGTCGGTGCTGCGGTACGTCGCCAGTATCAGTACCGGGGCAGTGATACCGCCGGTTACGAGCACGGAGAGCAGGTCCAGGGTTTCCGAACCGGCGTTGTGTATGTCGTCGAAGACCAGCAGGGCCGGTGCGCGTTGCGCCACCGACGCGAGATAGTCGGCTGCGGCACGGTGGAACAGGAAGCGCGCCTCGACCGGATCTGTGGGTGCGGCTTCGTTGTTCGGTCGTTCGTCGCTATTCGCTGGAGGACGCTCGTGTGCTGCCCCTGCGGAGGTCAGTGCCGCGAGGATCCTGGCCCAGGCCCAGCCGGGTGGAACGCCGAGGTCGGCCGGACTCTCGCCGCGCGCGACGATCCAGCCATCGGCGGTCAATACGGACGAAACCTCTTCGGCGAGAGCGCTTTTACCGGCTCCCGCTTCACCCGCCAGCAGCACCAACCGGGTGCGGCCGTGCCGGGCAACTTCGTTCGCAACGTGTTGGATGGCGGCGAACTCCTGCCGACGACCGACGAAATCCTTGCCGGGCGAGGATGTTCCGGCGGGTACGGCCGAGGAAAGCAGATGCGGCGCGTGCGCCAGGATGTCCGCCTCCACCCGCTGGAGTTCCGGACCGGGGTCGGTGCCCAACTCGGTTCGCAGCAGGTGACGGATGCGGCGCAAGGCGGCAAGCGCGTCACTCTGCCTACCGGAGCGATAGAGCGCGACAGCGAGCAGCTGCCAAGCGTGTTCGCGCAAAGGATGTTCGGCGAGCAACGCATTCAGCGCCGATTCGGCTTCGGCGGGCCGCGCGAGCTCGATCAGCGCGGTGGCACGATGTTCGACGGCCAGCAGGCGCAGCCCGTCGAGCCGGTCGACTTCGGCACGCGCCCAACCCTGTTCGGCGAATTCCGCATAGGCAGGTCCGCGCCACAATGCGGCCGCCACGTCGGCCATCGTCAATGCACGCTCGAAGTGTTTCGCGGCAAGCAGTTCCGTTGTCCGCGCGACGGCGGTCTCGAATCGGTCCGCATCGACCGCATCCGGCTCGGTGCGCAACGCGTATCCCGGCGTGACGGTCACCAGCACCTGTGCCGGTGTACGTGGTGCGCGGTCAGGTTCCAGCACCCGTCGCAGCTCGGCGACGAACGTCTGGATCGCGCCGACCGCACCGCTCGGCGGCCGTTCCCACAGGTCGTCGATCAACTGATCCACCGTGACCATGCGTCCCCGCGCGACGAGCAACCGTGCGAGCACCGCGCGATGCTTCGGCCCCTTCAGCGGCAGTGGCGTCCCGGCGCGCTCGGCGCCGATCGGGCCGAGAACACCGAAGTTCAGCTGCGCCACGCGCCCGCCGACGCCGTACTCAGTCGCTGCTGACCAGTTGCTGAGTGCGCGAGAAAAGACTGTCCAACGTCACCAACGAACATCGGAAGGACACCTCATGGCACCGAAGATTACCGGATTCGACTACCAGCGGATCGCCGTCGCCGACCAGGTCGAACTCAATGTCGCGGTAGGCGGCTCGGGCAGCCCCATCGTGCTGCTGCACGGTTTCCCGCAAACCCACCTGATGTGGCGCCACGTCGCCGCCGACCTCGCCGCCGACCACACCGTCATCTGCCCTGACCTGCGCGGTTACGGCGACAGCGACAAGCCCGCCGACTCCGACGGCACCACCTACTCGAAGCGCACCATGGCCGCCGACATAGTCACCGTCGCCCGCACCCTCGGCCACGATCGCTTCGCCCTCGCCGGCCACGACCGCGGCGCCCTCGTCGCCATCCGCGCCGGCCTCGACCACCCCGACACCATCACCCACCTAGCCTCACTCGACGTCCTCCCCACCCTCGACATGTGGGACGTCATGCACGGCGTAACCGCCGCCGTCGGCTTCCACCTCTACCTCATGGCCCAACCCCCCGGCCTCCCCGAGAAAATGATCGCCGCCACCCCCGACCTCTTCTTCTCCTACTTCCTGGACACCTGGACCCACGACCCCGCCGCCATCCCACCCGAAATCCGCGCCGCCTACCTCACCGCCTCCGCCGCCGCCATCCCCAGCATCGTCGCCGACTACCGAGCCTCCGCCACCATCGACCTAGACCACGACCGCACCGACCGCACCACCGGCAACCACCTCCGCATGCCGGTAACCGTCCTCCAACAAGACTGGGGCGCCGCCCTAGGCTTCGACGCCCCCGCCCTCTGGAAACCCTGGGCCCCCAACCTCACCCACACCACCGTCACCTCCGGCCACTTCATGGCCGAAGAATCCCCCGCCACCGTCACCCAAGCCATCCGCACCCTGTTGACCCGCTGACCCCACCGACCGATTCGTGGAAAACACCGCCACCTCGAAGCAAGTTGGCGGCGCGATAACAAACACCAAGCCGAAGGTGATGATTCATATATCGATCTTCAAGGCCCCTCGGCGTGATTGATCGTTATATGGATCACTTCGGTGTACGTGGGTCATGATCGATATATGGATTTTGCTAGAGCTGTCACCTCGGGCGAGTTCGGCCAGGCAGTTCGCCGAGCTCGGGAGCAGCGAGGCCTGAACCAAGCAGATCTTGCCGAGCGGCTCGGCGTCACCAGGATGACTGTGTCGCGGTTGGAACGAGGAGGCGCGGTCAACATGGAAACCGCCATTCGTGCGCTGTCGGAGTGCGGCTACGAAACCGTTGTGGTGCCCAAGTTCCGTCGGGTCACTGTCGAGGGACGGTAGCTCGATGGCCCGCAACAAGGTCCCCGGTTTGGATGTGTGGTTGTACGGCGCGGTCACGGGCCGTGCTGTGTCGCCAACAGCGAGCGAGTTCGCCCGAGTGCCGCACGTGCTTCGTCGGCCAGATCCACCATGCCGGATTTGATCGACGCCCGGATGGTCCGCTGGATCTGATGTGGCAGGCGATGTTGCTCGGCGGCCGCGATCGCCTCGGTGAAAGCTCCTACAGCACTGTGGCTTTCGCCGATTGCTGACAGTACCTCACCCGTAGTCACTCGTTCGATTATGTGCCACTGCGGGGCAGAAGGCGTTCCAACGGTGATGTTGACGAGTCGACCGGCTTCGACCACGCGACCGGTCCCCAGCAAGCCACGGAGCTCGATCTCGCGCAGCGTGAACGGCTGGAATAGTAGGCCGCTGCCCGTATTTCGTTCCAGCAGGCTGCGATATTCGAACAAGGCGCGGTCGAATCGTTCGCAGTCGCCGAGTTCACCAGCGGCGCGGCACAGGAATGCCAGCGAAGTGCCTTGATCTGCTGGCGTGGTCGCGAGCGCGAGCGACTGCGTCAGCCGTGCCACGGCCGCGCCGACATGGTCCGCCTTACGCAACTCATTGCCGTGCATGCGGAGCGTATGCGCATAGAACGTCGAATCACCGAGTTGGGCAGCGATTTTCACTGCCTGACCAGTCCACCGGGCTGCGGATGACAGGCGTTCCTCGGGAAGGACCGTGCCGAGGGAGACGCCGAGCGCCACCCGTGCTTGGGCGAGCAGAATGAGACTGTCCCGCTCCATATTCCCTTCGGCCGCCCGAGCTTCCAGACGGGCGACGAGGGGCCAGAGTTCATTGACGGCTTCGACTGCGTGCCCGGCCTGTCGGGCGATCTCAGCAAGACGGACCGTGCTATCGCCGAACTGAAGCATCGCGTGGAACTCCGCATCATCGATGTCGGTGACACCAAGTATGTGCGTGGGCAAGCCGAGACGTGCTGCGATGTGGCGACGTGAGGCCACGTCCGTGATGGTCCGGCGGCCGGTTTCGATCATCGACACGTACGACTTGTCGTAGCCGAGGAGATCGGCCATCGCGATTTGGTTCAGACCGTTGATGCGGCGATACGCCCGCAGGATCGTTGGCAGGTCGCGATTTGCTATCGCTGCCGCCGCGTCCGGAGCAGCCCACAGCCAGATGGCCGACACGATAGGGGAGGCACGAACGACCGCGCTGCCTCCTGAGTTGTTCGCGGCGCAGGTTGGACACACATAATCACTTGCGTAGCGAGTGACGCTGACGCCGCATGCCTGACACCTGCCGCCGTTCACGGATATCTCCTAGACGTTCTCCGATGCCCGAAGCTGGGAAAACCATGTCATGATCGAACGCTTGTATCCGTCGGGCATGTTCAGTCCCGCGATTTCGTCCTCACGGAACAACCCGACCTCTTTATGTTCATGGGACAAAACAGGTTCGGTGTCGGTGTCCGGGTAGCAGCCGTAGGTCACGATGAATACGTGGCGCTCGACCTGATTGATGTAGTAGATCCATGAGTCCAGAATCGGCCCCGTGGTCACCGGCCACTGCGTTTCCTCGCTGATCTCGCGGGCTACACACTCTTCGGGAGTTTCATCCGGCTCGACCCGCCCGCCCGGCAGCTCCCATTCGTCGCGTTCGTTTTTCAGCAGCAGCACGCGGCCGTCGCGGACTACAACACCCTTGATCGAAACCGAATACCTGTGCGGTACGTAATCGGATGCAGTCATACCGTGACGCTAACACCGGAGATGGCGGACAGACCGCTGGTTAGTGGTTGACGATCTGTCAGTGGACGCACCAGCAACGCCAGCGCACCGTTATCCCATGTTGGTTGACTTGCAGCAGGATTGGGCAGCAGCGGTCGCGGCCAAGCTCGCCGCCGACGGCTTCGCCCCCATCGAAAGAATCAGCACCCGAACGCAATTCGTGACACTGGGTGCCTCATTGGGGTGCATCATCGCCCACCGTGACAGCGACAAGGATGGAGTGACGACCCTTCGAGATCGCGGTCCCCTCGCGTCGAAGGTTGGTTTCGAGGGGTTCGGCACCGGGCCTCTTCCCCCACATACGGACCGCTCGGGCGTCACGGAACCGCCTGCCCTTCTCCTGGTGGTTTGTGAGCAGAAGAGCGTGACGGGCGGCTACTGCACCGCAGTAGACGGGCGCGCCGTCTACGCCGATTTGGCGGCCTGCGACCCTGACGTCCTGGATGCTCTAAGCCGCTCCCGCATAGCCCTTTTCGGCGGCGCAAGCGGTCATCTCGGCTCGATCTTCGAGCCTGCTCAGGGTGGACGGATACGGATTCGGTATCGCACCGATGGGCTGGTCAAGTACTCGCCGGACATCATGCGCTACCTGCCCGTGCTCGCCGCAGCGATCAAGCGGCACACGATCCTATTCGGCCTCGAGCCCGGCGAAGGCTACGTGTTGCACAACCATCGCTGGCTGCACGGCCGGACGGCCTTCACCGGCGACCGTGTCATGTACCGGCTGAGCTTGAACCCGCACCCGGAATTCGCGATTCCGTCCGGCTTCATCCGGCCGGACTTACCGATGGCTGTGGCTGGATGAACGTCGATTTCGACACCGTGCGGACGGCTGTCCGTTTCGAGAACGGCTCCGACGATCCGAACGCCTACCCGTACTACGACCACTGCGGTTTCGACCCTGGACCGCTCACCGCCGAACAGGCGCACCAGCTCTCGCAAATCCACTTGCACAGCGATTCCGTGCAGTGCAGGCAAAAGCAAGCGGCCTTGGCGGCGCTGGAGAAGTCCGGGAAGCTACGACGGCCGGGAGCACGACAATGAACGGATTGTCTTGGCTGCCGTGGCGCGGCCAACTCGAATCGGCGGAGTTTGCCAAGGTCGAAGCGATTCTCAGAGAAGCCCGCCGCGCCGACGTCGAGACCATGACGCGCATCGCCGAGGAACTGAGGGCGGAAACCGAACGGCCCCGCCAGCAAGCAGAAATCGACGGCGTAATAGCCCGGTACAGAGCGACGCACCCGGAATCGTCCATACGCCTCGGGCGCGCCGCGGAACCGATATCCGAGGACAGAAACGAAGAGAAGGAAGGCGACTGACGACAGTTCGATCGGATACGAACAGATCGCCCCTTCGCGATGCCCCCGGTGGGGCGCTTCCATCAGTCGTCGTAGGCCAGCCTCTTCTTGCTGTGCAGCTGGTCATCAAAAATCATTTCGTCCTAGCGGGCCGCAGCGTAAGTGCTTACGTGGGCAGGCAACCATGCCGATGAGCAACTGCCACCAATCCAGTAGTATGCAGTTAGTTGGGTTATAGCCAACTATTTGCATACTCTTAGGGAGGTGGCGCTGGTGGCTGAACATCGCGGCATCGTCCTGCCCAGTGAGCTCTGGCGGGCACCGCTGCGAACCCTGCGGCCGCAGGACTTG
Organism: Nocardia suismassiliense; assembly: GCF_900269665.1. Lineage (GTDB taxonomy): Bacteria > Actinomycetota > Actinomycetes > Mycobacteriales > Mycobacteriaceae > Nocardia > Nocardia suismassiliense. The sequence continues at coordinate 1,248,288 of NZ_LT985361.1, forward strand.
GCTGGCATCTACGCCCAACCGCGGCCCGAGGTCGCGCGGCTCGTCGATCGGGGCGTGTTGCACCGCGTTGCTCATGGCTACTACATCATCGTCCCGCTGGACTATGTCGGTCGGACCTGGCTGCCCGAACTCGAGCCAGCCGCCGCAGGTATTGCCTCATCGATTTACGGGCCGGATCGCACCATTGTCATGGGAATCAGCGCAGCCCGCGTGCTGGGAGCCGTACCTCGTGCGCTGGCGACCGCGGTTGTCGCGGTTCCGGGTCAGCACCGGTCGATCGCGCTGACTGATCGTGCGGCGCAAGTCCGGTTCGTCCGCCGGGATACCGAAGCGCTGGACGCGGAGCGTGTCGAAACACCGCTGGGCCAGGTGCTGGTCACGACGCCGGAGCAGACAGTGCTCGATCTTGCCCGGCGTCCGGAACTGGGCAATGCCGAGATCGAGGTTCGTCCGGCGATCGAGACGCTTTATCACCGGAGTGATTTGGCGAGACTTGCACAGCTCGCAACAGACCAGCGGCGGGTTGCGGCGCTACGACGTGCGGAAAGTTGGGTGGGGCATGAGCATCGATGAACATGACAGGGTCGCAGCTCAATTCGGAGTTCCCCAGAGCAGATCGAACGCGACCATCTGATCTCCCACCTGCTGGCCGCGATCAGCCGAGGATTCGGCGAACAACTCACATTTATCGGTGGAACTGCTCTTGCCCGTACACATCTGACGAGCGGCAGGCTCAGCGAAGACATCGATCTGGTCGCGCTGGACAACCGATCGTCACTGGTATCCGAACTCGACGCCGCTTTGCCGCGATCGGTCGCACGAAGCTACGGTCGGTTGGAATGGGCACCGTCATTGACGGATATCCCGGATACCGGATCCGCCCACCTTCGCGCCGCATCCGGCGTCTCCGTCAAGATCCAGCTGCTGTCAGCACGTGGCAGACCGGCATGGCCAACTGAACTCCGCGACCTCGAGCAGCGATACAGCGACGTGCCACCAGCCGAACTTCTCGTGCCCACATTGCCGGCTTTCGTTGCAGGGAAGACGGCAACATGGCACGACCGGCGCGCTGTCCGTGGTTCGAGATGCCTGGGCGCGTATACGGAGTGAGTGACAAGACTGACCAACGTGGCCGGGAAGCTGGACAGCGCACCTACTGGTTTCGCTGCTGCATACCCAACCGGGTGCGGTAGTCGGGCCCCGTGGAGCTTGTGCCCTCGGCAGGATTCGAACCTGCGACACCCGCTTTAGGAGAGCGGTGCTCTATCCCCTGAGCTACGAGGGCTGGCGCGGTTTGCACCGGGACGTCGGGGAGTCTACCGGGTGGATGCGGCTAGGACCGAAACGGATTCAGGGGGACTTGGTGCCGACGGCGATGATGTAGTCGGCCCAGGGGCCCCAGAGGGTTAGGGCGGGGTGGCTGAAGGCTAGGCGGAGGGCTGGGTTTACGCGGCGCATGTCGGGGTCGCGGAGGCGTTTGGTGAGGTAGGCGGCGAGGTGGGTGTAGACGTGGCGGCGGATGGAGTAGGTGGTGGCGTTGCTGAAGCCTGCGGCGGTCAGGGCGCGGCGGTAGTGGTGGAGGTCGAAGATGTCGGTTTTGGGTAGGGGGCTGGGGTGGTCGGTCAGGTTCATCTGTTGGCGCCGGCGCAGGATTTCGGCTGTCTCTTCTACGCATCTGCGGCTGCCACAGAAAAGTAAGGTGGAGGTCTCATGTTGTTGTCTATCAGTGACACGAGTCGAGTTGATGGGGGNCGGGTGGTGGGGGTTGTGCGGGGGACTATGTCGGCGGTGACGAGTTTGCCGCCGGGGCGGAGGACGCGGTGGGCCTCGGCGAAAAACTTTGGGTACGAGGGGAAGTGGAAGGCTGACTCAAGGGCGGTCACCTTGGTGCAGGACTGGTCTGGGCAGGGGAGGTCGATTGCTGAGCCGTACTGGTAGCGGATGCGGTGGGCCAGGCCGAGTTCGGCGGCGCGTCTGGTGGCGATCTCGATCTGTTCGACGGCGATGTTGACACCGATGATCTGCTCGGGCTCGAATTCCTGGGCCCAGAGGAAGTCCTGGTCGCCGTAGCCGAAGCCGACGTCGAGCTGGATGTCGCCGGGGCCGAGTTCGGCCTCGCGGGCGACCAGGCGCGCCAGGTCGCGGCTCGCCTCGTCGAGGGTGGCCGGGTTGTCGCGCCAGTAGCCGAGATTGATGAACAGGGAGTCCTCGCCGAACAGGTTTCGCGGGCCGACTACGTCGTAGACTCGGCCGACTCGCTCGCCCGAGGGCAGGAACGGGACTCTGGACCACTCGTAGCATTCCTTGGCCCAGCGCAGGGATCGCGTCCGGAAGTCCTCGACTGGGATGTCGGCGGTGGTCAGCGTCATGAGCTCTCCCGATGCTCGCTCGACCAGTTGCCGCCAGTCGATTCGGATTCCCGACGTCAACAGTCTCAGACAGTTTGCTCGAACCGTCAAGAGCCGCTGGTCAGCCAGCTGACCGCGCGATCGAAGGCGGAGTCACGGTTCAGGGCGAACTCTTCTTCGGTGAAGACCGGCTCGGTCAGTTCGGGTGGGACGCCGGTGCCATCGAAGGTGCGGTCGTCGGAGGTCAGGAATTGCTCGTTCGGCACGCCGAACCACCAGTGCTCGTGGCCGGCGCCGGGCAGCTTGCGCTGCATGACATCGGAGAACACGCCCTGCGTCGGTTGCCCGATTCGTGTTGTGCGCGAGGGGCGTTCGAGCATCGCCTGAGTGAAGGTCTCGCCGGCGCTGACCGTGGAGCCGCCGGTCAGGATCGCGACGGGGCCTGCGTACGCCCCGTGCGCGGGTTCGACGCGCTGCGGCTGGGGTCCGATGGTGCGGGTCTTCTTGGCGTAGGCGAAGTACGGGCGGTCGGTGAGCCGGGCGGCCAGTTGCAGGCCGAGGCTGTCCGAGCCGCCGCCGTTGATCCGCAGGTCCAGGATGAGTCCTTGGAGCCGGATGCGTCGGTCCTCGGTGAAGATCGCGTCCAGGGCGCGGTCGAGTTCGGCGCTGTCGGCGGCGAAGGTCCGTTCGGTGGTGTAGCCGCTGAACGCGGAGAGCCGCAGGTAGCCGTAGTTCTGGCCGGGTAGGTCGGCGTAGCCGATGCGGCCGTTGGCGTATTCGGTCAGTGGATGCTGCTGGAGATCGCGGCGCTGGACGTACTCCTTGACCTGTTGGTCGAGTTGCGGACTGGGGATGGTCGTTCCCGGCCGGACCGTGCCGAAGAACCTCCCGTCGCCTGCCGACACGACCACGTGTGCGTCGTGCAGTGGCGCGACCATGTCCCGCAGCGCCGAGAAGAGCGCGTCATCATCGCCGCGCTGCTCGGCCCGGGTGGCGCGCTCGCGGAACTTCTCTCGAACCTGCTGCCAGTCAACGCCTTTCGCCGCGAAGAAAGGGTAGTGCTCCTGAAAGGTCTGCCAGAAGACATCGAAGGCGGCGGGCACGACCGAGCTGGTGCACGACAGCGGTAAGGCGGAGAGACGGCGTAGCGTGCGGTCTCCGGGCGATCCGTCGATGTGCAGCGTGGCCCGGTCAGGGCTGTCGCCGGGACGCAGGGTGAGCACGTCCTTGCCTTCGGTGACGTAACGGCCCTGACTTCCGGAACGTACTGCGGTGTCGTCCTTCAGGCAGCTGAGCGCGGTCAGCTGGTAGGACTCGAGCGCGTCGGCGTGCACGGAAAGCACGCTGCCGTAGTCGTCGACCTGCCAGAAGCCGGACGGAAAGTCAGCGGCGGACGGTATGTCCGCGGAGCAGCCCGTGATCGTGCCGACGGCCACCAGTGCGGCGGCGAGGGCTGCGGTTCGCTTGCGCTGCATGGTCATTCGTCCACCGTTCACCATGGCTCGGCGCGGTGGCAACCGGGGAGGCAGGTCGAACGAGGGTGGGGCTAGCCGTACTACTCGCTCGCGCAGCGAATTTGCCGTCAGTTCGCCAACGGGTCTCAGAAGCTCCCACCGTCGAACCCACCACCACCATCGAACCCACCACTGCTATCGAACCCGCCGCTGTCCCAACCCCCATCGAATCCGCCTGTGTCACCGCCGGACTCGTACCCACCGGAGTCGACCGCGCCGCTGTCGCCACCCGCCTCGAACCCACTGTCTCCGGCGGCCAACCCGTCCTGATACCCGTCGCCGTACCCACTCTCGAACCCTTGCGCGTCGTACCCGACCCCGGCCATCCCGGAGAACAGCGAGGAGAACAGCAGCGCCGACCCGATCCCCCAGGCCCCGCCGACCAACGCGGGCTTCCACCACGGCTCGGAGTACCAACCCGCGGGCACCGGCCGCCCAGCCACCCGCCCACCCGGGTAGTAATTCGGTGTCGCCGACGAGGGATTCGGCGAGGCCGCGATCTCCCGCCCCTCATGCTCGATTACCCGCTGCTCAGTGACCTTGCCCGCAGCATCCTGCCCATCGAGAACGGGCACCTCGGGCCCGGGATCCATGCCCATCGCACTGCGCGCGGCCCGGATGTAGTACAAACCTTCGAGCGCGGTGTGCTTCGCCAACCGCGCCTGCGTGGGCGTGCGCGCCTGATCCAGCTGTGACCCGGCGGCGAGATGCCGTTCGGACGCGTCGACCAACGCCTGCTTCGCCGCCTCGTTACTGCCGCTGAGGTTGTAGATCTGACCGCCGAGCCGCTCGTTGACCTGGCGGGCGTCGGCCAGCGCGTCAGCGAGCGCGTCGGCCGTGCGCTGCTTGCTCTGCCGGGCCAGCACGAGGACGAAGGCGCCCATCGCCACGATCACCACGACGATCAGTAGCCACAACACCGCGCACCTCTTCCGTTGCCGGGATCCGAACTGGTGTCCAGTTTACTGGGCGCTTGCTGAGACCTGGCTGAAAAACGGTGGCGCGCGTCTGCCTGCGCTTCGTCGAAGTCGGCCACATCGAAAGTCTTTGTCTTCCAACGGTAGAGCACGGTGGCGCCCGGCCAGTTGTTGGTGATCCGGCCCGCCGCGTTGCGGTACCAGCTGGAACAGAAGTTCCACGGCGTATCTTTCAGCCGCCGCTGCAGCCAGTCGTCCCACTGCTGTTCGGCGTTCGCGCGGGCGGCGAGGTAGCGGCCGGGCCGGTCGGTGAGGTACTGCACCACCTGACGGATGTAGCGCGCCTGCGATTCCAGCATGTAGATGATCGAGCCGGAGCCCACATTGGTGTTCGGGCCGTACATCATGAACAGATTCGGGAAGTTCGGCACGGACAGTCCGAGGAAGGCCCGCGCGCCTTCGGCACCCCAGACGTCGGTCAGTTTGCGACCGCCGATGCCGTAGATGTTCATCGGCGCGAGGAACTCGGTGCCCTTGAACCCGGTGCCGTAGACGATCACGTCGACCTCGTGCTCGACGCCGTCGGCGGTCCGGATGCCGGTGGGCGTGATCGCCTCGATGGCGGTGGTCTCCACGGTGACATTCGGCTGGGCCAGCGCCGGGAAGTACTCGTTGGAGAACAGGCCACGCTTGCAGCCCGCCGCGTAATCGGGCGTCAGCTTGGCGCGCAGGTCGGCGTCGGGTACTTGCTTGGCCCGGTGCCGGTCGGCCAGCGCGATCACCGGCGTCTTCATCGCCGGAATATCGGTCAAGGCCAGCGCGAGCACCTCGAACAGGGACCAGATGGCGAACCGTTCGGCGAGCCGGGTCGGCGGCAGATATTTGAACACCGCCTTATGCGTGGTGCTGTATTCGGTGTCGAACTTGGGCAGCACCCAGGCCGCCGAGCGCTGGAACAGCGTGAGGTGCGCGGCCTCGGGCTGGATGCGTGGAATGTATTGGATCGCACTGGCTCCGGTGCCGATGCAGGCGATCCGCTTGCCGCTCAGTTCGACGTCGTGATCCCACTCGGCGGAGTGGAAGGCGGGGCCTGCGAAGGTGTCGATGCCGGGAATGTTCGGCATGGCGGGCCGGGACAGCTGGCCGACCGCGGGCACCAAAATATCGGCGGTGAGCTGGGCGCCGTCCGCAGTGGTGACGGTCCAGCGTCCGGTCTGCTCGTCGAACTCGGCATCGGTCACCTCGGTGCCGAACCGGATGAAACGCTCCAGGTCGTGCTTGCCTGCGACACCACGCATGTACTCGTGGATATCGCGCTGCTCCGAAAACCGCCGTGGCCAATCGGATTTGGGCTCGAACGACCAGGAGTACAGCGGCGAAGGCACGTCGCACGCGGCACCGGGGTAGGTGTTCTCCCGCCACACCCCGCCCAGATCCGCGGCACGCTCCAGGATGGTGAACGTGTCCACCCCGGCCCGCCGCAGCTCGAGCGCCACTCCGAGCCCCGCGAACCCGGCTCCGATAATGATGATGGACGGCGTTGTCATGATCCGAGCCTAAGGTGCGAACCCGCAGGTCCGAAGAGATCCGCGGTCAATGAATCGGCATTTTCGGCCATATCTGCCGCGAAAGTCCGCACGCTTTCGGGGTCCCGGACCCGCAGCCGGTGCGATACCGACGACGGGTGCGGCGGTCAGTTGCCCGCGAGCTGGCGGGCGATGACCAGGCGTTGGATCTGATTGGTGCCCTCGAAGATCTGCATCACCTTGGCCTCGCGCATGTAGCGCTCGACCGGGAAGTCCTGGGTGTAGCCGTACCCGCCGAAGACCTGGACGGCATCGGTGGTCACCTTCATGGCGGCGTCGGTGGCGATGAGTTTCGCGACGCTCGCCTGGCGCGAGTAGGGCAGTCCGGCGTCGCGCCGGCGGGCCGCGTCGAGGTAGGTGGCACGGGCCGAGTCGACGGCGGCGGCCATGTCGGCCAGCACGAAACCGAGCCCCTGGTGGTCGATGATGTGGCGGCCGAAGGCTTCTCGCTCCTTGGCGTAGGCGACCGCGTCGTCGAGCGCGCGCTGCGCCAAACCCGTTGCCACGGCGGCGATGCCGAGCCGACCGGAGTCCAGGGCGCTGAAGGCGATCGAAAGTCCTTGTCCCTCTTCGCCGATCAGCCGCTCGACGGGCAGGAACGCGTCGTCGTAGGCGGCGGTGGTGGTCGGCACGGCGCGCAGGCCCATCTTCTCCTCGGGCTTGCCGAAGCTCAGGCCCTCGGTGTCACGCGGCACCAGGAAACACGAAATGCCGCGGGAGCCTTCGCCGGTCCGCGCGAAGAGCGTGTAGAAATCGGCGCGGCCACCGTTGGTGATCCAAGCCTTCGCGCCGTTGATCCGGTATCCGCCGTCGACCTTCGTCGCCCGGCAGCGCAGCGCGGCCGCGTCGGAACCGGCGTGCGGCTCGGAAAGGCTGTACGCGCCGATGGTTTCGCCGGAGAGCATGGTCGCGAGCCAGTTCTGCTGCTGCTCTTCGGTGCCGAAGGTGAACAGCGGATGGCAGGACAGGCTGTGCACGCTGACCGCCACCGCGACCGCCGCCCAGCGCGCCGCGAGCTCCTCGAGCACCTGCAGGTACACCTCGTAGGGCTGGGCGCCACCGCCGAATTCCTCGGGATACGGCAGGCTCAGCAGGCCGGCCGCGCCGAGGGCCGGGAAGACACCGTCGGGAAAGGTCCCGGTCTTCTCGCACTCGACCACCCGCGGTTCGAGCACCTTGTCGGCGATATCGCGGGTCAGCTCGAGCAGGTCCCGAGCCTCGGACGTCGGCAGCATTCGATCCACTGGCATGCCCCTACGCTAGCGAGTCCGCCGCCGTCCGGGGCGCCAGGTCGTCCCCATCGATCGGGTAGCTGGCGCGGTAGGTGGCGCCAGAGTTGCCGGCGCTCGTTCGGGACGCGCGGAATCCACTGTGCCCGTTTATATCCGGCGGCCGGTACATTCGACCGTGACCCTCGCTGGAAGGAATCGATGGTGCGCGGTACTACTCGTCGCGGCAGGTTCGTCGTCGTGCTCGCCCTGGTGGCGCTGAGCATGCAATTCCTGCTGTCCGCGCCGTCATCGGCGCAGGCGGTGGTCGAGCGCGGCTTTGCCAATGCGGCGGGCACCCGCGACTACTACCTGCATGTCCCGCCCGGCGACCCGGCGGGCAAGCCACTGATGATCTACCTGCACGGCTGCACCGACCCGTGGCGCCAGCTCGCCGACACCGGATTCTCGCTGACCAGGATCGCCGACGAACTCGGATTCGTACTCGCCTACCCGATCCAGACCGAAGCGGCCAACGACCGGTACTGCTGGAACTGGTTCGATCCGGCGAATCAAGCACGCGGGCAAGGGGAGTCGTCGATCATCGCCGACCTCACCGCCGCGTTGATCGGCGAGTTCGGGCTGGACCGGTCGCGGGTCTACGTGGGCGGATACTCCGCGGGCGGCGCGATGTCCACCGTGCTGGCCGCGACCTACCCGGACCTGTACGCGGCCATCGCACCGATGGCAGGCGGTCCGTACCAACTGGATCCGCAGACGTTCCGTGCCGACCTGAGTGGCGCGTCGATCGTGGCGGCGATGGGGGAGCGGGCCAGGCCGGTGCCCGGGTTCTTCCTGCAGGACTTGCTCGATCAGACGAGCCTGTATCCGATCGGGCGCACGAACCTGGTGCAGTGGCTCGGCGTGTACCGTCTCGCAAGCGATCTCGCGGTGCTCGCGGTGCCAAGCACGGTCACGACGAGCACGGATCCGGTGCCGACGACCATCGAGCGATACGACGCGGGCGGTTGTGTTCTCGCCGAATTCCGTACGCCCATCGGGCCCGATCACATCGGCGGCGGGCTGCTGATGCAGTCCGAGCGCGGTCTCGGCCTGCAACGCGAGCTGATGAATTTCCTACTGGCACACCGGCTCGGCGGCCCTCGGCAGGCCTGCGGCTGAGCGGCCGGTGCGCGAACGGACCGAGCCGACCGGTCGGCCCGCGATGCACGTGCAGATGTGAGTGCATATCGATGGCTCGAACTTTGCTGGCGCATCGCTGAATTCGCGCAGGTCAGAGCGGTCGCCAAGGGATAGCCAGTACTGGCCGACCGGCTGGTTTTGTCTCATTCGGGATGATATTCGGCAGGTCGCCTGGCGCAGTAGTGCCATAGCGACTAAGTATGTGAGTGGTTCGATCGGGACGGACCGGCATGTCGGCGGCCACGCAGGGGGTGTCGCCGCCATTCCGGTCCGAGGGGCGACGGGCGCGTGCGATTCGGGGTAGCCGCGCCCATCCGTCCGCTCTATTATCTGCGTATGAATGCAGATAACCAGGAAGCTCGCCCGCTGGCGGACGACCAGGTAGGTCTGGTCGTCGAGGTCTTCCGGATGCTCGCCGATGCGACCCGGGTCCAGGTGCTGTGGGCGCTGGTCGACCGCGAACTCTCGGTGAACGACCTCGCGGGCAGTGTCGGCAAACCCGCGCCCTCCGTCTCCCAGCATCTGGCCAAACTGCGGATGGCGCGGCTGGTCAGCACCCGACGCTCCGGCACCACGATTTATTACAGCCTGGAGAACGAGCACGTCCGGCAGTTGGTGGTGGACGCGGTCTACAACGCCGAGCACGCCGGTCCCGGAGTGCCGCCGCATCACCGCGACGACGCCGCCGTTCGTGCGCTACCGGGACGGCGGGCGGCGAAATGAGCTGCACGAAACATATTGCTGCACAACATGTCTTGGAGTGTGACGTGGGCAGTGCGACGGATGAACCCGCTCCCGGACGCGGTGGCGGCAATCACGAAAACGACGGACACACTTCAGGTTTGGGGCACCGGCAGGCGCACCCGGAATCTCACGCGCACAACCGAAGTCACGGAGTGCACGAGCACGTGCACGAACACGGCGAGCACACCCATGCGCATCCGAAAGGGTTGCGCGGCATCCTGCGCGAGATTTTCGTACCGCACAGCCACGACGCGGCCGACAGCGTCGATGACGCGCTGGAAGCCAGCGCCGTCGGCATCCGGACGGTGCAGATCAGCCTGGCCGTACTCGGCGTCACCGCGGTATTGCAGGTGCTGGTCGTGCTGGCGTCCGGCTCGGTGGCCTTGGCTGCCGACACCATTCACAACTTCTCCGACGCGCTGACCGCGGTGCCGCTGTGGATCGCGTTCGCCCTCGGGCGGCGCGCGGCGACCCGGCGCTACACCTACGGATTCGGTCGCGCCGAGGATCTCGCGGGCCTGTTCGTGGTCGCCATGATCGCGCTGTCGGCCTTGATCGCCGGGTACGAGGCGGTTCGCCGAATGATCGCGCCGGTGCCGATCCAGCATCTCGGCTGGGTCGCGCTGGCCGGCGTGATCGGTTTCCTCGGCAACGAGACGGTCGCGCTGTATCGCATCCGGACCGGACGGCGCATCGGCTCGGCCGCCCTGGTCGCCGACGGCCTGCATGCCCGCACGGACGGATTCACCTCGCTGGCGGTGCTGCTGGGCGCCGCGGGTGTCGCGCTCGGTTTCCCGCTGGCCGACCCGATCATCGGCCTGCTGATCACCGTTGCCATCCTCGCCGTGCTGCGCACCGCGGCCAGGGACGTGCTGCGCCGTCTGATGGACGCGGTCGAACCGAGCCTGGTGACCGCCGCCGAGCAGGCCCTCGCCGCCGAGCCGGGCGTGCAAGGCGTGCGCAGCCTGCGCATGCGCTGGATCGGGCATCGGCTGCACGCCGACGTCGAATTGGACGTCGCATCGACCATTACGCTCGCCGACGCGCACCGCGTCGCGCACGAGGCCGAGCACACCCTCACCCACGTCGTGCCCAAGCTGAACACCGCCGTCGTGCACGCCTACCCGGCGCACGCGGGCTGACCTGCCATGACTGAGGGCAGACGCCGTCGATCTACTCTCCGGAGCACATTTGTGATCGGGCCCGCCCTAGCCGCCTTACCGTTGGGTAGCATTCGCGATGTGATGTGGCTCATGGTCAGTGTGGGGTGAACAATGCTGACTCGCGTCCGGAACCTTTCAAAGCTGCCTGACCTGCTCCATCGCAGCTGGATTCCGGACGATATGGAGTCCGTCGCGAGCATCGGTGCCGAGGCGGAACCGACCGAGCTCGGGTTGCCGCCGGATTACGCCGAGCGGATCTGGCGGCGGATGCAGGTCGTGTATCGCAGCGGCGTCCATCCGGCGATCCAAGTGTGTATCCGTCGACACGGAGTTGTCGTCTTCGACCGAGCGCTCGGCCACGCGCACGGCAACGGCCCGGACGATCACCCGGAGACACCGAAGGTGCCCGCCACTCCGAGCACCCCGTTCGTCACCTACTCGGCCTCGAAAGGCGTCACGGCGTTCGTCGTGCACCTGCTCGTCGACCGTGGCCTGATCGAGCTGAACGCACCGATCTGCCGATACATCCCCGAATACGGTTGCCACGGCAAGGAATCCATCACCGTCGGGCAGGTGCTCGCGCATCGCTCCGGGGTGGCGAACCTGCCGAGAGAAGCGCTCACCGCCGAAGCCGTCTCGGAACGTGCACTGCTGGTACGAAATCTGTGCGCGGTGCGGCCCTCTATCGCACCCGGCCGATTCCAGTCCTACCACGCGTTATCCGGCGGTTTCATCCTCGGCGAAGTGGTGCACCGGGTCACCGGCAAGGACATCCGCACCGTGCTCGCCGAGGAGATCCTGGACCCGCTGTCGTTCCGTTGGACCAATTACGGTGTGGCACCCGAAGATTTCTCTGCCCTCGCGCGGAACTACCGGACCGGCCTCGCCCCGCTGCCACCGTTGTCGCTGGCGATGGAGCGGCTGCTCGGCGTGTCCTTCGCCGAGGCCGTCGAAACCGGCAACGACCCCGCCTATCTCAGCATCATCGCGCCCGCGGCCAACGTGGTCAGCACCGCGAACGAGCTGTCGCGCTTCTACGAGATCTTCCGGCGCGGTGGCGAACTCGACGGTGTCCGGGTGATGCGGCCGGAAACCATTGCGGCCGCGCTCGTTCCGCAGTCCAGGATCGAGCCCGACCTGTCGCTCGGCATGAACTTCGGCTTCGGCTACGGCCCGATGCTGGGCGGCCGGGTGGTGAGCCTGTTCGGCCCCGACACCCGCCGCGCCTTCGGCCATCTCGGTTTCACCAACAACGCGGCCTGGGCCGACCCCGAGCGCGCGCTCTCCTGCGCCGTGCTCACCAGCGGGAAACCGATCCTGTATCCCGAACTGATCCGCTGGGTCGGACTGCTCTACGGGATCACCTCGGAGACACCGAAGGTCGCCGAAACAGACTTGGCTTTCTGAGTGGAAGTCACTGAAGAAAAAGGAGTTCCGATGTTGAGCACTATGCAGGACGAGCCGTTGTCGCTGGCGACGTTGCTGCGCTACGCATCGACGTTTGTCGGCGATTCGACCGTGTCCACCTGGACCGGTACAGGCGTGCGCACCATGACCTATCGCGAACTCGGCGCGGACGCCGCCCGGCTGGCGAACGCATTGCGCGAGCTGGGCATCGGCATCGGCGATCGGGTCGGCACCTTCATGTGGAACAACAACGAGCATATGGTGGCCTACATCGCGGCGCCCGCGATGGGTGCGGTGCTGCACGCGCTCAATATCCGGTTGTTCCCCGACCAGCTGGTCTACGTGGCCAATCACGCCGAGGACAAGGTGGTGCTGGTCGACGGCACCCTGCTGCCGATGTTCGCCCAGTACTTGCCGAACCTGAAGACGGTCCGCCACGTCATCGTGGTCAACGGCGACGCGTCGACGCTGGACGCGCCCGAGGGTGTGCAGGTGCACGCCTACACCGAACTCCTTGCCGCACAGCCGGACACCTACGACTTCCCGGTGATCGACGAACGGTCCGCCGCGGCAATGTGTTACACCTCCGGCACCACCGGCGACCCGAAGGGCGTGGTGTATTCGCACCGCTCGAACTGGCTGCACGCCATGCAGGTGTGCTCGCCGAGCGGCATGGCCTTCACCGGCCGGGACTCGATCCTCGCGATCGTCCCGCTGTTCCACGCGAACGCGTGGGGCATCCCGTACGCGGCGTTGATGTCGGGCGCGAATGTGCTGATGCCCGACCGGTTCCTGCAGCCGGGCCCGCTACTGGAGATGATGGCGGCGCAGCAGCCGACCTTCGCCGCCGCGGTGCCGACCATCTGGGGCGGCGTGCTGGCCGGGCTGGCCGCGCACCCGCAGGACATCACGCATCTGCGCACCGCGGTGGTGGGTGGCTCGGCGGTGCCGCCGTCGATGATGCGGACCTTCCAGGAAAAGCACGGCGTGCGAATCCTGCACGCGTGGGGCATGACCGAGACCTCCCCGCTCGGCAGCGTCGCGCATCCGCCGACCGGCGTGACCGGCGAGGACGAGTGGGAGTACCGCTACACCCAGGGCCGATTCCCGGCGAGCGTGCAGGCCAGGCTGGTCGGCGACGACGGCGCCGTGCTGCCGAACGACGGAGCAGCGCTGGGTGAGTTGGAGGTTCGTGGTCCGTGGATCACCGGCTCCTATTACTCGCCGGACGGCGCCGAGGTGGACCCGGACAAGTTCAACGACGGCTGGCTGCGCACCGGTGACGTCGGCAAGATCAGCAGCGACGGCTACCTGACCCTGGTGGACCGGTCCAAGGATGTGATCAAGTCCGGCGGGGAATGGATTTCGTCGGTGGACCTGGAGAACGCGGTGATGGGTCACCCCGCCGTTGCCGAGGCGGCCGTGATCGGCGTGCCGGACGAGAAGTGGGACGAGCGGCCGCTGGTGGCGATCGTGCTCGCCGAGGGCGCCGAGGCCAAGGCCGACGAGCTGCGTGACTTCCTGGCCGATAAGTTCGCGAAATGGCAACTGCCGGAACGCTGGACGTTCATCGCCGAGGTGCCCAAGACCAGCGTCGGCAAGTTCGACAAGAAGCGCCTGCGCGCCCAGTACGCCGACGGCGACCTGACGGTCACCACACTGTCCTGATCGGACCCGGTCGACGCATCGGCCCGGCGCGGCGGAAACCCTTGCCGCGCCGGGCCGTTGCGTTCGACGATCAGCAGTTACGCAGTTCCGGGTTCTGATTCAGCAGCTGGGCCCTGGTGCCGATGAACGTGCTGTAGGTCTCGCCGCCGACCGCGGCGAGCGGGAAAGCGGCCACCCGGTGGCAGTTCTGGAAGGCGAGTTTCACGCCGAAGTGCCGCTCCAGGCCGCCGCGGATCGCGTCGGAGGCCATGGCGCGCAGCAGCTGCCCGCGGGCCACCTCGTCCGGCGGCGGAACCACGTTGTCGGCGTATTCGGCGGTGCCCGAACGCAGTTCGCCGGCCACCCGACTCACCACTTCCCAGGCGTAGGGCAACGAAGTGCGGACGACCTCGACGAAGTCGGCGTCGTCGACTTCGCCGCGTTCGGCGCGTTCGAGCAGTGCGGTGGGGACATCGAGAGACATAGCGCTCCTCCAGAGTGGATGGCCGATGCGATGCGTCTCGATTCTAATCGAAAGTCGTTGTCAACAAACCTGGATTCGCCGCGAAAGTGCTGCGTTCAGTGCGGATTTCGTATCGGCCGCCAGCGTGCGGACCAGTTCGCCGGCCGGTAACTCCGGTGCCAGCGAATGGGTTTGCCCCGCCCAGAGATTCACGTTGTCCGGGTCGCCCGCGGCCCGGGCTTCGGCCCGCAAAGCCGCGGTGGCGTAATGGATCTCCGGGTACGCGGCCGGTGCGGTCGCGCTGTGCTCGACCATGAATTGATTGCGCAGGCCACGGGCCCGGCGGCCGGTGAAGGCGCGGGTGAGCATGGTCGGGGTTTCGGTGGCCAGCGCGGCGCGGTGCACCGGATTGGTGCCCGCTTCGGGGCAGCGCAGGAACACCGTGCCGAGTTGCACGGCCGCCGCGCCCGCGGCGAGTGCTGCCGCGATGCCCGCGCCGGTGCCGAGGCCGCCGGTGGCTATCACCGGTCGATCCGTCGTCGCGGTCAGGATCTGTAACAGGGCGAGCACGCTGAGTGGATCGGTGGCGTCGTCCTCAGGCCGGTCGACGAAGGTGGCGCGGTGCCCGCCGGCTTCCGCGCCCTGCGCGATGAGCACGTCGGCGCCCCGCTCGACCGCGATCCGTGCTTCGGCCGCCGAGGTCACCGTCACCCAGCTCTCCGAGCCGACCGCATGGAGACGGGCAATCTCCTCGGCAGTCGGGCAGCCGAAGGTGAACGAGACGACCGCCACCGGATCGGCGACGAGCAGGTCCAGCTTGGCGGCCCAGTCGTCGGTGTCGTACTCAGCCGCACCGACCGGATGCTCCCGCGCGAGTTCGGCGAGGTATCCGGCGTAGTGATCAGCGGGGGTCGCGGGGCCCGGCACGAAGAGATTGACGCCGAACGGTGCGTCGGTCGCGGCGCGGGTCGTGGTGATCCGGGCGGCGGTGTCGTGCGCACTGAGGTAACCGGCGGCCAGCAATGCGAAACCACCGGCTTCGGTGACGGCGACGGTCAACTCGGGCGTCGAGGGTCCGCCTGCCATCGGCGCGAGCACGATGGGGACGGCCAAATCATCGATGATCACGGCTCCAGTGTGGCTTACTGGACAACCGACCCGGTGTTTACCTGCGTCTTTGCGCAGAAGGTTGCGGAATGGTCACGCTGGCGTAGAGTTCCCATCACAACGGATGCCAAACCGTTACATCGCAAGCTTGATCGGATCGTTACCGAACCTGATTCGCGAGAGGCCCGGCACCGCTGAACCACCTGTTCTTCGGACGCAAGGACGCAGCTTTGTCGCACCATCGGGTAGGCCCCAGTTCCATTACCGTCATGAGCCTTATCGGCGATGAGATTTCGGGTCGGCCGACGCGGCATCGCGTCGAGTCCACCGCGACCGAGCGGGTGAAGGCCGCCGCTGGTGTCGCGGTCGCCGCAGGCGCCTTGATCGGCACCGTCACGCAGATCGCCCCGGCTGTCGCCAGCCCGTTGCTGCCCGGTGCGCACGACGGCGACGAGGCCGACGCCCCCATGACATTCCGTGGCACCGGCATCATGCCGGTCGCCCAGACCAAGCTGGCCCCCGCGCCGGAGGCTCCGGCCCCCGAGGCGCCGGTCGCCACCCAGGTCGCCGCGCCGGTGGCCGCCCCGTTCGGCCTGCCGAACCTGCCGCCGGAGATCGCGGGCCCGCTGGCCCAGGCCGAGCAGATCCTCAAGGGTGTGCAACAGCAGGTCGCGCCCGCGCCGTCGGGTGCGGTGCGCCCGGTCGCCGGCGAGGTCAGCTCCGGATTCGGTAGCCGCTGGGGCGAATTCCACTACGGCCTCGACTTCGCCGACCAGATCGGCGCCCCCATCCACTCGGTGAGCAACGGCACCGTGATCGAGGCGGGCCCCGCGTCCGGCTTCGGCCTCTGGGTCCGCGTGCAGCAGGACGACGGCACCATCGCCGTCTACGGCCACGTGAACGAGATGCTTGCCCGGGCGGGCCAGCGGGTGAACGCGGGCGACGTGATCGCCACCGTCGGCAACCGGGGCAACTCCACCGGTCCGCACCTGCACCTGGAGATCTGGGACCAGGGCGGCAACAAGATCGACCCGATGCGGTACCTCGCGGCCAAGGGTGTGCCGCTGCAGTGGGGCCCCTCGGCGCACTGATTTCGCTGCCGGGCTTGATATTCCGCCGATTCCCCCGCCTCTCTGCGGGCAGGGCTCCCCACAAGGACCGGTCGGTCGATAGGCTCGGGCCGTGACCGAGCTGGGCGACATCTTCGAGCCTGGATCACCACACGGCCGGACCTATGCCGTGCTGGTGCATCATCCGCGATCGAGTCTCGCCGATATCGCGCAGTATCTGGGCGTTTCGGAGGAGGCGGCCGCGGCCTCATTGGACGTGCTGTGTGACTTGCGCGCCGCCGTGCGCGTGAGCACTCCCGACGGCGCGCCCGCGGTGTGGGACGCCCACGCCCCGGAGTCGTTGTCGGAGGCCGAGGCTCGGCGAAGACAGCAGCAGATCAACCAGATGCACACGGCCGCAGCGCGGCTCAGCGAGACGTTCCGTTCGGTGCGCCGCTCGCCGCGCAGCAACGGCGCCGTGGTGCCGGTCTTCGAACGCCTGGAGATGCTCGCCGATTTCGAGGAGATGCAGACCGCGGCGCGCAGCGGCGTCAAGGTGATCGAGCGCGGACCGTATCTGAGCGATGTCGAGCGCGAGCGGCAGTTGTTCCTGCTCAAGCGCGGCCGGCTCGGCGAAGGCATCCGCTACCAAACGCTCTACCAGGACACCATCTATCAGGATCCGGAACGGCTGCGGCACGCGCTGTCCACCAATGCCAGTGGGGCACAGGCGCGCACGCTGCCCGAGCCGCCGTTCAAAATGATTATCAGCGACGACGAACGCGCTAGCCTGGTGCTGCACGTCGACGAACGCCGCCCGGACCCCATGGGATTGCGGATCACCGGCTCACCCGCGCTGGATCTGCTGATCAAAACCTTCGACGTGCTGTGGTCACTGGCCGCTCCGATCTCGGTGAACCCGACGGCGGAGGCGCTGGACGAACGTGACCGCGCGATCTTGACCCTGATGGGTCTCGGTGCCACCGACGACACCATCGCGCGCAGGCTCGGTATGTCGCGGCGTACTGTGGTCCGCCGGACCGCGCGACTGCTGGAGCGGCTCGGCGCGAGCACCCGATTCCAGGCCGGGGTGCAGGCAACCCGGCGTGGTTGGTTGTGAACTAGTTCACCGATCCGGGTACTCCTGCAACGCGACCGGCTCTAGACCGATATAAACCCTGGCATCTGGCAAGACACCGCTTCCATGGGGGTAGCGGCGGATGTACGACGTGAGAACAGGAGCGGAACTAGGGGGCGGGCCGCTGTCAGCGGGCCGTATTAATCCAAGACAGCACTGCGTGGACACCGAACAGTCCCTTATATGATTGCTCGGACCGCGCTGGCCCCGGACGATACGCCCTTGATATAGGGGTTGGGCCGGGTCCTAGCTCGATGCGAGAGGTGAATGCACTCGAATGGAAACTGCCCGTCGTTCCGCTCGTGGTAGCCGTCGCCGCAGGTCGGGCAGCCCGCTGTTCGGGCAGTTGCTGACCGCCGCCGTCGAATCCGAGGCCAATGAGGTCGCCGTTCGTTTCAACCCGTCGGGCCAGCTCGACGACGAACGCCAGCTCACCTACGCCCAGCTCGACGCGGCTTCCTCGCGGCTGGCCAGGGAACTGATCGAGCGCGGTGTCGGACCGGGCGACGTGGTCGCCATCGGTATCGCCCGCAGCCTCCAGTCCGTGGTCGCCGTCTGGGCCATCGCGAAGACCGGCGCGGCGTACGTGCCGGTCGACCCGGCGTACCCGGCCGATCGCATCAACCACATCCTGTCCGACTCGGGCGCCGTGGTCGGGCTCACCACCTCGGCGCACCGCCCGGTGCTCGGCACCGGCGTGTACTGGATCGAGCTGGACGATCCGGTGCAGGCCGCGCGCATCGCCGCCCGGCCCGAGCACCCGATCTCTTACACCGACCGGGCGCGTCCGCTGGACGAGCGGCACCCGGCCTACGTCATCTACACCTCCGGCTCGACCGGGCGGCCCAAGGGCGTCGTGGTCACCCACACCGGCCTGGCCGGCCTGGTGGCCGCCGAGCGCGACCACTACGGGGTGACCGCGGATTCGCGCGTGCTGCACGTGTGCTCGCCGAACTTCGATGTGTCGGTGCTGGAGTTGCTGCTCGCTTTCTCCACCGGCGCGACGCTGGTGATCGCGCCGCCGTCGGTGTTCGGCGGCTACGAACTCGCCGATCTGCTGCGCCGCGAACGGGTCACGCACATGCTGATCACGCCCGGCGCCCTGGAGTCGGTCGACCCGACCGGCCTGGACGACCTGCGCGTCGTGGTGGTGGCCGGCGACAAGTTCGGCCCGGAACTGGTGGGCCGCTGGGCCGCCGACCGCGAGTTCTACAACGGCTACGGGCCGACCGAGGCCACCATTCTCGCGACGAGTTCGTCGCGGATGCTGCCCGACGACGTCATCACGATCGGCTCGGCGATTCCGGGAGTCGGTGCGTTCGTCCTGGATTCGCGGCTGCGGCCGGTGCCCGCCGGTGTGGTCGGCGAGCTGTACCTGTCCGGTCCTGCGCTCGCCCAGGGGTACCTCGGCAAGCCGGGGCTCACCGCGGAGCGTTTCGTGGCCAGCCCGTTCGGGGCCGACACCGATACCCCCGGTGCGCGGCTGTACCGCACCGGAGACCTGGTGCGCCGCACCGAATCCGAAGACGGGGGCGTGATCGAGTATCTCGGCCGCTCCGACTTCCAGGTCAAGATCCGTGGTTTCCGTATCGAACTCGGCGAGATCGACAACGCGCTGACCGCGCATCCGGACATCGACTACGCGGCCACGCTCGGCAAGACGCTGCCGTCCGGCGCGACCGCGCTGGTGTCCTACGTGCTGCCGCGACCCGGAACCACCGTGGACACCGGCGAACTCGCCGAGTTCCTCGGGGAGTCCTTGGCCGCGTACATGATTCCCGCCGCCATCATGGTGCTCGACGAGATCCCGCTGACCCCGGTCGGCAAGCTGGACCGCGCGGCACTGCCCGCTCCGGTGTTCGCCGCCAAGGCTTTCCGCGCGCCGTCCACGCCGGTCGAGGAGATCGTCGCCGACGTGTTCGCGGCGCTGCTGATGTCCGGGGACGAGGGCCGCGTCGGCGTGGACGACGACTTCTTCGAGCTCGGCGGCAACTCGCTGCTGGCGGCGCAGGCCGCCGCCCGGATCGGCTCGGCGTTGCAGGTGCGGGTGCCGGTGCAGCTGCTGTTCGAGGCGACCACCGTGGCCGCGCTCGCCGAACGGGTCGAGCAGCACGCGGGTTCGGCTGCGGGACAGGCTCTGCACGCCCGGCCGCGTCCGGCCAGGGTGCCGCTGTCCTACGCGCAGCAGCGGATGTGGTTCCTGAATCGGTTTGATCCGGCCAGTGCCGTCAACAACATTCCGGCCGCGGTGCGGTTGTCCGGACACCTGAACCTCGACGCGCTGCGTGCCGCCGTGCGCGATCTCGCGGAGCGGCACGAGGTGCTTCGCACGGTGTACCCCGAGGTCGACGGCGAGGGCTACCAGCGGGTACTGCCCACCGGCGATCCGCGCGCAGTACCGGAATTCGTGGTCGAGCAGGCCACCGAGGCCGAGCTGCCCGGACGGGTCGCCGCGGTGGTGACCGAGGGCTTCGACGTGACCGTCGCACCGCCCGTGCGGGTTCGAGTGCTCGAGCTGAACGACACCGAGCACGTGCTGGTCTGCGTGGTGCACCACATCGCGGGTGACGGGTTCTCGATGGGCCCGCTGACCCGTGACCTGATGGCCGCCTACCTGGACCGGATGCGCGGTGGCGCACCGGAATGGCCCGCGCTCGAGGTGCAGTACGCCGACTACGCGATCTGGCAGCGCGAGATTCTCGGCGCCGAGGACGATCCGGAATCGGTGCTCACCAAGCAGATCGAGTACTGGCGCACCCAATTGGCCGCGCTGCCCGAGCAATTGGAGCTGCCCGCGGACCGGCCGCGGCCCGCGGTGGCCTCCAACCACGGCGCCACCCTGGGCTTCGAGGTCGGCCCCGAGGTGCACGCCGCGCTGAGCCGCTTGGCGCACAACCACAATTCGACGCTGTTCATGGTCGTGCATGCCGCCCTCGCGGTGCTGCTGGCTCGCCTGTCCGGCACGCGCGACATCGCCGTCGGCACCCCGGTCGCCGGCCGTGGTGAGGCCGCGCTGGACGACCTGATCGGCATGTTCGTCAACACCCTGGTGCTGCGCACCGATATCGACTCCGGCGCGACATTCGACGACCTGCTGCGCGAGGTGCGCCGGATCGACGTCGAGGCGTTCGGCCACGCCGATGTGCCGTTCGAGCGGTTGGTCGAGCTGCTGGATCCGGCGCGCTCCGCGGCCAGGCACCCGCTGTTCCAGGTGATGCTGACCTTCCAGAACCTGGCGCGCACCGAGCTGGAGCTGCCCGGCCTTTCGGTGTCGGCGGTAGATCTCGCGATGCCGCTGGCGAAGTTCGACCTGCAACTCGCGCTGGTGGAACGGATCGACAGGCACGGTGCGGCCGAAGGCATCTCGGCGGCGTTCACCTACGCCACCGATCTGTTCGACGAGGCCACCGTGCAGGACTTCGCCGATCGCTTCGGCCGGATCCTGCGCGCGGTCGCGAACGACTCCGACGTGACCATCGGCGACATCGACGTGCTCGCCCCGGGCGAGCGCGAGCTGGTGCTGCACGAGTGGAACAGCCCGGGTGCCGCGGTGCCCGAGGTGACCCTGGTGGACCTGATCGGCGCCCAGGCCCGCAGTCGTCCGGACGCCGGAGCGATCCGTTTCGGTGACACCACGCTCACCTTCGGTGAGTTGCAGCGCCGCGCCAACAAGGTGGCGCGGGCGCTGATCGCGCAGGGCGTCGGCCCGGAATCGCTGGTCGCCGTTGCGGTCCCGCGTACCGAGGAACTGCCGGTCGCGCTGCCCGCGGTGCTCACCGCCGGTGCCGGGTACCTGCCGATCGATACGACCTACCCCGCGCAGCGGCTGGAATTCATGCTCACCGATGCGGCCCCGGCCTGCATCCTGACCACCGCGAGCGAACTGGAATCCGTTCCCGCGGGCGACATTCCGGTGATTCTGCTGGAGGACACGGCGGACTTCGCCGACGGCCGGATCCGCTCCGCCGAACGGACCGCGCCGCTGCGGCCGGACAACCTGGCCTACGTCATCTACACCTCCGGCTCCACCGGCGTGCCCAAGGGTGTCGGCGTCGCGCACCGCAATGTGGTGCAGCTGTTCGCGAACACCCAGACGATGTTCGAGTTCGACGAGACCGACGTGTGGACCCTGTTCCACTCGTTCGCCTTCGACTTCTCGGTGTGGGAGCTGTGGTGCGCGCTGGCCAACGGCGGCACCGTCGTGGTGGTCGACTACCTCACCTCCCGGTCCCCGGAACTGTTCCGCGAGTTGCTGATTCGCGAGCAGGTCACCGTGCTCAACCAGACGCCGTCGGCGTTCTATCAGCTGGCCGAGGCCGACCGGGCCGCGCAGACCGCCGACCAGGCCAAGTTCGCGCTGCGCTACGTGGTGTTCGGCGGTGAAGCGCTGGACCTGCGCCAGCTGCAGCGCTGGTACGACCGGCACGCGGTGGACGCGCCCTGGCTGGTCAACATGTACGGCATCACCGAGACCACGGTGCACGTCTCGTACCTGTCGCTGGACGAGCAGATGGTGGACAACGCGGCCAGCGTCATCGGCCGTGCGCTGCCCGGCCTGGACGCCTACGTGCTCGAGGATCGGCTGCACCCGTCGCCGGTCGGCGTGGCCGGCGAGATCTACGTCGCCGGTCAGCAGCTGTCCCGCGGTTACCTCGGCCGCCCCGGCCTGGCCGCGACCAGGTTCGTCGCGAATCCGTTCGGCGCGCCGGGATCCCGGATGTATCGCACCGGCGACATCGGCCGCTGGGTCGGCTTCGGCGGGCAGGCGACGCTCGAATACGCCGGTCGCGGCGATCAGCAGGTGCAGTTGCGCGGCTTCCGCATCGAGCTGGGCGAGATCGAGTCGGCGCTGGTGCGCTGCCCTGGCGTGAGCCAGGCGGTGGTGCTGGTGCGCACGGACGAGAACGCGGGTGACCGGCTCATCGGTTATGTGGTGCCCGACACCGGTTCTCAGCTCGATCCGCTCGAATTGCGCGGTCAGGTCGGCGAATTCCTCACCGGCTACATGGTTCCGGACGCGCTCGTGGTGCTGGACGTGCTGCCGCTGACGCCGAACGGCAAACTGGACCGAAAGGCCCTGCCCGCACCGGAGTTCCTCAGCACGGCCACCTTCCGCGCGCCCGGCTCGCCGGTCGAGCAGGCGGTCGCCGAGGTGTTCGCCGGACTGCTCGGTACCGCCGAGATCGGCCTGGACGACGACTTCTTCGGCCTCGGCGGCAACTCGCTGCTCGCCACCAGGGTGGTCGCCAGGATCAACGAGGCACTGGACGCGAACCTCGTGGTGCGGGAGCTGTTCGAGTCGCCCACCGTCGCGGCGCTGGCCGCCCGCGTCG
This sequence comes from Nocardia suismassiliense, assembly GCF_900269665.1. Classification (GTDB taxonomy): domain Bacteria; phylum Actinomycetota; class Actinomycetes; order Mycobacteriales; family Mycobacteriaceae; genus Nocardia; species Nocardia suismassiliense. The sequence goes on from NZ_LT985361.1 coordinate 1,271,115, forward strand.
TGCCCGGCGCGGGCAAGGCGGCCGGCGCTCGGCCGCCGCTGGCCCGGGTACCGCGCACCGATCGGGTGCCGCTCTCCCTTGCCCAGCAACGGATGTGGGTGCTCAACCAGTTCGATCCGGACTCGCCCGCCTACAACATCCCCTTGGCCATCCGGTTGTCCGGCGTGCTGGACGTGCCCGCGCTGCGCAATGCCGTCGCCGACGTGCTGGAGCGGCACGAGACCTTGCGCACCCGCTACCCCGCGGACCCGTCCGGGGTGGCCTACCAGGAGATCCTCTCGGTCGGCGAGGCGCTGCCCGGCGGCCTGGAGACGGTCACCACCGCGGATCCGCTCGGCCGTATCACCGAGTTGATGGCCACCGGTTTCGATGTGACGCACCAGGTTCCGGTGCGCGCGCTGCTGCTCGCGGTCGGCCAGGACGAGCACCTGCTCGCCTTGGTCGTGCACCACATCTCCGCCGACGGCGCCTCCATGGCCCCGCTGGCGCGCGACCTGGTGACCGCGTATCTCGCTCGCATCGGCGGTAATTCGCCGCGCTGGTCGCCGCTCGAGGTGCAGTACGCCGACTTCGCCAGCTGGCAGCGCACGGTCATCGGCACCGATGACGACGAGAACTCCATCGCGGCACGGCAGTTGGCTTACTGGCGCAGCCAGCTCGACGGACTGACCGGCGAGCTGAACCTGCCGCTGGACCGCCCGCGCCCGGCCATCCCGTCGATGCGCGGTGCGTCTACCGGCTTCGCTGTGTCGCCCGACGTGCACGCCGCACTGGTTCGGCTGGCGCGCGAACACAATTCGACGCTGTTCATGGTCGTGCACGCCGCGCTGGCGGTGCTGCTGGCCCGGCAGTCGAACAGCAGCGACATCGCGATCGGCACCCCGATCGCAGGCCGCGGCGAACGCGCGCTGGACGACTTGGTCGGCATGTTCGTCAACACGCTGACGCTTCGCACCGCCGTCGAGCCCGGCGTGACGTTCGCCGAACTGGTCGACCGGGCCCGCGAGACGGACCTGGCCGCCTTCGCCAACGCGGACATCCCGTTCGAGCGGGTCGCCGAGGTGGTGGCCGCCGGTCACGCCTCGGTCTACAACCCGCTGTTCGGCGTGGTGCTCTCGTTCCAGAACAACGAGCAGCCGTCGCTGGAGCTGCCCGGCCTGACCGTCACCGGCTTGGACGGCGGCGAGATCGCGGCCAAGTTCGACCTGCAGGTGAACGTCGACCCGCGGCACCGCCCCGACGGTGCGCCCGACGAGCTGATCACCGCGATCACCTACGCGACAGACCTTTTCGACGAGTCGACGGTGCAGGCGCTGTGCCGCAGGCTGGAGCGGGTGCTGACCGCGGTGGTGGCCGATCCGCAGGTGCGGGTCGGCGATATCGACCTGCTCGACGCGCAAGAGCGTGAGCGGGTGCAGTCCGCCGCGGAGTCCGCGCAGGAGTCCACCGCCAAGGGTGGCACCGCCACCACCGGCACCGCGCTGACGCAGGCGCTGACCGCCGTGGTCGAGGACGACCCCGACGGTCCCGCGCTGGTCTTCGGCGAGGACGCGGTGAGCTACCAGGAACTCGATGCCCGCTCGTCCCGCCTGGCGCGCGTGCTCGCCGCCCGTGGCTGCGGCCCGGGTGACGGTGTCGCCGTGCGGTTCGACCGCGGTGCCGATGCCGTGGTCGCGACCTGGGCCGTGCTCAAGGCCGGGGCCGCGGTGGTACCGGTGGCCTCGCTCGACGCGCCGATTCCGGCGGGGCCGGTCGTGAAGACCGGGCTCACCAGTGCCACGGCGCCGGTGGCCGGCGAGGTCGATTGGCTCGTGCTCGACGATCCGGCGGTGGCCGCCCAGATCGCGGCCGAATCGCCGCGGCCGGTCACCTACGCGCACCGCACGCGGGTGCTGCGCGGCACCGACCCGGCCTTCGTCGGGGCGCGCACGCTCGACTACGACCAAGTAGCCGGTGCGGCAGACCGGTTGCGTACGGACACCGAGCTGACCTTCGAATCGCGGACCTTCCAGTTCGGCGGTTCGGCGGAGCTGGCGTTGATCGAGGTGGTGGCCGCGGGCTCGTGCGGGGCCTCCATGGTGCTCGTCCCGGCCGACGCCGACCTGACCGAGGCGCTGGCCGACGAGTGGGTCAGCCACCTGCTGACCGACCGAGCGGGACTCGGTACCCTCGATCCGACGGCGTTGGAGGATCTGCGGGCGGTGGCGCTCGCCGACGGCGCCGATGTCGACAGCGCATGGACGCAGGTGGCGACGGTGGTCGCCCTGTCCGATCTGCTGCGTGCGGGGTAAAACCCGTCAAGTACCGGGTGCAAGCCCCTAAAAACATGACTAGGGTCACTCGGGACCGGTTTGCCGAATCAGGGCGGCCGTTGCAAGTGTGGCGTAAACATGTTCGACAGGCAGGATGAGCAGAGTTTCATGGTTCGTGTAGTGGGGGACGTGCGGTCGGCTCGGCGACGGGGAAGCAAGACCCTGGCACTGGTGAACGCATGACGCGTCCCGCTCGTGTCCGCCCGGCCCGGACCCGGCGGCCCCGGGTCATCACGCTGCCGCAGCTGATGGCGACGGCCGTCGAAGCGAACCCCGACGGCATCGCCCTGCGCTACGCCGACGCCGTCGCGACACTGGCGCAGGTGAGCTACGCCGAGCTCGACGAGCGGTCGACCCGGTTGGCGCGGCTGCTCATCGACCGCGGCATCGGCCCGGAAGACCTCGTCGCGATCGGCATCCCGCGTTCGATCGAGTCCGTGCTCGCGGTCTGGGCGGTGGCCAAGTCCGGCGCCGGCTTCGTGCCGGTGGACCCGAACTACCCGGCCGACCGGGTCGAACATATGGTGAAGGACTCCGGCGCGGTCTTCGGCCTGACCACCAGGCAGGCGGCGACCCAGCTGCCCGGGCAGGTCGAATGGCTTGCCATCGACGGCGATTCGACGCTGCACGCGCTCGAACAGCACTCGACCGAGCCGATCACCAACGCCGATCGGGTGCGTCAGCTGCGCGCCGAGCATCCGGCCTGGGTGATCTACACCTCCGGTTCGACGGGCGCGCCGAAGGGCGTCGTGGCCACCCAGGCCGGGATCGCCGGTTTCTGCGAGGAGCAGCGCACCCACTACGGCGTCACCGGTACCGCACGAACCCTGCACTTCTCGTCGCCGTCGTTCGACGCGTCGATGCTGGAGATGCTGCTCGCGCTCGGCGGCGCGGCGACCATGGTCGTGGTCGCGCCGACGGTGTTCGGCGGCGACGATCTGGCCGAGCTGCTGCGCCGTGAGCGGGTGACCCACGCGTTCATCACGCCCGCCGCGCTGGCCTCCATCGATCCCGCCGGCCTGGACGACCTCGGGGTCGTCGCGGTCGGCGGCGAGGCGTGGCCGCCGGATCTGGTGCGGCGCTGGCTGCTTCCGGTGTCCGGCGGAATGCGCGCGCTGTTCAACATCTACGGACCGACCGAGACCACCATCGTGGTGAACATCGGTGCGCCGCTGGAGCTGGACGCGCCGCTGACCATCGGCGGGCCGATCCGTGGCGTCACCGAATACGTGCTGGACGAGCGGCTTTCGCCGGTACCGGACGGCGTGGTCGGCGAGCTGTACATTTCGGGCGCCCAGGTGGCGCGCGGTTACCACGAGCGCCCCGCGCTCACCGCGACGCGTTTCATCGCGAACCCGTTCGACCCCACCGGTTCTCGGCTGTACCGCTCCGGCGACTTGGTCCGCTGGACTGCGGACGGCAGGCTGGAGTACGCGGGCCGCAACGACTTCCAGGTGCAGGTGCGTGGTTTCCGCATCGAGCTCGGGGAGATCGATGCGGTGCTTGCCGGACACGACAGCGTGGACTTCGCGGTCACCATCGGCCACCAGCTCGACAGTGGCGCCACGATTCTGGCCTCCTACGTGCTCGCGGCCCCCGGTGCGGCGGTCGCTACCGACGAGCTGATTGCGCTCGCCGAACGCAAGCTGCCCGCGCACATGGTGCCTACCAGCATCACGGTGCTCGACGAGATCCCGCTGACCCCGGTCGGCAAGCTGGACCGGCGCGCGCTGCCGGCACCGCAGTTGCAGACCAAGGAATTCCGTGCGCCCAGTGGCGAACTGGAGCTGCTGGTGGCGGATATCTTCGCGGAGCTGCTCGACGCCGATACCGCGATCGGCGCCGACGACGACTTCTTCGCCCTCGGCGGCAACTCGCTGATCGCCACCAAGGTGGTGGCCAGGCTCGGCGCGCAGATCGGCGCCAGGGTGCCGGCCCGGACGGTTTTCGAGGCACCGACGGTCGCCGGTCTGGCGGCCCGGCTCGAGCCGATCGCGGGCTCGGGCGGGCGGCAGGCCCTGACGCGCATGCCGCGCCCCGAGCACATTCCGTTGTCGCTGGCACAGCAGCGGATGTGGTTCCTGAACCAGTTCGATACCGCCTCGGCGGCGAACAATATTCCGTTCGCGATCCGGCTGACCGGCGCGCTGGACGTGCCCGCCCTGCAGGCGGCGGTCGCCGACCTGGTCGAGCGGCACGAGACCCTGCGCACCGTCTACCCGGCGGTGGACGGCACCGGTTACCAGGTGGTGTTGCCTGCGGCGCAGGCGATTCCGGAGCTGGTGGTGACCGAGCTCGCGGCGTCGGCGCTGCCGAACACGCTGGCCGAGTTCATGCTGGCCGGTTTCGACGTGGCGGCCGAGGTGCCGCTGCGCATGGCACTGTTCCAGGTGGGCAGCGACGATTACGTGCTCGCCGTGGTCGTGCACCACATCGCCGCCGACGGCACCTCGATGGCGCCGATGGTGCAAGACCTGACCGTCGCTTACTTCGCGCGCGCTGCGGGCACCGCGCCCGACTGGGCGCCGCTGCCGGTGCAGTACGCCGACTACGCGCTGTGGCAGCGCGCGATGCTCGGCGACGAGAACGATCCACGGTCGGTGGCCGCCGCCCAGATCGAGTACTGGCGAACCGCGCTGGCGGGGCTGCCCGGCCGGCTCGAGCTGCCGACGGATCGACCGCGCCCCGCGCTGGCTTCCGGTCGCGGCGGGGGCTACACGTTCGAGGGGGACGCCCAGATCCGGGCGAAGCTCGAGGCGATCGCACTGGACACGGGCGCCTCACTGTTCATGGTGGGGCACGCGGCCTTCGCGGCGCTGCTGGCCAGACTGTCGGGATCCGCCGACATCGCCATCGGCACCCCGGTGGCGGGACGCGGCGAGGCCGAGCTGGACGGCCTGATCGGCATGTTCGTCAACATGCTCGTGCTGCGCACCGACACCGCGCCGGGCAAGTCGTTCCGTGAGCTGGTCGAGTCCGCCAAAAAGGTTGACCTCGCGGCGTTCTCACACGTCGAGCTGCCGTTCGAGCGGCTCGTCGAGGTGCTCGATCCCGCCCGTTCGCAGGCGCACCATCCGCTGTTCCAGGTGGCGCTGTTCTTCCAGAACATGGACAAGCCCGCGTTGGAACTACCGGGGCTGTCCGCGGCGGCCCTCGACCTGGACGGTGCGGCAGCCAAATTCGACCTGCAGCTGACCGTCACCCCGCATGAGGGCGACGACGCGGGTCTGTCGGCCATGTTCACCTATGCCACCGACCTGTTCGACGAGGCGACGATCGCGCGCTTCGCTGCCAGGCTGCGCAGGCTGCTCCGTTCGGTCACCGCCGATCCCGACCGCGCGTTCGGCGATGCCGACCTGCTGTCGCTGGTCGAGCGGGATCGAATTCTGTTCGAGTGGAACGACACCCGGCAGCGGGTGGCACCGGATCTGCTGCTCGACGGTTATCGGCAGATGGTGGCCACGACGCCGGATGCTGTCGCGCTGGCTTACGAGGGCACTGAGCTCACTTATCGTGAGTTCGATCAGCGGGTGAACCAGCTTGCCCGGCTGTTGATTTCGCAGGGTGTCGGTGCGGAGTCGCTGGTAGGGCTGGCGATTCGGCGTTCGCTGGATCTTGTTGTCGGCATGTACGCGATCGTGACCGCTGGTGGCGCTTATGTGCCGTTGGATCCGGATCATCCGGCCGAGCGGATCGCGCACATCCTCGATACCGCGCAACCCGCCTGTGTCGTGACAACTTCCACCGACGCGGCCGCCGTGCCCGCCGGCGTTGCGACCGTGACCATCGACACCGCCGAACTGGCACGGTTCGACAGTGCCCCGGTCCGCAAGGACGAGCTGCTGCGGAGGGTGCTGCCGCAGCATCCCGCGTACGTCATCTTCACCTCGGGTTCGACCGGTCGCCCCAAGGGTGTCGCGGTCTCGCATGCGGCGATCAACAATCAGATCGAGTGGATGCTGGCGGAGTACCCGCTCAACCAGGACGATGTCTATCTGCAGAAGACCGCGACGACGTTCGATGTGTCGCTGTGGGGCTTCTTCATGCCGCTGCGGGTCGGCGCGAAACTGGTCGTCGCGACCCCGGACGGTCATCGCGACCCGGCCTACGTCGCGGAAACCATTGCCGCGCAGTCGGTGACGGTCACCGACTTCGTGCCGTCGATGCTGACGATCTTCGCGGCGCACACCGCGAAGGGCGCCGTGCCGACGCTGGAGCAGATCTTCGTGATCGGCGAGGCGCTGCCGCCGGAGACGGTCACCGCGGTGCACGCGGTGATCGACGCGGACGTGCACAACCTCTACGGGCCCACCGAGGCCGCGGGGTCGGTGACCTACTGGCCGGCCGACGGGTCGGATACCCGGTCGGTGCCGATCGGCTTGCCGCAGTGGAACACCCAGGTCTACGTGCTGGACTCGCGGTTGCGCCCCGTGCCCGACGGTGTGGCGGGCGAGCTGTACCTGGCCGGTGATCAACTTGCCCGCGGCTACGTCCGCAGGCCGGACCTGACGGCGGATCGTTTCGTGGCGAGCCCGTTCGGCACGGGTCAGCGGATGTACCGCACCGGCGATCTGGTGGTGTGGCGCAAGGCCTCCGGTGCCGACGCCGACGACGAGATGGTGCTGGACTACCTCGGGCGCACCGACTTCCAGGTGAAGTTCCGCGGCCAGCGCATCGAGCTCGGCGAGATCGAAACCGCGTTGCTCGCCCACGATTCGGTGAGCCAAGCCGTCGCACTGGTCAGCCAGTCATCGCTCGGTGACCAGCTGGTCGCCTACGCGGTCGCCGCGCCCGGCGCGCACATCGACCCGCAGGAGCTACGGGCCGCCGTCGCGGAGACGCTGCCCGCCTACATGGTTCCGGCCGCCGTCGTCGCGCTCGACGCGTTCCCGCTGAACCCCAGCGGCAAGCTCGATCGCAAGGCGCTGCCGGAGCCGATGTTCACCGCCCGTGAATTCCGGGCCCCCGCAACGGCGGTCGAGGAGATCATCGCGGGCGTCTTCGGCGAGGTGCTCGGTTTGGCCAGGGTCGGCGCTGACGACGACTTCTTCGCCCTCGGCGGCAACTCGCTGATCGCCACCCAGGTGGTGGCGCGGCTCGGTGCCGCGGTCGGCGGCCGGGTGCCGGTGCGGACGCTGTTCGAGGCGCCCACCGTGGCCGGTCTCGCGGCGGTGATCGACTCGCAGGTACACGGGCGCCCCGGCGTCGAGCTCGGCAGCATCGCGCGACCGGATCAGTTGCCGCTGTCGCTGGCGCAGCGCCGGATGTGGTTCCTCAACCGCTTCGACCAGGACGACGAGACGGCCGGCTCGGCCGCCTATAACCTGCCGTTCGCGCTGCGGTTGACCGGTGCGCTGGATGTGGCCGCGCTCGGCGCGGCGCTGCACGATGTGGTGGCGCGGCACGAGGTGCTGCGCACCGTGTACCCGGAAACGGCCGACGGCCCGATCCAGGTGGGGTTGCCGCCCAACGGTGTTGACCTCGATGTCACGCCGCGGGTACTGAGCGAGGCCGACGTGGCGGGCGCGGTGTACGCGCTGGCGTCGAGTTCGTTCGACGTGACCGCCGAGGTGCCGGTCCGGGTGGCGCTGCTGCAGGTCGACGGTATGGCGGACACGTATGTGCTGGCCGTCGTGGTGCATCACATCGCCGCCGACGGTTCCTCGATGGGCCCGCTGGCGCGCGACGTGATGGTCGCCTACGCCGCGCGGACCGCGGGCGAGGCGCCGAGCTGGGCGCCGCTGCGGGTGCAGTACGCCGACTACGCCCTGTGGCAGCGGGCGGTGCTCGGCGACGAGTCCGACGCCGAATCGATTGCCGCGCAGCAGATCGGCTTCTGGCGAGCGCACCTGGCCGACCTGCCGGATCTGCTCGAGTTGCCGACGGATCGGCCGCGCCCTGCGATCGCGTCGATGGCCGGTGCGCGAGTGGACGTGCAGATCGATGCGGCCACCCATGCCGGTCTCGTGGAACTTGCTCGCGCGCACGGTGCGACGCTGTTCATGGTCGTGCACACCGCGCTGGCCGTCCTGCTGGCCCGGCTCTCGGGCGCCACGGATGTCGCCATCGGCACGCCGCTGGCCGGTCGTGGTGAGCGCGAGCTCGACGACCTGATCGGCATGTTCGTGAACACCGTGGTGTTCCGGACACAGTTCGAGTCGGGTGAGTCGTTCGCCGAATTGCTGACCAGGCAGCGGGAATCCGATCTGCAGGCGTTCGCGCATGCGGACATTCCGTTCGAGCGGCTGGTCGAGGTGCTCAACCCGCCGCGGTCGACGGCGCACCATCCGCTGTTCCAGGTGGGGTTGTCGTTCCAGAACATCGCGCGCACCGCGCTCGAACTGCCCGGCCTCACGGTCGCGGGGCTGGACGCGGATCTGGCTGTGTCGCAGTTCGATCTGCACCTGATCGTGGGCGACGGCTACGACGAGTCGGGTGTGCCCACCGGCATGGGTGGGTTCTTCACCTATGCGACAGATCTTTTCGACGCCGCGACGGTGCAAGGTTTCGCCGAGCGGTTGACGCGGATTCTCGCCGCCGTGGTGGCGGATGCGCGGGTGCCCGTCGGCGATATCGAGATCCTCGACGAGGCCGAACGCGATGCGGTGCTGGCGCATTGGAACGTGACCGAACAGCAGGTCGACGAGTCGGCGACGCTGGTCTCGCTGTTGGACGCCGCGGTGGCGGCCGATCCTCGATCCGTGGCGCTGGTAGCGGATCTGCCGGAAGGTCGCGCGAAGGTGACCTACGGCGAGCTGGATGCTCGGGTGAATCGCCTTGCCCGGTATCTCGTTTCGATCGGTGTCGGTCCGGAGTCGCGGGTGGCGCTGGCGTTCCCGCGTTCGATCGATCTGATCGTGGCGATGTATGCGGTGGCCAAGTCCGGTGGTGCGTATGTGCCGGTGGATCCGGCGCAGGCGGCCGAGCGTACGAGCTACATCCTCGAGTCGGCGGCACCGGTGTGTGTGCTGACGAACGCTGCGGCCGAGTTCGATACCCCGGTAGCGCCTTTGGTGCGGATCGACGAGCTCGACCTCGAGGGACTCGATGCTTCCCCGGTAACCGATGCCGATCGGGTTGCGCCGTTGCGTCCGGCGAATACCGCGTATGTGATCTTTACGTCGGGTTCGACGGGTCGTCCTAAGGGTGTGGCTGTTTCGCATGCGGCGATTGCGAATCAGTTGCAGTGGAAGGTTACTGAGTTCGGGTTGGATGCGGCGGATGCGATTCTGCTGAAGACGGCTGCGACGTTCGATCTTTCGGTGTGGGAGTTCTGGTCGGCGGCGGTGTGTGGTGGTCGTTTGGTGATTGCCGCGCCTGATGGTCATCAGGATCCGGCGTACTTGAACGAGTTGATGGCCCGTGAGTGGGTCACCACTCTGCACGTAGTTCCCTCCATGCTCGACGCATTGGCGACGGCGGACTTCCCGACCTCCCTGTGGCGGGTATTGGCGATCGGCGAGGCGCTGCCCGGTGATTTGGCGCAACGCTTCCTGCGCGACTATCCCCGCGTCGAACTGTTCAACCTCTACGGCCCGACCGAGGCCGCGGTGTCCATCACCAGCCATCGGGTCACCCGCAACGATCAGACGTCGGTGCCGGTCGGTGCCCCCGAGTGGAACAGCCAAGTCTTCGTACTGGATTCGCGGCTGCGGCCGGTCCCGGTCGGCGTTTCCGGCGAGCTCTATCTGGCCGGTGTGCAGCTCGCGCGGGGTTACTTCGGTCGTGCGGATCTGACATCGGATCGGTTCGTGGCCAACCCGTTCCAGACCGGCGAGCGGATGTACCGGACCGGTGACCTGGTGGCGTGGAATGCCTCCGGTGAGCTGGAGTACCGGGGCCGCACCGACTTCCAGGTGAAGATCCGCGGTTTCCGCATCGAGCTCGCCGAGATCGAGGCTGCGCTGCTCGCGCTGCCGCAGATCGCGCAGGCCGCGGTCATCGCCAAGTCGGACCCGCGCACCGGTGACCGCCTCGTCGCCTACCTGGTCCCCGCGACCACCGGTGTCGATGTCGCCGAGGTGAAATCGGCACTGACCGCTGGTTTGCCGTCGTACATGGTGCCGTCGGCATTCATGGAGCTGGATGCGTTGCCGCTCAATGTGAACGGCAAGCTGGATCGGAAAGCACTACCGGAGCCCGAGTTCGAGGCTCAGGTCTTCCGTGCCCCGTCCACGCCGATCGAAGAGATCGTGGCCTCGGTGTATGCCGAGGTGCTCGGTGTCGAGCGGGTCGGTGCCGATGACGACTTCTTCGGCCTCGGCGGTAACTCGTTGCTGGCGACCCAGGTCGCGGCCCGCATCGGCGCCGCGCTGGACTCCCGTGTCCCCGTTCGTACTCTGTTCGAAGCCTCGACAGTCGCAGGTCTGGCTGCCAAGGTCGAACAGTACGCGGGCACCGGCGGCCGCAAAGCCCTTGTCGCAGGGCCCCGTCCGGAGCAGATCCCGCTGTCGCTGGCGCAGCAGCGTATGTGGTTCCTGAACCAGTTCGACACCGCCTCGGCCGTCTACAACATCCCCGCCGCCATCCGGCTGTCCGGCGACCTCGATGTCGCGGCACTGCAAGCGGCGGTGCGCGATCTCGTGGCCCGCCACGAGATCCTGCGCACCACCTACCCGCAGACCCAGCACGGCCCGGTGCAGTCCATCGCCGCGCAGGTGCCGGTCGATCTCGCGCCCGCACGCATCGACGCGGCCGACGTGCCGGACGCGGTATATCGCGTCGTCGCAGCGGGTTTCGACGTCACCACCGAGGTGCCGTTCCGCGCGAAGCTGTTCCAGGTCGCCGACACCACCGACCACGTCCTGGTCTTCGTGGCGCATCACATCAGCGCGGACGGCTGGTCGATGGGCCCGCTGACCCGCGACCTGGTGCTGGCCTATGCCGCGCGCACCGGCGGCGCGGCACCGGCCTGGGCGCCGCTGCCGGTCCAGTACGCGGACTACAGCATCTGGCAGCGCGACGTGCTCGGCGCCGAGGACGACCCGCAGAGCCTGATCGCTCAGCAGGCCGAGTACTGGCGCACCGCGCTGGCCGCGCTGCCCGACGAACTGGCCCTGCCCGCGGACCGCCCGCGCCCGGCCACCGCCTCCTACCGGGGCGCGACGCTGGACTTCGAGCTCGACGCGGAACTGCACGCCGCCCTCGATCGTGTTGCTCAGCAGCACAATTCGACCCTGTTCATGGTGGTGCACGCGGCGCTGGCCGTCCTGCTGTCGCGGTTGTCCGGCAGCACCGATATCGCCATCGGCACCCCGGTGGCCGGTCGTGGCGAGGCCGAACTCGACGACATGATCGGCATGTTCGTCAACACCCTGGTGTTGCGCAACGAGATCGAGCCGGGCGCCACCTTCGACGCGCTGCTCGCCGACGTCAGGCAGACCGACGTGGCCGCCTTCGGCCATGCCGACCTGCCGTTCGAACGCCTGGTGGAGCTGCTGGATCCGGTTCGCTCCGCGGCGCGGCATCCGCTGTTCCAGGTGATGCTGGTCTTCCAGAACCTGGCGCAGACCTCGCTCGAGCTGCCCGGACTCACCGTGTCCGGCATCGACCCGCAGGTGCAGGCCGCCAAGTTCGACCTGCAACTGACCGTCGCGGAACAGCCCGACACACAGGGTATTTCGGCGGTTCTGACCTACGCGACCGATCTGTTCGACGCCGCGACCGTGCAGAACTTCGCCGACCGCTTCCGCCGCATCCTCGCGGCGGTGGCGGCAAACGATTCGGTAGTGGTCGGCGATATCGACCTGCTCGCCGCCGGTGAACGCGAACTCGTCCTGCACGAATGGAACTCGCTGGGCGCCTGGGTGCCCGGTGCCACGCTGCCCGGCCTCATCGCCGATCAAGTGTGGCGTCGGCCGGACGCCATCGCCATCCGGTTCGGTGACCGCACACTTACCTTCCGTGAGTTGCAACGCCGCGCCAACCAAGTGGCACGCGCGCTGATCGCCCAGGGCGCGGGCCCGGAATCACTGGTGGCCGTTGCCGTGCCGCGCACCGAGGATCTCCCGGTCGCGCTGCTCGGTGTGCTTGCCACTGGTGCCGCCTACCTGCCGATCGACTCCACCTACCCGGCACAGCGACTCGAATTCATGCTCGCCGACGCCGCTCCGGTCTGTGTGCTGACCACGCTGGACGAACGCGCCGCCGTACCCACCGGTGACCTGCCCGTCGTCTTGTTCGAGGAGACAGCGGCTTTCGCCGACGCGCCCATCCACGACGCGGACCGGCTCGCGCCACTGCACCCCGACAATCTGGCCTACGTCATCTACACCTCGGGCTCGACCGGTGTGCCGAAGGGCGTCGGTGTCGCACACCGCAATGTCGTCGAGCTGTTCGCGAACACCCAGACCCTCTTCCGGTTCGACGAGAACGACGTCTGGACGCTGTTCCACTCGTTCGCCTTCGACTTCTCGGTGTGGGAGCTGTGGTGTGGCCTCGCGCACGGCGGCGCCGTCGTCGTGGTCGACTACCTGACCTCGCGGTCGCCGGAGCAGTTCCGCGAGTTGCTGGTCCGCGAACGGGTGACGGTGCTGAACCAAACCCCGTCCGCCTTCTACCAATTGGTGGAGGCCGACCGGGCGGCCGAGCCGGACGCGCTGGCGCTGCGCTATGTGGTGTTCGGCGGCGAGGCCCTGGATCTGCGCAAGCTGGAGCGCTGGTACGAACGGCACGGCGCGGCAACCCGTCTGGTCAATATGTACGGCATCACCGAGACCACGGTGCACGTGTCGTTCCTGCCGCTGGACGAGCGGGACCGGCACAATCCGGCCAGCGTCATCGGCCGGGCGATCCCCGGTCTGGACGCCTACGTGCTCGACCCGCGCCTGCACCCGACCCCGCTGGACGTGCCCGGCGAGATCCACGTCGTCGGCGCGCAACTGTCCCGCGGCTACCTGGGCAGGCCCGGCCTCACCGCGACCCGCTTCGTGGCAAACCCGTTCGGCGCGCCCGGCTCTCGCATGTACCGCACCGGTGACGTCGGCCGCTGGCGGGACTGCGGCGACAAAGCGCAGCTCGAATACGCCGGTCGCAGTGACCAGCAGGTGCAGTTGCGCGGTTTCCGGATCGAACTCGGCGAGGTCGAGGCGGCCTTGCTGCGGTGCGACGGCGTGAATCAGGCTGTTGCCCTGGTCCGTTCGGACGGCAACGGCGACCGGCTCATCGGCTACGTGGTCGCCGACAGCGACATCGACCCGGTGACCGTGCGTGCCCAGGCCGCGCGGTTCCTGACCGGCTACATGGTGCCGGATGCGATCGTGCCGCTCGACGCGCTCCCGCTGACGCCGAACGGCAAGCTCGACCGCAAGGCCCTGCCTGCTCCGGAGTTCGTCAGCGGCACCGTCTTCCGGGCACCGAGCTCGCCGCTGGAGCAGACGGTCGCCCAGGTCTTTGCCGAGCTGCTCGGCGCGGAGACGGTCGGGCTCGATGACGACTTCTTCGCACTCGGCGGCAACTCACTGCTGGCCGCGCAGGCGGTCGGCCGGCTGCGCGAGGCCACCGGCGCCACCGTCAGCGTGCAGTGGTTCTTCACCGACGCCACGGTGGCCGGCCTCGTCGCGCGGATCGACACCGCGGGGGAGTCCGACGCCGACGCCGCGATGCGGGTCCTGCTGCCGATCCGCACCGGCGGCACCGCGGCACCGCTGTTCTGCCTGCACCCGATGTACGGCCTGGCCTGGAGCTACGCGGGGCTCACCCAGTTCCTGCCCGCCGACCAGCCGATCTACGGCGTGCAGTCCCCGGCGCTGGCCGAGGACGGCGACCTGCCCGCCTCGATCGTTGAGCTGGCGCACCGCTACGTCAGCGAGATCAGGACCGTGCAACCGCACGGCCCGTACAAACTGCTCGGGTGGTCGCTCGGCGGCGTGCTCGCCCATGCGATCGCGACCGAGCTGCAGGCCGACGGCGAGCAGGTCGCGCTGCTGGCCATGATGGACAGCCACCCGAACCCCGACGTCGCGGGCTTCCGCGCGGCGGTGCGCGGCGCGCTGGCCGAACTCGGGCTCGGCAGCGACCTGATCGCCGACGAGGACGACATCTACGACCTGAGCGACCAGGCCCTGGCCGCGCTGCACGCGATGATCCCGCCGGAACTGGTCGCACTGACCCCCGAACGGTTGCGTCGCATCTATCGCAGCGCGGTCCGCTCGGCCGAACTGATCGCCGAGCACCGTCCAGGGGTGTTCCACGGCACGCTGCAGTACTTCAGCGCCGCCGTGGCCGATCCCGCGGATGTGCTTCGCGCCACTGCGACCGACTGGGCTCCGCACGTCACGGGTGCGGTGCACGACCGGCCGATCGGGGTGACGCACGCGCAGATGACCGCACCGGAGGCGCTGGCCGACATCGGTGCTCAGCTGGCCGTTCTGCTCGATACCTCGAGCTGAGCGGCCCCTGCCGAGGTGAGATCACCAATCGCGCCTCGGCAGGGAATAATCGTTCCCGGCGCTCGTTTCGCGCGGTCGGGGAGCGGTCTGTGGCACAGATCGCGAGGGCTGTGTCCGGTGTGCGCCGGTGCGGTCGGTAACGATGGGTATGCGCGCATTCGATGTCCATGGGGGTGGGGCCAGCGAGGCGTGTGTGCGGCGACAACAGGCAGGGTGAGGCATCTCCATGGTTCGGTCGGTCGGGCAGCGGTATGACGACGCTCGCGCAGCGGTGTGCGCATGACCCGCCCAGCCAGAGTTCGGCCTACCCGAACCAGACGAGCCAGGGTCACCACCCTGCCGCAGCTGATGGCGACGGCTGTCGAGGCGAACCCGAACGGCCTCGGTGTCGTGCTCGCCGACGCCGCCGGCACGCTGGCGGAGCTGAGCTACGCCGAACTCGATGAGCGGTCCACCCGGCTGGCGCGGCTGCTGATCGACCGTGGCGTCGGCCCCGAGGACCTGGTGGCCGTCGGCATCCCGCGCTCGATCGACTCCGTGGTCGCGGTCTGGGCGGTGGCCAAGGCAGGCGCCGGTTTCGTGCCGGTGGACCCGAACTACCCGGCCGACCGGGTCGAGCACATGGTCGCTGACTCCGGCGCCGTCTGCGGGCTGACCGTCGCCGCGGTGCGCGACGAACTACCGGACCGGGTCGACTGGCTGTCCATCGACACCGCCGACTGCGCCAGGTGGCTCGAGGAGTTCCCGGCGGACCCGGTGACCTACATCGACCGGGTGCGCCCACTGCGCGCCGAACACCCGGCTTACGTCATCTACACCTCCGGATCCACCGGCACACCCAAGGGCGTTGTCGTCACCCAGGCCGGCCTGTCCGGTTTCTGCGACGAGCAGCGTGAGCGCTATCAAGTGACGAGTGATTCGCGGACGCTGCATTTCGCGTCGCCGTCGTTCGATGCCTCGGTGCTGGAGCTGCTGCTCGCGATCGGCGGCGCGGCCACCATGGTCGTGGTGGCGCCGACCGTGTTCGGCGGCGAGGAACTCGCGGCGCTGATCCGCAGGGAACGCGTGACACACGCGTTCATCACGCCCGCGGCGCTCGCTTCGGTGGATCCCGCCGGGCTGGACGAGCTGCGGGTGGTCGTCGCGGGTGGCGAGGCGTGCCCGCCGGAGTTGGTGCGGCGCTGGGTGGTACCGGTGTCCGGCAGGCAAGTCCGGGAGTTCTACAACGGGTACGGGCCCACCGAGACCACGATCATGACGAACATCAGTGCGCCGCTGGTCCCGGACGCGCCGGTGCCGATCGGCGGGCCCATCCGCGCGGTCACCGAGTACGTGCTGGACGAGCAACTGGTGCCGGTCACCGGCGCGACGGTCGGCGAGCTGTACATCACCGGCGCGCAGCTGGCCAGGGGCTACCACGACCGGGCCGGGCTGACGGCGGCCCGCTTCATCGCGAATCCCTTCGACGCCAACGGCACTCGGCTGTACCGGACCGGTGACCTGGTCCGCTGGACCGCGGACGGCGAGCTGGAGTATCTCGGCCGCAACGACTTCCAGGTGAAGATTCGTGGCTTCCGCATCGAGCTCGGCGAGATCGACGCGGTGCTCGCCGCGCACGAGACGGTGGACTTCGCGGTCACCGTCGGCCACCAACTGGACAGTGGCGCCACGATTCTCGTCTCCTACGTGCATTCCGCGCCCGGCATGGACGCCGACGCCGCCGAGCTGGCCGCCGTCGCCGAGCAACGCCTGCCCGCACACATGGTGCCGACTGTGGTCATGGTGATCGCCGCGATCCCGCTGACGCCGGTCGGCAAGCTCGACCGCGCCGCGCTACCCGCACCACGCTTGCAGACCAAGGTGTTCCGCGCACCGGTCGGCCCGCTGGAAGAGCTGGTCGCCGACGTCTTCGCCGAGTTGCTCGGGCCCGGCGCCCCGGTGGGCGCCGACGACCACTTCTTCGAACTCGGCGGCAATTCGCTGATCGCCACGCAGGCGGCGGCCCGGCTGGGCACGGCCCTGTCCGCTCGGGTGCCCGCGCGGCTCATCTTCGAGACACCCACCGTCGCAGGCCTGGCCGAGCGGATGGAGTCGTTGAAGGGTGCCGGGGATCGGCGTGCGCTCGCGCCGACGGAACGGCCCGAACACATTCCGCTGTCGCTGGCGCAGCAGCGGATGTGGTTCCTGAACCAGTTCGACACCGCGTCGGCGGCGAACAATATTCCGATCGCGGTCCGGCTGTCCGGCGCGCTGGACGTGTCGGCGCTGCAGGCCGCGATCATGGATGTGATCGAACGGCACGAGACGCTGCGCACCGTGTACCCGGCCATCGACGGTACCGGCTACCAGGTGGTTCTCCCTGCGGCACAGGCCGTTCCGGACCTGGCACCGAAGCCGCTCGCCGAGCACGAGCTGGCGGACTGGCTGCGCGGGCTCGCGCTGGCCGGGTTCGATGTCGCCGCGGAGGTGCCGCTGCGCGTCGCGCTGGCCGAGCTGTCGCCCAGCGAACACGTGGTCGTCGTGGTGGTGCACCACATCGCCGCCGACGGCGCCTCGGTCGCCCCATTCCTGCGGGATCTGCTCGGCGCCTTCCTGTCTCGGCGCAACGGCGCCCCGCCCGCCTTGCCGCCGCTGCCGGTGCAGTACGCCGATTACACGCTGTGGCAGCGCGAGGTGCTCGGTGACGAGCACGACCCCGACTCGGTGGCCGCCGCGCAGATCGCCTACTGGCGCGCGGCGCTGGCCGGCATCCCGGATCGACTAGAGCTACCCGCGGACCGGCCACGCCCGGCCATCGCCTCGAATGCCGGAGCGGAATACACCTTCGAGGTGTCCGCCGAGGTGCATCGCGGGCTCACCGAGCTGGCCCAGCGGGCGGGCGCTTCGGAATTCATGGTGGTGCACGCCGCGTTCGCCGCACTGCTCGCCCGGCTCACCGGCACCGACGACATCGTCATCGGCACCCCGGTGGCCGGCCGGGGCGAGCGCGAGCTCGACGGGCTGATCGGCATGTTCGTGAACACCCTGGTGTTGCGCACGCCGATCGCTCCCGGCGCCTCGTTCGCCGAGTTGCTCGCGGCGACCAAAGAGACGGACCTGGCCGCGTTCTCGCATGCCGAGCTACCCTTCGAGCGGCTGGTCGAGGTGCTCGATCCGGTGCGCTCGCAGGCCCACCACCCGCTGTTCCAGGTGGCGCTGTTCTTCCAGAACATGAGCAAGGCGCACGTCGAGCTACCCGGCTTGTCCGCGCACGCGGTCGAATTCGACGGCGCGGTGGCCAAGTTCGACCTGCAGCTGACCGTGGTGCCCCAAAAGGAGGACGGGTTCTCGGCGCAGTTCACCTATGCCACGGATCTGTTCGACGAGGCGACTATCGCGGAGTTCGCGCAACGCTTCGAGCGGCTACTCGCCGCCGTGGGCACCGACCCGGATTGCGCGGTCGGTGAGATCGATCTGCTGGCGCCGGATGAGCTGGCGCGGATTCTCGTCGGCTGGAACGAGACCCGGCACGCGGTCGCGCCCGAACTGCTGCTCGACGGATACCGGCGGACGGCGGCGGCTTACCCCGATGCCGTCGCGCTGGCTTACGAGGGAACCGAGCTTACTTATCGTGAGTTCGATCGCCGAGTCAACCAGCTTGCCCGACTGCTGATTTCGCAGGGTGTCGGTGCGGAGTCGCTGGTAGGGCTGGCGATTCGGCGGTCCCTCGACCTAGTTGTCGGTATGTATGCGATCGTGACCGCTGGTGGCGCGTATGTGCCGTTGGATCCGGATCATCCGGCCGAGCGGATCGCGCACATCCTCGAGACCGCGCAGCCGGCCTGCGTGGTGACCACGTCGAAGGACGCGGTCGAGGTGCCCGCCGGTACGACGGCGCTGACCCTGGATACGGTCGATACCAACGCCTTCGACGGTGCACCGGTCCGCGACGAAGAACTGGTGCGTAAGGTGCTGCCGCAGCATCCCGCGTACGTCATCTTCACGTCGGGTTCGACCGGTCGCCCCAAGGGTGTCGCGGTCTCGCATGCGGCGATCAACAATCAGATCGAGTGGATGCTGGCGGAATACCCGCTCGGCCCCGACGATGTCTACCTGCAGAAGACCGCGACAACCTTCGATGTGTCGCTGTGGGGCTTCTTCATGCCGTTGCGCGTCGGCGCGAAGCTGGTAGTCGCCACTCACGACGGGCATCGCGACCCCGTGTACGTCGCGGAAACCATTGCCGCGCAGCGGGTCACCGTCACCGACTTCGTGCCATCGATGCTCACCGTGTTCGCCGCACACACCGCGGCGGGTGCCTGCCCGACCTTGCGGGACGTCTTCGTGATCGGCGAGGCGTTGCCGCCGGAGACCGTCGCCGCGTTCGCCACGGTGTCGGACGCACGGGTGCACAACCTCTACGGCCCGACCGAGGCCGCGGTGTCGGTGACCTACTGGCCCGCCGACGGCTCGGATCCCCGTACGGTGCCGATCGGCTTGCCACAGTGGAACACCCGGGTCTACGTGCTCGACGGGCGACTACGCCCGGTCCCCGCCGGGGTGCCCGGCGAGCTCTACCTCTCCGGTGATCAGCTGGCCCGCGGTTACGTCCGGCGCCCCGACCTGACCTCTGATCGGTTCGTGGCCGACCCCTTCGGCTTCGGCGAGCGCATGTACCGCACCGGCGACCTGGTGGTGTGGCGCGACCGCACCGGGGGTCGGTCCCATCGGCTGGATTACCTCGGCCGCACCGACTTCCAGGTCAAGTTCCGCGGCCAGCGTATCGAGCTCGGTGAGATCGAGACCGCGCTGCTGGCCCAGCCTGCGGTGAACCAGGCGGTGGCGCTGGTCAGCCGGTCCGCGCTGGGCGATCAGCTGGTGGCCTACGTCGTCGCCGTGCCGGGACAGCGGGTCGAGCAGGCGCAACTGCTCGCCGCGATCGCGGAGACGCTGCCCGCCTACATGATTCCGACGGCCATCGTCGCCTTGGACGCCTTTCCGCTGAACCCGAGCGGAAAACTGGATCGCAAGGCGCTGCCCGAGCCGACCTTCACCGCGCGCGAATTCCGGGCACCCGCAACGCCGGTCGAGGAGATCGTCGCCGAGGTGTTCGGCGAGGTGCTCGGCCTCGACCGGGTCGGCGCCGACGACGACTTCTTCGCCCTCGGCGGCAACTCGCTGATCGCCACCCAGCTGGTGGCCCGGCTGGGTGCCGCGGTCGACGCCAGGGTCCCGGTGCGGACGCTGTTCGAGACGCCGACGGTGCAGTCGCTGGCCGCCGCCATCGACTCGCAGACGCACGGCGCGCGCGGCGTGCCGCTGGGCAGCATCGCCCGCCCCGATCGGTTGCCGTTGTCGCTCGCGCAGCGCCGGATGTGGTTCCTCAATCGGTTCGACCAGTCCGACGGTGACGCGGCGGTGGGTTCGGCGGCCTACAACCTGCCGTTCGCCTTGCGGCTCACCGGCGCGCTGGACGTCGCGGCCCTCGGCGCCGCCCTGGACGACGTGGTGAGCAGACACGAAGTACTGCGCACCGTGTACCCGGAGAACGCGGACGGCCCGATCCAGGTGGTGCTGCCCGCGAGCCGGGTGCAGCTGGACGTCACCGCGCGTCCCGTCGCCGCGGCCGAGGTGCCCGGCGAGGTGTATGCGCTGGCGTCGACACCGTTCGACGTCACCGATGAGGTGCCGGTACGCGTGCGCCTGCTCGAGATCACCGACGGCACAGCGGAATCGGATCACGTCCTCGCGGTGGTGGTGCATCACATCGCGGCGGACGCGTCCTCGATGGGCCCGCTGGTGCGCGACGTGATGATCGCCTACGCCGCGCGGACCGCGGGCGAGGCGCCCGGGTGGAGTCCGCTGCCGGTGCAGTACGCCGACTACGCGCTCTGGCAGCGGGCGGTGCTCGGCGACGAAGCCGACCCGGAATCGATTGCCGCGCAGCAGATTCTGTTCTGGCGCAAGCAGCTCGCCGGGTTGCCCGACCTGCTGGAGCTGCCGACGGATCGGCCGCGTCCTGCCATCGCGTCGATGGCCGGTGCCCGGGTGGACGTGCAGATCGACGCCGCCACCCATGCCGGTCTCGTGGAACTCGCTCGCGCGCACGGTGCGACGTTGTTCATGGTCGTGCACACCGCGCTGGCGGTGCTGCTCGCCCGGTTGTCCGGTTCCGGCGACATCGCCATCGGCACCCCGGTGGCCGGTCGCGGCGAGCGCGAACTCGACGACCTGATCGGCATGTTCGTCAACACCGTGGTCTTCCGGGCCACGGTCGACGGCGGTGCGGCGTTCACCGATGTGCTTGCCAGGCAGCGTGATACCGACCTGCAGGCGTTCGCCCACGCGGACATCCCGTTCGAGCGACTGGTCGAGGTGCTCAACCCGCCCCGCTCGACCGCCCATCACCCACTGTTCCAGGTGGGCCTGTCGTTCCAGAACATCGCGCGCACCGCGCTGGAACTACCCGGCCTGGCCGTGACCGGCGTCGACGCGAATCTCGATGTGTCGCAGTTCGATCTGCACCTGATCGTGGGGGACAGCTACGACGAGTCCGGCACACCCACCGGCATGGGTGGGTTCTTCACCTACGCCACCGATCTTTTCGACGCCGCGACGGTGCAGGGCTTCGCCGAGCGGCTCGCGCGTATCCTCGCCGCCGTCGTAGCCGACGCCACGATCCCGGTGGGCGATATCGATCTGCTGGCCGCCGCCGAACGCGACGCGGTCCTGTCCCGCTGGAACGACACCGCGCACCAGGTCGACGCGGTCGTGACGCTGCCGTGGTTCTTGCAGCGCGCGGTGCTGGCCGCGGCTCCCGAGGCCGTCGCCGTGGTGACCGACTTGCCCGACGGCGCCCGGCACGAGCTGACCTACGTCGAGCTGGACACCAGGGTGAATCGCCTTGCCCGCTACCTGATCTCGATCGGGGTCGGGCCTGAGTCGCGGGTGGCGCTCGCCTTCCGCCGTTCGGTGGACCTGGTCGTCGCCATGTACGCGGTCGCCAAAGCCGGTGGCGCGTATGTGCCGGTCGACCCGGACCAGGCCGCCGAGCGCACCGGCTACATCCTGGAGACCGCGGCACCGGTATGCGTGCTCACCAACGCGGACGCCGACTTCGACACCGAGGTCGCGCCCGTGGTGCCCATCGACGAGCTCGTGCTGAGCTCCTTCGCCAGCGGACCGCTCGCGGACACCGAACGTCTTGCGCCGCTGCGGCCCGCGAACACCGCGTACGTGATCTTCACGTCGGGCTCGACCGGCCGCCCGAAGGGCGTCGCCGTCTCGCACGCCGCGATCGCCAACCAATTGCAGTGGAAGACTGCCGAATTCGGCCTATCCGACCGCGACGCCGTGCTGCTGAAGACGGCGGCGACCTTCGACCTCTCGGTCTGGGAATTCTGGTCGGCGGTGGCCTGCGCGGGCAAGCTGGTGATCGCCGCGCCGGACGGGCACCGCGATCCGGCCTACCTCAACGAGCTCATCACCCGGGAAGCGGTGACGACGCTGCATGTCGTCCCGTCCATGCTGGACGCGCTGCTGGTGCACACCGGCACCGAGTCCGCGCCGGCACCGTCGCCGTTGCGGCGCGTGCTCGCCATCGGTGAGGCATTGCCCGCCGCGCTGGCACAGCGCTTCCTGGCGACGCGGCCCGAGGCGGAACTGTTCAACCTGTACGGCCCGACCGAGGCTGCGGTGTCGATCACCCATCATCGGGTGACCGAGGCCGACCACGGCTCCGTGCCGATCGGTGCGCCCGAGTGGAACAGCCAGGTCTACGTGCTGGATTCGCGACTTCGCCCGGTGCCCGTCGGCGTCTTCGGTGAGCTGTACCTGTCGGGCACTCAGCTGGCCCGCGGCTACTTCGGCCGGGCCGATCTGACCGCGGATCGGTTCGTGGCCAACCCGTTCCAGTCCGGCGAGCGCATGTACCGCACCGGTGACCTGGTGGCCTGGAACCGCGACGGTGAGCTGAACTACCAGGGCCGCACCGACTTCCAAGTGAAGATCCGTGGCTTCCGGATCGAGTTGGGCGAGATCGAGGCCGCGCTGCTGGCGTTGCCGGAGATCGCACAGGCGGCAGTGGTCGCCAAGTCCGATCCCAAGACCGGTGATCGTTTGGTCGCCTACCTGGTCGGCCGAGCCGAGCCGGCCGCCCCGGCCGGGCCCGCCTCCTCGTTCGCCGTACAGGCCGCCGCCTTCGCCCAAGCCGCCGAAGGCGAGGCGTCCGAGGACGCCGGCCTCGATGTGGCGCAGGTGAAGTCGGCGCTGAGCGAGGCGTTGCCGTCGTACATGGTGCCGTCGGCGTTCGTGGTGCTGGACGCCTTGCCGCTCAACGTGAACGGCAAGTTGGATCGAAAGGCGTTGCCGGAGCCGGAGTTCGAGGCGCAGGTGTTCCGTGCCCCGTCTACACCGATCGAGGAGATCGTCGCGTCGGTGTACGCCGAGGTGCTCGGCGTCGAGCGGGTCGGTGCCGACGACGACTTCTTCGCCCTCGGCGGCAACTCGCTGCTGGCCACTCAGGTCGCAGCCCGCATCGGTGCCGCGCTGGACGCCCGCGTCCCCGTCCGCGCCTTGTTCGAGGCCGCCACCGTGGCCGGGCTCGCGATCAAGGTCGAGCACACGACGGCGGAGACCACCCGCACTCCGCTGGTCGCCCAGCCGCGTCCCGAGCACATTCCGCTGTCCTCCGCGCAGCAGCGGATGTGGTTCCTGAACCAGTTCGACACCGCCGCCGCCGTCTACAACATCCCGGCCGCCATCCGGCTGTCCGGCGACCTGAATGTGGACGCGTTGCAGCAGGCCGTCGCCGATCTCGTCGCACGCCACGAGATCATGCGCACCGTCTACCCGGAGACCATGAACGGCCCGGAGCAGCGCGTCCTCGCGCCGCACGAGGTGTCGGTGGATCTGGCCCCCGCGCAGATCGGCGAGGAACGCGTGGCGCACGAGGTGCAGCGCATCGTGTCCGCCGGTTTCGACGTCACCATGGAGGTGCCGTTCCGCGCCAGGTTGTTCCAGCTGGCGGCCACCGAATACGTCCTGGTGTTCGTCGCGCACCACATCAGCGCGGACGGCTGGTCGATGGGGCCGCTGACCCGAGATCTGATGCTGGCCTACGCCGCTCGCAGCGGTGGCGAGGCACCCTCCTGGGCGCCGCTGCCGATCCAGTACGCCGACTACGCGCTCTGGCAGCGCAGCGTGCTCGGCAGCGACGACGACCCCGAGTCCCTCGCGGGCGCCCAACTCGCCTATTGGACAACCGAACTCGCCGATCTGCCGGACGAGCTGAACCTGCCTGCCGATCGGCCCCGGCCCGCAGCGCAGAGTTTCGCGGGCGGCAAAACCGATTTCGTCGTCGACGCCGACGTGCATGCCGCGCTGGTCGGGTTGGCCAAGCAGCACAACGCGACGCTGTTCATGGTCGTGCACACCGCGCTGGCGGTGTTCCTGGCGCGCATGTCCGGCACCGAGGACGTCGCCATCGGCACCCCGATCGCGGGCCGCGGCGAGCCCGAACTCGACGATCTCATCGGCATGTTCGTCAACACACTGGTGCTGCGCACGAAGGTCGCGGCCGACCTCGGCTTCACCGAGTTGCTCGCGGCCAACCGGGAGACCGACCTGCGCGCCTTCGCCAACTCCGACACCCCGTTCGAGCGGCTGGTCGAGGTGCTCGATCCGGAGCGTTCCGCCGGTCGCCACCCGCTGTTCCAGGTGGCGCTGTCCTTCGAGAACCTCGCCGCCACCAGCTTCGAGCTACCCGGCCTGAGTTTTGCCGCGCTGGACCCGGCCGCGGACACCGCCAAGTTCGACCTGCTGCTGACCGTGCGCGAGCAGCGCACCGAGGCGGGCGCCGAAGCCGGCCTCGCCGCCGAATTCACCTATGCCCGCGACCTGTTCGACGAGCACACGGTCGCCGAGTTCGGTCGCCGCTTCCGCGGCATCCTCGCCGCCGTCGCGCAGGATCCGGCCACCGCCGTCGGCGACCTGGAGATCCTGGACGAGTCGGAGCGGGCCGAGCTGGTCACCCGCTCGGGCGGCGACGCTGTGGCGCCGCGCAGCCTGCCGGAGCTGATGGCCTCGGCGGTCACCAGAAATCCCACCGGCGCCGCCCTCGTCGTCGGCGGCCGGTCCTTCAGCTACGTCGAACTCGACGCCGCCTCTTCGCAATTGGCGCGCACACTGATCGATCGCGGCGCGGGCCCGGATGTGCTGGTCGCGCTGGCGGTCCGGCGCTCGGTGGAATCCCTGCTCGCGCTGTGGGCGATCGCCAAGACCGGGGCGGCGATCGTGCCGATCGACCCGACCTACCCGCCCGAGCGCATCGCGCACATGGTGGCCGATTGCGGTGCGGCACTGGGCGTGACGCTCACCGCTGAGCTGGGCGCGCTGCCCACCTTGGCGGGCGGGCGGCCCTGGTTCGTGCTCGACGATCGCGATTTCACCTTCGACGTCGCGTCCCGCTCGGACCGCCCGATCAGCCTCACCGAACGCCACGGCCCCATCCGGAGCAGCAACGCCGCGTACGTGATCTACACCTCGGGCTCCACCGGTTTGCCCAAGGGCGTGGTGGTCACGCACGCGGGCCTGGCCAACTTCAGCGCCGAACAGGTGGAGCGGTACGGTCTCGACCAGTCCACCCGCGCACTGGCTTTCGCCTCGCCGTCCTTCGACGCGTCGATGCTGGAGCTGTTGCTCGCGCTCGGTTCAGCGGGCGCACTGGTGGTCGCGCCGCCGCTGACGTTCGGCGGCAGCGAACTGGCCGACCTCATCCGGGCGGAAGGGGTGACGCACGCCTTCCTCACGCCCTCGGTGCTCGCCTCGCTCGACCCGGACGGTCTCGCGGGCATGCAGGCGATCGTGGCGGGCGGCGAAGCGGTGCCCGCCGACCTGGTCACCAAGTGGGCGGGTGCCGAGAACCGGCGCTTCTACAACGGTTACGGCCCCACCGAGACCACGATCATGACCAACATCAGCGACCCGCTGCGGCCGGGGGAGCCGGTAACCATCGGCGGTCCCATCCGCGGCATGCGGTCGCTGGTCCTGGACCGCAGGCTGCGCCCGGTGCCCGAAGGTGTTGCGGGCGAGCTGTATCTGGGCGGCATCCAGCTGGCGCGTGGGTACCACGCCAAGCCGGGACTCACGGCGAGCCGGTTCGTCGCGGACCCGTACGGGGTGCCCGGCGAGCGGCTCTACCGGACCGGCGACGTGGTGCGCTGGGCGCGCTCCGGCGGCGAGCCGGTGGTGGAGTATGTGGGCCGCAACGACTTCCAGGTGAAGGTGCGTGGCTTCCGGATCGAGCTCGGCGAGATCGACGCCGCGCTCACCGCGCAGCCCGGCGTCGAGTTCGCGGTCACCCTCGGCCGCGAATCCGGTTCGGGCGCGACGATGCTGGTGTCCTATGTGCTGCCCGCCACGGGTGTCACGCTCGATGTAGCAGAGCTGACCGAAGAGCTCGGCGCCATCCTGCCGGAGTACATGGTGCCCACCGCCATCGTCGTGCTGGACGAGATCCCGCTGACGCCGGTCGGCAAGCTGGATCGGCGCGCACTGCCCGAACCCGCCCTCGAGACCACCGCGTACCGCGCACCGCAGACCCACGCCGAATTGACCATCGCGGAGGTGATCGGCGAGGTGCTCGGCATCGACCGGGTCGGCCTCGACGACGACTTCTTCGCCCTCGGCGGCGACAGCATCGTCTCCATCCAGGTGGTGTCGCGATCGCGCGGCCGCGGCGTGACCTTCGCCCCGCGTGACGTTTTCGAGCTGCGCACCGTCGCCGCGCTGGCCAAGGCCGCCACGGTCGAGGACGGGCCGGGCGACGAATCCGGCGATCTGCCGTTGACGCCGCACGCGGCCCGGCTGCTCGACACCGGCGTCGAGGTACGCGCCATCGCGCTCGACGTGCCGGAGAGCTGCGCCGTCGAAGCCGTGCACACCGCGGTCGGCAAGGTGCTCGATCAGCATCCGATGCTGTGGGTCCGGCTGGATCGTTCGGGTGATACCCCGGTGCTGCGGATCCCGCCCGCCGACGAACGCACCGGCGAGGCATTTCGCAGGCTCGACGCGCAGCACGGCGAAACCACGCTGCCCATCGACGATGTGGTGCAGGCCGCCGCCGCGGCGCTCGATCCCGAGCAGGGCCGCAATATCCACTTCGTGCTGACCGGCGGTCCCGAGGGCCGGTCCACGCTGATCGTCGTCGCCAACGGCCTTGTGGTGGACGATATCTCGTGGCGGACCATGGTCGACCAGCTCACCGCGGCCTGGAGCCGCGGCAGGCACGCCGCGCCCGCGGCACCGGAATCCGGTCTCGGCGTGCTCATTCGGGCGCTCTCGACCAAGGCGCACGATCTGCGCACCGTCGGCGAGCTCGGCTGGTGGGAGCGGATTCTGGCGACCGTCCCCGAGGGGAACGTCGCAGACGGGCGTGACCTGCGGGTGCGCAGCCGCGTCTCGCTGGCCATCACCGCGGAGGGCGCGGCCGCGGTGGTCGCCGCTGCGACGGCCTACCACGCCACCGTGGACGACGTCCTGCTGACGGCGGTCGCGCTGGCGCTGCAGACCTCGGCGGGCGAATCCGTCACCCGCGCCCTCGGTTCGGTGATCCGGCTGTCCGCCGACGAGCGGTCCGCAACCAACGCCGACGAGAGCATGGTCGGCGGCTTCACCACCGAGTTCCCGCTTCCGTTGCGGCTCACCAGGATCGACGCCGACGACGCGCTCGTCGGCGGTCCGGCCGCCGGGGCCGCGCTGGCGCAGATCAAGGAGCTGCGCCGCTCGGTGCCCTCGCATGGCGTCGGCTACGGCCTGCTGCGCTACCTCAACGCGGACACCGCCGCCGAACTGAGCGAGCTCGGCCGTGGCCGATTCGCGCTGCGCTACCGGGATCTGCGCCCGGCCCGGGTACACACCGACACCCCGGCCGACGACCTGTTGCTCGACCTCACCGTCGACGCCGCCGACGACGGCCTGGTGGCCCGGTTCGACTACGCCTCTGCGGTATTCGCCGCCGACGAGGTGAAAACCTTTGCCGAGCACTGGATCTACGCGCTGGGCGGGCTGGCCGAGCACGGGCTGCGGGCGGACGGGGTCACCTATACGCCGTCGGACTTCACGCTGGTTCGGCTGAAGCAGCCCACCATCGACCGGCTCGCCGCCGCCTACCCGACCCTCACCGATGTCTGGCCGGTGACGCCGCTGCAGTCGGGCATGCTGTTCCACGCCTTGCTCGCCGAGTCCTCGGTCGACGTCTACACCACCCAGTTCGTGCTCGACCTGGGCGGCACGGTGGACACCGGACGGATGCACGCCGCGGCACAGGCCGTGCTGGATCGGCACGACAACCTGCGCGTCGCCTTCGCCGAGGACGACGCGGGCAATCCACTGCAGGTCGTGCAGGATTCGCTCGAAGTGCCGTGGCGCTACATCGATCTCGGTCAGCTCGCCCCCGAGGCCGCTGCCGAGGAATTGGCGGGCATCAAGGCGGCCGACCTGGCCGATCACTTCGATATGCGGACCGCGCCGCTGCTGCGGTTCGCGCTGATCCGGTCCGCCGCGGCGGATCCCGCGACCGCGGACGGCCCCGCCACCGGCACGTACCACCTGCTGGTCACCAGCCATCACATCCTGATCGACGGCTGGTCGATGCCGCTGCTGATGAAGGACCTGCTGACGCTGTACGCGCTCGGCGGCAATTCCCGGCATCTGCCCAAGGTGCCGTCCTACCGGGGCTACCTGGCCTGGCTGGCCGCGCAGAAGGCCGACGCCGCGCGCGAAGCCTGGCGGGCCGCGCTGAGCGGGATCACCGAGCCGACGCCGCTGGCGCCGGTCGATCCGGGCCGCGAAATCTCCGCGGGGGTGGGCGAAGTCGGCTTCGAACTGGCACAGTCCGACACCACCGCACTTACCCGGCTCGCCTCGGGTCTGGGCGTCACCGTGAACACCGTCGTGCAGGCGGCGTGGGGTCTGCTGATCGGGCGCAGCGTCGATCGCGACGATGTGGTCTTCGGCGCCACCGTCTCCGGCCGGCCGCCGCAGCTGGACGGCGTCGAGAGCATGGTCGGGCTGTTCCTCAACGCGATCCCGGTGCGGGTGCGCCTCGGCGCCACCGACACCCTGGGCGGGCTGCTGCGCCAGCTGCAAGCCGAACAGGCCGGGCTGCTCGATCACCATTACCTCGGGCTGAGCGATATTCAGGAAACCGTCGGCGTGGAAGGGCTTTTCGACTCTCTGGTGGTGTTCGAATCGTTCCCCGTCGACCGGGACGGCCTGGACAAGGCCAGTGCGATCGACGGCATGAGCGTCACCGGCGTCGGCGCGGTCAACGGCACGCACTACCCGCTCACCGTGATGGTGGTGCTGGACAGTCAGCTGCGGGTCTCGGTGAAGTACCTGCGCGACCTGTTCGACGAGCCGGCGGCACAGGCGCTCGCGCAACGGCTTTCGGCCCTGATCCGCCGCTTCGTGACCAACCCGCAGGCGCGCGTCGCCGACATCGACGTGCTGCTGGACGGCGAGCGGGCCGAGCTGGCCGCCCGCAACGCCACCGAGGTGCCGGAGCTGCTGGACGACGCGACGCTGCTGTCGCTGTTCGACGCTCAGGTGGCCCGCACGCCGGACGCGGTCGCGGTGCGCTACGGCGACGTCACGCTCAGCTACGCCGAGCTCGACCTGCGCTCCCGCGCGCTGGCCGCGGAGATCGCCCGCTGGGGTGTCGGGCCGGAATCGCTGGTGGGCGTGGCCATGCGGCGCGGTGTCGACCTGGTCGTCGCGATCTACGCGGTGCTGCGGGCCGGCGCGGGCTACCTGCCGATCGACCCGGATCACCCGGCCGAGCGCAATGAATACGTGCTGGCCAGTGCCGCCCCGGCCTGCGTGCTGACCACCGGCGATGCCTTCGTGACCGACACCGATATCGCGGTCGTCGCGGTGGATACCCTCTACCTGCCGCTGGATTCGGTCTCGCGCACCGACATCGGCGTGCACCCGGACAACGTCGCCTACGCCATCTACACCTCCGGCTCCACCGGCCGCCCCAAGGGCGTGGTGATCACGCACCGGCAGATGGTCAACCAGTTCCGCTGGGCGCAGCGGGCTTACCCGCACGACACCGGCGACGTGGTGCTGCACAAGACGCCGATCACCTTCGACATCTCCACCTGGGAGTTGTTCTGGCCCTTGCAGACCGGCGCCTCGATCGTGGTCGCCGAGCCCGACGGCCACCGCGATCCGGTGTATCTGGCGAAGATCATCGCCGAGAACGAGGTCAGCACGGTGCATTTCGTGCCGTCCATGCTGGATGCCTTCCTCGTGCCGGATTCGGCGGCGGACTACCCGAGCCTGCGCCGGGTGTTCGCCGCGGGTGAGGCGCTGTCCGCGGAGACCGCGACGACCTTCGCCGACACCGTTCCGGGTACCCAGCTGGTGAACTGGTACGGGCCCGCCGAGGCGACCGTGGTGACCGACTACCTGGTGGAAGGCACTGCCGCACTGGCGGTTCCGATCGGTACACCGGTGGCCAACACTCAGGTGCACGTGCTCGACCGGCAGCTGCGCCCGGTGCCGCCCGGTGCCGCGGGCGAGCTGTACATCGCGGGCGTACAGCTGGCCCGCGGCTACCTCGGTGCCCCCGCCCTCACCGCGGAGCGTTTCGTGGCGCACGAGGGCGGTACGCGCCTGTATCGCACCGGTGACATCGTCCGCTGGCGCGTTGGCGCGCTGGAGTACCTGGGGCGCAGCGACTTCCAGGTCAAGCTGCGCGGTCAGCGCGTCGAGCTCGGCGAGATCGAAACCGTGCTGCTCGGCCACGAATCCGTGCGTCACGCCGCCGTCTCCCTCGTCGGCGGCCCGTCGGGTGATCGGCTGGTCGCCTACCTGGTCGCCATGCCGGGGGAGACCGTCGACCAGACCGCGGTGCTGTTGCACGCGCGCGGCGCGCTGCCGTCGTACATGGTGCCGTCGGCGTTCGTCGTGCTGGATGCCTTGCCGCTCAACGCCAGTGGCAAGCTCGACCGCAAGGCACTGCCGGTCCCCGAACTCGCCGCCCGCCCGTACCGGCCGCCGACCACCCCGCTGGAGCGGACCATCGTCGAGGTGTTCGCCGAGATCCTCGGCGTCGAACGGGTCGGCCTGGACGACGACTTCTTCGATCTCGGCGGCAATTCACTGGTCGCCACCCGCGCGGTCAGCCGGTTGCGCACGCTCACCGGCGCCGAGGTCCGGGTGCAGTGGTTCTTCACCGATTCCACCCCCGGCGCGCTGGCCACCCGCATCCTCGCGGCGCTGGCCGGAGACCACGACTACGACCTGGACTCGAACGCGGCGCTCGGTGTGCTGCTGCCGATCCGCACCAGAGTGCCGCACGACACGGCCGCCGCCGAGCCGCTGTTCTGCCTGCACCCGATGTACGGATTGTCCTGGTGCTACGCGGGACTGGCTCGGTACGTGCCCGCCAGCAGGCCGATCTTCGGTCTGCAGTCGCCCGCGCTCACCGAAGACGGCTATCTGCCCGTGTCGCTGGCCGAGATGGCGAGCCGGTACGTCGCGGAGATCCGCGCCGTCCAGCCGGCCGGGCCGTACCGGCTGCTCGGCTGGTCGCTCGGCGGGGTGCTGGCGCACGCCGTCGCGACCGAACTGCAAGCCGCGGGTGAAGAGGTCGCGCTGCTGGCCATGCTGGACAGCCATCCCGACATCGACGTCACCGACTTCCGGGCCGCGATCCGGGAGGCGTTGAGCGAGCTCGGTATCGGCGCCGACGCGCTGCTGCCCACCGAGGGCGACATCCACGACCTCAGCGACGAGGCGCTGGCCGCGCTGCACGCCACCATCCCGCCGGACATGGCCGTGCTCACGCCGGAGCGGGTGCGCCGGATCTACCGCAGCGCGGTGCGTTCGGCCGAGCTCATCGCCGAGCATCGCCCGGAGGTGTTCCGCGGCAGGCTCGACTACTACAGCGCGGCCGGGCACGAGACCGCGGCAGCCAACTGGCAACCGTTCGTCGACGGCCGTGTCGAAGATCACCCGGTCGGCGTCGCACACGATCAGATGACCACGCCGGAGGCGCTGGCCGAGATCGGGCCGGGCCTGTCCGACCTGCTCGACCCGCGGGCGCACTAGGTGTGTGCGAAGGTGGGTCGGACGCGTCGGAACAGGGGTAGTTCAGGCATGATGGGGCAACCCTGCGGTAACGATCACCTCTTTTGCCGCGACTACATAAGCCGTATGGTCTGCCGTGGTGTGTCCAGGGCATCCACCGCAGGCGTGTGGGGAATGCAGATGGAATCTCGAGACGAAGCGAAGGTGCGAAATTGATACGTCGACAGACCCGGCGCAGCGGCCTACGTGCCGCCGCGGCGATCGCGGCCACGGCGGTCCTTGCGGGAGTGATGACCGGTCTCGGCGTGACCACCGCGTCGGCAGCCGACCCGATCATCGAGGGTAAGAGTCTGCTCGCCAACCCGACCGCCCCGGACGGATCACGTATCACCAAGGCCGAGTACAAGGATGCGCGCAACATCCGGCTGTACGTGTACTCGGCGGCGATGGACCAGAAGGTCATCATCGACGTCCAGCGCCCGGCCGACGCCTCGGTGCCGCGCCCGACCCTCTACCTGCTCAACGGCGCGGGTGGCGGCCAGGACGACGCCTCCTGGCAGGCGAAGACCGATGCGCTGCAGTTCCTTTCGGACAAGAACGTGAACGTGGTGCAGCCGATCGGTGGCAAGTGGAGCTACTACACCGACTGGATCAAGGACGACCCGGCGCTCGGGCGCAACAAGTGGAAGACCTTCTTCACCGAGGAGCTGCCGCCGCTGATCGACGGCGCGCTGGGCACCAACGGCGTGAACGCGATCTCCGGCCTGTCCACCTCGGGCACCACCGTGCTCGCGCTGCCGATCGCCAAGCCGGGCCTGTACAAGGCGGCCGCGGCCTACAGCGGTTGCGCGCAGACCAGCGACCCGGTCGGCTCGGAGTTCGTCAAGCTGACCGTCGAGACCTGGGGTGGCGGCAATACCGACAACATGTGGGGCCCGCAGGGTTCGGCGGAGTGGGTGGCCAACGATCCGTACGTGCACGCCGAAGGTCTGCGCGGACTGGACCTCTACATCTCCACCGGCAACGGCCTGCCCGGCCAGTACGACACCCTCGACGGCAAGTACGCGCTGCCCGGCGCCTACGGTCTGGCGAACCAGATCATCATCGGCGGCGTGATCGAGGCCGGCACCAACTACTGCACGAACAACCTCAAGGGGAAGCTGGACTCGCTGGGCATCCCGGCGACCTACAACTTCCGCAACAGCGGCACCCACTCGTGGGGCTACTGGCGCGACGAGTTCCAGCTGTCGTGGCCGGTGCTGGCCCGCGGCCTGGGCATCTGAGGCTTCAGCTTCACCAACTGAATACGGACTGACCGCCTGGTTATACCTTCGGGTATGACCAGGCGGTCGGCTTTCAGGGGTAGCTCTAACCAAAAAGTTCGGGAACCCGTAAAATTCTGTTCCGTGAGTGCAACGATGGTCGAGTCCGCTAAGTCTGTGTCCCAGCGGGCCCGTGCGGCCAGCCTCCTGCTGGGGCCGGCCTTCGTGGCGGCGATCGCCTATGTGGACCCCGGCAATGTGGCCTCGAATATCAGTGCGGGCGCGCAGTTCGGGTATCTGCTCGTATGGGTCATCGTGATGGCCAACGTGATGGCCGGACTCGTCCAATTCCTCTCCGCCAAGCTGGGATTGGTGACCGGTATGTCGTTGCCGGAGGCGGTGCGGGAACGGTCGGGCAAGTGGACCCGGCTCGGTTACTGGGGGCAGGCCGAGACCGTCGCCATGGCCACCGACCTGGCCGAGGTGGTCGGCGGCGCGATCGCACTCAACCTGTTGTTCCAGCTGCCGCTGCTGGTCGGCGGTGTGATCACCGGCGTGGTGTCGATGGGCCTGCTGCTGGTGCAGGACCGGCGCGGGCAGCGGCCGTTCGAGCGGGTGATCACCGGGCTGCTCGCCGTCATCGCCATCGGCTTCCTGGCCAGTGTGTTCATCTCACCGCCCTCGGTCGGCGGCACCCTCGGCGGACTGGTGCCCAGGTTCCAGGGCGCCGAGAGCGTGCTGCTCGCCGCGGCCATGATCGGCGCGACGGTGATGCCGCACGCGGTGTATCTGCATTCCGGCCTGGCCAGGGACCGGCACGGACACCCGGCGCCCGGCCCGCTGCGGGTGCGGCTGCTCAAGATCACCAAGGTGGACGTCGCACTGGCCATGGTGCTGGCAGGCACGGTGAACCTGGCCATGCTGCTGATGGCGGCGAATACGTTGCGCGACCGGGAAATCGAGACGCTGCAGGACGCGCACACCGCCGTCGGCGACGCGCTCGGACCGGTCGCGGCGCTGCTGCTGGCCATCGGCCTGCTCGCCTCCGGCCTGGCCTCGACCTCGGTCGGCGCCTACGCGGGCGCGATGATCATGCAGGGCCTGCTGCGCAAGCAGATTCCGCTGATGGTGCGCCGCCTGGTCACCCTGATCCCCGCCCTGGTGATCCTGGCCGTCGGCATCGATCCCACTCGGGCACTGATCATCTCCCAGGTGGTGCTGTCCTTCGGCATCCCGTTCGCGCTGATTCCGCTGGTGCGATTCACCAGCGATCGAGTCCTGATGGGCAACGACGTCAACCATCGCGTCACCACTGGACTAGCCTGGCTGATCGCGGCCATCATCTCGGCACTCAACGTCGCGCTGATCTATCTGACCCTCACCGGCGCCTGAAAGCCGCACGGCCGCCGGGGCATTCGGCGTCGATCGTCAGACCCAGTTCTCGATCCAGTACTTCCAGATCAGCGGCGCGTAACCGGCCAGCGGCGGCACCTTGATATCGGTGCCCGCGAGGGCGGCGGAGGTATTGCGGCAGTCGAACCAGCAGCTGAACTCGCTGTGCTCCAGCACATCTTGCGGAACGCCGACCCGGGGCAGCACCCAGCTCGCGCCCGGCACCTGCAACACCATGTCGAGCGCGCGCTTGGGCATCACCTCGACCAGGTGCGGCGCACCTGCCTCGTCGGCGAACAGGTTCAACGCCTCGGCCACGCTCTGTCTACGCGGATCGACCAGATGGTAGGTCGTCGCGTCCGAGCCTGGTTGGTGCGCAATATGATCCAGCGCCCGCGCTACGAAATCGACCGGGACCATGTTGGTTTCGCCGAGCTTGGGCACCAGCACCGGCAGAATGCGCGGCAACTGGGCGCCCATGCGCAGCAGCCGGAAAAAGTAGTAGGGGCCGTCGATCCGGTCGATCTCACCGGTCCGGGAATGGCCGATCACGATCGAGGGCCGGTAGATCCGCCAGGGCAGCGTGGCCGCGCGCACGATCCGCTCGGCCTCGAACTTGGCCCGCTGCGTCGGCGTGGCCAGCACCTGGCCCACGTCGAACATGTCCTCGGTGAACAGGCCCTCGGCCGAGCCGGCCACCTCCACCGTCGAGACATGATGGAGCAGACCGGCTTTCAAACTTTCGGCGACATCGACCACGTGCCGGGTACCGTCGGCTCGCTCCGCCAGGTCGTAGCTGGACGCCAGATGGAAGACATGATCGATCGCGCCGCGATGCTCGGCCAGCCACGCCGGGTCGATACCCAGCCCGGGCGCACCGAGGTCGCCGGGCACCGGTAGCACCCGATCCGCACCATGCCACTCGCGGGCACAGCAGGCGAACCGGTCGGCGGACTCGGCGCCCGGCCGTACCAGCACGTGGATGACACCCTCGCGTTTCAGCAGCTCGGGGATGAGGAACCGACCGATGAACCCAGTTGCCCCGGTAACCAGGTAGCCCATGAGGCATGAGCCTAGCTCTGTCCGCCTCTCCGGGACTTCAGGCCGGACTCGTGCGCGTTGGATGTCGCGTTGGCGACCGGCGGTTGGGTGGTGAGTGGGGTTGGCCTGTGCCCGGGGAGTTACCCATGTGCTTGCGAAATGAGTTGTTCTGGAGGGGATCCGGCGTTCGGCGGCGTCCGGTGCTCGGAACGGAGTGCGAAGTGGGGGTGGGTCAGTCGGCGAAGACCGCTTTGCGCTTGGTGAGCATGGCGGTGGCGCCCTCGATGAAGTCGGGGGAGGTCAATAGTTCGGTCTGGCCGGACTTTTCGGCTGCTAGGGCGGTGTCGAGGGCGGTCAGCGTCGCTTGGTTGAGGGCCTTCTTGGTGAGTTCGAGGGCGCGGCGGGGGCCTGCGGCGAGCTTGGCGGCGGCGGCTTCGACCTTCGCGTCGAGTTCGGCGTCGGGGACCACCGCGGTGAACAGGCCGGCCTGCTTCGCGGCGGTGGCGGGCAGGCGTTCGCCGAGCAGCGCCATCTCCGCGGCGAGGGGTCGGCCCGCGGCGGCGGCGATCATGGCGGCCGCGCCGCCGTCGGGCATCAGGCCGATATTGATGAAGGCGAGCAGGAGATAGGCGTCCTCGCTGGCGTAGACCAGATCGGCGGCCAGCGCGATGGCGACGCCGACGCCCGCCGCCGAGCCCTTGACGCGGGCGATCACCGGGACCGGTGCGTCGACGATGGCCTTCACCAGACGGTTCGCGGCGTCCATGGTCATGTCGGGGGTGATGCCGCGCTGGGCCTCGCGCGCGGTGGCCGAGAGGTCGGCGCCGGTGCAGAAATCGCCGCCCTCGCCGGTCAGCACGATCACCCGCACCGAGCGGTCCGTGGCAGCCGCGACGAAGGTGTCCCCGAGGGCGACCATGGTGTCGTAGTCGACGGCGTTCTTGCGCTTCGGGTTGGTGATCGTCACCCGCAGCACCTTGCCGTCGTGCACCGCCGAAAAGCCCGTTGCCGGCGCGGAGGACGCGACTGTCGCCGCAGAATCGGAATTACTCATGTCTGCTCCTACGCTGCAACTCAGCAGCTACTCTGCCATGAATACTGGTTAACTTTGCGAATTGTGGTTAACTTAGGTTCCATTGTCGGGCGCTGTCAACCAGCGGCGCCGCCGGAGAACGGAGAGGTGCATGGTCGCGGATCGCAGCGAGGTCGGCCTCGCTTCCGCGCGGCCGGATGCCGATTCCGGTGGCGGTGCGGGCCGGACCGCGGCGAGCCCGGTGCGCCGCAGGCCCAAGGACCGCAAGGTGCAGATCATCCGGGCGGCCGCGCGCGCGTTCAGCGATCGCGGGTACTACCCGGTCGGCGTGGACGAGATCGCCGCCGAAGTGGGGATCTCCGGGCCCGCGCTGTACCGGCATTTCACGAACAAGTACGCGTTGCTCGTCGCGGCCGCCGAAGAGGGTGCGCGGCACCTGCTGAACGTGGCCCGTGCCGCGGACGACACGGAACTGGAACCCGCGCAGCGGCTGGACGCACTGATCCGCGCGATCAGCGAACACACCATCGAGATCCGCCGCGAGGCCGGGCTGTACCGCTGGGAGCGGCGCTACCTGGAACGCGAAGACCGAGTCCGGATCCGGCAGATCTACGACGACTTGAACGGCACGCTCGCCGAACCCATTGCACTGCTGCGCCCGGAGTCGCCGCCCGCGGATGTCGCGATGCTGGCGGCCGCGGTGCTCAGCGCGATCGCCAGCATTTCCGCGCACCGCAGTGCGCTGTCCGGTGCCAGGCTGCTGCCGTTGTTGCACGACATGTCGTGGGCGATCCTGCGCGCCGAGTTGCCGCCCGCCCCGCCGGAACCGGATCCGGGACCCGTCACGCGCGGCCTGCCGGTGTCCTCGAAGCGCGAACAACTGCTCACCGAGGCGATCCGGATCTTCGGCAGGCAGGGCTATCACGAGGCGAGCATCGAGGAGATCGGCGCGGCCGTCGGCATCAACGCCTCCAGCGTGTACCGCTACTTCGCCAGCAAGTCCGACCTGCTCGCCGCCGCGTTCTATCGGACCGGCGATCGGGTCGCCCTCGCGATCACCGAGGCGCTGGCCGAGGCCACCAACCGCGAGGACGCGGTGCGCCGGATCGCCGAGCGGCAGGCCCGCCTGACCTTCGCGATGCCGGAGATCATGCCGGTCTACTACGCCGAATTCAGCAATCTGCCGCAGGCCGAGCAGCACAAACTGCGCGCCATTCAACGCCAGAACGTGCTGGAGTGGGCCAACCTGCTCGATGGTGATCCCGTCGAGGCGCGGTTCCGGGTGCACGCCGCCATCGGCCAGGTGATCGATGTCGGGCGGCTGCTCCGGTTCGACTCCCGCCCAGCCCAATTGGCTCGGGTGACCGCCTTGATGCAAGCCGTCCTGCTCGGTTCCGAGGCATAACCCGGCTTTCCGCACACCGAGTCGCTGTACGGAAAGCCGAGCAGCGCGCGGCAATTCAGGCGCGGCGACCGTGCCGAATGCGGAAGATGGTTCTGGCCAAACGCAGATGGCGTGGATGACGGTCGAACGTCGACAGGTTCACCGGCGCCTGATAACGCTTGCGGGCAATGGCCAAGGTGTGGCTGAACTCCCGCAGCCCTTGATCGCCGTGACTGTGCCCCTGCCCGTACTCGCCGACGCCGCCGAAGGGCAGCGCGGGGATGCCCGCGTAGGCGGTGGAGGAGTTGATGGTGACCACGCCGACGCGCAGGTGCTCGGCGAAGGTCTCGATCTCGTGCACGTCCCTGGTGAACACCGAGACCGCGACATCGTTGCCCACCGCGTTGATGCGCTGGGCGGCCTCCGCCATGCTGGTCACCTTGTTCACCACCAGCACCGGCCCGATGCCCTCGCCGGTGATCGCCAGGCTTTCCTCGGGCACCTCGGCGAGCACGACGGGTTCGATGTACGGCTCGCGGATCGAATCCAGTCCGCCGACCACCGCGCGACCGCCGCGGGCCAGCGCGT
This sequence comes from Nocardia suismassiliense, assembly GCF_900269665.1. Lineage (GTDB taxonomy): Bacteria > Actinomycetota > Actinomycetes > Mycobacteriales > Mycobacteriaceae > Nocardia > Nocardia suismassiliense. Next base: position 1,309,595 of record NZ_LT985361.1, read on the forward strand.
CGCGAATCTGCTTGCGCACCACCTCGACCTGCGACTCCAGGATCATCGGACCGTACGACGCGCGCTTGTCCGCGCCGGGCCGCAGTTTGACCGCCTGCGCGACGACGAGCTCCAGGAATCGGTCGTAGACCGACTCCGCGACGTAGGCCCGCTGGATGCCGGTGGCGTTCTGCCCGGCGTTGGCCATCGCGCCGAACACCGCGGCCTCGGCGGCGTCGTCGAGCTTCGCGTCGACGTGCACGATCATGCTGCCCTTGCCGCTGCGCTCCACGACCACCGGCGTCATCGTCTGGGTACACAGCGCGATCACCTCGCGCGCGCCGGACTCCGAACCGGCGTAGGCGATCTTGTCCACCTTCGCCCGGCACAGCGCGGCGCCGGTCGCCTGGTCGCCGGTAACCACTTGCAGCACCGGCTGATTGGGCGCCAGCCTGGTCCAGCTGTCGGCCAGCCAGACGCCGACGCCGGTGGTCAGCTCGTGCGGCTTGAACACCACGGTGTTGCCCGCGGCCATCGCGTAGGCGATCGACCCCATCGGCGTGAACACCGGGTTGTTCCACGGGCCGAGCACCCCGATCACGCCGAGCGGCAGGTAACCCACCGACGCGCGCTGATTGCGGGTCAGCCAGGTGGAGCCGAGCTTCTGCCTGCCGAGCGCGCGCGCCGCGTTCCGGGCCGCCCAGTCCAGGTTCTCCACCGCGAGCATCACCTCGATCGCGGCGTCCGCCTCGGGCTTTCCGGTCTCCTCGGACAGGATCTCGGCCAATTCGCCTGCGCGCCGGGTGATGTCGCGCTTCCAGTCGAGCAGCCAGCGCTTGCGCCCGCTGAATCCCAGTTCGGCCCACCACTTTTCGGCCGACCGCGCACCGCGCACGGTGCGATTGATTTCCCCGGCGCCCATGACGGCGTAGTTGCCGACGGTCTCGCCGGTGCGCGGGTCGTAGGACGTCAGCACGTTCGATCGGCCAGATCCTCCCGGCTGCGCCGCCACTCGTGGCTGCGCGGACTCGGCCATGATCACCTCTCGCAGTGTCGAAATCGGCGTGCGGGCCACCGGTGGAGCGGCCGCCGCGGACGAGTGAGTGTTCCCCCGATTAGCAGACTATGGTCGCCGCGCCGGGCCGACAAGGCTCGTCCGCTGCCGCCACGCTGCCCTTGACACGGTCCACCAGCGCCGATCTGCGTCGCGCCGGACGGATATCGGCGAGTGTGAGTAAGGACACAATTAATCCGCGGTCCTGTTGGGTACCGCGCGGGCGACCCGGTGTGAATCCTGCATGCCGGTAACATCACGCCAAGCGCTACGGATCATTCATCGGGACGTATACGCGCGCGCTCCGGCGGCCCCCGAGTCGTCGCAATTGCCGATAGTGGAGAGTTGATGCCGAGCTTGAACCAAGCAGATCTGCATGCCAGTGAGCCAGCGGTCCGGGTGACGGACGTCCGGAAGTCGTTCGGCGATGTGCATGCACTGCAGGGGGTCAGCTTCGTTGCCGACCGCGCCTCCGTCCTCGGCATCCTCGGCCCGAACGGTGCGGGCAAGACGACGATGGTGAAGATCCTGTCCACGCTGCTGCGCCCGGACTCCGGCACCGCCGTGGTCGCCGGGCACGACGTGCTCAAGGACGCGGCGGGGGTGCGCCGGTCGATCATGATGACCGGCCAGTACGCCGCCCTCGACGAGAACCTCTCCGGCCGGGAGAACCTGGAGCTCTTCGGTCGCCTGATGGGCCTGACCAAGAGCGCCGCCCGCAAGCGTGCCGACACCCTGCTCGAGGAGTTCGACCTGGTGAGCGCGGGCCGCCGCGCGGTGCGCCACTACTCGGGTGGCATGCGCCGCCGGGTCGACATCGCGTGCGGCCTGGTGGTGCGACCGGAGGTGGTGTTCCTCGACGAACCGACCACCGGCCTCGACCCGCGCAGCCGCCAGGGCGTGTGGGATCTGGTGAACGCGTTGAAGGCCCAAGGCATCACGGTCCTGCTGACCACGCAGTACCTCGAGGAAGCCGACGTGCTCAGCGACAACATCATCGTCATCGACAAGGGCACGGTGATCGCCGAGGGCACCGCCGACGAGCTCAAGGAGAAGACCGGCGGCAGCTACTGCGAGGTGGTCCCGCTGGACCCGACGCAGCTGCGCCTGACCGCCGATGCCCTCGGCGACCTGGTGCCCGCCGCGGTACTCGCCGACATCAACGGCGGCGACCGGCTCTCCATCCCGGCCCCCGAGGGTGCGGCCACGCTCACCGAGGCGCTGCGTCGCCTCGACAGCGCGGGCATCGACCTGGCCGACATCGCACTGCGCCGACCCTCGCTCGACGACGTGTTCCTGTCCATCACCGGACGTGCGGGTGGGACGGCGTGACAACGGCTACTGCCCCTGATCGGGCCGCGGACGCGGCCGCACTGTTCGCGGACCTACCCGAGGCTCGCCTGTCCTCGTTCGCGCAGTGGCGTGCGCTGTCCGGGCGCATCGTCTGGACCATGGCCACCAAGGGCGAGCTGATCGTCGCGGTGGTGACGCCGCTGGTGTTCACGCTCGGCTTCTACTTTCCGCTGCGCTTGGTGATGAAGTTCCAGGGCATCGACTACGCCCAGTACGTCATGCCGATCATCGTGCTGCAAACCATGGCTTTCACGATGATGTCGAACGCCCAGCTGGCGGCGTTCGAGGCGTTGACCGGGCTGAGTACCCGAATGCAGACCATGCCGATCGGCATGCTGGTTCCATTGTCCGCGCGGATCGCCGCCGGGCTGGTTCGCTCGGTCACCTCGCTGACCGCCGCCGTCATATTCGGCCACCTGATCGGCTTCCGCTTCGTCGCGGGCTTCGGGCAGGCGGTGTTGTTCTGTGTGTTCTCGTTGGCGGTCGGCACCACGCTCGCGCTCGGCGCCGACGCGCTCGGCAGTTTGACCAAGAGCCCGGAGTCGCTGAGCCAGGCGCTGACCCTGCCCACGTTGATCTTCGGCATGCTGTCCTGCGGGTTCGTCCCGGAACGCAGCTTCCCGGACTGGATTCAGGGATTCGTGCGCAATCAGCCGATCTCCCAGTTCTCCTTCGCGCTGCGTGACATGGCCGCGGGCGGTGTCACGTGGCAGGTGTTGTGGGTACCGCTGACCTGGGTGATCGGGCTCGCGCTCGTATTCATCCCACTGTCGATCTGGGCAAGCGTGAGGCGATCATGAGTTCGGTAGAGGCCACCATGGCACCCATCGACGAGACCGACAAGATCTCCTGGAAGACACCGCTTCCCGAGGTCGCGGCGACACCCGAGAACTCGCTGCGCAACTGGTTCACGCACAGCCTGATCCAGTGCAAGCGGCTGCTGCTGGTCTGGGCGCGTGATCCCGCGACCACGATCCAGACGCTGGTCTACCCGGCGCTCACGCTGCTGATGTTCAAGATCGTGCTCGGCAAGTCGATCACCAACTACACCGGCCAGCCGAGCATCTACGCGCAGATGGCGTTGCTCACTCTCGTCGCGGCGATGTCCGGCGCGGTGGTGAGTGCGCTCGGTTTCAAGGGCGAGAAGATGTCCGGCCTGCTCGGCCGGTTCTGGACCATGCCGATCCACCGGGCGGCGGGGTTGACCGGACGCCTGCTGGCCGAAGCGGTGCGGGTATTGGTCACTACCCTGTTCGTCGTCGGCGTCGGGCTGCTGCTCGGCTTCCGGTTCAACCAGGGCCCGCTCGCCGGTCTCGCGCTGATCGGCATCCCGGTGCTGTTCGGTATCGCCTTCGCCGTGCTCGTCACCGCGCTGGCCACCGTTACCGAGGGCGTGATGCTGGTGAACATCATCGGCATCATCAACACGCTGCTGATGTTCTTCAACACCGGCTTCGCACCGGCGTTCGCCTATCCGATCTGGTTGCAGTCGACGATCCAGAACCAGCCGATGAGCTGTGCGATCGACGCGATGCGCGGCCTGTCCTACGGCGGACCGGTCGCCGAGCCGCTGATGAAGACCGTGCTGTGGACGCTCGGCCTGATCGTGGTGTTCGCCTACCCCGCGGTGCGCGGCTATCGACGGGCGGCCGAGACCGGCGCCTGATCGAAGTCGTAGTCGAGCCAGCGATTGCGGTGGGTCCAGCCGACCAGGTCGTAGCGCCAGTGGAACGGCCAGGTGTGCGAGACGGTGTTGAACAGGACCGCGCCGAGGGCGGTGTAGTCGTCGTGCGCGGACAGCAGGGCGCGCTGTCCGCGCGGCGAGGCGTTGAAGAACGCGTCGAACATGGCGATCGACTGCTCGGTGGTCAGCCGGCCGAGTCCCCAGAGGCCGCGCATCCGCATCCAGTACACCAATCGGGCGCGGGGTGGCCACAGTGCGGCGATCGGGTCGCGACCCTGCTGTAGCGCGCTGATCGCGGTGTCCACCAGCGCTAGCGAGTCGGCGACGCTGTAGCCGGTGCAGGGATGCATCATGCCGCCGCGGGATCCGAACGGAACCGCCTGGGCGACGCCCTTTTTCGGCGGCCGCTGATCGAGCGGATAGTGCGCGGCCTCCGTCGGTTCCGTGCCGGTGAGCCGAATGCCGTGCGCGGCAAGCCGATTCAGGGTCCGTTTGCGCAGCTCGTGCTGCGGCATGCCACCGCGCAGGCCGAGGCTGGTCTCCTCGAAGATCACCGTGCCGTCGCCGAGCGGCACCGAGTAGAGGAACGACGGCGGCTCGTCGGGGCCTGCGCCGTTCTCCGGCCGCCAGTCCAGCAGCAGCCCCTCGCCCTCCTCGACCATCGGCGCGGCCGTCTCGGCGGCGACGAAGATGCCGTGCGCGCTGGCGGCCCGGCGCCGGCCGAGGGTGGGCAGGCCGCGGGTGTCGAAAACGGTCGCCGCGCGCACCGTCGTCCCGTCGGCGAGGGTGACGATGTGCGCGTCGACCTGGGTGGCGCGCCCCGCCAGCACGGTGGCGCCGTCGAGCGGGAGCGCCTCGCGCAGGCCCGTTTTCGACAGCACGCAGTAGGGACGATCGATGCGCAGCGCGGTTTTGGTCCAGACGGTGGGCTGCGGAATGGTGCTGGCGATTGCGCTCGCAGGCAGCCAGTCCGGCAGTTCATCGACCCAGCAGGAATAGGTCGGCGGCCACAGCCGATCGGGCCGCGGATCGATCGCGGTCACGCTGAGCCCGGCGCGCAGCGCGCGATGCGCCAGCGCCCGGCCGGTCGGACCGAGCCCGACCACACACACGTCGACATCTCGGACCGCGCTGACACCCATGAGGGCATTCAATCCGCTGCGGCCGGGCCGACGCAACTGTCCGCGCACATCGAGCCCCCGGAAATCGGGTCTCGCATTAAACCGAACACGGTGAAAGCACGCACTCCGAGAATTGTGTTTCGCAGTGCCCCCAGAATTGGTGGCCCTGCAACTTCAGTGATGAAAAAGTGCTGTGTCACACCGTAGTCTCGGTGCCGGACGCGGGTGGTTTCCGCGTTCAGGAGAAGGGGAATCATGAGTGGCAATACCCTCCGTAGGCTTGGTGTGCTCGCGGTCACAGCCGGTGCGGCTGTATTCGCGGTTATGCCGGCATCGGCGCACGGTGCGCCCGCGGAGTCCGCAATTGTTGCGGTGCAAGAGCACGATGCGCGAAAGCTCACCTTGACAATTCGCTCGGCGGCCATGGATCGCGATATCCAGGTGGAGACCCAGCGGGCGGCCGACACCAGCGTGCCCCGGCCGGTGCTCTACCTGCTGCAGGGTGCGGGCGGCGGCGAGGACGGCGTCACCTGGGAGACGGAAACCGATGCGCTGCAGTTCCTTTCGGCCAAGAATGTGCACGTGGTCTCGCCGATCGGCGGCATGTTCAGCTACTACGCGGATTGGATCAACGACGATCCGCGGCTGGGCAAGCAGAAGTGGAAGACCTTTCTGACGCGCGAATTGCCGCCCCTCATCGATAAATATCTGGCGACCAGCGGGCGCAATGCCATCGCGGGCCTCTCGATGGCGGGCACCACCACGCTCGCGCTCGCCGCGACCACCGGCGACCTCTACTCCAGCGTCGCCGCCTACAGCGGCTGCGCGCAGATCAGCGACCCGGTCGGCCAGGAGTTCATGAAGCTCACCGTGGAGACCTGGGGCTGGGCGAAGCTGGCCAACATGTACGGCGCGGCCAACGACCCGCGCTGGGCGGCCAACGACCCGTACGTGCAGGCCGAGGGGCTGCGCGGCAAGTCCATCTACATTTCCAGCGGCGGCGGCATCCCCGGAAAATACGATGAATTGAACGGCAAGTATTCGCTGCCCGGCGTGGACGGTATCGCGGCTCAGCTCATCAAAGGCGGCGCCATCGAGGCGGCCACCAATTACTGCTCACGCAATATGCAGACCCGCTTGAATACGCTCGGTATTCCGGCAACGTATGACATTCACCCGGACGGCACCCATTCCTGGGGATATTGGGAAGACGCGTTGAAGAACTCGTGGCCCGCGCTGTCTGCTCCGTTGGGAATTTGAGATGTGGATTCGCAAACAGGCCGTGCGGATCGCCGGCCTGATGTTCGCTGCCGCCTGCGCGGCGGTACTGCACGCGCCCGCCGCGGCGGCCGCCCCGCCGATCCCGGCCTTCGCCGGCGCCAACGACTGGGCCTGCCGCCCGTTGGTGGTGCACCCGCAGCCGGTCGTGCTCGTACACGGTTCGGGCACCGACGCGGCCAACAGTTTCGCGATGCTCGCCCCGCTGCTGCGGGCCGAGGGCCACTGTGTCTTCGCCGCGAATCTCGGCCCCACCCCCGGCCTGCGTGATGTGGTCAGCGGCCAAGCCGGTTCCAGCGCAGTGGGTATCGGCCCGGTCGGCGCCGCGGTGCTCGGCCGCACCATCTACGGCGTCGCCGACATCGATCGCATGGCGACCGAGTTGAGCGACGTCGTGCAGGCCGTGCAGAAAGCCACCGGCGCGCAGCAGGTGGCGCTGGTCGGTCACTCCACCGGTGGCAACGTGATCCGTCAGTACCTGCGCTCGCACGGCCCGGCCGCGGTGACCCAGGTGATCACGCTCGGTACCCCGTATCGGGGCTCGACCTGGGCCGGACTCCGCGACAACTACCCCGACCTGGCCTCGCTCGGTCTGGAGAACGCGCAGATCGCCGCCCAGGTCTTCGGAACTCCGGGTCAGCAGCAGGTGGTTGGGTCACCGCTGCTGAACCGGCTGAACGCGGGAGGCGAGACCGTGCCCGGTGTCCGGTACACGGCCCTCGCCTCCCGCGCCGACGAGATCATCACCCCGCAGGAGACCGCGCTGCTCACCGCGCCCACCGGTGACAACCGCAATATCTGGCTGCAGGACGGGTGCCCGGCCGATATCGCCAATCACAGTGGGCTGCTGGGGGATCCGCGTGCGGCCGCGGCGGTGCTCGGCGCACTGGCCAACGACAACCGCCCGCTGCCTTGCTGAGAAAAGGTGCGACTACTTCGGCGTGATCCAGGTGGTGATGTCGGCGTGCACGACCTCGAGGCCGTGCTTGTCGTAGATCGACACCGGAATGATCAGGTCCCGGCCCTCGGTGATCGTCGCGAAGTCGGGGACCTCCGGCAGCTTCGCGACGGCCCGCAGGCTGGTCTCGGCTTTGGCCAGGTACTGCACGTTCATCGCCTTCGGGATCCAGCGGTGCGTGTCCGGCACGGTCGCCTCGCTCAGCATGCCCATGGCCACCTCGGCCAGGTTGCAGGCGGCGATGGCGTGGTAGGTGCCGAGGTGGTTGTGGATGCCGAACCACTTCGGCGAGGTCACCTCGCACAGGCCCGGCTCGAGTCGCACCACGCTCGGCAGCACCGTGCCGAAGTACGGCACCCGCGCCACCATGCCCAGCGAGAACAGCGTGTGGCCGAGCCGATTGTCCGGCAGTTTCTGCCAGCTGCGGTAGGTCGCGGTCGCTTTCGTCATGCGGTCATCTTACTGCGGAGTAAGTTCGGTCTGTCGAGTGTGCCCCAAATCACGATGGCAGCGGGCTCTGGGGCTGTCTGGTCGCCTGTCCGAGTTGTTATGTTTGTCCGTTGCGCCGATCGGTGGCGGGACTGGGGGCCGACGCCATTTCTGTTGGCGTAGAGGGGAACCGGGAGTTCTCGAGCATGGGTATTCGCACAATCGCCGCCGCGCTGGGTATCGCGCTGGGCGGCGCTGTCCTCGCGACATCCGCAGGGGCGGGCCAGGCGGCCGCCATTACTCCGGTCATCGCGCCGCAGGACGGCATCTATCTCGGCCTCGAACTCGATCACAATGGGACGGTCGCGTTGCAGCGCAGTCCGCTCATGGGGGTGCTGAACGGTCCGCTGACCACCGACGGGCTGTTCTACCTCGATGAGGAGTCCGTCTATCAGGGCGGCGAGCTGATCGACGGCATCCAGTACAGCGACGACCTCGAGTTCTCGGGCGTCACCGCGGAAGCGGCCGATAGCCGCAGCGGTTCGATCGCGATCGCCGTGGTCGATCCGGCGGCCTACGACGGCTCGAAGTATGTGATCGTCCAGGTGCTGCGCTGACCTGAGCCGCCTCCGGCGGGTGGGGCCGGATCGGCCGAACAGGCGAGCGGCGGCGGCCGTGCTGGTTCCTCGGAATCGGCACGGCCGCCGCCGTTGTTGCCGGGCCGGCACGCCGATGACCTGGGCGGAGCCGTTCGTGAGGGCCGGATTTGAAGTAGCCGAGCGCGTCGGGCATACTGTTCGGGTTGCCTTGCACCGGGCCGTGCCTGTTTCCGAGTTGAGACGGGATGGCTAGGGAAGGCGAGCAGTACCAATCGTGTACCTCACCGGTTAGTCCGGTGTGGGTACGTCCGGGAACACGATTCCAGGCCTGAGATGAAGTTCGATCCAGCGCCGAAGAATGAGCGGATGGGCGACACGCCCGACCGCGTGGACCGGAGAACCATGACAGATGAACAGCGGCGAGGATCGAGCATGCGTGCTTGATCGCGGTCTCACGTGAGACGTCTTCGTGTGTTCGGGCTGTGCAAATTGAGGGTGGTACGGAAGCCAGCTTCCGGATCACGAAGGTATAAGCGGAGAAAAGGACACTTAGCGTGGCGGGACAGAAGATCCGCATCAGGCTCAAGGCCTACGACCACGAGGCGATCGACGCGTCAGCGCGCAAGATCGTTGAGACGGTGACCCGCACCGGGGCCCGTGTGGTCGGGCCGGTGCCGTTGCCGACCGAGAAGAACGTGTACTGCGTCATCCGTTCGCCGCACAAGTACAAGGACTCGCGCGAGCACTTCGAGATGCGTACGCACAAGCGGCTTATCGACATCCTCGACCCGACGCCGAAGACGGTCGACGCGCTCATGCGCATCGACCTCCCGGCCAGCGTCGACGTCAACATTCAGTGACGGGGACTGGAGATATGACTGACAACAAGAACAGGCCCGCGGCGGGCATCCTCGGCACCAAGCTCGGGATGACCCAGGTGTTCGACGAGAAGAATCGCGTCGTTCCCGTGACCGTCATCAAGGCCGGACCGAACGTGATCACCCAGATCCGCACCGTGGAACGCGACGGCTACAGCGCCGTGCAGGTTGCCTTCGGCGCCATCGACCCGCGCAAGGTGAACAAGCCGGTCTCCGGCCAGTTCGCCAAGGCCGGTGTCACCCCGCGTCGCCACGTTGCCGAGATCCGCGTCGCCGACGCGTCCACCTTCGAGGTCGGCCAGGAGATCAACGCCGACGTCTTCGAAGAGGGCACCTACGTCGACGTGACGGGTACCAGCAAGGGCAAGGGCTTCGCCGGCACCATGAAGCGTCACGGCTTCGCCGGTCAGGGCGCTTCGCACGGTGCGCAGGCTGTGCACCGTCGCCCCGGCTCCATCGGTGGCTGCGCCACCCCCGGCCGCGTGTTCAAGGGCATGCGCATGTCGGGCCGCATGGGTAATGACCGCGTCACCACGCAGAACCTCTCGGTTCACAAGGTCGACGCCGAAAACGGCCTGCTGCTGATCAAGGGAGCGATCCCGGGTCGTCGCGGCAATGTCGTGATCGTCAAGAGCGCAGTGAAGGGTGGTGCGCACGCATGACCAGCCTCGAAAAGAAGGCCAACCTGACCCTGCCGGTCAAGGAACTGGGCGGCAAGACCAATGGCACCGTCGATCTCCCCGCGGAGATCTTCGACGCGACCGCGAACATCTCGCTGATGCACCAGGTGGTCATCGCGCAGCTGGCCGCGGCCCGCCAGGGCACGCACTCCACCAAGACCCGCGGTGAAGTCCGCGGTGGTGGCAAGAAGCCGTACCGGCAGAAGGGCACCGGCCGCGCCCGTCAGGGCTCGACCCGCGCGCCGCAGTTCACCGGTGGTGGCGTCGTGCACGGCCCGCAGCCGCGCGACTACAGCCAGCGCACCCCCAAGAAGATGATCCGCGCCGCACTGCGTGGAGCACTTTCGGACCGGGCGCGTAACGAGCGCATCCACGTGATCACCGAACTGGTTGCCGGGCAGGACCCGTCGACCAAGACGGCCAAGAGCTTCCTCGCGGAGCTGTCGGACCGCAAGAAGTTCCTCCTCGTCCTCGGACGTGAGGACATCGCGGCCTGGAAGAGCGTGCAGAACCTCGAGTTCGTGCACCCGATCGCGCCGGACCAGCTCAACACCTATGACGTGCTGGAAAGCGACGAGGTCGTGTTCAGCGTGGAGGCTCTCAACGCCTTCGTGCACGGCCCCGCCGAGGCGGCACAGGAGGAGAGCAAGTGACCACCATCGCCGACCCCCGCGACATCCTGCTGGCGCCGGTCATCTCGGAGAAGTCCTACGGACTCATCGAGGAAGGCACCTACACCTTCATCGTGCACCCGGATTCCAACAAGACGCAGATCAAGATCGCCGTCGAGAAGGTCTTCGGTGTCACGGTTACCAGCGTCAACACCGCCAACCGTCAGGGCAAGCGCAAGCGGACCCGCTTCGGTTACGGCAAGCGCAAGAACACCAAGCGCGCGCTCGTGACCATCTCGGCCGACAGCAAGCCCATCGAGATCTTCGGAGGCCCGGTCGCGTAAGCGCCTGGGACTCCAGAAAGAAGAGAAGAACTCATGGCAATTCGTAAGTACAAGCCGACAACCCCGGGTCGCCGCGGGTCGTCCGTTTCGGACTTCGCTGAGATCACTCGGTCGACCCCCGAGAAGTCGCTGATCCGTCCGCTGCACAGCAAGGGTGGTCGTAATGCGCACGGTCGCATCACCACCCGGCACCGCGGTGGCGGCCACAAGCGGGCCTACCGTCTGATCGACTTCCGTCGACTGGACAAGGACGGCATCCCGGCCAAGGTCGCGCACATCGAGTACGACCCGAACCGCACCGCGAACATCGCGCTGCTGCACTTCGTGGACGGCGAGAAGCGCTACATCATCGCGCCCAAGGGCATCGCGCAGGGCACCCCGATCGAGTCCGGCCCCACGGCCGACATCAAGCCGGGTAACAACCTGCCGCTGCGCAACATCCCGACCGGTACCACCATCCATGCGGTGGAGCTGCGTCCGGGCGGCGGCGCGAAGATGGCCCGTTCGGCCGGATCCAGCATCCAGCTGCTCGGTAAGGAAGGCTCCTACGCCACGCTGCGTATGCCCTCCGGTGAAATCCGCCGCGTCGACGTGCGCTGCCGCGCCACCGTCGGCGAGGTCGGCAACGCCGAGCAGTCGAACATCAACTGGGGCAAGGCCGGCCGTATGCGCTGGAAGGGCCGTCGCCCCACCGTCCGTGGTGTCGTGATGAACCCGGTCGACCACCCGCACGGTGGTGGTGAAGGTAAGACCTCCGGTGGTCGCCACCCGGTCTCGCCGTGGGGACAGCCGGAAGGCCGTACCCGCAAGCCCAACCGCCCGAGCGACAAGCTCATCGTCCGCCGCCGCAAGTCCGGCAAGAACAAGCGCTGAAGGAGGAGGTAAGAAATGCCACGCAGCCTCAAGAAAGGCCCGTTCGTCGACGACCACCTCCTCGCGAAGGTGGACGTGCAGAACGAAAAGGGCACGAAGCAGGTCATCAAGACCTGGTCGCGTCGTTCGACCATCATCCCCGATTTCATCGGCCACACCTTCGCCGTCCATGACGGTCGCAAGCACGTGCCGGTGTTCGTCTCGGACAACATGGTCGGGCACAAGCTCGGTGAGTTCGCGCCGACCAGGACGTTCAAGAGCCACATCAAGGACGACCGGAAGAGCAAGCGGCGATGACGACTGACACTCAGAATCCGACTGCACGCGCGACGGCCAAGCACGTTCGCGTGACCCCGATGAAGGCTCGTCGCGTCGTGGACCTCGTCCGCGGCAAGCGAGTCGAGGATGCCCTGGCGATCCTGAAGTTCGCGCCCCAGGCCGCGAGCGAGCCAGTTGCCAAGGTCGTGGCCAGTGCCGCGGCGAACGCCGAGAACAACCTCGGCCTGAACCCGGCCACCCTGGTCATCTCGACGGCCTACGTCGACGAGGGTGCGACCATGAAGCGGTTCCAGCCGCGCGCCCAGGGTCGTGCGTTCCGCATCCGCAAGCGCACCAGCCACATCACCATCGAGGTCGAGAGCATCCCCACCGCCGGTGGAGCAACTCGCAACCGCCGGAAGGGAGGGGCAAAGTAAATGGGACAGAAAATCAATCCCCATGGCTTCCGCCTCGGTATCACCACCGACTGGAAGTCGCGTTGGTACGCGGACAAGCAGTACGCGGACTACGTCAAGGAAGATGTCGCCATCCGTAAGCTCCTCGCCACCGGCATGGAGCGGGCGGGCATCTCCAAGGTGGAGATCGAGCGCACCCGTGATCGGGTTCGCGTCGACATCCACACCGCTCGTCCGGGCATCGTCATCGGCCGCCGTGGCGCCGAGGCCGATCGCATCCGGGCCGAGCTGGAGAAGCTCACCAAGAAGCAGGTGCAGCTGAACATCCTCGAGGTCAAGAACCCCGAATCGGATGCGCAGCTCGTTGCTCAGGCCGTGGCCGAGCAGCTGTCCAACCGCGTGGCGTTCCGTCGTGCGATGCGTAAGGCCATCCAGTCGGCCATGCGTTCGCCGAACGTCAAGGGCATCCGCGTGCAGTGCTCGGGCCGCCTCGGTGGCGCCGAAATGTCGCGCTCGGAGTTCTACCGCGAGGGTCGGGTGCCGCTGCACACGCTGCGCGCCGACATCGACTACGGCCTCTACGAGGCCAAGACCACCTTCGGTCGCATCGGCGTGAAGGTCTGGATCTACAAGGGCGACATCGTCGGTGGCAAGCGTGAGCTCGCCGCCGCGGCCGCTCCGGCAGGCGATCGTGATCGTCCGCGCCGCGAGCGTCCGTCTCGCCCGCGTCGCTCCGGATCCGCCGGTACCACGGCGACCAGCACCGAGGCCGGGCGCGCCGCCACCGCGGTGGTGGACGCTCCGGCAGAGACACAGGAGGGCTGACGCAATGCTGATGCCTCGTAAGGTCAAGCACCGCAAGCAGCACCACCCCGGTCGTTCCGGCATGGCCAAGGGCGGCACCTCGGTGGCGTTCGGCGAGTTCGGGATCCAGGCGCTGGAGCCTGCTTACGTGACCAACCGGCAGATCGAGTCGGCACGTATCGCGATGACCCGCCACATCAAGCGTGGCGGCAAGATCTGGATCAACATCTACCCGGATCGCCCGCTCACCAAGAAGCCTGCCGAAACCCGCATGGGTTCCGGTAAGGGTTCGCCGGAGTGGTGGATCGCGAACGTCAAGCCCGGCCGCGTGATGTTCGAGATGAGTTACCCCAATGAGGAGATTGCTCGTGAGGCCCTGCGCCGCGCGATGCACAAGCTCCCGATGAAGTGCCGGATCGTGACCAGGGAGGAGCAGTTCTGATGGCTACCGAAACACCGGCCGCAGAGCTCCGCGAGCTCACCGAAGAAGAGTTGGTGCAGAAGCTGCGCGACTCCAAGGAAGAGCTGTTCAACCTGCGCTTCCAGATGGCGACGGGTCAGCTGGACAACAACCGTCGGCTGCGCGTGGTTCGTCACGAGATCGCGCGCATCTACACGGTCATGCGCGAGCGCGAGCTCGGTCTGGCCTCCGGACCCGCTGACAAGGGAGATGCGGCATGAGCGAACAGAAAGAGCAGCAGCGCGCCAGCCGCAAGGTTCGAGTTGGCTACGTTGTCTCGGACAAGATGACCAAGACGATCGTCGTCGAGCTGGAAGACCGTAACCGGCACAAGCTCTACGGCAAGATCATTCGCACCACCTCCAAGGTGAAGGCGCATGACGAGAACGAGATCGCCGGCATCGGCGACCGCGTCCAGCTGATGGAGACCCGACCGCTGTCGGCGACCAAGCGCTGGCGTCTGGTCGAGGTGCTGGAGAAGGCCAAGTAGGCCGCTCCGATCTTCGAGGCGAAGGCCCGCTTCCCGGTTGGGAGGCGGGCCTTCGTCGTTTCGCGCGGCAGTTCGAAATCCACGTTACTTTCACGTGGGCCACGTGATAGCCTGTGGCATGTCCAAGAGAAATGTGACGCTTCAGCTGGACGAAGAGGTGATCACACAGGCGAAAGTCATTGCGGCTCGGCAGGGGACGTCGGTCAGTGCGCTACTGGCGCAACAGGTGCGCGAGCTCGCCGCCGATGCCGCTCGCTACGAGGCCGCGAAGGTTCAGGCGTTGCAGCTCATGGCGGAGGCGGCGGCGCGGGGCAGTGGTGGTCGCGTGACGTGGAGCCGAGAAGATCTTTACGACCGGGCGGGGGACCGAGACGAATGAAATCGGAGCGGGTTTTCATCGATACCAACGTGCTCATCTATGCCTATGAAGCTGGGGACGACCGTCGCAGCACGATTGCGCGAGAAGTCCTCGCGGACCTGTGGGAGCGTAAGGTCGGCTTGCTGAGCACGCAGGTCCTCCAGGAGTTCTACTCCGTGGCCACCCGCAAGTTGCGGCCGAAGCTGAGCCCCGCCGAGGTCCGCCGCATCATTGCGTTGTACAGCGAATGGTGCGCCCGCGATACCGACCCGCTGATCCTCATGAACGCTTCGTTCCTCGCGGAAACGCACAGCGTGTCGTGGTGGGATGCATTGATCGTCGAGGCTGCGTCCCAGTCCGGCGCGAAATACATTCTGTCGGAAGATCTTCAACACGGCCGCAGCTTCCTCGGGCTAGAGGTGCGCAACCCTTTCCTCGAACGAGCGGGTTAGCCCAGACCCACAGGAGATCGCGGCGAGGCGGTCCAGCGGGCGCGTACTGCGGTTGCCGGTCGCGCCCGTCCTTGTAGTGTCGTGTTGACGGCGAACACTGCGTCGAAGCACCTGGCCTCGGTAGCAGTGCCGGCCGATGCGGAGGTGGGATTGTTGGTGCAGCCATACGACCGGGCGCTGCTGCGTAAGCACTTGCTACAGACCCGGATAGCGGGCGATGTCGCGACGCCACGCGAGGGAAATCTGGCGCATTACCGCAGAATGGTCGCCAAGGACCCCGGGTACCAATTCGGGTTGGCGTTGAAGGACTGGACGTTCGACGAGACCTTGGACATGATGGCACGGCTGTGTGGGGTCAACCCCGACCCGCGGCACCGGCAAGGCGCCGACACCATCGGCGTGGACCTGACCATCGAGGCGCTCGACGAGATGGGCGCCAGAATCGGGCAGGCCGCGCGCGATCGAGAAACAGTGCTGCTGGCCACCGGACACCCCGGGCCGCTCATGGGCGTCTACCGCGCAGTCGAAGACGCGTTGCGCGCCGCCGGATGCGAGGTACTCACCCCCGCCGCGGGCTGGTCGTACCCCGTCATCACCGCGAACGGCTCGCGGATACGCGAAATCGTCTACAGCTCAGGCGTTGCCGCGCTCAGCACCGGCGGCCGATTGCAGCACACGCACGACCCGAACCCCATGCAGGCGATGCTGCAAGAACTGCGCGACCGCCCCGAACCGCATCCCTGGCCCGACCTGGTCATCGCCGACCACGGCTGGGCCGGCGCCGCGGGTGAAGCGGGCATCGACACCGTCGGTTTCGCCGACTCCAACGACCCAGCCCTGTTCGCGGGCCGCGCCGAAGGCAAGATCGCTGTTACCGTCCCGCTCGACGACGGTGTCTTCCCCGAGTACTACGAACCCATGACCGACTACCTGCTCGACCGCGCGGGTCTCGCCAGCTGAACCGACCCGACGGTCGAGCGCAAATGTGAACCACCGCTTGATCATTGGGCGGCAAGTGACAGCGGCGAAATTCATGGGATAAATCGGTAGCGGCTTGTCGGTGCAGCGTGACAAGCTCGGTCGGTGCGGTCCTATCGGGTGGTTTTGGCGAGTGCGGATGTGCGCAACGTACTGCTGCTCGGGGCGCTGGTGCGCATCCCGTTCTTCGCCGGGGCCGTGCTGCTCGCACTGCACGTGGTGCAGACGTTGCACGGTTCCTACGTGCAGGCCGGTGTGCTGAGCACCATCGCCACCGTGTGCATCGCGCTCAGCGGGCCGTGGCGCGGGCGGCTGCTCGATCGATTCGGACTGCGCCGCACGGTCGCGCCGTCCATTCTGGTCGGCGCGGTGTGCTGGTCGATCGCGCCGTTCGTCGACTACGTGCCGCTGCTCATCTTCGCCGCGATCGCCGGACTGTTCGACGTCCCCATCTTCACCGTCGTCCGGCAGGCGGTCATCGCCGCGACGACCGAGCAGAACCGGCAGCCCGCCCTCGCGTTGGAGTCGGTGTCGGTCGAGTGCGCCTTCATGGTCGGGCCGATCGTCGGTGTCGCCGCCGCCAGCATCTGGTCGACCACGATGGTGTTGTTCTTCGTGCAAATGACTTTGGTGCTCGCCGGCATCCTGCTCTGGGTGCGCAATCCACCACTGCGCTCCGCCCAGGACGCCGACCGCGCGAACGCCGTCGCCGTTCCGCGCCGCAGCTGGTTCCGCCTCGAGTTCGTCGCCCTGTGCGTTGGCGCGAGCGCGGCCATCGCCGTGCTGGCCGGCTCCGAACTGACCTTCGTCTCCGCCATCCGCGAGTTCGACGCGCAGAAATGGCTCGGCGTCGTGCTCGCCGTCTGGGGCTTCGGCTCGGTGGTCGGCGGCCTCACCTACGGCGCGCTGCACCGCAAGATCTCCACCTACCTCCTGCTCGCCGCGCTCGGGGCCGTCACCTTGCCGATGGCCTTCGCCATCGGCCCCGTCTCCCTCGCCATCACCGGCCTGGTCGCCGGATTATTCTGCGCCCCAACGATTACCGCCTCCATCGACCAGATGAGCCGAATAGTCCCCGAAGGCGGCCGTGGCGAAGCCATCGGCTGGCACAGCGCCGCCCTCACCCTCGGTAACGGCATCGGCAGCTCGATGGCAGGCATCGCCATCGACGCGGGCGGCTTCCCCGCAGGCTTCGGGGCCGCAGCCGCCCTCGGCCTGGGCATCGGCCTCGGCATCCCGTTGCTCCTGGCCCTGCACAACCGCCGCCACCCAGCCGTCGACAAAGAACCGAGCCAAGTCGGCGCCTGAGCCTCGGCAGCTAAGTCCGCTGTGAGAGTTCATCCGTCGTGATCGAGCGCGGTCTCGCCTGCCTGTAGTGATCAACGACAGACAGGGCCTTGCGTTATACGTATACATCTACATATAGTGGTCGCGACGGGTGCTGGTGTGCAGTGGCCCGGGGAAATCGAGACCGAGGATCTGGGCCGGCGGGGCGAATGAGGGGTCCGTTGGTCTGGATCGATGCGTGCATGCGCATTTACGTATGGATGGAGTCGTCATGAGTAGTGAATCGGTGCAGGCGGTTGCGGTCGAGGGGGGTGTCGACTTCGAGAAGGCGGACCCGGAGGGGTTTCCGGAAGTCGTGCTGAAGGTGGGTCCCGGGGGGTGGCTCTTTTACACATCTGACGCCGCCGACGAAGGCGTAGGGGGAGGTCTCGGGGGGCGCCGGGACCTTTAAAAAAAAAAACGAGTGTGAGGGGCACGGTGCGGGAGGTCGAGTGAGGACACAGAGGCGCATGTAGACGGTGGTGTGNGCCGGGCGGCGGGTGGGGGAGTCGACGCAGGTCACCAAGGCGGGGGTCGAGCTGGTCCGGGTCTATCGGAGCCGCAAAGGGAAGTACGTGGTGCACAAGCAAAGTGCGGAATGGACCGATTTCTCGGTAGTGGCCGATTGGGTCAAGGAATTGAAGAAGATGCAGAAGACGAACTGGCGTGGCGGGCTGGACCTGGACAATCAGAGTTGGGGCGACCGCACGCTGGAGGTGGTGGATTCGTTCGAGGAACTGCGAGAGCGGGTGCCCGCCAAGATCTTCCGCACACTCACCGATACTTCCGCGCACCCTCCCATCGAGGATCTCGACATCTGAGCGGCAGCTCGGATACCGAAAGGACTCAGTCCCATGTTTGCTCGACTCGGGCAGTTGGTCGTGCACCATCCGTGGAAGGTGATCGGCCTGTGGCTGCTCATCATCGTCGGTGTGGTGGCGACGGCGCCGCAACTCAAATCGACCACCGATCAATCCGACTTCCTGCCTTCGCATTACGAGTCGATTCAGGCACTCGACATGCAACAGAAGGCCTTTCCGCAGAGTGCGGCGCCCGCGGCGCTGATCGTCTTCGCCCGCTCCGACGGAGCGCAGTTGAGCGATAGCGATACGGCCGCGGTGGCATCCATCGGCGCGAAGCTGAGTGCGGCCAACATCAAGGATGTCACTGGGCTACAGCCGATTCCGCCGTCGGAGAACCGGCTGATCCAAGTGATCGCGGTGCAGCTGACGAAGGTGACCAGTGCGGGCGATACGACACAGAGTGACGCGGTCGAGGCGCTGCGTGACGCGCTGAAGACGGAAGTGCAAGGCGGCGAACTGAAGGCGGGCATCACCGGTCAGGCGGCGCAGATGCTGGATCAGATGGAGTCCAGCGAGAAGGGCATGGCGATCATCGGTGTCGCGACGATCGTGCTGATCCTCGTGCTGTTGCTGATCATCTTCCGCAGCCCGGTGATCGCGCTGCTGCCGATTGTCACCATCGGCGCCGTCTCCAGTCTGGTCGGCGGGCTGATCGCGATGACGGCCGAGGCCTTCGATCTGAAGGTGGACAGTTCGGTGAACGCCATCCTGCTGGTCGTATTGTTCGGCGTCGGCACCGATTACATCCTGTTCCTGATGTTCCGCTACCGGGAACGGCTGCGGGCGGGGGAAGATCCGAAGACCGCCATGGTCAGCGCCGTCACCCGGGTCGGCGAGGCCATCACCTCCGCGGCGGCGGCGGTGATCATCGCGTTCATGGCGCTGACCCTGTCCACGCTCGGCATGTTCCGGGCGCTCGGTCCGGCGCTGGCCATCGCGGTCGCGGTGGCGCTGGTCGCCGGTCTCACGTTGGTCCCGGCCGTTGTTTCGTTGTTGGGCACCAAGGTGTTCTGGCCGTCCAAAGCCTGGCAGGCGGAGCCGAAGGGTGCACGTTTCGCCGCGCTCGGTGCGGCGCTCGGCCGTCGTCCCGCCGCCTTCGCGGTGGTCTCCGGCGGTCTGCTCGTCGCGCTGGGCATCCTGGCCGTCGGCTTCAATCCGACCTTCGATCTGAGTTCGGGCTCGACCTCGGATGCGTCCGAATCGGTGGTCTACAACAAGGAACTGCTCAAGGGCATGCCGGCCGGCGCCACTCAGCCGTCGGACGTGTTGTTGCGGGCCGACAACGGCGCGCTGACCAGCGACCAGCTCGCGACCTACCGGACGGCGTTGACCGCGGTGCCCGGCGTGGGACAGGTGGCGGAACCGCTGCTGTCCGAGAACAAGACGACTGCCAACTTCCAGGTGACACTCACCGCCGCACCGGAATCGGACGCCGCCATCGAGACGGTCCGTAATCCATTGCGCGACGCCGCGCATGCGGCCGCGCCGGCCGGCACGACCGCCGCCGTCGGCGGGATGACGGCCATCTTCGTCGACTTCCAGGACGCGATGAACCACGACTACGCGATCGTATTCCCGGTAGCGGCGATCCTGATCATGATCGTGCTGGCCTTGCTGCTGCGCAGTCTGGTGGCGCCGTGGTATCTGATGGCGTCGGTGTTCCTCGGCTTCGCCGCCACGCTCGGCGCCGCGGTGCTGGTGTTCCAGCACCTCCAGGGGGAGACCGGCCTGATCTTCACGCTGCCGGTGATCATGTACCTGTTCGTGGTCGCGCTCGGCACGGACTACAACATCCTCATGGTGGCCCGGTTGCGCGAAGAGGCCAGAGAAGGGCGCGATCCGCGCCAGGCGGCGGCGCTCGGTTTGCAGCACACCGGCCCGACGGTCGCGGCGGCAGGCCTGATCCTCGCAGGCACCTTCGCCTCGATGATGTTGGCGGGCAACAACGTTCTCTCGCAGATGGGGTTCGCCATCTCGGTCGGCATCGGTATCGCGGCCTTCGTGATGGCGATGTTCTTCACCCCGGCGCTCACAGCGTTGCTCGGGCACCGTGCGTGGTGGCCGGGGCACGGTGACGAGCAGCCTGGTGCGTCCGCGGAGCGAAGGGCACAACCCACCAGCGAGGTGACGGCGCCGACCGCACGCTGATCGTGTCGAGCGGAAAAGGGCTGCCCTCCGGTCACTCCGGAGGGCAGCCCTGCTGTTGTCGAACGGGAATGACCCGCGCGGATCAGCCGCTGATGGCGAAGGGGCGGCGGACCTTGATCCCCGCCTCCACCGCACGGGCTACGGCCGCACGGGAGACGCCGACCTCGTTGGCAATGCCCGGAGTCAACCAGGATTCGTCGGCGAGACGAAGGATCTCGGCGAGCTGCTCGACGGAGAGATTCGACATCCCGCGACGTGCGATCTCGTGTGCGAGAGCGGTGATTTCGTCGTCCTCATCGATCTCGTCCTCGTCGTCCAGGAGCTCCGGCTCCATATCCACAACGGGCGCGGCGCGGCCAACAATGCTGGCGGGTTCGGTGCGCCGGCTAGGGCGCGGCGGTTCAGGATTCTCCTCGAAGACGAGTTGTTCGATCTCGGCATCGGAGATGCCTGCGGCGGCCGACTTTCGGCGGCTGGTGGTGGGGCGAGAAACCGTTTCCCCCGAGATCGCCTGTGCGACAGTGTCGGCGATCGTTGCTGCGGCCTTACGAATGGGGTCACCAGGGTGAGGCTCTTCTGGCTCGTCGCCGAGCGACGCGTCTGCGATGGGCCCGGGCGCCGGGGCGGTGGGTCCGGAATCGGCGGGTTCACGCGGCATGTCGTCTATCGGAAACAGCGGCATCGCGTGCCCATTGTGCGAGGCCTGGCCGTTCGTCGGCGTCCGGCCGCTGTCGACGGTGCGGCCGTTGACGTGTGCGGTGTCGCCGTTGCTGGATGGTGTGGTTCGGGCGGCGCCATTGACCGGCTGGCCATTCGTTGACGTGGGTCGGCCGCCGTCGGTGGCGTGATCGTCGGTGACCGCGCGGCCGTTCGTCAGGGTGTGGCCGTTGGTCGCGATCGCATGGCCGTTGCTGGACGCGACGGTGTGGAAAGGCGGATGCGCGGCCGTTCCGGTGGAACTCGAGGTGGCGACCGCGTCCCGAGGTGCGCGGTTGGCCGAATCAGCTTGCAGCGCAGACCCGTTGGTCGCGGGGCGCGCATTGTCGATGGACGGTGC
Organism: Nocardia suismassiliense; assembly: GCF_900269665.1. Taxonomy (GTDB): domain Bacteria; phylum Actinomycetota; class Actinomycetes; order Mycobacteriales; family Mycobacteriaceae; genus Nocardia; species Nocardia suismassiliense. Next base: position 1,331,046 of record NZ_LT985361.1, read on the forward strand.
AGTACGCGGGTCGCGCAACTCGACGGGCAGTGGATGACCGTTGATGGCCGAGAACGGCGCTGCGACATGCCCATTGGTCGCAACATGGCTGTTGGTGGTGACATGGCCGTTGGTGCCGGAATGGTCCGCTACCGGTGCCGAAGCAGCCGCGCGCTGATCGTCAGCCGAAACCGAGCGCGTGGCATGCCCGTTGGTCGCGGGGCGAGAGCCTTCAGTGGGCCCATACGTCCCACGCTGGGCGCTGTCGGCCGAGAACGGCGACACCGCATGCCCGTTGGCCGCCGGCTCTGCCTGGTGGATCCGCGATTTCTCCGAATGTCTATCGGCACCCGTCGAGCCTGCGTCCGCATCAGCTCCAGGCGCCCGAGCAGCGATCGTCGCCTCGTACGAATCGACTCCACCGAGCAACCACCGCCGATCATCCGGCGCATCGACGGTGAGCCCGACGCGCGAATCCCGTTCGCTGACCCGGTGCCGGACCGTCGTATCCCGATCCATCACCGGCGCACCATCGATGAGCAGCGCATAACGCGCGGAAACCCAGGCGTGCAACCAGATCACGACGCCGACCATGATGGGCGCGATCGAGTATTCCGCGGCGCGCCCCCACGACCCCGTGGCCAGATGCGGCCCGGCGTTCAACGCGATGGTGGTGCCGAGCAGCGCGGTCTCGAAGAAGATCACCTTGCCGCGGGCGAGCTCGCGCCCCCAGCGGGCGGCGGTGGTCGCGGCGACCATGATGGTGATGATCGGAATCGAGATCATCGCCTCGATCCCGTAGCTCAACCAGTACAGCGGGTCGGACATGTCGCCGCTGGGCACCAGGTTGTGCTGCACGTTCACCCCCGCCCACACCATGCCGAGCACGACTACGGCGATCAGCGCCCGCGACGACCATTCGGCGCGCCGGTAGAGCTGGGCCAACCGCGCGTCCTCGCTCGACACCCGCCGCCGCGCGGCCAGCGCCCGCCGATGCCACCGCTCGTCCGCCTCGTCGGCCCGCCGAATCTTGGCCGCGGTCCGGCGATCTCGCTTCTCCGCGGCCAGCTCTTCTTCGACCGCCCGCCGCCGCTGCTTACGCCGCTGCGCCCGAACCCATTCCGCGAGCTCGCGTTCCGCCCCTATTTCCCCCTCGGACAACACCTCGAACAGCGCCGTGTCGTGCTGCAGCGGCAATTTGCCACGGGCCGTCTCGACCCGCTGCGCCAACGCGGCGATCTCGGAACTACCGGTGGATTGTTCGTCGCGCATCGCGAGCCTTCCCGGAGCAGATCGTCAGCAGACCTACTTGCTCGAACGTATGTGTGATCGCAATGAGGCTAAACCGGCCACCGGCCGAGGTCAATGCCGACGCTCGAAAACCAGTGCGAATATCTCGGACGTTCGCGTGACACGCCGCTAAAAGCAACACGCCGTCGGACCCGAGCTGAAATAGCGCCTGCAACGGCGGCAGACAAGGCGGGAATTCCTATGCGAGATGCACGATTTCGGCGGCGTATGTGGTGAGAAAGGCGCGTGCGCGATCGACCGGCGCGGCTGCTCAATTCATAGTGGTATGCCAAACGATGGCAGCAGCCAGCGCTCCCGCGCCATTGACCGACCAATGCAGCGCGATCGGTGCCAGCAGACTGCCGCTGCGCCGGCGCAACCAGGTGAATACGACACCGGCGGCCGCGGTAGCCACGACGGCGAGCAGAATGCCGATGATCTGCCCCATGACGCCACCGCCGACGAATCCGGAAAGCCCGCGATTGCTACTGGTCAAACCCAGCGACGAGGCGATGTGCCACAACCCGAAAAGCAGTGACCCGGCAGCGAAGACGCCGCGCGCGCCATAAACCCGATCGAGCGTGCCGTGCAGCACGCCACGGAACGCCAGCTCCTCGGGAATCACCGTCTGCAAGGGAATCACGATCATCGAGGCGATCAGCGCGCCGGAGATGGTGGCGTAGCGATCGGCCAGGAAGAACGGCCGGGTGATCGGCAGTGCCGCTCCGATGGCCACCGCCGCGAGCACCACGCCGACCGCGCCGAGCGCGTAGAGCGTGCCGCGGCGCCAGTGCCGGGGAGAGAGGCCGAATTCATGCCAGTTCATGCCGCGGCGGCGCATCAACGCCAGCAGCACGAGGGCGGCCACAGGCACGGTCACAATGCTGGCCCAGGCGGTGGTGAAGTGCGCGATCAGATTGGTCCCCGCCAGGACCACGACAACCACGGCCACGTCGGCATATGCATGCAATTTGTGGCGGGGCGGAGTGGTTTCCGCGAGGTCCTGTGCGAGCATCCCGCCCAGTGTACGGATGGGTGCCAGGCCTGCCGCGTGGTCCGTCATTTGGGGTCGGCATACCCGAATCGGCCGGATTCATCGGTCTCGATGTGGTGGCGCGCCGCAGCGGTTACTGTGACTAGAACTTGTTTCAGTTACAGGAGCCGCGCCCGACGTGGCCTGAGCCACCGCGGCGGGCGCCCCGGGCCGGCTGACTGCCAGTGTTTGTCAGCCGGCCCATCCCACCGGGTCGGTCCAGGCTTGCAGTTTGCGGGTGGTCTCGAAGCGGCGTGGCACGTTGCTGATCGGATCGGTGAACTCGAGCGATGCGGCGAGCAACTGCAGCGGCCGGGTGAAGTCGTCGACCGGCTTGTCGGTCAGCACGGGATAGAAGTCGTCGCCGAGGATCGGGACGCCGAGGCCGTTCATGTGCAGCCGCAGCTGATGGGTCCGGCCGGTCAACGGGCGCAACCGATACCGGCCGAGCCCGTCGCGATGCTCGACCAGCTCGATCGAGGTCTCGGCATTGGGCTCGCCGTCGACCTCCTGCGCTGCGAGCACATGCTTCTCTTTCATGATCCGGCTGCGCACGACGCGCGGCAGGCTCAGCGCCGGATCGTACGGCGCGATCGCCTCGTACTCCTTACGGACGGTCCGCTTGTGGAACATCGTCTGATACGCCCCGCGCCGCGCCGGGTTGATGATGAACAGCACCAGCCCGGCCGTCACCCGATCCAGCCGATGCGCCGGTATCAAGTCCGGCAGTTCGAGGTCGCGGCGCAAACGCACCAGCGCGGTCTGCAGGATGTGCTGGCCGCGCGGAATGGTCGCGAGGAAGTGCGGTTTGTCCACGACGAGCAGGTCGTCGTCGCGGTGCACGATGGTGAGCTCGAACGGCACCGGCGTCTCGACCGGCAGGTCGCGGTGGAACCACACCGCCCCGCCGGGAACGTAGGGCGCGTCCGGCCTGATCGGGCCGTCGAGATCCACGATCCCGCCGTCGCGCAGCAACTCATCGATCCGGGCCGGATCCACCCGGGGCAGCCGCTCGACCAAATGGTCGCGAATCGTCGCCCAGTCGCCGTCCTCCGGCAGCCGGAGCCGGGCCGGGTCCAGGCCGTGCCGCTTCGGCAACGGCGGTTGCTGCCGCCTTCTCATCGGCATCGACCCTAGTCGCCGGGGGTTTCGCCGCGCGCTGCCGGGTCAGTGGGCGCGTATCGCGATGCCGGGGTAGTCGAGCACGAAACCGGACTCGTCATAGGTGAGCGTGCAGCGGAAATCGAACTGCGGGGCCTGGTAGGCGAACCGCTGATGCGAACCGTCGTCGGCGATCCGACGGTAGACCTGCTCCAGCCGGGTCACCTCCAATCCGGCGGCGTGCACGTAGGCTGCCGGCGCATCGATCGTCGCTTCCACGTCGAGGCCGAGCCGGTGCACCGGGAACGCGTTGGTCAGGGCCGAAGCCTCCAGATCGACATCGAGGCAACCGCTCAGCCCGGCGTGCGGCACCCCGTCGACCGTCCAATTGCCCGCACCGTCGGTGTCCAGCGCGACCGTGTGCCAGCCGCCGGGACACCGGGTCGCGACCCTGGCTCGCCGGGTGTGCCACGACGGGTCGAGGGTGAGCTGATAGTCCACCGCCCAGGCGCGGCCGTCCTCGACCGCCGTGGCGCATCCGTCGATCTGTACGCCGCTCTCGGTCACCTTGAAGTAGGCGATCTCGAAACCGGTGCGTGCGCCGCGATGCTGCCAGGCGGCCGACTGCGGTGCGGGTTCGAACATGATCGGCGCGAATTCAGAAGCCGCGCAGGCGATCCGGGCGAATCCGGACGACAGCGGAGTATTCGGTGAAGAACTGCTCGGCGGTCATCGAGATGTCCTTCAGGCCATCGGTGTATTTCGCTGTGTACGTGGCGATTTCGTCGGGCGTGGCGGCCACGTCATCGATGCGGGCGGTGCCGGTGAATACGACGACTTCGCCGCCCCACTCGGTGGCGTTGAAGTTCAGCGCGACGCGCGGGTTGCGGGCCAGGTTGCGCAGCTTGGCCTGATCGGGCTTGCTGAACAGCAGGAACTCGTCGTCGCCCCACTGGAACCAGACCGGATTGGGTTGCGGGGTTCCGGAGGCCCCGACGGTGGTCAGCCAGATGACGCGTTCTTTGTCGAGTCGCTCGGCGACCTTGGCGCCGAAGTCGGTGCTCGGGTCGACGACGGGGGCAGCAGCGGATCGGTCGGATGCCGTTGTGGTCATGCACGGGACAACACCGCGATAGCCGGGACGATTCCTGTTCGGCGCATTTCGGCTGCCGCGGTCCCGGGACGTGCCACGGCAGGTCCCGGGTACGCGCGCAGCGGGCTACGGCGTCGCCCGCTCGTCGAGCACCATCCGCCGCGCTTCCACCAAGGTCCGCCGTGCTCGGCGGCGCATCCGGCACATATCCACGCTGCAGTTCAAATGCACCTGCATGGCGCGGTGGGCCTGATCCGGTGTCAGCGCACCCGGGTCGATAGAACACGGCGAAATTGTGGAAATGATCCGTGTAACAAACATATTCACGACTCCAATGTGGTGTTTCCGTATGGTGAAAGCTAGCCATGTATCCGCGCTATCGGGCCTGGTCGAGCCGCCGTTCATGGAGCGTTCCCCGAGGTGACGGATATCGGAAAGCCTTGTGTACGAAGCCGTTTTCGCAGGTAACCGGAACAAGTCCGCAGCGCGACAAGCTATTCGGCGATAAACACGCGCATTTCTGAAGGAGGTCGAATGAACACCGAGATGCTGGACGAACTTTGGCGATCGTGGGCCGAACGCGGGGCTGCCCTGACGGAGGAACAATGGGCGACGCCGACCCGGCTGCCCGGCTGGTCGGTGCGCGCGCTGTTCGCGCATGTAGCGCCCGATCCCGCGATCATGGCGACGATGCGTGACGCCCGGGTGACGGGCCCACCGGCAGCCGCCAACGGATCGGAGATCCTGCGAATCTTCAACGCTCCCGGCGGTTTAGCGCACACGGCAGCCGACGACATCGCCGGGCAAGCCAGTGCAACGGCGGAGCGTATCGACACCGACGCACTGCTACGCCGCTTCGTCGAGGACGGCCCGCGGGCGCTGGGGGAACTCGGCGCTATCGACCCGGCCACCGTGCTGCCGCACCCGCACCTCGGTGCCGTGACCTATCAGGCCCTGCTCGAGGTGGCCATCGTCGACGTCACCGTGCACCTGCTCGATCTGATCGCGGCGGTCGGCGGGCCGCCGGTGCCGCAGGCCACGCTGCGCAGCGTGGTGCAGGTGTTGGCCGCCGTAGCCGACCCGGCTGACTTCATCGAGGCCGCGACCGGGCGGAGTACGAGCACGGTGTTGCCGGTGATGCGATAGCGGACCGCCGGCAAACCCGCATTCCGGCAAAGTTAGGCTAACCTATCTTCTCGGCTCGGGTTGTGTGACGATGAGCCGGTTCGGGGGAGGCACTGGTGATGACGGCGAGAGGCAGCAAACTATGACGGTGGAGGTCGCGCCGCTACCTGTGGCGGAGACGGGGAACCGGCCGCCGCGCGCGGCGCGGCAAGTGCGCAAGAAGGCGGAAGCCTTGGCGCGTAAGGAGATCCTGGCCCCCGTGCGACGGGCGCTCACCCTTGCGAGCCTCCTCGTGGCCGTCGCCTCGGTGTGCACCGTGCTGCCGTTCGTGCTGATCGTCGAGGCCTGCCGGGAACTGCTAGCCGACCAGGTCGATACGGATCGGGTCTGGCGGCTGCTCCTTGTTGCCGTTGTCGTGCTCGTCGTGCGCGGCCTGCTGCAAGCCGTAGCCCTGACCTGGTCGCATCTGGTCGACGCGAATTACCAGCTGTCGCTGCGCAGGCTGCTCGCGGCCAAATTGACCAGGGTGCCGCTGGGCTGGTTCAGCGATCGTTCTGCCGGTGCGGTGAAGAAGCTGCTGCAAGACGACGTCGAGGCGCTGCACTATCTGGTGGCGCACGCGCGGCTGGAGTTCGTCGGCGCGCTCACCGTCCCGCTCATCACCCTCGGCTACCTGTTCACCGTCGAGTGGCGACTGGCCTTGGTGCTGCTGGTTCCGCTGGTCGCTTATGCCGTGACCTACAGCAGGATGCTGGACCAGGACGGCCGCGACCGTTTGACGGTCTACAACCGCTGGGAGCGCCGCACCCAGGAGGCGACCATCGAATTCGTCGACGGCATCCAGGTGGTGCGGGCATTCGGCCAGGCGGGTAAGGCGCACAGCGTATTCCAGGAGGCGGTGGACGGCCAGGCGGCCAGCCTCGACCGGTTGAAGACCCCGATGATCCGGCTGCAATCGGGCTCCGACCTGGTGGTCGCGCCGGTCTTCGTGATGCTGTTGATCGTGCTGGCCGGCCTCGCCGGCGTCGGCCTGCACTGGGTGGAACCGGTGGACGTGCTGCCGTTCCTGCTGGTCGGACTGGGTTTGGGCAGCGCGCTGCTCGGGCTCGGGTACGGCACGCAGGCGCTGCGCACCGCCGGTGCCGCCGCCGTCCGGCTGCACGAGTTGCAGCAGACGCCGGAATTGAGCACGGACGCACCCGATTCGGATCGGCCGACCGCCGCGCCGGCCGGTGTCGTTCGGTTCGAGGGCGTCACGTTCGGCTATCGCACAGACCATGATGTCCTGCGCGACATCGACATCGAACTAGCACCGGGCACCCTCACCGCGCTGGTCGGCCCGAGCGGGTCGGGCAAGTCGACGCTCGCCAAGCTGTTGCCCCGGTTCTACGACGTCGGCTCCGGCCGGATCACCATCGGCGGCCGGGATATCCGGCACTACTCGACCGAGGAGCTGTATCGCACAGTCGGTTTCGTCTTCCAGGACGTTCGGCTGATCGGCGGCACCGTGCGCGACAACCTGCTGTTGGCGAGGCCGGACGCCGATGACGCGGCAGTGGCCCAGGCGGCCCGCGCCGCCCAGATCCACGACCGCATCATGGCGCTGCCGCGCGGCTACGACTCCGAGATCGGAGTCGAGGCCGTCCTGTCCGGCGGTGAGGCACAGCGGCTTTCGATCGCTCGCGCGCTGCTGGCCGACACACCGGTGCTCGTGCTGGACGAGGCGACCGCCTTCGCCGACCCGGAATCCGAAGCGGCGGTGCAGGACGCGCTCGCGGTGCTGGTCGCCGGGCGCACCGTCCTGGTCATCGCCCATCGGCTGCACACCATCACCGGCGTCGACCGAATCCTGGTGCTGGAGAACGGCAACCTCGTCGAGCAGGGCGACCATCGCAGGCTGCGCGACGCGGGCGGGACCTATCAGCGGCTGTGGGAAATCAACGAGGCGGCCCTCGGTGCGATCGCCTTCGCCGAGACGGAGGAACACCGATGATTCGCAAGGTACTCGGGCTGGTGCCCGCCGAATTCGATCCGCTGACCCCGAAACTGCTCGCCGCGATCGTCGCACAGGCGTTGAGCCAGGCGGCGGCCTATCTGCTGCTCGTCCCGGTGCTGGAGGCGTTGTTCGACGACGATCTGGCCCGCGCCTGGATGTGGACGCTGTGGATGGTGGCCGCGGTCTCGGCCGTCGTGGTGTTCGGCTTCATGCAGGCGGTGATCGGGCTGCGCATCGGGGTCGGCATGCAGCGCGGACTGCAGACCAGGCTGGGCGATCATCTCAACGCCTTGCCGCTCGGCTGGTTCGAGTCGCAGAGTGCGGGCGTGCTGTCCCGGGTCGTCGTCGAAAATGTCCGGGAAATCCAGGGTTTGGTCGCCTATCTGCTGACCAAGGTGATCACCAGCATCCTGGTACCACTGGGTGTCGCGGTGGGCATGCTGTTCATCGACTGGCGGATCTCGGTCGCCATGCTGCTCGCGGCGCCCGTGCTGTACGCGATCAACAGCCTGGCCAACCGGGCCTACACCCGCTCCGATGCGCGGATGCACGCGGCCGCGGCCGAAGCGGACGCGCGGGTGCTGGAGTTCGCGCAAGCCCAGCCGGTGCTGCGGGCCTTCGGTGCGGTCGGGGCGGGCAACCGGGCGCTGGAGGCGGCGCTGCTCGGGCAGCGGTCCGCGATCTCGCGGCTCATGGTCGCGACGGTGCCCGGACTGATCGTGTTCGGATTATTCGTGCAGGCGGTGTTTCTGCTGCTGGTCTACGTCGCCGTGGGCCGGGTGACCGAAGGCGCCATCTCGGCGGCCGCCGCCATCGCGCTGATCGCGGTGAGTTCCCGGTTCATCGAGCCGCTGAATCAGGCTGCGCAGCTGGCCAATGCGCTGCGCTCCGCCGCGGCCGCTGCGGACCGGGTCGGCACGCTGCTCGCGGAACCGGTACTGCCCGAGGCGAAGACCGCGGTGACGCCCGGCGTGCCGGCAGTCGTGTTCGACAAGGTGAGTTTCGGCTACCGGCCGGGGGAGCCGGTCGTCACCGACCTGACGTTCAGCGTCCCGGCGGGCACCACCACCGCGATCGTCGGCCCGAGCGGTGCGGGTAAGACCACCCTGTTGCGGCTGGTGGCCCGGTTCTACGACATCGACGCAGGCCGAGTCGTAGTCGGCGAGCACGATGTGCGGGAGCAACCGTCGGAGACGTTGCTGAACCAGCTGTCGCTGGTCTTTCAGAACGTGTACCTGTTCGACCAGTCGGTGGCGGACAACATCCGCATCGGCAAACCGAACGCCACCGACGCCGAAGTGCGCCGGGCCGCCGAAGCCGCGCGCGTCGACGAGATCGTCGAACGGCTCCCGGACGGCTGGGACACGCTGGTAGGCGAGGGTGGCGCGGCGCTGTCCGGCGGTGAGCGGCAACGGGTTTCCATCGCCCGCGCGCTGCTCAAGGACGCCCCGATCGTGCTGCTGGACGAGGCGACCAGCGCGCTCGACCCGCACAGCGAGGCGGTCGTGGTGCGTGGCATGCACGAACTCACCAGGGACCGAACGGTCATCGTCGTCGCACACCGCCTCGCCACCATCGCGCACGCCGACCAGATCCTGTTCTTGGACGGCGGTCGGATAGTCGAACGCGGTACGCACAGCGAGCTTTTGGCGGCTGGTGGTCGCTACGCCGACTTCTGGAACGAACGCTCCCGCGCGACCGGATGGCGACTGGAACCCGCAGGGGTCTGAGCCGACGCTGATAGCACACCGCTCGAACTCGCCTAAGGCGCAAGAGTTCTGGTGTTCAGCGCACCGACCCGCCGCGGATGTCTCGGTAGCGGGCCGCGGCGACGCTGGGATCGGCGCGCCCCGCCCCGAGCGGCTCCTGGAGAAACGCCACCAGAATGTCGTTGGTGGCCCGCTGAGTTTCCCGTGCCCCGCGCGCGCCGCCGATCAACTGCGCCGCCAGGAATCTTGCCGGGTCGGCGAGGAAGCGCGGAGCGTCGGTGAAGCTGTAGTGGTTCGCCTCGGCGATCTCGAAGCGAAAGCCCGGCGCGGTGGACCGGGCGAGCAACGATCCATTGCCGTCCAGGAACTGCTCGGAGTGTTCGGTCTCCGCATAATCGCTCTGCACCAACAGAAACGGCTTGTGCAATGACCGCTGGGGCAGTTTGCCGTACAACGTGCCGTCGATATTCGCCGCGGCCATCAGGCGGGGATCGTCGGCCAGCGCGGCCGCCGCGGCCGCGCCTCCGAACGAATGACCGACGGCGGCAACATGTTCGATGTCGAGGCGACCGGACAGGCGCGGCCCCAGCGTATCCGGGCGGTGCAGCTGATCGACCACGAAGCGCAGATCCGCCGCCCGGACATCGAGTTGCACGCTCATATAGCGCGATCCGTCCGGGTCGTTGTCCGGGAAGTGTTGCCTCGGTGTCGCGATGGTGCCGTCGGCGAGTTCGGTGACCGCGACCTCGTACGGATGATCGACGGCGAGCACCACGAAGCCCCGGCTCGCGAGGTCGGCGATCAACCCGGTGTAAAAGGCGCGTGGCGCACCGTATCCGGGCGAGAACAGCACAACAGGCCAGTGGGCCCGGTCCGGGTTGACCGGCAGGTTCAGCCGAGCGTGGGTATCGACGCGGTGATAGCCGCGCATGAGTAAGCCCGGCAGCACCGTGACCTGCTCCGGCAGCTGATTCAGCCCGTCGAGATACACGGCGGGTCGACCGTTCCCCGCCGGGTCCGCCGGATACCAGGCCTGCACAATGACATTGCGCCGATCCTCGGCCGAATCCGTCGCGGGTTCCGGCCTGTTCCGGTCGACCCAGCGAAAGATCTCGGTACCCACCGCATATGGCCCGGTCGGTCGCGGCAGGTCGGGGACAGGAACCACCGCCCAGGCGAGCGCCGCGGGCACCATCAGCAACCCGACACCACCGCGAGCCAGCGTCAGCGGCAGCCGTCGCGCACGGGTCGCCGTCGGGTCACCGGCCCACTTCGCCTGCGCGACAACGAGTCCGCCCGCCACCGCGATCAGCACATACGTCGGTGCGAACTGCCAGTAGAACCCCTCGATCAACCACTGGAGGACACAGCCGACGACGAGCACCGGCACCACCACTGGGGCCACCCGGCGCGCGACCCGGCGAGACGCGACCGCCGACACCGCGAACGCGATGGCGCCGAGCGCCAGCAGGACATCCATGATCGACATGCGTCGCTGACCTCCACTCCGGCGCCGGTCCCACGGAAGTCCGTCGACCGGCCCTGAGTACCAGCGTGCGGCAACTACCGCCGCGTGCGCGTCGACAACTGGTCGCGATCGAGGTCATCCTCGGGGATGAGTGGCTACCCCGGCGGACACCGCCGCCGACCTACTTCCAGTAAGCCTGCGACTTGATCGAGGTCTTGGGCAGGCCGTGGGTCGTCTTGAGCGACTTGACGATCGAACGCGTGGTGTGGCCGTCGCAGGCCACCCAGGCGAACGCGTCCTTCGGGATCTCCAGCTGCTGCGCCTGCTCGCGCAGCAGTCGGCCGTTGTCGACGCGCTGCAGCCAGGTCACCTGGTGCTGCGGCTTGTTCCGTACCGGCAGCGTGGTGTCGGACTCGTACTGCCATTCCAGCCACACCCGGGCCGGGGTGTCGCCGATCGCGTCGAGCAGCGAGTTGATCGCGGCCAGTGACGCGGTGTCGCCGAAGACGACGAACTCGCTCGGCAGCGGATCCGGTAGCTGGAAGTCCGAACCGAGCACCGACACATCGATCTCGGTGCCGACGGTCGCGTTCTGCGCCCAGACGGCGGCCGGGCCGTTGTGTATCGCGAAGTCGATCCAGAAGCGGTCACCCGCGGGATCCGGGTCGACCAGCGTGTAGCCCCGCTGATGTTCCTTCTCACCGTTGGGGATCCACAGTCGGACCCACTGCGTCGGGTGCACGGCGTGGTCTTCCAGCAGCCCCCCGGCGGAGAAGCCGAGCCGCACGAACTTGTCCGTGATGGTCTCGGTCGACGTGACGGTGAGGCGGTAGTCCTCGGCGCGCCACGCCTTCAGCATCAAGCCTTCGAATCCTCTACCCATGTGGGTAAGGCTAACCTAAGAACAGCGGGAATTCGCGTGTGTCGTGGGCCACACTGCGGCAGCCGGAAATGGCCTCCGGTGCGCGGGAGGCCATTCCCGTTGTAGCGCAGTTATTTACACGGTGCAGGGCAGGAAAGCGACGCTGGCGATGGTGCACTGCGCCTCGCGAGTGAGCTTCCAGGTGCCGTCGATGTTCTTCCAGGTGAGATCGAAATGGAAGGGGTCGTAGCCATCGACCGCGGTTTGCAGGGTGGCGCCGAGGATATCGCCGTTGACGGTCACCGGGCCAAGGATGTTCCACCGGAAGCTGGGCGGGGTGGCCGCCATGGCGGTGCCGACCTGATCGGCCAGCGGCAGGCCCGCCTCGCCTGCTTCGAGCTCGGCGGCACGGGCGGACCGTGCCGCGCCGGTGTTCAGCACGACCTGCAGCTTTGCCTTCAGCTCGCCCGTGCCGGGTGCGCTGGCCTGCATCGGGGCGACGATCGGCGCTGCGGCCGCGGGGACCGTGGTCGCGACCGAGCCGAAGGTGCCGATGAGAGTTGCTGCGGTGAGCGCGATTAACGACGCCGACTTCTTTGTTGTGGTGCGGAGCATTCTGTCCATCCAATCGTTGCGTGTGATGCCATTGTGCGGCCAACCCTCTCGCAATATAAGGTAAGCCTACGCAAACATAGCTGGGCGGGGGATTGTTGTTGTGGGCGCGAACGCAACATCAATGACACTGCGCGCGAGAGTGGAGAACCGGTGGAGACACTTCTGGTAGTCGGCGCGGGGCCGAAAGCCCTTGCGGTGGCGGCGAAGTCGCACGTCTTACGGAACCTGGGACTGCCTGCGCCGCGGGTGGTGGTGGTCGAGGCGCATGCCGTCGGCGGCAACTGGCTGCCCAGCGGCGGCTGGACCGACGGGCAGCACCGGCTCGGCACCAGCCCGGAAAAGGACATCGGCTTCCCGTACCGCTCGACCTGGGCACGTGGCCACAACCAGGCCATCAACGCGGCGATGAAGGCATTCAACTGGACCTCGTTCCTGGTCGAGCACGGCACCTTCGCCGAGTGGATCGATCGAGGGCGCCCGAGCCCGCACCATCACACCTGGGCCAGGTACCTGCAGTGGGTCGCCCGCGCGATCGACCTCGACCTGGTCATCGGCACGGTGCGGTCGATCCGGCAGGGGGACAACGGATGGTCGGCCTCGGTGACCGACGCCGAAGGTCGCGACACCGAGTTGGCCGCCGACGGTCTGATGATCACCGGCCCCGGGCGCAGCACCAGGACGCTGGCCGAGCACTCGCGCATCCTCAGCATCGCCGAGTTCTGGGAACTCGCCGGACGTCGCGCACTGCCCGCGGCGTCCAGAGCCGCGGTGATCGGCGGCGGCGAGACCGCCGGGTCCGCCCTGGACGAGTTGGTCCGGCACGAGATGCTGACCATCTCGGTGATCTCGCCGATGGCGACCATCTATACCCGCGGCGAAAGTTATTTCGAGAACGCGCTTTTCAGCGATCCGAGCAAATGGGCGGCGCTGAGCATGCAGGAACGCCGAGATGTCATCCGCCGCACCGATCGCGGCGTCTTCTCGGTGCGGGTGCAGGAAAACCTGCTGGGCGACAACCGAGTCCATCATCTGCAGGGCCGGGTGGTGCGCGTCGCCGACCACGCGGACGGTGTCGCCGTCACTCTGCGCAACGAACTGCGCGCGGATCAGGTGCACACTTTCGACCTGGCGATCGATGCCACCGGCGGCCAGCCGTTGTGGTTCCTCGAGCTGTTCGACTCCTACGCAACGGATCTGCTGGAGCTCGCGGTCGGCGGCCCACTCACCCAGTCGCGGCTCGAGTCGTCGATCGGCTACGACCTGGCGGTGTCCGGGCTGGCGTCGAAGCTGTATCTGCCCAACCTCGCGGCCCTCGCGCAGGGGCCGGGGTTTCCGAATCTGAGCTGTCTGGGGGAGCTTTCGGATCGGGTGCTGAGCCCGGAGCCGGCTCGTGCCGGATCCGGCGCCCGGCGCCTGGTGGTTCGGTAAGGATCGGACGTGCTCGAGCGGTCAGCGCCGCAGGGCGGGCATATCCTCGGGTTCACGCGGGAGGGTGTGCAGCGAGATCCGGCGATCGGGACGAATGTCGAACTCGCCGAGATGGCGCCAGCCGTTCTTCTGCAATGCTTTACGCATCGGCAGGTTCCGATAGTCGGGGTCGCACATCAGCCGTCGGCACTGCGGCTCGGCGCGCCACACCTCGGTGGCCAGCTGAGCGATCCACGCCGACATGACGCCCCGGCCCACCAGGCTCGGCTCCGCCGTGGCGATGTGGAAGCCCATGTCCAGGGCGTCGGCTTCGTACAGCTTGGCGATCTCGTCCTTCGCGGCGCGGTACAGCTCGACATACGCGACGTCGCTACGCCCGAGGTCGGGTCGATCGACGGCCGCGAAATCGAAGCCGAGAATGCATGGCCGCGAGTAGGTTCCGGCCAGCTGCGCCCTGCTGTCGATCCGCCGCCGGTCCGCCGACCACGCCTGCTCCCAGGTCTCGACCAGATGCGGGCGAGCCATCCATTCGGCGAGCGTCTCGGGGTCGGCGCTGTCCGGGTCGACCATGCGCAGCGAATAAGGCTCAGGGAAGCTCGGCACCACCGGTTCGGGAGCTTCGCGAACACTGTCGGAAATGTCGGTCAGCTCGCGGGGAAAGACGTACGGCGTCCCCGTTCCATTCCTCGGCATGGTGCTCCGTTCGTCCGTTACCTATGTCACTATCGCCATTAGGGTAGCCTACGCTAAGCTTACGCTGCAAGATTGGGCCGGCTGAGTACGCGGCGTCGTCAATATCGCACCGAACCGGCGGTTTCTTTTGGCGTACAACGTATTTCGGCAGCATCGGACGTTTCGCGAATGTGTGACGGCCATTTCGGGTCGTACGCGCCACGCGTGGTAACGACTGCCGGTGCAATATCCGCGATGGGTAGGAGTAGGGCATGGCACGGGAACTCGGTTGGCTGCGGCAATTCCAGGCGCCGAGCTCTGATTCACTGCCGCCACTGCTGATCTTTCCGCATGCGGGTACCGGCGCCTCTGCTTATCGAGTGATGGCCAAGCGGCTCAGTGTGCATTTCGACGTGGTGATCTTCCAATACCCTGGTCGTCAGGATCGTGCCCGTGAGGCGGCGCTGGCGACCTTGCCGGAGATCGCGGCCGGCGCCTTCGAGGCCTTTCGGGCTTCGGCGCACAACCGTGGCCTGCCGATCACCGTCTTCGGGCACAGCATGGGTGGCATCGTCGGGTTCGAGTTCGTGCGATTGGCCGAGGTCGCGGGCATGAATGTCCGGCTTCTCGTACCCTCGGCGACCGCCGCGCCCGCGAAAGTCGCCGAACTGCCCGACCATCCGGACGACGACGAAGCATTGCTCGACCACGCCGCCGTGCTCAACGGCACCGGCGGTGAGGTGCTGGCCAGCCGGGAGATCATGAAATTGGCCTTGCCGGTCATGAAGGCCGACTACCGGGCATTCGACGCCTACTCCTGTGCGGCGGACGTGCGAATCGATGCGCCGATCCAGGTGCTCGGCGGTGACGAGGACCCGTTCATCACGCCGCGCTATCTGTATGCGTGGTCGGCCCATAGCCGTGCGGATGTCCAGGTGACCGTGTTCACCGGCGGACATTTCTACCTGAACGAACATATCGACGGCATCGCTGAATTGCTTGTGTCGGCTACCAGCGCGATCGCCTAGCGGTCGAACGAAGGACATGATGAGTACCTCGAGCACGGATGATCCGATCGTCGTCGTCGGAATGGCAGTAGAGGCGCCGGGCGGTATCGATACCCTGTCCGCGCTGTGGGAAGTACTTGTCGAGTCCCGTGAATTGATAGGACGATTTCCGCGCGATCGGGAATGGCCGATAGCGGAAGTTCTCGCGCTCGGAAATATCGAAGGCTGGAGCGATGTCCGTGATGCCGGTGGTTTTCTCACCGGTGCAACGGAATTCGACCCTTTGTTCTTCGGCATCACGCCACGGGAAGCGGTCGCGATGGATCCGCAGCAGCGGGTCGCGATGCGCGTCGCCTGGCAGGCGCTCGAGCACGCTGGGATCAATCCAGGTGCGCTGGAGGGCGATTCGGCCGGATGCTGGATGGGCGTATCCACCAGCGAATACGGCCCGCGCGCGGCTGAGGTCAACGAGTTCAGCGGCTATCGGGTCACCGGCTCGGCGCTCGGTGCGGTGGCAGGCCGAATCTCGCACTCGCTCGGCCTGATCGGTCCGTCGATCAGTGTGGACACCGCCTGCGCGTCGTCGCTGACCGCAGTCCATCAGGCCGCCGCGGCCATCCGCTCGGGCGAGTGCGAGTGGGCACTGGCGGGCGGGGTCTGCGTGATGGGCTCGCCCGCCGCTTTCTACGAATTCTCGAAGAACAACGCCCTCGCCGCCGACGGCCACTGCCGTTCGTACGCCGCCGACGCGACCGGCACGCTCTGGGGCGAAGGCGCGGGGGTGGTTGTGCTGGAACGCGAGTCGCGGGCCCGGCAGCTCGGCCACCGCGTCTACGGGCGTCTGCTCGGCTCGCGCATCAACCACAACGGCAAGGGCGCGCCGATCGCGGTGCCCAGCGCGCAGGCACAGGAGCGGTTGATCCGCGACACCCTGGCCGCGGCGGGGATCGCGGCGGACGCGGTGGGTGTGATCGAGGGCCACGGTACCGGCACCCCGGTCGGCGACCCGCTGGAGCTGACCGCGCTGGCGAAGACCTACGGAACCACCGAGCGCGGCACCGCCGGGCCGTGGCTCGGTTCGGTCAAGTCGAACGCCGGGCATGCCCAGGCGGCCGCGGGGATGCTGGGCCTGATCAAGGTGCTGCTGTGCGGCGCGAACGGCACCGTCGTGCCGAGTCTGCACGCGGACCGTCCGACCACCGAGATCGACTGGGCGGCAACCAGCTTGCGACTCGCCACCGAAGTCGAGGCATGGGAGCCGGTGGACGGTGTCCGTTACGGCGCCGTCTCCTCGTTCGGTGTCGCGGGTACCAACGCGCACGCCATCGTGGCGATGCCCGTGCTGGAGGAGACCGATGTCTGACTATCGATTGCCGGACGGCACCATCCCGGTACTGCTGTCCTCCGACACCGACGCCGGGTTGCGCGCCGAGGCCGCGGCGCTGCTGGGCTACCTCGAGCAGCACTCCGCCGTGTCCCCGGATCGGGTGGCGGACATGATATTTCGCACTCGCGTCGCCCGGCGACGGCGCGCGCTCGCTATGGTGACCACCCATCAGGAGCTCTGCGACGCCGTACGGTCGATCGCCACCGGCGCCGAGCATCCGGCGGTGGTTTCGACGGCAGGGACGGCCCGCGCGCATCGCATCGGTTTCATCTTTCCCGGCCAGGGCAGTCAACGCCCCGGCATGGGGCGGGTCTATTACGACTGCTCACCGACGTTTCGCGCGGCCATCGAGGAATGCGCGACGATCTTCGAGGACCGGTACGGCCATGCGCAGCCGCTGCACTACCTGCTGGGCGATGAGGGCCGGTTCGAGGACACCGTCCAGGTGGTGCAGCCTGCGCTGTTGTTCCAGATGACCGGCCTCGCCGCGATGTGGCAGGCGGCCGGCGTCAGCCCGGCCGCGACGATCGGCCACAGCCAGGGCGAGCTGTCGGCCGGCGCGGTCTCCGGTGTGATGACACTGCGTGATTCGGTGCTGGTGGTCACTCATCGGGCCATGCTGGTGGATCAGCTCAGCCCGGACGGCTACTCGATGGCTGTGCTCGGGATGGATCGTGAAGCCTGTGAAGCGTTGCTGGCCAGGCACTCCGGCTGGGCTGAGCTGTCGGTGGTCAACTCGCCACACATCCTGGCCATCTCCGGGGACCGGGCGACCATCGTCGACGCGGTGGCCACCGCGACCGCGCGCGGGCAGTTCGCGAAGGAAATCCGGGTGGCCTACCCGGCGCACACCTCCATGGTGGTCGAGATCGGCCGCAAGGTCGGCAACTTCATGGGTGACGAACTGAGCAGCCCGAACTTCGCGCCCACCGAAATCCCCTGCTATGGAGCGACTCTCGGCGAACCGATCACCCCCGACCTGGCCCAGGCGGAGTACTGGTACTGGAATCTGCGCAACCGGGTCCGGTTCGACCGGGCCATCGTCGCGGCGGCCACCGACGGCGTCGACCTGTTCATCGAGATCTCCGAGCATCCGATGTTGCAGCTGGCCGTCCAGGAGAACCTGACCCTGGTCCCGCGCGATCCGATGCTGCCCCCGCGCGATGTACAGGTGATCGGCACCTCGCGGCGCACCGCGACCGGGCTCCGCGAGTTCACTCACCATCTGGCCACCGTCGCGGTGCACGATCTGAACTACCGGTGGGCGGCGCTGCGCACCTCGACCACGGTCTCGCTGCCGTTGCGGGACTTCCCGGCAACGCGCATGAATCCCAAGAAGCTGTGGGCGCCGTACCCCGTCGACCCGGCCGCACGAGCCGAGCCGTCCGTGCCGAACGAGCCGCCGAAGCCGCAACGTCTGGTGGAACACTGGGAGCGGCTGGACCGTCGATCGCTGGTTCCGCCACGCAGCATCGCGCTGATCGACCACACGGGCCGGTGTGCAGAGCTGGTGTCCGCCATGGTTTCCGCGGCCGACCGGCACGGTGCGACCGCCACCGCGGTCGACGGCTCAGCGGCCGGCGAGTTCGATACCGCGGTGGTGCTGCTGCCACCGACACCGGAGATCGACAGCGCCGGATCGGTCGCCGACATCACCGACTTCTTCGCCACCAGGGCCTGGGTGCACGGTTTGACGAGATTGCGGCCCGGTACCGAATGTTGGCTCGTGACGGTCGGTGGTGAAGCCGTCGTGCCGAATGATCCGGTGCCGCACCTGTTCCACGGGTCGGTCAGCGCCGGATTCCGAGCCGTCTCCACCGAGCACTCCGAGATACGGTTGCGCCACCTCGACCTCGCGGCCACGGAAGCGGCTGCCGAGCAAGCGATCCGGATCGTCGGTGCGCTGCATACCGCAGGCGAGCCCGAGCTGGCCTTGCGCGCGGGCAGCACCTACGTCAAGCGGTTACGGCCCGATACGTCCGCGCCGGGAGCCGCGGCGGATCTCGATCATGTGTTGATCGTCGGCGGTACCGGGCAACTCGGACTGCGGTTCTGTGAACACTACGTCCGGGCCGGGGCCGCGCGGATCACGCTGCTGAGTCGCACCGGTGCATCCGAGGCGGTAGCCGGGCAGCTGGACCGGATCCGAGGCCTCGGTGCCGCCGAGGTCATCGTCGCCCGTTGCGACATCGGCGACGCGGCGGCCGTCCGCCGGTATGCCGAGGACAGTGCGGGCCGGCCAATCAGTCTGCTGATCCATGCTGCGGTCAATTATGTCGACGCCGAATTGGCCGACATCACACCGGAAATGGTGGCGACCGCCGCCCGATCGAAGCTCGTCGGCCTCGACCACGTGCTGGGTGCGGTAGCCCGTACCGAGGCTTGCCGGGTGGTGCTGTGTTCGTCTTTCGCGGCCACCATGGGCGGACGCGGGCAGATCCTCTACGCGGTGACGAACCGGATGCTCGACGTCACCGCGCGCCGGTTGCGGGCGCAGGGCATCGACTGCGTCTCGTTGCAGTGGGGGCTGTGGGCGGTGGTGGGCCAGCTGGACGAGGCCGGTGCGTCCCGGGTGTCGAGTGCGGGCGTGATCCCGATGGATCCGGCTGCCGCCATCGCGGCGGGGCTGTGCGATCAGCCCGGCGACGCGGTGGTCTGTTCAGCGGATTGGTCGCTGCTGCACCAGATATTGAGCGTGTACGGACATGGCTCGGCGGTCGCCGGGCTGGTACCTGCGCCGTCTACTGCACCGCCGGTCCAGCCTGCGACACCGGTCACCGCCGGGGTGCCTGCCGCCACAGTGGCCGCTGCGCCGGTCGCCACGATGGCGGCGAACGCCCCATCCTTGGCCACGCAGATGCGCGTCGAACTCGAAAAGGTGATGGGGGCAGCGGATTCCGACGTGATCGACGGATCCGTCCCGCTGATCGCCCTCGGCCTCGACTCGCTGCAAGCACTGGATCTGCGCAAGCGGGTGCAGGCCGAACTGAACCGCGATCTTCCGGTGGCCGCGATCCTGGGCGGTGCGTCGCTGGACGACGTCGTGCGCCTGATGGCCGATAGCAACGTCTGAGCGAGGGAATTGCATGTCGAACAACGAGCCGACGACCGCGCTGGATCGGCGCAAGGAGCTGCTGCGCCGGCGTCTCGCCGAAAGCGGCCTTGCCGCGGCACCGGTCGCCGCCGCCCCGGTGCGGCGGGCGGAACCCGGTGTACCCCAGCCACTCTCGCCCGGCCAGCGCCGCATGTGGTTTCTGCAGACGCGCGATCCCGACGACGTCACCCTCAACATCTGTGTCGCTTACCGGCTGAACGGTGCGCTCGACGAGGCACGGCTGCGCGCCGCGGTCGCGACGGTCGTCGCACGGCATGCGGTGCTACGCACCACCTACGGCGTGGATGCCGACGGCGAGCCCTATCAGCTCGTCCGTTCGGACCTCGAATCGGCGTGGCAGGTGCATGATCTACGTGACCTGCCCGAAATCGGCCGGGCGAGCAGGCTCGAAGTGCTCGCGCGGCGGGAGTTCAACAGGCCGTTCGACCTGACCGCGGAGCCGCCGCTGCGAATGTCGCTGGTGCGCACCGGGAACGAAGAGTTCGCTCTGGTCCTGGTGGTGCATCACATTGCCTGGGACGACAACTCGTGGGCCGTCTTCTTCGCCGAGCTCAATGCCGCATACAACGGTGCCGCGCCGCTGCCCGAGCTCGGCCCGCAGTTCATCGATGTCGCGGTGCCCGGCACGTCTGCGGGCGACGATGCCGGCCTCGAATACTGGCGCCGGACCTTGCGTCCGCTGCCGGAAGCCCTGGAGCTACCCGGGAACGCGCGGGCCGGTACCGGTCCGGCCAAGCAGGCCGAACGCCGGACCCTGGCGCTGCCGGGGGCGCTGGTCGACCGGGTGGAGACCTTTGCCAGGGCGCATGCGGCCACCCCGTTCATGGTGTGGCTCGCCGCCTTCGACGCGGTGATCCACCGGTACACCGCCGCAACGGATTTCCTGGTCTCGGTCCCGGTCACGGTGCGCGAGACCGCGGCGGCCGAAGCGCTCATCGGTTACTTCGGCAACACCCTGCTGCTGCGCGCCACGGTCAGTGCTGACACGACCTTCGCCACCTTCGTTGCCGCCGTCCGCGATAGCTGCACGGGCGCGTTCGCGCATCAGAGCGTCGGCATCGATCGTGTTGTCCGCGAGGCGAACCCGGATCGGGTCAGCGGCCGCGACGGCCTGGAGCAGCTGGTGCGGCTGGGTTTCAGCGTGCGGAAGAGCGCCGATGGCTTCGCCTTCGACGGCATCGACTCGACCCAGCTGGACCTGGCCGGCCAGGTCGCGCAGGTACCGCTCGGCCTGACTGTGGTGCTGGAACCCGAGGGTGCCTACCTCGAGGCCGAATACCAAGTGGCCGTGCTGGAACCGGAGTTGGTCGAGCAGCTGCTCGACCACTGTGTGCAACTGCTCGACAGCGCGCTGACCACCCCGGACCGCAAGCTGGGCGACATCGATATCCTCGGCCCGAACGACCGCGCCACAATCTTGGCGCTTTCGCACGGCGAGATCGTGCCTACCTCGCGGGCCACGCTGGTTTCGCTGTTCGAGGATCGGGTGCGTGCGACCCCGGACGCGCCGGCCATCGTCGCGCCCGGCGAGCGCGGCACCGCCGACCTCGAACTGGACTACGCCGCACTGAATCGGCGCTCGAATCGTTTGGCGCACTGGCTGATCGGTCAGGGCATCGGTGCCGAGCAGACCGTCGGATTGCGGTTGTCGAACTCGGTCGAGTTCGTCGTCGCGGTCTTCGCTGTGCTGAAGGCGGGGGCTGCCTACCTGCCGATCGACCCGGCCTATCCGGACGAGCGCATCGATTACCTCGTCGCCGACGCCGCGCCCAGCCTGGTGCTCGGCCGGGTCGAACTGGATGCCGCCGAGACGGCCGCGACCGGCCTGCCGGACACCGATCCGACCGATGCCGACCGGGTGCGGCCGCTGCGCCCCGGCAACCTCGCCTACGTCATCTACACCTCCGGCTCCACCGGAAAACCCAAGGGTGTCCCGGTCGCCCACGCCGCCATCGCCGAGCACATCTCCGCCTTCGTCGCCGAATGGAGCATGACCGCCGACGACCGGCTGCTGCAGTCGTCGTCGGTCAGCTTCGACGCGTCCCTGCTGGACATCTTCGTGACCTTGACGCTGGGCGCGCGGCTGGTGATCCCGAAACGTGATGCCTTCCGCGACATTCCCTACGTGGCGGAGTTGATCACCCGCTGCGGTGTCACGGTGTTGCACATGGTGCCGTCGATGCTGAGCACCTTCTTGCTGCTGCCCGACGTGAGCGAATGGCGGGCGCTGCGCCATGTTCCGGTCGGCGGTGAGGCGCTGCCCGGTGAGGTCGCCGACAAGTTCGCCGGCGTTTTCGACGCGGAGCTGCGCAACCACTACGGCCCGACCGAGGCGGTGGTGTGCGCCACGCACATGCCGGTGGACGGACCCCAGGGCACGCGGATCGTGCCGATCGGCGTGCCCAATCAGAACGTCGCCGTGTACCTGCTCGACCGGGCGTTGCAGCTGGTGCCGACCGGCGTGGTCGGCGAAATCTATCTGGGTGGTGCGCAACTCGCGCGCGGCTACCTGAACCGGCCCGGCGCGACGGCCGAACGATTCGTCGCGGATCCGTTCGGACCCGGCGCCCGGCTGTACCGCACCGGGGATCTGGCCCGGCGCAACAGCAACGGCGAGATCGAGTTCGTCGGCCGGGCCGACGAGCAGGTGAAGGTGCGCGGGTTCCGGATCGAGCTCGGCGAGGTCGAGGCCGCGATCAGCACCCACCCGGCGGTCGGTCACTGCGTTGTCACGGTGGTCGCGGATCCGGCGGTCGGCCCCATGCTGGCCGCGTACCTGGTTCCCGCCCCGGCCGAAACGGGCAGCGGGAGTATCGATCTGGAGCAGGTGCGCCTGCATGCGGCGGCCGTACTGCCGGAATACATGGTGCCCCGCGCGTTCGCGGTGATCGATGAGATCCCGCTGACCATCAACGGCAAACTCGACAAGCGAGCGCTGCCCGACCCGACGCCTGCCGTTGAGCGCCGGTACCGGGAACCGGCTACCGCCACCGAGCGGCGCATGTGCGCGATCTTCGCGCGACTGTTCAAGCTGGAGCGAGTGGGCGCGGACGATTCCTTCTTCGAACTCGGCGGCCACTCGTTGCTGGCCGCCCGGTTGGTCGCGCAGATCCGCGCTGAGTTCGGGGTCGAGTTCGACGTGCGCGTCGCCTTCGACACCCCGACGGCGGCGGGTCTGGCGGAGCGGTTGGTCGCCCAGTTCCGCGCCGAGTTCGACATCGACCTCGACGCGGTGGAACACGATGAACCTGCCGAAAACCGCTCGGCGGCAACGATCTCGGACCGGCCGCTGTTGGAGCCACGGCCGCGCCAAGGCCTGATTCCGTTGTCGTACTCGCAGCTCGCGATGTGGTTCCAGTGCTGGATGGAGGGCCCGAGCGCGGCAGGCAACCTGCCGTTCGCGGTCCGGCTGGACGGACCGCTCGACCATGCCGCGCTGACCGCGGCGGTCGGCGACGTGGTGGCCAGGCACGAGGCGCTGCGCACCACCTTCCCCGAAAGTGGCGGTGTGCCACACCAACTCGTGCACCCGGCCGACGAGGTGCCGGTGCCGATCACGCGGATCGACGCGGATCGGATCGATGCGGAGCTGGCCGAGATCGCGCGGTATCGGTTCGCGCTGGACGGTGAACCGCTGCTCCAGGTGCGGTTGCTCGAGGTCGATGCGCAAACGCACGTGCTGTCCCTGCTGGTACACCACATGGTCGCCGATCATGCGTCGTTCGGCGTCTTCCTCGCGGATCTGGTCACCGCGTATCGGGCGCGCATCGACGCCGGACGGGCCCCGGAGTGGGCACCGCTGCCGGTCCAGTACGCCGATTACGCACTGTGGCAGCGAGAGGCCTTCGACCAGGGCACGGCAGGCACCCCGAGTCCGTTCGCACAGTCCCAGCTCGACTACTGGCGTAGCGCGCTGGCCGGGCTGCCCGACGAGATCGCGGTGGCGCACGATCGGCCACGTCCGCCGGTGCTCGGCAAGCGCGGCGAGGTGGTGACGTTCACCGTGCCGTCGGCGCGCCGGGATGGCTTGACGGCGCTCGCCGAACAGTGTGGCGCCAGCGAATTCATGGTCTATTCGGCGGTGGTCGCGACGGTGCTGCATCGACTCGGTGGCGGCAGCGACATCCCACTCGGCACCCCGGTGGCGGGCCGGGTCGACGAGACGATCGAGAATTCGATCGGCCTCTTCGCGAACATGGTGGTGCTGCGCAACGACCTGTCCGGCCGGCCGACCCTGCGCGACACGGTGATCAGGAGCCGCGATGTCGTGCTGGATGCGCACGGGCATCAGGAACTGCCGATCGAGCGACTCGTCGAGGCACTCAACCCGCCTCGGTCGCGCGCACGGAACCCTTTGTTCCAGAGCATGATCCACTTCCGTGGCGCGGATTGGGCACCGGCGGCCCTCGACCTCACCGGCTCCGGTGGCACCACGGCCACCGTCCTGCCGGTGGACTTCGACATCTCGTTCCTGGATCTGAATCTGAGTTTCACGGTGACGCCGACCGGCGGTTTGGCCGTCCGGGTCGTCGTCAACGCGGACCTCTACGACCCGGCGACCGCACAGCTGATCGCCGACGCGGTAGCCGCGACGCTGGACGCGTACGCCACCGCTGCGGATACCGCCGTCGCCGACCTGCGCATACTGCCGGAGTCCGACCTCGCGCGGCTGCTCGCGCCGCCGCTCGCCGCGGTACCGGCTGCGATGACCGTGGCGCGCCCAACGGGCGATGGACCGCGGACGCAGACCGAACAGACGTTGATCGCGCTGCTCGAGGAATTGCTGGAGATCACCGACGTCGAGGCGGACGACGGATTCTTCGCCCTGGGCGGTGACAGTGTGATCTCCATTCAGTGGTCGGCCCGCGCGGCCGCGCTCGGCGTGCCGCTCACGCCGCAGCTGGTGTTCGAGCATCCGACCATCGCGGAGCTGGCCGCCGCGCTCGACGCGGCCGCGGAACAACCTGCGCCAGAAACTGATCCGGCACAGCACGGGCAGGTGGCGCACGCGCCGATGAGTGCGTCCGGTCTGGACGCGGCCGCGCTGGCCGCACTGACCGCGTCGTGGCAGGCGCAGTCGTGACGGCGCCACCGCAGATCGAGGACATCCTCGCGCTCAGCCCGCTGCAGGAGGGGCTCTACTCGCTGTCGCAGTTGACCGGTGACGAGATCGACCTGTACACCATGCAATTCGTCGTCGACATCGACGGACCGGTGGACGTGGCGCTGTTGCGCGCGAGTGCGCAGGCCATGCTCGACCGGCACCCGAACCTGCGTGTGTCGTTCTGGGATCGGGAGGTGCCGAAGCCGGTGCAGATCGTGCCCACCCGGGCCGAGCTGCCATGGGCCGAACGGGTCGCGTTGCCCGCGGAATTCGCGGCGATCGCGGAGTCGGAGCGGCGGCGGCCATTCGATCTGAATCATGGTCCGGCACTGCGTATTCTGCTGCTCACCGTGCCGGGTAGCGTGCCCCGCCGGCGGCTGCTGCTGACCGCCCACCACATCCTGATGGACGGCTGGGCGGTCGCGGTGTTCTTCACCGAGCTGCTTGCGGTGTATCAGGCAGGCGGGTTCGCGGATTCGCTGCCCGCGCCGCGGCCGTATCGGGATTACATCGGGTGGCTGGCCGCTCAGGACAGCGCCGCGGCGCTGGACCGCTGGGCGGAGTATCTGCGCAAAGTCAGTGGTCCGTTGATGATTGCCGAGGGCACCGTCGGCGGCACCGAGGTGCCGGTGAAGACGCGACTCACGTTGCCCGCCGAACAGACCGCGCGCCTTCAGCAGTGGGCCCGCGCGCACGGGCTGACACTCAACACCGCCGTGCAGTTCGCCTGGATGGTCGTGCTCAGCAGGCTCACCGACCGCCGCGACGTAGTGTTCGGCACCACCATCTCCGGTCGGCCGGAACAGTTGGCTGGGGTGGAGGCCATGGTCGGCCTGTTCATCAATACGGTTCCGGTCGCCCATCGGCTGGATCGCTCGACGAGCGTGCTCGAGCAATGTGCGGTGCTGCAACGGGAATCTGCCGCCATGCGCGACGTCGGCTATCTGAGCCTGTCGTCCGTGCAGCGCACCGCGGGCCACGGTGCGTTGTTCGATACGCTTTTCGTGTTCGAGAACGCGCCGATCGGCGACGCGATCAACACCGTCACGGCGTCGGACGGCGCGCGTTTCCGGCCGATCGAGATGGAGAGCCTAGCCCACTATCCGTTGACGGTGGTCTCGCATCTCAGCGACGGTGACCTGGTTGTACTGGTGGAGGCGATGCCTGCGGCGCTGCCGCACCTGAGTCCCACCGAGATCGGCGACCGGTTGCTCTCGGTACTGCGGCAGCTCCCGGATATCGGTGACGCGGCACCCGATGCGCTCGACATTCTGACCGTGGCGGAGCGGGACGAATTCTATTCGCCAGCAACCGATTCGGCGCTGACAATGGAGTCGACGGTGTGGGAACTGTTCGAGCGACAGGCCGAACGCACGCCGGATGCGTTGGCACTGACCACGGGCGCGGGGGAGCAGTACACCTACCGCTCGTTGCACGCAGCGGCCTGCCGCTTGGCGGGCGAGCTGGCCGAACACGGCGTCGGGCCGGAAGCTGTTGTAGCACTGGTCTTGCCACGATCGGCACAATCCATCGTCGGCATCCTTGCGACGCTCGCTGTCGGCGCAGCCTATGTGCCGGTGGATATTTCGCTGCCCGCGGTGCGGATCGAATCGATTCTGCGTCAGGCGCGCCCCGCGCTGGCCCTCGCCACCGGCGGCACCCTCGACCTGTTGGACGGATACGCGGTCGACACCGTGGTGCTCGACGATCCGGCAGTGGCGGAACGCATTTCGCAACGCCCCGCGGCGACGCCGGCGGTGTACCGTTCGCCGTCGCACAGTGCGTACCTGATCTTCACCTCCGGCTCCACCGGCGAGCCGAAGGGCGTTGTCGGCACCAATGCCGCGCTGACCGGCTATTTCGCCGACCATAACGACCGCTGCTACCGCCCCGCGATGGCACGGCTCGGTCGTCCGCTGCGGATCGCGCATGCGTGGTCGCTCAGCTTCGACGCGTCGTGGCAGCCGATGGTCGGCCTGCTGGCGGGTCAGCAGATCCACCTGTTCGACGCCGAAGAAATGCGCGACGCACACCTGCTCGTCGAGGGCATGGCTCGGCACGACATCGACATGATCGACACGACGCCGTCGATGTTCGCGCAGCTCAGTGCGGCGGGCCTGCTGGAAAGGGAACTTCCGGTCCTGGCGCTCGGCGGTGAGGCCATCGATCTGGCGCTCTGGACTCGGCTGCGATCGCTGACCGGGACCGCCGTATACAACTGCTACGGGCCGACCGAGACAACCGTCGAGGCGGTGGTCGCCGCTGTCGCGGCCACCGAGACACCGACCATCGGCCTGCCGACGGCCGGAATGTCGGGCTATGTCCTCGATTCCATGCTGCGGCCGGTGCCGCGGGGTGTCGTCGGCGAGCTGTACCTGTCCGGAGTCCAGCTGGCCCGAGGTTATGCCGGCCAGGCGGGAACCACCGCCGATCGTTTCGTCGCGGACCCGCTTCGGCCGGGTCTGCGCATGTACCGCACCGGCGACCTGGTCCGCCGCCTGCCGCACGGCGGCTTCGGCTACCTCGGCCGCGCCGACGCGCAGGTGAAGGTCCGCGGATATCGCATCGAGATCGGCGAGATCGACACCGCCCTGCGTCGGCTACCCGGTGTGGACACCGCCGCGGTCACCGTCGTCCGCCGCGCCGGTGGCGCGAGTCTCGCCGGTTTCGTTGTCGGCAGGCCGAACCACGATCTCGACCCGGCCCGAATGCGGGCCGGTCTCGCGGAACGCTTGCCCACGTACATGATTCCGGCGCGGATCGTCGTGCTCGATCGGCTACCGGTGAACTCGAACGGCAAGCTCGACGGTCATGCGCTCAACCGGCTCGCCGAAGCGGCGCTGTCCGGCGGGCCGAGCAATGGTGGCGCTGCGGTCACCGAGACCGAACACGCGCTGTGCGAGGTCTTCGCCGAATTGTTCGACGGCCGGGCGCCCGGCGTGAACGAGGATTTCTTCGCGCTCGGTGTGGACAGCATCGTCGCGATCTCCCTCGTCAACAAGGCGCGGCGCCACGGCATCGCGGTAAGTCCGCGAATGGTGCTGGCCACCCCGACGATTCGTGAACTGGGTGCCGCTATCGATGCCGCGACAACCGCGTCGGCGAGCACCGAGGCGGCCGACTACGGTGCGGTACCGCCGCTACCGGTGGTGTCGTGGATGTACGAGTACGGCAACTTCCGCCGGTTCACGCAGACCGCGCTGCTGCGGCTGCCCACCGGGATCCCCGGCACCGCAGTGGAATCGGTGTTGCAGGCATTGCTCGACGGACATGACACGCTTCGCGCACAGCTGGTCGATACCGCGGACGGCCCGCGCTTGGTGACCCGGGCCCCGGGTGTCGTGGCGGCCACCGATCTCATCGACCGCATCGAGTGCCCGACCGCTTCCGACGCGGAGCTCGATGCGTTGATCGCGGCCTCTGCCCGCACCGCAATGGACCAGATCGATCCGCATACCGGCGCACTCGTCCGTGCCGTGTGGTTCACGGGTACGCACGACGGCGACATCCTGCTACTGGCCGTGCACCATCTCGCGGTCGACGTGGTCTCCTGGCACATCCTGCTCGGTGGCCTCGGCGAAGCGTGGGCCGCCATCGAAGCCGGGGCCACGCCGAAGCCGTTGCCCGAGTTCACTTCCTATCGCCGGTGGTCGCAGCTGATGGCTGAGCGCGCGACGGACCCCGCGGTGCTCGCGCAGCAGGAGTATTGGGTGAATCAGGTCAGCGCACCCGATCCGGTACTGGGTCAGCGACTTCCGGAGCCACCGGCCGACACCTGGTCTTCCCTGCGCGTCACGCCGGCGGTCACGCCCGTCCCCGTCACCGCGCGCATCCTTGCCTCGTTGTCGAAGGACGAAGGTGTCCGTGAATTCCTGCTGACGGCCCTGACGATGACGGTGGCGAGCTGGCGCAACGAGCGGAACCAGGAGGCGAGCGCAGGCGCGCTGATCGCGTTGGAGGGACATGGTCGCGCGGACGACCTGCTCGGCACCGACACCACGAATACCCTCGGCTGGTTCACCAGCGTCTTCCCGGTCCGCCTCGGCGTCGGCGCCGTCTCGATCGATGTCGCCCAGGCCGAGGCGGATCCGGCCGCGGCCCGTGCGCTGTTGAATTCGATTGCCGCGCAACTCGCTTCGATTCCCGCCGCAGGCTTGGACTACGGCCTGCTCCGGTACAGCGCCCGAACACCGGAACTACTGGCCGCCCCGGAGCCGCAGATCGAGTTCAACTACCTCGGCC
Organism: Nocardia suismassiliense; assembly: GCF_900269665.1. Lineage (GTDB taxonomy): Bacteria > Actinomycetota > Actinomycetes > Mycobacteriales > Mycobacteriaceae > Nocardia > Nocardia suismassiliense. The sequence goes on from NZ_LT985361.1 coordinate 1,360,272, forward strand.
GAGTCGATTTGAGCGGCAACGCGACCCAGTCGTGGTCGGTGATCACCGACACCCGCAACGACGCCCTACCCCTCGACCCCGAACCCGACCTACCCCTGCGCTACGCCCTCGACGTCATCTCCGGCATCGGCACCACGCCAGACGGCCCTCAGCTGTCCACCAACTGGCGCTGGAGCGCTGCACTGTTCACCCCCGCCGACGCCGACCACCTCGCCACCCTCTGGCAACGCGCCGTAGCCGCCCTGGCAGACGCGCTGGAGACCTGATCGGCACTCGCTTCAGCGAGCTCAAACCCGTAATCCGGATACCGTAAGATCGGCTGCCGCTGAGCAATCCGATGTAGAGGTCGAGGGAGGTACCGATGACCCCGCCGGTACCGGGTTGGTTCGCGGCTTCGGTGATCGGGTTCGGGTTCGTCGTGGTGGTCGCCCGTTGGCTGCTGGTGCGGGAGTCGATGACCAATCGGTTGGTCAACCGGATGCTGAGTTGGCAGACCGGGGCCGCAGCCATTGTGGAGTGGGGTGAAGGCACCGACTTCGCGGACCTGACGTATCGGGTGTTTCTGGCCTGCGGTGCGGTCACGGTCGCCAGTGCGTACGGCATTGCGGCCCTGCTCGCCGGGGCCGATCCGGCTACCGCCCGCCACCGACAGCGCGGGTATGACGCCGTCGCGGCTGTCGGTGCTGTGATCGTGGTGTTCCTCGGTCAGCAGGTGGACCCAACGGCACCGGGCTTCGGCTGGAAGTCGCCGCTGCTCTGGGCGATGTTCAACATCCCTGTCGCCGCGCTCTCGATCAACATCATTCGCGCTACCGTGCGTGATCTCCGGGTGGCGACCGCGACAACTCGCGAACGTCTCGTGTTCTCAGCGCTTTTCCTGGTCGCGGTGTATTGCATCTACTGTGCGGGCGCCTCCGGGGTGCAGGTCCTCGCCGGACAACCGTCGGACAGTCCGAGCGCGGACTGGACACTGGCCTCGTGCTTCAGCATGTTCGTGATCACCACGTTGCTGGTCGTCCCGGTGGTCAACGTGCTGCTGGCCAGGGCAGGGTGGGACCGCACCGGTCGTCATTACCGTCGCCTGTTCCCACTGTGGCGCGACCTCACGACGGCCGTGCCCGGCGTCGTGCTGGACCAGGGCCCCGCGCGCCGTGATTCCGAGTCGCGGCTGTACCGCAGGCTGGTCGAGATCCAGGACGCACTGCAACATTTGAAGCTGTATATGCCGCCGGGGGAGGAGCCGCCGCAGTCCGTCGACAGCTATGCCGCGCGAATAGCGCATGCCGCGAACAACAAGCTGCGCGGCCACGAGCCCGCGGTGCCGGTCTCGGCCGGTGATCGCAACGAACCGATCGCGCGGGACCGGGCTGCCGACCTCGAACGAATGCTGGAATTGGCAAGGGTGTGGCCGGGCACTCGCGTCGGGGTGCCGCGGCTGGATGGATCGCATCGATGACACTGCCCGCACCGGTGACAGCGCCGGCCCCGACGCCGGTGATCATCGCGGCGATCGCACTGCTGTGCGCGGTCACCCTGGCTCGCTGGCTGGTCATCGAGCCGACGCCCGCCTCGCGGCGGGTCAGTCGGGCGATCTCGTGGATATCGATCGGCTCGCTGGTGCACCAGTGCCTCGACGCCATCGGCTACGAAGAGCTGGCGATTCACCTCTATCTCTGCTGCACGGTGCTGGCCATAGCCGATCTGTACGGTCTGGCAAAGCTTTTCGCCGACGCCGATCCGGCTCGGGCGCGCGAACGCCAGCGCATCTACGACGCGGCCGCCGTCGTAGCCGGTATCGCGACGGCGCTCGTCGGGCGGACGGAAGGCACCGACACCGGCTTCTGGCTGCGCGCGATAGTCAGTTTGGCGGTGTTCAATGTGCCGTTGCTCGTGGCCGGGGTGCACATCATGCGTGCTTGTCTGCGCGATCTTCGGGTAGAGAACTCGCTGCTGAAGCGGGTTCCCTACATCGGTCTGCTCATGCTGACGACCGGGTGGTTCTTCGGCTCGGGCCTGGCCGTGCTGCGCGCCTTCGACGGCAAACCACCGGGGTACATATCGACCGAGTGGAGTCCGGTGTCGTGCCTGTTCTGCGTGCTTCTCGCGCTGGTGACCGGGGTGCCCTTGGTCCACGCGATACTGGCGCGCATCGGCTGGGATCGCACCGGGCGCGAGCTGCGCAGGCTGGAGCCGCTGTGGCGTGACCTCACCACGGCGGTGCCCGAGGTCGTACTGCCCGCCGGTCCGGGCCCGCGCGAGCCCGAGTCGCGGCTGTACCGGACAACGGTGGAGATCAGGGACGCGTTGCTGCATCTCAAACCGCATCTGTCGGCCGACGAGGGGCCCGGGACATCCGGGGAGACCTACGCGATGCAGATCGCCCGAGCCGCCCGCGCCCGCATGGACGGCATCGCTCCGACGGGTACCCGGCCGGCGCGCTTTCCCCAGATATCGGCACGGGACATGCGATCCGAGCTCGCCTACCTGCTCGACCTGGCGCGCCAGTGGCCGCGTGCCCGCGCCGCGATCAGTGATCCTGCGCCGGCGAGCCGACGATGATGCTGCCGACCGCGCACTCGGTCAGCTCGTCAACCCCGGCCGCGGCGGCGAAAGCGGCAGTGTCACTGAACCCTTGGGCGCACGCGCCGAGTCCCATCGCCGTCGCGGCGAGGTACACGGTCTGCATGACGACGCCGACGTGCTTCAAGATGCTGGCGTAGGCCACCTGCTCGTAGGTCCACATGACACGCCCCGATCGCGCGGCGAGCAGCAGCACCAGCTGCGGTTCGGCGCCCTCCGCGAGGGTCGCCGAGGTGGCGCGCAGCAACCGTTGTACCGCAGGCGAATCCAGGTCGGCGACCGGCCGCAGCACATGGTCGAACGAGTCGTAGTGGTACATGCCCGGCGCGAGCCCGTCGACGTGTCGCACGATCGGGTAGAGCTCGAGTTCGTAGACGCTGCCGCCCGACGGATAGGGCCGCGACGCCAATTCCTCACCGGGACCGGCACTTCGCACACCGCGGGTGCGTGCCGTCCGATACAGCAACTCGCCCAGCTGATCTCGGGTGATCGGGTCGGCGTCGTCGAACGCCCGGGTCGATCGCCGGTCCTCCAGCACCGCCGTCAGCGTCGGGTCCGCGGCCCGCAGCGCGGCGAGGTCCGGCGTCGCGAGCGGCGCCGGCTCGCCGGGATAATCCGGCTTGCGCGCGGGCGGCTGCGGATAACTGTCCTTGGCCCACTTGGTCGGGCCGAAGTGATCCCAGGTGACGGTGCGCTCGCCGAGCGTGCTGCGCCGGTGGAACCACAGGTCGGCGGCGTTCCAACTGCGCGTGGCGAAGTCGCGCTCCTCGTCCTCCGGATCCGCGACGAGGAATCCGCACCAGTGCAGATCGGCCGCGAGCTGCGACTTGATCGAGACCGGCAGCGGCGACTCGGCCGCGCCGAAACCGTCCAGCAGGGAAAGCAGTCTCGGATCGTGGATTCGCACATCGCACCAGGACAGCGGATGTTCGAGCACGAAACCGTCCGAGTCACGGTGCAGCACGGCGAACTTCNGGGCGGGCGGGCGGCCGAACGGCCGGATGCTGTACAGGTTGCGGCCGCCGTCGCGCACGGTGACCGACAGCCAGCCGCCGTCGGTCAGCCTGCCCATCAGCCCGGCGACATCCTCGGTACCCGAACCGGCGCATAGTTCCGAGACCGTCGCAGGCCCCTGATTCAGCGTGCGCAGCGCCTGCAGCTGTCCGCTGCCCAGACCGGACAGCTTCTCGTTGCGCGGCGGGTTGAGCAGCAGCGCTCCCGCGGGGGTCGTCAGGCAGGTAACACCCTCGCGCAGTGCGTATCTGGTCTGTTCGGGATAAGTGACGGCGGACAACACCGCTGACCTCCGCTTGTCGATCCGATGTGCTGGTAGCGCTGCCTATTTCGCCGCGGTGGCGAAGGCGGGCTCCAGTTTGGTCAGCATGTACGGCACCGACAGCGCGGTCGGCTGGTTGATCGCGCTGATCTCCTGGGTGGTGAGGAATACGATCGAGCCCTTCCGCACCGCGGGCAGGTCGGCGTAGCCGGGCAGCTGCCGGTACTTCTCGTCCAGGCCGGGGGAGTAGCCGGCGAGCACCAGGTCGGCGGTGATCTCGTCGACCCGTTCCGGGGACAGCGCCAGTCGCCCCTGGTTCGCGGGCAGGTCGGTGAGGTTCTTCGGGATGCTCATGCCCAACTGGGTGAACAGCTTGCTGGAGCCGTCGTTCGGATCGGTGAGCACCATGAGCTGCGCGGCGCTGGCCAACCAGGTGCTGGCGAAGGTCTTGCCCTTCAGTCCCGGATTGGCCTGCACGATCGTCTCGATCTTCTTGTCGACGTCGGCGATCACCTTGGTGGCGGCGTCCTCTTTGCGCAGCACCTTGCCGAGCGTGGTCACCAGGTCCGGCCAGGGCGCCACGGCGTCCTTGCCGAGCGCGGGCAGCGTCGGGGCCACCTTGGAGAGCTCGTCATAGGTTTTCTGGTCGGCGATGAACGGGTCGGCGAGGATGAGGTCCGGTTCCAGCGCCGCCACCTGTTCGGCCACATTGCCGACGGTGTTCAGAGCCTTCGCCGCGTCCAGCGTCTTCGGCGCCCACGGCGGCGTGCTCTTGGATACCGCGGCGACATTGTCCACATAACCGACCGGCGTCACGCCGAGCGCCAGCGTGGTGTCGAGCCACTGATTGCCGAGGGCGACGATCTTTTTCGGAGTGCCCGGCACCGTGGTCGAGCCGCGGGCGTGCGTGATGGTGACCGGCTCGCCGCCGGAACCGGCCTCGTCGTTCGACGAACCGCAGGCGGCCAAGCCCAGCGTCAGTGCGGCGGCGACGGTGGCCATCGTCGCTCTGGCCCAGCGTGCGGTCCGAACTGACTCCATCATGTGGCCCCCTTCGAGGAAGATCTCAGCCGGTTCGGTCGAGCTACCGCCAGCGTAATTCAGCCAAGGCTAACCTATCTAGCCCGTCGGCCGACCTCGGCCCTCTTGATGGTTAGATCGGCTAACTATATAGTTTGCGAAGATAGCGACCTGCGAGGGGCTGCCGTGACGATTCCATCCACCGATCTCGATCTCGGCGAGGTCGGCACCATCCGCCGCAGGCTGCGGTACGACCGGGAGCACCCGCGCTACAAGTGGATCGTGCTGACCAACACCACACTCGGGGTGCTGCTCACCGCGATCAACTCGTCCATCGTGCTGATCTCGCTGCCCGCGATCTTCCGCGGTATCGGGCTGAATCCGCTCGACGCGGGCAACGTCGGATACCTGCTGTGGATGCTGATGGGCTACCTGCTCGCGACGGCGGTGCTCGTCGTCATGTTCGGCAGGCTCGGCGACCTCTTCGGCCGAGTTCGTGTGTACAACTTGGGTTTCGCGGTGTTCGCGCTCTGCGCCCTCGCGCTGTCCTTCGATCCGTTCCACGGTGGCGCGGGCGCCCTGTGGATCATCGTCTGGCGGGTGGTGCAAGGCGTCGGGGGCGCCATGCTGACCGCCAATTCCGCCGCCATCCTGACCGACGCCTTCCCCGCGAAGCAGCGCGGAACCGCACTCGGTATCAATATGGTCGCGGCGGTCGCCGGCTCCTTCCTCGGCCTGCTGATCGGTGGCGTGCTGTCGGAATGGGATTGGCGCGCGGTGTTCTGGGTGAGTGTGCCGATCGGCCTGTTCGGCGCGTTCTGGTCGTACCGTTCGCTGCACGAGGTCGGCATCCGGACGGCGGGCAAGGTCGACTGGGCGGGCACGATCACCTTCGGACTCGGCCTCACCGCGCTGCTCACCGGCATCACCTACGGGATCCAGCCCTACGGCGGGCAGGCCACCGGCTGGTCCAGTCCGTGGGTGCTCGGGTCGGTGCTCGGCGGCATCGTTTTGCTCGGGGTGTTCTGCGTGGTGGAGAGCAAGGTCGCCGACCCGATGTTCCACCTCGCCCTGTTCCGTAACCGGGCCTTCGGGCTCGGCAATTTCAGCAATCTGATGGTCTCCATCGGCCGCGGCGGCATGCAGTTCATGTTGATCATCTGGCTGCAAGGCATCTGGCTGCCGTTGCACGGCTACGACTTCGAGTCGACCCCGCTGTGGGCAGGTATCTACCTGCTGCCGCTGACCGTGGGATTCCTTGCCGCAGGGCCACTCTCGGGCTGGCTGTCGGATCGCTACGGCTCGCGTCCGTTCACCACCGGCGGTGCGTTCCTCGCCGGACTGACCTTCTTGCTGTTGCTGATCGTCCCCGTCGACTTCAACTATTGGGTGTTCGCCGCGATCATCCTGATCAACGGCGTCGGCAGCGGATTGTTCTTCTCGCCCAACACCGCGGCCATCATGTCCAGCGTGCCTGCCGCGCAACGCGGTGCGGCCTCCGGCATGCGCGGCACCCTGTTCAACGGCGGCAACGCACTGTCCATGGGAATCTTCTTCTCGCTCATGGTCGTCGGCCTCGCCGCCAGCCTGCCCTCGGCGTTGGACGCGGGCCTGCGCGCCCAGGGGGTTTCCGTAAGCGCGGCCGCTGAGGTCGCCGCGATGCCGCCGGTAGCAAGCATGTTCGCGGCGTTCCTCGGCTTCAACCCGATCCAGGAATTGCTCGGCCCCACCGGCGAATTGAGCAAACCCGGCGTGCACGCCGACACCCTCACCGGCCAGGAATTCTTCCCACATCTGCTCACCGGGCCGTTCCATACCGGTCTGGTGGTCGTCTTCGTCGCCGCCGCGATCATGATGTTCCTGGCGGCCGCCGCCTCGTTCTTCGCGGGCGACAAGTATGTGCACGACGAGCAGGCCGAACTCGCCGAAGCCGACGAGCTCGCTGCGCCGGTGCCCGCGCACTGATCGAACTTCATTGGAGATGAAACTTTATTGGGCCCAATGACTTCTATGCGGAAGCGGCACGGTCCTCCGGCAAGGGCGCGCAGACCTCCGCGATAGCCGCCGTATCCCAGTAGAAAGGATGCACCTCCGAAATCCGGCCGTCGGTGATCGTAATCGTCTGCAGGATAGGGAAAGTGAGCTCCCGCCCGGTGCTGCGTGCGCGGGCGCGGACCAGCGTGTGCACCACCGGTGTTTCCCCGGTTGCCAAGAACTGCTGTTCCAGCAGTTCGAAGATCTCCCAGGTACGCGCCATGGCGAGGAAGAACTGCTCCATCCCCGCGTGCCCACGCCAGGTTCCGCCATAAGGCAATCCGGCAGCTTGATGCAGCACCACGTCGGTGGCGAAGTACGGAGCGAGCAGGTCGAACGAGGCACTGCCCGGCCCACCCGCCGCCATGTACTGCGCCTCGGCCGCATACATGCTGGTCAATACGGTCATCGGAGCAGTGGTGGATCGCGTCATGCGCCCAGTGTGCCCAGCTCCGGCGGCCGGGACCGGCGCTAATCGGACGTGGCTTTCGCCGTAGCAGCCCAGGCTTCCCGCACGCTGGGTGCATGCGGGAAGTCGAGGGCTGCGATCAGAAGGTGACGCGCTGATCCGGCGCCATGAAGAGTTTGTCGCCTTCCTTGACGCCGAAGGTGCGATAGAACTCCTCCAGGTTGCGTACGACCTGGTTGCAGCGGAATTCCGCGGGGGAGTGGGTATCCGACGAGAGGTAGCGAACCGTGAGTTCCTTGGTCTGCTTGTCGCGCCAGCTGCGGGCCCAGGACAGGAACATGGTGCGGTAGTCGGGATCGTCGATGCCGCGCCGCTTTTCGGCGATTCGGAACGCGGCCAATGTGATCTGCAAACCGCGCAGGTCGGCGAGATTTTCACCGACGGTGAGTTCACCATTGACGTGCTGGCTCGGCTCGAGCCCTTCCGGCACTAGTGCGTTGTACTGGTTGACGAGCTGCTTGGCCTTGGCGTCGAACGCGGCCCGATCCTCGGGGGTCCACCAGTCCCGACGGTTGCCGTCGCCGTCGTATTTCGAGCCCTGATCATCGAAGCCGTGGCCGATCTCGTGGCCGATGGTCGCCCCGACGGCACCGAAGTTGACGGCGGCCTGGGCGTCCTTGTCGAAGAACGGCGGCTGCAGGTAGGCGGCGGGGAAGACGATCTGGTTGGAGCTCGCCGAGTAGTAGGCGTTCACCGTCTGCGGCGACATTCCCCATTCGGTCTTGTCCACCGGACCGCCTAGCCGGGCGAACGCACGTTTGACTTCGAATTCATTGATGGCGAGCAATGATTCGATCAGCTTGCCCTTGGTGATCTTCAGCTTCGAATAGTCGACCCACTTGTCCGGGTAACCGATCTTCGGATCGATCTTGTCGAGTTTCGCCAGGGACGCCTCCCTGGTCGCAGGCGACATCCAGGACGAATTGGTGAAGTTCTCCCGATACGCGGCGATCACATCGTCGAGCATTTCTTTCGCGCGCTGCTTGGCCTCTGGCGGAAAGTACTTCTCCACGTACACTTTTCCGAGCTGTTCGCCGAGTTTCTCGTCGACGATGCCGACACCGTACTTCCAGCGCTCCGGCCGCTCTTCCTGCCCGTTGAGCACGCGGCCCTTGAACTCGAAGTTCGCGTCGTTGATCGCCTTGGGCAGGAACGGTGCGAACTCGCGCAGCACGCTCAGCTTCAAATAGTCACGCCAGGTGGGGATGTCGACCTCGGTCCACAGCTGGCCCGCCGCGGTGATGAAGGACGGCTGGCCGACCACCATCGTGTCGAACAGCTGCTTCGGCCGGTCGGTATTGCCCGCCAGCCACGGGTCCCAGTCGAATCCCGGTGCGAGAGCGACCATGTCTTTCCAGCTGTACAGGTTGTACGTCGCGTCGGCATCGCGGTTGCGCACATTGTCCCAATGCGCGGGCGCGATGCGCTTCTCCAGATCGAACACGCGCTGCGCCATCGCGGCGGGATCGGCGAAACCCGCACCGGCGGCGATGCGTTCGAGGAACACCCGGTATTGCGCGAGCACCTCGGCGTTCTCGGGCTTGCGGTAGTACTGCTCGCCGAGCCCGAGCCCGGACTGGCCGACCGAGGGAATGTAGGCGTTGGAGTTCTTCCGGTCCGTGCCGATACCGAGTCCGATCAGTCCGCCGATCGGCAACTCGGCCATCACCTTGGCCAGGTCGGGCTTGGTCGCCGCGCCGTCCACCTTGGCGAACAGCCCGGCCAGCGGGGTCATGCCCAGCCGCTCGATCGTGTCCCAGTCCACCCTGGCGTCGTACAGGTCACGGATCTGCTGCTCCTCGGAGCCATCCTTGGGATCCTTGATGCCTTCGACGATCTCGCGCAGTTGCTGCTGGGTGCGTTCGAAGGCCTCGCTCGTGGAGCCGAAGGACGTCTTGTCCGGCGGCAACTGGTACTCGCGCAACCACTTCCCGTTGACATGCCGGTACAGATCGTCCTGCGGCCGGATCGCCTCGTCCGCGCCACCCATGTCGACGCTGGTGAGCGTCTTACTCGTCTCCTTGGTATCGCTCGCGCAGGACGCGAGCGCGGCAGCTGCCGGCACCGCCCCGAGCGCGATCAGGAAGGCACGACGGTCCAGCTGTCCGAGACGTGTCACGCGGATTCCTCTCCCGATGCGGTCCGCCGCATCCTCGTCAGGCGCAATTTGTTCGCCCGAGGCTACCCGCCCGCCGTGCTACCGGCTGCCCCATCTCACAGGGTGACCCGCTGGTCCGGTGCCAGGAAAAGCTTGTCGGCCGCCACGACGCCGAAGGTGCTGTAGAAGTCGGCGATATTGCGGACCACCTGATTGGCGCGGAACTCGTTGGGCGAGTGCACGTCCATGGTGAGCATCCGCTCCTTGGTCTGCTTGGTCGCCTGCTGCCGCCAGATCCTGGCCCAGGACAGGAACACGGTCTGCAGGCCCGGTTCCGAACCGTCGCGCTGCGCGGCGGCGCGGTATGCGGCGAGTGCGATCTGCAGACCGCGCAGGTCGGCGAGGTTCTCCCCGACGGTCAGCGCGCCGTTGACGTGTTTGCTCGGATCCAAGCCGTCGGGCACCAGCGCGTTGTACTGCTCGATCAGCTGTTCGGTCTTGGCTTCGAAGGCGGCGTTGTCCTCGGGGGTCCACCAGTCGCGTCGATTGCCGTCGCCGTCGTACTTGGCGCCCTGGTCGTCGAAGCCGTGCCCGATCTCGTGGCCGATCACCGCGCCGATGCCGCCGAAGTTGACCGCGGGTGCGGCATCGGCGTCGAAGAACGGTGACTGCAGGATGGCGGCGGGGAAGGTGATCTCGTTGGCGGTCGGGTCGTACATGGCATTGACCGTCTGCGGTGGGAAGCCCCACTCGGCTCGGTCGACCGGTGTGCCGAGCTTGCCGAGGGATCGGTTGACCTCGAAAGCCCTTGCCGCCCGCAGGGATTCGACGAGCTTGCCCCTGGTGATCTTTACCCCGGAGTAGTCGATCCACTTGTCCGGATAGCCGATCTTGGCGACGATCTTGTCCAGCTTCGCCAGCGCCGCCTGCCTGGTCGGCGGCGACATCCACGACGAGTTGGTGAAATCTTGCCGGTAGGCGTCCATCAGATCCGCCACCAGCGCCTTGGCCCGCTCCTTGGCTTGCGCTGGAAAGTGTTGCTCCACATACAGTTTGCCGAACGGTTCGCCGAGATACAGGCTGACCGTCGCGAGGCCGTCCTTCCAGGGCTCCTGGCGCTGATCGCGGCCTTGCAGCGCCTTGTCGACGAAATCGAAGGCGGCGTCGGCAATTTGCTTGGGCAGGTAGGGCGCGAATTCCTTGACGACACTGATGCGCAGGTACTCCCGCCACCGATCGATGTCGACCTCGGTCCACAGTTGTCCCGCGGTCGTGACGAACGACGGCTGCCGGACCACGATGCTCTCGAAGAGCTGCTTCGGCCGGTCGGTACTGCCCGTCAGCCACGGATCCCAATCGAATTCCGGTGCGAGCCTGGTCAATTCGGACCAGCTCAGCAGGTTGTAGGTGGTGTCGGGGTCCCGATCGCGGACGCTGTCCCAGCAGCCTGCCGCGATGCGGGTCTCCAGGTCGAGCACCCGCTGCGCGGTGCCGGCGGGATCGGTGAACTTCGCGCCCGCGGCAATGCGTTCCAAATAAGTGCGGTAGGCCGCGAGTTGCTCGGCGTACTCGGGCTTGCGGTAGTACTGCTCGTCCAGATTGATGTCGATGCCGGACTGGCTGACCATGGCGATGTAATTGGCGGAGTTCTTCTGATCGACCACGACCTGCAACCCGATCAAGCCCGCGATCGGCAGCGAGCCCATCACGCGAGCGAGGTCCGCCTTCGTCGCCGCGCCGTCGATCGCCGCGAGCAGATCTGCGACAGGTGTCATGCCGAGTCGCTCGATCTCGTCGCGGTCGAGCCTGGCGTCGTACAGATCGCGGATCTGCTGTTCCGTCGAACCCGGCCGTGGATCGCGGATGCCCTCGACGATGCCCCGCAACTGCTGCTCGGTGCGATCGTTGGCCTCGTCGAACGACCCGAACGACGACTTGTCCGGCGGCAGCCGATAGTCGCGCAACCAGGCGCCGTTGACGTGGCGATAGAGGTCGTCCTGCGGGCGGACCGCCGGATTCGCGCCTGCCAGATCGACGCCGGTGAGCCGAATATCGGAGGTTTGTGATTGCTGGGAGCAGGAGGCCAGCGCCGCCGCGGCGGGCGCGGCCGCCAGGGCGAGCAGGAAGGCGCGGCGATCGAGACGAGCGGACGAGCTCAAGAGCATCCCCTTTTCGGTACGGTCGAGCCGAACGGTGCTTCGTTGATCTTGCTCGATCCGAGGGTAGTGGCGCGCGCCTGCTAGCCCGAGTTTCCAGGTGCGCGTCAGCACCCCCTGGATTACCGACCGACCCCCGATTTGGGAACGACCTGGGGATTCACCTACACTAGACCGGTTGCCTGCGGGAGCTATGCCCGCAATCCGGCAGTGAACCCCCAGTGGTTGGTTCTCGAGTTGCACATTCAGAGCCACGAAACCGCTGGCAGGCGCGCGTCCGGAGGGCAACTGACCATGCCCGTCGGGTCGGCAATCCGGCGTGCGTATACATCCAGGTCCAGGAGGAGCTGAAGTGATTCAGCAGGAGTCGCGACTGCGCGTCGCCGACAACACGGGCGCGAAGGAAATCCTTTGCATCCGCGTTCTCGGTGGTTCGTCGCGTCGCTATGCCGGTATCGGCGACATCATCGTCGCTACCGTGAAGGACGCTGTCCCCGGTGGCAACGTCAAGAAGGGTGAGGTCGTCAAGGCCGTCATCGTGCGCACCACCAAGGAGCGCCGTCGCCCGGACGGTTCGTACATCAAGTTCGACGAGAACGCGGCCGTGCTGATCAAGGCGGACAACGACCCGCGTGGCACCCGCATCTTCGGCCCGGTCGGCCGCGAGCTGCGCGAGAAGAAGTTCATGAAGATCGTTTCGCTGGCCCCGGAGGTGCTCTGACATGAAGGTGCACAAGGGCGACACCGTGCTCGTCATCTCGGGTAAGGACAAGGGCGCCAAGGGCAAGGTCATTCAGGCCTACCCCGAGCGCAACCGCATCCTGGTCGAGGGCGTCAACCGGATCAAGAAGCACGTCGCGAACTCCGCCAACCAGCGCGGCGCCTCTTCGGGCGGCATCGTGACCCAGGAAGCTCCGATCCACGTGTCCAACGTGATGATCGTCGACTCCGATGGCAAGCCGACCCGCGTCGGTTACCGGACCGACGAGGAGAGCGGCAAGCGGGTCCGGATCTCCCGTAACAACGGGAAGGACATCTGACATGACTACCTCTGAGCAGACCCAGCCGCGTCTGAAGGCGCGCTACCGCGCCGAGATCAAGGACGCGCTGAACAGCGAGTTCAACTACGCCAACGTCATGCAGATCCCCGGCGTGGTCAAGGTTGTCGTGAACATGGGTGTCGGCGACGCCGCCCGGGACGCGAAGCTGATCAACGGCGCCGTCAAGGACCTGGAGCTGATCACCGGTCAGAAGCCGGAGATCCGCAAGGCGACCAAGTCGATCGCGCAGTTCAAGCTGCGTGAGGGCATGCCCATCGGTGCGAAGGTCACCCTGCGTGGCGATCGCATGTGGGAGTTCCTGGACCGTCTGGTCTCCATCGCGCTGCCCCGTATCCGCGACTTCCGCGGCCTGTCGCCGAAGCAGTTCGACGGCAACGGCAACTACACGTTCGGCCTCAGCGAGCAGTCGATGTTCCACGAGATCGACGTGGACTCCATCGACCGTCCGCGCGGTATGGACATCACCGTCGTGACCACCGCGACGAACAACGAAGAGGGCCGCGCCCTGCTCAAGCACCTCGGCTTCCCGTTCAAGGAGAACTGACGATGGCCAAGAAAGCACTGCGGATCAAGGCTGAGGCCAAGCCGAAGTTCGCCGTTCGCGCCTACACCCGCTGCCAGCGTTGCGGTCGCCCGCACGCGGTCTACCGCAAGTTCGGCCTCTGCCGCGTCTGCCTTCGTGAGATGGCGCACCGCGGTGAGCTGCCGGGCGTGCACAAGAGCTCCTGGTGAGCTTGCGCTCTTCGTGAGTGCGCCCGCGTAAGCGGGAACCCGTACAAAGGCACGGCCTCCACTGGAGGCCGTGCCTTTGCGCGTTTATTCGCGGTGTGGGTCGAATCCAACGGAACCGCCGCGGTGCCTGGTGCGTCATACAAGAAACGGGGACAGATCACCGCCTGCATCACCATCGAGAGGAGTGGGCCATGGGAGAGCTATCGGTCGAGCCCGAAGAGGTGAAAGCGTTGGGGCGGATGGCCTACCAGATCGCGGACGAGCTGAAGTCCGGGTATTCGTCGCTGGTCACCGACACGAAGGTCACCATTGATAGCTGGGCGGGGAACAACGCCGGTGCTTTCACGGCCGCGTGGGACGAGTTCCACGAGGGTGCGGACCAGGTATGGGACGCATTGTTCGAACTAGCCGAGAAGCTCGGGGTCACCGCCGAAACCCTGCGCGCGACCGACCGGTCCTACGCTGCCAGCCTCAGCTCCCTGGACCTTCCTTGATCGGGGCATCCGATGACCGGTGAGACACCAGCATTCTCGGTCGACCTCGCCAAACTCGAGGAGTTGGCCGCTCGCATGCGCGCATACAAGGCGGCCGTCGCCGACCGCTTGGCCGAGCTCGAGGCGAAGGCCAAGGAAGTCGAGGGCGTGTGGGTCGGCGCCGCAGCAGTGGCCTATAGCGAGGCACATACCGAGTGGGCCGCAGGTGTCACCGACATGCAAGACGGGCTCGCGACCCTGGAAGACGCCCTGAAGAAAGCCCACGAAAGCTACACCAACGCCGCCTCCCAAACCCTCCGGATCCTCGGCATATGACCGAGAGACTCGAGGTGGATCCCAAGGTCTATTACCAGGCCGCCACCAACTGCTTCGACGCCGCCGCCGCCCTCAACGACAGCTTCAAATACGTCTTCGCCGAACTCAACAGCTGCGGTCAGATGGCAGGCCGAGACGAAGACGGCCGAGCCTGGGCCACCTCCTACGACGAGTCGGCCCGCGAAACCGTATCCTTCTTCGACCAAACCTTCGCAACCCTGCGCGCCTACGGCACCGCCCTCAACGACCTCGGTTTCGAACACGCCAAATCCGATGCGGCGCTGAAAGGTACGGCCCAGCCCGACCGCCCCGCCGACGCAGCATCGACCCTGACCTTCGGCCCCTACGCCCTCCCCGCCTCAGCCGCCGGCGGCACCCCACAAGGCCTGGCAAAAACCTCCATCGAAGTACTCGACGCCATCAACTGCCCCCTCCCCGACGGCAACACCGACACACTCACCAAAGCAGCCGACGCCTGGGACCGCCTCGGCACGATCTACCAGAACACCAACGCCAAAGACAAAATCACGATCTCCGCCAGTCTCTTCGACGGAGTGACCTCCAAAGACGCGGTACAGGTCCGCGAAGACCTGAAGACCCTAGAGACCTCCATCGGAGCTCTACTCGACACCTGCAAGCGGATCAGCAAGACCTGCCTCGACTACAAGCAATCGATCGAAGAACTACGTAACGAGATCAAGGGTTTCATCGAAGCCATCATCGCCGAGGCCGCGATCACTGTGGCGGTCACCGTCATCGCCACCTGCCTGACCGGCGTCGGCGGCGTGATCGCCGGCGCCAAAGCCGTCGAGTCGGCCCGACGCTGGGCCGAGAAGATCAAAGCCGCCGTCACGGCCTGGCGAGCGCGGAAGGCCTTGCAGCTCAAAGGGTTGGCCGACGACGCGAAGGCCGCGCTGGCAAAAGGGAGACAGGCCGTCAAGGACCTTCGCGACCGGCTGGGGAAGAGCGATCCGTCAGACGCATCAAAAAGGAAGCCCGAAGTTGACACGAATTCGGGTGTCAAGTTCGAAGATCCCCGCAGGCCGAAACTTGGCAATGATGGAAAGTATCACGTCAAGGATGGTGACATCGAGGTGCAGATAGATCAGCCCGGCGATCTTTCCCGCACTATTACTGATATCGACGAAATCAAAGATGGTGTGCTGTGGGAACACAAGTCTGCGACGAGTGCGAGTGATGTCGACAAATGGGTGGAAAAGCAGGTAACTAAAAAGCTTGATTCGTACGTCGACGCACGGCAATACATTGCTGGACATGAGAACTCTTCGATAGGGCTGAAATTCACCAACCCTGGTGCAGATCCGACCTTCCGTGCAGCTGTCGAAAAGGCGGTCTCTGATATGCGTGTCAAGCATCCCAATGCGCAGATCCTGGTAGAGTGGGCTGAATGAGCTACATTTTCGATATCGGTGATGAGACGGTTTGGAGCCCATCGTTACGAGTGGGTGACTTGTACGTCCGGATGCTTCATGATGTCGCATCGGTTCTAGGCGTGCCCGCTGGGTTGAACGCGGTTTCTTCTGATATGTGGGACATTGATATCGAAGCCTTCGAAAAACTTGTCAAGCTGATGTACGAAACGTACTTCAGCAGTGGACACCAAGTCTTCAAGATCCTGCTCGAAGGTGTTCTGGCCCCTTCCATCGTGCTACTGGAGCGCGGTGGAAAGAAAATTCGGCCCGACACCGACCAAGAGCGCGACTTTCGCGATAAGGCGCTTATGTTGTCGATGGCTAGATGAAATGTGTTCCGAAAGATTTGCGTCCACGATTTATCAGCACCGCCCACGCTGGGCAAAAGCCAGAGTGTCACGATAGAGCACCGAAATCTTCGGTGGCTCGTTGAAGCAGCGGCAGGTTCAGAGGTCGGCCGTGGTCGCCGCCGTCTCGAGTGCGTGCAACGAGACATAGCGTTGCCTCTGTGTAAACGCCGATCCACGCCCTACACCCTGATGTCTGATCGGGCTAGGTAAGGAACGGTGTTGCGGGTCACCTTGGTGAGATAATAGGAACACTTGGTACACCCCTTCCGTCCAGCCGAGCGCCCGGGACGTTTCGATAACCGATGCGATCTTGCGGTCGTTCGAATCTTGTGAACCGCTCAGACTGAGGGCTGAATCAGCCGACCAGTCGACACCATCACGCCGATGTCTAACCAACGGCACATCTGTCTGAATGACGGAGTCGGTGTAGAACGCTATTCGCTCAATGGCTCGAAATGTGCGACCTGCTTGGCATACGTACGCATGACACTTCTGGTACAACGGCCATGCCGAGCGTGCGGCCACAACTACTGTGTCGGACGACGCGATCGGACGCTCAGCGTACGTCTCCATGGCCGCGCTGATATGGGTCAGCCACTTCTCAGCATCGTGGTCGATATAGCCCGCGACTTCGATGATTCGGCGAATCTCGAATGGAACATCGAGGTTTAGCATCGAATCATGGTGTGCCAGTCGGTTTCTGAACTTGCGCACGCCCTCGAGTGCGCTCGCGACTTGCTTCCGGCGTCCTGAGGAATTAGGAAAAGCATGGTGCAGGCAGTCGCGCCACAGCTGCTCGTATTTGACCCCCAGTAGTCCGGACCAGAACCCGAAGCTCAAACCAGCGACGATCTGATCTCGAGTTTCCCGTCCCTGGGGGGCGCAGCCGTGTCCGAACCACCTCGACCGCGTTTGATACGACCTCGCCGCCCGGCGTTGGCAACAGGAACCATGGGATACCGCACGAATGCTCGGCGCAGTGGTCACGTAGGGCGGCATCGAGTGCGTTCCGTAGCAACACTTCCAGATGGCCCAACATCTCGAATGATGCAGCGGCGGTACGAGCGCTCCACAGGTATAGGGAGAGAGCTGCGGCGCGGTCCCCGTTGCTGGCACGCAGGTACGGCGCTGTGCGCGGCTCGGAGAGAAGTTCCCACACCTTCGTGCCGCCGTCGTCGACGCCCCCCGTCATGGCTGGTATTGTAGCTTTCGAACGCCCCAGTGTCGCCTCTGAGCAATCACGCGCCTGGGGCTCCTTCATGTCTAATGCCGGATCGGTGGGCTATCACGATTTTGCTGTCAGCTGGGCGTTCCAGTCATGACTACGTCGCAAGCGCGTAGAGCCTTGCAGCTCAAGAGGATTGCCAAGGATGCGACGTCAGCGTAGCGAAACAGGCTGTAGGACCTAGGTGAGTGACTAGGCAAAATCCCAATTCGTTGTACCTAATCAAGCCCAAGAAGTTCGGAAACCTCTGCAGGGAGCGGACTTCCAAGACTGGTGTACAACCGGACGTTCGAATCTCCGAGACCGACTGAATCCGCGTGCTATCGGTCACGGTGCGGCTCGATGTTCAGCGTTTCAGTTCACGACGAATCTCGACGCTGAGGAAGTCGGGTGCTGCGAGCACTTGGCAGAGCATGAAGCGGATGAACGATGGCATCTCGGCGGCGGTTTCGTCGCGGTATACGCGGGGGTTGTCGACCTCGTAGCGGCGCCGTCGGGATTCGAGTTGGCATCCGCTGGCGGCGAGAACGTTTCGCACCCAGTCGGATTCGGGGCCGTACGTCAGCGCGATGACGTATCTGTCGTCGCGCCGGAAGGCCCATAGCGGTGTTCGGAAGGTTCGACCGGATTTGCGTCCACGATGTATCACCACTGCCCAGCCCGGCGCCCAGGGTGCGATGAATCTGGTGATCCGGTTGAGCCCTATCCGGTTGACGCGGGCGATCCAGCGTGGAGCAGGCATTCCAGGAACTCCTCAGTTGTGGAATTACTGCTGCCAGCGTATCTCTGCGGGCAGCAGGAAATCAACGCTTGTAGAGTTTCTGGCACCATGCCTCCGATCGGACGACGGCCCGGCAAGGCCGACACCAGGGAAGTCCTGTTGGCGACGGCGCGCCGCCGCTTCGCCGAAGCCGGCTACGACAAGACGACGGTGCGCGAGATCGCTGCGGAAGCCGCTGTCGATCCCGCGCTGATCAGGCACTATTTCGGCAGCAAAGCTGACCTGTTCCGCGCGACTATGGGATGGCCGTTCGAGCCTGCGGACCTCGCGGCGCGGATCACCGCTGGTGACCCACGCGGGATAGGGGAGCGGCTGACGCGGGTGTTCTTCGAAGCCTGGGACCACCCGGAAACCCGCGCCCCGCTGTCGGCCATCCTGCGCGGCGCCGCCACCCACGAGGAGTCCGCGAACCTGGTCCGGCAGTTCATTCAAGGCCAGGTGTACGCACAGATCGCGGCAGTACTACCCGGCCCGGATGCGGAATTGCGGATCGACCTGGCGATGGCCCAACTCCTCGGCATCGCCTATCTGCGCTACATCCTGCGGGTAGAGCCCATCGCCTCGGAAAGCCTGGATGAGTTGATCGCCCGAGTCGCCCCGGCGATCAAGACTCATCTGGACGTCTGATCGCGCGTGGGCGACCGCTGGCGGTTTACGGCAGGGGGCTCAGTTCTGCTGGCCGAGCAGTTCCAGCGAGCGCTGGTGCGCGCTGACTGCCAGCGCGGTTTCCCGCGCAGCGTCGGAGCCGCCTTGCCCGGCGAGGTAGGTGTGCAGATTGGCTTTCGCCTCGTACCAGGCCGCGCGTTCGATGTCGCCGGCCTCGGCGGTGGGGCGGTTCAGAGTCAGGGCAGTCATTTCGACCATGACGTTCACCCGCGGGTCCTCCTCAACGATGTTTCAGATGTATCGGTCGGTACACCGTGACCCGCGTTCGAAGTGTTACGCCAGTCGGGAGTACCCAACCAGTGTGCGCAGCTCTATCTCCGCGCAATAGAGGTCACGTGACGTTCGCTGAGGTGTCCTCTCGAGGTTGCTGGATCGCGTATCCGTGGCGGTGAAGATCACCAGGACCCCGGCTTGCAGTGGAATTGCGATCTTGTTGCGTTCAATAAGCTGCAAGGTTGCCAGCGGACTCGTGTGGCGACCGGTGCAATTAGTCCGCCACCGATCGAAGCTGAAGAGCAAGGCCATGAGGGTTGGCTCGGCAGGCAGGTTTCCTCGCGGCTGTGCCCGACATGCCGCCATCGAACCCGATCGCGTGGTCGGTCATCCCGTGCGGGAGACAAGCCGACGCTTCAGGCCCCGACGCGCACCCGCCATCTACCCGACCCGGAGGCGCGACTCAACCTTGCCCGCGACCCGGATTTGGGTCTCAGCTGGGCGTTGTCTACACTAGACCGGTTGCCTGGGCACAACTGTGCCTGCATGTCTTGGTGCACTGCACCGACGTGCGGCCCCGCCCTGGCACCGAGAACTCGTTCAGAGAACTCAACTCCGGTCGGCAAGCGTCGACCGGACCAGCCCAATTGCTGTAGGCCCACGATCGGCATGCCTTGTGCTCGCCGGTGTTGCATGGGAACCGTAGCGAGAAAGGTGTCGAGGTCTAACCATGACCATGACTGATCCGATCGCGGACTTCTTGACTCGTCTGCGCAACGCCAACTCGGCGTACCACGATCAGGTGAAGGCTCCGCACTCGAAGCTCAAGGCGAACATCGCCGAGATCCTCAAGCGCGAGGGCTACATCGCCGATTACCGGACCGAGGACGCGACCGTGGGCAAGGCCCTCGTTGTCGACCTCAAGTACGGCCCCAGCCGTGAGCGCAGCCTGCAGGGCCTGCGCCGCGTCTCGAAGCCGGGTCTGCGTGTGTACGCGAAGTCCACCAACCTGCCCAAGGTCCTGGGCGGCCTCGGCGTGGCGATCATCTCCACGTCGACCGGTCTGCTCACCGATCGCCAGGCGGCCAAGCAAGGTGTAGGCGGGGAAGTCCTCGCCTACGTCTGGTAAGGGGAGGTAGGACAAATGTCGCGTATTGGCAAGAAGCCCATCGCAATTCCGGCCGGCGTCGAGATCACCATCGACGGCCAGCGCGTGTCGGTGAAGGGGCCCAAGGGCACCCTGTCGCACACCGTTGCCGAGCCGATCACCATCTCCAAGGGTGAGGACGGCCAGCTCGAGGTCGTCCGCCCGAACGACGAGCGCCAGAACCGCTCGCTGCACGGCCTGACCCGCACCCTCGTCGCCAACATGGTCGAAGGCGTGACCAAGGGCTACGAGAAGAAGATGGAAATCTTCGGCGTGGGTTACCGCGTGCAGGCCAAGGGCTCGAACCTGGAGTTCGCTCTGGGTTACAGCCACCCGGTGCCGATCGAGGCGCCGGAGGGCATCACCTTCGCGGTGGAGTCGCCCACCAAGTTCTCCGTGTCCGGTATCGACAAGCAGGCGGTCGGTCAGATCTCCGCTGTGATCCACGGACTGCGCAAGCCCGACCCGTACAAGGGCAAGGGCATCCGCTACGCCGGCGAGGTCGTTCGCCGCAAGGTCGGAAAGACGGGTAAGTGATCATGGCGCAAACCGAAAACCAGATCGCCAAGCGCAAGCCGCGCGGCAAGGACGCGTCCACGACGCGTCGGCTGTCGAAGACCCGCCGTCACTTCCGTCTGCGCAAGAAGGTCGAAGGCACCACCGAGCGTCCGCGCCTGGTGGTCAACCGCTCCTCGCGGCACCTGCACGCGCAGCTGGTCGACGATTCGATCGGCAAGACCATCGCCGCCGCGTCCTCGATCGAGGCCGACGTGCGTGCGCTGGACGGCGACAAGTCGGCCAAGAGCAAGAAGGTCGGCGAACTGCTGGCCGCGCGTGCCAAGGCTGCCGGCGTCGAGGCCGTCGTGTTCGACCGTGGTGGTCACGACTACCACGGCCGCATCGCGGCGCTCGCCGACGCTGCTCGCGAAGGTGGGTTGAAGTTCTGATGATCAAGACCAACGGAAGGAACGTCTGATGCCGGGACGTCAACGGCGTGACGGCGGCAACGGACCCGCCGGACAGCAGAATGGTGCCGCCGGTGGCGGCGACAACCAGCGTGGTGGCGGCCGCGACCGCCGCGGTGGCAACGACCGCCGCGACCAGCAGGCCGAGAAGAACCAGCTCGAGCGCGTAGTCGCGATCAACCGCGTCTCCAAGGTCGTGAAGGGTGGTCGTCGCTTCAGCTTCACCGCCCTCGTGATCGTCGGTGACGGCAACGGTCTGGTCGGCGTCGGCTACGGCAAGGCCAAGGAAGTTCCGGCGGCCATCCAGAAGGGTGTCGAGGAGGCTCGCAAGAGCTTCTTCCGCGTCCCGATGATCGGCAGCACCATCGTCCACCCGGTTCAGGGTGAGGCGGCGGCCGGTGTCGTCATGCTGCGTCCGGCCTCGCCCGGTACCGGTGTGATCGCCGGTGGCGCGGCGCGTGCCGTGCTGGAATGCGCTGGTATCCATGACATTCTGGCGAAGTCGCTCGGTAGCGACAACGCCATCAACGTCGTGCACGCGACCGTTGCGGCGCTCAAGATGCTGCAGCGTCCGGAAGAGGTCGCGGCTCGCCGTGGCCTGCCGCTCGAGGACGTTGCCCCTGCGGGCATGCTGCGTGCGCGCGCCCAGGCTGCGGGAGGTGCCAGGTAATGGCAGATCTCAAGGTAACCCAGATCAAGAGCACGATCGGCGCCAAGCAGAACCAGCGTGAGAGCATGCGCACGCTCGGCCTGCGCAAGATCCGGCAGACCGTGGTTCGCGAGGACAACCCGCAGAACCGTGGCCTGATCAACGTCGTGCGCCACCTCGTGACAGTTGAGGAGGTCTGACATGACCATCAAGTTGCATCATCTGCGCCCCGCGCCCGGTGCCAAGACCGAGAAGACTCGGGTCGGCCGTGGTGAGGGTTCCAAGGGTAAGACCGCGGGCCGTGGTACCAAGGGCACCAAGGCACGCAAGAATGTCCCGGCCGCCTTCGAGGGTGGGCAGATGCCGCTGCACATGCGGCTGCCCAAGCTCAAGGGCTTCACGAACCGGTTCCGTACGGAATACCAGGTCGTGAACGTCGGTGCCATCGCCAAGCTGTTCCCGGAGGGCGGCGAGGTCGGCAAGGCCGAGCTCGTGGCCGCCGGCGCGGTTCGCAAGAACCAGCTGGTGAAGGTTCTCGGCGACGGCGAGATCGGCGTCGCGGTCCAGGTGACCGTCGACAAGGTCACCGGCGCTGCCAAGGAAAAGATCACCGCGGCCGGTGGCTCCGTCACCGAGCTGGGCTGACGGTACTCTGACAATCAATGGCACCGGACGAGTGAAAGCTCGTCCGGTGCCACTGTTAGAGTTCAAGTTGTTGTCTGCCAAGCCTCGTCATGGTTTTCAGCGTCCCCAGATGCCGAATCATCGGATCTGCGGTTTGCTTGAAATTTCCATGTCCTGACCATGTCGTTCGCCAGGAGGATCTGTGCTTTCCGCCTTCGTATCGGCCTTCCGGACTCCGGACTTACGGCGGAAGATTCTCTTCACGCTGGGGTTGATCGCGCTGTACCGTCTGGGTGCCGCGTTGCCGTCCCCCGGCGTCGATTACAAGAACGTGCAGGCGTGCGTCAAGCAGGTGTCCGGCGGTGAAGACGCCGGTATCTACCAGCTGATCAACCTGTTCTCCGGTGGCGCGTTGCTGCAGCTGTCGGTGTTCGCGATCGGCATCATGCCGTACATCACCGCGAGCATCATCATCCAGTTGCTGACCGTCGTCATCCCGCGGTTCGAGGAACTGCGCAAGGAAGGCCAGTCCGGCCAGACCAAGATGACGCAGTACACCCGGTACCTGTCGATCGCGCTCGCGGTCCTGCAGGCCACCGGCCTCGTCGCGCTCGCCTCTCGTGGCCAGCTGCTGCAGGGCTGCGACAAGGAGATCATCTCCAACAACGGCATCTTCGCCATGATCATCATCGTGCTGGTGATGACCGCGGGTGCCGCGCTGGTCATGTGGTTCGGCGAGCAGATCACCGAGCGCGGTGTCGGCAACGGCATGTCGCTGCTGATCTTCGCCGGTATCGCCGCCCGCATCCCGACCGAGGGCAAGTCCATCCTGGACAGCCGCGGCGGGCTGGTCTTCGGGCTGGTGTGTGTCGCCGCGCTGGCGATCGTCACCGCGGTCATCTTCGTCGAGCAGGGCCAGCGCCGCATTCCGGTGCAGTACGCCAAGCGCGTGGTCGGCCGGAAGATGTACGGCGGCTCCTCGACCTACCTGCCGCTGAAGGTCAACCAGGCCGGTGTCATCCCGGTGATCTTCGCGTCCTCCCTGCTGTACCTGCCCAACCTGGTATCCCAGCTCACGTCCTCGCAGAACAACCCGGACCCGAGCTGGTGGCAGGAGATCATCGCCAAATACCTGGTGAACCCGGGCAACCCGGTCTACATCGCGATCTACTTCGGTCTGATCGTGTTCTTCACCTACTTCTACGTCGCGATCACCTTCAACCCGGAGGAACGCGCGGACGAGATGAAGAAGTTCGGTGGCTTCATCCCGGGGTACCGCCCCGGCAAGCCCACCGCGGATTACCTCAATCATGTGCTGAGTCGCATCACCCTCCCCGGCTCGATCTACCTCGGTCTCGTAGCTGTCCTGCCGAATCTGTTCCTCGACATCGGTGCCTCCGGTAATACCCAGAACCTCCCGTTCGGCGGCACCGCGGTGCTGATCATGGTGAGCGTCGGCCTGGACACGGTGAAGCAGATCGAGAGTCAGCTGATGAATCGAAATTACGAAGGGTTCCTCAAGTGAGAGTTGTACTGCTCGGTCCGCCGGGTGCCGGCAAGGGCACCCAGGCCGTCCTCCTGTCGGAAAAACTGGGCGTCCCGCACATCTCCACCGGGGATCTGTTCCGCGCGAACATCAGCCAGCAGACACTGCTCGGCCGTGAAGCACAGAAGTACATGGACGCAGGCGATCTGGTGCCGAGCGACATCACCAACCGCATGGTCGAGGCCAGGGTGAACGAGCCCGACGCCGCGAACGGCTTTGTCCTGGACGGCTACCCGCGCACGGTCGACCAGGCCGACGCGCTGGAGAAGATCCTCAAGGACATCGACACCAAGCTCGACGCGGTGCTGTGCTTCGTGGTGGCCGAGGACACCGTCGTCGAGCGGATGCTCGCCCGCGGGCGCGCCGACGACAACGAAGGCGTGATCCGCAACCGGCTCCGGGTGTACCGCGAGGAGACCGAGCCGTTGCTCGAGCACTACGACGGACTGGTCGTCTCGGTGGACGGCGTCGGCGAGGTCGACGAGGTCAACGCGCGCGCACTGCGTGCGCTGGGACACTGAGGCCGAATGGTCTTCAACCGCAAGAAGAAGGTCGTGCCGTTCCGCACGGCGGGCGAGCTCGATGCCATGGCCGCGGCGGGCGCGATCGTCGGCCGCGCCTTGGTCGCCGTGCGTGCGGCCGCCAAGCCGGGGGTATCCACCCTCGAACTCGACGAGGTCGCCGAGCAGCTCATCCGCGATGCGGGTGCGGTGCCGTCCTTCAAGGGCTACCACGGTTTCCCCGGTTCGATCTGCGCGTCGGTGAACGACCGTGTGGTGCACGGGATTCCGACCGCGGCAGAAATCCTGACCGAGGGCGACCTGGTCTCGATCGACTGCGGCGCCATTCTGGACGGCTGGCACGGTGATTCGGCGTGGACGTTCGGCGTCGGCAACATCATCGAAGCCGACCGGCTGCTGAGCGAAGCGACCAAGCTGTCCATGGAGGCCGGCATCGCGGCGATGCTGCCCGGCAATCGACTCTCCGATGTCTCGCACGCCATCGAACTGGGCACCCGCGCCGCCGAGCAGGAGCACGGCCGCGCCTACGGCATCGTCGACGGTTACGGCGGGCACGCCATCGGCCGCGAGATGCACCTGGATCCGTTCCTGGCCAACGAGGGCGACCCGGGCAAGGGACCGAAACTCGTGGTCGGGTCGGTCCTCGCGATCGAACCGATGCTCACCCTCGGCACCACGCAGACCCAGGTGCTCGACGACGACTGGACCGTGGTCACCGTCGACGGCACCCGCGCCGCCCACTGGGAACACACTGTCGCCGTCACCGAGAACGGCCCGCGCATCCTCACCCTCCGCCCGGAGTAGGCGGAGTGCGGGCGCGCCGACTATAAGCGCCGCTCGACTCCTGCCCCTCCACGCGGAAGGTCGGGCGGCGCAACAGTTTGCGCCAGACACTGGCGGTCGGTGATACGCGCGGCGAGGAGTCGATGCGCACCGACGCCGGCCCCCGCCGGACGATCTCGCCTCGTGATCCGCCTGCGGCACATTGCTGCCGCTACCGAATCGTGGACGATACCCAGCTGCGTCGCTGGATCGGTGTCGTCGTTCCTTGCGCCTGCTGCGCTCGACCGTGACGTTGTGCCGAGCGGCGTTGCTCGGTGTCGAATCAGGTCGACATTTGTGCCTGATCCTGCGGTACCTGAACTCTGACTTTCTCCGGTACCTGAACTCTGCTGAAAGCGTATGTCCGGGTGGGTGCGGCCGACGCGAGTAGACCACTACTCGAATACGGTTGGCGCACCACGCGGTTCGAGTCCGCGTCACCCGCAGCGCGACGAGCACCCGCATCGGAAAAGTACGCGTGGTGTGCGAATTCCCTTGCGGCAGGTAGTCCTCGCCGACGGTGCGAAGGACCGGTAGCGGTCGGTCAGTTGTCTCGAAGTTCGGCGCGCAGCACCAAAGTCACTAGGGGAAGGTCGAATTCGCCCTCCGCCGTCTCCGGCCTGCTGCGCAGGTATTCAGTGATGCGGTGCAGCACCTCGGCCCGTTGCTGCGGTGACACCACCAGGGTGTGCGAATGGGTGCCGATGGTCGCGGCCAGCGACTCCGCGGTCCGCCGCTGGGCATGCGGGAATTCGGCGCGTTCGAAGATCTCGAACAGCGGGTGCTCGGGCAGCTGGGCGTCACCGAGTTCCGGCGGCGGCGCGGACGCGTCCGAGCGGGCGACCCGCCCCAATTCGGCGACCCAGTCCACTCGCGTGTCGTCGGTGTTCCACAGCGCCGCGAAGGTCCCACCCTTGCACAGCACCCGGGCGAACTCGGGAAACGCACGCTGCTGATCGAACCAGTGGAAGGCCTGGCCCGCGACGATCGCGTCCACCGACCCGTCCGGGAGCGGAATCTCCTCCGCCGACCCCTCCAGCGCACGCACCCCCGGCAGCCGCCGCATCAGCTCGACGCGCATGCCGTCGTCGGGCTCCACCGCGATCACCGACGCGCCTACCGCGAGCAGCCCCTCGGTGAGCTTGCCGGTGCCCGCCCCGAGGTCGACAACGATCGGCGCCGGGACGGTCGGCACCGCCTCCAGCGCCCACCGGATGGCCGCCAGGGGGTAGTCCGGGCGGTGTTCGGCATAGTCCATGGCGTGGGCGCCGAAGGAGGAGGCCCGCCGGGCATGCAGGGCACGCTTGCTCGCATCTCGATCAGTCGTATTCCCCATGCGCCCACCCTAAGTCCGGGCCGCCGCCGATCGTGCGAGATTTACGACGCGCCGGGTAATCGGCGCACGCCCGCGGACACCTCGGCGGCGAGGTCGTCGTAGCCGACGGCCAATTCCGCGAGCCGCTGCCAGGCGTCCCACAGGTCCCACTCGGAGGCACTCGCCAGCGCGGCGTAGGCGTTGGCGGTGAACTGGGCGAGCCGATCGATCACGGCACCGACCGTCTCGGTGTGCACGTGCGCGGCACCGTGCGCGGGCGGCAGCTGGACGGTGATCCAGCGGTCGATGTCGCGCACCAAACTCGCTCGCAGCGCGTCGATTTCGTCGGTGACCTCACGGCCCGCGCCCAGTCTGCGTTCGTGCAGCGTGGTCAGTTCGTGCGCGCACCGCAGCAGCGGGTTGTTCTCCGGGTGCTCACCCCGGCAGGCTTGCAGCACTTGATGTTTCGCGGGGAGTTGGCCCGTCGTCATCGGATACCTGTGTTCCGGCAGGAGCGCACGGTGTCCACGATCGACGTACCGGCGGGCCGAAAGCGGTTCTCCGGTGCCACAATCCACTCGCGGTACCCGGCGTGCGCATCGGCGGGCGAGGGCAGCGCGATCTCACCACCGATCGGCACGATCGAGACGTTGAGCCGGAACAGTTCCGCGAACAGCCGTACGTCGTCGGGCAGATCCGGCCGGACCAGAAAGGTCCAGCGCTTCGAGCGCACATGAGAGATAACGGGGCCCAATGGATTTCGATGATGTATCAAATCGTCGTGGACCTGCTGACCGAGCGCGGCGGGCATGGTTATCGCGCCGACGAATCCGGCGCGGACGATGATCCGGCCGATCTCCGGAACGAATCCGGCGGGGAGGTCGCAGGGGTGTCGGTAATAGGCGCATCGGGCGGCTGGGGTTTCCGCCAACGCCAGTTGGTCCATGAGAAGAGCCTCGACTAGCATCGTGTGTCTGGTGAAGCCGCCCGAGCTGGTGCGTTATGGACACTGAGGGTGACCTACAACACCGTTCGGGCGTGATCTCAGTAGAGCACTCCATGGCAGGGCATAAACGTTCCGTTCAATTAGTTCTCGAGAAGTTTGCCTGGGAGTTTCGCACCGTCTGCCCGGTTGACGTGCGGATCCGTCCAGCTGCACGTCGCCCCTCGATTCCGGCGTCAGTGCCGCGGCGCAAGATTGCGAACTGGGGGTACTTTAATACTTGATTTTCGGCCGACCCCGAGGCCGGCAACGCGGGCGCACCACCCCGACGTCGCACGCCGGGTCATCCCCGAGGCGTACACCGCCAACCGTAGGGGCGTCAGCAAATTCAGGGTTTGTCACCGATGTGCGGCGGCGGGCCCGTCCCTACGCTGATCGGTATGACAACGATTGCTCTCGCTTCCGCCCCGGCCCTGGCCAGCACCGCCGAAACGGCAGGCTCGATCGCCCTCGGCGTTTTCGCCGTAGCCGTCGCGCTCGGCGCCCTCGTCTTGTTCATCGCGGGCGTGGTGAGCGCGCTACGGTCCAGCAACTACGAGGCCGCCGGCAAAGCGATCTGGGTGCTGCTCATGCTCGCGTTCCCGTTCCTCGGCCCGGTGGTGTGGTTCATCTGGGGCCGTAACTCGACCATTCAGCCGATGCGGCCGAACACCGCCCTCTAACGCCTCAGGGCGTCGTACGGAAGAACAACACGCGATCACCGTGCTCGGCGAGCGGGGTGGTCGCGCTGATCTGCCGCAGACCGCTCGACGGAAGATAGGTGAGGTTGGCGAACATCTGGGTGTTGCCGAACGCCGCACGCAGCTTCGTCTCGTTGGCACGGTCGGCGTTCAGATCGGCCAGCATCTTGAAGTCCAACGGCGCCAACGGTTTATCCAGCGGCGCCTGCCCGGCCGGTCGGCCGAGCGCGGCGTACTGGGTTGCCGCCCCGTGCTCGTACCAGCACAGCTCGTAGGCGACGTGCTCGGTCACCGTGATCGCGGCCACCGGCCAATCCTGGGACAGTCGCATCGCGAGCGGATGCTTTCCGACCGGCGTGAGCTCCCAATGCAGACTCAGCACCGTCACCCAGCCGCCGTAGGGCTGATCGATCAGCACCACATCGTCGCCGAGCTTCTCCGCGGTGTTGACCTCCGCATCGGTGATCTTCCAATGCTGCTCGTGCTCACCGAGATAACTGGCTCGGTCCATGGGATAGGCGTCATCGGTCGCGTACGCGCCGATGATCGCCGCGCGGATCTGCGCGATCGCGTCCGGCACCGGGCAGTACACGCTCAGCGCGCCGAAACTGGTGCCTATCTGCACCGGCATCGACGGCGGATCGGGCTCCGCACCGGGCAGCAGCGGTCTTAGGCCGACGAGCGCCAGCTTCCAGTTGAGTTCCTCGACGGTCGACAGATCGCCCGAGGACTTGAACAGGATCTGCTGCTGGGTCAGCCGTCCGGCCTGCTCCAGCGTGCGGCAACCGAGCTCAGCGAGCGCCTTGTACGACTTCGGGGTCAGATCGAGATCTTGAATCCCGCACGCGCGCAACCGGATCGACATGCTCATCGAGGTGAACGCGGAATACCGCTCGCGATACATCGAGAGGGCCTGTTTGCGGGACCGGCCCACCATGAGGGTCCGCAGCAGCGTGCTCAAACTGGCCAGGTACTTGCCCGAGAGCTCCGGATTCGCCGCGGCCAGCGCCGCACGGATCCGGGCCGCCTCCTCGGTGGCCGCGACGGCGGCGTCCTGATCGAGGCGCCCGAGCCACACACCACACTTCGATAGCCCGTCGGCACAGAGCCCCGCGACCTCCGGATGGATGCGGGCCACTTGCCGGTAGGCGTCACACGCGCGCCGGATGGTGGTGGTCGCAAGCTCCCGGCGACCGCTGTGCCTGGCCGCGAGCTCAACTGACCGCAGGGCCTCGTTCAGCTCACCCGCCAAACGCGCGTTCAGCACCTGTCCGGTGGACAGCAACCGCAGCCGGATACCGACCGCCTCCTCGGCGGGCGCCAGTGCGTCCCTGGTCCGGTCCCGTACCGACCCGTCGGTCTTGGTGGCGATGAAGCCCTTCGCCAGATCGGCGAGCGAGGTGGCAAGTCGCAGATCCGCCTCGATCGAACGATCAAGCGCCGCATAGCGATCCGCGGCGACCCGACGCTCCAGCGCGTCCAGATCCATCGCGTCCCTCGTTTCCAGCATGATCCTCCGCTAACCGGCGGCGTCGCGCCACCCGCACCTTCTGCGCACGAGTCTGTCACGGTTACCGGCTCGGCGCACGAGGATCTTCCGCGGGTGCTGTGGGCGGGGTGTGCTTCGGACCGGTGCTGTCGGTCAACCCTCCAGCAGCAGGGTGACCGGACCGTCGTTGACCAGCTCGACATGCATGTGCGCGCCGAATCGACCGGTGGCTACCGTCGCGCCGAGCTCGCGCAGCGCGCGGGCGAACGCCTCGACGAGGGGCTCGGCGACGGGACCCGGCGCGGCCGCGTTCCAGGATGGCCTGCGACCCTTCGCGGTATCGGCGTAGAGCGTGAACTGGCTGACCACCAGGATCGGCGCGGCCAGGTCGGCGGCGGAGCGTTCGCCGTCGAGAATCCGCAGCCGCCATACCTTGTCGGCGAGTGTCTTCGCGGTCGACTCGGTGTCGCCGTGCGTGGCGCCGACCAAGGCGACGAGCCCGTGCGGAACACCCGAGGCCGCCGGATCTATGCGGCCGACGATGTCGTTGTCGACGCTCACCTGGGCTGAGGTCACTCGTTGCAGTAGGACTCGCACAGCCATTGATCATGCCGTGCGGCAGGGCAGTGGGAACGGTGGGTCAGCGGTGCGTCTCGGCTACCACAGGGAACGAGGCCGAATCTCGTTGGCCAAGTCGATGAGTGCATAACGATGCAGCCGATTCGGTGTCGTGCGCGCTACCGCACGCAACACCGACTCCAGTCCGCCGCGCAGACCCGCCTCGGTATAGCGGAAGCCGAGGATCGTGGCGGGGGGCGTTTCCGGTCGCCCGCCCCTGTTCAGCCAGGCCAGTGCCGCGCCGAGGACTATCGCCCGCAACTGCATCAGTCGCGGCTCGTCCGGTAGCGCGTGCAGGTGCGCCGCCGCCGCATCGAGGTCGGCCTGGGACAGCTCGTCCACCGGTCTGGTGACCAGCAGCAGGCACGCGGTCATCCGGGCGGCATTGTGGTGCCGCGAGGAATCCGGCACCTGCTGCATCGTCGCGACGGCGGTGGTGACATCCCCATCGACGGCCAGTCGTCGCACCAGACCGAACGCGGCACTCGCCACACCGCGGGTATTCCGCCAGACGGAGCGGTAATGCTCCGTCGCCGCCCGGTGCCACCGATCCGGCTCATCGGGGTTCTCCTGCGTCTGCAAGAGGAGCTCGGCGGTCGCGGCGAGCGCGAGCAGCGGCGCGATCTCACCGGGAACCATGGAGTGCACGCGATCGAAATGCTCGTACGCCGATTCGTATTCGGCGCAACACAGTTCGGCGATGCCGGTGTACCAGTCGATCCGCCAGTCCGCGCGATAGTCGTCTCGCACGCGTGCCAAGCTTTCCCGCGCTTGCTCGACCTCCCCGAGGTCGAGGTGCGCCCGCACCGCGGTCAATGTTCCTTCCAGATCGAAACTCTCGGGTGTGCCGACGACTCCCGCGCTCATGTCGGCGGTGCTCTGGCGCAGCGTGTCGAGCGCTTGCCGCGGATCACCGTGCAACAACGGCGACAGCAGCTCCGCACTCGGATCCTCGCTGTCGATCAACGGCACCGGCAGCGCGGCGACGACGCTCGCGGTGTCGAGCACGGGCAGGCGATGGGCATCGTCGACGAAGCCGACGTTCTGCCGGATCAGCGTATCGATACCGAAATCGCCACGCGGTGAACCGAATACGGCGGAGGTCTGCGGATGCTCGCGGTTGGTGTCCTCGGCCAGGACCGCGCGGAGCACGCCCGCGAGCTGGCGGTACATCGCGTACGCCGAGGGAAAGCGTTGTGCCGGATCGGGATCGGTCGCCCGCCGCAGCAGCCGTTCGAAGGACGGATAACGACGCAGCACCGGTTCTTCGTCCGCCGACGGAATGCCGGGCAGTTTCGGGCCGCGCGGTTCGGTGGGCATGTCCAGCGTCAACGCGGCCAATGTTCGCCCGACGGTGTGGATGTCGGAGGCCACGGTCGGTCCGGTCTGGGTGAACTCCGGGGCCTGGTACCCATGCGTGCCGTAGAGGCTGCCGCCGGATTCCCTGGCCGCCACCGCGCCGAGGTCGATGAGTTTCACCTCGTCCTCGGTGACCATGATGTTGTCGGGTTTGAGGTCGTTGTAGGCCAGGCCGAACGAGTGCAGGTAATCGAGGGCAGGCAGCACCTCCATCACATAAGCGATGGCCTCGGCGACGGGAATGCGTTCCGGCGCACGCAGATCGAGCATCGTCTTCAGCGATTGCCCGCCCACGTACTCCATCACGATGTACCCGCACGGAATGCCCTCCGCGGACCGGTGTTTGACGAAGTTGAAGATCTTCACGATCCCCGGGTGCGCCATCTCCGCGAGGAACTGACGCTCGGCCAGCGCCACCACGTGCGCCTCGAAGTCGAGCGGGTTCTGCAACCCCTTCAAGACCACCCAGCGGTCGCTGACATTGCGATCGAGGGCCAGGAAGATCCAGCCCATCCCGCCGTAGGCGAGGCAGCCCTGCACCTCGTACTGGCCGGCGATCAGATCGCCGCGGGCCAGCAGCGGCCGGAAATTGAACGGTGAGCCGCACCGGGGACACTTGCCCGCCGACGCGCCGTCACCGTTGTCGGCCGAGCGGCCGACGGGCTTCTGGCATTTCCAGCAGAACCGCTTGTCCTCGGGAACTTCGGGATTGCGCAGCATCGCGGTGGCCGGGTCGACCAGCGACACCCGCGGTAGCTCGACCAGGCCCGCGCTGAGCCTGCGCACACTGCGGGACCGGACGCTGCGGCTGGACCGGGTTTCGGCCTCCGACGAGATCGAATCCTCGTCGTCGGACGACCACGCCTCGGTCGCCGAGACCCGGCGGGTCGCCCAGGGGAAGGTGGCTCGGTACGCCATTTCGGTGGGGTCGCGAATCAGTGTGCTCGCGCGGGCGACGGGGGGAGGATCGTCGGAGCCACTGAAGTCCGGCATTCGACCCTCTCAACACCCACGAAGACAACATCGGGCCGACACCGCCACGCCCCGCAGCCCCGGTGGGTCGCCGTGCTGCGGAGCGAGCGGGACAGGTCGGCCTTAGCGCGATTCTGCCTCATCGTGCGGTGTCGTGCCGTTGCTTGCGCCGGATATATCGGCGATGCGGTGGTCGCGGTGCTCCAGCGGGCGCTCGGCCAGCACCGGGAACGCGCCGGTGAAGCCGGTGCGTATCGCCGCGACATGCAAGACCCGGCGGCGCGCCAGGAACCAGCCGCCGACGAGGGCGGGAACCATGATCACGCCCATCGCGATGACGGCACCGCGCTGCACGTCGTTGTTGCTGAACAGCATGAGCAGCACCACCGCGGCGAGGAACACCAGCGTCGCGATGCTGGTGTACGGCGCGCCGACCAGGCGGAACCCGGGGCGCACCAGCCGTCCCTCGCGGGACCACTGCCACAGCTTGAGCTGGCAGAGCACGATCGCCGCCCACGCCGTGATGGTGCCGAGCGCCGACATGTTCAGGACGATCTCGAAGGCCTTCTCCGGGACCAGTGCATTGAGTCCGACACCGACCAGGGCAACCGCGCCGGTCGCGAGGATGCCCACGTAGGGCACGCCCCGCCGGGACATCAGCGCCGCCACGTTGGGCGCGCTGCCGTTCATGGCCATCGAACGCAGAATCCGGCCGGTCGAGTACAGCCCGGCGTTGAGGCTGGAGAAGGCCGCGGTCAGCACCACCAGGTTCATCAGCGTGCCGGCGCCGTCGATGCCGATCTTGGCGAAGAACGTCACGAAGGGGCTCTCGCCGGCCTTGAAAGCGGTGTAGGGCAACAGCAGCGAGAGCAACACCAGCGAGCCGACGTAGAACACCGCGATCCGGGCGATCACCGAGTTGATCGCGCGCGGCATGATCTTTTCCGGGTTCTCCGCCTCACCGGCCGCGGTGCCGATCAATTCCACTGCGGCATAAGCGAAGATGACGCCGGTGGTGCACAGCACGACCGGAATCAGGCCGTTCGGGAGCAGGCCACCGTTGTCGCTGATCACGCTGACGCCGGTGCTGTTGCCTTCGATCGGGAATCGGCCCGCGAGGAAGAAGGTGCCGACGATCAGGAAGCCCATGAGCGCGATCACCTTGATCAGCGCCGCCCAGAACTCCATCTCGCCGAACCATCGCACCGACACCATGTTGATGCTCACCACCAGCGCCAGCGCGATGAGCGCGATGGTCCACTGCGGGATCACCTGCAGGCTGCCCCAGTAGTGCACGTAGGTGGCGATCGCGGTGATGTCGACGATGCCGGTCATGCACCAGTGGAAGAAGTACATCCAGCCGACGCCGAACGCCAGCTTCTCGCCGTAGAACTCGCGGGCGTAGGAGACGAACGAGCCGGAGGACGGTCGATGCAGGATCAGCTCACCGAGCGCCCGCAGGATGAAGAATACGAACACGCCGCACACCGCGTACGCCAGGAAGAGCCCCGCCCCGGCCTCCTTCAACCGCCCGCCCGCGCCGAGGAAGAGCCCGGTGCCGATCGCGCCACCGATGGCGATCATCTGTAGCTGCCGTGGGCGCAGCGCCTTGTGATATCCCACATCCTCGGCGTGTAGCGCCCGTGCGGCCTGCTCCTGCGTCGCTGAGGGAGGTCGGACGATAGTCATGCGTGGCCTTTCCTGTGACGGCAGTCATAACGTCGAATAACGTACCGTTGTTTAGCGGCACGTTCAATAGACGTACATGATTGTCATCTGAGGACATGAGATCGTCACCTGGCGAGAGCCAACGGCTATCGCAGGGCAAACCGGTTCGGGCGGCTTCGGTCGGCACATCGGGCCGCGGGCGGGAGCTCAGCGAATGGCCTGCGGTCCGTGTCTGCGGCGCAATGGTGAAGTACCGCACCCTCGGACCAGCGAACAACCGTGTTTCGGTGTGGTTTCCTTGAGATATGGCAGCGGGTACGGAGTTTACGATCGATGAGCTGGCGCGTGAGGCGGGTACGACCGTGCGGAGCCTGCGCGTCTATCACGAGCGTGGGGTGCTGCCGCCCCCGCAGGTGAAGGGGCGAACCGGGTTCTACGGGTCCGACCATCTCAATCGGGTGCGTACCATCGGCCGGTTGCTGGATCGGGGCATCAAGCTGAACGGCATCCGGGAACTGCTGGAGGCGTGGGATCGCGGCGACGACCTGGGTGACATCCTCGGCGTTCCGGAACCGGAGGCCCTCGCGCATGTCGCGATGCCGGCCGAGACCGCGGTGCCGATGCATCCCGATGCGCCACCGGCCGTCAGTGAAATGGTCATTGCCGCAACGGAACTCGCGGATCTCTACCGTGATGTCCCGCAGGGGCTCGCGCGGGTCGTCGCGTCCGGCATGTACGAGCCGCTCGACGCCGCCACCTATCGCGTGGCGGACCATCAGCTCGTTCGGATCGCGCAGCAGCTGGCGGCGTCGGGTGCGCCGCCGGCCCAGGTGCTCGACGAGGTCGAGCGGTTGCGCGGCGATTGCGACCGGATCGCCCGTCGTTTCGTAGACGGGTTCGAGCGCACGGCGTGGCGGGCGTTCCGGCAATCGGGGCGCACGTCGGCGGATCGGGCCGAGCTGGCCGAGCGTGTGGCCGCGGTTCGGGTTGTGCCTGGTCAAGTCGCGGCCGAACTGGTCGATCGCTTCGTCGCCAAATATCTCGAACGCGATATCCCTGAGTTGGCTGACGAGTTCCCGGGTCAGTAAGAAGGATCGGTCTTATCCGAGGGCTCGAGCGCACCAATAACTTGCCGCTGGACAGCGGTACGTTGTTCAATGTAGCGTCGGGGTTGGGATCTGGGGGCATGCGCAAAGCGACGCCAAGCTGAGCATGCCCCCGGAACCTTATGGCCGGTCCGCTCGCTCGAGTGTCCGCTCCCGGCTGCGGCGTGCGCCCTCGCCGGCTCCTATAACTGCGTGACCTTGCCGTCGTCGGCCGGTCCCCACGGTGCCTGCTGATCTCAGTCCGCTCGCCGAACATCAACGCGTATAGCACGTTTCGCTGGACCAACGGCTAGGTGTACCCACCTGTTGCATGTAACTGTCGCGGCACTCTCCGTTCATGTGCGAGCAACAGGGCAGTTGCTATCGACTGTCATCGTCGGATGCGTACGAGCTGAAGTGGGTGCGGGTGACCGCACGTACGCGGAGGGAACGCGGTGGCGGACAAAGTCCAGTACGAGTCGGAGCTGTTCTTCAAGGCGGCCAAGAAGACCGGAGACGCACGCGACCGGATCAACGGGGTCCTGAACACCTTGCAGGCCTCGATCAACTCCCGTGGCAACCCTTGGGGCAACGACACACTCGGCCGTAGCTTCGCGAACGGGGCGGATGGTTCGGGCGGCTACACCTCGTCGCGCGACAACATCATCATGGGCGCGCAGAACATCGCAGGCTCGCTCGGCAACTTCTCCACCGGCCAGACCAAGAGCGCCAAGCTGCTGGAAAAGATGGAGCGCGGCAACCGCGATGGTTTCAGCTGATCCACGCTTCGTGCGCAGCTGAGGACCGGGCAAGCCGAAGTGCGTCCGGTCGCCGAGATCGTCGCCTGCGGCGGCCCGGACACCGTGTCGCGCTGCTGACAGCGGGATAACCGAACATGATCGAACTACCTGGCTGGCTGGAATGGCTCGAGCCGATCGTCGGCATGGAGTGGCCGGAGGGCAACGAGGACCAGATGTGGGCGCTGGCCCAGGACTGGCACACCGCCGCCGACGAGCTGCGCGCCGTGCTCTTCGATATCGACGCGGCGAAAAGCGCCTCGCTGACCGCCTATCCGGTCGGCGAGGGCGTCGAAGAAATGATCAAGGGCTTCGACAGCATGCGGTCCGGCGACGGATCGGACCAGGACCAGTCGGTGCAGAAGCTGGCCGAACTCTTCGACCAGATCGGCGAATCCGCGCACAGCGTCGGCACCGAGATCGAGTACGCGAAGCTGATGTACTGGAGCTCGCTCGGCCTGCTGGCCGCCGAACTCGCTGCCGCGTGGCTGTTTCCGCCGACCGCGCCCGCGGTCCAGGCGGTCGCGATCGGCCTCACCAGGGTGGCGGTGCGCATCATCGGCCAGCGGGTGGTCGCCGCGATCGCCCGGCACGTCGGCAAGCTCGTCGCGTCGAAGTTCGCGAAATTCATGCTGCGACATGTGGCGATCGATACGGTGCTCGGCACGCTGCAGGAGCTCGGCGTCCAGCAGTGGCAGGTATCGCAGGGCAATCGCAAGGAGATCAACTGGGAGCAGGTCGCGGTCACCGCCGTCAGCTCGGCCGCGGGTGGGGCGGCGGCAGGCCCGTTCGGCGACTGGCTCGGCAACAAGCTCAGCGCGGAGATGAAGCCGTGGATGCGTGCCGCGATCACCGGACCCGCCGCCGGTTTGGTCGGTGCCGGAGCGGGTTTCGTCGCCGCGACCGCCACGCAGTTCGGGATCGACGCCGCAAAGAACGGCTGGGACGATGCGTGGGACAACCTGAAGAACACGCAGGTCGATTGGCGGATGTTTACTGCGGGCGCCTCGAACGGCGCGATGTCAGCGGTGAACAAGGTTGGGGCACAGCATGCTTGGGGGAACATGCGGCCGGAGATGTTCAACAGGTCCAGTTTCGGGTCTCGGTTCGAAGATGTCTTCAACACCGCGGGCAGTGACGGTTCGAGTTCGAACGACGGTGCGCGCGTAGGGCTTCGGCCCGACGGTGCAGGGTTGCCTGCCGGTGCCGGGGATGGCAGCGGACGGGGTACGTCAGGCGGCGATGGCCGAACTGGGGCGGGCGGCGATGGCCGGAGTGCGGCAGGTGGCGACGGCCGGGGTGCGGCTGGTGACAATGGCCGCAGTACGGCGGGTGATGACACGACCCGGCCCGCCGGAACTTCGGACGCCGACGGCAGGGGTACCGGGGGAGAAGCCGGGGCGCGGCAGGCCGGCGCGGATACGGCCAACGGCCGGGACTCGGGCGAGGCCGCCGGGACAACCGACAGATCGGGTGACGGCAGGGGATCGACCGACGATGCCGCATCGAACGAGGCCGCAGATCGGTCGAGCGACAACACATCCCGGGGAGAAGACCGCGCCGCTGGGGATCCGACGTCGGACACTCGTTCCACCGGTGAACCGCAAACGCGGGCAGGCGACAGCAGTACACGATCGATCGATGGCACACCGACGAGCGCCGACCATATTGCCGCACAGTCTGATTCGGCCGATGCCGGAACGCAGCGAGCAGGAGCCGCACCGGAGGCGGACGCCGTGCGCGGGGCAGGCTCCGATGGCCTGATCGACGCCGCATCTACCGGCAATGACCCGGTTCCGGTGCACAACAACGTCGGTGACGGCTTGGCCACCACCGCACCGGCCCATGCCGCATCCACCGCAAACCCGGCGTCTACTCCCGCGCAGCCGACCACGGCGAATCCCGCCGGTGCTGGCGAAAGCCGTAGCACCCCGGCATCTTCCACTGTTCCTCGCGCGGCATCGCCGGACCTCCGCGCGCAGACCGGTTCCGACACACCTCGGGTCGAGCAACCACGCCCGCAAACGGGTATCGAACCGCGGGCTGGAGCCCCGGACAGCCGCCCGGCCGGCGAGTCCCGCCCGGTGGGCGATCGACCCCGGGCCGGTGACCTCCGTGCGGACGGCGCCGAGTCGAGCCGCACGGGCCTCGCAGACACCGCGGCGCACGGCACGGACCACCAGTCGGCGCTGCAGTCCGAGTCCACCGGTGAGCAGCCCCCGCGTACCCGGGCCGAGGCGGACGGTTCCGCGCCGGTACGGCAGACGGTCGAGTCCGCGGTGCCCGCCGATGGTCCGCAACCTCGAGAGGCAGGCGACCCGTCGGCTCTCGACGTGGTCGGCCTGCTGCCACTGGCGGCGGTAGCGGGCGCGGAGGCCTCGCCCCGATCGGATCGGACCGCGCACCCGGAGACCGTCACGCGCACCGACGACGACAGTGCCGCAGCGAAACCTGATCCGTCGAACGCCGACCATCCGCGCGACTGTGCGGTGCGCAGTCTCGAATTGATTCGCCGGATCACCGGCAGCCCGGTGATCGAAGTGCCGACCAGGGAGGTCGGCCCGGACGGTGTGTCCCAGGACGACATCGAGCGGGCGGCCCAGGCGCCGCTACGAGATGTCGCGGACCACAACGAGATTCGCGACGCGCTGATGTACGAAACAAGGCCGGACGGAAGCCTGATCCTCGACTCCGAGGGCAACCCGATCGAGCGCCCCGACGGGGTAGCCGCGCTGGTCGTGGACGTGTACGGCAAGACCGACGAGCACAACGTCGGCGCGCACGCCTACGTGTTGGTCAAGGAGAACGGCGAGATCGTGGTGCACGATCCCGCAGCCGGACTTCGGCACCCGTTCCCGCCGATCCTGCCGGGTTCGGACTATCCGGTCCAGCTCACGCGCACGATCCTGTTCGACGAGAGCGGACTTCCGCAGCAGCGCGAGGATGCCGAGGTGCCGCCACGGGAACCGGCGCTGCGCAAAGTCGACGTCGGACAACGGCCCCCCGAGCCCGACGGCGGCCCCGTCGAACCGGCATCGGGCTCGAACGGCGGCTCGCGGAAGCCACCTGTCGAACCGCCCGCTTCGCCTGGTGACCCTGGCGACGAGTCGACATCGAAACCGAAGCAGGACAACGACTCCAGTGACCCCTCGGCGCTGGAACCGGACTCGATCATGCTCGCCGACGACGCCCATCCACTCACGCTCGACATCGACGGTGAACCGGTGCCGCTGACGCTGCAGCCGGTCGGCGAAGACCGTTGGCGCGCAGTGCCCGCCGACGAGGGTGACTCGCCTGCTCGGCGGGAGCCCTCGGGCGAGGTCGAGAAGAAGTCACGAGTTCGCAACGCGTGGGAACGCTTTCGGGATCGGACCTACGTACGCGGCTATCAAGGCGACAACCCCAAATACCCATCGGGCTCGGGCGAGGACGGCCGCGGACAGACGGCCCTGCGTGATGGCGCCGTCGCCGCGCCGGGCCTTTTCGATCCGCCGCCCCCAGCCCCCGCGCCGANCTCCACCCCCAGCGATCCGCCGCCCCGTCGACCCGGGTCAGGCGGTGCCGCCGAACGATCGGGTAGCGGCGGTCAGCCACTCGCCGAAGCACCCGGGACGAAGACGGACAACACAACGGATAGTGCCGCACGACAGCCGAAGTCGGTGAGCACGCCCAGTGACCCCACTCGTCCGGCCGAGACACCGCCGCCCGCACCCGAGGAGCCGTCGACCGGCACGCCGGAAGTACGCGACGACCGACCCGGTTCGGACACGCAACCGGACGGGCGCTCCCGGATCGACGAAGCGTTGGCGCGCGAAGTGGCCGCACTCGATGAGTCGTATCGGCGTCACTCGGCGGAGGCTGATGCCGAGTTGCAGCGGGTGCTGGACCATCTCGAGCAGGTCGGCCGCGATCTGTCAGGTCGACTCGATGCCGGTGATGTTGTGCCGGAGGCGGACTCGGCCGACCCGCCGTCGCGAATCGACGAGGCGTTGGCGCGTGAGCTGGCGAAGGTGGACGAGGCCTACCGGCGGCACGCGGATGAAGCCGACGCCGAATTGCAGCGGGTGCTCGATCATTTGGAGCAGGTCGGACGGGAGATATCCAGGCGCGCCGACGAGCATGATGTTGTGCCGGAGTCAGATTCGGTTGACCCGCGCTCACGGATCGATGAGGCGTTGGCGCGTGAGCTGGCCGCGCTCGATGAGTCGTATCGGCGTCACTCGGCGGAGGCTGATGCCGAGTTGCAGCGGGTGCTCGATCATCTCGAGCAAATCGGTCGTGAGTTGACCGGGCAGCTCGATCCGCATGGCGTTGGCCCCGAGCCTGATTCAGCCGACCCGCAGTCCAGGATCGATGCGGCACTTGCGCGTGAGCTGGCGAAGGTGGACGAGGCGTACCGGCGTCATGCCGAGGCAGCCGACGCCGAACTGCGGCGAGTCCTGGACCACCTGGAACAAATCCGGAACGATCTCGCCGCCCAGGGCGAACACCAGCGCCTGATGGCGGATCTCGAGGACGCGCACCGCGAGATGTCCGCCAAATTCGACGAACTCGCGCGGCGCGACTCCAATGGCCCCGAGGAGGAACCACCGACAACCGCCGTCCCACCACAGGAGCCGCCGTCGGACCCGCCGGGATCGGCAGGCCGCATCCC
Source organism: Nocardia suismassiliense (assembly GCF_900269665.1). Classification (GTDB taxonomy): domain Bacteria; phylum Actinomycetota; class Actinomycetes; order Mycobacteriales; family Mycobacteriaceae; genus Nocardia; species Nocardia suismassiliense. The sequence goes on from NZ_LT985361.1 coordinate 1,401,089, forward strand.
ACCGGCGCATCCGGATCCCATTGCGGGCAAGGACCCTTCGGTCACCAACTCCGAGACGTCAGCCAGCCGCGAACCCGAGACCGACACGGAAGCGGCGACGACCCGCGTTCCGTCGCAGCACCCGGCCCCTGTTGCGCCCGGCGATCCGTCGGTCGACAACGCTGACCCGTCGCCCAATCGTGAATCCGCGACAGATCCCGACCCCTCCCAGCGCACGCCGGCATCGGCAGACGAATCCGCTCCGAGACCCGAACCCGCCGAAGGCGGTACCCGAACGAATCGCGGCAGCGCCGGTGATCCCCCGGAATCGGAGACCAGCCAAGGAGATCCGCGCCCCATTCCACAGTTGCCCGGCCGGGCACTCAGGTCGCACATCCCGCATCCGCCCAAGGACTACGAGTTCGAATTCCCTGAGCCGTTGAATACGGCCCCGAAACCATGGCCCGTACCGGACCCACAACCACCAACTCCACCCGAGCCTCCGCGACCACCTGAACCTCCACATCCCCCGGTCCCTCCGCGACCCCCGGTGCCTCCGCGTCCGCCGGTACCACCTGAGCGTCCGCAACCGCCGGTGCCTCCGCGTCCGCCGGTACCGCCGGAGCCTCCGCAACCGCCGGTACCGCCCAAGCCTCCGCGCCCGCCGCTGCCTCCGTGGCCGCCGGTGCCGCCGAATTTGCCTGACCCGCCGGATCTCCCGGTGCCACCGGGTCTGCCTGACCCGCCGGACTTGCCGGTGCCGCCGGATCTGCCGGTGCCACCGGGTCTGCCTGACCCGCCGGATTTGCCTGTGCCGCCGGATTTGCCGTCACCCCCCGAGGTGCCTGCTCCGCCGGATTTGCCGTTACCGCACGATCCCCCGCGTCCGCCGCTGCCTCCGTGGCCTCCGGTGCCGCCTGAGCTGCCGGAATTGCCACTGCCGCCGGATCGGCCTGCGCCACCAGATCTGCCGTTGCCGCCGCATGTTCCGGTACCACCGGGTCCGCCTGTCCCGCCGCCGGTTCCGGTGCCGCCGAATCTGCCTGACCCACCTGACTTGCCGCTGCCTCCGCACGTGCCCGTTCCGCCGGGTGCGCCGGTGCCTCCTGAGGTGCCGGAGCTGCCGGATTTGCCGGTGCCGCCGGATCTGCCTGTGCCACCGGGTCTTCCGATGCCACCAGATCTGCCTATTCCACCGCAGTTGCCAGATCTGCCGGATTTGCCGTCACCTCCCGAGGTGCCTGCTCCGCCGGATTTGCCGTTGCCGCCTGAGGTGCCGCGCCCGCCGGTACCACCTGAGCTGCCGGATCTGCCTGTGCCCCCGGATGTTCCGGTGCCGCCACACGTGCCGGTGCCGCCAGGTGCGCCTGTGCCGCCGCAGGTACCGGGGCTACCGGATTTGCCGGTGCCACCACAGGTTCCGATACCGCCGGGTGTGCCTGCCCCGCCGGACCTGCCGCTGCCGCCTTACATGCCTGTTCCGCCGGGTGTGCCTGTGCCGCCGCAGGTACCGGATTTGCCGTTGCCGCCGCAGGTTCCGGTGCCGCCTGACGTGTCGCACCCGCCGCTGCCGCCAGGTTTGCCATTGCCGCCTGAGCTGCCGGACGTGCCGTTTCTGCCAGGTTCGCCGGTGCCGCCGCAGGTACCGGGCCTGCCGGGTTCGCCGGTGCCGGCCCAGCCGGTGTCGCCGGAGCTACCGCACCCACCGCAGCCGAACTCGCACGCGGTGCCGCTGCCACCGGGACCGCCTGCCGCTCCGCAGGTGCCGACGCGACCGAACCTGCCTGAGCTGCCGAACCCGCCACAGTCGCCGCAGGCACCGGAGCAACCCCGGCCGCCCCAATCCTGGGCACCACCGACGACGTCTCCACACCCGTCGACTCCGTCCCCGGATCTACCCACCCCTCTGGGTTCCGCGCCACCGTGGTCACCCGGGTCATCGAATCCGCCACCGGCCGAGCCGATTCCACCGGGATCGTCGCTGCCGCCAGTGCCACCCTTCGCTCCGCTGCCGCCCATGAGCGGCGCACCGCAGGCGAATGGCAACGGCTATGGCAGGCGGTCGTACACCAGTGACAACCGCAGCGGCACAACGATTGTCGTGCGACCTTATGTCGGCTACGGCGTGTTCGCCGAGTTCGATCCGGCAACGGGCGCGCTGCGCGCGACCCCCGCTGATATGAGTCGCCTCGGCGGCGTCTATGCCGATCTGGGTGAAGTCCCGGTAGTGCTGTACCGGCACCACGGCAGGCTGGCGCTGCGTATCGGTGACCGCGACATCGATCTGGACAACCCGGTCACCGTCGACTGGTACCCCGCGGATCAGCGCAACACCAGATTCGTGGTCAGCGTCGCGGGCATCGTGGCCGCCACATTGACCTACCGGTCGCTACCCGGCGACATGGATCTCGGCTTGCTGGTCCGTGACGTCGTCGCCGATCCGACCCGCCGCGCCACCATCTTCGCCTGACTCGCAACGGGCACATGACGGCCGAAATAATCGTCCGTCATGTGCCACGACACAGCAGGTAGTCCCTGCTTTTGTGCACTCTGCCGAGTTGCTGTAACCGTTATTGCCAGCAACCACCGAGATTGCTTCAATCTATAGATGATCAAAGGTGATCCGGTGTCCATGGCCAGTCGTGGCGTGATCTTCGCGTTGCAGTCCACGCTCCGCCCGCTGGGCGCCCGACTGCCCGCCAACCGGTACGGAGTCGCCGGCGCGCGGCTCGGTCTGGCCGTCGCCTGCCGGATCTGGTTCGACCGCACACTGCCGACCACACCGGTCGATGTCCCGGGACCGCGTGGCCGCGCCATGGGGGAGTGGGTCGGTGCGGTGCCGCGCCCGGGCCAGTCGCTGATCTATTACCTGCACGGCAGTGGCTACGTCGGTTGTAGTCCGGCCACTCATCGGGGCCTGGTATCCGAGCTGGCCCGACGACTGGACCGCTCCGCATTCACCCTGCGCTATCGCCGCGCTCCGGAACACCGATTCCCCGCCGCACACGACGACGTGCTCAACGGCTACCTCTGGCTGCTCGAACAGGGCCACGCCGCCCAGGACATCGTGCTCATGGGCGATTCGGCGGGCGGCCACATGGCTCTCGGCCTGTGTGTACAGCTGCGCGAACTCGGCCTACCCCAGCCAAAGGCCGTCGTCGGCTTCTCGGCGCTGGTCGATTCGACCTGGACACTGGCCGACGCCCGCCGCGCCGAGGTGAAGGACGCATTCATGTCCTTCACCCTCGCCACCCGAATGACCGGCCTCTACACCGGCACAGCCCATTTCGACGACCCCCGACTGAACGTAGCCGCCCACGTCGGCCCCGACCTCCCGCCGATGCTCCTGCAAGCAGGCGCCAGCGAGATGCTCAGCGCCGACGCCGAGCACTACGGCGCCGCACAACGCGCCGCAGGCGGCCGCTGCGAGGTACAGCTGTGGCCAGGCATGTTCCACGTCTTCCAGGTGGGCCATCGGGTCATGCCGGAAGCCCGCGCCGCCCTGACCGAGGTCGCGCGGTTCGTCGCCGAGATCGAGCGTGCGGAGGCCGAGCGGGGCCCGCTCTCGGCGTAGCGTGGTCTTCCCATTTCGTGCAGGTCGCTGTTCGGTGGGTAGAGCCACCTGTGCTCGACCGTCACTGTTGAATATGCCTATCTGTTGTGGCACAGTCGGTCGCGCGGAAAGACGAGGTCCGACGGTACAACTAGGGTGATCGCATGACGGAATGGCGCGCACTGACCGACGAGGAGATCGTCGACCTGGCTACCAAGCTGCGTTCCCTGGAGTGGTCGTGGCGAATGGACGACGCTGCTCAGGTAGCGGAGACGTTCGGCTGGGAAATAGCGGTGGCCGAACCGAAGTTCGTGATGTTCGTCGCCATTTTCGGGTTCGACAGTGCGGGAATCATCGGCTGGGAAGGCCGGGCGGACTACATCACCGTGGAGGTAACCGGTGGTGGGCGCGACGAATCTCCCGGGCAGGCGCAGACCCGCGACGCTTTCGTCAGGATGAGCGCCACGCTGACGGGTGCGCTCGGCGAGCCGACCACCCGGAAGCCGGGTAAGTCCCCTGAGATCCGTTGGGCGGGAACGGAAACAACCTTGGTGCTGCAAAAGCTCAAGTCAGCGGTCGAGTTGACGCTGCTGACCAACGCCAAGCTCGCGCTGCGTGACCAGGCCGTCGAGCTCGAAGGTCAGGACACGGATTGAACGGCTGGGAAGAATTCGCAGACGGGCTGGCCGAGGAGCTGGCCGACCTGCCCGCGGGCGCGGTGGTGATCATCGCCGAGTCCGCCCCGACCTCGGAGGTCGCGCGCTACGCGCAGTTCCGCCAGTTCGACGACGTACTCGCCATGGAGCTCGGCGGCGACAGATGGCTGGAGCCGGCCGTGCAGGCGGGCGTAAAGGGTAATGAGCTGATCGCGAACGCGGGCTGGCAGCCGCCGGACTTCGACCACGTCGGAAATTGGTGGATCGAGTCGCCGTGGCCGATGGCGTCGGCCGATTATCGGCGGTTGGCGGCGATGGTGGTCACCGGATTGCGGGACGCGTACCGCATTTCAGAACCCTCGGCTTTGGCTTATCGCGCGTGGAATGAAAACGCGGGCAATAGTCCCATGGAACTGCCGTCGCTCGGCTTGTCCCGAACAAGCTGACGCCGGTCCACCCTGGCTGAACGCACCGTGGCTGCACCGCCCGCGCGATGTTCGTCGCTCGCCGCGCCGCTCGCTGTGCCAGGATGATTTCGAGCGGCTTGCCCGGCAGGGTCGGCTGGTGTTCGGTGTGCCAGATTTGAGGAGAGATCCGCGACGTGACCAGATCAGACGACGAGGCTTCGCAGGACCAGCCCCGCGCCGAACCGGCTACGACGCAGGAGCTTCCCGGCTCGTCTTCGCCCGACGAAACGACCCCCGAGCAACTGGCATTCATGCGCCGATTCCTGGTGTCCGAGGACGCGGACTCGATCGAGGAAGCGGACGTCGACCCCGAGGGTGAACTTCCCGACGTGGGTTTCACGCTCGCCGGTGCCGCACCGCCGACCGAGGATGTCGCGGAGCGAGCCAGTGCGATCAGCCATCAGGTGGCTCGCGAACTCGGCGCGGCAGGCCCGGAGGGCTGGACCCGGCTGGAGGCGGTCTTCGCGATGGCGGTGGGCGCCGAGGTGGCGCTGGTCGTCTTCACCGATGACCAGGATCGCGTCGCGCGGGCCTTTCCGCCGGAGGAGGTGCTCGCACTGATCCGGGAGCACCGGCACCTTTCAGCCCAGCTGAGCGACGGTCCCTGGTGGCGCTATCTGCTCACCCTGACCAGCACCGGCCAGGTCGAGGTCGACTACGACTATGGCGACGAGCCCTTCCCGGACGAGCAGCTGTTCCCGCCGGAGATCTACCGCGCGGACCTCGAGGTGTACCCCCGTGCGTCCCTGCCGATTTGGCTCGGCGCCTACCTCAATCACGGCGACCGCCAGTCCCGCACGCCGCAGCACGCCGCAGTACAAGCCAGGGCGGACCGGGATGTCGGCAAGCGCGGCGTATTGTCGCTGGACGACTTCCCCGCCTTTCCGTTGATGGCCGCGCGGTGGGCGGTGATCGCTGCCGCGTTCGTCGCCGCCGGATCGGAACTCGGGCCGCGGGTGCTGCCGTCGATGAGCTGGTTCGAGGGGCTCAAGCGCAGCGGTTCCACCCTGTACTCGTTGCCCGGCGGGCGAGCCGTGCTGTCGGGCGGGGTGTGGAACGCTCCGGCGCTGGACCGGGTCTACAACCAAGGCGAGCCGATGCCGCAGCTGTACGCCGGTGCGCCGGAGTGGGTCGCCAACCCGGTCCTCAACGCGCGCGTGGCGGGCGGACTGCTGTCGTTCTGCTACTGGTGGGAGGGTGGCAACTGGTATCGCGGTGCGTCACCGATCGCGGACGAGTTGAGCGATGCGGTACCGGGCATGTGGAGCTCGGAGACGGTGGTCGACATCGTCTGCGGCGTGCTCGGCGAGCAGGTGACGCAGCGGCAGCGGGCGGCTGCCGCGACGTTGGTGTCGGCCGCGGAGATCGGGGTCGCCACCCGCGCCACGCTGGTGGATGTTTTCGGTGCCGACGGCGAATTCGATGTCGACGGCGCCTTCTTCCAACTCGCCATGGCCGGCGTGACATTGACGCTGCCGGAGCCGATGCCACAGGAGGATGCGCTGGCCCGGGTCCGTCAATTCATTGTCGACAGCGGCACGGACACCTCGCGCTACCCACTGGAGGACCTGCGCGCGGATCGGATCAGCGTCGGCTGGATGGTGTACGTGCCGACCCAGCCAGGCGAGATCGCGATCGGCCGGGCGATCTTCTACATCGCCGACGACGGTGTGCTCGAGCAGTCTTCCTCGTCGGTGGCGCCGTCCATCTATATCGCGGAGTTCGAGCAACGATTCCAGCAGCGGCACAGCGCGGTGGAGGCAACGCGATGACCGACAGTGAACCGATCGACGTCGACGATCCGGACGCGGATATGTCCAATGAATACAGCCAGATGTTCTATCGAGGCGAACGGTATACCGGTGAGGCGGTAGAACGGGGCGCCGATGGGACGATCATCGGCTTGTGGACATTTGTCGACGGCTTCGAAGAGGGGCCGAGTAAGAGCTGGTATCCCGATGGCGCTCCGAAACATACGGGAATGGTCGCCAGGAATAGGCCCGTCGGCGAGTGGCGTGAATGGTATCCCGATGGACGTTTGCAAGAGGTCAGTGTGTTCGACGGGCCCGGCAAGCTGGTCTCCAGGAAGAAGTGGGATGAGAACGGGGTGCTGATCGATGAGATCCCGCGGACCGGCCAACCGGACGCCGCGGGCGGTGCCGGTGCGGAAGGTGTCTGACCAGGTATGCCCCTAGTTTCTGGGGCGCGGTAGTTCACCTGTTCGGAGTGGTCGGCGAGTGTTGTTGGTGTTACGGTTGTTTGACCGATCGCCGGTTCACGCATGAACAACGCATGAACAGGCGACCGGGTCGTGAACGAGGGCTTCGTGGCCCCGGTCGGTAGTGAGGAAGGGGTTCGCGATGACGGAAAAATTCGAGGTCGATCCCGCCGCATTCCGTAAAGCCGCAGGTAAGAGCCGACATGTCGGCGATCGTGTCGCCGGAGTGTGGTCGAATCTGGAGACCACGATCGCCGGTCGTGGGCAACCATGGGGCAACGACAAGCTGGGCAAGCAGTTCAGCGACGGCGCCGACGGGCAGCCCGGCTACACCGCCTCGAAGAAGAACATGCACGACTTCGCCATCGGCGAGAACGGCAGCGAGGGGATGTCCGGTGTCTTCAGTGGCTTGGCCGACTCCCAAGTGAAGGTCGCCGACGACATCCAGAATATTTTGGAAGAACGCAACCGCCAGGGCTTCGAATACCGATGAGTGAAGGTCGATCGCTGTGACGCATGATTTTTCGCGGGGAGACGTCGCGGGGCTCATGGACGAAGTGCAGTCGCAGCTTCGTACGATCGCGCAAGTGCAGCGCCAGCGCATGGCCCTGGTCGGCAAAGCCTCGGAGCGAGGTGGCCGGGTCACGGTGTCGGTGAACGCCGACGGTGTGCTCATCGACCTCAAATTCGGTCGCGGCGTAGAAGATCTCGAGTACCCGGAGCTGGCGCGCGCGATCCTCAAGGCCGCGCAGGACGCCACCGCCGATGTGGTGCGTCAGGCCGAAGAGTTGATGGCGCCGATCCAGCAAGACCGCGCGCGGCTGCCGAAACTGTCCGACCTGGTCGAAGGCATGCCGGATGTCAGTTCGCTGATGCCGACGGCAGAGCGCGCACCGCAGTCCAAACCCGACGCGCCGGATCGTGTCGCGGCCGAAGACACGGGGATGTCCTTCGAGAACGTGGAACCCATCGAGCGGGCCAAGCCGACGAAGCCGGGGGTCACCGATTCCGGTTGGTGATCGGTTGGTGACCAGATATGGCGGATTTTTGGGACGGCGTCGTCGACGTACTCGGCTGGGTCGCCGGTAGCGACTGGCCGGAAGGCTCCGAGAGTGGTATGCGGGCCCTGGGCGGGGACTGGCATGGGGCCGCCGAGGCGATTCGCGGTATCGAAGCCGATATCACTGCCGCGAAGAACGCGGCCCTTGCCGCGTATCCAGCAGGCGCGGCGCGCGACGAAATCGCCGGCGTATTCGACAAGCTCTGGAACGGCACCGGCGCCACCAAGGAGCAGGAAAACCAAAACCTCAAAAAGATGGCGGAGTTTTTCGACGGGATCGGTGACTCCGCCGAGCAGGTTGGCGATGAGATCGAATACGCCAAATGGATGATGGCCAGTTCGCTCGGTCTCCTCGCTATCGAACTCGCGGCGGCATGGCTGTTTCCGCCGACCGCGCCCGCCGTGCAAGTCGGACTTATCGCGGCGACGCGATTCGGAATTCGGCTGATCGCACAGCGGGTAATGGCCGCGATCTCCAGAGCCCTCGGCAGGATGCTCACGGCAGGCTTCGCCAAGTTCGTCATGAAGCACGTGGCCATCGACCTGGCGCTCGGCACCATGCAGGACCTCGGCATTCAGCAGATGCAGGTGTGGCAGGGACACCGCAAGCAGGGCGTCGACTGGGGTCAGGTCGGGATGACGGCTTTGTCCTCCGGCCTCGGCGGTGCCGCGGCGGGCCCGGTCGGTGACCGGCTCGGGCAGGCCCTGCAGGGAAAGATGCGTCCCTTCTTCGCCGGTGCGGTCACCGGAATGGCCGCTGGCACAGTGGGTGCCGTCGCCGGAGCACTCCCGCAGTTCGCCCTGGATGTCTACAAAAACGGGTGGGACAGCGCGTTCAGCAATCTCGATCCCCGTATGTTCACCGCGGGCATCTCCAACGGCGCGATGTCGGGCGGCAATAAAGCGTTGTCGAACGGCTACTTCAGCTCGTCCCCGAACTGGGGCGGTGGGGTACGGGTAGATCCGATCGGCATGCCACGGGTCGGCTCGCTCGGCACTCTCGAACCGACCGGCGTCGGTGCCGGAACCAACGCGCCCGGCGTTCAGCCGGCCGGGGCAAATGGCTTGGGTACCAACGGTTCTGGTGGTTCGCAGGCTGGTGGTTCGCAAGGCAGTGGATCGAGTCGGGCCGGTGGCGACGGCACGGGCACCGGCGGAAGCAATGGTCGATCGAGTAGTGCGGGCGACAACTCGACGCGCAACTCGGGCGGTACCGATGAGGGCTCGTCGTCGCGAACGTCGACCGGTGACGGTTCCTCCCCGCGGAGTTCGGCCGCCGACGCGCCCGCCTCGCAGAGCTCGAACGATGGATCGGCGAACCGGTCCGACGGCGCGCAGAGTGGCGGTGACAGCGGAGCGCAGCAGCACGACGGCGGAGCTCAGCAGCGCGAGAGTGGGGGCGACAGCGGAGCGCAGCAGCGCGACAGTGGGGGCGGTTCGGAGAACCGCGGTTCGGACGGCGGCCGCCAAGAGGGTGGATCCGAGAGTCGCGCCGGCGTCGCACCGGAACACGGCGCGGGCGCGGACCAGAGTTCCAGCACCGCAGGCGATCACGGTAGTAGCGCGAACGACCGGGGCGCGGGCGAGTCCGGAACCAACGGCACGGATCGCGGCGTGGCGCCACAGCAGCATGCGGGTGGTGACGTCGGTGCGCCGCCGCCGGAGTCGAGACAAGCTGGCCCCCAACAGAATTCACTCACTTCAGACCCGGCTAGGACGGGCGGCGACGGGTCGCAGCCGAGGTCCGGTGTGCCGGGCGAGGCACGCCCGAATGCCAGCGGCGCCGACCCGGCCCGCAGCACTGATCCGGGTCGTAGCGCCGATTCCGGCCGCAGCGCCGATCCCGCCCGCGCGCAGTCGGGTGCCGAACCGCGAACCGGTGATTCGCGGGCAAGCTCACCTGAAACGCGACAGGGCGGCGATCGGCCGCGTGTCGATTCGCGTGCGGGCGTCGCAGAGACGAATCCCCGTGTGGCAGACCGCAGCTCGACTCCTGGCATTCGTGCGGAATCGGGCGGGAGCGAGGCTCCTCGGACATCGGAGCGATCGACAGGTGCGGCGGGAGACCACGCCAAGATCCGTGCCGAGTCGCCCGCCGGACACGCGGCCGTGCGTCCGGAGGCTGGTGCGCCACGCCACGAGGCCGGTGCCCCGCGTCCGGAGGCTGGTGCGCCACGGCAAGAGGGCGGTGTCCCGCGTCCGGAGGCTGGTGCGCCACGACAGGAAACCGGTTCCCCGCGTCCTGATGACGCTGCCCCGCGTTCTGACGATGCCGCGCGGCGTTCCGATGATGCTGCCCCGCGTCAGGACGACAATGCCTCTCGCCCGGAAGACGGTGTCCAGCGTCCGGAAGACGCTGCGCCACAACCGGATCGGTCCAGAAACGGTGAAGCGCCGCGAACCGGCCGCGACCCGGGCTTGCTCGCCGAGGGCGATGCCCGACCCCGCGACGAGAGTTCGGCACCACGCAGTGACGAGGATCCGGCCACCCGCCCGGACGACGCCGACGGTGACCGCCGCCGCGGTTCCGACGACCCCGCATTGGTCCCGCTGCTGGTCGGCCCGGACGGAAGTGCCCCGCCCGCAAGGCATCCGGGTGGTGACGCACCTCGTGCGGACGGATCGCCGCGACCCGAGGGCGACACCGATTCCGGCGAAACTCCACGCCCACGCGGCGACGACGATCTGCGCGGCAAGTGTGGCCTCCTGTCGGTAGTCGATCTGATGCGACGCTTCGGCGCCGAGAACTTCCGCCTGCCCACCCGCACGATCGGCGTCGACGGCATGACCGCAGGCGAATTGGTCGCCGCGGCAGGCGGTTCGCTGCGCGAATTCCGCGGCGCCGACGCCATCGCGAACCGTCTGATGAGTTTGGGCGAGGGCGCGACGGCACTGGTGGTCGACGTCTACAGCGGCCCTGCGGACCGGCACGGGGTCGGCGCGCACGCGTATCTGATGGTGCACGAGAACGGCCAGATCGTGATCCGCGACGCCACGCTGACCGGGGACGAGGGCGGGGCGCCGACCAGGGACGTCAGTCGCTCGCTGGCCATCCTTTTCAACGGCGACGGCACCCCGATCGATCCGGTGCCGAGCCATGTGCGCGACGAGCTGATGGCGGGCGGGGACCACCCCGTCGATCCGGTACGGATCGGTCAGCAGCCGGCGGGTCAACAGTTCTACCGCGGCTCGGACGCCCAATGGCACCATCCGGCCGACCCGGACAACACCTGGCGCGACGGACGTTTCCGCCTGCACGACTACCGCACCGGTCAGTTCATCGAGGACCACCTCAGCACCAACAAGTTCACCTTCCTGGCGGATCAGGGTCCGGCGAGCCCGTACCACCCGACCCAGCCGATGACCCTGACCGACTCGTTGCTGCAGGATCAGCTGCACGACCTGTCCCAGCAACGACTGGACTTGCAGACCGAGCGGGACGGGGTCGCCGACGATCTCGTCAAGCGGCTCATACCCGAGTTCTCGAAGTACGGGCTCTCCGAGATCCCGGAACTGAAGGCCAGCAAGCTCAGTGACGTGATCAGGGATCTGAAGGATCAGATCCGGAACGACTCCGAGCTGAGCTCCGCGGAGAAGGTCGCCAAGCTCACCCTGCTGCGTGACCTGCAGACCACTGCCGAGAACTACAACGATCTCGGCCCACGGATGGTGCAGGTCTCCAAGGATCTCGGCGAACTCGGCGCGCGGGCATGGGGTTTGGACCGGGCACTGCATCCCGACGCGGTGAACCTCACCGATTTCCCCGGCGCCAAGGACGGCCCAGATCTGGTCGATCTCGCCGTGCTGGTGCCGGATCCGGACGGTGGCCCGCCGAAACTGGTAATCATCGAGGCCAAGGGGGTCGGTTCCGGGCTCGGTGGGGCCAATACCGTGGACGGACGGGCACAGCAGGGGTCGCCGGAATATCTGCGGCGTACCTTGGCGATGGACGCCAACCTCAAGACGATCTTGACCGAGACCCCGGAAGCGTTGCGCGCCAGAGGCATCGACCTCGATTCGGCTGCGGGCCGAGATCTGCTGAAAGCGCGTGAGGAGCTGCTGAAAGCGCACCACGACGGAACGCTGAAGATCGAGTACCACAAGGTTCATGTCGATATCCACGGCAAGATAAAGGTCAGCGAGTTCGGCCTGAACCCGAGCGATCGCCCTGCGGTCCGGATGGACACCATCGGTGAGATCCAATCCGATCACACTCCGGCGCAGCCTGATTCGCCCGACAACGGCGGTGGCCCGCATCCGCGTTCGCCCGACGACCAGACCAGCCAGCCGGACGATCGTCGTGGCCGGTGCGGCGAGGACTCCCTGATCGACCTCCGCGACCGGCACGGCGACCAGATCTGGTTGCCGGAGCGCACGATCGGTCCGGACGGAATGACGTCCAGGGAGCTGGAGGCCTTGGCCGGCGGCGAGTTGCGGCCTACCGACCATGACACTGTCCGCCAGCGATTGATCGAACTGGGTGACGGGTCCTCGGCGCTGATCGTCGATACGTACGCGAGCCGCGACGAGTACGGCGTCGGCGCGCACGCCTACGAAATGCTCAACGTCGGCGGCGACATCATCATCCGCGATATCGGCGCCGGTCTGGACAACCACAGCTACCCTCCCCGGACACCGCAGGAAGTGCGCGGCACCCGCGCCATCGTCCTCGGCGGGCCCGAGGGTCGCCCGGATCACCCGATCAGCCACGCGGATCGGATCCGGATGCTCGAGGCGGAGGCGAACGCGGCGACAAGTGGTGAAAGGGTCGGCCGGCCCGTCGACGGCAGGCAGCACGACGGCACCGGAAGTCCGCGCCACGAACTCACCGACACTTCACCGCCTGCCGATACCGCCGAGCCCGACCGGGTCGATGGCGGACGGCGGGATACAGATCTTCCCGACGTCGAAGTGATCGGTGAACCTGGTCCGGGTGTGACGCCGGAAATGCTGGACGCCGCACGGCGATCGGTCGCCGAAACCGGTGAGCCACTGGTGATTTTCGGCAGCCGGCAAACGGGCATCTCGGAGAAGTCGGGTGCGCCGTTCCATGCCGATAGCGATCTCGATGTCGCGGCAACCACGCCCGAGGGGCTGATGAAGCTCGTCGACGTGCACGAGGGGCAGAGCCCGATCCCGAAGGTCAAGGATGTCGCCGGGATATTCAGCGAGCAGCAGGCGCGCGAGAAGGGTTACCTGGTAATCAAACCGGCGGAGGCCGCTTCGGTCGAGGCCAGGTCGACGAATGATCGTGGTCCCGAAGATGCCGGCGCGCAAGAGGGTTCGGGTGCACGCCCGCGTCCGTCGGACGATAACGGATCGACGAGCGATCGCGGGCCGAAAGATACCGATACCGCCGAACGGGAGCCCGGTACGCGGCCCAAACCATCGGATGAGCTGGCGGGCAATGAGGATGGGCCGCGACGGGAGCCGGATCAGCACCGCGACGACGCACTCAGCTACGACGATCACCTGTCCAACAGCGATGAGCCGCCCCGGCCTGCTCCGTCGTCGTTCATCATCCCGGACCACGGCGGCCCACTGCCGGAACCGTCGGTCCAGAGTCATCCGCTGGGCACCCTCGACGAGTCACGGGTAACTCGCGACGCAGACACCGATCTCATCACCCATGTCGACGCCGAGCCGGTCGACGACTTCGTTCGCAGGCTCGGCGCTGAGCGGGCGGATGCGTACCGGCAGGCAGCGACCGACAAGGTGTTGTCGCGAAACGCACAGGGCGCCTGCATGTCCGTCGGCATCGACCGCGAGACCGGGCGCGTCTACGAAGCGGCGAACGGTAAGCGTTCCGATGTAATCGCCGAGGCAGACCTGCATCCGACTCTCGTAGACAATCTCCGGCGCATGGAATCTCAGCTGTACAGCCAGGACGCCGACCCGAATGTGCCTGCGACGGAGAAGTATCCGCACCCGGACGATCCGCTCGGCCACGCCGAGGTCAAGGCCACGAATCAGATGCTGTGGGATCGACGGGCCGCCGGACTGTCCGACGACCACAGCGCGATGGCGGCCCTGCTGCACGCTCCGCAATTTCCGTTCGGCGGCCGTGCCGGGGACGCGCCGTTCTGTGCCAACTGCCACCACATGCTCGCCGGCGCCGAAAGCGCCACCGATCGGCACACGAAATATCCGCCGGCCGACGCCACCCTGCAGAGCAGCCTCGATCGTGCGCGTGACGGCGCAGGGCCGAGCAAGACGTCCGAAACCCCGCCGGTCGCGGAGGTCGACGGCGGTCGCGCCCGGGATGTAGACCCGAAAACGTCTCGTCCGCAAAGGGATTCGTCGTCGGAGCCGAGACCGCGTCCGGCTGCCGAGGAGCCGGGGCCGCGTCCTGCGGAAACGACTCGCCCGCAAGAAGGTTCGACGGCGGAGTCGAGGCCGCGACCGGCTGCGGACGACCCGGCCAGGATGTCGGCGGGACACCTGTCGCCCGAACGGGAGTCTGCGTCCCGGATTCTGCCGCCGCGTCGGCCGGTGGCTCCGGTCGACGGGATGGACGGTGGTGTCCAGCACCCCGACGGCCCGCAGCCGGAGCCGGCGATCGTCGACAGGTGGACGCCGCTGGATGCGGCGGAGGTCGGTCGGCGGTTGGCCGAGGAGACCGGGCTCGGGGTTTACGGGTTCGATCCGGGCATTGTCGATGCCGAGGTGGCGCGCGAAATCGCCAGGGCTGTGGTCGAGGTGCGTGCCAAGTATCCGCACGTTGCCCTGGGCAGCGTGGTCATCGGCGAGTTCCTGACCCGGAACATGGCGGAGGTAATGCCGGGGGTGCACCCCGAGACGCGGGTGCGGTTCGCCGAGTCCATCAAGATCAATAAGGAGTTCGTCGGAAGCCTGGACAGTTTCCGGGCTGAAGTCGAACTCGGCGTGAGCCGGGGACGGTTCGACGAGTCCGCCACCGTTCGCCCGGTCTACCAGATGATCTGGCACGAATTCGGTCACGCGGTGGACTTCCACGGACAGCGGACCTCGCTTCGACCGGTGGATCCGAGCGGCCGGAGCCCGCTGACCTATACCGACCAGGTCCTGCAGGACTACTACCGGCGCAAAGCCGCGCTGGACCCCGCTTACCCCGACACCAGCGCCGGGTACCACCAGTGGCTACGCCAGCTCAGCCGATACAGCTTCGACGAGCGCGGGTTCTTCAACCCGGGCGAAGCCGTCGCCGACGCCTTCCGCGAGGTCGAACTGCGTGGCCCGCGGGCGAGTGAGCCCGCCCGAGTCATGCACAAGATGCTGACCGACTTGGCGGCATTGGGTCCCGAGGTGCTGGCTCCACGGCGACTGGATCCCGCGCCACATCCGGCGGCGGACCCGCCGGCCAGGATGGCGGTCGAGCCGCCGCACGACTCCGGGTCCAACGACCGCGGTCCTCGGCACGAGAGCATCGAGGACTGGGCCGCGCGCATGCGAGCCGAGACCGCCGAGTGGACGGCGCGCATGGCCGCTGAGCATGCGGCGGTCATGCGGCGGCTCGCGGATATCGAGCCGGTGGACTGGGCCACGCAGATGCAGGCCGATCACGCCGAATGGCGTGCTCGAATGTTGGCGATGCGTGCCGAGTTCTCCCGCGATATCGCCGACGGTGTGCTGCCTCGGCCCTCGGCGGAGGCGCTGCCGGAAGAAGCGGGCAAGCATCGGACTCCTGAGCCCGAAGGTGAGGTCCCGCATCCTGGTGATGTAAAGGTCTGGCCGCGCGACGATCCCGCCGCGCAGCCGGTGGCCGAGGGTGCCGGGGGCGGGAAGAAGCCGCCGCAATCGCCACCGCGCGTTGCGGATCCGGGTGATCCAGGTGATGACGGCACGAACCGCGGCGAACGGCAGCCCGGCGAGGAGTCGCCGGCGGAGCGCGAAGGTGGCCAGCCGCGTCAGGAGCCGGAGACGACTGGTACGCCGCCTCGGGAGCCGGAGACGACTGGTACGCCGCCTCGGGAGCCTGAGACCGCTGGTACCCCGCGACCGGAGCCTGAGACCGCTGGTACCCCGCGTCCCGAGCCTGAGACTGCCGGCACCCCCCGCCCTGAGGACACCTTCGACGCACGTCAAGCCGCGCTGAACGCTGAGCGTGATCGTGTTGTCGCCGAACGCGATGCACTGCGGCAGCAGCGTGACGAACTGGCAGGGCGACTCGGAGTTTCGTCGGCGGCCGACTGGATCGCACTGCATCCGGACCTCTTGCAGCGCACCCTGGAGGAGCTGCGGGGTCGCACCATGGAGGTGCGCGAGGAGATGCCGCGCGAGCTGGCGCGCATCGACCAGCTGGAGCAGCTGGCCAACCGGCTTGCCGACAAGAATGCCGACATCGCCAGGATCGATAGCGAGTTGGCGCGGTTGGCCGCCGAACGCGAAGCGGCCATTCGACGCGAGACCCCGACGGCGGAGTACGACCGCCTGCTCGATGAGCGGCGGGAGCTGGCACGGGAGCGCGAATCCGCCAGGGTGAAGCGGGACGAACTGGCCGACCGCCTCGGCATCCGGGAGCTGTCCGGCGACGCGTTCGAGCGCAGGATGCTCGAACTCTACGATGAGGCGCGGACCCGACGGACGCGGATACCCGGCACGCTGGACTCCCCGGAACAATTTGTGCGAGAACGTGTTTCGAGTGCCGACGTGGAACAGCACAACCGGACGGTCCGGCGGCTGGTCGATGCGGTCGCGGAATTCAACCGCCTCGACGCGGCCGTCGCCGACACGGACGCGCGCCTGGCGCAACTGCACGACGCGGGCATCGGCCGGGATCGACCGTCGGCCGACGATCTCACCGGCGACCTCGATCGGATGGCCCGCGAGCACGCCGAGATCCTCCGCGATATCGAGGCGCGGCGCTCGTTGATGGCGGATCTGGCCCGGTCGCTCGGCATTCCGGAGTCGGATCTCGGTCCGCAGCGTCAACAGCTGGAAGAAACGCTGCGGGATCACCGGAACCGGATCACGGACAACACCGATGCGTCCGTGGAGCGGCACCGCCTGCTCGACGCGCTGCACGACGCCGCGGATGACGTGCTGGCGGCCGACAACGCCGCGGGCAGGCTGCAGGACGAGATGGCCCGGGTCACCGGGCTGTGGCGCGACCTCATCGCGGCCGAGGGCGGCCGGATGGTGAACGACCGGGTCGGCATCATCTTCGGCGAGCGGCCGCGGATCATCGTGTTCGGCCCGCGCGCGGAATTCGACAACCCGCGGGCCGGGCACGACCGAGACCTCGCCCATGCCATCCGTACCGAACCTGTTGTGGCACATGCGATGATGCGGCAGCCGCGCATCGAATACCGGCAGGTTGTCACCGAGCCGGATGGTTCGTGGCAACAGGTGCCGATGCGCGGTCCGGCCATGGAGCGCACCGCCACCGGCTGGATCAACGGTGATCCCGGCCTGCTGCTCGTCCGCTGGCAAGACGCCAGCGGTCAATGGCATGCGGTGGATCCCACCAAAGCCGAATGGCGCGGCGAAGTCGGCCGCAAACCGAAGGATGAAAAGGAGCCGGGTGATCCGGACTGGTGGGGCGGGCTCGGCGACTTCGGCAACGACCTGGCGACACCTTTCGCGGATATCCCACCGGGACAGATAGCGCGAAACATGCTGCCGATGAACCCGATCGGCGCGACGATCACGTACTTCGAGGGTGGTATCCCGCCGGAAGACATCGCCACCGTGCACGCCGGTAGCGATTTCTATGCCGTGCAACGGAATCTGCGCACGTTGCTCGACGTGGTCAAGATTCCCATGGTGCGTGATTGGATCCACCGGCATCCGGCGATCGGCGACTGGATCAAGGCGCGCCCCTGGTTGCAGCGACTTCCCCCGTTCGCCACCCAGTGGTCGTCGGTCGAGTGGCATCGCCCGCCGGAGACCAACATTCAGCCGATGGTCCGCCGGTGGGACGCCGACGAGCACTCGAACAACCCGCAGCGGGTCGAGATCGCGGAGTGGCTGCAGCGCGCGATCGATAGGGATGTCGCGAAATGGCGGAAGGTGCAGGAATGGGCCGACGCCGAATACGAGAAGTTCCGCAACGACGATCAGCTCGCGGACCGCATGGTCGAGCCACTGAACGAGTATCGGGACGAGCAGCGGCGCGTCGGTGCGCAGGATTTGGTCGATCGCATCCGCAAGGAACTGGTCGACCCGCACGAGGGCGTCGACCTGGGCCGTCCCGATGTCGACCGGCAATTGGCGATGATCGATCAGGCCATCGATCTGATCGCCCGAGATGCCTTCGACAACTTCCCGACCGATGATCCGGCCGAGGTCAGGAACACGGTCGCCGATATCCGGCAGCGACTGCTGGAGATCAGGAACGACCGCCCGATCACCGATGCGGACATCACCGGGATCGTCGACGAGCTGACCCCCGGCATGCGTCCGCTGCTGCCGAAGATCGAAGACCACGCGAAGCCGGATCCCTTCCCCCGCGGCTCTACCGTCGAAGGCGAGCAGACACCGCCCCGGCCCGCCTACCCGGAGTTCACCAGGGATCAGCTGCAGCAGATCATCAATCACCTGATGCACGACGAGCATCTGGCTCGCGATTACGCCGATCCGGACGCCCGACTGGTGTGGGTGCGGATGGATCAGCTCGCCGATGTGGCGGAGGCGATCCACCGGATCGTGGACGGCAAGCCGCGACCGGAGGACGTCGTCCTCATGCTCGACGCGCTCGCCGAGTCGAACTTCCTGCGCGATCCCGCCAACAGGGACGCGACCTGGCACGAGGCGAACGCGCACGCGATCGCCGAGGGCTTCCACTGGGACGCGAACCGGCCGCCGCTGACCGGTCCCCGCGCGGGTATCCCGTACGCGCCGGAACCGCTCAGCACGCCGGAATCGCTCACGACGCCGGAGCCGTTCCTGCCGCGGGACCGCTACGAACTGGAGTTGGCCAAGGCACGGGTCCGTTGGGAGGCGACCACCGCCGCGCTGTTCGCAGCCGCACAGGCCGCCAGGGCCGATCCGGACGCATTGTTCGGCGCCGACGATCCCGTCGCCCATTTGGCCGACCTGCGGGCACAGCAGCCGGACGCCGACGGTCAGCGGCGCATCGATGAACTGACCCGCGCGCTCGAAGCATTCGATGACGCCGGTGCTGAGGTGACGCGCCTCGAGCAGCGCCTCGAACAGCACGACGCAGACCGGGCACGTGCCCGTGCGGTGGCGCGCGGCGAAGTTCCGGAACTGCCTGCCGTGCAGGCGGACACGACCGCGCTGCCGGAAGCGTCGGTGCCGCAGGAGACGTCCGCGCAGCAGCAGCGGGCCGCCGAGGCCGACGCGCAGCAACGGCGCGATGAGATCGACCGCTTGGAGCGCGAAAAAGCCGAGGCACTGCGCGTCCGGGACGAGGCCGAGGAACAGCTGCGGCAGGCGCGGGATCAGGCCGAGGCCGAAGACGCTTTCGATCGGCAACGCCATGCCGTGCGCGACGCGGCCGAGCTGGACCGATTGCTCACCGAGCAGCTCAGGGACGGCGCCTTGCTCGAAGCGGGCGCGCAGCCGATCGCCGAGGTGCCTCAGGTCGGCGTCATCCCCGGCGACCCGCGACAGGTCGCTGTGGTGGTACGCGGTGAATCCGCTGACCCCACAACGCTTATCGATCGCGCCGTCGCACTGCGCCCGGACCTCGCCGACCTCGTCGGACCGAACCGCGACAACGTCGTCGTCTTCCGTCTCGTCCCCGGCGAAGACGGCCGCACCCAGGTGCACCGGACCGATCCGCCGGATGCGCCTCCGCTGCCCGCATCCCGCCCAGAACCCGACGCGCCGAGCGACGGCGGTGCCGCGAAGAAGCCACCGACCGGCGAGGCGCCGCAACCCGGCGACGGGCCGAGCACTCCGGCGCCGAAAGAAACTGCGGCACCGAGTAAGCCGGGCGAAGAGCCCGGCGCTCAGGCACAGAAGCCTGCCGGCGAGTCCAATAAGCCTGTCGGCGAGGCAAGCAGCCCTGTCGGCGAGGCGAACAAGCCTGTCGGCGAAGCGAATACGTCGTCGGGCGAGGCGAACAAGCCTGTCGGCGAGGCGAAGAAGCCGGTCAGCGAGCCGAACGTGCCTGCGGGGGAAGCGAATAAGCCGGTCGGTACAGCGGATAAGCCCGTTGCTGAGGCAGGAAGACCTGTCGCCGAGGCACCCGAGCCGAGCACGGACGGCGGAGCGAAGAGGCCGCCGCAGCCCCCCGCGTCCGGCGACGAAGGCAACACCAGCCATCACCGCCCACCCGAGGGTGCTGTGCCGCCCGGTGATCCGGGTAGCAACCGTCCGCCCGCCACCGCGCAGCCCGGTCAGTGGTCGACAGTCGGCGATCCACGACCCTACGACCCGACCACCCGGACACCGGAGTTCGAGGGATTGGTCGACCGGATCACCGCGTCCGCCGACACCGGTCGGCAGCTGCTCGACCAGGCGCGCACGATGCTGCGCACACTCGGTGCCGATCCGGACGGGCTGAACCCGCACGAGCTGGAGCAGCAGGCCCGAGATGTGTTGAACAACGCCAAGTCTCGGGCCGAGGAACTGCAGAACCGCGCCCATGTGCCGAGCGAAGAGATGGTGCAGTACTTCGACGATCTGCACGCGGCACAGCAGCACTACGCTGACAGCGCGCGGGCGACCGCGGAGGTGTCGAGGGCGCTCAACCAGTACCACGAGTCGGTGCGGGCCACGCACGACCTACGGGCCGAGGCGGCGGCCGTGATCGCACGGGACGTGCTCGCCACCGAGGGACAGCCGCTCCCCGGTTCGGACGGCGTCGCGATACTGCCGGGCGACCCGCAGCGGGTGCTCGTGGCCTCGCCGTTCAGGGACCCGGAGCAGGTGATCGGCGCCGACCTGCGCGAGACGCTGGCGCAACGGGGTGTCGAGGTCATCTACCGGCAAGTGCTGGTCGACGACCAGGGGCAAGTATCCATCGTCGACCTGGTGCCGCCGAGCGGCCCGGACCCGCAGAGCGGAACTACCCCGCAGACACCCCCACCCGCCCCCGGCANCGACCCCCCGCGCGGCGGCCCCCCGCCACCGCGTGCCGGCCCCCCGGCACCGCACGGCAGCGCCACACCGCAACAGCCCAGCGCCACACCGCAACAGCCCAGCGCCACACCGCAGCAGCCCAGCGCCACACCGCAACAGCCCAGCGCCACACCGCAGCAGCCCAGCGCCACACCGCAGCAGCCCAGCGCCACACCGCAGCAGCCCAGCGCCACACCGCAACAGCCCAGCGCCACACCGCAACAGCCCAGCGCCACACCGCAACAGCCCAGCGCCACACCGGCACGCCCTGGCGGCGGTACACCCGAACAGCCCAGCGGCACACCGGCACGGCCCGGCAGTGGCACACCAGCACGGCCTGTCGGCGAAGCACCGCCACGCGCCGGCGAGCCGAATGACGTTACGGGAGCAAACAAACGGGGGGAGGGATCACGCACGGACAACGTACCGCCCCCCGGTGAGGTCAAAGCCGGCACACAAAAAGAACCACCCCAGCCTGGGGCCGCCGGCGCGGGTGGCGGAAAGAAACCGCCGCAACCCCCGACGGCACCGCCGACCGGCGACCCGGGCGACGACGGAGCGCACCGTCCGCCGGAGCGCGGTTCCGCTGATCGACCGAGCGAATCCAGCCCCGACGCGGCGGCGATCGCCCGCGCGGTCGCACGGGTCGAGGCCGCGCCCACCTCGGGTGAAACACTCCAGGTCCAGCTGCTCAGCGAGGGCGCGCTGCAGATGGCGGAGCGGGTCGAGCTGATCACGCTCCCGGACGACACCCAGCTGATCCGCAAGACGCTCAGCAATGTGCTGCACGCCGATGCGGAAGTGCTTGCGGCACTGGTCGGTCGAGCGGTCGGCGCGAATGTGCCGCACATCGTGCGCGTCAGCGACAACGTGATCTACATGCAGGTGATGCCCGGCGACTGGGCCAGCGCACTGCATCGGGGCGCGTGGAGCCCGCAGCAGACCGGATTGACCGACACCCCGGCCGGTGTTCGCCTCGGCTTGCTGGACGTGCTGATCCGCATGCCGGACCGCGGCATGACGAACTGGCTGGTCACCCCGGAGGGGCTCATCAGCGCCATCGACCACAGCCTGGCGTTCGGCAACGGTCGTCGTTCGGACGGCGAAACCAGCAGTGGGTTCGCGTATCACTTCGTCGAGCGCGGCGCCGATGGCGAGTGGCATTGGCGCCAGCACGAGCTGAGCGCGGCTGATGTCGCCGAGATCCGCCGCCGGATCGAGGCGCTGGCACCGGAATTCGCGCAACACCCCGACTGGTATCAGTCCGTTCTCGATCGGTTGACCACGATCGAGCAGAACGTGCGGCCGGACAGCGATCCGCCGCCGGCGAGCCCGTCCGCCGGACCCGACAAGCCAGGTGGCGCTGGGCCGCAACGACCGGGTGGACCGCACGCCACCGGTGGTTCCGAGCGTCCCGGGGGCGCTGAAAACGGCCGTGGCACAACGAGACCCGAGGGCTCCTCGGATCCGGCAGGCACACCACGCTCCGAGGGCACGCCGCAACCCGACCCGGCAGCGGTGCGCGCGGCGGACGACGCCGAACGCCGCGCCGAACTGATCGAGGCGCGCGACGTCGCCATCCGGGACCACGAGCTCGCGCTCCGCAGGCGCAACGAACTGGCCGAGTTCCTCGGCGTCGACCCGACCGACGATTGGGCGGCACTGCAGCCGGGCGACACCCTCGCCGACACGCTGCGGCAGCTGAACCACCACCGCATCGATGGGCCGGAGCGGTTGCCGCACGACATGATCCGGGTCAAAGAGCTGGAACGGCTGTCGAATCGGGTGCCCGAGGCAGCGGCGACCATCGAGCGGCTGAACGCCGAACTGGCGGCGCTCGATGCCGAGGACGCGGGCCCGAGGGAAACCCGGGAGGCCGAATACGATCGCCTGCTCGACGAACGGGCCGAGCGGGCGCGCGACCGCGAAGCCGCGCGCGCGACCAGGGATGACCTCGCCGTCCGACTCAACGTGACCGACCTGACCGGCGACGCGTTCGACCGGCGGGTGCTCGAGCTGCATAACGAGGCGCGCACCAAGACAGTGCGGGTACGGGGCAATCTCGACAGCCCCGGCCGGGTCGCCCACGAACCGGTGGCCGGGCCGGAGCGGGAGATGCGCGAACGGACCATCCGCCGGCTGGTCCAGGCGGTCGAGGAGTTCAACCGGCTCGATCAGGTCGTCGACGGGATCGACACCAGGCTCAACGAACTGCACCGCGAGAACGTGAACCGGGACCGCCCGCTCGCCGATAACGTTGTCGCCGCGCTGGATCGGCTGGCCCGCGAGCAGGCGGCCATCTTCCAGCACAGCAGGCCGCGGCGCACGGTGCTGGAAGACCTGGCCGAGCGTCTGGACGTGCCGCTGTCCGAACTCGGCCCGGATCCACGACAACTGGCCGAGACGATGCGGCAGCAACGGGGAATCGAGGACGACACCGATCCCGACCGGCAGGGCATGCTCGACGAGCTCGAGGCCGCCGCGATTGATGTGATCAGGTCCGATACCGCGATGACTCGTCTGCAGGAACAGATGACGCAGCTCACCGAGCGGTGGCACGAGGTGGTCGAGTGGCGCGACACGCTGCGCGCCGAGGGCGGACGGATGGCGACCGACCGGGTCGGCATCATCGACGGCGAGCCGCCGCGGATCGTTGTCTTCGGTCAGCAGCCCGAGTCGGCGCGTCCGCACGCCCTGCACGATGCCGCGCTCGAACACGCGATACGAACGAGTTCCTCGATCGCGCAGGCGATGTTGCGGCATCCGCGGATCGAATACCGGCAGACCACCCCCGGTGGCGAAACAGTGGTCCACCCGGGTCCGCCGCTGGAGCACATGTCGACGGGCTGGATCAACGGCGACCCCGGTGTCCTGGCGGTCCGCTGGCGCGACGGCGAAGGGACGTGGCGTTGGGTCGATCCGACCCGGCCCGACTGGTCGGTCAATGTCGGCGAGGACGGCAAGCTGCGCCGGGGCGCCGACCTGGAGAGCTACGACCCGGGTGACCCGGATTGGTGGGCCGGCCTCGCCGACTACATCAATGATCTGGCAACGCCTTTCGCCGATATCCCGCCCGGGCATATGGCGAAGAACATGCTGCCGATGAACCCGATGAACGTCCCGGTGAAGTACTTCCAGGGCGACATACCGGACGACGCGCTCGTCAACGTGCATATCGGCTCGGATTTCTATGCCATCCAACGGGATATCCGCACGCTGCTCGCGGCGATCGACCATCCCGCCGTGCGGGATTGGATCCAGCGGCACCCGGCGATCGGGGACTGGGTCAAGGCGCGGCCGTGGTTGCAGAAGCTGCCGCCGTTCGGCACGGTGTGGTCCGGCTTCGACTGGCACAAGCCGCCGGAGACCAACATTCAGCCGATGTTCCGTGACTGGGAGGCGAGCGAGCACTCTCGCCACGACCTGCACGTGGAGCTCCCCGAATGGTTGCAGCAGGTCTTCGCGCGGGAGGCCGCCGAATGGCAGCGGGTCCAAAACTGGGCCGACGGAGAATACGATCGCTTCCGCGCCGACGATCAGCTGGCCGACAAGATCGCCGATCAGTTGGCGCGCTACGGCGAGAATCAGCAGGCGGCCGCGGCGCGCAAGGTCATCGACCTGGTGCGCAAGGAGTTGGTGGACGCGCACCGCGGCATCGACCCGACGCGCCCCGACGTCGCCGAGCAACTGGACCGGGTCGATCGGCAGATCGATGACCTGGCCGAGCGCACGTTCGCCATGTTCGACCCCAACGACCCGATCGCGGTGCGCGACACCATCGCCGACATTCGCAACCTGCTGGTCGACGCCCAGAACGCCGGGCGCAAAACGGACGAAGAGATCGACGCGATCGCGCGGGAGCTGGCGCCGAACATGTGGCACGACGCCACCGCCGACGGCGCCGTGCCGCCGCCACACTTCACCAGGGAACAGATCCAGCAGATCCTCGATCATCTGATGAAGGACGAGCACCTGGTCACCGATTACGCCGATCCCAGCGGCAGAGTGGTGCGCAGGCGAATGGATCAGCTGGCCGATGTCGCCGAGGCGATCAACCGCCTCGTGGCAGGCGAGCCGCTGAAGCAGGACATCGTGCTGCTGTACGACGCGCTGGCCGAATCGGAGTACCTGCGCGACCCGGAGAATTGGAAGAAGACCTGGCACGACGCGAACACGCACGCCGTCGCCCTCGGCTTCCACTGGGACGCGGACCGTCCGCCACTGACCGGCTGGCGCAAAGACATTCCCTACGCCGCCACCCCGCTGCCCGAGACGACGCCGTTCCTGCCGCGCGATCGCTACCAGCTCGAATTGTCCGAGGCGCACGCCGTTTTGGACGCACGCACCGACGCGCTGCTGGCACTGGAACAGAGTTTGGGCATCGATCCCGCCTGGCTGTTCGGCTCCGCCGAGCCGATCGACACTCGATTGGCGCAGCTGCGAGCGGAGCAGCCGGACGCGGACGCCGCACGCCGGGTGGACGACCTGGCGCGAGCCTTCCGCGAGTTCGAGGACGCCGCCGCGGAGGTGCGGCGGCACGAGGAGAACCTCGACCGCCACGACACCGAGCTCGATCGAGCACGGGCACTGGAGCGCAGTGGACAGCCCGAACTGTCCGGCCCGGTCACCGAGACGCCGCAGGGTGATCGACCCGAAGCCGCCGCGTCCAACCAGCAAGAAGCGCTGGGCGATTCGACGTCGGAACGTGCCCGTCCGGCTACCGATGACACCGAAGGTGGTGCGCCGCAGGTCGATCCGGGATCGGCGTCGGATCCCGATCGTGGACTTGCGGATTCGGGTCGTGACCGCACTGATGTCGAGGAACTGCCGGGTGATTCGGAGTCGACTCGCCACCGGCCTCGTGGCTCGGACGAGGGTGGCTCGGATCGTGATCGCGCTGAGAGCGATGCCGAGGGTGCGGAGCCGTCGGTGGGTTCGGGCTCGGGTCAGCATCGGGACCGGGGGACCGACGACGATGATTCCGACGGGGCGGACCGGGACCGCACGCCGGGTGCCGACCTGAAGCCGCCGGTGTTCCGTTCGCGCATACCGCATCCGCCGCACGAGTTCGAGCTCGACTTCCCGCCGCCGGTGGTATCGCCGCTGCCGCCGACCGCACCGATGCCGGACCTGCCGGAGCACAAGGAGCCGCCGCGGCCACCCGTGCCACCACAGCCGCCGCATCCCCCGACGACACCGGTTCCGCCTCGACGTCCGTCACCGACACCGACACCGACACCGACGGACATTCCGGTAATGCCGCGACCGTCGACTCCGCCGTCGACTCCGCCGTCGACGCCCCCGACCACGCCGCCGTCGACGCCCCCGACCACGCCGCCGNCTAACGCGGTGTCGCGCCACTCGCCTCTCCTTCTTTTTTTTTTTTGAGGCCTCCGCCGCCCCCCGTGACCTCCACCCTCCTTCTCGTCGGCAGCGTCAGTTGTTTAAAGGAGCCGGGCCGAACCTTTCCCCGTACCCGGGTGAGCCCGGGAGCTCCCGACTCGCCGGCCAGCCGTCGCAGCCGAGCCAACCCGGTCAGTCCGGGCAGAACGGCCCGCCACTGCACTTGGCTCAGGCCAACGGTTCTCCCACCGGCGACCCGGAGCAGCAGCCGATGCTGCCCCCGATGGCCCCGCCGATGATGCCGCCGATGGCGGGCCCGTCAGCGGGCGGCACGGGCGGGCGCGAGGGCGAGCGTCGCCGCTGGCCCGATGAGAACCCGGTGCGCAGTACCCAAATCGTCATCCAGCCACTCGACGGCGGCCGCCTGGCGACCTTCGATCCGGAAACAGGATCCTTGCGCGCCGCAGCAGGAGCCGCCGGCCCGGTGGGCGGCGTCCTGGGCTACTTCGGCGAGGTTCTGGCCGTGTTCTACCGCAAGGCGGGCCGTCTGACATTGCGCCTGGGCCCCAACGAGTTCGACCTCGATGCCCCGGCCGTCGACGTCGCCTGGGCGCAACTGGGTCCACAACAGGCCCGGTTCCTGGTGCGCGTCGAGGGGGAACTCATCGTCGACTTCCCCTATCCGATCAATGGCGGCGGTACCGACTTCGGCCTGCTGATCCGTGACATATTGGCCGACCCGCGACAATGTGTCGGTGTCTTCAACTGATCGTGAGGAGGAATCATGCGCTTGGACCATCCGACCGAAGATGAACTGTGGCAAAGCTTCGCCACGGCGCTCGCCGCGGTCCGCGGTGGCAGCGGAGTCTCCTCGGACAACGGTCTCGACCTCCGCACCGTCAACGCGCTGTGGGAGATCGTCGATGCCTACCCGAACATCCCCGAGGAGCTGATCGCCGCCGCGCATGCCGCCTTCGCGGGTCAACTGGATGGCTCCAACGCGGCGGCGCGGGAGGCCGAAATAGCTCGCGCGTTCGAACATGACGAGTGACCAAGATCGGGTAGTAGCGGCCGATCCAGAGGTTTACCTGCTGGTCACCGCGTGCTTGCTGCCTGCGTGCCACCAGGATTCGGGTCTGTACATGCGGGCCTGACACTAGTACTCATAGAATCGTTGGCACGCTGTGAGTACTGGCTGCGCTAGTGACGTGCGAGGCGCAGGGTTTCAGCAGCGCAGCCATGAGGAGGGCCAGTAGCGGATGAGGGATCCAGCGCAAGAGCGTGGTTCGGTGCCGAGGGCAGGCGGGAAGCCTGCCGTCGTCGCGTTCGGAACTTCGAGCTAGCAGGAGCGTGAACCATGGGTGATAAAGACAAGCCCGAAACCGACAACCCGTGGCCGGCGCTATCCGAGCAGGCCAACAATGGCACGCTGACCCTCGCCGAGGGCGCGGCCAACGAAGCGGCGGGTTACGCCGCGACCGCGGCCCATGTGGTGGAACTGGTCAAGAAGTCCGTCCCCGACCTGCAGAACCCCACCGGCTTCGGCAATCTGGAGTCGGGTTATGCATTGCAGGCGAAGTTCAATAAGGCTGCGGGCGACCTGGATCGAATCCTGGGACGCTACTTGGAAATTCTGAACGCGATGGGCGACACCTTCGTCGCCGCGGGCAAGCTCTATAAAGACACCGATCAGAGTTCCAAGGACAAGTTCGCGCAGATCAAGAAGGACAAGCAGCTCGTCAATCCCGGCTCGCCGCCGCGACCGACCGACGCGATGGTCCCCGACTTCACCACCGAAAAACCCACCCAGATGGGAAAGCTCGAGGAGCTCGACGGGAGTTATAAGGGCAAGGGGGAATACTCCGAGCTCGCCAAGTTCGCCGCCGGGAAGGACGGAAAGGACTCGAGCCCGATCGAGCCCGAGAACCCGGACAACAAGGACGACGCGTGGTTCAAAGCGTTCGGTGAAGCGATCAAGCCCGATGGGCTCGTCACCGACGCCGCGATCTACCAGTGGATGAGCGAGCAGCTGCGCGACGCGTTCGGCAATCTCAACAATCGGCTGACGCGCATGCAGACCGAAAAGGCGTGGGAGGGCAAAGGAATGGCCGGCGCCCTCGCCGCGGCGGACAAATACCGCACCCAGGCGAATTCGCTGGCGGACAATTTGGTCCTGATGAGCCAGAACCTGAATTTCACCGCCGGTTGGCTGAACGAGACACGCCAATACATGCCTGGCGGGTCGAACGTCGACCGCGAGGGAATGGGCCCCGACGACGAAGGCGACTGCGTCCCCCTCTGGCATCGGCCGGGGTTCTCGGGTTGGTATGTCAAAGGTTTGGGCTATACGAACTCGGCGATTCCGATCCTGCCCGATCCCGTCGTGAAGCCGGCTGAGCCGCCGCCGTCGCGCCCGGGCAACAGCACGCCCGGCACGCCGGGTGCTACCCCGGGATTGGGTCAGAAGCAGGGCACCCCTGGCTCGCCGGGCGTGCCGGGAAACCAGTCGCAGCTCAAGGATCAGCAGAAGCAACTCCAGGCCCAGGCCGAGCAGCAGCGCAAGGAGATCGAAGCGCAGCGCAAGGCGATGGAAGAGCAGATGCAGCGGGCGCGGCTGGAGCAGGAGCAGCGCGCGAAGGAGCAGCAGCGGCAAGAACAACAGCGCGCCGCGCAACAGGCCGCGCAGCAAGCGGCGCAGCAGGCGCAACAGATTGCCCAGCAGATCGGGCAGCAGGTCGCGCAGGCGGCGCAGCAGATGGGTTCTCAGCTGGCCAACGCGGCGCAACAGGCCGGCTTGGCCGGTCTGCCCGGCATCCCGAGCCTGAAGGACCTGGAAGAGCAAGCGAAGAAGGCCATGGGTGCCGCGGGCTCGAAAGGTGGTGGCGCGGGCAGCGGTGCGGGCCCCGGCGGCGCCCCGAAACCCGCCGAGCTGGGCCAGCTGGACAAGGCGTCCAAGCTGTTCCCGCGCGCCGAGGCGACGACCACCGGCGCCGCGACCGCGGCACGTGCGGGGCTCGCGTCGACCGGCGCCGGCATGGGTGCGATGGGCCCCGGCCCCGGACCCGGCGCGGCGGGACAGACGAAAGAGCACAAGCGCGCCGACTTCCTGGATTCCAACGAACATCTCGAGGAGGCCATCGGCGAGGCTCCGGTGGTGGTCAAACCCGTCGTGGAGAATTGATGTCGAGTTTGATGAGCCGCGTCTGGAAGTTCAGCGACCTGGAATTCGCCGTGCTCTGGGGCGGCGAGGAAAACGCGTATCTGCCTCGGCCGCTGAGTTTTACCAGTAGAACTCCGATGTGGAACGACTATATGGAGGAGCGGGCGCGGACCCGGGATGCCTTGCGCGGCACGGTGGATCCGAGATTCGACGAGGTGCTCGCCGCGATTCGGCAGCCGGATATCCGTATCGAAGCACGCGGCTGGGACGCCCGGGATTGGACCAACGCGAAGGCCAGTATCCGGCTGCTCGCGGCCCGCCGCGGTGAGCGCGGTTTCCTGATCACCCAGTTGCCGGGGGAGACGGTGGAGCACAGCTCCGGCTTCACCATCGCCGAATGCGAGGCAGTGCAGCTGGCCGACGTGGTGATCGACGCACTTCCCGAGGCCGAACCGGGTAAGCGCGCGGACATCGCACTCGCCACGCAAGATTACGGCGACGATATGGATTACGGGTACGGCCGTTCGGTGGTGCACGATTCGTTCGAGGGATCGGTCCGTGATCGCGCCGCCGATTTTCTCGCGACACCGGCGCCGTGCGTCGGACGCATCGACGTGATCCAAGTGCAATCGATATTCGGACCGCGTGGCACCACCCGGCATCGGCTGAAATGGCGGGATCTCGAGAACGACGGCCGTTACCTGATCGACGACGGCAATCCGCCGGTGGCGATGGCCAGCGATCGAAAACGCCTGATCGCAGCGGTCAATACCCGAATCGCCGAAGTGGTGCGCGCCATCAAAGACGAGCGAATAAGGGGTTGACATGCGTGAGACGCTGTTATCGATCCCAGCTACGGGGAGGGGACGGGAATGAGCACGCCTGAAGGCGATACGCCGCAGGAGTTTCCGACGGAATTCACGGTGACCTCACTCACCGGCTCTATCGCGGTGCGCACCACCGAACAGGGTCTGCCGCTGGGCATCAAGCTCGACCAAGACCAATTGCGACGCGCGCCGGAAGCCCTGGCAGCCGAGATCCTGCGACTGTGCAAGCAGTCGGCGAATCGGGCCGGGATGGCGCGCCGGGCGCAGCTGAAGGAAGCGGGATTCACTGCCGAGATGTTGTCGATGACCGGCCTGCCCACCGAGCAGGAAGTCGCCAGACAAGAGATCATCGAAGAGCAGGAGTACGAGACCGAGCCGCAGAGCTGGCTTCGATCAGTCTGACTGGGACGGGGATTCGGGAGGTAGTCATGGTCGAGACGATGGACGAGTTGCTCGCGCGGGTGCAGAAGCAGATGTACCGGTTGCGCGACCTCAACGACGCGACCGCCGGGATCCTGGCGACCGAGACGTCACCGGACGGGGCGGTCACCGCCTCGGTGGACGGCAACGGCGCGTTGGTCGGGCTGAGCCTCGGCGGGGCGATAGCCAAACTGTCGCCGGCCGACTTCGAGAAGGCACTGGTCGACACCGCGCAGGCGGCGGCATATCGAGCCTTCGCCGAGCGCGCCGAGCTGGTCACGGCGTACAACGAGGAAAGTGCGGTGACGTGACCGGATGATGCGCACACCGTGCCAGCCAAGTGTTGCTCCGATAGGTAAGGTTTGTCGAAACCCCATGTGGGGTTACGGGATTGGACATCAGTCATGAATCACATTGAAGTTGTTCCGGATGCGGTTCGGGCCTACGGCTCCGCCTCGGCCGCGATGGCCGCGGGGGTCGCCTCGGCGGGCGCGGTGGACCAGGCGGCGACCATCGCCACGGTCGTGCCGGTGTTCGGCCTGATCGGCCAGGAATTCCTCGCCTCGTTCGCGTTCGCGCAGGCGAACCACCTGAGCTCGGTGGCCGAACTGGCCGCGGTGCACGCGGGCACCGCGCTGACCGCGCATCAGGCCGCGAGCACCTACGAGGTCACCGATAGCGCGTCGGGCGCGGCCATCGGATCGGTCAGCTCGCAGTCATGACGACGCCCGGGGCCATCCCACCGCCGGGGGCGGAGCCACTGGATCCGACCGTGCTGGATCTGTTGCGCGGCAGTGCCCTTGCCCCGATGCTCGATCAGCCGGTGAACGACATCCTGCACAACATGGGGCTGCCGAACCTGCCGGAGATGCCGTCGTTCATCCAGATGCCGGAGATGCCGCCGCTGCCGCCGCTGGATCTCACCGCGCTGATGCGGCCGTTGACCGACCTGGCCGCGGCGTTCGGGAGCGGACAGCTGGGTGCGCCCGCACCGGCGGCGCCCGCTCCCGCGAACGCCGGCGCGCCGCAGAACGCGGCGGCGCCCGCGCCTGCGCCCGACCCGACCCAGCTGTTGTCCGGCATCTCGACCGTCATGCAAACCGTCATGCAGGTCGGCACGTCCGCGATCCAGACGGCGATGTCGGTCTGGCAGGGCATGGCCGCGATGGAGGCGGCGAAGAAGGCAGGCGAGGCCCAGACGGACGCGGGCAAGCTGGAAGCCCAGAGCACGGAAGAGAAGGTCGTGCTCACCGAAGCGGCGGGCAGCGTCTTCACCGGCGCCGGGCTGATGTCCGCGGTGGTGGCGAAGTTCTCCGCGATCCTCGCCGCGTCGCCCCTGTATGCCGCAACCCCTGCGGGACAGGTGTTTCTGGCCGCTTCCGCGGTCGAGGCGATGGCCGAGGCGATCGGCATCACCGTCAAGACCAAGGGCGAGCTGCTCGGCCACAGCGGCACCATGACCAAGGCCGGGACCAAGGTCCCGATCACCAACGCGCCCAAGGGCGTCGCGGGTGCCGGCGGTGCCGACCAGCTCAGTCAGCTGATGAGCATGGTCACCCCGCTGATCGGCACCGCGACCACGGCCGCGCAGTCGCTCGGTCAGCTCGCCCAGGCGAGCTCGGCGCTCAGCGCACCGAAGACGGTCGACTCGAAAACCCGTGAGGGCGCGGGACTTTCCGACGAGGAGAAGGCCAAGGCGGCAGCCATGGGCGCGCCAGGTGCGAGCGGGCGTGGCTTCGGTGGCCCAGGCCCGGGCGCGGTGGCCGCACCGCCGCCCGCTCCGTTGAACCCGTGGCAGGGCACCCGGGTCGCGAGCGGCTCGGTCGGCTCGATGAGCGGACTGAGCGGTCTCGGGTCGAGTTCCGTTGCGCCCGCGTCGATGTCGACCGGCGGCACTACCGGTGGCAGCGGCGGCATGATGCCGATGGCCGGTGCCGCGGGTGCGGCCGGGATGGCCAGGGACGGCGAGTCGACCAGCGATTCGCTGCGCGGCCAGATGGTGACCAGCCAGCACGGCGACGAAGTGGTCGGCCACATCGAAGGGGTCTCGTTGCCGGTGGTCGGCGCGGCCGACAGCACTTCGGAACCGCCGCCGGACAAAGAACTCACGCTCTGACCGATTAGGAGAATCTCATGGGTGCTGACGGGATAGGGGACGCATTCGCGAGCGTCCAGTTCGACCCTGCCGCGGCGGGGAAGGCCTCGAATGGCCTGGACGTCCTCGCCGATCGACTGGCCGCGGATCTGCAGGCCGCCGAGGAGGCGTTGACGATCCAGCCTGCTGGGGCCGATGAAGTCTCCGGCCGGGCCGCGCAGACCGGGAACGAGGTTGCCACCTCGTACCTGGCGAGCGCGCAGGCCAGCGTGCAGGAGATGCGAAAGCTGGCTGCCACGTTGCGCATGCACACCAAGGAGTTCAGCCAGATCGAGAGTGACAGCGTCGCGGACTTCGACGCCGCGGGCGGCAGGTCCGCCTGAGGCGAAGTCCATCGGAAAGGCCTGTCTTGGAAAGGCACAGCGCAGCAATGATCGAACCACCGAAGCCTGGGTTCACCGGCGTGGTGTGGGAGGCTCGGCCGCCGGAGCGGCTCGCGCAGGATCTCACCACCGGACCGGGCTCCTTGCCGATGGCTGAGGCAGCCGCCGAATGGGCGCGGCTCGCCACGGTTTTCGGTGCGGCGGTGCTCGAATACGAGCAGGTCCTTGCTGCGCTGCGCGGCGCATGGCAGTCCGGGCGTAGCGGCGAGGTCATGGAGAAGGTGTCCACCCTGCGCCAGTGGCTGGTGGACGCGGCCGCGACCGCCAGCTCGAACGCCGCGCGCCTGCAGGCACAGGTCACCGCGTACGAGGTGGCCAGACTGGCCATGCCGAACACCGCCGAGATCGAGAAGATCAAGCAGGTGCAGCAGGCGGTGGAAAACGTGGGCGCGATGCTCGGCGCACCGATTCGGGCGATCGCCGCGGACAACGAAGCGGAAGCAGACGTGGCGAAAGCCGTTGCGTCGCGGGTGATGCGCAGCTACGAAACGGCCGCCGAGCCGTTGGCGATGCCGTGGCAGCATCAGGAACCGCCGAAGATCGCGCCGGAACAGGCGTGGATCGCCGAGCAGTCCGCCGCCGCGGCAGCGGCGGCCGCGCCGAAATCGATGCCGGGTTTCGCGGGCGTACCGATCGGCTCGTTCGCGATGCCAGCCTTGCCGCCGCGGGAGCTGTCCGCCTACCGCGCGCCGGTGTACTCGCAATCCACCACGACCGCCGAGCCGGTGGCCCGCCGCAGCCAGGTCGGGACGACGAGCGCGACCGGCCAGTCCGCGCCGGTAGCCCCCGGTGCGATGGGTGCGGCAGGCGCATCCCAGGACTCGAACAGGTTCCCGCGGGCCAGCCTGGCCGGTGAGGCCGACCAGATCGGGCTCGAAGGCGAAATCCAAGCCGCCCCAGCGGTGCTCGGCGGTACCGAGCCTGTGGCCAAGGCGCCCACCGAGACTCGGACCGACTCCGGCGGTGCGCCGTGACCACGCTGACCAACGACGCGCTACTCGCCGTCGCCGACCGGATCGGCGTGCAGACCCTGCCGTTGGCCTTATCGGTGGGGCCGCAGCAGGATTCGTACGAGGAATGGCAGCGGGCGCAGGAACACGCGGTGGCCACGCTGACCGACGACGGCCTGATCGACGCACACGGTGAAGTCGACGCGGAGCTGGCGGTCACGCTGTTCACGCTGGCGCTGCCGGAGCAGGAACTGGTGGCGCGCATCTACACCGAGCACGGTTCGCGCCGAGTCTGTGTGGTGCGCCGCGGGCATACGCACGCGGTCGCCGTCCGCTCCGGCGACGACTTCGACGTGCGCCAGGTGTGGACCGACGGCTCGGCGACCGATCTGGTGCGACCGCTGCTCGCCGCCATGGATCCGTGTCCCGCCGCCGACATCCCCAATTTCAGCGTTCCCGCCACGGAGCTGGCCGAGCGGCTCGACTCGGCCGCGACGGCCAGTGAGCTCACCGACGCTCTCTATGCCCTGGGTGCCCCCGATCGCGACGCCACCAAGTTGGGGCTCGCCTTCGGCGCAACGCACGCCTACGCCGAAATCGTGGCGTGCACCCATGAGGACGGCGTGACCAGAAGGGCACCCGGCGCAGTCGCCGTGTACGACACCGCCCGCGGGCGGATCGTCGCCGCGCCAACGGTCTCCCCGGATCAGCAGGTCTGGTCCACGGTCACGCCAGGTACCGACCACCGGGTTGCGCAAGCAGTCGCCACGTTGATCGAGGGACTGCCCGGGGGGAGGTGGCTGCCTCAGTAGTACTCGGGTGGCAACTTCGGTTGTCTCGGATATCAACGAGACCGTTTGTCTAGGAACGGTCCTCACATACGACGAAAGGTCAAAGAAATGTCACTCACCTCACTCGGTGGCTCGGATAAGGCTGTTGGTGTCGAGGCCGGCGGGATCGACAGGGTCGTCGGCGATCTGGAAGCCGCCATCAACAACCTCCGCACCTCGGTCAAGGAGATCGACCAGGCCGCGCAGGATGTGCTGAAGGGCTGGAAGGGCGACGCGTCCTCCAAGTTCGTTCAGGTAGCGCAGGACTGGCACGACGAGGCCGAAGACCTGAACAAGCGCTTCGACCTGTTCACCCAGGCCGTCAACGATGGCAAGAGCCAGCTGCAGGCCATGGACCAGGCCTGATCGGTCTGCTCCACCCCTTTCACAATCCATCGCTCGAAGGAATTAACAGATGACCATTCTTTATGACCCCGTAGCCATGAACGCGCTGTACGACGACCTGCAGAACTACGGCGGCAAGATGAAGGGCGAGATCGACTCCTTCACCTCGGCCGCCAACGCCTTCCACGACAACCTGGCGGGTGCGGAGGCCAAGGCAGGTTTCGACGCGAAGAACAAGATGCTCCTCGAGGGGCTCGAGGACACGCTGACGAAGCTGGACGCCCTCGGCGCCCAGGTGGAGAACGCGCTGCAGCGTGCGCTCGAGGCCGATGGCAAGGTCGGCGACGGTTTCGCCGCTTTCTGACATGTCCGTCACCTGACGGCCGACCGGAACACCCAGTTCCGGTCG
Organism: Nocardia suismassiliense; assembly: GCF_900269665.1. Lineage (GTDB taxonomy): Bacteria > Actinomycetota > Actinomycetes > Mycobacteriales > Mycobacteriaceae > Nocardia > Nocardia suismassiliense. Next base: position 1,436,855 of record NZ_LT985361.1, read on the forward strand.
GCCGTTTCGGTTTTCGGCTCAGCGCGCGGCGAGCGATTCGCCGATGTAATGCATCTCGTCCGGCGTGGTCACCATGAACACCGTCGCGCTCGCCGTTGCGGTGCGCACGGTGATCCGATTCGGCGCGTACGGATCCTGGACCAACGTGACGTCCGCATCGATCGGTGCCGGCGGCTGGTCCGGGGTGCGCACATGCACGATGGTGGCGCCACCGGCGTGCGCGGTCGGCGCGATGCCGTCGAAGACGACGACCGTGGTGCTCGGGTAGGGCGCGGCGGGCAAAGGCGGCGCGGCGGGCGCGTGATAGCTGGCGCCCGCGGACCGTGGCGCGATCGAGATCACCTGCGGTGCATCGAGATTGGTCACCATGGTGTGCCAAGCGTCGGGCCGCGCGGTGTGCACGATGGCGTGCGCGCCGAGCGCGGTCGCCCGCAGGATCACCTGCTGGGCCAGATCCAGGTTGCCGATCACCTCCAGGTGCCGGGTGCCCTCGCCGACCAGCGGCACCGCGATGCCCTGGCCGAGTTCGTCGGCGCCGATCAGCTGTCCGCAGCCGGCCGTCGGCACCGCGATGTCGGTGAGCGCGGCGATGGTGCCGCGGTACCCGGCGTCCGAGCCCCAGCGGCCCGCCGCCCCGATCGGCAAGGTGTCCAACAGGACTCGCAGCTGGTTGCCCGGCAGCTCACGCAGGCCGGGCAGCGGCGGCTCCTCCGGCTCGAAGGTGGTGTCGAACCGGACCACGGCATTGAGCACCACGGTGCCCACATGGTCGGCGCGCGTGTCGTGCCGGTGCGCGCCGGGCCGCAGCCGCAGCGTCACCGTGGTGGACAGGCTCTGCACCGTCCAGATATCGGCCAGGCCGCGCGGGCCGACCATGTCCGCGCCGATTTGATAGTGGGTGAGGTAGCGGCCCTGGTACTCCAGTGAGCCGGGCGATTCGGTGAGCTGATCGAGCTCGAAACCGTGCGTGAGTTCGCGGACGGCGCTGTTCATTTCGGCGGCGGTGAGCACCGAGGTGGCGATGTCGTGGGCGGCCAGCCGGTTCGCCACCCGGCGGGTCGCGATCATCGCGGTGCGCAGAGCGCCGGTGCTGCCGCCTCCGCGCTTCTCCACCGCCTCGGCGTTGGCCAGCGGGTCCAGCCGCAGCACCAGCCAGAGGGTGCGGTGCGCAATGGCGGGCAGCGGGCCGAGAATGCGGTCGTACAGGTGCGAGATGATGCCGGTGCCCGCCGTGCGCGCGCCCGTGCTCACGATGTCGACCCCGGCCAGCGTCAGATCGAATTGATCGAGGCAGCGGGCGATCTCGGTGAGCGGCAGCAGCTGGTCGGTGCTGAGCGAACCGCGGCGAAGCAGCGTCAGCGCGTCCGGCGGCGGGTCGATGCGCAGCATGGTGAGCAGCAGCTCGCCGTCCCAGCGCACCCCGTAACCGCCGCCCTCGCTGAACGGCACATCGAAGGCGGGCGCCTGGGCCAGCTGGTCGGCGGGGCGCAGCCCGCTGCGCCGCCTGGCCAGCGCGCCGCCGATGCGCGCCGCCGGGGTGCGGCCCCGCATCGGGATCAGCAGCAGCACCGCGAGCGCGGCGCCGGCGCCGATCGCGCCCCACAGCGACGCCGTGGTGGCGAGGATGATCCAGGCCAGCGTCGCGGCCAGCACCACCACCGGAACGAGCACCCGCAGCGGATAGATACGGAAGAGCCAGAACTCGGGGTCACGCAGGGTGTCATAGGCCGAGGGCCGGACGGCATCCGGCGTGGAGGTACCGGTGCCTTCCGCTTCGGTCGCCCCGGCGGGCCTGGTCTCGTTCACACTTGTCGTCACCGCGTAAGTCCCTGTCTGCCACCTGTTCGGCCACCGCCGATAAGCCATGAATTCATCGGTTCAGGGCCGTCCTGGAATTACGGTACCGTGTCGATGAAGATGGTTCTCGACAGTTCGATGGAGACCTTGTGCCGGCACAGCTGACTACCCGAGCCCAGGTCAACGGGTACCGATTCCTGTTGCGCCGCCTGGATCACGCGCTGGTACGGCGCGATGTGCGGATGCTGCACGACCCGATGCGGTCCCAGGTGCGCTCGCTGTGGGTCGGCGCGGTGCTGGGCATACTCATTATCGCCGGTGCGGCCATTCTGAGCTTCCTGCGGCCACAGGGCGCCATCGGTGACGCGCTGATCGTGTCGGGTAAGCAGAGCGGCGCGCTGTACGTGGTGGTGGAGTCCGACAACGGCAACAAGACGCTGCACCCCGTCCTGAACCTCGCCTCCGCCCGGCTGATCACCGGCAGCAATGCCGAGCCGCACGGCGTGAAGGACAGCAAGCTCAACAGCATGCCGCGCGGCCCGATGGTCGGCATCCCCGGCGCGCCGAGCGCCCTGCCCGGGTCCTCGCAGGGCTCCCGCTCGGAATGGTCGCTGTGCGAGACGATCCCGCTGTCGCAGGGCGGCAGCGCGGCCTCGGCCACCGGCGGCACCACCACCGTCATCGCGGGCCGCCCCGCCCTCGGCGATCGGATCCGCACGGTCACCAAGGACGAGGCGCTGCTGGTGAAGCGCAGCGACAAGACCTACCTGGTCTACGACGGCAGGCGGGCCGAGGTCGACCCCGCCAACTCGGTGCTGATCCGCGCGCTGAACCTGACAATGCACCGCCCGCGCCCGATCGGCACCGGAATGCTCGGCGCCACAACGGAAGTCCCCGCGCTCGCGGCGCCGCAGATCCCGCAGGCAGGCCAGCCCGGGCCGGGCCCGTTGTCGAAAATCCCGGTGGGCGGCGTCATTTCGGTGCGCGACGTCGGCGACGGCAAGCCGCAGCTGTACGCGGTGCTCGCCGACGGGCTGCAGCCGGTGAGCCCGTTCACCGCGCAGGTGATCCGGTTCGCCGACTCGCACGGGATGAGCGAGATCCCGACCATGCCGCCGGACGTGCTCGATCGGGTGCCGGTGGTACATGTGTTGCCGGTCAACGACTTTCCGGTCGAGACCCCGAAGATCCTGAACGCCGAAGACGCTCCCGTGGCCTGTGTGGCGTGGTCCAAGACGCCCGGCACCGCCCCGGCGAACCGCAAGGCCGACGCCGGTGACGGCCCGGCCGAACGCGCCTCGATCACCCTGCTGGCCGGCGTGCGCGTGCCGATCGCGGAAAAGGCGAAGACTGTCGCGCTGGCCACCTCCGACGGAACCGGCGACCGGGTGGACGCGGTGTACGTCCCGCCGGGCAGTGGCGAGTTCGTTCAGGTGACCGGCATGGGCCCCGGCAGCCCGCGGCGCGGCAGCCTGTTCTACGTCGCCGACAACGGTGTCCGCTACGGCGTTCCGGATATGGAGACCGCAGGCGTGCTCGGCCTGGGGGACACCCCGCGCCTCGCGCCCTGGGCGATCATCGGCCAGATGGTGCCCGGCGCGAACCTGTCCGCGAAAGAGGCGCTCACGGCACGCGATCAGCTGCCGCTGGAGCCGCCGCAATAGTCTGCGGGGCAGCAGGGCCAGCGCTCAGCTCATCGGGCGCCCGTACGGCGCTCGGCGCCTTGCCCGCGGTTCAGCCGGTGAAGCCGACGTTCAGCGAGGCGAGAATGCCGGTGAGCGCGGTGTGCATATCGGGCGCCTCGATGCGCATCAGCATCGACTCGTCGATATTCGCCAGGTCCAGCGTCTCATCGTTGGCCAGGCGGAACTCGCGCTCTTCCTCGGCGGCCTCGATGACGTTGCGGATGAACCGGCCGTTACCCGCGAGGTCGACGCCGCGGCGCGGCTGACCGCTCTGGTCGGTGCTCTGCATCGAGTAGAGCTGGGTGCAGGCCTTGACGAGCAGCTCGTGCGCCTCGTCGGACAGCTCTGAGTCCCGCTTGTGCGCGATCACCTTACCGATCTCGCCGAGCTCGTCGGGAGTGTAGGACGGGAACTGCACCCGCTTGGAGAATCGTGATGCCAGACCGTCGTTGGCGGCGAGCAGGCGATCGATCTCGCCGTCGTATCCGGCGATGATCACCACCAGCCGGTCGCGGTCGTTCTCCATCCGGGCGAGCAGGGTATCGACGGCCTCACGGCCGAACGAGTCGCCGCCTTGCAGGCCGGTCTGGATCAGGGTGTAGGCCTCGTCGATGAACAGCACGCCGTCCATCGCGCTGTCGATCAGCGCCTCGGACTTCACCGCGGTGCCGCCGAGGTGCTGGGCGACGAAGTCGACGCGCTTGGCCTCGACCACCTTGTCGGTCTTCAAGATGCCGACGCCGCAATAGATCTTGGCGACCACGCGGGCGATGGTGGTCTTACCGGTGCCGGGCGGGCCGGTGAAGGCCAGGTGCTGACCGCGCGCCCCGGCGGCCAGGCCCTTCTCCGCCCGGATCTTCGCCATCTGCGCGCTCGACTGCAGCTTGGCCACCTGGGTTTTCACCGAGGTCAAACCGATCTGGGAGTCCAGTTCGGCGCGGGCCTCGGCCAGGATCTTCTTGGCCCGGTCCTCGGTCTCGGCCTGCTCTAGCTGCTTCATCGACGGCGCGGAGGCCGGATCCCACTTGTCGGTGCGGGCGTCGATCGTTTCCCGGGAGGTGACGCTGATCCGGTAGGTGCGGTCGCGCATCGCGGTGGTGTTCGCCTCGAAATCCGGCGCCTGCGAGTACACCTTCTCGAACAGGCCCTGCGCTACTTCTTCGTTGCCGGATTCGCGCAGGCACAGGCCGCGGCAGAACATGGCGGTGGACCGGGCCGCCGGGATCGGGCCCGCCTCGGCCTGTTCCATCCGGCGGATCGCCTCGCCGAACAAGCCGAGCTGTGCGCACGCGGTGCCGACCATGACGTTCGCACCGGCCGCGAGATACGGGTCGTCCCACTCGGCCGACCCGGCCAGCACCGTCATCACATCGGGCCAGCGCTGGGTGTTGTAGTGCAGCACGCCGCGCACGTAGGCGCAGATGCGGTTGTCGATCTCGCGATCCGGGTCGCTCAGCTGGGACCTGCGGTGCGCGTCGAGGTCGTTGAGCACCCGCTCGGCCTCGTCGTACTCCTTGTCCGTGATGAGTTGCGCGGCCCAGGCGAGCCAGATCTCGGTGTAGCTGGCCAGCGGGTAGTCGATGTAGAGGCCGGGCAGGAACCGGCCCGCGAGCTCACGCGGCCGCAGTCCGAGCCTGCGCTGCTCCCGGTACAGCGTGCTGGTGCTGGTCTTGTGCATGTTGAACAAGACGTCCTTGGTGAGCTCACCGGCGGCCGCGCGGCCGAGCCACGCGTCGCACATGGTGGGGTCCCACTCGGTGGCGCGCTGGAAGGCCAGCTTCGCGTACTCGAGGTCGCGCGCGGATTCCTGCCCTTCGATGGACAGTCCGAGCGACAGAATTCCGGCGTCGAAGGCGCGTTGTGCTTGGCGATTGCCGGTCATGGCTGTCGGACCCCGAAGTCTTCGTTCGTAGTAGCGGATAAGTTCTTTATGCCCCCCAGACTACCGATCGCGCAGTGCCTGGTCTGTCCGTTACATTAGGTTCAGCTGCCGGGAGGTTGCAACGCAAGTGTTGTCTACATGAGAGTCTGACTGTGTCTGAGTCGTTCGCTCAGAAGACGTTCCATGCAGTGCAATTGGGGCGTGAACAATCGCCAGTGGAGAGGCCGGGGGTCCGGGGTCGTTGATCGAGTCACCAACCAGTGGCACACGTGCCGCTGAGCCGGAGCTGAGTCGAGTGTCCGTCATCGGCGGCAATACTCAGCTCGATGTCGGGCTGCCCGCAACCGTGCCGATCGCCAGCTTCATCGGCGACCTGGTGGCGTTGATCGAGTCGCGCAATCCCGAACAGGTCGACGCCGAAGACGACTCGGTGCCGCTGCAGGCCCAGCACTGGACCCTGGCGCGCATCGGTCAAGAGGCCTTCGCGCCGAGCCGCACGCTCAACGACGCCGACGTGCACGACGGCGAACTGCTCGTGCTCCGCTCGGTCACCGCGAAGGAAGCGCCTGCGCTCTTCGACGACGTGATCGACGCGGTCTCCCGGCTCACCACCGAGGAATTCCGCAGCTGGACCGGTAACTCCGCGCGCTGGATGGGCCTGGTCACCTCGGTGCTGACGGTGCTCACCGCGCTGACGCTGCTGGTGATTTCGCGCGGGCACGGTGATCCGCTCGCCCCCGCATTCGTATTGTCGGCCGCCGGTATCGGCGCCTTCGTCGCCGCCGGCTTCGCCGCCCGCAAGTATCTGGACCCGACGACCGCCACCTGGCTGTCACTGGACGGTCTGCTGCTCTTGTTCGGCGGTGCCGCGCTTTTCGTGCCCGGCGCGCTCGGCAGCGCGCATCTGCTGCTCGCCTGTTCGGTGACGCTGGTGGCCGCCGTGCTCGGCTATCGGCTCATCGGTAGCGGCGCCACCCTGTTCTCGGCTGCCGCCGCGGCCAGCGTGATCGGCGGTATCTCCGCCGCGGTGTATCTCATCTGGCATCCGGGCCTGCCGAAGTTGTCCGCCGCCCTGGTGGTCGTCGGCGTCGCGATGCTGTCGATGGTGCCGCGTTTGGCCGCGGGCCTGGCCCGGCTGCCGATCCCGCCGGTGCCCACCGCGGGTGCGGCGATCGACCCGGCCGATCACGAACAGCGCCCGACCATCGAGGGCATCGGCGCGATCGGCGCCACCGCACTGCCCTCGGCGGCCGGCCTCGGCGAGCGGGCACGCGCGGCCAACCAGTACCAATCCGGCTTGATCATCGCGTGCACGTTGAGCGCGGTGATCGGCGCGTTCGGCGCGGCCGACCCGCTGGGCGCCGCCCGCTGGCAGGGCCTCACGCTGGCCGTCGTCACCGGAATCATCCTGTGCCTGCGCGGCCGATCGTTCGCCGACCTCACCCAGGCCGCGACGCTGATCGCAGGCGGCATCGTCATCTTCGTGGCGCTGATCCTCGGTACGGCCATGGGCGACACGGAGTTCGAGATGTTCGGCGTCGGCCTGCTGGTCGCCTTCGCGGCGGGCACCGTCGGCTTCGGCGTGATCGGACCGCACATCGAGGTCACCCCGGTGACCAGGCGGATGATCGAAATCTTCGAATACCTGCTGATCATCGCGCTCATCCCGTTGGTGCTCTGGATCATGAACGTCTACTCGATGGCCAGGAACATATGAGCGCAGGCAGCCATGAGACCTCGTGAGCGCAGCGAGCGATGAGACCTAGCGCCTTCCGTCGCAGCCTGTTGCGGATGGCCTGCGTCGCCGCGGTGATCGGCCTGGTGGGTGCGCCAGCGCCGCCCGCCTCCGCGATCTCGCGGCCCGTCATCGATCCGGGTGCGCTCGCCATCGCCCAGGCGCTGAGCGGTCGTCCCGCGCCGTTGGAGCCGACCGAGCAGCGCGACCTGTGCGCCGAGCCCGCGCTCACCGGCCCCCCGCCGAACGAGCCGCCGATCGCGCAGCGGGTGCTCGAGTTGCCCTCGGCCTGGCAGTTCAGCAGGGGCGCCGGGCAGAAGGTCGCGGTGATCGATACCGGAGTGAACCGGCATCCGCGACTGCCGTTCCTGCAGACCGGCGGCGACTATGTCTCCGACACCGACGGCAGCGTCGACTGCGACGGGCACGGCACGCTGGTGGCCGGCATCATCGCGGCCCAGCCGAGTCCGGGCGACGCGTTCGCCGGGGTGGCGCCCGAGGCCGAGATCCTCACCATCCGGCAGTTGAGCCTCGCCTACGAGAAGAAGGACCGCGCGGGTGACCGGGCGCCCGGCGCCATCCGCGCCGACGGCTACGGCAGCGTGCTCACCCTGGCGGCGGCCGTGGTGCGCGCGGTCGACCTCGGCGCCACCGTCATCAACATCTCCGAAGTGGCCTGCAGCCCAGCCGGTTCCGATACCGCCGACTCTTCGCTCGGTGCCGCGGTGAAATACGCCTACGACCGCAATGTGGTCGTGGTGGCCGCCGCGGGCAACGTCGAGTCGGATGGTCCGTGCAAGAACCAGAACGAGGGCACCGGATGGGGCGCGGTCACCACCGTCGCCAGCCCGGCCTGGTTCTCGCCGTATGTGCTCGCGGTGGGCTCGGTGGACGCCGACGGTAAGCCGTCGGACCTGTCGCTGCACGGACCGTGGATCGGGGTCAGCGCGATCGGCCGCAATATCGTGTCGCTGGACAGCAAACCGGGCGGTGTCGGCCTGGTCAACGGCGTGCAGACCACCGAGGGCATCCGTCCGGTGGACGGCACCAGTTTCGCGGCGCCGTACGTCGCCGGGCTGGCTGCCCTGGTGCGCTCGCGATTCCCGCATCTCGATGCCCAGCAGGTGATCGACCGCATCGTGCGCACCGCACAGGCGCCGGGCACCGGCCACGACGACGCGATCGGCGCGGGCCTGATCGACCCGCTCGCCGCGCTGACCGCGCAGCTGCCCGATCGTCCGGTGAGCGCGGGAGCCGATGTCGGGCGGGTGATCGCCGCGCCGGTCATCCCGCCCGGTCCCGACCCTCGGCCGCGCCGGATCGCGGTGATCGGCTCACTGACCTGCCTGACCGCCCTGGCCATCGGTATCGCGGTGGCGATTCCGTTCCGCCGCAGACGCAGGGAGATCGACGCCGAATACGACCCCTAGCGGCAGGCTCCGCGCCGACCGCAGACAGCTCGACCGATCGAAGGACTCATGGCTACCGAAGGTTTCGTACGAAGGCCCCGGATAGCGCCGCCCCGGGCACCCGGTGGTGAGGTGGCGTTGACCGCGCCGCCGGAGATTCCGCGCGCGCTGCCTGCCCCGCTGATGATGAAGCTGATGCCGGTCGTCATGGTGGTCGCGGTGATCGGCATGATCGCGATGATGGCGATGATGGGCCGCAATCTGCTGGCCAATCCGCTGTCGATGATGTTCCCGATGATGATGCTGATGTCGATGGTCGGCATGATGGCGGGCTTCCGCGGTGGCACGGGTAAACGCGCAGTCGAGCTCAACGAGGAGCGCAAGGACTACTTCCGCTACCTCGATCAGATCCGTAAAGACGTGCGGCGCACCGGCAGCAAGCAGCTGGAGACGCTGGCCTGGAGCCATCCGGACCCGGCCGACCTGCCCTCGCTGATCGGCACCCGGCGGATGTGGGAGCGCAGGCCCAACGATCCGGACTTCGGCCACGTCCGCGTCGGTATCGGCAGCCACCGGCTGGCCACGAAGCTGGCCAGGCCGGAGACCGGTCCGCTGGAAGACCTGGAGCCCGTCTCCACCGTCGCGCTGCGCCGGTTCGTGCGTACCCATTCGGTGGTGCACAGCTTGCCGACCGCAGTGTCGCTGCGCGCCTTCCCCGCGATCAACATCGGCGGCCCGGCCGAGGACGCGCGCATGCTGACGCGTTCGATGTTGATGGAGCTGGTCACCTTCCACGGGCCCGACCATCTCGCGGTCGCCATCGTCTGCGCGGACCCGGACGGGGCCTGGGGCTGGGCGAAATGGCTTCCGCACCTGCAGCATCCGACCCTGCGCGACGGCATGGGCTCGGCCAGGATGATGTACACCTCGCTGGGTGAGCTGGAGACCGCGCTGGCGGCCGAGCTGATGGAGCGCGGGCGGTTCATGCGTAACCCGCAACCCACCCAGGGTCGGCTGCACCTGGTGGTGATCATCGATGACGGGTACGTCAACGGCAACGAACGACTGATCAGCGAATCCGGCCTGGACTCGGTGACCGTGCTCGACCTCACCGCACCGGAGGGTGGCCTCGCGGCGCGCCGCGGGCTCCAGCTGGTCGCCGCGGACGGCGACGTGTCCGCCCGCAGCGCGGCGGGCGTGGAGAAGTTCGCCACCGCCGACGTGGTGACTTCGGCGGAGGCCGAGGCGTTTTCGCGGGCGCTGTCGCGTTACCGGCTGGCCACGGCGGCTCAGATCGTCAGTCTCGGCGAGGGTTCGACGGCCGACCCGGGGCTGATGGCGTTGCTGAAGATCCCGGACGCGGCGCAGATCGATCCCGCCAGGGTATGGCGGCCACGCACCGCGCGCGAACGGCTGCGCGTGCCGATCGGCATCACCCCCGACGGCACACCGGTGGAGATCGACATCAAGGAGTCGGCCGAGAACGGCATGGGTCCGCACGGCCTGTGCATCGGCGCGACCGGCTCGGGCAAGTCGGAATTCCTGCGCACGCTGGTGCTTTCGCTGGTCACCACGCACTCGCCGGACGCGCTGAACCTGGTGCTGGTCGACTTCAAGGGTGGCGCGACGTTCCTCGGGCTGGATTCACTGCCGCACGTCGCCGCGGTGATCACCAACCTGGAAGAGGAACTGTCCCTGGTAGACCGCATGAAAGACGCGCTCGCCGGCGAGATGAACCGGCGCCAGGAACTGCTGCGGTCGGCGGGTAACTACGCCAACGTCACCGACTACGAGAAGGCGCGGGCCGCGGGCGTGCCGCTCGATCCGCTACCCGCGCTGTTCGTCGTGGTCGACGAGTTCTCCGAACTGCTTTCGCAGAAGCCGGATTTCGCCGAGTTGTTCGTGATGATCGGCCGGCTCGGCCGCTCGCTGCACGTGCACCTGCTGCTCGCTTCGCAGCGGCTGGAGGAGAACAAGCTGCGCGGCCTCGAGTCGCACCTGTCCTACCGAATCGGTCTGCGCACCTTCTCCGCCAACGAGTCGCGCGCGGTCCTCGGCATCACCGACGCCTACCACCTGCCGAGCGTGCCGGGCGCCGGATACCTGAAGAGCGACGCCTCGGATCCGTTGCGGTTCAACGCGAGTTACGTGTCCGGTCCCTATGTGGCGCCGGTGGGCACGGTAACCGGTGAGGACGGCAGTCCGGTCGGTGGCCAGCGGCCCGCGGTGTTCACCGCCGCCCCGGTGGAGACGCCGGAACCGGTGGAAGATGATTCCGCGCTGAATCTGCCGCCGTCGCCGTCGAACCCGATGCTCGAACTGCCCCCGCCGCCGTCGGCGCTCAACGCGCCCGGTCCGGACGAGGGCATCCCGGACTCGCTGCTCGACGTGGTCGTCAAACGCCTGACCGGGCACGGCCGCCCGGCGCACGAGGTGTGGCTGCCGCCGCTGGAAGAGTCCCCGACGGTCGACATGCTGCTGCCCGACCCGGACTGGCGCTCGCCGGTCAACCGGCACGGTCAGCTGTGGATGCCGATCGGCGTGATCGACAAGCCGTACGAGCAGCGCCGTGACGTGCTGACCATCAGTCTGGCCGGCGCCCAAGGCAATGTGGCGGTCGTCGGTGGTCCGCAGTCGGGCAAGTCGACCACCCTGCGCACCATCATCATGGCCGCCGCGGCTACGCACACCCCGCAGCACGTGCAGTTCTACTGCCTGGACTTCGGTGGCGGCAGTATGGCGGGCCTGGTCGGCTTGCCGCACGTCGGCTCGGTGGCCGGTCGGCTCGACAGCGACCGGGTGCGGCGCACCATCGCCGAGCTCACCTCGCTGATGCGTCAGCGCGAGGAACGCTTCGCCGAACTCGGCATCGAGTCGATGGCCGAGTTCCGGCGGCGCAAGTTCGCCGCGGCGGCGCACGTGCCCGACGGTGCGGCGTCGGCGGGTAATCCGTTGGGCGACGACCGCTTCGGTGACGTGTTCCTGGTGATCGACGGCTGGGCGGTGATCCGCGAAGAGTTCGACGTGCTGGAGCCGCAGATCACCGCCATTGCGGCACAGGGCTTGTCGTACGGCATCCACCTCATCATCGGCGCCTCCCGGTGGGCCGAGATCCGGCCGGTGGTGAAGGACCAGATCGGCACCAGGCTCGAGCTGCGCCTCGGTGACCCGACCGACTCGGAGATGGGGCGGCGCACCGCCTTCCAGGTTCCGGTGGGTCGGCCGGGCCGCGGTCTCACCCCGGAACAGCTGCACATGCTGGTCGCCTTGCCGCGGTTGGACTCCAACTCCGATCCGGAGTCGCTGGCCGACGGCGTCACCCTGGCGCGTCAGGAACTCGCGGAGCTGCACGCGGGCAGGCGGGCACCGGAGGTGCGCATGCTGCCGCTGCAGTTCAACCGCGACGACCTGCTGGCCATCGCCAGGGAACAGGGCATCGAGCTCAGCCCGACCAGGGTGGTCGTCGGTCTCGGCGAATCCGAATTGCAGCCGCTCGTCCTGGATTTCGGCACGGATCCGCACTTCATGGCGTTCGCCGACGTCGAATCCGGCAAGACCACGCTGCTGCGCAACATCGTGACGGGCGTGGTGGAGAATTCGACGCCGGATCAGGCGAAGATCATCATGATCGACTACCGCCGCACCATGCTCGGCGTGGTCGAGGGCGAACATCTCGCCGGGTACTCCACCTCGTCGCAGACCTGCGGGCCGATGATCGCCGAGGTCGCGGAGTTCCTGTCCAAGCGCATCCCCGGTTCCGACATCACCCCGCAGCAGCTGCGCGAGCGCAGTTGGTGGGAAGGGCCGGAGATCTACATCGTGGTCGACGACTACGACATGGTGGCCACCGGCGGCATCAACCCGTTCGCCGCGTTGATCGAATACCTGCCGCAGGCCCGCGATATCGGCATGCACTTCGTCGTCACCCGCCGTATGGGTGGCGTGTCGCGTGCGCTCTACGACCCGATCATCGGTGGCCTGAAGAACCTGTCGGTGGACACGCTGGTCATGAGCGGCTCCCGGGACGAGGGCAAGATCATCGGTGAGATCCGGCCGAGCAAGCTGCCCCCGGGTCGCGGCACGCTGGCCTCGCGCAGCAAGGGCCAGGAGATGGTGCAGATCGCGTATATGCCGCCTACCCAGTAGGAGTCGGGCCGCCGCCGAGTCGGGGTAGCCGTGGGCGAGCTGCCGACCCGATGGTGGCTCGGTGGGCGATCACGCGGTACGGGTCAGTTGTTCGGTTGGCCCGCAGCGAAATTAGCGGTCGAGCTGGGTGGGACGATGCCGAGGTTCGGGGTGGTCCCGGTGACGCGGGCGGCGGGGACCGTGACCGCGGCGTCGAAATCCCAGCTGTCGGCGCGACGTTCGAACAGGGCGCGGGACGGGCCGGTCGCGATCGGGCCTGCGATGCGCGCGAACTGGAAGCCCGCTCTGCGGTAGTAGTCGTGCAGTTCGGTGTTGGTGGTCCAGGCGTCGAGGCGGACCCAGTCGCGTTCCTGTTGGCGCGCAAGCCATCCCGCGTGGGCGAGCAGTCGTTGGCCGATGCGTTGTCCGGCGAAGCGGAGGTCGACGATCATGTAGTGGACGACGACCGCGTCGGATAATTCCCACGGCGACCACAGCCCCGGGTCGGCATGGCGGTTGACGGTGATCGTGCCCGCGGGTTCGCCCGCGACCTCCGCGATCCAGGTCTCGCCTGCGTCCATCGACCGGCCGACCGAGCGCGCGAAGATCTCGATGGGCAGGCCACGACCCGCGACCGTCCACTGATCGGAGCCGCGCGTGGTGAGCCACGCGGTGCGTTGCAGGCGCAGGCGGCAGATCACGCCTAGGTCGCCAATTGTCGCCTGGCGGAGCATGATACTCATGCCGTCGCGATGCCCGGTCCGTACGGCACGCCGAGGGTGCGCCCGATCACGGCCAGACCTTCGGCATCGCCGAGCTGGTAGGCCAGCCGGTTACTCGCGGCGATGGAACGGTGCCGGGTGGCCCTGGTGACCCGCTCGTGGTTGGCGCCGATCCGCAGATGATCCAGCAGGATCGTGCCCGCCGCCACGCCGAGCACGGTGGCCTCCTCCGCGGTGGCGGGGCGGGCTGTCAGCGTGTCGCGATGGGCGGTCTCGGCGTGCCCGCTGACGGCCAGCCGGCGGGTGGTGCCCTCCGGAATGTCGTGCGGTGAGTCGATTCCGGTGGCCTCGGCCAGGTCGCGGGGGTAGAAGCTGACCTCCCAGGACCACGGTTCGTTGTCCAGATACTGGACGACCGTCCTGGCCAGCACCCACGAGTCTTCGGGCACGCCGAGCCACAGCGCGACCGAAGGACCCGCAGGCTCCATCTTCGCGCTGAACTCCTTGGACGGCGTCCGGTGCGCGGCGCGCGCGATCTCCTCGAAGATATCGTGCGGTGACTTCGGCCGGTCGTGCCGGATATGGTCGGTGACAACTGATTCCAGAACTTCCTGGTTTCGCACTATGGTGCCGCGGGAAGTAGCTGTGTAGACGAGATTTTCGGTGACAAGCACCTGAATCGCATTGCGAGCGGTGGTAAGCGAGACCTGCATGTGCTCGGCCAGCTCCGTGTGGCTGGGCAACCGATCACCCGGTTTCCACTTGCCTGCGCGGATCTCCTCGCGGAGGAGGTCTGCGATCCGGTGGTACGTCGGACCGTCCGCCATCTTGCTCCTCGGTTGGTCGTGCAGGTAACGAAGTGTACTCTTCGTGACTTCCTACGGCCCGGTAACGCTTGACAGGTGCCTTCAGAGGTTTATTGTAATGAACGTCCTGATCCGGTGTTGTGCGGCGATGACGGCGAGGCAACGTGGCAGGTTCGGATACAACAGTCGTAATGGCTCTTCCCGGCACCCTGCGGTGTGCCGATTCGGTGGTGCAGTCACATGCTCCTGGACTGCTTCCCACCTCGGATCTACTTGTTCGGGCGTGTCGTGGACACCGTGTGGTCGGCGGTCCGTTGCTCTGGTTCGCCCGCGATCTCGCGGTGCTGCACGAGCGGCGACTGGTCGGTCGTGGTGGTTCGGTGGACACCGACCCGACGGTGGTCCTCGAAATCGAGCGCCGCAGAGTCGAATTGGTCATGGCCATCGATGACTGGGTTGCGCGCAGTGTGCCCCAGCACCGGCTCGGTGCGACCCTGCACACCGAAACCGTCGGCGCGGTCATCGACCGCCTCGCCGAGTCCTCGGTGCGCGCGCACCACGCGCTGATGACCCTCGACGCACACGACGAAAGACTGCACGGCGCTTGGCATCACCTTGCCGAACTCGCCGATGCCTACGACGATCTCGTCCGCGACATCCTCGCGGGCAGACGTCGTCTCCCGGAGTGGTAACTCCGCGCCTATCGCCAGACCACTAGCCCGCGAACAGTTTTCGCGCGCGGTCGCTTCGTGAGGTCTCGCAGACCGCCCGTACCTGTCACAAGGACTGTAAGCCCTGTGAGAGGTATGGACGGTCTGCGAGACACCAGCGGTTGTGGTTGCGTTGTCGGGCATTTCGAGTCGAGCAGAGTCATATGGTTGCTGCGGAAGATCTTTTGGCGACCATATGACTCTGCTCGATCGGTGGCCCGATGTTGGCAACCCACTTGTCACGTGACGGTGTGACGCAAGGGTGTTTCAGGGTTGGTAGCGGCGGTGATCGGTGGCGAAATCGTCGGCGATGGTGGCGGCGAGTTCGACGTAGGCGCGTTTGGTGTGTTTGTGCAGGCGGTGCAGATCGATCTCGGCGCCCTCGGACATGTGCGCGTCGAACGGGATGATGTGCACGGCGCGGCACCGGGACAGGAAGTACTCCCGCAGCTGTTGGATGCCGACATTCGGGGATCCGGCGCGCGGCGAGTTGATCACCACCACCGCGTTGCGGACCAGATGATCGTGTCCGTGCAGCGACAGCCAGTCCAAAGTGGCTGCGGCACTGCGGGCGCCGTCGATCGCGGGGGAGGAGATGAGCACCAGTGAGTGCGCCAGATCCAGCACGCCCGACATCGCCGAATGCATCAGTCCCGTACCGCAGTCGGTCAGGATGATGTTGTAGAAGCGCTGCAGGATCCGGGCGACCGCACGGTACTCCTCCTCGCTGAACGCCTCCGATGCCGCCGGATCGCGTTCGCTGGCAAGCACTTCCAGGCGACTGGTGGCCTGCGAGGTGTGCCTGCGCACATCCGAGTAGCGCTGGATCGACGGGTCGAGCAGCAGATCACGCACGGTGGACCTGGTCTGCAGTGGCACCCGCTGGGACAGCGTGCCGAAGTCGGGGTTGGCGTCCACCGCGATCACCCGGTCGCCGCGGATCGACGCGAAGATCGAGCCGATACCCATTGTGGTGGTGGTCTTTCCGACACCACCCTTCAGCGACAGCGTCGCGATCCGGTAGTCGCCGCGCACGGGTTGCCGGATCCGGGCGACCAGCTCCTGCAACCGCAGTTCCTCCGCGGACAACCCGGGATTGATCGCGCCACCGGACACGTGATGCACGGCCTTACGCCAGCCGCTGCCCGGCGACTTCTTGGCCCGGCGCATCGGCACATCGTCCAGCGATGGCGGCGGACCCGACTGGTATTGCACGCCCGGCTGGTACTGACCACCGACCGGTCCCGGCGGACGACCCCACTGGCCCGGCGGTTGCGGCGGCGCGGGCGGTGTCCCACCCGGCGCCTGGCCACCGACCTGCGGTCCGGCGAATCCGCCTGGCGCACGCGAAGAAACCTCGGGCGCTTGCGGTCCCGGCTGATCGTTGCCAGGTGCTTGTCCGCCGGCAGATGGTGCTGTTTGGCCCGGAGCTTGGGCTGCCGGTGCGGCTTGGTTGTGCCATGGAACGCCAGGTGCGGGCGGTCCTGGCTGTTCGCTGACTGGTGCTTGTCCGCCCGCGGACGGTGCTGTCTGGCCCGGGGTTTGGGCTGCCGGTGCGGCTTGGTTGTGCCAAGGAGCGCCGGGCACCGGCGGTCCTGGCTGCTCGCTGACCGGTGCTTGCCCGCCGACGGATGGTGCTGTCCGGCTCGGGGTTTGGGCTGCTTGGTTGAGCCACGGGACGCCAGGTGCGGGCGGGCCGGGCTGTTCGTTGCTTGGTGCCTGCCCGCCGACCGCCGGTGGCCGACCTACGGACTCGTCTGCCCACACCGGCGCCGCGGCGTTGCGCCACGGCTCACTCGGTGCCGGTGCCGGTGCCGGTGCCGGTGCCGGTGCCGGTGGTGCGGGCTGCTCGCTGCTCGGGGCCTGACCGCCGGACGTCTGCGGCGGGTATCCGGTCGGGCCGCCCGGTCCGCTCTGATTCGCCGGTGCGTACGGCCCAACCGGCGGCTGCGGGAGGTCATTGCGAGGCTGCGGCTGTCCGCCGGGGCGCTGCGCCGACTCCTCGGGTGCACCCGGCAGCCCGTCGATCTCGGCGGGCAGGCGATGCCGACCGCTGGCGGACGGCCGTGTCGCTCCGGTGTTGGACGAGGGCACCCAACCGGGTGCCTGGAGGGAGTTGTCGCGTTGTGGCTGACCGGATTCCGGGCGTTCGGCGCCTGATGTGGCAGGTTCGGCCGGTCGGGCGGGCAGCGGCGGGACCGCTGTGCCGTTCGCACCTGGTTGCACGGCGGACGGGCCGGCCGGTCGTTCAGGCGCGCCGACGGTGTCGCCGGGTGACGACTGTCCCGCTGCCGGGGCGATCGGGCTCGATGGTGTCGAACCCGCGGCGGGTCCACGGCTCGGAAGTTCCTGTCCCGGTGCGGCGGCAGGAGGTGTCGTGGCGCTGGCGGCGTTCTCCGCACCCGACCGCTCACGATCCGGTGCCTGCGGTGCGCGTCCCTGCGGCCCGGTTACGGGCGCCGCCGGGGGAACGACGCTGTCACCGGGTGCGCGGCCTTGATCCTGCGGCCCGGGTCGGGTGGGCGGCGCCGAAGATGTTGGCGCACTCGGTCGTTCGGCGGCATTGTCGCCCGGTGCCTGCGGTATCCGGCTTGCGGCAGGCGGCTCTTGTCCGCGTACCGGTGCGTCGGGTCGTGCCTGCGGTGTCTGCTCGGCGGACGGAGCCGTCGACGAGCCGCCTTGCGCCGGTGGCGGATCGGGCAACGGTGGGGGATCCGGCAGCGGTGGCCGACGCGGCGGTGCGGCCGGTGCGGTCGTCGCCTGCTCGGGCCGCGGTCCGGCCAGCCACGGCGGCGGGCCATCGGGCTCGGGCGGCGCGTAACGCTCCGCGGGAGCCTGCGGCGCATTGGTCGCGGCTTGCGGCGGCGCATCCGGAATGGGCGGTGACGCCTGCGGCGGCGGATCCGGGAGCGCGGGTGGCGGCGGCAGATCCGGCCGGGCGGGCTGGTGCCGGGTGGCCGGGTCGGTCGAGACGGGCGGCTCGGTGGCAGCGCGACTGCCCAGCGGTTGGAAGGCCGGGGGCGGCGGGCCGGGGTTCCGGGTGGGCAGTCCCTGTGCGGGTCCGCTGGTGCGCTGCGGCGGTGCCTCGGTCCGCGCAGCCGGTGCCTCCGGACGCTGTGCCGGTGCTTCGGTACGTTGCGGCGGACCGGCCTGCCACACGTCATCCGTACGCGGTTGCACGTAGGCATCCAGTCCAGGCTGACGCCACGGGTCCGCGCGCGGACTGTCGGGCTGCGGCGGCTCCGGCGAGCGGGAACCTGCCTCGGGTGTGCGACCGTGCGGGCCGGCCGCGGGCTGCTGCTCTTCGGTGGCCGGGGTGTCGTTCTTGTCCCGGCGCCAACCCTTGCGCTTCTTGTCTTGACGTCGGCGGCTGGGTCTCTCGTCGATCACATCGTCGGAGGGAAGGTTCTGCACCGGCGCTTCGTAGCCGACCTGTGTGACATCACTCTCGGACAGCCACGGCGGCAGCATGGGGAGGCCGTCATTATTGCGGCTCAACACATCCCCCTCGAATCTGCTCGACCCTCTTTACCTGGACAGCGGTCAGTTTACGCGACGTCCGGACATCGCAGAGGGGCAGGAGGCCAGGGCGCTGCGGCCCTCGATTTCGTGCTCTGATCGGGGCGGAGAGAGTACCGGCGGGAGCTACCACCGACACCCATTTTTGCCGGAACCATCCGGTACCGGTAAGCTGGAGCGGCGGTGCACCTATGCGCCGACTGTTTGCATGTCGTCGGTCAGTTTCGGCCGATTGATCCATGTAAGCAGAAACAAGCCAAACAAACCAGGTTGAGCGTAACCGGGATCGCGGAGGACATGGCGAAGAAAGACGGGGCCATCGAGGTCGAGGGTCGAGTTGTCGAGCCGCTGCCCAATGCGATGTTCCGGATCGAGCTCGAGAACGGTCACAAGGTTCTCGCGCACATCAGCGGGAAGATGCGGCAGCACTACATTCGTATCCTCCCCGAGGACCGCGTGGTCGTCGAGCTTTCCCCATACGACCTGTCACGCGGCCGGATCGTCTACCGCTACAAGTAAATCGAATCGGGCGATCTCTCCTCGCGGAGTGTGCCCGGGTCGATTCACTTCGGTGAGGTGAGAAGTTCGCCTGGCCGTGCAGGACCGTCGCTCGACAGAGCGGCACAACAGACTTCCCCAGCGAAAAGGCTGGGGAAAAACTGTGTTCACACCCGTGTGAACCACAACAAGATTGGACGGACGTGAAGGTTCAGCCGAGCGTCAAGAAGATCTGCGAGAAGTGCAAGGTGATCCGCCGTCACGGTCGGGTCATGGTGATCTGCGACAACCTGCGCCACAAGCAGCGCCAGGGCTGATCAAGCGGGAGGCAACTCCCGTCGATCACCAGCCGGGCACCGATCACTGATCGGCTTGGCCAACTAAAGAAGAACTCCCAGCTCCAGCCGCACGCTGCGGTATTCCGGGTTCGCTCGGAAGGCGTGTGCGCCAACCACCGGTACGGAGGCCGGTGCCCCACCAAGACGAGGGGACGGACAGGGAGCAGACCTCCGCAACAGCTAAGGAACCTGCCACATGGCACGTCTCATGGGCGTTGATCTCCCGCGTGAAAAGCGCATGGAGATCGCGCTGACTTACATCTACGGCATCGGCCGTACCCGCTCCAAGGAGATCCTCGCGGCCACCGGCGTCAGCCCGGACCTGCGCAGCAAGGACCTCAGCGACGATCAGGTGACGCAGCTGCGTGACTACATCGAGAGCTCGCCCGAGCTCAAGGTCGAAGGTGACCTGCGCCGCGAGGTGCAGGCCGACATCCGTCGCAAGATCGAGATCGGCTGCTACCAGGGTCTGCGCCACCGTCGTGGGCTGCCCGTGCGTGGTCAGCGCACCAAGACCAACGCGCGCACCCGCAAGGGCCCGAAGCGCACCGTCGCCGGCAAGAAGAAGTAGGGGATAACCGATGCCTCCGAAGTCCAGGGCCTCCGGCCCCAAGAAGACCCAGAAGTCGCGTCGCCGGGAAAAGAAGAACGTCCCGCACGGCCACGCGCACATCAAGAGCACGTTCAACAACACCATCGTGTCGATCACCGACCCGGCCGGAAACGTCATCTCGTGGGCGTCCTCGGGCCACGTCGGCTTCAAGGGTTCGCGCAAGTCGACCCCGTTCGCCGCGCAGCTCGCCGCCGAGAACGCTGCCCGCAAGGCGCAGGAGAACGGCGTCAAGAAGGTCGACGTCTTCGTGAAGGGCCCGGGTTCGGGCCGCGAGACCGCGATCCGTTCGCTGCAGGCCGCGGGCCTGGAGGTCGGCACGATCTCCGACGTCACCCCCCAGCCGCACAACGGCTGCCGTCCGCCCAAGCGTCGTCGCGTCTAGCGGGAAAGGAAAGAGATAAAAAATGGCTCGTTATACAGGCCCCATCACCCGCAAGTCGCGTCGTCTGCGCGTCGACCTCGTCGGCGGCGACCAGGCGTTCGAGCGTCGCCCGTACCCGCCCGGCCAGCACGGCCGCGCGCGGATCAAGGAGAGCGAGTACCTGCTCCAGCTGCAGGAGAAGCAGAAGGCTCGCTTCTCCTACGGCGTCATGGAGAAGCAGTTCCGCCGGTACTACGAAGAGGCCAACCGCCTCAAGGGCAAGACCGGTGACAACCTGCTGCGTCTGCTCGAGTGCCGCCTGGACAACGTCGTGTACCGCGCCGGTCTGGCCCGTACCCGTCGTCAGGCTCGCCAGCTCGTCAGCCACGGCCACTTCCTGGTGAACAACCGGAGCGTCAACGTTCCGAGCTTCCAGGTGACCCAGTACGACATCATCGATGTCAAGGAGAAGTCGCTGGGCACGCTGCCGTTCCAGGTTGCGCGCGAGACCGTCGGCGACCGGCCGGTTCCCGGCTGGCTGCAGGTCATCCCGGGCCGTCTGCGGATCCTGGTGCACCAGCAGCCCGAGCGCGCCCAGATCGATGTGCCGCTCTCGGAACAGCTCATCGTCGAGTACTACTCGAAGTAACACGCTGCTACACGGTGCGTGATCCATCTAGTCGGTGGATCACGCACAACCCCTAAAACGAGGCGTCAAATAGCGGGCGCCCAAACAGGAGGATGATCCTAAATGCTGATTTCACAGCGTCCGACACTGACCGAAGAGGTCGTTGCCGAGAACCGCTCGAAGTTCACCATCGAACCGCTCGAGCCGGGTTTCGGTTACACCCTGGGCAATTCGCTGCGGCGTACCCTGCTGTCCTCGATTCCGGGGGCCGCGGTCACGAGCATTCGTATCGACGGCGTGCTGCACGAGTTCACCACCGTCCCGGGCGTGAAGGAAGATGTCACCGACATCATCCTGAACCTCAAGGGCCTGGTCGTGTCCTCGGAGGAGGACGAGCCGGTCACGATGTACGTGCGCAAGCAGGGCCCCGGCACCGTCACCGCTGGTGACATCGTGCCGCCGACCGGCGTCGTCGTGCACAACCCGGACATGCACATCGCCACCCTGAACGACAAGGGCAAGCTGGAGATCGAGCTCGTGGTCGAGCGCGGTCGCGGCTACGTCCCCGCCGTGCAGAACAAGGCGTCCGGTGCGGAAATCGGCCGGATCCCGGTGGATTCGATCTACTCGCCGGTGCTCAAGGTGACCTACAAGGTCGAGGCCACCCGTGTCGAACAGCGCACCGACTTCGACCGTCTGATCCTGGACGTGGAGACCAAGAACTCCATCAGCGCACGGGACGCGCTCGCCTCGGCGGGCAAGACCCTGGTCGAGCTCTTCGGCCTGGCCCGTGAGCTCAACGTCGAAGCCGAAGGCATCGAGATCGGCCCGTCGCCGGCCGAGGCGGACCACATCGCCTCGTTCGGTCTGCCGATCGAGGACCTGGACCTCACCGTCCGGTCCTACAACTGCCTCAAGCGCGAGGGTGTGCACACCGTGGGCGAGCTCGTCGCCCGCACCGAGTCGGACCTGCTGGACATCCGCAACTTCGGCCAGAAGTCCATCGACGAGGTCAAGGTCAAGCTGCACGCGCTCGGCCTCTCGCTCAAGGACAGCCCGGCGTCGTTCGATCCTTCGTCTGTGGTGGGTTACGACGCGAGCACCGGAACGTGGAGCGACAGCGGCACGTTCAGTGACACCGACGGTGGCGAGCAGGACTACGCCGAGACCGAACAGCTCTAGGCCAGACGCGGGGTAGGCACCCCGGCCCGGCCTCACACAAGGAGAACCAACAATGCCCAAGCCCAAGAAGGGTGCTCGCTTCGGCGGGTCGGCGTCGCACCAGAAGGCGATCTTCGCCAATCTGGCGACGGCGCTCTTCGAGCACGGTCGAATCTCGACCACCGAGTCCAAGGCCAAGGCACTGCGTCCCTACGCCGAGAAGCTTGTCACCAAGGCGAAGGCAGGCACCCTTGCCGACCGTCGCGAGGTGCTCAAGGTGATCCGCAACAAGGACGTCGTGCACGAGCTCTTCGCCACGATCGGCCCCTCGTTCGAGGGTCGCGAGGGCGGCTACACGCGCATCACCAAGACGCTGCCGCGTAAGGGTGACAATGCGCCGATGGCCATCATCGAGCTGGTCCGGGAGAAGACCGTGACCAACGAGGCCGACCGCGCTCGCCGGGTCGCCTCGTCCAAGAAGACCGAAGAGGCCCCGGCCGCTGAGGTTGTCGAGGACAAGGCCGACGACGCTGTTGCCGAGACCGCTGAGGTCGAGGCCCCGGCTGCCGACGAGAAGGCCACCGAAGACAAGGCCTGAGGATGCCCGGCGTTCGCGTCGGAGTTTCTGATCGAGCCCGCCGCCCGCATTCCGCGGGTCGGCGGGTTCGTTCGTTGACCAGGAGATCGAAGTGAGCGCGGAGGACTCGATGCTGTCGGCTAGCTCGTCGTCGAACTCGGCTGGGCCGGAGCAGGATTCGGCTGTGCCGGGGCTGGATTCGGCCGAGCCGACGCGGGATGCGGCGCCGGTTGACGCGACCGCCCGGTTCCGGCTCGACATCAGTTACGACGGAACCGATTTCACCGGCTGGGCGCGCCAGCCCGGCCTGCGCACCGTGCAGGGCGTGCTGGAGGAGTCGCTGAGCAAGGTGTTCCGCGAGCCGGTGCAGCTGACCGTCGCGGGTCGCACCGACGCCGGCGTGCACGCCGAAGGGCAAGTCGCCCACTTCGATACGACCGCCGAGCTCGACCCGGCCAGGCTGGTGCACCGGATGGCGCGTTTCCTGCCGAAGGATGTGCGGATCAAGGATGTTCGCCTCGTCCCGGCCGAATTCGACGCTCGTTTCTCGGCGATCCGCAGGCATTACGCGTACCGGCTGACCACCGCTCCCTATGGCGCCGAACCGCTGCAGGCCCGCAGCATTGTGGGCTGCCGCCACGATGTCGATATCGATGCCATGCGCGCGGCGTCTCGAAAGCTGTTGGGCCTGCACAACTTCGCGGCCTTTTGCCGCCGCCGCGAGGGCGCGACGACGGTGCGGGAACTTCAGCGCTTCGACTGGGAACACGACGGCGACCTGCTCACCGCGTATGTCAGCGCGGATGCCTTCTGCTGGTCCATGGTTCGCAGCCTGGTCGGTGCCGTGCTTGCGGTGGGTGAGGGACGCCGCACGCCGGACTGGGTCGGCGGCCTGCTGAACGAAACCGAGCGCTCCAGCTCGGTCACCGTGGCTCCTGCGCACGGTCTGAGCCTGATCGCCGTCGACTATCCCGCCGACGCGGATCTTGCCGCGCGCAACGCGCAGACCAGAGAAGTGCGCACCGTGCCGTCGGGTGAAAGTTGTTGCGGGGGCTGAATTTCTAGCCGACACTGCGCCCGCGCCGCACAACCGGCTGCGGCGCGGGCGCGGAGTCGTTCAGTTGGACGATCCGGCTTCGATCGTCTTCTGCTGCGAGGACCCGCTGGCGACCTCGATGCGGCGCGGCTTGGCCCGTTCGGCGATCGGAATCGTCACGGACAGCACGCCGTTGTTGTATGCGGCGCTGATCTTGTCGGCATCGACGTTGTCGCCGAGGCTGATCTGGCGCATGAAATTGCCCGCGAAGCGCTCGGAGGCGATCCACTGGACGCCTTCCTCGCTGGGTGCGCTGCGCTGCGCACGCAGGGTCAGGGTGCCGTTGTCCACGCTCACATCCACCGAGCCGGGATCGACTCCGGGCAGGTCGGCGTGCAGGACGTAGTGGTCACCCGCTTTGAACAGATCCATCGGCATGAATCGCGGGGCGCGGGAGGAACCCGCGGTCTCACCGAGCAGCTGGCGCGCGACGGTGTCCATGTCATGGAATGGATCGAACCTCAGCACAGCAATCACCTCCATTTCACCTGTGGCGACGCCTGCCACCGCGGTAGGCGCCGGTAGCTGTGCACCACCAAAGTTAGCACTCTCGACCCGCGAGTGCTAACGATTCGGGGCAGGAATTTTTGTGGATCTGGGCCGGAATAGGAAGGGCGGCACGGTGGTTCCGCAAAGCATGACAATCGAGGGCCTCGGACGATTCGGTGTGTGGCGGGCGTACAACCTCTTCAGCCCGGAAGACGCGCAGGAGCTGGAGAAATCCGGCTATGGGACGCTCTGGCTCGGCGCGTCGCCGCCCGGGGATCTGTCGACCGTCGAGCCGTTGCTCGAGGCGACGGAGACAATCAAGGTGGCCACCAGCATCGTGAATATCTGGGCCGTGCCCGCGAAGGAGGTCGCGGAGTCGTTCCACCGGATCGACGCGCGCTTCCCCGGACGCTTCCTGCTCGGTATCGGTGCGGGGCATCCGGAGCACACCGGCGAGTACCGCAAGCCGTACGACGCCCTCGTCGAATACCTCGACGTACTGGACGCTTTGGACGTGCCTGCAGAGCGCCGCGCCGTGGCCGCCCTCGGCCCGCGGGTGCTGAAGCTGGCCGCGCAGCGGTCCTTGGGCGCGCTGCCCTACTTCGTGCCGTCCACGCATACCGCGCAGGCCCGGGCGGAGATCGGCCCGGATGCGTTGATCGCGTCCGAGCACAAGGTCGTACTGACCGACGACCCGCAGCAGGCGCACGCCGTCGCAGAGGGGACCGTCGGGTTCTACCTGGGCCTGACGAACTACGCCTCGAACCTGCGCAGGCTCGGCTTCACCGACGAAGAACTCGCCGATCCCGGCAGCCGGGTGTTCGACGCCGTCATCGCGCACGGCAGCCCGGAGCACGTCGCCGCCGAGCTCACCGCGCACCTGGACGCGGGTGGCAACCACGTCGCGGTGCAGGTCCTGAACGAGGACTACCTCGCCGGCCTGCGCACGCTGGCACCGCTGCTGAACGGCTGAGCCGGCACCGCCGCAAAGTTCTGCATCGCACCTCGCACAAGGCCGCAACCTTGTGCGAGGTGCTTTTGTGTAGAAGATCTCCACTGGATTAGGTAGGAGCCCTGACACTCCTAAGGGACTGTTAGGAAGGAGCTCTGGGCATTCCCTTGCCGCTGTGACAGCAGACACACTCGGTCTCGGCTGACGCGCTGATGCGTCGAAGAAGGAGATCTTGTGACTACGACAAAGCCCGTGGGCGAGCGGCGGGTCGTCGCGAACGTGCTGCGCGGATCCATCGGCAACCTCGTCGAGTGGTACGACTGGTACGTCTACGCTGCGTTCAGCATCTATTTCGCGAAAACGTTCTTCCCGTCCGGTGATCCGACCGCGCAGCTGCTGTCCACCGCCGCGGTGTTCGCCGTCGGCTTCCTGATGCGCCCGCTCGGTGGCTGGCTGCTCGGACGCTACGCCGACAAGTACGGTCGGCGTTCCGCGTTGACCCTGTCGGTGACGGTGATGGCGAGCGGCTCGCTGCTGATCGCGGTGACCCCCGGCTATCAGACGATCGGCATCGCGGCGCCGGTCCTGCTGCTGCTGGCCCGACTGCTGCAAGGCCTCTCGGTCGGCGGCGAATACGCCACCAGCGCAACATATCTGTCCGAGGTGGCCTCGGCGGGCAAGCGCGGGTTCTACTCGAGCTTCCAGTACGTGACGCTGGTCGCCGGCCAGCTCGTCGCGTTGGGCGTGCAGATCATCCTGCAGCAATTCCTCGACAAGGCCCAGATGTACGACTGGGGCTGGCGCATCCCGTTCGTCATCGGCGCGGCCGCCGCGCTCATCGTGATGTGGCTGCGGCGCAGCATGGACGAGTCCGCGCAGTTCGAAGCGGCGGCGGCCGAGTCGGTCCCGCTGGTGAACAGCATGGGCGACGCGGTCACGGCGCCGAGCACCGCGCCGCGCGGCTCGCTGCGGATGCTGATGCAGTACCCCCGCGAATGTCTGCTGGTGGTCGGCTTGACGCTCGGCGGCACCGTGGCTTTCTACACGTATACGACGTACATGCAGAAGTACATGAAGCTGAGCGTCGGCATCCCCGAGGAAACCGTCTCCTGGATCAACTTCTTCGCCCTGCTGGCGTTCGTGGTGCTGCAGCCGTTGGCGGGTGCGTTGTCCGACCGGATCGGGCGGCGCAAGCTGCTCATCTTCTTCGGTGTCGCGGGCACGCTGCTCACCGTGCCGATCATGACGATCCTCGGGCAGACCAAGAACCCGATCGGCGCCTGGGCGCTGATGATGGGCGCGCTGGTGATCGTCACCGGCTACACCTCGATCAACGCCATCGTGAAGGCGGAGCTGTTCCCGACCAAGATCCGTGCGCTCGGCGTCGGCCTGCCGTACGCGCTGACCGTCGCGATCTTCGGCGGCACCGCCGAAACGATCGCCTTGACGCTGAAGAAGGCGGGCCACGAGTCGGTCTACTTCTGGTACGTCGCGGGGTGCATCGCCATCTCGCTGCTCACCTACCTGTTCATGCGGGAGACCTCCGCCTCCTCGACCATCGAAGCCGAACAGGCCGCCGCCGACGCCGGAACTGGGACCGGTGCCGGGACGGCCGAGCCGGAACGTCGGCTCACCACTGCGTGACCGACGGCCCGGCGCACGCGCCGATTCGCCCATCGTGGGAGGATCGGCGCGTGCGGCTTGCGGTGGTCGAAGATGACGACGGCGTCGGTGACGCGCTGGTCGAGGCGCTGAACGCCCGTGGTTACCGGGCGGAGCGCAAACGGCGCGGCGCGGACATCCTGATGACGCACCGCGGTTACGACGCGATCATTCTCGATCTCGGGCTGCCCGACGGGGACGGCTTGCAGGTGCTGCGGCAGTTGCGCGAAGTGAGTCAGGTGCCGGTGCTCATCCTGACCGCGCGCAGCGACGAACGTTCGATCGTGCGCGGGTTGCGTGGCGGCGCCGACGACTATCTGGTGAAGCCGCCGCGGATCGCGGAATTGATGGCGCGGCTGGAAACGGTCACCCGGCGGGCGGCCGCCGCGGCGCAACCGGCGCAGGCGGTGGTGGTCACCGGTGACGTGCGGGTGGATGTGCAGGCGCGCCTCGTCGAGGTGGCCGGTGAGCCGATCACGTTGACGCAGAAGGAGTTCGAGCTGGTGCAGGCGCTGGTGGAGCGGCCGGGCGCCGCGGTGAGCCGCCAGCAGCTGATGGACCGGATCTGGGGTGACGCGTTCGTCGCGGTGTCCCGGTCGCTGGACGTGCACATGACCGGGTTGCGCGCCAAGCTGAATCGGCCGGGACTGATCACCACCATTCGCGGCTACGGGTATCGGTGGGGGCAATGACCAGGGGCAGGCCATGCGGCGCCGCCTACTCATCGCGCTGACCGTGTTCGCCGCGATCGCGGTGCTGGCGTTCGCCGTGCCGCTGTCGTTGACGGTGGCGACGAGCCGGACCCAGCAGCTGGTGCTCGCCCGCTCCGGCGATGCCGACCGGTTCGCGAATCTCGCTGCCGCCGCCTCGACCTCGGGGGATAGCCGGGCACTGTCCGACGAGGTGGGTCGCTATCACGAGCTGTACGGCGAAAACGTGCTGGTGGTCGATGCGAAAGGAGCGACGACCGCCAATGGTGGCGCGAGTATCGACGACCCGGAGATCGGTGCCGCGGTGGCGGCGGCGCGGCGCAATCAACGTCCGCACGCGGTGGCGCAGCTGACCCCGTGGGGTGCGCCGACCATGCTGATCGCGCGCCCGGTCGGTACCGGGGTGCAGGTGAGCGGCGCCGTGGTGATCCAGGCGTCCACCGCGCGGGCCCGCGCCGACATCGCGCGCACGTGGGCGTTGATCGTGCTCGGCGGCGTGATCGCGATGGCGCTGTTCACTTTGCTCGCACTGACTTTGAGCCGCTGGGTGCTGCGGCCGCTCGGGGCGCTCTCGCACGCCGTCGCCGATCTCACCGCGACACTGCCCAAGCCGCGGGCCGAGACGGTTGCAGCGAAACATCCGGCGTCGATCGCTACGCATCACGGTGGGCCGCCCGAAATGCGTGCTGTGGCCGAATCTTTCGACGCCATGGCGCTGGCCGTCGCCGACTCGGTGGATGCGCAGCGTCAGCTGGTGGCCGATACCGCGCACGCCATGCGGAACCCGCTGGCCGCGTTGACGATTCGACTGGACTCGCTGGAGCCCGCGATACCGGACAAGGCGGCGAACACCTTTCGCAGCGCCGCAGCCGAGGTCGAGCGGCTGACCGCGTTGCTCGACGGGCTGCTCACTCTCGCCGTCGCCGAAACTCCCGCCGCCTTCGACGCGGCTAGGCTCGCTGCAGACGAGAACCATTGCGACGCGGTCCAGGTGGTCGCGGACCGCTTCGACGCGTGGTGTTCGGCGTACGACGCGGCGGGGCAGGAACTGCGGATCGGTCCGTCGATCGAGCACGCCGACGTCGCGGTCTCCGCCGACGCGCTCGCCCAGATTCTCGATGTGCCACTGAGCAATTCGTGCCGCTACGCGGGATCCGGCGCCCGGACGGTGCTCACCGTCGCGGGCGAGCCTGGGTGGGTCACCCTCACCGTCCACGACAACGGCGCCGGTGTGCCCGCCGACGAGATCGATCGGCTCACCACCCGCTTCTTCCGCGGCTCGACCGCCGTCAGCGGCGGCTCGGGCCTCGGGTTGCCTATCGCCGCTGCCCTCGCGCAAGCCCGTGGTGGGACCCTCACCGTCGAAACGGTCCACCCCCACGGACTTGCTGTCCACATCCGGCTGCCGGCTGCGGAGCTGCCATGACAGCGCACTGGAACGGGTTGATGCGGGCGATATTCGGTGTGCGGCCAGCTCGGTATCGCGGTCCGTATCCAGCTGCCTTGGGTGAAACGCGCCGGACCGAACGCTGGAAGTGGCGGGTGATGCTCGGCTCGGTGGCCGAGTGCCGAAGCCGGCCCCTGGTGGCGCCATGGTGACGATGGGACGGCGGGGATTTCTTGCGCTGACCGGCGTGGCCGCGGCAGGCATCGCCGGGTGCGGGCCGAGTGGAGGCGGGCCGGTGGTGCGGTTGGCTTCGGGCGAGGTGGGCGGGTTCTATTACGCGTTCACCGGACTGCTCGCCGCCGCTGCGGCTCAGGAAGGCGACGTGCGGATCGAGCGGGTGACCACGTCGGGGTCGCAGGAGAACTTGGCGATGCTGGCGGGCGGGCAGGTGGACGCCGCGTTGGCACTGTCGGATTCGGTGGGGGATACGACCGACCGGGTGCTGGCGCTCGGCCGGGTGTATGAGAACTATCTGCAGCTCGTGGTGCGGTCGGACAGTGCGATCGGCAGCGTCGCACAGTTACGGGGCGCCCGGGTGAATCTCGGTGCCGACGGGTCCGGGGCGGCGTTGACCGGTGACCGGATCCTGCGGGTGGCGGGGCTGAATCCTGAAGTGGACGTGCAGGTTTCGCATCGGCCGCTGCGGGCGGCGATGGCGGAGCTGGCAGCGGGGGAGGTGGACGCGTTGCTGTGGGCAGGTGGCGTGCCGACGAGCGTGCTCGAAATCCCCGCGCGTATGCGGCTTGTCGACATGGGGGACCTCGCTGTGCCGATGCGCGAGCGGTTCGGACCGGTATACGACCGAGTGGAGATCCCCGCCGACGCCTACCCCGGTGGTGTCGCCGTACACACCATCGGAGTGGCTAACCTGCTGCTCGCCGCCGCATCCATGCCCGAGCATGTCGCCGCATCGATCGTCGAACTCCTGGTATACCAGGCGGATTCGCTGGTGCCCACCGAAGCGGCGGGCACCCAATTCCTGGACGGCCGTTCCCTCATCGGCACCGCCCCCGTGCCACTGCACCCCGGCGCCGCCGAGGTCTACCGCCGCTGGCACGGCTAGCCTCCCGTTGGCTTGCCGAAGAACTCATGCCGCTGCCACGGCTAGCCGCAGCACCCACGCCGCACACCTTCTGCTTTCGCGCACACCGACTTGCCGCAGCGACACGCGTGCGTATGTCAAAAGGTGTGCGGGAAGGCAGGGTTGCCGCCGCAACGTCTAGTCATGCAGCCAGCGGTTGCAGCTCTCGCGCAGAGCTTGGCTACGATTCGACGGTTCAGCGGGGGAGGGTCAGGACCGGACCAGCCGAGCGATGGCGTCGGTGGCCTCTTTGATCTTGGCTTCCGCCTCCGGACCGCCCGCCACCGCAGCGTCGACCACGCAGTGACTGATGTGATCCTCGAGCAGTCCCATCGCCACCGCCTGCAATGCCTTGGTCATCGCGGAGACCTGGGTGAGGATGTCGATGCAGTACTTCTCCTCCTCCACCATGCGCTGCAGTCCGCGCGACTGCCCTTCGATCCGGCGCAGCCGCTTGAGATAGTCGTCCTTCGCGGTGATGTAGCCGTGCGCGGCATGATCGTGCGCGGCGTGGTCCTGGGGGCTGGTGGTCACCATGTCTCCTCGCTGGCTGCCGGTCTACGGTCGAACCGGATTCATACCCCCCTAGGGTACAGTTTTCCGCCCGACTTGTCAGGTCAGCGCCTGTTCCGCGGGGTCACGCGGCCGAGTAGCGGCCCGATGCTCGGCTCCGCCACGAGCCGTCACGATGCCGGCGACCACGAGCGCCCCGCCCGCCATCGTGGCCGAGCGCACCGACAAGGCTCTACCTGGCGTGCGCTCAGAGTTGCGGTACCCGTTGATCGGCGGACGTCCCGGGGACGGGAGAATCGGGGCATGAGTTCGCATGCCAGGCCTGCGCTCGCCGTCATCGGCGGCAGCGGCTTCTACGATTTCTTCGACAACGAGGCGACGCACGTCGAGGTAGAAACCCCGTATGGGGCGCCGAGTGCGCCGGTGGCGATCGGCGAGGTGCAGGGGCGGCCGGTCGCTTTCCTGCCGCGGCACGGCAAGAGTCACGAGTTCGCACCGCATACCCTGCCGTACCAGGCGAACATGTGGGCGTTGCGTTCGCTCGGGGTGCGGCGGGTGTTCGCGCCGTGTGCGGTGGGGAGCCTGCGCGGGGACTGGGGTCCCGGCACGGTGGCGGTGCCGGACCAGTTGGTGGACCGGACCTCCGGCCGTCCGCAGACGTATTTCGACGGCGGTGGCGTGCACGTCTCCTTCGCGGACCCGTACTGCGACGACCTTCGTACCGCGACGATCAAATCCGCCGACGACGTGCTGCCGATGAAGGGCGCGGGCACGATGGTCGTCGTCCAAGGCCCCCGCTTTTCCACCAGGGCGGAGAGTCGCTGGTTCGCCGGGCAGGGCTGGGACCTGGTGAACATGACCGGTCACCCCGAGGCTGTGCTCGCCCGGGAACTCGAGATGTGCTACGCCGCAGTCGCTTTGGTGACAGACCTGGACGCGGGCCTGGAGGAGGGTACCGGCGTGCATGCGGTCGATGTCTTCGCCGAGTTCAAGCGCAACCTGGTGCCGTTCAAGGACCTGATCCGCCGCTCGGTGGCCGCGGTCACCGAGACCGACACCTGCGACCGGTGCCGCGTTCATACCGGAGTGTCGCTCCCGTTCGAGTTACCCTGACCCATGCGGGGGTGCCGAACAAGGGTGCGGTGAATGAGAGTGCTGGTCACCGGCGCGGCCGGTTTCCTCGGAACACACGTGTGCAAGGTCGTGTCTTCCGCGGGTCATGAAGTAGTCGGCATCGATCTGATGCTCGACACCGTGCACGGGCCGGATGCGGAGCCGCCGGACGGTGTTTCGCGGGTCGATGTGCGCGATGCCGACGCGCTCGCGCCGCTGCTCGCGGGCATCGACGTCGTCTGCCATCTCGCCGCGGTCACCGCGGGCGCCGGTCCGGCCGACTTTGCGACACACAACGACCTGGGCACCGCGGCGCTACTCGGCACCATGGAACGGACGAAGGTGCGCCGCCTGGTGCTGGCGTCATCGATCAGCGTGTACGGCGAGGGCCGCTACCGCAGCGTGCGCGGCGGGCCGTTCTTCCCCGGTCTGCGCAGGCGCGCGGATCTGGATCGGGGCATGTTCGACCATCGGGCTCCGCGCACCGGCGACGTGCTGACCTGGGAGCCGGTGGGTGAGGACGCACCGCTGCGCCCGCGCGGGAGCTACGGCGCGAGCAAGGTGGCGCAGGAAAACTATGCCTTCGCTTGGGGTTTGCAGGTCGGCGGCGCGGTGACCGCGCTGCGGATGCACCAGGTCTACGGTGTAGGCGCGCGGGCCGGGATGGTGGGTCAGGTGCGGGCCGCGCTGGACGAGGGGCGGGCACCGCACGTGTTCGAAGACGGCGGGCAGGTCCGGGATTTCGTGCATGTGCGCGACGCCGCGGTGGCTGTGCTCGCGGCGGTCGAGCGGGCGCTGCCCGGTTTCGTTCCGCTGAATATCGCGTCCGGACGGCCGATCACGCTGTGGGAGGTTGCCTCGATCATGGCGAAGGCGTGTGGTGGTCCCGCGCCGGTGGTGACCGGTCAATACCGGATCGGCGATGTCCGCCATTTCGTCGCCGATCCCGAACGGGCCAGGCGCACATTGGGTTTCAGTGCAGTGGTCGCGCCGCAGCAGGGGTTGGCGGAGTTCGTGGCTGTGCCGGCGAATGCGGCGGCAGGCTGACGACTGCCGGGTGGCGGCCGGTTGATGGTGACTACTTGCCACTGTGCTGCCCCGTCGATGGGCGACCGACGGTTACTCGGGCTTACGGGAATTGCTGGGTAGCCGACGGTCGCTCGGGTTTGCGAGTGATTGATGGGCCACCGATCGTGCACCGGTTTGCGGGTGTTCGGTCGGTGGCCGGCGGTTCACTCGGGTGCGGGCGGTTGATCGGCGGCCGGTAGTTCCTCCGGTTGCGGATCGTCGATGAGTTCCAGCTGGACCAAGGCGAATTCGGGAACCGGCGCCCCCGTCGTTCCGCCGGGCAGCGGAGAAGCCTCCAGGTCGGCGACGAGCCAGTCGCCGGTATCGGTGGCCATCCGTACCGCCGCCAGCGTGACCCGTTCGGCGCCGGAGCGGATGTCGTTGCGGGCGCAGACTATTCGTTCGCGGTCGGCGGGGTGTGGCACGGTGCGCTCGTCGGTGCCGCGACCCCAGCGCAACCCGGGCACCGGCTCGGTGACCCAGCGGATCCGCCGCACCTGGGCCAGGTCGACGATGGCGAGGTAGAGGTTCGGCTGCGCGCCGCGCAGCAGGTCCAGGGTCGCTGCCTCGAACGATTTGCGCTGGGGCGCAACACTATCGGTGACATCGACGGCCAGACCCAGCCAGCGGTACCGGTTCTCGTCGGGGTTGCGGGCAGCGAGCAGCAGTGTGCGCGGGCCGGTCCGGGCGCGCACGGTCGCGGTGTCGAGCCACCGGTCGCCAGGCGTGGATCTGGCCAGCGTGGCGACGAGATCGAGTGCGCCGTCGAAACGTTCGATCAGCTCGAAGGATTCGGCGCCGATCCACACGATGCGACGGTCCTCGAAATGCGGTCCGAGGTCGTAGGGGAGGGCCTCGATCCGCCGCGCTCGCGCGTCGACGCCGAACGCGGCGACACCGACCGGCGGGGGCGGATCGCCGGTGCCCACCCACAGCCGGACGGCATGCACCCGTTCGTCGGGCCCGTGTAGCGGCACCACCACGATGCGCTGGCCCGACCAGTCGTGCCGGGACTGCGGCAGTTGCTGGTCGACGACCGTGCCGGTGGTGTAGGCGGTGGCGATGAGGGGCTGTAATCGCGTCGAAACGGCGCGCTGGAACGACTTCCATTCCCGGGGCGCCGTGCCGACCGCAAGCAGCGACCAGGTGTCGACGTGTCCGAGCGTTTCGATGAGCAACCAGCGCCCGAGTATCACAAATCCCCCCTCCCGAGTCGAACCCTATGCCACGGTCAGGCTGATAGCCAGTGCATATCGTGCCTGACTCGCCGAGACCGACCGTGGACAGGGTCCGCTTACCCGCCTCAGCCGGTGAAGTCGGCGGCGTGCGCCTGCGCCCACTGTTCGAAGGTGCGTGGCGCGCGTCCGGTGACCTCCTGCACGGTGGGATACAGCGTCGCCTCGTCCAGGGTGCCGTCGGCGAAGAAGCTCAGGAAGGCCTCGACGTAGTGCTGCGGCATGGTCGCGCTGAGTTCCGCCCTGGTCTCCTCGGTGCTCAGCCCCTGTGCGACCAACGGCCGGCCCAAAGTGGCGGCGAGGATGGCGATTTGGTCGGCGGGCAGCAGGGCCTGCGGGCCGGTCAGTTCGAGCGTCCGGCCGTTGAGGTCGTCGCCGGTGAGTGCCAGGGCGGCGACGGCGGCGATGTCGGCCGGGTCGATCGCGCCGAACCGGACCTCGGGGAACTGCACCCGCACCACGTCACCGGCCGCAAGCTGCGGCAGCCAGCGCAGCGCGTTCGACATGAACGAGCGCGGCCGCAGGAACGTGCACGCCAGTTCGGATTCGCGCACCGCCCGCTCGGACAGCGTCATGTAGCGGGAGACGGCGTTGTCCAGATCCTGCAGTGCCGCCGAGGCGCTCGACAGCAGCACGATCCGTTGCACCCCGGCCTTTTTCGCGCGGTCCAGCAGGTCGGCTTGGTTGTCGTAGCCGGGCAGCAGGAACAGCGCGCGCACCTCGTCGAGGGCGTCGACCATGGTCTCCGGCCGGTTCAGATCGCCGGTCACCGCCTCGACACCCGCGGGCAGCGTGGCCGTCGCCGGATCGCGCACCAGCGCGCGCACCGGCGCGCCGGACTCGCTCAGCGCCGTCACCACCTCGCCACCGATGTTTCCGGTGGCGCCGGTTACCAAGATCATTTTCTGCTTCCTTTCGGCCCGCCCCGCGCGCGTTAAGCTCACGCGATGGACACTCCGTTGCGGCTCGAGGTCATCGTGGCCAGCGTGCGTCCGGAGCGGTTCGCTCCGGTGGTCGCCGACTGGTTCCTGCGCACACTACGCGCGCATGACGAGTTCGATACGGGCGTCATAGATCTCGCGGACACCCCACTGCCGACCGACCTCACCGAGACCCCCGAGGTCGCCGACTACCGGGCCAGGCTGGCCGCCGCGGACGCCTTCGTCGCGATCACCTCCGAATACAACCATGGCTACCCGGCCTCGCTGAAGACCGCGTTCGACACGGCGAAACACGAATGGCGCGCCAAGCCGATCGGTTTCGTCTCCTACGGCGGACTCTCCGGCGGCCTGCGCGCGGTGGAGCAATTACGTCAGGTGGTGGCCGAGATCCACATGGTCTCGATCCGCGAAACCGTCAGCTTCCACCAGGCCAAGAAGCAATTCGACGCCGCAGGACAAACACAGGACGGCGCCGCCATCGACGCCGCCGCCCGCATGCTCCGCCAGTTGTCCTGGTGGGCAAGGACTTTGCGGGTAGCGCGGAACGTCGACCCTTACCCGGGCTGATCACAACATCGCGCTGGTTCGCCGCTATAACCGCGTGTCAGTGCTGCAAGCGGTCGAGGGCCGCGCATTCATCAGCATGCGCCGCGCACGAAATCGCGGGCCACTTCATTACGCGGCGGAACAAACTGGTGCGCGGGCGTCAGCCGTTAGCGCCGACCGGTGCGCCGCGACGCCCGCGCGGGTGGCCGATGTACGTGGCTTCGCGGGGGATGGAGACCAGGGTGAGGTCGACCTGTGCGGTGCCGGTGCGCAGGATGACGTGGTTGCCGATCGCCGCGGGCTGGTGGATGGACAGGTCGGGGCGGGTGGCGGGCCAGCCCATCGGGTCGCCGGTGACGTAGATGGTGGTGACACCCGCGTGCGGGGCGGGCGCGAGCACGCCGTCCACCACGGTGGCGGTGAAACCCGCGTCGGACTGGTGGGTTTCGACTGCGAGGGTCAGGCGCTCCGGGTTGCCGATGGTGGTGACCAGGTTCTCCCAGGCGTGCGCCCGGTCGGTGCGGATCAGGATGCGTTCGCCGACCGCGAGCGCGCGGAACACCAATTGCTGTGCGAGATAGAGCTCCCCGGCCACGTAGACGGTCGAGATGCCCGCGCCGACGATGCGGACCGCGACGCCGTTGCCTTCGTCGTCGGAGCCGATCAGCTGACCGCAGCCGGAGGACGGCAGGTGTAGCGCGTCGATCACGTCGATCGGGTATTCGCTCATCGGGACGGTGGCGTCCACGCCGGGCACGGCGAGCGGCAGGTGTGCGAGCAGCCCGTCGCGATGCCTGCCGTTCATCGACACCATGCCCGCGAGTTTGTGGCGCTCCGGCAGTTCCCGCGCGGTCAGCCGCCATGCCGCACCGATGCTCACCGACTCCGCCGAGCTACCCGGCCGCAGCCGCACCGCCACCGTGGTGCCGCGCGAGGGCGCCACCCAGAGCTGGGCGAGCAGGTCCGAGCCGAGTCGTTTCGGGTCGACGGCCATGCCGATGTTCACGCTGTTGCCGATTTCGGCGTAGCGCCACCGATGTTCGAGGGTGCGCGGATCGAAACCGCTGGTGATCTGCAGGACCGCCTTGCGGATTTCCGGTGCGGTCAGGATGCGGGCGTTGCAGTCGGCGTCTTCGAGCGTGCGCATGATGCGCTGGGTCGCGATGGTGACCGCGCGCGACGCGCCCTCCGCGCCGCCGCCACGCCGGGCCGCAGCCTCCGGGCACGCGACCGCATCGAAGCTGATCGCCAACCAGACGGTGCGATGTGCGGTGGCGGGCAGCGGCCCGAGCAGCGATTCGTAGATCTTGCCCGCGGGGGTGCCGGACCGGCTGCGATGACCGTGGCTGACGATGTCGATGCCGCTGAGCAGGATGTCATGCTGATTCAGGCATTTCGCCAGTTCCGGCAGCGGCAGCAGGTGCGAGGCGTGCACGGTGTTGCGGGCGATACGGGTGAGCCCGCCGGGAGGGGCGAGCACCTCGACGACCGTCACGACTCGGCTGCCATCCCAGTACAGCCCGAGCGAGCGTCCGTCCGCGCCGCGGAAGTCGACGGTCTGGCCGATCGTGTAGTCCCGCTTGGTGAGGTAGCGCCACCAGGTGGCGATCCAATCGAGCACGGTGCGTTTGGCGATCGGAATCAGCGGAATCAGTGCGACGACGATGCCCACCCCGAGGGCAATCAGCGGTTGCAGGCCGGCAATCAACGCCACCGCCCCCGCGATGAAGCCGATCACCTGCGCAATCAATAGATTCTGCAGTGAGATTCGGCCAAGGAGCGGCCGTGGTCCCGCCCCGGCAGGTTCCGCCATCGTCGTCCCCCAAGTACCCGGTGTCGGCCCATAATAGTGGGCGAGCTGAACAAGAGTCCTCGGGAACTGTACTGTGTTGCGCGAATGTGAGCACTGTTCGGGGGAGGAATAATGCCTTCAAAACCCACCACTCGGTGGCAGGTGAGCGGCTACCGTTTTCTGGTTCGCCGGATGGAGCATGCGCTGGTCCGCCGGGACGTGCGGATGCTGCACGACCCGATGCGCTCGCAGTCGCGTGCGTACGCGGTCGGCCTCATCTTGGCGATCGTCGTATTGGCAGGTTGCGGCGTCCTCGCACTGCTGCGACCGCAAGCCAAGATCGACAACAGCAAGATCCTGATCGCCAAGGAGTCCGGCGGCGTCTACGTGGTGATCGGCGATGTCGTGCACCCGACCCTCAACCTGGCCTCGGCCCGGCTGGCCGCCGGTGACGCGTCCAAGCCTGCGGTCGTCAAGGATTCCGAGCTGGGTAAGAAGCCGCGCGGCCAGCTGATCGGCATCCCCGGCGCGCCTGGTTCGCTGATCTTCGACAAAGCAGGCAAAGGGCGGGCCTGGACCGTCTGTGATTCGTTGAAGGCGGACGGCAGCGACGACCGCAGCACGTCGGTGTTGATCGGCGACCTCGAACTCGGCGACAAAGCCTCGGAAATGGGGAACGACAAGGCGCTGCTGGTCAAGGGCAAGAGCGCGACCTACCTCGTGTGGAACAAGACGCGTGCCCGGGTCGACATGAACGACCCGTCCGTCACCGGCCCATTGAAGATCCGCGGGGCAACGCCGCGACCCATCAGTGAA
Source organism: Nocardia suismassiliense (assembly GCF_900269665.1). Taxonomy (GTDB): domain Bacteria; phylum Actinomycetota; class Actinomycetes; order Mycobacteriales; family Mycobacteriaceae; genus Nocardia; species Nocardia suismassiliense. The sequence goes on from NZ_LT985361.1 coordinate 1,474,882, forward strand.
GGGCTGCTGAATTCCATTCCCGAAGTGAATCCGATCGTGCCGCCGAAGATCGATGATCCGGGTGGGCAGCCCGACGGGTACTCGATCAACAATCTGAAGATCGGCACCGTAGTTCAACTGGCAGGTAAAGCTGATCAGAATTACGTGATCCTGCGCGACGGACTGCAGCAGATCAATCCGCTGACCGCCGAAATTGTCCGCAGTTCGCAGCCGAACCCGGACCACAACACGGCAATCGGCGATTTCGAGGCCAACCACGCGCGCCCGTCGAAGGCGCTGAAGGTGGACACGTACCCGGCCGCCGCGCCGACGATCGTCCAGGCCAATTCCCGTCCGGTCAGTTGCTTGTCGTGGAAGCCGATCCCCGGCGCGGCGGGTAATGCCGACGTCGCCGTGCGCGCGACCTTGTCGGTGATCGACGCCAGCGACCTGCCGATGTCGAGCAGTGCCAAGCTGGTGTCGCTCGCCCAGGCCGACGGCAAGGGGGACAACGTCGACTCGGTGTACTTCAAGCCCGGCTCGGGCGCCTTCGTGCAGACCACCGGCATCGAACCGGACAGCCGCCGCAAGGACAGCATGTTCTACGTGTCCGACACCGGTGTCCGCTACGGCATCAAGAACAACGATGCGGCGAAAGCGCTTGGTATGGACCCGGAATCGGGCGTGACGCCGGAACCCGCGCCATGGCCGATCGTGGGTCTGCTCGCCGGTGGGCCGACCATGGGCCGCGAGGAAGCCATGGTCGCGCACGACGGCGTCGCCCCTGATCCGAACCCGGCCAAGCAACCCGTCGCCGCCAAGTAGTCGGCTAACGACCGTCCGCGACAACGGCATTCGAGCCGTCGGAGTTGTCCTGCAATGCGGCAACTTCGGCGCGCAACGAACGCAGCTCCTCGACCAGTACACCGATCTCCCGATCCGTGCGGTCGGCGGTCTCCTCGGCGGCCTTCAGCTGATCGATCACCCAGCTGGTCGTGGTGCCGATGGCGAAGGAGATCAGGCCGATGCCGAAGGTCATCAGCACCAGGGAGATCAGTCGGCCTTCCACGGTGACCGGGTAAACGTCGCCGTAGCCGACCGTGGTGACCGAGACCGCCGACCACCACAGGGCGTCACCGAAGCTCAGCACCTTGCTGCCTTCTGCCCCGTATTCGGCGTCGAAGAAAGCCAGGCTGCACAGGAAGAGCACCAGGATCGAACTGGTTCCGACGAACACCGACAGGCGCGACCGTTGAGTCAGCGATTGCCGGTTCAGGGTGCCGAGCACCAGCACCGCGGCGCGCACCAGCCGTAGCGGGCGAAACGGTGGAATCAGCACGATCAGCAGCTCCACGGGATGGGTGCGCAAGAACTCCCACCGGCGAGTGGACAAGGCAAATCGCGTCCCGAAGTCGATAGCGAACAAAGCCCAGATCGCAATGTCGACCCGGCTGAGCCAAGCGTCCAGCTGTGGCGAGGCGCCGGTATCCAGCACGTACCAGGCGTAGACGACGAGAAATAGCACGGCGAGCAGCATCATCGGCACGCCGGTGGCCTGCTCCCACGCCTCTCGCCGGCTCAACCCCTCGGTATCGGGCGGGCCGTCGGGTGCTTGTTCTTGCTGCTTCATGGGAACTACCTGCGTCGATCGGATCCGGCACCTTATGTACCGCGGTTCGCTGTGCAGACGCTACATGCCGTGCAGTCATTGTTCGGTCGAACCCGCGAGTCGCCGATCCGAGCCTTCTTCGCCGAAGGGACACGATCGGATCCGAAAATTAGCAACCCAGATCGGTTGATCAGAAGGGCCTCAGCGGAATTCGCTGAGGCCCTTCGGCTTACATATCGTCGCCGGTGACGCCGAATCTACGGCGGATCGGGAAAGACGCGAGCATGCCGAGCGTGAGCAGGATCGCGACTGTTGCGCTGCCGACCAGGGCGATATTGCGGGCTCGGTTGTCCGGCGGTGGTAAGGGAGCCGGGACCGCGAGTTGCATGCTGCGGGGGCTGGTCGGCTGTTTCGGTGGCAGACTGGGCGGGACCTCGTTGGTCAGCGCGGCTACGGGGTCGACGGCGCCGTAACCGACATACGGATTCCAGCCCTCAGCGGGTGCGTGCGCGGTGGCTTGGATGCGTTTGATTACTTCCAGCGGGGTCAGCTCGGGAAAGCGGGCGCGCACGAGCGCGACGACACCGGCGACGTACGGCGCGGCGAAGCTGGTGCCTTTCAGTGGCGTGACACCACCTTGTTGATTGACGAAACCGGTGATGGTGCCGGTGCCGCGGGCATCGAGGGACACGATGTCCTCACCGGGCGCTGCCACACCTACCCACGGTCCGGGCACACTGAAAGCCGACGGTTGCCCGTTGCGGTCGATGGAGCCGACGGTGAGGACGTAGTCGTCGTAGCGAGCGGGGGTGACGTTGGTGCTCAGGTTCTTCCAGAGGTCACCGCTCGGGTTGAGCGGATTGAGCCCGGGGTTGCCTGCATTGCAATTCTGTTCCTTGTTACCTGCTGCGACCACGACGACGGCGTTGCGCTCGAGCGTGGCGTATCGCAGTGCGGCGCCCAGCGGTCCGTCGGCGGGATTGTAGGAACCGTCGGTGCACAGGACCAGCGAGATATTGATTACCGTCGCGCCCCAGTCCGCTGCTCGCCGGACCGCGGAGGCCAGCGCGTTGATGTCGCCATAGCCGTCGGGTTGATCCTCGGGTCGCTGTTCGCCGGACCGGCCCTCTCGCTGGAACACTTTGCTGGTCTGCCGGATCGTCAAGATTCGCGCATCGGGCGCTACCCCGGAAAAGCCTTGGTCAGCAACGTGTTTCGCACCGATGATGCCGGCGACGACGGTGCCGTGCCCATCGCAGTCGCTGGTCCCGTCACCGCCTTCGGCCACGTAGTCACCACCGGCATCGAGGTCGGGCAGGCGTGGATGGCGCGAAACGCCGGTATCGATGACCGCAACCAGCTGTCCCGCGCCCCGGGAGAAATCCCAGGCGCGTGGCAGATCAAGTGCCAGCTGCGGTGCGGGAGTGGCGAGGCCTTCTCCGCCCTGCTGAGTGCTCACGCATGGGGTGTTGGACTTCTGTTCGGTCTTGTCCGGCGGCCGTGCCGGGTCACCGGGCGGCAGTAATGCCGGATTGACCGGCGGCGGCCGATCAGCATGTGCCACACCCTGACTCGTTCCCACCCCGAACGAGACACTCAGTGCGAGCACCGCCGCTGCCGCACCGGTGCGCAGGATCCGGTTCACAGCCCGCGGACGAGGGAGTAGAGGCTGGCCACCCAGAAAACCAGGGGGAGGACGGCGGCTACGAAGGCGTATTCGAGCAGTTCGACGCCGCGGCGCATCGGCGGGGTGGCCGACTGGTTCGGGATGATGATGCCGAGGATCAGGGCTGCGATGAGGATGACCATGGCGGCGCCGAAGACGGCGAGGGGCTGGTCCATCGCGAAACCGGCACCCAGCAACATGATCAGCACGATGCCCGCGCCACCCGCGATGAGTACGACGGCTTGTTCGGCGCCCGCGTAGGTGCGGCTGCGGAACATCAGGACGACCGCGCAGACCAGGGCGAGCGCGATGCCTTGCCAGTACGGGTTCTCGGCTTCCGGGTCGGTGCTGGCGAGCGCGCCGACGACGGTGACCAGGGTGGTGGCGGCGACCAGGCCGGCCAGGTACATGCGGGCCCGCTCGGACTTCACCCGCAGTGCCTCCATGGTCGGCAGCGCGCGGTGATCGTCGGGGTCGTCTTCGGTGGGGTCGATCGGGGTGCCGGGTGAAGGGACCGGTGGCAGCGGCAGTTTGGCCAGCAGCATCGAGATTCGTGGTGCCAGGGCGAGGCCGGCGAGTCCGAGGGCCGCGGCACCCGCGCCGATGGCGCGTTCCGGTTGCCCGGTGAGCATCCCGACCAGGGCGGCGGGCACCGCGTAGAGCGCGAGGGTGGCCGAACCGATGAACAGCGCGAGGCCGACGCCGCTGACCCGCCACGCCAAAACCGCGGTGGCGCCGAACAATACGGCGCCGAGCAGGATGTGCGGCCAGCCGTAGTGATCGGGTACGTAGAGCATGCCCGCGGTCAACGCGGGTGGCAGCGCGCAGCCGCCGAGCACCAGCGCGGTGGAGGTGTCGCCGTACATCCGGCTGAGCACCATGGACGCGATGACGAGCAGGATCGCGACGGCGAGCGCGACCGAACCGCTGACCCAGGAGGGCAGGGCATCGGGCGAGAGCAGCAGACCGAGACAGCCGACGAGCATGGTGAGCGTGGCGAGCACCGAACCGGTGATGCGCGCGACCTTCGGAGTCCAGCTGCGGTAATGGTCGGTGTCGGCGATCGCGACGTTGTACATGATGTCGTCGAACAGCGGCGTCGGCGCGGTATGCGAGGCACTCTCCAGCATCAGCAGCTCGCCGTCGCGGACACCGTGCTCGCCGAGGCTCAGCGAATTGGAGAAGGGGGGATGACCGATTCGGGCGAGCACCCACTCGGCCGGCTCGAAGCGCTCGCCTTCGTTGTCGAAGTCGTTGGTGCGGCTGTGTTGTGCGACCATGTCGACGACACTCGGGATCACCAGGGCAACGGGCACGTCGACCGGGATCGCCATATCTACCTGGGTGTGTTTGGCGAGAATCGTCACCCTGGCGAGATCTGGTGCGCGGACGATGCCGTGCGCGGAGTTTTCATCGATGTGGTCAAGTCGCGCGTGCGTCAAGCTTCCCCCAACTCGTCTTCTACCTCGTATTTTCGCAAACTCGAGAGCCGACGTCGAGTTTGCGAACCCACGTTTCGGGCAGCAGAATGCTGGTCGAACTGTACGACATGTGCGCTGCTGCCTCTACACTGAGCCGGAATCACAGCAGTCGAGGAGGGGGATTCTCGCACCATGAGGGAGCGTCGCGTCCGAATCATGTGCCAGCGCATTCCGGCGCCGAGCGGTAGCGAGGTGCGGGAATGAGTACCGTACGGTTCCAGCGCCGCGCGCGCAGGGAGATGCCGCGCTCGCCCGGCGGCGAGGTCACGCTCCAGCCGCCGCCCGAGATCCCCCGGGTGACACCCGGCAATCTGCTGATGAAGCTGATGCCGGTCGTGATGATCATCGGCATGGTCGGCATGATGGCGCTGCTGTTCACCCAGGGCGGCGGCATCGGATCGAACCCGATGAGCATGATGTTCCCGCTCATGATGATGTTCTCGATGGTAGGCATGTTCGCAGGTCAGGGCGGCGGCAAGGGGGCCAAGGCCGCTGAGGCGAACGAGGACCGCAAGGACTATCTGCGCTACCTCGACCAGGTGCGCCGGGACGTGGACAACACGGCCACCCAGCAGCGCGCCTCGGTCGAATGGAGCCACCCCGAGCCCGGCCTGATCTGGATGCTCGCCGGCACCAGCCGCATGTGGGAGCGCCGCGCGGGCGACAAGGATTTCTGCCACGCCCGCATCGGCGTCGGCGGCCAGCGACTGGCGACCCGCCTGGTCGCGCCGGAGACCGGACCGGTCGAAGAGCTGGAGCCGATCGCGGCCGTCTCGCTGCGCCGCTTCGTGCGCGCACACTCGACCGTGCCCGATCTGCCGACCGCGATCGCGGTCAAGGGTTTCGCGACCATCGCACTGGACGGCGACCGGGTCGAGGCCAGGGACATGACCCGCGCGATGTTGTTGCAGCTGTGCATGTTCCAGGCGCCGGACCAGGTGCTCGTCGCGGTGGTCTGCGGCCCGGACACCGCGCGGGAGTGGGAGTGGACCAAGTGGCTCCCGCACACCCAGCACCCTGACGCGCAGGACGGCATCGGCACCCAGCGCATGTTCTACGGCTCGATCCGGGAGGCGATGGCCGGCCTGCAGCCGCTGCTCGGCAACCGGGTCCGCTACTCGCGTAACCAGCCTGCCAACGCGAACATGGTGCACATCGTCATCATCGTGGACGGCGGCTTGCTGGAGGCCGAAGAAGATCAGCTGCGCGAATCGGGCTACGAGGGCGTCACCATCATCGACCTGTGCGGGTACGCACCGCGGCTGGCGGTCTCGCGCGGCATCAAGATGATCGTGGAGAACGGCGAGTGCGTCGGCCGCGGTGCGACCGGTAACCAGGAGCGCTTCGCGCTGATCGACCGGATCAGCCCGCAGCAGGCGCAGCAGGTGGCCCGCAGGCTCGCGCCGTACCGGGCGGCGACCCAGCGCAGCAGCGACGTGGAAACCGATGACTCCGAGGTCATCTCGACCTGGAGCCAGCTGATGGGCCTCGGCGACATCGGCTCGTTCAACCCCGAACACGCCTGGCGTCCGCGCTACGGCCGGGAGCGGCTGCGGGTGCCGTTCGGCGTCGGCGCCGACGGCCTGCCGGTCGAACTCGATATCAAGGAAGCCGCCGAGAACGGTATGGGCCCGCACGGCTTGTGCATCGGCGCAACAGGTTCCGGCAAGTCGGAGTTCCTGCGCACCCTGGTGCTCAGCTTGCTCGCCACCCACTCGCCGGACCAGCTCAACCTGGTGCTCGTCGACTTCAAGGGTGGTGCGACCTTCCTCGGGCTCGACAGCGTGCCGCACGTCGCGGCCGTCATCACCAACCTGGAAGAAGAAGCCGACCTCGTCGACCGCATGAAGGACGCGCTCGCCGGTGAGATGAACCGCCGCCAGGAAGTACTGCGCGCCGCGGGCAACTTCGCCAACGTCTCCGAATACGAGAAGGCCCGTGCGGCAGGCGCCGACCTGGACCCGCTGCCCGCCCTGTTCGTGGTGCTCGACGAGTTCTCCGAACTGCTCACCCAGCACCCGGATTTCGCGGAACTGTTCGTGATGATCGGCCGGCTCGGCCGCTCGCTGCACGTGCACCTGCTGCTGGCCTCGCAGCGCCTGGAAGAGGGCAAGCTGAAGGGCCTGGAAAGTCATCTGTCCTACCGGATCGGCTTGAAGACCTTCTCCGCCAACGAATCCCGCCAGGTGCTCGGCGTGCCCGACGCCTACAACCTGCCCAACAATCCCGGTGGCGGTTACCTGAAGTCGGACTCCGGCGAGATCGTGCGTTTCCAGGCGTCCTACGTCTCCGGCCCCTACGTCGGCGGCGGCTCGCAGCGCGACATCACCGTCGCCACCCAGTCCGGCGAAATCGACATCAAGGCCCGGCCGTTCACCGCCACCCACGTGGATTTCCGTGCGGTGGACCGGGTTCCGCTGCCCGCCGAGCCCAGCGCCGCCGACCAGCAGACCGACGACGGCGAGCAGGTCTCCAACGTGCACATGCTGGTCTCGCGGATCAACGGCCACGGCCGTCCCGCGCACGAGATCTGGCTGCCGCCGCTGGACGAGGCACCCACGCTGGACCAACTGATCCCGCGCTCCATCCTCACCGGCGAATACTCCGCGGTGGCCACGCTGCGCGCGCCGATCGGCATCGTCGACCGGCCGTACGACCAGCGGCGTGACCCGCTGGTGGTCGACCTGTCCGGTGCGCGCGGCAACGTCGCCGTCGTCGGCGGCCCGCAGTCCGGTAAGTCGACCGCGCTGCGCACGCTGATCATGGCCATGTCGTTGACGCACACCGCCGAGCAGGTGCAGTTCTACTGCCTCGACTTCGGTGGCGGCACGCTGATGAGTCTGCAGGGCCTGCCGCATGTCGGTTCCGTCGCAAGCCGATTGGACGCGGACCAGGTTCGGCGCACCGTCGCCGAGATGACCACCATCGTGCGGCAGCGCGAGGCCCGGTTCCGGCAGCTCGGCATCGAGTCGATGACCGAGTTCCGCAGGCTGCGTGCGATGGATCCGTCCAGCAGCCCGGCCGCGACCGGCGCGCACGAGGATCCGTTCGGCGATGTGTTCCTGGTGATCGACGGCTTCGGCTCCATCCGCCAGGACTTCGAGATGCTCGAACAGGTGATCATGAACCTGGCCGTGCAGGGTCTGTCGTATGGCGTGCATATCGTCATCGCGCTGGCCGGTTGGCGAGAGGCACGGCCTGCGCTGAAGGACCAGATCGCCACCAGAATCGAGCTGCGCCTCGGTGATCCGATGGATTCCGACCTCGGGCGCAAGTTCGCCTCGATGGTTCCGCAGGCTCGTCCCGGCCGCGGTATGACGCCGGACTGCTTGCACATGCTGACTGCCCTGCCGCGCGTAGACGGCAGTTCGGACCCGGCCGATATCGGCCAGGCCGTTGCCGAGGCGGTGTCGACCATCGCGCGCCTGACTCCGGGCCGCCCGGCCCCGCCGGTGCGCATGCTGCCCGAGGAGCTGCCACGCGAGCAGCTGCTCTACCTGGCGGGCAACTGGCCGTCCCAGGTCGACCAGTCGGTCAAGTGCATGCGAATCCCGATCGGTATCAACGAAGCCGAGCTGGCCCCGGTCTACCTCGACTTCGCGGTGAGCCCGCACTTCATCGTCATCGGCGACACCGAGTCGGGAAAAACGACGCTGCTGCACTCGATCATCGAGGGCATCGCCGCGTCGAACACCCCGGACCAGGCGCGGATCATCATGGGCGACTACCGGCGTTCGATGCTCGGCATAGTGCCGGAGGGTTACCTCGCCGGCTACGGCTCGACCGCACCTCAATTCACGCAGAACATGGCCGATCTCGCCGCGTACGTCAGCAACCGGACGCCGGGTCCCGATGTGACGCCGCAGCAGCTGAAGGATCGCTCATGGTGGAGCGGCCCCGAGCTGTACGTCGTCGTCGACGACTACGACCTGGTGGCCACCTCCAGCGGCAACCCGGTCCAGGCGTTGGTGGAACACCTGCCGCACGCCCGTGACCTCGGCTTCCATCTGATCATCGCGCGGCGCTCCGGCGGCGCGGGACGTGCCATGTTCGAGGCGACGCTGGCCAGGATGAAGGACCTCGGGTCGGCCGGCCTGATCATGAGCTGCAGCCGGGACGAGGGTGTGCTGATGGGGACGACGCGGCCGAGCCCGATGCCGCCGGGCCGCGGCACCTACGTCACGCGCAACACCGAGGGTCTGATCCAAACGGCCTGGATGCCGCCGCAAACCTGATGGTTACCGTCGAGCTGGTGGTCACCGACACACGCGTCTGGGCGCGTGGCGCGACGACGCACTGGGACGTGGCGCCGTCGATCGTGCTGGGCAGCAACGGGTTCGACCTGGTGGTCGGTGAGTCGCTGGCCCCGCCGACCCAGGTGAGTTCCGTGGTGCAGTACGTGCCCGCCGAGGCCGTCGCGTTGCTGCCGCGCGTCCCGTCCGTGGTCGACGGGCTGATCGCGGTGTTCGGCGCCGTGCTGGAGAACCTGCGCGTCAGCGCGCCGTGTGAGCGGATCACGGTGATCTGTCCGACGGAATGGGGTGCGTCCCGGCGTTCCGTGCTCGACCAGGCGGCTCGGCGGTTCACCGCGGACGTGGTGTTCGAAGAGTTGGCGGTGCGGGCCGTCGCGTCGGACGAGGGCACCAGTCACAGTCGTCGCACGTTGGTGCTGGAATTCGGTGCGCTCACCACCACGGCCAGCACGGTCATCCGCAGCCATCAGGGTGTGCACATCGAATCGTGCGAGCACGCGCCAACTCTCGCGCTCGCCGAGATACTGCCGGAATCCAGCGGCTTCACCACCCTGTGCGCGCTGCTCGACCGGCTGCTCGATGGTCAGCCTGCCGATCTGGCGCAGTCGGTGGGTGTCACCGACGCGGCGAAACTCGGTGTACTTCGCGCGGCTGTGCAGCAGCGGTGCGGGCCTGGTGTCGCGCTGCGGGCGCTGACCGGGCCCGATCTGATCCGTGGCCAGCAGACCGAACCGATCCAGCAGCCGGAGTTACCGACCGCGCTGCCGCAGACCGAATGGATGCAGCCGCTGCGCGAACGTGCTGCGGCGCAACAGCCTCGGCGCAACGGGCTCGGTTATGTGGGTGCGGCGGTTGCTGCGATCGTCGTTGTCGGTGTCGCTATTGTCGGCGGGGTTGTGCTGTTGAACGGACCCGATGACGGTCCGACTGCCGCGCCTGGCACTATCTTGGCGCCGAGTAGCGAATCGGTGCCGAGCAGTACCATCGGCCCACCGAGCAGTACCGTTGCCGTCGGGCCGGAAACCTATGGGCGCATTCGTTTTCAGGTGCCGGATGGTTGGCATATGGCGTCGGCTCCCGACGCTGGTGGTAGGTCTCGGGTCGAACTTTCCCCGGATGATGGTGCCCGGCTACGTGTCACAGTGACGCAAACGCCGGTAGCGCCGGGGTCGAGCTATGAACAGGTTGCGGCGCGGCTCGAGACGCAGATGAAGCAACGGCCGGCCGGGGTGATGTCCGAGCTGAAACGCGATGTCGTCTACGGGGGGCGCTCCACTCTGGCGTACACCGAGCGGCCCGGTGACGGTTCAACTGTCCGCTGGCATGTGTTGCTGGAGTATGGAATTCAGGTCAGCATCGGCTGCCAATATGCCGACAATAATTGGCAGGCGCTGTCGACCACGTGTGAGAACTTCGGTAGTTCGGTTCGCGTCATTCCCTGAATTCGGGTGTGTCGGCACCGCGACACTTCACATAATTCGGGCCCCCGGCAAAGAGCTTGCCGGGGGCCCGAATTGGCCGAGACAGGATCTCAGAAAAGGCCTGCGAGGCTGGTGTCGGTGGCCTGCAGATCGCTATTGCCGGTGCTGACAGCCCGACCAGCGGTCTCCAGCGTGGCGTTCAGCTGGGTGACGCTGGTGTTCCACTGCGACTGGAGCATGGCGAACGCGTCGTTCGCATCACCCTTCCAGTAGTTGGTCACGAAGTCGGTGACCTGCTTGTGGAAATCCTCGAGCATGCTCGTGATGTTCCGCGCTTCGGCCACGATGGACTGAGCGCCTTCTTCGACCGAGCCGAAGTTAGAGGCAATTGTGCCTGGATCGTTTGCTGCCATCTGGAGCTTCTCCTTGGTATCTGGTGGTTCGGCTGACCGAGTCGATCAGGGAAGCGTCAGGCTGGAAGCCTGTTGCGTCACCTGCTGGGCGAACTGCTCGTCCTGTGCTACGAAGGCCTGACCGGCCTTCCTGAGGTTGTCGGCAGTCTGGTCCAGTGCGTCGTTCAGCTTTCGTGCCTGGGCGAAGTAGTTGTCCATGAGCGAATCGAAGGCAGCTCGGGCCTGACCGCTCCAGCTCTGAGTGGTCATGTCCGACTTGATGTCCAGCGCGCTGATCCTGTCCATCAAATCTTTGTGCCGATCCCTGCAGTTCTTCTCGAACGCCGTGATCGCTTCGTGGTTCGCTTGAAGCTGTCCTGCCATTTCGGCTCCTCTCGGTTTCCCGTCTCGGCCAACGGCAGAAGCCCCCAGTTGGCCTGTACATCTGATTGGACGCTCGATAGGTCTGATCGGTTCCATCCGACTCGAGAAAGTTTGGATCTCCCCCTACGAAGATCAGACCCAGCGTCCTTTACGCAGCTCGTCCATGCTTTCGGGGCCGCGTGGGCCGCTCGTCAGGCCATGGACGTAATCACGTTGGCATGATTGCAACGCCAGCGCTCGGCTCCCCTCCTTCCCCCTGCTCGCTGATGTCTTGACTGGCGAGTGGGCTGGCTGCTTGTACCTTACCCAACCACTATGGCTCCCGCTACAGCAGATCGTGGGTATATCGGCCAGGAACGCATCGAGAGGCGGAGGGCCGACGTGCTACTGGCTGTTGGCGAGCAGAGCGTACTGAGCTGCCGCTCGCTGCTGTGCGTCCTGCAGTTGAGTGCTCCAGACATAGCCGACGTAGTTGCGGTACCGAACGGTGCAAACCCAGTCCTTGACGTACCTATCCGATGGAATCTCGGCGCATTTGCTGTCAGGAACCCTGGGCGGTGCCTGGCCGGTATCAGGCGCGTCGAGAATCATCGACCAAAGCGTCTGGGCCGTATCGATGTCCCGTGTTCGGATCAGGATGGCTCCGTCCAAGAACCTGCCGATACCCTTGCCGAAACTCTGCGCGATTCCGCTGGTGTAGCTGTTCGTCGACGGCGAGTAGGCGCCCGAGAGGATGAAACGTTCGCCGTGTGCGTAAAGATTCTTAGCCGCTGTGCGGTCGGTCTGCCAATGCAGGAATCCTTGCAATTCGTATGCCGCAAGGCTGCCGACACTGGGTACGCCGTTCTTGTCCGGATTGAGGACTCGGCGGATTACGCCCTCGGGGTCGAGGTCCAATCGCAGGGCCTGTTCGGCCGACAGTGGCGCTAGGGTGTCGAGCATCGGCAGTTGTGCTGCGTAGACCTTCTCGACAAGGGTGGTCAGGTCGGCGAGGTCAGGCTTGGGGGTAGAGATGAATGTACTGACCACATAATTCCCGTGTGCGACGACCGAACCGATTGTCGGAGTTCCGGGGCGCCAATGGGAATGCGCCCGTGGGTACGCCGCCAGCGGTACGCGCTCATTCTGGTCCGGAGCTACTGCGAAATCAGCCTCTTCGAACTCGGCCGCAGCCCGGTCCGCGTACTCGGGGTCCGGGAATTGCATGACCGTCACGGTGGTGAGTGTCGAGTCAGGCGGCACGGCCACGTGCGGATCCGCCTTGAAATCGCTACTGCCGGAGGCGAAGCCGAACAACATCTTGTTCCGAGCCGCGATCGGCACGTTCTGTTCCGCGAGGACGTTCTTGACATCGTCGGGCTTGGTGATTTCCTGCACGCCGGTGCCGTAGCGCAGCTTTGCGTCGATATCAATGCCTGTCACTACATGGTTGGCCAGACGCGAGACGGCCAGCGAGTTCCCGCTGCGCACCGAGTGGATGTATTCGAAGTACGAATCCAGCGGCTCCGTGGAATATTGGCCGACGTCGAACGTGCGGACGTCTACCTCACCGGGCCGCGGTGTCCCGGTCATCGGTGCGCCGCACCCGGTGACGATGACCAGAATGAGGGCAGCGGACGCGTGCCGCATACGTCTGTTGAGCATGCGGCTCACTTCGCCTTCGTGAGAATCGCGTACTGCGCCGAGATCCGCTGATGCACATCGATCAGCTGATCCGACCATACTTCCGCGGTATAGCGGTCATAGGACGCGACGCAATGAAATCTTGGGACGAAAATATCCTTCGCACGGAACTCGTCGCAGCGCGCATCTGGAAGGTTCTTCGGTGAATCGATCCGGCGTTTCAGCTTGCTCAGTGTGCTGTGGCCTTCTCGGATAAGTTGCGCGCCTTTTGGATTCGCAGCACGGTAAACGTTTCCGGCATAGTTCGCCATCCAGTCCACCCCCGCCTCCTCGAATAGCTTCTTATCGCTTACCGGGTGATCACTCATATGGAGAGCGCCGGTGCGGTCGTACAGGCCGGGAGGGTTGCGCCAACCGTCTTCGTTCGGTCGTGGAAGCGAGCGGCCGAGCATGCCGTCGCGGTCCAGGGGGATATCCGTCAGCTTGTCGAGTGGCGTCGGGCGGAACTCACGCAGCCGCGTACCGACCGTATCGATGCTCTTCTCCGCGAGGTCGACCATGCCCGGCAGGTCCGCGGTGCCCAGCAGCTTCTTGGCTTCATCCTGAATTGTGGTGTAGATGACGTACTGTCCGGTCGCCCGAAACGAGATCAACTCCGGTGTTCCTGGTTTCCGGAACGCGAGAGCATCGTGATGTTTGTTGAGGCTGACCGGTTCGCTCGAACCGTTCTTCGCGGCAACGGCCTCCGCGAGAGCTGTAGCAGCCAGCTCGGCGGCCTGCTGGTCGGAGAACAACAGCACGATATTTTCGAGGCTGGTCGCGATCAGGATGTCCTTGTCGGAATATCCGAGGCTGTAGAAACCTGCGATGAAGCCCGGTGTTCTTGCTCGAAAGTCGTCAGCGGAAAGCAGTAGGGTATATACGCTTTCGATGAATGCCAGCGTAGTGCTTGTATCCGAGCCGGACTGGATGGTGAATCGGGGGTCGATGTCCATCGGCAACGGGACGAAGCTGGCGAGGCGCTGACCTTCGCTGACTCGTGCGCGGTCGAGTCCGGGCTTGCCGATCTCACGTGGTGCGGTCGCGTAGCTACCGACATCGAGCTGGCTGATATCAACGGCAGGCGCCGTCGGCGGTGGGGAATCCGACCCGCATCCCGCCGTGCCCACGGACAGTGCAGCCAGTCCAACTGCCAGCGTTCTGAGTGCTCTCCGCATCGTTCCCTCCATCGACCGGCAAGGGGAGGACGAGCCAGCGAGCAGCGATCCCCCGGGTATACGTCCGCGTGCTGGTCACCCCTGCGCGGCTACGTATCGCAGACGGCAACATAACACCCGGGACCGTTGCCCCGCGACACCGCTCGACCTACCTCACTCGCTTCTGCAGCAGCGGCACCAGCTTGTCGAGTAGCCCCTTCTCCGAGCCGGCACCCCAATTACGGAATGCGGCTACGGCTTCGGCATCGTCGAGCGGGATCACGGTGGCCCGAGTACCGGCGACCTGATAAGGCAGGCCACGCAGCCCGCCGCTGCCTGCGTCCTCGTCGGTCCGTACCGCAAGCACGAAGCTGTCGGCGTTTACCTCGAGCGAATCCGCATTGGGCAGCACACGCAGCGACTCGTCACCCTGTTTGGGATAGTTCAGGTTGTAGACGAAACCCAAATCTTCCAGGAACTTTGTCTGCGCGGAGCCGCCCAGGTAGATAGAAACTTGTTTATTCCGTGGCACATCCACCACGGTGATGGTCTTGCCGCGGAATGCCGGATTGGTGGCCCGAGCCTGTTCGATCGACGGCAACGAACTCACCGCGACGGTGGAACCGGCCGAGACCGTACCGGTGGCGGCATTCGTATTGGCGGAGTCGTTTCCGCCCAGCGTCCAGATCCCGAGGCCTACGGCCAGGGCGACGACGACGGCACCGACACCTGCGCCGACGAACCACCGTTTGCGAGAACTGGGCGGTGCGGACACCAATGCCTGAGGACCCGAAACCGCTACGCGCGGATCGGTATTCGGCCGCGGATCGAAGACCTGGATGGGATAGGTCGGCGAGGTGTTCGTGGGGGCGGGGTTGTACCCGGGGGTGAGCGCGCTCGCGGCCGCGTCGGTGAATTCGCGGCACGTGTTGTACCGGTCGGTGGGGTCTTTCGCCAGCGCCTTGGCGAAGACGTGGTCGATGGCGGGCGGTAGACCGGGGTCGACGGCGGTGGCCAGCGGGGGTGGCTCGTGCAGGTGGCCCATCATGACCAGCGCGGGTTGCGTTGCCGGGTAAGGGTTTCGGCCGGTGAGCAGTTTGAAGAAGGCGCAGGCGAGGCTGTAGATGTCGGCACGATGGTCGAGGTGGCCGCCGACCAGCTGTTCGGGTGGGGCGTAGGCGATGGTGGCGACGAAGCTGCCGGTCTGGGTGAGTTCGGTGGTGTCGTCGTTGGATTTGGCGACGCCGAAATCGGTGAGCAGGACGCGTTCTTCGTCACCCTCGGTGGAGGAGAGCAGGAAGTTGGCGGGTTTGACGTCGCGGTGCAGCAAGCCTTTTCGGTGCGCGTAGTCGAGGCCTTTGCCCACCTCGGTGGTGATGCGTAGTGCGCGTAGCGGATTCATCGAATGCCGGTCGCGGGTCAGTTCCGCGGAGGCGTCGGTGCCGTCGACGTACTGCATGGCGATCCACAGCCGGCCGTCTTCTTCGCCACGGTTGTAGACCGACACGATGTTCGGATGGTCGAGTCCGGCGGCGAGATTGGCTTCGCGCTCGAAGCGAGTGCGGAACTCGTGGTCGTTGCTGAGTTCGCCGCTGAGCACCTTCAGCGCGTCCATCCGCGGCAGGCTGGGATGTTTGGCCAGGTAAACGGTGCCCATGCCGCCCGCACCGAGCACGCCCTGGATGCGGTACCCGCCCACGATGGTGCCGGGGCTTATCGCCATGATCCACAATCTCCTGAGTCGGTGCTCCCCACGCGGCAGCATACTGGACCGCTCGGGATGGGACGGCTGCGTGGCATTACCGGCTGTTGGCGAAGATTGCGTACTGCGCGGCGGCGCGTTGGTGGACGTCGAGCAACTGGTTACCGGTGACGAATCCCGCGTATTGGCGGTAAGCGACGACGCAGGTGAATCGTTTCATCTCGAAGTTGAAGGCCTCCTGTCTGTGCTCGACGCAGGCCGAATCCGGCACATTCGGTGGTGCGGCGGCATCGTTCGCAACGGGAGCGGGAGTGAGCCTTTCGGCGACAATCTTTTTCGCCGCCGCCGCGTCGGGCGCGCGGGCCACGATTGTTCCGTCGGATACGGCGAAGCGGTCCGCGTTCATCGCGCTGAAACGCTGTTTCGCGACGCTCAAATCATCGGCGTACTGGACGATGCCGCGCAAATTGTAGAGC
The DNA here is from genome assembly GCF_900269665.1 of Nocardia suismassiliense. Taxonomy (GTDB): domain Bacteria; phylum Actinomycetota; class Actinomycetes; order Mycobacteriales; family Mycobacteriaceae; genus Nocardia; species Nocardia suismassiliense. The sequence goes on from NZ_LT985361.1 coordinate 1,491,064, forward strand.
GCTTGCGTGCCTATCGCCGGTCGTTCGAATTTGTTCGGATTCAATGCGCGGCTCAGCAAATGATCCGGGTCCCATGGCAGCTGATAGGTCTCTTCTTCGGTGAGCGGCTTGAGCTGGTCCAGCACGGGAAGCTGGATGTCGTAGGTCTTTTCGGCGAGCGCCGTCAGTGCGGGCAGGTCCGGGCCGTTGGAGGAGACGAGCAGTGCGACGACGTAAGGGCCGTGGGCCATGGTGGTGCGAAGGAATGGCGCATCCGGACGCCACTGTGCGCGGGCGGCCGGATACTTCGGCAGCGGCACCCGCTGGTTGTCCCGGTTGGCGGCGAAGTCGGCGTCGTGGAACTCGGTGGCTGCCGCCGTTGCCCGCTCGACGTCGGGAAACTGCATGACCATCGTCGAGATGGTTGTCGTGTTCTGCCGGGTCTTGACCGGCCAGCCGGACGGAATGATCGACGTCTTCTGATCGAAACCGGTTGTCCGGAAGCCGAACAGCAGTTTGTGCCGCGCGGCGATCGGCTTCAGGTCGGGTTCGATACCGAGTTCCGACGGCAGCGAGCCACGGGTGATCTCGAACGGCAGCTGGCCGTATTTCAGTTTCGGGTCTATTTCGTAGGCGGGTACCACGTAGTCCGACAACCGCATCGCCGCGATGTGCGGCATGGTGATGAAATCCGGTTTGTAGTCGTCGTCGTGCGCATTGAGCGGCTCGGTCGGGTAGGATCCGGTATCGAGCGTGCGAATGTCGATCTCGGCGGGCTCGACGGTCCCCGGCATGGTGGATCCACAGGCCGTGAGGCCCGCCGCGAGCAAGGCGGCGAAGGGGATCAGGAACGCGCGCCTCATCGGGCATTCACCAGCACTGTGTATTCGGCGGCGATCCGCTGTTGCGCGTCCAATAGCTGGTGCGACGCGGAGAACGCGGCGTAGCGGTCGTAGGACACCGAGCAGTAGAAGCGGATCGCCAGGTTGCCGCGCCCGATGTACTCCTTGCATTCGGCGACGGGCAGGTTGGCGGGGGAGTCGGCCGTCTTGAACCGCTTCGTGAGGCCGCCGAGGTCTTGCTGCAATGTCGTGGCCGCGGCGGCATCACGGGCCCGATAGAGGTCGATCCCGTTCGCCGCGAAACGGTCGACGCCCGCTTTCTCGATGTCGCGCAGCACCTCGGCCGCGTTATTGGCGAAATGGATGGCAGTGCGGCCGTGGTACGCACCGGGCGGATTGAGCCAGGAGTCTTCTCTGGGGCGTGCGATGGTGCGGTTCAGCATGCCGTCCAGGTCGATCTGCAGGTTCATCAGCTGGTCGGGCGGGGTCGGGGTGAACTTGGTGATGGACGGAACCACGGTGTCGAGGCTCTTCTCCACCAGCGCGATCAGGGCGGGCAGGTCGACCTTCTCGATATAGATCTTCAGATAGTCGTATACCCACGTGTAGACGACGAATTTGCCGGTGGCGAACCAGGATCCGATCGACTGCTGGTTCGGTTGCCAATGGGCATGTGCTGCCGGGTATTTCGGGATCGACACGGCGGTGTTGCGATCGCCTGCCTCGTAATCGACCCGCTCCAGCGCCGCGGCCGCGTCCTTGGCCTTCTGTTCGTCGGGGAAGACCATGACCGCGTTCATCAGATCAATGCCTCGGTTCTCGGCCTCGGTGCGGCCGAAGCTCTGAAAGCCTGCGACGAAATCCGGGGCGGCCTCGGCGAACCGGTCCACCGCCATCACCTTGCCGAGGGCGGCTTCCGGATCGACGAACACCGTCGCCATGAACGGATTGCCGTGCACGAAGCGGGGATCGATGTCCAGGGCCGGGGGGACGAAATTGCCGAGCCGTTCCGCCTCGATAATTCGAGCCTGTTCGAGACTTTTCACGGCGCCTAATTGGCGTGGCTTCGTCTCGTAATTTCCCACATCGAGCCTGCTGAGCTCGATGGCCGGAGGCGGGTTGGTCGCAGGCTGCTCGTCCGACCCGCAGCCGCCGCAGGCGACCACCAGTGCTGCCGTCGCGACCAGGGCATACGTCGCTCGGCGCGGTATCGTCTTCGCGTGCGGCAGCAAGGTCCCTCCCCTGACGACTGTGGTTCCCGGCGGAATACTACGTCACCGCGCGCCGCGGCACCTGACCATAAAGTTGCGGGACCGCCTCACAGACTGTTCGCCAGCAGCGCGTATTCGGCCGCCACCTTCTGCCGGACATCCGGTTCTTTGTCGCTGGTGACGACACCCACATAACGTTTGTATGCGACGTAGCACCGGAACTTGTATTCGCGTTCCGGATTGCCTTTGCTGTTGAGCTGCAGGCATTTCGCGCCGGGCACGTCCTTCGGCGCCCCCAGCGTGTCGTAGTGCGCCCCTTCGCTTTCCATCAATCCGGCGGCCAGTTCCTGGGCGGCGGCGCTGTCCCTGGTGCGCGCGATGTAGCTGTCGTCGGCGATGGCCTGACGGTCCACCCCCGCCGCTTGGATCAGGCGCAGGTGTGCCGATTCATCGTCGGCGCGGTGCACCATGTGGTGCGGGCCGAAAATGGCGAAGGTGGCGGTGTCGGGAGTGCGGTTCTTGCGGTCGCTGACGGCGACGCGGGCGAGCAGCCCTTCGGGGTCGACCGGCAGATCCTTGATCTTCTCCTGCGGCGTGGCCTGGAACTTGTCCAGCTGGGCCACCTCGGCGGCGAGGGATTTCTCGACCCACTCCACCAGATCGGTGCTGTCGGCGCGCGGGCGCTGGATGAACAAGGAGATGACGAATTCCCTTTGGGCCATGAAGGTGCCGACGGTGGGAACGCCGGGGCGCCAATGGATGTAGGCGTCCGGGTAAGCGGTGGAGGGCAGTTTGCGGTTCTCCGGTGAGATCGCGATGTCGACGTCCTCGAGCTCCCGGGCGGCGAGTTTCGCGGTCGCCTGGTCCGGAAAGCGGAACAACGCGATGGTGACCGCGGTGGCCTCGGGGGCCGGGTTGGTCTGTCCCTCGGGGTCGGGGCGATCGGCGCCGCTGGCGGCGTAGCCGGTGATCAGCTTGCGGTCGTCGAAGACCGGCTTGGAGGACTTGGCGACGAAATCGAGCGCCTGCTCGGCGTCGGCGACCACGGCACTGCCCCGGCCGACCTTCAGCGAAGGATCGATCTGCACGGTCGGGACCACCGCGTCGGACATTCGCATGCCCTCGACCAGCGCGGCTTTGTCGCCCGCGTCCTGGTCGTACCGGTGGCGGTCGACCGCGTAGGTGCCGACTTCCAGCTGGCGTACGTCGATCTCACCCGCGGTGGCGGTGCCCGGCACGCCGCCGCATCCGGTCAGCAGACCAGCCACTGTGATACACGATGCGACCAGCGCGATACGTGATGTGCGAACCATGACCGGCCCCTCGTTTCCTCCACGTGCTGCCACTGAAGTTACCGGACGGACGCCGGGCAGGGGGCCCGATAGTTGTGGGATTGCAATACCCTGGGTCGTGTGCAAACGACCCCGCAATGCCCGCTTCGCCGAGGCCGATTCCTTTGATGGACCGGCAGGTCGAGGTCGTTGTCGGTAGTCACGCGGTGGCGCGCGTCGCGGGGTCGGTGGTGGTTGTCGCGCATCGCGGACAGGGCAGGCCGACCCAGGATTCGCCGGCCGCGCTGGCCCTGGAATCGCTGGCCGAGTTGGTTCGTACGGCCACCGAGCACGAGCCGAACGGGCCGGGGGCGTTGGTGGCGCGGGAGGCCACCCGCTGGTTGATGAAGCAGGCCGAGCAGATCAGCCCGGGGGAGCCGATCGATTTCGGGATTCTGTCCACCGCGGAGAACGGTGGGGTGGCGATTTTCCTGCACGGTGCGGTGACGGCGGTGCTGGTCGGGGATGGCGCGATCGAGCGGTACCGGGGAAGTGACGCGGCGTTCACCGTCGATCGGGTGGCCGGCGTGCCCGCCCGGGCCGTCGCGCTGTTCGTAGACGACGCGAAGGGGCGCATCCCTGAACTGCCCGCGGAGCGCGGCATCGGCTGGCTGGTCGAGGGCATCGCACAGGCGGGTGGCGCGATCATCTGGTCCGACGGAGCGCGGGCCCGGTCCAGTGTTGTGCGCGAAGGAGCGCACCGGCGCAACGAGGAGGCGCCGCTGCCGACCGCGCGCATCGACCACGAACCGCCACCGGAGCAGCAGCGAGCAGCGGAGCCGCCCACTGGAAGTCAGGCGGCGACCGCCGCGCACCGGACCGGCGGCGCACCGGAACCGCAGCACGCGCCGACCCAGCTACGCGGCACCACGCCGGCCCCGCCGCCCGACCCGGACCTGCAGCGCCGATTGGAAGCGACCGCGAAGTCCACCGCGCTCACCGTCAAGGTGATGGGATTCAAGTGCGCCAGAGCGCATCCCAGCGATCCACGCGCGGCGTTCTGCACGGTGTGCGGCATGCCGGTGGACCAGACGCAGCCGCTGATCGAGGTGGTCCGGCCGCCGCTCGGCATGTTGATCCTCGACGACGGCATCACCTTCGTGCTCGCCGCGGATGCGGTAATCGGCCGTGACCCAGAGCATTCCGATGCCGCACAACGCGGCCTGGTCCCGTGGCGAATAGAGGATTCCTCGGGTGGCATGTCCCGCGCGCACGCCGAGATCCACCTCATGAACTGGGATGTGACCGTGGTGGATCGCGGCTCGACCAACGGCACCCGCACCCGCCTGCCCGGCTACCGCGACTGGATTCGCCTGGCCCCCAACCAATCCATGGTGCTGGTCCCGGGCGCCGAGGTCATGCTCGGCAATCGGGTGCTGCGCTTCGAGCCGATGGCCCCGCCACCGTTCGGCGGTTGAGACGCGAACCGATCTTCCGGTCAGGAATACCTTGACATGCAGGTCTTTTCGCCGTTGATCACACCGGCGCGGAAGGCGTCGACGCGGGCGAAGCCGCTGCGCACGGTGTTGCCCTCGGTGTCGCTGGCCGCCAGTCCGTCGGTGAGCAGGCCGGAGACGGCCTCGTCGAGATCGCCTGCGGCCAGGCTGATGTCGCCTTGGCCGGAGGTCCGGCCCGGCTGGGCGAGCTTGCCGGTGATCACGCCGGCCAGGCAGGCCGCGCGCAGGCCGGTCTTGGCGCCGACGAGTTGCTGGCCCTGATTCTGCTGCACCGCAAGGGTGTAGCGGGAGATGAAGACGATGTAGCCGTTGTAGTCGCCGGTCACCTTGAGCGGCAGCGGGTCGTCCACATCCCAGTTGGAGGCGCCGCGCTGGGCGAGGGCGGGGATGTCGGTGCCGATGGTGTTCTTCTCCGGGCAGTAGCTGACCGGCCCGGTGGGCACCCCGTTGCGGCAGGTGATCTTGGCGCCGGAGTAGTCGTAGGTCGGTGACGGCTTGGTCGGCAGCAGCGCGGCGAGAGCCTTGCTGAGCTCGATCAGAGTTTCCTTGTTGATCTCGTATTCGCCGCGGCCGGTGTCGTCCTTGAAGTCCTTCGGCAAGTTGCCGCGCCGCTGGGTGATCTCGTCCATGTCGATGCGCTTGCAGCCCTTCGGGCCGTCGGTGAAACCGACCTGCACGGCGGTGACGCGCTCGAAGGCCGAGCCGTGCACGCTTTCCGGATCATCGGGGTCGGAGTCGCGGATGGCCACGGTGGCGGCGAGCACCGAGTTGAGGCCGTCGGAGGTATCGATGGTGAAGTGCTTGGACTTGCCTTCGGCGACCGAGCGCATGAACGCACCGGCGAAGCAGTCGGCCTGCTGCTCCTTGACGATCACCGGATCCTTGGCGCCGACCAGCTTGGCCATGGTCTGCACCGCGTGCCCGTACTCGTGCGCGAGCACCATGACCACGGCCATCTTGCCGAAGGTCTCCGTCATGGCGGGCAGCAGCACCGAGCGGTCCCAGCCGATGGAGTTGTCCAAGCGGCAGTACGCGGCGTTCACCAGATGAAAGGTGGTCTCCTTGCAGAATTCGACGGAGTCACTGCGCGGCGCCTGCGCGCTCCAGGAGATGAGCTTGTCGACCGGCTGGAAATCGGCGTTCTGGAACTCCTTGCCGAACTCGGTGCGCCAGTAGGTCTGGATGTCCTCGACGGCGTTGAGTGCCAGGGTGTCCTCGGCGCTACCGTCCCCGTTGGTCGCCTTCAACTTGCTGTCCTCGACGCCGGGCCGGGGGCCGTTGGGACCGCTGGTGGTTGGCAGTCCTGCCACCTTGAACGGGTCGTCGTAGATCGAGACGGCGCGGCCGTGCACGAGCCGAGTGCAGCCCGCCACCAGCAGCACGACGATCAGCGCGGCGGTAATGATGGCCGTCGCACGGACTTTCGGCAAGGCTCCCCCTAGTCGGCCGGTATCACGTTCACATCGGTCGCCGGATCGGGGTATAAGGCGCATCGGGGGCACCGCCGATGTCCGGGTGATGGAATAGTATCCGCTGCATGTCTTCACCGGGGGCGCAGACCATCACCGTGCGCCATGATGGAAACGAACGAGTCTTCGATTCGAGCCAGCAGGTCACCATGGGTCGTGCGCCGGAGGTGACGCTGTTCGTCGACAGCCCGCTCGTTTCGCGGGTCCATGCGACGCTCGCATGGCAGGGTAGCGCCTGGGTGTTGTCGGACAATGGAAGCACCAATGGCGTGTTCGTCGACGCGCGCCGGTTGACCCAGGCGGTCTCGATCGATCGGCCGACGCAGGTGCGGCTCGGCGACGCGATCAGTGGACCGTTGCTACATCTGCTGCCCGCTAATCCGCAACCCCCGCAGCGCCCTTCGGTGCGGCCACCGCAGTCGGGCCAGCAGCCGATGTCCGGTCAGCCGATGCCGGGTCAGCCGATGCCCGGCCAGCCGATGTCCGCGCAGCGACCCGCCCAGCAGTTCCAGCGGCCGGCTTATCAACCGCCGCAGGATGCGCCGCCGCAGGTCAATATCAATATGACGACCCGGGCCGACACCTCGAACATGCCGCCGGTGCGCGCGCGGGCGTCCACCGCGGCGGTCGCCAGGGCCGATCGGCTGCCCGCCGGGGGCCTGTCGATCGGCCGCACCACCGACAACCAGATCGTCGTCAACGATCCGCTGGCCTCGCGCAAGCACGCGCGTCTCGTCGCGGCCGCCGACGGGCTGACCATCGAGGACCTCGGCTCGGCCAACGGCACCTTCGTCAACGGCCACCGGCAACAGCGGGCGGTGCTGCGCGAGCGCGACATCATCACCATCGGCAATATCGACTTCGTCGTCCAGCAGGGCACGCTGGTCCTGCGGCAGAAGCCGGTGGCCGAGCAGGGGCTCGCGGTCCACGGGGTCGGATTCACCGTCGAGGGCAACAAGCAGCTGCTGGTCGACGTCAATATGCAGGCCAGTAGAGGCACGCTGACCGCGCTGATCGGTCCGTCCGGCGCGGGCAAGTCGACGCTGTCCAGGTTGATCGCGGGCACCACGCAGCCCTCCGGCGGTGTGGTCACCTTCGAGGGCCGCAACCTGCACGCCGAATACGAGGCCTTGCGCTCCCGGATCGGCATGGTGCCGCAGGACGATGTGCTGCACCGTCAGCTCACCGTGCGCCAGGCGCTCGGCTACGCGGCCGAGCTGAGGCTGCCGCCGGACAACAGCCGGGCCGACCGGCAGCAGGTGATCGACGGTGTGCTGAAAGAACTTTCGCTCACCGAGCACGCCGACACCAGGGTGGACCGGCTCTCCGGCGGCCAGCGCAAGCGCGCGTCGGTCGCGCTGGAACTGCTCACCGGACCGTCCCTGCTGATCCTGGACGAGCCGACCTCGGGCCTGGACCCGGCGCTGGACCGGCAGGTGATGGTGATGCTGCGCGAGCTCGCCGATGCGGGTCGTGTGGTGATCGTGGTGACGCACTCCATCGCGCACCTGGACATGTGCGACCAGGTGCTGCTGCTCGCGCCCGGTGGCAAGACCGCCTACTGCGGCAACCCGGCCGGCGTCGGCGCCGCGCTCGGCACCACCGACTGGGCGGAGATCTTCGCCAACGTGGCCGCCAATCCGGATCAGGCGTTCGCCGCGTATCGATCAAGGCAGGCGTTCGCGCCACCGCCACCCCCGCCGCCGCAGCAATACGGGTCCGCGGGCTCGCCGCCGCAATCCAGTGGCGGCAAACAGTTCTCGACGCTGTGCCGCAGACAGATCCGGTTGATCCTGGCCGACCGCGGTTATCTGTCGTTCCTGGTGATCCTGCCGTTCATCCTCGGCGCGCTCTCGCTGGTGGTGCCGGGCAAGGACGGTTTCCAGCGCGGTGCGTTGAAGGCGTTGCCGGACGGCACCTTCGTGCCGACCGGCGGCGGCGAGACCCAGCAGCTGCTGGTGGTGCTGATCCTCGGCGCCTGCTTCATGGGGTCCACGCTCACCGTGCGTGACCTGGTCGGCGAGCGCACCATCTTCCAGCGGGAACGCGCGGTCGGGTTGCTGCCGTCGGCGTATCTGTCGGCGAAGATCGCGGTGTTCAGTATCACCGCGCTGCTGCAGTCGGCGGTGCTGGTCGGCATCGTGCTCGCGGGCAAGAAGCGGCCGGGCGAGGGTGCGGTGCTGGCCTCCGGCAGCGCCGAGCTGTACATCGACATCGCGTTGACCGCGGTGTGCTGTGTCGTTGTCGGCCTGCTGCTTTCGTCGCTGGCGAAGTCGAACGAACAGGTGATGCCGCTGCTGGTGGTCGCCATCATGGTGCAGCTGGTGATGGCGGGCGGGTTGATCCCGGTCACCGGTCGCGTCGTGCTCGAGCAGGTGTCCTGGCTGTTCCCGGCGCGCTGGGGGTATGCGGCCGGAGCCTCGACGGTGAACATTCGTGAGGTGTTCCTCAACGCACAGCCCGACACGCTGTGGCAGCACACGGCGAGCATCTGGGCGTTGGACGTTGGTGTGCTGTTGCTGATCACCCTGGTGCTCGCCGTCATCACCTGGCGACGGCTGCGACTGAAGTCCTCGGCCGCGTGATGGGCGAGCGATTTTGCGGCCCCGACCGGGGCCTCCGGACAACAGCAAGCATCTCGGCCACACACCAGGCACACTTATGCCTGTGACGGTGCGAGTAGGGGCGGTACATCTCGGCTGGGATGTGGTGTCCGTGGCCGCGGGTGGCGGTGGCACACCGATCCGCCCGGTTCAGGTGGAGGGCATGTGGACACCGCCGGCATATCTGCTGGCGGATTCGTCGGGACGGTTGCACACCGCCGGCGTGGACCGGCAGCGCCCGGACCTCGGCATGGCCATCGCCGACGTGCGCGACATCCTCGGGCACCCGCAGATCGTGGTGGCCGGCGCGACCTGGCCCGCGGAGCTGGTGTTCCGGGCCAGGATGTACAACCCGCTGGCCGCCATCGGCAAGCATCTGCGCGGCAAGCCCGACCTGGTGGCGCTGCCGTACCCGGACGGCTGGCCGGACGAGAAGGTCGAGGTGTACGCCGCGCTGGTGGAGCAGCTCGATGTGACCGTCGAGCCGCTGCCGGAGAGCATCGCGCTGTCGGGGTACGTACGTGCGCTCGGACTGGTGCACCCGCCGGATCAGGCCAGGCCGCACGGCATCGGCGCGACCGGTGTGTACTCCGACGGCCGGACGATGCTGGTGGTCGCGGTGCACGGCGACGACGAACAGCCGACCGAGTCGGTCGACGTGCCGGTGACCGTGGAGTCCATGCGCGACGCCAGGTCCGCGGACAACGTGGTGATCGAGGTGATGGCCGCGGCCCGCTCGATCGGCGCGGACACCTCGACGGTGCTGCTGTCGGGCAACGTGTGTTTCAACGACGCGCTGCGGTTGGCCTTCCAGAATCACCTCGGCCATCGGCTGCAGGTCGCCGATCATCCGATGCACGCACTGGTGCTGGGTGCCGCGCACCTGTTGGTGACCGATACCGAATCCGAAGAGCCGGAGCCGGTGGGCAGGCACGCCGAGCCTGCGCAGCCGCGAGTGGACCCCACCCAGTTCCAGGATCCTGGCCCGCAGTTCCGCGATCCAGCCGGGCATTACCGGGCCGAATCCGCGCCGCAGCAGGCCGCGCCCGGACAGCGTCAGGCCGGTGCCGCGCATCGGCAGGCGGAATCGGCACAGCGCCAAGCGGAGTCGTCGCAGCGCCGAACGGAACTGCCGCAACCCCACATGGATCCGTCTCCGCCGCGAACGGTGCCGCCCGTGCAGTACGGGCCCGGCTACCCGACGACCGGCGAGGATCCGACTACGCGGATCAGCCGCGACGAGGTGCCGCGCGGGCTTCCGCCGAACCTCGCCGAGCTGGGCGGCCGCTTCACCCGGCCGCCGGGGCAGTACCCAGAGAACCAGCCGGCTCGGCCCACCGAGCCGGGTAGCCAGGGTGGGCCGCCGCCCGGCCAGCGCTCGTATCAGGCGCCGCAGTCCGACGCCGCACCGGAACGGCCCAGTCCATGGCAGGAACCCGAATCCGACGACGACGAGGGCCGGCCCCGCAAGGGCAAACTCTGGAACAAGATGAAGGACAACCTGTTCGGGGCGCACACGGTGGTCGGCGCGATGGCGCTGGCCGTGGTCGCGCTGCCGGGTGGCGGTGATCGTGTCGAGCTGACCGCGGCCGAGGTGACACTGACGGCGGCACCGGGACCGCTCGCCGCGGCCGACCCGATCGCCTGTCCGCTGACGCCCTACGTGACCAACGAGGTCCGGCCGGGCATCTCGTCCGCTCGCGGGCATGCGGCGGGTGGCCGCCGCAACGATCGGGGCGTGGTGGATCAGGACTGTGAGCAGCCGGGCATCGACACGTTGCGCTACCTGCTGCCCGGTCCGCGACGGGCCATCGATCCCGGTCCGCCGATCCAGATCTGACGCGATTTAGACCGTCCGATCCGGGCTGGTATTGTGGCTCGTTGGCGTATGGATGGCCGGGCAACCGGCTGTGCAATCGAAACCCGGGTCTCCACCGGCCGCCGGGAGCTTCGACCACATGCCTGGCCGGCAACACCGACTACAGACAGGGAAGCACTGTGCCTACGTACAGCCCCAAGGCGGGTGACGTGACCCGTCAGTGGTACGTCATCGACGCCACTGACGTAGTGCTCGGCCGTCTCGCCGTGCAGGCAGCGAATCTGCTGCGTGGCAAGACGAAGCCGACCTACGCACCGAACTTTGACGGTGGCGATTTCGTCATCATCATCAACGCCGACAAGGTTGCCATCAGCGGCAACAAGAAGGCGGACAAGCTGATCCACCACCACAGCGGGCACCCGGGCGGCCTCAAGTCGCGCACTGTCGGTCAGGTGTTGGAGAGCCGTCCGGATCGGCTCGTGGAGAAGGCCGTCAAGGGCATGATCCCGAAGAACAAGCTCGGCAACGCGATCGCGGGCAAGCTGAAGGTCTACGCAGGCCCGAACCACCCGCACGCCGCTCAGCAGCCCATTCCGTTCGAGATCAAGCAGGTGGCCCAGTGACCGCTCCCGAGGAGTTCAACGAGGAAGCCGTTGTCGAGGACTTCGACGCCGTTGAGGTTGTTGAGGACGGCGAAGGCTACGAAGAGGCCGAGGTCGCCGCGGAGACCTTCGCCCCGGTCGTGATCGACCGCCCGGTGCAGACCGTCGGCCGCCGCAAGGAAGCCGTCGTCCGCGTGCGCATGGTGCCGGGCTCCGGCAACTTCGTGCTCAACGGCCGCACCATCGAGGATTACTTCCCGAACAAGGTGCACCAGCAGCTGGTCAAGTCGCCGCTGGTGACCGTCGAGCGGGCCGAGAACTTCGACATCGTCGCCCTGCTGCACGGCGGCGGCCCGTCGGGACAGGCCGGCGCCCTGCGTCTGGCCATCGCCCGTGCGCTCATCGAGGTCACCCCGGACGACCGCCCCGCGCTGAAGCGGGCCGGCTTCCTGACGCGTGACCCCCGTGCCGTCGAGCGTAAGAAGTACGGTCTGAAGAAGGCGCGTAAGGCGCCGCAGTACTCGAAGCGCTGATTTCGGCCTCGTCGACCACCGTCATCCGGCACCCTGGAGGTGCCGGGGGCGGTGTGGTCGGCGGGCAAGCTGTACGAGAGCAGGCGCCCAGCACGGCTGGTCGCCTGCTCTCGTGCTGTATCAACCCGCGGCGTTCTCGGGGCCCTTCGTGGCAACAGGCAGTGGCCTTCGGGCGCGCCGCGGATCCACCGATGAGGGGCTGAGGTATGGGACGTTTGTTCGGCACCGACGGAATCCGTGGGTTGGCCAACGAGTCGTTGAGTCCGGAACTGGCGCTGCGCGTTTCAGGTGCGGCCGCCCAGATTTTGAGCAGTGGCAAGAAGCGTCCCCTCGCGGTGGTCGGCCGCGACCCGCGAGCCAGCGGTGAGATGCTCGAGGCCGCGGTAACCGCGGGGCTCACCGCCGCCGGGGTGAACGTGCTGCAGGTCGGCGTGCTGCCGACGCCCGCCGTCGCCTACCTCACCGGCCTCTACGACGCGTGCTTCGGCGTGATGATCTCCGCCTCGCACAATCCCATGCCGGACAACGGCATCAAGATCTTCGCCGCAGGCGGGCACAAGCTCGACGACGCCATCGAGGACCGCATCGAGGCGCTGCTCGCCGAGGACACCCCGCTGCGACCGACCGGGCGCGGCATCGGGCGGGTGGTCAACGCGTCCGGCGCGCGCGACCACGGACTGGCTATTCCGGAGCAGTACAGCGTCGCGAGCACGCACGAGCGGTACGTCGAGCACCTGGTCGAGGCGACCGCGCAGGATCTGTCCGGGCTGACCGTGGTGGTCGACTGCGCGCACGGCGCGGCCGCCGAGGTCGGGCCCGCCGCCTTCCGCGAGGCGGGCGCGACGGTGATCGCGATCAACGCCGAGCCGGACGGCCTCAACATCAACGATGGTTGCGGCTCAACGCATTTGGACACGGTGCGGCAGGCGGTGCGCGAGCACAAGGCCGACCTGGGCCTGGCCCTCGACGGTGACGCGGACCGGTGCCTCGCGGCCGATGCCGACGGCAATGTCGTCGACGGTGACGTCATCCTGGCGATCCTGGCCCTCGATATGCACGAGGCCGGCGAGCTGGCGAAGAACACCCTGGTCGGCACCGTGATGAGCAACCTCGGTCTGCACATCGCGATGCGCGAGGCCGGAATCACCTTGCTCACCACCGCCGTCGGCGACCGCTACGTGCTGGAGGAACTGCGCCGCGGCGGCTTCACGCTGGGCGGGGAACAGTCCGGGCACGTGATCTTCCCGAAGTTCGGCACCACCGGCGACGGCGTGCTCACCGGCCTCAAGCTGATGGCCCGGATGGCGCGGACCCGGCGCAGCCTCGCCGAGCTAACCACCGTATTGCAGACGGTGCCACAGGTATTGGTGAACGTGCCGGTCAGCGACAAAGCCGTGGTCGCGGCGGCGCCCGAAATCCGGGACGCGGTACAGGAAGCCGAACGCATCCTCGGTGACTCCGGCCGAGTTCTGCTGCGCCCCAGCGGAACCGAGCAGCTGGTCCGGGTGATGGTGGAGGCCACCGATCCCGCGCAGGCCAGGCAACTCGCCGACGATCTCGCCAAGCGCGTCGCCTCGGTCTGAGCCACGCCGGTCGGCGGCACATTGCGATGATGCGCCGCCGGTCAGGTGGTTTCGGTGAGCTTGCCGAACTCCATGTGCCAGCGACGGGTGGACTGGACGGTGTCCAGCATGCGGCGGTCATGGGTGACCAGCAGCAGTGTGCCGGTGAAGGATTCGACCGCCTGCTCGAGTTGTTCGATGGCGGGCAGGTCCAGATGGTTGGTCGGTTCGTCGAGGACGAGCAGGTTCACACCGCGGGCCTGCAGCAGTGCGAGGGCGGCGCGGGTGCGTTCGCCGGGCGACAGGGTTTCGCAGGCGCGCAACGCATGTGAGCCGCGCAGCCCGAACTTGGCGAGCAGGGTGCGCACCTCCGCGTCCGGCCAGTCCGGCATCTGCGCGCCGAAAGTGTCGGCCAGCGAGGTGGTTCCGCGGAACAGCCCCCGTGCCTGATCGACCTCGCCGATCTCCACGCCGGAGCCGAGCGAGGCAGTTCCGGTGTCCGGCTGGATCTTTCCGAGCAGCAGCGCGAGCAGGGTGGATTTGCCGGAGCCGTTCGCGCCGGTCAACACGATCCGGTCGGCCCAGTCGACCTGGATGCTGATCGGGCCTAGGGTGAAATCGCCCAGGGTGACCGTCGCGTCGGACAGGGAGGCCACCACTGAGCCGCTGCGGGGCGCGGCGCCGATGGTCATCCGCAGCTCCCACTCCTTGCGCGGTTCCTCGACCACGTCCAGGCGTTCGATGCGCCGCTGCGTCTGCCTGGCCTTGGCGGCCTGCTTCTCGGTGGACTCGGCGCGCATCTTGCGGCCCGCCTTGTCCGAGTCGACCTTCTTCGGGTCGCGCACCTTGCGGCGGGCGTTGCGCACACCGTGTTCGAGCCAGTTGCGCTGCATCTGGGCCCGCGCCTCCAGACCCGCCTTGGTGTCGGCGAACTCCTCGTAGGCTTCGCGCGCGTGCTGGCGGGCGATCTCGCGTTCCATCAGGTACGCCTCGTAGCCGCCGTCGTAGATGCCGACCTGCTGCTGGGCCAGATCCAGCTCGACGATGCGATTCACCGTCCGCGCCAAGAACTCTCGATCGTGACTGATCACCACCAGCGGCACCCGGACACCGGTGACGAACTGTTCCAGCCGGGCCAGGCCGTCCAGATCCAGATCGTTCGTCGGCTCGTCCAGTAGCAGAATGTCGAAGCGGGACAACAACACCGAGGCCAGACCCGCACGCGCCGCTTGGCCGCCGGACAGGCCCGTCATCGGGGTGTCGAGGCCGCTGGGCAGGCTGGCGATCAGGCCGAGATCGGCGGCGATCTCCTCGGCGCGCTGGTCCAGATCAGCGCCGCCGAGCGCGAGCCAGCGCTCGAGGGCAGGCGAGTACTCGTCTTCGCCGCCGTCGGCGATGCGCTCGGCGGCCGCGTCCATGGTGCGCTGGGCTTCGGCGACACCGGTTCGGCGACCGAGGAATTCGAGGACCGTCTCGCCGGGTACCCGTTCGGGTTCCTGCGCCAGATAGCCGACGGTGGCGTCGGGTGGGCTCAGGGTGATGCTGCCGGTCGGCGTGTGCCGGTCCGCGAGCATGCGCAGCAGGGTGGACTTGCCCGCACCGTTCGCACCGACCAGGCCGATCACGTCACCCGGTGCCAGGGTGAGATCGAGGTCGTCGAACAAGGTGCGTTCGCCGTGTCCCGCGGAGAGGCCGCGCGCATGCAGAGTGGTACTCACTTCCTTAAGTCTGCCGTGTCAAGGCCGCATGCCTCGCACCCGGTCGGACTTACTCGGGGTCACACCCTGAACTGGGGTACTGGGAAATCAGGGTAGGTATCGGTCCACGGAGCGATGCGCGACTAGGCGCGGCTGGGCAGAGTGGAGTTCGAAGAGATCACCACCAGAGAGGGAAGATCATGACCGCACCTGCCCGCCGTTTCGCCCGCTCCAGCCACGACAAGTGGATCGCCGGAGTCTGTGGCGGCATCGCCGAGTACCTCGGCTGGAATGCCAATGTCGTGCGCCTGCTTTTCGTGGTTTCGTGCCTGTTGCCCGGCCCGCAGTTCATCCTGTACCTGGTGCTGTGGCTGCTGATGCCGAAGAAGTGAGGCACAGGGGGCTGCGTCGAGCTCCCATGGATGTCAGGATGGAGCGATAGCGCTGTTGCCGGGTGACCGGATGAACAGCATCACGAGTCCTGCTGAGGAGGAGTAATGATCACCTCGGGTGAATTGCCGGGTCTGGAACTGCCCGGCATCGACGCATCCTCGTCGCTGGATGGTCTCGGCGCGATCGAACTGCACCACCCCACCCAGGACATCGACGGTGACGGCACCCTCGACACCATCACCACCAACGGTGCCGACGCCATGCAGGTGTGGACCGACTACGACCACGACGGTCTCGCGGACCATGTCACGGTCGTGGAGAAGGACGGCGACTACGCCGCCTGGGAATTCCACCGGCATCCGGACGGATCGTCGGAGTGGGTGCGGACCGACCACGGGAAGATCGGCACGTAGTTCCGTCGGCGGGGTCGTCGCGACCCCGTGGATTCGATGGAACCGAACGCCGGGTGCGCGCGTCGAAGGAAGTATGGCGGCACTCGGCGAACACGGAGGGGCGTAGATGACCGGCGATCCGAGCGGCATGGTCGGGGTCCAGACGGGGGAGTTGGGACGGCTCGCCGCCGATCTACGGATATCCGGTCAGGTCGTGGCGCAGCGATCGAAAGACGTGACCGACAACGCGTTCGGGCCCGGCGACGCCGGCGCGCACTACGCCGAGCACGGCAAACAGATCCAGCAGGGCTTCGAGCGCATCGGCCAATGGATGCGGAGCTGGGCCGAAGCGACTATCACCACGGCGGACGCGCTCGGCGCCTCGGTCGTGCGGTACTCGGACACCGTGCAGGAGACCGCAGGTGACATCGCGAAGGCCGGCAATGACATCCAGCCCTGAGCTCCGGGACGCCCGCACCGCGACGGCAGGGGAGTAGCCGTGGTTTTCACCGTGCCCGCGCACGCGCCGATCAAGGAGTACCTCGACATCGGCTCACGAAGTCTTGTGTACTTCGAACAATTCGAGCCGCGCTACCGCCGCGCCTTCGGTGATCCACCCGCCGACCTCGCCAGTTATGCGCAGTTGCACGAGCGCTTCTACGAGCAGAACGGGCTGAACGAGGACAAGCTGTACAACGCCTCGGCCAGGCTGCAGGAGGTGCTGCAGGAGGCCGGGGTGCAGGTGGACAGCCAGCGCGTTTCCGCGCAGGCGCTGCCGTCGCTGTGGCAGGGGCAGGCCGCCGATGCCGCGATCGACATGCTGAATCAGCAGGTCGGGCGGGCCGACGCCGACTGGAAGACGGCCGGGACGGCCTGGCGGGCACTGGCCGGATCGATCGCCGCCTTGCGCAGTGCGGTGAAGATCAAAGCCGATGTCGTGGCGCACATTCTGGAGCACGGCGAGTCGGTGAAGATCGACGGGAAGACCCCGGAAGACGTCGACGACATCATCTCGGGCACGTCGATCTCGTTCAGCAACATCACCCAGAACAGTCTGCTCAGCAAGCTGTGGCGGATCTTCCCGGAACTCGCCGAGGGCAACGTCGCGCAAGACATCGTGCTGTTGATTCCGGGCACCGACTATCGGGACCGGATCCAGCAGCGGTGTCGCGACTGGCTCGATAAGGTGTTCCAGCCTGATTACACGGCCAAAGTGCGCAAGTTCACCGATGTTTGCGACCTGACCGATCAAGGGGTCGAGAACGTCTATCAACCGCTCATCGGTGCGCTGAATCAGGTGCCCGACACGGCTTATCCGCGTCCGGCGGGGATGCCGGTGCCGGAGCAGCCGAAGAGTGAGGGCACGCCGAAGGACACCGTGTTGCCCACCCAGCCCGGAAATCCCACGGCGCCAACCGTTCCGGCGGGCACGCCGGCGACACCTGTCTCGGTTGCGCCGAGTACGCCTGCGTCGCCGTCGCCGAGCACGCCTTCGTCTCCCGCTGCGCCGTCGGTACCGAGCACGCCTGCTTCGCCGTCGACAGGCGAGTCGCCGTCGACGCCGGCTTCGCCGTCGAACCCGGGCACTCCGGCGGCACCCAGCGTGCCGTCGACACCGACTGCGCCGACCGTGCAGGTGCCGAACACCTCGTCGTTGGAGGGTCTACCGGCACTCAGTCAGGTGGCGAATCAGTTGTCGCCGTTGGCATCCGGGATCAGTAGCCTGGTCGATGCGGGGATCAGCTCACTGACCGGGATCATCAAGGACGGCGTCGACGGCGCGGTGCAGATGGTTGAGGACGTCATCGATCCGAACCAGGCGGACCGGGATCACGACGGTAAGCCGGACGGTAAGCCCGCCGCCGAATTCGATGTTGCGGGTAAGCATCTGAAGTTCGAGATGGGGCCGGACGGCCAGCTGACGTTGATGATGTCCGAAGCCGACGGGAAGACGCAGGAGTTCAGTCTGCGGCTCGACGAGCACGGGATGCCGATCCTCGAGATGAGCGAGCCGAAAGATGGTTCGCCTGCGGACAAACCGTCGTCCACCGATCCCACCCCGTCCGCGCCCTCGGCAGAGAAGCCGTCATCCACCGACTCGGTGCCGCCCGCGGGTAAGTCACCCAGCGACTCGAGCCCCGCCGCGCCGCCCGCGGACAGGTCGTCGCCCGCCGACCCCGCCCCGGCCGCACCGGAGCAGAAGAAGTCGGTCGAGCAGCCCAACGCCGCCGAGGAGAACACCGGCCAACCCGGCGGCCGCCCCGGTGCCCCGCCCATGCGGCGCGAGGAAGACGGCGAGCACACACCCAAACGCATGCCGGGCGAACAGAATGCGGAGGCGCCCTTCGACAGCGGCGCCGAGTTGGCCGAGGCGGGCCCGATGGGTGACCTGGCCGAAGCGGGTCCGCTGTGAGTACACCATCGCGCAGTGGGGAGCCGGAGGCCTGAGGTGCGGTCGAGTCAGGAAGTGAGCGAGCGCTCGGTCAGCCTGGTGCGCTCGGATAGTGGTCGCGTCGAGCGCGGTGCGGAGCCGTGAGCTGATGTCCACCTGCGGATCGGGGAGAATCGACATCGTGAGTTATGCCGAGGAGATCGAGCGCGTCGCCGAGCAATGCCGCCGCCGCTCGGCACAGCTGCTGGACGAACTCGACGAGATCAACCGCCGGACCGCGGACACCAGCCGGGAACTCGCCGATAAGTCCGCCGCCGACCTGCGCGAGTTCTGGGCAGCGCACTCGGACGAGCTGGACAAGGCACGCGCCGAGGCCGAAGAAAAAGAACGCCAGGAAACCGAGGCCCGCGAACAACGCGAAGCCGTCGCCCGCTCCATCGCCGCCCGCAAAGCCAACCGCGATGTGCTCCCCGTCGACCAGGAAGACGAAGAGGCCGCGTTCTACCAGCGCGAAACCTGGTTGATCTAACCGCCCAGCCGACGGCATAGTGCTCCGAGCTGCCGAGCTGCCGAGCTGCCGAGCTGCCGAGCTGCCGAGCTGCCGAGCTGCCGAGCTGCCGAGCTGCCGAGCTGCCGAGCTGCCGAGCTGCCGAGCTGCCGAGCTGCCGAGCTGCCGAGCTGCCGAGCTGCCGAGCTGCCGAGCTGCCGAGCTGCCGAGCTGCCGAAGGGGTGCTTGCGCTAGCGGCGGAGCAGGCTTGCGAGCTGGCCGACCTTCAACTTGGGCGGCTTGGTCTCGTCCTCGGCTTCCGGATCAACGACCACCGTGTGCGGGATCTCCGCCTCCGGGTCGGCGAAGGGGCGATAGGTCTTGTCGTCGGCGACGGTGGCGAGCAGGTAGCCCGCGAGCAGGGCTCGGGTGGTGCGGGCGGTTTTGGATTCGTGTTTGCCCGCGCCGACGGCGGCCAGCACGCGGCGACCCTCGATGATGCCGTTGTGTGAGGCGCCGTCGATCGCCCGGAACACCGACGGGCCGCCCCATGCGGTGGCGAGTGGGATGGCGTTGGAGCTGACCGAGGCGAGATCGGTGGCACCGGCGAGAATCAGCGCGGGCGTGTCGAGGTCGGGTGCGAGGTTCTCCGCGGACGGCGCGGTCGGCGCGGGGAACAGAGCTGCGACCGCGGCGACCTCCCGCTGGGTAGCGGCGATGACGGCGGCTCCGGCGCCCATGCCGTGCCCGACCAGCGCGAGCCGGTCGGGGTGCACGCTGATCGAGCCGTCACCGAGCCGCACGCCGGTGCAGATGTCCAGGGTGGTGAGCAGATCGGTGGCCAGGCCCAGGTGTGACGGGATCGGGCCGCGTTCGGTATCGGGCGCGGCGGCGACGAAACCCCAGGACGCGAGATGCTCGAGTAGCGCACGGTAGTTGGCGGCGCCGGTCAGCCAGCCGTGCCCGAACGCGACGGCGGGCAGGTTGAGCCCGGATTCGGGCGTGAACACCACCCCCGGCTGCCCGGCGATCGCCAGATTGCCGCGCAGCACCCGATGGGGGCCGCGGCTGGTCAGGGTGCTCAGGAGCGATTTCACAGACGCCGACACGACGAGAACGTTATCCGATAAGTACTCTGGTGAGCCATGTGCGGAATCGTGGGGTACGTCGGATACCGGGACGCGCTCGGCGTAGTCGTTGACGCGTTGCGCCGCATGGAATATCGCGGCTACGACTCCGCGGGTGTGGCGATCGTCGACGGCGCGGGCGCGTTGGCAGTGGAACGCAAGGCAGGCAAGCTGGCCAATCTGGAGGCCGAACTCGCCGAAATCGGGGTGGCGCGGTTCGCGGGCACCACCGGAATGGGGCATACGCGCTGGGCAACACACGGCGCGCCGACCGACCGCAATGCGCACCCGCACCGCGATGACAGCGGCAAGGTCGCCGTGGTGCACAACGGGATCATCGAGAACTTCGCCCCGCTGCGCCGCGAGCTGGAGGAAGCGGGCGTCGAGCTGCGCAGCGACACCGACACCGAGGTCGCCGTGCACCTGGTGGCGAGGGCTTATGCGGAAGGACCGACGGCAGGCGACTTCGCGGCCAGCGCGCTCGCGGTGGTGCGCCGGTTGGAAGGCGCGTTCACGCTCGTCTTCACCCATGCCGATCACCCCGATCTGATCTTCGCGGCGCGCCGGTCGACCCCGCTGGTGGTCGGCGTCGGCCGGGGCGAGATGTTCATCGCCTCCGATGTCACGGCGTTCATCGAGCACACCCGCGAGGCGGTCGAGCTCGGGCAGGACCAGGCCGTGGTGATCACCGCGGACAGCTACACGGTCACCGACTTCGCGGGCGACGACGCGACAGCGCGCACCCGCCCCTTCACCATCGACTGGGATCTGGCCGCCGCCGAGAAGGGTGGCCACGACTACTTCATGCTCAAGGAGATCGAGGAGCAGCCCGCCGCGGTCGCGGACACCCTGATCGGGCATTTCACCCACGATCAGGAGGGCGGCGGCCGGATCGTGCTGGACGAGCAGCGCCTCGCGGATCAGGAGCTGCGCGACTTCGACAAGGTCTTCGTGGTCGCCTGTGGCAGCGCCTACCACTCCGGGCTGCTGGCCAAGTACGCGATCGAACACTGGACCAGGCTGCCCGTCGAGGTGGAGCTGGCCAGCGAATTCCGTTACCGCGACCCCGTTTTGGATCGTTCGACGCTGGTGGTGGCGGTGTCGCAGTCGGGCGAGACGGCCGACACGCTCGAGGCGGTGCGGCACGCCAAGGAGCAGAAGGCGCGCGTGTTGGCTATCTGCAATACCAACGGCGCGCAGATTCCGCGCGAGTCCGACGCGGTGCTCTACACCCGGGCGGGGCCGGAGATCGGTGTCGCCTCCACCAAGGCGTTCCTGGCGCAGGTGACCGCGAATTACCTGGTCGGTCTGGCCTTGGCGCAGGCGCGCGGCACCAAGTACCCGGACGAGGTGGCCCGCGAGTTCGCCGAACTCGAAGCGATGCCGAAGCTGGTGGCCCGGGTGCTGGAGACCGCGCCGCAGGTGCGGGCGATCGCGCGCGAACTGGCGCACGTGTCGACGGTGCTGTTCCTCGGCCGCCACGTCGGGTACCCGGTGGCGCTGGAGGGTGCGCTCAAGCTCAAGGAGCTGGCGTACATGCACGCCGAGGGTTTCGCGGCGGGCGAGCTCAAGCACGGCCCGATCGCGCTGATCGAGGAGGGGCTGCCGGTGATCGTGGTGATGCCCTCGCCCAAGGGCCGCGCGGTGCTGCACTCCAAGTTGCTCAGCAATATTCGGGAGATCCAGGCGCGCGGCGCGCGCACGATCGTGATCGCCGAGGAGGGCGACGATACGGTCCGTCCGTTCGCCGACGATCTCATCGAGATCCCCTCGGCGCCAACGCTGTTCCAGCCGTTGCTCTCGACGGTGCCGTTGCAGATCTTCGCCGCCGAGGTAGCCCAGGCGCGCGGTTACGACGTGGATAAGCCCCGCAACCTGGCCAAGTCCGTCACCGTCGAATAGTCCGTTCGCCGAAACACCCCGAACCTCCAGCGGTTCGGGGTGTTTCGCGTTCGGGGTACCCGTCTGTGGTTGCCGCCGAGCGGGGCAAGTCTGCGGCCCAACGCGAGAACCGCTCGGTGCTTATCAGTTCGGCGCCGGCTGGTGGGTGCGTCGCGCCTCGCGTGTAGTACATGGCTGCGGCAAGGCGCGAGAAGGCTTCCGTCGAACGCCGCACCCGGCCACGTTGTGTGCCGCCGGGTGCGCGAGCGTCAGGGGTGGGCGGCTACGAGGGGTTTTGCTGGGGCCGAGGCGGATCGGGTGAGCGAGCGGCGCTCCAAGGCACCGGACCAGACGGCTAGGGCGAGGGCAATGAGCACCAGGGCGACGCCGACCCAATTGGGGGCGGTGTAGCCGAAACCCGCGGCGATGACCAGTCCGCCGAGCCAGGCGGCGATGGCATTGCCGAGATTGAAGGCGCCGATATTGACCGCCGAGGCCAAAGTCGGTGCGCCGGAGGCCTGATCGAGCACGCGCTTCTGCAGCGGCGGGACGGTGGCGAAACCGAGTGCGCCGATCAGCACGACGGTGACCGAAGCGGCGATCTTGTTGTGCGCGGTGAGGCTGAACAGCGCGAGCACCACGGCCAGGCCGCCGAGGGACAGGTAGAGCATCGGCATCAGGTGCCGGTCGGCGAACTTGCCGCCGATCAGGTTGCCCGCGAAGAAGCCGAGCCCGAACAGCACCAGCAGCCAGGTGACCGAGCTGTCCGCGAAACCGGTGACCTCGGTCATCATCGGCGCGAGGTAGGTGATCGCGGCGAAGACACCGCCGAAGCCGAGCACGGTCATCGCCATCGCGAGCAGCACCTGCGGGTTGCGGAAGACGGCGAGTTCGGTGCGCAGCCTGGCGTCCTGGGGCGCGGGCTGTTCGGGCACCAGCAGCGCGACGCCGACCAAGCCGATCAGCCCGACCAGCGCGACGATGAGGAAGGTGAGCCGCCAGCCGAAGTGCTGGCCGAGCAGGGTGCCGAACGGCACGCCGACCATGGTGGCGACGGTGAGTCCGGTGAACATGATTGCGATCGCACCGGCGCGCCGATCCGGCCGCACCACGGTGCCCGCGACGACAGCGCCGATGCCGAAGAACGCCCCGTGCGCCAGCGAGGCCACGATGCGGCCGGTCAGCATCAGTCCGAAAGTTGGTGCGACGGCGGACAATACATTGCCGGCCACCAGGAGCAGCAGCATGCCGAGCAGCATGCGCTTGCGGGAGACCCGCGTGCCGAGCCCGGTCATCAGCGGCGCGCCGACCACGACGCCGAGCGCATACCCGGTGACCAGCATCCCGGCGGTGGGGATGGACACCGCGTAGGTGTCGGCGATGTCGGGGAGCAGTCCCACGACGACGAACTCGGTGGTGCCGATTCCGAATGCCCCGAGTGTCAGGGCGAGCAGTGCGAGCGGCATGAGCGGGGAGCCTCCACGATAAGTTGCGCCTGAGCCTTACGGGCGTCAACAATAATTGCAGACGCGTGATAATTGCAAGCGCGGGCTATCGCGATAGTCATCTACTCTGGAGGGACAATCCCTACGCGGAAGGAACGCAATGACCGCGGATGCCGCCCTGACCGGCCTGGCCGATGGCTGGTACGCACTCTCGCTGCTGCACGATCGGATCGAGGCGCACATCGAACGGGCGCTACAGGCGGGCCACGATCTGAGCGTCCGCGAGTACTCGCTGCTGGTCGTGCTCAGCCGACAGCACGACGGGCCGGGCGGTCACCTACGGATGAACCAGGTCGCCGAGGCGGTCGTGCTGAGTCAGAGCGCGACGACCCGCCTGGTCACCCGGCTGGAGGACCGCGGGTTGCTGCAGCGCTACCTGTGCCCCGACGACCGCCGCGGCATCTACACCGATGTCACCCCGCCGGGGCTGACGCTGCTGGAACAGGCCAGGCCCACGCACGACGCCGCGCTCGCGAGCGCCCTCGGCCAAGCCGCCGCCGATCCCGAGCTGGCACCGCTGGTGGCGGCCGTCGAAGCCCTCAACACCAGCTCGGCGCGCAGTCCGCGCACTCGTCAGTACCGCCCCGTCTGACTACTGCACGGTGATGGTGCCGCGCATTTCGGGATGCAGCGAGCAGAGGTAGCGGTAGGTGCCGGGGACGGTGAAGGTGTAGCTCCAGTCGCCCTTGTCGATGATGGGGCTGTTGAGACCCATGGCCTTGTCGCCGATGCCTTGCACGGTGTGCGGGGCCTTGTCGGCGAAACGCCAGGTGACGGTGTCGCCGGTTTTGACGGTGATCTCGGCGGGGGCGAACTTCATGTCATCGACCGCGATCGTGACGGCGGCGGGTTTCGTATCGCCCGGCGGCGTCGTGGCCGAGGTCGTCGACTGCGCTGACCGCTTCGTGGTGGTCGCGGCGGAATCCGTGTCGCCGCCACCGCACCCGGCTACCAGCAGCGCCGCTACCAGCGCGCATCCGGTGACTACCTGCGTTGACCTGGCACGGCGCTTGACCATAGACATGATGGCCAAGCGTAGTCTGCTGGAGTTGCGGGCCTGCGCGGCGCTCTCGGCGCCTCGGCACGCCCGCGGTGATCGACAAGCAGTGCCGAACAACCCAGTGGAGGATCGACCATGTCCACGCAGCGGGGCTATTTCACCGCCGACGAAGTGCGCGCGGCCGAGGCCGAGCTGTTCACCCGGGTGCCGGACGGTGTCCCCATGCAGCGCGCGGCCCACGGCCTGGCCACCGTCGTCGCGGGCGAGCTGCGGGCGCGCACCGGCGGGGTCGCCGGACGCTCGGTGACCCTGCTCGTCGGCTCCGGCGACAACGGCGGCGACGCGTTGTGGGCTGGATCGATGCTGCGCCGTCGCGGGGTCGCGGTGACCGCGGTGCTGCTGAACCCGGCCCGCGCCCATGCGAAAGGTCTTGCGGCGCTGCGTAAGGCAGGCGGTCGGGTGCGTGACGAGGTCGGCGCGCCCGACTTGGTGATCGACGGCATCGTCGGCATCTCCGGTCGTGGTGCATTGCGCCCGGACGCGGCGGAACTCGTTGCCGCACTGGAGGTCCCGATCGTTGCCGCGGATTTGCCCAGTGGGGTGGATCCGGATACCGGAGCGATCACCGGCCCGGCCGTCCGCGCTGCTGTCACCGTCGCGTTCGGCGCGTACAAGCCGGTGCACGTGCTCGCCGCGCCGCACTGCGGGCGAATCGAGCTGGTGCCCATCGGTTTACAGCTGCCGGAGCCGAAGCTGGCGGCGCTGGAGCCCGCGTCGATCGGTGCGAGCTGGCCGGTGCCGGACGAGCACGACGACAAGTACACCCAGGGCGTCACCGGCGTCTGCGCGGGCAGCGCCGACTATCCGGGTGCCGCGGTGTTGTGCACCGGTGCCGCGGTGCTGGCGACCTCGGGCATGGTCCGCTACGCCGGAACCGGCAGCGCCGACGTGCTCGCCGAGTTCCCGGAAGTCATTGCCACCCAGCATGTCTCGGAGGTCGGCCGGGTCCAGGCCTGGGTATTCGGTCCGGGCGCGGGCACCGACGCCGACGCCCGCAAACGGCTCACCGAAATCCTCGCCACCGACCTGCCCGTCGTGGTGGACGCCGACGGGCTCACCATGCTCGCGTCCGAACCCGAGTTGGTACGCGGCCGCTCGGCCCCGACCGTATTGACCCCGCACGCAGGCGAATTCGCCCGGCTGACCGGCGCGGAGATCGGTGCGGACCGAGTGGCCGCGGCGCGCGCACTCGCCGAGGACTGGCAGCTCACCGTCCTGCTGAAGGGCCGAGCCACCCTCGTCGCCACCCCCGGCGCCCCCGTCCTGGTCAACGAGGCAGGAGCGTCTTGGGCCGCCACCGCCGGCGCGGGCGACGTCCTCTCCGGCATCATCGGCGCCTTACTCGCCGCAGGCCACACCCCCGCCTGGGCCGCCGCCTCCGCCGCCCGGGCCCACTCCCCCGCCGCCAACCTCG
>NZ_LT985361.1:1516830-1523677 GCF_900269665.1 Nocardia suismassiliense
CCACCCTCCCCCTCTCCACCACAGCTACTCACCTCCCCACCCCTCCCCCCCCCACCTCCCCCCCCCCCCTCTTTTTTTTAACCACCTCGGCCCCCCCCGAGCTCTCCCCCTACGCGTCCGGCGGCTGCGTCAGTTGTGTAAAAGGGACGGTCCGCACCCTGCGCGCACTCGCCCGACCCGAACTCTGACGCAGCGGAGCAGCACCTTCGGCAGCGAGTTCGAGCCCGTCACCAAGGCGAATTCGACATGATCCGCGCAGCTGGAGGTCGCATCTCCCGCCGTAATAGTCCAGCGGGTCCGCCTGTGCCGCAGGACACGGCCGCGACCACTCGCCACAACCAGGCGTGGCCACGCGAATAGACTTCCACCGAACACATCGGGACAACTGATATCGAAGGCACATGGGTAACTCGTCGGGTACGGGCTGACCTCGCCCACCATCTCACCGCTGGGCGCCGGCGCCACGATCGTGGCACCTGAGTCCGGCTTGAATATCCGGAGAGGCGGAACAGGCATGCAGGCGCAAGTGGAGACGGTCGTCGATCTGGATGCCATTGCCCATAACGTGCGCATCCTGCGCGACCACGCGGGCGACGCCGCCGTCATGGCGGTCGTCAAGGCGGACGGCTACAACCACGGCGCCGTCGAGGTCGGCAAGGCTGCGCTCGCCGCGGGTGCCGCCCAGCTCGGGGTCACGACGATCGATGAGGCGTTGCTGCTGCGCCAGGGCGGGATCACCGCGCCGATCTTGAGCTGGCTCAACGATTCCAGTGCCGACTTTGCCGCCGCGATCACCGCCGACATCGAGATCGGCGTCTCCTCGCTCTCGCAGTTGCACGCGGTGGAAGCGGCGGCCCGGCACACGGGCCGCACCGCGACGGTCACCCTCAAGGTGGACACCGGCCTCAACCGCAACGGCCTGTCGACGGAGGAGTACCCGAAGGCGCTGGCGGAGCTGCGGGCGCTGGTCGACGAGCAGGCGGTGCGTTTCCGCGCGATCTTCTCCCACCTCTCGCGTGGCGACGAACCCGAGCACCCGACCAACAATCTGCAGCGCGACCGCTTCCTGGAGGCCATCGCCGCCGCGAAGGAACACGGCCTGGAACCGGAACTGGTGCACCTGGCCAACTCGCCCGCCACGCTGACCCGCCCGGACCTCGCTTTCGACATGGTCCGCCCGGGCATCGCTGTCTACGGACTGTCCCCGGTGCCGGAGCTCGGTGACTTCGGGCTGCGCCCGGCGATGACCTTCCAGGCGCATGTCGTCCAGGTCAAGCGTGTCGCGGCGGGTGAGGGTGTCTCCTACGGGCACACCTGGATCGCCCCGCGCGACACCACGGTCGCACTGATCCCCGCGGGTTATGCCGACGGCGTATTCCGGCCGCTGAGTGGACGATTCGAGGTGTGGCTCGGCGGTGCCCGGCATCCGAACGTCGGCCGGGTCTGTATGGACCAGTTCCTCGTCGACCTCGGCGATAACGCCGCGAACGTGCGCGAGGGTGACGTGGCTGTCCTGTTCGGCGGCGGCCAGGACGAACCGCGCGCCGAGGACTGGGCGACCCGGCTCGACACGATCAACTACGAGGTGGTCTGCTCGCCGCGCGGCAGAGCGGTCCGCCGCTATGTAGGCGGTGGCCGATGAAGCGCCGCCGCCGGATCACCGCGGTCCGCGGCGGCCTCGCCACCGCGGGCGTGGTCGGCGCGCTGGCCGGTGCGCACGCTTTGCGCCGGATGGGCTCGCGGGTGCTCTGGCCCGCTCGCCGCGACGAATATCGCGACGAGAACTTCGATCTCATCGACGAGGACCGGTCCGGCGCGGTGCTCACCGAGGACGGTGTGCGCCTGGCCACCCGCGAATGCGGGCCCGCCGACGCGCCGGTCACCGTGATCTTCGTGCACGGCTTCTGCAACACCATGGAGTCCTTCCACTTTCAGCGCCGCGACCTCGAAAAGCGCTGGGGCGCAAGCGCGCGGATCGTGCTGTTCGACCTGCGCGGGCACGGCCGCTCGGGCACGCCGAAGACCGACAGCTGCACCGTGGCCCAGCTCGGCCGTGATCTCGCCGCGGTGATCAGGGCGAGCGCGCCGACCGGCCGGGTGGTGCTGGTCGGTCATTCGCTGGGTGGCATGGCGGTGCTCGCCGCCGCCGCACAGTTCCCGGAGTTGTTCGCGGAGCGGGTGATCGGGGTCGCGCTGTTCTGCACGGCGGCCGCCGAGGTCACCGAGACGGGCATTACGCAGTTGCTGAGCAATCCCGCGATGGACCGGGTGCGGATGGCCGTGCTCGCCGCACCGGCGCTGGCCCAGGCGGGGCGAACCACTGCGCGCCACGTGATCTCGCCGATCTTGCACGTCAGCTCGTTCCACGGCCCGGTGAGTCCCACGCTGTCCCGGTTCACCACCATGATGATCGACCGGACGCCGGTCGAGACCGTGGTGAAATTCTTGAAAGCCATCGAGCTGCACGACGAATCGGCCGCGCTGCCCACCATCGCGCCGCTGCCGGTGCTGGTGCTCGGCGGCGTGCACGACCTGGTGATCCCGTTCCGCAACTCGCTGGCGCTGGCCCGCCAGCTGCCGAACCGTGAACTGATCCGCTTCGACGACGCGGCGCACATGCCGCACCTGCAGTTCCCGGATATCGTCAACGACGCGCTCGATCGATTGCTCGTGCGCGCGGGTGCGATCGAGTCGACGCAGGACAGCGTCTCGGAGGTGACAAGTGGCTGATCGGCAGCAGCGGATCCTGCCCACCGTCGCCGATACCGAGGCGCTCGGCCGCGAGCTCGCCGCCGGCCTCGGCGCAGGGGACCTGGTGGTGCTGGACGGCCCGCTCGGCGCGGGCAAGACCGCGCTCACCCGGGGCATCGCCGCGGGCCTCGGCGTGCAGGGCCGGGTCAGCTCACCGACCTTCATCATCGCCCGCCAGCACCGGGCCGGCGAGCGCGACGGCGCGGTGCCGCTGGTGCACGTGGACGCCTATCGGCTCGGCGGCGACCTGGACGAGCTGGACGCCCTCGACCTCGACACCGATCTGCATCAAGCGGTGGTCGTGGTGGAGTGGGGTCGCGGGGTCGTGGAACACCTGACCGACCGGCACCTGCGGGTGCTGCTCTCGCGCGAACCGGATTCGGACGTGCGCACCGCCGAATGGGAATGGGTCGATTAACTACCAGGTAGCTCCGCACCGACGGCAGCTACCAACCGGTATCGTTGGGTCAATCATGCTGGTATTAAGTGTCGACACCGCGACACCCGCCGTGACAGCGGGATTGGTGGAACTGGAGCAGGCCGCACCGGGCGCCGCCGTCCCGGCGAAGGCGCGCACGCTCGCCTCCCGCGTCCGCGTCGACCCCCGCGCGCATGCCGAGGTGCTGACCCCGCAGATCCTCGAATGTCTCACCGAGGCAGACCGTTCCAGGGCTGACATCGACGCGATCGTGGTCGGTATCGGCCCCGGTCCGTTCACCGGTTTGCGCGTCGGCATGGCGACGGCCGCGGCCTTCGGTGACGCGCTGGGACTTCCGGTGTACGGCGTGTGCAGTCTCGACGCGATCGCCGCCGACGCGGTGTCCGACCTCACACCGGGCAGCGAGCTGCTGGTGGTCACCGACGCGCGCCGCCGCGAGGTGTACTGGGCGCGCTACCGCGACGGAGTGCGCGTCGCGGGGCCGGACGTCGCCAAGCCGAGCGACGTGGATATGGCACAGGCCACGGTGGTCGCCGGATCCGCCTCGCATGTCGACTTCTTCGACCTACCCGTGCTCCCGGTGGAGACGCCCTCGCCCGCCGGGCTGGTGCAGGCCGCCGCGGCCGACCTGCTCGCGCTCGCGGTGCCCGCGGCACTGGTTCCGCTGTACCTGCGCAGGCCCGATGCCGTCGAGAAGAGCTACCGCGCGCTCGACCGGACGGGAGCGTGACCCGGTGAGCATCCGAATCGAGCCGATGGTCGCCGCGGACATCGAGCGCTGCGTCGAACTCGAGCAGCTGCTGTTTCCCGAGGACGATCCCTGGCACGCGGTGGCGTTCCAGTCGGAACTGGCCGCACCGCACAATCGCTACATCACCGCCCGCGACGGGGACGGGCGAATGGTCGGCTACGCCGGTGTCGCGCTGCTCGGTGATGACGAACACCCCGAGGCCGAGGTACACACCATCGGTGTCGACCCGACCTGTCTGCGCGCGGGCATCGGCACGTTGCTGCTCGAGGCGCTGCTCGCCGAGGCGGGCAAGCGCGGCGGGCCGGTGTTCCTCGAGGTACGCACCGACAACACGCCTGCAATCGCGCTGTACGCCAAGCACGGCTTCCACATCATCGGCTTGCGCAAGAACTACTACCATCCCAGCGGCGCCGACGCCTACACCATGCGCAGGCCCGCGCTCAGCGCGCTTCCTCTCCCGGACGAGGTCCTCTCGTGATCATCATGGGCATCGAAAGTTCCTGCGACGAAACCGGAGTCGGCATCGTGCGCAGGCACGACGACGGTTCCTGTGAGCTGCTCGCCGACGAGGTCGCCTCCAGCGTGGACCAGCACGCGCGCTTCGGCGGTGTGGTGCCCGAGATCGCGTCGCGCGCGCACCTGGAGGCGATCGTGCCCGCCATGCGCCGGGCGCTCGCCACAGCGGGGATCGCCAAGCCCGACGCACTGTGCGTGACCATCGGCCCCGGCCTGGCCGGCGCGCTGCTGGTCGGTGTCGCGGCTGCCAAAGCCTATGCGGCGGCGTGGGATGTGCCGTTCTACGCGCTGAATCATCTCGGCGGGCATGTCGCGGTGGACACGCTGGAGCACGGTCCGATGCCGCCGTGCGTGGCGCTGCTCGTGTCCGGCGGGCACACCCATCTGCTGCACGTCACCGATCTGGCCGAGCCGATCGTCGAGCTCGGCAGCACCGTCGACGACGCGGCGGGCGAGGCGTTCGACAAGGTGGCGCGGCTGCTCGGACTCGGTTTCCCCGGTGGTCCCGCGCTGGATGCCGCTGCGGCCAAGGGCAATTCGCGGGCGATCGCCTTCCCGCGCGGCATGACCGGTCCGCGCGACGCGCGCTACGACTTCTCGTTCTCCGGCTTGAAGACCGCTGTCGCCCGGTATGTCGAGTCCGCGCAGCGCAGCGGGCTGACCGCCGAGGACCTGCCGATCCCGGACATCGCGGCGTCGTTCCAGGAGGCGGTCGCCGACGTGCTCACCATGAAGGCGGTGCGCGCGGCGCAGGACGTCGGCGTGGACACGCTGGTGCTCGGCGGCGGCGCCACCGCCAACTCGCGTATCCGGTCGATGGCCGAGGAGCGTTGCGCGGCCGCCGGTTTGACGCTGCGCGTGCCCAAGCCGCGTTTGTGCACGGACAACGGGGTAATGATCGCCGCACTGGGCGCCCACGTAATCGCAGGCGGCGCAAAACCGTCCGCGCTGACGGTCGCCACCGACCCCGGTCTTCCCGTCTCCATCAGCCGCGTCAGCTGAACCGCCCAACCGCCTTCTGTGCCCTCGAAAAGGGTGTAGGCCGGGCAATCCAGAGGCGGTCTCTGCGCCCTGGAGGGAGCGGATCAGTCGGTCTCGCCGGACGGTCCCGGATTCGTCCCACCGGGACGCACTGAACCCGAATTCTGTCGTGGCAGCACCGGCAGGTGGGACTGCGCCGGGGCCTGCGTCGGCGCGGACTTCGGTGCGGTGGGTGTCTGGGTGCCGGGCTTGTTCTTGTCCTGGTCGGACGAACCCGCCTGGGGGCCGAGGGAATTGCCGAACAGCGGTCCGAGCAGCTCGGGGAACGGGATGACCGGGAGGTTGGGATCCGGGCGCAGCGTGGGCTGGGTCGGCGGGCTGATGGGGGCCGGTGTCGGGGTGTTCGACGGCTGACCGCGATCCTGCGTGATCGACGGAAGGTTGCCGCCGGGCGCACGATTGGTGCTCTCCTGATTGCGCCCGCTGGTCGAGGTGCCCGCCCCGGTGGGCGGCACGCCGTTGCCCGGTGCCGGCGGTAGCTGCGACACGCTGCTCGTGGTGCCTGCCGGGGAGACCTCGTCGTCCGAGGTGGGGGCGAAGGTTTTCACGCCGTAGCCGATGATCAGCCCGACCACCACGATCGCGCCCGCCAGGGTGCCGACCACTTTGGTGAACGTGCCGACCGGCGCGTCGGCGCCGAGCGCGGCCACCGGGAACACCGACGGCTGCACCGAATCGGCAACCAGCGCGGCGCCTTTCGCGATCACGGCGTCGGGATCCTCGACGGTGAACACCGGCACGTCGAGTTGGTCGCCGAGCGTGTCGACGACGGCGGGAATGTTGGCTCCGCCGCCGATCACCGTGACCGCCTGCGGGAACTTGGGCGCCCGCGCGAACACCGCCGCTGCGAATACGGCGCTCTCGCGCAGCAGGTCGGAGATCAGTTCCTCGAAGTCGGCCCTGGTCAGCTTGAGCGGCCGGCCTGCGACGTGGTCGATGGTGACGGCGGGCGCGATGGACAGGTGTTCCTTGGCCGCGCGGCCGCGGTTGGTCAGCATGCCGCGGTTGGGGCGGGTGCCGCGCCGGGCGTAGTGCAGATCGACCAGGTGGTGGTAGATGAGGTCGTCGATGGCGTTGCCGCTGATCGCGATGGTGCGCTCGGATCGGAGCACGGTGCCGTCGGCCTGGTCGGCGACGGTCACGGTGAGGCCGGTCGCGCCGAGGTCGACGATGGCGACGGTGTCGTAGCGGTCGAGCAGGCCGGTGTGGCGCAGGTAGGTCAGCGCCGCGGTGCCCTCCGGGACCAGCCGCAGTTCCCGCTGCTTGCCGGTGGCCGAGCGGATCGCCTGCGCCTGCTCCTTGCTGCGGTACGCGACGGCGACGCTGGTGGGCGGGCGACTGGTCGGCGG
>NZ_LT985361.1:1523688-1891447 GCF_900269665.1 Nocardia suismassiliense
CCCGCGAAGCGCGCGCCGACGGGATAACCGACGTCGTGCAGCTGCGTGGTCGGCAGCTGGGTGGTCATCAGCTCGATCGAGGACGCGACGAGGTCACCGAGGTCGGAGTGGGCCGCGTCGGCGGAGACGACGCGGTAGTCGAAGCTCTGCGCGCCGTTCGACGCGGTGGCGACCAGCGCCGAGCACACGACCTCGGACCCGGCCGAGATACCGAGGGATGTTCGCATGTTCATTCACCTCCCTTCGAGCGGATGATCCTGTGCGGCACGAGCACTCGCCCCTTGCGAGCGCGCTGTGTCGCCGACCATCTCGAATGGACTGCCGGTCGCCGGGTACTCGACGAACGATTCGGATTGCGGAACCGGTGCGGTCCCGTAGTCCGGATAGGTCGCGGGGACCGGCGATGGATCACGTGTGGCTAGCTCTCTGATGCAGCTCTGTGGCGCGGGTACTTCGGGTGACGCTGGTTCTTCTGTGACGCAGGGTGTTCGATGACGCCGGAACTTCGGATCACGCTGAGGTATTCGGTGACGCCGAGCGCTGTAGCGACGTACGTTCTGTGACAACCCCTGGTCTCCGACGGCACTGGTTCGTGACGAACACAGCGGTCGGACAGCGACCGTCGTCAATACTGTCACAATCCGTTATCCGAACGTTACAGTTTTCCCGATCCGATGAAAACCCCTCCGGGCGTGCGTTGGGCGTGTCGGCGACCACGCGTGTCTGTCGGAGCGCTCGCGCGAGCGAATGCGGGAAGGCCGCGCAATCTGAAATTGGCACATCCCGGCCTTGAGCGCTGGCACTCTCATGTATAGAGTGCTAGTCGGCACTGCTGAACGCGTACGGGCGGTTCTTCCGTCCGGCGCACTGTGCTTGTGCCAAGCAGTTTTGACTTCTGAGCAGGGGTCCCGGCACCCGCGACGACGGGGCTATGCGACAGGGTCAGCACCAAAACCTGATACCGATGGTCCGGAACAACAGTTGCGGACGACATCCCCTGAAAGTGGAGGGCTCAACGTGGCGAGCGTGAACATCAAGCCGCTCGAGGACAAGATCCTCGTCCAGGCCAACGAGGCCGAGACGACGACCGCCTCCGGCCTGGTCATCCCCGACACGGCGAAGGAAAAGCCGCAGGAGGGCACCGTCATCGCCGTCGGCGAAGGACGCGTCACCGACAAGGGTGACCGCATCCCGGTCGACGTCAAGGAAGGTGACACCGTCATCTACAGCAAGTACGGCGGCACCGAGATCAAGTACCAGGGCGAGGAATACCTCATCCTGTCGGCGCGCGACGTGCTGGCCGTCGTCACCAAGTGACCCGCGCTCCGCGCGGTCGTTCCGGCGTGAGCCGGGATCGAGTGGTGACGTTCCATGCTCACCCGACCGCCGGGATCGAGTCGTCATGACACTGCCCCGGTTCCCCTGAGCGGGGACCGGGGCAGAGTCGTCTCAGCTCTTAAATCCAAGGAATAGGACTTATGGCAAAGCAGATCGAGTTCGACGAGAAGGCTCGCCGGGCTCTGGAACGCGGTGTCGACAAGCTCGCCGACGCCGTCAAGGTCACCCTCGGCCCGCGCGGCCGCCACGTGGTGCTCGCGAAGGCCTTCGGCGGCCCGACCGTGACCAACGACGGTGTCACCATCGCGCGCGAGATCGACCTGGAAGATCCGTTCGAGAACCTCGGCGCGCAGCTGGTGAAGAGCGTCGCCACCAAGACCAACGATGTCGCGGGCGACGGCACCACCACCGCGACCGTGCTGGCCCAGGCGCTGGTCCGGGCCGGCCTGAAGAACGTTGCCGCGGGCGCGAATCCGATTTCGCTCGGCTCCGGCATCGCCAAAGCGGCCGACGCGGTCTCCGAGGCGCTGCTCGCCGCGGCCACCCCGGTGTCCGGCGAGAAGGCGATCGCCCAGGTCGCCACCGTGTCCTCGCGGGACGAGGAGATCGGTGAGATGGTCGGCAAGGCGCTGACCGTCGTCGGCAAGGACGGCGTCGTCACCGTCGAGGAGTCCTCGACGACGCAGACCGAGCTCGTGGTCACCGAGGGCGTGCAGTTCGACAAGGGCTACCTCTCGCCCTACTTCGTCACCGACACCGACAGCCAGCAGGCCGTGCTGGAGGATGCGCTCATCCTGCTGCACCGCGAGAAGATCAGCTCGCTGCCGGACTTCCTGCCGCTGCTGGAGAAGATCGCCGAATCCGGCAAGCCGGTGCTGATCATCGCCGAGGACGTCGAGGGCGAGGCCCTGTCCACGCTGGTGGTCAACTCCATCCGCAAGACGATCAAGGCCGTCGCCGTGAAGGCGCCGTTCTTCGGTGACCGCCGCAAGGCGTTCCTCGACGACCTGGCCGTGGTCACCGCGGGCACCGTGATCAACCCGGACCTGGGCATCACCCTGCGCGAGGCCGGCCTGGACGTGCTCGGCCAGGCGCGGCGCATCGTCGTCACCAAGGACGACACCACCATCGTCGACGGTGTCGGCACCAAAGAGGACATCGCGGCCCGTAGCGCGCAGCTGCGCCGGGAAATCGAGGCCACCGACTCCGACTGGGATCGCGAGAAGCTCGAGGAGCGCCTGGCGAAGCTGTCCGGTGGCGTCGCGGTGATCAAGGTCGGCGCGGCCACCGAGACCGCGCTCAAGGAGCGCAAGTACCGGGTCGAGGACGCGGTGAGCGCGGCCAAGGCCGCCGTCGAGGAGGGCATCGTGCCCGGTGGCGGCTCCGCGCTGGTGCAGGCGGCCGCCAAGCTGGTCGAGCTGCGCGACTCGCTCTCCGGCGACGAGGCCGTCGGCGTCGAGGTGGTGCGGACCGCACTGTCGGCGCCGCTGTTCTGGATCGCCACCAACGCGGGCGTGGACGGCTCCGTGGTGGTCAGCAAGGTCGCCGAGGGCAAGGAAGGCTTCAACGCCGCCACCCTCACCTACGGCGACCTGCTGACCGACGGTGTCGTCGACCCGGTGAAGGTGACCCGCTCGGCCGTCGTGAACGCGGCGTCGGTGGCGCGCATGATCCTCACCACCGAGAGTGCGATTGTGGACAAGCCCGCCGATGAGGCGCCCGACCACAGCCACCACGGCCACAGCCACTGAGCTGGGACCGAAACCAGAGAAGGCCCTCGGACGTCGAGTCCGGGGGCCTTCGTTTTTCCTAGATCAAGAGGCGACGGGCGGTTGTTCGGCGGCGATGGCGGCGAGCAACCTGGTGCGCAGCGTGGCAGGCGGTGGGGTCGCCGTCGCGGTGGCGAGCACGGCGAGTGCTTCTCTCGTCTGCCCGATCTCCCTGAGGAACTCCGCGCGTAGGGCGGGGTCTTCGGTGTCGAGCAGTTCTTGCACCTCATGGTGGTCTACGTCGTCGATCGATCCGAGCGCGACGGTGTGCGCGAGATCGACCTGGCGTTCGTTCATCTCACGTCACCCCCAAACTTCTTTTGAGTCGTGTCAATCCGTCCCGAATTCGGGACTTAACGGTCGGTAACCCTACTCCGAGGTAATGCGCTACCTCCGCGTAGGTCCGCCCGCCGTAGTAGGCGAGCGAGATGGCCTCCCGCTGGGTCTCGGTCAGTGTCGCGAGTCCCTCGAGGACGGCCTGTTGTTCGAGCCTTCGCTCTACCTCTTCGGTTACTTCATCGAATTCGTTACCGAGCACCCGTATTCCGTAGGCGACCTCGCGTTGGGTGTGCGCCTGCTCGGCGCGAACCCGGTCCACCGCGCGCCGATGGGCGAGCGTCATCAACCACGTCACGGCCGACCCCTTGTCAGCGTCGAAACTGGCTGCGGTGCGCCAGATTTGCAGGTAGACCTCCTGCGTCGTCTCCTCGGCGTAGCCGGGGTCGTGCAGCACGCGCAGCACCAGACCGAAGACGCGCGCGGACGTCCGGTCATATAGCTCGGCAAAGGCTTCCTGGTCGGACTCGCCGCAACGATGTAGCAGGAGGGCGAGTTCGATGCTCTCGGCGGCGCGGGCCGTAACCGCAGAATCCACACCGGGTGGGAAGGCATCTCTTCGGAACGAGTCGCCCTCTGCGGCCGGCTGCCGCGTTGTCACAACGCTCCATTCTGTGTCATCGGTCACCACCGTAGCGTGCCGCTATAACCTCCTTTCGGCTGGGGTGTCGGCAAACCACCTGTGGCCCAGCGACTTTGCGGAAAACTTCGACACGCCAGGTGGCTCTAACAAGAGACACGCCGTGACACGCCGATAGCTAACCGCGAAACGCAGGGCTCGACAGGGTGTGCGGCTTCGGGTGGTCGCCGCCGCAGGCGGGGCGGTGGTGACCGCGTATCGCCTGCCGGTTGTTTGCTAGGGATTCGGCGCACCGCGCCGTATGGATGGGAAGAATTTCAACTAAACCGCCATCCGGCGCCGATTGCGCCGGGCATGCATCTCGCGTTCGGTCTCGGACATGCCGCCCCAGATGCCGTAGGGCTCGCTGACCTTCAGTGCGTGACTGCGGCACTGCATCAGCACCGGGCAGGCCCGGCAGATCTCTTTGGCGCGCATCTCGCGCGCGGTACGGGCTCGGCCACGTTCGCCGTCGGGATGGAAGAACACGGCCGAGTCCTGCCCGCGGCAGGACCCTCGCATCTGCCAATCCCAGACATCGGCGTTCGGCCCGGGGAGGTGGGTCGGCATGGGCATTGTGTGAACTCCTCGTGGTGCGAGCTCGTCAGCGTTGTCGAGCAGTTGTTCTGCAAAGTGTGGTAGGCCACGGCGCTGTGTCGGCGGGTGCCCCTGTGCTCGCCCGTTGCGGTCGCTGCAATTTCGCGCGGCGCCGACCGTGGCGATGAGCTACGTTAGGTCCAGCCGCGAAATTCCGTCAATAGTTCGGCGCAGTAGTTTCCCAAATCTTAGGCTGCGAAATTTAACCTCCGAGCTGTTTACTTTTCGCATTGGTTCCGGCGATACTGATCGGTTGACCAGTGGCCGATGGCTCGGCCCTGCTCCGAAGCAGGACGTATTTCCGCTGGTAGACCCTATTTTCAGGGGCATCGGCTCGGTCAGAGTCCATTGGCCGCCGGGTGGGGGTGGTCACAGTGCCGCACGACGGCATGTGCTGCGAGCAGATCCGAGATGGCGGAAACGGGGCGCAGAGGTTAATTGCGCGAAACGCGTGTGAATTCCGATCGTGAGCGCTCGGGGATTGCCGGGACGAGATTTACCTGATGGAAACATCGCAAAGTGTTGGAAATGCTGAGTGGTTGCCGGTTGGTGGGCTCAGGTCTTTCTCCCGGCCATCTCCTGCGCACCCCGGCTAGAGTTTCGGCCGTGTTCGTACCTGCTCCGCTCGGAGATACCCGATTCGAGATCCTCGCTGAGAGTGCCTTCGGCGCGTGCCCGGGCCGCGCCGCTGCCGAGTTGCCGACGGCGCCCGACGCGCTCGGATCCTGGTATCGAGCGGTGATTCTCGGCGGCCAGGGTCGTTATGCCGCGGCCCGTGCCGAATTGCGCATCGTCCGCGCCCGCAGCACCGATCCGGTGCTGCTTTCGCTGGCCGCGAGCACCGAGGGTTCGCTGCTGCGTCAGCTCGGCTGGCACGCTCGCGCTGCCGCTTGCGACGGGCGGGCCGCGGCCTTGGTCTCGGCGCGAGCGCTGGGTGACCGCGCGGTGGATGCCGTCCGCCCCGAGCTGCCGTTCGAGCGCGGCGACGCGATCAGTGACGCGCTGACCGGTCTCGCGGCCGACGCGCTCGGCATCGGGCGGGTGGCGTTGGCCTGGCGGCTGCTCGCGCGTGGCGAGGCGGTGCGGCCCGCGGCCGAGCTCGGCTGGCGGCCGGCCATCCGCCGACAGTGGGTCAGCGCCGAAACCGCGCTTGCCGCAGGCACTGTCGAGCCCGCGACCGAACATGCGGCGGCGGCGCTCGAGCTCGCCGAGCGCGCGCCGTCGGTGCGGCATCTGGTCAAATCCCGGTTGCTGGTCGCCGCGGCGGCCGCGGCGGCGGACGACCATGACCGGTNAGCCGTGCGGCGACGGGGGGTGAGCGCGGACCCGGAGCTTGGCGCGGGCACTGTCGAGCCCGCGACCGAACGTGCGGCGGCGGCGATCGAGCTGGGCGGGCGCGCGCCGTCGGTGGGGCAGCTGGTGAACTCCCGGTTGCAGGTCGCCGCGGCGGCCGCGGCGGCGGACGACCATGACCGGTCGCGCGAGCTCGCCGGGCAGGTTGCCGAACAGTGCCGCGAACACGGTCTGCTGCCGCTGCGCTGGGCGAGCGCGATGCTGCGTGCGGGGCTGGCCGTGCCGGGCGCCGCCGCGGAGGCCGAGCACTGTGCCGCGACCATCGTTCGACGTGGCGGCCGGTTCCGGCCGAGCACGGCGGGGTAGCGGACCGTAGGGCGTTAAGCCCGGCTGCATCAGGTTGCGCGGTGCCCATGGTTCCAACGGTGACCGTGTTGCCTTGTTCCGGGCGCTGTATCGCTATTGTTAGTTCCGTTCCGCCGCTTCGGCGGAAGCACTGGTCATCACGACCGTGCCACTTGTAACGCCGGGAATCTCTCTGACGATGACGAACATGGGCGAAGAGTTGGACCTCGCCGTCGCTGCGGCTGCGCAGGGCGACAGATCCGCTTTAGCTCAGGTACTGGAGATGATCCGCCCGCTCGTGGTGCGTTATTGCCGCGCGCGGATCGGAGCCGCGGAGCGTGGGCAGCTCTCCGCGGATGATGTTGCGCAGGAGGTCTGTCTGGCTGTGATGACCGCCTTGCCCAGGTATCAAGACCAGGGCAGGCCCTTCATGGCCTTCGTTTACGGAATCGCTTCGCACAAGGTCGCCGACGCCCATCGCAATGCCGCCCGTAACAAGGCGGAGGCAATGGCCGAAGTACCAGATGTCATATCCACCGACCATGGTCCGGAACAACGAGCTCTCGAATCGGAGACGAGCAGGCAGATGAACCGTCTGCTCGCGACACTCCCCGAAAAACATCGAGAGATCTTGATCCTGCGATTGGTCATGGGTTTGTCAGCCGAAGAAACCGCAGTCGCCGTGGGCAGTACGGCGGGGGCGATACGAGTGGCCCAGCACAGGGCACTCGCGAAACTCAAGTCTCAAGTGGCGAGGGCAGGTGAAATGTATGGCTAGGGATGGCGAGCGCGGTCGGGGTGACTGGAAAGCGCGGCTTGGATCGCGAAACAGCGGTCCCTACGCCGACGCGTCCGGAGACACCGGCCCGGTCGATATCGCCGCGGTACGCCGCGACGATGCGTTGATCGACGCCATCGCAAGCGATGGCCCGGTACGGACCGACAGCGCGGAGGAATATCAACTCGCGGCCATGCTCGCGGATTGGCGGGCCGAGATCATCGCACCGCCGATGACCGCGGCGCCGGATCTGGATGCGATCGTTGCCGCGGTGAACCAGGAGATCGGCGCCCGTCAGGTGCGCGTCGGCGCACAGGGCAGTGGTGGCCGGCTGCGGCTGGTTCGCCCGCTGCTCGGCGCCGCGGCGGCACTCGCCCTGGTCTTCGGCGGCGTGACGGCGTTCTCCTACAACTCCGAGCCCGGCGATCCGCTGTGGAACCTCAAGGAGGTCGTCTTCAATCAGGCGGCCCAGAGCACCGTGGCGCAGCGGGCAGACACCGATCTGAACGAAGCGGCGAAGCTGATCACGCAGAACCCGGTGCAGGCCAAGGAACGCCTGGAGCAGGCGCGGGTGAACGCCGATCAGGTCGACAGCCCCGCAAAGCACGACGAGTTGATGCTGGAGTGGAAGCGACTCGTCAGCCAATTGCGTGCCATGGGGTACAACGACCTGGCCGATCAGCTGGACCAGGGCACCTCGACGAAGCCGAGCGACCCGGCGGCGACCAGCACCAACGCCAAGCCGAAGCCGGTCCCGCCGGTCGACACCACGTTGCCGCCGGTGCAGCAGACGAAGCCGGCCGATCCGAGCGACCAGCCGACCGACCCCACCGATCCGCCCACCCCGACCAACGACAAGCCGACTCTGCCGCCGACGGTGACCACACCGCCGCCGACGGTGGAGCCGACCGTCACCCAGCCGCCGCCGACCACCGTGGCCGAACCGACGGCGGTTCAGCCGACCTCGGACAACGGCGGCGCGCCGACTCGGGTACCGACGCAAGGCAATCCGGGCACCACGTTCGTCGTACCCACCGGGTCCGGCGGCGCGGGGACCACCAGTTAGCCGACGGCGCCGGCAACCACCGAGAAACTTTCGAACAGGACGCGAACCGATTGCCAACGGGCAGTCGGTTTTCTGTTTGTCCGGGTGTCACGCCCCCGTGACGGTGCGGTGAAAATCACAGCGTTGTATGCCGCGGTGCGCGAGCCCCGAAGGGCGACGCGTCATCGGTTCGGTGGCTCGAACCTCAGTTGTCGAATCCGTCGAATCCGTCGCCGTGGAAGGCCTCGTTCATCGAGGCATCCGCGTATCCCCGGCAGTAGTCCCAGGTGACATACGCTTCCGGCGTCGGATCGTAGGCGGGCTCGTGCGGGCGCACGGTGCCGTCGACCAACAGTTGAAGTAGGTTGGCGCGCAACATGTCCCAGTCGTGGTAGTGATCCTGCCGACAATCTTCGCAGCTGACCACGAGTCCGCGGATACCGCGGTGCGCTAGTAGCGCCTCGTAGACAGCGAGGTCGGCGAGATCTTCCTCGACCGCAAGGCGCTCGTGGGGATCCAGCGGCTCACCGGGCTCGATGGCGTCGAGCGCGGCGGACGGGTCGGAGGGGTCTCCGGCGAACGGATCCGGCGGCAAGCCAGGTGGTAGATGGTCACGCACATCCCCACGGTACGCAGAACAGGGTGGTCTGCGCCAGCTATGTAGGCCGCAAGTTTCGCCGGTGGGCTCACTTCGTCGATGAGTTTGCGGGACAGATACCATGGTGTCAGGCCCCGGCGAGCACCCGACACGATTCCCGGAGCCACCAGTCCATCCCATCAACTGCGCGCGGCGCCGGTGACCCCGGCGTCGGTCGCTGTCGACGTCCAGGAGGGGTCGATCCGAATGAGTAATCCCGTATCGGGCGAACGCACCGCTGTCCGCCCATCTACGGGTGGTGACGATCCGAACAAGATCGCCATGCTCGGCCTCACATTCGACGATGTGCTGTTGCTGCCCGCCGCCTCGGATCTCATCCCCAGCTCTGTGGAGACCTCCAGCCAGCTGACCAGGGACATCCGGCTGCGGACCCCGCTGGTCAGTTCGGCCATGGACACGGTGACCGAGGCGCGGATGGCCATCTCGATGGCCAGGGCGGGCGGCATGGGTGTGCTGCACCGCAACCTGGCCGCCGCCGATCAGGCCGCCCAGGTGGAGACCGTGAAGCGGTCCGAGGCCGGCATGGTGACCGACCCGGTGACCTGCCGCCCGAACGACACCCTCGCCGAGGT
The DNA here is from genome assembly GCF_900269665.1 of Nocardia suismassiliense. Lineage (GTDB taxonomy): Bacteria > Actinomycetota > Actinomycetes > Mycobacteriales > Mycobacteriaceae > Nocardia > Nocardia suismassiliense. The sequence goes on from NZ_LT985361.1 coordinate 1,533,039, forward strand.
CGACGCCATGTGCGCCCGCTTCCGCATCTCCGGTCTGCCGGTGGTGGACGAGGTCGGCAGCCTTGTGGGCATCATCACCAACCGCGACATGCGCTTCGAGGTCGACCAGAACCGCCGGGTCGAAGAGGTGATGACCAAGGCGCCGCTGATCACCGCGCAGGAAGGCGTGACCGCGGAGGCCGCGCTCGGCCTGCTGCGCAGGCACAAGATCGAGAAGCTGCCGATCGTCGACGGCAACGGCAAGCTGCGCGGGCTCATCACCGTCAAGGACTTCGTCAAGACCGATCAGTACCCGAACGCCACCAAGGACCGCGACGGCCGCCTGCTGGTCGGTGCCGCGGTCGGCGTCGGCGACGACGCCTGGTCGCGCGCCATGACGCTGTCCGACGCGGGCGTCGACGTGCTCATCGTCGATACCGCGCACGGCCACCAGGCGCAGGTGCTGCAGATGGTCACCAAGGTCAAGGCCGAGGTCGGCGACCGGATCCAGATCGTCGGCGGCAACGTGGCGACCCGGGCCGGTGCGGCCGCGCTGGTCGAGGCGGGCGCGGACGCGGTGAAGGGGGGCGTCGGTCCCGGCTCCATCTGCACCACCCGTGTGGTCGCCGGTGTCGGCGCGCCGCAGATCACCGCCATCCTCGAGGCCGTCGCCGCGTGCAAGCCCGCCGGTGTCCCGGTGATCGCCGACGGCGGCATCCAGTTCTCCGGCGACATCGCCAAGGCGATCGCGGCCGGCGCGTCCACCGTGATGCTCGGCTCGCTGCTCGCAGGCACCGCCGAGTCGCCCGGTGAGCTGATCCTGGTAGGCGGCAAGCAGTTCAAGAGTTACCGCGGCATGGGTTCGCTCGGCGCGATGCAGGGCCGCGGCCAGGCCAAGTCCTTCTCCAAGGACCGCTACTTCCAGGACGACGTGCTGGCCGAGGACAAGCTGGTGCCCGAGGGCATCGAGGGCCGGGTGCCGTTCCGCGGCCCGGTCAACCAGGTCATCCACCAGCTCGTCGGCGGCCTGCGCGCGGCCATGGGCTACACCGGCTCCCAGTCCATCGCGCACCTGCAGGAAGCCCAGTTCGTGCAGATCACCGCGGCGGGCCTCAAAGAGAGCCACCCGCACGACATCACGATGACCGTCGAGGCCCCTAACTACACTGGTCGCGGCTAGCCCGCATGATGGTCCTGCACGAGACCGAAAGGTCCGTGCGGGACCAGACCTGCTCGGGATAGGGCCTACGGCACACGAAGCCGAAGGCCCGTGCCCGGACCAGCCCGCCGACACCCGGCCCCGACCGCGCACGCGACGAGCTGCCACCCGCCGACGGTTAGCCTGAGCCGCAGCCTCCCGTCACGAGCACGGCCACCACAGCGCGAGTCTTACGAGCGCCGTTCGTGGCCCGTCGCGCGTCCGAGTGGCCGAAGCGCATGCGCCGCAGGCGCGAGTCTCGGACGCTCGGACGCGCGACACCCGGGGGCCACGAACACGCCGCGCCCGCGCGGCCAATAGATAGGAGACAGACGTGCGCGACATGGTCGAGATCGGCATGGGCCGGACCGCCCGGCGTACCTACGAGCTGGACGATGTCGACATCGTTCCTTCGCGCCGGACCCGCTCGTCGAAGCAGGTGTCGCTGTCGTGGCAGCTCGACGCCTACCGTTTCGAGATCCCGTTCCTGACCCATCCCACCGACGCGCTGGTGTCGCCGGAGTTCGCCATCGAGCTCGGGCGGCTCGGCGGGCTCGGCGTGATCAACGGTGAGGGGCTGTGGGCCAGGCACGCGGATGTCGCCGCGAAGATCGATCAGCTGCTGGAGCTCGTCGGTAAGGGCGGCTACGAGCGTGCTGTCTCGTTGTTGCAGGAGCTGCATGCCGCGCCGATGCAGCCGGAGTTGCTCGCTGCCGCTGTCGCGCAGGTGAAGGCGGCCGGTGTGACGGTGGCGGTCCGGGTGAGCCCGCAGAACGCCCGTGCGCTCACGCCCGCGCTGGTGCAGGCCGGGGTCGACCTGCTCGTGGTGCACGGCACCATCATCTCCGCCGAGCATGTCGGCGACGGAGAACCGTTGAACCTCAAGACCTTCATCGCCGAGCTGGACGTGCCCGTGGTCGCGGGCGGGGTCAGCGATCATCGGACCGCGCTGCACCTGATGCGTACCGGCGCGGCGGGTGTCATCGTCGGTTACGGTTCGTTCCCCGGCGCGACGACCACCCGCGAGGTGCTCGGTATCGGCGTGCCGATGGCCACCGCGATCGCCGATGCCGCGGCTGCGCGCCGTGATTACCTCGACGAGACCGGCGGGCGCTACGTGCACGTCATCGCCGACGGTGACATCGAAACCTCCGGCCAGCTCGCCAAGGCGATCGCCTGTGGTGCGGATGCCGCGATGCTCGGCGTGCCGCTGGCGCTGGCCGCCGAGGCGCCCGGGCGCGGCTGGTACTGGCCGTCCGCCGCCGCGCACCCCTCGGTGCCGCGTGGTTCGCTGCTCGGCGTCGAATGGGAGCTGGAGGAGGGCACCGGCGACGCGGTGCGCCCCAGCCTGGAGCAGGTGCTGTTCGGGCCCTCGGACGACCCGTTCGGCTCGCTGAATCTGGTTGGCGGGCTCCGTCGTTCGATGGCGAAGGCGGGTTACTCCGACCTCAAGGAGTTCCAGAAGGTCGGGCTCAGCGTCCGCGCGTGAGCCTTACCGGGCGTGCGAGGGTGTGATTCGCTCGCGCAGGAACTGCCGCATGGCGACGTTCACCGGCTCGGGGTGCGTCATGGTGACCGCGAGCCGGGCGCCCGCGATCTCGACGTAGCTGGCGCCGGTGAGCCCCTCCGTCAGCTGCTTGGCCCGGTCGGGCGGGATGCCGCTGTCGGTGGCGTGGATCACCAAGGCGGGGCAGGTGATTTCGGACAATCGCTCCAGCACCGAGTCCCGGCTGAGCAGGCAGCCCGCCGCGACCTCGATGCCGCGGCAGTCGCGCAGCATCCAGCGGGTGGTCCAGATGGTCCGGTACCACTTGTCGTCGCCGATCAGCCAGGACGCCAGCTGATTTGCCGCCTGCTGGCGGGAGCCGTCGTCGTACCACTGCTCGAGGAACTGCTGGGTGGCGTCGGACTGTTCGGGTGTCGGGCCGTTGGCCTCGGTGCTGATCAGGATCAGCGCCGACACCCGTTCCGGCGCGATGAGCGCGGTGCGCAGCGCGGTGAAGCCGCCCTGGGCGGTGCCGCCGACCACGGCACGTTCGGCGCCGAGGTGGTCGAGCACGGTCAGCGCGTCGCGGGCCGCGGTCCAGTAGGTGAACGGCAGGCCCTCGTCCCTGGTGCGGCCGTGGCCGCGGGCGTCCCACGAGACGATCCGGAATTCCGGTGCCAGAGCGGCCATCTGAGCCGCGAACATCGTCCGGTCCATGAAGAATTCATGTGCTAGCAGCACCACCGGGCCGCTCCCGCCGCTGTCCTCGTAGTGGATGTCGGCGTCGATCGCGCGGGCGAATGGCACGAGCACGAGGATAGCCAGCGGCGCGGGGGCGGGTGGGGCGATTTGCTGGCTCGCCTTTTTGCTTGCTGGAGCTGGGCTCGACGTCGGTGCTGTGCCGATGGCTCGGGCCCAAAGCGTGCTCACTAAACTGTGGCCGTGGCAGATACACAGAGACCGGTCCTCGTCGTCGACTTCGGCGCGCAATACGCACAGCTGATCGCCCGGCGGGTCCGCGAATCGAGTGTGTTCTCCGAGGTGATTCCGCACACCACCACCGTCGAGGAGATCGCCGAGAAGCAGCCGCTCGCGGTGATCCTGTCCGGCGGCCCGTCCAGCGTGTATGCCGAGGGCGCACCACAATTGGACGCGCGGCTGTTCGATCTCGACGTGCCGGTCTTCGGCATCTGCTACGGCTTCCAGGCGATGGCGCAGGCGTTGGGCGGCACGGTCGCGCACACCGGCACCCGTGAGTACGGCCGCACCGAGATCAATATCGACGGCGGCGTGCTGCACGGCGGACTGCCCACCCTGCAGCCGGTCTGGATGAGCCACGGCGACGCGGTCACCGACGCGCCCGAGGGTTTCGAGGTCACCGGCACCACCGCGGGCGCACCGGTCGCCGCGTTCGAGAACCGCGCGCGCCGCCTGGCCGGCGTGCAGTACCACCCCGAGGTCCTGCACTCGCCGCACGGACAGCAGGTGCTCAGCCGCTTCCTGCACGAGATCGCGGGCATCCGCGCCACCTGGACCCCGGCCAATATCGCCGACTCGCTGATCACCGCGGTCCGCGAGCAGGTCGGCGACGGGCACGCGATCTGCGGGCTGTCCGGCGGTGTCGACTCCGCGGTGGCCGCCGCGCTGGTGCAGCGAGCCATCGGCGATCGACTGACCTGTGTGTTCGTCGACCACGGCCTGCTGCGGGCGGGGGAGCGCGAGCAGGTGCAGCAGGACTTCGTCGCCGCGACCGGTGCCAAGCTGGTCACCGTCGACGCGGTCGAGAAGTTTCTGGGTGAGCTGAAGGGCGTCACCGACCCGGAGGAGAAGCGCAAGGTCATCGGGCGCGAGTTCATCCGGTCCTTCGAAGACGCGGTCTCCGAGGTCGTCGTCGAGCAGGGCGGCGGCACCGTGCCGAAGGTCGAATTCCTGGTGCAGGGCACGCTTTACCCGGACGTCGTCGAGTCCGGCGGTGGCAGCGGCACCGCGAACATCAAGAGCCACCACAATGTCGGCGGCCTGCCGGACGACCTGGAATTCGAATTGGTCGAGCCGCTGCGTCTGCTGTTCAAGGACGAGGTGCGCGCGGTCGGCCGCGAGCTCGGGCTGCCCGAGGAGATCGTCGGCCGCCAGCCGTTCCCCGGACCCGGTCTCGCCATCCGCATCGTCGGCGAGGNCGAATTGGTCGAGCCGCTGCGTCTGCTGTTCAAGGACGAGGTGCGCGCGGTCGGCCGCGAGCTCGGGCTGCCCGAGGAGATCGTCGGCCGCCAGCCGTTCCCCGGACCCGGTCTCGCCATCCGCATCGTCGGCGAGGTCACCGAGGACCGGCTCGTCACGCTGCGCCAGGCCGACGCCATCGCGCGCGAGGAGCTCACCGCGGCGGGGCTGGATCGGCAGATCTGGCAGTGTCCCGTGGTGCTGCTCGCGGACGTGCGCAGCGTCGGCGTGCAAGGCGACGGCCGCACCTACGGTCACCCGATCGTGCTGCGCCCGGTGTCCAGCGAGGACGCGATGACCGCCGACTGGACTCGGCTGCCTTACGAGGTGCTCGAGCGGATCTCCACTCGGATCACCAATGAGGTGCCGGAGGTCAACCGGGTCGTCCTCGATGTGACCAGCAAGCCGCCGGGCACCATCGAATGGGAGTGAATCCCTGCTAACGCAACAAGAATGGCCCGTCCGATGGACGGGCCATTCTTTGTTTCGCCTCGATCAGCCGCGTTTGCGCGGGGAGACCACCAGCACGATGCCGACGATGATGGCGGCGAGCACCACGATCCAGCCGACCGGGACCACGCTGGTCGTCGGCCACGACGACGGGCCGACGAAGGCCCAGGCGCTCACGCCGAGGGCGAGCAGTCCGACGATCAGCAGTGAGGCGGAGGGGCCGCGGCGGGCCTCGGTGGATTCATTGGACTTGTCAGCCACGGTGCACCTCCGCGTTTCCGGCTCGGACATTGATATTCAGATCGAGCACGGGCGCACCCTCGGTGGTCGGGCCGGTCAGGCCGTTGACGCACTGGACCTCACCCATGGTCTGGGTGCACTGGGTGTCGACCTTCATGTTGTTCGGCAGCCACACCTGGAAGTCGCCCATCCGGACCTCGACATCGACGGTGCGGTTCTCGGTGAGGTTCAGCCGGCGCAGATCCAGCGTGCCCGATCCCATGTTGACGGTGTAGTGCGACTGCAACTCGCTGACCGTGGTCGGTGTCCAGTCGTGTTGGCCCATCGCGCCGCGGTCGAAGTCGATCGGTCCGATCGCCGAGGCGAGCAGGACGAATCCGGCCAGCGGAGCGGTCAGCACCAGCAGGCCGTACCCGCGTCGCAGGAACGCGCCGAGGACCAGGCCGAGCCCGATCACCGCCAAGGCGGCCGCCGCGATCCGGCCGGGCGTCATCCACTCGACACCCGAGGCGGCCAGTGCGCCCGCACCGGCGGCGGCGAGAATGGCCAGGCCGAGCACCACCGGCGTCAGCCGGGAGCGTGGCCGCCGCGGCGGCGGCGCGACGATGGTGCGCACCGGGGTCGGCTCGGGCAGATCCCAGGCGAGTGGGGCGACGCCGAGCGGATCCCAGGATGGCGGGGTCGTGCGGCCGAGGGTGGCCGGGGTCGGCGGCTTCAGCACGGCGGAGGTGTCGGCGCCGGACGATCGCAGGGTGCTGCTCGGTGCCTCCTTGCTGAGCGACGGAGTGTCGGTGTCGGCCCGGCCGGGCGCGGCGGAAGCCGTTGGGCCTGCGGCAGTTCCAGGGTCGATGACCTCGGTGGTGTTGCCGCCCTTGTCGAGTCGGACAGTGTCCGGTGTCGCGTCGTATCCGCCTGGTGCGTCACCCTTTTCGGACCGGGTCGCGGAATCGCTTGCCGCAGAGCCTTGATCGCTCGCCTCTCGCTTACGCAGCAGGTCCGTGTCGGCCTCGTGCACCTGGCCGGTGTCGCTCACCTGGTGCGGCAGCACGGTTTCGGTGCTCGACGTTTCCGGTACATAGGCGTCCGGCAGCTTGGTGTACGGCGTGTACACGCTGGTCGGCGGCGCATAGACGTCGCTGGTAGTGCGCGGCGCGCCCTGCGGGAAGACCGCACCGGGGTAGCCGGTCGCCATGATCCCGTTGTCCGCGATGTACCCGCTGAACTCACTGGTGGTCCCCGGCGGTGGCTCCGGATTGCGCAGGTGCATCATCCACCAGCCGGCCAGCATCAACGCCATGCTGATCAGTCCCGACCCGCCGAGGCCGACCCCGACCGGGCCCATCGTGCTCACCGCGATGGCGAGCGCGACGATCAATACGATCGTTTTGGTCTGCGACTGCGAGCTGTGCCCCTTGCCGACCAGCGACTCCGCCGCCGACGACTCGTCACCGGCGGCGCTGAACAGCAGCCAGGCCAGCAGATAGAGCACGACTCCGGAGCCGCCGAAGATCGCGGACACCACGAAGGCCACCCGCACCAGTACCGGATCGACGTTGTACCGCTGCGCGAACCCGGCCGCCACGCCGGCGATCGGTCCCTGCCGAGGCAATCGCGCCGGGCGCGTACGCCAGATCTGCTGGAGCTGATCCCCGAAGCTCGTTTTCGTCATGGTTCCCATAGTGTGCCTGACCAGCACATCCGCACATCGGGGATAACCCTGAAGAATTTACTGATCCTTTTGGACTCGCCCGGTCAGGTCGTCATCCGGGCACAGGCAGAAGATCAGGGGGATTCCTGATGGCTAGCTGTCGGCGGATCGTGCCACTATCGAATGCATGTACCCGTCTGCGCCCTCGTTCGACACCCGAGGGTTCGATACCACGCGGGGGTTCGAGGCCGCGCGCGGTTTCGGGCCCGCGCCGGTGTTCGATCCCGGGCCGCCGCCGCACGCCCGGATGGTGCGGCGTTCGGGCGGCCGGATCATCGGCGGCGTGGCGGGCGGCATCGCCGATCACCTCGGCGTCGACGTGTTCAAGGTCCGGATGGCGTTCGTGCTGCTCGCCGCGGCCGGGGCGGGCTTCGTCGCGTACGGGTTGCTGTGGATCTTCACGCCCGGCGGCTCCGATGTAGCGAAGGCGCCCGGTTCCGAGCGACGGCAGGCCATCGGTCTCGCCATGCTCGGGATCGGTCTCGCCATCGGGGTGTCTTGGCTGTTCAGCGGCACCGCGGCGAGCGTGATCGCGCCCATCATCGTGGTCGCCATCGGTGCGGCGCTGGTGTGGCGGGAGTACGACGCCGACGGCCCCAGGTCGCTGCTCGGTCTGCCCGCGCGCCCCTCGGTGGTGACGTGGGCGCGCATCGTGGCGGGCGGCACGCTGATCGTGGCCGGGCTCGGGGTGGTGGTGCTGGCCAGGATCGATCTGAGCTCGCTCGGGTCCGCGCTGATAGCGGTGGCCGTCACGCTGGTCGGCGCCGGGCTGCTCACGGTTCCGCTGTGGCTGCGGATGATGCGGGCGCTGAACGCCGAACGCTCCGCGCGCATCCGCAATGAAGAGCGCGAGGAGATCGCCTCACACCTGCACGATTCGGTGCTGCAGACGCTGGCCCTGATCCAGCGCCAGGCCGGTGACCCGCAGGAGGTGGTGCGGCTGGCCCGCAGCCAGGAGCGGGAACTGCGCAAATGGTTGTTCGAGGATGCCGGTCCGGCGCAGTCGAGCCTGGCCGCCGCGCTGCGCACCATCGCGGGCGAGGTGGAGGATCAGCACGGCGTGAAGGTGACCCCGGTGACCGTCGGTGATGTGTCGATGGATATCGGCGAGACCGGTTCCGGCCTGCCCAAGGAACATTTCACCGCGCTGCTCGGTGCCACCAGGGAGGCACTGGTCAATGCCGCCAAACACGCGGGCGTCCCGGAGATCGACCTGTTCGCCGAGACCGAACCGCACCAGGTGAGCATTTTCGTGCGCGACCGCGGCGCCGGTTTCGACACCACCGCCGTGCCGCAGGACCGGCAGGGTCTGGCGAAATCCGTCCGCGGCCGGATCGAACGCCGCGGCGGCCAGGTGGAGATCCTGTCCACTCCCGGTCGCGGCACCGAGGTGCGAATCATGATGCCGCGCACGGATTCCGGTGAGCCGGAGCACCCGGCGGCGGAAGCGGCCGAGGCGGCCGTCGACCCAGAGCAGGTGCCGGTTCATCCCGGGCAGTGACCGTTGTTTGCAGTGAGTTCGGTCGACTCACGGCCATATGTGGTACCGATGGGGTGTGGGCGGCCCGTGGGCGGCCCGCGCGCCAGGGTGGGTCGATCCACCGACAGTTGAGGAGAAGCAGGGTGGCCGTGCGGGTCTTTCTTGTTGATGATCACGCAGTGTTCCGGTCGGGTGTGCGGGCGGAGTTGAGCCGAGAGACCGACATGGAAGTGGTCGGTGAGGCCGGGGGAGTCGCCGAGGCGATCGCCGGGATCAAGGCGACCAAGCCGGATGTCGTGCTGCTCGACGTGCATATGCCTGATGGTGGTGGCGTCGCGGTGCTCGCGGGTATCGAAGAGGGACCGGTGTGTCTGGCGCTCAGCGTCTCCGATGCCGCCGAGGACGTGATCGCGGTGATTCGCGCGGGTGCGAGAGGGTATGTGACCAAGACGATTTCGGGCGCCGAACTGGCCGATGGTATCCGCCGGGTGTCCGGCGGCGACGCGGTGTTCAGCCCGCGGCTGGCCGGGTTCGTGCTCGACTCGTTCACCGGCAAATCGCAGGTGCCCGAGCCACCGCTGGACCCGGAGCTCGATTCGCTGACCCCGCGGGAACTGGAGGTGCTGCGGCTGCTCGCGCGCGGCTACACCTACCGCGAGATCGCCGAAAACCTGTTCATCTCGGTGAAGACCGTGGAAACCCACGCGTCCAATGTGCTGCGCAAAACCCAGCAGTCGAACCGGAATGCGTTGACCCGCTGGGCCCATCACCGGCGCATCGACTGATCTGCGCCGGGATTACATCACCGCGATGATGACGGCGATGATGATGACCAGACCGATCAGCAGTCCGATGGCGATGGCCAGCGGCGCGTTGCTGGCCTGCGGTGTTTTGGTCCGCTGCGGCGCGGGGGCCGCGGCAGCAGCGCCCACCGGGGCGCGGTGCGGGCGCGGCAGCGGGGTCGAGTGCGGACTGCGCAGGCCGGACGCCGAATTGCGCGCCGCCCACGCCGGAATGGTGCCGTCCTCGGTACGCACCGGCGCGCCGATGATGTAGGGCCCGGTCCCGGGACCGAAAGCCGCGGTGAGGATTTCATCCCTGGCCTCGGCCATCGTCGGCCGGCGCTGCGGCGCGGGCTCGAGCATGTGCAGCAGTGCGTCGGTGAGCATTCCGCTGCGCGTCGGCGGAATGATCTGCGCCATGGCCGCGCGATGCACCAGCACATCGCTGTCCTCGTCGAGACCGAACGGCGGCTGCCCCTCGATCGCGGTGTACAGCGTGGCGCCGAGGGAGAATACGTCGCTGGCCGTGGTCGGCTGCGCGCCGCGGGCCACCTCCGGCGGCAGGTAGGCGGGGGTGCCGCCGATCACACCGTCGGGATCGTCGGAGTGCTCGCCCGCGCCGCGCGAGATGCCGAAGTCACTGAGCTTGGCCATGCCGACGATCGGACCGCGGTCGGCGACAAGGATATTGCCGGGTTTGATGTCGCGGTGCGTGATGCCCGCCGCGTGCGCGGCGGCCAGTGCGTCGGCGACCTGCGCGCCGATCTGCGCCACCTCGATCGGGGGCAGCGTGTCCACCAGCGCGAGCGCCTTGGCCACGTTGCGCGAGGGTAAGTGCTCCATCACCAGCCAGGGCTCGCCCGCCTCGAGCACCACGTCGTACACGGCGATCGCGTGCTCGTGCGAGAGCTTGGCCGCGACCCGGCCCTCGTGCATGATCTGGCTGCGGATCTCGTTGGCCTCTGCTTCCGGCAGCCCGGCCGTCGAGAGGACCTGTTTGATGGCGACGTCCCGGTCGAGCAGCCGGTCGTGCGCGAGCCACACCGCGCCCATGCCACCGCCACCCAGCTTCGACTGCAGCCGGTAGCGGCCGGCAACCAGATAGTCGGGGCCGACAATGGGACGAGCGCGTTCGGTCACGGTGCGAGGGTAGCGGAAAACAAGGTGCCCTACGGAGTTTGCTGACACGAACCGCGCCCTGGTTTTTGCCGACCTCGAACGCCGGTGCCGCCCTTGGTAGTCGATCTGTCTGCCGCCTCGTGGGTCGTGGTCGGCGGCCGTCGTCACTGTGACATCCGCTCGCGGGCGGGTCCTGACTCGCTGCCGCGATAACGACTGCGTACAGACCGAGCCGCGGTTTACAACGGCATCATTTCGAAATCGCGGGCGCGGGGGTGGGCTCTTGACGGAACCCGGGGGTCGGTTTCTACTGAGCAGATATCGAACGTATATTCGATACGGATCGATAGCTGAATCGGTGCTGACCCCTGTATCTGGGGGTTCGTTCCGTGGCGTCGCCTCGGGTCCATCGTGGGAAGTAGGTGGTAGAGATGGGTTCGGATGCGAAATCGCAGGAGGGGGCACAACCGCAGGCGGTGCCGCGCGGGATAGCTCGGGAGAGCCCGCCCACGGTGGCTGAGCTGCGCAGAAGAATGGCGGCGATACCCGGTCGCGGCGAAGCGGCGGCCGAGCGTATTCCGCTGGACGCCGAACTGCGCCGGGAGTCGCTCGCGGTGCCGCCCGCGCTCGCCGCGCTGTTGCCCGGTGGTGGCCTGACGAAGGGGTCGGTCGTGTCCTACACGGGCGCCCGGTCGCTGCTGGCCGGCCTGCTCGCCGCGGTGACCGAGGACGGTGGGCACGCCGCGGTGGTCGGGGTGCCCCGGCTCGGCCTGCTCGCCGCGGTGGAGATGGGCGCGCAGCTGGAGCGGCTGGCTGTGATCCCCGATCCGGGCCCGGACCCGGTGGAGGTGGCCGCCGTCCTGCTCGACGGCCTCGACCTGGTGGTGCTCGGCCTCGGCGGTACCGCCGTCGCCCCGGCGCGCACCCGGGTGATCGCCGCACGCGCCCGCAGCAAGGGCGCCACTCTGGTGGTCACCGACGGCCGCTGGCCCGGCGCCGCCCTGCACCTCGACGCGCGCATCGCCGGTTACTCGGGCCTCGGGCACGGCCGCGGCCGCCTGCACTCCCTCGGTCTCGAGGTCGAGGTGCGCGGCAAAGCGGGCCCGCCCCGGCGCGGCCGCCTCGACCTCCGTTCGAACGCCGGCCGGGTCGAGTGGGCGGCGCACGAAACACCTACGCGCACCGCCGCACCGGTCGACGCCAGGGAAGCGGCGTCGTGAGGGCCGAGGTGCTTGCCTCGGCTACCTCGAGCGGCGCGGCACCGAGCTCGGCGGGCCTGCCGATCGATGCGGCCGCAGGCGGCGGAGCCGATATGCGCGGTGCGGCACCGTGATCCTGCCCAGCCGAGCGAAGGGCGCGGCGCGGGTGTTGGCGCTGTGGTGCCCGGATTGGCCCGCGGTCGCCGCCGCCGCGGTGGCTGGGCTGCCCGCGAACCAGCCGGTGGCCGTGCTCTTCGCCAACCGGGTGATCGCGTGTTCGGCGATCGCGCGCGCCGACGGGGTGCGGCGCGGGCTGAAGCGGCGGGAGGCGCAGGCGAAGTGTCCCGATCTGTTTCTGGCGCAGGCGGATCCGGATCGGGACGCGCGGTTGTTCGAGCCGGTGGTGGCGGCCGTGGACGCGACGGTGCCCGGGGTGGAGGTGCTGCGGCCAGGGCTACTGGTGCTCGGCGCGCGCGGTGCCGCCCGGTTCTTCGGTTCCGAGGAGACGGCGGCCGAGCGGCTCGTCGACGCGGCGGCCGCCACCGGGGTGGAGGCGCAGATCGGCATCGCCGACGAGTTGTCCACGGCGGTGATCGCCGCCCGGCGCGGCGCGATCGTGCCCGTCGGGGCGGGTGCGCGGTTCCTCGCGCCGATGCCGGTGCGTGAGCTCGCGGTCGAGCCGAGCCTGGCCGCGCCGGAGCGCGACGACTTGGTGGATCTGTTGCACCGCTTGGGTTTACGCCGCATCGGTGATTTCGCCGCGCTGTCGCCCGCCGAGGTCGCCTCGCGGTTCGGCGCCGACGCCGTGCTGGCGCACCGGTGTGCGCAGGCCCAGCCGGAGCGCCCACCCTCCGCGCGGCAGCCACCCAAGGATCTGACGGTGCAGTATCCCTGCGACCCGCCGATCGAACGGGTCGACGCCGCCGCCTTCGCGGGCCGCATGCTCGCCGCCCAACTGCACGCCGAGCTGTCGAACGCGGGCCTGGCCTGCACCCGATTATCGATCTTCGCGGAAACCGATGCGGGGGAGGAACTTTCGCGGATCTGGCGGTGTGCCGAACCGCTGACCCCGGACGGCACCGCCGACCGGGTGCGCTGGCAGTTGGACGGCTGGCTCACCCGGCGCGACCGGCCCACCGCGCCGATCACCCTGCTGCGCCTGGAACCGGTCGAGGTGGTGGCGGCGGGTGCGCTGCAGCTCGGGCTGTGGGGTGGTGTCGGCGAGGAAGAAGAGCGGGCCCGGCGCGCGCTGGTCCGGGTGCAGGGTCTGCTCGGTGGCGAAGCGGTGCGGGTCGGCGTGCTCAGCGGCGGCCGCGGGCCCGTCGAGCGCATCACGCTGGTCGCGCTCGGTGACGAACCCGTGCCCGCCGCCGACCCGGCCCAGCCGTGGCCGGGCCGGTTACCCGAGCCCGCCCCCGCGCTGCTTCTGCTCAATCGGCCGCAGGTCCGGCTGGAAGCGGTGGACGGCACGCCGATCCAGGTCACCGAACGTGCCCTGTTCAGCGCCGACCCGGCCCGCCTGCACTGGGGCAGCAGGCAGTGGCGGCTGACCGCCTGGGCGGGGCCGTGGCCGGTGGACGAACGCTGGTGGGTGCCGGAGCCGACCGAGAACGCCGACGCCCCAATCACTTTCACCGCACGCGCGCAGGTCCAGCTGGACGGTGCGCCGCCCGACGTCCGGGTGCTACTGCTCGTCTACCACGACGAGATCTGGCGCGCCGAAGGACTTTACGACTGAGCGGGCCGCGACCACACCGTCGCCATGGTGAAGGGCTGCCCGCGCAGGTCCCGCCACTTCGGCTTGGCCGCGAGCCAGGTGTCGTCGATCAGCGTCTCGGTGAGTTCGGCGAGCACCCAGCCCGCGTCCAGCGCCGCCGTCACATGCTCACTGAGCAGGTGCAGGTTCGTGCTGATCGCCACCGGCTCGCCACCCTGGGGCGTGTAGTGCGTCGGCATCCCGGTGGTCATCATGAATTGCGGGTGGAAGCTGACCAGGACGCACAGCGCGCCGGGCGCGGCCAGCCGCCACGCCTCGGCGTAGAACGGCGCCAACTCGGGCAGGTGCTCATCGATCAGCGAGGCGATCACCAGGTCGTAGCTGCCGTCGGCCAGCCCGGTGGCGCGCACGTCCGCCTGGGTGAGCGTGGTGTGGGCCCCGCGTGCCGCGGCCCGCTCCAGCATGCCCGCGCTCACATCGACACCGTCGATATGGGACACCCCCTGCGTGCGCAGCCAGGCGCCGGTCCGCCCCGTCCCGCACCCCAGGTCGGCGGCGCGGCCTATCCGTGGCCACTCCGGACGCCGCAGCCGGGCCAGCAGCGCGAGATCCATCTCGTCCATGACGGTCTGCTCGTAGGTCGGCGCCCATCCGTCGTAGCCGGTGGCCACATCGACGGTGCGGTAGTTTCGGCGGTCGTAATCCGCGAATGACGGCATGCGCGGAGTATTTCGCGGCTCCTCGGGATTCGCCAGGCAATTTCGGGTGCCGCACGTGATCCGTGCGACAAGTCGCAGGTCGGAAGCGGACAACCCCAGTACTCTCGAAGATCGTGGATCTCGCGGTAACCAGACTGGCCTTCGGTGACGTGCGGATCGCCTACCGGGATTCGGGGGCGACCGCGGCTGCCGACGTGCCCGTGGTCCTGGTGCACGGCATGGGCGGGGACGGGCACACCTGGGACCGGTTCGCCCGTGCGCTGGTGCAGGCGGGCCGCCGGGTCATCATTCCCGACCTGCGTGGCCACGGCCGCAGCTCACACACCGACTCGTACCGGTTCGACGAATTCGGCGCAGATGTACTGAAACTGTGCGACCGGCTGGAACTGTCCACGGTTGATCTGGTCGGCCATTCGCTGGGTGGCTACGCCGTCTCCTGCGTCGCGCAGGAGCGCCCGGAGCTGGTGCGCCGCCTGGTCATCGAGGAGTGCCCGCTGCCGTTGCAGTCCGGCGCCGAAGAACTGCGGCTGACCCGCCGTTTCCCGACCGTGCCCGAGCTGTGGCACGCCACGAGCAGCCTGGCCAGGCATCCGCGCGCGGTGCTGGCCTTCGACCGGTCCATGACCAGGACCGCGTTGGAGCAGTTCCGCAAGCCGAACCCGGAGTGGTGGGACCGGCTCTGCGACATCACCGCGCGCACACTGGTGCTGCGCGGCGGCCCCGGCGGCATGGTCGATCCGGCGAAGCTGGCGCTCATGCGCGCCGCCATCGCCGACTGCACGGTCACCGCCTTCGCCTGCGGTCACAGCATCCACCGCGACCGCTACCGCGACTTCGCGGCCGCCGTTCATCCTTTCCTCGCGGCGTGAACACCGGTTTCGAGGGGATGCTCTGCTCCGCCGCCGCGGCGCAAACCCCGCTGGCCGGCAGCGCCACCGAGGTGACCGGCTGGTTGTGCATCGAACATCCCGGCGCCTGGGGTCGCGATGTGATCGGCGACGAGGTGCTCGGCCCGGAGATCACGCCCGAGCTGGCGGTGCGGACCGCCGCCGCGCACGTGCGCCCGACCTTGATCCGGCGCCCTGGCCGTAATGAATTCACCGGCACCCGAACGGTTTTGATCGCCAGCTCGCGTCCGGCGGGGTCCTGGTGTGAGCGTTTCGAGATCACCGATCTGAAGCAGCTACTCGATGTCGACCTGACTCTGCTGGCCGGTCCGCCGCCCGGAATCGGTGTGCCCGTTGCCGAACCGCTGGTGCTGGTGTGCGCGCACGGCAAACGCGACCAGTGCTGTGCGCTGCTCGGCCGCCCGATCGCCGCGGAACTCGCGACGAAATACCCTGGGCAGGTGTGGGAGTGCTCGCACACCGGCGGTCACCGCTTCGCGCCCGCCTTGGTGCTGCTGCCGTCCGGGCTCACCTACGGGCGGCTCGATGCCGCCTCCGCCGCGGAGATGGTCGAAGCTGCCCGGCGCGGCGCGGTCTCGAACACCGGCCTGCGTGGCCGCAGCTGCTACTCGCCGGTCGGACAGGTCGCGGAAGTCGCGGTGCGCGAACAGATTTCCGCCGCCGTCGACGATCTCACGGTCACCCTCGACAACGACACCGCCGCGCTGGTCACCCACCGCGACGGCCGTCGCTGGCGGGTTACCGTGCGCACCATTGCTTTTCCGGCACGTCAACCCAGCTGCAACGCCGCTCCCAAGGCGGTGACCGCCCTCGCGGTGGACACGATTCAGGCCTTGCCCGTCGGCTGACCGCGACACCACTGAGCATCCACTTGGCCGGTGCCGCAACGATGTCCCGTTCGGTGCCGAACCGCCGCAGCTCGCTGCTCTGCTCGGGCGACCTGGTACGGCGAGCCTGACATCACCGGGCTCACTCGGCCGATGTCGTGACTACCAGTGGGTGCCGGGGACCCAGCGGGCGGCGCGGCGCAGCGCGGTGCCGGTGACCCGGCGGGCCGCCGAGCGTGGACGCGGGGCAGGTTGGGGGACAGCGGGTTCCGCGACTTCTTCGGTGTCTTCCACCTGCTCGCCCTTGGCGGCGGGGGAGTCCGGCAGGGCGCGGTAGTAGCGGTGCAGGATGCGGTCGCGGAACTTGGGGGTGAGCAGGGCGCCGTATTCGGCGAAGGTGCCCAGCGGCACGTCGATGCGCTTGGGGCGCTCGGTCAGCGCGCGCACGATCGTTGCCGCCGCCCACTCGGGGGATTCGGACGGGCCCTGGTCGCCGCTCGGGGTGATCATCGGGGTGCGCACCAGTGGCATGTGGATGGTGGTGAAGGTGACGCCGTCGGCCATCGTCTCGACCGAGGCCACCTCGGCGAACTTGTCCAGTGCCGCCTTGCTGGCCAGGTAGGCCGCGAAACGCGGCGTCGCCACCTGCACGCCCGCGCTGCTGATGTTGACGATGTGGCCGAACTTGCGCTCGCGCATCTGCGGCAGCAGGGCCAGCGTCATCCGCAGCGCGCCGAAGTAGTTGACCGCCATGGTGCGTTCGAAGTCGTGCAGCCGGTCGGTGGAGCGGTGGATGGCGCGGCGGATGGACCGGCCCGCGTTGTTCACCAGCATGTCGACGTGGCCGTGCTCGTCGAGAATGGTCTTCACGACGTGGTCCACCGAGTCGGAATCGGTGACGTCGCACTGGTATCCGTAGGCGCTGCCGCCCGCGGCCTTGATCTCGTCGACCACCGAGGCGAGTTCGTCGGCGCGGCGGGCGAGCAGGAACACGGTGGCGCCCTTGCCCGCGACGGCGATCGCCGCCGCCTTGCCGATCCCGGAGGAGGCGCCGGTGATGAGCACATGCCGACCCGTGATGTCGCGGCTGCGACGGCCGCGCCGGGTCTCGGGCAGGCCGGCGTCAGCGGATGCGTCAGTCATCGCTGCTCCTTTGCAGGTTGGGTTGGCATGAACTTACTCCGAAGTAAGTTTACCCGCCAAGTGGCACTGCTCACTTTTCGGGGCTGGGGTCGAGGTGGTGAACACGGGTCGAACAACCTCTCGAAATCGATCGAACATATGTGCGATACTCGGCGCATGGCGGACGATCGGATGGCGGACATCTTTGCCGCGGTGCGGCTCGGTGGCGGGGACCAAGCGGCGGCGCGACAGGCGCTGGAGAAGTTGTGGGACGAGATCGGTGAGGGCGGTGATCCCTTGCACCGCTGCGTGATCGCGCATCACCTAGCCGATCTGCAGGACACCGCCGCCGCCGCGCTGCTCTGGGACCGGCGGGCGCTCGCCGCGGTGTTCGGCCCCGGCATCCCGCTGGACGAAGGGCTCCGCAGTTTCCTGCCGTCGCTGTACCTCAACCTGGCCGACAGCCACCGGCGAGTCGGCGACTTCGAGGCCGCCCGCATGCAGCTGGCCATCGCCCGCGGGCACCTCGATGTCCTCGCCCACGACGCCTACGGCGCCCTGATCCGCGCGGGCCTCGACGATGTCGAAGCGGCGCTCGCCGAGGGCTCGACGGCGCCCCTGCCGACCAGCTGACATATGAGGAGGTGAGCCACGGTGGGGTGGAGCAACGGTCCCCCTACCTGGTCCGAGCTGGAGCGGGTGCTGTCGGGGCGACCCGGCCGGACGAACCCGGACGCGATGTACCCCGGCGACGGCGGCGACAGCCCGGCCTGGTCCCGCAAGCGCGGGGAGTACCTGGCCGGGCCCGCGCTGCCCGCCGACGGGCCGACGGTGCCGTACGCGGAGCTGCACACGCACTCGGCGTACAGCTTCCTCGACGGCGCGAGCCAGCCGGAGGAGCTGGTGGAGGAGGCCGTGCGGCTCGGCCTGGAGGCGATCGCGCTCACCGATCACGACGGCTTCTACGGCACCGTGCGGTTCGCGGAGGCGGCCAGGGAATGCGGGATGCCGACGGTCTTCGGGGCCGAGCTGTCGCTGGGCACGCAGGCGGAGTCGACCCCGCGCCGCGGACCTGCGACCACCCCGGATTCCATGCCGCGCACCGGATCTCCCGATCCCGCCGGGCCGCACCTGCTGGTGCTGGCTCGCGGCCAGGAGGGCTATCGCCGGTTGTCGCGGGAGATCGCGACCGCTCACATGGCGGCAGGGGAGAAGGGCATCCTCCGCTACGACTTCGACGCGCTTTCCGCGGCCGCCGAGGGACACTGGCAGATCCTGACCGGTTGCCGGAAGGGCCATCTGCGTCAAGCGCTCGAACACGACTTACGTTCGGGCAGTATGCGTCTCGTGCGGTCCGAGGCCGCGCTGCGTGACCTGACGGAGCGGTTCGGCGCCGACCGGGTGAGCGTGGAACTCACCCACCACGGCATTCCCGAGGACGACGAGCGCAACGCCCATCTCATCACGCTGGCCGACCGCCTCGGGTTGCCCGTATTGGCCACCACCGGAGCGCATTTCGCCGGGCCGGGCCAGCGTCGCCGGGCCATGGCACTCGCGGCGATCCGGGCCAGGCAGAGCTTGGACGAGATCGCCGGCTGGCTGGCCCCCACCGGCGGCGCGCACCTGCGCTCCGGCGCGGAGATGGCGCGGCTGTTCGCCGACTGCCCGCAGGCGGTACACAACGCGGTCGCGCTGGCCCGCGAATGCGCCTTCGACCTGAAGCTGATCGCGCCGAAGCTGCCGCCGTTCGACGTGCCCTCGGGCCACGACGAGAAGTCCTGGCTGCGGGCGCTCACCCTCGCGGGCGCCGCGGCGCGTTACGGCCCGCCGGAGCGAAACCCGCAGGCGTACCGGCAGATCGAGCACGAGCTCGCGGTGATCGACGAGCTGGAATTCCCCGGCTACTTCCTGGTGGTGCACGACATCGTCACCTTCTGCAAGGACAACGACATCCTGTGCCAGGGTCGGGGCTCGGCGGCCAACTCGGCCGTCTGCTACGCGATCGGCATCACCAATGTCGACCCGGTCAGCAACAACCTGCTGTTCGAACGCTTCCTCTCGCCGGAGCGCGACGGACCCCCCGATATCGATGTCGACATCGAATCCGACCGCCGTGAGGAGGCCATCCAGCACGTCTACACCAAGTACGGCCGCGAGTACGCCGCGCAGGTGGCCAATGTGATCACCTATCGCGGCAAATCCGCGGTCCGCGATGCCGCACGCGCACTGGGCTTTTCGCCGGGACAGCAGGACGCGTGGAGCAAGCAGGTGAGCCGGTGGACCGGCGTCGGCAGCGAGACCGGTACCGACATCCCGGCCGAGGTGCTCGGGCTGGCCGCCGAAATCGAGGGACTGCCAAGGCATCTCGGTATCCACTCCGGCGGCATGGTGATCTGTGACCGGCCCATCGCCGACGTCTGTCCGGTGGAGTGGGCGCGCATGCCCGGCCGCAGCGTATTGCAGTGGGACAAGGACGATTGCGCCGCCATCGATTTGGTGAAGTTCGACCTGCTCGGTCTCGGCATGCTCTCCGCGCTGCACTACATGATCGACCTGGTGCGCGAGCACACCGGCGAGATCGTCGAGCTGCACAAGCTCGATCTGAAGGAGGCCGCCGTCTACGAGATGCTCTCGCGCGCCGACTCGGTGGGTGTGTTCCAGGTGGAGTCGCGGGCCCAGATGGCGACGCTGCCCCGGCTGAAGCCGCGCGAGTTCTACGACCTGGTGGTGGAGGTGGCGCTGATCCGGCCCGGCCCCATCCAGGGCGGTTCGGTGCACCCCTATATCCGGCGCCGCAATGGCGCCGAGCCGGTGACCTATGACCATCCGGCCCTGGAGAATTCGCTGGCCCGCACGCTCGGTGTGCCGCTGTTCCAGGAACAGCTCATGCAGATGGCCGTCGACGTCGCGGGTTTCACCGCCGCCGAGGCCGACCAGCTGCGCCGCGCGATGGGCTCCAAACGTTCACCGGAGCGCATGGAAGGTCTCAAGGCACGCCTCTACCGTGGCATGCGCGAATTGCATGGGATCACCGGCGAAGTCGCCGACCGCGTCTACGAGAAGCTCTACGCCTTCGCGAATTTCGGTTTCCCGGAGAGCCATTCGCAGAGTTTCGCCTCGATCGTGTTCTATTCGTCGTGGTTCAAGCTGCATCACCCCGCGGCCTTCTGCGCCGGTCTGCTGCGGGCGCAGCCGATGGGCTTCTACTCCCCGCAATCCCTGGTCGCCGACGCCCGCAGGCACGGCGTCGTGGTGCACGGCCCCGACATCAACGCCAGTCGCGCCGAACCGACCCTGGAGCAGGAGGGCACCCAGGTGCGCCTCGGCCTGGCGGCGGTCCGGCACATCGGCGACGACCTCGCCGAAAAGATCGTCGCCGCCCGGGATCAGGGACCGTACACCTCCTTCCTCGACCTGACCGGACGCGTGGAACTCACTGTCGTGCAAGCGGAATCGCTCGCCACCGCGGGTGCCCTCGGCGGTCTCGGCAGCACCCGGCGCGAAGCCCTCTGGGCGGCGGGCGCCGCCGCGGGGGAACGCGCGGATCGGCTGCCCGGTACCGGCGCCGCCACCACCGCCCCCGTGCTGCCCGGCATGAGCGACCTCGAACTGGCCGCCGCCGACGTCTGGGCCACCGGCGTCTCCCCGGGCAGCTATCCCACCGAATTCCTGCGCCCGCAACTCGACGCGCTCGGCGTGATTCCCGCCGCCGGGCTGCTCGCCGTGCGGGACGGGTCACGCGTGCTGGTGGGCGGCGCGGTGACACACCGGCAACGTCCCGCCACCGCCGCGGGGGTCACCTTCCTCAACCTGGAGGACGAGACCGGCATGGTGAACGTCGTCTGCTCGGTCGGGCTGTGGGCTCGCTATCGCCGCCTGGCGCAGAGTGCGCCCGCCCTGCTCATCCGCGGTCGCGTGCAGAACGCCGAGGGGGCGGTCAGCATCGTCGCCGAACACCTGCGGCGGTTGGACCTGCGCGTCGACTCCAAGTCGCGCGACTTCCGCTGAGCCCCTGAAAAACTCGTCTTCCTACCCGGATATCGCCGCCATATGATGGGGCGTTCTGCCCAGCGCGGCCCCGTCGGAAATCGGGAGACACCATGCCAGCGCATTCGGATGCGGGCTCGCCAGGGCGCGCCACCGCACCAGCCGTGCGTCCTCGTTATCTGGCGATAATCGTGACGGTGTTGCTCGCGTTGCCGACCGTATTGCTCAGCGTCGCAATCATTCTGGTCCTCGGCGCGTGGGCAGGGATCTGGTTGGCGGTAACGGCCGTCGTGGTGTGGGTGTTGTTCGGCGTCAGCCTCTTCGATGCGGCGTGGTTCACGCCCAATCGTGCGAAATTCGCCAAGATGTTCGGGTTTCGGCGCCCGATCCCACCGGAGGACGAGCTCCTCGCGGCGGCATGGGAGCAGGTGACCAGCGCGCCCGGCGTGGACGGGTGGCCGTACTCGCTGTGGGTGGAGCAATCCGATGATCCGAATGCGCTCGCCGCACCCAGTCGCATTGTCGCGGTGACCAGTTCGGCGCTCGCCGACCTCGATGCGCGGCAGCTCGAAGCGGTGCTCGCGCACGAACTCGGGCACCACAGGAACGTCGATCCCAGAGTGCGACTGGTCGACGGGTGGCTCGCCATGCCGGGTCGCGCGCTGTGGGCGGTGTGCAAGCGTCTCGGGCGGATCGCGGGGATCCTCGGTCCGCTCGCACCGTTCGCCCGATTCGTCGCGGCGGTGGGTCTGCTGCCTGTCGTGACCATCGTGCTGGCACCGGTCGTGGGATTCGGCGCCGCTCTCCTGTTCGTTGTCTTGCTGATCGTGGAGCCGTTGACCAGGAGCGCGCAGTGCCACCGCGACGAATACGCCGCCGACCGTGCGGCCGTCGACCTCGGCTATGGCCGCGAACTGGCGGCCGCCCTGCGCGGCTGGGAGCCCGGGACGACTCCCCGTCTGGTCGCGCTGCGTCAACGCCTCTACAGCACGCATCCGCCGCTGGCGTCGCGGATCAGGAAGATCACCGCCCGGCTCGGCGAATGACCTGGCCGCCCACACTTTTAGAGAAGTGTTAGAAGGGTTCTAGAGAACAGTTATGTCGGGCTGTTCGCGCAGTAACAGGGGCTACTGTGCGAATCATGCGGAAGCTTGCTGTGCTGTGCATCGGTCTGCTCGGTCTGACGTTGCTCGTCGGCTGCGGCTCCGGCGACAACGACGCCAAAAGAGCGGCGCCGCCGGGCCGCCCGTCCACCTACGCCACGGTGGAGTCCGCGCCGGCGCCCGCCTCCGTGCCGCCGGGGCTGCGCGATCAGGGAGCCGCCCCGCGTAAAGACAACACCACCACTGAAACCGTCACGGTGCGTAAGGAAGTCGTCACCGGCAGCGTCGAGATGACCGCGGGTGAACCGATCGAGACGGCGGGCAAGATCGCCGACCGGGTGCGCGAAGCGGGCGGCCGGATCGACAGCCGGACCGAACAGCCCGGCACCGAGGACGCCGACCCCAGCGCCACCCTCACCGTCCGGGTGCCCGCGGACAAGACCGACGCGTTCATCGACGGGCTCGGCGGCCTCGGCCGCGTCACCCGGGTGCACACCAACCGCGACGACGTGACGATGCAGTGGGAAGACCTGGACGCCAGGATCCGGGCGCTGCAAGCCTCCGTCGACCGGCTGCGCGGGCTCATTGCGGGCGCGACCAACACCGCCGACCTGCTCAACGCCGAGCAGGCGCTGTCGAGCAGGCAGGGTGAACTCGACAGCCTGACCGCGCAGAAGCGCCACCTCGACGACGACGTCGCGCTGTCCACGCTCACCATCGACGTCACCACCGCGACCACCAAGGCCGAGGAAGACCGCGCCGACAACTTCTGGGAAGGGATCGTCAGCGGCTGGAACGCGCTGGTGGACTGGCTGAAGGACGCGGTCGTGTTCACTGGTAAGGCGCTGCCGTGGCTCGGCTTCCTGGTGGTGCTCGCCGCCGTGGTCTGGGGCATCGTGCGGCTGGTGCTGCGGCGGGGCAAGCGCGGCACTCCGGCAGAATCGACACCGGTGGGTGCCGGTGCCGCTCCGAAGTCCGGTTCCGGCGGCACGGAAAGCGCAGGGGCCGCGGGGAGTACGGCGACGGGAGACAAGAGTGCCGACAACGGTCCGGGCGACCATAAAACCGAACAGCCGTAAGGGCCCGCTCGTCGAAACCCTCGACGACGGCACCCTCCAGCTGTACGTGCGCGCCCCGGCGGTCGAAGGCAAAGCGAACAAGGCTGCCATCGAACTGCTCGCCGAGCATTACGGAGTGCCCAAGAGCGCCGTCCGCCTGGCGGCCGGCGCCACCTCCCGCTTCAAGCGTTTCGAGATCGATCGCTGAATCGTTTGCGTGCCAGGCCTTGTCGCGCACCTTTCGTCGTCCGGGCCCGATCTCGTCGGCAATCCCCGTGCGCCGACCGCGAATTCGTGCGCGGCGGTCACACTCCGCTGTCGAACCCGACCTGCCGCCACGCCTCGTACACCGCGACCGCAGCCGCGTTGGACAGATTCATCGAGCGGCGGCCCGGCAGCATCGGAATGCGCAGCTGATCGGTGACGTGCGGATCCTCGAGCACCGCCGCGGGCAACCCCGTCGGCTCGGTCCCGAACAGCAGCACATCCCCTTCCCGATACGCCACCTCGGTGTACCGGGTCGTGGCTTGCGTGGTGAACGCGAATACCCGCTCCGGCCGCACCGCAGCCCACGCCGCCGCCAAATCCGTGTGCACCGTCACCGACGCCAGATCGTGGTAATCCAACCCGGCCCGCCGCAACTTGGCCTCCGAAAGATCGAACCCCAACGGCTCGACCAGATGCAGCTCACACCCGGTCCCCGCGACCAGTCGAATCGCATTCCCGGTATTTCCGGGTATCGCGGGCTCATGAAACATCAGTCGGAACACGGCAGACAGTCAATCAGGCGGTCGCCGCTGCGCTTCGCCGACCTACCGCCCACCCGATACGCGCAGCCGACTTTGCTCTGCCGACCAGCCGCCGCGGCACGCAACGGGTCCCGCCGCGGCACGCAACGGGTCGGGTGGTGGCACGCAACGGGTCGGGTTGTGGGCGACGCTTCGTTACCGGGGGTCAGGGGAGCTGGATCGGGGTGAGGTCTGTGTCGGGTGGAGGGCGGAGGCGGCGGAGGGTGCCGTCGAAGAGGGTGGTGTAGAGGGCCCAGGTGTTGCCGTCGGGGGCGATGCGGACCGAGCTGGGGCCGGCTTGGCCGATCGCGAGGCCGGCGGCTATGACGCAGGTCGCGCCGGTGGCCGGGTCGACGCGGTGGATCTCACCTGCGGTGTGGGCGGCGACGTAGAGGGTGCCGGAGCGGGATGTGGTCAGGTCGTCGAGGCCGGGGAACAGGCCGGGGATGGTGGCGATGACGGTCCATCGGTCGGGGGCGTCCAGCGGGACGCGGATGACGCGGCCGGTGAACAGGTCGTCGGTGTAGACGGCGCGGTGCTCCGGGTCGAGGGCCAGGCCTTCGGAGCGTGGCACCGGCGACCAGTTGAGGACGGTGGCACCGGTATCGGGTCGATAGCGGGTGAGGCCCTTCGACGGGCCGCCCTCGGTGCCGACCCAGGTGGTCAGCAGATCACCGCCCGGCAACCGCAGCAGCCCGTTGCCGTCGAGCGGCGCCACCGAGGTCAGCCGCTCGGTCCCGGTGTCCAGCTGCCACAACTGGCCCCCGGCAAGGAAATACAGATTCGAGCCGACCAGTTGCAGGCCACGGGGGACCCGCAGGTTCGCCAGCACCGTCCGCACCTGACCTGCGGAATCGAGGTGATAGATCTTCGAGTCCGCAGACATATAGAACCCACCACGACCGTCCGGTTCGAGGTTCTCCAGCTGCTCCAAACCCTGCACAAGGGTGTCGACCTGCCAGCCACCGCAACCCGCCGCACCCACACCCTGCGCGGGTCCCGCCGCGGCACCAGCCCCCGCCGCGATCGCCACCGTGACGCACAAGGCGCGAATGCGTCTGCCCACCATCCCCATTCCGCGCAGCCTATGCGGCGGCCCCGAGCAGGTCGACACCGCAGAACCGTGGGCGCCAGCGCAACGGTCACCGCTACTCGCCCCGGTGATATCGGTCTATTTCGCCCGGCACTGCGGCAGCGCGCACCTGATCCTCCGCGATGCCGGGCGGACCCGGGCACTTGGTTGAGCGGGGCGCGAGTTATGGTGCCGCCGATTCGGCTACCCCACTACCTTTGAGCGAAACCCCTTGTGCGGCAATCGGCCTCATCCGGCGGTTAGGATGCGCGGATGGTGAGCACCTCGCACAATCCGGTAGACACCCAACCACCCGCACCCGGCTTCGCGCACGCGACGTCGGCCACCGGTAGCAGGATCATTCACATTTCCGGGCAGGTCGGCACCGACGCGTCGGGCCAGGTGGTCGAGGGTGGCCTGGCCGCGCAAACCACGCAGGCCTTACTCAACCTGGGCCGCGCGCTCGAGGCGGCGGGCGGTAAGGCCGCCGACCTCGTCAGCGTCCGGTTCTACGTGGTCGATTGGGATCCGTCGAAGTTCGAGGCGCTCGGTGCCGCCGGTGCCGCGGCCCGCGAGCACTACGAGTTCCCCGAAACCGCGGTCACCCTGGTTGGCGTGGCCGCCCTGTTCACCCCGGAGCACCTCATCGAGATCGAGGGTGTCGCGGTCGCCGACTGAGCCCGTCGGCGGCGCAGGGTCGGGGGAGTCTGTCAGAATCGGGGAGTGACCGATGCCGACACGTCCACCGCGGACCACCGGGCAGCCAGCAGCTCCCCGTTCCTGCGCTGCCATCTGCCGATGGTGGTCGTGGCGCTGGTCATCGCGGTGGCGATCGTGTTCGTGGCACAGGACCGGTGGCGCCGCGGCGCACTGTTCTTCGGCGGAGCGACACTGCTGGCCGCCGCATTCCGCCTCTGCCTGCCGACCGCCCAGGTCGGCTTACTCGCCGTGCGCAGCAAGCCCTTCGACGTCGGGGCGCTGACAGTACTCGGCTCCGCCATCGTCTTCATTGCCGCGACCATCAACACCCTCGGCGTCGGCTAGTACCCGAAAACGTTGGCGGCTAACGGTTTCAGCGGGCGTACTGCTCGGTGAAGACCGTCTGATCGCGCGGCCTGCGACCGGGGTGCGGCGGGACGGTGTCGCTGTACCCGACCGCGACCAGCACCGCGATGGCCAGCTCGGCGCGGCCGCCGATGCCGATGGCCTGCTTGACCAGGTCGGCATCCCAGCCGTTCATCGGGGCCGAGGCCAGGCCGAGGCTGGTGGCGGCGAGCATGACGTAGGTGGCCGCGATCATCGCGTTCTTGACGGCGTTCTCCCGGAGCAGGCCGCGTTCGCGCAGCGAATGGAATTCGCTGCGGGAGTCGAACATCGCGGTGAACTCGGCGTTCCATGCCGCGTTGTGGACGGCCAGTTCGGCAATGTCGGTATTGCTGTGCTGCCAGGCCGTGGGGTCGGCGACGAAGACCAAAACGACCGGCGCCTCCAGCGGCTGTGGCTGGCCGAACGCGGCCTTCGACAGCGCTTGCCGCCCATCCTCGCTGGTGACGACGACGATCGAGCGGTCCTGCATGTTCCATGCACTCGGTGCCTGCACCGCCAGGTCCAGCAGTTCATCGAGCAGCTCCGGCGCTACCGGAGTCGGCTGGAAGTGGCGGGTGGTGCGGCGAGCGTGGATCGCGGCGGGTACCGAAAGTGGCTGTGTTTCCATAATTCTCACTATTGGAGAGTGAGGCTCTAATGGGAAGAAGGCACTTTTTAGTGCGTTACTCTCGGAAGGGTGCGCACGCTCATCGAAGGCTCCGGACTGCCCGCTGACATCTACTCGGCCAAATGTCCCACCCGGCAGGTGCTCGACCACCTCGCGGGCAAGTGGACGGTGCTGATCATCGACGCCCTGTCCGACGGCACCATGCGCTACACCGATTTGCGCAAGCGCATCGACGGCATCTCGCAGAAGATGTTGACGCAGACCCTCCGTCAGCTGGAAACGGACGGATTCCTCACCCGCACAGTGCATCCCACCGTGCCGCCGCGCGTCGAATACACGCTCACCGAACTGGGGCACAGCCTGCGCATACCCATTGCGGCACTCCGCGATTGGATAGAAACCAACATCAACCTGATCGAACAGGCACGCCGTTCGGTGGCCCGCTGAACAACCCGCCGCACCCCTCGACGCGGCGGGTTGTCCCGAAACTCAGGCTGGTTCGGCTACCAGCTCGGCCCGCCCGGATCGCCCGTACCGGGCTCGCGCCTCGGCCGGGGTGACCGTCTCGAGCCTGGCCGGCGGCTCCGCGTTGATGTGCTCCTTCAGGATCTGCCCCGCCATCGGCGCGACGAACGGCGCCGCGACCAGCAGGCCGAACGAATTGAATCTGCTGAAGCCCCACACCAGTACCTTGGCGGGCAGCCGGACCGCGAGATCGACGATGCCGAGCCGATCGAAGCGTCCGAGCTTGCGCATCCACTTGGGCAGCGTCGCCACCGAGGCCAGCGAAAGCAGCCTGCTCCCGATGGCATACGAGAGCCCAGCCCCGTTGCGCGGCGAGGTCCACAGCAGGTGGTGCATGCCTTCTTCGGCCCGCTCGGAGGTGCACAGCCGCGGGCGGACCCGCTCGAAGTACGCGCGCACCTCGTCGCGTGAGCGCGGCACGTCCTCGGGCTTGCAGGTCTGCAACTCCGCCGCGATCGCACACTCCTGCCAGAACCGTGTCTCCTCCTCCGGCGTCAGCCCGGGGCCGAACACCTCGTACGCCTTGAGCACGGAATGCCAGCCCGTGATGTGGATCCAGAGCTGTGTCTCGGGGCTGTTCGCGCTGTAGCGGTTTCCGCTGATCGGCTCGATCCCGGTCATCGGCGCGTGGATCCGCATGAGGTGCTCGGCCGCCTGGATGGCGGTGCGCCCGTCGGCGATCGCGGCGATGAGGAAGTAGGAGAAGGTGTGGTCGAGGCGTTTGCGCGGGTCGCTGTAGATGCCGCGGGAGTCGGCGACGGCCGCGGTGAGGAACGGATCGAAGTGCTCGAGCACGACGGCCCGCTGGAAGCCGATGACCGCGGTGGGTGCGGTCCAGACCTTCCAGCTGGGTGAATCGGGGCCGAAGAACCCGTAGTCGTCCCGGCGCAGGGTGGTCGGATCGAACTGCATCACGTGCTCCTTTGCGGTGATCGCCCCGGCACCGGGGGTGAATACAACGCAACCGTAGCAATTGCGTGCAATGAATACAACGGTTGCGTAGCATTTGTGGCCGACGGGATGCGGAATCGCGGCCGCGATGCTGTCAGGATGGAGCGCATGGAGGTGAAGCGGCAGTGACCACATCGCGCACCGCGGCGGACCGGCCGCGCCGGCGTTACGCGCCACGCCTGCCGCCGGAACAGCGCAGGGCGCAGTTGCTCGACGCGGCCTTCGCGGTGCTGAGCCGGGTGGAGCTGCACGAGCTGAGCATGGAGGCGGTCGCCCAGGAGGCCGGCGTCGGCAAACCGGTGCTCTACACCGTCTTCAAAACCCGCGCCGAACTCGTTGCGGCGCTACTGGAACGGGAGCGCGAGCGCGGCCTCGAACAGGTCGCCGAGACCTTGCCGACCGACCTGATGGGGGCCGACCCGGTGGTCGCGGCCTCGGCCACCGTCGAGGCGTTCGTCGGTGTGGCACTGGAGAATCCGACCCGCTGGCGACTGATCCTCGCCGGGCCGGGCAACGCCCCCGACGAATACCGTGAGGCCCTGCGGCATTCCCGCGCGGGCATCTTCGATCAGGCCGAGGCGCTGGTGCGCGTCGGCACCGCCCTCGAACCACGCTGGGCCGGCGTGGATTCCGCGCTGCTCACCAACTCGCTGCTACAGGTCGCCGAGATGCTCGGCAGGCTGGCGGTCAGCGAACCCGACGAGTATCCCCGCGAACGCCTGCAAGGATTCGTGCACGCCATCGTCGGCCTACTGATGGGTGCGCCATCGTCGAAAGACGCTGGCGCATAGAGCATCCACCACAACGCCGCGCGCGAGGCGAATTCAGCTAGCAGGCTGACGACTCTGCTGCGCCAACCGCATCGTCTCGGTCAGCAACTTCGACACCGCCGCAGCCTCGGTGAGGAACCCGTCGTGCCCGTCGCGCGAGTGCACCACCTCGAGTCCATCGCAGCCGGGCAGCCCCTCGGCGAGCTCCTGCTGCGTGCGCAGCGGATACAGCCGGTCGGAGTCGACGCCGCCGACGACGCACGGCACCGGCGTCGCGGCCAGCGCCGCCGCCACCCCGCCGCGGCCGCGCCCGATGTCGTGCCGGTTCATCGCCTCGGTCAGCAGCACATAGGTGGCGGGATCGAAACGGCTACAGAGCTTGTCGGCCTGGTGATCCAGGTAGCTCTGCACCGCGTACCGGCCGCCGCGCCACGGATCCTCGGCGCCCTGCGCGCTGTTCTCGAACCGGTGGTCCAGCTCGTCCTCGGTGCGGTAGGTCAGCTGCGCGATGCGCCTGGCGATGCCCATGCCGGTCATCGGCGCGCGGTCGGTGTCGTGGTAATCGCCGCCCTGCCAGTCCGGATCGGCCTTGATCGCCGCGATCTGGGTGGTCTGCGTGCCGATCTGGTCCGCAGTAGCCCGGGCGCCGACGGCCAGCACCAGCGCGGAGCCGACCCGATCCGGCGCGCCGACCATCCACTCCAGCACCCGCATGCCGCCCATCGACCCGCCGACCACGGCGGCCAGCCGTGCGATGCCGAGCCGATCGAGCAGCGCCGCCTCGGCGGCCACCTGGTCCCGGATGGAAATCTCCGGAAACCGAGAGCCCCAAGGCTTTCCGTCGGGCGCCAGCGTCGAGGGCCCGGTGCTGCCCTTGCAGCCGCCGAGCACGTTCGTCGCGACGACACACCACTCGTCGGTGTCGAGCGGACAGCCGGGGCCGACCATCCCGTCCCACCAGCCGGGCAGCGGATGAATGTCGTCCGGGTGCCCGACCACATGCGAGTCGCCGGTCAGCGCGTGCTCGACCAGCACCACGTTGTCCAGTGTGGGGGAGAGCTCACCCCAGCGCTGCACGGCCAGATGCACCTGCGGAATGACCGCGCCGCTCTCCAGCCGGACGTCGCCGATGGGGATGATGCCGAGCCGCCCGTCCGGGGGCGGCAGGGCCACCCCGGACGAACGGGCCACACTCGGTTCGGTACTCACCTTCACGTCGCCGCCGCCGCGAAACCGGCGCGCAGATCGGTCAGGATGTCGTCGATCCCTTCGATCCCCACCGCCAAGCGGACCAGGCCCGGAGTGACCCCGGCGAGCAGTTGCTCGGCGGGCGTCAGCTGCGAATGTGTGGTCGACGCGGGGTGAATCACGAGGGAGCGCACATCTCCGATGTTAGCCACATGGCTGTGCAGGACTAATCCGTCCACGAACTTCTTGCCCGCATCGACACCGCCGCGCAGTTCGAAGGCGACGATCGCACCGGGGCCCTTGGGCGCCAGCTGCTTGCCGCGTTCGTACCAGGGCGAGGAGGGCAGACCGGCGTAGATGACCTTTTCGACGTCCGGGTGGGTGCTCAGGAATTCGGCCACCGCCTTGGCATTGGCGACGTGCCGTTCGATGCGCAGACTCAGCGTCTCGATGCCCTGGCTGATCAGGAACGCGTTGAACGGCGAGATCGCCGAGCCGAGGTCGCGCAGCAGTTGCACGCGGGCCTTGAGCGCGAACGCGGGCGCGCCGAGATCGGCGAACACCGCCCCGTGGTAGCTGGGGTCGGGGGTGGTGAAGCCGGGGAAACGCGGTTGACCCTGCGCGTCGGTCACCGTCCAGTCGAAGGTGCCGCCGTCGACGATCACACCCGCCACCGCGGCGCCGTGCCCGCCGAGGTACTTGGTCGCCGAGTGCACGACGATGTCGGCCCCGTGCGCCAGCGGCTGGATCAGGTAGGGCGTCGCCACCGTGTTGTCGACGATCAGCGGCAGCCCGGCCTGGTGCGCGACGCCGGCGATACCGGGAAGGTCGAAGATGGCGCTGCTCGGGTTGGCGATGGTCTCGCCGTAGAACGCCTTGGTGTTCGGCCGGATCGCCGCGCGCCACTGGTCCAGGTCGTCGGGGTCCTCGACGAAGGACACCTCGATGCCGAGCTTGGGCAGCGAGTAGTGGAAGAGGTTGTAGGTGCCGCCGTAGAGGTGCGGGCTGGACACGATGTGGTCGCCGGCCGAGGCCAGGTTCAGGATGGCGAACGTCTCCGCGGCCTGTCCGGAGGCCAGCAGCAGTGCGGCGACACCGCCTTCGAGCGCGGCGACGCGCTGCTCCACCACGTCCTGGGTGGGGTTCATGATCCGGGTGTAGATGTTGCCCGGCTCGGCGAGCCCGAACAGCGCGGCGGCGTGCTCGGTATCGCGGAAGGCGTACGAGGTGGTCTGGTAGATGGGCAGGGCCCTGGCACCGGTGGTGCTGTCGGGGGCCTGTCCCGCGTGCACCTGTTTGGTCTCGAAAGACCACTGCGCGGTCGGGTCGACGTCGGCCGCGGGCACGGTGGAATCACTCATGAGCTTTGCTCCAAAGAAAAGGTTGTTCGCCAGAACTAACGGGTTATCGGGTCAACGGCGAAGGACAACAACACATTTCGGGAACCTCCTGGAAAGCGCGCTTGCTCTCGACCTTCGAGAGCCCGGTCATCACCCGGAGCACCCCACCGCTGCTGGAGGGTTGCCGTCCAGCAAGCCGGGGCTTCGCGCTGGCACTCATGACCTGACGGCATCATAACCGGCGCCCGATCGGCGACCGAAATCCGGAGCCGAACTCAGCGGGTCGCGCCGGGCCGCGCGGCGCCACACACCCGCGTGAACTCGTCGAAGGCGGTGGTGAAGGAGTCGCGGCCGGCCGCGGCCGCCGCCTGCGGATTGTCGTAGTCGAACATGCTCTCGCCGCACTCCATCGCGAGGTGGCCGATGAGCTGCCAGGCGCCGAGGATCAGCCGCACCGGCAGCGCGTCGGGGGTGCTGTCGAGTCGTTCGGCAACCACCGCGGCGATCGCGACGTTCTTGCTGTCGGCGTGCTCGAGGCTGCGCGCGCTGACCGCCGGGCTGCTGCGCATGATCCGCTGCATCTGCTGGAACTGCCGGAACGAGACCGGTCCCTCGGCGGACTCGCTCGCGGCGTGGTCGATCACCTGCAGAAACGCCTCGCGGATCGACTCCAGCTCGTTGCCGGTGACGGGGAGGGTGCGCAGGGTCTCCGCGACGGTCTCGCCGAAGTCCTGGATCGGGCCGAGCACGATGTCCTCTTTGCTGTCGAAGTATCGGTTGATCGTGCGCGGCGAGACGTCGGCGGCGTTGGCGATCTGTTCGACCGTCGTCGCGTCGAATCCCTGTGCGTCGCAAAGCTCCAGCGCGACCTCGATGATGCGCAACCGGGTCTTCTGCTTCTTGCGCTCCCGCAGGCCGGGATAGGCATTCGGCCCTGAGTTGGCGGGGGGCTCCGCTGCGGTACGCGCGCTCGTCGGCGTCGGTGACTCGAGCATGTTCACACCCTATCGCAACCTAGTGTTTTCGTGTCTTTAACCGCCAAATGTCGGACTGCGACATTTTTCGCTTGACGCCAAATGTCGTCAGATGCCAGGATAGCCGGACAGTGTCCAAAGGTGAGGAGTCCACGGTGACCGAGACTGCGCAAGCGGTAGAAGTACCGGAAAAACAAGGCGGTTCCGCCCGCTGGTTCGCCCTCGCGGTGATCGCGTTGGCCCAGCTCATGGTGGTTCTCGACGCCACCATCGTGACCATCTCGCTGCCGTTCGCGCAGCACGATCTCGGCATCAGCGACGGCAACAAGCAGTGGATGCTGACCGCTTACACGCTGATCTTCGGCGGCCTGCTGCTGCTCGGCGGCCGCCTGGCCGACTACCTGGGGCGACGCCGGATCTTCATCATCGGTCTGGTCGGTTTCGCCGCCGCGTCGGCACTTGCCGGTCTGGCGCAGAACGGCGCCGAGATGTTCGCCGGGCGTGCGCTGCAGGGTGCGTTCGCGGCCTTGCTCGCGCCCGCCGCGTTGTCGTTGCTGTCGGTGACGTTCACCGAACCTGGTGAGCGCGCAACGGCATTCGGCGTGTTCGCCGGTATCTCCGCCGGTGGCGCCGCGCTCGGTCTGATCGCGGGCGGCGCGCTCACCGAGTACGCCTCCTGGCGCTGGTGCCTGCTGGTGAACACCCCGATCGCGCTGCTCGCCCTGCTCGGCGCGCTGGCGTGGGTGGTCAAGGACGTGCCGACGCCCCGTACCGGCGGCTACGACGTGCCCGGCGCGGTCACCGTGACGCTCGGCCTCATCGCGATCGTGTACGGCTTCAGTCGCGCCGCCGACGACGGCTGGCTGGCGGGCAGCACCCTCGGCCTGCTCGTCGCCGGGACCGCGCTGCTGATCGCCTTCGTGGTGATCGAACGGCGCTCGGCCAATCCGCTGCTGCCGCTGCATATTCCGGGTGAGATCAACCGGGGCGGCGCGTTCCTCGCCGCGTTGCTCGTGCCGATCGCCATGTTCGCGATGTTCCTGTTCCTCAGCTACTACTTCCAGATCACGCTGGGTTACTCGTCGCTGAAGGCGGGCTTCGCGTTCCTGCCCTTCCCGGCGGGCATCGCGATCTCCGCGGGCATCACCAGCGCGCTGCTGCCCAAGATCGGGCCGCGGCCGCTGATGGTCGCGGGTGCCGTGCTCGGCGTGCTCGGTCTGGTGTGGCTGGCGCAGCTGGACTTCGGCGACAGCTTCGCGACGAGCGTGCTGCCCGCGCAGGTGCTGATCGCGCTCGGCATGGGTCCGCTGTTCGTCGGCATGCAGACGGTCGCGCTGCACCAAGTGGAGGAAGAGGATTCCGGCGTGGCCAGTGCGCTGCTGAACGCGGCGCAGCAGGTCGGTGGCGCGGTCGGCACGGCGCTGCTGACCACCATCTCGGTGCAGACGGCCAAGACCTACGCGGAGAATCACCCGACGATCGACAATTTGGTCGCCCGCGCCTCGATCCACAGCTACGACGTGGCGTTCTACGTCGGTGCGGGTTTCTTCCTCGCCGCCGTGCCGGTGATCGCGCTGATGATCCGGGACCGGCCGGAGAACCTGATCGAGGGTTCCGAGGAGGGTGCCCGCCCGGTGCACGTCGGAGTCTGATCGACGCGACCACCCCGCGGTCCGCGTGTCGCCTGCCCGGCGGTGCGCGGACCGCAGTCGTTCGGCGCGGCGACCTGCGAATTGCGCAATGACCTACCAGTCAGTAAGTTCGTGGGGTTTCTCACTCGGGGGGCTGCCCGCACACCACGATCATCGGCAGCAGTACGCTTGTCTTGTTTGCACCACACGTCTCGCGGACAACGCGGGGCATATACGTTGTCTGTTGGAACAGCTGGGGTCCGCTCACAAGCGTGTTCACCTGGCCGTGCAATGAGGGCACCATCCTAGGAGGACACGAAGATCCATGTCCAAAATCAAGGTTGAAGGTACCGTCGTCGAACTCGACGGCGACGAGATGACCCGGATCATCTGGCAGTTCATCAAGGACAAGCTGATCCATCCGTATCTCGATGTGAATCTCGAGTACTACGACTTGGGCATCGAGTACCGGGACAAGACAGACGACCAGGTCACTGTCGACGCGGCCGAGGCGATCAAACGCCACGGGGTCGGCGTCAAGTGCGCGACCATCACCCCGGACGAGGCCCGCGTCAAGGAATTCGGCCTGAAGAAGATGTGGCGGTCGCCCAACGGCACCATCCGCAACATCCTCGGCGGCACCATCTTCCGCGCGCCGATCATCATCTCCAACGTGCCGCGCCTGGTGCCCGGCTGGACCAAGCCGATCATCATCGGCAGGCACGCGTTCGGCGACCAGTACCGCGCCACCGATTTCAAGGTGTACCAAGCGGGCACGGTCACCCTGACCTTCACGCCGGAGGACGGCAGCGAGCCGATCCAGCACGAGGTCGTGAAGATGCCCGAAGACGGCGGCGTCGTCATGGGTATGTACAACTTCAAGAACTCGATCATCGATTTCGCGCGGGCCTCGTTCAACTACGGCCTGCAGCAGAACTACCCGGTGTATCTCTCGACGAAGAACACCATCCTCAAGGCCTACGACGGCATGTTCAAGGACACGTTCCAGGACGTGTTCGATGCCGAGTTCAAGACCCAGTTCGACGCGGCGGGCCTGACCTACGAGCACCGCCTCATCGACGACATGGTCGCCTCCTCCATGAAGTGGGAGGGCGGTTACGTCTGGGCCTGTAAGAACTACGACGGTGACGTGCAGTCCGACACCGTGGCGCAGGGCTTCGGCTCGCTCGGCCTGATGACCTCGGTGCTGCTGACCCCGGACGGCAAGACCTGTGAGGCGGAGGCCGCACACGGCACCGTCACCCGGCACTACCGTCAGCACCAGCAGGGCAAGCCGACCTCGACCAACCCGATCGCGTCGATCTTCGCCTGGACGCGCGGGCTCGAGCACCGCGGCAAGCTCGACAACACCCCCGAGGTGATCGGCTTCGCGCAGACCCTCGAGGATGTCGTCATCAAGACCGTCGAAGGCGGCCAGATGACCAAGGACCTGGCCTCGCTCGTCGGCGGCGACCAGGGCTACCTGAGCACCGAGGAGTTCCTCGGCGCGCTCGACGCGAACCTGGCTCGCGCCCTGCGTTGAGTCGGTGAACACACCCGGCGCTGGAACTGATCCGGCGCCGGGGGATGAGCTCCTCCCGCCCAGGCCAAGACGGTTGGGCACGCTGTTCTGAATGACGGGCACCCGCACCACTCGGTGGTACGGGTGCCCGGATTGTTTCTAGGTGCGGGCGGGACTGTTGAGCAGTAGCGGAACTACTCGCGTCAGGCTGTCTGCGCCGATGCCGTGCTCGACGCCCGCGTCGAACAACCGCAGCAGCGGATCGAGCAGGTCGGTGGGTACGTCCGCGTCGCGGTTCGCGTCCAGCAGCATGCGCAGAATGAATTGATGCTCTTCGACGCCGGCCATGATCGGCGGGAATTCACCGTTATCGATCTGGGCCGCGAGTGCGGGCAAGGTATCGATCACCGAACGCAACCATGGCACCAGCAGCGAACCGGTGGGTTCCGCCGTGTCCCGGTGCGCGCCGCGCAGCATGGCGGCCGCTTGGAAGAAGCCACCGAACAGGCCGTACATGCCTGCCAGCACGGCTAAGTCGTGCACGCCGGCCAGCCCGACGTCCGTCCCCAGATGCTTCGCCGTGCCCAGCTCGGCGATCACCACCTGCTGGTCGGCCTCGGGTGAGCCGCTGTAGATGATCGTCGAGTCCGGCGTGCCCATCGTCTCCGGCATGCCGAGGATCGAACCGTCCAGGAAGCGCCCGCCTCGGTC
Organism: Nocardia suismassiliense; assembly: GCF_900269665.1. Taxonomy (GTDB): domain Bacteria; phylum Actinomycetota; class Actinomycetes; order Mycobacteriales; family Mycobacteriaceae; genus Nocardia; species Nocardia suismassiliense. The sequence continues at coordinate 1,569,524 of NZ_LT985361.1, forward strand.
GGCGATCCAGGCTTCGAGGTCGCGTGCCTCGGCCGGGCGTCCAGTCGAAAGATTCACTACGGTGCGGCCTGCGATTGCTTCCGGTGCGGTGTGCAGGAGGGTGGCCGCGATCGCGGTCTCGGGCACCGAGATGACGATCAGTTCCCCGGCCTGCAGCGCCTCGGCGAGCGAACCCGCCCGGATCGCGCCGAGTGCATCCAGGTGCGGCGCCCGATCGGGACTGCGATTCCACACCGTGACGGGGTGGCCGTTGCGCAGAAAGACCTGGGCGATCGCCGCGCCCATGCGGCCGAGACCGAGCACAGTCAACGGTGTGTGGTCGCTGGTCATGATTCCTCCGTCGATGTCGTACGTGCTGATGAAGTGGGCGCCCGCAGAACAGTTTTCAAGCTGGAGCCGCCGAGGTGTGAGTGGCAGGACTGACCTCGACCGAACGTTTCCTGCCATAAGCTGGCGGCCATGACCGGTCATGTCGTCGCCATCGCCGTCACGCCCGGGGCGCTGCATCCGTGGGACCTCTACGAGCTCGGCGTGATCGCCGCGATCTTCGGCACCCCGCACCCCGACCTTGCCGACCCCTGGTACGAACTGCGGGTGTGCTCGGTGCTGCCCGCCGCGGCCGAGTCGGCGATCGGCGGCGGCGCCTACCTGCGAGCCGAGTACGGCCCGGACGAACTGCTGCGCGCCGACACCGTGTTCGTGCCCTCCATCGCCTACGACTGCGTCACCGGTGACCGCCCGGTGCCCCCGGAACTACTCGACGGGCTCCGCGCGGCGCATCGCGGGGGAGCGCGCATGGTCGCCCTGTGCAACGGCATGTTCGCGCTGGCCGCGGCGGGCCTGCTGGACGGGCGTCGGGTCACCGCGCACTGGGAGCACGCACCGATCCTGGCCCGCCGTCATCCCGCCGTCCAGGTCGACGGCACGGCGCTCTACGTCGATGACGGCGACATCCTCACCAGCGGGGGAATGACCGCAGCCGTGGATCTTTCGCTGCACCTGGTGCGGCGCGACTTCGGCGCCGCCGTCGCCAACCGGCTGGCCCGGCGCTTGGTGACCCCGCCGCGGCGATCGGGCGACCAGGCGCAGTTCGTGGATCTGTCCGTGCAGGCCCGCGCCGAGGCCGACCTCGGTCCGGCGCTCGAATGGGCCGTCGCCCACCTCGACCAGCCGCTCACCGTCGAAGCGCTCGCGGCCCGCGCCACCATGAGTCCGCGCACCTTTCACAGGCGCATGCGGCAGTCCATCGGGGTCACGCCGAAGCAGTGGTTGCTGACCCAGCGGCTGGCTCGTGCGCAGACGCTGTTGGAGTCCACTGACTTCGGCATCGAGCGGATCGGCCGGCTGTGCGGTTTCGGCACCGCCGCGAATCTGCGCCGCCACTTCGCGTCGGTCGTGGGTGTCACCCCTGCCGAGTACCGGCGCACCTTCGAGCAGCGAGAGGCACCTGCCGCCTGAGCCGAATGGCTCGCCGGCGTAAGCGAATCCGATGAGGCTGCCCACATCCGGCCGGTCGGCTACCGGAGCCTCGGCGGGTACGGCATTGTTTCCGAATGGTATTTGCCAGGTCGTGCCACGATAGGTGTCCCTATTGCGCGGTTTTACATTCTGACCTGCACGTTTTCTTTACGCCGACGTGTCTCACCTCACGATTACTCGGGAAGCGAAACCGCCTGCGGAAGCGTTTCATGGATACGTGACCACTCCCCTCGCCGCCCAGGCCCCCGCACGCCCCGAAGCCGCGCGGACGACTTGGCATCTGCCTGCCATGCTCGCGCTGGCACTCGGCGGGTTCGGTATCGGCACAACAGAATTCGTCACCATGGGTTTGCTGCCGGACATCGCGCGCGCCATGAATGTCTCCGAGCCGACCGCGGGGCACGCGGTGTCGGCGTACGCGCTCGGCGTGGTGATCGGCGCGCCGGTGCTCGCCGCCCTGTGCGCTCGGGTGTCCCGTAAGAAACTGCTCATCGCCCTGATGGTGGCGTTCACGCTGGGCAACGTGGCAACCGTGCTCGCGCCGACCTTCCACACCCTGGTGCTCGCCCGGTTCGTGTCCGGGCTGCCGCACGGCGCCTATTTCGGGGTGGCCTCGCTGGCCGCCGCCACGCTCGCCCCGGTCGGACAGCGCGCCAAAGCGGTTGCCGCGGTTATGCTCGGGTTGAGCGCCGCCAATGTCGTCGGCGTTCCCGCCGCGACCTGGCTCGGCCAGCACCTCGGCTGGCGCGACGCCTACGTGGTGGTCGCGGTCATCGGACTGGCGACGGTAGCCGCCCTGATCAGGTACGTCCCGGAGCTCACCGGCATCACCATGACCAACCCGGTCACCGAACTCGGCGCCCTGCGCCGTCCCCAGGTGTTGCTCACCCTGCTGGTCGGTGCGATCGGCTTCGGCGGCATGTTCGCCGTCTACACCTACATCACCACCACCCTCACCGGCGTCGCCGGCATGTCCGCCGCCCTGGTGCCGGTGGTACTGATGCTGTTCGGTGTCGGCATGGTGGTCGGCAACATCGTCGGCGGTGTGCTCGCCGATCGCGGCGTCGACCGGGCCATCTACGCCTCGATGATCGGCATGGCCGTCATCCTCGCCGTATTCGTTGCGGCGGCGCACAACCCGTACACCGCCGCGATCGGCGCGTTCCTGGTCGGCGCGACCGGTGCGTCCCTGGCGCCCGGACTGCAGACCCGGCTGATGGACGTGGCGCACGAGGCACAGACCCTGGCCGCCGCGCTGAACCATGCGGCACTGAACATCGCCAACGCGGCGGGAGCATGGCTCGGCGGGGCCGTGATCGCCGCCGGGCTCGGCTACACCGCGCCCGCCATGGTCGGGGCCGGCCTCGCCGTGGTCGGCGTGCTGCTGTTCGCGATCACCGTCGCGGTGGCCCGTCGGGACGCTCGCCTGGTCGCGGCTGCCGCGCTGGTCGCCTGACACCCGGCGTCAACTGAACATACAGAACTGTATGTAAGTGTAGAATCGCCGGATGGCCAGGATCGAAGTCGCGAAACCGCAGCGCCGCACGCAGGAACAGCGCAGCACCGAGATGCGGACCCGGCTGCTCGACGCGACCATCGACTGCTTGGTCGAGTACGGCTACGCGGGCACGACCACGCCGCGGGTCGCCGAACGCGCCGGGGTCACCCGCGGCGCGCAGGTGCACCACTTCGGCTCCAAGACCGATCTGGTGGTCGCCGCGATCAGCCACCTGGCGCAACTGCGCGCCGAGACCGCGATGCGGGAGATGGCCAAGGTCGAGCGCGGCGACGATCCGGTCGCCGCGGCGCTGGAGTTCCTGTGGGAGCTGCACCAGGGCCCGCTGTTCATCGCGACCGTCGAACTGTGGGTGGCCGGCCGCACCGATCCGGTGCTGGCCGCCGCGATGGAGAAGGTCGAACCGTTCGTCAACAACGCGGTGCTGATGGCCGTCGCCCGGTTCGTGCCGGACGAGATCCGCCGCAAAGAGGCCCGCGATTTCATCTACACCGCGATGGACGCCCTGCGCGGCATCCTGATCTCCAACTTCGTCGACCCGGACAACGAACGCGCGCAACGTCGTTGGCGCCGCGCCACCGCGCACCTGCGCAATATCGCCGAAGCCGCGCTCGCCGACGTCCGCGCGGCCGACTGACGCTATCCGCCGCACAACCCCCGGGCGAGCACCGACTGCGCTTTCGTGGAAAGCTCGGCCACCTGCTCGAGATCGTCCATCCGTATGCCGGGACCGGTAGTGATCGATACCTCGATGCGCGAACTGCCATCGGCCGTGCTGTACGCGTCCGAGTAGTAGCCGGGAACGCCGCCGTTGTGGCCGAGGCCGATACAGTCCGGGCCCAGCTCCAGTTCCATCAACCCGAGGCCGTAAGCCGCGCCCGGCGCGATCGCATGGGTCGCCCGCATCTCCGCGAGCAGCGGTGGCGCGAGCAGGCGGCCGCCGAGCAGCGCGGTCAGGAAGGTGTCGAGATCTCGGGTGGAGGAGATGATTTCACCGGCGGCCCCGGCCCAGGTCGGATTCTGGCTGGTCATATCGGCGGTGATCTCTGTGTCGCCGTCGCCGAAGGAGAGATAACCGTGTGCGTGCGGTCCGATGATCTCCGGCCAGCTGCCCGGCACCAATGTCTCCCAAAGCCCCAGTGGCGCCACGATTCGGCCGTAGATCTGCACGCTGTACGGCAGGCCGGTGAGCTTCTCGATCAGCAGTCCGGCCAGCTGATAGTTCGTATTGGAGTAGGACCAGTCGGCGCCCGGCTCGAACCGTGCCGGTTTGCTCAGTGCCATCCGGATCAGTTCGTCGGGCCGATAATCCCGGCGGACGGCATCCACGGCCGCCTTGCCCGATGTCGGCAGGATGCCCTCTTCGAAGGTGCCGTCGGGCTGCAGCTCGCCGGTGTAGTTGAACAGGCCGCTGGTGTGTTGCAACAACATTCGCACGGTGATGCGCGGGTCGAGGCCGAACTGCGGCAGGTGTCGCTGCACCGGATCGTCCAGCCCCAGTCTGCCCTCGCCCGCCAACTGCAGCAGCACCGTGGCCACGAACATCTTGGTGATACTGCCGATCCGGAACCGGCCGTCCATCGGTACCGGCTCCGGGCGGTCCACCTGCGCTACGCCGGCGGCACCGGTCCACTCGCCGTGCCGATCGTGCACCCGCACTTGGATACCGGCCGCACCGGCGGCGATCAGCTCGTCCATCGCTTGTTGCAGCGGTGCCCGATCGGTAACCGCCGGAGTGGCCACCGCGCCGGTCGCCGCCGAGCCGACCAGCACGATCGCGGATCCCAGTGCAATCACGAACCGCCGCAACAACATCCGACCCCCTGGGTGGGCAATGTGCCATCGACTCTAGCCGAAATCGCAGCGGCAGAACGGCTTGCGACGCCATCGGGACGGTATTGCGCCGACGAAGGGGCATGGCTGCGACATGCGCGGCCATGCCCCTGCTCGGCGGTCAGTGCTGGTGGGGGAGCAGGTGGTGACCTTGTTTGTCGGTCGACAGCGCCAGCGAGCTGATGTACTGAATTTCACCCTCGGGGCCGGGAAGCGCCGAGGCGATCATGTCCGGGCGTTCGAATTCCAGGCCGGTGACGTGGCAGGTGAGGGTTTCACCGGAGGGGTTGCCGTGCTCGTCGTACATCGGCAGGTCGATGCCGTCGTCGCTGCGGCGCAGGTAGTACTTGCCCTTGGTGGCGATCGCGGTGAGCGGGGTGGCGACGAACGCGACCACCAGCGCGACGATCGGTGAGTACGGCTTGAGCAGGTCACCGAAGAGGCCGAAGAACGTCATGATCGACAGCACCGCCGAGAGCCCGAAGCCGACCAGGCCGACCGGGTTGAAGTCGTAGAGCATGCCGCGGCGGAACTCCGGCTGCTTCGGCGAGATCTTCAGCAGGTACTTGTTGACCGCGATATCCGTTGCCACGGTGACGATCCAGGCGATGCCGCAGTTGGCGTAGAAGCCCAGGATGTTGTTGAGGAAGTCGAACATGTTGGCTTCCATCAGGATCAGCGCGATCACCAGGTTCACCGCGAGGAAGATGAGCCGGCCGGGGTAGGACTTGGTGACCCGGGTGTAGGAGTTGGTCCAGGCCAGCGACCCCGAGTACGCATTGGTGACATTGATCTTGATCTGGCTGATCACCACGAGCACCACGGCCAGCGTCATGGCCAGCCAACCCGGCACCATGTCCCGGTAGATCTCCAGGAACTGGTGCACCGGTTGGTTCGCGATGCCCTGCGCGGCAGGCAGATTCGCGATCAGGTACACCGCGAGGAACAGCCCGACCACCTGCTTGAGCGCACCGAAGACCACCCAGCCCGGCCCGGCGAGCAGCATCCAGCCCCACCACTTGCGGGCGTTCTCCGGCGTGCGCGGCGGCATGAAGCGCAGGTAGTCGATCTGCTCGGCGATCTGCGCGATCAGCGACAGGCATACGCCCGCGGCCAGCAGCGTGCCGGAAATGCTTACCCCGGAACCGTTCTCGCCGCCGTAGGCGAAGAACGACGACACCGAGTCGGGGTGGCGCACCAGCAGGAACCCGAACGGCAGCACCATCAGCAGCAGCCACAGCGGGGTCGTCCAGACCTGCAGGGTGGCCAGGGTATTCATGCCGTAGATGACCAGCGGGAAGATCAGCACCGTCGACACGAGATAGCCGAGCCATAGTGGCACGCCGAGGCCGAGTTCCAGCCCCTGGGCCATGATCGACCCCTCCAGCGCGAAGAAGATAAAGGTGAACGAGGCGAACACGACATTGGTGAGCACCGAGCCGTAATAACCGAATCCGCTACCGCGCGTGATCAAGTCGAGATCGAGGTTGTAGCGCGCCGCGTAATAGGCGAGCGGAAATCCGGTCAGCATCACCACGATCGCGAAGAAACCGATTCCGAGCAACGCGTTTCCGGTGCCGTGCGCGATACCGATATTCGCGCCGATGGCGAAGTCGGCCAGGTAGGCGATGCCACCGAGGGCGGAGATGCCGACGACGGCCGGGCTCCATTTCCGATAACTCCGTGGCGCGAATCGCAGGGTGTAGTCCTCGAGTGTTTCCTTCGCCGCGGCGATCCCGTCCGCATTCGACGATCGGGTATCGAGCTCGACCACGTTTACTCCTCATCCCCGCATCAACAACAGCAACCGTTCGACGGTCGTACACGGTTGTGGACGGGGAATTTCCGAACGATTACGCGGCTGTTACGTCATCGAGGGCAGTGAGTCACGTCACAGCAATGCGGTGAACGTCGCGCGCGGGTCGCTGGAAAGGTGTGCGTACCAGCCTGAACTGGCAAGACTTACCCGTTCGGCGGTATGTCGGCGACCAGGTGCTATCACCTGGCTATTCGATATGCGCAACTTCCGGTTACGTTGACAGCCTTGCGTACTTACATACATCTCTGTATGTTTGTTTCAGCTGGATCCGGACGGATCGGTCACCGCTGCCCGCCGGCGGTTCCCGGCGGAATACGCCGGGCAGGCACCAACGTGAGGAGTTCGATGGCGAACAGGGTTTACGTCGTCGGCGTCGGCATGACGAAGTTCGAGAAGCCGGGCCGCCGCAAGAACGAAGACGGCACCGATTGGGACTACCCGGACATGGCGCGGGAGTCGGGCACCAAGGCGCTCGCCGACGCGGGCATCGCCTACGACCTGGTCGAACAGGCCTACGTCGGTTACGTCTACGGCGAATCCACCTCCGGCCAGCGCGCGGTCTACGAGCTGGGCATGACCGGCATCCCGGTGGTCAACGTCAACAACAACTGTTCCACCGGCTCGACCGCGCTCTACCTTGCGGCACAGTCGATTCGGGGCGGGCTCGCCGACTGCACGCTGGCGCTCGGCTTCGAAAAGATGCAGCCCGGCTCGCTCGGCTCCACCTGGGACGACCGCGAGCAGCCGATGGCCAGGCACATCATGGCGCTCGCCGAGATCTCCGAGGTGCTCTTCCCGGTGGCGCCGGGGATGTTCGGCGCGGCCGGTCGCGAGCACATGAAGCGATACGGCACCACCGCCGAGCACTTCGCCAAGATCGGCTACAAGAACCACAAGCACTCGGTGAACAACCCGTATTCGCAGTTCCAGGACGAGTACTCGATGGAGGACATCCTCGGCTCGCGAATGATCTACGACCCGCTCACCAAGCTGCAGTGCTCGCCCACCTCCGACGGCTCCGGCGCGGTGATCCTCGCCAGCGAAGCCTTCGTGGACAAGCACAACCTGGCCGCCCAGGCGGTGGAAATCGTCGGGCAGGCGATGACCACCGACTTCAAGTCGACCTTCGACGAGACCGCCAAGAACCTGGTCGGCTACGACATGACCGTGCATGCCGCGCAGAAGGTCTACCAGCAGTCCGGCCTCGGCCCGGAGGACTTCCAGGCCATCGAGCTGCACGACTGCTTCTCGGCGAACGAGCTGCTGACCTACGAGGCGCTCGGCCTGTGCGGCGAGGGCGAAGCCGGAAAGCTGGTCGACGACAACCTGACCACCTACGGCGGCAAGTGGGTGGTGAACCCCTCCGGCGGCCTCATCTCCAAGGGGCATCCGCTGGGCGCGACGGGTCTGGCGCAGTGCTCCGAGCTCACCTGGCAGCTGCGCGGCACCGCCGACAAGCGTCAGGTCGACAACGTCACCGCCTGCCTGCAGCACAACATCGGCCTCGGCGGCGCGGCGGTCGTGACCGCCTACCAGCGCGCCGACCGCTGAGCACCGCGTCCACCGCACCGAACTCGCACAACGACACTCGACGAGGAGTCATCTCATGGGACACATCGAAGCCACCAAGGACGTCAACGCCACCCCCGAGGCGCTGTGGACGGTCGTCTCCGACCCGAACACCTGGGACAAGTGGTTCACCATCCACGAGCGTTTCATGGAGGAGCCGCCCGCCGTGCTGACCGAGGGCTCGAAGCTGGTCGCCAAGATCGTCATGCTCGGCATGGCGAACAAGCTGGAGTGGACCGTCGTGTCCGTGCAGCAGCCGACCAAGCTGACCCTCGGCGGCACCGGAATGGCCGGGGTGAAGACCGAATTCACCTTCGACATCCAGCCCAAGGGCGACGGCGGCAGCACCATCCTGGTCTCCGGCGACTTCGAGGGCGCGCTGATCAAGGGCGCGCTCGGCAAAGCGGTGGAGAAGGACGGGCTCAAGCAGCTGGACAAGTCGCTCGAGCAGCTCGACGCGCTGGCCTCGGCATGACGTCGGAGACCACCGCGGCGCGGTTGGTCGAGTTCGACGACGCCGGTCTCGAAACCTGGTGTGACGACGAGACGTTCGAGGTGACCGGTGCGCGGATCGGCGAATATGCCGCCGCCACCAACGATCCGATCGAGGCCCACCTCGCGGGCAAGGTCGCGTCGCCGGTCTTCGCGATCGTGCCCGTCTTCGAGGCGATGATGATGCCAGTGATCGAGGTCGCGCCGATGGACATCTTCGGCCGGGTCGTGCACGGCGAGCAGGACTTCCACTTCCACCGGGCCATCCAGCCGGGCGACAAACTGGTCTCGCGCGCCAAAGCGACCGGCTACACCAGCCGGTCCAACGGCACGGCCATCACCATCCTCATCGAATGCCGCACCGAAGACGGGGAACTGGTCAACGAGCAGTATCTGACCGCCTTCTTCCGCAATATCGACGCGGGCAAGACGGTCGGCGCGGCGGCCCCGGCGCACAAGTTCGATGAGAACCTGCGCGCGCAACCGCCGGTGGCCGTCGTCCCGCAGCACGTCGACGACGACCAAACCTTCCGCTACTCACCGGCTTCCGGCGATCCGGTGCCGCTGCACCTGGACGATCAGGTCGCCAAGGATGCCGGGCTGCCCGGCATCATCGCGCACGGGCTGTGCACCATGGCGTTCGCGTCCTGGGCGGTGCTCACCGAGGTCGGCGGGTCGGATGTCAACCGGCTGAAGCGATTCGCCGTGCGCTTCGCCAAGATGGTCTTCCCCGGTGACGATCTGGAGACCCGCATCTGGAAGGTGGGTTCGGCGAACGGCGTCACGACCTACGCCTTCGAGACCGTGCGCGGCGAAGACGTGGTGCTCAGCGACGGACTCGCTGAGATAGCCGACTGACGGCGAAAGCCGATATCCCGTCGCAACATTCAGCACAGACTTCAGGAAGAGGAGACATCGATGGGTGCACTCGAAGGTCGGGTAGCCGTCATCACCGGTGCGGGTCGTGGCATCGGCCGCGAGCACGCCTTGCTGTTCGCCCGGGAGGGCGCGGCCGTGGTCGTGAACGACCTCGGCGGCAGCAACGAGGGTGAGGGCACCGACCTCACCCCCGCACAAGAAGTCGCCGACGAGATCATCGCCGCGGGCGGCAAGGCGATCGTCAACACCGCCAACATCGCCACCTGGGACGGCGCGAAGAACGTTGTCGACCAGGCGATTGCCGAGCTCGGCGGCCTCGACATCGTGGTCAACAACGCGGGCATCCTGCGCGACGCGTTCATCGCGGGCATGGACGAGGCGCAGTGGGACGCGGTGATCGCGGTGCACCTCAAGGGGCACGCCGCCGTGCTGCACCACGCCGCCGCCTACTGGAAAGACCAGAGCAAGGCGGGCAATCAGCCGAACGCCGCGGTGATCAACACCGCGTCCGCCTCCGGAACCACGGTGCCAAACGCCGGCCAGGCCAACTACGGCGCGGCCAAGGCGGGGATTGCCGCGCTCACCCTGGTCGCGGCCGACGAACTGGCCCGCTACGGGGTGCGAGTCAACGCCATCGCGCCGATCGCGCGCACCCGTCTCACGCTGGCCACGCCCGGCATGGGCGCCATGATGGCGGCCGAGGCGGACGAGATCGAAGAGGGCGAGTTCGACGCGTTCAGTCCGGCCAATATCTCGCCGCTGGTGGCCTACCTGGCCTCGGACAAGTGCCCGATCACCGGCAAGGTGTTCGCGGTGCAGGGCGGGGCCATCTCCGAGCTGGCCGGCTGGCACGACGTGAAGACGATCGAGACCGACGGGCCGTGGCTGATCGACGATATCTCCGCACGGCTACCGTGACGTACGGGCGAGAGTAGGAGAACAACGATGTTCGAATGGTCCGAGACCGATGTCATGATCCGCGATGCCGTGCGGACGTTCATCGACAAGGAAATCCGGCCCAACCTGGACGCGCTCGACAGCGGCGAGCTGCCGCCGTATCCGATCATCCGGAAGCTGTTCAGCGAGTTCGGGATCGACGCCATGGGCGGCGAAGCGGTGCAGAAGTTACTCGCCAAGCAGCGCGCCAAAGAGGAGGCGATCGCCGCAGGCGAGCCGTTGCCGGAGAAGAAGCGCGAAAAGTCCTCCGGTGGTAGCCCGTTCGCGGGGCAGGAATCGCTGATGGCGGTGCTGGTCGGCGAACTGTCCGGTGTCTGCATGGGGTTGGTCACCGCGATGGGTGTCAGCCTCGGTCTCGGCGCCACCACCATCATGTCGCGCGGCACGCTGGCCCAGAAGGAGCGTTGGCTCGCCGACATCGTGACCATGAAAAAGGTTGCGGCGTGGGCGATCACCGAGCCCGACTCGGGTTCCGACGCGTTCGGTGGCATGAAGACCTATGTCCGGCGCGACGGCGACGACTACCTGTTGAACGGGCAGAAGACCTTCATCACCAACGGTCCGTTCGCCGACGTGATGATCGTCTACGCCAAGCTCGACGAGGGCGACGGCGGCGACAAGCGCGAGCGCAAGGTGCTCACCTTCGTGCTCGACAAGGGCATGGAGGGGCTCACCCAGGGCAAGCCGTTCAAGAAGATGGGTCTGCACGCCTCGCCCACCGGCGAGCTGTTCTTCGACAATGTTCGCCTCGGCAAGGACCGGCTGCTCGGCGAGACCGAGGAACACAAGGGTGGCGACGGCCGGGAGAGCGCCCGGTCCAGCTTCACCGCCGAACGCGTCGGCGTGGCCTTCATGGCGTTGGGCATCATCAACGAATGTCACCGGCTCTGCCTGGATTACGCCAAGAATCGCAAGCTCTGGGGCCAGGAGATCGGTCGTTTCCAGCTCGTCCAGCTCAAGCTGGCCAAGATGGAGATCGCCCGGATCAACGTGCAGAACATGGTGTTCAATACGCTGGAGCGGGGTCGCGCCGGTAAACCGCCGACGCTCGCCGAGGCGTCGGCCATGAAGCTCTACGCGTCCGAGGCAGCCACCGAGGTCGCCATGGAAGCGGTGCAGCTGTTCGGCGGTAACGGGTACATGACCGAGTACCGCGTGGAACAGCTTGCGCGCGACGCCAAGTCGCTGATGATCTACGCGGGCAGCAACGAGATCCAGGTGACGCACATCGCCAAGGGTCTGCTGGCGTAACGGTTTTCACCGAGTCCCGGGTGCGCTACAACGGCGTGCGCGCCCGGGATTTCTTGTCCTGCCTTCGAAACGCCGTTAGTCCTGCGCGCCTTGCGTTGGGTGCGTGCTCGTAAGGGGTGACCGGCCGATGATCACTGAAACCACCGCCCGCTACAACGACGTCGGCACCCGAGTGCTTTCCGTATCGGGGACCGGCACGCCCATTCTGCTGTTGCACGGTTACGCCGACAGCGCCGACACCTGGCGCGGCGTGCTCGCCGGCTTGGCGGCAGCGGGCCGTGCGGCCTTCGCCGTCGACCTGCCCGGCTTCGGGCTGGCGGACCAGCGCGCACCGGGGCCGTTGACGCCGCAGTTCGATGCCTTCGTGGACGCGATCATCGCGGAGCATGGTCCTTTGACTCTGGTTGGCAACTCTCTCGGTGCGGCAACCGCTTTGCATGCTGCCGCACGTCATCCGAGTGGGGCGGTCATCGCGGTGGTCACCCTCGACGAGCCACTGCTGGCCCGCCACTGGCTGGCCCGGGTGGGGCGGCTGCGCGAATACCGGCGGTTCTTTCGTCTGGTCGGATCGCTGCCGATCCCGGCCGCCCTGGTGCGCTGGGCGGTACGGCGCGCGGTAGCGCTGTTCGTCTATGGCCCAGGCATTGTCGCCGACTCTGAATTCCTCACCTCCGCAACACGTTCGGTTCCCGACATGGCCGCCGTCGCTGCCCGTGGTCGTGACGCCGTCCGCTACGCCCGCGAACACCCGTCCGGCCACACCGATCTCGTCCTCACCTGCCCCGTCCTCATCGTGCACGGCACCGAGGACCGCATCATCCCGTTGTCCGCCGGCCGCGCCCTGCACGCGTTGCTGCCCGGCAGCGAGTTCGTCGCACTCCCCGGTGTCGGCCACTGCCCACAACTCGATGTCCCCGACGAGGTCTGCCGACTGCTACTGGGATTTCCCCGCAGCAACAGCAAGCAGACCGACGTCGCATCCTGAGCTCAAGCACCCGACAGCGGCAACCGAGTCGAGTTGTCTCCGTGGCGGACCGGCCGCACCCGATGCCCGACGCAGCCCTTCCATTCCAGGTGAGCCAGCGCGGAGGCCTTCCCACTGTGCCGGCAACCAGCCGAGCGCCCATCGGCAGACCGACGTCCTGTCCTACCCACCAGCTACCCCGTCGACCTCATGCGGCACGAACTGCTGCTTGCGCAGTAGCTCCACCACCAGGTCGAGCGTCACCGAGTTCTGGTGCACCGCCGCCGTCAGCTGAACCATCTGATCTTCGAGTCGGCTCACTCGCACTATCAGGCCGTCCACTTTTTCTGTGAGGTCGTCGACTCGTCCCGTGAGCCCATCCACCTGCTCCGCCAGGCCATCGACGCGTTCCGTAAGCCCGTCCACCTGCCCCGTCAGGCCATCGACCCGTGCCGTGAGCCCGTCGAACCGTTCCGTGAGGCCATCCACTCGCCCCGTCAGACCGCCTACGCGTTCCGTGAGCCCATCCACTCGCCCGGCCAGGCCGTCGACGCCTTCCGTGAGCCCGTCCATTTGTCCTGTCAGGCCGTCGATTCGACCTGAGAGGCCGTCCACTCGGTCGGTCAAGACGTTTGTCCGCCCTGCTACACCGCCCACCACAACCTCGAGCGTCGCCAGCCGACTCACCGTCTCGTCGAGGATCTCCGAGTGCCGGCTCATAGCTGTCCCGACGTCTCCGAAGCCGGACTCCATGCCTTCCAAGCGATGCCCGTGCTGTCGTTGCGTGACCAGTAGTAGGCCGAACTGGCGTCCGCTGGTCTTCTCCAATCGGCGCAGCCGTTGGTCGACGCCGCGGGCTAGGCCGTTCGTACTCTTGACCTCTCGGTTGGTGTTGTTGGCCAGTTCGTACAGCCCGTCGACGTCGCCGCGAAGTTGATGCACCACGCGATCTACTGGTGTGCTCCCCATGCCTCGAACAGTAGGCCGCCGATCAAACCGGATCGAGGCCTATTGTCGATCTGTGGATAACTTCCTGACCTGTGGATATCCCGTGCCTCAGACCGCGCGGAGGCGGTTGCGGCTGGCGTAGACGTGCTCGGCGATGAGGGTCGCGATGCGGTCCGGCGCCTCGAGCATGGGCACGTGCCCGACGCCGTGCACGACGATGCGGTCGGCCGACTCGGGGAGTTCCTTCAGGTAGCGGCGGGCATAGACGCGGTTGGGGATGACGCGGTCGTACTCGGAGAGCAGTAATCGGACCGGCGTCTCCAGGGTGGACAGGTCGGCCTGCCCGGGACCGCGCATGCTGGTCACGACGAACGGCAGCATGGACGGGCAGTGCAGCGCGGCCATGATGGCGGTGGCGGCGTCACGCCGGGAGACCGCGGCGGCGTTCTTGCTCAAGAACAGCAGTGCGAAGCGCTGGGCGATCGGGTTGTTGACCGCGAAACCACCCAGCCGCTTGCCGATTTCGACGATCGGAACCAGCGACAGGAACTTCAGATTGCTGCGCAGCGAGGTGAGCGACGGTGCGTGCCAGCCCCCCGCCGGTGCGACGAGGGTGAGCGTGCGGGCCCGGCCGCGCCTGGCGAGTTCGACACCGACCCAGCCACCGAGCGAGTTGCCCGCGATATGGCAGGTGCGCCAGCCGAGGTCGTCGAGCTGATCCTCGATCCGGTCGGCCAGCAGGTGCACGTCGACCGACCAGCCGTCCACCCGCTCGCCGCCCCAGTGCCCCGCGAAGGCGGGCGCGTACACCTCGCACTGGCTCGCGAGCCGCGCCGCGGTCTGCTCCCAGCAGTGCGGCGACATCATGAAGCCGTGCAACAGGAGCAGCGGGTCACCGGAGCCCAGATGCAGGGCTTTGACGGCCTTCGGCAGCTCCGATTCGGGCTTGCTGGTGACCGGCTTGCGGGCGGCGCTGGTGGCGCGTTGCGCGGCGGCGGGGGACTTGGGGGTGTCGGACGACATGTCATCACTCTTTCCTGGACGGCGGTGTCCGAGGGAGTTCATCTGACCAGCATTGTACGGTCGTCCGGTGGCCTACATCATTTCGACTGTGAACGTAAATGGCGTCCGCGCGGCCGCGGGCAAAGGCATGCTGGCCTGGCTCGCCGCCACGGAGGCCGACATCGTCTGCGTCCAGGAGACGAGGGCCACCGACGAGCAGACCAGCGCGGCGCTGGCGCCCGCATTGGCCGAGGGCTGGTGCCTGGCGCATGCCGAGCCGGAGTCCAAGGGCAGAGCGGGCGTCGCGATCCTGTCCCGGCGTGCACCGGACGCGGTCCGAATCGGTTTCGGCAGTACCGAATTCGGCGCATCCGGCCGCTACCTGGAGGCGGACTTCGGTGACGTCACCGTCGCGAGTGTGTACGTGCACTCCGGTGACGCGGGTACGCCGCGCCAGGACGAAAAGTACCGGTACATGGCCGAACTCGGCGCCTATCTCACCGCACGCACCGGTGACTTCGTGGTGAGCGGCGACTGGAACATCGCGCACACCGAGCGGGACCTGAAGAATTGGAAAGGCAACTTGAAGTCCGCCGGTTTCCTGCCCGAGGAACGGGCCTGGATCGACGAACTGCTCGCCGCCGGCTACGTCGACGTGGTGCGCAAGCTGCATCCGGAGGTCGACGGCCCGTACAGCTGGTGGTCCTATCGCGGCCGCGCCTTCGACAACGACACCGGCTGGCGCATCGACTACCAACTCGCCCGCGGCGACCTCGCGGCGCGCGCCAAACAGGCCGTGGTGGACCGCGCCGCCGCCTACGACCAGCGCTGGTCCGATCATGCGCCGGTCACGGTGCAGTACCGATGAACTTGTCGCCGAAGGCCGTTCGCGCGCTGGCGGGTCTGGGCGCGGTGGTGCTCGCGCTGATCGTCGTCGCGGTGCTCGGGCTGCGCGATGGTGGCAACGACACCGCCACGACAACGGCCCGCCCCACCAGCAGCGCGCCCGCCGCGGGCACGCCACGGCCTGCGGAGGCGCCGGCCAGTCGCGCACCGGGCATACCCGACCGCGCCTACACCACCCTGCGCGAAATCGACGCGGGCCGCTGGCCTGATTCGGCGAACGCGCCGGGCACCAAGGGTGGCGACCGCTGGATGAATCGCGCGGGCACACTGGCCGCCAAAGACGCTGCGGGCAAAGCGATCACCTACCAGGAATGGGACGTCAATCCCAAGGAGCGCGGCCGGTCCAGGGATGCCGAACGCATCGTCACCGGCAGCGACGGATCGGCCTGGTACACCGGAGACCATTACGAGACCTTCACGAGGATGCGCTGATGTCCAAGGCAATGCCGTTGTCGCAGTTCTTATCTCGCCCCGTCGAGGTGGCCTCGCGCGCCCAGCAGGTGGCCGCGCCCGCCCTCGGCGCGGTCACCGTCGACGCCGCCGAACTGAGCGGACTGCGCTACCGCGCGCCGTCCGGTTACCTGGTCCGCGAGCTACGCGGCGCGAAAATGCAGACCGTCGCGCGGGTGTTCGACGAGGTCGCCGCCGCCCTCCAGTTCCCGTACTACTTCGGCGAGA
The DNA here is from genome assembly GCF_900269665.1 of Nocardia suismassiliense. Classification (GTDB taxonomy): domain Bacteria; phylum Actinomycetota; class Actinomycetes; order Mycobacteriales; family Mycobacteriaceae; genus Nocardia; species Nocardia suismassiliense. The sequence continues at coordinate 1,585,817 of NZ_LT985361.1, forward strand.
ACAAGGACGCCTTCGACGAATGCCTGCGTGACCTGGACGATTTCGTCGGTGAGGGTGCGGGATACGTTGTCGTGCTCCGCGATTCGGCCCACCTGCTGGCCGACGAACCGGCCGAGCGGGCCTGGTTCGCCGAGGCGATGCGCGACTGTGCCGACCACTGGGCGCGCAAGGGCATCGCGTTTCGTGTTGTCCTGCAAGGCGAAACGACGGGACTGCAGGACGTTTCGCTGGAACTCTGACCCGGGCGCGGCGTCACGCCAATCGGCGCGCCAGATCCTCGCCGAGCAGCACGAACACGTCGGTGGTGTGCTCGATCAGCTCGTCGCGGGTCAGCGGCAACTCGCCCTGTAGCCAGGCGGTGAGGGTCTGCACCAGGCCGCCGACGAGGTAGTTGGCCCGGAAGTCGATCGCCGGATCCGAGTCCGGGTCGTCGATTCCGTAGAAGTCGATGCCCTCGGCCGCGACCATGCGCGCGAACACCCGGACGGTTTCGGTGGTGCGGGCGCGCAATTCCGGCGTCGCCATGCCCGCGACCAAAGCGACCTTGGCCTTGCGTGGGTCGTCGGTGAGCAGGTGGATGCCCGCGGCGATCGCGGCACGCGCGGTACTCCTGGAGTCCTTCGGCGCGGTGCCGACCGCCGCGACGATCGCCAGCGCGAGTTCCTCGGCGATCGCGTCTATGAGCGCCGTCAGCACCGCATCGCGGCTGTCGAAGCTCTCGTAGTAGTACCGCTCGTTGAGCCCGGCTTGGGCACACAGTCCCGACACGGTCAGCTTGGCGAGCCCCTGGGTCCCGATGATCTCCAGCGCCGCCTCCAACAGTGCCGCGCGCCGTTGCGCCCGGCGTTCCTCCGCGGAGACCCCGCCGTAGGTCCGCTGCGCTGGCACGGAATCGCCAGGCCCCCGCGTCGCCCGACCGCCGCCCTTCACGGAATCGCTTCGCGATGTAGTCACGACACCGATTCTGGCACGCCTCAATTCTGGCAGAGAGTATTGCCAGAATGGGAAATCTGGCGGATGCTATTGCCAGATGCTCTCGACGAGGAGGCAGTGATGTCCGAGCCCGGCTACTTCAGCGACCACTCGATGGCCCGGCGGGTGATGAGCAAGCGCGCGGTCGGCCTGACCTATGGCCAGCGCGCCCTGGTCATCGGTGCTGTTCATCCGCTGCTCTACGTCGGCACGGCGGAGAACACCGAGCATCGGATGACCCCGTACACCCGGCTCTCGCTCACCGGCCACCTGTTCGAGGCGGTGTTCCTCGGCAGCAAGGCCGAGGCGGACCGGGCGCTGGCGTTCACCACGAAGAAGCACACCAAGGTGCGCGGCACGCTGCCCGAGGACGCGGGGGCGCACCATCCCGCGGGCACCGGCTACTCCGCGCTGGACCCGCACCTGATGTACATGACCATGGCGTTCACCTTCGACTCCGCCGAGGTGATGTACGACCTGCTGGTCCGCCCCATGACCGACGGCGAGCGCGAGGGCCTCTATCAGGACTACGTGCGCTGGGCGGAGCTGTTCGGCATGCCCGTCGAAGCGGCGCCGGCCAGTTACCCCGAGTTCCGCGCGTCCTTCGACGCCTACCTCGCCTCCGACGAACTGTTCCTCACCGACGAGGCGCGGCTGGTCGGCTCCTACCTGGCCGGGCAGCGCGTGCCGTATCCGCAGCGGATGCCGCTGCACCAGGTCACCTCGGCCTTCTTCCTGCTGGTGCAGGGCAGCCTGCCGCCGCGGATCCGGCAGATGTACGGGATGCGCTGGGGGCGCACCGACCAGATCGCCTATCGGGCGCTTGCACAGGCCGTGCGCACCGCACATCTGGCGCCGCCGTTGGTGCCTCCGGTGCTGCGCGGCACCCTGGCCGGGCCTAGTGCCCCGGTCTACAAGCTGGTCTCGCGGCGCGAACACCAGCTCGTCGACGCCGGACGGCCGAGCATGCCGGGTGTGGATCCCCGAAACTGGGTGGAGCGAAATACCGCTTGAAGGGCATGAAAAGATCGGGGTATGTCCGTTCCTGCAGAAACCCCGGCCGCTGAACGCAAGCAGCGGGTCCTGTCCGGGATCCAGCCCACCGGCACCTCGTTCCACCTCGGCAACTACCTTGGGGCGCTGCAGTACTGGGTGACCATGCAGGACGACTACGACGCGCTGTACTTCATCCCGAACCTGCACGCGATCACCGTGCCGCAGGACCCGAAGGCGCTGCGGGCGCAGACCAGGGCCGCCGTGGCGCAGCTGCTCGCCATCGGCATCGACCCCAAGAAGTCGACGCTGTTCGTGCAGAGCCAGGTGCCCGAGCACGCCGAGCTGGCCTGGGTGCTCAGCTGCATCACCGGTTTCGGTGAGGCCAGCCGGATGACCCAGTTCAAGGACAAGTCGGTCAAGCAGGGTTCGGAGAACGCGTCGGTCGGGCTGTTCACCTATCCGGTGCTGATGGCGTCGGACATCCTGCTCTATCGCCCGCATCAGGTGCCGGTCGGCGAGGACCAGCGCCAGCATCTGGAGCTGACCCGAAATCTGGCGCAACGCTTCAACACCCGATTCAAGAAGACGTTCGTGGTGCCGGAGGCGCACATCGTCAAGGGCACCGCCAAGATCTACGACCTGCAGGATCCGACCTCGAAGATGAGCAAGTCCGCCGCCTCCGACGCGGGCCTGATCAACCTGCTCGACGATCCGAAGATCAGCGCCAAGCGGATCCGCTCGGCCGTCACCGACACCGAGCGCGAGATCCGCTACGACCCGGAGCAGAAGCCGGGCGTGAGCAACCTGCTGGTGATCCTGAGTTCGCTGACCGGCAACCCGATCGTGACGCTCGAACAGGATTACGCGGGCAAGGGTTACGGTGATCTGAAAGCCGACGTCGCCGACGCGCTGGTCGAATTTGTCACGCCATTGCAGGCGAAGGTGCAAGAGTATTTGTCGGATCAGGGCGAACTCGACCGTATCCTCGCCGCCGGTGCCGAGCGCGCGCGAGAGATCGCCGGCAACACCCTCGCACAGGTATACGACCGCATGGGCCTGCTGGCCCGGTAGCGGTCGGGCGCCTGCGAGATCTCTCCTGAAGGGGCGAACAGGTGCAGGTGATCGACAACATCAAGGCGTGGCTCGAACGGCGAATCCAGGCCCGGCCATGGCTGGACCATCTGGTGCGCGCGGGCGGGCGGTATCAGCGGCAGCGTGGCGACTACTACGCGGCGGGCATCACGTATTTCACCGTGCTGTCGCTGTTTCCGCTGCTGATGGTCGCCTTCGCGGTCGCGGGTTTCGTGCTGTCGAGCCACCCGGAGTTGCTCGGTGAGCTACAGACCAAGATCGTGGACAACATTCCGGGTTCGCTCGGCACCCAGCTGAACGATCTCGTCGACCAGGCCGTCGACTCGCGCGGCACCGTCGGCATCCTCGGCCTGCTCGCGGGGTTCTATACCGGCCTCGGCTGGATGGCGAACCTGCGCGCGGCGCTGACCGAGCAGTGGGAGCAGAAGAGCGAGGAGCAGAACTGGTTCCTGGCCAAGCTGTCCGACCTCGGCGCGCTGCTCGGCCTCGGCCTGGCCTTCGTTGTCTCCCTGGGCCTTTCCGCGCTCGGCTCCAGCACCCTCGGCGCCCGGTTGCTGGTCAGCCTCGGGCTCTCGCACCTGCCCGGCGCGCGTTTCCTGCTGGCCATCGTGTCGATCTTTCTCGGCTTTCTCGCCTCCTGGGCGGTGTTCGCCTGGATCATCGCCCGCCTGCCGCGCGAACCGGTCACCCTGGCCAGCGCCGCCAAGGCCGCCGCGCTCGCCGCCGTCGTCTTCGAGATCTTCAAGTTCGTCGCGTCGATCTATCTGCAAACGGTGCTGAGCAGCCCGGCGGGCGCCGCCTTCGGCTCGATCATCGGTCTGATGGTCTTCAGCTACGTCACCTACCGCATCATCCTGTTCGCCACGGCCTGGGCCGCCACCGCCTCGGACAACGAACCCGAAGCGGATATCCCCGCACCGCCCGCCGCCGTCATCAGCCCGCGCACGTCGGTCCGCGAACTCTCCGTCGGCGCGGGCGCGACCTTCTTCGGTGCGGGAGCCCTTGCCGCGCTTGCCCTCTCGCTGCTGCGTCGACCACGCGGTCGCTGACCCGACGTCGGCGTAGTCAGCGCCGCCGGTTCATCCGGCGCGCACCGAGCAGCAGGGCGAGCACCAGAATGACGCCGCCGACGACCCACACGGTGCGGTCGTCGCCATGGTCCTCGTCGGCCAGCGGCTGCGTCTCCTGCTCCTTGGGTGGCGGGGAGGCAAGGGTCGCACCAACTTTCGGTTGCTTGCGGTTCGGGTCGGGGAGTTTGCCGACCGACGTGCCACGGGGTAGTGCGAAGCCGTAGTCGAGCAGGCGGGCCGCCTGATCCGAGGGGCGCAGCGGGCGCACGTCGGCTTTGAGCAGGGTGACCACCAGTCGGCGGCCGTCGCGTTCGGCGGCGGCGACGAAGGTCTGCCTGGCGTCGTCGGTGAACCCGGTCTTGCCGCCGATGGCGCCGTCGTAGTCGTAGAGCAGGTGGTTGTCGTTGCCGATCGGGAAGCCGGGATGGTCCTTGTCGCCCTCGATCTTCGGGTTGGCGGGGTAGCCGGGGAAGTCCACCTGTTCGGTGTGGATGAGCTCGGCGAACAGCGGGATGGTCATGGCCTCGCGGAACAGCACCGACAGGTCGTAGGCCGAGGTGCTCATGCCGGGGCCGTCGAGGCCGGAGGGGGTGGCCGTGCGAGTGTCCAAGGCTCCCAGCGATTTAGCGAGCTCGTTCATCTTCGCCACCGTGGCCGCCTCGCCGCCCAGCTGGTTAGCGATGGCATGAGCCGCGTCATTGCCGGAGGCCATGATCAGGCCCTGCATGAGCTGGCGGTTGGTGTAGCGGCCGCCGGGCCCGATGCCGACCCGGGTGCCATCCGCGTTCGCATCGTCCTGGGTGCCGATGACCACCTTGTTCAAATCCAGTGTGCGCAGGGCGATCGTGGCGAGCAGCACCTTGATGGTGCTGGCGGGCCGGGAGCGGCCGTGTGGGTCCTTGGCCACCAGCACCTCGCCGGAGTCCAGGTCCGCCACCTGCCAGGCGGTCGCCGAAATGTCCTGCGGCACAGCGGGTGCGCCCTTGGGTAGCACCAGGCCGCATTCACCCAGCCGGCCACCGCCGACCGGCGGCGTCGGGATGGGCAGCGCGGTGGGCGTCGGCTCCCCGGGCGCCGGGACCTCGGACTCGTCGACCGGCGCGGGCGGGCGCGTTTTCTGCGGGCAGCCGTCGGTGTTCGGGGTGCTGAACGGCGTCGTCGTCGGACTCGACGACGGCGCGGCGAACGACGGTGTGGCGGCCGAGCCCGCGATCACGGCCACTGCGGCCAGTGCGGAACCGAGGCGAAGTGTGGCGCGGCGGCGCGAGTCCCGGATCTTCATCGTTCGCGAGCCTAGCGATTTCGCGGCGAGTCGGCCGCGCACGCGCCGAAGCAGGGTATTGACAGCAACTACTAAATGAGAGTCACTGTCAAAAAGTAGTTACTATCAATTTGGAGGGGTCATGAAGACCGACTCGACTCGTCGCTGGCTCGCGCTCGGCGCGCTGTCGGTGGCGATGCTGACCATCGGGCTCGACGTCACGGTGCTCACCGTGGCGCTGCCGACACTCGCCGTCGACCTGAATGCGAATACCGCTGCGCTGCAATGGTTCAGCAGCGCGTACACGTTGGCGCTGGCCGGTGTGATGCTGCCCGCCGGTGCGCTCGGCGATCGCTACGGGCGCAAGAAATTCCTGCTCGTCGCGCTACTCGTCTTCGGTGCCGCGTCACTCGCCTGCGCGTTCGCCGCCTCGGCCGGTCAGTTGATCGCCGCACGGGTGGTGCTCGGCATCGCGGCCGCGGCGATGATTCCGCTGTCCATGTCCGTACTGCCGTCGCTGTTTCCGGAGCAGGCGGCCCGGCAGCGCGCGCTCACCATCTGGATCACCTCGACCGCGATCGGCCTGCCGCTCGGTCCGATCGTCGGTGGCTGGCTGCTGCGGAACTTCTGGTGGGGGTCGGTGTTCCTGATCAATGTGCCGATGGTGATCATCGGTGCGCTGGCCGTTTTCGCGCTGGTCCCGGAGTCGCGCAGCGAGAACAGATTCCGCGTCGATGTGCCCGGCGTATTGCTGTCGGCGGCCGGAATGCTCGGGCTCACTTACGGATTCATCCGGATCGGTGAGTACGGCTGGGGCAACGGGCTCGGCTGGGCCATCGTCGTGGCCGGCCTGCTGCTGCTCGGCGCCTTCGTGGGCTGGCAGCGCAGGACGACGCATCCGCTGGTCGATCTCAGCCTGTTCGAGTCTGCCGGATTCCGCTGGGGCACCGCACTTTCCATCATCGTCAACTTCGCGATGTTCGGCATGTTCTTCACCGCGCCGCAGTATTTCCAAGCGGTGCTCGGCACGGACGCACTCGGCAGCGGCCTGCGCCTGCTGCCGCTGATCGGCGGGTTGATCGTCGGCAGCAGGATCGTCGACCGGGCGTTGCCGAAACTGGGGACCAGGGTGATGCTCGGACTGGGCTTCGCTCTGCTGGCGGGTGCGCTCGCACTGGGCGCGCTGACCTCGGTGGACAGCGGCTACGGCTTCACCGCGCTGTGGACCACCCTGCTCGGCGTGGGTATGGGTCTGGCAATGCCGACCGCCATGGGGCTGGCGATGGGTGAGCTCACCGAGGAACGTTCCGGCTCCGGTTCCGCGTTGATCCAGGCGCTGCGCCAGGCGGGCGGCACCATCGGCGTCGCGATCCTCGGCACCGTGCTGGCCACGCGGTACCGCTCGGAGCTCGGCTCGCTGAACCGCGATCCGATCTCCGACGGCGTGAACGCGGGTGTCGCGGTGGCGCACCAGCTGGGTGACTCGGCGATGCTGCATCAGGTGCAGAGCGCGTTCGTCGGTGGCATGGCCGCGATGCTCTGGGTCTGCGCCGCGCTGTGTGCGGTAGCGGCTGCGATCGCCGTTGTTTTCCTGCGCGCGAAGCAACCTGTCGAGGTGGCTGCGGCGGGCCCGGTTCCGGCCGTTGAGCGGCTCGACGGCGGACGTGGCGGCGTCGAGGGAACCGATACGTCAGAATCGACGCATGTCGGTTGACTTGTCCGGAGAAGAACCAGCCGTGCGCGGCCTGCGTGAGCGGAAGAAGGAGCGGACCCGCCGGACGATTCGACTGGAAGCGTTCCGGCTGTTCCGCGAGCAAGGGTACGGCGAGACCACCGTCGAGCAGATCGCGGCGGCGGCGGAGGTCTCGCCGAGCACGTTCTTTCGCTACTTCCCGACCAAGGAACAGCTGGTGCTCGCCGACGACCTCGATCCGGTACTGATCGAGGCATTCCGGGCGCAACCGCCCGACCTCGCACCGCTGACCGCCTTCCGCCATGCGATGGCGGCGGTTTTCGCGGAGTTACCCGCCGAACAGCAGGCTTTCGAACAGGAACGTCAGGCGCTGATCTACCACGTGCCCGAGTTGCGGTCGGCCATCGGACTGGAGATGGAACGCAACATCGACATGGTGTCCGCCGTCATGGCCGAACGGGTCGGCGGCACACCCGACGATTTCGACATCCGGGTCCTGGCGGGCGCGCTGACCGGCGCGGGGCTCGCGATCGCGCGCATCACGCCGTTGAATCTCGACAATGTCGGCCGGATGCTGGATCTGCTGGAGGCCGGGCTGCCGCTGGGCCAGGACCGAGCAGGCAGCTAGGCCGAACCTACTGCGCCCCAGCGGCACTCGAATGCCGCAGCCGGTCCGGCGTCTCGTCGTCCATCGCCGCGAAGAATCCGCCGATCACGTCCTCGATCTCGGCGATCGACTCGGCGCAGTACAGAATCGGCTGGTAGTGGGTGATGTCGTAGACCGCGGTGCCCATCGCGGCGACGTCGAGCGGGCGCAGGTCGGCCTGGCGGAACTCCTCGATCTCGCCGTAGGAGGACAGCAATCCGGCCCCGTAGCAGCGGACCTCGCCTTCCTCCCGGACCACGCCGAACTCCATGGAGAACCAGAAGACATTCGCGAGGAACTTCAGCGCGGGCTCGGTCTCCAGCCGCCCGACCGCCGCGCCGACCGCCTCGTAGATGGCGGCGAAGCGCGGACTGGCGATCTGATTGGCGTGCCCGATGATCTCGTGGATGGCATCGGGCTCCGGGGTGTACAGCGGCGCCGAATGATGCCGGATGTACTGGGTGGAGTGGAAGGTCCGATCCGCGAACGAACCGAAGAACTGGCGCAGCGGCACCAAACCGGCCGCCGGGGCGTAGCGGAATCCACTCAGCGGCACCAGCGCCGCCGAGACCTCGTCCAACTGGGGGATGTGGTCCGTGGGTAGCGCGAGGCGCGCCGAGGCCGCCAGCACCTCGGTGCAGGCATAGGTCTGGTGCTTGCGGGCCAGTTCGGCCGAGGCGATGCGCCAGACCTGCTGTTCCTCGTCGGTATAGGCGATCTGCGGAACGGGTTTACCCGGTGCGTAATCGAGCGCGAGCGCGGCGATGTCATTGCGACGGGCCCGGTAGTCCGAGTCGTGCACACCCGGGTGCTCGTCGCTCAGGTGGACGGTCACATCGCCGTCGCCGGACCGGGTCACCGGTGAGTACAGCTGAGCTTCGGTGAACATACCTCGATGCAAGCACCGCTCGGGCCCGGCGACAACAAAAGGCCGCGCAGCTTGGCAAAGTGTCTAGCTGGCCCCGCTGTGCTGCGCACTTACCGGCATCGGGCGGCGGATTCGGGCGACGAGCTGACCAGTGCCCGTCGGCGGCCGTACACGCCGCGTCCGGCCCGCGCCGGCGACGATGCCAAGTGTGTGCGGAGCGTGCTGTGACGGCCCGGTGATAGCCGCCGAACATGCTGTGGCCGAGAAATTCTCGTGGTGGGGGCGGTCGATCCGGCGAACTCTGCACGATTTGCCAGACATGAGCGAGCGGAATAGCGCAAAATGGCGAATGTACGAAGGAGGACGCATGAAATCCGTGCGGATCGATCTCGACCAGAAGTTGCTCGCCGCCGCGGCCGCCGTGATGGGCACCTCGACGAGCAACGCCACGATCAACGAGGCACTGCGCCGGATCGTCGTGCACGAGCGTCAGCTGCGCCATCTCGAAAAGCTGGCCGCCACCGCATTGTTCGCCCTGCCGCGCCCGGAAGTCGTGGTTGTGGACGGATAGTCAGCGACGCACGGCCGGGCAGCGCAGGTCATCGGCCGGCGGTGTCAGGTCGATCAGATACTTCAGTACCGGCTCGTCGACGCAGGCGATGCCCTCCAACGCGGCACCGTGCTGGGTGCCGTCATAGGTGATCAGCGCCGCGCCAAGGGTTTTGGCGAGCGTGACACCACCCGCGTACGGGGTCGCCGGATCGCCGGTCGCCGCGACGACCACCAGTTTCGGCAGGCCCGCCGCGTTGGGCACGTGCGGTTGAGTGGTCGGCGGGACCGGCCAGAACGCGCAGGCGTCCAGGGGAGCCGTGTCGGTGGGCAGGCCATCGTCGAAAGCCGGGGCGGCGGCGCGGGATCGGCGATCGATATCGGCCGCGACGGCCCGGTCGGTCACCCGGACCTCCTCCAGGCAGAGCACCGCCCGGTGCACGTCGTCGGAGGAGGCTTGTTCATAGGCTCCGGCGTCTCCGAGCAGCGCGTCACCACGGCCCCTGGCGAGTTCGGCCAAACCCTGGGTGAGGCTCGGCCAGGACGTGGGGTGGTAGAGCGAGGCGATCGTCGCGGTGACGACGGCGCCGTAGTCGAGCCCACGGCGATCGGCGGTGACGATCGGTCGCTGGATCAGCGGGTTCACCAGATTGCGATAGACCTCGTTCGCCTTCTGCGGGTCGGTGCCGAGCGGGCAGTCCGGCGCCTTGGCGCAGTCGGCGGCGTAGGCGTCGAACGCCTGCTGGAAACCGGCGGCGGTGATCACCGGATCGCCGATGTTCGTGGTGGGATCGACCGGTGCGTCCAGGACCATCGCGCGCACCCGATCCGGAAACAGCTCGGCGTAGGTCGAACCGAGGCGGGTGCCGTAGGACCCGCCGAAGTAGGTCAGTTTCTGCTCGCCGAGCGCGGCCCGCACGACGTCCAGATCGCGGGCGACGTCACCGGTGCCGACATGCCCGAGCAGCGTCAGCCCGGTCCGCCGCGCGCACGAGTTGGCGTATTCCTCGTTCTCCTCTTCGATCTGGTCGATCTCCGCGAGCGGGTCGGTCCGGCCCAGCACCCGCTGCGCCGTCCGGAATTCGGCGTCCGAACGGCAGGTGACGTGCGGGGTCGAGGCGCCGAGCCCGCGCACGTCCATCCCGATCACGTCGAAACGCTCGGCCACCGGCGACTTCGACAGGGCCAGCGGCAGACTCAGCCCCGGCGCGCCGGGCCCGCCGGGGTTGGTCACCAGCGACGCGACCTTGGTGCCGGTGGCGCGCAGCCGGGAGATCGCGATCCGCGCGGTCTCGCCGTCCGGCCTGCCGTAGTCGATCGGCACCGTCACCCGCGCGCATTCGATGCCTGCCGCGCCGAGCTCGGCGCCGCCCTGATAGCCCTCGCACGAGCCCCGCGCCAGGGTTTGCTGGTAGTACCGATCAAGGGTGGGGGCGGGCGGCGCGACGGGGTCCTGGTCGGCGGTGCAGGCCGTCGCCAGCAGCGCGAGCGCGGCGATCAGCACGGCCGGCGGCGTGACGCGCGTCGATGCCGCGGTTCCTTTGCGCGGTGTGAACATTCATTGCCCCTGTACTCGTTCGACGCACTCAGTCTGCCCGACGGACGCCGATGTGCAATCGGCAGGATCGGACAACTCGGGCGCCCCCGCGTCCGTGGCCGACATGTCGGTAGGGCCTGGCAGACTCCGTGACACTGTCGCCGTGACCAAGGGGTGGAACGATGCCGGTCTCTCTCCTCGATGTACCCGTCGAGCAACGGCCACGCGAGCGCCTGCTCGCCCTCGGCCCGCAGTCGCTCAGCGATGTCGAATTGCTGGCCTTGCTGTTACGGCACGGCAGGCCCGGCGCCAGCGCGCTGGACCTCGCGGTGGAGCTGCTCGTCGAACACGGCGGGCTGGCCGGATTGGCGGCGGCCAGGCCCGAAGAGTTGTCCCGTCGGGCCGGCGTCGGCGTGGCGAAGGCCGCGGCCGTCATCGCCGCGTTCCACCTCGGCGCCCGCGCCCGCGGCGGCACCGACACCCTGCCTCGGCTCGGCGACGCGGCGGATGTCGCCGCGGCGGCCCGCCCCCTGTTCACCGGCGCCCGCGTCGAGCGGCTACTCGTGCTGGTCTGTGACGCCCAGAACCAGTTGCGGCAGAAGGTATTCGTCGCCGAGGGCGCCGTCGACCAGGTGGCGGTCCCGGTCCGCGAAATCCTGAACACCGTGCTGCGCCACGACGGCCGCGCTTTCGCCGTCGTGCACAACCACCCCTCCGGCGATCCGACCCCCAGCCTCGACGACCGCCGCGCCAGCACCCTGCTCGCCGAAGCTGCCCGCACCGTCGGCCTCCGCTTTCTCGATCACGTGGTGATCGCGGGCGAGGACTGGGCCAGCGCGCCGACCCTCACCCTCGGGCACCGCCCTGGAAATACGGGCTGATCGCCGCGGGCGAGGCGGTCTCACGCGGTAGAACTCCAGCCCTGCCGCCATAGCCGCTCGAAACCGTCCAGTAGCAGGTCGAGGGCGAATTCGAACTCGAACTGATCGTCACAGCCCGGACCGACCACGGACTGGTCGTCGTGTGCGGCCCGGGCCGCGATCTCGGCGATGTGCGGATATCTGGACGACAGGTCGTGCAACGGGGCGGCTTGCGTCTGCGGGTCCGGGCTCGGTGCGGTGTCGAACAGTTCCTGGGTGAAGCCGAACGCACGGCTGCCCAGTGTGTGCATCACGTGATGGGTCAGGTCGACGGAGAGGCCGCCCGCCCGGAACATCCCGATCATCGAATCCAGGTACGCCAGTACGGCCGGGGTCGGTGCCGGGCGGGACTCGATCACCCGGGACGCCCACGGGTGCCGCTGAAGGGTGCGCCGCGCCACCAGGATTCGCCGCCGCACCGCGGGCTTCCAGTCGAGCCCGGCCTCGGGTGGCCCGATCTCCGCGACGAGCAGATCGACCATGCCGTCGAGCAACTCGTCCTTGTTCGCGACGTGTTTGTACAGCGCCATCGGCACGACGCCGAGTTCCTGCGCGAGGTTGCGCATGCTCAGGGTGTCGATGCCCGCCGCGTCGGCGAGCGCGACGGCGGCGCGCAGCACGCGCTCTCTGTTCAGCGGGGTGCGGGGTACGGCGGTGTCCCGGTTGGCCATTCAGCGCTCTCCTCTTGACGAGTGTACAGCGTACACCTTAGGGTTCTCGACAGAAGAGGTGTACGTCGTACACCTCGGTGTGCAGTGGAGGAGTCCCCATGAACTCGATGAGAACGACGGCGGTGGTCGCGGGTGTGCTCTTCCTGATCACCGAGGTCGCTGCGGTGGCCGCCCTGCTGCTGTATCAGCCGGTGCTGTCCGATGCGAATTACGTTGTCGGCGCAGGCTCAGACGGTCGAGTGCTGCTGGGTGGGCTGCTCGAACTGGTCCTCGTCGCGGCCGTCATCGGCACCGCGACCGCGCTGTATCCGGTGCTGGAGCGGCACGGCAAAAGCTTGGCGCTCGGCTATCTATGCGCTCGGCTGCTCGAGGGTGCTGTCATCGCCGTAGGCACCGTGAGCGTGCTGTCGGTCGTGACATTGCGCAGAGATAGTGCGGGCATCGATGATCCAGCACTGATCACCGTGAGCAAAGCCCTTGTCGCCGTCCATGATTGGACCTTCTTGCTCGGGCCGAACTTCATCCTCGGTGCGAACAGTCTGTTGCTGGCCACCCTGATGTACCGCTCCCGGCTGGTGCCACGGCCCATCGCCGTCCTCGGGTTGATCGGTGGCCCGCTCATCTGCCTGTCGGCGACCGCCGTGCTGTTCGGGCTCTACGACCAGCTCTCCGCATGGGGATCCGTCGCCGCGCTGCCCGTCTTCGCGTGGGAGGTGAGCCTGGCGGTCTACCTGATCGGCAAGGGGTTCGGACGGTCTGCGGGCGACACCCAGCCGGTGGCACGCCAGCTGGCTACCGCGTGAAACTCCTTGGCTCAGTAGGCATTGAGTTCCGGTACAAGCTACTGCCGTAGCCGAATGCCACGGTTATCGCGGACCGTTGTCCGGCGGGCTCGCCGTGACACCGGGGTCGGGTGGCTGAGACGAGCTGTCCGACTCCGAGGCCTGCGTGACGCCCGGAATCCCGTCCTGCACCACGAAACTGGCGCGCGTGTGGATGGGGGCGCCTGGGCGGCGAATGTAGGGGACGACCCGGAAGTCGTTGCGCCACAGGGTGTGGTCCAATTCGACGCGGACATAGCCGCGTTGGGAGTTGAAGAATTTCAGGTCGGGGTTGGCGGCGAGGAGGTTGCGGCCGGATTCGGTCATGTCGGCACCGTCGCCGCCGCTGGAGATCGACGTTCCGATGAATTCCGATGCCACGACGGGGGATCGGGGGTCGGCGAAGTCTCGGCGCAGATCGGCCGCGTGGTTCTGGTGGCGGTCGCCGGTGATCACGACGAGGTTGGCCACGTTGCGGTCGGCGGCGGCGCCGAGTACGGCGTTGCGGTCGGCGACGTATCCGTCCCAGGAGTCGGTGCCGACGGCGGTGACCGGGCCGGCGTCCTGGTCGGACTGGCCCATCGATACCTGGTTGCCGATGATCTGCCAGCGGGCCGGCGAGGTGGTGAAACCGTCGATCAGCCAATCGCGTTGCCGTGCACCCAATATCGTGCGATCGGCAGCGAACCGGTCGGTGCAGTCGATGACGGTGTTGCCGTCGCCGCAGGCCTGCTTGTCCCGGTATTGCCGGGTATCGAGCATGGTGATCTGGGCCAGGTCACCGAAGCCGTAGCGGCGGTGCAGGTGCATGCTCGGCCCGGCGGGCAGCTGGGCGATGCGCAGCGGTTGGTGTTCGTACATGGCTTGCAAGGCAGCGGCTTTGCGTCGGCGGAACACCGCCGGGATTCGATAGATGTCGAAACCGAGTCCCGGTGCCTCGCCCGCCCAGTTGTTGTCGATCTCGTGATCGTCCATGGTGACCAGCCAGGGAAAGGCGGCGTGCGCGGCCCGCAGCGGTTCGTCGGCTTTGGTCTGGGCGTACCGCAGCCGATAGCCGGCCAGGTCAACGGCTTCGGCTTGCAGATGGGGTTCCATCGACATCCCCGCACGGCCGCGATTCCAGCCACGTTCGTAGATGTAATCACCGAGATGCACCACCAGATCGAGGTCTTCGTCGCTCATGTGCTGGTACGCGGTGTAGTAACCGGAACTCCAGGACTGGCACGAGGCGAAGGCGAACCGCATCCGTGCGGTGGGCTGCCCCGGCTGCGGTGCGGTACGTGTTCGCCCGACCGGCGAGAGCACCGACCCGGCCCGAAACCGATAGAAGTACCAGCGATCCGGCGCCAGCCCGGTGACCTCCGGGTGCACGCTGTGCGCCAATTCGCGCGTCGCGACCGCGGTCCCGCGCGTCACCACCTGCCGGAAGTTCTCGTCATGCGCGACTTCGTATTCCACGGTCACCGGCCGTAACGGCATGCCGCCCAGCCCATCCGGCGCGAGCGGGTCCGGTGCGAGCCGCGTCCACAACACCACCCCGTCGGCCGTCGGTTCCCCCGACGCGACACCGAGACTGAATGGATCATCGGACCAGCGCGGCACCCGGAACGGCCCGCTACTGGCCGCCGCGGCACCCACCAGCACCGCAGCCGACCCGGCACCCCCGAATCTCAACAGTTGCCGTCGCGACAGACCCATACGTCAGGGTATATCGGCGGGCGGGGTGGCCGATCACCATCGTCGGATTCGATGAGCGTTTGCGACATGACCGTGAGCCAACAGGCCATTGGGACGCTCACTGTCGGCCCGTAGCGTGGCATACACCAGCCGATAGCGAGTGATTGGACGAAAGATGACCATCGAAATCGGGGTAATTCTGCCCACCTCCGCCCCTGATCCCGCACAGCCGATCCTGGGGGATGTGCGGGCGAGTGCCCGTCTCGCCGAAGAGCTCGGCCTCGATTCGATCTGGTCCACCGATCATCTGGTGGCGAGCGCGCCGATGCTGGACAGCACCGTCACGCTGGCCACCGCCGCTGCGGTCACCGAGCGCATCGGTATCGGCTTCAATGTCATGCTGCTGGCACTGCGTCCGGTCGCCTGGGCCGCCAAACAGATCAGTACCCTGCAACAGCTGTCCGGCAACCGGCTCGTGGTCGGTGTCGGCACCGGGAATCCGGCGCACGGCGACATCGGGTGGCGCGCGGCGGGTGCCTCTTACGCCGACCGTGGCCGGCGCACCGACGGGGCGTTGCGGGTGCTGCCCGGGCTCGTCACCGGACAGCCGACCGTGTTGGACGACGGGCTGGAGGTGACCCTCGCGCCCGGTTCGGTGCTGCCGCCGGTTCTGGTGGCGGGCAACAGTGTCCGGGCGCGGCGCAGGGCAGCTACGTACGCCGACGGATGGATCACCATCCAATCGGATCTGGAGCAGTTGACCAAAGACGTTGCCGAGCTGCAGGAGTTCGCCGCACAGCGCGAACGCGCGCCGCTGTCGGTCGCCGCCGTGGTTCCGGGGTTGCCCTCGGATGTCGACGAGGCGGCCGCCCAGCTGTCCGCCTTCGCGGCGCGGGGCGTAGGGCGAGCGATTCTTGTTCCGACCGGACCAGAATGGCAGCGGGACTACGAGTTCGCCGCGAAAGTTCGTGCGGCGCTGTAGATCCGCGGTTACTTCTGGAAAGCCGAAGGCCGCCGACATCTTTCGGCGCGGACGGCCTTCGCCTTCAGTGCGAAAGGGCGAGGTGAGCTGGGGCGCTCAGCGTTCTGAACCACGTCGTGGCGGTGGCGTCGAAGTTCGCTGCCCAACAGGTCCGGTCGCTGGCCCCAACTTCAGCGGGCGGTATCCGGATGCCGTTGATTCGGTGCCCGCCGAAGTGTCGTCCTTGTCGGCTTTTTCGCCCGCGACGGGAGACGCGGCACTGAGCGAGGCCATTCCCGCACTGCCGGTGGCGATTCCGGCGGCGACACCCGCGCCGAGCGCGACGCCGAACGGGACGGCCGCGACGCTACCGGTGCCCGCCATCGCACTGCCGGTGCCCGCCATCGCGGCGAAGGGTGCTGCGGCCGCGCCTGCACCGGCCAGGCTCGCGCTACCGGTGCCCGCGGCCGCGCTGCCCGCGCCGAGCACGGCCAGCGGGGTGCCGAGTCCGCCGGTGGCGACGCTGCCGGAGGCGCCTGCCGCGGCGCTGCCGGTGCCGAGCAGTGCGGCGCCCGCACCGAGGACCACCCCGAGGGGTGCGAGGGCGGCGCTGCCGGTGCCTGCGGCCGCGCTGCCGGTGCCGAGGAAGGCGGCCCAAGGTGCGGCGGCGACGCTGCCGGTCCCCAGGGCCGCGCTGCCGGTGCCGATCAGGGCGGCAAGGCCGAGTCCGAATGCCGCGCCACCGGTGCCGAGTGGGCCCGCGGTGTCGACGAGCCCCGGAAACAGCACGGAGTTGAGCACCGTGCGGCGGGGGCCCGCGGTGTCGACGAGCCCTGGAAGCAACACGGAGTTGAGCACTGTGCGGCGGGGGCTCGGAGCGTGTGTCGTGACGACCGCCGAGGTCGCGTAGGCCGCGATCGAATGCTGGTGCGGCACGGTGCTGGTCGGGGCCGACGCGGTGGCCGCCGCCGCGACGAGCGCGGGGCAGGTCAGCATGGTGGTGGCGATCGCCGTTCGGAGCACGTACATGGGTTGAGCGCCTTCCTCCCGGGCCTGCGCACGACGGCGTCGTGGCGTGGCCGACGATGTGTCCGGCGAGCACGTTCAAGATCAACCTACCGGCAACCTTCCGGGATTGATGGCACATTGCTATCGCAAAGACGGCGAGCCGGTTGTCCGGCGCGCCGTTACTGTCCAGGGCATGGGAATCACGCTCAGCGACGCCACCATCGCCCTGCTCGACGGCAAGAACTACGCGGTACTGGCCACGCTCAACGCCGACGGCAGTCCGCAGACCTCCACGATGTGGGTGCTGCGCGACGGTGACGACCTGCTGTTCTCCACCCTGGAAGGCAGGCTCAAGCACCGCAACATGCTGCGCGACCCACGGGTCAGCGTCACCGTGCTCGACTTCGCCGACGGCCAGAACTACGTCGAGCTGCGCGGCCGGGCCACCATCACCCACGACGACGACCTCCGGGTCGGCCACCGGCTGTCGTGGAAGTACGACGGAAAGGACCACGACGAGCCCGCGCCGGGTCAGGTCCGGGTCGCGGTCCGCGTCGAGATCGACAAGGCGACCGGGTACGCAGCCTGACAACGGCGCCGCCGTTGGGCATGGTCGACACGCCATCAGACGCTGTGTCGAAGTCCTGTCCGGCGCCTCCGGCCGGACTTCGATCCAGGGCCTAGGGTGAGTCGGCATGGACACCGCCGCGATCGCGCCGACGAGGGTTGTGCCCATCGAGCGTTCGACGGTGCCGCCGGTTCGGCGTCGGCCCGGGCGCGTGCCACCCGTTGTCGCCGCGGCGGGATGTTTGATCCTGCTGCAACTCGCGCTGCGCGGTTGGGTGGCGGGCAGCGGCTACTTCTACTGGGACGACCTCATCCTGGTCGGCCGGGCGGGCCGATATCCGCTGCTCTCGGCGGACCTGCTGTTGCACGACCACGACGGGCATTTCATGCCGCTCGCCTTCGCCACCGCCTGGGTGGTGACGAAGGTGGCGCCCTTCGTCTGGGCCGTGCCGGTGATTTCGCTGCTGGTGTGGCAGCTCGCGGTGTCGCTGGCGATGCTCCGCGTGTTGTGGATCCTGCTCGGCGCCCGATGGGTGCTGCTCGTACCGCTCACGTTCTATCTGTTCTCACCGGTGACGTTGCCTGCGTTCGCCTGGTGGGCGGCCGCGTTGAACGCGCTGCCACTGCAATTCGCACTCGCCTGGGTCATCGGGGACGCGCTGCTCCTGATGCGCACCGGGCGCCACCGCTACGCCTGGTCCGGGATCGTCGTGCTCGCGGTGGCGTTGTTGTTTTTCGAGAAGTCGGTGATCGTCCCGTTCGTCGCCTTCGCCGTCGCGGTGCTCGCCCACTACGTCGACGGGCGGGAATCCGTTCGCGTGGTGCTGCGGCGTGGCCTGCGATTGTGGGTGGGTTCGGGCCTGGTGTTGCTCTGTTGGCTGGCCGGGTATCTGGCGGTGGTCGGTGTTTCCGGGGTGCACAACAACCCGCAGGGCATGCGCGACTGGCTGCCCAATACGACCTCGCTCGGTGTGGTGCCCGCACTGATCGGCGGACCGTGGCGCTGGGAGCGTTGGTTGCCCGCCGCGCCGTGGGCCGATCCGCCGAGTGGAGCGGTGATCGCGGCGTGGGTGGTGCTGATTTCGTTGGTGGCCCTGTCGATTCGGGTACGCCGCCGGGTCTGGCCGGTCTGGCTGCTCGCCGCTGGGTATGTGCTGCTGATGCAGTTGCCCGTGGCGCTTGTTCGCGGCGGCCCGAACACCGCGGCCGAACTCATGCAGTCGCTGCGTTACTTCGCCGACCTCGGCGTGACATTGGCAGTCCTGGGTGCATTGATACTGCGGGCGAGTCCGCGCGGCAGCACGCGCCTCGGCCCGCGTTTCGCAATTCCGCTGGTGGTGCTGTTCGTCGTGAGCAGTCTGTGCTCCACCTACACCTTCGTCCGATCCTGGCGCCCCAGCCCGGCCAAAACCTATGTCACCAACGTGAAGTCGGCCCTCGAGCACTGGGACGGCGTGCCACTGCTGGAACAGGAAGTCCCCTGGGACGTCCTGAATCCGCTGGCCTACCCGCAAAACCTGACCAGCCAGGTCCTCGCACCCCTCACCGCACCGGGCACCTTCGCCGACTCGACCCCGTACCTGCGCATGATCACCGACAGCGGCACCCTCGTCGAGGCACAGGTCTGGTGGAACCGCCACATCATCCCCGGCCCGGACCCCCACTGCGGCTACCGAATCGAGGGCGGCGCCAAAGTCCCTATTCCACTCGACGGCCCCATGCTCGAGCACGAATGGACCGCCCAACTCAACTACCTCGCCAGCCGAGACGGGCAACTGGCCGTAGCTTTCGAACACGGCAAAACCGTCGCCGTCCCGGTCCGTCAAGGACTCAACACCGTCTTCGTCCGACTGGTAGGCAGCGGCTCGGCCCTCCAAATCTCCTCCCGCACAGAGCACCTCGTCGCCTGCCTGGGTTCCGGACCGGTCGGCGTCGCCTCCTACGACAACTAGGGAGATGGGCCTGCCTCAGTTACCTCCGCAGGTGATGTCCGCGGGCGGGACCAAGTCGATCAGATACGTCAGTACCGGGCCGTCGATGCACGAGTTGCCCTGCAACGCGGCACCGTGCACGAAACCGGTGTTGGTGATCAGTGCGGCGCCGAGATATTCGGCCAGGTTGCGTCCGCCTGCGTAGGCAGTGGCCGGATCGCCGGTCGTCGCCACGACCACGGTCTTCGGCAAGCCGGATACCGCAGGCACATGGGGCTGAGAGGTCGGTGGTACCGGCCAGAAGGCGCAGAAGTTCAACGGTGCCTGGCCGGTGCCGGGGCCGTCGAAGAAGGCCGGCGCGGCTTCGCGGGCCCGGCGGTCGGCGGCAGCGGCGGCGGCTCGATCGTTATGCCGAAACCCATCGAGGCACTTCACCGCGTTGTGCAGGTCGGTGTCGGCAACGTCTGCCCACTTGTCCGCAACGGTCAGCAAGGTGTCGCCGCGTCCCTGCGCCAGCTCGGCCAGACCCTTCGTCAGCACCGGCCAGGTCTGCTCGCTGTACAACAAACCGGTCACCGCTTCGAGCGCGTCAGGATAGGCGAGCCCGCGCGGATCGGCGGTGGCCGCGGGTCGCTTGATCAAGGGGTTGAGCAGGTTTCGCAGTCCGGTTGTCGCCTCAGCGCCGAGTGGGCAGCCCGGGTGCTCGGCGCAGTCGGCCGCGTAGGCCTCGAATGCTCGCTGAAAGCCCGCCACTGCGTACCGAGGATCGAGGAAGTCCGCCGCAGGGTCCATAGCCGCGTCCAGGACCATCGCACGCACCTGATTCGGAAACATCTCCGCGATGGCTGCGCCGATCTTGCTGCCATAGGAGCCCCCGAAGTAGGTCAGCTTCTCGTCACCGAGCACGGCGCGGATGACGTCGAAATCGTGGGCCACCTCTCTGGTTCCGACGTGGCCGAGCAATTCGAGGCCGGTGCGTTGCACACACTTCGCGGCATAGTCGGCGTGCTCCCATTCGGTCTGCGCGATACCCGTCGGTGACGTGTCGATATCGAGGTCTTGTCGCTGTGCCTGAGATTCCTCGGGAGTCAGGCACTCCACCTTCGGGGTCGATGCGCCGAGTCCGCGCACGTCGACCCCGATGACATCGAACCGTTGCGCCAACGCGGACTTTTCGGCCAGCCGGCGCGGAAAAGCCAGTCCTGCGGCGCCCGGCCCACCCGGATTGGTCAGCACCGAGGCGACGCGCGCACCGCCGGCCCGCAGCCGCGAGATCGCGATCCGAGCGGTAGGTCCGTCGGGCCTGTCGTAATCGATGGGCACGGTTACCCGCGCGCACTCGATCCCCGCGGCAGTCAACCCCGCACCGCCCGCGTACTCGTCACACGAACCCCACTCCAGCGACTGCTTGTAGAACCGGTCCAACTCCGGATTCGAGGCGGCATGGACCGCACCGCCGCCGGTGACGACGAGCATCGCGGCGACCACACCGACCCGAATCGAAGCTCGTGCCGATCGGCTGCTTCCGCTGGGCCAGCTGAACATTCATACCCCTGTCGACTCGACCGCGGCGTACCGGATCGATCACGCCAGAAACGTATTCGTCGCGCAGCGACCGCTGGATGAGTGCGGACTCACGATCGAGGAGATCTCGGTGCCATTTGGTTGGCAGGCGTCAGTCGAGGTGTGCGCTAACGACGAAGGCCGTCCGCATCTTTCGATGCGGACGGCCTTCGGGTGCCGGGAAGGTCAGCGGGCGAACAGGAGTGCGCGCTTGACTTCTTGGATGGCCTTGGTGACCTCGATGCCGCGGGGGCAGGCGTCGGTGCAGTTGAAGGTGGTGCGGCAGCGCCAGACACCTTCGACGTCGTTGAGGATGTCGAGGCGTTCGCGGGCGCCTTCGTCGCGGCTGTCGAAGATGAAGCGGTGGGCGTTCACGATCGCGGCCGGGCCGAAGTAGCTGCCGTCGCTCCAGTACACGGGGCAGGAGGTGGTGCAGCAGGCGCACAGGATGCACTTGGTGGTGTCGTCGAAGCGGGCACGGTCGGCCTGGCTCTGGATGCGCTCGCGGGTCGGCTCGTTACCCGAGGTCATCAGGTACGGCTTCACGGCACGGAACGCGTCGAAGAACGGCTCCATGTTCACCACGAGGTCCTTCTCCACGGGCAGGCCGCGGATCGGCTCGACCGAGATGGTGATGGACTTGCCGCCCTTGGGCAGCATGTCCTTCATCAGCACCTTGCAGGCCAGCCGGTTCACGCCGTTGATCCGCATCGCGTCGGAGCCACACACACCGTGCGCGCAGGAGCGCCGGAAGGTGAGTGTGCCATCGAGGTAGGACTTGATGTAGATGAGCACGTTGAGGAAACGGTCGGTCGGCAGGACCGGCACCTGGAACGACTCCCAGTGCGCGCCCTTGTCGTCCTCCGGATTGAACCGGGCGACCTTGACGGTGATCATCACCGAGCCCTCGGGAACCGGGGCGGGATTGGCCGGGGGTGTCTTCTCGAGTACGGCAGTCATCAGTACTTACGCTCCATCGGCTCGTAACGGGTCTGCACCACCGGCTTGAAGTCGAGGCGGATATCCGAGATGAGATCCGGGCTCTCCTTGTAGGCCATCGTGTGCCGCATGAAGTTCACGTCGTCGCGGTCCGGGTAGTCCTCGCGGGCGTGGCCGCCGCGCGATTCCTTACGGTTGAGCGCACCGACGACGGTGACCTCGGCCAGCTCGAGCAGGAAGCCGAGCTCGACGGCCTCGAGCAGGTCGCTGTTGTAGCGCTTGCCCTTGTCCTGCACCGTGATCCGGCTGTAGCGCTCCTTGAGCACGTGGATATCGGTGAGGGCTTGCTTGAGGGTGTCCTCGGTGCGGAACACGGCGGCGTTCATGTCCATCGTGTACTGCAGCTCGGTGCGGATGTCGGCCACCCGCTCGTTGCCGTGGTCGGACAGGATCAGCGCCAGCCAGTCCTGCACCATGCGCGCCGGCTGCTCCGGCATCTCCACGAACTCGGTGCGGTGCGCGTACTCAGCGGCGGCGATACCCGCGCGGCGGCCGAACACGTTGATGTCGAGCAGCGAGTTGGTGCCGAGGCGGTTGGAGCCGTGCACCGAGACGCACGCGCACTCACCGGCCGCGTAGAGGCCGGGCACCACGTCGGTGTTGTTGCGCAGCACCTCACCGCGGATCTTGGTGGGGATGCCACCCATCACGTAGTGGCAGGTCGGCATGACCGGAACCAGCTCGGTCACCGGGTCCACACCGAGGTAGGTGCGGGCGAACTCGGTGATGTCGGGCAGCTTCTCCTCGAGCACGTCCGCGCCGAGGTGGGTCACGTCGATGTAGACGTAGTCCTTGTTCGGTCCGGCGCCGCGGCCCTCGAGCACCTCGAGCACCATCGAGCGGGCGACGATGTCACGCGGCGCGAGGTCCTTGATGGTGGGGGCGTAGCGCTCCATGAACCGTTCGCCGCTGGCGTTGCGCAGGATGCCGCCCTCGCCGCGGACCGCCTCGGAGATGAGGATGCCGAGCCCGGCCAGACCTGTCGGATGGAACTGGTGGAACTCCATGTCCTCCAGCGGCAGACCCTTGCGGAATACGATCGCCATACCGTCGCCGGTCAGCGTGTGCGCGTTGGAGGTGGTCTTGTACATCCGGCCCGAGCCGCCGGTGGCGAACACGATCGACTTCGCGTGGAAGACGTGGATGTCGCCGGTGGCCAGCTCATAGGCGACCACGCCGGTCGCGACCTGACCGCGGTCGGTCTCGCTCATCACCAGGTCGAGCACGTAGAACTCGTTGTAGAACTCCACGTCGTGCTTGACGCAGTTCTGGTACAGCGTCTGCAGGATCATGTGGCCGGTGCGGTCGGCGGCGTAACACGCGCGGCGCACCGGCGCTTTGCCGTGGTCGCGAGTGTGCCCACCGAAGCGGCGCTGGTCGATCTTGCCCTCGGGCGTCCGGTTGAACGGCAGGCCCATCTTCTCCAGGTCCATCACCGCGTCGATGGCCTCCTTGGCCATGATCTCCGCGGCATCCTGGTCGACCAGGTAGTCGCCACCCTTGACGGTGTCGAAGGTGTGCCATTCCCAGTTGTCTTCTTCGACATTCGCCAGTGCGGCGCACATGCCACCCTGCGCCGCGCCGGTGTGGCTGCGGGTCGGGTAGAGCTTGGTCAGGACGGCGGTGCGCGCCCGGGGCCCTGCCTCGATCGCCGCGCGCATGCCGGCGCCACCGGCACCGACGATCACGACGTCGTAGCGATGCTCCTGAATCCGCGATTCACTCATGCCTGCACCTCGCTCCGCTCAGTTCCGGCATGTGTGAAACACGCTGTGTCGATGATTCGTTCGCTGCGCTCACTCATGGGAAGTGGCCTGTTCCTAACTGATGTTGGGGTCGAAGGTGAAGATGACGTAGGTGCCGACGGCCAGGATCAGGATCATCGAGATGGCCAGCAGCGTGTTCAGCCAGAATCGAGTCGAGTCCTTGCGGGAGTAGTCCGCGATCACCGTGCGCAGGCCGTTGCCGCCGTGCAGCTGGGCCAGCCAGAGCATGGACAGGTCCCACAGCTGCCAGAACGGGCTGGCCCAGCGGCCGGCGACGAAGCCGAAGTTGAGCCGCTTCACGCCGCCGTCGAGCAGCAGCATGATCGACATGTGGCCGAGCACCAGAATGATCAGCAGCAGGCCGGAGAAGCGCATGAACAGCCACGCGTACTTCTCGAAATTGTTGTTCGCGCGGGCACGTGGCGAGCGCGGCGAGTCCAAGCTGGCCGGTCGGTCATACGACTTACCGAGAACAGGTGCGCTCATGTCAGTGCTCCGTGAACAAGTAGAAGAACATGCGCCCGATCGCGGGCGCGGCCACCACGAACACCACCGCGAGAACGACCCACAGCATCACGCGCTGGTACTTCGGGCCCTTGGCCCAGAAGTCGATCAGGATCACGCGCACGCCGTTGAATCCGTGGAACAGGACGCAGACGACCAATCCCATTTCCATCAGCGCGACGATGGGGCTCTTGTAGGTCTCGATGGCCCGGTTGTAGGTGTCCGGGCTGACCCGGACCAGCGCGGTATCCAAGACGTGCACGAAGAGGAAGAAGAAGATGGTGACACCGGTGATCCGGTGCAGCGCCCAGGACCACATGCCAGGGTCGCCTCGGTACAGCGTCTTCCGCTTCGGCTGTGCCGGAGCTTCTATCGTGGTCATAGAGTGCGGTGCCTCCAACGTCGTTGATGGACCCGGTTCATTGATCCGAGGCCGGCTGCGTTGGGCGCAAATGCCCAGGTGGCTGCGCTGCGGCCCGCTGCCGGGAACCTGAACCGATCTGTTCTGGACTCTAATCCTCTAGGTTTGCCGGAACTAATTCGGCGTGCCGTGCGTTGCGCTACAGTCTGGCGGGTTAGGTTTACCTTTCTTGATGCGTGAAGGGTTCCTGCGAGGGCCCCGCACGGCCTGGTTCGGCTTGCTCCAGAAGAGGTTCCCGATGTCGCAAATCGACTGGAAATCCCTGCACGACAACGCGATTCAAGTTATGCGCAACGCCTATGCGCCGTACTCGCGGTTTCCGGTCGGTGCGGCGGCTCTCAGCACCGACGGCCGAATTGTGAGCGGGTGCAATGTGGAAAATGTCTCATATGGTTTGGGCCTGTGTGCCGAATGTGTACTCGTCGGTAACTTGCATTCGGGTGGGGGTGGTCGGTTGCTGGCCATCTCGGTCACCGATTCCCGCGGCGAAATTCTGATGCCCTGCGGGCGCTGCCGCCAACTCCTCTACGAACACGGTGGGCCCGACCTCCTGGTCGACCACAAGGACGGACCCGTTCCGCTCCGCGACTTACTGCCCCATGCCTTCGGCCCCGACGACCTGGACGCCGGTCAGGTGTGACCGGCGCAGGCTTCAGCAATCCGCGTCGATAATCGCGTCGATCTCGGTTTCGGTGGCGCGAGCCACCGGCGGGAACTCGATCGGGGGAATCCCCAGCCGTTCCATGATCAGGGTAAAAGCTCGACTCACGCTGTTGGCGTGGTCGATCAGCCTGCCGGTCTCGATCCGGCAGCCCGTAGTACTTCTGGTGAGCTGGTAGAGCGACTCGCTGTGGGTGTCTTCGATGTCGGTGACCCGTGTCTCGAGCATCGCCAGGCGGTGTTCGACGTGTATGGATGTCATCGTCGGCCTCAGCAGTCCGCGTCGAGTGCCGCGTCGACTTCGGCTGCGGTGGCGGTGGTGATCTCCGCGACGCGGTTCGGCGGGATACCGATGTGCTCCAAGAGAAGCGCGAAGCTGCGTTTCTGCACGATCCTGACTTCGCAGACCTCCCGCTTCAGGTCGTACAGCGCGTCGCCGTGCGTCTCCTCGATGTCGGCGACGCGCGCTTCGAGCTTCCCCACGCGCCGGTCGATGTGTACGGATGTCATTGATGCCCCCTAGCCCCTCGAAAGATTGATGCGGTGAGGCTATCGAACCTGTCCGACAAGAACCAGACTTGGCAGCGTTCTCATGCCAGACTGGCGAATGTGACGGCACTGGACGCGGTTTCGATCATCACGACCAAGCGGGACGGCGGCGAGCTGTCGGACGCGCAGATCGACTGGGTGGTCGATGGTTTCACCCGGGGGGCGGTGGCGGACGAGCAGATGTCGGCGCTGGCGATGGCGATCGTGTGGCGCGGGATGACGCGGCGGGAGACGGCGCGCTGGACCGGCGCGATGATCGCGTCGGGCAGTCGGCTGGACTTCACCGATCTGCCGCGCCCGACCGTCGACAAACACTCGACCGGCGGGGTGGGGGACAAGATCACGCTGCCGCTGGCGCCGCTGGTCGCGGCGTGCGGCGCCGCGGTTCCGCAGCTGTCGGGGCGCGGGCTCGGGCACACCGGTGGCACGCTCGACAAGCTGGAGGCCATTCGGGGTTGGCAGGCCGACGTCTCGGTGCCGCGCATGCGCGAGATCCTGGCCGACCCCGCGATCGGCGCGGTGGTGTGCGCGGCGGGCGCCGATCTCGCACCGGCCGACAAGCGGCTCTACGCGCTGCGTGACGTCACCGGCACGGTCGAATCCATTCCGCTGATCGCCAGCTCGATCATGAGCAAGAAGATCGCCGAGGGCACCGCGGCACTGGTGCTGGATGTGAAGGTCGGCGCGGGCGCCTTCCTGAAAACGCTCGACGGTGCCCGCGAATTGGCAACGGCCATGGTCGAATTGGGCACTGATGCCGGGGTGCGAACGGTGGCGCTGCTCACCGCGATGGACACCCCGCTCGGCCGCACCGCGGGCAACGCCCTGGAGGTCGCCGAGTCGGTCGAGGTGCTGGCCGGCGGCGGACCCGCCGACATCGTCGAGCTCACCATCACGCTGGCCCGCGAGATGGTCGCCCTCGCGGGCCTGGACACCGACCCCGCCGACGTGCTCGCCGACGGCCGGGCAATGGATCAGTGGCGCGCGATGGTCCGCGCCCAGGGCGGCGACCCCGACGCGCCGCTGCCGACGGCGCGGCACACCGAGGTCGTGCGGGCCGAGCGCGACGGCGTGCTGACCCGCCTCGATGCGATGGGTGTCGGCATCGCCGCATGGCGTCTCGGTGCGGGCCGGGCCCGGCAGGGCGATCCGGTTCAGGCCGGGGCCGGCATCGAAATGCATGCCAAGCCAGGCGATTCGGTGACCACGGGCCAACCGCTGCTGACCTTGCACACCGATACACCGGAGGCTTTCGCCGGTGCCCTGGCCGCGTTGCAGGACGCCTTCGCCGTTGGTGAGTCCGCCGAAAAACCCTCCACTCCACTGGTACTCGGACGCATCGACGCCTGACCGCTGAGTGGCATACGAATTTGCTTGCTGTGCAGCGTTTCCGGTTGCTGCTGATCGACGGTGGCATACCGCGCCGTGTGCCGTGGTCATGCAAATCAAGGCACGCTGGGCGGCAAACGAGTGCAAATCCTTGCGGTGCGCCGAGCCCAAGGAAGTAGCTGCGGTCGCACGTGAATTGGTGTGCGGCGCAGATCGTCGGCGATCTCACGTGCCGGTACCAGCGTGTGTTCTGTGCCGCACACAACCGTTGTTATCGGAGGTCGGCCGGGTATGCGGCGAGGGCAGTTGGTGTCCAGCTATGGGACGGCGCAGGGTAGGTCGGCAACGAGATGGTTGCCACTTCGGCAGTCTGGTGCCGTTCCGGCGCGGTGCGGCTACCGTCGTTACATGACTGGACCGACCGCATTGACCCTTGCCTCGATCCGCCAGGCGCCAAAAGCGCTGCTGCACGACCACCTCGACGGTGGTCTACGGCCTGCCACGGTGCTGGAGCTGGCCGCCGAGTGCGGTTACGAGGACCTACCCGCCAACGATGAGGTAGCGCTTGCCAACTGGTTCCGGGACGCGGCCGACAGTGGCTCGCTGGAGCTGTACCTCGAGACCTTCGCGCACACCGTCGCCGTCATGCAGACGCCGGAGGGCCTGCGCCGGGTCGCCCGGGAATGCGCGGAGGACCTGTCCGCCGACGGCGTGGTGTACGCCGAGGTGCGCTTCGCCCCCGAACAACACCTGGAACGGGGACTGACGCTCGACGAGGTGGTGGAACACACCCTGGCGGGTTTCCGCGAGGGCGAGGCGGCGGCCGCGGCGGCCGGACGGCCGATCGTGGTCACCTGCCTGCTCACCGCCATGCGGCACGCGGCACGCTCGCGCGAGATCGCCGAACTCACTGTGCGCTTCCGCGACCGGGGCGTCGGCGGCTTCGACATCGCGGGCGCGGAGGCCGGGTACCCGCCCAGCAGGCACCTCGACGCCTTCGAATACATGCGAGCCAACAGCGCGCACTTCACCATTCACGCGGGTGAGGCGTTCGGCTTGCCGTCGATCCACGAGGCGCTGGCCTTCTGCGGCTGTGATCGGCTCGGCCACGGCGTGCGGATCACCGACGACATCAGCGTGCCCGGTGCGATCGAGGACGCGCGCCTGGGCCTCGTCGCGAATTACGTGCGCGACATGCGTATTCCGCTCGAGTTGTGTCCGTCGTCGAACGTGCAGACCGGCGCGGTGCCCTCGCTGGACAAGCACCCGTTCGACCTGCTGGCCCGGCTGCGCTTCCGCGTCACGGTGAACACCGACAACCGTTTGATGAGCGACACCACCATGAGCCAGGAGATGCTCAAGCTCTCCGACACCTTCGGCTACGGCTGGACCGATCTGGAGCGCTTCACCATCAACGCGATGAAGTCGGCGTTCATCCCGTTCCCGGAGCGGCTGCGCATCATCGACGACATCATCAAGCCCGGCTACGCGGTGCTGCTCGGATAGCCAAGGGACGCAACAGAGCCCGACCCTGTGCCAGGGGGAACTGGTGGTGTGCTCACTCGGGCGATGCCGTCACCAGTTCCCCCTCGGCCGGGCATGCGACCGCTCGGCGGGTCGACGAGGGGCGTTCGGCGAGGGTCTGGGGTGAGAACGTCGGCGGTGCGGACGTTCCCGCTCTGGTGGTGATGGGGGCGCGCGGGTGGCTGTGCACCGGTTCGCTAGCGTGGCGAACTATGGCGACATTGCGGATCCCCAGTCGGTTCAACGGCCCGCCCGACTCCGGCAACGGCGGCTACGTGGGTGGACTGCTGGCCGAGCAGCACGGGGATGCCGCGGTCACGGTGATCCTGCGCAGCCCGCCGCCGCTGGACAAGCCGCTCGAAGTGCGTGCGGGGGAGTTGTACGACGGCGACACCTTGCTCGCGGAATCCCGAGTTGGCGAATTCGACCGGGACGCACCGTCATCCGTCCCCTTCGCGACCGCGGCCGAGGCGGCGAGCTCCTACCGGAGCAACGAGATGTTCGCGTCCTGCTTCGTCTGCGGCAGCGGTCGCCCGGACGGGCTGCGCATCGAGGCCGGCGCGGTCGGTGATGGCCTGGTGGCGGCACCGTGGATCCCCGACGACTCGCTCCCGCTCGGTCACGCCGTGCTGTGGGCCGCGATGGACTGCCCCGGCGGCTGGTCGCTGCCCGACATGTTCGACCGCCCCGCCCTGCTCGGGTCCATGACCGCCGCCGTGCACGACCTCCCGGAGGTCGGCGAACAGTGCGTCGTCGTCGGCCAGAGCCACGGCGAACAGGGCCGCAAAGCCTTCTCCTCGACCGCCGTCTACGGCTCCGACAACCGCCTACTGGGCCGGGCGGAGCAGATCTGGATCCGCCTGAAGTAAGACCCACCGCCGGTCGCCCACCCCCACTTCCGGTGCACCTAAGTCTGGCCTGAATACCCGGA
Organism: Nocardia suismassiliense; assembly: GCF_900269665.1. Taxonomy (GTDB): domain Bacteria; phylum Actinomycetota; class Actinomycetes; order Mycobacteriales; family Mycobacteriaceae; genus Nocardia; species Nocardia suismassiliense. Next base: position 1,615,303 of record NZ_LT985361.1, read on the forward strand.
GAGGCGGAACAGCGTGCCTCCTACTGCGGGTTCAGCCGGGATTCGAAGTTGCGCTCCAGTTCCCGCCAGGACTGCGCTTCCGCGGCGAACGGCGGGTTGGGCGCCATCCGGTTGGGGTCCGGGTTGAGCAGGTACGAGACGTACCAGCCGAGCGGATTGGACTGGGCCAGTGCCTGTTCCACGACGTCGTCGCCCGCGTAGTCGGAGGCGTCGGTGAACAGTTCGACCGCGAGGTCGAGCTGCTCGATGTCGACGGCTTCCGGTCCTTCGGCGAGGTCGTCGGCGAGGCCGGGCAGCACGTAGACGTTTTCGTCGCTGACCTCGACCTCGAGCGAACCGTCCACCGCGGCGGTCTGCACGTCGGTGAAGGTGCTGACCCGGGCGAGGTCGTGTTCGTGGTCGTCGGCCAGGTACCTGGCCAGTGCGCGCTCGGAGTTGAACACCGTGATGGCGTTGTCGGAGCCGAGGAAGATCGGCTCGTCGTCGAGGTAACAGCGCAGCGTGAAGTAGGTGCCGTCGGAGGTGATGATCTTGACCGGGTCGATGCCGACCTCGTGCCAGAACGTCTCGTCCTCGTCTTCTTCGTCCTCGTCGTCCGCGTCGAGGTCGACGGGTTCGAACTCGTCTTCTTCGTTGTCCGCGGCGTCGTCGGCGTCGACCACGTTCTCCTCGGCGGCCAGCAGTTCGGCCTCCGCGACGGAGACGGCTTCCGCGTCGACCTCGGGGGTGTGCACGACGGAGTCGATGGCGTCGAGCACGCTGTCCCAGCCCTTGGCGATGGCGGCGCCGATCTGGTCCCAGAGTTCCTCGCCGTCGCGCCCGATGAACGCGTTCACGCCGCCGGGCAGCGCGCCGAGGACCGGGTGCGACCCGAAGAACTTGGTCACCGTCTCTAGCTCGCACACCTCGCCGATGTTGCGCACCATGCTGAGGGTGTCTTCGAGCTCGGCGATGGTGTCCACGTCGGGGTCACCCGCGGCCAGTTCGGGCACCGCGACCAGATCGAAGGAGAAGTTCTCCTCCGGCTCCAGTTCGACCGCCGACAGCGCGACGACGACCTTCCATGCCGGATGCTCGACGAGGTCGTTGTCGGAGTTGGTCCGGATGAACGCGGCCAGCTCCGCAACGGTCTCGAAACCGTAGAGGGAGTCCTCGTGTCCGAGGAACGCCTCCCACTCGTCGTCACCGTCTCGCCAGCGCGGTGCCCACAGGGTGACGAGATCGCCGTCGGTCAGGCCGAGCTCGATCGGGACGATGTCTCCAGAAGCCATGAGCGGAAGCCTATCGACCTTCCGCGTCAGGCACTATCCGGCCCGCCCCCAACGGTTCCTTGGGCGTCGTTCGCCGCGGGAACGAATGACTCGTTCAGTGTCGCAACGACCTTCGAGCGCTGGTTGCCCGCGTCCTCGGCGGCCTGCCGGCAAGCCCAGACGATCAGCTGTCCGACCTCGGCGGGTGGCAGCGAGGTGACCGTCTCGGCGAGGCTCAATGCGACGAGCGCGCCGTCGCTGTCGACCTCGACGGTGACCGTGCCATCCTCGGTGGTGTGCCGCCCGCGCACCTGCTTGAGGCCGTACAGCGCGGCCTCGAGTGCTTCCAGCTTCTGCGTCGCGTTAGCGACGAGCGCGTCCATCTCCGCACTCATACTGGCCTCATCCAGGTCGTAGGTCCGGTGTCCGCGTCGTCGATCCGGTCCAGCTCGTCCACCGCCGCCTGGCGGGTGGGCAGGCCGAGCCGGTCCAGGATGTCGGCGGGCATGCCTGCCTCGGCGAGCAGCTCGCGGCGGCGCGCCTTCGCGGCGACGGTGGAGCGCTTGGTGAGCCGCATGATCTCGTTCGCGAGAGATTGTGCGCCGTAGCGGTATTCGCTGCGCTCGAACTTGATCTCCACCGGCATGCCCTGATCGGTGGCCCGCACTGAGATGGTGCCGGAGCGATTGGTGCTGGCCGCGACCGTGACGTTGGGAACCTGCGGTTGAGTCATGACGTCGGCCTGTAGAAGCCGTAGAAGCCCATCCCTGAGTTCTCCGTTCGAATCGAGCTGATCTGGACCGGGTCGCCGGCCTCGACGAATTGACCGTTGCCGATCACCATCGCGACATGGCCATCCCAGATGGCCAGATCGCCGGGCATCAGGTCGCCGGGGGAGACCGAGGTGCCGGTGGCCTGCTCGGCGGCCAGGCGCGGCAACTCCACGCCCGCCTCGCCGTAGGCGAATTTGGTCAGCCCGCTGCAGTCCAGGCCGGCGCCGGGGGTATTGCCGCCCCACACGTACGGCGTGCCGACCGCGCTGATCGCCGAGCGCACCGCGGTCGCCGCCTTCTCGTTCGGCGCCTCGACGGTGCTGCCGTCGGGCAGCGTGATCTTCACGCCGGTGCCGTCGGGCATGCCCGAGGAGCCGGTGTTGGGTGTGCCCGACGGGCTCGGTGTGGCGGACTTGGTGCCGACCGTCGTCGAGTTGGTGGTCGAGGGCATCGCGGTGCTCATCAGGCTGCTGGCCATCGAACCGACACCGCTCAACGCGCTGGTCGCGGTCGAAGCCAGCTGCTGCGCGCCCGCGGTGGAGGTGGCCGTGCCCGCGAGCGACGGAGTGGGCGGCGGCGGGGTGAGTTCGGACATCGACGCGGTGTGCGTGCCGAGTTCGTTCTGCACCCGGCCGACCACGTTGAGCGCCTGGCCCAAATGGTCGATCGCGGAGCCGACGATCATCGTCAGGCCCGCGGGGGTGGCCAGGGCCGGGCCCGCGCTCGCCGCGGTGTTCACGAACGACTGGGCGATGCCCGCGAGGTCTTTCTGACCCGTTTCGACCTCGGCCGCAGCCTGATTCACCACGGTTGCCATGTCGTTGCCGCGGTCGGAAATGGTGGCGGCGGAGGTCTGCACCCGCAGCGCCTTCGAGGTGGCGGCGTCGGCGGCCTGGCCGTCCCACGCGGTGTTCATGCCGTTGATGCTGTCGCGGCCCATCTGGTGGATCTGATCCACCACGCTCGACGTGCTGCGCAGCGCGTCGGAGGGGCCGCCGGTGGGCAGCACGCCGGAGCCGAAGCTGGAAAGCAGGTCGAATATCGGCTTGGCCAGTGCGTTGATATCGATCACAGGCTCAGCCGTCCAATTCGGTGGCCACGGTCCGCAGCGCTCCCGCGTTGTTCAGGTCCGTCTCGGTGAGCACCGTCGCCGCGCCGGTGGCCGCGCCACCCATGCTGGCGAGTACCGCCGACAGCTGGCCGATCGAGGCGACATGTCCCGCGTGCGCGGCGGCGTAGGCGGCCATGAAATCACCACCGATCAACCCCATGATCGGGCCGAGCAGCGCGGGCTCGGCCGCCACGGCGCCGGCACCGGCCGTAGCCATCTCCCCGGCCATCACATGGGCGGTCGCGCCGTAGGCTGCGATGCCCTCGGTGTCCGCCGACATCTTCCGCATCAGAGCTTCCCCCATCTGTTGTTCCCAGGCAGAGTACGTCATTCACTTGGTTCGACGCGCCCTCTTCCCGTTCGGTTCCCACCGATCCGAAAAAACTTTCGGGTAGAGCGTCGGCGGCGGACCCACCGGTCACTTTATCGTTCCCTCATGCGCACTCACACCGTGGACCATCCGCTCGCCGCTGCCTTGTTGACCACGATGCGAGACGAGCGCACCGACAATTCCGCCTTCCGCGCCGCGCTGCGCGACCTCACCAGGATCCTCATCTACGAGGCGCTGCGGGAGGCGCCGGTGCGGCGGTTCGAGATCAGCACGCCGGTGGCGGTGACAGAGGGCGCGCGACTGGCGCAACCGCCGCTGCTGGTGCCGGTGCTGCGGGCCGGCCTCGGCATGGTCGACGTGGCCGCCGAGCTGATTCCGGACGCCCGAATCGGCTTCGTCGGCATCGCCCGCGACGAGGACACCCACGAGCCCGTCCCGTACATGGAGTCGCTGCCCGCCGACCTGGCCGGACTCCCGGTCTACGTGCTCGATCCGATGCTGGCCACCGGCGGCTCGATGCGGCACACCCTCGAACTCCTGGTCGCCCACGGCGCCACCGACATCACCGCGGTCTGCGTCGTCGCGGCACCGGAAGGGGTTGCCGCACTGACCGATTCGGGCCACCCGGTGCGCCTGGTCACCGCCGCCGTGGACGCGGGCCTGAACGAGCACGCCTACATCGTCCCCGGTCTCGGCGACGCGGGCGATCGCCAGTTCGGCCCGCGCTAGGCCCCGTGTCGAAGTCCCATCCAGCCCCCGGATGCCTCCGGCCGGACTTCGACACCGGGCCTGGGCCGCCGGTGTCACTCCGCTCGGTGTTGCCGGGTGCCCGGCCCGGTGCGCCGCGCGCGTGAGTTCACCCGTCCTGGGCTCGGGTGAACAGCTCGAGGTGGAAGCAGTCCTTGCATCGATAGGCATCGACCAGCCAGTGCGCGCGGCCGGTCCGTTTCGCGCCCCAGAAGCCGATCTCCAACGGTCCTTCGACCCAGCGGGCATGGCCGCGTGAACTGTCGCCGGAGTCCTCGATGAAGCCGGGCATCATGCCCTCGCTGCCGCAGTGGGTACAGTGCATCGCCGTCATCATCTGATGATGACGGCTGGGTCAGAGCCCCCGGCAGTAATCGCGCAATGCGGAAAGGTGTTGTCCCGCAGTTGTCCTGGCAGCGGGCAGTTCGGCAGGCGCCGCGACCGGGGTGACCACCTCTAGATAGCACTTGAGTTTCGGCTCGGTGCCCGACGGCCGGATCACGACGCGCGCGCCGCTGCCCTCGAAAACGAGGGCGTCCGTGCGCATCCGGCCGCGCACCTGGAGCTGGTCGGTGTACTTGACCGGCTCGCCCGCGATCTGGTCCGGCGGGTTCGCGCGCAACCGGGCGACCCCGTCCGCGGCGGCCGCCGCCGAATCCAGCCGCAGCGACACCTGATCGGTGCTGTGCAGGCCGAATTCCAGGGCGTAGTCGTCGAGTTGGTCGGTCAGGGTGCGGCCCGCCGCCTTCAGGCGGGCGACCAGGTCTGCGGTCAGCACGGCGGCCGAGATGCCGTCCTTATCGCGCACGGCCGCCGGGTCGACGCAGTGGCCGATCGCCTCCTCGTAGGCATAGACCAGGCCGTCGCCCGCGCGGGCCAGCCATTTGAAGCCGGTGAGCGTTTCGGCGTAGCGGGCGCCGCGGGCCGGGGCGAGCTTGGACAGCAGCCGCGACGACACGATCGTGGTGGCCACCAGCGCGTCCGGCGGTGCGGTGCGCAGCACGCAGTCGCCGAGCAGCACGCCGGTCTCGTCACCGCGCAACATTCGCCAGGTGTTGTCCGGCAGCGGAATTCCGACGGCACAGCGGTCCGCGTCGGGGTCGACCGCAATCGCGACATCCGCGCCGACCCGTACGGCGAGGGCGAGCAGCAGATCGGTGGCGCCGGGTTCCTCGGGATTGGGGAACGCGACCGTCGGGAAGTCGGGATCGGGCTCGAACTGCTCCTCGACCACGTGCACGTCGGTGAATCCCGCTGCGGCGAGCGCCTGCACCACCAGCTGACCGCCGACTCCGTGCAGCGGCGTCAGCGCGATCCGGATCGCGGCCCGCGCACCCGCGCCGCCGAGCACCGAGGGCAGCGAGGACACCCGGTTCAGGTAACGCTGCACGATGTCGTCGTCCGCCGGGGTTACCGGGGTGCGGGCGACGGGTTCGGTGACCGCGTCGATGCACTTCTCGATCTCGGTGTCCGCGGGGGCCAGCAGCTGCGAGCCGCCGTCGAGGTAGACCTTGTAGCCGTTGTCGGTGGCCGGATTGTGTGAGGCGGTGATCTGCACGCCCGCGACCGCACCGAGCTCGCGCACCGCGTACGCGACCACCGGCGTCGGCAGCGGACCGGGCAGCAAGGTCACCGGAAAACCCGCCGCGGCAAAGATTTCCGCCGTCGCGGTGGCGAATTCGGCGGACCCGTGCCGCGCGTCGCGTCCCACGACCACCGCGCCACCACCAAGGCACCGCCCGCGCAGCCACTCGACGAGTCCGGCGGTGGCCCTGGTCACCGTCGTCACGTTCATGCCGTCCGGGCCGTCCTGCAGCGGGCCACGCAGGCCGGCGGTGCCGAAGCGCAGCATCTACACCCGTTCCAGCACGCCGCGCAGCAGCTTGCCCAATCGTGGTGCGGCCGCGTGACCTTCGGCCAGCACCTCGGCGTGCGACAGATGCCCGCCGGTGACGCCGGCGGCCAGATTGGTGACCAGGGAGATGCCGAGCACCCGGGCACCGAGCGCGCGACAGGCGATCGCCTCCAGCACCGTCGACATGCCGACCAGGTCGGCGCCCAGGGTGCGCAGCATCCGGATCTCGGCCGGGGTCTCGTACTGCGGCCCGGTCAGGCCCGCATACACGCCCTCGGTCAGGGTGGGGGCGATTTCTTGTGCCAGGGCGCGCAATTCGGGATCCCACGCGTCGACGAGGTCGACGAAGGTGGCGCCGGTCAGCGGGGTCCGGGGGGTGAGGTTCAAGTGATCGTTGATCAGCGCCGGCTCGCCGACCCGCAGCCCCTCGCGGATACCGCCCGCGGCGTTGGTGAGCAGCACGATCTCGGCGCCCGCCGCGACGGCCGCGGCAACCGGGTGCACCACCTCAGCGGGCTGGTAGCCCTCGTACAGGTGCTGGCGGCCCATCAGCAGCAGCGTGGGTGTGGCACCCACGGCGACCGAGTGGATCATGCCGACGTGCCCCTGCGCACTCGGCGTCCCGAAGCCGGGCAGCTCCGGCATCGGCACGGACGCGACGGGGGTGCCGATCTCCGCGGCCGCCTCCTGCCAGCCCGAGCCGAGCACCACCGCAACCCGGTGACGCGGCACTCCAGTACGTTCGGCGATCGCCTCGGCGGCCTGTTCGGCAAGCATGATCGTCACGATAGTCCGCCCGACCCGGGCTTGCGGGTGCGCTCGCACAACCCACGGCGGCATTCCGCCGACGCTCCGGGATAGCTACCCGCGAGTAGGGGTGGTGCCGGGTGCCGGATATTCTGCACCTATGCCGTATCTGGAACGTGAAGGGGAAGTGTTCGTCCTGTACCTCGGAAACGAGGGGCAGACCGACAGCGAGAACCGCTTTCACCCGGACTGGATCGACGAGTTCCACGCTGTGCTGGACAAGGTCGAGAGCTCCGAGGGTCCCGCCGCGCTGGTCACCGTGGCGACCGGCAAGTTCTACACCAACGGCCTGGACACCGACTGGCTGTTCGCCAACCTGCAGGACTCGCACGGCTACCTGGACCGTGTGCACTCGCTCTACACCCGGTTGCTGACGTTCCCGATGCCGACGGTCGCCGCGATCAACGGCCACGCGTTCGGGGCGGGCGCCATGCTGGCCACCTCGCACGACTTCCGGGTGATGCGCGCCGATCGCGGCTTCTACTGCCTGCCCGAGGTGCACCTGGGCATGCCGTTCACCGTGGGCATGAACGCCCTGCTGACCCAGCGGCTGTCCAACCAGGTCTGCGTGCAGGCGATGACCACCGGCTACCGCTACCCGGCCGACGAGGCGATCGCCGCGGGCATCGTGGACGGCAAGGCCGACGCGGAGTCGTTGCTGGCGACCGCGGTGGCCAAGGCCGCGGCATTGGCGAGCAACCGCAAGCCGAACCTGCCGGTGATCAAGCGCGCGCTGCACGCCGAGGCGCTGGCGGGTCTGTCCGTGCCGACCACGCCGGAGAACCTGGCCTTCGCCACCGGTTAATCCCGCGGCGGCCGGCGGACACGGCGGTGTCCCTCGGCGGAGCGTGGCGTACTGAACTGCGGGAACGCCACGGCGACCCGCTGCGCCGGGCGCGACCGAACCGGCATGACTTCGCTCGGTTTGCGGCGCAGTGCAACACTGTGTGCCATGCCACCACCGCGCAGCGGGCACCAGGAATCGCGCAGCGACTACGACGTCGCGCGCGCCGATGCCATGCAGCTGTCGGACGCGGCGATCAAGGCCGCGGTCGACCAGCTGATTGATCTTTCGCACTCGATCCACGCCGAGCCGGAGCTCGCGTTCGAGGAGACGCGCAGCGTCGCCAAGACCATCGCGCCGCTCGTCGAGCGCGGCTTCGAGGTCGAGACCGGCGTGGCCGAATTGCCGACCGCGTTTCGCGCGAGCTTCGGTAGCGGGCCGTTGACCGTCGGCATCTGCGCTGAGTACGACGCGCTGCCCGGGATGGGACATGCCTGCGGGCACAACATCATTGCCGCCTCATCGGTCGGTGCCGCGCTGGGACTCGCCGACGTGGCCGACGCGCTCGGGCTGACCGTGCTGGTGCTCGGCACGCCCGCCGAGGAGAGCGGCGGCGGCAAGGTGCTGATGCTGGAGCGCGGCGTCTTCGACGACGTGGCGATGGCGATGATGGTGCATCCCGGCCCGCTCGACATCGTCGGCGCACGCTCGCTGGCGATGGCCGATCTGGCCATCACCTTCCACGGCCGGGAGGCACACGCCAGCGCCGCGCCGGAACTCGGCCGCAACGCGGGCGACGCGGTCACCGTCACGCAGGTAGCTCTTGGATTGCTGAGACAGCATCTCCAGCCTGGCCAGCAACTCCACGGTATAGTCGGCGATGGTGGCGTAGCCCCGAACATCGTGCCCGGACGTGCGGAACTGCTGTATTACCTACGCGCAGTCGACTCCGTATCCCTCGACAATCTGATGCAACGAGCGTCAGCGTGTTTCGAGGCCGGCGCCCTTGCGACCGGCTGCACCCAGGAAATCCGGACTGTCGCGCCGACATATACCGAGCTGACGCCCGATCCGGCGTTACTGTTTGCCTACCGCGAGCAGATAACCCGATTGGGGCGAGTGCCGATCGCACCCGAGCTTGAGGCACAGCGGCCGCTCGGAAGCACGGACATGGGCAACGTCACCAATGTCATTCCTGGCATCCATCCGGTTATCGGAATTGATGCCGGTGGTGCGGCGACGCACCAGCCCGACTTCGCCGCGGCGAGTGTCAACGCCTCGGCGGATCGTGCGGTGGTCGATGGTGCGCTGGCTCTCGCGCGTACCGCGATCACCGCTGCCGGCGATGAAGAACACAGGGACAGGTTGTTGCAACGGCTCGTTCAACGACAGGAGGATTTTCGGTGAGCACTACCGGCCGTTCGGCCGAGCGGGCGTCGGGCACGGATACGGGTGCGTGTGCACTTGCAGAGGGCCCCGACCTCGTCGCATTGTCGAACACCGTGGGGACGGGACTGGGATCGGTCGAGGGCTGGCTGGCCGAGCACGCGGTCGACCTCGTCCAGTGGCGGCGGCACATCCACGCCAACCCGGAACTTTCCCGCACCGAGTTCGCTACCACCGAATTCATCTCCTCCTGGCTGATCAAGGCGGGCCCGACCCCGCAGCCCCTGCCCGGCGGCACCGGCCTCATCTGTGGCATCGGGCCGGAGGGCCCGCGCATCGGCCTGCGCGCCGACATGGACGCGCTGCCGCTGCAGGAGTTCACCGGCTTGAGCTTTGCCTCCACCGTGCCCGGCGTCTCGCACGCCTGCGGGCACGACGCGCACACCACGATCCTGCTCGGCACCGCGCTCGCGCTGGCCGAGGTGCCCGAGCTGCCGGTCGGCGTGCGCCTGGTCTTCCAGCCCGCCGAGGAGGTCATGCCCGGCGGCGCGATCGACGTGGTCGCCACCGGCGCGATGGAGGGTGTGGAGCGGATCTTCGCGCTGCACTGCGATCCGCGCCTGGAGGTGGGCCGGGTCGGCATCCGGGTCGGCGCGATCACCTCGGCCGCCGACACCGTCGAACTGGTGCTGGACTCGCCGGGCGGGCACACCTCGCGCCCGCATCTCACCAGCGATCTGGTCTATGCCATCGGCACCGTGATCACCGGGCTGCCCGGCCTGCTCAGCCGGCGCATCGACCCGCGCACCAGCACCGTGATGGTGTGGGGTGCGGTCAGTGCGGGCAAGGCGCCCAACGCGATTCCGCAGACCGGCATGCTCACCGGCACCGTGCGGACCGGCGATCACGCGACCTGGTCGCTGCTGGAGCCGATGGTGCGCGAGATCGTGGACGGTCTGCTCGCCCCCACCGGCGTGCGGTACCAGCTGAACTACCGTCGCGGCGTGCCGCCGGTGGTCAACGACGAGCAGTCCACCCGGATGTTCGAGGACGCGATCCGCAAGCTCGGGCCGGACGCGCTGGCCGACACCATGCAATCCGGTGGCGGCGAAGACTTCTCGTGGTACCTGGAGGAGGTGCCCGGCGCGATGGCGCGCCTGGGCGTCTGGTCCGGGCACGGCGAGCAGCTGGACCTGCACCAGCCGACGTTCGACATCGACGAGCGCGCGCTCGCGGTCGGCGTGCGGGTGCTGACGAATATCGTGCTGAACGCACGCTGAGCTGAGCGATACCGCGACGTGGTCGGCCTTCGGGCCGGCCACGTCGTCTCGTTTGTCAGCCGAAGTTGCCCGGGCCGACGTTGCGGCTGTTGCGGGTGCGCAGGGAATGTACGTAATCCTCGGGCGCACCGGCCTTTTCGGCCGCGTCGGCGATCACGCCGATATAGCGGGCCGAGGGCAGGCCGCCCTCGTACGCGTCGAGCACGTACAACCAGGCCAGCGTCGGGTCGGCGCTGCTCTCACTGCGGGTGACGCGCAGTCGGATCTTCTTGTGGATGCCGAAGTCCGAGCCCTCCCATCGATCGAGTCGCTGCTCGTCTTCGGGCGACACGTCGTAGAGCACGACGAAAACGCGGGAACCGGGCTCCTCGACGACCGTCGCCAGTGGTCCTTCCCAGCCGATGTCGTCACCAGCGAAGGTGAGCCGCCAGCCCTCCAACCAGCCCGTTCCGGACATAGGCGAGTGCGGACAGCGCTCGAGCATCTGGGTTGAGTCCATGTTGGACCCATAGGCGGCGTAGATCGGCACCAGAGAAGGGTAGCCAATAACATCCGAGGATCGACTCCATCCCGGCCAGATGCGGTGTTCCGGTCGCGCGTTCCGGGCGCGGCGGCGGGTGTGGACGGGCATCGCGTAGCGATTCCGTGGGGGGCGGCGGCCGGGCTGCTTGTTCTACACATCTGACGCTGCCGACGAAGGCTTCGGTGGAGGTCTCGTTGGTCGCCGAGTCTTTTAAAAAACGTTTAGGCGCTCTTCTCTGTGGGGAATCACGAGCTTTTGGTCCAGTCTCTGTGCCCGCTNTGGCCGGGCGGCGGGTGGGCAGACCTCGCCCGATAACGTTGACAGGTACCGGAGATCCCGGTGCGCAACCAAGAGCGGAGGTATCCATGACCCGCATAGCGATCATCGGTGGCGGACCGGCCGGCTACGAGGCGGCGCTGGTGGCGGCCCAGCACGGTGCGTCGGTGACGCTGATCGATAGCGACGGCATCGGCGGGGCATGTGTGCTCTGGGATTGTGTCCCTTCGAAAACCTTCATCGCCTCCACCGGCGTGCGCACCGACCTGCGCCGCGCCCGCGATCTCGGGATCACCCTCGATCCGAACCAGGCGAAGGTGCAACTGGCCGAGGTGAACGGCCGCGTCAAGGCGCTGGCGCTGGCCCAGTCCTCCGACATCAGGTCCAAGCTGCAGACCGTCGGCGTCACCGTGCTGGCCGGTCGCGCGGAGCTGACCGACACGTCTACCGGCCTTGCCGCGCATCACGTGCGGGCCGTGCTGGCCGACGGCACCGAGACGACCATCGAGGCCGAAGTTGTGTTGATCGCCACTGGCGCGAGCCCGCGCGTGTTGCCGGGCGCCGAGCCGGACGGTGAGCGCATCCTGAACTGGCGTCAGCTCTACGACTTGGAAGAGCTGCCGGAGACCCTGGTGGTGGTCGGCTCCGGTGTCACCGGTGCCGAATTCGTGTCCGCCTACACCGAAATGGGCGTGCGGGTGCGGCTGGTCTCCAGTCGCGACCGGGTGCTGCCCGGCGAGGACGCCGACGCCGCCCTCGTGCTGGAGGACGCGCTCGCCGAACGCGGTGTCGAGCTGGTGAAGCACGCACGCGCGGACGCGGTGGAGCGCACCGCCGAGGGCGTGGTGGTCAAGTTGTCCGACGGCCGGACCGTCGCCGGGACGCATGCGCTGATGACCGTCGGCTCCACGCCGAACACCGACGGTCTCGGATTGGAACGGGTCGGTATCGAACTCGACCGCGGCGGCTACCTGCGGGTGGACCGCGTTTCGCGGACCTCCGTACCCGGCATCTACGCCGCGGGCGACTGCACCGGCCTGCTGCCGCTGGCCTCGGTGGCCGCGATGCAGGGCCGCATCGCGATGTACCACGCGCTCGGCGAGGGCGTCAGTCCGATCCGGTTGAAGACCGTGGCGTCCGCGGTGTTCACCCGCCCGGAGATCGCCACCGTCGGCGTGAGCCAGACCGCGATCGACAACGGTGAGACGCCGGCCCGCACGGTGATGCTGCCGCTGAACACCAACCCGAGGGCCAAGATGTCGGGCCTGCGCCGGGGTTTCGTGAAGATCTTCTGCCGCCCGGCCACCGGCGTGGTCATCGGTGGTGTGGTGGTGGCGCCGATCGCGTCGGAGCTCATCCTGCCGATCGCGCTCGCCGTGCAGAACAACCTGACCGTCAACGACCTGGCCCAGACCTTCTCGGTGTACCCCTCGCTGACCGGCTCGGTGACCGAAGCCGCACGCCAGTTGATGCGCCACGACGACCTGGACTGAATGGTCTTGCGGTTCAGCCGCGTTCGTGCAGTGTGAAGTTTTCATTCACATTGCCCATCAGGCCTACATATGGTTCACTTCCCGCAGAGATGCGATCGGCGGGCGGTCGCGTGGTTCGGTGTTCGGGGGGATGGATCGTTCCCAGTCGAAACGTCGAATGACCTTCGCGTCGTTCGACGACCGGGCGTCTCGTCAGAGACAACTGAGTGCGACCGAACACAGGTCGCACCCGGGAAAGGGAATGCGAAAAGTGAAACATCGTAAGCCGAGTCGGGCGCAGCGAGCGATGGCGAGCACCTCGTTGCCACTGGCCGCCGCGGCCGCGGTGGCCTCTCTCTTGGCGGCGCCGGCGGGGGCAGCTCCCAATGATCCGACCATTCCACCCACCACCGCGCCGCCGAGCCCCGCTCCGGCGCAGCCAGGGGTGAACGAGGCACCGCCGAGCCCCGATACCACCAAGCCGGATCCGAACAAGCCGGATCCGAACAAGCCGCAGGGTCCGAGCCAGCCGGGTGTCACCACGCCGGGCCAGCCGGGGGTCAATACGCCGGATCCGGTCATGCCGAATCCGAACAAGGATCCGCGGCTGGCGCAGCCGACCCAGCCGGGTGTCACCACCCCGCGGATCGCGCCGCTGCCGGTGCCGGGTCAGTCCGGCCAGCAGGGGCAGGCCCAGCCCGCGGTGACGCCGGATACCCCGGACGGCGAGCAGACGCCGGCCCAGCCCGGCACCACGCCGCAGCAGCCGGGTACGCCGAACACGCCGCCGCGCACCCAGAACACCCCGGGTAGCGACGAGAACACCCAGGCACAGCAGCCCGAGACGCTGGTTCAGCCGCAGCAGCCCCGCTGGCAGGCCCCGCGACTGGAAGAGGCCCCGCCCGCACCCGTCGTCGAGATGACCGGTCCGCACCAGGAGATCGGTGCGAACATCGACGGTGGCGCGCTGCTGCCGGGCCACGTGGCCAACACCCATCACTTCAACAACGAGTCGGGTTACGTCGGCACCATCGGGTACCGCACCCCGGCCGGTGCCGGTGAGGCCGGTGTGTCGGTCGAATACGTCGACACCAACACCGTCAAGGTGACCACCTACACCGGTGGTGTCGGCCTGACCGACAACAAGACGGTCTCCGTCTTCGACACCACCCAGGCCAACCTGGCCAAGGCGGCCGTCGAGAACTGGATCAAGGAACAGCCGGGCGGCGCCGCGGCACTCGAAGCGGCCGCGCAAGTTAAGCTTCCGCTGCAGCCGGGCGATCTGGCTCCGCAAACGGTCGAAGTGGGTGGCGTGACCACCCAGTGGGGTGGTTCACTCCAGTACTGAGACGACTGGGGTTGATTCGACGGGTGGGGCGGTCGTTCGCGACCGCCCCACACGTGTGTCTTGGGGAAAGGATTGGGTGTGACCTCCGACGGTGATCCGAGGGAGAACGAATCCGACGACCAGTCCGCGTCGGATTTCGGACCTCCGGTGGGTGAATTCGGCCCGCCTGTCTCAGAATTCGGTCCGCCCGTCTCCGAATTCGGCCCGCCGATGGGGGATACCGGTCCGCGCTGGCAGGTGCCGGAGCAGACCGCCGACCATCCCGAGCTGGTGTGGCGGCCCGCCGCCGACGCGGGGCCGACACCGCCGCCGCAGTACCGTGCGCCTGATTCCGCGGCGGTCGCCGAGCCGCCGCCGGGACCGCCCGCGCCGCCTCGGGTACCGCCCGCCGATCGCGAGCAGCCCGCGCGAGCTGCCGGGGACCCGGACAAGGACTCGTGGTGGAACCGCCCGACCGATACGGGCAGCGTGCCGAAACCGCCTCCGTTGAGCGCGCCGGGACTGTCCTGGGCGGATGATCCGATCGCGAAGCGGTTGGCGCCGACCGCGCCGGTCGTGGCGCCGCCGACGCCGCGGAGTTCCGGTTCGCATACCGGTCGCAACGTGGTCGCAGGCATCCTGGCACTCGTCATCCTGGTGGGATTGACGGTGACGGTGATCATGGTGTCCCGGAACAGCGCTGACAGCCCCACACCGCCGGTCGCGAGCACCACCCCGGTGCTGAGTTGTCCGACCACCAAGGACGGCAAGGTGACCCTCGGCAACGGCAGCGGCGACACCGCCAGCGGAGCAGGCGCGATCCTCGGCTTCCAGTACGCCTTCTATGTCGAGCGCAGCGGTGAGCGCGCCCGCAAGTTCGTCGCCGACGACGCGCTGAACGTGTCTCCCGCGGCGTCCATTCAGAAGGGCATCGATGACGAGGTTCCCATCGGTACCAGGCATTGCATGCGCATCCTCGAACTGACACCGGGAACCTACGAGGTGGATCTGCAGGAGTTCCGGCCGGACGAGACCAAGCGGCTCTACAAGCAGACCATCACCACGGTGGAGCGTGACGGCAGGCATCTGCTGTATACGATCGATGAGCGCCAATAGTTCTCAAATATTGAGATATTGGTTTCATATCTTGGTCACCCATATGCGACAGTGGAATCTCGCGTAACTCGGCGTTCCGTTCGGAGGTTCCCATGTCGCCGACCATTCCACCGCTCGCGGCCAAGCTCGGCGGACTGCAGAGCTCGGCAATCCGTGACCTGCTGAAGCTCACCGCGCGCGCCGAGATCATCGGCTTGGCCGGTGGGTTGCCGGATGCGGAACTGATGCCGCGCGAGCGGATCGCGGCTGCCGCGGATACGGCGCTCAGCAGCGCGGGCTGCCTGCAATACACCGAGTCGCCCGGCTGGCGACCGTTGCGCGCGGTGCTCACCGAGCGGGAGTCTTTGCGGCTCGGTAGGTCGGTGACCATCGACGAGGTGTTCGTGACCCATGGCTCACAGCAGGCACTTTCGCTGCTGGCCGAGGTGCTGTTGGATCCCGGCGCGCTGGTCGTCGTCGAGGATCCGGCGTATGTCGGTGCGCTGCAAGTGTTTCGGGCCGCCGGTGCGCGAATCGTCGCGGTGCCGCTGGATGCCGAGGGCATGCGCACCGACGCGCTCGCCGACCTGCTCGCCCGTGGCGAACGCCCGGCCCTGGTGCACACGGTGAGCAACTTCCACAACCCGGGCGGGGTGACGATGAGCCCGCGGCGTCGCGCCGAACTCGCCGAACTCGCTGACGCACATGGTTTCTGGGTGATCGAGGATGATCCGTACGGCGAGCTGTGGTTCGACAACCCGCCGCCCGCACCCGTGGCAACCTACTCCCGCAACGTGATTCGGCTGTCGAGCGCCTCCAAGATACTGGCGCCCTCGCTGCGCGTTGGCTGGATGGTCGCACCGGACCCCGTGTGCCGCGCCGTGGAACTGCTGAAACAAGGTGCGGACCTATGCGGTTCGGCGCTGACCCAGCAGATCGCCGCCGACCTGCTCGCCGACGAGACCTGGCTGTCCGCCCACGTCGACCACGTGCGCACGGTCTACGGCGAGCGCGCCAAGTCGCTGGTGCACGCGGTGCGCACCCGCTTCGGCGACCGCGTGCGCTGCACCGACGCCACCGGCGGCATGTTCGTCTGGGCCGACTTCACCGACGACACCGACACCCAGGCGCTGCTCCCGCGTGCCCTCGAGGCAGGCGTCGCCTACGTCCCCGGCTCCGCCTTCGCCGTCGACGGTGGCTACCGCAACTCGCTGCGCATGTGCTTCACCACCTCCGACAGCGCCACGCTGACCGAGGCAGTGGACCGACTGGCCCGCGCCGCGCGGTAGCGGGTCAGTCCGCCCAGTTGTAGGTGCGTTCGACGGCCTTGTTCCAGGACTTCCAGTGTTCGTCGCGGTCTTCGGCGGACATGGTCGGCTGCCACGTCTTATCGGCCGCCCAGTTCTCCCGGATGTCGTCGGTGCCGGACCAGTAGTCGACCGCGAGGCCGGCCGCGTAGGCGGCACCGAGGGCGGTGGTTTCGTTGACGACCGGGCGCACCACGGGCACGTCGAGGATGTCGGACTGGAACTGCATGAGCAGGTCGTTGCTGACCATGCCGCCGTCCACCTTCAGCGTGGTCAGTTCGAGGTCGAGCTGCTCGGATTCGGCGTCGGCGCGCATGGCGTCGACCACCTCGCCGGTTTGAAAAGCGGTGGACTCCAGCACGGCTCGGGCCAGGTGGGCCTTGTTGACGTAGCGGGTGAGCCCGGCGATCACGCCGCGGGCGTCGGGTCGCCAGCGTGGCGCGAACAGCCCGGAGAAGGCGGGCACGATGTAGGCGCCGCCGTTGTCCTCGACGCTGCGGGCCAGCGGCTCGATCTCGTCGGCCGAGGAGATGATGCCGAGATTGTCCCGGAACCATTGCACCAGTGAGCCGGTGACCGCGATCGACCCCTCCAGCGCGTACACGGCGGGCTCGTCGCCGAGCTGATAGCAGACGGTGGTGAGCAGGCCGTGCTTGCTGACCACGGGCGTGGTCCCGGTGTTGAGCAGCATGAAATTGCCGGTGCCGTAGGTGTTCTTGGCTTCGCCGGGGGACAGGCAGGCCTGGCCGAAGGTGGCGGCCTGCTGGTCGCCGAGGATGCCCGCGACCGGAATCCCTTGCAGCGGACCGGAGCTGATCTCCGCGTACACCTCCGAGGAACTGCGGATCTCCGGCAGCATCGACTCCGGCACCCCGAACTCCGCGCAGATCTCCGAATCCCATTGGCGCATATTCAGATCCATCAGCATGGTGCGCGACGCGTTGGTCACGTCGGTGATGTGCTCACCGGTCAGGTTCCACAGCACCCAGCTGTCCATGGTGCCGAAGCACAGCTCGCCCGCCTCGGCCCGTTTGCGCGCACCGTCGACATTGTCCAGAATCCAGCGCAGCTTCGGCCCGGCGAAGTAGGTGGACAGCGGCAGGCCGGTGCGCTCCTGATAGCGGGTCGGCCCGATATCGCCGCCGAGTTCGGTGGTCAGCCGGTCGGTGCGGGTGTCCTGCCAGACGATGGCATGGTGAATCGGCTTGCCGGTGGACCGATCCCACACCACGGTGGTCTCGCGCTGGTTGGTGACGCCGACCGCCGCGATGTCGTCTTTGCTGAGTTTTTGCTGCTTCAGCACCTCACCCAGCACGAATTCGGTGTTCTCCCAGATGGTTTCGGCGTCGTGCTCGACCCAGCCCCGGCGTGGAAAGATCTGTTCGTGTTCCCGCTGGGCCACGCCGACGACGCGCCCCTGCCGATCGAAAACGATGCAGCGACTCGAAGTCGTGCCCTGGTCGATGGCGGCCACATAGCGACGCATTCGTGCAGGTTACTAAACACCGAGCGCGCTGTGTCCGATTGCGGCCACGCGGGTCCTCGATGGTCACGCCGGCTTCCCGGCGTCGGGCTCGGGGCGGATTGCCCGCCGGGCCCGCCGCTGCGCCGGGCTGTGGATCACATGGCCGCCCGCGCCCCGCTCGATTAGGGTCGAGAGCAGTTACCGACGAGTAGCGCTCAACGACACGAGCGACGCCGTGGTCGAAGAGATCCGTGGCACCTGGCATAGCCTGTAGCAAGAGCGGCTCGATCGAATGCGCGAACAAGACCACTACGTCGTCGACAACGCGGCTGGAGGAGTCGAGCATGACCAAGAAACCGGAGTCCCAGTTCCTCGGTCCGGAGCAGCGCGGGACGGCCTGGGAGCGGTTCGGCAAGGACCATTTCGACGTGGTCGTCATCGGCGGCGGCGTGGTCGGCGCGGGTATCGCGCTCGACGCGGCCACCCGCGGGCTGAAGGTCGCGCTGGTCGAGGCGCGTGACCTCGCCTCCGGCACGTCGAGCCGGTCGTCGAAGATGTTCCACGGTGGCCTGCGCTATCTGGAGCAGTTGGAGTTCGGCCTGGTCCGCGAGGCGCTGAAGGAACGCGAGCTCGCACTGTCCGCGCTCGCGCCGCACCTGGTGAAACCGCTGCGCTTCCTCTATCCGCTCACCCATCGCGCGTGGGAGCGGCCGTACGTCGCGGCGGGGCTGATGCTCTACGACACCATGGGCGGTGCCAAATCCGTTCCGGGCCAGCGCCATCTCACCCGGATGGGCGCACTGCGGCTGGCTCCCGGCCTCAAGCGCAGCGCGCTGATCGGCGGCGTCAGCTACTACGACACCGTCGTCGACGACGCCAGGCACACCATGACCGTGGCCCGCACCGCCGCGCACTACGGCGCGGTGATCCGCACCTCCACCCAGGTCGTCGGCTTCCTGCGCGAGGCCGACCGGGTGGTCGGCGTGCAGGTGCGCGACAGCGAGGACGGCCGCACCGCCGACATCCGCGCGCACGTGGTGATCAACTCGACCGGCGTGTGGACCGACGAGGTGCAGGCACTGGCGCATCAGCGCGGCCGTTTCCACGTCCGGGCCTCGAAGGGCGTGCACATCGTGGTGCCGCGCGATCGCATCGTGAGCGACGCCGCGATCATCCTGCGCACCCCGACTTCGGTGCTGTTCGTCATCCCCTGGGGCACCCACTGGATCATCGGCACCACCGATACCGACTGGAACCTCGACCTCGCCCATCCGGCGGCGACCAAGGCCGACATCGACTATCTGCTGGACCGGGTCAACGACGTGCTGGTCACTCCGCTCACCCACGCCGACATCGACGGCGTCTACGCAGGCCTGCGCCCGCTGCTGGCGGGGGAGAGCGACGAGACCTCGAAGCTGTCCCGCGAGCACGCCGTCGCCCGGGTCGCGCCCGGCCTGGTCAGCATCGCGGGCGGCAAGTACACCACCTATCGGGTGATGGCCTACGACGCCGTCGACGAAGCGGCACAGGACATTCCGGCCCGGGTGTCGCCGTCGATCACCGAGAAGGTGCCGCTGCTCGGCGCCGACGGCTACTTCGCGCTGGTCAACCAGACGGTGCAGCTGGCCGAGGCGTACGGCGTGCACCCGTACCGGATCAAGCACCTGCTCGATCGGTACGGCTCGCTCATCGACGAGGTGCTGGCGCTGGCGGACGGCAAACCCGAACTGCTGCAGCCCATTACCGAGGCGCCGTCGTACCTGCAGGTGGAGGCCGTGTACGCGGCCGCCGCCGAGGGCGCGCTGCACCTGGACGACATCCTGGCCCGGCGCACCCGCATCTCCATCGAATACCCGGACCGCGGCGCCGACTGCGCCGAGCAGGTGGCTCGCCTCGTCGCGCCGGTCCTCGGCTGGGACGAAGCCGAAATCGAGCGGGAGATAACGACTTACCGCGCACGCGTCGAGGCCGAGATCCGTTCGCAGACCCAGCCCGACGACGACTCCGCCGATGCGCTGCGCATCGCCGCCCCCGAACCGCGCCCCGAGATTCTGGAGCCGGTGCCGGTGGACGGCGTGCACAAGGCTGTGCGGCAACCGAATCGGTAGCGTCGGCTCAGGAGAGGCCGAGTGTGGGCGGCGGCAGTGCGATGGTCGCGATGGCGCCGCCGCCCGGTGCGGGCTCCATTGTCGCGGTGCCGCCGTGTAATTCGGCGATCCAGGCGACCAGCGCCAGCCCGATGCCGCTGCCCCGCCCCCCGGTGACGCCGCGCGCGAACGGATTGCTCGACAGCTGTGGGTGCAGCCCCGCGCCGTGGTCGCGCACGCTGACCCGACCCTGCGCAACGTGCACTTCTACCGGAGCGTCGGGGTTGATCGCACCGTGCGTGATCGCATTCTCGATGAGGTTACGCACCGCGAGGCTCAGCAGGCTCGGGTCGCCGACGACGACCGTCGGTTCGCTCTGCACGACGACATTCGCCTTGAACTCCTCGACCACCGACTCGGTGAGCTGATCGAGCAGCAACTGCACCCGCTCCATCGTCGTCACCCCCGCCTGCATTCGGGCCCGCGCGAGCAGGCCGGTGACGATCCGCTCCATCCGGGTCCCCAGCGCGCCCGCGTCGGCCAGTGCGCGCTCCACCTCGTGCGGACTGCGTCGGCGCGGCGCGGTGACCAGCCCCAAAGTAGTGAGTGGCGTACGCAATTCGTGGGCGGCGTCACCGAGGAAGCGTTCCTGCTCCTCGACGAGCAGCAGCGCCTGGCGCATGCTGCGGCCCGAAAGCGCGTGGGCGGCAAGGGCGGACAGGGTGACGAGCGTCAGTCCGCCGACCACGAGCGCCCAGAGCAGCACCGCCCGGTCCCGATCCACCAGTCCCGGATTGGTGCCCGCGACGACGACTGCCTCCGTTTTGGTGTCCTCCCAGAAGACCGGCGTCGCCGCGAGCCGCACCGGCCGGCCCGCGCTGTCGTAGCCGTCCTGGAATACGGTCTCGCCCGCGCGCACGGCATCGTCGGCCAGCGCCGCCACACCGGTGGTCGGTGGCAGCCAGGACCGCAGGTGCCCATAGATTTCCCGCCAGTGCCCGGTGTCGTCGTTCGTGACGATCAGGACCGCGGTCTCGCCGTTGGCCAGATCGTCCTTCTCCACCAACTCGAGATCGATGACCTGGTCGTCGGGGTTGAATTCGACGCTGCGCCAGAGACCGGTGACCACTCGGTCCAGGCTGTCGTCGATGGCATTGTGCCGCGAGCGTGCGTCAATGATGGCCGCGAGCACGCCGAGAATGATCAGACAGGTCGCGGTGATCACGGTGATGAGGGCGGTCAGCAGCCGGCGGGTGCGGCGCAGCCTGGCCACGGCGGGCAGTACGCCCGCGGCGCGACCGGACAACGCCGATGCCGTGGGAATCAACGTGCGAATGAGTCACTTCCGATCATGAAGCCGGTGCCGCGCACGGTCTCGATCACCTGCGGCGGCCCGAGCTTGCGGCGCAGCTGCGCGATCACGGCGTCCACCACATTCGAGGCGGGCTCGGCCATCTCGTCCCAGCAGCACTCGATGAGCTCGCTGCGCGAGACCACGTTGCCCGCGCGGGTGGCGAGCAGCTCGAGCACCGCGAACTCCTTCGGGGTCAGCGACCGCAGGATGCCCGCGCGCTGCACCCGGCGGCGCGGCAGGTCGATGTCGATATCGCCGAGCACGAGGCGCGCGGGCGCCGGATGTTCGCGTCGGCGGCTCAGCGCGCGCACCCTGGCGGCCAGTTCCGGCATCGCGAACGGTTTGACCAGGTAGTCGTCGGCGCCGTGCTCGAAACCGGCGATGCGATCGGCGAGGCCGTCGCGTGCGGTGAGCATCAGCACCGGCACCCGCTGGCCCGCGGCGCGCTGGACGGCGACCAGTTGCAGTCCGTCGCCGTCGGGCAGGCCGCGATCGACGATGAGGACGTCGTAGGTGTTGATGGAGATCTTCAGGTCGGCGTCGGCGAGGTGGTGGGCGAGGTCGACGGCGAAGCCCGCCGAACGCAGCCCGGCCGCGACTTCGTTTCCCAGACCTTCGTCGTCCTCGACCACCAGCACACGCACGAGATCAGAGAGTATGCCATTTCAGATCGGGCCGATCCGGCACACCGGACCGGCCCGGCCGGGATCAGTTGGTGGAGTAGTACAGATCCCATTCACCGGTGGGGGTCTGCTGGCATTGCCACCACGTCCAGTCCGGATGCGCGGGTGCGTCGGAGCCATCCGCCCGGCACGCGGCTTCGGTGCCGTAGGTGCCTACGTAGATCGTCTCCGCTGTGGCCACCGCCGACCCTCCGGCGACGAGGCCGGCCGAAAGTGCAACGGCCGCAAGCAAAGTGCTGAACTTCATCTGTTTCCTCTCTCCCCGGCGCGAGATCCGCGCCTTGGTGAAAGAAAACCAAGTTGTTCGTGAGATTTTCGTGAGGGCGCCGACGCCGCAGGTCAGCGGGGTGCTTCCAGCCGTACCGCCCAGCCGACGAGCGAGCGAAGGTAGCGCAGCACCATCTCGTCCGGATAGGTCGCCGGATCGGTGAGGTGCAGCCGGGCCAGTTCTTCCATGGCCGCCAACAGGATTCGTTCGGTCGGTCCTTCCGGGTCGACGGTGACGCCCGCGTAGCGGGATAGGTGGCGCGCGCCGATCGCCCGGGCGTAGGACCGGCCGAGTTCGAGCCGATCGCGCAGATCGGGCGGGCCGCCGTCCGGTGGGCTGAGCATGATCCGCCAACTGGTCGGCGCCGCATGTAGATAGGCGAGGATGCCGCGGCCGACCTGATCCACGTCGACGGCGTCGGACCAGTCGACGCTGCCGACCCCGGCCAGCGCGATCTCGGACTCGCGGTCGAGCAGCGCGGTCATCAGCCCGGACAGGTCGGTGAACTGCTGATACACCAGGGCGCGGGCGACCTGGGACTCGCGCGCCACCCGATCGATGGTGACCGCGCCGAAACCGTCGGCGGCGACGATGTCGCGCGCGACATCCAGCAGCTGAGCCCGCCGGTCGGCCGCCGACATCCGGCGTTTGGGGGTCGGTCGATCGACCGCGGGCTCGGCGGTCGTCGACGTACCTGTTCGGCGTTTGGCGACGTGGTCGGACGTGGTGCGATCCGTGCTCACCGCACAGACGGTAGCGCAAGCAGCAGATCGACCGCCTGCGCCGCGCTCTGTACTGCGCTTTCCATGGTCGCCGACCAGTCGGTGGCGGTCCAGTCGCCCGCGAGTACCAGCGTCGGCACCGAGGTGCGTTGCCCGGGTCGCAGCGCGTGCGTGCCGACCACCTGTGAGAAAGTAGCCTTCGGCATCCGAACCACATGTCCCTGAACAACTTTCGCTTCCCTGGCGGCGGGATAGTAGCGGCGCAGCAGGTCGATTTGCTCGGCGACGATCTCCTCGTTGGTCTTGTGGATCTGTTCGTAGGCGCCGCTGGTGGTCAGGCAGTACAGCCAGGCCTGATCGGTGCGGCGACCGGTCATCCGCTGGCGGTCGAAGACCTCATCGATCACGCCGGTGCCGCCGATCAACGCCTCGAACTCGGCCGTGGTGCCCAGCGGGCGATCCAGATACAGGTTGGTGCTGACGATCGGCGTATAGCCCAATTTGTCTGCGGCAGCATAGAGTTCGGCGTGCTCGGGCAGGTCGTCGAGCAGGCCGTTGATGTTGGAGTTGGGCACGGCGCACACCACCGCGTCCGCCGGGACGGTGGTGCCGTCGGCCAGCGCCACCCCGGTGACCCGGCCGTCGGCGATATTGATGCGCCGGGCCACCGCGCGATGCTTGACCTCGACCCCATGTCGCGCAAAGACTTTCAGCGCACCGGTGATGAACAGCGTGTCCAGGTCGGTGGTGGGGTAACCGATGGTGGCCGGGCGCCGGTGCTTGATGCCGAGGCGGATGCCGGTGGCCATCACGTCTGCGAGCACCTTCGCCGATTCCTGCTGCACCGGTTCGGCGGCGACCCCGAGCGCCAGCCAATCCCACAGGGCCTCACGGGCTTTCGCGGGCATGCCGATGCGGTTGAACCACTGCTCGGTGGTCAGGTCGGGCAGGTCGGCGGGCTGGTGCAGGCATTGCCAGCCGAGCCGGAGGGTCGCCACGGTGGCGCGGGCCCGCTCGAGCAGACTGGCGTCGGGGTGCGCCCCGGACAGGGTGCGCAGCGCGCCGAATCCCTTGGTGCTCATGGTGGCGCTGCGGCCGTCGGGCCAGCGCAGGGTGGCCCGCTCCGGGAAGGCGACGTACTGCCGGGTGCCGATGCTGGTGAGATACCGGAACAGGTGATCGTAGCCGCTGGCGATCACGTGCTGGCCGTTGTCCGGCGGGTCGTCGACCACATCCACCTTCATGGCGTGGGTGCGGCCGCCGAGCCGGCCGCGCCGTTCCAGCAGGGTGACGTTCTTGCCTGCCTGGGCCAGCCAGACCGCGGCCGCGAGGCCGGCCAGTCCGCCGCCGATGACCACGTATTGCCGTGGATCGTTCATGCCGCACTCCTCATTAACTTACAACTTGCAAGTTAGGTGGGTGCGGTCAGTTCGTCAAGGGCGCGGCGACACCGAGGAGATCGGCGGGTGCGGCGCCCGCGGCGTATCGGTGGGCGAACTCGGATGGAGCAGAAGGTAACTGAACAGCGCGGTGGCCAGAGTCGCCAGCGCGGCGAAGAAGAGGCGCGAGGCGATCGCGAGCAGTGGTCGTCTGCTCGATCTCGATACCGTCGTCATGGCCTGCTCCTGTGCTGTGTCGTGACTGCCGCGGAGATAGTCGTGCCGAGCGCGCCGATCATTAGCAACTGAGTGGCAAATTACAGTGGTCGACGGGTGATAGCCGGTGGGCACGCCGAGCACTTCGTTCGATTGCACAGTTGATTCGGTGCGGCGAACCAACCGGCTTGGTCCGGTGGCGGACTTTCCGCGCCGGACCTAACTGCCGGGAACCGGCTGGCAGCGGGGGCAGAAGTAGATGCCGCGTTCGCGGTAGGCGATGCGGTCCGACGCGGGCGCGGGATCGCCGAGCAGCGCCCTGGCGATGGGTGTGCCACACCGTTGGCATGGGCGGTGGGTGCGACCGTAGATCAGTTCACGCCGCGGTGGTTTGCGCACCGCCTCGGTCAGCACCCGGTGTGCCTCGTGCACCAGCGCGAGCAGGTCGGGGACGTCGGCGACCGGGGTCACCGGGTGGACGCGGCGCAGGAAACAGATCTCGCTGCGGAAGACGTTGCCGATGCCGGCCAGGTTCCGCTGGTCCAGCAGCGCGACGCCGATCGGCTGGTCCGGGTAGCGCTCCAACCGTCGCACCGCCTCGGCCACGTCCCAATCCGGGCCGAGCAGGTCGGGACCGAGGTGGTCGATGATCCGGTGTTCGTCACCGACCCGCACCACTTCTACCTTGCCGAGGGAGAATCCGACGGCCTCGACCTCGGCCGTGCGCAGCACCAACCGCGCCGTCACCCGGGGTTTCGTCCAGCGCTGGCCGCAGTGGAAGATGCGCCAGGTGCCCTCCATCTTGAGATGGGTGTGGATGCTTACGGTCGGCGTCCGGATGAAGAGGTGCTTGCCGTAGCTGCCGACGCTCTCCACCACCTGGTCCCGCAGGTCGACGGTCGCATAGCGCGGCACGCGGAAGTCGCTGCCGGTCAACGTCTTCCCCTCCAGCGCCGCGCGCAGACGTGCCGCGGCCAGGTAGACGGTGTCACCCTCGGGCATGCCGCATTCCGGGCTGCGTCATGGGCGGCTCCGGAGGCGGAGGCCGCGCGGGGTCGCGGAGAAGCCCGCTTCGCTGAGGAAGCCCGCGAAGGTATTGCCGTGCACGGTTTCCCCGTCCACCCGATCGATGACCAGGGAATCGACGCGGCGGGTGTGCACTAGGTCGGCCAGGGCTTGGGCGGCGGACTGGCGGGCGTTCGGATCCTCGGTGAAGGTGAGCAAGGTCTTGCCGCCGCGTTCGAGGTAGAGCACCAGGTCACCGTCGACGAGGACGACCAGCGCACCGGCCTTGCGACCGGGTCGGTGTCCGCCGTCGCCGTCACCCTTCGGCCAGCTCAGCGCGGCGCCATAGGGATTGGCCGGGTCGGTGGCCGCCAGCGCGAGTGCCTTCCCGGTCTGCGGTCGGGTGTCGCCGGGACGACTGCGCTCGTTGTCGAATGATCGCAGCCGATCCACCACGTCCGTGGTGGAGAACTGGGCGCCGCCGAGTGAATCGATGAAATACCCACGGCGACACCGCCCCCGGTCCTCGAACTCGGTGAGCACCCGATACATCAGCGCGAAACCGCCGGGCACGCCCTCGTTCTGCACCGAGCCTCGGGTCAGCACGCCGTACCGCTCCAGCAGCATGTCCGCCGTTGCGTGCGCCCGAACCGTGTTGTCGGACACCCGCTCCGGCAGCAGCGACCAGCGCCCCGCCACCGCGGGCGGACCGGACCGCGTCGGCATGCTCGGGCGTGGCAGGTAAGCCCGGCCGCGTGGTGCCCGGCGTGGTGTGCGATGGGCGGTACTGGTCCGCGTGGTACCCGACAGCATCGCGCGCACCGGCGCGAACGTATCGCCGGAAACCATCCCGGCCCAGACCAATTCCCACAGTGCGGACGCCACCTGAGTGTCGTCGAGCAAACCGCTGGCATCGGACAGTTGCCGGAAGAAATAGGCGCCGCCGCCCTGTGGCACTGGGGCGAGTTTCGGGTTCGAAGCCGGCTTCCGCACGCTCGCTGTGTCTTCCATGGCGGCCGCACCGGAACTCGGTGGGTCGAGCGGTATCGGCTCCGGCGACTCGGCCGGCGGTGTCCACGGTACGAGGGACGCGCCGAGTGCGGTGAGCAGCCGGAGCTGCACCTCGGACAGCTCGATGTCATCGGGCGGCGCCAGCGTGAACGGGGCCTGGTCGGTCAGGTGGAGTGCGACCCAGCCGTCCTTGGCGGTGATCGACCCGTGGCCGGACCAGATCACCTCGCCAGTCGCCATCAGTTCGTCGAGCATGGCGGGGGAGTAGTCACGGACCCGAGCGGGCAGCACGAGCGACTCCCAGGCCGAGGCCGGAATCGGCACGCCCGCAAGCTGTTCCACCACGGTCGCGACGCCGTCGACGCCGCGCAGCTCGCCGGTGCCGATGTGCTGCCAGGACGGGAGGAAGCGGCCGAAGGTGGCCGTCGAGACCGGCTCGACCTCGTGCCTCGCGGCGGCCAGAGAGCGGCGGCGCAACCGGCGCAGCACCTGCGCGTCGCACCATTCCGAGCCTGCCGCGCCGGGCGTGAATTCGCCCTCCACGATGCGCTTTTCGGTGATCAGCCGGTGCAGTGCGGTGGCCACGACGGCGGTGCCGAGGCCGAAGCGCGCGGCCACCGCCTCGGTACTGAACGGGCCGTGCGTGCGGGCGAACCGGCCCACCAGATCACCGAGCGGATCGGCGACCGGCTCGATGAAGGCGGCGGGCGTGCCGATCGGCAGTGGCACACCCAGCGCGTCGCGCAGCCGGGACGCGTCCTCCACGGCCACCCACCAGCGGCGGTTCGCGAACGAAACCTCCAGGGCACGACGGGCTTTCACCAGTTCGGCGAACCATGGCGCCGGATCGTCGGTGCAGCGTTCGGCGGCCTCGTCGGCGGTGAGCGGGCCGAGCAGGCGCAGCAGGTCGGCCAGCCCCTCGGCGTCGCGGGCGTGTCGTTCCGGGGTGAGCCGCTGCAGTTCCCGCTCGGTCTGCTCGAGCACCGCGGCGTCGAGCAGCTCGCGCAGTTCCACCCGGCCGAGCAGTTCGGCGAGCAGGCTGGAGTCGAGCGACAGTGCGGCGGCGCGGCGTTCGGCCAGCGGGCTGTCGCCGTCGTACATGAACTGGCCGATGTAGTCGAACAGCAAGGCGTTCGCGAACGGCGAGGGTGTCGCCGTCTCCACCTCGACCAGCCGCAGCTGGCGGCGCGCCACCCGGCTGAGCAGGTCACGCAGCGACGGCAAATCGTAGACGTCGCGCAAACATTCGCGCACCGTCTCCAGCAGAATCGGGAAATCGGGAAACTTGCGCGCCACGTCGAGCAGCTGCGCCGATCGTTGCCGCTGCTGCCACAGCGGCGCTCGCTTGCCCGGATCACGGCGCGGCAGCAGCAGCGCCCGCGCCGCGCACTCGCGGAAGCGGGAGGCGAAAAGCGAGGAGCCGCCGACCTGTTCGGTGACGATGTCGTCGATCTCGTCGGGCTCGAAGACGAACAGTTCGGCGCCGGGTGGATCGTCGGTGGTGTCCGGCAGCCGCACCACGATGCCGTCGTCGGAGGCGTTCGGCGCGGCGTCCACGCCGAACCGTTCGCGCAGCCGTGCCCCGACGGCCAAGGCCCACGGCGCGTGCACCGGCAGCCCGTACGGCGAGTGCAGCACCAGCCGCCAGTCGCCCAGCTCGTCCCGGAACCGCTCGACCACCAGCGTTTTATCGGTGGGCAGATGTCCGGTCGCGGTGCGTTGCTCGTCGAGCAGGGCACCGAGGTTCGCGGTCGCGAAGGCGTCCAGTCCGGCTGCCGCGGTGAGCTTGTCCAGGTTCTCCGGGTGCTGGCCGACCTTGCGCACGAACTCACCGAGCGCCCCGCCGAGTTCGGCGGGGCGGCCCAAGCCGTCGCCGTGCCAGAACGGCAGCCGCCCCGGTTGCCCGAACGCGGGTGTCACCAGTACCCGGTCGAAGGTGATCTCCTCGATGCGCCAGCTCGTCGCGCCCAGCGCGAACACATCACCGACCCGCGACTCGTAGACCATCTCCTCGTCGAGTTCGCCTACCCGCGAGGCCTTTTCACCCACCATGTAGACCGCGAAGAGGCCACGGTCCGGAATTGCGCCGCCGGAGGTCACCGCGAGCCGCTGCGCACCGGGGCGTCCGGTGAGCGTGCCCGCGTCCCGATCCCACACCAGTCGCGGTCGCAGCTCGGCGAACTCGTCCGAGGGATACCGTCCGGCCAGCAGGTCCAGCACCGACTCGTAGGCTGAGCGTGGCAGCGCCGCGTAACTGCCGGTGCCGCGGACGATGTCGAACCAGGCGTCGACGTCGATCGGTTCCAGCGCGCACGCGGCCACGGTCTGCTGCGCCAGGATGTCCAGGGGGTGCGCCGGGATCTGGATCGACTCGATCTGCCCGGCGGTCATCCGCTGCGAGGCCACCGCGCAGTGGATGACATCGGTGCGGTGCTTCGGGAACAGCACGCCGCGCGAGATCTCGCCGACCTGATGCCCGGCCCGCCCGATCCGCTGCAATCCGCTCGCGACCGAGGGCGGCGCCTCCACCTGTACCACCAGATCGACGGCGCCCATATCGATCCCGAGTTCGAGGCTGCTGGTCGCGACGACGCAGCGCAGTCGCCCGCTCTTCAGATCGTCCTCGATGAGCGCGCGCTGCTCCTTGCTCACCGAGCCGTGGTGCGCCCTGGCGAGCAGCGGGCTAGCACCGTGCACCACCTCGGTCGACGCCCCGAGCTGGGCGGGCGGCTTGTGCTCGGTCTCCACCGGCTCGCCGAGCCGGGCCGCATAGGTTTCGTTGAGGCGCGCGGTCAGCCGCTCGGCCAGCCTGCGCGAATTCGCGAACACGATCGAGGACTGGTGTTCCAGCACCAGATCCACGATGGCCTCGTCCACGTGCGGCCAGATCGAGCCGGGCTGGTCGGAGTCGCCGGGTTCGGTCATGTCGGCCACCGGTACCCGGACGGACAGGTCGAAGGTCTTCGGCGCGGGCGGCGAGACGATGGTGATCGGGGCGTTGCCGACCAGGAACCGGCCGACCTCGTCCGGCGGTCGCACGGTCGCCGACAAGCCGATCCGTTGCGCGGGTCGCTCGGTGAGCAGATCCATCCGGGCCAGCGACAGCGCCAGATGCGCACCACGCTTGGAACCGGCGATCGCGTGCACCTCGTCCACGATCACCGTGCCCACATTGCGCAGCGTCTCCTTGGCCGCGGAGGTGAGCATGAGGAACAGCGACTCGGGCGTGGTGATCAGAATGTCCGGCGGTGTGCGCTGCATCGTGCGGCGTTCGGACGTGCTGGTATCCCCGGACCGGACGCCCACGGTGATCGCGGGCGGATCCAGCCCGAGCCGCTTCGCGGTTTGCGTCACACCCACCAGCGGCGCCCGCAGATTGCGCTCCACATCCACCGCGAGCGCCTTGAGCGGCGACACATACAGCACCGAGGTGCCTGCCCGCTCGGCCCTTTGCTCCCGAGTGGCCAGCTGATCGATCGCCCACAGGAACGCCGACAACGTCTTACCTGACCCGGTCGGCGCGATCACCAGGGTGTG
Source organism: Nocardia suismassiliense (assembly GCF_900269665.1). Classification (GTDB taxonomy): domain Bacteria; phylum Actinomycetota; class Actinomycetes; order Mycobacteriales; family Mycobacteriaceae; genus Nocardia; species Nocardia suismassiliense. Next base: position 1,645,354 of record NZ_LT985361.1, read on the forward strand.
CTCACCCGCCGCGATCGCCGCCCATGCACCCAGCTGAGCGGCCGTCGGCGCCGGGAACGCGCCGTCGAACCACTCTTGAGTAGCGGGGGAGAACTGAGCCATGGCTTCAGTGTGCACCGAGGCACCGACAAGCAAGCCAGGGTCGCCGATGGCGAGGCGACCTGGGCCGAACGACACTCCAATCTGGCGTGAATTCCTGGAGAGGCGGAACAGCCGTATGCGCATAGCCGTACGCTTCGTGCGTGCAAAAGGTGCTCAGACTCGACCTTGTCAGTCATGGCATGACCGAGGCGATGCGGAAGGCACGTTTTCCAGTCGACGAATCGCTGACCGAAGCCGGCCGCCGGGCTATCAAAGGGTGCACTCCGCTTGCCGCGCCGCGGGTGCTCACCGGACCCGAGCGCCGGACGGTCGAGACGGCGGCGCTGTTAGGGCTGCCCGGCGATGAGGACACCCGACTACGCGACCTCGATGCGGGGGCGTGGCGCGGCGGGGCGCTGATGTCGGTGCCCCAGGACGAGCTCTACGCGTGGCTCACCGACCCGATGTTCCGCGGCCACGGCGGTGAATCCGTGGTGGACGTGATCGAGCGGACCAGGTATTGGATGGCCGAGATCGCGTCGGAGGGGGAGTCCACCATCGCCGTCACCCACCCCGCGGTCATTCGCGCGGCTCTGCTGGTGACCCTGGACGCACCACCGAAATCCTTCTGGCGGATCGACATCCCACCGGGCAGCGTCACCCGACTGCACTATCGCGGCGAATGGACCCTGCACTTCACGGCGTGACCGCGCTCTTCGCGGCGAGCGGTCCCGCGCCGAGCGTGACGAGCAGCCGGACGGCATCGGTGATCAATCTGGCCGGAATCGACGGATCGATGGCGCGCTGCATACCGAGGCCGATGCCCATGCTGAGAATCCCGGTCGCGGCATCCTCGGCGGGCACCGGCAGTTCGATCCCCACCGTGTCGGCCAGTGTCTGCACCTGTACCGCCACCGCGCCGCGCACCATGCCGAGGCTCGACACCAGCGCCGCCTGCAACGCGGGATCGTCGCGGGAGACGGTCGCGAACTCGAATTCGAGCATGGTCCAGCCGACATCGCCGACGGTCCGCTCGGCCCACTCCTGAAACCGCTCGAGCTGTTCCTCGAAGCTGTCACCCGCCGCGAGCAGATCGGTCACCTCGGCGAATTTGGTCGCGTGGATGAGTTCGATCACCTCGAGGCCGAGCTCCTTCTTGGTGCGGAAGTTCGAGTAGACCGCGCCCTTGGAGTAGCCGGCCTCCTCGGCCACCCGCTCCAAACTGGTGCTCGCGTAGCCGTCGGCCAGGAAGAGGTCGCGTGCCGTGGCGATCAGGTCAGCGCGGGTGCGGGCCTGGCTCTCGGACCGGGTCAGACGTGCCATGCCGTAATTCTACGTACCGTCGGATTTCGGATACCGCGGGTATTTGAGTTCTGCTAGTGTCTAGAACCATGGGTAACAACAACGGGTCGCAACGCCGCGGCCTGGCCATCGGTTGCGGTGGCACGCTCGGCGCCGCCTGGATCGTCGCGGCGCTGGCCGCGGTGCGAGACGCGCTCGACTGGGATCCCCGCGAGGCCGATGTGCTGATCGGGACCTCCGCGGGTGCGGAGTACGTAACCATGCTCGGCAGCGGCGTTTCGGTGGACGAGCTGGTCGCCATGCAAGAGGGCACCTCCACGAATCCGATCCTGTTGGCGCACATGCGGTCAGGCCCCGGGCGGTTTCCGCCGATTCCGCGCCTTCGGCTCGGTTCGGTACGACTTCCACTGCGCCGCACCGACTCCGGGCAAGCACTGCTCACCGCGGGTAGCGGACTGATGCCGGTCGGCGGGGGTGACGCGAGCTGGTTGCAGCAGCTCGCCGAGCGGCTGAATCCCGGTCGTTCCTGGGTGCAGCATCCGGCGACCTGGTTGGTGAGCATGGATTACGCGACGGGAGAACGGGTTCCGTTCGGGGCGCCCGACGCACCGGCCGCGCCGCTCGAAGCGGCGTTGCGCGCTTCGTGGGCGGTACCCGGCTGGTTGCCGCCGGTACCCATCGCCGGACGCCGCTTCATCGACGGTGGCGCGGGTTCGACGGCCTCGGTGGACCTGTTGATTCCGCAGCAGCTGGACGAGGTCGTCGTGCTCGCCCCCATGGCCTCGACCGGGAAACTTCCCGCGACCAGTGCCGGGCACTTCTTCGAACGGCAGCTGCGAAACCGGATGAGCGCCAAGCTCGATGCCGAGATCGCCCAGCTGCAAGCGAGCGGAACCAAGGTTCTGCGCCTCGACGCCACCGCCGACGATCTCGCGGTGATGGGCCCCAACTTCATGGACGCCCGCCGCCGCATCGACACCTTCCAGCACACCCTGCGCCGCACCCGCCGCACGCTCGAGCAAGGAGCCTTCGCATGAGAATTCTCGGTCACGGTTACCCCGACTTCGATCTGAAGGGCGCCCGCGTCCTCATCACCGGCGCCGGCCGCGGCATCGGTCAGTCCACCGCGGAACTGTTCGCGGCCAAGGGATCCGAGGTGGTGATCGCCGACGTCGACACCGTCGCCGCCGAAACCGCCGCGGCCGCGATCGACGCGCAGGCGTACGAGCTCGACGTGCGCTCACGCGGCCAGTGGGACAAGGTGATCGCCGACCTCGGTCGCGTCGACATCCTGGTCAACAATGCCGGAGTCATGCCGGCCGGCCCGTTCCTCGACGAGCCGGATGTGGTCGGCCAGGCCACGATGGACATCAATGTCTGGGGTCTCATCCACGGCATGCGCGCCGTCGCCCCCGGCATGATCGAGCGCGGCCACGGCCACATCGTCAACGTGGCCTCGCTGGCAGGCAAGATCCCCGTCGCGGGCCTCGCCGTCTACAACGCGAGCAAGTTCGCCGCCGTAGGCCTTTCCGCCGCAACACGTTTGGAGTTCGCCCCGCAGGGCGTCAGCGTCAGCTGCGTCCTGCCGTCGGCCGTGCGCACCCGCCTCTCCTCCGGCCTCACTCTCGGCCACGGCATGCCCACCGTCGACCCCGAAGACGTCGCCGCCGCCATCGCCCGCACCGTCACCACCCGCAAGGCCGAAGTAGCCGTCCCCAACTACCTCGCCCCCATCGACCTGGCCCTGGCCGCCGCCCCCGAACGCGCCGTCCGCCTCGTCCGCCGCCTCTTCGACGGCGACCGCGCCCTGCACCCCGCCGACGAAAAGACCCGCGCCGCATACGAAGACCAGGTCCGCTCCATCAGCTGACCCCGACGCCGCACGTAAAGTGGACCCGGAGTGCAACTCCGGGCCACCCATCATCCCTGATTCAGTCGCCGTCTTTCGCCGCCGTCTCAGCAGCTCGCTTCCGTTGCCATTCTTCGAATCCCGCGATGTAGGCGCGGTGTTCCTCGGCGACCGGCCCGCTGGGCGGGATGCGGTACCACCACCAGTTCAATCCGTCTTTGACGCGCCCTCCTTTCCAGGCGACCCAGCGGTCGGTGTTGTCCACGGTGAACGAGGTGTAGAGGCGATCGTATTCGGCGAGCCAACTATCCACTGCCGGACGAATGCCGTCGCTCAACTCCGGCAGCAGGCTTTCGATTGCGTCACGGAATCCGAGCAGGTAGGTGAGGTCACCGATCTTCCTGGCGTTCCATGCGTCCAGTGAGCGGGTGGCGTTGATCTCCATGTCCAGGACGCCGCTCGCCCACGGCAGCAGCAGCCAATCGAACGATCGTGCCGGGAAACTGGGGCGCTCATATTCGAGCGATTCCAGTTCGCGCAGGGTCTCGTCGCTGACCGTGCTGAAAGCGTCGAAACCGGGAAGGCCGCCCGCGATAATTGCAAAGGGAGGACCGACAGGCAGAGCCTCCCGGACGACGAGTCCTGCAATCGCTCCGTCGCGATTGTTGACGTACTTGCCGTGCCGAACCGGAAGGTTGAAAATCGACAGGACCTCGCAGATCTCGGCGTACTCTTCCGGCGTGATCGGTATGCGACCCTGCACGAGTCCGGCCACGAGCCCCTCTGTAAGCAGGCCCCATTCGCCTCCCATGAGGAACTCACGATCCCACTTTTGGTGATGGGCAGGCCTTCGATCGGACAGGCGATCCAACAGGTCAGCGAGTCGATCATGCAATTCCATCTCTTTTCGGGCCACCGTGAAGTCCTTCCTCGACGCGCCAAATCTTCGTACGCTCTTGCCAGACCGGCTCGAAAATCTGGATTTGTGAACCCGAGTCGGAACTCGGTGGAACCCGCAGGTCGTGGCGAAAAATCAGCCCGCACAACGACTGTGGGCCCCGCCTCGGGGGAGGCGGGGCCCACAATCGCTAGTAATGGGTCAGCAGCTGGTGGGGGCCGGGTCGCCGCGGAAGCGGGCTTCCACGTAGTTCCAGGCGTCGGCGAAACCGGCGACGGCCGTGGTCATGTGTTCGGCGATCTCGTAGGTGTGGAAATCGACGGGGGCGCCGGCTTTGCAGTAGCGGTCGGCGACTTCGGCGACGGGTGGGTAGAAGGTTAGTTCGTCGAAGCGGCCCTGCCAGAGGAAGGTGGGCACGGTGGGGATGCCGTCGAAGTGACGCAAGCTGTTCTCGCGCAGTACTTCTCGGGCTACCGGGCTGTCCATCAGGCTCTTCGACGCGGCCATCTGTTCGGCGTTGCGGAAGGCGCCGTGGAAGAGCAGGAACCGGCGGCACGCGTCGTGGGTGAATTCGCGGAACCAGAGGCCGTTTTCGTTGAGTTGGTCCGAGATCGGCAGCTTCTCTGGGTATTCCCGCTCGAGGCCCATGGCGGCGGCGAAGGCCAAGCCGAAGCCGGGGTGCGGGGCGAAGCCGAGCGACAGCGCCATCTCCTCGAGGTCGGCGGGGATACCGCCTGCGACAGCGGCCGCCAGCTTCAAATCGGGGGCGTAGGTGGGCTGTAGTGCGGCGGCCCAGGCGGTGGCCATGCCGCCGCCCGAGTAACCAGCCAGCGCGACCGGTGAATCGCCGAGACCGAGCTCGGCCACCTTCTGCACGGCCCGGACGCTGTCCAGCGTCATCATGCCGCTGAGCCTGGCCGCACCGTAGGCGGAGGTGGGGCCGAGGTAGTCGGGCAGCGACACCGCCCAGCCGCGACCGATCGGCAGCATGGCGCCGACGGCGTCCTGGAGTTCGCCGTTGAACAGTGACCGCGACGGGTTGCACTGGGTGCCAAGGGAATTGATCAGCGCCTGGTAGGAGACGAGCGGCGGGTTCTTGACGCCGTTCGGCAGCAGGACGGTGGTGACTCCCATGACCGGCTTGTTCATCGAGTTGGTGGACCGGAACGCGACCTGCCATCCCGTGGTGCCCACGTACGGGCCGGTGTCGATCTTGCGGACGCGGACGACGTCGCCCGGTCGCAGCGCCGCCAGCTCGGCCGGCGGGGTATAGAACACATCCGGATCCGGTGTGGGATAGAGCGGTTGGGCGTTGACGGGTAGGCCGAGCAGGCCGACCGAGACGACGCTCAACAACAGGATCGCGATCCTGAACGGGACTCTGTGCACGGTTTTCCTTCGAATTCTCGGCCGTGACCGACTCGCCGACCCCGACAACGCCTCGGCAACTCGGACGGACCACCACTGCAAGGGAAAGCGCGGCGAACGTCGTCGTTCGCCAGGCCGACGGATAGCAATAACCCACAGCCGAACCGAAGGTCGGACCGGCACACCACCTTTCGGCTCAACGACTACAGGCGGCCGCGGTCGGCGGCACCATCCGCAGCGAACGTAGCGCTAAGCATGCCGTCGCGCGCAACCGGGTCCGGCATATTGGACAATTCACAACGCGCTACCTGTGCATTTGACCAAGGTCACTGCCGACCGCAAGCGCTGAACCGCCTGTAATAGCAGGTCGCTCTCGCCACTCGGTCCCGGCCCGTACCGCACGGTCCGTCGAGTGGGACATCACGGAGCCGCCACTCGATGTTTGCCGCCGCCTGGTCCCGTTCGCCGGAACGCTGCGATTCGGCGTCCGGTGGTGGAGGTCACAGCAAACCTCACATCGTGCATAGTGTGTGCCCATTCACACGCAGTGAAATTGCGCAGTCTGCTCAACTTTATCGACGCCTATTGTTCATTTCGCGCTTCGAAGGCAGGCTATCGGCATCAAGTGCTCAACTAGGAAGGCGCCCGATCGGCGCCGACCGGACGGGTGGATGTATGACCGAGCTCGCCGATCACGATCTGATTCCGGCGCCGTATGACCTTGCCGACCGCTACCGGGTCGGCGCAGGCACCGTTGTCCTGACTGGGGTCCAAGCGATCGCGCGTCAATTGGTGGAGCAGCACGTGCGCGACCTGCGCGCCGGGCGCCGGGTCGGCACATTCGTGTCGGGCTATCAGGGCAGTCCGCTCGGCGGCGTGGACAAGATGCTGGCCGGGATGCCCGACGTGCTTTCCGAGCACGACATTTCGTTCGTCCCTGGCCTGAACGAGGAGCTCGCCGCTACCTCGGTGTGGGGCAGCCAGGCGGACCTGCCCAAGGGCGCCGCCACGCACGACGGCGTCGTCGGCGTCTGGTACGGCAAGGGCCCCGGCCTGGACCGGGCAACGGACGCGCTGCGGCACGCGAACATGTACGGGGCCAACGCCAGCGGCGGGGTGCTGCTGCTGGTCGGCGACGACCCGGCCTCGAAGTCCTCGACCGTGCCCGCCGTCAGCGAGCGCTCGCTGGCCGCCATGAACATCCCGGTTCTGTTCCCGCGTAACGCCCGCGAGATCATCACGATGGGCCTGCACGGCGTCGCGCTGTCGCGGGCGTCGGGTTGCCTTGTCGCGCTGAAGATCGTGGCCGATGTCGCCGACGGCGCCTGGTCGGTCGACGGCGACGCGGGCGACATCGAGATCATCGTTCCCGAGATCACCTGGGAGGGCAGGCCCTTCCGCTACCTGCAGCGCCCGATGGCCGCGCCGACGGACAGCGTGATCGCCGAGGCGGACCTGTACGGCCCGCGCTGGGAAGTGGTCAAGGCCTACAGCACGCTCAACGACCTCGACGTCATCGAGCTGAACCCGCCGCACGCCACCATCGGAATCGCGGCCACCGGAACGACTTTCGACGCCGTCCGGCAGGCACTGATCGACCTCGGCGTGGACGACGACGCGCTGATGCGCGCCGGTGTCCGGCTGCTGCGCATCGGCATGCCGTTTCCCATTGCGCCCGACCGTGTCCGGCAGTTCGCGAAGGGCCTCACCCGCCTGGTGGTCGTCGAAGACAAGACCGCCTTCATCGAGACCCAGATCCGGGAGATCCTCTACGGCACGGCCGACGCGCCGGAGATCATCGGCAAGCGCGACGCCGCCGGTCGCCCGCTGTTCAGCCAGGACGGTGAACTCACCACCGGCCGGATCACCAAGCCGCTCAGCCGGGCCCTCAACGGCTTCCTGGAGATGAAACGGCCGCTGCCCCAGCCACTGTCGCTGGCGGTACTGCCCGCCAAGCGCGCCGCCTACTTCTGCAGCGGCTGCCCGCACAACCGGTCCACCGCGGTTCCGGAGGGCTCGCTGGCCGGTGGCGGCATCGGCTGCCACACCATGGTGACCATGTCGGGCCGGGAGGACAGTCAGGTCACCGGCCTCACCCAGATGGGTGGCGAGGGCGCGCAGTGGATCGGCCAGGCGCCGTTCACCGATGTGCCGCACCTGTTCCAGAACATCGGCGACGGAACGTTTTTCCACTCCGGGCAGCTGGCCGTGCAGGCGTGCGTCGCCGCCGGGGTGAACATCACCTACAAGCTGCTCTACAACGACGTCGTCGCGATGACCGGTGCGCAGGACGCCGAAGGCGCGCTCGCGGTGCCGAAGCTGACGCACAAGCTCACCACCGAGGGCGTCGCGCAGATCATCATCTGCGCCGACGAGCCGAAGAAGTACCGCAAGCGCGATCTCGCCCCCGGCACCAAGCTGTGGCACCGGGATCGGCTCGACGAGGCCCAGCGCACCCTGCGTGAGGTGCCGGGCGTCACCGTGCTCATCTACGACCAGCATTGCGCCGCCGACGCGCGCCGCCAGCGCAAGCGCGGCACCCTGCCGGTCCGCACCACGCGGGTCGTCATCAACGAGGCGGTGTGCGAGGGCTGTGGCGACTGCGGCGTCAAGAGCAACTGCCTGTCGGTACAGCCGGTGGACACCGAGTTCGGTCGCAAGACCCGGATCGATCAGACCTCCTGCAACACCGACTACAGCTGCCTCGACGGTGACTGCCCGTCCTTCGTCACGGTCGAGCTGCCGGATCCGGCAAAGGCCAAGAAGCGCAAGGTGATGCAGCGGCCCGCGCCGCCGGTGCTGCCCGATCTGCCGGTGTCCGCGCCGGCGACTACGCAGAACGTCTTCCTGGCGGGCATCGGTGGCACCGGCATCGTCACGGTGAACCAGGTGCTGGCCACCGCCGCGCTGCGGGCCGGCTACGAGGTGGCGAGCCTGGACCAGATCGGCCTGAGCCAGAAGGCCGGACCGGTCGTCTCGCACCTGCGGTTCGCCACCGGCGAACTGGAGCCCGCGAACCGGCTCACCCCGGGTTCGGCGGACTGCATCGTCGCCTTCGACCTGCTGACCGCCACCGACAACAAGAATCTGGCCTACGGCTCGAAGGCGCACACCCTGTCGGTCGCGTCCACCAGCAAGACCCCGACCGGGGACATGGTGTACGACAAGTCCGTTCAGTACCCGGAGACCCCCGCGCTGCTGACCCGGCTGGCGCAGGCCTCGCGCGAGGTGCGCTCCTTCGACGCGCTCGGTGCGGCCGAGGTGCTGTTCGGCAATACCGCCGCCGCCAACTTCCTCATGGTCGGCGCCGCCTACCAGCTCGGCGGCCTGCGGCTGCCCGCGGCGGCGATCGAGGAGGCCATCGAGATCAACGGTGTCGCGGTGAACGCCAACATCGCGGCGTTCCGCTGGGGCCGGGTCGCGGTCGCCCGCCCGGACGACTTCGCCGCGGCCGTCGGCCGTACCCAGCCGAAGAAGGCCGAAATCCAGGTCCCGGCAGACCTTTTCGAAGGCCTGACCGCGACGGGCGAGACCAAGCGGCTCGTCGAACTGCGTGCCGCGGAGCTGATCGGCTTCCAGGGCGTGCGCGTCGCCCGCGACTATGTGCGTACCGTGCAACACATTTGGGACGCACAGCTGCGGGTCACCGGGCGCACCGAGTTCAGCGAAGAGGTGGCCAAGGGGCTGTACAAGTTCACCGCCTACAAGGACGAGTACGAGGTGGCCCGCCGCCTCACCGATCCGGCCTTCCTGGACGACGTCGCGGGTCAGCTGCCCGAAGGAGCGAACCTCACCTACAAGCTGCACCCGCCGGTGCTGCGGGCGATGGGCCGCAAGAAGAAGATCGGCATCGGACCGCGCGGGCACTTCACGCTGAAGGTGCTGGCCAAGGGAAAGCGGCTGCGCGGCACCAAGTTCGACCCCTTCGGCTACGCCCACGTCCGCCGGGTCGAGCGCACCCTGCTCGCCCACTACACCGAGATGGTGACGACCCTCGCGGACACGCTCGACGAGGCGGGCTACGACCGCGCAGTACAGGCCGCGGCCCTCGCCGACACCGTGCGTGGCTACGAGGACATCAAGCTCGCGAACGTGGAGCTCTACCGAAACAGCCTGCGCGACCTCGGCATCGAGCCGCCGCAGGTGTAGCCCATCAGCGTGGTCTGGGCAGTAGACCGCGCGCCTGGTCGAGCGTATAGGCCACGCTCCCGGGCACATGGGAAGCGGCCCGCAACCTCTGGTTGCGGGCCGCTTCTGCTTTGCGCAGGTGATGCGGGGTTTGCAAAAGTATTGGCCCGGAATGGAACCGATCGGGCGTTCGCCGCGTCCAAGGAAGGTAACGAGCAAAGACAGGAGTGATCGACGGTCCCCGGAACGGCGGCCGTAGCAGACCATGGCGGGGATTCGGAGGGGATCCGCGGCTTCATCGGCCGACCGGCATGGCTGGACGAGACCGCACCGCACCGGGTGCGGAATCCAGGATCAGGTGCGCCGTACGGTGCACCCATCGAAGTAGTGGGGGTTTCCATGAACGCTGTGCAACTGTGCCGGGACACCGAAGAAGTGACCAGGTCCAACGCGTTCGTCCATCCGAGTCTGCGCGAATATATGGATCCGACGAACGGGCCGTGCGGGACGCTGTTCGCCGCGTCGTTCCGGCTCGAGTTCGCCGACTACGACCAGCTCGCCGCGCGCCGGGACGTCGAGGGCGCGCCGATCGTGCTGCCGGTCAACACCGAGTATCAGGCCGAAAACCTGCGGTCGATCCGGGCCGCCCATGCCATGGGCCTGATCGTCGCGGTCACCAACGATGTCACCGGTCACGCAACGTATTTCGCGATCCGGGCCGGCGCCAACTTCGTGATCAACATCGCGATCGCCGTCGAGCGACAAGCCGAGATACTCCGTGCGCAGCTGTTCGACCAGCAGGGTGCACGGCCCGAGAAGCCGAGCCCGCCGGTGTTCGGCACCGTACCGAACCGGGGTGCGAACAGCCCGCAGACGGAGCCCGCCCGTGCGCGTGCGGCCACCCAGCCCGTCGCGCGGGTACCACGGTCGCGCACGCCGGACCGTCGAGCCGAGTTGGACGAATTCGATGCCCGGCTGCTGCACATGCTGCGCACCTCGATGACCGTCGCCGAGATCGCCAGGCACAACTACCTGTCGGAGCGGTCGATGTACCGGCGCATCCGCGCGCTGTACAACACCCTCGGCGTGCGCAACCGCGCCGAACTGGCGGAGAGCCGCGCCGCCGCCCGCCCACCGATGACCGTGCTGCGCAGCTGAACGGCGGCGGCAACGTGCCGTGAACCGCTCCGTGGTCGGAGGCTACGAACTCGAGGAGACCAGCCGACTCGAGGAGCGATATGGCCACTACCGCAGCACATCTTGGGTCGGACATACGTGCGAAAGACCGACCATCCCTGTGGACTGTCACTGTCACCGAACTATCGAGAATGCGCCGGGGCTTCACCGGCTGGTTCGTCGTCGTCGGACCCGCCGCCATCACCGTTCCGCTGTATCCGATGTCGCTGGCCTCGCCGGAGGGGCGGTCCGGCCATACCTGGACGGTGTTTCGCGATGTCGCACTGGAAGGGTGGGGGATTCTCATTCCGATGATGGCCGCGCTCTTGGCGGCGCTCTCGGTGCGGGCAGACCTGGACGCGAGGCGGCTGCTGTTCTCCTATGCGGTGCCGCGCACCAGGTTCCTGCTCGGTAAGTATTTCGCGCTGGCCGTGCTGTCGGCGGTGTCGACGACGCTGCTCGGGGTGCTGCTGTGTTGCGGTGCGGCGTTGCACGGCAGGCTCGGCAGTGGCTTCACCACGATCGCTGCCGCCTGTTTTCTGCCGTGGCTGGCCGGATTGGGCTGTACCGCAGTGACTCTGGTCATCTCGATGGTGTGGGGCCTCGGTCCGACCATCGCGGTCGGTGTGCTCGGCATGATGAGCGGGATGCTCATCGCGGACAAGAGTTGGTGGATGGCGGTGCCGTTCGCCTGGCCGATGCGCGTCATCCTGCCGTTGGCCGGGATCGGGCCCAATGGTGTTCCGCTGCCCGAGGGCAGCCCGATCAGGGACAGCGGCGTCATATTGCCCGCCATCGTGCTGTCGATCGGGCTCGCGGTGCTGGTTCTCGCGGCCGGCTCGATACACCTGCGGCGCAAGGAGATCTGAGCATGTACGCACTGGAAGTGACACGGCTGCACAAGCATTACGGCAAGCATCGTGCGCTCGACGGTGTCGACCTGTCGGTCCGCGCGGGGGAGGTCTACGGGCTGCTCGGTCCGAACGGCGCGGGTAAATCCACTGTGCTCAAGACCGTGCTCGGTTTGCAGCGGCCGAACGAGGGCAGCATCAAGCTGTTCGGACAACCCTTCGACCGTACCCAGCTGGTAGCTGTCGGTGCGTTGATCGAGACCCCCGGGTTGTGGCCGCAGTTGGATGCGTCGGCGCACCTGCGTATCCACGCGAAGTTGCGCGGGGTTCCTGCGGAGTGGATCGACGACGCGCTGGCCGCTGTGCAATTGACGGAGGTCCGCAACCGCAAGGTGCGTGAGCTGTCGCTCGGTATGCGCTGGCGGCTCGGCATCGCCCTCGCGCTGCTGGCCCGGCCGAAGTTGCTGCTGCTCGATGAACCGACGAACGGCCTCGATCCGGTGGGCATCCGGGAGATGCGGGGAATCATTCGCTCCCTGGCGGCCGACGGCACAACGATCCTGCTCTCCAGTCACCAGCTGTCGGAGATAGCCCAGGTGTGCGACCGGGTCGGGGTACTGGTCGCAGGTCAGACACGCTACGAAGGCACCCTCCATGGCCTTGCGGGCGACGGTGGCATCGAGGAGGGCTTCTTTCGCATCCTCGACGCCGGTGGCTCGCGAATACGCTGACATGCGATCCGGGTTGAACCGTTCGGTGCCCGCCCGCTACACACCAGGGTGTGGAGACGGACGAAGCGCTGCTGGCCGCGGTGGCCAGGGGAGATCAGGCGGGCTTGCGTGCGCTCTACGAGCGGCATGCGCCCGCGATGCTGCGGGTGGTGCGCCGGATGACGACGCAGAGCGGCGTCGCCGAGGAGATCCTGCAGGAGACCTGGCTGGCTGTCTGGCGGTCGGCGGGCAGCTTCCGCGGCGAGTCGTCCGCGCGCGGCTGGCTGTTCGGTGTCGCCAAACGCCAAGCGCACAACCAGCTGCGGAAGTCCGTGCTCGCCACGGTCGATCTCGAAGACACCCCGGAGATCTGCGATGAGACCGGCACCGTCGAGGACGTCGTCCTCGCCAACGCCGCCCGTGCCGACCTGGCTGCGGCCGTTCGCGACCTACCCGAGCATCTGCGCGACGTGCTGCTGCTCGTGCTCGTCGACGACCTGGCCTACCCGGACGTCGCGGCGATCCTCGACATTCCGGTCGGCACGGTGAAGAGCCGAATGTCGCACGCGCGCAAGCGACTCGCGCTTGCGCTGGCCGGGACCACCGCCGACCTGTCCACCGGAAACGGAGGCGAGAAATGAATTACATCGGCCCCCACCTCGCGGACGACCAGCTGGTCGGCCGGCGAGACGATGCCACCCGCCTGCACCTGACTGCTTGCGCCGACTGTCGTGCACGCGCCGAGAGTTGGCAGCACCTGGCAGTCGCGGCGCGGCAGGTTTCCGCGGAACTCGAGGGAACGATCCGCACACCCTCCTTCGACAGTTTGCTCGGCGACGCCGTCGGGATGCCCTGGGCCACAGCGGAAGTAGCCGCACGGCCAGGTCGGCGGGGTTCGCTCCTGGTCGCCGCTGCGCTGGTGCGAACCCAGCTGCGGTTTTTGCCGCGAGCACTGGTTCCGCTGAGCGTGCTGGGGTTCCTGTGCTGCCTGCTCTTGGCCGTATTCATCAAGCAAAGTGCCACTGCACCCACGGTGTTCGGGCTCGGGGTTACCCTTTTGTTCCAGCTGGGTACGTTGGCGGCCTGTCTGCCGCGGGCCGACCCGCGGCTGGAGTTGTTCAGCACGTTGCCGATTCCGCCCGCGGTGGTGTTCGCGTGCCGGCTTGCGGTGGTTCTTTTTGCCGACACCGCGCTCGCGCTGCTCGCCTCGATGCTGGCGAGTGAGTTCGGTGCGACGGCCGACTTTCCCGCCATGGTCGCGGGCTGGCTCGGGCCGGCGATGTTCGCCTCGGCGGTCGGGATCGTGTGCGCTGTCTGGCGTTCCGCGCAGGTAGGGGCGGTAGCGGGGGGTGTGGTGTGGCTGCTCGGCGCCGCGGCGTCCTCGGCGACCGGTCCGGTGCATCGGGTCGGTGCGTTGCTCGAACCGCTGTGGTCCACCTCGGTGGCGACCTTGCTGATCGCCGCGCTGCTGCTCGTCGTCGCGGTGGTCGGGATGCGCAGGCCTCGGTACAGCGTGGTGGCTGGATGAACCGGCCGGTACGAACTCGCTACCTCGGTGCAGTTAATCCGATCTGGCGGTATGAAATTCGGCGTTGTGGTCGGGAGGTGCTTGCGCTGCCGCCCCCGCTGGCTGCTGCCCTCGGCGTTGCGTTGATCGCACTCGACGGCGGTCCGGCCGCACAGGTCGCGGCGGTCGATACCGTGCCATTGGCGGCTGGGCTGGCGGCCGCGGCGGCACTGGGCGGGGAGCGGATGATCGAAGTGCAGTTGACGGTGCGGACGCCGTATCGGCTGACCGTCGTGCGTCGTATCGCGCTGGTCCTGGTCTCGGCGTGTGGTGCGGTGGTGGTGCTCGGTCTGCTCGGACGGCGGGTGGTGCCGGACAGTGCGGGCGTGCTGCTGACGGGCAATATCGTCTTCGCGTTGGCGTTGATCGGTCTCGCGACGTACGCCGTCGTCGAGTTTCGTTCCACCGCGGGTGCTTCGGTGGTCGTCATCACCGCGTGGCTGGCGAAATTGCTGGTACTGGATCAGTTTGGCGTTTTCGCCGAGGCGTTCGTGCTGCTGACGGTCGCGGCATTGTGCGCATGGCTCGCGGCACTGCGGGTTACCGACAGCGAAGCGCAGTTGCGCGGAGTACGCGGATGAGGGGCGTGCTCGGTGCGACCATTCATTATGAAGCGCTGTTGGTCCTGCGGCACCGGGTGGTGTGGTTGTCGCTGATTCCGCTGTGCGCCTTGATCATGCTGCTCGGCGGCTTTCCCCAGGGACGCGATCGGACCGACGAGATAGCCGCGATCGGGGACACCGCCCTGCTCATCAATTTTCTCGGCTCGGCCGGTGTTGCGGTTGTGCTCGCGGATCGGCTTGCCGCGCAACGCAGGCCGGGATTGCGCGAGCTGTTCGCCGCAACACCGGCCGACGGGCGCACCAGGTCGGTCGGCCTCGTGCTCGGGCCGTGGCTGGTCGCCTCGGTACCCGGCGCGCTGGTTCTGCTGGTGATGGGCCTGTGGTCGGCGATCAGCTCAGGTGGGCCGGCGCCGTTGGCAGCGGCGGTGATCGGGCTGGTCACCATTGTGGCGCCGGGCTCGCTGTTGCTCACGGTGCTCGCCAATGTCGCGAGTCTGCTGCTGCCCAGCGTGGTCGTCCGGGTGCTGGTCGTGCCGTGCTGGTACTGGGCGACGCTGCTGACACCGCTCGTGCCGATCCCGACCGTGACCGGGACGGTGCTGTCACCACTGGGCGGGTATCAGGCGGCGCAATGGCTGAATGTCACGTTGCCCCAACAGGACGGCGGCTGGCTGCATCCGCCGGCCGGTGCCGGCTATGCCGCTCTCGCACTTGCGCTCACCCTCGTGACGACGGCGCTCGCCTTTCTGGCCGGCCACGAGCTGCTGGCCCGGAGTCGTTGCGCGGAAATGGAGTTCGGATGACAATCACGCTGCGCAAGCTGACCAAGATCTATCGCAAGCCCGACGCCGCGCTGCGCGACATCGATCTGACCGTGACCGAGGGGATGACCGGGCTGCTCGGGACGAACGGCGCGGGCAAGACCACGCTGCTGCGGATCCTGACCGGAACGCTCGAGCCGACCTCCGGCACGGTGACGGTGTGCGGGCACGACATGGCCACCACCGCCGGACGGACCGAGGTGAAGCGGCTGCTCGGCTACCTACCGCAGGAACTCGCGCTCTATCCCGATCTCACCGGACGCGAATTCCTCGACTACGTCGCCCTCCTCAAAGGTATCGATGACAAACGCACCCGGCGCTCGCAGATCGAAAGTCTGCTGGACCGAGTGGGGCTGGATTCGGTTGGCAGGCAACGGATCGGGCGGTACTCCGGCGGCATGAAACGCCGGCTCGGCATCGCGCAAACTCTGCTGGGCGACCCGAAGCTGATCATCGTCGACGAGCCGACGGCGGGACTCGATCCCGAGGAACGGATTCGCTTCCGCACCCTGCTCGGCCAACTCGGCGGCGACCGCATCGTCCTACTGTCGACCCACATCCTCGACGACGTAGCGCACAGCTGTCAGCAGGCGGCGGTGCTCACCGAGGGCACGCTGGCCTATCACGGCACCACGGCCGGGCTGGTCGCCATGGCACAGGGGCAGACCCATCTGGTGCGTACCGATGTCGAACCGCGCGGCGATTTCACCGTCGTCAATGTGACGAGCACCGTCGAGGGCACCGAGTATCGGGTGGTCGGGCCGATACCGCCGCCCGAATCACGTCCGGTGCCACCGACATTGGACGACGGTTACATGGCGCTACTGCGTGCCTCCCGAGCGGCTGGCCGGTGCGAACCGACGACGTCGTGAACCGGAACCCGGCAGTCCGCAACGTAATCGGTAGACGGATACCGAGGTTGCTGGAGGAAAGATGGTTTCGATGGTTCGAGGATTGCTCATGACCGGTGTCGCGTGCGGCGGCGCACTGCTGATCAGCGCGTGCGGCGGCGGTGCCGGGCCGAAGTCGCCCGCACAGCCGACCCCGGTGCCGCTACCGGAACCGACCTCCAGCAGTCAGCCCGTTGCGAGCGAAACCCTCGGCTACCTATGGCCGTTCACCATCGATCGCGGCACCATCGAATGCCGCGTCGGCGACCAAGCCGTATTCGTAGCTCCGGACGGCAAGCCCTACGCCCTGAACGACAATGCCGAACAAGCAGGAGTGTCCAGCATCGAACCATTGCGCGCCGACGGTTCCGATGGCGACAAGATAAGTCTCGGCGCCGTGCGCAGCAGAACGCTGCAGTTGTGCAAGTTCGCGGGATAGTGGGTTCACTTTTCAGCAGAATGATATGCATCGGTCCCCTGATGCCAGTGGTTCGACACCTGCGTTTGCTGGCAGCGTCTGGCTGCGGTAGTGCGGCTGTGTGACTCCGACGGACGTCGGAGTCACACAGCTGAACCAATGGGTCACTACCAGCTGGCGGGCTGGTCAGCCTTTGGAACCACGATCAGTTCGTGGGGACCCACACAAAGGAACCACCGAGAGGTTTGCATTCGTGGAATGCGCCTTGCAGCCAAACGATCTTACCGTCCAGATTGGGCGGGCAAAACATCTCGACCGCGTCGAACGACCCAGGCGCGTACTGTGCGGAAACTGCGGCCGGTGCCGGAGTTACCGCATCGGCGGACGCCTGTGCAGGCAGTCCGAGCATCGTTGCCCCGGCGGCAATTCCAGCGATCGCGGCAGCAAAACGTATCTTGTTCATGGGTGCATAACTTTCTTTGTGATGTCGACGCGTATTCGGTGTCGATCTGAAGCGACATTAACAGCGCGGTATGCCGAGCGGTGTGTGTCGAGGCTGCCAAAGCTATTGCGGCAGCGCAAGATAGGTGTTGGCAGTATCGCGCTGACAGCTCGACTGTCATATTCCTGCCAGAGATGGGATCAGCGTCTGACATATTTATGACGGAACCGCCATTGTGTATTGCGGGGGTACGGCTGATCCGTGCACCATGAATAGATGGATCTGCTCAATATCGGGGCCGATGAGGCGTTGCGCCTGAATCATGGCTGGATCGGCCCGGAGCACACACTGCTGGGTGTGCTGCGCGGCGACAGCAACGATGTGGCGCGGCAGGCCCTCGAGCAGGCCGGCATCGACGCGGTGACCGTCGAAACACGGCTGAGGGCAATCGATTCCGGTGCGACAGTGGACGGGCTGAGCCCTAATCCCCGCTGGCACACGGTCCGTGGCCGCGCTGAAGGTATCGCCTACGGATTGGGAGCTACCGAGCCGGACACAGTGCACTTCCTGCTCGCTGTTCTGTGGGATAGCAGGCGCTGGTTGTTGCCCGACACCTCCGAAGCAACGCGCGCGGCGATCGTTGCTGCACTGAGCAGTCTCGGTGTTGAACTGCCGCGAGCCCCATTGCCCGAACTCGAGCCCTCGGTCCGAATGGCCACTTATGTCGAATTTCCTCGGCGAGCGACCGACGATGTCATTGCGCTGCTCGTGGCGCGTCACCCGCCAGGAAGCGGGCCCCAGTGGGGTTTCAACTACAAGAACGACGAAATCGCTTGGGCCCGTGCGGAGACCGGGATCGACCTGCACGGGATCGTCGAGGAAGCGCTCGCGCGAATAGCTGGGAAGTAGTCTGGCTCGCCCCGGGGCCAATGGCGTCGACCGCATCGGGGCCGGCGGGTGCGATGCTCTCTCGCCTCCGGCAACGAAAACGGCCCGAAACCTTGTGGTTTCGGGCCGTATCTTTTGTAGCGGGGACAGGATTTGAACCTGCGACCTCTGGGTTATGAGCCCAGCGAGCTACCGAGCTGCTCCACCCCGCGTTGGGTGTCTCCAACCTTACACACTGCGGGTCCGGATGCGAAAACGCCTGGTGGCGCGGGTCGTCTGGGTGTGGCGCGCAGGGGAAGGCGGGTAGCGACGGTTCCTTGCTGACTATGGTGTGGATCACAGTTAGCTGGTGAGGGAGATAGACATCACTCCTCGTTTCCCGAATCGTGACCGAGGTTTATCGTTGCTGGTTCGTGATGCTGAGTTCGTGGGCGCAAGGTCGCCGCGGTCCGGGGATGGGAATGACCGCAGTTTCGACAACTGATGCGTGATTTTCTGATTTCAGGAGTTGCTGATGGCGCTGACCCATCGCGGACATCGGACCGAGCGAGTAGACGCGGCCCCGGTATCGCACAGTCCGGCAGGATTTACCCATCGGCAGGTGCTGGTCATCCTGAGCGGCCTGGTCCTCGGCATGTTCATGGCGGCGCTGGATCAGACGATCACCGCGACCGCCGTGCGGACCATCGCCGATGACCTGTCCGGCTACTCGTTGCAGGCGTGGGTCACCACGGCCTACTTGATCACCGCGACATTGACGACGCCCCTGTACGGCAAATTGTCGGATATGTACGGCCGCAGGCCATTTCTGCTCGCGGCCATCGTGATATTCGTGGGCGGCTCGCTGCTGTGCACGGTGGCGCAGTCGATGTATCAGCTTGCGGTGTTCCGGGCTGTGCAGGGTGTGGGTGCGGGCGGGCTGATGTCGCTCGCCTCGGCCATCCTCGGCGACATTGTGAGTCCGCGCGAAAGAGCCAAGTATCAAGGGCATTTCCTGGCGACCTGGGCGACGGCCAGTGTGATCGGCCCGGTACTCGGCGGCCTCTTCGCGAGTCAGCACGCCATTCTCGGGATCACCGGCTGGCGCTGGGTGTTCTTGATCAACGTTCCGGTCGGGCTGGTCGCGCTGGTGGTGGTGTATCGCGTGGTCCGGATGCCGAGGAGCAGTCCAGCCAGCGGCCGGGTCGATTGGCTCGGGACCGCGGCCTTCGCCATCGGCATCACGCCGTTGCTGATCGTCGCGGAGCAAGGCCGAAGTTGGGGATGGACCAGTGTGGGCGCGGTGGCCTGCTATCTGATCGGCGCGGTCGGGCTGATCGCGTTCGTCGGTATCGAGGCAAAGATGGGGGACGCGGCGTTGATTCCGTTGCGGCTCTTCCGGAATCGGACCTTCGCGCTCGGTGTCGCGATCGCGCTGGTGGTCGGTGCGTCGCTGTTCGGCGGCATCATCTTGGTCCCGCAGTACTTACAGGTCGTGCGCGGGGCCAGTCCGATCGCCGCGGGTCTGCAGTTGTTGCCGATGGTCGGTGGCCTGATGGTGGGCTCGATCGTGTCCAATCGGCTCATCACGCGGACCGGCCGGTACCGGGCGTTCCCGATTATCGGTACGGCGACGGTCGCGGTCGGCCTGTTCCTGTTCCACTATCTGACGCCGGAAACGCCACTGTGGCGAACCATGATCTTCATGGCGGTCACCGGGTTCGGACTGGGAAATCTGTTGCAGCCCATTACTTTGGCCATCCAGAACGCCGCCGCGCCCAAGGATATGGGCGTATCGAGCGCGGCCGCCACCTTCTTCCGTCAGGTCGGCGGCACGCTCGGCGTCGCGGCATTGCTGTCGACGCTGTTCGGCCTGCTGCCGACCAAGGTGACCGCCGCGATCGAAGCGGCGTCGACCCAGCCGGCGTATCAGCAGGCCGTGCTGGCCGGTTTGCACAGCGGTAATCCTGCCGATGTGGCCTTCGCACAGGGGCTGGTCCACCACGATCCGGCCGCGGTGCAGAAGGTGCTCGATGACAGTTCGGTCATTCAGCAACTGAACCCGACGCTGGCGGGTCCATTGCAGACCGGCTTCGCCGAAGCCATGTCGACGGTGTACCTGGCGGCCGCCGTGCTCGCGCTGGTCGCCTTGGTGATGGTGCTGTTCTGGAAGGAGATCCCGCTGCGGGAATCCGGTGGGGTCGAGTCATCCGGCGCCGAGGGCGGCATTCAGAAATAGCAGAACCGGCAGGAATCGGACAATCCATGCGCGATTGTTAACTGTCCATTAAATGCTGGCAATTCTCAGAAAGTACTGTGCCGACCATTGTTGGTAAACGGATAGTAAATCGCTTCTCGGCATCCGCTCGCGGTAATCGACGCATGGCGACGTCTTGTGGTGGGCGTCGGCGGCCGGGGCAGCTGGAATCTGAATGTTGTGATACTTGCTGGTCGGCGGCGTTTTGCGAGTAGATATGGGCGGTTCGTACCCTTGGTGATCGAAGGTATTCCGTAAAGACACTTCTGCTCACTGTGAAATGGATTACAGCCCCCTTGAATTAGATTAACCAGAGGTTCACTGTGTCTGGTACGAGGTGTCACACGATGATTTATCCGAGCTCCATCTGCACGGGTGCATCGCCAGCACTGTTTGGGATCTCTGAAGCGAAGGTTTTGCCCATGGTTGAGTTACTCGACGCGATGGCGGTGGAGCAGATCGACACGAACTTCTTTCGTGGCAAGCTGCAGCACCGCACCGCGCTGGTTCGGACATTCGGCGGCGAAGTGGCGGCACGAGCGCTGGCGGCGGGATCGGCGGGCATGCCCGCCGGATTCAAGGTTCATTCGATACACGGATACTTCGTCCGGTCGACCGCGTCGGAGATTCCGATCGACTATCTGGTCGACACCGTCAAACACGGCCGGTCGTTCGCGGTTCGCCGCATCCGGGCGGTGCAGCACGGGCGGGAGACCTTCTTGATGGTCGCCTCGTTCCACGTCGGCGACCGCGGTGTGCGGCACGCCGACGCGTGCCCCGAGGCGCCGGACCCGGAACAGCTGGCCCGGATCGGCGTGGGCGACGCGGGCAACGAGTGGGAAGGCTGGGACATCCGCCCCGTGCCCGATTCCACGATCGGCGCTGCACGCCAACAGGTTTGGCTTCGCTACACCGGCGAACTGCCCGACTGCCCGGTGACGCACAGTTGCGCGCTGACCTACGCCAGCGACATGACACTGCTGGGCGCCGCCGTCGCGCCACACCCGGGCATCGCCATTCAGACTGCGGCGCTGGACTATTCGATCTGGTTCATGCGGTCCTACCGCGTCGACGACTGGCTGCTGTATGACGAGATATCACCGTCGGCAGGCGCCGGTCGCGCGTTCACTCAGGGCCGGATCTTCAGTCGCACCGGCGATTTGGTGGCCATGGTTGCTCAGGAGCGGATGCTGCGGCTGGCCGAGCCGGGCTTCGGCCACAGCCTCGTCGATCGGGCGGCTTCCTGATGGCCCCCGTGTACGTCGGTCTCACCGACAAGGCGTTCCTGCGACTGCACCACGGCTACGGCGCACCGGTCATCAGCCAGACGGTGACGGTGCTGGCCAACCGGCTCACCGAGGACGAGCTGGGCGAGATGTACGCCCAGCTGCGCTCCGGCCCGTTCATGCGGCGGGTGCGCCGCCCGCGGGTGCCCTTCGCCCGCTGGCGCTGGGTACTGGCGGATACCGCCTTGCCGTTGCACCTGGAGCATGCCGCGATCGACGACGCCGACGCGCTGGCCTGGGCCGGTGACGAAGCGCAGTATCCGCTCGACCCGGAGCGGGGCTACGGGTGGCGGCTGTCGGCGGTGCCGACGCGGTCCGGCGGCATGGTCCTGTCCTGTATCGCCTCGCACGCCATCGCCGACGGTCACGCGGGACTGATGGCGGCCATCGGACTCGTGCAGCCCGAGCTCGCCACCACGGAGGGCCTGACCGACGCCGTCACCTTCCGCGACGACCTGAAGGACGGCACGCGCCGCAGCATAACCGTTGTGCGCGAGGTGGTTTCGGAAGCGCGCCGAGCGCGCCGGGATCCGTCCCATCGCAAGGCGATCCGCCGAGCACTGTCCGGTCGCTGCGCGACGCGGCAGTCCACGCCGCTCGGCTGGCGTGAAGGCTCGGTGATCGCCACGTTCGACGCGGCCCGGTGGAAGGATCTCGCGGCCCAGCGCGGCGGCACCTCCAACACGCTGTATCTGGCGCTGGTCGCTGATCTGCTGCGGCACTGCGGGCTGGTCGGCGAGGCAGGCCCGCTGGTGTTGATGACCGCCGTGCGGATTCTGCGTGAGCAGGACCAGATCGACTCGAATTCCTTTGCCCGCGTGCCGATCGTGGTGCAGCGGGAGTGGCTGGATCAGTTCGACCTCGCGCCGTTGCGCGCGGCCAGCAAGGCAGGCTTCGGGTCGGTGCACGGGGTCGGGGCCGGCGGGATCTCGCGCCCGCGGAACATGCCGCCCGAACTGGTCGATGTGCTGCCGGAGGGCGTGGTCGAACGGCTCGTCGATACCCCGCCGATCACCGTCGGAATGTGTTCGAACATGGGCGTATTGGACCCGTTCGTGCCGACCGTGGTGCGCCACGGCGCGACGCCGACGATGTTCGTGATGCGCGGCGTCTTCCAGGGCATCGACACCGAGCAGGCCGGTCAGCAGCCGATCGCGCTGGCCACCTGGCTCTCGGAGTTCGACGGGAAGATCCAGTGGGTGCTGGAGAGCATCAAACCCGAAATGGCGCATACCGACGAGGAATTGGGCTTTCTGGCGCGGCTGGTCGCCGAGTCCTGGGGCTTGGATCCGCTGCACGTCAGCAGTGGTGGTGGCAGTACCAGCAAGTCAGCGAGGGAGTTCTCATGACCAAGCCGTTGATCAAACTGGGCACCGAGTTCGTCTACAACCCACACCCGGTGTACGACGAGCTGCGCGAACAAGGGCCGATCCACCACGTGCTGCTGCCGAACGGGCTGACCTCCTGGCTGGTGGTCGACTATCAGCTCGCCCGCGCGGTACTCGCCGACGACCGGATCAAGAAGGGTGCGGCCGCCCTCGCACCGATCACGACGCGGCTGCGCCCAGGCGATACGTACACGACGATGAGCACCGACCTGTGGGAACACATGCTCAGCTCCGACCCGCCGGACCACACTCGCCTGCGCAGGCTGGTGACCAAGGGCTTCACCGCGCGCACCGTGGAGCAGTTGCACCCGCGCATCGATGCGCTCGCCGATCAGCTGCTCGACGAGATGGCGGGCAAGTCCGAAGTCGACTTGATCGACGGCTACGCGCTGCCGATTCCGATGACGGTGATCTGCGAACTGTTCGGCGTGCCTGCGGCGGATCGGGCGCGGTTCCGGGAGTTGTCCACCACGATGACAGCGTCGTCGGCCGAGAATGCCGAAGACCAACAGGCCCTGGCGAATTCGCCGTTCTATGCCACAGCGGCCGAGCGCGGGGCCGCGAGTATCGAGCTGGCCACGTACCTGATCGGGCTGGTCGCGGAGCGATCGAAGGACCTCGGCGAGGATCTGTTGTCCCAGCTGATCATGGCCAACCACGAGGGGGACAAGCTCAGCGACCGGGAACTGATCGCCATGCTGTTCCTGATCCTGGTGGCGGGCCACGAAACAACGGTCAACCTGATCGGCAACGGCCTCTACGCGATGCTGCGCGACCGCGTGCTGTACGAGGAGCTCACGCACGCGCCGGAGCGGATTCCCGCCGCCATCGAGGAGTTCCTGCGCCACGAGGGACCCGTTCACCTGGCCACCCTGCGCTACACCGCCGAGCCGGTCACGTTGGCGGGCATCGACATTCCGGCCGAGGAGCTGGTGTCGGTGTCGCTGGCCGCGGCCGATCACGACCCGGGCCAGTTCGTGGACCCGCACGCCCTCGAGATCGGCAAGACCGGCCAGCGCAAAGGCGGCCACCTGGCCTTCGGGCACGGCATCCACTACTGCGTCGGCGCCCCGCTGGCGCGGTTGGAGGCGAAGGTCGCGTTCGAGAAGATCCTGGCTCGTTATCCGAACATGAAGATGGCCGACGAGGTGCAGTGGCGGCCGAGCACCTTTCTGCGCGGCCTGCAAACGCTGCCGACCGTCATCGACTGAGCAAAACGACGAAGGCCCGGCTCCACGGAGCCGGGCCTCGTGTCGGCTAGGGATCAGCCGAACTTGATGCCTTGCGCCAGTGGCAGTTCGGCGGAGTAGTTGATGGTGTTGGTGGCCCGGCGCATGTACGCCTTCCACGAATCCGAACCGGATTCGCGGCCACCGCCGGTCTGCTTCTCACCGCCGAACGCGCCGCCGATCTCGGCACCGGAGGTACCGATATTGACGTTGGCGATGCCGCAGTCGGAGCCGTCGGCGGCCAGGAAACGCTCGGCCTCGCGCTGATCGCTGGTGAAGACGGCCGACGAGAGTCCCTGCGGCACCTCGTTGTGCATGGCGATCGCACTGTCGAAGTCGTGATAGGTCAGCACGTAGAGGATCGGCGCGAAGGTCTCCTCACGCACGACCGCGGTCTGGGCGGGCATCCGCACGATCGCCGGACGCACGTAGTAGGCGTCGTCGCCGAAGCCGTCGACTCGTTCACCGCCGCAGATCAATTCGCCGCCGTCGGCGAGCGCCTTGTCCAGTGCGGCCCGCATGCCCGCGTAGGCCCGGCCATCGATCAGCGGTCCGACCAGCACCCCGTCTTCCAGCGGATTGCCGACGCGCAGTTGCTGATACGCGCTCTCGATCCGCTCGACCAGCGGTCCGACCACGTCGGCGTGCGCGATCAACCGGCGCAGGGTGGTACACCGCTGGCCCGCCGTGCCCGCCGCGGCGAACACGATGCCGCGCGCCGCGAGCTCCAAATCCGCTGAGGGCGTGACGATCGCGCCGTTGTTGCCGCCCAGCTCCAGCAGGCAGCGGCCGAACCGCTCGGCCACCCGCGGTGCCACGATCCGGCCCATCCGGACCGAGCCGGTCGCGCTGACCAGCGCCACCCGCTCGTCGTCCACCAGGCGGGCGCCCACGTCCGCCGCGCCCTGAATCAGTTGGTGCACTTCGGGATCCGCGCCGACGTCCGTCGCGGCGCGCCGCAGCAGGGTGTGGCAGGCGAGCGCGGTCAGCGGCGTCGTCTCCGACGGCTTCCACACCACGGTGTCACCGCAGACCAGCGCGATCGCGGTGTTCCACGCCCATACGGCCACCGGGAAGTTGAACGCCGAGATGACCCCGACGACCCCCAGCGGATGCCACGTCTCCATCAACCGGTGGCCGGGCCGCTCCGAAGGCATCGTCTGCCCGTAGAGCTGGCGCGAGAGGCCGATCGCGAATTCGCAGACGTCGATCATCTCCTGCACCTCGCCCGCGGCCTCGGCGCCGATCTTGCCCGCCTCCAGTGTGACCAGCTCGGCGAGTTCGCTCTTGTGCGTGGTCAGCAGCTCGGCCAGCCTGCGCACCACCGCCGCGCGGACCGGCGCGGGCACGGTGCGCCACGCGCCGAATGCCGTGGCCGCCCGTGCGATCGCGGCATCGACCTCATCCATCGAGCTCGATTGCAGGGTCATCAGCTGTGCGCCGGTGATCGGGCTGCGGGCGGGCAGATCGCCGGATTCCGGGGGCGTTACGCCGAGTCCGCGCAGCACCGCTGCCGCGCGCTCCGCGAGTTCCCGAGTGGTCTGATCGCCGAGTACATCTGTCATCTGTTGCTCCGCCGTACCTTTCGGCCGCATTGCGGCATATCTGTCCCATGTCTTGGGAGGATCGGGGTGAGGTTCCTGCCACGAGCGGGGTCGCCTGGGTTAGTCTCCGCTGATGGCGGATACACCTGCACGACCTGCACTCGACGACATCGATCGCCTGCTGATTCGGGAACTGATGGCCGATGGACGCGCCACGCTGTCGAATCTGGCCGAGAAGGCGAGCCTGTCGGTGTCCGCCGTGCAATCGCGGGTGCGCAGGCTGGAAGCGCGCGGGGTGATCCGCGGCTACACGGCGCACGTCGACCCGGAGGCACTCGGCCAGCTGTTGTCGGCATTCGTCGCGATCACTCCTCTCGACCCGTCGCAGCCCGATGACGCCCCGGCCGTATTGCAGCACATCCCCGGGATCGAGGCGTGCCATTCGGTGGCCGGTGACGAGAGCTATGTCCTGCTGGTGCGGGTGGCCTCACCACGGCACCTCGAGCAGCTGCTGCAGGAGATCAGAGCGACCGCCAACGTCAGGACCCGAAGCACCATCATCTTGCAGACATTCTATGACAGGTAGCTGTTACGTGTAATTAATCCGCTTTCCTGTACAGAAACCGTAAATTTTCGTATCCTCGGTGGCGTGACCATCGAACTGGAACGCACCCGCCCGGCGGTCACCCCCGCCGCCCGGGTGCACGAGATCTTGTCGGCCAGCATCCTCGCCGATGGCTTCGACTTGGTGCTGGACCTACAACAGTCCCGCGGCTGCAAGCTCGTCGATGAACGTGACGGCAGCTCCTATCTGGACATGTTCGGCTTCTTCGCGTCCAACGCACTGGGGATGAACCACCCCGCGCTGGCCGAGGACGCGGAGTTCCGCGAACAGCTGGTGACCGCCGCGCTCAACAAGCCGAGCAACTCCGACATCTACACCGTCGAGATGGCCCGCTTCGTGGAGACGTTCGTGCGGGTGCTCGGCGATCGGCGGCTGCCGCACCTGTTCTTCATCGACGGTGGCGGGCTCGCCGTGGAGAACGCGCTGAAGATCGCGTTCGACTGGAAGAGCAGGCACAACGAAAGCAACGGCCGCGCACCGGAACTCGGCACCAAGGTGCTGCACCTGACCGGCGCCTTCCACGGCCGCACCGGCTACACCATGTCGCTCACCAACACCGACCCGGTGAAGACCGCCAGGTTCCCCAAGTTCGATTGGCCGCGCATCGACTCGCCGTACCTGAGCGAGGATCACGACATCGACGCGGCCGAAGCCCGCGCGCTGGACCAGGCCCGCCGCGCGTTCGCCGAAAACCCGCACGACATCGCGTGTTTCATCGCCGAGCCGATCCAGGGCGAGGGTGGCGACCGGCACCTGCGTCCGGAGTTCCTGCAGGCGATGCAGCAGCTGTGTCACGAGAACGACGCGCTGTTCGTGCTGGACGAGGTGCAGACCGGCGTCGGCATGACCGGAACCACCTGGGCCTACCAGCAACTCGGCGTGCAGCCCGACATCATCGCGTTCGGCAAGAAGACCCAGGTGTGCGGTGTGATGGCGGGTGGGCGCGTCGACGAGGTGCCCGACAACGTGTTCGTGGTCAACTCCCGGATCAACTCGACCTGGGGCGGCAACCTCACCGACATGGTGCGGGTCCGGCGCATCCTCGAGGTGCTGGAGCAGGACTCGCTCATCGAACGGTCGCGGGCCCTCGGCGCGCATCTGCTCGATCGGCTGCAGATCCTCGCCGCACAGCATCCGAGCATCAGCGAACCGCGGGGACGTGGGCTGATGTGCGCGGTGACGGTGGCGTCGGCGCAGTTGCGCGACGAGGTGGTCACCGCGTTGCGCGAACGCGAGCATGTGCTGATCCTCGGCACGGGTGAGCGGGGAATCCGCTTCCGGCCGCCGCTGACCGTCAGCGCTGCCGAATTGGATGCCGCGGTCGACGCGCTCGATCGGGTGATCGCCGGCTTCGAGTAGGGCGACGCCGCTTATTGCGACTATGCGCGGGCAGCCGGGATCTTTCCGGCTACCCGCGCATTGCTGTTGGTATCGGTAGTTGATCAGTCGGTGGTGGGGCGCAGGCCCAGGGCGCCCTCGACGAATCGGCGGACGCTGGTCAGGCCGGCTTCGAGGGCCGGTTCGTATCCTGCTCGCGCCCAGCCGGTGAGTTCGGCGGTGCCGTCGCCGAGGGGTCTGGCGCCGACCTCGGCGACCATCTCCGCGGTGGTCGGTTCGCAAACCGCCCAGGAGAAGTGGGATTCCTCGGCCCACCCGGCGGTGCGCAGCGCGACGTAGCCGGGGTCGGTGATGCCGCCCTCGGCCAAGGCGGGCCGATCGTCGATCCGGTCGTCGGCGCGCAGTGCGCGCAGATACCAAGTCCCCGCGTTGATTTCGATGGGTTCCATCAGGAGTCCCTGCGGCGGTCGCGACCTCGGCCGTGCTCACCGTGCCAGCCGTGACCGCTGTGCCCGCTGCCGAACAGCAGAGCGCCCATCAGTGGAATCGCCAGGAACCACAGCCAACTGCCGGTGGTGAAGAACAGGATGACCGCCAGGATCGGGACGACCGCCATCGCCCGTTCCGGCCAGCCGGCCAGGAAACCGGACTTCGACTCGGCAGGCACCGCAGCGGCTTTGACGAGCGGATCCGGCAGATCCGCGAAAACCGGTGTGATGTCGCCACGGGTGACGGCGGCCGCGATCACCGCGCTGCGCTCGTCGAATTCCGCGACGCTGAGCCGCCCGGCTGCGAAATGATCGGACAAACGCCGCATAGCGTCTTCACGCTCTGCGGTGCCGATACGGATTTCGGGTAGCTCCTCCATGAGGAGAAGGCTAGCGGGAGGTTCAGCACCATGGGTGAGACGTGGTTCGGCCACTATCGCCTCGATCGATTGCTCGGCAGCGGTGGCACCGGACAGGTGTGGCTCGCGCACGACAGCAGTGCCGATCGTGTGGTCGCATTGAAGGTGTTGTCCGCCTCGGTGGCGGCCGACCCGAAATACCGGCAGCGGTTCACCAGGGAGGCGCGGCTGGCGGCCCAGGTGCGCGGGCCGCATCTCGCGGCGATCCACTCCTTCGGCGAGCTCGACGGTCAGCTCTATCTCGACATGGAGTACATCGAAGGCACCGACCTCGCCACCGTGCTCCGGTGTGAGGGGCCGATGGCGCCCGCGCGGGCGGTGCGGATCGTGGTGCAGGTCGCAGAGGCCCTCGATGCCGCGCACCGGGCCGGGATGGTGCATCGCGACGTCAAACCGTCCAACATCATGCTCGATGCCGCCGGGGTCGCGCATCTGATCGACTTCGGTACGGCGTATCGGGTCGACCAGCCCGCGATCACCACGAGCAGCAATGTGGTCGGCACGCTGGCCTACATGGCGCCGGAACGTTTCTCGGGTGCTGGGGACGCTCGCTCCGACCAGTATTCGCTGGCCTGCGTGCTCTATGAATGCCTCACCGCGCGAAGGCCTTTCGGCAATGCCGATGCCGCACAGTCGCTGATGGCGCATTTGATGACGGACCCGCCGCTCGCCGCCGACTTCAATCACGCGGTGCCCGCCGGATTGGACGCCGTCATCGCGCGCGGCATGGCGAAGGTGCCGGAGCAACGGTGCGCCAGCGCAGGGGAATTGGCGTCGGCCGCGTATGCCGCGATCACCGGGCTCGATGTGCCGACGGTGCAGACCTCCGCTGCGGCGTTTTCGACATCTGCTCTGCCGGAGCCGATTCGAGCAGCTGATGTGCCTGCGACACTGCCACTGAGTCGTGCTTCGGGTCAGCGTGACTCGGCCCGAGCGGGGATGGGTGCGGGAGCTGCGGCACAAGGGGTTCCGTGGTCGGGGCGGTTCGGTGGTTCAGTCGGGGACGGTGGTGTGCGGGCGGGCATCGTTGCGGGCGAGGGTGTTTCGCGGCAGCGGGCGGCTGCTGAATCGTTGCGTGGAGACGCGGCAGGGCGTAGCGCCGGTTCGGCCGGGCACGGACCCGGTTCGCAAGAGGACGGTTCGCGGCAGACGATGCGATCGCGCGTCGCGGCGGGTGCTTTGGTGGTGCTTCTCGTGGCGGTGGGGATGGCGCTGTGGCTGGGGCGGCCCGGTGGGCCCGGAAAAGACTCGGCCGCACCGACGTCCGTGCCGACCGCAACTGCCGGGCCATCAGCTACGGCGCCCGCGCAGACCCTGCCCCCGGCCGCAGCGAATTCTCCGGCGCCGGTTCCCGCACCGTCCGTCACCGTTCCGGTTGCCTGGCAACCGTGCGATCCCACCGTCGATGTGCCCGGACTCGCCAAGGACGGCACGCTGCTGCACTGCGTCGGCACCGCCGACCGCGCCGCGAACTGGATGCCCGCGATGCCCGCGGCCGAGAAGCCGAAGCAGGACACGCCCAAGCCGAAGCAGGACACCGCTAAGCCGGGTCACGGCGACGAGTCCAGCGGAAACTCGGGTAACGGCAATGGCAATGGGCGGGGCAAGCCTGGCAACGGTCGGTAGGAGGGTCATGTCCCGTTGGCGGGTTGCTGAGCTTCGCAATGTCCGGCGGGTGTTGTTGAGGACACACTGGCCGGGTCGGCGGGGTGGGGTTAGGCTCCGAAGGAGGTTGGGTTCTGCGGTGTTCGCGGTGTGAGCTGGTGGTTTTCAGCGATACCTCGGGTTGATCGGAGGCCGGCGGGCCGGGCCTGGACAAGTCGACGGTGACTGGAGGTTCGCAATGGGGGAGGTGCGATTCGGGGGATATCGGCTGGAGCGTCTGCTCGGCAAAGGCGGGATGGGTCAGGTCTGGCTGGCCTACGACGACGCGAATGCACGCTGGGTGGCGTTGAAGCTCTTGCCGACCGAGCTTGCCGCGGATGCGGGGTATCGCAGGCGATTCGAGCGCGAGGCCGAGGTGGTGGCCAAGTTGCGGGATCCGCGTATTCCGCGGATCCATCGGTTCGGGGAGATCGACGGTCGGCTGTTCATCGACATGGAGTTCGTCGAGGGCCGCGATCTGGCGAGCACGATCGCCGCGGGGGCCCTGGCGCCCGCCGCAGCCGTCGGCATCGTCGCACAGGTGGCGGCCGCGCTCGACGTGGCGCACCGGGCCGGGCTGGTACACCGTGATGTCAAGCCGTCCAACATCGTCGTGCACGCCAGTGGCTTCGCCTATCTGATCGATTTCGGCATCGCACACGGCATCGGCCAGACCGCGGTCACCACCACCGGTTTGGCGATCGGCACCCTGGCCTACATGGCGCCGGAACGGTTCACCGGAAAGGCGGACGCCCGCTCCGACGTGTACTCGCTCGCCTGCGTCCTCTACGAATGCCTCACCGGCTGCCGCCCCTACGGCGACACCGACCCCGCCCAGCAGATGCACGCCCACCTGATGACCGACCCACCCCACGCCGCATCCCGCAACGCCGCCGTCCCCGCCACCCTGGACGCCGTCATCAGCCGCGGCATGGCCAAGAACCCCGCCGATCGTTATGCCACCGCAGGGGATTTCGCCGCCGCCGCCCATGCGGGCCTCGGCACCCAACTCCCTGCTCCCGCCCGTCCGTCGAAGTCGCTGGCGACGACCAAAGTGCTGCCGACTCCTGGCCCCGCACCTACTCGGGTAGCGACCCGGCTCGAGACGCTGGCTCCGAGTTATGCACGGCCGCAGCCGAATTCGCTAGTGGACCTCGGTCGTCCCGGGCAGCAGTCCCGTCCGATGGTCCCGCAGCAGCGGTACCCGGTCGGGTATGGGCGACGAGTCTTCCCTGCTCCGGCGAAACCGCCCAAGTCGCAGCGGTATTCGGGTACTCGCCGACGGCCGTCGGCTGGTCCGGTGCGGCGGCCGCGGCGTAAGCGGGGCGGTGTGTTGTCGAAGGTGATCGGCGCGCTGGTCGTCGTCTTTCTGACGCCGTTCATGCTGGCGGCGGGGTGTGTCGCGTTGCTGGCGTCGGCCGGCCGGGTCGGCGACTCGGGTGGGTCCGGTGCGCCGCCGCCGACCGCGATGGCGGAGGAGAACCCGGCGCCACCGCCCGAACAGCCCGAGTCGGTGGGGCTCGCGGCCGCGGGTACTCCGGTGCGGGACGGGAAGTTCGAGTTCGTGGTGCGCGATGTCGATACCGATGTCCGTCGAGTGGGTCTACAGGCGGCGTCGGGTTCGTTCGTGATCGTCACGCTCGAGATCCGCAACATCTCCGCCGAGCCGAAGCGGTTCCTGCCCTTCGGGCAGCGCCTGTTCGACACCCAGGGCACCCCGTTCGACCACAACGCCACCGCCACCATGTGGCAATCCGCCCAGCACGGCTACGGCTACTCGTTCGAGCTGACACCGGGCCAATCGGCAACCACCCAACTGGTTTTCGACGTACCCGCCGAAACGACCCCGACCCACCTCGAGCTACACGACTTCGTCCTCTCCAACGGCGTCGCTGTACGGCTGGATTAGCCCACACCCGGCCGGGCTTCGTCCACGGATCGACCGCGCCGTAGGTCGCGCGCTCGGTCAGGCGGCGTGCGAAGGGTCAGGCGACGCGGGCGTTGTCGGAGAGCGCCGTGTGGACAGCGTTGCGGCCAATCGTGAGCGCCTCGGCGAGCAGGGTGGTGTCGCGGGCGGCGCTGTCGATGTCCGGTGAGCCGAGGGGCGGATGGATCTGCAGGACGGCGTCACCGAGTTCGGCGAGAGCGCGGTCCTCTATGGCCTGCTGGTGCGGGCGTTGTATCCAGGCGCGGTAGGCACCGGGCGCGGTGGCGCGCAGATACCCGCCGCCGACAACACGGTGCAGCAGTGAGGCGGGCGGGCGCTGTTCGTCGATGCGACGGGTGCGCAGGACGAGTGCATGCGTGGCACCGCTGCGAACAGCGGTGCGGATGGGGACGGTTTCGGTAAGACCACCGTCGAAGTAGTGCGATCCGCCGAGCGGGACCGGCGGTCCGGCGAGGATCGGCAACCCCGCGGAGGCGCGCAGCGCGCGCATCAGGGTGCGCTTGTCCACGATGTACGGGTGCAGGTCCACCGCGCGGCCGGTGCGGATGTCGGTGGCGATGGGGTGAAAGGTGGTGGGGTTGGCCAGAATCGCCGGGAAATCCATCGGCTCGATCCCGTCGTAGACCTGATGCACCAGGTAGCGCAGGTCGAAGGCGGGCCGCCCGCGCAGCAGCCTGGCCGGGTCGATGGCGCGGCGCATGATCGCCGGATCGGTCCAGGAGCGCATGCCCGCGACGGCGCGTCCACCCAGCAGCCAGGCGCCGTTGATCGCGCCCGCCGAGGTGCCATAGACGGCGTCGAAAACCGCGCCGAGGCCCAGTTCCTCGATGGCCGACACCATGCCGCTCGAGTAGACCCCGCGACTGCCGCCACCCTCGACGACGAGCACCAGCCGATTTCCGTCGGCCCGAGTACCTGCCGCGCGGCGCGCGTGGATCACCGCCGCGACGGCGGAGACACTCGGCGTACTGGTCACCGGACCACGATACGACAGAGCGGGCGCGGACGTCATGGTCCAGCGCCCGCCCGAAGCGGTATTCGCCCTGCGTTTACGCGAGCACTACCTGGTCGTATCGGCTCGGCGCGCGCCGAACCGACTCGACCTCACTTGATCTCGGCGAGCACCGTGCCCTGGGTGATCGCGGCGCCCGCCTCGACGGACAGTCCGGTGACCACACCCGCCTTGTGCGCGTTGACCGGGTTCTCCATCTTCATGGCCTCGAGCACCACGATCAGGTCGCCCGCCTCGACGGACTGGCCCTCTTCGACGGCCACCTTCACGACGGTGCCCTGCATGGGCGCGGTGACGGCGTCACCGGAGGCGGCACCGCCGGCCGCGCCGCCACGCTTGCGCGGCTTGGGCTTCTTACGGATCACACCGGCGCCGTTGCCCGCGGCGGCGACAGCGCCACCACCGAGGCTGAACTGGCCGGGCAGCGAGACCTCGACGCGACGGCCGCCGACCTCGACGACCACCTTCTGCCGGGGCAGGTCCTCGTCGTCCTCGTCGGCCGGGGCACCGCCGGTGAACGGCTCGACGGTGTTGGTCCACTCGTTCTCGATCCACTTGGTGTAGACGTCGAACTTGCTGCCGTCACCGATGAACGCGGGGTCCTCGACGATCGCCCGGTGGAACGGGATGACCGTGGCCAGCCCGTCGACCTCGAACTCGGCCAGCGCGCGCCGGGCCCGCTCGAGCGCCTGGGTGCGGTTCTCGCCGGTGACGATCAGCTTGGCCAGCATCGAGTCGAACTGACCGCCGATCACGCTGCCTTCCACCACACCGGAGTCCACGCGCACGCCGGGGCCGCTGGGCTCGCGGTACACCGTGACCGGGCCGGGCGCGGGCAGGAAGCCGCGACCGGCGTCCTCACCGTTGATCCGGAACTCGAACGAGTGACCGCGCGGGGTCGGGTCCTCGGTGATGGTCAGTTCTTCGCCGTTGGCGATGCGGAACTGCTGGCGCACCAGGTCGATACCCGCGGTCTCCTCGGTGACCGGGTGCTCGACCTGCAGCCGGGTGTTCACCTCGAGGAACGACACCGTCTCGCCCTGCACCAGGTATTCGACCGTGCCCGCGCCGTAGTAACCGGCTTCCCGGCAGATCGCCTTCGCGGAGGCGTGGATCTTCGCGCGCACCTCGTCGGACAGGAACGGCGCGGGCGCCTCCTCGACGAGCTTCTGGAAGCGGCGCTGCAGCGAGCAGTCGCGGGTACCGGCGACCACCACGTTGCCGTGCTGGTCGGCGATGACCTGCGCCTCGACGTGGCGGGCCTTGTCCAGGTACTGCTCGACGAAGCATTCGCCGCGACCGAACGCGGCGGTCGCCTCGCGGGTGGCCGAATCGAACAGCTCGGGGATCTCCTCGATGGTGTGCGCGACCTTCATGCCGCGGCCACCGCCACCGAAGGCGGCCTTGATCGCGACCGGCACGCCGTATTCCTTGGCGAAGGCGACGACCTCGTCGGCGTTCTTCACCGGGTCCTTGGTGCCCGCGGCCATCGGAGCCTTGGCGCGCTCGGCGATGTGCCGGGCGGTGACCTTGTCGCCGAGGTCGCGGATGGACTGCGGCGAGGGGCCGATCCAGATGAGCCCCGCGTCGATGACGGCCTGGGCGAAGTCGGCGTTCTCGGAGAGGAATCCGTAGCCGGGGTGGATGGCGTCGGCGCCGGAGCGCGACGCGGCATCGAGGATCTTGTCGAAGACAAGGTACGACTCGGCGGAGGTCTGGCCGCCGAGGGCGAACGCCTCGTCGGCGAGCTTCACGAAGGGGGCATCGGCATCCGGCTCCGCGTATACCGCGACGCTGCCGAGGCCCGCGTCCTTGGCAGCCCGGATAACGCGCACGGCGATCTCGCCTCGGTTAGCTACGAGTACCTTCGTGATCCGTGCGCTGGCATGGCTGGGCACTGAGCCTCCTGTGTGCAATCTTTGGTCGCCCCGTGGTCGACGAAACTACGTCTCGGGCGAGTGTAGGCAGTCTGCCAACAGACGGCGCACTCGGCCAGTCCTACTCATCAGTAGGTCGTGGATCACACTCGCCCTGTCATGCGGAAAGGCGTGCGTGCGCTACCTGCCGCGGCTACGGCGTGCGGTACCGGCCGGTGCCGCACCGGGTTCAGTCCCCTTGGCGATCGGCATGCGCACCGAGTTGCCCCACTCGGTCCACGAGCCGTCGTAGTTACGGACGGTGTCGAACCCGAGCAGATAGGTCAGCACGAACCAGGTGTGGCTGGAACGTTCGCCGACCCGGCTGTAGACGATCAGATCGTCCGCGGCGCCCAGCGCGCCGTAGATCGCGTCCAGCTCGGCGCGGGAGCGGAAGCGGCCGTCGTTGTTGAACGCCTCGGTCCACGGAATGTTCGCGGCGGTGGGGATGTGCCCGCCACGCAATGCCGCGTCCTCGGGATTGATCGGCGGCTGGATTAACTCGCCGGAGTATTCCTCCGGCGAACGCACGTCGATCAGCGGTTTGCCGAGGTGGGCGAGGACGTCCTCGCGGAACGCCCGCACGGTGCTGTCGTCGCGGGTGACGGCCGGATAATCACTGGGGGTGAGGTGCGGGGTGTCGAAGGTGGTGTCGCGTTCCTCGGAAATCCAGGCGCCGCGACCGCCGTCCAGCAACCGCACATCCTGGTGTCCGAACAAAGTGAAAACCCACAATGTGTGCGCCGCCTGCGCGTTGCCCCGGTCCCCGTAGATGACCACGGTATCGTCTCGCTCGATTCCCTTGGCGCGCATCAACTCGGTGAATCGGGCACCGTCGATGTAGTCACGAGTGACCGGATCGTTCAGATCGCCCCGCCAATCGATCTTGATCGCGCCGGGAACATGCCCGATGTCATAGAGCAATATGTCCTCGTTGGACTCGACGATCTTGAGTCCCGACGTGCCGATGTTTGCCGACAGCCACTCTGTGGTTACTAGTCGGTGAGGATGTGCGTAAGAACCGAATGAGGGATGTGGGTCCGGAGCAGCGGGCACGATGTGGGTCCTTCACGCGTGGTAGACGGTAGTTTCTACGGTTCGGGTCTCACAGCGATGGTATGTGTGAGGCGTTAGTGACTCTCGTTTCAGATCACAAATCGGCTGAATGAGCGAATAAATCGCACCTGCATCCGATAAAGTCTCCCGGGAGGAGGGGTGAGCTATGTCCGATTCTTGGCCGCGGCGGCGACTGCTCGCGATCCTACGTGGCGCCAGCGAGCCTCTCGACGCCCAGGAACTGGCCAGAATCACCGGACAACACGTCACCACGGTTCGGTTTCATCTGGACGTGCTCACCCGGGAATCCCTGGTGCGGCAATTTCAGCAACCGCCCCGCGGTCGCGGACGTCCGCGCATCGGTTACAGCGCGGTGCAGCGATCGGTCGGTTATCAGGAACTCGCGCAGGTGCTCGCCGATCAACTCGGCCCCGATCCGCGCCGGCGGTCCGAGGCGGCCATCGCGGCAGGCCGGGCCTGGGGCGCGAAACTGGACGCCGGTGACCATCGGGTCGAGTCGCTGGAGGACGCCAAAGACGTCACTATGACGCTGCTTTCGGAGCTCGGCTTCGCGCCGGAACGCGATCCGAACGAGACCGCCGAGCAGGCGCTGATCCGGTTGACCGCCTGCCCGCTGCGGGAACTCGCGCGCACCCACTCCGAGGTGGTGTGCGGTGTGCACCTGGGCCTGATCAAAGAGGTCTTGGACCGCAACGGCGCACGCGGCGACGTGAATGTGCGCCTGCACCCGTTCGTCGAGCCGGAACTGTGTGTGGTCCGGCTGGAGATGCTGGCGCGGCGCGAACAGGACACGCGCCGGGAGACGGAACTGCGTCGCGATACCGAACTGCGCCGGGAGACGGAACTGCGGCGCGAGCCGGACAACCGCGAGGTCGCCACGGTGCCCGCGGTCGGCGACACCGGCGGCTCGGAGCCGCTGATCGCGCCGCCGTCAGCCGGCCGGGTGGCCCCACAGCTGCGTAACGGCGACCCCAACGTCGCCAAGCAGTCGGCGCAGCAGTGGTAGCCCGATGCCGATCACGCTCGACGGATCGCCGTCGATGCGGTCGACGAACCAGCCGCCGAGCCCGTCGAGGGTGAACGCGCCCGCCACCTGGAGCGGTTCGCCGGTGGCGATGTAGGCGTCCAGCTCGTCGGGCTCCGGCTTGGCGAAATGCACTGTGGTGGAGCTACAGTCGATCGCTTCGGCGGTGATGCGGCCGTCCTGGAGGCGGAGGACGCAGTGCCCGGTCACCAAATCGGCGCTGCGCCCGGCCATTTCGCCCCAGCGGGCCCTGGCCACCTCGGCGGTGTGCGGCTTGCCCTGTAGCTCGCCGTCCACCAGCAGCATCGAATCACAGCCGACGACAACACAATCGGCGGCTAGTTCGGGGATCGTCGCGGCGACCGCCGCGGCTTTTGCCCTGGCCAGTTCGACTACGACAACGTCGGGCGCGGTGCCCTCGGGCAGCGCGGCCGCGATCGCGTCCTCGTCCACGTCGGACACCCGGACGATCGGGTCGATGCCCGCCGAGCGCAGGACTTCCCGGCGGGCCGGGGAGGCGGAGGCGAGGACGAACTTCACCCGCGCAGGTGCGACAGCTGCGGGAAGGCGTAGGGGGAGAACGGGGAGGTGCCCCGGTGCATGAAGGTGGGGCGGCCCCACATGTCCGGCGGGCCGGACGGGCCGGCCGCGCTGGCGTTCGCTGCCGCGGTCAGCACGCAGACCAGCGCCGCGAGCTCCTCGTCGCTCGGGTTGCCCTTCACGACGGTGAAGAACGGCTTGGCCGCCTCGGCCGCGGACTCGGTCGCCGCTGCCCCGTCGACGTTGTGCGCCGCCTCGACCTCGGCGTCGAGCGAGCCGACGGTCAGGTCCAGTTCGGCGGCGGTCAAAACATCTTCTTCTGCCACGGTCGTCACAGTGCCAGATCCTCTCTTTGCCTGATCAGGCGTGTTCCCTGATGCGAAACCAGCGGACGGGTGATGCGATCACCCTCGGATCCACTCATTGCGTCTCTGTAACCAGTGTGCGCGGCATACCGAGGGTATCGCTGTACCCCAACCGGGTGTTGCGGTCTGAATCACAGCGGAATGTTGCCGTGCTTCTTCGGAGGCAGAGTTACCATCTTGCGCTCCAGCAACCGCAGCGCCGAGACGATCTGGCCGCGGGTGTGCGAGGGCGGGATGACCGCGTCCACGTATCCGCGCTCGGCGGCGACGTAGGGGTTCACCAAGGTGTCCTCGTACTCGTTCTGCAGCTGCAGCCGCAGCGCATCGACGTCTTCGCCGCCGTTCGCGGCCTCTTGCAGCTGCTTGCGGTAGACGAAACCGACGGCGCCCGAGGCACCCATCACGGCGATCTGCGCGGTCGGCCAGGCCAGGTTCACATCGGCACCCATGTGCTTGGAACCCATCACGTCGTAGGCGCCGCCGTAGGCCTTGCGAGTGATGACCGTGATCTTTCCCACAGTCGCCTCGCCGTAGGCGTAGAGCAGCTTAGCGCCGCGCCGGATGATGCCGTTGTACTCCTGGCCGGTGCCGGGCAGGAAGCCGGGCACGTCGACCAGGGTGAGGATCGGAATGTTGAACGCGTCGCAGGTGCGCACGAACCGTGCGGCCTTCTCCGAGGCGTCGATGTCGAGGCAGCCGGCGAACTGGGTCGGCTGGTTGGCCACGATGCCGACGCTGCGGCCGTCGATCCGCCCGAAGCCGACGATGATGTTCATCGCGCGCTCGGCCTGCACCTCGAGGAACTCGTCGTCGTCGAGCAGGCGACGGATCACCTCGTGCATGTCGTAGGGCTGGTTCGGCGAGTCCGGGATGATCGAGTCCAGCTCGCGGTCCTCGTCGGTGAGCGAGTCCTCGATCGCGCCTTCGATCGGGTCGGTGGCCGGGAAGCGCGGCGCCTCGGCGCGGTTGTTGCTCGGCAGGTAGGACAGCAGGTCCTTGACGTAGTCGAGCGCGTCCTGTTCACCGGAGGCCACGTAGTGCGCGACACCGGATTTCACCATGTGCGTGTGCGCGCCGCCGAGGTCCTCCATGGTGACGTCCTCGCCGGTGACCGTCTTGATGACGTCGGGGCCGGTGACGAACATCTGGCTGGTCCCGTCGACCATCACCACGAAGTCGGTGAGCGCGGGGGAGTACACGTGCCCGCCCGCGGCCGGGCCCATGATCAGCGAGATCTGCGGGATCACGCCGGAGGCCTGGATGTTGCGGTGGAAGATCTCGCCGTAGAGGCCGAGCGAGACGACACCCTCCTGGATGCGCGCGCCCGCGCCCTCGTTGATGCCGACCAGCGGACGGCCGGTCTTGAGCGCCAGATCCATCACCTTGACGATCTTCTCGCCGTAGACCTCGCCGAGGCTGCCGCCGAACACGGTGACGTCCTGGCTGAAGATGCAGATATCGCGACCGTCGATGGTGCCGTAGCCGGTCACCACGCCGTCGCCGAGCGGCCGGTTCTTGTCCAGGCCGAAGTTCACGCTGCGGTGCCGCGCGAGTGCGTCGAGTTCGACGAAGGAACCCTCGTCCAGCAGGGCCAGGATGCGCTCACGGGCAGTCATCTTGCCCTTGGCGTGCACCTTGTCGACCGCGGCCTCACCCATCGGGTGCTGCGCCTCTTCCAGCCGATTCCGCAGGTCAGCCAGCTTCCCGGCGGTGGTGTGGATGTCGGGGGCGCCCGCCGGATCTTGCGCGGACTGCTGCTGGACACTCGTCATGGCTCCGGAGTGTAACCAGTAGCAGTGCTTCCCACTAACCCAGTAGGGGCTACCGGTGGGTAAAAAAGCGCAGCTAGATCGCCTTGTGGTAGCGCGATTCCAGGTGTTTTGGCGCGTTTGCGCCGGTAGAAAATCGGTATCGCCCGCCATGGCGTCCAGTTAGCCTGGAGGAGTCCAGTTTTCGTGCTCAGGGGGAGGAGCCCAGATATGTGGGAATGGAGCAAGACCGTCGCGGAATACGCGGCCGCGGCGTCATGGACGAGCTGGCACGAGTTCGAAACCGAGCCGACGATAGTCGACCCGGATTTCCGGACCGAGTCGGCGCCCAGCGACGCTGAGGGCGTCGACGGTGCGGCCCGCGCACCGAGTATCGACTACATGCTCGTCGGTTAGTCGTCTCCGACCTTGTCGGGCCGGCTACCCCGCACCAAGTAGCCTGCCCGTGTGACCAGGTCCCCTTTGGCTGCGGAGCAGTTGCGACGCAGTCTCATCGAATCGCCCGAGCTGTCGTTCTTCCGCCACATCGAGGTGGTGGAGTCGACCGGGTCCACCAACGCGGACCTGATTGCCCGAGCCGGCGAACCGGACGCCGATCGCGCGGTACTCCTTGCAGAGGCGCAGGAGCAAGGGCGTGGCCGACACGCACGCACGTGGGTCAGCCCACCGCGAGCCCAGATCTCGATGTCGCTGCTGGTGCGGCTGCCCGGGATCGAGCCCGCGGTGCTCGGCTGGCTGCCGTTGCTCACCGGCGTCGCCGTGGTGGACGCACTGCGCACGACGGCCGGTGTCGCCGCGAACCTCAAGTGGCCCAACGATGTGCTGATCGATGGCCGCAAAGTGGCGGGCATCCTGGCTGAGGTCGCGTCGGGCAGCGAGGTACCGGCGGTGGTCGTCGGCGTGGGGCTGAACGTCAGCCTCACCGAGGCGGAACTGCCGGTGCCGCATGCCATTTCGCTCACCGTGGCCGGGGCCGAGGTGACCGACCGGACGCTGATCGTGCAGTCGATGCTGACCGAATTCGCCCGCCGTTTCACCGCGTGGCGCGACGCCGGTTGGCAGACGGCCGACCTCGCCGC
Source organism: Nocardia suismassiliense (assembly GCF_900269665.1). Taxonomy (GTDB): domain Bacteria; phylum Actinomycetota; class Actinomycetes; order Mycobacteriales; family Mycobacteriaceae; genus Nocardia; species Nocardia suismassiliense. Next base: position 1,686,233 of record NZ_LT985361.1, read on the forward strand.
CGCCTACCGGGAGCGATGCGCGACGCTGGGCGCCGAGGTGCGCGCCGAGCTGCCCGGCGGTCAGACGTTGACCGGCATCGCCACCGATATCGACGACGCGGGCCGGCTGTTGATCGGCGACAAGCCGGTCTCTGCGGGCGACGTCACCCACCTGCGCGCCGGCTACTGACTTCTCGAAAACCGAACAGCCGCACAAGTTCTGACTCTCCGCATGGGTATCGCGGTGCGGAAAGCCGGAAGCTGTGCGGCTGTTCGAGCCGTCAGGCGGGCTGCAACGCCGCCTTCGCCGCTTCCCTGGCGAACATGCGGTCGCGCTGCTCCTCGAACTTCAGCACGTCCTGCTCCAGCTTCTCGATGAACACCCCGAGTTCCTCGCGCGCCTGCTCACCGCGCGGCCCGAAGTCGTTGCGTTCGAAGATGTTCCAGTGCTTGAGCACCGGCGCCACCACATCCTCGAGGTGCTGGCGCAGGTCGTAGATGCCGTGTTTGGCCATCAGCACGCCGTTGCGGCGGAAGTTGGGCATGCCCGCGCCGGGCATGATGAAGTGGGTCAGGATCTTCGTGATCGCCATCATCGCCTGATCGGGCGCCAGGTCGATGCCCGCGCCGCACATGTTGCGGTAGAAGATCATGTGCAGATTCTCGTCGGCGGCGATGCGCTGCAGCATGCGGTCGGCGATCGGGTCGTCACAGACCTTGCCGGTATTGCGGTGGCTGACCCGGGTGGCCAGCTCCTGGAACGTCACGTAGGTAACGCTCTCCAGGAATCCGCCCCAGTTGTCCGGCGCCGAAACGCCATTGGTCATGTGGATCATCCTGGCCTGCTCCAGGGCCACCGGATCGACGCCGCGGGTGACCACCAGGTAGTCGCGGATGGCGATGCCGTGCCGGTTCTCCTCGGCGGTCCAGCGGCCCACCCAGGTACCCCACGCGCCGTCCTGCGAGAAGTTCTCGGCGATCTCGCGGTGGTAGGAGGGCAGGTTGTCCTCGGTGAGCAGGTTGGTGATCATCGCGACCTTGGCGACCTCGCTCAGTCTCGACTGCTCCGGTGCCCAGTCCTGCCCACCCATTGCGGCGAAGTTACGACCCTCGTCCCACGGGATGTAATCGTGCGGGTGCCATTCCCGCGCCAGCGAAAGGTGCCGGTTGAGATTCTGTTCGGCCACCGGCTGGAGTTCGGTCAGGATCTCCAGCTGAGTCAGGTCCTTGGTCACACATGCCTCCGAGGTCGTTGTTCGTCGACGTTGTTCGAGCAGAGCTGGTTACGGACAGAGCTACGAGCCAGATCGAGCGGAGAACTCCACAGCTGAGAGCGTTGACGCGAGCGAACGCTCGCGGCCGCGCGGGTGCGACACACGCAGGCAGACGATTGTGCAGCATGACGCGGTTCGGTGTCCGGCATTTCGGCATCTTCACGCGGTAGTGTTCCGGCCATGGGGTATCCGGAGGACGTACTCGCGCCGGAAGAGCAGCTGATCCTGCATCGTCATCCGCACTGGAAGATGCTGTTCTGGCCGATCGTGACTTTGATCGTCGCCACCGCGCTCGCGGGTTTCGCAGGGGGCATCGCCTCGCGTAAAGCCGAGGGGACCGCACGGACGACGCTGCTGATCGCGGTGCTCGTCATCTGGCTGGTCATCATCGTATGGCGTTGTGTCGTACCGGTTCTCAGTTGGAAGACGACGCATTTCATCATCACCGAACGGCGCGTGCTGGTGCGGCAGGGCGTGCTCACGCACACCGGCATCGACATTCCGATGAGTCGCATCTCGAGCGTGCAGTTCCGGCACGGGCTGTTCGACCGGATGCTCGGCACCGGCACGCTGATCATCGAATCGTCGTCCTCCGAACCGCTCGAGTTCGACGACATCCCGGCGGTGCAAAAGGTGCACGCGCTGCTGTACCACCAGGTATTCGATGTCGAACAGAGCGACAACGGGCGCGGCGCGCGCTGGGACGAGCGCGGCGACTACCGTTAACCTGGTCAAATGACGGCCGTACTGCTAGCAGAAGACGACGGGGCGATCGCCGCGCCGTTGTCGCGCGCACTGGGGCGCGAGGGGTACTCGGTCACCGTCGAGCGCTTCGGCCCCGCCGTGCTGGAGCGGGCCCTGGAGGGCCATCACGATCTGCTCATCCTCGACCTCGGCCTGCCCGGCATGGACGGGCTCGAGGTCTGCCGCCAGGTCCGGGCCCGCGGCGCCGACCTGGCGGTGCTGATGCTCACCGCGCGTACCGACGAGGTCGATTTCGTGGTCGGGTTGGACGCGGGCGCCGACGACTACGTCGGCAAGCCGTTCCGGCTCGCCGAGCTGCTCGCCCGGGTGCGGGCGTTGTTGCGGCGCAGCGGCATCGGCGACGACACGGTGGAGGTCGGCGGTATCCGGCTGGAGCCCGCGGCGCGCCGGGTGCTGGTGAACGGCATCGAGATCGGCCTGGCGAACAAGGAATACGAGTTGCTGAAGGTGCTGATCGACCGCGCGGGCCAGGTGGTGCCGCGCGAGACGATCCTGCGCGAGGTCTGGGGCGACGCCGAGCTGCGCGGCTCCAAGACGCTGGATATGCACATGTCCTGGCTGCGTCGCAAGATCGGCGACGAGGGGCCGATGGCCGAACGGCGCATCGTCACGGTGCGCGGTGTCGGGTTCCGGCTGAATACCGACTGACGTGCGGCGCAGAATCCTGCGGTCCATGCTCACCGTGCTGACGCTCACCACGGTGGTGCTCGGGGTGCCGCTGATCTACACGGCCTGGCTGTGGGTGGAGGACATCACCCGCGACGATTTGCAGGGCAAACTGGAGCGGATCGCCGCGGCGATCATCGTCCAGGAACACGGCGACGGCATGGTGCTCGGCGAGCTCGACACCCGCGCGGTGGAACCGTTGCTACCGCAGGACGGCAAGCTCACCATCATCTATCCGGCGCCGCACGACAACGCCTCGCGCGCGGACGTCGGCGCGGACCAGGTGACCGACCCCCTGGTCGAGTCGCTGTCCATGGGCACCAAGGGCTCGCTGCGCCTGGAGGTGCCCTCGGCGCCGATGCACGCACGGCAGCGCCAGGCCGTCGGCGTGGTGGCGCTGGCGGTGCTGGCCTCGCTCGGCGCCGCCGTCTCGGTCGCGGTGATCACCGCGCGCCGGGTCGCCGATCCGCTGCGCGATGTGGCGGCCAGGGCCGCCCGGCTGGCGATGGGCGATTTCCGGCCGGACCCGCGCAGGCACGGCATCTCCGAACTCGATCGCGTCTCCGACGTGCTCGACTCGGCCACCGTCGAGATCGCCGGGCGGCTCCAGCGCGAGCACGCCCTGGTCGCCGACGTCTCGCATCAGCTGCGCAGCCGGCTCACCGCGGTGCGGTTGCGGCTGGACGAGTTGTCCACCCACGCCGATCCCGAGGTGGTGCACGAGGCGGAGGAGGCGATGGCGCAGGTCGATCGGCTCACCGAGGCCATCGACGATCTGGTCCGCGCCTCCCGCGACGAGGACGCCGCCGATCTCGACCCGGTGCCGGTGATGGCGGAGCTGCGCGGCGTGGTCGCCGAGTGGACGCATCCGTTCGCCGAGAAGGGCCGGGCGCTGACCCTCACCGGGGACGAGTCGTTGCTGGCGCCGATCACCGGTTCGCGACTGCGCGAGGCGGTCGCGGTGCTGGTGGACAACGCGCTGATGCACGGCGGCGGAACCTGCACGGTATCGGTGCGCACGGTGCGTCCCGGGGTCGATCGAGATCCGCTGGTGTGTGTGGAGGTCGCCGACGAGGGTGACGGGGTGCGCGACGAACTCGCGCCGCACATCTTCGATCGAGGATTCTCCGCGGGTGGCTCGACCGGGGTGGGGCTGGCGCTGGCGCGGGCGCTGGTGGAGGCCGACGGCGGGCGGCTCGAGTTGCAGCGGCGCAGGCCCGCGTTGTTCGCGGTGTTCCTCGGTTCGTCGGCGTATCGCACGCAGAACGCGGTGGCTACCGAGCCGCGCTGAGCGGACCGCTCAGTTGCGGCCGAATTCCTCTTCGACCAGGTCTTCGAATTCGGCGGCGATCTCGTTCATCTCGTCGGGGAATACCCAGCGGCGCATCGCCCAGAATCGGAATGCCATCTGCAGCAGGTTGCCGATGATGAAGGCGCTGATGAAGTCCGCGATGTTCTCGACGGTGAAGCTGACATCGGGCTGGCGCAGATCGAAGACGTAACTCGAGATCCACAGCGGAATGAACGCGAGCACCACACCGACGCCGCTGACTCCGAAGAACAGCAAGGCCTCGTGATGCCGTTCGCGACCGCCCCGGTTCCGGAACGACCATTCGCGATTCAGGATGTAGGACGCGATAACCGCGATGACACCGGAGATAATCTTCGCGGTGACCGGCTTCTCGGAAAGCACCGTCCATTTCAGGGCATAGAAGATGCCGCTATCGATCACAAAGGTTGTCGCACCGACGATGGCGAACTTGATCAGTTCCCGATGCCGGAGCGCGATCCTTGCGACAGGCCTGGGAAGGACGCTCACCACGTCGTCGACGAATGACACGGGGCCGAGTGTACCGCTAGCCGGTGGTCTCGCTTCGGGTCGTCCAACCGCTGGGGACTACCGCCGGACACCGTTGCGCGGCTCCCGCGCGAGGGCATTTCCGCCGGTTATGACAATATTGTCCGACGTGAGTACCGGCCGGTCCTTTGATCCCTCTGCTATGCCCACCGTCACAATGATCGGCGGTGGCCAGTTGGCGCGCATGACGCATCAGGCGGCCATCGCGCTCGGCCAGCGGCTGCGTGTCCTCGCCGAGCACCCGGACGACCCGGCCGCCCAGGTCAGCCCCGAGATCGTGTTCGGCAGTCACACCGATCTGGCCGCACTGCGCAAGGCGGCCGTCGGGTCGCACGCGCTGACCTTCGACCACGAGGGCGTGCCGACCGAGCACCTCGAGGCGCTGGTCGCCGAGGGCGTGAACGTGCAGCCGCCGCCGGAGGCCCTGGTCTTCGCGCAGGACAAGCTGGCCATGCGGGTCAAGCTGTCCGAGCTCGGTCTGCCGGTGCCCGCGTTCGCGCCGGTGACGACCGTCGAGGAGGCGGTGCGGTTCGGCGACGAGCAGGGCTGGCGGATCGTGCTCAAAGCGGTGCGTGGCGGTTACGACGGCCGCGGCGTGTGGATGCCGGAGTCGGCCGACGCGGCCGCCACGATCGTGGCCGATCAGCTCGCGCACGGCGTGCAACTGCTCGCCGAGGCGAAGGTGGATCTGAAGCGCGAACTCTCGGCGATGGTGGCGCGCTCGCCGTTCGGGCAGGCCGCGACCTGGCCGGTGGTGCAGACCGTGCAGCGCAACGGGCAGTGCGCCGTGGTGATCGCGCCTGCGCCGGATCTCGACGACGACCTGGCCGCGGCCGCGGAGACACTGGCACTGAACCTGGCCAGAGAGCTCGGTGTGGTCGGCGCGATGGCGGTGGAGCTGTTCGAAACCCACGACGGCAAGCTGCTGGTGAACGAGCTGGCGATGCGCCCGCACAACTCCGGGCACTGGGGCATGGACGGCGCCCGCACCGGCCAGTTCGAGCAGCACCTGCGCGCGGTCCTGGATTACCCGCTCGGCGACACCAGCCCGCTGGCCCCCGTCACGGTGATGGCCAATATCCTCGGCGCGGCCGAGGCGCCGGCCATGTCGATGGACGAGCGCCTGCACCATCTGTTCGCGCGCATGCCCGACGCCAAGGTGCACATGTACGGCAAGGGTGAACGCCCCGACCGCAAGATCGGGCACATCAACATCCTCGGTGACGACGTCGCCGCGGTGCGGGAAAAGGCTGAGCGAGCGGCACATTGGATGTCGCACGCGGTATGGACCGACGGATGGGATCCGCACCAGTGAGCGTGGTGCGCGAATCGATCTGGCAGACAAGCGAAGTGAGGCGCACGCATGAGTAACCCGCAGGTCGGCCTGATCATGGGCAGCGATTCGGACTGGCCGACCATGGAAGCCGCCGCGGAAGCGCTGGCGGAGTTCGGCATTCGCTTCGAGGTCGGCGTCGTCTCGGCGCACCGCACGCCGCAGCGCATGCTCGACTACGCGCGCGAAGCCGCCGACCGCGGCCTTCAGGTCATCATCGCGGGCGCGGGCGGTGCCGCCCATCTGCCCGGCATGGTCGCCTCCGCCACCCCGCTGCCCGTCATCGGCGTCCCCGTCCCCCTCAAATACCTCGACGGCATGGACTCCTTGCTGTCCATCGTTCAGATGCCCGCAGGCGTCCCGGTGGCCACCGTGTCCATCGGTGGCGCCCGCAACGCAGGCCTGCTCGCGGTCCGCATCCTCGCCGCCCACGACCCGGACCTGCGCGCCCGCATGGTGCAGTTCCAAGCCGGGCTGGAGAAGATGGTCCTCGAAAAAGACCAGGCGCTGCGCAGCAAACTCCTCGGCTGACCCGGAAACACCTCGGGTACATAAACCCGCGTGCCCGGCTCGCTACGGTGAGCGGGTGACTACTGGTGACATCCGCCCGCGCAGCGGGGACGACAACACGCGGTTCCGGCTGACCGTGGTCGATCAGGCGTTGCGGTTGTTCGCTGAGCAGGGGTACGAGGCGACCACGGTCGAGGAGATCGCGGAGGCGGCGGGGATTTCCCGGCGGACGTTCTTCCGGCAGTTCCGCTCGAAAGAGGACGTGATCTTCGCCGATCACGAGTCGCAGCTGGCGCAGGCGGCGGAGTTTCTCGCCGCGCACGGGGGAGACCCGTGGGAGACCGTGTGCGAGGCGGTGGTGCAGGTCTTCGAGCGGTTCACCCAGTGGCGGGAGATCGCGGCGCGGCGGTATCAGGTGGTGCGGCGGGTGCCCGCGCTGCGCGAACGCGAGATCGTGACCGTGTTCCGCTACGAGCGGTTGTTCACCGACTACCTGCGCGATCGGCTGCCCGAGGAGCCTGATCTGGCGCGGGTGCAGTACACAGCTGCGGTGACCGCCACACACAACTATCTGCTGCGGCGCATGGTGCGCGGGGAATCGGACGCGGGCGCGGCGGATCTGCGCGTCGAACTGGCCGCGATTCCCCGCGGGGTGCGGCGACTCGCCGCCGATGAGCTGGTGGTCGCGGTGTTTCCCCGCGATACCCCACCCCGGCAGGTCGCCGACCTGGTAGCTCGCAAACTCGGTAGTCTCTGATCTAGGTCAGTGCGACCAATCTGACACTGGGTGCCATGGAGTATCCGCACGTTGCGGCCTGTCCTGGGCGTATACTTCAGAATGGTGTGGCACTGAGTGCCGACGTGTACCGACGACCAGGAGTGAGCCCCATGGCGGGAAACCCCGATTTCGACCTGTTCAAGCTCGAGGACTTCCACGACGAACTGCGTGCGGCCATCCGCGGGCTGGCGGAGAAGGAGATCGCTCCGCACGCCAAGGACGTCGACGGTAACTCCCGCTTCCCCGAGGAGGCGCTGACCGCGCTCAACGCGGCGGGCTTCAACGCGGTGCACGTGCCGGAGGCCTACGGCGGCCAGGGCGCCGACTCGGTGGCCACCTGCATCGTGATCGAAGAGGTCGCCCGCGTCTGCGGCTCCTCCTCGCTCATCCCCGCCGTGAACAAGCTCGGCACCATGGGGCTGATCCTCAACGGCTCCGAGGAACTCAAGCAGCAGGTGTTGCCGGACATCGTCAACGGCGAGATGGCCTCCTACGCGCTGTCCGAGCGCGAGGCCGGTTCCGACGCCGCAGGCATGCGCACCCGCGCGAAGCAAGAGGGCGACGACTGGATCCTCAACGGCTCCAAGTGCTGGATCACCAACGGCGGCAAGTCTTCCTGGTACACCGTGATGGCGGTGACCGATGCGGACAAGGGCGCCAACGGTATTTCGGCGTTCCTGGTGCACAAGGACGACGAGGGTTTCGTGGTCGGCCCGCTCGAGCACAAGCTCGGCATCAAGGGATCGCCTACGGCGGAACTGTATTTCGAGAACTGCCGGGTGCCGGGTGACCGCATCGTCGGCGAGCCGGGCACCGGTTTCAAGACCGCGCTGCAGACCCTGGACCACACCCGCCCGACCATCGGCGCGCAGGCCGTCGGCCTCGCGCAGGGCGCGCTCGACGCGGCCATCGCCTACACCAAGGACCGCAAGCAGTTCGGCAAGGCGATCGCCGACTTCCAGAACACCCAGTTCATGCTCGCCGATATGGCGATGAAGATCGAGGCCGCCCGCCTCATGGTCTACACCTCGGCGGCGCGCGCCGAGCGCGGCGAGAAGAACCTCGGTTTCATCTCCGCCGCCGCCAAGTGTTTCGCCTCCGATGTCGCCATGGAGGTGACCACCAACGCCGTGCAGCTGTTCGGTGGCGCGGGCTACACCACCGATTTCCCGGTGGAGCGGATGATGCGCGATGCGAAGATCACGCAGATCTACGAGGGCACCAACCAGATTCAGCGTCTGGTCATGTCGCGCGCGCTGCTGCGCTGAGCGATTCGACAACAGGAAAGGCGGTGCCGAGATTCGTTCTCGGCACCGCCTTTTCGCTGCCGAGAGCGGCGGGGAAGGTGATCTACTCCTAGCCGACCAGGTCGGCGTATTCTCGGTGCTCCTCGATGTACTTCTCGACGTACCAGCAGGTGGGGATGACGGAGTAGCCGTTGTCGCGCGAATCTTTCAGCGCGTATTCGACCACCTGGGCGGCGACGCCGCGGCCGCGGAATTCGGGGAAGGTCATCGTGTGGTGGAAATCGCGGACCTTCGGGTCGTCACGCTGGGCGTAGTCGGCGTAGCCGGCCAGGGTGTCGTCGAGATAGATCTCGAAACGAGTATCGGCGACATTGTGCTCGAGCCTGGTGGTCATGATCTTGTCGAACTCCTTCGCGGCCGGAAATGTTCCATGGACTAGAGAATTGCGCCTGGATTGAGAATGCCGTGCGGGTCGAGCGCGTCCTTGATGCGGTGGGTCAGGGCCATCACGTCCGCGCCGAGCTGATCGGGCAGCCACGCCTTTTTCAGCCGCCCGACGCCGTGCTCGCCGGTAATGGTGCCGCCGAGCGCGATCGCCAGGTCCATGATCTCGCCGAACGCGCGGTGCGCGCGCTCGGTCATGGCGGCGTCGGCCGGGTCGTGCACGATCAGCGGGTGGGTGTTGCCGTCCCCGGCATGCGCGATCACCGACACCAGCACGTCGTTGCGCGCGGCGATCTCGGCGACACCGGTCACCAGGTCGCCGAGCCGGGGCAGCGGCACTCCGACGTCCTCGAGCAGCAGCGTGCCCAGCTTCTCCACCGCCGGAATCGCGAAACGCCGTGCGGCGGTGAAGGCTTCGCCTTCCTCGGGGTCTTCGGTGTGGAAAACCTCGGCCGCACCGGCTTTTTCACACGCGGCGACCATGATCTCGGCTTCCCGCTTCGCGAACTCGCCCGGCGCGTCCGAGCGGGCGACCAGCAGGCCCGCGGCACTGCGATCCAACCCCATCCGCAGCTCGTCCTCGACCGCATTGATGGAGACCGAATCCATGAACTCCAGCATGGCGGGCCGTAATTCGGCGGTGATCGCGAGGATCGCGTCGATGGCGGCGGTCAAGGTCGCGAAGGTCGCGACCACCGTGGTCTGCGGTGGTTGCGCGGGCAGCAGCCGCAGCGTCAGTTCGGTGATGACGCCGAGGGTGCCTTCGCTGCCGACGAAAAGCTTGGTCAGCGACAGCCCGGCCGAGTCCTTGAGTCGCGGCCCGCCGAGCCGCACTACCGTGCCGTCGGCGAGTACCACCTCCATACCGAGCACGTAATCGGTTGTCACGCCGTACTTCACGCAGCACAGACCGCCCGCGTTGGTCGCGGCATTGCCGCCGATCGAGCAGATCTCGAACGACGAGGGGTCGGGTGGATACCAGAGCCCGTGCTCGGCGACCGCGCGCTTCACCTCGGCGTTCAACAGGCCGGGCTGCACCACCGCTGTCCGGGTCACCAGGTCGACGGTGCTCGCCCGCATCCGCTCGGTACTCAGCACGAGGCCGCCGTCGACCGCCGTGGCACCGCCGGACAGGCCGGAACCCGCACCGCGCGGCACCACCGGCACCTTGTGCGTATGCGCCCAGCGCAGCGTCGCGGCGACATCGTCGGTGCTGGTAGCGCGCACCACGGCGAGCGGCGTGCCCGCGTCGGGATCACGGGCCCAGTCCTGCCGGTAACTGCCGAGCAGGTCGGGATCGGTGACGACCGCGCCGTCTGGGAGCGCGTCGATCAGGTCATGCAGGTCCACGACTCCACGCTAGCTGGCGCGGGCGGTAGCGCCGAGCACCTGGCGGGTTTGCCGTTTGATCATCTGACGGACATCTGCCGCTGGCAGGCTGGCCGCGTGCACGAGCTGGCGAGAACCACCGACACCCTCGCGGACCGGTTCACCCGATGGTGTGAAGCGGTGGTCGCGCGCTTGCCGTGGGGTCTGAACACTCTGGTCCCCGCGACGTTCCTCGGCTTCGCGCTGATCAACAGCTTCACCTTCGCCGTCGACCTGGTACTGCTCACCATCTTTCACGGTTGGTGGGGCCTGCCGGTGTGGCTGTCGGTCACCATCGCCTACGTGTGCGCATTCGGGCTCAGCTTCGTGCTCAACCGCACCTTCAATTTCCATTCGCACGCACCGGTCGGCAGGCAGGCCGCCGTGTACGGGGTGGTCGTCGCGATCAACTACGTCGCCTTCATCCTCGGTGTCGGCAGCGGCCTCACCGCGCTGGGCCTGGAGTACCACCTGGCCAGGCTGCTGGCCGGCGGCTGCGAGGCCGTCTACATGTACAGCGCGATGCGCTGGGTCGTGTTCCGCCGCGACCCGAAATCCGACCTTGCACCGCACGCCACGTGAGGTCCTGGCGTCATAGGTGTTGGCGACGAGCAGCGGCTGTGGTCGTTCAGGACGCCGCTCGACTGATCAGCACCTCGGTACGCTCGCCGTCGACGACGATGGCGTCGTCGTCGGTGAGCGCCCAGTGCGGGATGCCTTCCGTGCGATAGAACTCCGCGAGCAGGGCGCACTGGCCGGCCGGGTCGGTGGGGGAGTCGATGTGCGGCACGATCCGGCGGCCGACCAAACCCAGTCCCTCCCAGAGCGGTTCGATGCCGCACGCCGACACGACCTCGGCGGGATCGTCCGCGGACTCCAGCCCATGCAGATCAGGGGTCATTACACAGGCGCCCGCGCTGTAGCCCGCGTACACCAGCGTGTCCGCGGCGAGCAGCCGGGGCAGCACGAGATCGGCGCCGCTGCGGGCGAATTGGGCCCGCAGCACGAAGGTATTGCCGCCGCGCACCCAGATCATCGGGAACCCGGCCAGCGTCCGCTCCAACTCCTCGGGGCGCCCGACGAAGTCACGCAGGTCGACGGTCTCGGGCTGGTAGCCCAGCTTGCGCAGCGGCACCACATCACTGGTGACCGCTGCCTCCCACGCGTCGGGCCAGGCGTCACAGGCGTTGGGGATCAACGCGACTCGCCCCGGCTCGCCGACCAGCGCTGCGAGCCGATCGTAGTGCGCCCCGAACCGGTAGCTGGACAGGAAGAGTCGCATCTCAGATGGTGAAGGCGAGGTTGTGCACCAGCCGCTGCCCGAGCTCCGTGTCGCCGGTGATGGTGATCGCGTCGAGGTGCTCGTCCGCGCTCGTGCGTCCGCCGCCGAGCCGGACGAAAACCTCGGAGGGCAGCGCGATCTCGACCGTGGCGGGCTCGTCGAACGCGTCCACGTAACCCGCACGACCCGCCACCTGGATGTGCAGAGTTCGGGCCAGCGACCCGGTCAGCGTGAAGGTGATCCGCGAACCTTCCGGCGCCCCACCCTTTTTCACCACGACGCGCGGCACACTGCCGAGGAACTCGGTGAACGCCAGCTCGCCGCGTCGCCCGCCTTCATCGACCCGCACGCCGAGCGCGTCGGCGATGTCGAGTTCGTGCATCCAGCAGTCGAACAGCCGCACCCGCATGAACCGGCCGTAGCTGACCTGCCCGATCGGCGACTGGGTCTGCGCCTGCCACTCCTGCTCACCCATGGCGGCCAGGGCCTTGCGCCTGCGGTCGACGACCTCGCGGAACTCGGCCAGCAGCCGAGGACCGGACAGCGGCCGCAGCCGGTCCACCCAGATCTCGTTGAGCACGCCGGTCTCGTTGCGGATGTGCGGCAGCGTGCGCACATCGGTCTTCACCGTGGTCGGGTCGTGCGGCGGCGGCCGCTCGCCGAGCAGCCACGACTCGGTGCCGACGACATGGGCGACCACGTCGAACACGCTCCAGCCCGGCAGCGATGTCGGTGTGCGCCACTGGGTTTCGTCGAGGTCGGTGACCAGCGCGGCGATCGCGTCCCACTGTTCGGACAACCGGGCGGGCAGCTCGGTCCGGTCCAGGGTCGGGTCGGTCATTCCTGCGCTCCTTCTTCCGGGCGTTCCATCCCCAGTTTCCCATTGCGGCCCGGCTTTTCATCGCGCTCCAGCGCCGCGATCCCCGCCTGGATGGCGGCCGCGGTGGACTCCGCGTCGTGCGGGCGGCGCAGCACCACCCCGGCGGCGAAGCGGAACTTGTCGCCGTGCTTGCGCGGGATCACGTGCAGGTGCACGTGCGCGACGGTCTGAAAGGCGGCGGTACCGTCGTTGAGCAGCAGGTTCGCGCCGTCGGCGGCGAGGGTGCTGCGCCGCACGGCCAGCGCGAGCCGGTGCCCGGCGCGGAACACGTACGCGCCGAGCTCGGCGTCGAGATCCTCCAGCTCGGCGGCGTGCTGTTTCGGCACCACCAGCATGTGGCCGCGGGCAATGGGCCGGATATCGAGGAAGGCGCAGAGGGTGTCGTCTTCGTACACCTTCGTTGCCGGGGCCTCGCCTGCCACGATGCGGCAGAAGACGCAGTCGTTCACAACGCTGGACCTTACGGCGTACGAGCGGTGTGGAACACCCCAGTCGGCGAATCGCCCATGACGCGCGTCACTCTGCGCGCCCGCGAGCACGCCCTGACCTGCTGTCGAACCCCCGGGTAAGTAATGGACCTGCGGGTTCGCTCTTGTCGCGATCACCTGAAGCGACAACCATCAGTACCGGCGCTCATCCGATCAGCCGAACGCGCGGGAGGTGACCACGTTGTCCGCAGCACATTCGACAATCCGGCAAACCGGTGGAATCCGGCATGATCTTGTGACGGGCGTCTCAGCGGGTTGCACAAAGCGCCGGGTACAGTTGCGAGGATTTGGGCGACCTTACTCTGAAGTAACATCGTCCGGCCGTCCATCTGATGCCTGAAGCTCAGCACGAGAAGGAACTGACATAGTGGAGACAACGCAGAGCGTAGGCGCCGAGTCGCCGCGCGGCGCGCGTGTCGGAGTCGTTCGCGAGTCCAACGCGGGCGAACGACGTGTCGCATTGGTGCCGAAGATCATTCCGTCCCTGCTGAAGCAGGGTGTGCAGGTGGTGGTCGAGTCCGGTGCCGGGCTCGGCGCGCTCATTCCCGACAGCGCCTACGAAGCGGCAGGCGCGACGATCGGCGATCCGTGGTCGGCCGAGGTGATCGTCAAGGTCGCGCCGCCCAGCGACGCCGAGGTGGCCAAGCTTTCCGACGGCCAGACCCTGATCGGCTTCCTTGCCCCGCGCAACGCGGAGAACCAGATCGGCAAGCTGAAATCCGCTGGCGTGCAAGCCTTCGCGGTGGAGGCGATCCCGCGCATCTCGCGCGCCCAGGTGCTGGACGCGCTGTCGTCCCAGGCCAACGTCGCCGGTTACAAGGCCGTGCTGCTCGCGGCGTCGGAGTCGACCCGCTTCTTCCCGATGCTCACCACCGCGGCGGGCACCGTGAAGCCGGCGACCGTGCTGGTGCTCGGCGTCGGCGTGGCCGGCCTGCAGGCGCTGGCCACCGCCAAGCGACTCGGCGGCCGCACCACCGGCTACGACGTGCGGCCCGAGGTCGCCGATCAGGTGCGGTCGGTCGGTGCGCAGTGGCTCGACCTCGGCATCGACGCGGCTGGTGAGGGCGGGTACGCCCGCGAGCTCACCGATGAGGAGAAGGCCAAACAGCAGCAGGCGTTGGAAGACGCGATCAAGGGCTTCGACGTGGTGATCACCACCGCGTTGGTGCCGGGGCGTCCCGCGCCGCGACTGGTCACCGCCGCCGCGGTCGAGGGCATGAAGCCCGGCAGCGTGATCGTCGACCTGGCGGGGGAGACCGGCGGCAACTGCGAGCTCACCGAACCCGGCGAGGTCGTGGTCAAGCACGAGGTCACCATCGCCTCGCCGTTGAACCTGCCAGCCACCATGCCCGAGCACGCCTCCGAGCTGTACTCGAAGAACATTTCGGCACTGCTGGAACTGATGCTGGTCGACGGGAAGCTCGCGCCCGACTTCAGTGATCAGGTCCTCGCGGATTCCTGCGTCACACGTGAGGTGGAAGCCTGATGTACACCGAACTTCTCGCGAACATCGCGATCCTGGTGCTTTCCGGGTTCGTGGGATTCGCCGTTATTTCCAAGGTTCCGAACACTCTGCACACCCCACTCATGTCGGGTACCAACGCCATTCACGGCATCGTCGTGCTCGGCGCGCTGGTCACCCTCGGTAACGTGCAGGATCCGTCGATCCTGACCCAGATCATCCTGTTCGTCGCCGTCGTCTTCGGAACCCTGAACGTCATCGGTGGTTTCGTGGTGACCGACCGCATGCTCGGGATGTTCAAGGGCAAAAAAGCAGCCCCGGTGAAGGCGGAGAAGTGATGCATACCTTCGACAATGTGACCTACCTGGTCAACGGGCTCTACATCATCGCCTTCGGCATGTTCATCTACGGCCTGATGGGCCTGACCGGGCCGAAGACCGCGGTGCGCGGCAACCTGATCGCCGCGGTCGGCATGTTCATCGCCGTCGTCGCGACCCTGATCTCGGTGCGGCACACCAGCAACTGGATCCTGATCATCGCCGGCCTGGTGGTCGGTATCGCGCTCGGCGTGCCGCCGGCCAAGTTCACCAAGATGACCGCCATGCCGCAGCTGGTCGCCGCGTTCAACGGCGTCGGCGGTGGCACGGTCGCGCTCATCGCGTGGTCGGAATTCATCAACAGCCAAGGGTTTTCGCACTTCGACGAAGAGCCCACCGTGCACATCGTGGTCGGCTCGCTGTTCGCCGCGATCATCGGTTCGATCTCGTTCTGGGGCTCGCTGATCGCGTTCGGCAAGCTGCAGGAGATCCTGCCCGGTCGCCCGATCGGTCTCGGCAAGTTGCAGCAGCCGCTGAACCTGCTGCTGCTGATCGGCGCCATCGCGGCGGCGGTGGTGATCGGCATCGGCGCCACCAACGACGGTGTCTCCCAGCTGTGGATGATCGCGGTGCTCGTGCTGGCCGGTGTGCTCGGCCTCGCGGTCGTGCTGCCGATCGGTGGCGCGGACATGCCCGTGGTCATCTCGCTGCTCAACGCGCTCACCGGATTGTCGGCCGCCGCAGCGGGTTTGGCGCTGAACAACACCGCGATGATCGTGGCGGGCATGATCGTCGGCGCGTCCGGCACCATCCTCACCAACCTGATGGCCAAGGCGATGAACCGGTCCATCCCGGCCATCGTGGCGGGCGGATTCGGTGGCGGCGGAACGGCTCCCGGTGCGGGCGGCGACGGCGAGGCCAAGCAGGCCAAGGCCACCTCGGCCGCGGACGCCGCGATCCAGATGGCCTACGCCAACCAGGTCATCGTGGTGCCCGGCTACGGCATGGCCGTCGCGCAGGCGCAGCATGCGGTCAAGGAGATGGCGGCGCTGCTCGAAGCCAAGGGCGTCGAGGTCAAGTACGCCATCCACCCGGTCGCGGGTCGCATGCCCGGTCACATGAACGTGCTCCTGGCCGAGGCCGAGGTCTCCTACGACGCGCTCAAGGAGATGGACGACATCAACGGTGAGTTCTCCCGCACCGACGTCGCCCTGGTCATCGGCGCCAACGACGTCACCAACCCGGCCGCCCGCGAGGACGCCAGCAGCCCCATCTACGGCATGCCGGTGCTCAACGTCGACCAGGCCAAGAGCGTCATCGTGCTCAAGCGCTCGATGAACTCCGGCTTCGCGGGCATCGACAATCCGCTCTTCTACGCCGACCACACCTCCATGCTGTTCGGCGACGCGAAGAAGTCCGTCGGTGCGGTCACCGAGGAGCTGAAAGCGCTGTAGGACCGGCGGTTTCACCGCAGCTGCCCGCGGTTCACCGCGCGCACACAAGGTTTCACCCGAACGGCCCTCCGTCGATCCCGGCGGAGGGCCGTTCGTCGGTACTGGGATAGATTCTGCCGAGACGATTCGAGGAGAACCCACACAATGTCGCAGGGCTATTGGCTGCCTACCGAACCCGGCTACGGCGCAACGGCTCTCGGTGTTCCGCCGACGCCGCCAGGCAAGAAGCGGGGGCGAGTGGTCCGGATCGGCATCGTCGCCGCGCTCGTCGTCGGCGTCGCGGCGTGCCTGGTCATCGGCTTCTGGGGCAGCATGACCTCGGCGCCCGACGACGACCCGATCGCCGCGGGCGATTGCGCGAAGGTATGGGGCACCACCAGCGACGCCGACCTGGAGAAGGTCGATTGCGTTGACCCGCAGGCCAATTACCGGGTGGCGGTGCGGGTGGACAATGCCACCGACGCCTGCCCCAGCGGTGATTACGCTTACTACCAGCGTGCTGGACTCGACGGCTACCGGCTGTGCCTCACCCTGAACGCCGCCGAAGGCGAGTGCTTCGAGGACCTGCCCGGGTCGATCAGCCGGAAGGCGGACTGTGCTCTCGGTAAGTATCGGGCGGGCAAAATCGTTCGGGGCACGACGGATCGCATGACGTGCGGAACGGACACCACCGCGGAGTGGGCCCTGGTCTATTCGACGCCGGAGCGGTTGACAATCTGCATGCGGAAGCTGTGACAGTGATCGCCCGCGATTTAATTTGCTGGACACGGCGGCTCGGTAACCACGATCATGCTCGGAGTGTCCGCACGTAATGAGCCTCTTCGGTTGATCGACCCGAGTGAGCCCTCGGCCGATCCCGCCGAGCGGCTGCCGTGGGCTGTCACCGTCGACTCCGCCTACTCCACCCGCGATACGATCGATGCCCTCGCGGTGAGTCCGTTCCTGCGCGGCGATCAGCCGTTCGCGCACATCGCACGGTTCGAGCGGATCAACCCCGAAGCGCTGCTGCGCCCCGCGCACGGCCGGGTGGTGCGCTCGGTGCAGGACGACGACAGCAGTGCGGCCCTGGTGGTCGGCGCGGGCTGGTCGTTGCGCGCGATCCGGTGGTCGGGTGGGTCGGCGATGGTCGAGGTCACCGCCGAGACCGACGAACTGGCCGCCGCGGTGCTCGCCGAGTCGATCAAAGGCGCGGCCGCGCAGCCCGAGGTGGGCGAGACCATCGAGATGGGCTTCTGGCACATGAGTGGCCATGGGCCGCAGCGTCGTGGGCACAGCATCTCGGCGCCGGAGTGGTCCGCGATCCGCGGCAACTACCCCGGTGCCGTCGCGGGCGCCTTGGACCGGCTGATGGCATTGACCGCAGCGGATGTGCGCGGCCGCCTGGTGTTGCTGCACGGACCGCCGGGGACCGGAAAGACCACCGCGCTGCGGGCGCTCGCGCGGGCGTGGGCGCCGTGGTGCCAGTTCGACTGCGTGCTCGATCCCGAGGTGATGTTCGGCAAGCCGGGCTACCTGATGGACGTGGCGGCGGGCGTCGACGGCGACGACGAGACCAAACGCTGGCGCATGCTGGTGCTGGAGGACTGCGACGAGCTGATCCGGGGCGAGGCGAAAGAGACGGCGGGGCAGGGCCTTTCGCGACTGCTCAACCTGACCGACGGGATGCTCGGCCAGGGCAGGGATGTCCTGGTCGCGATCACCACCAACGAGGATCTGTCCCGGCTGCACCCGGCGGTCACCCGGCCGGGCCGTTGTCTGGCGCAGCTCGAAGTCGGCCGGCTGTCGCCCGCCGAGTCGGCGGCCTGGCTCGCCAAGGAACGGCATCCCGATACCCCGGCCGATGCCGCCTGCCCGGACGGTGCGACCTTGGCGGAATTGGTGGCGTTGCGCGACGGGGACACCCGGATTCAATCGGTCCGGGAAGATCCCAGGAATTCCGGTCTTTACCTGTGATGCGTTAGGCGCTCGTTACCGAGCGCACAGATTCTCGGGTTATCCGCTAGATTCTGGGAGTTCGTTCGCCGGCACACGGTGAAATTGCTTGAACCCTGGGGAGGGGAAATCCATGACCACGCCACCGCCCAACTATCACAATCCAGGACAGGGTTACGGCGGCCCGCCGGGTTATCCGGGAGCGCCGGGCGGCGCACCGGGTTATCCGCCGCCGCAGCCGGGCTACGGTCCGGCCTATCCGCCGCCGCAGGGGTTTCCCCCACCCAACAATGGGTTTGCGCCGCCGCAGGGTTTCCCACCGCCCGGCAACGGTTTTCCGCCGCCGGGCTTTCCGCCGCCCGGTCAGCCCGGTTTCCCGCCCGGTCCACCGCCGCAGCGTCCACGCGGTCGCAGCGGTCTCAGCAAGGTGATCGCCTTCATCACAGTATTCGTGGTGGCCGGACTCGTCGTGTTCGGTATTCGGACCGTGCTCGCCGCCGATGGCGACAAGGTCGACGTCGGCGAGTGCGCGAAACTGTCGGGATCGACGTACAAGGCCGAGTTCGCCACCAAGAATTGCTCGGACGCCGAAGCGAATTATGTCGTGGCGCAACGCATCGACGGTGCCGACAAAGACTGCCCCACCAAGCAATACGCCAGCTATTACCAGACCGGCCGGAATGGGTACACGCTCTGCCTTCGCCTCAATGTGAAGGAAGGCGACTGCATCGAGAGCGGCGTTCTCTCCGCCAGTACCAAGGTCGCCTGCACGAGCACGGCCGACTTCAAAATCGGGCGCATCATCCGTGGCAGCGCGGATAAATCCGCGTGTGGCGCGACGTCCACGGAGGACGAGGCCATCGTCTACCCGAAACCGGACCCGCTCACGCTGTGCCTGGTGTCACCGACGTAGCCGGTCGGTCGGCTCCGGCGCGACGACTCCGGCATAACGGCAGCACACCAGCACCGCGATCAGCGGAACGGCCAGCGCGGCGGTCAGCGGGATCACCGCGGTGAGCCAGCCGATCACCGCGGGGCCGGCGAGCAGGCCCAGGTAGCCGATACTGAAAACCCGGGACATGTCGGTCGCGGCCTTGTCGGAGCCGAGATTGCCTGCCGCGGTGAAGATCTGGGGGACGCTGCCGGACAGGCCGAGACCCATCAGCGCCCAGCCGGACAGGGTCAGCGGGATCCATGGGGAAACCATGATCAGGGCGAGGCCGAGTGCGGAGAGCAGCATGCCGTAGCGGACCACGGCGACCCGGCCGAAGACGCCGCTCACCCGATCGGCGGCCAGTCGGCCTGCGGTCATCGTGACGGAGAAGGCGCCGAAGGCCAGGGCCGCGGTGGCCGCGTCGGCGCCGAGATGTTCGCGGAGTTGCAGCGTGCTCCAGTCGCCGGCCACGCCCTCGGCGAGCAGGACTGAGAATGCGATCACGGCGAGGGCCAGTACTTTTCGTCTGTGCTCGCGCTGGTCGTGCTCAGCGTCCGACTGGCCGGACTGGGTGTCCTTCGCGACGGGCGGGTCGAGCTCGGCCGTGTGCGGCAAGTAGTCGCCGACGGTCTCGTTGAGGATCGGTGAATCGGTAGCGCGTTCCGCCGCCCGTGCCGTATCGGTGTCGCGGAGCAGTCGCGGCAGCACCGCAAGGGTCAGTGCCACGCCGCCGATAGCCGCCAACCCCAACGTCATTCGCATGTCCCAACCGGCCCGCAGGGTCGCCGCGCCGAGCAGCGAACCGAGCAACCCGCCACCGGAGAACAGTGCATGGAACGCCCCCATGATCGGGCGCCCGTACGCCCGTTCCACGTGCACCGCTTGGGTATTCATCGACACGTCCAGCGCGCCGTTGCCGAAACCGAAGCAGGCCAACGCGATCGCCAGGCTGATCGGACCGGTCGCAAGTCCCGGCCCGATCACCGCCGCCGACATGATGATCGCGGCGGCGGCAACCAGTGTCCGGCTACCGAACCGGTCCGCGAGCGGGCCGGTGATGCGCATGCCCACGATGCCGGCCCCGGCCATCAGCAGGATGAACATCCCCAGCGTCGACTTCGCGACACCAGTGCGATCGGTGATCAGTGGAATATGCACGACCCACATGGCCAGCAGGAACCCGTTCAAGCCGAACACCGTGAACACGGCGACGCGGGCCACGCGGGTCGGTCGATCGGCCGTCGGAGTCAGCACAGTTTCGACGGTACCGATCACAGTGCGGTGTTTGCCCACCCCCTCGGTATCGACAAGAGGCCGTCCCCACCGCGCGGCATCCGGGGCGAGACATCGTCGGCCCGCCGGTCCGGAAACCGGATCGCGACGCTGCGATCCGGTTCCACGGGGTTGTCTGCACAGCCTCTACCTCTTTCAACCATGCACTAGCCCTGGATGTTCCAGATTCCCGTCGCGGCTGTCTCCCGTGCGTACTCGGTGAAATCCTTGGCCTCCCGGCCCAGAGCGCGGCGCACACCGTCCGCGGTCTTCGCGTTCCGGCCGTCCAGGATCGTGCCGAACAGGTAGTCGAGCAGGCTCACCGCATCGGCGGGCACCTGGTATTCGGTCAGGGCCGCAACGAAATCCGTGCGGGAGACCGGGATGAACGCGATCTCGCGCCCGGTCGCCGCGGCGATCTCCGCGACGGCTTCGGCGAAGGTCAGTGCGCGCGGACCGGTCAGTTCGTAGACCTCGCCCTGATGCCCGTCCTCGGTGAGCGCGCGCACCGCGACCTCGGCGATGTCGTCGGCGTGCACGAACGGTTCCGGCACATCGCCATTGGGCATCGCGACCTCCCCGGCCAGGATGTAGTCGTTGAACGCGCCCTCGCTGAAGTTCTGTGCGAAGAAACTGCACCGCACGATGGTCCATTCGAGGCCGGATTCCTGCACGATCTCCTCGCACTCCACCGCCTCCGGCTCGCCGCGGCCGGACAGCAGCACGAGCCGGCGCACCCCGCTCTGCACCGCCGCGGCGGTGAACGCGCGGATCGCGTCGGGCGCGCCGGGCACCGCGAGATCGGGCTGGTAGGCGACGTAGACGGTGTGCACGCCGGCCAGCGCCGCGGGCCAGGTCGCGCGGTCCTCCCAGCTGAACGGGGTGTCCGCCGAGCGTGAGCCGATCCGGACCGGGTGGCCCGCCTGGGTGAGTCGAGTCGCGACCCGGCTGCCGGTCTTGCCGGTGCCGCCGGTGACGAGGATGCGGTGCTGGTTTGTGGTGCTGTTTGTCATGGTTGAAGTACACCGTGCGCAGCCGAGACGAAACATAGTTCAGCGGCTCACAACCATGCGTCATCGTCTACTCTTGGGGGCGTGGATGCGCTTGCCAGTCTGCTCGAAGGCCCACGTGCCCGAGGCGCCTTTCTGATGTGCTCGTTGCTGAAACCGCCGTGGTCGCTGCGCATTCAGGACGAGGCCCCGCTCGCCGTGGTGTCGATGGTGCGCGGCGATGCCTGGGTCATGCTGGACAAGCACAAGCCGCGGCAGTTGAGCGAAGGCGATGTCGCGATCTTCCGCGGGCCCGATCACTACACCGTCGCCGACGACCCGGCCACCGAGCCGCAGGTGATCATCCATCCGGGCAATGTGACAAAGACGCCCGACGGCGAAATCCTCTGCGAGACATTGAGTCTCGGCGTACGCCAGTGGGGCACCGACGCCGACGGCGCGACCATGATCGTCACCGGCACCTACGAGTCGGCGGGCGCGGCCAGCCAGCGCCTGCTGCGCGCGCTGCCGCCGCTCATCGTGCTGCAGCGCGGCGACTTCGACACCCGGCTGCTCGACATCCTGGTCGACGAGGCCGTCAAGGACGAGCCCGCGCAAGGGGCCGTGCTCGACCGGCTGCTGGACATGGTGCTGATCGCCGCGCTGCGCGCCTGGTTCGCGCGAAACGACGCGCCCGCCTGGTACCACGCCTACAGCGACCCGCTGGTCGGCAAGGCGCTGCGGCTGCTGCAACACAATCCGGCGCACGGCTGGACCGTGGCCGGCCTGGCCGAGGCGGTCGGGGTGTCCAGGGCCGCGCTGGCCCGCCGCTTCACCGACCTGGTCGGCGAGCCACCCATGTCTTTCCTCACCGAATGGCGGCTCGCGCTGGCCGCCGACCTGCTCGCCGAATCCGACGCCACCATCGAAGCCATTGCCCGCCAGGTCGGTTACGGCAGCGCCTTCGCCCTGAGCACCGCCTTCAAACGCCAGTTCGGCGTCAGCCCGCGCGACCACCGGCAGGGCGCCGCCCCGGCTGAGCTATCGTCGGCCGGGTGACGCAGCAGTATCCGGTCCTCTGGCCGATGCCGACCCGCTGGGCGGACAACGACCACTACGGCCACGTGAACAACGTGACGTACTACTCGTACTTCGACACCGCGGTCAACGCGTGGCTGATGCACGCCACCGGCACCGACATCCGCGAGCTGCCCGCCCTCGGCGTCGTCGCGCAGACCTCCTGCCAATACGTCGGCTCCCTGAGTTTCCCGGACCAGCTGCAGATCGGCCTGCGCATCTCCCGCCTCGGCCGCTCCAGCATCACCTACGACCTGGCCATCTTCCGCGAGGTCGACAACGACCTCGAACTAGCCGCCACCGGCACCTTCGTCCACGTCTACGTAGACGCCGAAACCCGCAAACCCGTAGAGATCCCCGCCGTAATCCGCACCGCCGCCACCACCCTCGTCACCGACGCCTAACCCCCGAGCCGCACACTTTCTGATTTCCCGCACACGAAATCGCATGCGATTCGATATGCGGGAAATCAGAAGGTGTGCGGCTAGATCCGGCTCAGCAGGGTGAGCGGATCCTCGAGCAGGCTCGCGACGGTGGCGAGGAAGCGGGAGGCGAGTTCGCCGTCGATCATGCGGTGATCGAAGCTGATGCCGAGGGTGGTGACCGAGCGGATCGCGAGTTCGTCGCGGAACACCCACGGCCGCTTGCGGATCGAGCCCAGGCACAGGATGGCCGCCTCGCCGGGGTTGACCAGCGGCACGCCGGTGTCCACGCCGAACACTCCCACATTGGTGATGGTGAAGGTGCCGCCGCGCAGGTCGGCCGGGCTCGCGCCGCCCGATCGCGCGGTCTCGGCCAGCCAGCCGATCTCCCGGGTGAGGTCGCGCAGGCTCAGCGAGTGCGCGTCCTTGATGTTGGGCACCAGCAGGCCGCGCTCGGTGGCCACCGCTAACCCGAGGTTCACGTAGTGCTTGGTGACGATCTCCTGATTCGCCTCGTCCCAGTAGGTGTTGATGCCGGGGAACTCCCGCAAGGCGGCCAGCGCCGATTTCGCGACCAGCGCGAGCGGGGTAAGCGTCAGCCCGGCAAAGGCTTTGGTGCTGCGCAGGTGGTCGATCAGCTCCATCGAGGCGGTGCAGTCGAGGGTGACGAAGGTGCTCGCCTGCGGGATGGTGCGGGCACTCGTCACCATGGCCGCCGCCGTGCGCTTGCGGACGCCGCTGATCGGTGTGCGAACCTCACGGGCCGGCTCGCCGTTATCGGTGGCGGCAGCCGGCTGCGGTGGACGCGCCGATGTGCGCGGTTGCGATACCGGGACCGCACCGCGTACGTCCTCGACGGTGACCGCACCGCCGGGCCCGGAGCCCGCGACGAACCACAGATCGATACCCAATTCGCGCGCCAGCTTGCGGGCGGCAGGCGTGGCAGCGGCCCTTGTGGTGGTCAGTTGCGGCCTGGTGCCGTCCGATAAGGCCTCTGCGGCATCGTCTTCGGAGTCCCGCGCATCATCGGTCGTGGTATCCCGCGATTGCGCGTCAACCGATTCGGTCGAATCTGCTGGCGCGTCAACGGATTCGCCCTCCGGCGCAACCTCTTGCCGATTCTCCGCTGGCGCACCGTTCGGACCTTGCCGCGAATCCGCCTCTGGGACAGCGGCAACGGGCCGACGGCGCCTCGACACCGCTTCACCCTCCGGCCCATAACCCACCAGCACCGCCGTCCGGCCCGCACCGGGTGCGTCGCTCGACACCTCGGCACCGTTCGCGCCTGCCTGCTCCGGCGCGGCGTCCGCCTCGTCGTTCTGCACGCGGATCAACGGCGCCCCGACGAGCACCGTCTCCCCCGGTTGCGCGAGCAACTCCACCACCCGCCCGGCGAACGGCGACGGCAGCGCGACCACCGCCTTCGCCGTCTCCACCTCGGCGATGGTCTGATTCAGTTCCACCGCGTCGCCGACCTCGACCGACCAGGACACCAATTCGGCGTCGGCCAGCCCTTCGCCTAGGTCGGGGAGCCGGAATTCCAGGACGTTGCCCGGCTGGCTGTCGCGATCTTCCACGTGCACACCTTTCACTACGGGTGGACCGGCGTCAGGCGGCGAGGGTTCGATCGACCGCGGCGAGGATGCGGTCCGGGTCGGGCAGGTGGAACTTTTCGAGCTTGGCCGGGGGATACGGAATGTCGAACCCGCCGACGCGCAACACCGGCGCCTCCAAGTGGTAGAAGCAGCGTTCGGTGATCCGCGCGGCGATCTCCGCGCCGAGCCCGGCGAAAACGGGGGCCTCATGGGTGATGACCAGCCTGCCGGTCTTGGTCACCGACTCCTCGATGGTGTCGAAATCGATCGGCGAGAGACTACGCAGATCGATCACCTCCAGCGAATGTCCCTCTTCACCAGCGATTTTCGCGGCGGACAGCGCGGTGGCCACGGTGCCGCCGTAGGCGACGACGGTGGCGTCGGTGCCGGTGGCGCACACCCTGGCGCGGTCGGCCGGCAGCGCACCGTCGCGGTCGAGTGCGAGGAAGTCGACGTCGGCCTTGTCCCAGTAGCGCCGCTTGGGTTCGAAGAAGATCACCGGGTCGTCCAGCGCGATCGCTTGGCGGATCATCAGATACGCGTCGGCGGGGTTGCTCGGCGTCATCACCCGCAGCCCCGCGGTGTGCGCGAAATAGGCTTCCGGTGATTCCGAATGATGCTCCACCGAACCGATGCCGCCGCCGAACGGAATGCGAATCGTGATGGGCGCGTGCACCTTTCCCTGCGTCCGGTAGTGGATCTTGGCCACGTGCGAGACGATCTGGTCGAAGGCGGGGTAGACGAACCCGTCGAACTGGATTTCACACACCGGCCGGTAGCCGCGCAGCGCCATGCCGAAAGCCGTTCCCACGATGCCGGATTCGGCCAGCGGCGTGTCGATGACCCGGTTGTTGCCGAAGTCCTTCTGTAAGGCGTCGGTCACCCGGAAGACGCCGCCGAGGCGGCCGATGTCCTCGCCCATGAGCACGACCTTGGGGTCGTCCTCCAGTGCGCGACGCAGTCCGGTGTTCAGCGCGCCTGCGAAAGTAGTGATCACGAAGGGACTCCTTCCGGTCTCGCGGCAGCCTCGCTGGGATCGCCAGCCAAGTACTGCGCGTACTCCCGTCGCTCCTCGGTGATGAGCGCATGCGGGGTGGCATAGACATGCTCGAACAGGTCCATCGGCCCGGGGTTCGGCATCTCGATGGTGGAGGTGCGCACCTGCCGGGCGACCTCGTCGGCGCGCTCGGCGACCTCGCGCTGGAACGGGTAGTCGAACAGCGACTCGCGCTCCAGCAGCCTGCGTAGCCGGTCGATCGGATCGCGGCGGGCCCACTGCTCGGTCTCCGCGGACGAGCGGTAGCGGGTGGGGTCGTCGGCGGTGGTGTGCGGGCCCATGCGGTAGGTGAGCGCCTCGATGAAGGACGGGCCGCCGCCGGAGCGGGCGCGCGCCACGGCCTGCCGCGTCACGGCCAGCACCGCGAGCACGTCGTTGCCGTCGACCTGCACGCCGGGGATGCCGTAACCGTAGGACCGCCGCACGATCGGCGTCTGACTCTGCACCCGGACCGGCTCGCTGATCGCCCAGTGATTGTTCTGGCACAGGAACACCACCGGCGCGCTCCAGCTCGCGGCGAAACCGAGCGCCTCGGCGATGTCGCCCTGGCTGCTCGCGCCGTCGCCGAAGTAGGCGATGGTCGCGATCTCGGCGCCGTCCAGGTGCGCGGCGTAGGCATAACCGGTGGCGTGCAAGCCCTGCGAGCCGACGATGATGTTCGGGTTGGTCATGTTGACCGCGTTCGGATCCCAGCAGGAGTGCGCGACGCCGCGCCACAACCGGGTGATCTCGGTGGGGTGCACGCCGCGGCAGTAGGCGACGGCGGCCTCGCGGTAACTACAGAACACGTAGTCGTCCGGGTGCAGGGCGTGCGCGGAACCGACCTGAGTGGCCTCTTGGCCGAGCAGCGGAGCCCATAGGCCGAGCTGACCCTGCCGCTGCAAGGCGGTCGCCTCGGTGTCGATGCGGCGGGTGACCACCATGTCCTGATAGAGCGCACGTAGCTGTTCGGGCCCGACGTCGGCGACCAGTGCCGCGTGCTCTCGATCGAGCACACGGCGACCGTCGGGCTGGACCAATTGAACCGGGTACTCGATCTTGTCTGGCATCGTGACCGCCTCCTCATCAGGCAGGTGTGCTCTACCTCACAGCATCCACGATAATGCGATGTGCGCAAGTGATCGACACGCGAATACGCATAATGCTCAATTCTTACCGGCGCGCCGATGTCATACTGCGTCGTATGACCAGAGAAAACGTCGACGTGACCTTGGACGCCACCGACGCCAGACTCTTGCTGGAACTGGTCGCCAACCCGAGAGCCACCGGCGTCGAACTGGCCGCGCGGCTCGGACTGTCACGCAATACCGTGCAGGCGCGGTTGTCGCGCTGGGAGGCGGGCGGGGTGCTCGGCAGTTTCGAGCGCCGGGTGCAGCCGCGCGCACTGGGCTATCCGCTGGCCGCGTTCGTCGCGGTGGTCGTCGATCAGCACCAATTGGACTCCGTCGTAGACGAACTCGCCGAGGTGCCCGAGGTGACCGAGGTGTGCGGCATGACCGGGCTCACCGATCTGACGGTGCGGGTGGTCGCCAGGGACGCCGACGACCTGTACCGAATCGCCGGTCAGATATTGAAGATTCCCGGCGTGGAGCGCACCAATATGGCGTTGGTGATGCGGGAGCTGGTCGGCCCGCGCACCGCGCCGCTGCTGCATCGACTATCGCGGGGCAACTAACCGCACGCGAGCCGGTGTGACCCCCGCTAGGGTGCGGGAATGGAGATTTCGGGCAAGGTTGCGATAGTCACGGGGGCCGGCGCGGGAATCGGTGCGGCCTTGGCACGCAGGCTGGTTGCCGACGGAGCGCGTGTGGTGCTCGCCGACCTCGATGCCGACTCGGTGACCCAGGTTGCCGAGTCCCTCGGTGCCGCTGCGGTCGCGGTCGGCGGGGACGTCGCCGACGACCAGGTGATCCGCGGACTGATCGATCGCGCCGAGGCCGAATTCGGCCCAGTGGACCTCTATTTCGCGAATGCGGGCATCGCC
Source organism: Nocardia suismassiliense (assembly GCF_900269665.1). Lineage (GTDB taxonomy): Bacteria > Actinomycetota > Actinomycetes > Mycobacteriales > Mycobacteriaceae > Nocardia > Nocardia suismassiliense. Next base: position 1,713,600 of record NZ_LT985361.1, read on the forward strand.
GGTGGTGCGGGGCTGGACAGCACCGACGCCCAGTGGTCGGCGGCGCTGGAGGTCAATGTGCTCGCCCATGTCCGCGCCGCTCGACTGCTGGTACCCGGCTGGCTGGCGCGCGGCACCGGCTACTTCGTGTCCACCGCGTCGGCAGCGGGCCTGCTCACCCAACTCGGCTCCGCGCCCTACTCGGTGTCCAAGCACGCCGCCGTCGGATTCGCCGAGTGGCTCTCGGTCACCTACGGCGACAAGGGCATTCGAGTCAGCTGCGTCTGCCCGATGGGCGTGGACACCCAACTCCTGCACACCGGCTTCGTCCCCGGGGAGCACGCTGCGGACGCCGAACTCGCCGTGAAAGCCGTGAAAACCGCTGGGGCAGTGCTCTCCCCGGACCAGGTCGCCGAAATCATCGTCACCGGCGTCGCGGCCGAGCACTTCCTCATCCTGCCGCACCCCGAGGTACTGAAGATGTACCGCCACAAGGGCACCGACTACGACCGCTGGCTGGACGGCATGCGCCGCTTCCAAGCCGCCCTGCAAGGCTGAGCCGCCCGAGCGTTCAGGTGTGATGTCACGCGGGGGAAACATTGCGGGCGCTCGACGTAAAGAAGACCGGCTAGTTCTATAGGTATGGCAGAGGGAACCCATGCCGTCGATACCAGGTTGCCGTTCGGGCGGCAGCTCACCTTCGGCGTCCAGCACGTGCTGATCATGTACACCGGCTGTATCACGGTGCCGCTGGTGTTCGGGGCGGCCGCCGGGCTCGACCGGGCCACTATCGGCCTGCTGATCAGCGCGGATCTGCTGATCGCGGGGGTGATCACGCTGGTGCAGAGCCTCGGGGTCGGCAAGCTCGCGGGTGCGCGGCTGCCCATCATCTGCGGTGCCACCTTCATCGGCCTCGATCCGATGATTCTGATCGCCAAGGAGTACGGGCTCCCGGCGGTGTACGGGTCGATGATGATCGGTGGTGTGGTCGGCGTGGCGCTGGCGGTGCCGTTCGCCCGCCTGGTGCGGTTCTTTCCGCCGCTGGTCACCGGGACCGTGCTCACCGTGGTCGGTGTCTCGCTGATCGGGGTGGCCGGTGGGTTGATCATCGGCAATGATGCGAAGTCGCCTACGTTCGCCGCGCCGTCGCATATCGGTCTCGCGGCCGTCGTCTTCCTGATCGCCGTCGGTTTCCTGTGCCTCGGCCGCGGCATGGTCGCCCAGCTCGGGGTGCTGATCGGCTTGGTGGTCGGCATTGCCATCGCGATCCCGATGGGCCTGATCGACACCGACGGTATCGCGGGGGCCGACTGGGTGGGTCCGCCGAAACCGTTCCACTTCGGCGCGCCGGAGTTCCCGATCACCGGGGTGGTCGCGATGAGCGTGGTGATGGCGGTGGTGTTCGCGGAGTCGACGGCGAGCATGCTGGCGATCAGTGAGATCACCGGAAAACCGATCGGCAAGGGCGATTTGGCCCGCGGGCTGGTCGGTGACGGACTGTCCGGCGGGCTCGGCGGGGTGTTCACCTCTTTCGTGGACACGATCTTCAACCAGAATGTCGGGGCCGTCGCGGCAACCCGGGTCTTCAGCCGCTACGTCACCGCCACCAGCGGGGTCATCCTGGTGGTGCTCGGGCTGATGCCGCGCTTCGGCGCGATCGTGGCCGCGATTCCCGAACCGGTGGTCGGCGGGGTCGGGCTGGTGCTGTTCGCCACCATTGCGATCGTCGGCATCGACACCCTGCGTAAAGCGGATCTCGCCGACCGGGTCAACGCCACCATCGTCGCCACCGCACTCGGCGTCGGACTGCTGCCGGTCATGGCGAAGGACATGTTCGTCCATTTCCCCTCCGCCGCCCAGATCCTGCTCACCAGCGGCATAACCCTGGGCGCCGCAACATCATTCACCCTCAACGTGCTCTTCAACCACACCAGGCTCGGCGTATTCGCCCGAGGCAAAACCGAAGCCGCCGCACCTCAGGCCGGCACCGAACCCTCGGCCACCCCCGAACCTCCAGCCATCGCCGAACCACGCCACGACATGCCCTCCCCGGCTCCCGCCTGACGGCGACCGCCGTGAGTGGCACACCACGGAGACCCTTCTCGACGTTTGCCACCACCATGTGCCACTCGCCGAGTGCGGACTGTCAGGTGCGGTGACTGAGGACCTTGCGAACTACCAGTCCCGCGATAAGTGCCCAGAAAGCGGCGCCGACACCGAGGAAACCGACACCGGATGCGGCGATCAAGAAGGTGACGATGCCTGCTTCGCGATGTTTTTCGGAGGCGAGCGCGCCGGTCAACGCGGCCGCCAGCGTGGCCAGCAAGGCAAGGCCCGCAACGGTTTCCAGCACTCCCTTCGGTGCGGTGGCGATGAAGGTAACCAGAGCCGCTGAGCCCAGAGCAAGCACCAGATAAATAGCGCCCGCGGTGAAGGCTGCGGTCCACCGCTTCTTCGGATCGGGATGGGCCGAGGGCGCAGCCGAGAGTGCGGCACTGATCGCGGCCAGATTGATGGCGTGACCACCCGCGGGCGCGCCGACAATGGTGCCGATTCCGGTAACGGTCATGGCCGCCCGCCACGGAATCTGGTAGTCGAAGGATTTCATCACCGCGGTCCCCGGAATGTTCTGCGACGCCATGGTGACGATGTACAGCGGGATCGCCACACCGATCATCGCCTGCCAATTCCAGTGCGGCAGTGTCAGTTCCACCGATGGCACCATCGCGGCGAAGTCGAGATGCTTGTGCTGCACCGCGATACTGATGCCCGACCCGATCGCCGCCGTGGCGAACGCCGCGATCACCGCCCACCGTTTGGCCACCCGTTGCAGTACCAGCCACACCAGGATCACCGGCACCACCACCGCCGGACTGGACCGTATCGCCTGCACCGGTGCCAGGCACAGCGGCAGCAGCACCCCGGCCAGCATGGCCTGCGCGATCTCCACCGGGATCGCGGCGACCAGATTCCCCAGCCGCTGCCACAGGCCGGTGATCACGATCAACACCCCCGCGATCACGAACGCACCGACCGCGGCGGGCCAGCCGCCGACCACCGCACCCGTGCTCGCCAGCAGCGCGGCGCCGGGCGTGGACCAGGCCAGCGTGATCGGCATCCGATACCGGTAACTCAACAGCATCATGCCGATCGCCTGCGTCACGCAGACCGCGAGCAGTCCCGACGCCGCCTGTGCCGCGTTCGCACCTACTGCGGTCAGTCCGCTGAGCACCACGGCGAACGCGCTGGTGAAACCCACCAGTGCGGTGACCGCGCCGGCACCGAGTGGCTGGGCGAGCCCCACCTTCGGAACCGCAGGCTCTGTGTCCAGCTCGGCGGGTGCCTCGGTGGCCGGGGAAAGGTTCGACATTGTGGCGATACTGCCGGTAACTGGACTGCTCCGTCACGGGCCAGTCGGCCGAAACTGGACCGAATTGCCGAACAGTCGCCACTAGGCCCTGTGCCGACGTCCCATCCGGCCGGACTTCGGCACAGGGCCTACGACGACACGCCGTACCCGCGCCGTCCTACCGGTGAGTAGCGCTGGGGTGCAGCCACATTGCCCAGTTCAGATGCGTAGTCTGAGGGGTATTCGGTGCGCGAGGGTGCGATTACTGGACTAGGAGCTGGGTTGAGCGCGGTACTGATCTCGCCGGAAGAGCTTCGGGAAGTGTTGTCGGACAAGCGGGTTCGCCTGCTGGATGTTCGATGGGCGCTGGGGGACCCGGACGGCCCGCAACATTATCTGAACGGCCACATCCCCGGCGCGGTGTTCGTCGACATGGAAACCGAGCTGGCCGCGCCGCCGTCGCCCACCCGCGGCAGGCACCCGCTGCCGGATATCGGGCAGCTGCAGAAGTGTGCGCGCAGTTGGGGCATCTGCCAGGACGATCCGGTGGTCGTCTACGACGCGACCGGCGGCATGGCGGCCGCCCGCGCCTGGTGGCTGCTGCGCTGGGCGGGCATCGCCGACGTGCGCATCCTCGACGGTGGACTGCCCGGCTGGACCAACGCGGGCGGCGAACTCGCCACCGGCACCGAACCGGACCCGGAACCCGGCGATGTCGAGCTCAGCCCGGGCCACCTGAAGGTCATCGATGCCGACGCGGCCGCCCGCTGGCGCGGCGTGCTGCTCGACGCCCGCGCGGGCGAGCGCTACCGCGGCGAGGTCGAGCCGATCGATCCGCGCGCAGGGCACATCCCCGGCGCCATCAGCGCCCCCACCGCCGAAAACCTGGACGCCAACGGACATTTCCGCGACCCGGCCGAATTGCGTGACCGCTTCGCCGGATTCACCGCCGAACCGGTCGCGGTGTACTGCGGCTCCGGCGTCACCGCGGCCCACCAGGTGGCGGCGCTGGCCGTCGTCGGCATCGACGCGGCGCTGTATCCGGGTTCCTGGTCGCAGTGGTCGAACGACCCGAAGCGGCCCGTCGCGACCGGCAGCTGAGCTCAGGGACAGGTCCGCGCGACACCCTGCAACGCCATGTTGTCGGCCGCGGTCAACGGTAGGTCGTAGCGCGCGGCGGCGGCGAGGTACTTGCCCGCGAAGAAGCAGTGGTTGGCGCGGGCCGGTGGCAGCCACTCGGCGGGCGTCTTGTCGCCCTTGGCCTGGTTGGTGCGTCCCTCGGTGGCGAGCAGGTTGACCTCGACGTCGTTGGCGAAGCGGACGCGGCGCTCCAGCGGCCAGTGGGCGGCACCCAGATCCCACGCGGCGGCCAGCGAGTACACGTGGTCGATCTGCACGTCGTTGGCGTCGGCCTTGTCGAAGCGGATCTGCTTGCCGGTGTACGGGTCGTTCAAGAGGCCGCCGACGACCACGCAGTCGCGGGTGCCCGGCCGGAAACGCACCTCGGCGAGCTGCAACGCCAGCACGTTGTTGCGGGTGTCGCAGCCGTCGTGCCCGCCGGGGGCGTCGTTGTCGTCGGTCCAGGCGGGCCCGAACACGCAGCCCTGTCCCGGTTTGCAGCCACGGTCGTAACCGCCGGGGTGCGGCCGGTCCGGCACCACCCGCACGGCGGCGAGCAGCTGCTCCAACTCCACCCGCGTCGGACTGCCGGGCGCGGGCGCAACCGGCGCCACGCCGAGCTGGTCGCAGCCGACGGCGCACAGCACGACGAGCACGCCGAGCAGCCAACGCCGAAGGTCCATGGCGCCAGCTGTACACGGATGGACCGACATTCGTAGAACCCGTAGCGAGAGCAGTTGTCAGGAACGGCGCAGAACAACCTCACAACCAGGCGCGGGCGAGCAGGTCGTCGTCGGCGACCTCGCTTGCCCGCGGTGGGAACCGGGTGGCCGAAATCGACTCGGCGTTCGCGCCGTCGTGCCCGATCAGCCACGAGCCGCCGCGCTCCTCGCACTCGGCGAGCTTGGCGAAGGTGGCGAGCAGGAAGGTGATGGCCTCGTTCGGGTCGAGGGTTCGGGCCAGGCGCTGTGATTCACCGGGGCGGGACAGGTCCAGCCACACGCCTGACTGACCGTCGAGCCGCATGCCGACCATCTTCTCGGCGTTGATGAAGGTGAATTTGCGCCGCTCCCACGGCGTCGTCGGCGTGAAGCTCTGCTCGAGTACCTGGAGCAGAATCGTCATGATTGCCTCCGTTGACCAGCGGATATTCAAGTATGTTCCGCCGCGCCGCAGAAAGCCAGAGCACCGCGATCGCGGTGGGTGCGCCGGTGTCGGACCCACCTGCTTGGATGGGCTGATGCTGCACGGTCTGTGGTCGCCGGGCTCCGGGTTGCTGCTCTGGCACGACGCCCCCCTCGCCGCGCTGCCCGACCCGTTGGGCAGCGTCTTGAGCGCGTCGAAATTCCGGCACCGGGCAGACGTGCTGGTCATCGAGCCGGACGGCACGGCGACCGAGCAGGTCCGCGCGCACGCGATGGCGCCCGCGGCCGCGGCGGCGGCGTTGCGGCAGCGACTTCCGGCCGAGGCGGTGGCCGGCGATCTGCGTTTCCTCGCACACGTCGCGCGCGGCGTCGAACGCTGGGTCCGGGCCGGGCGGATCGTGCCGGAACTGCGCCGCGCCGACGGCCAGTGGTGGGTGCGCTGGCGTCTGGTCGGCGGCGAGCGGCAGCGCGCCTGGCTGGCCGAGTTGGCGGTGGCCATGCCCGCCGCGCTGCGGGTGGCCGGCCGGCCCAACGCGGTGCTCGACGATCTGGTCACCGAGCTCACCGACCCGATCGCCCGATCCATGATCGACCAGTCCGACTCGGTGCATCCGCTGGTCGACGCGCTCGTGCGCGACATCCCTCTGGACGCGGGCAGCTACCGGGTGGCCGAGACGCTGGAGCACTGGCGGGCCACCCTGACCGGCGACGAGCCGGAACTGGTGCTGCGCCTGCTGGAGCCGGACGGCGACCTCGGCACCACCGACGAATCGGTGGCGCTGTGGCGGCTGGAGGTCTGCCTGCGTATCGACGGAGAAGCGCCGAACCCTGTTCAATTGCAAGGTGATCCGGATCTGCTCCGGGTCGCCGTCGAGCAGCTCGGCGAGGCGCAGCGGGCGTACCCCCGGCTGCGCGACCTGCCGAGCGATCCGCGCTCGATGGACCTGCTGCTGCCGACCGAGGTCGTCGTCGACCTGGTCGAGCACGGCGCGCACGCCCTGCAGGCCGCCGGCGTTCGACTGCTGCTGCCGCGCGCCTGGAACGTCAGCGCCCCGACCATGCGGCTGCGCGTGGAGAGTGCGGTGCCCGCCGCCGAAAGCACCGTCGGCATGCCGGGACTCGTCTCCTACCGCTGGGAACTCGCGCTCGGCGACACCGTGCTGACCAAGGCGGAGATGGAGCGGCTGGTCCGCAGCAAGTCGGATCTGGTGCAGCTGCGCGGTGATTGGGTGCAAGCCGACCACAAGGTGCTGGCCGCCGCCGCCCGCTACGTGGCCGCGCACACCGACACCTCCGAGATCACCTTCGCCGACCTGATCGGCGAACTCGCGGGCGGCCGGGTGGAGCAGGTACCGGTCACCGAGGTCACCGCCACCGGGTGGGCCGCCGACATCCTGGATCGCACCCGCGAACTCGAGCCGATCGCCCCGCCGGTCGGACTGAAGGCGCAGCTCCGGCCCTACCAGGAACGCGGTCTTGCGTGGCTGGTCACCATGAGCCGTATGGGTTTCGGCGCGATCCTGGCCGACGACATGGGGCTCGGCAAGACCGTTCAGGTGCTCGCGTTGCTGGTGCACGAGCGCGAGGCGGCGAACGCGCGGGACCCGCGGACTACGAAGCCGAGCCGCAAGTCGACCGCGGCGAAGGCAGCGGATGGCGCGGTGGTGCTGTCGCTGGCTGCCGCGCGGCGACGCAAGGCCGCCGGCGATTCCGGCGGTGGTATGCCGGGGCCCACGCTGCTGGTGTGCCCGATGTCGGTGGTCGGCAACTGGCAGCGCGAGACCGAGCGTTTCGCCCCGGACCTGCGCGTGTGGGTGCACCACGGGGTCGGCCGGCGCTCCGGTGCGGAGCTCGACGCTGCGGTGGCCGAGTCCGATCTGGTGATCACCACCTACTCGCTGCTCGCGCGAGACCTCGACGAGCTGAAGCGGCAGACTTGGGACCGGATCGTGCTCGACGAGGCGCAGCACATCAAGAACGCGGCGACCAGGCAGTCGCGTGCGGCGCGTTCGCTGCCCGCGCGACATCGGCTGGCGCTCACCGGAACTCCGGTGGAGAACCGGCTGGAAGAACTGCGCTCGATCATGGACTTCGCGGTGCCGAAGGTGCTCGGCAGCCCGCAGACGTTCCGCGCCCGCTTCGCCGTGCCCATCGAACGCGAGCGGGACGAGAACGCCATCAGCAGGCTGCGGATGATCACCCAGCCGTTCGTGCTGCGCCGGGTGAAGACCGACCCGGCGGTGATCACCGATCTGCCGGACAAACTGGAGATGACGGTGCGCGCCAACCTGACCGTCGAGCAGGCCGCGCTGTACCAGGCGGTGGTCGACGACATGCTGGCCAAGATCAAGGACGCGAAAGGCATGGCGCGCAAGGGCGCCGTGCTCAGCGCGCTGACCAGGCTCAAGCAGGTGTGCAACCATCCGGCGCACTTCCTCGGCGACGGCTCCGGGGTGCTGCACCGCGGCAGCCATCGCTCCGGCAAACTCGCGCTGGTGGAGGACGTGCTGGACGCGGTGCTCGCCGACGGCGAGAAAGCGTTGCTGTTCACCCAGTTCCGCGAGTTCGGCGAGCTCATCGCGCCCTACCTGGTCGAGCGCTTCGGCACGGAGGTGCCGTTCCTGCACGGCGGGGTGCCCAAGCAGCGGCGCGACAGCATGGTCACCCGGTTCCAAGAGCCCGCGGGTCCGCCATTGATGTTGTTGTCGCTCAAGGCCGGTGGCACCGGGCTGAACCTGACCGCGGCCAATCATGTGGTGCACCTGGACCGCTGGTGGAATCCGGCGGTGGAGAACCAGGCCACCGACCGTGCGTACCGGATCGGGCAGCAGCGCAATGTGCAGGTGCGCAAGCTGGTCTGCGTCGACACCATCGAAGAGCGGATCGACGAAATGATCAACGGCAAAAGACAACTCGCCGATCTGGCCGTCGGTGCGGGGGAGAACTGGATCACCGAGTTGAGCACCGATGATCTGCGCGAGCTGTTCACGCTCGGGGCGGAGGCGGTCGGCGAATGAGTCCGTACATCGACTACAGCGAGTTCGGTAAGCGCCGTCCGGTGCGCGGCGGGGTCGAGGCGCGCAGCCGCCGTGGCGGTTTCGGGCGCACCTGGTGGGGCAAGGCGCTGATCGACGCGGTCGAGCAGATGGCCGACGCCGGGCGCATGTCGCGCGGGCGCACCTACGCGCGGGCCGGGCAGGTGGTGAGCTACCGAATCGAGCCGGGCGCGGTGACCGCGGAGGTGCAGGGCAGTCAGCCGCGTCCGTTCACCGCGGTGTTCACCGTCCGTCCGCTGCGCGAGGAGGAGATCGAGCTGCTCATCGAGACCATCCGCGACGCGCCGGGCATGCTCGCCGAGATCGCCTCCGGCGCACTGCCGACCGCGCTCGGCCCGCTGCTGCTGCCGACCACGGCCGCCGACCTGGACTTCACCTGTAGCTGCCCCGACCCGGGCTGGCCGTGCAAGCACGTCGCCGCGGTCTGCTACCTGCTCGCCGAACGGCTCGACGAGCGGCCCCGCGAGATCCTCGCGCTGCGCGGCCTCGACCTGGACACGCTCATCGGTGGTATCGAACGTGACCTGCGCGCCGTCGATTCCGACGATCCCTACGGCAACGAGGCTGTGCTGCCGGATCTACCCAAGATCGAATTCCGGCCGGCCCCCGACGATCTGGATCCGTTGCTGCTGCGCAAGGCGATGCGGATGACCTCGGCCGAGGAACCGATCGCCGCGGCGGGTCTGCGTGAGCTCACCGCGCTGTATCAAATGTTCGACAGCTGAGCGAGTTTGGTGAGCATCCGGCGTCGGGGCTTGCGGTTGCCTCCGGACTTTTCGGGGCGGGATCTGGTCCGGTTGCACGGGACCGGGACTTCCCGACACCGGATGCCTCACCAAGTCTGCGCGCATCGCCTCGGTCCCGGAACTGCCCGAGGGTTGCCCAGCCGCTGCCACTGCGGCCGTACCCGGGGCAGTGCTCAGGCCGTCCGACGATTCCCGCCGACCAACACCGCGACGAAGCACAGCGCGGCGAGCCCGGAGACCACGATGGCGGGTTCGGGGAAGTAGAGGCAGGCGATCCAGAATGTGCCGCCCGCCGCTGCCACGCAGACGCCGTTGAACAGCGACCATCGGGTGATCAGGCCTGGTGCACCGTGCGCCGCGGCGATCGCCAGCAGGCCGAAAAGCAGGCCGAGGAAGCCCATTCCGACGCTGTAGCCGGTGTTCAGGTCGAAGACGGAGAGCTGTCTGCCGCCGTCGAACATCGATCCGGTGACCTGCGCGGACATCACGTTGACGACCTCTTCGGCGGGACCGTCGTCGCCGTTGAAAACGTGTACCACCAGCAGATGGGCCAGGCCGACCAGACCGAGCAAGGTGGATCCGGCGAAATGGACCGGCGTAGCCCAGCGGACGGGCTGACTGGTGGACGAGGGTGTTATCGCGGTCATCGCGACCTCCGTAACTCGTGCCAACGTTCTGGAAACAGAACAAAACTTATGTTATAGGCTGGGCGCTATGGCAGGCAAGAGTTCGTGGCTGGAATCCGGGCTGGTGATCCTAGGTACGGCGGGCCCTGCCGGGCTCACGATCGACAAGCTGGTGGCGGCGACCGGGCTGAGTACCGGGTCGTTCTATCACCACTTTTCGAGCATGGGCGGATACAAAGCGGCGCTGCTCGAGCACTTCGAGGAGGTGCAGACGACGCGCTATCTGCGTGAGGTGACGGCGGCCGCCCAACTCGATGCCAGGGAAAAGCTGGACCTGCTCTTGGATCTGGTGTTGCGGGACGAGGGGCCGGCCACGTTGGAAACGGCGATACGCTCGTGGGCGATCGACGATCCGCTCGCGGCCGAAGTCAAGGAGCGCATCGATGCGGCTCGGCTGGACTTCCTGCGAACTCTGCTGGGGGAGAGTGGATATGGTGCGGACGACGCGCGGCAGCTCGCGCAGTTGCTCTATCTGCTGGTACTCGGCGCGGGCAGCATGATCCCCGCGGTGTCGCCGGAGGAACTGCGAGTGCTGGCTCGGCGGGTGTTGACGTGAGTGCGCGGCGAATGTCGCTTCTGGTGCTGGGTGGCCCTTCGTGAGCGGCGAGTCGACCGGCGCCGGAAGGACAAGGGCGGCAACGCTTACCGACGATCTAGGCACTGCGGTGGAAATTGCCCGCCCGCCCCGGCGGGTAGTGTCGCTGGTGCCCTCGTTGACCGAGGCCGTCGCGGTTTCCTGTCCGGAGATTCTGCTCGCCGCGACCGAATGGTGCACGCACCCAGCCGATCTCGCCGTCGAACGGGTACGCGGTACCAAGAACCCGAATGTACGCCGCATCATCGAACTCGCACCTGATCTGGTGCTGTGCAATATGGAAGAGAACCGGCAGATCGATGTCGGCCGACTGCGCACGGCCGGAATTCCGGTGTGGGTGACCAGAATCGAAACCGTGGACGAGGCACTCACCTCGCTGGCGCGCCTGTTCACCGGTGCCCTCGGTGTCGATGTCCCGCCTTGGCTCACCACGGCCGAATCCGTCTGGGCGCCACCGCCGCCCACCCCACCGCGCAATGCGGTGATCCCCATCTGGCGCAATCCGTGGATGGCGGTGGGCCGCAACACTTTCACCGGCGATCTGGCGGCCCGCCTCGGGCTGCGCCTGGTGCACGCCGACCGCCCGGACCGCTACCCTCGCCTCACCGAGGACGAGTTGTCCACCGGCATCGAGCTCGCCGTGCTACCCGACGAGCCGTACGTCTTCACCAGAGCCGATGGCCCCGACGCGTTCCCGGGCATCCCGGTGGCGCTGGTCGAGGGCCGCAGCCTCACCTGGTACGGCCCATCCTTGGCCACCGCGCGGGAAACCCTCACCCGGCAACTGGCGGCGACCTTCCTCGGCGGAGCTCAGCCGAGCTCGTAGTCGAACCAGATGTGGTGCCTGCCGTCCGCGTCCACGCTCAGGCCGCCGGTGCCGGTGATGCCCGCCAGGGCGCCGGTGCCGCTGGTGGGGACGATGGTGAAGAACTCGGCGGTCCGGTCGGTGCCCGAGGTCGTCGCCGAATGGGCGAAGTTGAAGCTGCCTGCGTTGCCGTTCAGCGCACCCTCGAACGACTCCATCGCCACGTAGGTTCCGGTCCCGCTGTCCTGATCGAAGGCCGCAGTGAACAGGGTTGCCGCGCGGCCGGTGATCTCGCCTTCGAATTCCTTCACGATATGCGCGACGCCGACCGGCAGCGCGGTGCCGATGGGCGGATCGGGGACCACCTCGGTCGGGACGAACGAGGTGACGGAGAAGGTGCCGGTGGCTTTCATGCGCGCGATCGTAGCGACGGGCACCGACAATTCTCCGGCCGCTACGCCGACGTCGCGAACCGGTAATCGGACAGGTCGAAATGCCCACTGCGCCAGGCAGCCTCGACCGTGGTCGACGGCCGCAACGGCACATCGCCGTGCTTGTCGAAGTAGTAGCTGTTGGACACCGCGCAGCTGTCCTGCCAGAACACCTGTCCACCGCGCCGGTCGAGCATCTCCTGGAAGAAGCGGTCGTTGGCCTCGCGGGTGACCTCGACGATCGTCGCGTTGCCCGCGCGGGCGTGCCGCAGGCAGCGCAGGATGTGCCTGGTCTGGTTCTCGATCAGCGCGAAGTAGGACGAGCCGTTGTAGCCGTACGGTCCGATGATGGAGAAGAAGTTCGGGAAGCCGGGCACGCTCACGCCCTCATAGGCCTGCAGCCGGTTCTCGTCCCACCACTTCTCCAGGTCCAGCCCGCCGATGCCGCGCAGGTCGTAAGTCGGCATGTTGCCGGATTCCATCACCTTGAAGCCGGTCGCCAGAATCAGTACGTCGACCGGGTAGTCGGTGCCGCTGGCCGTGCGCACGCCGGTGCTGGTGATCTGTTCGATCGGGTCGGTCTCCAGCACCACATTGTCGCGGTTGAACGTGGCCAGATAGTCGTTCGAGAAGCTCGGTCGCTTGCAGCCCAATGCGTAACGCGGCGTGAGCTTTTCGCGGATCGCCGGATCGTGCACCTGGTTGCAGAGGTGGGTGAGGCCCGCGCGTTCGCCGAGCGCGGCCGTCGGCAACTTCGTGTGATAGTGCGCGGCGATCGGGAAGGTGATCTCCACATAGGTCTGGCTGATCAATCGGGTCAGCGACCGGGCGCCGGGCACCCGCAGTGCCCACTGCACCGGTTTGGGCAGCGGCAGATCCAGTCGAGGCAGACACCAGATGGGCGTGCGCTGGAATACGACGAGCTGCTCGACCTCCGGCGCGGTCTCCGGAATCACCTGTACCGCAGACGCTCCCGTGCCGATGATCGCGACTCGCTTGCCGCGCAGGTCTTGCTGGTGGTCCCAGCGCGAGGTGTGCATGGTGACGCCGGCGAAGTCGTCGACTCCCGGGATCTCGGGCAGTTTGGGCCGGGTCAGCACGCCGGTGGCGCTGATGACGAAGCGCGCGGTCAGCTCGTCACCGCTCGCGGTGTGCAGCCGCCAGCGGCAGCCGTCCTCGTCGAACTCGGCCTCGGTGATGGTGGTATCGAACCGGATTCGTGGTCGCAGCTGGTACTTGTCCACGCACGATTCGGCATACGCCTTCAGCTCCCGCCCCGGCGCGTAGGTCCGGGACCAGCTGGCGCGCTGCTCGAAGGAGAACTGATAGCTGAACGACGGAATGTCCACGGCGATACCGGGATAGGTGTTCCAGTGCCAGGTGCCGCCGACGCCGTCGGCCTCGTCGACGATGAGGAAGTCGTCGAATCCGGCCTCCTGCAACTTGATCGCGGCGCCGATTCCGGAGAATCCCGCCCCCACGATGATCACCTCATGGTCGATCCCGGTGCCGTTCATGACCCCGCCTCGCCGGTGCTCGGTTCCCTCATACCGACAGGGTTCTGCGTCACGATTCGCTCGGTCATGCCACCTCCATGTGCCACGAAGCCAATTGGCCGCACGTGCCACCAATTAGGCGCGCGGTCCGGTAGTTTGTCAACCATGACCCTGCGCGTACCGGCCCGGACCTGGGGTGGGCGCACCGCCGAGCAGCGGAGCGCCGAACGACGCGCGCGGCTGATCGATGCGGCCCTCGACATCTGGCTCGAAAACGGTTGGGCGGCCGTGACAATGCGCGGCGTCTGCCAGCGCACCGCACTCAACGACCGCTACTTTTACGAGCATTTCGCCGACCGCGACGCCTTGCTCGGCGTTGCCTGGGACGCCGTATGCACCGAGGTCTTCGCCGACCTGGCCGCGATCGTCACCGAACACGGCGCGCAACCCCCACTGGACATCCTGCGCGCGGCCGTGACCCGCGCGGTGCGCCTGCAATCCGACGACAACGGACGCGCCCGCATCCTCTTGGCCGACCACGCCGGCAGCGCCGTGCTCGAGCAGCGCCGCAAAACCATGCTCACCGACGCCACCGACCTGCTCGTCGCCACATCAAGTCCATACCTGCGCCTGGACGCCGACGAGCTCGAGTTCCGGATGAGCACCCTCGTCGGCATCGGCGGTTTCATCGAACTGCTCACCGCGTGGCGCACCGGCACGATGAACATCGACGGCAACCACATCATCGACCATGTCTGCCGTCTCGGCGCCTTGCTCGGTACGCAGTATCTGCCTGCGAACCTGATTCCTGATGCGGGATAAGGCTTTTTACTGCAGGTCGGTCAGGCTGTCGAGTTCAGCAAGGTGCGTTACGCGGCCGGGGCATTGATGCGATAGACGCGCCGCGCGGTATTCCGGAAGATGTGTTCCAGCTCCGGCTGACCGCCACCGTGCCCGGTGACCGCGGTGGCGACCGCTTCGATGCTGTCGGCGATGGTGGTAATCGGTTTGTCCACCGGGAAATTCGAGCCCCAGATCAGCCGGTCCGCGCCGAATGTGTCGAGCGCGTGCTCTATCAGCGGGTGAATACGGTCCACCAGCACCGGAACCGGGGTGGTCGTGCCGCGGGGCGGCACCGGATGTCCGAGGACCGGCATCATCAGCCCGCTCACCTTCGCAACCACATTCGGCTGTTCGGCGAGCGCGGACAGGTCGTCGCGCCAGCGCAGGAACAGTGCCCGCCGCACACTCGGGTTCGCTCCAGTGTGCTTGCCGACCGGCCCGAAAAGCCCTGCGGGAGTGGCGAGGTGGTTGAGCACGATCTGCACCTCGGGGAACCGCGCGGCCAGCGCCGTCACATCCGGCAGCGCATGCGAGTACACCCAGGCCTCGAAGCAGAGATCGCGCTCGGCCAGCAGCCCGAAGCCGTTCAGGAACTCCTTGGTGGTGAGCGCGCCCGCGTGCGGGGCATAGGGCAGCACATCCGGGTCGGGATGGTGTGCCACGTGCGCGCGCATGCCGCGCACCAGGGGTGCGGCGGCGAGGTGCGCGTCGAGCAGGGCCGCGAAGTCGGGTGCCGCGGGATCGGCACACCCGAGAATCGCACCGAGCTCGGGATTGTCGCCGCCGAATGGCAGCCGAGCCACCCACGCCGTCTCCTCGGCTTCGGCCAGCGCGCCCTTCCCGGTCCAGGCCACCTCGATATGCACGACCGCGTCGATCGGCTCGGTACCGGCATCCGCGCGATAATCCGCGGGCAGATATGGCCGGGCGAAAGCGGTCGGATCCCCGATGAATTCGCGATTCCGACGTGGCGCGAGACGTTTGGCGAGATCGATCGGTACCGGCAATATCCGCAGCAACCGCGCCGTCGAACTGAAGACGCGCGGTGTAGTGAACGGATCCCACTGGTGGATATGCGCGTCGATGATCCGAATACCCGGAAGACTCATATCCGTCGTCCCAACCGCACCGATGGCCCTGACCCGGCGATTGTCACACGCTGCCGCCGTGCCGGACCCGAATTCAGCGGGATCCGTACGTGCGGGGCGGCTTTGCTGTACGTCGCCGTTCAATGCGGGCGACTCCTGGGCACCCAGCTCAGACGTTGCGGCGGTATTGGCCGCCGACGGTGAAAAACGTGTCGGTGATCTGCTGCAGGGTGCAGACGCGGGCGGCGTCCATGAGTACCTCGAAGATGTTGTCGTCGGTGCGGGCGACGGCTTCCAGGCGGGCCAGGGCGGCGTGCGCGGGGTCGCGGTGCCGGTGCTGGAATTCGCGGACCCGGTTCAGCTGGGACTGCTTCTCGGCCTCGGTGCCGCGGGCCAGCTCGATGTCGTGTTTCGGCTCGCCGTGCGGGTTGCGGAAGGTGTTGACGCCGATGATGGGCAGCGAGCCGTCGTGCTTGCGGTGCTCGTACCGCATGGACTCGTCCTGGATCTTGCCGCGCTGATAGCCGGTTTCCATCGCGCCGAGCACGCCGCCGCGCTCGCTGATCCGGTCGAACTCCGAGAGCACCGCCTCTTCCACCAGGTCGGTGAGCTCATCGATGAGAAAACTGCCCTGCAGCGGGTTTTCGTTCACCGCGACGCCCCACTCGCGGTTGATGATCAGCTGAATGGCCAGCGCGCGGCGCACCGACTCCTCGGTGGGGGTGGTCACCGCCTCGTCGTAGGCGTTGGTGTGCAGGCTGTTGCAGTTGTCGTAGATGGCGATCAGCGCCTGCAGGGTGGTGCGAATGTCGTTGAAGCTCATCTCCTGTGCGTGCAGCGAACGGCCGGAGGTCTGGATGTGGTACTTCAGCTTCTGCGAACGATCGTTGGCGCCGTACCGATCACGCATGGCGATGGCCCAGATGCGGCGGGCGACCCGGCCGATCACCGAGTACTCGGGATCCATGCCGTTGGAGAAGAAGAACGACAGGTTCGGCGCGAAGTCATCGATCTTCATCCCGCGCGCGAGATACGCCTCCACATAGGTGAATCCGTTGGCGAGGGTGAAGGCGAGCTGGCTGATCGGGTTCGCGCCTGCTTCGGCGATGTGATATCCGGAGATGGAGACCGAGTAGAAATTGCGAACACCGTTGCGCACGAACCATTCCTGGATATCGGCCATCATGCGCAGGCTGAACTCGGTGGAGAAGATGCAGGTGTTCTGGCCCTGATCCTCTTTGAGGATGTCGGCCTGCACCGTGCCGCGCACCGTCGCCAAGGTCTTCGCCCGGATATCGGCGGCCTCGTCGGCGGTCGGCCGGCGTCCCTCGGCGGCCGAGAAGCGTTCCAGCGCTTGGTCTATCGCGGTATTGAGGAAGTAGGCCAGGATGGTGGGGGCGGGCCCGTTGATGGTCATCGACACCGAGGTCGTCGGCGCGGTCAGGTCGAAACCGTCGTACAGCGCCTGCATGTCGTCGAGCGACGCGATCGAGACGCCGGAGGTGCCGACCTTGCCGTAGATGTCGGGGCGTTCGGCGGGATCGTGGCCGTAGAGGGTGACCGAGTCGAACGCGGTGGACAGCCTTTTCGCGTCGGCATGCTCGCTGAGCACCTTGAAGCGCCGGTTGGTGCGGAACGGGTCGCCTTCACCGGCGAACATCCTGGCCGGGTCCTCGTTGTCCCGCTTGAACGGGAAGACGCCTGCGGTGAACGGGAAGCGACCGGGCAGGTTCTCCGCACGCAGGAAACGCAGCAGCTCACCGTGATCGGTGAACCGAGGCAATGCGACCCGCGGAATCGAGTTGCCGGACAAAGTCTCCCGGCGCAGCGGGGTACGGATCTCGCGGTCGCGCACCCGCACCACCTGCTCGTCGCCGCGGTAGGACTCGGCGAGCGCGGGCCACTCGGCGAGCAGCGCGGCGTTGTCGGCGGTCAGCTCGGCACGCGCGGTCGCGGCCAAGTCGGCGACGGCCTGATCGTCGGGCAGTTCGGCGGCGACCTGTTCGATACGTTGAACCCGCTGTGCCGCAACGACTTGCGCGGCGGTGTTCGCATGGTAGTCGCGAACCGTCTCGGCGATCTCGGCCAGGTAGCGCACCCGGGCGGGCGGGATGATCTGCGCGAACCGGGTGGACACGCGGGTGTTCACCCGGGGCAGCGCCCCTTGCTCCAGCCGCAGGCCGCGTTCGGCCAGCAGCCCGGCCAGGTGCTGGTACAGCGCCGTGACACCGTCGTCGTTGAAAGTCGCCGCGCTGGTGCCGAATACCGGCATATCCTCCGGTGCCGCGCTGAAATCCGCGCGATTGCGAATGAGCTGGCGGGACACGTCCCGCAACGCGTCGGCCGCGCCACGGCGCTCGAACTTGTTGATCGCTACCACATCCGCGAAATCCAGCATGTCGATCTTTTCGAGCTGGGAGGCGGCGCCGAACTCCGGAGTCATCACATACATGGACACGTCGACGTAGTCGGTCACCGCGGCGTCACCCTGGCCGATGCCCGGCGTCTCCAAGATCACCAGGTCGTATCCCGCTGCCTTGCAGGCGGTCACGATCAGGCCGATATTGTCCGGCAGTTCGCGCCCGCCCCTGGTGGCCAGCGAACGGAAGAAGATGTGGTCGCCGTCGAGGGCGTTCATCCGGATGCGGTCGCCGAGCAGCGCACCGCCGCCGCGGCGCCGGGTCGGATCGACCGCGAGAATCGCGACGCGCAGCTTGTCCTGCTGGTCCGACCGGAGCCTGCGCACCAATTCATCGGTGAGCGAGGACTTTCCGGAGCCACCCGTACCGGTGATGCCGAGTACCGGCACGGTGCGCGCGGCGGCGGCCTGGGTCAAGGTCTGCCGGTCGCTGTCGGTCAGGGTGTCCTGCTGGATACAGGTGATAGCGCGGGCCAGGGCGGCGCGCTCGCCGGCCAGCACCGCGTCCAGTACCGGTGGTTCGGTGGCGAGGTCGATATCGCAGGCGCGGATCAGCTGATTGATCATGCCGGGCAAGCCGAGTCGCTGTCCGTCCTCGGGGGAGAAAATCGTGACGCCGCATTCGGCGAGCCGCGCGATTTCCTCGGCGACGATCACGCCGCCGCCACCACCGAATATCCGGACGTGTTCCGCCCCGGCCTTTTTCAGCGCGTCGGCGAGATATTCGAAGTATTCGACATGACCGCCCTGATACGAACTGATCGCCACGCCTTGCGCGTCCTCGGTGAGCACCGCGTCCACCACTTCGCTGACGGCGCGGTTGTGACCGAGGTGAATCACCTCCGCGCCCTGCGCCTGCAGGATGCGCCGCATGATGTTGATCGCCGCGTCGTGCCCGTCGAACAGCGCGGCGGCGGTCACGAAACGGACGGGGTTGCTCGGCGTATGAAGCGCGCTGCTGTCGGCCACGGGAGTCCTCCGGCGAGTCCAGTTGGCGCCCGATACTAGGACGTCAAACTAATCCTACGGTGATGCCCATCACAGCGCCAGGTGCCACCCGGCCGGTCGATTCGACAAAGTTGGCTGCGGGGTTGCGCTCACCGTGAATGCAAAGGGCGACAGCGGGCCGCGCGCCGAGTTCCGATGGGACGCGATGCCCTAAATCCGAAATCCATCTGCACAAATCCACCAAAAGGACGATCCATGGGACGGAACTCTTATCGGCGCACCGCCGCGGTAGCCGCCCTCGGCCTGTCGATAGTGGCCGCGCCGTACGCACACGCCGAACCCGCACCGCTCAACGGTCTGTTCGCGCTGGCCCCCGGCGTCTGCTCGGGCGGCGCGGTAACCGGCAGCTTCTTCCGGATGATCCTGCCGACCGGCGACGCGGGCGGTCCCTACCTGGCCAACAGCGACTCGGCCTGCAGCGACCAGACGGTGACCACGCTGTCCGCGGGCAGCGACGGCGGCCTGGTCAGCGGGAGTTATCAGCCGCAGCCCGCCGTGGCGTTCGACGGTGCGGGCAATGCTCAGTCCGGCCGGGTCACCACGCCGGTCCGCTTCTACGGCGTAGATTTCGCCACCGCGACCAACCCCACCGACCCGCAGACCGGCGGTGGTACCGCGGTGCCGCAGTTGTTCTCCGATGGTGGGCAACTCTCCGGTGATCTGAGCAGTCTCGGGGTCACCTGGAACAACCAGGTGTTCAACCAGGGTGCGCCGAAACCGGGCGGCGGGCTGCCGGGCAAGACCAGTCCGGTGCGCGGCACCATCGATGGCGCGGGCAATTTCGTGATCGAGTGGACGAGTCAGATCGTCGGCGGTCCGTTCAACAACTTCACCGGGTTGTGGCATCTGGCCGGTCAGTATCGCGGCGGCAGTGTGCCGCAGGCGGCACCGGCGGCCGCACCGATCGCCGCTGCGCCCGGTGCTCCTGGGGCTGCTCCTGCGGCACCGGCGCCCGGTGCTCCTGCGGCGGCTGCTCCACCTGTTGCCGGAGCGCCGGCTGCTCCTGCTGCCGGAGCTCAGCCTCCGGTCGACGCCGCGGTGCCGGTGGCCCAGGCACAACCCGCGCGCACCGATCCGGTGCTCGCCTCGAAGACCGTCGAGGTCCCGCGCGGACAGCACGCTCCGGCGTGGGTGGTGCCGACGCTGTTCGTGGTCGCGGTCGCGGCGGCCGGGGTGTTCTTCAACGCGGACCGGATCGTCCGTCGGCAACGGCAGTGACCACCGTGTCGGGGCTGCCCGCCTATTCGGCGTTCGTCTCGAATCCCGAGGCCGCACCGCCGCGGCCGTTGCGGCGCTGGCCGTTCGTGCTGCTCATCGTGCTCGGCGCGCTGCTGGTCCTCGCCCCGATCGGCACCGGCATGTTTCCGCGAGCGGTCAAGGGGGAGGCGATGATCGACGCGTTCGAGCCCTACATGACGCGGTCGAGCATCGACGGCTACCGCCACGACCTGCAGGTGCTCGACGACGCCCGGACGAACGTCATCACGCTCCAGCAGCGCGGACAGCAGCCGGGCAGCTATGCGCGCGTCGACCAGTTCGTCCGCGACTACCCGGAGATCCTTTACCACATGTCCGGGATGATCGGCGCGATAGACGACAATCGGCACAACTACGAAAAGCTCGCCGCAGTACCACCTTTCGGCACCTTGCCGTGGCTGCTCGCGTTGCCCGGCGCGATTCTCGTCGGCGCCGGGGTGTTCGGCTTCCGTCGCGCGCAGCAGGGTAAGCAGGCGCTGGTCTGGCGCTCGACCGCGGCGCTCGCCGCCCTCGGGCTGATCGCGGTGCCGCTACTCGGCGGCCTGTTCCCGGCCTCGCCCGCGGCGCAACCGCTGCTCAACGACCTGGGCCCGATCCTCACCCACGACGAGGTCCGAAAGTTGCAGGGCTACTTCGTCACTCTTGTCGCGGCCGACGGCGAGCTCAACAGCCGATACACCGCGGACGTCCGGACGGCCCACCCGGAGGCCGACCTCACCGGCATCACCACCCTCGAAACCCGGTGGCAGCCAATGACTTCGCGCTTCGCCGCCCTCATCGGCGCGATGAACGACAACGTCCGAAACTTCGACGCCGTTGTCGCGCTGAACGACTCGACCCGCCCGCTCGGTTTCGGCGCGTTCCGTGGGCTGGGTTTCTGCTATCTGGTGCCGGGCATTTTCGCGCTCGCCGCCGCGGTGGAGGGCATTCGGCTGCCGGGGCGCGTGCCGGCCAAGCGCGCGGCACTGCGACCGAATCCCATTGGTGGTGCCCGGAAATGAGAACGCGAGCCACTAGGCCGCCTGAACCTAGGAGGGGATCCGGTATGCGCGCACGCAAGATGATCGCCGCGACGGTGCTGGCCGCACTGGCGTTGGTGGTGTCCGGCTGTTCCGGCAGCGATGACGCGCCGACGTCGAGTGGGCCCGAGCCGCTGGTCGGATTGCTGCGCTTCACACCGGGTTCGGTGTCCGGTGACAGCGTCGCCGGAACCTGGTTCCGGATGGTGCAGCCGGGCGGCACGCCGGAGAAGGGCCCCTACATGCCCAATGGCGATTCCCCTGCGCAGGGCGGGTCGACCACCTTGCTCGAACCGGGCACGGCCGGCGGCCTGCGCATCGGCGGATACCAGAGCGAACCGAAGCCCGGTTTCGCACAGGGGAATTCGCTGTCCGCGTCGATCACCAAGCCGACCAAGTTCTTCGCCGTCGAGTTCGGCATCTCCACCAACCCGGTGGACCCGCAGACCCAGCGCCGGGTGCCGCCGCCGACGGTGACGAACGACGGCGGCAAGCTGACCGCCGACGTGTCCGCCTGGGCCGCCTCCTGGAACGACCAGGAGTTCAATCAGGGCGCGCCGAAGCCGCCGGAGAAGCAGGACGCCCAGGTGGCGGGCGCCGAACAGGTGCAGAAGGTGTGGGACTGGGTCGCCAAGCAATGGTTCGACAAACCCACCGCCGATGCCGCCCAGGGTCCCTCGGCCACCGGCACCTACGACGCGAAGACCCGCAAGTTCACCCTGCAGTGGACCAGCCTCATCGTCGGCGGCCCGTTCAACGGGTTCACCGGCGTCTGGCACCTGGAGGGCGTGTTCGAACCCGCCGCGGCCGCACCGAATTCGCCTGCGGCACCGGTCAAATAGACATCAGAAGGAGTACGGTCCGATGAGTTCTCGCACGACGACCCGGCCTGCGCTCGCCGGTGCCCTCCGCGCGGTGGCCGCGCTGACGGTCATCGGCAGCGCCGTCGCGGTCACCGCGCTGACGGTCAACCAGGATGACGAGGTCACCAGCGTGGTGATCACCCAGGAACAACCGGCCGCTGCCGCGCGATCCGCCGCGCCCTCGGCTCCGGCGGGGAGCTCGGCGCCGCAGGCACCCGCGCCGGGTGCGCCGGCCGCACCAGCTCCCGGCGGGCCGGCACCCGCCGCGTCGGTGCCGCTCGGAGCGGGCGGTGCGCCCGCCGTCGTCGCCATCAATCCTGGTGCGGGCGCTGCGAATACGGGCGCTGCGAATGCCGGTGCGCCGAACGGCTCTGTCCCGCTGGGCGCGCCGAACAGCTCGGTCCCGCTGGGTGGTGCGCCGAACAGTTCCGTTCCGCTCGGCGGCGCGGGCGGTGCGAACCCGTTCGCGGCCGCCCCGCTCCCGGCACAGCCCGCGTGCCCGCTCGGCTGGCCCGCGCCGAAGCAGCAGGGTGGTCTCGCCTCGCTGATCGGACTGGCTCCGCTGGCGGGCCCGTTCTCCTCGGAAGCCTTCGCGCTCGGCTCGGTCTACCAGCCGATCTTGCAGCTGGCGGGCCCGGTGCTCGCCGAGGTCGCCCCGGTCCTCGCGCGGTACCAGCCGGCGATCGACCCGTTCATCACCCAGGTGCAAGGCGTGGAAGCGGTTGTCCTGCAAGCAATCCTGCCGTACTACGGCCCCTACCGCGATCAGCTGATCGCCGCCGAGGGCGAACTCGCCAAGGTGCTGGCACCCATCCTCACCCGCGCCTACAACAGCGAGATCGCCTCCTGCTTCGTGGCCTGGCAAGGTCAGATCATCGACCAGGCAAAGGGTGGCCACATCACCGTGGCCTCGCTCGCGCATCCCGGCACCGTGGTGGAGCTCGGCCCCGAATCCTGACCAGGCCACGCGTCGAATCGACGATCTCCGGTGGGTGGGGCGAGGGCCGGACATAATGGGGCGATGGCGACACACCAGAGGTTGGCTGTGCGGAAGCTGGTCGAGCAGGGTGTGCTGACCGAGGCGCAGTTCGAGGCAGTGATGGGCGCGCTGGCCGCGCACGAGCCGCGGCCGCGCGGGAAGATCCTCGCGGAGATCGCGGCGTACATCGGTGCCGGGTTGGTGTTCTGCGGCATCGCACTGGTGATCGGGGCGTCGTGGGACGATCTCGCGCGCGGTGCGCAAGTGGCCCTGCTGATCGCGGTATCGGTCGGGCTCGTCCTGGGCGCGATTGCCGTGGTCGGTGGGCCGTCGAAATTGTTCGACAGGGATCCGCACGGCTCGCGGATTCGGCTCGCCGGGGCTTTGCTGGCGCTCGCCGCTGGGTCGGTGACGGGGGCGGTGGGCACCGCGCTGGACGACGGCTCCGCCGACGCGGGGTCGTGGGCGGCGCTCGCCGGACTGGTCGCTGCCGTGCTCGGTTATATCGCTGTTCCGTCGGTGATCGGCATGCTCGCCTGCGGCATCTTCAGCGCGTCGGCCATCCCGGTGGCGCTCGATGAGATGTTCGGCGTCGGCGACCTCTGGGTGGGCTTCGGCATGCTCGTGGTCGGCGGAATATGGTTCGCGCTCAGCAGGATCGGCGCGTTCGTCGAAACCTGGCTGGGGTACGCGATCGCGGTCGGGATCGCACTGGTCGGCGCGATCGTCGTCGATTCGGACCATCGGCCGTGGGCGTTCTTGCTCAGCGTGCTGGTGGCTGCCGTCTGCTTCGTATTGTTCGCGCAGCAGCGTTCGACGGTGCTCGTGATCGGCGGCGGTCTCGCGGTCGCCCTGGCGACCGGTCAGGCGGTGACGCAGTGGACCGACAGCGTCCTCACCGTAGCGGTCGCTGTGCTCGCGATCGGGGCTGTTGCTCTCGGCGTCGGCTCGTACGTACTCACCAGGTCGCCGAAGTCGTCGGACTAGACCGGCCAGCTGGATCCGCTCCTCGAGTTTTCTCACCTCACGCACTGAAACCCCTGGTAGAACGAGTACTCCAAGGAGCTGGGGCTACTTCCGCACAACGTGGGATGAATCACACTCGCTAGATACATGGACGTCCAACTATAGGATGACCGCATACCGCGCTGCGGTGTCACGGTCGGCTACCAGAACAGGACTGGCATGGTTCGCGAACTCACTCACTTCATCGGCGGGCAACACGTCGCGGGTACCTCCGGCAACTTCGGTGACGTCTTCGACCCGAATCTCGGCCAGGTGCAGGCACGGGTGCCGCTGGCGAGCACGGCCGAGGTGCAGGCCGTCATCGCGAACGCCGAAGCGGCGCAGCCGGTGTGGGCCGCGTTCAACCCGCAGAAGCGGGCGCGGGTGCTGATGCGGTTCCTGACGCTGGTGCAGGACGAGATGGATTCGCTCGCCGCACTGCTCTCCTCGGAGCACGGCAAGACCATCGCCGACGCGAAGGGCGATATCCAGCGCGGCCTCGAGGTGATCGAGTTCGCCGTCGGCGCGCCACACCTGCTCAAGGGTGAGTACACCGAGAGCGCGGGCACCGGCATCGACGTCTACTCGATGCGTCAGCCGCTCGGCGTCGTCGCGGGCATCACCCCGTTCAACTTCCCGGCCATGATCCCGCTGTGGAAGGCGGGCCCGGCGCTGGCCACCGGAAACGCGTTCGTGCTCAAGCCCTCCGAGCGCGACCCCTCGGTGCCGCTGCGGCTGGCCGAGCTGTTCCTCGAGGCCGGCCTGCCGCCCGGGGTGTTCAACGTGGTGCACGGCGACAAGGTGGCCGTCGACGCGCTGCTGCACGACCCGAGGATCAAGGCCGTCGGCTTCGTCGGCTCCACCCCGATCGCGCAGTACATCTACGAGACCGCGACCGCGAACGGCAAGCGCGCCCAGTGCTTCGGCGGTGCCAAGAACCACGCGATCGTCATGCCGGACGCCGACCTCGACGACGTCGCCGACCAGTTGATCGGCGCCGGTTACGGTTCCGCGGGCGAGCGCTGCATGGCCATCTCGGTGGCCGTGCCGGTCGGCGAGGAGACCGCGGATCGCCTGCTGGCCAAGCTCACCGAGCGGGTACACAAGCTCAACATCGGCCGCTCCGACGATCCCGGCGCCGACTACGGCCCGCTCGTCGGCAAGGACGGCGTGGACCGGGTGCACAACTACGTCCAGATCGGCATCGATGAGGGGGCCGAGCTGGTGGTCGACGGCCGCGGCGTGACCGTCGAGGGCGCCGAGGACGGATACTTCGTCGGCGCAACACTTTTCGACAAAGTCACTCCCGAGATGCGGATCTACAAGGAAGAGATCTTCGGTCCGGTGCTGACCGTGGTCCGGGCCAAGGACTACGAGGAAGGCCTGCGCCTGGCCAACGAGCACGAATACGGCAACGGCGTCGCGATTTTCACCCGCGACGGCGACACCGCCCGCGACTTCGCCGCTCGCGTGCAGGTGGGCATGGTCGGCATCAATGTCCCGATCCCGGTGCCGATCGCATACTACACCTTCGGCGGCTGGAAGCGCTCGGGCTTCGGCGATCTGAACCAGCACGGCCCGGACTCGTTCCGCTTCTACACCAAGACCAAGACCGTCACGCAGCGCTGGCCTTCCGGCATGAAGGAAAGCAATGCGTTTGTCATCCCGACGATGGACTGACGAATGTTCATCCTCGACGACGACGAGAAAGCGATCAGCGATACCGCCCGTGGCTTCGCCGACGAGTTCCTCGCGCCGAACGCGCTGGAATGGGATGAGCAGAAACACTTTCCGGTCGATGTGCTGCGCAAGGCGGGCCCGCTCGGCCTCGGCGGCATCTACGTTCAGGAGGACGTAGGCGGCTCGGGTCTGCGCAGGCTCGACGCCGTGCGCATCTTCGAGCAGCTCGCCACCGGGTGCCCGGCCATCGCGGCCTACATCTCGATCCACAACATGGCGACCTGGATGATCGACAGCTACGGCGACGACGCCCAGCGCCATCGCTGGCTGCCGCGGCTGACGTCGATGGAACTGCTGGCGAGCTACGCGCTGACCGAGCCCGGCGTCGGCTCGGACGCGGCGGCCTTGAGCACCAAGGCCGTCCGCGACGGCGACGACTACATCTTCAACGGCGCAAAACAATTCATCTCCGGCGCGGGCGCCACCGACGTGTACGTGGTCATGGCCCGCACCGGAAGCGCGGGCGCGCGCGGTATTTCGGCGTTCATCGTGCCCGCCGATACGCCGGGCCTCTCCTTCGGCGCCAACGAGCGAAAGATGGGCTGGCACGCCCAGCCCACCCGGCAGGTGATCTTCGAAGACGCCAGGGTTCCGGCGGCCAACCTGCTCGGTGCCGAGGGCGACGGCTTCCGCATCGCGATGAACGGCCTCAACGGCGGACGGCTGAACATCGCCGCCTGCTCGGTCGGCGGCGCGCAGGCGGCACTGGACAAGACGGTGCCGTATCTGGCGCAGCGCAGCGCGTTCGGCGCACCGCTGCTGAAGAACGATGCGTTGCGGTTCCAGCTCGCCGATATGCGGACCGAATTGGAGGCCGCCCGCACCTTGCTGTGGCGGGCCGCGGCGGCACTCGACGTCGACGCGCCGGACAAGGTCGAGTTGTGCGCCATGGCAAAACGATTCGCCACCGACGCGGGCTTCGAGGTCGCCAACAAGGCGCTGCAACTGCACGGCGGCTACGGTTACCTGGCCGAATACGGCCTGGAGAAGATCGTCCGGGATCTGCGGGTACACCAGATCCTCGAAGGCACCAACGAAATCATGCGGGTGGTCGTCGCCCGCGCGGTGGTAGGAGCGGCATGACCAGCGAACCGGAAGTTCTGCTCGAAAAGCGCGATGGGCTCGGGCTCATCACCCTGAACCGGCCCAAGGCCATCAACGCGCTGAATCATTCGATGGCGCTGGCGATCAGCGAGGCGCTGCACGCCTGGGCCGCCGACGACGCGGTCCGCACCGTGGTCGTCACCGGTGCGGGGGAGCGCGGCCTGTGCGCGGGCGGCGACATCGTGGCCATCCACACCGACGCGACCGGCGGTGCGGCGGGCGCGGATTCGCCGACCGGGCGTTTCTGGCGCGACGAGTACGTGCTCAACGCACTGATCGGCCGCTACCCGAAGCCCTATGTGGTGGTGATGGACGGCATCGTCATGGGCGGCGGCGTCGGCCTGTCCGGCCACGGCAGTCACCGGATCGTCACCGAGCGGTCCAAGATCGGCATGCCGGAGGTCGGTATCGGTTTCATCCCGGATGTCGGTGGCACGTATCTGCTTTCGCGCACGCCCGGCGAGCTCGGCACGCACGTCGCGCTCACCACGGCCCGGATGAACGCGGGCGACGCCATCGCGGCCGGCTTCGCCGACTACTACATCACCTCCGAACACCTTCCGGCGCTGCTGGATACGCTGCGCACCGAGACGGCCGAGATCGCGATCGCCAAGTTCGCCTCGGCCGCACCGGCTTCCGGCCTGCTCGCCCAGCAGGACTGGATCGACGCCTGCTACAGCGCCGACACCGTCGAGGAGATCGTGGCCCGCCTGCAAGCGTACGACGCACCGGAAGCGGCCAAGGCCGCCGCCGACATCCTCACGAAATCGCCGGTCGCGCTGAAGGTCACACTGCGATCGTTGCGTTCGGCGCGGTCCGCGCCGAACCTGGAGACGGTGCTGAACGAGGAGTACCGGGTCTCCATCGCGGCGTTGTCCTCGGCCGATCTGGTGGAGGGCATCCGCGCGCAGGTGATCGACAAGGACCGCAACCCGCAGTGGTCGCCGGCGACGCTCGCCGACGTCACCACCGCACAGGTCGACGCATACTTCGCCGAATTGGGCGATCAGGAACTGGGTTTGGTGAGCAATGACTGAAAAGATCGGATTCCTCGGACTCGGCCACATGGGTGCGCCGATGGCGGCGAACCTCGTCAAAGCCGGATATGAAGTGCTGGCCTATGATCCCGTGCCCGCGGCGCAGGAGCAGGCCGTCAAGGACGGCGCCACCGTGGTGGGTACGGCGGCGGAGGCGGCGGACGCCGGTGTGGTGATCACCATGCTGCCCAACGGAAAACTCGTCCTCGACGTGTACGCCGAACTGCTGCCTGCCGCCAAGCCCGGCACCCTGTTCATCGACTGCTCCACCATCGACGTCGCCGACGCGAAGTCGGCCGCGGTGCTCGCCATCGGCGCGGGCCATCGCGCACTGGACGCCCCGGTGTCCGGCGGGGTCGCGGGCGCGGCGGCGGGCACGCTGACCTTCATGGTCGGCGGCGGGGCCGAGGACTTCGCCGACGCACTGCCGGTGCTCGAGGTGATGGGCGGCAAGGTGGTGCACTGCGGCGGCTCCGGCGTCGGCCAGGCCGCCAAGATCTGCAACAACATGCTGCTCGGCATCTCGATGATCGGCCTGTCCGAAGCCCTGGTGCTCGGCGAGAAGCTCGGCCTGACGCACCAGTCCTTCTTCGACGTCGTCTCCACCGCGTCCGGCCAGAGCTGGGCGCTGACCAGCTACTGCCCGGTCCCGGGCCCGGTGCCGGCCAGCCCGGCCAACAACGACTACCAGCCGGGTTTCGCCACCGCCCTGATGAACAAGGATCTCGGTCTGGCCGCGAACGCGTTGCGCGAGAACGGCATCGACGGTCAGCTCGGTCTGCTCGCCGCGGAGATCTACAACCGGTTCAACGAGTCGTCCGGCGGCCGTGACTTCTCGGCCATCGTCACCGAGATCCGGGAACGCAGCATCGGCCCGAACACGGACGCCTGAGGCCGCATCGCACCGACTCCGACGCGAAGGTTGACACGTCTCGAACATGCGTTCGACTCGAGGTATTGTTCGGGCCGTGTCTCCACTTTCCCGCCAAGACTGGGCCAGGATGAACCTCGAACAGGTCCGTGACCAGCTGCTCGACGCGGCCGCGTTCGGCAAGTACCTGCCGCCCGAGCAGCTCGAGCACGCGGCCGGGAAGATCGCCGAGGGGCTGCGGGTCTATCAAGAATTGATCAGCGATCCGCGCTCGCCCGGATAGTGGATTGCCTTGTGCGGCAACAACTTCAAATGAAAACCTGGACGCTGTGGGAGGGGCGGAAAACCCGCCTCCTGTATCGTCACCGATATTCCTGACCATTCGAACTAGAAGGTGCCTAACGATGGATGCATCGCGTAGCGATTCGATGGGGGGCGGCGGTCGGGCGACGGGCGGGCCCGACTTCGAGACGATTCTGCTGGAGCGCAAAGGCCGGGTCGGCTGGATCACGCTGAACCGCCCGAAGGCGCTCAACGCACTCAATGCCCAGGTCCTCGACGACGTCATCGCCGCGCTGGACGAACTGGAGCGCGACGACGAGGTCGGAGCAGTGGTAATCACCGGCTCGGAGCGCGCGTTCGCGGCCGGCGCCGACATCAAGGAAATGCAGCCGAAGTCGTATATGGACATGTTCCTCAACGACTACTTCGCGCGCTGGGACCGGCTCGCCCAGTTCCGCAAGCCGACCATCGCCGCGGTGGCCGGATACGCCCTCGGCGGCGGCTGTGAACTGGCCATGATCTGCGACATCCTGATCGCGGCCGACACCGCGAAGTTCGGGCAGCCGGAGATCAAACTCGGCGTCATCCCCGGCATCGGCGGCTCGCAGCGGCTCACCCGCGCGGTCGGCAAGGCCAAGGCGATGGATCTCGTGCTCACCGGTCGCAATATGGACGCGGAGGAGGCCGAGCGCGCCGGACTGGTGTCGCGCATCGTGCCCGCCGCCGACCTGCTCGACACCGCGCTCGAGGTCGCCGAGACGATCGCCTCGATGTCCCTGCCGGTCACCATGATCGCGAAGGAGTCGGTCAACCGTTCCTTCGAAACCACCCTCGCCGAGGGCCTGCGCTTCGAACGACGAGTGTTCCACTCGCTCTTCGCCATCGACGATCAGAAGGAAGGCATGACCGCCTTCGTCGAGAAGCGTCCCGCGAAGTTCACCAACCGCTGATCCGTGTTCGCCCGGCAGAATAGTTATCCACTTAGCCGGGCCTAGCCGAAGCTCGACGACGACGGTCCGACGATGTCCATCGGCGTCGGCGGGACACCGTGGGTGGGTTCGGCCGAAGAGTTGTCCATGGCAAGGATTCCCGCGATCGTCGCGCCGAGCGCCGCGGTCACCGCGACCGCGGCGATCAGCTTGCGGCGGTCCACCGTACCGTGCGCCAGCGACGCGGACAGCGCCGCACCCGCCCGCACGCGCGGCATGCGCACGTCGCCGCTGTGCCGCTCCGCGGCGAGTAACACCGCGCCGCGGGCCGAGACGTAGTCGGGTTCCGGGTCGTAGATGATCGGCAGGTCGATCAGCTCCGCGAGCTCCTCGCGGATGCTCGGGCTGCGCGTGCAGCCGCCGAGCAGCACCATCGCGTCGGGCTGTACGCCGCTCTCCTCGATGAGCTGACGCACGAACGAGGCCGAGTGATGGATGCTCGCCGCGCACAATTCGGCCAGGTCACTGCGGGTGACCACCTCGCGGTCGCCGGAGATGGGGTCGATCGCGGTGACCACCCGCTCGCTGCTCAGCGCCTCCCGATGTCTGCGGCTGGTCAGCTTGTCGGTGAGCACGCCGCCGCGGGCGAGCTGCCAGCGCAGCAGCGCGTCGTAGCCGTCGCCGCCCAGCACCGTGCTGCGTTTACCGGCCAGGATGGTGTCGTTGCGGCAGTCGGCGTGCGTGATGGTCAGCCCGGATGTGCCGAGGTCGTAGAGCAGTACCGTGCCCTCGTCCGGCAACTGGCCGGTGAAGCGCAGGTAGCGCAGTTGGGCAAGCGGTTCGTCGACGATGGTGAGGCGATTGCGGCCCACGAGGGTCCGGATGGCGTCGGCATGCATGGTGCAGCGGCAGGTCACCGCGGTTCCGGTGACCAATTCGTCGCGCCGGTCGGCGGCGCCGCGCATCTGCCGGATGGCCTCGAAAACGGGTTCTTCGACGCCGCCACCGGCGCGCCGCGGCACCTCGCAGCGGTCGATCGGCGGGAGGTGCGGCTGATCGGAATGTGTCAGCATCGCGCGCGCGCCACCAGCGCCCGCCGATACCCCCAAGACCAGCACCATGGTTTACATGGTGAACCCTTTTGCGCCCGCTGCCAAGGCGACGGGGCGGAAAATTCGCTAGTTGGATGCCGGACCGTTACCGCCTGGTCGATCAGGGGGTGTATTGAACCGTCCAGTACGTCCGGCTCATTCGGGTCGGTTCGTGGACCAGCGGGCTTGCTCGCCGCCGGTGTCGAAGTCGCCTGCGGCGTGTCGGAATTCCGCCAGTAACTGCAGCAGCGTGTGCAGCCGATCCGGTGCGAGGCCGGGCAGCGCGAACACTTTCGTGTTGAGTTCCTCGGTCGCCTGCGCGACCAATTCCCTTCCGGCGGCGGTGATCTCGATCAAGGTCGCGCGCCGGTCGGTGGGGTGCGGTACCCGCTCGACCAGCTTCGCCGCCTCCAGCCGGTCCACCGTATTGGTCACGCTGGTCGGGTGCACCTGCAGCCGGGCGCTGGCCTTGGCCATCGGCAGCGCGCCGGTCTTGCTGAAGCTCAGCAGCATGAGCAGTTCGTACCGGGAGAAGGTCAAACCGGTTGGTTTCAGCGCCTCGTCCACCCGGGCCATCACGATTTGCTGGGCACGTACCAGCGAGGTCACCGCGGCCATACCGTCGGCCACGTCCCCCCAGCCGTGGTCGACCCACTGGCGATGGGCCTCCTCGATCGGGTCGAGCGGGAGCGGGCGTGGCCGAGACATGGTCCGATCATTCCATGCGTGCTCGGAATCAGGCCGCATGCTCGGAATCGAGGGCGGTGCAGGCGCGCTGCTTCGAATCAGGCCAGTGCTTCGAATCAGGCCGCTGCTTCGAATCAGGCTGAGCGCAACGGTGTGTCCGGGAGTTCGCGCACGGCACACTCAATCGTGAGGCGGGCGTGGCTGAGTGGTTGAGGCAACGGTCTGCAAAGCCGTTTACGCGGGTTCAATTCCCGCCGCTCGCTCCATCGGGGTTCGAGGGTCGCCTCAGGCGGCAACGCTCGGTTCGGCATATGCCACAGCCGAACCGAGCACCTCGAGCCGTACGCGCCGGCCTGCGGCAGGCGCCGCCACACTGGCCCGGCGCACCCGCACCGCGGCACTGCGGCCGTCCAGTGCGATGGTGAGCATCACGTCGGCACCGCGGAATTCGACATCCCGTACCACCCCGCTGTCCGGCTCACCTGCCGAAACTTCGTGGGCGACAAGCTGTTCCGGGCGAACCATGATGGTGACCTGACCGGTCGGCGCGCCATGCTGCACGGGAATCCGGCCGAGCACGCACTTCGCCACGTCGCCGTCCACCACCGCGTCGAGCAGCACGCAGTCACCGAGGAAGCGCGCGGTGAACAGGTCCTTCGGCGCGGCGTAGACCTCTTCCGGCGCGCCGACCTGGGTGAACCGGCCGTCGCGCATCACCGCGACCTGCTCGGCGAAGCACAGCGCCTCCTCCTGATCGTGGGTGACCAGGATGCTGGTCATGCCCGCCGCGCGCAGGGTGTCGGCGACGGCCTGCCTGGTGGTGGCGCGCAGGCCGGCATCGAGTGCGCTGAACGGCTCGTCCAGCAGCATCACGTCGGGCTTGCGGGCCAGGGCGCGAGCGAGGGCGACGCGCTGCTGCTGCCCGCCGGAGAGTTGATGCGGGCGGCGCTCGGCGTAGGACGGATCCAGCGAGACCATGTCGAGCAGTTCGTCGACGCGGTGCTTGCCGTTGCGCCGGCCGTAGAATCCGCCGCGCAGTCCGTAGGCGATGTTCTGGCCGACGGTCAGATGCGGGAACAGCGCGCCGTCCTGCGCGACATACCCGATGTTGCGCCGTTGGGGCGGTACCGAGAACCTATCGCGGGCAACGGTTTCCGAGCCGATCGCGACCGAACCCGCGTCCGGTGCCTCGAACCCGGCGATCACCCGCAGCAGCGTGGTCTTGCCGCAGCCGGAGGAGCCGACCACCGCGGTCGAGGTCCGGTCCGGCACCTCGAGGGTGATCCCACCGAGCACCCGATGGTGGCCGAAGGTCTTCGACACCTCGGCAACGACGAGCTCACTCATATTCCGGCCGCCTTCCGCGATTGGGTGAACAGCAGATAGGTCACCGGCACCGCCGCGACGATCATGATCAGGGCGTAGGGCGCGGCGGCCGCGTAATCCAATTCGCCGGACAGCGACCAGAATCGCATGGCCAGCGTGCGAGTTCCGTTGGGCGCCAGCAGCAGTGTCGCGGTCAGCTCGGTCGCGACGGCGACGAAGACCAGCGCACCGGCGGCGGCCGCGGCGGGGGCGGTGAGCCGCAGGGTGATTCGGGCGAAGGTGACCGGACCGGACTTGCCGAGCGACCGGGACACCTCTTCCAGCCCGATCGGCACTTGCGCGAGCCCGGCCCGCACGCTGACCAGCGCACGGGGCAGGAACAGCAGCACGTAGGCGGCGACCACCATGGTCGCCGTCTGGTAGAGCGGGGGAGCCCAGCGGATGGTCACCGTCACCATGGCGAGCGCGATGACGATGCCCGGCAGTGAACTGGTGATGTAGTTGGCGCCCTCCACCATTCGGGCGAACACCGAGGTGGAGCGCACCGCGATCCAGGCGACCGGGAAGGCGCACAGCGTGGTGAGCAGCGCGGCCACCGCGGCCAGCGCGATGGTTTGCCCGAGCGCCTCGCCGAGCTCGGTGAAGTCCCATACCTGAGCGCCGCCGATGCGCAGCCAGCGTCCGATGGTCCACAGCGGAACGCCCAGCGCACCAGCGGTCACCAGGGCGAGCGCGGCCAGCACCGGAATCGTGCTCGCGCCGAGGCGGATCGGTGCGGCTGCGCGCGGTGCGCCGCTGCCGATCCTGGCGTAGCGGCTGCGGCCGCGCACCGCCGCCTCACTCGCCAGCAGCACCAGACAGCAGAGCACGAGTACACCCGCGAGCATGCTGCCCGCGGGGCCGGCGAAGCTGGACTGGTACTGCTCGAAGATCGCGGTGGTGAAGGTGTCGAAGCGGACCATGACGAACGCGCCGTACTCGGCGAGCAGGTGCAAGGCGATGAGCAGTGCACCGCCGAGAATGGCCAACCGCAACTGCGGCAATACGATTCGCGCGAACACCGCCACCGGCCCCGACCCGAGCGCCCGCGCGGACTCCTCCACCGCGGGATCGAGGCGGCGCAGCGTGGCCGCCGCGGGCAGATACACCAGCGGGAAGTACGACATGGTGGAGATGACCACCCCGGCCGAGAGACCGTGCATGGTGGGGAAGGCGCTGACCCAGGCGTAGCTGTTCACGAACGCGGGAACCGCCAGCGGCGCCGCGAATATCGGCCCCCACCATGCCTTTCCGGGCACATCGGTGCGTTCGACCACCCAGGCGAGGCCGACGCCGAGCACCACGCAGATCGGCACGGTGCACACCACCAGGCCGACCGTATTACGCAGCAGCTGACCGACTCTGGGGCGGAACACCAGGTCCGCGGCCTGGCCCGGTCCGGTGGCGAAGATCTCGGACACGATGTAGCCCAGCGGCACGAACGTCGCCGCCACCAGCAGCAGGGCGACGGTCGTGACGAAGGGTCCGGGTCGACCGACCTGGGACGAGGCGACAGCGGTCCGGACGGCCACGGCTAGAGCAGGCCCGCCTCGGTCATCAGCGCGGTGACCTTCTTGGCGTCCAGCTTGGACGGATCGACCGGGGGCGCCTGCAGGTCGGCCAGCGGCGGCAGCGCCGGGTTGGCGGCCACATCGCTGGCGACCGGGTACTCCATCGAGTCGCCGTCGCGCAGCACCTCCTGGCCCGCCTTACCGGTGATGAACGCCAGGAACTTCTGGGCCGGCTCCTGCTTCTTGCTCGACTTCAGCACGCCGCCACCGGAGATGCTGACGAAGGCGCCCGGGTCCTGCTTCTTGAAGTAGTGCAGCGCGGTGTGGCTGCTGCTCTCCTTGGTCTTGGCCTGGTCGCGGTACCAGTAGTAGTGGTAGATCACGCCGCCGTCGGGGTTGCCCGCGTCGACCGCCTTCATGGTGGCCACGTTGTTCGGGAACGGCGTCGCGTTCTCCTTCATGCCCTTCAGCCAGGCACGGGTCGCGTCCTCACCCTTCAGCGCGAGCAGGGCGGCCACGATGGCTTGGAAGTCGGCGCCCGAAACGCCCGCGCCCCAGCGCCCTTTCCATTGCGGCTGCGCGAGGTCGAGCAGCGAGGCGGGCAGCTGGTCGGCCGCCACCTTGTCCTTGTTGTAGACGAAAACCGTTGAGCGCGCGGCGACTCCGGTCCATTTGCCGGTGGACGGGCGGAACTGCGCGGGCACCTGATCCAGCGTCGCCTTGTCCACGTCGGCGAACAGACCCGCGTTCTCGACCAGTGCCATGGCGGGGGAATTCTCGGTGAGGAATACGTCGGCGGGCGAGGCGGCGCCTTCGGCGACGAGTTGGTTGCCCAGCGCGGTGTCACCGCCCTGCCGGAGCGTGACCTTGATACCGGTCTCTTTAGTGAATGCCGCTACCCATTCCTTGGTGAGCGATTCGTGCTGTGCGTTGTAGACCGTGATCTCTTGAGTGTCATCCGACGAATTCGAGCATGCCTGCAGGCCGAGCGCCGCTACCGTGACGGCCAGTACTCCGGAGATCGTTTTCCATCCGACAGGCATCGCTTCGGTCCTTCCGCTGGAATCCCTCATGTTGATGAGGCTTACCTAAGCAACATACCGCGTCCGACGTGCGCGGATGATATCGGTCCGGCAGCGGCGTTTCCGGAATTTCCAGCCGGTCAGCGCAGGCCCGAGAAATCCCGCAGGACAACGTGATTACGGTCGGCGGTGGTGCCGAGCGTGTAATCCGGGAGTAGGCCGAAGTATTCGGACCTGGTGGTCGCGCTCCAGCGGCGCGCCGCGTCCGTGCGGGTTTTGTAGAAGTTGAGCATGTAACCGCCCTCGTACAGGCGGAGCAGGCTGTAACCGCCCGGATATTCCTTCACCGCGGCCACTTCCAGGAATTCCACGGCGCAGGCGGTGTCGGGGCGGGTGCGGCGATTTCGGTGGGTATGTCCGCTGTGGTGCAGGAAAACGCCGGGGGAGCGGGTGTACAGGGCTTGGAGTTCGGCGCTATCGCGGCCATTGAGGACGAATCCCGGTCCCGCCAGATTGGTGAAACCCGATTCGACGGTGACCGGGTGGTGGCCGAAGACCAGGGTGGGGCGGTCGGGGTCGGCGCGCAGTCGCTCGGCGAGCAGGTCGAATTGTGGTCGGTCGATGGTGCCGCCGGAGCCGTCGAGTTCGCTGGTGTCCAGGCCGAGCAGGCGCAGGCCGCCGGTCTCGTGCTCGATCAGCTGCTGGCGCGGGAGGAACGCCTCGGCCCAGCAGTCGTGGTGGTCGGCGGGTGCGGGCAGGCAGCTCGCGTAAGCCGGGCCGATGTGGGGGCGATCGTGGTTGCCGCGCACGACGAAGTAGTCGGTACCGAGTGCACCCCAGCTGTCGAGATGGGCACGCACGGCGCGCGAATCTTTCGGCGAGGCCTCGTTGGTGAGGTCGCCCGCGATCAGTAGCCGCTCGGCGCCGCGGTCCGGCCGGCGCAGATCGTCGAGCAGGGCGGCCAGCATCACCTCGGGATACGGCGGGATGTCCTGACGGACGCCGGGCGGCACGTTGGCGACCAGCAGGCCACTGACCTCCTCGCCGTAGTGCACGTCGTTGGCGAGGGCGAGGGTTTGCAGTGGTCGGCCGGGCGGCGGCACCAATGTGGTGAATTCGCCGGTGGATTCGGGAGTTCCGGGGCTGAGAGTGGTCAAGGAGAGCGCGGGGATCGCGCGCACGCCGTGGGACCACGCCTCGAAACGGTAGGTGCGGCCGGGTTCGAGGCCGTCGATTTCGGCGTAGTGGAACGGTGTCGGCCGCGGGTCGGCGTGCACGGGAACCGGGGCGCGAGCCGAATCAGCGGGTGTCAGAAGAACTTCCGCGTCGGCGTCCACCGGTGTCAGTCGTCCGGCGGCATCGGGCGTCACCGTTGTCCAGGTGATGATCACCGAGCGGTCGGTGATCGTGACGACCTCCAGGTCGGTGGCGATCAGCGGATGCGGTTGGGCCCGAGCCGAACTCGGGCGCGTGAAGGGTAGGAGGGTGGCAAGGCCGATGGCGCCGAGCACGGTTCGCCTGGACGGGCCGCAGCACGAGGTGCCTGCGGTCCGTTCGCCCATGCCGCCGTCACTCATCGGCGCGGCGCGGGGTCAATTCTTGGGCGAGCTCGCGGAGCAGACCTTCCACTTACCGTCTTCCTTCTTCAGGTGCTCGGTGGTGCTCGTATCGGTGTCGGGGGCCTGACCCGGCACCTCCAGGGTGAGTGTGCCGAGAATGTGCGCGGTCGCGACCGCACCGTCGATCGCGACATTTTCGATCTTATCGATGTTCACCGCGACCGTCGCCGACTCGAACTCCTGCTTCTGCTCCTCGGGCAGCGCGTCGAACTCGGCCCGGTCCGCCGCGCACGCCTTGGCCGCGGCCGCCCGGAAGCCCTCGGACTCCAGCGTGTCGTAGAAGTCGTGGATGGCCACCTCGATCCGCTTGTCATCGGAGGCGAGCGGGCCCTTGCCCTGCGCCGTCAGCACGGCGCCCAGCACCACCGCGCCACCGAGGGCGAGCAGTACCACCGCCACCAGTGCGACGATCAGGCCGATCTTGCTCTTCCGGGACGGCTGAGCGCCGGCCGGCGGCGGATAGCCGGCCCGTGGGTCACCCGGCG
The DNA here is from genome assembly GCF_900269665.1 of Nocardia suismassiliense. Classification (GTDB taxonomy): domain Bacteria; phylum Actinomycetota; class Actinomycetes; order Mycobacteriales; family Mycobacteriaceae; genus Nocardia; species Nocardia suismassiliense. The sequence goes on from NZ_LT985361.1 coordinate 1,751,231, forward strand.
GTGGCGGATAGGAGGTGGGCTCCTCGGGCTGCTGCGGATACTGCGGTTCCTGCGGCGGTTGCCCGCCCGGCGGATAAGTCATCGTCTCGCCTCCGTCAGCCCCCTTCGGCTTCCTCGAAGGTTACGGCAAGCGTGCGCCCGGTCGAATGAAAAAAAGGCGCTGACCGTGGCATCGCGTGTCCTGTACCGGGCGGACGGTCGGCCGACCTATATTTGCCGAGTGCGGATGACCGCCCACATTTGTTCGTGCAGAGGGAGATTCGAATGCGCAGATTGATCGGCATGTCCGTTTTCGGCGTGGGTTTGCTGGCGATCGCGCAGGGTGCGGGAATCGCCGGAGCCGACCCAGCGCCTGCCGGGCAGGGCGTGTTGCGGGTGCAGGCGGCGACCACCGGTGCCGAACCGGCCGCTGTCGCGGGCGCGCAAATCGGTGTCACCACCTGCGCCGCGGGCCCGATCCTCACCACCTTGACCACCGGGCCCGACGGCACCGCCGCCACTAACCTCGCACCTGGTTGCTATCTGGCCCAGTTCACCTCGGTTTCGGGTTGCGAACCGAAAAGCACGACCTCGGTCAAGGTGGACGTTATTCCGGACGCCACGCAGACCGCCGCCTTCCAATTCAGCTGCGCCTGAACGACGCACGACGGCTTTACCGCGCGTCCGCAGTGGTAATGGAATCGCGAGTTCGGGAGTCACCATTTCGTAGGATGTGCACCGCCTGAAGTGCGGGATACGGTCGTGACGTGGCTTTTTTCGCGAGCTCCGAGGATGGTCGCCCTGCGTTGGTGGTCAGGTCGGTCATAGTTTTCGTCGCGGTGACGGTCTGGTGGCTGGTGCTGTATCGCGGGGCGGACCTGGTGTTCGGCGCGGAGTACGGCCGAGGCCGTCATGTGGCGGCTGCGGTCGGTGCGACGCTGGGTACGGTGCCGTTGATCTATGCGACGCGCCGGTTCCTCGATCGCCGGCCGTGGTCCGGGCTGGGATTGTCGTCGATCGGACGCGGTTGGCGCCCTTTCCTTTTCGGTGCCGCATGCTGGGGTATTCCCGCTCTTTTGTCCGCGGCCGTGATGATCTCGCTCGGCTGGGCCGAACTCACCGTGCGTGCGCCGGTGCCGCAGACCTTGTCGGCGATCCTCGCACTGCTCGCACTGGTACTGCTGTACGAGGCCTTTCCCGAAGAACTCATCTTCCGCGGATATTTCTTCGCCAACCTCCGCGAACGCTGGCCCACCGCCGCCACCGTCCTCGGCCAAGCGGCACTGTTCACCGCATGGGGAGTCCTGATCGGCGCGGCAGGCTCCCTCGACCGAGCCCTGTTCTTCTTTGCATTCTCCGCTGTGCAGGGCGCACTGCGCGCCACCACCGGAAACGTGTGGGCCTGCATAGGATTTCACACCACCTTCCAAGTGACCACACAGTTCCTCGCCGGCAAATGGGACTACATAGACCTCGACGACCCCGACATGGCAGTCATCGGCTTGGCATTCGGCGTCATCCCGTTCACCAGCACGGCACTACTGCTGTGGCTGTATGCGCGGAAGCAGCGGCAGAGCTGATCGCCGCGGCATAACCGGCTACCCGGCGAGTCGGTCGATTGCTCAGCTTCGAGCCGTTATCGGTTCCCATCCGAGCGTGCTTCGGCAACGAATAGCAGTATGCGGGTGCCTTGCCTGTCAGGCAGTGAAATAGGTTGCGACACTATGCAATTGGCGAATCCGGGGGCTTGCGCCCGATGATTCCGATCGGTAGATTCGCGGTCGAGCTCTTCCAGAGCTGAAGCGAGGCCACAGGGGGCAACGCGGCTCCACCGCACCGCTCCGTTCTCTCGATATCGCACGTGACGACGACTGCCGAGGCGCTCGGTAGCCGTCGATGACACAGCTCAACGGCCTCGCGGTATTCGGATTCGCCCGCGCAGTGGCGTCGATCGTTGCCGCCACCGTGCCCGGCTTGTTGTCAGATGCAGATTCGACCCGCTGAACCGTCGCTGTCCAGGTGTCGGCTGTTCAGGGGTCGCCACCGATCGTCGAGATGACCACTGCCCCGCCTTCCGGGGGCCGGAGAAGGAGAACGTATGTCGGGGTTCGGCGCGTCCAAGCACGGCGAGGACATCGCGGTCGTCGGCGTGGGCCTGCGACTGCCGGGTGGCATCGCCGACCTCGACGGTTTGTGGGCAATGCTGTCCGCCGGACGCGATGTCGTCACCGAGATTCCGGCAGATCGGTTCGACGCAGGCCGGATCGTCACGCCCGGTGGTCGCAGGCCAGGCAAGAGCTACACCGCTGCGGCGGGCATGCTGACCGGGGTGGACATCGCGGCGTTCGACGCGCGGTTCTTCGGCATCTCACCGCGCGAAGCCGGCCGGATGGACCCGCAGCAGCGGATCCTGCTGGAGCTGGCGATGGAGGCGCTCGACGACGCCGCTGTCGATATGCGCGAGCTGTCCGGTTCGGATACCGGTGTCTTCATCGGTATTTCGGAGATCGGTTACGCCACCCAGCAGAACGACTGGCGAAACATCGACGCCTACACCAATTCCGGGCTCGCGCTGTCGATCGCGGCGAACCGTATCTCGCACTTCTTCGACTTCCGTGGGCCGAGCATGGCCATCGACACGGCGTGTTCCTCGGCGATGGTGGCGCTGCACCAAGCCTGCCAAGCCCTGCGGTTCGGTGAGGGGCGGGTCATGCTCGCGGGCGGCATGAGCGTCCTGCTCAGCCCGTTCACCACCGTCGGCTTCGCGCAGGCCTCGATGCTGTCGCCGACCGGCCGGTGCCGGGCGTTCTCGGCCGATGCCGACGGGTATGTGCGCGCCGAGGGCGGCGGCCTCGTGGTCTTGAAACGGTTGGCCGACGCCATCGCCGACGGCGACCGAGTGCACGCGGTGATCCGGGGCACCGGGGTCAACTGCGACGGTCGCACTCCTGGCCTCGCGCTGCCCAGCGCCACCGCGCAGGAAGCCTTGCTGCACAAGGTGTACGCCATGGCCGGGGTCGAGCCGCACCAGGTCGGCTACGTCGAAGCGCACGGTACCGGCACACCGGCGGGCGATCCGGTCGAGTGCGCCGCGCTCGGTCGTGCGCTCGGCATGCCCCGGTCCGCCGGGCCCGCCCTGCCGATCGGTTCGGTCAAGACCAACCTCGGACACCTGGAAGCTGCCTCGGGCATGGCGGGACTGCTGAAAGCCATTCTGGTGCTGCGCCATCGAGTGATCCCGGCGTCGCTGCACGCCACGCCGCTCAATCCGGCGATCGATTTCGACGGACTGCGCCTGGCTCCGGTCCGCGAGAACACACCGCTGGACAGCGCCGGACCCGCCGTGGTCGGCGTCAACTCCTTCGGCTTCGGCGGGGCGAACGCGCACGCGGTGCTCGCCGAAGCGCCACAGCGCCCACTGGCCGTGCGGCTGGCGGGCCGGCCGTTGCCCATCGTGGTCTCGGGGCGCTCGGCGGACGCGGTCACCGAAGCCGCCCGACTGCTCGGCGCGCAACTGGCCGATACGACGGCGGAACAGTTCTACGACGCTTGCTACACCCTCACTCGGCGGCGCACCCGCCATTGGGATCGGGTAGCGGTACTCGCCACCGACGGCCCGTCCGCCGCGGCCCGGCTGCGCGCGATCGCCGAGGGCACGGTGGACATCAACCAGCGCGCGTCCGAGACGGCGCGCGGCCAGGTCGCTTTCGTCTTCTCCGGCAACGGTTCCCAGTGGGCGGGCATGGCGGCCGACCTGCTGGCCGACCCGGTGTTCGGTGCGGTCATCGCGGCAGTGGACGCCCGGCTGCGGCCGTGCCTCGGCTGGTCCGTCGCCGACGAACTGTGCGCGCCGCTCGAACGGTCCAGGATGTCCGCGACCGAGGTCGCTCAGCCCGCGTTGTTCGCCGTGCAGCTCGGCCTCGCCGAAATGCTGCGCGACAAGGGCATCGTGCCCGCGGCCGTGGTGGGTCACAGTGTGGGTGAGGTCGCGGCGGCCTATCTGGCGGGCGCGCTCGATCTGGACGCGGCGTGCCTGGTCATCGCCGAACGCAGTGCCGCCCAGGCCAAAACGGCGGGGCGCGGGCGGATGGCCGCGGTCGGCCTGTCGGCGGCGGAGATCGCGCACGAGTTGGACGGACTGCCTGACGTGGAGCTCGCCGGCATCAACTCGCGCAAGGACGTCACGGTCAGCGGTGACAGTGCTGCGGTCACCGAACTGGGCACCCGGCTTGCCGCCCGCGAGATCTTCTTTCGTGAACTCGAACTGGATTACCCGTTCCACAGCAAGGCCATGGACGACCTGCAGGACACCGTGCGCGCAGGCCTGGCCGACCTCGCCCCCGGCGCAACGCGGATCCCGTTGATATCCACGGTGACGGGAACCGAAATTCCCGGCACCGAACTCGGCGCCGAATACTGGTGGCGCAACGTGCGCGAACCCGTGTTGTTCGCCCAGGCCGTCGAGGAGCTGATCACGCGGGGATTCGACATCTTCGTCGAGATCGGCCCGCATCCGGTACTGCGCGGCTATCTGCGGCGGCTGACCGCGGCCGCCGAGCCACCCACCGCCGTGGTGCCCACCCTGCTTCGATCCGCCGAGGGTGCGCGGGCGGTCGACGCCACCGTCGAGCGGTTGCTGGAGGCCGGTGCCGCACTCGACTCGGCGCGCTACTTCCCTGATACCGGCCTGGTGGTGGATCTGCCGCGCTATCCGTGGCAGCGCGAACGGCATTGGCAGGGCAGCCCGGAGTCGAGCTTCCGCAACGGCGGCGACGGCACGATCGACCATCCGCTGCTCGGCGAACGTCTCACCGTGCTCGAGCCCACCTGGCGCGATGTCGTCGAACCCACCCGGGTGCCGTGGCTGACCGACCATCGGGTCGGCGGTGCCGTCGTCATGCCCGCGAGCGCCTTCCTGGAGATGGCCCTGGCCGCGGGCCGCCGCGTGCACGACGCGGCGGTCGAGGTCACCGATCTGCAGATCACCCACGCGCTGGTGCTCGCCCAGGACGACGATGGCCCGCCGGTCAGCCTGCAGGTGTCACTGTCGGAAACCAGTGGCGCCGTCCGGATCGCCAGCCGGGTCGAGGGCATGTCGGAGTGGCAGGCCAATGCCACCGGCCGGGTCCGGCGCCTGTGGCATCCGCAACCCGCACCCATCGACATCGCCGGCGAGCGCGCGACCTTGACCGAAAAGGTCAGTGGCGCAGAGCATTACGCCGCTACCGCGGCTGTCGGTCTCGACTACGGTCCGGCGTTCCGAGTGCTGGAGGAGCTGACAGTCGGCCAAGACCACGTGCTGGCCGCTTACCGTCTCGACGCGGCGCAGTCCGGCTACGAGGTGCACCCGGCGCTGCTGGACGGTGCGCTGCAAGCGGGCGCCCCGCTGCTCGCCGCCGCTCGCCACGTCTTCCTGCCGCACGCCGTGGGGATCACCCATCGCTGGTTCCAGCCGCCGGCCAGCGGGTGCATCCTGGTCCGATCGCGCGTCAGACACCAGGACTATGTGCGCTGGGACATCACGATCACCGATGTGGACGGCGCCGTCGCGATGGAACTGCGGGACGTGTGGTTGCGCCGGTTCGACGCGGCGCTCGGCGATCCGGTGGACCAGCACGTGTGTGTGCTGCGGGCGGCGCCGTACGAAGAGGCGCCCATGACGGGTACGCCCATGCCGGTCGCGGGCGAACTCGCAGCGGCCACCGAGCAACGGCTGCAATCCGCCGAGACACTGCTGGAAACACCCACGAACCTGATGAGGACAACCGAAACCCTCACCCATCACGCTGTCGCGGCCCTGACCCAATTGCTGCCCACGCCTACGGCATTCGCCGAAGAAGACGCGCTGGCGGCAGGAATGCTGCCGAAATACGCGGGACTGTTCGACCTGCTGCTGACGATGGCCTGTGCGTACGGCCTGGCCGAGCCGATGGGCGAAAAGCGCTGGCGCTGGACCGGTGTGGCCGCACCGGAGCCGCTGCTGCGCTGTTGGCTGGCGGAGGTCCCCGAGTGCGCGCCCGCGGCGGCACTCGGTACCTATGCCGCGCGGCGCCTTCCGGAATTCTTGTGCGGCCGCGCGGACCCGATGCAAGAAATCGTCCTCGACGGCGGGTCGTTGCTCGAGCAGTACTACGACGTCAGCCCGGATACCCGGTACCACAACGAGATACTGCGCGCAGCGCTGAGCGAGATCGTGCTGGGCTGGCCAGAGGATCGCCCGCTGCGGGTGCTCGAGGTCGGCGCCGGGACCGGTGCCACCACCGCGGCCCTTCTGCCGTTGCTGCCACCGGAGCGAACGCATTACCTGTTCACCGACGCGAGCACGTCCTTCTTCACCAAGGCGCAGAAGCGCTTCGCCGCCTACGACTTCGTCGAGTACCAGCAACTCGACCTCGACGAGGAACTGGCCGCGCACGGCTTCTCCGACTGCGCCTTCGATCTCATCGTCGCGTCGAACGCGCTGCACACGGCCGCCGACCTGGCGTGCTCGATGCGGTCGCTCGGCCGCCTGCTCGCGGCGGGTGGACTGCTGCTGGCCAGCGAACGGCACGACCCACAGCCCTTGGCGCTGCCGTTCGGCGTGCTGGACAGTTTCTGGGGCTTCACCGACACCGCACTGCGGACGCATTCGCCGCTGCTGTCGCGCGAGCAGTGGCCGGCGTTGCTGCGTCGCTGCGGCTTCGCCGACGTGCGGCAGCTGGGCAGCGAACAGGAACCGCTGCGCAGCTCGTCCTCGGTCATCCTCGCCACCAGGACTGCCGAGACAGCGCTCGGCGCGGCCCTGCCACCGGCTCCGCTGGGTAGCCGGTGGATCCTGCTCGCCGAGGACGACACCGAACTCGAGTTCGCCGCATCGCTGGCCGAGCGATTGCACGAGGCGGGCAGCAGCTCGGTGCACACGATCGCGGCGAGTGAGCTGATCGATGGATGGTTGCCTGCCGTCGCCGAGAACGATTCGGTGCGGGTGGTTTTCCTGCTTTCGGCCGCGACGTCGAATGAACAACCCGGCCCGGTCGCGACGACCCATCGGACACTGCGGCGCGTCGCCGTCCTGCGCGCCGTCGCCGCGGGCCTCGGGGACCTGCCGTCCACCGTGCAGACCCGGTGCTGCCTGGTCACCCGGCCGACCGGCGCGATGCCCGCGCCGGAGCGGGCGGAGGTTCCCGAAGACGCTGCGGTGTGGGGCGCCGCCCGGTCGCTGGCCAACGAGCAGCCCGCGCTGGGACTCACCCGGGTGTCACTCGCACGCGGCTCGGAACTGACCGAAACCGCCGACCTGCTGGCCCGCGAGCTGCTCACCCCCACCGACGAGGACGAGGTAGTGCTCACTCCCGCAGGCAGATTCGTGCCTCGGGTGGTTGCGGCCGTACCCGAGCTGACCATGGTTGCCGCGGACAATCCGCAGCCCTACCGGCTCGCACTGCACAATCCCGGTCTGTCGTGTGAATTCTCTTGGCAGCCCTCAGTTCCGAAGCAGGCAGGTCCGCAGGAGGTGGTCATTGCGGTCCGGGCCGCGGCACTCAACTACCGCGACGTGCTGCAGGCGGTCGGCATGCTGCCGCCCGAAGCGATCGATGGCACCTTCGCCGCGCAGGGACTCGGTTTCGAGTGTGCCGGGGTGATCGCCGAGGTCGGTGCGCAGGTGCGCGACCTCCGGCCGGGGGACCGCGTGTACGGTCTGGCCCCCGCCGCGCTGGCGGCCCAGGTGGTGACTGCCGCTGAGAACGTCGGCCGGATTCCCGACGGCATGTCCTTCACCGGAGCCGCGACCCTCCCGGTGGCCGCGTCCACCGTGTACTACGCCCTGGAAACGCTGGCCAGGCTGGTGCCGGGTGAGGTGCTGCTGGTGCACGGCGGGGCGGGTGGCGTCGGGTTGGCCGCCGTCCGGTACGCCGAGCAACTCGGCGTGACGGTCATCGCCACCGCCGGGTCGGCGATCAAACGTGAGTTCCTCCGGTCGCTGGGCGTCCAGCACGTCTTCGATTCCCGCAGTATGGCTTTCGTCGCCGAGGTCGAGGCCGCCACCGGCGGGCGTGGGGTGGATGTGGTGCTCAATTCCCTTGCAGGGGAGGCCCTGCACCGCAGCCTCGAACTGTTGCGCCCGCACGGCCGGTTCGTGGAACTGGGCAAGCGGGACATCATCGAGAACAGTCCGCTGTTGCTGCGCGCCTTGCAGCGCAACATCAGCGTCTTCTGCGTCGACCTGAGCACCATGGACAGCGACCATCCGGTTCTCGGCCAGGTCGAGTTCCGGACCGTCGCCGAACAGATCTCGTCGCAGGCGTACCCGCCGCTGCCGCACACGGTCTACCCCGCAGCCCGGATCGGTGAAGCCTTCCGGCTGCTGCAGCATTCGCGGCACATCGGCAAGGTGGTCGTGTCATTCGAGGCCGAGGTCCCGGTGGAACGCATGCCGGCGCCGGTGCGGCTCGATCCGGACGCGACCTACCTGGTCACCGGCGGATCGAGTGGCCTCGGTGCGGCGACGGCGCGCTGGCTCGCCGATCGCGGCGCGCGTCAGCTAGCGCTGACGAGTCGCAGCGGGCCGGCGGCGCCGGAAGCGGCGAAGCTCATCGACGAGTTCGCCACCCGCGGGGTCACGGTCACCGCCTATGCCGCCGATGTCACAGACCTGGACGCCATGCGAGCGGTATTCGCAGCCATCGATGCGACGGGACACCCGGTGCGCGGTCTGGTGCATGCCGCGATGCGGCTCGACGACGCGCCACTCGCCGAACTCGACGACACCCGATTCGCCACTGCGTTGGCCCCCAAGATGCAGGGTGCGCTGACCTTGGCCGAACTCGTCGAGGAACGCCCGCTGGACTTCTTCGTGCTGTTCTCGTCCGTCGCTGCCATGGCCGGGCAGCTCGGGCAGGCGAATTACGTTGCGGGCAACCTGTTCATGGAGGCCTTCGCACGACATCGGTTGCGCAACGGACTGACCGGGCAAGCGGTCGCGTGGGGCGCCATCGGCGATGTCGGCCATGTCGCTCGCACCGGCCTGGCCGACCGGTTGTCCGGATTCGGGATGTTGGCGATCACCGCCGAGGAGGCGATGACCGGTCTCGAGCAGCTGCTCGGCTCCGAACGCAACGGTGTGTCCGTCGCCAGAATCGACTGGGATCGGATGACGACCCTGCTTCCCGGCCTGTTGACGCCGCGTTTCGCGCGCGTGCGGCCGCCGGCCATCCACGGGATGGGACAGGGCAAGAGCGAATTCCTCCGGGAACTGGCGGCGGCCACGCCGGAGGAAGCTCAGGAGCTGGTCCAACAGGCCATGATCGGGCTGGTCGCCCACGTCATGCAGACCACGCCGGACCGGATCGATCCGCACCGGCAGCTGGATCAGCTCGGACTGGACTCGCTGATGGCCGCGGAACTGCTTGCGGCGATCCGGCACCAATTGGGGTGCGAGCTTTCGGTCATGGATGTCGCACGGGGCGGGTCGCTCGCCCAACTGAGCCGCGTCGTACTCGCCGCGGCGAAACCGAGCAGGACAGGGAGCTGAGCAGATGGGCACACCGACGATCGCCGTCACCGGTGCCACCGGATTTCTCGGTGTGCACCTCGTGCGGGAGTTGCTGCGGGAGCACGCCGCACTGACCGTGCTCGCGCGCGCCGAACCGGTCTCCGTGCTGAACCGGATCGGCGGGTTCCTGCGGTTGACCGGTGCCGGTCCCGACATCCTCGACCACCTCGCCGAGCGAATCCGGGTGGTGCGAGCGGACCTGGCCGAACCCCGATTCGGGTTGCCGGAGCAGCGTTTCCAGGAGCTGGCCGACGAGCTGGACGTGATCTGGCACTGTGCGGGGGACACCACGATCGGCGCAGCGCTCGACCAATTGCGCCGGACCAATGTCACCGGTACCCGCCACGTCCTGGAACTGGCCGAGGCGGGCGCGCGGTCCCCGCTGCTCTATCACGTCAGCAGCATCGCCGTCGCGGGAGCCAGACGACACGGGACGATGCCGGAAGAACTGCTCGATGACACCTGCGGTTTCGAAAATCATTACGAGCGAACCAAATACGAGGCCGAGGTCATGGTCCGCGCGTGGGCGGCGCAACAGGCCAGACCGGTCGTGGTGTTCCGCCCGAGCATCCTGGTCACCGACCTGCCCCGCCACGCCGAACTCCCGCTGCACACACTCACTCTCGTCGCCGAGGCCTTGGAGAGCGGCATGTCCAGGTTCGGCATGTCCGATAGCGCACCCGCGCAGCGACTCCCGGTCCGGGTCCCCGGCGCCACCACCGCATCGCTGAACCTTGTCCCTGTCGACTACGCCGCCGCCACGATGGCCCGCCTCGCCCAACGGGAGCCGTCCGGCGGGATCGACACGTATCACATTGTCCACCAACGAAATACCCTGGTCACCGACCTACTGTCCACTTTCGAACGCACCTACCCGTTCGACCTCCACCTGGTCTCCCGACCCCCCACCGACGAATCCCCGATAGAAGCCGCCCTCCAAGCCCAAACCGCCTTCGCCGGCTACGCCCGCCACCACCNTCAGCTTTGCGGGAGGGGAGTGGCGCCGCGGGCGGTGAGCATGGTGGTGATGAGTTGGGCTTCGCCGCGCTGGGTTTTGTCCATGGTCTCGGCGAGGGTGCGTACGGCGGTGGTTTCGGCGTGCGCGGCGGCGTACTGGATCATCGGCAGACCGCCCTGGTGATGGCGCAGCATGAGTTGCAGGAAGCGGGTGTCGAGCTCGGGGCCGGTGGCTTGGCGGAGGGCGGCGAGGTCGGCGGGGGTGGCCATGCCGGGCATGGTGGGCATGGGGCCGGTCGCGGCCGCAGTGGTGCCGTTGTGTCCGTGACCGGTCGGCTGCTCGTGCATCCAGCCCATGTAACCGTCGATACTCTGCGCGGGCTCGCCCCACAGCTGGAGCCAGCCCTGCATGCGACCGACCTGGTTCTGCTGGGTGGTCATGATGTCGTAGGCGAGGCGGCGCACGTCGGTGTCGGTGGAGCGGACCAGCACGACGCCGGCCATCTCGACGGCCTGCGCGTGGTGGGCCGACATGTCCTGGTTGAAGCCGACGTCGACGGTGCCGGGGTCCGGTTCGGACGAGCCGTCGAGCGGCAGTCGAATCAATGTGCCGAGCGCGACGCCGATCAGGATGGCGCCGATCAGGCCGAGGACGAGCAGTGCGGTGCGCTGGCGACGGACCTGCGCACCGAGGCCGGACTCGGTGGAGTCCGGCTCGACATCGGCGGCCACTAGCTCCCGGCCCCCGGCGCGGGAGCGGGCTGACCGGGCGCAGGTTGACCGGGCACAGGCTGCCCCGGTCGCGGCGCTCCGGGCACCGGCGCGCCGGGCAGACCCGGCAGTCCGGGAACGCCGGGCACGCCCGGCAATCCACCGGGCATCTCCGACGGATCCGGCTGCAATCCCTTGCCATCCATCGGCACCGCGTCCGGTCCGGGCGGCGTCGGGTCGAACGGCGGCGGATTGTCGGTGTCGAACGCGATGGTCGAGCAGTCCGCGCCGACCTCCGGGTACGTGTAGTTGTTCAGGCGCAGTGCCGTGATGAACTGGCCGACGCGCTTGTCCTGCGCGCTGTCCAGCTTGAGCTGATGCCCCCAGGACTGCAGCGACACCGGGGTGTCCAAACCGGGATACGGCGACATGAGCGAGTACGGCTTGCCCTGCACCTTGCTCTTCAGCGAGTCCAGACCGGCGGCGTCGACCTTGTCCGGGTTGTAGGTGATCCACACCGCGCCGTGCTCGAGCGAGTGCACCGCGTTCTCCATCCGGATCGGCTTGTCGTAGACGACGCCGGTGCAGGTGGCCCAGGAGGCGTCGTGCGGTCCGCCGAACGCGGGGCTCTGGTCGTAGGCCACCCGCTGGTTGGGGCCGATGTGCAGCCCGGCCGGGTATTCCTTCTTGACCACGCCTTCGATCGAGTCCGAGGGGTCTTTGCGCTCTGCGCTGGGGGTGTACTTCTCCAGGCTGGCCTTCTCCTGGTACTTGGGTACCAGGCTGTAGGCGAGCGCACCGATGAGTGCGATGATGACTACGGCCGCGCCGATGGCCAGCCAGGGGATCTGACGATTCTTCTTGGGAAGTTGTCCTCGGCCGCCCCCTTTATGGGAGCCGGATAACTTGGCGGCGGCTTTGGCCGATTTGGCGCTGGGACTGCTCGGCATCGCTCGTTGTGCTCTCTCGACGTGATGGATCCGCGGGCTGCTGTGGGTTGCGGACGGTTCCGGCGCAGTGCCCACTCGAGGTGTACACCCGCCAAGACCATAGGATAGAGACTCGTGACTCCAGCTGACCTTGCAGATCTCCTTCGCGCTACTGCGGCGAAGGTGCTTGTCGAACGCGGACTGGACCCCGCGGTACTCCCCGACGAGGTCACTGTCGAGCGCCCCCGCAACCCTGAACACGGTGACTATGCCACGAATGTGGCGATGAAGGTCGCGAAAAAGGCAGGTACGAATCCGCGAGATCTGGCGGCCTGGCTCGCCGACGCGCTGAGCTCCACCGATGAGGTGGCCTCCGCCGAGGTGGCGGGCCCCGGCTTCCTGAACATCCGGCTCGCCGCGTCCGCGCAGGGCGCGATCATCGAGCAGGTGCTCGCCGCCGGGACCGCCTACGGCAGCTCGGAGCTGCTGAAGGGCAGCCGGATCAACCTGGAGTTCGTCTCCGCCAACCCGACCGGTCCGGTGCATCTCGGTGGCACCCGGTGGGCCGCGGTCGGCGACGCGCTCGGCCGGATCCTGGCCACCCAGGGCGCCGAGGTGGTGCGCGAGTACTACTTCAACGATCACGGCGCGCAGATCGAGCGGTTCGCCAGGTCGCTGGTCGCGGCGGCCACCGGCGCGCCGACCCCGGACGACGGCTACGCGGGCGCCTACATCGGCGAGATCGCGAGCACGATCGTGGCCGCACACCCGGAGGCGCTGTCGCTGCCGGAGGACGAGCGGCAGGAACTGTTCCGGGCCGAGGGCGTCGAGCTGATGTTCGCGCAGATTCGGCAGTCGCTGCACGAGTTCGGCACCGACTTCGATGTCTTCTTCAACGAGAGCTCGCTGTTCGAGTCGGGCGCGGTCGAGCAGGCCGTGGCGAAGCTGACCGAATCCGGCGATCTTTATGAAAAAGACGGCGCCTGGTGGATCGCCAGTTCCGAATACGGCGACGATCAGGATCGTGTTGTCATCAAAAGCGACGGCAAGCCCGCTTATGTCGCCGGCGATATCGCCTACTTCCAGAACAAGCGGGCCCGCGGTTTCGATCTCTGTATTTACATGCTCGGTGCCGACCACCACGGTTATATCGGCCGGTTGAAAGCGATCGCGTCGGTCTCCGGCGAAGATCCGGCGACCGTCGAGGTGTTGATCGGGCAGATGGTGAATCTGCTCAAAGACGGTGTCGCCCTGAAAATGAGCAAGCGCGCGGGCACCGTGGTCACCCTCGAGGATTTGGTCGAGGCGATCGGCGTCGACGCCGGTCGGTACTCGCTGGTGCGCTCCTCGGTGAACTCCAGCATCGACATCGACCTGGACCTGTGGACCAGCCAGAGCAGCGAGAACCCGGTCTATTACGTGCAATACGCGCACGCGCGGACCGCGTCGATCGCGCGCAATGCCGCCGAGTTCGAATACGACAAGGTGACCCCGGATCTCGCGCTGCTGACCTCGGACGAGGAGGGCGAACTCATCCGCACCCTCGGCGAGTACCCACGGGTGGTGACCAGCGCCGCGAGCCTGCGTGAGCCGCATCGGGTCGCGCGGTACCTGGAGGAGCTGGCCGGTACCTACCACCGCTTCCAGACCAACAAGAACCTGCGCGTGCTGCCGCTGGGCGACGACCCCGTCAGCCCCACCAACGCCGCCCGGCTGGTGCTGGTCAACGCGACCCGTCAGGTCCTCGCGAACGGCCTCGCCCTGCTCGGCGTCAGCGCACCGGAGCGCATGTGAACGGGCACAAGGACTTTCAGACGAGCGCCAGGGAGGAACTGTCGTGAGCGAGCGTAGCGAGCGAACCGAGTATGCAGCTGCCTGCGCACTCGTGACGGAGCCGAGCGTCAGCGAGGTGGAGTCGTGAGTGCGCACCCCGCCGGGCCTCGCCATGCCGAGATCCCGCACGCCCCCAATCTGCCGGAGCGCCCCCGCGATTCGCAGCAGATGATCGATCTGCCCGCGAACGTCTGGCCGCGCAACGCCGCTCGCGACGACGACGGCGTGGTGCGGCTGGCCGGTGTGCCGGTGCACGAGCTGGCCGCCGAATTCGGCACCCCGCTGTTCGTGGTCGACGAGGACGACTTCCGTTCGCGCTGCCGCGACATGGTGCGCGCGTTCGGCACCAACGCGCGAGTTCATTACGCGTCCAAGGCTTTCCTGTGCGGCGAAATCGCCCGCTGGATTCGTGACGAGGGTCTGTCGCTGGACGTCTGCTCCGGTGGCGAGCTCGCGGTGGCCCTGCACGCAGGCTTCCCCGCTGAGCGAATTGCCTTGCACGGCAACAACAAATCCGCGACCGAACTCGAGGCCGCGGTGGCCGCCGGTGTCGGCCACGTGGTGGTCGACTCGCTGATCGAGATCGAACGCCTCGAAGCCATCGCGGGCCGCGCCGGGGTGGTGCAGGACGTACTGGTCCGCGTCACCGTCGGCGTGGAAGCCCATACGCACGAATACATTTCGACCGCGCACGAGGATCAGAAGTTCGGCTTCTCGATCGCCGGTGGCGACGCCATGGAGGCGCTCGCTCGCGTCTTCGACGCGGACAACCTGCGCCTGGTCGGCCTGCACAGCCACATCGGTTCGCAGATCTTCGAGATCGACGGCTTCGAGATCGCCGCGCGCCGCATGCTGCGGTTGCTGCACGACGCCGTGGAGAAGTTCGGCGTCGACCGCACCTCGCAGATCTCGACGCTGGATCTCGGTGGCGGGCTTGGTATTTCGTACTTGCCGAGCGATGACCCGCCGCCGCTGGACGATTTCGCCGCGAAGGTGCTCGACCTGGTCGCCGCCGAGGCGGTCGCCATCGGCCTGCCGCAGCCGAAGATCGCGGTGGAGCCCGGCCGCGCCATCGCCGGGCCCGGCACGGTCACCCTGTACGAGGTCGGCACCATCAAGGACGTCTCCCTCGACGGTGGCCTGCGCAGGCGCTACATCAGCGTCGACGGCGGCATGAGCGACAACATTCGCCCGGCGCTGTATCAGGCCGACTACGACTGCCGCCTGGTCTCCCGCTCCTCCGAGGCCGCCCCCGTGGTCGCGCGCGTCGTCGGAAAGCATTGCGAGAGTGGCGATATCGTCATCCGCGATACCTGGATGCCCGCCGATGTCGGCCCCGGCGATCTGGTCGCCGTCGCCGCGACCGGTGCGTACTGCTACTCGATGTCCAGCCGATACAACCAGCTGACCCGCCCTGCGGTCGTCGCGGTGCGTGACGGACAACCGCGACTCATTCTGCGCCGGGAAACGGTGGCGGACCTGCTCAGCTTGGAGGTTGATTCATGACGGATCTCGCTCGGAACACCTGGGGGAGAGATCAGCCGATCGGCGTCGCGGTCCTCGGCATGGGCAATGTCGGCACCGAGGTCGTGCGGATTCTGCGTGACCATTCCGAGGACCTGCGCTCCCGCGTCGGTGCGCCGGTAGTGCTGCGCGGCGTCGCCGTGCGCAATCCGGACAACGATCGAGGCCTGCCCGCGCACCTGCTGACCACCGACGCCGACGCCCTGGTCGCCCGCGACGACGTCGACATCGTGGTCGAGGTGATCGGCGGCATCGACCCGCCGCGGCGCCTCATCCTGGCCGCGCTGAACGCGGGCAAATCCGTGGTGACCGCGAACAAGGCGCTGCTGGCCGACTACACCGGCGAACTCGCCGCGGCCGCCGAACGCAACCGCGCCGATCTCTACTTCGAGGCCGCAGTCGCGGGTGCCACCCCGGTGGTCCGCCCGCTGATCCAGTCGCTGGCCGGTGACCGCGTCAACCGGGTCGTCGGCATCGTCAACGGCACCACCAACTTCATCCTCTCCGCGATGGACGAGACCGGCGCCGACTACGAGGTCACCCTCAAAGAGGCCACCCGCCTCGGTTACGCGGAGGCCGACCCGACCGCCGACGTGGAGGGCTACGACGCCGCCGCCAAGGCCGCCATCCTGGCCTCGCTCGCGTTCCACACCCGGGTGACCGCCGCCGACGTCTTCCGCGAGGGCATCTCCAAGATCAGCGCCGAGGACCTGGAGACCGCGTCCGCGCTGAACTGCACGGTCAAGCTGCTCGCTATCTGCGAGCGGGTCGCCGCGGGTCCGGGCGAGCCGACCGTGGCCGAGGGCGGCAAGGAGCGCGTCTCGGTGCGCGTCTACCCGGCGCTCGTGCCGCGCAAACACCCGCTGGCCGCGGTGAGCGGCGCCTTCAACGCGGTCGTCGTCGAGGCGGAGAACGCGGGCAGGCTGATGTTCTACGGGCAGGGCGCCGGCGGCGCACCGACCGCCTCCGCGGTGCTCGGCGATCTGGTGATGGCCGCGCGCAACAAGTTCTACGGTGGCCGCGCTCCGGGCGAATCGGTTTATGCTGAGCTACCGATCGCGCCGATCGGCGATACACCCACCCGCTACCACGTGAACCTGCAGGTAGCGGACCGCCCCGGGGTCCTGGCCGCGGTGGCGGGTGAATTCGCCAAGCACGGGGTGAGCATTTCGACCGTCCGCCAAGAGGGGCACGGCACGGGTGCTCGCTTGGTCGTGGTTACCCACCACGCCGTGGAATCAGCGCTCGCGGACACCGTTGCCGCTTTGGCGGAGATGGAATCCGTCACTTCGATTACCAGCGTTCTTAGATTGGAAGGCACCGAAGAATGAGTACGACTGGCGTGGCGCCGCAAGCAGGAGTGCACTCCCGCTGGCCGGGTCTGATCGCGGCCTACCGCGACCGGATCGCGGGTGCGGCCGAGTGGGAGCCGGTCACCCTGTACGAGGGCGGTACGCCGCTGGTGCCCGCACCGCATCTGTCCGAATTGACCGGATGTGATGTATATCTCAAGGTCGAGGGGCTGAACCCGACCGGCTCGTTCAAGGACCGCGGCATGACCGTGGCGATCACCGACGCCAAGTACCAGGGCCAGCGGGCGGTGCTGTGCGCCTCCACCGGCAACACCTCGGCATCCGCGGCGGCCTACGCGACCCGGGCAGGCATGACCTGTGCCGTGCTGATCCCGCAGGGCAAGATCGCCATGGGCAAGCTGGCGCAGGCGGTCATGCTGGGCGCCAAGATCATTCAGGTGGACGGCAACTTCGATGACTGCCTGGAGCTGGCGCGCAAGGTCACCTCGGACTTCCCGAGCATCGGCCTGGTGAACTCGGTGAACCCGGCCCGCATCGAGGGGCAGAAGACCGCGTCGTTCGAGATCTGCGATGTGCTCGGCAAGGCGCCGGACGTGCATGCACTGCCGGTGGGCAACGCGGGCAACATCACCGCGTACTGGCGCGGCTATCGCGAGTACTACGCCGACGGCATCACCACCCAGCTGCCGCGCATGCTCGGCGTGCAGGCCGCGGGGGCCGCGCCGCTGGTCAACGGCGCCCCGGTGAGCAACCCGGAGACCATCGCGACGGCCATCCGGATCGGCGCACCCGCGTCCTGGAACGGCGCGATGGCGGCCAAGGAGGAGTCGGGTGGCGCCTTCCGCGCCGCCACCGACGACGAGATCCTGGAGGCCTACCGTCTGATCGCGGCGACCGAGGGCGTATTCGTCGAGCCCGCGTCGGCGGCCAGCGTCGCGGGCCTGCTCGCCGCGCACAAGGAGGGCTGGCTGGACTCCGGCCTGACCGTCGTGTGCACCGTCACCGGCAACGGACTCAAGGACCCGGACACCGCGCTGCTGGGAATGCCGCAGGTCCAGGCGATTCCGGTCGACCCGGTCGCGGTCGCCGCCGAACTAGAGCTGGCCTGAGTTGGATTCGCGCGACGGCCAACTGTCGGTGCGGCCACGGACCGCCAGCATGAATCGCACGCTGCCCGCCGGTCTTTCGGTGACCGCGCGGGTGCCCGCGTCCAGCGCGAACCTCGGTCCCGGGTTCGATTCGCTCGGCATGGCATTGGGGATCTACGACGAGATCGACGTGCGCACTACCGATTCCGGGCTCACCATCCGGGTCGAGGGTGAGGGCGCCGACGACGTCCCCTGGGGCCCTTCGCATCTCGTGGTGCGCGCGATCGAGCGCGGACTCGAGTCGGCGGGGGTCTGGGCGGACGGGCTCGAGGTGGTGTGCCGCAACGTGATTCCGCATTCGCGCGGGCTCGGTTCCTCGGCCTCGGCCGTGGTGGGCGGGCTGGCCGCAGGCTGCGCCATCGCGGCGAAGTTCGATCCGGCGCTGGCCACCTCCGCTGACCAATTGGTGCAGCTCGCAGCGGAATTCGAAGGTCATCCGGACAACGCGGCGGCCAGCGTGCTCGGCGGCATCGTGGTGTCCTGGACCGAGACCGATCGCGCCGCCGACATCGGCCGGGACGGGGTGCCGGTGGCCGAGCATCACGGCCGGGTCTACCGGGCCGTGCGGCTGGACGCGCATCCGTCGCTGCGGCCGATCGTGCTCATCCCGGAGGAACGCTCCTCGACCGCGCACACCAGGGGTTTGCTGCCCGAGGTGGTGCCGCACGGCGACGCCGCGTTCAACGTCAGCCGGGCCGCGCTGGCGGTGGTCGCGCTGACCCAGCGGCCCGACCTGCTGATGCCCGCGACCGCTGACCGGTTGCATCAGGCTCAGCGCGCACCCGCACTACCGCTGACCACCAGCTGGATTTCCCGGCTGCGGGCGGCGGGTATCGCGGCTACCGTCTCGGGGGCGGGTCCGACCGTACTGGCCCTCGGTACCAGCGAATTCCCTGCCGAACTCCGTGAACTCGCGGCGATCGACGGGTTGCGCGTCGTCGAACCAGGACTGGCCGATGGAGTCCTGATCGACTGACGGCGCGTCTGGCTTGCCGAGATTCCCAATGGGCAGCTATCCTGAGCGAGTCCGTACATCGTGCGCATCAGACGCCGGTGCTTCATCAGGGCAATCGCTCCAGCAGGCTCCAGGCTCGAGCCTCCAGGCCATGGGGGTGCTGCGTAGCTGCGCAACTGGAATGATCTCTCCCACCTCACACCACCGGTGGCGAAGCGGACGGACGCATCCGAGTCCGGCAGAATGCCCGGACTGCGGGACGAACCCTCGAAACAGCACACGGCAATCGGGGGAAGGAAAGGATTTCCGTGACAGATACGGACCTGCTCGCGACACCCGGGGTGGAATCCAACCCAACATCTCCGGGGGACCGCGAAAGTGACTCCGGACAGATTTCGAAGATGAGCGAACAAACCGACGTCGCACGATCGGGGCTGACTGGAATGTTGTTGCCGCAGTTGCGCGCGCTCGCGGGGGAGCTCGGTATCCGAGGCACCTCCGGAATGCGCAAAGGCGATTTGATCGCCGCCATCAAGGAAAATCAGGCCGGAAAACCGGTTAAGGGTGAAAAGCCCGAAGGGGGACAGGCCAAGTCCGCGGTTTCCGCCAAGGCCGATACACCCGATAATTCGGAAGCGCCGGCCAGTCGGCCTGCGTCCGCTCGGGCAGAGCAGGGCACCCTCGACGTGGCGACCGCCCCGGCGAAGGAGACTCCGGTCGCCGAGGCAGCTGCCCCGGTGAAGGAATCCGCTCCCGCGAACTCGGCCCCGGCCGAGGCCCCCGCGGCCGGCACGGCCGAGTCCACCGAGGATTCCGGCCGTGAGGCTGGTCAGCGTGGTCGTGGTCGGCAGCGGCGCGGCCGTGACCAGGCGCGATCCGGCGGCGGCGAGACCGCGACGGCCGATGCGCGTGGTGACGAGCCGAAGCAGGATGCCGAACAGGGCGAGCGGCGCCGTGAGCGCAACCAGTCGGGCGAGCGCAATCAGGGCGAGCGCAACCAGTCCGGTGAGCGCAATCAGGAGCGCGGTCAGTCGGGCGAGCGCAATCAGGGTGAGCGCGGCCAGTCGGGCGAGCGTGGTCAGGGTGAGCGCGGCCAGTCCGGTGAGCGCAACAACCAGAACGGCAACGGCGGCAGCAACGCCGGCGGCCGGAACAACGACCGCAACAACGCGCGCAACAACAACGACGACGACGAAGAAGGCGGTCGCGGCAGGCGGGGACGCCGATTCCGCGAGCGGCGTCGTGGTCGTGACCGCGAGCCGGGCACCGGTGGCGGCGAGGCCCGCGAGCTCGAGATCCGCGAAGACGACGTATTGCAGCCGGTCGCGGGCATCCTCGACGTGCTGGACAACTACGCCTTCGTGCGGACCTCCGGTTACCTGGCCGGCCCGAACGACGTCTACGTCTCGATGAACCTGGTCCGCAAGAACGGCCTGCGCCGCGGTGACGCGATCACCGGTGCGGTGCGCGCCCCGCGCGACGGCGAGCAGAGCAACCAGCGCCAGAAGTTCGATCCGCTGGTGCGGCTCGACACGGTCAACGGTGGTGAGGTCGAGGCGGCCAAGCGGCGCCCCGAGTTCAGCAAGCTCACCCCGCTGTACCCGAATCAGCGGCTGCGGCTGGAGACTCAGCCCAACAAGCTGACCACTCGCGTCATCGACCTGATCATGCCGATCGGTAAGGGCCAGCGCGCCCTGATCGTCTCGCCGCCGAAGGCCGGTAAGACGACGATCATGCAGGACATCGCGAACGCCATCGCCATCAACAACCCTGAGGTCTACCTCATGGTCGTGCTGGTCGACGAGCGTCCGGAAGAGGTCACCGACATGCAGCGTTCGGTGAAGGGTGAGGTCATCGCCTCCACCTTCGACCGGCCGCCGTCAGACCACACCTCGGTCGCCGAGCTCGCCATCGAGCGGGCCAAGCGACTGGTGGAGATGGGCAAAGACGTTGTGGTGCTGCTCGACTCGATCACTCGATTGGGCCGCGCGTACAACAACTCCTCGCCCGCCTCGGGTCGAATCCTGTCCGGTGGTGTCGATTCCACCGCGCTGTACCCGCCCAAGCGGTTCCTCGGCGCGGCGCGCAATATCGAGAACGGTGGCTCGCTCACCATTATCGCGACCGCGATGGTGGAGACCGGTTCGACCGGTGACACCGTCATCTTCGAGGAATTCAAGGGCACCGGTAACGCGGAGCTCAAGCTGGACCGCAAGATCGCGGAACGGCGTGTGTTCCCCGCGGTGGACGTCAACCCGTCCGGCACTCGTAAGGACGAGCTACTGCTCAACCCCGACGAGGCCGCGGTGCTGCACAAGCTGCGCCGCGTACTGTCCGGCCTGGACTCGCACCAGGCGATCGATCTGCTGATCGACCGTCTGAAGAAGTCCAAGAACAACCTGGAGTTCCTGATGCAGGTCAGCAAGACCGCGCCGGGCGCTCTGGACGAGTAGGTTCGCCAGTTGTCTTGCCGAAAGGGCCTCGCTACCGCGGGGCCCTTTCGGCGTTTGCGGGCAGAAGAACATGAGACCGATGATCGCCGCGCCGCTGATCATGAAACCCAGAATGATCGCCGAGGTGCCCACCGCACTCCCCTCCGGAGCGGTGTTCGGAGCCTCGTAATAGACGGCGATTTCCGGTGCGGCCGTGGTCGTGGTGTCCGGAAGGGCACACCAGCCGACCACGACAGCGAGAATCAACAGACCGAAAATCGCCGACGCGACTCGGATGCTCACAAGTTCTCCCTTCGGGTCACGGCACGCCACTGTGCGGCTTCGAGCGTTCAAACGCTCCTTACGCCTCGAGCGCCGCTCCCGCGAGCGCTCCTGCGGCCTCGAACGTTCGCTGTCACGAGCGCCCTGTGCTGAGGTCTCAAACTCTATGAACGAAACTGTTCGCATTCCTGAGTAGCCGACTACCCGTCTTCAGGCTTCCTGAGACAGCGGCAAAGCGCGTGCCCGGACTTCCTTGGGCGGTGGCGTCAGGGGGAGTACCTAGGGCGGGAACAAACCACTTGCCGGGGGCGTTTTGGGAGCGTAGGGACTGTTCTGGCATACTGAACGGTCGTTGCGTCTGCTCTGTTTCGAGCAGAGCTCCCGCCTAGTCGGCTCCGGTTCACGTTCCCGCGATTCCCGCGCGAGCGACCCGGCGGCCAATATCGAGAGGACACCCATGAAGGCAGGAATCCACCCGACGTATGTCGACACCACGGTCGTCTGTGGTTGCGGCAATACCTTCCAGACTCGCAGCACCAAGGAGTCCGGACACATCAACGTCGAGGTCTGCTCGCAGTGCCACCCGTTCTACACGGGCAAGCAGAAGATCCTCGACACCGGCGGCCGCGTGGCCCGCTTCGAGGCTCGCTACGGCAAGCGCGCGGGCAAGAAGGCCGACGCGGACGACGCCGCAGCCAAGTAGCTTCCTCGCCGACGCCCGGTCCTGCTCAGCAGGCCGGGCGTCGGTGTTTTGTATGGCGTCCTTTCAAAAGGGAAATCAGAAAGAGGAAGCATCGTGACGCAACCGTCCGCGATCGACGACATTCTGGCCGAGCACGCCGGGCTGGAGACGCAGCTGTCCGATCCGGCGCTGCACGACGATCCCGGCGCCGCGCGCCGGGTCGGTAAACGATTCGCCGAGCTCGCGCCGATCATGGCCACCTACACCAAGCTGAAGTCCGCGCGCGACGATCTCGCCGCCGCGCAGGAACTCGCCGCCGACGACGCGTCCTTCGCCGCCGAGGTGCCCGAGCTGGAGCGCCAGGTCGCCGAGCTGGAGCAGACCCTCGCGGATCTGCTCGCCCCGCGCGACCCGCACGACGGCGACGACGTGGTGCTCGAGGTGAAATCCGGTGAGGGCGGCGAGGAATCGGCGCTGTTCGCCGCCGACCTGGCCCGCATGTACGTCCGCTACGCCGAGCGGCACGGCTGGAAGGTCGAGATCCTCGGCGTCACCGTGTCCGACCTGGGTGGGTACAAGGACGCGACGCTGTCGATCAAGAGCCGCGACGCCGCGCGCGACGGCGTCTGGTCGCGCTTCAAGTTCGAGGGTGGCGTGCATCGGGTGCAGCGCGTCCCGGTGACCGAATCACAGGGCCGGATCCATACCTCGGCCGCCGGTGTCCTGATCTATCCGGAGCCCGACGAGGTGGAAGCGGTGCAGATCGACGAGACCGACCTGCGCATCGACGTGTACCGGTCCTCGGGCAAGGGCGGCCAGGGCGTCAACACCACCGACTCCGCCGTGCGCATCACCCACCTGCCCTCCGGCATCGTGGTGACCTGTCAGAACGAGCGGTCCCAGCTGCAGAACAAGGCGCGCGCCATGCAGGTGCTCGCCGCGCGGCTGCAGGCGCTCGCCGAGGAGCAGGCCGACCAGGAAGCGGCGGCCGGCCGGGCCAGCCAGATCCGCACGGTGGACCGCTCCGAACGCATCCGCACCTACAACTTCCCGGAGAACCGGATCGCCGATCACCGCATCGGGTTCAAGGCGCACAACCTGGATGCCGTGCTGGACGGCGACATGGACGCCCTGCTCGACGCGCTCGGCAAGGCGGATCGTGAAGCCCGAATGGCAGCGGAGTAAACAGGTTTCGGGCAGAGTCGAGCACATGTCCATGACCCGTGTAGCGCTGCGCCCCGCCGTCAACGATGCCATCGAGACGCTGCAGGCGGCCGGGGTGCCCAGTCCGCGCGCCGACGCCGAGCACCTCGCCGCGCATGTGCTCGGGGTCGAGCGCAGCAGGCTGATGATGACACCGCTCATCGGGCCGGACCAGTTGACCGAGTATTCCGCGCTGGTCGACCGGCGCGCGCAGCGAATTCCGTTGCAGCACTTGACCGGAACCGTGGCGATGGGCGAGATCGATCTCGCGGTCGGTCCCGGCGTCTTCGTGCCGCGCCCGGAGACGGAGCTGCTGTTCGCCTGGGCGCTGGCGCAACTCGAGGCGCTGCCGCACGATCACGCGCCGATCGTCGTCGACCTGTGCACCGGCTCCGGCGCGCTGGCCCTGGCCATCGCGCACGCGCGCCCCGACGCCGATGTCCGTGCGGTGGAACTCGATCCGGGTGCCCTGCACTGGGCCCGCCGCAACGCCGATCAGTGCATCGACAACGGTGACACCGCGATCACCCTGTACGCCGACGACGTCACCGATGCGAACCTGCTGGCCGAACTCAACGGCCGGGTGGACCTCGTGGTGGCCAACCCGCCCTACATTCCGGACGGCGCGCCGCTGGATCCCGAAGTCGCCGACCATGATCCGCACCTCGCCCTCTTCGGCGGCCCCGATGGCCTGGACGTCATCCGCGGCATGATCCCCACCATCACGCGTCTGCTGCGCAGCGGCGGCGCCACCGCGATCGAGCACGACGACTCCAACGGCTCGGACCTCGCCGCGCTCCTGGGCAAACAAGGTGAGTTCACCGACATCGTCGAGCACCCGGACCTCGCGGGAAAGCCGCGCTTCGTCGCCGCGACCAGAACCTGACGCGGGCTAAATCCTGAAGTCGCGGAGTGGCGGGGGAGCGGATGGTGGCTCCTACTGGTCGCCGTGACAGGATGATCGTCGTGAGTACCGTCTACGACTGCGCGGATCCCGACACGCGCGCCGCCGGACTGACCGCAGCCACCAGCGCCCTGAAGTCCGGGCGACTCGTCGTGCTGCCCACCGACACGCTCTACGGCCTGGCGGCCGACGCTTTCGATGCCACCGCCGTGAGCGAGCTGCTCGCGGCCAAGCGCCGTGGCCGGGACATGCCGGTGCCGGTCCTGGTCGGCTCCTGGCACACCATCGACGGCCTGGTGTTCTCGGTGCGCCCGCAGGCGCGCGAGCTGATCCGGGCGTTCTGGCCCGGCGGCCTGAGTCTCGTTGTGCAGCAAGCCCCTTCGCTCGCCTGGGACCTCGGCGATACCCGCGGCACGGTGATGCTGCGGATGCCGCTGCACCCGGTCGCGCTGGAGCTGCTGCGCGAGGTCGGCCCGCTCGCGGTCTCCAGCGCCAACGTCTCCGGCCAGCCGCCCGCCAAGACCGCCGCCGAAGGCCGCGACCAGCTGGGTGAGCTCGTCGGCGTCTACCTCGACGGCGGCCCCGCCGACCACGCCGTCGCCTCCACCATCATCGACCTGACCGCCGACCAGCCGCGCATCCTGCGCGAGGGCGCGGTCCCCATCGGCGACATCGCCGACGTGCTCGGTATGTCGCCGGAGGCGCTGACCAGCGCCGCCACCCGATGAGCGGTGGGTGCCGCGGATGACCGGTTCGGGTGCCGTCGTTCCCCTGCGGGAGCTACTGCTCGTACTGCTCATCTCCGCGGTCGTCACCTTCCTGGCCACTGGCGGAATCCGGGTGCTCGCCATCGGGTTCGGCGCCGTTGCGGTGCCGCGCGAACGTGACGTGCACGTCAAGCCGATTCCCCGGATGGGTGGTGTCGGCATCTACGTCGGGGTGGTGGCGGCAATGCTGTTCGCCCACCAACTGCCCGCGCTGCGCAACGGTTTCGATTACAGCCCGAACATCCCCCTCGCGGTGCTGGTCGGGAGCACGATCATTGTCGCGGTCGGCATCGTCGACGACCGCTGGGGCCTCGACGCGCTGACGAAGTTCGCCGGACAGGTGACCGCAGCGGGTGTGATGGCTGTCATGGGTTTGAGCTGGTACAGCATCTACAACCCGTTCAACAACACCACGGTCTTTCTGGACGCGCTGCAAGGCGGTCTGATCACCGTGGGGGTCACCGTGACCCTGGTGAATGCGATGAACTTCGTCGACGGACTCGACGGACTCGCGGCCGGTTTGGGTCTGATCGCCGCGGTCGCGGTGTTCGTGTTCGCGCTCGGCTTGATGAACGATCAGGGCGGCTCGGTCGACACCTACCCGCCCGCCCTGCTTGCCGCCGCGTTGGCCGGCGCCTGTCTCGGGTTCCTGCCGCACAATTTCCAGCCCGCGCGAATATTCATGGGCGATTCCGGCTCGATGCTGATCGGCCTGGTGCTGGCCGCGGTGTCCACCAGCGCGTCGGGCCGCATCCCGCTGCAGGGTTTCGGCACCCGCGACATCGTCGGTCTGCTCTCGCCGCTGCTGCTGGTCGGTGCGGTGATGTTCATTCCGGTGCTGGATCTGGTGCTGGCGATCGTCCGGCGGGTGCGGGCCGGTGTGAGCTTCTCCACTCCGGACAAGATGCACCTGCACCACCGGTTGCTGCAGATCGGGCACTCGCATCGGCGCGTGGTGCTGCTCATCTACTTGTGGGTCGGGATCCTCGCGTTCGGCGCGGTCGGCACGGCGCTGATGAACCTCACTCTCGTCGTCTTGCTGGTGGCAGGCGGACTGGTCTTCGCCCTCGTCGTGACGGCCATTCCGGGCCTGCGCCGCGGGGAGGCCGCAGAGGACGGACCACCCGCCGGGTAAGGTTCGCGAATGTGAGCTTCACTCCTACGCCCGTTCCCGGTCCCGACGCCCCGCTGAAGGCGGCGCTGCGCTACGGCTTGATCGGGCTCGGCGTGCTGGTCGTGCTGTCCGTCGCGATCGGTGCCGCGGCCGCGGGTCTGCCCGGCCTGTGGGGTGCGCTGATCGGCTCGGCGATCGGCGGCGGCTTCATCCTGACCACTGCCGCGGTGGTGTTGTTCGGCGCGAAATTGCCGCCGACCACGGCGGGCATGGTGATGCTCGGCAGCTGGGTCGGCAAAATGCTGGTGGCCCTTTTGGTCATAGCAATACTGAATCAATTCGATTTTTATGACCGAATGGTCCTTTTTCTTACCGTGATCGGCGCGCTGGTCATCGTGCTCGGGGCCGAGACGTATGGCGTTGTCCGGCAGCGCGTTCCGTACGTGACGGTGCCCGATACGGCGCCGGATTCGCCCCCTCGGGAAGATTGATCCCCACCCACCTACACGCTGTCGTAGATAACTTGGTAAAGTGTTGGTAAGCAAGCAACCAAGCGAGGGGGGATCGCCAAGATCCCTCCGAGTGCCGCTATGCTTACTGCCGTGCCGGGCTCTGAGGGTTCCGGTTCTGCATGTCGACGATGTCGCCGACACACGTACAGACGCCAGGTGGAATCAAAACCCGCCGCACAGCTGCTGACGAACTTCGAGCCGACCTGAGTCGACCCAAATTGATCGTCAATGTCCGATCGAACCGTGGGATCAACCGAACCCACGGCCCGAACACGGGAGAGAACGCTGAGCGTCACCACTTTGGCGGGCGAGTTCCACGCGCCATCGCTGTCCGACTTCTTCCCTCCAGCGCTGCTGTTCGAGGGTACGCCGTTCGAAATCGATCGTTTGATGGGTATCCGGCTCCTGATGACGGCGGTGCTGGTGATCGTGATGGTCCTCGCATTCCGGAATCCCCGCATCGTCCCGCGCGGGCTGCAGAACGTCGCCGAAACCGGTCTCGTCTTCGTCAAGGAACAGATTTCCGACGAAGTTCTGGGTAAGGAATCCGGCCGCAAGTTCTTCCCGCTCATCGCGACGGTCTTCTTCACGGTCCTGTTTCTGAACTTCTCCGGCATCATTCCCGGGTTGAACATCTCCTCGAACGCCCGAATCGGCATGCCGCTGGTACTGGCCGCTGTGGCGTACATCGCGTTCAACTACGTGGGTATCAAGAAGTACGGATTCCTCAAGTACATGCGCAGCAGCATCGTGGTGCCGAATGTGCCGCCTGCCCTGCATCTGCTGCTGATTCCCATCGAGTTCCTCTCGACGTTCATCCTGCGTCCGTTCACCCTGATGGTCCGACTCATGGCCAACATGCTGGCCGGACATATCATGTTGGTGTTGTTCTTCAGCGCTACCTGGTTCTTCCTGTTCGACGCCGCTGCCTGGATGAAGGTGTTCTCGCCGTTCTCGCTCGCGGCCGGCCTGGGCTTCACGCTCTTCGAGATGTTGGTCATCTTCCTGCAGGCCTATGTGTTTGCGCTGCTGACCGCCGTTTACATCGGACTCGCGCAAAACGCGGATTCACACTGACCTGCCTGACTTACCGGAAAACCTGCTACACCTCGCCGACCGGCGGGTGTGCAACAGAAAGGGAATGGAAGACTCATGAGCCTCGCGTACCTGGCCCAGGAAGCCGCAACCACCTCTGAGAAGGTCAAGGGATACGGCGCCATCGGCTTCGGTCTGGCGGCTATCGGCCCCGGCATCGGCGTCGGCATCGTCGTCGGTAAGGCCATCGAAGGCATCGCCCGTCAGCCCGAGCTGCAGGGCCAGATCCGGACCACCATGTTCCTCGGCATCGCGTTCACCGAGGCGCTTGCCCTGATCGGCCTCGTCGCCGGCTTCATCTTCTGATTCCGATGAACGAGTTCTCTGTTCTCGCAGCGGAAAGCGGAGAGGATGTGAATCCTCTTATCCCCGAGACGTACGACATCGTGTGGTCGATTGTCTGCGTCGCGATCATCGCGGTCCTCTTCTACAAGTACGTGATCCCGCGTCTGATGAAGACGCTCGACGAGCGCACCGACAAGATCGAAGGCGGCATCAAGCGCGCCGAGATCGCTCAAGAAGAGGCCCAGCTCACGCTGCAGCAGTACCAGCAGCAGCTGGCCGAAGCCCGGCTCGAGGCCGCACGCATCCGTGAGGAAGCGCGCACCCAGGGCCAGCAGATCCTCGCGCAGATGCGCGCGGACGCACAGGCCGAAAGTGACCGCATCGTCGCCGCGGGTCACAGCCAGCTGGAAGCACAGCGCCAGCAGATCCTGACCGAACTGCGCACCGAACTCGGCCACACGGCCGTAGATTTGGCCGAAAAGATTATCGGGCAGTCGGTTTCGGACGAAGCTAAGCAGGCGGCGTCGATCGAGCGGTTCCTGACCGAACTCGACGACGAGTCGAAAGCCGGCATCGGGGTCGGAAGGTAGCGACGCGAAAGTGAGAAGCATGTACGCAGCGAGCCGCGAGGCCTGCGCCCGGTCTCGGGAGGCGCTCAGGGCCGCTCTGACCGGAAGCGACAGTGTCGCGGCAACGACGGGGTCCGAACTGTTCGCCGTTGTCGCCGTGCTGGACGACCAGCGTTCGCTGCGTGTTGCGCTCGCGGACGTGTCGGTGCCCGGCTCGGCCAGGGCCGAGCTCAGTGAGCGGGTCTTCAACGGAAAGGTCAGCCCGGCCACCTTGGCCGTGCTGACCACCGCGGTGGCCCAGGACTGGTCCCGGACCGCCGACCTGGTCGACACCCTGGTGTTGCTCGGGCAAGAGGCGTTGCTGGAGTCGGCGGCCGACAGTGGCCGGCTCGACGCGGTCGAGGACGAGCTGTTCCGGCTCGGCCGGATCATCAGCGACAACCCCGAGCTGGAGCAGGCCCTTTCCGACCGGACGAAGCCGGCCGAGGCCAAGCGGGAACTGGTCGATCGCCTGCTCACCGGCAAGACCGAATCCATCACCCTAACCCTGGCTGAGCAAGTGGTGACCAGGCAGAAGACGGCAGTCGGGGTGGCATTCGACGAACTGTCCGACCTGGCCGCGGCCCGCCGCGACCAGATCGTGGCGCACGTGCGCGCGGCGATCGAACTGTCGGCGCAGCAGCGCGAGCGGCTCGCCGCCTCGCTGCATCGCATCTACGGCAAGCCGGTCCAGGTGCACGTCCAGGTCGACCCGAGTCTGCTGAGCGGGCTCGTCGTACACGTCGGCGACGACGTCATCGACGGCAGCGCCATCGGCCGACTGGAACGGCTGCGTCGGTCCCTGACCTGACGTCCCCCCACCCCCCGACATTCGACACAGCGAGAGCAGGAAGAACATGGCGGAGCTGACGATCTCCTCCGACGAGATCCGTAGCGCGATCGAGAGCTACACGCAGAGCTACACCCCCGAGACCTCCATCGAAGAAGTCGGTGTGGTCACCGACACCAGCGACGGCATCGCGCATGTCAGCGGCCTGCCCTCGGCGATGGCCAACGAACTGCTCGAGTTCCCGGGTGGCGTGCTCGGCGTGGCGCTGAACCTCGAGGACCGCTCGATCGGTGCGGTCATCCTCGGCGAGTACGCCGACCTCGAAGAGGGCCAGCAGGTCCGCCGGACCGGCGACGTGCTCTCCGTCCCGGTGGGCGACAACTTCCTCGGCCGCGTGATCGACCCGCTCGGCCACCCGATCGACGGCCTCGGCGAGATCGAGGCCGAAGAGCGCCGCGTGCTCGAGCTGCAGGCCGCGACCGTGCTGGAGCGTCAGCCGGTCGAGGAGCCGCTGGCCACCGGCATCACCGCCATCGACGCGCTGACCGCGATCGGCCGTGGCCAGCGTCAGCTGATCATCGGCGACCGCAAGACCGGCAAGACCGCGGTCTGCATCGACGCGATCCTGGCGCAGAAGGCGAACTGGGACTCGGGCGACCCGGCCAAGCAGGTGCGCTGCATCTACGTGGCCATCGGCCAGAAAGGTTCCACCATCGCGGGCGTCAAGACCGCGCTGGAGGCCCGTGGCGCGCTGGAGTACACCACCATCGTCGCGGCCCCCGCGTCGGACTCGGCCGGCTTCAAATGGCTTGCGCCGTACACCGGTTCGGCCCTCGGTCAGCACTGGATGTACCAGGGCAAGCACGTCCTCATCGTGTTCGACGACCTGACCAAGCAGGCCGAGGCGTACCGCGCCATCTCGCTGCTGCTGCGTCGCCCGCCGGGCCGCGAGGCGTACCCGGGTGACGTCTTCTACCTGCACTCGCGTCTGCTGGAGCGTTGCGCCAAGCTGTCCGACGAGATGGGCGCCGGCTCGATGACCGGTCTGCCGATCATCGAGACCAAGGCCAACGACATCTCGGCGTTCATCCCGACCAACGTGATCTCGATCACCGACGGTCAGGTGTTCCTCGAGTCCGACCTGTTCAACAAGGGTGTGCGCCCGGCGATCAACGTCGGTACCTCGGTCTCCCGTGTCGGTGGCGCGGCCCAGACCAAGGGCATGAAGAAGGTCGCCGGTTCGCTGCGTCTGGAAATGGCGCAGTTCCGCGAGCTGGAGGCGTTCTCCGCCTTCGCCTCCGACCTCGATGCCGCGTCGCTGGCGCAGCTCGAGCGTGGCGCCCGCTGGGTCGAGCTGCTCAAGCAGGACCAGTACTCGCCGGTTCCGGTCGAGAACCAGATCGTCTCGATCTTCCTGGTCGACGCCGGCTACTACGACTCCGTTCCGGTCGCCGACATCCGTCGCTTCAACAACGAGCTGCTCGAGCACCTGCACCGGGTTGCGGGCGACGCGTTCAAGTCGATCGAGGGCGGCAAGGTCCTCAAGGACGAGGCGGCCGACCAGATCAAGTCGGAGACCGACAAGTTCAAGCAGGGCTTCCTCGCCTCCGACGGCAGCCGTGTGGTGAACGAGGCCGAGGCGGCCGATCTCGAGCACGAAGAGGTCGAGACGCTGTCGGTCACCCGCAAGCACGTCGAGAAGTGACCCAGGTTCGGGACTGATGCGAGTTATTCGTGGTACCGATACGAATGAAGGGAGTGTGAACCGCTGATGGCAAGTTTGCGTGAATTGCGCTCCCGCATTCGTGGTGTGAATTCGATCAAGAAGATCACCAAGGCCCAGGAGCTGATCGCGACCTCGCGAATCTCCAAGGCACAGGCCAGGGTTGCCGCCGCCAAGCCGTACGCCGAGGAGATCACCAAGGTCCTCGGCGAACTGGCGAACGCGTCGCAGAACCTGACCCACCCACTGCTGACCGAGCGCGCCGAGCCGCGCCGGGCGGCGGTGCTGGTGATCACCAGTGACAGCGGCATGGCCGGTGGCTACAACTCGAACGTGCTCAAGCGGGCCGAAGAGTTGATGCACACGCTGCGTGGCGAGGGCAAAGAGCCGGTGATCTACGTGATGGGCAGTAAGGGCATCACGTACTACACCTTCCGTAACCGTCCGCTGGTCGCCGCGTGGCACGGGTTCTCGCAGCAGCCGAAGTACACCGATGCCTCGGAGGCGTGCCACCACCTGGTGGACGCCTTCATGGCAGGCGCTGACGGCCAGGTGCCCGCTCCGGACGGATCGGGCGAGATCGCAGGCGTCGACGAGCTGCACATCGTGTACACGCGGTTCGTGTCGATGTTGACGCAGACCCCGGAGGTGCGCCGGTTGGCGCCGATCCAGGTCAGCTATGTCGACGAGAACTTCGACATGGGTGAGGACTTCGTCTCCGATTCGCCCACGGCGGATGTACACGCGCAGTACGAGTTCGAGCCCGACGCCGATGTGCTGCTGGCGGCCCTGCTGCCCAAGTACATCAATACGCGTATCTACTCATCGTTGCTCGAGGCAGCGGCATCCGAGTCCGCGGCTCGGCGCACCGCAATGAAGGCAGCCACCGATAACGCCAACGAACTTGCCACGGATCTTTCCCGGCAGGCGAACTCGGTGCGGCAGGCCCAGATCACGCAGGAAATCAGCGAAATTGTCGGCGGCGTAAACGCGCTGGCTTCGAGCTCGGACCGCGACTAAGCGCAGGAAGAGAAAAATGACCGCAGCAGTCACGCAAGACAACACGAGTCGGACCGGCGCAGACTCAGGTCGCGTCGTCCGAGTCATCGGCCCCGTCGTCGACGTCGAGTTCCCCCGGGGCTCGATTCCCGAACTGTTCAACGCGTTGCACGCCGAGATCGAACTGACCTCGGTGGCAAAGACCCTGACCCTCGAGGTCGCCCAGCACCTCGGCGACGGCATCGTGCGCTGCATCTCCATGCAGCCCACCGACGGCCTGGTCCGTAGCGCCCCCGTCACCGACAGCGGCAAGCCGATCTCGGTGCCGGTCGGCGACGTCGTCAAGGGCCACGTCTTCAACGCGCTCGGCGACTGCCTGGACAGCCCGGGTCTCGGCCGCGACGGCGAGCAGTGGGGCATCCACCGCAAGCCCCCGTCATTCGACCAGCTCGAGGGTAAGACCGAGATCCTGGAGACGGGCATCAAGGTCATCGACCTGCTCACCCCGTACGTGAAGGGTGGCAAGATCGGCCTGTTCGGTGGCGCCGGTGTCGGCAAGACCGTGCTCATCCAGGAGATGATCACCCGTATCGCGCGGGAGTTCTCCGGCACCTCGGTGTTCGCCGGTGTCGGCGAGCGCACCCGTGAGGGCACCGACCTCCG
Organism: Nocardia suismassiliense; assembly: GCF_900269665.1. Lineage (GTDB taxonomy): Bacteria > Actinomycetota > Actinomycetes > Mycobacteriales > Mycobacteriaceae > Nocardia > Nocardia suismassiliense. The sequence goes on from NZ_LT985361.1 coordinate 1,784,171, forward strand.
CCTGGAAATGGAAGAGATGGGCGTCCTCCCGGACACCGCCCTCGTCTTCGGCCAGATGGACGAGCCGCCGGGCACCCGTATGCGCGTCGCCCTCTCGGCCCTCACCATGGCCGAGTACTTCCGGGACGTGCAGCACCAGGACGTGCTGCTGTTCATCGACAACATCTTCCGGTTCACCCAGGCCGGTTCCGAGGTGTCGACGCTGCTCGGCCGCATGCCTTCGGCCGTCGGTTACCAGCCGACCCTCGCGGACGAGATGGGTGAGCTCCAGGAGCGCATCACCTCGACCCGTGGCCGGTCGATCACCTCGCTGCAGGCGATCTACGTGCCCGCCGACGACTACACCGACCCGGCGCCGGCCACCACCTTCGCCCACCTCGATGCGACGACCGAGCTTTCCCGCCCGATCTCGCAGAAGGGCATCTACCCGGCCGTCGACCCGCTGACCTCGACCTCCCGCATCCTGGAGGCCTCGATCGTCGGCGACCGGCACTTCGCCGTTGCCAACGAGGTGAAGCGGATCCTGCAGAAGTACAAGGAACTGCAGGACATCATCGCCATCCTCGGCATGGACGAGCTCTCCGAAGAGGACAAGGTCCTCGTCGGTCGCGCCCGTCGCCTGGAGAAGTTCCTCGGCCAGAACTTCATCGTGGCCGAGAAGTTCACCGGTCAGGTCGGTTCGGTGGTTCCGCTGGAGCAGACCATCGACGACTTCGACCGGGTCTGCAAGGGCGAGTTCGACCACTTCCCGGAGCAGGCGTTCAACAGCTGCGGTGGCCTCGACGATGTCGAGGCGGCCGCGAAGAAGATCGCCGGAAAGTAGTCACCGATGTCGGAAATGTCAGTTGACCTGGTCGCCGTCGAACGACGGCTCTGGGCCGGGCAAGCGACGTTCGTCAGCGCGCAGACCACCGAGGGCCAGATCGGCATCATGCCGGGTCACGAGCCGCTACTCGGCCAGCTGGTCGAGGGCGGCACGGTGGCCATCGTCTCCACCGAGGGTGAGCGCATCGTCGCTGCGGTGCACGGCGGCTTCTTCTCCGTGACCGCCAGCACGGTCCGGATCCTGGCCGAGTCCGCGGAGTTCGCGGACGAGGTGGATGTCGAGGCGGCACGGCGCGTGCTGGCCGACTCGGCGGCCAGCGAAGAGGATCAGCTCGCGGCGCAGGCTCAGGTCCGCGCGGCGGAGCAGGCTGCGAACGCGTAAGCGACAACCGGATATTCGAGCACGAGACTGTCGGCGGCGAAGAGACCTTCGCCGCCGACAGTCGTCTTCACACCTCTTGCGGTCGTCTTAATACACGGCCCCCCAGTTTGTAAACTTGGTGTCGTGGTTGAATGACCGCGGGGTGTCGACGACACGGCGACAGAGCGAAGGGACGAACTGCATTGCAGACCGGGATGGTTCTCCTGATCATTCTGGTGCTCACGCTCGTGTTCTTGGCCCTGGCCTCGACCTATCGCCTGATCATGTTGCGGCGCGGCGGAACCGCCGCACTGTTGCGCGTATTGCCCGCCCGCGGTGGTCAGGGATGGCGGCACGGCCTGCTGCGATATGACGAAGACCGAATGGTCTTTTTTAAGCTGACCAGCCTGAAACTCGGCCCCGACTGCACAATTCACCGTCAGGGCATCGAGATCGGCGACCGCCGCGGACCCGTCGGCGACGAATTCGACATCATGAGCGACGACATCGCGGTGATCGCTGTGGCCGGTCGGGAGGGCAGTTTCGAACTCGCCCTGGATCGGGCCTCGCGGACCGCGTTTCTGTCCTGGGTGGAGTCTCGCCCGTCGGACCGTACCCGCCGAATGCGTTGATCCCGTCCGCGCACATCGCTGTGCGGCACCGGGCTCAGGAAGGCGGGGGAGCTAGGGTTGGTCCTGTGAGTGTTCATCTGACGCGGATCTATACGCGCACCGGCGATGACGGGACCACTGGTCTCAGCGACTTCTCGCGGGTGGCGAAGACCGATCCTCGGCTGGTCGCGTACGCCGATTGCGATGAGACGAACGCCGCAATCGGGGTGGCGATCGCGCTCGGGCAGCCGGAAGAGCAGTTGCGTGCGGTGCTGCTGCAGATACAGAACGATCTGTTCGATGCGGGCGCCGATCTGTCTACCCCCGTTGTCGCGGAGCCGAAGTATGCGCCGCTGCGCATCACCCAGCCCTACATCGACCGGCTCGAAGGCTGGTGCGATGAGTTCAATGCTGAACTGCCGGCACTGAATTCGTTCATTCTGCCGGGTGGCACCGCACTGGCGGCACTGCTGCACACGGCGCGCACCGTCGCCCGTCGCGCGGAACGTTCCGCCTGGGCCGCGATCGAGACACACCCGGACGACACGAATGTTTTGCCGGCCAAATACCTGAACCGGCTGTCGGATCTGCTGTTCATCCTGAGCCGCGTGGCCAATCCCGGCGGCGATATCCTGTGGAAGCCCGGCGGAACCAGGTCGAGCACCTGATAATGCTCGAGACGCGAGGACTCATGTCCTCGAGTTCATGGGTTACACCCCGGGTAGACCCAGAACTCAGACCGGCACCCGACCGCCGGCCCGCAACCGAACTACCGTGGCACCCACTAGTGCGCTGAATACCCGGAGTGGCGGAACAGTGCCGCAACTATCCTTGCACCCAACAGTGCGCCGAATACGCGGAGAGGCGGCATGGAACGGTTTTTGGTTACCGGCGGGAACAGACTCGTCGGTGAAGTCGCGGTGGGGGGCGCCAAGAACAGCGTCCTCAAGCTGATGGCCGCTGCCTTGCTGGCCGAGGGCACCACCACGATCACGAACTGCCCGGACATTCTCGACGTGCCGCTGATGGGTGACGTGCTGCGCGGCCTCGGCTGCGACGTCGCGATCGATGGCGGGGTGGTCACCATCGACACCCCCGCAGAACCGAAGTACCACGCGGACTTTCCCGCGGTGACGCAGTTCCGTGCGTCGGTGTGTGTGCTCGGGCCGCTGATGGCGCGCTGCAAACGGGCGGTCGTCGCGCTGCCCGGCGGTGACGCGATCGGCTCCCGTCCGCTGGACATGCACCAGGCCGGCCTGCGGTTGCTCGGCGCGACCAGCGAGATCGAGCACGGCTGCGTGGTCGCGCGGGCCGACGAGCTGCAGGGCGCCAAGATTCGGCTCGACTTCCCCTCGGTGGGTGCGACCGAGAACATCCTGATGGCGGCCGTGCTCGCCGAGGGCGAGACGGTGATCGACAACGCCGCGCGCGAACCCGACATCGTCGACCTGTGCAACATGCTCGTGCAGATGGGTGCGCGGATCACCGGTGCCGGCACCTCGGTGCTCACGGTGCAGGGCGTCAAGCGGTTGTCGCCGACTACCCATCGCGTGATCGGCGACCGCATCGTCGCGGCGACCTGGGGCATCGCCGCCGCAATGACCATGGGTGACGTCCGGGTCACCGGGGTCAATCCGAAGCATCTGTCGCTGGTGCTGGACAAGTTGCGTTCGGCGGGCGCGCGGATCTCGTTCGAGCAGGACGGTTTCCGTGTCGTGCAGGCCGAGCGGCCGCGCGCGGTGAACTTCTCCACCCTGCCGTTCCCCGGATTCCCCACCGATCTGCAGCCGATGGCCATCGGGCTCGCCGCGATCGCCGACGGCACCTCGATGATCACCGAGAACGTCTTCGAGGCGCGCTTCCGTTTCGTGGAGGAGATGATCCGGCTCGGCGCCGATGCGCGGACCGATGGTCATCACGCGGTGGTGCGCGGTATTCCGCGGTTGTCGAGTGCGCCGGTGTGGTCCTCCGACATTCGGGCGGGCGCCGGCTTGGTACTCGCCGGTCTGGTTGCCGACGGAACCACCGAGGTGCACGACGTCTTCCACATCGACCGGGGTTACCCGAATTTCGTCGAGCAACTGCAGGCGTTGGGCGGCGAAGTGAAGCGGGTCGGCGCGGCCGAATGAAGCGTTAGCGCCGAAAACCCTTCCTGACCAGGCGATTTGACATCGTGCACGCAGACACGTAACTTTATTCGAGTCAGAGCGACACGGACACCGACCCGGAGCCGAGAAGCCAGCGGAAACGCTGAGCGAAGGCCAGGGACACGAGGTAGTACGAGGAGCGCCTGACGCTCACACTAGCTTGACTGAGACCCCGATTTGGTTCTGGGGGAGCGGCTGAGCTAAGCTGGATAAGTTGCCTCACGGACGAACCGGTTAGCGCCGGGGATGAAGTGTGTGCGTGTGTTCTTTGAGAACTCAATAGTGTGTCGATGAATGTCAGTGCCAATTATTTAATTGGTTCCGGCTTCTCATACCCCCCGGTTGAGAGGTCGGACATTTAGTCAGCAAATCTTTTTGCTGGCGTTTTGTTTTGCTAGGTTTTCGGACTCTAGTTATTCTTCTGATTAGCCTCTTCGGAGGTTGGTTGAGAGTCTTCAACGGAGAGTTTGATCCTGGCTCAGGACGAACGCTGGCGGCGTGCTTAACACATGCAAGTCGAGCGGTAAGGCCCTTCGGGGTACACGAGCGGCGAACGGGTGAGTAACACGTGGGTGATCTGCCTCGCACTTCGGGATAAGCCTGGGAAACTGGGTCTAATACCGGATATGACCTTCCAGTGCATGCTGGTGGGTGGAAAGATTTATCGGTGCGAGATGGGCCCGCGGCCTATCAGCTTGTTGGCGGGGTAACGGCCCACCAAGGCGACGACGGGTAGCCGACCTGAGAGGGTGACCGGCCACACTGGGACTGAGACACGGCCCAGACTCCTACGGGAGGCAGCAGTGGGGAATATTGCACAATGGGCGAAAGCCTGATGCAGCGACGCCGCGTGAGGGATGACGGCCTTCGGGTTGTAAACCTCTTTCGACAGGGACGAAGCGAAAGTGACGGTACCTGTAGAAGAAGCACCGGCCAACTACGTGCCAGCAGCCGCGGTAATACGTAGGGTGCGAGCGTTGTCCGGAATTACTGGGCGTAAAGAGCTTGTAGGCGGTCTGTCGCGTCTTCTGTGAAAACTTGGGGCTCAACCTTAAGCTTGCAGGCGATACGGGCAGACTAGAGTACTTCAGGGGAGACTGGAATTCCTGGTGTAGCGGTGAAATGCGCAGATATCAGGAGGAACACCGGTGGCGAAGGCGGGTCTCTGGGAAGTAACTGACGCTGAGAAGCGAAAGCGTGGGTAGCGAACAGGATTAGATACCCTGGTAGTCCACGCCGTAAACGGTGGGTACTAGGTGTGGGTTTCCTTCCACGGGATCCGTGCCGTAGCTAACGCATTAAGTACCCCGCCTGGGGAGTACGGCCGCAAGGCTAAAACTCAAAGGAATTGACGGGGGCCCGCACAAGCGGCGGAGCATGTGGATTAATTCGATGCAACGCGAAGAACCTTACCTGGGTTTGACATACACCGGAAACCTGCAGAGATGTAGGCCCCCTTGTGGTCGGTGTACAGGTGGTGCATGGCTGTCGTCAGCTCGTGTCGTGAGATGTTGGGTTAAGTCCCGCAACGAGCGCAACCCTTGTCCTGTGTTGCCAGCGCGTAATGGCGGGGACTCGCAGGAGACTGCCGGGGTCAACTCGGAGGAAGGTGGGGACGACGTCAAGTCATCATGCCCCTTATGTCCAGGGCTTCACACATGCTACAATGGCCGGTACAGAGGGCTGCGATACCGTGAGGTGGAGCGAATCCCTTAAAGCCGGTCTCAGTTCGGATCGGGGTCTGCAACTCGACCCCGTGAAGTTGGAGTCGCTAGTAATCGCAGATCAGCAACGCTGCGGTGAATACGTTCCCGGGCCTTGTACACACCGCCCGTCACGTCATGAAAGTCGGTAACACCCGAAGCCGGTGGCCTAACCCCTTGTGGGAGGGAGCCGTCGAAGGTGGGATTGGCGATTGGGACGAAGTCGTAACAAGGTAGCCGTACCGGAAGGTGCGGCTGGATCACCTCCTTTCTAAGGAGCACATCTCCACGGACACCCACACAGGTGGGATGTTAAACGTCTTGTGGCAGAGACCGTTTCGGATGCATACGTCATCCGGCGGACGCTCATGGGTGGAACACTGACTGACTCTTCTCGCGTATCAATCGGTCGTCATGACTGGTTGGCGAGGGGATATATCGGCACACTGTTGGGTCCTGAGAGAACACGCGAGTGTTTCTCTGGGCAAGATAACGACAAGGCTGGATCTTCAGTCATACCGCAGGGGTTTCCTCTGGCTGGTGCTGAGTATGGGTTTGGCTTTGTGTGTTGTTTGAGAACTGCACAGTGGACGCGAGCATCTTTGTTAGTAAGTGTTTAAGAGCGTACGGTGGATGCCTTGGCACCAGGAGCCGATGAAGGACGTAGGAGGCTGCGATAAGCCTCGGGGAGCTGTCAACCGAGCTGAGATCCGAGGATTTCCGAATGGGGAAACCCAGCACGAGTGATGTCGTGTTACCCGCATCTGAATATATAGGGTGTGTGGAGGGAACGTGGGGAAGTGAAACATCTCAGTACCCACAGGAAGAGAAAACAATTGTGATTCCGTGAGTAGTGGCGAGCGAAAGCGGATGAGGCTAAACCATGTACATGTGATACCCGGCAGGGGTTGTGTATGTGGGGTAGTGGGGCTCATTTTCCTATCACTGCCGTGGTAGGCGGGAGTCAGAAACCGTTGTGTTAGTCGAAGTGGTCTGGAACGGCCTGTCGTAGAGGGTGAGAATCCCGTAGACGAAAACTCAACGGCTCTCGTAGTGAGTACCCGAGTAGCAGCGGGCCCGTGAAATCTGCTGTGAATCTGCCGGGACCACCCGGTAAGCCTGAATACTCCCTGGTGACCGATAGCGGACTAGTACCGTGAGGGAAAGGTGAAAAGTACCCCGGGAGGGGAGTGAAATAGTACCTGAAACCGTGCGCTTACAATCCGTCAAAGCCTGCGAGTCGTTTGGTCGACTGTGGGTGATGGCGTGCCTTTTGAAGAATGAGCCTGCGAGTTAGTGGCATGTGGCGAGGTTAACCCGTGTGGGGTAGCCGTAGCGAAAGCGAGTCCGAATAGGGCGATCCAGTCGCATGTTCTAGACCCGAAGCGGAGTGATCTACCCATGGCCAGGGTGAAGCGACGGTAAGACGTCGTGGAGGCCCGAACCCACTTAGGTTGAAAACTGAGGGGATGAGCTGTGGGTAGGGGTGAAAGGCCAATCAAACTCCGTGATAGCTGGTTCTCCCCGAAATGCATTTAGGTGCAGCGTCACGTGTTTCACGCCGGAGGTAGAGCTACTGGATGGTCTAGGGGGCCTACAAGCTTACCGAAATCAGCCAAACTCCGAATGCCGGTGTGTGAGAGCGTGGCAGTGAGACTGCGGGGGATAAGCTTCGTAGTCGAGAGGGAAACAGCCCAGATCGCCGGCTAAGGCCCCTAAGCGTGTACTAAGTGGAAAAGGATGTGAAGTCGCGAAGACAACCAGGAGGTTGGCTTAGAAGCAGCCACCCTTGAAAGAGTGCGTAATAGCTCACTGGTCAAGTGATTTTGCGCCGACAATGTAGCGGGGCTCAAGTACACCGCCGAAGCCGCGGCATTCACACAATACGTCCGCCACTCTCTACGGGGGGTGGTGCAGCGGTGTGGATGGGTAGGGGAGCGTCCTATAGCCATGGAAGCAGCAGGGTGACCTAGTTGTGGAGGCTATGGGAGTGAGAATGCAGGCATGAGTAGCGAAAGACGAGTGAGAAACTCGTCCGCCGAATGACCAAGGGTTCCTGGGCCAGGTTAATCCGCCCAGGGTGAGTCGGGACCTAAGGCGAGGCCGACAGGCGTAGTCGATGGACAACGGGTTGATATTCCCGTACCCGTGTATCCGCGCCCATGATGAATCAGTTGTGCTAAGTGTCCAAAACCTCCGAGAAGACCTTCGGGTCTCGAGTGAGGGGCTGCACATGACCCCGGCTGGTAGTAGTCAAGCGATGGGGTGACGCAGGAAGGTAGCTGGGCCAGTCAGTGGTTGTACTGGTGTAAGCCTGTAGGGCGTCCGGTAGGCAAATCCGCCGGACATGTAGCCTGAGAGGTGATGCGTAGCCGATTGAGGCGAATTCAGTGATCCTATGCTGCCGAGAAAAGCCTCTAGTGAGTTGGTACACGGCCCGTACCCCAAACCGACACAGGTGGTCAGGTAGAGAATACTAAGGCGATCGAGAGAACTGTGGTTAAGGAACTCGGCAAAATGCCCCCGTAACTTCGGGAGAAGGGGGACCATTTCTGGTGACGGAATTTACTTCCTGAGCTGGGGGTGGTCGCAGAGACCAGTGAGAAGCGACTGTTTACTAAAAACACAGGTCCGTGCGAAGTCGTAAGACGATGTATACGGACTGACGCCTGCCCGGTGCCGGAAGGTTAAGAGGACCGGTTAGCGCCTTCGGGTGCGAAGCTGAGAATTTAAGCCCCGGTAAACGGCGGTGGTAACTATAACCATCCTAAGGTAGCGAAATTCCTTGTCGGGTAAGTTCCGACCTGCACGAATGGCGTAACGACTTCTCAGCTGTCTCAACCACAGACTCGGCGAAATTGCATTACGAGTAAAGATGCTCGTTACGCGCGGCAGGACGAAAAGACCCCGGGACCTTCACTATAGCTTGGTATTGGTGTTCGGTACGGTTTGTGTAGGATAGGTGGGAGACTGTGAAGCGGGCACGCCAGTGTTCGTGGAGTCATCGTTGAAATACCACTCTGATCGTATTGGACTTCTAACCTCGGACCATGATCTGGTTCAGGGACAGTGCCTGGTGGGTAGTTTAACTGGGGCGGTTGCCTCCTAAAATGTAACGGAGGCGCCCAAAGGTTCCCTCAGCCTGGTTGGCAATCAGGTGTCGAGTGCAAGTGCACAAGGGAGCTTGACTGTGAGAGCGACAGCTCGAACAGGGCCGAAAGCCGGCAGTAGTGATCTGGCACCGGCCAGCGGCAGCGGGGTCACCCGACGGATAAACGGTGCCCCGGGGATAACTGGCTGATCTTCCCCCAGATTCCATATCGACGGGATGGTTTGGCATCTCGCTGTCTGCTCGTCGCATCCTGGGGCTGGAGTAGGTCCCAAGGGTTGGGCTGTTCGCCCATTAAAGCGGCACGCGAGCTGGGTTTAGAACGTCGTGAGACAGTTCGGTCTCTATCCGCCGCGCGCGTCAGAAACTTGAGGAAGGCTGTCCCTAGTACGAGAGGACCGGGACGGACGAACCTCTGGTGTGCCAGTTGTTCCGCCAGGAGCACCGCTGGTTAGCTACGTTCGGAAGGGATAACCGCTGAAAGCATCTAAGCGGGAAGCCTGTTCCAAGATGAGGTTTCTCACCACCTTCGAGTGGTTAAGGCCCCCCACAGACCATGGGGTTGATAGGCCAGAACTGGAAGCCCGGTAACGGGTGTAGGTGACTGGTACTAATCGGCCGAGGACTTACCAACAAAGAAGCTACGCGTCCACTGTGCAGTATCTGAAACAACACACGACACCGTGTNCAGACCATGGGGTTGATAGGCCAGAACTGGAAGCCCGGTAACGGGTGTAGGTGACTGGTACTAATCGGCCGAGGACTTACCAACAAAGAAGCTACGCGTCCACTGTGCAGTATCTGAAACAACACACAGACACTGCAGCAGACACCAACGTCTGCGAACCCCCACCTTTGGTGGTGTTTCGCTGGCGTCCTGTGTCAGCGCTGCTGTGTGGATAGTTTCATAGAGTTACGGCGGCCATAGCGGCAGGGAAACGCCCGGTCCCATTCCGAACCCGGAAGCTAAGCCTGCCAGCGCCGATGGTACTGCACTCGACAGGGTGTGGGAGAGTAGGACACCGCCGGAACATCATTCACGAAAGCCCCCCAGCTCACGCTGGGGGGCTTTCGTCGTTTCCAGACCACCCCGCCACAAGGACCACCCCGCTAGGGCGAAAAGCCGCACCCTCTCTCGGGACTCGCACCCACTACGGGGGCTAGAGCCAGTGCGGATCCCGAGAAAGTGTGCGGCTGCGGCTTCGGCTGTTGCTTCCGGTCTGCACGCGGCAGAACTGCCGGCTCGATGTGCGAGGGTTCAGTCCGACGCACCCGGACGCACCGACCGACCTAAACGGTCTGGACTATCGACCGACAGGCCGATCCTCTTGTGCGCAAACAATTTTGCCGAATTCCTTCCATCCAGATGCGCTACGGCGACGAATGCTAGATGACCATTCCGGATGGTAGGTTCTGCCCGCAGTCCAATTCTTCACCAGACTCTCGCAGGATCGTGACAACCCCCGCCCGGCTGAATCGCCGGCCGGGGGCCTGGTTCGTTGGTCTCACAGTCGATGGGAAGGTTTGCGATGGCAATTGAAACGACGAAGGAATCCAGTTCGGCAGATGTGGTCGGGGGTCGCCGCGGGATGACCCGGCACGTTGGTCTTGTCGCAGCAGGGCTGATGGCTGTGGCCGCTCTCGGTTACACAGTTGTCGATGCCCCAGGCTCCTCGGCACAAGGCGACGACGCGCAAAAGGAAGCCCCGAATGAGCCTTGTGCCAATGGCAAAGGCTCGGTCACCATCTCCAAGGACGGATCCGGCTTCAAAGCTACCGCCAAGGGTGAATTCCCGGGTGAGTGCGCCGGCAACGGTAGCGGTAGTGCAACGGACATCAGCGCTGAGCCCAGTGACGATGGCAAAGCCTGCGTTATCAAGACCTCGAAGCTCAAGGGTAAGGGAAAAGAGGACGAAGACGATGATGGGAATGGCAAAAAGGACGAGATAGAAATCGAGAACGGGACGGTGACGATTACCCTCCAATTGGACGGAAAGACCGGAAAATTGGATGCCAAGGTCAAGTCAGGACCCGAAGGCCCTGACGCCGACGATATTTTCGCGGCGAAAGCCAAGATCAACAACCACGGCGTAACGTCCTGCGACAGCGTCCCGACCGGCGATTTCACAGTGACCGATATTGATACCACTCAGTCCGAGGCGCCGGAGTAGATATACGGTTCCGTCGGCTCGGTAATGATCGTGCTTTTCGCCGCGTCGCGCCGGCAACCGTCGACGCGACGCGGTAAGCCGCAGAAGTCATTCGAAGGGGGGCGTGTGTCTGTTGGGCGTGGGGATCCGCTTGTGCGCTTGGCGGTGCTGATGGTCCGGTATCGGGGCAGGGTGTTCGCGGGGTGGCTGGTCGCCGCAGTTATCGGCCTCATCGGCCTGCCGTACCTGCTGGGATCGGCGTCTTCCCCGACGATCGAGGTCTCCGGCTCGGAGTCGCAACGGGCCGGGACGCTGATCAGTGCTGGTCTGCCGTCATTCGGTAATGACCAGATGATCGCGGTGCTGCATTCGCCGATGCACAGCTCAACAGGCTCGACCTTCGATGCGGCGATCAACGCCGCGATCGCCGCGTTGGGTCCGATGGACGGCGTCGACGGCATGGTGTTGCTGCCGAGGGTCGGCGATGCCCGTCCGGTACAGGTCCTGACCGAGACCCTCGAACCGCTGCGCCCGCTGTTCCACGACGAGCACACGGCGTATCTGCTTGTCGGGATGTCCGGCGACGACCGGCTACGGCAGAACCGAGTACCGGAGCAGCAGGCTGTGATCGACGAGGCAACCCGGGCCGCGTCGGACGGCGCGGTGCGTGCCTATCTGCTCGGGGGGACGGCATTCGGCCAGGCGGTGCAGGAAGCCGAGATATCCGATCTGATGCGCATCGAGTTGGTCGCGGTGCCTGCCGCGATACTTGTGCTGTTGGTGGGTCTGCGCGCACCGGTCGCGGCGCTGGTGCCGGTGGTGATCGCTGCCGCATCCGTGCTCTCCACCCTGGGCCTGTTCGCATTGATCCGGGATATCTTTCCGGTCGACGGCATGTTGCTGATCGGGGTGAACGCCATCGGACTCGGCATCGGCATCGATTACGCGTTGTTCGTAATGAACCGCTACCGCGAAGAATTGGCGAAGGGTGCCGACCCGCTGGCGGCCGTCCGGGCGGCATCGGCTACCACTGGACGGACGGTGGTCTACTCCGCACTTATTTTGTTGTTTGCCTGCGTGAGCCTGTTTCTGGTCCGCTGGCATATTTTCGCCGTTGCCGCGGTCGGAACCATGACCGTTATCGCGATAACCGCGGTGGCCTCGGTTTCCTTGCTGCCCGCCGTGTTGATAGCCCTCACGAAGTGGCTCGAATGGCGGCCCCGGTGGATATCGCGTCTGGGGCGGCGTCGGCTCGGCGAGCACGGAGATACCGCAGGACGACTGACCCGCTGGGCCAACCACCTGATGCGCCACCCATGGCTGTACGCGATCGCGGTGACCGCCGGTCTACTGCTGGCGGCAGTGCCGACACCCAACATGACGCTCGGATTCGACTCGGAAGCCCGAGCATTGGCCGATACTCCGGTCCTCACCGGATTCGCCATCACCGACCGAGACGCTCCCGGCATTGGGGCAACGGTGACAATCCTGCTGAGCCGACCTGCTGATTCTGCCGAACCGAACGTCGAGCCTCTCCTCGCCGCCCTGCGTGCGGATCCGGAAGTGGCCGCAGTGTCGAAGCTGGACAATGGGGTGGATCTCACTGCGGTGCTCGCCGTCCCCGAGCACCTACCGACCTCGCAGAACGTCGTCGATCTGGTGCGACGGATTCGTACCGATATCGCTCCGGCCTACGCACCGCTCGGTCTCCCGGTGACTGTCGGTGGTCCTAGCGCACTCATCAGCGACATCCTCACCGAGACATCGACCAAGCTGTGGTGGGTGGTCGGCTGGGTGCTGGCTCTGATGTTCGCGGTGCTCGTCGTCGTGCTCCGCAGCCTCATCCTGCCGTTGAAAGCGATTCTGATGAGCTTGCTGGCCACGGGAGCGTCCTTTGGACTGACCGTGCTGGTATTCCAACGTGATGTGAGTGACCAAGCGTCTGGCTTGGCCAATCAAGGTCTGATCTGGCCGCAGGTGCCGTTGATCGTGTTCGTCGTACTGTTCGGATTGTCGACTGACTACGAATTGTTCCTCGTTCGCCGGATCCAGGAGGAGTATCTCGCCACCGGCGACAACCGCCGGTCGGTTGCCGTCGGGCTGCAGAGCACCGCACGGTCGATCACGCTGGCCGCGGTGATTCTCGCGGTCGGGTTCGGCAGCTTGCTTGTCTCGCAGATCAACGGCCTCAAGTCATTCGGCTTCGCGATCGCCGTCGCTCTGATCATCGATGCCACTTTGATACGGCTGATCCTGGTGCCGGCGTTGATGCAGATTATGGGGCGGTGGAACTGGTGGTTTCCTTCGTGGCCCGGATTCTGCCGCAGCGGGTCGTCTGCCGAAGGGGCGAGCGAACGAACCGAAGAAGTTCCTGCCACGGTTGCCGCTCGTTGAGCGAGGCGTGGCATCCCTTATCCCGCAATCCATTACAGGAGACATCATGCGACTCGCGACTCGCCTGCCCGGCGAACGCAGCCTCGCCGAGGACGACGCGGATCGGATCTCGTCGATTCGGGAACAGATAATGCTCGTCGGTGACCGTTGGCGGACAAGGCATCCGTGGATCGGTAGTCACCAGGACGCGATCGGAATGACGATCTTCGTGGCGGCGATTCTGGGGGTGCTGGGGGATGCCGCACTGTATGCGGTAGGCGTGTTGCCTTGGTGGGTGACGATCGTGGTGACCGCGTTCTGGTTGTCGTTGCTGCACGAACTCGAGCACGACCTCATCCACTCGATGTACTTCCGCACGAACAAGTGGGTGCACAACGCAATGATCTTGGGGGTGTGGGTGTTTCGGCCGAGCACCATCAACCCGTGGGTCCGCCGTCGTCTGCATCTGCACCATCACGAGGTGTCGGGTACCGACTCCGATCTCGAGGAACGCGGCATCACCAATGGCCAGCGGTGGGGCGGGCATCGTCTGCTCAGTCTGTTGGACACCATGCTGGGGATCTACACCAGGCCGTTTCGTACGCATCGAATAGTCAACGAGTATGTGGCGCGTGCGGCACGCGACGCCGCTGATGCCCGCTTCCTGGCGGTGACGGTTCCGCTGGGCTATTTCCCGCTGGGCGCAATACATTACGGGCTGTGGCACATCGCGATCGGGGTGCACGTCTACGAGCTGTTCGGCGGAAGCGTCCCGCACAATGCCGCATATGATGCCATGAACTTCCTGGCGATTACCCTGTTGGCCCCCAACGCGATTCGTACCTTCTGCCTGCATTTCGTCAGCTCGAACCTGCACTACTACGGCGATGTCGAAGCGCACAACGTTCTGCAACAGACGCAGGTCTGGACGGCGAAGTGGTTGTGGCCGATGCAGGCACTGTGCTTCAACTTCGGTGGCACACACGCCATTCACCACTTCTTGGTCCGCGATCCGTTCTATGTGCGCGAGGCGATCAGGCGGGACTGTCAGGTGATCTTGCGCGAACGCGGCGTTCGATTCAACGACTTCGGCACTTTCCGCCGCGGCAACCGGTTCTCGCTCGGGTCCTTGGCCGGACCGGTCGAACCGTGACCGGCGGCGAAGCGCGGACGGCGCAGGGCAGGAAGGCCAATGATATTGCCGCACTGTGGATCTGCGTGACCTGCGGGGCGATCTACGATCCTGCCGAAGGTGATCCGGATGGCGGGATCGCGCCGGGCACCCCATTCGCCGACATCCCCGACGGATGGGTGTGCCCGGTGTGTGGCGCTCGCAAGGAAGACTTCATCCCGTTCGAGGGGTGATCCGGGGCGGGAGCAGCAGGGCACGGTCGAGTAGTCGCGTGGCCGCGCCGATCGTTTCCATCCAGATGGACTACGGCAACGAATGCTAGGTGCTTGGCACAGGTGGAGAGGTTTATTCGCAATTCGATTCTTCACCGATTCTGAGCGGATCGTGACGGCTTCGTCCCCAGGGCTATCCAAGCACGGGCGAAGCCCAGATATCCGAAACGTCGACGGAAAGGTTTGCGATGTCAATCAAACGATCAACGGGCTCTCGGAATTTCGTGCTTCTCGCCGCAGGTGTACTGGTCGCGTCCGCACTGGGCTATGGAGCTGTCTCGGCACCTAGTTCCAGTGCAGAGGGGGAATCGAGCGCACGCGAAGACCTCACCTGTGCGGGGGGTAAGGGTGGCATCACGGTGGCCAACAATGAAAAGGGCATCCCCGTCGGGACGGCCTCCTTCGACGGCGGGTTCACCAAGAAGGCCGGTGCTGCCGACAGTAAATGCCTGGAAGACACGCTGCAAGACCTCGGCCCCTCGGGGAAAATCAGTATCGCGAAAAAGGGAGACGGCTGTGAGTTGTCGGCGAATGTCGACGAGGCCGACGATGTGAAAGTCCCGGTTACAGAAAATGGCTCGAACACTACCGAGGAGTTGCAGACCGGGAAGTTCACCGCCTCCGCCCCGCTGAATAGCGCGAAATGGACAGCACACGCGGTCGTTGATGCCGTGGATTCAGACGGTGAGCCGGCCACCGTGACTATCGATGGGGATGTGCAGGGGATGAAGATGACCGATTGCACAACCGTGCCGGAAGGGGATTTCAAGGTCACGAACATCGTTGCCACGATGAAGGGTAAGTAAGGATTCGTCAGGCAGCCGCGTCGCAAAGATCCGGTTTTGCCGCGTTGCGTGGACCACTGTCTGCGCAACGCTCGGCACCGGCCACATCGTTGATTGAGGGGTGGAGTGTGACCATCGGTCGCAAGGATGTAGTGGCACGATTGGCAGTGCGAATGGCGCGGCATCGCCGCCGGGTATTCGCGGGCTGGCTGATCGCTGTAGTTGTCGGGCTGCTCGCTCTACCCCACCTGATCGACTCACTGGTGTCACCACCCGTCGAAGTCTCTGGCTCCGAATCACAAAAGGCTGCCGCAGTCCTCGCAGATGGCTTGCCATCGTTGGGTAACGACACGATGATCGCGGTACTGCATTCAGCGGACTACACATCAACAGACCCGGTATTTCGCAAGTCGATCAGTGCTGCCATCCGCGCACTCGGACGTCAGGACGGCGTCGACGGCGCGATGGTGTTTCCGCTCGCTGGGGAGACGGAGCCCTCGTCGGTCATGGCCGACACGCTGGAACCGTTGCGCCCACTGTTCCACGACGAGCACACCGCCTATCTCCTTGTCGGAACCTCCGGTTCGGATCGTGAACGTCAGGATCGGGTGCCGGCGCAGCAGGCTGCGGTGGATCAAGCCACCCAGGCCGCGTCCGACGGTGCGGTGCGCACCTATCTGGTCGGAGTGTCGCCGTTCGGTCAGCAGATGCAGGAGACCGAGATCGACGATCTGTTGCGCATCGAGCTCGTCGCGGTGCCGGCCGCAATCCTTCTGTTGTTCTTGGGGTTGCGTGCGCCGGTCGCCGCACTGGTGCCTGCGGGGCTGGCCGGTGCGGCGGTGGTAGTCACCTTGGGGCTGTTCTCCGCCTTGACCGAGGTGTTCCCGGTCGACGGCATGCTGATGGTCGGCGTGAACGCGCTGGGCCTCGGTATCGGCATCGACTACGCGTTGTTCGTGACCAACCGGTTCCGGGAGGAGTTGGCGGCGGGCGCCGACCCGGAACAGGCGATCGCGACCGCGGCGGGCACCGCGGGACGCACGGTGATGTACTCCGGATTGATCCTGGTCGTGGCATCGGTGAGCCTCTTTCTGGTGCGCTGGCACATCTTCATTCAGGCTGCGGTGGGTGCCGTGGTAGTCAGCACGGTCGCCCTGATTGCCTCGATGACCTTGCTGCCCGCCGCTTTGATGTCGCTGGCCCGGTGGATCGAGTGGCGGCCCCGCTGGCTGGCTCCCCGTGCTCCGCGTATCGAGCGTGCGTCCGACGGTCGCGGCTGGCTGGCGCGCTGGGCCGAGCATCTGATGCGTCATCCTTGGCCGTATGCCGTAGCGGTGATTGCGGGTCTGCTGTTGGCGGCGATGCCGTTGCCTCGGATGGAGCTCGGTATCAACCTGGAACGCCATGCACTGGAAGGCACGCCGGATCGGATCGGTCACGAGTACGTGGACGAAGACGTGCCGGGTTTGACGGCTGCGGTCTTCGTTCTGCTGAAACGTCAGGCCGACTCGGCCGAGCCGGACACCCAGCCATTGCTAGCCGCTCTGCGCGCGGATCCCGAAGTCGCTGCGGCCAGTCCGATCGAGAACGGTGTCGACCTCACCGCTGTGCTCGTCATTCCGCGACATTCGCCGGACTCACCGGCGGTGGTCCGGATGGTCGAGCGGATACGTTCGGAGATCGTGCCCGCGGCGGCGCCGCCCGGCGTGCCGGTGCTGGTCGGTGGGTCCAGCGCTCTGGTCACCGATCTCCTCACCGAGACCTCGACGAAACTGTGGTGGGTGGTCGGCGCGGTGCTGGCACTGATGTTCGCGATGCTGACGCTCGTGCTGCGCAGCCTGCTGCTACCGCTGAAGGCCATTCTGATGAGCCTGCTGGCGACCACCGCGGCACTCGGGCTGACCGTGCTGCTGTTCCAAGGCAGCGGCGGTGACGAGGTGTCGGCCTCGGTGCACCCCGGGCTGATCTGGCCGCAGATCCCGTTGATCGTGTTCGTCCTGTTGTTCGGCCTGTCCACCGACTACGAGCTGTTCCTCGTGCGCCGGATCCAGGAGGAGTACAAAGCTTCCGGGGACAACCGGAGCTCGGTCGCGATCGGCCTGCAACGCACCGCGCGCTCGATCTCATTGGCCGCCGCGATCCTTGCCGTGGCATTCGGCAGCTTGCTGGTCTCCGACATCAGCGGCCTGCGCGTGTTCGGCTTTGCCATCGCCTTCGCCTTGATCATCGACGCGACTGTGATCCGGCTCGTGCTGGTACCCGCGTTGATGCAGATCATGGGTCGCTGGAACTGGTGGTTCCCCTCGTTCGGCCGACCGGCGGACAACGACCGAGGCGGGCCGCCGCCGGAGGTGCACAACCCGGCCGAACAGATATCGGAGGCGGTGCCTGCCTTGTCCCCGCGTGCCTGAACAGCTGGTAGACGGCAGGAGGTCACGGTGTGGGCACCCGCGTCTGTACCGTGGTCTCACCCGGCCGTAACCGACAGGTTGTGGCACAGTAGGGCACCGCTCGTCGTACACCGGCGAACAGTTTCGCAGCAATCTCACAGGGAATACCCGGCTCGAGCCCAGCACCGGCCTCGATCATGGCGAAGTACCGCAGGACAACGGAGGTGTGCATGGCCGTCGCGACGACCACGGACGACCGGACGACGGTCGTCGGTTCTCGTTGGTGGCGACCGAGGGTGCCCGCGACCGTCGGCTATCTGTCCGCGCTGGTCATCGTCACGTCGATCTTCTCGGCGCTGAGCGATTCGGCGCAGTCGAAGGTGGTGCTGCACGCCAGCACCAACCTGCACAACCTGTTGCAAGGCCGGGTCGTCACGCTGCTGTCGAGTGCGCTGGTGATCGGTGATGTCGGCACCGCGTGGTTGATCATGCCGCTGCTGGCCTGCCTGCTTGCACTCGCGGAGCTGCGCTTCGGCGCGCTGCACATGGTGCGCGTCTTCCTGGCCGGGCACATCGGCGCGACGCTGCTCGTCGCGGCGGGGCTTTGGGTGGCGGTCGAGTTCGACTGGATGCCCGCCAGTGTGCGCTGGAGCGAGGACGTCGGTATCAGCTACGGCGCGATGGCTTTGATCGGCGCGCTGGTCTTCGTCGTACCGAGCAGACTGCGGATCGCCTGGGCCACAGTGTGGTTCACGGCCGCCGTGGCCGGCGTGCTGCTCGGCCAGAACTTCACCAGCGCCGGACATCTGCTGGCTTTCTGCATCGGCTCGGGCGTCGGCTACGGCATGATCCGGACCAAAACGCCGGTCACTCGGCGGTTCACCAGGGTGGAGCGGGCACTGCTCGGCACCAGCATGATCCTCGCCGCCGCCGTGCTCTTCGGCTGACCGGTAAGGGCCCGCGAGTCGAGGCGGCCTGACGTCCACGGCCGTCCGCTGGTCACCTAGAGTGCTTGGGTGCGCCTAGTGATTGCTCGCTGTCAGGTCGACTACGTAGGGCGACTCACCGCCCATCTCGCGATGGCCCGCCGCTTGCTGATGGTGAAAGCCGACGGCTCGGTCCTCGTGCATTCCGACGGCGGTTCGTACAAACCGCTGAACTGGATGAGCCCGCCGTGCTGGCTGGAAGAGCGCGGTGCCGCCGATATTCCCGAGGGCGCGAAAGCCCTCTGGGTCGTCACCAATAAGGCAGGCGAAGAACTCCGCATCACCATCGAGGACATCGAGCACGACTCCGTGCACGAGCTCGGGGTGGACCCGGGTCTGGTGAAAGACGGTGTGGAGGCCCATCTTCAGGTGCTGCTCGCCGAGCACGTGACGACGCTCGGCCCCGGCTACAGCCTGATCCGGCGCGAGTACATGACCGCGATCGGACCGGTGGACCTGCTGTGCCGGGACGCGGACGGTGCCACCGTCGCGGTCGAGATCAAGCGTCGTGGCGAGATCGACGGTGTCGAACAGTTGACCCGCTATCTCGAACTGCTGAATCGCGATCCGCTGCTCGCGCCGGTGGCGGGTGTCTTCGCCGCGCAGCAGATCAAGCCGCAGGCTCGGACGCTGGCCGAAGATCGCGGAATCCGCTGTCACGTACTGGATTACGACGCTCTGCGCGGTACCGAAAGCACCGAGTTCCGTTTGTTCTGATTGGACGGGATTCTCGGCCCAAGACATCACCCAGGTTCTCAGCAGTCGGGGCGACACAGCCGAGGGCACAGTTAGCCCGTCTGACAAACAGCCGGTGGTTGCTCGGTGGGTGTGCAGGGTCGGTTCGGTGCGACACCCCCGCCGCCTCGGTATGTCCGAATCATCCCGAGATGACTGCCACCGGTCCAGTCGGGCTGAACGACGCCTCTGCGCGAGTAATAGGCTGGCTGGCATGCCTCGTCGGAAACCGCGCGCAGACGGTCACACGGGCCGCTCGCGGACGGGCGGCGCGCCGCTCGGTGATGTCTTCGGCCGGACCGAGGCGGGGCCGGGCGGGGATGAGACCTATGTTGTTCGCACCATCCCTGGTGCGCGGGCGGTGAAGGTGTATCGCTGCCCGGGGTGTGACCATGAGATCGCGCTGGGGGTTGCGCACATCGTCGCGTGGGCTGCCGATGGTGGTGAGGACGATCGCAGGCATTGGCATCGCGGTTGCTGGAATGGGCGGCAGACGCGGGGGATCACGCGTCGCTGGTCGTGAGCCCCAGCGACCCTGGGAATTAGGAAGGCCGCCCCGGTGAAGGGGCGGCCTTGGTGTGAATTCGGTTGGGTTACTGCGTTAGTCGCCGCTTGGCCCGCCGATTAGTTGCTGATGTCGGCGTTCTCGCGCTCCTCGTCGACGATGTCATCCTCTTCCGAGGCGACCTCGGGGATGGCCTTGCGGCTGGAACCGGAGACCTGCTTGGTGTTGTTGCTGATCGACTTGCGCTGATCCGGAACACCGTCCAGCAGTTCGCTTTCCCGGTTGACCGCGGCGAGCATCGCGGGCACCGAGTCGAGCTGGCCGCGGATGCCGAGCAGCTGGGCGAGCACGCGTCCACGCAGCACGCGCATCTCCTCGGCCAGTTCCTTCGCGTGCGCGATCTTGCGCTCGGAGGTCTGGGTCGCGGAGGTGATGAGGCGGTTGGCCTCGTCGGTCGCGTCCTTGATCCGCTGTGCGGCCTCGGCGCGACTGGTGGCCTCCAGCTCCTCCATGGCGCGGGTGAGCTTGGTGCGCCGCTCCGCCATGGTGACCTCGAAGTCCTGCTGGGTCGCCTTGCGCTTGGCGTCGGCTTCCTTGCCGAGGCGGTCGGCCTCGGCCTGGGCCGCCTCGATGATCTTGGCGGATTCAGTGCGCGCGTTTGCCAGGGTCTGCTCGAACTCGATCTCGAGCGCCTCGCGCTTTTCCTTGGTTTCGGCCAGCAACGACTCGTACTTGCCACGCATCTCGGTGGCCTGCTGCTCCGCGATCGACACCATCTCCGCAGCCTCGGCCTGGGCCAGGGCCCGAACCTCGGAGGCCTCGTCGGAGGCCAGCCGCAGCATGCGGGAGATGCGGTCGGACATGCCTTCCGCGGTGGTGGGCGGCACCGAGAGTCGGTCGACCTCCTTGCGGAGCTCGTCGATCTCGTCACGCGCATCCTCGAGCTGGCTCGCGAGGTTACGGGCTTGTGCCGCAGCAGCATCCCGGTCGGTAGCGGTGACCCTTAGTTCGGCGTCGAAGCGGTCGAAGTAGTTGCGTACCTCGTCTTGCGCATAACCCTTGCGCACAACGGTGAAGGGCAGTGCAACGAAGCGATTGCGATCGGACTCAGGTGACGACATGGCACACAAACTACAGCCTACAGAGACCTGATGGTGACTCGACCGCGAATGTGATTCCGAAGAGTTTTGCCCGCCCGATCTTGATACTAGTGCGTAACATTCGCGTTCGGCTCGACCAACTCGATCAGCACACCGCCAGCATCCTTCGGATGGATGAAATTGATGCGGGAATCCGCTGTTCCAGGCCTTGGCGCCTCGTACAGCAAACGCAGGCCCCGCGCGCGCAGGTGCGCGGAGACGGCATCGATGTCGGTGACCCGGTAGGCCAGTTGCTGCAGGCCCGCGCCGTTACGGTCGATGAACTTAGCGATGGTCGACTCCTCGTTGAGCGGAGCCAGCAACTGCAGGGCAGTCCCGCGGTCGGGGGCGCCGGGCAGTGACAGCATCGCCTCGTGCACGCCCTGGGCGTCGTTGACCTCGCGGTGGGTCTCGATCATGCCCAGATTCTCGGCATACCAGGCAACCGCGACATCCAGGTCGGGCACGGCGACACCGACGTGATCGATGGCGACGACGTAGTCCGCGGGGATGAAATCGGACGAATCCATAACGTTGCTCACTACTCGAAGGTAGCCGCTACCTGCGTACCGGCAACTCGGGCGTAGCGGTTACCGTGGAGTACGGAACTCTGCGAAACCTAGATAGCGAGGCTCAGTCGTGACTTCTTCCGTGATCGTCTCCGGCGCACGCACCCCGGTCGGTCGCCTGCTCGGCGGCCTCAAGGACTTCAGCGGTTCCGACCTGGGCGGCTTCGCCATCAAGGCCGCGCTGGAAAAGGGCGGCGTCGCGCCGGAGCAGGTCGACTACGTGATCATGGGCCAGGTGCTCACCGCGGGCGCGGGCCAGATCCCGGCCAGGCAGGCGGCCGCGGCCGCGGGCATTCCGATGGACGTGCCCGCGCTCACCGTCAACAAGGTGTGTTTGTCCGGTATCAACGCAATCGCGTTGGCGGACCAGCTGATCCGGGCCGGCGAGTACGAGATCGTGGTCGCGGGTGGCCAGGAGTCGATGAGCCAGGCCCCGCACCTGCTGGAGAAGAGCCGCGAGGGCTTCAAGTACGGCGACGTGACGCTGCGTGACCACATGGCCTACGACGGCCTGCACGACATCTTCACCGACCAGCCGATGGGCGCGCTGACCGAACAGCGCAACGACACCGAGCCGGTCAGCCGGGAAGACCAGGACGCGTTCGCCGCGGCCTCGCACCAGCGCGCGGCCGAGGCATGGAAGAACGGCGTCTTCGACGACGAGGTGGTCCCGGTCTCGGTGCCGCAGCGCAAGGGCGACCCGCTGCTGGTCGCCGCCGACGAGGGCATCCGCGCCGACACCACGGCGGAGTCGCTGGCCAAGCTGCGTCCCGCGTTCCGCAAGGACGGCACGATCACCGCGGGCACCGCCTCGCAGATCTCCGACGGCGCCGCCGCGGTCGTGGTGATGAGCAAGGCCAAGGCCGAGGAGCTGGGCCTGAGCTGGATCGCCGAGATCGGCGCCGCGGGCGTGGTCGCGGGCCCGGATTCGACGCTGCAGGACCAGCCTGCCAACGCCATCGCGAAGGCCTGTGCGCGCGAGGGCATTTCGCCCGCCGACCTGGATCTGGTGGAGATCAACGAGGCGTTCGCGGCGGTCGGTGTCGCCTCGACCCGCAAGCTGGGCATCGATCCGGCGAAGGTGAACGTCAACGGTGGCGCGATCGCGATCGGGCACCCGCTGGGCATGTCCGGTGCGCGCATCCTGCTGCACCTGGTGCTGGAGCTGAAGCGCCGCGGTGGTGGCGTCGGTGCCGCCGCGCTGTGCGGTGGCGGCGGTCAGGGTGACGCCCTGATTGTCCGGGTCTAGTTCTGCCGCAAGCGAGTTCGTCGTCGGCCCCCGCGCAGGTGCGCGGGGGCCGCGTCGTCTGCGGGCCCGGACGGCGGGCGGCGGCGGCCGAATGTGACCCGTCGCACTACGACACGTCGTAGTGCATCCGGCACAATGGTGCGCATGGGCAATGTCTTCGACCTGAGCACCGTCGCGAAGCGGTTTCGTTTCATCGCGGTGCTCGAGGCGATCTCGTGGGTTTTTCTGATCGTCGGCATGGTGTTCAAGCGCCTCCCCGAGCCGGTGCTGTGGCCGGTGAAGGTGTTCGGCATGACGCACGGCATCATCTTCGTGCTTTTCGTGATCCTCGCCATCGTGACCGCGCGCGAGCTCGGCTGGAACGCGAAGACCACCGTGCTCGCGCTGCTTTCCAGCCTCCCGCCGTTCTTCACCGTGCTGTTCGAGATCTGGGCGGTCCGCTCGGGCAAGCTCGGTGAACTGAGCAACGCGAATTCTGCCGGATCCGGGGCTCCGGCCGCCGCCACGTCGTGACAAACTGGAAACCGTGACTCGACCTGCTGCACGCCGTCCTACGCCAGCCGCTGTCGCCGCCATGTCCGGGGCAGTTGATCTCTCCGGTTTGAAGCAACCGCCCGCCGGTGCACCCGGTGCCGCCGGTGGCGGCGACTACGCGGTGAACGAGGCGAACTTCGAGACCAAGGTGCTACGCCGTTCGGTGCAGGTGCCGGTGGTCGTCGCGCTGTACTCGCAACGCAGTCCGGGCAGTGTCGAGCTGGTCCGCACGCTGGAGCGGTTGGTCGGCGAGGCGAACGGCGCCTGGGACCTGGCCACCGTCGAGGCCGAGGCCAATATGCGGATCGCGCAGGCGTTCGGGGTGCAGGGCATCCCGACCGTCATCGCGGTCGCGGGCGGCCAGCCGCTGGCCGACTTCCAGGGCGCCCAGCCGGAGCCGCAGGTTCGGCAGTGGCTCAGCGCGGTCATCGACGCGGTGGCGGGCAAGCTGCCCGGCGGCGAGGAGCCGCAGGAGGCGCCCGAGGACCCCCGCTTCGTCGCCGCGGAGACGGCGCTGGAGCAGGGCGACCTGGCCGGCGCCGAGGCCGCCTACGAAGCGATCATCGCCGCGGAACCGGGCAACGAGGAAGCCAAGGGCGCGCTGCGCCAGCTGCGGTTCCTCGGCCGCGCGCAGAACATCCCGGCCTCGGCGATCGCGACCGCCGACGCCGACCCGGGCAATGTGGACGCCGCGCTCGACGCCGCCGACGTGGAGATGCTCGACCAGCAGCCGGAGGCCGCGTTCGATCGCCTGATCGCGGTCGTCAAGCGTTCCGCGGGCGACGACCGCACCAAGGCTCGTACCCGCCTGCTCGAACTCTTCGAATTGTTCGATCAGGCCGAGCCGTTCGTGGTCGCGGCTCGTCGCAAGCTGGCTGCCGCGCTGTACTAGCTCGGCCGGCGGCGCATCTCGGCAACGCAACTCGCCCCGTCATCCCGGATCGAATCGGGTGGCGGGGCGCTGTCGTCGCAATCGCGGAGCCGAACGGATCTGGCGGTCGACCTGACGGAATGTCAGCTGTCCGGGGCCAGCCAGACGGCGCTGTTGGGGGCCAGCGCGATCGTCGCCGAGGCCGGCCGGCCGTGCCATCCTTCGTCAGTGGCCTTGACAGCACCCAGGTTTCCGATGCCCGATCCGCCGTAGTCGGCCGCGTCGGTGTTCAGGATCTCGGTCCACTGTCCGGCGAACGGCAGGCCCACCCGGTACTCACCGTGCACCGAACCGGAGAAGTTGTACACGCACGCCACCACGGACCCGTCCGAGCCGTAGCGCAGGAACGCAAGCACATTGTTCGCCTGGTCGTTCGCCTCGATCCACGAGTAACCGCCCGGGGTGATGTCCTGGCTCCACAGCGCGGGCCGGGCGCGGTACACCGTGTTGAGGTCCCGCACGGCCGCCGTGATCCCTTGATGCAGTGGGTTGTCCAGCTCCGCCCAGTCCAGCCCGCGATCGTGCGACCACTCGCGGAACTGGCCGAAATCCTGGCCCATGAACAGCACTTGCTTGCCGGGGTGCCCCCACATGTAGGCCAGCAAGGCCCGCACGCCCGCGGCCTTGGCGAAGTCGTCGCCGGGCATCCTGGTCCACAGCGTGCCCTTGCCGTGCACCACCTCGTCGTGGCTGATCGGCAGCACGAAATTCTCGCTCCACGCGTACACCAGCGAGAAGGTGATCTCGTTGTGGTGCCAGGAGCGGTGGATCGGGTCGCGCTGCAGGAAGCCGAGGGTGTCGTGCATCCAGCCCATGTTCCATTTCATGGTGAAGCCGAGGCCGCCGACGTCGGTGCCGCGGGTGACGCCCGGCCAGCTGGTGGACTCTTCGGCGATGGTGACGACACCGGGATGATGGCGGTGCACGGTGTTGTTGAGGTCCTGCAGGAAGTCGACGGCCTCCAGGTTTTCCCGGCCGCCGTACACGTTGGGCTCCCAACCCCCTTCGGGGCGTGAGTAATCCAGGTACAGCATGGAGGCGACGGCGTCGACGCGCAGCCCGTCGATGTGGAACTCCTCGATCCAGTAGCGCGCGTTGGCCACCAGGAAGTTGCGCACCTCGTGCCGACCGAAGTCGAAAACGTACGTGCCCCAGTCCAGTTGCTCGCCGCGGCGCGGGTCGGCGTGCTCGTAGAGCGGGGTGCCGTCGAAGCGGGCCAGTGCCCATTCGTCGCGCGGGAAGTGCGCGGGCACCCAGTCGAGCAGCACGCCGATGCCCGCTCGGTGCAGCCGATCGACGAAGGCACGGAAGTCGTCCGGGGTGCCGAAGCGCGCGGTGGGCGCGTAGTACGAGGTGACCTGATAGCCCCAGGAGCCGCCGAAGGGATGCTCGGCGATGGGCAGCAGTTCGATGTGGGTGTATCCGCAGGCCTGCATGTAATCGGCCAGCTGGTCGGCCAATTCGCGATAACCGAGGCCGGGCCGCCAGGAGCCGAGGTGCACTTCGTAGACGCTCATCGGCGCCTGGTTGGGGTCGGTGCTCGCGCGGGTGTCCAGCCAGGCCTGGTCGTCCCAGACGTAGTGGCTCTCGGTGACCACCGACGCGGTGGCGGGCGGGAGTTCGGTGGCGAAGGCCATCGGGTCGGCGTGGTCGACCGTGCGGCCGTCCGCGCCGTGCACCCGGAACTTGTACTTCGTGCCCGGCCCGACACCGGGCACGAACACCTCCCACACGCCGGACGATCCGAGCGCGCGCATCGGCGCGGTGTTCCCGCTCCAGCCGTCGAAATCGCCGATCACGGTGACGCCGCGCGCATTCGGCGCCCACACCGCGAACGAGGTCCCGTCCACCTCGCCGTCGAGCGTCGTGTAGCGGCGCGGGTGCGCGCCGAGCACGTCCCACAGTCGTTCGTGGCGGCCCTCGCCGATCAGGTGCAGGTCGAGTTCACCGACCGTCGGCAGGAAGCGGTAGCCGTCGGCGGAGAGAATGGTGCGGCCGCCCGGGTAGGTGGTGACGATGCGGTAGTCCATCACCTCGGGGTAGGGGACGACGGCGGCGAAGATGCCGTGCCCCAACGACTTCAGTGCGTGGTCGGCGCCGCCGATGCGGACGGTGACCGACTCCGCGTGCGGGCGCAGCACGCTGATCTCGGTGCCGTCCGGGTGCGGGTGCGCGCCGAGCACGGTGTGCGGGTCGCCGTGGGTGCCCGCGGCCAGCAGCATCAGGTCCCGGCGTTTCACAGCGTGCTCCGGTAGGCGAGTTCGGTGCGCGCCTGCTGCGCGACCGGCGGCAGGGTGAGGATGTGCGCGACCGAGTTCGCCGGGTCGAGGCGCACGTAATTCGTTTGCGCCCAGTGGTATTCCTCGCCGCTGACCTCGTCGTACACCACCGGGTGGTCGTGCCATTCGCGGCCGATGGCGGGCAAGTCGAGCGACACCATGCCCCACTCGGCGGCGAACGGGTTCAGGTTCACCACCACGAGCACGGCGTCGCCGCTGATCGGATCGATCTTGGAGTAGGCGATCAGCGAGTCGTTGTCGACGTGGTGAAAGTGGATGCAGCGCAACTGTTGCAGCGCCGGGTGCGCGCGGCGGATCTCGTTGAGCCGAGTGATCCACGGCTCCAACGATTCCCCGCGGGCCAGGGCCTCGGCGAACGGGCGCGGGCGCAGCTCGTACTTCTCCGAATCCAGGTATTCCTCGCTGCCCGGTCGCACCGCCTGATGCTCGAACAGCTCGTAGCCGGAGTACATGCCCCAGCTCGGTGCGAGGGTCGCGGCGAGCACCGCGCGGATGGCGAACATGCCGGGGCCGCCGTGCTGCAGGCTTTCGTGCAGGATGTCGGGTGTATTGACGAACAGGTTGGGTCTGGCCTCGTCCGCCTTGGCGGCCAGTTCGTTGCCGAACTGGGTCAGTTCCCATTTCGCGATGCGCCAGGTGAAATACGTGTAGGACTGGCTGAATCCGCGCCGCGCGAGACCGTACAGCCTGGCCGGGCGGGTGAACGCCTCGGAAAGGAAGATGACGTCGGGGTCGGTGCGGCGCACCGTGCCGATCAGCCACTCCCAGAAGTCGGCCGGCTTGGTGTGCGGGTTGTCCACCCGGAAGATCTTGACGCCCAACGCGATCCAATGCCGGACCACGCGCAGCACCTCGGCGTACAGGCCGTCGGGGTCGTTGTCGAAGTTGACCGGGTAGATGTCCTGGTACTTCTTCGGCGGGTTCTCGGCGAAGGCGATGGTGCCGTCGGGCAAGGTGGTGAACCATTCCGGATGCGCGGCGACCCACGGATGGTCCGGCGCGCACTGCAGCGCCAGGTCGAGTGCCACCTCGAGACCGAGTTGCGCTGCGGTGTCCACGAACTCGGCGAAGTCGGCCTCGGTGCCGAGCAGCGGGTGCACGGCGTCGTGCCCGCCGTCCTTTGACCCGATGGCCCACGGCGACCCGACATCGTCCGGTTCGGCGACGAGAGTGTTGTTGCGGCCCTTGCGATTCACCTCGCCGACCGGATGGATCGGCGGCAGGTAGACCACGTCGAAGCCCATGGCGGCGATGCGCGGCAGTTCCTTCGCGGCGGTGGCGAAGGTGCCGTGGATCGGCTTGCCCGCCGCGTCCCGGCCGCCGGTCGAGCGCGGGAAGAACTCGTACCACGAGCCGTACAGTGCCCGTTGCCGTTCCACCTGCACGGTGTGCTGCGGGCCGCGAGTCACCATGTCGCGCAACGGGGTCGCGCGCAGGATCTCGGCGATCTCCTCGGCGAAGGCCGGCGCCACCCTGGCGGGCAGCTGCTCGTCGCTGCGCAATGCGGCGGCCGCGGCACGCAACCGCTCGAACTGTTTCTTCGGCACGGCCTGCGCGGCCCGGTCGAAGAGCCTGGCGCCGATCTCCAGATCGTTGGCGAGGTCGGCGGCGGTCTGGCCGACCGCGAGCTTGGCCTCCACCGCCGAGCGCCAGGTGGCGATCGGGTCGCTCCAGCCCTCGATGCGGTAGGTCCATGCGCCGGGCAGGTTGGCGGTGAACGTGGCGTTGAACACGTCCGGTTCGAGATCGGGCGTCATCCGGATCCGGATCGGCCGGGAAGAATTCGGTGCGCGCACGGTCAGCGTGGCGGCGACGGCGTCGTGGCCCTCGCGCCACACCACGGTGCGCACCGGGAAAACCTCCCCGACGACGGCCTTGGCGGGCCGTCCGCCTGCGATGTACGGGGCAGTGTCATCGATTGCGATGCGGCCGGTCACGGACCCAACCTACCGTCAGAGCGCCATTCGTGTGATCAGCGCGGTCGGCTGATCAACGCGCGTCGGCGGCCAGCCCGAGGCCGAGCGCGATCAGGATCGCGCCGAGCGCCCGCTCGATCCGCTGCCGGATACCGGTGCGCCGCAACCAGCTGCCCGCCTGGTCGGCGGCCAGCACGATGCCCACGCACCAGGCCGTGTCGACGACGAGCTGAATCGCCACCAGGATGAAAATGGTCGGCAGCACCGGGCCGCTGGACGGCAGGAATTGCGGCAGGATCGTCAGCCCGAACACCGCCG
Organism: Nocardia suismassiliense; assembly: GCF_900269665.1. Lineage (GTDB taxonomy): Bacteria > Actinomycetota > Actinomycetes > Mycobacteriales > Mycobacteriaceae > Nocardia > Nocardia suismassiliense. The sequence continues at coordinate 1,813,211 of NZ_LT985361.1, forward strand.
CCTTCGGGTTCGCGGCGATGGAGACCAGGGAGGCGCGGAAGGCCGCGGCAGGGGTCCGGCCCGCGGGCAGCAGCTTCGTCATGGTGCTGCCGAACTCGTCGTCGGTGCGCGCACCGCGCCAGGCCTGCACGCCGAGCCAGATCAGCACCACCGCGCCGATGATGTGCATCGCGGTGTTCATGTAGCGATTGGCGACCAGCAGCACGGACAGGCCGGCGGCGCCCGCCAGGTTCCAGGCGAGCACGCCGATCTCGTTGCCTGCGACCGCGGCCAGGCCTGCCTTGCGTCCGTCGCGGACCGCGCGCTGCAGGAACAGGGCCGTTGCGGGGCCGGGTAGCGCGGCAAGGATGACGCAGGCCAGGAGGAATTGGGGGAGGACGGTCACCCAGTGCGGCATTCGTCGATGCTGTCATGTCGGTCGGTTGGGCCGCCAGCAGATTTCGGCGACCGCCGGGGCTGATGGGCACGGTCACCTCCCGCCCGGCCGCGTGCTTCGATCGCGACCGATCGCGGCCGAGTGCGCATGCCGGAACCGTCGCCCGGCCCCCCGCTGTGGTCACCCAGGCGAGGTGCGACAAGTTTCGAGCAGGCGGCGCAGGGCGGCGGTGGTGTCGGCCAGTGCCTGGGGATCGTCCGAGGTGGCCACCCACAGCGCCGCCTCGTTCATCGCGCCGGACAGCAGGTGGGTCAGCGGGGCGACGGGCTGGTCGGCCAGCACACCCTCGTTGATCAGCGCCGTCAACGCCTCCTCGAGATGACGGCCCGATGCGGCCGCGTCCAGTGCACGCCATTCGTGCCAGCCGAGGACCGCGGGCCCGTCGATCAGCATGATCCGCGCCAGCTCCGGATCGGTGCAGGTCGCCAGGAACGTCGTGCACCCGGTGACCAGCTGCTCCCAGCGGTCCTCGACAGCGTCGGCGGCCGCTGCCACTCGTTCGCCCACCTCGCTCTGCACCTGTTCGAGGACCGCCGCGAACAGCTCGGCCTTGCTGTCGAAGTTGTGGTACAGCGCGCCCTTGGTCACCCCCGCCGCCCTGACGATCTCCGACAAACCCACGGCCCCATAGCCTTTCGCCGCGAACAGGCGCCTGCTCTCGCGCAGCAGCGCGTTGCGGGTCTCCTCGCGTTGCTGGGTGCGGATCTTGCTCGGCATCGCCCACCTTCCCTGTTGACATACCGATGGTACGTGAACTAACTTAGCTCACATACCAACGGTATGTGAAAGGTGAGAACGTGAAACTGAGCAGCTTCTACCCGGTCATCGGTACCTCCGAGGTCGCGGCAGCCCGCGACTTCTACACCGAGTGGCTCGGCTTCGAGATCACCTTCGAGGCGGACTGGTACGTCAGCCTGCGGCGGCCGGGGGACGTCACCTACGAGCTCGCGCTGCTCGACTACACCCATGCGACGGTGCCCGAGGCGTACCGCAAGCCGGTGCAGGGACTGATCCTGAACTTCGAGGTCGCCGACGTGGATGCCGAGTGGGACCGCATGGTGGTCCAGGGTGGGCTGAAGGCCGAACTGGAGATTCGCACCGAGGACTTCGGGCAGCGGCACTTCATCGTCGCCGACCCGAGCGGGGTACTGATCGACATGATCACCGAGGTGCCGCCCGCGGGCGAGTACGTCGAGCAGTTCAGCCCCGAGTACACCGCCGAAAAGTTCAGCGGGCAGTAGTGATGAGCGCGGCCCCGGCGAAAGGCCGGGGCCGCGTGGACGATTCGGTCATGGGCCTGGCGGATCAGGCAGCGGGGACCTTGTCGAGGAAGCCGTAAACCTTTGCGATACGCCCGTTCTCGACGACGGCGACATCGAAGCCGATCACCACCGGTTCGCTGTCGACCGGGCCGAGACCCCAGGTGAAGCGGACCTGATTGTGGTGCGCGTCGACCGGTCCGGCCAGCTTGAACACCCACCCGGGGAACTTGGTCTGCACCGCGGCGATGCCCCCATCGATCTCCGTGTGACCGGTCACGGCCATCAGCGGATCGACGTAGGTCGCCTGCTCGGTGAACACCCGGGCGACAGCCGCCTTCCTGGCGGCGGGATCGGTGGCGTTCCACGCCTCCAGGTACTGGGCGACAACAGTATTCATATCGACCTCCGGTGCCGCAGTCTGCGAGCTACCCGAAGGCGGCGCCGGCGCGGGGTCCGCGGTAGCGCATCCGGTCCCCAGCCCCAGCGCGATGATCGCGGCCGTCGCGAGGACGATCGCCTGGCGCGGCGTACGGCGGATAACTCGACTCATGATGTGTCCTTCGCAGTGCTCGTTGCTCGTCTTGCTAACGGGAACAACGCTATTGCCGCAGGACACGCCCCGAATCTGTCATCCATAAGTACTTTCGGCAGTCGACTACTGGTGTGGACGCGGTGCGGGCAAGTCATGGCTCGCGCACCGAATCTTCTTCGGCCGCGCCAGCGGCTTCTACCGCAGGCAACGCCCCTCACGGTCCTCCAAGTGGCCTGGCCGGACGCTTCTTGGGAAGACCAGGCGCAGGAACGCGACCGGGGCAGACAACCACAGCTGTGGCTGACGCCCGAGGAGCATCCTGCGGGAATCTGGGCCGACTACGCGCGGAATTAGACGGTGGCGGGTCTACCGGCGGTGATAGCCGTGAGCTCTACCGCCGGGGCGGCCGGGTGGGGAAACGTTCGGTAGGGTTCGGCGGGTGAAGGCATTGCGTCGATTCACCGTCCGTGCCCATCTGCCTGAGCGGCTGGCCGCCCTCGGCGAGCTCGCTACGAATCTGCGCTGGTCGTGGCATCCGCCTACGCAGGATCTGTTTGCCGAGATGGATCCGCAGCGGTGGCTGGAGATGGGGCACGACCCGGTGCGGATGCTGGGGGAGGTGCCTGCCGCGCGGGTGGACGAGCTGGCGGCCGACCCCGAATACGTGCGTCGGGTGGATGCCGCGGCGGCGGATCTGCGGGACTACCTGGCGGCGCCGAGCTGGTTCGAGCGGCGGGCGGGGGAGGAAGGGGTGCGCGGGATCGCGTACTTCTCCATGGAGTTCGGCGTGACCGAGGTGCTGCCCAACTACTCCGGTGGCCTCGGCATCCTGGCGGGCGATCATTTGAAGGCGGCCTCCGACCTGGGCCTGCCGCTGATCGGTGTCGGCTTGCTGTACCGCTCCGGCTATTTCCGGCAGACGTTGTCGGCGGACGGATGGCAGACCGAGCACTACCCGGATCTGGATCCGCAGGGTCTGCCGTTGCGGCTGCTCACCTCGGACAACGGTGGGGCGGAGACCGCGCCGGTGTTGATTCACGTGGCGATGCCCGATCAGCGGGTGCTGCGGGCGCGGGTATGGATCGCGCAGGTGGGACGGGTGCCGCTGCTGCTGCTGGACTCCGATATCGCGGAGAACGATCCGGAGCTGCGTGCGGTGACCGACCGGCTCTACGGCGGCGATCAGGAGCATCGGATCCGGCAGGAGATCCTGGCCGGTATCGGCGGGGTGCGGGCGGTGCGCGCCTACACCAACGCGGCCGGGCTGCCCGATCCCGACGTGTTCCACATGAACGAAGGGCACGCGGGGTTCCTCGGCGTCGAGCGCATTCGCGAATTCGTCTCCGCCGGGCAGGATTTCGACACGGCGCTGGCCGCGGTGCGAGCGGGCACGGTATTCACCACGCATACCCCGGTTCCCGCTGGTATCGATCGTTTCCCGATGCCGATGGTTCGCCGCTACTTCGGGGGAGCGCACGGCGAATCCGAATCCGCCATGCTCCCAGGGCTTTCCGTGGACCGCATCGTCGCACTGGGCCGCGAGGCGGATCCTTCGGTGTTCAACATGGCGCACATGGGCCTGCGACTTGCCCAGCGCGCCAACGGCGTATCGAAACTGCACGGCGAGGTCAGCCGGGAGATGTTCGCCGCACTGTGGCCGGGGTTCGACGCGGCCGAGGTGCCGATCGGCTCGGTCACCAACGGCGTGCATGCGCCGACCTGGGCGGCGCGCGAGTGGTTCGACAAGGCGCGCAAGCACATCGGCGCCGAACTCGTCGAGGAGGCGCGCGGCTGGGAGCGGCTGCGGGATGTCGACCTCGGCGAACTGTGGTCCACCCGTAACGCGTTGCGCGCCATCCTGGTGGCCGAGGTGCGGCGCCGGGTGCGCGCGTCCTGGCTGGACCGCGGCGCCGCCGAGGCCGAATTGGGCTGGGTGGACAGCGTTTTCGACCCGGACGTGCTGACCGTCGGCTTCGCCCGCCGGGTGCCGACCTACAAGCGGCTCACGCTGATGCTGCGCGACCCGGAACGGTTGCGCGCCAGGCTGCTCGACCCCGAGCGGCCGATGCAGCTGGTGGTCGCGGGCAAGAGCCACCCCGCCGACGACGGCGGCAAGGCGCTGATCCAGCAGGTGGTGCGTTTCGCCGACGATCCCGAGGTGCGTCACCGCATCGTCTTCCTGCCCGACTACGACATGTCGATGGCCCGCTACCTGTACTGGGGTTGCGATGTCTGGCTGAACAATCCGCTGCGCCCGCTGGAGGCGTGCGGCACCTCGGGCATGAAGTCCGCGCTCAACGGTGGCCTCAACCTGTCCATCCGGGACGGCTGGTGGGACGAGATGTTCGACGGCGAGAACGGCTGGGCCATCCCGACCGCCGACGGCGTCAGCGACGAACACCGCCGCGACGATCTCGAGGCCGGCGCGCTCTACGACCTGTTCGAGCGCACCGTCGCACCCCGCTTCTACGACCGCGACGCCGCCGGGATGCCGGTGCGCTGGGTCGAGATGGTGCGGCACACCCTGCAGACCCTCGGCCCGAAGGTGCTCGCCTCCCGCATGGTTCGCGACTACGCCGTCGAGTACTACGCCCCGGCCGCCGACGCCTACCAGCGGGCGACCGCCGACGAGTTCGCCGAAGCCCGCGCCATCGCCGACTATCGGCGCCGCGTCGAAGCGGCCTGGCCGTCGGTGAAGGTGATCCAGGTGGACAGCGCGGGCCTGCCCGATACGCCGATCATCGGCGCGCGGCTGTCCCTGACCGCGCGCATCGACCTGGGCGGATTGCAGCCCGGCGATGTGGTGGTGCAGGCGGTGCTCGGGCGGGTGTCCACCTCCGACGACCTCTCCGACGTGAGCACCGTCGCGATGACGCACGCCGGATCCGACGCCGGTGTCGAGCTTTTCACCGTGGACACGCCGGTGCCGCTGTCGGGCGCCGTCGGCTACACGGTGCGGGTGCTGCCGCACAACGCGTTGCTGGCCTGCGACGCGGAGCTCGGATTGGTCGCCGCGCCCAACGCGTGAGACCGGCCGCAGGGGCCACACCAGCCCTTTCGTGACACGGACGGTCCGAGCGGGATCGGTCGGGTCGAATTCCGCGATTCGGTGAATCGTCGGCTACCGTGCCTGGGCACGCCCGTACCACTCCCCGACTGGAGACCGCCCATGGCCACCGCCGTACCGACCGAGCCCCGAGGTCGCATCGACGCGTTCTTCGGCATCAGCGCGACTGGCTCGAGCATGAAACGCGAACTCATGGCGGGCACGGTCACGTTCCTGGCCATGTCCTATGTGCTCGCGGTGAACCCGTCGATCCTCGGCGACGAGGGTGCCCTCGGCGACAAGGGCATTCCCATGCAGGCGGTGTTCACCGCGACCGCCGTCGCCGCGGTGTTCGGCACGCTCGTCATGGGACTGTGGGCCAAGTATCCGATCGCGCTCGCACCGGGCATGGGGCTCAACGCGTTCTTCGCCTACTCGGTGGTGCTCGGCATGGGCATTCCGTGGGAGGTGGCGCTGTCCGGCACCCTGCTCTCCGGCATCATCTTCTTCCTGCTCGCGGTCACCAAGGTGCGCGAGCGAATCCTCAATGCGATTCCCATGCAGATGAAGCTGGCCGTCGGCGCGGGCATCGGGTTGTTCGTGGCGTTCCTCGGCTTGAAGAACGCGGGCATCGTGGTGAACAGCGAGGCCACCCTCGTCACCCTGGGCGACTTCACCAAGGGCACCACGCTGCTCGCGCTGTTCGGGCTCGTGATCACCGTGGTCTTCCTCGTCATCGGCTGGCACGGTGCGGTGCTGTACGGGATCGTGCTCACCGCGGGTGTGGGCATCGTCAGCGGGCTGGTCGATCTGCCCAACGGTGTCGTCGCGGCGCCGAAGGGGCTGGACCAGACCTTCGGTCAGGCGATCATCCACCTGCCCGACGCGTTCACCGGCCAGATGGCCGTCGTTGTTCTGACCATGCTTTTCGTGGACTTCTTCGACGCCTCCGGCACCCTGATCGGCGTCGCCAACCAGGCGGGTCTGCTCGACAAGGACGGCAAACTGCCGCGGGCCGCGAGCGCGCTGGCCGCCGATTCCGTCGGCACCATGGCGGGTGCGGTCATCGGCACCTCCACCACCACCGCCTACGTCGAATCCACCGCGGGTGTGTCCGCGGGCGGGCGCACCGGATTGACCGCCGTCACCACCGCGGGGTGGTTCCTGATCGCCATGTTCTGCTACCCGATTTTCGCGGTCGTCGCGGGATCCGGCGAGGTCACCGCCCCGGCGTTGATCGTGGTCGGTGTGTTGATGTCTCGCGCACTCGGCGAGATCGACTGGAATCGGCTTGAATACTCGGTACCCGCATTCATCACGATCGTGATGATGCCGCTGACGTACTCGATCGCGAATGGCCTGGCCATGGGAATGCTGTTCTACCCGATTGTCATGGTCGCCAAGGGCCGGATCAAAGACGTGCACCCGGCGATGTGGGCACTGCTGGTCGTATTCCTGGGTTACTTCTTCTTCCTCACGGAGTGAACCGAACCGGGGGCGGAAAACGTAGTCAGGAATAAGACCAGGGTCTTGGAAGTTGTGATGGCCCGTGCGAGAATCGGACCGCAGTCCGCTTCAACGCCGAAGCCATTTGACCAGCTGTTTGGAATCTGACTTGCAGGGACGAGGACCAGCATGACCACGAAATCCGTACTGGAAAGAGCTACCACCAACACCGAACTGGACGGCGTCGCCGCCGACATCGGACTCCTGATCATCCGCGTCGCGTTCGGCGGGCTCATGGCCGTGCACGGTGCCCAGAAGCTGTTCGGCTGGTTCTACGGCTACGGCCTGGAAGCCACCTCCGCAGGCTTCGACGGCATGGGTTACAACCCCGGCAAGGTCTTCGGCACCCTCGCCGGCCTCACGGAACTCGGTGGCGGTCTGCTGCTCGCCCTCGGCCTGCTGACGCCGCTGGCCTCCGCCATCGTGCTGGGCACCATGATCAACGCGATCAACGCGCTGTGGCCGATGGGCCTCTTCGGTGAGAACACCTACGAGATGCCGTTGCTGTTCGGCGTCGTAGCCGCGGGATTCGCCTTCACCGGCCCCGGCAAGTTCTCGCTGGATCACGGCCGCCCCTGGGCGCAACGGGGATTCGCGGTCGGCGCGGCGGCGATCGTGCTCGCCGTGATCGCCGCGGTGATCACCCTCATCCTGAAGTGGGTCATCTGACCTACTGACCACACCTCTCGATCGCGGCGCGGTGACCCACTCGGGTCACCGCGCCGTTCTCATGTCACAGTCCGCGACGCTGCGTCGTCGTCTCCTTGTTCGGAACAGTTGAGAAATAGGAGACGGTGATGGCTATCGAGATCAGCAATCCTGCGGAGCTGCACGATCCGACCGGGTTCGGGTACAGCCATGTGGCGCGGGTCAGTGGGGAGCTGGTGCTCATCGCGGGCCAGTACGACTCGGATGCGGAGGGGCATACCACGAGTGCGGATTTCGGGGTGCAGGTCGACAATGCGTTTGCCAACCTCGGGATCGCCTTGCGCTCAGTGGGATTGGACTTCGCGGATGTCGCGCAACTGCGCACGTTCATTGTCGATCACAACCTCGACAAGCTTGCGGTGATCGGAAAGAAGATCGCGGAGATCTGGGGTGAGCGTCCGCCGGTGCAGACGTTGGCGGGTGTTGCCGCGCTCGCGTTGCCGGGGATGTTGTTCGAGGTGGATGCGGTAGCCGTGCGCGGCTGACCGGGGTCGGCCGCCGAGTTCCGCGGGGTGGGGTTGGCGCGGGATTCGGCGGCCGGACTGGAACGATCCAATTGGATTGCTCTAGTTTGAAGGGGAACCAGGGGGAGATCGTGTGCGTCTTATCCTGTGTCGGGGTGTCCCGGGCCGAAGTCAGGAGAGATATGCGAACCGCCATTGTGTCGCCGAAGGTTGCGGTGCGGACGGTGCTCGCCGGGGTGGCGGTGGTCGGGTTCGTGGTGGGGTGCTCGCCGACCGAAGAGGGGACGCCTACGACGGAGGTCAGTGGGAAGCCGACCAGTGGTGAGCCCACGGTGCAGTACAACCCGTGTACGGATTTATCCGATGACGCGTTGCGCACCGTCAAGGTGGACGTTGCCTCGAAGAAGACCGTGACTGACGCTCCGTCGGGTCCGGTTACCTGGCGAATGTGTCAGTGGGCTTCGACTGACGGACCGTACGCGGTGACCGTGGGTGCGAGCACGCACACCCTCGACGAAGCCCGAAAGAACGACACCGTCACCGGGTTCCGCGACGTAAAAGTCGGCCCGCGGGCAGGCCTGATCTACCAGGACAAGGCCGACGAGAACAAGCTGCGGTGCTACGTGAGCATGCCCTCTTCGACGGGCATGTTCGTTGTGATCGTCGGCTGGTTCTATGGCCAGCGCGCCTCTCTCCCGCAGGCGCCACCATGCGACCTCGCTGCCCAGCATGCGGCACAGCTAGAGCCTTACCTGCCGAAATAGACGTCGATGAATCGGCTGGCCACTGCCGGTAAATATCGGGCGACCTTCGCGGTCGGCAGTAGGTGCGATTGAAAGCGATGGAGGAGAGATGTCAGAGTCGGACCAAGACACTGAAGCTCAGATGCAGGGCATGCTGACGCGTTGGCAAACACTGAAAACGCAGGCCGAAAGCGGCGAGCTTCGGTTGGACACCGAGACCGGTACAGCGTTGGCTCGACACGCCCAGCGAATGAGCGACCAGCTCAGCCTCATGATGGACAGGGCAAGCAGTCTCGCCTTCTTGTCCGGTTTCGGCACCCTCCATTCTGCGGACGCCCTCCGCAACAAGTTCGCGCAGAAGGCCAACAACGGCAACGATTCAGCCGTCAAACGACTGCAGCAGAGCATCGATGTAGTCACCCTGATGAAGGAAACCTACGAGCTGGCCATCGGCAAGCTCCAGGAATCCGACCAGTCCGCCGCGGACAAGCTCGCCGCCTTGAACATGGGCGGTGCGTAATGGCTTCCTTCAACGACTGGCTCGTCGCGATCGGCGCCGGCCGTCTCACCGGCTCTCCGCACGAGGCGGACAAGAACAAGCAGACCGATCAGCAGCGTGCTGCCGACGAGAAGACGAAGTGGGATCAGGACCGCGGTTTCGTCAACAACGAGTGGTCGAGTTTGCTGTCCGAGTACGGCAGCGGCACGTTCGACGCGCCGGCCATCAAGGCGCAGGATCCGTTCGAGACGATGTCGCATCAGCAGATCTACAACGCGCTCGAAGGGGTGCAAGAGGGCGAGATCAACGCGAAGGCCGATGGCTGGCGCAATCTGTCCACCGATGCGCGTAGCGCCGTCGAAGAGTTCAAAAAGGGTGTCGAGCAGGACATTACGGAGCACTGGAACGGTAAGTCGGGCACGAGCGCGATCGATGCGACGCGCGAATTCTCGACGTCGTTCGCGAAGCTCGCCGCCACGTTCCAGATGGTCGGACACGGTCTGGACCTGACGCAGGGGCACTTGGCGCAGGCGAAAGCCAGTGTGGGGAAGCCGGATAGCTATACGGTCGGCGATCGACTCATCGACGCTTTGCCCTTGCAGAACGTCATCAAGGGTCCCACTCATCGCGCGCAGGAGGCGGAGAGCGAGGCGCGGTTCGTGATGACCCAGTACTACCGCCCCGGCGTGAACGAGGTCGACCAGATCACGCCGATCCTCCCCGAACCCACCACCACAGTGGACAAGAACAACCCGGGTGGCCCGATCAGCAACCCGAGCTCGAACCCGACCGGCAACCCGACCAGCGCCGATCCGACCGGCTCGCCGACTTCGACGGACCCGAAATCCGCGGACGACACGAAAAAGCCGGACACCACCACTCCGCAGTCGACCCAGCCGGCCAGCACGAACCAGAACCCGACCTCGGACAAGCCGACCAGCACAACTCCGGCTTCGACCACCCCAGGGACCCCTAGCAATACCGACGACCCGACGAAGTCACGCAACCCGTCGACTCCGTCCAACACTCCGTCGACGACCTTCCCCGGCACCCCGTCGCGCACCCCCGGCACTCCGAGTTCCACCCCGTCCCCGGGAAAGAGCGTGCCGGGCAAAGCAACCACGCCCACCACCACGGCCGCATCGACCGCCGCCCGCGCGGCGTCGACGGGCAAGGCGGGCGCGGCAGGCATGCCAGGCATGGGTGCGCCCGGCGCGCGCGGCAAAGGCGACGAGGACGGCGAGCACAAAACCCCGGATTACCTGATCTACGACCGTGGTTCGGAACTGCTGGGCACGCAGCCGCCCGCGCTGCCGCCGGGCGGGGTCATCGGCGGATGAGTGAATCCCGCTGGCGCCTGGACGGTTTGATGTTCGAGCTGGCGCTGGAGGCGCTCGGCCGGGACCGCCTGCCCTATCCGTTGCGCTACACCGTTGACGGCGTGGAAGCGTACGAGGACTATCAGCGGCTGCGCGAGAATGCCGCGCGGCAGCTGTCGGGGTTCGCGACTCCCGACTTGTTCAATGCCTTGAATGTGTTGCTGGAGCCGCAGGTTCGGGTCGAAGTGCACGGATTCTTCGGGCGCGACTTCAAACAGGTGGTCCGCGTGCACGCGGGTATGACGGCGCGCGCCGCGACCATCGCGGTCCAATTGCCCGGTCCCACGCAGGAATACGGCCGCGATATTCTGCTCAGCCGCTGCCCGCCGCAGGCTTTGCCCGGGCAGATCGCAGCGCAGTTCCCGAATTGTGTCGGCGGCAAATATCCGCCGATCAGTGGGCGCCGCTCGGATGTGCACCGGGTGGAGTACGCGAAGCACCCCACGCGCCTTTCACACACCGAGCAACTCAATCGCATCGTGCGCCGCCCGCGCTCCGGGCTCGGCGAAGTCGGCGTGTTCGCCGGCGGCGCGATCGACAGCAGGCCGACCACCGACGGTCGTGGTTTCCACTGGATGGATTACCTGCCCGCCGACGGCCGCTACCTGCTGCACAACCACGGCGATGACGAGTTCACCCTGACGCCGGGGCCGACCGAGGAGCTGCAGCGTCAGCTGCACCGGCTCATCGAAACCACCTACCGCGCGGTGGCACACAGCTGGTGATCAGGGGTGTAAGACGAGCATAGTGTGCGCCCCATGGTGGAATTCGTAGCCGGTTTCGCGCAGGCTGGTTCGGATGCCTTTGTCTTCGAGTTCCTTTCGCACGTGCGCGACCAGGTCGTCCAGTTGGTTACCGAGGTGGTCGACCAGCGGATAGGCGCGAACCTCACCGGTGCCGACCCTGGCCAGCTCCAGCAGGGCGGTCAGGTGGAAGTCGGCGTTCAGCCGATCGGCGTAGGTGAACAGCAGGTGGGAGCTGAGGACCAGGTCGAAGCTGTTATCCGGGAAGGGCAGCGACGGCAGTTCGGCGGCGACGTACCGACCAGGGTGCACGGTTTGATCGGCCCCGAACAGCAGGGCGGCGGCCTGGCGCATGTCGCGGTGCTGCTGCGGGCCGCCATACCAGTCCCACCGGTATCTGGCCGAATGTGCCGTGGCCCAGCTGCTTCCGCGGTCGGTCTCGGCGACCGCGAGAATCCGTAGCTCCTCGGCGGAGCGGGCGTAGACCGGATCGGCGGCGGTGACGTGGGCGCCGAGTGCACTCGCCTCGGCCGTGAAACTCGCTGCGCCGCCAGGGCAGTCGAGAATACGGCCGTGCAAATCGGCGTCGGAGAGCATGAATATTGCGCGATACTCGGCCAATGATCTTGCGCTGACCAGAAATTCGCCTAGGACATCACTGTCTGTTGGGTGCTTCATCTGGAAACGGTCTCATGTGCGGACCGCGCGCGAGGGAGGATTTGTGGTGTCCCCGCGCCGCGTGCAGGGCTTGGCGCGGGGACCGCCGATACATTCGGTGTGGGAATTGGGGTTCACCGAAGTACCACCCTTAATTTACTTCTGTTCGGAAGTATGCGCGAGTATCGGCGCGGCGATGTGCGCGGTATCACACCGCGTTTTCGGTGAGTCGCTTCAGTGCCTTCACCACGACCTCGGGGTCGGCGGTCTCCCAGTACGGCGGTAGCGAGGCGCGCAGGTAGCCGCCGTAGCGGGCGGTGGCCAGCCGGGAGTCGAGGATCGCGACCACGCCCCGGTCGTCGACGCTGCGCAGCAGTCGGCCGGTGCCCTGGGCGAGCAGCAGCGCCGCATGGTTGGCCGCGATCGCCATGAACCCGTTGCCGCCGCGCGATTCGACCGCGCGCTGGCGTGCGGTGAGCAGCGGATCGTCAGGGCGTGGGAACGGAATTCGATCCAGGATGACCAGGCTCAGCGACGGACCGGGCACGTCGACGCCCTGCCACAGCGACAGCGTGCCGAACAGCGAGGTCTCCGGGTCGTCGGCGAACTTGCGGACCAGCGCACCGGTGGAGTCGTCACCCTGGCACAGCACCGGTGTGTCCAGCCGCTCGCGCAACGCCTCGGTCGCCGCCTTGGCCGCGCGCATCGAGGAGAACAGGCCGAGCGTGCGGCCGCCCGCGGCCTTGATCAGCCGCTCGATTTCGTCCAGGTAGGCGGGCGCGAGGCCGTCGCGCCCGGGCGGCGGCAGGTGCTTGGCGACGTAGAGAATGCCGGACTTGGCATGGTCGAACGGCGAGCCGACGTCGAGCGAACTCCAGCGCACCTTGTCGGCGTCGGCGGGTGCCGCGGCGCCGTTGGCCATGCCGGGATCGGACTGGCTCGACGACTGCGCGGGCAGTCCCCAGGTGATCGCGAGCCCGTCGAACGAGCCGCCGATCTGCAATGTCGCCGAGGTGAGGACCACGGTCGCGGTGCCGAACAGCCTGCTGCGCAACAGTCCACCCACCGAGAGCGGCGCCATCCGCAGCGAGCGCCGGGTGACCCCGCGCATCTCGTCGGCGGACAGCCAGATGACGTCGTGGCGTTTCGCCGGATCCGGTTCGTCGAACGCGGTGAGCGCGCGGACCGCGCTGTCGTGGATCTCATCGATCGCGGCGAGCGCCTGGGTGCGGGCGGCGGCGGTCTCCACGTCGCCCTGCTGAGTGGTGCCGCCCTGCGGGGCCAGCGCGGTGCGGGCGTTCCAGGCGGCGTCGCGGATCAGCGCGAGCACCGGGGCGACGCCGTCGGGTATGCGCTCCCAGCGGGCGGCGGGCAACTCGTCCAGCACGTCGTGCCACGCCTCGGCGGCGCCTTCGAGGCGGTCCACCTCTTTCTCGTCGATCAGCTTGGCGCAGCGCCGCGCGGCCGCGCTGATCGCCGTCGAGGCCAGCTCGGCGGTGGCCACGCCGGTGACACGGTCGACCAGTTCGTGGGCCTCGTCGATGACCACTACGTCGTGTTCGGGCAGCACCTGGATGCCGCTGATCGCGTCGATGGCCAGCAGCGCGTGGTTGGTCACCACCACGTCGGCCTGCGCGGACTCCGCCCGCGCGCGTTCGGCGAAGCAGTCCTGCCCGAACGGGCAGCGCGACTTGCCGAGGCATTCGCGCGAGGAGACGCTCACCTGTTTCCAGGCGCGGTCGGTCACGCCGGGCACCAGCTCGTCCCGGTCGCCGGTCTCGGTGTCGGAGGCCCACTCGTTGAGCCGCTGCACCTCGCGGCCGAGCCGGGAGATGGCGAACGCGTCGAACAGCTCGGCCTCGGGCTCGTCCGGGATCACGCTGTTGATCTTGTTCAGGCACAGATAGTTGTTGCGGCCCTTGAGAATCGCGAACTTGGCCGCGCGCCCGAGCGGCTTGCTCAGCGCCTCGGACAGCCGGGGCAGATCGCGATCGACCAGCTGGCGCTGCAGCGCGATCGTCGCCGTCGACACCACCACCGTGCGCCCGGTGCGCACCGCGTGCCGCAGGCTGGGCACCAGGTAGGCCAGCGACTTGCCGGTACCCGTGCCGGCCTGCACCGCCAGGTGCTCCTTGGTGTCGATCGCGTGGTCCACCGCGGTCGCCATCGTCACCTGCCCGACGCGCTCTTTCCCGCCGAGCGCCTGCACGGCAGTGGCCAAAAGATCGGGGACGGCGGGGAGTTCGGGCACCCGAGCAGCCTACTGCCCGGGACCGACAGCACAGGCGGCCGTCACGATGATCGGTTACCCGGAAACGCTTCCTTCGAGGTCGACGCCCGCGGCGCGCATATGACCCAGCGCGGCGTCGGTCGTGTCGCGGGAAACCCCGGCCGTCAGGTCGAGCAGTACGCGGGTGTCGAAGCCTTCGATGCGCGCGTCCAGCGCGGTGGCGCGGACGCAGTGGTCGGTGGCGATGCCGACGATGTCGACCGACTCGATGCCGTGCGCGCGCAGCCAATCGGCCAGGGTGGTGCCGTCCTCGGCGGTGCCCTCGAAACCGGAGTAGGCGGCGGAATACTCGCCCTTGGAGAAGACCTGCTGGACCGCCGCGGTGTTCAGATTCGGGTGGAAATCCGCGCCCGGCGTACCCGCGCGGCAGTGCGGCGGCCACGAGTCGACGTAATCGGGCTGCGCGGAGAAGTGATCACCGGGGTCGATGTGATGGTCCCGGGTCGCGACCACCGCGGTGTAGTGGGCGGCCGCGAGCAGGTCACTGATGCGCGCGGCGACCGCGGCGCCGCCCGCGACGGCGAGCGACCCGCCCTCGCAGAAATCGTTCTGCACGTCGACGATGATCAGGGCTCGGGTCATGCTGACCTCCCGCGGTGTGAACTGAGTACCCGTATTGCATTGTGCCGCTTCGCGAGACTGCCGACCCGGGCGGACCGGCAGGCGGTGGTCAGCTCACGAAGGTCGTCGGCACGGCGGGTTCGCCCGCGGACAGCTTCAGGCCTTCCCACGGCAGGCTGATCAGCCCGTTCGCCACGTGATCGCGGCTGTCGGACAGCGTCGGCAGATCGTCGACGAGCTTGCCCTCGCGCACCAGCGGGACCAGCAGCTCGCGCGCCTCGAACCCGTTCACCTCGGGCATCGGCCCGGCCGCCGGGTAGACGATCTCCTCGACGATCGTGCCGGTCTCCCTGGACAGCCTGATCGCCTTTTTGGTGCCGCCGCGCGACTCCTTGTGGCTGCTGCGCTTGGCGACCGGCACGCCCTCCACCTCGACCAGCTTGTAGACCATGCCCGCGGTCGGCGCGCCGGAGCCGGTCACCAGCGAGGTGCCGACGCCGTACACATCCACCGGCTCCGCCCGCAACGCGGCGATGGCGTATTCGTCGAGGTCGCCGGACACCACGATGCGGGTCTTGGTCGCGCCGAGCCCGTCCAGCTGATCGCGCACCTGCCTGGCCAGCACGCCGAGATCGCCGGAGTCGATCCGCACCCCGCCCAGCTCCGGCCCGGCTACCTCGATCGCGGTCGCCACGCCGCGGGTGATGTCGTAGGTGTCCACCAGGAGAGTGGTGCCGATGCCGAGCGCGTCGACCTGGCTGCGGAAGGCGGCTGCTTCGCTCGCTGCCGTGTCGGGCGCTCCGGCGCCTGCCGCCCCCGCATGCAGAAGCGTGAACGCATGCGCACTGGTGCCCGCGCCGGGCACGCCGTAGCGACGCACCGCCGCCAGATTCGAGGTCGCGTCGAAGCCGGCCAGATAGGCGGCCCGCGAGCTGTCCGGCGCGGCGAGCTCATGGGTGCGCCGCGACCCCATCTCGATCATCCGGCGCCCGCCCGCCGCGCTCACCATCCTGGCCGCCGCGGACGCGATCGCGCTGTCGTGGTTGAGGATCG
Source organism: Nocardia suismassiliense (assembly GCF_900269665.1). Lineage (GTDB taxonomy): Bacteria > Actinomycetota > Actinomycetes > Mycobacteriales > Mycobacteriaceae > Nocardia > Nocardia suismassiliense. The sequence continues at coordinate 1,829,090 of NZ_LT985361.1, forward strand.
ACAGCACCAGCGTCTCCAGCACGACGCACTCGGCGAAGCTGCCGCGCACCGACAGGATGGGGGAGCCGGGGAAGTACAACTCACCCTCGGCGTAGCCGTCGATATCGCCGCTGAACCGGTAGTCCCGCAACCACTCCACCGTCTTGGCCGGCAGGAACGGCGCGACCACGGCCAGCTCCGGCTCGCCGAACCGGAAACGCTCAAGGGCCTCCAGCACCCGGCCGGTACCCGCGACCACGCCGTAGCGGCGGCCGTGCGGCAGGCGGCGCGCGAACACCTCGAAGGTGCAGCGGCGATGCGCCGAATCGTCGGCCAGCGCGGCGGCCAGCATGGTCAGTTCGTACTGGTCCGTCAGCAGAGCGGTGCTGCCGACGCCGTCGCGGATGTCCACGCAGCCACTGTAGACAGAGCGGTCCGGTATAGAGCGCTTGCGAGTGCGATACATGATAGGTGGGCGCTCGCTCGGTGACTTGTGAAATGCTCGAATCAGGTCCGATCGGGGTGTTGCTCATCCGGAGTCGAGTCGTACCCTTGACGTTATGGCCTTGTGCAACATAGTCGGAGGCGGCGTCGGGGTAGGCGCCGTGGACGCGACACTGTCAGCGGCACAGGCGACCCCCGAGGCGGTCGAATACACCGAGATCTTGGAGGCAGAAGATCGCCCGTGGGTCACTGTGGTCTGGGACGACCCGGTCAACCTCATGCACTACGTCGCCTACATCTTCCAAAAGCTTTTCGGCTACAGCAAAGCGAAGGCGACCGAGCTGATGCTCTGTGTGCACAACGAGGGCAAAGCGGTCGTCTCGTCGGGTTCGCGGGACAAGATGGAACATGACGTCCAGCGGCTGCACGCCGCCGGACTCTGGGCGACCATGCAGCGAGACGACTGACCAGGACGACTACCCTGACGCCGTGCGGAAGTGGAGCAGAAAGAACTCGCTGAGCGGTCTCAAACTGCGATCCGAGATGGACGCACGCGAGGCCAATGTGCTGCGCTCGCTGGTCGGTGCTGTCTCCGGACTGCTCAGCGAGCGCGCCGAAGCCGCGCCCGAGGACGACCTCGCCGCGCTGACCGGGTTGCGTACCGGCAACACCGCAGTGCCGGAGGATCCGCGGCTGCGCCGATTGCTGCCGGACTTCCATCGCAGTGAACCCGGTTCGCCCGACGCAGACCGCGCCGATCTCAACAGCGCGCTGCGCGGCCTGCACGAGCCGGAGATCATCGACGCCAAGCTGGCGGCGGGCAGCGTCATCCTGAACACCGTGCCGACATCGGGCGGCAAGATCGTGCTCACACCCGAGCAGGCCGACGCCTGGCTGACCGCCCTCACCGACGTGCGCCTCGCGCTGGGCACGGTGCTCGGGATCGACGCCGACACCCCGGACCATCTGAGCCCGGACGATCCGCGCGCGCCACACCTGGACGTGTACCACTGGCTCACCTGGATGCAGGACTCGCTGCTGCAAGCCCTGGCCCCCTGAGGCAAGCCCGGCCCCCTGAGGCGCCGGCTCCCTGAGACCCGCGGCACCGTCCCGCGCGAACCGGACCGGACAGGTAGAACAGAACCTGTATGCGGGCGCAGTCGCGCCGCGACCGAGAGTCAGGAGCAACTGTGCAGGTGCAAGCGGGGCAACGTAATTCGCTCACCGACGTGTCCGGTCTGCTGGTCGGGCACCACTACGCACTCGACCCGGACGCGACGCTCGGCTCCGGCGCGGCGACCGGCTCCACCGTCGTCTTCGCCCCCGGCGGCGCGACCGCCGCGGTCGACGTGCGCGGCGGCGGGCCGGGCACCAGGGAAACCGACGTGCTCGACCTGGCCACCACCGTGCGCCAGGTGAACGCGCTCCTGTTCACCGGTGGCAGCGCGTACGGGCTCGCGGCGGCCGACGGGGTGATGCGCTGGCTCGAAGAGCGCCGCGAAGGTGTCCCGATGGACGCGACCGATCCGAGCCGGGTGGTGCCGATCGTGCCCGCCGCGGTGGTCTACGACCTGCCGTTGGGCGCGTGGGACATTCGGCCCACCGCCGACTTCGGCTACCGGGCCGCGGACGCCGCGGCGCTCGACTTCGAACGTGGTGTGGTCGGCGCGGGCGTCGGTGCGCGAGCCGGTGCGCTCAAGGGCGGCATCGGCTCCGCGAGCGTGGTGATCGGCGAGGGTGTGGCGGCCGGGGCCACGGTCTCCGCGCTGGTCGTCGCCAACTCCGCGGGCTCGGCCTTCGATCCGCGCACCGGCCTGCCGTGGGGCGTCGGCACCGACGGGCCGGATCATTTCGGCCTGCGTCCACCGACCGCCGAGCAGCTGGCCCACGCCAACACGCTGCCTGCGAAAGGCATGCGGCTGAATACGACCATCGGCGTGGTGGCCACCGACGCGCCGCTGAACCCGACGGGTTGTCAGCGCCTCGCCACCGCCGCGCACGACGGGCTGGCCCGCGCGATCCGCCCCGCGCACGCCCCGTTCGACGGCGACACCTTCTTCGCGCTGGCGACCGGTAACTGGGAGCCACCGGAGAGCTTCCCGCTGCCGCCCGCGTTCCCGCCGGACGTGTTCCTCGTCGACGTGCTGTGCACCGCCGCGGCCCTCTGTGTGGAACGCGCGATCGTCGACGCGATCCTGTCCGCGCATTCGGTGGGCGAAGTCCCCGCGTACAGCGCACTATTTCCCCGCTAATCGCGGGGAATCCGGGACCGGGCGACGGACCCCGGGGAATAGCCGAATATTCTCACTCGTTGTCGACTGCGACAGGGTCGGCATTGCGAAAGGGTTCGACTAGTGCTGGTGATCAGGGCCGACCTCGTGGCGGCGATGGTGGCGCACGCGCGCGCCGATCATCCCGACGAGGCGTGCGGCATCATCGCCGGACCGGAGGGTTCCGATCGCCCGGAACGCTTCGTCGCCATGGTCAACGCCGAGCGCTCACCCACCTTCTACCGGTTCGACTCCGGTGAGCAGCTGAAGGTGTGGCGGGCGATGGACGACGCCGACGAGACGCCGGTGGTGATCTACCACTCGCACACCGCCACCGAGGCGTACCCGAGCCGCACCGATGTGTCCTACGCGTCCGAGCCGTTCGCGCACTACGTGCTGATCTCCACCCGCGACCCGGAGCAGCACGAGCTGCGCAGCTACCGGATCGTCGACGGCGAGGTCACCGAGGAATCGGTGCGGATCGTCGACGCGTACGAAACCGACTGAAACCGATGCTTGTTCGTGCAACCGAGGAGTCCCCATGCCGGTAACCGTGTCCATCCCGACGATCATGCGTTCGCTCACCAAGGGCGAGAAGCGCGTGCAGGCGCAGGGCGCCACGCTGAGCGCGCTGATCGATGACCTCGACGCGAACCATCCCGGCCTGGCTGAGCGCCTGCTCAAGGACGGCAAGCTGAACCGCTACGTCAACATCTACGTCGACGACGAGGACGTGCGTTTCTCCGGCGGCCTCGACGCCGAGGTGCCCGCCGACGCGAGCGTGACCATCCTGCCTGCCGTCGCCGGAGGCTGAGGCGACCCGTGGCGCGTTATGAATCGCTGATCGCGACCCTCGGCAACACCCCGCTGGTCGGCCTGCGCACCCTGTCCCCGCAGTGGGACGGCGACAACCACGTGCGGCTGTGGGCCAAGCTGGAGGACCGCAACCCGACCGGCTCGATCAAGGATCGGCCCGCGCTGCGCATGATCGAGCAGGCCGAGGCCGACGGCCGGCTGACGCCCGGTTGCACCATCCTGGAACCCACCAGCGGCAACACCGGCATCTCGCTGGCCATGGCCGCCAAGCTCAAGGGCTACCAGCTGGTGTGTGTGATGCCGGAGAACACCTCGGTGGAGCGGCGGCAGCTGCTCACCATGTTCGGCGCGCAGATCATCGATTCCCCGGCCGCGGGCGGCTCCAATCAGGCCGTCGCGCTGGCCAAGCAGATCGCCGCCGAGCACCCGGACTGGGTGATGCTGTACCAGTACGGCAACCCCGCGAACGCGCTGGCGCATTACGAGACCACCGGCCCGGAGATCCTGGCCGACCTGCCGGAGATCACGCACTTCGTGGCGGGCCTCGGCACTACCGGAACGCTGATGGGTACCGGGCGTTTCCTGCGTGAGAAGGTGCCGGACATCGAGATCGTCGCGGCCGAACCGCGCTACGGCGAGCTGGTCTACGGGCTGCGCAACATCGACGAGGGCTTCATTCCCGAGCTGTACGACGAGTCGGTGCTGACCACCCGTTTCTCGGTGGGCCCGTTCGACGCGGTGAAACGCACCCGTGAGCTGGTCGGCGAGGAGGGCATCTTCGCCGGCATCTCGACCGGCGCCATCCTGCACGCCGCGCTCGGTGTCGCCCGCAAGGTGGCGAAGGCGGGCAAGCGCGCTGACATCGCGTTCGTCGTCGCCGACGGCGGGTGGAAATACCTGTCGACCGGCGCGTACGACGGGACCCTGGAAGAGGCCGAGGAACGTCTCGACGGGCAGCTCTGGGCGTAACTGCCCGCAGGCGGTCGCGCCGGTACCCTCGTCAATAGCGGGACGACGGTCGTTAGCTGCATCGTCGTGCTCCTGCTCGACGAGGAGGCTGCGATGACCGGTGGTTCGGGAATCGGTTCGTCATTCGACCCTGATCGGATCGCGGCGATCCGTGCGCGGTTGGGGAAGCCCGGTGCGACGGTGCCGCGCACGACAACGCCCCCGGTGCAGTCGAACAACTTCGCTGCCGTCCGGCAATTGTGGTTGCGCGCCGGTGTGCTCGTCGCGGGATTCGTCGCGCTGTTGTACGGCATCGAAGGCGTGGACACCCTCGATAACAACGGACTCGACAGTGCGGGCATCCACCCCCGAGAGGCCGACGGGCTGTGGGGCATTCTGTTCGCACCGGTTCTGCACTATGGCTGGCCGCATTTGATCGGCAACACCCTCCCCGTCCTGGTGCTCGGCTTTCTCGCGCTGGCCGCGGGCATCGGCCGTGGCCTCGTGGCGACCGCGATCATCTGGATCGTCGCAGGCCTGGGCACCTGGCTGACCGGTGCCACCGGCAGCGTGCACCTCGGCGCGTCGGCCTTGGTGTTCGGCTGGTTGACGTTCCTGATCTCGCGCGGGTGGTTCGCCCGTAATGTCGGGCAAATCGTGCTCGGACTCGTGGTGCTGGCGCTCTACGGGTCGTTGTTGTGGGGCGTATTGCCGGGCCAGGCTGGAATCTCTTGGCAGGGGCACCTTTTCGGGGCGATGGGTGGAGTGCTCGCCGGCTGGGTACTCTCTGGTGATGCACGCCGGAATCGTCGCGGGAATCAGGCCGGAGTCATTGCGTCGCCACGGTGATTCAGCGGCTCGTCGAGAAATGTGGGGGATAGTTTCTTGATGGAGAATTCGTCGTGGGAGCATGGGGGAATGCGCCTAACCGTCCTCGGGTGCTCGGGCAGCGTGTCCGGCCCGGACTCCCCAGCGTCGGGCTATTTGCTGACCGGGCCGGATATGACGCCCGTGGTGATCGATTTCGGGCCCGGCGTGCTCGGCGCGTTGCAACGGTATGCCGATCCCGGTGAGGTCGACATCTTCCTCACCCACCTGCACGCCGACCACTGCCTCGATCTGCCCGGCCTGCTGGTCTGGCGGCGCTACCACCCGACACCGCCGGTCGGCCGGGCCATCGTGCGCGGACCGTCGGACAGCGCGCAGCGCATCGGCAACGCCTCGGCCGAGGTCGGCGGCGAATGCGACGACTGGTCCGACGTGATCGACCTGCAGCCGTGGAATGCCGGCGAGCAGATCGAATTCGGGCCGGGTCATATCGTGTCGGCGAGCCGGATGTTCCATCCGCCGGAGTCCTATGGTCTGCGGATCGTGACGGCTGCCGGGCGCACCTTCGTCTATACCGGTGACACCGCGATGTGCGATTCGGTCAAAGAACTCGCCCGAGGTGCCGACATTCTGATGGCCGAGGCGTCGTGGACCCACGACCCCGCGAATCGGCCACCCGGCATTCATCTTTCGGGCACCGAGGCGGGCATGATCGCCGCCGAGGCGGGTGTCAAAGAACTGTTGCTCACCCACATTCCGCCGTGGACCTCTCGCGAAGACGTGATCGCCGAAGCCAAGGCGCAGTTCTCCGGACCCGTGCACGCCGTCGCACCGGGTGAGACGTTCGATCTCTGACCGCCGGAGCCGCGCGAAGGTGCGGCAGTTAAGCTCTGCGCGTGTCTAGACGAGCCGATGGCAGGGCGGACGACGAACTCCGCGAGGTAAGGATCACCCGTGGATTCACCACGCATCCAGCGGGTTCGGTGCTGGTCGAGTTCGGTCAGACGCGGGTGATGTGCACCGCGAGCGTCACCGAGGGCGTGCCCCCGTGGCGCCGCGACTCCGGCCTCGGCTGGGTCACCGCCGAATACGCGATGCTGCCCGCGGCCACGCACACCCGCAGCGGACGCGAGTCGGTGAAGGGCAAGGTCGGCGGCCGCACCCAGGAGATCAGCCGCCTGATCGGCCGTTCGCTGCGCGCCTGCATCGACCTGGCCGCCATCGGCGAGAACACCATCGCCATCGACTGTGACGTACTGCAGGCCGACGGCGGCACCAGGACCGCCGCCATCACCGGCGCTTACGTCGCGCTCGTCGACGCGGTCACCTATCTGGCCGCCAAGGGCGTGCTGGCCGACCCGCAGCCCATCTCCTGCGCGATCGCCGCGGTGAGCGTCGGCGTGGTCGACGGCCGGGTGCGCCTGGACCTGCCCTACGAAGAGGATTCGCGCGCAGAGGTCGACATGAACGTGGTCGCCACCGACACCGGCACCCTGGTCGAGATCCAGGGCACCGGCGAGGGCGCCACCTTCCCGCGCTCCACCCTGGACAAGATGCTGGACTCCGCGCTGGTCGGCTGCGAGCAGATCTTCGGCATCCAGAAGGAGGCGCTGGCCCTGCCGTATCCCGGTGTGCTGCCGGAGCCGTCCGAGCCGAAGAAGAAGTAGTCATGGCGCGCCGGGTACTGGTGGCCAGCCGCAATGCCAAGAAGCTGAACGAACTGCGGCGCATTCTCGCCGACGCGGGCATAGCGGGCATCGAGATCGTCGGACTGGACGACGTGCCCGCCTACGACGAGGCGCCGGAGACCGGCGCGACGTTCGAGGAGAACGCGCTCGCCAAAGCACGTGACGGTGCTGTTGCTACCGGATTGGTTTGTGTCGCAGACGATTCCGGCATCGAGGTGGACGCGCTCAATGGCATGCCGGGTGTGCTCTCGGCGCGCTGGGCCGGGCGGCACGGTGACGACGCGGCCAACAACGCGCTGCTGCTCGCGCAACTCGGCGATGTGCCCGACGAGCGGCGCGGTGCGCGGTTCGTATCCACCTGCGCGCTGGTCGTGCCGGAAGGCGCGGAGATCGTGGTGCGCGGCGAATGGCCGGGTTCGGTCGGCCGGAAACCGCTGGGGGACGGTGGGTTCGGCTACGACCCGCTGTTCATCCCGGAGGGTGGCGACACCTCCGCCGCGCAACTGAGTCCCGCTGAAAAGGATGCGGTCTCGCACCGAGGCCGCGCGCTCACCCAGCTGTTGCCCGCGTTGTCCGAGCTCGCCGAGAGCTGAGGACGGGCCGGGCGCTGAGCACTCGCCGCAGGTCGGCCCGCCGATGACGTGAGCCGCACAACTTCTGATTTCCCGCATACGGAATCGCATGCGATTCCGTATGCGGGAAATCAAAAAGTGTGCGGCGGTCGCGTGCTAGATACCGAACTCTTCCTTGACCTTTTTCGCGTTGACGTGCTCGACGAAGAAGGACAGCAGCGGGATGGTGCCTGCGAGCAGGGTGCCTACGGTGCGCAGCACCGGCCAGCGCACCTTGACCGCGAGGTCGGCGGTGACCAGCAGGTAGACGAAGTACACCCAGCCGTGCACGACGGCGATCCAGCTGGGGGTGTGCACGTGGAAGCCGTACTTGGCGATCATCTCGCCGGTGAGCAGCAGCAGCCAGAGGCCGGTGATCCAGGCCAGGGTGCGGTACCGCAGCAGCGCGGACTTGATCTTGGCGGTGTCGGCGCCGCCGGTGCGCGCGGGTGCCAGGGTGCGCTCGGTGGCCGCGGTGCTCTCGGTGGAATTCTCGCTGGCGGTCAACCGGCGCTCCTCTCGGTGTCGCGGGTATGCAGGCCCGCCTCGCGGACCTGATCATCGATGTCTTGGGCGTGCAGTTCGGCCAGATACCTGTTGTATTCGGCGAGCACCGGGTCGTCGTCGCGGATGGCCTTCGGCCGTTCCGGCAGCAGGCCGGCCGGAATCTCGCGCGGCGCAGCCTTTTTCGGGCTGGGCCTGGGCTGGTCGCCGGGGTTCTCGCTCTCCTCGGCTTCGCGTTCCAGCCGGACGAACCGGAAGTAGGCGAACACCGCGAACGCCGCGAACAACGGCCACTGCAGCGCGTACCCCAGATTCTGGCCGGTGCCGCTGGTCGATTCGAACCGCTGCCACTGCCACCACGCCAGCGCCAAGCAGCCGAGGGCAGCGACGATCACCAGCGCGATGAGGGCCGGGCGATTGTGTGCCGAGCGGCGGGGTGAAGCGGACACGGCTACTACGGTACCCGTCTACTACGCGGCCCGTAGGAGCAGGTGGGCGGTCGGAATCCGCAACGACCCGCCCACGTCGGCAGGCGGGTCGCTGGGCTCAGAACTTGTAGGTGACGCCCGTCAGTCGCTCGGATTCTTCCCAGAGCCGCTTCCAGAGTTCCTTGTTCTTGGACAGCCGGCTCGACGGCGACGCCTCCACCGGCCCCTGGGTCTGGAAGAACCGGCGCGGACCCCAGTAGACCTCGGGATCGGCGTCCGGCATTGTCGCGGCGAACAGCGAGGAGTGCGCGGCCTTCTTCGGCGGGTGCCCGATGAGCGCGACGAACGGCTTGATGATCCGGTCGACCGGGGTCTCGGTCCTGGCGAACAGGTCGGTGGCCGAGACACCGGGGTGCACCGCGTAAGACCGCTTGGCGGAACCGGATTCGGCGAGCCTGCGCTGTAGTTCCCTGGCGAACATCAGGTTCGACAGCTTGGCCTGCGCGTAGGCGAGATTGCGCTGGTAGCGCCGGTTCTCGTAGTTGAGGTCGTCGATCCACAGCTTGGGGGTCTGCTTGTGCGCGATGCTGGCCAGCGTCACCACCCGGTCGCGGATGCGGTCCAGCAGCAGACCGGTCAGCGCGAAGTGGGCGAGGTGGTCGACGCCCCATTGGGTCTCGAAGCCGTCCTTGGTGCGCGAGAACGGCACGTTCATCAGGCCCGCGTTGTTGATCAGCACGTCGATCTCGCCTGATTCGTCGGCGAATTTACGTACCGACGCCAGGTCGGACAGGTCGAGCTCGGCGACGCGGACGTCGCCGGTGATGCCGTCGGCGACCGCCTGGGCCTTGGCCGCGTTGCGGCAGGCCATGATGACGGTCGCGCCGTTGGCCGCGAGGACCTCGGTGGTCACGGCGCCCAACCCGCCGTTCGCGCCGGTGATCACGAAGGTGCGTCCGGTCTGATCCGGGATTTCAGTAGGTTTCCACGCCATGAAACAACCTTACTCTGGAGTAAGTTTCCGGGGAAGGGGTTCACCCCGGTTCGATGACGAGTGTCTCAGACGGAGGTGATACCTGTCACTCGGCCGGGTGCGGAAACCGCCGCGAGAGAGCACAGTCGCAAGCGATCACAGCAGCGCGCCCGGCAAATCGCACGGCCTTCGTCAAAGATCACAACCCGCGCACGCGAAGTTCACTCAGCGTCCGCTGCCGATTGGTTGCTGGAACACGGCCGCCAGGGTCGTGCCGACCGTGTCGCTCCATACCTGCCAGGTCGCCGGGTCGAGCATCATCGAGCCGACATCGGTGGTCGTCACCCCGGGTGCGACGGGTTTGCCGGCGAAGCGGTCGCGCAGCCACAGCAGCGCGCGCGGCGCGCCGATCGGGTCGAGCGTCAGGTGCTCGCTGAAGTGATCGCGGATGTATTCGACGCGGGCGTTGGGGTCCTGGGCGTAATAGGCGACGAGGTCGTTGACCGGGCCGACCGGGATCAGCCAGTCCGGGTTCGCCTGGAACATGAACATCGGCATGTCCGGCACGGCCTTGCCCATCTTGGTCTTGTCCAGCACCGCGGTGACCGTGGGATCGCTGAACGGATTCTTGGCGAGCATGCCGATGTTGTCGGCGAACGGGAAGAAGATGGACTGGTAGCTCGCGCAGAGCTGCTCCTTCGCCGCCATCATCAGCTTGCCGAGGCCGTTCATGTTGGTGTCGAGGAAGTTTCGCAGCTCCGGGTATTCGCGCGAGACGCCGAGCGCACCCGCGAAGATCAGTCCGGCGGAGAGGTTGCCGTTGGCCATCTTCAGCGCGGCCGACAGGTCGGCGGGGATGCCGCCCTCGGCGACGCCGACGATATTCAGTTCCGGCGCGTAACTGCGCTTCAGCTCGGCGGCGTGGCCGGTGGCGATGGCGCCGCCGGAGTAGCCCATCAGCCCGACCCGGGTTGCGTTCCCGGACAACTCCATCGGATCGAAGGTGGTCGCGGCGCGGATGCCGTCCAGGGTGATCCGGCCCGCCAACGGCCCTGCGGCATAAGCGGAATCGGGTCCTTGATGATCGGGCACGACCACCGCCCAGCCCTGCGCCAGCGCCGCCTGGACCTCCAGGAACTGCGCCGCTACCAGGATCGAGCCGGTGAGCGTGGCGGGGATCGAGCCCATCTGCAGCTGATAGGACGGCATGCAGTAGTTGCCGGTGGAGTCCTCGGCGATCTGGTAGGAGAACAGCGGCCGATCGGCGACGTGACCGCGCGGCTTCAGCACCGTGGCCACCGCGGCGATCGGCTCGCCGCGGGTGTTGGTCGACCGATACGACAGCTGCCAGGAATCGACGTTGACCGGTATCAGCGACAGATTCGCCACGTGCACCTGGCGGGCCGCGATGATCTGGCCGGGTGCGAGATCCGCGTAGGTTTCCGGTGCCGGGCGATAGAACGCGGGATCGAAGCCGGGCGGCATCGGCGGAATCGGGAACTGCAGTGCGGGCTGGATCGGCGGCGTATCCGGCTCCGCGACGGCCGCCCCGGCGAGGGCGAAGGGCAGCCCGGCCGCCAGCACGGCGAGGGCCGCGAGCAGCTTCGATGCGTGCTTGCGCGGTGTAACCACAGATCAACCTCTTTGTTGCCCGGGCGCACATGTGAGCCCAATCGGTTTCAGACTGTTGACGAGTATGCATCGCCATGACGTGAATCACAAACATCGGTGGCCGAGACGTGCCTCGCAGCGGGGGTGCACACCTCTCGAAGCCGGAGCGAATGCGCAGGTACGCATGGGTCGGGCCGCGCCTCGGATACGGTGGGAGCGTGACCATGGTTGGCAGGCAGTACGGCGGACGCGCCGTCACGGAGCGCAAGGCCGAACGCCGCGAGCGCTTCCTGGACGCGGCGACCCGGATCTTCGCCGAACGCGGCTACGCGAACTGCTCGCTGGCCGACGTCTGCGCCGCCGCGTCACTGTCCAAGCGGCAGTTCTACGAGGAGTTCCAGACCAGGGAAGACGTGCTGGTCGCCGCCTACGACCGAATCCAGGACGAGGCGGCCGCCGTGCTGCTCGCGGCGCTGACCGACCTCGACCCGCGCTTCGACATGACCGCGGCGATGACCGCGATGGTCTCGGCCTATCTGGGGTCGATCGGCTCGGACCCGTATCGCGCCAAGGTCGCCTTCATCGAGGTCGTCGGCGTCAGTGACCGGATGGAGCGGCATCGGCGCGAACGGCGGCACGCGTGGGCGCAGCTGCTGGACACCAAATTGGTGCCCACGGTGGCGCCCGGCGCTCGGATTCGCGGCGGAAGTGCCTGGGGCGCAAGCGCACTGATCGGCGCGATCAACGGCCTGGCGCATGAATGGGTGCTGGCCGACCCGCGTCCGTCGGTGGGGGAGCTGGTGGAACTGCTGGTGCCGATCGCGCTGTCGCTGATGGAAGTTCCGGATCAGCGCACGGCGTAAGTAGCCAGCGACGGGGCCAGCGCGTCGAACGCGATGGTGATGTATTCGGTGAGAGCTGCGGCGATTTCGTCGTTCGGCTGACCGTCGAGGGTTCGGCGCATGGTCTCGTCGAACAGCACCCGGTGCACCCCGCCCAGTTGAGCCGCCGCCACCCGCGGCGTGATATCCGTTGCCGCCGCACCGGTTTCGGCGGTGAGCGTCGCGGCTAGGGCCTGCTCGCGCTCGTCGTGGAATTCGCGCAGCCGCGCCGTCAGTGCGGGACTGTCGTTGATCATCTTGGCGAACTCCGGTCCGGAGAAGCCGACCACCGGATCCTGTTCGGCCGCTGCCGTCAGGTAGGCGCTGCGCAGTGCCGCCAACGCGGACTCGCCGGGTTCGCGTTCGCGAACGGTGCGCGCGAGCTGGTCGATGAACACGTCCGCCAGGTCGAGCGCCAGGTCCTCTTTGCGCGGGAAGTAGTTGGTCACCGTCATCTTGGCGACCTGTGCGGCGGCCGCGACGTCGGCGATCGTCACCTTGTCGAAGCCGTGCTCGAGGAACAGCATGGTCGCGTGATGGGAGATGTTCTCCCTGGTCTGCAGCTTTTTCCGGTCCCGCAGGCCCAACGTCTCGGTACTCATGACATCACCATAGCTGATACCGACCAAAATTTATGCTTGACATATTTTTATGTCTGTTCTAAGTTTGTGCTCGTCGTCAGAACGAAGGAGCAGCACCTCGATGAACCACGGACTTGTCGAAGCAACCCCGGCCCGCACCAGCTCCACCACCGACCGAAAGGGACCAGCCACCATGGCCGACAAGACCACCGCACAGACCACCATCGACGCCGTGCTCGAGCGCTTCGCGCCGACCGAAGCCGCGACCAAGCGAAAGAAGTCGCGCGCCAACGCCTTCCCCGGCACGCAGCGACTCGACCGAAAGGTCCTCTCGCCCAACCGGACCGCCTTCCGGGCGGCCCCGCAGCGCCCGCTGCGCATCCCAGGTCGCGGCTGACCAGCCGAGCACTGCCCCCGCCGGTCGTCGGCGCAGCACCGCGCCGACGACCGGTTCGCTCCCTTCGGAAGGACTCACCCGTGACCAAGCTCTGCACCGCCCGCCCGGCTCGCGTGTCCGGCACCGTCAGCGAAGACCCGGTCAACGACTACCTGCGGCTCATCGCCCGCACCCCGCTGCTCACCGCCACCGAAGAGGTCGAGCTCGCCCAGCGCATCGAGGCGGGGGTGCTGGCCGGCCAACGGCTCGCCGACGAGGCCGAGCTCGACCCGGCGGAACACCGTGCACTGCGCCGGCGCGTCATCGACGGTCAGCGCGCCAAGGACCACATGGTCGAGGCCAACCTGCGCCTGGTCGTCTCGATCGCCAAGCGTTACCCGACGCCCGTCGGCATGTCGCTGCTTGACCTGGTGCAGGAGGGCACCGTCGGCATGATGCGCGCGGTGGAGAAGTTCGATCACCACCGCGGGCTGAAGTTCTCCACCTACGCCACCTGGTGGATCAAGCAGGGCATCGGCCGCGCGCTGGCCGATCAGGGCCGCACCATTCGCATCCCGGTTCACGTCGTCGAGGTGCTGAATCGGGTGGTCCGCACCCAGCGGGCGCTCACCCAGCAGCTCGGCCGCGCGGTCAGCCCGGCCGAACTGGCCGTGGAACTCGACATGACGCCGGAGAAGGTGCGCGAGGTGCTCGATCATGCGCGCGAACCCATTTCGCTGCACACGCCGGTCGGCGAGGACGACACCGCCGAGCTGGGTCAGCTCATCGCCGACACCGCACCGGACCCATCCGATGCGGCGCTGGCGTCGGCGGTGCGGGTCCAGCTCGATAAGGTTCTGGCCGCATTGTCCGAGCGCGAAGCCGAGGTGATCGCCCTGCGTTACGGTCTGCACGGCGCCGAGCCGAAGACGCTCGACGAGGTCGGCAAGACCTATGGAGTGTCGCGCGAACGGGCCCGCCAGATCGAGGCCAAAGGCATGGCCAAGCTGCGGCAACCGACGCGGGCCAAGGTGCTCGAAGGCCTGCTCGGCTGAGCCCGGCCGCCACCGCCCGTCGAGTCGCTGCCGTGTCGCTGGACGGACAGGAGGGCGGATCAAGACCATACTGAGTCGATGACCGGTGCAGTCGCTGTCGCCGAGAAAGCCCCCGAGCCGATGAGCCGGGCGAAGACCAACATTGTGTTCGCCACGATTGTGCTGGGCATGCTGCTGGCCGCGCTCGATCAGACGATCGTGTCCACCGCGCTGCCGACGATCGTCGCCGACCTCGGCGAGGCGGGGCACATGGCCTGGGTGGTCACGGCCTATCTGCTCGCCGAGGCGGTGGCGACCGCGCTGGCGGGCAAGCTCGGCGATCTGTTCGGCCGCAAGCTGGTCTTCCAGCTCAGCGCGTTGATCTTCATCATCGGTTCGATGATCGCCGGCCTGGCGAACGGGATGATGATGCTGATCATCGCCCGCGGCATCCAGGGCTTCGGCGGCGGCGGACTGATGGTCACGGCGATGGCGCTCATCGCCGACACCATCCCGCTGCGTCAGCGCGGCAAGTATCAGGGCGCGCTCGGTGCCGTTTTCGGTGTCACCACGGTGATCGGGCCGACGCTCGGCGGCCTGTTCACCGACCACGCTAGCTGGCGCTGGTGCTTCTACGTCAACGTGCCGATCGCGATTCTCATGATCGTGATGTCGGCCCGCACCATTCCCCGGGTGCGCGCGGTCATCAAGCCGATCATCGACTACGCGGGCATCGGGCTTGTCGCCGTGGCGGTTTCGACGCTCATTCTCGGGCTCGAATGGGGCGGGCAGGAGTACCCGTGGGGCTCGTCGATGATCCTCGGACTGTTCGCGGCCTCGGTGGTGCTGTTCGCGGCGTTCGTGGTGATCGAACTGCGGGCGAAGGAACCCATGCTGCCGATGGGCTTGTTCCGCAGCCGGGTGTTCACGGTGTGCTCGATCCTGAGCTTCATCTGCGGTTTCGCGATGCTCGGCTCGATCACCTATCTGCCCGCGTATCTGCAGTACGTGGACGGGGTTTCGGCGACCATGTCCGGCGTGCGCTCGCTACCGCTGGTGGTGGGCCTGCTGGTCACCTCGATCCTGTCCGGCCAGGTGGTCGGCAAGACCGGCCACTACCGGTACTTCCCGATCGTCGGCACGCTGGTGATGGCGCTCGGGCTGTACCTGATGTCGACCATGGGCCGCGACACCGGCTTCTGGGAAGAATCGCTGTACATGATGGTGCTGGGTCTGGGCATCGGCCTGACCATGCAGGTGCTCACCATCGTCGTGCAGAACACCGTGCCCTACGCGCAACTCGGCACCGCAACCTCCGGCGTCACCTTCTTCCGCACCCTCGGAAGTACTTTCGGCACCGCGATTTTCGGCACCCTGTACAGCAACGAGATCGGCCCGAACCTGCGCGAGGGGCTGGCGCAGGCGAAGGTAGTGCCGCCGGAGGTGGCGGCGAATCCGCAGTCGCTGCAGGCGGTGCCCGACGACGTGGCGGCACCCATCATCGACGCCTACGCGAAGACCATCGACCACGTCTTCGTCTGGGTGGTTCCGGTGGCGCTGGTCGGCTTCGTGGTCGCCTGGTTCCTCAAAGAAGTGCCGCTGCGTGACAGTGCCCGCACCGGCGCGGGCGATGTCGGCGGCGGCTTCTCGGTGCCCGACTCCGCGGACCGGGTGGTGCAGCTGGAGCGGGCCATCGCCGGAACCCTGCGCAAATCACATGCCGAGGGACCGATCGGGCCGCGCATCCTCGCCGACGCGGGTAGCACGCTGAGCCGCGGTGAGGCCTGGGCGCTCGGCCAGGTCTACCTGCGCGACCGCGTCAAGGGCGGTGCGACGATCGACTCGGTCGCGCGGGCGCACAAGCTGCCCGACGACGTGCTCGAGCCGATCTATCGGCGGGTGGCCACCAAGGGATACCTCATCGATGACGGCCGGGAACTGCGGCTGACCGACCAGGGCCAGGCCGAGCTGGACCGGGTGAAGGCCGCGTGGCGCCGGTGGCTCGACAGCTCGCTCGACGACTGGAACAACGACGATCCGGCCGATCGCGCGCTGTTCGACCAAGCCCTGGACAACGTCGCCGCCAAGCTGCTCGAGGAAGAAACCGGCGAGCACGAGCCCGCCCGCGCCTGAAAACAACCCGCATTGCGATCGCGCCACCACCTTGCGTGGCGAATACTCGTGCACGTATATTCGTAGACGAGTAAGGAGGTGCGATGGCCAAGAAGCGCAAGGTGAACAACCTGCTCGCGCTCGCGGTGCTCTCCGTGATGGTCGACCGGCCCAAGCACCGCTACGAGATCGCCCAGACGCTGCGCGACCGCGGCAAAGACCAGGACATGGACATCAAGTGGGGTTCGCTCTACACCGTCGTGCAGAACCTCGCGAAGGTCGGTTTCCTGGAGGTCGTCGGCAGTGAGCGTGACGGTGCCCGGCCGGAGCGGGTGATCTACCGGATCACCGACGCGGGCCGCGCCGAACTCACCGACTGGACCAGGGAATTGCTCGCCGAGCCGGAACCGGAACAGAACCGGTTCGTCGCAGGGCTTTCCGTGCTCGCGGTGCTGCCTCCCGACGAGGTCGCCGAGTTGCTCGGCCGGCGCATCGAGGCGCTCGACCGGCTCGTCGACTCGGGGCGCCGGGAACTCGACCAAGCTCTGGCCGGCAAACTGCCGCGCCTGTTCATCATCGAATCCGAATACGGGCTCGCGATGCTGAAAGCCGAAGCCGCCTGGGCCCGTTCGCTGCGCGACGAACTCGTCGACGGCACGTTCCCCGAGGTGGACTGGTGGCGGCAGGTGCACGCCGAAAACATCCCGGTGGCGGAAGTCATCGCGTCCGTAGAAAGGGGGATGACCGAACAGGAATCGTCCTGACCACGAGACCGGGCCCGGCGGGGTGCGGCAACACCGCCGCCGAGCCCGATTGAACAGTCTCGAACCGCGCCCGCGTACGCGCACCCGGCTACAAGGCTGGCAACCACAGGATAACTGGGTGCGTTGCGTACGGGCCGGTTCGGGGATTCGAAAAATCCGCAGTACCCGAACCTGGAGACACCCATGTCTGAAACTCGAACCGCACTGGTCATCGGCGGCGGCATCGCCGGACCGGTCGCCGCGACCGCCCTGCTGAAGGCGGGCATCGATGCCCGCGTCTACGAGGCCTATCCCGGACCATCCGACAACATCGGCAGCGGGCTCGCGCTCGCACCCAACGGCATTGCCGCCCTGGACATAATCGGCGCGGGTGACGCCGTGCGCGACATCGCCGTGCCGGTGCCGAAGATGGGCCTGTCCGTCAACGACAAGGACATGCACATGCCCGGCCTGTCCGGCCTGCCGCCACTGCAACTGGTCGATCGCGGCGAACTGCACCAGACGCTGCACGATCACGCGGTCGCCGCCGGTGTGCCCTTCGAATACAACAAGCGCCTGGTCGATGTCGTCGAGACGGAGTCGGGCATCACCGCCCGGTTCACCGACGGCAGCACGGCCACCGCCGACGTACTGATCGGGGCCGACGGCATCCGATCCACGGTGCGCGGTTTGATCGACCCGCAGGCGCCGGGGCCGGAGTACCTCGGCATGCTCGGCTTCGGTGCGCTGGTCGACTACGACGGCGAGATCCCGGCCGACACCATGACCTTCGCGTTCGGCAAGAAGGCCTACTACCTGTACGGGCCGGGCGGCGACGGCCGGGTGATGTGGGGCGCGAACCTGCCGCACAAGGAGTACCTGTCGCTCACCGCGGCCCGGGCGATCCCGAAATCGCACTGGCTCGACATCCTGCGCGAGACCTACGCCGAGGACACCCCCGGCGGCGAACTGGCCAGGCGCACCACCGAGGCGCAACTGGAAGTCATCGGCGCACTGCACATCATGCCGCCGGTGCCGCACTGGTTCCGCGGCCGGATGGTGCTGGTGGGCGACGCGGTGCACGCGCCGTCCAACAGCTCCGGTCAGGGTGCGTCGCTGGCCATCGAGAGTGCCGTCCAGATCGCTCGCTGTCTGCGTGACCTGCCGGTACCGGCGGCGTTCGCCACCTATGAGCAGCTGCGCCGCGGCCGGGTGGAGGCCGTCGCGGCCCGTGCGGCGAAGGCCAACCACAGCAAGACCCTCGGCCCGGTCGCACGCAAGATGATGCAGCTGCTCGCTCCGGTGTTCATCAAGATGATGAACCCGGAGAAGACCATGGGACCCGAGCAGCGCTACCGGATCGACTGGGATGCGCCCGCGCAGCAGGAATTAGCCGTAGCGGCCTGATTCGCCCGAACCGGGCGGGCTGGTGGTCCGTACTCTGTGGAGCACATCAAGTCGAGCGCACTCCGGGGGAACGATGCAACCTGACCACCAGCCTGCCCTGCACCTGACGGGCCTGTGCAAACGCTTCGGCGGTCCATGGGTCGTCGACAACGTGAGCCTGGCGGTCCCGCCGGGCTCCTTCTTCGGCCTGGTCGGACCCAACGGCGCGGGCAAGACGACGACCCTGTCGATGGCCTGCGGACTGCTGCGGCCCGACAGCGGCCGCGCCGAGATCTTCGGCGCCGACGTGTGGGCCGACCCGGTGCGCGCGAAAACCCTGGCGGGCGTTCTACCGGACGGACTCGCGCTGCCGGAACGGCTCACCGGACGGGAATTGCTCACCTACACCGGGCTTTTGCGTGGCATGCCGGAGCGCACGGTGGCCGAGCGCGCCGACGAGCTGCTCGCGGTGTTCGAATTGACCGGGGCCGAAGGCACTTTGGTGGTCGACTACTCCGCGGGCATGCGTAAGAAGATCGGTCTCGCGACCGCGCTGCTGCACGCACCGAAGCTGCTGGTGCTCGACGAGCCGTTCGAGGCGGTGGATCCGGTGTCGGCGAGCACGATTCGCACCATCCTGCAGCGTTTCGTCGCCGCGGGCGGCGCGGTGGTGCTGTCGAGTCACGTGATGGCGCTGGTGGAGAACCTGTGCGACCAGGTCGCGGTGATCACCGGCGGCCGGGTGGTCGCGGCGGGCACGCTGGAGCAGGTGCGCGGCGGAACCACGTTGGAGGAGGCGTTCGTTCGCCTCGTCGGTGGTCGGGTCGGCGGCGAGGACGGACTGTCGTGGCTGGCGTCCTGATCCGCATGCGGCTGCTGCTCACCAGGCGGGCGCTGACCAACGGCTGGCAGGGCTTCACCTTCGTGACCGGCATCCTGGCCGGTGCTGTCGTCGCGATCGTCACGGCGGCGGTGATCGGTTTCGCGGCGCGCGACGGCGACGTGACCCATGGAACGACCATCGCTGCAACGCTTTTCGGCATATGGACGCTCGGCTGGCTGTGCGGTCCGGTGCTGATCGGCAGCAGCGACGAGACCGTGCAGCCGGAGCATCTGCGGCTGCTGCCGATCAGCCATCGCGGGCTGGCCGCCGGGCTGCTCGCCGCGGCATTCGCGGGGCCCGCGCCGGTGATCAACCTGATCGCCTTCAGCGGGTTGATCGTGTTCGCGGCGCAATGGGGTTGGGCGGCAACGCTGGTCGCGCTGATCGGGGTGCTGCTGCACCTGGTGTTCGTGGTGCTGCTGTCGCGGGTGGTGCTGGCCTGGGTCGGTGCGGCCATGCGGTCGCGGCGCGGCAAAGATCTCGGCGTGCTGCTGGCCGGGCTGGTGGGCCTCGCCTACTACCCGTTGAGCTGGTTGCTGGGGCACGTGAGCGAGCTGCGGGACGTGCCGTCCGGTGTCGCGACGGCGCTGCGCTGGTCGCCGTCCGGTTGGGCACCGGCCGCCGTAGAAGCTGCGGCACAAGGGGATTGGCTGATCGCGCTGCTGGCGCTGGTCGCGCTGGCCGTGGCGTCGCTCGGGTTGTGGCAAGCGTGGTCGGTGCTGCTGGCCCGGCGCCTGGCCGCGCCGATGAACTCGGTGGCAGGCAGCAGCGGCGGTGGTCTGCTCGGCCGGGTGCGACAGGGCGGACCGGTCGGCGCCGTGCTGGTCAAGGAGCTGCGCGCCTGGTGGCGGGACAGCCGGCGCCGGGCCACGCTGCTGCCGGTGCTCGTGGTCGGCATCCTGATGCCGGTGTTCCCGGCCGTCCAGGGCGGCAGCGCGGGTGGCGTGCCGTTCGCGGGTGTCACCGCAGCCTTGTTCGCCGTGCTGGCCGCCGCCAATCTCTACGGTTACGACGGCACCGCGCTGTGGCAAACCCTGGTCACCCCGGGTGCGGCCCGCGCGGACGTGCGTGGCCGCCTGCTGGCTTTGCTGCTGGTGGTCGGGGTGCCCACGCTGCCGCTCGGTTTGATTCTGCCGGGGGCGCTCGGCCGGTGGGAGATGTATCCGTGGGTGCTCTCGCTGTATCCGGTCGCGCTAGGTGTCGGGGCTTGCTCGGCGCTGATGCTGTCGGTCATCGCGCCGTATCCGTTGCCGCCGCGCACCGGTAATCCGTTCTCCGGTTCCGGTAACCCGGGGTGCGCGAAGATGCTGATCCAGTCCGTCATGATTTTCGGGCAAATGTTCTCGGTGCTGCCGGTGGTGGCCATCCTGCTGGTCGGTCGCGCGACCGAGCTGAAGGCGGTCGAATGGCTGGCGGTCCCGGTCGGTTTAGGTCTCGGGATCGCGGCGGCCGTGCTCGGTGCTCGCATCGCTGAGCGGCGGTTGGCCACGGGTGGGCCGGAGCTGCTCGCCGCCGTTCGCCCGAAGTGAGCAAGATCGGCCTTCAGCAACATCGGCGAGGCAATAGACTTGTCCGGTGAGCGATAGGGATTCCGATGGCAGTTTGGATCTGAATCAGTTGCGCACATTTCTGGCCGTGCACCGGGCGGGGTCGATCACCGCGGGGGCCCGGCTGGTCGGATTGTCGCAGCCCACGGTAACCGCGCAACTACAGGCACTGGAGAAGCGGCTGGAGCAACGCCTGTTCGAGCGGCTGCCGCGCGGCGTCGCGCCGACGGCGGCCGCCGCGGAGTTGGCGGCGCGGATCGCCGAACCGTTGGACGCCTTGAACGCGGTCGCCGGACGGAATGTCGCGGCGCAGTTCGAAGCGCAGCCACCGGTCCGGTTGGCAGGCCCTGCGGAAATGCTTGCGGTGCAGGCGCTTCCGGCGTTGGCGCCGCTGGTGGCGGACGGTGTCCGGCTGACCGTGACGGCCGGGCTCTCGGAAGATCTGCTGGCCGGGCTGCGCGCCGGTCACCACGACATCGTGGTGTCGACCGTGCGCCCGCGGGGCCGGACGGTGGTCGCCGAGGCGTTGTCGGACGAGGAATTCGTCCTGGTCGCCGCGCCCGCTGTCGCCCAGCGGATCGACCTCGCGCAGCTGCGCGCCGAGGGTCCGGCCGCGTTGACCACGGTCCCGCTCGTCAGCTACGCCGCCGATCTACCGATCCTGCGCCGGTACTGGCGGCACGTCTTCGGCATCCGGCTGGCCGGCGAGGCCGCGGTGATCGTCT
Organism: Nocardia suismassiliense; assembly: GCF_900269665.1. GTDB lineage: Bacteria > Actinomycetota > Actinomycetes > Mycobacteriales > Mycobacteriaceae > Nocardia > Nocardia suismassiliense. The sequence continues at coordinate 1,850,458 of NZ_LT985361.1, forward strand.
CGGATCTGCGTGCTGTCGCCGCCGCGGTCGCCGCGGGCGCGGGGATCAGCGTGCTGCCGCGTTATCTGTGTGCGGCCCAGCTGGATTCGGGCGCCCTGGTCACCCTGCTCGACCCGCCGGACCCGCCGATCAACACCGGCTTCCTGGTCCGCCGCCCCGGCACCGTCGCCCGCCCGCACGTCGACCTCGTGCACGCGCACCTGCGCGCCGCCGCCCGCACCTGGTAGCCGCACACTTTCTGATTTCCCGCACATGGAATCGCATGCGATTCGGTATGCGGGAAATCAAAAAGTATGCGTCGCAGCGGACTTCGGGCCGATGGAGGCGCGGTAGCAGTGTGCGGCGGATCGAGAGTGTGCCAGCCGTGTGTCCCGGGTGGAGGGTGCGCTAGGCGCGGGCCGCGCGGGTGCGGAGGATGTCGGCGGTCTGCGCGTCGGCGGGGAGGAACGCTTCCAGGTGCAGTTCGGCGAGGGTGATGTCGGTGGCGGTGGCGAACGAGGTGAGGGTGGTGATGAGTCGCAGCTCCCCGTCGTCGCTGCGCAGCCGCAGTGGCACCGCGAAACCGAGGTGGTCCGGGCCTGGTTCGGCCTGGGGCAGATAGCCTTCCAGTTCCTCGATCAATTCGCCGAGGGCCGCGTCGGGGCTGCGGGACACCTGGCCGCGCAGTGCCTCGATGACGTGCCTGCCCCACTCGGGCAGGTTCGCCACGCGCTTGGCCAGCCCGTCCGGATGTTAAGCGAGGCGCAGCACATTGATCGGCGGCTCCAGCAGTTCCGGGGCTGCCCCCTCGGTGAGCACCTCGAAGGCCGCGTTGGCGGCGAGCAGGATGCCGCGCGGGCGCACCACCAGCGCGGGGTAGGGCTGGTGGCCGTCCAGAATCGTTTTCAGTGCCTCGCGTACCGGACCCAATTCCGGTGTGTCGAGGTTGGATTCGGGAAAGGCCGGCGCGTATCCCGCCGCGAGCAGCAGGCTGTTGCGTTCCCGCAGAGACAATTCCAGCGACTCCGCCAGCCGCACCACCATGGTGCGCCCGGGCCGCGATCGACCTTGCTCCAGGAAGCTCAGATGCCGCTGGGTGGTGTCCGCCCGGATCGCGAGGTCGAGCTGGCTGACCCGGCGCAGGGTCCGCCAATGCTTCAGCTCACGGGCGAATCCGGGTGCTGCGATCGCCGTTGTCATGTGCACAGTCTTATCCGATGGGGGCTCGCTCGCGATTCCGCGGAGGGTATGAGCAGCAGCTTCTCCACGATTCGGCTATTCCCTGCCGGGAATCGCGCGGTATCGGCGAGACGGCAAAACTCTGTTCCATGAGCAAGCAACTGAACGACAACGAACTGGCCCGCTTCGCCGAAGAGTACGCGGCGCAGTGGAACGAGTCCGACCCCGAGGCCCGGCGCAAGCGGATTCGGGAACTGTGGGCGCCCACCGGTGCGCAGACCCTGGTCGACCCGCCGGCGGAGATGCGGGAAGAGGCTGAGCGCCTACAATTCCCGATGCCCGCACTGAAGGTGCGCGGCCATGACGCCATGGACCGCAGGATGACGCGGGCCTACGAGATGTTCATCGCGTCGGGCGAGTACGAGTTCGCCGTCGCGGCACCGGCATTCCGTTTGCCCGCCGGACTCGTCGGGGTGAGCTGGACCATGGTGGCCAAGGCCGACGGTGCGGTCGCGGGCGGCGGCTTCGAGGTCATCGGCCTCGACGACGAGGGCCGGATCCTGTCCGACCACCAGTACATCGAGGGCGTGCGATGAACGGCCTTGCGTATCACCTGGATCCACTGCGCGGACTCGACGGCCTGACCACGGCGGCGCAGAACCTGCCCGAGCCGGGCCCGAACCAAGTCGTGATCGAGGTGCTGGCGGCCTCGCTCAACCGGCGCGACCTGATGCTGATGGACGGCGACTACCCGCTGCCCGCCACGCCGGGCATCGTCCCGCTCTGCGATGGCGTCGGGACGGTGATCGCGGTGGGCGAGAACGTGACCCGGGCCGAAGTGGGTGACCGGATCACCGCGAGCTACTTCGTGCGATGGATCGACGGGCCGCAGCGGCTGGCCACGGTCATCGAGCAGTACGGCGCCACCTTCCACGGCATGCTCGCCACTTACGCGGTGCTCGAGCAGGATTCGGTGGTGCACGTGCCCGAGCACCTGACCGATATCGAAGCGGCGACGCTGACCTGTGCGGGAGTCGTTGCGTGGGCGGCACTCACGAAGCCGGTGCCGGTGGCGCCCGGCGACACCGTGCTCACGGTGGGCAGCGGAACCGTGGCGCTGTTCGCCGTGCAGCACGCCACAATGCTGGGCGCGCGGGTCCTGTCGATAACCTCCAACCCGGTCAAGGCCGAACGGCTGCGCAAGCTCGGGGCGGACGAGGTGATCGATCGCACCGAGACACCGGACTGGGACGCGGCGGTCCAGGAACTGACCGGCGGCGACGGCGTCGAGCACGTCGTGGACACCGTCGGGCTGCCGACACTGTCGAAATCCGTTCGCTCCGGCGCATACAACGCGCAGATCACCATGATCGGTGCGATGCCGACCGCGGTGGCGGAGCCGGTCGGCGAGGTGTTCGGCACGCAGTACGTATCGATCCGCCGCGTCGCCGTCGGCAGCCGCACCGACTTCGAGGCGATGAACCGGGCGATCAGCGAACACCGCATCCGGCCGGTCATCGATCGGGTGTTCGCGCTCGACGATGCGGTGCAGGCGTACCGCTACTTCCGCGACGACGACCCGTTCGGCAAGGTTGTCGTGCGCATGTCCTGAGCGACGCTCTCAGGGGCAGGTGCTGAGTTCCCGTGTCATGGCATCTTTCTCGGCCTGGGTGACCCAGAGCTGGTAGGCCGCTTTGACCTGGATCTGCCTGGTCAGGTAGGCGCAGCGGTAGCCCTTGCTCGGCGGCAGCCAGCTGGCCGCGTCGGAGTCGCTCTTGGACTGGTTGGTCGGGCCGTCGACGGCCTGCAGGTTCAGCGGATCGTTGGCCAGGTCACGGCGGCGCGCCTCGGAAAGCTGTTGCGCGCCTTTCTGCCAGGCGTCCGACAGCGCGATGACGTGGTCGATCTGCACGTCGTCGGAGGTCTTCGGGCCGCGGACGAACTTGATGGTCTTGCCGGTGTACGGGTCGTTCAGGGTGCCGGTGGCGACCACGCAGCGGCTGTTGTCCTTGAAGGTGACCTCGGTGAGATCCCGCTGCAGGATGTCGTTTCGGGTGTCGCACTTGTTGTGGCCACCGGGGACGGACACGTCATCGGTCCAGGCGGGGCCGAATTGTTCACGGGGGTAACCGGGTTTGGGGGCGCGGCCGGCCACCCGGATCGTCTCCAGCAGGGCGAGGGTGTCGCGGCCGGGCATGCTGGCGGGCGCGTCGGCGCAGAGGGTGGAGCCGCACTGCGCGCTCGCTCTGGGGGATTCGACTCGGTTCACGTAGTAGTAGGACACTCCGATGAATGTCGCGATGGCCAGCCCGATCAGAGCGAGCCGCTGCACTGTGAACTTCATCGAGCTTCCTAACGCCAACCACCTGAACTATATCGGGCGCCAACGTATCCGGCGGCCGAGGTCGTGGAAGTGATTGGGGGGTATGACGTTCCGCACAGCCAAGGGGGCTGGATACAGCACCACCCTCGAGTCGCCGTGCCGGCGCCGACTCGAGGGTGGCTGATCACGAGGGAGATCGACCGTCGCGCGGGGGTGCGAATGGGTGTCCAGTCCATGTTCCGCACCCACCGACACCGCGGGTCCGATGAGGGAGGACCCGAGCTGTCGAACCGCGCCGGGCGAGCTCGCTCGTGATGATCGTGAGTAGCTTGTTGCTACGTATTGAGACAGTAGATAGCGGGACCTGATCTTGGCAAGCCGATCGCTCTGATTCGGGATTATTCTCAGGTTCATTTCAGAATGATTGTTAGTTCTACTGGATTCGTACGGATATGGCGGTCGGTTGCGTGCCGCGTCGACGTGCAGATCCGGCACCGTTCAGTCGCGCGGTGCCACCGAGGCGGCGAACCCGTCCAGGAGATGTTGCAGGCCGAATTCGAAGAGCCGGTCGATGTCGAACTGAAAGTCGTTGCGCTCGTTGAGCCGTGCGAGCGTGGGAAACTGCCCGCCGGCCAGGAACTGCTCGAACTCCGGCTCGCGCACATCCCACGGTTCGACCGGTGCGCCTGCCCGGCGTAGCCCGGCTTCCAATTCCAGGTTCACGGCGATGCCGCGCACGTAGCTGTACAGCGAGACGTGCGCGTAGATCACGGCGTCCGGACCGAGACCGAGGTCGTCGAAGGCGCGCACCGCCCATTCGGTGTGCGCCAGCAACTTCGGCGTCGGATCCGGCTGATTCACCCAGATGGCCGCGACCACCCACGGATGCCGGTGGTACATCGCCCATTGCAGGCGGGCGAGCACTTCCAGGCGTTCGCGCCAGCCCGCGGGCGCCGGGTTCGGGAAGTCGGCTTCACCGAAAGCCGCGTCCGCCATCAGCAGCACCAGTCGATCCTTGCTGCCCACGTGGCGATACAGCGACATGGTCGGCACGCCGAGTTCGGTGGCCACGCGGCGCATCGACAGTGCCGCAAGCCCTTCGGCGTCGGCGATGGCCATACCCGCGCGCACCACCAGCTCCGCGGTCAGTTCGGTATCGCGGCTGTGCTCGCGCGCGGGTGCGGCCTGCGGGGTGTCCACCACGGTGCCGACACCCGGGACGGCACGCACCACTCCTTCCTGGCGCAGCACGGCCAGCACCTTGGTCGCGGTGGCGATGGCGACGCCCCACTCCTTGGTGATCTGCCGTGCGGAGGGCACCCGGTCGCCGGCCCGCAGCTCGCCGGAGGTGATCCGCTGCTGGATCTCCGCGGCGATACGCAGGTAGGGCGGGGTGGCGTCGGCGGCGCCAGCTGTACTAGTACGCATGGCACGAATACTAACCACTTCACCAGCACAGTGTGCGCTAGTACGCTATGTACAACGTACGGGCTGTCATGTACGTTGTACTCCGACAGCTCGAAGCGCAGCAGAAGTGAGAACGCCATGACGAACAAGAACATCCTGATTTCCGGCGCCGGAGTCGCAGGCCCGGCGCTGGCGTACTGGCTGCGCAGGCACGGCTACACCCCGACGGTGGTGGAGCGGGCGGCGGCACCGCGCCCCGGCGGTTATGCGGTCGACTTCCGCGGCCCGGCGATCACGGTGCTCGACCGGATGGGGATCCTCGACGAGGTGCGCAAGTACAGCACCACCATTCGCGACAGCAAGGTGGTGGACAGCGACGGGCGCCACCTCGTGACCATGCCGGCGGCGATCTTCGCCGGTGAACTGGAGGTGCTCAAGAGCGATCTGACCGACATCCTCTACGCACTGACCAAGGACGAGACCGAGTACCTCTTCGACAACTCGATCACCGCGCTCGACGAGGAAGCCGACGGCGTGCTGGTGCATTTCGAACGAGGCGAGCCGCGCCGGTTCGACCTCGTGGTCGGCGCGGACGGGATGTACTCGAAGGTGCGGGCCCTCGCCTTCGGCGAGCACGCGGACTACCTCCACCACTTGGGCGTCTACAACGCCATCTTCGCCACCGACAACTTCCTGAACCTCGACTACGAGGGCTTGGCCTGCCAGCTCGGCAACGGCAGGTCGGCGAATGTGTTCAGCGCCAGGGACAACACCGAGGCCCGCGCCGCGCTGTACTTCGCCGCGGAGCTGCTCGACTACGACCGGCGTGATCTCGATGCCCAGAAGCGGCTCCTGGCCGAACGTTTCGCGGGGGACGGCTGGGAGATGCCGCGCCTGCTGGAGTATCTGGCCGCGTCGTCGGACCTGTACCTGACGCCGGTCAGTCAGGTCCGCATGGACACCTGGTCGACGGGCCGGATCGTGCTGCTCGGCGACGCCTGCGCCTGCGCGTCACCGCTGTCCGGTCGCGGCACCTCACAGGCTCTTGTCGGTGCCTATGTCCTGGCGGGTGAACTGGCCACCGCCGCAGGTGATTACGCCGCCGCGTTCGCCAGTTACGAGAACCAGCTGCGCGACTACGTGAAAGTCAACCAGGCAGGTGCTGAGGAAGTGGTCGGCATGATGTTCGCCGAACCGCCGCCGCAGGAGGTGTTCGACGCGATGGCCGCCAACCCGCCGGAGGCCGATCCCGAACTCGTCACCTTGAAGAACTACTGATCGGTCAACGGGGCGCAGGGGCGGGCCGAAGCAGCGCGCCGTTCAGTACGCCGCGAGCAGTGCGCACCGCCACCGCCGACCACGCGGCGACCAGAGCGACATAGAGGATGATCGCGATGGCGGCGAAAAGGTTTGCGCCGGTGTGGGTGTAGAGCACGGTGCTCCCGGTGACACAGGTGCCGAGCGGGAAGGTGAAGCCCCACCAGGTCAGGTTGAAGGTCAATTCGCCTGCACGATAGGCCTTTACGGTGACCGCACTCGCCAGTGCCAGCCACAGCATGGCGAACCCCCAGGTGGCGAGGCCGAAGATGACCGAGAAGACCAGCAGGCCCTTGGCGTAGAGGTCGGGCATGGCCGCGGGGGCCACAGTGGCGAGCAGGCCTGCGGCGGTGACGGATTGACCGAGCGGCCCGAGCACGATCCACAGGGTGGGCACCATGCTCGCGGCCGGGGTGCCGTGATGCACCAGCCGCGACCAGATCATGGTGATGGTGACCAGGGCGGCGATCAGGCTGAGGCCGAACATCGCGACACAGAGCAGCAGCATGGTCATCCGCAGCTGACCCGCGGGGGTGTGCGGGATGAGCAGGGCGCCCATCGCGGCGGACACCATCGGCGGGACCACCGGCATCAACCAGCCACCGAACGCGGCATCGGCGCCGACGCGGTGCCTGGTGAACATCCGGTAGGGGACGGCGAAGGCGGTCAGCAGGCCCAGCACGGTGCCCGCGATCCACAGCACCCAGTCGATCGCCACCGCGGCGGGCATGCCGATCACGTCGGAACCGAGCAGCAGGGTGCCGCCGCCGACGGTCAGCAGCGCCATCGGCGGTGCGCCGAAGAACTGCGACATCACCGGGTGGTTGCGATGGTCGCGGGCGGTGTCGGGGAAGCGCACCCAGTGGGCGACCCACGCGACGCTCAAAGCCACCAGCAGCGCGGCGGCCAGCGCCCACACGACAGTCGCGGCGCCGCGCAATCCGGGGAACTGCCACGGCAGGGTGGCCGCGGCATTGGCGACGATGCCTGTGCCCATCACCGCGGCGAACCAGTTGGGGCCGAGCTGGCGCAGCGAGCCGGACCGGCGCGGACGGTGGTCGAGCTCGCCGACCAGACGCCGAGGTGCGGGGCGGAAGGTCACGGTGGCGGTCATGTCTCCAGCGTCGCCGGATGCCGTCGGGTCGGGTAGCGGGCATGTTCCTATGTATGCATAGACTCGTTCTATGCCCCTGTCGCCGCGAGTTCCCGACCTGGCCGCGCTCGACCTGCTGCTCTCGGTCATCGAGCTGGGCAGCCTCGGCCGGGCCGCGGCGGCACACGGCATCAGTCAGCCCTCCGCGTCCTCGCGCATCCGATACCTGGAGAAGCTCGTCGGCGTGCCGGTGCTGGAGCGCACCACGCTCGGCTCCCGGGCGACCCCTGCCGGTTCGCTGATCGCGGAGTGGGCCCGCGGGGTGATCCGCGCGGCCGAGCAACTCGACGCCGGAATCGATAGCCTGCGCGCCGAACGCGACTCGCATCTGCGGGTCGCGGCCAGCCAGACGATCGCCGAGTACCTCTTCCCCGCCTGGCTGATGAAGCTGCGGGCCGGCGCGCCGGGCACCGCGATCGCCTTGGAGTCGGGCAACTCCGTCGAGGTCGCCGAGCAGGTCCTGGACCACAAGGCGGCCATCGGTTTCATCGAGAGCCCGCAGAGCTTCCGCGGCCTGGAGTCCCATGTCGTCGCGCACGACCGCTTGGTCGTCGTGGTTGCGCCCGCGCACCGCTGGGCCCGGCGCGGCTCCGTGGGCCGCGCCGAGCTCGCCGAAACCCCGCTGATCCAACGGGAATCCGGCTCCGGCACCCGGAACTGGTTCGAGCACGCGGTGTCTCGCGAAATCGCCGGCTGGCGACCCGAGGTCGCGCTGGAGCTGTCCTCCACCACCGCCATCAAGACCGCGGTGGCTTCGGGCGCGGGCCCGGCCGTACTGAGTTCCCTGGCCGTGGCAGCCGAAATCGCCGCGGGCACCCTGGTATCGCCGAAGATCACCGACTTGGCACTGGAGCGCACCTTGCGCGCCGTGTGGCCGACCGGACAGCGGCCGACCGGTCCGGCCCGCGACCTCTATACGATCGCCCGCGCCACCGCCCGGTAGCGCCTACGCACTGTCGGCAGGCTGGGCGGTCGGTGGAACTCCGGTGTCCAGGAAGCGAATCAGGCGATCGATGCGGGCGGTGTGGTCGACGCAGCGTTCGAGGTGGTTGGCGAGCAGCGCGATGGTGATGGCGGCGGTGGTCGACTGCTCAGGGCCGGGGGCGGCGAGGGCCGAATGTAGCTGCTTGTGCAGCAGTTCCATCGCATGCAGTCCGGGATCCTGTTCGGCGGGCGGTTCTTGGTGACCGGTCGCGACGGCCTGACCGCTGAGTGCGGTGCGGGTCGCGGCGAGCGTGCCCATGGCGGCCAGGATGTCGAGAATCGGTTGCGGCGCAACATGTCCCGGATGGCTTTGATAGACCTGGTCGGCGACCCGGCTGAACAGCGCGCCGATCCGCGACAACTCGGTAGCGATCTGGATGGCGGTGACCACGTGACGCAGGTCGCGGGCGACCGGCGCCTGCAACGCGAGCAGCACCACCGTGCGCGCCTCGCACGCGCCGTACATCGTCTGTAGTCGCTCATCGAGTGCGAAAACCTCATACGTGGCGGTGAGATCGGCACCGACCAATGCGTCGGTCACCCGCTCGGCCGCGTCATGGGTAAGCCTGCACATCAACGTCAAATCATTGGTCAACGCGACTAGCTCGCGAGTGAACTGGGTGCGCACGCGCAAATTCTCGCCCATAACCGCGCGGCCGGTCGCATTAATCCCCACCTGGCCATGAATTGACGGTGCAGATGATGCCAACTCGCCGTTATCTAGTCGAGAATAGGCAGGGCACTTGACCGCGACGGACAGGATTGTGGTGTGAAGCGCGATGTCTCAGCTCAGCTCGAGGTGGCGATCACCGCGCCGACCACCCTCGAATTCCAGATCGCCGTCGCCCGCCAGCCGAACCTGGACCTGACCGAGTCGCTGGTGTTCGAGCTGGACGGCTGGCCTATCACGCCCTGGGAAATACTCGGCCCGCACGGCACCCGCATCCACAAATTCTCGGTCGGCCCGGGCACGGTGCGGGCGCACTACCGCGCGACCGTGCTGGGCCACGCGACACCGGAGACCACCACCGACTACGACCGCGCGCTGTACCTGCGGCCGAGCCGGTTCGCCGAGTCGGACAAGCTGCTCGGCTTCGCCGCCACCGAATTCGGTTCCGGCACACCGGATGCCCAGCTCGCCGTGCTGGTGTCACAGTGGGTCGGCCGCCGGATCCGCTACGTCGCGGGCAGCAGCGACCCGATCGACGGCGCGGTGGAGACGCTGCTGTCCGGGGCAGGCGTGTGCCGCGACTTCGCGCACCTGGTCGTGGCGCTGCTGCGCGCGGTGAAGGTGCCCGCGCGGGTGGCGTCGGTGTACGCACCGGGCTGCGCGCCGATGGACTTCCACGCCGTCGCCGAGGCCTACATCGACGGCGCCTGGCGCGCCCTCGACGCCACCGGCCTGGCGCCGCGCTCGACCCTGGTCCGGATCGCCACCGGCCGGGACGCCTCCGATATCGCGTTCCTGGACAACCACGGCGGTGAGATGAAGGTGCGCAGCCTGCAGATCCACGCCACGGTGGACGGCCTGCTGCCCTTCGACGACAACCTCACCCCGACCGCGGTCTGCTGAGCGCGATCAGGAGATGTTCTTCAGGAACGACACCGCGTTCGCGCTACCCGCCACCACGATGTCGAGCTTGCCGTCACCGTCGAAGTCGGCCACGACCGGCGTCTGCGGCTGTGCCGTGACGCTGAAATCTCCTGTCTTGCTGATGGTTCCGCCGTTGCCGGTGAAGATCACCATTTTGGAGTTCAGCACGGCCGACATCGCGGCATCGAGCTTCCCGTCCCGATTGAAGTCGCCGGCGGCGATGCTGGTCGGGCCGAGGCCGGAGATGTTCACCCGGTCGGTCTTCTTGAAGTCACCCTGACCGTCCGACAGCAGCAGCGTGGTGCTGAAGGAGAACGAGTCGGCGGTGATCACGTCATCGATGCCGTCGTTGTCGAAATCGGCCGCGCGCACATCCTCGGTGATCAAGCCGCTGGTGCTCGCGCCGCGCCGGGTGAAGCTGCCGTCGCCGTTACCGGTGAACACGTGCACCTGTTGCAGCACGTCGTTGTTGATCGCGATATCGATCTTGTTGTCCGAGTTGAACTTTCCGACGGTGAACGCCGCGGCGACGCCGGGGATCACGCTGGTCGGCCCGCCTTCGAGGGTGCCGTCGCCCTTGCCGAGCCAGGTCTTCACGCCGGCCGGCACCAGGCTGAGCACATCGGCCTTGCCGTCGCCGTTGGCGTCCGCGACGATCACTTCCTGTTGTGCGCCTTCGAGTGTCAGGTACTTCTCGGCCGGCTTGAAGGTGCCGTTGCCGTTGTTCAGGAAGGTCGCGACCGTCGTCCAGGCCTGCGCGACGACGTCGGGCTTGCCGTCACCGTTGAGGTCGCCGACGCCCACCGCGCCGAAACCGTTGCCCGCGTCGCCCACCCTGGTGCCGGTGTTGAACCGGCCGTCGCCCCGGCCGGTCATCAGAATCGGCCCTGCCCCTTGGAAATCGGCCGAGACGATATCGGCCTTGCCGTCGCCGTCGAAGTCGGCGGTGACGGTGCCGATCGCGGACGGACCGGGCCCCCACGACGGAAATTGGCCACCGGAGGGCGAATCCACCTTCGGCGCGAAATTGATCGCGCCCGCGGCATGCGCGGGAGCGGGGGCGGTCAGGACGGAGCCGAGTAGGCCGAACGTCGCGGCGGCCGCGGCGAGAATCACGCCGCGCGGGCGAGGGGAGGGAGCGTACATGAATTGTCCTGGTGTGCGCAGTGATAAAGCCGGGACCCGGACTTTATGACGTGCGTCACAGTGGAACAGCGGTTATTCCGATAATTCGTCGGATTGCCCACCGCGCTGGTATTCGGCTGTGGCACTGTGCCAACGGTTTCGGGCCAACGGTTTCGGTGCTCGCCGCCCACGCCCCGGTGCTACCGTCGCCGCATGCCGAGCAAGCGCGATATTCAACATCGAGTGGTCACCACGTTGCAGCGCCGCGTCGTCAATCCGTTGCAGCGCAAGGTACCGGCCCAGCAGCTGCTGGAAACCGTCGGCCGGGTGAGCGGACAGCCGCGCGTCACCCCGATCGGCGGCCGCAAGAAGGGCAACGAGTTCTGGCTGGTCTCCGAGTTCGGTGACCGCTCCCAGTACATCCGGAACATCAAGGCGAACAACCGCGTTCGAGTACGCCTGCACGGCCGCTGGCACACCGGCACCGCGCACCTGCTGCCCCAGGACGACGCGCGCGCCCGGCTGCGCGAGCTGCCCCGCGGCAACAGCGCGGTGGTCCAGCTGGTCGGCACCGACCTGCTGACCGTCCGCGTCGACCTGGACGATTAAGCGCGCGCTACTCTTTCGCGCACTTCGACCAGAACTGGAACGGCCCCGCGAGATCGAAAGCGGTCTGTCCCCTGGCCACTGCCTTGTCCTGCGCTTCGGTGATGGTGCTGCCCCAGTCGGAGGCCCAGCCACCGTTGCTGCCGAAGGCGAACGCGACACAGTTGTCCTTCGACCAGACCGGCTCCTGACACGAAGCGCCGCAGGCGATTTGCGCCTGCCCGATCGCGGCGTCCTGGCTGATCGAGCTCCTGACCCAGTGCACCTCCTCGGTCGCCTCGTTGTAGGCGGCCGCGATCCACACGTTGGTCGCCTTGGGCGTGGTCGGCGGTGCCGTGCTGATCGGGGGCAGTTTGGCACTCGTCCGGGTGGTCGGCGCGCCAGCGGTACTGGTGGCGACGGCGAAGCTGGTGGTGTCGGCGCCGCTCGCGTCGACCCGGTCGTTCTTGGCCGAGTTCTTCAACACTTTCAGCCCGATGACCCCGCCGATCACGAGCAGGGTGAGCAGGATCGAACCGATCACGGCGAGCACCTTGCCACCGCCGCCGCCACCCGAGCCGGGTCCGCCGGGTCCGTACTGCGGCGGGAACCCCTGCCCGGGCGGACCGGGTGGGAAGCCGCCCTGCTGCGGCGGATATTGCTGCGGCGCTTGCTGATACATCGGTGCTTGCTGATACGGCGCCTGCTGGTATTGCGGTGCCTGCTGATACTGCGGGACCGGGTACTGCGGGACCGACGGGTACGGCTGCCCTTGCGGATCGTAGGGCTGGCCCTGCTGGTACGGATCCTGCTGACTCAACGGGTTCAGCATCGTCGGATCCGCGGGTGGCACCGGTTGGTAGCCCTGGTTCGGTTGACTCAGCGGGTTCAGCATCGTCGGATCCGCGGGCGGTACCTGCTGATACCCCGGATCCGGTTGGCCGAGCGGATTGAGCATCGTCGGGTCCGCGCGGTGTTGAGGCGACTGCGCCCCGCCGTCGGCGGCGCCCGGCTGATTCAGCATGGTCGGATCGGCGCGCGAGTAGCCAGGAGCCTGCTGTTCATCCTTCGCTGCGCTCTGTTGCGCGTGTGGATCGTATGGCTGCCCGGGGTATGGGCCGGGTGGGTTTGACATGCGTCCCCGCTGCTGGTTCGTCTCGATCAAGGCCGAGCCAGGGTATCGACTCGGCGCTCGGTTATCTGCCCCTGCCAGTGGGGGCATTGTCCGATTCGGTGCCATTTCCGGGCCGCCACACCGCGCTGACCTGTGTGCGGAGGGTTAGCTGCAACGATGGATCTCATGATCCGTGTGTTGACCGACCGCTGGACCGTGTTCGTACCTATCATCGCCGCCCTCGCGCTGGCCGTAACGTGGGGACGAAGTCTCTCCGGAGTGGCGGTGGTCGTGGTGGCCGCCGCGCTGATCGGCGCAGTGCTCGCGGCGGTCTATCACGCCGAGGTGGTCGCGCACCGGGTCGGCGAGCCGTTCGGGTCGCTGCTGCTCGCGGTGGCGGTGACCGTCATCGAGGTGGCGCTCATCGTCACGCTGATGATCTCCGGCGGCGACAAGGCCGCGTCGCTGGCCCGCGATACCGTCTTCGCCGCGGTCATGATCACCTGCAACGGCATCTTCGGGCTGTCCCTGCTGGTCGGCGCGCTGCGCAGACGGGTGGCGGTGTTCAACGCGGAGGGCACCGGCGCGGCCCTGGCCACGGTCGCGACGCTGGCCACGCTCAGCCTGGTGCTGCCGACCTTCACCACCAGCCAGGCCGGGCCGGAGTTCTCCGCCGGACAGCTCGCCTTCGCCGCGGTTGCCTCGCTCGCGCTCTACGGGTTGTTCGTCATGGTCCAGACGGTGCGGCACCCGGACGACTTCCTGCCCGTCGAGGGCAACGGCGTGGTCACGGATGAGGACGTGCACAGCGAGTCGCCCACCGCCAAGGCCGCGCTGCTCAGCCTGGTGATGCTGTTCGTCGCGCTGGTCTGCGTGGTCGGGCTGGCGAAGGTGGTGTCGCCGTCGATCGAGTCGGCCGTCGCCGACGCCGGCCTGCCGCCGTCCGCGGTCGGCGTGGTGATCGCCCTGCTCGTGCTGCTGCCGGAGACCCTCGCCGCGGTGCGGGCCGCGCGCCGCGATCAGGTGCAGATCAGCCTCAATCTCGCGCTCGGCTCGGCCATGGCGAGCATCGGCCTGACCATCCCGGCGATCGCCGTGGCCACCATCTGGCTGGACGGGCCGCTGGTGCTCGGGCTCGGCGCCACGCAGATGGTGCTGCTCGCGCTGACGATCGTGGTCGGTGTGCTCACGGTCGTGCCCGGCCGGGCGACGCTGTTGCAAGGCGGCGTCCACTTGGCCCTGTTCTCCGCGTTCGTCTTCCTCGCGGTGAGTCCGTAGGCCATGTGATTCGACTCACGCGAAGCGAGTCACGTCAGGCGCTGTGGGCGGTGTGCTGACTATTGGCCCAGCTCCGGCCCTTTAGTCGGTGCGTGGCCGTCCCGCTTGTCCCATTTGCCGACTACGCCCTTTCGTAATCGGTCCGTGATCTTGCTGGCAGTTAGCTAAATCACATGACGCACGTCACAGTTATGCGAAAACGTGCTGATAACTCGTACCAGAACGGCCATTTACTTCCATCGTGTGCTGTTGACCGGGCAACGAAGCTAGTCACCGGCAAGCGTTGAGGAGGCGATGGTCACACCGTGATCAGCTTTACTGTTACCAGGTGTCACCGATAGCTTCATGGTGGCAGTGACGCCCATCATGGAGAGAACGACTGTGAAACCTGAGACACACCGGCCCGGCTCGGGCCCCGAGTGGCGTCTATGACCCGGGCGCGCACGAGTGCCACCGCCGTCCGCGTCGTCCGCAAGAACTTCTCCGACACTGTCGTTTCGTCGTTGCGGACCTTCGGTCGCGCCGTGGACATCGCACGGGAATCGGTGACCGGCACGGTCACCGGGATCGCGCGCGGCCAGTTCGAGTGGCGCGAGGCGACCACCCAGGCCTGGCGATTGGTCACCGTCACGGCCATCCCCGCGATTCTGATCGCCATCCCGTTCGGCGTCATCGTCTCGATTCAGGTCGGCAATCTCATCCACACGCTGGGCGCGGACTCGCTGCTCGGCGCGACCGGCGGCCTCGGCGTGATCAAGCAGGGCGCCCCGCTGGCCACCGGATTCCTGCTCGGCGGTGCCGGCGCCGCCGCCATCGCCGCCGATCTGGGCGCGCGCACGATCCGCGAGGAGATCGACGCGCTCAACACCATGGGCATCAGTCCGATTCCGCGCCTGGTGATTCCGCGATTGGTCGCGATGATCCTGGTGGCACCGCTGCTGAACATCCTCATCATCTTCGTCGGCATCGTCGCCGGTTACGCGGTCGCGGTGGGCGGTCAGAACGTCACGCCGGGCAGCTACTGGGCCACCTTCGGCTCCTTCACCACCGTCGCCGATGTCTGGGTCTCGCTGCTCAAGGCGGCCCTGTTCGGCTTCCTGGTGGTGGTGATCGCCTGCCAGCGCGGGCTGGAGGCCAAGGGCGGACCGCGCGGGGTGGCCGACGCGGTGAACGCGGCCGTGGTGCTGTCGGTGGTGTCGATCGCCGTCGTCAACCTGGGCGTCACGCAGGTGGTCGAGATGTTCCTGCCGACGAGGTTGGTCTGACATGTCCGCATCGACCTATGTGCCCAAGGGTTTGGGCTGGCTCGCCCGCTTCTATCAGCGCCGCGGCCTGTTGCTCGCGCGGTTCGAGGCGCTCGGCTTCGTGCTGGCCTTCGTCTGGCAGGTGCTCTCGTCGATCCCGTCGACGATCAAGCACTACCGCGACGAGACGCTGCGCATCATCTCCGACATGACCTGGGGCCGCGGCTCGGTCATCGTCGGCGGCGGCACCGTGCCGATGATGATCGTGCTGGGCCTGGTGATGGGCGCTTCGGTGGCCGTCGAGTCGTTCACCATGCTGAACATGCTCGGCATGGGCCCGGTCACCGGCATCGTCTCGGCCTACGCGACCACCCGTGAGCTCGCGCCGATCGCCGCCGCCATCGGCTTCGCCGCGCAGGCGGGCTGCCGCATCACCGCCGAGATCGGCTCCATGCGCATCTCCGAGGAGATCGACGCGCTGGAGGCGATGGGCTTGCGCTCGGTGCCCTTCGTCGTGACCACCCGGGTGATCGCGGGCGCCATCTCGATCGTGCCGACCTTCCTGATCGGGCTGATCCTGGCGTACCTGTCCTGCCGCGGCCTGATCACGTTGGTGCACGGGCAATCCGCGGGCGTGTACGACCACTACTTCTTCCAGTTCGTGGCCGGGTTCGACGTGATCGCCGCGGTGATCAAGGTGGCCATCTTCGCCACGGTGGTAATCCTCATCCACAGCTACTACGGCTTCTTCGCCACCGGCGGGCCCGAGGGCGTCGGTATCGCCTCCGGCCGCGCGGTGCGCGCCTCCTCGGTGGCGATCGTGGCCATCGACATGGTGCTCACCATCGTGCTGTGGGGTTTCAACGCGACGATCAGCTTCACGGGGTAATGGCGATGCCGAAGTATGGATTGCCCGGAGTGGCGGTCGACAAGCAGCGATCCCGGCTCGTCGGCCTGATCGCGGTCGCAGTGATCGTGGCGGTGGTCGCGGTCCTTGCGCTGCAACGCGAGCTGCGCACCGACGACGGGATGCACATCGCGCTGCACACCGAACAGGTCGGCGACGGCATCCTGGCGGGCACCCCGGTGCGGGTGGACGGCGTGCAGGTCGGCACGGTCACCGGGGTCGACCCGGCCGAGCGCGGCACCCAGCGCATCGGGTTGCGGCTGGATCGTTCGCAACTGCACGGCATCGACGACAGCATGCGGGTCGACTACGCGCCCGCGAACCTGTTCGGCATCAGCGAGATCGAGCTGCGCCGCGGCACCGGCGGATCCGCGCTGCGCGACGACAGCGTGCTCGACCTGACCGGCGCCAACTCCGCCGCGATCTTCGACGCCACCATGGGCAGCATGCTGCGCAGCCTGTCGGCGTCCGGTGACTCGGTGCTCACCCCGCAGATGGCGACGGTGATCAGCCAGGTCTCGCACGACATGAAGGCGTTCACCCCGCTGGCGCAGGCGATCATCCAGACGGCTCAGATCGTCACCGACAACCAGCGGATGCCGTTCTCCCAGTTGGCCGCCGCGCTGGGTCCCGCGTTCTACGGCGCGGGCAACTTCGCGGGCGCCAACGAGGTGATGGTGGACATGATCCGCAATATCCCTCGGCTGCAATCGAATCGGGAGTCCTTCGATGCCGGCGTGCGCATGCACACCGACACGTTGCTGCCCGGTATCGCCGACCTCGGCACCGCACTGGGCAACGATCTGTCCGGCGTCACCGACATGCTCGCGCCGGTGCTGACGCTGCTCGCGCAGATGGTGCCGCAGCCGCGGCAGTCCGGGGCCGACCTCACCGAGTTGCTGCGCCGACTGCGCGCGGCCATGCCCGACACCCCGAACGGTCCGGTGCTGAACGCCGAGATCGACCTGAGTGGCATGCCCGTCCTGGCACCGCTATTGGGAGGTGCCCGATGAAAGTACGTTCCGCCGCTTGGCGGCTCGGCCTGTTCGCGGCGGTGATGATCGGCGTGCTGATCATCGTCTGCACGGCGATCAAGCGCCCGGTATCGGGGCCGACCGAGGATCACAGCGCCCTGTTCACCGATGCCAACGGCTTGAAGGTCGGCGACGACGTGCGCATGTACGGCGTGCAGGTCGGCAAGGTGAACGGGATCGAGCTGGACGGCGTGCAGGCGCGAGTTCGCTTGTCGCTCAAGACCGATGCGTCGATCTACGACAACTCGAAGCTGGCCATCCGTTACCAGAACCTCACCGGCCAGCGCTATATCGACCTGCAGCAGCAGCCGCAGCCGGGTAAGCGCATTCCGGGCGGCGCCACGGTCGGCACCGATCACACCGTGGCGTCCTTCGACGTGACCAGCATGTTCAACGGCCTGAAGCCGGTGCTGGCCACCATCTCCCCGGAGGAGATCAACCAGTTCAGCGCCAGCATGGTCGCGCTGATCGAGGGTGACGGCAACGGTATCGGGCCCGCGCTGGCGGCGATCGACAAACTCGCGGCACACGTCAAAGACCGGCAGGTGGTGATCGACAAGGTGCTGCAGAATCTGTCCGACCTGCAAGAAACGGCCGGCGGGAAGATCCACTACATGGTGCCGCTACTGGCCAGGCTGGCCGACATCTTCTCCGGCCTGGAATCCAACATGGCCGGGCTGGCCCAGTTCGCCGCAGCCGCGCCCTCGGTGCTCGGCCCGCTGGACAACCTGTTCAATGCGCTCGGGCTGCAGAGCCCCGACGATGTGGACGCGTTGATCCACCAGATCTTCCCGGATCCGCAGCAGGCCCTCGAGATATTCGACAAGCTGCCCGGGCTGCTGGCCGGCTTCGACGCGGCGATCCCCAAGTCGGCGGTCGCGGGCTGGAAGCCGCAGTGCACCAAGGGCGCGGCGGACGTGCCGCAGGTATTCGGCGTACTGATCGCGGGACAGCAGGTGGCGGTATGCGCTGGGTGAGAGGCATGTTCGCTGATCGTCGCGTGATCGGCGAGCAGGAGACGAAGCGGCGCGAGATCCGGCTCGGCATCATCGGCGTCGTGCTGGTGGCCATCGTGGCGGTCGCGGCCGGCGTGCTCTACGTGGTGCCGATCGGTAAGAAGACCTACACCGCCGATCTCGCGGAGGCCCAGTCGGTGAAGGCCGGTGACGACATCCGCGTCGCCGGGATCAGTGTCGGCACGGTGAAATCGCTGGAGCTGAAACCGGATCGGGTGGTCATGCGTTTCACCGTGGACTCCGGGTTGTTCGTCGGCGATCAGTCCACGCTGGATGTGCGCATGCTCACCGTGGTCGGCGGCAACTATGTGGCGCTGTTCCCCTCGGGCACAACACCATTGGGCGACAAGCACATTGCGATGGATCGGGTGCGGCTGCCGTACAGCCTGGTGCAGACCTTCCAGGACGCGGCCGAGCCGGTCAGCAAGATCGACGGAGATACCTTGCGGCGCAACCTCGCCGCGCTCGGCACTTCCGTGGCGGAGGCGCCGGACACGTTGCGCACCACCCTCGACAGCCTCAGCAGCTTTGTCGACGACCTCAATCGCCAGCACGAGATGATCTCCAAGGCGATCGCCAATGCCGATGAGTACGTGACCATGTACGACGGCGCCAAGGGCTCGCTCGGCCGGTTGGTGCAGGCCACCAACCGCATGGAAGACCTGGTCCTCGGCAAGCGGGCCGAGCTGCAGGAGGGTCTGCGGCTGCTGAACGCCGTCATCAACAAGGCCGCCGCGATCGCGCCGACCTATGCCGAGCTGAAGCCCAAGCTCCAGCCGCTGTTCGACGCCGTGCCCCGGATGTCGGAGCTGCTGAACAAGCTGGATCCGGTCATCGGCTCGGTGCAGGACATGCAGCAGAAGCTGTCGGCGCTGGCCGGGCCCGACGGCGGCGTGACGATCGACCAGTCCGGGCAGACCATCACCGCGCCCGCGGGCGCACTCGCGCGGGTCTGCGTGCCGTTGCCGGGGAGAGACTGCTGATGCTGCACAAGGTGCTCGGCTCGCGGGCGTTCATGTCGGTCTCGGGTGCGCTCGTCGCGGTCGTGCTCGTCGTCGTGGGGTACTTCATCGCCTTCGATCCGATGAAGAAGACCGAGAGTTACTGCGCGATCATGCCCGACAGCGTCGGGCTGTACGTCGGCAATCAGGTCACCATGCGCGGCATCCCGGTGGGCACGGTGACTTCGATTGCGCCGCAGGGTAAGTCGGTGAAGGTCGAGTTCGATGTCGAGGCCGACAAGCCGGTCTACGCCGACGCGGGCGCCACCACGCTCGCCGACAGCATCGTGGCGGCCCGCCAGCTCGCCGTGGTGTCCTCCGGCCAGAACACCGCGCGCTGGAACGCCGGTCAGTGCATCACCAAAACGCTGACGCCCAAGAGCATTTCCGAGACATTGAACGCGGTGGCGCAGCTCTCCGCGCAGATCTCGGGACCCGACAACAAGACCCCCGACGCACTCGCCCAGGGTTTGTCGCAGTTGAACGCGGCGACCGCGGGGACCGGGCCGCAGGTCAACGACATCATCAAGAAGCTGAGCGGGGCGATGGCCTCGCCCGACGCCGATATCGGCCATCTGGTCGGGGTCTTCGACGCCTTCGCCTCGGTCGGCAAGAAGGTCGAGGAGCACTGGGGCGACATCGAATCGATGTTCCGCCGGTTGGCGCCGACGCTTAATGCGGCGCGCACCGACCTCCTGGAACCCGGTGCCCAGGTGATCGACGGACTCGGGCAGCTGCTCCCGATCCTCAACGACCTCACCACGGCCTTCGGAGACCCGATCATGAAGTCACTCGATGCCACCGTGCCGCTGGTGAAGTTCCTGCGCGCCCGGGTCGGCTCGCTGGCCCAGATCGTATCGATGATGCCGGTGCTGACCGACGCCTTCCGGTCGTTCGGGCAGTCCGGAATCACCTATGCCCCACCGAAGGTCGCGATTCCGCAGCAGCAGGCCGATCAGGTCTGTGCGGTGGTGAACGCGATGGCGCCGGGGCGCTGCGACGCTGCGAACGGCATGGCGAAGGTCGATATGGCAGCACTGCTGTTCGGAATGGCGGGTGCACGATGAACATCCATCGGGACGAGACCGGACGACTGGTCGTCACGCTTGCTCGTCGGGAAAAGGGCGGCGGCGGTGGTCGTTTCGCCGCCGGGCTCGCGGTGGTGCTGGCGGGCGCGCTGCCTGCCGCGGGCTGCGCGTTCGATCCGTCCTCGGTGCCGGTGCCCGGCTCCGAGGTCTCCGGCGCCACTTACGACGTGCACATCCAGTTCGCCAATGTGCTGAATCTGCCTGCACGGGCGAAGATCATGGCCAACGGCGCCCAGGTCGGCACGGTTTCCGGTGTGTCCGTGGTGGATTCGGCCAAGGCGGGCGGCCGCGGCGGTTACGTGGTCGTCGACGCCCGAATCTCGAAGTCGGCGCGGTTGCCCGCGGCCACACTGGCCGAACTGCGGCAGAACACGGTGCTCGGCGACATCCATCTCGCGCTGATCACCCCGTCGAACGGCTTCGACAAGCTGCTGCCCGAGGGCGGCACGATCCCGCTCGCGCAGACGAAACCGCCGGTGCAACTGGAGGACACGATGGCCGCGCTGGCCACCTTCACCCAGGGCGGCGCGGTGCAGCAGGTGCAGGACACCATCGAGCAGCTCAACGATGTGCTGCCCGCCGATCCCGCCCGGACCAAGCAGATCGGCAAGACCCTGGCCGACGACGCGGTGGATCTGGGCAACCACCTCGACGACCTCGACTCGCTGCTCGACGGGATCGACAACAACACCAACGTGCTGCACGGCATCCGGCCGGTGCTCGCCGACCTGCTCACCCAGGAGTCGGTGGACCAGATGAACGGCATCGCCCCGTCCATCGTCGGGGTGACCAAGATCTTCAACCAGCTCGGCCCGATCGGCACCTCGCTCACCTGGCTCGGCCCGCTGCTGAACAGCGCCGACGGCACCGTGCAGGCCTTCCTGCCGCTGCTGGCCTCGGCCCGGCCGCTGGACCTGAGTCAGCCGTCGAATCTGCAGGCGCTGGTCTCGCTGGTGCGCGAGAAGATCATTCCCTTTGCCGAGCACGGGCCCAAGGTGAATATCACCGGCGTGAAAACCGATGCGCCGGTGCCGATTCAGGACCAGACGGATCGCATCATCCAGACCTTACGCATGATCGGAGTCGTCCGATGAAGCTCGGGCCGATCGCCTCGCTCGGCGGCATCGCCGCCATCACCGTGCTCGGCGCGGGCTACCTGACGTTCAACGTGGTGCAGGCCGATCCGCTGGCCGAGTACACCGATGCCAGCATGGTGCTGACCAATTCGGGCGGGCTCGCTGTCGGGTCGCCGATCCTGCTCACCGGGATCGAGGTGGGTCGGGTCAGCTCGGTGCGCAAGAGTGCCGACGGTGTCGAGGTCGGGCTGAAACTCGCCGCTGACCGCCGGGTGCCGACCGACAGCACGGTCACCATCGAGCACCTGTCCGCACTCGGCGAGCCGTACGTCGAGTTCCGGCCGAACGCCGACGGCGGACCGTACCTGCGCGACGGCCAGCAGCTGACGACTTCGAATGTGCTTATGCCGCTGTCGATTCCGGAGGTCGCCCGGCTCGCCACCAAGACGCTGAACCAGCTCGACCCGGCCGTGGTCGGTTCGCTGGTGAGCACCGCCGAACAGTCCCTGGCCGGCACCGACGGCGCGATCCCGAATCTCGCCCGCTCCGGCGATCTGCTCGCGGCCGCCATCATGAGCCGCAATCCGCAGATCGCCTCGCTGCTCAACAGTCTGCAGAACACGGCCACCAACATGGATTGGGTAGGACCGTCTTTCAGCGCCGCCGCGCCCGAGTGGGTCCAGTTCACCCAGGCGCTCAGCGATCTCGTCGCCCATGTCGGCCGGATGGTCGACAGCCAGCCGATCGACCAGTACACGACCGGAAACGGGATCGCCCCGTTCACCGCGAAAACGGTCGACGCGTTGCGTGAGCTCCAGCCGGAACTGAGTTCGCTGGCGCCGGTGCTGCGCCCACTCGTCGATGCGCTGGTCGCGGCCGCGCCGCGCATCGATATATCCGACCTGATCTCCCAGGCTCTCGCCGAGGTCGACGCCGATGGCGCCGTCAAGGTGCGGGTGGCCGTCAAATAGGAAAGGAGGACGCGATGTCGAACGACGTTGTGACCGAACCGAAGCAGGACGTCGACACCGAGGCCACGCCCGCCCCGGCGCGCGACCCGAAGACCGTCTCGATTCGCCTGTCGACCGTCGCGGTCGCCGCGGCGCTGGTGGCGCTGACCGCCGCGACCGTGGTGTTCGGCGCGCTGTGGGCCTCGGCGCGCGGCGACCTGAGCGACCGCGACGCCGCGGCCGCCGACGACAAGCACGCCGAGCAGGTCGCCACCGATTACGCGGTCGGCGCCTCCAACATCAACTTCCAGGACGTCAACGCCTGGGTCGCCAAGCTCAAGGCCAACACCACCCCGCAGCTGGCCAACAAGTTCGACGCCACCGCGCCGAAGCTGCAGGACATCCTGGTGCCGCTGAAGTGGACCTCGACCTCGGCGCCGATCACCGCCAAGGTGATGAACACCGACAACGGGGTCTACAAGGTGAATGTCTTCCTCAATGTCACCTCGACCAGCGCGCAGACGCCCGAAGGGGCGCAGACCACGGTCACCTACACGGTGAACGTGGACCCGAACAACGGGTGGAAGGTCACCGACGTCGGCGGGATGGCGGGCGCGCTGCCCAAGCAGTGATCCTTGGTTATTGAAACGGGCCGAGTTTACCCATAGCTATTCCCAGTAAACGGCCTTTACCTGCATAAATGAAAATTGTCTAAAGTCGACGTTGATACAGCAACCTTCGGGTAGCGTGCCGTGAAGATCAACATTCGTACCGGTATTTCCCTGTCCAGCAGAGAAGGCGGTTTCGATGGTGACACCCGGCGGCAGTCACGAACCCGACGGTGGGCGCGGCGCCGACAACCGCGGCCTGGTGATCGCGGCTGTGATCGCCGCCGTCCTGGTGCTGGTGGTCGCGGTCGGGATGCTGCTGCGGTCGGGTGAGGGCTCGAAGGACGACAAGTCGCCGTCCACGACGACCTCCGCGCGGCCGTCGACCACCGGCCGCACCACCCCGTCGCCCACCCGGGTGAGTCCGGGACCACCGTCGCCCGTCGCCCCGCAGCCCGCGCGCAAGATCGGTGACGACTGCTCGGCGGGCGGCATCGTCGCGCAGTGGGATCTGCGCGGCGGTGAATGGGCCTGTGTTCCACAGGGGCAGAACGTGCATCGCATCGGGGACGACTGCTCGCACGACGGGATCGTCGCGCAGTGGATGCGCGGGCCGGACGGGCGTTGGGTGTGCCAGGCACAGGAGCAAGGCCCCGCTCCGGAGCCGGTGCCCGCCGACCCGGGACCACCGGCGAATCCAGGGCCGCCACCTGCTGCGCCGGAGCCACCGCCCTCGGTTTCGGAACCACCGCCTGTTGCGCCGGAACCGCCGCCCGTTCCCGGTCCGCCGCCTCCGCCCGGTCCGCTGCCTCCGCTTCCGCCCCTCTTTCCTGGGCTCCCGCCGCCTCCGCCGGTGCCCGCCGGTGCCGACCTCTGACGCCGATCGGGTCTATCGAATAGGGCGACCGAAAATCGATCGACACGGCTGCGATGCTCGTTGACGTGACCGTCGTGCCCGAGTTCTTCGCCACCCGCCTCGCCAACCAGGAGGGCGCACCCGCCCGTGCCTGGCTCGACCGCCTGCCCGATCTCGCCGCGCAGTACGTCGAACGCTGGCAACTCACTTTCGACGGACCGTCCATGCACGGCTACGGCGGGCTCGTGCTGCCCGTCCGGCGCGCGGACGGCAGCGCGGCCGTGCTCAAACTCAACTATCTGACGCCCGAAACCAAGGACGAACCGGTCGCGCTGGCTGCATGGCAGGGCGACGGTGCGGTACTGCTCCTCGACAGTGACGCCGACAACGGAGCGATGCTGCTGGAGCGTCTCGAAGCCGGACGTTCATTGCACACCGAGCCGATCGATGACGCTGTGCGCATCACCTGCGAGCTCATGCGCCGATTGGCTATCCCGGTGCCGCAAGGTATTTCGCGGAACCTGCGCGCGGAGTCGGCGGGCTGGGCGGAGGAACTGCCCAGGGAATGGGAGCGGCTCGGCGCGCCGTACCCGCGCAAGCTGCTGGACGCCGCCGTCGAGGTGTGCAGCCAGCTCGGACCCACCGCCGCCCAGCTGCTGGTGAACGAGGACCTGCACTTCGAGAACGTGCTTGCCGCACAACGAGAACCGTGGCTGGTCATCGACCCGCAGCCGCTCGCGGGCGACCCTGAATTCACCACCCTGTCCCTACTGTGGAGCCGCAGAACCGAATCCACCCTCGATGACCGCTTCGCCGCGGTAGTCGACATCGCAGGCCTCGACGCCGACCGCGCCCGAGCCTGGACCCTCGTGCAGTGCGCGCGCAACTGGCTGTGGTTCGCCGAGGACGAAGACTGTGACGACCCGGGCTACCCCTCCGTCCAGGAGATTGCGCCTTGGGCGCTGCGCTGATCGGTTTCGCCGCATGATCGCCACTGCTCGAAATCCCTACGCATGTGCGGTTTTTCCACCGTCTATGACAAGTTGAGCACCGGTGAGATACGGGTGTTCAGGTGAGGCGAGTGTGAGCGCGAATGCGGCGATCTCCGCTGCGGTGGCCAGGCGGCCGAGCCCTGGAACATTGCTGCCAGCCCACTGTTTCATCATCACCTGGTACACGTCGTCGGGGAGGTGCTCCAATCCCGCGGCTCGGCGCACGAATTCGGTGTCGGTGGTGCCGGGGACAAGCGCGTTGACCCGGATACCGTCCGCCGCGTAGTCGAGCGCCGCGGACTGGACCAGGCCGACCAGCCCGCGCTTGCTCGCGGTGTACGCGCCGCGCCCCGCGTCCGTGGCGAGTGCGTTACTGGAAGAGGTGACCACGATGGTGCCGCCGCCACGTCGAATCAGATGCGGTACTTGGTATTTGATCGCGAGAAAGGTGCCGCGCAAGTTGGTGTTCAGTACCCGATCGAAGTCGGCGGTGCTGTACTCGTGCAGCTTCTTCTGCACGGTGATGCCCGCGTTGTTGAACGCGACATCCAGCCCGCCATAAATTTGCGCGGCCGAGTCGACGAAGTTCCGGACCTCGTCCTCGACCAGCACGTCGGCCCGAATATAGGTCGCTTCACCGCCTGCCGCCCGGATCTCGCGCTCCACCGCACGGCCGCGGTCCTCGCGCCGCCCGCAGAACGCCACCCGTCCGCCTTCCGCGGCGAACAAGCGGGCGGCCGCCGCGCCGATGCCCGAGGTCGCCCCGGTGATCACCACGGTTTTGCCGGCGAAGCGTCGCAACGCAGTCGGTTCGAACCGTGGCGGGTTCGAGTTCGCGCCCAGCGCAACGCCTCCGGCGAGCCCGGCGGCCGCGCCGACGGCGAGGCCGGATGCCGCCATCGTGCCGAGCAGCCGCCTGCGGCTCGGCTTCGTTTGCTGCTGCTTACCCGGTGTGGGGCGGGGTGCCTCGGTCGATCTGAACTCGCCGCCATCGGCTACGCGGGCCGCCTCATCGTTGTTCGTCATGCCACCACCCTCTCGACCACCGAGATCCGGCGACTCCGTCCGCCGGCCCGAATATCGGCCGCGCGGATGAGGTTGCTCCTCCGCAGGGAGGAGTCGGGTGGTCGTGGTGCCCGGCATGATGAAGGACGTGGTGAGTTCGGCGGAAGTGACGCGTGGCCTGGAATCATGGCTCGACGAGCGGTTTTTGCCGGTGCGGTTGTTGGTGCTGCTGGTGTCGGCGGTGGGGTGCCTGCTGTTCCTCAGCGATGCGCCCAGCACGGTCGACTGGACGATCGGGCTGCTCGCGGTGCTGGTGACCGCGGGCGGGGTGCGCTGGCCGCTGGCCACGTCGCTCGCGGTGAGCGGTCTGCTGCTGGTCGGTTTCGAGATCGGCGATACCGGTCCGGTGGTGCCCAAGGTGGCCGCTGCGGTCGCGCTGGTCGAGTTGTCGGCGCGCCGGTCCGGTTGGCAACCGTGGGTGGCCGCCTGCGCGCTGGCCTGCGCCTATCTTCTGCATCCGAGTGGTGACCTGGCTGCGAACGGGTATCGGGCGGTGGTAATGGCGGGTGCGCCGGTACTGCTCGGTGTGCTGCTGCGCACGGCACGCGAGGGCGCCGAGCATGCCCGCCGCGGGGCGCACGAGATCGCCCAGCGCCGCGACGCCGAGGTGGCCGCCGCCCGCGCCGTCGAACGCACCGCCATCGCGCGGGAACTGCACGATCTGATCGCCCACCACGTCTCCTCGACCGTGCTGCGCGTCGGCGTCGCCCGGCACGCCATGCCCGACGCGCCGCCCGGGGCACTCGAAGTGCTCGACGACATCCACGCCAGCGGCAAGGCCACGCTCACCGACCTGCGCAGGCTGCTCGCCATCCTGCGGGATCCGGCGATGACCGGCGACTCCTTCATCGCGCCCGCCGACCTGCCCGCCGCGCTCACCGCCGTGGTGGACCGCGCCCGGCAGTCGGGCATCACCGTGCACGCCGTGGTGACCGACGACATCGCCGAAGTCGATGCGGTGCTTGCCCTTACGCTGCTGCGGCTCACCCAGGAGGGTGTCTCGAACATCGCCAAGCACGCCGGATCCGGTGCGACAGCGCACTTGACCATCACCGTCCAGGACGGCGAGGTTCGGTTCACGTTGCGCGACAACGGTTCCGCGTCGTCATCGAGCGTGCACGTCGGTTCGGCTCCGCGCCGGCCCGCCGACGGCCACGGGCTCGGTTTGATCGGACTGCACGAGCGCGTCGAACTGCTCGGTGGCGAGTTCACCGCCGCTCGGGTCGGCCCGGAATGGGAACTCGCGGCACGTCTTCCGACCGGACGCCCGGTGCCCGCATGACCATCCGCGTCCTGCTCGTCGACGACCAGCACCTGGTCCGCGCGGGCCTGCGCATGCTCTGCGAAACCGACAACGCTCTCGAGGTGGTAGGGGAGGCCGCCACCGGTAGCGACGCCGTCCG
Source organism: Nocardia suismassiliense (assembly GCF_900269665.1). Classification (GTDB taxonomy): domain Bacteria; phylum Actinomycetota; class Actinomycetes; order Mycobacteriales; family Mycobacteriaceae; genus Nocardia; species Nocardia suismassiliense. The sequence continues at coordinate 1,877,736 of NZ_LT985361.1, forward strand.
GCTAGCCGAGCACCTGAGCCCCGACGTCGTCCTGATGGACCTCCGTATGCCCGGCATGGACGGAATCCGTGCCACCGCAGCAATTCTCGCGAGCAGACCAGCCACCCGCATCCTCGCCCTCACCACCTTCGACGACGACGACCACCTCTACCCGGCCCTCGCCGCAGGCGCCTGCGGCTTCCTCGTCAAGGACGCCTCACCCACCGACCTGCTCCACGGCATCCACCGCGCCGCCGCAGGCGACCACCCCTTCTCCCCGAACGTCCTGCGCCGCGTAGTCGACTCCGCCCTGTCAGCCCACACCACCCCACCCACCCCCGAACCCCGCACACCCCCCGGCCTGACACCCCGCGAACTAGAAGTACTGGCCTTGGTAGCCGAGGGCCTCCCCAACGCCGACATCGCCACCCACCTGCACCTCGGCATCACCACCGTCAAAACCCACATCACCAACCTGATGGCCAAAACCGGCACCACCAACCGAGTCCAACTAGCCGTCCTCGGTGCCCGAAGTTCCCGAAATTAGCTGGACACGGCTGAGACGCTCGAAGGGTGAGCATTGTTCCGGAGTTTTTCGCTGAACGCCTCGCCAGGCAGGCGGGGGAGCGGGGGCGGACAGGAGCGTACGAGGCTGCTCGTGCGGAGGACGACGTCGGCGATGTCGTTGCGCGAGGTACTGCGCCGTCTCGAGTCCTGTGCCATGCGGCGTAATTGGGCACGGCGAACCGTTCGGCCGGCGCATGCGCCGTGGCGGGATCGGATGCGGGCGAAAACGACGGTGACCGCACCGCCCGGACGATCGCCTGGTCGCAGGTGGGGTCGGCGGTGGAGATTCCGCTGACTCCGTGTGCGGTCAGTGGGGGTGTTGGGCGGCGTACCTGGCGCGTTCGAGGGCGCGGCGGCGCATGCGTTCCGGGTTCTCGAGGTCGGCGGGGAGTCCGTGCTTCGCGAGGCGGTGGGCGCGGTTCATCGGCATGAACGCCGCTGTGTAGAACAGGGCCAGGAGCATGGCGAGTAGGACCATGGCGCCGCGTAGCCAGAGTTCGCCGGGGAAGAGCAGGAAGACAACGAACAGTGGGGTGAACGGGACCATGCCGCGCAGGATGTGGCGGGCGGTGGCGTATTTGCCGGTGAGGTCGTTGCGCACCCAGTCGATCATCGAATCGGGCAGGCGGCGGCCGAAGACGTAGCCGATCCACTGGATCGGGTTGGGCCGCTGCGTTTTTCGGGACATGCGCGAACTCCTCGCAGGTATCGGGTCTAGACCGCCGTGGATCGGCGTGCGGCCTCGTTGACGCGGGTGAGCACTTCGCGGAGCTCCTCGAGGTCGGCCAGCGTGACGCCGAGTCGCTCGACCACCGCGGGCGGGATCTTTTCGGCCTGCTTGCGCAGTGCGACACCCGCCGGAGTCAGGTTCACGACCAGGTTGCGCTCGTTGCGACTGTCGCGCTCGCGGGTGATCAGCCCGGCGCTCTGCAACCGCTTGAGCAGCGGCGACAGTGTCGGCGAGTCCAACTGGATGGCCTCGGCGATCGCCTTGACCGACATCGGCGCCTCGCCCCACAGCGCCAGCATCACCAGATACTGCGGATGGGTCAGGCCGAGCGGCTCCAGCAGTGGCCGATACACGCCGAGCACCGCGCGATTGGCTACTGCCAACGCGAAGCACACCTGCCGGTCGAGTTGCAGCGGATCGTCCATCTGTCCTCCTGTCGCACCGCCGTCAATGTTAACGTACTAACAGTTAACGCACGAAGTGTGTGCGCGACATCTCGTCGGAGAAGCGTGGTTGTGCCGCGGGCGATGGTTAGTTTGAGATGCATGCAGAACGACACAGGTCGCATCCACGAGCTCGACGCCGTGCGCGGATTCGCCCTGTGCGGCATCCTGGTCGTCAACATCTGGCAGATCACCGGCATGACCGCGGTGCGCGCGCCCGGCGAGATGGTCCCGCTGCGGCACCTGCTGTCGGTGCTGTTCGAAGGCCGCTTCTTCCCGATCTTCTCGTTCCTGTTCGGACTGAGCTTCGCGTTGTTCCTGGACAGCGCGGCCCAGCGCACCGATCACCCGAAGCTGGTGCTGATCCGCCGCCTCATTGCGCTGGGCCTGCTCGGTCTGCTCCATCACCAGTTCCAGCCCGGCGAGGCGCTATTGCCTTACGCCATCGTCGGATTGGTGATCCTGCTGCCCGCCACCAGCCTGCCGAACTGGGCGGTACTGCTACTCGGCCTCGTCGGAACAGTAGGTGTCGCCGTGGTGCTCAGCGGTGGATTCGGCCTGGTCCCCGGCCTTTTCCTGCTCGGCCTGGCCACCGCCCGTTACGGCATCCCACACACCCTCGACGACCGCGGCTGGCAACTAGCCGCCGTCTTCGCCCTGGCTTTACCTGCTGCGGTAGTTGCCGGCATCTGGGAGTACCGCACCCCCTACCTCAACCTCTTGGCCACCAGCGCACCCGCTGTCGCCGGCCTACTCGGCGCACTCACCTACCTGACCGGTCTACTCCTGTTGCTACGCACCGAAACCGGCGCCATCCTCTCCGAGGTACTCGAACCCATGGGCCGAATGGCCTTGACCAACTACATTTCCGCCACCGTCCTGATCCTGCTGGCCGAACCCCGCCTAGCTCTCGCAGGCTCCGCCAAGTACGGCCTCCTCCTAGGCCTGGCCGCCGCGATCATCGCCCTGCAAGCCCTCGTCAGCTGGACCTGGCTGAAGATATTCCGCTACGGCCCCCTCGAATGGCTCTGGCGCTGCGTCACTTGGTGGGAGTTGGTCCCCGTCCGCCGGGTTCCGGAACCTGCCCGACGCTGGTGAAGCCTCAGGCCGCTCCAGCTCCGGTCCGGCGCGGCGGACGAGCAAAGCTGGGGTGGCATCGCAGACTGGTCGGTCATGGACCAGTTGGTGCTGATGTTCGTCATCCTGTTCGCCGCGATTCTGGCTGAGCCGCTGGCCAAGCGGGTTGGGGTGGCGTCGGCGGTGTTGATGACGGTGTTCGGCTGCGTGGTCGCGTTGCTGCCGTTTGCTCCGCGGATCAATATTCCGCCGGACCTGATCCTGCCGCTGGTGCTGCCGCCGCTGCTGTACGCGGCGGCGCGGCGTACCTCGTGGCGGCAGTTCGCGGAGAACTGGGGGCCGATCGCTTTGCGGGCGGTCGGCCTGGTCATCGCGACGGCCGTGGCGGTGGCCGCGGTGTTCCATGCGTGGTATCCGGGGTTGCCGATCGCGGCGGCGATCGCGCTCGGCGCGCTGGTCGCACCGCCGGATCCGGTGGCGGCGACCGCACTGGCGGGCAGCCTCGGTCTGCCCCGTCGACTGGTGGTGGTGCTGGGCGGTGAGGGGCTGTTCAACGACGTCACCGCGATCGTGATCTACGGTGTCGCGATCCAAGCCGTGATGACCGGGCGCTTTTCGACGCCGAGCGCGGCCGCGGAGTTCGCTGTCTCGGCGGTAGTGGCGGTCATTGTCGGTTTACTGCTCGGCTGGGCCGGTAGCCGGTTGACCAACTATCTGGGCGAGGCCACCTGGCAGGTGGCGCTGAGCCTGCTGCTCCCGTTCGCCGCGTACGGACTCGCGGAGGCATGGCATGGTTCGGGCGTGCTCGCCGTGGTCGTGTGCGCGCTGTATCTGACCGACGCCGTCACCGAATTCAGCGACCCCGACTATCGACTGGTCGGCGAGTCCTTCTGGGACATCATCGAAATGTTGCTGAGCGGCTTCGCTTTCGGGCTGATCGGGCTGGAACTCGGTGTGGTGCTCGAGGCCACCGGTGACCGCTGGCCGACGATGCTCGGCGGCGCGGCTGCCGTAGTCGCGGTCGTCGTCGGCCTGCGCCTGATCTGGCTCATGACCACGTGGGCCATTGGTCGATCGTGGTGGCGCCGGGTGGACGCCGACGAGCCCTACACCTGGCGCGAGACGATCGTGACCTGGTGGGCGGGCATGCGTGGCGTCGCGACCGTCGCACTGGCACTGGCCATTCCGCTGCTCACCGACGACGGCGCCGACTTTCCCGGCCGTACCGAAATCCTGTTCACCGCCTTCGCCGTCGTCCTGTTCACCCTGCTCTTGCAGGGGCCGACGCTGCCATTCGTGGTGCGCCTCACCGGCGTTCACGCGGACACGAAGCTGGAACGCGAACTCGAGCGCAAACTCTGGGAGCGCGTGATCAAGGCCGAGCTGGCTCGCCTGAAAGAGATTGCCGTGGAACAGAATCTGCCTGACGACGTCTACGAACGCCTGCGTGACGGCTTTCGTCAACGCATGGCGCGGGCCGATCCACAGGCCGCCGACGTGGACGCGCAGTCCGAGGCGGCTCGAAACGCGAAGCTGGCCAAGAAGTTACGCGACATCCGGGAAGACGTGCTGGAGGCAGGACGTCGCGAAGCTATGAATGCGCGCCGTGAGCCCGGTATGCCGATCGACCTGGTCGACCGGGTGACCAGGCGACTGGATCTGGGCAGGCGCTGAACTGTTGCGCAGGTGCTGAGTCCGGCAATACCGGAACCAGCACGCACGCAACAGGATCAGCTGGCCGCCACGCCCGTGTTGCGGATCGCCTCCAATACCTCTTCATAGGTCAGCGAGGAGTTCACGGTGGCGGACTCCGACGCCACATCGATGTCGACGTAATCGACACCGTTGACGCCGCGCAGCGTGGACTCGATGGCCGAGGCGGACTCGCGGGTGACGTTGTGCAAGGTAATCGTGTAGGAGCTCATGAACACCGAATAGACCGTATCGACGTGCGTAAACGCCGACGAGCAGTAGATTTCGCCGATCCACGTTTGGTCGTCGTATCCCCGGGAATAGCCGGGGTGTCACACAACTCGACGCAACAGGATTGTCATGATCATCATCATCGGGCTCGTCGTCTTGATCGCAGCAGTGATCGTCGGAGTCGCCGGCGTGGTGGCGAACAACGGCGAAGCCAACTTCCTACCAAGTGATTTCGCGGTTTTCGACTACCACTTCCACGGCTCCAGCGGTGTGCTGTTCGGCTACGGCATCGTCCTCGGCGCCATCGGCACGCTGGGCCTGGCCCTGCTGCTGACCGGTGTCTGGCGTGTCTCCCGGCGCAACATGGTGGCACGTCGTGAGCTCAGGCAGTCCCGCCGCGAAATGGCGGCGGTCCGGCGCGATCTGGCGGACGGTACCCCACCGGCCCGCAAGGAGCCCGCACCGCAGTCGCACCGCGAGCCAGTCTGGAGTCGATTCGTGCGCCGCCCGGCCACGGCTCCGGCCGGTGACACACCGCGCGCAGAAAGCACGTCCCGCGTGCAGGCGCCGGCGTCGAAATAATCATCGAGAAAAGGAAATACGACCATGATTATTCTCGGACTTGTCCTCCTCATCGCGGGGTGGCTGCTCGGAATCGGATTGCTCACTACCGCAGGCATCATCATTCTCATCGTCGGCCTCGTGCTGATGATCGCCGGATCGGTCGGCCGCCCGGTCGGTGGCCGGCGCTGGTATTACTAGGGATCGACCGTGAATAAATTCGAAGACAGGATCGCGCACCAGGTGCAAGCCGCCAGGGGCAACGTCAAGAAATATCTCGGCCGGGCGGCCGGAAACCGTCGTCTGGAATCCGAGGGACGTCGAGAACAGGCCGGCGGCAACATGAAACGCGCTGCGGATAAACTTCGGGCCGCGTTCAAGCGCTGACCTGATAGCCGGTGCCGGTCGAGGAGCAAGTCAAGCCCCTCGGCCGGCACCGGTTTCGGCGTTTCTACGCGTCAGAGCCCGGCGACGTCGGTGAGTTGCCCGATGCCGTAGGTGACCGCCATGGCCAGCGCCCCGCCGATCACTACCCGCAACATCGCCCGGCCGCGGTCGCTACCACCGAGGCGGGCACTGACCGAACCGGTGATCGCCAGCGCGATCAGCACGGCGGCGAAGGTGATCGGAATGCGCAGCGGCACCGGCGGCAACAGAATGGCCAGCAGCGGCAGCAGCGCGCCGAGCGTGAACGACACCGCCGAGGAGCCCGCCGCCTGCCACGGATTGGTGAGCTCCTCGGGGTTGAGCCCGAGCTCGGCCTCGGCGTGCGCGGTGAACGCGTCGTGCGCGGTGAGTTCCTCGGCGACTTTGCGTGCCGTTGCCGGGGACAGCCCCTTGGCTTCGTAAATGCCGGCCAGCTCGGCCAACTCGAAGTCCGGTTCTTCACGCAGTTCCTTTTGTTCCTTGGCGAGCAGGGCACGTTCGGAATCGCGCTGCGTGCTGACCGACACGTATTCGCCGACCGCCATGGAGATAGCGCCCGCGGACAGCCCCGCGATGCCCGCGGTGAAAATGGTGCCCGTATCGGTCGTCGCCGCAGCGACGCCGACGACCAAACCGGCGGTCGAGACGATGCCGTCGTTCGCGCCGAGCACGCCCGCGCGCAACCAGTTCAGCTTGGACGCCAGTCCCTCGGTATGGGGCTCGTGCGGATGCGCGCCTGCGGGTTCGCTGGTCGTTTCGTCCATGAGGCGAAGACTAAGCGACGCTCGCCCTGCCGGCCGGTAGCCCGCTCAACAGTCCGGCGACAGAAACGCTCGCAGGTAGCCCGCCGACTGCCGGAGATACATCCAGGTCCAGAAGCGCAGCCCGGACGCGCTCGGGCTGGCCACCATGGTCAGTTCGCCGTCGAAGCATTTCGCCACGATGTAGCGCGCTCGCGATACATGCGGGGTGTAGGTCACCACGATGAGGTGCCGCCAGCCGAATTGCTGTGCGCGCCGCCGGATTTCCTGCGCCTCGCCCTCGGTGGTCCACGGGTCGGGGACGAAACAGCTGACGGTGAAGTCGAATCGGCCCGCGCAGTACCGGTCCATCTCGTGATCGTCGAGACCGGTGGACCGCGAAATCAGCAGTGTCGGAGCGTATCCCCGCTGCGCGAGGTCGAGACCGATATCGAAGCGTTCATAGGCGGTGCCGCCCAGTACGACGATGGCATCGGCATTGCGTAGCGGATCGGTCTGCGGACGCACGTACACCGGCAGACCCGCGAGCCCGATCAGCAGGATCAGGGCGAGCAGGGCGCCAGCAAAGATTCCAGCTCGTCGCAGGCCGGGCACCACCCCGACGATACCGAAATGTCGGCCCGGCCTTACCCGGGCGGAAAGACGTACAGCTTCTCCGGCGTGATGCGCACGATCAGTCGCTCGGCGCCGGGCTCCGGCGGCGGCGTCGCACCGCCCATGTACTTCGCGTACATCTGGTGCGAGAGTGACTTTTCCGGGTCCTCGGTGATCTCCACCCGGCCGCGCACCTCCGCATATCGACCGGTGGTCTTGCTGAGCACCAGCAGGCTGACGCGCGGGTCGCGCTGCATGTTGCGAGTCTTCAGCCGACCCTTGATCGTGCTGAACAGCAGCATCTCGCCGTCGTAGTCGACGAAGATCACCGAGGACTGCGGGCGTCCGTCGGCGTTCGAAGTGGCCAGTATCGCGGCGTGCGGGCCGTCGATCAGGGCGCGCACGGTGTCATCGAGGGGCACGGTCATCATCGGTCTCCTTGTCGTGGTGAATCCGGTTATGCAGACCGCGCACTCGGCACGAAGGAATCGGGTGCCGCCGATTCTTTTTCCACTCGCGCCGGGTCTTATCTGCGAGAGGCTCGCGGGACGCGGGCCGTGCACCGGAGAGGACCGCGCGGATGACCGCAGCACCGGACGCCGATTTCGCCCGCCGCACCCAGCCCTACCGGCGGGAACTGCTCGCGCACTGCTATCGCATGCTCGGCTCGGTGCACGACGCCGAGGACCTGGTCCAGGAGACCTATCTGCGCGCCTGGCGCTCCTTCGACGGCTTCCAGGGGCGCTCCTCGGTGCGCACCTGGCTGTATCAGATCGCCACCAATGCCTGCCTCACCGCGCTGCAGCACCGCGGTCGCCGGGTGCTGCCCTCCGGGCTCGGCACCGCAGGCCACGATCCAGCCGCGGAACCGGCCATGGCGCCGACCGGGACCCAGTGGCTGCAACCGATGCCGGACGCGCTGGTGACCGCCGAAGCAGCGGATCCGGCCGGCGTGGCGGTCGCCCGTGACAGCCTGCGGCTCGCCCTCATCGCCTGCCTGCAATACCTGAACGGTAAGCAGCGCGCGGTCCTGCTACTGCGCGACGTACTCGGCCTGCCCGCCGCAGAGGTCGCGACGATCCTGGACACCAGCACTGCGGCGGTCAAGAGCACATTGCAGCGGGCGCGGGCGCGGCTGGACGAAATCGCCACGGCCGCAGAGCAAGCCGCCACACCGACCGAGCCGGGTCAGCGGGCGTTGCTCGCGGAGTACATGGCCGCCTTCCAGCACTCCGACGCGGCCGCCCTCGAACGGTTGCTGCACCGCGACGCCGTGATCGAGATGCCGCCGTTCCAGACCTGGTTCGAGGGCAAGCGCACCTGTGTGGCTTACCTTGCGGCACAGGTACTCGGTGCGCCGGGGGACTGGCTGCTGTACCCGACGCGCGCCAACGGACAGCCCGCCGCCGTCGCGTATCTGCGCGAAACACCCGGCTCCTACCGGGCTTTCGGCGTCGCTGTGCTGACTACCACGGTGGACGCCATCACCCGGATCGCGGCCTTTTGTGATCCGGGACTGGTCACCACGTTCGGTTTCCCCGCCGAGATCAGCGACACAGCTGGTCGAGATGGTGCCGCAGCAGCTCCCGAATACGTTCGGGCGGAATCTTTTCCGGGCGAATCAGCGACTGCACGGTGAGACCGTCCACGAAGATATAGAGGCGTTCGGTCTCCCACGCCAGATCGAGACCGTCGCGCAGCCGGCCGCTCGCGGCCAGTTCGCCCAGCACCCAGGCGACGAGTTCGGCGGTGGCGTCATAGAGTTCGTCGCTGCGCTGCCGCAGTGCCGGTTCGGTGAGCACGCGGCCGAGGAACGCCAGCCACACCGTGGTCACCGCGCGCTGGTGCGGGCCGGTCGGCAGCAGCCCGGTGAGCAGGATCTGTGCCGCGCGTTCGCACGGGTCCTCGGCCAGGTCCAGCTGCCGGATCCGGTCCATCATGCCCTCGCCGACCATGCCGAGGGAGAAGGCCAGCAGCTCGGACTGGGTGGAGAAGTAGTGCCGCAGGCTGCCCATCGAGACGCCCGCCTCGGTGGCCACCTTGCGGACCGACGCGTGCTCCAGCCCGTCGCGCTGGATGACCCGCCAGACGGCCTCGGCGATCGTCTGGCGCCGCTGCTGATGGGCCTGCTGGTCAACGGTTCGTGCCACCTCGTATTTGTAGCACAACTGTGTTAGTTTTCATTGGTAATACAGTTGTGCGGAGAAAGAGGGGGTCGAGGATGCGGTGGTTCGGCGTACTGATCGCGGTGACAGCACTGCTGGTGGGGGCCTGTGCCGGCGATCCGCCGCGGGAGGCGGCGTCGATCTGGTCGCCGTGTCAGGGCATGGCGGCCGACGGGCGGCCGTGGCAATGCGCGACGATCAGCGCGCCCCGCGACCACCGCGATCCGGCGGCGGGCACCATCGAGCTGGCGCTGATCCGTACCCGCAGCGCCGATCCCGCGAAGCGTCTCGGATCGCTGGTCTACAACCCGGGCGGTCCCGGTGGGTCCGGGCTGGAAACCGTTGTCGGCGTGGCGACTCGGTTCGCGCCCCTGCTCGAGCACTACGACCTGGTGTCCTGGGATCCGCGGGGTGTCGGCCGCAGCTCTGCGGTCGTCTGCTCGGATGGTGCACTGCCGGACCGTGTTCCGCGCACCGACGCCGAGTGGGCGGCGATCGATGCGAGCAGTCGGCAGTTCACCGACTCCTGCGTCGCGGCGTCGGGTCCGTTGCTCCCGCATATCGGCTTGTTCGATTCCGCACGCGATATCGACCTGGTCCGTGCGGGGGGCGGCGACGACAAGCTCAACTACCTCGGCGTTTCCTACGGCGGGCAGCTCGGCGCCGCCTACGCCACGCTCTTTCCCGAGCGCGTCGGCCGCATGCTGCTGGACGCGCCCGGCACGCCGCTGCGCACCTTCCGGCAAAGCCTGCTCGACCAGTCCGCGGGCAGCGAGGCGGCGTTGCGTCAGTTTCTGAGTTTCTGTGTGGCCGAGGGGAATTGCCCGCTGGGCCGGACGGAGCAGGAGGCGTCGACGCAGATAGACGCGTTTCTCGCCCGCGTCGAGACGAACCCGTTGGCCACCGATCGTGGCACGCCGCTCCCCCGCTCGGTCGCGACGGCGGGCCTCGGTCTCGGCGCGGCCGCCCCGGAGATCTGGCCGCACCTGATCAACGCACTCGCCCAGGCCTTTTCGGGCAATGGCAACGAACTCATCGGTTACGCCGACCTTTTCGCGGGACGCCGTCCCGACGGCTCACGCTCGAACTTCGCCTCGATCAATACCGCCGCGAACTGCGCCGACTATCCGGACTTCTACAGCATCGAGCAGATCCGCGGATTCATGCCCGAATTCGCCGCGGCCTCCCCGCGTTTCGGCGAGCTGACCGGGCTGCGCCTGGCCGAGTGCGCGTACTGGCCCGTCCACGGGGTCGGCCGCGCGCCGATCAGTGGCGCGGGCGCCGCGCCGATCGTATTGATCGGCAACACGGGTGATCCGGAGGCGCCGATCGGCTGGGTGTCCGAGCTCGCGCAGGCGCTGGCCTCGGGTGTCCTGGTCACGTATCACGGTGCGGGGCATGGGGCGTACGGCGGCGTGAACAAGTGCGTCGACCGGGTGGTGCACGCGTATCTGCGGGAGGGTGTCGTGCCCGAGCAGGGGACCGTCTGCCCTTAACGAACTCTGCCTGGCGAGAAGGTGCCGACGGGGATACCGACGTCCGGAATGGGTCCGCGCTACGCCTCGCGCACCCCGCGAGCGCGAGTCGGCGCGGACCCGACCGGTCGCTCGGTCCCAGTTCCGGGCGGTCGCGAGTCCGCACGACTCATTTCCTGCCCACCACTGGCGGTGGTGGTCGCATCGACACAGCAGGATGCCAGCCACGGCTCAGCGCCGGATAAATGATGAATAAACGTTCGTTATTCGGTGCCTGCGGCGCCGTACAGGCGGTCGATGGTCGGCGGCGCGAGGCCTGCGCGCGTGAAGATCTCGGCGGACTCCCGTAACTCCCGCTCGGCGCGGTCCCGGTGCCCCCGGGCTGCCAGCGCGGCCGCATGCAACGCCATGGCCCGTGCCCGATCGATCGGATCCGCCGCCTTCGTGAGCAGCTGTAGTGCACCGGCCGCCTGCGTCTCCGCCTCGGCCACATTGCCTGCCTGCAGCTGAATCTGCGCCAGCCGGGTGCGTGCCCAGCCCTCCCACAGGCGCACGCCGTTGCGTTGCGCCGCGCGCACCGCCTCGATGCCGAGCTCGATAGCGCGCGGGTGCTCGCCGCGCATCGACAAGGTGGCGGCCAATTCGTGCGTGGCCCAGCCGAGCGCCACCGGGTTGCACGATTCCCGCGCGAGCGCGATGGCCCGCTCGGCCACCGCCACGGCCTCGTCGTATTGGGCTGCCTCGCAGTAGGTTCGGGTGACCAGTGCCAGGCACCACGCCTCCATCGAGCGGTCGCCGAGGGCGCGGGTGAGCTGGGTGGCGTGCTCGAAATGCCGATGCGAGGCGTCCGCATCGCCCAGCCGTCGCGTCGCGATGCCGAGCAGCACCGACGCGAGTACCGACAGCCTGCGGTCGACGTCGGTCACCGGCGGCCCGGACACCGCGCGCAGATGCGGCAGACTGGCCTCGACCTCGCCGAGCCCGACCTGGAGCAGCGCGCCGAGCGCGGTCCTGATCCGCCGCTCCGCGGCCAGGTTGTCGGCCGCGATGGCGGCTTCCAGCAGCGACTCCAGTGCGCGGGACAGCTCACGGGCGCCGGTGCCCGCGTCCATCAACTCGGCCATCACCCACGCGAGGTCGGCCGCCACGTCGAGCGCGCGGCCGCCGATCCGCGCCGCCTGCTGATGCAGCGCGATGACGACCGGCCGCTCGATATCGTTCCACGCCTGGCCATCCGAGCCGCTGGCGAACGCGCGGCCAGGAACCGCGGTCGCGACGAGCAGTCGCGTCGTATTGCTGTAGTCGATCGCGCTGAGCAGATTCTTCGCGCTGGCCAGGTGATAGTCGAGCACCCGCTCCAGCACGGCGGATTCGTCCTCGTCGGCGACGCCGCGCGCGAAAAGCCGCAGTAGATCATGGAATCGGTAGCGGCCCGGCGCGGTGGTCTCCAACAGGCTTAGGTCGACCAGGGACTCGCAGACGTCCTCCGCGTCGAGCTCGGCGATGCCGAGGACCGCCGCGATGGCACCGATCGACAGGTCGGGCACCTCCGCCAGGGCCAACGTGCGAAAAGCCCTGGCCTGCTCGGCATTCAACTGCCCGTAGCCGAGCCGGAACGCCGCCTCGACCGCCAGTTCGCCCGTCTTCAGCACGCTCAGTCTGCTTTTCTCATCGGCCAGCCGATTCGCGAACGACGCGATCGTCCACTGCGGCCGCACCGCGAGCCGAGCGCCGACGATCCGCACCGCGAGCGGCAGCAGACCACAGTGCGCGACCACCTCGCGAGCCGATTCCGCCTCGGCCGCAATACGATCCGCGCCGAGAATGCGGACGAGCAAGGCCATCGCCTCCGCCGTTTCGAGCACATCGAGCCGAGTGCGCGTCACCGCGGGCAGCTCGGTCAGCGCCGATCGGCTGGTGATCAGCACCGCCGAACCGGCAAGCAGCGGCGCGACCTGCGCATAATCCCGAACATTGTCGAGCACCATCAGTATCCGCTTGCCCGACAACCGCGTTCGCAATTCCGCCGCACGATCCTCCACGGTGGGCGGGATGTCACTCTCGGCAACGCCGAGCGCGCGCAGAAAGCCACCGAGCACGGCACCCGGGGGCGTGGGCACCGGGTCGACACCGTGCAGATTCGCGTACAACTGCCCATCGGGGAAGCGATCCCGCACTCGATGCGCGACATGCAGCGCGAGCGTCGTCTTACCCACCCCGCCCATCCCACCGACCGCGGAGATCGCCACCGCGCTGCCCGCCCCGGTCAGCTGCGCCGCGAGTTCGTCGACCAGACGGGCACGCCCGGTGAAATCGGCAATGTCGGGCGGTAATTGGGCGGGCACCGGTTCGGTGCCGCGATCGTCCGTCGCGCGGGCTTCGGCCGTCCCGGGCGATCCGGCCACGGCGTGGGGCGCATCGATAGAGCGCGGCTCGGTCGTCGGGTGCGACTCGGTCGTTGCGCGGGGCTCATGTATGGCGCGGGACTCAGAGGCGGCGTCCGGTTCCGGCGTGGTGTAGGACGCAAGCGTTGCGTGGGGCTCGGTCATTGCGCGCGGCTGAGGCGTGCCGCGGATCTCGGGCATAGTGCCGCGCAGTATCCGCTCGTGCAGCACCGCCAGCTCCGGCCCCGGCTCGACGCCGACACCGTCCACCAGCGCCCGGCGGGCCTGCGCGTAGGCGTCGAGCGCGTCGGACTGGCGGCCCGAGTGGTACAGCGCGGTCATCAGCAGCGCCCGGAACCGTTCGCGCAGTGGATGTTCCTCGATCAACGAGCCGAGGTCGGCGGCGGCGGCGGCGCTGTGACCGGTCTCGATGTCGAGCGCGAGACGATCCTCCAGAATGGCCAGCCGCCACTGCTCCAGCCGGGAGCGTTGCCGCTCGGCGAACGGCCCGGGTAGCCCACTCAGCGCGGGTCCATGCCACTTGCCGAGTGCGGCAATCAGATTCGCCCGTGCCGCGGCCGGATCGTGGTCGCGGAGCTGTCCGGCGGCCGCGGCGACCGATGTGGC
>NZ_LT985361.1:1891458-2408318 GCF_900269665.1 Nocardia suismassiliense
CCGCGGGGGGGCGGGGGGGGGGGGGGGAGGCGCCCGGGCCCGGCGCGCGCGGCGCGCCCCCCCCCCGGCAGGCCCCCCCCCCCCCCGCCCCGGCGGGGGGGGGCGCGCGGCGGCGAGCGGCCGGGGCCCCCCCCACGGCGGGGCCCCCCGCCCCGCGCGGGGGGCGGCAACCAGCCCCCCCGGGGCCGCCGCCGCGGCCCCCCCCCGCGCCCCGGCCCCGGCGGGGGGGAGCCGCTCGACCTCCGCCACATCGGTCGCCGCCGGCGGCACGCGCAGCGCGTAACCGTCCCCGATGGTTACCAGCACCGTCGACGGGCTGCGGGCTGTCCGCTCGGGTTCCAACGTCCGGCGCAACTGCGCGACGTGGGTGCGCAGCGCGGCGATCGCGCGCGGCACCGGTCGCTCACCCCAGATGCCCTCCACCAATTCGGCGGCCGTCACCGCGCTACCGGCCCGCAGCAGCAGGGCCGCCAGCACGGCGCGACGCTGGGGCGGGCCCAGCGGCAGCGGCGTCTCCCCGCGCCACGCCCTGACCTCGCCTAATACCTGGAACTGCAACAATCGACCTCCCGAACGCTGGGAGTGTAGCGCCGTGATCACGTGCGGTGGCGCGCACCGTCGCGGCGCACTGCGGTCGGTGTAGTGCCCCACCAGCGTCGGCAGCAGCGGGTGAAGGTCGACTGTTCGGACAGTCCGAGGACGGAGGCGACCTGGCTCATCGGCATGTCGGTGGTGGTGAGGTAGCGCAAGGCTTCGTCGCGGCGCACGTCGTCGAGGATGGCGGCGAACGAGGTGCCCTCCGCGGCGAGCCTGCGCTGCAGGGTGCGCGGGTGCACGGTCAATAACCGTGCGACGGCCCCGATCTCGGGCGCGAGGGTGCCGAGCAGCTGCTGCACGGTGGCGCGCACCTTGGGCACGATCGAGGCGTCGATGCCGCCCGCCTGCTCGGCCAGGAACGCCATCGCCAAGCGGTGCAGGTTATGGTCGCCGCCGCTCAGCGGCAGGTTCGGCAGATTTCGCGGCACGCGCAGCGCGGCGTACGGGCGGTTCGTCCGCACCGGTGCGTCGAAGAATTCTTCGTAGCGGGCGATCGGCACCGTCGGACGGTAGGGCAACTCGACGGACAGCAACCCGTAGTTTTCTTCGGCCAGCCGCTGAATGGTGTGGTGTACGAAGGCAAGTCCGAGATCGGTCGCCTGGATGGGTGAGGGCAACCCCGGCTCGACGCCGTACCGCAGCGCGATCACGCCGCGATCCCCGTACGGGTCCGGCTCCGTGGTCAGGGTGAGCGAGCGGGCGTGCAGGAACAGGTAGCGCGCCGAGCATTCCAGCACGTGGGTCAGCGACGGCGAGTTCCGGATGGCCAGGGCCAGCGGGCCGAGCATGTCGAGGTCTTGCCTGCGCGAGATGCGCAAGCCGAGGTCGGGGCAGTCCAGGCGCTGCGCGGCCAGGTCCAGCACCGCGGCCAGCGCTTGGTCGGGGATGAGGAGGTCGTCGGTGTCGAGCGCGGCGATGGGCAGCCCGCAGGCGGTGGCGAACTGCTCGGCATCGCCGCCCAGTTCGGCCACGGTCGCGCGGAAGCCGCGCAGGCCGGCCGACCGGATCACCGTCATGTCGCTCAGAATCAAATAGTTGTCGCGCGAAGTCAAGAATGCGGGTCTATGCGGTCTCACACTGGAGTGATGAACGAGACCGCCGTAGCCCCCGAACACCTCGATGTCGTGATCGTCGGCGCCGGACTGTCCGGCGTCGGCGCCGCCTACCGGTTGCAGACCGAGTGCCCCGGCAAGACCTACGCCATCCTCGAGGCGCGCGACGCGATGGGCGGCACCTGGGATCTGTTCCGTTATCCCGGTATCCGGTCGGACTCCGACATGTTCACCCTCGGCTACCCGTTCAAGCCGTGGCGCGAGGCGAAATCGATCGCCGACGGGCCGTCGATTCTCCGGTACATCAACGAGACCGCCACCGAGTTCGGCATCGACCGGCACATCCGTTACCAGACCAAGGTGGTCGCCGCCGACTGGTCGAGCGAAAACGCCCGCTGGACACTGACTTTGGCAGAGCGTGACGATACAGGCGCGGTATCGCAGCGCGAGCTGACGTGCAGTTTCCTGTACGCGTGCGCGGGCTACTACAACTATGACCGTGGCTACACGCCCGAATTCCCCGGCCGCGCATCGTTTTCCGGTCAAGTGGTGCATCCGCAGTTCTGGCCCGAAGACCTCGATTACACCGGAAAGCGCGTTGTCGTGATCGGCAGCGGCGCCACCGCGGTCACCCTGGTGCCCTCGATGGCCGGGCAGGCCGAGCGGGTGACCATGTTGCAGCGCAGCCCGACCTGGATCAGCGCGGTCCCCGGCCGCGACAAGCGCGCGGACAAGATTCGTGAGCTGCTGCCGCCGAACCTGGCGCACCGGGTGATTCGCACCAAGAACATCCTGTTCACCATCGGCTTCTACCAGTACTGCCGTCGCCGCCCGGCAGCCGCGCGCAAGCTTCTCACCGCGTTGACCACGCGAATCCTGAAGGACAAGAGCCTGGTAGCCGAGCACTTCACGCCCACCTACAACCCGTGGGACCAGCGCCTGTGCGCCGTCCCCGACGCCGATTTCTTCAAGGCGATGAAGAAGGGCAAGGCTGAGGTCGTCACCGACCACATCGATACCTTTGTGCCGGAAGGCATTCGGCTGAAGTCCGGCCGAATCCTGGAGGCGGACATCATCGTCACCGCCACCGGCCTGCAGATGCTGCCCTTCGGCGGCATCGTCCCGCGGGTCGACGGCCGGCCGGTCGCCCTCGCCGACCAGTTCATCTGGCAGGGCGCCATGTTGACCGGACTGCCCAACTTCGCCGTCTGCGTCGGCTACACCAACGCCTCGTGGACCTTGCGCGCCGACCTCAGCTCTCGCCTGGTCTGCAAGATCCTCAACCATATGGACCGCCGCGGTTACGCCGCCGTCGTTCCCGAGCCGGACGGCAAACTCAGCGAACAACCGCTGATCGAACTGGCCGCAGGGTATATCCAGCGCTCGATCGATGACTTCCCGCGCCAAGGTGACCGGCACCCGTGGAAAGTCCGCCAAAACTACCTGATCGACTCGGCGACCACCTTGCGCACCGACCTGAACAAAACCCTCACCGCCACTCCTAAATCGGCTGTGCGCGAGCCTGTTCCCGCTGCGGTCCGCTGACGGTCCTACCATGACCGAGTGACGGTGATTCTGGTAACTGGCATGTCCGGAACGGGTAAGTCGACCACGCTGAACCATTTGGCGCACCGTGGATACAGCGTGGTCGATACCGATTACGGCGACTGGATCGAAAACCTTTCACTACCGGACGGCATCGGTGCAGAACCTCATTGGCGCGAAGACCGCATCGATGCCTTGCTGACCCGGCACGAGGACTCCGGCGTCCCGCTTTTCCTCGCAGGCACGGTCATCAACCAGGAAGTCTTCTACCCCCGCTTCGCCGAAATAGTCCTGCTCACCGCCCCCTTACCGGTAATCCTCACCCGCATAACCACCCGCACCACCAACCCCTTCGGCAAAACCCCCGAAGAGCGCGCACAAATCGAGTCGGATACCGCCGAGATAGAACCCCTGCTCCGCGCCGGGGCCACCATAGAAATCGACACCCGAAGGTCGATAACCCAAGTGGTAGACCAACTCGTAGCGCTCGTCGGCTTCCCGTCTGCACCGGCGAGCTGCTGCGAATAAATCTGGTGCCACGTGTTTTGTATCGATGCCCTCGGGTATCGATCACTCGCCGTGGAATTGACCGCGGTGCACCACTCCCACGAGATCACTGTTGATCGAAAGGAGAGGATTCACATGGCAACACCCAGGAAAATCGGCGTTATTTCGGCCGTCGCGGCCGCGCTTGCCGCGCCGCTGGTTGCCGCACAACCTGCGGTGGCCGACCCGATCGGCGGCTGGTGCCCCGGCGGTGAGATGCGATTCAACACCAACCCGCTCGGGATGAATACCGTGCCGGCTCGGGCGGGCTTCCAGGCCAACCTCGGCGGCTGCACGGGCACGCCCGCAGCCGACGTCGCCTTCCGCAGCGAGTTCAACGGCAACGCGAGCTGCAACGATGCCCTCGGCTTCCTGGAGGGCACCCTCGAATGGGCGAACGGCGAAGTCAGCCGTGTTTCGGGTCAATGGCACGTGCCGGGCGGTAACCCCGCCGCCGCTGTCACGAACACGCTGAACATCGTGGACGGACCGGGAGCCGGCGGCAAGCTGCACGTCGACCAGGCGCCGGTAGACACCCAGCCCCTTGTCAACGCCTGCATGAACGGGACGATGCAAGGTGGCCGGATCCCCATCAACACCCTGCACTTCAACTGAGCCCCCGATAGTTGACCCCGGCGCGAGACCGACCCTGTCGGCTCCGCCGGGGTTGCCGGCCGATCAGGCGACGCCGATCGAGCTGAGGAGCATCGGGAGGGCGTTGCGCATCTGGACCTTCCAGGCATCCCAGTTGTGGCCTTGGGCGGGGACGTAGCGTTCGTCCACCCGGGCGCCCAGTTCTTGGAGGCGGTCGACGAAGCGGTAATTCTGTTCGTAGGCAAGGGATTCGACGGCGTCGCCCTTGCCGTAGGAGACGAACAGCGGGATGGTGGTGAGTTTGGCGGCTTGGCTGTACGGGTTGTTGGCGACCCAGATGTCGCGATGGTCGCGGTAGTCGCCCCAGACTCGTTTCCAGTCGGCGGCACAGCCCTGGCCGGGTTTGTCGGGGTCGCCGGGTGCGCCGGAGGCGTGCAAGGGGTCGACGTTTCCGCTGAAGCTGGCGGCGGAGGAGAACCAGCCCTGGTGGGCGGCGGCGAATTTCATGGCGCCGAGACCACCCATGGAATTGCCCGCGATGGCCCGGGTGGTGTTGGCGTGGTAGGTGGACTCGAGGATGGTGCGCACGTCGTCGAGCAGGTACCGCTCCCACGCGGGCGGACCGCCACGCCCGTCGTTGTACCAGTCGGAATAGGCGCTGCACCAGCTGGTTTCGGGCAGCACGAAGATCGCTTCCTTACCTGCGGTGAGCGCCTCGAGGTTGCCTTTGTCGGTCCAGGATTTGTGGTCGTCGAACCCGCCGTGCAGCACCCAGACGGTCGGCCAGCTGCGCGAGGATTCCTTGGTCCAGCCGGGCGGCAGCAGCAGGCGGACGACCTTTACCGACCAGTCGGGACCTTCGAGATTGGGGGAGGAGATACCGATATCGAGGATGCGGTCGCTGACCCTGGCTTCCCAGCGCACCGTGCCTGCCGCGGCGGAGGCCGGTGCTTCGACGGCGAAAGGTGCAGCGAGGCCGGCGATTACGGTGGCGATTGCCAGAATGATTCTGCTGAGTCGTGGCAACGGATGATCCTTTCCTTCGAGGATCGGCTTCGAGCGCTTCGATCCCCGAAGGGGAATCTAGAGCATCGAGACACTCTACGAATAGTGTTGTTCGCAAATTAGTAGTATCTCACTATCCCCCCACGTTCGGCCGAATGATATTGCTGGTCAGCGCATCTCGGCCGAAGGGCACCCCCACCGCCGCGGCGCTATCACCTCCGGCACAGTGTTCCGCATGCGTATAGCGGTATACCTCGCCCATCCCCGGGCCGACAGTTTCAACAGGGCGCTCTTCGATGCGGTCGTAGACGAGCTGCGGGCCCGGGCGGTCGAGGTGGTGCCGCACGACCTGTATGCGGAAGGCTTCGACCCGATGTCGTCGGCGGCGGAGACCGACACCGTGCACGGCACGCGGTCGGGTGACGAGCTGGTCCGGCAACACCAGAACGAACTGGCGGACCTCGACGCCTTGATCTTCGTGCACCCGAACTGGTGGGGCATGCCGCCGGCAATCCTGACGGGCTGGGTGCAGCGGGTGCTCACCCCTGCCGTGGCTTACAAACTGGACGACGCGTCCGGCCGGCCGGTCGGATTGCTACGACTGCAACGCGCCTTGGTGCTCAACACCTCCGACACCACCATCGAGCGAGAGCGCGACGTCTTCGGCGACCCGCTGCAGCAGGTCTGGGCGGCCTGCGTGCTGCCCTACGTCGGCGTGCACGACGTCCGGCGCACAGTTTTCCGGATGGTCACCGACTCCGTCGACGAGACGCGCGCCGCCTGGCTGCGTGAAGCTCGCGAGCTGGCCGCCGCCCTGGTGGCGGACGCCTAGGACGACCTGCGGTCGGGCAATGGCCCGATCTTGACGTGTCCTGATTGTTATCTCGAACAACAAATTGGTCGCTTGAACAGGTTGTGCTGTGGGTCACAGTCGAATATGTTGCAGCGAACAACATTCGCTCGACCTCGACCGCCCGGGCACTCCGGGGCGGTGGTTCCACGAAAGGCCCCCTCATGCGTAAGGGCATTCTCGGCGTTGCGGCCGTCTCGGTCGCCGCGCTCACTTCCTTGACTTTGACTGCTTGTGGTGACGACTCGACGGGGTCGGGCGGTGGCGGAGCCAAGATCGGGGTGATCCTGCCGGACAGCAAGACCTCGGCCCGGTGGGAGACGGCGGACCGGAAGTACCTGCAGCAGGCCTTCGATGCCGCGGGCGTCAAGGCCGACATCCAGAATGCGCAGGGCGACAAGAACGCCTTCCAGACGATCGCCGATCAGATGATGACCAACGGCGCGTCGGTGTTGCTGATGACGAACCTGGACAGCGGCACCGGCAAGGCGGTCATCCAGAAGGCGAAGGCGCAGGGCGTCACGGTCATCGACTACGACCGGCTCACGCTGGGCGGCGGCGCCCAGTTCTACGTGTCCTTCGACAACGTGAAGGTCGGCAGCCTGCTCGGCGAGGGCGTCGCGAAGTGCCTGACCGACAAGAACGCCGCCAATCCCGTGGTCGCCTACCTGAACGGCGGGCCCACGGACAACAACGCGACCCTGCTGAAGACCGGCTACGACGCGGTGCTGAAGCCGAAGTTCGACGCGGGCCAGTACACGAAGGGCCCGGATCAGGCGGTCCCGGAATGGGATAACACCCAGGCGGGCACCATCTTCGAGCAGATGCTCACCAGCCAGCCGAACATCGGCGGCGTGGTGGCGGCCAACGACGGTCTCGCCAATGCCGCGATCGCCGTGCTGAAGAAGCAGAAGCTCAACGGCCAGGTTCCGGTGAGCGGCCAGGACGCCACGGTCCAGGGCTTGCAGAACGTGCTCAAGGGCGACCAGTGCATGACCGTGTACAAGGCGATCAAGAAAGAAGCCGAGGCGGCGGCGGAGCTGGCCATCGCGCTGACCAAGGGTCAGCCGGGTCAGGCGAACGGCAAAGTGCAGGACCCGGAGGCCAAGACCGACGTGCCCTCGGTGCTGCTGGAGCCCAAGCCGATCTACGCGCAGCAGGTGAAAGACGTTGTCGCGGACGGCTATGTGACCAAGGCCGAGCTGTGCACCGGCGAGATCGCGAAACTCTGCGCGGACAACGGCATCTGATCGCACCAGCCCCTTCCGCCTTCTCGATGAGGGGACGGCGGAGGGGGCGCCTTCTAGGAGCAGCACCATGACAGACACGCCCGTAGTCGAATTACGCGGCCTGGAAAAGAGTTTCGGGCCGGTCCATGTCTTGCACAACGTCGCTTTCGCCGCCTACCCGGGTGAGGTGACGGCACTGGTCGGTGACAACGGGGCCGGAAAGTCCACGCTCGTCAAGTGCATCGGCGGCACCCACCCGATCGATGCGGGCGAATTCCTGTTCGAGGGCAAGCCCGTTCAGGTGCACAGCCCGCGTGACGCGGCCGCGCTCGGCATCGAGATCGTGTACCAGGACCTGGCGCTCTGCGACAACCTCGACATCGTCCAGAACATGTTTCTCGGCCGGGAGAAGAAGACCGGAATCGTGCTCGACGAGTATGCGATGGAGGAGCTGGCCGGAAAAACCCTGGCGAGCTTGTCCGTTCGCACGGTCAAGAGCGTCCGGCAGCAGGTGTCGAGCCTGTCCGGCGGCCAGCGGCAGACGGTGGCGATCGCCAAGGCCGTGCTGTGGAACAGCAAGGTGGTGATCCTGGACGAACCGACCGCCGCGCTCGGCGTCGCGCAGACCCAGCAGGTGCTCGAGCTGGTGCGCAGGCTGGCCGACCGCGGGCTCGCGGTGGTACTGATCTCGCACAACATGAACGACGTATTCGCGGTCTCGGATCGCATCGCGGCGCTGTACCTCGGCCGGATGGCCGCCCAGGTCCGCACCTCCGACGTGACCCACGGGCAGGTCGTCGAACTGATTACGGCAGGCCGCAGCGGCGCACTGGGCCTGGACGCGAATGGAGCAAAGGGATGAGCGCCATCTTGACTGAAAAACCAGCTACCGCACCAGTTTCCGACTTGGTGAACACTTACGTCGGACGGGTGCGCAGTGGTGACATGGGCGCGCTGCCTTCCGTGCTCGCGCTGATCATCCTGTCCTGCGTCTTCTGGGCCGCGCGCCCGGTCTTCATGTCCGAGGCCAACTTCGCGAACCTGTTCACCCAGGGCGCGGCGATCGCGGTGATCGCGATGGGCCTGATCTTCGTGCTGCTGCTCGGCGAGATCGACCTGTCGGCCGGTTTCACCAGCGGCGTCTGCGCGGCGGTGCTCGCGGTGTTGCTCACCGACCGCGGCTGGCCCTGGTACGCGGCGGTCGTGGTCTCGCTGCTCACCGGGGTGCTGATCGGGTTGACGATCGGCACCATCGTGGTGAAGATCGGCATCCCGTCGTTCGTGGTGACGCTCGCGGCTTTCCTTGCGCTGCAAGGTGTCGCGCTGAAGATCATGGACAACGGCCGCAACATCTCCATCCGCGACGACACCATCCTCGCCGTCGCGAACAAGAACGTCCCGCCGTTGCTCGGCTGGCTGCTGTACGCCGTGCTGGTCGCGGGGTTCGCGTTCGTGCAATACCGAAAGCTGCGCGCCCGCACCAAACTCGGCCTCACCGGGGAGACCGCTCCGGTGATCGTGGCGCGGATCGTGGCGGTCGCGGTGGTACTCGGCATCGCGGTGCTCGTGCTCAACGGCGAACGCAGCCGCAACCCGGAACTGCACTCGCTCAAGGGCATGCCGATCGTGGTCCCGCTGATCGCGATCCTGTTGCTGGTGTGGACCTTCGTGCTCAATCGCACGTCGTTCGGCAGGCACATCTACGCGGTCGGCGGCAACGCCGAGGCGGCTCGTCGCGCGGGCATCACCGTGGATCGCGTGAAAATCACTGCCTTCGTGCTGTGTTCGACCATGGCGGCGGTCGGCGGCCTGATCGCGGCGTCCCGCGCCAACTCCGTCGACCCCAACACCGGTGGCAGCAGCGTCCTGCTGCTCGCGGTCGGCGCGGCGGTCATCGGCGGCACCAGCCTGTTCGGTGGCCGAGGTCGCATGCTCGACGCGGTGCTCGGCGCCGCCGTGGTCGCGGTGATCGACAACGGCATGGGCCTGATGGGCTACAGCGCGGGTACCAAATTCGTTGTGACAGGATTCGTGCTGCTCTTGGCGGCCGGAGTAGACGCCTTGTCGCGCAAACGAACGCTACTTCGTAGATAACCCATTCCGCGGCGAAGGACGGTGAATGCGCGCAGCCCCATCTCCGGATGAGATCCGCAAGAGCAACTTGGCTGTGTTGCTCCGGCACGTCCATCGCGACGGACCGGTCTCGCGGGCCACGCTCGCGGAGCGAATGGGGCTGAACCGCAGCACCATTCTGGCGCTGACGGCCGACCTCGCCGCGGCCGGGCTGGTGCGCGAGGAACTGCCGGGGCAGACCGGCAAGGCGGGCCGTCCGTCGCTGGTGGTCCGGCCGGAGTCCGAGCGCGTGTACGTCATCGCGCTCGACGTCGGCGCCGACCGGCTCGCCGCTGCCCGAGTCGGTTTGGGCGGCTCGGTCCTCGACCAGGTCGAAACCACCCGCCCGCGTGGCACTTTCGATCCGGAGGACGTGATCGCCACGCTGGCAGGCATGGCCCGCGACATGATCGGCAAGGCCGCTCGCGACGCCGTGTGTGTCGGTGTGGGCGTGGCCTTTTGCGGGATGGTGCGCGAGGAGGACGGCGTCGTCCGGTACGGGCCGAATATCGGCTGGGTCGATGTGCCGTTCGGCGCGAACCTGACTCGGGAACTCGACCTCGGGCTGCGGGTCGTCGTCGGCAACAACGCCAACCTCGGTGCGCTGGCCGAGCGGGAGCGTGGCGTCGCCGCGGGCCTGTCGGACCTGATCTATCTGCACGGTGACGTCGGCATCGGGGCGGGCATCATCATGGGCGGCCAATTGCTCGGCGGGGAGGGCGGCTACGCGGGCGAGGTCGGCCACATGATCGTCAACCGGAACGGGCGGGCCTGCGCGTGCGGGTCGCACGGCTGTCTCGAGGTCGAGGCGGGCGAGCTCGGCCTGATCGCCGCCGCAGGCCGCGCCGACCCGGCGGGCCGGGCCGCGGTCGAGGCCATCGTGGAGGACGCGGCGCGCGGTGACTCGACGGCCAGGGACGCACTGCACCAGGTGGGCGACTGGCTCGGCTACGGCGTGGCCAACCTGGTCAATATCTTCAACCCGTCGATGGTGGTCTTCGGCGGCGTGCTGCGCGAGATCTACCTCGCCTCGGCGGCCCAGGTGCGCAGCCGGGTAGCGGTCGACGCTTTGCTCGCGGTCCGTGAGCGAGTGCGGCTGCGCACCTCCGCGCTCGGCGGCGACGCAACCCTGATCGGCGCCGCGGAGCTGGCCTTCACCGAGGTCCTCACCGACCCGGTGCAGACGCTGGCCAGAATCGGCGCGGCCCGCGCCTGAAACCGGAAGCGGGCCAACCGTCGTCGGCGGCGAGCTTCCCGCTGGTCACCAAACCCGACTACTATGCGCAGACCACCGTTCGGGTGATCAAGCGCACCGTGCCCGAGTGGGTCGGCCGATCCGATGGCGGTGTTCGAGCGTGAGCAATAAAGGGGTTTTCGATGGATAGGCCGGCGTGGGCGCCCGAAGGCGTGGATATGCAGCAGGCAAGCCCAGCACGGATGTATGACGCACTGCTGGGTGGTTCGCACAATTTCGAGATCGACCGCAAGGCCGCCGAGATGGGCAAGTCGCTGGTGCCGGACCTGCCCAGGTTGGCGCTGAGCAACCGGGCGTTCCTGCGCCGCGCGGTGCGGTTCCTGGCCGATTCCGGGATCCGCCAATTCCTCGATATCGGGTCGGGAATCCCGACAGCCGGAAATGTGCACGAGGTGGTGCACGCCATCGATCCCGATATCCGGGTGCTCTACGCGGATATCGATCCGGTGGCCGTCGCCCATGCGCGCGCGATTCTGCGCGGCAACAGCCGGGCCGGTGCCATCGAGGCCGACCTGCGCAAGCCGGCCGAGCTGCTCGACAAGGCGGCCGAGACCGGCCTGATCGACTTCGACCAACCGGTCGGCCTGCTGCTGGTCGCGGTGCTGCACCTGCTCGCGGACAGCGACGAGCCCATCGCCAAGGTGGCCGAGCTGCGCGCCGCCGTCCAGCCGGGCAGCTACGTCGCCATCTCGCATCTCACCTCCGAAATGCGGCCCGAGGACGCGGGCAAGCTGGGCGCCAATGCCTCCGATAAGAATCGAATTGGTATCCATTTCCGTAATCGTGAGGGAATCGTCGCTATGTTCGAAGGATGGGACCTGATCGAGCCCGGCGTGGTCGAGTTGCCGGTCTGGCGCCCGGAGTCCGAGCGAGATCTGCACGAGGCACCGGGCCGTTCGCTCGGTCTGGCCGGCGTCGGCCGAAAGGCCTGAAGCGCGAAGACGAACCAGCAGGGGGTCCCTGAGTGGGGTCGCATGAGCTAGCGATGCGGTGGGCCGAGGCGCTGGACGGCGCGGTGGCCCCCACTCTCACGCGGACCCAGATCGAAGCCATGCTCGCCGGGTTGAGCGAGGCGCTCGAAGCGGTGGTGCTCGGCACCGCCGAACTCACCGTCGCCCGCGATGCCGCCTCCGTGCTGGTCGCGGCGAACTACCGCGACGCGGTGGCGGTCAGTCGTTCGGTGGTGGTCATCTGCCACGACCTGGTGGCCGACATCTGCCCGACCACCGCCGGTCCGAACTACGAGCGGATCCGCGACCGGGCGGTGCTCACCGCCGCCGAGTTCGCGGCGGGCTTCACCGCGGCCCTGCGAACGGCGGCGCTCGCCGAACAGGAAGCCACCCTGGTGGCGACCCTGGCGGCGGCGCAGGAGGCCGAGGCCAAACGGCAGCTCTCCGAGGCCAGGTTCGCCGCCGTCTTCGCGGGCGCCTCGGTCGGCATCGGCACCATCGATGTGACCGGCAGGGTGCTCGACGCGAACCTGGCGATGGCCGAAATGCTCGGTCTGCCAGTGGAACTCATGCCCGGCCGGGCGGTGGACGAGCTGCTCGGCCCGGCGAACATCGGCTACGCCTTCGCCGAACTGCAACGGCTGCTCAGCGGGGCGTCCGACCGGTTCCGGCTGGAGACCGAGCATCTGCGCCCGGACGGCGCCATCACCACCATCGACCTGTCCATGTCGGCCGTGCGGGACAGCGCCGGGCAGGTGCGGTTCCTGATCGGGGTCGCGGTCGACATCACCGAACGCAAGCAGCTGGCCGACCGGCTGTGGCACGACGCCAACCACGACAGCCTCACCGGCCTGCCCAACCGCACCTTGTTCTTCGACCGGCTGGCGAACGCGAGCCCCCCGATCGGCGTGTGCTATCTCGATCTCGACGGGTTCAAGGAGATCAACGACGTGTGGGGACACACGGTGGGGGACAAGGTACTTCGAGTGGTCGGCGAGCGACTACGCGCGGCCGTCGGCCCGGTCGACGGACTCGTCGCCAGGCTCGGCGGCGACGAATTCATCGTGCTGATCGAAAAGTGTACGGGCGCGGACAAATTGACCGAGGTATCCGGCTGGTTGTCGCAGGCACTGGTCGAGCCGATGGAGGTGGAGGGCCATCTGGTGACCGTCGCCGCCAGCATCGGCACCGTCTTCCTCGACGACGTACCCACCGCCCCGGACCAGCTCATGCACGCGGCCGACACCGCGATGTACCGCAACAAGGCCGCGCAGACCATGCGCGAGTCGCGGTTCCGGCAGCGGAAGTAGACGGCCCGCCCGAGCAGCTGCGTCTCGCGCCGACGGCCCGCTCGATGCTGCGCTGACCAGCCGGCCTCGTCGTCCTGCCCAGTGCGATTGTGCAATAACGAAGGAACTGCCGGACCCACCACGGTGCGGGTTTCGGTTCTGTTAGAACCGAAATGACTGAGACAGTGCCGCGAACGCACTGTCGACCCGGAGTAGTCGTGCCGAGAGTGGTTGGTCGGATGAAAATCTCGTCGATATCGATGATCGGTGTCGTATTCCTCGGCACGCTGTGCGCAATGCCGGATCGCGCGGCGGCGCAGACCGGCTCGGCGGGGTCGTCGCCCGAGGTGTTCACCGTGACGACCACCGCCGACGGTGCGGCGGCGAATCCGTTCGAGGGGCGGTGCCGCACCGACGCGGGGGAGTGCACGCTGCGCGCCGCCGTGCAGGCCGCGAATGTCCGGCCGGGCAGCATCATTCGGGTGCCCGAGGGGCGGTATGTGCTGACCATCCCGCCGAATTTCTGGAATACCAACGGCCCCTTCATCGATCCGGCCACCGGCGACCTCGACGTCACCGCCGACACCACCATCGAGGGCGCGGGCCAGGACCGCACCGTCATCGATGCCGGTCATCGCGATCGCGTCATGCTGACCACCGCGCGCGTCGCCCTCTCCGGTCTGACCATCACCGGCGGTAATGCCGCCGAACACGAGATTCCGCTGTTCGAGACCGGCGGCGGCGGAATCGCGAACTCCGGCAAGCTGATTCTCGATCACGTGACGGTGACCGGGAACGCCGCCGATTACGGCGGCGGCATCTTCAACATTCCCGTCGCCGACATGAAGGTCACCGACAGCATCATCACCGCCAATGCGGCGGGCGAGGCGGGCGGTGTGCGCTGCGACAACACCTGCACCTTCACCCGCACCGAGATCAGCGACAATCATGTCGTCAACCCGCGCACCAAGTGGTACCGGTTCGGCGGATTCGCGGGCCGCGGTGGCGGACTCGACATTCGGGGCGTCGGCGAGGTGCTGCTCATCGACTCCTTTGTCCTGCGCAACAGCGCCGACGAGGGCGGCGGCGGCATCAATATCGCCCCCGCCTACCTGGACAGCCTGCCGTACCAGTTCACCGATGTGGTCAATCCCGGTATGGGCAAGCTGATCCTGCGCGGCTCGACCATCGCGCAGAACACCGCGGGACTCGGCGAGCAGAACTGCAAGAAGGTGTTCGCCGTCATCCTGTCCATCGGCGCCAACCGCAGCGACGACCACTCCTGTGACCTGACCGCCACCGGCGACGAGGTGCGCCCGGACGCGGGCGTGCGCTGAAACCCGCACAACGAGAAGGGAATCCGCCATGGGTTCGTTCAATGCAGGCGACTGGATGACGATACTCGGTCAGGCCTTCGCCTGGGTGATGTCGATGCTCGTATCCGGCGCCACCGCAGGCTCCTCCTGAGGATGCGCTATCGCGGCCGGCAGGCAAATTCTAAGCGGCGCCGACTTCGCTGACCGCGTCCAGATGCGCGGCGAGCAACCGCACCCGCCGCTTCTGCTGCGCGGTCGTCTCCACCGGATGGTGGATCTCGATGCTCAGCTGGTCATCGAACGTGCTGATGATGATGGTGCCGCTGGGTTGCTGTAGTCGATGCCCGGCCTTGTCCGGCTTCGCGATCATGACCGTGCGGAAGTCGTCGATCCGCAACCCCTCGGGCAACTGCGGCCGGTCGATGCGCCCCCAGTTGGTGGCGAGCACGATGCCGGGCGCGCGCGGCGGTGGGCTGGCGGCGATATCGGGGATGTGCAGCGGTGTCTGCTGCACGACGCCGGTCGCCAGCCCGCTGCGCAGGCCGTCGCTGATGGCGCGGCCCAGTTCGACCAGGGTCGTCCCGGCGCCGACGCTGGGCACGAAGTCGGCGAAGCCGAGAACGTTCGTTCCTTCGGTGTAGCCGATCGTGGGCGTCACCCGGTTGCGCAGGTCCACGGAGTAGGTGTAGCTGAGCTCGGTCAGCGGCAGCTCGCGCAGTTCGGCCTCGGTGAGCAGGATTGCGGCCGAGGCCAGTCCGTTGATCGTCGTCCCCTCGCGGTGCGCGAGGTCGGCGAGCGCGGCGGTCTCCTGCTTGGTCAGGCGGCAGCGTGCCGTCAGTGGCAGCAGATAGGCATCGTCCTCCGCGACGGGCGGCACGACGCGGGGTGCTTGGGCGACCACCAACGGTCGCGCCGACACCGGGAGTCCGGACATCTTCTCGACGCATCGGGCGAGCAGCAGGTCCTCCACGGCGTCCGGAAACCGGTGCGGCTCCAGCGTGGGCGTGCGCCCATGGCTGACTTCGGTGTAGCAGGCCCATAACTCGGCGAGCACGGCCAGCGAGTGACAGGCGTCCGCGATGCTGTGGTGGGTCACCAGCGTGACTCCGGTGCTGTCGCCGTCCCGGACCACGCAGAGTGCGGCCAGCGACGTGCGCTGGTCCAGCCGCGCGCCGCTGAGCAATAGTTCGGGGTTCCCGTCGACAACGGTGAATTCCGGTGCGCTGCGGGGTGATTCGACGATGACGTGCCCGCGCCCGTTGGCCTCGAGGTGGGCGCCGAACGCCGGGTAGGCGTGCACCACCGCCTCGTAGGCGGCCGAGAGCGCGGCTAAATTCAACCGACCGGACAGTCGCATCGAGTAGCCGACGAGGACCTCACTACCGGCGAAGATCTCTTCGCTCGGTGCCAACGGCCGGATGACGGTAGCCGTGGTCATGTCGAAATACCCTCCACATGAGACTGCCCATCGAGGCTAGCTCGAATGCCGGGAACTGCACGGTCTTTCGGGGTCATCACCTCTATGTGGTGTATCGCGCATACCGAACGAGCTGTTTCCCGTCGTTGCCACAACGAGACCATGCTCGGCGATCAGCCATTCCCCGCAGAGGCAGCGCAGGTAGCGGACGTATCCGTGTGCGGACACCAGCATCGGTGTCGGCCAGGAACAGGAGGGGCAGGTCAGGTCCATATGCCCAGCCTGGTGTAATGACTCAGTGCACTTCAACCCTTACGGTGGCGCGGCCGCCGAACTCGCCGCCCGGCTGGTCAACGCCGGCCGTAACCAGGATCTGCGGGAACTACTCGCCGGCTCGGGCTACAAACCGCTCGGCACGGTCACGGCCGCGCAGACCGCCGAACTGCGCCGGTGGACCGCGGAACTCGCCGCGGTATTCGACGATCCCACCGTGCACCGCCTCAACGCGTTGCTCGCTAAAACGACCAGTCAGCCTTATATCTCGACGCACGACAGCCGGCCGCCACACCTGCACTTCGCGCAGGAGACCGCGCCCGTCGACGAACGCGTCAAGGCGTACACCGCCGTCGGCCTCGCCGCACTGTTCTGCGCCGACCCGAATCGCATCGGCCGCTGCGCCCGCGCCGGCTGCGCCGAGGTCTTCGTCGACACCTCGCGCAACGGCCGCCGGCGTTTCTGCTCGACGCGCTGCTCGAACCGGGTGCACGTGGCCGAGCATCGCTCGCGGCAATCGGCCTGAGCGCTCAGTACGCCTGCTTCGCCGCCACGACGCGCCCGGATTCGATGGCGTTGCGCAACGCTCGGTGGTCGTGCCGGGTCTGGTCGGCATAAGCGACGGCGAAGTCGATCATGGCGCGGTCGAAGGTGTCGCTCGACCCGAGGTAGGCGGCGATGGCGACGCGGTCGCCGGAACGAGCGTGCGCGCGGGCGAGGGTGCGCCCGCACAGTGCCGCGTAGTCGCGCAGATAGGAGCGTGACATCTCCTCGATGTCGGCCGAACCCTTCATGTCGCGCAGTTGGCGCCAGTAGTAGTGCCGCCCGTCCGGGCCGGTCGCCCAGCCGAGAAAGATGTCGCTGGCGGCTTGGGTGAGCCGCTGCCCGTGCACCACCCGGTGGCCCTGATTGCGGAACCTGCTCGCCGCGGTGTGCGGCGCGAGAACCGACTGTTCGGCCTCCTTCACCTGCAGGAACAGCGGGCTCTTGGTCGTTCGCCCGGCCAGCAGGGCGACGAAGCAGCGGGTGCCGACACTGCCCACACCGACCACCTTGACCGCCAGGTCCAGCATCTCGTGCCGGTCGAGCAGCACCCGGCGCTCCTCGGCCACGCTGCGGCGGTAGTCGGCGAACACCCGCTGGATCATCTCGGCGTCGAACTGCCCGATCGGGATCAGCAGGGGCGGGCGGTGCCGGATGCGCGGGACCCCGTCGGCGTCCGGCTCGGTCAGCTTCGTCAGCGCCTGCAGATTGGTTCGCGTCCGCGCCTCGGCGAGCGCTTGCTCGACACCCTTGCGGCGCTTGGGTTTCCGAGCCAGCGCCGTCAATTGGTCGGCGTCGATCATTTCGTACCAGACGGCGAGTTCGCCGAGCTCGGCCAGCCGGATCATCGCCGCCCGATAGGCGCGGGCCGCGGCGCCGACCGCGGTTTCGGCGTCGGTATCGGCGAACCCGTTGGCCCGTGCGGCCACCGCGACGCTGGCCGCCAGCCGTTTGACGTCCCATTCGAAGGGGCCGGGCAAGGTCTCGTCGAAGTCGTTGAGGTCGAAGACCAGCGCGCGTTCCGGTGAGGCGAACAGGCCGAAGTTGCACAGGTGCGCGTCACCGCACAATTGAACGGTCAGCCCAGTGTCGGTCGAGGCGGCCAGATCGGCGGCCATGATCGCGGGCGCGCCCCGCAGGAACGGGAACTGCCCGGCCGCCATCCTGGCGTATCGGATGGGTACCAGCTCGGGTACCCGGGTTTCGGCTTGGCGTTCGAGCACACTGATCGGGTCCGCCCGATCGGCAGGCGGCTCCCACACCCCCAGCGCCCGCCGTCCGGCCCGCTTGCGCGCCCGCCGCCCCAGTTCGGCCGCGCCTGGTTCCACCATCGCCAAGGTTTCCGCCATCGTGCCAGTTTGTCACTCTATGGCAACCAACGAGCAAATACGACGCGGGTGTCCTGGCAAATCTGGAGCGAGTCGGACAGCACGGCCGCAGTCCCGCGTGGTGTGTTCCGGGTGCTGTCCACTAGCGGATCTGCGGCGCGGCAAGCGGGTTCGATGATCGGCACCGAGCGGTTGCGCATCGGCGGACGGTGATCAACAGTGGTGTGCAATGGCGGTGGAGCGACGGGAGGCCGGCATGGACCACACGGACGTGGTTGTCGTCGGTGCCGGATATGCGGGATTGGCCGCGGCGCGGGCAGTACGGGCGGGTGGCCGCGCGGTGGTGGTGCTGGAGGCCGCCGGACGTGCCGGTGGCCGGGCATTGACCGACCGGATCGCGGACGAGTGGGCGGTGGACCTCGGCGCCCAATGGATCTCCGGTGCCCACACCAGGTTCGCCGCGCTGGCGCAGGAGTACGGCGCAGACACCTACCCGGCACCGTGCGACGGCGCGAATCTGCTGGTCGAGGGCGCCGTCCGGCAACCCTTCCGCGGGGCCCGGCCGCCGCTGCCACCGCTCGTGCTGGTCGTGCTCGCGCAGGCCATGTGGCGGATCGAGCGGCTCGCGGCGCGCATCGACCTCGCCCGCCCGTGGACCACCCCCGGCGCCGACCGGCTCGACGCGATGACCGCGGCGACCTGGTTGCGCCGCAACCTTCCCGAGCGCCGGGCCAGGCATATCGCCGAGGTGATGGTCGGCGAGGAACTGTGCGTCGATGTCGGCAGCGTCTCGATGCTCGCCCTGCTGACCACCATCCGCGCCGCGGGTGGCGTCGAGGCGGGCGTGACAGCCGAGACGGTCACCCGCTTGTTCGTCGACGGTGCCGACGGCCCGGCCCGCGCGATCGCCGCCGAGTTGGGCTCCGCGCTGCGGCTGAACGCCCCGGTCACCTCGATTCGGCAAGTGCCGGAGGGCCTTTCGGTGCGCGGCGAGTTCGGCGAGGTGCGGGCCGGGCAGGTGATCGTCGCGCTGCCGCCCGCGCTGGCCGGGCGGATCAGCTACGACCCGCCGCTGCCGGCCGCCCGCGACCACCTGACCCAGCGGATGCCGATGGGGTCGGTGCTGAAGGCGTTCGCCGTCTACGAGCGGCCGTTCTGGCGCGACGATCGACTCACCGGCCAGGCGTTGAATCTGCACGACCCGGTCCCGATCACCTTCGACGCCACCCGCCCCGGCGGTCCCGGGGTGCTCGGCGCCTTGGTGCCGGGGCGCGCCGCGCACCGGCTGGCCGCGCTCTCTCCCGACGAACGCCGGACCATGATCGTCGGTTCGCTCGTTCGCGCTTTCGGTCGCGCGGCCCGCGATCCGATCGACTGGCGCGAGAAGGTCTGGGCCGACGATCCTTATGCCCGGGGCGGGTACGGGGCGTTCTTCCCGCCCGGTGTGCTGACCAGTATCGGTTCGGCGCTGCGACAGCCGATCGGTGCAATTCATTGGGCGGGGAGCGAAACGGCGACGGAATGGGCGGGCTATATCGAGGGCGCCATCCGGTCCGGTGAAAGCGCGGCGGCCGAGGTGCTCGCGACCGAAGGTGTCGCCGCTGTGCGCGAATAGCCGTATCAATTCCCATGTCAGCTCGCGGATTCCAGCCGTTCGCGGCGACTGGTCATCTGTCCAGTTCCGAGGGCGAATGGTAGATCGATTAATAATGCCCGTACATATTCATTTACGTTTCTCTGACGCGTCCCGCGATACCTGAAGTCAAAAAGGCGGAGCCGACCCCGGGGAATGGCGAATTGTGATCTCCGTTATGTTGACTGAGATTCCGCCGTGCGCGAACCATGGACCGCATGGCACATTCAGCAAACCTTCAGCAAAGGGTCGTGCGGCGCGGTCGCATGCTCCCGGCCGCGGTGTTGGTGTTGTGCACAGTGCTGGTCGGCGGGTGGTTCGCCGGACCCGGCTCAGCCGCCGCGGATCCGGACCTGCCCGGTTGCACCACGGACGTCTCGGTTCCCAATGAACTGACGGTGACCTGCGACCCCGGTTCCGGAGTCGGCGAGCACGCCTTCATCCGCTGTCGCGACCTGCTCGGCATGCCGCACACCCATATCGGCGCCACCATCGGCGCGGATGGCGGCTGGTCCAGGGCCAATTGTGCCCTGGCCGAAACCGGTCCGGTCTGATCCGGGCGGGGCTTGTTTCCCCGATATCGCCTTCGCGCCGGAGCCCGCGAATCGCACTACGACAGGGCCATGGGCGCATCGTAACCAGCACGTCCTTCGGGACGGGTTCACGGAGAGGCTCCAATAATGCGCGTAGTCACCAAGGATCGCCAAAGAGAAACCAAAGCGTCGGCGCGGCACCGCAAGACGGTGCAGAAATCCCGGCGCGGTATGTATGCGGCCGCGACTTTCGCCTCCATGGCGACCGCCATGATCGGCGCGGGCCACGCCTCGGCCGATATCGAGTTGCCCGCACCGCCCGCCGATCTGAACGGCGTGATCTCCGGTGCCGGTGATGTCGCTGGGCAGATGCTCGACCCGGGCCAGCAGGAAGCGCTGAACAACGCACTCGGCGCCGCGAGCGCGGCAAGTGCGAACACTCCGTTCGGCGACCAGGTGAACTCGGCTATCGACACCTACCGGGGCGGTGGCGGACCGTCGCCCGAGCCGTCGTGGGGCGGTGGTCCAGGCGCGCCGAACGAACCCGGTGCGGTCGTCTCCGAAGTGGCGGGCCGCGTCCCCGCACCGGTGGCCGACCTCGCCGCTACCGTCGCGCAAATCGCCGGATCGGGCATGCAGCTCGATCAGCTGGCCACCTGGGCGGACAAGACCTTCCCCGACGGCCCGATGCGCGGACCGGTCAACGACCTGCTGGCCTTCGTGCAGCAGGCCACCGAAATGGCCGGCACCCGGCGCAGCAGCGCGACCCCGGCCATCGATGATTTGATCGACCAGGCGCGCACCCTCTTCGGCTTCCCCAAGGACGGGCCGGACCCGGTCAAGGGTCTGCGGGATCTGCTCACTCCGACTGTGGGACAACAGAATCCGGCCGCGCAGCAACTGCCGCCCGGTCTGCTCGCGATCGCGGCGCCGGTCATCGGCCTGTTCGCGCCGCAGTTGGCGGGTCTCGCGCCGGTGCTCGCATTCCTCGCACCGTTGCTCGCCTTGGCCTCGAACCCGGCCGCCGCGATCGGCGCGGTGTTCACCCAGATCCGCGATGCCGTGCGCGGGCTGGTGTCCGATGCCAGGCAGCCCGCGGCGCTGCCGTTGCTCGCGTTGCCGGTGATCGCGCTGTTCGCGGTGGTGCCGCTGCTGTTCGCGGGCGGTATCGGGGTCGCCGCCGTACTCACCCTCGGTGCGGTGGTGCTCGGCGCGATCCTGTTGGCCCCGTTGGCGATCGGTGCGCTGGTCATCGGCGGGCTCGTGCTCGCGGTACTGGCGATCCCGGTGCTGATCGTGCTCGCGGTGATCGCGATTCCGGTGCTGCTCATCGCGATTCCGGTCGCCCTCGTCGCGTTCGCGGTGCTGGCGCCGGTCATTCTGGTGGGTGGTATCGCCGCGATCGCGGTGGCCATTGTCGGCGGAATCGCCCTTGCCGTAGTCGCTTTGGCCGCCGGGCTGGCGCTGAGTGTCGTCGGGTTCGTGGTGCTGACCGCGGCCGCGCTGCTGGCCACCGTCTTCGTGCCGATCCTCGGACTGGTGGTGGCGCCGCTCTTGTTCACCGGTGCGCTCGCCTTCCTTGTCGTCAGCCTGATCGCTACCGCGGTCGCGTTCTTCGGTGTGCTCGGCGTCGCCGGACTCGCTACCGCCGCACTGTTTGTCGGCGTCGGGCTGCTTTCGCTGCTCACCCCGTTCGGGCTCATCGCCGTGCCGATTCTGATCGCACTCGCGGCGGTCGCGCTGGTGGCGTTCGGCGCGGTCGGTCTCGCGGGCGGCGTGATCCTGGCCGTGGTGGCGCTCGCCGGCTTGCTGATTCTTTCGGTGGCCGGCGGTGCCGCGGTGACCGTGCTGCTCGCGCTTGCGGTGGTGGCGACCGCGATTCAGCTCGTTGCCGCGGCGGTGTTCTGGGCGGGGCTGTCCGCGGCGGGCATACTGTTCGCCGCGCTCGGTGCGGCGGGTGTCGCGCTCGCGGTGGTCGGCGGGTTGATCGCCACGCTCGCGCTGGTCTTCGCCGTCCCGGTGCTCGGGCCGCTGCTGGCTCCGCTGCTGTTCATCGGCCTGGTCGCCATTCCGGCGGCGCTGGGACTCGCGGTGCTGTTCGGCGGGTTCGGGTTGATCGCGTTCTCGGTATTCGCGTTGACCGGGACGGTCCTGTTGGCGATCACCGGGCTGGCCGCGGCGACCCTCGCCGCGACGCTCGCGTTCATGGTGACCATGCCGTATGCGATCCCACTGATTCTGGTTGCCGCACTGGCTTTCTCGATCATCACGGGCGCGGGTATCGGCGTGGTTGCCGCGGCGTTCACCGTGGTGACCTGGCTGGGTGGTGGCGCCATTGTGCTCGGTCTGCTTGCGTTCGCCCTCGCCGCGGTCGCCACGGTGTTCGCCGGTGGGCTGGTGGTCTCGGTGCTGTCGTTCGTGATGCTCAGCCTCGCGGCGCTGGCGCTGATCGTGATCAACCCGCCGCTCGCGCTGATCGCGCTGCCGCTGCTGTTCGGCGGGGTGCTGCTCGGCACGCTGGCGACCATCGGCACGGTGGCCGTCGTCAGCACGCTGCTCGGCGGATTCGTCGCGGCGCTCGGGCTCGGACTGGTGGGCGCGTGGATGTTCTTCGGCGTGCTGGCGCTCGGCGTGTTCTTGGCGGCGTCGGCGCTGTTCCCGCCGCTGCTGTTGGTCACCGTTCCGCTGGCGGCCGCGGCCTTCGCGGTCATGGCGGTGCTGGCGATCGCGACCCTTGCGGTCGGCGGGGCCGGTCTCGGCGCGATCCTGTTGGCGGGCGGGCTGATTTCGGCGGTGCTCGCGGTGGCGGCGGTGCTTGCTACCGCAGCGGTCGCGGTGGTCGGGTTCGCGCTCGCCGCGGTGCTGACGCTGCCCTTCCTGATCTTCGGGCCGTTCGCGGTGGTGGTGTCGACGGCGCTGTCGCCGATCATCGCGCTCGCCTTGCTCGCGGTGTGGTCGCCGGTGCTCGTTGCCGGGTTGGTGGTCGCGGCGCTCGCGGTCGGCATCGGTTTGTTCGGCCTGGTCGGGTTGCCCGTGCTGGCGGCGCTGATCGGGATCTCGGTTGTTGCCGTCACGACGGCGCTGGCGGTCACGCTGTTCGTCGGTAGCCTGCTGCTCGACTTCGCCACGCTCGGCGTCGTCGCGGCTGTGCTCGCGCCGCTGGTCGCCTTGGCCGGACTCGGTGCACTGGCGTTGCTCGCGCTTCCGGTGCTTGCCCTGCTCGCTGTTCCGGTGCTGGGCTTGGCCGCGCTGGGTGCGCTGGGTGCGCTGGCTGTGGTCGCGCTGCCGGTGCTGGCCGTGGTCGCGCTGCCGGTACTCGGGCTCGCCGCGCTCGGTGCGCTTGCCGCCGTGGCCATTCCGGTGATCGTGGTGCTCGTGCTGCCGGTGCTGGCATTGCTCGCCCTGGTGGCGGTGCCGCTGCTCGCCTTGGCCGGACTGGCCGCGCTGGCGGCGACCTTCGTCGCAGGCACGGTCGCCGGGGCAACGGCCCTCGCGGTCGCGGTGCTCGGCGCCCTCGCCATCGGCGCCCCACTGGCCTTGCTGCTGATCGTTCCGCTGCTGGCCTTGGCCGCCGCCGGCGCCCTCGCCCTGCTGGCGCTGCCGGTGCTGTTGATCGGCGGGGCCTTGGTCGCGGCAATCGGCGTGCCCCTCGCCGCACTCGGTGCGCTGGCCTTGCTCGCGCTGCCGGTCGTACTGATCGGTGGTGCGCTGATCGGCTTGGCCGCCCTGGTCGGCGTCCCGCTCGCCGCGGTGGGAGCCGTTGCACTGCTGGCACTTCCGGTACTCCTGATCGGTGGCGCACTGGTGGCAGCCGTTGGCGTCCCGCTCGCCGCAATCGGCACCCCGGTCCTGCTCGCCGGAGCCGCACTGGCCGCTCTGGTCGGCATCCCGGTACTGGTGATCGGCGGTGGCTTGGCTGCCCTCGCCGCCGCCTTCATCGCGGTGAAACTACTGATCTGCCTGCCCCTCACCCTCGGTGCCCTTGCGCTGCTTGCGCTTCCGGTCCTGCTGGTGGGCGGTGCGTTGGCCGGGTTGGTCGCACTGATCGGTGTTCCGCTCGCCGCAGTGGGCGCGCTTGCGCTGCTTGCGCTTCCGGTCCTGCTGGCCGGTGGCGTGTTGGCTGCGCTGGTCGGTGTGCCGCTGGCAGCGGTGGGCGCGCTTGCGCTGCTCGCGCTCCCGGTTCTGCTGCTCGGCGGTGGGTTGGCAGCGATCGTCGGTGTCCCGCTCGCGGCGGTCGGTGCGCTTGCGTTGCTTGCGCTCCCGGTGCTGTTGATTGGTGGTGCGTTGGCTGCGCTGATCGGCGTTCCGCTCGCGGCCGCGGGTGCGCTTGCGTTGCTTGCCCTTCCGGTCTTGTTGATCGGCGGCGGACTTGCTGCGTTGATCGGTGTCCCGCTCGCAGTGGTCGGTGCGCTTGCGTTGCTTGCGCTTCCGGTATTGCTGGCCGGTGGTGCATTGGCCGCGGTGGTTGGACTGCCGTTGGCGGCGCTCGGGCTGTTCGCGCTGATCGAGATCCCGAAACTGCTGCTCGGTGGTGCCTTGGCTGCGGCGGTTGCTGCCGCGCTGGCACCCCTTGCCGCACTGGGCGTGGCGGCGCTGATCGCCGCTCCGCTGGTCGGGCTCGCGGCGTTGATCGGTGCGCCGCTGGCCGCGCTCGGGGCTGCGGCGGCGGTGGCGCTTGCCGTCGCGATTGCCGTGCTGCTCACGCCGGGGGCGCGGGTCGGCATCATCTCCGCCATTCGGGCCGCGCTGGATCGCAATGGGCCCCTTGGTGCTTGGGGTGGTGGCACGGCGGCGACCGGAACGCAGTTCCTCGACGACATTCCCGACGACCCGAGCTTGGAGCAACTGGCGGCTTCGTTGCAGCAGCTGCTCGCTCCACTGCCGAGCGAACCCGCGCCCGCGCCGGTCGCGTTCGCCGACCTACCCTACTCCGGAAAGGGGGCTGCCGAAGCGGTGGCGCACGATCGCGCCTCGCGGCTCGTCAGCGTTTCGCTGTGACGAAACATGCACAGTGCCAAGCCATCCGACGAAGGAGAACAGACATGACGCACACATCGGAAACCCTGCACCTGGAGTACCTCTACGGCCCGCAGTGGCAGCAGGCCGTCCGCATCATCGAACGCTCCGGCCAGCTGACCGCCGAGGAACGGGAGAAGCTGAACGCCGCCTCGAAAAAGCTGATCCAGGACAAGGTTTCGGCCCTGTCCAACGGCTCCGGCCTCGAAGGCGGGCTCAGCGGACTGCTGGCCGGCCTCGGCATGGGCGCGAATGCCCAGTCGGTGGCGGCACATCCGCTGAATATCGCGACCGCGACCGCCAAGGCGTTCGGGCGATCCCGCAACGTGCAGCTCGCGGGGATGATCGCCGGTCAGGCCGTCTCGCCGACCTCGGCGGGCACCACCGGTGACCTCAGCGGCCTGCTGGAGTCGTTCGGCTCGATCGGCGCGGTGGCCGTGGTCGGACAGGCCGTCACCGCGACGGTGCTGAGCGACCTGATCGGCCAGGGCGAATTCACCCAGGCCGTCTATGACGAGCTGATGGAGCCGTGGAGCAGCACCATCGACGCGTAACCGGCGACGAATACGAAAGGGGTTGGCACCATGTTCGATTCGCGAAACATCGGTTCCGGTGGGCTCAGTACCGATGCGCTCGGTGGTCTGCTCGACGTCGGATCGGCCCCCATCGCGTTCGGCTACTACGAACGTGACGAGGTCGCCGTCGCCACCGGCGTCGAGTGGAACACCCGGTCCCGCACCGCCCCGATCGGGTGGTGGAATCGGCACCGGCAGGTACAGGCCGGGTTCGGCATGGCATTGGTCATGACCCTCGCCTTCGTGCCTGCCGTGCAGAACGCGATCCTCACGGTGCTGACCCATGCCGCATAACGCGCGTCGCAACGGAAGGCCGGCCCGCCGAGGGATAACCGCCCTCGGCGGGCCGGCCGTGGCCGCGCTGTTCGTGCTCGTGGCCGTGCTGCTGAGCGGGTGTTCGAGCTCGGGTTCGACGGACACCGTGCGCAACCGGGTCGCCGATGCAGACAAGACGGACTGCGCCCTCGGTGGCCAAGCCGTCGCCGGTCTGCGAGATACCTTCCGGCAGTTGTCCGAGCAACTCGACGGCCTCAGTCCGGCCGCGGCCCGTGGTGATTTCGGCGAGGTGAAAACTCGTGTCACCCAAGGGATGTGGCTGTCCCATCAGGTCTCGAGCACCATCGATCCGGTGGTCGACCGGATGGGCTCGCCGCTGATCGGCAGCGCCTATGGCGACGTGGCGACCGCGGGCGGCCGCTTGCACGACTCGCTGTCGGATTTCGCCGCGGTCCTGGACAACGGCCACCCGGCCCAGCCGGTCGCCGACTCGGTCACCGCCGCCCTGACCGACCTCAACTCGTCGATGGACCGTATGCGCCGCGCCTGCCCGAGCGTCTTCGCCGAACCGAAGGGCCCGCAGTACGGCCCACCGCTCAGCGCGCGTTGAGCTCGATCACGCACTGGTAGTGCGTCTTTCGAAGA
The DNA here is from genome assembly GCF_900269665.1 of Nocardia suismassiliense. Lineage (GTDB taxonomy): Bacteria > Actinomycetota > Actinomycetes > Mycobacteriales > Mycobacteriaceae > Nocardia > Nocardia suismassiliense. Next base: position 1,918,038 of record NZ_LT985361.1, read on the forward strand.
GCCGATCCCTGGCGACGGAGAGGGCGCGGGAGACGGCGCCGGTGAGTACCCCGTCGTCGCCGAGCGTGCTGGCGACGATGCGGGGATGCAGCGGTCCGAGTTCGGCCATGCGGCGCTCGATGGCGTCGCCGAGCAGCTCGAGGTTGTTGCCGATCCCACCACTGAGCACCACCAGTTCCGGATCGAGGATCGCGGCGACGGCGGTGATGAGCGCGCCGATCCGGCGGCCCTCGGACTCGACCACCGCCTCGGCCCGCGAATCACCCGCGGCCGCCGCGGCGAAGATCTCCTTGGCGGAGGCGCCGGGCAGTCCGGCCTGTTCGGCGGCGCGGGCGACACCGCCTGCGGCGGCGACGGTTTCGGTCAGGCCGCGCTCGCGGGCGTCGAGTGGGGGAGCGTCGACCTCGCTGGCCGGCAGGAACGAGACCTCGCCCGCCGCACCGCTGTTGCCGACATAGAGTTCGCCGTTGATCACGATGCCCATGCCGACGCCGGTGCCGATCGAGATGAGCACGAAGTTGCGGATGCCCACGCCCGCACCGAAGGTCAGCTCGCCGAGCGCGGCGAGATTGATGTCGTTCTCGATGGTCGACTCGACCTCGAGCGCGGCCCGCAACTGGGTAACCAACCCGGCGCGGCCCCAACCGGGCAGGTTCTGCGCGTAGTCGAGGCGGCCGGTGTTCGGGTTGAGCACGCCGGGACTGCCGATCACCGCGTAATGCACTGCGGACCAGTCGATTCCGGCCTCCTCGGCGACCTGGTCGGCCAGCGCGCGCACCCGGCGCACCAGATCGGCGGCCGAACGCGCGGTGTTGCGCACATCGCGACGGCCGATGAAATCGCCGCGCAGGTCGGCGATGGCGAGGCGAATCCAGTTCCGGCCGATATCGACTCCGGCCACCACACCCGCGCGTACATTCACGTCGTAGAGCGCGGTGGTCGGTCCCGGCCTGCCGCTCAGCGAACCGACCAGCTGCACCAGACCCGCCTGCTCCAACCCCGAAAGTGCCGCCGACACTGTCGGTTTGGACAATCCACTGGCCTTGGCCAGCTCGCCGCGCGAGGCGGGACCGTCCACCCGCAGGTAGTCGAGCAGCAGCCGCTCGTTCATCGTGCGAAGGAGCTGGGGATTGCCGACCCTACTCATCAATCCTCCTGCTCATACCACTGGACACCTCCGTGTTAGTAAACTACCTTTCTTACCAACGCTCAACCGGGCGCTCTCACTCTCCTCTCGGCACGGTGACCTCATGCGTCGAATTCAGCTCCTCACCGCGGCGGCGGCCGCACTCGTCCTGGCGGCAGGCTGTAGCTCCGGCGACAGCACCAGAGACGCGAAATCGGGCGGCGACAACCCGACGATCGCGCTGCTGCTCCCGGAATCCAAGACCACCCGCTACGAAGCCTTCGACCGCCCGCTGTTCGAGGCGAAGGTCAAGCAGCTCTGCGAGAAGTGCAAGGTGCTCTACTTCAACGCCGATCAAGACGCGGCAAAACAGCAGGGCCAGTTCGAATCCGCGCTCACCCAGGGCGCCGACGTCATCGTGTTCGACGCGGTCAACGCAGATGCCGTTGCACCGCAGGTGAACACGGCGAACCAGAAGAACATCCCGGTGATCGCCTACGACCGGTTGATCTCGGGCATCAGCTACGACTACTACGTGTCGTTCGACAATGTGAAGGTCGGCAAGGTGCAGGGCGAGGCGCTGCTGGCCGAGCTGACCAAGCGCGGCACCCTGGATAAGGGCCAGCTCGTGGTGATCAACGGATCGCCGACCGACCCCAGCGCGGGCGACTACAAGAAGGGTGCGCACGAGGCGCTGGACGGCAAGGTGAAGATCGGACGCGAATTCGACACGCCCGATTGGTCGCCCGACAAGGCGCAGCAGCAGATGGAGCAGGCCATCACCGCGCTCGGCAAGGACGCGATCGTCGGGGTGTACTCGGCGAACGACGGCATGGCGGGCGGCGCGATCGCGGCGCTGAAGCGGGCAGGCTATGCGACGCTGCCGCCGTTGACCGGGCAGGACGCGGAACTCGCAGGCGTGCAACGGATTCTGACCGGCGAGCAGACCATGACCATCTACCTCGACTACCGCGCCCAGGCGGAGAAGGCCGCCGAATTGGCGGTCGCGCTGGCGTACGGCGAGAAGCCGGTGGCACCCGCGAAAACCAACAACGGCGTGACCGACATCCCGTCGTATCTGCTGGAAGCGATCGCGGTCGGCAAGGACAACATCAAGGACACCATCGTCAAGGACGGGCTGTACACCGTCGCCGATATCTGCACGCCCGATGTTGCGGCGGCATGTCAGGCCGCAGGTATCAAATGACAGCTCCCACAACGGTTCTCTCGGCGCGCGGGCTGACCAAACGCTACGGCGCGGTCCAGGCGTTGGCGGGAGCGGATCTCGAGGGGCGCGCCGGGGAAGTGGTGGCACTGGTCGGTGACAACGGTGCGGGCAAATCGACTCTGGTCAAGGCGATCTCGGGCGTGACCGTGGCCGACGAGGGCGAGATCGTCTTCGCGGGGGAGACGGTGCGGATCAACCGCCCGCAGGACGCCCAGGCCCTGGGCATCACGACGGTGTTCCAGGATCTCGCGTTGTGCGACAACCTCGACGTCGTCGCCAACCTGCATCTCGGTGCGGAGACCCGAATCTGCAGCGTGCTGGACGAAATCGAGATGGAGCGCAGCGCCCGCGATCTGCTCGCCTCGCTCGACGTGCGGATCAAGGACGTGCGCGCACCGGTCTCCGCGCTGTCCGGTGGGCAGCGGCAATCGGTCGCCATCGCACGCGCGCTGCTCGGGCGGCCGCGCATGGTGATCCTCGACGAGCCGACCGCGGCGCTCGGCGTCGAACAGACCGCGCAGGTGCTCGCGTTGATCGGCCGACTGCGCGAACGCGGCCTCGGCGTGCTGTTGATTTCGCACAACCTGGTGGACGTGCGGTCGGTCAGCGACCGCGTGGTGGTGCTGCGGCTGGGCCGCAATGCGGGTGAATTCGAGACCGCCAACGCGACTCAAGAAGATATCGTGGCAGCGATCACGGGAGCAGCTGCATGAGAGAGCGTAGCGAACGAATGATGGAGCCGAGCGCCAGCGAGGCGGAGTCATGAGTGACATCGTTGTGAAAAAAACTGTCTGGCAAGGAAATCAGGGACGCGGGTTGGCCGATGCCGCAATGGATCGGCTGCGTCGGGGCGAGGTCGGTTCGGTACCGGTCGCGATCGGGCTGGTGATCATCGCGGCGGTGTTCTACCGGCTCAACGCACATTTCCTCTCCGCGGAGAACCTCACCAACCTGGCTTTGCAGATGGCCGCGACCGGAACCATCGCGCTGGGCATTGTTTTGGTGCTGCTGCTCGGCGAAATAGACCTCTCCGCAGGCTCGGTCAGCGGTCTGACGGCCGTGGTGATGACGCTGCTCTACGTGCGCCACGGCTGGAACGTCGTCGTCGCGGTGATCGCGGCGGTGGCCGTGGGCGCCGCGATCGGCCTGCTGCACGGACTCATGCGCACGATGCTGAGCATGCCGTCGTTCGTCGTGACGCTGGCCGGGCTGATCGGCTGGCAGGGACTGATGCTGTACCTGCTCGGCAAGGAAGGCACCGTCAACCTGCCGTTCGACCGCGGCATCGCCACCATCAGCGACACCTGGCTCGCCCCCGCGCTCGGCTGGCTGCTCGTCACGCTGCTCGTGGGTGGGCATCTCACCGCGAGCCTGATCACCCGGCAGCAACGCGTGCACGCCAAACTCGATGTGCCGGCACCGATCTGGATCGTGCTGCGCTCGGGTGGCCTCGCCGTCCTGCTCGGCGCCACCGTCGCGGTGCTGAATACCGATCGCGGCGTTCCGCTGACCCTGGTGATCTTCGGCGGTCTGGTGCTGGCCCTCGACCTGATCCTGCGCCGCACGGTCTTCGGCCGCCGCATGTACGCGGTCGGCGGTAACGCCGAGGCGGCGCGCCGGGCAGGCATCAATGTCACCGGGATCCGCATCGCCGCCTTCGTCGGCTGCTCCGCTCTGGCCACCCTCGGCGGCATCCTGGCCGCCTCCCGCCTGGTCGCGGTCAACCAGAGCTCCGGCGGCAGCGACATCCTGCTCAACGCCATCGCCGCCGCGGTCATCGGCGGCACCAGCCTGTTCGGCGGGCGCGGCCGCGCCTACGCCGCCCTGCTCGGCATCCTCGTCATCCAATCCATCACGAACGGCATGCTGCTGCTCAACGTGGACTCCTCGGTGCGCTTCATGGTCACCGGCGCCGTCCTCGCGATCTCCGTCGCCATCGACTCGGTCGCGCGGCGCGGCGCCGAGGGAGCGCGCTGAGCTACGGGCGATCCAACGATCGCCCGGCGGAGGGGCGCCTGAACGCGAATCGGGTTGTCTCGCGTTCAGGTGGTCCCGCGGAAGTATCCTGCGGCAGAGCCTGTCTCATGATTGTGATCGACGCCTTCAGAAACCCGCACCGAACAACACAGCCCAACGAAGGGCAGGCAATTGTGTACACATTCGTGTACACTTTTGTTATGTTGATTGAGACGCTGTCGGTTCGGGAGGCGCGCGACCAGCTCTCCTGCATGCTCGAGCGCTTCCGTAGGGGTGACCGCACGCCCGTCGGTGTCGGTTCTCATCGCAAGACGGAAGCCGTGATGGTTCCGGTAGAGGTGTTCGAAGAATTGACTACGGAGAGAGTGCGGTCGCTGGAGCAGGCAATGGGATCCATTCGTGCTGAAGGGCTCGAGCCGAGTCCTGATGCTGAAGCGATCGTCGAGCGGTGGACGCGTGGCGAGATCACCACCGCTCAGATGCGCGAGCTCGGTCGACGCCTGCATACCGCCAGGTGACAACCGACCCCTACGTCGATCCCAACTCTGGAGTCCTGCGGAACAGACTCGGCATAGTCGATGCTGAGCGCCTGCGGCGGGTCGAGGCGGATCTGACGCTGTTCGCATTGGCTGACTTGTCGACTCGGGTGCTGCCCGGCAATTACGACCTCGATCACCTATGCGGCTTTCATCGCGAGATTTTCGGCGATATCTTTCCTTGGGCCGGCGAGATCCGAGTGGTGGGCATCGCGAAGTCCGATCCGTTTTGTCTTCCTCAGTACATTGCGAACTACTCTGCTGAAGTGTTCCGTCAGCTGGCTGGCGAGAAGTACCTGCGAGGCTTGTCTCGTGACGAGTACATCGATCGGCTGGTGTACTACTTTGCCGAGGTCAACGCCATCCACCCGTTCCGTGAGGGCAATGGCCGCACGCAGCGGGCGTTCTTCCGCCAGCTGGGTCTCGAAGCAGGTTGGCTCATCGACTGGTCCAAGTTGGAGCCGGAGGAGAATGTGCAAGCGTCCAGGGCGGCGCTGCGTGGAGACACCGGGCCGATGTCGTCTCTTTTCGAATCTCTCGTCCGTCCGGCCTGAGGTATCACCGAGATGCGATAACGCGTCGTGGCCGGTGCTCGCCAAGGGCCTGTACAACTGATCTCCCCAGCCGGCCGCAGCCCTGTGATCCAAGTCATCCCACGTAGTAGGCTGCGGTCGGCATAGGGTCGGCTAAGGTGGGTAAACAGATGCAGATATGCGCATACGTGGCGGTGATGAAAGCGGGCGGCTAATGGGACATGAACACGAGCACGGACACGGCCATGGCAACGGCCACACCCACTCGCACGGGGTGTCCGGCGATGCCGATCGCCGCTGGCTGACGGTCGCCCTGGCGCTGATCGCCGGGTTCATGTCGATCGAGGTCGTGGTGGGTCTGCTGGCGAATTCGCTGGCCCTGCTCTCGGACGCGGCGCACATGCTCACCGATGCCGCATCGATCGTGCTCGCGCTCACCGCGATTCGCATCGCCGCCCGGCCCGCGCGCGGCAAATATACTTACGGCTTCAAGCGAGCCGAGATCCTGTCCGCGCAGGCGAACGGCATCACGCTGCTCGTGCTCGCGGGCTGGCTCACCTACGAGGCCATCCGGCGCCTGCTCGATCCGCCGGAGGTGACCGGTGGGCTGGTGGTCGTCACCGCGCTGGTCGGCATCGTGGTGAATGTGGTTGCGGCGTGGGCGATCAGCAAAGCGAACCGCTCCAGTCTCAACGTGGAGGGCGCGTTCCAGCACGTGCTCAACGACCTGTACGGCTTCATCGCGACCGCCGTCGCCGGAATCGTCGTACTGCTCACCGGATTCGCCCGCGCCGACGCGATCGCCACGCTGGTCGTCGTCGCGCTGATGGTGAAGGCGGGCCTCGGCCTGGTCCGCGAATCCGGCCGCATCTTCTTGGAAGCCGCACCCGCCGGCGTCGATCCGGATGCGCTGGGCCGCCGCCTCGTCGAGATCCCCGGCGTCGACGAGGTACACGACCTGCACGTCTGGCAGATCACCTCCGGCAACGTCGCCCTGTCCGCACACGTGCTCGTCCAACCGGGCGCCGACTGCCACGGCCTGCGCCAGCAGATCGAACGCCTCCTAGACCACGACTACGAAATCACCCACACCACCCTCCAGGTCGACCACTCCCAACTCGTCGCCACCGCCGCAGGCCCTACTGCCGACCGCCTACTCCCGGTACTAGAGGAACACTGCGACGACTCCCACGGCCCCATCCACCGCGAACGCCCCGGTCTCGGCCACTCCTGAATCCACGCCGGCCGGCCGCGCATCCCTCTCGCAGGATCATCCGCTCCTGTGGGAGGGATGCACCGTCTGTGGGTCCACCCGAATATGTTGCGCGCAGTTCCAGCGCGGAAGCGCGATTGCTAACGTCGGGCAGTGCCGTCTCACTTCCACGTAACGTCGGCCCTGAACCGAGTCTCGATCACGCGCTTCGGTCTGGACTGGCGTCGTATGGGTGCCGCACCGGGCATTGCCGGCAGCCACCGGCCCGAGCAACAGGGTTGTTTCCTCGCGCTCAATGATTTCGAGGTTGAGTGGTTCGTGCGCATGAACAACACCGGCGGGCCAGTGGACGTATGGGAGGTTCACGGGATAGAAGCCGACGATCTCGTCCTATCGCCGGAGGGCCTTCACTACTTTCCGGGAACGATCGCGGCAGCTCAGCTCCGCTTGGTGCGGCGAGACGTGCCACCTGCGCGAACCTGACCGGGTCTCGCCGTTGACCCTCCCCGCACACCCAGCTCGATGCCCTTTGACGGCCCCAGCATCCTTTCGACCACCCGCCGCCTCGCGGACGTGGGACTACCAGGTGGGTATCACTGGCCGCTCGTCGGCGCTGTTGAGTACCGCGAATACGTTGGGGCGCTTCGATCCGAGCTGGCGAGGCCTGCCCATCGACGCCGACCCTGGCGCCGTCCAAGGTGCGGGCCCGAGTTCGGCCGCTTGGCCGAACACACTGTATTGCCGATTTGAGGTTGTTTCAGGTTCACCAACGAGCGTGTGCGTGATTCGCTTTAACGTGCTGGACAACCGGGCTCAGCTCGCCGTCCAATTCGGGACTTCAACCTCTTTCAAGACCGGATCATGTTTGATCCCATCTGGAGCCTTCATAGCACCGAATACTCGATGGGTCGACCGACAGCCGGAGCGCACCAGTACTCCAGACGAGGAGAAGAACGCATGATCCGGAAGGCCATGGCCGCCGTTGCGGTGAGCTTGCTCGCTACGACAGCCTTCACTGTCGCAGCGGGCACAGCGTCCGCAAAGCCGACGACAGCCAATGTGTCGTCAGTCAACGACACCGGCCAGCAGGTAGCAAAGCCGAAGCGACCAGAGGACGTTAAGACAAAAAAGGAATGCGAAAAACGAGGATGGCGATGGCAATCAGGAGAGTGCGTGGACAAACGCGTCGGCCAGCGCCCGCCGCCCGTCGATGACGATGACGATGTAGCCGACCCGGAAAGTCAACCTCCTGTGTAGTCATTGTCACTCCATCACGCAAAATTATCGAGCCCGACCGTACGGGGTCGGGCTCGACGAGTCCACCTGATATCCAGTGCTATCCCATCGGCCCGCGCGGACGCGCCTATCGGAGTATGGGGCGACTCCCAAGGCGGGGATTGACGGTCTCCTGAGTCCTCGGCGATAACGCCCGATAATGCCGCTGGCCGCGTGTTGGTCAGACGTTCAGATTGGTTGGCCGGCAGAGCCTTCCGAGTGCACCGAGATGCCAACGAGCGCGCGTTCGCGTGAACGCGGCTTCAGCCGAATACCGTGAGTCGGTGTGGGGCGGCTGAATCGGCGGCAGCTATTTGTGGAACGTCGCCGGAAGCCGCCTGCCTGAATGGAACAACAGTGCGGGCCACACCGGTGGTGTCGTCTACGTGTACTAGCCCGGAGGACATATACCGCTGAACAAGCCGGTCCACTTCCGTGAAAGTCGACCGGCTTGTTCGGTGGAATTGTGCTGCGCGGGCAGGCTTTCGGTTCGGCTAACCGACCAGGCGGGGGAAGGGGTTTTCGGCTTCGAGGAGGTAGGCGAGTTCGAGGAGGGTGTGTTCGTTGCCGCGGGTGCCGGCGAACTGGACGCCGATGGGTAGGCCCGAGGGGCTGAGGCCGGCGGGGATGGTGATCGAGGGGGTGCCGGTGATGTTGTTGATCGGGGTGAACGAGACGTAGGTGCGCAGGCGGTCGAGCAGGTCGTCGAACGGCACTGTGGGACTGAGGTAGCCGAGCTCGGGGGTTTCGTGGCCGAGGGTGGGCAGCAGGACCGCGTCGTACGGTCCGAGGGCGCGCTCGTAGGTGGCGGCCGCGGCGCGTAGTCGGTACAGGGTCAGCGGGAGACGCCATGCGCTGCGCAGGAAGTGGCGGCGCAGGCCGAGGGTGAGATCGTCGAGGCGGCCGGCGTCGAAGCTGCGGTCGGCGATCTTGCCGGTCGAGGCGACGAATGTGGCGAGCAGACCCCAATAGTGCAGAAACGCCGTCTCCAGGGCCGCATCGAACGGCAGCGGCACCGGCTCGACCCGGTGACCATGGGATTCCAGGATGGCAGTGACCTTTTCGACCGCCGACCGAATCGGACCCGTCGGCACCGGCCCACCCACGTTCTCCAGCAGCAGCGCGATACGCAGCGGCTTGGACCCCGGACCCTCGACGTAACCGATCGGCGGAAGCGCCGGGTTGCGCCAAAACTCTTCCACCGCAGCGGTATACGCCGCAGTGTCACGCACCGTCCTGGTCAGCACCCCTTCGCTGACGATATTGATCGGCAGCTTGCGCGCCATCGCCGAATCGATGTGCCGACCCCGGCTCGGCTTCAGCCCGACCAACCCGGCGCAGGCCGCCGGAATACGGATAGATCCGCCGCCGTCGTTGCCGTGCGCGATCGGCACCACGCCCGCAGCGACCAGCGCGGCCGACCCGCCCGACGAACCGCCCACCGAATACCCGGTGTGCCAAGGGTTTCGGGTCGGCGGGGCGAACGGCGGTTCGGTGGTGGCGTTGAACCCGAACTCGGGCAGCGTGCTCTTGCCGAGCACCGTCATTCCGGCACTGAGGAATTGGCGGGCATACCCACCGTGCTCCCGCGCGGGCTTGCCCTGAAACGCCTGAGTGCCGTGGTTGCTCGGCATCCCGGCGATGTCGGCATTGTCTTTCACGAACGTCGGGACGCCGTAGAGCCTGCCGGTCGGCTCGGCGGGCAGCAGCGGCTGCTCGTAACTCTCGTACGCGACGGCCGCCAATTCCTCGACCGCGCGCGCCCGGTCCGCCGCCGCCGCGGCCAGCTCGCGCGGGCTGCGTTCGCCGCTGCGCACCAGCTCGGCCAGCGCGACCGCGTCGTGCTCGCCGAGTGCGTCGTCGGCGAAGGAGTGGATGCGGGTGGTCTGCGCGTCAGCGGTCACTCCACGAATCTAGCCACGCGCGGGCACCGGGTCGACTGTCCAAGTGGCGGCCGTCACCCGCAGGTCGGCGGTCTACGGTGGAGCGGCAACCCCGCTGGACGACCAGGAAGGAAGTTGATGGTTTCGTCGGTCTCCGACCCGGTGCCGCCGCAGGGGCGGATCGGCGCCCTGCTGTTCGCGCTGCCGCCCGCGGGCCGACGGTGGAGTCCCGGCCTGCGGTCCGCCCTGGCCTTCGCACTGCCTGCCGCGGTGGTGGTAGCGCTGGGGCAGCCGGAGCACGCGCTGTTCGTGCTGTTCGGTGCCTTCGCGGTGATGTACGGGGAGCGCAGGGCGTATCGCATGCGGGCCGGCGTGGTGCTCACCGCGGGCCTGGCGTTGCTCGCGTGCTGCGGCGTCGGTGCCCTGCTCGGGCACGGGCTCGCCGGCGGACTCGGCGCCTCGCTGCTGACCGTGTCCTTGCTGACGATCGTCGCGATGGTCGCCGTCTACGCGATCGACGCGTTGCGGCTCGGCCCGCCCGGCGCGCTGCTGTTCGTGATCGCCTGCGGCGGCGCGATGATGGCCGCCGAGGCGGGCATCTCGACGGCAGCGCTGTTGTCCTGCACCGCTTTCGGCGTCGGCGCGTCGGTGCTGGCGTCGATGGCGGGCGTGCTGCGCGATCGACGCAAGCCCGAACGGGTCGCCGTCGACGCGGCGATCAACGCCGTCGACGCCTATCTGTCGGCCCGGGCAGCGGGCCGTCCCGCCATCGACCTGCGCCATCAGGCGGGCGGCGCGGTCGCGGAGGCCTGGGCGGCGGTCTACGACGCCGGGCTGCCGAGCCGGGCACCCGATTCGACGCTGCTGGCCGACCTCGTCTCGGCCCGGCGCCGACTCGCGGGTCCGGCCTATGACGACACCAACGAGCTGGTGGTCGACCCGCTGATCTCGTTCGTGCGTCCCGGTGTCTGGTTCCGGCTGCGCCGCGCGCTGTCGTTCGACTCGCACCCGGCCATCAGCGCCTTCCGGGTCGGCGTCGCCTGCCTGGCCGCCGGTGGACTCAGCGCGCTGCTCGGCCAGCCGCGCCCGCACTGGGCGGTGTTCACCGCGCTGATGGTGTTGCAGATCGGCCCCGACCGGGTGCGCGGCAAGGTGCGCGGCATCCACCGGTTCGTTGGCACGATCGTCGGCCTGGCGCTGTTCGGCGTGGTGCATCAGCTCGCGTTCACCGGTTACGCCCTCATCGCGCTGTTGGCCGCGCTGCTGTTCTGCATGGAGTTGTTCGTGCCACGCAACTACGCGCTGGCCGCGATCTTCATCACGCCCATCGCGCTGCTCGCGGTGGGCAGCACCCCGGACGGCGCCGTCGCGCCGCTGATCCGCGACCGCTTCATCGAGACCGTGCTCGGTGTGGGGATCGCGGTGCTCGTCCCACACGTCGTCGTCCCGCGTGCACACCGGCGCACCTTCCGCTGGATCGAGCAGCGGGTCGGCGCCGTCGCCCGCGACCTGCTGGAACTGTCGCGCACCGAGCCGGCCGGTGCCCCCGCCGTCGCACTGACCCAGCAACTGCAGTTCGAACTGGTCGGCGTCGCACGCAGTGGAATCGACTCGGCCACCGAAGAGCCCGCGTGGACCGCCGAGCACTGGCCCGCGCACGCCGCCACCGCCCACCTCGGCTACGACCTGCTCGCCGCCTACTGGGAGCTACCCCCTGGCGCGCTGCTGGCCGACCCGGACCGCTGGATTGCCGAATTCGACGCGTTGACGCCGGTTTCCACGCACACCTAACGAGTGCTTACTCCTGCTAGCGTTCGAGCATGCAGGACAGTGTGACAGTGCGAATGGCCGCGCCCGCCGACAAGATCTGGGAGCTGGTCAGCGATATCACCAATACCGGGCGCTTCAGTCCGGAGACCTTCGCCGCCGAATGGCTCGGTGGCGCTACCGGACCCGCCGTCGGGGTGAAGTTCCGCGGACACGTGAACCGCAACGGCTGGGGTCTGAAGTATTGGACGGTGTGCCGGATCGACGCCGCCGAGCCGGGGCGTGAATTCGCGTTCACGGTGCTCGGCCCCGGCAATATGCCGATCAATACGTGGCGCTATCGGTTCGAGCCGGTCGACGGCGGCACCGACGTCACCGAATCGTTTCAGCTGCACAGCAACCCGGTCTTGCGGGTGTACTGGCTGCTGGCCGGTCGGGCACGTCGTAAGACGAACGTCAACGGAATGCGCGAGACGTTGAACCGCATCAAGGCAGTCGTAGAACAGGCCTAGCTTCCGTCAGTTCACACAGGGGACGGTACTGCCGATCGTCGTCGTGATCGGCTTGCCCGTGTCCGGGGCAGGTTCGGCCGGGGTGGTGGGTGTGACCGTTGTGGGCGCGGTCGAGGTGGCCGCGCTCGCGGCCAGTTCGTCGGGCATGGTGAAGTCGCTGCCGAGGACGACCTGGACGTGTCCCGGCGCGACGTTCGATCCGGCGGTGGCCGTGAGTCCGCCGAGGGTTTCGGCCAACTGGGTCGCGTCCGCCTCGGCGCCGGTGCCATAGGTCACCGTGGTCGTGGTGGTGGCGCTGCCGCGGTTGCCGACCGTGCCCTCGCGATAACCGCGAGCCGTCAGCGCGGTGGACAGCTGGCCCGCCATCCCGGCCACGCTGCCCGCGTTCAGCACGTCGACCGTGCTCGTCGGCGGGCGCGCCGGGGTGGTGCTCGGCGTCTCGACGCCGAACGCGGACCGCACCTCTTTCTTGATCGCGGCCGGGTCGATGATGTTGACGTCCTGGCCGTTGATGGTGTCGTAGCGCAGCACCGGCAGCGTCCGGAACTCGACCCCGATCGAGCCCGCGGCACCGAGGCTGCTGGCGAAGTCGAGCAGGTCCCAGCCGTCGGAGAGCACCACGTCCTGGTGCGCCACCTTCATCAGCTCGTTGAGCTTGCCCAGGTTGGTCAGCGTTCCGGAATCCTTGAGCGACTTGGCGACCGAGGTGAGGTAGGCCTGCTGCCTGCGCGTCCGGTCGAGGTCGCCGTTCTCCAGGTTGTGGCGCTGGCGGACGAAGGCGAGCGCTTCGGAACCGTTGAGGTGTTGCGGCCCGGCGGGGAACACGGCGCCGGAGTAATAGCTGTCGTCGACCGCCTTGTTCAGGCACACATCGACACCGCCGAGCGCCTCGGCCAGGTGATAGAAGCCGGCTAGGGCCACCTCGGCGAAGCGGTCGATCGGCACACCGGTCAGGTTGCGGACGTGGGACACGATGGACGCCCGGCCCGCTTCCCGCCCTGCGCGTTCCAGGGTGAGCTGGTCTTTTTCGCCGTTCGCGATCAGTTTGGCTTCCGTGGCCGCTTTCTTGAGCCCGTATGCCTCCTTGATCTTGATTTTGTCGTAGCCCGGGATACCGGACGCCGAGACGTAGCTGTCGCGCGGGATGGAGAACGCGACGATCTTGCGCATATCCGCCGGAATGTGCAGCAGGATCAGTGTATTCGCGTTGTAGCCGCCGTCGTCGCTGTCGCCCGCGTGCAGCTTGTCGAGGATCTCTTTCGGGAGGGGGTTGCCGTTCTGGTCCTTGCGGGTGTCCAGGCCGATCAGCAGGATGTTGAGGTCGCCGCCCAGCGAATGCGGTGCGTCGGCGCCGATCGCGTCGGAGCGGTTGAACCCGTTGTTGAAGTCGACCTTGGCCGACCAGGCGAAGCCGGTACCGGAGAGCACCGCGAAGGCGGTGACCGAGACGAGCACCCGCACCGCATTCTTCGCGATGCTTCGGGATCGGTGCGGGGCTGCGGCTACGCGGCGGGCTTTCGGGGCGGCGCGGCGGTGCCTCGCGCGGCGTGCGGGCGGGTCGGTGACCCGGGCGAACTCGACGGTGTCATCGTCATCGCTCATCGCTGCGGACGCTCTGTCCATCGCCGCGGCGGCGGGGTCCATCGCCGTGGACTCTGTGCCTTCCGCCTTCTTCGGCACTCGTGCCACGGATTGTTCCTCGCCGTCTCGATCGCTGTCCGACTCAGTCGAGAGTACGCACGCGCGCGTAATACCCAGATCATCGCGGGTTATGTAACGGTGAACGCGGTCATCGGGCCCGCGATGATCGGGCCCGCTCTAGGCTCGAGCCCATGTCTGCTCCCGTGCTTCTCGTGCTCGGCGCCGGTCCCGGTGTCGGATTGGCCGTTGCCCGACTCTTCGCCCGTGACGATCACGCGGTGTTCCTGGCCTGCCGGCTGCCGGAGGAGGCCGAGCCGCTCGCCGCACAATTACGCGGCGAGGGTTTCGACGCGGAGGGAGTCGGCGTCGATCTGTCCGATCCGGCCGACGTGACCCGCGTGGTGACCGAGGTGGGGCAGCAGCACGGCCGCATCGATGTGCTGCATTTCAACCCGAGCATGTTCCGGCAGGCGGACCCGTTGCAGCTGTCGGTGCCGGAGCTGATCGAGGACTTCACCATCGGTGCCGCGGCATTGTTGCCCGCGGTCCAGGCGGCGCTGCCGTTCTTCGCCGAGGGCGCGCGGGTGCTGGTCACCGGGAGCGCCGCGGCGGACAAGCCATGGAATCAGGCCGCGTCGCTCGGTGTGCAGAAGGCGGCAGTCCGCAACCTGGTCACCAGCTTGGATACTACCTTGGCGCCCAAGGGTTTTCGGGCCGTCGCGGTGCAGATCAACGGCGTGCTCGGCGAGGGAGCGTTCACCAGGGACCGGGTCGCCGAGGCACTACACGCCGCAGCGATCCGGCCCCTCGACGCATGGACACCGCACACGTCCTACGACGGCTGACCAGGCGCTGTGTCGAAGTCCCCGGCGGACTTCGACACAGGACCTGAAACGGGAGAAGGCCGAACTAGTTGCCGCGTCCGTGCTTGGGCCCGACCTTCTGCGGGGGTATCCGCTCGTACGTGCAGGCTCCTCCCGCATTCGGGGGACAGCTCAGGCACTTGTAACCGGGGATTTCCCGGCCGGCGCAGGAGGCGGCGAAATACGTCGCTCCGCTCTGAACTCGATCAGCCACTGGGCTTGCTGATGCCTCGCTCATTCCGAGTCCGAGACCGGCGGCACAGACCGCGATCGCGGTGCTGACGGCAATACGTGTGAACATTGTTCTTCCCCTCCAAGGCGACTCCCCGCCGCCGACCGTGCTGTGGATTGGCAACAAATTCTGTTGTTGCCGAGTACCTTTCGGTTGATACGACGCAAGCGTATGCACGGGACCTTTCAAGATCCTTAACGGGCTGGGGCGAACCCACCTCCGCGTGGTCGTGTTGATGGCAGGATCGCGGCAAACTCGACCGGCATGTGCGCCGGGCCGCGCAGGTTCACGTGTTCGCGGTAAACCGGCGGATCCGTGGTGAGACGGGGCATTTCGACGCGTTGCGCGAACCGGGTGAGCGCTATCCGTGCCTCCAGCCGGGCCAGCGGAGCGCCGAGACAGAAGTGCGCGCCGAGTCCGAAGGCCAGATTGCGGTTGTCGCGGGCCGGGTCGAAGCGGTCCGGGTCGGGGAATCCGGCGGGGTCGCGGTGGGCGGCGGCGATCAGCATGACCACCAGATCGCCGCGCTCGACGGCGAGGTCGCCGACCGTCAGGTCGTCCGCGGCGATGCGCGGGATGAGTTGTACCGGCGGATCGAAGCGCAACGTCTCCTCGACGACGGCCTGTGCCCGTTCGGGATTCGCGCGCAGTGCGGCGAGTTCGTCGGGGCGGCGCAGCAGGGCGAGGGTGGCGTTGGCGATGAGGTTGACCGTGGTTTCGTGCCCCGCGACGAGCAGTAGTGCACAGGTGGAGATCAGCTCGTCGTGGCTGAGCATGTCCCCGGCGTCCTCGGCGGCGAGCAGCTCCGAGAGCAGGTCCGGTCCGGGGGTGGCGCGGCGGCGTTCGGTCAGCTGCTCGAAGTAGTTGCTGAGTTCGGTTCCGGCGCGCTGTATTTCGGCGGGGTCGGCGCGGAATGCGGTGGCCTGCTTCGAGGTCGGGTCCAACGTGCGGGCCAGCAGGGCCGACCAATGGCTCAGCCGCGCTTCGTCTTCCAGCGGCACGCCGAGCAGTTCACAGATGACGGTCACCGGCAGCGGGTAGGCGAACGCGGTGACGGCGTCGAATGCTCCTGCCGCCGAGTGCTTGTCGAGGATGTCGTCGACGATTTCGGTGATCCGCGGTGCGAGCTGCTGCACCACCCGCGGGGTGAAGGCCTTCGACACCAGCCGCCGCAGCCGGGTGTGGTCGGGCGGGTCGAGGAACAGGAACGACGGTTTCGCCTGCTCAGCAGTGGTTTTCGTGGCGTCGTAGATCGGCATCGAGCCGAGCTGCAGCTTCGCCAGCGAGCGGTCCACGCTCACCCTCGGGTCTCGGAGCACGGCGGTGCAGTCGGCGTGGCTGGTCACCACGACGACCGGCGCGGTGCCGATCCGGAACGGCCCGCGTTCCCGTAGTCGCGCGAACAGCGGATAGGGGTTCGACCGCACCGCCGGGTCGAGTAGACGGACGTAGTCGGCGATCGACTGATCTGCTGAGGTCATGGGACTCCCACCTGCTGGGCCCGGCGATACCGGCTGGGTCCAGCATGCGCCCAGGCAACCGGCTCGCGCCAGGACAGCGGCCGACTGATCAGGACAAGGCCAGGGCTGCTGCGGTAATGGCCTTGGCCGCCCGGTCCACGTCGGCGTCGGTCGTGCGCCAGTTGCTGAACGCGGCCCGCAGCGCCGGTTGCCCTTCGTAAACGGTTGGCGTCACGAAGGTCTCGCCGGACTCGGCAATGGCTTCGGCCAGTGCGTCGACCCGCTCGGCGGTGGCCCGGTCGGCCAGCGTGAAGCAGACGACATTGAGGCGGACCGGCGCGGTGAGCCGGAGCAGTCCGGTCGCCGTGAGCTGCTCGGCGAGGTTGTTCGCGCAGGAGATGTTGCGCCGCACGATGTCCTGGTGACCGTTGCGGCCGTACGCGGTCAGCGAGAACCAGGCGGCGAGCGCGCGCAGCCGCCGCGAGTTCTCCGGGACCAGGTGCCCGAAATCCGGGGTGCCGGTGGGCGCGGTCAGATACGCGGCGGAATTCAGGAAGACACGCAGTTGCAGATCGCGGCGCCGGGTGAACTGGACCGCCGCGTCATACGGCACATTGAGCCATTTGTGCAGGTCGACGCAGACCGAATCCGCCGCGCCGAGACCGTCGACCAGTGCGGCGTGCTCCGGCGAGAGCGCCGCGAACGCGCCGAACGCACCATCTACGTGGAGCCAGAATGGATAACGTTGGCGCAGTGCGGCAATCGCGCGCAGGTCGTCGAAGTCGACGGTGTTCACCGTGCCCGCGTTGGCCACCACGATGGCCGGCCGACCATCCAGAGCCGCGAGTGCCTCGTCGAGCTCGGCCACGTCGACAGCTTCCCGGCCCGGCAGGGTCGGCACCAGTTGCACACTGTCCCGGCCGATTCCGAGCATGGACAACGATTTGACGATGCTGGCGTGCGGCGTCCCCGACAGCACGTGCACCGGCCCGAGCGCGCCGACCCCGGCCTGCGCCACCGAGATTCCGCGCTGCTCGCCCAGCCACTCCCGCGCGATCGCCAGCCCGACGAAGTTCGACATGGTCGCCCCGCTGACGAACGCCCCGGTGTGCTGGTCCAGGCCGAACAGCCGCCCGATCCAGTCGACGGTCTGCCGTTCGAGCTCGATGGCCGTGGAGTCCTCGCCCGACATCGCGTTCTGATCGAGCACCCCGGTGAGCCAGTCGCCGGCGACCGAGGCCGGGGTGGCGCCGCCGGTGACGAAGCCGAGGTAGCGCGGTCCCGCGCTGCCGGAGAACCCCGGCTCCCATCGCTCGCGGAACAGCGCGAGTGCTCGGCGCAGGCCGATACCGTGCTCCGGAAGTTCTTCGGGCCGCACCTCTTTCGGTGCCCGCGCGACTGGCCGGGTGTCGATGCCGGTCAACAGGTCCGTCGCGGACGCGCGCACCGCGTCCAGCAGTGCGGGTAGCTCGGCCAGGTCGTTGGCAAGGTTTTCGTCCACCCTGCCGACGCTACGAGCCGGGCACCCGTCTTGTCGGGAGCCAGTCCGAAGGTGCTGGCCTTGCCGCTACTTCAGCGCGCTGCCCTGCAGCCACTGCTCCCAGGGCACGCCCCAGTCGCCGTTCTGCCAGACCTCGAGCGGCGCGCCGCCGGTATTGCGCACCTCGACCACATCGCCGGGGAGCGAGAACTCGTAGAACCAGCGCGCGTGCTCCGGGCTGAGGTTCAGGCAGCCGTGCGAGGTGTTGGTATTGCCCTGCGCCCACATGGTCGAGGCGAGTTCGTGCAGGTAGATGCCGTCGGTGCTGATCCTGGTCGCCCAGTTGATGGTCTCCTTGTAGCCGAGCCGCGAGTTGACCGGCAGCCCGAAGGTGGAGGAGTCCATGATCACCGGGTTGGCCTTGCTCATCACCGTGTAGACGCCGGGCTGGGTCCAGAAGGTGATCGTCTTGCCGCCCACCGTCTCGCTGCCGCCCATGCCCATCGAGGTCGGCATGGTGCGCACGAGTTTGCCGTTCTCGTAGACCTGGACCTGCTTGGTGTTGTCGTCGGCGATGGACACGTGCGAGGGGCCGATGGTGAACGACGCCTTGCTGTCCTCCTGGCCGTAGAGGCCGTTGCCGAGGTCGACCGCGTAGATATTCGCCGCGACATTCACCTTCGTGCCCGGCGGGTAGTACTCGCGCGGCCGCCAGTGCGCGCGGCGGTTGTCGAGCCAGTACCACGAGCCCTCGAGCTGCGGGGTTGTGGTCACCGACAGCCGTTTCTCGGCCAGCGCCCGGTCCGGGACGTCCTCGTCGAAGTGGGCCACGATGACGGCGCCGACGCCGTAGGTGCCACCGTCCAGCAGCCCGCCGGCGGTGGTTTCGAAGTAGACCTTGGTCTGGTTGTTCGGCGTCAGCGTGCTGAACGTCGAGGTCTGCGGGCCGCTGCGGCCGGTGATGGTGAGACTCTCGGCGGTGATGGTGTAGGTGTGGCCGTAACCGAGCGGTTCGGTGGGTTTCCACGCCGTCTTGTCCGGCGTCAGGATGCCCTCGAGCTGTTTGCCCTGCTCGTTGGTCATGCTGACCGAGGTCAGCATGCCGTCACCCGCGCTGACCTGGACCGGTGCGCTCGGGTCGATATCCTTCGCGCCCTGCGCCGGGGTGAAGGAGATGGCGGGCGGCGCGGGGTCGGCCGCTCCCGGCTGCTTCGACTCCGACCCTGAACAACCGGCAACCACCAGGGCGATGACCAGGATGACAATCCCGGCCACGCTGGATCGGAAGCGGCGACTCGACATGATTTCTCCTGTGTTCGCCGTGCGCTTCCCGCTGCGCACCTCTCTCGACTTTTGTCCCGTTCAGAAGTTTACCGGCCCGCGGGCGGTGCACTTCTGGCCGCATCCGCGTCGGGCGAGGGTGTCGAGGTCGTCCTATATGCGCTTATCAGCTGGTCAGTTGGCGCGATATTAACGCTAACCGTCATTGACGACCCTTGTTTGCTCATGATTTGCTGGCTCAATATTGAGCGATCAACCGGCACGAAAGGAAGGCTTGTGATGATCAGCATGACAACCGCTCCGCTGGACCGGAGACGTGTCGGCAACCGGAGCACCGGCTCCGCCGGACTTTCCGACGCGGCTGTCGAACGCGCGGCGCTCGAACGCTTCTACGAACTGCTTTTCCTGCAGGACCACGAACAGGTGCTGGACCTCGTCACCGACGATGTGCTGTTCCACGCCCCCTGGCAGCTACCCGGCATGCCGACCATGATCGAGGGGCGCGCCGAGCTGCACGAAAGCATGCTCTGGTGGAGCACCGAACTGTGGAGCCCGGGCAGCCTGTCCCGCATCACCGTGCGCCCGTTCGCCACCGCGCACGCCTGGCTCGCCAAGGTCGAGGGTGAATTCACCGCGCTGGAGAGCGAACGGCTCTATCACGCGATGGTGCTCAGCGAGGTCCGCTTCGAGGGCGGCGCGATCGCCGAGGTGCGTCAGTATCACAACACGCTCAACCAGATCATCGCGTTGGGCGCGGACGTGCCGGGCATCAATGTGCCCGGCTACGGCGTCGGCTCGAACCGCGGTCAGGCCGAGGCCGTCGCCTGATCCGCCACCGCTGATTCCCGCATGCCCGGTGCGATGATGCCCCGGCCGACCACCTCGTCGAACAGCGCGACAGCCTTGGCCTCCGCCGCCAGCAGCGCGGAAACCCGCTCGGCCTCCGCCACATCCGTGTCCATAACTGGAGCGTAGATCATCTGGTCATCAACGGTTTCCGTGCGGATTCGCCGGGTACGGCGATAGCAGGACGACAAAGGAGGTATGGCACATGGCCATCGATCAGGAGACCGGTGCGATCACCGGCACCAAAGACAAGAACTACAACCTCATCTGGTTCACCGAACAGTGCCTGAGCAACGCCCTGCGCATGGAGCTCTACGCGCAGGACGCCGAACGTGACGGCGACACCGAGCTCGGCGAGTTCTTCCGCCGCGCCCAGCACGAAAGCGTGAAGGGCGGCGAACAGGGCAAGGCCCTGCTGGCCAAGCGACTCTGACCCTGAAAATAAGACGTGCCGCGAATGCCGCCGAGGCGGACAATTCGCGGCATGCCTCTGCTGACGGAAAGTTTGGTCGCCGCCGAAAGATTTACCCGCGCAACGCAGCCCGTGCTCACCACGGGCGACGGCTTGGTCCTGCGGCCGTGGACAGCCGATGACGCGCAGGAAGTCCTGGAGGCTTTCACCGATCCGCTGATCCAACGCTGGCATGTACGCAGCGCCGACTCCCTCGCCGAGGTTCGCGAATGGATCGACGCGTGGATCGGGACATGGAGCGCCTGCGCCGCCGCCAATTGGGCGGTAGCCGATATCGGCACCGGCCGGCTCGTCGCACGAGCCTCCTTGAAGAACTTGGAGCTGGCGGGCGGGCAGGCCGAGGTCGCCTACTGGACGGCGCCCGCTGCGCGCGGCCAGGCCGTCACGCCGCGCGCGATATCCGCGCTCACCGCATGGGCTTTCGAGGTCGGTTTTCATCGCCTGGAGCTGACCCACTCGGTGGCGAACGAACGGTCGTGCCGGGTGGCGGCCAAGCTCGGTTATGCCCTGGAGGGCACGAAGCGAAGCGCCGGGTTGCACCTGGATGGCTGGCACGACATGCACCTGCATGCTCGCATCAACGGCGGGTATCCGGCGGGCATGAGTGGAGCAGAGAAGGATCGCACGACGGCCGAGGTGCAGCAGGAAGAGGCGGACTTCGCCGGCGAGCATTCGAAGCCGACGCATGCGGAGGAGCACCCGAAGGGGGCCGAGTTGGAGACCGATGAGTCGACCCCGGACGGGCACGCCGGAATGGACGACTAGACGCGGCGGATCCGAGCCTGCCACGCCACCAGGTCGATGATGCTGCCTTCCTGCCAGCCGAGGTCGGGCCGCTGTTCCAGTGCGGGTTGGGTGACTCGGCCGCGGTAGTGCGCCGGCTGAATGTCTTCCAGTTCCCAACCCTCGGTGAATGATTCGCGAATAATCGAGTCGCTGATCTGAGGTCCGAAACCGGGGCCCGCATCGGACAGCGCGAGGATATTGACCAGTCCGCCCGGTTTGCACAGCGCGTGCAGGCTGCGGACGTAGGCCGCGCGTGCGTCTGGTTCGGTACCGAAGATGTGGAAGAGGGCGCTGTCCACGATGGTGTCGAAAGTTGGTGGGGCTTCGGCAGTGCCGAGCGCGATGGCGTCGGCCACCTCGAACTTGGCAGCCGGAACATCTTGCGCGGCAGCGTTCGCGCGGGCGAACTCGATCGCGCTGGGGGACAGGTCGATACCGAGCACGTCGTAGCCCAGCTTCGACAGCAGGATCGTGTGTTCGCCTGCCCCGCAACCGGGGTCGAGCACCCGCCCCCAGATACATCCGTCGCGCTCCAGCGCGACGATCGCAGGCTGCGGTTCACCGATGACCCAGGGGGCGATGTCGTTGTCGTAGGCGGCATTCCAGAAATCGGCAGGACGAGTCATACCTCGATGATCCACCCTGAACAAGGGTTGAGGTCAACGGCTCGTGCCGGGAATTCGGTGCCGCCGGTTACCCGGTGAGCTCGATCCGCGGCCGAAACATCAGGCCTGGAACAGGAGCTCACCGGGCGTCGCGATGTCAGGCGACGGCCACCAAACGTGCGGCGTTCGCGGCCTCGTCGTCGGCGGCCTGGTAGGCGGCCAGCTCCGCCTCGACCCGGTCCCGGTAGCGGCTGAGCTCACGCTCGGCGTCGGCGGCATCCCAGCCCAGCCGGGCGCCGATCAGGAAGGCCACTTCCGGCGCGGCGAGCAGACCGCGGTCCGACGCCTCGATGGAGATGCGGGTACGCCGGGTCAGCACATCGTCGAGATGCAGTGCGCCCTCGTGGGTTACCGCGTAGACGACCTCGGCGGCGAGGTACTCCTCGGCGCCCGCCAGCGGCTCGCCCAGCGCGGGATCCTCGGCGATCAGCTCGAACAGGTCGTGCACGGCGGAGCCGTAGCGCCCGAGCAGATGCTCCACGGTCGCCTTCGGCAGCCCGCTGCGCTGCGCGAGGCTGTCGAGATCGGCGGCCATCTCCTGGTAGCCGACCGCGCCGAGCAGCGGCAGCTTCTCGGTCACCGACGGGGCGACCGCGCGACCGAGGCCCTGCACGGCGGCATCCACTACGTCGGCCGCCATCACCCGGTAGGTGGTGTACTTGCCGCCCGCGATCACGAACAGACCCGGAACCGGTTCCGCCACCGCGTGTTCGCGCGACAGCTTCGCGGTGTCGCTGGACGCGCCGGAGACCAGCGGACGCAACCCGGCGTAGGTGCCGACGATGTCGTCGCGGGTCAGTGGATCCCGCAGTACCGCGTTGACGTGATCGAGGATGTACTGCACGTCGGCGTTGCTCGCGGCCGGATGATCCTTGTCCAGCGACCAATCCGTGTCCGTGGTGCCGATGATCCAGTGCTGGTGCCACGGGATCACGAACAGCACGCTCTTCTCGGTGCGCATGATCAGCCCGGTGTCCAGGTCGAGCCGCTCGCGCGGCACCAGGATGTGCACGCCCTTGGAAGTGCGCACGTGGAACGGGAATTCGACGCCGGTCATCCGGTTCATCTCGTCGGTCCAGACGCCGGTCGCGCTGATCACCCGGCGGGCCCGCACGGTGTGCTCGCGTCCGGTCTCCAGATCGGTGACCTGCGCGCCGATCACCCGCTCACCGTCGCGCAGCAGCCCGGTGACCTTGGTGCGGGTGAGCACGGTCGCGCCGTGCTGGGCCGCGGTGCGGGCGATCGTCATGGTGTGCCGCGCGTCGTCGACCTGGGCATCGAAGTAGCGGATGGCCCCGGTCATCGAGTCCTCGCGCAGCGCGGGCGCCAATTCCAGTGCGCGCGTGCGGGTCAGGTGCCGGTGCATCGGCAGCGCCCGCGCGCCACCGATGGTGTCGTACAGGGCGACGCCCGCACCGATGTACGCGCGCTCCCAGACCCGGTGCTGCAGCGGCAGCAGGAACGACACCGGGCGCACCAGGTGCGGCGCCAGCTTGTTCAGCAGCAGACCGCGTTCCTTCAAAGCCTCACGCACCAGCCAGAAGTCGAGCTGTTCGAGATACCGCAGCCCGCCGTGGATGAGCTTGCTGGAGCGGCTCGACGTGCCTGCCGCGAAGTCCCTGGCTTCCACCAAGGTGACGCTCAAGCCGCGTGCGGCCGCATCCAGTGCCGCGCCCGCGCCGACCACGCCGCCGCCGATCACCAGCACATCGATCTCGTTGTCGCCTAGTGCCTCGACCGCGGTGGCGCGGTAGCTGGGGTCTAATCGTGCTGACATGAATCTCTCCTATTTCCAGTGATATTCGCGTCGGCGACTCAGTCGTCTACGTCTATCCAGTCGAGGGTGCGCGACACGGCCTTTTGCCAGCGGGCGTAGCCGCGTGCGCGCTGCTCCTCGGTTCCGGTGGGGTTCCAGCGTTTGTCTTCGTGCCAGTTCTGCACGAGTTCGTCGGTGTTGCTCCAGAATCCGACGGCGAGCCCGGCCGCGTAGGCGGCGCCGAGCGCGGTGGTTTCGGCGACCACCGGTCGCGACACCGGCACACCGAGGAAGTCGGCCTGCAGCTGCATGCACAGCTCGTTGGCGGTGACGCCGCCGTCCACCCGCAGCACGTCGAGCTGCACGCCGGAGTCGGCCTGCATGGCCTCGACCACGTCGCGGGTCTGGTAGCAAATGGATTCCAGCGTCGCCCGCGCCAGGTGGGCGTTGGTGCTGAAACGGGACAGCCCGACGATGGCGCCGCGCGCGTCGGAGCGCCAGTAGGGCGCGAACAGTCCGGAGAAGGCGGGCACGAAGTACACGCCACCGTTGTCGTCGACCTGCCTGGCCAGCGATTCGCTTTGCGACGCACCGGAAATGATGCCGAGCTGATCGCGCAGCCACTGCACCGCCGAACCGGTCACCGCGATCGAACCTTCGAGCGCGTACACCGGCTTGTCGTCGCCGAACTGGTAAGCGACCGTGGTGAGCAGCCCGTGCTGCGAGCGCACGATCTCGGTACCGGTGTTGAGCAGCAAGAAGTTTCCGGTGCCGTAGGTGTTCTTCGCCTCGCCGGGCCGGAAACACACCTGGCCGACCGTGGCCGCCTGCTGGTCGCCGAGCACACCGGCCAGCGGCACCTCACCGCCGAAAGGCCCGTCGGCCCTGGTCTTTCCGAACAGTTCGGGGTTCGACGACGGCGCGATGGCCGGCAGCATGGACCGTGGAATGTTGAAGATGGACAGCAGTTCGTCGTCCCAGTCGGAGGTTTCCAGGTTCATCAGCATGGTGCGGCTGGCGTTGGTCGGGTCGGTGACGTGCACCCCGCCGTCGACCCCGCCGGTCAGGTTCCACAGCAGCCAGCTGTCGGTGGTCCCGAAGATCGCCTCGCCGCGCTCGGCCGCCTCGGCGACGCCGGGCACGTTGTCCAGAATCCAGCGCAGCTTGCCGCCGGAAAAGTAAGTGGCAGGCGGCAATCCGGCCTTGTGCCGAATGGTGTCGCCATGGCCGGCGCGCTCGAGTTCGGCGGCGATGCGGTCGGTGCGGGTGTCCTGCCAGACGATGGCGTTGCAGTAGGGCCGCCCGGTCCGGCGGCTCCACACCACGGTGGTTTCGCGCTGGTTGGTGACGCCGACCGCGGCCAGGTCGCTCGCGTCGAGATCGGCCTTGGTGAGGGTGCTCTGGATGACCGCCCGGGTGCGTTCCCAGATCTCGGTCGGATCGTGCTCCACCCAGCCCGCACGCGGCAGGATCTGCTGGTGCTCTAGCTGGTGGCGAGCGATCTCGTTGCCGTTGTGATCGAACACCATGAAGCGCGTGCTCGTGGTGCCCTGGTCGATGGCGCCGACATACTGGCTCATCGTGGTCCTTTCGAAGAAAAACTACAGAGAGAAAAGGTGATTCAGAAAAGGACCTGAGAGGCCAGCCCGGCGAGCACGCCGCCCGCCAGCGGACCGAGGATCGGGACCCAGGCGTAGCTCCAGTCGGACCTCTTGCGATTGGGCCCGGGCGACCCGGTGTGTTGGGGAAGTCGTTCGGCGGAAGAACCGCCGACACCCGCACCCGCGGGCTCACGAACCGGCGCGGCGGCCACACCCTTACTTACCGGCAGCAGCGCATGCGCAAGCCGAGGCCCGAGATCACGAGCCGGATTGATGGCGTACCCCGTCGGCCCGCCGAGCGAGGCGCCGATACCGACCACCAGCAACGCCGCCGCGAGCGGGCCGAGGCCGGTCGCGGTGTGACCGATGGACAGCAGCACCAGGACGAGCGCGAAGGTGGCGATCACCTCGGTGGCGAAGTTCCAGCGCAGCCCGCGGATCGCGGGACCGGTGGCGAACACACCCAGCTTCTTCGCCTCGTCGGTCTCCTCGTCGAAGTGCCGCTTGTAGGCCACATAGGCCAGATTCGCGCCGATGAACGCGCCGACCAGCTGGCCGGTGATGTAGGCGATGGTGGTGGCGACAGTGATGTCGATGTCGGGGCCGTATTGATCGGCGCCGCTGAAGAGGACGCCGATGGTGTAGGCGGGATTGAGGTGGCCGCCGGTTTTATAGGCGACATACACCCCGGCGAGCACGCCGAAACCCCAGCCGAAGTTGATCAGTAACCAGCCACCGTCGAATCCCTTGGATTTGGTCAGCAACACATTCGCGACCACGCCGACGCCGAGTAGCACCAGCATTCCCGTGCCGAGTGCTTCACTCAGGAAGATCGAGCCGAAGTTCACCGTTGAGTCTCCGTTCGCCCTGCGGCCGCTCATGCGACCCTGCGGACCTCGACGTTACGACCGGATCGAGGAACCGGACATAGGGCACGTTCGACAATGCTGAACGGCCGGGGTGGTTGTGGGGGGCCGCTGCCGCTACTGTCGGGCGCCCGAGGGCGTCGACATGACGCACGTCACACCGGCGCGCCGGGTGTGTTGCTCGCCGTTCACCACATGTTCGACATTGTCGAATCGAGAGGTTAGGTTTCGGTTCATGCCCGGTCCGATCCAATCGATCGAACGAGCGGCGGCCATTCTGCGGCTGCTCGCCCGCGGCGCGGGCCGCCTGGGCGTCGGCGAGATCGCCGGCGCGCTCGACCTTGCCAAACCCACCGCGCACGGCATCCTGCGCACCCTGCAAGGTGTGGGGTTCGTCGAACAGGACGCGGCGACCGGCAAGTACCAGCTGGGCGCGGCCCTGCTGCACCTCGGTACCAGTTATCTCGATGCCAACGAGCTGCGCTCGCGGGCGATCAACTGGGCCGACGCGCTGGCAGCACGCACCGGCGAGGCGGTGCGCATCGGCGCGCCGGTAGACGGCAGCGTGGTGGTCGTGCACCACGTCTTCCGTCCGGACAACACCGAACAGGCACTCGAACTCGGTGAACTGCTGCCGCCGCACGCGACCGCGCTCGGCAAGGTGCTGCTGGCCTTCGACGCGGAACTCGCGGCCACGGTGCGCGCGGGCGAGCTGCCCTCGCTCACCCGCCGCACCATCGTCGACCGCCCCGCACTCAATCGAGCTCTCGCCGCGGTGCGGCAGGCAGGCTGGGCTGGGGACACCGAGGAATTCCGGCCCGGCGAAGCGGGCATCGCGGCACCCATCCGTGCGCACGGCGGACTCGTGGTGGGCGCCATCGGCATCAGCGGACCGGTCGACCGGCTCTGCGACCCGCAATTACGGCACCGTCCCGCGCTGATCGGCCTGGTGCGCGACGCCGCGCACGCGGTCTCGCGGGACCTCGGCGCCGGACACTGACACAGCTATATATGGCACGAGAGGACACGGATGACGCAGCGGTTTGTGCTCGCGATCGACCAGGGCACCACCTCCACCAGGTGCATCCTGTTCGATCAGCGCGCACGCCTGGTCGGTGTGGCACAGCGCGAGCATCAGCAGCACTATCCGCGGCCGGGCTGGGTCGAGCAGGACGCGATGGAGATCTGGCGCAATGTCGACCGGATCGTGCCGCAGGCGCTGCGCGACTCCGGTATCACCGCGGATCAGGTTGCCGCCCTCGGCATCGCGAACCAGCGGGAGACCACGGTGGTGTGGGATCGCCGCACCGGCACGCCGATCCGGCGGGCCATCGTCTGGCAGGACACGCGCACCGAGGAATTGGTCCGTGACTTCGCGGAAAAGCCTGGCGCGCAACGTATTCGAGAGATATGCGGGTTGCCGCTGGCCACCTACTTCGCCGCGCCCCGGCTGCGCTGGCTGCTGGATACCATTCCGGGCCTGCGGGATCGGGCCGAACGCGGCGAGGTGCTGTTCGGCACCATGGAAACCTGGCTGATCTGGAATCTGACCGGCGGCGTCGACGGCGGCCTGCATCTGACCGATGTCACCAATGCCAGCCGCACGCTGCTGATGAATCTCACCACGCTGACCTGGGACGCGGAGCTGCTGAGCTTCTTCGAGATCCCCGCGGCCATGCTGCCGCGCATCCAGCCGTCGACGGCGTCGTACGGCACGACCCGCCGGGTGGTGCCCGGTATCCCGATCGCCGCCGCGCTGGGCGACCAGCACGCCGCGCTGTTCGGCCAAACCTGCTTCGCGCGTGGGGAAACCAAGTGCACGTACGGCACCGGCGGCTTCCTCATGATGAACACCGGCCGCGAACTGGTGCAGTCCTCGCACGGCCTGCTCACCACCATCGGCTACCAGATCGGCGACGAGCAGCCGGTGTACGCGCTGGAGGGGCCGATCGCGGTGACCGGCTCGCTGGTGCAGTGGGTGCGCGACAACATCGGCCTGGTCACCAGCGCACCGGAGATCGAAACCCTCGCTCGCACAGTGCAAGACAACGGCGGCTGCTACATCGTGCCCGCGTTCTCCGGTCTCTACGCGCCGCACTGGCGCAGTGACGCGCGCGGCCTGATCGCCGGCCTGACATCCTATATCACCAAGGGCCACATCGCCCGTGCGGTCCTGGAGGCGACCGCATGGCAGACCCGCGAGGTGGTCGACGCGATGAACGCCGACTCCGGTTTACAGGCCCGCGCACTGCGCGTCGACGGCGGCATGACGTCGGACAACCTGCTCATGCAGATCGTCGCCGACGTCCTCGACGTGCCCGTCATGCGCCCGTTCAACGCCGAAACCGTCTCGCTCGGTGCGGCTTACGCCGCCGGGCTCGCCGTCGGCTACTGGCCGGACCTGGAGGGCCTGCGCAACAACTGGCGCCTTGCCGCGCAATGGATGCCGCAGATGGATCCGGTGCACCGCGCGGACGAGTACGAGAACTGGCAGCGCGCAGTGCAATTGACCTTCGGCTGGTTGCGCTCGAAACGACATCGGCAGGGAGCCTGACGCGCTTCGTCATCGAGCGGTGCGTTGTCAGAGAGAGATCGGCTCCGCGCCAAGCTACGTGGCGAGGGAAGATGCCCTGACCGTGTTACCTATCCGGTGCCGGCAACCGGAGCGCGCAGCGACCCCGCGATATTCGAACGGACCCGGGCGGCGGTCCGGCGCAGGCGGCCACCTTTGAGCCCGGCCTCCAGCTCCAGCCGGACGCGACCGTTGTGCAGGGCGGTGCGCAAACCTGTTGTCACACCGGAGATTTCCGGGACGGCGAAGGTGGTTCCGGTTTGGAACTTGCGCTCCGAGGCGGTCTCCGGCGCGTCGTCCGACGTGGCGATCAGGAAGCGATCCGGGACGGCGAGCTTGTGGATGGTCCGCATGGTCAGCAGGTACTGGCGCAGCAACGAACCGCTGGTGTAGGGCAGGTCGTATTTGTCGCAGAGCGCGCGAACCCGGACAGCGATCTCGGCGTAGCGGTTGCTGGGCAGGTCAGGGAAGAGGTGGTGTTCGATTTGGTAACACAGGTTTCCGCTGGCGAAGGCCAGGGTCGGGCCTGCGTCGAAGTTCGCGGTGCCGAGCATCTGGCGCAGGTACCACTCGGATTTGGTCTCGTCTTCCAGCGCGGCGGGGGTGAACTTCTCCGCGCCGTCGGGGAAGTGGCCGCAGAAGATGACCACATAGGCCCAGGCATTGCGCACGACGTTGGCGGTGACGTTGGCCGTCAGTGCACGGCGCCAGCGCTTTCCGCTCAGCGCGGGGAAGAGCACGTAGTCCTTGAGCGCCTGACGGGAGATCTTCTTCAGAAAAGCCTTTGTCACAGCGGACTTTTCGGCCTTGGTCTCGAAACGGTCCCGGTCCGCGTACAGCCCGTGCAGGCCGATGCCCCACTCGAAGGTGGTGGCCAGCAGCAGATTCTGCAGCGGCTGGAAGAGATGGCTGGGCTCCCATGGCTGGTCCCTGGTCACCCGCATCACGCCGAAGCCGATGTCGTCGTCCATGTCCAGCACGTTGGTGTAGAGGTGGTGGCGGAAGTTGTGCGAGTACTTCCACTGGGTGGACAGCCCGACCATGTCCCACTCCCAGCTGGTGGAGTGGATCTCCGGGTCGTTCATCCAATCCCACTGGCCGTGCGAGACGTTGTGCCCGATCTCCATGTTCTCGATGCTCTTGGCCGCGGCCAGCGCCGCCGTGCCGAGCAGCCAGCCCGCCTTGTTCCGGTTCGCCGCGATGATCAGTCGGGCGACGGTGTCCAGGGCGCGCTGGAACCGGATGGTGCGCCGGATGTAGGCCGCGTCGCGGCCGCCGAGCGATTCACTGACGTCACGATGGATCGCGTCGAGTTCGGTACCGAGCGCCTCGATGTCTTCCTTGCTCAGGTGCGCGTACACAGCAATGTCGGTGATGGCCATGGGTCCTCTTCGGATGGAGCGGCTGCGCAGCCGCGGGGAAGCCCGGTCGGGCCGCCGACACGGGGAGCGATCGGCGTTGCTCAGCGGAACCGAGCTCGAAGGCCGGCCGATGCGGAAGGCCGACGAGATTCTTGGTTCGACGCTACCAGCGCTTCCGATACCACCAGGTCAACAGCGGACGGCCGCCGGAACAACGGGGTATGGCCGCGCGGAATCGCGACGTTCCGGACACGACAACATCCCAGTTCGAGCGGGATCATGCGCGATCTGCGCCGCGGACAAGGTTCAATAGAGGGGATTGGCTATTCGCGGCCGATCGGAGGAGGCTCGACGGATGAGTCAGGAAAGCGGGCAAGGGTCCGGGCTGTTCAGCCATGACACCATTCCCATTCAGGTGTATACGCCTGCCGAGAGCAGTGACGTACATCATCAGCCGGTATTCAGTAGAGCCGAGGATGGCTCCGGGTCTGCTGTCGGGGAGGTCGCGCCGCCGCACGCCTGACGCCGGACATGACGCGAGCCCCCGCATCTCCTTGAGAGATGCGGGGGCTCGGGCCGTTTCGGGCCCGGCGGGACCGAAGCGCTCGCGTTCGGTTGATGCGTCGCACACCACGACCGTGGGGTGTGCGAGACATCAAGGGCTGTGCGGGTTTACGCCGCAGCGGTGGATAACAATGCCATCGGGCGTACCGCGGTGGCCTCGACGCCGCGCGGGCGCAGCTCGCAGGTGAAAACTACGGGCTGGCCCGCGGAGAGGGTTTTGAAGCCGGGGGAGTCGATGCTGGAATACTCCACAAAGACCCCGTTCGGGTATTCGGGGGATTCGAGGAAGCCGAATCCTTTGGCGGTGTCGAACCACCGGACGGTGCCGTGCACCCAGTTCTCGCCGTCGCTCATCGCGCGACCTCGAAGGCGCTCGCGCGCTCGCCGGACCCGGATTGCATCACCTGCTGCCACCAGGAGGCGAGTGGGCTCGGGTCTGGCCACACGACGGCGGGACCCGATCGGGCAGTCTTATGCGTGGATACTTTCTGCGAAGCTCTGAACTTGTCTGAACGAACCACGGTCGGACGATCTCCTCGGAGTCGGTACATTACGCGGGCATCCCCGCGTACGCCGGATGCCCGCTACTGCGTTACTCAAACTGTAAGCACCCGAACGGATATTCGCCCGAATTCCGCTTCCACTCGGTACAACGTCACATTCCGTCGTCGGCCGAACTCGGCCGCCGGAAAACAACTGGCCGAGCCCCGTGCGGGCCCGGGCAGTGGTGCGGTGCTGCCGCCGCCCGGCGCGACGGAGTGCGGTCGAGGGGCACGACGGCGCTGTACTACCGTCGCTGGCATGCGGCTTCACGTGGGCTGTGCGATGTGGACGCACCCGTCATGGCAGGAATGGCAACCGTCTTCGGGGGATCGGCTGGCCGCCTACGCCGACCGGTGCAACGCGGTCGAGGGCAACACCACCTTCTACGCGATACCGGCGCGCCGCACGGTGGAGTCGTGGGCCGCGCAGACCGCGCCCGAGTTCCGGTTCGTGGTGAAACTGCACCGATCGATCACCCATGAGCGCAGGCTGACCGGGGTCGACGAGGAGATGCGCGCGTTTCTGTCGGCGATCGAACCGCTCGGCCCGCGCGCGCACGCCCTGTGGGTGCAGTTGCCCGCCTCGTTCGGCCCGAACGATCTCGGCCCGCTCGCGCTGTTTCTGCGCAGGCTGCCGCAGCAGTACCGCTCGGCGGTCGAGGTCCGGCATCGCGCGTTCTTCGAGAACGAGCAAGCCGCCCGGCAGCTGGAAAGCGTGCTCGCCCGGGTCGGCGCCGAGTGGATACCCTTCGACACCACAACACTTTTCGACGGACTACCGGTCACCGCCGCCGAGCAGGAAGCGTGGTCGAAGAAGCCGAGGGTGCCGCGCCGGACCCGCGCCCTCACCGAATTCCCGATCGTCCGCTATCACGGCCGCGACTCGACCGAGCGCACGGTCGACGGCTGGCAGCCGTGGATCGGCACGGTCGTCGAGTGGCTGCGCGAGGGCCGATCGCCGACCGTCTTCATCCACACCCCGGACAATGCCGAGGGCGTACCGCTCGCGCGCCGCTTCCACGAGGCGGTGCGCGCCGAGCTGCCCGAGCTCGCACCGCTGCCCGAACCGGCGCCCACCGACCCGATGACCCTCTTCTGACGCGGGCTACCGGCTGCCGATGGGCTGCTGCACCAGGCCGGCGAGCAGCGTGCCCGCACCCTGCAGCCAGATCGGCCAGCTCGCGGGATCCAAGGCCATGGAGCCCTCGTCGTGGATGGCGCAGCCGGGCTGCGCGGGGACGCCGTCGAAGCGTTCCTTCAGCCACAGCAATACCCGTGCGAGGCTGTCGATTTCGAGCGTGATGTGTTCACTGAAGTGGTCGCGGGTGTACTGCACCTGGGCCTTCGGGTCACGGCAGTACTGGTCGACGAGCGCGTTCACCGGACCGACCGGCGCGATCCAGTCGGGGTTGGAGTTGAAGATGAACATCGGCATGTCGGGAACCGCATGACCCATGCGGAGCGCGTCGAACACCTTGGTGGGCACGGGATCGTTCAACGCGTTCGGTGAATCGTAAAGCCCGCTTTCGAGATTCATGAACGGCAGGATCGCGGCGGAGTACAGGCACAGCGAGTTCTTGACCGGAGCCAAGGCTTTGCCGAACGCGTTCATGTGCTGGGCGTTGTACGCGGCCAGCTCGGGATACTCCCGCTCGACGCCGAGCAGCCCCGAAAAGATCAGTCCCGAGCCGAGATTCCCGCTGGCCATCTGGTACATCGCCTTGATGTCGGCGGGGACGCCACCTTCCGACGCCCCGACGATATTGAGCTCCGGGGCATAGGACGCCGCCAGTTCGGCGGTGTGCCCGGTGGTGATCGCGCCGCCGGAGTACCCGGCGAGGCCGACCTTGGTCTGCGGTCCGAGGCCCATCGGCTCGAAGTTCTCCGCGGCCCGGATGCCGTCGAGGGTGATCCGGGCGCCGAGCGGACCGGCGGCGAAGGCGGAGTTCGGGCCCTCGTGATCCGGCATCGCCACCGCCCAGCCCGCCCCGAGCCCGGTCAGCGGAAGCACGAACTCGAACGGGATGTCGAACTGGCCGGTGATGTTGCCCGGCACCGAAGCCTGTTGCAGCACATACGATGGCGCGCAGTACTGGGCGTTCGAGTCCTGCGGGAACTGGTAGGACAGCAGCGGGCGCGGCACGCCGCCGTTGTCGCCGCGCGGCTTCATCAGCGTGGTGACCGCGGCGATCGGTTCATCCCGGGTGTTGGTCGACCGGTAGGACAACTGCCACGCGTCGATGTTGAACGGAATGGTCGAGTAGAACGCGAGATGCACCGCGCGCGCCGCGATGATCTCGCCGGGCTGCTTCGACGCCACGACCTCGGCCGGGGGTGCGTAGAACGCGGGATCGAGTTCCGGCGGGGACGGTGGAATGGGGAACGGCAGCGGCGGTTGTACCGGAACCTGCTGCGCGACAGGGTTTTGTTCGGCCGGTGCGGCCATTGCTGGTATTCCGACAGCAACCTGCACGGAGGTCGCGAGGAGGGCGACGAGAACCGCAGTGAGGAATCGCCCGAGCCGGCCCGGGATAACGGTATTCATTGCGGCTTCTTTCGCTGGTGAGCGGTGCTGATGAGATCCGATGAAGGGATCTGTCGGGCGGAGAAAGTATTCCGGCCACGACCGCGCGCCGGTGAACGGCGCGCCGCGCTTGACCCACCAGAATTTCTGTAAGGCTAAGTAACAGCAAATGCTAAACCGAGTTATAGGTCCAGAGGCAAAGTTCTAATTCACTGACCGCTGGGCTATGCACATTGCACAATTTCGAGATTCGCTGTGCGAGGAGTACGCCTCGAGCTGCCGGGATGTTGTCCGCGTGGCGACCGACCGGGCAGCGCTGGGTTGTGCTGGATGACAACCTACGGCGACAACCTTGGTGGCTGTGCCAAGAGACGGCAGCGCCCCCGCTGCCAGACTCGTAGGTGCGTTATCCCGGTTTCGGTCGATGCCATTCCCGAGGAGCTGGACGTGCCGATGCTGTCCACCATCATTCGCACGATCGATGTGCACGGCGTACCGATCGGTTATACCGACACGGGCGA
This sequence comes from Nocardia suismassiliense, assembly GCF_900269665.1. GTDB lineage: Bacteria > Actinomycetota > Actinomycetes > Mycobacteriales > Mycobacteriaceae > Nocardia > Nocardia suismassiliense. The sequence continues at coordinate 1,952,121 of NZ_LT985361.1, forward strand.
CCCGAACGGCCGATCCGACAGTCCCGTCATCGTTTTCGGGCACAGTCTGCTGTTCGGCGGCTGGATGTTTCGCGCACAGATCGACGCCCTGCGCCAGCACTACCGCTGCATCGCGATCGATTGGCGCGGCCAAGGCGGCACGCAGCCGACCATGGACGGCTACGACATGGACACGCTGACCACGGACGCCGTCGGGCTGATCCGCGCACTGCGTCTCGCGCCGGTGCACTGGGTCGGTATCGGCATGGGCGGTTTCGTCGGCCAGCGGGTCGCCGCCCGGCACGGCGAGCTGCTGCGGTCACTGACCCTGCTGGACACCAGCGCCGAGCCCGAGGATCCGACCAGGATCGGCAGGTACACCCGGCTCGCCTGGGCGGTGCGCTTTCTCGGCGTCGAGGCGGTGCGCGGCAAGCTCGCACGGCTGCTGTTCGGGCCTGCGTTCCTGGCCGATCCGGCCGCCGCGGACACCGTCGCCGAGTGGGCCGAACGGCTCGACCGGGTCGACAGCGTAGGCACCCGCAAAGCGATGCTCGGCGTGATCGGTCGCGCTCCGGCCGATCGCGAGGTCACCGCCATCACCGCGCCGACCCTGGTCGCGGTCGGCGGCGACGACGTGGTGACGCCGATTGCGGCGGCGTCGCGGCTCGCGGAGCTGATTCCCAAGGCGCGGTTCGAGATCATCGAAAATGCCGGGCACTGCTGTGTTCTGGAGCAACCCGCCGTTGTCACCGCGTTGATCCAAGACTTTCTCGCCGATGCCGCCGACCGGCGATGAGCTGCCTCATTCATGGGGTGTTCGGCGGTCTGCGTGGTCTAGGCGATCGCGCGGTCCGGCTGGGGCGTCAGGATTCTGTCGCCATAGGTTTGTGCGCAGCGCAGCGCCAATTCGATATAGGTGGCCCGCTCTTCGACGGAATGCCCCAGCAATTCCTCGGATTGGTTGATGCGGTAGCGGACGGTGTTGGGATGGACGTTCAATTGTTGAGCGGCGGCGGGGGCATTGCGGCCGCAGGCCAGGTAGGCCAGCAGTGTTTCGCGCAACCGGGCGGTGGTCTCGTCGGTGTTCATCAGCGCGCCCAATTCCCTTGTCGCCATGGCACGCATCGCCTCGACGCTGCCGTCACCGGTGGTGAGGCAGACCAATTCGACGTCGCTGTAGCGGATCACCGTTGCGGCGTAATCGGTGGCGATCGCCACCCGCTGTGCGGCGATGGCCTCGCGATGACTCTGCCGGAACCCGGCGATATCCGGGGCCGATGTTCCGACGGCGACGTGCAGACCGGGTTGCTCGGCCGCGGGCAGGGCGGTGAGGTCCGGCACGCCCGCCGTGGCGAGCCACGCCCACATGCCGCGCACCCCGGACGACAGCATCAGCGGTCGCGGCGCGTCGAGCAGGGTGGCGATGTCGTTGCCGAACTTCTCCAAGGTGCGCACCGGGTCCGGGGTGGCCAGCGACTCGTCGGTCCACAGCACCAGCGCGGTTTGGTAGCGGCGCAGCGAGTGGCCGAGCTGGGTCTCGGCCTGATCGACGTCGACCGCGTCGCCGCGCAGCAGCGCACCCGCGAGCCCGAACCGCCGGGCCAGCGCGCCGCGCTGCCACTGCTCGCGTTCGTCGGTGTACACCGCGACCGAGGCCTCCACGCAGGTGTCGGTCCATTCGAGCACGCGATCCCAGAACAGCAGCAGCACGGCGCTGCGGAGCTGGTCGTCCTCGATCGCCTTGTTCAGGAAGTCGGTGATGTACTGCCAGAGCATGGCCTGCCCGACTCGATAGGTGCGCATCACCACGTCGATGCCGAACCCGCGCCGCGCGACCGTGCGCGACAGCGCGAGTACCTCGGCGGGCGGATGCACCTCGAACACCTCCCGGCTCACCATGGCCAGGAAGCTGCGCCAGTGCGAGCGGGTCGCGGCATGCAACTGCTCGGCGAGTTCGGCGTCGCCGGGCAGTTGCGCGTTGACCTCGTTGATCCGGCCGTCGACCAGGTCGACCAGCTGCTGGGTCTGCTCGTCGCTGCGGGCCTGTGCCCCGAACTGGACGAGCCAGTCGAGGGCTTCCTGATCCAAGGCAGTCATAGTGCTCATTCTGCTGCCCGGCGTATCGGGGCGCGGCGCATTCGATTACGCGACGCACACTGCGTGGTTGCGGCCGGAGGTGCGTCCGATAGGTAATCTGAGTAAGCCGCGTTTCGGCGAATCTCTCCAGCAGTCGTTCGGCACATCCGATCAGCAGTGACCCCACACGTGGAGGCCGTAATGGACGGATCGGCGATCAGCGAACTATCGAGCACCAAAGAAACCTGTTGGTCAGTTTGTATTTCGGACCCGTGGGCATAACCGGCTCATGAAACCGGAGGAAGCCGCGCGCCGCTTGCTGGAGGACATTTTGGCGCGCTATACGTCGGTCGAAGAATTCATCGGCCTACTACGCGTCGACCCCCTCGTAGACACCACGGAACTGCCGCCGATATCGGCTTATCTCTGGACCATTCCCACATAACGCCGAGACCGGCGCCCGCACCACAACTCAGCGATGCCCGATCGATCGTGGTCGGCGCGTCTCGATGTCGTGCGCGAGATCGGTCCACTGGTTGGCGAGCGCGGCGAGCCGGGACCACGCCGCGTGCACGCGCTGTTCGGGCACGTTCTCGGCGGTCATCAACAGGTGGTCGGCGAGGATCTGGGCGGCGGCCATCCGGTCGATGGTGCTGCCGAGGGACTCGGCCTGCTGGTCGTCCGTGCGCCGCGGCGGGACCTGCTTGGCCACCCAATCATCGATCACGGTGACGACTTCGCCACGGCGGCAGTCGATTTCCACCAAACGGTCCGGCTGTGCGCGGCGGGTGTGATGCAACTGCGCCAACGCCCGAGCCAGTTGAATGACCAGGTGGTCGCCCGGACGGTCCCCGGTTTGTAGTCGCAATGCGGCGGACAGTTCGTGCCAGTCCGGCAGGAGCGGCCGCCGGCCGCCTTCGCCGCACATCGCCCATGGCCTCGGTCCGTCGGCGGTCTGCACGGTCACGTGACGCGGCCGGCGCGGCCTGGTGCATGCGGCTGGCAAATGCGACCGGCTCGTGCCTCACTGCACAGACTCTGCGGCATAGCGCACGCGCGAAACCGCGTGTCCCCCATCGATCGGTGTTCCGGTTGCGTGGGCAAGGTAGGCCTTCCCTAGCGACGGTCGAGGTGCATCCGGCACCAGCGACCAGCCATATCCTCTGGGTGAGGCCGGTCGTTCTGCGCGTACCCGAGATAAGGGAGCAAAGCGCCCGGCGCCGGATGCAGCTACAAGTCTCGTCGGTGACGCGGTTCACCGTAACCCTAATTCAGGTCATTCCTGGGCCGGTTTGGCCTCTTTGGTTATGTTCGGGCAATCTGCCGGTCGGCGGTCAGCGCCGAGCTGTGTCTACAAGCTGGTCTCGGGCAGCACGGTGAAGTGGCGGACGGTGCCGGACAGGTGGGGGAGTTCGGTTGGCTCGGACCAGGTTCGGAAATCGTCGCGGCTGTCGCTGTAGAAGTACCGGGGGTGGTCCTGGTTGTAGTCGTCGAAGAAGATGCGCCAGCCGCCGCCGGGGAGTGGGATGACGCACTGGCCTTCGCGCGGCGCGCCCCAGCGCGCCCAATCTCCGGTGGCGACAAACACATACGGGCCGGCCGGGTCGGCGGCGACGGCGAGTTCGACGAGTTTGCTGGTCTCGTTCTTGGTGAACGCGAAGTAGCGGCCGTAGTGGTGCACCACGGTGGTGTCGATGTAGCCGTAGCCGAAGTGGTCGCAGGTGGGGCGATCGACGGGGGTCCGGTAGCCGGCGGGCGGACCCAGCCCGGCCAGCGGCGTGAGCGGACCCCACCAGCTCAGTTCCGGGTTATCCGCCCTCATCAGATGCGGCGTGAATCGGCACCCGTCCGACAGCGACACGATCACGTTGACGTTCCCCTGCGCGTCGACCAGCCATTCCGGCGCCCAGGTCGACGTGACGCTCGGGTCCGCCACCTCGTAGTCGTACATGTGCGTCCAGTTGACGCGGTCGTCGCTGCGCGCGAAGCCGATCGTGCGGCCCTCCCATGCGGTGGTGTAGGTGAGGTAATAGGCGCCGTCGACGTGGCGGAAGAGGGACGGGTCGCGCAGCAGGCCGGTCGGCGGACGGTAGGCGGGGCCGCGCAGTAGCTGGAAGTTCGTCGCGTCGGTCGATTCGTAGACGTACAAATCGGTTTCGCTGGAATGGGTGAACGCGGTCATCGTGTACCGCACCACCGGCCCGGTGGCCGCGGCGTGCTTCAGTGCCAGCAGGCTGAGCGGCAGGCCTGCCGCCAAGGCCAGCGCGGACCTGCGACGCATCGTCACCAATGCCACATCCCGAATTATCCAACGCTGGTTGCCTCCCGCTTGCCGACACGCCGGAGGCAGTTGGGCAGCCCACTGGACGGCGATTCGCACAGCTCTACGCCGCGGCGGCCCGACGAGTCGCCCGGCGGTCCTGGGCCTGGATCGGGTCGCCACCTCGACGGGGGAACCCACCAGGCTGATCGGCATATCGAATGGCTGTGTCGGAGAACAAGTTACGGACCCGTCCTTGGTGCCCAGCCCAAGACGGCGCACCACCCGGACTGCGATTCTTTAGGCAAGCAAGAGGATCCACCCGGCAGATCGCGTCGACCGCGTCCTGGTCGCCGGTCGTGCCGAGCCGTCACGTGCCTCAGCTCGTTTGCCGAACGCCGAGTAGCTGGAGTCGGAACCATGCCCGAGCCGTCCCAGGGAGAGCGACCAACGCCCGCCCTCCCCACCGCCCGCGAACTGCTGGACGCGATGCATGACGTTGTCCCCGAACGACATCCGGCCGCGCCGATCCTGCGCGCCGCCTGCCTGCTCGCCGCGGTGGACGAGTGGATCCACCGCCATCGCGCCGCGCTCGAGGCGAGCCCGCCCACCGCGCGTCGGGTGAACGGCCCCGGGATCGAACGCGCCGCGCGCACCCTGCGCCGCTACCTGATCGAGGGAATCGCCGCCGCGGCGCCCGGCGTCGACGGTGTCGGCAAGGCCGTCGACGAACTGGCCCGCGCCTGGGTCGACTGGCGCGACCTCAGCGCCGGCGACGACCTGCCCCACCAGGTCGACACCCACCAAGCCCTGCTCGCCGCCTGTGCCGCCTACGACAAGCTGGCCGGGCACGACCCCGGCCGGACATAACGCTGATCGGGACCGCCCACATTCGTACCGCTGCGTGGAAACGTGCGAGCCGGAGCGGTGATTCGACTTCGCGTTACCTGTGCAGACGAAGCGGTGGTGCGCAACGACATGTCACTTTTTATCGAATGCAAGGTTGCGTTTATCTGGGATCGGCACGGTCAGCGGAACATTCCATCCGGAATCGCCACGGGATTGGGATCGGGTGGGTAATCTGGTCGAGTCCCATGAAGTTCGGGACAGTTCCGCAGAGTGAGTCGTGGTCGCCCCTGCGGCTCACTATCGCTGTACACAGTCCGATGAGGCCCGGGGTTTCCCCGGGCCTCATTGGTCGTTATCGGGAAATTCTGCTGTCGCAGCGACAATTCGCCCCTGATTCTCCGATCCAGACGCGCCGTCGATCCGAATATGTCGTAGTGCCGACACGTGGCGTTCAGGTGTCGGCCGCAGGTATCACATTCGCTACGACAAAGGGGTTACCTATGTTTCACAAAACCGCGATCGCCGCGGTGACCGGGCTGTTCGCTGTCACCGCGACGCTCGCCGTTGCCACCGGCGCGGCAAATGCCGCTCCGCAACAGGATTCGGGTACCACGCCGAACGCGACCACTCTGGCGCAGAACTTCGACGCCGTCGCAGAGGAAGCTGCGGCTCCGAAGGCGATGGATGACAAGGAAGGCAACGGAAAAGGCAAGGGAAAGGGTAAGGGAAAAGGAAAGGGGGAGGGGGAAGGTAAGGGCAAGGGCGGCGAGACCGGCGACGAATCGGTAGCCGTCGACACCGAACTCGCGGCGACACTCAACTCCGCATTGCGGGATTTCCTCCGGCCACCGAATGGCGGAGCGGAGCTGGGCCTCGGCGGCATACCTGTCGACAAGTGGCTCGATATGTTCCTCGGCCCCGAGTCGGGTGTCGAGGGGGACATGCCCAAGGCCAAGCCGAGCGGGTCGGAGTAGTGATCTCCCCGCGTTACTGATTCATCCGGCAACAGGCAGGTCCGCATCGCCGATTATGCGATCGGACCTGCCTGCTGTCGTTCCGGGAGAAAGTCGGTGTCCCACCCGGTACGGACGATCCTTCGGCGACCCGAGTAGAGCAGACAGGCGCTTTCGGAAAGGAGCAACGCCCAGACGAGGTGCCGACTTGTGGTGAGACGCTTGGTCTTCGCCTCTGCGGATTCCGGCCGGATGCGACCACGCGACGGATCAGTGGTGTCCACCTGCGCACCGGTACCGACCTCGATGGCCGGGTTCTTCGGTTTCCGCTGCGGGGCAGGGGTTTTGGTCGCGCTACCGGTGGAGGGCGACCGAACTTCAGGATCAGGGATGGTAACGAGCACGCTGTCGGGCTGGGCGAGCACAGGTTCGGGTTCGGCAGGCACCGGTAGCGCACGGGCGAGTTCTACGAACCAGTCGGCGATGAATTGCGCCGAGGGGCGTTCGGCGTCGACCGCGGTGACGGCATACGCGCCGTGGCGGGTTACCGCGTCGTGGTATCTGCCCCAGACTTCGGTGTCGGCGAGCTCGATGTTGTCGCTGACCAGGCGTCCGATGGCATTGAACGCCTGGGTGAGGACCTGGGTGAACCGTGGTGCGGCGGAGCGTTTGGGCATCGCGGCGAACATCTTGGTGCCGAGGGTGGCCAGGCCGGCGAGTGGATCCGTGGCGCCGATGGCCCCGATCTGGCAGACGTCTTCCGGATGCAGCACGACGCCGACGATGCTGGTCAAGGTGTTCAGCGTGATGGTAGCGATGCGCAGCGCGGCCGCCTGGCCGGTCGGGTCGTCGATCACCGACCGAGGATCGGAGGCTTCGGCGAGTCGTTCGCTGAGCGATTTTTCGCGGGACAGGACGAGGCTGCCGGGGGTAAAGCCCTGCAGATCCTTGTCGACCACGTCGGTCGCGGTTTTGCTGACGGTGGCGGCCAGCGCGTCGGTAATCGAGGACAGCGCGGTCAGCGGGTCGTCCAACGGCAGCAGCGCCTGCCCGGCGATGTTGGTGATCATGTGCAGGATCGGCGAGTTCGCGGGGGAGTCGCAGACCAGGTCGCCGTCGATGCAGAACGACGCGACCCGGCCGGTGAGCGCGCCGAAGTCGGGGGCGAGGTCGCGCAATGGTCCGATTCCGCCGCCCGCGGCGGGAGCGGGTTGAGCTTGCAGCGCGGCCAGGCCGGCGGACACCGTGCCGGGCGCGGGATCCGGTGCGTGTCTTCCGGCAGTGCCGGGGAACAGCGGTGCGCCGGGGTAGCGAGTGGGGTCGGCGAGCAAGGCGACGCCCGCGATCCGGTCGGCGGGCACGGGGGACTCGCCGCGGCCGATTTCCTGGGCGAGCAAGGAGGCGATGTGCGCGCCCTGGGAGTACCCGACAAAAGCCAATCGGGTGTCCTGGCAACGTTCCATGACGGATTCTGTCATCGCCCGCAGTTGCTGCAAGCCGCCGGTGACCGACTGCGAGTAGGGGACTTGGCCACCCGGCACCGCACCGCCGAAGCCCGCTTCATAGGGAACGTACGCGCGATTGGTCCGTTCCGGCTCGGCCGCCAGCATCGGTCGGAAGATCGCCGACAGCATGCCGCGGTCGTCCGAAGGATTCGCGTCAGGCGATGACTCGCCCGTGCCGGGAACGCCGATGGCGTACAGGGCTGGGCAGCGCAGTGATTGGCCGGGCGCGGGCTGAGCCGTGCCGGCGCCCGCTCCGGTATGCATAGCGAAGGCCGCACCTGCGACGATTGTCCCTAGTCTCCGAATACCTGTTCTGGAGAACAGCATTCGACGCACTATCTCCACCTTCACATTGCTCTGCTCGGCCCGTGGCCGGTAGTGGTCACCGAAGGTCTGCGGCGTTCGCGGTCCGGGGTGGGCTTCGGCGCCACCCCGGACCGTGTCGAATCAGCCGCCGAGAAGCGCGGTTACGACGCTGGTGAGGCCCGAGGTGAGGGCGGTGACGACGGCGGTGAGGAGCGGTGCAAGCATGTTCTCCCTTTCGTTTCCTGTGTTTTCAAGCCACCCGGTCAGTTTTCGTGCGGTCGATCCGACGCCGAGTCTGAAATGTCGGTGCCCCGTTACGAGAACTCCAGGTGGCGCGAACAACCCGGTTGGGCGTCCAACGCTGACCATGCCGGGAACCGTCAGTGGCAGGCGTCGATAGTGTCTTCGTTACCCGAGTACGTTCGGATGGAAGAATCTTCGATCGATTTTTGATCAGCCGCTGAGCTGGCAAAATGGCTGCTGCCCTGCGGCTTCGCCGGTGACGGCCGCCGCGCGCAGGTGTTTTGTCCTTTTGGGGACAGGTGCGCTAGCCTTCCTCGGCGATCCAGCTCGTGCTCTCGTTCGGCAAATGTCATCGATCCGTCAATGGCGATCACAGGAGCAGTCATGTTGAGTGGTCTCTTCGGTCTAGTGAACAGCGTGCTTGCGGTAACGGAGAACCTGGTCGGGATTCTCACCTTCGGCATTCTGGGCTAGCGGCAGGCGCGCATTTCCGTTGGCTCCGGACCGAATTCGGGCAATACGGAGATGTGCGCCCACTGCGCATTCTGAGTGGCTCCCACCGCATTCGCCGGGGTGTACCGGCGCACGAGCAACGATCGAGGAGGTTCGCTGTGACGCGTTTGTCGAAGGAATTAGCGGCTTTTGCCGTGCTGGCGATCGTAATCTACTGTGCGGCAACGGATTCGCTGGCTTTCTGGAACCAGGACGGCGTCGGCCGGGACTGGTTCGGGGTGTCCGGCGCGGGCGCTCCGCAGGTCGATGGCGGCGGGTTCCCTTGGTAGGCAAAGTGATTCCGCTACTGCCCGGTGCCGCCCATGGCACTGCGGTGCTGGAGGTCGACGACACCCGTGAGCTGCTCGCCCAAGCACGCGCCAGAGCGACCAGCGCCGCGGGCCGGGCCAGTGCCGCGAGCAGGCGTGCGGTGAACCGGGACAAGGCGGTCGACCATGTCGCGCGCGCCCACGGCGCCGCCCGTGCCGTCGCGGCCGCGAACACCACCCGCGACGCCGCATGGCACGCGTATGTCGCCGCCAACCACGCGATCAAGGCAACCTTCTACGCGGTCGCCAGTGCCGACGCGGCGGTCACCGTCGGGGACGCGGCCGCCGCCGCGCTCACCGCCGCGAAGGCCGCCGCCTTCGCCCCCGACGACATCACGGTCGCCAATGCCGCCGCCGCGGCAGAGGAGGCCGCCGCCGGTGCGAGCAACGGGGCCTATGGTGCCCCGACTGCCGTGACGATCGCCCGGATCGCCCATCGCATGTCGCCGAACTGACGCGGGGTCATCCCGGAATCGTCGGCCCGCGCAACTGCCTGGTTGCGTTGCCGAGCCTGCTTCTTATCCGTGCTCCAGGCTCTGCACTCGCCGAGAGGACCGAGCTTGCCCGAGGTTCAGCAATTAATCGGTTAAGTTCACGGTTTATGCGCACATGGACACGGCGTGCCGCGGTAGCACTCGCGGCTTCGATGGCCGCGCTGCTGGTCCCCGGCATGGGTGTTGCTCAGCCGGAGCCAACGGCGGGGGTGGCCGCGCTCGGGCCCGACTTCCTCTGGGGCGTCGCGGCGTCCGGCTTCCAGTCGGAAGGGCACGCGCCGGGCAACGGTGGCCCCGGCTCGGTTTCGGCGCATCGGGTGTCCGCGGGCAACGATGCGCCCGACAGCAATTGGGTGCGCTACATCGAGCGCCACCCCGAGTTCGACCGATATCAGAGCGCGATCGACTTCTACAACCGGTACGCCGCCGATATCGATCTGGCGAAGTCGCTGGGGGTGAAGGTGTTCCGGATCGGAATCGAGTGGGCGCGGCTGCAACCGACGAGCCGGTTGGAGTGGGACGCCGACGGCTTCCGCTTCTACGACGCGGTGATCGCCAAGATCGTCAAGGCGGGCATGCGGCCGATGCTCACCCTCGATCACTGGGTGTACCCGGGCTGGGCGTACGACGGAGCCTTCCGAGGCAAACATTCCGATTCGCCGGACACCGGCTGGGACAACCCGGAAATGGTCGAAGCCTGGCTGGCCAACATGCGCAAGGTGGTGGACCGATACGCGCCGCGAAATCCGTTGTGGGTCACCATCAACGAGCCGGTCGCCTACATCATGCACGAGGTACGCAACAACGCCACCAATCAGGGGCGGATGGAAGATCTGGTGGCCGAGGCGCACAACAAGATCTACGACTACATTCACCAGGTACGCCCCGACGCGCAGGTGACCAGCAACATCGGCTACGTCGCCGGGATCGACGATCAGGTCAACGGTGCATTGTTCGCGAAGATCGCCGATCACCTCGACTACATCGGCGTCGACTACTACTTCGCCTACGAACCGCCGGCCTCGACGCCACCCGCCACCGTCCGGTCCATCGCGGCCATCGGGTCACCCGGTATGTGGAACCTGCCGATCCGGACCGAGGGCATCTACTACGCGGTGAAACGTTATGCGGAGGAGGCGCGCAAGGTCGGCAAGCCCGATATGCCGATCTACGTGGTCGAGAACGGTATGCCCACCGAGGATGCCAACTCCGACGACGGCAATACGCCGGGGACAGGCAACTACAATCGCAGCGACCACTTGCGCGACACCGTCTACTGGTTGCAACGCGCCAAGGCCGACGGCGTGAACCTGATCGGCTACAACTACTGGAGCATCACCGACAACTACGAATGGGGCAGCTACCGCCCACGATTCGGCCTCTACACCGTGGACGTGCTGAGCGACCCCACCCTGCAGCGCCGCCCCACCAAAGCCGTCGCCACCTACACCGAGACCATCGCCGGGGGCGGAGTCTCGCCGGACTATCGGCCCACCCGTGCGCCGTCCGGTTGCGACGTCGTCGACCCGACTCCCGGCTGCGTCGATGTGGCGGCTCCGTAGCAGCCTGCTGGATCAGGCTGGGATGGCCGACTTCAGGGTTACCGAGCGCAAAAACGGGATGCCCGTCGAGGGCATCCCGTTTCGCGTGTTGAAAGATCGTGTTACTCCACGACTTCGACTATGTCGCCGGGCTCCAAATGATTGAAGGTGGCCTCGGCGGCATCGGGGTTCATCCGAATGCAGCCGTGCGACATCGAATCGAGCGGCCCGATGTGTGTGGCGATATCGCCGTCGAAGAAGACGGCGTATTCCATCGGCGCATTGTGCATTGTGCTCCAGAAATCCCGCCGCTTGAAGTCGACGTCGAAGACGCCGACGTGCGACTCGTATCCCGGCCTGCCGATCTCGATCGGCTTCGGACCGAACACGGTCCGGCCGTCCTCCATCAGCCACACTTCCTTGGTCGACAGCCGCATGCACGCGCGCACCTTCGCCGCGGTGCACGGTGCGTAGACCGGCGCGGGAGGCGGCGGCTGAATGATGGCCGGGATACCCGGTATATCGGGGCCGCCGGGCCATAACGGCTCGGCCTGCGCGGTTGCCGTCATGGCGAATCCGGCTGACGCGACCCCGGCCAGTACCGCGAATCTAGCCGCCCGATCTCGAAAACGCCTGCTGCTCGTCAAATTTCCGACCTCTCTTCGCCTTACCGCCACGCTTTGTGCCGAATGCCCAGGGTGATAGGAATGCCTCGTCGCAACGCTCAGAAATCCGAGGTGCTGCCGATCATCGCGGACGGTGCGCGTGTGGTCAATCGTGGCGCGCGAATTGTTAGCCGAACTATCCCTGGTTAACCGAACAGCCCCCCGCCGTGCCCGGCCTGCTGGCCGCCGCCGGTGCCGCCGATGAACCCGCCGGGCGGCAGCTCCGAGGGCTGCACGATGACGAAGCCGCGGCCGGAGAACGCCAGCGTGAGGCCCTCACCGGTGCTGCGCCCGAGCAGCCTGCCCAGGCCGAACGAGTCGTTGCGCTTGATCCCGGTCTGCAAACTCGACGACCAGGCCACCGCCGCTTGCGGATCGGCGTAGGTCGGCTGATCCACCTGCAAGACCACGGGCGAGCCGTGCGTGGTGATGGCGATCCGGCCCCGCCCGGTGAAGACGCAGTTGAAAAGCCCGGCGTTACTGGCGACTCCGGCCGCACCCTGCACCCGCTGGACCCGGTAGCTCAGGCTCGAGTCGAAGGCGAGCACGTTGGACCCGTTGATGGTGAGGCCGTCGCTGCCGTCGAGGTCGATGAGGTGCACGTCGGCGGCGCTGTCGGCGAGGAACAGGTCGCCGCGGCCGGACACGTTCATCAGCGGCACGCCCTCGCCGGTGAGCCGCTGGGTGATCGCCCGGCCGATGCCGCCGGAGCCCAGCGCCTTGAACTGCATGTCGCCCTGGTACGCCACCATCGAACCGGCCCGCGCCATGACCTCGCCGTTGACGGCGACCTTGATCATCTTGCTGCCCTGCTTCTGGATGCCGACGCCGGTGACCTCGGCGTGGTTCGGGTTGAACAGATCGCTCTGCATGGGCAGTGCTCCTTGCTGAGGTGAGGGCGCGACGGGCGGGGGATACGAGGGTGCGCCCTGCGGGGGATAGTTCGGTGGCGCGCCTTGGGGTGGGTAGTTCGGTGGTGCGCCCTGGGGCGGGTAGTTCGGTGGTGCGCCTTGCGGTGCGTAGTTCGGCGGTGCACCCTGCGGCGGATAGTTTGTCGGTGCGCCAGGTGGTGGATAATTCGAGGGCGCGCCCTGAGGCGAATAGTTCGGCGGTGGCGCGCCGTGGGGCGGAGGCGGTGCCTGCGACGGGTAGCCCGGCGGCGAAACCGGTGCGGCAGCAGCAGCGCTCGGCGTGGGCGCCTCGGGTTCGTCGTCGATGTTCACCCCGAACGCCGTCGCGATACCGGCCAGCCCGTTGTCGTAACCCTGCCCGACCGCACGCACCTTCCAGGCGCCGCCGCGGCGATAGATCTCCACGCACACCACGGCCGTTTCGGTGGTGAGCCCGTCCATCGGGAAAGTCAGTGTGCCCGAATCGGAGCCGATCGTCGCCTGCAACGTGCCCGCGCGGGCGAAGGTGGGCGGTCCGCTGCCGTCGAGGCTGGCGGTGACCACGACCTTGTCGACGTCGGCCGGTAGCGCGCTGGTCTGCACGTCGACCATGTCACCACGACCGCTGCCGTGCCGATAGGTGACGCCGGGTCCGACCGGCTGGTTGAAGAAGACGAAGTCGGCGTCGGATCGGACGCGTCCGTCCGCGCCGAGCAGCAGCGCCGACACGTCGACCCCGGCCGAGCAGGCGACGGTCACCGTCATGCGATCGGCTGGCGCCGGCCGGTTCTCGCCGCGCGCGAGGGCGCTCACCGGGCACCCGCGCGGTGATCGGCGCTCGGGCCGAATGGCATGGGATTCACGGCATCAAGTCTGTCCCGACTCGGCCCCGCGCGCCACCGTCCGCGCCGTACCGAACCCGGCCGCCGCACACCTTTCGACTTCCCGCAGACGAATTCGCAGGCGATTCGATCTGCGGGAGATCAAATAGTGTGCGGCTGCGCGGGGTTCGGGGCAGTGCGGGCGAGGGTGACGCCGAGCGCAAAAGTGGCTGCGACGGTGGCCAGCAGGACGATCGCGACGACGGCGGAACCACCGACCAGGGTGGTGAAGTTGTCGATGACCAGCGCTGTGATCAGCACCAGTCCGCCGGTGCCGAGCACGGGCGCGATCACCGTGTGCCAGGCCCGGCGGTCCACGCCGGTGCGGCGGAAGAAGACGATGACGGCGACGCTGGTGAGCAGCATCAGCAGCAGCATCGCCACGGTGGCCAGGCCGGACATCCAGGTGAACAGCTGCAGGACGGGGTCGGCGCCGGCGAGTGCGAAGGTGCCGAGGAGCAGCGCCGCCGACAACGTCTGGGCGAGTGCGGCCTTGTGCGGGGAGCCGTGCCGGAGGTGGATATGGCCGAGCGCCGGATGACCGATGCCGTCGCGGGCCAGCGCGTAGCCGTAGCGGGAGATCGCGTTGTGGAACGCGAGCAGGGCGGCGAACAAGCTGGTCACCAGCAGGATTGCCATGAGATCGGCGGCGGATTCGCCGAGGAACAGCCGCGCGGCGGTGAAGGTCAGGCCTTCGGGGTCCGCGCCCGCGGCCGCCGCGACGCCATCGCTGCCGAACGCGAGCACGACCGCCCAGCTGGCCACCGCGTAGAGCACGCCGATCGTGCCGACCGCGAGATAGGTGGCCCGGGGGATGGTGCGGCGCGGGTCCCGGGCCTCCTCGCCGTAGATCGCGGTGGCCTCGAACCCGATGAACGACGCGATCGCGAACATCAACGCGACCCCGGGAGATCCGTCGAAAAACGCCGACGGAGTGAAGGAGACGGTGTCGATGCCGTGCGCGCCGCCGCGGCTCAGCACGGCCGCCGACAACGCCACAATGATGGCGATCTCGACCACCAGCAGCACGCCGAGCACCTTGGCGCCGAGCTCGATATTGCGGTAGCCCAGCACGGCGACGACGGCCATCAGCGCGAAAGCGTAGAAGTACCAAGGTAAATCGGGCCCACCGTAGTGCACGACGAGCTCTTCGACGGTCGACGCCGCCAGGCCGTAGATCCCTGCCTGGATGGCGGTATATGCCAGCAGAGCCAGCCCCGCCGCACCGAGCCCTGCCCGGGGGCCGAGGCCCCGGCGGACGTAGGCGTAGAACGCACCTGCTTCGTCCAAATGGCTACTCATCGCGGCATATCCGACGCTGAACAGCAGTAGGACGCCCGCGGCGACGAGGTAGGCGGTCGGTGCGCCCGCGCCGTTGCCGAGCCCGATCATGAGTGGCAACGCGCCGCCGACGGCGGTCAGCGGCGCGGCGGCCGCGATGACGAGGAATACGATCCCGGTCACCCCGATCGAACCGAGTAATCGTGCACCGGCAGTGGATGATTCAGTCATCGGGAGCTCCATGGCAAGGACTGGTCGAGGCGGCGCAGTGGCCGGAGCCGGTGCGCGGAACATCGAGGGTGGGGTTGCGGTCGAAGAAGCCGACCGGTTCGAGCGTGAATCCGGTGTAGGCGACCGGCATGATCGGCCAGTCCTCCGGGCGCGGAAAGTGCGTGAGGCCGAACGTATGCCACACGACGAGGTCTTCGTTGTCGAGTGCCCGGTCGCCGGACACGTAGTCGGGAAGCCCCGCACCGCCGGGATGCTGATTCACGAAATCGCCTGCGGCATAGCGCTCTTTCGGGTCGTAGCGGGTAACCCAGAGGCTCTTGGTGGCGAACGTGGCCCGCTGCGCGATGGGTGACTCGTCTGCGGCGAGCAGCGTCTCTTTGCCTTCCGGGTGCAGGACGTAGGAGACATGCTGTCCCAAGCGGTTACGCACCTCGGGGTTGCTGATGTGCCAGGTGCGGCCGACCCGGTTGTCCGCGAGCCGCTGGGCCTGCGATTCGCGGATCAGCGGGGTGCGCCGCCGCGTGAAAGCGTTGCCGTGCGGGTTGTCCGGGCCGATCGGCAGCCGGACACTCTCGACCTCCGCCACCTGGTTGCGGTGTCCATCGACCATCATGTCGAGTCGCGCGCTGAACAGGTGCTGGTGATACGGCGCACCGAGACCGGGCGCCACCTGCGTGGAGAACGGGTGGTCGGCGCCGGGATAGGCGGCGGTGAACACGATTCCGGTGGCCTTGACCTCGAAACCGATGGTCCCGTCGAGGTACAGGTACCAGAAGAAGCCGTAGTCGTAGTTGCCGACCGTGGTGAAGAAGGAGATCACCAGCCTGCGCTGGCGGCGCACCTCCCGCGAGCCGGTCCACAGGTCGGTGTGCTTCCACAGCACGCCGAAATCCTCTTCGTGCAGGCAGACCGCGTTGCTCAGGACGCGCGGCCGGCCCGCCTCGTCGGCGATGACCGCGTCGAAGTAGGTGATGTCGCCGACGCAGTCGCAGCCGAGCTCGAGGGCGTTGGCGTAGCGCCCGACGAGGTATTCCCCGGTGTCGAAGTAGTTCTGCCAGGAGCGGATCGGCGACGGATCGGCGTAGGGCACCACCATCTCCGCGATGGACGCGCGATGGATGATCGGCCGGAGCCGGCCGCCGTCGTGAAAACCGATTTGGTGCAGCACAAGTCCCTCGCGCGCATCGAAACCCACTCGCACCGACCACTTCTCCCACTCGACGAGATTGCCGCGCACGGTGAAACTCGGCCCCTGCGGCTGGCTGATCTCGATCGGTTTCTGGGTGCTGCGCAATGGGCCGGTCACGCCGGGGTCGTCGAAATTGCCGGATTCCTGGGGTATGTCGACCGGCCCGGCGTCGATCACCCGCAACACCTCGCGCGTCATGACGTCGACGAAGGCGACCAGCCCGTCGATCGGATGCGCCCACGGGTGGTCCTTCGCGTGCTGCTGGTGAAACGCCAAACCGCGTAGGATTCGCCGGCCTGCCTCGCCCGGGTAGTCGAATACGCCTGCCGACAGCGGGGCGACGCGCACCTCGGTGACGTCGAGGCCGCGGGCGGCCAGCGCGGCCAGCCAGTCGGGATCGGTCGCCAGCACCGCCTCTACCAGCTCGAACTCCTCGTCGAGCACCGGCAGCTGACCGTCGACGATCGCGTCCATGGTGCGCTGCGTGAGCACCACGCGGCGGCCGAGCGACACGGTCAGGTCCACGGCGTTCGGACGATCCACGTCGTGCAGCAGCACCCGGAAGCAGCGGTCCAACGGGGTGGCGTCGGACCAGTCGTACACGGCGTACTTGTCCGGTTCGTCCAGCCCGACGTAGACGAAACGTGTTGTCGGCGTGATCAGCCCGGCGTCGGCGACGACGGCGCGCACCTCGGCGATCTCCGCTTCGGTGGGCAGCGCGAGCGGATGATCGGCACGTTCCGGTGTCGGTGTGGGCATGCGGCCCCTCCATCCTGGTTCTACGAATACGGGAAACAAGGAGTTGTTCGCTGCGGAGCTGCGTCCGGTAAGTATATTCAGCAACTATTCGGACAATTGGTAGGCATCGGGCGCGTTCGTATTGTCGATGCTTATTTGCCGACCGGGCTCGATCTGGTGAATCTGCTAGTCGTCCGTGGTAGCGAGCGGTTGTCAGGCAAAGTTACTACCCTGATCCCATATTCGTTCGGGTGAGAATGACGGGCGTTGATGACCATATTCCGAGCATGGAGTTACGCAATGGCAAATCATTGCGCGCACCCGACCCCGGTGCGGTGTGAGAACCGACCCCTTGACGGTTAGTGACCGATCGGTTGCAATGTGAGAGTGAGCTACGACACGATCATCAAGTCCGGGCGCTGGTTCGACGGCGCCGGTTCGCCCTCCGCCACGCGGCACCTCGGACTCCGCGGCGATCGTGTCGTCACGGTGTCGGCGGACCCCCTCGACGAGACGGACTGCCCGAATGTCATCGAGGCCGCGGGCAAGTGGGTCGTGCCCGGCATGATCGACATCCATACGCACTACGACATCGAGGTGCTGAAGACGCCCGCGCTCACCGAATCGGTGCGCCACGGCATCACCACGGTGCTGCTCGGGTCGTGTTCGCTGTCGACCGTGCATGTCGGGGCGACCGATGCGGGCGATCTGTTCGGCCGGGTCGAGGCGATCCCGCGGCGCCACGTCATCGAGGCGGTCGACGAGGTCAAGACCTGGCAGTCCGCGCGCGAGTACATCGCGGCGCTGGAGGAGCTGCCGCTCGGCCCGAATATCGCTGCCATGCTGGGGCATTCGGATATCCGGACCGCGCAGATGGGACTCGACCGCGCTACCCGCAAAGAGGTCCGGCCCACGCCGGCCGAACAGGCGGCCATGGAAGCGGCGCTGACCGAGGCGCTCGATGCCGGATTCGTCGGAATGTCCGCGCAGCAACTGCTTTTCGACAAGATCGACGGCGACACCTGCCGCTCGCGCACGCTGCCGTCGACCTACGCCAAGGCGCGAGAACGCCGCCGCCTCAACGCGATTCTGCGACGGCGCCGCCGCGTACTGCAGGCCGGACCCGACGTCGCCTCGGTGCGCAGTATCGCCGCGATGACGCTGAGCAGTTTGGGCATCTTCCGCAAGCGATTGAAGACGACGCTGCTCTCGGCCGCCGACATCAAGGCGAATCCGGCGCTGGTCTACATCATGGGACCGATCGCGCGCGCGTTGAACGCGCTCGGCGGCGACTTCCGCTGGCAGCACCTGCCGGTGCCGTTCGAGGTCTACGCCGACGGCATCGACCTGGTGATCTTCGAGGAGTTCGGCTCGGGCGCCGCCGCGCTGCACCTCGCCGACCAGGTCGAGCGCAACGCGCTGATGCAGGACGAGTCGTATCGGCGGCGGTTCCGCAAGGACTACGACGCCAAGTTCGGCATGCGGGTCTGGCACCGCGACTTCTTCGACGCCGAGATCGTCTCCTGCCCGGACGATTCGGTGATCGGGAAGACGTTCGGGCAGGTCGGCGTGGAGCGCGGCACGCACCCGGTGGACGCGTTTCTCGATCTGGTGGTCGCCCACGGCACCAAACTGCGCTGGCGCACCACGATTTCCAACCATCGGCCGAAGTTCTTGACCAAGCTCGGCGCAGATCCCGGTGTGCAGCTGGGTTTTTCGGACGCAGGCGCCCACCTGCGGAACATGGCGTTCTACAACTTCGGCCTCCGCTTCCTGCGTCGCGTGCACGACGCTGAGCGTGCCGGGACGCCGTTCCTGTCACTGGAGCGCGCGGTGCACCGGCTCACCGGCGAACTCGCCGACTGGTACGGGATCGACGCGGGCCACCTGAACGCGGGCGACCGAGCGGATCTGGTGATCATCGACCCGGCGCACCTGGACGACTCGCTGGACGCCTACGCCGAAAGCCCGGTCGCGCAGTATGACAATCTGTCTCGCATGGTGAATCGCAATGACGGGGCGGTCTCGGCCGTCTTCATCGGCGGTGAGTACGTCTTCGGTGACGGTACGGCCGCGCCGATCCTCGGCACCGACCGCACCGGGCGATTCCTCAGGTCCCAGGTGCGGTGACCGCGCCACCGCGCCGAACCCAGGCCCAGCGTCGCGCCGCCACGATCACCAAACTCGTCGAGGCCACCATCGAGGCGATCGCCGAGGTCGGCTACCACAACGCCTCGCTCGGTGAGATCAGCCGCCGCGCAGGCGTTTCCAAGGGCGGCATCTTCCGGCACTTCGACTCGCGGACCGACCTGGTGGTGGCCGCCGCCGAGGAGGTCGGTCGCAGGCACATGCGCGCGTTCGACAACATTCGGGTGCGTGAAAACACCGGCCACCCACTGGATTTGACGCATGTCCTGCATCGCGCCCGCAATCAGATCCGGCAGGAGACCAATACGGTCTGGTTCGAACTGCTGGTCGCCGCGCGCACCGAACCGGAGCTGCGGGCCCGCCTCGCCCCGGTCGCCCGCGCCCTGATCGACGACGTCGAGCGTGTCGCCGTCGCGGCCCTCAGCCCTGCCGTGCCCGCCGATATCGCGCGCCTGCTGGCCACCTCGATTGTGCACATGTTCGACGGCGAGGCGATCTTCCGCTCCACCTATCCCAGACCCGAGCTCGAAGACACTCGGATCGAGTACATCGCAGGCACCTTCCAGCGGCTGGCCGAGTCGAATCGGACTCCTGAGCAACCGCCTCGCTGACCTCGACCAGCCGATTATGGTCTATTGCATAATCGATAGCCGTCTTGTTGACTGAAGCCCATGGCCGACACCGTTACCGTCGAACGCGACGGACATGTCCTGCTCATCGGGCTGAACCGCCCGGACAAGCGCAACGCGTTCACCCTGGAGATGCTCGAAGCGCTCTCCCGTGCGTACGCCCTGCTCGAGCGCGACGACGAGCTGCGCGCCGGCGTCCTGTTCGGACACGGCGAGCATTTCACCGCGGGCCTCGACCTGGTCGATGTCGCGCCCGCGCTCGCCTCCGGCGCGATCACCTATCCCGAGGACGGCCTGGATCCGTGGCGGCTGAACTACCGCTGGACCAAGCCGGTGATCGCGGTGGCACAGGGTTGGTGCATGACGCTGGGCATCGAGCTGCTGCTGGCCGCCGACATCCGGATCGCCGCCGAAGGCACCCGGTTCAGTCAGCTGGAGGTCCGGCGCGGCATCTACCCGTTCGGCGGTGCGACGCTGCGGTTCTGGCGGGAAGCGGGCTGGGGCAACGCGATGCGCTGGGTGCTGACCGGAGCTGAGTTCGATGCCGCCGAGGCCTACCGGATCGGCCTGGTTCAGCAGGTCACCCCCGACGCGGCGACGGCACTCGCCGCGGCGCGCACGCTGGCCACCGAGATCGCCGAGGACTCGGCACCGTTGGGGGTGCGCACCATCCTCGCCTCCGCGCACCGCGCTCGCGACGAAGGCAATGCCGCAGCGGCCGAGCACCTGGTCGGCGATGTCACAGAACTGTTCGGGACGGCCGACGGTGCGGAGGGCATCCAGTCGTTCGTCGAGCGGCGTAAGGCGCGGTTCACCGGCAAGTAAGGCCGAAACGCCAGGCCTTGTCGCGGGCCGCTCAGGCCAGGCGAAGATCCATCTGAATCGTGGTGCCGTGCACGCCGGTATAGATGCGGACCAGGTCGGTGAGGTGGTTGACCAGCAGCAGGCCGCGGCCACCGAATTGGAACGGGGCCGGTGGCAGGCGGCCGGCCAGGGGATTGGTGATGTGGCCCGCGTCGCGGACCTGAGCGCGGAGCTGCCTGCCCTCGATCCAGAGCGCGAGCGTGCCGCTGCCGCCGCCGTGCACCACCGAGTTGGTGATGGTCTCCGCGATCACCAACTCCAGGTCGATGATCCGGTCGTCGTCCATGCCGAGGCCGCGCGCGTAGGCGCCTGCCCGGTGCCGGGTCTCGGCGAGCGTCGCGGCATCGAAGGCGAGCACGCTCGCGATGGCGGGCGGCGGGGACAACGGCTTGTTGTACGAGGCGACGATGCGGTCGGGATCGTAGGCGCTGCTGGCGCGTTCGCCGTCGCCGTCGATCAGGGTCGGGTGCGTCGCGTGCGCGTCGACCAGCACGGCCGGGTCCAGGCGTTCGGTGTCGTAGGGGCAGAGGATGGTGACCTCGCGCCCGGTGAACGCGGCGTTGATCAGCGCTTCGTGCTGGACGCACGCCGGGTACTCGGTCGCCGAGCGCCCGGCCCAGATGGGTTCGCCGATGATCCGCACGCGGCCGGTCGGGTAGGTGTCGGCGAAAGCCCGCAGCACGCCAGGAATGATCCGGCCGGGGTTGCGGCCTTCGACG
The DNA here is from genome assembly GCF_900269665.1 of Nocardia suismassiliense. Taxonomy (GTDB): domain Bacteria; phylum Actinomycetota; class Actinomycetes; order Mycobacteriales; family Mycobacteriaceae; genus Nocardia; species Nocardia suismassiliense. The sequence goes on from NZ_LT985361.1 coordinate 1,973,383, forward strand.
GTCATGTCCATCAGCCGCACGGCCTCGGCATCGGCGCCGAGTTCGGCGCGGATCAGTTCCAGGTTGGGCCCCGGGACCGAGACCGCGACCGGTTCGTTGTTGGCCAGTCCCGCTCGGATGAAGCCCACGGTGCCCGCCAGGTACTCCTCGGTGTCGCTGTAGAACAGCGCCGGGTGCACGAAGGGATCTGCGGTGGGTAGCGGGTCGGTGGTGATGGTCATGCGCGGTCTACCTCAATTGTGGGAAGCGACGGCCAGAACAGCTCGAGGATGCGGACCAGCGTCACGGGCGGGTTGTGCAGCACGACCCGGCGCCCCTCGGCCTCATGTTTCGTGGCTTCCACCAGTATCTGGGTGCCATGGGTATCGATGAAAGTCAGCTCGGACAACTCCAGGTGGATATCGCGTGCGGCGGGTAGTTCGGCCAGCGCGCTCTGCCACGCGTCGTGCGTCGCGAGGTCAACCTGACCCACGCAGCGTAGACCAGGAGGCTTGCTGGTCGAAAACGTCCGCAACCTGGTTGTATCCGGCGAGAGAGCGGGACCTCGTTCGGCGGGTCTCGCTGGTTCGGCCTGCACCGTCGTACCACCCCTTCTGCCTATCCACGGCAGGGAAACTTATGCACAAACTTACGCCCCGTTGCGCGGCGGCTATCAGGTGGTGGGTCGGGCCCGCCGTACTGTTCGACGGCGACGTCGTGCGCGGACGATCGCTCGTAAAGTACCGGTCAGGCTGCGGGAAGGATCGACGGGTCGGTGCAGTACGCCCGCAGTCGCCACAGCATGGCGGCGCGCGACTGCGTGAACGCGGCGTCGCGGTCCAGCAGTCGTGAACGGGTGATCGCGGCGTACCCGAGCGCGTCGAGCTCGAAGGCGAGCACGCCGGGGTCGGTGTCCTTCCGCAACTGGCCGGCGTCGAGTGCGGTGCGAATGATGGTGTGCACGAACGCATCCCATTCTCGGGCGAGGCTGACGATCCGGTCGCGCACCGGCCCCGGCCGGTCGTCGAACTCGTGCTGGACGGCCACGAAGAAGCAGCCGCCGGGCAGCACCCGGCCGGTATAGAACGCCAATCGCGCCTCGTGCAGCGCCCACAACTGACGCACGCCGGCCGGGGCTTGCATGGCGGGCTGCACCACCCGCTCCGCCCACTGCAGTCGCGCGCGTTCGATGGCCGCCAACTGCAGCTCTTCCTTGTCGCGCCAGAGCGAGAACAGTCCGGACTTGCTCACGCCGGCCTCGGCGGCCACCTGACCCATGCTCAATGCGCCGAGTCCCTCGACGGAGGCGAGCGAGACAACCGCGTCCAGGACGGCCGTTCTGGATCGGTCGCCGCGCGCTCGGCGCCCGTCGGCCGGGGGCCTGTTCGTCATGTCGATATCCTTATCCAATAAGTCCGACCGATCGGGCGCAATAATGGAGATTTGCCGTGTTCGGGTGCGGCGCCGATGAGTGTCGAGTGGGCTGCCGCCCCGGGAACCTTGCGGAAGCGTACGTCCAACGATCGACGGCGAAATGGGGGATTCCCCTGAGGCGTAAACAGTTTCGTTTCGGATATCTTCGTCGTATCGGAGTCGCAGACCGAAAAATGTTGCACTCCAATGCGTTAGACGCCCTACCGCACCAGGAAAAACTTCCGGTGGGAAGGGTCTGTCTCAATCCGAACGCGATGTGTGCGTTCCCGGTGAATCAGAGGTCGATGGTGTCGATGAGAAGTGTGCGTTCCGGTGAGACCCGACGGGTGATGGTGCGGACCGTGGTTGCCGCAACCCTGGTATTGGTACCCGCTGCCGTCCTCGCCCCGGCGGCCTCCGCCAGGCCCTGTCATTCGTCCGCCGATGTCGGGTGCACCAACCCCAACGGGACTCTCAATACGGGTTTGCACCACCGTCCCGGCGGTCTCCATGACCGTCCGGACGACCTTCACGACCGCTACGGGGCGGACGGTTACGACGTCTTCGGCTACGACAGGTCCGGTTACAACCGCTTCGGTTACAACCGATCCGGCTATGACAGGTCCGGTTACGATCGGGAGGGGTACACGCCACAGGGCTGTGCCCGCAACGGCGCGGACCGTCCGAACGCCGACCCCGCCGCATGTGAACGGTGGCGGTCGCGTCCGGCCACCGGCAGCGCTTCCTAGCGGGTTGCGATAGGGCGCACTGCGGTTCAGTCGGCCGTCACTCGACAGAGAGGCTCCGCGATGCACTCTTACTGGTCCGACAAGCTCCGGTGGCGGGCACGGCGGATGGCCGTGGCGGTCGCTGCCCTCTCCGTGGTGTGCGGGGCGGTAGTCGGCTGCAACGACTCGAACGAGCAGCAGCCGACCGACGCGGCGGTCGTGCGGACCCAGTCCGGGCCGGTGCGCGGGTCGGTGACCGCGGATGTGCGCTCGTTCTCCGGAATACCCTATGCGGCAGCACCGACGGGCGAGCTGCGGTGGAAACCGCCTGCCGCACCGGCCGACTGGTCGCAGGAGCGGGACGCCACCGCACCGGGGGCGCAGTGCCTTCAGGCGGCAGGCCCGGGGCCGCTCTCAGGCAGCGAGGACTGCCTGTTCTTGAACGTGTCGACGCCGAGCGGCACGTCCGAGCGGCCGCGACCGGTCATGGTGTGGTTCCACGGCGGGGCCTTCCTCGTCGGCAGCGGCGACTGGTACGACCCGTCGCGGCTGGTGCGGACCGGCGACATGGTGGTGGTCACGGTCAACTACCGGCTGGGTGCGCTCGGCTTCCTCGGGCATCCCTCGGTGGCGCACGAGGACGGGCAGGTCGGCAATTTCGGGCTGATGGATCAGCAGGCGGCGCTGCGCTGGGTGCGCGACAACATCGCCGCGTTCGGCGGCGATCCGGCCGAGGTGACTATCGCCGGTGAGTCGGCGGGTGCGATGTCGGTGTGCGATCACCTGGTGTCGCCCGCCTCCGAGCGGTTGTTCCAGGGCGCGATCTTGCAGAGTGGTCCGTGCGAATTGCAGGCCGACCGGCAGACCGCGGTCGCCAAGAGCGAGCAATACGCGGCGACGCTCGGCTGCCCGGGCGCCGACGCCGCCACCGCGCAGTGCCTGCGTGCGCTGCCCGCGGACAAGGTCGCCGCGACGCCGTTGCAGTTCACCGGCGAGGGCGGGGAGGGGCTGCCCGGTCCGATCTTCGGTCAACCCTTGCTGCCCGAGGACCCGCTTGCCGCTTTCCGCGCGGGCAAGGCCGCGAAGGTGCCGGTGCTCATCGGCTCGAACCACGATGAGTACACCTATTTTACCGCCCGGCAGACGATCACCGCCGAGCAATATCCCCAGCTGCTGACGGCGTTCGGCCCCCGCGCCGAGGCCGTGGCCGAGCGTTATCCGCTGACCGGTTTCGACCAGCCTGCGCTGGCCTGGTCGGCGGTGATGACCGACTACCTCTTCGTCTGCCCGATCGCGGGCATGGCGCAAGCTCTGGTCCGCACGGGCCCGGTGTACGCCTATCAGTTCGCGGACCGCAATGCCGCGCCGCTGCCCGGCCTGCCCACCCCGCCGCCTTTTCCGCTGGGGGCGTCACATGCCTTCGAACTGCCCTACCTGTTCGACCTGAAGGAGGCTTCGCCGCCGGCGAGCCCTGCCCAGAAAGACTTGTCCGACAAGATGATCCGCTACTGGGCCAGTTTTGTTCGGTCCGGCGATCCGAACAGTAAGGGCCTGCCGGACTGGCCCCGGCACACCGGTGACCAGACGCTGGTTCTCGAACCGGAGAAGTTCACCACCACCGACGTATCCCGAAACCACCACTGCGATCTGTGGTCCGGCATCCCCGCTCCGTAATTCACCCGCCTGCGGAGGTGTTAACCGGGCAACGCAATGGTGGTGACACAGGTGTTGTCGCGCAGCAATTTTGGAGACGTATCGGCCGGGATGTCGTACCAGAGGTCCACTTCCACACGATTCCCGGCGCCGAGGGTGAGCTCGGTCGGTTGGCGCTTGATCGCCATCGCGTCGACACTGGGCGGGTGCGGGCGATCGGCCGCGTCGTCGAGGTGGTAGTCGCTCGGCCGGGTGGTGCGGAAGGTGTTGTCCGTGTTGGTGATTGCCACCCGAACGCGGATGAACTGGCCCTTGGGCAGCCACTCGGCGTGCGTGCCGATGATGTAGGCGATGCCGGGCTCGACGGTCACGGCGGTGACCGTCAGCTTGGTGCAGTCCTGCGGTGTGCGAACGTGTTCGGTGGTGGTGGGCGGCGGTGGCGGCGCCGGGGCCGGCTCCGCGGCGCAGGCAGTGAAGGGCAGTAGCAAGAGGGGGAGGAGCCGACGCACGGATCTAGACTAGGTGCGCCGCGTCTCGTTGTATCGCGGATCAGTACCAATGGTGCGCTTGCCAGAATTCCCAGGCACCGATGGGGCTGCCGTAGCGCTTGTTCATGTAGTCGTAGGTCCAGCGGATCTGGGTCACCGGGTTGAACGGCCAGTCGAGTCCGTGGGTGCCCATCTTGTGCGCCGGCAGGGCCTGGCCGAGGCCGTAGGCCCCGCTCTCCGGGTTGACGGCGAAGACATTCCAGCCGCTTTCCCGGGTGATGATGTTGTCGAACGCCCAGAAATGATGCGGCGGCACCATTGTCATGGCCAGCGCCTTGACGCCGGCCCTGGGTAGGGAGAGCGAGGAACCCACCGGATGGGTTTTCCAACTGCTCGACGGTGTCGCGCAGATCGGCGGCGCATCGGGGGCCGCGCAGTCGGTGGCGACGGCGTTCGCCGGGGCGGCGCCGAGGAAAATGGCACAGACGGCTGCTGCAAGGGTAGGAATGAAGTACCGCATCATCGATTCGGTCCTTTCGTATCCATGGGTGAATCTCGAAGCCGGTAGTGCTAATTCAGCAAATCACTAGTAATCGGTGATGTGGTGCAGCTGCGCCGGAGTGTCCGCGAAATGAATACAATCGCCGGTTTCGGGTATGGAGATAATTTCTGGGGTTCGCAGGGTGTGCCATCGCAACTCGGTCATACTTTTCGGCTATCGTGGCCCTTCATGGCGACTACCCCGGGTCGGACGCGAATTCCAAGCCGGCTCGCCGCGTCGGTGGTGGGGGCGATCGTGGTGCTGCTGGTTTCGCCATCGCTGGTGCCCGCGCAGGCGGCGCCCGAGCCGGCGCCGAAACCGGCGCCCAAGTCGCCGCCGGGCGCGAAATCGGAGCAGACGCCGCCGCGCATCCGCGGCACGAACTGGGCCGGTTACGTCGTCACCGGCAGTTTCAAGAGCGTCAGCGCGGAATGGGTCGAACCCGAGGTCACCTGCTCCGACACGGGCGTGATCCAGCGCGTGGTGCCGTGGGTCGGGCTGAACGGGACGCTGGTCAACGGCAAGCAGGCCTTGCCGTTGATGCAGACCGGTTCGGAAGCCATTTGCGTGAGCCCGGCGGGCGCGCTCGCCTCGCTGCCGGGATTGGCGGTCGTCAATGTGGCCAGCGCCACCGTGGCCGACAATCCGGCGTGGTTCCGCAATGCGGTCAAAGCTGCCCAGAGTATGAACAGCCAGATCGGTCAGGTCGCCTCCGACGGGTGCGCGGTGCTGGGGACCGGTTCGGCACAGGGCGCCGCGATGTGCGCTCAGCAGGCGTATCGAATGGCGCTGTGGGAGGCCTATCCGGCGAACCCGGTGATCTATCCGGACGTGAGCTCGAACCCCGGCGACACCATGCGGGCCTCCGTCAGCTTCGACGGTAGGGCGTACACCATGACGCTGGCGAATGTGACGCAGAATTGGACGCGGACCACTGTCGCGGAGTCCGATGCTCCCGCGTTGAGCGCGGAAATCATTGTCGAAGGACAGTTGAACAGCGCGCTGCCGACATTCAGTCCGATCACCTTCACCAATGTGCGGATCGACGGAAAACCGTTGACCGCATTCGAACCGGTGGGTTATTCGATCGGCGCCACGAATGGTGAGCTCGGTCCCGGGCCGATCAACGAGAACGGCACCAGCTTCACCATCGCCAAATAGTTCGCTGCTCGGCTGCCGGCGCGGCGTCTGCTGCCGAGCACGGCGTCGCCGCGCAGTGGGCTGCGGCAGTCAAATATCAAGAGTCCAGCGATATCTCAGTCGTCACCCAGGTCGCGCTGATAGCCTTGGCCGTCCCTGGGCGGACAGCCGTTCGGCCACCCGACACTGGAGACATTGCATGGCGAATCCCGGAATGAAAGAACTCATCGCGCTGGGGCACGAACAGAAGTACATCACCCACGCCGAGATCAATGAGTACGTCCCCGAGGCCGTCGGCGATCGCGATCAGTTCGTCGGTATCATCCAGATGCTGGACGCCAGGGGCATCCCCGTCTACGAATCCGATCCGGTGGAATAACGACCCGACCGATCCGGACGGCTCACAGGTTCGAATACGAACCGGCGGTGTGCGCACCCGAGGCGTGCACGCCGGACATCGTTGTCGGTGAGACCGGAAGGATGAACTGTGGTCGTTCGAGCGCGCGGTGCACGGTCGATGGTGGGAGTCTCCGCATTGCTGGCGGGAATGGTGCTGGCGGTCGCGCCGGTGCGGGCGGAGGGGTTGCCCGCGGGCTGCGCCGGTGCGGTGACGGCAGGCAACGACACCATCACCTGTTCGGACAATCTCACGGCCGGTTCGGTGCTCGACGCGGGCGACGGTGACGACACCATCGTGATCGAGGGTGACGTACTCGAGGGCGCGGCAGTATCCGGCGGCGTGGGCAAGGACAAGATCTCCGCGCGCAATGTCGGCCGGTTCCTTTGCCCGGCAGCCGAACTCGGCGCCGACGATGTCAACGGCGGCGTTCTCGATGGCGGTCCGGGCGACGACGAGATCACGGTCGGCGGCCAGGACCGGCCCGCGGCCTGCGATGCCGCCATGCAGAAAGGCCTCGGCGGCAATGTCGGACGCCACGGTGCCGTCGTGGGTGGGCCGGGCAACGACGTACTGCGAATCGGCAGTGTCGGTTACGTTTTCCAGCCAGACGCGGCCAAGCCGGAGACGACCGCCGGTGCACACGGAGGCCGGGTGTCCGGCGACGACGGTGACGACACCATCACCATCGACACCGTCAGTCTCGGCGAGCGCCCGCCGAGCGGCACCGCGCCGGACGCGCCGGACGCCGTGTTCGGCGGAGCGGGCAAGGACACGATCTCGGTCCACCGAACCGTCGGCGCCGCCGATATCTACGGTGATGCCTACGCACCCATCCCGGACGCGGCCGGTGACACCATCACGGTGGACGAGATGACCGGCGGCTGGGTCCACGGCGGACCCGGCGACGACCTGCTCACCGGCGGCACCCTCGGCGGTGCGGGCGCCGCACTCTGGGGCGACGACGGCAACGACACCATCAAAGCCGCCGATATGTACCTCGGCGCAAGCGTTTTCGGCGGTGACGGCAACGACGCACTGTCGGCGACCTCGCTCAACAAGGACCCGAGCACCCGCGCCGCCACCCTGATCGGCGGCAACGGCGACGACAAGATCGACATCGGCACGGTAGGCACCACCGACGCCGTCGTGCTCGGCGACGGCACCGACCCCACCGCGGGCGCCGACCCCAACAGCGGCACCGGCAAGGACACCATCACCGCAATCGCCAACAACGGCAGCATCTTCGGCGGCAACGACGACGACACCATCACCATCGATGTCAACAACAACCTCGTCGATGGCAGCGCGGGCACCAACACCTGCACCATCAAGGGTCAAGGTTCGCGAGGTTCGGTTATCGCCTGCGACCAGAAGTAGTCGACTGCCGCGAAACCGGTTGTCAGGGAGCAGGTTCGAACCACGCGGGTCCGTCACCCAAGGCATGCTCGATGCGCAGCAAGTCGTGCTCGGGCAAGTCCGGCAACGCCGACACCTCGAACCACCCGACTTCCAGGGATTCGTCGTCGTTGACCCGCGCCGTGCGGCCGGTAGCCCGGCACCGGATGGTGATGTCCATGAACTGGCAGATGTCACCATTCGGATAGGTGTGCGGCGGCATGGCCCGGACGTGCGCGAGACGCTCGGCGACACAGTGAACGGCGGTCTCCTCGAACACCTCTCGTACGGCGCAGGCCGCAGGCTGTTCGCCGGGTTCCGGCACCCCGCCGATGATCGCCCAGGCACCGCTGTCGGCGCGCCGCCCGAGCAGCAGCCTGCCCTCGTCATCGAAGACCACCGCGCTGACGCCAGGTAGCCACAGCAGTTGCTGACCGGCGTCGGCCCGGATGGTTCGGATGAAGTCGGGGGTAGCCATGGGGCGACAGTATTGCGCCGGACCGCCGCACCCGTCGAATCGAGAGCGTGGCGAATCTCTGCGATTGAATCCGTGGTTTGCGGGGTATGCGGCCGGTGACGGGCTGTTTCCGGGTTCGGCCGGCAGAGATGCGGGCCGAACCCGGAGTGGCGGCGCACCCCGGCAGCGTCAATGGTGACGAGCTTCTCGATGATGAGCAGGCACGGCGGGAGCGACCGGCGAGCCCTGAGTACAGTTGGAGATAGTTAGGCGTTGCGGTAGCTGGATACCGTGCTCGCCCCTGAGAAAGGGGACACGGTTGTCCTTCCCGTTGCAGAAGCCCGATGGCACCTCACCGGAGCATATTGCTGTTTCGCTGGGATGGGATCCGTCGGATCAATCGCTGCTGGTCGATTTCGACGGCACGGTAACCCCGGGCACGCGAATCGACTTGAATTCGGCGGCTTTGGTTTTCGCGGGGGAAGTCCTGGTGGACACCGTCTACCACGAGCAACTGGTCTCGCGGGACGGGGCGATCGCGCACAGTGGGGACAGCCCGATCGGGGACAGCGCGGGGGACAACGAGGTGATCACCGTCGAGCCGGCGCGGCTGGCGCCCGAGGTGACGTCGGTCATCTTCCTCGTAACTTCCTACTCGGGGCAGAGTTTCGCGCAGATCGAGAACGCCTACCTCCGGCTGGTCGACACCACCTCGGGCCTGGAGATCACCCGCTACCTGCTCAGCGGCGGCCCGCACACCGGGCTCGCGATGGGCAAACTCGTTCGCACACCGCAGTGTTGGTACTTCCTCGGCATAGGTGAGGGGATCTACGCCCACCACCTGGCCGAAGCGGTCCCGCAGATGGCGCGTTACCTGCCGTAGTGCGGGTAGGTCAGAGCGGCTGATAGCCGGCACCGACACCGCCCCGTGCGTTGAGGTCGTTCGTGATGGCGCTGATGTTGGTGCCGACCTGCGGCCCGAGGCACCCGACGCCGAGATAGGCGTTCACCATGCCGACCAGCGTGGTGCCGACCACCACCGGTGCACCGGAATCGCCTTTCATCACACACATTTGGGTCCAGGTCTCGGTGCTGGTGGCGCGCACATCGCCCCACACGACACCGCAGCTCGTCCCGCTGGTGCTGCCGCGCTTGCACACGACCGTCGGAAACTGGGCGGGCGCACCGAGATCGGTGATGGTGGTGCCGCCGACCCCGCGCACCGGACGTACGCGCTGGGCATCGAATTCGATGACCGCGTAGTCCAATGTGCGGTCGGAGTAGGCGAATCGGCCCACCGCCGCCCCGTTGGGGTCACCTTCGACCACGACGACCGAGCCCGGCTCCCCGCAGTGCCCGGCGGTCAAACCGACGAGCCGATCGGCACTGTCCCTGCCGATGGTCGTCAAGGTGCAGCCGACCTTCGAGTCGACCAGAATGCCGGAGCCACCTCCGACGGTCGGCGGGGTGTCGTCCGCTTGGGCCTGGGCAGCGGCGGTTCCGAGCAGCGCGGTTGCGGTGGCGGCGGCGAAGGCGAGTGCGGTTCGTGTCACGAGCAGGGCTCCTCTGGATCGGCTCCCCGGTGCGGTCCGGCCGGGTGTTCGCGACATTCCCGCCTCGATCGTTTCCAAACGAGCTATGTCGCAACCGAATTCACGCACCACGCGGCGATCCTCCGCAGCGTACGCCACCGGCGTGCGCTGCCGTGCCGTTCTCGGGCCCTCAGATCAGCCCGCGGCGGGCCAGCAGCGGCTCGATCTCGGGGGCGCGCCCACGGAAGGCTTCGAACGCGGTCAGCGGGTCCACCGACCCGCCCTTGGCGAGCAGCTCGCGCCGGAAGGCCGCCCCCTTCTCCCGGATCGATGCGGCACCGTCGTCGAACCAGTCCACCGTGTCCGCGTCCAGCACCTCGCTCCAGATGTAGGAGTAGTACCCGGCGGCGTATCCGCCCGCGAAGATGTGCGCGAAGTAACCCGTCCGGTACCGCGGCGGGATCGCCTCGATGGCCAGTCCGGCCTTGCGCAGCGCCTGCGCCTCGAACGCCTCCGCATCGGCCCCGGCCAGCTCCTCGGCGCCGGGCACACGATGCCAGGCCCAATCCAACAGCGTCGCACCGAGATACTCGACGGTCCGGAAGCCCTCGCCGAATCGCTGCGCCGCGGTCATCCGCTCGACCAGCTCGGCGGGCATCGGCTCGCCGGTCTCGATGTGGCGGGCATAGTTGGCCAGCATTTCGGGCCGGATCATCCACATCTCGTTCACCTGCGACGGGAACTCCACGAAGTCGCGCGGCACCTCGGTACCGGCGAAGAACGGGTAGCGCACATCCGAGAACAACCCGTGCAGCGCGTGCCCGAACTCATGGAAGAGCGTTCGGACGTTGTCCCAGGTCAGCAGCGCGGGCTCACCGGCTGGTGGTTTCACGATATTGAGGTTGTTCACCACCACCGGTCGCGTTTCCAGCAGCCGGGATTGGCTGACCAGCTCGTTCATCCAGGCCCCGCCGTATTTGGACGGCCGCGCGAAGAAGTCGCCGAGGAACAGCCCCAGCGCGCTGCCGTCCGCGTCGAACACCTCGAAGACCCGGACTTCCGGGTGATAACCGACCAGATCGGTGCGCTCGCGCAGGGTGATCCCGTAGACCTGCTCGGCGGCGAAGAACACCCCGTCGCGCAGCACCCGCTCGAGTTCGAAGTAGGGGCGCAAGGCCTCGGCGTCGAGCGAGAACCGCTCGGCCCGCACCCGCTGCGACCAGAACTGCCAATCCCACGAGCGCAGTTCGTCGTCGGTGCCGTCCGCGCGCATCGCCGCCGCCAGCTCGGTCGCCTCGCGCTCGGCGTTGGCCACCGCGGGCGGGACCAGCCGGCCGAGCATCTCCTCGACGGCCTCGGGGGTGCCCGCGGTCTGGTCGGCTACCGCGTACGCGGCGTGGTCCGGGTAGCCGAGCAGCGCGGCGCGTTCGGCGCGCAGGGCGGCGATCCGGACGGCGAGGTTGCCGTTCTCGGGCAACCCGCGCTGCAGCGAGGCCGCCATCACCCTGCGCCGCAGGTCCCGGTCCGCGAGTTCGGCGAGGACGGGCTGGTTGGAGACGTTCTGCAGGCTCAGCGCCCACGCGCCCTCGTGGCCTGCCGAGCGGGCGTTCTCGGCCGCGGCGGTCACCTCGGCGGGGCTGAGCCCGGCCAGTTCCTCGACGTTCGTCACGATCACCGTGGCGGCGTTCCTGGCCGTCACGTTGTTCTGCCCGAACTCCGTTGTCGCCGCCGCGATTTCGGTGTTGAGCTCACGTAGCCGCGTCTGGCCCGCCGCGTCCAGTCCGGCGCCCGCCCGGACGAACCGCAGGTGATACTGCTCCACCAACCGCAGTTCCTCGGCGTCGAGGTCCAGGTCGGCGCGGCGTCGGTGCAGCGACTCGATCCTGGCGAACAGATCGGCGTTCAGGTGGATGGCGTCGCGGTGCGCGGCCAGCCGCGGCGACAGCTCGGCCTCGATCGTTTCGGTCCCCGGGGTGAAGTCCGACGAAGCGATGTTGAAGAAGACGTTCGATACCCGGGTGAGCAGCGCGCCCGAGCGTTCGAGGGCCACGACGGTATTGAGGAAAGTCGGCTCCTCATCCGTGGCGGTGATCGCGGCGATCTCGGTGAGCTGCTCCGCCATGCCGCGCTCGAACGCGGGCAGGTAGTGCTCCTCGCCGATCTCGGCGAACGGCGGCAACTGGTAGGGCAGCGCGCTGCGCTCGAAGAACGGGTTGCTCGGCATAGGGAAACCCTATGCCGGAACGGCCCGCGGTCGTCGGCGGATGTGCGGAATGCGTCGCGAGGTGGCCCGTGTTCGCCGGGGTGCTCGGCCGCCTGCGCAGCACCGAGAACCTCACCGCGTCCGCCGCTCCGCTGTGCGGGAATCGACATGTCGAAAATGCTTGATTACCAGCGTGTTTAGAAATGTAACGGGCGCCTGATTTGTCCGTTCTCCGCGTTGACAGGCGGGTGGTGCGGATAGAGGCTGCACCTGACTTTCCGTGCTTACCGGGAAGCGATCGCTTCGGTACATCGGAGGAGCTGGCTGTGCGTTCACGTCGACGATCGGAAAATGCCGGTAGCAGAACGGAAATCACCATCCGTGGGTTATTGGGGCGAATTCTGATTGTTTCGCTGGTCTTGGTGTCGGTGTCGCTCGGAGTGATCGTGGTTCGGGAGGTCGGCTCCTATCGGCAGAGCGGGGCGACCGTCACCGCGGTGTCGCACGCACTGGCGGTGCAGGATCTGGTGCAGGAGATCCAGCGGGAGCGTGGCCTGAGCAACGGGTTGCTGGGTGGTGCTGCCGGGCTGGAGCAGGCATTGGCCGATCAACGAGTGCGCACCGATCGGGCGATCGACACTCTCGACGCCGGAACCGCCGGTGCGGACCAATTACGTTCGGCTCTGAACAGATTCGCGACTCTCGCGACGACTCGAGCGCAGATCGATGGCCACCGGGTCAGCAGGCAGGCGGCTTTCCAGTTCTATACCGACGGCATCACCGTGCTGAATCGGCTGACGCTCGGCCTGGACTCGGCGCGCGACGAGCAGATCCGGCATGGATTGCGAGCGCTGTACGCATTGGGTGACGTGAAGGAGCAGACGGCCAAGGAGCGCGGCTTTCTCAATGGCGTCTTCACCGCCAACGGGTTCCGGCCCGACGAGTACGGGCAATTCCTGGAGATTCGCGCCGCCAAGACGGCAGGACTTGCCGCGTTCGCGCTCTACGCGACGGACCGCCGGCAGCGGCTGCTCGACGCCGTACTGCGTGGCGAAAATGCCACTGAGGCAGCGGAATCGGAACAGATTGCCGTCGCGTCCTACACCGGACCGCTGGTACGTCCGGTGGATCCGGGGAACTGGTGGGCGCAGATGACGGCGGTCATCGATGCGCAGCGCAGCGTGCAACAGGTGATCGGTGATGACGTCCGGCAGCGCGCGACGGTGCTGCGTAAGCAGGCCGCGCTGATCCTCGGCGGTGTCCTGCTCGCGGCGCTGATCGCGGTAATCGCCGAGGCGACACTGGTTTTCGTCAGCGTGCGGGCCATCGTGCGCCCGCTGGCGCGACTGGCCGCCGATGCCGACGATGTGGCCGATCGCCGCCTGCCATGCATCATTGCCGCTTGGCAGGCGGCTGACCGTTCCCAGCCGCTCCCGCCCGAGCCGGTGCGCGCGGCACCCGGTGCCAGCACCGAAATCACCGCCCTGACAGCGGCTTTGGACGGCGTGCAGAGCACCGCCTTCGCGCTGGCGTCGGAGCAGGCGCTGGTTCGTCGCAACACCGAGGAATCCTTGGCGAATCTCGCGCGCCGCAATCAGAACCTGGTTCGCCGCCAGCTCGGCTTGATCAGCGAGTTCGAGCGCACGGAACTCGATCCCAAGGGTCTGTCCAACTTGTTCGAGCTCGACCACCTGGCCACCCGGATGCGCCGCAATGCGGAGAATCTTCTGGTGCTCGTCGGTGAGGCGAGCCCGCGACGCTGGGCCGAGCCGATCGCGCTCAGCGACGTGATCCGCGCCGGACTGTCCGAGGTGGCCGACTATCACCCGGTGGTGGTGCACCGGCTCGATGAGGTCGCGATCGTCGGCGGGGTGGTCACCGGTCTGGCGCACATGCTCGCCGAGCTGATCGAGAACGGTCTCGCCTTCTCGCCACCGGACGTCGAGGTGGAGATCTACGGCCGGACGGTCGCGTCCGGGTATCTGCTCGCGGTCGTCGATCACGGCATCGGGATGCCGTCGGACAAGCTGGCGCAGGCGAATGCGCGGCTGCGCGGCGAGCAGGACTTCGTCGTCGCGCCGACGCGTTATGTCGGGCTGTACGTGGTCGGGCGGTTGGCGCGGCGGCTCGGTATCGAGGTCGAGCTCACCGCGTCGCCGATCAGTGGGATCGTCGCGCGGTTGCACTTGCCCGCGGAGATCATCGCGACTGATCGGGGGGAGCAGATGGTAGCCGCCGCGCCGCCGAACAGTGCTGTTGCCGCGCAGCGTGCGGGCGAGGCCGGGGTGCCCGATGGGTTGATCCTGCGGGGCTGAAAAGGTGCAGGAGTGCTGGTCAACGCGCTAGCCGAGCTATGTCGTATGACATATTGTCTATGTTCGATTTTATCTGTTACCGTCCGTCACGGAAATATGCGGTCGAGAGGTTCGAACGGACAGCGGAGAAGGTCATGAAGAGTGCCTGGGTATACGGCGTGGTATTCCTGGTTTTGGGTCTGACGGCCATATTCATTGCCCGGTTGCGCTTGAGCGAGATCCCCGACCTGGCGATCGGGCATTCGAGCGCGCCGCCGGTACTGGGGCGACTCGGCGAGAAGGTCGTCGACTACGAGATCGACGGTCCGCGTGGCACACCGGTGCGGCTGTCGTATCTGGACGAGCACGGCAACGTCAACAACGTCTCCGCCGATCTGCCGTGGCGGACCTCCTTACGCACCCGGAAACTGACCCTGGCCACCGGCATCGTGGCGCAATCGGAAGCCGACCAGGTCTCCTGCCGGATAGTCATCGACGGGCAAGCCCGGGACGCGCAGGTGGCGAACGGACGGTTTGCCGCGGTCAACTGCACGGTGCCGGTGTCATGAGCGAGCGAATGATCCGTGTGCGCGCGGTGCTCGGCCGGATGCGCGGGGAGTTCTCGGTGCCGTTCGACCGGACGCTTGCCCGGCGCGCGCCGGGCCGGCCGTTGCCCGCGCGGCTGCTGTACAAATTCTCGGTGCCGATAGTCGCGGTGTGGCTGCTCCTCGCCGGTGGGCTCAATCTTCTTGTCCCGCAACTGGAGACGGTGGTCAACGGGCACGCCAGGTCCTTCCTGCCGGACGAGGCCTCCTCGGTGCAGGCGATCGTCAAGATGGGCGATTCGTTCGGCGGGGCGGGGACGAACAATTTCGTCTATGTGCTGCTGGAGGGGGACGCGCCGCTCGGCAATGACGCGCACCGGTACTACTCGGCGCTGCTCGACCGGCTGACCCAGGACAAGAAGCACGTCAACTCCGCGATGGACCTGTGGTCCAATCCGAACTTCTCCCCGGCGAGCGAGAGTTCCGACGGCAAAGCGTCCTACGTGCTGCTCAACCTGGCCGGGAATATGGGCACGGCGCTGGCCATGGAATCCACCCAGGCGGCCAGGGACATCATCGCCGGCTATCCACCGCCGCCGGGCATCGAGGTGCATCTGACGGGTCCGTCCGCGGTCGTCAACGACGAACTCGTCTCGATCAACGATTCGATGCTGCTGCTCATCGTGATGTGTGCCGGTTTGGTCGGCGCGGTGATGCTCTGCGTCTACCGTTCGCCGATCACGGTGGCGATGCCGCTGCTGACGGTCGGCATGGGTTTGGCGGTGGCCCGGCCGGTGGTGGCCTACCTCGGCGAGCAGCAGATCATCGGCGTCTCCATCTTCGCCTCCGCGCTGCTCGCGGTGATCGTGCTCGGGGCGGGCACGAACTACGGCATCTTCCTGCTCGGCAGATATCAAGAGGCCCGGCGCGCGGGGGAAGACCCCGAAACGGCGTATTACACAGCGCTGCACGGGGTTCTGCACATCATCGTCGCGTCCGGTATCACCGTCGCGGGCGCGACCGCCTGCATGTCCTTCACCAGGCTCGCCATCTTCAGCACCTCCGGCCTGCCGTGCACCATCGCGGTGAGCGTCACCCTCGCCGCGGCCTTGACGCTGGGGCCCGCCCTGCTGGCACTCGGCAGTCGGCTCGGTTTTCTCGAGCCGCGTCCGCAGTCGTCACAGCGGCGGTGGCGGCGGATCGCGACCTCGGTGGTCCGCTGGCCCGGGCCCGTTCTGGCGGCCAGTCTCGCCGTGCTGGTGCTCGCGATACTCGTGCTGCCGACGTTCGCGCCGAGCTTCAACGAGCGCATCGCGCAACCAAGCGATTCGCCGGCGAATTTGGGGATCGAAGCGGCCGATCGTCATCTGCCGCCGAACATCATGGCGCCCAGCATGTTTCTGGTCGAATCCGATCACGATCTGCGTAATCCCGGCGATCTGATCGCGCTCGCCAAACTCACCAACGCGGTGCTGAAGGTGCCCGGAGTCAGTGCGGTGCAAGGGATTACCCGGCCGTTGACGACTCCGCTGGAGGAAGGCACGCTGACCAACCAGGCGGGTTACATCGGCAACCGCTTCACCCAGCTGAAGGACATGCTCGCGCCGCGGCTCGATGACCTGACCGGCCTCGCCGGGCGCATCGACCAGTTGAACCTCACCATCAAAGGGGTGCAGGGCGCGCTCGATACCGGGAAACAGGGGTTCGCCCAAGTGAACGGCAATGCGGTCGCGTTGCAGTCGGCCGTCGCCGGTGTCGTCGAGAAGCTGAACTCCATTCGCGATACCGCCGGGCCCGCTAAACAAATGGTGAGTTCGATCCCGAACTGCCAGGACGTACGCGCCTGCCAGGCGGCGCTCACCGGGTTCTCCCTCTTCGACGATGTCGGACGGCTCGACAACACCGTCGACGGACTCGTGAGCGGCGTTCGCACTGCCGCGCAAGCACTTCCGCAGCTCGATGCCCAGGTCGCGAGCCTGCGGGAGTTCATCGGCCAGGTGAACGGCGTGCTCGCGCCGCTGCGGGGCACGCTGAATATCCTGCTCCCGCAGATCTCGGAGATCACCCAATTCCTGGACGAAGTCGGAAAGGGTTTCACCGCAGGCGATCCCAACGGATTCTTCTTCCTGCCGAGCCAAGCGTTCGACAGCCCGCTCTTCAAAAGCGCACTGCCCTTCTTCTTCTCGGCGGACGGCAAGGTGACCCGGATGATCGTGACACCGCAGATGGAGGGCTTCAGCCGGGAAGCCATGGATCTCAGTGCCAAGATCATTCCGACGGCGCTGGAGGCGATGAAAGGCACCTCACTGGCCGGCAGCACGGTCAGCATCGGCGGGCCCGGCGGCACGCTGCTCAATATCGAGGCATTCGTCCGGGAAGACTTCATCACCAGTGTGGTCGCCGCGTTCGCCTTCGTATTCTGCGTGGTGTTGCTGCTGCTGCGCAGTCTCGTCGCGGCCATCGCGGTGATCGGCACGGTCGCGCTGTCCTACCTGTCCGCTTTGGGGCTGGCCGTGCTCATCTGGCAGCACATCATCGGTAATCCGCTGCACTGGTCGGTGGCGCCGGTGTCGTTCATCTTCCTGGTCGCCGTCGGGGCGGACTACAACATGCTGTTGGTCAGCCGATTCAAGGAAGAGCTCGCGGCGGGGATCAATACCGGAATCATCCGGTCGATGGTCAATACTGGCGGGGGCGTCACCACCGCCGGGCTCGTCTTCGGCGTGACGATGTTTGCCATGCTCGTGAGCTACGCGCACAACATCGCGCAGATCGGCACCACTGTCGGCATCGGGCTCTTCCTCGACACACTGATAGTCCGCTCGTTCGTCGTGCCCGCCATCGCCGCGCTCACCGGCCGCTGGTTCTGGTGGCCGATCAATATCCTCCGGCTGCGTTGACCCGCGCCGACCGCCACCCGTGCTACACCGGACAGCATGCGGTTGCTCATCATGTCCGACACGCACGTGCCCAAACGGGCGCGCGACCTACCCGAGCAGCTGTGGCGCGCGGTCGACGAGGCCGATGTCGTCGTGCACGCGGGTGACTGGGTCGAGGTGGGGTTGCTCGATCGGCTCGAGGCGCGCGGCAAGCGGTTGATCGGCGTCTACGGCAACAACGACGGACCGCCGCTGCGGGCGCGGCTGCCCGAGATCGCCCGGGCCGAACTGGCCGGGGTGCGTCTCGCGGTGGTGCACGAGACCGGGGCTGCCAAAGGTCGCGAGCAGCGGTGCGCGCGGGACTTCCCGGACACCGACGTGCTGGTGTTCGGGCACAGTCACATTCCGTGGGACACCGTCGCGGACAACGGTTTACGGCTGCTCAACCCCGGCTCGCCGACGGATCGGCGAAGGCAGCCCGAGCATACGTATATGACGGCGACTGTTCATGCGGGACAACTGAGTCGGGTGGAATTGCACGTCATCCCGCGCGGACAATGAGGCGATTGCGCGTCAGGGCCGGGTGGCGAGATAGATCGTATTGGTCGACCGCCCCCGGGTGAGCGGGTTGTCGAAGGCGACCTCTTCCGCTGCCACGTCGGTGAATACGGATTCGAGGACGGACCGGAATTCGTCGTCCGGCGCGTCGTCGGACCACAGGGCGAACGCGCCGCCCGGGGCGATATGCGCGGACAGCGCCCGCAGGCCTTCCTGGGTATAGAAGGGCGCGTGCGGATGATGCAGCACATGACGCGGTGAGTGGTCGATGTCCAGCAGGATCGCATCGTAGGTCCGCCCCGGACGTTCCGGATCGAACCCCACCGTGCTCGCCGCCGCCGCGAAAAAGTCGGCACATACCAACGTGATTCGATCGTCCGCCGCCAACCCAGCAGTGTCAGGCAACAAATCGCGTTCGTGCCAATCGATAACCGCAGCCGAGTACTCGATCACCGTAAGCCCCCGAACCCGCTTGTCCGCCAACGCTTCCTGCGCGGTATACCCCAACCCCAACCCACCAACAAGCACATCCAGCTCCACCCCCACAGTCCGCGCAAGCCCCAACCGAGCAAGCTCACGCTCCGCCACCGTGAACAAACTCGACATCAAATACTCATCCCCAAGCTTGACCTCGAACACATCCACCCGCGCCGTCGGATCGAACCGCCGCCGCAAACTGATCTCCCCCATCGCAGTCTCCTGCCAACCCAGTTCCTCGAAGTGTGCACTCATCGCAGTGACGATAGGCGCTACGCCCCGCCCGCTGCGCGCACGGCGCGGAGGACAGGCCACAGCCGAGGGGCATGGCTGGGCTGCCTGTGGTGGAATCTGCCTCGTGAAGGTTCGGCAGTACTGCTATTTCGCGGTCAAGAGCGAGGTCGTGTCGGCGGCGGAGGTCGGTGCGTGGTTGGGGATGGATGCGGATGCGGTCTTGGTGATGGGGAGTAAGTCGGCGGAGCGGCGCATTCCGCGCTGCCACTCGTGGAAGATCATTGAACGCGACGCCGGATGCAGTGCCGATGGAATCGGTGATCAGATTCAACGCTTGGTGGAGCGGTTGAGTCCGGTGCGCGACCGGTTGATCGAGCTGACGGCGCGCGATGAGGTCAGCTCGGTGCTGCAGGTCGTTCGCTACTTCGGTGATCCGGACGGCGTCAGCGGTGCACCTGACGGCTCGTCGCCTGAGCAGGCCGGGCAATGGTCTCGGCCGTTCGGGTGGCACCTGTCGATGGCGGTGCTGGAGTTCTTGTCGGCGACTGGAACCGAACTCGACGTGGACGAGTACGACTTCAGCGATGACTCGGATGGGTGACAACGCTGGGCCATGCGACGATGCGGGTGCGCGGGCGGCGGCAATCGCGGACAACCTGAAATACCTACTGAATCAATGGGATCCGATCGGTGTGGCTGATCTGGTGGACGACGAGTATGAATGTTTGGTGGTCCCGCTGTTGATGCGGCTGGGTGCGGGGGAGGGGCGGGCTGAGATCGCTGAGTTTCTCTGGAACGACCTCGAGGAGCACTTCGGGCTGAATCCGTATCACCATCGGGAGCATTACGGGGTGGATGGGTTGGCCGATCGTCTTGTGGCGTGGTGGGCCGTCGTCGCTGCGGCATGATCGGGGCGCGGCGGGATGTGTGCGAATTGCAAGTGGATGGACATCGAACGGTCACTGCCGGTTCAGCGGGGCGGGTGGCATCCGCTGTACCGTCGGGCATGACCTCCGAAGTGATCGCTGCGGCGAATTACCCAGGCGGAACTGCTGTGGCCCGGCGGTCTGTGGCGGATCGGGTGCGGGCGTGGACGGTGCTGCTGTTGTCGGCGGTGCCGACGGCGGCGTTGGTGACGGTGTTGCTGTACGGCCTCGGCCGGGCGGCGGGAGTCGAGCTGCCGGGTGCGCTGGCGGCGGCCTGGTTGCTGGTGTGTGCGGTCTGGTCCGCGGTGTGTTCCCGCGGCTCGGACCGCCGGTGGGCGGCGCGGCTGGTCGGGCTGCGACGACCGACGTCCGATGAGACACGCAAGCTGGTTCCTGCTTTCGAGAACGCTGCGCACAAGGCCGGTGTGGCCGCCGCGTCCTACACGCTGTGGGTGCGGGAGAAGGACCGGCGGTTCGTGGTGCCGGGCCGGACGATCGCGGTGCCCGCGGAGTCGCTGCGCCTGCTCGAACCGCGTGAGTTGGAAGCTGTGCTCGCGCATCAGCTCGCGCAACGAGTGCAGGGACGACTGACGTTCTGGCAGTTGGTGTTTCGCCACTACAATCTGCCCGTCATCTGGATCGAGCGCGCGTTGATGTCGGGTCTCGGGCTGGCAGCCGTCGGCGAGGCGATCGCGCGACGGCTGCCCGCGCGGGGCTCCCGGGTTTTCTCGGTCGGCTGGACCGTGTTCAGCAGGGTGCTCGTCGCCTGCCCGGCGGTCGCGGCGACCACGGTGATCGTCGGCCTCGCGCCCGCCGTGCTGCTGCGACTGATACCCGAGGTGGTGGCGCTGGTGCTGATACCGATCGCCGACCGCATCGAATATCGGACCGATCAGATCGTGGTCGATCTGGGGTATGGGCCGGAACTGGGTGGTGTCTTGCAGCACTCACACGCGCCGCACCCCACGCGGGCACCACTGAGCCTGCTGTCGGTCTCACTGTGCTGCCCGAAAACCCCACCGAGCAAACGGATTCGGCGTATCCGCGACCGGCTCGACGAACTGGCGCGGCGGTGGAGCCCACCCAAGCAGTAGCAGGGGCTGTGGACGCCCGCCTTACGACCGTGGCACCTGCCTAGAGCCACGAGCAGGACGGCGGCCAGTACTCCACCGAGTAGTCCCGCTGGAGAACCTGCGGTCAACGCCGACGAATCCTGTTGGCAGCAGCCAGGATTGGGCCAGCCGCAACCACGGCACCACCTCCGAGTCGGGTATCGGTGGCCAGTATCCATCGAACCGTCTTCATCGCCAGCGTCAGCACCTCGCTACCGCGCAACCGCATGTCCGCCTCGAACCGACTGACAGCCACCGTGAGCGCGGTGGTACCCGCCGCGACCTCACCCAGATTCGCAACCAAACTCGCGGCATCACGGATGGCCGCACCAGCCCCCATGCCCGCGGTCGGCGGGGTCGCGTGCACGGCATCGCCGAGCGCGGTGATGACCCCGGCCGGCCAGGGCGCGAGGTCGCGTGCCCGAGTCGAGGCCGCGTTGAATCGAAACGCGGCCACACTGTCCGGGTCGGCCCGGGCAATGACCTCGAGCGAACGTTCGCTCCAGCCGACGCGACGGAACCAGGTCAGCAGCTCCTTCTGGAGCACCCCGCCGGGAGCGTCACGCATCGCGTCGGTAGCGGCGGACTCGGGAAACATGGCTCCCCAGATATAGGTAGGCCCCACCGTGACCGCCGTCCGTAGCCCGGGTGCATCGAGCACCGCGTTACCGGCCGGATCGAGATAGCCGATGTACAGCGCCGCACCCCGCGGACCGATGGCCAGCCCGGACCGCGGCCCGAGCCGCTCTCGCTGGACCGAGCTGAGATCACCGACGGAAGTCCGCCCGGAAAACCCGATGATGCCGGCGGGCGCGTTGGTCGGTCCGCCGGCCAGATAACGAGCTACCAGCGAGTGCGCACCGTCCGCTCCCACCAGCAGATCACCTCTAACAGGTGCCCCGTCCGCGAACAGCACCTGCGGTGCACCGTCTTCGGCCCGACCGACCGCGGTGACGGTCCGACCCAGCTGGAGATCGGCACCGACCGCCTCGGCCAGCAGCGTCCGCAACGTGATCCGGTCGACGTCCACACTGGCGTCGCCGCTGAGATCCCGCCCGTGCCCGAGCAAGCGTCCGCGCCGATCCCACAGCACGTCCGGTTCCCGCAACCGCAGCGCCGACGCGGAAGCCAGCAACCGTTCGAAGATCTCCGGCGCGACTAGTTCCCGCAACGCCTCCTGCGCCCGCCCATCGAGCGTGATGTGGTAACCGCCGGTCGCGGCCACGTCGGTGTCGCGGTCGAAAACCGCCACGTCGAATCCGTTTCGACGCAGACCGGCGGCCAGCGCGAGTCCGCCGATCCCACCTCCGACGACGATGATGCGCATCTTGTTTCGGCTCCTCTGGTCGATGTCGAACAACCTTCGGACGCGAGACTGCCACCGGTAGTGGACACGGAATGTCCACCATCGGTCATCATGTGGCGGTGGCCGATACCTCCCGCCGAGCGCTGCGCTTGCTGTCGCTGCTCGCCACCCGCCGCCGCTGGTCGCTGCCCGAACTCGCCGCGCGGCTCGGCGTGAGCGAACGCACCGCACGGCGCGACATCGAGACACTGCGGTTGCTCGACTACCCGATCCGCCCCGTGCACGGGCCTACCGGTGGTTACCAACTCGGCGCCGGTCACACCCTGCCGCCGCTGTTGTTCGACGACGAGCAGGCGATCGCCGTCGCAGTGGCGTTGCAAACCGCCCCGAGCACCGTCTTCGGCCTCGGCCAGGACGCCGCCCGCGCACTGGACACCCTCGAGCAGGTGATGCCCGCCAGACTGCGCGCGGCCATGGAATCGCTGCGGCTGACCAGGCTGCAAAACTATTGGGAGTTCCCGGGTCCGCCCATCGCGCCGGATGCGCTGAAAACTGTCGGCAGAGCGGTGCGCCACCAGCACCTGCTCGTCGTCGAAGCGCTGCGGGCCGACGGCACGCGCCCCGATCCGCGCGATGCCGACTTCATCCCGCCGCGCCGCATCGAGCCCCACCACCTGGTGGTCTGGGCCGGCCGCTGGTACCTGGTCGCCTACGACCTCACCGAGAGCACCTGGCGCGTGCACCGGGTGGACCGCCTGCACCTCCAGACACCGACGGGTACACCGTTCACCCCGCGAGGTCTCCCCGGCGGCGACGTCGCCCACTTCGTCATGACCAGCCACGACCGCGGCGACACCCCCGCCGAATGGCAATGCGTCGGCACCGCACGCCTGCGGCTGGCCGCCGAGACGGTGGCCCGCTGGGCGCCCGGCGGATCCGTCGTCGAATACCTCGATCCGCAGCACTGCCGGCTCACCCTCGGCGCCTGGTCCTGGGCGGGTGTCGCGGGCATCCTCGCCACCTTCGACACCGAGCTCACCGAAGTGGAGCCACCGGAACTGACAATGGCCTGCCACCGCCTGGTGCGGCGGTGGCAGGCCATCGGGAACAGCTGAGCGATCAGGCAGTCAGGCCCATACCCTGCGCCAGCAGCGGCCAGGACTTGTGCAGCGCCTCTTCCCAGTACGGCCAGTAGTGCGTGCCGACCGGGTTGAACTGGTAGGTCGCCGGGATGTTCAGCGAGTCGAGCTTGTTCTTCAGATTGGCGGTGCAGCCGTTGACGGCCGCCTCGATGATCACACCGAGACCGAGGTTTGCCACGCCCGTCGGGCCGGGCGCGCTACCGAGGTAGTAGTTGACGTCGTCCAGCATCGGGATACCGCTGCCGCTGGAGACGTAGAGCAGGGTGCCGCGCAACTTCTCCGCGTTGATCACCGGGTCGTTCGCCGCCCACTGCGGGTCGTTGGACGGACCGTACATGTTCTCGGTGTTGCCGCCCGCCCACGTCTCGGTGGCCAGTTTCACGAACTGCTGACCGGCCGGATCGGCGATCTGCGCGCAGCCGCTGTATGCGGCGACGGACTTCCACAGGCCGGGCTTGGCCTCGGCCAGCTGCAGCACCGAGGTGCCGGAGGTCGACAATCCGGCGAGCGCATTGAGGCCGGTGGATTGCAGCGTCTGGTCCAGCAGCGGGGGCAGTTCCTCGGTGAAGAAGGTCTTCCACTTGTTCACGCCGAGCGCCGGGTCGGGCTTCTGCCAGTCGGTGTAGTAGCTGCCGCGACCGCCGATCGGCGACACGACGTTGACCTGCTTGTCGGCCAGCCACTGCAGCGCGTCGGTCTGCGCCTGCCAGCTGGCGGTGCCGATGCCGCCGTCGAGGCCGTTGAGCATGTAGAGGTTCGGTGCCGACTTGCCCTCGTCGGCCGGACGCTGCACGTCGACCGGGATCTCGGTGTTCATCGCCGCCGAGTACACCTTCAGGTGCCAGGTGCGCCCCTCCTTGGTGATGGAGGTGACGGCCGACGGCTTCTGCGGTTCGGCCGAGGCGGTGGCGCCGAGCAGGCCCGCGGACAGCATGGTGGCGAGGGCGACGACGGTGGTCCGCAGAGCAGCGGTGTGGCGTAGTGCGGAAAGCTTCATCGAACGTGCATCTATCTAGTACTCCCTATGGCTTGTAGCTTCGACCGGCGCGCGGACTGCCCCAATCCCCACCCACTGCGTCTTCCGTAGCGGCAAAACTGTTACACATCGCTGCCGCTCTGTCGGACGTAGTCGGGCTGCGCTGCTCCTACTGTAAGCGGGCGCACAACCGGCCGCGCACGGTACTCAGGCCTGCAGTGCGGCCGGGGTGACTGTTGAATCCCTACGGGCACAAGCCAAGTGGGCCGAAGCGGCTTTCATTGCGTGGGGTTGCCGGTGTTCCGTTGCGGCTGGAGAGTCGCGAAGGTGCTTTTAGCAGAATGTGGCGATCATTGCTCCGCGCAAACGTAATTAAATCATCATAGTTTTCTAATAATACTCAAATGATATATATGCGGTAGATCACCTGGTTCGCCTGTATAGTAGTTGATAGCAAATGTCAGGCAATACGTAAGCAATGGGGCTATTATCTACTCGGCTTCGCAATGTTAACTATAACTGAACACGGTCGTGCACGTCGGCCCGCCCGGCGTCGGGTCTCGGCGGAGTCGTGGTGTGCTGCCTACGCACAGGCTCGAACTGGTGGCGGCGATGAATCGTCTGTTCGGCCGAAGTCTGGTGACGCGCTGAAGCCGAGTGGCGTTCAGGCGTCTTCGAGTGCGAAATGTCGACCATTTACGGTACGATTTTCTGGAAAGAGCTATTAGGCGGCTATTTCCATCGTGGACGCTCGATGTAACGTTTACCGGTCGGGATCATGATAGGAATCCGACGGCTGGGAGCGACGGCGACGTCTCCGGTCCCGAAACATCTATACGCCACTAACTGGTCACGTGACCAATAGTCGGCGGTGAACAGTGGCAATCTGCCGAGTCAGGCAATGTGTAGGAGAGATAGGTGTGAGGGATAACGCGTCCGGGCCAGTGCGGGAACCAGTACGCACGCGCCCAGTGCATACGCGGCGGCCCAAGGCGGCGACCCTGCCTCGGCTGTTGGCGGTGGCGGTGGAGTCCGACCCCGATGGTATTGCCATAACTTTTCGGGGGTCGGCGCTGCGCTATCGCGAACTCGACGATGTCTCGTCGCGGTTGGCGCGGTTATTGATCAGTCGCGGCATCGGTCCCGGAGACCTGGTGGCGGTCGCGGTCGCCTCGCCGCTCGGCGCGGTGTCGGCGATGTGGGCGGTGGCGAAGACCGGCGCGGGCTTCGTCGTGATCGACGCGCGCGCCTCCACGCAACAGGCCGAGTACCTGCTCTCCGATACCAGGCCGGTGCTCGGCTTGACCGCAGGCACACCATGGCTCGACCTCGGCTCGAAGACGAATCAGCACGGCTCGATCGACTGGCTGATGGTCGACGACCCCGGCACGCGAAGCGAACTCGCCCAGCTGCCCGGCGATCCGGTGACACACCAAGACCGCGTGCGCCCTATTCAAGACGACGACATCGCCTGTGTGACCGCAGGCTCGACTGGTGTCTTCGATGCCGTGCCCATCACGCAGGCAGCGGTGGTCGCGATCGGCGCCCGGCCGCAACGATGTCCGGAATCGCTCACCGAGTTCTTCACCACGGTGTTTCCCCGCGCCTTCGCGCCACGGCCGGCGCAGACGCTCCCGCAGCTGTTCGATGACGTGGTGGCCGCCCACCCGGACGCGATCGCGGTCAAGTTCGGCACCGAGACACTGACGTACCGGGAACTGGAAGCGCGAGCAAACAGGCTGGCGCGCAAGCTGATTGCGCTGGGTGTCGGTCCGGAGAAGCTGGTTGCGGTGGCCATGACCCGATCGCTGGACCTGGTGGTCGCGTTGCTCGCGACGGTCAAGGCCGGCGGTGCTTACCTGCCCGTCGACCCGGCGTACCCGGCCGATCGCATCGCCTACCTGCTGGCCGACGCCGAGCCGATGTGTGTGGTGACGGGGCCGGGGATCACCCTGCCCACCGCGACACCCTCGATCGAGCTGGGCGGCAGCGACTTCGGCATGGACGCCGCGCCGATCGGTGATGCGGACCGGACGGCCGCCCTCCGCCCGGAAAACCTTGCGTACGTGATCTACACCTCCGGTTCGACGGGCCGTCCCAAGGGCGTGCAGATCCCGCACCGCAATGTGGTGGCGCTGTTCGCGAACACCCGATCGCAGTTCGGCTTCGACCATCGTGACGTGTGGACGATGTTCCATTCGTACGCGTTCGACTTCTCGGTGTGGGAGCTGTGGGGCGCACTGCTGCACGGCGGCACGTTGCTCGTCGTGGACTACGAAACATCGCGGTCGCCAGCGGAATTCATCGAGTTGCTGCGCACCGAGCGGGTGACCGTGCTCAATCAGACGCCTTCGGCGTTCTACCAGTTGGCCGAGGCGGACCGCGACGCATCGGCGAACGCCGAGGTCGTTCCATTGGCATTGCGGTACATCGTTTTCGGGGGAGAGGCACTCGAGTTCCACCGGCTCGACGACTGGCGCGCGCGGCACGCCGCGACGCAGCTGGTGAACATGTACGGCATCACCGAAACAACCGTGCACGCGACCAGCCATCAGGTGTCGGCGACCAGCCGCAGCGTAATTGGTTCTGCCCTACCGGGTTTGCAGGTCTGGGTGTTGGACGACCGCTTGAACCCTGTCCCGACCGGAGTGTCTGGCGAAATCTACCTCGCGGGTATGCAATTGGCGCGGGGTTATCTCGGGCACCCGGGTATGACGGCGGGACGGTTCGTCGCGAATCCCTTCACACCCGGGGGATCCCGGCTGTACCGCTCCGGTGACCTCGCCACGTGGAATGCCGACGGCGACCTGGTGTATCTGGGTCGGGCCGATGATCAAGTGAAGGTCCGCGGGTTCCGCATCGAACTCGGCGAGATCGAGGCCGCCCTGCTCGCGTTGGCGGCGGTGCACCAAGTCGCGGTTGTCGTCCGGACCGATTCTCCGGGCGATCAGCGCATCGTCGCGTATGTGGTCGGACAGCGGGAGGTGGCGACGCTGCGCAGCGAGCTGGCCAGGGTGCTGCCCGATTACCTGGTTCCGTCGGCGTTCGTCGCCGTCGATGCATTACTGCTGACCGCACATGGCAAGTTGGATCGGGCAGCGCTACCCGCACCGGTGGTCGAGACCGCGGTATTCCGTGCGCCGGAACATCCGCTCGAGCAAACGGTCGCCGACGTGTTCGCGACGGTGCTCGGCGTCGACCGAACCGGCTTGGACGACAACTTCTTCGCCCTCGGCGGCAACTCGCTGCTGGCCACGCAGGTCGCGGCCCGGCTCGGCGCGGCACTGGACGCACGGGTGCCCGCGCGGCTGCTGTTCACCGCGCCGACGGTGGCCGCGCTGGCTGCCGAGCTGGGTCGGCTTCTTAATGCGGGCGGCCGCCGGGCACTGGTGACAGCGCCTCGGCCGGAACGGATTCCGCTGTCGATGGCACAGCAGCGCATGTGGTTCCTGAACCAATTCGATCGCAGTTCGGCGGTCTACAACATCCCGGTCGCGGTGCGGCTGACCGGCGACCTGGCGGTCCCGGCGCTGCGCCGTGCCATCGACGATGTGATAGCGCGGCACGAGATACTGCGCACGGTATATCCACAGCACGATGGTGTGGCCTACCAGTCGATCCTGCCCGCCGAGCAGGCCGTCCTCGATCTCACACCGGAACCCGTCGAGGCCGCCGCTGTGCTGTCGCGGATCATCGAGGTGGCTTCCGCCGGGTTCGATGTCGCGACCGAGATTCCGTTGCGCGCCGGCCTGTTGCGGATCAACACATCCGAGCATGTCCTAGTGCTCGTCGCCCACCACATTTGCAGCGACGGATGGTCGATGGCGCCGTTGACTCGTGACGTGATGGTGGCGTACGCGGCCAGATGTGCTGGTGCGGAGCCGGATTGGGCGCCACTGCCGGTGCAGTACGCCGATTTCAGTCTCTGGCAGCGTGCCACGCTCGGTGCCGAGTCGGACCCGGGCAGCCTGATCTCGCAACAGGCCGAGTATTGGCGCGCCACGCTGGCCGGCCTGCCCGATGAGCTCGCCCTGCCCTTCAACCGGCCGCGCCCGGCCACGCGATCGTTCGCCGGCGGGCAGGTGCTGTTCTCGATCGACCCCGAGGTGCAGCGCGGAGTGGCCGAGCTCGCCCGTGCGCAGAGCGCGACGGTGTTCATGGTGCTGCACACCGCGTTCGCGCTATTCCTGGCCCGCTGGTCGGGCACCGACGACATCGCGGTCGGCACGGTGGTCGCGGGCCGTGGCGAGGCCGAACTCGATGCGGTGGTCGGTATGTTCGTCAACACACTGGTGCTGCGCACCCGGGTCCGTGCGCAGGACGATTTCACCGCGTTGCTCGAGCAGGTCCGCGACGATGATTTGCGGGCGTTCGAGCACGCGGATATCCCGTTCGAACGGCTGGTGGAGACGTTGAACCCGGCCAGATCCACCGCCCGCAATCCGTTGTTCCAGGTCGGGTTCGCCTTCCAGAATCTGCCGGAATCCACCTTCGAGCTGCCTGGATTGCGCGTCGCCGCAGTCGATTTCGACCCCGGCATCGAGAAGTTCGATCTGTCGCTGGCCGTCGGGGAGACCGCCGCCGGCATGGCCGCGCAATTCTCCTTCGCGCGAGAGCTGTTCGACGAAGCCACCATCTGGGTGATGGCGGGTCGGTTCACGCGGTTGCTGTCCGCGATCGTCTCGCGGCCGCGGGTACCGGTGGGCGACCTCCCGCTGCTCGCCGACGACGAGTACGCCGCACTGACCCGGGTCCAGCCCGCCCAGGCGATGACGGGTGCTCTGATGCCGGATCTGCTGCTGCGTGGTGTGCGGTGGGGCCGCGACCGGATCGCGGTGCGGGACGGGGGCCGATCGATCACGTACGGCGAACTGGATGATTCATCGGCCCGGCTGGCGCGATTCCTGATCAATCTCGGTGTCGGCCCGGAACGTGTTGTCGCGCTCGCCTTCCCACGTTCTTACGAAATGCTGGCCGCAGTGCTGGCGGTCGCCCGGACTGGTGCCGCGTATCTCCCGATCGATCCGGCGTATCCGGCGGATCGCGTGCGGCACATGGTGACCGATGCGTCGGCGGTGATCGGGCTGACCGCCACCGAATACGTCGATCGCCTGCCCGAGGAGCTGACGTGGCTTATGCTCGACCATCCGGCTATCGAGGCCGGGTGCGCACGGCGGTCCGCGCGACCGATCACCGATGCCGACCGGACAGTCCCACTGCGCCCGCACAATCCGGCGTACCTGATCTATACCTCCGGTTCGACGGGTGTGCCGAAGGGCGTGCTGGTCACCCATGCCGGGCTGGCCGGGCTGATCGAGCACACGGTCGGTGTCCTGGAACTCGAGCCGCAACATCGCCTGCTGCACTCGATTTCGCCCAGCTTCGACCCGGCGGCATTGGAGTGGATGTGTGCGTTGTCGGTCGGCGCGACCCTGGTCATCCTGCCGCCTGCGGTGATCGGCGGACCCGAGTTCGCTGCGGTGCTCCGCGACGAACGGGTGACGCATTGCAGCGTCACCCCGGCCGTATTGAGCACGGTCGATCCCACCGGTGTGGCGACCGGGACCCTGTTGGTCGGCGGTGATGTCACCGCGCCGGAACTGGTGGCGAAGTGGCAGCCGGGCCGCAGGTATATCAACGCCTACGGGCCGACGGAGGTCACCATCGCCGCGACCTTCGGCGCCCAGACCGCGGGTCGAGACATCACCATCGGCGGGCCGGGGCAGGGCGTGTCCGCGTTGGTGCTGGATCGGCGGTTGCATCCGGTGCCGCCCGGTGTCACCGGTGAATTGTATTTGGCCGGTGGGACATTGGCCCGTGGCTATCGCGCGCGGGCCGGGCTCACGGCGGAACGATTCGTCGCGAATCCCTGGGGCGAGCCGGGTGCGCGCATGTTCCGCACGGGAGACCTGGTGCGCTGGTGCGTGCCGGAACAGCAGGGCGAGGCCTCCCTCGCTCCTCGGGAGTTGAAGTACGTCGGGCGTTCGGACTTCCAGGTGAAGATCCGTGGCTTCCGCATCGAACTCGGTGAGATCGACGCGGTGCTGGGCGGCCACCACAGCATCGACTTCGCGGTCACGGTCGGCCACGAAACTCCCACCGGCGAAACGGTTCTGGTGGCGTATGTGCGTGCGATACCGGGCGCGGAGTTCGATGCGGATCGGCTCACCGCATACGCCGAGCGCAGCTTGCCACGGCATATGGTCCCGGCGGTGATCATGGAACTCGACCGTCTTCCGCTGACTCCCGCCGGAAAGTTGGACCGAAAGACGTTGCCCGAGCCACGGTTCGACGCGGTAGCGTTCCGGAGGCCGTCGACGCCGATCGAAGAGCTCGTCGCGGCGGTGTTCGCGGAGGTGCTCGGTGTCGAGCAGGTCGGTGCGGACGACGACTTCTTCGCCCGCGGTGGCACCTCGCTGCTCACCTTGACCCTGCAACACGCGCTGTCGGCCCGGCTCGGTGTCGAGCTGCCGGTGTCGGCGCTGTTCAGTGCCTCCACCGTGCGCAGCTTGGCCGCACGCATAGCCGGTGAGGATGCACCGGTGCACAGTCCGGCAATGATTGCCGCCGATGCCGTACTCGGACCGGATATTTCGGGGGTCGGCATCGCGCCGATCCACCAGGGGCGCGCACGTGACGTACTGCTGACCGGAGCGACCGGTTTCGTGGGGGCGTACCTGCTACGGGAACTACTCGACCGCACCGACGCCGTCGTGTGGTGCTTGGTTCGGGCGGACACCGTCGCTGCGGGACGAGACCGGATCTACCAGGCGTTGCAGCGGTATCGGCTGTGGGGCGACGTCCCGGAGTCCCGGATCGTGCCGGTGCCGGGCGATCTCGCGGCACCGTCGCTGGGGCTGTCCGGCACCTGTCACGCCTGGCTCGCCGAACGGATCGACGTCATCTATCACAATGGCGCTCAGGTCAATCACCTCGAGCCGTACGCCCGGCTGCGAGCCGCCAATGTCGAAGGAACCCGAGAGGTGTTGCGACTGGCGACAACTCACCGGGTCAAGCCCGTGCATTTCGTCTCCACGATCAACACGGTGATGTCGACGGTCCACGCCGACGCCGCGGTCGCCGAGGACACTCGAATCGATGCCGCCGAACTGCCCGCACAGGGTTACACCGCGAGCAAATGGGCGGCGGAGCAACTGATCCTGCAGGCGGGGGAGCGTGGTGTGCCGATCAAGATCTATCGGCCTGGCCTCGTCTCCGGTGACTTGCAGGTCGGCGTGAACAGTGCCGACGACTCGTTCTGGAACATGATCCGAGCGGCGGCGATCCTCGGCATGGCTCCCGACGTGGGAGCGGCGACGATCTCGCTCGCCCCGGTGACCTATGTGGCGCGGGCCATCGTCGAGATCTCCCTCGGCACCGCACCCGACACCGCCTACCACCTGGTGAACGAGGTACCGCTCGCGATCCGAGACATCTTCGAGTGTCTGCGTCGTCACGGAATACCCATCGAGACAGCATCTCTCGACGCCGTACAACTGCGACTAGCCGAGCAGGCCAACGCCCGCTACCTGACAGGTGACGACTCGCTGGTGCGTGCCGCACTGCTCGGCGGCAACTACGCGGGCGGCACGGCCGACCTCGTGGTGGACTGCGCCAACACCAGACGGGCACTCGCGGGCAGCGCGATCACCTGCCTGCCGATCGACGCGAGCGTGCTCGACACCTATATCGGCGCCTTCATGGCATCCGGATTCCTACCTACCCCGATCGGAGCCCCCACCGAGTAGCTCCAGCGTGCGGTCAATTCACCACCCACCCGGTCCGCGATCAGCCCCCGCCTGTCCGGGCGACCGGCCGTGGATCGGTGCTGGTCGGTCGCCTGGAGGTGGACGTACTGAGCGGGATGTTTCGAAGCTGCCCGCTAAGAGTTTCGTTCGCGGACCGGGCGGTCACCCGTGATCTCGTCGTCGTCGGCGGGTGGCTCCGGGTCGCGCCATTCCTCGGCTCGGCTGGATCGGTTGCCGCGTATGGTGCCCTCGAGTTCGTGGGCGAGTTCGTCGTCCAGCTTGGGGCAGTGCTTGCTGTTTCCCCGTTCCATCGCTGTCTCCTCGATTCGTCGGATTACCGGTGCCGAAGCAGCGCGCCCACCCCTTCCGGTGGTGCGCTCGCTTCATCGACCGGAGTGATCGTGGCCCCGCAGGTCAACGCGGCCACCGGTAGTGCTTCGTCGGCACGGCAGATGCTTGCGGTCAGGGTGTCGCCTGCCGCGACGCGCGTTTCGTCGACTGGATGGATCGGCGCAGGCTCGGTCTGCACCAGACGATCAGCCAGCGCGATCCCGTTGATCAACAGCCGGTCCACGTTCGCTTCGCCCAACGCGGCGGTCGTTTCGGCCAACCCGGCTACCGCCAAACCGTCGGGCCTGCCGCGCTCGGTGGCGTATTGCTCCAGCACACGGCGCTGTTCGCGCTCGGCCGCCTCGGTGACGACCTTGTGCACCTGCTCGTCGAATTCGCCCTGATCCGCCCCGGCTGCCCTGGCGCCCGCCTCGACGGCTACCACCTCGGCACCGTGCTCGGGCAGCGCGTCGGCGAGCGCCGCACGAGAGCTCACCTCACCGCCGATCACGATGACGCGGGCATGCACCTGCTCGGCGAGTCTGCCGACTTCGTGCGCCACCTCGTCGATATTGCGGCGGATCTTCTCGTCGACCCGATGCTGAATCGACCACGCCGCCCAGCCGCCGCCGTGGCGGATCTTGTGCAGCGGATGACCCTCGCCCTGCACGGTTTCCCCGACCACCGCGCCGCGGAGTCGACGGCGTAGATATCGGAGCCGCGACGGTCGACCACCGCGACCACATGGGCGACCTGCCGGGCCGCTCGCTCGAGCAGCGGCAGCACATAGGGCAGGCGGGCGACGCGCACGATATCGCGCGGCGGCAGCTCCGGGAGCACTTCGTCGGCGAGCAGCGCCGTACGGTCGGCGATGAGCACGCGGCCGTATCGGCCCGGTACCGGCGGGGTCGCGAGTGCCGCGTCCGCCAGCAGACGGATGGTCGCTTTGTCCGCTCCGTCCGTGGTCAGCTGCTCTTCGATAGCGCGCCAACGTAAGTCGCGCTGCTGCGCGGCGTCCTCGGTGTTGTGCGAGGCATCGAGGTACAGCGAGGCGAACGGGCCGTCCCGTTCGACGATCTCGCGAAGTTTCGCATGCTGCATGGTCACGGTCCCTTCAGTGGATCGTGGCCGAGCGACATCAGCCGGTGCCGCCAATGCGCCTGGCCGGCAACCGGTTCCAAGTCGGCTCGGCGGGCATCGGTCACCTCGCGCACCACTCTGCGCATCGCCTCGGCATCCTCGGCCACCAGATCGGTGCGCCGTTTACCCAAAATGGCCAGCACCCGCTGGCCGAGCTGCGGCCCCGAGTGGTCCGGCAACGCCTCGGCGTCCGGGCCCGCGCTCGCGGTACGCAACCAATCCCGCAACTCGCGGGAAGACATATTCACGACGCGATGGAACTCGTCCCACAAATCGTCGTCGACGTGGGTTTCCGCCATCGTGCTCACCCCGTTTCCACGATCGTCCGGCAGGGTCTGGATACCCCCGCCACCTGGACTTTTCCCAAAAACTGGCTGTCTCGTCGGCATCCCTCCTTCCGTCACGGCTACTACCCGCAAGATCCGAGGCAAAACCCGGAGCGCCTCAGCCGGCGAGACGCAACCGCACCATCGGCAACGTGCCGACCGGCTTCCCGGTCGCCCGCTCGATACTGCTTCGCAGCCTCTGCCACGCGGCCGGATGGTGGCGGATGTAGTGCTCCAGCGCATCGGCCGCGTCATCCTCGTTCATCGGCGAAGCGATCGCCGGTGCGTCGCGCAGTCGGCCGGTAGAGATACGCACCTGGGGCTGCGCCCGAATGTTGCGGTACCACTGCGCTTTCGTACCGAATCCGGAGACGACGATGTATTCGCCGGACCCCGGCCGGTCGACAACCTCGAGTACGACGTACCGCTTCTCCCCGGACTTGCGCCCGACATGCTCCAGCATGAGGACGCGGGTACCGAGAACGAACCCCAGTCCGGCGCGGTAGAGCCGGATCGGCGCGCGCACCAACCAGCGGGTCTGCAGTGCGCGTGCGCCGAGGGTGGCGATCAGGTCTGCGGGGGTCATGTCTGTTTCCCTTCCCCGGAATCGAGACGGTATGGGCGGTGAGCTCCCGAGGGTTAACCGTAGGTGTCCGATTGGTGGTTCGGGTTGCGGGCGGACTGACGTACCTGGGTGCGCGTGGTTAGGTGTCCGGCAGCAGCGGCTGAGCGGGTAGGAGTGGGATGACGTCGGGTGGGCCTGGTCTCGATCAGACCGAGTGGTCTGGTTTGTTGAAGGGTGCGCAGGGCGGCAAGTTGAAGTTGCTGAAGGTGGATGCGGGGGCGTTGCGGAAGATCGTGTCGGCGTGTGAGGCGTTCGCGGCCGATATCAAGGGGTTGATCGACTTCTTGCTTCGTGAGGATAGTTTCCCGAAGTTTTCGTGGGTTTATGATAACAAGGCTGCCGGGGCGCATTCGAATGCCGCATTGGCCGAGTCTCGTGTGACGACTTTGTACAGTATGAAGATGTTGTTCGACAAGTTCGATGACAAGCGGACGGTCGAGCTGGTCGATATCTTGAAGAATCATCAGGCGATCGTCACGGTGATGGCGAATACTTTCGGTGCGGCGCACAAGTCGTTCAGTAAGACCGATGACGATAATGCGAGTATGTTTCATCCGCCGGCGCAGGGGACGAACCATTGGCCGGAGATCGCGAAGTTCCATGCGACGCCGTCGGCCGACTGGAAATCGGGGCCGGGGTTGCCGACGACAGCGGGGTCGGGAGTGAGTTTCGATAGTAATGCGAAGGGCAGGATCGAGGGTGCGATCGAAAGTGGCGACAGCCTGTCGTTGCTCGATTTTGCCGCCATCGCCGAGATGATCGAGCGGAACGGTGGCAATACGTTCTGGATGGCCGGTGAATGGAAGGCGCTGGCCACGGTCTGGCGGCGGTCGGTGCAGAAGTTCACCGACGAGGTGGATTATGTCTTCAAGAACCAGTATTGGGAGGGTGCCGGCGCCGATCGCGCGGTGGCTTTCCTGGACAAGTATCTGCAGTCCACCGATACCTTGCAGCGCGGTATGGAATCCATGTCCAATGTTATCGGTAATACGGCAAATTTCAATTTTTTCATAAAATCGCATCAGCCGCTGTACGAGCATTACAAGTATATTGCCGGCTCGGTTTCTTCGGTTCAGGATTTTACCGATGTCAATGATGTGCTGACCAGGGCGCGGACGTTCTGGGACAAGGGTGATGCGTCGAGTGCGCAGAAGGGGTATCGCGGGGGTATCACCCAGCTCGCCGGGTATATACCCACGTTCACCGACCCGAACAAGATGCTCGGTGCCAGTGGTGACTTGCCAGGCAGCTACAACTACAAGGACCCCACCGGCAACAATGGTGGTGGCAGCGGTGGCGGTAAAGGTGGCGGCGGAACCGGTGGCGGCAAAGACGGCGGCGGTAACAGCGGCGGCGGAACCGGCAGCGGTAAATCCGGTGGCGGCACCGGGGGTGGCGGCGAAGGCAAAGGCACCGGCGGTGGTGCGGGCAGCGCGGGCAGCAAACCACCTGGATCCGGCAGCAAGCCGCCGGGTTCCGGCGGCGGAACCGAATCATCTTCCCGCCCACCATCGTCGGCGAAAGAGATGGTTCCCGGTGGGGCCACCGGTCCGGTCGTCGGCGCAACCGGACCGCTGTCTGCGCTGACGAAGGCCTTGCAGCAGCTGGCATCAGGAATGATGTCCGGCCCCTCGCTGCCGTTCGCCTCGGGTCCTTGGGATGCGTCAGGACCGACTGGTGCCTCCGGCCCGTTCGGCTTCGACATCAAGCCGGCCGGTGTGGGTGGTGGCTCGGCGGGTGGTAGCGCGGCCGGGGCAGGTAAACCCGCAAATCCGTTGGAGGACAAACTGTTCCCCCGTGCTGCGGCGCCAGGCAACTCCACTGAAGCGGTGACCGCGCGGGCCGGCATGGCTCCATCGGCCGCGATGCCCTACGGCGGTTACCCGATGGGTGGCGGCATGGGCGGCGGCGCCCCCGGCGGGCAACAGCAACAGCAGCAACAGCGCAAACGCGCGGCCTACCTGGACAGTACCGAGCACCTGGAGGAGGCGGTCGGCGAAGATCCCCTGTCGGTCCGGCCCATCATCGACCGCTGACCAGCCCATCCTTCGAGCCGAAACGTGAGCTCCGCCATGCGTTTTCATGTTGTCAATTTCCCCAATACGCAGACCACCAAGCACTATCAGCCATGCGCCTACACCCAGAAGATCCGGCGTTTCGCCGGCATGATGACGGGTCTGGGCCACGAGGTGTTTCTGTACGGCGGCGAGGAGAACGACGCGGCCTGCACGGAATTCGTCACCATCGCGTCGAAGTCGGAGCAGGCCGCGTGGTTCGGCGGCAACGATCTGTACAAGGAACCCAACAACCTCACCTGGAACGCCTACGACCCGCACTGGACCACCACCAATGAGCGCGCCATCACCGAGATCGCCAAGCGCAGGCAGGATCGCGATTTCATCTGCGTGCTCGGCGGCACCTGTCAGCAGGCGATCGCGGACACCTTTCCCGAGCTGATGACTGTCGAGTTCGGGATCGGCTACAGCGGAGTGTTCGCGAACTACCGAGTGTTCGAAAGTTACGCGTGGATGCACTCCGTCTATGGTTCGCGTTCCACGGTGCCCGGCGTGATGAGCGCCCGCGGGCAATTCTACGACGCGGTGATCCCGAATTACTATGAGGTGGAAGACTTTCCGTTCTCCGATGAGAAGGACGACTACTTCCTCTTCATGGGCCGCTTGGTCGAGGCGAAGGGTATTCAGATCGCCGTCGACACCTGTCAGCGGCTCGGCGTGAAGCTGGTCGTTGCGGGCGCGGGCGTGGCGCCGCCCGCCGAGGTCGCCGAGTATGTCGGCGTGGTCGACCATGTGCGCCGGGGCGAGTTGATGAGCCGGGCCCGTGGGGTTTTCGTGCCCTCGCTGTACCTGGAACCGTTCGGCGGCGTGCATGCCGAGGCGATGCTGTGCGGGACTCCGGTGATCACCACCGACTGGGGCGTGTTCACCGAGACCGTGCAACAGGGTGTACAGGGCTTTCGCTGCCGGACGCTGCGCGAATTCTGCGAGGCCGCCGATGCGGTCGACAAGCTCGACTACCAAGGGATTCGCGACTACGCGGTGTCCAAGTTCTCCACCGATGCCGTTGCCCCGCAGTACGAGACGTATTTCGAGCGGCTCGGCACGCTCTGGGGAGAGGGCTGGTACGCCGCGTGACAAGCGGAGCAATTCGGAGGCGGCCGAGTGTATTCCGCGCGGGCGGGCGGCGCCGGAACCTGGTGGTGCTGCGGGCCGGGGACACCTCGCTGCACGAACAATGGCTCGCCGGGCCGGAGCCGCGCACCTGGGATCTGGTCGTGAGCTATTTCGGCGACGACCCGCACCGCTATCGCGACGGCGACGTGCGCAGGCTGGACCGCAAGGGTCCCAAATGGCCGGCGCTGCATCACGTGCTCACCGTCGATCTGGCCGACACGATCGAGGACTACGACTACATCTGGCTCCCGGACGACGATCTGGCCACCGACACCGCGTCCATCAATGAACTGTTCGAATACGCGGCGCGCTATCGGCTCGCGCTGTCCCAGCCCGCACTCACCGAGGACAGCTACTACTCGCACGAGATCACCCTGGTCGATCGCCGGTTCGAGCTCCGGTATACGAATTTCGTCGAGATCATGGCGCCGTGTTTCCGCCGGGATTTCCTGCTCCGCTGCCTGCCGACGTTCAACGCTACCCAGACCGGGTGGGGCCTGGATTTCCATTGGCCCAGATTCGTGCCGGACACCTCGTCGATCGCCATTGTCGACGCGGTGACCGTCCGGCATACCCGACCGGTCGGCGGCCCGAATTACGCGGCGGCCCGTGCGGCAGGGGTGAACACGTGGGCGGAGTACTACGACTACCTGATACAGCACGAGATCGATCTGACAACGACGGTGTATCGGGGAGTCGGCGCGGGGTACCGGCAACGGGCCGAGCCGACGGCGATCTGCGTCTCCGTCGACGGGCCGCAACCCGGGCTCACGGACTGGCTCGACCACCATGCGGTCCATGCTGATCTGATCATTGTCTACTCCGATGATCCGGTCGTACGCAAACTCGCACGCGACACTGAGCACCCGGTACTGGTGTGCGACACCACGATTCCCGTGGCCGATCCGGTCGAGCGTGAGCTGGCCAATATTTCTGCTGCCGTCGCGACCGCACGTGCCGCCGGTATGGCCTGGCTGCTTCCCCTCGGCCCGCGCGAACTGTTCTATGACGACGGCAGGCGCCGCTGGCAGATCCCAGGGGCCGGACAGGTCACCTTTATCGCCCACGAGGCAGTTCCGAAACCGGACCCGGTCGCCGACCCGTTCCGCGAGTGCACCTTGTTCCGCGTCAGCGGGCGCTCCGCATTCCTCGACGCGCCCGCGAATCGCAGCGCCGTCCGGCTCGATTCGGATATCGAGCCGGTCGATGCACACAGCTTCACCGGATTCACCGGCGCGAGCGGAACAGTCACCGCGCCGATGATTTTGCACTACCCATACCCGAGTTTCGAGAGCTGGCTTGTTCGGGCCACCGAGGCGGCGAGCAGCGGCGGCGCGATGGCACGCCATTTCGCGCACTACTCCCGTGACCTGCTGCAGGTGGCCGTAGCGCACGGGAGTCTCGACGGTGCCGGTGCCTGTTTCAGAGCCGAAATCCCTTGTGACGGAATGGTCAGGCGCATGGTGGAAGAAGGCGCACTGATGCGCCTGGACGCGGTGCTTCAGCGGCCCTCGGCCGTTCGCTCGACGCGACTGAGCGCGTAGGAAGCCGTCGTCTCGTGCTGGGGCGCGGGTCCCGCGACGAACCATCGCGCGGCGTTGGTTAACGGATGGTGTACGGACCGGGCTGCGGTCGCCTTACAGCGTGACCGCCTGATTGTTCGGTGCTAGAAACTCAGGGCGGACGCAGTGAATTGACGGTAGGAGTGGGATGACGTCGGGTGGGCCTGGTTTCGATCAGACCGAGTGGTCTGGGTTGTTGAAGGGTGCGCAGGACGGCAAGTTGAAGTTGTTGAAGGTCGATAGTGGGGGGTTGGGGAAGTTGGTGTCGGCGGCTGAAGGCTTCGCAGCCGACATCAAGGGGTTTATTGATTTGGTGTTGGGGGAGCATTTTGGGAAGTTTGTGTGGACGTTCGATAATAAGACGGATCCGTCGATTAGTACTGCTGCTGCGCAGCGTGTGACGACGTTGGATAGTATGAAGATGTTGTTCGATAGGTTCGAGGAGAAGCGGACTGTCGAGCTGGTCGATATTTTGAAGAATCATCAGGCGATTGTCACGGTGATGGCGAATACTTTTGTTGCGGCGCATAAGTCGTATAGCAGTACCGATGATGATAATGCGCATACTTTTGGTGCCCCGGAGAAGGGGACGGATCATTGGCCGGAGTTGTCGAAGTTTCATGCTACTGCGCCTAACACTTGGCAGTCGGGTCCGGGGTTGCCGACGACTGCTGGTTCGGGTGTGAGTTTCGATTCGCGTGCGAAGGGGCGGATCGAGGGGGCGATCGAGAGTGGCGACTTCTTCGGTCTGCTCGATTTCGCCAATATCGCGAAGGTGATCGAGAAGAATGGTGGTAATACGTTCTGGCTCGCGGGTGAGTGGAAGGCGCTGGGGGTGTTGTGGCGGCGGTCGGTGCAGAAGTTCGTCGACGAGGTCGATTTTGTTTTCAAGAATGAGTATTGGGAGGGTCGTGGCGCGGAGCGTGCGGTGGCTTTCCTGGAGAAGTATCTGCAGGCGACGGATACGTTGCAGCGGGGTATGGAGTCGATGTCGAATGTTGTCGGTAATACGGCCGATTTCAACGTTTTCATCAAGAATCGTTCATATGAGTATGAGGATTTCGACGCGTATGACGCGGGTGGTCAGGTTACCAATATCGATGGTTCTACTGATGTGAATGGTGCGTTGACCGCGATGCGGACGTTCTGGGACAAGGGTGATGCGCAGAGTAGTCAGAAGGGTTATCGCGGGGGTGTTACGCAGCTTGCGGGGTTGATTCCGGTGTTCGCTGATCCGAACAAGCTGATGGGTGCTACCGGTGATCTGCCGGGCAGTTACAACTATAAGGAGCCGACCGGTAGTCCTGGTGGTGGTACCGGTGGCGGTGGGGGTAAGGGCGGCGGCGGAACCGGCGGCGGCAACGGCGACGGCAAGGGCGGCGGAACCGGCGGCGGCAAGAGCGGCGGCGGTGAGGGTGCCGGTTCCGGTGGCGGCAAGTCCGGTGGCAGCACCGGCGGTGGCGGCGAAGGCAAAGGCTCCGGTGGCGGAACGGGTTCCGGCGGCGGCAAATCCGGTGGCGGCACCGGTGGCGGTGGCTCGAACCCTTCGGGCAATCCCGGTCAGGGCGTCGGCCCGACTGGGCCGATGGGCCCGATCGGGATAGGTGGCGGCGGCGCATCCGGTGCCGACATGATGAGTCTGTTCTCCGAAGCGCTGCAACTGATTGCGTCCGCGATACCAACACTGGTGCAGCTCGGCAATCAGCTCGCCGCCCAGCTCGGCCCGGCCTTGCAGCAGCTGGCGAAGGCCGTGGAGAACGGCACCATGACGGTGAAGCAGGCGCTGGACGAGGCGTCGGAGCGGATCGGACGGCAGGTGCACGAGCTCGAGGAGCAGCTGTTTCCCTCGGGTGCGACCGGGCCGCTCAGCGTGTCCTTCGCGCTGCCCCCTGGTGGCGCACCGCAGTTGCGGCTCGATCTTCCCGGCCGAGCCGGCGGGCACCAGCCGGAAGTGTTCGAGGACTTCACGGCTACCAGGTCGACCACCGAGGTGGCCGGCGAAACGGCGACCGGGACACCCGGCATTACGGTGGAGGGAAACCGATAGTGGAACGCACCTGGCGCCTCAGCGGCCTCGAATATCGGGTGCTGCGCGAACGACTCGTCGACCGCGATCGCAACTGGCCGTTCATCTACACCTCACCCATTCGCGGCTACTACGACTACCAGTTCGCCAAGGCGCGGGTCTGGGGTGAGTTGCAGGCGGCGTGGGACCCGGCACTGGCCGACGTGCTGGTCAAATCGC
Source organism: Nocardia suismassiliense (assembly GCF_900269665.1). Classification (GTDB taxonomy): domain Bacteria; phylum Actinomycetota; class Actinomycetes; order Mycobacteriales; family Mycobacteriaceae; genus Nocardia; species Nocardia suismassiliense. The sequence goes on from NZ_LT985361.1 coordinate 2,014,928, forward strand.
TGCGGGCCGATATCCGGCTGGCTGTCCATGCCGACGATTACAGCGCCGCCCGGGTGCTGGATGGTCGAATCGTGATGGCGGGCCGGAAGTTCGGTGATCGCGCGGTACTCATCCAGGGTTTCAGCCCGACCATGCTGGAAAGTCAGGACGAGCTGGAGATCACCGAGTGCGATGCGGCGTCGCTGACCCGTCTGCTGGTCGACAGACTGCCGCCGATGACGGCGGGCAATCAGCCGAGGGTGGAACTGCTCGATTCCGGCGGGACAACGGATCTCGATCACTGGCACGGCCGCAGCACGCTCTACGACGAGGGCGACCGCGACGTGGACGCCCGGTGCAGGCAGTGGCAGGCGGCGCCGAAGGCGACCGTCGGCCGGGTCGTGATCACCCAGGGGCACTCGAACTTCGGCCCGGCCGGCCAGGTGACGAAATGGCTTGTCTGGGAAGACCATCCGGGCGACGGCTGCTACGCCATCGGCATGGAGACACCTACCGCCGCCGTCGCGGTCGACAGCGACGGATTCCGCGCCCTCATCGATCGGCACTGTGCCGAACTCATGCTGGTCCGCGAAGACGAGTCGCGCCGCGGGGTGGCCAGGGCCAGCGTCTACGACCACGACCGATGAGCGGCGAGCAAGTCATGTGCCGCACCCAGGAGACGGAGACCCGGTGCACGGTCCGAACGATCGGCTGAGAATGGAAGTCGCCCAGGTGGTCGACGACGTGCACCGGCTCATCAGCGGGTTCGCCGAGGCCAAACGCCTGCACCAGGCGGTGACGGCGTCGGCGTCGGCCGAGCGGGAGCGAATTGTCGTGGTGGCGGACGTGTCCGGTGCCGTGATGGAGGTCGACTTCGACGACGACATCGAGGATCTCGGCTATCACCAGATCGCCCGTGGTGTCGTGCGGGCGGCGCAACAGGCGGCCGCGGCGGTGCAGCGCAAAGCCGACGAGATTCTTTCGGCGCAGCGGGCGGCGTTGCTGGGCTTGCCGAAGCTGTCGGATCTGGTCGACGGGATGCCGGACGAACAGCAGCTGCCGCCACCGCCACCGGCCTTGCTGACCCCACCTGCCGAGCGCGAGCCCCTCGCCGTCGTCAGCGAGCATGCCGACCTTGTCGAACTTCAGGAACAGCGGGCTCGGTTGTTCGCCACCGCGTCCGCCGAGGGCCGCCGGGTGACCGTCGCGGTGAACGCCGACGGCGTGCTGATCGATCTGCAATTCTCCGGCGCCATCGCCGATCTCGGCTACGACGAGATCGCCGAGGCCATCGTCGCGGCGTCGCGTGCGGCGGTGGCGGCGGTGGCACGCAAGGTCGCCGACCTCTACGCGCCGACCGTCGAGAACGACCGGCCGCGCTACCCCGGACCGGACGTCGTGCTGGCGGGCATCGAACGTCTTCGCGACCAACTGCGGTGATCGGAGAAAAACATGGCACCTGAACCGAATCCGTCCGAAGGCACGCTCTGGGCGGGCCTGCTGACCTCGGCGAAGAACGGGAACCTGAAACTCGAACCCGGCACGGCCGAACAATGTGCCCAGCACGTCGAGAACATGCTCGAAGTCGTGGTGGGCGTGCAGAACTGGATCAATCAGAACACCGCTGCGGCGAGTCCGCACATCGCTGCGTCGGTGTCGGGCCAGCTGATGTGGACGGTGTTCAGCATGAAGTTCGGCACCGAGTTGCGTGAGCGCATCGACCGGCACCGCCAGATATTGGTCGACATGGGCAATACTTTCGTCACCGCGGGTAAGCGTTATGCGCGTACCGAGGGTGAGTCGGCGGCGAGCTTCGACGACATCTCCTTCAACCCGAAGGGCACTGCGCCCAGCGGGGCCCCACCGACCGGCACCATCCCCAACAGCCCACGCAAACCCGACCCCGTGACGAAATACGACTCGTTCGGGTTCGGCCCCGAAATGGGCGGCCAGCTGGGCTGGGAAATGCTGTACATCATCTGCAATTCGATGACCCCGCAGGCAGTGGCCAATGCCGGAGAGGTGTGGCATTGGCTGTCCACCACCCTCGAAACCGGCTTCACCACCCTGCGCACCACGATCTCGTCCACCGCGGACCGGTGGCAGGGAGTCGGCTCGCAGTCGGCGATCACGGCAACCACGGGCTACACCGAGGCCTCCAAGCAGCTCACCGGTGACATGAACCTCCTGGGCGATACCTTGGTCTACACCTCGGGCTGGCTCCAGCAGACCAAGCAGACCGCGATGCCGCCGACACCGTCGCCGCCGGTGGCCACCTCCATCTCGCAGAATATGGCGAACGAACTCAACCTGATTCGGTATCAGGAGAACTTTCAGCTCTACTACTCCGACAGCTACCCGCAGACGCTGAGCCGCGTCGTGACCTTGCCGTCGCCCGATCCGGTGACGACCCCGGCGCTGTTCGTCGGCGACGAGACGCCCGGGGTGCCGATGACCGAGCCGACGACCCCGGAGGGCGAGGCGAAACCCGAAGGCGCGGGCGGTGATTCCGGTGACAAGCCGCCGGTCGACGGCGAAGGGGGCGAAGGCAGCGGTGGTGGTGACGGTAGCGGTGGCGAAGGCGGTGAGGGCGGCGGTGGCACCGGCACGGGTGGATCCAAGCCGCCCACCATCGGCAACCCCGACCCCGGACCGAAACCGCCGCCCACCAACCCGGGCAAGCCACCGAACCCGCTCGAGGGCATCGGCAACAAATCGCTGTCGCCGCTGAACAAACCGCTCGGCGATCTGTCCACCGATCCCTCGAAGAACCCGGGGATCTTCGCGAGCACGGTGCCGCCGGTCGGCACCCACACCGGAGCTCCGGTCGGCAAGGGCGGCAGTGGAATCGGCGGCAAAGGCTTTGGCGGCCGCGCCCCGGTCACCCTCGGCGCGGCGCCGAGCCCGCTGTTTCCGCGCGCCGTGGTGCCCACGGAAGCGAAGGTGGTCGGCCGGGCCGGGCCGGGCACCGGACTCCAGCCGGGCGCGCCGTACGGTGGCGTCCCCGGCAGGTCGAACCCGAACGATGAACGCGAGAAGAGGCGTTCGGAGTACCTGAACTCCACCGACCATCTCGACGAGGCCCTCGGCGAGCCCGGACGCGGAATCCGTCCGGTGCTCGACCGGTGAGCCGCACCTGGCGGCTCACCGACGTCGAGCTGATCGACTTGTGGGACAGCATGTTTCAGGACAGGCTGCCCGCTCCGCTGTTCGCGCTGTACCGCGGCGAGAGCGCCGAGGACTGGGCACGGTTGCGCGCCGAGGCCAGGGCGCGCACGGCCGATGCCGACGACGGCGCCCTGCACGACGCGCTGATCAGGGTCGCGCGGGCCGATGTCCTGGTGTCGGCCAAGGGTTTCGATCCACGGCACCAGGACCGCCCCGACGCCTTGGTTCGGGTGCTCGGTGCACGGCAGGGGGCAGTTGCCACGCTGATCAGTCAGCTGCCGGGCGAAAGTATCTGGCACAGCGGCGGGTACGTAGTCACCGCCGGTGCCGCTGATCGGCTCGCCGGCGCCATTGCCGGGGCGCTGCCCGAGCGTGCCGCGGGCCGCCTGCCCGATACGCCGTTGGTGACCGCTCCCGATGACGGTGCCACCGACCACTATTACGGCCGGTCGAAGGTGCAGGAAAGCTACGCCGATGCCGACCGGCGCAGCGCCGAATGGCTGGGAAAGCAGGCCGAGTTCCTCGGCGTCATCGAAACCCGTTTGGGTAGTTCCATTTTCGGGCCACGCGGGATCACCCGCTACCGCATCGAATGGCACGACCTGGTCGACGACGGCCGCTACGCCGTCACCGACACGGCCGGGCCGGTCGCGACGCCCGTCGACCGCCCTCGGCTGACAACCATGATCACCGCCCACATCACCACCGTGTTGCAGACCTTGGAGGACGAGCGCCGTGCCTGAGCAAACCCGAGCCGCCGACACCGATTGGTACACCGGCGCGATCCAGTCGGCTGTGCACGACGACCCGGTGTACGAAAGCGCCGAGCCCGAACCGGCGCCGGAAGCACCCGACGTGCCGGACTTCGAAACCTTCGCGACCGGTGAAGCCTCCTTGCGCGGCGGCGACATCGTCGTTACCGCAACGGATTGCGGACTCCCGACCATGGTGCGGGTCACGCCGGACCAGCTCCGCCGCGATCCGGACGACCTCGCCGACGACGTGCTGCGGCTCTGCCGGCTCGCCACCGACCGGGCGGGCGTGCGCCGGCGGGACTACCTGAGCGGCCTCGGCCTCGGCGAAGACGCATTGCGTCTGCTCGGCCTGCCCACCCAGCAGGCGGTCGAGCAGTCCGAACTCGCCGATGAGGCCGAGCACGAATACGAGCCGCGCAGCTGGCTCGATCAGGATGGGAGCACATGGTGACCGATTTCGCCGCACTCGAAGCGGATGCGACCGCGCAGATACATCGGATGCGCAAGCTCGCCGAGGACATTGCCGCGATCCGGATCGAGCACACCAGTGACGATGCGACGGTCACGGTCGTCGTCGACGGCGCGGGCAAGCTCCTCGACCTTCGCCTGACCGAGGGCATATCCCGTTTGTCACCAACCGAATTCGACGGCGCGGTAGTGAATGCGGCATCCGTCGCGGCGCAGCGTGCGCTGGCGGTCCGCGGTGGGCTGGTCGAGGACTTCAACAGCAAGGTGAACAAACAACAGCAAGGTGAACAGTAGGATCCGCGTCCCGCGCTGATCTTGCGAAAGACCGTGTGCTCGTTAGATTTCCGGGTGAACCGCCCCAGGTATCGAGTTCGCAGATCAGCCCAGGAGGGTACCGCGATGAATGTTGTCAATGTGCAGCCGCAGACATTCCGTCAATATGGCGACATTTCCGAGGGGATGGCCGCGGCGGTCGCCGTCGCCGGTGCCGTCGATCAGGCCGCGGTCGTGGCCGCCGCCGCCCCCGTGTTCGGCTTGATCGGGCAAGAGTTCCTGGTGAGTTTCGCCTACGCGCAGGCCAATCATCTGACCGCGGTAGGCGAGCTGGTGACCAACTTCGCCGGGACCGCGCTCACCGCGCGCGCCGCCGCGCAGTCCTACGAGCTGGCCGATCAAACGAATGCGGAGGCGTTCGTCCCGCCCGCGGGCGCGCAGGCATGACGGCCGCGCACCTCGCGGCGCCCCTGTCTCCGACCGTGCTCGACGCGCTCCGCAATACCCCGGTAGCGCCCTTCCTCGACCGGCCGACCGAACAGGTGCTGGCGCACATCGGGCTGCCGTCGCTGCCCCAACTGCCCGCGCTGCCGCCGCTGCCCGGCCTGCCGCCGCTGCCGACGATCGATCCGCTGAACTTGATCAAGCCGGTCACCGATCTGTTCAGCGGCTTCGGCGACGGCAATCTGGGCGCCAACGGACCGCTCGACCCGAAGACAGTGCTCCAGCAGATCACCCAATCGATCAGCACCGCAACGCAATTGGCGACGACCGGCATTCAGTTGCTGCAGCAGATGCAGAGCGCGGGCAGCCGTGCCGCCACCTCGGCCGCGGTGCAGACGGTCGCGACGTCGACCGAGATCGCCGGGCAGGCCACGCACATGAAAGGCATCACCGCGGGCGCCGCCGGGACTGTGGCCATCGGATACCTGCAAATGGCCGCGGTGGCAGCTCGATTCGCGGCGACCACCGCCGCGCTCAGCCTGACCCTGGCGACCCCGGCCGGGCAGACCGCCCTGCTGGCGTCGGCGATCGAAGCGGGTATCGAGGCGATCGCGATCACCGCACACACCAAGGGGCAGCTGGCCGGGCAGTCCGCGCAGATGGCGCAGGCGGGTAAGCCGGTGGCGGTGCGCAAGCCGACCACCCCGAAGCTGGGCAGCCTGGGTAAGTCGTCGCAGTCGCTGATGAAGGGTGTGAACCTGGGGAAGGCGACCCCTGCCCCAGGCTCGGTACAGACGTCGGGCGGGATGTCGGCGAAGTCCGCGGCGGCCAGTTCGACCACCTCGGGCGACCAGGTCGTCCAGCAACTGGTGCAACTCGTGCAGCCGCTGATCTCGGCGGCGCGCCAGGCGGGCCAGCACGTCACCGCACAGCTGCCGCCGAAACCGGCCACGGAAACTACAGTGCCGGTGCCGAATCGGCCGCCGACGGGTGCTGCGTTGAGCGCACCGATCGGGCCGCTGATGTCCACCCCGCCGGTGACCAGCGCGGCGGCACCGCTCGGTGGCTGGCAGGCGGAAACCGTCGTCGCCACGTCGTCGGGGCCGGCGCCGGGCGCCACCACCTCGACCGTCCGGTTCGCCGGGGAGGTGTTGCCGCCCCTCGTGCCCGGCATGGGCGGGCTCGCGAGCGTGGGTGATCGGTCGCGGCCGGTCGACGGGGATGCCGACGCGCTGGTGGATGCCCGGCACGTCGACGAGCTCGTCGGTGGCCCGCCCCCGGAGACCGCGGCACCGGTCATCGGCGCGGCGCCACCGAGCAAGACAGACAACCCGTACAGCTTGTAGCAGAGGAGATTTCGATGAGTCAGATCGCATTCGACGGTGAACTCGCCCGGCTGGCGGCGGGTCGCCTCGACACCCTGGCCGACGGCCTGGAGGGCACGCTGCATCGGCGCGGCGACGCGCTCAGCCCGGCCGCGGCCGGCCTCGACCCGGTGTCGCGGCAGACCGCGCAGACCATCGGCGCGGTCGGCGGGTCGTTCCAGGAGTCGTACCTCAGCGGGGTCGGCGAACTGCGCAAGATCGCCGCCAACCTGCGCTCGCACGCCGACCTCGCCGCCGTGGCCGACGGCGACGTGGTCGATTCGTTCAAGCCACTGATGTAGCGCGATGGTCGAGCCACCGCTGGCCGGGTTCACCGGCACGAACTGGGCAGCCGTGCCCGCCGAGCAGTTGGCGCACGAGCTGACCACCGGCCCCGGCGCGGCCCAGATGGGCGACGCCGGGTTGGCCTACGCCGAGTTCGCCGCCGGGCTCGGCGAGGCCGGTACGGAATTTCGCGCCATCCTCTCGGTGGTGGGCGGCGCCTGGGGATCCGATTCCAGCGAGGACGGCCTGGCCCAGCTGGCCGGGCTGTCCACGTGGTTCGACGCCATCACCGCGGCGGCGACCGACAACGCCGCGACCGCCACCCAGCAGGCCGCCTCGTACGAGCTGGCCAAACTCGCCATGCCGCCGGTGGGCGAGCTGAACGCGGCCGTGCGCTCGGCCGAGGACATGCTGCACGGCAGCCTGCTCGGCGCACCGCTGGCCGGGCTGTTCGACCTGGCCGAACGCCAGGTCGACGCGCTGCGCGAGCAGGCAGCCCAGGTAATGCGCACCTACGAGGCGGCCGGCGAGAAGCTGGCGGTGCCGTGGACGCAGGAGCTGGCACCTGCGGTGTCGGCGGGTGCCAACCTGCTCGCCGAAAAAGCTCGGGGCCAAGGCAATACGCCTGCCGCCCCGGAGCCGCCCGCCGCGACGCCGGTGCCCGCCGAGGTCGTGCACGCGCCGGCGGTGACGATCGATCTGTCCGCGCTCGACCTGACACCGCCACCGCCGACCGTGCCGGTCGGCAGCGAATCGCTGATGCTCACCCCGCTACCGCAGCCGGGCCCGGCCCTCACGCCGGTGCCGTCTTCAGGCTCGATGCCCGTCGGCACGGCCGCGGTGCCGCCGCCGATCGCGCCGCCCACCACGACACAGTCCGCGTCGCCCGCGCAGCAGTCCGCGGCCCGGGCCGGGGTCGCCGATGCGGGCGACATCGGCGAGCAGATCGTGGTGGACGCCGGATTCACCACCGCGCCAGCGGTATTGGGCGCCACTGCAGCATCGGGTGGCGGCCCGGCAGTGGTATCGGGTGGCGGTGCCATGGGGCAAGTCCGGCTCGCGGAGCCGGTGCAGCAGGAGGTGCAGTCATGATGCGCGCCGCCGAGGGCTTGCCCGCGTCACCGCACTACGCCGCTCGAACATGCTGCAGTGCAACGGCAATCAGCGCCGATCGATCCCGAGAGGGGAGGACCGATGGCGACCCTGACCACTGACGGCGCGCTCGTCGTCGCGGCTGCGCTCGGCGTGCAGACGTTCCCCGCGGTGCTCGCGCTGCGCTCCGGCCATGCCGATCACGCGGCCGCGTCGGTGGCGCGCTCCGCCGCGGTACTGGATCTGCGGGATCGGGGCCTGCTCGACGCGGACGGGGACGTGCGCGACGACGAGCTGGCCACCGCGTTGTTCGCCCTCGCCCGCCCGGAACGCGAACTGGTGCTGCGGATTCGGCGCGGTGGGGTGCTGCACCGGGTCTGTCTGGTCCGGCGTGGGCTCGACCATGCCGTCGCGGTCCGCGTCGGCGACGAACTCGACATCCGGCCCGTGTGGGGCGACGAGGACCCGGAGCTGCTGGCCCGGCCGCTGCTCGACGCGCTCGGTTCGGCCCAGCCCGCCGACATCCCGACCTTCCGCGCCCCCACCGACGAGTTGCAGCAGCGACTCGACGAGGCGGGCACCAGCGCGACCAACGCCGTGTACCAGCTCGGTATGCCGGAAGCGGAGGCGGTCACGCTGGGACTCGCACTGCGGCAATGGACTTCGCTCGCCGAGCTGGTCTGCTATGCCCACGTCGACGGCGTCGCCGTGCGCTCGCCCGCCACCGCCGCGGTGTACGACACGGCGGTGGGCCGCATCATCGCCGGCGGCAGTATCGCCGGCGACGGACGGGCCTGGACCACCCTGGCCGCAGGCAGCGATCGCCGGCTGGCCCACGCGGTCGCCGCGCAGATCGAGGCGCTGCCGCAGGGCCGCTGGATGCCGTAACCGCCGATTTCCCGATCGTCCGGAGTGATCGCTCCGGCAGTTTCACAGATCCATTCATTCGAGAGGACGTCTCATGGCCGGTGCACTTCACCTTGATTTCGCTACTTTCCAGAAGTACGCGAACGAATATGCCGCGATCATTCCCCCGATCGACAAGACCGTCGACAACCTGGGTGTCGCGGTGGAAAGCGCGAAGAGCGGCTGGGAAGGCGAGGCCTACACCGCCTTCAACAAATTCGCCACCGAACTCCAGACGAAGATCAAGGCCGTGAACGTCGACCTGGGTCTGGTGTCCGAAGCACTGAACACCGGTGAGAAGAAGGTCGCGTCGGCAGAAGACGAGAGCATGTCCGGATTCACCACGCTGAACACCAGCTACCTCTGAATCGCACCGAACACACACCAGAGAACGGGACTTCACCACCATGCTTTACGACCCCGCGAAAATCAACGCGCTGATCACCGATCTGGAAGGGTACAAGACCAATATCACCACGGAACGGACCAACGCCGACGACTCGGCGAAGAAGCTGCTCGGCCAGGCGTGGCAGAGTGGCGATGCGGGGGCTTCCGCGTCCTTCCAGCAGAAGCACAACACCCTGATGACCGATATGGACGACCTGCTGCTCATTCTCGGCAAGGGCATCGGCAATGTGCGGGCCGCGCTGGAGAAGGCGCAGGCCACCGACCAGCACGTCGCCGACGACTTCGTCTGGTAAACAGCTGACACCGAGAAAGGCCCGTCGCCGTGGCGACGGGCCTTTTCTCATGCCGTCGGAACCAGCGCTCGCGTTTCGGTGGCGGTGGCGCCGAGGTACTCGAACTCCTCCGAGATGGACACCAGCTGGACCGTCAGGTCTTCGCCCGCGGTGCGCAGTACTACCCGGCCGGGGGTGTCCGGGGATTCGATCAGCACCACGTCGGCATCCGGGATGGCCTGTGCTTCCGCTGGTTCGCGCACGTAGACCGCGGTCGCGTCCGAGACCTGCCCGGCGGCGGTGACCCCGTCGTACACGATCATCGTGGCCGCCTGGTGCGAGCCACCCGCCGATGACATGGCGAGCGCCGCGGGGGCGCCGACCTCGTCGACCAGGTGGGCCCAGGCTTCGGGCCGGACGCTGTGCACCAGAACCTGGGCGCCGACGGCCACCGAGCGCAGCACCATCAGCTGGGTGAGCCGCAGCGACCCGACGATCTCCACCCGCCGGACCGCGGGGCCGAACAGCGGAACGGCAACGCCCGCACCGGCTTCCGTCGCACCGATCACCTGACCGCAGCCGCTGACCGGCACGGTGAAGCGAGCCATCGCCGCCGGGGGACCGCTCAGTGCGGCGGACGAGTCGAGGTGGCCGCCGTCGAGCAGCACTCGCCGCTGGTTGCCGGGCAACGCGAGCAAGCCGAGATCCTCTGCGGCAGTGTCGGGTTCGGCGTCGGCCGTGCCCGTCGTGTCGCGTCGAACGAGCGCGGTCAGCGCCACCGCGGTACCCCGGCTACCCGGTGTGTTCGATTCCGACTGCGGTGTCAAGCGCAGCCTGGTGAGGACGGATTTGCCGGGCAGCGTCCAGACCGCCGACAGCACACCGGAATCGAGCCGGGCCGGTGGGATCGTATAGCCGGTCAGCTCCATGCTGTTGTTGCGCAGCGTGCGCCAGTCCTCGGACCACTGCGCCACCTCGGTGTCGTGCAACGCGGCCGCCTCCGCCGCGGCAAGCTCGGTGGCCGTCAGCACCGAAACGCGCACCCCTCGAGTGGTGAGGCGGCTCGCGACGCGGCGGGTGGCGACCAGCGCCGTCCGGATCATGCCCTCCTGATCGCCGCCCCGGTTCTCGATCGCACCCGCGTTGTCCAGCGGATCGAAGCGCAGAACCAGCCACACCGTGCGCGATGCCGCGGCGGGTAGCGGGCCGAGCAGCTTCTTGTACAGTCCGGCCACATTGTGCGGGCCATCGGTGCGGACGCCATGCGCGATCACGTCCACGGCCGCGAGCCGAATATCGAACTGGGACACGCAACCCGCCACGTCGGCCAGGGAGATGGTCGAGGGCGAGTGCACGTCGGTCGTATCGAGCAGGGTGGGCGTCACCGCGGCGCTGTCGAGCATGAGCATGGTGATCAGATAGCGGCCGTCCCAGCGCATTCCGCACCGGCTGCTGCCGGCTTCGGGTATCGGAACATCGAACGGTTCGGTGCGCGACGGGGCGGCATTCTTGCTTCGATTGCGCAACCACAGTGCGGTGCGCATGCCCAGAATTCGCCAAATGTTTGTCTTCCGCACGCGGGCCGCACCGAGCGCGGAAACCGCGATACCGGCGCCCGCCACCGCCCACGGCGGGGCGTTCCACGCGATTGCCGAGGTAGCGGCCACGGTACCCGCGGCGGCGCACGGCAATACGATGGGCAACGGCACCCTGTCGAACAGGGTGCGGCGGCACAGCGCCGGTACCGGAATTGCATTCGACTCCGCCGGGTTGGTTCCCGGAATTTGTTCGTTATTCACTCGGCCTGTCTCCATTCAGCACAAACCCTCCATTGTGCGTTAGCGTCTCACAGGTCAGCCGAAATTGCGTAAGGAGTTGTGGTGCCTGCCCAGTTGACTACCCGCGCGCAGGTGAATGGATATCGCTTTCTGCTCCAGCGTTACGGGCACGCGATGGTGCGGCGAGATGTGCGCATGCTGCACGATCCGATGCGCATCCAATTCCGGTCGCTGATCACCGGAATTGTGCTGGCGGTATTGGTCACCGCGGGCTGCGCGATATTGTCTTTTCTGCGCCCGCAAGGGCAGGTCGGCGAGGCGAAGATCGTGCTGGGTTCCGGCACCGGCGCTCTATATGCGGTGGTCGACGGAACATTGCATCCGGCGCTCAATCTCGCGTCGGCCCGGTTGATCACCGGCAGCGGTGAATCGCCGACCTCGGTCAAAGACGCGAAATTGTCGTCGCTGCCGCGCGGGCCGCTGCTCGGCATTCCCGGCGCACCATCGGCGCTGCCCGGCCCCGCCGACCGCAGCCGCTCGGAATGGACGCTGTGCGAAGACGCGACCACCGGACTGCGCAGCACCGTGCTGGCCGGCGCACCGCGGCTCGGCGCCCAAATGCGCCGTGCCGCACCGGGTGAGGCGGTGCTGGCCACGCACGACGGGGCGGCCTACCTGATCTACGACGGCAAACGCGCGCGGGGGGACAAGAACAACGATGCGATCGTTTCGGCCCTGCCGCAACTGCGTGCGCTGCGGCCACGGCCGATCGGGACCGGCCTGCTCAATGCCAGCGTGGCCGTTCCCGATCTCGCGGTGCCGGTGATCCCGCGGGCGGGTGAGCCGAGTGCGGTGCGCGGTGGCGAGTTCGTCATCGGTTCGGTGATCAGGGTGCACGGCGTCACCGGTTCGGCTCCGTACGTGGTGCTCGCCGACGGTGTTCAGCAGATCTCGGAGTTCACCGCGCGCGTGCTGCGGACCGCGAATTCCATGGGGCTCACGGCTATTCCGAAACTCTCACCGGATGCGATCAGAGGTATTCCGGTGGTCGACAGCTTGCCGGTCGACCAGTTTCCCGGTGATGACCTGACCATCATCTCCGCCGATGCCGATCCGGTGGCGTGCGTCTCGTGGACGCGTGCGGACGGCGAGCAGACCGCGCAGTTGCAGGTGTTGCTCGGCAGCAGCTTGCCGCTGGCCGGCGGGGCCGCGCCGATGACGCTCGTGGCAAGTACCGGGGCCAACGCCGCGTACCTGCCCGCGTCCACCGGTGAATTCATCCAGGTGACCGGAGTCGAGCCGGACAGCACCCGCCGTGACGCCTTGTTCTACGTCACCGACACCGGAGTGCGGTTCGGCATCCCCGACATGGCGACGGCTGCCGTACTCGGACTCACCAAACCGAAACTGGCGCCGTGGCAGATCGTCAGCCAGCTGCCGGGCGGACCGATGCTCGACCGGCAGTCGGCCCTGATCGCGCGGGACATCGTCGCCGCCGGGTGACAGCAGGCACGGAAAAGGAAGGAAGTGCGATGCCACGGATTGTGGGCAGGTATGCCGATGGTGCGCTGGTGGTGGCGGTCGGCGGCGCCTGTGTGGTCGTCGGGCCGGACCTGGTGGACGACGCCGGTCACTGCGTGACGGCACCGGAGGAGCTGCGGGTGACCCTGGTCGGCGCCGTCACGGCCGACCCCGGATTCGCCCCCGCCGACGAGCCGATGCCGGATGGACTGCTCTCCGCAGACCAGATCGCGGCGATGCTCGATTGGGAGGTCGGGTACGTCGACGGCGTGCCGGGCGACGCCGACCGGCCTGGTCTCAGCAGTGCTGAAGTCGACCTGTATCTGCGCTATCGGCACGACACCGGCGACGCCTATCCCGACAGCGCCGCGCTGGCCGTGGTGGACCGTCCGTTCTCGCTGGACGGTTTCGCGGTTACCGAGACCGACAGTGCGACAATAGCCTTCGCCCCCGAACTCGAAGAGCCACACCTGGTGGTCCAGCTCTGCGCGTCCATGGCGCAGGTGCAAGATCTGTCCGGCGCGGAGATCATCGCCGACGCGGCGACGGACCTGATCGACCGGATCAGCTATCTCGCGAAGGTGGAGGAGTTCTATCCTGCACTCGCACAGGTGGTTACGGCAGGGGCGGTGCCCGAGTTGGCGGTCGAACTCGCCGGCGGATTCACCGAGGACCAGATCCTCGACTTCGTGCAACGCTTGGTCGCTGAGCTCGATCGGCGCAGGCCCTGGCCGAAACCCGCGCTGGTGTCGGTAGATCCGGAGACCTGGCCGTCGATGGGGGCCAGCGTGCCGATCGGCTGGGTCGACCTCGCCATCAGCGACCTGGAGTGGGCGGTCAAAGCCCCTTTCGCCGACGTGCCCGACGGTGAAAACCCGTTGCTGGTGCTGCGAATACGCGGTGGGCAACTGGTCGCGCTGGTCGGTGATGCGGAACCGAACCCCACTCGGTTCCTGGTATTGCTGCCCGATGCCGCAGAACAACAGGACCCTGCGGAAGTGACGGCGTACCTGGAGCGATACGCCGGGTTGCGGGTGGAGTCAGAAGGATTGGTGGACGTGATGGCGGAGGCGATGCAGGCATGATTCGACCGGAGAACCAGCACACGGCCAGCGATGCGATCGATTTCATCGATTCCGTCGTCGGCGCGCTCGGCAAGATGACCGACATACGCTCCGCCAGTGCCGCGTTGACCGCGTCGGCGACGGTGGAGCACGGACGGATCACCGTGGTGGTCAATGCCTCCGGCTCCATCATGGAGACGGTGTATGCCGAAGGCATCGACGAACTCAGCTACGGGCAGATCGCCCGCGCCACAGTGCAGGCGGCGCAGAAGGCGGCCGCGGAGGTCGAACGGAAGAAGAAGGAACTGCTGGGTCCGCTGTCGGCGATGCGGATGGGGCTGCCGTCGATGATGGAGCTGCCCGAGGAACTGCTCGCGCTCCGCGCCCAGCTGCCCGAACCGACGCGAGCGCCGCTGACGCCACCCGCGGAGCGCGACGCAGGCGGGTCGCGCGGTAAGAGCAACCGAATCCTGGACCGTTGAGCAACACTCGGACCGCGTGTGGAAGGAAACACTCCGATGGATGACGAATTCGCCAGTGCCGTCACCGAATTCCAGGCCAAGGTGGCGCAGGTGACGCAGGTGCAGGAGGAATGCGCGCAACTCGTCGCCACCGGCTGGGCGCAACGCCGCCAGGTCCGGGTCACGGTGAATGCCGACGGGATCGCCATCGACATCAAGTTCGGCGCGGGCGTCAAAGACCTGACCTACGACGAGATCGCGGCCGCTGTCACCGAGGCCTCGCAGGACGCGGTGCGTGAAATCGCCCAGCGGGCAAAGGAAATGGTCACGCCCTTCTCGATCGACCACGGTGAGGTGCCGAATCTCGACGGGATGCTCGGTGCGATCGCTTCGCTGCGTGAGCATTTGCGTTGAGTTCAGCGGGTGGGTCCGGGCTCAGCGGGTGAGTCCGGCCAGCGCGAGCTGGGACCAAGCGCCCGGCACGTCGGTGTAGTCCTCGGTGGTGAAGGCTGCCTCTGCCAAGTCGCTTGTCACCGAGCCTGATTCGGCGGCAGTAAGCAGGTCTTCGACTGCGGGCCGGGACGCCGAGGCGCCCAGTACGGCGCACACGATGTCGGCCACTGTCGCCGGCGTCCACACGCAGGGGATCGCCGCGCCGATGGTCGTCGGCGCCGGTGACTGTCCGCTCGACCAGTTCGTGCCATCCCACCAGTAGCAGAAGGACAGCTGCCCACTGAATGCGCGGTGATTGACGACCGAGCCGTCGAGCCAATCCGGGACACCCGCGTAGTACTCCGGCAGCTGTGCGCCGTCGTTGTAGGCCGCGTCGAGCTCCGGGGCGTTCCACAGTCCGCCGGACAGGACCGCCCGGCCACGGGGGAGCAGATGCAGAGTTGAGCCGCTGCCGTCTGTTCCTTCGAAAACTGCTGTGGCACCGGTAATTCGAGGACCCCACTCTGTACCGATCGCCACCGCCGCTGCCGCCACCGTCGCCCATCGCGCCCACACCGTCTGCGCCGTCAGGAACCGGACGGAGGTCGCAGGCCCGCGATCGAGCCTGGCCTGGTTCAGCACCTGCGGCAACGGCTGCGCGCCGGCATCGACCCGCAGTCGTGCGGCCAGCCACACCGGCAGTCGCTCGCGCGGAAAGTGCTCCAGATCGGCTCGGTAGGCAGCAGTCGGGAGCAGCCGGTCGACCGGAAACGCAACATCGCCGTACCCGAATTCATAACTGGTAGTGCCTGTTCGACCGCGTACCAAGGTCACCTGCCACCACGCCCGCTCGCCCGGTGGCACCGTGATCGCTCGCAGTGCCTGAACCAGTTCCCTAGCTTCCGTCGGTATTTCAACGACGACAGGCGCGTCATCGACCAGGAACACCGCATCGCCCGACACCGCGGCCACCGTCACCGAGAACCCCAACCGCAACTGTTCCCACTGCGGCGGTGCCGCCGGCAAAAACAGGTCGGTGATGGCGGCGGCAAGCTGATCAGCAGACCGACGCATTTCGGCCGCGTAGTCCTCGGCCGGTGCTGGCGCAGTGGCAAGTTCGGTCGTGGCGGTCGGTGATGGCGAGGGCGTGAGGGAAGTGGGCGCTGTGGTCGCGGTTGAAGCGGCGGTCGTAGCCGACGCGGGCGCATGGGTGGTGGGTGGTGCGGGTGCGGCGGTCGTGGCCGCGGTGGTCGAGGAGGGAGCGGGTGCGAGGGTCGGGGGTCGAGCGGGTGCTGGGGCCGAGGAGAGGTCGGGTGCGGTGGCCGACGCGGGAAGGGTTGCGTCGTCGCCGAACTCGGTAATCAGTGTGAAGGCCACGTCGGGGCTGCTGGGCTCGTCTGTCGCCACAGCGGGGGCCTGGTCGTGGCTTTCGGTCGGCATCGGAGTCTCCTGGATCGCAGGGTTCGGGTTCCGCTGGTGCGCCGGGCTTTCCGGGTTCGGATGTCGACTGTTGTTCACCTTGTTCCCCCATACCGCCAGAAGTCGTAGGTGGGTGGCGGCAGTGCGGTGAACGGGTCGGGCATGCCGTGGTCGAGCGGGAGCTTTCTGGACTTCGGCTTGCCGCTCATGTACCCGCCGTCGAGCATTGTTCGTTCGGTGCGGATGCTGGACTCGAAGTCGGCGAGTTGTCGCTCCAGCTTGCGCTCGGCCGCCCCGGAGGCCAGCGCGAGCTCTTCGTGGCTGGTGTTCGCCGAGTCGAAGTCGTTGCGGCGCTGATCGATATCCCGCTGGAGTTGCTCCTGGTCGGCAAAGGGATGCGCGGCTCCAGCCCTACCGGGGTCGGCAGGGTGTGCGGCGTTCGCCGCTGCCGCGGCACGCCCGGCGTCTTCGAGTTCGGTCATCGACCTGCGCGCGTCGGCCAAGGCGCGCTCTCGGGCGCTGAGGGCAGCGTCGAGGTCGGCGCTGGTCCGGGTGACTTGCTGGTCGACGACGGCCAGATGCGCGGTCTGGTCCTCGATCGCGCGGTCCTGCGTTTTCAGCGTGCTCTCCAGATCAGTGATCCGCTGCCGCAGGGTGGGCTGTTGTTCGACGGACGCACTGGCATGGTCCGTGCGCGCTTGGCGCAAATCGGTGTTGGTCGTTTCCCTGGCGGTTTTGAGGTCGGCCAAGGTGTTCCGATGGTTGCCGCGCTGTTCGACCAGGTCGTTGAGTCCCTTGCCTACCGCGCTCTTGTACGCCTTGTCGACGCGAATGTCGGCGTCGCGCAGGGTCGTGAGGTGCGCGTCGGCCGCGGCCAGCTTGCTCCGCACTGTCGCCACCGTCGGGTCCTCGGTACGTGCGCCCGAGCCGAGACTGTGCTCGATGTCGTTGCGCGCAGCCACATTATCGGCCGAGTCGGTGTTCGAAGACCTGCGGTCATGCCCGGACCCGGTGGGCGTCGCGGGCCTGATCTCGGATTCCTCACCCTGTTCCCGCACACCCGAGTTCGATGTCCGGCTGCCCGTCGAGTCGCCGCCGTGGGAGTCCGTTGCGGAAGCGCTGCCGTCGGCGTTGTCGCCGTCGGAGTTCCTCGCGGAGGCGCTGCCGTCTGCGCCCCTGCCGGGGTTGTCGCCCTCGGAGTTTCTGGGGGAGTCGATGTTTTCACTGTCCGCCTGGCTCCGCCCCGAGGCGATCGGCCGACCATCGTCGGCCGAATCGCGCTGTCCAGCTGCGGAAGTGACCGCACCGTCACCATCGGAGCTCGAGCGTAGTGGCAGTGGTTGCTCGATATCCATGCTCGGCCGCGTCGGTAACGGCAACCCGGTCTCCACCACGCCACCCTGCTGGTCGTCAGCCCCCAACCGATTCTGGATGCGCGCCCGGACCGCAGCATCGGCGTCGACGGCTTCGTCCATCCGTAGCCGAGTCTGCACAACGGCATCGAGCGCGGCCGGATCGTCCGGTGCCGCGGCCGCCCGGTCCCGTGCCCGGACGTTTTGCAGTTCCGCATCGAGCACAGCCCGCCGAGCATCGGCGAGTTCCTTTATCTGGCTGCGCTGTTCGCTGACGTGCGCGTCACGATGCGCCCGTCGATCGACCGGCCCGCTCTCCGGCGCAGCCTCCCGCGACGCCGCCCGGTCCTGGGTCCGCGCCGCCTGATACCCCTGATCATCCCGTGCCCGGATCTGCGCGATCAGGTCGTCCGAGGACGCGAGCGGCCGACCGGTCGCCGGACCATCGCCGCTCGCCCCCAGGTCCGCCCGTGCTGGACTCGACTGTGCCACAACATCATCGCCCCTGGTCGCCGCCGGCTCCTGTCCGCGCATGCCGATATACCCGCGCGGCGTTCCGATCAACGAATTGCTCGCCAGTGCCCCGATGAGCCCCATCGTCGGGTCGAACGAACCGGTGAACCCCATGGCAATACCACCACCGACGAGGGTGGCGACGACCGTCGGTACCGTGCCGGACACCGTGCCGAGCCCCGCGCCCCAAACCCCGGCTGTCGGATCCTTGCCCCGGCTGGTCAAGAACCGGGCACCGTACTTGCTCACGCCGGTCGCGACGAGCGCACCCGCGTACCAGCCACCGGTGGAGGCGGCGACCGACATGCCGAACTGGGTGGCGTTGAACTCGTCGCGGTGCCCCTTCGACATCTGGATGCCCTGGATGGTGGCATCGAGTCCGCCGGCCCAGATGAGGTTGTTCGTCGCCTTCGAGATGAGGAATTGCACTGCGTCGGCAGGGAGTTCGGCCAGCGTACGCGCGGTGGTCGGCCGGAAACCGGCGTTGACGAAGGTCCGGAACAGTCCGGGGGTCGTCTTCGCGGTTAGTGCCGTCGGATACTTCGCGACCAGTCCAGCGATGCGCCCCGGTTCGTCGGTGAGCCGAGGCAGGTACCTGAGCGTCTTCACCAGGTATTCGCCCACGTGCGGAAGGTTGCCGAGCGCGGCGAGCGCCCGATTGCTCACCCGATACAGCGAGGCGCGGGTCGCCCCGATCGCCGCGGCCTCGACGGCGGGCGCGGTAGGCGGCCAGAGCCACGCCCCCGCGATCTGCGCAGCCAGCATCGTGGTCGCGAAGATGGTCATCAGTTTGGTGGCTTCCAGCGTGGTCGCCGCGTTGCGGGTGGAGCCGCCGACCTGCCGGAAGTCCGCGACGAGCCGTTCGACTGAATGATCACCGGCCTGCAACTGGTGCAACGCCGACCTGATCTGCTCCCGGCCCGCACCGGATTCGTACCCGCCGAGGGTGCGGCCCTCGGCCGTGCGAAGCACCGGAAGTACCTGCTGTTCCAGGTCTTCGGCGGCCGTCAACCAGGCTTGGGCCATGGCGAACATGCGGTCCTCGTCGCCGTCCGGCCACGCCTGGCCGACCACGTAGGTCAGAAAACGCAGTTCCTCCGGCCAATGCAGCGACATCGGCGTCGCTCAGAACGCGGTGGAATTGCCGACATCGGCGGACTCGGAGCTGTTCGCGGCCCGGATCAATCCGTTGCCGAATTCTTCGACCGTCTGCACCATTTCCCGGCCGCCGCTCAGCAGGTTGTTCCGGGAACTGCGGTAACCTTTCTCGCCGTCGGCGAACTCCTTGCCGTAGGAATCCTTGCCCCACGTTTCGGGCCCGTGCGAGCCGATGGCTTCCGACAGGGTATTCATAGTGGTCTCGAATGCGGCTTTGGCCGCGATCAATTCCGTGCCGCCTGCGCGCACATGTGCGGGGTCGACAATTATTGTTTCCGCCAAGTTACTCGCCTCACCTTCACTGCGCCCAGATTCGGCGAAATGCCTACGCCGGTAAGTGGTTCCAATGTAGGTACCACAATTCCGTGGCACAGGCCAGAGTTTCGGCGGAAGGTGAACGGATCATGTTCCGGACGCGAACATGCCGGGGATCTCGCGATCGACCACTCGTCCGACATAGCGTTCGACCAATCTGCCCACCACGGTCGCGGTGATCTCGGAGGGCCGTGTACGTACCGAGTCAAGCTGTGCCGCAAGGGCTTCCGTATCTGATTTCGCGCGATTCGAGCGCTGGAACTGCCGGACCGCGGTGCGCACGAAGATATCGGTGAACTGCCGCGCGATGTGGTCGCAGTCGAGGCGCAGCTGCTCCACTTCGTCGAGCGCGCGATCGGTGCTCACCCCGGCGTCGAGCAGCTGCTCGAAGACCTCCAGCAGGGCAGGTTCGGCTACCCGGTAGGTGCCCGGATCGACCGGTTCGTACAGGCCGGCCCTCACCGATCGGGCCAAACCGTCAGGGACAGCGGCGAATCGGTCGGCGAGGTCGGCGGCGGCGATGAGTCCGTCCGGGGTCGTTTCCTGCGACGGCGGTGGACTGGCCGCAGTGGCGACGCCGAGCACGTCGGCAAGATCCTGCCCGCGATCCCAGGCTTCGAGCAGTCCGCGTACCCCGCTGAGCGTGATGCCGCGCTCGACCAGCCGTTCCACGATGCGAATCCGGTCGAGGTGCTCCGGACCGTAGAAGCCGGTGCGGCCCTTCATCTTCGGCGGCGGCAGCAGGCCGCGCTCGTTGTAGTCGCGCAGCGTCCGCACCGTCATCCCCGACCGCTCGGCCAGATCGCTGATGGTCAACTCTGCTTCCTTCGCCATGTCTCCAGGAAACCACAGGTGAACAGTGTCTCCGGCGTGGTCCTCAGTGCTGCTCGCAGGGTTGGTGGCTGATTGAATCGTCGCATCATCGATAGCGGGAGGTCAGTACGGCTCGGCCCACGACCTCTTGTGTGTGCCATCACATAGCGGTATGTTACGTTGAACACCGGCATGATTGTTGGGCGGGAAGGCCGAATCATGACAACCGTTAGGCCACACGGTATTCCGACGGCTCCCGCAGCGCCGGAACACCGCGCCGACCAGCGATGACGAACGAGGTGCGCGGCGCGACGAAGGTACGGCCGACGGAAATAGAAGTACCGGTGCTGGAAATCCGGGAAGTGGCCGAGCACAAGCGATTCTGCTGGAAGTGCGGTCGCCCGGTCGGCCGCCACGATCAGCACGGACCCGGCCCGCTGCGGGGTACCTGCGCCCAGTGCGGGGCCCCGTTCAGCTTCCGGCCCGCCCTGCGCGAAGGTGACGTGGTCGCCGACCAGTACGAGGTCAAGGGCTGCCTGGCCTACGGCGGGATCGGCTGGGTGTTCCTGGCCAAGGACCGGCGGGTGGGCGGACGCTGGGTGGTACTCAAGGGATTACAGAATCCGCAGGACATCGACGCCCATGTGACGGCGCTGGTGGAACGGCAATTCCTGTCCGAGCTCGCGCATCCCAGCATCGTCGAGATCTACAACTTCGTCATCCACCGGGGCAGCGACGGCACCGCGGGCGGCTATATCGTCATGGAGTACGTGGGCGGCAGGTCGCTCGACTTGATGCTGGAACAGCAAGCGCCCGAACCACTTCCGGTCGCCGATGCGATCGGCTACGTACTGGAGATCCTGCCCGCGCTCGGTTACATCCACACGCTCGGACTCGCCTACAACGACCTCAAGCCGGCCAACATCATGGCCGGTCAGGACGAGGTGAAACTGATCGATCTCGGTGCGGTCTCCGCGTTGCACTCCGGCGGGAGCCTGTACGGCACTCCCGGATATCAGGCACCGGAGGTGACGAATACGGGGCCGACGGTAGCGTCCGACATCTTCACCGTCGGCCGCACGCTGGCGGCACTCACCCTGCCCGGTAAACCCACCGACCCGCTGCCGACGGACTCGCCGATCCTGCGCCGGTACCCGGCTTTCGCGAGGTTGCTCGACCGGGCGACCGCCGACGACCCCGGCCGTCGTTTCCCCTCGGTGGCGGCGCTGTCCGAGCAACTGCGTGGTGTGCTGCGAATGGTGCGCGCCCACCACGGGTTTCGCGACGACCCGTATATCTCGACGGTATTCGGTTCCGTGCGTGGCGATTTCCGCGGCTACGACCGGTTCACGGCGGCCGACCTCGCCGCCGCACTGCCGATCCCGCTGCTCGATTCCGACGATTCCGGCTGGCGGATCGATTGGTACGACGCGATCACGGCGCTGACCACCGACCGACTCGCGCAGGCATACAAGAGTTTCAGCGAGGTCAGCGCGGTGGTGCCGGGTGAGCTCATGCCATTGCTCGCGCTGGCGGCGACGGCGGAGCTGTGCGCTGACGACGCGGCCGACGAGGCACTACGGCAAGAGTGGCACCGGCTCGCTAGCGACCACTACCGCGCCGTGTGGCAGACCGACCACACAGTGGTCGCCGCGGCGTTCGGGCTGGCCAGGCAGGAACTTCGGCGCGGTGCGCCCGTCGCGGCGATCGGTCTCGTCCGGCAGGTGCGAACCGCGGTGCCGCACAATGACTTCGCGTGCCGAGCCTTCGCCCAGTTGCTTGCCGACCTGCCACTCACCGACCTCACCCAGGAACTGCTGGACGAGGCGGCGGCCGGCCTCGCGACCTTGCCCGCCGAACGGCGCGTGCTGAAACTACGAGCCACGGTCCTGCAGAGCGCGCTCGCGTGGCTGTGCGCGGGCGGGGAGCCGAACTCGCACTGCGACAAGGTCTTCGGCCATCCGTACACCGAGCGCGGCCTGCGCGACGGAGTAGAAGCGGCCCTGCGCGAACTCGCCTTCGCGACCCCGGACCGCTGGGCCCGGTTCGCCCGGGTGGACCGGGCCAATGCCGTGCGCGCCCGCACGTGGTGGTGAACGAACGATGAACAGCACGAACAACTGGAGGTATTGGTGGCTGTCGAAACCCGCATCGAAAAGGACTCACTCGGTGAGCTCGCCGTACCAGCCGCGGCGTATTACGGCGTCCACACCGCACGAGCAATGGCGAATTTCCGGGTCACCGGCTCGGCCATGAGCACCTATCCCGCTTTGATCGCCGGGCTGGCCACGGTGAAACAGGCTGCGTGCCAGGCGAACCGTGATCTCGGCCTGCTCGACGAACGCCGGTCCGCTGCCATCATCGCCGCCTGCACCGAATTGCGGAACGGGGAATTGCTCGCTCAGTTCCCGATCGATCTGATCCAGGGCGGCGCGGGCACCTCGTCGAATATGAACGCCAACGAGGTGATTGCCAACCGTGCGCTGGAAATTCTCGGCTTCGAGCGCGGGAATTACGCCGAACTCGATCCGCTGACCCACGTCAATCTCGGTCAATCCACCAACGACGTCTACCCGACCGCGATCAAGCTGACTCTGGTGACCCACCTCCGGGTCCTGAGCGTGGTACTCGGCGGCCTGGCCGACGAGTTCGACCGCAAGGCAGCCGAGTTCGCCGACGTGATCAAGATGGGCCGCACCCAGCTGCAGGACGCGGTGCCGATGACCCTCGGCCAGGAGTTCGCCGCCTACGCCACCATGGTGCGCGAAGACCGGGCTCGGCTCGCCGAGGGCTGCCTACTGCTGCTGGAGTGTCATCTCGGCGGCACCGCCATCGGCACCGGAATCAATGGGCACCCCGACTATCCGGAGCTGGCGTGCCGTTACCTGGCCGAACTGTCCGGTGAGCCGGTCGTTCCAGCGGCCGATCCGATCGAGGCGACGCAGGACTGCGGCGCCTTCGTCCAGGTGTCGGGCATTCTCAAGCGGGTCGCGGTGAAGCTGTCCAAGATCTGCAACGATCTGCGGCTCGTCTCGTCCGGCCCGGTGGCCGGCCTGCGCGAGATCAATCTGCCTGCGGTGCAGGCAGGCTCGTCGATCATGCCGGGCAAGGTGAACCCGGTGATCCCCGAGCTGGTCAATCAGGTGGCGTTCGAGGTGATCGGCAACGACCTCACCGTCACCATGGCGGCCGAGGCCGGGCAGCTCCAGCTCAACGCGTTCGAACCGGTCATCGTTTACAGCATGCTGAAGTCGCTGAGCCATCTCAGCGCCGCCGTCGACACCCTGACCACCGACTGCATCGCGGGCATCACCGCCAACCGTCAGCATCTCGCCGACGGCGTGCACAATTCGATCGGCGTGGTCACCGCGCTGGCGCCGCGCCTGGGCTACAAGGCGTGTGCGCAAGTGGCCGAACGAGCCCTCGCCACCGGCGAAATGATCTCCGACATCGTGGTTTCCGAGGGACTGCTCAGCCGGGCAGAGGTCGGCGAGCTGCTGTCGAGCCGTCGGCTGGCCGGATTGCCACCGCTGGTCATCCACGGGACGACCGACCCGGTAGTTTGATGTCCGGGGTTGGACATCTGATGTCCGGGGTTGGACAAAGGGCACGTGATGACACTGGATATGGACCCGCTCGCAGACGCCACCGACACGGCGAGCGCAGGGGTCGGGCCGATGGGCCTCGGTCGCTGGCGTCGTCGCCTGGTGCTGCTGACCCTGTGCGCCGCCGCGTTCATGATCAGCTACGACACCGCGATGCAGAGCATCGCGGTACATACGCTGTTGCGGCAGTTGGGGCATCGGCCCGACATGGCGATATCGCTGTGGCTGCCCGCGGCGCACACGCTGGCGTACGTCGGGCTGCTGCTGGTCGGCGGTGCGCTCGCTGACCGGCTCGGCGCCAAGCGGGTCATTGTCGGTGGTTATCTGGTGTATGTCGTAGGCGCCGCGCTCCATCTGGCCTGTGCGGAGAACCCGATCGGCTTGCTCATCGCACGAACGGTCACGGGTGTGGGCGCCGCGGCCATCCTGCCCGCGACGCTGGCGATGGTGGTGCTCGTCTACGGCGAAGGAAGCCGCAGGGCGCGTGCCGTCACGCTGTGGGCAGGCTGCTCCTCGGCGGGCGTGATGATGACGCTGTTCGTCACCGCGGTGGTACTGAACCAGGTGTACTGGCCACACGCGATGGCCGGGGTGGTGACCGCGAATCTGATCGTATTCGTCGGGGTGATCGTGATACTCCCTGCTGTCCCGGCGGACCCGGCGAGTCCGGTCGACTGGCCCGCGGTGCTCACCATGACGCTGTCCGGTGCACTGCTCGCGCTCGCGCTGTACCAGGCGCCCAAGTGGGGCTGGACATCTCAGGGGTTCGCGATCGCGCTGGGCACCGGGGTGGCGCTCGCGGTGGTGGCGGCGACCATTCGGCGCGGTGGTTCGCTGCCGCACGACTGGCTACTGAGTGCCGAGCCGCGCGTGCGGCTGGTGATGCTCGCGCTCGGTGGGGCGATCCTGGCGATGTTCGGCATGGTGTTCCTGGTCATTCAGTATCTCCAGGTGCTCGGCGGCCGGGTGCCGGTGGTCGCGGGCTTGGCCTTGTTCGTGCCCGCCTGCCTCGCGACCGCGATCGGCGCGAAAGTGGGTGCGGCACTGCAGCGTGCGGGGTGTGTCGTCGCCGCGGTGATCATCGGCTCGACCGCGATCATGGACGGGCTCGCCATCGGCCTGACCGCGGGGGAGCCGGGTGACCTCGTCCCGCTCGTCGCCATGGTGACGGTGACCGGCCTGGGGTGCGCCCTGGTACTCGGCATCGCGCTGGAGGTGGTGAGCGCGGTGCATCCGGCTTCGCGCACCGGCATTCCCTGGGGCGCACAGCTGATGCTCGTTCAGCTCAGTGGCTTGCTCGGGGTGGCGATCGTCGGTGGACTCGTCGATCGCGGCTATCAGGCGCGTTTCGTGGTGCCCGCCGACGTGCTGGCCATCGGCGGCGCCGCCATCGGTCGCGATCCGGTCGGCGACGGGGTGCGGGCAATAAACATCGCGGGGGATCACCTCGGTGTGCCGCTCGCCGTCGCAGTCCGCAACGCGTTCGTGGCCGGCTATCGCGAGGGCCTGCTCGCCACGATCGGGGTGATCGCGGCGGTTGTCGTCGTTATGCTCGTCGCCAGTGCGCTTGCTCGGAAATCGAACACGGCGCAGCGAAGCCGGTAGCGCGTCCGGCGATTACCGGGGGTTTGGCACCCTTCTTTTCTAGCACGCATTTAACGCGAGTAGCTGCTGCGTTAAATAATGTTCGCAGGCGGAGCCCGTGCCGCCTGTGGTCGTCGTTTGTCCAGGTAGATGCGTTGTTTCTCAAGAAACTTCACGAGTAGGCCGACTTCTAAATAGTTTCTAAAGATTCTCAACAAGTTCTCTACGATGCCTAAGCCGATGCAAATTACATCGGTTCGATTGACGAATTCGGAATTGTGCGCATAATTGTGTCCGGAGACTTACCGAAAGGCCGGGATCTGCCATGCGGAATACCGAATCCAGTACTGCCACCCATCGCACCAACCGCCGTGCCACCGCGGCGCGCCGCGGCCCGTCGCGCACCTCGGCGGAGGAAACCTTGGCGCGCTCGCGGGCCGAGCGCGCGCAGCTCGAGCAAGGTCGGCTGTTCTGGGGGAATCTCGTGGACGAAGCCGAGCGGCTGCACGAGGAACTCGGCGCGCTGCACGAGGAACTGCGTGAGGTCTATCGGCAACTGGGTGGCCTGCGCAGGCGTTTCCCCAGCCTGCCGCCCGCGCCGCGGCGGGTCGGCTACCCGCCGGTCGCCGTCGCGCCACTGGTCGGGAACGGAGCCAGGCCCGCCGCCCCGCAAGCCACCGCATGACGTAACGACCGAGTCCTCCTGCGCCTACGGTAATCTCACTACCCGGTGGTGGCTTGCGGGAAAGGTCTTGGGTGCTGCGTGTGGTAGTGGTGGAGGACGATGCCGGGATGGCCGGTGCCGTCGTCGACGGACTGCGGGCACATGGCTTCGGCGCTGTCGACCATCTGAGCCTCGGGCTCGACCTCCTGACCTCGCACACCGCCTACGACGCGGTCATCCTCGATCTCGGCTTGCCCGACCTCAACGGTTATCTCGTGCTGCGCCAACTACGTAAGGTCAGCGACGTTCCCGTCCTCGTGCTCACCGCCGAAGGCGACGAGGTCGCCGTCGTGTCCTGCCTGCGGGCCGGCGCCGACGACTACATGGTCAAACCGCCGCGGGTCGGCGAGCTGGTCGCGCGACTTGAAGCTGTGGTGCGGCGCAGGCGGGCCACCGAACCGGACTCGTCGGTCGTGGTCACCGGCGATGTCACCATGGATCTGGCGGCGCGCTCGGTCGAGGTGGCCGGGCAGCCGATTTCGTTGACGCAGAAGGAATTCGCCGTCGCCCGGGTGCTGGCCGAGCAGTCCGGCGTCGCGGTGGGGCGGGACAAGATTCTCACCGAGGTCTGGGGTGAGAAAACCGCGGCGACCTCTCGTTCACTCGATGTTCATATGGGCGCGCTGCGTGCCAAACTGAACCGGCCCGGGCTGATCGTCACGATCCACGGCTTCGGTTATCGCTGGGCGCGCTGAGAGGCTCGCCGCGTGCGCGCCCGGCTGGTAACCGCGTTCACCGCGCTGGCCACCCTTTGCATGATCTGCTTCGCCGTCGGCATCGCCAACGAACTGGCCACGAGCCGGACCCGCGGGCTGGTCATCGACCGAGTGCAGGACGCCAGCCGGTTCGGCGTGCTGGCCGCGACGACCCCGACGAGCCTGTGCGAGGAAGCGCAGAACTACCGCGACAGCACCAGCAACGGCGTGCTCATCCTCGGCGCCGACGGCATGGTGTTGTGCAATCTCGGCATGGATTTCGCCGATCCGCGAGTGCGTGCCGCGGCCCGCGAACGGCACTGGCTCGAGATGCCGCGCCCGCTGTATCCGTGGAACACCGAGCCGCTGCTGGTCGCGCAGCCGATCGGCACGCCGCCGCAGTCCGGTGGTGTGGTGGTGATCGACGTGTCGACGTCGCAGACCCGCACCGACATCCTGGTCCGCTGGACGCAGCTGGCCTGCGTCACCGCGACCGCGTTGCTGTTGGTCTCCGGCCTGGCGCTGCTGGTGTCGGGCTGGATCCTGCGCCCGGTGTCCGGGCTGTTGCGCGAGGTCGACGCGCTCACCTCGACCCTGCCGGTGCACCACGGTCCGCCCCGGCGGCAGGCGCCGATGAGCGAAGGTCCACCCGAGATCCTGCAGCTGGCGGCCGGTGTCGAGTCGGTGACGCGGGCGGTGGCCGCCCTGGCCGCCGCTGAGCGCCGGCATGTGGTCGACACCGCGCACTCGCTGCGCAATCCGCTTGCGGCCCTTGCGGTTCGGCTCCAGGCGCTACAGCCGATGCTCGCCGAAGACCAGGCCGCCGCCACCTTCGTGAGTGTAGTGAGCGAGGTAGATCGACTGACCGAGCTGCTCGACGGGTTGCTGACCGCCGCGGTCGCCGACGCCGAGCAGGACAAGCAGGCCCACCCACCTGCCGCCGGGTGCGATGCGGCCGGGGTGGCTGCGGACCGGGTCGGCGCCTGGCACGACGCCTACGTTCGCGCAGATATCACACTTGCCTTCGAATCGCTGGTCACGACGGCGAAAACAGGTGTACCCAGCAGTGCCCTCGCGCAGATTCTCGATGTGGCGCTGAGCAATTCGGCGCGTTACGCCGGGTCGGGCGCGAGCACCACCGTCACTGTCGACAGAGAAGCCGAGTCGATCGTAGTAACGATCGCCGACACCGGGGCCGGAGTGTCGCCGGACGAAATCGACCTGCTCACAACGAGATTCTTCCGTGGCGCGCAGGCGACGACCGGTGGATCGGGTCTCGGGCTGCCGATCGCCGCCACCTTGGCGGCGCAGCACGACGGGCTGTTGTTCGTCGAATCGGCGCAGCCGCACGGGCTGGTGGTGACGGTGAGCTTGCCCGCCGTCGTCGATCCGGCCGACCTTACATTTGGGTGAACTGCTGAAGGGACGGTGAACAAACCCGTTCCGGCACGCGACTTTTGCGCGCGCCACGCCACGATGAGTGGCGTGCCGCGCGGCCACCCCCGCTCCCTCCCGCGCCGCCGCGTCAGCCCGCCGCAGGACATGAGTTAGGAATCGTGATGGCATCGCAGTCGAACAACGGCCGCACGGTTCGCGTCGACCCCGAAGCCCTGATCGACAAGGGCAAAAAGCTGGCAGAGCTGCCGAGTTTGCCGAACGGGCTCTTCGAGATTCTCGCCAAACTCAACAACAACCTGCAGAGCCTCGGGCAGCCGTGGGGCGACGACAAGATGGGCAAGCAGTTCGCCGAAGGTGATCAGGGCTATCTGAAGTCGAAGGACATGTTGGTCGGCAACGCCAGCACCGGGCCCGACGCGAAAGGCGCGGTACCCGTCTACGGGCAGTTGCTGGTGAACTACGGCCGCACGATCGAAGAAGCGGGCAAGGTGTTCGGCAATGGTGACGATCTCTTTGCCGAGTGGATTCTGAAGAACTACATCGATGAGGACGCCTCGGGTGACCCCGGACCGTACAAGGGTCCGCTCAGCTCTGATCCGAACCGCAACAACGACGAGAACCAGGACGACGGAAAGAACGGTCCGACCGGACCGCCTGCTCCGCCTCCGCCGCCCGGCGGGAATCAGGGATCGGGTGGTGGTCCGGAGACCAAGACCGGTGGTGGTCCCGGACCAGGCGGGTTGGGATCGGGTCCGGGCCCCGGTGGCTCGAACGCCGGTGGGCCGAACGTCGGTGATATGACCGGTCCGCCGGTCGCGAACATGTCTTCCTCGGGGATGACCGGCCCCAACACGCCGCACATCCCGGGTCCCGGTCCCGGGCCGGGCAATCCCAAGGACGTGCTGGGCGGCATCCCGCCGAACGCGAAGAACTTCGGGCTGGAATCGGGTCTCGCCGGGGGCGTGCCGGGCGTGCTCGGGCCGAATGCGTACAAGCCGGCCATCGATCCGGTAACCGGTGCGCCAGTGGACAAGTCGGGCAGTCAAGGCGGTAAGGGCGGCGGTCCCGGTGGGCCCCTTGGGAATCCGATGCTACGGTCCACCTCCGCGTTCGACGGTGAGAAACTGGCGGGCAAGAACGGGCAGGGTGGTCCGCAGACCCGGGCGGGCATGCCCGGCACCGGAATACCGCCGGGGATGCCCGGCGGAATGCCGCCCGGCAGCCAAGGTGGCGGCTCGGGCGACGGCAAAGAGAAGCGGCGCGAGCGGCGCAAGTCGTCGCCGCAGGTCGACGAACAGAGCGAAACTCCGGATCCGGGCGATCCGTGGCAGCGCTCCGGCTGGCGCACCGGTGATCGGTAGCGGATGTCGGTTCCCGACGCGATCTCCCAGTCCGACATCGATCTGCCCGAAGACCTGCACTGGCTGAGTTGGGCCGCCGGTGGCGAATGGCCCAAGGGCAGCGAGAACGGCATGTTCGCCGTCGCCGACGCGTGGTCGGAGGCCAGCGGCGAGTTGTCGGCGTTGGTGAGCAGCATCGAAGACGCCATCAAGGATGTGCTGAAGGCGTATCCGTCGGCGGAAGAATTGAATTCGTCGATGGTGCAGACGTTGAAGCACCTCACCGACGAGTCGGAAGACGCGTCGATGCAGTCGATCGCGAAATCGATGATGGAACTTTCCAAAGCGTGCGACAAGGTCGGTTGCGCGATTCAGGAAAACAAGATCATGATCATCGTCGGGCTGGTACAGCTGGCGTACGAGCTCTTCATGGCCTTGTTCTCCCCACTCACCGCGCCCGCGACGCAGGCGGCGCTGACCGCCTGGTATCAGGTGGTCTTCCAATGGCTCAAGGCCATGATGATGCAGATGGTGATCGCCGCCCTCAATGCCATGGGCCAGCAGGTGGTCCTCAATATCCTGCTTCAGCTCGGTCAGATGGCCGCAGGGCACAAAGACAGTTTCGATGGCAAGTCGCTGGGTCAGTACGCACTCGGCGGTGCACTGGGTGGTGCGTTCGGTTCGCTGTTCGGCAAGGTCGGCGCGGATCTGTTCAAACACTTGGGCGGCAAGGTCACCAAATCCGAATTCAACAAGTGGTATCAGCGGGTAGCCACCGGCTTCGTGCAAGGTGGCGCCGGTGGTGTCGGCGGTATGGTCGGTGGTGGTCTCGCCAACCAGATGATCAACGGCGGTCCATTCGAATTCGATCCGCGCATGCTCGGCGCGGGTGTCGGTGGTGCGTTCGCCGGTGCCGGGCGTGGGTTCCGCAGTTCCAATACGTCGACGCATGTCGATGTGCCGGAGGTAGGGAATGCGGGGAAGGTTCCGCCGTCGGTGCATGCGCCGGTGGCCGGGGATGGTCCGTCCGGCAAACCGCCTGTGTCGGAAACGCCTACGACGGTGCCGCCGAAGGATGCCGGGCAGGCTGGAGCTCCGGGTGCGAAGCCGCCGTCGGCGGAGGGAAGTTCGGGCGGGAGAAGCGAATCATCCTCGGCTGCTGGTTCTTCCGGGAACCGGTCAGCGGGCAGTGAAGGGTCCGGGCGTGCCGGGGCAAGTGACGGGCAGTCCAGCGGATCGCACGATGACGGCGCGGCTTCGGGTAGGTCGTCGGCGTCCGAGGATGGGCAGTCGGTCAACAACAACGAATCGCCTTCGGTTTCCGGGAATTCCGGGGATCGGACAGCCGGTACGGACGACGGCAGTTCCGCTTCGGCACCGAAAGGCGATGGCACATCGCAGCTTTCCGCCGATCGCTCGGAATCGTCCACGAGTCAGGGCAATCGGTCGCACGGGGACCAGACCGCTCAGTCGCCGGGGGCTGCGGCTGCGGCCACGCAAGGTAGTGGGGCTTCGCAGGTAGTTGGCGCGCCGGGTGGTGGCGCGCAGAGCGTGGCTTCGAACGCTGGTGGGGGGCCGAGCGGAGCTTCGAACACCGGTGGCGCCCAGCCCGGCGTTTCGCAGACTGGTGGCGGGCAGCCGGGGGCCGCACCGGCCAACAGCGGGTCGCCCGGCACCGGCCACAGCGCGGCTGCGCAACCCGGGTCCGGGGCAGCGCCCAAGGCAGACGCAGTGGGCTCTGCGCCGCCACCCAAGGTGGAGCAGACGGGTGCGAAGCCGGCGGTGGCCGGCGCCTCGCATGCCGCACCGTCGTCCGCGTCGACCGGCGGGTCCACTCCGCCACGATCGAGCGCATCGTCCGCCGGCGCGCCGGGTGGTGGCGCGCAGACGAAGCAATTCGACACGGCCGCAACACCATCCGGCAATCGCTCGGCGGATTCCGGTCAGCAGGTCCAGGCGGGCCCGCAGACCAAGGCCAGCACGCCGGACCCACAGCCGACCGCGCAGGGCACGAAGTCGGGTCCCGAACAATCGACCGGCGACAAGACCCCACCGCTCAGCAACAAGACCTCGTCGTCCGGTGACAAGACAGCTTCGGCGAGCGACAAGGTTGCGGCGAGCGGCGACAAGGCACCACCGGTCAAAGAATCGACACCGAACAAGTCGGAGTCGAACGCCTCGCGCAGCAATGCGGCGGGCCGTCGGGATGGTGATGACGGTTCGGCTGGCTCGCCGCGAAAGACCCGTGGTGACGGTGACGAGAGTTCGGCTGCTGGTTCGCGTAAAACTCGTGGTGACGGCGATGACGGTGCGTCGACTACATCGCGCAAAACCCGTGGTGATGGCGACGAGGGTTCGCCTGGCTCGTCCCGTAAAACCCGTGGTGACAGTGACGATGGTGCGTCGACTACTTCGCGCAAGTCCCGTGGTGACGGGAGCGAGAGTTCTTCTGCTGGTTCGCGTAAGCCCGCTGGCGATGGCGGCGATGGTTCATCCAGCACCACACGTAAGGCTGGTGGCGACGGCGATGGTTCGTCCACCACTACGCGCAAGGCTGGTGGCGATGGTGACGGTTCGTCCACCGCGGCGGGAAAGACCGGTGACGGCACCGACGGGGCGACCACCGGCGCGTCGAAGTCGGAGAAGACGAGCAGTCTGCTCGCGGACCTGAAGTCCGCTATGTTCGAACCGCGGTGGCGCCTGGTCGATCCCGGTTTGCTCGGGCCGGTGTGGCCGGGCGGCAAGTCGTTCCTGCGACAGATTCTCGGGTTCCAGCAGACGATCGAGATGTTCAAGGGCAACAAGTCTCCGCACGAGGGTCGGGAGGTCTTCCGCCAACCTGAGGCCGGAATCAACGATCTGCCGCTGCGTCCGGAGTTCGGGCAGAAGAAGCCGCCGGCTACCGATAAGGACGGCGACGGTAGCGGCAAACCGGCGCCCGAGCACCGCGGTGTCGACAAGTGGGGTTCGCGCGGCCTGTACCGGCTCAACGCAGACGAGCGCGCCGAGCACCGCTACGTCGTCTCCGAAGACGGTAAGTGGACGAGAGATCCCAGCGCTCCGAACAAGAAGCCGGCCAGCGACGATTCGGACAACTCGTCCTCGAAATCGAAGTCGAAGACCGAGTCCGATGGCTCATCGAAGTCGAAGTCGGGCAAGTCGAAGGCCGAGTCCGAGGATTCGTCGAAGTCGAAGTCGGGCAAGTCGAAGACCGAGTCCGACGACTCGTCGAAGCCGAAGGCGGCACAGGGCAAGCCCGGAGACAAGGTGGTCGGCGAGAACGGCCGAACCACCATCGAGCTACCGCGGCGCGGCCCGCTGCTCAATCGCTGGGCCGAGACCCAGGCCCCGGTGATGCGAACCGTGATCGGTGACCACCACGGCCGCTGGTACATCAGCGATCTCCCGCACGAGTCGTTCCACAACGCCGGCGTGTACGTGGCGTTCCAGGCGCACTTCGTGGACGGGAAGATGACCGCGGTCGGCGACTGGGCGGGTGCTTACCACCCGGCCCCGGCCCGGATCAAAGCCGCACTCGGCGAGCTCTACAAGGGCCTCGACCACTTCGACCAGAGTGGACGCAAGTACACATCGGAAGAGGTGGAAAAGTGGCCACCGGCGGCCGAAAAGACTCCTCAGGCAAAGACGCCTGTCGTGGAAGCCGACAGCGAGCTGCGGGCCGCGTACGAGAAGGCGGTGCAGGACGATCCGTCGGTCCGGAACAACGTCGACAAGCTCATAGCGGACGCCGGGAAATCCGGTGAAGGGTCGTGGAAAGCCTACGATGCCGAGGTTTTCGAACAGGTGGCCGCCAAGCGGTATGAGGCGACGAAGGCAGCGGCCAAGGCACTGCGCGAGCACTACGAAACCCTGGTGGGCGAGGACAGGACTGGTCCACTGGCGAAGCTCGACGAAGTCGGCCTGGCGGATCTGATCAAGAACGGCTCCGATACGGATTCCCGTGTGGCACTGATGGAACTGATCCGCCGCGGTACCCAAGACGAGACCGGTCTCAAGGACGGGAAGGCGTTGCTGCATACGCAGCTCACGACGGAAATGCTGATGGAACGCGGGCCGGTCGAGATGGGTACCGGTGAGGGCAAAGAGCTGACTGTCATCGCGGGGGCGACGCGTTCGGTCCTGAAGAACGACATCGTCTACGTGATGACCAGCGCTGATCATTTGGTCCACCACATGCACCGCGAGTTCCAGAACCTGGTCGCCGGCGATAAACACCACCTCGATATCGAGGTCCGCCGCATGGATCCCGATGCGCCGTTCGAGCAGCCGACGGAAGGCAAGAAGCTCATCGTCATCGGCACGGCGGAGAACTTCGGCTTCCGCGCGGTCAAGGAAGCGCAGATGATGATCGACAAGCTCAAAGAAGCCGGCATGCCGGATGCACGCGTGCAAGAGCTGAAAGCGAAACTGGAGAAAGCGCCGACGCTCGTCGAATACAAGAAGCTGCTCGACGATGCGGCGGCGGAAATCGGATCGGACGCTCGCTTCGAACCGTTCCGGCGGGGTGAGGTGATCGTCGATGAGATGGACGACCAGATGGTCGACGTGCAGTCCCAATATGTGCTGCAGCCGTCGACTCCCAAGGACGCCGAAGACCCTGGATTCCAGGAATACAAAGAACGAGCCGAAGGTATCTGGCGGGACTTCCAGGGAGCGGTGAACGAAAAGGTCCTGCTTCCGGAGCATTTCGGAAAGGACCCGGACCATCGGGGGATATTCGACTCGCGGCTGAGTCCGGAGGGTAAGGCGGCGCTGGAATCGCATCTGGGCAGGAAGCTGACCGACGGAGAGGAGTCGGAGTACAACGATGCCGCGCAGGCCTGGTGGGGCCCCGAGCGTCGTTCCGACTATCACGTCAGCGAGAACGGCGAAGGGAAGCCCGAGAGGATCAAGATCATCTCGTCCGCGACCAACGATCAGACGCTGGACAACCCCGAGACGCAGAGTTCCAGCAGATGGTCGGGATTCGCCAAATACCTGGAACTCAAGGAGGGCATGCAGGTCACCTCCGATTCGAGACATTCGATCAGTGTCACCGGGCATCAGGTCTTCAGCTATTTCACCCGTATCACCGGCACATCGGGCACCATGCTCACCGCCTCGGAGGGCAACCCGCGCGGTGTCGAGCGCGTCTTGCACGAGGAGTTCGGCACCGGACCGATAACAAGAGTGGAAAGGTATTTCAAGTCACAGTTCCTGCTGCATGAGCCCCTGCACTTCAGCAACAAGAGCGAAAAGTTCTCGGCCATGGCCGAAGATATTCTCAACGACGCATTCGTGGAGCGCGACGGCAAACAGGTCCAGCAGGGACATCCGCAACTCATCGTCGCCATGGACAACGCCGATGCCGCGCTCTTGGGCAAGGCATTGAGCGATGCGGCCGCGGCCCGGGGCCTCGAGGTGAAATTCGATCTGGTCGACGTCGCATGGGCCGATGGGTTCAATAGCAGAAACGCGGTGGCGGAGAAGCTGACCGAGCTCACCGATGCCGCCGGTGCGCGGGGCAAGATCCTGATCGGCAACAAGATGTTGTCCCGCGGAGTCGACATCACCCCGGTCCGGGACGCTGTCGAAAGCGGCAGACTCCTGGAAAAGATCAGCGGCGGTCCGGCCTATTCGGAACGCGTGATCGAGCAGGTCCGGCGCCGCGCCGCACGTTTCGGCGATCTGAGCAAGGGCCCGGAAGAAGGTGGCACACCGGGCGAGGCCCGCCACTACATCTCACCCGAGGACTACCGCAGCCGAGCGCCGCACAAGGGCGTCAAGGTGATCGTCTCGAGGTTCGAGGAGGCTTCCGCCGAGTACAAGAACGCCGCCGAGGCACTGAAGAATGATCAGACGCCAGAAAACCAGGCGCGGCGCGACCAAGCGGACAGCGCGCTGAAGGCGGCCGAAATTCAGCTGCGGGACGTCGCCACTCCACTACAGACGGCCGCCGTAGAACAGTTCATTCTGAGCTCGCGGAATCCGGGCGTCTACTCGGCGAACGCCCCTCCGCTCCTCGGTGATACGCCGCAACTGGATTCGCGGCCGCCGATACCGAGTCCCAGAGCGACCGACAGCTCGAACTCCGCTCAGCACGGTGATCACGATTCGTCGAACGAAGCGGTCGTGCCGCCGACACCGCAGGCGAGGCCGTCCCTGAATTGGGCTGACGAGACCATCTCGCAACTCCTCGGAGAGAATCCGACAGCGTTGTCGGCCAAGGCTTTCGACAAGAGCAGCCAGATGCAGGCCACTGTCATGGTGGTGGGAGACGCGACGCAGGCGCGCTTTGTCTGGATCCGCGGCGAGGGTGTGTGGGATCTCGCCGGCACCATGACTGAATGGTCGTCCGGTGACCTCGCTGACTTGACCTACCTCTTCAACCAGGAGGGGATGACCCGAGCGCTGTTCACGGACCAACTCCCGGAGTTGTCGCCGGATGGTCGAGCCAGAGCCGCGGCGCCGGTTAACACGGAGTCGGCACGTTCCGAAACGGACCAAGTCTCGGAATCGCCGTCACTGCTCGAAAATCACACTCGCGCAGGCGCATCGGGCAACACCGAGCTGGCACGGTCAGATGGGTCGAACGGCGCGGCCACGCCGCCGGTCCCGTTGTCGACTCACCGCGCCGGTGCCGCAGAGGGTTTCGCGATCCTGAGCGACCCGGTGCGGGCATCACCACGAACCGATTCGACCAGCACGGCCCGCGATCGATCCCGTTCATCGGACCCGGCTCTCGGCACCCGCAGCGCACCGAACCGTGCCCTGCTGGACATCGAATTCGCCGCTCGCTGGTTGCTTTCCGACCATCCGGACAACGCACTCGACGCCACCGAGTGGACAATGATGGTCGACCACTACGGGGCCGGCTCGGTCGATGACCGGATGCATTCGCTGGCTCGACTGATGGGTGTGCCGGAGCAGCAGCCGTACACCACCGACACGATGCCGTCGAACTGGCACACCATCATTCGACCCGGCATGCGGTTGGTGTATCGGACGGCCAGTGGCCGCGTCCACGCGATGACGGTCGGCGCGGAAGAGGTGCTGCTGTACGACCCGGCGACCGGACCTGCCGAGCAGCGGCTCGAGCCGCATGCGGCCGTCTCGATACTCGAACAAGACAATCCAACTCATCTCGTGGTCGATTCGATCGCCGCGAGCGAGGGCCGCGTGTTCCAGAGCTTCGCGGACCTGTACTCAGCCGCCCAGCCGTCGCGGGACTTCGAGGGTGCGCCCGAAAATCCGCTTCCGGAAACCGAATTCACCAGCACCACGCCGACTCGTTCGTTGCTGCTGGCCCAACCTCTGGACTGGCCGAGTTTCCTGGCGCCACCCGGCTCGGTGGCCCGGCAGAGGTCCGGGGTTCCTTTGCTGCCGGGGTCGCATTTCGCATTGCCCGACATCGCGATTCCCCTCCCGGGCGGCACTCGTGTGCTGCGTCCACTGCACGGTGGCGTACTGCAACATTCGAAAGATTCGGCCTGGCGGCGGCAGAACGGGAATGTGCGCTACCACCTGGTAAAAGGCCTGGATGAGCACGGTAAAGATGTGTTCGAGTGGGTCGACCCCCAGGAATTGCAGGCGCGTCGATTCGAATGGGACTCAGCTCGGAATTGCTACACGCTGCGGTTGACCTTGCCCGCGAGCGTCAACGACACCGCCTCCACCTTGCGGCTTTTCGCGAACGAGCGCGTTCGGGTCGACTTCGATGACACGCGTCCTGGCTGGATCTCGCTGCATCACAGCGGTGGCCGGACATGGGTCGAAGAGTCCGCCGCCGCTAGGCTGGGAGTGCGGCGTCCCGTTCGGCGAGAACAAGCGCTGTGGGATTCCGAGCACGGACCGCAGGCCGCGGATTTGGCGCACCTGGCCCGTACACCTGCTGGTGAGCGACTCGTACGGTTCATCGAGAACGTGCCCAATGCGCTCGAGGCTATCCAGCAGTCGATGATCCAACGCGACGACGGCACCGTGGACGTGCTGGCCTACGTCGCCGCCGAGCCACGGTGGATCCGCCTGTCCCGCTGGGTCGACGCCGCTTACGCGGGGGTCGGCTTCTCCTGGCCGGCGTTGCTGCTGAGCGCACAGGCGGCGGTCGAAGCGGGCGACCTGCTGCCCCCCGAGAAGACGCCGGCTCAGGTTCCGGAACGGTCCGGGGCGGATACCGATGTGGGCATCGAGCGAGCCGGCGCGGCGCAGACAAGTCCGGTCGGGATCGTTGTCGCCGACACGCACCATAGCTCGGTGGGCATCTCCGCCACGGCGGCCGCTGGTGCCGATTCGCGGACGAGCGAGACACCGCACGTCGCACTGGATCCTGCCCAGGACATGCCACCGGAATGGTTTCCGGTGCACAGTTCCACCGACCCCTTGTGTTCTGCGCTCGCACGCGCCCTCAATCTCGACGGCTCACACGCGCTGCGTGCCGCACTCGCCGATTGGCTGGCAGAGAATCTCCGGTACTACCGGAAAGTATTTGTCCCCGACCGCTTGAAGGAGTCGCGGAAACAGGAGAGCGCGCGCCGCCACGCCTACGACGCGGCCAACTCCGCGGACCCAGCGGGAACGTCGCTGCAAGAGAAGGAATTACGAAAGCGCTACGAACGGTGGTTCCAGCGGCAGCTCGACGGCAGATTGCAGTGGGCGATGGGTAACCTGCGAGATTTCGGGACAGACTTTGACGCACGTTCTGAGGACACGGGTGGCCTGACCGAGCAGGAACTGTTGACGTTGGCAGGTGATCAATTCCGGGCGAACCTGGTTCTGCATCACCCGGAAGGGACGATCAGTCGCGGGACGGCGGACTATTGGCGTCCGACTCTGCATCTGCGGCAGTCGCTGAGCGGTCACTACGAAATCGGGATGGACTCCGACAAATCGCTATGGGCTCCTGTGCATCCGACCCCGCCTGCGGCGGCGCCGATACCGGGGGCGATACCGCGGAAGCAGATTCCGCCGGCGCTCGATCGGATGCTGGCGTCCCGGCAGCTACCGCTGCTCGATGGTGCGGTAATCGGTAAAAGGTACACCGGCGAGAACCGGCCGCTGCGCTCCCTGACTACGCTCGATCTGGCTGAATCGATCACGATCGACCGGGGCAGGCTCGAGATCGAAACCCGGACGGTCACCGTGCCCGCTCACTACATGACTCCGAAAGAACGTGAACAGCATCGGTTGTTCATAGGCCCGGGTGGCAGGCTGTACCAAGTGCGCGACGGTGCGCCGTTCCATTCTTCGGGCGCCAGGTTCGTCATGGACGAGTTCGGCAATCTGTACTCCGGTTCGACGTCCGCAGTGACCTTCCACTCCTCCTTCCTCGCGGGACGAACGGTCACCGCCGCCGGTTATCTCGTAGTCGATGACGGCCGGGTCCAGGTGATGACCGACCACAGCGGGCACTACGAACCCACTCCGCAGATGAACGACTACGCCGTGGATCTTCTTCGCCGCCAGGGTCTCGTGCTCTCGGACAGTTTCCAGCGCAGGGGAGCCGACTACGACACCCAGATGGGACTGGGCGGGCCTGTTCGCGAACGAGTCGGCGAACTGGAACGCCAAACCGCCGAAACCGCCAGGCTGGGGCGTTGGCTGGATGCACATGACTGGGTGTTGCGCAGCCGGGAGCAGAGCGCGGATACGGGGTTTGTGCGGCAGCAGTTGCGAGCGGAACGTCATCGGCTGACCGAACAGCAGAAAGATCTGGACAGCTGGAAGCGCTTGCTCGGCAGTGGGCAGGTACGCCCGTCTCATCGGCTCGATCTGTGGGCGCATCCGGAGCCGGTAGATGCGAACGACCGAATCGTGCCGCCCGGCTTCCCGGCCGACGTCGGTGCCGACGGCACCACGGCCCTGCGTCCTGACCAAGACGCGAAGCTGGCGACCTGGTGGAACGAGCACGGCCGTGAGTGGTGGAACAGTCTGCACTTCTCCGACCTGGCGCCGGAATACCAGCGCAGGCTGGTCCAGGACTTTCCGGGCTTGCGTACTTCCGTCGAAATTCCCCTCGCCGTACGCAACACACTCAATCGGGGATACCTCGAAGCGGAATTGCGGGCGGCCGCTACCGACTCCGCCGCGCACCGTTTGCCCCAAGCGCTCGGAACGTTGATCATGCTGGTCGGCGCCGAGCTCGACGCCCAGCTCGACGCCGTGCGAGCCGGGACCGCCGCCGGCCCGGTGCATCTAGTGAATTTCGATCCCGCCGGGTCCAGCGATCCGGCCTTCCATGTCGAGTCGATCTCGCTCGCGAACGAGGCGCAGCGCAAATATTTCACCGCGCCGGATAACGATGTGACAGCTCTTCCCGGGAGCATTGCGTGGCTTGCGGCGGAGCCGCCCGGAAGTCCGGATCGGACGATGCCGTACACGACCGCGAAGTTCCTCGGTTCGGACACCGGGTTGATGGTGAGCGACACCCTGCGGCGACTCGTGCATGTCGGTGCGGCGGATTCGCTGCGGGTGCTGCGCAGGCTCGACGACAACGAGGTCGAAGTCCTGTTGCCCGATGGCGGCGAGATCGTGCTCTCCGGAATCCTGCTGGCGGCGGCATTTCGGGAGGAGCAGCAAGCCGACGGTTCGACGGTGTTGTACCCGAACGGAACCGGCGTGTTCGTCCTGAACCACGCAGCGGACGGTGCGATCAACCTGCACGGTCCCGCGTTCCCGGTTCGGTCGGTCATGGAAGACGGGGACCCGATGGTGCTGTACGTCGCGGGCGCCGAAAACTCCGGCTGGTTCGAAATCGATACCAACAGGCTCGACGTCGCGGACGGCCGGGACACCCGGCCGCTGTACGGCGACAGCGGCGTGCCGGTGCCAGGCGACCTGAGTCGAGACGCGACGGGAGACGGCTACCTGACGGCGACTCTGGTCGAGTTGGCGGCATCGAATCCCGCTCTGCTCCAGGACATGATCCGCACGACTGCAACTGATAGCGGGCGTCTGTTCCAAGTGCGGTTCTTCGATCCTGAACAGGACAACTGGAAATGGGTAGCGGTCGACGACACCTTCTACACCGGCGCCGCAGGGAACATGATGTACCCGCTGACCGATCCGTCGCAGCCGTTGTGGCCCGCCGTGATCGAGAAGGCGTGGGCGGTCTTCCGCGGCGCGGAGTATCCAAGGATCAGCTCGGCCAGTACTGAAACGGAGCTGATGCCCAGCCCACAACCCTTCATCGTGTCATCGGCTGCTGTCGCCCAGCCGACCGCAGCCGACGTGCCCGGGCAGTCACAGCTCGCGCAGTCGCCGGCGGGGCGGCCGGAAGTCGTGCAACAGGCATCGTTCGAACGGCGACGGGCTCGGGACCTGCTCGGCGGTTTCGTCAGTGAGCTCGGGCGGGCGCTGCGGCGTCGTCCGCCGACGAACTCGATGGCAACTCAGCCGACCGGCTGGTGGCGCAGGCACGCCGGGCGGGCCGGGGAACTCCTTCGGCATGTCGGCCGGAATGAGCCTGTCGGCGTGGGCAACCCGGCGGTCATCGACTTCCGCGTGCCCACTGCGGCGAGCGAGCGATACGTGCCCACTCCGGTTAGCGAGCGATCACAGTCTCAGTCCGAACGGGTAGATGGCAGTCCCTTCCGGGGCGGTGCGGACGAGGCGGCGGTAGCGGGTGCGCTGAATCCAGCGGTGGAGGGGGTTTCCGCACCGGAGGGCGCGGTGTGGAAGTCGATGCCGGGCGACGGCAACTGCTTGTTCCACGCGCTGGCGGTGGTGCTGCGCATGGAAGGCGTTGACGCGCACGAAGATTTGCGCGCCGCCGTGGTGGAAGGTTTGAGCGCGCGGGCGGCCGATGACTGGACCGGGTTCTTCGGCGACTTCATGGCGGGCGAGCCGGAACACTTGCGGCACACAGAATTCGAGCGGCAGTTGGCGAACTTGCTGAGGGGCAGCGAGTTCATGGATCCTGCGGCCGAGTTGTTCATGCCGTTCGTGGTGCGCGAGCTCGGGTTGAATGTGGATATTGCCTACCCGGGCGGCGGACTGAAAGCTCTGCGCCATGGGCCCGGGTTGCCGGTGTACACGTTGTTGCGGGCGACCGGTGACGGCGACGGGCACTATCACGTCGCGGTCGACAATAACGGAGCGGCGCTCGGTGTTCCGGAGGTCGGGCGAGTCGACGCTGACGGTGTTCGCCGGTTCGATACCAATGCAGACGGTGCCGCTTATGCCGACCGCTATCTCGCTGGGATGAAGGATTTCCAGGGTCCCGCATGGTTGAAACTTCGGCAGGCAGTGCATGCCTACGAGAAGGAGACCTGGACCAACCTCATCGTGCGCAACATTGCCGGTGTCGACGCGCGGGATGCCGAAATCGGTTCATATATCGAACAACTGAAGCGAGCTGTCCGCATCGTGGAAGTTTTGAAAGGCCAGGACCATTATGACCTGCCGACGGTTGCCGAACTCGAGGAGGACAGGGCACGGCTGGTAGCGGAGGGCGCCACAGCCGAAAGCAGTGAGCACCTGAAGCTTGTCGAGGAGATCCTGAGCGATGCGTCGCGAGAGGCGCGTTTGGAGGAGCTCGGAGAGCGAGATGAGCTGTTCTACTCGCTGTTGGACTACTTCGGCTCGACTGAGGATCTGCTATGGAAGGATGTGCTGGCACAGGTC
Source organism: Nocardia suismassiliense (assembly GCF_900269665.1). Classification (GTDB taxonomy): domain Bacteria; phylum Actinomycetota; class Actinomycetes; order Mycobacteriales; family Mycobacteriaceae; genus Nocardia; species Nocardia suismassiliense. The sequence continues at coordinate 2,057,135 of NZ_LT985361.1, forward strand.
ACCCTGCTCGATCAGGCCACCGGACAGCCACTGCGGCTGCACGAGCCCGTTCAGGTAGTTCGCATCGTCGGCGACATCAATTTCATGGTCGGGGCGCAGGGTCGGCCCCTGGGGAACGGCGACCCTAGGGAGCTCATCGGTACCGTCCAGACCGAACCCGGCTACCTGTCGACCTCAGTGGGCGCGGAAACGATTGTCTCCCTTGCCGATAGCTACCGCCTGGAGTTAACCGTCCGGCCCGGTGCGAACGGCATGTACATCGGCAAGGACAGCGTCGCGCCCGGCGGTGATCAACAGGAACTCCTGCTGCCCCGCGGTACCCGCTACCGGATCACCGACGTAAGGGTCGCCGCGAACGGTCAAACGATCCTCGCGGCCGAAGTATTGCCGCCGCAGGGTGTCGCGGTCGATAACCAGGAGGGCACCGCGCAACCGTACCGAGGGGGAGGCGTCAGTCAATCCACTGCGCGGGATCGCTCCGGCCGGTCCGGACCGGCGAGGCAGCAGCGCGCGGCGGATCTGCCGTCGGTGGTTGCGCCGGGGCGCGCAGCCGGCGTGCCGGTCGAACCGGTGGCCGCGCAGCAAGCCGGTTCCGGTCGGCGGCGGACCCGTGACGTGGTGGGCGATTTCGCCGGCAGACTGAGTCAGACGCTGCGGCGTCGTCGTCCGGCGACGAACCCGGCGGCCACTCTGCCGGCCGGATGGTGGCGTAGGCGCAGCGGGCGGACCAGCGAATTCGTGCCGGACGTCGGTCGGAATGAAGCTGTCCCCGTTGACAACTCGAGTGTCGCCGAGACCCGTGTGCCCACTCCGGTGAGCGACCGGTCGCAGTCGAGGTCCGAGCAGGTCGAGGAGGCACCCATCCGAGATGGCGGGGATGCGGCAGCGGTCGTCGCAACGCTGGATCCGGTGGTTGAGGGAGTCTCTGCACCTTCGGGTGGTTTGTGGAAGTCGATGCCGGGCGATGGCAACTGCTTGTTCCACGCGCTGGCGACGGTGCTGCACATGGAAGGCGCTGACGCGCATGGTGATTTGCGTGCCGATGTGGTGACGGGCTTGAGCGCGCGGTCTGAACAGGATTGGGCCGCAGCCTTCAGAGATTTTATGGTGGGGGAACAGGAGGATGTGCGGAAGCGGGATTTCGCTTTGCAGTTGGCGAATTTGCTGAGGGACAGCGAGTTCATGGATCCGGCGGCCGAGTTGTTCTTGCCGTTCGTGGTCCGTGAGCTCGGGTTGAATGTGAATATTGTCTATCCATCTGGTGTGACCGAAGGGCTGCGTCATGGGCCCGGGTTGCCGGTGTACACGTTGTTGCGGGCGACTGGTGACGGTGCTGGGCACTATCATGTCGCGGTTGCCAATGACGGTGCGGTGCTGGGTACCTCGGATGTCGGACAGGTCGGCGCCGACGGCGTGCGCCGGTTCGATACCAACGACGACGGTGCCGCCTATGCCGGCCGCTATCTCACCGGGATGAAGGATTTCCGGGACAGGAAGTGGTTCAAACTCCGGCAGGCAGTGCATGCCTACGAGAAACAGGCTGAGGTCAATGGCGTTGTTCGCAGCATTACCGATGCCGACATACGCACAGCCATCACGGAGTATGTCGAACCATTGAGGCAAGCCGTCGACTTATTGGAAGTCTTGAAAAACGGCGTAGGCACTTCCGAACTCCCGTCGGTGCCCGAACTCGAGGAGGCCCGGGCACTCCTGATGGCGGAGGAGGCTTCGGCTGACAGCAACGAGCTTCTGAACAATATCGATGAGATCCTGAACAGTTCGTCGCCGGGCAAGCGTTTGGAGGACCTCGCGACGAAGGAAAAGACCCTCTATACGTTGATGGACTACTTCCACACCACGGAAGAGTTTGTAGCGAAAAGTTTACTGTCGCAGATCGCCCTGCTCGACCAGGCCACCGGCCGGCCACTGCGGCTGCCCGAGCCTATTCAGGTAGTTCGTATCGTCAACGACGTCAAGTTCATGGTCGGTCCGCAAGGCCTCCCGCTGGAAGGCCGCGACCCCACGGAGCTCATCGATACCGTCCAGACCGAACCCGGCTATCTGTCGACCTCCGTTGGCACGGAAACGATTGTCTCCCTGGCTGGCGGCTACCTCCTGGAACTGACCGTACGACCGGGCGCCAAGGGCCTGTACATCGGTAGGGACGGCGTCGCGTTCGGCGGCGATCAACAGGAACTCTTGCTGCCCCGCGGTACCCGTTACCGGATCACCGGCGTGCGGAAGAACTCCACGACCAGCCTGACCATCCTCACGGCTGAAGTCCTGCCACCGCATAGTGCCGCGACCGGCACCCCGGAAACCACCGCGCTGCCGTACCGGGCGGGCGGCATTACCCAGTCCACCAGGCGGGATCCCTCCGGCCGGTCCGGAATTTCACATCAGGAGACCACGTCCGGGCGGACGCGGACCGGCAACGTGGTCGGGGATTCCGTCGAAAGGCTCGGGCGGGCACTGCGCCGTCGTCGTCCGGCGACGACCCCGACCGTCACCCAGCAGACCGGTTGGTGGCGACGACACCGTAGACGGACCACGGACTTCCTGCGGCGCTTCGGCAGGAATGACGCTGTCCACGTTGGGAACCCGATCGTCGCCGAAAGCCGCGTGCCCACTTCGGTGCACGAGCAGTCGCAGTCCCGGCGCGAGCTCACATCGAATCAGCCGGTGGACGAGCCGGTCGTGGTGCCGACGGCTGACGAGCCAGTGGCTGTGCCGGTGGCCGATGAGTCGATCGCGGTGCCACCGGCCGATCAGCGTGGGCAGGTCGACACCAGCGAACCGGTCGCGCCGCCGAGCACGATCGGCGCGGGGCCGGCCGCGACGCCGTTGCGGCCACACGGCCACCACGCGGGTTCGGTGACTACGGCCGAGGGTGAGATACCCGCCGTGCCGGTGTCGGACGAGGGCCCGATTCCACTGGTTCCCCGCGGTACGGTGACGGAAACGCAGCCGATCCAGCCGCGGCGGATAGAGCGTATCCAGCTGCCGGATCCAGGCTTGGTCACCGCCGACGGACGGCCGATGGTGCCGCTGCCCGGTGGCCTGTTGAACCTCGGTGGCAACGCCGCCCGGTATCGCTCGGTGGACGGCGTCAACCAGCTGAGAGTGACTGGGGCGAACGGGACCGGCTGGGTGTTCGAGACAGCATTGACGTCAGCGGGTTTCGAGTACGACGAGAGCGCAGGACAGTGGCGGCAGTTCGCTGTCGTGGAGGGCTTGAACTCGGTCGATCGGCAGGTCCCGGTGCGGTTGGCCGAAGGCGAGCAGGTCGTGCGCGGGCGTACCGGTCGTAGTGGGAACAGACCGGGGATATGGCTGACACGTTCAGACGGCCTTCCGGCGCAGGTACGGGTATTCGTCGACCAGCTCGCACAGCTGGGCCTTCCGGAGCGGTTGCGGAGGTTGTCCGGTTCGCTGTGGGACGAGACGTCCGGTCCGGTGCCCGGCGACCTGGCACACCTGCCGGATTCTCCTGCGGTAGCGCATCTTCGACGGCTGGCCGCGGCAGATCCGGGCCGGATTCAGGCCATGATCCGGGTGACCCCGGACGGCGAGGCGAGCGACGTGCACCTGATGGTAAATGGCACCCCGCAGTGGGTGCGGATGGACCGCCGCACCGCACTACCCGGTCCGGCAGCGAACCTGTCCTGGACCGGATACCCGGCCTGGCCTGCGGTTGTCCTGGAGGCATACACGGCTGCTCGAGAATGGGCCGCCCTGGAGCAGGCGCAGCACGTGGCCGAGCCGCTTACCGTGTCCGAAGCCGATAATCAGGCCGCGCCGCGCGGCACCGCTCAATTGTCCAACGACGCTGCCGATCTCACGCCGCAGGTGGAGCGTCACGTGGCACTCCGCCCGACGGGCACGACGGAGATCGATGCCGATGGCGAGAGGTGGCTGACCCTCATCGAAACCGACACCCACGTAGAGGTGCGGCGGAGCTGGTCGTGGCTGACCGAGAATCACTACGTGTTCGTGGCGGCCGGTCGCTTCCTCCATCGTGTCGCCAGTGGGCCGATCGGGTTGGCGCCCGATGTCGAACTGAACATCACGCCGGCGTTGCGGGTGAGTCCAGCCCGCGAACATGTGCTCACCGCGGCGGTCGTCGACGAGTTCGACTCCACCAGGACCTTGCCTGCGGGCGAATCGGTTCGGATCCGCGACGATATGAATCTTCCCGGACTGGTCCGGCTGGATGCGGCCGGTGGTTCGGTGGCTGTGGGGCACAATGTCATTCAGGCGATGGGCCTGCCGATTGCACATGACCTCGAAGGCCCGGTGTGGCGTGCGAGCGGGCCGTCGATACACGACCTCGCCGGTCTACCGGATTCACCCGCAGTGCGGCAGTTACGCGAACTGGTCGAATTCGAGAGCGAGATCATTACCTCGCGCATGCGGATGAACCTCGACGGAACGGTCGATGTGCACCTCATGGTCGAGGGGATGCCGCGGTGGGTACGGGTGGATCGGGTCTCCGACCAGCCGTGGGACCTACGCCAGCCGATTTGGGCAGCGCTGATCCTGCGCGCGTTCGAGGCTGTCGCGGCGGGAACGCTTCACGCGGCGTACGGTCACCGAGCTCCGCTGATGGGCGACACCGCAATGCCGGTGCCCGAGCGCAACATCGAAGAGCTCGACCTGGACACGGTGCTGCCCGACGCCGCGCACCACGACACTCTGCCGGACGATCAGCTCGAGCAACTCCGTCTCGCGGTCGGCCCGGACGGGCGGCTGTACCGAGCGGGCGACGGCAGTCTCTTCGGCACATCGGGCCGCCGCGCGGTCCTGGTCATGGACCAGAACGCCAATCTCTATGCGGCGCAACTCGTCGGCGGCGGGGATCAGCGGGTCACCCATGCGGCGTTGCTCGGAGGTGGACGCGCCGCTATAGCCGCGCAAATCGAAGCGCGGGACGGCATCATTTCAGTGATCATCGACCGCGGTGGCGAATACCCGATTACGGCGTCGTTGAACGACGCGGCCATCGGGCAGCTGATGGCGCACCTCGGTCTGCGGTTGGCACCGGATGTCCGATTCATGGCTTTCGACGCGGAAAACGCGCGGGAGGTGGATCGGACCGCGGTCAGCCTCGGTGCCCGGCTCCGGCTCGTCGGACCGGACCTGCACACCTTCCTGTCCGCCAGGCTCACCCCGTTCGAGGGCGGGTTCCTGTTGCATCAGGCCACCACCGAGACGCGCCGTTGGCTCGGCGGGCAGGACATGCTGCAGGTTACGGGTGCTGATAGGACGGGCTGGGTGGTTGCCGACATCTTGCGCGAGCACGGTTACCGCTGGCAACGGTCCACCGGGCGGCTTTACCGCAGTATGGAGATCGACGTCATCATGGCGGCGGACGGGGAGCCGCGCAGGATCACCGTATTCGACACCGACCGCGTCCTCATACCGGCTGGTCCCCACGGAACACTGCTTCGACTGCACCACGAGGGCAACGAACTGCTGGTGACCGAACAGGTTGCGGGCCAGCTCGGACTCGCTCCCCGCACCGCGCTTCGGGGCGTGCTGTGGAACGGGTCGGGGCCGCGCCTCCGAGATCTGGACCACCTGCCGAATACCGAACAGGTGCGGGGGCTTCGTACCGCGATCGCGAGCTCCCGAAACGGCATTCGGCACAGACTGCACGAAAACGCAGACGGCAGTGTCGATGTCCTGCTCGGCGAGGGACAGCAGGCGCATTGGGTGCGCGTGTCCCGCAGCACCGATCTGCCTTGGCAACCGGACAGCGACCAGCCGATCTGGCCTGCCATCCTGCTCGCGGCCATCACCATCGACAATGCGGACAACGCTGTACGGAACAGGGCACTCGATCCCCTCGACCCGCCCGGCGAGCTTCCCCCGCCCAATTCCGTTGCCGTGCCGCAAGTTGAGGATGTGGTGCCGGGTCTGTTTTCGTCGGATGCGTTGGGTGCGTTGGGTGATGTCGTGGCCGAGAGCGGATCGGCTGCCGTCCCTGTGGTTGATGTGGTGCCGCAGGTTGAGGATGTGGTGCCGGGTCTGTTTTCGTCGGATGCGTTGGGTGCGTTGGGTGATGTCGTGGCCGAGAGCGGATCGGCTGCCGTCCCTGTGGTTGATGTGGTGCCGGCTCTGTTTTCCTCGGATGCGTTGGGTGCATTGGGTGATGTCGTGGCCGAAGGCGTATCTCCCGCGGCCCCACCGGAGCTCAGAGTGGTGTCGGGAACGACCCCAGACAACAATGATGGTGCGCCGGGTAGTTCGGACAGTGTCGCCCGGCAGTTGCCGTCCGGCCCGATTCCGCTCGCGCCATTCGTGTCGAAAATGAATGACCAGCCGGTAGCGCCCGCTCCCAGCCGTATCCGGCTGCCGCAGATCGGTGTGAGCACCGATCGTGGGCTGCCGATCCTGCCGAGCGCGAATGGTGCGCTGAGATCTCCGAACCGACCATGGAACCGGTACACCGACAATGGCACGCTCAGCTACCGCGTATCCGGGTCCAATGGCGCAGGGTGGATCCGGGAAGCGGAACTTCTCGCGGCGGGTTTCCGGCTGAGTGCGGATGGCCATGCCTTCCGTCGCGCCGCCGACTTGCCCGGAATCAACGGCCCCGTCACCGTTTACGACGGCGAGCGTGTCGACATCGATCGTTCCGGCGAGCGGCCCGATGAATACGACGGGCACATGCTCCTGCAGCTGCCCGGCAGGTCGGTATGGGTCCAGGAAATCGCGGCAGCCGTGTACGGGCTGTTTCGTCCCACGCCGCTGCGCGGTCCACTCTGGGCGGAGTCCGGCCCGCAGGCCACCGACCTCGACGGTTTGGCCGGGCCCGAGGTGGCGCAGCTGCGTGAGCTCGTGGGTGACCATCCCGAGTTCCTTCGGAACATGTTCCGCGCGAACGATGATGACACCGTCGATGTCCGCCTCGTGGCGGGTGAACGGGCCCGGTGGATCCGAGTCGACCGTTTCTTCAACCGCAGTCTTGTCTGGCCGGACGATCGCCCGATCTGGCCCCTGCTCGTCCTGATGGCGAACGAACACGCGGCCGCGCACACCGCGGTGTCGGCCGCGCAGCGCCACGATCGTCGGGCTCCCACGGAGGTGATCTGGAACGGCGAGACACGAATAATCGACGGTGTCACACACTTCGACGTCATCGTCCCCACCACGCCGGAGACGAGCGGCTGGTTCACTGAAGAAGCCCTGACAGATATGGGTGGAGACAATGATCCGGGACATCGGATGTTCGTCCTTCCGCCCGCACCGACGCTGCCGCTGCACGCGGAGGCGGACCGAACAGTGCTGAGGCAGGCCGGTCCGCCGGTCTACTCGGCAGCGCTGCCCGGAGGACCGTTGTACCTGACACCGCACGACGTGGCGGACGAGGAGGCGGTCGTACGGGCACCGGTAGGTGACCGAATCGCCATGCCTGCTTGGCAATTGGTGACCGACCTCGGTGTGTCGATCCGCCCCTTCCCGGACGGTTCGCTGGTGCGCCTGGATGCCGAGATCGAAGTCGATGACGATGACACGCCGAGGACCACCGGTGAGTGGGTGTGGGTGGCCGGCGGCAACGGTCAGGGCTGGGTCGCTGCGGAGGACCTGACTCGCGCAGGATTCGAACGAGTCGGCGATTCCCTGGAATACCGACGCATGGCGAGGATCAACACCGCGGGTGGTGTGGTGACTTTGAACGACGGCGAAACCGTCGAGGTCACAACAGGTTCCGGCAACCAGGTCCGCCTGCGGCAGGTCGGCGGCGAGACCTTCGTGGTGGATCGCGCGGTGGTCGCCGACCTCGGTCTCCGGGTGCTGCGAAGGCTCGACGGCCAACTCTGGCGACCGACCAGCCCGCGCGCCGCCGACCTGAACGTCTTCACCCGGATGCCGGGCGCGGTGAACCCGGAGGCGCTGGCGCAGTTGCATGAACTCACGGCCGCCGATCCGGCTGTCGTCCGATCCATGGTCCGCGATGCCCCGGACGATGCCGGCGCGGCCGAAGTGCGCCTGGTTGTCGGCGGTCGGCCACGGTGGGTGCGAGTCAGCCGAACCGGCGACTGGCACGGTGTGCTGAACAACAGCCATGTGATGTGGCCGCACCTGATTCTGGCTGCGCAACAGCACATCGAACAGCGCTACGCCGCATCGGCACAGCAGCCCGAGCACAGCATTCAGTTCCCCGTCGAGGAGTCGCCACCCCCCGGCTACGCCGAGGTCGATGAATCGTCGGGCCTGGCGATCGAGGATGCGGTCGATTCCGACTCAACCGATACGAACGTAGTACGCCTGCGCGGTGCGGGAGTCGACGGGCCGGGTTCGGCAGCAGGAGTTTTCGCCTTCGGTGAGGTGCGGGACAGGATCGCCGGTATTCGTGCGCCGGGTGTGGATGGTGTGTGGGAGTCGCAGCCCGGTACGGGGAATTGCTTGTGGGAGGCGTTGGCGCGGGCGGTTGGTATCGATGTAGCTGATCGGGACGCACATCGGGATTTCCGGGTGGGTGTCGTGCAAAAGATGCTGGCGAACCCGGATGCGTATCTGGGTGAGTTCATGGCTTCGAAGCCTGTGGCGGAGCGTCGAGCCGAGTTCATGCAGCAGTTGCGTGAGTTGCTGGAGGATGGCACGTGGAACAGTGATGCTGCGGACTACTTGTTGCCCTCGGCGGCCGCTGCGTTGAAGTTGAATGTGGATGTGTACGACTCGAATGGTGTTGTGACGCAGCTACATTTCGGGCCGCCCATGCAGCAGTTGAATTCGTTCATGTTGAACCGTGCTGGTAGTGGTGCGCACTATTGGGTCGCGGTGCACAGGCGAAGTGGCGCGGTCGTGGACACCCTGGACTTCCAGCATGTGCCGGGCGACCTGCATGGCCGGATCGGCCATTCGACGCGGGGCGGCATGGAGGCCTCGGATAGTTCCAGCACGCAACAGCACAGCGACCCAACCCCCGCTGCCCTCGAACACGACGACTTCTCGTGGCTGGATGACGCGGATGCGGCTATCGATGCGATGGAGCCGCAGTCTGTCGCCGCTGACCTCGGGCAGATCGACCACTCCTGGGTGGATGATGCGCGTGCCACAATTGATGAACAGGAGCTATTGTCCGCAGCGGCCGTGTTCGGGAGGACTGGAACGAGCACGGCTGTTGCGAACCCGCAATTAGATCAGGTCAGCGAGTTGCTGGGCGGAGAGCCTGTGCAGATCACCATCGAGTCCGCCGAGGCGCAGTTGCGTACGCCCAGTATAGGGGTGGTCTTTCGAGATGAATCGGGCGCGTTGGTTTATGCGACGACAAGGGCAAATAAGGCGAGCACACTGCTGGGGTTCAAGCTACCTGATGGCAGGAGCACGACTACCACGTTCGATAGACTCCGACGGTTACGGGGTGTGGGCGAGGTGTGGATTCGCCGGGACGCGTTCGACTCGATTGCGTGGGAATTGCCGACGCGCAAGCAGCCCGAAATACCGCAGTTGGACCCGTCAGCCGTAGCTGCTGCTGTGGATGCCAAAGTCGTCGAGACCCGAAAATCACCGAGTGATGAGGTTGTGCCGGTACCGCTCAATACTGCTGCAGTTCAACTGCGCTGGCCCCGCACGCGGTTTATGTATCGAGATGCTGAGGGACGATGGGTTAAGGGGTCAACATCTAAACAAGATGGTATGGAATTCCGCCGATCCATGGGGGTTGAATTATACTATCGCGAGGGTGGCAGAAGTGTCAGGAAGAAGTGGGGGGTCGACAGCTTTCTGATGAACCTGGCCAACCAAGGAGTCGGCGAGATATGGCTCAGGAGGCGCGGCCCCGACGATCGGCCGGATGTCCTGCCGGGGTTGCCACCACAGGCAGATGAAGGGCAGCGGGATCGCTTGTTGCGGGCGGGTTTGCAGGAGATTTTGGTCGAGCCTTCCGGAGATTGTTTGTATGAATCGATCTTGCGTTCGTCCGGAGCACGTCTCTTGCCGCCGAGGTGGCGGAATGTCGTCGATTTGCGACGGGAGGTCATGATCTGGCTGGTGCGGCAGCAGGTGTGGGATCGTGACGAGTATGGATTACGCGGGTGGTCACGTAATCAACTGGAGGATGCCTTGCGGCCGGGAGAGTGGGCAAATCCTGTCGCAGACATTGCACCTATCGCGCTGGGAAATATGTTGTCCGAGTACGGGATCTCGCTCCAGGTCGTGTCTGGTTCGGAGTTCCGGACCGGTGCGGATGGATCGGCCGAGTTCATTCGCGAAGGCGAGGTTCAGAGCTTCGGTCCGGCGAACGGTATGCGGCTGACGGTTCTGCATGTGGGGCGAGCGCATTACAACGCGACCATAGCTATGCTGAGTGGCGATGGAGAGGCGCTGAATTCGGAACTTCTCGAGGTCCGGAAAATGTTGCGAGGTGTGCCGGTGCGGATCTCGATCGAGAGTGCAATGGAGCAGGTGCAGCGGACTGGGGTCGAGATTGTCTTCCGAGATCGTAACGAAGTGCTGGTTCGGGCGAAGACATCAATACGAAGCAGCACGAGTGCAGTTATTCTGAATTTCAAGAAACCTGATGGGAATTCCACGCAATCCTCGTTCCGTGCGCTCAGGGAAAATCATGGTGTGCGCGAGGTGTGGGTCCCTCAGGATGTCCTGGACCCGGCTGCGGGGCAGTCGCATCTCGGGGCGCAGTCCGAGGTTATTGAACGGCAACGGAATGTCGACGATCAGCAAAACGCTATCCTCTCGTTGGAGGATAGCGATCTGGGCGCTTTTGCCACTTCGGAGCTGCTGGACGATGACGACTTCACCTGGCTGGACGATCTTCTCCCGTCGGAGGGCCCCGCTGACCTAGCGGGTGAACAGCCTGTATCGATTCAGCACGCGCAGCAGCCCCCTGCGCCGGCAGCGGTGCGCGAAATAGGTGAGTGGTCCGGGGAACACGCTCAGTGGTTCGATTTGGACAGTTCAGCTACGGAGGGTCGATCCGCGACGGTGCTCGGGCCGGATGCGCGAAATCTGTTCAGCGCATTGAGTACCCGGTCGGTGCGGGAATCGGACGCGTACGACCTCGAGCAAGGATGGTCGAGTCCCACGAAGAAGCGACGCGGGGCCGCTGCCACTGATCCGGATCCGTTGACCGTCACCGACGACCCGGAGACGAACGTCGCGGGGCTGCGAGGCGGCAAAGCCGACGAATCGATCTCCACGACAATGGGTTTGCTCTCCCCTGTAGGGGGCGAGGTGCGTGCGCAGATCGGTGGTGTTCACGCGCCAGGTGCGGATGGGGTGTGGGAGTCGCAGCCCGGTGCGGGCAACTGTCTATGGGAGGCGTTGGCGCGGGCAGTCGGTGTCGACATCACCGATCGGGATGCGCATCGCGATTTCCGGGTGGGTGTCGTACAGAAGATGCTGGCGAATCCGGATGCGTACCTGGGTGAGTTCATGGTTTCGGAGCGGTCGGCGGCGGTGCGCCGGGCCGAGTTCGTGCGGCAGTTGACGGAGTTGCTGAAAGAGGGGACGTGGAACAGTGATGCCGCCGATTACCTGCTGCCGTCGGCGGCCGCGGCTTTGGCATTGAATGTGGATGTATATGACTCGGATGGTGGTGTAGCACATCTGCACTTCGGGCCGCCCGAGCAGCAGTTGAACACGTTCATGTTGAACCGCGACGATGGGGATGCGCACTATTGGGTTGCGGTCCACGGACGTGGCGGCGCTGTCGTGGATACCGTGGGCTTCGAGCATGTGCCGGGCGAGTTGTCCAGCCGCACTGAGCATTCGACACGTGGTGGAATGGATGTTGCCGGTGGCCGAGGCGCACGGCAGCGCAGCGCGGACGAGGTTGGCGCGCAGTCCCACCACGATCCGGGGCTTTCGACAACGAGCATGCCGGAAAGTCCTCGTGCCGACACCGCGGACTTCCTCGACTTCGGCGCCGATCTGGTAGCGATGTTTGTCACCGAGCCGGGTGCGACAGCAACGCAATTCGACAGTGCGGTGGTTCCGGCAGCCGTGACCTCGGATGCGCAGCCGCCAGCAGGACTGATGGTCTCGATGCCGGCGGCTCGATTCAGGCTACCGAACGACCACGTGTTCGTGAAAAAAGCGGACGGCAATTTGGCACCGATCGGTATGACCTCCACGCTGACTGAAACGGGGACGAGCATTGTCCGCGGATTGACCATTCATGAGGTTCGCCAAACCGACGGTACTTCCATGGGAATTCCCGCTGCCGTGCTGGCTGAGGCATTCGAGTACAATTCGGCGCAGAACTCCTGGAGTCCGATACGTTCCGGGTTGTTCTGTGTCGATGACACCCACACGGTCGTACAGTGGCGCGACTCCAGTGTCGCCATTCGGATGGATTACCATGTGCCGCCGAATATCGAACTGCTTCGCCCCGACGGTGGATGGTTGCCGGTCGAAATAGAGGGCACGTTGCGCATCATGACCGGTACCGCCACTGGTCCGCTGTACCTGAATGGTGGTCCACAACCGGGGGATGTTCGACAGGGCATGATCGGGGACTGCTACCTGTTGTCGAACCTGGTCGGATTGGCCGGTCGTCATCCGGATCTGATCGTCGACATGATCCGCGAGGACGTAACAGCCCAGCAGCGTACGTTCAGTGTTCGCTTCTATGATGCGGCGAACAAAAGTCCGGTGTGGGTAAAGGTGGACGACACCTTCTACCAGTCCGCTGACGGACGAATGATCTATGCGGCACACGACGCGACGCTGCCGTTGTGGCCTGCCGTGATCGAAAAGGCGTGGGCGGTATTCCGTGGTGCGGATAGGGGATACCAAGGCATTGACGGAGGGTTGAGTGGTCTGGTCGCGGGCCAATTGCGTCCGCCTCTGATGCCGGGCATTGCTGGTCGGACTCAGTCGACACACAGTGCTCAGGAAGCAGTGGTCAAGTTTTGGTTCGAGATGGACCAGGAGACGTTGACCAGCATGCTAGGTGAGAGTGCTGGGCTTGCTCAGATGATCATAAGTTGGGAAGGTCGTCAGGCGTCGGCCGAAATATTATTCGACGAGCTTGAATGCGCGAGTCTCGAGGCAGATATCGCAGTGGCGGACGTTGGCCTGATGCCATCGGATCTGCGGACGAAGGATCTCACGGAACTCGCTGCGATTGTTGATAACGAACACATGGCCGCAGCGATCATGGATGCGTTGCCGAATTGGCCGTCCGACGGTAGCGCCGACAGCAACCTCGCAAAGTTCTTGGCGGACCAGTGGAAGGCGTCGGCGGCACCACTGTATAAGTTGTTCGACGCGTGGGAAGCGGACAGCGCGCTGACAGACACCACAACGGCCGTGTGGGTGGCGGAGCGGATCGATTACTTACTGCAGCGTGGTGACACCGTAAGCATGGGGACGCGGCAGAATGCCGGAGTCGGACGCCCGACTGCCGTCCAGCTCCACCCCGAACACTCTTATTCGGTCCTTCGGGTGAACCGAGCAGCCACGGTGAACGGTGGGCTCGGCGCGCCGACGTCGGTGGTTGTGCGTGATCCGCACAGAGACGCGGAAATCACCGTGCCGGTCGAGCATCTGAATCAATTCGAAAGAATCGGCTCGTCCGGTCCGGGCACGCTGGCGATGTACGGCTTGTCGGACGGCATCGCAACGACGAGCGCAACAACGCGCCCGGCGGTAACCGAGACCGGGCCCGGGCACGCAGCCGAACCAGCCGCCGGACCACCGCTGGTCCCGCGCGCAACTCGACCCGATGTTTCGCAGTGGGGTGAAGTTGTCGTCGAAGCTCCGGCGGTCCCACGCGCGACTCGCCCGGACGTATCGCAGTCGCCAGAGGTGATTGTGCAGGGCCCGCCTGTTCCTCATGCTTCGCGACCTGACGTCTCGGGCGCATCGATGTCGGTAGTCGACGAGGTCGCGACGGATGGCGTTGAGGACGCATCACTGTCGTTGCCCGAAGGCTGGGAGTACCTCCGCGAACAGTTCGTAGCGGCGGACACCGGCTTGGTCGCGGACCGGCGGCCGGTGTTCGCGGGCACCGATATTCGGGTGCCGGAGCGCAGGACAGCGGCCGAGTGGCTGTCCTTTGACGGCGTGCGGCCAGTTGACGGAAAGCCGATGGAGCCGGACGAGGACTACGAACCGATCTCGATCGCCGATCGCGAGAAGTTCCGGATCGTGGTGGGGCCGGACGGCCGGTTGTACTCGGCGGACGGTGCGGTATTCGACACCGTGTGGGCCGCTGAACAGGGTTCGGGAAGCACGCGCGACTTCGCGGCGTTGCAGAGCGATCCGCACGTACCGGAACGGCGCGCCATGATGGTGATGGACGTGTACGGCAATATGTACGCGCTCACGAAGGAACAGCAGCGTCGATACGGCCGCAGCCAGGACATCACCCACGCGTCGCTGCTCGGCGGTGCCCCCGCCGCTGCTGCGGCAGAGATCGAGGTGCGGGCTGGAGTGCTGCGCGTCCTGGTCGATTGGGGCTCGGAATACGATTACGAGGACGAACCGACGGATATCGTTCTGGCGGAACTGAATTCGGCGGCGCTGAGTTATCTGCGTGCTCAGCGGATCGGTTTGCGGATCGACGCGGACTTCGAGCACCTGAGTTACGCGGAAGCGGCCAATATGCCGGTACCAGTACCGGCACCGTCACCGGTGGTGGACGAGGCGCGAGCACGGGAGCGCCTGCCTGCGGCAGCCGTGCGAATCCCTGATGGTAGAACGATCACTTTCGCCGCAGCCGGGGGAGTTGTGTCGTTGGCGGGAGGCTCAACGGTCGCGGTGCGCGTGGACGAGGCCGACCCCGTTCAGGTTTCGGTGCGCGAACCCGGCGACAGCGGGGTGTGGCATCGGGTCGAGCGCAAGTTGCTGACGGACGCCGGTGTGCGGGTACCGACCGTGAAACGTGTCGCCGGTCCGCTGTTCGGGCTCGACGATATGCCTCGTGCCTCCGATGTGAAGCAAGGCGGGGCTGGTACCTGCTACTTGCTTGCCGACCTCATCGGTCTGGCGGATCGGCATCCTGAGTGGGTGCGCCAGATGGTCCGTTCACGTTCCGACGGTGACTTGGAGGTGCGGTTCATCGAGCAAGACGGGAATGGACGGACGGTATCGGCAACTGGCGAAGTGCAATTCACCGAGCCGATTCGGCGTGAGGTGTGGGTTCCGGTCGATCGACGGTTCCATGCCTACGACAGGCAGATGGCTTATGCGGCTCATGAGGACGGACAGCCGCTGTGGCCCGCGGTGATCGAGAAGGCTTGGGCGATCTATCGGGGAGGAGACAAGGGGTACGCGGGAATCGAGGGTGGGGTGTCGGGGGCGACCTCGAGCGTGCTGTGGCCTGCGAATCCGCCCGGTGCGGCAGGGCGGACACTGCCGATCAGTGTGGTGGACGACCCCGCGTTCGCCCATCCGCTGATGGTGGGTCCGGATGCGTTGGCGCAGTTGACGGGAGGCAGCTACGAGGTCGCGCACGAACTGCTGGACCTGGAGCACGACTGGCACGATTACCTGGAAAAATGGACCGCTCCCGGGACATGGGACAAGGCTGTCGCTGAGTGGAGCAGGATCGCGGGGCTCGGCCTATCCGAGAGTGATGCCAGGTCGACGCATGCGCGGTGGTTGAATGCCCACGATCCGCGCACGGCCGCCGGTTTTCGCACATTCTTGGAGGAGAAGCTGGGCGCCGAGCGCTCTCAACAACTCGAGCCACAGCTGCGGCTCATATACGCGGAAATGACGAGGTGGGAATCACCGGCGCCGTTGGATGATTCGGTCGTCAGGCAGTGGGTGGCCGACCGGATTGCGAACTTGCTGCAGCGAGGCGACACAGTGATCATGAATACTCGACCTCTGCCGGACGGTGCGACAAGGCATGCCGACACCGGCCTGTCGCACAACCACGCGCACTTTCTCTCAGGCGTGGTGGTCGAGGAACAGACGGGACGTGTGACGGGATTGCGGCTGATCGACTCGAACGTGCGGCAATCCGGCGATCGGTCCCGTGATGAAGTCGTGGTTTCGCTGCGGCACCTCAACCAGTTCGCCTATCTATCCTCCGCAGGTCCGGGTACTCGATTCGCCCATGGTTTGGATAGGGTCGCGCTACCGTTTGCCCCGTACTATGTAGGTTCTCCAGAGCAAGTTCCTGCTGACTCCCACCACTCCGCCGACTTCATCGCTACGACCAGTTCGTCTGCTCCGGACGGCGTCGAAGGTACGTCGCTCCCCGAAGGTTGGGAGACCTTCCGCGCACAATTCACGGAGCCGGACACCGAACCCGTTGCGGAACAAGACAGCCGACCACTTTTCGCGGGTACCGATATCCGCGTGCCGGAGCGGAACACAACGGCCGATCGCCTGTTTACCGGGCGGCCGATGGAGCCCGGTACGGAGTACGAACCGATCTCGTTCGCCGATCGCGAGAAGTTCCGCATCGTGCTGGGACCGGACGGCCGGTTGTACTCGGCGGACGGTGCGGTATTCGACACCGTGTGGGCCGCGGAGCGCGGCTCAGGAAGCACGCTCGACTTCGAGGCTTTGCCCAGCGGTCCGAGCGCGCAGGAACGGCTAGCCGTCATGGTGACGGACGAATACGGCAATATGTACGCGGTCACAAAGGAACAGCAGCGCCGATATGGCCATGGTCGGGTCTTCACCCATGCGTCCCTGCTCGGCGGCGCTCCCGCTGCTGCCGCGGTGGAGGTCGAGGTCCGCGCAGGCGTTTTGCGGGTCATGGTCGATTCGGACGCGGAATGTGACTATGCGAACGAACCTTCCGATATGACGGACCTGAACGTCGCTGTGCTGCTACACCTCAGTGGCCAGACTGCCGGACTGCAGACCCATGACGACTTCGAGTACCTGTCCTTCCAGGCGTTCGAGGAGCTGAGCTTCGAGGAAGCGGCCGGTGAGTTCACTCCGGTTCCGACACCGGCTGCGGTGGATATGGCGCAAGCAAAGGAGCGCATTCCTGCGGCAGCTCTGCGTATCCCTGGAGACACACCGATCACCTTTGTGGCAGCCGGGCAGACAGTGACTTTGGCGGCGGGAACCATCGTCGCGATGCGGATCGATGCGGACGACCCTGCTCGCGTTTCGGTGCGCGTCCCCGGCGGTAGCGACGGTACGTCCGTGTGGCATCAGGTCGATCGCGAAGTGCTGGTAGACGCCGGTGTGCTCGTGCCGAACATGGTGCATGTCTCCGGTCCACTGTTCGGGCTCGGCGATGTGCCCCGGGCCTCCGACGTGCAGCAGGGCGGCGCTGGAACTTGCTACCTGCTCGCCGATCTCATCGGCCTGGCGGAGCGGCACCCGGACTGGGTACGCCAGATGATTCGTACCCGAACGGACGGCGACTACGAGGTTCGGTTCATCGAGCAGGACAGCGATGGCCGAGTGACCTCGGCAACCGGTGAAGTGCAGTTCACCAGCCCAGTACGGCGCGAGGTCTGGGTGCCGGTGGATCGGCGGTTCTATGCCTACGACGGACAGATGGCGTATGCGGCACACCGGGACGGGCAGCCGTTGTGGCCCGCGGTGATCGAAAAGGCCTGGGCGACCTATCGTGGCGGGAGCGAGGGGTACGCGGGAATCGAAGGCGGGTTTGCCGGCGAGACCGCGAGTTCGCTGTGGCCTGCGGATTCGCTCGGTGCTGCAGGGCGGATACTGCCGATACGTGCCGTCGATGACACCGCGTTCGCGCATCCGCTGATGTTGGGTCCGGATGCCTTGGCGGAGCTCGTGGGCGGAAGCCATGAGGTCGCGCATGAGCTGCTGGGCCTGGAACACGCCTGGCACGACTACATGGAAAGTTGGGCCGGTCATTCGACGTGGGACAAGGCCCTCGCTGAATGGCACAGGATCGAGGGGCTCGGCCTATCTCTCGGTGCTGCCAGCTCGATGATCACGCAATGGCTGAATGCCCACGATCCGCGCTCCGCTACCGGCTTCCACACCTTCTTGACGGAGACGCTCGGCTCCGAGCGCTTCCGGCAACTGACGCCACAATTGGAGCCGGTGCTAGCGGAGATGACGCGGTGGGAATCGGTCGCCCCGCTGAATGATTCGGTAGTGACGCGGTGGGTGGCCGACCGAATCGCGAATCTGCTACGGCGCGGCGACACGGTGGTCATGACTACCCGCCCGCTGCCGGGCGGTGCGAATGCGCATGCCGACAGCGGTCTGACGGCTCGGCACTCGTACTTCGTTTCGGAGGTGGTGGTCGAAGAGGAAAGTGGCATGGTGACGGGGCTGCGGCTGATCGACTCGAACGGCGATTCGTTCCGCGACGAAGTCGTTGTTCCGCTGCGGCACCTCAACCAATTCTGGACCTTGGCGTCGGCGGGTCCGGGGAGCCGGTCCGCATACGGTTGGGACAAGGTCGCGTCGACACATGGCCCTTATGAACCGGTTCCGGAAGCTCCTGCAGTGCAAGCTTCTGCTGCCGACAGCGCCGCTGCCGTCGACTTCTTCGACCCGACCGCGTTCGGCCGGTAACGCACGGCGATGATCGAGATCCCGCAGGATCTGAAATGGCTGGGCTGGTTGGTCGGTGTCGACCTGCCCGCCGGTAACGAGGACCTGCTCTTCGCCATCGGTCGGGCCTGGAGCGAAGCATCGAAATCACTTGCTGCGCAGGTCGACCCGCTGACTCAGGTGCGACGGAAAGCCAGCGGCGCGTACACCGATGGCGCGGGAGCCGAGACCATCTCCGCGTTGTTCACCGACCTGCTCGACGGCGACGCTTCGTTGGCGAAGCTGGCCGCCAACTACGACGAACTCGGTGATGCCGCTTTCGATTTCGGCACCACCGTGCAGGCGGCGAAGCTGATGATGATCGTCTCCTACGCCATGTTGGCCGTGGAGATCCTGTGGGCGTGGATGTTTCCGCCCACCGCGCCCGCTGTGGAGGCTGCGGCGATCGCAGGAACCCGATCGGGCTTGCGGCGGGTTGAGGATCTGGTGATCACGCGGATCGAGCAGGTGATATTGCGGGCTTTTGGTGCTGTGGGGCAGCAGGCTTGGACGAAGTTGGTGGTCAAGAATCTGGCTACGTACGCGGTGAAGGGTGCGGTGTCGGGTGGGCAAGCGGTGTTGGTGGACGCGGCTATTCAGGGTGGTCAGATCGCTGCGGGTACTCGGCGTCAGTTCAACGGGAATGAGGCACTGCTCTCGTTTGGCGCGTCCTATGCGAGCGGTTTGTTCGGTCGGGCAGCTGGGCATTGGGGTGGCATCGGGTTCGACGCGTCGATCGGCAGGCTCACCAACAAGCTTGGTCGTGCGGCGGATGTGGGCCGGGGTGCGGCGATCGGTGCGTTCGCCGGGGCGGTCGGCACGGTCGGCAGTTCGATGGCGTCGGCGATGAACAGCGGTAGCTGGCAGGGGGCGTTCACTGCGAGCGGGTTCGGTCTCGGTGCGTCGGGTGGTGCGTTTCGTGGTGCGGTGGCGGGTGGTGCACGTGGCCTGTTCCATCTGAACCGGGTGCCGGGCAGTGCGGCGCGCACCGGTTTTCTCCGGCATTTCCAGCTTGATGCCGAAGGGAACGTGTATGTCCCGGCGAGCCGGGCTGCGGCGGTCGGTGGGTCGGTGAGCGACCAGCCCATTCCGCGACCGGCACCGGTAGCGCGGCCTTCGGTCGACCGGTCGGTCGAGTCGACGCCGCAGCATCAGCGCAGGCTGCGCGAGCTCGATCGGCAGGACGCGGCGAACCTGCGCGAATACCAGCGGCAGGTGCGCGCTTCCCAGCCCCAATTGCGCGCTCAGCCTTCTGAATCCGTCGAGAACCCGCTGCGGGCTCGCGCACTGGGGGCCACGGACGGGCCGGAGGCGACCGACCGGCAGCCGCAGTGGGGTTCCCGCATGTCCGACCGTGCCCAGGACATGCAGAATCGGTCCGATGTGGCCCAGCAGACCGCGGATCGCGCGCAGGCAGGTGCCGACACCGTGCAGCGGCGGGCAACCATGCAACAGACAAGAGCGGCAACGGAAGACGGCGTCGCGGAGCAAGCACGGACGAACACCGAACGGGCGCAGCAGCAGTTACGTACCGCGGAAACTCGTCTGGAAGCGTTGCGCGCGAACGACTCTCCCGATACTCGGCAGGTGGAGCGGGCCGAACTACGGGTCGCCCGCGCCCGTGTCGAACACGCGAGCGCGGAGTTCGAGCAAGCCGCCGCGCGCCTGCGGGCCGACACGCACCAGCGTCGAGCCGACGACTTCCAGTCCCGCGCCGACGAATCGCAACGCAACGCCGACCTCGCCCAGCACCGCGCCGACGACCTGCGCATGGTGCGCGTCCATCCGGATGTGATCAACCGCAGCGCCGATGCCGAAGCCAAGCCGACGGTGCGCCCGATCGGCGCGGAGAACAGTTGGTGGCAGCGGGCTTTGCTCCGTAGTGAGCAACTCGGCAAGGAATACGGCACCGGTGGTCCAGGGACGGACCACTATCAACCCAAGGGCACCGATCTGCGTGCGAAGACCCGCCCCAAACTCGATTCCTATCACCAGCCGATGATCGAACCGTACATTGCGCCACCACCACCCGACCCGGCCGTGTGGGGCCCGCCGCCGAACCCTGAAACCGACTGGCAGCCACCGGATTCAGACAACCTGGACCGCGAGAACCGTTAGACGCACTCCTTCTTGCAAACGCGCGCGTGTCAGCGCGGCAAGTCGGTGTGCGAGAAATCAGAAAGTGTGCGTCTGAACCCGAAACCCATAATTTGCATAGTGTTTCGGAACCAGTCGCCCGCAATCCCGTCTCCCGCTGCCTGTACTGGCCAGAGTGGTCCGGGTGGAGCAGAGTATCGCCATCGATTCGACTACCGACCTGCATTCCGCCGCCGTGGTGATGGACAGCGTGGCCGACGCGGTCGACCGTGCGGTGCGTGTACTCGCCGACACGCTGACGCTGCTCGGTGATCCGATCACAGTGCAGCACAACGGAAGCACACCGCAATCCACGGTCACCGCAGGCAGTAGCGCCAACCCGCCGTGGGGCACCGACTCATACGGTAAGTCGTTCGCCGATGGCGAGGCCGGTTACGTGAACCTCAGCACCGACCTGCTCCAAGGCGGATTCGACCTGGCGCACACTCTGTCTCAATTCGCCCACGGAATGAGCCGGGCCGCAGGCGATCTCGACAGCACCGAGGAAGACGCCACCGCAGCGTTCTCCTGACCGCCTAGCGCGCTGGATGGCACGCGACACCAACAACCCACGTTCAGCCGGAGGTTGCTCGCGCACATCGCCGAGCAACATCCCTCCGCTCAGCTCGGCGGTGGCAGATGGCAGATCTGAATAAGATCCCGCCCCCGCGTCCGCGACACCAACAGCCCACGCCCAGGCGGATACTGAGCCGGACGAACGTCCCCGAGCAGCACACCCTCGTCCTTCGGCGTACTCATCAAAATCCCGTCCACCGACATATCCTTCATCGGCCCGAGAACCGGATCGTAAAGCGCCCGCGCCGCACCACCGGACCGGCGCGCAATGATCACATGCAAACCGATATCCCGCGCCTGCGGCAACAGATCCAGCAGCGGCACCAGCGGATTGTTCGACGCCACCATGTCGTAGTCATCGACGATCACATACACCTCGGGCCCCGTCCACCAGCTGCGCTCCCGCAGCTCCGCAGGCGTGATGTCAGCACCGGGTAGCCGCTGCGACACGAATCCCGCGACTTCCTTCAAGGTCGGAATCGAGGTCTGCGCCGAAGTGGAGTACCCGGCCAGGTGCTGCCCGTCGATCGCCCCGAGCATGGTGCGCCGGTAGTCGACCAGGATCACCCGCGCCTCGTTCGGATGCGAATTCTCCACGATGCCCTGCGCGATATTGCGCAGCAGCGTGGTCTTGCCGCAGCCGACGTCGGCGAACACCAGCAGGTGCGGCGACTCCTCGAAGTCGAGCACCACCGGCAGCAGTTCCGATTCGCTCAATCCGATCAGCACCCGCTTGTTGTCCAGGCGCATATCCAGGTCGCGTGCGGTGGTGAGCACTTGTTCGCGGTCGAGTTCGCCGGGCAGCATCCGCACCCCGGGTGCCCGGCGGTCGCCGTAGAGCTCGGCGAGTTCGGCCTTCGCGGCGACGATGCCGTCGGAGAGCGTTTCCGGGTTCACGTCGGTGTCCAGGCGGGGGAGTGCGATCAGCATGTGCAGCTTATCGCCGGTCATGCCGCGGCCCGGACGGTTGATCGGAACGTTCACCGCCGCACGGCGATCCATCTCCGAGTCGGACGGATCGCCGAGGCGCAGCTCGATCCTGGTACCGATCTGATCCTTCACATTGGGCCGGATCTCGGCCCACCGGTTCGCGCCGAGCATGAGGTGGATGCCGTAGGACAGTCCACGGGCGGCGAGGGCGAGCACCTGGCCCTCGATCAGGTCGAAATCTTCGCGGAAGGCGGCCCAGCCGTCGATCACCAGGAACACATCACCGAACGCGTCGGCAGCGAGCGGATGCGCGGCCCGCTCTTCGGGGGTCAGCAGCGCGAATTCGGCCTTGCGCTTGCGGAATTCACGCATGTTCTCGATGCCGAGTTCCAGGAAGCGGGCCTCGCGCCTGCGCAGCAGCATGCTGAGTTCGGCGACGGTGCGCCGCACCCGGTCGCTCTCCAGCCGCCCGGCCGCGGAACCGACGTGTGGCAGCCCGGTGAGGGCGGCCAGGGTGCCGCCGCCGAAGTCGAGGCAGTAGAACTGCACCTGTTCGGGGGTGTGCGTGGTGGCGGCGGAAAGGATGATGGTGCGCAGGGTGGTCGACTTGCCGGACTGCGGTCCACCGACCACCGCGACGTTGCCTTGTGCGCCGGACAGATCGATCGCGAGCACGTCACGCTTCTGTTCGTACGGCTTGTCGACGATGCCGATCGGCAGCCACAGATTGGCATTCCGGTTGACCTGGGAACGCCAATCATGATCGGGCAGCACCAGATCCACGGTCGGCGAGATGTCGAGCGGCGGCAGCCACACCTGGTGCGCAGGCCTGCCGTGCCCGGTCAGCCGATCCACCACCACTTGGAGCAGCGACCGTTCGGGTTCGGCGGGCGGCGCTTGACCGAGGAGTTCGCTGAGATCGGGCAGTTCGACCGGGATCGGTTGCTGCTCTTCCGTGCTCGGTGCGGCAGCTTCGATGGTGGCGGCGGTGAATAGGTCGACCGTCCCGGCCGTGGCCGTCGGACCGGTGGTCCGGCCTGCGACCGGCGGCACGTAGGTCCCGGACACGTAGGTGGTGTTGAACCGCAACGGATCCGACGAATCGCTCTTCAAATAGCCGGCACCGGGCTGTGCGGGCAGATGGTAGGCGTCGGTGATGCCGAGCACCTGACGGGATTCACCCGCCGAGAAGGTACGCAGGCCGATCCGGTACGACAGGTGCGAGTCGAGGCCGCGCAGCCGGTTCTCCTCCAATCGCTGTGAAGCGAGCAGCAGATGCACCCGCAGCGAGCGGCCGAGGCGGCCGATCATCACGAACAGCTCCGCGAAATCCGGTTTCTGCGATAGCAATTCGGAGAACTCGTCGACGATGATGAACAGCGCGGGCAACGGATCGAGCGGTGCCCCGCTGGCACGGGCCTTCTCGTACTCGGTGACGTTGGCGAAGTTGCCTGCCGCGCGCAGCAATTCCTGCCTGCGGGTCAGTTCACCGGCCAGTGCGTCGCGCATGCGGTCCACCATCGAGAGTTCTTCCTCGAGGTTGGTGATCACCGCGGACACGTGCGGCAGCGGATCGAGCCCGAGAAACGTTGCGCCGCCCTTGAAGTCGACCAGCACCAGGTTCAGTAGATCGGGGGAGTGGGTGGTCACCATCGACAGCACCAAGGTGCGCAGGAACTCGGACTTGCCGGAACCCGTTGCGCCGATGCACAACCCGTGCGGGCCCATGCCGTTCTCGGCGGACTCCTTGATGTCGATCTCGACCCGGGTGCCGTCGGGAGTCGAGCCGATCGGCACCCGCAACCGCTCACGGGCCGACCTGGGCCGCCACACCGTGTCCGCTTCGAGGGTCGCCGCGTCTGCGACGCCGAGCATCGCCATCAGTCCGGGGTCGGTGTTCACCTCGGCCCCGAGGTCGACAACTTGGGCGCTGGTGGCGATCCGGTAGCGCGCCATCCCACGGCCGAAAGTGGCGGCGATATCCAGGCTTACCCGGTCGGGGCCGGCGAAGTTCTCCACGGAACCACCGGTGCGGGCGCCGATCACGTCTTCCTCGACCACCAGTTGCAGCCCGCGCCGGACGGCGAGTCCGGTCTGCGGGGCGGTCAGGTCGAGCACGGTCACCGAGTCGAGGCCGGCGTCGCTGATGATGCGTTCGGCGCCGCTGACGTATCCGTCATCGATCACCACGACCAGGTGCAGCCTGCCTGCCGTGGTCGGTGCGTTGCGCAGGAAACGGCCGCGCTCCAGGAGGTCCTCCGATAACGAGGTCTCCAGTTCCGACAGCGATTCGTACAGCATGCGGGCCGACCCGATTCGGTCGGTGTCGCGTGGATGTTGCAGGTGCGGAAGCCATTTGGTCCAGCTCCACACCTCGCCGTCGGGGTCGGCGGTGACGATCGCGAAGATCATGCTGTCCGGGCCGTGAAAAGTGGCCAGCTCCATCAGCATCGACCGGACGAGCGCGCGGCCGTGCTCGCGCGGCCCCTCCACGTTCACCGCGGGGAACGCGCGCAGCGAGATGGCAGTCGGCAGGCTGTGCACCACCGAGTGTGTGCGGACGAAGCGGCGCAGCGCCACGGTCGCCACCGGCTCCAGGTCCTCCAGCGGAACAGTCTCGGGCCGAACCAGTTTGGTGGCGAGGCGATGGCTGCCGACGCCGATCCGGATGTGCCCGAAGTCGGGGTCGCTCGGCCTGCGTTCCCACATCCGGCGAGTGCCGATCAGGGCGTGCAGGTCGATCGGGTGCGGGTGGCTCCAGAACAGGGCCTCGCGCTGGGCGGTGCCGGTATTGCGGACGTCGCGGCGCAGCTGGTCGAGGTAGCGGAAGTAGTCTTTGCGTTCCTCGTTGAGCTCGGCGGCCGGCTTCCCGCCGCCGCCGGTGCGGCTGGCGAACATGCCGACCATCGACATCAGCATCATCATCGGAAACATCATGGTGAGCGGATTGGAGAACATGGACTTGCCGCCCATGGTGAACATCAGCCCCATCATGCCCACCATGGCGACCACCATCACCACCGGCAGCAGGCGCTGCCACAGCGGCGCGGGGACCGGTGCGGTGATCTCCGGCGGTGCGTTGAGGATTACCTCGCCGCCCGGTGGCCGCGGCGGTGCGATCCTGGCCAGGCGGATGAACCCCTTTGTGCCCATGGCGAATTCCTTCGGTTAGTCATCGCCCGGCAGGACGAGGGGCCTGCGCTGTTCGCGCCGGAACGGAATGGAGAGGGCGAGCACGATGGCCAGCAGCGTCAGGCAGCTCACCGCGCCCGCGAGGCCGATGCGCCGCGGCCACGGGCTCACGAAGGCTGGTGGCGTCGGTCCCGCGATCGGGATGCCCTGGGCTGGATCGCTTTTCGGGGCGGGCGGCACGACCGCGGTGAGCGCGGCGACCGGGTCGATCAGGCCGGCGCCGATCCGGGCGTCGTGGCCGCTGCCCGGGGCGTGCGCGGTGCGGATGATGCGGTCCATCACCTGCTGTGCGGAGAGGTGGGGAAAGCGGGCACGCACCAGCGCGGCGAGGCCCGCGACATACGCGCTGGCGAAGCTGGTGCCGTTCACCGGCGCCACCTGCCCGTCGGCCTGCGGAGTGCCGTTCACCAGCCCGGTGCCGCCCGGCGCGCTGTCCAGCGACATCAGATTGCTGCCCGGCGCGGCCACGGAAACCCAAGGCCCGTACAGGGTGAAGGCCGAGGGCGACCCGTCGGGCTCCACCGATGCCACCGACAGGACGTACGGCGAGAACCACGCGGGCGTCGCGATCGTAGCGACCGCATTCCATCCGGCAGTGCCGTTCTGCTCCTTGCACGCACCCTGCTGTTGCAGGTTGCCTGCTGCCGCGACCACGACGACGTTGCGGTCGTAGGCGTACCGCGGCGACGCGCCGAGCGGGCCGTCGACTGCCTCAGCGCCGACGGGCCTGCACGACACCGCGGAGATATTGATGACCGTGGCGCCGCTGTCGACCGCGTGCACCACCGCGCTGGCGAGGGTGTCGACGGTGCCGTAACCACCCGCCGACATCGCACCGGGATCGTCGGAGCGGTAACTGTTCTTGGCCTGGTAGGCCAGGCTGGTCTGGCGAATGGTGAGGATCGCGGCGGCGGGCGCGACACCGGAGAAGCCGTCGCCGCCCTCGGGGGCGGGCCGACCGGCGATGAGACCCGCCACCAGGGTGCCGTGCCCGTCGCAGTCGGCGGTGCCGTCGGAATCGGAGACGTAATCACCACCCGGTCGCACCGACAGTCGCGGATGTGGGTTGACGCCGGTGTCGATCACCGCGACGGTCTGTCCCTCGCCCCGGCTGAACTGCCAGGCGTTTTCGAGCCCGAGCGCCTTCTGCGCCGCGGGCACTCCGACGGGTGCGGGTCCGGTCCAGATCGGTTGGGAGCACAGCAGCCGCTGCTCGGACGGAACAGGCGGGGCCACTGGGGCATTCGTGATCAGCGCACCCGGATCGACCACCGGCGGTGCGATCCCTAGTGCTGCGCCGATCGGCGCAACGGCCAGAGTCAGCGTCAAGGTAACGACGACGGCCGGCCGGACGAGCTCACGCATTCCGGGCCATGGCGTAGACGTCGAGGATCCAGAAAAGGAGCGGACCGATAATGCAGATCAGCAGGTATTCGAAGATCTCGCCCGCCCGCTGCACCACCGGCGACACCTCCATGTTCGGTCCGGCCACCCCGATCAGCATGCCGAGCCCCGCCACCAACAGCAGCGCGCCCGCAGCGGGCAAGGCCAGCTCCGGCATCCGCACACCCCACAGCACCGCGGGCACAATCAAGGCCGCGCAGCCGCCGGCAACCAGTACTGCGGCCTGGGTCAGATCGGCGAAAGCCCTTCCACGCCTAGCGAGTACGACACCGACCGCGGCGGCGAGCACCGCGCACTGCCAGCGATGCTCGGTGGCCGAGGCGACGACGACGATCGTCGCGAGCACGGTGATCGCGACGATGCCGAAGATCATCCCGGACTGAAAGTCGTTGGCCCGCCGTGATCGTTCGCCGAGGCCGGCCGCCGAGGGGATGGCGGTGGCGCCGACCGCGCCGATGCCTTCGATGGTCGGCCGTGGTTCGTGGTCGCGCGGGTCGATGGCCCCGCCCGCGGTCGGTACCGGCGGCACCGGGAGCCGCGCGGCCGCGACCGCGATCCGGGAGGCGAGGGTGATGCCGAGCAACGCGAAGATGATGATCCCGGCTGCGACTTTCAACGGTGCGACGTCCCAGATCGTCACCGTGCCCGCGGCGCCGACGCCGAACGTCGCGACCGTGATGACACCGGTGAACATCGTCGTGCGCACCGGGATCGCCCGCATCGCGATCACCGCGAGCAGCAGGGTGGCGGCGGCACCGAACAGCAGGTGTGGTGCGCCGGGGCGGCCGGGCACGAATGCCGCTGTGCCACTGCCCATCAGGAGCAGCCCGCACAGGGCCAGCGCGGTGGCGGGAGCGGTCGCCGCGTACTTCTTGGCGACCAGCGCGGCGCCGATCAGGATCACCAGACCGATGCCGAGGCCAGCCGAGCCGGCCAGCACCGACCAGCCACGCGCCGCGGCGAACAGCAGCAGGAAACACGTGCCGACCACCGCCGTGATTGCGCCGCCCATCCCGGCCCGGCCCGCCGACTCACCCGACCAGCCGCTGAAGGAGTCGTCGGTCAGCCGGGCAACCGCGTCGATCACGTCATCGAACAGCGGCGGCGACTCGACCGAATCCACCGCGCGCAGCACCAGCAGGTCACCGTCGAACACCTCGGCCTCGGTGAGCGTGCGCCCCGGATCGATCGCGGTCTGACCGGGCTGGGCGAGGGTCCAGTGCTGGGCGGCGAGCGGCCCGTTGTCCTCCAGTTCGGACAGATCGGGATTGCGAGAAGCGATGAGCGCCACCACATCCGGGATGAAATTTGCGATCGCGACGGTCGCGGGCAGCACCACATCCACCTGGGTGTTGCCACCGATCACCGAGACCCGGCACAGTTGCGGCTCGATCGCCGTGGACTCCATCACGTTCGGGAAATTAACAACGGAGTCGCTCGGTCGCGCGGGCTGAGCAGTGAGTTTCCTCAGTCGTAACCCTGGTCGGGCGCTGACATGCGGTTCTGTGGCGGTGGTGGTCTCGCGCGGTTAATCCCCGGTGAATGCCGCATGCTCGCGCGCAGGGTAAGGCGTGACGCGGCACCGTATTCCGGCTACGTTGCGCCGCATGTCAGCGATTCGTTCAGCCCAACAGGTCTTCGATGCGGGCGTGCTGTCGTTGGGTCTGATGGTCGACGGCCAGCAGGCCACCAAGAACCTCGAATACGCCAAGGTGGCCTTCCGCCGGGCCACCGAGCTCGACCCGGACATGTGCGACGCGTGGCTGGGCCGCCTCGCCGCGGGGGATGCGTCGAACGAGGTGTTCGGACAGCTGCACCGCACCTCGACCACCTCGCTGATGCGGGAACAGCGCAGGCTCGGTTTGCCGCCACGCCAGCTGGCGGGTCGCTTCCAGATCGGCCAGTACATCGACTATCCGGTCGCCGGTTTCACCGAGATCTGGATCGCGCATGCCATGCGGCTGCTGGACGACAAGCAGTTCGACGAGGCCCAGCATGTGCTCGACGAACTGGACGAGCGCCGCAAGAAGATCACCGACGACCCCGATGGTGCGCTGGACGACCGCCTCTGCGCTTATGCCCGCGGCGTCCTGTACTTCACCGCTCAGCTGTGGCCCGACGTGATGGCGGTGCTCGCCGGGTCGGCCGAATGGCAGGACCAGTACATGGCGGTCGGCGCACACGTCATGGTCGGCACCGCGTGCGCGCACCTCGGTCTGTTCGGTGAGGC
This sequence comes from Nocardia suismassiliense, assembly GCF_900269665.1. Lineage (GTDB taxonomy): Bacteria > Actinomycetota > Actinomycetes > Mycobacteriales > Mycobacteriaceae > Nocardia > Nocardia suismassiliense. Next base: position 2,086,074 of record NZ_LT985361.1, read on the forward strand.
GACGCGCCGCCTCGAACAAGCCGAGCACGGGCCGATCCCGGCCGCCCGCACCGCGGCCATGTATTGCCGCGGTCTCGCACTGCGCGAACAAGGTAACGAGGACGAGGCGCGGTCGCTGTTCGAGACGGTGTACAGCCAGGTGCCGGGCTTCGCCTCGAACGCCCGCGCCATGAGCGATCCCACCTTCCGGATCATGGTCACCACCCGCGAGCAGATCGAATCGCGCACCAACCGTTGGGATCCCGCGACCGCGCCGTCCCTGGATGAGGCTGCCGAGCAGGAACACCAGGACCGGGCCGAGACAATTCTGGCCACCGCCCGCGCGGAACTGCAGGCCCAGATCGGATTGTCGGCGGTGAAGGTTCAGGTCGCCAAGTTGCAGTCCTCGGCGACCATGGCGAAGATCCGCGCGGAGAAGGGGCTCAGCAGCATGCCGCGCGGGCAGCACCTGGCCTTCACCGGTCCACCCGGTACCGGCAAGACCACCATCGCGCGGGTGGTCGCCAAGATCTACTGCGGGCTCGGGCTGCTCAAGACCGACAAGGTGGTGGAGACCAAGCGCTCCGATTTCGTCGGCCAGCATCTGGGTTCTACCGCGATCAAATCCAATGCGCTGATCGACTCCGCCATGGACGGTGTGCTTTTCGTCGACGAGGCGTACACACTGATTCAGCAGGGGCTCTCCGGTGGGGACGCATTCGGGCGCGAGGCAGTGGATACTTTGCTCGCGCGGATGGAGAACGACCGCGACCGGTTGGTGGTGATCATCGCCGGGTACGACGGCGAGATCGATCGCTTCCTGGCCAGCAACGACGGGCTTGCCTCTCGTTTCGCCAAGCGGGTGAAGTTCGACTCCTATTCGCCCGATGAACTCCGTGACATCGGCAAATTCATTGCCAGTAAACGTGATTCCGCACTTTCGGACGAAGCAGTCGAGATTTTGCGGGAAGCGTGTGTGCAGCTGTACGCGGCGGAACGCACCGATCAGAGTGGTCTGCCGCGGCGCGGTGTCGACATCGCGGGTAACGGGCGGTTCATCCGTAATGTGATCGAGAGTGCGGAGGAAGAACGCGAATATCGTTTGGCCATGGACGAATCCCTCGATCCACGGACCCTCGATGAAGACACTTTGATGCGGATCGAGGGGGACGATATGCGGAAGGCGCTGGATATCGTGCTCGCCACGTTGACATGACGCGTGGCGTTGCCTGCTGGAACGCCTTGTTCAGCGCGGCGCTGGAGAGGTGTTCGTCCCCGTCGGCAAACCTGGAGTCAGGTCTGCAGGCGGCTCAGGCCTGCGGTCTTAGGGCGGCGTAGAGGCACTCCGGACGGAGCTGAACAAAGCAGAGCGCAGGATGAGGGATTGACAATTCCTGAGTAAGAGGTGAGGATACTGCCAGTGCCATAGCTGCGCTCTCTCCCGCTTTCCGGGAGCTCTTCTATCCCAAAGATTTTGACGATAGTCCAACCGAAGCCCTGATCCTGACCCGGATCAGGGCTTCGGTCATTCGCAGGTCAGCCACCCTAGCTCTCGGCACCGACTGTGCTGTGCGACAGGGCAATCGGTCCGGCCACTCACATCCACACACGAGGTGACTCTGTCATGTCCAAATCTGTCGCCGAACGACGCATTCCGGCAGCTGTCCGCAGCTCGGCGAACGTGCTGTCCGAGGAAGGGAGGTAGGCAATGGACAACTCAGAGATCGCCAGGCGCTCTGCATGGTTCAACTCCGTTGCCCTGGCCATGGACAATCCATCTGCTGACCAAACCGGCGATTACGGTACGCGAGTACACAATTTCCACCGGATGACTCCGACCTCGGCAGGGCGTCTGCTCCAACGTCTCGACGCCCGCAAAGCATTGTCCATAGTCACGGAACAGATCGCCGCATCCAACGCGGCTGCGGCCCCCGTCATCTCGAGCACATTGTCCGAGATCAAGCCGGTCAGCGCGGTCACCGGGCTCGGCGCGCCTCCGGTTTCACCGGAGCAACAAATCCAGGACAACAAGGACCGGCTGGAAGAGAACAAGCTGCGGGGCAACCAGGCCCCACCGCCATCACCGCAACCAGTTCCTCCCGCCCAGACGAATCCGACCGCGCCGGTGCAGAATTCGGTGCCGCAGAACCCCTCATCTCCGGCACCAACACCGGCTACAACCCGTACCGACAAGCCAGTCGATGACAAGAACCCACCTCCCGCGCCCCCGCTTCCTGCGGCCCCGACCACCGGCCAGCCGGCAACGGCGAGCCCCAACACCACGGACCCGCTTATCGAACAGTTGCTCGGGACTACCGGCGCCATCGAACAGCCCCATGCCGAAGTCGGCTCTTTACCTTGGATATTGGCGGAAACCAAGAAGCCCCCACCACAAGTCCAACCCCCTCCGGTCGTCAACACCGCCACTGCCGACGTAACTGTCCAGCCATCAGCCTTGGCATCCCCCACTCAGGCCGAGTTGGATGCCGGCCGCGTCGAACGGATCCTGCCCGACAGTGTGGGACCGCCGGAGCGCGGCGGCACACCAGTGGAATGGACCGACGGCAACGGTACCCAGGGTTCGCTGCGGATCGACGAGTACGGACAGCGTCATTGGCGATTCCTGCAATCCAACGGCCGGCTCATCGAGGTGACAGAAGGCGGTGGTAGCGACGGAGGTGATCGGCCGTGGACCCACACCAAAATTACCGAAGCCGAGCAGCGGACACCACGCGTCGATACCTACGGCACCACTGGTGTCACTGCCTATGTCGACACCACCGATGGCGTGGACACCCGCTATCTGCGCTTTCAAGGCGGAGACTTCGGCATCGAAGAACATCACGGCGGCAGCGACGGTCAGGACCGGCCGTGGAGCAAGACTACCCAGGCCACCGATAACGGTGACTACATCACCACCAAAACCCAGAACGGCACCCGCTGGCAAAGCCCGGCGGTGGACGACAAGATCCACACCCGCTACGTGGGCAACGACGGAACCCGAGCCGAACAGGTCATTTCCCTCAACCCCTGGGAGCCTGGCTGGGGATACGTGACCTTGCCCGGCGGGGTGACTCAGAGTTTCACCACCCGCGACGGCGCGGTCACCGGTGGCAGGTACACCGCCAATGATGGCACCGGGCTGGGCGCCTACCAGGTGGTCAACGGTGTCACGACCTTTTTCGCCAGCCCGGAGAACATTGCGAAGAACTGGAACACCGAGGGCATCACTGCCTTGCGGGTAGAGATCGGTCCCGACGGCAAACCGAGAACCTACTACCGGGTGGTAAACGTCCCCGACGAGCAAGTCCGCGACGGCCAACCCGGTGATCTTCCTGGCTGGGTCAGCACTGGGTCACCAGAGAAGGGCCCAGCCTTCGAAGGACTCAGGAATTCGATCAACGTCCTCGGGGACGTCGTCGGCGAAAGACTCGTCGGACCATTCATCACGCTGTCCCACCCCGTCGCCACGTCGCAGGGCCTCATGTTCGTGCCTTACAAGCCGCCACCGGACAAACAGCACACACCAGGTGAAGTGTTCTGGGCCGTCGTCGACATCCTGACCGTCGCCACATTGTTCCTTCCGGTACCTCCGATAGCGCCCTTGCTCTCGCGTGCCGCCCTCGCCGGACGCACCGCGCTCACCGGCACTGCGACCGCGGGGCGCGCAGTGCTATCCGGTGCGGCGATAGTCGGGAAAGCGGCATTGTCCGGCACGGGAGTTATCGGGGGCGCTGCCCTGGCCGGGACGGCGGCTGTCGGGCGCGCAGTGCTGACCGGAGCAGGCTCTCTCGGTCGCCCTGCGATCGCCGGTCTTCAAAAAACAATTTCTGCTGGGGCGGCGCGCCTCGGCCCGCTGAATCGATTCTTCGGCAGCGGACTGGACGACGCCGCTCCTGTGCTGGTTCGCCACGATAACAACTTCTCTTCGACAGTCAACGATTTCGGTAGGACTCCGCTGAAGAAGTCCTACATAGATGATGGCGGAAACCTCGTGCCTGCCAACAAGGACGGCAATACAGAAGCATGGCAGCACATTTTAGGCGGCAAGAATAAAGCTGCTAAAGAAGACAGTCCCTACACGTCGTTCAGCGTCAAAGATGGCAGCGGAAAGGTTTACGGAAGTCAGGAAATTGCCATCGACGTCGGCAAACTGCAAAAGGCAATCGATAGAGGGGATGTCCACAACGCTCAGATACTTTCCCCGAAAGAAGTGCAAGCTTCATTGCAGCAGGAGATCAACAGGTTGGCCAAAGGTCAGAATATCGAGATCAACCTACCGGTCAATGCCTCACCTGATGATGTCAAACGATTCGTGGACGGGCAGGTGCATCGGCTGGCGGACGACGGCATCACCATCAGCAGGAAGGACGGCGAGCGCCTGATCGGTCGTGTACAGGCCATGCTCAACACCCGGCGAGATAACGAGTGGCTGATCAAGGGCATCGTGCCGCAGAAGTTCATCAAGGGCCCATATAATGTCACCCCGAGCTGAAGTTGTTGGAGGAAACATGTCGGACAAGTCGATTCGCGACTTGCTGTTCACAGATTTTGATGGCGCGCCGGTGGACGATCCCGATGATGTCATCCTCGAAGCGCTCGACGACCCCCGTTATCAGCAACGAATCGCGCCGCTTACGGAGTTTCTCGCGGAAGAATCGAACCCGCCTTACGAGCGCTTCCTCGCGTGCTGTGCACTGGCCTCGTGGGGCGAACGTGCCGGTTACCGCGCGATCGTCGACGCAGCGCGGGCAGGCAGCGAAACAGCATGGTACGGCGCGCTCATCGATCGCCGGTACTCTGCGGATGAAACGTTCACCCAACTAGCCGACGCCGTACGAGTCGGCAAGGACTTCGCGCGCGAAAAGTCTACCGAGATAGAGCGGTTGGCTGCCTTGCGGGCTCTGATCGGCATCGCCGACCGTCAATACTTCGACTGGCAGCTCGCCGGGGCGATCGATGACACCACAGCTGCCGCTATACGTGATGATGTGGTCGCCACAGTGCAGCGCGCCATCGCTGCGCTGACCCGTGGCGAGCGTCCGTCCTTCGACCTCGGCAGTCAGCTGGCAGGCTTGGTGGTTTCGGTCGCGACCATTGACGAGTCGACGGCCATCCAACTCGGCTACGAGCTGGCGCAAATCTCCACCTCACCGGGCACTCTCATCCGTCTCACCGCTATCAGCTCACATGGAACGAGTCCGGACAGTCGCTTGTTCGGCGAGTACCTCGGCAGCGTCGGTGATGAGCAAGTCAGGGCCGCGCTCGTGGACGCTTCCGGGAAGCCGAAATGACCGCGGCCGAGTAGCCGTGAGCTCGAGCGTGGCTTCTATACCCGCGATGGCCCCGACGGCAACGGCGATTGTGCCTAGCGGAGGTCGAGGCCGCTACTCTGGATTACGTACGGCGCGCTGGGGGAGGTAAGTGAAATGCCGCAACTGCGAAGGTTTCTCGTGGAAGCCGCGTATGCGATTCCGTTCGTGGTAGCGGTGGCATCGGTGCTGATGTTCGTACTCGGGTTCGACGGGGTATGGGTAGTCATGGTGTCGGTGCTGGTCGGCATGTTCATGGGCAAGGCCGCCGAAGGCTTGGTGGGTGTGGTTCGGGCGTATCGGTCTGCGGCGCAGCCTGTTTCATCGGAACCGGTCTGGCGGATCTGGCAGCGGCGAACGCGTCATGATGGTGATCTGCCGTAAGCACTGCGCCGTTTTCGGACGTCGTTGTCAGCGTGGGAGCTGATCGGTCAGTCCGAGTCGATCGGCGGATATGACCCAGCCTTGGCGTGGTCGCAGGAGACGGCAGGACCAGGGTGGTGGCTACTTTCAGGCGAAGACTGGGCTTATGTCGAGATCGCGGACGATGTGCTTGTCAGCGTGTCTGTCGGCATCGTGCACCGGAGATGCACCGTATATGAGGTCGCCCGCAGCTACCGAGCTGACTTGAGCAACCCGAACTGGACGCCGGATCAGTTCCGCCGGGATCCGGCCCCGACGGGCGAGCCTGGTGACCCGGCACGGAATTGTGCGATCATGAGAATTCGGCCCGCGGGTGCGCTGCGGGCGTTGGATCTCTCACCGTTGCCGAGGCCCGGTGAGCACCGCGAGGATCTGAAGCACTCGCGAGCGATGCAGGGGCTCGGGGACAACGGCGTGCACCACTGCCTCGGCAGAGCGGGTAATTCGGTAGATCCCCTTCGGCGAAAGGCGCGCAATCGTGACGTCGGCAACGCTTTCCAGATCTGCAGCTGAAGTATTGAAACCCATTGTCCAACAGGGCTTTCTGGTTCAGCCGTTCACTCGGCACTGTCAGGTGGTCCAGCACGATGGTGATCACGCGGTCATCGGTGTGTCACCAGGAAACAGTTACTTCTCGGGTCAGCGAATCCGGGATCTGGCCAAGTGGGGACTCGCCCACTTCGACCGAGTCGACATCGTCTACACCGATGTGTATGTGGCCGAAATGTTCGAAGCCACAGGGTATTCCGCGCTCGACGCCCGTCGTAAGGCAGACAAGAACATTCGTGGCGTGCGGGCCAAAATCGTTGCGGCGGTGGATGATGCTGATCCCAAGGGGACTCGGCTGTTCGCGAAAGCGATGTCGGAATTCAGGGCCAGCGAAGCGTACCGGGACTTGCACGCGGATCTCGTCAGGCGATCGGCCGACGACGAGGAATTCCGCGCCGTGTGCCATCAACTGGTGGCGCGGTTCCTGTCCTCGAAGGTGCTGGGGGGTCGCGCACCTACGCCCCGCCAGCACGAGGTGTGCCTCGACTACATCCGGGCCGAGGCCCCACTGTTCCTGGACACGCCCGCGATCCTCGGGGTGCCCTCGTCGCTGAACTGCTATCACCAACTGCTGCCGATGGCGGAACTGCTGTACGCGCGCGGGTCCGGACTTCGCGCCTCACGGAACCAGGGCCACGCCATCGTCACTCCTATCGAAGGAGCAGGCGCATGACAACCTTCGACACCTTGCTCGCTTTCCCGTTCTCCGCCCGCGGTGACCGAATTCCCCAGGAGGTCAACGCACTCCGCGAAACAACGCCTGTCCGCAAGGTACGCACCATCGCCGGTGACGAGGCTTGGCTGGTGAGCTCCTATGCCTTGTGCAAACAGGTTCTGGAAGATCGCCGGTTCTCGCTGAAGGACACCTCCGCGCCGGGAGTGCCGCGCCAGTACGCCCTCACCATCCCACCGGAGGTGGTGAACAACATGGGCAACATCACCGGTGCGGGTTTACGCAAGGCGGTGATGAAGGCCCTGAGTCCGAAATCACCTGGGCTCGAAGAGTTTATGCGGACCACGGCCACGAATCTGGTCGACGCCCTCGTCGCCGAGGGCGCGCCCGCCGATCTACGCAACGATTTCGCCGACCCGTTCGCAGCCGCCCTGCACTGTCACCTCCTCGGCATTCCACAGCAGGACGCATCCAAGCTGATGCGCAGTCTGCACATCGCGTTCATGAACTCCGCCGAACCCATCCCGGCCGCCGAGCTCAACTGGAATCGGGATATCGCGTACATGGTCGAACGTCTCGACGACCCGGAAACCTTCGGCCTGATGGCCGAACTCGCTGCCCTGCGCGATGATCCGGACTACGCGCAAGTCTCCGAACAGATGCTGGCCACCGTCGGAGTCACCTTGTTCGGCGCCGGCGTCATCTCCACCGGCGGCTTCCTCACCATGGCACTGGTGTCACTCATCCAGCATCCGGAACTGAAGGCGCAACTGCTCGCAGACCCGGCACTGATCCCCGCCGGAGTGGAGGAGTTGTTGCGCATCAACCTATCCATCGGCGACGGCCTGCCACGACTGGCGACCGAAGACGTCCAACTCGGTGACGTCCTGGTCAGCAAGGGTGAGCTGGTCCTGGTACTGGTGGAAGGCGCCAACTTCGACCCCGCCGCCTTCCCCGCACCCGAGACTGTCGACTTGAACCGCCCCAACGCCAGCGCCCACCTATCCTTCGGCGGCGGTCAACACTTCTGCCCCGCCACCGCCCTGAGCCGCAAGCACGCCCAAATCGGCCTGGAAGTCCTACTGAACCGCATCCCCACCCTCGACCTAGCCGTACCCATCGACCAGCTCGTCTGGCGCACCCGCTTCATGAAACGAATCCCAGAGCGCCTACCCATTTTGTGGTAGTCGCCGCCGTCCGATAACTCCCGTCCGAGGCGCGCCGCCTTCGACGGGAGTTGTCGGGTGAGCCCGAGGGTGAAGTCATCGAAACCTGCGTTGCTGTCGGTGAATTGACAGCCCACGACGCCGGCGGGTATCCATACGCCGCGCTCAGCTATGAAGTGTGGTGGCCGTCACAGGTGGCATGGTGTCGAGAACGATGTGTCCGCTCCGTCCCAGGGGCACGAGCGGCCACAACGGGTCGCCTGACGACGTACCAGGTTTCCGTTCCAGAGAGGACTTTCATCATGGCTGTCGCCAACGACCTCGACCGCGCCACCGACTCGCAGTGGGATTGGGTCGCTGATCAGACTCGGAAGTATCTGGCTTCAAATGGCACCGAGGGACACGAATCGAACGGTGTCTACACCCTCGTGCTGGCCACGACCGGACGCCGGACCGGCGTTGCGCGCCGCACGTGCCTGATCTACGGCACCGCAGGCGATGATTTCGTCGTCGTCGCCTCCAAAGGCGGGGCCGATGAGGATCCGGCATGGTTCAAGAACCTTCTGGCGGATCCGAGTGTCGGGGTGCAGGTCGGCGGCCGTCGATTCACGGCTCGCGCGCGGGTCGCATCCCCGGCTGAGCGGGAGTCCCTTTGGGTTCGAATGGCAGGCATCTTCCCGCTGTACGACGAATATGCGCAGAAGACGGACCGCGAGATCCCGATCGTCCTGCTCACTCCGCAGGACTGACCCACCCGCATCAACACCACCGTCCGGGCAACCGTTGGATCACTGATCGCGTGCGGCTTCCGCGTTCTCGATCGGTGGATCAGTATGCACAGCATCGGATCTAGAACACGCGGAGCTGTTCTGCCGAAGCTCGTTAGCGGTGGACCTAGGCGGCGGGGTCGCGCTTCGGACCGGCGTCCGGAACGGCGTCTCGACGTTCGCCGTGCCTACGCCAGCCGCGGTGTAATGCGACGGCACCGAGGATCGCGGTGACACACCACACCGCGATCGCGGTGTAAGCCAGGGGCGCCGACAGGTCGCCGATCGATGCGCCGAGTGCGGTGTAAACGAAGGCGCGCGGCGCCGAGCCGATGAAAGCGCCGACAGCCATCTGCCACACCGGAACGCCGAACGCGCCGAAGACATACGAGGCCAACGCGTCTGAAATCCCGGGCACGAAGCGCTGTCCGACCACAGCCCAGAGGCCGCGTCGCTCGATCTGCGCATCGATCTGCTCGGCGCGGCGGACCCCGATCAGCCTGCGCGCACTCTCGCGGCCCGCACGCCGCCCGAGCAGGCTGGCGATGACTGCCGTGCCCACGGTCGCGCCGAGCGTGACGAAGGTGCCCACGAGTGGACCGAACAGCAGACCGCTGCCCGCGGCCAGGATCGTGCCGGGGACGAAGATGGCGCCGAGGGCGGCCGAAACCACCACATAGACCAGCGGCGCGACCGGGCCGGTCGACTCGATCAGATCGCGCACGGCCTCGACGTCGATTACGCGGGCGACGGCGACGAGATAGAACATCACACACAGGAACGCGGCGAACAGCACGAGGCGGGCGATGTCCAGTCGCCGACTGATGCGGTAGGGGCTGCCGTTCTCGGTCATGATGCGGGCCATCTTGCCGCATGCCGACCGGACCCTCGAATCGACGGCGGATGTCCGCGGCATAGGGCAGCGATTCCGTTGCGGCGGTCCTGATGTCGTGCGCGCCGATATGTGGTCTATCGCTTAAAGCCCGAGGATCTACGTGAGGGATTTGCCGCCAACGGATTTGAAGAGTCCGTAGAGGACCTCCAGTCCACCGAGGACCATCAAGACGATGCCCAGCTTGGTCAGCGTGACGACCGGCGTCTCGACATCACCGGTGAACTGCCACAGCACGAAACCGATCACGAGGGTTATGCCGCCCATGAGCACGGCTTTGAATCCTGAATTCATATCCACCTCTTCAAGTAGTCCATACGACTGTACTGTACAGTCGTATGGGCCGATGAATCGTCAGGTCACGATCATCGCCACCGCGATAGTTCCCGAGCTGGAGGTCAATTTTTGACGGACAACGCGCACGCCCTGCGCCGCGCCGAGCTGCTGGAAGGCGTCCTCGATGTCGCGGCGACCCGCGGAATGGAGGCGGTGAGCGTGCGTGAGGTCGCCGCGCAAGTCGGAGTGTCCCCGGCGAAGGTGCAGTACTACTTCCGCACCAAGGATGAATTGCTGATCGCCGCATTCAGGCACGTCGAACAGCTCCTCTACGACCGCGCGGCGCAGGTGAGCAACGAGCACGGCGTGGCAGCGGCACTGCGGGCGGTCATGGTGGATTGGCTTCCGGTCGACGCGGCACGGGCGCGGTTGGTGAAGGTATGGATCGCGTTCCTCGCGCGTGCCGTCGTCACCGACGAACTCGCCGCGATCGAGTCGGCCTATCAGCGGCGCACCCAGGCGCAACTGATCGAAGCCATCGAATCCGGTATCGAATCCGGCGAATACGCGGCCGAGGTCGATCCCGCACTCGAGGCGCGACTGCTGTCCGCACTGGTCGAGGGGCTCTCGGTGCGCATGCTGACCGACCCGGTCGGTCTGCCCGCCGATACCGCTATCGCGACCCTCGACGCGCACCTGGCCGTCCACCCCAGGCGGGCAGACCGCCGCGCCCCGTCGCACGCGCAACACCGCGCTGACTGAGGTGGCTGTGGGCGCTCAGAGCCTGGGCTTCACCATGTGGACCGCACCGCTGATGTGGTTGGGCGGCAAAGGATCCGGTGTGGGCAGGAGTCGGTAGCCCGCGTTCTGATACATGCGGATGTTGCGTTCGCTGCGTGCGCCGGTGAACAGGATGAATTGCTCGACGTGCGGGGGAGCGAGGCTTTCGATCAGGCGCAGCAGGTGGGAACCGGCTCCTCGGCCGGTCAGGTCGGGAGCGACCATGAGCCGGCCGACGTGCCAGTCGCTGCCTTCGACCTGACCGCGCACCGCGGCGACCAGACGCCCGCGTTCCCGCACGACCAGAGTCGTCGATGTGGTCGCCCATGCCAGTACCTCGTTGTGGGTCTCGTGCAGTGGGGGGAGGTCGAGCATGTCGTTGAGCACTGCTTCCGGGACCCAGCAGCATCGTTGCAAGACAACGAGTTCGGCGAGATCGTCTGCGGTGAAGAGGGACAGTGTGGAGTCGGGGAGCACGTCCGACAGGGCGTCGCGGGGTAGATCTATCTGCTGCGGCGACTGTGCGGCCATGGGCGGTTCCTAACCAGTGGTGCGGATGGACAATGCGGCGTGCCAGTCAGCGCATCGGCTTGTGGAAGATGAGGAAATCGCACGGGGTGGCGAGCAGCGGCACCAGGTGCGGATAGCTCTCCTCCAACTCACCCTTACGCTCGAGGACGTACCCGAGCCGCAGATACCAGCCGCGCAGAAACTCTTTCACCGGATGCGCCCAACTGCGGGGCACCAGTAGCTCCAGCTGCGCCGTCCGCGCGCCCTGATCGACACAGTGGCGCTCAGCGAAATCTACCAGGACACTGCCGATTCCGGTGCCGCGCTGCTCGGGCGCGCACGCCAGCATGCCGAATTCGCCGATGCCATCGGCCAATTGCCGAATGCAGACGGAACCAACGATTCGGCCATCTTCATCGCGCGCCACGGCGACATGACCCTCGGTGATCAACCCGGCCAGCTCGGATGTCGTTGTGCGGCTGGCGCCGTCACGCCACAGACCCGCTTCGGCCACCTCGTACACCCGATTCACCAGGTCGGTGAGCTCCGCGAGCAGCGCGGTATCGCCCGCCGCCTCCGTCGGCACCATCTCGATGGACACCCTCGAAACTCCTTCTCGCATCGTGACGTTTCCCGCGCCCACGATCACACGGCGACGGCGGCAGCCGTGGCTTGTAGTCGGCCTTATGGCAGGCCCATGGTTCTGGTCAGCAGCGTGTCCATGGTTCGGACCGGCAGCAGTCGCTTCAGCGCGACAGTGATGTGTGCGTCGGCACCGACGAGGTAGCGCGGGCGGGGACGGCGTGCGGTGAGCGCTCGCTCGACGACGGCGGCGACCCGCTCCGGCGCTCCGGCACCAGCCTCTATCTTTTTGTTGAACCGAGTGGCGGCATCCATGGCCCGGCCGTACCGGCGCTCCGCCGTCTCGCCCATGATCGTGCGGTCTATCTGCACTGCTGCTTCGGTTTTGGCCCGATTCCGCGATGTGAAGCTACCGGGATTGACCACGACGACTGGCACACGCCAGGGCGCTAGTTCCTGGCGCAGCGAGTCCGCGATCGCCTCAACGGCGAACTTCGAGGCGCTGTAGGCGCCGAGGAGCGGGGTAGCGACGAGACCTGCGGTCGAACTGATCATGACGAGGCGTCCCCGTCCAGCCCTGATCGCAGGCAAGAACGCCTGGGTCGCGGCTACGACCCCGACAACGTTGATCTCCAGTTGCTCGCGCAAGCGGTCGAGAGGTATGTGCTCCATGGGTCCGGCGAAGGTGACTCCCGCGTTGTTGATCAAGCCGCTCAGCGGCCCGACATCCCTCGCTGCCGCAGCCAGCTGCGCAGCGTCGGTGACGTCCAGTGCTACCGGCCGGATGCACGGGTGGGCTGGCGCGTCGGCAATCCGCCGCACTCCGGCCACAACCTCATGCCCACTCTCAGCGAGTCTGACGGCAACCGCTCGACCGATGCCGCTGGAGGCGCCCGTTACGAGGAATGTCATTCTGACCTCTAGTTCGATATGCGTGTTGAAAGTGACGCGCAGGGCCCGAGTCGGTCTTTACTACTGGTCGAACCTAAAACGCGGCGACGACCGGCGAAACCGCCAGTTGGCCGAATAACTCCGCCGACTGGATGGCCGGGCCAGCCGATAGGTCCCTAGCTGAAGTCAGATCCTCGACGCCCGTTCACAAATGAGTCCAGCCGAGCGAAAACTATGTGTTCGGCTTGACCGGCAGTGATGTTGCCGGTCAGGGTCAGTCCGGCAAGGCCTGTGGACAGGGCGAGGAGTTCGCGTGCGGCCGCTGCAACGTCGAGACTGGTTGCGACCGTGCGGCTCAGAAGAAGTGCGATCAGGTCGATCAGCCCGCCGTAGCCCTGGGTCACCTGGACGGCGAGACTCGGGCGCGGCAGCGCGTGTGTCTCGAACGCCTGCATGATTCGGAACAGTCGGCGGTCGGCGGCTGTTCGCGGAATAGTCTCGGCGAGGATCGCGCGCAGCACCGCGATGGGGTCGTCGGTGCCCGCTGCCGCGACTCGCTGTTGAACTCGGTTGCCGCCGGCCTCGGTGATGCTGGTGAACGCTGCCGCGAGCAGATCGTCCTTGGTCGGGAAGTAGTGCTGGACTCGGCCGATGGAGACGCCGGCCTGCTGGGCGACGTTCCGGATGCTCACCCCTTCGACCCCTTCGGTATCCACGATCGTGAACACCGCCTCCAGGATCGACTGCCGTCGCTCGTCGTGCGCGGTACCCAGACCCCGCACTGCCGCGCCCTTGCCGCCCACCACCAACTCCTTTCCGTATCGATCGTATTGGTTTGACTCTAGTCAAAGCCGCAGCTAGCCTTGCGACATCAAAGCAATACGCTCGTATTGATAAGGGAGAAATGATGCTCGAAACACTGGGGTTGCTCCTGCTCATTCAGGGCATCGGCGGGCTGATCAACAACCTCGCGGGGGGTTCGAAGAGTTGGTTCGTACTGAACTATCTCGACCTGCCGGACTGGGCTCGGCTGGCCGGCTACCTGATCCTGATCGCCGTCAGCGCTGTGATTCTGCTGTGGCGCAAAGCTTTCCGCTGAGCGTGTCAGGCACCTGGCTATCCAAGCCCGGTCGCCGACGCTGAGATGGTCTCTGGCCGTTGATCTTCCGCAGACCCGCGCTGGTCACTTCAAACCGCGCGGGTCGCGGCGATTCAGTGCGTTGTGGGCCGGCAGGCCCGTCCCTGCCGGAGCATTACCGACCGTGGCCTCCGAGCAGGCATCGGTGTCAGAGGTGGATGTGATGATCGGACGATGCACGTTAGCCCCATCGAAGAGTCCTGGCGTCGGATCGACTCCTGGCTCGCCGCGCATGCGCCGCGCACCTTCTCATCTTTGCGCCCACCCGCCTCGCAGGCGGCCATCAGCGCCGCAGCTACCGAGTTGGGGGTGGAGTTCCCCGCGGATCTGATCGCGTATCTGCGGCACCACGACGGAGTCTCGCCCGGGGAGAGGGGTTATGTCTCCCCGGAGGAGGGCGGGTTCAGCTTTCCCGGCTTCGAGCCCTACACCCTCGCCCAGATCCTCTCCTCGGGTCGGAGCCAACAGGAGTCGTGGGTCAGGTACGAAGGGGACCCGCTGATGGAGGGCTTCTGGCACCACGATTTCGTACCCTTCGCCCGCAATATCAGTGCCGACGGGCTGGTCGTGGACTGCCGTCGAGGCGAGTCGTTCGGCGCGGTAGGCCGGCAGCGGGAGGCTGAGGGCGTGAGCTTCGGGGAATGGAGAAGCCTGGCGGCCTTCCTGGAACAGATCGCCGACTCCTTGGAGGGCGGAACCGTCATGACGGTGGGGCTGTCCTATGTGCCTGTCGTCGACGACGGGATGCTGCTGTGGGAGTACGCTCCCGAACGGCCGGCCGAGCCTCGGTCCCTGTTCGACCTCGGGCTCGTCGACCCGGTCATCGCCGCGCCGGGCCGGACGACTTCCCACGCCACGCTGAACCAGAACTGGCCCAGCGGTTACGACAATTTCTGCCTGACCTTCGCGCAGGACTTGGACGAGACCGAACTGCTGCGCCGGTTCGGCGCGCTACCCGAGACCCGGCGCCCACGGTGGCGGGAGGAGGCAGCAATTTTAGAACAGCGGCAGGACGCTCGCGTGCTGCTGCCGGTGGTCCGCGTGGGAACCCACGGCGGTTGGGCGTTCGGCATCGAGGAAGGTCTTCATCTTTTCGAGGGCATACGCGACGAGGTGCTGCGCCGTGTGTCCGGTGGCACCCGCGTGGTGTCCCTGAGCTATTGGGACGACGGCACGATCTCGGTGTCCCTTTTCGACAACGGCGAACTGGTGACGAGGTACGACACCCGATCGGCTGTCCCGCACGGCGCGGGCGACCCGTTCGAGGTCTTCCCCGGTCTGCCGACGCCCGTTCCGGAACCCACACCCGAGCAGCGGCGGGAACGGCTGCTGGCGGTGTGTGACGCGGTCGTTCGCCGCTGTGGCATCCCACTGCCACCGCCCGGCCTGGCCGGGGAACTCGACAGCGCGCGCATCCTTCCCCTGCTCCCGGACAACAACTTCGGGTACCCGGAGGACAACTTCAAGACACCCGTGCCTGACCGGTTTGCCTCCCTCGTCGACGCCGCGACGCCCGAGCGCCTGCGCCGCGTACTCGCCGCACAGATGTCGTCACTCGCCGCCGAGACCGGACTCGATACCTATGCCGAGGTCACTGCCGCACTGTCCTTGCTGAGCGAGGAGGATCACCCCGGCGTTGCCGAGGATTCCGCCCTCGACCTGCGGCTGCGCCGCGTGCATGCCGAGGCTCAAGTGATCTTCGCCGAGTGGAAGGACCGGTCTGTCTGGCAGGACCGCGCCATGGCCGCCCGCGCCCTGGCCGACGCGCTCAACCTGTCGGCCCGGGAATCTCTGGGCTTGGTCGCGGGGCTGCGTCAGGACCCCCATTGGCGGCAGGATTTTCGCAAGCAGTTGACCGACGACTGATTCCTGCTTTCGTGAGCTCGTCGACGGACGCCGCTACTTCCAGGCGAATGCTGGGCTGGCACCCTAGCGCGCAAAGGATGTGCTTGTCAGCGAATCGGCGGTCATCGTTTACCGGCGACACACCGTTGGTGGGGGCGACGTCAGCTACTCGGACAATCTGGGCGCGGCGAACTGAACGGTGGATCAGTTCCGGTGGGGGAGTTTGGCAGAACCGGCGCGGATGGTCTGTATATCCATGTGGAAGCGCCTGTGGGTATCGCAGGGGAGTGCTGCTTCCGGCAGGCGGACGGCGCGTTTGCGCTGATAAACGCGGGTAACCGGCGGTGGTGACCGGGTGTTCGAGAACCCTCGGACACCCGACCTGCGGTTGCGTCACGCGTGACGCAAAGCTGTGCGCGAGAGGGGACTTGAACCCCTACGTCCGTGGACACCAGAACCTAAATCTGGCGCGTCTGCCAATTTCGCCACTCGCGCGTGATGGTACGACCGTGCAAACTCTACCGGGCTTGACCGACTTCGCGAAGCTCCGGGCGGGCGTGGCGTACTGGTCGGTAACCCTACCAGGGATTATAACGATTAGATAACTGTCAACATGAGGAGAGCTCATGTTTCGTACGGGTTAGTAACCCGGTAGACCAGCGTGTTCAAACATGAGGAAGGGTCATGTTTGACTTCATTCTGGTACGGATGTGCACGAATACTCGGCGGTATGCCCCGTAGCCGCCGAGCAAACGTGAGGATTTCCTCATGATTTTGGCTATCCTCGCCCGTATCAGGCCCCAACGCTGAGGAACACCTGCGCACCGGAGGGAGCGGCGTGTCTCGCAGGGCGCGTCGCCAGGAAAAGGAAGTCGAATCGTCTTGACGATCAACGAGAGCACCGAGACCGGTACCGGACAGAGCGCGAAGGTTGGAGCCACCCACGGGGGTGGGGACCGCTCGCCGCTGTTGGATCGGCTGCTGAGCGGGACGCCCTACGCGCTCGCCTTCGGGGGACAGGGCGCCCAGTGGCTCGAGGAACTGGAAGAGATCGGACGCGACAGCGCGCTGGAGCCCGAATTGACCGCATTGGTCAACGAGGCGGAAGCGATGCTGGAACCCGTTGCGGCACAGCTGCTGGTGGTCCGTCCGGTCGGTTTCGATCCGATCGGGTGGATGCTGGAGGACGAACTGGTCGACACCGACCAGGGTGAGGTTTCCGCGGCCCCGTCGCCGCAGATTTTGCGATCCGCCGCCGTGTCGATGCCGGGCGTGCTGCTCTCTCAGGTGGCGGCCATGCGCGCGCTGCGCTTGCAGGGCCTGGACCCGACCGAGCAGGCGCCGGTGGCGATCGTCGGCCACTCGCAGGGCCGCCTCGCGGCGACCGCGGTCGAGGCCGGCGGCAGGCGCGATGCCGAGCTGCTGGCGATCGCGCAATTGATCGGCGCCGCAGCCGGTTTGGTGGCACGCCGCCGCGGGCTGATGCCGGTGGGCGAGCGCTCGCCGATGGTCGCGGTGTCCAACGTCGACCCCGAGCAGCTTCGCGCCGTCGTGGCCCAGGTGTCCGAGGGTGTCGACCCGGCCGCGGCCGCGGTGGTGTCCATTCGTAACGGACGCAGGCGCGCGGTGCTCTCCGGCACGCCCGCCCAGCTGGAGCGAGTACGCCAGCGCTGCGCGCAGATTCACGACGAGCAGTCCCGCGAACGCGACACCAAGGTGCGCGGCGGCGCCATCTTCGCGCCGGTCTTCGAGGACGTGTCCGTCGATGTCGCGTTCCACCACCCGGCGCTGGCCGACACGGTGGACCTGGTCACCGGATGGGCCAACCAGTGTGGCCTGGATGCCGCGCTGGCCGGTTCGCTCGCGCAGGAGATTCTGGTCGACCCGATCGACTGGGTGCAGATCGTCGACGGCATGGTTGCCGCTGGCGCGCAATGGATTCTGGATCTGGGCCCGGGCGATCTGCTGTCCAGGCTGACCGGCGGTTCGCTCAAGGGCACCGGCGTCGGCATGGTCGCCGCCGCGACCCGGGCCGGGCAGCGCAGCCTGCTCACTCCCGGTGCCGCGCCGGAGCGGTCCACGCCGTGGACGGCGTTCGCGCCGAAGCCGGTTCGGCTGCCGAACGGCCGGATCGTGGTGGAGACGGCGTTCACCCGGCTTACCGGTCGTTCGCCGATTCTGCTGGCGGGCATGACGCCGACCACGGTCGACGCGAAAATCGTTGCGGCAGCGGCGAACGCGGGCCATTGGGCCGAGCTGGCCGGTGGCGGTCAGGTGACCGAGCAGATCTTCGCCGATCGTGTCGCGGAGCTGAAGACGTTGTTGCAGCCGGGCCGCGCGGTCCAGTTCAACTCGCTGTTCCTCGACCCGTACCTGTGGAAGCTGCAGCTCGGCGGTAAGCGGCTGGTGCAGAAGGCGCGTACCGCGGGTGCCCCGTTCGACGGAGTCATTGTCACGGCGGGCATTCCGGAGCTCGAGGAGTCCGTCGCGCTCATCAACGAACTCACCGAGGTCGGCATCTCCCATGTCGCGTTCAAGCCGGGCACCGTCGCGCAGATCCGCGCGGTGCTGCGGATCGCCACCGAGGTGCCGGACTATCCGGTGATCATGCACATCGAGGGCGGCAAGGCCGGCGGGCACCACTCCTGGGAAGACCTGGACGACCTGCTGCTCGAGACCTACGCCGAACTGCGCAACCACGAGAACGTGGTCGTCTGCGTCGGCGGCGGCATCGGAACCCCCGAGCGCGCAACGGAATACCTGACCGGTGAGTGGGCCACCGCGCACGGCTACCCGGTGATGCCGCTGGACGGCGTGCTGGTCGGCACGGCCGCCATGGCGACGCTCGAGGCCACCACCGCGGCCGAGGTCAAGCAGCTGCTGGTGGACACCCCCGGCACCCCCGACTGGGTCGGCGCGGGCACCGCGTCCGGCGGAATGGCCTCGGGCCGTAGCCAATTGGGCGCCGACATCCACGAGATCGACAACGCCGCCTCGCGCACCGGCCGCCTGCTCGACGAGGTCGCCGGTGACGCCGAGGCCGTCGCCGCGCGGCGCGAAGAGATCATCGAGGCGCTCAACGCCACGGCCAAGCCGTATTTCGGTGACGTCGCGACGATGACCTACCTGGATTGGCTGGAGCGCTACATCGAGCTCGCGGTCGGTCTGGACCGCCGCAAGGATTTCGACTGCGGCAGCGACATCGGCGACGCGATCACCGACGCCACCCGTTCGGTCTGGCTCGACATCACCTGGCGTGACCGTTTCGCGGAGATGATGCGCCGCACCGAATCTCGCCTGCATCCGGCCGACCGCGGCGAGATCCCGACGCTGTTCGCCTCGGACGAGGACTTCGAGAACCCGGTCAACGCGCTCTGCACCTTGAAGGCGCAGTACCCGGCCGCCGAGCAGACCCTGCTGCACCCCGCCGACGTCCCGTTCTTCGTCACCCTGTGCAAGACCCCGGGCAAGCCGGTGAACTTCGTGCCGGTCGTCGACGGCGACGTGCGCCGCTGGTGGCGCTCGGATTCGCTGTGGCAGGCCCATGATCCGCGCTACTCGGCCGACCAGGTCTGCGTCATCCCGGGCACCGTCTCCGTCGCGGGCATCACCCGCGTCGACGAGCCCGTCGGCGAACTGCTCGACCGCTTCGAACAGGACACCGCGTACTCGCTGGTGCGTGCGGGCGTTGTGCCGGCGGCTATCGACGCGCGCCGAGTGGCGGGCGTGACCACCGGCCCGATCGACACGGTGCTGGCCGCGCCGGACATCGAATGGTCCGGCCGCACCACCGTCAACCCGGTACACCGGCTCGGCGACGTGGCCGACTGGACGGTGGACGGCAAGGGCGCCGTGCACCCGCCCAGCGGTGCCACGCTCACCGAGACCACCGGCTCGGACGCCGACAACTCCTACGTCGAGCTGACCGTTCCGCTGCTGGGTAGCAACGTGGTTCGCATCCGCATCACCGTGCCGACCACCACCTACAACGGTGGCGCTCCGGTCGTCACCGAGGCCGACGCGCACGACGCCATGACCGCGATGCTCGCCGTCGCCGCCGGGCAGGATCTGCCCGAGGTGAAGGGCAAGGTCGCCCACCTGAACATCGCGTGGTCGCCGGACCTCGTGGCCGACCACGCCGGCGTGACCGGCTCGGGTCTGCCCGCGGCACTGAGCACGCTCGGCCGCACGGTTCCCGACGTGCTGGTCGGCGCCTGCTGGCCCGCCGTGTTCGCCGTGCTGGGTGCGGCCAGGGCCGCCGACGGTGCGAGCGTTATCGAGGGCATGCTCGACCTGGTCCACCTGGACCACCAGATCGAGCTGGCGGGCGAACTGCCCACCAGCCCAAGCGTTCTCGCGGTGCGGGCGGAGGCGGGCGAGACGCTCGACACCGACCTCGGTCGCGTCGTCGAGGTGCGGGTGCGCATCGCGGGCATGCTGGACCGCCCCGAAACCGGGCTGTCCATGCCGACCGTCGCCACCCTCACCGAACGGTTCGCCATCCGCGGCCGCAATGGCGCAGGTGAACTCACCGATCCTCCGCGCGCGGCGGGCACGGTGTCCGATGCCGCCATCGACACCCCGCGGCGCCGCCGTCGCGACGTCACGATCGTGGCGCCGCGCACCATGCACGCGTTCGCGGCGGTCTCCGGCGACCACAACCCGATCCACACCAGCGACTCCGCCGCCAAGCTGGCCGGTCTCGGCAGCCCGATCGTGCACGGCATGTGGCTCTCGGCCGCGGCCCAGCACGCGGTCTCGGCGATCGACCCGGAAAGCGCTGTTCCGGCGCGGACCGTAACGGCGTGGACCACCCGTTTCCTCGGCATGGTTCGCCCCGGCGCGGAGATCGACGTGCGCGTCGAGCGCATCGCGGTCGACGCGGGCAGCGAGATCGTCGAGGTATCCTGCCGGGCCGCAGGCGATCTGGTGATGACCGCGACCGGACGGACCGCGGCGCCCAGGACGGTCTACGCGTTCCCCGGCCAGGGCATTCAGCGCAAGGGCATGGGCCTGGACGCGCGCACCCGTTCCAAGGCCGCCAAGGCGATCTGGGACCGCGCCGACAAGCACACCCGCGACGCGCTCGGCTTCTCCATCCTCGCGGTGGTCCGGGACAACCCGACCTACCTCAAGGCCCGCGGTGTCGAACACCGGCACCCCGACGGCGTGCTGCACCTGACCCAGTTCACCCAGGTCGCGATGGCCGTGCTCGGCGTGGCCCAGGTGGCCGAGCTGCGCGAGGCCGGTGCGTTCGTCGAGGGCGCGATGCTGGCCGGGCACTCGGTCGGTGAGTACAACGCGCTCGCCGCGGTCGCCGGGGTGCTGCCGTTGGAGGCGGTGCTCGAGGTCGTGTTCCAGCGCGGGTCGGCGATGCACGAGCTGGTGCCGCGGGATGCGCAGGGCCGCAGCGACTACCGGATGGCCGCCATCCGTCCGTCGCAGATCGGCCTGCCCGACGACGAGGTGATCGACTTCGTCACCGGGATCGGCGCGCAGACCGGGGAGTTCCTCGAGGTCGTCAACCTGAACCTGCGTGGCTCGCAGTACGCCATCGCGGGCACGGTCGCCGGGCTGGAGGCCTTGGAGACCGAGATCGACCGGCGCCGTGCGGAATTCGGCGGCAAGCGGGCGTTCATCCTGGTGCCCGGCATCGACGTGCCGTTCCACTCCACGGTGCTGCGCAAGGGTGTGCCGGAGTTCCGGCACAAGCTCGAGCAGCTGCTGCCCGCCGACCTGCACCCGGAAATCCTGATCGGCCGCTACATCCCGAACCTGGTGCCGCGTCCGTTCTCGCTGGAACGCGAATTCATCCAGGAGATAGCGGATCTGGTGCCGTCCGAGCCGCTGGCCGCGGTGCTCGCCGACTTCGACAGCTGGGCGGCGCGCCCGGTCGAGTTGTGCCGCGTAGTGCTCGTCGAGCTGCTGGCCTGGCAGTTCGCCAGCCCGGTGCGCTGGATCGAGACCCAGGACCTGCTGTTCACCGACACCGCGCACGGCGGCCTCGGCGTGGAGCGTTTCGTCGAAATCGGTTTGGGCGCAACGCCGACGGTGGCGAACCTGGCCAGCCAGACGCTGAAGCTGCCCGCGTTCAGCGGCGCGACGGTCGAGGTGCTCAACATCGAGCGCGAGGCGGGCATCGTCTACTCGACCGACACCGATCCCGCCCCCGTCGATGAGCCCATCGAGGAATCTGTCGAAACCGCTTCGGCCGCAACGGCTGCCGCACCGGTCGCGGCCGCCGCGCCGGTCGCCAGCTCCGGCGGACCGCGCCCGGACGACATCGCGTTCACCGCCGCCGACGCCACCCGCGTGCTCATCGCGCTGTGGACCAAGCTGCGGCTGGACCAGATCGGCCCGGTCGACACTATCGAGGGCCTGTGCGACGGCGTCTCCTCCCGCCGCAACCAGCTGCTCGTCGACCTCGGCACGGAGCTCTCCCTCGGCGCCATCGACGGTGCCGCCGACGCGGACATGGGTGCGCTCTCGGTCACCGTCGAGCGCCTCGCCCGGACCTACAAGCCCTTCGGCTCGGTGCTGTCCGACTCGATCGGTGACCATCTGCGCAAGGTGTTCGGCCCGTCCGGCAAGCGTCCGGCCGCGATCGGCGAACGCGTGAAGAAGGTCTGGGAGCTCGGCGACGGCTGGGCCAGCCATGTCACCGCCGAGATCTCCCTCGGCACCAGGGAAGGCGCCAGCGTCCGCGGTGGCGATCTCGGCGGGCTGGTCAACGGCTCGCTGGGCGACGCAGCCTCGGTCGACGCGGCCATCGACGCCGCCGTGCAGGCGGTCGCCGCCCGCCGCGGTGTCGCGGTCTCGCTGCCCTCCACCGGTGGTGGCGGCGGCGCGACCGTCGACGCGGCCGCCCTCGGCGAGTTCACCGAGCAGATCACCGGCCGCGACGGCGTGCTCGCCACCGCAGCCCGGGTCGTGCTCGAACAGCTCGGCCTGACCGAACAGGTGTCCGCGCCGGAGGCGACCGACACCTCGCTGGTCGACCTGGTCTCGGCCGAATTGGGTTCGGACTGGCCGCGTTTGGTCGCTCCCGCGTTCGACGCCCGTAAGGCCGTGCTGCTCGATGACCGCTGGGCCACGGCCCGTGAGGATCTGGCCAAGCTGTGGCTCGGCGACGACGCCGAGTCCGCGCAGCTGCCGGTCGACGGCTACCTCGGCGCGGGTGAAGCCGTTGCCGCGCAGGCGAACTGGTGGCGCGAGCGGGCCAAGCACGAGGCCCGTTCGGTGCTGGCCGGCGTGTACGAGCGCATCGCTACGGCGGCGCTGACCGCCGACGATCGCGGAATATGGTCCGCGGACACCGCGGTGATCACCGGCGCCAGCAAGGGTTCCATCGCGGCGGCGGTCACCGGGCGGCTGCTCGGCGGCGGCGCGACCGTGGTGGTCACCACGTCGAGCCTCAACGACGACCGCCTGAGTTTCTACCGGAAGCTGTACCGGGACAACGCCCGCCGCGGTGCCGCCCTCTGGGTGGTGCCCGCGAACATGGCCTCCTACCAGGACATCGACGCGCTGATCGAGTGGGTCGGCACCGAACAGGTCGACAACGCCGGCGGCGCGAAGGTCAAGACCAAGGACGCGATGACGCCGACCATGCTGCTGCCGTTCGCGGCGCCGCGGGTGGCCGGTGACCTCGCCGACGCGGGTGCCCGCGCGGAGATGGAAATGCGCGTGCTGCTCTGGTCGGTGGAACGGCTGATCGGTGGCCTGTCCACCCTCGGCGCCGACCACGACGTGGACGCGAAACTGCATGTGGTGCTGCCGGGTTCGCCCAACCGCGGCCTCTTCGGCGGCGACGGCGCGTACGGCGAGTCGAAGGCCGCGCTCGACGCGGTGGTGGCCAAGTGGCGCGCCGAGAAGTCGTGGTCGACTCGGGTCACCCTGGTGCACGCGATGATCGGCTGGGTGCGGGGCACCGGGCTGATGGGCCACAACGACCCGATGGTCGAGGCCGTGGAGCAGGCGGGCGTGCAGACCTGGTCCACCGCCGAGATGGCCGACGAGCTGCTCAAGTGGTGCACCTCGCGCGCTCGCCAGGTGACCTTGGCCGGGCCGCAGCAGATCGACCTGACCGGGGGACTCGCCAAGGCCAAGCTCGATCTGCCCGCACTGGCCAAGCAGGCCGCGGAGCAGGCCGCCGAGGAAACGGTGGAAGCCGATGCGGCAGCCACGATTTCGGCACTGCCCGCGCCGCCGACCATGTCCTCGGTGTTGCCGGTGCCCGAATGGGGCACGGTCACCACCGATCTCGCCGACATGGTGGTGATCGTCGGAGCGGGCGAGCTCGGCCCGTACGGCTCGGCGCGCACCCGGTTCGAGATGGAGGTCGAGGATCAGCTCTCGGCCGCGGGCGTGCTCGAGCTCGCCTGGACCACCGGCCTGGTCACCTGGGAGAACGATCCCAAGCCCGGCTGGTACGACGCCGAATCCGGTGACTACGTCCCCGAATCCGAGATCGCCGAGAAGTACCACGACGTGGTCGTCGCCCGCTGCGGCGTGCGCCGCTACGGCGACGACGGAGCCATGATCGACAACAGCGCGCCGCTGATGACCTCGGTGTTCCTGGACCAGGACCTGACGTTCACGGTCGGCGGCGAGGCCGAGGCCCGCGCCTTCCATGAGGCCGACCCCGAGCACACGGTCATCGCACCGGTGCCGGACGCGGCGGACTGGACGGTGACGCGCAAGGCGGGCACCGAGATTCGGGTGCCGCGCCGGGCCAAGCTGTCGCGCACCGTCGGCGGCCAGATCCCCACCGGCTGGGATCCGACCATCTGGGGCATCTCCGCGGAGATGGCGAACTCGGTTGACCGCGTTGCCCTCTGGAATGTCGTCTGCACGGTGGACGCGTTCGTCAGCTCCGGTTTCAGTCCGGCCGAGCTGATGAGCTGGGTGCACCCGAGCCTGGTCGCCAACACCCAGGGCACCGGCATGGGCGGCATGTCCTCGATGCGCTCGCTCTACGTCGACAACCTGCTCGGCGAGTCGCGGCCCAACGACATCCTGCAGGAGGCGCTGCCGAACGTGGCCCTCGCGCACGTGGTGCAGTCCTACGTCGGCAGCTACGGCGCAATGGTGCACCCGGTGGCGGCGTGCGCCACCGCCGCGGTGTCGGTGGAAGAGGGCGTCGACAAGATCCGCCTCGGCAAGGCCGAGCTGGTCGTGGCAGGCGGCTTCGACGATCTGGGCATCGAGGGCATCGTCGGCTTCGGTGACATGTCGGCCACCGCGGACTCGGCGGCCATGAGCGCCAAGGGCATCAGCGACCGGTACTTCTCCCGCGCCAACGACCGCCGTCGCGGCGGGTTCGTGGAGTCGCAGGGTGGCGGCACCGTGCTGCTGGCCCGCGGTGACGTGGCGGTGGAGATGGGCCTGCCGGTGCTCGGTGTGGTCGCCTTCGCGCAGTCCTTCGCCGACGGCGTGCACACCTCCATCCCGGCGCCCGGTCTCGGCGCGCTCGGTGCGGGGCGTGGCGGGCGCGAGTCCCGGTTCGCCGCCGAGCTGCGCAAGCTCGGGGTCGGGCCGGACGACATCGCGGTGGTGTCCAAGCACGACACCTCCACCGCGGCCAACGATCCGAACGAGTCCGAGCTGCACACCCGGCTGGCCACCGCCATCGGGCGCTCCGAGGGCGCACCTCTGTTCGTCATCTCGCAGAAGAGCCTGACCGGGCACGCCAAGGGCGGCGCGGCCGCGTTCCAGCTGATCGGTCTGTGCCAGGTGCTGGAAACCGGTGTGGTGCCGCCGAACCGGAGCCTGGACTGCGTCGACGAGAAGATGCAGGCGTACCCGCACCTGGTGTGGGCGCGCGAGCCGCTGCGCTTCGGCGAGCGGTTCCCGCTCAAGGCCGGCCTGCTGACCTCGCTCGGCTTCGGGCACGTCAACGGTCTGCTCGCGGTGGTGCATCCGGAGGCGTTCATCCAGGCGATCGACCCGCAGCGGCGCGAGGCCTACCAGCGGCAGGCGCAGCAGCGTCAGCTCGCCGGGCGGCAGCGGTTCACCGAGGCCATGTGTGGCGGCGCTCCGCTGTACGAGCGTCCGGCGGACCGTCGCATGGGTGGTGACGGCACGCCTGCCAAGCAGTCGCGCCAGCTGGAGGCGGATGTGTTGCTGTCCACCGAGGCTCGCCTCAACGCGGATGGCGCCTACCGGGCCGACGGGTTCGGGTGCGGCACCGGCCACACTGCGGCCGGTTCGGGCACGGACCGCCAGAGCAGGTCGTAGGCTCCCGGCATATGACGATCCTCGGTATCGGCCTGGACTTGGTGACCATCTCCGAGTTCGCCGAACAGCTCGAACGCGCCGGAACCACCATGCTCCGGGAAAGTTTCACCGCGGGCGAGCGGCGCTACTGTCAGAGCAAGGGGACCGATCCGGCGCGTAGTTACGCGGTGCGCTGGGCGGCGAAGGAAGCGGTGATCAAAGCCTGGGCCTCCTCCCGCTTCGCGCGCCGCCCACAGATCGGCGACAATCCGTATCCGCTGATCGAGGTGGTCAACGACGCGTGGGGCAGGCCGAGCATCAAGCTGCACGGCCTCGCCGCCGAATTCCTGCCGCGCGCACGGGTTCACCTGTCGTTGACGCACGACGGCGACACCGCCGCCGCGATGGTGGTGCTGGAAGATCCGGGTGAACTGGTCGACCTGATCGAAGGCCGGGAAACGCCCGCCTGAGCGTCAAACCTGTACAGCCGCACACCAACTGATGCTCTGCAGCCGAAAACGCTTGCGGTGCAGGACATCAGGAGGTGTGCGGCTTTTCAGCGTTCCCGGCTGAGGCGGCGACGTTGCAAAGCCCACCACGCTTCCAGGGCACGATCGGGGTCGGTGAGATCGATACCGGTCAGGTCTTGGAAGCGGCGGAGGCGGTAGCGCACGGTGTTGGTGTGCAAGCCCATCTCCTTGGCGGTGCTGTCCACCCGCATGCCGTTGCCGAGGTAGTGCGCGACGGTGTCGAGCAGCGCTGCGGCACTGTCGTTTCGGCCGAGCGGTGTGAGGTAGCGGCGGACCAATTCGTCGCCGACCTCGGTATCGGCGAGCACCGCGGGCAACAGCCCGAGATCGGCCAGCTCGTAGACGCCGGTGCGTTCGAAGGCCTCCGCGGTGGCCATCGCTCGGGTGGCACGGCGAAACGACGGCTCCATCCGATCCAGTCGGGCGGGCGGGCCGATGCCGACCGCGGTGTCGATCTCCCTGGCGGGCATGTGGTCCACCACGCCGGCGATGTCGCCGTCGACGAGGGCGAGCAGGCCGTGCGGCCGATCGCCGGACGGTGTGTGCTCGAGCAGCCGAGCCACCCGGTCCGCGGGCAGCTCGGGATGCGGGCGGGCGCGGATCGCGCGGTATTCGCGATCGGAATCCAAGCCGTATCGTTCGACCTGGACACGGATCTCGGCAGGGCTGAGCGTGCCGAACAGGATGCCGCGGACCAAGTCGGCGCGGCGCTGCTGGTCGTGGCGGGTTCGTTCGAAATCGGCATCGATATGTCCGCGCGCCACTGCGAGGATCGCGGTATCGGTGAGCGCGAGCAATTCGTTGGTCAGGCCGAGCAGTTGACTGTCGCCGATGCCGAGCCTGCGGCCGGTGACGACGACCTGGTCGATGGCGATCCGCACGGCCAGCCGCCAGCCGCGGAACATTTCGGTCACCGGGATCCCTTGGCGGCCTCGTGTTTCGCCGTGCGCGGTGAACACGGCGAGTTCGTCTGCGGTCAACTCACGCCCCTCGGCGAGCACTCGCATCAGCTGATCGATGGTGCGGCGGGTGGCGGGCGCCAGCGTTTCTGAATCCAACTGCGCATACGCGGGGATTTCCGCGCGCAGTCGCTTGATGGCCAACGCGGTCAGGTCTGCGGACCGCGCGGACATCTGAGCAAACAGCGCGCGGCGATTCGCAGACGGCCCTGGGCTGGACATACTCCTGGAGGATAGCCCCTGTTTCGGATTCAGCAACTAGGCGGCTATGCGACTCAGCGTCCGCTGGCCGAGCGTGATTCCTTCTCCGCGACCAGCAGATACGCCACCATCAGGCGCTTGAGCTCGGACACCGCCTCGGCGTGGCTCTGCTCGTCCTGCACCGAGAAGTTCAGCATCGAGTAGACGACGTGCACCAGCACCTCGGCCATCATGGTGCGCCGCGCCCGCGGGGTGCGCGGCGTCAGCGGCCGCAGCATCTGCGAGACGACCTCGGCGAACTCCTTCTCGTGGATCGCGCCCGTCGCCCGCGTCGAGGGCGTGGATTGCATGGCGAGCCACACCTCGCGCCGGGACGGGTCGTTCATCCACAGGTTCGCCAGATGGTCGACCAGCTGGTTCATGTGCCGCAGCCAGTCCAGCGACGGGATCTCGCCGTGGAAGTCGGCGAGCTCCTGCGAAACGGCCACCAGGTCTTGGCGATTCAGTTCGCAGACGATGACGTACTTGTTGGCGAAGAATTGATACAGCGTGCCGATCGGCACCTCGGCGCGCGCCGCCACCTCTTCACAGGTAAACGATTCGAACCCGACCTCGACGAGCAGTTCGCGCGACGCCTGCAACAGCGCGTCGAACTTGCGTTTACTGCGCTCCTGCGTCGGCCGTCGCCGCGGCATGAGCTCCTGTGGGTCGTCCTGCAGCTCCAACGCAGGGTCCAGACGTTGGTGCTTCGACCTGGTCTCTGCGCGTACTTCCACGTATCCAGGCTAACGGTACGGACACACCCACGACACGCGCACGGCTTCTGCGTGTTCATCTTCTGTCCGATTTCACTACCCATCCAGATCGAATGTGGCGCCGAACACATACCGAGCGCGCGTGGCTTCTGACGCGCGAACGGACCAGGAGGGCGCGACCTGTGGTAGCTCGATCAGTGGTAACTCTCGGCGTTTCCACCGAACGTGGCGCCGTGCACGCGGTAGCTTTCGCCGACACCGGCGCACGGCTACCCGAGCGCGTGCTGCTGCATCGGGTGAAACGGACACTCGGCGACGGCAAAGCGGACTTGGCGGAAGCGGTCGAGACGGCGTTGGACGAACTCGCCGCCGAACTCGGCCAGGACCACGAGATCGTGGGCGCGGCCGTCACCTACCGGGACGCCGCCGAGCGGCGCGCCATCGTCACCAGGCTGGCGTCCGGGCAGTGGCATACGGCCTCTTTGGTGTCGGCCAAGTCCGCGCATCTCAGCGTGGCCGGAATGATGACCTGGCTCGACGAATTCGATGATCTGCTGATCTGCGAGGTGGTGCCCGGCCATCAGGCCTTCACCCTCGTCGACCGCGGTCGCCGCCGGGTGCTCGCCTCGATCAGCCAGGCGGGCGGCGCGACGGCGGACTCGATGGGCGCCGCCGTGACGGCCGCCTGGGACCAGTTCGAGGCGGCGGCGGTCCGGCCGGACGCGGTGGTGCTGATCGGTTCGGCCGCAGGCAAACCCGCGGTCATCGCGGCCGTGGACGCCTTCGGCGCGCCGGTGATCCCGTGCAAGACTTCGGCCGCCGCGTCGGCCGCCGGTGCCGCGCTGTATGCGATGGCGGACGTGGACGGC
This sequence comes from Nocardia suismassiliense, assembly GCF_900269665.1. Taxonomy (GTDB): domain Bacteria; phylum Actinomycetota; class Actinomycetes; order Mycobacteriales; family Mycobacteriaceae; genus Nocardia; species Nocardia suismassiliense. The sequence goes on from NZ_LT985361.1 coordinate 2,115,389, forward strand.
GTCGGTGAGACGGAAGAACGGGTACGCCGCGTCCGTGGCGGCGCCGCGGTGTTCGCCGCGGCCAGCGTGCTCGCGGGCGGGCTGGTGGTCGGCGGTGTGTACGTCGCGGGCGGTTCGTCGCGGACGTTGCCGGGTGCGGTGGTGAAGGACGCGCACGTCACCGCCGAATCGAAGGTGGTCGTCAGCGGGTCGGGCGCGGACAAGCCGGACCGGATCCGGATCGATACGCCCCGGGTCGAGGGGCCCGTGCTGGACCGGCGCGCACCCGTCGTCGCGGCGGAGCCGGAGATAACGGTCGTCACCCTCGATACCGTCGAATCCGAGCCGCAGTACTCCGCCCAGCTGTGGGGGAGCACGCCGCAGGATCGCACGGAATCGTTGATCCCCGCCGAACCCGCACGCGACTCCGAAGCCAAAGCCACGACGCCGCTGACGTCGGGCTCTGGTGTCCCGGCGGCCACCAACAAGGTCGGCGCCCCGAACGGGTCGCTGCTCTTCCCCGGCGAGTCACCGCCCCCTCCGGCGTTCACCGCAGAGTCGTATACCTGGTGGGACAACCACTTCCGGATGATGGTGCAGTGGGCGGCTCAGCAGATCATGTCCACCTGAGCCGAAACGACCTGCGGCGCAAGGTCCGTCCCCTCCCGCAATCGGACCTTACGCCGCAGGTCAGTTCTTGGTCCTGCGCCGGAACAGCGCACCCGCGGCGAGGTATCCCGCCAGCCCGATGCCCGCGCACCACAACACGGCCAGCAGCGCGCTGTCGCCGATCGCGGTACCCATCAGCAGACCGCGCAGGGTTTCGATCACCGGCGTGACCGGCTGGTTCTCGGCGAACCAGTGCAACCCGGTCGGCATCGACTGCGGCGGGACGAAGGCGCTGCTCACGTACGGCAGGAACATGAAGAAGAAGGTGGACCCGCTGGCGGCTTCGGGATTCTTCGCGAGCAGCCCGAGTGCGGCCGCGACCCAGGACAGCGCGAGCACGAACATCGCGATGATGCCGTAGGCGGCGACCCAGCGCAGCGGATCACCGGTCGGCCGAAAGCCGATCGCCACCGCGACCAGGATTACCAGCGTGGTGGTGACCAGATTGCGCAGCACGCTTTCCACCACGTGTCCGGTCAGCACCGACGACCGGGCAATGGCCATGCTGCGGAATCGATCGATGATGCCGTTGGTCAGATCGGTGGCCAAGCTCACCGCGGTGGTGGCCGATCCGAAGCCGGCACACAGCAGAATGATGCCGGGTACCACATAGTCGATGTACGCGCCGCCGACGTTCATCGCGCCGCCGAACACGTAGGCGAACATCATCAGGATCGCGATCGGCACCGCGACGGTCGTCAGCATCGTGTCGGGACTGCGCACCGTGTGGCGCAGGTTGCGGCTCAGCATGGTGACCGAATCCTGCACGGCCAGCCGGGTATTCATGATCGTCACAGCACTGCTGCTTTCTGCGTGGTGGGGTGGCCGGTGAGGGCGAAGAACACGTCGTCGAGGTCGGGGGTGTGGATGGTCAGCCCGTCGATGGTGATCGCCTGGTCCTCGAATTGGTCGAGCAACTGTTTGAGCGTGCCGACGCTGCCGTCCGAAGGCACTTGCAACGCCAGCTGTTCGGCGTCGATCTCGGCGCCGGGCACGGCGCGGGCCGCGGCGGCCAAGCCGTGCTGGTCGGCGAAGCGCAGCTGGATGTGCCCGCCGGGGGCGAGCCGCTTCAGATCGCCCGGCGTGCCCTCGGCCACGATCTTCCCGTTGTGCAGCACCGCGATCCGATCCGCCAGCTGATCGGCCTCCTCCAGGTATTGCGTGGTGAGAAAGATCGTCACGCCGTCGGCCACCAGGTTCCGGATCACCTGCCAGAGTTCGCGGCGGCTGCGCGGGTCGAGGCCGGTGGTCGGTTCGTCGAGGAAGATGATCCGCGGCGCACCCATCAGGCTCATGGCGAGGTCGAGCCGTCGGCGCATGCCGCCGGAGTAGGTGGCGACGCGGGCATCGGCGGCGGCGGTCAGTTCGAATCGGTCGAGCAGAGCGGCGGTGCGATCGGTGATCTGCTGTTTGCCCAGATGCAGCAGCCTGCCCATCAGCCGGAGATTCTCGGCACCGGTCAGCACCTCGTCCACCGCGGAGTACTGACCGGTGACGCCGATGAGGCGGCGCACGGTATCGGCCTCGTGCGCGAGATCGTGGCCGCCGACCCGGATCGCACCACTGTCGGCACCGGTCAACGTGGCCAGGATGCGCACGATGGTCGTCTTGCCCGCCCCGTTCGGGCCGAGCAGCGAGAAGACCGTGCCCGCCGCGACTTCCAGGTCGATCCCGGCCAGCACCGTCCGGTCGCCGAAGGTTTTGGTCAACCCGCTGATGCTGACAGCGGGTGTAGATGGGACTGTCATGTGGTTCCTCGGGTCAGAACTGTGTATGAGCTAAACTTAGTTTAGACGGTACACAGTTTTTGGTCAGAGGGAAGAGGCAACGAGAAAGAGGGGTCGACAGTGGTGGACACACCGAAGGCGGTCAGCGGCGTGGCGGCGCAGGCCAAGCCCTTCGCCTTGATGTGGGGTCTGGACGAGCAGGGCACGCGCGGGCCCAAGCGCGGGCTGAGTCTCGATCAGGTGATCGACACGGCGATCGAGGTGGCCGATGCCGAAGGGGTGGCGGCGCTGTCGATGAGCCGGGTCGCCAAGCGGCTCGGCTTCACCACCATGTCGCTCTACCGCTACGTGGACAGCAAGGACACCCTGCTCGTCCTGATCTCGGATCGCGCGCTCGGGTTACCGCCGGAACTGCCGGTCGGCGTCGGCTGGCGGGTCGGGATCGAGGCCTGGGCCGCAGGCATATCCGAGGCGCTGCGACGGCACCCGTGGTTCGTGGATCTGCCGCTGGCCGCGCCGCCGATGGGGCCGTGCAACATGGCCTGGCTGGACGCGGGCCTCGGGATGTTCGCCGACACGGCCGTGCCCGAGCCGATGAAACTGCAACTCGTCATGAATGTTTCGTTGTATCTGATCGGCCGGATGCGCGTCGCCAAGGAACTGGCGGGGAGCGGGGACAACGCCGAGTACCCGGCCATGTTGAGCCGGGTACTCGACCCGCAGCGCTACCCGGCGCTGACGCGCGCCCTCGCCGCCCAGGCGTTCGACGATGACGACGTGGAGTGGGACGACGGGGGACTGCGGTTCGGTCTGGCCCGGCTGCTGGACGGCTACGAGCAGTTCGTCCGAACGTTCGAGCAGCAGTCCTAGACCGACAGGTCGCGGCGCAGCTTGGCGACGTGCCCGGTGGCCTTCACGTTGTACTGGGCGACCTCGATCTTGCCCGCCTCGTCCACCAGGAAGGTGGAGCGGATGACCCCGGTGACGGTCTTGCCGTACATGGTCTTCTCGCCGAACGCGCCCCACGCGGTGAGCACGGCCTTGTCCGGATCGGACAGCAGCGGGAAGGTGAGCTGCTCGGCGTCGCGGAACTTGGCCAGCTTCGCGGGCTTGTCCGGCGAGATGCCGAGCACGGTGAGGCCCGCGCCGTCGAGTTCGGCCAGGTTGTCGCGGAAATCGCAGGCCTGTTTGGTGCAGCCGGGGGTGCTGGCGGCGGGGTAGAAGTACACGATCACCTTGCGGCCGCGGTAGTCGGCGAGCGACACGTCCTTGCCGTCGGCGTCGGGCAGCGTGAAATCGGGGGCGGTATCGCCGGGGGAGAGTCGTTGGTTGTCGGTCACGTCCTGCACGGTAACCGACGGCTCGGACACTCTGCCGACAGACGGAACGACACTGTGCGGACCGACAGAACCGCGCCGCGCGCACCTCGGCAGCACTGTGCGGATCTATAGAACGCCGCGTGCCCCGGGTCGGCGCCGCGCGGACCGATACACTCGGCCGGGAGCTGAGGGTGACCCGCGAAGGCCGAACACGCACCGCGATTCGAGCCCCGGCGCGGCACATCAAACACAGGAGGCCTGAACGTGGCGAAGGATACCGAGCGGATCGAGCAGGAGATCGAGGCCGCGCGCACGCGGCTGGCGAGCACGCTCGACGAACTCGCGGTGCGCGCGGATCCGCAGCGGATCGCGAGCGACAGCAAGCAGATCGTGCTGCGGAAGCTGAACGAGCCCAAGGTGAAGTACAGCCTGATCGGTGCGGCCGTCGTGGTGGTCGGGCTGGTGCTGGTCAAGATCTTCCGCTGAGTCGGCGCCGAACAGCAGAACACCCGGTGTGCCTGGCACACCGGGTGTTCTTGGTTCACGGGTATCAGACCGTGGGGCAGGCGAACCCGTCACCGTCCGGATCCAGGTGCGGGCCGTAGCCCGGTTCGCCACGAAACAGTGGCGCCCGGTTGGCGCGCTTGGCGTCTTCACAGTTGGCGAAGGCACCGCCGGCCGAACCGGTCTGCGTCAGACCAGCCGAACCGGTTGCGGCCGAGCCGGTGTCGACGGCCGACGATCCGGTTCCGGAGGAACCTGAGGGAGGCTGAGCCAGCGCGGTCGGCGCCGCAAGGAGGGTCAGTCCCGCGACGGCAGCGCTGAGGGTAAGCCGGCGAACGTTCATGTATTCCTCTAAATAGTTGCTGCGATGGATAGGCGTCCGACCGGACGCCGCATCCACTGTTGTGACGCCTCGCCCGCTTGTCAACCGCGTCGGCCGAGAACTAGGGCATTAGGGGATGGCCCGCCACGTGCTCGGCGGGGATGTTTCCCATGCGTCCTGCCTGGTAGTCGTCCATGGCCTGGATGATTTCGGCGCGAGTGTTCATTACGAACGGCCCGTATTGCACAACGGGTTCTTTGATCGGCCGGCCGCCGAGCAACAACACCTCGAGGTCGCCGCTCCGATTGTGTTGGTGCGCATCGGCACTCACCGTGATCGCGTCGCCGGGACCGAAGACGGCCAGCTGTCCCTCGCGCAGTGGCCTGCGTTCGGCACCGACGGTGCCGCTGCCGGACAGCACGTACGCCATCGCCGTGAAGTGTTGCGGCCACGGCGTTTCCAGCTGTCCGCCGGGGCTGATCGAGGCGTGCGCGTAGGCGATCGGGGTGTAGGTCGAGCCGGGGCCGTCGAATCCGCCGACCGAACCCGCGATGAGCCGGACCAGTGCGCCGCCGTCGTGCGAACTGACCAGGGTCAGCTCACCGGCGCGCAGATCCTGGTAGCGCGGTGCGGCGAACTTGAGCGCGCGCGGCAGGTTCACCCACAGTTGGATGCCGTGGAACCAGCCGCCCGTCATGACCAGCTGCTCGGTGGGCAGCTCGTCGTGCAGGATGCCGGAGCCCGCGGTCATCCACTGCGTATCGCCCTCGCCGATCACGCCACCGCCGCCGTTGGAGTCGTGGTGGACCATGGCGCCGTCCATGACATAGGTGACGGTCTCGAAACCGCGGTGTGGATGCCACGGCGCGCCCTTCGCCTCGTGCGGCTCGTAGGCGACCGGACCCATCTGGTCGAGCAGGATGAACGGGTCGGCGGTGCGCAGGTCCACGCTCGGGAAGGGCCTGCGGACCTCGAACCCCGCACCCTCGCGCTGTTTCGGCGCGCTGACCACGGCGCGCACCGGACGTTCGCGCATGGTGTCGGTGGGCTGGGGCAGGCGCGGCAGGATCATGAGGTCGGGGACGGTGATGGCGGGCATCGAAACCTCCTGGGGGATTTGGTGTCCATGTCAACCAAATGTGAGTAGACTTCATTCCCATGGAGTGGCTGAGTGACGACGAGCAGGCGACGTGGTCGGCCTACATCCGCCTGCGCCAGCGGCTGGACGCGGCGATCGCGGAGGGATTGACCCGGGACGGGCTGTCCGCGGCGGACTACGAACTGATGGTCGCCCTCTCGGCCGCACCGGGTGACTGCCTGCGGGCCAAGGATCTCGCGGCCGAGGTCTGCTGGGAGAAGAGCAGGTTGTCCAAGCATCTCGCCCGCATGGACGCGCGCGGGCTCGTCGATCGGCAGCCGGTGGCGGAGGATGCGCGCGGGGTGCTGGTCAAGCTCACGGCCGAAGGCCGCCGGTTACTCGAACACGCTGCCCCGAACCACGTCCGGCTGGTGCGTGAGGTCTTCATCGACTGCATCACCCCCGAAGAAGCCCGCGCCCTCCAGTCCCTGTCCGACAAAGTACTTGTCGCAGTAGAGGAAACCCACTCCGCCGTAGGCGCCTGAGTGCTTCCAAGATCAGGGGGAACTGAGGCCGGTGTTTCCCGAGAAGCGACCTACCTTAGTTCCCCCTGATCTTGAAACGGTCGCTCAGTGACCGCTGCTGGGTCGGCGCAACCAGCTCGGGGCAGTGGCGGCTCGGGCGGGCTGTGAGATCAGTTGTTCGGCGCGGCGTTGGGGTTGCGGAACAAGCGGCGCCACCACGAGGTGGTGTTGGTGCGAGTGACTGACGAGGGGATGCTCGCGGAAGTGCCCGCTGATCGCTTCGGCCGACGCTCGGCCCGCCATTGCTCGATGATCTCCTCGGTATCGACCGGGGCGATGCGGACGTAAGGCCCGTGCGGCAGGCGCAGCCAGTCGACCACTCGCTTGTTGAGCTCACGCACGGTCTCGCGGACCTCGCGCTCGGAGTTCAGGTCGCGCACAGTCTCGGGCAGTCGTTCGATATCCCGGCGCAGCAGCAGCGACGGTGGCAGGAGCGCGTCGCCGCTCACTCCTTCTTTACGGAGGTAGCCCTTCAGCCACCAGTTCTCGTCGTCGCTGCCGCGCGGAATCGGTTTGCCCGCACCGGGCAGATTCTCGAATTCACCGCGTGCTGTTGCCTCGCGGATCTGCTTGTCGATCCACGATTCGAAGTCCAGTTTCGCTGGTTTGCGCTCGGTCATCGCGTCACCTTTGACGGCGGGTGCATTGCCATCATGCTACCGAACGGGCCGGTGCGGACGCCGAAACCGGTGTCCGGCAAGGAATCACGACCAGGGTGTGATCGGCGGCTTCACCCACAGCAGCTTGTCGTCGCTGTGCTCGCGCCGCGCCGCCGGATGGCCGGGGTGCCGGGCGGCCCAGTCGTCCTTCTCCGTCAGCAACTGCGCCACCGTCGCCCAGGTCTCCTCGGTGCTCGGTGGGTTCGTGTCGGCCGCCCTGGCGAGCTTGCGCCGGGTCGCCGCGGGCATCGCCAGCAGTTCGGGTCCGGTGATACCCAGGTGCCAGACGTAGCTCGCGAGCCGCCGGGCCTTCTCGGCGCGGCTCTTGGCCGCCGTGTCGCTGTGCGCGTAATCGGTCATCGCGGAAGTCCAAAGGTCGGTGGTGCACGACCCTATCCCGGAGGCGGGGCGAGCTGCGACGACGCCTCCCCGCGGTCGGGCGGGGAGGCGTCGTCGTTGCCTGGCCACGCGTCGCTGCTTGGCCAAGGTCGCTGCGTGGCCAAGCGATCGTTGCGCGGCCGGACAGGATGGCGTCGTTGCCGCGTGGGTCAGTACGCGCCGTTGACGTTGTCCATCGAGCCGTACGTGCGCGCCGCGTAGTTGCAGGCGGCGACGATGTTGGCGACCGGGTCGTAGATGTCCCAGGAGGTGCCCTCGACGTGGTATGCGCTGAAGGTCGGGTCGATCACCTGGAGCAGGCCCTTGGACGGGATGCCCGCGGCGGCGTTGGAGTCCCACAGGTTGATCGCCTGCGGGTTACCCGTCGACTCGCGCATCACGTTGCGGAAGATGCCGTCGTAGCTGCCGGGGATGTTGTTGGCCGCCATGACGTCGAGGGCCTGGCGGATCCAGCCGTCGAGGTTGTCCGGGTAGCTGGGGGCCGGTGCGGGCAGCGGCGCCGGGATCGGCTCGGGCACGGGGATCGGGATCGGCAGCGGCGCGGGCATGGGTGCGGGGGCGGCGACGGGCTCGGCGGCCGGGTGCTGCTCGGCGACCATCGCGATGCGGGACGGGACGCTGTCGTCGGCCACCGAGACCGCGGAGGAGGCGGCAACGGCCACGACGCCTGCGGCGGCGATGGCAAAGGTCATGCCCTCGCGAAGCGTCGAGCGGCGGAGCGGGAAGAAGCGTCTGTCAGGCATTACGAAATCGGTTCCTTTGTCGGGGAAAGTGTCGATCCGGGCGCGCGCAGGCAGCACGGATCCAAGGCGGGCACGCGGTGGGCGCTCGCCGGTACGGCTGTGTGCTGTTGTCGGGTTTTGTTGTGGGGGACGCTGTGGTCCCCGGAACGCGACGGTTCAGTGGTGCGGTGCCGGGGCGCTCACTGCGAGCCCGGCCGCGATGTCGCGCGGGACTCCGCATCCTCGATGCGGAGAGAAAGACGGCCTCTCGGCGCGCCCATTCGGCGGAAGGTTGGGGTTAGCGGGTCCATTGCCGGATCCCGATCCGCCGACCGCGGCTGGCTTGGGGCCTGCCGTTGCGGTCGTTTTCCGAATGTGTGTGAACAACTCCTCGGTGTAACCAAACTCCAGGTCGCTTTATGACCTGATCGCAGAATGGTCACGCTAGGTGAACGTACGGTAAACGAGTTGTGAATGAGAGGTGCTACCGATCTTGGAACACCTCCCTGGTAGTTGCCGAACCGTTACCTAAGCAGGGAGTTTGCTGCTAAACCGAATGTGCGACACGTCACAGAAGTTTTCGGCTAACAAACCGGACATCTGCTGCCGGACCGGGATGTTCGTCCGGATTGAGACCGGTGAGACATCGCGGAAAACGGCCAGATCACGGCATTTCCGTCGGAAGATCCGATCCGGTCGGTCTGCGGGACCGAATACAGGTGAGCCGCTAGCCGCCGATGCCTCGTGACCGGGGAGACAGGGAACCGCCGTCCATGAAATCGAACAGCCTGGCGTGCCGCACCGGCGTCCTTGCCGCTGGGACCGTGCTCGCGGTGCTGCCACCCCTCGGCGTCGCAGCCATGACGCTAGGCACCATGGCCGCGGTGGATCTGCCCGAGGGGACCGGGCGCGATGTCGCCGCTCGGCAGTACGCGGTGGTGCCGATCGAGGCGCGTTCGGACTTCTGCGACGGCAAGAGTGCGGGGCATTACGTCGATCCGGCCGACCGAGCCGTGTTCTATCGGTGCGTGAGCTCCCGAACTCAACCCATGGCGACGTATCAGTTCCGCTGTGCGGAGGATGGGTGGTACGACGAGCGGCGATTGGTCTGTGTGGGCCGAACTCCCCGCTGAAAACCCCGGCGCTGAAGTGTTGCGCCGAAGACCATGTGCAGAGCCGACATTCAAGAGGACAACTGGTTGTCCTGCGAATTTTCGGCATGTCACCAGGTCGCCGCTGCGACACTGACGGTGCCGGACCTGTTCAGCGTTTCCGGGTCGCGGTGTGGGTGCCGTTCGGGTGGACAGGAGCGTGATCGCATGTCGCAGAGGTCGAATCAGCGCGGATCCCGAGGTGAGGACGCGGTACTCCTGGCGGCGGGTCTGGCGGATCTGGCGCTCAGCCGGGTAGGCCCGGTGGTGAATCGAGCACTGGGATTTCTACGGCGGTCCGACTTGACCGGCATGGCCGGCGAGGCGGAGAGCGATCTGAAAGCGCGTGGACGGCTGGCGCTGGACCGGACCTCGCTGCTGCCGCCCGCGCACCTCGAGATCCTCGCGCAGCATGTCGTCGCGCGCGAAACCGGTTCCGGTGCGCCCTGATCGGCACGACGCCTGCGCTTTCAAGGCTCGCGTCGACGACATCCTCGAGGAGTTCGTCGGACAGGAACGCGACCAGCTGCTCGCCATCGATCCGCGACTACGTCCGGTGGCCGACCAGCTGGTAGCGGCGAGTGGGCAGGGGAAACGGCTGCGGGCGGCGTTCTGCTACTGGGGTTGGCGCGCGGCCGGGCAACCGGACAGTAACGCCTTCGTCCGGGCCGCGGCGGCACTGGAATTGGTGCACGCGGCGGCGAGCGTGCACGACGACATCATCGATGACAGCCCGCTGCGGCACGGTTTGCCCACCGCGCAGATCGCCCTGCACGAACCGCCGCACCGTGCACCGGAATTCGCGCAGACCGGTAAGGCACTCGCCATGCTGGTCGGGGATCTGCTGATGGCGTTGGCCGGGCAATTGTTCGTGACCAGTGGGCTGCCCGCGGCCTATCTGTCGCGGGCGCGCCCGCTGTGGGCGGTGCTGGCGCGGGAACTGATCGCCGGTGAGTGCCTCGAAATCCTTTGCACCGGTGCCGTTCCGGATGTGGCCGAGTCGCTGAAGGTGGTCCGGTACAAGACGGCCAAATACACCGTCGAACAACCGCTGCTCATCGGTGGTGCGCTCGGCGGCGCGAGTGACGCGCTGCGGAAAGCGTTCTCCGCGTACGGCTTACCGCTGGGCGAAGCCTTCCAGCTGCGCGACGACCTGCTCGGACTCTTCGGCGATCAAGCCCGTACCGGAAAGGCGAATCTCGACGATCTGCGCGCCCGCCGCCCCACCGCCCTGCTCGCCGAAACCTGGCAGGCGGTCGACCGCCCACAGCGCGAACAGCTGACCCGGCTGCTGGAGCACGGCGAACCCGACGACGCCGTCCTGAGCGAAGTGCGCGACCTGATGACCCAGGTCGGCGCACCCGCCCGCATCGAGCAGATGATCACCGACCGAGTTGCGGAGGCCACGCACGCCCTGGCCGACGTGCCCGCAGCCGCCGCCCGCGCGCTGACCGAACTGGCCACCGCCGCCACCACGCGCCGCTACTGACCGCACCATTTAGCCACCGACACAAGGAGTCTCGATGAATCAGACACAAACGTCGATGGACGCGCTGCGCCTGCACGGTGACGAACTCGCCGATGCCACCGTGGCCACCCTGTTCGAGCGCGGGGAGGTGGGCAAGTTCAACACCCTCATGCGCTACGTCTCCACCGCCGGTTCGCCGCTGCCCGACGACCTGCCCGAGGTCGCCCGCGAGTACCTGCACACGACCGCCGCCCCGCCCGCCTGGGTGGACTGGGACGAGATGGAGAAGGCCAGGCTGTTCTTCATCGACAACAACGTGCACATCTCCACCGCGCTGTCCTTCGCCGCCATGCCCGCCTGTTACGTCATCCCGCAGGTCGCAAAGCTGTTGTCGGCCACCCACTCCCTGGAGTATCCGTCCAAACGGATGGCCGAGACCGGACAGTTCACCGTCTACCTGATGCAGCCCGACGCCTTCGAAGCCGGTAGCCGTTTCATTCCCGCCGTGCAGAAGGTGCGGTTGCTGCACGCCGCGATCCGCCACCACCTCTCCCGCGAAAACCGCTGGGACACAGCCAAATGGGGGACACCGATCTGCCAGGAGGACATGATCGGCGGCCAGCTGCTCTTCTCGATGCTGGTCCTGGACAGCCTGCACCGCTTGAACATCCACATGAGCATCGACGGCGCCGAAGCCTACTTCTACGCCTGGCGGGTGGTCGGCGCGATGCTCGGCGTCGACCAGGAACACGCACCGAAAGACATCGAGTCCGCCCGAGAATTCCTGGACCTCTACATGATTCGACACATGGGACCGAGCCAGGAAGGCGTAAACCTCACCCGCCAACTCATCGACCTCTACGAAGAAGTCGTCCCCGGCACCCTCTTCGACCCCGTCGTCTCCGCCCTCATCCGCTACCTCATCGGCGACACCTGCGCCGACTGGCTCGAAGTACCCCGCACCGCCTGGGACACCGCCATCAAAACCGTCCCCGCCCTACTCGGCATCCTCGAAACCATCGAAGACAGTTCCCCCCTGGGCGAATGGGCCCTCGACCGCCTCGGCCACCTCACCACCTGGTTCGAACTCAGCTCCCTCACCCGAGGTCGTGTCATGCAATACGCCATCCCCGAAGAACTCAAACACGACTTCGGATTCGCGTCCGCAGCCTCACGCAGCAGCCGTTGGATCCCGCCCGACCCCACCTTCGCCACCGGTTAGCACCTGTGGCGCTGATGCCGACGGAACCGGCGGTGCGCCGCGCTGAAATCGGGTCGTGGGCGCTGCTACAAATAAAGGTCACCACCAATCGGTGGCCGATCCGATTCCGGGTTTAGGGGGGTTGGGGACCACCGGCTTCTCCGCCTGCACCACCGGCTCGTCCGGTCCGGGCGACGGAGCTCCGATTGCGCCCGCAGGTACGCGGTCGCTGAACTCGAGATCGCCGGAACGAGCGATCACTACGGTGTCGCCTTTTCGTACGGCGTCTTCGACAAGCCCGGCGAGCCGTTCTGGATCTGTCCCCGGATTGGCCAGCGCGATCTTGCGCCCTACCTCGTTGTTGTACAGATCCATCGCCTCTCGCTCCTTCGGGTTGCCAGGGAGGGCCTCATGTGCGGTGGCGAATCGCTGCGCCCATTCCGCACCCCGCACACCAACCATCAGCGCGTTCCAGTAGGCGTGCCGGAACGCATCGTTGTGGTTGTCTTCTTGGCCATGGTCCGGGAATCGTTTGTCGGCCTCCGCGAACGCGTACTCCCTCATCTGCAGGAACTGTTGCTGGCTGGTCAGCGACATTTTTTCGAGCATCTCGGCTTCGGTAACGGTGACCTGGAACGCCTTCGTTTTGCCCAGCAGCTCTGCCAGGTATCGCACCATCGGATCGCGGGGGTAATCCGTGATACCGCGGGGATCCGGGCTGACCTGGTAGTCCCGGAGTATCTGCGCCAGGCTCGGTCGGTTCTGGACGTTCTGGTCGGCTTCGGCGAGCGAGGTTGCGCCATAATCGGAGACCGTCGCATTGATCGCGGCGCCCATGGCTGTGGCGAGGATGTCATCGGTGTCGGTTGCCTGCTGGACGATTTGACTTACCGCCAATTTCAACTGCACTTGCGCGAAGTCGCGGGTTGCGTCTACCGGGGTATCGGGCGACCGATCGACGACTGCGCCGTCTGGCATGACAGCGAACTGGCGACTGTCGGCGAACGCGTCCACGTCCAATACCCGCTGCCGTAATGCTCGCACCTCGTCGGAAGCAGCGAAGAACGCACGCTGTATCGAGCTGACCTCGGCGACGAGGTGTTCGGCTCGGTCGTTCAGCGCGTCGATGGCCTTTTTGGCGGCGTCGGCGGCGTCGCCGTGCCACCGTCGCGAGAGCGCCGCCGATCTCAACTCGTCGGCTAGTCCGAGCAGTTCTTGTTTGCGGTCGCGCACACTGCGACCCGCTTCTTCGATCGCATCCGCGTTCCAATCCCTGATCTCGCCGAAGCTCACCACGGTATGCCCGTTTCCCAGGTCACCGCGAGTGCGTCTTCGGCTTCCTGTTCATTGCCCGCGTACAGATTCGCGGCGGCGGTCACCGTGTGTCCGAGTCGGTGGATATCGGTCGCCCATTGCTCGATCCGCGACTGCCAGTGCTCATGCAGCGGGCTCACCAGTGCCGCAGACCTCGATCCTGGCAATGCGCGCGCCATCGAGGTGGCCGTGGCGGCGAGGTTGATTTTCTTCGCCTCGCCGGACGCGGCGATCGCTGCCGCCGCGGAACGGCGTAGATCGTCGATCTCGACTTCGAACCCAGGCATTCCTTGAACCCCCTTTTCCACCGAACGTCTTTGCATGCGGGCCCAGTTCGAAGGGCCGCGACCTCGGCTACTGTGAGCCAGCCTGCCGGTGTTGATTCGATTGGGCGAGTGGCGGATTTGACAACATGCGAAACAAAATCGCCACCACCGGCATCCGGAATTGACTTCGCCAATCTGCCTTTCGGCTCCGACAAGCCGCGCATCGACCCGTCGGCTCCGCTGTTGTGGCGGAGTGCATGTCTCCTCGGCGAAACCGCGGCCGCGTGGCGGTCGGCGAGGTATCGGCCACCGGCTTGTGGCCGGTCGGGTAGCCGTGGGCAGTCGCGGTCCATCCACAGGTGTCGTCGCACCGAATCATCTCTGTTCGAACAACGAGGCACCGGCCGTCGCGTCAGTCTTCGCTGTCGTCGGACGGTCTCGGGATCGGTTGCAACTAGGAGGACAAACTGTGCTCGTTGCGTTGATAGGTGCTCTGCCTTCGCTGGTTGCTGGACTGCACCCGGGGACGAAGGGCCGGGCAGCGTGACACTGACGGCTGACTCCGCGGAGGCAGGTCTCACCGCACCCGGATTTTCGCGTCGCTCGCTGATCCGTGGGGCTGGTGGTCTCGTGGCAGCCGCGGCTGCGGCAACGCTGTGCTCGGGGACTGCGGCGGCAACCGTGGATTCCACCGCGTGGACCGGCTTGCGCAGTCGATTGCGTGGCACGCTCGTGCTGCCTGAGGACCGCGAATACGGTGCGGCGAAAGCGCTTTTCGACCGGCGGTTCGACGGGAACGCACCGCTCGGAGTGGTCAAGGTGGCGCAGCCGCAGGATGTACAGGCGGCGGTGTTTTTCGCGCGCGACCACGGACTGCCCATCGCCGCCAGATCGGGTGGGCACTCGTTTGTCGGCGCGTCCGCCTCCAACGGTGCACTGGTGATCGACGTCCGGGCGCTCGACCACATCAATGTCGACAATGACCAGGTCACTGTCGGTGCCGGGGTGAGCAGTCTCGCGGCGGTGACCGAGCTGGCCGAGTCGGGCCTGGCACTGCCGATCGGCGTCTGTGCGGGCGTGGGGCTTGCAGGCCTGACGGTCGGCGGCGGTCTCGGGGCCGAGGCGCGCCGCTACGGGATGACCTGCGACCGGCTGGTCGCGGCCGAACTCGTGCTGCCGAACGGCGACACGATACGAGCCGACGCGACCACCGCGCCGGATCTGTTCTGGGCACTGCGCGGTGCGGGCGGCACTACCGGCATCCTCACCTCCTTGACCTATCGCACCATCCCCGCGACGGCGAAAGACATGGTGCGACTGACATTTCCGGGTGACAAGGCAGCCCGCGTGCTCAACGGCTGGGCGCAGTGGATGCCCACGGCCGATCGTGGCGTGTATGCCAGCGTCCTCATCTCGGCGGACGACGGCCTTCGATGTCTGGTCCGGATGGTGTGCCCGGCAGGTACCGGTGCCGCGGCGGCCGCCGGCCTGAGCGCCGCGGCCGGCGTCGAGCCGTCCGCCGCGGACCACCGCACGCTGGACCACTTGGCCGCCGTACACGACCTCGACAGTGGGCGGCCGCGTCCGGGATCGATCAGGGTCGCCGGCTCCGACGTCGTCGCCCAGCTTTCGCCGGCCGCTGTCGACACCATCGTCGATGTCATCACCGCCCGTTCGGCCAGTGGCGGATCGGGTCTGGTTGTGGCCGAACCGCTCGACGGCGCCATCCAGGAGACCGCTGCCGATGCCACAGCCTTCCCCTGGCGTGCGCA
This sequence comes from Nocardia suismassiliense, assembly GCF_900269665.1. Classification (GTDB taxonomy): domain Bacteria; phylum Actinomycetota; class Actinomycetes; order Mycobacteriales; family Mycobacteriaceae; genus Nocardia; species Nocardia suismassiliense. The sequence goes on from NZ_LT985361.1 coordinate 2,130,523, forward strand.
CGCCGCAGCATTGGAGTGGGTAGTCCGGACCCCCGACCCGGTCGATGAAGCCCATAACTGGATCCTCAGCGCAAACCGCGCCGTAGCCCCCTTCTCCGTCGGCGGATACCTCAACCACGTGCAACCCGCCGACACGGTGCTGCGTTGCTTCGCACACAACTTCCCCCGGTTGCAACTCCTCCGCCAAACCACAGACCCGGACCGTCGGCTGCGGTGGGGGATCAACGGGTAGCGGACGGATGACCGCGGTCGGGCTTTCGCGGAACTGCTCGCGGTGGACCGGGCTCGAGCGAGAGGCTGGAGGGCAGTTATCGACTTCCCGCGTTCAACCACTCGCGCAGTTCGTCGAGCGCGGTGCCTTCGCTGTCTGCGTCGATGCTGGTGGCGAGATCGGCGATGGTGATGGCGGCGAGGGCGGTGCGCCACGCGTTGTCGGCGGTGGTCATGGCACGCATGACCGCGCAACGCGTGCGGCAGCTTTTCGCCGGTAAGCCGAGTGGCCCGTTCTGCCGAATCTCGGTGCAGCGAAAGGCTGGTTCGGCTCCGTCCACCGCTTCGACCACCTGCAACATGGTGATGTTCGCGGCGGCACGGGTCAGCACATAGCCACCGGTGGGCCCCGGCACCGATCGCACGATGCCGGCCCGCGACAGCGCTTGAAGATGTTTGGCGAGATAGGCCGTGGGGACGCCGTGCAGCTCGGCCAGTCGTGCGGCGGGGATCGGAGCGAGGGCCTGGCCGAGCGAAATGCAGCAGTGCATGGCCCATTCGACACCTATGGACATCTTCATGCCGTCAGCTTATCTCGGACAACAACTATCCGAGACTGTGTTATAACTTGGACACAAAATGTCCGAGATTAAGGTTTGTCATGGCTGCTCTTCGAGACCATCCCGTTCCCACCGCGAAAGATCGTGTGGCACTGGCGTTTGCGGCGCTGGCGCTGTTCGTCGCGGCGGCCAATCTGCGCCCGGCGATCGCCGCGGTGTCCCCGCTCGTCGATCGGATTCGCGCCGACCTCGGCTTGTCCTCGACCGGGATCGCCCTGCTGACCACCGTCCCCACCCTCGCGATGGGATTGTGCGCGCCCCTCGCCGCCGCAGTAGGCCGTCGGTGGGGCCTGCAAAATGGCGTGCTGATCGGCTTGATCGTGGTCGGGATCGCCACCGCCGCACGGGGTTTCAGTGCCACCACTTGGCTTCAGCTCAGCTGTGCGGCCGCGGTCGGCGGTGGCATCGCGATCGCGCAGACGCTGCTACCCGCGGTCGTGAAGTCGCGGTTCGCCGACCATGCCGGCCTGGTGACCGGTATCTACACCGCGGGATTGGGCTTGGGCGGCGCGATCGCGGCCGGTATCAGCGCCCCGCTGGCCGACGCGCTGAACTCCTGGCCCGGCGCGCTCGCGTCGTGGACCGTACTCGCCATCGCTGGTGCGGTGCTGTGGTCGGCGGCGCGGACGGCGCTGGGGCTCGGTGCGGTGTCCGGGCCGCAGGGGCCAGCGACAACCGGTCTGCCGTGGCGCAGTGGCACCGCGTGGATGATCACGCTGCTGGCGGCGGGTAACTCGGCGCTCTACTACTGCGAATTGGCTTGGGTCGCACCACTGTTGCATGACAGCGGCTACCCCGCAGCCGAGGCGGGTTACCTACTCACCGCACTGATCTCGATCCAGGTCGTCGCCATGCTGGCAGTACCGGCACTACTCGGCGAGCGCAGAGACAAGCGCATCGGCCTCAGTGTGACCGTGACGCTGACCGCCGTCGGTTTCCTCGGACTGGCGCTGAGTCCCGCCTCGGCCACCTGGCTGTGGATCGTCGCGCTCGGCATCGGCCACGGCGGACTGTTCACGCTGGTACTCACGGTCCCGGTCTCCATGAGTCGCGACGTCGCCGAGGCGGGCCAGTACAGCGTAATGGCCTTCTTCCTCGGCTATGCCGCCGCCGCAGCGGCACCGATCATCGTCGGGGCGCTGCGCGACGGAACCGGCGGCTTCCGGCTCGCGTTCGCACTACTCGCAGCCGGCGCCCTCCTGCTACTCATCCCGGTGGCCCGAATGGTCCGCCGCGACTAGACGCGACCAGTGCGGGGGCTCAGGAGCCCACCTCAGCGAGGATGGCACCGCGCTCGACGAGACTTCGCGTGGTGGTTCGGAGGTGGCAACTACCCAACTGCGGGAGGCGTGCGGGATGACGCCGAGACTTCCGTTCCGCCGCAACCTGCGGCGGTGCTGTGAAATGAGGAAAGCCCTGATAGTTGAGCTATCAGGGCTTCTATTATGTGCGCCATCAGGGACTCGAACCCCGAACCCGCTGATTAAGAGTCAGCTGCTCTGCCAATTGAGCTAATGGCGCTTGCTCCGTGTTCCGGTGCGGGACAAACCTTAACAGGTGGCGGCGGCAGATGTGAAATCGCCTCCTGAGCGGGGGTGATGACGGTTCGGTCGCGGGTGTTAACACCGAACCGGACAGTTCGGATCTATCCGGTGTAACACGTCTGTGTCGGCGCGGGATTCGCGTTGGTGCGAGCGTCTCGGACTGGCAGAATGACCGAACGTGGTCTCGACCGTTCCGCAGGCACGGCGGGTTGAGCTGTAGGCGGTTGGGATCCGAAGCCATCGGTGTGCTTCTGATGCACCGAGACTTGAAACGGGGTTGGAATGAGCGTTGGTCATGGTCGGCGTCGGTGGATACGACATATCACCGCACCTGTCGTCGTATTCGCGGTGGCCGCGTTGGTGTTATCGGGGTGCTCTTCGTCGGACTCGGCGGATTCGTCGTCGATCGCCATCGACCGGAACCCGCTGGTCGAGCTGATCAAGCCGAAGTTGTTGTCGCCGATCAAGGACGGCGAGATGGGGGTCTCGCCGGGTGTGCCGCTGGCCTTCCAGGTCGAGGACGGCAAGCTCACCGGAGTCACGCTGACGAACGCGCAGGGTAAGCCGGTGAACGGCAGGCTGGCCGCCGACGGCCGGTCCTGGGAGACCACCGAGGTGCTCGGTTACGGCAAGGTCTACCGCTTGAAGGCGGACGCGATCGGCCTCGGCGGCGCGAGCTCCACCACGCTGAGCTTCACCACCAGCTCCCCGGACAGCCAGACCAAGCCGTATCTGCTGCCTGGCGAGGGTGAGGTGGTCGGCGTCGGTCAGCCGGTGGCGATCCAGTTCGACGAGACGATTCCGGACCGCAAGGCCGCCCAGGATGCGATCAAAATCACTACCGAGCCGCCGGTGGAGGGCGCGTTCTACTGGGTGAACAATCGCGAGGTCCGGTGGCGTCCCGAGAACTTCTGGGCGCCGGGGACGAAGGTCACCATCGACGTGAACGTGTATGGCCGTGATCTCGGTGACGGCCTGTACGGCCAGGACAACATCCATTCGTACTTCACGATCGGCGATGCGGTGATCTTCACCGCGGACGACAACACCAAGCAGGTGGTGGTCGAGAAGAACGGTGAGGTCGTCCGGACCATGCCGACCTCGATGGGTAAGAACAGCACGCCCACCGACAACGGCATCTACATCGTCAGCGACCGGCACGAGAAGATCATCATGGATTCCTCGACCTACGGTGTGGCGGTGAACTCACCGGACGGGTACAAGACGCCGGTCGACTTCGCGACGCGAATCTCCTACAGCGGCATCTTCTTCCACTCCGCGCCGTGGTCGGTCGGGCAGCAGGGTTACAGCAATACCAGCCACGGTTGCCTGAATCTGAGCCCGGCGAACGCGCAGTGGGTGTATCAGAACGCCAAGCGTGGTGACATCACCATCATCAAGAACACCGTCGGCGGAACGTTGTCCGGCGTGGACGGTTTGGGGGACTGGAACATCCCGTGGCCGGTGTGGAAGGCGGGTAACGCCGACCCGCGTTGAGCGGCAACGTCAACGGGCCATCAGCAGTAGCTGGTGGCCCGTTCGTCGTTTCTCGGCAGCCGCACACGTTGTGACATCCGCACGCGTGTCAGCGCGGCAAGTCGGTGTGCAACTCATCAGAAGGTGTGCGGCTGTCACGGGCACCGAGCAAATGAAAAAGCCCGGGTTGGAGATTTCTCTCCAACCCGGGCCTCTCAGGGTGACCGACGGGACTCGAACCCGCGACAGCCAGGATCACAACCTGGTGCTCTACCAACTGAACTACGGTCACCATCACCGGATGAACACCGGCGCCGTCGATATTAGCGTGTCACCCCTTCGTCTCCCTAATCGGTTTCCGGCGAGGCGTTGACCTGGGCCGATTCAGCGGGTCCCGCGGCGCTGCCGATCTCGGCGGCGATCTCGGCGATCTCGGTGGTGGACGGACCGGGGGGTGCGACGAACGCGGTCCGGCGGTAGTACTCCAGCTCGCGGATGGATTCCTTGATGTCGGCCAGCGCCCGGTGGGCCAGGCCCTTCTCCGGCTGACCGAAGTAGATGCGCGGGTACCAGCGACGGCACAACTCCTTGATCGAGCTCACGTCGATCATCCGGTAGTGCAGGTGGGCGTCCAGCGTGGGCATGTCCCGGGCGATGAAGCCGCGGTCGGTCGCGATCGAGTTACCGGCCAGCGGCACGGTGCGCGGGGTGGGCACGTACTGGCGGATGTAGTCCAGCACCAGCTGCTCGGCCTCGGCCATGGTGACCGTGGAGCGGCGCACCTCTTCGGTCAGCCCGGAGCGCGCATGCATGTCGACGACCACCGCGGGCATGGCGGCCAGCGCCGCGTCGTCGGCGTGGATCACCACGTCCACACCCTCGCCGAGGATGTTGAGGTCGCTATCGGTCACGAGTGCGGCCACCTCGATCAGCTTGTCGCTGTCCAGGCGCAGGCCCGTCATCTCGCAATCCATCCACACCACGTATTTATCTGACACGGCAGCAACATTAGCTGTGTCGTTTTTGCAGCGCCTGCGGCGGCGGGCGAACGGGCCTTTCGAGGGAGAAGTCCGCTCCGTCGCAGGGAGGCGAGACCTCTGGAGGGCCCCTCGGGGATACAGTTCATTCTGATCGGCACAGGCGTTTTCGGTACGACAGCAAACACTGCGTTATGCAGTTCCAGTCAGACCAGACGGAGGACGTGCGATGACCAGCCCCCAGGAGAAAGCTGCTGCGGCGCGGAAGGCTGCTGAGGAGGCGGCGCGGGTTGCGGCGGAGGCGGCTGCGGCTGCGGAAGCGGCCGAACGTGAGCTTGCCGAGCAGGAGGCGGGTGCGGACGGGGCGCAGGTGAAGGCGAAGGCAAAGGCTGAGAGCGCAGCGGCCAAAGCCGACGAGACCGCCGCTGCCGCCGCCGAAGCTGCCAGCAAGGCCGACCAGAAGAAGGCCGACGCCGCTGCGGCGAGCAAGACGGACCAGAAGGCGGACGCGACTACGACGGGCAAGGCCGACTCGGGGTCGGCGGCCGCGCAGGAGATCGCGGCCGGCTACGCCTTCGACGGGGTGGCACTGGAGCTCGGCACCGTGGTGGTCGACGGCGAGGTGGATCCGGCGGCGCGGGTGCGCATTCCGATGCGCACCATGAACCGGCACGGCCTCGTGGCAGGCGCGACCGGCACCGGTAAGACCAAGACCTTGCAGGGCATCGCCGAACAACTCTCGGCCGCAGGCGTTCCCGTGGTGCTCGCCGACATCAAGGGCGACTTGTCGGGGCTCTCGCAGCCGGGCGCGGCCAACGACAAGTTGAGCGCCCGCGCCGCCGAGACCGGCGCCGAGGACTGGAAACCGACGGGCTTCCCGACCGAGTTCGTCTCGCTCGGCACCAACGGCATCGGTGTCCCCATTCGCGCCACCATCACCTCGTTCGGCCCGGTGCTGCTCAGTAAAGTGCTCGGGCTCAACGAGACTCAGGAATCCACGCTCGGCCTGATCTTCCACTGGGCGGACAAGAACGGCCTCGCGCTGCTGGACCTCAAGGACTTGCGTGCGGTGATCACGCATCTCACCAGCGCGGAGGGCAAGGAGGATCTCAAGGGCATCGGCGGGGTTTCGGCGGCCACCGCGGGCGTGATCCTGCGGTCGCTGGTCAATCTGGAGGCCGACGGCGGCGACACCTTCTTCGGTGAGCCGGAACTGGATCCGAGCGATCTGGTGCGCACCGCGGGCGGGCAGGGCGTCATCACACTGTTCGAGCTCGGCGCGCAGGCGGCGCGGCCGGTGATGTTCTCCACCTTCCTGATGTGGGTGCTCGCGGATCTGTTCCAGACACTGCCCGAGGTGGGCGACGTGGACAAGCCCAAGCTGGTCTTCATCTTCGACGAGGCGCACCTGCTGTTCGCGGACGCGTCGAAGGCGTTCCTGGACCAGGTCGAGCAGACCGTGAAGCTGATCCGCTCCAAGGGTGTCGGCGTGTTCTTCTGCACCCAGCTGCCCACCGACATCCCGAATCAGGTGCTCTCCCAACTGGGTGCGCGCATCCAGCACGCGTTGCGCGCGTTCACTCCGGACGATCAGAAGGCACTGTCCAAGACGGTGCGCACCTACCCCAAGACCAGCACCTACGACCTGGAGAAGGCGCTCACCTCACTGGGCACCGGTGAGGCTGTGGTGACAGTACTTTCGGAGAAGGGCGCGCCGACCCCGGTGGCGTGGACCAGGATTCAGCCGCCCCGCTCACTCATGGACACCATCGGCGACGACGCGATCAAGTCGCGCGCACTGTCCAGCTCGCTGCACAGCAAGTACGGCCAGACCATCGACCGCGAATCGGCCTACGAGCTGCTCGCCGCGAAAGTCGCTGCGGCGGACCAGAGCCCGGAATCGGCCCCGGCCCCCGGTCGGGCGTCGAAGACCGACGAGGATTCCACCGCCGAGCGCATCATGAAAAACCCTGCGGTCAAGAGCTTCCTGCGCTCGGCGGCCACGGCCGCGGGCCGCGAGATCAGCCGCAGCATCTTCGGCACCCGAAAGCGCTGAAGCCGCACACTCCTTGATTTCCCGCACACGGAATCGCATGCAATTCCGTGTGCGGGAGATCAAAAGTCGTGCGGCGTGTTCAGCTCGCGTCGCGATCGAGCAGGCTGGGCTCACGGTGGACGAGTTGCGCGTAGTGCCCTTCGCGCACCGCGATCACGCGGGTGCGTGGTGCACCGTGCTGATACGCGCCGGTGCACGGCACGGCCAGCAACTCACCGGGCCGCAGATCGGCGGGCAGCCGCACGTCGGTAGCGAGGATGACATCGCCCGCTCGCCCCGCGACGGTCGCACTCACCAGCGGGCCGGTCGCCTGGCGATTCGCCACCACCGTCCCAGCGAAAGTGCCTAGCCGCGTACGTGTCTCGCTGTCTATGACGACGGAGACATGCCCGCCGTCGTTGTGCTTGACCGACAACACCCGGTACAGCGTCACCCCGGCCCGCGCCACGATCCCGCGCCCCGGTTCGAGGACGACCTTCGGCCGCGGAAAGTGCTGCCTGGCACAGGCCGCGTCGAGGGCGTCCTCGATGATCGCGGACAGTTCGGCGAGGTTCATCTCCGCGTCACCGTTGCGGTAGGCGATCGCGTGCCCGCCGCCGAGGTCGAGATCGGTGAGTATGCGGTCGTGATCGTGCCGGACCACCGCCATCTCGGCGACCAGCCGGCGAATCGCCTCGCCATAGTGATCCGGGTTGTAGATCTGCGATCCGAGGTGGCACTGGAAGCCGATCAGATCGAGCATCGGCGCGGCCAAGACCTGCGCCACGGCCTCGGCGGCGGGTTCACCGAGCGGAAAGCCCGGTCGGTCCGCCTCGTGGACAGCGTCTCCTTCGATGCCAGGAGCTAAGCGCAACAGCACCCGCTGCGGGCGGGCCGCGACGACCGCGGTGAGCAGATCGATCTCGGCGAGCGAGCTCAACACAATCCTGCCGACCCGCCGCGTCACCGCGATTTCCAGCGTATCGCGGGATAAGCCGTTGGCATGCAAAATGATTCGTTTCGGATCGACCCCGGCCGTGAGCGCGGCGGTCAACTCACCGGACGAGCACACGACCACCGATAGCCCCTCGCCGGTGACCCAGTCGGCCACCGCGCCCACCAGCAACGCTGTTGCGGCATAAGCGATCTCGGCCTCGGGAAAGGTATTGCGATACGCGCGGCAACGCTGTCGAACTTCCCGCTCGTCCAGCACCCGTGCGGCAGTGCCGTACGTCTCGGCGATGTCGGCGAGCGCGACCCCACCGACCACAATCCGGCCCTCGCCGTCGTACCTCGCATCGCTGGGCCATACCGCGGAATCCAGGTGCGCGGCAGTTCCCGACCACATCGGCGAGAAGAAGTCCACTAGCGTCACGGGTGCTCTCCTGATCCGCTCCCCGCTTTCTCCATCTGCGGGGCCTACCAAGACTTACGCCGCCGAACCGCCCGGGAGCAGTCGCTTAGCGCAACGTTGACCGCCCGCGACCCGATCTTGACGGATCGCTGACGCGCCCGACCGCGCGGCGAGCGAAACGCCGCGCGGTCCGGCGGGAGACTCAGCAGCCGACGTCGCGGCACATCAGGTCGGCGATGGTCTCCCGGCGCACCAGCTCCCGGCACTGCCCGTGCCGCACCGCGACGATCGGCGGCCGGCCGACGCTGTTGTAGGAGGAGGCCAGGCTGTGGTGGTACGCGCCGGTGGACGGCACCGCGAGCACCTCACCAGGCCGCAGATCGACCGGCAGCTGGACGTCGGTCGCCAGGATGTCGCCAGCCTCGCAGAAGCGGCCGGCCACCGTCGCGGTCATGCTTGCGCAGGTGGGGTGCCGGTTCGCGACGACAACGCTGTAGCGCGCGCCGTACAGCGCGACGCGCGGGTTGTCGCTCATCCCGCCGTCGACGGTCACATAGGTGTGTCCACCCTCGACGTGCTTGACCGAGAGCACCCGGTACAGCGTCACGCCCGCGTGCGCGACGATGGCCCGGCCCGGCTCCAGCGAGATGTGCGGGCGCGGGAAGTGCTGCCGTGCGCAGGCCGCGTCCAATGCGTCCTCGATGATCGCGGCGAGTTCGCCGAGGTTCATCTCGGGGTCGCCGGTGCGGTAGGCGACGGCGTGCCCGCCGCCGAGGTCGAGCTCGGTCAGCAGGTGTCCGTGGTCTTGCCGGACCCGCGCCATCTCGGCGACCACCCGGCGCACGGCCTCGCCGTAGTAGTCCGGGTCGCAGATCTGCGAGCCGAGGTGGCAGTGGAAGCCGACCAGGTTCAGTTTCGGCTGCCGCAGAATCCGCGCCACCGCCTCCGCGGCCGTATCGCCGCCGAGCGGGAAGCCGAACTTCTGATCGGTGACGCCGGTCTTCACCGCGGGATGTCCGTGCACGTCGATGCCGGGGGACAGGCGCAGCAGCACATTCTGCGAGTCGGTGACCAACGCCGAGAGCAACGTGATCTCGGCCAGCGAGTCGACCACGATCCGGCCGACCCCGGCCTTGATCGCGGCGGTCAGTTCGTCGAACGATTTTCCGTTGCCGTGCATGATGATTCGGCGCGGGGCGACCCCGGCGGCCAAGGCAATGGCCAGCTCGCCGGACGAGCATACGTCCACCGACAGCCCCTCCTGGGAAACCCAGTTGGCGACCGCGCGGATCATCAAGGCCTTACCCGCGTAGATGATCTCGGCCTCCGGGAAGGCTTTGCGGTAGGCGCGGCAGCGCTCCCTGACCTCGCGCTCGTCGAGGACGTAGGTCGGAGTGCCGTACTGGTCGGCGATGTCGGCCAGCGCCACCCCGCCGATGGTGATGCGACCCGCGTCGTCGTAATGCGTGTCGCGCGGCCATACGGCCGAGTCGAGACGAGAGGGCATTCCCGACTTCAGCGACGGGAAGATTTCCAGCAGCGTCACGGTGTCTCCTGTGTGCGCCCCCGCTATTCCGTATGCGGGGCCGCTGTCAGGACTACGCCGATTCCGCTGGGGCAAACGTCCAGCTTACGGCTGCTTGACGACCGGAGGCCCGATCTTGACGGATCCCTGACCCCGGTCGTGAGGTGCGTCTCGCTAGCCGCCGAGCTTCCGATAGAAGGCACCCGCGATCGGCGCGGTGACCGCGCGCGGACCGTACTGGCCCGCCACGCTCATCCCCTTGCTGATCAGTCCGGGCACCACCCGCATCTTGTTGCGGGCCAGCGCGTCGATGGACACCTTCGCCGTGTATTCCGAGGACACCCACATGAAGTCGGGCACCAGCCGGTCGACGATCGACGCATCGGCCGGGTCGGGCGCATCGGTGCGCACCGGGCCCGGTGCGAGCAGCGTGACATTGATGCCGGAACTCTTGAGTTCGCCGCGCAACGACTCACTGAAGGTATTGGCGAACGCCTTGCTCGCCGCGTACGTGGCGTTATTGGGAATCGGCATGTTCCCCGCCGCCGACCCGCTGATCAGGATGCCGCCACTGCCGCGTTCGATCATGCCCGGCAGCACGGCAAGCGTGAGGTCGTGCACCGCAACAGCATTCAGCTCCATCTGTGCGCGCTCGTAACTCGGATCGAGCTCGGCGACGGCTCCGAACGTCGCGATGCCCGCGTTGTTGCACAGGATCGAGATATTGCGCGCCGAGAGCTCCTCGACCAGCGCCGCACGCTGCGTCCGATCGGCGAGGTCCACCGCGCGCACCTCGGCGGCGATCCCGTGCGCCAGGGTCAGCCGCTGCGCCAGCTCGGTCAGCACCTCACCGCGCCGCGCAACCAAGATCAACGAATACCCGCGCGCGGCGAGTTCGGCGGCCAACGCCATGCCGATGCCGGAGGAGGCGCCGGTAACGACCGCGCGATTCTCAGAAGTAGGGGAGGGCAAGCTCACGCCAGGAGCCTATGCGATCCGCCTTTGCCACACGCACCCCTCCTATACGGCACCGGGAACGAGGGACCGCTCAGGTGAGCCGGTCGATCTTGGGCGCAGTGGCGATCTCGGTGGGGTCGGGGGAGCGAACGGGGAGCAGGGCGAGCAGGCCGAGGACGAGGACGAGCACGATGCCGATGATGCCCGCTCGGTCGGCGTCGAAGAGCCAGACGAAGAGGCCGAACAAGGTGGGGGCCAAGAAGGAGACGGCGCGGCCGGTAGTGGTGTAGAGGCCGAAGAACTGACCTTCGCGGCCGGGCGGGGCCAGCCGGGCGAGGAAGGACCGGGCGGCCGACTGGGCCGGGCCGACGAAGACGGTGAGCAGCAGGCCGAAGATCCAGAACATCAGCGGGCCGGAGACGACGAGCAGGGCGAGACCGCAGATGATCATCGAGACCAGCGAGACCACGATGACCATCTTCGGTCCGCCGCGGTCGTCGAAGCGGCCCGCGACGATCGCGCCCAGCGCCGCAACCACATTGGCGGCGATGCCGAACAGCAGCACGTCGGAGTCCGCGATGTCGTATACCCGAACCGCAAGCACCGCACCGAAGGTGAACACACCCACGAGGCCGTCACGGAATATCGCACTGGCGATCAGGAACGTGGCGGTGCGCCGATCGGTCACCCACAGCTCGCGCAGGTCGCGCGCCAAAATGCGGTACGACGCGAAGAATCCTGCGTTGGCCGTGCCGGGATCGGCGTCGGTGCGCGGCAATTCGGGCACGGTGAACAGCACCGGCAGCGCGAACGCGGCGAACCAGACCGCCGCCACGATGGCGACCAGCCGGATGTTGAGTCCGTCATCGGTCGGTATACCGAGCAGTCCGCGCGTGTCGCCCTCGCCGGCGATGAAACCGAAGTAGCAGATCAGCAGCAGGAAGATGCCGCCGAAATAACCCATCGCCCAACCGAATCCGGACACCCGGCCGACGGTCGCGGGCGTCGACACCTGACGCAGCATCGCGTTGTACGGCACACTGGCCAGCTCGAAGAACGCGGAGCCCAGCCCGAGCAGTACCAGCCCGAGCCACAGGTAGTGGTAGTCGTCGTGCACGAAGAACATCAGCGTCATCGACGCGATGCAGAGCGCGGTCAAAACAGCAAGGGAGCGTTTACGTTTCGCGGTCGCGTCGAACCGTTGCCCGCTGACCGGCGCGGTCACCGCCACCACCAGCCCGGCCAGCCCCAGCGCCCACCCCAGCCAGGCACTCGGCGAAATCCCGCCCGGCAGATCATCACCGACCTTGTCGGTCAGGTACACGGAGAACACGAACGTGAGAATCACCGCGTTGAACGCCGACGACCCCCAGTCCCACAGCCCCCATGCCGCCACCTGCCCGCGCCCGGCGGCCTGCCCCACCGTCGCCCGCGCGTCCACCTCACTCATGCCTGCACCTCGCCGGCGCTCGGCCCTGGCATGCGCGACCCGCGCTCCGACACGATTCGCTCGCCCATGCGGCGCAGCCTAATGCGATTCCGCCCGCACAACCGGGTCAACGCCCGACACGAAACCCGGGGTATGCACTCAGTTGCATAGTACTGGGTGTCACGGTTACTCTGACCGCATGGCCCTCGAGCATGCATTGCTGGTATCGCTGACCGAGCGGGCCGGCTCGGGGTATGAGCTGGCGCGCCGCTTCGACAAGTCCATCGGGTACTTCTGGAGCGCGACGCATCAGCAGATCTATCGCGTGCTCAAGCGCATGGAGGAATCCGGTTGGCTGAGCAGCGAGTCGGTGGCCCAGGACGGCCGGCCGGACAAGAAGGTCTACGCGGTGAGTGCGGCGGGCCGCGCCGAACTGGCCCGCTGGATCGCCGAACCGTCCGACACCAACACCCCGCGCAACGAGCTCGCGGTCAAGATCCGCGCCGCCGCCTACGGCGATATCGGTGCGCTGCGCACCGAGGTCGCGCGGCACCGCGACGAGCACGCCCAACGCCTCGACGTCTATCGCCTTATCGAAAAACGCGACTTTCCGGCACCGGATCAGCTCTCCGGTACGGCTCTGCACCAGTACCTCGTCTTACGCGCGGGCGTCCGCGTGGAGTCGGGGTTCATCGAATGGTGCGACGAAGTTCTGCACGCCCTGCATCCGCCCGCGATAGCCCCGCGCGGCGATTGACCGGAGAAAGGTGAGACAGGCATGAGTGCCTTCCCCCATTTGTTCGAGCCGCTCGACCTCGGCTTCACCACCCTGCGCAATCGCGTGGTGATGGGGTCGATGCACACCGGCCTGGAGGACCGCGCCTGGGACACCAACAAGCTGGCGGCCTACTTCGCCGAGCGGGCCCGCGGTGGTGTCGGCCTGATCATCACCGGCGGTTACGCACCCAACCGCACCGGTTGGCTGCTGCCGTTCGGCAACAAGCTGACCAACAAGACCGAGGCGTACCGGCACCGGGTGATCACCAAGGCGGTGCACAAGGAGGGCGGCAAGATCGCCATCCAGATCCTGCACGCGGGCCGCTACTCCTACCTGCCCGGCAGCGTCTCCGCCTCGTCGATCAAGGCGCCGATCAACCCGTTCCGGCCGCGCAAGCTCTCGGCCAAGGGTGTCGAGCAGACCATCGACGACTACGCGCGCTGTGCGAAGCTGGCCCAGTTCGCCGGGTACGACGGCTGCGAAATCATGGGCGGTGAGGGCTATTTCATCAACCAGTTCCTCGCGCCGCGCACCAACAAGCGCACCGACAAGTGGGGTGGGTCGCCGGAGAACCGGCGCCGACTCGCGGTGGAGATCGTGCGCCGCACCCGCGCCGCGGTCGGCCCGAACTTCATCATCGTATTCCGGCTCTCCATGGCTGAGCTGGTCGAGAAGGGTCAGACGTTCGACGAAATCGTCGCGCTGGCAAAAGAACTCGAAGCGGCGGGTGCGGACATCCTGAACACCGACATCGGCTGGCACGAGGCGCGCGTCCCGACCATCGTGACCTCGGTGCCGCGTGCGGCTTTCGTCGAGTTCACCGCGAAAATCACCAAGCAGGTGAACATTCCGGTGTGTGCGTCCAACCGGATCAACATGCCGGAGATCGCCGAGGAGATCCTGACTCGCGGTGACGCGCAATTGGTTTCGCTGGCGCGCCCGTTCCTCACCGATCCCGAGTGGGTCAACAAGGCCAAGCAGGACCGGGTCGACGAGATCAACACCTGCATCGCCTGCAACCAGGCCTGCCTGGACCACGCTTTCCAGCACAAGACGGTGTCCTGCCTGCTGAACCCGCGCGCCGGGCACGAGACCGAGCTGAAGCTGCTGCCCACCCGGCGCACCAAGCGCGTCGCCGTGGTCGGTGCGGGCCCGGCCGGGCTGTCCGCGGCGGTCAGCCTCGCCCAGCGCGGCCACCACGTCGATCTGTTCGAGGCCGACGACAAGATCGGCGGCCAGTTCGACATCGCGCGTCGCATTCCGGGCAAGGAAGAGTTCAACGAGTCGATCCGGTACTACCGCCGGATGCTCGAAGTCACCGGCGTGACAGTGCATTTGAACAAGCGGGTGACCGCCGCGGAACTCATCGAGGCCCGTTATGACGAGGTGGTGCTCGCCACCGGCGTGAAGCCGCGCATCCCGAACATCCCCGGTATCGACCACCCGATGGTGCTGTCCTACGCCGAACTGGTCCGCGAGGAGCGCCCGGTCGGCAAGCGCGTGGCGGTCATCGGTGCTGGCGGCATCGGCTACGACGTGAGTGAATTCCTCACCGTCGAAGGGCATCCCACGCTCAAGCTCGACGAGTGGAAGGAAGAGTGGGGCGTCACCGCCGACGACGAGCAGGTTCGTGGTCAGCTCACCAAGCCGAAGCCTTCGCCGGCCGCTCGCGAAGTCGTTCTCTTGCAACGCAAGACGACTCCGTTCGGCAAGGACCTCGGCAAGACCACCGGCTGGGTGCACCGTGCCGCGCTCAAAGCCAAGGGTGTCGACCACATCGGCGGCGTCAACTATGAACGCATCGACGACAACGGCCTGCACATCAGCTTCGGCGAGAAACGCCAACGCCCCCAACTGATCCCGGTCGACAACGTGATCATCTGCGCGGGCCAGGAGTCGGTCCGTGATCTGGAGGACGAACTGCGCGCCGCAGGCATGAACCTCTACCTCATCGGCGGCGCCGAACTGGCCGCCGAGCTGGACGCCAAGCGCGCCATCGATCAGGGCACCCGGCTCGCCGCGCGACTCTGAATGAGAGCCCGGTGTCGTCGGCGGCGACACCGGGTGACCTCGTCTGATTTCCGCCAGCGTCACGGCGGAATCTTCGCGACGCTGACCAGGTGACTCAGGACAGCAAAACCATCGTCCAAAACGCCTGGAAAGCCTTCGCCACACACGATTTCGAGCAAATATCCGCGTTCTTCACCGAAGACGCGGAGTGGCTGGCACCCCCGCAGAACGCCACCGCGGTCTTCATGCAGGGCCCCAGCCACATGATCGGCCGCGACGCCATCGCCGACTTCCTCGCCCACGGCTTCGCCAAAATGTTCGCCAAGGACGTCGTACTAACCTTCCATGGCTTCTACGCCGAAGGCGACCGCGTCATCGTGGAAGAAACCATGAGCGCCACCCTCGCCAACGGCAACGCCTACGAAAACGACTACTGCTTCATCTTCGAACTCCACGAAGGCCGCATCCACCGCGTCCGCGAATACATGGACACCGCCCGCGCCCACACCATGGTCTTCGGCTAGCCACGGACTGACGGCGCTGAGCGTGGCTCAGCGCCAAGGGGCTTTGCTGGCCAGCGTCTCACGGAGCACCTTCATGTCGCGTCGGCATTCCGCTCGGCGACCTTGTCGCGCTGGCGATCGGCGCCGGAAAGACTCGCTGATCAGGCAAGCGGACCCGCACCAGCGGAACTACCGCTCCTTCGGCGGCCACCATGCGCCCATGCCCAGCGAGATCAAGCGCATCTGCTGCACGGTGCGATCGATGATGGCGTCTCGTTCGCGGGGCAGCGCCGAGATGTAGGCGACGATGCCGTCGGTGACCGTCGCGACCAGGAGGTCGGCGGCGATCTCCAGATCCGCGTGACTCCAGGAATCCAGCGCCGGGATGCGGGAGAGGTCGGCGACGAGTTCGCGGACGATCAGTTGCAGTTCCAGCGCAATGGATTTGCGCAGTGCCGCCGACCCGCCGTGGCGTTCGCGGGTGAGGAAGCCGAACAGTTCGCGTTTCGGCTCCACCTGAGCGAAGACGAACCGCACCGTGTCGGACAGGCTCGCATCCGGTTTGCGCCGTACTTCGCGCAGCGCGAGGCGCAACGCGGTGATGCCGTCGTCGACCAGCTGCGCGCCGAGGTCGTCCAGCGATGCGAAGTGGCGGTAGAAAGCGGTCGGCACGATGCCTGCCGAGCGGGCGATCTCACGCAGGCTCAGCGCCGCGAAGCCACGGTCGGCAGCCAGTGCGAGGGTGCCGTCCAGTAGGGCCTGTCGCGTGCGCTCCTTGCGCTCGCCTCGGGTTTCTGCCTGCTCAGTCATCACGGTGAGCATACATCCGTTCACCATTCGTCTTTTCTCCAGATGTTGTTCGCGTCACATGTTTTGCCGGTTGACACCTGACCCCGGTCATCAGTCACACTAGTTGAGTGTACAGACGTGCACTGAAATTGGAACGCAACGTCGCGGCTCCTGCAAGTCGAACAGCCCCGACATAGAGGCACGGAGTAACGAATGGTGGATCTCATCAACCTGGTGCAGACCCTGACCACGCCGCATCCGCTGGACCGGTATCTGGAACTCGTGCGCCCGACCCTCACCGCGCGGGAGATGCGCGCCGAGATCATCCGGGTCGACCGTTCGGTCCCGGGGTCGGTGACCCTGACGCTGCGCCCGACCCGGCAATGGAAAGGCCACGCCGCCGGGCAGTACGTCCAGATCGGCGTGGTGATCAACGGCGTCCGCCACACGCGCTGCTATTCGCCGGTGAACCCGGCGGGCGGCCGGGGCAGGCACCTCCAGCTGACCGTCAAGGCGCACCCCGAGGGCCTGGTCTCGCAGTACTTGGCCCGCAACGCGACACCCGGCATGGTGGTCGATCTCGAACAGGCCGCCGGTGTCTTCCGGTTGGCCGACCCGCGCCCGGAGCGGGTGCTGCTGATCAGCGGCGGCAGCGGCATCACGCCGGTGCTGTCGATGCTGCGCACCCTGGCCGACGAGGGCTACCCGGGTGAGGTCGTCTTCCTGCACTACGCGAAATCGCCCGAGGTGGTTCCGCACCGTGCGGAACTCGATGCGATCGCGAAGCGGCACTCGAACTTCCGGATCGAGCTGCGGCATCCGTGGCGGCCCGACACCACCGGCGTCGACACCTCGGCGCCGTGGGTCGACGTGGCGACGGCGAAGTCGAGCGGGTACTTCGACTACGACGAATTGGAGCGGGTGGCACCGTGGTTCGCCGACGCGCACACCTACGTCTGCGGCCCGCAGTCGCTGATGGACTCGGTGCGCAAGATCTACGAGGCCGAGCAGCTCGACGATCGGTTGCACACCGAGGAATTCACCCTCTCGCTCACCCCGGTCGACGCGGACGAGGCCTTCGGCACGGTGCGCTTCTCGGCCAGCGGTGTCGCCGCGGACAACAGCGGCGCCCCCCTGCTCGAGCAGGCCGAGGCCGCCGGTCTCACCCCCGAGTACGGCTGCCGGATGGGAATCTGCTTCTCCTGCACCGCGGTTCGCCGCACGGGTTGCACCCGCAACCTGCGCACCGGCGAGACCGACAGTGACCCGGATCAGCCCATCCAGCTCTGCATCAACGCCCCTGTTGGCGACGTCGACATCGACATCTGAACCCGAGCAAAGGATTAATCGAATGACAATCCTGACCGAAACCAAAGACGGCCCGCTGGTACTGAGCCCGGACCAGATCGAGGAACTCGGCAAGGCGCTCGACGAGCTGCGCGCCAAGGTCGTCGCCGACCTCGGCGACCGCGACCGCGAATACCTCTACTCGATCATCAAGGCGCAGCGCGGTTTCGAGATCGCCGGGCGCGGCCTGATGTACCTCGGCTTCCTGCCGCCGGTCTGGTTGGCCGCCGTCGCCGCGTTGAGCGTGTCGAAGATCCTGGACAACATGGAGATCGGCCACAACGTCATGCACGGCCAGTACGACTGGATGCGTGAGCCCGGCCTGAATTCCCGTGTCTTCGAATGGGATACGGTCTGCCCGGCGGACCAGTGGAAGCACTCGCACAACTACATCCACCACACCTACACCAACATCCACAACAAGGACCGCGACATCGGCTACTCCATCCTGCGGATGGACGAGAGCCAGTCCTGGAACGTGCTGCGCCTCGGCCAGCCGCTCTACGCCTTCGCGCTGATGATGCTGTTCGAGTGGGGCGTGATGGCCCACGACCTCGAGGTCGAGAACATCGTGCGCGGCAAGCGGAAGTGGTCCGACATCAAGCGGCTCGTCACCGGCCAGTTCCGCAAGGCGGGCAAGCAGGCGCTCAAGGACTACCTGATCTTCCCGGCGCTGACCGGGCCGCTGTTCCTCAGCACGCTGGCCGGCAACGTCACCGCGAACCTGGTCCGCAACGTCTGGGCGTACTCGATCATCTTCTGCGGTCACTTCCCCACCGGCGTACAGACGTTCACCGAAGAGGAGACCGCCGACGAGACCCGCGGCGAGTGGTACATCCGGCAGATGCTCGGCTCGGCCAACATCACCGGCAGCAAACTGTTCCACATCATGTCCGGCAATTTGTCGCACCAGATCGAACACCACCTGTTCCCGGACATCCCGGCGGCCCGCTATCCGGACCTCGCGCCGGAGGTTCGCGCATTGTGTGAAAAGTACGGACTCCCGTACAACACCGGCTCGTTGAGCAAGCAGATCGGCTCGGTCTGGCTGAAAATTTTCAAGCTTGCACTGCCGCCCAGCTTGGTCAAGAGCGAACCGTCTCCCGGTGTTATCGTGATGCGTCAGCGAAAGGCAACCGAAGTGGGCGTGTGAATGATCGGGAAATTCGAAAGCAACAAGGACCTCATTCAAGAATTGACGTCCTCGGGCGCCAAACATGTCGGCAATATCGCGAGCATCATCGCGGGCACCGTCGCGGAGGTCACCAAGGAGATCGGTGAGTGGGTGACCGACGCGATCGAGATGAACGAGGCCGCCGCCGCGGCTCGGCGCGATGCCGCCGAGGCGCGGCGGGAGGTGGATCTCGAGCCCGACGATCCGGCACCCGCGGCGCCGAAGCCGCCGGTCGCTACCGACACGGAGTTCGTCGACGCCGAGGTGGTCGAGCCGGGAGTCGACGAGACCCGCTGATCACCACACCGGCAGCCTGCGCCGGTGTTCGGTGACGTCGGTGACCAGATCCCGGTAACCGTCGGTCAATTCGGCGAGCCTGCACCACTGCAGGTGGGCTTCCCCGTCCACCTGCACCGGGCGTGCCCGCTGCTGCGGTGCTCGGCGCAGAGCTCGTTGTGCCGCAACCCATTTCGCCGCCATACGATCGATCACCGCGCCGAGCGTCTCGGTATGCAGCGAGGCGCCGCCGCGGTGCTCGACATTGTCGGCCACCCACACGTCGATCTGCCCGACCAACTCGGCGCGCTGCCCGTCGATGTCCTCCACCCGCTGGGTGCACGCCGCGACCCGCCCCGGCGAGGCGTCGGGCGCGTGCGCCGCTTCGATGGCCTTGTACCGCCGCTCGTGACATTCGACGAGCTGCCGGGCGGCACTGAGCACGCTGTGCCGGCGCCGGTTCGGATCGTCGGGTTCGCGGAAGGCGCGCAAGAGTTCAGCGGGTGGCGGCAGTTCTTCTGTCCCGATACGGACGCGTGCGTATTCGGTCGGCATGTGCGTACACCCCTGCGGTATCTATCCCGATCTGGATGCGCCAGGGCCGAGGGGGATTTCGGGGAGGGGCACCCCTCGGCTCCGGCGCAGTCCCGAGCTCGGACGTCACCCCCATAGTCCACCAGCACGGCAAAGAAACCGGGAAATCCGCGACGATGCGATGAGGAAGACGGCCCGAATAATCGGGACTCTTTCAGGAAAGCGCGGTTGCCGAATCGGCGCAATAGTATGGTGTACGAAACCTAAAGCCGCTTGTAAATCGTTATGGTCCGTTACGGATCGGTCACATGAGTGCACCGTCGGTATCTCCGACAAGGATGGGCGGGCGCATGATCAGCAACCGGTTCGGCGCGGCGGCTGCGCGGTCTCGGTCGATCCGCTAGCCTCGGTGTTCGTGCCCGCCTACGTGTCATCGCCCGAGCTCACTTTCGGGTTCATGTTCGCGCTGGAAGACCCCGAGCGAATCGGAGAGGTCGTGCGCACGCTCATCGTTCGCAAGACCGTGTCGGTCTTCCGCCTCGCCAGGCTCTCCGACGACAACGGACCGCCCGAGCGTTACGTGGTGAACTGGGCAGCTATACCGCAGATTTCGATCACCACCGAGGCGCCGGCCACCGACGATCTGCAGGCCCAGCGCATCATGCTGGTCAATGCGTTCCTGAGCGAGGACGGCGAAGTGAGCCTGTATTCGGCGCAGGGCAGCGGTCCCGGCTAGGCGTCCCATTCCGGAACGCCGAACAGCGCCATGGTGATCTGGTACAGATGTGCACTCAGGGTGGGGAGCGCTTGGGCGCCAGGGCCTTCCAGGCAGTCGCGAATACGGTCGTCGACCGCGCCGATGAGTGCGTCGAATATTTCCGCCGGAATGTCCACCGGGATATCGCCTTCGGCGCGACCGATGCGAAAAGCCGCGTGCATGCGGTGCGCCAGTAACGTTTTCATCTGACGGCGCTGCTCGGCGACGACCGGCCCGGCCACCAGGCATTCGATATGCAGCGCGCGGGCGTAGATACCGTTCTCAGCCAGGACGTGCAGGTACGTCTCCAGCGTGGTGCGGATGAGTGCGCGCCACTCGCTGCGCGGGGTGGCCTGCACGCTGCCGGCGAGTTCGCCGAGCACCAGCCCGACGGCCGCCTCGAAGGCCTCGGCGAAGCAGTCGTCCCGGCCGCGGAACAGCTCGTAGAAGGTGCGCCGCGAGACGTTGGCGCGAGCCACGATGTCGCCGACAGTCGTTGCGGCGTAACCCCGTTCGGCGACCGCCTCCAGCACCCCCAGATACATCCGCATGCGTTGCGAGTGGGCCACCGCCTCCGGCGCCATGCCGTGGGTGCCACGTGGCAGGCGGCCGCGGTCGACACCGGCTTCGAGTCCCATCCCCTGAGGATAGACACCTCGCGCCAGTGATCTGACTCATACTTGTCCATTCGATGTGGTCCCGGTTACTCTCACACCCGTCATAGGTACGGCAGTGTTTTTAAGCAGGTCAGCCAGAAGGGTCGAGGTCGATGAGGACATTTCGTCGCGGGTTGGGTCGGGTCGGGGTCCTGGTTGTCGCCGCGGCCATGGCCGCGTTGTGGGTTGTGCCGAGCACCGCGGTCGCCGAATCGGCGCCGGACGGGGGTGAGCTCGGCAGGCAGTGGACGGCCGCGCACGACGGTCCGGCGAAGTACCCCGGCCCGGTGCACATCGACTTCGACGTGCCGATCACCATGAGCGACGGGACGGTGTTGAAGGCCAATATCTATCGGCCGGTCGACGCCGCGGGCAACATCGTGACCGAACCGCTGCCCACCATCCTCAACCTCACCCCGTACACGAAATTCGTGTCCCTGATCGCGGATCTCGCCCTCAACATCCCGGTGCTGTCCGACGCGCTGATCGAGCTGGTCAACCGGTTCGACTTCGCGGGCACGCCGTTCGACTCGATCACCGATTTGACCAGGGCGCTCAGCGGCGGCGCCGCGCGGACCTTCGGTGCCGACCGTAAGCTGGTGCAACACGGCTACACCTACATCGTGGCCGACGTGCGCGGCACCGGATATTCGCAGGGCGCCTGGCAGTTCTTCCAGAGCAGGGAGGGTCAGGACACCCTCGAAATGATCGACTGGGCGAGCAAGCAGCCGTGGTCGGACGGCAATATCGGCATGTCCGGCATCTCGTACTCCGGCATCAACCAATTCAAAGCGGCCGAACAGAATCCGCCCGCGCTCAAAGCGATATTCCCGGTCGAGGGCAGCACCGACACGCTCACCGATGTCGCCTTCCCCGGCGGCGGATTGGGGTTGTTCGGCCCGCTGTATATCGCGGGCGTCGACCTGATCTCGAATTTCCCGGACCCGGTCGGCATAGCGCTCGGTCACCTGGACCTGAAATGGCTACAGGATCGGGTGGCCACGCCGCTGGAGTTCTTCGACTACATCCTGATGGCCTTGTCACTCAGCGTGGATTCGGTGCCCGCGCCGCTGAAAGAACAGCTGCTGCCCGGCAGCTCGTTGCGCTCGGCGTTCACCGACAGTCATCCGGAGCGGATTCAGGTACCGACCTTCGCCTACGGCGGCTGGCAGGACATCTTCGCCTCGTCCAGTGCTCGGTCGTTCGCCGACATCCCGCTGCCGCCGGAGCGCAAGAAGCTGATCATGGGCGACACCTATCACTTCAATCCCGGTTCCGGCCTCGGCAATCCGGGCCGGCCGCCGCGGCTCGACGTGCTCCAGATGGCCTGGTACGACAAGTGGCTCAAGGGCATCGACAACGGCATCGACGAGTACGGGCCGGTCGCGCTGTGGCAGCAGGGCGGCGGCTGGACCACCGCGCCGGCGTTTCCCCGGCCCGGCATGGACTACCAGCGCATGTATCTCTCGCCCACGCCGAGCGGCACCGCGACCAGTGTCTACGACGGTTCGCTGAGCGCCGGAAAACCCGAGGGCGCAGCACGTTTGACGGTTTCCCCGGTCGCCGGCCTCACCTCGCTGTGCTCGCGGGACGCGGCGGTCGAATCCGCGGGCGTCATCGGACTGCTCAATTTCTGCGGGCGCGACGACCGCATCCACGAACTGGGTGGCCTCACCTTCACCGGCGCACCGGTCGAGCAGCCCACCGTGCTGTCCGGCCCGATCACCGTGCACCTCAACACGATGTACGACAACATCGAGGGCTATTGGGCGGTCACCGTGAACGATGTCGCGCCGAACGGTCAGTCGACGGTGCTGGCGAGCGGGCAGCTCGCGGCCTCGTTGCGCGCGGTGGACGAGGCCAAGAGCGCGAAGGACGCCGACGGCGACTACACGCACACGGTGTACAAACTGACGCTCGCCGACCGGCAAACCCTGGTGCCGGGACAACCGACCCCCCTCGACGTCGCCGTCAACCCGGTCGACGCCGTGCTACAGCCCGGACATCGGTTGCGCGTCAACGTCTTCGCGAGCAACTTCCCCCGCGGCTTCCTCGCACCGCCGATGCTGTTCGACGGCGGCATCCTGAACGCGGTGGCCCCGCAACACCTCGTGCTCGACCCGTCGGCGCCCAGCTTCGTGAACGTGCCGTTGAGCAGGCCGCTGGGTTAGCGAGGGCCGGACTGGACTCGCGCCTGCCGTCTCCCGGTACGAGTCCGGATCCGTCCGCTGAGTCAGCGGGCGGACTCGTATATCCGGCGGACCACGTCCTCGATCTCCGGTTCCTCGATGGACAGATCGCGCACCTCGGCCCGGTCGGACACCATCGCGAGCAGTTGTGCGGCGGTGGTCTGCTCCGGATCGAAGGCCAGTCGCTGGCGCATCCCGCCGGCCTCGGAGTCCAGCAGTTGCGCGCAGGGCAGGTCGTCGATATCCGGTGCGGGCTCGGCCAGGTCGACGACGAGCACGCGCCTGGCACCCACCGTGGCGGCCAGCCCGGTCAGCGATCCGTCGTAGACCAGGCAGCCGTGATCCACCACGAGCACACGGCCGCATAACCTTTCGATATCGCCCATGTCGTGCGTGGTGAGCAGCAGCGTGGTGCCGCGGTCGGCGCGTTCGGCGCGCAGGAACTCACGCAGGCGCTGCTTGGACAGCACGTCGAGGCCGATGGTCGGCTCGTCGAGGATCACCAGTTCTGGCGAATGTAGCAGCGCCGCAGCCACTTCCGCGCGCATGCGCTGGCCGAGCGAGAGCTGGCGCACCGGGGTGTCCAGCGTGTCGGCCATTTCCAGCTGCTCGATCAGCTCGTGTTTGCGCTTGCGCGCGACGTCCGGGTCGAGGCGGTGGATGGCGGCGAGGATCGAAAACGATTCGTGCAGTGGCAGATCCCACCAGAGCTGGGAGCGCTGCCCGAACACCACCCCGATCCGGGCGGCGAGTTCGCGCCGCTGCCGGACGGGTTCGAGCCCGCAGGTGCGTACCCGGCCCGCGGTCGGCACCAGGATGCCGGTGAGCATCTTGATGGTGGTGGACTTGCCCGCGCCGTTGGCGCCGATATAGCCGACCGCCGTGCCGCGTTCGATCCGGAAGGTCATCCGATCCACCGCGGTGAGCGTCTCGCGCCGCCTGCGCCAGCGGCGGCCGTCCTTGCGGTACAGGGTGAATTGTCTTGTCAGGTCCTCGATCTCGATGATCGGGTCCGAAAAGCCGGAATCCGCCACGTTATCCGCCGCCTCCCTGATAGTGCCGAGTACCGAACCGCCAGCAACTCAGGGCCAGCAGCCACACCCAGAGCACCGCCAGCGGCGACCACCAGGCCAGCCACGCGGGCAACAGCGCGGGACCGGGCAGCCGCAGCAGGGCGATGGTCGGCAGATAGGCGGTGAAGCAGACCGGAATGGCGAAGCCGAACAGCAGCCGCAGCGGGATCGGAAATACGGTGGCGGGTTGCACCGCGGCGAACGAGCCGCCGTAGGTGAAACTGTTCGTGAGCTCCGCGCCGTCGATCAGGAAGAACTGCAAGCCGGCCGCGCACACGAAAACGCCACCGAACAAAACGATACCGCTCACCAGGGTGAGCAGCACCAACAGAACGGTTTCCGGGCTCCAGTCGATGTCGTTGTGCAGCAGCCCGAATCCGAGCACCACGAGCGCGACGGCGGCGCGGGCGAAGCGGCGCAGTGAGATGTCGCTGGTGATGAGCTGGAGCAGCAGTGGTTGCGGGCGCAGATGATAGGCGTCGAGCTGACCCATGCGAATCAGCGTCGGGAGGGTGTCCAGATGACCGAAGACCACCTGAGCCAACGCGAACGTCGACTGCCCGAACCCGAACAGCAGCAGGGCGGCGTTCAGATCGAGGCCGCCGAGCACCCGGACGTTGTGGAAGATCACCCACACCTCGGCGAACTCGACCAGGCCGATCAGGAACGCGCTGAAAACCTCGCTGGCGAACGACAGCCGGTAGGACTGCTGGGCGCGGATCCGCGAGCGCAGCACCGCCGCGTACGGGGTGGCCCAGGTCCCGGCCCGCAGGGTGCCCTGCTCAACCACCCTGCACCTCCAGTTTGCGCCGCCCGGCCGCCAGCAGTAGCCGGCCCGTGCCGCCCACGACCAGCACCCAGAACACCTGCACGGCAACCACACTCACCGCCGCCGTCCCGGTGATCCGACCGGACAGCACGTCGATCGGCGCTTGCAGGATCGAGGGGAACGGCGTCGCCTGCGCGACGGTGCGCAGCCACGCGGGGAACATGTGCACCGGTACAAAGAGTCCGGCCAGGAACGTGCCGGCGACCTGATACAGCACGCGGATGCCGCGGGTCTCGACCACCCAGAAACCGATCAGCGCGACGCCGAACAGGCAGAGGAACGACAGGGCCACGGCGAGCAGCACGCTCACCGCGCCGAGCAGATAGGGGCCGGGCGTGCTCGGCATGACGAGCCCGAAGGTGAGCACGCCGATCAGCACGCTCGGCACCCCGCGCGGCAGCATGGTGGCGGCCGCCCGGCCGAGATCACCGGCGAGATAACCGAACTGGACGTCCACCGGGCGCAGGAAATCGATAGCAATGTCGCCGTTCCGGACCCGGTCGGCCAGGTCCAACGGTGGACCCATGAACTGCATCGCGCCGAGTAGCCCCTGCGAGAGCCACACGTACGCGCCGATGGACCCCTCGTCGTAGCCGCCGAAATCACCGGCGGCGCGCACGGCCGCCAGCATCACCGCCGCGCGCACGAAACCGAACACGCAGTTGGTGAAAAGGCCTGCGAACATCGCCAGCCGGTACTGTGACTGCCGTCGGAAACCCGCGCGCACGAGCTGCGTGTAGACCGCGACGGCGCGCCATGGGTGCCGGGTCGCGCCGAGCCGTCCGTCCCCGCCTGCTCTGTCGCGCACAAAGAGTCAAGCCTAAGCCTGCCGACGAGAGCGCGGAAGAGCTTCCGGATTCTTCGGTAAAAGTGCTGCGTCGGCCGACTCCGCCGCGCAGGTCCACTGCGCCGCCCGCACCGGAAGAATCGCACGCAGCGCGGGAATTCGGACGCGCCATCGGGTCGGCGGCTGCGCCAGCGCATGACATCGTGCCCGTTGGTTGCCATACTCAGGCGGAACGGACTAGCGACGATCGGACGCAGGGTGTCCAGGTCGCGCAGTAGGCTTGTCATCGAATCATGTCGCGGTAGCGAAAGACTGGGAACCCGGGAGGGGAACGGTGGACACGCTGAAGCTGGATCCGGCGGCGGTGGCCGCTTACACCGCGATCGCGGACGCGGTCTCCCAACAGTTGGCCTCGGCGGCCGCGGTCGCCTCCGGGGCGGTGAATCAAGACCAGCTGGCCGCCGACCTGGGGCTGGTCGGCGCCGATTTCGCGGCGCGCTTCGCCACGGCGGTATCCGAACACGCCCAGGCGCTGTCCACCGCAGGACAACTCGTCGGCACCTACGGTCAGATCCTGCGCGGCTACACCTCGGACATGCAGGGCATCGATACCGATACCGCGGGCGCCATCACCCGGACCGGGGAGACGCTGACATGAGAAGCCTGACCGGACTACGCAGGCGGTCCCAGGCCGCCCCGGCCGACACCGTCGCGCCCGTGACCACGTACCAGGATCCGAACGTGGACCCGCCGATCGTCGCCGCGCTGGTGCGCCCGCTGCTCCAGTTGCGCGCCAGCCTCGGCACCGGTGTCGGTACCCCGAATCAGACCGCGACGAGCGCGCTGTCGGCCGCATCCACGCAGGCCGCCGATGTGGAAGGCCCGCACCGCGACGGCCTGCACGCGCTCGAATCGACGTGGACCTCCCGCGGCGCCGACGCCGCGGTGCCCGCGCTGCGCACCACCCAGACCGAGATCGGCGAAATCTCCGACCGGGGACCGGCGTATCTCAGCGTGCTCGGCGACGCGCACGCCACCAGCGCCCGCGCCGCGCGGACGGTGGATCAGATCATCGCCGACTTCCGGCGCGACGCACGCCAGATCCTCGGCAACGCCACCGCCGCCCCGGACACCGATGCCGTGATCGCGCGGGCGACCCAAGCTTTGCGCGACGCTCTCACCACGGTCGACGTCGCGCAAACCGAGATGGACGACCACAGCAGGCGACTGGACCGGATGGGACCACTCACCGTCACCCAGCCGTCCGGCGTCACCGCCGCGCAGCCGAGCACCACGAGCCAGTTCATCCCGGGTGGCACAAGCCAATTCGTCCCCGGCACCACCGTCCCCGGCACCGTGGCGCCCGGCATCGGCGGCACCACCCAGCCCGCGGATCCGGCGCTGGCCGCCCAACTCCAGCTGCAACAGCAACTCATCAACGCGGGCGTGCAACTCGGTACCGCCGCCATCAACGCGGGCGTCGACATCGGCACGAACATCATCGACAAGATCGCCGGCGTCGGCACGCACATCGTCGACAAGGTCGCCGAGGTCGGCACGCACGCCATCGACACCGTGGCGGCCGGCGCGGACACGGCTGTCCAGGAGGCGATCCGCCCGGGCAGCACCGCCGGGGATCAGTCGAGCGGTGCGCCGAACTCGAGCGCCTCGCCGAAGCTGTTCGACTTCGGCGCGGGCGCCCGGCCGTCCACTCCGTCCTCGCCGACCGGTCCCGGCACGGTGATCCCGCCCGCGCAGCACGGCTCCGCGCCGTCGGCGAAGGTCGAGGCGCCGCCACCACCACCGGCACCGGAGTCCAGGCCCGCGCCCGCTCCGGCGCCGCAAGCGCAGGCCCCGGCGGATACCCCGTCCCGGTCGGGCAACCCGGATCAGCAGAGCCATCCGGGCACCGGCGGTGGCGTGGCATTGCCGCCGCCGCCACGCCCGGACGACCAGGAACACAAACCCAAGGACGGCCAGCTCGGCGTCACCGTGCCGACGGCCGCGGTCGCCGTGACCCCGGTCCTCGGCGACTACGACGATGACACCCTCTGACCCGAACACACCGGGTCGGCAAGAGGGGCAGGGCAATCCGTTCGACATGGGCTTGCCCATGCTGCGCACACCCACCGGCAAGGCGCGACGACGGCGGCGCCCGTCCGGCCGCCGCGCACCGGTGCGTCGCCGAGATCCGGAGGTCGCCGTGTCCGAGCCACCCACCCCGGAGCGGCCCCGGCGAACCGGCGACTGGGAGCACTGGCTCGACCCGCAGCCCGCGGTGGTCGAGCCGTCGCCGACACCGCCGGTCGAGCCGGACCGGCGGCGCACCCGCGTGGACGCGTTCACCGCCGAAGGCCCCGAGGACACCGTCAATCCGCCGCCCGCGATCATCAACCGATCCGGCATCCATCCCGGCGTCCCGCTGCGCCATCCCACCCGGCGTCGCGAACAGCCGCGCGGCGGCGGCAACAAGGTGCTCGCGGTCCTGATCGTGCTCGGTGTCGCAATCGCCGTCGTCTCGATCCTGTTCACCGCTGTCAACGGGTTCGGCACCGACACGCCTGCGGCCGATGAAACCGGTACGATCCCCGCCCGCGGCGCCACCGGAACCGCCACGACCACAACGACAACGGTGCCCGCCCAGCCGGCGGCGATCGCGACCCAGGGTTGCGAACAGAAGCGCACCGCCGACTCCGTCTCGGGCACCGACCCCGGCGGCACCGCCACCGGCCCGGACGCCATCCTCGCCTTCGAATACGCCTACTACGTGGAACGCTCCGGCTACCGGGCCCGCGCGGTGGTCGCCGACAACGCCATCGTGTCGCCCGCCGAGCAGATTCAGCGCGGCATCAACCAGATTCCGGTCGGCACCCGCTACTGCGTGCAGATCGCCCGCACCCGCGACGGCGACGACGGCCTGGCGCACTGGGAGGTCAAGCTCACCCAGCAGTACCCCGGCGAGCAACCCAAGACCTTCACCCAGCTCATCACCACCCGCACCATCGCGTCCCGCACGCTGATCACCGCGATCGCTTCGGGCTGACTCGTCGGGCGCGATATCCAGGGTTGCAATCGATACCGTGGTACGGACTTACCGTGGTTTTATGATCGACAATTCTGAAAACTGGGCCGCCGATTCGTGCACGTTGCCGACCGCCGAACAGCCCCTGCGCACCGCGGAGTTCGATCGGTTCTTCGCGGAATCGGTGCGGGAGGTGCGCCGGGTGCGCCCGACCCGGCTGGATCTGCTGATTGTTTCCGACGCCGAAGAACTCGGCCGGGATCTGGCCGCTCGCGAATCCGAGTGCTGTTCGTTTTTCGACTTCGCGTTCACCACGGTGGGCGATGATGTGGTCATGCGGATCGGCGTTCCCGACAGTCAGGTCGAGGTTCTCGATGCGCTCACGGAGCGGGCAAGGGCACGAGTACATGAATGACAAGGCTTTACGGACAGGGCAGGTCGCCGCAGCTGCCGGAGTGAATGTGCAGACCTTGCGCTATTACGAACGACGAGGACTGCTGGACGATCCCGATCGGTCGTTGGGCGGCCATCGAATGTATCCACCCGAGACGGTGACGACGCTGCGCATCATCAAGACCGCCCAGCGGCTCGGTTTCCGGCTCGACGAGGTTGCCGATCTGCTCGAGGGCACCCGCACCGGCGCCGATCTACCGACCCGTGCCGCCGCGAAACTAGCCGAAGTGGACGCGAAACTCGCCGAACTGACCGAGATCAAGACAACATTGCAAGCGGCGCTCGCCGCGGGCTGCCACGACTTGCCGACCTGCGCGGAGACCCCGTATTGCCCGATGCCGTTCGGCCACAACGACAATCGCCGTTGAACGCGAGGGCCGTCCGGCTCTTGTTTGACGGCCCGCTCTCTGCGAAGGTGGTGCGTACCTCGGATAGTTTTTATTTCTCGGTTCGATGACGAAGGCGGGGACGGCATGATGTCGGTGCTGTGGATTGTCCTGCCCTACAGTGCGCTGCTGTCCTTCATCATCGGCCATTTCTGGCGATATCGGCACGACCGATTCGGCTGGTACAGCACCGGTCCGGAAACCGACCGGGCGCAGCGGATCGGCGGGCATGCATTTCGCGTCGGAATGGCGGGCATGATCGCCGCCCGGCTCACCGATCTGCTCGTCTCCGGGCCGAACTCGCACCCCGACAATACGTTCTATGTCGTCATTGTCGCCGTCGAGGTGTGCGCCGTCGTGGTCGCGACGGTCGGCGCGGTGCTGCTGTTCGTGCCGGACATGATCGGCAGCCCGGGCCGGCCCGTGATCAGCCCGTTGGACCGCATCACCTTCCCGATGCTGGTGGCCGGTCTACTGACGCGGGTGGCGATCAAATTCGACCCCAACTCCTCCGAGAACGGCTATCGCACCGCCGAAACTCTTTTCACCTGGTTCCGGTCGTTGTTCACGCTGCACCCGAATCCCGAAGCCATGGTGCACGCGCCGTTCATCTATCAGGCTCGCGGTTTGGTCCTGATGCTGTTCGTCGCCATCTGGCCCTACACCCGTCTGGCGAGCATTCTCGCGGAGCCGGTCTACTGGTTGATCCGGCGTATTCGATCCGAACCGCCGGCCGGTCGGCCTCGCGAACTGTCTACGCCGTAGCGGACCACGCCCGGTCGGTATGCGGTGCAAAGAACTACAAGACCGACCAGTGTGCGCGATACTCGGACGCAGTGACAGCTCGCCGGGCTCTCCCGCACTTCCAGCTGTTCCCGGATGACGGAAGGCGGGCCCATGGCGCACGAGCAACTCGACGCGGGCGCATCAATCGAGCGCCGCACCATCGAGGTGATCCCCGACGCCGAACGGCACGGCACGCCCGTCAACCAGTTCACCCTCTGGTTCGGGGCGAACATGCAGATCACCGCGATCGTCGACGGTGCGCTCGCGGTGGTGTTCGGCGCCGACGCGCTGTGGGCGATCGTCGGCCTGCTCATCGGCAACATCCTCGGCGGCATCGTGATGGCCTTGCACTCGGCGCAGGGGCCGCGGCTCGGGTTGCCCCAAATGATCTCCAGCCGAGCGCAATTCGGGGTGTTCGGGGCGGTGCTGCCGCTGCTGCTCGTCATCGTGATGTACCTCGGGTTCGCCGCGACCGGCACGGTGCTGGCCGGTCAGGCGGTGAACAAGATCCTGCACATCGACAACGCGACGGTCGGCATGCTCGTCTTCGGCGCGCTCACCGCGATAGTGGCGGTGACCGGCTATCGGCTGATCCACATGGTCGGGCGCATCGCCACGGTGGTGGGCGTTGTCGGATTCAGCTACCTCGCCGTCCGGTTGTGCACCGAATACGACGTGAGCAGCTACGTCGGCGTAAAGCCGTTCGAGATGGCGACGTTCGTGCTCGCCATCTCGCTCGGCGCGGGCTGGCAACTGACCTTCGGACCCTACGTGGCCGACTACTCGCGCTACCTGCCGCGCTCGACCAGCGACCGGACCACCTTCCTGGCGACCTTCGCGGGCACCGTGCTCGGCTCCCAGTGGTCGATGACCTTCGGCGCGCTGGTCGCGGCGGTGGCGGGAAAGGCGTTCCTGGGCAACCAGGTCGGCTTCATCGGCGACCTCGCCGGGCCCGCCGTGCTCGCGCTGCTGATCTATCTGGTGATCGTGGTCGGCAAGCTGACGGTGAACTGTCTCAACGCCTACGGCGGCTTCATGTCGATCCTGACCTCGGTGACCGCGTTCAACGGGCAGTCACGCACCACGCCGTTCGCGCGGGCCGCCTACATCGTCGGCTTCACCGCGGTGTCGATGCTCGTCGCGATCGGGGCCAGCGCCGACTTCCTCGGCAACTTCAAGAATTTCGTGCTGACCCTGCTGATGGTGTTCACCCCGTGGAGCGCGATCAACCTGATCGACTACTACCTGATCTCCCGTGAACGCATCGACATCCCCGCGCTCTACGACCCCGACGGCCGATACGGCCGCTGGAACAGCACCGCCCTGGCCTGCTACACGCTCGGCGTGCTGGCCCAGATCCCGTTCCTGGCCCAGCAGCTCTACACCGGTCCGGTCACCGAAATGCTCGGTGGCGCAGACATTTCCTGGATCGTCGGCATCGTGTTCACCGCCGCCATCTACTATCCGCTCGCGCGCCGCACCAGCAATCCACCGGACCGGATGATCTATCCGACCGGCACCGTGCACAGCGCCGCCAAGCTGTGAATTATTGCGGCAGTGGGCGTTTCAGCTCAGCCGGAGATCGGACATGCTCAGCAGCGTCGTCACCTGCTCGGCGGGCATCGGATAGTGGAAGTGCCAGCCCTGGGCGGTGTCGCAGCCGAGGTCGCGGAGTTGGTCGGCCTGGTGGCGGGTTTCGACGCACTCGGCGGTGACGGTGAAGCCCAGGGCGTGCGTGAGATCGATGATCGTCTCGAGCAGCAGTAGGTCGGTGGGGCTCGCGGTGTCCGGCGTGCGGATGCGCTGGATGAAGGGTCCGGCGAGTTTGACCACGTGCAGCGGAAGTTGGCCTAGATAGGCCAGATTGGAGTAGCCGGTGCCGAAGTCGTCGATGGCGATGCGGACACCGGCGTCGGCCAACGTATGCAAGGCGCGTAAAGGCCGTCCGGTGGTTTGCATGAACGCCCGCTCGGTCAGCTCCAATTGCAGCAGGCTCGCGTCCATCCCGGTCTCGGCGATGACCTGCTGGACGTGGTCAAGCCAAGCGGGATCGGCCACTTCGGCGGCGGATACGTTGACGCTGACCGTCGGCGTCTGCGGATAACGATCGTGCCATTCGCGGCTGGCGCGACAGGCCGTCTCCAGCACCACGGAGCCGAGCGCGCCGATGTGCCCGTTGTCCTCGGCGAGGTCGACGAACCGGGCCGGGCTGAGAATGCCGAGATCCGGGTGCCGCCAGCGCACCAGCGCCTCGACCGCCACGGTCTGCCCGCTCGCCAGCGAGACGATGGGCTGATAGTCGAGGTAGAACTCGCCGTCCCGCAGCGCCGACGGCATGGCCGCCGACAGTTCGGCGCTGGTGTGTTCGCGGCGACCACGATCGGCGTCGAAGATCGCGTACCGCCCGCGGCCCGCGGCCTTGGCCCAGTACATGCTGGTGTCGGCCGCCTTCAGGAAGTCGGTGGCCGACATCCGGTCGGCGCGTTCCTCCATCACGCCGATGCTGGCGGTGACGGTCAGCTGGTGCTCGTGGACGTAGAACGGTTGCGCCAGCGCGTGCAACACCGTCCTGGCCACCCCCGCCGCTTCCTCGACGCCGGTGGAATGCGGGATGAGCACGACGAATTCGTCGCCACCCATGCGCGCGACGAGCTGATCGGCTCGGTTGACGCACGCGTTGAGCCGGGCGGCGACCTGCGCGAGCAATTCGTCACCGACCGTGTGGCCGAAGGTGTCGTTGACGGTTTTGAAGTGATCGAGATCGATATAGCAGAGCCCGACCCGAACACTGTCGGCGTAGGCCGCGGTGAGCGCGTCGAAGAAGCGGGACCGGTTCGGCAGACCGGTCAGTTGATCGTGGTGGGCCCGGTAGTGCAACCGTTCGCGCAGCGCGCGGCGCTCGGACACGTCCTCCACCAGCACCAGCGTGTACTGCGGCTGGCCGTGCTCGTCGCGGATGAGCGAGACGTTGATGTGGGTCCACACCGTGCCGCCGTCGCGATGCCGGTAGGCCTTCTCCAGTTGCACGTTGTCGTACTTGCCCGACAGCACCCCGGCGTACTTCTGCCACATGTCCGGACCGTCGTCGGGGTGGGTCAGATCGGTGACCGACAGCCGGCACATCTCCTCGGGCTGGTAACCGAGCATGCCCGCGAAGGCATTGTTGACCTCGATGATCCGTCCGGTCATGTCCGAGAGCCCGGTGCCGATCCCGGCCTGGGAGAACACCGCGCGCAGCCGCGCCTCGCTGGACCGCAGTTGCTGCTCGACCAGCCGTCGAGCGGTGATGTCGGCGGCCCGGACGCTTTCCTGCTCGGCCAGCAACCAGGCGCGGAAGGCGCGCAGATAACCGGTGGCAAAGGCGGCCAGCAACTCGGCGGCTCGATCCGCGGACACGGTGCCCGCGTCCACGAGGTAGGTGTTGAGTACGGCGAGACTGCGACCGAGCACCTCGTCACCGACGAAATGCGAGCGGGCGAGCTCACCGCCGAGTCCGGCGACTCGGTCGGTGGGTCCCGCATTCGCCGCGATGTCGACGAATTCCTTGGCCAGCGTGGTCAGCAGGGCGCGGGTTTCGGCGGAGCTCATGGGCACGACGTGATTGCGCGGCCCGCCACCGAGTGCGGCCGCCCATTTCCCGGCCAGTTCGGCGTGCGGTCCGCCAGGATCAGAACCGCTCCCGGCATCCCACGCCATAACGTCTGATCGTAGTCCGATTTGCGGAGCTCCGCCCAACTGCGGCCACTCGCGAACCCGGCTACGATGGCGATGCTTTCGTCGCTGGCAAGCGATGTTTCGAGAAGGGTTGGCGATTGATGACCAGACCGAGTTGGGCACCCGAGGGTATCGATCTGGATCGTCCCAGCGCCTCTCGCGTATACGACTACTTCGTCGGCGGCATGCACAACTTCGAGATCGACCGAATGTTGGCCCGCCAGATCGAGGAATTCACGCCCAATGTCGCGGAGACCATGCGTGCCAACCGGGATTTGCTGCGCCGGTGCGTGCGATTCCTGGTCGAGGCAGGCATCGACCAGTTCCTCGATATCGGCTCCGGCATCCCGACCGTCGGTAATGTGCACGAGGTCGCCCAGGCGGTAAACCCATCGGCCCGTGTGGTTTACGTCGACATCGACCCGGTCGCGGTCGCACACAGCCGGGCCATCCTCGACGGAAATCCCGCCGCCGCTGTCGTGCAAGCCGACATCGGTGATCCCGACGCCATTCTCGCCGACCCGGAGGTGGCGCGGCTGCTCGACTTCGACCAGCCGGTGGCCGTATTGGCGCTCGGTGTGCTGCATTTCGTGCCCGATGCGACCGATCCCGCCGGCTGTATCGCGCGGCTGCGCGACGCGATCGCACCCGGCAGTTATCTCGCGATTACCCACGCCACGGCCGACGGGCAACCCGAAGAGGTCTTGGAAGCGCAGAAGCTGTCCGGGCGCACCTCCACCGAGATCGTGCTGCGTACCAAGCCGGAGATCGCCGAATTCTTTCAGGGCTGGACCATGCTGGAGCCAGGGCTGGTGCAGCTGCCGCTGTGGCGTCCCGACAATCCGGCCGACGTCGGCGACCATCCCGAACGCTCCGGCGCGTACGGCGGGATCGCCCGCAAGGACTGAGCCGATCAGGCGATCGCGGTGCGCAGGGCGAACCAGCCGGTCGCCGGGTCGGCGAAACCGTGATAGGTCAAGCGAATTCGCTGGTCCACCTGGAAGTGCCGGTACACGGCGAGCATGGCGCGGCGGATGGCTTCCTCTTGGAAGTCCTCGGTGCGCCGGAATCCGATGGGGCGCTCGGGCAGCAGGGCGAGCCGGGTCATTTCGGCGGGATCATCGAGATCGAGCCCGACCGGTGCGGTGTCGGTGATGTGCCGGTCGTGCAGGATGGTGCGGATCTCGTGCGGGTCGGGCAGCCCGGACCGGAACGCCCGGAATTCGGTGCGCACCAGCGGGCCAGGATCGGCCTGGGTCGAGTCGGTCTGCACCAGGTCGACCAGGTCGGCATCCGGGGCCGGCGCGCCGGTGCTGGCGGCGAGCGGCGCCTGTTCGAGCAGGTGCAGAATGCTGCCGCCGGGGATCAGCGGTTCGGGCGCGAGGAACAGGGTGACGGTGGGGCAGGTGCACCCCTGGCCGAATAGGCAGATCTTCAGGTGCGATGGATCGGGCATGCCGCCTCCTCCGGGAAACGGGCCTGCTGCTGCGGCCCTGGGCGGATCGGGTCTACGAGTATGCCGATCGCGGAATTGCCGTGGCGCTCCTGCGGTCGACCGTGCCGCTGTTTCTCAGTGTAGGAGCAGGCCGCGACCTGCGGAGAAGAACGGTGAGGCCCTGTGTCTAACGCACCGGGAAGTCGAAAAATGTCTTCGGGAACGGCTCGTCCTTCAGGGTGAAATGCCACCATTCTTCGGCCAGACTGGTGAACCCGTGTTCTTCCATCAGCTCGGCCAGCAGCGCGCGGACGGCCCGCTGTGTGCCGCCGACGGCCGGATTCGCGGTGTGCGAGGCGGGGTCGAAGCAGTCGTAGCCGGTGCCGAAGTCGAGGATGTTGTCGCGGAACCGCTGCTCGGTGGGCAGGAAGCATTCGCGCAGCGGATCACCGTTCCGATACGGTTCCGGGTCGGCCGCCGGCAGGGCGACGATGGCGAGGTCCACGGTGCTGCCCCGGCTGTGCCCGGATTTCTCGGCGATGTAGCCGTCGCGGAACAGGTTCGCCTTGTCCACGGCGGGATAGAACTCTTTCTTCATCTTCACATCGCCGAGATCCTTCGCCCACGCGACGAAATGATCGACCGCGCGCTGCG
Organism: Nocardia suismassiliense; assembly: GCF_900269665.1. GTDB lineage: Bacteria > Actinomycetota > Actinomycetes > Mycobacteriales > Mycobacteriaceae > Nocardia > Nocardia suismassiliense. The sequence continues at coordinate 2,166,802 of NZ_LT985361.1, forward strand.
GCCGATAGCAGTCGTAGGTCTTGAGCGAGAGGTTCATCGGCTGCAACTCCCGCTGCACCGCCGCCAGCGCCGCGGCCGCCTGCTTGGTCAGCAAACAGCGGGGCGCCTCGTAACCGGTCACCCGGGTGCCGAGAAAGTTGTGCTCCCCGAAATAGCGCGCATCGACCAGGATCGTCGGCTCGACGTCGGTGACGGAGACAAAGGCGGTCTCGTCGGCCATCGGCGTGGTCGCGACCGGAGCGTTGGTTTCCGCGGGCGCGTCGGGTCCGGCATCCCCGCAGGCCGCGAGGGCCATGACCAGCACACCGGCCAGCGCCGCCGATCCGAGGCGCCGCAACGACGGAACAAGGCTCATGTTTCTCCTCGCGATCAGCCTGGGGTGCAACCACATTCGCCGACGGTGACGAGCATGGCACACTCGCGATGGTCAGGTCGCGCTTCTCGCTTACGCATTCCGGACGATCTTGTCGGCCCTCGGCCGGTGTCACGAGTTCGGCGTATTTGTGGGTCGGGTTCCGAAGCACGAGCGTTTCGGCGGATACTGGAGCGGTGACGCTTGGCGACGACGTCTCACCGGAAATGGTGAGCGCGATGGAAGAGACCATCGGCATCGACGCGTGCGCCGAGCCCGGCTGGTTCCGCTTCTGGTTTGCCGACCAGCGGTGGGAATGGTCCGACGAGCTGGCGGCGATGTACGGCTACGAGCCGGGAACCGTGAAACCGACGACCGAGCTGCTGTTGTCCCATAAACACCCGGACGATCGGGAACATGTCGCGAGCTGCATCGCCGCCGCGGCGGAAACCGGTCAGCCGTTCTGTGGCAGGCACCGGATCATCGACACCAAAGACGAGGTCCGTGAGGTCGTCGTGGTCGGTGACCTGATGGTCGACGAGGACGGCACCGCGGTCGGCACGTCCGGCTACTACGTCGACGTGACCGAACGGCTCGAGGAGCAGCGGCAGGAGGTGCTCGAGGAGATCCTGCCGGAGGTGATCGAGGCGCGCGCCGTGATCGAGCAGGCCAAGGGCGCGTTGATCCTCGCCTACGGGGTGAACGCGGATCAGGCGTTCCGGGTGCTGCGCTGGCGCTCCCAGGAGACCAATACCAAGCTGCGTGATCTCGCCGCGCAGTTCGTCAACGAACTCCGGATGCTCAGCAAAGACAGCGCGGGGTTTCGCAACCGCTTCGATCACCTACTGCTGACCGTGCACGAGCGCGTCGACGCTTCCTGATTCAGTGGCCGGTCGGCATTCCGCCGGTAGCGAGGGCCAGCAGCAGCGGCAAGGCCACGAGCGTCAGACAGGTGATCGCGTTGGTCCACTTGTAGGCCACCACGATCGCGATGAACTCGCGCAGGATCGCGCTCGGCAGATAATAGAAGGCCGTGCGCGCGCCGGTCACCTCGGCGTCCAGCTTCAGCCTGCGGGCCAGGATCGCCGTGCGCAGCACATGAAAGTTGCTGGTGACCAACACCATTCGGGTCGACGTGCCGCGCTCACCGAGCAGCCGCTTGATGAAGAGCAGGTTCTCCCGCGTGGTGGTCGACCTGGCCTCGGTGGCCACGCTCTCGTCGGGTATGCCGCGGGCCCGCAGATAGTCCGCCATCGCGGCGGCCTCCGACACCGCCTCGTCGCAACCCTTTCCGCCACTGGCGATGATCACCGGGCGGCGGCCTTCCGCGAGTTCGTCCCAGTAGATCTGGATCGCCCGGTCCAGCCGGCTGGCGAGCAACGGCGAGACGCGCGCGCCGACCAGGCCCGAACCGTGCACGACGATCGCGTCCATCCCCGGTTTGTACGGCAGCCATCCGTAGAGCAGCGAATACACCACGAAGCCGGTGAAGACGAACCCGAAGTAGCTCACCGCCAGCACCAGCGACGCCAGCAGGACCGAGCGCAGGCTGCCGGTCGCGATGGCGACGCCGAGCAGCACATAGGGCACCAGCAGCACGATCCCCGGCCCGATCGAGAGCAGGTTCGCGATCCGTAATCCCTCGCGGCGCACCATCTGCATGCCGTTGGCGAGTAGCAGCCCGGCCAGTACCAGCACCACGAGCGGTGACAACACCACGAGCAGCCCGACCAGCGCGAGCGTCAGATCGATGTCGTTACCCGAGCCGAGTGCCCACGCGCCGAGCACCGCCACCCCTAGCAGCAGATAGATTCCGTTGCTCAGCCGCCGCCGGTCCAGATGGAACCGAAGTGCGAAGACACCCAACAGAACCAAGCCGACAGTGAGCAGGATCACCCGCGCACCGTAGCGGGCGCGCTGTCACCGATCGCATCGGGGGCTGGGTTGGCCCGTTGTCCGCGGACGGATTGTCCGATACGTCCCAACGGATTTCGCGCCGATCCGGTGTCGGTGCTGGTCAGAGCTCAGCGGGTGGTTTGCCCGAAGATTTGGTGCCCCCCGGGTGGGCGATGTGCAGCAAGTAGTCGACTTTGGCTCGGAGTTCCGGTGGCGCGAGGTCCAGTGAGGGCAGTTCGGCGATCAATTGCGCGGCCAGCGCACGCAGTTTGACGTTGGTCTCCTGCGAACGGCGGCGCAGCATGCTGAACGCCTGTTGCGCGTCTACCCCGTAGACCAGCATCAACGCGCCCTTCGCCTGTTCGATCACCGCACGGGCGGCCAGCAATTCAGGGGAGGCGCGCCCGAGGGACGGCTGGCCACGTTCCTCGAAAACATCGCTCATACCGGGGGACTACCCAGCCGGCCAATTGTTATGGGGCGGTTGGCCAACCTTCCCGAAAGAGATGAGGACTGGTCGGTTGGCTATCCGATGCGCTCCAGCAACCAGCCGGGTCCGACGGTGTGCGCGCCGAGCGCTGCGACGCGATCACGCAGTTCGCGATCGGCGGTTACGACGGTGATCGACCGTGTGCTGTTCTGCTCGACGGCCGCGGCGACGACGTCGACGATCGCGTCGTCGCCGGAGCTGTCTGCCAGCACCACCCGCACACCATCCACAGACGGATCCGCCGCTTTCGCTTTGCCTTCGAGCACCACGACCACCTCGACGGGTTGCTCGCGTCGCAGCGTCGAAGCGGACAGTTTCTCGAGTAATCTTCGAGCCGCTCCCGCACGATCGCGCCACCAGCCATCCGGGCGCGAGCCGATGACATTCGCCGCATCCACCACAATCAGCTGAATTCCGTCCGCCACGCGCCCAGTCTCCTCTCTGCCGGAAGGTCGGTAAGACGGCCCAGCACTGCACCCGACGAAATCGCCCGGGAACTCTTGACTCATCGCTTTTCATTTTCGGAACTGCCTGTGCTGGAACCGCTCAACGGGGACCGCTACCGAGCTGGGCAGCCGCACCTCCTGGATGGGCGTACGGGTCGGTGATCTCGCGCAGCGCGGTGAGGGCGGCGCGTAGTTCGCGCATGCGTCGGGTCCCGAGGTGCGCGGCCCATTCGGCCTCGATCCGGTCGGCGATCGAGTTCGCGAACACCGCCACCTTCTTGCCCCGTTCGGACAGCCGGACGAGACGGGCGCGACCGTCGGTCGGATCGGCCACGCGCTCCACGTACCCGGCGCGTTCGAGCTGGTCGACCAGGAATCCCGCGGTCTGCTTGGTGATCTGCGCCTGCTCGGCCAGCTCGGTCAGGCGGATACCGTCGCGGCTGATGCGCTGTGCGACCCGGCCCTGCGCCACGGTGATGTCGGTGAACCCGGCCGCATGCAGCTCGGCGAAGATCCGGTCCTCCATCGACCGGTGCGCGATGAACATCAGCAGGCCCGCGTTCAGCTCGGCGTCGGCCATTCCACTCCTTGACAATAGTACGACCCGCTGACTAATTTAGTCAGTGATGCTGACTAATGCTACCGGAGGTGCCCGATGTCGGCGAATACATCACCGCTGCTCGATCGCGAGGCCAGCTGGCGGGTCATCGAACAGCAGCGCCTCGCCATCGCCGACGTGCTCGCCGAGCTGACACCCGCGGAATGGGAGCTGCCGTCGCTGTGCGCCCGCTGGCGGATCCGCGACGTCGCCGCGCATATCGCGCTGACGCCGCAGCCGCCGTCGCTCGGCGCCCTGTTCGTCGCCGGTCTGCGCGCGAACGGGAACTACAACCGGCTCATCGACGATCTCACCGTGCGCGCCGCCGCCCGCCCGCCCGCCGAGCTGGTCGCGATGCTGCGCACGCACGCGTCGTCCCGAAAACTGCCGGGCCCCACCAACTATCGCAACATCCTCTTCGACACCATGGTGCACGGCCAGGACATCGCCATCCCGCTGGGCCGCACCATCGAGCTACCGGTCGACGCGGCCGCGACCGGCGCCACGACGGCGGCGGACATCAGCTGGCCGGTATGGAAGAAACACCGCCTCGACGGATTCGCGTTGCGCGCCACCGACATCGACTGGTCCTACGGCGAGGGCATCGACGTGCGCGGTCCGATCGCGGCGCTGCTGCTGGTGGTCACCGGCCGTCCCGCCGGGTTGGCACGATTGACCGGCGACGGCGTTCCCGCACTGGCTGATCGGCTGCGCGGCGCACCGGTGGCCGGCTAGGCGCCCTTGGTGGACGCGGACACCGCCCGGCCGGGTTCGGCGTCGTCCAGGGCTTCGTGCAGGTTCTTGATGACGCCGCGGGCCAGCGCGTTGTTACCGACACCGCCGACCACGGCGCCGATGCCCGCGGGGATGACCTTGCCGAACGCGAGCGCGCCGCGCTTGACGATGAATTGGACCAGGAACCGCTTGATCGGCGAGTCGTCCATCCGCCGGATGATCGGAAGCTTGTTGGCCAGCTTGGTATCCCACTGTTTGGCCGAGCGGCCCGCCGCGCCGAGGCCCTCGGTTCCCGCCTGGCCGAGCACGACCGCCGAGACCAGCGGCGGACGCGGGGCCGCGGCCTTGCTGCCCGAAACTTCGGTCGCGCCAACGGCATACACCGTCGAGGCCTCCAGGAAGAACACGGTGTCCGCACCGGCGGCGGCCAACCCCACCAGGGTGCCGACGCCCGGCACCGCCGCGCTGAGGCCGACGACCACGCCGCTGGCGGTCACCGCGATCAAGTAGTGCCGTCCGAGTCGGTCGACGATTTGCTCGGGGGACTCGCTCGGATGCCTGCCTCGGACGAAGCCGGTGTACTTGCGCACCAGCGGTGCCTGCGCCCGCGCCGACTTGTCGATCAACGAGACGACACCCTGATCAAGGAACTTCCGCAGCATTGCTCACAGCCCTTCCAGCCGGCTACTTCCATCGCGACATCTGTCGACCACCCTGTGGACCCGCCCGAGCCTACGGTCGTCACGCTTCGATACAGGTAATCCCCGTCACTTCAGTTCTAAACATGACGGTGCTCCAGGCGGCTCAAATCACACCGTGGCGTACCGCGTGGGCGACCAGCTGGGCCCGGCTGCGCAGGTTCATCCGCCTGGTGACGCCGTAGATGACCGTTTTCACGGTGCGTTCCGAGTAGTTGATCCGCCTGGCGATCTCTGCGGCAGTGAAACCGTCGGCGAGCAGTCGGATCACCTCGATTTCGCGCGCGGTCAGGCTCGCGGCCGTCAGTGCGTTGGGGGTGAGCACCTCCCGATGCAGTCGCTCCAATTGGCGCAGCAGTTCGCCGAGTAGATCCGGTGCGATGAGCCCGGCGCCGGCCGCCGCGGCTGCGACGGCTGCGATCACTCGGTCCGGGGTGGCGGCCGCGCGGGGGAGTATCGCTACGACGCGGCACTCGGCGACCATCAGCAGGTAGGCCGGGTCGACGTCGGAGACCACCAGGACCACCGGGCAGTCCGCCTGTTCCGCCGAATCACGCAGCAACGCAAGCGTTTCCGCGGTGACTCGGTCTGCGGCGACCACCCGTACCGCCGCGCGTGCCGTCTCGTCACCGGAAACGACCTGCACCTCCGCCCGTCCGCGCAGTGACGCCAGCACGCCCATGCGGGTGATCGGATCCGCGGCGTGCACAGCGACGCGGACCCGCCCGGACACCGCCGGATCCCGGCCGGCGCTGAGTTGCGCGGTCATGTCGACGTGCTCACTGTGTCCCATTCGAAAACCATGCGGCCGACCGATACTCAGCCGACAGGTCATCCGGTGCTCAATACCTGCCACCTCGGAAATTGAGCAGGTTCTGGTCTGGCACCTGAGCTGGCTCGGCGCCGAAGGTAGGCAGCGGCCCGTCCATCAGGGCAGGTGTTGTCGACCAGAGAGGATCGCTGATGACTGTCGTCTTCGTTCATGGTGTGCCGGAGACCGCCGACGTCTGGGATGGCGTGCGGGCCCACCTCGGCGCCGAAAGTGTCGCCCTGGCACTGCCGGGATTCGGCCGGGGCAAGCCGGATTCATTCGTCGCCACCAAGGACGGGTACGCGGCGTGGCTGGAGGCCGAGCTACGGCGCATTCCCGGTCCGATCGATCTGGTCGGCCACGATGTCGGTGCGCTGCTCGTTTATCGGATCGCCACCAATTCCGATGTCACGCTGCGTAGCTGGGTGGCTGACGGGGCGAGTGCCCTGCATCCGGACTACGGGTGGCATGAGCTCGCCAAGACCTGGCAGACCGTCGGTGCCGGTGAGGAATTCGTCCGGCAGGCCGTAGTCGCCGGCCTCGATGCTCCGGAAGGTGTTGCTACAGCGCTGCGTTCGCTCGGTGTGCCCGATGCACAGGCGCTGCGGATGCATCAGCAGTTCGACGCGCGTATGGGCCGGGCGGTGCTGGACTTCTATCGTTCCGCGGTCAACCCGTACCGCGATTGGGGGCACCAGCTGAAGCGAACGTGCGCACCGGGACTCGTCATCAACCCGGTGCACGACCGGTTCGACGACTACCTGCTCGCCGCCGAAGTGGCTCGCCAGCTCGGTGCGACGTTCTACATCATGCCGGACGCCGGACACTGGTGGATGCTCGAGCAACCTGCGGCGGCCGCAACGGCGTTGCAGGACTTCTGGGAGTCGTTGTTTCCCGGGAATCCCTAGGGGGACTTGCCCGTCCGTACCCATTCCTCGATGGCCGGCCTGGTCTGCGCGGACAGATAGCCGATCCGGCCGCCGGTGCGGTCGGGCCGGGTGAAAATGGCGGTCGGGGCCGTATCGGGGGCGGGCCGCCAGACCACGTCGGGCGGCGCGCCCCGGCTCGCCAATCCGGCGAGGCGGCGCTCCGTATCCTGTTCCCAGCAGCCGTAATACAGAACCCTCTTGGTGGCGGGTTCGGCGAAGATGCCGTCGCCGGTGGCCTGGATCAGCTCGTAGTAGGGCGGTTCGGTGCGCGACATGGCGGTGGTCAATTCGAACGACCGCGTCGCTCGATCGCCGACTTCCATCAGTGGAATGCGTTGGGTGACAGGGTCGGTGAACCGGATACCGAGTCCGTCGGCGAAACGCGCGATGGCGGCATCGAGGTCGGGTACGACGATGCCGACGCGGAAGAAGACGAGCGGTATCGGCAGGCCGACGTCAGACAAGGTCACCGGTCAATTCGTGTCGCCACAGGAGCTCGCTCATCCGCTCCACCGCGGTGGTGAGGTGGCGGCGATAGGTGCTGAAGGGCAGCCCGAGCAGCTCGGCCGCCACCTCCTGGGTGGGCGCCCCGCGGAAGTGCGCGATCGTCACCGCGCGGTGCAGCTTCTCGCCGCCGCGCTGCCCGAGCAGCCCCTGCGCCGCGTCGGCGAGGATCTCGCTCAAGGTCTTGCCGCTCTCGACGACGAGCCGACTGCGGTTGAGCGGATTGTCAGCGAGCGCCGCCGGTTGCCGCAGCGTGCGCAGGGCCTCGCGGATCGCCGCGTCGAACTCCGGGCGGGACAGCACGACCAGCTGACCTGGGGTGGGCGCGGCCCCAGCCATCGCCGCACCCGACAGCATGGACTCCGACTTCTGCTGTAGCCACGGGCCCGGGGGCTGTGCGCGCCAATCGTGAGCGAACAGGGCGTACCTGTGGTCGCCGACGGTGGGCGGCGCGGCGGTGGGCAGCATGTTGATGTCGCCGAGGTGGTCGTTCCAGTACCCGTCGTCGCGCATCACGACGAACGACCAGGCAAGCCGCTCACCGCGGATCATTTCCCCGGTCGCACGCCACTGCGCGAAAGTGGTTGCCGCGGCGGGCCGCTGATACGCCACACCATCAATGGTGAAGCGCGCCAACGCCATATATTCACCTGGTCGAAGCGGCCCGTTGGCCCGCGCGTGGTTCCACGCCTCGGCAACGACCGGATCTATCTCCAGCCCTTCGGGTTCCGCGAGTTCGAGCCAGGCCGAGAAGCCGGCGAGTTCCCCCGTGTGGGTGGAGTAGTAGACCCGGAACGCCTGGGGTTGATGGTCGAGCCAGAAGGCCGCTATCGCTACGGACTCCGGCCCTTCGTGCTGCTCGACCAGAGCCAGCACCCGTTCCCGCTCGCTCGGCGGATACGGATGGTCTTGCACGAGTCCGGTCTCGCGCCAGATATTGAACTCCGACATCTGCCGATCGGTGCGGTAGATGAAGATGAGCGCGCCGGTGGACTGGACCAACTGGGCGTGCGGCGCCGAACGCAGCTGTGCCAGATGCAGTTCCCGCATCCGGTGATGCATCTCGGCGAAACCCTCGGGGTCGCGCCATTTGAGGTCCGCTTCGAGCGCCTCCCGCACCACGTCGTGCGGGAACAGCCCCGTGGCCGTCGACTCGATGAACGGCTGCACCCGCAACCAGGCGAACAACTCGGCGGCCGCATCGCCGAATACTGCCCGCAGCAACGATTCCGAGGTGACGTAGGCGTGCGCGCACATTTCCAGTGCCTTGCGGTGCTCGGTGCTGGGTGTGTCGCCGACCAATTGGTACAGCAGCGTGGCGATGGTGTCCTGGCTCGGTTTCCAATCCGCCGCCACCGCACGGTCTTTCACGGCCACCGCCGCGGCCAGCGCGAGCGCGAGCGGGTTGCCGCCGGTGAAGCCGAGCAGGGCTTGCTGCGCACTCGCGGGCACCTGGCGCACGTGCAGGAACTCGGCGGCTTCGCTGGGTGTGAGGTTTCGCAAAGCGGTGACCTGCAGCAGATCGGCCCACCCCGGATCGGCGGCCCACAGCGGGTCCGGAGCGGCCCGTCCGGCGATCACCACGATCGCACCGACCGGCAACTGCGGGAGGAACCGTTCCCACAGCCAGCCTTCGAGGCCCTGGCACATTTCGAAAGTATCGACGAGCAGCACTGTCCCTGCCTGCTGGACCGCGATCCCCGCTGCCGCCGTGAAGCCGTCCGGTGTGCGTGTGACGGTGCGACCGTCTACTTCGACGACCGAGCGGCCGGCCCGGCGCGCCTCGCTCGCGAATCTTCGGAGCAGGGCGGACTTTCCGATGCCGCCGGGCCCGTGCAGGTAGTGGACCGGGCGGGCGGTCGCGGTGCCGGCCAGCGCCGCCCTGAACAGCTCGAGTTCGGGATCGCGCCCGACGAAGGCCCGATCGCGGCCCGCGGCCAAGCTCTGGGCCAGTAGTGCTCGGCCCTCGGTCGCACTCATAACTCTCCTTCTGGCGCGGCGGCCGTCGTGGTGACAACGCTATCGACAGTGTCCCGGACATGCATCGTGGACGATGTAATTGGGATACCTCCGGAACCTGCTTGGTTCCGGCGGTCCCACCCGAGGGTGGGACCGGCCGCGCTCATTGCCCGGAAAGGAAGTCCAGCAGCAGCTCGTTGACCCGCTCCGGCGCCTCGAGTTGCATCCAGTGACCGATGCCGTCGAGGCGTTCATAGCGCCACGACCCGCCGGCGTATTTCTCGGTGCCCGTCATCGCCTGCTCGGTCAGGTACCGATCTTCGCTGCTCCACACCCCGAGCATCGGCGCGAGCACCGGCGGCAGCGCGGGCGGCTCCACCAGCAACTGTGGCCCGGCACCGGTGCGGTACAACCCGAGGCTGGTGCTGAGTGCGCGCGGATCACGCAGCCGCTCGATGACCTCGTAGAGGTCGGGATGGGTGGCCAGCCATTGCCGGGTATTGGCGAAATCGTCCTGCGCCAACCACCTTTCGGCGATCCCGGAGAACTGGAACAGCAGGAAGTACCAGGACTTCTCGCGTTGGGCCAACCCCGCGTCCACAACGGCTGCCGGGCTGCCGACCGACAAACAGGTGAGGCTGGCCACCCGGGCCGGGTAACTCGCGGCCAGCAGGTAAGCCAGCGAGGCACCCCAATCGTGGCCGACGACATGCGCCCGTTCGACGCCGAGCTCATCGAGCACTCCGACGAGATCGGCGAGGTACTCCGCGAGCTCGTACTGCGCCAGCTCCACCGGTTTGTCCGACGCGCCGAAGCCGCGCAGATCGGGCGCGATGGTGCGGTACCCGGCGGCGTTCAGTGCGGGAACCTGATAGCGCCAGCTGGCGTGCGTGTCCGGAAAACCATGCACCAGAAGGACATCCGGTCCGGAGCCACTCACCTGCACCTGGAGTTCGATGCCATTGGTCTCGATCCGCATTACTCGGCTCCGATCGCGGCCAGCAGCGCCGTGCGGGAGGGGCCGGTCGACGGATAAGGCGCTGCGCCCGCACCCAGTTCGACGATGCGATCGACGAGACCCGGTGTGGCCAAAGCCTGTTCCGGTGAGCTCAGCATCGAGCCGACCTCACCGAACGCCCGCAATACTCCCGGATCGAGCAGTTTGGCCACCTCGATCGCCTGCCGAAAGTTCCAGTCCTGGTCGTCGGTTTCGTAACGCACGCCGTTAATTTCACCGTCGATCTGGGCGATCCGGTGCCGATCCCATGCGGCCGAAGCCTGCTGCACCGGTGTGAGGGTGGCCTCGGTGATCTCGTCGAACCGCAACGCCAGCTTCTCCAGATCCTCGAACCCGACCTCCCGCACCACATCACGCAGCAACGCCGCATGCGTCATCCCCATCGTGATACCCACGCCGAACGTCGGATTGGTTGTCGCCCAAGCATCTCCGATGCTGAGCAACCCGGTCGCCACCGGCCGTCCGTCGACCACGAACCGGCGATACCGTGATTCCATGCCCGCCATAGCGAGCACCCCGGTGATCGGTTCGCCAAAGGTGGCCCAGTGCGCCATATCCGGATACAGCGCCACCGCCCGCTGCCAGGCCGCCGGATCACTGAGCCCCCGCATCGCACGGTCGCGACCGGAAACGAACAACGCCAGCGACCACGTTCCGGCATCACCCGGCACGGAGGTGATCCCCAGACTGTTGTGATGCTCGAGCGGCCACGGCGCCTGCGCAGGCATGGAGCCGTCGGGGGAGCGGAAGTACCTGCTGTAAGCCAGGAACCCGACCTCGTCCTTCTGCTGCACCGGTGCAGGCAACCCGAGATCGGTGAGCATCGCGGCGACCGGTGAGTTACGGCCGAGCGCGTCGACGACCAGGTCGGCGTCGATCACCTCACCGTCACCCGTGCGCACGCCGATCACGCGCGTCCCCTGCCCGCCCTCGGTCAGCAAACCCACCACGGAAGTGCCACGGCGAACCGTGATCCCGGCAGTCTCCGCCGCAGCCTTGCCCAGCCCGGCCTCGATAACCGGCCGCCGAGCCGACAGCGTCTCGAACCGCTCGTCACCGGGCCCGCGGCCCCCGATGCTCGGCAGATCGAAGGCACCGCCGAGCATGTTGTGCGATACGGCACCGAGCGTCTTCAACTCGACCACCGCCTGCGGCAACTCGCGCACAAGCAGCTGATACGCGCCGGGCAGCATGATGTGCGGATGCCGAAACTGATTAACCCCCGGCCGCCGCCACCGATCCCATACACCTTCCGCCCCACCCCCCGGCTCGCCCGCGTCACGATCGAGCACCGTGACCCGCACCCCCTCCGCCGCCAACAGCATCGCCGCCGTCAACCCGGTCGGCCCGCCACCGAGCACCACAACAGTCCTCGCCTGATCTGAATTGCTTGTTCGCATGATGGATCCTTGAAAGTTGTTTCGGACTCCCGGCACGGCACTCGTCCGGCCGATGTCCACATTCGGTCCGTATGCAGCTCACTTGCCAGACCAGAACCTGCTCACTTGTCTGTGCCCAGCGCGGTTCCGCGTGATATGCCCAGTCAGACAGGAGGGTTGAAAATGGCTGATCTCAATGCAAGCAGTGGCAACTCAGTGACAGGGTGGCGCGAGTTGGCTGATGCAGAGATCGTTGATCTCGCTACCACGCTGCGTTCGTTGGTTTGGTCGTGGCGGATGGACAACCTCATGCGGTTGTTGGTGGTATTCGGCTGGCACGATCCGATCTTCGAGTCGTGCGATTGGGTCCGGTTCGACTCCGGACTCGGGCCCGGCACCTGCGATGTCATCGGCCGCGACGGCGAGGCCGAACGCATCGAGGTCGCGGTGACCACCCTCGCCGCCGATGACGCTGCCGGTCAGGCCAAGGTGCATGATGCGTTCATCCGTATGACCGCCGCGCTGACAGCAACGCTCGGAGAGCCGACCGCGAGGATCGCGGACACGATTCCCGAGATCCGATGGGCTGGCGAAGAAACCACTCTGCTGTTGACGGGTCTGTTGCAGATGGTGCGGCTGTGCTTGGTGGCCAATGCATGGCTCGCCGACTACGACGCGGCGAACGGCTTGCGAGAACAGTGAACGACCTGATCCAGGTGGCCATCTGTATGCAAGTTTGAGCTTGGTCGACGATGAGGTCACAGTGCAGCGCCGGGGATGGTGTCGGTCGATTCGACCGCCGCGCTGGTTGCGATGAGCGTCGGCAGAGCCGGAGGCTATACGCCCGGCGCCTACTGCGGCGCCCGCCGCTTGCGTGTTGCCTCTATGCGGGTGGCGAGCTCAACGAGGTCTTGTGCGGGGCCGTTGGGTGGTGTGCGGCGGTGCCAGATGGCGCGAAACTTTCGGGTCAGGACGATCGAGTCGTCCAGTGACACTTCGTGGAGGGTGCGGGCGCGTAGTTCGTGAGCGACGATGAGGCGGCTGACCACCGCGGGTGCGGCGGCGCTGCGGGCGGTGGCGAGAATCGCTGCGGCCGAGCCGAGTTCGGCTGCCGGTGGCGCCGGCGTGCCATGCATCTCGAGGGCTTGCCACACCGTATCGCGAGTGCCCGAGCCCTTCTCTCGCCATAGCAGCGGAGTGTCGGCGAGTTCGGCCAATGTCACCGCACGGCGACGGGTGGCCCATGGGTGAGTCGGTGCGACGACGACCACCAGGTCGTCGGCGACGAGTACGCGGCTGCCCAATCCGGGTGGTGGATGGGGTCCTTCGACGAAGCCGAGCTCGGTGGCGCGCTCGCGTACGGCTGTGGTCACCTGCTGGGAATTCGCCACCTCCAACGCTACCGCCAGTTCCGGCCGGATTTTGCGTAGCGCTGATAGCCAGTGCGGAATGCGATGGTCGGCAATGGTTTTCGACGCCGCGATGTGCAGGCTCGGGCGTGCGGTGTGGTGCAGGGCCGCGATACCGTCGGCCAGCGTGGCCGCGGCCGCTAGTACGGGGCGGCTGAGTTCGATGAGGGTGTGACCGGCATCGGTGAGTGCCGAACCGGTGTGCCCGCGATCGAGCAGCCGCAGGCGCAGACGACGTTCCAGCGTGCTGATGCGCATGCCGGCGGCGGGCTGGCTGATGCCGTGCCGTCGTGCTGCCGCGCCGAGGCTGCCCAGCTCTGCCACCGAGACAAGCAGATCGAGTACCTCTAGGTCGGGTGTACCCGGCGGCAGGGTCATAAGGTCACCTTATGAAGCGGTGGGTATTGACCGCTACCCGGCGGTGGGGAAGGGCACCAAGCTCGTAACTGTCCCGAGTCGCGGGCATAGGACAGTGGAGGGGAACATCATGACGTTTGTAATCGGCGCCGCCTGCGTCGACGTGCTCGATAAGGCTTGCATCGAGGAGTGCCCGATCGACTGCATCTTCATCGGTGATCGGATGGCCTACATTCAGCCCGACGAATGCATCGATTGCGCGGCGTGTGAACCGGTCTGCCCGGTCGAAGCAATCTACTTCGAAGACGACATCCCCGCCGAGCAAGAGCAATTCGTTACCGAGAACGCCCGCTTCTTCGCTGAGCCGCTGCCCGGACGGACAACACCACTCGGGCATCCCGGCGGCGGGACAGTGGTCGGTGCGCTGGGAGTCGATACCACCTATGTGCAGCAATATTGAGAGCACGTGGTTGCCGAGCGCCGTCGTGGATTCTGTCGAAGACGGTCATGTCGATGGGTGGTCTATTCGAGCCGGACGATCGTGATCCGCTCGCCGTCGGTCACTGCAAACCGCTGACCGGCGGGGTCGAGCGCCACTCGCGCTCTCCCGGAAAAGGATTCGTCCCACACGATGGAGCTGGTTGCTGGGCCAGTCGATAGGTCGGGCCATTCGGCCATCAGTGCGCCGCTTGTGGAGTCGTAGAGGCGGGGGTACTCGTGGAGCGCCAGAATGTGCCCCGCCATCGCAACGACGTCGCCCGCAGTCAGATCAAGCTGCCTGCGCCAGACGAAAGTCTTGGTGGCGGGCGACCAGCGCGCCAACATATCGGGCCCTAGCGATTCGGGATCTTCAGGAACCGCGGCCCCCGGGCAGGTGCTGATGACGAAGTCGTCGTTGTCGAGGAAGTACGCGCCGGCGACATCAGCGCTTGTCGGCGCCGATCCGCACTGAGAATCGAGTACGGCCGGTTCGGTCGATGCCCGAGACAGCTCGTAGACAGCCAACCAATCCACGGGGTGCCATACCCATCCGGCGCTGAGCAGATACCGCCCGTTGGGGGAGACCGCCAAACGGGAATGGAAGACATCCTCAGGCTCGCGATCCGTGTCGACGGTGATGCGCTCACCGCTCACCGCGACCTCGACCTCCAAGCGGTTGTAGTCCTCAGGACAATGCACCAGCCCGGTACGGCCGTCCGGAAGTGTGTACAGCGCCAACGGGTATCGATAGGCATCGGCGCAGTAGTCGCTGCGGTTGATTTCGCGGATGAGCTCACCATCGGGCTTCAGCAGCAGCCCCGTGGTGCCGGTGCTCGCTACCAGTGCGACAACATCGCGGCGTGGTGACACCGTCGCGGCATCGAACTCGGCGCCGTAGCCGCTCATCCTCGATGAACCTGAGGACCCGTCCAACGGAATCGACCGCCAGCCCGCAGCGACGTCGTACAGCCCTTCGTCAGTCCAGACCAGCGCCTTCGCACCCTCGACCGCGACCACATCCCGATGAACCTCTCGCATACGCCCAAGTCTGGCAAGCAGTTACGACGTCTATCCGGCCGGGCTTGTCGTGACCGCTGACTGCACGAGATTGGCGGCGCACTCTCGTTGCAACTGAGTTCGTCTTCGCCAGTGACGTTTTCGGGTCCGGACAAGACTGGTCGATCACCACCGGGCTCTCCGATGAGAAGACGGTCAAAACCCTTCGGAGAGTGCAGCGAAAGCTAGCCGCCGCGGTTCGGGAAGCGCTCTTCGGCCCCCGGTCACAGTGAGCGGAGCGGCATACGTGGCGCGATCCGCCCATCCGGTTTACGTCACCTGCTTTTGCGGGCAGACCAAATGGCGAACTCCCCACCCGGCAAACAAATGACCCGGGAGCCATCCAGCCCCACAATTCCCCAGGATTCATACTGGTCGTGGACAGGGACATGAATCGAAGCGCCGGAATCGAACTCGAGACTCAACCCTTCGACTTCACTGGCATCGGCTCTCGTCACGGTAGAACCAACGAGCGATTCCAGTTCGGAACTGATGTCGGCTTACTCACCGGCCGTGGCCTGTAACCGGTTCCCAGCAGGCGTCCCAAAGGCCAGGCCACCCTCGATCTGCAACTCGAACTCGTTCGGCGAACCCAGCCGAATCGTCGCCGTGAACCCTACGACTACCTCCGCTACCTGCTGTCCGACGATGACCAACTGCACGAACCGGCCCGCATCGGTCACCTGAGCACTCAGTCTCGGTCGGTGCGCTGGTCGAGGCTGTGTTGCAGGTCGGTGTTGAGCCGTTGGGCTTCGGCGAGTTGGTCTTCGAGGATGACGATGCGGCAGGCGGCCTCGAGCGGGTTGCCCGCGTCGACGAGTTCACGCACGCGCCCGGCGATACGTAGTTGGTAGCGCGAGTAGCGGCGGTGCCCGCCGGCCGAGCGTTGCGGGGTCAACAGTCGCGCGGCGTCGAGCCCGCGCAGAAAGGATTGGGTGACGCCGAGGATTTCCGCGGCACGCCCCATGCTGTAGGCGGGGTAGTCGTCGTCATCGAGTTTGTCCGAGGCGCTGGGACCGTCGGCGGGATGGTTGTTCGGTTGCTGCACAGCACCTCTCGGGAGTCAACGTCGGCAGGCCCCGGCGCGGGTGCGCCGGGGCCTGGGATTTACAGAAGAGGGGATTTGATTGACTTCAATTCCTTTCATCGGCCGTGTCGGCCGATGACCTACACCGCTCCCGACACTGTCCGGGACGCGGAACCGATAAGTGACTACTCAGTGACCACCTCCCAGATCGCCGGTCTTACTTCAGGGTTGTTCGTGTCTTGCTAGTACTTCACTGACTTCTTCGTCCCCTCCGGCGGTCCGGCCCAGTGCACCGGATTCTCTTCTCCGCCGGAGGGGGACGGTGGAACTTGCTGTTCCGGGCAGTTCACCTGCCCGGCCGCTGGACTTCTTCATGCGAACGACAGCGACTGTATATCGACTGTTGGCAAATGTCTACCTCCGGCAGTGCAGATTTTCATCCGCCACTGGAGATGATTACTTCACCGCGCCACGGCGGTTTCGCTGGGCCGAGCGCTGTCCGAGATCGACGCCGTGCCGACTCGGCTCGGACGACGTCTGCCTACAACTTTGTGGGACCACCTGCCAGGCAAGACTTTTGAGTCGCATCGAGTGGCGTCATGGGGCGCGAACCCGGCGATGACGTCGGCCAGGGCGGTGGCGGATCACGCTTGCGGCGCTGAAGTGATCGCTCACTTCGCCCTGGATGGGCCGTTGGATCCCGGCGGCTGGAAGGCGGGTCGATGCTCGTGCGGGTGCCGCCTGTATCAACTGGGCCCGGTGTGACTGCGGGGGCTGGATATGCAGTGGAACGCCGCATGGGTGATGTGGTGAGAGCTCGCCGGGTCGCGGTGAGTGACGCGCCCTTGATGGTGTCGGCGGTGGCCGGCTGCCACCTCAGATCGCACCGTTGGCGCGGGCTCCGAGTTGCGTCGGCAGTTGGGCGAGGCGTAGGGGGCTGCTCGCAATCATCCCACCTGTTTGACCACTGCATCGGGTGGGTAATCCCCCTGTGGCGCACTGTTTGTGCAGACCACAGGGGGTGTGGCGCCCCCGGCAGGAATCGAACCTGCGACCTAGGGATTAGAAGGCCCTTGCTCTATCCAACTGAGCTACGGAGGCAGTGGGTTCCACCATGGCCGACATTGGTCGTGCTGTCCAGCGCGCCAATTATAGCGACCGACCAGATGGCTAGGGGTCGAGCGTGACGGCGAGTACGAGCATTGCGGCCATGATCACCTCGAGCACCAGGTAGAACCAGACGGGGAAGAAAGCGGACGGGCTTTCGACGAAACCCGACCAGATCCGGCCGACCGCCATGCCGCCGAGCGCGGCGGCGACTGCGACACAGGCCCCGAATCTGAGGTTGCCGACATCGGCGGCGGCCAACCCGAGAATCACCGCGATGGCGATGCCGAAACCGCCGTAGACGGCTCGCACCTCGGCGCGGGCGTCCGCGCGGTCGGCGAGCAGCCCGAGTGGGTCGACGAGTTGGCTGGGCCGCAGTAGCCCGTAGACGCCCATGGCGGCGAAGAACAATGCCACCAAGGCAATCAACACGATCGACACGATCGACATTGCACCTCCGTGATTCGCCGACCACCCTATCGGTACAAACCCGACGCGGCCACGCGATAACAATCGAACTACGCTGTGTCGTATGTCGTCAGCGCAGGATCCGTCCGCTTCATCAGGTCTGGAGGTGACTCGGTCGGCGGCGACATACGCGGTGATCATCGCGCTGGCGGGGGCGATCGCGGCGGTGGTCGCGGCGCTGGTGGTCGCGTTGTCCGCGGCGCACGCGCTGAGTCTGCTCGGCATTCCGGATCCGGGCCCGCTGACCACCTACGGCCTGCCCGCGGTGCGCGCGCTCGCCGATCTGTCGGCGGCGCTGACCGTCGGTTCGCTGTTGTTCGCCGCGTTCCTGGTGCCGCCGCAGGCGAGCGGCCTGCTCGATGTCGGTGGTTATCGCGCGATTCGGCGCGCCTCGAATTTCGCGCTCATCTGGGCGGGTTGCGCCGCGCTGCTCGTTCCGTTGACGGTGTCGGACACCACGGGGCAGCCGGTCGGTGACACGCTGCGGCCGGACGGTCTGTGGCGCGCCATCGATCAGATCGAGCTGGCAGGCGCCTGGCGGACCACGGTGATCTTCGCGCTGATCGTGGCGGTCGGTGCCCGGCTCGCGTTGCGCTGGGGGTGGACGCCGGTGCTGTTCGCCGGGTCGATCGTGACGATGATGCCGCTGGCGTTGACCGGGCACTCGTCCTCGGGCGGCGCGCACGACGTCGCCACCAACAGCCTGATCCTGCACCTGGTTTCGGCTGCGGTCTGGGTCGGCGGCCTTTTCGCGCTACTGGCGCATGCACGCCGTGGTGGCGCGCACACCGACCTGGCCGCGCGGCGGTTCTCGCTGACCGCGACCCTCGCGTTCGTCACCATCGGGATCAGCGGAGTGATCAACTCCTGGGTCCGGGTGCCGTGGGACGAACTGTTCACCACCACCTACGGCAAGCTGGTGCTCGCCAAGGCCGCCGCGCTGCTGATCCTCGGTGTGATCGGCTTCGCGCAGCGGCGCGCCGCACTGCCCGCCCTCGCCGCCGACCCGGCCGATCGTGGCGCGCTGATCCGGTTCGCCGGTGTCGAGGTGCTGATCTTCGCGGCGACCATGGGGCTCGCGGTCGGCCTCGGCCGGACCCCGCCGCCACCACCGACCGCGCTCCCGACGCCCGCCGAGGTAGAACTCGGCTACAACCTGGCCGGGCCGCCGACCGTCGGGCGACTGCTGTTCGACTGGCGCTTCGACCTGATCTTCGGGACGCTGGCGATCGTGCTCGCGGTGGTGTACCTGCTCGGCGTGCGCCGACTGCGGGCCCGCGGCGACGCGTGGCCGGTCGGGCGGACCATCGCCTGGTTGTCCGGCTGCTTTGTCCTACTGATCGCCACTTCGTCCGGGGTCGGGCGGTACGCACCCGCGATGTTCAGTGTGCACATGGGCGCGCACATGGCGCTGTCCATGCTCGCGCCGATTCTGTTCGCCCTGGGCGGGGCGGTGACGCTCGCGTTGCGCGCCTTGCCGCCCGCCGGCCGCACCGGCGCTCCCGGACCACGCGAGTGGATTCTCGCCGCGGTGCACAACCCGGTGTCGCGCTTCCTGACCCATCCGATCGTGGCGTCGGTCATCTTCGTAGGCGGTTTCTACGCGCTCTACCTGGGCGGGATCTTCGACACGTACGCGGATTCGCATGCGGCACACCTGCTGATGAACCTGCACTTCCTGCTCAGCGGCTACCTCTTCTACTGGGTTGTCATCGGCATCGACCCCAAGCCGCGCCAGGTGGAACCGCTGACCAAACTCGGCATGGTGTTCGGTTCGCTGCCTTTCCACGCGTTCTTCGGTATCGCGCTGATGAGCATGACCACGGTGCTCGGCGGCTGGTTCTACCGCAGTCTCGGCCTCGACTGGAACGGCGACCTGCTCGGCGATCAGCGCACCGGCGGTAGCCTGGCCTGGGCCAGCGGTGAGGTGCCGCTCGTCGTGGTGATGCTCGCCCTGCTCATCCAGTGGTCGCGCAGCGATCGAAAGCTGGCGCAGCGCACCGATCGAGCCGCCGACCGCGACCATGACGCCGCCCTCTCCGCGCACAACGCGATGTTCGCCGAGCTGGCCAAACGCGATGGAGGGGTACACAAGTAGGGGTAGGACCATGCCTGCGGGCATGAGGTCTCAGGTCATGGTGGAGTCGAGCGTGGTCAAGGTGTGGTTGTGAACGAACGGTCCGTAGTTGTCTCCGCACACAGACCGATCGATCGGATCTACCGATCCGATGTGCGGGCCGCGCGTAAGCGGCTGGCCGGACGGATCCGCAAGACACCGGTCTTCCACACCACCGTTACTGGGCCGAACGGTCCGGTACCGGTCACCATGAAGCTCGAATACCTGCAGCACGGCGGCACTTTCAAGGTTCGGGGCAGCCTCAACGCACTACTGGCGTCCGCGGCGAGCGTCGACCAGGTGGTGATCGCGTCCGGCGGCAACGCGGGCATCGCCGCCGCGCTGGCGGCCGCGCAGCTAGGAAAGTCCTGCACCGTGGTGGTTCCGGAGTCGGCGCCGCATACCAAGGTCGCCGCGATGTGGTCGCACGGTGCCGAGGTGCTCTGGCACGGAACGACATACGCCGAGGCGCTCGACTACGCGAACGAGCTCGCCGCGGAACGCAATGCGCTGCAGCTGCATGCCTACGACCTGCCTGCGATCGTCGCGGGAGCGGGTGTGGTCGGCTTGGAAATCGAGGAACAGGTGCGTGGTCGGCCGTCGGTGCTTGCCGCGGTGGGCGGCGGCGGGCTGGTGGCGGGCATTGCGGCTGCGATCGGCCGTCGGCAGCAGGTGATCGGGGTCGAGCCGGAAGGCATTCCCACGCTGCATGCGGCATTGTCCGCGAACCGGCCGGTCGAGGTCGGGGTGTCCAGCATCGCGGCGGAATCACTGGGCGCCACCAGAATCGGCGATATCGCGATGGATATCGCGCGGCGTTATCAGGTGCGTTCGCTGCTGGTGACCGACGACGCGATTGCGACGGCCCGTGATTACCTGTGGCGCGAGTTCCGCGTCGTGGTGGAATTCGCGGGTGCGGCGGCGTTGGCGGCCGTGCAGAGCGGCGTGTACGTGCCGGCCGACGATGAGCGTCCGGTCATCGTCCTCTGTGGTGCCAACACGGATCTCTCAGTGCTGTAATCACTTTCGCATCCCTTTGCCCTGAAAGAAGCACGGGATATCCACATGCGAGAAAGTTGTCCACATTCTCGGATCGAGGCGCCCGGCCGCCCGCCGAATCGATGAGGCTGGAGACACTCCTCGAGGGGAGGAAGTCCCCGGGCAACCGCCACGGGTCGAATGCGAAGGGGCGTCATCATGTACGAGGCGAACGCGACCGTGATCGGCACCATCGTCAACAATCCGGTGAAGCGGGACCTGTCCAACGGTGAGCAGGTGCTGAGCTTCCGGATGGCGAGCAACTCGCGCCGGCTGGACCGCGTGACGGGGGAGTGGGTGGACAACGGCACCTTGTTTCTCACGGTGAACTGCTGGCGCAGGCTGGTCGCGGGCGTCGAGGGCTCGTTGCGCCGCGGCGATCCGGTCATCGCCCATGGTCAGTTGCGATCGCTGGAATATCGCAGCAAGGACGGCTCGGAACGGCGCGACCTGGAGATGCGGGCCAGCGCCGTCGGCCCCGACCTCGCGCGCTGCGTCGCCCAGGTGACCCGGTGGTCGGAGATGCGGAATACTGGAGATGGCTTCGGCGCTGAACAACCAGGGCCGGCAGGCGATGGGCCGGGGGAGAATGTCGCTGCCGCAGTTGCGGCGCCACCCCGGACAACCCACCCCGAGCACGCCGACGCCTGACCCCGGCGCGGCGCAGTTCCGGCCGCGCGTTGCGAGGGGTATCCGCCGGTTCAACTCACCGTTTCCGACACCGATAGGCTTCCTCCTTATGGCTGAGTTCATTTACACGATGAAGAAGGTTCGCAAGGCGCACGGCGACAAAGTCGTGCTCGACGATGTCACCTTGAACTTCCTTCCCGGCGCCAAGATCGGTGTCGTCGGCCCGAACGGCGCCGGTAAATCCAGCGTGCTCAAGATCATGGCCGGACTGGACCAGCCGAACAACGGCGACGCCTTTCTCGCCAACGGCGCGACGGTCGGCATCCTGCAGCAGGAGCCGCCGCTGAACGAAGAGAAGACGGTTCGCGGCAACGTCGAGGAGGGCCTCGGCGAGATCAAGGTGAAGCTGGATCGCTTCAACGAGATCGCCGAGCTGATGGCCACCGACTACTCCGACGAGCTCATGGAAGAAATGGGCAAGTTGCAGGAGGACCTGGATCACGCCGACGCGTGGGACGTCGACTCCCAGCTGGAGCAGGCCATGGACGCACTGCGCTGCCCGCCGCCGGATGAGCCGGTCACCCAGCTCTCCGGTGGTGAACGACGCCGCGTCGCGCTGTGCAAACTGCTGCTGAGCAAGCCCGACCTGCTGCTGCTCGACGAGCCGACCAACCACCTCGACGCCGAGAGCGTGCTGTGGCTCGAACAGCACCTGGCCGCGTACGCGGGCGCCGTGCTCGCCGTCACCCACGACCGGTACTTCCTGGACAACGTCGCCGAGTGGATCCTCGAACTCGACCGCGGCCGCGCCTACCCCTACGAGGGCAACTACTCCACCTACCTGGAGAAGAAGGCTCAGCGACTCGAGGTCCAGGGCAAGAAGGACCAGAAGCTGCAGAAGCGGCTCAAGGACGAGCTGGCCTGGGTGCGCTCCGGCGCCAAGGCCCGCCAGGCCAAGAACAAGGCTCGCCTCGGTCGATACGAGGAGATGGCGGCCGAGGCCGACAAGCACCGGAAGTTGGATTTCGAAGAGATCCAGATTCCGGCAGGCCCGCGCCTCGGCAGCGTGGTGGTTGAGGTCTCGCACCTGGACAAGGGCTACGGCGACCGCCAGCTCATCAAGGATCTGTCGTTCACGTTGCCGCGCAACGGCATTGTCGGCGTCATCGGCCCGAACGGTGTCGGTAAGACCACGCTGTTCAAGACCATCGTCGGGCTCGAATCCCCCGACAGCGGTGAGGTGAAGGTCGGCGAGACGGTCAAGCTGAGCTACGTCGACCAGAACCGGGCAGGCATCGACCCGAAGAAGAACGTCTGGCAGGTCGTGTCCGAGGGCCTCGACTTCATCCAGGTCGGTAATCAGGAAATGCCGTCGCGCGCGTACGTCAGCGCGTTCGGCTTCAAGGGCCCGGACCAGCAGAAGCCGGCCGGCGTGCTCTCCGGTGGTGAGCGGAACCGGCTGAACCTGGCGCTCACCCTCAAGCAGGGTGGAAACCTGATCCTGCTCGACGAGCCGACCAACGACCTCGACGTGGAGACGCTGGGTTCGCTGGAGAACGCGCTCGAGCAGTTCCCGGGTTGCGCCGTGGTCATCTCCCACGATCGCTGGTTCCTCGACCGCACCTGCACCCACATCCTGGCGTGGGAGGGCGACGCCGACAACGACGCCAAGTGGTTCTGGTTCGAGGGCAACTTCGAGGCCTACGAAGCCAACAAGATCGAGCGCCTCGGCCTGGAAGCGGCCCGCCCGCACCGGGTTACGCACCGCAAGCTGACCCGCGACTGATCGAGACCGCGGGCCGGCCAACCCCTCGGGTCGGCCCGCATCTCGGCTGTGCCTCGGCATAGCTGACTTGCTCCGGGATTCAGTCGTGCCATCGACATGACACCACGGCTAGATCCCGGCTTCCACCGAGCCGACACTTTCAGGCCCGGACCGACAGTTCGTCGCGCCACGATGAAGGACGTCCGTTATGTCTCGGATCCGGTACAACCGCACCCCACCGGCGCCCACAGCCAGTTCGAATCTCGCTAGTGTGGGACACGTGAATGCGCAGGCACAGTTCGAGCAATCGGCGGTTCCCACCGTCGACATGGTGGCCGAGCTGATCCGAGGTGCTTCGGCCCCGCTGCCGCCGCAGAAAGACCCTGTCGCGCACACCTGACGTTCGCGAGTCCGAACGATGCTGTGCCTGGATCCTTCATCCGAGCTGGGCAATCGCGTGGCGAACACCGCGGTGATGGTGAACACCCCAGGATTGGAAGGGATTTCACCCCCTCGCCTGCAACGCACAGCTACTCTCGGACCGGCGTCGCTTTGTTACGGAACCGAATCCGAGGAGTTGGCGAAAAAATGACGGTCTCGTCCGAATTGTCCAGTGCGGCGTGGGCCGCGAGTTTGCCGCAGGTACTGCGCGGCGAACTGGCGACCCTCGAGGAGGCGTATTTCCGCCACGTCGACGCTGGCGATGTGGACTGCGCGATCACCGGCATCACCCAGATCTTCCGGCGGCACATGGAATTGGCCATGCACCGCCCGGCGGGCCGGGCGTTGGTCCGGGTGTATCACCCCGACGACGGCTCCGGCCTCGGCGCGGCGGTGCAGCTGGTCACCGACGACATGCCCCTGCTTGTCGAATCGATCACTTCGTCGCTGAACAGGCTCGGCGTCAGCGTGAGCGAGGTTATCCACCCGATCTTCGAAGTCGAGCGCGATGCGGAGGGACGCCTGCAGCACGCCGCCCCGCACGAAGTGGACGGCACCAACGGTGCGACCGCACTGCGCGAATCATGGATGCACCTGCAACTGCACCCGGCCACCAGCCGGGCGCTGCTCAGCCGGATCGAATCCGGCATGCCGAACGTGATCGCCGATGTCCGCCAGGTCATCGGTGACACCGAGGCGATCAAGGATGTACAGAGCAGGCTGGCCGACGACCTGGAGCTGGCCGCCAAGTCGGGCACCGCGCCGTTCGCGGAAACCGACCTGTCCGACACCGCGAACCTGCTGCGCTGGTTGGCCAGCGGCAACTTCACCGTGCTCGGCTACGCCCGCTACCAGCTGAGCTCCGAGCAGGGGCGCGAGTCGTCCAACCCGATGCCGGGCACCTGCCTCGGCGTGCTCCGGCCCGACGTCGGCACCGATTTCCGGGTGCCGATCAACGCCACCGACCGGCCGCTGCTGATGCTGACCCAGGGTCTGGTGCCCGCCACCGTGCACCGCTCGGTGTACCCGTACTTCATCGGTGTCGCCGACTTCGACGAGGCAGGCACCATCGTCGGCGAGCACCTGTTCATCGGCGTCTTCACGGTCACCGCGGTGCACGAGAACGTGCTCGACATCCCGGTGATCGAGCGCCGGGTGCGTTCGGTGATCGAGGAGAGCGGCTTCGACCTGGAGTCGTTCTCCGGGCAGGCGATGCTCGAGGTCATCCAGTCCTTCCCGCGCACCGAGCTGTTCTCCTCCGACGCCGAGACGATGCGCCGGACCGCCCTCGCGGTGCTGAATATCGGTCTGCGCAGGCAGGTCCGGTTGTTCCTGCGCGCCGACGGATACGGCCGCTTCGTCGCCTGCATGGTCTACCTGCCGCGCGACCGCTACACCACCCGGGTGCGGCTGGAAATGCAGGAGATCCTGGTCCGCGAACTGGGCGGCGTCTCCATCGACTACTCGGCGCGGGTCGGCGAAAGTGACCTGGCCAGTGTGTATTTCACGGTGCGCATGCCCGAAGTCGAGTTCGGTGCGCCGCGCTACGCGGCACCGCCCGCGGACACCTCCGAGGCGAACCGGTTGCGCATCCAGGGCCTGCTCGCCGAGGCGAGCCGCACCTGGGAAGACCACCTGAACGACGAGGTCAGCACCTCCACCATGCTCGACCCGGCGGTCGTGCAGCGCTACGCCGAGGCGTTCCCGGATGCGTACAAGGAGGACTTCGAGGCAGGCCGTGCGCTCGCCGACATCGTCCGCCTGGAGCGGCTGCGCGAGGGTGGCATCGACCAATACCTGTACCGCAACGCGGATTCCGACCCGGGCACGTGGCGGTTCTCGCTCTACGTCGCAGGCCCCGGCATCTCGCTGAGCCAGGTGCTTCCGGTCCTGCAGAGCCTCGGTGTCGAGGTGGTCGACGAGCGTCCGTACCAGCTCGAACTGGAGCCGCAGCCCGGCGGTGACCCGAGCACCGGCGGCGAACGCTGGATCTACGACTTCGGTCTGCTGGCTCGCGCCGAGTTGCTGCGCAGCGCGCTCGACCGCGACCTGGATGCGGAACTGCTCGAGTCGTCCAAGCGGGCCGCCGTGCTGGAGGCGGAGGTTCGCGGCCTGCGCGAGCGGTTCACCGAGGCCTTCGAGGCGGCCTGGTACGGCCGCGCGGAAGCGGACGGACTCAATGAACTGGTGCTGCGCGCACGTCTGCCGTGGCGTGCGGTGTCGATCCTGCGCGCATACGCGAAGTACCTGCAGCAGGCCGGTTTTCCGTACAGCCAGGCCAACATCTGCCGGGTGCTGCTCACCTATCCGGACGTGGCCCGGCTGTTCGTGGACCTGTTCGGGGCGCGTTTCGACCCGGACAACTTCTCGGCCGAGCACGCCGCCGAGCTGGAGATCCAGGTCCGCGGCCGGATCGACGACGTGGTCAGCCTCGACGCCGACCGCATCCTGCGCGCCATCCTCAATCTGATCAGGGCGACGCTGCGCACCAACTACTACGTCACCGACGCCGAGGGCATGGCGCGGGACTACATCTCGATGAAGGTCGAGCCGCGTGAGATCAGCGAATTGCCCAAGCCCAGGCCGCAATTCGAGATCTTCGTGTACTCGCCGCGGGTCGAAGGTGTGCACCTGCGGTTCGGCTCGGTAGCCCGTGGTGGGTTGCGCTGGTCGGACCGGCTGGAGGACTTCCGCACCGAGGTGCTCGGCCTGGTGAAGGCTCAGGCGGTGAAGAACGCGGTGATCGTCCCCGTCGGCGCGAAGGGTGGCTTCGTCGTGAAGCAACCGCCTGCCGCCACCGGTGACCCCGTCGCGGACCGGCAGGCCCTCGGCGCCGAAGGCGTCAGCTGCTACCGCACCTTCATCTCCGGCCTGCTCGACGTCACCGACAATGTGGATCGCTCGACCGGCGAGGTAGTGCCGCCCGCCCGGGTGGTGCGCCGCGACGGCGACGACACCTACCTGGTGGTGGCCGCCGACAAGGGCACCGCCACCTTCTCCGACATCGCCAACGATGTGGCCCAGCGCTACGGTTTCTGGCTCGGCGACGCGTTCGCCTCGGGCGGCTCGGTGGGCTACGACCACAAGGCCATGGGCATCACCGCCAAGGGTGCCTGGGAGAGCGTCAAACGCCACTTCCAGGAAATGGACATCGACACCCAGACCGAGGATTTCACCGTCGTCGGCATCGGCGACATGAGCGGTGACGTCTTCGGCAACGGCATGCTGCTGTCCGAGCACATCCGCCTGCTCGCGGCGTTCGACCACCGGCACATCTTCCTGGACCCGAACCCGGACACCGCCGCCTCCTACGCCGAACGGCAGCGCATGTTCAAGCTGCCCCGCTCGTCGTGGGCCGACTACGACGCCTCGCTCATCAGCAAGGGCGGCGGTGTGTGGGACCGCACGGTGAAGTCGGTGCCGATCAGCCCGCAGGCGCGAAAGGCGTTGGGGCTGGCCGACGATGTCGAGTCGCTGTCCCCGCCCGAGCTGGTGCGTGCCATCCTGCTCGCGCCGGCCCAGCTGCTGTGGAACGGCGGCATCGGCACCTACATCAAGGCGAGCACCGAATCCAACGCCGACGTGGGCGACAAGTCCAACGATCTGGTCCGCGTCAACGGAAACGAATTGCGCGTCAAGGTGATCGGCGAGGGCGGCAACCTGGGTGCGACAGCGCTCGGCCGCATCGAGTTCTGCCGCCACGGCGGCAAGATGAACACCGACGCGCTCGACAACTCGGCCGGCGTCGACTGCTCCGACCATGAGGTCAACATCAAGGTGCTGCTCGACGGTGTGGTCAGCGCGGGCCAGCTGCCCGCGCCGGAACGCAACCCGCTGCTCGCCTCGATGACCGACGAGGTCGCGCGCATGGTGCTGGAAGACAATGTGGCGCAGAACTTCCTGATGGGCATGTCGCGCACCGACGCACCGCAGATGCTGAACGTGCACATGCGCCTGATCGAGGATCTCGAAGAGCGCCGCGGCCTGGACCGGGAGCTGGAGGCGCTGCCGTCGAAGGCGCAGCTCAAGCGCATGCTCGAGGAGGGCACCGGCCTGACGTCGCCGGAACTCGCCAATCTCATGGCGCACGTGAAGCTTTCGCTCAAGGCCGACCTGCTCGACACGGATCTGCCGGACAGCCCGTTCTTCGTCACCCGGCTGCCGGATTACTTCCCGACGCCGCTGCGCGACCGGTTCGGCGCCGCGATCAAGAAGCACCGGCTGCGCCGGGAGATTCTCACCACGATGATCGTGAACGAGATGGTCGACTACGGCGGCATCACCTACGCGCACCGGTTGAGCGAGGAGACCGGCGCCACGGCCACCGATTCGGTGCGCGCGTTCGCCGCGGCCACCGAGATCTTCGGCCTGCCGGAGATGTGGGCCAGAATCCGGGCGGCCGACGCCACCACCGCAGTGCGTGACCTGCTGGAACTGGAGACCAAGCGGACGCTGGACCGGGCGTCGCGCTGGTTCCTGAGCAACCGGCCGCAGCCGATCGCGGTCGGCGCGGAGATCAACCGGTACTGCCAGGACGTGCAGGCACTGGCGCCGAAGGTGCCGGGCTGGCTGCGCGGACATCACGTCGCGACGCTCACCGATCAGTCGGCCGAGCTCATCGCCCGCGGTGCGCCGACCGACCTGGCCACCGAGGTGTTCGGGCTGCTCAACCTGTTCCCGCTGCTCGACATCGTGGACATCGCCGACATCACCGATCGGGACGGCGACGAGGTCGGTGCGCTCTATTACGCGCTCAACGAGCACCTCAAGATCGACTGGTTGCTCCAGGCGGTCAGCCACCTCGAACGCGGTGACCGCTGGCACTCGCTGGCCAGGCTCGCGCTGCGCGACGATATGTACTCCTCGCTGCGCTCGCTGACCCTCGATGTGCTCTCCGCCGGTGACCCGGAAGAGAGCGCCGACGAGAAGATTGCATACTGGGAGTCGAAGAACCAGTCCCGGCTCGGGCGCGCCCGAGCGGCACTGTCGGAGTTGTTCGAGTCCGGAACCCACGATCTCGCCACGCTGTCGGTTGCGGCGCGGCAAGTGCGAAGCATGGTGAGCGGGGTGGGCGCCCAATCGGAGGTACCACGTTGACGAGCTCGTTGAACGGTAACGGGAAGGCGCACGGCGGCAACGTCGTGCTGCCCAAGCGTTTCCACACCCAGGTAGAGGTCAGATGGTCGGACATGGATGCTTTCCAGCATGTGAACCATGCCCGGATGGTGACCCTGCTGGAGGAGGCGCGGATCCCGTGGCTGCTCGAGCCCGGTAGGCCGACCGCCGCGCTCGGCACCGGCTGTGTGCTGGCCGACCTGCGGGTGAAGTATCGCGGTCAGCTGCGGCACGAGGACACGCCGCTCGATATCGCGATGTGGATCCAGCAGCTGCGGGCGGTCGACTTCACCATCGGTTACGAGGTGCGTGCCGCCAGTGCGGCGCCGGACTCGCCGGCCGCGGTGATCGCGTCCACCCAGATCGCCGCGTTCGACATGTCCGCGCAGCGGTTGCGCAGGCTCACCGATGCCGAACGCGACTATCTCGCCGAGTGGCTGGACTGATCCACATCGGTAGTCACGTAGCGCGAACGGCAGCACAGCCGTGATGGCGGAACAGCGTGTGCTGCACGTGCCCGATCCGGCGGAGCGAGAGAACCTCGCGACGTTCCTGACTCGGGCACTGCGGCTGGACCCCGCGGTGGTGGTACGTATCCGCCGCCGCGGGGAGCAGCACGTCTCGGCCTGGGTGGCAACGGGTTTCGAGGCGCTCGCGGTCCGCACCATCGTCGGCGAGCTCGGCGTCGACGATGTCACCGTCGGCGCCGACATGGTGCTGGCCGGGCTCGGCTCCGGCCTGCCCATCGACCTCGGCTATTCGATGGACTCCGCTTGGCGTGGGGCATTGCCCCCGATGGACGGTTTCAGCCACATCGACGACGTCCCGGCCCGCACCCTGGTCGAACTCGCCGAGCAGGGCGCGCGGTTGGCCAAGGAACATGGCAGCAGTCACGGCCCGCCCGCCTCGCTGCTCGACCAAGCTGTACTGACCGTCTCCGGTGGCGACATCGAGGTGGAGGTCCCGATGCGCGTCGTCTTCGCCCTCACCGCAATGGATTTCATCCCGCACTCCGGTGACAAAGCCGACCCCGCCCGCATCCTCCCCACCGAGATCGTCCGCGTCCGCGCCACCAACACCTGGCTGCGCATAGACGCCCGCTACGGTTCGGTGGCCCGCCGCCGAGGTGGCGGCATCTCCCTCTCCCCGAGCTGATCCACCGTCAGTCGCCCAGCCGGGCAACGGATTGCACGCCTCGGCATAAGGCCGCCTCCGAACCGATGCTGCGGCGACTGATCGGCGGGTTTCCCTAGGCCACACCAAGGCCGGCGCCGTCGCCAGCCGCCCAGCAGGCCAGCGGATCGCGCCGCCTGCTGCACATCGAGATCCGCACCCTCTCTTGGGATCCGCACTCGCTAGGAGCGCCACAGCCGGTGCGTCTCCCGTGAACGAGTGCGGCGGTTGCCTGCAGCGGTCAGGGGAGGCCGAGTAGGCGGAGGAGGGCGGTGGTTGCTGCGGCGGCGAGGATCACCAGCAGGATGGGTCGTTTGCGCCAGGCCAGTAGGGCGGCCACGAGAACGCCTGCGGGGAGCGCGAATCCGAAGTGGCCGGAGGCGGTGGGCAGCGCGGTGACCGCCACCAGAGCGGCGAGGAGAACGACCGCGCCGACCTCCAGCAGCTGAATTGTGCGGGCAGGGAAGCGGATACGGTCACGCAGCGCTGGACCGGACCAGCGGAAGGCGTAGGTTCCCAGAGCGAGGGCGATCATGCCCGCGATCAGCATCATTCGACACCTGATTCACACGTGGTCCGCTCGCAATCAGCAGCGTCCGATTCAGCAGTGGTTCCCTTACCACCCCAAGGCCCCACGAAGAACAAACCCGAAAGCGCCACCAGCACAGGCATTCCCGCAGGCAAGAACGGCGCACTGGCCACCGCCGCCACCGCACCCACCAGCGCCGCGCGCCGTGTCGCTATGTCCCGCAACGCCGGAACGATCAACGCGAGCAGCACCGCGGGGAACACCGCGTCCAATCCGAACGCCGCGGTATCCGGCACAAACGACCCGATCACCGCACCGAGCGCGGCACCAACTGGCCAGGCCAGCAGCACACCGAAACCGCAGGCCCAGTAGGCAGCCCGCTTCCGCTCGGCGTCGGGTTGAGCAAGCGACATCGCCACCGACTCGTCGTTCATCAGGTGCACACCCAGGAACCGCCGCCACCCGGTACCGACCACATCGGGCACCGACAACCCGTACGGCAGATGCCGAGCATTGACCACCAGCCCGGCCAGCACGGCCGCGATCGGACTGCCACCGGCCGCGACAATCCCGATGAACAGAAACTCCGCACCCCCGGCGAGCACCACGATCCCGAGCACAATGGGCAGCCACGCAGGGAGGCCGGTGGTCACCGCCGTCGCACCGTAGGACACCCCGATCACCCCGACGGCAAGGCACACCGCCGCGATCCCGGAGAACGTATCCCTGCCGAGTGTTCGCCATATCGAACGCATGTAGCTTATAGTGAACACAGCAAACCGATCCGTCAATATGGTTTCCTGTTGAGTGTTCGATCACACGATGGGAGGGCAAGTGGCACAGCGGGACTCACCGGCGCAGACACCCCAGGCGGTGATCGCTGCCGCTTTGCGCCGTGAACGCACCCGGGCCGGCCTGTCCCTCACCGAGGTCGCAAACCGCGCGGGCATCGCGAAATCCACCCTCTCCCAACTGGAATCGGGCACCGGCAACCCGAGCCTGGAAACTCTGTGGGCACTGTGCGTCGCATTGGATATGCCCTTCTCCGGCTTGCTCGACCCGCCACGCCCCACCGTTCAGGTGATTCGCGCGGGGGAGGGCCCGGTGGTCGCCGCCGCGGAATCCGACTACCGCGCGACCCTGCTGGCCGCGAGCCCGCCGAACTCCCGCCGCGACCTGTTCCGGATCACCGCCGAACCAGGCCACGCCCGCCGCTCCGAGCCGCACATCCCCGGTGTGGTCGAGCACGTACTACTCGCAAGCGGCCGCGCCAAAGTCGGCTTGATCGACGAACCCGTCGACCTGTCCCCGGGCGACTACATCTCCTACCCGGGCGATCTCCCACACGTCTTCGAAGCACTGGAGCCCGCCACCTGGGCAACCCTGGTGATCGAATACACCTAGGCCCCTGTATCGAACCGGGGCTAGGCGGCGCCTTCACCCAGGTACTGCAACCACACCGGGTCCAGATCGGCTGTCGTGGACAGCAGCCGCCAGTGCGGTCCTTTCGGCGAGACCAGCGGTGAGCGCAAGGTCCAGCCCAGTTCGCTCAGCATCTTGTCGGCCTTACGGTGATTGCACGGCGCGCAGCTGGCGACGCAGTTCTCCCAGGAGTGTTCTCCGCCCCGGCTGCGCGGGATGACGTGGTCGATGGTTTCGGCTTTGCCGCCGCAGTAGCCGCAGCGATAACGGTCGCGGTGCATGAGCGCGGCGCGGGTCATCGGGACGCGGGCCCGATACGGCACATGGACATAGGTGCGCAGGCGGATCACCGAGGGAATCGTGACGGCGGATTCGGCGGAATGGACGACCGGACCCTCGACGTCGTGATGGACGGTGTCTGCTTTATCGCAGATGAGCAAGACGATCGCGCGACGCGCGGACAGAGCGGTGAGCGGCTCGTAGGTGGCGTTCAGAAGCAGCACCCGGCGCTTCAACCAGCTCGGACTCTCGCTGTGCGGCGGTGCGGAGCGGTGCGCATGATCGGCGTGACCGTGATGCGCGCCCGGATAATGATCGGACAAGATGTGCAGCGGAGTAGCCCCCGACCCACGATTGTGGACGTCGGCGGGCTGGAGTTGTCGGTGTGTGCGCGCCTCGTGTGATCTGGCGCTGTGCCGCTGCTTCATCTGGACCTCAATTTCATGATTGGCAGGATCATGCTGTTAGCTCGGCAGAGATTGCCACCCAGTTGACCATGGAACGTCGGCTATTGCACGGTGATTTTCAACAATGTCCGGTTAACTGTGGCTGAAGAGCCGCCGGCCCGCGATTTACCGTCCCGAGAAACCGCGGTGTGGGCTGCCGATGCCGAGCGCGGGCACAATGGACGTCGGCGCATCCAGCGAATCGAGAGGGTCTATGACTTCGGGCGAGCAGACAGCAGCGGCTTCGGCAGAACAGGCGACGTCGTTCTACGACGCGGTCGGCGGGGCGGAAACGTTCCGGCGCATCGTCGCGGCGTTCTACCGCGAGGTGGCGACCGACGAGGTGCTGCGCCCGCTCTATCCCGAGGAAGATCTCGGCCCGGCCGAGCGCAGACTGCGCATGTTCCTGGAGCAGTACTGGGGCGGGCCGCGGACCTACGGCGAGGAGCGCGGGCACCCCCGGCTGCGGATGCGGCATCACCCGTTCACCATCGGTCCGCTGGAGCGCGACGCGTGGTTGCGTTGCATGCGAATCGCCGTAGCCGAGATCGAACCCGAGCTACTCGATGACGAGCACCGCAAGGCGCTGCTGGACTACCTGGAGATGGCGGCGAATTCGCTGATGAACGCCCCCTGGTGAGGGCGTTTGGCGTCAGAGCCGAGACGGGCCGAGGGTTTTCGGCGCGTCGCGGTGGACGCTGGCAATTTGCCGGAAGTTGAGATCGGTGCTCCGCCTAAGGGTTTTTGCCGCAAAACTTTGGCACTATTGCAGGTGTGACTGATACACCCGCCGTGCTGGTGCCGGCGGATCGCACCAAGCAACCATGGTGGCGGTCGGCCGTTTTCTACCAGGTTTATCCCCGATCATTCGCGGACTTCGATGGCGACGGGGTCGGTGACCTCGGCGGCGTCCGGGAGAAGCTCGGCTACCTCGAACTGCTCGGCATCGACGCACTCTGGGTGTGTCCGGTGATGACCTCGCCGATGGCCGACGGCGGCTACGACGTGGCCGACCCGCGCGATATCGATCCCCTGTTCGGCGGCCTGGCCGCCATGGACGAGCTGATCGCCGAGGCGCACCTGCGCCACATCAAGATCACGATGGACTTGGTGCCGAACCACACCAGCAGCGAACATCCCTGGTTCCTCGCGGCCCTGGAAGCCGGACCCGGCAGCCCGGAACGGGCGCGCTACCTCTTCCGGGACGGGCGCGGTCCCGGCGGCGACGCCCCACCGAACAACTGGCCGAGCATCTTCGGCGGTCCCGCGTGGACCAGGATCACCGAGCCCGACGGCACACCGGGCCAGTGGTACCTGCACATCTTCGCGCCCGAACAGCCCGACCTGAACTGGGAAAACCCGGAGGTCGCCGCCGATTTCGAGAAGACCCTGCGGTTCTGGCTCGACCGCGGCGTCGACGGCTTCCGCCTCGACGTGGCGCACGGCATGGCGAAACCGGCCGGTCTGCCCGACATGGCGGTGGCCAAATCCAGCATGCTGTCCAACGACGACGACGATCCGCGCTTCAACAACCCCGCCGTGCACGAGATCCACCGCCGCATCCGCAAGGTGCTCGACGACTACCCGGACGCGGTGTCGATCGGCGAGGTCTGGGTGAACGACAACACCCGATTCGGCGAGTACCTGCGCCCCGACGAGCTACACCTGGCCTTCAATTTCCGGCTGGCCAAGACCGACTTCGACGCCGACCACGTGCGTACGGCGATCGACAATTCACTCGCCGCGGTCGCACCGGTCGCGGCCGCACCCACCTGGACGCTGTCCAACCACGACATCGCCCGGGAAGTCACCCGCTACGGCGGCGGCACGGTGGGTGAGGCGCGGGCCCGCGCGATGCTGCTGGTCGAGCTCGCGCTGCCCGGCACGGTCTTCATCTACAACGGCGCCGAACTCGGTCTGCCGAACGTGGACGACCTACCCGACGAGGTACTGCAAGACCCGGCATGGGAACGGTCGGGGCACACCGAACGCGGCCGCGACGGCTGCCGGGTGCCGATCCCGTGGGAGGGCACCACACCGCCGTTCGGCTTCACCACCGGCACACCCTGGCTGCCGATGCCGGCCGACTGGGCCGGACGCACCGTGGAAGCCCAGCTCGAGGAACTCGGCTCCACCCTCTCGCTCTACCGGATGGCCATCGAATTACGCGGCCTGCGACCGGAGTTCAGCGGTGACCGGATCGAGTGGTACGGCAGCCCGCCCGGGTGCCTCGCCTTCCGCCGCGAGGGTGGCCTGGTCTGTGTGCTGAACGCGTCGAACACACCCACCCAGTTGCCACCCGGCGACGTGCTGCTGGCCAGTGCCGCGCTCGATGGTGGGCAGTTGCCGCCGAACACGGCCGCCTGGTTGGTCTAGCGGGCGCGGTGGTCCGCTGAACTTTTCGATGGGCAGCCCGTCGACAGACTGCGGAAGCCGCTGCGGCAGAACGATGCTGAAGGCATAGGGGTTGCGGCGTCCACTCGGACAGGTACGCGTAGTTGTGCTGGGGTGTTGCTGTGTGCAGCCACACCCCAGCATGGGCAGGGCTGCGCCCTTAGCGATTGATCGTTGCGAGCCCGTCGGCCGCCTCTACGCCGCCGGAAAGCCGCATCCGCCACGCCGAAATTTGCCTATGTGCGCGATGCATTTTTCCAATTGGACTAGTTTGCGCGGTCCAAATCTGCGTTCAGGGGGCTTGCGTTTTAGTCCAAATCGCTGGTCGGCGAGGTTGTAGTCGAACCGAACGCGGTTCGCTCTCAGCGAAGTTACACATTTGTGATTTTTGCTCTCGGGGACTGGCCGTGAGCGGTCGCGGAATGGGAGACTGGTCGGTGCCCCCAGTGCAGTGGGGGGCCGCGCTCGGCTTAACCAGCCTGTAGCGCGCAGTGCCGCGATGGTCCCGAATTCGGCTGCACCCACGATGCTTTGGGGTTCGCGAGGCACGCGAGGCTTAACGGCTGGTACCCACCTCATAGTGGATCCGGACCTCTAGCGCCGATCGAAGTGGTCGGCGCGCAGCATCGCGGCCCGCGGACTCCTTCGTTACACAGGTTGAGGAGTTGACGTGACCGGTTTTGTCGTGTCCGCCGGAGTACCGAGGTGCATGCGGCGTAGGAGAGCTGGCTGTGGCGCGTGGCTCGGTGGCGCACTACGTCGGGTTCCGGGTGGTGCTGACTGCCGTTCACCGCGGTGAGCGCCGAGGTGTCCGCGGCCGAGAAGGCAGGCGCCGAGCTGAAACTCACGCTCGATCTCGACGACGCCTCTTACGATCGACTGCGCGCGGAGTTCCTGGAGATGACCGCCGAGGCGCAGCGTTCATCGGGGTTGTCCAGGGCTGCTGTCGCGAAACGCTGTGCCGGTAAGCCCGGACGGCAGACGGTGTACAACTACGCCGGAAACCCCACCTACACGAGCTTCCCGAAGCCTGCACTGCTCGAAAAGTATTTGCAGAGCTGCGAACTCCCACCGGAGCAGATCGAGTTCGCGGTGGCCCGTTGCGCGGAGATCAGGCGCAGGTTCCCGGAGGCGGGCAAGGGAGGGCCCCGCGGAACGGAGGAGTCGGCCCGAGCCCAGGCCGACGGTGTGCACTCTCCCGGACGGAACATGAGTGCCCCCGGGCCGGTTGTCGGGCAGCGGGAAAGCCTTTCGCCGAACACCGTATACGCGGGTCCCGGCACCTCGTTGTCTGCTCAGCCGGGTGGCTGGTCGGAGTGGTGGCGTGGGCTTACCCAACGGTTTTCGCCGAGAAAGGGCTTCTCGCCGGTTGATGTCTACGGCTCCGTCGGCACGCGGTTCATCACGCCCCTGCCGGCCACACAGTACGAGCCGCATGAGTACGAACCGTGGCAGCCGAGCGATCCCGCGGTGCAGGCAGTGGGCGCCGAGTCGGCTGTGCAAGCCGACCGTTGGTGGGTCGGCAGCGTGCTGCGGGATTCGGGGGTGCGGGTCTCGCCAGGTCGAATGGCATTGCGGTTCGTTCGGGAAGAACTCGCTGACCCGCGCTCCCTCGAGAATCTCACCGCGGCGTCGCTCATCCGCAGGGCTTATGGTGCTGCGGGCATTACTGTGCGGACCCGTGCGGGCGAACAGGCCGAGGCCGGCGTGCACGTGCCGTTCGAGAACGCCGAGCCGGGTGACATCCTCATCCTGGTCGACGGCCGTGAATGCCTTTATGCGGGCAATGGACTCGCGCTGCTGTTCGCCGCGTCGGTGGGTGGATCGTACGGCTGGCTGATTCCCCGTGATCAGGTTCGCACGACACGCCGCATCACGTGGGAGTCTGTGCTGCTGACGGATCGTCCTGCGCAGAGCCCGTGCACATCAACAGTTTTCGATGCGGCTCTTTCGTCGGCTGACATCCCGCTTGGCCCGGGAGACGGTGAGCCGACGCATCAGGTGACGTTCCCGGCCGACACGGCCCGGGCTGACTCGTTGACCGAGAAGGTCATATCGGAGTACGAGGCGGTCATGGGTGTGGTGACCGAACGGGTCGAGGCCGCGGCGCGGGCCGCCGGACCGGGACCGGCCGCACTGCGGGCGATCGACCGCCTGGTCTTCCCGTACGAGGGATCGCAGGCATGGCTCGTCCGTGAGGCATTCAAGGCCATCGACTTGCCGTTGCCACCCGATATCCGGTTCGAGTTGCCGGTCATGGCGGTCGCCGTACGCCACGTCGACTTGCGTCCCGGCGACATCGTGTTCACCGAATCCGGCGTGCTCGGAATGTACGGCGGTCACGGTGAACTCGTGTATCTGGGGTCGGCGGGCACCAAGGCCACCAGTGTGCTGCAGCCCGCGTTGTACGTGGCGGCGTGGCGGGTGACCGCCGTGCCGGCGCGGACCGGTTATGGGCTGGTGAGCTCAGTGGCGGTGGTCGATCATGACGGCACCGGACGCCTCGCGCGGATCTACCGGGCCGGTGAACGACGGAGCGGCCGGCATCGCCGGGTTCCGGAAACGGCCGAGGTCGTCGCCATGGTGATCGAGGTGGTCGAGCGCGCAAAGCAGCGTGGGGTCGCCGTGCCGTTGAGCGGACGAGATCTGTTTACCGCGGCCAAGATTCGAGGCGGAGTCGAGTTCACCTCGGTGACGACCGCATGGGATCCGGTGCGGGAACCGGTGTATCCACGTGACGCTCGGCTCCGCAATATTCAAGCGGTGTCTCCTGCGGACTCCGCGACGGCCGCGGAGTTGATGATGGCGCGCTTGGCCACGGCCGCCGCGGGTCGATGGTCTGCCCGCAATCGGCCGGGGGTCGCGTAGGACCGGGCTTTCGCTGTCCGGCACTGCGACGCCGCAGAATTCTCGATCGTCTACTTTTCCGTGCAGCCTGTGCTGATGTATTTGCATTTGCAATCTCGAGTCGGTAGGCATATCGGCGGCTCGGACACTTTGCTGTATGCAGTTTGTCGAGACTGCTGTTGTCGAGTACTGCACGGTTTTCTCGAAGGAACGCCTATTGCGTCTGGAATGTCCGTCGGGCCGAACTCTGCGTTCAGGGACGGGTCACTGGTTCACGCTGGTTCTCGGGCACATTCTCTGTGCGCGAGTCGGCCGGAGTCGGATCGCTGTGCTCGACCCGTAACCCGGTGCATGGTGGACTGGTTGCCGACGCAACCGCGACGGGCGGTCGTCATGCGGGTATGGCCTGCCCTCTGGTGGAAGTTTCCAAAAGCCCAGTTAAGAGCGGTGGAGCAGAGTCCAAATCCGTCCGTTTGGTACGACCTCCGAGAGTTTGGCGGAGCTTGGTTGGAACGGTGCCGACTCGTATTTGGAATTCCAATTCTAAACGCGTCTATCGGTGTGTCTGCTATTTGGAAGCTGTCCGAGAGTCACCGCTCTATCGGACCGATTTCGCTATGGGCTGAGTCACGTCTTCTGGGAGGGTGCAAAAGGAATGTTGAAACTCGGCCGGTCTTGGCTATGCTCGTATTCGTCCTCTCGCTGGCGAAGGGTGGCAGGCCCGGTGATCTCGAATCGGGCCCGCCGCGAATTCCAGAGAAGAACTGCACGTAATCGTGCGTCGGTCGCATTCCCTGAATATTCCTGAGTTCGTGTTCCGTCGTGCTGATTCAGTGCTCGAACACGGATTCCTCACCTAGGAAGACGAAACGCAGATGCTGAATTCTCACCGCGATCCCGCGGGGGACGCCACGCGCACAGGTGATACCGGAGACCGGTTGGCCACCTCGCGCGCGCAGGACGACATCGCCGACAGTGTCCGGGCGGATGTGCCGTCCGGCCCTGCGCTGCCGGTGTCGTTCCCGGTATCGGCAGTCCCGATCGGTGCCCGACCCACGACTGCCGGCCTGATCGGTCGCACGCTGCGGCTCGATCTCCCGGTTGCGGTGGCCGGCGTGATGACGACCGCGACGTTCGCCGAGATGGTCAGCAACGGATGGCCTGACGATGTCGAGCATCGGACGCTGGCCTGCGCTGCGATCGTTTTCACCCTCCGTACCGGGTGGCGGATCGCTCGGGCACTGTGGCGGCGGTGCGGGCCGGAAGAGATCCACGTCAGCGTCCGGTTTCGACCTCCGCGCCCATGACCGGCGGGGTCGTCGCCGCGACCCGACACGAAACAGTCACAGTGCGACCAGAAGAAGAACTACTACAGAGCATCGTCTACCGTTGGACCGTGAGCATTCTCGAGACAGTGCTGATCTTCCTCGGCATCCCGCTGGTGGTCTACGGCGCGATTGCCGGATTGTCGTATCTCGGTAAGCCACTCCCCGGCGAGAAGCCTTCTCACTACGACCTCGGTCAGCAGTGGACGGCGGCGCCGGTGCTGTGGAGTGCGACCGACGAGGTGACGAACGCATTTCACCACGAAAGGGCCGAGGAGTCGCACGGCCACCACGCGGAGTCGGCGCATGGTCATCATGCGGCGCTCGAAGCCCCCAAGGCGGAGCTGATCGGAGGCCGGGCAAGTGGCAAATTCTAAGTGGCCCGCGGTAGTCGAGTCCGAACTGCCGCACGGGTACGTGGTGACCACCAGCGGACGCGTCTCCGGCGTGCACGAGGCGGGTGACGTGTTCAAGGAGGCCCC
This sequence comes from Nocardia suismassiliense, assembly GCF_900269665.1. Classification (GTDB taxonomy): domain Bacteria; phylum Actinomycetota; class Actinomycetes; order Mycobacteriales; family Mycobacteriaceae; genus Nocardia; species Nocardia suismassiliense. The sequence goes on from NZ_LT985361.1 coordinate 2,206,523, forward strand.
GTTCAGCGACGAAGAGCGGCTGGCCATGGACAACGTGCTCACCGAGGCGACCCGCGCGACCAAGGTGCGCTTCAACGTCTACATCGGCGATCTCGGTGCCGATCCGGCCGCTGGTGCGGACGCGATCTTCCCCTCGACCCCCGAGGCGTCCCGTTCGGTGCTCATCGCGGTCTCGCCCAACGACAAGGCGATCGAGGTCCGCTCCGGCCGCGACGTCGCCGACCGTGCGAACGACCGGGTCTGCCAGCTCGGCGTCACCGCCGCATCGAGCTCGTTCCGGCAGGGCCAGCTGATCGACGGCCTGGTTTCCGCCGTTCGCGTGATGGCTGCCGCGATCGGCCGCTGACCATCCCGCCCCAGCGGCGGAGTCACGAGTGATGCTTCCGGCGCGCTCACCCACTGGGTGAGCGCGCCGGTGGCGTTTGCGGGCACTTCACCACAAGCCCAGACGCGGAAATTTTTCTCTGCGCAAGCACCACAATTTGGGGTTGCCGCTGGGTGCGCCCGCCGCGCAGGGTGGTGAGATGAAAATTCTTGTGACAGGAGCTACCGGAAATATCGGACGGATGGTGGTCGACCACCTGCTCGCGGCGGGGGCACAGGACGTACGGGCGCTGTCGAATCATCCGGAGCGGACGAACTTTCCGGCCGGAGTGGAGGTCGTCAAGGGTTACCTGAAGCGGGTGTCGTCGTTGCCCGCCGCCTTCGAGGGGGTGGACCGGATGTATCTCGCCCCGGTCCTGGAAACCATCGACGAGGTTGTCGCGGCGGCGAAAGCCGCGGGCGTCCGGCACATCGTCGATTTGTCCGGCAACGAGTACACCGACTGGCAGCCGATCGCGCAGGCCGTGGAGAACTCCGGGCTCGACTGGACGCACCTCTATGCCGGCGAATTCACCGAGAACGCCACCATCTGGGCCGACCAGATCAAGGCCGGTGACGTGCTGCCGGACGCCTACCCGGAGGCCGCCAACGCACCGCTGGTGATGGACGACATCGCCCGCGTCGCCGCAGCCGTCTTGCTGTCCGAGGGGCACGCAGGCAAAACCTACGAACTCACCGGGCCGGAAACCTTGACCAGGGCGGAGAAGATCAACCAGCTCGGCGCGGCACTGGGCCGCCCCCTCACGATGGTGAAAGTGTCACGGGAGGAGGCGATTCAGCACTTGACACCGGTCATGGGCGAATACGCCGAGTGGTACGTCGACGGCCTCGCCACCATGGTCGAGCACCCGCAGCAGGCGAACACCATCATCGCCGACCTCACCGGCGCCCCCGCCACCACCTTCGCCCAGTGGGCCGCCGCCAATACCGCTCTGTTCCAGTGACATTCATGATCAACGGGACATGTCGGCGAAGCTAGAGCCGTCATGTCCCGTTGATCATGTTTCGCTACCGGCTGTCGAATACCCGTGCGCGCAGGGCGCGTTCGACGCCTGCCTTGCCCTCGATCACCAGACGGCGCAGCGCGGGCGGGTGCTCACCGGCCAGGAACTTGTCGGCCGCCGCGACCGCGTCGTCACTGATCGCCCAGCTCGGGTAGAGGTTGACCACCACGGTCTGGGCGACCTCGCTGGAGCGCCGCTCCCACACGCCGGGGATCGCCGCGAAGTACCGATCCACGTAAGGCGCGAGCAGCTCGGCCTGACCGGCCGGTGCGAAGCCCGCGGCGATCGCGCGGGCGGTGATGTTGGAGATGGTGTCGTCCTCCACCACCTTGGTCCAGGCCTGCTCCTTCACCGCCGCGATCGGGCGCGCGGTCGCCGCGGTGGCGGCATGCCGCTTGCCCGCCGCGGTCGGATCCTTGGCCAGCACCTGGTCGATGAACGGGGTATCGAGGCCGTCGGCGTCGATCTCGCCCGCCGCCGCCAGCGCGATCACCAGGCGCCAGCGCAGGTCGGTGTCGATGACCAGACCGGCCAGGCCGACCTTCGCCGGGTCGCCGTCGAGCAGCTCCTGCAACACCTCGGTGTGCCAGGCGGACAGCTTGGCCGCGGCGAGCGCGTTGACGAAGGCCAGCTGGTGATCCGAGCCGCCCTCGGCCTCGCGAGCCAGCTCGAGCAGCCGGTCGGCGTACACGGTCCAGCCAGTGCTCGCCGACCATTCCGGGTCGGCGTAGCTGCGCAGCGTCAGGTTCGCCTGCATCAGGAGTCGTTGCACCACACCGATTTCCGATTCCGCGCCGACGCCGCGCTGGACCAGCGCGAGGAAGTCGCGGGCCCGGAACTCGGCCTGGCGGGTCATCTCCCAGGCCGCCGACCAGGCGAGGGTGCGCGGCAGCGGCTCGGCGATATCGGCGATCCGGTTGACGAGCACGTCCAGCGATCCGGCGTCGAGGCGCACCGAGCAGTAGGTCAGGTCGTCGTCGTTGATCAGCACGAACTGACCGCTGGCCACGCCGACCAGCTCGGGCACCTCGGTGCGCTCGGCCGCCTGGACGTCGAGCTCGACGCGCTTGGTACGCACCAGCTTTCCGTCCTGGTCGTCGTAGACGCCGATGGCGAGCCGGTGTACGCGGCGCTCACCGGCGCCCGGCTCCGCGCCGCCCTGCAGGACGGCGAACGAGGTGAAGTTGCCGTCGCCGTCGACCGTGAAGTCGGGGCGCAGGGTGTTCAGGCCGGTGGTCTTGAGCCACTGCGCGCCCCAGTCGGAAAGGTCACGGCCGGAGGACTTTTCCAGCGCCGCGAGCAGATCGTCGAAGGTGGCGTTGCCGTAGGCGTGATCGGCGAAGTAGGCGCGCAGACCCGCCAGGAACGGCTCCAGTCCCACGTAGGCGACCAACTGCTTCAGCACGCTCGCGCCCTTGGCGTAGGTGATGCCGTCGAAGTTGACCTCGACGGCGGCCAGGTCGGGGATGTCCGCCGCGATCGGGTGGGTGGAGGGCAGCTGGTCCTGCTGGTAGGCCCAGGACTTCTCCACATTCGCGAAAGTCGTCCAGGCGCTGGTGTATTCGGTCGCCTCGGCCTGGCACAGCACCGACGCGAAGGTGGCGAACGACTCGTTCAGCCACAGGTCGTCCCACCACTTCATGGTGACCAGGTCGCCGAACCACATGTGCGCCATCTCGTGCAGCACGGTCTCGGCGCGCCGCTCGTAGGACGCACGGGTCACCTTGGAGCGGAAGACGTAGTCCTCCAGGAAGGTCACCGCTCCCGCGTTCTCCATCGCGCCCGCGTTGAACTCGGGCACGAACAGCTGGTCGTACTTGCCGAACGCGTAGGGAACGCCGAAGTTGTTGTGGTAGAAGCCGAATCCCTGCTTGGTCTCGGTGAACAGCCGCTCTTCGTCCATGAACTCGGCCAGTGAAGCGCGGCAATAGATGCCGAGCGGGATGCTGCCGTGCTCGTCGGTGTAGACGTCGGTCCACTGCGCGTACGGGCCGGCGATGAGCGCGACCAAGTAGGTGCTCATCTTCGGGGTGGTACGGAAAACGTGCCGGCCCGGTTCCGCGGCAAGGGTTTCCACGACCGCGCCGTTGGAGATGACCTTCCACTCCGGCGCCGCCGTCACACTGACGTCGAACGTGGCCTTCAGGTCCGGCTGATCGAAGCAGGCGAACATCCGCTTGGCATCGGCGGTTTCGAACTGCGAGTACAGGTAGACCGAGTCGTCGGTCGGGTCGACGAAGCGGTGCAGACCCTCGCCGGTGTTCGAGTACTCGCAGTCGGCCTCCACCACCAGCTCGTTGCGCTCGGCCAGGTCGGGCAGCGTGATCCCGGTGGACTCGTCGTAGCCGGAGACGTCGAGTGCGGTGCCGTTGAGCACCGCCGAACGCACGCCGCGGGCCACCAGGTCGATGAAGGTGCTCGCGCCCGGCGTCGCGGCGAAGGTGACCGTGGTCCGGGAGCGGAAGGTCTGCTCGCCCGGTTTGCCCGCACCGTCGGTCAGGTCCAGGTCGATGCGGTAGTTGTCGACCGTCACTGTCGACGCGCGTTCGATCGCCTGGTCGCGAGTCAGGTTCGGTGCGGACATAGGGCTCCTTCGGGTTCGAAGAACTAGCTCGGGCGTTCCCCACGATGCCACCTGGGTAAGGTTGCCCGCGCGGGACTTTTTACTGAACCCTATCCAGGATCGGAGCTGCGGAGTGAAGCATGTGCACGCCGGCAAGGTGCGCGACCTCTACGAGGACGGCGACACCCTGCTGCTCGTCGCGTCCGATCGGGTCTCGGTCTACGACGTGGTGCTGCCGACGCCGATCCCGGACAAGGGCGCGCTGCTGACCCAGCTGTCCAACTGGTGGTTCGACTACTTCACCGACGTGCCCAACCACGTGGTCTCCGCCACCGAGGTGCCCGCCGAGTTCGCCGGTCGCGCCATCCGGGTCAAGCCGCTGAAGATGCTGCAGGTCGAGTGCATCGCCCGCGGTTACCTGGTCGGTTCGGGGCTCAAGGAGTACCAGCGGGAAGGCTCGGTGTCCGGCGTCGCGCTGCCGCCCGGCCTGCGCGAGGGCGACAAGCTGCCCGAGCCGATCTTCACGCCGACCACCAAGGCGTCCGAGGGACACGACGAGTCCATCACCTTCGCGGACGTGGTGAACCAGGAGGGCCGCGAGGTCGCCGAGAAACTGCGCGACCTGACCCTGCACATCTACTCCCGCGGCGCGGCGCACGCCGCCGAGCGCGGCGTCATCGTCGCCGACACCAAGGTCGAATTCGGCTGGGACGGTGACACTCTCACCCTCGGCGACGAGGTCTTGACCTCCGACTCGTCGCGCTTCTGGCCCGCCGCCGAATGGGAACCGGGCCGCGCGCAGCGCTCCTTCGACAAGCAGTTCGTCCGCGACTGGGCCACCTCCACCGGCTGGGACAAGGAGCCCCCCGGCCCGGAAATCCCGGCCGAGATTGTCGAGGTCACCCGCCAGAAGTACCGGGAGGCTTACGAACTCATCACCGGTCGCGCCTGGACGGGTGTGTCTCAGTAGGCGAACTCACGCCTGGCTGAGGTAGTCCTTCAGCCGGTCGAGGAACGGCCGCTGGCCGGTGCCGAGCTTGTCGTGCGCGGTGGCCAGGTCGAACCAGTCGGCGCGGTCGATCTCCGGGAAGCTGGCCATCCGGCCGGACCGCGGCGGCCACTCCATCTCGAACGTGCCCGGCACCACGTCGGCCGGGTCCAGATCGCCCTCGACCGCCCAGACGGTGACCGCCTTCTTGCCCTTGCCGCTGCCGTACCGCACGTCGCCGAGCGGAATCCAGTCGCCGGGCGGCACGAACAGGCCGAGCTCTTCGTGGAACTCGCGACTGGCCGCCGCCCGCGCGTCCTCCAGCTCCGGCTCGTACTCGCCCTTCGGAATGGACCACGCGCCGCTGTCCTTGCGCGCGAAGAACGGCCCACCCATATGCCCGATCAGCACCTCGACGTCCGCGCCGTCGCGCCGCCGGAACACCAAAACGCCCGCACTGGTCTTATCCGTCACCCCATGCAGTCTGCCGTACGAGTCGCGGTGGCCGCGGCAACCGTCGAGCGAGCCGCTCAGCGATGCCGGAGCTGGGCGGCGCGAAGGGTGAGGTAGTGGTTCTCCGGCGCGCTCGGGGTGCGGCCCGCCGCGGTGGTGTAGCAGGCGATGGCGGTGTCGGAATTGCCCGCCATCTCGTGCAGGTGGCCGCGGACAGCGTCGAGCCGGTGGTTGCCTGCCAGCCGATCGTCGAGGGTTGCGGCGAGATCCAGCCCGGCCTCGGGCCCGTGCACCATCGCGACCGCGACGGCCCGATTGAGCGTGACCATCGGGTTGTCCGAGAGCTTTTCGAGCAGGTCGTAGAGCGCGAGGATCTTGGTCCAGTCGGTTTCCTCGGCGCTGCCGGCCTGCGCGTGCAGCACCGCAATGGCCGCTTGGATCTGATACGGACCGGAAAGTCCTTGGGCGAGTGTGCTCGTCGCCAACGTGACGCCCTCGGTGATCTGCGCGCGATCCCACAGCGCACGGTTCTGCTCGGCGAGCGGAATCAGCTCGCCCTTGGCGCCGGTGCGGGCCGCACGCCGGGCATCGGTGAGCAGCATGAGCGCGAGCAGGCCGGTGACCTCGCTATCGTCGGGCAGCATTCGATGTACGGCGCGGGTGAGCCGAATCGCCTCAGCGGACAGGTCCGCGCGCTGCAACTCCGGGCCGGACGTACTGGTATTGCCTTCGTTGAAGATCAGATACAGCACGTGCAGGACGGTGCCGAGCCGAGCATGCCATTCGGTACCACCCGGCTGCGCGAACGGCCGATCCAGCGTCGCCAGTTTCTTCTTCGCCCGCGTGATCCGTTGCGCCATGGTCGCTTCCGGCAACAGGAACGCATGCGCGATCTCCGCCGTGCCGAGCCCGCCCACCGCGCGCAGCGTGAGCGCGATGGCGCTGGCCGAGGACAGCGCGGGATGGCAGCAGAGAAAGAACATCGCGAGGGTGTCGTCCTGATCGACCGGCATCGCGTCGGGCACGTCGCGGTCGAAGGCCGTTGTCTCCCTGCGCCGCCGGGCCACCTCGGCGCGCACCGCGTCGGCCATCCGGCGCTGCGCCACCTGGATCAGCCAGCCGCGCGGGTTGTCCGGTAGACCGTCCACCGGCCACTGGGTCGCGGCCGCGAGCATGGCCTCCTGCAGCGCGTCCTCCGCGGTGTCGAAATCACCGAATCGGCGGACCAACGCACCGAGGACCTGCGGCGCCAACTCGCGCAACAGGTCCTCGGCCCTCGCCGGGAGCGGTGTGTCGTCGGGCACCACTCGCCGGTTGGTCACAGGTCGCTGGCCGGGGCGCTCAGCACCGGCCGCACCTCGATGTATTCGCCGATCGGTTTGCCACCCGGCCCCGGTGCCGCCGAGGCTTTCGCGGCGATCTCGTAGGCCCGTTCCGGGCTGTCCACGTCGACGATCCAGTACCCGGCCAGGAATTCCTTCGTTTCCGGGAACGGTCCGTCGGTCACCACCGGCGCCGAGCGGCCGTCGGAGCTGACGATGCGGGCCTCGGTCGGGCCGGCGAGCCCTTGCGCATCTACCAGCTCACCCGACTTGGCCAGTTGCTCGCCGAGGGCGCGCTGAAAGTCTATGTGCGCCTGGATTTCTTCGGGGGACCATTCGTTGATCGGTGTGTCGCAGAACGCGGGGGCGGTGTAGGTCTTCAGCAGCATGTACTTCATCGGGTCCTCTTTCCGGCTACCGAGCGATGCGCCCGTGCGGCGCGCTCGTGGTGTAGTCGGAGCCCGGCAGGTCGATTCGACGTATCTTGCCGGCTATCGAAGTGATCTGCATCACAAGGGCTTCGAGGTGTCGGCCAGCGCGTCCGGGTCGACCGGTTCGCCGGCGAGGATCAGTTCCTTGATCCGGTCGGTCACGTCCCAGACGTTCACATTCATGCCCGCGAGGATCCGGTTGTCCGAGTCGAGCCAGAACGCGACGAACTCGCGTTTGCCGACATCGCCGCGCGTCACCACCCGGTCGTAGTCGCCGGGGGCGGCGTAGCCGGTGTACTCCATGCCCAGGTCGTACTGGTCGGTGAAGAAGTAGGGCAGCCGGTCGTAACTGGCTTCCTTACCGAGCATGGTCGCGGCGGCCACGGCGGGCTGGTTGAGCGCGTTTGCCCAGTGCTCCACGCGAATTCGGCGGTTGAGCACCGGATGCTGTTGTTCGGCGATGTCGCCGACGGCGACGATGTCCGGGTCGCTGGTGGCCAGGTGTTCGTCGACGAGCACGCCCCCGTCGACGTCGAGCCCCGCCTCGGCGGCCAGTTCGATGTTCGGCTTCGCACCTACAGCGACCAGCACGGCCTCGGCGTCGATGACGGTGTCGTCGGCGAGTTTCACCCCGCTCGCCAGCCTGGTTCCGATGCCTTCCTTCGTGGTGATCTCGCTGACCTGAACTCCGAGGCGCAGGTCGACCCCGTGCGAACGATGCAGGTCGGCGAACACCTCGCCCATTTCCGGTCCGAGCGCGCCGAGCAGTGGCTGCTCCGCGCTCTCGAGCACGGTTACCTCGAGGTCGGCGGCGCGGGCCGCCGCGGCGACCTCCAGGCCGATCCAGCCTGCCCCGATGATCACGATGCGCTGTGCGGCGCTCGCGAAGAGCTCGATCAGGGTGTCGGAGTCCTCGATGGTGCGCAGCGTGTACACGTTGGGCGCGTCGGCGCCGGGGATGGACAGGGTGCGCGGGGACGAGCCGGTGGCGAGCGCCAGCTTGTCGTAGGACACCGTCGAACCGTCCGGCAGCGAGACCGTCTTCGCGTCGCGATCGAGGCCTTCGACGGTCGTGCCGACCCGGACCTCGACACGATGGTCGCGATACCACTGACGCGGTTCGCAGGTGAATTCGGCGAGCTGTTTCTTGCCCGCCATATGGTCCTTGGACAGCGGTGGTCGCTCGTAGGGCAGCCATTCCTCCGCGCCGATGAGCGTCACCGAGCCGGGAAAGTCGTTGGCGCGCAAGGCCTCCGCCAGTTTGGCCGCAGCCAGTCCGCCGCCGACGATGACGAAATGCTCATCCGAGGTCATTCGGACTCCTTGTCGAGAGGGAACCGGACTCCTGCGAATAGACCCTACTGGGGCAGGCGGCGCCGTCTCCCGAAAACGCGGGCACCGGATGGGAACGAATCGGGAGCCGGTGTGGTTGGTTCGGTATAGCGGCGGGGCACCAGCGCGCGCAGCGAGCGACATCATCGGACACAGCTACCGCCGTCGAAGATCCGATTCGAGAGGACCCGCCGTGAGTGATCAAGGCTCCGCGAAAGACGTTGCCGATTTCTGGTTCGACCCGTTGTGCCCTTGGTGCTGGATCACCTCGCGCTGGATCCTCGAGGTCGAGCAGGTGCGCGACATCGAGGCGCGATTCCACGTGATGAGCCTGGCGGTACTGAACGAGAACCGGGAGGGCCTGCCCGACCAGTACAAAGAACTGCTCGCCTCCGGCTGGGGCCCGGTCCGCGTCGCCATCGCCGCCGCGCAGGAGCACGGCGACAAGGTGCTGTCGCCGCTCTACACCGCGATGGGCACCCGCATCCACAACCGTCGCGCGGAGTACGAGCGGGACTCGCGCAAGGACTCCCTCGCCGCGGTGATCGCCGATTCGCTGGCCGAGGTCGGTCTGCCCGCCGAGCTGGCGAAGGCCGCCGACAGCACCGACTACGACGAGGCGCTGCGCAAGAGCCACCACGAGGGCATGGACAAGGTCGGCACCGATGTGGGCACGCCGACGATCCACATCAACGGCACCGCGTTCTTCGGTCCGGTGCTGTCCCGGATTCCGCGCGGCGAGCAGGCGGGCAAGCTGTGGGACGCCGCGGTGACGCTGGCGGACTACCCGCACTTCTTCGAACTCAAGCGCACCCGCACCGAAGACCCCGAGTTCGACTGAGCGATCGTGCGAGTGCCGCGTACGCGCGGCACTCGCACCTGCTTGCTACGGAACGGGTTTCGGCGGCAGCGCGGGCGCTTGGCCGTAGGAGCTCGGGTATGCCGGAGGCACGGAGCCCGCGGGCGGGGTGGGCCGCAACCACAGCTTGCCGTGCCTGCTCCGGTCGCGCAGCGCCCACATACGCCAGGTCAGCACCGGGTGCGAGGACATGGCGTTGACCATCCAGACGAAGAAACCCTTCTCCAGCGCCGCCCGGTCGGCCATCTCATCGAAGCCGACCAGCTTGTTCAGGTACTTGCCCGCGGCCAGCGTGCTCATCGCGCCGGGCGCGCCGACGTGCCGGTTGCAATAGCCGTGATTGTCGGCGGTGAACTCCTGCGCGCGGATCAGCGAGTTGCCGATGATCGGCAGGAACGGGACCAGGAACATACCCAGCTGACGCCAGTACGAGACGTGGCCCGCCGCGATATGGCCCACCTCGTGGCCGATGATGAAGGCCAGCGCGTCGGGTTCCCGTGCGGCGCCGCCGATCTCGAACAGGTCGCTGTACACCACCACGAAGCGGCGGAACCCGTGCCCGCTGGCGAACGCGTTGATCTGGCCGTTGCCGAGCACCACGTAGGCGTCCGGCGCCTTCGCCATGCCGAATCGCGCGGCCGCCTCGAGCACCATCCGGTGACCTTCGGGGAACTGGGTCGGCGACATCTTCACGCCGTTCACGCGCTGGGTCGAGTAGAGAATGCCGCGGCCGAACCAGATGAGCAGCGGCGCGAACACCAGCAGCAGCACGTACTGATCGACACTGCCGGTCACCAGCAACAGCACCGCGATCGCGTAGGCCACGACGGTCAGCGTGACCACCACGATGAGCATCGGGATCTCCCAGCTGTGCCGGGCTGGCATGCCGAACGGCGACAGTCCACGCGGCTGCTGCTGTGGCGGGATGTTCGGCGGGACCGGTGCACCGGGGTACGGGCCGTAGGTCGGCGGAACGGGGTAGGGCGGCGGCGAGCCGTAAGGCGCGTCCTGCGCCTGCGCCCACCCGGCCGGGGCATACGGGTCGGCGTGCGGGCCCGTCTGAGGGGGCTGGGGTTCGTGCGGCTGCATGGAATGAACTCTATTCAGTTGCTGGGAGCGGGAGCGGAACCTCGGGGTGTTCGCGGACACGCCGGACGTATCTCTCGATTCGCCGTTGCGGTCCACGGTGTTAATCGGGCCGTGTGCCCCTTCGCAACGAGCCGGAGCCGGGCCTGACAGAATGCCTGCCATGCGCGTATACCTCGGTGCCGACCATGCCGGTTTCGAACTCAAGAATCACGTCAAGGATCATCTGGAAAAGGCGGGCCACGAGGTGGTCGACTGCGGCGCCCTCGAATACGACGCGCTCGACGACTACCCGGCCTTCTGCATCGAGGCGGCCCGCCGCACCGTCGCCGACCCGGGCAGCCTCGGGCTGGTCTTCGGCGGCAGCGGCAACGGCGAGCAGATCGCCGCGAACAAGGTGCCCGGCGCCCGCTGCGCCCTGACCTGGAGCGTGGAGACCGCCCAGCTGGCCCGGCAGCACAACAACGCCCAGCTGGCAGGCATCGGCGGCCGCATGCACTCCACCGAGGAGGCGCTGGCCATCGTCGACGCGTTCGTCACCACCCCGTGGTCGGGCGAGGATCGCCACCAGCGGCGCATCGACATCCTGGCCGAGTACGAGAAGTCCGGCGAGGCCCCCGCGGTTCCCGCGTACTGAACCCGCTGTGCCGGAAGGTCATACGCTGCACCGGCTCGCGAGGTTGCATCACCAGCGCCTCGCGGGCGGTGTGGTGCGCGTGTCGAGCCCGCAGGGAAAGTTCGCGGCGGGTGCTGCCCGGGTCGACGGTCACCTGCTGACCCGGGCCGAGGCGTGGGGCAAACATCTACTGCACCACTACGACTCGGGTCTGGTCGTGCACGTGCACCTCGGGTTGTACGGAAAGTTCACCGAATCCGAGCTGCCGATGGGGGAGCCGATCGGGCAGGTGCGGATGCGCATGCTCGGCGCGCCGGACGGACAGCCGGGCTTCGGCACCGATCTGCGCGGGCCCACTGCGTGCGAAGTCCTGCTCGCCCCAGAGGTTTCCGCGCTGACCGACCGGCTCGGACCCGATCCGCTGCGCCGCGGCGCCGACCGCGACCGCGCCTGGCAGCGAATCCACCGCTCGCGCAGGCCGATCGGCGCGTTGCTGATGGATCAGCAGGTGGTGGCCGGTGTCGGCAACGTCTACCGGGCGGAACTGCTGTTCCGGCACCATGTTTCGCCGTACCGGCCGGGTACCGCGTTGTCCGCCGACGAGTGGGACGCGATGTGGGTCGATCTGGTCGCGTTGATGAAGGTGGGCGTGCGGGTCGGCAAGATGGTCGTGGTCCGGCCCGAGGACGACCACGGGGAGCCGTCCTACGCTCCGGACCGGCCGCGCACCTACGTCTATCGCCGCCAGGGCGCGCCGTGCCGGGTATGCGGTACACCGGTCGCGCACGCGGTCATGGAGGACCGGAATCTGTTCTGGTGCCCCACCTGTCAGCCGGACTAGCGGATCCAGGATCGGTTCCGCCGGATGGGCTGTCGCGGTCAGCGGGAATCAGGTGCCTCCGCGCTGTGCGGTGCATCAGTCCCTCAACCGGCGACGGCTTCGTCGATGACCGGCTCGTCGGCCAGCGCGAACCGCCGCCCGCCCGCCGTCTTCGCCGAGTACATCGCGCGGTCGGCCCGGCGCAGCAGATCGCTGAAGTCGCAGGGACTTCCGGGCGGACAGAACGCGGTGCCGACGCTCGCCGAGACCGGCACTGGACCCGCCGTCGACCACACCGGGTCGCGTAGCGCGGACACGATTCGGTGGGCGAGGTCGCCGAGCGTGTTGTGTGGCGGGTTGACGGCGAGCACGAATTCGTCGCCGCCGTACCGGCAGATCACCGTGTCCGGCGGGCACACCTCGCGCAGGCGGTTGGCCAGCTCGACCAGTACCTCGTCGCCGATGGCGTGGCCGTAGCCGTCGTTGATCTGCTTGAACCGGTCCAGGTCGATCAGCAGCAGTCCGACGCCGCGGTTCGGGTCCGTCGCCATCAGTCGCACCCGGTCCTGCAGCAGTGTCCGGTTGGCCAGGTCGGTGAGGGCGTCGTGGGTCGCCTCGTGCCGCAGCCGGTGCTGCAGCGCGGCGATCTCCTGTACACGTAGCGAGACCTTGGCCGAGAGGTTTTGTTCTTGCTGCGCCAGCGCGCGCTCCTGCAGCGCTTGGGCGTAGCTGTCGATGGCCTGGCTGGCGACGAGCGGCCAGCGGGTGGCGACGAGTGAGCCCGGCGCGCCGGAGGGAAAGCCGAGTAGCCAGCGGGAGGCTTGCGCGAGCATGCGTATCCGGTCGAACGGGGCCTCGGCCAGCTTGGACCCGAGCACCCGGGCCTCGGGCACCGGGAAGGGCTCGGACCTGGCCAGCCTGAGCAGGCGTTCGACGATGTCGATCAGTACCGGTTCCAGCTGTTGGGGCGCCGCGCCGGTACCCGGCTCGGCGCACACCGCACGGGCCCAGGCGCGGGCCATCGCGGCGACGGGGGGCTCGATATCGATCGACATCGAACTCACCCGACGCAGGTGGCGTCGGTACCCAGAGGCCCTGTGCTGACACAGGTGCCGACGTCACCCCGATCGTTCGCACTGCTACGCGGTTGAGTCCACCTCGCTCGGCGCACGCTCACCGCCCCCTTTCCAGATACCCCCGTCCGGCAAAAAGGATCCTAGCAAGCCACTCGGCATCAAAATACGCTGTTTTGCAACGTGTTCTCGATGCCTCGCGAATGGCGATCGGGTATGTGATCGCTACAGACGCGTCGGCGTTACACCTGGATTTCGTTCGCTGAGAAGTCGCGCCGTGACACGCTGACGACACGCTGTAGCGGTGCGTCAGGCGGGTCCCCTCGGCCACTCGCGATGCCTCGGCGCCCTGTGGCCGTGCGGTCGGCCTGCCGGGCCGCCCGCCTGGTCGTGGTGCCGAAGTAGCGGTATGAGTAGCCGAGAGTCTGCGGGTCTTCTGCCCACTGGAGGTGTGGAGCCGGTTTTTCCTGCCCACAGCACACCCGGCGGTCGGTCGCACGGCGCAATTTACTGCTAGTGCGATATCGGCGAGTCGTGATGTCCCCAAGGGTGGCATCCTCTCCGCGACCGGTCGGGCGTGACTGCTGGCCACCCCGTGGGCCACGGCTCCCCCCGACAGGAGTCGTCACGCGTCCCATATGCTCCCCGCTTCCCATCCGACACGCCCGAGTTTCCAGGAACAGAAGCCTTTTAATTTCATTTAGTTCTGGGCCGTGCGCCACGCCCTGACCGGGGCGGCTGCCATCCGGCACTTACCGGCGGCACCGCGCCGACAACCGGACACACCCCGCGCTAACCCGCTGCGCGGGGGGCTGATTGGCAATTACGAAGCAGGGTTCGGTACAGTCGGAACGCACACGACATCGTGGCGATCCCATCGATGTCGTATGCCTGCGGGTGTAGTTCAATGGTAGAACCTCAGCCTTCCAAGCTGATGGTGCGGGTTCGATTCCCGTCACCCGCTCCACACAGAATTCAGCCTCGGCGGCGGCCGACACCCGCCGCGAGGAACAACGGGGTGTAGCGCAGCTTGGTAGCGCATCCGCTTTGGGAGCGGAGGGTCGCAGGTTCAAATCCTGTCACCCCGACAGCATTAAACGGCCTCTGACCTGTGCACGAAGGTCAGAGGCTGCGCCGTGGCGGGCTATGCGGGGGTGATGGCTGTGAACCGTGCCCGCACCGGTTCCGACGGCGGCCCGATGAGCGAGCGAACCGAAGACACCAGCGAACCGGACGTGTTCGACCGGTTCCGTCCGCTGCTGTTCACCATCGCCTACGAGATTCTCGGCAGTGCGGCCGACGCCGAAGACGTGTTGCAGGACAGCTATCTTCGCTGGCGCGACGTCGACCCGGACGAGGTTGAACATCCGCGCGCCTACCTGGTGCGGATCGTCACGCGTCAATCGCTCAACCAGTTGCGGTCCGCGCGTCGTCGGCGCGAGGACTATGTGGGCAATTGGCTGCCGGAACCGATCCGGACCGAACACGATGCCAGTCACGATGTGCTGCTGGCGGAATCGGTGTCGATGGCTATGCTGCTGGTGCTGGAAACGTTGAGTCCGACGGAGCGGGCGGTGTTCCTGCTGTCGGAAGTGTTCGGCCACAGTCTGGTCGAGATCGCCGACATGATCGGCAAGTCCGACACCACCGTGCGCCAGATCGCGCACCGGGCCCGGGAACACGTGCAGGCGCGCCGCAAACGGTTCCGACCCGACGCCGACACCAATCGTGCGGTGCTCGATCGGTTCCTGCTTGCCGCGCGCACCGGCGACGTGCAGAACCTGATGGACGTGCTCGCCCCCGATGTCGTGCAGATCTCCGACGGCGGCGGAAAAGCCATTGTCGCCGGCCGCCCGATCACCGGTGCCGCGGCGGTCGCCGGCTTCCTCATCAAGCTTGCCCAGCACAGCATGGCGGGCATGGTCGTCGAGTTCGGCACCTTCAATGCGCTGCCCGCGATCCTGTTCCGGTCCGGAGAAGGTCAGCTCGACACCGTGCTGATGATCGAAATCGCCGGGGACCGCATCACCGGCCTGTACGCGGTGCGCAACCCGGACAAGTTGCGCTCCGCCGACGTGCCGCGCTCGCTCGATCGGCCGCAGGACATCTGAGAGAACCTGCGGCGTGACGGAGACCACAGCCGCCCGGGTGTCACGGTCGCGAATCGGGCGGTGTCTCAGAGCATGTCCGGTTCAACGCAACCTGAAGGAGCGTCGTCATGAAAGCCCTCATCGTGTGCACCTCGGTGTCCCATGGCAACACGAAAAAGATCGCCGACGTCATGGGGGAGGTGCTGCAAGCCCGGGTTGTCGACCCGCAGCACATCGATGCGGCCGAGCTGGCCGGCTACGACCTCGTGGGGTTCGGCTCGGGGATCTTCCTCGGTTCCTTCCACGCCCAGCTGCGGGAGTTCGTCGAGTCGCTCCCGCACGGGCCGCGCAGCACCGCATTCGTCTTCGCCAGCAGTGGTTTCCCGGACGCCGGTATGCAGCGCTTCTCCCGCCCCATGGTCCGCATGCTCGAGCAGAAGGGCTTCGAGGTGGCCGACACCTTCTCGTGCCGCGCGTTCGACACCTATGCACCGTTCAAGCTCGTCGGCGGCATCCGGAAGGGGCGACCCGACGCCACCGATCTTGCGGCCGCGCGTACGTTCGCCGAGGGACTACGAGTCCGGCTCGGCGCAACGCGCTGAAGATCCTGCCGCTTCAGGATGGTGGTGCTTCCAAAGGCCGGATCGTTCTGTCGAACTCGAATGGTGACACCTCGCCATGGCGACCAATTTCGGCGTGCAATGTCCTCCGTCGAAGCGATGGCGTCGAGCAGTGCGAGTCGGATCGGCGTTCAACGGCCAGGTTGCCGGGGCAGAGCGCCGCACGAGCAGCGACCTCGCCGATGCCGGGCTCAGACGAGGGCGGCACGGCCTTGTGCGTACTCGATGAGGCTCTCCGCGTAGGCCGATTCGTCTCGAGCCGCTAGGTACGCCCGCAATTGGACGCACGCGTCCTCCAGGTCCGGCCCTGGCCCGCGATCAGCGAGCAGCACGACGATCGCCTCCCAGACATCGCCCTGCGGATCCGGATCGGCCAGCAACTCGTCCAGATACCGGTCCGGCTCCAATAGTCGTAGCGCGCGCCGCGCATAGGCGTGCACGCGCTTGGGTAGCTCGGCACGAATGGCGTCGATGTCTGCCGCCAGCGCATGCCTGCCCGCCGTCGCCGGGTCGACGCCCAGCGACCACGGCTGGGTCAGCTCCTCCGGTATGCCCTGATCACTGATCAACCCGGGGCCGGTCGCCTGCTCGAGCGGTACGAGCGGGCGACCGAGCTGTGTATTGCGCCAGTTGCGGAATTCCCACCAGGCGGCGGGTGTCGCGTTGAGGGTCAGGCCAAACTTCAGGACTTGCTGTCCTTCGGTCCAGGTACGCAGCACCCGGGTGCGGCTGACCGACGCCACACCGCCGGGCACGACTCGCACCCACATGTCTTCCGAGCCCTGGAAGCCATAGGGCTGCAGCAGCTTCCCTGCCTCGCGCATCAGTCGGCGCAGCGCCGAATCCGGTCCGACCACTTCAGCAGACTAGCGGCACCGACCGACACAAACCGGGCACCAACCATCCCGCTGTGTTTCGCGCGGGTTCGGGGTTATTCGGAATCCAGCTGGGACTCGGATAGGTAGGTCTCTACCGGCTGACCGTTCTCATCCTCGAGCGTCACCCGGTACCACGGGCTGTCACGCACGGAGGGGTTGAGGCTGAGGTCGTTCTCGTCGTGGGCCGGCGAGTACTCCGTGTCGACTGCGACGACGACACCGTGACGTCCGATGGACACGTGGCGGACTCGGTCGCCGACAGCGAATTTGGCTTCCGTCATGATTCACGCACCTTTCCGATACAGGTCACTGTATCTGTCTTGCGTGCAACAACATTGAGGAACGACAGTCGGGGCAGGCGGGGGCGTCGGCGGCTGGGGCACGAAGCCGATCGAGGCGATCGGGTCGGCAACCATCTGTTTGCTGCGCGGCAACGAAGATCAGAGCGGACAGCTGTGCGTAGGTGATGACTACCCGAAAATGACGCATCGAAAACTGGTCGGTTTGCTTCGGGTGGACCGACGCCAGACCGCCGCCTTACAGTACAATCGTACTAAGTACGCTCGTACTGTTTACGAGAAGGGTTTCGTATGTGGGATCCGAAGAAGTACCTCGATTTCGCCGATCACCGTGCCCGCCCGTTCTTCGAGCTGATCAGCCGGATCGACGCCGAAAAGCCGCGTCGTGTAGTGGATTTGGGCTGCGGGCCGGGCAATCTCACCGGCGTGCTCGCCGAACGATGGCCGGACGCGCAACTCGACGCACTCGACTCCTCGCCGGAGATGGTGCAGGAAGCTCAGGAGCGGGGCATCAATGCCCGCGTACTCGACGTGCACGACTGGGCGCCGGACCCCGAGACCGACGTCGTCGTCAGTAATGCTGTCCTGCAATGGGTTCCGGATCACCTGAGCCTGCTCGCGGAATGGCTGCCCGCCCTGCGGTCCGGCGCCTGGTTCGCCATGCAGGTGCCCGGCAATTTCGACGCACCGTCGCACCGGGAGATCCGCGCGCTGGCGACCGAGGCGCGCTGGCAAGCCCAGCTGGCCGAGATCGCGCTGCGCAGCGCCGACGCGGTGTCCACGCCGGCCGATTATGCGACGGCACTGGCCACCGACGACACCATCGTCGACGTCTGGGAAACCACCTACCTGCAACGACTTTCGGGCCCGGATCCCGTGCTGGAGTGGGTCACCGGCACCGCGCTGCGGCCGATTCGCGCCGCGCTGGACGACGAAGACTGGCGCGAGTTCCGAACCGAGCTGGCGGCCCGGCTGCGCATGGCGTATCCGGCGAGGTCCGATGGCACAACGTGGTTCCCGTTCCGCCGGATCTTCGCGGTAGCGCACAAGTCTTCGTCCTGAGGCTGTTGCACTAGGCATACGGTCGACCGTATTGTCTCCACTATGACGGAGTTGAAACCAGCTGTCGGCACCAGTCCGGCCGTCGTGCCGTGGACTGCGGTGTCGGTGGTCATGGTCGGCATGTTCATGGCCATCCTCGACGCGTACATCGTGGTGGTGGCCGGGCCGGCGATCCGCGCGGATCTCGGTGCCACCGAGGGGCAACTCCAGTGGATCCTGGCGGGCTACCAGCTGAGCTACGCGGTCCTGATGATCACCGGTGGCCGCATCGCCGATATGTATGGGCGCAAACGGATCTTCCTGCTCGGCGCGGCCGTGTTCACGCTTTCCTCGATCGTGTGTGCCGCCGCGCCGGACCCTGGCACGTTGATCGCGGCACGGGTCGTACAGGGACTCGGTGCCGCGCTGCTGGTTCCACAGGTCTTCGCGATGATCGCCGTGCTGGTGCCGGAACGCGGCAGGCATCAGGTCTTCGGTGTGCTCGGCGTGGTGATCGGCATGGCCAGCATCGGCGGCCAGCTCATCGGCGGGTTGCTGATCAGCGCGGATCTGTTCGGTGCGCAATGGCGCGCGGTGTTCTGGGTGAACGTGCCGATCGGGGTGGCGATGATCTTGCTCGCCGCGAAACTCGTGCCGGAATCACGCGTGGCGGGGGCACGCAGGCTGGACGTTCCTGGCGTACTCGCATTGAGTACCGCGCTGTTCCTGCTCACCTTCCCGCTCATTCAAGGGCGCGAGGCGGGCTGGCCGTGGTGGACCTGGGCCTGCTTCGCGGCGAGCGCGGCCGCATTCGCCCTGTTCGCCGCGATCGAACGGCGCGTGGCCGACGCCGGTGGCGACCCACTGGTGGATCTGGCACTGTTCGCTCAACGCTCGTTCACGGTGGGCATCGTGCTCGTGCTGTGCGTGTACGCGCTGCTCACGTCTTACTATCTGGCGCTGTCGATTTCGCTCCAGGAGGGCCTCGGCATGTCGGCCCTCGGCGCGGGGCTGATGTACGCGCCCGGTGCGGCGACGTTCTTCGTCCTCGGCATGGTCGCGAGCCGCGTCGTGCCGAAATATGGTCGGCGCGTACTGGAACTCGGGTCGATCTTGATGGTGGTCGGTTATCTGTGCACCGTGGTCGTGCTGCTGTCGAGCTCGGGATTCCCGGTGGCGCTGGTGATCGCGACGATCGTGCTGCAATGCGCCGGTGGCGGTCTGCTCATCACGCCGCTGCTCAACACGGTGCTGTCCGGGGTCGGCCCGGCGGCCGTCGGCACGGCGTCGGGAGCGCTGTCGACTGCCCAGCAGATCGGTGGCGCGCTGGGCGTCGCGGTGATCGGCGCGGTCTTCTTCGCCGCGTTCCAGCCCGGCGCGGACACCGGCGTCGCGGTGGCGGGGCACGCCTTCCTGATGTCGTCGATCGCGAACTTCGCTGTCGCCATTGTTATTTCGGTGCTGGTACGGCAACTACCTGCGGTCAGGGCGAAGTGAGGAAGCCCTCGACGATGCGCCAGGCCCGGCTCATGGCGTCCTGCTCGCCCACGCGAAGCGCGGTGTTGGTGGCGCACAGCACCGCATCGATCTGATAGGCGGCGAGTTCCGGATCGACCTCGGCGATGTCGCCCGCGCGCACCGCCTCGCGCAACTCCCGCTCGAGGATGTGCACCCACGCCCGCCGATCCCGCAGGAGCGCGTCGCGCAACGGCCCCGGCCTGCTGTCCTGCTCCGGCATGTTCGCCACCCAGAAGCAGCCGCCCGCGAACAGGGGAGTCTCGGCGTAAGCGAGCCAGCTCTCGATCAGCGCCCGCAGCCGGGCGAGGCCGTGCGGGGTGGACCTGGTCGGTTCGATCACCTCGTCGACGAACAGGTCACGCGCGTAGTCGATGGCGGCCAGCTGCAAGGCTTCCTTGGTCTTGAACAGCGTCTGGATGCCCGCTTTGCTCAGTCCGGAGTCCGTGGCGAGCCTGCCGAAGCTCAAACCCGCCAGCCCGTCGAGCGAGGCGATGTCCACCGCGTGCCGCAGCACGGTCTGCCGCGTCTTCGCGCCGCGGAGCAGGCGCTTGTCGGTGATCTCGGCCGGTTCGCGCCGAGTGAGGACTGCGGAGTCGGGGCCACTTTCCATACGGTCGATCGTACTCAGGCTGGCGAGAAACGGTCATCGGACCACCGAATCTGTGCTTGGATCGGCCCATGTCCTACGCGGTCGACCCGCGCGTCGACACCTATATCGACGCGCTGCCCAGCTGGCAGCAAACGATCTGCCGGGAGGTGCGCGAGCTGGTGCACGCCGCCGATCCGGACGTCGTCGAGACCATCAAGCGCACCGTGCAGCCGTACTTCGTGCTCGACGGCAATATCTGCGCCCTGCTCGCGGCGAAGACCCACGTCAATATCTTCCTCTACGACGGAGCCATCGTTGCCGACCCCGACGGCATCATCACCGCGGGCCACGACAACAAGACCGCCCGGACCGTCGCCGTGCGCGAGGGCGAAAAGGTCCCTGCCGCACCGCTGCTCGCGATGTTCCGGCAGATCATCGCCAACAATCGCGCGGGCGGCTGGCGCAAGTTGAAACGCGAGAGCTGACCGCTCAGCCGACCGCGACGTCGAGGGTATCCGGCAGTCCGCTGGTGTCTTTCACGCCTCGGGCGGCGCGCTGGGAGAGCGCGGCGAGCACCGGCAGCCGCGCATCACCCAGCGACATGGCGTGATTGCCGAGATGATTGGTGACGAAGGCGACCGAAAGCCCGAGCCCGGGCATGGCGATGCCGCCGGATCCGCCGATACCGAAGTGTCCCAACGCTTGCCGGGTCAGCCTGGTGCCGACGATGCCACGGTGATACCCGAGCGCGAAATGTGGTGCGGCGCCGAGCACATAGTCGAACCGCCCGTTCGGTGGCATCTGCGCGATCAGCCGGGTGGTCTCCGGCCGCAGCAGGCGCCGATGGCCGATCATGCCGTCGTTGGCGATCGCGCCGTACATCTTGCCCAGCGCCCGAGCCGTGAAAACCCCGTTCCAGCCGGGCATCATCGCATCGTAGGGCTGGTCGCCGAGCGTCATGTCCGCCCAGCCGTCGTACACCGCGCCGCGCGCCGAGTGCACCGCCCGCATAGCGGCGAACGGCGCGATCATCCGGTCGAACGGCACGCGCGCGATGCCGAGGCGCGGTGACAGCTTGGCTAGTCGATGCCGCTGGTGCTGCGGGACGCCGAAGTAGAAGTCGTTGTCGCCCAGGGGTTCCGCCAGCTCGGCTCGGACCAGCTCGGGGAATGCGCGCCCGGTGGCCCGCTGTGCGATCTCCGCGACGATCGTGCCGAAGGTGAGTCCGTGGTACCCGGATGCGCGCAGCCGCAGCGGATCCGGCGCGGAGGCGGCGATGGCGGCGGCCATGGCGTCGTGGTCGAGCAGATCCGCCGGATCGTCGAGCAGGCCGCGGGTGCGCTGTAGCCCGGCGCGATGGTTCAGCACATCGCGAACAGTGATGGTGTCCTTGCCATTTGCCGCGAACTCCGGCCAGTACGCCGCCACGGGTGCGTTGAATTCGAGCACGCCGCGTTCGGCCAGCCGGTGTGCGATGGTGGCCGCGACGCCCTTGCCGGTCGAGTACGACAGCGCGATCGTATCGGTGCGCCACCGCCGGTCCCGGTCCGCCCAGCCCGCCCAGATGTCCAGCACGGGTTCGCCATGCAGGTAGACCGAGAGGGCGCCACCGCCCTGTCGCTTGCGCCGGAACATCGCGAAGAACTTCGCGGCCACGGCGGTGAAGCGGTCGTCGATGAGCATGTGCCCGGTGCTGGGCGTGCTGTCCGAACTCGCCAACGGCATGAGACTCCCTTGTCCAGTACGCCTGCGAAGCCGCCGCGGTAACAGTTGCAAGCAGCTTGCTAACACCCACGGTAACGTGTGTCAGTTACCGCGTGCAATGGGTCTGGGACAGTTGAAGCCCGAGTTCGGTCTAGGCCAGCGAGACCACCTTCGCTTGACCAGTGACGACGGTGTCTGCGCTATCGACCAGCGCAACGCGAACCTGGACGGTTTGTCCTGCCGAGAGTGGCGCATCCGTACCGGTTGTTCCAGTGAGCAGCACAACCGCGGATTGGCGGCTGCCGTCGCAGGTCACCGCCGTTTGAGTACCGGTGGCCGAGGGGCTGTCGGCCTGCGGGTCGCCCACCATGGCCCGAATCGCGGCCACGCCGGCCGAGGCTTCACAGCTGTAGTCGACCCCGATGTTGACCGGCCCGACACCACTGACATCGATGGAGTTCTCGGCTGCGGCCACGGTGGTGGCCGACGCGATAGCCAAGGCGGTGGCCCCGATGACGGTCGCGATGCGGGCGGAATGTCGAATAGTCACCATGGATCTTCGTCCTCCTGCGTAGCGGGAACAGGTCGCCGAACACACTCAGAAGAGATCGCGGCGTGGAATCAAGCCGCGGCAGAATGCTGCCTCATCGCCAGGATGGTTACCCGACTCGGCGGCGCTTCAACCGTCGCCGATGAGCGAGGGATTGCGCACCATCGCCGCCGCGCTGTCGATGATGCCTCTGCTCGTGTGGGGATGGATGGGACAGCGCTGACACCACCCAGTGCAGCGGGGCGTTCGCCGCACTAGGTGGTGTCAGCTGTCTCGGTCCACTTTCCGCCCACCGCTTCTTACAAACGCGGATCCACCGGCTCCGATTCCAGCGCGAGCACCGCGAAGACGGCCTCATGCACGCGCCACAGTGGTTCGCCCGCGGCCAGCCGGTCCAATGCCTCCAGTCCGAGTGCGTACTCGCGCAACGCCATCGAGCGTTTGCGGCCGAGGCCGCGCGTACGGAGTCGCGCCAGGTTGTGCTCGCGCAGGTACTCCGGCCCGTAGATGATCCGAAGGTATTCGGGGCCACGGCATTTCACGCCGGGCTGGACGAGCCTGCCGTCGCCCGTGGCACCCTCGGCCTTCTTGGCCCCGCGCACCAGTGCTTGCCGCGGCTTGACCACCATGCCTTCGCCGCCTGCTGCGGTCAGCTCGGTCCACCAATCGGTGGCGGCCGCCACGCTGTCCGCATCGGTCGGATCGACGAACATCCGCCCTGTCGGCGCGAACAGCTCGCTGTCGGCCGCGACCAGCCGGTCGATCAGCGCGAGATGCCAATCATGCTCACGCACGGCGTAATTCGAACCTTCGGCGGCGAGGATCTGGAACGGTGCGAGCCGAAGGCCGGCCATGCCGTCGACCGGCCAGCAGTAGCGGCCGTAGGCGTCGGTGAAGGCCGCCGCATCGTCCTTACGCGCTCCTGTGCGTGCCGCCAGGTCCGCGACGTCCAGCCCGCGTTCCGCCACCGCTGACAGCACCTCGGTGGTGGCACCGAGCGCCGCCCGGGCCGCCGTGCCGACGGCGGCGTACTGGTTGCGCAGCAAGCCGATCGCCTTCGCCGACCACGGCATGAGTTCGGTATCGAGCAGTAGCCACTCGCTGCGTAGCTCATCGAAAAGCCCCGCGGTTTCGGCGGCCGCGCGCACGCGGGCGAGCAGCGTCTCGGTGTGCACCGGATCGTCGAAGAACGGCCGGCCGGTGCGCGTATAGATCACGCCGGTGCCGCCGTCGTCCACGCCGAATCGGTCCCGCGCCGCGGCGGCCGACCGGGCAACCAGGACCACAGCGCGCGACCCCATGTGCTTCTCCTCGCACACCAGTCGGTCGACGCCCTCGGCGCGGTAATACGCGAACGCCTCCGCCGGATGTTCCAGATAGCCCGCCAGCTCCGAGGTGGCACACGGCGACATGGTCGGCGGCAGGTACACCAGCCAGCGCGGATCGATCGCGAACCGGCTCATCACTTCCAGTGCGGCGCAGGCGTTTTCCTCCTGCACACCGACCCGCCCGTGATAACGAGTCTCCACGACGCGGCGGCCGATGACGTCCGCCAGGTCGAGCACGCCGGGGTCCCGGTGCACCACGCCGCCGGCGGCAGCCGACACCACCGCGTCGGCCGCGGCTACGGTGGGCTCCAGCGGACGCGTCGGCTCGTACCAAACCGCCTCCGCCGCAACCGAAACCGGCTCACGCTCCGGATAGCGCAACGCGGACAGCCTGCCGCCGAACACTACGCCGGTGTCCAGGCACAGCGTGTTGTTCACCCACTGCAGGTCCAGCACCGGGGTGTGGCCGTACAGCACGGTGGCCCGGCCGCGATAGTCGTTGGCCCACGGATAACGCACCGGCAGGCCGTATTCGTCTGTCTCCCCGGTGGTTTCGCCGTACATGGCGAAGGACCGCACCCGCCCCGATGCCCGCCCGTGGAACTCTTCCTTCAGCCCCGCGTGCGCGACGACGAGCTTGCCGCCGTCGAGCACATAGTGGCTGACCAGTCCGCGGCAGAATTCGTGGGCCGCCTTGCGGAAGACCTCGTCCTCGCCGTCGAGCTGAGCCAGCGACTCGGCGAGACCGTGTGCCACCCGCACCTGCTTGCCGTCGAGGGCCCGGACGAGCTTGTTCTCGTGATTCCCGGTGACGCACAGCGCCGTTCCGGCCGCCACCATGCCCATGACCAGGCGCAGCACGCCGGGGGTGTCCGGCCCGCGGTCGACCAGGTCGCCGACGAACACGGCGGTGCGCCCCGCCGGGTGCCGCGCGCCGATGGCCCGGCCCGCGTCGTCGCGTTCGAGCACATAGCCGAGCTCGCCGAGCAGCGTTTCCAGTTCGCTGCGGCAGCCGTGCACGTCACCGATCACATCGAACGGCCCGGTGAGCTCGCGCTTGTCGTTCCACGCTTTCTCGTCGACGATGGTCGCCGCTTCGATGTCGGCCACGCCGCGCAGCACGTACACCTTGCGGAAGCCCTCGCGCTCCAGTCCGCGCAGGCTGCGCCGCAACTCGCGCTGCTGCCGGACCACCACGTGCGCGCCGAGCGAGGCTCGGTCCGGGCGCGCCGAATTGCGTTCCAGGCACACCGAATCCGGCACGTCGAGCACGATCGCCACCGGCAGTACGTCGTGGGCGCGGGCCACCGCGATCAGTTCCTGCCGCGACTTGGCCTGCACGTTGGTCGCGTCGACCACCGTGCGCAGGCCGCGCCGCAACCGGACGCCCGCGATGTGGTGCAGCAGCGCGAACGCCTCGCCCGTGGCCGACTGATCGTTCTCGTCGTCGCTGACGATGCCGCGGCACGCGTCGGAGGACACCACCGC
The DNA here is from genome assembly GCF_900269665.1 of Nocardia suismassiliense. Taxonomy (GTDB): domain Bacteria; phylum Actinomycetota; class Actinomycetes; order Mycobacteriales; family Mycobacteriaceae; genus Nocardia; species Nocardia suismassiliense. The sequence continues at coordinate 2,231,559 of NZ_LT985361.1, forward strand.
GGTCGACCGAAAGTGCTTGCGCGCGAACGTGGATTTACCCGATCCGGTGCTGCCGATCAACACCACGAGGGACAGCTCGGGCACCGAGAGCTCTGCCATCACGCCACCCCTTCCCGGGTAGAAGCCACGGTGACCGTGGCGTTGTCGAACTCGACCTTGCTGAATATTGCCATTTGGGTGGGCGCCCCGAACTCCGCGTCCACCACGCCGATCGGTACGAATCGCACGGAATACCCGTGCCGCGCCGCCACACCGGCGGCCCATGCCGCGAATTCGGCCCGGGTCCACTCGAACCGGTGATCGGCATGCCGGAAAGCGCCGGCCGCCAACCCCTCCAAGCGCACATTGACCTCCGCGTTCGGCGTCGTGACGAGCACCGCCCGTGGTGCCGCCGCCGCGAAGACCGCATGCTCCAGCGCACCGAGACGCGGCGGATCCACGTGTTCGATGACCTCCATCAGCACCGCGGCGTCATAACCGCGCAACCGGGCATCGGTGTAGGTGAGCGCGCCCTGCAGCAGGGTCAGCCGCTGCGCCACACGTTCGGGCATGCGCTCGAGCCGTAGCTTGCGTTCGGCGATATGCAACGCCCGCATCGACACGTCCACCCCGACGATCTCGGTGAAGGCCTTGTCCGACAGGAGCTCTCGCAGCAGCGTGCCCTCGCCGCAACCGAGGTCGAGCACCCGACGAGCACCGACCTCATGCAGCGCGGCACGCACCGCAGCGCGTCGTGCGACTGCCAGTGACACTGTGCCCGGTGGTGTTTCAGCCACGTCGGATGCACTCGCGTCGACTACGGCGCTTCCCGCAGCGTCGATGTCGGTGGAAACGTCTTCGGCAACTGACAGTGCCTGGGCCGAAACGTCTTCTCCGTCGGCCACTTGCGCTGGCGCGGAGCTGTTTTCGGATCCTTCCGCCGCAAGGTCGCTGGAGGCAACACCTTCCGCGTCGTCCACTTCCTCCACCGCATCCAGCAACTCTGGCTCCACCTCGTCCAACTCGGCCAGCCGAGCCAACGCTGTCCGCACCAGCGACTGCCGTCGCGCCAGGTACCGCCGCGTGATCCATCCGCGCTCCGGATGCTCGGCCAGCCATCCACCACCCGCCCGGATCAGCTTGTCGACTTCGTCCGCGGCGAGCCAGTAGTGCTTCGCCCCGTCCAGCACCGGCAGCAACACGTACAGGTGGGAGAGTGCGTCCGCCAACCGCACGGTCCCGGCCAACTCCAGCCGCAGATAGTGCGAATCACCCCACTCCGGGAACGCCGGATCCAACGGCAGGGCAGTGGCGGTCACCGCCCAGCCGAGCGGCGCGAACACCCGCTCCGCGACCTCCGCCCCACCTCGGCACGGAACAGCAGGCAACTCGATGCGCAACGGCAGCGCGGGCTGCGCCAGCTCCGGGCGCAGCGGACAGCGCCCGTGCAGCGCGGTGCGGAACACCGCCCCGATCGCGACCGACAGCAGCGACGACGCCGCGTACGGCCGATCGTTGACGTACTGGCCGAGACTGAAATCCGGGGTGCCGCGCGAACGTCCGCGCACCAACCGGATCGGGTCGATCTCCAGCACCAGTGCCACCGTGCACCGGGCGGCGGTCGCCTCGGGGTACCCGACATGCGCAGTGCCGTAGGACTGTTCGAACGCCTGCACCCGGTCGGGATTCTTGTGCAGCAAGAACCCCAGGTCGGTCGCCGGCCAGTCGGCGTCCCCCGGTGGTGTGCAGGTGATCGTCAAGAGCATGCAGCGATCGTCGCCCAGTGCCGGGACCTGCGCAAGGAAGTTTCATCCCGGTCCGGAACGATTCGACCCGGTTATCCGTAGTAGGTGCGGTGGCGCAAGCTGGCTTGGAGCCTTCCGGCAAGCACACCCGCGTGCAGGGTCCACAAACCGCGCGGGAAGCGATTCCTGGTGAGCGGAATGAACGGATTGTGCAGCACCACAAGCACAATCGAGAACCACGTCGCCTGGAACGGCAATCGAGGACAGCCGGCAGCCCGATGCTTGACGTACACCTCGACGGCACCGCGCCCGTAGTTGAGCGCTTGCCGCCAGGTATCGCGGTAGGTCGTGCGCAGCCGGTAGGCGACGAGGGCATCCGCCGAATGGCCGAGGCGCAACCCCGCTTCCTGTAGCCGCCAGCTGATGTCCACGTCGTCGCCGCCGAAGAGGCTCTCGTCGTATCCGCCGACCTTGTCGAAGGCGGCGCGCCAGTACCCGGCGTTGTTGCCGTGCGCGTAGGGCAGGTAATGCGTGGGGAAGCCGTCCGCCGGCGCGGGCATCGGTCGCCAGCGTGCCACCTCCGGGGTGTTGAGCGTCGTCACCTCGACGGCGCCGCTTACCGCGTCGTAATCGGCGGCGGTCCGCACCATCGCGCTGAGCCAACCGGGATGCACCCGGTCGTCTTGGTCGACGAAGGCGAGGAAGTCACCCTCCGCCTGCGCCGCCCCGTTGTTGCGCGCGTACGACGGACCCGGTGTGGCGGAGCTGGCCACGTAGCGCAACCGCAATCGCGCGGTCAGCGGATGTCCGTCGATGTGCTCGGCCAGGCCGTCGCTGGAGCCGTTGTCGCTGATCACGACTTCGTAGGGCCCCTGGTAGTCCTGTTCGGCCAGGCCGGCGAGTTGTTCGTCCAATTCCGGCAGTCCGTTGAACACCGGGATGACCACCGAGACGAGCTCGGGCTTACGTGCAGGTACGGCTGACGCCGACATCGATTTCCCCCTTGGGCCTCGACGAAGACGCAATCGAGCAGAACCGGCAGGTGGACCGTCCCGCCCGACGGCATCGAGGAACTTGTTCGCGAACTACCCTTCAGCACAACACTTTTGAAGGTGTTCTCGGACGGCGAAGTATACGCCGGTGTTCCCGCCCGGCGGGGTCAGTACGGCCAACTCCAGTCGGCGACCTCGGGAATGTCCTCGCCGTGCTCCCTGGTCCAGGCCCGCGCCTCCCACCGCGCGTCCACCATTTCCTGACGCAACCCGGCGGCCCGCTCGCCCAGGCTCGGCACTCGATCGATGACGTCCATCACCAGGTGGAACCGATCGAGGTCGTTGAGCATCACCATGTCGAACGGTGTGGTGGTGGTGCCGCGTTCCTTGTAGCCGCGCACGTGCAGCCCGTCGTGGTTGGCCCGTCGATAGGTGAGCCGGTGCACCAGCCACGGGTAGCCGTGGAACGCGAAGATCACCGGCCGGTCATGGGTGAACAGTGTGTCGAACTCGCTGTCGGGCAAACCATGTGGGTGTTCGTCCTGCGGTTGCAGACGCATCAGGTCGACCACGTTGACCACCCGGACGCGCAGTGTGGGCAGCCGGTCCCGCAGAATGGCCGCCGCCGCAAGGGTTTCCAGTGTCGGCACGTCACCGGCGCAGGCCAGCACCACATCCGGGACGGTGCCGAGCTCATCGTTGTGTCCCGCCCAGTCCCAGATTCCGATGCCGCGGGCGCAGTGCTCGGCCGCGTCGTTCACCGAAAGCCAGTCCGCCTGTGGCTGTTTGCCTGCCACCACCACGTTGACGTAATGCCGGGACCGCAGGCAGTGGTCGTAGGTGGACAGCAGCGTGTTGGCGTCCGGCGGCAGATAGACCCGCACGATCGAGGGCTTCTTGTTGAGCACCACGTCGAGGAAGCCGGGGTCCTGATGGGTGAACCCGTTGTGGTCCTGCCGCCAAACATGCGACGACAGTAGATAATTGAGGCTCGCGATGGGCCGCCGCCACGGCACCCCCGCGCTGGCGTCGAGCCACTTGGCATGCTGGTTGAACATGGCGTCGACAATGTGGATGAACGCCTCGTAGCAGGTGAATACCCCGTGCCTGCCGGTGAGCAGGTAACCCTCCAGCAGCCCCTGGCACATGTGCTCGGACAGCACCTCGATCACCCGGCCGGTGCGATCGAGCTTCTCGTCGTACTCATCGATCTCGGCCTGCCAGTTGCGGCCGGTCACCTCCAGGATGTCCTGGAGCCGGTTACTGGCCAGCTCGTCGGGCGCGAAGGTGATGAAGTTGTCCGGGTTGTTCCGGGTGACCTCGCGCAACCAGGCGCCGAGCGCCCTGGTCGCCTCGTGCGAAGACCCACCCGGTGTGGCGACTTCCACTCCGAAATCGCGCCAGTCCGGCAGGTTCAGATCACGAACGAGCTTGCCGCCGTTGGCAATCGGATTCGCGCTCAGCCGCTGATCGCCCTCGGGCACCTGGTCGAGCAGCTCCGATACCGGCCTGCCCAGCTCGTCGAACAACTCCTCCGGGCGATAGGACCGCAGCCACTGCTCCAGTACCGCTCGATGGCCGGCGTCGGAACGCGCACCAGGCAGCGGCACCTGATGCGCGCGGAATGTGCCCTCGACGGGATCGCCGTCCACCACGGGCGGACAGGTCCAGCCCTTCGGCGTGCGCAGCACGATCATCGGCCACACCGGGCGCGCACCGTCGGTGCCGCCGCGCGCGGCACGCTGGATCTGCGCGATGCGTTCCATGCAGGTGTCCACCGCGACGGCCATCGCCTGGTGCACCGCGGTGGGGTCACTGCCCGAGACGACGATCGCCTCGTAGCCGTACCCGCGCATCAGCGAGACCAGCTCCTGCTCCGGAATGCGCGCCAGGATGGTCGGATTGGCGATCTTGTACTGGTTCAGCGCGAGGATCGGCAGCACCGCGCCGTCGCGCGCAGGGTTGAGGAACTTGTTGGCGTGCCAGCTGGTGGCCAGCGGCCCGGTCTCCGCCTCACCGTCACCGATCACGCAGAACACTGTGAGATCCGGGTTGTCCAGCGCCGCGCCGAAGGCGTGCAGCAGGGAGTAGCCGAGTTCGCCACCCTCGTGGAACGAGCCGGGCGTCTCCGGCGCGCAGTGGCTGGGCACCCCGCCGGGGAAGGAGAACTGCGCGAACAGCGCGCCCATGCCCGCGGCGTCCTGCGGAATATGGCTGTACAACTCGGAGTACGTGCCCTCCAGCCAGGCGCAGGCGTTCGGTCCCGGCCCACCGTGCCCGGGCCCTGCCACGAAGACCGCGTTCAGCCCGCGCTGCCGGATCGCCCGATTGGCGTGCACCCACACCAGATTCAAACCGGGCACGGTGCCGAAGTGCCCGAGCAGTCGCGGTTTGATGTGTTCGGCCTGCAGCGGCTCGCGCAGCAGCGGATTGGCCATCAGATATATCTGCCCGACGGCGAGGTAGTTCGCGGCTCGCCACCACGCGTCGATCGAGGTCAGTTCGTCGCGGTCCAGCGGGCCCGCGATATCCGTCAGCCGATAGGGCTGCGGGGCGACGCTCTCGCCGCCCGCGCTGCCGACATTGTCGGCGGAGGTATCGCCACCCGCGCTTGCCATGTGGGTCATGCGCCGACTCTCCTCGTCGTAGGGGGGAGAATTCCACTGCCAGCCTAGTGGCAGTCCGACGCGCGCCGGGTGACTCGGACATTCGGCGCGATGATGGTCTAGGGTCCGCCGCATGCACACACTCGGCAGGATCATCGGGATCGGCACCATGGCCGCGGCAGCGTTCACTCTGGTCGCCTGTGGATCGGACGACAAGGCGTCCTCTACTCCTTCCGCTACCGCGCCCGCGAAGAGCCTCTCCCCGACGGCACCGGCTGCGCCGACCCAGAGCAAGGGCCGGGAATGCACCGCGGAGGACATCGGCGTGAGCGGCGACTTCGGTTCCGCACCGAAGATCACCATCCCGGACAACTGCGATCCGCCCAAGACGCTGATCACCAAGGACCTGATCCAGGGCAGCGGCCCCGGCGCCGCCGCCGGCCAGCCGCTCACCATGAACTACGCGCTCGTCACCTGGTCGAACAAGCAGAAGAAGGACAGCTCGTTCGACCGCGGCACCCCCTTCCAGCTCACCCTCGGCGGCGGCCAGGTCATCCAGGGCTGGGACGAGGGACTGGTCGGCGTGCAGGAAGGCACCCGCAGGCTGCTGATCGTGCCGCCGGACCTCGGCTACGGCGCGGGCGGTCGCGGTATCGCGCCGAACGAGACGCTGGTCTTCGTCACCGACGCGGTATCGGTGGGCAAGTAGCGGCCCGAAAAGCGGCCGAGTGCAGCGCGCCCCGGCCGGTCAACTAACCTGGTCGGGATGCGTACGCCGCGTCCCTCGCCAGCCCGGCGGGTGCCGGGGTCCCGGTAGAAGTCCGGGACGACGGGGGATCGCGTCTCAACCAGAACAGACGACGAACAAGGAGCATGTCCGTGAAGAGCACCGTCGAGCAGCTGAGCCCGACCCGGGTCCGGATCAATGTCGAGGTGCCCTTCGAGGAACTGAAGCCGGACTTCGACCGCGCGTACAAGGCACTCGCCAAGCAGGTCAAGATCCCCGGCTTCCGTCCGGGCAAGGCGCCGGCCAAGTTGCTCGAGGCGCGTCTGGGCCGCGGCGCGGTGCTGGAGCAGGTCGTCAACGACGTGCTGCCCGGCCGCTACAGCGAGGCCGTCACCGCCGCCGACGTGAAGGTCATCGGCCAGCCCGAGATCGAGATCACCAAGATCGAGGACGGCGAGGAGCTCGCGTTCACCGCCGAGGTCGACGTGCGCCCGGAGATCACGCTGCCGGAGTACGAGAACATCGCGGTGACCGTCGACGCCTTCACCATCGGCGACGAGGACATCGAGGAGCAGCTGCAGTCGCTGCGCCAGCGCTTCGGCACCCTCACCGGGGTCGAGCGCCCGGTCCAGGACGGCGACTTCGTCTCGATCGACCTGTCGGCGACCGTCGACGGCGAGGACGTGCCCGAGGCGGCCACCACCGGCCTGTCCCACGAGGTCGGCTCCGGCCAGCTCATCGAGGGCCTCGACGAGGCACTGATCGGCCTGGCCGCCGGTGAGTCCAAGGAGTTCACCTCGACCCTGGTGGCCGGCGAGCACGCGGGCAAGGAAGCCGTCATCAAGGTCACCGTGCAGTCGGTCAAGGAGCGCGAGCTGCCCGAGGCCGACGACGACTTCGCCCAGCTGGCAAGCGAATTCGACACCCTCGACGAGCTGAAGGAAGACCTGCGCAACCGGGTCGAGCGCAGCAAGAAGGTGCAGCAGGCCGGCGAGATCCGGGACAAGGTGCTGGAGACCCTGCTCGAGCAGGTCGAGGTGCCGCTGCCCGAGGCCGTCGTGCAGGCCGAGATCGACGCCGTCACCCACGACGCGGTGCACGGCTTCGACCACGACGAGGCCAAGCTCGCCGAGGCACTGGAGGCCCAGGGCTCCAGCCGCGAAGAGTTCGACAAGGACGCCAAGGAGTCCGCCGAGAAGTCGGTGCGCACCCAGCTGCTGCTGGACGCCATCGCCGAGGCGGAGAACACCCAGGTCGGTCAGGAAGAGCTCACCGAGCGGATCCTGTTCCAGTCGCAGCGCTACGGCCTGGCGCCGGAGCAGTTCATCCAGCAGGTGCAGCAGGCCGGTCAGCTCGGCGCGATCTTCGCCGACGTCCGGCGCGGCAAGGCGCTTGCGGGTGTTGTCGGCAAGGTGAAGGTCACCGACTCCGAGGGCAACGTGGTGGACACCGCCGAAATGTTCGGTGCCCCTGAGGATTCGGCCCCCGAGGTCGAGGCCGAAGGCGTTGCCGAGGTCGAGTCGACCGAGACCGCCGCGGCGAAGGCTGAATAAGTGCAGAAAGCGCAGCTGAGCGCTAGCGAAGTTGCGCTGTGAGCGAAGAAGGGCGGTACCGGGAGTTCGGTGCCGCCCTGCTTCGTTAATGTTTGTGACAACGAACCAGAGATGGCCGTCGGCCAACGAGCCGGTAAGAAAAGGCAGGTATCCGTGACAGTCAATCAGGCAGGGGTCGTCATGACATCCCCGACTGCTGGTCTCAACCTCAGCGATTCGGTGTACGAGCGACTGCTTCGCGAGCGCATCATCTTCCTCGGCACCCAGGTCGACGACGACATCGCGAACAAGATCTGCGCGCAGATCCTGCTGCTCTCGGCGGAGGATGCGTCCAAGGACATCAAGCTCTACATCAACTCGCCCGGTGGTTCGGTGACCGCCGGTATGGCCATCTACGACACCATGCAGTTCGCCGAGTGCGATATCGCCACGTTCGGCATGGGCTTGGCCGCGTCGATGGGGCAGTTCCTGCTCACCGCAGGCACCAAGGGCAAGCGCCACGCACTGCCACACGCGCGGATCATGATGCACCAGCCGTCGGCGGGCATCGGTGGTTCCGCCGCCGACATCGCGATCATGGCCGAGCAGTTCGCGCACACCAAGCGCGAGCTCAACGAGCTGCAGGCGCTGCACACCGGCAAGTCCGTGGAACAGGTCACCATCGACGCCGACCGCGACCGCTGGTTCACCGCCAAGCAGGCGCTCGAGTACGGCTTCATCGATCACGTGATCGGCCATGCGAACCAGGCCAACGGCGCAGGCAACTAGGCGCCATCCGGACTCTTTCGTCCGTTCAGCGCATCAGCCGCTTTCCCACACAGACTTTGGAGACGAAGATGGCCAACCAGTTTGACCCACGCGCAGGCCTCGGCGGTATGGCACCGCAGGGCGTCCAGTCGCGCTACATCCTGCCGTCGTTCATCGAGCACTCGAGCTTCGGCGTCAAGGAATCGAACCCGTACAACAAGCTGTTCGAGGAGCGCATCATCTTCCTCGGCGTGCAGGTGGACGACGCCTCGGCGAACGATGTCATGGCGCAGCTGCTGGTGCTGGAGTCGCTCGACCCCGACCGTGACATCACCATGTACATCAACTCGCCCGGTGGCTCGTTCACCTCGCTGATGGCCATCTACGACACCATGCAGTACGTGCGTGCCGATGTCGCGACTGTCTGCCTCGGCCAGGCCGCCTCGGCCGCCGCCGTGCTGCTCGCCGCCGGTACCCCCGGCAAGCGCGCCTGCCTGCCCAACGCCCGCGTGCTGATCCACCAGCCGTCGCTCGAGGGTGGCATCCAGGGTCAGGTGTCGGATCTGGAGATCCAGGCCGCCGAGATCGAGCGCATGCGTCGCCTGATGGAGACCACGCTGGCCCGCCACACCGGTAAGGACGCGGATCAGATCCGCAAGGACACCGACCGCGACAAGATCCTCACGGCCGAAGACGCCAAGGAATACGGGATCATCGACCAGGTGTTCGATTACCGCAAGCTCAGCGCGCAGAAGAAGTGATCGCGTCGTGCGAATCGCCGACCCCGGCGGCGATTCGCTCGTAAATTGCTGTACCCCAGGGATATCCGGCCGGGAAGTGCGCCCAGTGGCGTGCTGCCCGGCCGGACTGCTCCAGTGACACGGCGGGCCCGGAAACGCTCGGGTCCACAGCCCCGATGAAACAAGCGGCCGGCGCACGAAATGGCTGCTGAACGGACGTAACGCGCTCCGGTGTCGTGAGAACTCGCACAACCCGGCGGAGAAACATGCTCGAGTTGTCGACCTCCATCGCACACACCAGGTACGGTCAACCTAGGGACCTTTGCTCCCGGTTGACAGCACTGCCTCACCCGCCGGAACCGGTCGATGCGTTTGCGATCACAGCCGGTGGCGCGGACAAGCAAGGCGGCAGATAGCTGGCAACCTGGACGGACGGTTGCACGCGGACAAGGAAGTAGGGACCCACGAGATGGCGCGCATCGGAGATGGCGGCGATCTGCTCAAGTGCTCGTTCTGCGGAAAGAGCCAGAAGCAGGTCAAGAAGCTCATTGCGGGACCAGGGGTGTACATCTGCGACGAGTGCATCGATCTATGCAACGAGATCATCGAGGAGGAGCTCGCCGAGTCCAGCGAGGTCAAGCTCGATGAGTTGCCCAAGCCCGCGGAGATCCGGGACTTCCTGGAGAACTACGTGATCGGGCAGGACACCGCCAAGCGCACGCTCGCGGTGGCCGTCTACAACCATTACAAGCGCATCCAGGCCGGCGACAAGGGCCGCGACAGCCGCGGCGAGGTCGTCGAGCTGACCAAGTCGAACATCCTCATGCTCGGGCCCACCGGCTGCGGCAAGACCTACCTCGCGCAGACGCTGGCCAAGATGCTCAACGTCCCGTTCGCCATCGCCGATGCGACAGCGCTGACGGAGGCCGGCTACGTCGGCGAGGACGTCGAGAACATCCTGCTGAAGCTGATCCAGGCCGCGGATTACGACGTGAAGCGCGCCGAGACCGGCATCATCTACATCGACGAGGTCGACAAGATCGCCCGCAAGAGCGAGAACCCGTCGATCACCCGCGATGTCTCCGGTGAGGGCGTGCAGCAGGCGCTGCTGAAGATCCTGGAGGGCACCCAGGCGAGCGTGCCGCCGCAGGGTGGGCGCAAGCACCCGCACCAGGAGTTCATTCAGATCGACACCACCAACGTGCTGTTCATCGTGGCGGGCGCGTTCGCGGGTCTCGAGCGGATCGTCTCCGAGCGCACCGGCCATCGCGGCATCGGTTTCGGCTCCGAGGTCCGGTCCAAGTCCGAGATCGACACCGCCGATCACTTCGCCGAGGTGATGCCGGAGGATCTGATCAAGTTCGGTCTGATCCCCGAGTTCATCGGGCGCCTGCCGGTTGTCGCCTCGGTGACCAACCTGGACAAGGAATCGCTGGTCAAGATCCTTTCCGAACCGAAGAACGCACTGGTCAAGCAGTACGTCCGGCTGTTCGAGATGGACGGGGTCGACCTCGAGTTCACCACCGACGCCCTCGAAGCGATCGCCGACCAGGCGATCCTGCGCGGCACAGGTGCTCGTGGCCTGCGCGCCATCATGGAGGAAGTCCTGCTGCCGGTGATGTACGACATCCCCAGCCGCGACGACGTCGCCAAGGTGGTCGTCGACTCCGACACCGTCACCGAGAACGTGCTGCCGACCATCGTGCCCCGCAAGGCACAGCGGGCCGAACGCCGGGAGAAGTCGGCGTAGTCCCCTCGACAGAGCTGAGAGAAGCCATCGCGCAGTGCGCGGTGGCTTCTTTCGTTCCAACAGGAAATAAATCTGCACCGATTAGGTGTAGGTCGGGTGTGGAATGGGTAACCCGCCTTCAGGGTTGAGCGAACAGCCTAGTTCTGGTGCTCATTGTCAGCCCGGGACGCAACGCATTGCCGGCAATAGACGTCAATTGCCGTGCGCGACAGGACCGAGATCCGCATGTCGTCAACTCTTGCTACTCCTGCAAGCCCCGCAACCACCACGTCGAGACCCGACCCCAGGGCGAGTCGAGGTGTGGCACCGAGTCGAGCAGTGTTGCCGAGTCGTACCGAACCGGAAGCTCGACTGCATGTTTCCGTGACCGCGCCGAGCGAGACAGTAACGCTGTGTGCCGTCGCGGGTGAAGTGGACTTCTATACCGTCGACCAGTTCCGGTCCCAACTGATCGGGTCGCTCAATACCGCTGCGCCACTGGTGGTCGTCGATCTGTCCCAGGTGACGTTCTTCGGCGTCGCCGGCCTGCACGTGCTGATCGAGGCGCGAAGCTGGGCCGAGCACACCGATCGCCGGATTCGGCTGGTCACCGGTCCTCGCTGTGTCGACCGGTTGCTGGCGGTCGCCGGCGATTTCGTCGCCTTCGACACCGCAGCCAACCTCGCCGAAGCGCTGCTCGGCGCCGCCTAGTTATCGGGACACGGCGGCGGTCACTACGATTCGATCATGTTTGCCCGCCGCCGCCTCGAGCGGAAGATTGATGCGCTGAACTTCAAAACGGATCTGATCCTCGAGCATCTGGGGATCCAGGAGCTGCCGCCCATGCCCGCCGAGCCGGTCCGGGTTGTGTCTTCTCACGCTCGACCCGCATCCTTCAGCTTCGCCGAGATCGACGCACTTCTGGCTGATGGCAAGAAGATTCATGCGATCAAGCGGTATCGAGAGCTGACCGGCTGCGGGCTCAAAGAAGCTAAAGACGCTGTCGAACAGCGCTATCCGTACTGAGTTGCGGTGCAGGCGAACTGAGTTGCCGCGCAGGCGGCGCTAGCGCCGGTTCTCATTACAGCGGCACCGGCCGCTCGTGCACCACATGTTTCATCACCAGCGTCGACGTCAAGTGCTGCACGCCGGGCAGCGTGGCCAGCTTCTCGTCGTAAAGCTGTTGGAACGCAGGCAGATCCGCCGCGACGATGCGCAGCAGAAAATCCGGATCTCCGAACAATCGTTGAGCCTGCAATACATGCGGTATCTCCGCGACGGCCTGCTCGAACGCGGCCACCGTCGTGCGATCCTCCTGGCGCATGGTGACGAAAACCAGCGCCTCGAATGTCAGCCCGACAGCTGCCGCGTCGACCAGCGCGCGGTAACCGCGGATCACACCGGTTCGTTCCAACTCCCGCAGCCGACGGTGACACGGCGACAGGCTCAGCCGTACCCGGGCGGCGAGTTCGGTGATCGTCAAACGCCCGTTGTGCTGTAGCTCCGCAAGAATCTTCCGGTCGACGCGATCCATGCGGAAGATCCTTCCACAAACGGTCGCTCAACTGCGAATACTTGGAATCACCTCCCCGTCGATCCCGCCTATTCTTCCTGCGGGTATTCATTCGAAGGGAGCAACTCCGCATGGCAGTCGGGTACATCGCCGCGTTCTGGACCGTCTCGGTCCTGCTGATCCTCGTGCCCGGGGCGGACTGGGCCTACGCGATCGCCGCAGGTCTGCGGGAACGTTCGGTGCTGCCCGCCGTCGGGGGACTGCTGCTCGGTTACGTCGCACTGACCGCAGTCGTCGCGGCCGGTGTCGCCGCGGTCGTCGACCGCAATCCCGTTGTGCTGACCGCACTTACCGTCTTCGGCGGCCTCTCCCTGATGTGGCTCGGCGGCACCACCCTCGCCACCGCCGGCACCCCCGCCACCCTCCCCGAACAGACCAACCCCGCCCCGTGGGGCGCCAGCGTCCTGCGCGGCATCGGCATCAGCGGCCTCAACCCCAAAGCCATCCTGCTCTTCCTCGCCCTGCTCCCACAGTTCACCGACCGCACCGGCTCCTGGCCCCTAGCCGCCCAAATCGGCACCCTCGGCCTCATCCACACCCTCAGCTGCGCCGCCATCTACCTCTGCGTCGGCACCCTCGCCCGCACCGTCCTCCGCGCCCGCCCCACCGCCGCCCGCCTGGTCACCCGCATCTCCGGCATAGCCATGATCATCATCGGCACCCTCCTCCTCCTGGAACGCCTGCTGTGAGCTGCGCCGAGTGGGTTCAGGAAAGTCTCCGAGAGATTTTGTTAACGGATTGTGGGGGAGGGGCGATGTAGTGGTTGTGGGGTTTCTTTCGGTGTCCCTCGCTGCCGCGGATTTCGCGGGTTCCGACTGTGTCGGCGGCGTGGCGGGCGCTCCGGGTTTCCTCCGGTAGGTAAAGGGTCGCGGGTGACAACACCTGCAGGCATCCGCGGTTCGTGCGATCCCTGCCCCGAGGTTGGCTTCGACGGCAACCTTGGGGCAGTTTCATGTCCAGGGGACGGTCAGCCCGGCTGGCACGGTGTGTCGGATTCGGGGATTCGTCCGTGGACGAGATAGTCCACCGCGATGATGCGGGCGCACGAACTGGTGCCGGGGATCGCTGCGGGAAATCCCTTGGGTCGTTGCGGCAGCACGAGATGACCGGGTGTGCCGACCACGGTGACCAGCCGTGCGGTGGGGATCAGCGCGCGGACGGCGCGGGCTCCCGAGATCGGCGTGACGGGGTCCCTCTCGTTGGCGATGAGCACTGCGGAGCCGATCTTGTCGTAGCCCACGGGGCTTGTGCCCGTGTGGGATTCGGGCCAGAACGCACACGCGGCGGTGAAGTTCATACCGAGGTAGGTCAACGGCGCGCGAGCGGCGAGTTGTCGTGCGGTGTCGACGATGTGATCGAGGTCGTGGCTCCATGCGCCGATATTGCAGTTGCGAGCGGTCCACCAGCCGACGCGTGAACCGGCGGCCAAGACGTCCTGGGCGAGCTCCTCCAGTAGTCGCGGGACCCGAAATGCCATGGCGGCGTTGATCTGTGCGGCAGGCGTGGGAGAGTCGACCGCGGTGCGCAAGGTCAGTAGCTTGCGTTCCAGCGCCTCATAGGGGCTGTTGTCGACGCCGAAGAACAGGGTGTTGAGATCGTTGCCGCTGAAGGTTCGATCGAACGGCAGCGCGATCGGGTGTGCGGTGAGGTCGGCGCGCAGCTTTCGCAACGCCGTGAGAACCGCGTCGGTGTTGTCGCCGAATACCGTGCCGCGCGCGGCTAGCCACGGTGCGAACCGCTGCTCGATCACGTTCTGCTGGCGCAGGACTCGTTCGGCGTAGGCTGCCGCGCTGGATACGGTCGGGTCGACTACCGAATCGAGGACCACGCGGTCGAGGCGGTCGGGGAACGTTCGAGCCAGTTCGGCGCCGAGCAGGGTGCCCTGGGAAACGCCGAGGTAGCTCCAGGTCGGGGCGCCCAAGAGCTCGCGTACCAGGTCCAGATCCCGGACGGTCTGCCAGTAGGTGATGGTTCGGGCGGTATCGGCCGGGGTGCGGTCGACGCATGAGCGCACCCAATCGCGGGCCTGCCCCAGCTGGAGTCGCACCGATTCGGTCGAGAAGTCCAGCACGTCGGTGCGGTCGTTGCGACCGGTGCCGAGCAGCAGCGGATCGCCCGAAACGTTTGCGTCGCAGACCTGGTCGGTGCTGGACAGGCGGGTGCCACGCGGATCGAAGCCCAGCAGGTCATAGGTGTCCAGCAGTTCGGGAATCGCGGCCGCCCACTCAGCCGGGTTGATCAACGAACCGGCCCCCGGACCGCCCGGGCTGGTCAGCAACTGACGTGGTCGGCCTGCCGGCTGTCGGGCGGCTAATCGTGAGATCTCGAACGTCGCGACCGGACCGGCGTCGGGTTGTGTCCAATCCAGTGGGGTGCGGACCGTCGCACAATCGAGCCTGTGGAGCAGGGGAGCGCGGACACCGGCCTCAGGATTGCCGTTCACCGCGGCGATCAGCCCGGTCTCGATGCACGGCTTCCAGTGCAAGCGCTGGTTGGCGATCTCCGCGGGGATCTGTGGTGTGCCAGCGGGGTATTCGGTGAAACGTGCTGGCGCCGGTGGGAATTCGAGATTGTACGAGCCGCTGTCCGCCGAGGCGTGCCCGGCCGCGAGCGATAGGACAACCGCCAGTAGCGGCAGCACGATGACAGGTCGCCGTGTTCGGCGCATAGTATCCCCCTTCACCCAAATGGGCCGGGCGCCAGTCTAATCAGAGATGCGCCTGGATCGCGTCCGGTCGTCGCGTCGCCGGCAATTCCGTGAACCCGATGCTCGCATTACGCTGTAGTGCAACGGTTTCGACCGACAGCAGGTCCCCATGGCACAGCTTCCGTCCATTCTCAGTGCGATTGCCGCCACCTTGGCGGCGATCCTGTCGTTCGGAACGCTGTACGTCACCGGTCGACGTGAACATCGCCGCTGGCTGCGAGACTCCCTGGTGGAGGCCTACGTGGAGTACGTCGAGGCGAGCTTCGCCACGCGCTCGCCGCGGACGCTGGAACTGCGTGCGGCGGACGACCACGCCGGATTGGCCGAGCAGAAGGAGAGTTCGGACGCCGCCTGCAGGCGTGCGATGACGAGCCTCTCCAGGCTGCGTCTGATCGCTCCGCGCGAGGTCGTCACCGCCGCAGAGCAACTGCATTTCGCCGATGTCGACGCGATGACCGTGGCGTTCAACGGCCCTGTGCCACCGGACGAAACCTGGTACGTCGCGCGTCGACACCAGCAGGAGTGCCGAGACCGGTTCATCGGCGAGGTCCGGAAATCGTTGGGTGTGGGGAAACCGGCGGACATCAGTCCCGGCAGGTCGTGGCGGTACAGCCCGCGATCCTTGAACCCGTAGGCGTGCCGACACTGAATATTGCGGACCGATTCTGTCCGCTACCGCTGTCAGGATGGCGTCATGAACGCAGACGAAATCGACTGGAACCGGACGCTGCGCGAGCAGTGGGAGTTCCACTGGAATCATCAGATCCGAGCCCGGCTCGAAGGTCTCACCGATGACGAGTACTCCTGGTCACCGGTCCCGAACGCGTGGAGCGTGCGACCGCGCGGCACCTCGACGGCGCCCGTACAAGCCGGCGCCGGAGATTTCACAATCGACTACGCCTTCCCGCCGCCGACTCCCGCACCATTCACCACGATCGCCTGGCGACTCGGTCACGTCATCGTCGGCGTGCTCGCCGCCCGCAACGCGGCACACTTCGGCGCACCGGCGGCGTCCTACGAAACCTGGGAGTACGCAGGCACCGCGGCCACCGCGCTCGACCAACTCGAAACCCAGCTCGACACCTGGTTGACCGGCGTGCACAACCTCGGTGCGGACGGACTCCGAGTTCCGGTCGGCGACAAGGAGCCTTACCCGGAGCTCGCCATGGCCGATCTGGTACTGCACATCCACCGCGAACTGATCCACCACCTGTCCGAGGTCTGCCTGCTACGCGACCTCTACCTGCACACCAAAACCGCCAGCGGATAACTACGCTGAACCTCCCATGCGACGGACAGGAGGCGGCGGTGGCCGAAACGACAGTAGCCGAGGTGCTGGCCGAGCTGTCCGCGCTCGAGGATCCGCGAGCACGCGCGGTGAACGAGAAACACGGTGACGACCACGGCGTGAACCTCAGCAAACTGCGCGCGCTCGCGAAGCAGCTGAAAACGCAGCAGGACCTCGCACGCGAGCTCTGGGCGACCGACGACACCGCCGCGAAACTGCTGGCGACCTTGATCTGCCGCCCGAAAGTCTTCGACCGTGCCGAGTTGGACGCCATGGTGCGTCAGGCGCGCACACCCAAGGTGCACGACTGGCTCGTCAACTACGTCGTGAAGAAGAACCCACACGCCGAAGAGCTGCGCCTGGCCTGGCTCGCCGACCCGGATCCCGTGGTCGCGAGCGCGGGCTGGGCGCTCACCACCGAACGCGTCGCCAAGCAACCCGACGGCCTCGACCTCGCCGGGCTGCTCGACGTAATCGAGGCGGAGATGAAAGCAGCACCGGATCGCTTGCAGTGGGCGATGAATCACTGCCTCGCACAGATCGGCATCGAGCACGCCGAGCACCGCGCCCGCGCCCTCGACATCGGCCAACGCCTCCAGGTGCTGAAGGACTACCCGACCCCACCGAACTGCACGTCCCCGTTCGCGCCCACCTGGATCACCGAAATGGTGCGTAGGCAGCAGGTCAAGTAGCGCGTCGCGCCAGCCCTGTCGATAAGCAGCCGGCACCCCAAGGGTGTAGAAGTTCGAGGCGAAAATTCGGCATCACCGCTGGTGACAGGTAATAATCGTCGGGTGACCGAGACTGTTGCACCCACCAACGGCCAGCCGAGTCTGGACGAGATTGCCGCCAGCAGCCCGTATCTGATCGGCAGCTTCCGATTCTGGTTTGCGGACCAGCGCTGGGAATGGTCCGATCAGGTCGCCCAACTGCACGGTTACGAGCCCGGCGCCGTCACGCCGACCACCGAACTGCTACTCGCGCACAAACATCCCGACGATCGCGACACGGTCGCGGAAACCCTCGCCGCCGGGGTCCGGCACGGCGAGCCGTTCTGCTCGCGACACCGCATCATCGACACGGCCGGGACCATGCACCACGTCCTGGTCGTCGGCGACCGCCTGTACGACGACACCGGCGCCACCATAGGAACCATCGGCTACTACATCGACCTGACCGACCGCCTCGACCAGAGCCACCGTGAAGCCCTCGACACCACCTTGCCCGAAGTCGTCGAAGCCCGCGCGGTGATCGAACAGGCGAAAGGTGTGCTGATGTTCGTCTACGGCCTCAACGCCGAACAAGCCTTCCGCGTCCTGCAATGGCGCTCCCAGGAAACCAACACCAAACTCCGCGCCTTCGCCACCAAACTCATTGCCGTCATCAACGGGTTCGACGGTGCACCGGTCAAAGTGCGCGCCCAGTTCGACCACCTGCTCCTGACCGTGCACGAACAACCCGACCCCCCAACCGATCCCAAATAGCGGACGGACCGTTTTCGACACCGAGCGTTGCGGTCTCAAGAATGCGCACCCGCGGGACGAGTACTGGTCATGATGCTGTTCTCGGCCTTCGATGGTGCAACCGTGGCGAGTTGGGCTGCGGCGGTTGCGTTCGCGGGGCCGCTGTGCTCGCTGATCCTGTACCGGCTGTTCGACTGTGTGCGAAACTGGCAGCGGCACTTGCTGACTCGGATGATCGTGCGCGAAGCTCCGGTCGGCACCGTGGTCAAGAGCGTCGCCCGCCGCGGCAATGCGGTGTCGACCCTTGTCATCGAGGTCGGCGACGGACCCCGGCGGCTACCCGAGCCCGCGGTGCCACGAGAGATCCGAGCCAGATGAACAGCAACCCCGAGTCTCCGGCGGACGAGCGCCAGTTCGACGAGTTGTTCCGGACCTACGCACCGGCGGTCTTCCGCTTCGCGCGGCGCGCTTTCCACGGGGACACCGACCAGGCGAACGAGGTCGTCCAGCAGGTGTTCATCGCGGTGTGGAAGCAGTACGACCGAGATTTCCGGGACAAATCGAACCGGCGGATCGTTCAGCTGATCATGCGAATAGCGGGACGGCGGGTGATCGACGTGTGGCGCAAGAATTCCAGATCCGAGGTGCTGGTGGGCGAATACCTCGACACCGATACCCCCATGCTGCTGGGACCTGAGCTCCGGCGCGATCCGCTGCAACGGGTGCTCGACGACGACGATCTCGAACGATTCCTGCAGGTGCTCAACGGCATATTGACCGAGGCCGAATACCGGGTCGCGATGCTGGCGTGGGAGCTGGGGCTGCCGGACTTCGAGATAGCGGAAGTGCTGGACTGCACGGTCTCGACCGTGCAGTCTCATAAGAGCAGGGCCCGCAAGAAGATCGAGGCGATCATGAATCCCGACCGAGCGACAGTCGCGTTCGACGGGGTCGACGAGCTGGTCGAGCTGATAGCGGAGTACCGCCAGAGCGCAGGCGAAGGCACCGATACCCAGGCAGAGGGGGTGCGGCCGGCATGAGCACCGATAAGGGCGAAGGCACCGAGCCGATCTCGATCACCGCTGCATTCGCCGAGCTGGACGGCTACCTCGCGCAGCGCGACGAGAACGTCTACGACGTGGAAGCAGGTCTGGCCGAGCTCAAGAGGCGAGTCACCGGCAAGACCGGGGCTGACGTCGATACCGAACCCAGCGAGGACGCCACTATCGACGTGCATCCCGACCTGATGGTGAACGACACGAGAATGGTCAGCGCGGTCTCGCCCGAATCGGCGTCGCGACGGGAAGGGACAGACAGCTGGATGCTGAGCTGGCTGCCCGATCGGGAGCTGACCTTCGCCGAGGCACTAGCCGGGATGGAGCTCGACCGGCTCCTCAGCGATCCCGAGCTGGCGCACGACAAGTCGAACCATGCTCGCCTCGATCTGCTCGCCGATCAGTTGGGCCTGCCCGTGGCGCAAGCGATAATCCTGCTCTCCGAGCGTTTGGTAGAGCGCATGCGCGCCGACTCGTCCACATCTGTACAGGTGAGTGGTCCACGCAAAGAACTGATCGATCGCTGGCTCGGCTGAGTGGCGCGCACTCGCCACGCTGTCCGCCACCAGCGCAAGACAGTTGTGGTCGGTGGTTGGCACTATTGCGGCAGCATGCCGGATTTTAGTTCTGTTCGGGACAGCCTGGAGGGTTTGTCCGTTGGTGATGCGCTGGGTGCGCAGTTCTTTGTGCCTGGGCGGTCTGTTAGTGAATTGATTGCCGGGCGACCGCCGGCGGGGCCGTGGGAGTGGACTGACGATACCGAGATGGCCTGTTCGGTGTATTCGGAAATTCGTCGCCTTGGGCGGGTTGATCAGGATGCGCTTGCGGCGGTATTTGCTGGTCCTGTCTCTTTTAAACATCTCCCAGCCCCCGAGACCGTACTAGAAATCGTATGCCGTCTTCTGCTTGTAAAAANGGGGCGGCGAGGGGAGATGCGTGGGGTGCCGGAGGAGTGGTTGGCGGCGCGTGAGCCGCTGCCCGCTTGGGTGGCAGAGTGAGGTAGAAGTGAAGTGCCCTCGGGTGTTTCAACGCGATCCGAGGGCGGTTCACTGCCGGACGCCTTCAGCGACTTCGGCGGTTGAACTCTCCACCGACGACTCCAGTTGTGAAGGCGTTCCATTCGTCGGGGGCGAAGATCAGTGCGGAACCGTTGGGGTTCTTGGAGTCTCGGACACCGACTGCGCCATCGGCGAGGAAGGCGACTTCCACACATTCGCCGTTGGGGTTGCTGCGGCTGCTCTTGAACCACTCAGCGCCGGTTAAATCGACGGTCACGCTAGATACTCCCTTGCTACCTGCCGGAACAGATTCCTGCTGGCCGTGGCATCCAACGCTGCCTGACGGATGCCCTCGTACGATTCATCGTAGCGTCTGACGTCATCCGGTTTTTCGAGGTAAAGGTTGCCGACCGAGCTGCCTTCGATGAAGACCACGGTGGGTTCTACCGGTTCGCCAGTCGCTGTCGTACCGAAGTCCAAGATGACGAACGGCCCTATGTAAGCCCCGCCTGGGAATCCCGCGCGGAATGGAAGCACGCGGATGGTGACGTTCGGCCTAGTGCTGATGTCGGCCAGCCACTTGAGCTGCGCCGCCATGATTCGTCGGCTACCGGAGATGCGGTGCAGTGCCGCCTCACCTATCAGCGCGTTGACCGCGGTGGGGCCTGTTTTGCGTGTCACGATGTTCTGCCGCTGCATCCTCAGCTGAATCCATCGGTCATGTTCTGCTGCATCTGCATCCGGAAGACACAGCTCCGCTAGCGCGCGAAGGTAGTCCGGCGTCTGGAATAAGCCTGGTATCAGCTCGGGATGATAAGAGCGCAATTCGACCGCGGCCGTTTCTAGTCCGACGTACACATCAAAGTCCTTCGGGATGAGGTCGCCGTACTCGTGCCACCAACTCTTGACGCTGGCCTGCCGGGCCAGCCCGGTGAGCGCTTCAGCCAGTTCGCTCGGCACCCCGTACAGATCGCACGCCGCCTGGATATCGCGCACCTTGATCCGACTGTTTTGCCCGCGCTCCAGCCGTTGCAAGCTGCTCGAACCCATCTCCAGTAGCTCAGCGGCCTTCTGCTGACTCATTCCCGCGCGACTGCGCCACTCCGTCAAATACCGACCGAGTTGCCTTCGCGGCAGGGTAGATCCGGTTTCCGGCATGAAGTCCTCCCCACTTCGGGCGGGCCGTTCGACCCGCATCGGGTAGATCATGGCAACTGCCGCGGGAGGTTTGCTGGGGATTCGGGGGAGTTCATTCGGGCCGCCCGAAGCCGCACACATCGCCACCCTGGCAGGTGTTTTGTTTGATGTGCGCCCGGTCGACGCGGTTAGGGAGTCCACCTCAAACCTAACAGTTTCGTTGTCGGCCGGGCGCACCCTTGAAACGGCGATGCGAGTCGAGGCTTTGGATGGACAACCTGATCCGAATAGTTCTGCGAGCCGGCCTTGTCGATGCCGTCACAGTGCCCGCACTGCTCTCCTGTGCCACAAGGAAGCCGCGATGCTGACCGATCCGTTGCCACCGAAACATCAACTGCTGCAAGCTTGTCGGGGCGACCTATCGGTGGATCACCCGTTGTTGCGCTTGGCGCGCGAGCTATCGGATCTGCACGACCAACGGTTGTATGCCGCACGCGAGACTCTCGCCGACCGCAGGCATATCGATCAAATCGACGTGCAGCGAGCAAGATTGGTGCGCGACATCGATCGCTGGGTCACCCTGCAACTACCGCCCTCGCACGGTGCCGCTTACATACATACCGAGACTGTCGGGGCCGTGGTCGACCGCCTTGCCCAGCTCACTGCGTGCGCCTTCGCGGCCTTGGCGAGCGCATCGCAGTGGGAGCTGGGCGACGCCTGGGAACAACTCGCCGAATTAGCCGTCGGTTATGACGATTTGGCCGCTGAGGTGTGCGCTGGACGTAGACGCCTACCGGGTGGACCGTAGCCCCTTCACCACGTGACTTTGGTCTGCTCGTTTTCCATGCGGTAGTAGCGGCGGGTCAGGTCGAGGAGGCGGGCTATTTCGTTGGTCATCGAGGTGGGGCTCATGGGAGTGGCGACGATCGGGTCGCCGGATTTGATGTAGTAGCGACCGTCGTCGGCGTAGTCGGTCCAGAGGAATCCTCGGCCGTCGGTTGTCGGTCTGGAATCCATTGCGGGTCCTGGAAATACGGTGATCTCGCCGACTGCGGTGCGATCGCGTTTGAACATGCGGTTGAGTTGATCGTTGATGCTGACCTCGTTCGCGCGACGGGAGTAGCGCTGACGGTCCGCGGCGATCTCGTCCCTGCGAAAACTGACCGCAGGTTGCTTGCCCGCCTGGGCCTTGGGCAAGGCCGACACCGCCGCTGCGGCCACCTCGCTCGGTGCGCACAAGCCCATGATCACGTCACCGCCGGTGTCTTCGGCGGTGCCAGGCAGCTGAACAAGGGTGGCGCCGGATCCGTTTCGGACTGCGCCGTGGAATCGGAACACCGCGGTGAGACCGGAACCGCCGAAAGCCTTGGATTCGACACGTGCTTCGGGCTCCAGCAACGTCGACAAGGCGAGTTCCAGATTCTCCGAATACTGGCCGAGTAGCGCCTCGACCGCCGACTCTCGTTGCCGCACAAGGTCTTCCCAGTCGACTGCGGTAGTGGGGCGGAAGGCCAGCGGGTAGGGCAGACGATCGCGATCGTAAGCCGACCAGAGGATGTCGAATTCCTGGCCGGTGAATCTCCAACTGCGCACGCTCAGTTTTCCCCGATCACCGGGGGAACAGCTTTGGTCGGCTCGCCGAGCAGTTCTTCGGACCAATCGCGGATCAAGTAATCCTTGGTCTGATGGGTGTTTTCCTCGTCGTCCTGCTTGCCGGCGGCGCCGGCCATCGGCATGCCGCTCATGCCGGGACGTCCGGCGGCGACGGTGCTTGTCCCGGTGCGGGCGGCCGCTGGGGCCACGGTCCCGGGCTGTTGCGGGCTGCCCGGGACGCTGCGACCAGGAGCAGGTGTGCCGGGAGTGCTTGGGGTGCCGGGACTTCCAGGGCTGCCCGGCGAACGCGTAGTTGCCGGACTACCCGGTGAGGTGCTGCGGCTGGGTACCGGAGTCCCCGGAGTCGTTGTGGTGCTCGGAGCGTTCGGGTTCGGCGTGCCGGCCGGAGTGGTATTAGCAGGCGACGTGGGATTGGTTGCCTGCGTGGTGGATTGCGGTGTCGTCGTGCTGGCCGGATTGGTCTGTGAGTTCTGGCCGGCGGGTTGGGTGGTCGAGTTCGGATCCTGCTTCGGATCTGCGGCCTGGTTCTCGGTTGACGCCGGATCTTGCTGTTTCGACGGATCGCCCGTGGCAGAGGATGTCGTCGGACCGGAGGAAGTCGATGGGGGAGACACCGATTGATCCGGATTGTTCACCAGCGTCGGCGAGTTCGGTACCACCGGAACGCCATTGTCGGTCTGGTTCGCGACCTGCCAATACACTGTGCGCAGCACCCGCCGCGCTTCCGCGGTTGCCTCGGTCTGGTTGTGGTCGTCGACCTTCAGCACGCCTTCGCTGGGCAGTGTCTTGCCGCGAGGTCGGGGCTGCTGTCGCTGGCGCGAGGCATAAGCGCCTGCGTTTGATGGAGACCGGTGTAGAGCTCGTTGAGCTTCACCGAGATGAGTTCGGTTGCGAGGGTGAGCTGACGCGACTGGTCGACGTACCGGCTGACGGACTCCACAGCCTGGTTCGCAGCCTGCCCTCGCCATCCGTTGGCGACGGTGGCCTTGATGGAGTCACCGAATGCACTCGACTTCTCGCGGAACGACACGCTGATGTTCTGCCACATTTGCGAGGCTTCCCACGCCTGCCCGGGTTTCATCGCCTCGACCTTGCTGACGAGGTTCTGCAGCGTGCCGGTCTCGATCGCGAACAGGTCCTCGCCAGGGTTTGTGATCGACGGCGGATCGTAGCCCTGCTCGAGATCCTGAGCGAGTTTGCCGCGGTGCGAGTAGATGGCTGTGCGTTCGTCGTTCCACTGCTGTTGAGCCGCGATAATGCGGGCTCGGTAGTCGTCCTGACTCATGAGCCGCCCTCCCCAGGGACGTCGATTGCAGCGATCTTTTGGCCCGTGGCTTCGTCGACCGCATGGTAGTTCGCGATGGCCTTGGCGAAGACCTGGCGCATCAGTTGGACTTCCTCCATGTGCGTTTGGAGTGATCCTTCGATGGACGTCCCGCCACCGGCCGCTTTCAACGAGAACTTCTGCTCGAGGATCGGGCCTGACGGCATGGCGCCGAATCCAGTGACGTGGTCGACTTCTAGCCTCATGTCGCGGAGATCATCGAGTCCGTCAAGATAGGTCTGGCACTGCGTGTCGAGATTCTTGCCGACTTCAGGGTCGAGCGAGAGTTCCCCCGCATTAGCCAGATCCAACAGCTTCTGCCAATCCTGCGCGCCGTCGGTAGCCATGATCATCCCCTTCTCAAGGCAAGAACTTTGCGAAATCATTGGCGTGCCGCTGGGCCTCATCGCACGGCTCGCCGAGTTTGCCGACCGAAAGTCGTGTATTGACTAGGAAACTCACGGTGCCGGCCTTGCTGCCCTGCGGTATCTCGACAGCGACGCTACAAGTCAGTCGCTTGTCGTCCCCGACCTTCAGGAAACGCACCCCTTTGCGGCTTCCGACGGTTACCGGCGTAAACGCCTCGTAGTCGGGACGCTGCTGAAACTGTTCCAAAGGCACATCACCCGAGAGGACAGCAAGGGTGTACCAGCGGGCCGAAGATCGCCAACTGCAAGCTTTCCAGCCGGTCGGATCTACACCGGCGACGTCCTTGGTCCGAGTCTCCAGGCTGAGTCCGCTCGCCTGCAACGCCTCATCCGGTAACGCGATGCAAGGATCCCAGATCGCCGCATCCGCATCCTTCGAACCTGACGGCTTCGCAGTAGAACTCGCCGAACTCTGCCCACTACTAGTAGGCACCCCATCCGTCGACTTCTCACACCCCGCCAACACCAACCCAACCCCGACAACCAGCGCGATCCCCCGCAGCCTGTTCCCCCTGCTGGTCATCCGTTCCCCTAACCGCCGGTGCCTGAAGTCCATCCGAGGTGGATGCGTCCCGGTGCCCACCCCCGTTACCTGCGCAAACCGTACCGTCGACCCTGCGCGACCCGCAACAACACGTGCCCATTCGAGGTCGGTCGGTACGTCACACAGCGACCAGGCGGTACCCCTACCGCCGTCTATCTGACGATTACCCGCGCGTCGCGCCGAGCAGCGTGCTGTCGTGCATCGGCCGCGGCCGATCGGGATTCTCGCGGATGTGTTCGGTGGCGCGGGTGATCGCTTGGCTGTATCGCGCACTCGCCGCATTGTGCGTCAGCAGCGCGACACCGATCATCATGGGTGCGACCGCGTGCACGCCGGCGTCGAACCACCGTGCGTCCTTGACATGCGGGTAGGTGTTCAGCCCGACAGTCAGTGCGAGCAGCACGATTTCGGCGGAGACGACCTGGCGGCGGCTGTTCAGCACGCCCCATTCGGAGAGTTTGGTGGTGCCGATCATGATGATGACCAGGCAGACGCTGATCATCGCCTCGACCAGGTAGCTGAACCAGTACAGCGGGTCGGTGATGCCGTCGGGTGCGATGTTGTGCTGCACGTTGACCGCCGACCACAGCATGCCCGCGATCACCACGCCGGCGAGCGCGCGCAGCGACCAGGCGCGATGCCGGTAGAGCGAGGCGAGCTGGGCGTGCGGGCTGGATTCGCGACGCTGGGCGGCGATGGCTTTGCGCGCCATCAGCAGGTCGCGGATGTCGGCCTTTTCGATGGCTTCTTTGGTCTGCCTGGCGCGGTCGGCGGCGGCGGAGACAGCTTCGGCGTACTTCCAGCGCTGCCCGCGATCCTGGGTGCGGATGCGTTCGGCCAGTTCACGCTCGGCCTCCAGCTCGTCCTCGGCCAGGGCCTCGGTGAGCGCGGGATCGAACTGGTAGGCCAGCCGGCCGCGGGCCCGCTCGACCCGCCTGGCCAACTGCGCGACATCGTCGAAGGGGTGTTCCTCGGGCATGCGGCTCCAAAAGTGGAAGGGCGGAACGGAACTCGACAAATCGGGAGATGCCGGGCTGCCCGATCACCGGGAGCTGGGTAGTAGCTCGCTGCGAGGGTAGCGGACAGGAGGCATCGACACCTACTCTTCATAGTCGATTCCGCGCGCCGAGGACACGCTGAAGCGCTATCTGCGCCGAAAAACCCGGCGAGTCACTCGGGTTCGATCGCCATGTCTTCCTGACTCCAGAAGGCGCGCATGCGCACGATCTTGCCTTCGTCGTCGAATTCCATCACGTCGATGGGCGAGAGGGTGAAGCGCTGACCGCCGACGCGGGTGACGACGGTGAACATGAACGCCGCCTCGTTGCCCGCGATGCGGATGGTCTCGGGCCGCAGTTCGGTCTCCCGGTCGAGGGCGGCGAGCACGTCGTAGAACTCGCGGATGGCGGCGTGCCCGTGCCGGACCGGGGTGCCGACGGGATCCTCGACGGTCGCGTCGGCGGCGTAGAGCTCGACGACGGCCTCGGTCGGACCGGAGCCGACCAGTTTCACGTACTGCTCGACCACGTCGCGGATCTGCTTGGCCATCGGAACTCCTGCCGAATTGGAACCTGTTCTAGTTCGGCAGCGTAGCAGCACAGCGGCGGGGGCGGTCAAGGATCGGTTCCGCGCTCTCGTTGCGCTGTCCACGGCGATCGATGTGGCTCGGGCCGTGGGGAATCCCCCCGAAAGTTACCTGCCCCCGTTTCCGCTGTGCTGTTGTCAGCATCCTCGCAATGGGACACGGTGACGATCGGGCAACCCCGCTCGCGCCCGGTGCCGGGGATCGTCTTTGATCCCCCGTGGCTCGCCGTTGAACCTTTATCCCGCGCTGATGCTTTCGTTAATTCTGTCGCTCTGACCGGGCACGGCGTTACCGACTGGGCGCATTCGGTCCGGTCAGCGGACCGTGGGCGGTTTTCGTCCTTTTTGCCCGCTGATTACTGCGTTCAACGGCGCGGAGCCAGGAAACTCATCGCTAACTCCGCCGAACCGATCCCGGTGTGTCGGCCTTGCACTGCCGGTGAAGTGCTGTTTACTCGGTCCGGTCAACCAGATGTTCGAGTGACGAGTGGAAGCGGAGGAGACATGGCACTGCCTACCATGACCGCGGAGCAGCGCACTGAAGCGTTGGCCAAAGCGGCAGCGGTCCGCAAGGCGCGCTCCGAACTGATCGGCAAGGTGAAGGCGGGCAAGGTTTCGGTCGCCGACCTGCTGAAGAAGGCCGACTCTGATGAGCTGGTCAAGAAGACGAAGGTCGCCGCGGTGATCAAGGCTCTGCCCGGCGTCGGACCGGTGAAGGCTGCCAAGCTGATGGATCAGGCGGAGATCCCGGAGGATCGTCGGATCGGCGGGCTCGGCGCACGTCAGCGTGCGGCGCTGCTCGATGCACTGAAGGACTGAACAGCAACAGTTCGCGGTTGATCTAACCGGGGAACGAATACTCACGTCGGTGGCGCGGCTCTGCCTCGCGAAGGACCGCCTGCTCGCGGTCCGGACGGCGTAGCTCAGCCCCCAGCCGCACAGACAATGCAAACGCCCCACAGCGCCTAGCCGGGTTGTGGGGCGTTGTCGTCGGTTCAGCGGCGGCGACGCGGGAAGCGCACGTGCACCGGCGCGGGATCGGTCATCGGGATATCGCCGCGTGGCGGTAAGAGCAGGCAGGCGAGGCCGAGGGCGATCAAGAGCGCGGCGGCGAGCAGGCTGAGGGTCAGACTGACCCCGCCCATGCCCTCGGGCCGGTGGAAGGCGTGATAAACGAAGTGCGGCAGGCTGAAGGTGAGCCAGCCGATGCCAGCCAGGCGGGCCGCCGCGGTGCTGTTGAGGACCAGCGCGCCGATGGTCACCGCGGTGAGTGCCAGGAAGAACGCGCCGACGTCGGCGGCCAGATGATGGTTGAACGGGCCGTCGGGGGAGATCCACTGCATGCCGAAGCCGGGAAAGCTGGTGTACCAGGAGTGCGGCGCGAAGGTCGCCCACAGGCCGATGACGGCTCCCTGCACGGCGAGGACCGCCAAGACGATCCGGGTGGCCAGCAGGCGGCGGCGGTGCTGTTCGAACCGCATCCGGACGCGCAGGCCCTCCTGGGTACCTTCCACCGAGAACCGCATCGGTCTCTCCGTTCCCGCCCGAACTGCTCCGACTACGTGCTGTCACGGTAAAGCGGACATCCGGTCCGGGCAAGAGCTGATCAGGCCAGCCGCGGTTTCCTGTTCGGTGAGGCGGTGATCCGGCCGCCGTGGGTGTAGACGTTCATCGTCTCGCCACGTAGGAAACCGGCCAGTGTCAGTCCCGCCTCCGCGGCGAGGTCGACGGCCAGTGAACTGGGGGCGGAGACGGCGCCGAGCATCCCGATGCCCGCCATCACCGCCTTCTGCACCAGCTCGAAGGAGGCGCGACCACTGACGATGAGCACCAGATCCCGTGCGGGTACGCGGTTTTGGCGTAGCGCCCAGCCGATCACCTTGTCCACGGCGTTGTGCCTGCCGATGTCCTCGCGTACCGCGAGCGCGGTGCCGTCCGGCGCGAACAGCCCGGCCGCGTGCAGACCGCCGGTCGCCTCGAACAGGGATTGGTTGCTGCGCAGGGTATCCGGCATCCCCGCGAGCACCTGGGTGTCCACCACCGGTCCGCCTTCGGCGATCGGATACCTCGACAGCGTGCGGACCTCGTCGAGCGCGGTCTTGCCGCACAGCCCACACGCACCGGTGGACAGGAAACTGCGGGTACGCACCGGGACCGCGGTGCGCAGGGTGAGGTCGAGGACGTTGTAGGTTTGGCGGCCGTCGTCGTCGGTGCCCGTGCAGTAGCGGGCCGCCGTGATCTCCTCGGCGACGCCGATCATGCCCTCGCTCAACAGGAATCCGTGCACCAGGTCGACATCGTTACCGGGGGTGCGCATGGTGACGGCCAGGGATTGGCCGCCGATCCGGATCTCCAGCGGCTCTTCCACGGCGAGCGTGTCGGGGCGCTGGATCTCACCCGACGGGGAGATCCGGCGCGTTCTGCGGCGGGCGGTGACTCTACTCATCAGTGGTCCGCTCGAGTCTGATGGTGACCGACTTGGACACCGGGGTGTTCGACCGTGCCGCGACATGGTCAAGGGGGACAAGGGGATTCGTCTCGGGATAGTAGGCCGCGGCATTACCGCGCGGGGTCGGGTACGCGACGAGCCGGAAACCCTTGACGCTGCGCTCGGTACCGTCGGTCCACTCCGAAATGACATCGACCAGTTCGTCTTCCGCGAAACCGAGCGCGGTGATGTCCTCGGGGTGCACCAGCACCACCTTGCGACCGCCGTGCACGCCGCGATAGCGGTCGTCGAGGCCGTAGATGGTGGTGTTGTACTGGTCGTGGCTGCGCAGCGTCTGCAGGATCAGCCTGCCCTCGGGGACCGGCGTCCAGCTGAGCTCGTTCACCGCGAAGTTGGCTTTGCCGGTGCTGGTGCGGAATTCGCGGTTGTCCCGGGGCGGGTGCGGTAGCACGAAGCCGTTGCGGGCGCGGACCCGCGTGTTGTAGTCGGCACAGCCGGGCACGACCCGGGAGATCGCGTCGCGGATGGTGTCGTAGTCGCGCCGGAACTTTGCCCACGGGACCGGATGGTCCGCGCCGAACAGGGTCAGCGCGAGATCGCAGACGATGGCGACCTCGCTGCGCAGGTGCTTGCTCACCGGCGTGAGCCGCCCGGTCGACAAGTGCACCATCGACATCGAATCCTCCACCGACACCTGCTGTTTGCGGCCGTCGCGCAGATCCTGATCGGTGCGGCCGAGGGTGGGCAGGATCAGCGCGGTCTTGCCGTGCACGACATGACTACGATTCAGTTTGGTGGAAATCTGCACGGTCAGTGCGCAATTGCGCAACGCGGCCTCGGTCACCGCGGTGTCCGGCGTGGCCGAGACGAAGTTGCCACCCATCCCGACGAACACCGACGCACGCCCGTCCCGCATGGCGCGGATGGCGTCGACCGTGTCGAGGCCGTGCTTACGCGGACTGGTGATGCCGAATTCCTGATCCAGGGCGTCGAGGAACGCGTCCGGCATCTTCTCCCAGATGCCCATGGTGCGGTCGCCCTGCACATTCGAATGCCCGCGCACCGGGCAGACACCCGCGCCCGGCTTGCCGATCATCCCGCGCAGCAGCAGCAGGTTCGTCGCCTCCTCGATGGTGGCGACGCCGTGCGCCTGCTGGGTGAGGCCCATGGCCCAGCAGATGATGATGCTCTTCGCCTCGGCCATTTGTTGTGCGGTGCGGTCCAATTCGGCCTGGGTCAGGCCCGTCGCCGCCAGCACGGTGTCGAAATCGACCGCGCGAACCTGCTTTTCGTACTCGGCGAAGCCGGCGCAATGCTCGTCGACGAACTCCCGGTCCACCACCGTGCCCGGCGCGCGGTCCTCGGCCTCGAACAACAGCCGGCCGAGGGCCTGGAACAACGCCATGTCGCCGCCGAGGCGGATCTGCAGGAAGTGGTCGGCGATGGAGACACCGGTGGTGAAACCCTTGACCGTCTGCGGGTCGCGGAAGCCGAGCAGCCCGGTCTCCGGCAGCGGGTTGATCGCAATGATCTTCGCGCCTTCGGTTTTGGCGTTCGCCAGCGCGCTGAGCATGCGTGGATGATTGGTGCCCGGGTTCTGGCCCGCGACGATGATCAGATCCGCGGCGGCGAAGTCGTCGATCGAGACCGAGCCCTTGCCGATGCCGATCGAGCTGGTCAGCGCGGCGCCCGAGGACTCATGGCACATGTTCGAGCAGTCCGGCAGATTGTTGGTGCCGAAACTACGGACCAGCAGCTGATAGAGGAACGCGGTTTCGTTGCTGGTGCGGCCGGAGGTGTAGAAGACCGCCTCATCCGGAGAAGCCAAGGCGCCCAAGTGATCCGCGACGATGCGATAGGCGTCGTCCCAGGCGATGCGGGAATAGTGGGTGTCGCCGGGGCGCAGCACCATCGGATGCGTCAGCCTGCCCTGCTGGCCGAGCCAGTACCCCGACTTGTCCGCCAGCTCGTCGATCGAGTGCGCCGCGAAGAACTCCGGCGTGACCGTGCGCAGCGTCGCCTCCTCGGCGACCGCCTTCGCGCCGTTCTCACAGAACTCGGCCGGGCGGCGATGACCGGTCGGCTCCGGCCAGGCACAGCCGGGGCAGTCGAAACCGTGCACCTGATTGACCCGCGCGAGGGTGCGAGCGGTGCGAATCACGCCCATCTCGCCGACCGCACGCTGCAACGACACCGCGACCGCGGTGACACCCGCAGCCTGCTCTTTCGGCGCGGTCACGCTCAGGGCGGACTCGTCGATGTCCTCGGTCGGACCGTTACGGTGCATAGTTCGTATTGTCCTCTTCGCGGTGTCTGAGTCGGGCAGGGGACCAGCTACTTCGATGGTATGCACTCGCGGCGATGCGGGTGCGGAACACGCTGGTTGCCCGCGCTGACCATAACGGGCGTGCGGAGCCGCGTGCGTCCCCAGATCTTGAACGTACGCACGCCGTTAATCTCCGAGGTCGGCTCGTCGGAGTTGGCTCCGCGTTGGCGCACACGGCCTTACGATGCTAGGGATCGCACGCACGATGGGCGCGGTCGTACAGAGTCCGTCAGCGCACCGGGCAGGGTCGGCGCGCGGGCGGCGGTATGCCTAGCGAGAGCATGGCCGATGGGGACGCTGGCACCAGGTGCTTCGCGTGCCGGCGCAGCGCGTCGGCAGGTGGCACAGCGGCGCGCGGGTCGGGTGCTGCTGGGGGCCATCCTGTGTGCGGGTGTGCTGGCCGGGGCTCCGGGGGCGCCTGCGGTCGGGGATTCGAAGTCGGTAGCGGTGGTCGGGGACGCGCATCGGCTGTCACCGATATCGGGACCGTGGGACGGCTCTGCCGGGCGTTACGCGCTTGCGCTGCTGGATAGCGGGGTAGACGAGCGCGTCGAGACGGGTGATCGGCCGCCGGCGGTGGTTCCGGTGCGGCAGCCGTCGAGCCCGCTACCGCCGCCGCCGGATGATGGCGGTGGGACCCGGGACGGGACGGGTGCGCCCGCTCGGCGGCCGGATGGCAGCGGTGGCCGGGACGCACCGCCACCGCAGGATGGCAGTGGGACCCATGACGGGCCCGTTTCACCCGGCCGAGCGGTGCCGCCGCCTCGGCCGCCCGATCCGTGCGATGGGTCCGATGGGCCGACCTGTGCGCCGGTGCCGCCGTCGAGTAGGCCGAGGCCGCCGGATATTACGACGCCGCCGACCACGCCACCGGAGGTCACCACGCCGCCGATCACACCGCCGGAGGTGGTGATTCCGCCGCTGCCCGAGGTTCTGCTTCCGCCGCCGCCCCCACCACCGCCGCCGCCTCCTGAAGTCGTCGAACCGCCGCCTACGCCGAACGTTGTTGCGCCACCGCGGAATCCGGTGCGCACTCCGGCGGTTGTGCCGCCCGCGCCCGAGCCGTTGCCGCTGCCGCCTCCTCAATTACCGCCTGCCGCAATGGGTCTCACGCCGTCATCGGTCGGCCCCGGGGTTGGTGTCACGGCCAGTGGTCACGGCTGTCAGCCGGGGGTACCGGTCGATGTCGCGATCGGCGATGTCGCCGTAGGTAAGACCGTGGCCGGGGTGGACGGTGCCTTCGAGGTGCCGTTGGCCACCGGTGCGATGGACGTCGGCAGGCATCAGGTGACAGCGAAGTGCGGACGCACCCTGGCGGCGCCGCTGGATGTGGTGCTGGTCGGCAGCGTCGGGTCGGGGACGTCGACGCTGACCGTGATCCTGTTCTTCCTGGTGCTCGGCGGGTGGTACTACGGCCATCGCCTCGTATCGCATCTACCCGCGCGGAGGGGCGAATGAGCGGTGGTTTCCAAGGCATTCGGGCTGTTGTCTGGCCGGTGCTGTTACTGGTTGCGCTGCTGTGGCCGGCGGCGCAGGCGGGTGCGAAGCCCGACGGGGTGGACATGTCCGCGAATTTCGATAGACGCGATATCGCGGGGACGTCGGTGGAGAAGCCGTTGCGGCTCGAGCCGGACAGCACGATCCGGGTCGCGATCGAGTTGACGAACAATACGAGTGCGCCGCTGGAGATCCGGCACGTCGACCTCGCGGGGCGGGTGCTCGGGTTGAGCTTCTTCTCGTACTCCACCGCCGTCGAATTGACCATTGCGCCAGGCAAATCCGAGTCGCTGCGGTATCGACTGGAGTTGCGTGGGCTGGCCGGGCAGGCGACCGGGCTGATCGGCGGTGAACTCGCGGTGTACGGCGCGAGTGGTATTGCGGTGGCCGAGATTCCCTTGGTCACCGATGTGCGCGGATCGTTGTGGTCGGTCTACGGGTTGTTCGGGATCGCGCTGGCTGTATTGACCGCGCTGGGCATCGCAGACGCCGCGTTGGCCATTGCCCGGCACCGGCTTTCGGCCAACCGCTGGCAGCGCGGGCTGCGGTTGCTCGCGCCGGGGCTCGGGATCGGGCTGGTGTTCGCGTTCACCGCGTCGGTGGCGAAGTGGTGGGTGCCGGATACCGGTTTGTGGCTGGCGTTCGCGGGAACGACGGCGGCCGTTGCTTTCCTGCCCGGCTACGCGTCGCCGACGCCGGAGCCGGACGAGGACGACGACGTGGATGCCGATGCTGATACCGACGAGATCGCCGACGCTCCCGCCTACCGGCTGCCTGCCGAAGGATCGGCGTCGTGACCGAACAGGACGAACTGGTGCGGGCTGCCTTGCCCGCCTACGACATCGGCGCCGAGCTCGGCCGGGGCGGGTGCGGGGTGGTGCTCGCGGGCACGCATCGCAGGCTGGGCAGGCCGGTCGCGATCAAGCAGATCCCGCCGCAGTTCGCGCACGACGAGCAGGTCCGCCGCCGGTTCGTCGCGGAGGCTCGGGTGCTCGCGGCGATCGACCATCCGCATGTGGTGCGGGTTTTCGACTATCTGGAGCACGGTGAGCTCTGCCTGCTGGTGATGGAGTATCTGCCGGGTGGCACGGTGGGCGAGCGATTCGCCACGGACGGTTACGATTCCGCGACCGCCGTCGCGATCGCACTGTCCTGCGCTGCGGGATTGGCCGCCGCACACCGGCATCGGGTGCTGCACCGTGATGTGAAGCCGGCGAATCTGATGTTCGCGGCGGGCGGGGCGGTCAAGCTCACCGACTTCGGTATCGCCAAGATCGTCGGCGGCGACGAGACATGGGTGACGAAGGCGGGCGACATCATCGGTACGCCGTCCTATATCGCGCCGGAGCAAGCACGGGGGCAACAACTTTCACCCGCCACGGATGTGTACGCGCTGGCGACGATGCTTTATCAGCTGCTGTCGGGGGTGCTGCCGTTTCCGCCGGGTGACGGTCCGCTGGCCATGTTGTTCGCGCATGCCTTCGATGAGCCGATCCCGCTGAGTGCGGTCGCTCCGAGCGTGCCGGAACCGATCGCCGCCGTGGTGATGCGTGGGTTGGCAACCGATCCCGCGGATCGGTTCGACACTGCGGAGTCCTTCGGGATCGCACTCGCACAGCCTGCCGCCTACTGCTGGGGTGAGGATTGGCTTACGCCCGTGGGGATTCCGGTGATCGGCGCGGACACTATCGTTGCCGCCGCAACCGGAAGTGGGCGGATGTCGAGTCGTGGAGCTGTTCGACACCGCCGCACACCGCCGGTCACCCCCGGACCACGACCGGGTGTCCCGCCATATCCAGCGGGCGGAACATCGCTGTCCCCCAGCGGAACTGCTGTGCCCGCTGGGGGAACTGCTGGATCACCCGGCTCGCCCTCTGGCGGACCTGGCGCGCTCTCTGGTGGAACCGGCTCATCCCCTGGCGGACCCGTTCCGCCGAATGCCTATCGGGCCCCACCGCCGTTTCGACCGGCGATGCCTGGTGGGCAGCAGGAGTCGAGCGTTCCATCGGGATCGGCCGCGCCTGGCACACCTTCGGAGCGACGTACGTCGTCGGCGTCGGACACGGAGTCCTTGTCGGCGGATCAGCCATTCGGTGCTGCCCCGCCGACCACGCCTTGGTTTCCTGGCGGGGCATCGAAATCAGCTGCGCCGTCCGAGGGATCTGGGATGCCGCCGCTGTTCGGGCCTGCGCTGGAGAGTGAGCCGCCGCGGTCGACGGCTGGGTCGGCGGGGACTGCTCCGCCAACCGTGCAGTGGTATCCGGCCGGATCGCGGCCCGAGACTGGTTCGCGGCCGCCGACTGGTCCGCGACCGGTGGGCGGTCATCCAGTGGGAGGCCGGCCTACAGGTGCGTTCCCTCCGGCTGGGGCTCGGCCACCGGTAGGGCCTGCGGCACAGGCGCAGGGTGCGATGCCGTTTCGTGGGCCGGTGACCCGGGTGCGGCCGTTGCAGCCGATGCCCGACAACGGTGCACGGCTGGCCGAGATCGATCGACGGGACCTGGTGCTCATCCAGGAGGTCGTCACCTTCAAATCGCCGTGGGTACCGTTCGCCATCGCCGCGGTCCTCGCGATTGCGGCGGTGGCGTTAGTGGTCTTGGGGTTTGGTCGTTCATCGATCGGTGGTGACTTGCCGCCGGGCGCGGTCACCCTCGGTGGAGTTGATCCGGCCACGACGCCCGTGGAGATCGATCTGACGAAGCCGATCCCGGTGCGCGTCAATGGGATCGACGCGGACGCCGCGTCGCTGAAGGTTACGGTGCTCGGGGTGCCGCTCCTGGGCGAAGTCGTGCCGTTCATACCGGGCGAACCAGGGGCCACGTTGCCCGCGCCGGTGAATCAGTACGTGATGGCGGGGCACCTCACCGGTGAGCTCGTTCTGCTGCGGAACAACAGCGAAATCGCCACCGAGCAAGTCGAATTGCATGTTGTCCAGCGCCCGGCAACCACCGTCACGGCCGCGACCGTCGTCCTGCTCGCCCTGTTCGCCCTCGCCTACCTCGAGTCGAACATGCGCCGGTTACGCAGGGGCCGCGGTGCATTCGCCAACAGTGCCGGCCTGGTGATCAGTGCCGCCCTGCTCGCCGTCGCCCTCGTCGGCGGTGCCTGGATCCTCCTCGGCCACCCACCGGCGTTAGCCACGACCGCAGGCTCCGCCACCCTAGCCGCCGCCGCAGGCCTGGCAGCATCGATCGGTGCACGTCGAATCGGCAAGCGCCGCCGCTATCTTCGTCGCGCCCGCCGTCAAAGGTGAGTCGGCTGCCGGGATGACCGTAATCGGCTGTTGAGGAACAAAGTTCGCGGCGGTTCACGCCAACGCGTGCGTCACTCGGATTCGCGGCGGTCGCCGTCCGCCTCTTCTGTTCTGCGGTAGGTGATCACGCGATCGCTGATGCGGACGCTCCAGCCGGGGCGGAGTTCGGTGGGGGAGGTGCCGATTCGGGTCCACTGGTCGGTGCCGGGTGGGGCGATGAAGGTGCCGGAGGTGGCGGTGGCGTCGCGGACGAAGACCTTGCCGCGGTCGACCGAGACGTAGGCGTGCACGCGGGAGACGTGGCGGTCGCGTTGGATCACGATGGGCGCGGCGGTGGCGGAACGGACGGAGTCGTCGGCCTGTGGGCCCCTGCCGATGACGTAGGGGCGGTCCAGAGGATAGGCCGCGCCGTTCTCCAGGATCAGGTTGCCGACGGCGTGGTCCTGCTCGGCGGCCGGGCGGACGATGCGGGCCACGCGATCGGCCGAGGTCTTGTGCAGCGCAACGGGTTCCGGTCGCGGCCCGGGTTGATGGGTTTGCGACCAGGCGAGTGGCCGATCCGCCGCGGGACGGTTGCCGATCGGTGGCCGTGGCCGCATGCGTGGCCGCGCCGATTCCGACGGCTGGCTCGTGGTGGAGGTCGCGGCCCGGGTCGACGTGGGTGCGGGCGCCGACGGGGACTGAGCCGCGCCGGACCGGGTAGCCGAGGAGGCCCGGCCGGCCGGGGCTGCCCGGATGACCGACGACACGCTCGCCGCCGCCGCGGTATCGGAGGGCGAAACCGTGGCAGGCGACGCGTCGACCGCCGCATCGGCACCGGTGGGTTCGGGTGTCGCGGCGAATCCGGCGGCGGCGGTCGGCGGCGGCTCGGCTGCCGAGCCGCCGGCGGACGGGCGGGGTGCCGCAGCGCTCTTGGCCGCCTTGCCCGCACGCTTGAGCGCGACAGTCAGGACGAAACCACCACCGGGAACCACACCGGCGCGCAGGTCGGTGCGCGGCAACGCTTTCAGCGGTTTGCCGACGTCGGTGCCGACGGTGATCCGGCGCAGTGGTTCGCGCACGATCTCGTCCACCCAGGTGAACGCGCGCGACCCATCCAGCCGCCGGGTGCCCTCCGCACCGCTGATCTCGGCGTAGACCGGTCCGCGCAGCAGGATCAGGGTGCCGTCGTCGGTCGGGGCCACCACGCCGAACGGCGGCGTCTCGGACGTGCTGCCGAAAACCACGGCGGCCAGCCGTTGCGCGAGCGCCGCGCCGGGATGCGCCGCCTCCGCGACCGCCTCGATCGCGCCCAGGATCCGGTCCGTGGAGGCGGTTTCCCCAGCCAGATAGACGACGACGCCACCGAAGCGCGCGACAAGGCCGTCACCCTGCGCGATACCAACGGTGGATGATTTGCTGCGCATCCGCGCCCTCCTTCCCGGCGCATTACCGACATTCGAAGCCAGCATAGAGCGTGTGCGCCGGGTGGATCGGCGCGCCGAGGGGCTGCGGGGCTACGTCCTGGCACTTCGTCGCTACCGATCGGAAGGATTTGCAGACCGCTGAATCCGCCAGTGCCGCCACGATTGTGGTCGGTCGGTCGGCTACGGGAACGCCACAGGCAGTGGTGGTGTTCGTCCCGTTCGGTCAGGGGCGGAAGTGTGGCGACCGTCTCGCCCGACACTCGGTTCAAATGCCGGTCCGCCCGGCGCAAACGTTTCCGACAGCCGGATGTGTGGCTGTCGGAAACGGATCAATTGCACGAGTTCACCCGGTGAACACAGCGGCGTTCTCCTCGAGCCAGCTGGTGAAGCTGCGGGCCGGTCGTCCGGTGAGGGTGCTGACGTCGTCGGTGATCGGATTCGGCACACCGTCGCAGCGTTGCCAGTACGCGAGCAGACCGTCGGCGAAGTGGGCGGGAATGTGCTCCGCCATCTGCTCTTTCCACACTTCGGGAGTCACGTGGTCGATGGCGATGGTGCGGCCGATGACTTGACCGACGCGATCGAGCTGCTCGGTGAAGGTGAGGGTCTCGGGACCGGTCAGGTGGTACCGGCCGCCCGGCGAGTCCGGCTCGGTGAGCAGGGTGTACGCGGCCTCGGCGATATCGAGCTCGTGGATCGGATCGCCGTACGCGTTCGGGTACGGCAGGCTGATCGGTTGACCTGCCTTGATCGCCCAGGCCCAACCACGGGCATTGCCTGCGAAGGCCCCCGGGCGCAGCACGCTGACGGTCATCGGGGCGTCGGCGAGTCCGAGCTCGGCGTCCAGATGCGATTTCGCGACCGGGTTGGTCGCGGCATCGGGATCGAGCACCGAGGACGACGACAGCAGGACGATGTGCTCGACACCGGCTTCGGTTGCGGCGGTGACGAATTCGCTGATGGTTGTGCCCTCCGCGTACAGGAATACCGAGGTGACATCGGTGAGGGCAGCAGGAAAAGTGGTCGGATCGGCCAGGTCACAGGCGACAGTCGGCACGTCCGCGGGAACTCGGAGCTGCTCGGGGTGGGCGGATCCGACACGGACAGCGCGGCCGTCGGCGCGCAGCAGGTCGAGCAGGTTGGTGGCGACCGCGCCGCGGCCGCCGGTAACGAGAATCATGAGAAGTCCTTGGTGAGTGGTGAATTGGTGGGGCGCGCCGGTCTGCCACGGGCGGACCGGCACATCAGTGCTCGGCCGGTGCGTTGCGCGGCATCAGCAGAACCAATGCGCAACAGACGACGGTGCTGACGGCAACCAGCACCAGGCTGACGATCAATGCGTGCGCCTGCCCCGAGCCGACGGTGTGGAAGTACACCGTGGTGACGGCGGCCGCGCCGATGGCATTAGCGAGTTGTTGCACGGCAGTGAGAGACCCACTGGCACTGCCGGTTTCCGCCTGCTCGATATCACCGATGGTG
Source organism: Nocardia suismassiliense (assembly GCF_900269665.1). Taxonomy (GTDB): domain Bacteria; phylum Actinomycetota; class Actinomycetes; order Mycobacteriales; family Mycobacteriaceae; genus Nocardia; species Nocardia suismassiliense. Next base: position 2,270,502 of record NZ_LT985361.1, read on the forward strand.
ACCTGGTAGACGGTGCCGAAGCAGGTGCCCATGCCGAGCCCGAGGATCAAGACGGGCACGGCGAGCGCCCACGGTCCGACGGTTGTTCCGGCGGTCAGTGCGAGCACGAGCAGCAGACCGATGCCGATCAGTGTGATGAGCAAGCCGATCGAGATGAGGTTGCGACCGAGCCGGGCGATGAACTGATGCGCCGCGATCGAGGCGAGCACGATTCCCACCGCCAGCGGCGCGAGACCGAGCGCGGCACCGGTCGGGCTGTAGCCGAGCCCGGTTTGCAGGAACAGCGACAGCACGTAGAGCAATCCGGACACCGCGGCGAAGAACACGAGTCCGAGCAGGAGTCCCGAGGTGAAGCCCCGGTTCTGGAACAGCGTCGGCCGGATCAGTGGCTCCGCGGCGGTCAGCTGACGCCGGATGAACAGGCCGAAGCCGGCCAGACTGCCGACGAGACAGCCAAGGGGCAGTACGGTCCAACCGGTGGCCGCGCCGTCGATGAGCCCGAACAGCGCACCGAACATGGCGGTACCGAGCAGTCCCGCGCCGAGCCCGTCGATGGTGACTGTGCGGTCGCCGGTGTCGGGCGGCAGCAGGCGGTAAGCGGCGGCGAACGCGGCACCGCCCAGCCCGATATTGATCAGGAACATGGCGCGCCAACCGAGGCCGAACAGGTCGGCGTCGATCAGCAAGCCGGCCACGATCGGCCCGCCCACCGCGGAAAGGCCCAGCGCCGGGCCGAAGACGCTGAACGCCTTGCCCAGTTGTGCACGCGGGAACACCGCGGTGAGGACGCCGAAGCCCTGCGGAATCAGCAGCGCGCCGAACGCGCCTTGCACCAGCCGGGCCGCGATGATCGAGACCGGATCGAAGGCCAGGCCGCAGGCGACCGAGGCGACGGTGAACCCGGCGAGCCCGATCAGGAACAGACGGCGTTTGCCGAAGCGGTCGCCGAGTCGGCCGCCGACGACGAGCAGCACGCCGAGGGCGAGGGCGTAGCTCGCGCCGAGCCACTGGATCAAGGCCTGGCCGCCGTGCAGGTCCGCGGCGATCGTCGGCGCGGCGATGTTGGTGATCGTCGCGTCGAGTAGGTCGAGGATGTCGGCAGCGAGGATGACGGCGAGTATTGCCCACATGCGGCTGTTGACCTGGGGATTTGCCGCTGTGGACTGGGTGGGGATGGACATGGACACCTCCTTCGAGGTGGAGGGCGGCGATCGAACTTAGATCGTTACGAACGTTGTTCGTTGAGAGTGACAGTACGAAACGAACGCTGTTCGTGTCAAACGGTGTTCGTCCCACGCGTATGCTCGACGCCATGAGCGAGCGCAGAAAGCGAGCAGGCGGTTCGGCACGGCCGAGCGAGGCGTGGTCATGAATCCAACACCTGTCAGCCGCCGAGCTCGCCCCGCGAAGGCTCCACTCAGCCGCGACGTGATCATCGAAACCGGCCTGCGCGTCCTCGATCAGGACGGCCAGGCCGCGCTGACCATGCGCCGCGTCGCCCAGGAACTCGACACCGGCGCGGCCTCGCTCTACGTCTACGTCGCCAACCGCGACGACCTGATGGCCGCCATGCTCGACCACGTGCTCGGCACGATCGAGGAACCGACCGGCGGCACCTGGCGCGAACGACTGTTCGCCCTGGTCGAGTCGGCGGTCACGGTGATGAGCAGGCACGAGGGATTGGCGCTCGTCGCACTCGGGGCGATCCCGACCGGGACGAACGCACTCGTGCTCGTCGACCGGATGCTGGCGCTGCTCGCCGAGGGCGGGGTGGACGAGCGCACCAACTCGTGGGCCGTCGACCTGCTGTTCCTGCACATCACCGCGGTCGCCGCCGAACAGAGCGCCTACAACACCAAAGGGATGCGCGCCGAGGCACACCTCGCCGAGGTCCGCGAGCGCTTCGCCGCGCTGCCGGCCGAGCGCTATCCGATGATCGTGGCCCTGGGAGACACCATGATGTCGGGCGAGGGGGACCAGCGTGCCCGATGGGCACTGCGGGTGCTGATCGAGGGCATTCTCGCCACGCCCGCCACCTGATCTCTATGATGCGAAGGTGTCCGTGATCCGACCGGCGACCGAGGACGACTTGCCAGTCCTGCAGGATATCGAGATCGCAGCGGGTAGACCGTTCGCGGAAATCGGTATGACAGCCGTGGCGGAGGATGAACCGCCGCCCTTAGAAACCTTGCGCGAATTCCAGCGCGCCGGACGCGCGTGGGTCTGGACCGACGACGGCGACCACCCGATCGGTTACCTGGTCCTCGGCGTCGTCGACCAGATGGCGCACATCGATCAGGTGTCGGTGCACCCCGACCACCGCGGCCGCCGGATCGGCAAGCAGCTCATCGACCACGCCGTGTTCTGGGCCAAAGACCATGGCATGCAGTCGATCACCCTCACCACCTTCGTCGACGTCGCCTGGAACGGCCCGTACTACGAGCGCCTCGGCTTCCGCTACCTGTCCGAAGAGGAGCAGACACCGGGTCTGCACGCCATCCGCGCCGCCGAAGCCGCCCACGGCCTCGACGGCTGGCCGCGGGCCACCATGTGCGCCGATATCGATTCGTGGACGTTCGACGGATCCGTCTCGGAAACCTGAGTGGCCGCCAGCGCCTAAGTGGCCGCCGCCAGCGCCTGAGTGGCAGTTGGAAGGATCGACCGCTGCGGTATCCGCCCAGCCACAGCCGCACCCGCTTCGGCGCCCGCACGCGTGTCAGAGCGGCGAGTCTCAGTGCGGGACCTCAGAAGGTGTGCGGCTGTGGCCGCAACCTTTGGTGGTCGCGCCTGGACCTAGGTGGCCGGTGCCAAAGCGGCCACCGCGGCCGGGATGGCGGCCGCGCGGTCTTCGGCGATCAGGCCGATCCGGGTGCGGCGGTCCAGGAGGTCGTCGGCGTCGAGTGCGCCCTCGTGGGTGACGGCGAAGTGGAATTCCGCTGCGGTGACGTCTATTCCGGGTGCCACCGGTTGGGCTAGTGCCGGATTGTGCTGGGCGGCAGCGAGAACGGTCGCTGCTTCGCTGCCGTAGCGGTCGATCAACACCGGGGGTGCGTCGATGCGGTCACGAGCGGCGCCGGACACCGCGCCCACCAACGGAAGTCGTTTGGTGCGGCACGGGCCCGCGGTGAGTCCGGCGCGGGTGACGGCCGCATCGATGACGTCCTCGGCCATCTGGCGGTAGGTGGTGAGTTTGCCGCCGACGATGGTGATGACCCCGGTGGGGGAGTGCAGGACCGCGTGTTTGCGGGAGATGTCGGCGGTGCTGTCGTCGGCGGTCTTCAGTAGCGGACGCAGGCCTGCGTAGGTGCCGCGAATGTCGGCGCGGGTCAACGGTTCACGCAGTGCGGTGTTGATGGTGTCGAGCAGGAAGTCGATCTCGGTCTCGGTCGGTTTCGGTTCGTCCGGGACCGGGCCGGGGGCGTCCTCGTCGGTCAGGCCCAGGTACACACGGCCGTGCGCGGCGGGGAAGGCGAAGACGAAACGGCTGGTGCTGCCCGGCACCGGGACGGTCAGCGAGGCGGTGAGCCCGCCGAACGACGCGGCATCGAACACCAGGTGGGTGCCGCGACTCGGACGCAACTCGATGCTGGGATCGACCTCGTCGGCCCACACACCGGTGGCGTTGACGACGGCGCGGGCGCGCACGGACATGGTCTCGCCGGTCAGGGTGTCCCGGAGACGAGCCGAATTGCCGTTCACGTCAAGGGCTTCCACGCGGGTGAGGACCGTCGCGCCGTGCGCTGCCGCGGTGCGCGCCAATGCGACCACCAGCCGGGCGTCGTCGACGAGCTGACCGTCCCACGACTGGAGCCCGCCGCGTAGTCCGTCGCGGCGCACGGTCGGTGCGAGCCGCAGCGCTTCGGCGGCCGCGACCCGGCGGGAACGCGGCAGGATCGCGGCCGGGGTGCCCGCACCGCGGCGCAGCGCGTCGCCCGCCAGGAAACCCACCCGCACCAACGCGCTCTGCGCGGCTCCGATGCTGGGCAGCAGCGGCACCAGCTGCGGCAGCGGGCGGACGAGATGCGGCGCCGTGGTGCGGATCAGAATGCCGCGCTCGACGGCACTTTCGTGCGCGATGCCGACCTGACCGCTGGCCAGATACCGCAGCCCACCGTGCACCAGCTTCGAACTCCACCGGCTGGTGCCGAACGCAAGGTCGTGCCGCTCCACCAGCACGGTGCGCAGTCCGCGCGCCACCGCGTCGAGTGCGGCACCGACACCGGTTACGCCGCCGCCGATCACCAGAACGTCGATCTCGCCCCCGTCGCCGAGCTGCCGCAGCTCCCTGGTGCGGCGTTCCGCGTTGAGGGCCGAGTCGCCGGTGACAACCGAATTCCTGGTCATCGCAATGCCTTTCCGAGTTCGGTGCCGTGCCGATCGGCCGGCACGAGATAGCCGTCGAGTGCGTGGGACAGCTCCGTGTCCAGGTCGGCTCCGGCGAGCAGCGGTTCGACCGTGCCCGCCGACTGAACCGCGGATTGCGCGATCAGCAGGAGCATGGTGGCCAGCTGCTCGGGGTCGCCATCGCGAATGGACCCGTCCTGCTGACCTTCTCGGATGCCTGCGGCGAACAGCTCGATCAGCGCGCGCTGGTTGCGGCCGAGCCGGCCGAAGACGTAGGTGAGCATCAGGTCGGTGTCGGCCCGGAAGATCTTGCCGAACAACGGGTTCGAGCGAACCTTCGCAGCTCCCGCGACGATGCCGGTGACCAGCCGGGTGCGGCCGGGACCCCCGGTGGGCATGGTGGCGTCAACGATCGCGCGCAGCTCGCGGACCAGCAGCTCGGCGACCAGCGCCCCGGTGTCGGGCCAGCGTCGGTAGACGGTCGGCCTGCTGACGCCCGCGCGCCGGGCCACCTCGGTGAGCGTGGTGCGGCGCACGCCGAACTCCGCCACGCAGCGGCGGGCGGCCTCGAGGATCGCGAGATCAATGGCGGAGAGCGGGTCGTCGGGTGCGGTCAAAGGTTCACCTCGGTGAGGTCGGCTCGTTACTGCTTGACATTCTATGTCAAACTGTAACGCATGGTCGAGACGCAGAAGTACCCCGGCGACGCATCGGCTCCGGCAGAAAACTCGGGCGCAGCCGAGGCCGTGGCGAGTATGGTCTGGGATGCCTGGGGCATTCCGGCCGGACACAAGCCGTTATCGGCACAGATCCGGGGCCTGCTCACGCAGGTGTTCGCAGTGTCCGGCGACCCGGTGGCGCGCCGCGATGAGGGCGAAGTGCCACTTCGAGAGTCGGCGCTGACGCCTACCCGACGAGACGGGTTGGTCGAGGTGGTCGGCGCGCACAACGTCTCGACCGACGACCGCGACCGGTTGCGGCACGCGGGCGGTAAGAGCACCCCTGACCTGCTGCGTCGCCGTGCCGAGGGTCCGCAGGACGCCCCGGACGCCATCGTCTTCCCCGCCGATCACGACCAGGTGCTCGCCGTGCTGGCCTACTGCGCCGAGCACGCCATCGCGGTCGTGCCGTTCGGCGGCGGCACCAGCGTGGTCGGCGGCGTCGATCCGGTGCGCGGCCGCTTCGACACCGTGATCGCTGTGGACCTACGCAGGCTCGACGGAGTGTCCGATATCGACCCGGTCAGCGGCATGGCGACCCTCGGCGCCGGGCTCACGGGCCCGCGCGCGGAGGAACTGCTTCGGGCGCAAGGGCTTTCGTTGGGGCATTTCCCGCAGAGCTTCGAATTCGCCAGCATCGGCGGGTTCGCCGCCACCCGGTCGTCCGGGCAGGCCTCGGCGGGGTACGGGCGGTTCGACGACATGGTCCAGCGGCTGAAGATCGCCACCCCCAGCGGCACACTGGAACTCGGCCGTCCGCCTGCGTCGGCGGCGGGCCCGGACCTGCGTGAGCTGTTCGTCGGCTCGGAAGGCGCACTCGGTGTGATCACCGAGGTCACCGTGCGCGTCCACCCCGTGCCGGAAACCACTGCCTACCAAGGGTGGTCGTTCCCCGACTTCGAAACCGGTGCTGCCGCACTGCGTTCGGTCGTGCAGGCCGGCGCCGCACCGACGGTGCTTCGCCTGTCCGACGAGGCCGAGACCGGGGTCAATCTGGCCCGCTCCAGCGATATCGGCGGCAACGCGGTCGCCGGCTGCCTGGCCATCACCACCTTCGAAGGCTCTGCCGCGCATGTCGCGGCACGCAGCGCCGAGGCGAGCGCCTTGCTCACCGCGGCGGGTGGCACCGCGCTCGGCGAAACCCCGGCCAGGGAATGGGAACACGGCCGCTTCGGCGCGCCGTACATGCGCGATGCGCTGCTGGACGTCGGCGTGCTGTGCGAAACACTGGAGACCGCGACGACGTGGGCGAACCTCGGCACGCTCAAGGCGAAGGTGACTGCCGCGCTGACCGATTCGCTCACCGGGCAGGGCACCCCGCCGTTGGTCATGTGCCACATCTCGCACACCTACCCGACCGGTGCGTCGTTGTACTTCACCGTCGTCGCCAAGCAGCTCGATGATGCGATCGCGCAGTGGCACACGGCGAAACAGGCTGTCGGCGACGCGATCGTGGCCAACGGCGGCACCATCACCCACCATCACGCGGTCGGCACCGACCACCGCCCGTGGCTGCCCGCCGAGGTCGGCGATCTCGGGGTTCGCGTATTGCGCGCGGTGAAAGCCGAATTGGACCCGGCGGGCATCCTCAATCCTGGAAAGCTGATCCCGTGACGCAGAATTCGATCCGGACCGTGCGTGCCGTCACCGTGGTGACCAACCCGCGCGCAGGACACGAGGTCGCGGACGCGGCAATGGCACGTTTGCGGGCACGCGGTGTCGACGTCGCCGAGGTGCGCGCACCGTCGGCCGCCGAAACGGTTCGGCTGGTCCGGGACTCGATCGCGCAGGGCCACGGCGATGCGGTGGTCTGCATCGGTGGTGACGGCCTGATCAACGTGACCCTCGACGCCGTCGCGCACACGGGTGTTCCGCTCGGCATGGTCCCGGCGGGTACCGGCAACGACCTCGCCCGGGAACTCGGCGTGCCCACCGAGGACCCGGCCGCTGCGGCCGATCTAGTGGCCGACGGAAAGATCCGGACCATCGACCTCGGCCGGATAGAACCGTCCGCACCGGGATCGACACCGATGTGGTTCGTCACCGTCACCGGCACCGGGTTCGACGCCCGAGTTACCTTGCGCGCCAACGCTATGCGCTGGCCCAGGGGTCGTCTGCGCTACACCGTCGCGGCGCTGGCCGAGATCTCCGGCCGGTTCACCGTGCCCTATCGGGTCGAACTGACCGGCGCGGTCACCGAGGGGCTGACCAACCCGGGGACGGGTTCGGAAGTGGCCACCAACGCGGTGATGGTCGCGGTCGGCAATACCCGCACCTACGGCGGCGGCATGCTGATCTGCCCGGACGCGGTGCTGGACGACGGCCTGCTCGACCTCACCGTGGTCGGCGGTCTGTCCCGGGTGGAGATGCTGCGGCTGCTGCCCGCGCTGTCCGCGGGCAAACGACAGAATCACCCCGAGGTCAAGCAGTATCGCGCCGCCGAGATCACCCTGACCGCGCCCGGCGCCCCGGCGACCGCCGACGGTGAACCCGCGGGCACCCTGCCCGTCACCATCCGTGCGGTACCCAGCGCGCTGACGGTGCTGGTTCCCTGAGGAGCTGGCCTGCCCACGCCGACGGTCCGTTCTTCGGGTGGCGCGAGCGAACTTCCTACGCGGCGAAGGTGACCCGGTTCATCTGATTGATGTTGCTCCGGTCGACGATCACCAGTGACTCGGGCGCGGGTCGCATACCGCCACCGGTCCGCAGTCGCTGCATCAGCCGCTGCCAGCGAAAGCAGTGCAGCACGAAGGTCATTCGATTGGACCGTCGCCCGCGCGACTGTTGCCCGGCGCGCGCCACCGCGGCGGGCACATCGAGCAGGATCACGTGCAACTCCCTGCCGTACCCCGCGGCCCAGAGGGCGATGATCCACCGCGCCCAGCCGGTGGTGGCACAGTCGTGGATGACCACCGGTCCCTCCGTATCCCGCAGTGCCCGGCGAATTCCCGCGAAGTGCACGACATGGACAACCGGCCGCCACAGCGAATACGGCAGCCAGCCGAGCCGGTGCCGCAACCGATTCCGGGCTTGCAGCGAGTCCAGCACGAGCGATCCTTCCGGACCGCCGGAGGGGTCTTCCGCCTCGGTGGTGGCGCCGAAGAACCGGCGCAGCACCGTGCTCTTGCCCGCCCCCGGTATTCCGGCGACGACCAGCGCCGCCATCGGCGGATACTGCAATTCGTCGATGACCCGGCCGCGCAGATCGTGCACGGCATCCGGTGCGAGGAAAGACGTTATCGCCTCGGGGGAGTGTGGTGGCAGCACGACGAGCGGAGGGTTCACCTCTTCCAGAGTCCCTAGCCGGACTTGTTCCGGCAACGGGGAAAACCCTGATTTTTCACTCACATCCTCCAGCCTCCGCATCCGCGGCCGATATCGCAACAACGGACAATACGGGCGCGGTCGAATCGTGACTATCCCGTTCGGCCGCCGCGGCTGCGCGCGCGGACGTGCATGCGCTCGCCCTGGCTCCCGAAGAGGCTGAGGATTTCGACCGGACCGCGGCCGGTGGAACCGAACCAATGTGGTTGCCGGGTATCGAATTCGGCGGCTTCGCCTGGTCCGAGGACGATGTCGTGCTCGCCGAGCACCATCCGTAGCCGACCGGACAGTACGTACAGCCACTCGTACCCTTCGTGTACGCGCGGCTCCGGCTCGGTGCGGTCGGCGGGCATCACCATTTTGAAGGCCTGCAACGGGCCAGGCTGACGAGTGAGCGGAAACACGGTGATACCGTTCACCTTTCGTGCTGGGGCGTGCACGCGGGGGTCGGCGATCTTCGGTGCGGCGACGAGTTCGTCCAGCGGCACCTGCAAGGCCATCGCGATCGGCAACAGTAGCTCCAGACTGGCGCGGCGCTGCCCGGACTCCAGCCGGGACAGGGTGCTCTTCGAGATCCCGGTGGACTCCGCCAAGGCCGTCAGCGTGACATTGCGGTGCGTGCGCGCCGCCTTGAGCCGCGGACCGATATCGGCGAGCGCGGCGGCGATGGTCGGCTGGTTCTGCATGACTCCAGTGCACCTCGAATTCCCGGAAACGGCAATATAAGTTGCTGTAATCGCGACGGGACGGGCAACCTCTTCGGCGGAGGTGATCGCTAGATGAGCGAGCGAAGCGAGCGAACAATGGACACAGCCGAGCATTCGCTCGTGCCGGAGCCGAGCGTCAGCGAGGCGGAGGCATGAGCGAGATGTACGACGTAGTGGTTATCGGCGGGGGCGCGGCGGGACTGTCCGCGGCGCTGGTGCTGACCAGGTCCATGCGCACGGTGGCGGTAGTGCGAGGTGGTGCGCCACGTAACGCCCCCGCCGAGCACATGCACGGATTCCTCAGCCGGGACGGCATGCCGCCGGGCGAGCTGCTGGAGCGAGGTGCGGCGGAGGTCGCCGGATACGGCGGCGACCTGATCGAGGACATAGTAGTGAGCGTCGAAAAGGTCGACGCCGGAGAAGATTTCACCGTTCGACTGGCAAGCGGACGGACCCTCACCGCGCGGCGCATCCTGGTCGCCACGGGGCTGCGCGATGAGCTGCCGGACCTGCCCGGCGTGCGCGAGCGGTGGGGCATCGACGTGCTGCACTGCCCGTACTGCCACGGATACGAGGTGCGCAATCAACCGCTCGGTCTGCTCGGCGGTGCCGATCCGCGGGTGCCGCACCTGGCTCTGGTGCTGCCGCAGTGGTCGGCCGAGGTGACCTTGTTCCAGCACACGATGGAGTTGACCGACACCGATCGGGCCCAGCTCACCGCGCGCGGCGTCCGCATCGTCGAGGGCGAGGTCGCCCGGCTCGTCGTCGACGGCACCTTGCGCGGCGTGGAGCTGTCCGACGGACGCGCGGTGCCCTGCTCGGCCATGTTCGTCGCGCCTACCTTCGTGCCCAACGCCGACCTGCTGCACGCCCTGGGGTGTGACTTCGACGAGAAGGGCTGGGTGGTCGCCGACCCGTCCGGGCGGACCAGCGTGCCGGGCGTCTGGGCGGCGGGCAACGTCGCGAATCCCGCGGCCCAGGTCGTCGGCGCGGCGTCGGCGGGCTATTCGGCGGCCGTCGCGATCAATGTCGACCTGGCCCAAGCGGCCGCCCAGATGCCCGTTTCGACCGGTTAATCCGGAGATCGGGGGTAGAAAATGCCGGAAGCTGAGAATTGCTTATGGATTCGAGAACCCTTCCAGCTGGGACGGTAAGCTTTCTGGTGTAGGCGGAGTCTTCGGTGTCCCTCATCCACCGAAGACTCCGCCTTACTTTTTGTCCGTATCCCGGGCAATCTCGTTGTGCGGCAACCGGTGCCGCGATCCCAGTCGCCGCAGGCAGCGCACTTCCTCCTCGGTCAGCAGCAGGGCCCGCGCGATCCCGGCGAGCACCTCGTCCGAGACGTGGGTCACCCGGCCGAGCTCCAGCCGGGTGTACTGATCGACGCTCAGCCCGGCCAGCTGGGCCACCTCTTCGCGACGCAGCCCGCTCACCCGGCGTGGGTTGCCGACGGGCGGCAGACCGACTTGCTCCGGCGCGATCGACGCGCGCTTGCCCCTCAGGAATTCGCCGAGCTCACTCACGTCGGCAAGTTTCACATGACCCGAGGCTCGGCCTGCTCACCGCGCCGCGAGCCACCGGGCTCAGCCGCCGTCCGGCCGCCACCGCGCACCGAATCGCCGCACGACGGGATTGATTCCGGCGTCGCCCCGCACCCTGCGGAAAACGGTTGAGCCCGACCACTAGAATCGTCGGGTGACCAGCGCAGCCCCTGACAATTCGCGTAATCGTGCCGATGCCCTCCCCAAGAGCTGGAACCCCGGCGAGGTAGAGGCCTCGATGTACGAGCGCTGGGTAGCCGCTGGTTATTTCGAGGCCGACGCGACCAGCGACAAGCCGCCCTACTCGATCGTGCTGCCGCCGCCGAACGTCACCGGCAACCTGCACATGGGCCACGCCCTCGACCACACGATCATGGACGCCCTCACCCGCCGCAAGCGCATGCAGGGTTACGAGGTGCTGTGGTTGCCCGGCATGGACCACGCCGGCATCGCCACCCAGACCATCGTGGAGAAGCAGCTCGCCGTCGACGGCAAGACCAAGGAAGACTTCGGCCGCGAACTGTTCATCGACAAGGTGTGGGACTGGAAGCGCGAGTCCGGCGGCGCCATCCAGTGGCAGATGCGCGCCCTCGGCGACGGCGTCGACTGGAGCCGTGACCGGTTCACCATGGACGACGGCCTCTCCCAGGCCGTGCAGACGATCTTCAAGCGGCTCTACGACGCCGGACTGATCTACCGCGCCGAGCGACTGGTGAACTGGTCGCCCGCGCTGCGCACCGCCATCTCCGATATCGAGGTCAAGTACGAGGACGTCGACGGTGAGCTCGTCTCGCTGCGCTACGGCTCGCTCGACGACAACGAGCCGCACGTGATCGTGGCCACCACCCGGGTGGAGACGATGCTCGGCGACACCGCGGTGGCCGTGCACCCGGAGGACCCGCGCTACCGCGCGCTGATCGGCACCACCCTGGAGCACCCGATCACCGGGCGGCAGATCCCGATCATCGCCGACGACTACGTCGACCCCGAGTTCGGTTCCGGCGCAGTGAAGATCACCCCCGCGCACGACCCGAACGACTTCGAGATGGGGCTGCGGCACAACCTGCCGATGCCCAACATCATGGACGAGCGCGGCCGGATCATCGACACCGGAACCGAATTCGACGGCATGGACCGGTTCGAGGCCCGCGTCGCGGTGCGTGAGCGGTTGGCCGCGGAAGGCCGCGTGGTCGCCGAGAAGCGCCCGTACGTGCACAGCGTCGGGCATAGCGAGCGCAGCGGTGAGCCGATCGAGCCCCGCCTGTCCATGCAGTGGTGGGTCAAGGTGGACACGCTGGCCAAGGCCGCGGGCGACGCGGTGCGCAACGGCGACACCGTGATTCACCCCGCCAGCTCGGAGCCGCGCTGGTTCGACTGGGTCGACAACATGCACGACTGGTGCATCTCCCGGCAGCTCTGGTGGGGTCACCGCATCCCGATCTGGTACGGCCCCGAGGGCGATGTCATCTGCGTCGGCCCGGACGAGACCGCGCCCGAGGGTTACGTGCAGGACCCGGACGTGCTCGACACCTGGTTCTCCTCGGGCCTGTGGCCGTTCTCCACCATGGGCTGGCCCGACGCCACCCCCGAACTCGAGAAGTTCTATCCGACAAGCGTTCTCGTCACCGGGTACGACATCCTGTTCTTCTGGGTGGCCAGGATGATGATGTTCGGTACCTATGTCGGCAACGACTCGGTGCTGACAGCGGGCAAGGAAGGGTCGCAGGTTCCGTTCAAGGATGTGTTCCTGCACGGCCTGATTCGCGACCAGTACGGCAAGAAGATGTCGAAGTCGCGCGGCAACGGCATCGACCCGCTGAGCTGGATCAACGAATACGGTGCCGACGCATTGCGATTCACCCTGGCTCGCGGCGCGCAGCCCGGCGGCGACCTCTCGGTCGGCGAACAGCATGCGCTCGCCTCGCGCAGCTTCGTCACGAAGCTGTTCAACGCCACCAAGTTCGCGCTGATGAACGGCGCGCGCACCGGTGCACTGCCCGACCGCGCCCAGCTCACCGACGCCGACCGCTGGATCCTGGATCGGCTCGAAGAGGTGCGCGCCGAGGTGGATTCGGCGCTGGACGGCTACGAGTTCGGCAAAGCGTGCGAGGCGCTGTACCACTTCGCCTGGGACGAATTGTGTGACTGGTACCTGGAATTGACCAAGGTGCAGTTCGCCGAGGAAGGCGCGCGCGCCGACAACACCCAGCTGGTGCTCGGCACCGTGCTCGACGCGGTGCTGCGGCTGCTGCATCCGGTGATCCCGTTCGTCACCGAGTCGCTGTGGCAGGCGCTGACCGGTGGTGAGTCCCTGGTGATCGCCGCGTGGCCGCAGGCCTCCGGCGTGCCGACCGATCAGGTGTCGGCGCAGCGCATCGCGGACACGCAGCGGTTGATCACCGAGATCCGCCGATTCCGTGGCGATCAGGGCCTGGCCGACAAGCAGAAGGTGGCGGCCAAGCTCATCGGCCTCGACACCGCCGGCCTCACCGAACTGCACGACTCCGTGGCGAACCTGGCCCGGCTCACCGAACCTGGCGACGACTTTGCGGCGACCGCAACCGTCGAGGTCCGGCTGAGCGGCGCCACCGTCACCGTCGAGCTGGACACTTCGGGTGCGGTCGACCTGGACGCCGAGCGCCGCCGCTTGGAGAAGGACCTGGCCGCTGCCGAGAAGGAATTGGCGGGCACCACCGCCAAACTCGGCAACGAGGCTTTCCTCGCCAAGGCGCCGGAACCGGTGGTCGTGAAGATCAAGGACCGCCAGGAAGTCGCCGCCAGCGAGGTGGCGCGCATCGGTGCCCGGCTCGCGGAACTGAGCGGCAAATGAACCACGAACCCGAACCCCAGTACGGCGACGAGCTCCGGCACCCGGCCGCCGGACCACGGCTGAGTTCCGGGCCGTCGCCGGTCGAGCTGGCCGAAATGGCGCTGGTGGAGGCCGAACTCGACACTCGCTGGCCGGAAACCAAGATCGAACCGTCGCTCACCCGCATCGCCACCCTGATGGATCTGCTCGGCTCGCCGCAGCAGAGCTACCCGGCGATCCACGTCGCGGGCACCAACGGCAAGACCTCGGTGACCAGGATGATCGACGCGCTGCTCACCGCGCTGCACCGGCGCACCGGCCGGATCACCAGCCCGCACCTGCAGCTGGCCACCGAGCGGATCAGCATCGACAACGCGCCGATCACGCCCGCCAGGTATGTGGAGACCTACCGCGAGCTGCAACCGTTCATCGAGATGATCGACGCGCAGTCGGCCGAGGTGGGCGGGCCGAAGATGAGCAAGTTCGAGGTGCTCACCGGCATGGCTTACGCGGCGTTCGCTGAAGCACCCGTCGACGTGGCGGTGGTGGAGACCGGCCTCGGCGGCACCTGGGACGCCACCAACGTGATCGACGGCCAGGTCGCGGTGATCACCCCGATCGGGCTGGACCACACCGACTACCTCGGCACCGATCTCACCTCCATCGCGGGGGAGAAGGCCGGGATCATCAAACGCGCGCCGGAGAGCCTGATTCCGCGCGACACCGTCGCGGTGATCGCCGAACAGGACCCCGAGGCGATGGAGGTGCTGCTGCGCCGCGCCGTCGAGGTAGACGCCGCGGTGGCGCGCGAAGGCGGCGAGTTCCGGGTGCTGGCCCGGCAGATCGCGATCGGCGGCCAGCAGCTCGAACTGCAAGGCCTCGGCGGGGTGTACGACGAGATCTTCCTGCCGCTGCACGGCGAGCATCAGGCGCGCAACGCGGTACTCGCGCTCGCGGCGGTCGAGGCGTTCTTCGGCGCCGGTGCCGACCGCCAGCTCGACATCGAGGCCATCCGTGCGGGTTTCGCGAGCGTGACCAGTCCGGGCCGGCTCGAGCGGATGCGCAGCGCGCCGACCATCTTCATCGACGCCGCACACAACCCGGCGGGCGCGCAGGCGCTGGCCTCGACGTTGACTGCGGAGTTCGACTTCCGCAAGCTGGTCGGTGTGGTCTCCGTGCTCGCCGACAAGGACGCCGACGGCATCCTCACCGCGCTGGAACCGGTGCTCGACGAAATCGTCGTCACCGCCAACGGTTCGCCGCGCGCGATGGACGTCGACCTGCTCGCCGACCTCGCCGTGCAGCGCTTCGGCGACGAGCGGGTGATCACGGCGCCGACACTGCCGGACGCGCTGGAGACCGCGATCGCCATTGCCGAGGAAGTCGGCGAGTCCGGGGAGATGGTGTCCGGCGCCGGGGTCGTGGTGACCGGCTCCGTAGTGACGGCGGGCGCGACGCGTGCGCTGTTCGGAAAGGACCCCGCATGACCGAGCCCGCCGCACAACCCGATTCGGTGCCCGAACCCGCGACCGATCCGTGGAAGGGCTTCCGCGGGGTGATGGCGGGCACGCTGATCCTCGAGGCGATCGTGGTGCTGCTGGCGCTGCCGGTCGTCGGCTCGGTCGGCGGCGGGGTGACCTGGGCGTCAGGGACCTACCTGGTGGTGCTCGCCGTGGTGATGTTCCTCGGCGCCGGATTACAGCGCCGGTCGTGGGCGATGTCGTTCAATCTCGGGCTGCAGGTGTTCGTGCTGCTCGGTACCTTCATCCACCTGTCCATCGGGATCATCGGCGTGGTGTTCGCGGTGGTGTGGGGCTTCATTCTGGTGCTGCGCGCGGATGTGCGCGGGCGGATGGAGAAGGGGCTGCTGCCGAGCCAGCGGATCCAGCGGTCCTCCTGATCCGAGGACGTTCCCCTTTACCTGTACCGACTGCTGCCGCCGGCTCTTCGGCTACCCCTTTGCGCCCGCGCGATGCCCCTGTCGTCGGGGTCGAAAGTCTTGGGGTCGAGACAATTTCGGTCTGCCCAGCCGCACCGCTACTCCCTACCGTGGCCGCTGATACGGCGTCGAAGAGGGCGCCGTACGGCTAGCGAAGGAGTAGTGCTTATGAAGCGGATTGTGGCGAATAGTGTTGTGCTCGGGGCGATCGCGGTGGGCACGATGATCGGAGCGGGACAGGCGACCGCCGAACAAGGTCTGCGCTTGGAGCCTGCTGGGCCGGCGCCTGCCGCGCCGGTCGGTGCACCGGAAACCGGGTCCGCGACCGGACTGACCAAGCTGCTGTCGACTCTCTCGGGTTCCGCGGACTGTGGAATCGGTGGCAGGCCGCCGACGGGCAGCAACTTCCTTTGCTGACCTGCGCCGGAACCTTCTGATCCACCCTCGGTGCCCCGCCCCGTTCCCGGTGGCGGGGCACCGTCGTGTCCCCTGCGCCATGACGCACGCACCCCCAGACGAACGCTGGTTCGGTACCCGGCGGGGGTGCCGGTTAGAGTGTGCGCCGTGACTGAGCAGACGTTGGTACTCATCAAGCCGGACGGTGTGGCCCGTGGCCTCGTCGGCGAGGTGCTGGTACGAATCGAGCGCAAGGGCCTGAAGATCGCGGCCCTCGAGCTGAAGCATGTGTCCGAGGACCTGGCCAAGGGCCACTACGCCGAGCACGCCGAGAAGCCGTTCTTCGGCTCCCTGATCGAATTCATCACCTCCGGCCCGGTTGTCGCGGCCATCCTGGAGGGGCCGCGCGCGATCGCGGCGTTCCGGCAGCTTGCCGGCGGCACCGATCCGGTCGAAAAGGCGGTGCCCGGCAGCATTCGCGGAGACTTCGCCCTGGAGACGCAAGAGAACCTGGTACACGGGTCCGATTCGCCCGAATCGGCCAAGCGTGAGATTGCTCTGTGGTTCCCGGAGTTCCCGGCCTGAAAATAGTTTGCGAGTTGGACTCGGTCGTGCGCCGCGGTGAGCCCGCGGCGCTCGGTATGGGATACTGACATCGGCTGCTTTTGATGCCGACTGTTCGCGCAGGTACGTGGACTATCGGGGCCATCGCAGCCGGATGACACACCGCGGTTCGATGCCGATCATCGCTGCCACGGACAAAAGGCCCGGTCGCTGGGCTTGCTGTTCGCGTCGGCACGCTGGATGAGCGCTCACAACCGCGGAGTTCAGCCAACAGCCAGGCGCCGCGTGACCAGTTAGCCCAAACCGACGAACAACATGGTGATAACCGGACATGCGGGGCGAGACCAGATGACCTTGCGCTGAGCGGCGTGAGGCGAACGGACAGTGCCCCCGCGTCGGCCGCTTCACTCCTTACCGGGAGGGACGCGCCCGGGGGTCCGAGGAGACTTCGTGGCCGAAAAAGAGCCATTGGAAACAACACCACAGGATGCCGAACAATTGCCGGAGCGAATCCGAGTTCACGCACTCGCCAAGCTGCTGGGGGTAACGAGTAAGCGCATCCTGGCCAAGCTCACCGAGTTGGGGTCCGACGCGCGCAGCGCGCAATCGAATGTCGACCGGGCTATCGCGGAATCCGTCCGCGACGCGCTCGGCCCGCCGGAAGGTGACGCTCCGGCGGCGCAGGCGGCCGAGACTCCGGTCGCCAAGCAGGCCGCGACGCCGGTCGAACCCCAGCCCGAGACCGCGGCCGAGCGACCGGCCGAGACTCCGGAAGAGCCGGCCCCCGCGCCCAGCAGGGGCCACGGCGGACTGGTCTTTTCCGCACCCGAACCGCTGATCGGCCACTCCGGGTCGGAGAACCCGAACGAGGTCGCGCACCAGCCGTCGGTGCAGCTTTTCACGCACCCGGTCCGGGAAGAGCCGCACGTCGCGGCGCCGGTGGTCTTCGAGTCCGCCGCCGTCGTGCAGGCGCCGCTGTTCCTGCCGCCGGATGCCGCGGCCGCCGAGCAGACCCGCCGTAAGCGCCGCACCGAGCGCGATGTGCGCCGCGAAGAGCCGGTGGTCGAGCCGCAGCCCGAGGAAGAGCCCGAGGCGGTCGAGGACGACCAGGAGTCGGCCGACCAGAGCGATGCCGACGGTCAGCCGCGTCGCAGGCGCCGGGGCCGTCGTGGCCGTGGTCGCGGTCGTGGCGAGCAGCACAGCGACGCCGACGACGAGAACGACTCGGACGACACCGAGGACGAGCAGAACGGCGACACCACCGCCGACACCACGGACTCGACCGACGCCGCCGAGGACAACACCGACTCCGACGACGACGAGAACGAGCCGGAGGGCGCGAGCCGTCGCCGCCGTCGTCGCCGCCGTCGCAAGGTGGCCGGCGAGCCCGCCGAGGCCGAGGCCGCCGTCGCCACCGAGGACGACCCGCCGAACACCGTCGTGCACGAGCGCGAGCCGCGGAACAAGAGCCGCAGCCGCGCCAGCACGGTCGATGAGGTGCAGGGCATCACCGGCTCCACCCGGCTCGAGGCCAAACGGCAGCGCAGGCGTGACGGCCGCGAGGCCGGTCGGCGTCGCCCGCCGATCCTGACCGAGTCGGAGTTCCTGGCCCGTCGCGAAGCGGTGGACCGGGTGATGGTGGTGCGCGAGAAGGCGTTCCCGGATCACCCGACCGCCACCCAGGTCGCCGTGCTCGAGGACAACATCCTGGTCGAGCATTTCGTCACCAGCACCGGATCCGCGTCGATGGTCGGCAACGTCTACCTCGGCAAGGTGCAGAACGTGCTGCCCAGCATGGAGGCGGCGTTCGTCGACATCGGCCGCGGCCGCAACGGCGTGCTCTACGCGGGCGAGGTGAACTGGGAGGCCGCCGGTCTCGGCGGTAAAGAGCGCAAGATCGAACAGGCGCTCAAGCCAGGCGAACTGGTGCTGGTCCAGGTCTCCAAGGACCCGGTCGGGCACAAGGGCGCCCGGCTGACCACCCAGATCAGCCTGGCCGGACGTTTCCTGGTGTACGTGCCCGGCGGCACCTCCACCGGCATCAGCCGCAAGCTGCCCGACACCGAACGCAAGCGCCTCAAGGAGATCCTGCGCGACATCGTGCCCAACGACGCCGGTGTGATCATCCGCACCGCGTCCGAGGGTGTCGCCGAGGACGAGCTGGCCCGCGACGTGGAACGGCTGCAGGCCACCTGGCGCACCATCGAGAAGGCCGCCGAAGGCAAGAACGACGGTCAGCCCAAGACGCTGTACGAAGAGCCCGACCTGCTGGTCAAGGTCATCCGCGACCTGTTCAACGAGGACTTCTCCAAGCTCGTCATCGAGGGTGACCGGGCCTGGAGCACGGTCGAGAAGTACATCGGCACCGTCGCACCGGAGATGCTCGCCCGGGTCTCCCGGCACGACAACAACAACGTCGATGTGTTCGAGGCCTACCGGATCGACGAACAGCTGGCCAAGGCGCTCGATCGCAAGGTGTGGCTGCCCTCGGGCGGCACCCTGGTGATCGACCGCACCGAGGCGATGACGGTGGTCGACGTGAACACCGGCAAGTTCACCGGTTCCGGCGGCAGCAACCTGGAAGAGACGGTCACTCGCAACAACCTGGAGGCGGCCGAGGAGATCGTGCGCCAGATGCGGTTGCGCGATATCGGCGGCATGATCGTGGTCGACTTCATCGACATGGTGCTCGAGTCGAACCGTGACCTGGTGCTGCGCAGGCTGACCGAGGCGCTGGGTCGCGACCGCACCCGCCATCAGGTGTCCGAGGTGACCTCGCTCGGCTTGGTGCAGATGACCCGTAAGAAGCTGGGCACCGGGCTGGTCGAGGCCTTCTCGACCACCTGTGAGCACTGCCATGGGCGCGGCATCCTGGTGCACGCCTACCCGGTGGAGCCGTCCTCCGGCGACGACGGTGCCGCACGCGGGACCCGGGAAACCGGATCGCGCCGGCGTCGTGGTCGCGACAAGAGTGCGGCACCCGCTGCGCCGGTCGCCGTGAGCAACGGCACCGCGCCGGTCGAGTCCGAGGAGGACATCGCCGTCAAGCGGGCGCACCCGGTTGCCTTGGCGATGGCCGCGCACCACGGTGACGAGGACGAGTCGGAGGTGACCGGCCACCAGTCGGACGTCACCGAGGACGAGTCGGCCGATATCGAGCCGCTCGAGACCGAGGTCGTCACCGAAGCCGCGGTGGCTGTGCCCGCCGATGACGTGGACGCCGAACCGGCCGAGGTGGTCGAGGTCGTCGAAACCGTCACGGAGACGGTGCCGGTCGCCGAGACACCGGTCGCCGAAACGCCTGCACCGGTCGTCGAAGAACGCGCGGAATCGGCGGCACCGGCTGCTGAGGATCGTGCGGTAACCAACGGTGCGCCGGCTCCGGCCGCTCGCACCGGACGTCGACGCAGAGTCGCCCGTTCGGCCGCCGCGCCCGCCGCGGACAGCAGCGGTGCGGTGTTCGTGCTGCCGACCGCGGACCAGGCTCCGGCCCCCGCTGTCGACTTCACCGCCTCGGCTCCGGTCGAGGTGCCGCAGCGACGGCCACGGCGCCGTGCTGTGGGCCGTCCGGCAGGCCCGCCGCCTGCGGAGTCGTAGCAGCTGCGCTGACAGCTTCGACGCGGCCGGTCGCACCCTGGTGGTGCGGTCGGCCGCTTCGTCGGGTGGTGGCCACGGACGGGGCGTTTACGGCCGCACCGGAGGTGTCCGCCGCAGTGCCGGAAGGCCCCGAAACCCCACTGGCAAAGGGTTGCTCGCAGGCTGCCGACAGGCGGATTGTGTCGTTGAAGGGGTGCTCTGGTAACCTTGGTCGGTCGCTGCCTGGCGATGGGCGTTATACCACGCCCCGCGCAGCAAGCCAGCCAAGAACACATCTCGCGTCGCGCACTTGTGTCGCGAGAAGAAACATGACTGTACTTATTCGAGTGGAGGAAGCCGACCGATGGCAACGTACGCGATCGTCAAGACCGGCGGAAAGCAGTACAAGGTCGCGGTCGGTGACCTGGTGAAGGTCGAGAAGATCGAGGGTAAGCCGGGTACTTCCGTCGCCCTGGATCCGGTTCTCGTCGTTGACGGGGCCGACCTGACCACCGACGCCGCGAAGCTGGCCAAGGTCTCCGTGGCCGCAGAGGTCGTCGAGCAGACCAAGGGCCCGAAGATCCGCATCCACAAGTTCAAGAACAAGACCGGCTACCACAAGCGTCAGGGTCACCGTCAGCCGCTGACGGTCATCAAGGTCACCGGCATCAAGTAAGACATCCCGAGGAGATTCAGCTATGGCACACAAGAAGGGTGCGTCCAGCTCCCGGAACGGTCGCGATTCCAACGCCCAGCGCCTCGGCGTCAAGCGGTTCGGCGGCCAGAAGGTCAACGCAGGCGAGATCCTGGTGCGTCAGCGCGGAACCCACTTCCACCCCGGCGTGAACGTCGGCCGTGGCGGTGACGACACCCTGTTCGCCCTCGCGGCGGGCGCGGTCGAGTTCGGCACCAAGCGCGGACGCAAGACCGTCAACATCGTCGTCCCGGAGCCGGTGGAGGCTTAGGCCTTACCTCTCCAGACAACAGCCGAGCGGGTCAGGGTCGCAACCCTGGCCCGTTTTCGCGTTTCACCAGACGTACCTCTGCGATCGACCAGTCCTGAAGGAGGATGATTCGGCATATGTCCAAGTTCATCGACCGTGTCGTACTGCATGTGCGGGCCGGCAAAGGCGGACACGGGTGTGCTTCGGTACTTCGAGAGAAGTTCATGCCACTCGGCGGACCCAACGGCGGTAACGGTGGCCACGGCGGGGATGTGATCCTCGAGGTCGACCCCAACGTGCACACCCTGCTCGACTTCCACTTCCACCCGCACGCCAAGGCGGGCAACGGCAAGCCGGGCGAGGGCAGCAACCGCGACGGCAAGCAGGGCGTCGACCTGCTGCTCAAGGTGCCTGACGGCACCATGGTGCTCGACGGCGACGGCAAGGTCCTGATGGACCTGGTCGGCGCGGGCAACCGCTTCATCGCCGCCCGCGGCGGCCGCGGTGGACTCGGCAATGCCGCACTCGCCTCGAAGGCGCGCAAGGCCCCCGGCTTCGCGCTGCTCGGCGAGGACGGCGAAGAGTGCGATCTGGTGCTCGAGCTCAAGTCCGTCGCCGATGTCGGCCTGGTCGGCTTCCCGTCCGCGGGTAAGTCCTCGCTGGTGTCGGTGCTGTCGGCGGCCAAGCCGAAGATCGCGGACTACCCGTTCACCACCCTGGTGCCCAACCTCGGCGTGGTGCTCAGCGGCGACACCACTTTCACCGTCGCCGACGTTCCCGGCCTGATCCCGGGTGCCAGCGAAGGGCGCGGCCTCGGCCTCGACTTCCTACGGCACCTGGAACGCTGCGCGGTGCTCGCGCACGTGGTCGACTGCGCCACCCTCGAGCCGGGCCGGGACCCGGTCTCCGATGTGGACGCGCTGGAAGCCGAACTGGCCGCCTACAAGCCCGCGCTGAGCGCCGACGCCGACCTCGGCGATCTGGCCGATCGGCCGCGTGTGGTGATCCTGAACAAGATCGACGTGCCGGACGCCGCCGAGCTGGCCGAAATGGTCACCCCCGAATTCACCGCACGCGGCTGGCCGGTCTTCGAGATCTCGGCTGTGAGCCGAGAAGGCTTGCGCCCCTTGACCTTCGCGCTCGCTGACCTGGTTCTCCAGTATCGCGCGGCGCATCCGAAGGCCGCGCCCGCACGTCCGGTGATCCGGCCGATCGCGGTCAACGAGTCCGGCTTCAGCGTGATCGCGGATCCGCAGGAACCGGGCGGCTTCATCGTGCGCGGCGCACAGCCGGAACGCTGGGTCAAGCAGACCCAATTCGACAACGACGAGGCCGTCGGCTACCTCGCGGATCGCCTGGCCCGCCTCGGCGTGGAAGACGAGCTGGTCAAGCAGGGTGCCGAGCCTGGTGCTCCGGTGACGATCGGCAATGTGACCTTCGAATGGGAGCCGCAGATCACCGCGGGCATCGAAAGAGTGCCCACCGGCCGCGGCACCGACATTCGGCTGGAACAGGACGACCGGATCAGCGCCGCCGAGCGCAAGCACGCCTCGCGCGTGCGCCGCGGGTTGGTGCAGGACGACGAGGAGTAGCCGTGCCCGCGTTTCGATGCGTCGTTGAGCGGGAGCTTGTAGTGGTGGGTTCGGTG
Source organism: Nocardia suismassiliense (assembly GCF_900269665.1). Lineage (GTDB taxonomy): Bacteria > Actinomycetota > Actinomycetes > Mycobacteriales > Mycobacteriaceae > Nocardia > Nocardia suismassiliense. The sequence continues at coordinate 2,293,013 of NZ_LT985361.1, forward strand.
TCGGCGAGTGTTGTTGTTGCGCAGGGAGTTCGAGGGCGATGACGGTGAGTTCGGGTGCTGCGGCGGCGGATTCGGGGTTGAGTGAGGCCAGGCTGGCGATCGCTTCGGCGCGCCGGGTGGTGGTGAAGATCGGTTCGTCGGCGCTCACCAGTTTGGCAGGTGGGCTGGATACCGAACGGCTCGATCGGCTCGCCGATGCGGTGGAGGCGCGGATGCGCGCGGGGTCCGATGTGGTGGTGGTGTCCTCGGGCGCCATCGGAGCGGGTATCGCGCCGCTCGGATTGACCACGCGCCCACGTGATCTCGCGACGAAGCAGGCCGCGGCGAGTGTCGGGCAGCTGGCGCTGGCGCATGCGTGGGGGACCTCGTTCGCACGCTATGGCCGCACTGTCGGCCAAGTCTTGTTGAGCGCGGACGATTTCGCGCGCCGCGAGCATCACCGCAACGCGCAGCGCACCCTGGACCGCTTGCGTTCGCTCGGCGCGGTCGCCGTGGTGAACGAAAACGACACTGTCGCAACGGAAGAGATCCGTTTCGGCGACAACGACCGGCTGGCCGCGCTGGTCGCCCACCTCGTCGGCGCCGACGCACTGGTGCTGCTCTCCGATGTCGAGGGCCTCTACGACGGTGATCCGCGCAAGGGTGCCGCCAGTTTCATCCCCGAGGTGCGCAGCAGCGCCGACCTGGACGGTGTGATCGCAGGCAGCGGCGGCGCACTCGGCACCGGCGGCATGGCCTCCAAGCTGTCCGCAGCCCGCCTCGCCGCCGACGCGGGCGTGCCTGTGCTCTTGGCCGCCGCCACCGCAGCCGGCGAGGCTTTGACCAGCGGCAAGGTCGGCACCGCATTCGCCGCCCGCCCAGTTCGCCTGTCCGCCCGCAAGTTCTGGGTCCGCCACGCCGCCGACAGCCGCGGCGCCCTGCTCATCGACGAAGGCGCGGCCCACGCGGTAGCAGCCCGCCGCTCCCTCCTCGCCGCAGGCATCACCGGCTTACGCGGCCGCTTCTACGGCGGCGACGTCGTAGACCTCGTCGCCCCCGACAACCACGTCGTAGCCCGCGGCGTAGTCGCCTACGACAGCACCGAACTGTCCACCATGCTCGGCCACTCCACCGCCGAACTCCCGGACACCATGCAGCGCCCGGTAATCCACGCCGACGACCTCGTCAAGGTCTGACGCAAGGCACCCCGCCAGACCGACCACCAGTCCCCGCCGCCGCTCAACCCCTCTGCGGCTGAGCGCTCACCGCCCTGACCAACCCTGCGTCAGGCAAAGCGGTGGTCGCCGCTGGCCAACACCGCGGCGGGCGTACGGTGGTCGCGGATGGCCAAGCCTGCGTCAGGCGTGCGGTGGTCGCCGCTAAGCAACACAGCCTGCGCGCACTCGCCGACTCCGCGGGCCGAGATCCGCACCGTCTCTCGGGATCTGCACCCACTGCGGGGTGCATAGCTGGTGCGGGTCCTGAGAGATGGTGCGGCAGTTGCCAGTTGCGGTGCGTGGTTGATGAACGGGCTGTGATGCTCTCGTCGGCTGACGTCACCTCGGGCCTGTCGGCCCAGATGTTCGCACTGTTTCTCGGGGTCTGCACTCGCTGCGGGTGCGATAGCTGGTGCGTTTCCCGAGAAATGGTGCGGCAGTTGCCAGTTGTAGTGCCTGCTCATTGTCAACGGGACATGATGGCGCTCCCACTCGCACTTCTCCGCCACTATGTCCCCCTCGTCGACCGGGTACGCGCCGAGCGGGACATGGTGGCGCTCCCACCCGGACTTCTCTGCCGACATGTCCCCTTGTCGACCGGCTGCGCGCAGAGCCGGGACATTGTGGCGGGGTTTGCGCCACCGTATCCCGCCCGTAGACCGGCTGCGTGCCGAGCGGGAGATGGTGGCGGGGTTTGCGCCACCATGTCCCGTTGGTCATAAAACCAGGCTGGTTACTTCTGGGAGGGGACCACGCCGGGCTGGTTGGTGGTGGAAGGGGGTTGTGGCTGTTCGTCTTCCGAGGGGATGGGGCCGGTGACACCTGGTTGGCCACCTGGATCCGGGAGCGGCACGGGGGGTTGGGCCGGGTCTGGGATCTGTTGTTGGGGTGGTGGCGAGGGGAGGGGTGGCGGTGCTTGCTCGGTCGGCGGAGCCGGTGGTGGCGGGGGTGGGGCCTGTTGCGTCGGGGGAGGCTCCGGTGGGGGTGCCTGTTGAGTTGACGGGGCAGGCGCCGGTTGCGTGGAGGGTGGTGCCTCGGTGGTCGGCGGGGGCGCTTGCTGAGTGGTCGGTGGCGCGGGTTGCGTCGACGGTGGTGCTTGCTGAGTCGGCGGTGCCTCAGTGGTCGGCGGTGGCGTCGGCTGGGCCGACGGCGGAGCCTGCGTTGTCGGCGGTGGCGTCGGCTGGGCCGACGGCGGAGCCTGCGTTGTCGGCGGTGGCGTCGGCGTCGGGTCGGGCACTGGGCGCGGTGGTGTCGTAGTGCTCGGCGGCGCTTGCGATTCCGGCACCGAGGGTGCCGGTGCCGACGGGCGACCGTTCGGCTGCTGCCCGTCGGGGCGCTGCCCGTCCGGCTGATCCTGCTGTGGCGGTACGTATTCCGGCTGGATCGGCACCGTCCGCCGCTGCTGCGGCATGGTGGGCGCGGGTGCTACTTCCGCGGGCAACTGCGGGGGCGGCGGGAGCGCGGGAACGGCTTTGCCTGCCAGTCCGTAGGCCGGTTTGTACACCATGTTCATGGCCAGCACGGCTTCTTGGCGCAGCGCCTCCTCGGCCATCTTCGCGTCGATGACGTGCGCCGCCTCGAGTAGTCGGGCCACCGCGCCGATGGGTCCGGAGGAGCCGGGCGGGGCGACCGCGATCTTGACCGCCTCGGCCGCGGCGGCGACACCGCCCAGCCGGGCACCCACCTGACCCATGACGGCGGCCAGTTCGTCGGCCGAGGCGGCGAAGCTGCGGATGCTGGCGTACGCGGCGTCGGCGGCGGCACCCTTCCACTCCATCGAGTTCATCACGCGGTCCACGCTGCCGCGGGTGAGCGGGAAGGAGGTGCTGACGGTGCCCGCCGCCTCCAGCCAAGCGACCGAGGCGCGCAGTATCTCGGCGGCGTCGATCTGCTGGGTCTTGGCGTAGATCTCTTCGTGCCGCATCGACTCGAAGTGCTCCATCGAGCTGATGTAGTCGGGATCGGTGCCGGTCATCGCGGGATCCTCGAGGCGACGGCGCGCAGGGCGGCGGCGTTGGCGGCGTCGGCTTCTTCCAGTAACCCACCGCTGATGAGAAACGCCTCTTTCATCCGGTAGGCCGCCTCGATGTAGTGATCTAGCAACGTGGCGGCATCCCGCGCTTTGTGATTGAACCCAGCCTGTAATTGCTGCGCCGACACGAATCCGCCGAATCCGCCCAGCTCCGAGGCGGTTTCGAGGCGTTGTTGCAGATGAATGAGCCGTTCGGCCTGCTGGTCGTACATCTCGGCGCAGCGCCGGGCCGCCGCCGGATCGAATTGGACGGTGCCTGCCTGGGCCGCTTGCTTGAACCGGACGATATCGGCTCGGCTGGTCTCGATCGTCATCGCACACCCCTGAGATGGTCGGTCCGACTCAGACTAGCCCGTAGCCCTGCTCGCGGGCACCAGTGGTTATCCGTCGGCATCGGCAAACAGGGTCAGGCTCCGATGCGCTTCTGCAGTTGCGCGCCGATCTGTTCGGCCGAGGCGGGAGTGATGTGGACTTCCTTACCGGCCCGCAGGAGATACCGTCCGTCACCCTTGACGTCGAACCAGGTGTAGTGAATCGGCGGCGGCGGAGCGGGCCGATCCAGACCGGGTTCGATCCGGATATGCCCTTCGGCGCTGTGCGGTTTCAGCAGCAGCTTGCGGATGCGCGGCGCGGTCGGCTGCTGCGCGACCACCACTTCCTCGTCGCGGACGGCGTCGGTCGGCGCCACCCGGGCCGGTTCCTTGCCGGGCGGTGCGGCGGGCAGCAGTCCGGCGATCCGGTTGCCCAGCTTGCCGCTGTGCCCGATCGAGAGTCGAACACGCCCGCCGAAATCGGGGGACGAGCCGGGTTCCTGCACGGCGAGCACGGCCCGGTCGAAGATCGCCGCGGCGAGCAGCCGGATCTCGCTGCCCGGCGTGTGCGTGCCGCCGATCGCCACGATTCTGGTGTGCGGTGCCGCCAGGATGCGCAGGCAGGCGCTCAGGTCGGGGTCCGCGCCGAGCGGCAGCCGTTCCTCCAGCGTCGCGCGCAGCTTGTCGGCCTCGTCCTCGGTGCGCGGCGTTTCCAGGATGCGCAGCGGATACGGGTGCCGATCCAGGTCGGTTTCGCGCCAGAGGTGGGCGAACTCGTCCGGAGTGAAGGTCCAACTCACCGCCCGAATCACATCCTCACCGAACCCACCGAAACTGCTTTGTAGCTTAACGGTCGTCGCGCGACTCGGCGGTCGCCGCACCGAGCACCTAGGATTGTGGGCTAACACTGGGGTGAATTCTCGGATATATCCATACAACCCCTTAGTTGTGCTCTGCCCGAACGAGCCGGTGCGTGGTGCCTCGGCGTAACGATCAGGGGTGATGGGAGCATGCCGTGCAGGTGCTTGGACCATGGACCGATATCGCGACGATCGCCGCCGTCGGTGGCGGTAAAGCGCGGGGTCTGCACCGTCTGGGGGAGTGCGGTTTTCGCGTTCCGGACTGGACCGTGCTGGGCACCGACGTCTTCGCGCGGTTCACCGCCGAAGCCGATCTCGCACGGAGAGTGACCGAGGTCACACTTCTCGAAGACCTGGATGCGGCGCTCGCCGCCGGTGCCGCGATACGGGCCGACATCACCGCGACACCGCTGCCGAACGAGCTCCGCGAGCTGATCGCCGAGGCCTACGGACAACTCGGCGACGGCCCGATCGCGGTCCGGTCGTCGGTGGTCGCCGAGGACGGGCCGGAGCACTCGTACGCGGGCCAGTTCGACTCCTTTCTGAACGTCAACGGGGTCGACGCGGTGCTCGACCGGGTGCGCGACTGCTGGGCGTCGGCCTTCTCGGAGCGGTCGCTGCGCTACGCCTTCGCCAACAAGCAGCCACGAGCAGGCGCGGTCGCCGTGGTGCTGCAACGCTTGGTCGCAGCGCGGGCCAGCGGCGTGCTGTTCACCGCCAATCCGATCAGCGGTGCGCGCGACGAACTGGTCATCAGCGCCGTCTACGGGCTCGGTGAGGGCCTGGTCTCGGGTGCGGTGGACGCCGACTCCGTGGTGGTCGACAAATCCTCCGGCACGGTGCTGGAAACCGTGCTGGGGGACAAGGACCGTTCCTACGTGGCCGAGGGCGAGCAGGGTTACGCGATCAGCGCGGTCGACGCGGGACAACGCGAGCTGCCCGTCCTGACGGACGCCGAGCTCACCGAGATCACCGAGCTGGGCCGCAAGCTGGAGGTCGAGTTCGGCGCCCCGCAGGACGTGGAGTGGGCGATCGACGACGAAGGACTCTGGTTCCTCCAGTCGCGCCCGATCACCACGGTGCTCGGTGCCGCTCCCGGCGCGATCATCCGTGGCGCCGGCGAGGTGGTGCCCGACGGCGAGCAGCGAATATGGGACAACTCCAACATCATCGAGAGCTTCAACGGCCTCACCTCGCCGCTGACCTTCACCACCGCCGCCGACATCTACGGCCGCGTGTACCACGGTTACGCGAAATCCCTCCGCGTCCCCGGCGCGCAGCTGCGGCAGACCGAGCGGTGGACGCCGGTGCTGCTCGGCTACTTTCACGGTCGCGTCTACTACAACCTGCTGCACTGGTATCGGATGGTCGGCATCGCGCCGGGATACCCACTGAACCGCAAGGTGCTGGAGGCTGCCCTCGGGGTGGCCGAACCGCTGCCCGACGACATCGCGAAAACGTTGCGCCCGTTCACCTTCGGGAACCCATTGAGTCGACTCCGCTCGCGCTCGGTGACCACCCTGACCTATCTGCGGCGGCTGTTCGGCATCGACGCCATCGTCGAGCAGTTCATGACCGACTTCTACCGCGTCTACGACGAGTACGAAGCCATCGACTACACCGCGCTGTCCGGCGCCGAAGCCTATGCGGCGTACCGGAAGGTGGACCGCGACCTGGTCGAACGCTGGGGCCCGCTGATGGTGCTCGACGCGATCCTGCTGACCTGCACCGGGTTGATGTTCCTGCTCACCAAGCTGCTGCTGCCGAAGGCGCCGGAGTGGTTCCTGTACGCGGTGGTCGGCCCCGGCGCCGACGTCGAGTCCGCCGAACCCGCCCGCGCGATGAAGGCGCTGGCCGACGTGGCCCGCGCCGACCCAGACCTGACCGCACTGGTGAATTCGACTGCGCCGGAACAGATCTACCCGGCCCTGGCGAACCATCCGGACTTCCGCACCGAGGTCGACTCCTACATCGACCGCTACGGCTACCGCAGCCTGGACGAACTCAAACTGGAAACACCTGACCTGCGTGAAGATCCGGCGAGCCTGTTCATCATGCTGCGCAGCGCCCTGCCGGACGCACCGCTCGGCCATCGCGACGAGGCCGAGGAATATCTCGACGCGCATCTGCACGGTATCCGGCGCAAGATCTATGAACGCTTGCGCGGCAAGGTTTCCCGCTGTGCCGCGCATCGTGAGCGGCTGCGGTTCTGCCGGACCAGGGCCTTCGGCATGGTCAAGCGGATGATCCGGGTGATGGGCCGCGACCTGGCCGAGCGCGGCGTCATCGACGAGTTCTCCGACGTGTTCTACCTGACCGTGCAGGAGCTGCGCGGCTGCTACGAGCAGGCCGATACCACGGACCTGCGTGACCTCGTCGGCGCGCGAAAGGCGCAGCGCGCCAAGGACGCCGGACTGGTCGCTCCCGCCAGATTCGTCACCACCGGATCGACCTTCAGCCGGGCTGAACTGGCAACCCAGGGCTGGGTGCCGATCACCGATACCCCGGCCGCCGAAGCCGGGACTGTCCTCGCGGGCACACCGTCGGCCTCCGGGATCGTCGAGGGGACCGCCGTCGTGGTGGACGAGCCACGCGACGTCGCGGGTGGCATCCTGGTGGCATATCGGACCGATCCCGGCTGGGTGGCCGCACTGCCCTCGGCGTCGGCGCTGGTCATCGAGCGCGGCAGCCCGCTCACCCATGTCGCGATCGTGGCGCGGGAACTCGGGGTGCCGACGGTGGTCCAGGTCAAGGACGTCACCACCAAGGTGCGGACCGGCGCGCGGATCCGGGTCGATGGCACGAACGGGACCGTGACGGTGCTGGCCGAAGGAGATGTCCGCGATGAATCCTGACAAAGACGTTGCGGCCGTCCGCGATTGGCTAGCCACACCGGCCGAGGCGGCCGGGATCTACCTGGCCGACGAGGCCGACGGCTGGCAATATCGAAGCTACGCAGAACTGGCCGATCTCACCTGGTCGATCGCCGCGGTGATGCGGCAGCACGGGATGGGTAGTGGCGACGGCGCCTGCGTCATCATGCCGACCGGATTCCCGTGCGTCGCCGCGTTCTACGCGGTCTGGGCGTGCGGCGGGGTGTTCACGCCGGTCGCGCCGCCGATGTTCGGCGACCTCGACCAGATCATCGCGCACATCGCCGCCATTCTGACGCAGGCGAAACCCCGGTTGGTGGTCACCTCGACGGAGTTCGAGCAGCTGGTGCGGCAGGCGGCGACGGCGGCCGGGCGTACCGACGAACCCGTGGTGATCGACGCGGCCACGCTGCGCGCCCCCGAGGAGCGTGTGTTCGGCGAGCCCGACGAGTGCGCGCTGCTGCAATTCACCTCGGGTTCCACCGCCGCCCCGCGTGGCGTGCGGGTGAGCTGGCACAACCTGGCGAACAATATCGCGATGATCTCCGCCCTGGTCGAGTGGCGCAGCGGCGAGGCGATGGTGTCCTGGCTGCCGCTCTACCACGACATGGGTTTGGTCGGCGCGTTCCTCACCACCGTCACCAACCAGGGCGATCTGTACCTGATGCGCCCGGACCAGTTCGTGCGCGACCCCGCGCGCTGGCTGCGCGCGATGGCGCACGCCCAGCACTCGCCGTCGCCGTCGTTCGCGCTCGGCTATGTGGCGCACCGGGTTTCGCCGGAGGAGATCGCCGATCTCGACCTGTCCGGTTGGCGCACACTGGCCGTCGGTTCGGAGCCCGTCGAGGTGGCCGACCTCCAGTCGTTCGCGAATCTCACCGGGCCACGCGGCTTTTCGATGAGCGCCTACACCCTGGCCTACGGGTTGGCGGAGTCGACGCTGATGGTGACCTCCTCGGCGCGGCACCGCCCGATCACCGCCCTGCGCATCGACACCCCGACGCTGCGTTTCGGCGAACCCATCACCATCCTCGACCGGGAACTGCTCGACGACACCCATCGGGTGGACGGCGCGGGCTGGATCACCGGCCTCGGTTACTCGACCCCGGAGTCGACCGTCACGGTGGTCGACGAGGACGGTCGCAAGCTGCCCGACGGCACGCTCGGCGAGATGGTGGTGGTCGGCGATTCGGTGGCGCTGGGCTACTCCGACGAGTCCGAAGGCGCGTCCACCAGGATCATCGGCGGTGCGCTGTATACGGGTGACGCCGGATTCCTGCACCGCGGTGAGGTATTCGTGCTCGGCCGGATGGGGTCGAGCCTGAAGGTGCGCGGGCGCTCGGTGTTCATGGAGGACATCGAGTCCCGCGTGGCTCAGGAAACCGGAATCACCAAGGGCAAGTTGGCCGCCGTCGCGATCACCGAACCCGGCGATCAAGGGATCGCGCTGTTCGCGGAGGCCAAGGCCGGCGACTGGATCGCCGAGGCGCGCAGGATCATTCGCAGCGAGCTGGGGCCTGCGCAGACTGTCGTCATCGTCACCGGGCCGCGCGGCATCATCCGGCGCACGTCGAGTGGTAAGCCGCGCAGGCGTCATATGTGGGAGCAGTTCCGCGACGGATCGCTGACGGACGCCGTGGTGCACGAGCCGGCGGACGCCCGCAACTCCGACGCCGGTGGTTTCGACGGCGGCGCGGCTCCTCGGCCCGGCGAAAACCTGGAGCAAGCCGCGACCGACCTCCCCGAGCCAACCCTGGCGGCCGAGCGGGTCCGCCAGTTGCTCGACCGAGCGCTGGAAATTGTTGCGGTGCCAGAGGATTCGACCATCTTGTTCGAGGGTTCGCTCGCCGAAGGATTCGGGAACGCGGGATCCGATGTGGACTTCCTGGTGCTCGCGCCCGGCGCCGAGGAGTTGCCCACGTTGCCGACGGTCCTGTTCATCGACGGCCGTCGCGTCGAGGTGCGCACGCGCTCGCAAGCGCAGCTGCGCCGACAGCTCGACCAGGTGGTGAAGGCCGCCACCGTGGCCGAGCTCGACGAGGATCTGCTCAACAGGTGTCAGCGGTTCCTGCGGGCGACGGTGATTCGTCCGGGCAGCCCCGACGTCGACGAATTGCGTGCGCTGTTGCCGCACTCCACGTTCATGACCCTGATCGCGGACTGGTGGACCGCGCGCGCCGTGCAGGCCCTGCGCTACGCCGTCGCGCTGCGCACGCTGAAGGCGCGCGACGAGGCGATCGACTGGGCTCGCGACGGCTTGCTCCAGGCCATGAAGGGGTGGGCCGCCCGCAGGGGCGAGAGCTACCTGGAGACCAAATGGCTGCCGCAGCAACTGGATCGGATCGGCAGTGCCGAACTCGTCGACCGCTACCGCGATCTCAGCGATCCGGGCGCATGGGCGGGTGACGATACGCAGGGGAACTACGGCGACACACCGCAGGGCGTGCTCGGCGACGCGACAGCGCGAGCGTTGTCCGAACAGGCCACCTGGAATCAGGTGCTCGAACTCGCCGCCGAACTCGGTGTCGAGGGCGTCGCCGATGATCCCGACCAGATCGTGTTCGCCAGGGTGCCCGGCGTCACCACCTGGACCATCGGCGCGCGCGTACACGTAGTCCGCGGCGACAGTGAGGTTTTCGCGCTCTCGGACAACGGTGCCCGTGCCTGGCGTTCGGTGGTGTTCCGCCATTCGCTCGCCGCGGTTCTCGCTCGCGCACCGCACGACGACACCGCTGAACTGGCCGAGTTCGTCCGGCTCGGCTTCGTCGGCTTGCAGTGGCGCCGCGGCGAACTGCTCACGCCCGCACTGGCCATGTGTAAGCCGGTGCGGCCGTACACGCCCGTGCCGTCCGCGCTGGCACCGGCACTCGGGGTGAACGGCGCCGCGCGCGAGGACGCCATCGTGACCCTTTCACCGCTGCCCGCCCGCCGGTTCACCGAGTGCGCACTGAATTTGGTGTGGTCGAACATCGTCCTGGAGAACGCTCGCGAGGATCTTGCGGGTGCCGTCAAGAATGGGCAAGGCGCCGTCGCCGACATCGCCGCGCATCGGATGATCGCCATGGGAGTGCGAGTGATGTTGTCCGCCTTCGGCATTCACCCATTGCCAGCAGACGTCGCCCCGTCGGCGACCCTGCGCCGGCTCGTGCCGACCAACGCCGCGTCGCGTGACGAACTGCTCGCGCGGCTGGAATCGGCTCGGCAGGTGCGGTTCTCGGCACCCGGCGACCCCGTGGCCGGCCTCGCGGTCCTCGACGATTTCGTCACGCTGGTCCGCTCCATCGCCGCGGACCCGGCCGCGACGGGGTTCCCGGCCTCGTTCGACTCGCGGGAACAGTGGCGGCGCACCCTGGCCATCGGCTACGACTGGCTGCGTATCGCAGGCTATCTCGACACCGACCTGCCGCTCGACGAGGCCCGCGACCTGCTGGCCTCCGGCGGGCAGCAACCCCACCTGCGCGAAGAGACGGTGCGGTCATGACCGCCGATGCGGCGGTGGCCGAACGGGTGCGCAAGCTGGTGTACGCCATGGCACCCGACCCGCAGGGTCCGGCCGAGGACAGTCAACGGCTCATCGAGGACCTGGGTTTCGACTCACTGCGCTTGATGGAACTGACCGTGGTGCTGGAGCGGTCGTTCGGCCTGCCGCGCTACAAGCCGGAACAACTCGTCGGTGTGCGCCGGGTCGGCGAGGTCATCGGCCTGGTCGCTACCGCGCTGGCCGCAGAGGATCAATCATGAGCGCGCGAAGGAACCAGCGGCACGGCGCACTCTCGCGCATGACCACCCCGAGCGTCGGCGAGGCAGCGGTATGAGCGGGCGCGACACCGTATTGGTCACCGGCGCAACAGGCCTCGTCGGTGCGGAGGTGGTGGCCCGGCTGGCCGCCGCGAGCCGACCGGTCGCGGCTGTGCTGCACAGCAATTCGTGCATCGTCCGTAACGACGGCACCGTGCTCGGCGCGGGTAGCCCGGTCGCGGGCGACATCCGCAGCCCCGGATTCGGGCTGTCCAAACGCGATTCAGCAGATCTGTGCGAACGCGTCGGCATGATCGTGCACTGCGCCGCCACTACGGCGTTCGATGCCACCGCACAGGACTACGACGAACTCAATGTCCAGGGCACGGCCAACGCGATCGCACTCGCCCAGGCCTGGGATGTCCCGCTGGTGCACGTCAGCACGGCCTACGTGTGCGGACGGCGCGGCGGCACCATCGCCGAGGACGAACTCGACGCGGGCCCGTCCTTCGGAAACGGCTACGAGCAGAGCAAGTTCCGCGCCGAGCAGCTGGTGCGTGCGGCGGGCGAGCAAGGCCTGCGCTGGGCGATCGTGCGGCCCGGCATCGTGACCGGCGCGAGCGGCACCGGCGTGATCCGCGAGTACAAGAACCTCTACACCGTGGTCAAGCTCATGGTCGAGGGCAAACTGCGCTCGCTGCCCGGCCGGTACGACGCGACGCTCGCGCTCGCGCCGGTGGACCACGTCGCCGAGGTGATCGCCGCGGCCGTACTGGATTTCGACTCGGCGACCGGCCGCACCTTTCACGCGCTCGGCCGGGACACGCTGTCGCTGCGCGAGGTATCCGACGTGTTCGCCGAATACCCGTCGTTCGAGGTCGCGACCTTCGTGCCCGCGACGACCTTCCACGAAGACGATCTCGGCGCCATCGAGCGCGAGTACTACCGGCGCATCGGCTCGCTGTACACCAGTTACTTCGAGCGTCGGCTGGCCTTCGGCACGTCGAACGCCGAGGTGCTGCTCGGCAGATCGTCGCCGTCGACCGGAAAGGAGTATCTGCGGGTGCTGCTGGACTACTGCCTGGAATCCGGATACCTCGGCGTGCCGCTGCCGTCGATCGAAGAAGTGCTGGCGGGCAACGACTTCGGCGGAGCGGACCGGTGACGGCCCCGCTGGGTGAGCTGCTCGCCGCGCTGACGCCGCAGCGGGAAAAGGTGGCGGCCTATGTCGGCGACACTTATGTGCAGGAGACCGTGGACCAGCTCGACCGCCTCGGTGTCGATGCCGCGAAGTTCGCCACGGCACACTCGATGCTGCTGTTGAAGCCGGACGCCATTGTCGCCCGAGCCGTCGAGCCGACACTGAAGTGGCTGGCGGACAATGACTTCCGAGTCGTCTCTGCCTTCCGGGTCGCGGTCGACCGGCATTTCGCTCGCGCGCTGTGGTATTTCGCCTGGAACATCGCCTCACCCGAACGCCGACGCCTGGCCGACCTGCTCGTCGGCATCTCCGACGTGCTGGTGCTCGTCGTGCGCGGCGCGGACGCGGAACTGCCGGTCCCCGTGCGCCTCACGGCGGCCAAGGGCCCGACCGACCCGCGTAAACGTCAGCCGGGCGAACTGCGCCATCTGCTCGGCCGGCACAGCTACCTGTTGAATCTGGTGCATTCGCCCGACGATCCCGCCGATGTGCTGCGGGAGCTCGCCATCTACCTGGACGAGCAGCGCCGGGCGGCGGTGATCGCGGAGGCGGGGGCGGGTATCGACCGCTCGGCCGAGGCCCTCGCGATCGCGAACGACCTCTACGCGTGGACACCCGCTCGCAGCTTCGACCGTGCGGTCGCGGTGGAGCGGATTCTGCGTGACCTCGAAGCGGCTGGTGCCCCGGTCGCACACGGATTCGACGTCGAGGCCGACCCGGACTGCGCGCAACTGCTGTATGCCGCGTGGGCCGACGGCCGGGAACTCGATCCGTGGTCGGTAATCGTGCTCGGGTCCTATGTACTCCCGATGCGGGTCGGCACGCAGCCGCAAACGCTGCGCCCGGTATCCGCGAAAGATTGGCTGGAGGAACAACCGTGACGGCAAACGTGGAAACGGTGAAGACAGCGACTCATCTACGCACGATCTCGCGCGAGCTGGCGCACCGGTGCGCCGTGTCCGAGGTGTTCGTCACCTCGCTCGACACCGTGGCCGAGGACGAGTTCGTGGTCGGCGCCCAATTACCGAGGATGCACGCCTATTACAGCGACCACCTCGGATCGCTGGCGCTGCGGCACGACCCGCTGCTGGTGATGGAGGCCGCCAGGCAGGCGGCGATCGCGCTGACTCACGAGTTCTACGGCGTCCCTGCCGATATGGCGTTCATCGTGCGCACCTTCAACGGCACCGGCGCCGACACCCCGGCGTGGGAAATCGGTACCGCACCAGCCGATCTCGTGATGCGGGTGCGGGTGCCGCGCCGGCACCTGCGGGGTGAGCGGGTGCAGGGTCTGGACATGGTGCTCGAAATCGATTGCGGCGCGGAGCCGATGATGACCGTCGACGGTTCGTTCTCCTGGATGACGTCGCGACAGTGGACCTCGCTTCGTGCGGCCTTCCGGAAAAGCCTTGGTCTCGGTGCTTATCTGGGTGCCTCAGCGCTGGCCGATCGCGCGGTCGCGGCCGAGGTCGGGCGGGAGAACTGGCGCAATGTCGTGATCGCCGCACCAGAGGTGTCGGGCACCACCGCCCGCGCGACGCTGGTGCCCGATCTCGGCCATCCGTTTCTGTTCGACCACCAACTCGATCATGCGCCGGGGAGTCTTTTGATCGAGGCGTGCAGGCAGACCGCGCTGGCCATGGTGCTGCACCGGGCACCCCGATTGCAGTGCGTCGGCAGCGCTTTCGAGCGATTCGTAGAGCTGGACCGTCCGGCGGAATGCGTTGCGGAGATCACCGGACAGCAGGCCGACCGCACGGTGATCCACTGTGAGATCCGGCAGTGCGATGCGGTCGCGGCCGAGGTCGATCTCGAATTCGCCGACGACGAACTGGGTTTCGACGCCGAACTGCCTGCGGCCGAGCGCTGATGAGCACCGAACTACTCACCACGACCCGCTCGTTTCGCCGTCGCCTCGATCTCACCCGGCCGGTCGAGCGTCGAGATCTGCTGGAGTGCCTGGATATCGCGATCCAGGCACCGAGTGGCAGCAATCGGCAGCCATGGCGTTTCCTCGTCGTGCAGGACCCGGAAACCAAGCAGCAGATTGCGGAGTACTACCGAAAAGGCTTCGCGGCCAACCTGTCCGGACGCACACCGCGACCGGATCAACTCGGCGATCTCGCCTCCGGACGGTACCTGGCGGAGCATCTGTCCGAGGTGCCCGCGTTGGTGCTCGTCTGCTCCCTCGGCAGGCTGCCGGAGTCCGCGCCGCCACTGCGCTCGGCGAGCTTCTACGGCTCGATCTATCCCGCGGTGTGGAACTTCATGCTCGCGCTGCGTGAGCGCGGGCTCGGATCCTGCCTGACGACGGCGCATCTGGCCTACGAACGCGAGGTCGCCGACCTGCTGGGTATCCCGTTCGACGAGGTGACCCAGGTGGCCATGGTCCCGGTCGCGCACCTGCTGCCCGGTAGTGACGGGCCGGGGCGGCGCACACCGGCGGCCGAGGTGACCAGGTGGGATCGGTGGCAGTGATGAACCCACTGGCGTCCGCCGCGCGGATCGCCCGGTTCACCGCGGTGATGTACAAGCCGCACTATCTGCTGTACGGCGTGCTGTGGGTGCTGGCACTCGAAGGTACGGCTTCGCTTGTGACACAGCCGGAATCAACCTGGCGACCGACCGGGGCCACGCTGGTCCGGATAGTGGTCGTCGCGTTCGTGCTGCTGTATCTGCGCATGGTCGATGAGCAGAAGGACCTCGAATACGACCGCGTGCACAACCCGGGCCGCCCGCTGGTGACCGGCGCGGTGAGTGCGGTCGAACTTCGAGTGGCGATGGGGCTCATCGCTCTCGGAGCCGTCGCGGGCAGTCTGGCGCTGTCGGTGGGTTCGGCCGTAATGATCGCTGTCGCAATGGCTTACGGGCTGATCCTGTGGGGACTGGAGTGGCTGTTTGCGAGAGTGCGCACCAACATCATGGTGAATCTGTTCGTCACCTATCCCGTGCAGCTACTCGTCACCGGCTACGTGGTGGTCTCGGCAATCGACACCGGTGAGGTGCGCGCACAGTGGCAGGCCGCGGCGGTCGCCGGTGTGTTCGCCGGTGCCTTCCTGCAGTTCGAGTTCGCCAGGAAGACCTCGCGGGAACGCCGCCCCGAAGAGCTGCTGTACTCGAATGCCCTGGGCGCCAAGGGAAGCACCGCGGCGTCGCTGCTCTGTGCGGTCGCGGCGGTGCTGTGCGATATCGCTCTCATCCGCCCGTGGCAATACTCGTCGCTGCTCGCCTGGCTCCCCGTCCCGCTGCTGCTGATACCGGCCTTCGGCGCACTGAAGTTCCTGCGTGGTGACCGCGCCGACTATCCGCCGCTGCCCGCCGTCGTCTTCATCCTCGCGCTCTACCTCACCCTGATCGGCCAGGCCCTGACCTTGCCTTGATGCGGGAAACGGTGGCCGAGGTGACCGTCGTGTCCCGCGCGAATGCGCCTCGGGTCTGGTGGAATAGCGCCGGGGGACGCTTCACGCTGATGCGGCGACCGGGCCGGTACCGGGACGATTGTGCACACTCGTGAGGAAGGGATCTATGTGAGCGAGCGTAAGCGAGGCCGAGTCGTACGAACCCTGTTACGTCGAACCATCGGGGTCGGCTGCCTACTCGTGCTCACCTGCGGCCTGGTGATCGGCAATGCGAACGCCGCGGCCGCCGACCCTGGCGCCTGCTTCATCGATCGAGGGGTGACCGATGCCATCGCCCGCTGCCACGAGGGGTACGGATCCTCCGTGTTGCAGGTCGAATGCCTCGGTATCAGTGCCGCTTCGAGCCCGGACGGCCCGGCCTTCGGTCCCTACTCCGGCACCGATTCCGAGCCGTCCGCGGTCGGTCGGCCGATGCGCGCCTCCTGCGTGACGAGCAGCGCACTCGGCATCACCACCCGCGCTTTCGTTTCGGATACCTAGAACTTCGGTCGATGGACCGACGGGTCGTCAGGTGGCGATCCGCGCCGCGGTGACCATGATGGCCGTGTACTGCACGAGGAAGCTGCCGCCCACCGCGTCGACGGCGGCACCGAGGCCGGCCAGTACCTCGTCCAGCACGGACTGGGGGAGACGGGTGGTGGCGCCGGTGGTCGCTGAGAAATCCAGCCACTCTTCACGGGTGTACCGCTGCTGCCAGTCGAATTGCTGCCGCTGCGGCTCGCCGAAGGCGCCGGACTCGCGAATGCCGTCGGCCGCTTTGTCGCACATCGCCGCGTACATCGCGACGGGAGATGTCGCGGGCATGCGCGAGAACGGGGAGTCGGGGACCGCACCGCGGTAGACCTCGGCGAAGGTCTCCGCGAGTTCGGGCGGTGGCTGACTTACGTTCCAGAACAAGGCAAGCCGGCCGCCCGGCCGTAGCACCTCGGCCGCCTTGGCCGCGCCGGCGACGGGGTCCACCCAGTGCCACGCCTGCCCGGAGACGACGGTGTCGAAGGTTCGCCCGGCGGGGTCCCAGGCCTCGAAGGTGGCCACTTCGACCTCGGTGCCGTGGCGGCGCGCGAATTCGGCCATCCGTTCGTCGGGTTCGACGCCGAGCACGGTACAACCGGCGGCCCGGCATTGCCGGGCGACGATGCCGGTGCCGACCCCGACGTCGAGGAATTCGCGTCCCGGGCTCGCGGCGACGATCGTTTGCACCAGCGCGTCGGGATAGCGGGGCCGGGACCGGTCGTAGCGGTCGGTGTCCACGCCGAACGACTCGGCAATCTCGCGGGCCTGATGGGACTCCGGGGGTGTTGGCGACGGTAAGGTGGGCATGTGCCCACTATAAGTGGGCACATGCCCACTCTTCAACTGTTTCGGGCTGGACGACAAGGGAGAAGTACACAGTGCCAACCGGAGTGGCCATGCGCGACGTACGCGACCAGTTGTTCGACGCCGCCGAGCGCATCCTGCTGCGGGACGGGCCGAGCGCGCTGACCAGCAGGGCGGTCACCACCGAGGCAAGCTGCGCCAAGGGGGTGCTGCACCGGCACTTCACCGACTTCGACGCCTTTCTGGCCGAGCTCGTGCTGGATCGCATCGCGCGGATCGACCAGCAGGCGGTCGCGCTGCGCGAAGCCGCGGGAACCGGCACCGTCGTCGGCAATCTCAGCGGCGCGTTGACCCAGCTGTTCGGGACGGTCGCCGTGTCGATCGTCAGCCTCGTCACCTTCCGGGACGAGTTACGCGCCAGGTTGCGTCAGTCCAGGCCGACAGGCGTTCCGCTGCTGGCGGAGGCGACCGCGATGATCGCCGACTACCTCGACGCCGAGCGCGAACATGGCCGCGTCGTGGCCGAGGCCGACGTGGAAGTGTTGGCGCCCACGCTGATCGGGGCGGGGCATCTGCTGTTCGCCGACCGGACCGGCACACCGCCGACCGCCGAAGCCGTCAGCAAGGTCGTGACGACGGTCATCGCGGCGGCACTGGCGCCTTAGGCGGGTTCGGCCTCGAGAATGTTGTCCGGTGACACCGTCGGGATCACGCGCGTCAGCTTGAAACCGAAGCGCGCCAGGAACACCCGGTACTCGTCGGCGGTCCGTTCGCGCCCGCCGGTATTCACCAGCATCTCGAGATCGATGAACTTGCCGGGATGCGGGCGAGTGTGCTCGGGGACGACGAGCTCGATGATCAGCAGGCGGGCATCGGGTTTCATCGCCGCGCGAACCGTCGTGAGGATCCGTCCCGCGTCCTCCTCAGCCCAGTCGTGCAGGATGTGCTTGAGCAGGTAGGCGTCGCCACCCTGCGGTACGGCGTCGAAGAAGGAGCCGGCCTCGATCGCGCAGCGGTCGGTCAGTCCGAGCTCGGCCAGCCGGCTCGGCGCCGACTCCAGCACCTCCGGCAGGTCGAAGAGGATGCCCGTGGATCGTGGTGCGCGACGCAGGATTTCGGTGATCAGCGCGCCCTCGCCGCCGCCGACATCGACCAGGGTGTCGAAGGTGCCGAAGTCGTAGGCCGCGAGCAAGGGGGTGAGCGCTAAGCTGCCGATGCTGGTCATCGCGTTGTCGAACAGCGTGCCGAGCTCACGATCGACCCGTGCGTGCTCGAAGAACGACATGCCGTGCAGCGCTTCGCCGACCGGCTTGCCGGTGCGGACCGCGTCGACCAGATGCGACCAATTGTCCCGGTGGATCGGCGAACCGAAGAATAGGGCGGCGTCGCGCAGCGTGACGCCGGTGTCCCGTTGCAGCGCCTTGGCCATCGAGGTGAGGGCGTACCTACCGTCCCGGCGCCTGGTGAAAATGCCGTGGCTGATGAGCAATCGCAGCAATCGATGCAGCGCGTCCTCATCGGCTCCGACGGCCTCGGCCAGCTCCGCGCCGCTGCGTGGCCCGTCCGCCAGCGCATCGGCGATGCCGAGTTCGGCGGCGGCGTGGATCGCCTGCGTCAACCATCCGGCGGCCAGCAGTTCCATCACCGCCAGCTGCCCCGGCACCAGCTTGCGATAGGCGACGGACAAACCGTTGCGCACCAGCTCGACAGCCCGAACCAGCACTGGCGGTGGCATTCTCGGGTGGTCGCGTGCCATGGGAGTCTCCATCCGCTCGACGGTCCGCACTATGCCACCAAGCAGCGTACGGGCCTGTCGCTCGTCATGGGCCGGACCGGCGGCCACCCATCGACGCGGTCGGCGTGGTCAGAATCGCCAGCGGGTCGCGCCGCGCGGTTCCACCGTGGCGAGCGCCATCGCGGTCTCGGTGTGAGGTCGAAGTCGTGCGTGACGATACGGCCGCGCGGAACTCATCGGCCTTCGACGCGCTGCGCGGGGTTCACGGCCGGGTATGCAGGACCACCGGCAACCGCGATGGCGCGGCGACGAAATCACGGTTCGATGGTTTCACCTGATAGCCCGGGTCGGCGACCGGCTGCCAGCGGGCGAAGAGGGCGGCGGTGGCGAGGGTGATGGTCATCAGGGCGAAGTTGTTGCCCGGGCAGTGCCTGCTGCCGACGCCGAACGGCAGGATCGCTTTCTTGTCGATCTCCTCGACGCGACCGGGGAACCAGCGGTCCGGGTCGAAGGTTTCCGGGCTGGGGTAGTAGTGCGGGTTGTGGTGAATCATGTACGGGCTGAACACCACCATGGCGCCGTCGGGCAGCGTGGTATCGCCCAGCGTGACCGGTCCGTCCGCGGTGTGCGTGCTGACCCACGGGCCCCAGAACCGCAGCGTCTCCAGGATGACCAGCCGCAGATACGGCAGTTCCGCGACATGGTCGGGGGTGACCGGGCCCGCGCCGACGAAATCATCGAGCTCGCGGCGTAATTCGGCGGTGATCTCCGGATTGCGCATGATCTCGTGCCACACCCAGCCCAGGATCGAGGCGGTCGAGCCGACGCCGGCGGCGAGCATGAGCAGCAGCTCGTCGATGATCTCCTCGTCCGACAGGCGCGTACCGGTCTCCGGGTCGATGTGCCGGACCAGCGCGGAGAGCACATCGTGGAAATCGCGGTCGGCGCGGCGATATTCGGCGACCACGGCGCCGATCTCCGCACGCAGCCGACGGGACTTGGCGGTGAACCGGCGATTGGCGATGACGCGCCGGCGGCGCACCGGCGGCGGCAACGCGGCGCGCTGGATCACCTGGCCAAGTAGCCACGGGATGTTCTGCTGGACTTCGCGTTTCGCGTCCGCACCGAACTCTGCGGTGAACAGGGTCGAGGAGATCGTGTCCAGGACGAGGCGGTGGGCCTCGTCCACCAGGTTCAACGGCTGTCCGGGGGGTAGCGAGGCCGACCATGCATTCGCGAGATCGGCGGCGACTACCGCGTATTCGGTCAACCGGCGCTGCCGCAGCGCGGGGGCGATCATCCGGCGGCGCAGTTCGTGTGGTTTGCCGCTGAGCACATTGGACGCGCCGCGAATGACCTCCTGGATCGCGTCGCGCAGCTCCTCGCGATGGAACTCGCCCGCCTCGCCGAAACCCACCGCACGGATGAGGTCCGGGGTGGTGAGCACGTAGGCCGGTCGCGGGCCCAGATAGATCCGGACGATCGGGGCGATCTCGGCCAGCGACGTCACGAACTTCAGTCCGTCACGCAGCGCGACCACACTGTGACCGAGTAGGGGTAGTCGCCCCGGCGCGGTGGGTACATTCGGAACAGGCTGCGGCATGGTTTGTTTCGCACCTCCGACCAGATCGGCGTATATCGCGACAATCGCCTCGGTGAGGCGCGATTGCCGCGCGGAGTCGGCGTGATCGGCGAGGATCTTGCGCATCGGCGCCAATTGTTCCGGGTCGTCGGCGAGTTCGCACAGCGCGTCGGCGATCGCGGCCACCGACGGGTTGCGGGTACCGACACCGCCGCCGTCGGGCACCGTCTCGGCCAGATCCGGATCGCAGTAGACCACCGGCAGCCGCATGGCCACCGCCTCCAGCAAGGCCATGCCCTGCGTATCGAAACCCGAAGAGGGAAAAAGCAATACGTCGTGCGTCGCCATTGCGGCCAGGCACTGCGCCTGACTGACCGCACCGTGCAGCCGCACCCGGTCGCTCAGCCCGCCCGCGTCGATCGCCGCCCGCGCACGCTCCCACAGCTCGCCGGTGCCATAGATATCGAACTCGCAGTTCTCGACCAGCCGCACCGCCTCGATCGCCTCGAGCAGCCGTTTCTCCCCGGAAAGTCTGGCGCACCACAGGATTCGCAATGACCCGGTCCGTACCGGGCCGGACTCCGGCACCGAAGTCTGTGCGGCGTCGAGCAGCTCGTCATCGATGCCGTTGGAGATCACCCGAATCGGCCGGGCCAGTCCATGCGCCAGGATGCGCTCGGCAAAATGCTCGGTCGGCACGATCACCCGATCGGCGGCCTGGGCCTGAGCGACCATGGTGCGCCAGGCATGCCGCGCCGCCCGGGATTCGTCGTTGCGCGGCAAACGCCCCCGATGGGAGACGAAGCGGCCGTGCAACGCCCGCATGGTGAGCGCGGACAGGTACGGGACCGGCGAGGTGTTGGCGATGAAGACGTCGTCGCGGCTGTGCACGGTGTGCACCACGGGCAGGCCGTGTCGCCGGGCCGCGCGCAGCCCGGCGATGGCGACGCCGTAGGTGGTCTGGGTGTGCACGACGTCGATCGGGCCGCGCTCGGCGAACGCCGCGTCGATGGCCCGATTGTTCGCCGGCGTCGGCAGCACCATGGCGAAACCGTTCACCACGACGCCCCCGAGTGCGGAAAGGACCACCAGGTCCGGGTCCGGTTCGGTAGATTCCGGCGTGGGCGCGGTGAACACGGTGACGCGGTGGCCGAGCCGCTCGAGCCCGCGACGCTGGGCATGTACCGAGGTCTGGATCCCGCCGAGAGTCGCGGGATGGAAGTCCGTGAACAGCGCGACGTGCATGGGACCACGGTACGGACATGTGCGCCGCGCGGGATGCTGGAAAAACGACGAGTCGCGACAAGCGCGGGCGATGGCCCGCCGGGTACAGGAGCTGGCATGAGAGTGGCGATTCCGTTGACGGGCACCCGCGGCGACGTGCAACCCGCGGTGGCGCTCGGGCTGGAGCTGCGCAGGCGCGGCCACGACGTCCTGGTCGGCGCGCCGCCGAACCTCGTCGACTTCGCCACCCGCACCGGCCTGGCCGCCGTCAGCTGCGGACCGGACGTGCAGCAGCTCTACTCGTCCGACGAGGGCCAGCAGGCGCTGGCCGCGGGCAGCAGCTTCCGGCTGATGCAGCTGGTCGGCAAGCAGATGGCCGACTACGCCGAGCAGATGAACCGCGAGGTGATCGACGTCTGCGCGGGCGCGGACGTGATCGTGGCGACGATGCTCACCGAGGACCGGGCCGCGTCGGTCGCCGAGGCGATGCGGGTGCCGATGGTCTCGCTGCACGGCTTTCCGTGCCGGAAGAACTCCGCGTATCCGTTCCCCGGTTCGCTGCCGCCGGCCTGGCACCCGCCCGCCGTGGTGAACCGCGCCACCTGGTTGCTCGCCGAGAACCTGCGCCGCGTCGTCTTCATGCGCTACCTCAACCAGCTGCGCAAGGAACTCGGCCTGCCGCGCACCACCGCCGCGCCGGCCGACATGCTCGCGCGTGCGGGCGTGCCCGAGGTGCAGATCTACGACCGTGCCCTGGTGCCCGGCCTGGCCGAGGAGTGGGGCGAGCGCAGGCCGCTCGTCGGCTTCCTGCCGCTGGAGCGGACCGCCAGGGAGGCGCTCGGCGAGCTGGCCGCCGATCACGGGGAGGTGATCGCCTGGATCGCGGAGGGTGATCCGCCGGTGTACTTCGGTTTCGGCAGCATGCCGATCCGGGACACGCACGCCGTGCTCGCCATCGTCGAGGAGGTGTGCGAACGGCTGGGTATCCGCGGTTTGGTGAGTGCGGGCTGGAGCGATCTGGCCGCCGCCGACGCCGAAACCGGCAAGCAGGTCAAGGTGGTCGGCCCGGTCGCGCACGACATCGTCTTCCCGGTGTGTGCCGCCGCCGTGCACCACGGCGGCATCGGCACCACCTTCGAGAGCCTGCGCGCCGGGCTGCCGACGCTGGTCTGTTCGGTGTCGTTCGACCAGCCGATGTGGGGCGCGCAGGTCGAACGGCTCGGTGTCGGTGCGCATCTGAGCTTCCGCAAACTCGACCGGGAGCGGCTGGAAGCAGGAGTGCGCACACTGCTGGACCAGGGGACCGCGCAGCGGGCGAAAAACCTTGCCGGAGAGCTGCAATCGCACGCGGACGCGACGCCGCGCACCGCCGACATCGTCGAGGCTACGGCCGGGTGAGCAGGCTGACCGCCGGCGGGGCGGGATGAGCGGACCGGCGCTCGCTTGCGCGGATTGCGCCGTCATGTTCCGGCGCGCGGTGCGGCATACGCTGCGTAGCCGAGACACGCTGCTGATCTCGCTGTTGTTGCCGCTGCTGATCATGCTGTTGTTCGTGTACGTGTTCGGTGGCGCGATACAGGTGGACGAGCCCTACATCGACTATGTGATTCCCGGAATCATCCTGCTGTGCACGGGATTCGGCGCCTCGATAACTGCCACGGCGGTGGCGACCGATCTACGCACCGGCGCGGTGGACCGATTCCGGACCTTGCCGATCTTTCGGCAGGCACTGCTGGCCGGGCATGTGGGGGAGGGGGTCGTGCGCAACATGCTCGCTGTCGCCGTGGTGCTCGTGGTCGGGGTGGCCCTCGGCTTCCGTTCGCACGCAGGGTTTTTCGGGTGGCTCGGCGCGCTCGCGGTGATCGTCCTCTTCGTGCACGCGATCACCTGGATCGCGGTCGCGCTGGGCCTGCTCGCGCAAAACCCGGAGGCCGCAGGCGGATTCACCTACGCCATCATGTTCATCCCCTACGTCAGCAGCGCCTTCGTGCCGACCGCCACCATGCCGTCCTGGTTGCGCGGCTTCGCCGAGTATCAGCCCGCGACTCCGGTGATCGACACGCTCCGTGGCTTGCTCATCGGCGGTGAATGGCACAGCAGCGCAGCACTCGCGGTGCTGTGGTCCGTAGGACTCGCTGTGGTCGGCTATGCCTGCGCCGCAGTGCTTTTCGCTCGTCGGTCGCGAGTGTGAATCCTTTTTGGTGGTATGTCCGTACCATTTATATGGTACGTTGATATCACCAACACGGGAGGGGCGATCATGCCGAAGATCGGACGGTTCACCAGCGACGAGGCGCAGGCCACCTACCTGCGAAGCTACGACGCGATGGCGGCCCGGTGGCCGGTGCCGTCGACAGAGCTCGACATCGAAACATCGTTCGGGACAACACGAGTGCGTCGGTCGGGGTTCGGAGATGGTGTCCCGTTGCTGCTACTGCCGGGTATGTCGGGCAACGGCTTGGTGTGGGGCCCGTTCATCGAGGACCTGGCCCGCGACCGCATAGTGTACACCACCGATGTCATGGGCTGGGCGGGCCGCTGCGTGCAGACCGCGCCGATGCGCGACGAGACCGATATCGCCCGCTGGGCCGGCGAGGTAATCGACGGACTCGGTGCGGATCGCGTCCACCTCGCGGGCTACTCGCTCGGCGCGTGGCTGGCAGCTGTTATCGCTGCCCAGCATTCCGATCGGCTGGCGAGTCTGAGCCTGCTGGAGCCGACTCCGGCCATCTTCGGCAGGCCGCCCTGGCGGGTGCTGCGGAAGTTCATCGCCGCGGGCTTCCGCCCCACTCGGGAGAAGATGCAGAAGCTCAATGCTTGGCTCCAGCCGAGAATTCAGTTCACCGAGGAAGAATGGGAGATGATTCTGGCGGGCGTGAAGTTCCGGATGGCGCTGCCGTGGCCGCGCCCGCTCACCGACGAACGGCTGGCCGCGATCACCGCACCGGTGCTGGCCCTCTACGGAGCCGAGTCGGTCATCCATGATCCCGAGGCCGCGGCGGATAACGTGCGACGGCATTTTCCCGCGGCCGATATCGAGACATATCCCGGCGTCGGGCACGACATGCTGTGGGCGATTCCGGATCAGGTGATCTCGCGTTTGCTGGATTTCGCCGGAAAGCACGACTCGGTCCAGGTCTGAACCGTCAGGACGGGGTGTCCGGGCGCGAATCCGTCTTGGCGCGTTCGCGTTCGGCGGCGGTGGCGAGGTAGTCGCCGAGTTCCCGGCGCAGGGTGACGTCGAGCGAGCGGGCCAGCGTCGAGTGCACCGAGGCGACGGCCAGCTCGCGCATCTTGCTCAACATCGTTGTGGTGTCGGCGATTTCGCTGCTGGTCTCGGGGAGCCAGCCCGCGCCGTGCTCATCGATGATGTGCTGCTTGGCGGCGGTGATCATGATGTGGGTGATGTCGTCGATCCGGGCGGCGACCTCGGCGTAGATCTCGATGAGGGTGCGCAACTCCAGGCCGTACTCGTGCAGTTCGGCGAACGAGGTGAGCAGCTGGGTCTCGGTGAACACCACGGTGTCACCTTCCAACCGGACCAGGTTCATCTCGCGCAGCCGGTCGACCAGCTCGTCGGCCTCCGCGCCGAGGATGGTGCCGATCAGCTCGCGCGGCACCTCGAAGGTTTCGTCCTTCGCCCACGACGCGGTGACCGCGTGCTGCAAGCCGAGCACCTCGGTGAGGTCCTTGCCGGTCTCCCAGCTGGTGATGAAGTCGCCGATGTGCGCGGTGGTGAAACCGCGTTGCAGCAGCGCGTCGATCAGCCGCAGTCGCTCGAGGTGCGAATTGTCGTAGATGCTGGCCCGGCCGTCCTTGCCGACGGGCGGGGGCAGCAGGCCGCGCTCCTGGTAGGCGCGCACATTGCGGGTGGTGGTGCCCGCGGCGCGCGCGAGGTCATCGATGCGGTACTCCATCGATTCCACCTCCTCGCCCACCTGTGCGCCGGGATGCCGGCGACCGAACAGCCCGGTCATTGATCGACCGAGTCTATCGCCAAGGCCGCCGGCACCGGTCATCTAGGAAACCGCCGCGATCCGGGGCTTGCGGGCGTTGCGGTCCGCGGCGACGACCGTGTAGTCGGCGAGGTCGACGGTGCGCAGCTGATTGACGTACTGGGTGGCGAAGCCCGGATACATGGTCGCGTTGAAACCGTCCTCGGTGAGGTACCAGCTGCGGCAGCCCGAGTTCCAGGTGGTGCCGGTCAGCCTGCGCTGCATGCCCGCGTTGTAGCGGTCCTGCCGGTCCTTCCGGACGTCGAGCACGCGCAGATCCTGCTCCAGGATGGTGCCGATGGCGCTGACCAGGTAGTCGATCTGGGCCTCCATGTACACCAGCGCCGAGTTGTGGCCGGGACCCGAATTCGGTCCGAAGGTGAAGAACAGGTTCGGATACCCGGACACCGCGACACTCTTGTAGGCGTACGCGCCGCGCGACCATTCGTCGGCCAGCACCCGGCCGTCCCGGCCGACGACCGGGATCGGGGTGCCCGTCTTGGATACGTCGAAGCCGGTGGCGAAGACGATGCAATCGGCTTGGTGCTCAATACCTTCCGCGGTGCGGATGCCGTTCTCGGACAGCCTCGCGATGGGCCAGGTGATCAGCTTGCAGTTGTCCCGTTGCAACGCGGGGTAGTAGTCGTCGGTCATCAGCAGTCGCTTGCAACCCGCCCGGAAATCCGGGGTGAGCTGGCGGCGCAGCCAGGGATCCTTGACCTGCCTGCGTAATTGGGCCCGCCCGACCAGTTCGACGACCCGGGTCAGCGGCGTGTTCCAGACGACGCCGAGCGCGACCGACTCGTGCCCGTAGAACCAGGCCTGCCGGGCGAGCTGTTCGGCGGCGGGCACCCGGCGGTAGAGCTCCTTGGTCACCGCGTTGGTGCGCCGGTTGACCCGCGGCAGCACCCAGCCCGGCGTGCGCTGAAAGACTTTGACCGAAGCGGCTTTATCGACCAGCTCCGGAATGATCTGCACCGCGCTCGCGCCGGTGCCGACCACCGCGACCTTCTTGCCGGTGAAGTCGTAGTCGTGATCCCAACGGGCACTGTGGATCTTGTGCCCCGCGTAATCCTCGATGCCGCGAATGTTCGGAAAGCTGACATTGGCCAGCGGTCCCGAGGCGAGCACCACGGCGCGGGCCCGCACGGGCTCGCTGCGGTCGTCGATGGTGATCTCCCACAGTCCGGCGGGCTCGTCGAAGGCGATGCCGGACACGTTGTGGCCGAACCGGAAATGCGGTCCGAGACCGAACTCGGCCGCCATCGTCTCGATATAACCGAGGATCTCATTGCTGCCCGAGTAGGTGTGCGACCAGTCCGGGTTCGGCGCGAAGCTGTAGGAGTACAGCCGCGACGGAATGTCGCAGGCCGCACCGGGATAGGTGTTGTCGCGCCAGGTGCCGCCGATCGCGTCGCCGCGCTCGAAGATGGCGAAACTGTCGATCCCCTTCTGTTTCAGGCGAATCGCGCTGCCGATACCGGCGAACCCGCCGCCGATGATGGCGACGTCCAAGGTCTTGTTGCTCATCTGCCTCACGCCGCCGGCTCGTAGGTGACTTCCTTGACCCAGGTCGGGTCCCTGCGCAGCAGCGCCTTCGGCACCCTGGCGGTGATCTTCACCAGCGCGTCGGCGAACAGGTGGTACGGGTGGCCGCGGTCGATCACCCATCCGCCCTGCATCTTCACCAGCTGATACATCGGCAGCCTGCGCGCGAACTCGCTGCGCTCGCCGACATTGGCGTAGCGCTTGAGCGCCGAGTACAGCTTCTCCTCGTCGACGCCCATCTCGACGATGTTGTCGCGCATCTTGTTCAGCAGCGGCACGTAGCTCAGCACACCGATGATCAGCGACGGCTTCAGCCAGCCGCCGACGAGGTCGGTGGCGAGTTTGCGGATATGGGCGTGACCGAGCACGTCCATCACCGCGAAATCGACGGCCAGATGCCGGGATTCGTCGTTGTTGATCTTCTTGAAGACGTCCTGGCAGACCGGGTCGTGGATCTCGTCCATGATGAACTTGACCAGCGCGCCGTCCAGCGCGACCTCGAGCATCGGAATCACGGTGCCCAGGAACGACAGCGACATGCCGTCGGCGTACTTGTCCAGGAAGTCGATCACCAGCTTGACGTTCACATTCGGCTGCGGGATCTCGTCACCGTCGAGCATGCCCCAGCGCCGCATCAGCGCCAGTTCGGCATTGGCGTGCCGCTGCTCCTCGGCATGGAAGTAGCGGTAGATCTCGCGCAGTGTCTCGGTGGGCGCCTTCTTCGCCATGGCGGCGAAGCCGCGCGCGCCGACGTTCTCGATCCACATCAGGTCGGCCATGAACGGCTTGAGCTTGGCGTGCAGTTCGGGCGAGATCGTCTCGGCGCCCGGTGCGTCCCAGTCGATATCGGCCAGCGCCCACTGCCGGTCTTTGATCTTGGCGAGCATGTCGTCGAAGTCCATCGTGATGGCCATGTCAGACTCCTGTCTTGTCGGTGACCGAGCTGCGGTCGGTGGCGGGGGAGTTGTCCTGGGGCAGCACCCGATCCAGGAGGCCGAGGACGTAGGTGTACTGGGCGGGGAAGTAGCGCTTGAGCCGCCAGACAACGTGCGCGTCCAGCTGGGGCAGCACATACAGCTGCCCACGATCGTGGGCGTCGAGGGTGTTGCGGGCGACGTGTTCGGGCGTGAAGCCGGTCCAGCGCATCAGGGTGTCGGCCAGCCGGGCCGACTGCTGGGTGATCCGGCCGTCCTTGGCCACATTGGTTTTCACGAAGGTGGGGCACAGCACGGTGACCGCGACGCCGGTGCCGCTCAGCTCGGCCGCCATCGTCTCCGACAGCGACATCACCCCGGCCTTGGACACGTTGTAGACCGACATCGACGGTGCGGCGGCGAACCCGGCCGCGGAGGCGACGTTGATGATGCCGCCGCGCCGGGCGGCCCGCAGCTGCGGTGTGAAGACCTCACATCCGTGCACCACACCCCACAGATTGATGCCGAGCGCCCACTCCCAGTCCTCGAAGCCGACCTGGCCGACCCGCTTTCCGCCGATGCCGACGCCCGCGTTGTTGATGACCAGGCTGACCGGGCGCTCGAACAGCGATTCGGCAAAGCGCGCAAGGTTTTCCACATCCTCGCGCTGCGCCACATCGCAGCGGAACGCGTGCGCGGTGCCGCGATGTTTGCGTTCGATCAGCGCGACGGTCTCGTCGGCGCGGGCTTCATCGATGTCGGCGCAGATCACCTGCCCGCCGCGATCGGCGATCTCCAGCGCGAAGGCCCGGCCGATGCCGCTGCTCGCCCCGGTCACCACCGCTCGCGCACCGTAGCTGCGCCGTGGCCGATTGCCCAGGGGCAGCAGCTTTTCCAGTCCGAACATCGTCAGCTCACCTTCTCGGAGACAGTGCGGGCGGCCAGTGCGGTCCGCAGGAAGTCGGCCGCGCGGGCCAGGGCCTGATCGGCTTCGGGCACCAGCGTCGGCAGCGCCTGGAAGACGTGCACCTGGCCCGGCCACACCTCCAGCTCGCAGCTGCCGCCGGCGGCGCGCACCATTTCGCAGAGCGCTCGCGCATCGGCACTGAGCATTTCGGTGCCGCCGACCTGAATCAGCATGGGCGGCAGCGACATGCCCTCCGGCACGGTCAGCCGCAGTCGCGGGGTGTCGTCGGGCAGGCCCCGCGTGTAGGCGCGTGGCATGCGGCTCGCCGCCTTGGCGGAGATGAGCGGATCCCGTTGGCGCCGTTCTTGTTCGGCGGCCAGCTGCAAGGTGAGGTCGAACAGCGGGGAGAACATCACCACGGCCGCGGGCTGCGGGATGCGGCGGCGTTCGTTCTCGATGAGCAGGTCGAGCGCGAGGTGCCCGCCCGCCGAATCACCGGCGATCACCAGGTCGTCGGCGGTGTAGCCGCGGTCGAGCAGCCAGCGGTAGCCCGCCTCGACATCGTCGGCCGCCGCCGGGAAGCGGTGTTCCGGGGCGAGCCGGTAGTCGGTCAGGAAGACCGGGAGTCCGGTCTTGCGCGACAGCTGCGCGGCCAGCCCGCGGTGCGTGCGGGCGGAGCAGATGACGTAACCGCTGCCGTGGATGTAGTAGACGGCGCGCTTGCCGAAGGAGACGCCGGGCGCGCGGACCCATTCGCCGCGCACCGCCCCGGAGCGCACCGGGGTGACGGCGGTGCCGCGGGGCACCGGGCCGCCGACGGCCATGAAGGTGGCGACGAGCTTGCGGGCGAACCAGACTCCCGGGGCATTCATCGGCACCGCGTTGTTCAGCGGGCGCAACCCGAACTGCGTGGCCGCCGCGGCCAGGGTCGCCCGCGTGGAGGGTGCGGTGGGTACGCCTGTGCTTACCCACCCCGCCGGCTCCGCCGGCTGCCGACCCCGGAGGATCGAGGTCCTCGTTGACCTTGTCATGTGTTCAGAATCATCGATGAATGTGCCAGTTGTCAATGGCACATTTGTTGCAGGCTGATCGCGATAGGGTCTGACCTGCGACGACGACCGCGGCATCAGCTGGTGCGCTGGTGCCGCGGTCGACGGGGGCGGGGCTGTTCAGTTGTCGGATACTCACTGCGCTTTGCGCAGGCCCAGGTACTGCAGGGCGGCGAAACCGCCGACGGTGGCGGCCTGCATGACCGTCCAGATCGAGCCGACCAGATTCAGGTCGAGGGCGCCTGCGAGGAGGGCGGCGAGGCTGACCACGGTCCAGGCGGCGTTGCCTGCGATCACCACGCGGGTCGCCGCGGGGCTGATCGTCTGCCGGGTGCCGATGATCGCCACCGCCACGCCGTACAGCGTCAGGAAGATCCCGATCGGAATACCGAGCTCGGTGTTCAGGCCGAGCAGTGACTCCAGCGGTCCGGCGAGGGCGAGGTAGGCCAGGCCGTTGACGCCGGTGACCACGGCGTCCAAGCGGAGCGAGAGGCGAAGCAGCTGCGGGCCGGGGGCCATGACGGAGGACAGGTAGGACGGGGCGGTGGTGTTCATGACTGTGTTTTTCCTTCGGTGAATCAGTATGTGGCGGAGCAGGTTTCGATCAGGCGGCGGCGGGGACCTTGTCGAGGAAGCCGTACACGTTGGCGATGCGGCCGTCCGTGACCACGGCGACGTCGAAACCGACAACCACCGCGGGGGCGTCGGCGGGGCCGAGCTCCCAGGTGAAACGGACCTGGTCGTGGTGGGCGTCCACCGGGCCGGCCAACCGGAAGGTCCAACCGGGGAATTGTGCTTGCGCCGCGGCGATTCCGGCGTCGATGGCGTCGTGCCCGGCCACCGCCATCAGCGGGTCGGTGTAGCCGGCGGTCTCGGTGAACACCCGGGCGACGGCGGCCTTGCGGGCGGCGGCGTCGGTGGTGTTCCAGGCTTCCAGGTACTGGGCGACGATGGTGTCCATGATGAGCTCCTTCGGGGCTGTGATCTGCGGTTTCGCTGTCGTTCTTGCTGACAGGAACTACGTTATGGCCGCAGGGGGGTGCCCCGAATCAGTCATCTATAAGTACTTTTCGCCGCCGTATACGTATAGGCGGCGCGTGGGGATCAGTAGCCGCGATCCGGATCGATCGGAGCCAGCAGGTCTTTGCCCGCGACGAAGCGCTGCACGTTCGCGCCGACATGGTCGGCGAAGGCGGCCAGCCGCAACTGCGGCGGGTTCGAATCATGCGGCGTCACAATGGCATTCGGCAGCACCCAGAGCGGGTGGCCGTCCGGCAACGGTTCCGGGTCGGTGACGTCGAGACCGGCGCCGGCGATGGCGCCGGAGGCGAGCGCGGTAACTAAGGCGTCGGTGTCGACCAGACTGCCGCGGGCGATATTGATGACCCACGAGGACGGCTTCAACCTGGCGAGCACGTCAGCGTCGATGAGATGGTGCGTCGCGGGGGTGGCGGGAGCCGCGACGACGACATGATCGGTGCGGGGCCATACGCGGGAGAGGTGGTCGGTGGAGATCGTCTCGATCGTATCGGGGATGCCGGGGCCGGTGACCGGGCGGCCGGATCGGTTCACCGCGATCACCTGCGCACCCAGCGGGGTGAGCATGGGGATCAACGCCCGGCCGATACCGCCGGCGCCGACGATGGTGACCGTCTTGCCGCGCAGCGAACCGATGTGCGGGATGAAGTCCTGCTGCCGCCAGCTGGCCGCGCGTAGATGCTCGGGCAGATAACGCACTCCGGCCAGCAGCAGCATCAGCGCGTGCTCGGCCACGCTCGCGGCGAAAGCGCCTGCGGCGGAGGTGAATTGCACCTTCGGGTGGGCGGTGATGATGCCAGCGTTGAACCATTCCTCGACGCCGGCCGCGGGGAGTTGCACCCACTCGATCGTGCTCGGCAATTCGTCCGGGAACTGCCCGGGCGTGCCCGCCCAGATCAAGCCCTGCGCCTCGTTGAGGTCGGTTATCGTCGCGCCGCCGTCCACCACCGCCTTCGCCAGCAATGCGGGCGGCGGGTCGGCCGGTCCGATCGCTATCGCTACTGCCGGTCGGTTCATGGATGGACCTCCTTCGGAGCAGTACAGCGGGTTCACGCGGCGGCTATAGCAGCGCCCCAGCGACGTTATCACCGCCGCTGAGCCCCTCGCCGCGCCGCAGCGCAGAGGCCCCGCGAGGGTTCTCGGCCTCACTTACCGCGTGCACTGTTGCCTTCTGCCGACGAAGCCGCTGCTATCCGTAGCTAGCGGGGCTGTGCGCGCGGACGGTCAGATCGGCTGTGGCTAGTCCGCGTCGAGGTCGGTTTCCGCGTCCAGATCGGCGTCCACCTTGTCGCGATCCGCCCACTCCAGCAGCTGGTCGATCTCGAAGACGGCGTCGTCGATGCCCGCGTGCAGGTCGCCGAGTTCAGCGAAGCGGGCGGGCACGGTTTTCATGGTGAAGTCGCGCGGGTCGATATCGGGGATCTCGTCCCAGCGGATCGGCGTGGACACGGTGCCCGTCGGTACGCCGCGCACCGAGTAGGCGGCGGCGATGGTGTGGTCGCGGGCGTTCTGGTTGTAGTCGACGAACAGCAGCTCGGGGTCGCGGTCCTTGCGCCACCAGGTGGTGGTCACGTCGTCGGGTGCGCGGCGTTCCACCTCGCGCGCGAAGGCGAGCGCGGCGCGCCGCACCTCCTTGAAACCCCAGTTCGGTGCGATCCGGACATAGATGTGTAAACCGTTGCCGCCGGAGGTCTTCGGCCAGCCGACCGCGCCGAGTTCGTCGAGCACCTCCTGCGCGACACCGGCCACCCGCTGCACCCGTGACCACGGGCAGTCCGGCATCGGATCCAGATCGATGCGCCACTCGTCGGGGCACTCGGTGTCGGCGGCGCGGGAGTTCCACGGATGGAACTCGACCGTCGACATCTGCACGGCCCAGATGACGTCGGCCAGCTCGTGCACGCACAGCTCGTCGGCGTGCCTGCCGTAGCGGGGGAAGAAGACGCGCACCGTGGGAATCCAGTCCGGCGCGCCCGCGGGCAGCCGCTTCTGGTGCACCTTGTCCCCGGCGAGTCCCTTCGGGAAGCGGTGCAGCATGCACGGCCGGTCGCGCAGCGCGCGCACGATGCCGTCGCCGACGCTCAGGTAGTACTGCACCAGGTCGAGCTTGGTCGCGCCGGTCTCCGGGAAGTACACCCGGTCCGGGTTGGAAATGCGGATCGTGCGGTCGCCGACGTCGAGTTCGATGGCCGGCGACGCAGACTTGCTGGCCACGCGTCCGACGATAGTCGAAGCGGCATGGGCCGCGGGGGCGGAAAACGGGCCGCACACTGTGCAGCATCGTGGTATGCATGAGGGTATGAGCGGAGCGCGGCATGCAGATCATGCGGCGGCGAGCGCTGACGAGGTGGCGGCATGAGTAAAACGACGCGGGTGACCGTGACCCTGGATCCGCAGGTGGCCGAGTGGGCGAAGCAGGCCGCCGACCAGCAGAATCGCAGTCTCTCCTCGGTGATCAACGCCTCGCTGCGCACCGCGCTGGTGCACGACAGCCTGGCCAAGCTGGCCGTCGACGAGGCCGCCGAACAAGCCGCCGCCTACGACGACCTGACCATCGCCGAGGCGGCCGAAACCGACGCCCGCCGCAACCGCGGCGCGGCATGAGGCGCGGCGAAGTCTGGCGTTACTCCCCGGCACTGCGCGACGGCACCCCGCTGCCCCGGCGCATGTCGGTGGTGCTGGTCTCCGACTCGGCGGTGATCACCTCGCCGTACCGCTGGCTGCACGTCGTCCCGCTGCGCGACGCCGACCCCGGCCACGTCCTGGCCACCCACACCGAACACGGCTGGGCCGACACCCTCGAACTGCACCGCGCCTACCGCCCGTGGCTCACCGAACAACTCGGCGAACTCACCGTCGCCGAATCCGAATCCCTCGACGCCCGCCTGCGCGCCACCCTCAGTCTCTGATGTGCGTGTTCGCTGCCTGCGAACAACGACGGCGACCTCCAAGGATCACCCTGCCTGACGCTCGGCAATGACTCCAGCCGACTAGGTGACCGACGCGAGAGCGAACGGCAGAACGGCGTCCGCGCCCGCCTTGCGCAGTGCGTGTGCGGCGAGGGTGAGGGTCCATCCGGTGTCGGACAGTGCGTCCACCAACAGGATCGGGCCCTCGACGTCGGTGAGGTCGGGGACCTGCCAGGAGTCGAACAGGCCCGCGACGCGATGGGCGGAGTTGGCGGCGGACACCGGTGGGCGGTCCGGGCGGGTCGGCAGGGTGCCGAGGTCGTGCATGCGGCCCACCTCGGCGAGGCCCGCGGCGAGGGTGGCGGTCAGCACGGGGTAGCGCGGGGATTCGAGGGCCATCACCGCGGTCGGGCGAACGGCCCAATCCCAGTCGCGCAGTACGGCGATGCAGGCCTCGAAGACCTTCTCGGGGATGGGATCGTCGGGCCCGTCGAGCAGGGTGCGCAGGCGCTGACCCCAGCCGAGATCGGTGAGTCTGCCGAGCACCCGCCCGGTCTCCGCTCCGCCGGTGATCTTGCCGGACAACGGAACACCGAGCTTCGCCATGCCGGTGGGCCACTGCTTGCGCGGGCTCAGATCCAGACCCGGCCGGTCGAGCCGGGCCCGGGTGGCGGCGACCGCGTCGGCGTCCACCGTGACGTCGGGCCGGGTGCCGGTGCAGTTGTCGCAACGCCCGCAGCCGGGCGAATCAGTCTGTCCCGCAGGCAATCCGGGGTCATCGAGCTGACGACGCAGGAACTCCATCCGGCAGGCGCTGGTCGACTGGTAATCGATCATGGCCTGCTGCTCGACCTCGCGCGCCTCGGACAGTCGCTCGTAGCGTTCTGTGTCGTAGGTCCACGGCTGACCGGTGGAGATCCAGCCGCCGCGCACTCGGCGCACCGCACCGTCCACGTCGAGCACCTTCAGCACCATCTCCAACCGGGAGCGATTCAGCTCGACCAGTGGCTCCAGCGCGGCCGTGGACAACGCGCGGTCCGTGTCGAGTGCGTCGAGCACCGAGCGCACGATGTGCTCGCGCGGAAACGCAACGGAGGCAAAGTAACTCCAGATCCGCGCGTCCTCGGGTCCGGGTAGCAGCACCACCTCGGCCCGCTCGGTGGCGCGGCCCGCGCGACCGACCTGCTGGTAGTAGGCGATGGGGGAGGACGGCGCGCCGACGTGCACGACGAAGCCGAGGTCGGGCTTGTCGAACCCCATGCCGAGCGCCGAGGTGGCGATGAGCGCCTTCACCTCGTTGTTCAGCAGCGCCGCTTCCAGCGCCTCGCGTTCGGCGGGATCGGTCTGGCCGGTGTAGGCGGCGACGGTGTGCCCGTGCGAGTTCAGCACGTCGGCCAGATCGTGTGCGGCGGCGACGGTGAGGGTGTAGACGATGCCGGAGCCGGTCAGGCTGTGCAGGTGCCCGCTGAGCCAGGCGGTGCGTTCCACCGCGTCGTCGAAGCGCACCACCGCCAGGTGCAGCGACTCGCGGTCCAGCGTGCCGCGCAGCACCAGGGTGTCGGTGCCGATCTGGGTGGCGACGTCGGTGACCACCCGGTCGTTCGCGGTCGCGGTGGTGGCCAGCACCGGTACATCCGAGCCGAGATCGGCGATGAGTGTACGAATCCGCCGGTAGTCGGGCCGGAAGTCGTGGCCCCAGTCGGAGACGCAGTGCGCCTCATCGATCACCACGAGTCCGGCGTCGGCGGCGAGCTTCGGCAGCACCTGGTCGCGGAAGTCCGGATTGTTCAGTCGTTCCGGGCTGACCAGCAGCACGTCCACCTCGCCGGACGCGACCTGCGTATGGATCTCGTCCCATTCGGTGACATTGCCCGAATTGATGGTCGCGGCAACCACACCCGCCCGTTGCGCGGCGGCGACCTGGTTGCGCATCAGCGCCAGCAACGGCGACACGATGACGGTCGGCCCGCGGCCCGCCCCGCGCAACAGCTTGGCGGCGATGAAGTACACCGCCGACTTCCCCCAGCCGGTGCGCTGCACCACCAGCGCGCGGCGCCGCTGCACCACCAGCGCCTCGATCGCCGTCCACTGGTCCTCCCGTAGCCGAGCGGCCGGTCCGGCGAGTTCGCGCAGCAAATGTTCCGCGCGCTCGCGAAGGTCGGGTGCGGTGAGGTCGATCGCCGGGACATCGGTCGCCGTGGTCATGGGCTCCATCGTGCCCGACGGTACCGACACGAACCGTGCTCGTCCCGCGCGCCCGCCCCGACCGTGCATGTCGCGGTCGATACCGATCGGACTCTCGGTATCCGCCGTGATGTGGCTTACACTGCCTGGATCGCTGCTATGTCGGCCGAAATCCCCGGCCACGGCGGCGTTCACCACAAGTGAGTGCGGTTCGAAACGATACGAGGCTGCTGTCGACGCCGAGGACGAGTCGAATGAGCGAGACAACCGTGGCACGGCCCTCGGCGGAGCCGAGCGCAAGCGAGGCGCGGCCATGACCAGTTATCTGCGGCTACTGCGCGACTGGTGGCGCGACGGCGTCGACTACCGCTGGGTGGTGAACGCGCTCGCCGACCGCTCGGCGCTCGGCGTGGTGAAATTCGCGATCGGACTGTGCGGGCTGGCGACGCCGCTCATCAGCGTGCTGGTCGTGACGTCGTCGGCGGGTCCGCAGAGCATGTTCGGCCGGACGGTGCTGTGGTGCATCGTGGCGCTGGCGGCGGTGTGGGTGGTGCGCTGGTGGTGGTTGCCTTGGCCGAACCGAGTCGAATCGCTGACCTTGTGCTTGATCGGCGACGTGTGCATCACGGTGGTCTGCGTGCTGAGCCCCGGCTACGTCGTCCGGTCGGTCGGCATGATGCTGCTGCTGATCGTCGGCATCTATGTCAGCGCGTTCCACAGTCCGCAGGTGCTGGCCGCGCATACGGCCTGGTCGCTGGCTTCCGCGGTGGTGCTGTCGATTCCGCTGTTCGGGGTCGGCGACGCCGCGTCGGCGGTGATCATGATCCTCGGCATGGTCGCGGCCACGGTGGTGCCGCCGGGGTTGCAGTTCTGCTACTGGATGTTGCGCACCGACATGCTCTCCGATCCCTTGACGACCTTGCTGAGCAGGCGCGGGTTCGAGTATCACTCCGCGATGGTGGTCGGTGGCGCAGGCCCGGTGCCGGTCTGCGTGATGATGGTCGACCTGGACCGGTTCAAAGCCGTCAACGACACCTTCGGGCACGCCGCGGGCGACGAGGTGCTGG
Organism: Nocardia suismassiliense; assembly: GCF_900269665.1. GTDB lineage: Bacteria > Actinomycetota > Actinomycetes > Mycobacteriales > Mycobacteriaceae > Nocardia > Nocardia suismassiliense. The sequence goes on from NZ_LT985361.1 coordinate 2,330,112, forward strand.
TGTGCACCGCCGACCGGTTGCAGCACGCGGCCCCGGCGCGCAGCATCGTGTCCCGGCTCGGCGGTGAGGAATTCGCGGTCGTCGCACGCCTGCCCGTCCCGAATGCGGTCGACGCCGCCGAGCGGTTGCGCGCCGCCGTCGCCGAACCCGTCGGGTCGATCGCGGTCACCGCGAGCATCGGCATCGCCGTCGCCGACGCGGGTGCCGACGGCTATAGCCGCAGCCGTCAGCTGGTGCAGGATCTGATCCGCTGCGCCGACAGCGCGATGTACCAGGCAAAACAGCGTGGCGGCAATACCGTCGTGGTCGAGCACATCACGGCGTTGCAGGGCATCGACCACCAAGATTCGACACAGCAGGTGTGAGGGCCGCTACCGCGACTTTCAGCCTTGCGAGTCGGGCCGGGAGGTGTCTGCGGCAAGGGTGATCAGGCGGGCGCGCACCAGATCGGGACGCTCTTCGGCGATGAAATGCCCGCAGTTCGTCACCCGCTCCAGGGTGTAGTCGTCGGCCTGCGCGGTTTCCGCGGCGGCGAGCGAATGGTGGATGGCACCGTCGTCGACCCCGAACAGCGCTCGAATCGGCACGGTGGCGCGGCGAGACTCGCCAGTGCGTCCCGCGCGGGGCAGTTCGCGGAGCAGGAACGTGCGATAGGTATCGGTGGCGGTGCAGGCCACCATCGGATCGCGGAACCGATCGGCATAGGCGCGCACCACTTCCGGGCCGAACTCCGCGTGGTTCTCCACACCTTTGGCGAACATCAGGTCGAGAAACCGGGTGCGCTGATGGAGAAATGTGCCGAACGCCGCGACCGGCGGTTGATAGAGCATGAACCGCCACAGATGCGGCAGCACGGTGCGCAGCGTCTGCCACGGATGCGCAATGTTCAACGCCAGGTATCCGTCGAAGCGCTCGGGTTCGCGCAACACCATGAGGTAACCGATGTAGCCGCCCCAATCGTGGCCGACGAGCAAGACCTGGTCGAGCCCGAGTTCGTCCAGCAGCGCAAGGACATCGGAGGCCACCTCGTCCTTGACCCACCGATGCGGCGCCGGCCCGGACCAGCCGTAACCGGGTAGATCAACGGCGATGATCCGCAACCCTTCCGGCGGATCGGCCAGCAGATGGCGGTAGGCGTAGTGATGCTGCGGCCAGCCGTGCAGCGCGAGCACCGGCCGACCGTCCGCGGGTCCGGCCTCGGTCACGTGGAAGCGGATGCCACGTGCGGTGACGAAGGAGCGGCGGACGCCGGGAATCGCGGGCGGATCAACTGATTCGGTCGCTGCCGGAGTTGTTGAGCCGGAATTCCGCTGCCGCTGCCGCATACTCGATGGTAACCAGCCGATCCGCGCAGGAGGCCAACCATGTCGAGCCAATATCAGCCGCCGGCGGGCTGGTCGCCGCCGGGCGCCCAGTTCCAGAGTCGCAGCGGCTTCGGCCGCACGGTGATCGGCACGCTGATCGCGCTCGCGATCACGCCGATCGGGGTCGGGCTATGCGCGCACGGCGCGCTGGACACCCGGCAGTGGGTGATCCTCGGCAGCTCGGCGGACCGCTGGGGTTCGAACTTCCAGATCATCGGCGGCGCGGTGCTGCTGTTCCTGGTCGCCGCGCTGGCGGCGTTCTCCCCGGTGGGCACGGCCATCGCGGGCCTGGTGTGGGGCCTGATCCCCGGGATCCTGCACATCCTGTTTCCGGAGGACACCTACCGGCAGATCGAGAACCTGCCCGAGCTGTCCGACGATTTCCATCTCGCACTGCACAATTGGGTACTGAACGGCTTCGCGCTACTCACCGGCATGTTCCTGGTCGGTGCGGCCTTCGCGGCCGTCCTGCGACGCAAGTGAATCGGCGCCGCGCCCACCACCCGGTGGGCGCGGCCCGAGTTCACCCCTTGACGCAGAGCACCTGCCGCAGCGTCGCGACGACGTCGACCAGGTCGCGCTGCGCGGCGATGACCTCGTCGATGTCCTTGTAGGCGGCCGGGATCTCGTCGACCACGCCCGCGTCCTTGCGCGACTCGACGCCCTCGGTCTGGGCGACCAGATCGGCGACGGTGAACTGCTTCTTCGCCGCATTGCGGCTCATCCGCCGTCCCGCGCCGTGCGAGGCCGACTGGAACGAGGCCGGATTTCCCTTGCCGCGCACCACGTATGAGCGGGTGCCCATCGAACCCGGGATCAGCGCGAGCTCGCCCGCGCCCGCCCGGACCGCACCCTTGCGGGTGACCAGCATCGGCATGCCGTCGATGAGCTCCTCGGCCACGTAGTTGTGGTGGCAGGAGATCGGCTGCTCGAAACGCACCGGACGCCCGGCGAATTCGTCGCGCACCGCGCGGCATACCAGGGCGAGCATCACCGCGCGGTTGCGTGCCGCATACTCCTGCGCCCAGGTGAGGTCGCGCCGGTAGGCCGCCATTTCCGGTGTCCCGGAGAGGAATACGGCCAGATCGCGATCGGGCAGATCGACGTTGTGCGGCAGTGTCCGCGCCACAGCCATGTGCCGCTCGGCGAGCTCCTTGCCGATATTGCGGCTGCCGGAATGCAGCAGGATCCACACCGCGTCATCCTGGTCGAGGCAGACCTCGATGAAGTGGTTGCCGCCGCCCAGGGTTCCCATCTGCTTGTGCGCCTTGCCTTCTCGCGCCTGCACTCCGTCGTCGAGCGAGGAGAACGCGCGCCAGAAGCTGTCCCAGCCCGCCCGCAGCGTCGCGGTGCTCGCGCCCAGCGCGGACACCTCGCCACCGAGCTTGGTCACGTTGACCGCGCTGTCGTGCGCGGTGAAGCCGACCGGGACGGCGGCCTCGATCCGGGAGCGCAGCGAACGCAGATCGTCCGGGAGGTCGGCGGCGGTGAGGTCGGTCTTGACACTCTCCATGCCGCAGCCGATATCCACCCCGACCGCGGCCGGGGCAACCGCGTCCTGCATCGCGATCACCGAGCCGACCGTTGCCCCCTTGCCGAGGTGCACGTCCGGCATCACGCGGACGCCGTGGACCCATTTCAGCGCGGCAATATTTCGCAGCTGCTGCAGCGCGGCCTGCTCGACCGCGTGCTCTTCGGCCCACATGAGCGTCTGCGCGCGGGTGCCGCGCAGCTCGACGGGAAACATTGTTCGATCCTTTCGTTGGTTCGTGATCAACGGTAAAGATCGACGCGGCAAGGCGCACTCGAATAAATACCTGCCGCGGGCGAGTAATTCCACTCGGTGTTACCGGGCGGGGGTGCTCGGATAAGCATCCTCGGCGTTGATATGGGCGATGCCCGCGGCCAGGCGTTCGGCGTCGGCGGTGGTGATCAGGTCCTCGGCGAGCCACTCGTCGAGCAGCCTGCCCAGGCCGCGGCGCCACCAGAACGCGCCGAGAAAATGCAGTTCGGGCAGGCCGTAACCGTCCGAGGAGTAACACAGTGAGCGGAACGGAGCGAGTTCGAGCGCCTCGGCCAGCACGGCCTGGGCGCGGTGCCCTACGTAGGGCACGGTGAGTCCGATATCCATCCGGACATGCCCGAAGGCGTGCGCCAGGTACGCGGCATTGCGATGGAATGGCCAGCAGTGCAACAGCATCACGGTGAGGCCGGTGTTCGCGGTCTTGCGGAGAAAGTCGGTGAGCAGCAACGGATCCGCGCGATACAGCCGCAGGTCGGTGTCGCCGAAACCGGTATGGAATTGCAGGGGCAGGCCGAATTCGGCGCCGATGCGGGCGCCGAGCCCGACCAGCCAGCCGAGCAGGTCCGGATCGGTGAGGCGGTGCTCGGGGAACACGGCCTTCGGTGGTCGATCGCGCAGCGGGAAATCCAACCCGCATCGGTAGGCGACGATGGACTTGAGCCCGACGGCCTGACGGGCACGGTCGCGCAGCCGGGCCTCGATCTCGTCGAACACCGCCCGCCCCGCGCCCACCTCGGCGATGACCTGCTCGGCGACCTGTTCGATCCGCACCACCTCGCGCACTTCGCCCTCGGTGAGCGGGCTGAATTCCGCTGTGCCGCCGCCGAATCCAGTGTCGATGAACCAGCTGGTGGTGCCGGTGGCGGCGAGCAGCCGGACGGCGACCTCGCGCCAGCCGAGCTCGGCTCGATGGGCCAGGTAGGCGTCGGCGCCGACGTGCGGCGGTAGGTCCAGGGCCGGTGCACACCATCGGCGCACCGCCAGTCCGATCGCGGAATCGAAGCTGCCGGTGGCGCCCTCGCCGAGCAACTGCTCGAATCCGGCGCGGTCCACATCGTGGGGAACCACGCCGTGGCAGTGGTGGTCGGTCAGGGTGAGGCCGTCGGTCAGCATGTCAGAACCGCCAACGGGTCAGCGCGACAAGCTCTTCCGGACTGCTGTCGCGGTAGCGCCCGGCCTCGGCGCGGCGCACGGTGAGCAGTGCGTCGTGCAGTTCGGGGCCCATCGCCTCGGCCAACACCCTGGAGTCCGCCAGCCGGTCGGCGGCCTCGGCGGGGCTGGTCGGCAGCCTGCGGACACCGGGGATCATCAGCTGTTCGGCGTCGAAGGTGACCGGGGCGCCAGTGATTTCGGCGGGCAGCCGTAGTTCCTCGGCGAGGCCGGCCAGTCCGGCGGCGATGATCGAACCGACGATCAGATACGGATTCCCGGTCGCGTCGAAGCATTTGACCTCGGCATTGGCCGCCCACTGCTCGGTACCGCGCACGCCGGTGATGAAACGCAGTGCCGCCTCACGGGTTTCGCGGCCCCAGCATTGCCAGGTACCCGCCCATCGCGACGGCACCAGTCGCAGAAAGCTCGCCGGATTGCCCGCGCCAACCGCGACCAGCGCGGGTAGTTCACGCAGTACTCCGGCGAGGAACGCCTCGCCCGTCCGGCGCATTCCGTACGGACCGTCGCCGGTGGCAAACAGCGGGCCGTCCTCGTCCTGCGCGGAAAAGTGCAGGTGCGCACCGGATCCGGTGCCGTCCGGATCGAGGCAGGGCGCTAGCAGCGCACGCCGGCCGTGTTGCAGGCTCACCTGCCGGATGGTGTGCCGCACCAGCACCGCGTCGTCGGCTGCGCCGACCGGGTCGGACGGTTGCACGGACAGCTCCAGCTGGCCCGGTGCGTACTCCGGATGGAATTGGTCGACGAGGATCCCTTGCCGCTCCAGTATCGCGACCAGTTCCCGCGCGTAGTCGGCCACCTGCCCGAGCCGCAGCATGCTGTAGGCGGGGCCGTGCACGGCGGGAACGAAGTCCGCGGGGTCATCGGTGCCGACAGACCATTCGGTCTCGAATGCCATGGACAGCCGGATCCCGGCCCGGCGTGCGGCCTCGTCCTGGCGGGCTGCGAAGCCACGCTGGCAGGCGGCGAAAGGGGTCCCTTCCTGGGGGTACTTGTTGGTGGGGGCCCAGGCCCACCCCGGCTGGCAGGCGAGCTCGGTCAACGCCGACAGGTCCGGGATCAGCCGCAGATCGCCGTCGGGCCCGCCCAGGTATTTGCCGACCGCCATCAGGTCGTCGAAGGCGAACGTCTCGAAGCAAGGTGAGACTCCGACCCCGTACCGCGCCGCCTGCCCCAGCCGCCGCATCGGCACCGTCTTCACCCGGGTGATCCCCGCGTTGTCGACGAAGGTCAACGCGACGATCTCGGCGTCCAGTCTGCCGATCACCGCTTCGTTGTCGCCGTCGAACGGTATGCGCTCCGGCATGGTGGACATGAACATCAACGATAGTCGGCAGACTGCCCGTCGGCGTTGCCTTTCCCCGCGGTGCTACTTCGTGGTGAGGGCGGCTGATATTTCTTCTTCGCTGGGGATCGAGGTGCTCGCGCCGAGCTTGGTGGTAGCCAGCGCGCCCGCGGCTCCCGCCCAGGTCAGCGCCCATTCGGGGCCGCGGTGCCAGGCGGCGGCCAGTGCGCCGGTGAAGGTGTCACCCGCTCCGGTGGTGTCGACGACCTCGACGCGGGGGCTCGGCTGGGACAGTTGTTCGCCGTCCGGCCCGCGATAGACCGCACCGTCGGCGCCACGGGTCACGACCACATGGGCGACCGGGTCGAGTTCGGCGCCCAGCTGTTCGGCTTCGCCCGAATTCACCACCGCCACATCGACATTCGCCCACAGTTCGGCGGGAAGATGCTGCACCGGAGACGGGTTGAGCAGCACCGTGGTGCCGTTCGCGCGGGCGTGCCGCGCGGCAGCGGCCACCGTATCGAGCGGAATCTCCAACTGGCACAGCAGAATATCGGCCGCGGCGATCACTGCGAGGTCGGCCTCGGTGAGCTCGGTCATCCGGGTGTTCGCGCCACCGACCACGATGATGCTGTTCTCGCCGCCGCCGTCCACCACGATCGCGGCCACCCCGCTCGGCCCGTCCACCGTCCGCAGCTGCTCGATCCCCACGGCCGAATCCGTCAGCGCGCGACGCAGTTCGGCGGCGAACACGTCGTCACCGACCGCCCCGAGGAACCGCACGGCACCGCCCGCCCGCTGCGCGGCGATCGCCTGATTCGAGCCCTTCCCGCCGGGCACCATCGCGAAGCCGGTGCCCAGCACCGTCTCGCCCGGCACCGGCCGTCGATCGGTGGTCGCCACCAGGTCCATATTGATACTGCCGAGCACCGCGATCGAGGGAACGTCCGTCTTTTCGGCCATGCCTCAACAGGCTAGTAGAGCCGCTACAGCGGTGGTTCCGGCCCGGCGGCGGGAAAGTAGTCTGTACGCATGACGGTAGGAACGACGACCGAGCCGGATGTGCGCGAGGTGGTGCACGAGGCCGCACGCAAGGCTCGCGTCGCGTCGCGTGTGCTGGCCCAGCTGACCACCGCGCAGAAGAACGACGCGTTGCACGCGGCGGCCGACGCGCTGCTCGCCGCGGCCGACCAGGTGCTCGACGCCAACGCCGAGGACGTGCAAGCGGCGCAGTCGGCGAATGTCGAGGAATCGCTGATCGACCGGCTGCGGCTCACCAAAGCCCGGATCGACGGCATCGCCTCCGGCCTGCGCCAAGTGGCCGGCCTGCCCGACCCGATCGGCGAGATCGTGCGCGGTTCGGTGCTGCCGAACGGGCTGGAGGTCCGTCAGGTCCGGGTGCCGCTCGGCGTGATCGGCATGGTCTACGAGGCCAGGCCGAACGTCACCGTCGACGCGTTCGGGCTGACGCTGAAGTCCGGCAACGCCGCGCTGCTGCGCGGTTCGTCCTCGGCCGCGCATTCCAATGCCGCGCTGGTCGCGGTGCTGCGGGAATCGCTTGTCGCCCACGGTCTTCCGGCCGATGCGGTGCAGCTGCTGCCCAGCGCGGACCGATCCAGCGTCACGCACCTGATCCAAGCCCGCGGCCTGGTCGACGTGGTCATCCCGCGCGGCGGCGCCGGTCTGATCAGCGCCGTGGTCCGCGATGCCACCGTGCCGACCATCGAGACCGGTACCGGCAACTGCCACGTCTACGTGCACGCCGCCGCCGACCTGGAGATGGCCGAGCAGATCCTGCTCAACGCGAAGACCCGCCGCCCCAGCGTCTGCAATGCCGCCGAGACGGTGCTCATCGATGACGCGATCGCGACCACCGCGGTGCCCAAGCTGATCGAGGCGCTGGAACGGCACGGCGTCACCGTGCACGGCGACCTGCCCGGCCTGGTGCCCGCGAACAGCAAGGACTGGGGCGAGGAGTACCTCACTCTCGATATCGCGCTCAAGGTGGTCGACGGCCTGGACGCGGCCATCGAGCACATCAACACCTGGGGCACCGGGCACACCGAGGCCATCGTCACCGGTGAGCTGGCCGCGGCCCGCGAATTCACCAGTCGAGTCGACGCGGCCGCCGTGATGGTGAATGCTTCGACCGCGTTCACCGATGGCGAGCAATTCGGCTTCGGTGCCGAGATCGGCATCTCCACCCAGAAGCTGCACGCCCGCGGCCCGATGGCGCTACCGGAGCTGACCTCCACGAAGTGGATCGTGTGGGGCGACGGCCAGATCCGGCCTGTTTAGGTAACAGGGGGCGACCAACCCCCGAGGAAGGACTGCACGTGGCCCCCATTTCCGAGACGACCCAGGAGCCGATCTTCAGCTCGGTCGACGATGTGATCGACCAGCTGGCGACCACGGGCTATCTCGCCGACAAGGCCACGGCCACCTCGGTGTTCCTGGCCGACCGGCTCGGCAAGCCGCTGCTCATCGAGGGTCCGGCCGGTGTCGGCAAGACCGAGCTGGCGCGGGCGGTCGCGCAGACCTCCGGCGCCGAGCTGGTGCGTCTGCAGTGCTACGAAGGTGTCGACGAGGCGCGCGCGCTCTACGAGTGGAACCACGCCAAGCAGATCCTGCGCATCCAGGCGTCCAGCGAAAATGACTGGGAAGAAACGAAAGCCGACGTTTTCACCGAGGAGTTCCTGCTGTCGCGGCCGTTGCTCACCGCGATCCGGCGCAGCGATCCGACGGTGCTGCTGATCGATGAGACCGACAAGGCCGACGTCGAGATCGAGGGCCTGCTGCTCGAGGTGCTCAGCGATTTCGCGGTCACCGTGCCGGAGCTGGGCACCATCGTCGCGAGCCGCAAACCCTTCGTGGTGCTGACCTCCAACGCCACCCGTGAGCTGTCCGAGGCGCTCAAGCGTCGCTGCCTGTACCTGCACCTGGACTTCCCGGACGAGGACCTGGAGCGCCGCATCCTGGCCAGCCGGGTGCCGGAACTGTCCGCCGCCGTCGCCGCCCAGCTGGTGCGGATCGTGCACGTATTGCGCGGCATGCAGCTCAAGAAGCTGCCCTCGGTCGCCGAGTCGATCGACTGGGGCCGCACGCTGCTCGCCCTCGGCATGCACGATCTGGACGACTCGGCGGTGCGGGCGACGCTCGGTGTCGTGCTGAAGCACCAGAGCGATCACCAGCGCGCCCTGGCCGAGCTGAAGCTGGCCTGAGGCGATGCCCGCGCGCTCGCAGCCCGCGCCCGACGCGGACCTGACCGCACCGCACGGGCTGCCCGGTCACCTCGTCGGGTTCGTCGAAGCGCTGCGCGAACGCGGCATTCCGGTCGGCCCCTCGGAAACGGTGGACGCGGGCCGGGTGGTGACCGTGCTCGACCTGCTCGACCGGGAGGTGCTGCGCGAGGGCCTCGCGTGCTCGTTGCTGCGCCGGACCACCCATCGCGCGACCTTCGACCGGCTGTTCGACCTGTGGTTCCCGATCGCGATCGGGCAGCGCAGCGGTGCCCGCGACGAGGTCGAGATTCCCCGGACGCCGACCGGTGACGTCGACTTCGCCGCGCTGCGGGAACTGCTCGCCGAACTGTTGACCCAGGAATCGGCCGAGGCGCAGCTCGAGGCGCTGGCCGCCCAGTTGGTCGAGCAGCTCGGTCAGTACACGTCCGCGAGTGGGGCCTCGTTCTCGGCCTATCAGGCGCTGAAAGACGTTCAGCCGCAGACCTTGCTGGCCAAGATTTTGGCCGGCCTCGCGGTCGGGCCGGATACCAGTGCGTTCGACACCGAGATCGCCCGGCGGGCCGCGCGCGGCCGGATCGACGCGTTCCGGGCGTCGGTCGAGGCGGAGACGCGGCGGCGGGTGGCCGAGCGGATCGGCCGGGAGCGGGTCGCCAGCTACGGTGTCCCGCGCCAATCCGAGGACGTCGACTTCCTGCGCGCCTCGGAATCCGAACTGATCGAGATGCGGCGCAGCACCCAGCGCCTCGCCCGCATCCTCGCCTCCCGACTCGCGGTGCGGCGCAGGCATTCCCGTCGCGGCGAGATCGATATGCGCAAGACCCTGCGTAAGTCGATGTCGACCGGCGGCGTGCCCATCGATCTGGTGAACCGCAAGCCGCGGCCCGGACGGCCGGAGCTGGTCCTGCTGTGCGACGTGTCCGGCTCGGTGGCCGGGTTCAGCAACTTCACCCTGCTGCTGGTCAGTGCGCTGCGCGAACAGTTCTCGCGGGTAAGGATTTTCGCGTTCGTCGACCAGACCGACGAGGTCACTCGGTTCTTCGATCCGCGCACGCAGCTGGACAAGGCGATGAACCGGATCTTCACCGAGGCCAAGGTCGTCGGGATGGACGGGCACTCCGACTACGGCAACGCGCTGGCCGGCTTCGCCAGAGACTTCCCGGATGCCGTCACCGCCCGCAGCTCGCTGCTGATCCTCGGCGACGCGCGCACCAATTACCGTGACCCCGAACTGGAAACGCTGCGGGGTCTGGTGCGTACCGCGAAGCATGCGCACTGGCTCAATCCGGAGATGCGCACCAACTGGGGTTCCGGCGATTCCGCCGCCGACAAATACCAACAGGTGATCGAGATGCACGAATGCCGCTCGGCCAGCCAGCTGACGGCCGTGGTGTCGATGTTGCTACCGGTGTAGGAGCCGACATGGATGGCGCGCAACTGCTCGAGTACTGCCTGGCGAAACCCGGCGCGTGGCAAGACGAGCCGTGGGAAGGCGACGTGGTCGCCAAGGTCGGGGACAAGATCTTCGCGTTCCTCGGGGACACCTCGGTGGGGCTCAAGTGTGGCCGCAGCCGGGAAGAAGCCGACGAGCTGACCCTGGTGTATCCGAATGATGTGGCGGCCTCGGCGTATATCGGGCGATACGGCTGGAATGTGATCACGCTCGGCGGTGCGGTGCCGGGTGATGAGCTGCGGGAGCTGGTCAATCAGTCCTATGACGCGATCGTGCGCAAGCTGCCGAAGTCCAAGCGGCCGACCGGCTGAAGTTCTTATAGGCCCGTTAGGCGAGACCATCAGCGTTCGTTAAGCGAACCATTGGGCGCTGCGGCAAGGATTGCCCACCATGGTGGAGAGAGCGCCCAATGGTGTGGCGGCGGTGGAGGACAGTTATACGTTTCAGGTGGATCTGCGGGGGATCGTCGACTTACTGTCTCACCACCTGTACTCCAGTCCTCGGGTGTATCTGCGTGAGCTGTTGCAGAACGCCGTCGATGCCGTCACCGCGAGGGCGCGACGAGACCGGTTGGCGCCCACCGCGATTCGCATCTGCATCGACGAGACCGGCCTGAGGATCGCCGATCCCGGAATTGGGCTGACCGAGGCGGACGTGCACCGCTTCCTGGCGACCATCGGGCGGTCGTCGAAGCGAGACGACATCGAGGGTGCGCGGCGGGAATTCCTCGGGCAGTTCGGCATCGGGCTGCTGGCCTGCTTCACCGTGGCCGAGTCGATCCGGGTGGTCACCCGCTCGGCCGACGATCCCGCGGCCGCGCCGGTCGAGTGGCTGGCCGCCGCGGACGGTACCTACTCGGTGCGTTTGCTGGAGCCGGCGGAATACCCCGAGCCCGGCACCACGGTGCATCTGACGCCACGGGTCGGCGCGGAGTCGTGGTTCGGCCCGCGCCGGGTGATCGAGCTCGCCCGTGAGTACGGGTCATTGCTGCCGTATGCGGTGACGGTCGAGTCCGACGGCGTCATCGTGCCGGTCACCGATGGACCCCCGGTGTGGCATCGCGAATATCCGTCCGTCGTCGAGCGCCGCGCGGCGTTGCTCGAATTCGGCGAGCGCGTCCTCGGCTTCGCGCCGCTCGACGTCATCGATTTGGACGCGGAACTGGCCGGCGTGAGCGGTGTCGCGTATGTGCTTGCGCAGCCGGGTAATCCGGCCGAGAGCAGCGCGCACCGGGTGTACCTGAAGGGCATGCTGCTCGGCGACGCGGTGCGCGGGGTGCTGCCGGACTGGGCTTTCTTCGTGCGCTGCGTGATCGACACCGACTCGTTGCGGCCGACGGCATCCCGGGAGGGGCTCTACGAGGACGAACGGCTCGCCATCATCCGTGAGGTGCTCGGCGATCGAGTGCGCGACTGGCTCACCGAGATCGCGGCCGAACAGCCGCAGCGACTGGCTGCGTTCCTCGCGGTGCATGCGCTCGGGGTCAAGGCGATGGCCAGGCATTCGCCGGAGTTGTTTCGGATCATGCTGCCGCACTTGAATTTCGAGACCACGGATGGCCCGCTTCCGTTGACCGAGTTCGCGCGCAAGCACCCGGTTCTCCGGGTGACCGCGTCCGTGGAAGAGTTCCGCCAGGTGGCCTCGACCGCTGCCGCGCAAGGGATCGGAATCGTCAACGGCGGCTACGCCTATGACCGTGAGCTGGTGGCGTTGCTGCCGCGACTGCTGCCCGGCGTCGAGGTGATCGACCTCGATACCGACGCCATCACGGCCGCGCTCGACCCGATCGATCCGGCCGAGGAATTGGCGTTGACGCCGGTGCTGTCCATCGCCCGCGCGGTGCTGGATCCGTTGTCGTGCGACGTGATAGTCCGTGCCTTCCACCCTGTTTCGGTGCCCGCGCTCTATCTGGACGACCGCGGCGCGCGCAACGAACGCACCAGGGCGGAGACGGCGCTGGGCGCGGACGAGCTGTGGACCGAGATCCTCGGCGCGCTGGACGCTGCCGCACCGCGCGCCCAGCTCGTACTGAACCACCACAGCCCGGTCGTGCGCAGACTGTCCCGGATCGGCGACCCGTCCTTCCTGAAGACGGCGGTGGAATCGCTGTACGGGCAGGCCCTGCTGATGACCCACCGCCCGCTGCGGGCGGCCGACACGGCGCTGCTCAATCGCGCCTTCGGCGAATTCCTCAGCTGGGCGACGCAACGTGCCGCGGGCACCGGCGAAGAGACGGAGTGACAAGTGGATACCGCCGAGATCAATGAGGCGCTCGCGCAGGTCTACTCGTTGCCGCACGGCCGACTACGCGTCGAGCGGCTGGAAATGCTTGCGGCGGCGGCGAAGTCGGCCACCGACCGGCACCTCGAAGGGCGGGTGCTGCTCGAGCTCGCCGAGCCCTACACCTATGCGGGCGAGCGTGATCTGGCTCCGGTCGCCTCCGGCAGGCTGCTGCGGATCTACGACGAGTTCCCCGCCGAGCTCGGCTCGCTCACGCACTCGGTGCACTGGTACCTCAAGTGGATGACGTGGGGGCTGATCGACAATCCCGCGGTGCCGCCGACGACGGTCTACCGATGGTTCGACGAGCTCGAAAACCGTTACCGCCAGCGCGGTTACAGCCTGCGTCCGGTGCTCGCGCTGCGCGCCGAACTGGCCAGGAAGCTGGGCGACGCCGAGCACGGTGCGCTGCTGCACGAGGAGGCGATGGCGGCGCCACGCGACGGCATGTCGGACTGCGATGCGTGCGAGCGCAACGAATGGGGCACCGGCCGTGCGGCTTTGGGCGACGATGCCGGTGCGCTCGCGCACTGGCAGCCGGTCATCGATGGCGATCGGGTCTGCGCGGAGGAGCCGCACCGAGTACTGGCGCAGGCACTGCTTCCGTTGCTACGCATCGGACGGGTCGCCGACGCACGCGGCGCGCATCTGACCGGATATCCGCTGGTCCGGCACAACGACAGCCTCCGGCCGTCGGTCGCGTTGCACATCGAGTTCTGTGCGCTGACCGGCAATGAAGGACGCGGCCTGGAGATTCTCGCTGAACACGCTCGCTGGCTCACCGATCCCGGAGCGGACGCCGGTGCCCGGCTCGCGTTCATCACCGGGGTCTGCGTGCTGCTGCGCCGGCTCGACACGCTCGGCCTCGGCTATGTGCCGATCGCGGGCGAGACGGTGAATTCGCTGCTGGCGGAGCTGGATACGGAGATCGCGGGGTTGTGTACGCGGTACGACATCCGTAACGGGAATGCTGCCGTGAGTACGGGGGTCACCGCGCGGTTGGCGAGACAGCCGCTGTTGGAACGGCTTCCGCTGGGTTTACGGAATCGGTTGCCAGGGACGTCAGCGGCAGGTTGTGATGCTGCGGATGGTGCCGCCGCGACGTCCGGTGCCGCGAGCGCGCGGGGTTCGACAGACGGGGGCACCTCGGCAGATGGTGGCGGCATCAAGGGCGGTTCGGGTCCGGACAGCGCCGTGCTGCCGGGCGATGGCACTGCGACGGGCGGTGCCGGTTCTGTGAGCGTTGCCGGCTCGGCGGGTACCGCCATTCCGGAGGGTGCGTCCCCTGCGGATGTGGCGGCTCGCACCGGTAGCTCCCCGGCGGGCGGCGTCGGTTCGGTTGATGTCGACACCGCGGCAGGTGGCGAAGCCCCCGGAGCAGGTGGCGCCGTTTCGCCGGCGGGTGGTGCTGGGAGTGGTGCGGCGCTGACGGTTGGCACTGCTCCTGGCGTTGCGCCGGCCTGGGGTTCCGCGGTGGCCGGCAGTGGTGCCACTGGTGTGAGCCGAACTGCGGTCCCGGGTTCCGATGAGTGGGCTGCCGACGTCACCGCCGAAGCGGACAGGCGAAGCGAAGCGCAGCGGCTGGCGGAGCTCGGGGCCGCTCGCCTGGCCGATGCCCCGGAACAGGCCGAGGCTCGACTGCGCGAGGCGTTGACGATCGGGTCCGGTGTGCTGCCCGCGGAACACCTGGCGCGAGTCAGCTCGCAGTTGGTCATCGCGATCGCCGGACAACCGGATCGCGAACTCGACCTGGCGGACGCGGCGGTGCGCGCGGCCGCTCGGTGGGAGGGGTTGTCCGAGCCGGACCTGCTGCACCACACCGTGATCGCCGCGCGTGCCTTCCATCGCGGTCGGCGGCACGGCGAGGCCGTCGCGCTCTTCGAGGAAGCTCTGGCGGCGAACGGGGTTCCTTATCCACCCGCCGAACTGGCCACGGTCCGCGCCCAGTTCGGCGAGTCGCTGAACGCACTGCACCGATACGACGACGCCGCCCGCCAGTTCGCCCTCGGCGCCCAGCTGGTGGAGCACGATCCCGAACGCCGCGCACTGCACGCCCAACTCGCCATGTCGGCGGCGGCCGCGCTGGACTACTGCGACCACGACGCGGCGGCGGTGGCCGCGTATCAGCGGGCGGCCGCACTGTTCGGCGAACTCGGCGACGTGGTGTCGCGAGCCCGGTGCGTGCGGTCGGCGGCTTGGTTGCAGCTGTGGGGGTCCACCGCGGGGCCGGGCCGGCCGTGGTTCGCCGCGATGCAGGCCCTGATCGCCGAGCTGGCCGAACTGGACGGCGGCTCGTCGAGCACCGAGATCGCCGAGGAACTCGCCAGGGCCCGCCGGGAGCTGGCGGAAATGCTGGACGCCGAGGACCGGGACTGGGTGGCCGGGGAGTAGCTTGCCGCTCCCGGCCGTGGGGAGCAGACCGGTTAAGCTCGGCACTCATGCAAGAGACAGGTCGGCGCGGCCGCAAACTGGGCGTGATGGGCGGCACCTTCGACCCCATCCACCACGGCCACCTGGTCGCCGCCAGCGAGGTCGCGAATCGGTTCGAGCTCGACGAAGTGATCTTCGTCCCCACCGGTCAGCCCTGGCAGAAGGCGGATAAACAGGTCAGTCCGGCGGAGGACCGCTACCTGATGACCGTGATCGCGACCGCCTCGAACCCCCGATTCTCGGTCAGTCGCGCGGACATCGACCGGGGCAAGGTCACCTACACCGTCGACACGCTGCGGGAGATGCGCAGCAAGCATCCCGACGCCGAGCTGTACTTCATCACCGGAGCGGATGCGCTGGCCAACATCCTGACATGGCAGGATTGGGCCGAACTGTTCGAACTGGCGAGGTTTGTCGGGGTGAGCCGTCCGGGGTACGAGCTGAATACCGATCATCTCGAGGAACATCTGCGTGATCTTCCGGCCGATGCGGTGACCATGGTCGAAATCCCGGCGCTGGCGATCTCGTCGAGCGAATGCCGTCGCCGCGCCGCCGAGAATCGGCCGGTGTGGTACCTCGTCCCCGATGGCGTGGTGCAGTACATATCCAAGCGGCACCTCTATGTGCCCGCAGGAGCGGAAGGTAGCTGAGTGAGCGAGCGTAGCGGGGGGCAAGCATGAGTGCGTCTGTGGAGTCGGTGGAGATCGCGCAGATCGCGGCCCTGGCGGCGGACGAGAAGCTGGCACTCGACGTGGTGGTGCTCGATGTGTCCGAGCAGTTGGTGATCACCGACTGTTTCGTCATCGCGTCCGCGCCGAACGAGCGCCAGGTGAACGCCATCGTCGACAACATCGAGGACAAGCTGCGCGACGCCGGGCACAAGCCGGTGCGGCGCGAGGGGACCCGCGAGGGGCGCTGGGCGCTGCTCGATTATGTCGACGTCGTGGTGCACGTCCAGCACAACGAGGAGCGCAATTTCTATGCGCTGGAACGGTTGTGGAAGGACTGCCCAGTGGTGCCGGTGGACGGACTCGGCACACCCGAGGCGCGGGCCGCGGCGGTGAACGGTGACGCGGAGAGCGATGCCGAGTGAACGAGCGAGTCGTCGGTAAGTCAGCGTCCAGCGTCAGAAAGGCGCGACCGTGAGTAAGTACGCCGGCGTGCGCACCCTGATCCTGCTGCGCCACGGGCAGACCGAATGGAATGCCGCCGACCGGATGCAGGGTCAGATCGACACCGATCTCACCGAACTCGGCCGCCGGCAGGCCAAAGAAGCCGCGCGCGAACTGGTTTCGCGCAATGCGATCGCCATCATCTCCTCGGATCTGCGCCGCGCCTTCGAGACCGCCTCCGCCCTCGCCGATCACACCTCGCTCGACGTGGTGCCCGATCCGCGACTGCGGGAAACCGATCTCGGCGACTGGGAGGGGCTCACCCACCTCGAGGTCGACGCCGACTACCCCGGCGCGCGCAAGGCCTGGCGGCTCGACGCCACCTTCCGGCCACCGAACGGGGAGAGCAAACTCGAGGTCGGCGCACGGTCACTGCCGGTGGTGCGGGAACTGCTCGTCGAACGGCAGGACTGGCCCGGCCGGACTATCATCCTGGTGGCGCACGGCGGGCTGATCGCCGGCCTCACGGCCGCGCTGCTCGATCTGCCGCCAGCGAACTGGCCCGTCCTCGGTGGACTGGCCAACACCAGCTGGGTGCAGCTCAGCAGTCACGGTCCGAGCATCGACCAGCCCGGCTGGCGCCTTGACGTGTGGAACGCATCGGCGAAGGTGGCCCCGGATGTCCTCTGAAGACCCGATTCGGCAGGTGCCGGACGAACTGTTCCGTAAGGCGTCGGCCAAACCGGAACGTTCGATCCCGGACGCGCTGTTCGGCCCGCCCCCGGTACCCCCGGCGGTGGAGGCTGAAGCCGCTGAGTCGGGCACGGAGGAGGGGGAGGCGCCCGGGGAACCCGAGGGTTCTGCGCCCGCCAGTTCGGTTGATCCGCCGCCGCCGGAACGGGTAGCCGGCATTGTCTCGTCCACGGCACCGTCTGCCGGCGATGAAACTGTCTCGGACGCATCCGCTGAGGGCGTTGCGGAGTCGGCAGAGGCGTCGGTTCTGATTGCGGAGCCGAGTGCCTCTCGTGAACCGCTCAGTGCCGCAGTCGGTTCGGTGGCGACTGCCGATGCGGGAGCGTCCGGTGCCTCGGCCGAGTCGGGCGCGGCTACTGCGGAATCCGCCACGCTCGATCCCGCGTCGGAGGGCGAGTCGGTTGTCGCTGCTGCCGACGCTGTCGCCTCGTCCGAGGTGGCGGCGACCGCGCGGCCCGTGCTGCTCGTGATCGCGGATTCGTTGTCCTACTTCGGGCCCAAGGGCGGGCTGCCCGCGGATCATCCGCGGATCTGGCCGAACCTTGTTGGGGCCGAACTGGATTGGGATGTCGAGGTGGTCGGGCGGATCGGCTGGACCTGCCGGGATGCCTACTGGGCGTTGATCGGTGATCCTCGGGTGTGGGCGGCGGTGCCGCGCGCCGGTGCCGTGGTGTTCGCGGTCGGCGGCATGGACTCGCTGCCCTCGCCGCTGCCGACCGCGCTGCGTGAACTGATCCGCTACGTGCGGCCGCCGGCGCTGCGCCGCGGCGTCCGGGCCACCTACACCTGGTTGCAGCCCAAGCTGTCGAAACTCGGTCGCCCCGTGGCGCTTCCGCCGAAGGTGAGCGTCGACTATTTGGAGCAGTCGCGGGAAGCGTTGGCGCACTTGCGGCCCGACCTGCCGTTCGTCGCGGTACTGCCGTCGGTGCACAACTGCGAGGCCTACGGACGCGTGCATTCCGGGCGGGAGCCCGCCGTCAAGGCGTTGCGGGCATGGTCGGCGCGGACCTCGGTGCCGCTGGTCGACCTCGGTGAAGCGGTGCGCGACAACATCTTCTCCGGTGACGCGAACCCGGACGGCATCCACTGGGGCTGGGCCGGGCATACGGCCGTGGCCAACGCGATGGTGAAGACCTTGCAGGAGGTTCGGTAGTCCGTGGCCGTCGTGGTCGTGACAGATTCGTCCGCCAGCCTCCCTGCCGAACTCGCCGCCGAGCTCGATATCGCCGTCGTACCACTGCATGTGCTGATCGGGGATCGCGCGATCCGCGAGGGCGTCGACCCCATCGACATCGACTACAGCTCCGACACCGTGACCACCTCGGCGGCGTCGCCCGGTGAGCTCCGCGCCGTCTACGAACAGGCCTGGGAGCTCAGCGGCGGCGATGGTGTTGTCGCGGTGCATATTTCGCGTCAGCTCTCCGGAACGTGGGAGGCGGGACGGCAAGCCGTTCGCGACATGGATGCGGCCGACCGGGTCCGGCTCGTCGATTCGCTCGGCGCGGGCCTGGCCACCGGGCTGCCGGTGCTGGCCGCAGCGCGCCGGGCGCAGGGCGGGGCTTCGTTGGATGTCGTGTACGACACGGCCGTCGCGGCTTCGAGTCGCGCGCGCACGTTCATCCTGGTGAACCGCACCGAACAGTTACGTCGAGGTGGCCGATTGAGTTCTGCCGCCGCGTTTTTCGGCAGCGAGCTGGTTACCAAGCCGCTGCTGCAGATCGTCGAGGGTCGGCTGGAACTTCGGGAGAAGGTTCGCACTCGGTCCAAGGCATTCGCGAAACTTGTTGCGGCAGCAGTCGATGCGGCCGGAGAAGACGGTGCCGCCGTAGCCGTACAGCACCTCGGCGCCGAAGACGCAGCACAAACCGTCGCCGCTCAGCTCCGTGACCTCGTCCCCGGCATCCGCGAACTGATCGTCGCCGAATTCGGCCCCGCCCTAGGCATCCACCTCGGCATCGGCGCAGTAGGCGTCCTAGTCCTCCCCGGCGGCTGCGCCTAGCTCTCGTTGCGCCGAACGGGACATAGGGGCGCCGACACGCCGGATGAGGCCGCCGTCATGTCCCGTCCGGTAACCGGCGGATCGGCGAGTGGTACATGGTTGCGGCGAAGTGCGAGAAGGGGTCTCCGTGGTGTGCCGCTCACGGGTCTTGCTGAGGTCCGTGTGCTGCGGGATCGCGCTCGGGTCAGTGTGGTTCGGGATTTGATCGCGCTCGGGTCAGTGTGGTGGGGGATCTGGTCGCAGTAGGTCAGTGGGGCTGCGGGATTTGGTCGCGGTGAGTCGATGTGCTGGGGATCTGGTCGCAATGAGTCAGTTTGCTGGGGAAACCTGGCCTTGGTGAGGCCAGCATGCTGGGGAACCCGACCTCGTTGATGTCAGCGGGCTGCGGGATCTGGGTCGCTGGGTCAGCGTGCTGCGGGCGCGGATTGGCGGAGGGTGTGGGCGCCGGCGCGGACGGCCGACCAGTCCGTGTCGGGTCTGCGGTCGAGGGCTCGGGAGAGCCGTCGCGCTCGGTCGTGTTGTTCGTAGGCCAACTGGGCTGAGTCGATCTCGATACCTGGTGGCGGGCCGGAGCTTTCGAATTCGCGCAGGCGTGCTGCCATCGCGGCGAGCAGGTCGCGATCGAATTCGATGACGGCCGTGCGGAATTCGTCGGTCGGGACGCTGACCCGGCCGGTCGGCGGTCCGGTGAACTCGATTTCGCTCTCCGGATCCGCCGGGTAATGCCAGGCGACGGTGACGGTGTCGGCGCTGCCGTCGACGGTTCGCCACCAGCGTAGGTGCGGGCCGAACCACAGGTAACCGGTGTCGAGCGTGCGGTCGCCGTACCAGGTCGACGCGGCGTCGACCTCAGGGGTATCCGCCCAGGACCAGTCCGTGGCTTCGGCGGCGATGAAGTCGACCAGGTCGTTCGGTACCGGCTCCAGTGCGTTCGGGAGCAGTGTGAGGACGTCCTCCCACAGCCGGGCCACGTAGTACTCGACGTAGCAGTCGTGCGGAGTCTTGTGTCGTCCGGATTGGGTGCGCAGTAACTCGGTCGTGCGGTCGGAGAAGCGGAGTAGGTGGTGGTCGCCGAGGTCGATGTAGTACCAGCCTTCGGTGAGCGCGAACCAGTGCAGAGTCCGGGACCGATCTCCGCACGGCCCGACTCGGTCCCACGGCGCCAAGCCGAAACGGAATCGGATCACGGGCCAAGTTTTGCACTTCGCACAGCGCCACGCCCGACCGATCTACCTGCCGTCGGCGAGTTGTGCACACCCCGGCAGTTGTCAACAGAGCGGGCGAATTACCTGGTCGGCCACGATCTTTCGGTGCCACCCGGAACTACCGTCGCCCTCATGCCACGACAGGACGAACGCGAACGGATCCGGCGCCGGATGAGCGCACTGACCTGCCGCGTCGGCGCCAGCCGGACGGGAATCGCGGGCGCGGCCGAGGCCGCGCAACCCCTCGGCGGTCGCCGCGCGCAGTTGGTGAGTGCGCTGCCGACGGCGCCCCGGATGTCGGGTGGACTCGGCGAATCGGCGCATGACCGCTCGCACGATGGCATCGCGCGTCCCGGACGATGGGATCTGGCAGAGCTGCCGTCCGATGACGATGAGGGCGATGGTGAGGTGCGTTCGCCGGGATGGCTGGACGAACCCGTCACCGCCGGATGGCGGGATCGCATTGTGCCGGAGCGCTTTCGGGGCATGCGGCTGGATCCGGGACGCCGGGGCATGTGCACGCTGCTGCTGGTCGGCGTGGTGGCGATGGCGATAGCCGCCGTGGTGATATTTCGCGAACGGCCCGTGGCCCGGCCCGTGCCACCGGTGCCCGCGGTGCGGACGACCGCGGACCCCGCCGTCGCGCGCTTGTCGGGTGCGGTGCCGCGGAGTGCGGCCGCCGCGCCCGGTGCCGCACCGGCGCCCGCCGAACCAGGGTCGGCAGAGGCCGAATTGGTAGTCAGCGTCATCGGTTTGGTGCAGCGCACCGGTTTGGTGCGCCTGCCCGCCGGTTCCCGGGTCGCCGATGCCCTCGCCGCGGCAGGTGGTGCACGAGACGGCGCCGACCTCGCCGGACTCAACCTGGCCCAGCGACTGCTCGACGGCGACCAGGTACTCGTCGGCCCGCCCGGCCCGAATCCCGGCCCGCCGCAACTCGGCAGCGCGACCATCAACTCGGGTGCCCGCCCTTCGGCCGCCCCGTCCGGATCCGCGCAGCCATCCACACCATCGGGCCGGGTAGACCTCAACACCGCGACAGAATCCGAACTCGACGCACTGCCCGGCATCGGCCCGGTCACCGCCAAAGCCATCGTCACCTGGCGCACCACCCATGGACGCTTCACCGACGTCGCCCAGCTCGGCCAGGTCGACGGCATCGGTCCCGCGCGCCTGTCCCGGCTGCGCGAGCTGGTGAAGGTATGAGCGCGGTGCACCGGAGTGAGCGGCAGGTGCCCGGCGGACGCGGGCAGGACGCAGAACAGGATGACGCCGATGGCGAAGCGCAGGTGCTCGATGCTCGGCTGTTGCCCGCGGCGTTGTGTTGTTGGGGGGCAACGATTGTGGCGGTGACGGCCGGGTGGGTGGCCGGGCTGTGGCTGGCGGTGGCGTTGGTCGCGCTGGCGATCGGGCTGTGGGTGCTGCTGCTGTCGGCGATGGCGCATCCGGGGGAGCGGCACCGGTCCGTTGCGGTGGTGGCGTTGGCCGCGGTGCTACTGGCGGGCGGGTTCGCGGTGGCCGCGGCGTGGCGGGAACATCGGGTGGCCACGCATCCACTGCGGGCCGTGGCGGGGGTTTCGCTGCGGATGGTGGTGACGCCCAGCGACGATCCGAAGCCGGTGCGCGGCAGTTCGTTCGGGGGCAGCCGATGGGTTGTGCGGGCAAGTCTGGACGAGTATCGGCTCGGCGCAACGACAGTGCGAGCCGGTGGCGCGGTGGTGGTGCTGGCGTCGGGCGAGGTGTGGGCGGAGCTGCTGCCCGGACAGGCCGTCGAGTTCCAGGCGCGAGTCGATCGGCCACGCGGTCGTGATCTCACGGTGGCGACGCTGGTGGCTCAGGGGCCACCGCAGGTTGTCGGCGCTTTGCCGTGGTGGCAACGCGTAGCCCATTCGATCCGCACGGATTTCGCGACCGCGGCAGCTCGGGCGTTGCCCGCGGAGCCAGCCGGGTTGTTACCCGCGCTGGTCGATGGAGACACTTCCGCACTGCCCGACGAGCTTCGTGAAGAGTTCGATGTCGCAGGTTTGGGTCATTTATGTGTGGTCAGCGGTGCCAATTTCACCATCCTGCTCGGCGCGGTACTGCTGGTAGTGCGGGTGCTGACCCTCGGTCCGCGCACCGGTGCGCTGGTCGCGGGCGCGGCGCTGGTGCTGTTCGTGATCATCGCGCGGCCCGATCCGAGTGTGCTGCGCGCCGGGGCGATGGGCGCGATCACCCTGCTGGCCTTGGTAACCGGGCGTCGAAAGCAGGCGCTACCTGCGCTGTGCGCGGCGGTAATCGGGCTGCTTGCCGTGTGGCCGGCGCTCGCGGTTTCCGTCGGCTTCGCCTTGTCGGTGTGCGCGACCGCCGGATTGATCCTGCTGGCACCGAGTTGGGCCGACTGGCTGTGCGCGCGGGGTTGGCGGCGCATCCCTGCCGAGATCGTCGCGGTGGCGGCGGGTGCTTTCGTCGTCACCACGCCGCTCATGGTCGCACTGGACGGGCAGCTCAGCTTGGTCGCGATTCTCGCGAATGTGCTGGTAGCGCCGGTCATTGCGCCGATAACGATCATCGGGGCGCTCGGCGCGGTGCTGTCCTGCCTCTGGTCGCCGCTTGCCGAACTTGTGCTGCATTGTGCTGCCCCGCCGATGTGGTGGCTGCTGTTCGTCGCCGAACGCGCGGCCGACGTGCCCGGCGCCTCCATCGGGGTGCCAGGTGGAGTGTTCGGCGGAATCGCCGCCCTCATAGCTGTCGCCGCGGTCGTCATCGCGTTGCGATTCGCCGCCATCCGCAGGGTGCTCCTGACCGTGGCGTTCGGCGTGGCAGTGGTGCTGATCCCGGTGCGGATCTGGCATCCCGGCTGGCCACCGTCGGGCTGGGTGCTGGCTGCCTGCGATGTCGGTCAAGGTGATGGGCTCGCACTGTCGCTCGGTGACGGCATCGCGGTGGTCATCGATGTCGGGCCGGAGCCACGGCCGATCCGAAACTGTTTGGACCGCTTACATATATCGCGAATCCCGCTACTCGTGCTGACGCATCCCCACGCCGACCACATCGGCGGCATCAACGGCGCGCTGGACGGACGTACCGTGGCCGCCGTGGCGGTGGGGGCGCATGAGCTCGATGCGGTGCAACCGGGTACCCGCGGTGCGTCGACCACCGGAGATGCTCGGCCGGCGTCAGCTGATCGCCAGTCACCGCCGAGCAAAGCGGCGCAGCGGAGAGGACACGGCGAAGGGCTTGCACACGTAGTAGGTGTTGCCGAGGACGCGGAGATCCCGATCATGGAGTTGTCGGCCGGACAGCTATTTCGTTTCGGCACAGTCGAATTAGAGGTCCTCGCCCCCGCGGTGGATGGACTACGACCAACCCCCGGCGCCGAAGCCGAAGAAGCCAACGACCGCTCGATCGTCCTAGCGGCAACCACCCCAGCGGGACGAATCCTGCTCACCGGAGACATCGAAGCGCCCGCGCAACGTGCACTACTGCAAACCGGTATCTCACTACAGGCAGACATCTTGAAGCTCCCACACCACGGATCCCGAACCACCACAAAGGAATTCCTCGCCGCAGTACGACCGCGGCTGACCGTGATCAGCGTCGGCACCGAGAACACCTTCGGACATCCGAACCCCGGAATCCTCACGGAGCTATCCGCACTAGGCACAAATGTGGTGCGTACAGACCAGCGAGGAGACGTGCTGATCCTGGGTGGACGGCGGGAGCTGCGGATGGTGACCTCGCGATGAGTTTCCTGTGCCGCAAGGCAAATTGGCACACGCCAGGTGTGGGCATCAATAGATTAGGAAGCGTGACAAAACCCGTGAACATGCGGCTACCTGCCGATCTGCTCGCGGCGGCGGAGCTGGCCGCCGAGGACGACGGCGTCACCTTGGCGGTGTTCGTCACCCGGGCGATCGAGGAGAAACTGCTGCGTAGCGAGTTCGATCGGCACGCTCGAATGGTGGACGCAGCCGCCGCGGCGGCTCCCAGTCGTCTTCTTCGAAGGTCCCGCGCGATCCGCGACGGCCTCGCCACCTGGAAAGCAGCGCAGCGCTTCGACGGGTCGCCGTGACGAGAACACGCGGAACCTGCGGGGTGGGGGTGTCGGTGGGGGACCGTAGGATCGCTGCCGTGACCGAGCGCAGCGAGCGTCAGCGAGAGGACCATCGAACCGGCGCGCGTATGCGTGTGGCGGAGGCGAGCGTCGGCGAGGTGATGTCATGACCGAGCGTCCTGCGCTGCACCTGATGTTGGGGGACGAGGAGTTGCTGGTCGAGCGGGCGGTGGCGGAGGTGACCGCGCAGGTGCGTGCGCTCGCGCCGGATGCCGATGCGGTGCCGGTCGATCGGATGCGGGCGGGTGACGCCAGCACGGCCGAACTGGCGGAGCTGTTGAGTCCGTCGCTGTTCGCCGAGGACCGAGTGATCATCCTGGAGTCGGCGGCCGAGGCGGGCAAAGACGCGGTCGCGGTGATCACCGCTGCGGCCGGTGATCCGCCCGAGGGCGTGGTGCTGGTGGTACTGCATTCGGGTGGTGGACGGGCCAAGGCCTTGGTGCCCGCGCTGCAGAAAGCCGGTGCGGTGGTGCACGACTGCGCCAAGGTGACCAAGGCGGCCGAACGCGTGGAGTTCGTGCGCGGCGAATTCCGCAACGCCGGAGTACGTGTCGCGGGCGACGTGGTGCAGGCGATGCTGGAGTCCGTCGGATCCGAACTGCGCGAGCTCGCCGCGGCCTGTTCGCAGCTGGTCTCCGATACCGGCGGCAAGATCGATGTCGCCGCCGTGCACCGTTATTACTCAGGCAGGGCGGAGGTGTCCGGTTTCGACGTGGCCGAGCTCGCCGTCGCCGGCGACCGCCCCGGCGCGATGGAGGCGCTGCGTTGGGCCAACGACCGCGGCGTCCCCCATGTCCTGCTCGCCGACGCCCTGGCCGACTCCGTACACACCATCGCCCGCGTCGGTTCCGCAGGGCGCGGCGACCCGTTCAAACTCGCCCAGCAACTGGGCATGCCACCCTGGAAAGTCAAGAAGGCCCAAGCACAGGCCCGAAACTGGAACCCCACCACCATCGGCTCCGCCCTCCAGGTGGTCGCGGCCCTGAACGCCGACGTCAAGGGCGGCGCTGCGGACGCCAACTACGCCCTCGAACACGCCCTCACCCAAATCCTGGATCTGCACGCCGCAGGCTGATCCACGAGCTGCCACCGTCGCTGGCCTCGGCCTCGCCGAACGCGCCGACGAGGACGTCTTCGACGACATGCTGCTGCACGTCGACGGCTGGCTGTGCGAGATCAAGGAAGTGCAGGTCCGCGACGCCGCACATCCTCGGTCCGCTGGCCGTCGAGTAGGGGAGTTCGCGAGCAGGTCGGCCGAGAAAATCGAGATGCTGGATGTGTGCTGTGGCACATGTGGCCGAGAACTCAATCAGTCGGATCGGGAGAGCTGCCGAGCGAAAGACGGCAGCCATCCGGGCCCGGCTGTAATCTCAGATCGCAACGTCAGATGAGGTTTGTCCGGTCCCGGATCGGCACCACCGAGGCGGCTTCGAGTCCACCTGCGACGTTCTGGCCAGCGGTTTCGCCAAGAATCGAGCCAATTGTCGGCTAATCGTTCGTGTCAAACTGGAATCGGTTATGGACGAACGAACAGCACCGGTCTTTCCGGTCGAGGATTCCCGGCGGGGCCGCCTACGGCGCGGTCGGCCGCAGGGTGGCGCGCATCGTCGTCCGGAGCGCCGAGTGGGGCGAACCGCGCTGAAGGTACTGGCCGGTGGTGTGTCGATGGCGGTGCTCGCGGGCACCGCGGTCGGATGGGCGACCGAGGGGCGGTTCGACCGAGGGTTCACCAGGTCGGCGGCATTGGGTGTGGATGCACCGAGGTCGCTGGCCGGTGATACCAACGTGCTGCTGATCGGCCTGGACACTCGCAAGGATCAGGCCGGGAACGACCTGCCGAAAGAGATCCTGGACCAGCTGCACGCAGGCGACGGCGAAGAGGGCGGGTACAACGCGAACACGCTGATCCTGGTGCACATCCCCGCCGACATGAAAAAGATTGTGGCCGTGTCGATTCCGCGTGACGACTACGTCAAGGTCGCCGGCATCCCCGGCTACACCAACGTGAAGATCAAGGAAGCCTACGGTCTGAAGAAGGCGGCTGTGCAGGATGAACTGATCAGTCAGGGCGTGACCGACAGCAAGGCACTCGAGCGTGCGGGGCGCGAGGCGGGGCGAGCCTCGATCGTGCAGGCAGTGCGCGACCTGACCGGCGTGCCGATCGATCGATTCGGCGAGGTCACCCTGGCAGGTTTCTACGACTTGGCCAAGGCGTTGGGCGGAGTCGATGTCTGCCTCAACAAACCGGTGAATGACAGCTACTACTCCGGCGCCGATTTCCCCGCCGGCAGGCAGCGACTAGATCCGGCGCAATCGCTGGCGTTCGTCCGGCAGCGGCACGGCCTGGAGAACGGCGACCTCGATCGAACCCACCGCCAGCAGGCCTTCCTCACCTCGGTGGCCCTCGATCTGCGCAAGGCCGGCACCTTCACCGATGTCGGCAAGCTGTCCGCACTGATGGACGTCGCCCACCGCAATATCGTGCTGTCCGACGGCTGGAACATCACCGACTTCCTGCGCACCCTCGGTTCATCCGAGAGCCCGGCCGTCGAATTCCGTACCCTGCCCGTGCTGCGCTACGACACCATCGACGGTCAGGACGTCAACATCATCGACCCGGCGGCCATCCGCCGCGAGGTCCGCGCCGCGTTCGGCGATTCGGACCCCAGCGTCGCGCTGTTCAAATCGACACGCCCGCCGACGCTGCCGACCACCGACCCGCTCGCCGGAACCGCAACGCCCACACCGGATGTCGGTGCACCGGTCGCTACCACCATCACCGGCGACACCATCCCCTGCGTCAACTGAGTGAGCTGCACCGGCTTGCCCGAAGCCATCCGCTACGGTCTATGTCGGCCGGTGTGCCGAAATAGCCTGTGCGGCAAGAGCAATGTAACAACGGTGCCGACCCTCACATAGCGGCAGTAACTCGCTCGACCCCCGGCCCGGTCAACGCCGCAAGCCCCGCCTTCCGCCCCGTGGCGACAAGCAGCAGGTCACTGATCGGCCCCCGGATCTCCTCGGGCCCATCGCCACCCGCCCATTCCACGTCGGTGGCAACCAGCCGAATCCCACGCAACCGCTTGCGCGAACCGTAGAAAATATTGTTCCGCACATGTTCGAGCGCCGCGCACGCCTGCTCGAGGGGCATCTCCCGCACCCGGCCGAGCGGCCGCGCGACGTCCTGCCCGTGAATCATCATGTCCACCAACGGATCTATCGGACTCGCCCCGGGCGCCCGGTGCGTCGATCCGGCCGACTCACGCACCTGTGCGATCAACTCGGCGGGCGTGAACCGAGCAGCGCGATCGCGAGCCAGCTTGTCGGTCATCCCATCCCAATCGCCACGGGCCTTGATGACCCCCACCAGCGTTTCCCGCAGACTGACCTTGCTGGACAGCGAGACGTGGGCCAGCACTTGATGCGCGTTCCAGCCGGCACACAGTGATTCCACTTGCCATTCGTGTTCGTCGAGGCCGTCGAAGAAGTCGGCCAGCGAGAGCCTTTCGGCCGTTACCCACGCCTGGATCTGATCTCGGTCCACTGTGTCCTCCGGGTTCGGTGTCGTCACCGTTACTGACGACCCGAACCGCGGAATTTCATCGCACTGCCGGAAAGTGCGCGTCAGGCCTGCTGCGGAGGTTGGACCAGGGCGGCCGTGACTTTGCGGACGAGCGGCAGCACGAGCAGCAACGTCGGAAAGGCGATGGGCCAGGACACCGCCCAGGACCGCAACCAGACGCCGACCGCCAGGCCGTCGCTCATCAGCGTGCTGATCAGGGACACGATGCAGGTCATGAGAATGGACAGCAGCATCGGCAGAATCACTGCGGAATACCGGGCGGGCAGCTTGCCGAAAGTGTTGCGAGAGTTCATCGTCGCTCCGTAAGTGTTCGTCAGGCAACGGCACCGCCGGATCGGCGGGGCCGGTGCGTTGGTTGACGTGAACGCTTACGGCGACAGGATGTCGCGGCGCCGAGCATAGGACAGCCGCACGCGGCGGCGCAAGCCGTGCCCGCACCGCCGCGTGCACCGATTGCTCAGGCGCGGGCTTCGATCTTCAGGTCGCCGGAGACGACGCCGCGGGTCATCGGCCGCGCCAGCATGTCGTGCGGGAAACCGAGTTCGATGGCGCTGGCCTGCTCGAGCCGGGCCAGTTGCGCGGAGTCGAATTCGACCTCGAGCGCGCCGAGGTTGTCCTCCAGTTGGGCGGCGGTGCGGGCACCGATGATGGGCGAGGTCACGCCGGGATTGCGCAGCGTCCAGGCCAGCGCGACCTGCGCGGGCGTCTTGCCCAGCTCGGTGGCGACATCCTTGACCACGTCGGCGATGGACAGCGAGCGCTCGGTGAGCGCGCCCTGCGCGGCCGCGACGTTCTTGCGAGTGCCCTCGACCGCACCCTCGCTTTGGTGATCCAGGTCGTCTCGGGTGTATTTGCCGGTGAGCACACCGCTGCCGAGCGGTGACCACGGGATCACGCCGAGGCCGAGCTCGCGAGCCATCGGGATGAGGTCGCGTTCGACGGTCCGCTCGATCAGGCTGTATTCGATCTGCAATGCGATCAGCGGTGACCAGCCACGTAGGTCGGCGATGGTCTGCATGCGGGCCACCTGCCAGGCCGGCGCATCGGAGATGCCGACGTAGAGCACCTTGCCCGAACGCACGAGATCGTCCATGCCACGCAGGATTTCGTCGACGGGAGTCATGAAGTCCCAGGCGTGCAAGTAGAGCAGATCGATGTAGTCGGTGTTCAGTTTGCGCAGGCTCGCCTCGACCGAGGCGAACATCGACTTGCGGTGGTTCCCACCGGAATTGGGGTCACCCGGGCGCCGCAGCATGGTGTATTTCGTTGCCAGCACCAGGCTTTCGCGATTGTCCGCGGTGAATTCGCCGAGAAGTTGCTCGGAGGTGCCGTTGGTGTACTGGCTCGCCGTGTCGATGAAGTTTCCGCCGCGGTCGAGATAGGTGTCGAAGATCTTGCGGGCCTCGTCCTTATCGGCGCCCCAACCCCAGTCGGCGCCGAAGGTGATCGTGCCGAGGGACAGCGGAGACACCCGAAGACCGGAGCGGCCGAGCAGCCGGTAGGTGTCGAGGGTACGGACTCCGGACATGTCCAGCTCCTTGTCGTTGGTGCTGCAGTGGTGAGGAAACCCAGTCTTCAGCGGTGCGACCGGAGGGGTAAGGGAAGGTTTTTCCTGGGAAAGCCAGTCCTAGGCAGCCGTAATATCGACGGTGATGACCGGAATGGTGAACGCGACAGACGGCGCGAACTCGGGCCCCGGCGGCGCCCGCAGGCCTGCGAGCGCCACGAATCCCACCCAGGAACTCGCGTCCTTCCTGCGCGACCGCCGAGAGCGACTGAGACCCGGTGACCTCGGGTTACCGCCGCGCAGACAGGCGCGGCGCACGCCGGGGCTGCGGCGCGAGGAGGTCGCGGAGCTGGCGGGGGTCAGTACCGACTACATCGTCCGGCTGGAGCAGGGACGCGGCCTGCGTCCGTCCGCCGACGTGCTGGAGGCGTTGTCACGGGCGCTGCGGCTGAACGCCGACGAACGCGCCTACCTGTTCGATCTGGCGCAGCAGCGGCAGCCGAATGCCGGCAAGCCGGCCACCGTACCCGCGCCCGCGCTGGCCATGCTGGTGCACGATCTGTCGCCGCTACCGGCGATGCTCATCAACCACCGCTACGACATCCTGGCCTGGAATCGGGAGATGTCGCGGCTGATCATCGACTTCGACACGGTGCCGCCGCGTCAGCGCAACTCCATGTGGCTGTGCCTGATGGAGCCGAGCATGCGCGACTTCTACGTGGAGCGGGAGCGCATCATCCGCGAGGGTGTCGCGGACCTGCGCGCGGCCTGGGCGGCCCATCCCGACGACCAGGTGCTCGGTGAGCTGATCGCGGAGTTCACCGCACGCAGCGCGGAGTTCGAGCAGGGTTGGGTCAGGCACGACGTGCGGGTGCAGGGCCGCGGCGCCAAACCGCTGCGGCACCCGGTCGTCGGGCGGCTGGTGGTCAATTACGAGGTGTTGATGCCGGTGCAGGATCCGGACCAGCGCATCATCATCTATCGGGCGGCCGATGCGGATTCGCAGACGGCGCTGGACCGGCTCATGGCCGATCCGGCGCCGTTGGTCGATCGCACGCCCTCGGCGGAACTCACTCCACCGAGCTGAGCACTAGCTCCTCGTCCTCTTCCTCCGACTCCTCGTATCGGCCCTCCCAGTCGTCGTACACGGGTACTTCGTCGTCACGCGTGACAACCCACTCCAACGAGTACGAGCCCTCCTCGTCGATGGGAACCATCACGTTCTCGATCTTCACCCCGATGCCCAGGACCTCGGCGGCCCGGATCACGTCGGGCAGATCCTCGCCACGGACCACAGTCTGATTGGCGTAAACGGTAACCATGCGCCGAATGGTAGCTGGAACCTCCGACAGGCTGTGGGCCGATCCAGAATCCTCGCCGCCGAACAGGGCGCTGACCGGGTATGGGTACGACAAAAGCCGCCGTGGTCGTCGAGGCCACGGCGGCTGCGTCAGAAGCATGCGGTACCGGATCGGTACCGGGGAATCAGATCTTGTTCAGAGCCAGCGCGAGGGCCGACTTCTTGTTGGCGGCCTGGTTGGCGTGGATGACGCCCTTCGAGGCAGCCTTGTCGAGCTTGCGGCTCGCGGTCTGGAGCTGCGCGGCGGCCTTCTCTTTGTCGCCGGCCGCGGCAGCTTCCCGGAAGCTGCGGATCGCGGTGCGCAGCGAGGACTTCACCGACTGGTTACGCTTGCGCGCTTCCTCGTTGGTACGGATCCGCTTCAACTGGGACTTGATGTTGGCCACGCCTGTTTCCTCGTGTTCCTGTCGCTGAGTGGTCTGTGCTGGAAAAGTTCCTGCGCGTGCGTCGCACCCTCGATAAACGGGTAACGCAACGCCGAAGGTCGAGAATACCAGCCGCCGCTCGGGGCACGAAATCAGCACCGTCGACCGGGACGCTGCGCCGACCTCGCCCCGCGTGCCGCGGCGGCCGTGCAGGCTCATCGGTGCCGAGGTCGTTGTAGAGACCACACGTCTGGCGTAGCGTCCCGAGTGCAACCCGTTGATCTTGAACGGCACTGTTTTCTGAGCGACACCACGGCTGGCAATAGCTATACGTCTGGAACGCGGAAGGTGGACAGATGTCTCCAACGGCTCAAGAAGTTGTGGAAGAAGTCGCCGAGTACGGGCCGATTCCCGACAGCAAGAAGTGGGGAGCGGAGGCGCTCGGCACGTTCGTCCTGGTCATGGGCGGTGTCGGGACGGCGGTACTCGCGGGGGATCGGGTCGGCGCGCTGGGCGTGGCGCTGGCCTTCGGACTTTCACTGTTGTTTCTTGTTTATGCGATCGGGCCGATCTCCGGCTGCCACGTGAATCCCGCCGTGACGGTCGGTCATCTGCTGCTCGGCAGAATCAGTGTGGTCACCGCGGTCGGTTACTGGATCGCGCAATTGATCGGTGGCTTCCTGGCCGGGCTCGTATTGTTCGCGCTGGCGAAGAATCTGCCGTCCTACGACCGTGAGGCCAGTGGACTCGGCGCGAACGGCTGGGGTCCGCACAGCCCTTCGGCGCAAAAGGGCCCGCTTGGTGAGGTCGTCCTGCAGAACGGATACGGGCTGGCCGCGATGATCATCATCGAGGTGATGCTGACTGCGCTGCTGGTGTTCGTGGTGCTCGCCTCGACCGACCAGCTCTCCGATGTGCCGTTGGCCGGCCTGTCGATCGGTGTCACGCTGGCGGTCATCCACCTGATCTCGATCCCGGTGGACAACACCTCCGTCAACCCCGCGCGCAGCCTCGCCGTCGCCCCCTATCAGGACGGCGCGATGGGGCAGGTCTGGGCTTTCGTGGTGTTCCCGCTGATCGGCGGTGCGCTCGGCGCGCTGGTGTACGGCCTGCTGTTCGGTCGCTCGCGCAACGTGCTGTCCTGAGTCGATCCGAGAGCCCATCGGCGCCGAGGGGTGCCGATGGGCTCTCCGCTATTCCGCGGAACAGTGTTGCAGGACGATGCGATCACCGTAATCGATTCAGTGCCAGGCGTATTCGGCGCACAACCGGTGGGCGACAAGGTCGAACGACTTGCGGGGCAAGATGGCTCCCTCGCGCCGGATGCCTGCCTCTGGCACGTCGAGCACCCGGTCCAGCCGAACCCAGCTCGGCCTGCCCTCGGGATCCCAACTGCCGCTGCCGATCCCGACCCAGTTCGGGTCGCGCGCCCGGTCCGCCTTCGACGACAGCATCAACCCGAGCAGGGTCCTGCGGTCGCGCCCGACCACCAGCACCGGCCGGTCCTTGCCGTTGCTCGGATCCTCCTCGAACGGCACCCAGGTCCATACGATCTCGCCCGGATCGGCCCGCCCGTCCAACTGCGGCGAGTACACGATCTGCCGGGCCCGCTCGGCCGTCGGCACCGGAGTCGACGCGGTCGGGCGCACCTTCACCGCAGGCGTGCGCCGCTGACTCAACGACCCGACCAGCCGCTCCACCAGCCGCGGCCCCTGCTGCCTGACGAGCTTGGGACCCTGCTCCTTAGCGATAAGTCCGAGCTGCTTGCCGAGGGAGTTCCAACTTCGGGCCATATTCGCAATATAACGGCGCACCGCCGTCTTCTCACGCGCGCCGCGACCCCCATCCCCGCCCCGATCCGGGCGCCCAATGCCGGACCGAACGACCAGTTCCAGCCAGGACCTTCGCGACCAGGGACGAACCGGCTAACGCGCGGATTCGCGTTCATAACAAACCGACACCAGGTGTGTGAGCGCCCACTTTGTGCGCACCCCTCACGGCAGCCGGTCGCGCAACCCTTCGAGCCAACTGTCGAAGTGAGGGCACTGGCTCCGTAGCTCCTCGATGCCGAGGTCCGCTATCGCCAGTGGGCCGTCGTTCGTTTTCGAGTACTGCGGGCAATAGTTGAGGATCCGCTTCGACGGTGCGGTGTCCGGACCGTCGTTGACGAATTCGGGACCGCCCGCCAGATGAACGTCCTCGAGCAATCGCTCGGTCAGTCCTGGGAGCAGGCAGCCGACCTGCTCTGCGGCGGCGAACACCCACGTCTCCAGTTCGTGCAGGATTAAATGAGGCACGAATCGGCGATCGGCGGCGGCTGCGGCGAGGGAGGTTTCGACGTGTGCCACCCGGTCATGGGGTGCGAGGCCGGGCGGAATGTCCGCCATACCGGGAGCGTCCGGTGGGAAGGCGTAGAAGTCGAACAGGGTCGTCAGGATCTCGATGCTCGAATCCCGCAGCAGCAGTTTGATCTCGCGGTCGACCTTGGACCAGCAGCTGACACCACCGCGGTGATTGGGGCCGCCCGCAGGGCGTTTCGTGGTGACGATCGACTTGGTCACCGTCCAGCCGCTGTCAGCGAGATAAGGCGCGAGCACATTGTTGACGACGATCTCCTCGCTCTGCCCTTCGACCAGGAAGTGCAGGCGGTGATAGCTGGTCGTCATGCCTGGTCGAAGTCCTCCCTGGCGGGCCGACCGCCGAGCAGGTTCTTCTCCCACAGCTCGCCCAAGGAATACTCCGCCAGCCACGCCTCCAGCTCAGCGGCGTCCGGACGCGAGAAGGTCGATCCGCCGGCTCTGCGCTCCACGACAATCAGGTCGTCGACCTCGAATTGGTTCATCAAGGTGACCGATTGGGTGGCGATCAGGACTTGGCTTCGAGACGCGGCCTGCCGCAGTAGGTTCGCGAGCTGCACGATGGCAAAGGGATGTAGTCCGAGTTCGGGCTCGTCCAAGACGACGAGCGCGGGTAACTCCGGCTGCAGCAGCAGCGTAGCCAGACAGACGAACCGAAGCGTGCCATCCGACATCTGGTTGGCAGAGAAGACGGCGTCCGAGCCCTGCTGCTGCCATCGGAGCCGGATGCGATCGTTGTTCTCGGGTTGCAGCACGAAATCCCGGAAGAACGGCGCCACCAACTGGATCGCCCCGACAATGCGGCGATAGGCCGCCTGGTCGGCGGCGGCATCGCTGGTCTGCAGGCGATACAGGTACGCGGCCAGGTTGCCTGCATCCGGACGCAGAGTCAGGTTGTCCGCAGTGGACACCGTCCGCTTGACCGGAGCATCAGCACTGGTGTCGTGGAAATGGAAGACCTTGCAGCCCTCGAGCAACGCGAACACATACTTGGCTATCCCACCCCGTGGGCCACCGGTTTCCGTGGCCAGTCGGGTCTCGCGATGACCATGACCCAGCGACTTGCTGTACGGGCGATCGTATTTCGGCTCGTGGTAGTAGACGACCTCGGTTTCGAAGATCAGTTCGTCGTTCGCTGCGGGGACGAGGACGGCCTCGTAGGAGTTGGGATCGGCGTCGAGCTCCAAACGAATCCGGGAGGTGCCGTCGCCGTCGGTGAGCAGCGCCGAAGCGCCGCCGTTGAGTCCAACGAACAGGCCGAGTTCACCGTCGACAATTCGTCCGAGCAGGGCGAGCGCTTGGACGAAGTTGCTCTTCCCCGCACCGTTCGCGCCGACCAGAATGTTCAGTTGCCGAAGCTCGACCGTCGCCGATCTGATCGAGGTGAATCCCTCGATCTGGATTGATTTCAGCGGTTGGCCTGGCATGGCCTAACTCTACGATGAGCCACCGACGTTCCCGGGATTGCTCACCCACCGGCTGCTCCCGACCGGGAAACAGCGGGCTCTTGCAGCCGGGATCTCGAGGTTCGCCACACCGATGGCGGGAGCTTCGTACTGCTCATGGGACGATAGAGGACAGTTTGCCGATACCCATGAGGAGTGGAGTGCCCGCCAGCTTCGCCGACACGACGTTCACCGATCCGTCTCGGATCCGGAACTTTTGCATCATCGCGCACATCGATCACGGGAAGTCGACGCTGGCCGATCGGATGCTGCAACTGACCGGTGTGGTCGAGGAGCGGCAGATGCGCGCCCAATATCTGGACCGGATGGATATCGAGCGTGAGCGCGGCATCACCATCAAGGCGCAGAACGTGCGGCTGCCGTGGCAGGTGGACGGCACGGATTACGTGCTGCACCTGATCGATACGCCGGGCCACGTCGACTTCACCTACGAGGTGTCGCGCGCACTGGAGGCCTGCGAGGGCGCGGTGCTGCTGGTCGACGCGGCGCAGGGGATCGAGGCGCAGACGCTGGCGAACCTGTACCTGGCGCTGGACAAGGATCTGACGATCATCCCGGTGCTCAACAAGATCGACCTGCCCGCCGCCGACCCCGACCGCTATGCGGCCGAGATCGCGCACATCATCGGTTGCGACCCCGATGACGTGCTGCGGGTCTCGGGCAAGACCGGTGTCGGCGTGACCGAACTGCTCGACGAGGTCATCAAAACGGTGCCCGCCCCGGTCGGCGACCCGGACGCGCCCGCCCGCGCGATGATCTTCGACTCGGTCTACGACACCTACCGCGGTGTCGTCACCTATGTGCGCGTGGTGGACGGCAAGCTCACCCCGCGCGAGAAGATCAAGATGATGTCCACCGGCGCCACGCACGAGATGCTGGAGATCGGCATCGTGTCGCCGGAGCCCAAGCCGACCCAGGGTCTCGGTGTCGGCGAGGTGGGTTACCTGATCACCGGCGTGAAGGATGTGCGCCAGTCGAAGGTCGGCGACACGGTGACCGCCATGCGCAACGGTGCGACCGAGCCGCTCACCGGTTACCGCGAGCCGCGCCCGATGGTGTACTCCGGTCTCTACCCGGTCGACGGCTCCGACTACCCGGACCTGCGCGACGCACTGGAGAAGCTCCAGCTCAACGACGCCGCTCTGACCTACGAGCCGGAAACCTCGGTGGCACTGGGCTTCGGCTTCCGCTGCGGGTTCCTCGGCCTGCTGCACATGGAGATCACCCGCGAGCGGCTGCAACGCGAGTTCGACCTCGACCTGATCTCCACCGCGCCCAACGTGGTCTACACCGTAGAGATGGAGGACGGCACCAAGCATGTCGTCACCAATCCGTCGTACTGGCCGGAGGGCAAGGTCCGCCACGTCTTCGAGCCGGTGGTGAAGTGCACCGTCATCTCGCCGAGTGAGTTCATCGGCTCGATCATGGAGCTGTGCCAGGCGCGCCGCGGCGAGCTCGGCGGCATGGACTACCTGTCCGAGACCCGCGTCGAGCTGCGCTACACCATGCCGATGGCGGAGATCATCTTCGACTTCTTCGACTCGTTGAAGTCGCGCACCCGCGGCTACGCCAGCCTCGACTACGAAGAGTCGGGCGTGCAGGACGCGGCGCTGGTGAAGGTCGACATCCTGCTGCAGGGTGAGGCGGTGGACGCGTTCAGCGCGATCGTGCACAAGGACGCCGCGCAGGCCTACGGCAACAAGATGACCAGCAAGCTGCGCGAACTCATCCCGCGCCAGCAGTTCGAGGTGCCCATCCAGGCCGCCATCGGCTCGCGCATCATCGCCCGCGAAAACATCCGCGCCATCCGCAAAGACGTGCTCGCCAAGTGCTACGGCGGCGACATCAGCCGTAAGCGCAAACTGCTGGAGAAGCAGAAGGAAGGCAAGAAGCGGATGAAGACGATCGGCCGCGTCGACGTCCCGCAGGAAGCCTTCGTGGCCGCGCTCTCTTCGGACGCCGCGTCGGATAAGCCGAAGGGGAAGTAGGGCCCGCCCCGCTCCGGGACCGGATCGACCGAACTCAGCCTGCGGGCTGCACGGCGATCCGGACCTGGAGGCGTACGCCACCTGCCGGGCTCTTGGCGAGTTTGGCTGTGCCGGAGTGCAATTCGGCTTGTTGCTGCACCAGCGCGAGACCCAGTCCCGAGCCCGGGGAGCCCGGTCCTTTGACGAACCGGTCGAAGGCCTTGGGGCACAAGGTGTCCGGGATGCCGGTTCCGTCGTCGTCGATGAGGATCTCCACCGTGTCGTCGGGGGCGGGGCGGACGGTGATGGTGACGGTGTCGGCGTGACCGTGCTGGACGGCGTTGGCTACGGCGTTGGTGACGATCAACATGAGGCCGCCGGGGAGGCCAGTCACCGTGACGGGCTCGCATTCGATTAGTTCGATGCGGACGCCGGGGTGTCGGCGTTGCGCGTCTTGTGCTGCGCGGTCCAGGGTTTCGCACAGGTCGAAGGGTTCGAAGATGTCGGGCTCGGTGAGTTCGCCGACGGCGAGCCGTTCCAGATCGGTGAGGGTGTTCTCGATCTGTTGTTCGGCGAAGAGCACCTCGTTGAGGATGGTGCCGCGCTGGTCGGCGGGAATCTCCTTGGTGGCCAGCACTTGTAGGTCGGTGCGCAGGGCGGTGAGTGGCGTGCGTAGTTCGTGGGCGCAGACGGCGGCGAAATCGCGGGCGCTGGTGAGGGCGTGGTTGGTGGCGCGGTGCGCGGCCTCCAGCCGGGCGAGCATGCGCGTGATGGCGTCGGAGAGCTCCTCGGTCTCCTTGGCGCCGCGGCCGGACAGCGGCGGGAGCTCCTCGAGGGTGTCGATGCCGTGCGTCGCGGTGGCCAGCGTGCGCAGCGGTCGCGCGGCGTAACCGGCCAGCAACCAGCCGAGCAGGGCGGCGACGACGGCACCGGCGACCCCGATGCCGAGGCCGATGAGCTGACTGCGGTGGATGGCCGAGGCGACCACGTCGCGGTTCGGATCGAGCGACACCAGGACCCCGGGCAGGCCGTCGACCCGGGTCACCGCCGCGTCGCTGGGCACGCCGGGCACCGAGTATTCGGGGACATCGGCAACCGAAGGCGAGCGGGCGTCCACTGAGGGCTGCGTTTCCGAGTACGGCGACGCGACAGATGGTGGGGGCGAAGGGGTTTCCGCATAGGGCGGTGGGCCCGGCGGCGCATCCACCTGCGGCGGTGCCCCAGGTGCCTGCACCCCCGGGTACGGCGGCGGAAGTGGCTCCGCCGGAGCACCTTTGAACGGCGGCGCAACCCTTACCGCCATCGACGAAACGGTCTCGTCCAACTGCCGCTCGCCGGTCGCGTTGAGCAACGCGGCGAACGTGATGGTCAGGGTGAGCGCGACGAGCGCGGCGACGACCCCGGATACCAGCGCCACCCGGGTACGCAGCGACGGTGAACGTTTCACGGCTGCTCCCGTAGGACGAAGCCGACTCCGCGCACGGTGTGCACCACCCGTGGCGCGCCCGGCGCCTCGAGCTTGCGCCGCAGATACGAGACGAAGACATCGACCACATTGGTGTCGGTGGCGAAGTCGTAACCCCATACGGCGGAAAGGATCTGCTCGCGACCGAGCACGATGCCCGGATGTTCGGCAAGCAAGGCGAGTACCTCGAACTCTCGTTTGGTCAGGTCGACCGGGGTGCCCGCGGCCAGCACCCGGTGCCCGGCCAGGTCGATCTGCACCTGACCGATCCGCACCTGGGTGCCGGGACGTTCGGCGGGGGTCACCCGGCGGCGCAGCAAAGCTCGCAGCCGGGCGACCAGCTCGCCGAGGTCGAAGGGTTTGGTGAGGTAGTCGTCGGCGCCGCGTTCGAGGCAGGCGATGCGGTCGGTCACCGCGCTGCGCGCGCTGAGCACGCAGATCGGAATGTCGTTGCCCATCGCGCGCAACGCGGTGACCACGCCTTCACCGTCCAGGGTCGGCATGTTCACGTCCAGCACCATGGCGTCGGGTGCCGCGGTACGCACCATCGACAGCGCCTCGGCGCCGTCGCTCGCGGTCACCACCTCGAAATCGGAGAGTTCCAACCCGCGTCGTAGCGAGGCGAGCACGCGAACCTCGTCGTCCACGACCAAGATCCGGTGTCCGGTCATGGATCAACATTAGTCCCGGTCAGCGCACGCTCGCGACGACGCACCCCGGCTCGCCCGGGGCGCCGGGCACGATCTCGGCCGGGGTGCCGGGCACGTCGTCGGCCGGGATCGCGGGCATGGGCGCGATCGGGACCGCGGGGACGGCGCCGGGCGGCAGTTCGCGTTCGATGGTGACCCACGGGCCGTCCGGTCCTTCGCCGCGGGTGATCACCACCGGCTCGCTCGGATCGATCGGGGTGCAGATGACGGGTTCGCCAGGTGCGACCGGATCGACCTGGACGAGGCCGGGAGCCGGGGGCGGGGGCGGCGGTCCCGGCTGCGCCGATGCGGCGCCCGCCATGCCCGCGACCACGGCGGCGGTGAGCGTGGTCCCGCTGAGCACTGCCGCGATGCGGCGTCCGGTGAATGCGGTCATGAGGGTGACTCCTTCGGATCGATGCTGCCGGCCCGGCTGGTCCGACGAAATCGACGGTAGGGAAAGGATCTTCACCACTTGTTGAGCATTCGTTAGAGAACTCTTAGGTTCCCGTCGTCGCGTGCGTGGCTCGGTACGGGTGCGGCAGAATTCGACCTGGTCAAAAGCCGAATCGGCGACCTCGAACGGTTTGTTAACCCACCAGAAATGGGGCTTCCGTTCTGGTTTTCGGGATGGCAGGGTTGTGTTGCTCGCCACCAGTGGAGTCTCTACAGTCCTGGAGAATGTGACAGTCGGGTTTTCCCGAAATAGTGTTAGGTGATCTTCACTCGGCCTGGCCGGCATGTGAGGATGGCTGCTGGAAACCCGAGATGGAGCTTCTATGACGCGTGACCTGCCCTTCGATGACGACGCCACCGAGGCAGCCGAGCGCGCGGGTGACACCGCATACCGAGTGGCCACGGGTGTCGCGCGGGTAGCACGGGCGGGCGCGTATGTCACCGGCGGCGCACTGGTGGCCGCGAACGGTGGCGGTGTCCCGGCGCACCCCAGTTCCTCGCACGCGGACAGCAGGAACGCGGGCTGGGCGCACAACAGCGACCCCGACGCCGACCTGCCTTCCCCGACGATCACCTTTCCGGACCCGGTCGTCGAACCGGCTCCGCTGAACTCGCCTTACGCGGCCAACTCGCCCGTCGCCCACGGCAATTCCGGCTTCGGCCTGCCCGGCACCCACCCCGGCGGCGCGAACCTGCCGACGTTCGGCGACGAGTACAACGGCACCGACGCGGGATTCCAGCTGCCCGGCACCGAGTCCACCCAGCAGGGCATGGGCCTGCCGAGCCTGCCCGGCGGCGCGTCGAACCAGCACGGCATGGAACTCCCGGGTACGCCCGGTGCCGCGGACCAGCACGGCGTCGGCCTGCCGGGAACGTCCGCCGGTAACGGCCTCGGCCTGCCCGGTACGCCCGGCGGCATCGGCCTGCCCGGTGCGGACGCGGGCCCGGCCCATCGCCCCGGCGCTGAAGTCGAGGCGCCCGGTGGCAATGGCTTCGGTCTGCCCGGCCACGGACTCGGTCAGGCCGGGCACGGTTTCGGCCTGCCGGGTGCGAACGGTTTCGTCGCGCCGGGTTCCGGCGTCTTCGACCTGCCCGGATCGCAGGCGACCCCGGCAGCGAACGGTCCCTTCGACGGCGTCGGCGACGCGGGCGGCGATCCCCTCGGGATCTTCGTCGGCACGCAGTGGTCGGTGGATTTCGCCATCGGCCCGCAGGGCGTCTATTTCAACTCCGAGATGAAGGTCGACCTGGGCGCCGGTCACGTGGGTGACCAGCTCGACCAGTTCACCGACTGGCTCGGCAGCGGCCTGCACGTACCCGACGGCAACGACCGCGCGGTCACCGACCCGACCGTGGTCGGACATGGCAACCCCGGTGTTGTCGGCGGTCTCACCACGCCGGGCTCGTCGTCGACCCAGTCCACACACTCCACGCATTCGGCGGCCCCCACCCCCGCGACGCAACCGGTAGTGCAGGCGCTTCCGGCGCCCGCACCGATGGCCACGGTCGCGCCGGTGGCCACCGCCGCCGCGGCGCCCGCCGTGGTCGCACCCGTGGTGAGTGCCGCGCCGCAGCCGGTGGCGGCCACTCCGTTGCAGACCACCATCCAGCCGGACGCCGCGACCACGCCGATCGCGAATGTGTTTGCGGCACCGGAGGGTCCGTCGGTGCTCACCGTGCCCGCCGCCGCCACGCCCGCACTGTTCGATCAGGCTCGGCCGACACCCGTGGTGAAGCCGAACCCGATCCCCGATACCAAGCCCTCGGACGTGTCGGTCACCACGCCGAACATGCCGACCACCATCACCAAGACCGTCCCGGTCCCGACGGTGCCGTCGGATATCACCACGCCGAGCATCCCGAAGACGCCGGACCTCACCACGAAGGTGCCCGGCGCAGGCCACCCGTCGACTGGGCACGGCGGCATCTCCACCGGGCCGGACGTGCCGACGACCAAGACGCCGCCGGCCACCGGCACGCAGCCGACGCAGTCGCCGACCACCCCGGACGACGACGTGACCACCCCCAGCACGGGCACGGGCCCTGGCGGCGCGACCGGCGGGGTCACCACCCAGCCGACCGTGCCCACCCGCGAGGTGCCGACGGTCACCCAGCCGGACCCGACCGTGCCGACCCGCGACGTACCGACGGCGGTCCCGACGCACAATGCACCCGTGCCGACCCACGACCTGCCGCCTACCTTCACCGCGCCGACCCAGGCGCCGGTACCGACCTACAAGCCGCCGATCGTCGATCCCAAGCCGCATGCCATCGCGGACAA
Source organism: Nocardia suismassiliense (assembly GCF_900269665.1). Taxonomy (GTDB): domain Bacteria; phylum Actinomycetota; class Actinomycetes; order Mycobacteriales; family Mycobacteriaceae; genus Nocardia; species Nocardia suismassiliense. Next base: position 2,371,795 of record NZ_LT985361.1, read on the forward strand.
CACTCATATGGTCGGCGCGAACACGGCGCCGATCCAGGACTACCCCACCTACACCGACCACTCGATCCTCGCGAGCGGTGGCCTGTCCGGCGGTCTGCTGCCGGAATCTACGATGGCCGAGACCCACCACATGGGCCCGGGCGGCTTGGACTCAGCGTTGATCTAGCGCGGGACCTTGGTGAGCAAGGGGTGAAGGGGGCGTCCATGTCGATCGAGAGCACAACTATGTAAGGAGGCAGGTTGTCTGCCGCAGCCGGGCTGAAGGCCGCGACGGTGAAACATCCGGACGCGATGGCGCCGCTGATCCGGATTCTGGACGAACTGCGGGAGATGACCAGATTCGCGGGCCGCGACGACCTGGGCAGCCGGTTGAGCATGGTCCGGGCGCGAGTGAGCGACCCCCGGGTCCGCCTCGTCGTCGTCGGCGAGCCGAAGAACGGCATGAGCACGCTGGTCAACAGCCTGGTCGGCGCGTCGGTCAGCGCGACCAACAGCGACCTGAGCGTGCCCGTCATCGTCGAGTACGGGCCGGAACCGACTGCGACACTGGTGCGTTCGGTCGACGGCCGCACCGAACGGCAGTCGGTCGACCCGCTCGACCCCGGCCCCGCCATCTCCGGCTTCGGCGTGATCCGGGCCGAATTCACCCAGCCGAGTCCGCTGCTGGCCGACGGCGTTGTGGTGATGGACGCACCCGGCGCGCGCGGCGCCGACAACACCACCTGGTCGATGATCGCCGCCGCCGATGCCGTGCTCTACGTCGGCGACGCCGCCACCGAACTCACCGTGGACCAGATCGCCTACCTGCAACGCATCCAGCAGATCTGCCCGACCGTCATCTGCGTGCTCAACAAGATCGACCAGTTCTCCCACTGGTCGCACACCCAGCAGCGCAACCGGGAACTGCTCGACGCGGCCGGGCTCGGCTTCGCGGTGGCGCCCGTCTCCGCGGAACTGCACCGGCAGGCCGGGCTGTCCGGCAACTATCAGCGCGACATCGAATCCGGTGTGCCGCAACTGATCGACCATTTGCGCGACTATGTGGTCGCCCGCGCGGACAGTGTCGCGCTGGATGCCGCGGTGCAGGATATCCGGCTGGTCAGTGATCATCTCGCGTTGACGTTGCGCAATGAGGTCGAGTCGCTGCGGGATCCGCGCCGGCGGGATGAGATCACCGACCAGCTGGTGCGGGCCAGGGACAACGCGGAACAACTGCGCCAGCGCACGGCGAACTGGCAGGTCACCCTGGTCGACGGCAGCACCGAGCTGATGGCCGACATCGAGCACGACCTGCGCCACCGGCTGCGCAACCTCGTGCGCGACGCCGAGGCCGAGATCATCAAGACCGATCCGGCTCGCCGCTGGAAGGAATTCGGCACCGACCTCGACGCCAGGATCTGCGAGGCGGTCGAAGAGAATTTCGTGATGGCGCACTACCGCTCGGTCGAGCTCTCCGAGCAGGTCGCCTCGAAGTTCTTGGCGGACAACCGCGCCGCGCCGCTGCCGGATCTGCGCCTGGACAACCCCGGCGAGGTACTCGAACCCGTGCAGCCGCTGGAGCCGCTGGAGAGCGCGAAAGCCGGTGTGACGCAGCAGTTCCTGTCCGGCCTGCGGGGTTCCTACGGTGGTGTCCTCATGGTCGGCCTCGCCACCAGCTTGCTCGGCATGTCGCTGGTCAACTGGTACTCGGCCGGGGCGGGCGTGCTGCTCGGTATCAACGCGCTCTGGGACGATCGCAAGAATCGTAAGGCCCGCCGCCGGGCCGAGGCGAAGGTCGCGGTGGCTCGGCTGATGGACGACGTCATCTTCCAGGTCAGCAAGGAATCGCGAAATCGACTGCGCGCCATGCAACGTGTGCTGCGCGATCACTTCACCGATATCGCCACCGACGTCGCCAAGCAGGCGGACGAGGCGCTGCGGCTGGCCGAAGCTGCCCACCACAAGTACGGCGACCACAGCGGCGAGCGCATCGCCGAGATCGACGTTCGACTCGGCAAACTGCGCGGCCTGCGCGAACAGGCCGACAGTCTGACCGTCTGACGAAAATCCCTGTCACCCAGGGTTGTTCGCGGGGGAGTGGGCGGGTTGGAAACCGCCTGCCGTTCGGTTGTCCTCGGCTCTGATCACGTGGGTGACGGCGTTGATCAGGGCCAGGTGGGTGAAGGCCTGGGGGAAGTTGCCGAGGTGGCGGCCGGTGCGCGGGTCGATCTCCTCGGCGTAGAGGCGCAGCGGGCTGGCGAAGCCGAGGAGTCGTTCGCACAGATGCCTGGCGCGTTGCACCTCGCCAATCTCCACCAAGGCGGAGACCAGCCAGAACGAGCAGATGGTGAAAGCTCCTTCGGCGCCGGACAATCCGTCATCGGTGGTCTCGGTGCGGTAGCGCAGCACCAGGCCGTTCTCGGTGAGCCGGTCGGCGATGGACAGCACGGTGGCGCGGATGCGATGGTCCTCCGGCGGCAGGAAGCGGGTCAGTACCGCCAGCAGCAGGGAGGCGTCCAGGGTGTCGCCGCCGTAGGTCTGGGTGAAGACGCCGTTGGCGTTCACGCCGTGCTCGAGGATGTCGGCCTTGATCTCGTCGGCGATGGTGTACCACTCGGTGGCGTGTTCGTATTGGCCGTGCAGCTCAGCGAGTTTCGCGCCGCGGTCCAGCGCGACCCAGCACATCACCTTGGACGAGGTGAAATGCTGTGGCTCGCCACGCACCTCCCAGATGCCGCGGTCGGGTTCGCGCCAGTGTGCGATGGCGGCGCGGACCTGGCGTTCCAGCAACGGCCACAACGTTTCCGGCACCTGCTGGCGTGATTTCACGTGCAGGTACACGGCATCGAGCATGGTGCCCCAGATGTCGTGCTGGTCCTGGTTGTACGCCGCGTTGCCGATGCGCACCGGCCGCGAGCGGTCGTAGCCGCTGAGGTGGTCGAGGGTCTCCTCGGTGATCGGGCGTCCCCCGCCGATGCCGTAAAGCACTTGCAGCGGAACGGCATCCCCGTTGTCGCCGGTGGTGGCGTCGCGTAGGAAAGCGAAGAAGTCGTCGGCCTCACGGTCGAGCCCGAGGGTGTAGAGACCCCACAGCGCGAAGCTGGAATCACGCACCCAGGTGTAGCGGTAGTCCCAATTGCGTTCCCCGCCAGGGGTTTCCGGAAGGGAGGTGGTGGCGGCGGCCAGCAGCGCGCCGGTCGGTGCGTAGGTGAGCCCCTTGAGTGTCAGTGCACTGCGCTGTAAGTAGTTGCGCCACGGGTGATCCGGGAAGTTGCCGAGCGTGATCCACTGCCGCCAACTCTCGGTGGTCTGCCACATCTTCTGCGCCGCGTCTTCATAGGTCTTGGGCGCGGGCAGTTCCGACCAAGTCAACGCGACGAACTTCTCATCGCCCTCCGCCATTCTGGTCCGCGCGCGGGCCTCCCGGCCCTCGAGACCGAGCCGCAGATCGGTGGTCAGCACCAGGCTCGGCCCCGCACTCGGGTCGTCGGTGCGGATGGCGGTCGCCTCCTCGTACACCTTGCCGGTGTACTCCCAGCGACCCGCCGCACGGTGGTAGTCGAACGACGGTTCACAGCTCATTTCGAGCTCGACCGTGCCGTTGACGCACTTCACCGTGCGCAGCAGCATGTGCTCGGCATCCCAGTCCATCGGGGTGCGGCGGTGCGTCTTGGAGCGCTGGTCGTTGTTGTGCCACGGGCCGAGCACCAGCGCGTCACGCACGATCAACCAGCCGGTCTCGGTCTGCCAGGTGGTCTCCAGGATCATGCCGCCGGGCAGGTAGCGACGCGCGGCCGGCACGTTGACGCCGTACGGACCGATCCGGAAGTGGCCCGCGCTACGGTCCAGCATCGCGCCGAAGACGCTCGGGGAGTCCGGGCGCGGTACGCACATCCATTCGACCGCTCCGTTGCTGGCAATCAGACAGCTGGTCTCGCAGTCGGACAGGAACGCGTAGTCGTCGATCGGTGGGTAGGCGCCATGCCGCTTGGACGCGGACAGGTAGCTGAGCACCGGCAGGTCGTACGGTTCGTCGACGGTGAGATCATCGGAGGACGGCATACCTCATCTTCGGGCCGGCCGAGCCGCACGTCCACTGTCTTCGCCGCCGTGCCGTCTCAGCGGGCCTCCGTGACCGAATATTGACCTTGCCGAGCTCTCAGGTGGACCCACTAGGCTGGACGGCGTGCAACAGATCGCAGGATGGTGGGACAGCTTCGAGCTGTGGGTCGCGGGACTCCCGTTCATCCCGCAGTTCCTCGTCGTGCTCGTCGGCATGGTCCCGGTCAGCTTCGCCATCGCCTACCTGCTCGACCGCACGCTGCGCGCCCTGCTGCGCATCCTGGACCGTAAGCACGGCATCGAGCAGGCGTTGCCCGCCGTACCCGACACCGTGCCCGCCGACCTCGCCGTCGACGCCCGCCCGACCGTGCAGAGCGGTGCTCACTGATGCCACGTTCGCGCGTTCAGCTCGCTTTGATCGCTCTGCTCGTCCTCGTCGTGGTCGCCTGGCTCGTCACGCGCTGACGACCGACGGCTAGTTCTCCCGCTCGCCCGTCCGCCAGTCGTTGAACCGCTTGCCGATCTTGGACACCGTCTCGCCGACCTCTTGGCCGACCGTGCCGACCGCGGCGCCGACATCGCGGCCGAGGTTGCGCACGGTGCGGATCAGCGGGTCCTCGGACTGGTCGAAATTGGTGCGGTAGGTGCGCGCGGCGCCCTTGATCTCCTCGGTGAGACTGGTGTTCTTGTCCTGATCGCGCCGGGGATAGTCGCCGGCGAGCATGCGGTCGTATTCACCGCTCTGGATCCACCGGCGCAGCTCGGCGGCGCGCAGCACGGAGAACGGGTGGCTCTGCAACTCCAGGTTGAGCAGTTTCAGCACACCGTCGCGCAGATCGCCGGACCGCTCGTAATCGTCGGCCTGCGCGAGGAACGCGCCGTGGTTCATCTCCTTGATCCAGGTGCCGCCCGCCGTCTTCATGTGCACCCGCACCGAGGCGTCGACATCCTGTCCGCACAGCAGCCCGGCCCGGTCGCCGGACAGCTCGGACTTGCGGCTCCATTCCATCAGCGCGGCCACGATCGCGCGTAAAGCCCAGCCGCCCACCGGCATCCAGCCGATGCTCGCGGAGATGCGCAGCAAATGCATGAGCATGGTGCGGTACACCGCGTGCCCGGACAGGGCGTGACCGAGTTCGTGGCCGACGATGAAACGCAACTCCTCGGTATCCATCAGATCGATGAGACCGGTGGTCAGCACGATGAACGGCTGGTCCATGCCGATGGTGAAGGCATTCACCTGCGGGCTCTGCAGTACGAACATTTCCGGGGTGGTGCGGGCATCGAGCACGGCGACGCAGTCCTCGCGCAATTGATGCAGCGAACGGAACTGTCGCTCGTCCACCCGCACCGCCGTCGCCAGGTACAAAAGACGATGCTGGCGTTCTTGCAGCAAACCGGACAATGTACGCAGCACGGTGTCGAAACCGGACAGCGTGCGCAGCGCGACCAAGGCGGTCCGGTCGGCCGGGTGCTCCCACGCGCGAGTGCTGATGCCGGGAAACCTCGTGCGTATACGATCCGGGCTGGTAGTCATGGGATGAAACCCCCCTCTTCCTGGAGCTCTGTGATTCGAATCGAGGCCGCGGCCTCTGCTACAGTCTGCCCGTGTCTTCGAATGCCGTCCCGCAGGTCCGCCATGAACTGGCGTTGATCGCGGTCGGCAACCTCGCGGTCGCCGACATTCTCTGTCGCTGATCGGCGACCGGGCACGTCTGCGCGTCCCTCCCTCGTAGACTGGCGTGCAACTTTTTCGCAGACGTCCCCGAACCCCGGCGGCCCACCCGGCCGACAGTCGCGCCACAGCCGCATCGATGCGGCGGCAGGTCTACCGATCCATCGCAGTCTTTTCCGCCGCTCGGGATCCCCGAGCAGGCGGTCCGTAGGAAAGGTCCACCCCGATGTCTCGCAAATCTTGGCTCACCCCGCGCCGACGTACCGCTGTCGCCGCAGTAACCGCGTTCGCGGCGGTCGCCCTCACCGCGTGCGGCGGCGGAGCCAGTGACACGGTCGGCGGTGGCGGCGCGGACGGCAGCGGCGGCACGCTGAACCTCTACGCCCACGCGGTCCCCAAGCCCGGCTTCGACAAGGTCGCCGCCGAGTTCAACAAGACCGAAAAGGGCAAGAACGTCATCATCAACGGCTCCTACGGCGCGTCGGGCGACCAGTCCCGCAAGGTCAAGGACGGCGCCGAGGCCGACCTGGTGAACTTCTCGGTTGAGCCCGACATCACCCGCCTGGTCGACGCCGGCCTGGTCGATACGAACTGGAATGCCGACGCCACCAAGGGAATTCCGTTCGGCTCGGTCGTCGCGATCGTGGTCCGCAAGGGCAACCCGAAGGGCATCAAGGACTGGGACGACCTGCTGAAGCCGGGCATCGAGGTGGTCACCCCGAACCCGTTCAGCTCCGGCTCGGCCAAGTGGAACCTGCTCGCCCCGTACGCGGCCAAGTCCGAGGGCGGCAAGAACCCGCAGGCGGGTCTGGACTACCTGAGCCAGCTGGTGTCCAAGGACCATGTGAAGGTGCAGCCGAAGTCGGGCCGCGAGGCCACCGAGACCTTCCTGCAGGGCACCGGTGACGTGCTGCTCAGCTACGAGAACGAGGCGCTGTTCTCCGAGCGCAACGGCGACCAGATCGAGCACTTCGTGCCGCCGGTCACCTTCAAGATCGAGAACCCGGTCGCGGTGCTGAAGTCGAGCAAGAACCAGGAGAAGGCGCTCGCCTTCCGTGACTTCCTCTACACCCCCGAGGGCCAGAAGGCTTGGGCGCAAGCCGGTTTCCGCCCGGTCGACCCGAAGGTGGCGGCCGATTTCAGCAACGATTTCCCCACCCCGCAGAAGTTGTGGACCATCGCTGACCTGGGCGGCTGGAAGGCCGTGGACAAGGAGCTGTTCACGCCGAACACCGGCTCCGTCGCGGTGATCTACGACAAGGCCACCAAGTAACCGGCTCCGGCACACGGGATACTGGACGACTGTGACTGACACCAGCACCGCCGGGATCGGCACGAAGCCCGCTCCCGGCGGTACCCCGAACACCGGCCGGTGGAATTGGTCCTGGCTGCGCGTGACCGGCTCGGTGGGCCCGCTGGGCATCGCCACCGCGGTGCTCTGGCTCAGCATCATCGTGCTGCTGCCGCTGGCCGCGCTGACCGTCACCTCCTTCGAGGACGGCTGGTCCGGCTTCTGGGACGCGGTCACCGCGCCCGCCGCGCTGGACTCGCTGCGCATCACCGTGCTCGTCTCGGTGGTGGTCGCGGTGATCAACGTGGTGATGGGCACGCTGATCGCCTGGGTGCTCGTCCGCGACGACTTCCCGGGCAAGGGCATCGTCAACGGCTTGATTGACCTGCCGTTCGCGTTGCCGACGATCGTGGCCAGCATCGTGCTGCTGTCCCTGTACGGTCCGCAGAGCCCGATCGACATCCACCTCAACGCAACTCAGCCCGGGCTGGTCGTGGCGCTGGCGTTCGTCACGCTGCCGTTCGTGGTCCGCTCGGTGCAGCCGGTGCTCATCGAGGCCGACCGCGAGGTGGAGCAGGCCGCGCTCTCGCTCGGCGCGGACAACTGGACCACCTTCCGCCGCATCGTATTACCGACCTTGGCTCCCGCGGTGATCTCCGGCGGCGGGCTCGCCTTCGCCCGGGCCATCGGCGAGTACGGCTCGGTGGTGCTGATCGGCGGAGCGATCCCGCGCGAGACCGAGATGGCCTCGCAGTACATCCAGAAGCAGATCGAGATCGATCGTCCGATCAACGCGGCCGCGGTTTCGGTTGCGCTGCTGGCGATCTCGTTCGTGTCGCTGCTCGTGCTGCGTTTGCTCGCCGAGCGCAGCGTGCGGAAGGAGCAGGAGACCCGATGAATCTGTCTTGGCCCACCCGGATTTCGCTGCGCGTCGTCGCGCTGGGCTACCTGTTCGTGCTGCTGGTGCTGCCGCTGATCATCATTCTGCTGCGCACTTTCGAGAAGGGCATCGGCGCGTTCATCGACTCGATCACGACGCCCGCGGCCATCTCGGCGTTCCAGCTGTCGATGATCATCGTGGCGATCGTGGTCCCGTTGAACGTCATCTTCGGCATCTTCACCGCGCTCGCGCTGGTGCGCGGAAAGTTCCCGGGGCGCACCCTGGTTCAGGGCATCGTCGACCTGCCGTTCGCGGTCTCGCCGGTGGTCGTCGGTGTCGCGTTGATCCTGCTGTGGGGTGCCAACGGCTGGTTCGGCGGGCTGGAGAGCGCCGGCTTCAAGGTGATCTTCGGCCTGCCCGGCATGGTGATCGCCACCATCTTCGTCACGTTGCCGTTCGTGGTGCGTGAGGTCGAGCCGGTGCTGCACGAGATCGGCGACGAGCAGGAACAAGCCGCCAGCACCCTCGGCGCCACCCGGTGGCAGACGTTCTGGCGAATCACGTTGCCCGCCATCCGCTGGGGCCTCACCTACGGCGTGGTGCTCACCGTGGCCCGCGCCCTCGGTGAATTCGGCGCGGTGATCATGGTGTCGTCCGCGCAACCCGGCAAGTCACAGACGCTGACGCTGCTGGTGCACGGCCGATACATCAACGACCACAACACCTTCGGCGCCTACTCCGCCGCGACCCTGCTGATGGGCCTCGCCCTCGTGACACTCCTGTTGATGACCCTCCTCGAACGCAAGCGGGGCACTAAATGATCACCGTGACCAATGCGAAGAAGAACTACGGTTCGTTCGCCGCGCTCGACGACGTCACCATCGATATCCCCTCCGGGGAGCTGACCGCGCTGCTCGGGCCCTCCGGTTCCGGCAAATCGACGCTGCTGCGCTCGATCGCCGGCCTCGAATCGCTCGACTCCGGCATCGTGCTGATCGCGGGCAACAACGTGACCAGGGTGCCGCCGCAGAAACGCGGCATCGGTTTCGTATTCCAGCATTACGCCGCGTTCAAGCACATGACCGTGCGCGACAACGTGGCCTTCGGACTGAAGATCCGCAAGCGGCCCAAGGCCGAAATCGCCAAGCGGGTAGACGAATTGCTCGGCATCGTCGGCCTCGACGGCTTCCAGCACCGCTACCCGGCGCAGCTGTCCGGCGGTCAGCGTCAGCGCATGGCGCTGGCTCGCGCGCTCGCGGTGGACCCGCAGGTGTTGCTGCTCGACGAGCCGTTCGGCGCGCTGGACGCCAAAGTTCGTGCGGATCTGCGTACTTGGCTGCGCCGGCTGCACGAAGAAGTCCACGTGACCACCGTGCTGGTCACGCACGATCAGGAGGAAGCCCTGGACGTGGCCGATCGCATCGCGGTGATGAACAAGGGGCGCATCGAGCAGATCGGCACGCCGGAGGACGTATACGACCGGCCGGCCAATGAATTCGTGATGTCCTTCCTCGGTGCCGTCGCGCGGCTCAACGGACATCTGGTGCGGCCGCACGACATTCGGGTCGGGCGGGAGCCGAGTATGTCGCTGGCCGAGCACGAGGGGACTGCCGAATCCGCAGGCGTTACCCGGGCGACCGTTGAACGGGTCGTGCATCTGGGCTTCGAGGTCCGGGTCGAACTGCGTAACGCGGCGACCGGTGATCTGTTCGCGGCGCAGGTGACTCGTGGTGACGCGGAGGCGTTGCGGTTGGCCGATGGTGAGACGGTTTACGCGCGGGCGACGCGGATTCCGGAGTTGCCCGCGCACTGAGCGGTGGGGCAGTGCGATTCAGGCTGTGCCGGCGCGGTAGATCATCCGGCTGCTGAAGCGTTGCTGATCTTGTGCTGGCGCAAGGAAATCCCGTCGTTCATGCCGTCGGAAGTGGATGGCGTCAAGCCCTGCAAACGGGCTGAGCGCCATTTCTGGACGGGTGCCTGAGAGGGTCGAGGTGAGAGTCTCGTGTTTCTCGCACCGGCGGGTCGGGACAGTATCCACCTCCGGCGGTCTCCTGTCCGGACTTCGGGCGATTGTTAGGGGCTATCACAGCATGTGAGAACGTGTATTCGCGCCAGGTGCCCGACGTTCACACGGATGTTGTGGGTCTCCGCAAACACGGATGGGACACCCGCGAATATCGGCGTGTCGCAGGGAGATCCGGCCGCCGTCGCATTCGCCGCCGTCCAGGGCAGGTGACCAGGATGGATGCTTGTGCTATGCAACCTGTTCCAAAACAGGCGGGCTGCGGACAACAGGGTGTCCGGTGGTTGGCAGGCGGGTCGCGGAGTGGTTGCGTGGACGGAGTTCGAAGCAAATCGGATCGGCGATCAGGTGGATTGCGATGGCGGTTGGTCTGGGTTTGAGCATCGGCACGGTGAACACGGTTTCCGCTCTCGCGGAGGAAGGTTCAGCGAAGGCGCCGCCGGGCCGCCGATGGGCCCAGCGCTCCCAATCCATCACCCGCCGAACAACTCTCACGTTCGACAGCACGGGCCTGGCCCGGGTCGGCATGATTCCGCGGCACGGGCGCGCGATCATCGAATTCGCCGATCTCACCCAGCGTTCGATCATGTCGGCGCGGGTGGGTCACCGGGCGTTGTCGCCTGCGGACTTGGTGGCGGTGGTGGCCGAGAGTCTCATCTCCGAAACCCTGCTGGACCATCCGCATTGCGACGGGCACGGTTCCGACGTCGGCATCGCGTTGACCTACCCGGCGCGCTACGCCGAGTCGCACGTCGAAGATCTGCGGGCCTCACTCGACGCCATCGGTCTCCATCACGTCGCGCTGGTCGCCGAACCCATTGCGGCGGCGACCTGGCTGGAAGCCGATCGCGGCCCGCTCATGCCGGGGCTTGCCCTGATCTATGACCTAGGCGGCGCGAGTCTCGACGTCACGCTGGTCCGGGTCGGCGCGGGCTGTCCGATCAATCCCATCGTCGGCGAGCCGATGCGTTCCGCCGAATTCGGTGGCCGGGCCTTCGGTGCGCTGGTCGCCTCGCGGGCCGGGCACGGATTGCCGTCGGCCTCGATCTCCGGTTCGGTCACCGGCACGACCGCGGACGAGTTACGCACCAAGCATGTGCGCTCGTCGTTGGAACTGGTCTACCGATGTCTGCGCGTCGCGGACGTCACCATGGCCGACGTCGACTGCGTCCTTGTAGTCGGCGGCGCGGCGCGGCCGGTCGAGGTGGCCCAGGTGCTGGCGGGCGAGCTGGCCCGGCCGGTGATCACCGCACCCGATCCGGAGCGCACCATCGCCGACGGTGCGGCGATCATCGGCCGTCGGGCCGCCGTCGCCGCCGAGGAGGCCGCGGGCAAACACCACGGCAAGCGGCGCGGTGGCGGCGCGCATCGGGCGGCCACCCGGGCATTGGTGCTGTCACAGCGGACCAAGCAGCGGCTGACCAAGGTCGCGACGGCCGCGGGGTTGTCCGTCGCCGGTGTCGGTATGGCGCTTGCGTTGCCCGCCGACGGGGTGATCGTGGGGTTGGCGCAGCTCGGGCTGCGGTAAACGGGGCGATCCGGTGGCGGCGGTGACGAGGGCGGCCGCCACCGGATCCCCATGATCGTTCGTCCAGATGTGTCTTCGTGGGTTGACGTGACCTCCTGTAGGTGTAACTATGGGAAACAGGTAAACGTTCTACTAGGAGAGGCAGCGACGACGATGTCTACAGCCGTGACGCCCCCGGTCGATTCCGATCTGGAGAAGGCGCAGGAGTACGCCTCGAAGCTTCTGTTGCTCTCCGAAGGTTCGGTCAACAAGCATTTCGACCCCTTCGAGGACATCGACTGGGACAACCCCGACTTCGCCCCCGACGCGGGACCGGAGCGGTGGATCCTGCCGACCTCTGCGGACCCGCTGGGTCGCCACCCGTGGTACCTCGCGCAGTCCGACGAGCGCAAGATCGCGATCGGCAAGTACCGCCAGGCCAACGTGGCCAAGGTCGGTCTGCAATTCGAGACGATCCTGATCAGCGGCATGGTGACGCACAACTTCGGCCTGCCCAACGGTTCCCCCGAGTTCCGTTACTGCTCCCACGAGATGATCGAGGAGCACAACCACACCCTGATGTTCCAGGAGATGGTGAACCGGATCGGTGAGGACGTACCGGGTATGGGCCCGCTCGTCCGCAAGTTCAAGTACCTCGGCGCGCCCGTGGCCGCGCTGTTCCCGAACCTGTTCTTCATGGCGGTGCTGGCCGGCGAGGAGCCGATCGACCACATCCAGAAGGCGATCCTGCGCTCCGGCGAGGACGTGCACCCGATCATGCGCGGTGTGATGGCCATTCACGTCGCCGAGGAGGCGCGGCACATCTCCTTCGCCCACGAGTTCCTGAAAATCCATGTGCCGGAGGCGAAGCCGGGCAGCAAGTTCGTGCTGTCGATCGCGATGCCGATCGTCATGTACATCCTCGGCCGCTCGATCTTCACCCCGCCGCGGTCGTTCTGGCGCGAGTTCGACATCCCGGACTATGTGCGCAAGGAACTGTTCTACGGGTCGAAGGAGTCCAAGCAGGAGTTCAGCGACTTCTTCGGTGACGTGCGCACGCTGGCCAAGGACATCGGCCTGATGAACCCGATCTCCAAGGCGGTCTGGAAGCTGCTCAAGATCGACGGCCACACCACTCGCTACCGTTCGGAGCCGTTGCGCGCGGTCAAGGTCGGCTGACGTGCCCTACATCGTCACCCAATCCTGTTGCAGCGACGCGTCTTGCGTGTACGCCTGCCCGGTGAACTGCATCCATCCCACACCGGATGAGCCGGACTTCCTGACCGCGGACATGCTGTACGTGGACCCGCAGGCCTGCGTCGACTGCGGCGCCTGCGCCACCGCGTGCCCGGTCGACGCGATCGTTTCATCGAAGAAGCTGACCGATGAGCAGAAGCCGTTCATCGAGATCAACGCGAACTTCTACCGGCAGAGCCGGCCGCGGCCGCTGCTGGCGAAGCCGGTGCCCGCAGCCGCGATCCACACCGAGCGCCAGCCCCTGCGGGTGGCGATCGTCGGGTCGGGTCCGTCGGCGATGTACGCGGCCGACGAGCTGCTGACCCAGCCCGACGTATCGGTGACCGTGTTCGACCGGTTGCCGGTGCCGTACGGGCTGGCCCGGCACGGTGTCGCACCGGACCACGACAAGACCCGCAAGGTCAGCCACCTCTTCGACATCATCTCGGCCCAGCCGGGCTTCGGTTCGTACCTGAATGTCGAAGTGGGCGCGCATGTTTCGCACGAGGAGCTGCTCGATCACTTCCACGCGGTGATCTACGCCGTCGGTGCTTCGGCCGACCGCAAACTCGACATCCCGGGTGAAGGGCTGGCGGGCAATATCTCCGCCACCGACTTCGTCGCCTGGTACAACGGGCACCCCGATCACGTCGACCGCATCTTCGACCTGACGCAGCAGCGCGCCGTGATCGTCGGCAACGGCAACGTCGCCCTCGATGTCGCGCGCATCCTCACCAGCGATCCGGAGTCGTTGGCGGGCACCGACATCGCGCCGTACGCGCTGCGGGCGTTGCGGGAGAGCAAGTTCGAAGAGGTGGTCATCCTCGGCCGCCGCGGTCCGCTCGAATCCGCCTTCACCGTGCCGGAATTCGTCGGTCTGCTCGGCGCCGACGTGGACATCGCGATCGAGGGCGACCTGCCCGAGCTGACCGATGGTCTGCCGTACCAGGTCGAGCAGAAGCTGCGGTTGCTGCACAGCGTGCGTAACCGGCCGTTCGGCGAGCGCAAGCGCATCGTCTTCCGCTACCTCGCCTCGCCCACCGAGATCCTCGGTACCGATCGGGTCGCGGGCATCGAGGTGAGCCGCAACGAGCTCGTCACCGACGCGGACGGCCGCACCCGTGCGGTCGCGACCGGCGCCACCGAACGCCTCGACGCGGGTCTGGTGCTCACCTCGGTCGGCTACCGCGGCGTGCCACTGCCCGGCCTGCCGTTCGACGCCGCGTCGAGCGTGATCCCGAACCTGGACGGCCGCGTGCTCGAAAGCCTCGGCGGCGCAGTGCTTCCCGGCACCTATGTCACCGGCTGGATCAAGCGCGGCCCGACCGGCTTCATCGGCACCAACAAGTCCTGCGCTCAGCAGACGGTGCAGCAACTCGCCGACGATTTCAACGCCGGGCGCCTGGCCGAACCCGCAGGCACCGCAACGGAATTCGACCGTTTGGTCCGGCAGCGTCAACCCGCGGTCCGCGCCGCTGGTGCCACCAAGCGCCGCACCCCGGTCCGCCGTCTCCTGACCCGCTCCTGACAGTCTCTCGTGGGGCCGAGTGGTCCCACGAGCCTCACCATCGACGCCAACGCCGCCGTCGATGGTGCCCTGCCGTACCGGTCGCGCGATGAGGGCGTGACCGTGCTCGGTGGGCTTGTGCGCCACACTTGTAATGCCGGTCGACTCGGCCACGCGGCGTGAATTAGTTTGCGGCCCATGGGTGCTAGCTCTTCCTGGGCCGGTGCCGCCGTCCATCACTTGGCCGTGTGTGCGCCCAGTGATCTGTGCGCCTCGGCTACTCCGAGCAAACATGCTGACTGATCAGCGAGTAGTGCACCTGATTCTGCTGGCCGTTCGCTCTTTGCTGCGCTGACGCGCCCGCCCGATGCCTCCTGCGCCGTGCGATGTGGTTCCGGCGCGCGCTTTTGTTCGCGGCGTATGCAATTGGGGGTGTTGTGCGCGGCGACCCCAGTTTCGGGGCCTTGTGGTGGTGCGGGTGGGGCCGAACGATAGAGGGGTATGTAGGTGGCCGGGGGTCTGTGCCGGCGGCGGAAAAGTCACTGGGTGCAACCTGAGGAGTCGGTACTTGATGGGAAGTCTGCGGAACTCTGTCCCGATCGCTGTCGCGGTCGCCGCCGGATTGGCGCTGAGCGCGCCGCAGGCGTCGGCCGAGATCGGGACTCGCGTGGTGATCGCGGGCGGCGGTCTCACGAACGGGTTCGGCACCGGCTGTGCCTATCAGGTGGTCGCTACCGGTAATTCGAGTGCGGGCATGAATTTCTATGACAACGGTGTCTGGTTCGCCGCCACGGAGGGGAGTCCGAACCCGAAAACGCATGTGGCCAACTGGACTCCGCAGACTACGGGTGCGCACACCATCCTGGTCACCCAGCACGGCGACTCCAAGACCATCCCCCTGCATGTCGGCACCGGGATCAACGGTGGGAGTTCTTGCCTGGTGATCTAGCGGGACCACGTCGGGTCGGTCCCGCTTCCGCTCGGACGGGTCGCGCGCGGCGACCCGTCCGAGCCCCCTTTTCGCACGCTACTGAGCGGTGAATCCGCCATCGATCGCGAGCGCGGCGCCGGTGATGAAGCTGGCTTCGTCACTGAGCAGGTACGCACAGAACGCCGCGATCTCCTCGGGCTGGCTGATCCGCCCCAGCGGGTGCAGTCCGGCGATCATCGCCTCGCCCTCGGGTGTCGCACCCATCGAATTGCGGAATGCCGGGGTGTCGATCGCGCCGGAGGCGATCGCGTTCACCCGGACACCTTGCGCGGCGGCTTCCAGTGCGACGGCTTTGGTCAGTCCGACGACGCCGTGCTTGGCCGCCACGTACGGCGCCACCGACCCCATGCCGACCACGCCGAGGTTCGACGCGTTGTTCAGAATCGCGCCGCCGCCGGAGGCGACCAGCGCGGGCACCTGGTGGCGGAGTCCGTAGAACACACTCGTCAGGTTGAGTTCCAGGTCGGCCCGCCAGCCCGCCTCATCGATCTCGCCGATGGGTCCGAAGGCGTTGACCGCTCCCGCGTTGTTGAACGCGGCGTCGAGTCGCCCGTACTCGGTGATGGCCGCCTGGGTGAGCCGCGCTACGTCGTCCTCCACCGTGACGTCGGTCGGCACGAACACTGCCCGGCCGCCGGCCGCGCGGATCTCGGCGGCCAGCTGCTCGCCCGCATCCTTACCGCGTGCACCGAGCACCACGGCGGCGCCTTCGCTCGCCACCCGCAGGGCCACCGCCTTGCCGACGCCCGAGCTGGCGCCGGTGATCAGCACGACCTTCTCCGCGAACCGTGTTGCCATGGCCTCCATTTCCCTTCTCCTTCTTGCGATCTCACCTCGGTGGTGGGCCGTGGAAGTAAGTCAAGTCGCAGCGGAGTGGCTGCGCTGGCGGGAAACAGTCGTTGAGTTGACGCGTCATTATTCAGCGAGGCAGTCTGCCGACGCGGGAAATGCGTTAACCGGCAATGCTTTAGTTACCGACCGGTCAGTGTCATAATGTGACTTGTCATTCTTTGGCTGAGGTCGCCGAAAGATCGGATATCGGCACATTGTCTGAATCGCTGTGAGGTAACGGGATTACACCGCCCGGTATCTAATCCACCCTTGTCGAGAGGGCTGGACGGTCTGATGTGTGAACATACGCGCAGGTGACGCGGATCATTGTCGTCGGGAGCTAAACGTTTCACGCCATTCTCGGCCCGTTCATGTCAATTCCACATCCTTCCAGCGAACCCAACAGCTAATCTGTGCTGGCTGTTTGGAAGACGACCGCGGCCACATGGTTCTCTGTGTGATGGACGTGGTCTCGGTACGTTGACGGGATAGCATATGACCACAGGTCTGGGTTTCAGCATCGGCGCAGTGAACTCTGTGACGGCTTCGGTGACCGGTGCACGAACCCGGCCCGTCGTGCGCAGTCGACGCACCGCGGTGACGTTCGACAGCGCGGGCGGACTGCGCATCGGCGGCATCCCGCAATTCAGCATGGCCGTAACGGATTTCGCCGACCTGAGCCGCGATCCGGAGCCGATGATCGTCGGCGGGCGCATCTGGTCGCCTGCCAACCTCGTCGCGGCGGTGGTGAACGGCTTGCGCGCGGCCGAACCCAGCGCGGCCGAGGCGGGTGCCGTAGCCACCTATCCGGCAATGTATTCCGACAAGCAGGTGTCCTTGCTGCGGCAGGCGCTCGACCTGTCCGGTGCGAGTGATGTTGCGCTGGTGCCGGAACCGGTCGCCGCCGCCGAATGGCTGGAGCGCGAGCACGGTCCGCTCGAGCCCGGCTTCGTGCTCGTCTACGACCTCGGCGGGACGAGTCTCGACGTCACCGTCGTGCGGGTCGGCCCCGACTGGGACAACCATCCGATGGTTGGAAAGCCGGTGCGCTGCTACGACTTCGGCGGCAGGCCGCTCGGCGCGATGATCGCGCGATATGCCCATGACACCGGTCCCGGTGCGACCACGCCCATGTCGCTGCTGTCGATGGTCGACATCGACGGCCTGCGTACCGCGCACGTGCACGACACCCTCGAGGTGGTGCGGGCCGCCGTCCGATCCGCCGACCTCACCCTGTCCGACATCAGCCGCATCCTGGTGATCGGCGGGGCGTCGCGGCCGGCCGAGGTCGCCCGCACGCTTGCCGAACTCGGCCGCCCCCTGGTCGTTTCGGCCGACCCGGGTCACACCGTCGCCGCGGGCGCCGCTCTGATGGCCGCGCGCACCATGGCGCTTGCCGCGTCCGGTGGTAAGGAGCATGCGCCGCGTGTCGCCGTATTCTCCAGTGCCGCTGTCGTTTCCGCTGTTGCCATGTCGGCGGTGACCGTCTTCGGTAGTCCCGCAGGTCCCGCCGCGTCACCGGTGCTCGAGCACTATCCCGGCCTCGACACGCCGTCGAACGACACCTTGCTCTACGACGCCAGCGCGGACAAATCTGCCGGTCAGCACGAGTCCTGGGTGGCCACACCGGCGGGATGGAAGACCTCGCGAGCCATCGCGGCCGGCCTCGGTGCGCCGAGCCCCTCCGCTTACGGGCTGTTCATCACCCCGGTGGCGCGCAGCAGCACGCTCGGTCCGAGCATCGCGGAATCCCGGAGCGACTCGCACGACGAACTCGCAAGCCACAGCGGCGCAACGCGACCCGGCGGCACCTACGCCGACCCGGCCCACTTCATCAATCCGCTGCCATTCGGTAAGCCTGTGCTGTTGCCGGGTCAGCCCTCGATTCCGGGCGTCCCCGCCCATCCGGTGTCGCCCATCGCGGGTGCACCCGTAGCACCGCCTGCGTCGGGCTCGATACCCGCTGCGCCGCAAACCAATCCCGCACCCTCGGTACCGGAACCGGCCGCCACACCGGCCACCGGCGGCGCGGTGAACAGTCCGACAGCCGGCACTGGTACCGCCACCGGCACAACACCTTCCGAAACCACGAGCGGCACGACCTCGGGAACTACCTCGTCCGGCGGAACCACCTCTGGCGGCACTTCCGGCGAGTCCAGCACCGGCGGTACGACTTCCGGAGAAACCTCGGGTGGCACCACCTCCGGTACCGGCGGTTCCTCCGACACCTCGTCCGGCGGAACCACGTCCGGCGGTACTTCGACGGGTGGCAGCACTTCCGGCGAAACCTCCTCGGGCGGCAGCACATCCAGCGGCACCACATCGGGTGGAACCTCCAGCGGCACATCGACCAGCGGCAGCACCTCCGATACTTCTTCGGGCAGCACTTCCGGCGGATCGACCTCCGGCGGTTCTACTTCCGGCGGCGACTCCGCGAGCAGCCACTAACTGCCAGCGGTCCGCAGCCGACTCGATAGTCTGGTCGGATGCGGAGCGCTGACCTCCCCAGCCGAGTCATCTTCCTCAACGGGACGTCGAGTGCAGGCAAGACCACCCTGGCTCGCAGCATCCAGGACGAGAGCGACGTTCCGTTCGTCTATTGGGGAATCGACACGCTTTTCGCCCTGGTGCCGCCGAACTGGGGCGGCGGACGCGACGGTCCGCTGAGCCGGGCCGGCTTCTGGTACGACCGGACCGGCTGCGACGCGGACGGTCATCCGCAGGTTGTCATCCGCTACGGACCGGTGGGGCAGCGAATGCTGCGGTCCGCCTGCGTGGCTGCCGCGGCGTTCGCGCACGGCGGCGACCACCTGATCATCGACGAGATGCTGCTGACCCCCGACCTACTGCCGATGTGGCTGACCGCACTGGCCGGGCTGGAGGTTCAGCTGGTGGCCGTCACCTGTCCGCTAGCAGTAGTGGAGCAGCGAGAACGGTTGCGCAGCAACGAAAACGGGCTGGCGCGGGGGCATTTCCACGCCGTGCACGACCATGGCGGCCGCTACGACATGGTCGTCGACACCACTGCGGGATCGCCCGCCGAACTGGCGCGAGCCGTGCTGCGACGTGAGCAAGTCGGCGGAGCATGGATGCCCTGACGTTCGAGCGGCGACTACGTGATCCGTCAGCCGGTCCTGAAGCATCGGGACGAGTGGCGGTCTCGGTGCGGTTGATCGGGGGACGAGCGCAGCTACTGCGGGGCACAATGGGCTGGTGGCAACCGGGGGACCCCAGCTGATCGCGCTGGATGTGGACGGCACGCTGCTCGACACCGGCAGCCCGGTGAGCGAGCGGGTAGCCGCCGCTGTGCGCGCGGCCGTCGCGGCGGGCGCGCACGTCGTCGTGACCACCGGGCGAACCGTCCTGGCAACCCGTTCTGTGTTGGCCGAGCTCGGCCTCGTCGAAGGGCATGCGCTGTGTTCCAACGGCGCGGTGCACGTCGACGTCGCCAAAGGCGAGCCGCTCACCGTGCAGGATTTCGACCCGGCGCCTGCGGTCGTCGCGCTGCGCGCCCTGATCCCGGAGATGATCTTCGCCGTGGAGAAGGTTGGTGTCGGCTACTGGGCGACCGGCGTCAGCCCGGGACAGTTCTCGCTCGGCGAATACCTGCTCGTCGACCACTCCGCACTGAGTAGCGAGCGCACGCCGCGACTCAACGGTTGGTGGCCGCAGGGTTCATTGGCGGAGATGCTGCGCCTACTCGCCGAACTTCAGGTCCCCGGCGCGAGCTGGGTACACGGCGAATTCGGCCCCTGGCTCACTGTCTCGCGCCAAGGCGTCTCGAAAGGTTGGGCCCTCGAACGTCTCCGCCTGGCTTTGCAGGTGCCCCGCACCGCCACCCTGGCGATCGGCGATGGCTACAACGATCGCGAAATGTTCCGCTGGGCAGCGCATTCCGTGGCTATGGCGAATGCCCCCGCGGAGGTCCGCGGGTTGGCGGACGAGGTCACCGGGGACGTGCTGGAAGACGGCGTCGCCACGGTACTCGAGCGGTGGTTCCGCCCCTGAGCGGATCGGCCGTGCGCCGAGAGTGGCCCGCGGCATTCTGTACGCGATGTTGCTGCCGTACTCGGAGGGCGGCTGTGGCGCTGGTTCGGGCAGACCTACAGCGCGCGGCGAAACTATCGGTCGGCGCCGACCCGGCTACGGTCGCAACCGCCGCCACAAACCGGCGACCCGGGTGGTCCATCCTGTTTGGCTGCTAGGCGCAGGAGAGTCGTTGTCCGACAACCCTTCCAGTGGCGGCATGATTGCGGTCTGCTCCAGTTTGCTGACGGCCGGGATCATTTGGGTTCGGCCGAGCGTGTCCGCCGACGGTCGGTCGGCCTCGTTCCAAGTTCGATCTCGCAACGAAGATGCCTCCGCAGCACCGTTCGTATCGTCTGCCGCTCCAGCGGGGATGACCATACGTGTCCTTCCAAGCCTGAAGCCGTTCGCATTGGCACGGCTTGATGTGGCCCAGATCATATGTCGGCCCATGCCGGATCGCCCGGCCCGCCCCGCCCGCGGTCGATATTCAGTGCCCTGCGGCAGGCTGCGACGACCGAGTGCCCCGCAGCGGACTGCGGGGCACTCGGTCGGATTGTTCAGCCGCGACAACGAGGCTGCGGTGGGTGACTACGCCGGTCCGGTCTTGTCCAGGACCTCGAGGTAGTGCGGGTTCGACATCAGGCCGAGGACGTTGCCGAAGGGGTCGACGACCGAGGCGGTCACGAAGCCGGTGTTGCCGCGCGGGGTGATCGGGTCGTATTCCTTGGCGCCGAGTTCGAGCAGCCGGTCGAAGGTGGCCTGGAGGTCGTCGACGTGCCAGTTGACGATCGCGCCGCCGGGGGCGTTGTGGGCGCCCGCCGGTCCGTAGGCGCGATTGACGATGCCGAATTCGTGCAGGTAGTCGCCGATGCGGAACTCGTAGTAGCCGCCGGGGACGTGGAAGTACGGCTCGACGCCGAGGAACTCGCTGTACCAGTCCTTCGCGGCCTCCAGATCGTCGGCGTAGAACGTGCTCGTCGCCATTCCTCGCAGCATGTCAATCTCCTTCTTCGCTTTGTTCTTTGCTGTTGAAAACCATCATCCGCCCTAAAGTGCTCACTGAATGAGCACTTTTTCCGGCAGAATTGTGCGCATGCGAGCGGACAGATTGGTGGCGATCCTGCTGATGATGCAGACGCGCGGACGGGTGACCGCGGCCGAGGTCGCCGAGGAACTGGAGATCTCGGTCGCCACCGCGCGCCGCGACCTGGAGGCGTTGTCGATGGCGGGCGTCCCGGTCTACCCGCAGCCCGGTCGCGGCGGCGGCTGGTCACTGGTGGGCGGCGCGCGCACCGA
Organism: Nocardia suismassiliense; assembly: GCF_900269665.1. Classification (GTDB taxonomy): domain Bacteria; phylum Actinomycetota; class Actinomycetes; order Mycobacteriales; family Mycobacteriaceae; genus Nocardia; species Nocardia suismassiliense. The sequence goes on from NZ_LT985361.1 coordinate 2,393,102, forward strand.
CCTCACCGGCTTGACGGCGGGGGAGGCGCGAGCGTTGTTTCTGCTGGCGGGTCCGTCGGCGAACGCGGTGCCGGAGGTGAAATCGGCGCTGCGCAAACTGGTTCGCGCTTTGCCGCAGCCGTTCCGCACCGAAGCCGCCGCAGCCGCCGACGCCGTGGTGATCGACCCGGCCCGCTGGGGTCAGACCGACCGCGAACTGCCGCCGGTGGTCGCGCTGCTCCAGCGAGCGGTGGTGCAGCGCAACAAGGTTCGTCTGCGCTACGCCAGTAAGAAGGGCGAGCACACCGAGCGACTCGTCGACCCGTGGGGCCTCATCGACAAGGACGCCATCTGGTACCTCATCGCGGGCACCGACAACGGCCAGCGCACCTTCCGCATCGACCGCATCACCGAGGTCGTCGTCACCGACGAAACCGCCTACCGTCCAGCCGATTTCGACCTCTCCGCGACCTGGAACGAGGTGGTGGACGAGCTCGAGCAGCGCCGCGCCGCCACCGCCGCCACCGTCCTCATCTCCGAGCGCCTACTGCCGATCCTGCGCAATCAGCAAGGCAGGCACTGCGTGGTCGACGGCCCGATCGATGACGGCCGCATCCGCGTCCAGGTCACCGCCCCCACCGCTTGGATGCTCGCCCAGCAACTGGCCGGTTGGGGAGCCTCCATCGAAGTCCTCGATCCGCCGGAAGTTCGCACCGAACTCGCCCGAATCGGCACCGAACTCCTCGAGCGCTATCAGTCCTGATCTCGGAAATCTTCCGCCTGTTCCCGTTCCGGAATCGCGGCGGTCGTCTTGTGGATAAAGTACGACCGTACGTTCTTGTATGCAACCTTTCGTGGAAGAATGGAGCCATGCCCGAGCCCACTACCCCGGCCGACCAGCAGCAAGGCACTGATCAGCGCTTGGCGAAAGGCGCGCGGTCCCGGGCTTCGATCGCCAGGCACGCCGCCGACGTGGCGTCCGTCGAGGGCTTGACCGGCGTGAGTATCGGCAAGCTCGCCGCCGACCTTGGCCTCAGTAAAAGCGGCATCGCCACCTTGTTCGGCAGCAAGGAGAGCCTGCAACTGGCTGCGGTGAAAACGGCTCGCGAGGTCTTCATCGACCAGGTGATCACACCGAGCCTGGCCGAGCCCAGCGGCATGCCACGCCTGCGCGCCCTCGTTAACCACTGGTTCGGCCAGGTCGCCGAACCCGCTTTCCCCGGCGGCTGCTTCCGCGTGGCCACGCTCGCCGAGTTCGACAGTCGTCCCGGCCCTGTTCGGGACGCCATCGCCGCGGACCACCGCGACTTCCTCGCATTCCTGTCCAAAGAGATCCGCCTCGCACAAGAGCAGGGCCACCTCGGCGAGCGCAACGCCGACATCATCGCTTTCGAACTGGATGCAGTCATCTCGGCCGCCCACACCGCTCGTCAGATGGACAACGAGTGGGGAGTCGCGACGGCCAGGGCCATCGTCGACAATCTGCTGGGCTGAGCTCTATCTCGGCGGGGCGCCGTCAGGCCGACATTGTGAGAGTCGTGGCGATCGCCGCGTCGTAGCGGTCCCAGACGATGTCGGTCAGAGCTGCGTGCGGGCCGATGACGTTGGCGTGCAGCACATTCGGTGCGGCAGCGACGAGGCGATCGGTGAGCAAGCCGGGGGCCAGGAACCATGGGGCGACGAGAATATCCTCGGCGCCACGTGTGCGCAGGCGGGAAATCGCCTGCGGCAGTGTTGGTTCAGTGGTCGCAAAGCAGATCTCGGTGAGGTGCCCGGTGAGTGCGGCAAGGCGGCGGGCCACCTCGGCTGTGCGGGCGTTGGCGGCGGGGGACGAGGAACCCACGGCGGCAACGGCGATCCCCAAGCGGTGATTCGGCCGAGCGCCCAGGGGATCTCGCGGGGCCGAGAGGATAGACGCGAGCGCCCCGCCGTCTCGCTGGGACGCGGTCGCTTCCAGCATGCGATCTCGGCCGGCCGAATAGGTCGCCGCCTCCGCCACGCGATCCCGCAGGGCCGCGATCAGCCGGACATCAGGCCCGAGAACCCCGGCCTGGGTCAGTTGCAGCTGCGGATGCCGAGTGTGAGCGGCAGCGAGTAGCCCCGGCAAATCCACCCGCGCATGAAAGGCGCTACCCAGCAACAGCGGCGTGACCACCGCATGGGTATGCCCCTCGGCCGCAACAGCATCCACGACCTGCTCCACCGACGGCGCACTGAGATCGAGAAACGCCAGCCGCACATCGAAACCCGGCCGCGCGGCCGCCAGCTCGGCAACAACCGCCGACATCGTCGCAGCCGACCGCGGATCCCGGCTCCCATGCGCCACCGCGATCAGTGCCGGGCGGCCGCGCGTCGACGCCGGCTCACACTCGAGTGCGCAAGCTGCCAGCGCCCCGCCCACCATAGGAGCGGCGGTCGGCCATGCGATGCCGGACGGATCCGTCATCTCAGACTCCGGTACCGACCTCGACCGCCGACAGCACGTCGCCGACGAGGCCGGCGGCGAGGGTGTTGCCGCCGGACGGGTCGATCAGCAGGAAGCTACCGGTGTGCCGGTTCACTCGGTAGTCGTCGACGGCGAGTGGTTCGGCGACGCGCAGGGAGACGCGGCCGATGTCGTTGAGGGCCAACGATTCCGGGTTCGGGTCGGCGATCATGCGCTGCTCGTCGAAGCGCTCCAGCAGGCCGCCGACGATGGCCTGGGTGGTGCGGGTGCCGTGCTTGAGCAGCAGGCGGGCGCCGGGGCGCAGCGGCTTGTCGCCGAGCCAGCAGACGGTGGCGTCGAAGGTGTCGATCGGTTCGGGGGCGTCGGCGACCGAGGCGATGGTGTCGCCGCGGGAGATGTCGACGTCGTCGGCCAGGATCAGGGTGACGCTGCGGCCGGTCTGCGCGACCGCGAGTTCACCGTCCGGGGTGTCGATCCGTTCGACGGTGGTGCGAATCCCGGACGGCAGCACGACCACCTCGTCGCCCGGCGCGACCGCACCGGCCGCGATCTGACCCGCGTAACCGCGGTAGTCGGGGTACTCGGCGGTGCGCGGCCGGATCACGTACTGCACCGGAAAACGAAGTCCCAGTGTGTGATTGCCGGTACTGTCGGCATCGACCGGCACCGATTCGAGGTGCTCGATCAGCGAGGGCCCGGTGTAGTACGGGGTGCTGTCCGAGCGCGTGGCGATATTGTCGCCGTGCAGCGCGGAGACCGGAATCTCCACCACGTCGTCGTCGGACCAGCCGAGGGTGCGGGTGAGCTGATTGAACTCGGCCGAGATCTCGGCGAACACGGTCGCTGCGTCATCGACCAGGTCGATCTTGTTCACCGCGAGCACCAGCTTCGGCACGCCGAGCAACGCGAGAACCGCAGCGTGCCTGCGGGTCTGCTCGATAACGCCCTTGCGCGCGTCGACGAGCAGGATCACCAGCTGCGCCGTCGACGCACCCGACACGGTATTCCTTGTGTACTGCACGTGCCCCGGAGTGTCCGCGAGCACGAAAGAGCGCTGCGGCGTAGCGAAGTAGCGGTAGGCGACATCGATGGTGATGCCCTGCTCCCGCTCCGCGCGCAGCCCGTCCACGAGCAACGAAAGGTCCGGTGTGGCAAGACCTTTGTCGACCGAGGCGCGGGTCACGGCGTCGATCTGATCGGCGAGCACGGATTTCGTGTCGTACAGCAGACGTCCGACCAGAGTGGACTTACCGTCGTCGACAGAACCGGCGGTAGCCAGCCTCAATAGGTCGGACATGTCAGAAACTACCCTCTCGCTTACGTTCTTTCCGCGCGGCAGGCCCCACACCGCGCACCAACTTCAATGGCGTCGGCATCAGAAATAGCCTTCGCGCTTACGATCTTCCATCGCGGCTTCCGACACCCGGTCGTCGCCGCGGGTAGCACCGCGTTCGGTCAACCGAGAAGCGGCCACCTCGGCGAGGATCGCCGCGTTGTCGGCCGCATCGGAAAGCACTGCGCCGGTGGACGATCCGTCGCCAACGGTGCGGTATCGCACCGAAAGTGTTTCCAGCACTTCGTCTTCGCGCGGTCCGCCCCACACACCGGGCGTCATCCACATACCGTCGCGCTGATACACCGGACGCTGATGCGCGTAGTAGATGCTCGCCAGATCGATGTCCTCGCGAGCGATGTAGCGCCAGATATCCAGCTCGGTCCAGTTGCTCAACGGGAACACCCGCACATGCTCGCCCGGCGCGTGCCGCCCGTTGTAGAGATTCCACAGCTCGGGCCGCTGCCGCTTCGGATCCCACTGCCCGAAGGCGTTGCGCAGCGAGAAGATTCGCTCCTTGGCCCGGGACCGCTCCTCGTCGCGGCGGCCGCCGCCGAAGACCGCGTCGAAGCGGTGCTCGGTGATAGCGTCCAGCAGCGGCACGGTCTGCAACGGATTACGGATGCCGTCCGGGCGTTCGGTGAGCCTGCCGTCGGCGAGATAGTCCTCGACCTTGGCGACGTGCAACCGCAGCCCGTACCGCTCGACGATCTTGTCCCGGAACTCCAGCACCTCGGGCAGATTGTGCCCGGTGTCGACGTGCAGCAGCGCGAACGGCAGCGGCGCGGGCCAGAACGCCTTGAGCGCCAGGTGCAGCAGCACGGTGGAGTCCTTGCCGCCGGAGAACAGGATCACCGGCCGCTCGAATTCACCTGCCACCTCACGGAAGATGTGGATCGACTCCGACTCCAGCGCGGCGAGGGTATCGAAATCGCTGATGCCGAAGGCCCGCTCGGTGGATTGGTCGCTCACGCGTTCACTCACGTTAATGGTCTCCGTCATGACTGGTGCAACCCGCATTCGGTCTTGGCGAGGCCGGCCCAACGCCCGCTTCGTGGATCGGATCCCGGCTCCGGCTTCCGTGTGCACGGAGCGCAGCCGATGGACGGATACCCCTCCTCCACAAGGGGATTGACGAGGATGCCGTGCTGTTCGATGTAGTCCTGCATCTCGTCGTCGGACCAGGCGGCGATCGGATTGATCTTCACCAGCCCGAACGCCTCGTCGAACGAGATGAGCGGCGCGTTGGCGCGGGTGGGCGACTCGACCCGGCGGATACCGGTGACCCACGCGTTGTAACCGCTCAACGACTTCTTCAGCGGAACGACCTTGCGCAGCCTGCAGCACTCGCCGGGATCACGCCCGAACAGATCCTTGCCGAGCAGCTGATCCTGTTCGGCGACAGTCTGTTCCGGCCGCACATTGACCACGTTCACCCCGTACACCGCTTCCACGGCGTCCCGGGTGCCGATGGTCTCGGCGAAGTGGTAGCCGGTGTCCAGGAACAAGACATCGACTCCGGGGCGGACCTGCGCGGCCAGATGCACCAGCACGCCGTCCTGCATGTTCGAGGCGACGATGTAGCCGCCGGGCGCTTGCGGGTCCGCAGCGGCAGTACCGAAGTTGTCCTCGGTCCACCGCAGCAGGTCGAGCGCCGAAGCGTCCGGGCCGAGATCGGCCGCACCCTTATCGGCGATGGCTCGGAGCTCTTCCTCGGTCAGCTTTGCCACCAGTTCGGTTGTCACAGTTGGTCTCCCGTCACCTGAGCACGTGCTCTTGCGCAAGCGAGGCTCATTTCAGATCCGCCTCGTCGGCACGAACGACCCACTGCGCGAATCGTTCGCCATCCTCGCGGTGCTTGATGAAGTTGCGCACCACCCGCTCGATGTAGTCACCGAGCTCGTCGCTGGTCACCTTGTGCTGACGCAGCTTGCGCCCGAAGGCGCTGTCGAAGCCGAGGCTGCCACCCAGGTGAACCTGGAAGCCCTCCACCTGATTCCCGGTGCCGTCGTCGACCAGCTGACCCTTGAACCCGATGTCGGCGATCTGCGACCGCGCGCACGAGTTCGGGCAGCCGTTGATGTTGATGGTGACCGGAACGTCCAGCTGCGCATTGAGATCCGCGAGCCGCTCCTCGAGTTCGGGCACCAGCGCCTGGGACCGCTTGCGGGTCTCGGCGAACGACAGCTTGCAGAACTCGATTCCCGAGCAGGCCATCAGGTTTCGCCGCCACAACGACGGACGCGCCTGCAGCCCAAGGGGTGCCAGCTCGTCGATCAGCGCGTCGACCTTGTCGTCGGCGACGTCGAGCACGATCAGCTTCTGGTACGGGGTGAACCGGATCCGGTCCGAGCCGATCCGCTCGACCGCGTCGGCGACCTTGGTCAGGATGGTGCCCGAGACGCGGCCCGCGATGGGGGAGAACCCGACCGCGTTGAGCCCGTTCTTCAACTTCTGCACGCCGACGTGGTCGATCGGCTTGGTCGGCTGCTCCGGCGCCGGGCCGTCGATCAGCTTGCGCTTCAGGTACTTCTCCTCGAGCACCTCGCGGAACTTCTCGATGCCCCAGTCCTTGACCAGGAACTTCAGCCGCGCCTTGGTGCGCAGGCGGCGGTAGCCGTAGTCGCGGTAGAGCGAGACCACGGCCTCCCACACATCGGGCACCTCGTCGAGCGGCACCCACGCGCCGACCCGTTGCGCGAGCATCGGATTCGTGGACAGGCCGCCGCCGACCCACAGGTCCAGACCGGGCCCGTGTTCGGGATGATTCACCCCGACGAACGCGACGTCGTTGATCTCGTGCACCACGTCCTGCTGGCCCGAGATCGCGGTCTTGAACTTGCGCGGCAGGTTGGAGTACTCCTTCTTGCCGATGTAGCGGCGCACGATCTCGTCGATGGCCGGAGTCGGGTCGATGATCTCGGTGAGCGACTCGCCGGCCAGCGGCGAGCCGAGCACCACGCGCGGGCAGTCGCCGCACGCCTCGGTGGTCTTGAGCCCGACCGCCTCGATCCGCTGCCAGATCTCGGGGACGTTCTCCACCTCGATCCAGTGGTACTGCACGTTCTCGCGGTCGGACAGGTCGGCGGTGTCGCGGCCGAACTCGGTGGAGATCTGGCCGAGCGTGCGCAGCTGCTCGACGTTCAACGCGCCCGCGTCGCAGCGGATGCGCATCATGAAGTACTTGGCCTCGAGCAGGTCGATGTTCTCGTCGCCGGTCCAGCTGCCGTCGTAGCCCTGCTCGCGCTGGGTGTAGAGACCCCACCCGCGGAAGCGGCCGCGCAGGTCGCCCTTGTCGATGCTGTCGAAGCCCTGCTTCGAGTAGATGTTCTCGATCCGGGCGCGGACGTTGAGCGGGTTGTCGTCCTTCTTGGACTGCTCGTTCGGGTTCAGCGGTTCGCGGTAGCCGAGCGCCCACTGGCCCTCCGCCTTGCGGCGCACCGGCTTACCCGTGCGGGCGCGCGGGCCTGCCGAAGCCTCCGGACGCGGGCGGTCGGGGCGGACGCGGCGCTCAGTGGCGGGGCGTTCGGGGCGTGGGTGGTGACCTGGCCGGGATTCAGGGCCGGACTGATCGATCGGACCGGCGTCGGTGCTCGACGTCATGAGGGTCGCTCCTGCGGGGTGGGTGATACATCCGTGCTGGAGGCGCGAGGGGCTGACTCGCACCTGCGGTGTCAGCGGACCGATGAAGTCGAAGATCGGGATCGCCGGGAGGACCCGGGGATGGGCGTCGCTGAGCTACCGAGGGGAATCGGGCAGACAGCTGGCGCTACAAACGCGCTTGTAGTCGACGTGGCGACGTGCCACAAGTCGTACTCCCGATGCGCGCATGCAGCCTATTGTGCCACCTCAACGGGCGACTTCCGACCGTAGATCCCTATTTTCCGCAAAACTCCGGGAAATCCCCTGCACGGTTCGGGCGATATGTGACGGCGGTCATAGATCATCCGGCGATGGCGGCCGGTGATGCGTCGGGCTCACCAAAAGTGAACTACGCCACTCGTACTGAATTTTGACCTGAAGCGCACTTCAGGGATCAGACTCTGCGGCATGAGTACCGCACCTGTCGACACCGAGCTCGACGCGATTCGCACGGTTGTCGAGACCATCCAGCACTCCCAGCAGAACGAACTGGTCGACGAGTTCGTCGCACTGTTCCGCGAAGACGCCATCTGGACCACCGGCGGCGGCAAGCGACTGTTCGGCCGCGCCGCGATCGCCGAGTTCACCGCCAAGGTCCTGCCCGGCGCCATGCGCGACGGCACCGCCACCTACGAGATCGAACACGTCCTGTTCATCCGGCCCGACGTCGCCGCCGTCAAGGTCCGCCAGCGCTACCTGACCAACGACGGCCAGGTCACCGGCGAAGGTTCCCCGATGTACGTCATGTCCAAAGAGAACGGCCACTGGCTGCTCACCGCCAACCAGAACACCGTCATCGCCGAATCCTGAGGTGCGGGGAACTGATGCCGGCATCGCCCGAGTAGCGAACGGCATCAGTTCCCCACGATCACTCGTCCAGGTCCCCTCGGGTAGCGGGGGAGGCGTCGAGTGTCGGTTGCGAGGCGACCTGCACACTGGAGGGGTGAGTTCACCTGCGGCTATCCCTGTCGGCACCGAGACGTCCGGACCGGTGCTCAGCGACTTCGGGGGCGGTCCGTTCGGGATATACGTGCATGTGCCGTTCTGTGCCACACGCTGCGGATACTGCGATTTCAACACGTACACCGCGGGCGAACTCGGGACCTCAGCATCGCCGCAGTCCTGGCTGGCAGCGCTGCGCGGTGAGTTGGCCACGGCGGCAGCGCAGTTCGCGGCACTGCCGACGGCGACGCCCGAGGTGGCGACGATCTTCGTCGGCGGTGGCACCCCGTCCCTGCTCGGCGGCGACGGACTGGCGGCGGTCCTCGATGCCGTGCGCGACAATTTCACCCTCGCCGCGTCCGCCGAGGTGACCACCGAGTCCAACCCCGAGTCCACCTCGCCGGAGTTCTTCGACAGGATCCGCGCCGCAGGCTTCACCCGGATCTCGCTCGGCATGCAGTCCGCCGCCGCGCACGTGCTGAAAGTCCTGGATCGCACCCACACGCCGGGCCGGGCCGTCGCCGCCGCGCGAGAGGCCCGCGCCGCCGGTTTCGACCACGTCAACCTCGACCTGATCTACGGCACCCCCGGCGAACGCGACAGCGACCTCGACGAAAGCCTCGACGCGGTTCTCGACGCGGGCGTCGACCACGTCTCCGCCTACTCGCTGATCGTCGAAGACGGCACCGCGCTGGCCCGCCGCGTGCGCCGCGGCGAACTGCCCGCGCCCGACGACGACGTACTCGCCGCCCGCTACGAACGCATCGACGCTCGCCTCACCGCCGCGGGATTGAGCTGGTACGAGGTGTCGAATTGGGCCGCCAGCGAAGCGGCGGCCTGTCGGCACAATCTCGGCTACTGGGACGGCGGCGACTGGCTCGGTGCGGGTCCCGGCGCGCACAGTCATGTCGGCGGCGTGCGCTGGTGGAACATCAAACACCCCGCCCGATACGCCGACCGCGTCGCCGACGGCGGCCTGCCCGCTGCGGGGTGGGAAACCCTCACTCCCGACGAGCGCTACACCGAACGCGTCATGCTCGCCGTTCGTCTCCGCACCGGGTTACCCCTCGCCGAACTGGACCCGGCCGGTACCGCGGCCGCCGACCGCGTCATCGCGGACGGTCTCGCCACGCGCGCGGGAGACCATCTCGTCCTCACCGATCGAGGCAGGTTGCTGGCCGACGGAGTGGTCCGTCAGCTACTCGTCCCGTAATCACGGTCCAGCGGTGTCGAGAGGGGTCGACAGCAAGATTTCGTACCTCGGCCAGCTGGTTCGGTGCGGCCGGCTGGAAGTGCCAGGGGCGCGCGCTAGCCATTATGTGACGTAACACTCACCATGCTTCGATCTCGATCGGCTGTGCGGCCGCGGGCCCATCCGCGCCGACAAAACCACCTTCGGCGGCGTTCAGTAGCGGCGGCGGCCCTTCCCGCTCCGGGGCGTTCGCAAGCGTCCGACCACCCCGGAAGGCGGCAGAAGTTGTTCCCCTTCGGCGCGCCCCGCTACCTGTCGAATTGTCCGGATAGCGCCGCCCGACAGACCCCGGTCAGCGAACTGCCGGGTCGGTTCGGCTGTCGCGGAGCGAGCGCGCCTTGTAGGCTTCGATCAACCCCAAGGAGATTCATGTCCCCGGCACGACACATCACTCTCATCCACGAACCGGGCGAATTCGCCGAGGCGCGGGCAAATGAAAAGGCCGAAACTGCGCGACAGAGCGCGGTGGCCGCACGCACCGTTGCCAGCTATTCACAGAACGCCGACGATTGCCAATCCCTATTGGCGATGCTCGGCCTGGACGCACTCGCCGGCAAACAAGCCAGGGTCTGCGACTAACCAAACCTCTCCGCAGGCGAAAGCCATTCGCGGGGTGTCACCCGTACGCGGCGCGGAAGCGCTGGACGACACGTAACGGGTCATGAAAACCACAGCGCCGCGCGATCATTGCGATCGTGCGGTGTCTGGCGTCTGTGTGCGCGGTAGGTAGGCTCCGCCTGGTTTGCGGCGGGCCTGATACGCCATGCCGCCCTGAAGGCGGAGTTGGATGCTCAGACGGCTCAGACCGGCCCACTACGTCGGCCGGCGGTTCTGGCCACCCCGCTCCGGACCGGTCCTGGGCTCAGGTCGGCTGTGGACCGGCGGCTCGGCGCGGGCTTCTCTCCTGCCTCCTGCTCTGGCCTCAGGCCCGGCTTCGGCCTCTCGGCCCCGACACTCGGGGGCAAGTCTCCCGTCGCCCTCGCAGTGCGAAACCCCGACTCAGCGGGCGTGCGGAGCGGCACCGCCGAGTAGGCGGCGGAAGGGGCGCATAATTGGGTGATCACGAAGGGGATGGCGTGGGAACTGAGGATGTAAGTGGTTGGGGGCGGCGTCAATTCGAGATGACCTGCTCGCATATGGACAATTCGGGCTCTGTCGACCTGCTGTACGCGGTCCGGCACGGGCAGAGCACTGCGAATGTCGCTTTTGCCGCCGACGAACTCATCGAATCCGACGATATGACTATCGAACTGACCGAGTTGGGGGAGCGGCAAGCCGTGGCGGTCGGCCAATGGTTGGTTTCCCTGGAGCCTGATCAGCTGCCTGACCTGGTGCTTTGCTCACCGTACCTGCGGGCCGTGCAAACCTGGCAACTCGCCGAACAGGAATTGCGCGCGGCGAACCGCACACTCCCGTGCTATCGCATCGATCAGCGGTTATACGACCGATCCCGCGGCCAGTTGAAACACCTACCGCCGGCCGCAGTGCGCGACCGCTTCCCCGACGAACCCGCGAGAGAAGCTCGCGACCCACTCGGCTACCGCCCACCCGGTGGCGAGTCGTTCAAGGATGTCGCCGAGCGCCTCCGCGGGGTCGTGTCCGATCTCCGAGCCGAGCATCGACACCGCCGCGTGCTGATCGTGGCGCACGACGCCATCGTGCTGTTCCTCCGTCAAATCCTGGAGAACCTCACCGACACAGCAGTTTTGGCGCTCGCCGAAGAAGGTCTCGCGGGCAACGGCTCGATCACCAGCTGGCAGCGCACCATCGAGGGCTATCGACTCCTGACCTACGACCAGCGCACTCATCTACCGAAAACCTGACCCCACCAATTGCCTACGCGCACAACAGAACCCACCATCACCGCTCGATGATGTTGTCCCGCAACGCCGGTGGCAGCCCGACCACGAGCTGCGAGACATTCCTGCGCACCTGCCCCACCCGCAGTTCCGGCGGCAACGACTGCCACACCTGACGGATCTGCTCGCGCGCATGGTCCAGTTCTCCTTGGCGAGTCCATAAAGCGGCCATGTCGAGGTCGAGCAACGCGCGACCGACCTGGTCCTTCTCCGCCATCGGTAACTGGAGCATGCGGTCGCGGATCGCCTCGGCCGCCCGCCAATCGCCGATCGAACTCAGCGCGTGCGATTGATGCCACCGCAGAATGTATTCGGAGGTGCCGAGGTTGTCGTCGGTCGTCGCGGTCTCGGGCAGCGCGTCGAACATGCGCTCCGCCGCGTTCACCGCCTCCAGCGCGTCCCGGCGCCGCCCGATTCTGGCCTGAATCCCCGCCTCCGCCAGCAACCCGAACACACCCGCCGCCGTCGGTGTCCGCCCGCTGGCCGCCTGCGCCGAACGCGCTGCAGCCAATCCTTGATCGAGGGCGTGCCGATAACACTCGTGGGTGTGCGCCATGTGCCCGGCCAGCCAGGCCTCGAGCGCGGGATCGCCGGCATGCCGGGCGGCCCGGCGCGCTTTGGCGAACCACATGAACGTGTCGTGCAGATCGGCGACGTCGTTCAGTCGAAAAGCGATGAGGCCCGCCAGAATTGCCTCGATGCGGTGCAGCCGCCGGTGCAGATCGGCGGAGTGATCGGTCAGCTTCACCTGCTGGACCTGAGCCAGGTCACGCATCCGCGCGGGAATGTATTCCGAAGGGGGAAGGACATATACGAGATAGCCGCTGAGTTCGAGGCTTTCCTCCAGTGCACGAACGGTATCCCGCGCGGTGGAGCCGACCTGTGAAGCCGGAGCGACGACCAAGCGGCCGGGTAAAGCGGGAGAAGGGTTTTCGTCGTCGGTGTAGTCGTGTCCGAACCCGAGCCGGTCCGGTCGCGTGCGATACAACCGGCACAGGGCATCGAGGAATTGATAGGTCGGCATGTCCAGGCCGGTCTCCCAGCGGGACACGCTCTGATGGGACAGCCCCCTGCACGACGACCCATCGGCGCTGACAATCCGCTGTAGTCGCTGCGCGACATCGACGAGTGTGAACCCATGCGCGATGCGATGAGCGCGCAACAAGGAAACCCCGCAATGCGATCGCACGGCGTGTACCTGTTCCCACGTCGACCCACCCGCGGCCTCGTATTCGCGTACGACTCGTCTTCCGCACGCAATGCTGTGCTGCCCACCCACAACATCTCCAGATCATTGGTGTTTCTGATAGTCGGGACACGCGTAGGTATCTGCGACGTCCGCGCTTTCGACGGTATCCCTGCCCTACGACTTCGTCCATAAAAGTCGTGGTTCTGCGCGTAAGGCGTGCAAGAGCGGGGCAATCCCTGGCCGCAGGCCCCGGTCAGCGGCACGCTGGGGGTATGAAAAAAATCGTCATCGTCGGCAGGGTCCTGGCAAACCCGGAGTGTGCCGCCGACGAGGATGACCACGTGTCATTCGCCCACAAAATGGTGCACGTAATGACGCCTATCGCGACTGTGGTGACCGCTCTGGCCACCTTCGTGACCGCGGCCTCGGAAATGAACACCCTGGCCGTGACGGCCCTGGCGGGAGCCTGGGTGGTGGCGGGCTGGCTGGCTCGCGGCCGCCGCTGTCACTGTCGTGAAGATCGAAAGCACGCCCGGCTGCATAGTGCGGCAGGGGGTACCGCCTAGTCGAATGTCGCCCTGACCGAGGCACACACCGGATACGTGACGCCGTAGCGGGAGTCGTTCAGCCCGTACCGTTGTAGCTGCGGCAAGTCGCGAAAAAATACCCGGGAGTACGGAACCTGGGTGTCGCTCAAATCGGTAATGTGAGCGATATCAACGGGTCCGAGATCGTACAAAGCAGACATTTCACTGACCTGCGCGGTATCGGAGCGCTGGTTCTGCTAACCGCGTCATTTGCCATGCTCACCGTGGTGTCGCGCTATCTCGGTGGCGGCTTCACCGCGCCCCAACAGGTCTATCTGCGTACGGGTCTGGCGTTCTTCATCGCGATAATCGCATTCAGCCGATGTATCCGCTGGCGCACCGTGCTGCGGATCAGCGGGCGGGAATGGTGCGTGGTGATCGGACGCACCGTGCTGCTGTACGTAGTAGGCACCACGCTGTTCGCGAAGGCCGCCGGGATGACGGCGGTGAGCGACATTTCGTTCATCGCCGCCTTGCCGCTGGTCGCGGCCCTCGGGATGCTGCTGCGCAGCGTGCGCGTGTCCGCCGTGCGGATCGTATTCGTCGGCGGGTCCGCCGTGGGTGTCGCGATCCTGTCGGGATTCGGCGGCAACGCGTCGAGCTCGCTGAACTATGGCAACCTGCTCGCGCTGGTCGCCATGGTGGCGATTTCGCTGAGTTACCTCGGCCGCGATCTGCACGACGGCACGCTGAACAATCATGAACTCACCGCGCTGACCCTCGGTGTCGGCGCGGTGGGGGTCGCGCTGACCTCGGTGCTGCAAAGAGATGGGCTGCCGCATGTCCAGTCGGACGCGTCAGCGGTAATGCTCTGGGCCGCAATCGGTATCGGCGGATTGCTGAGCGTGCTGAACGTCTTTCTCATCAACTATTCGTTCGAACGAGTGGACCCCGTGCTCAGTGGCAACATGCTGACCGTCGAGTGCGTGTGGGGGCTGCTGTTCGGGCTGATCTTCTTCGGCCAGGTGCCCACGTGGAGTGGGATCATCGGCGGGGCGCTCATCGTATTGTGTGCGCTGGCGTTGAACATGCTCGATGGGCGCGCCACCGAGACCGTCACCGAACCCGACGGCGACGATCCGGTGACCGCGCAGCAACCGGAGCTTGCGCTGGCCGCGGCCGAGCAGTCGCCGCCGGTGCTTCGCATGTACCTGCCCGACGGCCGCGATGAGCCGCGCACGCAGCGTGCGGAAGAACTGGCGGCGAGCCACTCGTGGATCGGGGCGTGGGACCCGGCGAGCGGTCAAGGGCAGCGGTCTGCGGCCAGTTGAGGAGGATCTGTGCACGGGGTCGCCCTGGGACTGCCGCGGCACGGTTATGGGGGGTGTGGCACCGCAGGTCGCGGGCTTTGTCGAGGGCATTAACCAAAATCTGCTTTCATCGGCGACGGAGTTATTTAGCGTCAGCAATATTTCTCTGCAGAAATAGGTTAATGCTCGACTGTTAATTGTGCGCCCACCATTTGCGGCGACTGGGAACGCAATATTCCGAACGCTTCAATGCGATTTGAAGCATCAGGCATCAATGTGCAGGCGCTTGCAATTGTTACGTCAAGTGGCTGGTTACCAGTTGGTTTCTTCGAGGCGATTCACAGCCTGAGTTATCCAGGTGGTGAAGTGACTGGTCAGGTCGGTGGGGGTGGTGGGGCGGATGGTGATGTGCGGGCCGCGGATCTCGGTGTAGCGGCCGTCGTCGGTGATGTCGTGCCACTGCAGCACGTTCCAGGGTTGCGCGAGGGTGTGCAGCGGGGCGGCGATGAGGACGGCGGTGCCGCCACCGTCGGCGGGGCGGCCGACGAGGCGCTGGTATTGCTCTCGAGGGGTTTGGCGGGCGACGTCTTCGAAGTAGCCGTCGCGGCGCGGTGCGATGTCGTCGGGGTGGAAGGTGGCGGGGGCGGCGGGTGGTCCTTTTTATCCTCCTGCGGGGGCGGCCGGGGCGTTGGTGGGGCGTCCGTGGGCGCCCGGTCCTGCTCAGAAGAATGGCGTGGG
>NZ_LT985361.1:2408329-2584681 GCF_900269665.1 Nocardia suismassiliense
CGTCAGATGGGAATAGGGGGCGGGGCGGGGAGGGCCTGGACGGTGCGTGCGGCAAGGCTTTCCGGGCGGAACATGCGGACGCGAATCGGGCCGTGCTCGGTAGCGGTGCCCGCCTGCATCAAGGTGACGGCGTGATAGGCGTTGCGGGCACCGATGATTCGGTACTCGCGTAGGTCATCTCGGCCGGTGCTCTTCTTGTGTTTGCTTGTGCCGCCGAGGATTTCGATCCGCACGTCGGACGTGCCCAAGGTATGCAGCGCTAGCTGGATCTCCTCCAGCTCGTCGGCGGTATAGCGGTCGCGGACGGCGTGCCGGTGTGCCGCGAACTCGTCACGCAATGCGAACCGGCTCGTGTAGCGCAGCGGGCCGGGGAACCGATCATGGGCATCGGAATACCAGAGTGCAGCGAAATCATCTGGTTCCCAAGTCCATTCAGTCATCTCGGTCCGATCTTCTCTGTGCTCGTTCTGTCGTGAGTGTCGTGAGCGGCCGCTCGCACCACCGAACTGCTCTCGGCGAGTACCGCCACGCGAACTGGACAAGGCGGCGACGAGACGCGAGGTTCCGCCGTCCCGTTCAGTGCGGTGTCGTGGGGTCTAAGTGGTGTTGTCGCCGCCGATTACGCCGCCGGGAATCGTTCTCGGGAGCTCGCCGAGCAGTTCGTCGGTGTTCTCCTGGGTGATCAGATAGTCGGGGATCTTGTGTTCGGAGTCGTCCTCGGACTGACCACCGCGCGCGCCCATGCCCGGAGCGCCCATGCCGGGGGTACCGCTCGCGCCACGGGTGGCGGCCGCGGCTGCTGCCGCCGGGGTGGACGTGGTGCCGGGAACGGCGGGACTGCCGGAGATGCTGCGGCCGGGTTGCGGGGTCTTCGAACTAGGCGAACCCGGACTGCTGGGGCTGCCGGTTCTGCTGGGACTGCCGGGACTACTCGGGGAGTAAGGCGTCCCGGTGCCCGTCGGCGCGGTCTTCGCCGGATCGGTGGAGCTGGGATTGCTCGGTGTCGGCGTGGTCGTCGGGTTGCTGCCGGCCGGTGTGGTCTGAGTGCCTGCCGGGTTCGTCGAGGCAGGTGTGGTCTGCTCAGCCTTCGGGTTGTCCGCCGACTTCGGGTCCTGGGTCGACGGCTCGTCCGGCTTGCCATCGCCATCTTTGTCGCCGGGAACGGTGGAGTTGTTCGAAGCCGGGTCGGTGGTAGTCGACGTGGGTTGGTTCGGCTGACCGCCGGTGCCGTCCTGGCTCTGGTACCCGCCGGGTGGCGGGGCAGGGATGTCGACGGCCTTGGTCGGACTGGTCGGCGTGGGTAGCACCGGAATCTTGCCGTCCATTTGGCTGAACGGTTGCACGTAGTGCTCGTTCATCGCGACCCGAGCCTTTTGCGTCTCTTCGTTCTGGTCGCGCTGCAGGTCCCAGCGGTGCGGTGGCCATGCCCACGAGGTCCATGTGACGACCACGGGATCCGGAATTGCCTTCTTGGTGTTGACAATTGCGGTGGCGGCGTCGCGGACACGGGTGTGCAACTCGGCCAGCGCGGGGGTCAACTGCTGGGCGTCAGTGGTGTAGCTCTGAATCGATTCCTTCGACTTGTCGGCAGCTGGGCCGGACCAAGCTTGGTCGATCGACTTCTGGATCGAGCGGGCGAAGGTTTCCACCCCCTGTTCCCAGAGTTGGTGCACCTGCCAGTACTTCTCCGCCTGATTGATTGCGTCGGTGGTATCGAGGGGCTCGAAGGCATCCTTGATGTCCGGGTGTTCCCAGCTGTCGGTGTGCTCGCCGCCGCCGGGGATTCGTGTCGGCTCGTATCCACTCATCGGCCGGTCCCATCAGGCAGCAGATAGGGACCAGCCGGCAGCTGAGCGGGCGGCCGCTGAGGCAGAGTTTCGTTCAGTCGATTGAACTCGCTGGCAAAGCTACTGTCTGCCTGCATCATTCGTTCCCTGACCACTCGATGGACTTCCTGAATGTCCTCGGCGATCTTGTAATGCATCTCCATGATCGCAAACACGCTGTTGCCGTCCTTGGCGCCGTTCGCCTTCTCCTTGAACCGTTCGACAAGCGTGCTTCCCGACACCATCTGTTGGTTTGTCTCGCCGAGACCCCACGTCGACTGCCTCGAGACGCCATCCATGATCCGTTGAATGTTCTGGATAGCGTCTTTGAAGTATTGGCAATCGCGGTCGATGTAGACGAAGTCTTCTGGCTTCAACTCGATGGCCAGTCGCCCCTCCCGCGCCTCGTTGAGGATGTTAGCCATCGGCCGCACCTGTGGATTGCCATCGTCGCTCATGTCGTTCCTTCCCTCCCAACGAGTCCGATCAAGGAGCGGTCATACAGTGGTAGGCATTGTGGGCACAACCTTCTCGGCCAATGCTCGGGTGAGTTGGCAGGTGTCGATACTGCCGGTGTTCTTGCGAGATGGCGGATTGCTCAGGTTGAACTCGAGGCTGCCACCTTTCATCTCCACGTTCAGCGTGCACGCGGCATCGGGATGGTCATCCACTTGCCGTGACTGGATTGCCCGACGGCCACTGACAGTAGATTCTCGGGCGTCACGGAAGTTCTTGTCGCGCACCATATCGACGGTGAGATTCGTCGTCTGGATTGTTGCCGCGTATCCATCCGTTTGGATCCAGGCGCAACCACGCCATTTGACTCCACCTGAGGCGTTGGAATCATCCTTGTCTTTGCCGCGAAGGTTCTCCGAGTCCAGCACAGTTTGCGGTATCGCTGTGCAGGGGTCGTAGCCGCCAGGTACGTTGGCAGTAAGCCCAGGTTTGGAGTCGGAAGGGGTGCTCCCGCTGCTTGTTGGAGTGTCGCCCCCACCGTTAGAGGGTCCACATCCCGCCAACACAAACACGGCACCAAGAACGAGACCGGACACCTTCCACGAGAGAAACCTGCTCGTCATCGGATCCTTCGCCCGCCGGTGCTCGAATCGATCGCGCGGGACCGGACCGGCTTCTCCGCCCCCCGCTTCAGCTCATGCTGACGCTACCGATGGGTCTACCTGCGTGCAAGCGAGTCGCGTCGCAGGTCGGCACCCGTCGGAGGCGGGTCGGTCAGTACTGCCCGAGGTCGGGCCCGGGACCTCGCACAGAGCGAAGTCCCGGCCCCAGCTCACATCCTCGGCACACCCTTACCGCAGATCGAACACTCCACCGGCAACACCGGCGATGAAGACCCCCCACTCACCGGAGCTGAAAACAAGCGCAGCCCCGTTCGGATTCTTCGAGTCACGAACGCCGACCTCTTCGCCGCCGAGAAAGGCGACCTCGACGCAGTCCTGACTGGGGCTGCTGTAACTGCTCTTGAACCAGCAGGCTGTCGACAGATCTGTTCTCACTTCGCGTACTCCTTCGCGATCTGGTGGATGAGCGTACGACTGCGGGACTCATCCAATGCAGAACGTCGCAAGTCGATACATGCCTGCTGATACTGCTGCACCTCGTCGGTCTTCTCGAGGTAGAGCGCTCCGGTGTGGCCCTGCAGGTAGACAACAGGCGGCTCGGTCAGATGTGCCGTTGGGTGCCTTGGGAATTCGAGCAGCACGAACGGCCCTACCGCCAAGCCGCCGTACGCCTCCGCACTGAGCGGAACCACCCGCACGCAGACGTTCGGCAGCTCGCCGACTCGAGCGAGATGGTGGAGCTGATCAATCATCACCTCCGGACCACTGATGGCCCGACGCAGGACGCATTCGTCCACGATGGCGTCGACGGTCAACGGATTTTCGGCTTCGGTCAGCCGCACCTTGCGCCGAGTGAACAGTTCGATCCGCTGTTCGACTTCCTCGGTGGGCATGGTGGGTGAATCCACCCCGATCATCGCCCGCCGATATTCTTCGGTCTGCAGCAACCCCGGCAGCAGCACCGTCTGATACGAAACAACCCTCTTCGCAGCCTCTTCCAACCCGACGAACAAATCGAAATGCTTCGGCACGGCATCCCCGAACGCATGCCACCATCCGATGCGATGCGATTCTTCCGCCAATCCGAGCAGCATCGTCGTCACGTCCTCGGGTGCACCGTGCACCTCGCACAACCGCTGGATGAACAACGGATTCAACCGCACGGGTTGCCCGGTCTCCATCCGCCACAGTGTTTGTTTGCCAACGCCTATCGCCAGGCGCGCGATTTCCGCGCTGACGCCTGAATTCTCCCGGAGTTCGCGCAGCTGACGTGCCAGCATGCGCCGAGGGAGGGTGGATCCGGTGGGGGTCACGGCAATTCCCTTTCGTAGCCTCACTATTGGCCAGGTATGCAACTGGAACCGCATGGACGGGAATCCTTGGAACCTTGCGAATTTTCCCCTGGTTCCACTACTGGGAACGTTCCCGCCGATCATTTCCGGTGCTCTACTGAACGCGCGCCCCGGTCCGTGTCATCGAATACTTGAAACCCTATCGGCGAGAGCGGGTTCAGGTCCACTCGGAACCGGGGGCACCAACCGATCGATCGAGGTGAATCGAGGTGCGATATGCATGACCCAACGTTCAGAGACACCCCTTTTTCGCGCTGTGCCTATTACCGCCGCACCTGCGGGCTACCCGCCGGAATCCAACCGGAAGCAGGCCGGATCATCGTCAAGGTCGGCCTGGTCGGCGCGATCACCATGCCCGCCCGGCTCGGCCAGCGCGTCCGGGACGACATGCTGTTCCGCGGCTGCCCGGTCGGCCCGATATTGGCCCATATCCGTTCCCGCCGTTGGACTTTCCTGTGTCGGCCCGACGTGCCCGATGACACCCGTCTCTTCACCGAACTATTCCGGCTCGACGTCGCCATCGTGCCGTTCGGCGGTGAGATCGCCCTTCCGTCCCCAGCGGATTCGCACACCCCGTCTCGGGCCTGGGTCGTGCTGCCGCGGGACACCTTCCGCCCGTCCTGCGCGGTCATCATCGACTACCTGCGCGCCTGCACCAAGAGGCCTGCCCGTTGACTGCGCAGCCCACGAAAATCCCAGCGCCCCAAACACACTGCGTGCGAACACCGCACCCATTGTTGGATCCTCACACCCCTTCTGTGAGCCGCACACGGTGCAGCTTCTACAAAGGGTGTGCAATACAGCCCACGCACCGGGGGAGGTAATCGCGTGAATGGTTCGTTGCCGACGAGAAGCCAAGTGCTGCGCGCATGCCGCGGCGAGCACACCGTCGACCATCCGTTGTTACGCGCGGTTCGGGAGTTGACCGCGCTGCACGAACACCGGCTGTCCATCCCGCACGAATCCGCCTGCCATATAGACGAATATCGTGCCCGGGAAGTCCGTGCCATTGATCGCTGGGTCACCGCGCACCTCCCCGTCGCACACGGCGGTGCCTATGTGCACACCGAAACCCTCGGCGCGATCCTCGATCGCCTCGCTCGGCTCACCGCGAGTGCCTACGCGTCCCTGGCCGGCGAATCCGAGTGGGAGCTCTGGTTCGCCTGGGAACGCCTCGCCGAACTAGCGGTCGGCTACGAGGACCTGATCACCGAACTGACTGCGGGCCGCCGCCGTCTGCCTACGGGGCGCTGATCATGAGTTTTGTTCGTGTGACGTGTTTTCCGACACTGATTAGGTCACGATTCACCGGGTATTCGAGAACCGATAAGGGAGCCGCCGCAATTGGGTTAACCTGCCGTGGATCGTTCGATAAGCCGAGGGAGTTGCCGTTGATCTCAGGCGGCAGACGGGGCTGGGCGGCCATGGCAGCACTGGCCACGGTCGTCCTCATGGTGTGCGCGTGCGGCACCATCTCCACCGAGGCGAAGGTGCGCCCCAGCGCCGAACCCACCGCCCCGAAAGCAGCGAAAGCGCAGGCGGGAACGCCGGGTTCGCAAGAACTGGCCGCCATCGCGCCCGGCACGGCCGACCTCATGGCACGCATCCGCGCCACCGATCCGTGCGCACTGCTGAATCGCGAATTCGCTGAGCGCTTAGGCCTTTTCCAGCGTTACGACCGCAGCCCCGGATTGGAACGTGGCGGCGGTTGGACCGGCTGCGGATTGATACTCGATGCCCCCGATGATGCTTATTATTCGTTCAATCTGGAACTGGACAAGCTCTACACCTCGTCTCAGCGGGCGGCGGACCGGACCGAGCAGGTCAACGGCCGCACCGTGTACCGCAGCGCGAGCAGCGACGACAGACCCGAGGCGTACGGCTGCGACTACCGAATCCCCGCCGGGGACACCGGATTCGCGCACCATCTGAGCGTCGCCAAGATGACCGGGCCGACGAAAACGCCGGTGCCATGGTCCCAGCCCTGCCAGTTCGTCAGGGAATACCTCGCCGCGACGATCGACGGCCTCACGGCTTTGCCGCCCCATGTCATCGACGAACCTGCCGGACGTTCACTGCGACAGCGCAACCCGTGCGGGGCCACCTCGCAGATCGCTGCCCAGTTCACCGGCTGGCAGCTGACCTCGGTCGGCTGGACCAAGGCCTACAAGTGCGCGATCACCCTCGTTCAGACCGGCGGCGCCCACCGCGCCACCGTCGAGGTCTCCTTCGATCAGAGCAACGAGCAGATGGTCAAGACCGGCGAGGTCAACCGCCTGCCCTCCGGCCTCGACGGGGGACAGGCCATCCAGTACGCGCGCCACACGAATGTCGAGGGACTTACCGGCACCGAACTCCGCACGGTCCAGTCCACCGATCCCACGCGGGAAAACTCCACCTGTGCAATCACCCTGAATTACCGCCGCGCCGACCCACCCACCGCCAGCAACGCGCACCTCCTGCGCGTCTCGGTCAACCTCGCCCCGGCCACCCCACCCTTCCCCTTCGATGCCTGCACCCAGGTCGTGCAAGTCGCGCCCACGGTCCTGCGCGCGATCCCGTGACCCGAACGCCCACCGGCTTCACCGCAGTTCAGCCCTCCACCGGTGGCGCGCAAGCGGCGATTCGGGTATAGGCAATTAGACTGGTTAACCAGACGGACCGGGATTCGCAGGAAGTTGTGCGATGTGCGGGTTCGCCGATGGCCTACGGCGGCGTACCCGAAGACGGAAGCGAGGAGGTGGGGCCGATGTCGAGCACCGAGGACAGGCGGTTCGAGGTCCTGCGCGCGATCGTCGCGGATTATGTCGCGACCAAGGAGCCGATCGGGTCGAAGAGCCTGGTGGAACGGCACAATCTGGGTGTCTCCAGTGCAACAGTGCGCAACGACATGGCGGTGTTGGAGGCCGAGGGCTACATCACGCAGCCACACACCAGTTCCGGGCGCATCCCCACCGACAAGGGCTACCGGCAGTTCGTGGATCGCATCGCCGAGGTGAAGCCGCTGTCCGGGGCGGAGCGACGGGCGATCATGGAGTTCCTGGAGTCGGGGGTCGACCTCGACGACGTGCTCCGTCGCGGCGTGCGACTGCTGGCCCAGCTGACCAGGCAGGTCGCGGTCGTCCAGTATCCGTCGGTGTCCGCGTCGACGGTGCGGCACATCGAAGTTGTCGCGTTGAATCCCGCGCGCCTGCTGCTCGTGGTGATCACCGACACCGGCCGCGTCGACCAGCGACTCGTCGAGCTCGGCGCGCTGATCAACGACGATGACCTGGCCGCACTGCGCGGCATGCTCGGCGGCGCGATGGACGGCAAGCGGCTGGCCGCGGCGTCGGCGGCGGTGGCCGAACTGCCCGAGCAGGCGCCGCCGCGGTTGCGCGATGTGCTGATCCGGGTGTCGACGGTGCTGGTGGAGACGCTGGTGGAGCATCCGGAGGAACGGCTGGTGCTCGGCGGCACTGCCAACCTGACCCGCAACGCTGCCGACTTCGGGTTCCCCGGCTCGCTGCGTGACGTGCTGGAGGCGCTGGAGGAGCAGGTCATCGTGCTCAAACTGCTGGCCGCCGCGCAGCAGCCCGGCACCGTGACGGTGCGCATCGGCGAGGAGACCCAGGTCGAGCAGATGCGCGGTACCTCGGTGGTGTCGACCGGCTACGGCACGTCGGGGGCGATCCTCGGCGGCATGGGTGTGCTCGGCCCCACTCGGATGGACTATCCGGGCACCATCGCCTCGGTCGCGGCCGTTGCCCGCTACATCGGTGAGGTCCTCGCCGAACGCTGACGGCTCCGATGCCGCTGATACGCTCGTAGTTCCGGCCGGATAAAGTTGAGTGCATCCGACTAATGCTGTCGATCAGCATGCGGTTGGAGCGGTGAAGCACCGTCGGCACTGTCGAGAACGACCAAGGACTAGAGAACTCAAGTGGCACGGGACTACTACGGACTGCTCGGCGTCGCGAAGAACGCGACCGACCAGGAGATCAAGCGCGCCTATCGCAAGCTGGCGCGGGAGCTCCATCCCGACATCAACCCCGATGAGACGGCGCAGGCCAGGTTCAAGGAAGTGTCTGCCGCCTACGAGGTGCTGTCGGATCCGGAGAAGCGACGCATCGTCGACCTCGGCGGCGACCCGCTGGAGTCCGGTGGTGGCGGTGGCGGGTTCTCGGGCGCCGGTTTCGGCGGCCTCGGGGACGTGTTCGAGGCGTTCTTCGGCGGCATGAACGCCTCGGGTGGCGCGCGCAAGCCGCGTGGCCGGGTGCAGCCCGGCGCGGACTCGCTGCTGCGGACCCGGCTCAGCCTGGCCGAATGCGCCGTCGGCGTGACCAAGCATCTCACCGTGGACACCGCGATCCTCTGCGACGTGTGCACCGGCGCGGGCACCAACGGCAAATCCAAGCCGGTGCGCTGCGAAACGTGTGGCGGCGCAGGCGAAGTGCAGTCCGTGCAGCGATCTTTCCTCGGCCAGGTGCTGACCTCGCGCCCCTGCCCGACCTGCCGCGGCGCCGGCGAGACCATCCCCGATCCGTGCCACAAGTGTGGCGGCGACGGCCGGGTGCGCGCCCGTCGCGAGATCGCCGCGCCGATCCCGGCCGGTGTCGCGAACGGCATGCGGGTGCGGCTCGCCGCGCAGGGCGAGGTGGGTCCCGGTGGCGGGCACGCCGGTGACCTGTACGTCGAGATCGTCGAGCAGCCGCACGACGTCTTCGTCCGCGACGGCGACGACCTGCACTGCACCATCCGCGTGCCGATGGTCGACGCCGCGCTGGGCACCACCGTGGTGATCGACACCATCCTGGACGGCCCCACCGAGCTGACCATCGCGCCGGGCACCCAGCCGGGCGAGGTCTCGGTGCTGCGCGGCCACGGCATGCCGCGGCTGCGGTCCGGCGCGCGTGGCGACCTGCTCGCGCACCTGGACATCGTGATCCCCGCCAAGCTGGACAGCAAGCAGACCGACCTGCTGCGCAAGTACAAGGGCATGCGCCCGAGCGAGCGCGCCGAGGTCATGTCCACCCAGTCCGAGCACAACAGCGGCCTGTTCGCCAGGCTGCGGGCCTCGTTCAGCGGACGATAATTGGCCGCGACGGTCTTCTACCTCGACGAGGTGCCCGAGCCGGGCGCCGTCGCCGTGCTCGACGGCCCGGAGGGCAGGCATGCCGCCACGGTGCGCCGCATCCGGGTCGGCGAGCCGATCACCCTGTCGGACGGGCGCGGCGTGCTCGCCGAATCGGAAGTCGTTGCGGCGCAGCGTGACCGGCTGGACCTGCGGGTTTTGAATCGTACTGTCGCGCAAGCTGTCTCGCCGCGCGTGACGGTCGTGCAAGCGCTACCGAAGTCGGACCGCTCGGAGCTGGCCGTCGAGCTGATGACCGAGGCGGGCGCCGACACCATCGTCCCGTGGCGGGCCGCCCGGTGCATCGCGAACTGGGAAGGCAAGGCGGGCAAGGCCGTTGACAAATGGCGCGCCGCCGCACGCTCGGCCGCCCGGCAATCTCGCCGCGCCTATATCCCCGAGGTCGCCGATCTGCATCGCACTCGCGACCTCCTCGAGCTGATCCGTAAAGCCAAGGCGGACGGTGCAATCGTCGCCGCGCTGCACGAATCCGGCGCAGGCCGTTTCACCGAACTCTCTTTCGCGGACGTGCCCGAAGTAGTGCTGATCGTCGGACCCGAAGGCGGCCTCGACAACTCCGAGCTGTCTGCACTGTCCGAGGCCGGCGCCGACCTCGTCCTGCTCGGCCCCACCGTGCTTCGCACCTCCACCGCGGCAGCCGTCGCCCTGGGTGCCCTCGGCGCCCTGACGCCTCGCTGGTAGCGAACGACATCAGGCCGCTGCACGGAGGTGCTGAGTCCGAAACGCCAAGGTGGACACCAGGATCAACGCCACCGTCAGCAGACCGGCAACGCACACGACCAGTCCCGCCCACCCGTGGTGGGTATAGGCGATACCCACGGCACCACCGACAACACCGCTGCCCACATAGAACGAGAACAGATACAGCGACGAAGCAGCGCCACGATTCCCGGACGCCAGCACGCCGACCCAAGCACTCGCTACCGTGTGCGCGCCGAAAAAGCCTGCCGTGCACAGGGCCATGCCGAGGATGAGAGTCACCAGGTTGTCGGGCACAGTCAAGACCAATCCCACGCCCATGAGCAGCACCGTGCCGGCGAGCACCCGATGACGGCCGACACGATCGGCGAGCCGCCCGGCAACCGTCGCGACCGCAGTGCCCGCGAAATAGAGCAGAAACACCAAACCCGCTACCGCATCGGGCAATTCGAACGGCGGCTGCGTCAGCCGGTAGCCGAGAAAGTTGTAGAGCGAGACGAAACCACCGACCAGCACCAGCGCCAGCGCGAACAGCGCGAGCAGCCCGCGATGGCGTAGCTGAAGGGCGAGATCGCCCAGCACAGTACGGATTCCGGCGGGCCGGGCGACGAAACCACGCGACGGCGGCAGACTACGGACGAACCACACCGTGCACACCGCGGCGGCTACCGAGATGACCGCCTCGGCCCAGCGCCAGGAGCCGAGACCGAGCACGAACCCCGGAATCACCCGCCCGACCAGCCCGCCCATGCTGGTACCCGCGATATAGACCCCCATCGCGGCCCCGAGCCCCGACGTGCCGATCTCCTCCGCGAGATAGGCCATCGCCACGGCAGGTACCCCGGCCAAGGTGAGCCCTTGCAGCGCTCGCCCGGTCAACAGCACCTCCAGCGACGGGCTGAACGGTAGCAACAGGCCGATCACCGCCGAACTGACCGCGGACGCCATCATCACGCGGGTGCGGCCGATCCGCGAGGACAGCGCGCTCACCGGAATGATCGCCAGCGCGAGAAACGCGGTGGTGAGCGAGACCGCAAGCGCCGCATGGGCCGGGGTCGCGCCGAAGGCGGCGGACAGGCTGGGCAGCAGGGCCTGTGCGCTGTACATCGTCGCGAAGGTGGCCAGCCCCGCCGCGAACAGCGCGGTGGTGATCCGCCGCTCGTGTGCCGTGCGGCCTGCGGCGGCGGGCCCGGTCTTCGTCGAGGTCATGGCTTTCAGGATCGCGAGCGAACCCTTCCGAAGGGAAATGAATAATAATGGTCGAGTTGATGCGCTGAGCGCATATAGGGAGAGCAGCCCATGCCGCTCTCGGCTGTGCTGTGACACGTGTCACCGGAAAGGGTGGGGCCCGTGCTGAGCGAAGACCTCGAATGGTTCATCACGCTCGCCGAACTGGAACGGGTCGGCGCGGCCGCCGAACGCCTGCACCTCGCCCAGCCGACCCTGTCCCGCATGCTCGGCAGACTGGAGCGCAGGCTCGGCGTAGAGCTGTTCGACCGCCGCGGCAAACGCATCATCCTCAACGAGTTCGGCCGCATCTATTACGAACAGGCACGCCGCGCGCAATCCGAACTCGACACCGCAGCCAAGTCCATCGCCGATCTGAACAGTCCCGCCAACGGTGTTGTGCGCCTGTCTTTTCTACATTCCTTCGGCGGCTGGCTCGTCCCGCAACTGGTCGGCGAATTCCGCCGCGGCTCGGCCAGAATCACTTTCGCATTGCGCCAAGGACCCGCCGAAATGGTGGCCACCGATGTGTTCGACGGAACCTCCGATCTCGGTATCGTCTCGCCGCGCCCGAGCGTGGCGGGCATCGGCTGGCGCGGCCTGCTGCGGCAGCGGCTCGCGCTGGCCGTGCCCGCCGATCACCGGCTGGCCGGCCGTAGGCAAGTACGCCTCGCCGAGGTCGCCGACGAGGACTTCATCGCCATGCATTCCGGCTACGGAATGCGCCGTATCGTCGACGAACTGTGTGCCGCAGCCGATCTTCGCCCGCGCATCGCCTTCGAGGCCAGTGATCTTGTCACCGTCGCGGGCCTGGTCGCCGCAGGTCTCGGCGTCGGGGTGCTGCCGGAGGAGGATCTCGGCCCGGCGAGCTCGGCCCGGGTGGCCGCCGCGAAGGTGGACGGACGGCTGGCCGGGCCGGTGCTGATCCCGCTGGCGGACGCGGGTGCCACCCGGGAGGTCGGTGTGGTGTGGTCGGCCGCGACGTCCGCGCCTGGGGCGGCGCGACGCTTTCGTGATTTCGCCGAGGGTTGGGCCGAGCGCCGCGGGGGAATCCCGTGAAGACCCGGTCCCTCCGTTAGCGGCTTATTCACTGGGCGGTGTCGGTGGGGCGCGTTAAACTTTCATCAACACAGCAGCACGTCGAGACCGGAAAGCAGGCTGTAGCCACTTTTGAGAACACAAGGCGAGATCGGCGACCCGACGACATCCGCAACAGGTATCGGCGCCGACGAAACCAGCTCGGGTCCCGCAGCACGCACCGTGCGTTCCAGTATCGAACTCGCTCCCGAATCCGTGTTCCCGTTCCTCGGTTCGGCCGACCAGAACCTGCGTGAACTCGAAGAGCTGCTCGACGCGGACATCCACGTCCGCGGCAACTCCGTCACTCTCACCGGCAAGGCGGCCGATGTCGCCCTCGCCGAGCGGGTGATCGAACAGCTCGTCGCGCTCACCGGCCGGAACCGCGTGGTGACCCCGGAAGCGGTGCGGCACACCGTGTCGATGCTCACCGAGGGCTCCTCCGAGTCCCCGGCCGAGGTGCTCAGCCTGGACATCCTGTCCCGGCGCGGCAAGACCGTGCGGCCCAAGACGCTGAACCAGAAGCGCTACGTCGACGCGATCGACGCCAACACCATCGTGTTCGGCATCGGCCCCGCGGGCACCGGCAAGACGTATCTGGCGATGGCCAAGGCCGTGCAGGCGTTGCAGACCAAGCAGGTCACCCGGATCATCCTCACCCGTCCCGCGGTGGAGGCGGGGGAGCGGCTCGGCTTCCTGCCCGGCACGCTCAACGAGAAGATCGACCCGTACCTGCGCCCGCTCTACGACGCGCTGCACGACATGATGGACCCCGAAGCCATTCCGAAGTTGATGGCGGCCGGTGTCATCGAGGTCGCGCCGCTGGCGTACATGCGTGGCCGCACGCTCAACGACTCGTTCATCGTGCTCGACGAGGCGCAGAACACCACGGCCGAGCAGATGAAGATGTTCCTCACCCGCCTCGGCTTCGGTTCGAAGATCGTGGTGACCGGCGACGTCAGCCAGGTCGACCTGCCGACCGGCGCGCGGTCCGGTCTGCGCGCGGCCAGCGAGATCCTCACCGACATCGACGACATCCACTTCTCGTACCTGACCAGCAGTGACGTGGTCCGGCACCGGCTGGTCGCGGACATCGTCGACGCCTACGACCGCGCCGAGTCGGAGACCAGGCCGCAGGTCGGCCCGCACTATCCGGGCAACCGGGCCCAGCGTCGCGCCGCCAGCCGCGGCGACCGGCGCTGAGCCGCGTGCTCGACCCCGTCCGGCTGACATCCCGCGACGCCGGGTGTCAGCCGGACGGCAGCATGCCGTGACATAGGCTGACCGGGTGAGTATCGAGATCGCCAACGAGTCGGGTATCGACGTACCCGAAGAAGATCTGGTCAGTGTCGCGCGCTTCGTGATCACCCGGATGGATGTGCACCCCGCCGCGGAACTGTCGATGGTGCTCGTCGATCTCGACACCATGGCAGACCTGCACATGCGCTGGATGGACCTACCCGGCCCGACCGACGTGATGTCCTTCCCGATGGACGAACTCGAGCCGGGCGGGCGCCCCGACAGCCCCGAACCGGGCCCGTCCATGCTCGGCGACATCGTGCTGTGCCCCGAGTTCGCCGCGGGCCAAGCCCGCAAGGCCGGCCACTCGCTCGACCACGAACTCGCGCTGCTCACCGTGCACGGCGTGCTCCACCTGCTCGGCTACGACCACGCCGAGCCGGAGGAGGAGAAGGAGATGTTCGCGCTGCAGGCCCGACTGCTCGAAGAGTGGTACGAGAGCCTGCGCGAAGCACAGCGGCGGGCCGAACTAGCCGCCCGCGACGCCAGGCTGCTGGGGAAGGCGGGCTTCACCACACCTGGTGACGCATTAGGACCCGCGTGAGTTCGCTGACCCTGATAACTTTTGCCGTCCTGCTCGTCCCGGTCGGCGGCGTATTCGCGGGCGTCGACTCGGCATTGAACACCATCTCGCCGGCCCGCGTCGACGATATGGTGCGGGCCGATCGGCCCGGCGCCGTACGGCTCAGCAAGATCGTCGCCGACCGCGCCCGCTACGTGAATCTCATGGTGCTGCTGCGCATTCTGTGCGAAATCGGCGCTACCGTGCTGCTCGCCGCAGCGTTGATCGCGGTCTGGGAAGACAATTGGGCGCTGCTGGTCACCGCCGCGGTGATGGTGCTGGTGTCCTATGTGGTGATCGGGGTCGGCCCCCGTACCCTCGGCCGCCAGCACGCCTACTCGATCGCCTTGGCCGCCGCACTGCCGTTGCAGTTCATCGGCGCGCTGCTCGGCCCGCTCAGCCGGGTGCTCATCCTGCTCGGTAACGCGATCACGCCGGGTAAGGGCTTCCGCAACGGCCCCTTCGCCTCCGAGATCGAGCTGCGCGAAGTGGTCGAGATGGCCAGCGAGCGCGGCGTGGTGGCCGACGACGAACGCCGAATGATCCAGTCCGTCTTCGAACTCGGCGACACCGCCGCCCGCGCGGTGATGGTGCCGCGTACCGAGATGGTCTGGATCGAAGCGGACAAGACTGCGGCACAGGCGATGTCGCTCGCGGTGCGATCCGGGCACTCGCGTATTCCGGTGATCGGCGAGAACGTCGACGACATCCTCGGCGTGGTGTACCTGAAAGACCTTGTGCCCTATGCGGAACGGAGTCGCAAGGTGCGGGTGCGCGACGTGATGCGCCCGGCCGTGTTCATGCCCGACTCCAAACCGCTGGACAGCCTGCTCGACGAGATGCAGCGCAGGCGCAACCACATGGCGCTGCTGGTCGACGAGTACGGCGGCATCGCCGGGCTGGTGACCATCGAAGACGTGCTCGAGGAGATCGTCGGCGAGATCGCCGACGAGTACGACACCGACGAGACGCCGCCCATCGAAGACCTCGGCGACGGCCGCTACCGGGTTTCGGCGCGCCTGCCGATCGAAGACCTCGGCGATCTGTACGGGCTCGACATCGAGGAAGAAGACGTCGACACGGTCGGCGGGTTGATGGCGCACGAGCTCGGCCGGGTGCCGCTGCCCGGGTCGAAGGTCGTGGTGCACGGGTTGATGTTGCGTGGCGAGGGCGGCGCGGACACCCGAGGGCGGGTGCGGGTGCACACCGTGGTGGTGCGCAAGGTGACGGACAAGGCGCAGAACGCCGACGGCGAACAGCCGAACGGCACACACAAGGGCAATGGATCGGATCGGGAAGTCCCGGCCGGTCGACACGAGGACGGAGACACCGAATGACCGAATTGGATCCCGAGGACAACAAGTTACTGGTGCTGGCGCGCGGCGCGCTGGGCCGCACCGGCGGCGCCAGCGGCGCGGCGATCCGCGACACCGACGGACGCACCTACGCGGCGGGCGAGGTGAGCCTGACGGCGCTGCGGCTGACCGCGCTGCAGTCGGCGGTCGCGGCCGCGATCTCCAGTGGCGCAGAGGGATTCGAGGCGGCCGTGGTGGTCGGCGGACGGTTGTCCGATTACGGGGTCACGGCGGTGCGCGAAGTGTCGCCCGAAGCCAAGATCATCTTCACCGACCGTGACGGTGCGGTATTCGAGATCGTCGACGACTCGCAGCTCGCCGTCGACGCGGAGTCGGCCGAGGTGCACGGTGGCTGACGGCCAGGGTAACGCCGAATTCCGTTCCGGCTTCGTCTGTTTCGTCGGCCGCCCGAACACCGGCAAGTCGACGCTGACCAATGCCCTGGTCGGCCAGAAGATCGCGATCACCTCCTCGCGCCCGCAGACCACCCGGCACACCATCCGCGGCATCGTGCACCGCGACCACGCCCAGCTCATCCTGGTCGACACCCCCGGCCTGCACCGCCCGCGCACCCTGCTCGGCCAGCGGCTGAACGACCTTGTGCGCGATACGTATTCGGAAGTCGACGTGATCACGCTGTGCGTGCCCGCCGACGAGAAGATCGGTCCCGGCGACAAGTGGATCGTGTCGCAGATCAAGCAGATGGCGCCCAAGACCACCGTGCTCGGCGTGGTCACCAAGATCGACAAGGTGAGCCGGGACCAGATCGCCGAACAACTGCTCGCGCTGTCGAAACTGCTCGGCCCCGACGCCGACGTGGTGCCGGTGTCTGCCGTCAAGGGCGAGCAGATCGAGGTGCTCGTAGACGTCATCGCCTCGAAAATGCCGGAGGGGCCTGCGTTCTACCCCGATGGTGAGCTCACCGACGAGCCGGAGGAGACCCTCATGGCCGAGCTCATTCGTGAGGCGGCGCTGGAAGGTGTCCGGGACGAACTGCCGCACTCGTTGGCGGTGGTGATCGAGGAGATCCTGCCGTACGAGGAGCGGGAGGACATGCTCGATGTGCATGCCATTTTGTATGTGGAGCGTCCCAGTCAGAAGTCGATCATCATCGGTAAGGGTGGGGCTCGGCTCAAAGAGGTCGGGACGAATGCTCGCCAGCAGATCGAGCATATTCTCGGGACGCGGATCTATTTGAACCTGCATGTGAAGGTCGCCAAGGATTGGCAGCGGGATCCGAAGCAGTTGGGGAAGCTGGGGTTCTAGGAGTCGGGCGACGACACGGTGCCGCCCTTCGGCATCACCGCTCCCGTCGTCGCCGCGGCATGGTCGTCACGATCAATCGCCGGGGTGCCTTCGGCTGTGGGATGGCGGCCAGATCGACCCTGCGGCCATCGATCCCGGCACAGTCCCGCAGCGAAATCGTCTCCAGCAGTGGGAAATCGCCGAAGGACGTGAGGTCATCCGGCAGTGTGACCGCAGCCAGCTCCAATGAGCGGAGCTGGGGCAGTGTGGCGGTCAGTGCGGGCAGCTCGTCGACGAGATCACAGTCGGCCAGCGTCAGCCGTTCGAGGTGCAACGCTCCGCCGACTGTGCTGAGTGCGGCGGGTGCGCCCTCGCCGCTGAGACTGAGCTCGCGCAGATCCACGAGGCAGGTCAGGTCGTATTCCGCCGGAACCGGCTCGAGGCCGAGCGATCGCAGCTGAACCGGTAGCGATGCCGTGGTCAACTGCGGCAGCGACTTCCAGCCCACCAGCTGAAGGCGGCGCAGGCCGGTGCATGCTGCCAGCCCGTCCAAGCCGGTGAGCACTGCCTGATGGTCATTGGTGGCCAGCACCAGCTCGCGGAGGTAGCCGAGGTCGCGCGCCGCGGCAAGCGCTCGCAGGTCGTTGGCTCCGGTCAGCCGGAACAACGAGAGAGAAGGGACTGCCGGTAGTCCGTCGGCTGCCAGTGTGCCGATGCTCGAAGGGAATTCGACGATCAAGGATCGAAGGTTGTCGAGCGCAACGGTGGGCTTCCACTGGCGCGGACGAAACAGCCAGAGATCGAGACCGGGCTCCGGCGGGAAGCTGGCGAGTACTTCATCGGCGTATTCGGTCGGGTCGTAGTAGTCCCAGGTGGCGATCAGCTCCTGCCGTATTTCTTCGCGCGTGTCCTCGGTGTAGCCGCCCAGCAACCGCAATGAGGCGGGGCCACCGATGAGTGCTGCCGTCCGCACCGTCGTCATCGCGCTCACGTCGGGAACGTCCTCGAGATTCTTCGGCAGATATCGCAGCAACGGCTCGCCGACCGCAACCAGCGAAGCGGCCTCGTCGAGGTCCTGCGGCGGGACGAGCCCGGCGATCGTCTCGTCCAGCCGCTGGGCCAGTTCGCCCGAGAGTGACTCGATCGTTTCCCAGCACGACGCGGCCAGCAGCCGCAGGTGTCGCTCGTTACGGTCGTCGTCGGTCGCGCGGTCGAGCAGGCCGGTGATCAGCTCCCCGCGCTGGCTGCTGTTGGCGTGGCCGGCCGCCATGATGACCGTGTCGTGCCATACGTCCAGGTGAGCGCGTCCGACGAGATTGCCGATGCGATCTTGCGCGGCGGCCTCCGCTGCCGCGAGGTATTCCTGAAAAGTTCGGTGCACGAAGTCGATTCGGCCGTCGGCAGGGGATCTCAGGATGCCCGATCGATTGAGCAGATAGTCCAATACGTCCCGCGGATCGACCTCCAGATGGCGCATCGACGCGATCTTCGTGGTCACATATTCTGCGGCCCTGTCGATGTCGACTTCGTTGAGATTGTTGTCCGACAAACGCCAGGCCAGATCGCGAAGCACGGTGACCTTGTCGGTCAAGCTGAGCGAAGCCCCCTGCGCACTGGGGATATGCCGCTCCGCATCGCGCCGCTGCACCAGGAGATCGACCGCGATCTGATACAGCTCCATGCGATTGCGCGGGAGCTGTCGCTTACGCCTCAGGTGCAGCGAGCAGAGCATCGCGGCAAGAAGCGGGTTGGCGGCCAACGCCTGCAGATGCGGGCGATCCCGGATACTGGCGATCAGGGCACGTTCGTAGTCGGGTAGTTCCGTCGGTGCGCACGGCAGACGCTGACCACTCTCGCCGACAGCTTGATGCCATTGGCGGATGAAGGCATTCAGGTCCGACTGCGTCATTCGTTCGAGCTCGACCGGTGTGAAATCGGTGCTTTCGAGCCAATCGTGTTGGGCAGCGGCCGGTCTGGAGGTAACGACCATTCTGGTCAGCGGGTAGGCGTTGAGTAGCAGATTGATCCACTGCCGGACCTTGTCGCGATCTGTGGGAACGAGTTCGTCCACGCCGTCGACCAGCAACAGGATCTGGCCGCTCGCCAGTTGACGATCGACCCAGGCCTCGGGCATGTGGCTCGTCAGCGGTCCCGCCGCGTCATCGAGCAGCTCATGCAGCTTGGGCAGCTCGCGAGCGGTGTAGCTGCGCAGCCTGAGCAGCACGGGAACCAGCCCATTCCAGGCGGCGAGGTCGCCGGTGAACGTCGCACGGGCGGCGGTGACCGCCAGCCAGCGCAGCAGCGTTGTCTTGCCCGATCCGGCTTCGCCACGGAGCAGGATTCGCAGCTTTCGGCTCAATGCGGCTTCGACTCGTCCGCCGCCGAGTCCTTGTTCGTCGGCCTGGCGCCTGTCACCGAACCACAAGTAATTCTGGCCGACCACTCGCAGACTGACATAAGCAACGGAAAGTTTTGTCCGCAAAGGCTGTTCGACCGCGAAGCTGAACAGCTCCACCTCGTCCAGGGTCCGGCTGATCAGCTCCAGATACTCGCGGCGAAAGGCCGCGTCCTGGTCGCTGCCGTCCGGTGCGTACAGCGAGCGCTTGGGCAGTCGTTCGAGGACCTGCTCGACCTCTGCGCCCAATCTGTCTACGCGCCTGAGCAACTCGGGCACTGCCCGCTCGACGAACACCGGCAGGTGCCGAACTATCTGGACATAACAGTCGCAACATTCCGCGACGAGCTGGTCGTACAACGCTGTTCCCGCCGCACTGAGCCAAGTCGGCGATTGCACGGTTTCGCGCATCCGCCGAGCCAGCTGCGCCGGATCGGCATTCGACGCGAAGATCGCGGCATCGGACAGATCGGCCTGCTCGAAAGTGTGCACCACCGCCTCGACGACCGCCGTGTGCTCACCCTCATCCATCCCGCGGAACTCATGGGCGAGCATGGGTTCGAGCCGCTCGGCCACCGCATCCGCGATCTGCTCGAACTGTCGCTTGACGCTGCGCTGCGGGCGAAAGCCAGGAATGTGGCGCCGAATCAGTTCGTCCATCTCGGAACGCCGTGCTTGGTCGCTTTGCTGTTTCGCCAGCAGCAACTGCGCCGCCCGCCCCACCAGCGCGGTACCGAGCCTGACCGCAACGAGTTCCGCGCTCATGTGCCCCCTGTCGCAAGGATGCGCTGTCCGATCCACCTCGTAGCCCTCGATGATGCCACCGCCATCCGACACCTCGAGCAAACTGCTGATAATCGGGCCAGGCCCGTTCTTTCGCCACCCAGACGGCAGACGATGGGCACACTGGCCACGACCGAATCGGCGGTCGGTCACCCGTCGCGCCGCTCGAGTGTTCGCGCACCACCCTTCCTAGGTTCGTTGGACGGACCGAAACGTGTCGCCCAGGCCGGTCGGCCGCCACTCTGGAGGCGTATTCCGCCGACGCGACAAGTCGGATGGCTCTATCCGTAAGTCATGTCAGATGGGGAGGATTCGTTATGGGCAATGTCAACGGGGATTCGACGGTCACCGATGTACCTGCCGTGGCCGGTGCGCACACGGCAGCCGGGACCGGTGTGCTGGGAACCAGCAGTACCGGATTCGGTGTTCGTGGCGATGGCCAGGGTCCAGGTGCCGGTGTCGTCGGGGTGAACAATTCAGCGGCCCCCGGTGGCAATGGTGGGTGGTTCGAAAGTGCTGAGGGGGAGGGGGTTCGGGGTTGGTCGAAGAATCCAAATCACGGTGCGGTGGTCGGGGTCAACACCGGCGGTGGCACCGCCGGATTCTTCGAAAGTGCTGAGGGGGAAGGTGTCCGGGGGTGGTCGAAGAACCGGAACCACGGCGCGGTGGTGGGCGTCAACACCGGCGGGGGTGATGCGGGGTTCTTCGAGGGCAATGTGTACGTCACCGGAAATGTCACGGTCAGAGGGGATCTCATGCTCGAAGGTGCGGACTACGCGGAGGCGTTGACCACGACCGACGAAACCGTGGCGGAGGGGCTGGTCGTCGTGCTCGGTGCGGACGGCGAAGTGCACCGTGCACCCGCGACTACGACACGGCCGTGGCAGGCATCGTCTCCGGCGCGGGCGGTGTGAAACCGGCCATCGTGCTCGACCGGCAGGACAACAGCGCGCATATCGCGCTGATGGGCAAGGTGTGGTGTGCGGCCGATGCCGACAGTGCACCTATCCGGCCCGGCGACCTGCTCACCACATCGGCGACACCCGGTCACTGCCGCCGAGTCACCGAGCCCGCGCGCGCATTCGGCGCGGTAATCGGCAAAGCGCTGACCTCGCTGTCCGACGGTCGCGGTTTCGTCCGAGTCCTCGTCAGCCCGCGCTGACGCGGCGGTGAATTTGTCACGGTCGTACTGCGCGAGCCGCCCCGAGAGAGGGTGCGGCTTTTGAATTCGACGGTAGGGCTACGCGGTGGAGCGCGAATCCGCTGGACCCGCGCTGCGCTGGCCTGCGGGGTGTTCTCACTTCGAGGGCGGAGGCGGGGGTGCGTCCGCAGTTAGACAGCCACCATGGTTTAGGCCGCGCCTGTGTGCTGCCATAGCATGGCCGGCGGTGGGCTTCAGCGAGATAGCCACCATGATGTCGGCCGCGCCTGGGCGCAGGTCATGGTCTGACCTGACCGGCGACAGGCTTCAGCGAGACAACCACCACGGGCTGGGGCGTTCGCGTTCCCAGTGCAACTCCGACTCCAGTTGCGCGGCAACTGAAATCAGTAGCGGCTCGGTGGCGGCCGTGCCCATAAGCTGGGCGCCGACCGGCAGTCCTGCCTCGGTGAACCCGGCGGGCACGTTCACGCTCGGCCAGCCGAGGACGTTCCACGGCCAGGTGTAGGGGCAGGCGGCCGTGATCAGGTTGTTGGTGGCGTGCACGCCGATGCCGTCGATGTCCTCGGCGCGCGGGGGAGGTGTCGCGGTGGTGGGCGCGAGGACGAGGTCGTAGTCGTGGAAGAAGCTGCCGATGCGCTTGTGTAGCAAGGGTTCTGCCTGGCGGGCGGCGAACAGGGCGGGTCCGTCGAGGATTCTGCCCAGCCGGGTATTGGCGATCGTGCGCGGATCCACTTGGGCGCCAGGGAATTTCCGATGGGCCGCTCGGATGCCGACCATCGATCGCGGCAGGAATGACGCGCCGATCAGCAAGCCGTAGTGCAGGTCTGCGACGGTGACGGTGTGACCGAGTTTGCGTAGGGTGTCGCCGATGCGTCGCACTGCCGCCGCTACCTCGGGGTCCAGTTTGGTCCTGGTCGCCGTGAACGGAGTACGTAGCGATAGCGCAATACGTAGCCTGCCGGGATCGCGGCCGACGGCTGCGCTTGCGGAAATCGGTGCGGGAGTGTGTAAATCGCCGTCGTGCGGTCCTGCGGCCACGTCGAGCAGCAGGGCAGCGTCGGCGACGGTGCGGGCCAGCGGTCCGTTGACGGTGAGTCCGTAGAACGCTTCGGCGTGCGGCCAGGTGGAGATCCGGCCACGCTGCGGTTTGATGCCGACGAGGTTGGTCCACGACGCGGGGATGCGGATGGAGCCTGCGCCGTCGGAACCCAGTGCGGCAGGGACCAATCCGGCCGCGACGGCCGCCGACGATCCGCCGGAGGAGCCGCCGGGTGTGTGGTCGGCCGACCACGGGTTGCGGGTGTAGCCGAAGGCGGCCGCGCTGGTGAAGGGCAGTTGTCCGAGCTCGCAGGTGTTGGTCTTGCCGACGATCACCGCGCCGGCCGCGCGTAACCGCCGAACCGATTCGGCGTCTTCGGTTTTCGGGGCGAAGCTGCCGCCGCAGCCGAACGCGGTTGGCTCACCGGCGATGTCGGTGTCGTCCTTCACCGCGACCGGCACACCCAGCAGCGGTAGCCGTTCGCCTGCCGCGAGGCGCCGGTCGGCGTCGGCCGCCTCGGCGAGCGCGCGCTCCCGGCGCACGATCCGAAACGCGTTGAGCGTCGATTGCGACGCCTCGATGCGATCGAGAACTGCGCCGACGGCGGCAACGGAGGTGATCGTGCCCTGCGCGAGGGCGGCGGCATGGTCGGCCAGTCCGAGGTCGCCGGTCTGCGTCTCGGAGGCGTGCCGGGTGGGGTCGGGCACCGTCATCGTGAGCTCCGTCTCGTCGTACTTGGAAAAACGGTATCGCGAACCTGGTCAAGCGACTAGTTCACCCTTTGGGTGAATTCCGCAGGACAAGGCTCCGACTATAGACATACATACGGAATGTATGTAAAGGTGATCCCACCGCAACGCTCTGGAGGAACGATGGGAATCAGCACCGAACTCGGCCCCACCCACGAGGTGGACCTGCCCGGCGGCCGCATCCGCTACCACGACACAGGCCAGGGCTCCCCGGTCGTTTTCGTCCACGGCCTGCTCGTCAACTCCGACCTCTGGCGCAACGTCGTCCCCGGCATCGCCGCCGCGGGCCACCGCTGCCTGACCCCCGACTGGCCGCTCGGCGCCCACCAGATCGCGATGCCCGATGCGGACCTCACCCCGTCCGGCGTCGCCGACCTCATCGCCGCCTTCCTCGAACGACTCGACCTGACCGACGTCACCGTGGTCGCCAATGACACCGGCGGCGCGATCACCCAGGTGCTGATGACCCGCCACCCGGCCAGGATCGCCCGCGTGGTGCTCGCCGCGGTCGACAGCTACGAGGGCTTCCTCCCGAAGCCGTTCGCACTGCTGTCCTGGCTGGCGAGGATCCCGGGTTCGATGCGCCCGGTCATCGAGTTGGCGCGCATCCGCGCGCTGCACCAGACGCCACTGGTATTCGGGATGGTCGCCAAGCGCCGGGTGCCGCCGGAGATCGCCGACTCCTATCTGGCGGGCCCACAGCAGTCCGGCGCCGTCCGTAAGGATTTGCGGCTGTTCCTGAAGAACGCGCACCGGCGCTACACGCTGGATGCCGCGTCCCGCTTCCCGTCGGTCGATATCCCGGTGCTGCTGGTGTGGGCGCGCGAGGACAAGATTTTCCCGATGTCGTACGCCGAACGCCTGGCCAGGGACCTGCCGCACGCGACATTGCGGGTCATCGACGACTCGTACACCTTCCTGCCGGAAGATCAGCCCGAGTTGCTCACCGAGTCGATTCTGGAGTTCACTCGGCTGCATGCCACGCCGTAGCCAGGAGGACCGCTCCCGCACCACCAGGGCCGCGCTCGAACAGGCCGGACGTCGCCTGTTCACCGAGCGCGGCTTCGCGGCCACCTCGGCGGAGGAACTCGTCACCGAGGCCGGGGTCACCCGCGGTGCGCTGCACCACCACTACGGCGACAAGCGCGGCCTGTTCCTCGCGGTGCTGGAACAGATCGAGGTGGAGACCACCGAAGAGATCGAAAAAGCCATCGGCGCAGTCGATCCCGACGATGTGATGGCCGGGATGGCCGTGGGCCTCAGCGTTTTTCTGGAGATCTGCCAGCGCCCCGCCATGCTGCGTATCGCGCTCACCGACGCGCCCGCGGTGATGGGCTGGCAGGCCTGGCGGGAATTCGAGAACCAGCACGGCCTCGGCATGATCACCGCGCAGTTGGAACGCGCCCGCGCCGCGGGTCTGATCGCCGACGCCCCCATTCAGGTTCTTGCCCAGTTATTGCTCAGCGCGCTCACCGAGTCGGCCTTGATCGTCGCGCACGCCGACGACCCGGACCGTGCCCGCGCCGAAGCCCAGCAGTCGGTGCTGCTGCTCATCTCCGGCATCGTGCGGACCTGAATCCGCTCGCGCGAAAGTC
This sequence comes from Nocardia suismassiliense, assembly GCF_900269665.1. Classification (GTDB taxonomy): domain Bacteria; phylum Actinomycetota; class Actinomycetes; order Mycobacteriales; family Mycobacteriaceae; genus Nocardia; species Nocardia suismassiliense. Next base: position 2,432,908 of record NZ_LT985361.1, read on the forward strand.
CCGTTCTACTCCACGAATTGCAGCTCTACCTGCGGTAATTCGACCATGACCCGGGCGCAGACGGCCCGATGCCAGGTGGCCGGATAGCGGGTGTCCGGCTCGTGCCTGCAGTAGTCGTCGTTGGTGCGATAGGTGTGCAGGCGCGGGGAGATCTCGCCGGCGCCGATGGCGTCGACCATCGCCTCGACGACCTGTTCGGTCTCGTCGGCGATCTCGGCCAGCTCGCGGGCCGCCGTGTCCGGGATCTGGAAGGCGCCCCGTTCCCACCGTTCCACGGTGCGTTCGGCGACGGCGAAGAGCCGGGCGCACCAGGGCACCGGCAGACCGAGTAGTTCGCGAGTGGCCCGGAACCCGGCGGCGGTTCCGGTACCAAGTAGGTCGTCCAAATCCGAAAACCCCTCCCCAGCAGTGCGGTAGAGAAAAAGAATAGGTCAGTGCGCCGAGCAGCATGGGGGATTCGTCGGGGAAGTGGCAGAGGTGGTGCCGCGCCTGCCGAAGGCTGTCGGGTCCTCGTGCGAGGATGAGGCGTGCGTTTGTATCGAGATGTGGCGGTGGTGGTACGCCAGCACAAGCTGGGCGAGGCGGACCGCATTGTCACGTTGCTGACGCGCCAGCACGGATTGGTGCGCGCCGTGGCCAAGGGGGTGCGCCGCACCAAATCGAGGTTCGGGGCCAGGCTGGAGCCGTTCGCCTACATCGACGTGCAGCTGCATCCGGGACGCACGCTGGACGTGGTGACCCAGGTGCACACCGTGGAGGCGTTCGCCGCCGACATCATCGACGACTACGGGCGCTACACCACGGCCTGCGCGGTGCTGGAAACCGCCGAACGGCTGGCAGGCGAGGAGCGCGCCCCGGCGCCGCGACTGCACGCGCTTACCGCGAGCGCGTTGCGCGCCATCGCCGCCAAGCAGCGGCCCCACGAGCTGATCCTGGACGCATTCCTGTTGCGCGCCATGGGTTTCGCGGGCTGGGCGCCCGCGCTGGACGAATGCGCCAAGTGCGCGACGCCGGGCCCGCATCGGGCGTTCCATGTCGCGGCCGGGGGAGCGGTGTGCGTGCACTGCCGTCCGCCGGGTGCGGCGACACCGGCCGCGGGGGTGCTCGATCTGCTCGTCGCGCTGCTGCGCGGGGAATGGGCCTACATCGAGACGGTGCCCGACGGGGTGTGCAGGCAGGCCAGCGGCCTGGTCGCCGCGCATCTGCAATGGCACCTGGAACGGCAGTTGCGGACGTTGCCGCTGATCGAGCGGTCGAGCCCGGTGCGTTCGCCCGCCTGATCCCCGGGTGGGCGGAGACCTTCACAAGGCCTCCACAACCATCAGGCAGGATAGGGGCCGTGATCCTCCGCCGAGACTCCTCCACCGCGACCAAGTCGGGCGCACCCCGCACTGTTCGTCCGCCCTCGCAGCACCCCTCGGGCGCGCGTCCGCCGGAAATTCCGGCCGTGCTGGTGCCCAAGCACGTCGCGCTGGTGATGGACGGCAACGGCCGGTGGGCACAGGAACGCGGACTGCCGCGCACCGCGGGCCACGAACGCGGCGAGGCCGTGCTGATGGACACCGTCGAGGGCTGCATCGAGATCGGCGTGAAGTGGCTCTCGGCCTACGCCTTCTCCACCGAGAACTGGCGGCGCAGCCCCGAGGAGGTGCGCTTCCTCATGGGCTTCAATCGCGACGTGATCCGGCGCCGCCGCGACGAGATGAACGAGATGGGCGTGCGGGTGCGCTGGGCCGGGCGGCGACCTCGGTTGTGGCGCAGCGTGATCAACGAACTCGAGGTCGCCGAGGAGCTGACCGAGGACAACACGGTGATGACCCTCACCATGTGCGTCAACTACGGTGGACGCGCCGAAATCGCCGACGCGGCAAGGGAAATCGCGCGTCGGGTGGCGGCGGGGGAGATCGACCCCGAGAAGGTCACCGAGGCGACGCTGGCGAAGTACATGGACGAGCCGGACATGCCGGACGTGGATTTGTTCCTGCGTCCCTCCGGCGAGTTCCGCAGCTCGAACTTCCTCATCTGGCAGTCCGCCTACGCCGAATACGTCTACCAGGACACCCTGTTTCCCGATTTCGACCGGCGCAACCTGTGGGCCGCGTGCCTCGAGTACGCTTCGCGGGACCGCCGCTTCGGCGGCACGAAATGAACGGCGGCGCGGACATGGAATCATCGGTGACCCCGGAACACGAACTGCAAGCCCGCGCAGGCGCCTGCCTGTCGCTCTACGACATCGACGTGCGCGTCGACCCCGAAGGCTCGATCGGTTTCGAGTACGAGGGCGCGCTGTGCTCGCTGCGCGCGGTGAGTCTCGCGCCCGGCTTGGACGTGCTCACGCTCACCTGCGTGCTCGCCTGGGACCGCCCGATCAAACCGCAGCTGCACAAGCGGGTGGCCGAGCGGAACAACGCGCTGCAGTTCGGTTCGCTCACCGTCATCGCGCACGACAAACTCGCCGACATCATCCTGCGTTACACCTTCCCCGCCGCCGGACTCGACGACCAAGCGCTGGCCACCATGCTGGTGCTCGTGCTGTCCGGTGCAGGTCGCGCCCGCCAGGGTCTGCTGCCCTGATCAACCGCGCCGCCTTCTCGGGCTCCCCGCCCGTTCGAGGTGCCAGTGCGCACGGAAATCGGCGATCGAATGGCTTCGCTTGCTTGCGCTTCCGGCACCGCGAACGAGATGAGGCGGCGGCGCGCTCCTCGATTACGGCAGCACGACGCAGGCGGGGCCGGCGTTGAGGCCGGTGCCGACGGTCACCGAGGTGAGGAAGTAGGTCTCACCCGCGATGTATTCGGCCGCCCAGATCTTGTGCTCACCCTTCTTGGCCGGGGTCCAGGTGGTGCTGGCCTTGCCGGACGCGTCCGCGACCGGACCGACCGGCTTGAACGTGTTGTCGGTCCGGTTTCCGTCGACCTCGTCGAGGAAGACCACCGCGACGCCCGGTCGTGCGGTCGCCGTGACCGTGTAGGAGCAGCCGGTGCCGTAGGAACCGGAGCTGCCGAAGCTCAGGCCCGGTGCGATATCGATGCGGGTGACCGCGGCGCCCGCGGTGGGGGCGGCGAGGGCGATCGCGGCGGTCAACGCGCCGAGCGTGGTGACGGTGGCGGCGGCTTTCTTCGAAACGGTCACTGCGGTTTTCCCTTTCGACGAACAGATTCATCCCATGAGGTTCCGACACTTACACAGGTGTAGTCCGCGATCAATGGCCTGGAACGGATCGCACTGCCGGTAGTTTCTGGGGGATGGGTCCGCCGGCGAACGAGTCGCTGCCGTTTCGGCCCTTGTCCACAGTGCTTGCCGGAACCGACCTGATAGTCGGCTGAGAACCCGGCAAACGCGACACTTTTGACCCCGTCCGCTGCGTTGAGACTGGTGAGAGGGCCAACGCGGCCACCACGAAGGAGTTGGACATGAGCCTCATCGGGACCCTGATCGGGTACGCCTTGACGGTGTTCATCGTGTTGCTGCTGGCTCGCATGGTGTTCGACTGGATGGCGGCACTCGGCAACAATCCGAGCTGGGCCAACCGCCCCCGCGAACTGGCGCACGCCGCGACCGAGCCCGTGATCGCACCTGTGCGGCGGGTGTTGAAGCCGATCCGCGCCGGCGGGATGGCGATCGACTTGGCGTTCACTGTCGTATTCATCGTGGCGCTGATCTTGCGCGGGATCGCGTTCAGCCTCTGACCCGTGACGACCTGCGCGGCCGCACTGACAGGGCAGAGGCTGACGCACTCTTTGTCAGGCGTCCGGGATCCCGTAGGGCAGTAGCGTGCGAATACCGCGGGCCAATGTTTGGGGATCGACATCCCCGATTATCAAGTGCTGCAAGATGAATCCGGGCAGCACGCCCATGATGGCGGTGGCTACCGCGTGGATGTCGGCGTCGGCGGGGATCCAGCCTGCGTCGCGCATGCGCTCGGTGTACTCGTACCAGCGGTCGCGGAGGCCGAGGATCGCCTCTTTCACATACTGCCCCGCATCGGGGTCGATGAGCGCCAGTGCCCACGCTTGGGGGGCCAGTCGCAGCGGGCCGTCTGGTCCGCTGTGCGCGACCATGTGCTGGGCGAGGGTGGCGACCAGCACGTCCGGCGTGGGTAGGGGATCGGCGCGGATCAGTTCGGTCATCCGTGCGCGCAGGGGGAGTGTGGTCTGGGTGGCCAGGACCGCGATGATGTCGTTCTTGCTCTTGAAGTAGCGGTACACCGCTCCGGCCGACAGCCCTGACTCGGCGAAGACGTCCTGCATGGAGGTCTCGTGGAAGCCTTTGCGCGCGAAGCAGAGGCGGGCCGCCTCGAGGATCTGCTGCCTGCGACGTTCCAAGTGTTCTTCGCTGACTCTGGGCATGCCTCCAAAGTAAAACGAACATCCGTTCTTGACAAGTCCGTGGCCGCGCGCGACGATATCCCCATCGAAAGAGAACGATCATTCGATTTACGGGAGAACGTCATGAATACCTTGCAGCGAGCGCTCGCCGTCGGCGTAGGTGCCGCCCTGCTCCAGGCCCTGATGCTGATCGCATTCGCCTGGCCCGCCGCCAATATCAACCCACGCGATCTGCCCATCGCCGTCACCGGTCCGCAGGCCGAGATGGTGCTGGGCCGGCTGGCCGAGCACAGCCCCGGCGCCTTCGACATCTCCCGACCGGCCGACGAGGCCGCCGCCCGCGCCGCCATCGCGGACCGCGAGGTCTACGGCGCGATCGTGACCGGCGACGGACCGCCGCGCGTACTGGTCGCCTCCGGCGCGAGTCCGATTGTCGCGCAACTACTCACGCAGGTCGGGCAGCAGATGTCCGGCGCCCCGGCGCCTCGGGTCTACGATGTGGTCGCCGCGGACTCCGATGACCCGCGCGGCACCGCGTTCGGCGCCATGGTGCTGCCGCTGGTGATGGCGGGCATCGCAGCGGGCGTACTGCTCAGCCTGGTGATCCCGACCGTCGCCGGAAAAGCGTTGGGGCTGCTCACCTTCGGCGTAGTCGGCGGTCTGCTGAGCATGGAGATCATCCACGGCTGGATGTCGGTGGTGCCGGGCTCCTACCTCGAACTGTCCGCCGTCGCCGCACTCGTCTCGTTCGCGGTCGCCGGTGCCGTCGTCGGACTCGCCACTGTAATCGGCCGAGCAGGCATCGGCATTGCCGCACTGACCATGCTGCTCATCGGCAACCCGTTCTCCGCCGCCACCTCGGCCCCCGAACTGCTCCCACAGCCGTGGGGCGCCATCGGCCAGTTCCTCCCGCCCGGCGCCGCCGCCTCCCTGCTCCGCTCCGTCGCCTTCTTCGACGGCGCAGGCGCCGCGAGTCCCCTTGCGATACTGCTGATCTGGTCCGTCGCCGCACTCGCGCTGCTGGGCATCGGCGCACTGCGCGGCCGGAGCACCGCCGAAACTCCCGCCCCGGCACCGGTTCCCGTCACCGCGAGCTGAGTAAGCCTGTACCGCCGAAAGCCACCTCCGTGCACGCAGGAGGTGGCTTTCGGCGGTTTGTGGTTGCCGACTTCGACGTCAGTCCGGTGACACTCAGTTCACGGTGAAGGCGAGGGTTGGTGCGGTGGCCGCGCCCTCTTCCTTCTGGCTGTTGTAGCTCAGCACGTAGGCACCGGTGGTGGGTGTCGGCAAGACGAACACGACGTAGTTCTTCGGGTTGTCGATGGTCTTGCCCGCGTCGAGCAACTCGTTGATCGGACTGCGGTCGTCGGCTACGACGGTTTTCCCGTCCGGTGTCTTCAGCGAGAAGTACTCGGTGAAGATGTTCGCCCCGCCTGCGGGAACCCCTTGTCCGCCAGTGATTTTGATGTGCAACGCGAGCTCGTTCTTACCGCGCTCATTCTTGGCGTAGCTCGGTTCGAGCTTGCCCCCGGTCACCTCGATCGTGGTGTGGCCCTGTACCAGGGTGCCGGTGATGGGCAACGTCTTCGGCTGCACGCTCTCGACTTTGCCTGCGGCGCTGAGCGGAATCTTGGTCTGGTTGTCCGAGGCCTGCCCGTAGACCACGGTCATCGTGTCGAGCAGGTGCTCGGCGTCCTTGGCGGACTTGACCGGCGTGGTCACCTTGCCGGTCGCCGATCCGCCGCCGGGCACCGTGGGGTTGTCCCAGCTCGCTCCGCCATCGACCTCGTCGTCGACCAGCAGGGAGGTGTTGTTGCCCATGGTCTTGTTGTCGAGCGTGGTGTTCTTGTAGGTGATGTCGATCAGCACCTTGGCGCCGCCGTATTCGTCGGGCACGAGGGTGGCCTTGTCGACGGTGATGGCGAAGCCGTCGAACCAGCCGGTCTTGCCGACCGCCCGAACCGTCGACTGCCCGCTCTTGCCGCCCGGCTGACCGTTGGCGACAACACTGCTGGTGGTGGCTACAGCCGAGGTCGGTGTCGCGATGCCTGCCTTGTCGTCGCATGCCGTCAGCACTAGCGCGGCCGCGCCGACCAGCGCGACCGTTCCTGCGGCGGTGCGGATTCGACGGTTACCCGCCGCAACCACAGATGGAATCGAGCGCACGCTGCCTCCCAGAAGATGTGCGAACCCAGCGTTCGACGCCCGGTTCAGTCCGGGCGTTCTCGGGCTCGCGTTGAAATCTGTCCGGGGAGGGGCGGTGTTAACCAGGGCTCGGTCCGCTGAGCGGACTACTCGACCGCCCGGCCGTCGCCATTGCCCGCGGTCGCGCAGGACCGGCAGGTGCCGAACACCTCCATGGTGTGGCTGACCTCGGTGAACCCGTGTTCGCGCGCGATGGCACCCGCCCACGCCTCCACGGTCGGGCCCTCGACCTCCACGGTGCGCCCGCAATGCCGGCACACCAGATGATGATGGTGTCCGGTAGAACACTGCCGATAGACCGATTCGCCGGTGTCGGTGCGCAGTACGTCGACCATGCCCGCGTCGGCCAGCGACTGCAGCGTGCGATAGACCGTGGTCAGGCCGATGCCCTCGCCGCGCTTGCGCAACTCGTCGTGCAGTTCCTGCGCGGAGCGGAACTCTTCGATATCACCGAGCAGTGCGGCGATCGCACTGCGCTGTCTGGTGCTGCGGATGCCGACCGGCTTCTGCGGAACGACAGTGTTCTCTGACACGAATTACCCTTCCTCGGCGTGCGCGACGGCGTCGACCACGATGTGCGCGAGGTGGTCGTCGACGAGTTCGTACAGCACCTCGCGACCGGACCGCTCGCCGTGCACGACGCCCGCGGACTTGAGGATGCGCAGATGCTGGCTCACCAGCGGTTGGGTCACCCCGAGCGCGTCGACCAATTCGTGCACACAGCGCGGTGACTCGCGCAGTTGCAGCACAATGGCGATGCGGACGGGTGCGGCCAGGGCTCGAAGTAACTCGCCTGCGTCCTCCAGGACGGTCCGCGCCGGGACCAGCGCGGGCGCGGGCGAGCGGTACGGGTTGTGTGGATGGGCGGCGGCGGTCTCGGCGGTCATGGCACCAACTCCTTATTGGAAAGCGATCCCATTTTGATATGCATAGTTGCGCATGTCAAACGGGCGCGCCGGGGCACTGCCATTTTCCGCGAAGCGTAGGAGGTTAGGTGTGCGGTGGAAAGTCGGTCAGGCAGGGCCGATAGTCTGTCTTCGTATCGTTGCGTACACGCAAAACAAGAGCCTGAACGCACAATCCGACTCGTAGTGGATGGAGAATTCTCGCGTGGCACCCAAGTCGAAGGTGGACACCGTTGCCAACCTCGCCAAGCGCCGGGGTCTGGTGTACCCGAGCGGTGAGATCTACGGAGGCACCAAGTCGGCATGGGACTACGGTCCGCTGGGTGTCGAGCTCAAGGAGAACATCAAGCGGCAGTGGTGGCGGTCCATGGTCACCAGCCGCGAGGACATCGTCGGCCTCGACTCGTCGGTGATCCTGCCGCGTCAGGTGTGGGTGGCCTCCGGCCACGTCGGTGTGTTCAACGATCCGCTGGTGGAGTGCTTGAACTGCCATCATCGTTTCCGGCAGGACCACCTGCAGGAGGCATACGCGCTCAAGCACAAGATCGACGACCCGGACACCGTCTCGATGGAACTGCTCGCGTGCCAGAACTGCGGCACCGTCGGCAAGTGGACCGAGCCGCGCGACTTCAACATGATGCTCAAGACCTACCTCGGCCCGATCGAGTCCGAGGACGGCATGCACTACCTGCGGCCCGAGACCGCGCAGGGCATCTTCGTCAACTTCGCCAACGTGATGACCACCGCGCGCAAGAAGCCGCCGTTCGGTATCGCCCAGATCGGCAAGAGCTTCCGCAACGAGATCACCCCCGGCAACTTCATCTTCCGCACCCGCGAGTTCGAGCAGATGGAGATGGAGTTCTTCGTCAAGCCGGGCGAGGACGCGGAGTGGCACAAGTACTGGATCGAGACCCGCTTCTCCTGGTACACCGATCTGGGCATCAACCCGGACAACCTGCGGCTCTACGAGCACCCGAAGGAAAAGCTGTCGCACTACTCGGCCGGCACCACCGACATCGAGTACCGCTTCGGCTTCCAGGGCAACGAGTGGGGTGAGCTCGAGGGCGTCGCGAACCGCACCGACTTCGATCTGAAGACGCACTCCGAGCACTCGGGCACCGAGCTCAGCTTCTTCGATCAGACCACCAACGAGCGCTACATCCCCTACGTCATCGAGCCCGCGGCCGGCCTGACCCGCTCGCTGATGGCGTTCCTGGTCGACGCCTACGCCGAGGACGAGGCGCCGAATGCCAAGGGCGGCGTGGACACTCGCACGGTGCTGCGCCTGGACCGCAGGCTGGCCCCGGTCAAGGCGGCCGTGCTGCCGTTGTCGCGCAACGCGGATCTGACGCCGAAGGCGAAAGACCTTGCGGCGCAACTGCGCCGGAACTGGAACGTCGAGTTCGACGACGCGGGCGCGATCGGCCGCCGCTACCGGCGCCAGGACGAGATCGGCACCCCGTTCTGCATCACCGTCGACTTCGACACGCTCGACGATCAGGCGGTGACCATCCGCGAGCGGGATTCGATGGCGCAGGAGCGGATCGCGCTGGACAAGGTCGAGGGGTACCTGGCGCAGCATCTGCTGGGGTCCTGAGGCTTTCGCGAGACTCGAACGAACGACCCGCACCGAATGATCGGTGCGGGTCGTTTGTCGTTGCGCCCCTCGTTGTCTCGGTGTTTCAGCGCCTCGGCGGGACAGGTGGCAGCGGCGGCATCGGTGGCGTCGGTGGTGGCTGCTGCGGTCCGGAACCATTGCCGCGCACGATGACTCCGATCGCCGTCGGGATGAGCAGTGCGCAACCCCACGGCACCGCCACCCAGAACGGCCAGAAGTCGCCCATGCCGGTGGCCGCCCAGATCAGCAGGCACAGCATGTTCACGAACACCCAGGGGGTCCACATGATGACGACCCACTGCGGCACCGGTTTCGCCTGCGCCGCGCGCGAACCGCGCTGCGCGGGCAGATCGGACAGCAACGGGGTCAGCTCGCCATAGGTCTTGGCGGCGTACACCTGTTGCAGCCGGTCGTCGTACTCGTGCAGGGTCAACCTGCCCTCGTCCATCGCCCAACGTAGTTGTTCGACGATTTTCTCGCGGTCGGCATCAGACGCCCGCACATTCTCCGCACCCACACTGGTCAGAGTAAGCGGTGTCGTTGGTCCGCGCCGTAATTGTTCAGTGGCAGGGCGCGGCACCGGTGCCGTAACTGTCGTGATGCATCGCCTCGCCGACGTGCCGCTGCCTGCCGAGCGGGGTGAAGTCCAGGTAGTTGTGAGTGCCGATGAGGACATCCCCGCCGCGAGCATAGGCCGAGTAGGTGTGGAAGACGGCGCCGTCGTCGTCGCGCCAGAAGATGCTGGTGCCAGGCTGTTCACCGTCGAGCTGGTAGGTAGTGCCGTTGGCTTCGATCTCCGCCCCGGTGCGGTAGTTGTACTCGACCGGGCGGACGGACTCGTCCATGGTGACGTGGTAGTCGTAGTTGAAATCGCTGCCGTACGAGGAGTACATCGGGAACTGCCAGCCCATCCGCTCGTGATACCGGCTGAGCGTGTCCCACGGGCCACGCGACACCGCGGCGAAGCTGGTGTCCTGGACATGCAGGTGCGCCAGATGCCCGACGTTGTCGAGCAATACCGCGCAGCTCGGGCAGCCCGCGTCCAGGTCCCACCGCCACATCATGTGGTAGACGATGAGCTGGCGGCGGTCCTCGAACAGGTCGCGCAGCGTGCGTTTTCCGGCAGGGCCTTCGAATACGTAGTCCTTGTCGACCGCGACCATCGGCAGCGCGCGGCGTTTCGCGGCGAGTTCGTCCTGTCGGCGCGTGTGCGCCTTCTCCTCGGCCAGCAGGCTCGTGCGCGCTGCCAGCCACTCGTCGCGGGTTGTCACGGCGGGACGGTTCATGGGGTTCTCCCTGGATTCGCAGAACAGTGGTCCATGTGTGTAGACCGGCTGCCGGAGCGCAACGAATCGGCCGACAGGGTGCGCGTGCGTTCAGTGGGCTTGACGACGCGGGTGCGCGCAGAGTCCCGGTGCGGAAACATGGATTTCGGGCGCGGGCCGAGGGGAATGAACCGGTCCTGGCGCGCGGTTGACGCTCGAAATGCCGTAAGTCACCCAGACGAGGAGCCGAGCATGGCAAGAGCGGTGCAGTTCGATCGATATGGCGGAATCGAAGAGTTGAAGGTGGTCGAGGTGCCGACGCCGACCGCCGGGCCGGGGCAGGTGGTGGTCGCGGTCGTCGCGGCAGGCATCAATCCGGGTGAGGCGTACATCCGCAGCGGGGTGTTCCGTGAGCAATGGCCCGCGACATTTCCGTCGGGCGAGGGAAGCGACTTCGCCGGGCGGATCGTCGAGGTCGGGGACAGCGTAGGCGGGGTCGAGGTCGGCGATGAGGTGCTCGGGTTCACCGAGAACCGGGCCAGCCACGCGACGCATGTGGTGGTGCCCGTAGACCAGGTGACGCCCAAGCCCGCCGGACTGGACTGGGACGTCGCGGGAGCCCTATATGTCGCGGGGACAACAGCTTTCGCGACGCTACGGGCGGTGGAGGCCAACGCGGGCGATACGGTCGTCGTGTCCGGCGCCGCGGGCGGTGTCGGCTCGATCGCCGTGCAGCTGCTGCGTGCGCGCGGGGCCGAGGTGATCGGTATCGCGAGCGCGGCCAACCATGACTGGCTGCGGAAGGTCGGGGTGACACCGGTCGCGTACGGCGACGGGCTGATCGAGCGTCTCCGGGCCGCCGCGCCGAAAGGTGTGGACGCGTTCATCGATACGTTCGGTGCCGACTATGTGGACATCGCCGTCGCACTCGGCGTGCCGATCGAGCGGATCGACACCATCATCAACTTTGCCGCCGTCGAGAAGTACGGCGTGAAAGGCGACGGCAATGCCGCTGCGGGCACCATTGATGTGCTGACCGAATTGGCGGATCTGGCCGCGGCGGGCACGCTCGAGGTGCCGATCGCCGGGGCCTATCCGCTCGACAAGGTGCAGGAGGCGTACCGGGAGCTGGAGCAGCGGCACACGCGCGGGAAGATCGTGCTGCGGCCCTGATTCGCTGCCTCAGGCGGGAACGTCCCAGAAGGCGAGTTCGTGCCGCATGCCCTCCAGGAACAGCTGCTCCGCCCGGGCGGTGTCGGCCCCCGCTTCATCGATCATCTGTGCGCAGCGTCGGGTGAGGTCGGCGAAGCCGGGGTCGGCGTAGGTGTCGACCCAGCGGCGGTAACGCGGTTCGGCGGGCGGGTTCTCGGCGAGGCGGGCACCCAGGGTGGAGTAGCCCCACATGCACGGATACAGGGCGGCGAGACCCTCGGCGTAATTGGCGGCCGAGTCGAGCAGGAACGCCGTATAGGCTTGGCAGGCAGGGCCTTTGGCGGCACCACCCAGGTCGGCGCCGAACTCCGCGGCCAGCGAGCGATGCAGTGCGAGTTCGTCGTGGTAGGTGGCGTGCGCCAGATCCACCAGATCGCCGAGGTGGGCTGCGGGAGCCTGCCAGGCCAGGCGACTGAAGACGCGCACGTAGTCGAGCAGGAAGAGATAGTCCTGCTCCAGCCAGGAACGGAAGATCGGCTCGGGCAGGTCGCCCTTGGCGATGCCCGCGACCGTCGGGTGGTCGAGCTGATGCTCGACCAGGGGGCGGCCGAGTTCTTCCAGATGCGCGGCGAGACTCATGCCTGCCAGTCTGGCGCATCCCGCGGTTTGCGCGTCCGCCGGTGTTGCCGCACGCTTGCGAGGTGTTGCGGGATGAGGATGCGGTGGTGCGCGTATTGGCACCGTCGGAACAGCGGTTTGTTCGGCACGGCACCTACACGGGCCGGTCGGTGTCGGTGACGGGGAAGCTCGATGCGGCGGCGTTGAAAGAGGCTTTCGCCGCATTACAGCTGGCGTATCCGGTGGTGCTCTGCCGGATACTGGAAGATGAGGCGGGGGCGGGTTATCTTCTGCGCCCGGGGGATTCGCATGTCGCGGCCTCGGTGGTCGAGGATGATGTGCGGACTGTGGGTTTGCCCGCTGCCGCGGTGGACCCGGCGACGCAGCTGGCCTATCTGGATGCGGTGGCGTCCGGTGGTGATCGGTGGCGGGTCACGCTGTACGCGCATCACAGCATCGCGGATGCTGGGCACTGCGTCGAACTGTTGTCGCGGTTTTGGGACTTCTACACCGATATCATCGAATCCACACCGATAAGTGTTGTGCCACAGGACTATCCGCAACCGTTGGAATGGCATCTGGCGCAACGTGGCATCGCTGCCGGGGAGGTGACCGGCTTCGAGGATGTGACGCGGCCGCTGCCGCCGGAAACGCAGGCTGTCCCGGTTGGTGAACCGGCTCCTGCTTCGCTGGCCAGGCCGACGCGTGTTCTGCTGGATGAGGCGATGACGGGGCGGATCGTCGGGCTCGGCCATCAACGGGGCGTCAGCGTCAACGGGTTGATCACCGCGGCGTTGCTGCGCGCGTATGCGTCCGAAAGTGCTGATGTCGCAGGTGGTTCGGCGCCATTGGGGTGTTTGTATCCGGTCGACATGCGCCCGCGACTCGATCCGCGGGTGGCACCGGCCGAGGGCACCAACATGGCCGGACTCGCGTCCTTCGCCGCAGACATCGACCTGTCGGAGAGTGTTCTCGAACTGGCCCAGCGGGTTTCGAAACGGCTCCGCGACGACCTGGCCGAAGGCGTTGTGCAACAGTCGGTGCTGCACTTTCCCGATTTCTTCGGTCCCAGCAGAATTCACTCTCTCGCCGGTCATGTCGCGATCACCAACACCGGTGCTGTGCCGCGCTTCCGAACGCCTGCGGGTCTTGTCTTCACCGACTACGAAATCGTCTATCTTTCCGCACACCCCCGTCCCTCGACCGGCGCATCCGCCGCGGTCACCTTCCTCGTCTACACCTTCCACGGACGCCTGGCCGTCGGCCTGCTCGGTGGCGGCGTCAACGCCGACCGGCTGCTCGCGGCGGTACGCAAAGAACTGACCGCGTTGGCCGCTGAGACGATCGAGGAGTAAGCCGGTGCGGCTGGGTGGTATGTCCAGCACGAATTCAGCTGGTCGCCGGGCGTCCACCTGGTCGGGCTGCGGGGGAAACCGGCTGGCCGATGGCGTTGGTCGGGCAGAATGCTGGGTGACAGCGGACGATAGGCGGAAGCGGGTGTGCCGGCGGTGGTGACAAACGGAGACCGGAAACGCGGCGGACGGGTTGCGGCGGCCGCGGTGGGCGTGGCGGCGTTGGGAGTCGGTGAGGCGATCGCGGCGACCAGGGGTGGCTCGCTGATCGACACGCTGGGGCGGGCGGCCATCGATGTCGCTCCGGTACCGGTCGTCGAGACCACGGTCGCGATGTCCGGCAGGCACGACAAGATCATTACCCGGTCCGGTATCGGTGCGGGGGTGATCGCGGCCGTCGTCGGGCTCGGTGCCTTGCCTGAACGGTTGCGCACACCCGCGGCCACCGCGCTAGGCGTGGGTGCGGGCGCGATGGCCATGCGGCTGCCGACGCGTTCGACGTCCGCTATTGCCGGTGCCGTGGCGGCTACCGGAGTGCTCGCCGCAGGTCTGCGCCGACGTCCGCGCGGCGTGCTCGGCACGCTGGCCTGGGCGGCGACCGGCGCCGGGATGTTCGCGGCCGCGCACACCTTGCAGCACGATCTGGACCGTAAGCACGACAACGAGATTCGCCGCATCGGCCCGATGGGTGCGCTGGGTGTGGTGCCGCAGGACGGACTCGAGGATGAGCCGGGGCTGTCGCCACTGGTCACCGCCGCGCGCCGGATGTATGTCGCCGACGTGAATCTGCGTGCGCCGCGGATCGATCCGAGCCACTGGCGGCTGTCGGTCAAAGGCAAAGTGGCGCACCCGCTGCGGTTGTCGCTGCACGAATTGGCCGAGGACGCGGTGGAATTCGACGCCGTCATGGTGTGTGTGCACAACCATGCCGGTGAAGGCCGCGCGGCCAACGGTCGCTGGTACGGGGTGCCGCTGTCGGATCTGCTGAAGCACGCCATTCCGGAGTCCGATGCCACTCGGCTGGTCACCAGGGCCGTGGACGGTTATTCGATCTCGCTGCCGATCGAGCCGCTACGTTCCGGGGAGTGGCCCGGCTATGTGGTGGTCGGCATGAACGGCGAACCACTCACCCCGGCACACGGTTTTCCGGCCCGCGTCTTCGTCCCCGGCCTCTACGGCCAGTACACCGGCGCGAAATGGCTTGGCGAACTGGAACTTACCGACGACAACCACGTCGACTACTGGTGGCGGCGCGGCTGGCCGTCCGGCCCGCTGTGGGTGACGCCGCAGGCCCGCATCGACGTGACCGCGCCGGGCCGGTCCGCCGCGGGCACCACCACGGTGGCCGGGGTCGCCTGGGCGCCGCCGCACGGTGTCGCGGGGGTGGAGGTGCGGGTCGGCGAAGGTGACTGGCGCCCAGCCGATCTCGGCGCCGAGCTCGCTCCGGCCGCGTGGCGCCGCTGGCGCACGACGGTGGAACTACCGCCGGGCGAGCACCGCGTGCAGGCCAGGACGATCAGCCGGTCCGGTGAGGTTCAGGAGGGGCGTCATCGCCCGCCGTTCCCCACCGGCCCGTCCGGATTCCATACGGTCACTGTTCAGGTCTGAGCCACAACCGAGGTCATGCGCCTACTTCGCGACGATGGGTTCCTGTAGTTCGGTGACCCAGCCGCTCGGGTCTTCGGTGTAGACCAGCGTCACCTCGCGGCTCGGGCCGCTCAGCCGGTAGCCGTTGTCCTCGACCCAGCGGCCCAGCGTCTGCCACGGTTCCAGCACCTCGTTCATGCTGCCGCGGTGGACGACCGTGGCGGCCTGCGGGATGGCGGGAAGATCGACGACGGTGAAATCGTAGGAGCCGCCGGGGTCGAGGTCGACCGGCATGGCGGCGTGCGCGAGTACCGACCCGTCTTCGCGTTCCTCGTAGTAGGCGAGGCCGTTACCGACGATCGGCACACCGGCCTTTTCCAGCCGAGCGCAGATGTCTTCGAACAGCCGGCCGATCACCGGCCCGATCGACGCGGGCTCGAAATCGGCAGCCACAGCGGATAATTCGGCGACTCGAACCGCAGGCAGGGACTTGATGATCACATCATGAACAGGCATGACGCCCTCTTTCTCGATGATGCGGAGCCTCGACTCGACCTGGAAGAGTCTGGCGCGATCGCCCGCGATGCGCTGCTCGAGCTCGGCCCGGCGCAGCGTGAGCATGCCGCGCAGTTCCGCGCCGCTCACCTGATCGTCCAGGATCTGACCGACCTGCTCCAGCGTGAAGCCGAGATCCTTCAGTGCGACAAGGCGATTGAGCCGGGCCAGCTGTCCGCCGGAGTAGAAGCGGTAGCCGTTGTGCTCGTCGACCCGATCCGGGCGCAGCAGCCCGATCGCGTCGTAGTGGCGCAGCATGCGTACCGACACCTGTCCGTGCCTGGCGAAGTCTCCGATGGTGAACATAACGACTCCTGGTCTATGACCTCACACGGTGTCAGGGTCAAGTGCAGGTCAGAATCGGCCGCCCTGGCTGATCCGCCGCGAACCCGACGAGCCGCCGTAGGAGCCCGTGCTCCAGCCACTCGAACCGGATCGGCGGCCACCGCTCGCCGCGCCGCGCAGCAGTCCGTCGATGAGGATGCCGCCGAGCACCGCCCCGGCGTGCGAGGAACCCGACATCGGCTGACGCGTTTCCCAGGCTTGCACGCTGGCCTGGGCGGCCTGCAGCGCGCGTCCGCCGAGATCGGCGGCGGCCTGGGCGCTGGTCAGGGCCCGTGCGGGATCGGTCGTGCTGAGCTGATGTGCCGCATCGAGATTGCGTTGCGCCTCGGACAGTCGGGTGCGGGCCTCGGCGTCGATGCCGCCGCGCCGGGTGGTGATGTAGTCCGAGGCGGCGCTCACCCTGGAGCCGGCCGCGGTCAGCGCCTGGTCGAGCCTGCGCCGTAGGTCCTCGGCGGCGAGTTTGCGGTCGGTGGCCGCCGCGATGGCGCGGTCCAGCTCACCGTCTGCGGCGACCGCGTCGTGGAAGGCGTCGAGCGGGTCGGCATTCGCGGTCGACTCGGCCTTGTCCAACGTGGTCTGCGCGCTGGCCGTCGCGGCGGCCAGGTCCGCGCCGCCGTAGCCGGAAAGCTCGGTGGCGGAGGCGATATCGCGGCGCAGCTCGTCCAGCACCGCGGGCAGGCCGTCGCGGGCCTGCTGGATATTGGCGGACGCGTTGTCGATGCCGTCGAGCAGGGTGCGCGCCTGACCGACCGCCGCCTCCGCCGAGCGGATCGCGGCGACCGCGCCACCCTGCTTGCCCACCGGCTGGGTGAGCGCCGCGCGGCCCGCGTCGATGTTCTGCTCCGCGAAGGTGATTCGTTCGCCGGCCATGGTCACGTTGTCGTGGATCGGGGCGAGGACGCTGGCCGGGTGCGCGGCGGTGAGCCGGGACAATTCGGTCTCGGCGGCGGGCACGCGGCTCTTCAGCTCGACCAGATCCCTTGTCAGCCCGTCCAATCGGTCGGCGGCGTTGATCAGCAGGTTGCGCATGGCGTCGAACTCGGCGACCTGGGAGTCGAGTTCGCGATCGGCGCGCCCGACGGTGCCGATCAGGTCGACCAGCAGCGTGCGCTGTTCGTCCGGGGTCTCCGGGATGTCGTCGTCGAGCCGCTGCCGGATCGAGAAGGCTTTGGCGGCCGCGGTTTTCGCGTGATCGAGGGCGGTCTGGAAGGGGAGGGCGGCGGTGGCGCCGAACTCACCGGTGGCCAGCTCCAGTTCCTCGGCGCTGGTGCGGATCGCGTTGTCGATCTCCACGAGCGCCTCCCGCGAGCGTGCGTGCAGCGCCTCCAGCGGAAGCGCGGCGAGGGCGGTGGTGTCGTCCGGATCCACCTGCCGTGCCGCCGCGAGTTCACTCTTCGCCCGGTCGCGGCGGCGCTTGCGGGAGAACAGCACCAGCCCGCCCACCACGAGCACCAGCAGCGCGGCGATGACGAGCAGGAAGCCGACGTTGACGCTGCCACCCTGTCTGGCTGTCTTCAGTCCGTCCGCCGTCTCGACGCCCGCATCGGCCCACCGGCCGTCGCGCAGCGCGGGCTCCACCTGGCGCGTCAGCAGGCTGTTCAACTCGGAATCGCTGACGCCACTGGGCAATTCACCGTAAAACCAGTACGCGCGATCCTTGGTGGCGACCGCGAGCAGCAGATCGCGGTTGCCGAACCCGGACTCCGCGGCCGTGCGCTGCGCCCACGCCTCCGGGCCGAGCCCGCCGAAATCGCGCACATAAACCACCCACAACCGGACCTGCTGATCGGCATACAGCTCGTTCACCGCCGACTGCACCCGATCGAACTGCCCGCCGTTCAGCGCCTGCGCCGAGTCGACGACATAGGTGTCCATCCGCAGCGGTGCCTCCGCCGACCCGGTCGGCGCACCCAGCAGCACGGCCCCGGCGACCAGCACGCCGAGCACCATCCGGGAGGTCCAGCGGGCAACACGATTCGGAAGCGGCATGGCACGAATCTATCGCGTGGTCCAGCCGTTGGGCCGCTGGTAAACGCCGCGACCGGAAGTTCCCGCCGCGTCGCATGATCAACGGCACATGGTGGTGAGGTCTACTCGCGAAATGCCGCCGCCATGTGCCGTTGATCATGAATACCCGGAGCTCGCGGATGGCAGGGGAGAGGAGTGGTCGATAGCATCGTCGGTGTGATCACCATCGATCGCCCGTATACCGGCCATGTTTCGCCGGGTGCCGATCCGCAGCAGCGGGACGTGCCGGGTGCCCGCATCCTCAAAATGTCCGTCGGCGGCATGGACAACAACTGTTATCTGGTGCAGTGCACGGCCACCGGCGCCGCGCTGCTCATCGATGCCGCGAACGATCCCGAGCGGGTCGAGGCGCTCGTCGACCACGTCGCGCCCGGCCAGATCGCCCTGATCGTGACGACGCATCAGCATCCGGACCACTGGCAGGCGCTGAAGCAGACGACGGCCGCGACCGGCGCCCCCACCGCCGCCCATCAACTCGACGCCGACCCGCTCCCGGTCCGCCCCGACCGGCTACTGGCCGACGGCGACCACCTCGCCATCGGGGACCTCACCGTCGAGGTCATCCACCTGCGCGGACACACTCCCGGCTCGGTGACCCTCGCCCTCACCGACGGCGCGGGCCAGGTCCACCTGTTCACCGGCGATTCGCTGTTCCCCGGCGGACTCGGCCGCACCAGCGGTCCGGCGGACTTCGACAGCCTCTACCACGACGTCACCACCAAACTCTTCGCCCGCTACCCCGACGACACCGTCGTCTACCCAGGCCACGGCGATGACACCACCCTCGGCACCGAGCGTCCGCACCTGTCCGAGTGGCGGGAACGCGGCTGGTAGATCAAGCGAAAAACGCGGGCGAAGCACACGTACTGGCAGACTTGGGGAGTGGATTCGCCAACGATGCGCGCTCGAGCCGATACGGTGCCCGACCCCGTGCCGCCGCGAGGTAAAGGCGCGGGGGTGCTGCGGTGGGTTCGGCGGCTGATCATCGGGTCGGTGTTGATGGGGCTGGTGCTGGTCGGCGGCACGGCGTTCCGGGTGTGGCAGGTGGCGCGCATCGATGACTACGCGACGGCCGACGCCATCGTGGTGCTCGGCGCCGCGCAATACTCCGGCACTCCCTCCTCGGTGTTCGAGGCGCGACTCGATCAGGCTTACCGGCTGTTCCGGCTCGGTGTGGCGCCGCGGGTGATCACCGTGGGCGGTAAGCAGGAGGGCGATCTGTACACCGAGGCGGCGTCCGGCAAGAACTATCTGCAATCGCGTGGGGTGCCGAGCGACAAGATCTTGGCCGTCGAGACCGGTTCGGACACCTTGCGCAGCGTCGAGGCGGTCGCGACGGCCATGCAGGCCCGCGACATGGGCTCCGCGGTCCTGGTGAGCGATCCGTGGCATTCGTTGCGCACCCGCACCATGGCCCGCGACGAGGGCTTGGACGCGTGGACCGCGCCGACCAGAACCGGGCCCGCGGTGTACACCCGTGAGTCGCAGGCGCACGGAATCGCCAGGGAGACAGGCGCTTTGCTCTGGTACCAGCTCACCCATTTCGCGGCGGACTTCCGATACACGGCAGGGCAGTAGTGGACGGTTACACCGAGCACGATTGCGAACGGCTGGTCGTCGAGCGCGCGAAAACCGCGGGACTCGGCCCGCCGCGCAGTGAATTCGAGACCGGTCATCGCACCGAGTTCGCCCGGGACCGGGCGAGAGTGCTGCACTCGGCGGCCTTGCGTCGCCTCGCCGACAAGACTCAGGTCATGGGCCCGCGCGATGGTGACACCCCCCGTACCCGGCTGACTCATTCGATCGAGGTCGCCCAGATCGGCCGCAGCATTGCCGACGGTCTCGGGTGTGATGCCGACCTGGTCGATCTGGCCGGGCTGGCGCACGACATCGGGCACCCGCCGTACGGGCACAACGGCGAGAAAGCTCTTGATGTCTTCGCCGACGCGCACGGTGGTTTCGAGGGCAACGCGCAGAACCTGCGCATTCTCACCCGTCTCGAACCCAAGGTGCTCGACGCCGACGGGGCGAGCGCGGGTCTCAACCTGACTCGTGCCGCGCTCGACGCCGCTCTCAAATACCCATGGGGCAGAACAGGTCCCGGCACCAAGTTCGGCGCTTACGACATCGACACCGACCGTCTGGACTGGGTACGCAAGGGCGCGCCTGAGCGCCGCCGCAGCCTGGAATGCCAGATCATGGACTGGTCCGACGATGTCGCGTATTCCGTGCACGACGTCGAAGACGGTGTGATCGCAGGCCGTATCGATCTGCGCGCGCTGGCCGACCCGATCGAGCAGGAGGCGCTGGCCAGCCTCGGTCGGCACAAGCATTACTCGCTGTCGGCGGACGAACTCGTCGCGGCGGCGCAGCGGCTTTCCGAGTTGCCGGTCGTCGCTGCGGGTACCGATTACGACGGCACGCTCGCGAGTTCGGTTGCGCTCAAACGGCTTACCAGTGAACTGGTCGGCCGGTTCGCCACTGCCGCGATCTCTGCCACTCGGGAGACCGCAGGCAGTACTGCACTCTCCCGGTACGGTGCGGACCTCGAGGTTCCGCAGGTGGTTGTCGCCGAGGTGGCGGTGTTGAAAACCGTGGCGCTTCGTTATGTCATGTCCGATCCCGATCACAGGCTTCGGCAAGAAGCTCAACGCGAGCGCATCCAAGCGGTCGCCGAGGGGCTGCTCCGCGAAGCGCCGCGCAGTCTCGAACCGCTGTTGCTGCCGTGGTGGGAGGCGGCCGACGACGACACCGCGCGGGTTCGGGTGATCGTGGACCAGATCGCGTCCTACACGGAGAGCAGGCTGGAGCGGGTGGCGGCGTCGCTGCGTCGCTGATCGGCACCATCGTCAGTGTGATGAGGATGGTGCGCCTCGCGGGAGACGGCTCGGTTCTTCGAGATGCCGCTGGTGTCCTCAGTCACTGCGTCGTGACGAGCGCGCTGCCTGCCCGGCCTCGGTCGGTGTGACGAGCATGACCTGGCGTTCGGCGGAGGAGCAGCAACTCGCGCCGCCGCGTCGGTCCGGTTCGGGTGCTACTGCCATCTATCTGCCAGGTCGCGTCGTCGGAGCGACTGTCGAGCCGGAGCCAAGGGTGAAGAAGCCACCCTTCGGCGGGTACGCTCACTGCCGTGGCCGGACGACTCCCAGATCGCGATATCGCGGCGATACGTGACCGCGTCCGCATCGAAGACATTGTGGGGGAATACGTCGCGCTGAAGCGCGCGGGCGCGGACTCCATGAAGGGGTTGTGCCCGTTTCACGACGAGAAGTCGCCGTCGTTTCATGTGCGCCCCAATCATGGCCTCTTCCACTGCTTCGGCTGCGGTGAGGGCGGTGACGTCTTCGCGTTCCTGCAGAAGATCGACCATGTCGGCTTCGTCGAAGCGGTCGAGCAGATGGCCGATCGGATCGGCTACCAGATCAACTACGAGGGTGGCGGCACCTCGGTGCAGCGCGACCGGGGCACCCGTTCCCGGTTGGTCGCCGCCAACGCCGCCGCGCACGAGTTCTACATGGCGCAGCTGCGCGAGCCGGAAGCCGAGACGGCGCGCAAGTTCCTCACCGACCGCAATTTCGATGCCGCCGCGGCCCAGCAGTTCGGCTGTGGTTACGCGCCCGCAGGCTGGGACACGCTGACCAAACATCTGCTGCGCAAGGGTTTCGAGTTCAAGGAGCTGGAGGGCGCGGGCCTGTCGAGGCAGGGCCAGCGCGGCCCGATCGACCGGTTCCACCGCCGGCTGCTCTGGCCGATCCGCAACCTCGGCGGCGACGTCATCGGGTTCGGCGCGCGCAAGCTCTTCGACGACGACACCATGCCGGGCAAGTACATCAACACCCCGGAAACGATCCTGTACAAGAAGTCCCAGGTGCTGTTCGGCCTCGATCTCGCCAAGCGCGACATCGCCAAGGGACATCAGGCCGTCGTGGTCGAGGGCTACACCGACGTGATGGCCATGCACCTGGCCGGCGTGAAAACCGCCGTCGCCTCCTGCGGTACCGCCTTCGGTGACGAGCATCTCGCGCTGCTGCGCAGGCTGCTGCTCGACGACAACTTCTGGCGCGGCGAGATCATCTACACCTTCGACGGTGACGCGGCGGGCCAGGCGGCGGCGCTGAAAGCCTTTGCGGGCGACCAGAAGCTGGCCGGGCAGACCTATATCGCGGTGGCGCCCGACGGGCAGGACCCGTGCGAGCTACGTCAGCAATCCGGTGACGGTGCCGTCCGCGACCTGGTGGCGCGGCGTACCCCGTTGTACGAGTTCGTGATTCGCGGGCTGCTCGCCGACCACAACCTGGACACCGCCGAGGGCCAGGTGGAGGCGTTGCGCCGGGCGATCCCGGTGGTCGCGCAGATCAAGGACAACGCGCTGCGCAAGGCGTACGCGACGAAGCTGGCCGGCTGGGTCGGCTGGGACGACATCCAGACCGTGGTCCGCCGGGTCGGTGACGAAGCCAAGCGCAACCGCACCGGCGGCGGCAGCACCGGCGGGCGACAGATGCCGCCCGCTCGGCAGGCCGAGGTGGTCGCCGAACATCCTGCAGCACGGCCCAATCCGAACGATCCGACGCTGATGCCGCAGCGGCAGGTGCTCGCCGCGGCCCTGCAGTATCCGGCGATGGCCGGTTCGGTATTCGACTCGCTGGAGGCCGACGCCTTCACCCATCCCGCCTATGCGGCGGTTCGGCTGCTGATCGCGGAAGTGGGCGGCACCTCGGCCGGGCTCGGCGGTGCGGAGTGGGTCAACGCGGTTGCGGACCGCACCGATGATCTGACCATGCGCGCGCTGCTGTCCGAGCTGGCCAACGAGCCGCTGCCGGTGAAGAACGCGGCCGGCATCCCACGTTTCGTCGCCGGTGTGCTGGCGCGCACGCAGGAGGCGTGGGTCGGGCGGCAGATCGCCGAGCTGAAGTCGAAGCTGCAGCGAGTGTCCTCCACCGAGCAGCCGGATGCGTACATGGCGCTGTTCGGGGACTTGGTGGCGCTGGAGCAGTACCGCAAGAGCCTGTTGACGCAGGCGATGGGCAACCACGACGACTTCGCTACCAGGGCTTGATAACCGGGGTCGCCGTAATGCTCGCCGAGAATCGGGCGGATGTGGCGTAGTCCCTCTCGACTGATCGGGATCCCACCACCGTCTGACTAGGACGCAGTGGTGGTGCCGGTTGGACGGGACTGCGGGGTGCGGGTTCGGATAAGCGCTGTCAAGAAGGCCGCTGTGAAGGCCACATGGATGACCAGGAAGATTCGGGCGAGGTCTCGTGCTTCCCCGGTCACTACGCCGTAGACGTCATTCGCGGCGACTACGCCGAATCCGATGAGATCGGCCATCAGGACGGCGTCGCGCATCTGCGAGGGTCCGGCGTTGCGGCACAACCAGTTCAGGACTGCGATGCCGAGGAACGGTGCGCCGAGCAGGCGCAGCAGTGCGACGAGTTCGGATGACGGGTCCTGCGGGACGGCGTCTACGCCGAAGCGGGTCGGGACGATCAGCAGGGCCATGCCGATGATCAGCAGGTAGATGGCGGCTGCGATCAGGAGGGATCTGAGCATGTGAACGGCTTCCTGTCCGAGCACGGGTTGTATCTGCCGCAGAGTATTTCAGAGCTGATGGCAGGTCGTGGGCAGAGTGCCGTACTACGGTGACCCCTGACCAAGCCAGCGCGGCCGGATCGCACCACGGATCGGCGGACTCACCTCAGCATTGGCGGCGACCGGTCACCCGATCGTGCGTCGTCAACGGCGCAGCTGGTCCTGCGGCACGAGGATGGTGGTGCGCTCGTCCAGCGGCTCCATCGGTTCCAGCCGAGGTTTCGTGCTGAGCTTGTCCGACAGCTTCTGCCTGCCGACGAGTACCAGCTTGCGGGTCACCGGGCTCTCCGAGAGCGCCCGGGTCGCCGCGCTGATCTGCTCGTAGCGAGCCCGCCCGGCCTTGCTGCCGAGTACATACCCGGCCGCCACGCCGATGATCAACCGCAGCATCTCGATGTGCTCCTCCCAGTTGCCTGTTCGCGGCTCTATCCTGCCCGACGGCCGGTGGCCCTGTCGATCCGGCTAGGACTGGGCGGGCAGATGCTCAGGCGGCGAGTTCCTCTCGCTTGGCCCGATGCTCATCGCACAGCTGTCGCTGGCCGCGGCGGATGTGCGCCGGATCCAGCAGTTGTTTGAAGGTCAGATTCTCGCGACGCCAGCAATCGCCGCATGCGAATTCGTTCATGACGGCCACCTCGTTCCTCTGCTCAGCGGGGTTGCCAAGGAGTTCCCAATTCACCACGCGCTCAGCGCTTTGTGTTCATTCTCGCCCCCGATAGCGGCCGTACCGTTACTTCCAGGTGAGAACGGCGGAACGCGAACCGTTTTCATGAACCTTTCATCTGCCGCGTCCATCGTTGCCGGTATGCCGCATGGAACCTTTCGAGACCTCACCCTCGCGTCGGCCGCCGCACTGCTCGCCGCTCTGCTGGTGGCCCCTCGACTGCTGCCCGAGACCGGCGGGTTTCGCCAGCTCGTCAGCAGTTTCCTGCCCTGGCTGATCGTCCCGACGCTGCTGCTCGCCCTTGTCGCCCTCTGCGCGGCCTCCAAGGTGGGCCTCATCGCCGTCACAGCACCGATCCTGGCCTGGACGGTCATCTTCGTCCCCGAACTCGTCGACCGCCCGCACGGCGAGCCGTCCCCCGACGCGTTACGTGTCGCCACCCAGAACCTCGGTGCAAGCGGCACAGCAGACGAATTGACCGACGCCGCAGTGATTTCGGTACAGGAACTCACCGACCGCAACCGAACAGCCGTAGCAGCGGCCCTGGACCCCCACCACCCCCACGTTGCGACCGTCGGCACCATCGGCCTCTGGAGCCGCTATCCCCTGTCCGACGTCGAACGCCTCGACCTAGGCCAAGGCTGGGCCCGCGCCCTACGCGCCACTCTCGAAACCCCCGCCGGCGACGTCACCGTCTACGCCGTCCACCTAGGCTCCATCCGCTTCAACGACACCGCCTCACGCAACCGCACCCTGCGCACCCTCACCGACCTCGTCCACCGCGACCCCGCCGACCGCCTCCTCGTCCTCGGCGACCTCAACACCGCCTCCACCGACCCCCAACTCTCCGCCCTGGCCCTGCACGACGTCCGCACCGGCCTCGGCTTCACCTGGCCCGCCGACTTCCCCCTAACCCGCCCCGACCACATCCTCACCCGCGGCTTCACCCCCCGCGCCGCCACCGTCCGCCACACCCCCGGCAGCGACCACCGCGCCGCCACCGCCACCCTCGACCCCACCCCACATGTCAGCAGGTAGCGACGCGATTTGGGCGGGCGCCCGCCCATACGCTAAAGTTTCTCCTCGGCCCGCCTAGCACAGACGGACCGAGGATAGTCCCCTATAGCTCAATTGGCAGAGCAGCCGACTGTTAATCGGCAGGTTTCTGGTTCGAGTCCAGATGGGGGAGCCTCTACGGCCCCTGACCAGGAGTTACGCACTCCGGTCAGGGGCCGAACTCGTATGGCGATATTTTGGTCAGCCGCCCGTTTGATGGAACCTATGCGCTAGTCGGTCGCCGAGAGCAGGCCGACGTTGTCGCTGCGGTCCGCGGGCACGGCCGTCTCGGCTCGACCTCCGGAGTCTCGAACCAGAAACCTGACGATTAACAGTCCCGGCTGCTCAGTTGAGGCAAGGGATCCGCCGCTGCAGATCATTCGAATCGTCTCCGTTGATCAGGGGATGGAAGACCCCCGCCGTATGTTTGACCGCATGCAGGAATCGGCATTCGTGGCCTGGCGCAATGCGCTTCAACAACTCACCGGGACTGAACGAGACGCTGAATCATGGCGGCACGCCCGTTACCGCTTCGCGCACAAACTCGGCCAAGCGCTGGCGGGGCCCGGAAGTCACGGAGAACCGCCGATGACTGGGCATGTCGTGTACGCGGTGTGGTTGAACTGGGGGTTGCTGTATGTCGGGCAGACCAGCAATGCCGAGCGGCGATTACGCGACCTGTCCGTTGGCGAGAGCCATCATCTGGGCAACACCTTCCCGCCCGAAATCTGGAAACGCGTCGTCGTGATCGCATGGCCGCAGCTTGCCGAAGCCGAGATCCCGATCCGTACATTTGGGCACAACGAAGTAGGTCTTGGATTGGAACATCGCCTTCAAGCAGTACTTCATCCATTAGCCAACGCGTCGCGCAGGACCGTCGAAGGTAACTGGCGGTCCGTGGACTGGGATAAGAGCCGATCAGTAGGTGCCCGCACGGGCAAGGAGATCGATGAACTGTTTGCTGCGGTGCAGAAGATCTGGAGCGATGCGTCGAACTCCTCGCTCTGTCGGGTCGTGCATCCTGCCGATCTGCTCGAGTCCGAGTAGCTGCGAGCCGAAAGGTCGCTGTGCGTAGCGGGTGTGACCGAGAAGCTGAGCCATTCCGACGCATTGTTAGCCACCACTGAACAAGCCGTTCCCCTCGCCGTCAGGAACCGTTGAAACGCAACAGGTTCCATCGGCGACCTCCGCGCGATCCGATTCTCCGCCGTACCCTCGAACGGAGCGACCGCAGATGAAGGGATCGACCGATGGCCGAACCGGCTTACGTCACCATCGCGGACGACTATGCGCGGCGGATCCGGAACAGAACCCTTGCCGGCGGGACGCAGCTGCCGAGTCATGCGGAACTGGCTGAGCGGCATGGGGTGTCGCGGTCGGTGATCCGGCAAGCCATTCAGCTGCTGGCCGCCCGGCAACTCGTGCGCACCGTGCCACGCCGCGGCACCTTCGTAATCGATCAACCGCCCGTAGCCCAACCGGAAAGCCCTGCGGTTGACGACGATGTCGATGAGATTCGCGCCGTGGCGCACCCGATCCGGCGAGCACAACTGGCCGCCAACCTGATCACCCACTACCAACTCCGCATCGCTGAGCTCTCCGGCATCCGCCAGACCGCCATCGAGGACGCTCATGACCACGGCATGAGCATCGCCGACATCGGCGAGCACCTCGGCCTGGCGAACGGCCGGATCGGCGGGCTGCCGCGGCTGGACGGCTAGCGGCCCGTTCGGCATGTACCGCTGATCTCGCGCGGCAAGAATCAGGCCGAGCTCTCGTGAAATTGTCAATCGCGATGGGTGGGTTGGGGGAGGAACAGGGCTAGGCCAACTGCGACGACAGGAACGAAACAAAGAGCAGTCAGGACTGCTTGTGGCCCTTGGTGATCGGCGAGGATGCCCAGCAGCGGCACGAACAGTCCGCCTGCGCTGACCGCTAGGCCGAGGGTGACGCCGGCGGCGGTGCCGGGGCGGTTCGGTAGGTAGTCCTGGCTCAGTTTGACGAGTACCGCGAAGGGGATGTTCACCGTGATGCCGGTGAGCGCGGCGAGGGCGAGGCCCAGCAGCGGGCTCGGCGTCAGACGTAACGCGATGAGTGCGGGAATGGCTGCGATGCTGCCGATTTGGATGGTGCGCAGCGTGCCGATGCGGTCGGCGAGGCGGCCACCCAGTAGTGTGCCGGCCACACCTCCGGCCATGAACGCTGTCAGGGCGGCGCCGCCGAGTGCGCGTGAGCCGCCGAGGGAGTTGATCCAATACAGCGCGAGGAAGGTGCTGAGACCGAAGGAGATGATGGCGCGGACGACGGCGACGGCGGTGAGCAGGAGGAACGGAATCCACCGGTCGTGGCCGACGGTGGCAGTCGGGTCGATCGAGCCGACGGCTTGCCGCAGTTGGTAGCGCCACAGCAGGAAACCCAGCAGAACCGCTGGGGGAATGAAGAATGCGGTGGCGCCGACGCCGTAGGAGACCAGCGCTGGTGTGGCAAGTGCGGGGGCCAAGAAGAATCCGACGCTGCCACCGGCGGCGAACAGACTCATAGCTGACGCGCTGTTGCCAGCGTCCCGGCGAGCGTCCCGGCCCGCCGACGGGTGGAACGCCGCAACGCCGATCCCCGAGAGCAGCAACAAGATCCACACCATGGGGTAGGTCGGTGCCAGCCCGGACAATCCGGCGCCGAGCCCGGCTACTGCCACCCCGGCGGGCGCAAGCCAGAGCAGCCGCCACCGATCGGCGAGCAAGCCGAGCACCGGCTGGGGGAGCGAACTCCCCAACGCCGCGGCTAGAGCGAGACCCGACGCGGCGACATAACTGTAGTTCCGCTCCAGTACGAAGAACGGAATACTCGCGGGCACCAACCCTTGATAGAAGTCGTCGACTGCGTGAGCGATCACCCAGTACCGCATGCGTTTCCATGCAGACCTCACCACCACAACATCTGTGCTCACCATGTCTCCTCCTGTGCCATCCGGCAGCCTATGGACGGCGGGCACCAGCAGGATTCCGATAAACTGCCTGATTATGTCGATCTTCCGCCAGGACACCACGGTGGCGAAGACGTTGACCGGCGGAGCACGCATCCATCGGCACCGGCATGCCGACCATCAGGTGGTCTATCCGAGCTCCGGTGTTGCCGAGGTCCGCACCGACGCGGGCAGCTGGATCGCCCCGGCGGACCGCGCGATCTGGATCCCCGCGGGCAGCTGGCACGAACACCACTTTTACGGCCCGACGCGCTTCCACACGGTGGGCTTTCCGCGTGAGCTGGCCCTCGACTGGACATCCCCGGCGGTGCTCGCGGCACTGCCGCTGGTCCGCGAGCTCATCATCACCTGCTCGACGGCTCAGGACCTGCCCGACGCCGAACTGATCCTGCTGCGCCAGGTCCTGCTCGATCAACTGCGCCGCAGCCCCGAACAGCCGCTGCGGCTGCCTGCCGCACGCGACGAGCGACTCCGAAAGGCGTGCGCGCTGGTCGAATCCGACCTCACCGAGGTGTGGACTCTGGCCGGCCTCGGCCGCCGGGTCGGTGCCGGCGAGCGAACGCTTACTCGCCTGTTCCGCACCGAATTCGCAATGACTTACCCGCAGTGGCGCACTCAGCTGCGCCTGCACCACGCCGTGCAACTACTCGCCGAGCAAGTCCCGGTCACCACAGTGGCGTATCGGTGCGGCTGGTCATCGGCCAGTGCGTTTATCGATGTCTACCGCCGCACTCTCGGCCACACCCCAGGCGCGAGCCGAGACTTGAGGTAAGCATCCGAAAGATGTTGCACTGCAAGCGAGTCCCGAGAGACCCGCTGCGTGCTCACATGCCGAAAGACCACTACTTCTCGAACTGCGCCCGCTTCCAGTCCCCGTACGGCTCGTCCCGCTCACGCACAGCCTCCCGGAAACCCTCAGTGGCCGAACGCAATTGAAAGGAGTAACCCTCACGAGTATGCCGAGAAATCCCGTCGAATACCGTGCTGATCATCCCCGAATTAGCCACGCCCTGGGCAAGCAACGCACTGTTGAGCGCCAACTTCGCCATCATCAGCTGATTGATCGGCATCCGCGCGATCCGTTCGAGCAACGCTTCGGTGCGCTCATCGAGTTCGTCGGCCGGAGCGGATTCGACTGCGAGCCCCCATTCCTCGGCCTGCTTACCGGACAAGCAGTCACCGGTGAACAGCAGCCGCTTGGCGCGCTGATCCCCGAGTCGGTGCGCCCACATCCCCGCAGCCGGAATGCCCCAAACCCGGGTAGGCGGATACCCGATCTTGGTGTCATCGGCACAAATGATCTGGTCGGCATAGAGCGCGATATCGGTACCGCCCGCGACGGCGAAGCCATGCAGTTTGGCGACGGTCGGCTTGTTGGCGTGCAGCAGACTGGCGAAGCCGCGGTTGAATCGGCTCATCATCGCGTAGTCGACCATGGGATCCCAAGTGCCCCAGGGATTGTGGTTGCGCGCCTGGACCATCGGATCCAGCACGGTTCCGGCGGTGGAGTCCGCGTCGTCGCCCTGGAATCCGCTCTCCGCGAAGAGCGATAGGTCGTATCCGCCACAGAAACCCTTGCCGCGCCCGGAAATCACCATCACATGGACCCGCGGGTCGAGGTCGGCGCGTTCGACCGCGTGCGCGAGCTCGATCGGGGTGTCGGAGGTGATGGCGTTGCCGTGCTCGGGCCGGTTGAAGGTTATCCGCGCGATCCGGCCGGTGACCTCGTAGGTGAGGGTGCGATAGCTGACGTCGGTGGGCGGCAGCTCGCGACCGGCCCATGGCGAATCGGGGGCCTCGGTGAGTCCCTCGTACCAGGCGGCCGGACGGGTCCCGGAATGATTCTCGAATTCTGACAAGAGGGTTTCCTGACTACATCGGCGCGAACAACTTCCCTTGATATTACATACTTGTGTCAATTGACGGAACACTGTAATACTGATTTCATGCCCACCCACGCGGTAACGAACCAAGTTCCTCCGCTCGTCGATTACGACGCCGCCGAGCAGCCGGTGCTGCTCGAGGCGCTGCACCGCGCGGGCGCCGAGCACGCGCTCGACGAGCTGCACGAGATCGGACGGCTGGCGGGCAGCGCCGAAGCCCTCGAGCTCGGTGACCTCGCCGAGACACACCAACCGGTACTGAAGACACACGATCGTTATGGCAACCGCGTCGACGAGGTCGTCTACGACCCGAGTTATCACCGATTGATGACCTACGCGGTCGGCTTCGGGTTGCACGGCGCGGTATGGGCAGACAGCCGACCGAATCCGCATTTGACCCGTGCTGCGAAATTGAGCGTGTGGGGCCCGGTCGACGCCGGGCACGGCTGCCCGATCTCGATGACCTACGCCGTGGTCCCGGCTTTGCGCGCAGCTCCCGAACTGGCCGCTCAGTACGAACCTTTGCTGTGCGCAAAGGAATACGACCCGGTCTTACGTGCGCCGCTGTCCAAGCGCGGGCTGATCGCCGGAATGTCGATGACGGAAAAGCAAGGCGGCTCGGACGTTCGGGCGAATACCACCGCCGCCACCCGGATGTCGGACGGCACCTACCGGATCACCGGTCACAAGTGGTTCACCTCCGCGCCGATGTCCGATGTGTTCCTGGTGCTCGCGCAGGCGCCGGGCGGGCTGTCCTGCTTCTTCGTCCCGCGCGTGCTGCCCGACGGCACCCGCAATACCTTTGCGCTGCAACGGCTCAAGGACAAGCTGGGCAACCACTCCAACGCCAGCAGCGAGGTCGAATACGACAACACCGTCGGCTGGCTGGTCGGCGACGAGGGCCGGGGTGTGCCGACGATCATCGAGATGGTCAACCTGACCCGCCTGGACTGCACCATCGGCACCGCCACCGCGATGCGCACCGGGGTCGCCGCGGCCGCGCACCATGCCGCGCACCGCAGCGCGTTCGGCGCGACGCTGGCCGATCAACCGCTGATGCGTAATGTGCTGGCCGATCTCGCGATCGAGGCGGAGGCGGCGACCACGGTCGCGCTGTGGCTGGCCGACCTCACCGATCGCGCGACGGCCGGCGAGGACGGCGCCGACCAGTTGCGCCGGATCTCGTTGGCGGTGAGCAAATACTATGTGTGCAAACGTGGCCCGATCCACGCCGCCGAAGCGCTGGAATGCCTGGGCGGCAACGGATATGTCGAAGAATCGCGGATGCCGCGGTTGTATCGGGAAGCCCCGTTGATGTCCGTCTGGGAAGGGTCGGGCAATGTCGCGGCACTCGACACTCTGCGTGCGATGGCCAAACAACCGGAAACCCTCGGCGCCTATTTCGACGAGGTCAAACGCGCGGCGGGCGCCGATGCGCACCTCGACGCCGCAATCACCCGGCTGGAGGGGCAATTCGGCGACTTCCACACCATCCAGCATCGCGCCCGCCGCATCGTCGGCGATATGGCGCAGGTACTGCAGGCGTCACTGCTTGTTCGCTTCGGTCATCCGGCCGTCGCGGATGCCTTCACCGTCAGCAGGCTCGGCGGTGAGCACGGCGATGTTTTCGGTACCTTGCCGACCGGTATCGACAGCGCGGCGATCATTCAGCGCGCCACGCCCAAGACGAGCCGCTGAAACCGGCCGCGAGTTTTCAAGCGTCCGATGTGACGAGCAGGTGTTCGGCGAATGCCATGAATTCGGTACGGAACGCCGCGTATTCGGCGCGCAGCGCCAACCCGGGCCAGTCGGCGGGGAGCAGCGGATCGGGCAGCAAGGGATCATCGAGAATATGCCGCACCGCCGCTGCCGCCACCTCGAACCGCTCGCGCAGCGACGACGAACTAGCGAACTCGCCCAGCAACCGCTGCGCGTCCTGCGCCCAAAGCCGTGGCGCGAAAAGGGTTTCCGCCAGCACGACCGGCGAATCCTCGGGCGCCGCTGTGAACACCGAAACCCGCCTGCCTGCCTCCGGCCCGAGAACGATCTCGATGTTCGCGGGCCGGGTCCACACACCTTCGCGTAATTCGCCGAGTTTGCGGGCGCGCATGGTATCTCGGAACGCGGTCCGCGCGGGCGCGTCGTCACCGACGGCCGTCACCACCGCCAGATACCATTCGCCGTCCCAAGCTTTCACGACGGGACTCACCGCCGCGTCCTGCCTGCGCTGGCGCTCGATCAAGCGATCCGAGAGCCGATATATGCCGTTCGCGCGTTCCAGATCACCCATGGCAACCATCCGGGTCAGCGCGACCCGCACGGCCGATTGCTGCAGGCCCAGTTCCTCGGCCACCGAAACGATCCAGCTGACCGGGGCTTCCGCCGGATGCGCGCCGAGCAACGCACTCAGAATCGCCGACCGAGCGGTCAGCTTTCGCATGCGCTTCGCCACACACCCCGTCCTCTCCGCGTCACGCTCGGCCGAACTCCGGCCGACGAACCCGAAATTCTACCGACGCGAGTGCCGGGACCGCCGTGCGACATCGCCGCCGGAACTCCCTTGA
The DNA here is from genome assembly GCF_900269665.1 of Nocardia suismassiliense. GTDB lineage: Bacteria > Actinomycetota > Actinomycetes > Mycobacteriales > Mycobacteriaceae > Nocardia > Nocardia suismassiliense. The sequence continues at coordinate 2,465,608 of NZ_LT985361.1, forward strand.
ACTGGCGATGTGCTCCGGCCGAGGTCCGATTCCTCCGGTTTCGCTAGTTCGCGTTGTTATATGCCGCGACAATGTCGGCGGGGATCCGGCCGCGGGTCGATACGTTGTGCCCGTTCTTCCTGGCCCATTCCCGGATCGCCGCTGTTTGCTCGCGATCGGTCGCGGAAGTCGCTTTACCGCTGCCTTTGCGCTTCGCCCGTCCGGTCTTGCGCGCTTTTTCCGCCCAGGGCTCCAGGGTCACCCGCAGCTTGCCCGCGTTCTTGGTGGACAGATCGATCTCGTAGGCCACGCCATCGATCGAAAATTGAACTGTTTCATTCGCTTTCGACTTGCCGTCGTAGTCGTCGACCAGGGTGACGGTGACTTTCTTGGCCATGGGATGCGTCCTTTGCGTAGTCACGAGTAATTGCTCGAAATACTAATACCGTATCGCATCGAACTCGGCGAGGAGAAAAGTACTGTGCCGCACAACTGCACGATCATCGCCGGGTGCGCTACTCAGCGCAGCGATTCCGCCGCTGTCGCGGCTATCGAAGCGGCCACCGCGCTCAATGCCGGTGAGTCGAGCCGCCATTGCTGCCAGTACAGCGGGACATCGATGAATGCCGCGCCATCGATGGGCACCAGCTCGGTGGTAGGAAAATTGCGGGATTGCAGGTCCGGCAACATGCCCCAGCCCAATCCGAGCCGGACCGCCGCCAGGAAACCGGCCGAAGACGGAACGTAATGCCGCGGCGGATCGAGGGGTTGACGGCTGCGGCGGCGCAGGTGCCGGTCTTGCAGATCGTCTTTGCGATCGAATAGCACCACCGGTGCCGTCGCATAAGCCTTGGCGGTCGCGCCGTCGCCGAACCAGGTGCGCGCGAAGCGCGGTTCGGCCATCGGCCGGTAGCGCATCGCGCCGAGCCGTTCGACTTTGCAGCCCTGCACCGGTGCGGCGGTGGCGGTGATCGCCGCCATGACCGTGCCGTCACGGAGCAGCCGGGTGGTGTGTTCCTCGTCCTCGCGGTGGATGTCGAAACAGACGCCGGTCGGCGCGGCGGCCAGCGCGGGCAGCACCCAGGTTTCCAGTGAATCGGCATTGACCGCGATGGGCAGCCGGGCCGGCCGGTGCGCCTCGCCGAGTTCGCGGGCGGTGTCGACGGCGAGCAACTCGATCTGCCTGGCCAGCCGCAGCACCGCGAGCCCGGATTCGGTGGCGCGCACCGGTTTTGTGCGCTGTAGCAAGACACGGCCCGCCGCGTCCTCCAGCGCCTTGATTCGTTGGCTGATCGCGGACGGCGTGATCCGCAAGCTCTTCGCCGCGGCGTCGAAGGTGCCCTCGGTGACCGCCGCGTTCAACGCGCGGAGCTGATCCAACTGGAGATCCATGTTAAGGAATCGTAATGGTAGTGCAGAAACTTTAGTTTGCCTGGAGATAATGTGCTGCTTAGCGTCGATGAATATGAACGTTTCCTCGGCGGCCGTGGCGGCCCTTTCCGGTCTCGGCGTCGGACTCTCGCTGATCGTGGCCATCGGTGCGCAGAACGCGTTCGTGCTGCGCCAAGGCGTGCGCAGGCAGCACGTCTTCGCGGTGGTCGTGGTGTGCGCGCTGTCGGACGTCGTGCTGATCGCCGCGGGCGTCGCCGGATTCGGCGCGGTCGTGCACTCGGTGCCCGGGGTGCTCACGGTGGTTCGCTATGCGGGCGCCGTGTTCCTGCTCGGTTACGCCGCCCTCGCGGCCCGCCGGGCATTCGGGTCGGCGACGCTCGCCGCCGGATCGACCGGTGGGACGGTCGCTCTGGGTGCCACCGTCGCCACCTGTCTCGCCCTGACCTGGCTGAACCCGCACGTCTATCTGGACACTGTGGTGCTGCTGGGTTCCATTGCGAGTACCTACGCCGCCCCCGACCGATGGTTCCTCGGTGCGGGCGCGATGCTCGGCAGCATCGTCTGGTTCACCGCCCTGGGTTACGGCGCTCGTCTGCTCGGCCCGCTGTTCGCGCGTCCGGTCGCCTGGCGCGTGCTGGATTCCGTCATCGCCGTGGTGATGACGCTGCTGGCGGCAGGGCTGGTGCTGGCCGGGCCGTCGGCGTGACGTCGACCTTCGGGCGAACGAAATCCGGCGTGTCGCAGCCGAAACCCGAATGTTGCCGGCACGCGGCTTACGAGTGTTGTTCAGCGGCAACCCGGTTGGCTACCGCGTCGGCGTGACGCGAGACACAGCCCGCACCGTGTCCGTAACCGATTGGAGCCGAGAGGGCCGGGTATGCGGCGAATGACCGCCCACACCCCTAGTTGGAGGAGTAGTCATGACCAAGCACGACAGCGGACCGCGCGAGGCCGTCGAGGGCGTCGTCGAAGATGTCAAGGGCAAGGCCAAGGAAGCCGCGGGCATCGTTACCGGGAACGAAGGCCTGAAGAGCGAGGGCCGCGCCCAGCAGGATAAGGCCGAGTCCGAGCGTGAGGCCGCCAAGAAGGAAGCCGAGGCCGAGAAGGCCCGCGCCGAGGCCAACCTCGATGAGGCTCGGCAGAGCGCTTACGAGGGTGGCAAGGATTCCTAGTCGCAACGTTTCTTCGGCGGCGTGGGGACGGCCTATTCCCACGCCGCCGATTTATGTTGCGCTGCGGAACATTTGAGCGGCTGCGGCCCGCTCGGTGAGAATTTCTCGCCGACGCTCGGCCATGGCCGCGGCGGGTGAACGGCCACCGATGATGGCTTCGGCGAGTGCCGCCGCATCCTCGATGGCGTCGCGGGCGCCCACGCCCGCAGCCGGTGTGATCGCGTGGTCGGCATCGCCGCACAGGATCACCGGGGCCTGGGGTGCCCGCGCGTCGGCAAGCGGCACGGTGCGCGCATTGGAGACATGCACGGTGCCTGTGGCAGCCAGCATGGCTTCGACAAGTTCGGGAATCGCGGTGCTGCCGACCAGAATTGGTTCCGTCCACCGGTCGATCGGCTGAGACCCTACCTCGGCTACGGGGAGCGGTGCCCGGGTGAGGCGAGTGAACCACAGCGATACCTCGCTGTTCCAGAAGTGCCCGAAGGTACTGACGGGCCTGCCTTCGTCGTCCAGGCGACGGTGGAAGTGCAGCACGGACGGTTCGGTGCTCGGCTGGATCGGCCGGTCGGTGATGCCGTAAACGACGATCTGACCGGCATATTCGGCCGCGCGCTCGGGTTCGAGGCGCTGGCGCGCGAGCGAATCGATGCCGTCGGCGGCGATGATCACGTCATCGGACGGCAATAAATTCTTTCCGCTGAGCAGTGTCCCGTCGGCACTGTCCAGCTCGGTGACGGGAGTGTCGTAGTGGATGGCAGCCGTTGTGGCAGCGGCGAATTCGGTCAGTACTCGCATGAGGTCGGCGCGCAGGTACATCCGGCGACCGGCGCCGGCGCCGCCGCGCACCACCCTGGCCCGATCGGCCGCGCGCAGCTCGGCCAGCGGAGGAGACGCCGCATGCAGCCGGTCGACGTCGACGCCCAACCGCGCCAGGGCGGTATGTGCCCGAGCATCCAGTGCCAGAAAGGCTCCCGCACCGACGGCCGGTTGGCTTTCGTACACCGTGACGGGGTGGTTCGCGCGTGCCAGCGCGCCGGCCAGCAACGTGCCCGCGATGCCACCGCCGATGATCGTGACCATGCACCCACCTTAGGTCGCCCGATCCGGGTGCGGCGCAGTCTCGTACCCGGATCGAGCGAGCCGGCCAGGCGATCAGCAGTCGGTAGGCGCCGGTACGCCGCGCAACCGTTCGTCGAGCCACGCCATCGCAGCCGGTGCGCCGAGCACCGCGGTGGTCAGATGGTCCGGGCTCGGAATCAGCTCCGATTCGACCCGCACTCCCGCCGCACAGTACCGCCGCACCGTATTGTCGATCGACGCCACCGGAATCAGCACGTCCTCCCGCGAACGCCATTGGTAGATAGGCATTTTCGGCACACCCTCGTAGAGCTCCAGACTGTTCTCCTCGAGCACGGCTCGGGCGCTCGGATCCTCGGCCAGCGAGGTGGAGCTGGCCACGTCGAGGACGCTGCGGCCGGCCCCGGCCGCCAGGATTTCGTTGGTGCAGCCGTTGGCGATCTGGTCGCGGATCGCCAGGCCCGCAGCGTTCAGGCTGTCGCTGATCGGCAGTCGCGTCGGGTACTCCCGCTCCAGTCCGATGGCCGCGGCGAAGGCCAGCCCGAACGCCGGATGCCTGGAGTAGCCCAGGCCCTCGGTCATTTTCACCAGGTTCATCGGAACGCCACCCTCGGCCGCGCCGACGATCTCGAGTTCCGGGGCGTAGGTCGGCGCGAGCGCGGCCGCCCAGCCCGTCGCCATGCCGCCGCCGGAATAGCCGAACATCGCCACCGGGCTCTCGGCGACACCGAGTTCGGCGACCTGACGGGCCGCCCGGATGCCGTCCAGCGTGATCATTCCGCCCAGCTGGGCCGCCCCGTAGGCGCTGGTCGGCCCGAGATGGTCGGGCAGCGCCACCGACCAGCCGCGCAGCAGCACCGCGTTGAGGGCGGGCGCCTCGCGCACGGCGAGATTCGGATCGGCCGTGTAGAGCACCCGCGAGACAGCGCACTGGGCGCCGAGGCCGTTGATGATGTGCTGATAGGACAGCAGCGGCGCGCCCAGCACATGGTCGGGCGGGGTCAGCACGGTAGTGGTGGCCGCGATCGGGTGGCCCGCCGAATTGGTGGACCGGAACTTGACCATCGTGACAGTGGTGCCGGGAAAGCCGATCAACGGTGGCATCGGGCGCACACCGAGCACGTCGCCGGGTTTCGTGCGATCCAGGTCTGCGGGTGCGGCGTAGAAGGGATCCGGGTCCGGCACCGGGTAGATCGGTTGTGCCGCAGCGGTACCCGGCACGACGGCCACGTGGGCCACCGAAATCAACAGGGCGGCAACGGCGAGCGCGGGGCGGATGTGTGCAAGCATGGCGATGAGCGACTCCCATTCATCACGACATTCACGGGGATTGTTGGGCATGTGGAAAGTCGAATAATCCGAAATTCAGCCGTGAATAATCGCCCGGCCGGTGTTCGGACGAGCGACACGATATGGGAAAAAGGGAAAGGCGAGCGGGAGCCGCGCCGTGCGGGCTGGCCGACCCCGGGCCGGGCGTCCCGGCAGCGCCGCACGGTTGCCGGTCGGCCGGTTACGGTGGCCTGGTGATGCTGCTCGTGGTCGGCCTCGGTCTGTTGGGTGTGTTCTTACTGCGGTTCCGCAGCGATCGTCGGCGGCTGAGCAACGGCGTGTTTCTGCTGCTCGGGCTGGCCTTCGCCGGTGTGTGGCTGATCGGCTCCGGCGCCAAGGGTGACCTGCCGGTGGTGCTGGCCGGCCTGCTCCTGCTGTTGTCGCCGCTGCTCGTGCTGGTGCTCGCCGGTTTGCTGATGGTCAACGGCGGCCAGATGGTTCGCCGGGAAGGATTGCGTATCGCGAATCTGCTCCCGCTCGGACTCGGCGTCGCTCTGCTCGTGCCCTATGTGTGGCTCGCGGTGGCCATTTTCACCGGCGATATCTGGGTGGTCGTGATTTTGGCGTCGGTGACCATGGCGGTGAGCTACATCGGATTCCTGTTCGCCAGTTTCCTGCTGTATTCGCTGTTTTACGGGGCATTGCCCTACCGGCCCGGCATGGACGCGATCGTGGTGCACGGCTCCGGCCTGGTCGGCGCGCGGGTGCCGCCGCTGCTCGCCAGCCGCCTGGATCGGGCCATCGAGGTGTACCGCGCCGAGCTCGCGGCAGGCCGCAGGCCACTGCTGATCACCAGTGGCGGTAAGGGGTCCGACGAGTCCGTGTCGGAGGCCTCGGCGATGGCGAGCTACCTCGTCGACAACGGGGTGCCCGCCGACGCCGTTGTGCAGGAGGACCGTTCGACGACCACGCGGGAAAACCTGCTCTTCACCAAGCGGCTACTGGGCGAGCGCGGCGCATCCACCCGAATGGTGCTGGTGACCAGCAACTTTCACATCCTGCGCACGGCGATCCTGGCTCGCCGCCTCGAGCTCGACGCCGAGGTGACCGGTTCGCGGACGGCGTTCTACTACCTGCCCTCGGCGATTCTGCGCGAGTTCGCCGCGATCGTCGTGGCCTACAAGTGGGTCAATGTGCTCACCTGTGCCGCGCTGATGGCGCTGCCGGTGCTCGCGCTACTGCTCACCCGCGATATGCCGCACCACTACGGGGACTGAGGCAGGTCGTCGAACGGCTTGTGCGGAATACCGACGGTGAGCCCGCCATCGATGACGAATTCGGCGCCGGTCGAGTAGGAGGATTCGTCGCTGGCCAGGAAGGGGATCAGCGCGGCGACCTCGGACGGGTCGGCGGCGCGGCCCATCGGGATCTGCAGGAACTCCGCGGGGATGCCCTCGGTCATCGGCGTGGTGATCAAGCCGGGATGTACCGAGTTGACCCGAATATTGTGCTGCGCCAACTCGAGTGCCGTCGACTTGGTGAGGCCGCGGACGGCGAATTTGGTCGCCACGTAGCCGTGCAGGCCGATGCTGCCGCGCATGCCTTCGACGGAGGAGATATTGATGATCGAGCCGCCGCCCGCCTCGATCATGGCGGGGGTGGCGGCCTGCATACCGAGAAAGGTGCCGGTGAGGTTGATGTCGATGATTCGCTGCCATTCGGCCAGCTCGAAGTCGACGAGTAGGTTGCCGTTGGCGATGCCCGCGTTGTTCACCAGGACGTTGAGCGAGCCGAACCGCTGCACCGTCTCGGCGACCGCGCCCTGCCAGTCGCCCGGTTCGCGCACGTCGAGGTGCACGTAGGCGGCGGCGTCGCCCAATTCCTTGGCGACCGCGGCGCCTTCGTCGTCGAGCACGTCGCCCAGGACCACGCGGGCGTCCTCGGCCACCATGGCCTTGGCGTGCGCGGCGCCCATGCCGCGGGCGCCGCCGCTGATCAACGCCACTTTGCCGGTCAACCGCCCCATCGCGGCACCTCCGTCTCTCGTTCGTCCACGCCCAACGTACTAGAACAAGTTGCAGAAGTGCGCCGGATCGGGTGCTGGTCTCGCGTCCGATCGTGCCACATCGCGGCGCGGATCGGGGAAATGTGTTGCGAGCCTGGGTATTCGGGCCGGACTAGCCCAGGTAGCCCGCCGTCCTGCCGCGGCTGTGGCATCATCGTGTAGAACACGTTCTAATTCTGTCCGCGATCCGCGGGAGGCGCACGATGACGAACTCACGATCCGCAGCGGCGCTGCGCCGGTTCGCCAGGCGGGTACCCGACATCGCCGAGGTCCCCGGCGGGCGACTGGTCGAATTGCCGGGACGCGGCCGCACCTACGTGGTCGACATAGCCGGACCGGCGGGTGCGCCCACGCTGGTCCTGCTGCACGGCACCGGCTGCACCGCCTATCTGAACTGGTTTCCGGCGCTGGCCGCACTGGCCGAGCGGTACCGGGTGATCCTGTTCGACCAGCGCTGGCACGGCCGGGGGATCCGCTCCGAGCGGTTCTCGGTGGACGACTGCGCCGACGACGTCGCCGCCGTGCTCGACGCGCTCGACGTGCCACAGGCGATATGCGCGGGCTACTCGCTGGGTGGTGTGGTGAGTCTGGCTGCTGCACATCGGCATCCGGATCGAGTGAGTGGATTGGTGCTGTGCGCCACCCCGTATCGGTTCCAGGAGAAGTGGCGGGAGCGCGCCTTTCATCAGGCGTTCGGTGTGTTCGCCGCGGCGTTCGGGCCGTATTCGTTCCGGCGGATCGAGCAATTCGCCGGTCGGCTACCCGAGCTGCCCGAAATCGCCTGGGCGCCGGGCAGATTGGACCGCTGGGCGCTCACCGAATTGCGCAGTACCAGCGGCTGGGCGATCACCCAGGTGATCGGCGAGGTCGGACGGTTCGATGCGACCGAGTGGTTGCCGACGCTGAAAATGCCTACCGCGGTGGTCATCACCACGCGGGACCGGGCCATTCCGGTCTATCGGCAGTTGGAGATGGCGACCATGATCCCCGGGGCGAGCATTCATCTGATCAAGGCGGGGCACACGGCCTGTGTGCTGGAGGCCGAACTGTTCGTGCCCGCGTTGCTCGAAGCCTGCGGGGCGGTCGCCGCACGATTGTGAGGACGCGCCCGGCTCCTGTTCGGCGGCGATGACGAACAGGCGCCTAGTTGCTGGTCATCCCAGTTTTCGAGCGGCGGCGAGCAATTCGGCGACCACATCGGGGACCGCGTCGGCGAGCTCGGCGATATCGGGCACCAGCTCTTTGCAGGCGATGAAGCCGAAGTCCAGATCGTCGTTGTTCGATATCACCGTCACCGTGAGCCCGGCGCCGTGAAAGACCGGGCCGAACGGATACATCCCGTCCACCCGCACGCCGAGAAAGTAGAGCGGCATCGGCGGGCCCGGCACATTCGACACCACCAGGTTGTGCACCACCGGATGGTGCTCGGCCAGCTTCAGCGAGGAGTACACCCGCGCGGCGAGCTGAAAGGTGTTCGGCGGCGCGTACTTCGACCAGTCCTGGAGGAAGTCGGCGCCGATGAGGTCGTGTTCCGCCTTGGCGCTGCGGTTGTCCTCGGCCACTTGTCGCAGCCGTTGCACCGGGTCCGCGATGTCGGTGCCGAGGCGGGCGAACAGCGTGGACACCTTGTTGATACCCGCGGTGTGCCGCGAGGATTCGTGCACCGAGACCGGCACCGAGGCGACCAGTGAGCGGTCCGGCAGTTCGTCGTGCTTCTCCAGGTAGGTCCGCAGCACGCCCGCGACGATGGTCAGCACCACGTCGTTGATCTTCACCCCGAAGGCGGACTTGATCTCCTTGATGTCGCCCAGTTCCGCCTCGGTGAACGCGACCGCGCGATGCGGGGTGATGGCCAGGTTGAACGGCGTGCGCGGCGCGGAGAACGGTAACGCCATGCCCGCCTTGTCCTTCCGGCGGCGTTGCGCGAAACCGGCGACCATGCCGAGAGTTTTCGGCACCATGCCAACGATGCCCGCCTTAGTCGGGAACTTGACCACTGCCTTGGCCAGCAGTTGCCAATCGTTGGGGCTCGGTTCCGGTCGCCACTCCTCGGCGGGCGGCGTCTTGGCCGCATCCGGTGCCAGATCGCACAGGTGCATCATCATGTTCGTGCCGGTGATGCCGTCCACCGCGGCGTGATGGTATTTGCAGATCACCGCGACCTTGCCGTCGTCGAGGCCCTCCACCACCGACATCTCCCAGAGCGGGCGGTCACGGTCCATCGGCCGGCTGGCGATGTCGCCGACCAACTCGGCCAGCTCACGCCGGCCCGCGGGCGCGGCGATGCCGATGCGCCGGATGTGATAGTCCAGGTCGAAGTTCTGATCCTCGACCCAGACCGGGTGATCGAGATTGAACGGCACCTCGTAGACGCGGCGGCGCATCTGCGGAATGAGGGGCAGGCGCCTGCCTAGTTCGGCTTTGAATTTCTCGAAGGAATAGCCCCCTGAGCTGGGATCGAGGATCAGCAGCGCGCACACGTGCAGGTGCTGGGTCCCGGTTTCCAAGTACAGAAAGCTGGCATCCAATCCGGTTAGTCGTTCCATAGCGGAAGACTACTAGAACGCGTTCTAGTTTTGGCCGGAACGGGAGCGAGGTGACTCACAGTGCGGGGCTCTATTGTCAAGGGGGGTGGCGGTATTGGCGGGGTGGGTCCAGTCCGCGGCATGTCCGGATCCGAATGCCCTTCGAGGCGGCTGCAAATCTTCGTGTAACCCGTGGTTGCACGTATGTGTATGATGTTTGCTACAGCCATGCAGGAAGGCGCGCGACGACGCGGTCGTGAGAGGAGTACCGATGAAGCTACTTCGGCGGGGCCGACGGCCGGACACTGATCCGGGCGAGGTAGCACTGCACGCACGCAATGTGCAGTTCCAGTGGGCCGATACGCCGCTGCACTGGATGCCTGCCGAGCCGATCGCCTCGCACCTGATCAACTCGCTGAATCTGCTGCTGCCCGAGGGCGAGCGCATGTTCTGCGCCGCCTACACCGAGGCGCTGCCGTTCGTGAAAGACGACAAGCTGCGCGAGGCCATGCTCGGCTTCATCGGCCAGGAGTCCATGCACGCCGAGACACACGACAAGGTGCTCAACGAGGTGCTCGCCGCGCACGGCATCGACCCGGAACCCTATGTGCGCCAAGCCGAGTACCTGTTCCGCAAGACGCTCGGCCCGAAGGCCGCCGACGGCGTCGCACAGCGCCAGGTGATGGTGGAGCGGCTGGCGTTCATCGCCTGTCTGGAGCATTTCTTCGCCTACCTCGGCGACTGGGTGCTCAACGCCGACCTGGAGAAGTTCGGCGCCGACCCGCGGATCGCCGATCTGTTCCGCTGGCACGGCGCCGAGGAGGTCGAACACCGGCACGTCGCGCACGATGTCGCGGTCTACTTCGGCGCGGGTTATGTGCGGCGCGCGGCGATCATGACGCTCGTCTTCCCGATCTTCATCACGCTGGTGGTGCGCGGCACCAAATTCATGGTGCACCAAGACCCTTCGCTGCCCGACCTCGGCTACCCGCGGCTGATCAAGCGGGTGTTCGGCGCGATGTGGCGTGGGGCGCTGCCCGGCGTGCCGTCGCTGCTGTGGAGTGCGCTGTCGACCTTCAAGCCCGGCTACGACCCGGAGACGGTCGGTTCCACCGCGCAGGCGGTGGCATACCTGGCGAAATCGCCTGCCGCGCAGGCGATCGCGTCGTGATGGAATCGGGTGGGGTTCGAGCGTGACTGCGCGGCACATTCCTGAACAGTTGCCCGCCGACCTGTTCGGCAAGGGGGACCGCGACCGGGCGGTGCGGGTGCTCGACGCGGTCGCCTCTGCGCGACTGCGGTGGACGACGCTGATCAACCGGCGTGATCTCGCGCCGCGGGTGGACGATCACCGGCTGGCCCTGGTGGTGACGGAACGGCGGATCGAGGCATACGACCAGGACGTGGTGAGTCTGCGACTGGCCGCGCCGGATCGGCGGGAACTGCCGCCGTGGCGGCCCGGTGCCCACCTGGATCTCGAACTGCCCTCGGGCCGGTTGCGGCAGTACTCGCTGTGTGGCGATCCCGCCGACACCCGGGCGTATCGCGTTGCGGTGCGCCGCATTCCGGACGGCGGCGGCGGGTCGGTGGAGGTACACGACAACCTCCCGGTCGGTGCGCCGATCACGGTGCGCGGGCCGCGCAATGCCTTCCCCTTCGCCGTGCCCGGTCACGGATCACCGGCCGCCCGTTTGCATTTCATCGCCGGCGGGATCGGGATCACGCCGATCCTGCCGATGGCGCGGCTCGCGCAGCGGCTCGGCATCGAGTGGTCGATGGTGTACACCGGCCGCAGCCGCGACACCATCCCGTTCCTCGACGAGATCGCCGGGTTCGGTGACCGGGTCACCGTGCGCACCGACGACGAGCACGGCCTGCCCGACGCCGCCGCGTTGCTGCCCGGTGTCGCGGCCGATACGGCGGTCTACTGCTGCGGTCCGGCGCCGATGACCACGACCGTCGCCGCCGCCATCCGCGAAATGCCCTGGGTGGAACTGCATTCCGAGCGGTTCTCGCCACCGCCGATCGTGAACGGTGTGCCGTTCGAGATCGAATTCGCGTCCACCGGTGAAGTAGTCGAGGTGGCCGCGGATCGGTCCGTGCTGGACATCATCCTGACGACCCGGCCGGATCGTCCCTACTCCTGCCGTCAGGGCTTCTGCCGCACCTGCAAGGTCCGGGTGCTCGCAGGCGAACCGGAGCATCGGGAAACCGTGCTCACCCCGGCCGAACACGAGGCGGGCGACATGCTCGTCTGCGTATCCCGTTCGCCCGGTGGGCGACTGGTGCTCGATCTGTAACCACGACCTCTGGTCAGCAAGGAGAAACCGATGACGACCATCGAACCACCGGAGCTCGTGGCCGCCGAGCGGACGGTACGCAGCGGCGAATTCGAGCTCGCCGTCTACGAATACGGCGATCCGAGCGCGGAAACCGTGCTGCTGGTGCACGGCTGGCCAGACACCAATCACCTCTGGGACGCGGTGGTGCCGTTGCTGGCGCGTCGCTTCCATGTGGTCACCTACGACACCCGCGGGCACGGGCGCTCCACCCGCACCCGGCGCACCGAAGACTTCCGGCTCGACGTGCTCGCCGCGGACTTCTTCGCCGTCGCCGACGCGGTGAGCCCCGACCGGCCCGTGCATGTGCTCGCGCACGATTGGGGCTCGGTGCAGGTGTGGGAGGCGGTGTGCGAGCCGCAGGCGGCGGCGCGGGTCGCCTCGTTCACCTCGGTGTCCGGGCCGAACCTGGACCACATCGCGAACTGGATGCGCGCCAGGCTGTCCCGGCCCACCCCGCGCAACCTCTGGCAACCGTTCAGCCAGGTCTTGTCCTCGGCGTACACCTTCTTCTTCATGACACCGGGCCTGCCCAGGGCCGTCTTCGGACTGCTCGGCACCGAGCAGCGCTGGCAGCGAGTGGTCTCGATCATGAACGAGACGTCGCCGTCGAAGGTGATTCTCGGCCCGACGTTCCGGCAGGACATGGTCGACGGCCTGCTGATCTACCGGGCCAACATCGTGCAGCGCCTGCTCTCGCCGCGCGAGCGGCACACCGAGGTGCCGGTGCAGCTGATCGTCGCGGGTCGCGATGTCGCGGTCCGGCCGGCCGGGTTCGACGACGAACGTAAGTGGGTGCAGCGGCTGTGGCGCCGCGATGTGCCTGCCGGGCACTGGATGCCGTTCTCCCACCCCGAACTGCTGGCCACCGCGACCACCGAGCTGATCGATACGATCAACGGCGGCGCGGTCCCGCGCGGGCTGCGCCGGGCCGAAGTCGGCCGCAGCGCAAAGCCGTTCGAGGATCAGCTCGTGGTGATCACCGGCGGCGGCAGCGGTATCGGCCGCGAGACGGCGCTGTCCCTCGCGCGCCGCGGCGCCGAAATCGTGCTCTCCGACATCAATCTCGTCGCGGCCAAGGAGACGGCCGAGCTGATCGCCGCCGAACATGGTGTGGCACACGCCTATCAGCTCGACGTGTCCGATGCGGCAGCGGTGACGGCGCACGCCGAGACCGTGCTGGAAACCCATGGCGTGCCGGACATCCTGATCAACAACGCCGGAATCGGCCAGGCCGGTGGGTTCTTCGACACCTCGGCGGCGGAGTTCGACCGGGTCATGCGGATCAACCTCGGCGGCGTGGTGAACGGGTGCCGGGCCTTCGGCCCCGCGATGGCCGAGCGCGGCCTGGGCGGGCACATCGTCAACCTGTCCAGCATGGCGGCCTACAGTCCGCAGCAGGGGTTCAGCGCCTACTCCACCAGCAAGTCGGCGGTGTTCATGTTCTCCGACTGCCTGCGTGCGGAGCTGGCCGGTCGCGGCATCTCGGTGCACACCATCTGCCCCGGCATCGTGCACACCAATATCGTTGCCAACACGACCTTCTCGGGCGTCAGTGCGGAGGAGGAGAAGCGTAAGCAGGAGCGCTACGACAACCTCTACCGGATGCGGCGCTACGGTCCGGAGAAGGTGGCCGAGCAGATCGTGCGGGCCGTCGAGAAGGACCGCAGCATCGTCCCGGTCACCCCGGAGGCCCGGGTGCAGTACCACGTCAGCAGGCTCGCGCCCGCGATCGGCCGGTTCGTCGCGGCGCGGGTGAAGCTCACCTAAACGGCGGGCAGAGTGCGCAATTCGGCCTCGATGGCCGCGACGCGCGCGGCGTCGACGCCCCACGGGTGTTCGACGCCGACCCTGCTGTCAAGGTCCCACAGCACGCAGGACTCGCCCGGTTCGGCGGCCAGCGCCCAGGCCACCACGGTGCGGCCCAGCTGCTCGCCCATGGTGCCGTGCGAAACGTTCGGTGGCCCAGCGCCTTCCGGGAAGTGATGCAGGAAGCGGCCGTACGCGGCGGCGCAGAACGCGGCGTACCGCTCGGTGCAGAGGATGAACCCGTGCCACGCCTCGTCCACGGCGTGCGACGGCATGCCGATCACCTGTCCGTCGCGCATGGCCGCGCCGCAACAGCGCAACCACTGCCGCAGGCCGGTCTCCACCAGGTCGCGCGGCTGCCACGGGACGGTCTTGTAGACGGCCTCGGGCAACTCCAGCGCGGCGACGGCGGCGTTCACCGCACCGAGATCGATGGGGCGCTGCCGGGGTCTGCGGAAGCTGAAAGACGGCACAGTTCACTGTACGCAGGCGGGAGGGGCCGCTACGGTTCATGAATGGGTGGAGTTCTTACTTTCCTGATCGTGCTGATTGTCGTCGCGGCACCGTTCGTCGTCATCGGCTTGATCGCCCGGTCGAAGCGTGGCAACAGGCGCAATCCGCGCTACCGGAATCAGCGTGGTGATTCGCACCGGCGGCATAGCGGCGGTTCGGAGACCTACTGGGTGGCCGGTGCCGCCGGTATCGATGCCGGGTCGCCGAGCAGTTGTAGCGGCGGCGGCTGGTATCCGGAGTCCGGAGGCGGGCACCACCAGCACGGGGGAGGTCACCACGACAGCGGTGGCAGCAGCTGCGGCGGGGGTAGCAGCAGCAGTTGCAGCGGTGGAAGTAGCTCCAGCTGTGGTGGCGGGAGCAGCAGCAGTTGTGGTGGTGGCAGTTCGTGAATCGCTTTCGCGCTGAGCGAAACCGCCCGCGCACGGCTTGACCTCAATAACAGTTCAGGTTCCATGCTGATCCCTGTCGGACGAAACAGGAAAGCTATGGAGGTTGGTCGTGCGCGCTGTGCAGGTAGCGGAATTCGGTGGGCCCGAAGTACTTACGGTGCGTGAGGTGCCGGAGCCGGTGGCCGGGCCGGGCGAGGTGGTGGTGGATGTGGCCGCCGCCGACGTGATGTTCCTGGATGCCCGGTTGCGCGGCGGATGGGGTGGGGACTATTTCCAGCTGGCGACTCCTTACGTGCCCGGCGGCGCGGTAGCTGGCGTGGTCAGCGCGACCGGTGACGGTGTGGACGAGTCCTGGATCGGCAAGCGTGTCACCACCGCGACCGCGGCCAGCAAGATCGGCGGCGGTCAGCCGATCGGCGGCTACGCCGAAAAGGCGCTCGCCAGTGCGGCCACGCTGACCGTCGTGCCCGACGGGTTGAGCCTGGCGCAGGCCGTCGCGCTCGCACACGACGGGCAAACCGCGTTGGCAGTGTTCGACAAGGCTGCGATCCAGCCGGGGGAGTGGGTGCTGATCACCGCGGCAGGCGGTGGACTCGGCACTTTGCTGATCCAACTCGCGCGCGGGGCGGGCGCACGCGTGCTCGCCGCGGCGCGGGGCAGCGCCAAATTGGCGTTGGCCGAACGGCTCGGCGCCGACGTCGTGGTCGACTACGCCGAGGCGGGCTGGTCGGACAAGGCCAGGGCGGCGACCGGTGATGCGGGCGCGAATGTCGTGCTGGACGGCGCGGGGGGCGCACTGGGCGAAGCCGCCTTCGACGCCATCGCGGACAACGGGCGATTCCTCGGTTACGGCATGGCCGCAGGCGAATTCGCGGCGATCGACAGTGCGTCGGCGGCCGCCCGCGGCATCACCGTGACCGGTCTGCTCGATGTCACCGACGACGAGACCGATTGGCCGCGGCTGGCCGAACGCTCGCTCGCCGAGGCCGCGGCCGGGCGGCTGGAAGTGGTGATCGGCCAAACCTTTCCGCTCGACGAGGCCGAAAAGGCACACGCCGCCATCGAATCCAGGACGGCGGTGGGCCGCACCCTGCTGACCCTGGATTCCGCTGTCTGAGAGACCACCGAGCAAGCTATGGCGGGCACCCTGGCTCGGCGCTAGGGTGCCCTGCGTGGAGACTCTGATCGTTGTTGGTGTGGTCCTACTCGTGCTCGCTGTCGTGGTGGTTATCGTGCAAATAGCCAGCAGACCGCCGAAAGACGAAAGTCGATGGGACAGAGATGATCCCGATGACTACGACGGCCGCTGGGACGAGCGCGACGACGACTACCGGGACTGACCGGCCGGCGTCAGCACCACCACCGGAATCGGCCGCTTGGTCATCTTCTGGTAGTCGCTGTAGCGACCCTTGCTGATCTTGTCCATGATCGCGAACCGGCGCGCATAGTCCGAATTGTCCGGATATATGGGCCGCGCGACCACCGGCACCTTGCGCCGCCCGATCTGAATCTCACACTCCGGCTTGGCCTTGACATTCGCCAGCCACCCCGGCGGTCGCGGCGATCCACCGTTGGACGCCATCACCAGACAATCCGCCCCATCCCGTCCGTACGTCAGCGCCGACGTACGCGCCTGCCCCGTCTTGCGGCCCACCGTCCGCAACAACAGCGTCGGATTCCCGAACAACACCCGATGCCCCACCAAACCGCCACTGTTCTCGTACACCCACTGATGCACCTTCAGCACCTTCGCGAACACACTCGACATGGTCGACCCTCCACACGGTTGCCGGACGCCCCACCCTAACCGCCACCCCGGGTCCGAGTGGTGCTAGTCCCACCCCAGCCGGTAGCATCCCCCACGCCTGCGGTGCACCCGCAGAAGAGGGGCGGTAGCTCAGTCGGTTAGAGCCGTGGACTCATAATCCATTGGTCGCGGGTTCGAGCCCCGCCCGCCCCACATAACCTCTCTGACCAGGCTTTTTATCCCGGTCGGGAGGTGATTCGATGTGTTGTCGGGGCGGAGACCAACAAATTGGTGCGCAGTTGATCGCGTCCTGTCCGGAGTTCAAGGACGGGTGGTCCGCTTTGTCCGGTCGAGTGGGTACTGCGGTTCGCGTCAACGTTCAATAGAAGTCGGCGGCAAAAGCTTTGGCCTCCCCTCGGGTGGTCAGGGCATGCCTGCAGGCTCGCATCCGGTGTTCTCCGGACCGGAATATTGATAAAGCGGCGCTGACCTGCTGGTTCAGTGTGTGAACACCACTCCATGCTTGGCGGCAGGGATGTGCTTCCGGTGATGATTGCGGCGCCATCCGCGAGGCAACGGAGCCTGATGGTCGAGGCGCCGCCGGTGGAGGGGATCAGCGGCGTCCTCAGCTTTTCCGGGCCGGCGGCGGCAATCGAGGCGCGCTCCGACAGGGGGGAGCGTGGCGAGATCGCTTGTCGGGGTATGGACCACGGTCGTAGTCGACTGCTCATCGAGATCACCGGTGGGCAGGACGGCCCGGCGCCCGACCCGCCGACCGAAAAGCAGACGGCCACGTATCAGTGTCATTTCGAGCGCGGTAACGCCGAGTAATGATTCAGACCGCGGTCCCGAGAGTATCCATAGGTTGTCTAGCGTTGAGCGATCAAAGGTTCCAGATGGCGCCGGTGGACTGAATGGCGTTGGTGAAACTGGGGTCATCCTTACTGGGCGTCCAGGTCAATTGCATCCAGCCGAATTTCTGCATCTGGGTGCGGACGCACAAGAATGTGCCACTAGGCATTTTGTTCAATGGCACAGTGAGGATGTCGTAGTGCGCCGCCTCACAGGCGGAGTAGCTTGGATGCGAGTCTCCCGTAGTAGGGGCATGCGCGAAGCGGACACCATTCTCGGCCGAGAGGCCGAGCTTGCCATGCAGGGCATAGTGCGTTTGCGGACCCATCGGTACGCCCTTCCAGTCCAGGAATGACATGCCCCACCATTGAGGGTCCTCGAATTTGAAATGTGCGATGGCCGCACCGCCTTTCGACGGTGGATCCACGCCTGCGGGCGCAGCCGAAGATGCAGTGGATGTGGTGACGGGGACTCTGGTGGACGAAACGCCGATCGCGCCGGTCGGAGGTGCACTGGTTGTGCTTTCCGGGGTCGGCCTGAATTGTAGATATGCAACCACCACCGCAATGATCACGCCGATGATGCCAGCAATAGCACCGATCTTTTGCCAATTTGGGCCGCTGCCGCTGCCGCTGCCGCCGCTGTTCCCGTTGCCGCTGTTCCCGTTGCCGCTGATATTGATGTGGATGCCCCCGCCGGTGGGCGGTATGGGTGTCGACATACGCTGTGTTCCTTTGTGGATAGTCGCATCGTGCCATCAGCGCTGATGGATTTCCGCTGCCTGCCTCAGTGCAGCACTGGCTGTCTGGGCATCCTGAACGTTGGGGCGTCAATGCTGCGGCAGGAAACCTACATCGGCGGTGTGCGGTAAAGCAGAGCAAGCAGCGTGTTTTCGAATCCGCGGGCTGAGTAAACCGTGGAATCCAAGCAGTCCCCGATCCTACCGGCTGTCACGCCTGACACGACGTCGAGGTAGGCATCGAAATGTTCAGCTGACCAACTCAATTGAGTGTTGACACGGTGCCTGATCGATGAGCCGTTGAAGCCTTTAGCAGGCCTAGCAAACGACCGATCGGAATCAGTGCAGGCATATTTGGAGGAGCACTTCATGGACGTAATGACATTCGAGCGAGTGACCAAAGGAGCTGTCGTGGAACGAGCCGGTCATCCCGGGCGCCCATCCCCTACCGCGTCAGGCCAGCGCCGAATGCGGGCGGCCGACGCGATCGGCTGGCTGCGGCCTCACTTGCAGACGGCCGCTCTGGTAGACGAAGGCGGCTTCGCTATGCGACTTCCTTTCTGTGCGTCTGTGGTTCAACGTTGTCTGTGGCAGGTATGTCGGGCGGAGTTTGGGTACTTCCCGGGGAGACCTGCCTGTCGCGGCATTCGGTGGGGCCTCGACTTGGAGTTCCGGTAAATCCGAACTAGCAGGAGCGTTCGTGTGATGGCGACCCGATTCCGCAGTACGACAACACGATTGATTTGTTTGGCGTTGATGGTCGTCGGGATCGGCGGGGTGCCGTCGGCTGCGGCGGTGCCGGTGTATCCGGTGGGGGAGGCTGATGGGTTCTATGCGGCGCCGGGGGATCTCGCGGACTATGCCGCGGGGGATGTGGTGCGTAGTAGGCAGGTTGCCGCGGCCGGGTTTCCTGGGGTGGTGGTGTGGCAGCTGTTGTATCGGTCGGTGAACTCGGCGGGTGTTCCGGTTGCGGCGGTTACGACGGTGTTCGTGCCGGCGGGTGGGGGGAATCGGCCGCTGGTGTCGTATCAGCCGTTCGTGAACTCGTTGGGGGTGCGGTGTGCGCCGTCGCACAGTCTGTTCGACGGGACTATGCAGGAGGCGCCTGCCTTGAATCTGCTGTTGGCTCGGGGGTGGGCGGTTGCGGTGCCGGATCATCTCGGGCCGACGAGAGCGTATGGTGCGGCTCGGTTGGGCGGCATGCTCACCCTCGATGGGATTCGCGCGGTGCAGAGGTTCGGGCCTGCGGGGCTGGCCGCGAGTCCTGTTGGTATGGCTGGTTATTCGGGTGGTGGCATGGCCACTGGGTTCGCTGCCGCGCTGGCGCCGGAGTATGCGCCGGAACTGGCGATCGTCGGTGCCGCGCAGGGCGGCGTCCCGATGAACCTGGCCACGTTGGCTCGCGATGTCGGGTCGACGCCGAATCAGCTGTTCGGACTTGGTTTCGCAGCCGCTGTGGGATTGGAGCGGGAGTATCCCGATCGGGTGCGGCTGGAGCCGCGACTCAGCCCGGCGGGGCTGGCGTTGCGCGATCGGATAGCCAACGCTTGTGCAAACGAGATCATCGCTGCGGGTGCCAACCGCCGGCTGTCCGATGTGTTCACCGGCGGCGCCTTGGATGACGACCCGGCGACGGCACAGGTGTTGCGGGAGAACAGCATTCAAGACTTCGACGGTGTGCCGCGCGTACCCATCTACCTGTGGCACGGCACCGATGATGTGGTGTCTGCGCAGGCGGTTCGCGACGTGACGGGGCGGTACTGCCGCGCGGGTACGCCGGTGCGGCTGGACATGATTCCGGATGCTGATCACGGTGCCGCCATGCTGGCGGGCGCGCCCCGGGCGCTGGACTACCTGGCCGACCGCTTCGCCGGGCGTCCAGCTCCCAGTACCTGCTGACCGTTAGCCGGCGTTGCCCTTTTTCCTGATCTGCTTGGCGAGCTCCTGCTCGAACTGCTCGGGGGTGAACTTCATGTCGCCCTTGGGAAATTCCATACAACCGGCGGCCGTGACTTGGCCGGGGAGGGCGGCTGCGCCGGTCGGCTCCGCAGCAATAGCGAGTTTGCCGTCGGGTTTGACCCCGCACACGAAGTAGGTCCCCTTCTTCGCCGAATCGAGGATGAAGAAGAAGCCGGTGATCGCGCCTACCTTGGGCGCCTTGTTCGCCGCCGTGCATTTACCGGCTTCGACGGGAGCGAGATTCTCTCCGATCGCTTTTCCGGACGTGATCGTGGTGCACCGGTAGCTCGGCGACGTTTCGGCGGATGCGGTCGGGGCGACGGCCAGCAGGGTCGCAAAGGCGGCCGCACCGGTCGCGACGAGATGAGCGGGTCGATAGTGCACGGGGTGGTGACCTCGTTTCTGTGGGACGGCTCTGGCCTGGGTATTCGGACCCGAGCCGGTTCTGGATTGGTCACCTCCGGGCAGCGGTCAGAATGCGGTTGGAAAGTGCTCATTCAGTGAGCACTTAACTGCGGATGATGGATTCATGGAAAGCATCGACGCAGGTTCTCTTCGTTTCCCGGACGCGGCGCACTGGGAGTCGTGGCTGGCCGACCACCACGACGATTCGGCTGGCGTCTGGCTGCTGATCGCGAAGAAGGGTGCTGAGGGGATCACGATCGGTGAAGCCCTCGACGTCGCCCTGTGCTACGGCTGGATCGATAGCCATCGCAAGGGCTTCGACGACCAGCACTACTTGCAGCGGTACTCACCACGGCGGCCGAAAAGCCCATGGTCACAGGTGAACGTGGAGAAGGCCGAGGCGCTGATCGCCGCGGGCCGGATGCGCGCGGCCGGCCTGGCGGCGATCCGGGCGGCCGAGGCGGACGGGCGGTGGGCGGCCGCCTACCAGCGCCAGCGCGACGCGACCGTCCCTGCCGATCTGGCCGCCGCACTGGCCGGCGATGAGCGGGCACAGGCGCAATTCGAACTGCTGGACCGGACCCGGCAGTACGCCCTGTTTCTCCGGCTGATGAAGGCACGCACCCCGGCCGGTCGAGCCACGCAGCTCGACCAGATCGTCGCGTCACTCGTGCAAGCAAGCCAGTAGCGTCAGCCCACCACAAACTTCCGGTCGAACGCCGCTTGCGCACGCTGCGCCAAATCACCACCAAGCTTGTACCCCTGAGCCGCCAGCTCTTCATGAGCCTGCGGGTCAGTGGTCTCACTGCCATACAGAACTTCAACAGAGGCTCCGGGAATCTCGGAGTAACCAGCAATACCGTCCCGAAGCTGCAGCGTGATCGCGTCCTTGTACCCACGACGATCGAACGTCCCTTGGTTGATCCCCGCCAACGCGATGAAGTGCAGTTCTTTCACCGCACTAGGACCATCGGGGGAGGTGTTCTCATAGGCCCACCCACGGCTGAACACCCGATCGATCCACCCCTTGGCCAGCGCTGGCATCGACCACCAGTAGACCGGGAACAACAGCGCGACAACATCGGCCGACTCGATCAACTCCTGCTCCCGCCGCACATCGGCGGGCACCTCGCCGAGCAACCGGTGCACCGCGAGATCCGCAGCCCGGAACACCGGATCGAATCCCGAAGCCGTCAGATCATGCACGACAGTGGTGGTGCTTCCGTCCGCCTGGATACCCTGCTCGACCGCGCGGGCGATGGCCCAGGTGGCGGACTCGTGATCCGGGTGGGACACCACGAGCAGTACTTTCGGCTGACTGCGTTCGTTCGTCATACGGCCAAGGTAAAGTATGACACTAACGTCAATGTCAAGGAGAAGCTCAGGTGCGGATCAAAGATTTGAGCCAGCTCACCGGTGCGACCCCGCGGATGCTGCGCCACTACGAGAACGCCGGTGTCCTGACCCCCGAGCGCGATCCCAATGGGTACCGGCACTACCGCGAAGAGGACGTCAAGACGGTCAACGACATCCGGTGTCTGCTCGCTTCCGGCCTCTCGCTCACCGAAGCCGCCACTCTGATCCACATCGCGTGCACCGCCCCGCAGAGCGCCACCGACCAGGACCGCGACGATGTGCTGGCGCAACTCGACGAACGCACCCGGCAATTGGACGCGGGCATCGAACGACTGCTCGCGGAGAAGGCCAATCTACTCAAACTCCGCCAGGACCTCGGCCGCTGATCCCACTGCCCCGAAATCCATAGACCCTGCGCACCGCCGACTTCTCGTAGTGTGGTCTATGGACTGCCCACTTGCCGCGGTCCCGAGCCGCATCCGAACACGCGGCCCGGGCGGCGGCCGAGCCGAGCGCGAGGACCATGTCGGACAACGTCACCACAGATCGCTCCGGTTTCGACGCGGTGATCGCGGCCGCCGACTATCCGGTGTTCGTCGTGACCACCCGGGCCGATGGCCGCCAGGCCGGGTGCCTGGTCGGCTTCACCTCGCAGGTGAGCATCGAACCGCCGCGGTTTCTGGTCGGCATCTCCAAGACCAACTTCACCTTCGGCGTCGCGATGGCGGCCGAGCACTTGGCGGTGCACTTGCTCGGCCGCGAACAGTCCTCGCTGGCAGCACTTTTCGGTGCGGAGACCGGCGACGACATCAACAAGTTCGCGCACTGCAAGTGGCACCCCGGCCCGGCCGACGTGCCGATCCTGAGCGCCGCCGCGGGCTGGTTCACCGGCCGCATCCTCGAACGCCACGACCTGGGCGACCACGTCGGCATGCTCATCGAGCCGGAGGCCGCCTCGCCCCCGCCGGCGCACACCGACGCCCTGCGCTACAACGCCGTCGCCAGGCTGAAACCCGGTCACACGGCATAACCGTCAGGCAACGCAGACCGCGGGCTCCTCGTCCGAGGCCTGGGCGCGCAGCGTATTCAAGGTCTTGGACAGGATGCGCGAAACCTGCATCTGGGAGACGCCGAGTTGCTCGGCGATCTGCGCCTGCGTCATCGATTCGAAAAATCTCATGATCAATACCCGGCGCTCCCGCTCGGGCAGCGCGGCGATCAACGGCCGGACCGTCATCGACTGTTCCAACAGCTGATAGCACGGCTCCTCCGCGCCCAGTCCCGCGGCGAGCGGCATCGGCGTGGCCTCCCCGTCATCGCGCGTTACGGCATCGATCGAGTTGGTCTGGTAACCGTTCTTCGCGATCAACGCCTGGGTGACCTCGCCGACATCGAGGTCAAGTTCGGCGGCGATCTCCCTGGCGGTGGGTACCCGGCCGAGCCGGTTCGACAGCGTTTCGGTGGTGGGCCCGAGCAATTGCTGAATTTCCTTGAGCCGACGGGGAACTCGGACCGCCCAGGTGTGGTCCCGGAAGTGCCTGCGCACCTCGCCCATGATCGTCGGCACGGCGAACGAGAGGAACGAGCTACCCCGCGTGACGTCGAACCGGTCGACCGCGAGAATCAAACCGAGACTGGCGATCTGCTGCAGATCGTCGAAAGACTCACCGCGACCGGCGAACTTGCGCGCGATGTGCTCCGCCAGCGGCAGGCACAGCCGCATTACTTCCTCGCGCAACTCGTTTCGATGCGGATCGTCCGCGTCGAGCGTTGCCATCTTCTCGAACCACGGCTCGATATTGTCGTAGCTGTCGCCGCGGGATTGCGTACGTCGCGGTGCGTCGACCCGGTCCGCCGTGAAGTCACGCTGCATCGGATAACCCTCGCTCCCAACTGAATTCGATGGCCGTCGGATACCCTCCCGCCGCCGGCTCAAAAGGTTCCTTGATCAACTCGGCAGAATCGGTCAATACCTGCACCAACTGCCAGCTCAACGGGTCGCGGGTGATTTCGACATCGCGCGTGGTCGTCGCGCTGATTCGCGCGCGGATGCTGCGCCGGCTGTAGGTGAACGCGCACCGCAGCGTCGAGCCGGGCACGGCGTCGAGCATCAGTGCGGTAGCCGCCTCGCTCAGTACGAGCCGGATGTCCGGAATCGCATCGAGCGTGACCTCGGCCATCATGCACGTGGTGTCGGTGAGCGCCCGCAGCATGCCCAGCTCGTGCGGCTCAGCGGCCAGCTCGAAGACGACTCGGTGCGCGACCACGGATGTCTGGTGTGATGTAGATGTCCTGGAAGCCACCTTCATCATGTTCACCGCCTCCCATCGATTCACTGCGGCCATACCCGCGCCTTGCCGTACCAATCACCTCGGCAACTTCTCGGCGTGCACTGTGACCGGCGTTACCCGCATCGAGCGCGGCGCGCAACGGTTGTAGACGTTCTTTCGCGCGGTCGGTTCGGGATTCGGGGCCCGGCTGGAGTAGCGTCGAAGTCGGGGAGATAGGAGTCCGGGGTGGAGGGAGCGTCCGGCGGTTTCCAGGGTGAGCACCCTGAGGGCCCGAGCCGCGATGCCGCACGCGCGGCTGGTTCGCTGTTCACCGGAATCAGCACGCTGTGCTCGGCCGCGGTCCGCCTCAGTGGCGTCGACGGCGCCGCCCTCGCGGTGCTCAGCAACTCCACCCAGGCGCGCGAATTGGTCTATGCGACAGACGCGATCGCCCAGCAGATCGACGAATTGCAGTTCGTGGTCGGTGAGGGTCCGTGTGTCGATGCCTACCGAGCCGAACGCCACCAACTTTGGCCAGATTTGGCACTCGACGCGGTGGCCGCGCGGTGGCCGGCCTTCACCCCCGACGCCCTCGCACTAGGGGTGCGTGCGGCGTTCGCCTTTCCGGTGCCCGGCGTGCTGCGGCCGATCGGAGTGCTCGAGCTGTACCGCAACACGGTCGGTGTGCTGGCCGGCGCGGAACAGGAGTCCGCAGCGGCCTGCGCGGTCGCGGTCGGGCGCACCTTGCACGCGAACTGGGCCGAGCGGATCGACCTGGCAGGCAGCGTCGAAACCGCGCTCGACAACGCCGAATTGGACAACGAATCGACCATCGCCGACGGCGACTTCTCGCGGGCGGAGGTATTCAACGCCGCCGGGATGGTCGCGGTACAACTCGCGGTGCCGATCGGCCAAGGACTGGACCGGTTGCGCGCCTACTCCTACGCACAGCGCCGCTCCATCGCCGACGTGGCAGCCGATATTGTGTCCCGGCGGCTGTCGTTGCGGGATCAGCGCGACTCGACGGAGGGGCAGCAATGATGAACTCGGCCCGGGCACGGCTGGCGATCGCGGAACTGACCGCGACGCTGACCACCGATTTCGATGTCCCGACGCTGTTGCATTCGATAGCTGCGCACGCTCGTGACTGTTTCGACGCGGTGTCGGCGGTGGTGATCCTGCGCGATCCGCGCCAGCCCGCGGATGTGGTGAGCATTCAGATCGTCGCCGAGTCGCTGCGCGACGGCAGCTCGGCCGATCCGCGGCTGCATATCACCGGGCCGGGGCTGTCGAGTGCGCGCGACGGTGCGGTGGCGATGATCGCGGATCTCGACGCGGGCGACGACGCCAGCTGGCCGCAGTACCGCAGGCAGGCGCTGGCCGCCGGGCTGCGGTCCATGCGCGCGTTTCCGGTGGTCGCGTTGACGATGCCGCTCGGCTCGGTCGTGGTGCACCTCGACGAGCCGTGGGGAGTGGCCCGCCCCAACGACTTCGGCCAGATTCTGGCGGACATCACCGCGATCGCGCTGTCCACCGGGCGGGTGGACGGGCGCCGGGCCAGCACGGGTGAGACCGTGGAGGCGGTGCTGCACGGCACCACGGTGATCGCCGCGGCGGTCGGCGTGCTCGCCGAACATTTCGACCTCGATATCGCGGCGGCACGGCAACAGTTGGTGCGGCTCGCCCGTGCGCACGGCGTGACGCCCACCGCGCACGCGCAAGCCATCGTCGAAGCGCAGAACACGACGCCGTGGGACCCCGGTGCCACCGGGGTATTGCACGCCCCGCCGGAGCTGGCGCCGCCGCGGCACATCGACATCTGAGCGCACCGCTTCGAGGGCGGGAAGACGGCCGTGGTTCCGACACGAGCGACCGACCGCCGACACGACGTGAAAACCGCAGGTGAAGCGCATACTTACCGCGTGATGGAAACAGGCGCACCGGCCACCGAGGCGGCGACCGACGCGGTCGTCCAGGTGGTCGGCGGCGGTACCGCGCAGGCCACCGGAGCCTTCGAATTCTGGTTCGCCGATCAGCGGTGGCAATGGTCGGACGCGGTCGCGGCGATGCACGGGTACGCGCCGGGGACGGTGACGCCGACCACGGAACTGCTGCTGTCACACAAGCATCCGGAGGACCGCGCGCAAGTCGCCGAGGCGATCGCCAAGTCGCTGCGCAATGCCGAGCCGTTCTGCAGCCGCCACCGCATCATCGACACCGCCGGGGTCACCCGCCATGTGATCGTCTTCGGCGACACCATGACCGACGAGAACGGCAGGGTCGTCGGCACCAAGGGCCACTACATCGACCTGACCGACACCATCGATGAGCAGCGCCAGGAGTTGCTCGACGGTACGCTGCCCGAACTGTTCGAGGCGCGGGCCGTGATCGAACAGGCCAAGGGCGTGCTGATGCGGGTGTACCGGCTCAACGCCGAGCAGGCCTTCCGGGTGTTGCAGTGGCGGTCCCAGGAGACCAACGTCAAGCTGCGCACCCTGGCTACCAGGTTGATCGCCGAGTTGGACGCACTACCGCCGGCGCCGCCGCAGGTGCAGACCGCGTTCGACCACCTGTTGCTGACCTTGCACGAGCATTCCGGACCCGAGTGACCTTCAGGCTTCCGGTCGTCGGGTGGTGTCGGTGCGGCTGACCTCGTAGCCGAGCAGTCGTTCGGCCTCTTCGATACCGCCCTGGAGGTCGCCGACCGCGTTCATCTTGGACAGGTCCAAACCGATGGTGACCAGCGTCAGCGCGATCTCCGAGGACAGGCCGGTGATGATCACGTTCGCGCCCATCAGTCCGGACGCGTCGACGGTCTGTACCAGGTGGTTGGCCACGGTGGAGTCGATGGTCGGCACACCGGTGATGTCGATGACGACGACCTTCGCGCGGTTGGCCCGGATCGCGCGCAGCAGCTGCTCGGTGAGCTGACGGGCGCGCTGACCGTCGAGCACGCCGATGATCGGCAGGATGAGCAGCTGTTCACGCACCTGGAGTACGGGTGTGGACAGCTCGCGGATCGCCTCTTGCTGCTGGCGGATGATGCGTTCGCGTTCCTCGACGAAGGACACGCCCACGGTGTTGGCGATGCGGTTGGCGGCCGGTTCGTAGGCGTCGAGCACCGCGTTGAGCAGCTGGAAGTCGTTCTGGTACTTCTCGAACAGCGAGCGGGCCAGCACGTCGCGCAGCAGCAGCACGATGCCGAGGACCTCGTCGGTCTCGACACCGCGAGGAATGATGCGCTCGGACAGATCCCTGGCGTAGTCCTGCAGCGCCTCCACCGACCCCGTCTCCAGCACGGCGACGTAGTTGTCGTAGACGGAGGTGGCCTCGGAAAACATCTCGTCGGGCGTCATCGCGGTCAGTAACTGCGCCTCGGTGATGCGGCGCGCCCATTCCTCGCGCAGCACGGTGCGGTTCTGCCGGAGGTGCTCAACCAGCTCGGAAAGCAGACCCTCGCTGACACCGTTGCTGCTGGTGTCGGTCGCGAAAGCAGTAATCGACATCTCGGACAATGCCGCCTCCGGTCCATCCCACCGCGAATCGGACTCTCGCGTGCTCGAAAAACGCGGTGGCCAGCCCGCTGTTGGACCGTTCCACCGACCGCAGAATCGTATACCTATCGCGGCCGGCACAGCCATCGAAAGGAGGCGACGGAGGTTTCCGGGCGCGGCGACGGGATAACCGGTCTGCGTCCCATCCGAGCGCGCAGGAGGTTCTCCGCTATGGGTTTCCCCGAGCAACAGCAAGAAGTCCCTGGTATCCAGGCCCAGATGCAGCCGGTGCCGGACTGTGGCGAAAAGAGTTACCGCGGTTCCGGGAAGATGACCGGCAAAGCGGCCGTGATCACCGGCGCGGACAGCGGTATCGGCCGCGCGGTCGCGATCGCCTTCGCGCGCGAGGGCGCCGACGTGCTGATCTCCTATCTGAATGAAGACGAGGACGCGAAAGAGGTCGCACAGCTGGTCGAGGAAGCCGGTCGCAAGGCGGTGCTCATGCCGGGTGACCTGTCCGACCCGCAACACTGCCGAGCCGTGATCGACCGTGCCGCAGCGGAATTCGGCAAGATCGACGTGCTGGTCAGCAACGCCGCCTACCAAATGACGCACACCACCCTCGACGAGATCAGCGACGAGGAATTCGACTACACCTTCAAACTGAACGTCGGGGCCTACTTCTACCTGGTCAAGGCCGCATTGCCGCACATGCCGCCCGGCTCGTCGATCATCGGCAGCTCGTCGGTGAACTCGGATATGCCCAGCCCGACGCTCGCGCCGTATGCCGCGACCAAGGCCGCCATCGCCAACTTCTCGGCGAGCCTGGCGCAGTTGCTGGGGGAGAAGGGAATTCGGGTCAACAGCGTGGCCCCCGGCCCGATCTGGACGCCGTTGATCCCCGCGACGATGCCGCCGGAGAAGGTCAGCAAGTTCGGCGACGACACCCCGCTCGGCCGGGCCGGACAACCGGCCGAACTGGCGTCCAGCTATGTGCTGCTCGCCTCGGACGACGGTAGCTACATCTCCGGTGCCCGCGTCGCCGTCACCGGCGGCAGGCCGATCCTCTGACCGTCCGAACGCGTAAGCCGTCCGCCGTTCGCACGCTCCGGAATACCTTGGCGGAGTGTGCGAGCGGCGCCGCGACGGCTACGCTGGCTCGACGAAATGCGGTGCGCGGGGTTTACGGCCGCTGACCGTCTCGATGATCTGCGCGGCCAAGTCCGCGACGCGCACATTGTGCCGCTGCGACCTACCGCGCAGCACCTTGAAGGCCGCGTCACGGTCGCAGCGCCGTTCGGCCATCAGAATGCCGAGTGCCTGGTCGATGGTCGACCGTGAGGCGAGGGTTGCGCGTAGTTGTACCGTCAGCTCAGCCAGCCTTACCGTGTCGGCCTTGACCGCGAGCAGTACGCCGAGATGTTCGGCGGTCAGGGCGGCGGCTCGCCGGACCCGGGCGGTGAAGCTGTGCGGCTGGACGGCGTAGAGCGACAGTGCGCCGATGGCTTCGCCGTCCACCGAAAGTGGTTCGACATAGATGGATTCGATCCCGTAGGCCAGCATTCGTGCCGAATGGCCGCCCCAGCGCTGCTCCGTCGCGACATCGGGTACCGAAACATGGTGTGCGGTACTGATTGCCTCTAGGCCGGGGTCGTAACCCTCACTGCGCCGAGCTTCTTCGACGAGCATCGCGTGCGCTTCGCTCGAACCACCGAAGATGGTTCCGTGTTTACCGGTCAGTCGGACCTCCGCCATGGGCTGGTTCGGCAGCATCCGCGCAACGACATCGGCTATGGCGCACAGTGATTCGTTGATGTCGTCGCTTGTCAACAGCAGCGACGTCAACTCCGACATCCCCTGTGCCAGCTCCTCAGCCATGGAACACCTTGCCGGTCAACATAGTTGGTATCCGTCCTGCGAGATGCGGCGGGCGAGCTCGGACAGGGCGATGCCGTCGGCGTAGGCGCGTGCGCGCAACAGCGCGAGCGCGGCGTCGAGATCACAATGGCATTGCACGGCAACCATACCGATCGCCTGGTGGACAGCGGCAAGGTAGTCGGCATCGTCGAACAGGGTGCCTTGCGGCGCACCGTCGCCTGCCGTTCCGTGCGAAGCGAGCAGCACGGTGTTGGCGAGGGCGTCGGCTACCGTCTCGGCGGCAGGGGTGAGCTCGACCTGTAGCCCGGCTCGGCTGGTGAACGCGCACAGCGCGCCGAGCAGGCGGGAGGAGCGTAGGGGGACCGCGACCACGGACCGTACCCCGAGGTCGGTCAGTGCGGGGCCGTACTGTGGCCAGCGGCCTGCCAGGCCCGCATCGTGCGCCGCGACGAACTCGCGGCCGTCCAGCACGTCCCGGGCGGGACCCTCGCCGACCAGCAGTTCCAGATCGTGCGCCGCGCGGGCGGTGGCGTCCGATGCGGCGACCAGTAGTTCCTCGCCAGTCTCACCGAACAGGGTGACCGCGGCGTTGTCCATGCCGAGATGCTGGGCCACCGCCGCCATGAAGACCGGCCGCAGCGTGGCCCGATCGCTGGTACACCACCGCTGCAGGCGCAGCGCGTGTAACCGGTGCAGGCGCGCACACGCGAGATGCCGGGCCTCGATTCGCCGGTGCAACTCGGCCATTCGCTGCCGAAACGGTTGCATGGATTGCGGACGTTGAGTGGCCTGTGCCTCATATTTCGCGGCCACCGCCGCCGCCCGAGCGGCACGTTCGCGCTCGGCGCTGAATTCCTGCCACTCACGGGCGATTTCCTGGTGAGCGTCCGAATGCGACCGCACAGCACCAAGTCTACCGGATTGCGCTGGTAGACAGGTCAATCGGCCTGTTCGACGCCGGTGGGCGGCAGGACTTCTTCCAGGAGCAGCACCACGCCATCACGGGTGCCGGCCAGCGGCGAGCAGGTCACCGCGCAGATGATCGAGCGTCCGATCCGGTTGACGGCGGGGACCTCTACGGGGCTGTCACGGCGACCGGTTTTGAGGCAGCGTTGAATAGTTTCGTGCAGCAGCCGGGTCGGTAGGCCGAAGTCCAGCGCGAAGAACGCCTGCCGCTGCACCTCCTCGGCCCGCAGCCCCCACATCTCCTCGGCACCCCTGTTCCAGCTCCGGACCCGCAGCTGATCATCGATCACCACCACGCCCGCCGCGACGCTGGACAGCACGCCTTCGAGGAAGGTGCGAGTCTCGTTCAATTCATCGGTCCGGATCCGCATCTCCTCGTTCATGGTTTCGAGTTCTTCGTTACCCGACTGGAGTTCTTCGTTGGTGGTCTCCAGTTCCTCGTTGGTCGACTGGAGCTCTTCGTTGGTGGTCTCCAATTCCTCGATGCTGGATTGCAGTTCTTCGTTCGTGGTTTCGAGCTCCTCGTTGGTGGATTGCAGTTGCTCGTAGGCGGTCTCCAGTTCCTCCCGGCGCACCTTCACTTCCAGCGCGAGCCGGGTGGGCACCGTCGTATCCACGAAGTTGACCACTACCCCCGCGTCGGAGCCATCGCTGCCCCACAGTGGCTGGACATGCACATCGAAGTATTGAATTTCGGCTGGACTGATCTTGCGTTCCGCCGAACTCACCCTGACCGTGCGCCGTTCCGACCTGGCCTGCTGGATCAGTGATCTCAGTTCGACCGGGCGATAAGAGATTTCCAGTTCGCTCAGTGGCCTGCCGATATCGTGCGGCGTCACCCCGAATTGGCTGCGCAACTGACTATTGAGGATGCATACTTTGCCCTCGGCATCCACCCCGAGCACCCCGAGCGGGGCTGTCTCCAGCGCGAGCTCGCCCAGTTGGCGCTTCTTGGCCAAGCCCTGCACCTCCGAGCCGAGGTCGAGGTCGAGGCGGGTATGGTTCGGCAGCCGCGGCGGTCGCACCTGGCCGGCCCGGCGGCGAAAAATGCGCTGGCGCATGTTCATCACGCCGAACAGTTCGCCCTCGGCGAGCAGCAATTCCGCCTTGCCGAGAAACAGGAGGCCGCCCTCCCGCAGCGCGAAGCGGAACCGGTCGAGTATCTGCGATTGTGCCTCGGCATTGAAGTACATCAACGTGTTTCGGCAGACGAGCAGATCGAGGCGAGAGATGGGCGCGTCGCGGGTGATGTCGTGCCTGCCGAAAATCACGCGGCGGCGCAGATCCGAACGGAAGGCGAACTTGTCGCCGATCGGCTCGAAATACCGGTCGCGCAGCTCACCGGACAGTTGCGCGAGCGCCTTCGCCGGATAGACGCCGGTGCGTGCGTCGCGCAGTGCTTCCTCGTCGACGTCGGTGCCGTACAGCTTCACGCGCCGCGTGCACTCCTCGATGCCGAGCACCTCGGCGAACGCGATCATCAGCGAGTAAGTCTCCTCGCCGCTGGAACAGCCCGCGCTCCAGATCCGGGTCTCGCTGTCCGGCTCGGTATTCGCGAGCAACTCCGGCAGCATCTCGCGCTGCAGGTAGTGCCAGGCATCGAGGTCACGGAAGAAGCTGGTGACATTGATCAGGATGGTGTTGAACAGGTATCGGAATTCTTCCGCGTTGCTCTCCAGCAGGTCGCGATATGCCACGTAGTCGGCGACGTCGACGTCCTGCATGCGCTTGCGAATACGCCTGCTCAGCGTGGAGCGCTTGTAGCCGGTGAAATCGAATCCGCGTGAATCGCGGATGAACAGCAGCAATTCCTCCAGCGCCGGGTCGACGGCGTCGGGCTCGTCGCCCGGTACCGTCATGACCTCCTCGTTCGATTCGGTCATGATGCGCTGTCCAGCACCAGGCCCCGGATGACGCCGGCGATCTCGTCCAGTGGCACAACGAGATCCACGTCGCCGGTCGCCACCGCGGCGCCCGGCATGCCTTTGAATTCCGCTTCCGCCGGATCCTGCACGACGACCGTGCCGCCACGGGACTTGACCGCGCTCACTCCGGTCGCGCCGTCGCTGCCGGAGCCGGTGAGCACACAGGCGATAGCGCGCGAACCATATTCGCCCGCAACCGATTCGAAGAGCAGGTCGGCCGAGGGGCGAACGAAGTGCACGAGCTCACTGCCGGACAATGCGAGGACCCCTTGCTGTTCTACCAACAGGTGATGGTTCGGCGGTGCGATGTAGACGTTTCCCGGCTCGGCGGTTTCCCCTGCCGTCGCCAGCTTCACGCGCAATTCCGTTCGGCGCGAAAGCAATTCGGCCAGCACGGTCTTGTGCCGTGGGTCGAGGTGCTGCACGACCAGGACCGGGACCGGCAACGTGGCAGGCAGGGCGCCGAGCACCTTGAAGAGCGCGGTGATACCGCCGGCCGAGGAGGCGATGGCGACGACAGCGTACGGATCATCCGTAGTCATGGTCGCGCCGGCCAGCCGTGGAGTGCACCGGACCAGGGTAGCGCCGCGCCACGGAACCGCCCGGTGACCGTCGCCCGACCGGCGCGGCGGCGCGGTGCGGCCAGGAGATCGACGATCGCGGCGCGCGGCGCGCCGGTGTCGAACAGGTTTTGGACCAGGGTCATGATTCCTCCGGGTTCGGTCGCCGGCACGGGGAGCCGCGCTTCGGGACTCGGGGAATTCCACTGC
The DNA here is from genome assembly GCF_900269665.1 of Nocardia suismassiliense. Classification (GTDB taxonomy): domain Bacteria; phylum Actinomycetota; class Actinomycetes; order Mycobacteriales; family Mycobacteriaceae; genus Nocardia; species Nocardia suismassiliense. The sequence continues at coordinate 2,498,498 of NZ_LT985361.1, forward strand.
GAATTTTACGCCTGACGCCCAGCTCGTGGGCCTGAGCGAGGTTACTCGTGAGTACTGTGACCGCCTGCACGTGTTTGCCCCGGCGCAGGCGGGTTATCCGCCACACGACCGGCCCGATAAAGGCATGGTCGGTCGGACCCGACGAAAGGGGTTAGACAATGAGCACAGCTGACAAGGCCCAGAACAAAGCTGACGACCTCGCCGGTAAGGCGAAGGAAAAGTTCGGCGAGGCCACTGACGACCAGGACCTGAAGAACGAGGGCAAGGGCGATCAGATCAAGTCCAACCTCAAGGACGCGGGCGAGAAGGTCAAGGACGCCTTCCGCAGCTGATCAGTCTTCGGTTCACCGTCGAGCGGGTGCGCGCCCCATCGGGCGCCGCCCGCTCGGCCGCGTGTGGGGGCGGGCGGGAAACCCTCGACTCAGTGTTCGATCTTGCTGAGGATGTCGCGCAAGGTCCGTAGATCGTCGGGGGGTAGGGCGGCGACCGAGTCCGGTGCGGGATCCGGTGTCGCCAGGGCCTGTGCGAGTACGGCGCGGCCGGCCATGGTGATGGAGACCAGTTTCTGGCGCCGGTTGGTGGGATCGACCTCGCGGACGACGTAACCCAACTCTTCGAGCTGATTGACCGCGACCGTGGCGGCGGGGGCGTCGATGGCCGCCGCGTACGCCAGCTCCTTGACCGTCATCGGCCCGTTCCGCAGCCGACGCAGCACTCGAATACGGCCGAACGACAAACCCGTTCGCTCGCTCGCGGCCCGCCGCCACGGGTCGCGCGAGTACATCACGAGGCGGGTGAGCATCGCCCATACCTCGTCGGGGTTCGGGGCGTCATCCGGCATGGGTGGGCACTTTCTGTTCCAGCAGTGGGGCCACGCGGTCACTGGAGCGCTTGGCCCACGGGGTGTTCGCGGCTATGCCGAGTATGGCGACACCGGCGGTCAGCACCGCGATCACCCACCACAGCCCCGCTCCGGTCAGCGCGCCGCACAGGGCGACACCGATGCTGGTGCCGACCTGACGGCTGGTCGAGGCGACCGAGGAGGCGGCGCCCGCCCGATCCAGCGGCATGCCGCTGACCGCCGTGGTGGTGATCGGCGCGTTGACCATGCCGAAACCGATTCCGAAGATCGCGAACACGATCACCAGCGCCCACACCGGGGTCTGCGGGTCGAGCGTGGTGAGCAGCACGGCGGCGACCGTCATCGCCACACCCGCCGCGATCAGTGACGGCCGGGTGCCGTACCGGCCGACGAGCCGCCCGGACAGCGGCGAGAAGATCACCACTGCGACCGCCATCGCCAGATACAGCAGACCGGTGTGCACGGCCGAATAGTGCCGCACCGTCTGCAGATACAGCGAGTTGCTGAACAGGAACGCGCCGAGCGCGGCGAAGGAGAAGACGGCGATCACCGTCGCCGAACTGAACGGCACACTGCGGAAGAAGCGCAGATCGATGAAGGGGTCGACGCGGCGCGACTCGTAGAAGACGAACGCCGCCAGCGCGATCGCCGAGACCACGAAGATCGCCGGCTGCCGCTCGATCAGCCCGAAGACCGTGGCGAACAGGAATATCACCGCCAGCACCTGACCGATCGGGTCGATGCCGCGCACCGTCGCCGACTTCGATTCCGGCACAAAGACAGTGGTGAGTACCAGCGCGAGCGCGCAGATCGGCAGATTGATCCAGAACACCGACTGCCAGCCGAGGGTATCGATCAGCACGCCGCCGACGGTCGGGCCCAGCGCCATCGAGATACCGACCACCGCGCCCCAAACTCCCACCGCGCGTGCACGTTCCACCCGTCCGGTGAACACCGTGGTGATGATCGACATCGCCACCGGGTTGAGCATCGAGCCGCCGATCGCCTGCACGAACCGGGCCGCGATCAACACCTCGATGGACGGGGCGAGACTGCACAGCAGCGAGCCGAGCGCGAAGGCGATCAAGCCGATGCGGAACACCCTGCGCCGCCCGAACCGGTCCGCCGCCGCGCCGGCCAGCATCAGCAGGCTGGCCAGGGTGAGCGTGTAGACGTCGACGATCCACTGCAACCGGGACAACGGTGCGTCCAGATCGGCCTTGATGGTCGGGATCGCGACGTTCACGATCGTCGCGTCCATCGACACGATCAGCAGGCTCAGGCAGCAGGTGGCCAGCACGAGCGTCTTGCGCCGCGCGGTCATCTCCTCAACAGTTGTGATCACACAATGATTGTGTAGTCACAACTGTTCCGAACGCAAGGGCTGTGAGCGGCGTCGCAGCGCAGAGGTTGGCATGCTGGGCAGGTGATCTCGGAGACGGAAGCGCTGTTCCTCGGCGGACGTTCGGGTGTCGGCAAGAGCCGGGTCGGCCTCGCGGTGCACGCACTGCTGTCCGGCGCCAAGGTGCGACACGCGCTGATCGAGGGCGACAACCTCGACCTGGCCTACCCGCCGACCTGGGAACACGGCCTCGCCGAACAGAACCTGGCAGCGATGTGGCAGAACTACCGCGCCCTCGGCTACCGCCGACTCGTCTATACCAATACCGCGTCCGTGCTGCCGGAGGTCATGGGCGAGCTCTCGGCCGCGATGGGCGATACCCCCACCCTCACCGCAGTGCTGCTGACCTGCGACGACCACACCGCCCGAGCCCGGCTCGCGCACCGCGAGAACGGCATCGAACTGTCCAGGCACATCGAACGCAGCATCGCCATGTCCCGCGAACTCTCCGCCGCGGTGCCCGACTGGGTGCACGTCGTCGACACGACCGAGCGCACCCCGGAGGACATCGCGGCCGCGGTCGTCGCGTTGACCGGCTGGCGGACCGGTCAGCCGGCAGCGACATAGCCGCTGGCCTACCCTGACTACGGTTCGTCGGTGTGATGTAGGGAGTCTCGGTGGGTGCTGCGCTTGTCAAGGGGGAGAACGGGTCGCTGGCGCAGTCGCGGGTGGTGGTGTCGGTGCGGAGTGCGGCGGCCATCGAGGTGTCGGCATTGCTGGTGACGGCGGCGGGCACCGTGCGGTCGGACGCGGACTTCGTATTCTTCAATCAACCCACCGCGCCCGGTGTGCTCTTGGCGGCTGCGGCGCTGGAGGTTTCGTTCGCCGATTTACCTGCCGAGATCGAGCAGCTCCGGGTGGTGATCACGCTGGACGAACCGGGCGCTGCCTTCGGCGAGTTCGCCGCGCCGGTGGCTACGGTGGCCGATCCGTCCGGAAATGTGTTGTACGAGTACCGGATCGATGGTCTCGGCAGTGAGTCCGTGGTCATCGCGCTCGAGCTGTACCGGCGCGGCGCCGAGTGGAAGGTCCGGGCAGTGGGGCAGGGGTATGCGGGTGGATTCGCGGAGCTCGTCACCGATCATGGTGTGCAGGTGGACGATGCGCCCGCGTCGGCCGAATTGCCCTCCGCCGCAACGGAGCTCGAAGTGCGCACGGTTCCGGGCGAGGCGGCTCTCTCGTTCGAGAAGCGCGGGCAACTGGATATGCGCAAGCGCGCGGTCGCCAAGGTGCTGGTCGACCAGGGCGCCTGGGGAATTCGCGCCCGCGTCGTACTGGTGATCGACAAGACCGGCAGCATGCAGAAGCAATACCGCAATCAGGTGGTGCACCGGGTGGTGCAGCGGATGATCCCGGTGGCGACCCAGTTGGACGACAACGGCGCGCTGGAGGCGTACCTGTACGCCCTGTCGTTCGCCAAGCTGCCCGACATCACCGTCGCGCAGGCCGACGAGTGGGCGCAGACCTACCTGCACCTCGGCGGCACCCACGCGGGCATCGACTATGACCGAATCGGTGGCCGCAACGACGAATTGCCGGTGATGCGCGACATCATGGCCTCGCTGCGTCCCGGCGACGGGCCGACGCTCGTCCTGTTCTTCACCGATGGCGGTTTCGCGAACAAGCGTGACATCAGCGCGCTCATGCGCGAAGCCGCGCAGCTGCCTGCCTTCTGGCAGTTCATCGGCCTCGGCCGGGCCAACTACGGCCTGCTCCGCTCGCTGGACGAGCTGACCGGCCGGATCGTCGACAACGCAGGCTTTTTCGCGCTCGACGACATCGATCGGGTCGACGACGGCGAGTTGTACGCGCGGCTGCTGGGCGAGTTTCCGGCGTGGTTGCGGGCGGCCAGAAATGCGGGCGTCCTGCGCTGAATCAGCGCTCGGGCATCTGCTTCTTCGCCCACTCGGCCCACTCCCTGTTCATCGCGAAGTAGCGTTCGCCCCATTCCAGCGCGATGCGGCCGTTTCTGGAGAAGTCGTTGTCCTCCCAGTCGATCGACTCTTTGAGCGCCAGCAGGTCGGCATGGCTTCGCTCGGCCCAGGTCTCGACGTCGGTCAGGTACGCCTCGGCTCGGTCGCGCGGTATGACGCCGAGGAAGAAGACGCGGAGCAGCAGCTCGTTGCGGTTGGCCTGCTTCGGCGCGGTCTCGGTGAGCCAGTGTCGTAGCGCAGCCAGGCCTGCCTCGGTGATGGTGTATTCCTTGCGGCCGCGCGGACCTTCATCCGACACATTGATCAGCTCGGCGTCGGCGAGCTTGGTGAGCTCGGTATAGATCTGGCTCTGCGTCGCGGTCCAGATGTTGGCCAGCGAGTTCTTGAACCGATAGATCAGGTCGTAACCGCTGGCAGGGCGGTCGGCCAGCAGGCCGAGCACGGCGTACCGAAGGCTCATGCCGGTCACTCTACATTCCATCCTTGACAGGTCGGATTCGCAGCATCTAGTTTCGACATGTCAAAACTGGAATGTCGAGCGGCGAGGAGCTATCGGTCATGTCGTATCTGCGGACGTTCGCCCCCTGGATCGTCTATGCCGTGGTCCCCGCCGCGTACTGGCAGTGGGCCGCGCTGGGCGCGCTGCTGCTGTCGCTGTTCGAGGTGACCAGGCAACTGCGGGCGGGTCGCACCCTCGACGCCTTGATCATCGATCTGGGATCGCTGATCTTCTTCGCGGCGTTGACGGTGCTCGCCTTCGCCGATCCGGCTACCGCGCTGCACCCCTACAGCCCGGCACTGTCCTCCGGCGTGCTCGCGCTCATCGCGGGCATCTCGCTGGCAGTGCGTAAACCCTTCACCCTCGGCATCGCGAAACAAACCGCCCCGCAAGAACTCTGGGACCACCCCGGGTTCATCCGCACGGCCTACGTGCTCACCGCGGTGTGGGCGGCGAGTTTCACCATCGGCTGCGTCGTGCTGACGGCGCTCGCGCATGCCGGGTCGACGCCGCGGCTCATCGCGCAGGTGCTGGCCTTCGTGGTGCCCGCGGTATTCACGATGCGCTACGTCGCCTACGTCCAGTCCAAGGCACCAGTCGCCGCTCGACTCTGATCAGATCGGTTGTCTCCCATGACCACTTCCGTGCCCCACCTCACCGGCAACTACGCACCCGTCACCGACGAGCTCACCACATACGACCTGCCGGTTACCGGACAGCTTCCGCCCGAGCTCACCGGCTGGTATCTGCGCAACGGCCCGAATCCACAGGCGGCCACCTCGCACCACTGGTTCGCCGGTGACGGCATGGTGCACGGCGTACGGATCGAGAACGGCCGGGCGGTCTCCTACCGCAATCGCTGGGTCCGCACCACAACTTTCACCGACGACGCGCGCATCTACGACGAGTTCGGCAACCACGATTTGACCGCCGGTGTCGCCAACACCCACGTCGTCCGGCACGCGGGCCGCACGCTGGCGCTGGTCGAGTCGTCGCTTCCGTACGAACTGACCAGCGACCTGGACACCGTCGGTGCCTACGATTTCGACGGCAGGCTGGGCACCGCGATGACCGCGCACCCCAAGACCTGCCCGGTCACCGGCGAGCTGCACTTCTTCGGCTACGAACTCACCACCCCGCCCTTCTTGACTTACCACCGTGCCGATGCCGACGGCAATCTGCTGCTCAGCCGTGCGATCGAGGTGCCGGCCCCGACGATGCAGCACGACTTCAACCTCACCGCCGAGCACGTCGTATTCATGGATCTACCGGTCGTTTTCGACCTGGCGGAGGCGGTCGCCCGCACGGGCATGCCGTTCCGCTGGAGCGACAGTTACCAGGCGCGCCTCGGTGTGCTCCGGCGCGACGATCCGCATGGCGAGGTGCGCTGGTTCCCGATCGAGCCCTGTTATGTCTTCCACACGCTCAACGCCTACGACGAGCCGGGCAAGATCGTGCTGTATGTGATGCGCTATCCGCAGTTGTGGCGCAGCGAAACGCACACTTTCGACAAGTCGACCCTCTGGCGGTGGACCATCGATCTCGCCGCGGGCACCGTCGCCGAGGAGCAGCTCGACGATCGGGTCGCCGAATTCCCGCGGGTGGACGATCGTCTGGTCGGGTCGAACGCGCGGTTCGGTCATACCGCGGTGGCCGATGAGTCCGGTGCGCTACTGCGCTACGACCTGCACACCGGCAGCAGCACGGCGCACGAGTTCGGCCCGGGCCGGATCCCCGGCGAGGCGGTGTTCGCGCCCGCCGACGAGAACCCGGGCGGCGACGGCTATCTCATGACCTTCGTCTACGACGCCGCGACCGACCGCAGCGATCTGACCATCCTGGACGCCACCGACCTGGCCGCGGCACCGGTCGCCACCATCCACCTGCCGCAGCGGGTCCCGTTCGGGTTCCACGGAAGTTGGTTGGCGGACCGGTAGTTCAGGGCGTAGGGGAGCGGGCGGGGGTCAGCCGATGACGGCGTTCATGATGGTGCCCGCGCTGGTGGCGACGACACCACCGATCATGGCCCCCGCCACCATCTTCGGGGAATCGAGGCCGCCGCCGGTCCACTTCTCCCACGCGAACTTGCCGCCCGCGTAAATGATGGCGACGATGCCGGCCAGGAGAACGAACCAGGTGAAGTAGCGGACCAGTTGAAGGAACTTGTCGGAGACCGGCGGAGCCTCGGGGCTGGGGTTGCCGATCTGAGCAAGCAGTGTGTCGTGCACGGCGAGCAGGATCATCGTGGTCAGCTCATTCTGGATTCGGGACAGGGCAGGATTCGCTGTCTGCGATGGTATCGGTTTGTTCGCTGCAATGCAGTCGGGTCGGTGCGCTGGAGTGAAGTTCGCCGTACCAGGGCACTTGCCGGGGTTGCTGAAGCTCGGGATGATGGGTGGAGCGGGGGTTGAACAACTTTCGCGCGGCAGCTCGGCGGCACCAAAGTTGTAGTGGAGCGTAGGGAGTAGACGGTGAGCATCATTCTGGCGTCGGTCGGGGAGACTTTCACGACATTGGCGCAGGTCAGCAACCCGACCCCGGAAGCGCCGCCCTTGTCGGACAAGCTCTTACAGATGGTTCGCTACCTCACCTGGTTCGCGCTGCTGTCGGGGATCCTGGCCATCATCTTCGCGGGCGGCAAGTTCGCCTGGGAGAAGTGGCAGGGCGGCGCGTTGCAGTCGCCGAAGATGATCGCGGGAGCCATGATCGGCGGTGTCGTCGCCACCAGCGCGGGCACCATCATGAACGCGGTGCTGGGCACCTGAGCCGCTAGCGGCAAACATTTAGCTATACTCCTGCGCGATCGCTGGCCATGTCCGACCGGATCGGAAGCAGGGGAAAACCTATGGGCGAGGGCGGACTGTCGCGTCGGAGCGTGCTCGGGTTGGCGGCGACTGTGGCGGCGGGGTTGTCGGCGTGCGGCCGGTCCGACGACGCGTCCTCGGGGCCTGACACCGTTGCGCCCAGTGCCGCCGAGTCGATCGCCAAGGACGCCTACATCTTCGGCTTTCCGCTGGTCCTGATGGACGTCACCAGGGCGGCGGCCGAGGCGTCCACGCCGGCCAATCGGTTCCAGCACGCCGCCGCGCTGCCGACTCCCGCGCGGCGAGATGTGGTGCGGCTCAACCTGGATACGCTGTACTCGGTCGCGTGGCTCGATCTGCGGGCCGAGCCGATCGTATTGCGGGTGCCCGCCATGGACGGCGGCCGATACTGGCTGATGCAGCTGCTCGACGCGTGGACGAACACCGTGCACAACCCGAGCAGCGTTCGGCCGCAGGCGAAGCCGGGATCATCGGGCACCTATGCCATCGTCGGGCCGAACTGGTCCGGCACCCTGCCCGACGATGTCACGCCGCTGCTCGTGCCGACGCCCACGGTGTGGTTGATCGGCCGGATCCAGGTGAACGGTCCGTCCGACCTGCCTGCCGTGCACGCGATTCAGCAACAGTTGCAACTGATACCGCTGAGCGACTGGACGGCGCGCCGCCCGATCGCGCCGCTTCCCCCTGTGCCCCAAGCGGATTCGGCGCCACCCGCGAAGCAGGTCGCCGAGATGGATGCGCGGACCTTCTTCGATCGAATGTGCGCGGTACTGGCAACCAACCCGCCCGCACCCGACGACGCCCCCGCGATGAAACGCTTCGCCACGATCGGGATCACGCCGGGCGGCAAGGTCATCGGACTCACCGACCAGGAACTGTCCTCGGCGGTGGACACCGCGCGACAGCAGATCCCGGTCTACCTCGATCCGAAAGCGGTGCACGAGAACGGCTGGACCTTCGATCCCGCCATCGGCACCTACGGCACCAACTATCTACAGCGTGCCGCCATCGCGTGGAAAGGGCTCGGCGCCAACCTGGCCGAGGACGCCATCTATCCGACACTGTTCGCCACGGCGGACAGTGCAGGCCGGTTCCGCCTGCACTTCCCGGCGGGGCAGACGCCGCCGGTCGACGCGTTCTGGTCGCTGACCGCCTACGACGCCGACAGCTATCTGATGTCCAACCCCGCCGGGATCTACGCGATCGGTCATCAAATCCCGGTGGTGCCCAACCCGGACGGCTCCGTCGATCTCGCGGTCCAGCACGCAGACCCGGGTCCTAGTGTCCCGGTGGGCAACTGGTTACCCATACCGGAATCGGGACCGTTCTCCCTCACCATGCGGCTGTATGCCCCGAAAGCCGAAGCGATCCAAGGACGTTGGCAGCCACCACCGCTGCTGCCGGTGGCTTGAGGTCCCGCTCCGGCGAGTGCCGAGCCGACGTATCAGGACGAGGTGCCCGGGATCGAGCCCGGACAACCGTTCGACACCGACCGTTATCCGCTGGTCGGCTAGCTATCCCGAACGAGACGAACGCCGTCCGTGCGCATCCGGTGCGCGGGCGGCGTTTTAGTCTGCCAAAGTGCTCCTTGGGGTTAGGAACGAACCTGTCCTAAGCGCTCAATACCGTTGTGTTCATGACAAACACCCCGGAGAGCGTCCGCCCCTTCCGCATCGAGATCCCGCAGGCTCAGCTCGAAGACCTGCATGCGCGGCTGGCGAACACCCGCTGGCCCGCCGAATTGCCGGGCGTGGGCTGGAGCCGAGGCGTACCGGTCGATTACTTGAAAGACCTCGCCGAGTACTGGCGCACCGAATTCGACTGGCGGGCACAGGAATCGCTGCTGAATGGGCATCCGCAGTTCAGCACCGAGGTGGACGGGCAGCACCTCCACTTCCTGCACGTCCGCTCGCCCGAACCGGACGCGACGCCCTTGCTGCTGGTGCACGGCTGGCCGGGCGGGGTGACCGACTTCCTCGATGTGATCGGCCCGCTGTCGGATCCGCGCTCGCACGGCGGCGATCCGGCCGACGCCTTCCATCTGGTGATTCCGTCGCTGCCCGGCTTTGGCTTCTCGATTCCACTGGCCGGGCCCGGCATGAACGCGGCGAAGATGGCGGCGGTGTTCGCGAAGCTGATGGCCAGGCTGGGCTACGACCGCTACGGGGTGCACGGCTACGACACCGGCTCGTGGGTCGCGCCGCAGGTCGGTCGGCAGGATCCGGAGCGGGTTGCCGGCGTTCACGTCAACGGGATGATCGCTTTTCCGATGGGCATCGAAGGGGAGATGGACGGGCTCAGCGATGTCGAGCAACAGCGCTGGCAGCGCATGCAGAACTTCAATGACGCGTATCTGCAATGCAATTCGAAGCGGCCGCAGACGGTGGCGTTCGGGCTGAACGATTCCCCGGTCGGTCAGCTGGCCTGGATGGTGGAGATGTTCAAGGAGCTGACCATGCCCGAGGATGGTCTGCCCGAGGACGCCATCGATTGGGACCGCATGCTGCTCGACGTTTCGCTGTACTGGCTGACCGGCACCGCGAGTTCAGCGGCGCAGATCTACTACGAGGAGATCTCCGCCAACGACTGGAGTTCCGCCGACTGGTCTACAGAGGGAGTCGAACCATCGGAAGGTGGCTGGGGCACTGACCAAGAGTCCGAAGGCGAGTGGGCCGCCGGACAGGGCGATGACAGCGCGGACTGGACGACCGCAGCCCGCTCGACGGTGCCGACCGGCGTACTCGTCTCCGCCCACGACGTGACCATTCGCCGCTGGGCCGAGCGCGATCATCACATCGTGCACTGGACCGAACTCGGTCACGGCGGACATTTTCTCGCCATGGAGGAACCGCAGGCCGTAATAGATGACCTGCGGGTCTTCTTCCGGAAGCTCGCCTGAGATGGCCGCCCGCGAGCCGCTGCGGCGAACCCGGTCCGACGTGCTGAGCTCGCGGGCTCTCAACCGCGCCCTGCTCGAACGCCAACTACTGCTGCGGCGGACGGACCTTTCCGTCGCAGCAGCAGTCGAGCAGGTGCTCGGCCTCAACGCACAGGATCCGAACCTGCCGTACCTGGCGCTGTGGAACAGACTGTCCGACTTCACCATCGGCGACCTCACCGCCGCGATCGAGGATCGCACCCTGGTGCGCTCCACGATGATGCGAGCCACCCAGCACCTGATGTCGGTGCCGGATTTCCGGCTGGTCCGGCCGATGCTGGCGCCGTTGCTACTTCGGGTGCAGCGCAACGCGTTCGGGCGCCGCACCGAAGGTATCGACCTCGATGCGCTGGTCGCCGACGCCACCGCGCTACTGTGCGATGGACAGGTGCTGACCAGGCCAGAACTGGGCAGACTGCTGGCAGAGCAACGGCCCGGCGCGGACCCGTCCGCCCTCGGATGGACGGCGCAATACCTGGTGCCGGTCGTACATCCGGCACCGAGCGGCACCTGGAACGTCCGCGGCGCAACGCCTTTCGCCGGCACCGAGTGGATCGCAATGCCCTCGGCGGCAACGGATGCAGACCGGCGGCAGCTGGTCCGGCGCTACCTCGCGGCTTTCGGGCCTGCCACCGCCGCCGACGCGCGGGCCTGGTCGGGAGTCGGCGGGCTACGTGACGTGTTCGAGCAGCTGCGACCCGAATTGCGCTGCTACACCGATGAACTCGGCAGGAAACTGTTCGACCTCCCGGACGCACCGCGACCGGACGCGGACTTACCCGCTCCGGTGCGGTTGCTACCGGAGTTCGACGCGACCTTGCTCGCCCATGCCGATCGGACCCGGATCATGACCAAAGAGGTGCGCGCCCAAGTCTGCATCGGCGCGGGCGTCGCCGCAACGGTGCTCGTCGACGGCACGGTCGCCGCGATCTGGACGCGCACCCGGATCGACGACACCGAGGTACTGACTGTCCGCCCGCTGCGTCCACTGGCCGCGACGGACCGCGCCGCGATCGAAGCCGAGGCGCATAACCTCCTGGCCTTCGCGACGCCGGCGGGCACCGACCACGACGTTCGGCTGCTGCCGTACCGAATCAAGTAAACGGGTTTTACTAAACACTGTTCACAAACCCCGGTTCTGTGGTTCCATCATCTCTGGAACGTGTTCCACACAATGTCGTGAGGTCTGCAGCCCAGACCGGTAGGAGTTAACCGTGACCGTGACCACGCCCTCGATTCCCGCGGGATTCGACTTCACCGACCCCGACGTGCTCGCCTGTCGACTTCCCGTGCAGGAGTTCGCCGAGCTGCGCCGCACCGCGCCCGTGTGGTGGTGCGCGCAGTCCGGCCGGGCCAGCGGCTTCGACGACGGCGGCTACTGGGTGGTCTCCAAACTCGACCACATCAAGGAGATCTCGAAGCATCCGGAGCTGTTCTCCTCGCACGAGAACGGTTCCATCATCCGCTTCAACGAGGACGTCACCCCCGAGCAGATCGGCATGCTCAGCGACATGCTGCTGATCAACCTCGATCCGCCCAAGCACACCAAGGTGCGGCGCATCATCTCCAAGGGCTTCACGCCGCGCGCGATCGAGAACCTGCGCGCCGCGCTCACCGAGCGGGCGGCCAAGATCGTGCACGAGGCGAAGAAATCCGGCGGCGGCGACTTCGTCGAGCAGGTCGCCTGCGAACTGCCGTTGCAGGCGATCGCCGAGCTGATCGGCATCCCGCAGGAAGACCGCAAGAAGATCTTCGACTGGTCCAACCAGATGATCTCCTACGACGACCCGGAATTCGAGGGTGATCACCAGGTCGCGACGGCGGAGGTGATGGGCTACGCCTGGAACATGGCCGAGGACCGCCGCAAGTGCCCGGCCGACGACATCGTCACCCAGTTGGTCAACGCCGACATCGACGGCGAGGGCCTGGCCTCCGACGAGTTCGCCTTCTTCGTCATCCTGCTCTCGGTGGCGGGCAACGAGACCACCCGCAACTCGATCACGCACGGCATGAAGGCGTTCGTGGACAACCCGGACCAGTGGGAGCTGTACAAGGCGCAGCGCCCGCGCACCGCGCCGGACGAGATCGTGCGCTGGGCCACCCCGGTGAATGCCTTCCAGCGCACCGCGACCCAGGATCTGGAGCTCGGCGGCCAGCAGATCAAGAAGGGCCAGCGGCTCGGACTGTTCTACGGCTCGGCCAACTTCGACGAGGAGGCGTTCCGGGATCCGTTCAGCTTCGACGTGCTGCGTAATCCCAACCCGCACGTCGGTTTCGGCGGCACCGGCACCCACTACTGCGTCGGCGCCAACCTGGCCCGGCTGCAGATCGACCTGATGTTCAACGCCATCGCCGACGCCATGCCGAACCTGCGCCAGGTCGCCGAACCGGTGCGGCTGCGTTCAGGCTGGCTGAACGGAATTAAGCGATGGGATGTCGAATATGCCTGAACTGGCCGAATACGCTTGAATGACAGGATGAGTAACCCCAAACCCCGGGGCCGCTCGCCGATCGTGACCGACGCCGAGATCCGGCGGGTGGCCAGGACGCTGCTTGTCGAACAGGGACAAGCCGCGGTGAGCCTGCGCGCGATCGCGCGTGCGCTGGGTATCACCGCCCCCGCGCTGTACCGGTACTACGGGTCGCTGGACGACCTGCTGGAGCGGCTGCGCCTGGACTTCTGCGCCGATCTCGCCGACGAGCTGTCCGCCGAGATCGCGGCGCTGCCCGACGACGGCGTGGTCCAGTTCTTCGCCATCTGCAAGGGATTTCGACGCTGGGCGCTGGCGCACACCAGGGAGTTCACCCTGGTGTTCGCCTCGCCCGGCGGCGGCGAGGCCCGCGCCCTGCGCCGCTTCTCCGAACCGTTCGGGCGGATCTTCCTCGCCGCGGGGGGCGGGCTGCTGGCCGGCTACGCCATCGTGACGCCGCCGACCGACGTCATCCCGCCGGAGCTGCGGGAGGACCTGGTGCACTTCCAGACCGAGCTGCTCGCGGCGCTGTCGGAGACCGGGCAGAAGTTCCCGGCGGAGAAGCTCGATCTGGGCGTGATGTATCTGATGATCCAGATGTGGGCCCGCCTGTACGGCCACGTCACGCTCGAGGTCTTCGGCAACTACCCGATTCCGCTGTCCAACCCGGAAATCCTGTTCGACGCCATGCTGGTCGACCTCGGCCGCACCGCAGGCCTGCTCACCGACTGAGTTCAGATGCGGGCGCCTTTGGCGCGGTTGCAGGCTCGGCACAGGATCTGCAGGTTGGTGGCGCTGGTGGCGCCGCCGCGGCTGAGCGGGATGATGTGGTCGAACTCCAAGTAGTGGCTGTCGCCGCATTCGACGCACTTGCCGCCGTCGCGTTGCCACACTTCGGCTTTCACCTCCTGCGGGATGCTGCGGGTGTCGCGTTGGCCGGGGGTGAGGATCAGCCGTTTGGCCACCCGTAGCGCGCCCTCCAGCGCGGCCGCGACGTAGTCCGGGTCGGCGACGGTGAAGGTGGCGCCGCCGCGCGACGACGTGGCCGCGAGCACCACAGTGTCCTGCTCGGCATGTACGGAAACCACACGGGTCCACGGCAATTCGGTGCCGGTGCCGTGGCCGACGAAGCGCAGCTTCTTGTTGCTGACGATCATCCGGCCCTCGGTGAGCCGCGGCCCGCGAGCCAGTTGGCGGACGTGCACCGCGGGTAGATCCAGATGCACCTTCTCCTCGGGATCCAGGTGCAGGCCGGGGGTTCGCATCACCGGTAGATCGCCGCCGCGCAGCCGGGACAGCGTGCGCCCCCGATGCATTCGCCGCCGCAGGTCCTCGACCAGCGGTCCGGTCAGCGCCAGTTCGGTGACGGCGTGCTCGAACGCCGCCAACTCGTCGTGCTCGACCTCGCCGTCGGCGAAGGTGAAGGTGACCAACCGCTCCACGTAGCTCAGCGCCACGTCGCGCAGGGCTTCACGGCCCGCCTGCTCCTCGATGCGCTGATAACGCAGCGACGCCCACAGCGACGCCCACTCGGGGCCGCGCGGGCCATGACCGGTGAGCACCCGCCACGCCTGGGTGTGCCAGTGCGTGAGGAACTCCTCGATCTCGGCCGCGCAGAACTGGCACGGTGCGAGCCCGCCGAACAGCTTGCGGCGCCGCAGGTTTGCGCACCGCGTGCAGTGCCGGTCGCTCGGCTGGTGGCGCCCGTGGGTGGCGGTGGTCCACTCGGTCCCGTCCCACCAGCGCAGGCGCGCCGGGTCCTCGGGATCCGGATGCCAGTCGGCGAGTTCGGGGTTCGGTGGCGGGGCGGGCGCGGGTGGCGGGTCGGCGAGGCGCCGGGCCAGGTCGACCGGTCGTGCGTAAGGCGAGCGGGCGGGTGGCTGGTCTAGTAGATCCGTCTGCCGCATGCGTGGATTCGTCGGAGCTTGCGCCGCGTCGAGCGAGTCCGTGGGGATGCGCTCCAACGCCGGGGAGGTCGGTTCTGCCGAGGGGTTGCCAGCACCGAACGGGTTCGCCGGGTGCGTGGTTCGCCGTTCGTCGCCCGGATCATCGACGCTGACACCGAACTCGGTGACCAGCCCGGCCAGGCCGGTGGACCAGCCCTGGGCGATGGCACGGAACCGCCACTGACCGTCCCTGCGATAGAACTCGCCGAACATCAACGCGGTGACTGGATCGGGATCCTCGATCGCGAACTCCGTCATCGGCCCGTGCGCGTCGTGGATGGTGAGGGTCAGACCGGTGATGTCACCGAAGGTGCCCTCGTCG
Organism: Nocardia suismassiliense; assembly: GCF_900269665.1. Classification (GTDB taxonomy): domain Bacteria; phylum Actinomycetota; class Actinomycetes; order Mycobacteriales; family Mycobacteriaceae; genus Nocardia; species Nocardia suismassiliense. The sequence goes on from NZ_LT985361.1 coordinate 2,513,697, forward strand.
AGCGACCCCGCGAGCACGATCCGGTCCACGTCAGCCTCGGTGCGCGGCAGCGAAACGCTCAGCCGGGCGGTCTGCGGCGCAGGCTCCTGATCCAGCGTCACCGCCTGGGAGACATGCCGGGGGGCGTTGTAGAACACCAGATCCCGATCGGTGCGCACCGTCCCGGATTCGCCGAGCAAAAGGGCATGCGCGTCTACCACATGCGCCGACCGCCACCAAACAACCACGGCAAGAAGGGATGTCGGTACCGCTGCATTAGCGCCTCTGCTGAGTTTCATCGTGCTCGAACTATGCCACGACCCTCCGACACGCCGACTCCGCCGACCCCTGCACTCGGCGGGCCGTAGGCCGTATCCAGGGGTTCTTCCCCGCCCTCGACGGGGTTTTCGGGTCGGCTCGGAAAAATTTGCTCAGCGGCTGACGCGGTCGGTCGCCGCGCGCAGGGTGGCGGCAGCCTTCAACACCATCTCGTGGTACTCGTCCTCGGCGTCGGAGTCGAGCACGATGGCGCCGCCCGCCCCGATCCGCCAGTGTCCGTCGTAGCGCACGGCGGTCCGGATCACAATGTTGAGATCGGCGGTGCCGCCGAGCCCGAGGAACCCGATGGTGCCCGAATAGATGCCGCGCGCTTCGGTTTCCAGCTCGTCGATGATCTCCATGGTGCGCAGCTTCGGCGCACCGGTCATCGAGCCGCCCGGGAAACACGCGCGCAGGCAGTCGATCACACCGACGCCAGGGCGCAGCGTGCCGCGCACGGTGGAAACCAGTTGGTGCATGGTCATATACGACTCGATGGCCATCAGCTTCGGCACGTGCACGCTGCCGATCTCGCAGACCCGGCCGAGGTCGTTGCGCAACAGGTCGACGATCATCAGGTTCTCGGCCCTGGTTTTCGGGCTGTCGGCCAGTTCGCGGGCCAGCCGCTCGTCCTCGGCCGGGCTGGCGCCGCGCGGGGCGGTGCCCTTGATCGGCTTGCTCTCCACCGTGTGGCTGCGGTCGATCTTCAGGAAGCGTTCCGGTGACGAGCAGGCGACCTCGAGATCGTCGAACCGCAGATACGCCGCGTACGGGGCCGGGTTGCAGCGGCGCAGCGTGCGATAGAAGTCGAGGCCGTCGTTCTCGGCGGCGGGCACGGTGGCACCGTCGGTGAGGCAGATTTCGTAGGACTCGCCCGCGAGCAGCCGCTCCCGGCAGACCGCGATGTCGGCGAGGTAGCGCTCGCGGCCGCGGGTCAGCAGCGGTTCGACGGTGTCGCCGTCCGACGGCACGTCGAGCGTGGGTGGATTCGCCCAGGTCGGCAGGGTTTCCAGGGTTTCGCCGGTGTCGCGCAGCCAGTCGGCGCCCGCGCGCAGCGAGTCCGCGGTCGAATCCGTCAGGGAGAGCAGGTGGGTGCGGCCGCCGACGTGATCGACCACCACGATCCGGTCGGCGAAGATCCATTGCGCGTCCGGCGTCGGTGCCCGATGGGCGGCCTGGCCGCCACAATCGGCCTTCACCTCATAGCCCAGGTATCCGACGTACCCGCCCGCGAAATCGAAAGGCAGATCGGGGAGTTCGAGCCTGCGCAGCCGCAATTCGGCGGCCAGATAGTCGAGCACGCCACCGGCGACGACGCGGCGATGGCCATCGGAGGACTCGACGGTCACCTCCCCCGTGCCGACCCGGTAGCGCACCACCTCCGCCAGCGGTCCGCTCGCGTCCCCCAGGAAGGAGAACCGGTCCAGGCCCGGCTCGACGTGCTCGCTGTCGAGCCAGAATGCGGTGGGGGAGTTGCCGTACAGCCGCACGAACGCGCTTTCGGTATCGATCGCGCGCTCGAGCACAGCGTGCTGGAGTTGCCAGTGCCGGGGCGGGCCGCCGTAGCGATCCAGGATGCCGGGTCGCGCCGGTACCGCGGCGAGATCACTGCCGCCGAATTGCTGCACCAGAGCCGGGAACTGCTCATGGGCCAGGGTGGATTGTGCTGTCTCCGAGAGTATTCGGGTGGCGCTGGGTGGCGGAAGGGTGACGGGTCGCAGCCGCATCGTCACGGGCTCAGTGCGCCCACCAGTGGTCCGCCCGGTGGCCGTAGCCCGGTGTGCTGCAGTCAGTTTCGCGAAATTTCGCAGCAGCGCGGCACCGAATTCACTGGCGATCGACTCGGGATGGAACTGCACGCCCCACTGCGGCTGACTGCGATGACGCACCCCCATGATCTCCCCGTCGGCGGCCACCGCGGTGACCTCCAGGCTGTCCGGCAGCGGCCGCTGGGCGCTCAGCGAGTGGTAGCGCACTGCGGTGAAACCCTGGGGGAGCCCGGCGAACAGGTCGCGGTCGTCGTGTTCGATCCGGTCGAGGTATCCGTGCCGAGCGGCCGGCGCGGCGGCGACGATCCCGCCCGCGGCGACCACGATGCCCTGATGGCCGAGGCACACGCCGAGCAACGGCAGATCCGTCGCCTCGATCACCGCCGCCGAGATGCCGACATCGCGGGCGACGTCCGGGCGACCCGGTCCCGGCGAGATGACGATGTTGTCGAAGCGGGCCAGTTCCAGCTCGCCGGCCTCGTCGTTGCGCACGACAGTCGGCTCGATGCCGTTCACCTCGCTGATCAGCTGATACAGGTTATAGGTGAACGAGTCGTAATTGTCGATCAACAACGTGCGCATGGTGCCCGAAACCCTACGCCGCCCAGGTTGCGGCCAACTGTTGTCATATGCCGTCAGTTCGGCTCGGCCCGTGGTGCACAATGTTGGACATGTCTGTTGCGCAACCCGTCGGCGTGGACCGCGAACTCGTCGACTTCGCCCTCGTCGGCAAGTGGATGGATGAGCAGGGCCTGCCCGCAGGCGAATTCGAGGATGTGACCTCGCTCGGCGGCGGCACGCAGAACGTGATGCTGCGGTTCGGCCGCGGTGGCCGGGATTACGTGCTGCGCCGCGGCCCGAAGCATCTGCGCGCGAAGAGCAACGAGGTGATCCGGCGCGAGGCCCGGCTGCTCGGCGCGATCAACGGCACCGACGTGCGCGCGCCCCGAGTGATCGCCGCCTGCCCGGACGACTCTGTGATCGGTGCGGTGTTCTATCTGATGGAGCCGATCGACGGCTTCAATCCGGCCAACGAGCTGCCCGAGTTGCACGCGGGCGACCCTGCCGTGCGCAAGGAGATGGGTCTGTCCGCGGTCGAGGCGATCGCGCGGCTCGGCGCGCTGGACTATCAGGCCCTCGGGCTGTCCGACTACGGCAAGCCCGACGGCTTCCTGGAACGCCAGGTGCCGCGCTGGCTCGGGGAACTCGAGTCGTACTCGGCCAACGAGGGTTACCCCGGCCCGGAGATTCCCGGTGTCGAGCGGACCGGCGAGTGGCTGGACCGCAACCGCCCCGCGCAGTGGACCCCGGGCATCCTGCACGGCGACTGTCATCTGGCGAACATGATGTTCGCCTTCGACGGCCCGCAGGTCGCGGCCATGGTCGACTGGGAGATGTCCACCATCGGCGACCCGCTGCTCGATCTGGGCTGGCAGATCGCCACCCGGCCGGAACCGGGCACCACCGGCGCCGCGCTGGTCGGCAAGCTCGGCGCCGCGGGCGGGCTGCCGACTCCGGACGAGATGGTGGCCCACTACGGGCAATTCTCCGATCGCGATCTCAGCGCCGTGCCCTGGTACACCGTGCTCGCCTGCTTCAAGCTCGGCATCGTGCTGGAGGGCACGCATGCCCGCGCGTTCGCGGGCAAGGCGCCCAAGCAGGTCGGCGATTTCCTGCACGCCATCACGCTGGAGCTGTTCGAGCGCGCGCATCGCCTGATGGAGTGATTGTCGGGATGTTGCCGACAGTTGGCTGAATATCTATGGTTGACGATATTCAGCCAATATATGTTTGGCGCATGCCGATCGTTCCTGATGTGAAGAACTGGACCTGGGTGGTCGAACGTGCTTGTCCCGACTGTGGTTTCGACCCCGACGCGATCAGCTACGAGGATGTGCCTGCGTTGGTGCGCGAGAGTGCGGCGCGGTTCGCCGAGGTGCTCGACCGTCCCGATGTGCGGGTGCGCCCGGACGACGCCACGTGGTCCCCGCTCGAGTACGGCGCGCATGTGCGCGACGTGTGCCGGCTCTTCGATACTCGCCTCAATTTGATGCTGCTCGGCGCGGCCGACGGCACGGTGCCGCGGTTCGAGAACTGGGATCAGGACGCGACTGCCGTGGCCGACCGCTATGACAAGCAGGACCCGGCGCAGGTCTCCGCCGAACTGGCCGTGGCAGCCGAGGCGGTCGCGCGCTCCTTCGAGTCCGTGCCGCCCGCCGCGCGCGAGCTGCGGGGTGAGCGCAGTGACGGCGCTGTCTTCACGGTGGAGTCGTTCGCGCGCTACTTCATCCACGATCTGGTCCATCACGTGCACGACGTGCGCTGCTGAAATCGTCGCAGGACTAGAACGTGTTCCGAAGCCTCGACCAACGGTCCCGCTGAAATTTCGACCCGACACTAGAACGCGTTCCACTTTTCTCGTAGTGTGGGTGCAGTCACATATAAGCACGTGCATGCGAGAGGGTCGACAGGAATGAAGACGAAGGGCGCGATCCTGTGGGGGATCGACCAACCGTGGTCGGTAGAAGAGATCGAGGTCGGCGATCCGGTCTCCGGTGAGGTGCAGATCCGGCTGGAGACAGCGGGCATGTGTCATTCGGACCATCACATCGTGACCGGCGCGACGCCGATGCCCGCCTACCCGGTGATGGGCGGGCACGAGGGCGCGGGCGTGATCACCAAGCTCGGGCCCAACTGCCCCGCCGACCTGCAGGTGGGCGACCACGTCATCCTGTCGTTCATCCCCGCCTGCGGGCGCTGTCCGTCCTGCGTGAGCGGCAATATGGCGCTGTGCGATCTGGGGGCCGGCCTGCTGATGGGTCAGGCGATCAGTGACGGCACCTACCGGATCCAGGCGCGTGGCGAGAACGTCATCCCGATGTGCCTGCTCGGCACCTTCGCGCCGTACATGACGGTGCACCACACCTCGGTGGTGAAGATCGACCCGAGCGTGCCGTTCGAGGTGGCCTGCCTGGTCGGCTGTGGCGTGCCGACCGGCTTCGGCTCGTCCACCCACGTCGCGCAGGTCGCGCCGGGGGAGACCGTGGTGATCGCGGGCATCGGCGGGGTCGGCATGAGCGCGCTGCAGGGCGCGGTGCTCTCCGGTGCGTCGAAAGTCATTGCCATCGACCCGAATCCGTGGAAGCGGGAGCAGGCGCAGAAGTTCGGCGCCACGCACACCTACGAGAGCATGGCCGCCGCGATCATGCCGATCATGGACGTCACCGAGGGACGGATGGCCGAGAAGGTCATTCTCACCATGGGCGAAATGCACGGCGACTACATCGAAGAGGGCCTGATCCTCACCGCGAAGGCGGGCACGCTCGTCGTCACGTCGATGGGCCGGATGGACGCCGGCGACGTCAAGATGAACAGCTTCCTGCTGTCCATGTTGCAGAAGACGGTGAAGGGCTGCATCTTCGGCGGCGGCAATGCCCGCCAGGACGCGCCGAACCTGCTCCGGCTGTACAAGGCGGGCCAGCTCAACCTGGACGACATGGTCACCCGCACCTACTCCCTGGAGGAGATCAACCAGGGCTACCAGGACATGCTGGACGGCAAGAACATTCGCGGCATCATCAAGTACACCGAAGCCGACTGGTAACCGAGGTGCTCGTGATCGGGCCGAGCCGGGCGCTCGGCCGGGTCACGAGCGCAGTTCGGCCAGAATGTCCATCGGGTCGGTGCGCGGCATCTCGTCGACGCGCACATCGATGAATCGCACGGTCCGGCTTCGATCGATGATGAGTGTGCTCGGAATGGGGAGTTCCCACTCGCCTTCGGCGTTGCGGTTTCCGATGGCGTAACCGCCCAGCTCGATCGCGTCCATGAAGGCTTGGTCCGCGTGGCTGCCGATGCCGAGTGCGCGGGCGACCACGTTGTCGAGGTCGGACAGCAAGGGGAATTCCAGAGAGTTCAGGAACCGGGTGTAGGCCGAGCCCTCTGGAGTTTGGGGACTGATGCCTATCAGGCGCACGCCGCTGGCAGCCAGTTCGGGCAGCAGTTCGTGCTGATACCGGGTCAGGGCCTCGGCACAGGGCAGTGACCAGGCGCCACGGTAGAAGATCAGGACGGCAAAGCTGTTCGCGGTGACCTCGGAGAGTTTGGTCAGCTGGCCGGTCTCGTCGAGCAGCGTGAAATCGGGGAGGATGTGGCCGGCTCGGACCGAGTTCGCCGTCACGATCGCGGCCCGGCGAATGTGGGTCTGGGCGAGCGCGGCTTGCAACTCGTCGAGCTCGACCATCATGCGCCGCATCTTCTCGAATTCACGTGACATCAAAAAAACCTGTTTCCCCGGCTCCGCCGATCGACATCGAGACGTCGGTCATCATGCCGCGTGGCCGAGGCGACCGCGAACAGATTTTCGGGCGTATCGGTCAGCGGCGGGTGGCGAGGGTGGTCGCGATCTCTGCGATGAGGTCGTACGGAATGGGTTTGCTCAGCGGGAATTTCAGCGTTCCCTTGCCCGCTCGATACGGTTCGACGGCGCGGTTGAATGCTTTGTCCCCGTCGGGGATCGGGTAGAGGCTGATGTGTTTCTTCCAACCGGCGAAGTGCACGGTGTTGTGGCCGTTCACCTTGAAGGTGGGGATGTCGTAGCTGATCGCCTCCGTCGCGTCCGGCAGTGCGCGCTGGATGGTGTGCCGGATCTCCTCGAGAATGCCGCGCACGTCTTCGGGAAACGCGGCGATGTATGCGTCGATGGTTGCTGGCTGCTCTGCCACGAGGTCCCTCGATTCCGTGAGCGGGTATCGATCGAATCGCTGAAGATGGGTCGAGCATCGTCAGTGTAGGCAGGCTGCGCGTCCGGTTACAGGTCCTTGCGGTACCAGCACTCCGCATACATCTCGTCGTTGTGCGGAGTCGACTCTTTGTATCCCAGCCGGGCATACATCGCCCTCGCCTCCACCAGATCGCGGCGGGTGTCGAGCACTATTCGCCTGGCACCGAGACTGCGGGCCGCTTGCTCGGCGGCGTCGATGAGAATGGCGCCGCCGCCCTTCCCGCGCATATCCGTGCGCAGGAATACGCGCTTCAACTCGGCGGTCGTGGTGTCGAGGAGGCGGATGCCCGCGGTGCCGACGGGTTCACCGTCATACCGGGCAACCAGCAGTACGCCCCCGGGCGGCGACAATTCGGTCCACGTCGTCGCCGCGATCTCGCGCTCGAGTTCCACGGGGTCGGTGGAGCGGCCTTCGTGCAGTTGATACCAGCGGTCGCTGACCTCGGTGTAGTACGCGCGCCACAGCTCGGCGGCGGTGGGGGAGTCGAAGGGTTCGGCGCCGACTGTCCAGCTGCCTATGTCAGTTGCTGGCCCGGGTTCCCGGCGTTCGACGGTCCGGCTGCCCGCTGGCCCGGGCTCCCGGTGGGTGGCAGTCATCCGGTCAGTGGGTGCAGCGGAGCAGGGCTTGGCGGAGGTTGCGGCTGCGGACGTCGTCCAGGACGGCGAGGCCGAGGCGGTTCATCGAGTAACCGAAGCCGAGACCTGTTGCGGGGTCGGCGAAGCCGAAGGAGCCGCCGAGGCCGGTGGTGCCGTAGGCGCGCTTGTCGGAGCCGAAGCGGAACTCGCCGCCGGACTTGCGGAAGCCGAGGTGGTAGCGAGTCTTGATGTGCAGCACCAGGTCTCCGGCGGGGACGTCGTCGGCGGTGTCGGCCGCGGCCAGCTGGTCGAGCAAGGCGTCGCCGATGGGGAGGGCGCCGGTGCGGCCCGCGGCGGCGCCGTAGACGCGGGCCAGCGCGCGGGCGTTGCCGACGCCGTTGGAGCCGGGTAGCTCGACCTCGAGGAACTCGCGCCGGGTCGCCCGCGCCGGACTGCCGGTGCGCGGATTGCTCAGCGCGGCATAGGCGAACCCGCGCTTGGCGGCGATCTCGGCGCCGATGCGCAGCGGGAAGTCGCGCTCGTAGCGCAGCGCGTCCATGCCGCGGGTGGCGGCCATGGTGGCGATGCGCTCCAGCCCCTGGTCGGCGGGCAGGCCGATGAAGAAGTCCAGTCCGAGCGGTTTCGCGATGTCCTCGGCGAAGATTCGCCCGAGGGTGCGGTGCTGCGGATCGACCCGACGCAGCAGTTCGCCCTGGTAGAGGCCGAGGGTGATCGCGTGATAGCCGTGCCGGGTGCCCGGCCGCCACGCGGGCTTCTGTGCGGCGAGGATCGGCGCGAGCCCGTCCAGGTCCGCGATCTGGCTCAGCCGCACCACCGGATCCAGGCCCGAGAGCCCGGCCTGATGGTCGATGAGCTGCCGTACGGTGATTTCACCCTTGCCGTTTGCGGCGAACTCGGGCCAATACTGCGCCACCGGCTGCTCGTAATCGAGCAGGCCCTTCGACACCGCCGAGGCCAGCGTGAACGCGGCGAGGCCCTTCGTCGAGGAGAACACCGGGACGATCGTGTCGCGTTCCCACGGCAGGGTCCGGTGCCGATCGCGATGGCCCGCCCACAGATCCACTACCGGCCGGTCGCCCGCGTAGACCGCCACCGCGGCGCCGATCTCGCCGTGCTGGGCGAAGTTGCGCCGGAAGGCGTCGGCGACGGGCCCGAAGCCGGACTCGACATCGCCGTGGATCGTCAGCTTTTCACTCATGGTCATTCGATGGTAACGGCGTTCTTCTCGTACGCTCGCTGAGTGCGTTCACTCGAGCAGATCAAGGATTGGCCGGTTCGGCACGCGGCGGCCGCGGTCGTCACCGCCGACGGCGCAGCGGCGAGCGCCGGCGAGGTGGATCGGGTGTTCCCGCTCGCGTCGGTGACCAAGCCGCTGGTGGCCTACGCGGTGCTCGTCGCGGTGGAGGAAGGCGCGGTCGAGCTGGATCAGCCCGCAGGTCCGCCGGGATCCACGGTGCGGCACCTGCTCGCGCACACCTCCGGACTGGCCTTCGACACCACCGACATTCAGGCCGCCCCCGGTACCCGGCGCATCTATTCGAGCATCGGATTCGAGGTGCTCGCGGCATTTGTGGCCGAGCAGACCGAGATCGCGTTCGCGGAATATCTGCACGCCGCGGTGTTCGAGCCGCTGGGCATGACCAGTTCGGTGCTGGCCGGACCCGCCGGGCACGCCGGGCGGTCGACCGCGGCCGATCTGGCTCGTTTCGCGGCGGAATTGCTGAACCCGCGGTTGATCTCCGCGCAGACGCACGCCGAGGCGACCTCGGTCCAATTCCCCGGCCTGAATGGCGTGCTGCCCGGTTATGGTTCGCAGCGCCCCAATGACTGGGGTCTGGGTTTCGAGATTCGGGACGGGAAGACTCCGCACTGGACGGGTAGTTCGAATTCGGGGGGCACTTTTGGTCATTTCGGGCAGTCCGGCACCTTTCTGTGGGTGGACCCCGCGTCGTCGTTGGCGTGTCTCGCATTGACCGACCAGAATTTCGGCGACTGGGCGAGAGCGGCCTGGCCTCCCCTCAGTGATGCTGTTATTGCGGAGGCGACGCTCCCACGCAACACGGCGGTGAAGTAACACACGTAACTTCGGGCACTCCAGTACACTCAGGCAACACCAGCAGACGGGCCGTTGGGGAAGACGTCCCCCGTCGACGCTGGAGGTGTTAGTAGTGCGCGCATCGAGTCAGTTCGCGGACGTGACGGCGGGTGTGGTGTATATCCACTCGTCGCCTGCCGCGCTGTGCCCGCACGTCGAATGGGCGCTCACCTCGGCCCTCGCCGCCCCCGCCAAACTGCGCTGGACCGCCCAACCCGCCGACGGCCAACTCCGCGCCACCAGCGAATGGATGGGCCCCGTCGGCACCGCCGCCCGCATCGCCCAATCCCTGCGCTCCTGGCCGGTCCTGCGCTTCGAAGTCACCGAAGACCCCAGCGAAGGAGTAGACGGCGAACGCTACTGCTTCGTCCCCGGACTCGGCCTCTGGCACGGATCCACCAGCGCCAACGGTGACGTCACCCTCGGCGAAATGCGACTACGCGCCATGCTGCAAGCCGCCGGAGAACTCGGAAAATACACAACCTACGACCTCGCCGCCGAAATCGACCGCGCCCTCGGGACGCCGTGGGACGAGGATCTGGAGATCTACCGGTACGGAACAGAGTCCGGCGCCGAAGTGACCTGGTTGCGACGAGACGTGGGTTAAGCCCGCAAAAGGCCAGTTCGTCGGGAGTTGGCGCACTACAATCCCTTTCGGCCCAGCGAATGCCGGGTGGCCAGGGGGGTGCACGTGCCGAACGAGTTGTCGTCTGGGGTCGTTCTCGGGGCGATCGGGGATGTTGTGTACTCCGTCGCGCGGACGAGTCAGCCTTGGGAATTGCCGATCGACACCATCGTGGTTCCCCACGGCAGCAGCGGCCCCGGGCGGTTGGGGCGCGCACTGGAGGGGCGGTTCCAGCGCGCAGCGTGGGACTCTGTTCGAGGCATCAAAATCAATGCCGACAACCCGGCTGTGGTGGAGTTGCTGGACGATTCAGAGAGTGTTGTCACGCTACTGCGCCGCGCGATTATGGTCACTCCGCGCGACGAGACGACCGGTGAGGTTGGCGACATTACCGACAGTTCCCTGCGGATCGTGGCCAAGAGTGCGGTCGAAGTCGCAGCAGCGCATGGGACGAGGGCGCTCGGGTTCCCGTTGCTGGGTACCGGGGCGCTGCGTCAGCCTGCGGATCGTATCGCGGCTGTTCTCGTGCCCGCCGTCATCGAAGCGGTGCAGGCAATTCAGACCGGCCGACCGGCCTCCCTTGTCTTTGTCTGTCAGACAGCCGAAGACGAGGAACTGATACGTCGGGAGTTCGAGCGATACTGGGTGGACAGCGGGACGGAGCTGGCCGGTGGGATGGCTCGCGATCTCGTCGACCCCAACGAAGGCCTCCCGCTGTCCAGTGACCAGCTGGGATTCACCCCGTACGTCAGCATGCTCGCCACCGTAATGACTGATCGCACAACACCTTTGCCGTTGTCCATCGGTATCTTCGGCGAATGGGGCTCGGGTAAAAGTACTTTCATGGCCCTGCTGCGTGAAAGGGTCCGATTGCTCGCCGGATCGGACGACACGCGATATTGCGGGCAGATCGCGCAGATCGGTTTCAACGCATGGCATTACGCGGATACCAATCTGTGGGCCAGCCTCGGTGACGAGATCTTCCGGCAACTTGCCGGCCCGGCGTTCGATCCGAAGGAGCACGCGAAGCAACTTCGCGCCGAACTCGCCGAACGCCTGGATCAACGAGATCACCTGGAATCGGTCACCGAGCAGGCCGGGGTAACCGCGGCGCGATTGCAGGCAACCGTGGACCGGGCCATCGCCGAGCGAAAAGTCACGGCGGCGAATCTGATGACGGCGCTTCGGTCATCGCCTGTATTCGGCAGCCGGGTCGATCATTTATGGAGTCAACTGGGCGTCAGCGATCAGGTCGAACAGGCGCAACTGTTCACCGCGCAACTGCACGGCACCTTGACCGAGGCGGACGGGCTGCGCCGTGGGGCGTCCGAACGGTGGGGGCGTCGCTTGCTGGCGATCGCGGTCGCGCTGCTGCTGCTCGGTGTTGTTGTCGCGATGGTCGCGCCGGTGGTCCGGGAGTGGGTCGCGCCGGTCGTTGCCTCCGTAACGGTGTTCGGCACCGTCGGTATCGGGCTGCTGGCCCGCACCCGCGAGGGACTGCGGAATCTGCGCGAGGTCACCGAGGATGTGCAGTCGCAACTGAGCCGGGCGACCCGCGACTCGACTGTCAAGGAACTGGCCGACAAGCTCGCCGAACTACGCACCGCCGAGGCCGAACAACGTGTCGCCCAGGCACAACTCGACGATGTCGTCGCCCACGTCGGTGAACTCGGCCGGCAGTTGGCGCAACTTGCACCGGGCCGACAGCTCTACTCCTTTCTCGCCGATCGCGCGCAGGGCGACTCTTACTCCGGCAACCTCGGCTTGGTTTCGACAATCCGCAAGGACCTCGCCCAACTCGTCCAGTTGATGGAGGAATGGCGTGAGAATCCGAATGAGTGGGCCGGTTCCCAGCGCCCCGCCGACCGCATCGTGCTGTACATCGACGACCTCGATCGCTGCCGCCCCGACCAGGTCGTCGCCGTGCTGCAAGCCGTTCACCTGTTGCTGGCCTTCCAACTTTTCGTGGTCGTCGTCGGTGTCGACCCGAGGTGGTTGCTCCGCTCGTTGCGCAGCGAGTACGCCGACTTGCTGCACGATGCGGTTGCCGACGATTGGCACGCTCCTGAGGACTACCTCGAAAAGATCCTCAACATCCCGCTCGCGCTACCTGCGATGTCGGAGGGCAGCCTCGGACGACTGCTGCGCTCGATCGATCAGCCCCGAGCGGCGGAACCGCCCGATCACTCAGTGACTCAACCGGATTCGCGTCGCCTACCGCCACCCCGCGATGCCACGGAGCACTTCGATGACGGGTTGATCACCATCGAGCCGGGTTCCGAGGTCGACACCCAGCAACGAATCACCGCCGCCGTACGCCCGCCGAAACCCCTCACCGAACAGGAACTCACCCTCCTCACGGCCCTCGATCTACTGATCGAAACCCCACGTGAAGCCAAACGCCTCTTCAACCTCTATCGCATGGTGCGCGCTACCCGCGACCTCTCCGACGCCTCCGAGTTCCTCGGCTCGACCGAACAACCGGGCGAATATCAGGCCGTAATCATCCTTCTCGGCCTACTCACCGCCCACGCCCAACTGCTCGGTGGGGTCCTCGACACGCCCCCCGACCCACCCAACGGCATCAAAGGCGGTCTGTCCCACCGCCCTTCAACTCTCCCTTGGCCCCACTTCGTCGCCGACCTCGAACCCCACCGCTCCGGCACCACCTGGTCCAACCCCGCCGTCGGCCCCTTCCCCGACACCCACTTACCCCACTGGCTCCGCCTCCACCGCGGCCTCACCAACCTCTCCAACGAAATAACCCTCCCCGACCTAGCGCTCCTCCAAACCTGGCTCCCCCGAATCCGCCGCTTCTCCTACGGACTCATGCCATGACGCACTTCCTCTGCCCTCCAGCACGGTTCGCCGACGTAGAGGTCAAAGCCCACACCCCCATAGGACTGACGAGCGCGTGCGCTGCCGACTTGACGTATGGAGCTGGCTCTTGACGATGGTTGCAGCATGCGTCAAGAGGATGTTTCTTGCGTTGAGTCGTGGTTGCGGGGATTTTTGCTTTGCGATGTGGTCGCCGGGTAAGGACGGTGGAGCCATTTTTGGAGGATGGTGAAGTCTTCGTTGTCGAGGCCGCGGGAGGGTTCGACGTGGTGGAGTAAGGCTGGGCCGGGGTGGTTGGTGGTTACCCATTCGCGGTCGGAGTCGGTGAGTTCGTCGTCGATCCAGATGAAGGGGCGGCTTGCGGCCCAGGCGACCAGGGTTCGGGTTTTCCAGTGGAGGCCGAACCATTGGTCTTCGTGCTGGTGGTCTTCGGATGAGTCCGGCCAGGCGACTACTGGCAGTTGGGGGAGGCCGAGCCGGGGCGCTATTTCGGTGTTGGCGTCTTCGTTCCAGGTGGTGGCCCAGACCAGGTCGCAGGGGAGGGCCGCGAGTTGACGTCCGACTTCTGGTCGCAGTCTTGCCAAGTGTGTGTGGGGGATTGGGTTGACGTGAGCGCTTTTGCCGAATGGGAGTAGCGGTCCGTCGACGTCGAGGAAGAGCAGTGGGCGCTCTTCATTGGTCACCCGTTGAACGATAGTCCTGGGGGGACAGGATCTTCCGGTGCTGGACCGAGCATGCGGTCGAAGAGGCGCTCGAGTAATGCGGGGGCTGAGGTTGCGGTGGTGGGGTCCAGGGCGGATTGGGTGNGGGTGGTGGGGTCTATGTTGCGGATTCGGCGGAGGTAGTGGGCGATGACGTCGACGAGGGGGAGGAAGCCGCCGATGGCGTCGGTCATGGCGAACGAGTCACCGCTGGTGAGGGCTGCGGCGAAGAAGGCGTCGAGCACGATGGTGTCTTGGCGGCGGGGTTCGTCGAGGGGGAGTAGCTCGGTGAGGATGATGCGCAGGGCGTCCCGGGGGGCGACGTCGGTGCCGAGGGCGGCCAAGCGCTGGCCGAATCGGTTCGCGGCATCCTCGAGGACTGCGCGGTGGGTTGCCAGGAGGAACTCGCGTTTGGTGCCGAAGTAGTACTGCACCAAACGAACTGAGATGCCGGCCTCGGCTGCTACCGACTGAAACGTCGCGGCCTCCAGTCCGCCGCGAGCCATCACGTTGCGCACCGCGGTGGTGATCTCCCGCCGCCGCACGTCGTGGTCGACCAATTTCGGCATCCCTCACCACCCGCCTTTCGCCGCCTCCGGAAGGGGTTGATGATACGCCCGTACCAGGTAGAAGCCTGACTTCGGTCGTGCGCTGATCGAGGGGGAACTGGTGCAGTGATTTCTTGGGCGTTGCCACACCAGTTCCCCCGCGTTGTGCGGCTTCGGGGCGCGAGGCGATGTGAAGGGGAGCTGCTCTGAGGTGGTGGGGCGCAGTGCAGGGGATGTCCTGTTGCGCAACACATCCCGGCACGGTCAGGTCCCGTGCCGGGATGCGTTCCCCCCATATTCAGGTATTCAGTTGTGGTGGGTGCCCGACGCGGTCGGTGTCCGGAAACGACCGCGCCGACCTCCCTCGTTACTTGATGAGCCCACCGTGGTGGTCGTGCACCTTCCCGCGCTGCGCCGCAGCAGCCTTCGGCGTCGTACCACCGGGCGGGTTGTCACTGAGTGCGAACGTCGCGACCGAGTAGGCGATCGCACCGGTGTTCACGGCCAGCGCCTTGTCGTTGATGTTGCTGGTCGTGTCACACGCTCCGTGGTAGCAGGCGTCGTAAGGCTTACCCGCCTCACCACCGAACATCTGCTGTTCCTCAGGCGTCTTGATGCCCTCGGCGCCGGTGAACAACCCGCCTGCCGGGATCCCCGCCGCGATGAACGGCCCGTAGTCCGAACGCCCGTCGAGCGGCGTGCTGACGTGCGGCAGCCGGAGGAAATCGAAGTAGCGGGCAAAGGCCTTCTCGATCTCGGCGGAACCGGCCGGACCCGCACTACCGTCGTAGATCTTGTACGCGAAGTTCGGCGAACCGATCATGTCGAAGTTGAGGTAGAGCCGGATCTTGTTGCGCTCCGCCTCGGGCAGGGTCGCCACGTAGTGCTCCGAGCCGAGCAAGCCCAACTCTTCGGCACCCCACCAGGCGAACCGGACCTTGTTCTTCGGCGGAAGCTGGGCCATCCGCAGCGCGACCTCGAGCAGCCCGGCACTGCCGGACCCGTTGTCGTTGATGCCGGGACCCGCGAGCACGGAGTCGAGGTGCGCACCGGCCATCACGACCTTGTCCGCATTGCCCCGCTTGCTCTCCGCCAGCACGTTGTGCGTCTTGCGCATGGTGCTCTCGGTGTCGGTCTTCAACCGGACGACCGTGTTCGCCGGGGAGGCGAGGTCCTGGCCGACGGCGAAGCTGACGCCGACCACCGGCACGGTGACGCCGGGCCCGCCGAGCGTTCCGGTGAAGGTGTCGGTGCGGCCGGGCTGGCCCTCGTTGAAGATGATCACGCCGGAAGCGCCTGCGGTCTGGGCGTTTCGGGCCTTGTCGGCGAAGGGGCAGGTGCCGCGCTGGATCAGCGCGATATTGCCCGCGGTGAAGCCGGCGAAGTCCTGAGCCTCGCAGCCGGAGGTGGAGCTCGGTTCCGGCGTGGGCGGCAGGGTCAGGTCGACGGCTTGCACCGTGGCGTTCGCGGTACCCGAACCGGAATAGGTGAGGGTGGCGAAATCGCCGAGCTCACTGCTGCCGGGCGGGGTCGGCTTGTAGGTTTTAGCTTCGGGGGAGACCTGCTCCATGGCCGCCGTCGACCGTTCCCGGAAGAACGGGAAGTCGAACTGCTGCGTCGTCACCTGGTAGCCGGCGCCGCGCAGCTTCGCGGCGACGTAATCGCGGGACGCGTCGTAGCCGGGCGTGCCCGAGGCGCGGGTGCCGCCGTTGGCGGTGGCGAATTTCTGGAACTCCTGCAGGTGCCGTTTGATGTTCGGTGCCTGCATCGAGCTGGCCAATTGTTGCTCGGGCGGCGCGGCGGGTTCGGCGAATGCGGACCCCGCGAGTGCGAGCGAGAAAACGAGAGGCAGCGCGGCGGCTGCGGGGACAACGCGGCTGGCTCTGACGCGGCTGAAAATATGGGGCATGTCGGCTCCTCCAAAGGGACGGAAAAATCCCGATAGTCGGAAGTTAAACCGCTACGCCGCTTCGGTGGTACCCCAGTTCAAGTGGGGAAAGCCATTGCCCCGGTTGGTTTTCTGCAACCGCTCGGCACAGTTCCGCATGCACGCCGACCGAGCAGTCGGCTACTTCACCTCGGCCGTGTGTGCCGCCGGAATACGACGCAGGGAACTGCTCGGTACGCTTGATGAGATTGATTGCCACGCACGTTATTACGGCCGGAGAATGCCCGATTCGGCGTCGTATAAGAGGACGCGGTCCGGTTGCGGGATTACCCAACCCTCGGTGCCCACGGCCGGTTCTTCGGCTTCCGGCACGGTGACAGCGACGGTGAAATCGTCTGCCTGCACGGTAACCAGAGACGTCGCGCCGAGGTGTTCCACCGTGGATACATTGCCGTGCAATGCCCCCTTTAGGGGGGTGGTGGAGTAGGCCAGATATTCGGGCCGGGCTCCCCAGATGACCGACGAATCCAGCCCGACGAGCTCGCCGGGGATCAGGTTCATCGGAGTGGAGCCGATGAAATTGGCCACGAAGGTATCGGCGGGGCGGCGGAAAACCTCTCGGGCGGTACCGAGCTGGCGGATCCGCCCGTTCGACATCACCGCGATCCGGTCGGCCAGGGCCAGCGCCTCGGCCTGGTCGTGGGTGACGAAGACCGTGGTCACGCCGAGCTCGTGTTGCAGCTTCTTCAGGAAGGTCCTGGCCTCCAGACGCAGCCGAGCGTCCAGGTTCGACAATGGCTCGTCGAACAGGAACACCTTGGGGTGGCAGGCCATCGCCCGCGCCAGCGCCACGCGCTGCTGTTGCCCGCCGGACAGCTCGGCGGGGCGGCGCGCCATCAATCCGCCCAGCGACAGCTGATCCCCGGTCTCCTGCGCCTTCGCCGCCCGGGTACGGCGATCGGTGCCGCGGACCTTGAGCGGATAGGCGATGTTGTCGACCACCGTCATGTGCGGGAACAACGCGTAGTCCTGGAACACCATGGCCACGTCACGTCGGCCCGGTGACAGCCGGGTGACGTCCTTCTCACCGATCCGAACCTGCCCGCTGGTAGGGGTTTCCAGCCCGGCGATGGTGCGCAGCAGCGTCGTCTTGCCGCACCCGGACGGACCGAGCAGCGCGAAGAACTCCCCGTCCTGAATCGTGAACGACAAGGCGTCGAGAGCCGTCACGTCGCCGGGGAAGACCTTTGTCAGGTCCGTCAGATCGATCTGCGCCATCTAGGACTTGATCCCTCCGTGGAGCCGGAAGCCGTAGCGCCGGTTGACGAACAGGTACATCAGCACGACCGGGATCGAGTACAGCAGCGAGAACGCCGAGATCGGCCCCAGCTGCGCCCCGCCGCCCTCGTCGTAGAAGGTGCGCACCACCACCGCGGCCGGTTGCTTTTCCTGGTCACGCAGCAGCAGGAACGGCACCAGGTAGCCGCCCCACACATTCACCACGGTCCACACCGCGATGGTGGCCAGCCCCGGCCGGGCGACCGGCACCACGATGTCGCGCAGGATGCGCAACGGCCCCGCCCCGAACACCCGCGCCGACTCCTCGTAGGACTTGGGCACCGAGTCCATGAAGTCCTTCACGATGAAGATCGCCGCGGGCAACAACCCGCCGGACAGCACCAGCGCCACGCCCAATTGCCGGTCCAGCAGACCCATCTTCCAGATCATCAGGAAGATCGGCACCATCGCCGCGGTGCCGGTGACCACGCTGGACAGCAACAGCAGCAGATACAGCAGCGCATCACGGCCGGGAATCCGGACCCGCGACAGCGCGTACGCCGCCAGCGCCGCGCCGACTACCACCAGCACCATGCTGGAGACGGACAACAGTATCGAGTTCCAGAGCGAGCCCATGGTCAGGTCGTTCTCGAACAGCGCCGAAAAGTGCTGGAGCGTCGGCTTTTCCGGTACCCGTGGCGCATACCCGGGGTTGGCGTCGAACGGCGCCGACGCGAGCCACAGCATCGGCAGGGCGAAGAACCCGGTCAGCACCGCGACGAACGTATAGAACCCGATGCGCGAGACAATCTGACCTGGACTCATGTTTGGCTCTCAGATCCATTGCGCAGCAGCATGATCGGCTCACTCATGACGTTCTCCGTCGCAGCAGCCGCAGATAGAACAGTGCGAGCACTAGATTGATCAGCAGCATCAACACCGACGCGGCAGCACCGTAGCCCAACGCCCCGTCGTCGATTCCCTGCCGGTACAGGAAGATCGGCAAGGTCTCGCTGCGATGGTTCGGCTCACCCCGCGTCAGCAGGTACGGCGTGAAATCGTTGAAGGTCCACAGGCTGATGAGCAGGGTGTTGGTCAGGATGTGCCCGCGCATGCTCGGAAAAACCACGTCCCGCAATGTTTGTGGTCCGGACGACCCGGCCAGGCGCGCGGTCTCCAGATGTGACGGCGGCACGGTGGACAGCGCCGCCGAGTACAGCAACATCGAAAAGGCGGTGCCGCGCCAGATGTTGAACACGATGATGACGGCCAGCGGTTGCTGGATCATCCAGGCGTACCCGGCACTGTTCAGCAGCCGGTTGGCGCTGCCCTCATCACGGTCCAGCATGGCGATCCAGAGCACCGCGACCACACTGGCCGGCAGGATCCAGGCCAGCAGCACCAGGCTTTCCACCATCGCGCGCACCCAGCGGGCGGCCTTGCGCATCGACCAGGCCAGCGTGAAGCCGAGCACGTTCTGCCCGACGATGGCAGAGCCGAAGACGAACAGCAGCGTGATCCAGACGCTGTTGCCGAACAGCGGGTCCCGCAGTGCCTTCGTGTAGTTGTCCAGTCCCACAAAGGAAACGTCCACCGACGTGCGTCCGGACACGGTGAGATCGGTGAGCCCGATCCACAGCAGCCACAGCGCCGGAAATACCAGGAAGGCCGCGATCAGCAAGAGCGCCGGCGTGACGAACGCGCTCGCCTTCCAGCGCCCCAATCCGGCCACGTCGGTGTCGGGCCCGCCCTGCCCGACCTTGGTGATAGCGGCGGGGCCCGGGGTCGTGGGGTCAGTCACCGGCTACCTTGTCCTTGCCGCCGACCGCCTCCTCCACGGCTTTGCCATATGCCGCAGCGGCATCCGCGGTGCCGGTGCCCGTGACCACGTCCAGCGTTGCCTGCTGCAAAGCCTTCGACACCTTGGTGTACTCCGGCAGCGCTGGGCGCAACGACGTGATCGGCAGCACCTGCTCGGATACGAAGGTCAGCATCGGATCACCGCCCAGCGCTTCGGCATTCACATCTTGGCGTGCGGTGATCCGTGGCCCGCCACCGGCGAGCAGCTCTTTGAAAGCTTCGGGCGAATTCATGAATTGCAAGAGTTCCCAAGCCAACCCGACGTTCTTGCTCTTCGGATTGATCACACGCCCGCCACCACCGGACATGCTCACGAAGTCTTGCTGGCGCACCCCGGCACCGGGCGTCGCGGCGGGGATCTTCGCCCATCCCACCTGAGTGTCGCGCTCGGCCATCGGGAAGCTGCCCCCGGTCGGGTTCAGCACTCCGCGCCAGAAATAGTCGCCCTCCAACAGGATGCCCACCTGGCCCTTGGCGAACTTTTCGAAGCTCTTCTCCCGGCCCTTGGCGTCCTGCTGCAACTCCGCATCGCCCAGCCGCTCGCTGTAAACAGTGCGGTAGAAGTCCAGCACCCTACGGAATTTCGCGGTGTTCCCGACCCACTTGCCGCCCTCGAACAACGTACTGCCTGTGCCCGCCAGCAGCGGCAGCACGCCCTGGGTGGTCGTCGCCTCGCCGAAGCTGGTGCCCGCGTTGAGTTGCACCGGCGTGACGCCGGGCACCGACTTCAATTTTCGTCCTGCCTCCAGCACCTGGTCCCAGCTCGTCGGCTGCCAGTTGGCCGGTAAACCCGCCTGCTCGAACAGCTTTCGGTTGAAGAACAGCACCCGCCCGTCGGTCTCCTGCGGTATGCCGTATTGCACGCCGTTGTAGGACGTCAACTGCCGCACGGTGTCCGGCAGGTGCCGCCAGCCGTCCCACGCCTGCACCTTGTCCGCCCCGACCAGCTCGTCCAGCGGCCTGATCTGCTCGCCCTCGGCGAACTCGCCGACCCAGATCCCGTCCAGTGACACCACATCGGCGCCGGTACCGGTCTTCAGGTCTTTGGCGATCCGGCTCTTGTAATCCTCGTCGGCCACGCCGGTCGCCTGGAATTTCACCTTGACGGTGACGCCCTTGGCCTTTTGCTGCTCCACGAATTTCGGGATGACCCAGTCTTCGATCCATTTCGCCTCGGCCGCGTTCTTGCCGCCCGCCGAGTTGATGGCGTTCGCGGTGATCGTCAGCGACTGCCCGTCGCCGTCGTCCCCGCAACTCGCCGTCCCCATCAAGACCGCGCTTGCGCTCACCCCCGCCGCGAACACCCGCCAGTTCGATGCCATGGGGTCCTCCTGAAAGGCAAATCCATCGTCACCCCGACGTTGTCACAAGACGCCGCCCACCGACGCGCATTCATGGAATCGGCCCCAATATTCGGGGCGCGGCGGACCGGCCCGAGCCGCCGATTGCGCCGGAGAATGCACCGCGCTGTGGAGAATGGGAGTTGTGTGTTGATCACGTTCCCCGATCCGATCGGAGCCACCGCTATGCACGATGACCGTCGGTTGATCGAGGACCGCCTCGGGCGGGTGCTGATGGAACGGATCATGCCTGCGGTCTATCCGGAGTCGGTGCCGCTGACCGCGTCCATCTGGGTGGCGCCGGATGAGCCGGTGCCGGTCGCCGAGGGCTTGGCCGCGCCACGGACGCCGATCCGGTCCGGTGCGCCGTGGGGCGCGCCGTGGGGGACCAGCTGGCTCACCGTCGAGGGGACGGTGCCTGCCGAATGGGCGGGCAAGACCGTCGAGGCGATCATCGACCTCGGTTTCGACCGGAACATGACCGGTTTCCAGTGCGAAGGGCTGGTCTATCGGCCGGACGGAACGCCGGTCAAAGGCCTGCACCCGCGTAACCAGTGGGTGCGGGTGGCCGCCCCGGCGGTCGGCGGCGAGCAGGTGGTGCTGCACGTCGAGGCGGCGTCGAACCCGATCATTCCCTTCTTCGCGCCGAACGCCCTCGGCGACAAGCTCACCGCTGGCACGGAACCGCAATATCGGCTGGGCCGAATGGATCTCGCGGTCCTCGACGAAGAGGTCTGGAACCTGGTACTCGATCTGGAGGTGCTCGGTGAGCTGATGCACGAGATGCCGGAGGACCCCGCGCGTCGCTTCACCATCGTCCGCGCGATCGAGCGGGCCCTCGACGCCGTCGACTTGCAGAACGTGAACGCCACCGCGGCCGCGGCACGGGCCTGTCTGTCTGATGTGCTTGCCACACCGGCGATCCCGTCCGCGCACCTGATCTCCGCCGTCGGGCACGCGCACATCGACTCGGCGTGGCTGTGGCCGCTGCGCGAGACGGTGCGCAAGGTCGCGCGCACCACCGCGAACATGACCGCGCTGCTGGCCGACGAGCCCGAGTTCGTCTTCACGATGTCGCAAGCTGCGCAATACGACTTCATCAAGCAGCACCGGCCCGAGGTCTACGCGAAGGTGAAAGAGGCAGTGGCGGCCGGGAGATTCGTGCCGACCGGCGGCATGTGGGTGGAGGCCGACACGAATATGCCCGGCTCCGAGGCGATGGCGCGGCAGTTCGTGCACGGCAAGCGGTTCTTCCTGGAGGAGTTCGGCGTCGACAACCAGGAGGTGTGGTTACCCGACACGTTCGGATTCGCCGCAGGGCTACCGCAGATCATCAAGGCGGCCGGTGCCAAATGGCTACTGACGCAGAAGATCTCCTGGAGTCAGATCAACAAGTTCCCGCACCACACTTTCCTGTGGGAGGGGGTCGACGGCACCCGGATCTTCACGCACTTTCCGCCGGTCGACACCTACAACTGCACCATGCACGGCCGCGAGATCGCGCACGCCGCCCGCAATTTCAAGGACAAGGGGCGCGCGTCGAGGTCGCTCGCGCCGACCGGCTGGGGTGACGGCGGCGGCGGGACGACGCGGGAGATGGTCGCGAAGGCCGCGCGGATGAAAAACCTCGAAGGTTCACCGAAGGTGTTCTGGGACAGGCCCGCCGAGTTCTTCGCCAAGGCCGAGGCCGAGTACCAGAACCCGCCCGTCTGGGTGGGGGAGCTGTATCTGGAGTTGCACCGCGGCACGCTGACCAGTCAGTCGAAGACCAAGCAGGGCAACCGGCGTAGCGAGCACCTGCTGCGGGAAGCGGAGTTGTGGGCCGCGACGGCGACGGTGCGCAAGAACCTCGAGTACCCGTACGCGGCGCTGGACCGGCTCTGGAAGACGGTGCTGCTGCACCAGTTCCACGACATCCTGCCCGGCTCGTCGATCGCGTGGGTGCACCGCGAGGCGGAGCAGACCTACGCGGTGGTGGCGCAGGAGTTGACGGCGCTCATCGAGCGGGCCAAGTGGGTGCTCGGCGGTGAACAGGTGGGGCCGAACGCCTTCAACCCCGCGCCGCACGTGTGGCGCTCGATTCCGGCCGGCGCGGCGGGACCGGTGGCGGCGGCTCGCCCGTGCGCGGTGACCGAACGCACGGGTGGCGGGTACCTGCTCGACAACGGGCTCTTGCAGGTCGAGGTGGATGCGCGCGGCCTCGTCGTATCGGTGTTCGACGTCGAGCATCTGCGCGAGACCCTGCCGCCGGGTTCGGTCGCGAATCTGCTGCAGCTGCACCCGGATCTGCCGAACTCCTGGGACGCCTGGGATGTCGACATCTTCTACCGCAATCGCGTCACCGATCTCACCGACGCGGACTTTGTTGTGGCGGAGCCGGATTCGGGCGTGGTGCGGATCGGCCGGTCGTTCGGCTCCTCCACCGTCGAGCAGACCCTGACGCTGCACGAGTGGGCGCTGGAGATCGAGACGCGCGTCGACTGGCACGAGACCGAGAAGTTCCTCAAACTGGCCTTCCCCCTGGACATCCACGCCGACCGCTACGCCTCGGAGACGCAGTTCGGGCACCTGTTCCGGCCCACGCATACCAACACCAGCTGGGAGTACGCGAAGTTCGAGGCCTGCGCCCACCGGTTCGTGCACTTCGCCGAGCCCGGGTGGGGCGTGGCGCTCGTCAACGACGCCACCTACGGTCACGACGTCACCCGCACGGTGCGGGCCGACGGCGGGACGACGACAACGGTGCGGGCTTCGCTGCTGCGCGCGCCGCGATTCCCGGATCCGCAGACCGACCACGGTGTACATCACTTCCGGCACTCGCTGCTTCCCGGTGCCGGGATCGGGGAGGCGGTGAATGCGGGCTACCGCGTGAATCTCACGCCGCCGACGCCTGGTGTCGCCGATGCCGTCGAGCCGCTGTTCGTCATCGACAACGACGCCGTGGTGACCAGCGCGGTCAAAATGGCCGACGACGGCAGCGGCGATGTCGTGCTGCGCGTCTACGAAGCACAGGGCGGCCGAGCCTCGGCCTTGGTGACTCCCGGGTTCGGCGCCACCGGATTCCAGGTGTGCGACCTGCTGGAACGACCACTGCCTGCGGACACCTCCGCGAGCCCGGAGGATGTGGCAGTCCGCTTGCGGCTGCGGCCTTTCCAAGTCGTCACGCTGCGATTCGCCCGCTCGGTCGCCGCCGAATAGCCTGCGGTAACGGCGTATTCGAGAGAGACTCGGTGGCAGCAGGCGCAGCGTCCGGCCGAGCCGGTCCTGCGCCGGGGCAGCGAAAGGATTTCCACCATGGGACGCCGCAGTACGATTTCTCTTCTGGGCCTGGCCCTGTCTGCCGGTCTGGTCGTCGGTTGCGGCGCCGACTCCGGCAACGGCGTTGCGGTGACGTCCGCGGCGCCGCCCCGCGCGTCGACAACCGTCGTTCCATCCGTACCGGGGGCGCCGCCGCGGGTCACGATCCTGGCCACCGGCGGCACCATCGCCGGAAAGGCCAACGCGGAACCGGGTGTCGGGTACACGGCAGGGCAAGCCAGCGTGCAAGACCTGATCGCCGCGGTGCCAGGCCTCGATAAGATCGCGACGCTGCAAGCGGAGTCCATCGCCAATATCGGCAGCCAGGATATGACCGAGGAAATCTGGCTCACCTTGGCGCGCAGGATCAATCAGCTCTTCGCGGACAACGCCACCGACGGTGTGGTGATCACCCACGGCACCGACACGATCGAGGAGACCTCGTTCTTCCTGGACAACGTGGTGGCTACCGACAAGCCGGTGGTGCTGGTCGGGGCCGTGCGCCCGGCCAACGCGCTGAGCGCGGACGGACCGGCGAATCTGCGCGCTGCCGTCACCATCGCCGCGGCCCCTGCGGCACGAGGGAGGGGCGCGATGGTCGTGCTGAACGACACCATCCACAGCGCTCGGGACGTCACCAAGACGCACACCTCGAGCATGCAGACCTTCGCCTCACCCAACACCGGGCCCGCGGGGTACGTGTCCGGCGATTCGATCCGTTTCGTCACCACACCGCAGTCGCACACACGTCCGCGTTTCCCGGTGCCGGACGGTTCGTCGCTGCCCCGGGTCGACATCGTGTATTCGCACGCCGGTATGCGGCCGGACCAGGTCGACGACGCGGTCCGGCACGGGGCGAAAGGCATTGTGCTGGCCGGGGTCGGCGACGGCAACACCGCCAAGGCGGTGCTCGACGCGCTCGCCAAGGCCAACGACGACCGCGTGGTCGTCCGCTCGTCCAGGGTCGGCTCCGGTGAGGTGGTGCGCAACGCCGAGGTCAACGACGACGAGCTCGGCTTCGCCACCTCCGCCGACCTGAACCCGGCGAAGGCGCGCGTGCTGTTGCAGCTGCTGCTGACCGTCGGCATCACCGACCCGGTGCGCGTCCAGCAGGAGTTCAACGCTCGCTAGCTCTTGCGAGCACCGCGCTGCTGACTGCTCGCCTGGTCGAATCCGCTCGACGGCCCGCCCCGCACTGTCGGCAGCCTGTTTACCAAGGGCTGCACCGGCGCTGCGGACAGTTGAAACATGCTAGCGGGGAGTAGATTTCGGCGCGAGCAGCTGTTCGATCAGGGTGTCGGCCAACCACCGGGTGTACTGCTCGCCCGGCCAGCCCAGCTGGACTACCAGCATGTGGTAGAGCGTGGGGTGGTTCAGGGTGTACAGCAGGTCGGTTGCCGAGTCCTCGGTAAGCCCCTCGCGCAGTTGGCCTTTGCGTTGCAGTGCGCGGATCGTCTCGCGCTGGTTGTCGTGGAACTCGCTTTGCATCGTCGTCCAGAGCGTCTCGATCTCCGCGTCCGAGGCGGCGGCGGCCCGGATGGCTTCGACGAGCGGGGCGATCCTTTCTTTGACCTTGCGCGAGTGCATGGCTTGCCGCCGTAGGTGTTCGTGCGCGTCGGGTGCGGCCAGGATGTCCTGAAACCATTCTTGCTCTGCGACCGGTCGCGGATCGGGGCCGCTCTTGACGGCGCGATCCCATGCGGCCAGCAGTAGGGACCGTTTGTTGCCGAAGACGAGTTTGACCGTGGGGACCGCGACCCCGGCCGCCTCGGCGACGTCGGCCAGGGTCGTTCGCACGTAGCCCTGGGCAACGAACAGGCGATGCGCCGCCGTGACGATCTCCGCGCGGGTGGCCGCGGCCTGATCCGCGCGTTTCGTGGAGCGGTAAGAGCGTGATCCCTTGACATCGTCCGGCACGGTCGTCATCCTACAAAGATATTCACTATCCTAGGGGGATATCGAAATGAGTTCGATGACCGCAGCACAGATCGACCATCCGGTATCGGTCGCGGCCGCCGAGGTCGCCGACCTCGCCGGGGCGCTGGCCGACCAGCCCACCGATCGAGACGAACTGCCGGCGGAGGTGGTGCGCGCCGCACGGACGGCCGGCTTGTACCGGCTGTGCTTGCCGTCGGAGTTGGGCGGGCTCTCGGTGCCGCTGCCGGTGACCGTGGCCATCATCGAGCGACTCTCGAAGGCGGATGGGTCGACCGGGTGGTGTACCGCGGTAGCGAATGCGGGTGCGTCGTTGCTGGCCGGAGTCGACGAAGCAGAGGCTCGCGTGATCGCCGCCGAGCCGGAAAACCTATTGTTGGCAGGCGGTTTCCCGCCCGTCGGCCGGGGTCGGCAGCTCGGCGACACCTATGAGCTGTCCGGGCGGTGGACGTTTGCGAGCGGCTGCACGGCGGCTACCTGGTTTCTCGGCGGCGTCCTGGTAGAAATCGACGGCGGCGTGCCGTTCGCGCGGGTCGTCTTCTTCCCCGCGTCGCAGGCCCGCATCATTCGTAACTGGGATGTCATCGGGCTGCGGGCGACCGGAAGTCATGACGTCTCGGCCGACAACATCACGGTGCCGGTGGGTCGGTCGACAACGCTGTTCGGTGCGCCGCGCTGGTCCAACGATCCGGTCGCGGCGATCCCGTTCTTCTCCCTCGGCGCGATCCTCGCCGCAGTGCCGCTCGGGATCGCCGCGCGGGCACTCGAGGAGCTCGGCCAGCTGGCGGCGACCAGAGTGCCCTTCGGACAACAAAATCCGCTCGTACACGACCCGATATTTCAGGACCGCATGGGCGCGATGCTGGCCCGCCTCGGCGCGGTGCGGGCTTATCTGTACGACCGCGCCGACGATCTGTGGCAGAGCGCCGTCGCCGGCGACGTGGGTCCCGAGGTGCGGACCGCGATGTCGATGGCGGTCGGTGAAGTGATCGACGCTGCGCTCGAGATCGTCAACTTCGCGCACCGCTCGGGTGGCGTCGCGTCCGTGCGGAACCCGCACGTACTGACCCGCTGTCTCAACGATGTGCTCGCCGCGAGCCGGCATGCTGTCTTCCGTCCGACGGCTCGCCGCAATGCGGCTCGCACATTTCTGGGGCTTCCGCTCGAATAGTTGTTATGGCAACACGAGCCGTCGGTGCCGCGCGGAGGAAGCCCGATCGCTGGTGCGTCCGTGGTCGACCACCAGCGCTGGCGCCTCAAAGGTACGGATGTGCTTCAGAGCGGTGAGTGTTCGATATCGGGCAGGTAGGCGTCTTTTGCGGCTCGTCGAAATACTGTGCGCAGAGGCGTAGACGGCGTGCGTCCAGGACCATCCAGGTGCCGAGGATGAGTTGGGTGAGGCCGCGCCAGACGTCCTCGAAGCGGTCGCGTAGGCGCAGTCCGGTCAATGCCGGGCGAACTAGGTGCGGCGAGGGCGGATCATCGGTGGACAGGAGGAGGCAGGGGGCGCGGTGGGGGATCGAGCGGGTGTGCGAGACGGAGGAACGTAATCGGTAGCGGTCCAGCACTGTTCGGGTGACTGTGCGCATCGCGATGGGGGAGAGGCGCCAGGCCGGGCACGGACGATTGGCTGCTACACCGAAGGGGATGTGGTGGGTGTCCTTGGCCCGCTGGGTAGTCCACCGGTCGGGGTCGAATCTGTCGGGGTCGGTGTGGCCGGTTCGCTCGAACTCCTGATAGTTGAAGCACAGCACTGTCCCGGCGGGGATCGCGCTGCCGTCGCCGACGTCGATGTCGGCGGTGGTGATCCGGTGGGCGATGCCGAAAAGTGGGAATTGGCGCAGGGTTTCGTCCAGGACGTGATCCAGGTATGGCGTGTCCGGTTCGGCGAGGATGCGGCGCTGTACATCTCGATGCTGGGCGATCGCGAGCAGTAGGTGCGCCATGCCCTCGGACATCTGCACGACGGCGGTGTTGAAGAACGTGCCCTGTAGGTAGTGGGCCTGCTCGCGTCGGCTGAGCAGGGCCGGCAGTTGGTGCGGTACCTCGCCAGCATCGATCCTGTCGAGCAGGTACCGGGTCATGCGGTCGCGTCGGCGCATGTGGCGCAGCCCAGTACATTTCAGCGACGTCACCACGTCGTCGGCATTGCCGACTATCAGATCCCTGGCGGTGGGCGGGCATGGTTCGCGAAAGACCAACTCGTAGAAGAACTCTGCCCAGATCGGCATCATCAGGTCGCGTAGCCGCACCAGAGTCAGTGGTCGGGGCGGTAGTTCGTCGAGTACCCGGCGAGCGCAGCGGTCGGCGAGCCGCTCGATCTCGGCGGTAGGCAGGGAAAGTACGGTTCGGGTGGTTCGTGCCGCCTCGTCGTAGCGCGGGCCGTCCTCGAGGTGCTCCTGGTGTACTTCTGGGCCGGGCGCCAGCCAGTACCAGAACAGATCCGACAGCGCCGCGCCTCGGCTGCGTCCGTTGGCGGCCGGGTGCGAGTAGAGCCGCAGGAAGAGCTCTGGGCCGCCGCGCTCGCCGGGGAGGGTTATCTCGTTGCTGCCGTTGACCTTCGCGAAGATCCATACCCGCAGGGCCACCACCGCATGTGGCAGCCAGCGGGAGACTGCCCAGAGTGCGCCCGCGGTTGCCAGGATCGGCGTCGGCCTGGTCATCGTGCCGCCCCTCGGGTGGTGACCAGACTCGCGTTGAGTTCGGATAATGTGGCCACCCCGCACAGCGTCAGCGTGTGTTCGATCTCCGCGCGGAGGTTGTCCAGCACTCCGGTGACTCCTTTGTCACCGCCGACGGTCAGGCCCCACAGCACCGGCCGTCCCACGCCTACCGCCGTGGCGCCCAGTGCCAACGCCAGCACGACATCCGAGCCGCGGCGTACTCCGCCGTCGAGGTAGATCGGGATCCGACCGGCCACTGCGGCGGTGATGGCGGGCAGCGCGTCCAGGGTTGCGGGCGCGAGGTCCAGCTGACGTCCGCCGTGATTGGACACCAGGATCGCGTCGGCCCCGTGCTCCACCGCCAGTCGCGCGTCCGCTGGGTGCATGATCCCCTTGAGTACCAAGGGAAGTCGCGTCACCTCGCGGAGCTGGCCGAGATGTTCCCAGGTCAAATCGGTCGACATGGCGATCGGCCGGACACCGCTTCCGGTCGCGCCCGGTAGGCCCCGCATGTTTTCCGCGTACAGGCCGGCCGGTAGCTCGTGAAAGTTGTGGTGGTCGTCCCGGGTTCGATGACCCAACGCCGGAGAGTCGACGGTCACCACCAGCGCCGTGCAGCCCGCTCGCTCGGCTCGCCGGATCAGTTCGTCGGTCACCTCCCGCTCGGGCTGCACGTACAGCTGGAACCACACGCGCGCGTATCGGTCGACCTCCCTTGCAGCGGCAGTGACTTCATCGATGGCCACCGTTCCGGCCATGCTGGCGATGAGGACGACCCCGGCCGCGGCCACCCCGCGCGCGGTGGCCCGCTCACCCTCCTGATGGGCCAGGCGGTGGAACGCGGTGGGGGACACGAACACCGGCATGGTGCTCGGATCGCCGAGCAGGTCCGTCGCGATGGACCGGCCGGTGGTGTCCCGTAAAACCCTGGGCAGCAAGGCAAACCGACGGAAAGCCTGCTCGTTGTCGGCCATGGCGAGCTCGTCCCCGGCCCCACCGGCGAAGTAGTCGTAGTGCACGGGGTCGAGCAGTTCCTTGGCCCGTTGCTCCAGCGCGACCAGCGGGCTGGTCACCGCATCGGCTCCGGCGCGCGCAGTGCGGTGTCGAGGAAGTCGACGAGCGGCTTGCGGTGCACTGTTTCGTGCGTCCACTCGTTCTCGAGGTTCTCGGTGATGTGGTGCTCCGCGATCTGCCCGTCGATGCGGTACTGCCGCACCACCGGGTGCAGGTAGCGCCCGTCCAGGGCGTGCTCGGCGTCGGACTGCGCGATGCGGCGGGCATTGATGTCGAACGGGTCGAGGCGGTCGTGGTCCTTGCCGTATTCCAGGGTGATCACCAGGTAGGTGTCCACCTCGCCGAGATAGCCGGCCGCGACGGCGTCGGCCACGAAATCGACCGGTAGTTCCTCCCAGTACCGCGCCGAACCGTCCGCGCTGAGGGTGACTACGTCGCCGATGAAGCCGAACAGTTGCCACAAGGCGGAGGTCCGGTTCACGCGCGCCAGGATTGCCGCACCGACCTCGCCGGCATTGCCCGCCAGCTCGCGGTGCGGCCAACTCTGGTCGTGGTGGCGTTGCTCCAGAATGCGGTGCAATGCCCTTGTCGCGTAACGGAAACCGTGGATGAAGGCGCTGGTGGACTTCTTGAAGTCGCGTTCTTGGGTAATCGTGCCCGCGAAGTACAGGCCGGGCACGTTGATCGATTCCCAGGCCGAGGTCTGGGCCGGGAAACGATCGTTGATCGCCAGGCTGGGCCTGCATTCGGGGGCGAAAATCGAGGCGTCGAAACGGAATCCGGTCGCCACGAGCACCCGGTCGTAGCGGATGTCCTTGGTGACTTCGTCGGCACGGGAGAAGCTCACCGTCACCAGATACGACGAATCCGACTGCCGGGCGATGTCGACGACGTTCCCGTCCAGGATCG
The DNA here is from genome assembly GCF_900269665.1 of Nocardia suismassiliense. GTDB lineage: Bacteria > Actinomycetota > Actinomycetes > Mycobacteriales > Mycobacteriaceae > Nocardia > Nocardia suismassiliense. The sequence goes on from NZ_LT985361.1 coordinate 2,544,134, forward strand.
CGTTCTGCGATTTGAGCTGGTAGGTGTCCAAAAAGTTGTTGTTGACCGCCCGTAGATGGCCGAGATAGTGCGTCTGCCAGGCGAGCCGGATGGAGTGCGGGCCTGCGACGTGGATGACGGCGGCATGCTCGATGAGGTTGTCGGCGGTCTCGAAGGCCGAGTTGCCTTTTCCGATGATCAGCACCCGTTGATTGGTGAAATCCGCTGGTTCTGTCGACATTTCGCTGTAGAGCTCTGCGGTCTCGATGCCGGGGATTTCTGGGACATAGGGTTTCGAGACGCCGGTGGCCACGATCAACCGTCGCGCGCGCAGCACATTGCCGTGCTGATCGACGGCTTCGAAGCCGTCGGGCCGGCTGATCCGCTCGATCCGAGTGTCGTACTGGACCGACAAGCCTTGTGTCGCAGCGAAATCGCCGAGGTACCGGACCATGTCGTCGGCGGGGGGGAAGAAGCGCTGCGTGTACTCCTTGAACAGGGGACCCGCCAGCAGCGAGTTCCAGTCCATACGCAGGTTCAGTTCGGGATCGTCCGAGCCGGTGTACACCTTGTTGATGGAGATCAACTGGCGATGCCGGGGGAACTTGCTGAAGAACGTGCCGGGGGCCGCGCCGGCCTCCACGATCAGATAGTCGCGGCCGGCCTGCTGCAAATGGTGGCCCATCTGGAGGCCGGCCGGCCCAGCGCCGATTACCAGGTAGTCGAGTTCGGGCACGTTCTCCTCCAAATATTGTGCGGTTACCGGGGATACAGCTCCAGCAAGGCCTTCTTGTCCGGCTTGCCGCTCGCCGCGATCGGGGCCTCCGGCACCACCGTGTAGGTCTGCGGCACGCTCGACGCACCGAGTTCGGTACGCACCAGCGCGGACAATGCGGTCGGATCCGGTGCGTGGTCCGCGCGGGGAACTAGGAAGGCGTGCACCGCTTCTCCGCAGCGGTCATCCGGCGCGCCGACAACGTAGGCCTGATCGACATCCGGGTGGCCGGCCAGCACTCGTTCGATCGGCCCGGCGTACACCGGGAGCGCGTCCACGATGATCACGTCCCGCGCACGGCCGGTCAGGTAGAGGTATCCGTCGTCGAGGTAGCCGAGGTCGCGGGTGCGGAGCCAGCCGTCGACGAGCACATCGGCGGTTTCCGCGGGGGCGCCGAAGTACTCGGACATCATGTAGTCGGTGCGCACGTAGATCTCGCCGTCGCGGACGTCCACCTGCACGCCGGGCAGCGGACGGCCTACCGAGGCGAGCATGCCGCTGTCGATCTCGCGGGGTGTCAGCGTGGTCAGGCCGCCGGTCTCGGTCTGCCCGTAGGCCTGGTGCAGCACCGGGCCCAACAGCTGCACCGCCTCCGCCAGTCGGTGCGGGGCGAGTGGTGAACCGGCGACCACCATGGCGCGCAGGGTGCTGGTGTCGGTTGGCGCGACGCGCAAGGTGTCCAGCATTTGGTAGAGGCGGGGCACGTTCATGATCGTGGCGGTGATGCGCAGTCGCTCGATGACCTCGGGAAAGAGTTGGGGGCCAACGGGTTCCGGGATCACTGCGGTGCCGCCGCCGAGTAGGCACAGTCCGAGGTAGTCCTGCACCACCGCGCTGGCCAGCGTGCCGAACAGGAGGTAGCGGTCGGTGCAGGCGGCCAGTTCCGCGGTGTCCTGGCTCCAGGTTTGCTTGCCCCAGGTCCAGTGGGTGGACATCGCCCGATAGGTCTGCGCGCAACCTTTGGGCAGGCCGGTGGTGCCGCTGGTGTAGCAGATCCGGGCGAAGTCGTCCGGTCGCGCTTCGATTGTCAACGGCTCGGCCGGACTTCGCAGCAGGGTCGCCACCTGTTCGTCGTCCAGGACTGCGTCGACTCCGTTGGTCAGTACGTGCCGCTGCTGTCGTTCGCTCAGGCCCGGACGAACGCCGATTACGCGGCAGCCCAGGGTAAATGCCGCGAGATACGCGGCCAGCGACTCGGCACTGACGTCCAAAACCATGGCCACGCCGCTGCCCGGGCCGAGCCCTGACTTCCGCAGACCTGCGGCGATCGTGCCCATCATCGTGAGCAGCTGACCTCGGGTGACGGCGCGAGATCCGTGTTCGACCACCACTTTTCCCGGTTCGGCATGCAATGCCTGCACGATCGACTCAGGGAAGCTCACGATTCGGATGATAGTGATTTCAGGGGTGGGATACTTTGAGATTCAACAAGTTTGGCCGACTCGCCAGTATGGTCGCGTTCCGGCCTTGGCGCACAGCCGGTCTCGGCCTACGGCGACGTGCTGCCCTACGCGCGTTCGTCACTCACTGAGCGCCGCCCGGACCTGCGAGCGAGGTGACATCGTTCGCGTGCATCGGCTGATTGCAATGCGCGCAACGCAGTTCGGCATTGCTGATTTCACCGCATGCGTGGTGGCGATAGAGCACGGGCGGGCCTGCGGTGCCCGACTGCCACTTGTCGCCCCAGCCCGTCATGACGATGAGCAGATCGATCAGTTCGGTGCCCTTCTCGGTGAGCACATATTCGTACCGTGGCCGCTGGTCATAGGCTTGCCGTTCGAGGACGCCGTGCTCGACCAGGTGGTTCAGCCGCTCGGTCAGCACCTTGCGCGAGATGCCGAGCTCGGACTGGAGTTGCTCGAACCGGGTGAGCCCGACCCAGACATCCCGCAGGATCAACGGCGACCACGGCTCACCGATGACATCCAGGGTGCGCGCGATCGAGCACGCCATCTCGCCGAAGTTCGTCCGTTGCATGAAAACAGTCTAGCAATTGGGGTTCCCTTAGGGAACTATGCCTGCTACGGTTCTGGAGTCTCTTGAAGGAACTTAGAAAGGATCACGGCGATGAGCAAGGTCATCACCGCCCACTCGGTCTCGGTCGACGGCTACGTCACCGGTCGCGACCCCAGGGCCGGCCACGGACTCGGCGACGGCGGAATGCTGTTTGACTGGTACTTCGACGGCGACACCCCCAGCCAGGTGTTCGACGGATTCAAGCTGGCCGAACAGAGCGTCCGAATCTTCGACGCCTTGGCCGGGCGGGTAGGCGCGGTCGTCGCCGGACGCAATACCTACGAGGACTCCGAACATTTCAACGGCGGAAGCCCCCATCCCACAGCGCCATTGGTCATCCTCAGTCACAGCCCCGTCCCGGTTTCCGAACGGCAGACCCTCGTGACCACGGGCGTCGAGGATGCCATCGCCGCCGCCCGCGAGCTCGCCGGCGGCAAAGACGTCAGCCTCATGGGCGGCGGCGTCCTGACCGCCGCTCTGCAAGCCGGCCTGGTCGACGAAGTGGTCCTCCACCAGATCCCGATCCTGCTCGGCCACGGCCGCCCCTTCTTCCAATCCCTCCCCGAACACGTCCAACTGCGCCTCATCGAAGCCATCCCGGCCCCCGGCGTCACCCATCTGCACTACGAGGTCCAGTGATGACCCTGCACCCCGAAGTGCGCCGCATCCTCGACGGCGCCCCCAACGCCCACCTGGCCACCCTGCTCCCCGACGGTTCCCCGCACGCCGTCCCCGTCTACGTCGGCACCGAAGGCGACCACATCGCCCTCTTCACCGGGCCGGCCACCCGCAAAGCCCGCAACCTGCACCGCGACCCCCGCCTGGCTCTCTCGATGACCCCCGCCGACAACTTATTTCAGTCGGTTGCCATCCGGGGACGGGTCGTCCAGTGGATCGAAGGCGACGCCGCCTGGGAGATCATCGACCGCCTCGCAATCAAATACACCGGAACTCCGTATGGACGCGACGAGGAGCGGGTCGTCGCTCTGATCGAGCCCAGCAAGCAGATCTTCAGCTGAGAACCACCTCCTGAATCTCTCGACAGTTCAGGGGGTGTTCTCACGTCGGTCCTCATCACCGGTATTGCGCTCGAGCCCATACCGAGTAGTCTGTGATGCGCGTCACATTCAGAACGTGTACGCAGGTTACGACAGCACCGCGGGTGGGGTGGGTGTCGCGCCAAGAGTCGGCGGCGGAGACCGTCGTCGGGTCGACCCTCGAAGAGCGGTGACTAGTAATAGCCCCGTAGTGGCTAGGAGAACAATCATGTCTGGTTTGGTACGCAAGAGTTTTGATTCGCCCGAGGAGACTCGCCCCTTCGAGGACGGCAAGGGCAAGCTCGATCTGATCAACCTCGAAGCCGGCGCGGTGGGCCGGGCGATTTTCGAACCCGGCTGGCGCTGGTCGGAACATGTCAAGCCGATCGCGCAGACCGACAGCTGCCAAGCGCCACACATGGGCTACTGCGTGTCAGGACACATGGTGGTGGTCATGGACGACGGCGAGAAGCAGGAATACGGCCCGGGCGATTTCATGATGGCCGCACCCGGACACGACGCCTGGACGGTCGGCGACGAACCGTGCGTCATGATCGATTGGCAGGGTTTCGACGACTACGCCAAACGGTGAGATCCGGCTTCGGCCAGCCGAAAAGGCTACCAGCACGGACCCCGAGCGCGATGATTTCTGCAGCTGTGTCTCGTCTACACATCAGAGCCGATTCATCCGAACCTCGGGAGAAACCGTGACTGAGCAGACCATCAAAGCCCTCCCTCCAGTCGTCGACCAGCAGACTTGGGGAGCCGCGCTCGACGAACTGCGTATCCGGGAGAAGGCCGCCACCCGTGAACTCGACGCCATCGCCGCGCAACGCCGCAGGCTGCCGATGGTCGAGCTGCCGGATTACACGTTGATCGGTCCGGGCGGCCCCGTCCGGCTGGTCGACCTATTCGACGGGCGTTCCCAACTCATCGTCTACCACCACATGTGGTCCGACGGCGCGGAGTGGCAGTGCGGCGGCTGTACCGGGCTCACATCGCAGTGGGCACGGCTCGGCTTCCTCGAGCCCTACGATGCCCGCTTCGTCATCGTCACCAACGGACCGATCGAAGAAGCGCTGGCGTACAAGGCAAAAGTCGGCAACAAAATGGACTGGTACTCCTCGTCGGAAAGCTCGTTCGGTGCGGACGTCGACGCGCCGCCCGGCGGAGAGTTCGGAGTGAACGTCTTCCTCCGCGACGGCGACAAGGTCTACCGCACTTGGCACACCACTGGCCGCGGCACCGAACAGCTCAGCTACACCTTCGCGTTGATCGACACCCTGCCGTGGGGCCGCCAGGAGGAATGGCAGGATTCACCCGACGGTTGGCCGAAGTCGCCGACCTACTCCAAATGGCTCGATTCTCCTGATATCGCCCGGCTTTACGGCCCGAACGGCGACGCTGTAGCGGGACCAGGTGGGCAGAACAGCTGAATTCGGCTCGGCCACAAGGTGATTCACGCGGATGAAATGGGGGTGGTCGGCGGCTGGGGGCTGGGTCAGGGTTGTGGCAAGATCGCGCTTCGATCGGGGAGGGCGTAGCAGGCCCGGCGCGAGCGAGTGGCTCTCCCCGATGGCATCGGTAACATCTGCCCGTTGTTGCAGGTTGGCGTGCCCGCACCTGGCACGCTGCAGCGCGCACAGCCGAGGTGTCGGAACCGCACCTGCTGGCCAAGGCTCTCGGCGACGCGCTGGTCGGCAGCGGTCCGCGGCTGGTCGTGGTCCGGCTGGCCGACCGGCCACCGTTCCCGCCGGACGTGATCGGCTGATCTCGTACCGGAAGTCGTCATAAAGGATGACGACGGCTCGGGCAGGCGGCGAGACCATGATCACTCTGCTTTCGTGAGCACACTCCGACAGGTGCGGTGACAGCGATGATGGTGACCATAATTCTGACCTGCGAGGTCGCGTTCTGGGTGCTCGCGGCGACCGGGCTGCTGTTGCGCTATGTGGTGCGCTGGCGACAGGCGAGTTCGATTGTGCTGGCGATGGTTCCGTTGATCGACGTGGCATTGGTCGCCGCGGTGGCGATCGATGTGTACCAGGGTGCACAGGTCACCGGTGTGCACCGGCTCGCGGGGATCTATCTCGGCTGGACCGTGGTCTTCGGCAAATCGACCATCGCCTGGCTCGACGGTTGGTTCGCCTACCGGTTCGCGGGTGCGCCGCGGCCGGCGAAACGTGCCAAGCGCGGGCCGGAAGCTGTGCAGCACGAGACGAAATCGTTCGTCAAATGGTTGGTCGCGGCCGCGATCGCGCTGGCCGTGTGCTTCGGCCTGTCGGTGACGGTGGCCGACGCGGAGCAGGCCGCCGCGCTTCGTGAGGTGATTCAACCGTTGGGGCTCATCACCGTCATCTGGTTCCTGACCGGCCCGGCGTGGGTGAAGGGGTCGACGGAGGCGCGGCGGTGACCCGGGGCGCGACCGCTGGCGATCACCCGCGGCATCGGGCAGCGCTGGAAGGTCACTGTGCATGGATCCCGAGCGCGATGATTTCGGTAGCCGTCTGTCGTCTACAGATAAGAGCCGATTCATCCGAGCCTTGGGAGAGAACGTGATTGAGCCTTCGAACTATGGTCACCTGCCGATCAACGGTCTGAGCCTCTACTACGAAGTGTATGGCGAGCTCGGCTCGTCGGAAACGCCTCCGTTGCTGCTTATCCCGGGCGCGTTCATGGCCACCGACTCGATGAAGTCGTGGGTCGCCGCCTTCGCGGATCAACGTGCTGTGATCGTCTTCGACCAGCAAGGTCACGGCCGCACCCCGGACACTTCCCGCGAGATGTCTTACGAGCAATTCGCCGACGACGCCGCGGAGTTGTTGCGCGCGTTGAACGTTGAGCGCGCGGACGTGATGGGTTACTCGCAGGGCGGCGGAGTCGCGCTGCAACTCGCGCTCCGTCACCCGACGCTCGTCGACAAGCTGGTCTCGATGTCCGCCACCTACCGCAAGGACGGCTGGTACCCGGCGGTGCTGGCGGGCATCGAGAGTATCAGCGCCACAGCGTTTGCCGGTACGCCCGTCGAGCAGGCCTTCATGGCGCACACGCCGGACGCCGCGGCGTTCGGCACTTACCTCGAAAAAATGAAGGTCTTGAATATCAATGACCAGAACATCAGCGACGCGCAGATGCGTTCGATTCCCGCGAAGACGATGGTCATCGTCGGTGATGCGGATGCGGTGAAGCCGGAGCATGCGCTGGCGATGTTCAAACTGCGCGGCGGCGGTGACGAGGAAGCGGCAGCGTCGGGCATGCTGCAGAAGGTTCCGGCCGCACGCTTGGTGATGCTGCCGGCGACGTCACATATCGGAATCTCAGGGGAGACAACGGTACTCGCGCCGATGGTGAGTGCGTTTCTCGACGATGTGCCGCCGGCGACGCCGGATCTTTTCTGAGCGTCGCCGGCGACTACACGAGCGCACCGGGAACGGCATCTGAGCTCAGGATTCGTTGTGCCGGAACCCGGTAGGCCGGTTGAAACGGCCTTACGGCACAAGCACGGACTGCGAGGTACCGGATCGCGGGACGGAGTCGATATGGATCTGGCGTGCGATGAAGCGCCCGCACTCGACGGTGGCGGGAATTCCGGTCAGGTGCAGTGAGTTTCCGTCCGGCAGTCCGGCGTAATAGAGCCCCGGCAGCGCACCGAGCATGCCTTTCTCCTGGATGGGCACTCCGTGATCATCGAGCGCCTGCTTGGGCAGGAATCGATAGTCGGGCCCGAATCCGGTGCACCAGAGGATCGTGGTGATTTCGTGGTGCGTCAGATCGAGTTTGTTTCCGAAGTTGGTGATGTGTTGCATGTTCACCGCGGGCGGCGAGTGCTGTTCCGGCGCAACGAATCCGCGCCGGTGGATCCCGGTATCAATCTTGTGCAATATCGCGCGCAGCGAGCGTCCGGAGTCCTGCGCGATGGCGACGACATTGTCGTCCACCGAGAGGACGTTGTGTTGCGCCGCGCGCACGGAACCGACCAGTGTTACGCCTTTTTCGGCGAGTGTGCCCAGGTTGAGATCCGCACCGCGGTTCGTCACCGCCGTCACCGGCAGACCCGGCAACTTCGTAGGGTCGCCAGTGCCGACGTCCGCCGCCACGAAATCGTCGTACAGCGAGAATATGTACATCCATTCGTGGATGCTCCGGCCACGATAGTGCCGCGGAAAGACCCGGTGGCGACCGACCGACAGGAATACGCTCCGTCCGACATCGGCGAGTTCGTCCGCGATCTGCTGTCCGCTGATGCCGGCCCCGACCACGAGCACGGCACCATCGGGCAGCGAAGCGGGATTGCGATAGTCGCGCGAATGCACTTGGCGGATAGCCGGATCGACCTCGGGCGCGAAGTCCGGTAGCCGGGGTTTGGCGTAGCCGCCCACCGCCGCAACGAGGTTACGAGATTCGAAGACCGCACCGGTCGACAGGTGCGTCAGGAACCGGACGTCGTCGCGATCCGACACCTCCGACGGGCACTCGACGGCCCGAACTTCGGTGTGCTGCAACACCCGGAGCTTTCGCTCCACCGCGTAGCGGCGCAAATGCCGGGCCAGCTCACGGCCCGACATGGTTCCGTCGGGATCGGCGCCGTCGTACGCCCAGCCGGGAAGCTGGATGGTTCGGTTACCGCTGCCTACCAGCAGGCTGTCCCACCGCTCATGCGCCCAGGCATGACCGACCTCGGCCTTCTCCACGACCACCGCGGCGTGCCCAATCTCCTGCAGCGAGGCGGCCACTCCGCACCCCTGCTGTCCCGCGCCGATGATGACGGTTTCGCAATACTCGATGTGCACCATAATGACCTCTCCCTCGCAGGCGGCAGCCGCCGCTCCGTACTTTCGTTAGGCTTGCCTACCAAAGCATCTGAAGTCGGCTAGAGATCAAGACCTACGACGACAAGAACGGCGGTCGAGATGGACGACACCCAACCGGCAGACCGCCGACCAGACCAGGACTTGGTCGGAATCGGCACCGCCGCAAGACGATTCGGCCTCGCGGAATCAGCCCTGCGCTATTGGGAGCAGCGCGGACTCCTCCGCCCGGCGCAGCGCCGATCCCGCTGGCGCCTCTACGGTCGCAACGAATTACATCGAATCGGCCTCATCCAGCTGTGGCGAGAAACCGGACTGATGAACCTAGACGAGATCCGCGCGGTCCTCTCCGCCCGCAATCACGAATGGCGGCAGGCGGTGCTCGGCCGGCTCGACGAGATCGAACAACAGCAGGCCCGCCTGACCGCCGCGAAGTCACTGCTCGAGCATCTTCTGACTTGCCCGGATGGCAACCCCGCCGAAGAGTGCCCTTACCTGCGGGCCATGACCGATGAACGAGCGGTTGTGCGATAGCGGGCAAGGCGAACGCACGGGTCGAATTCGAGGCCGCCGAGGATGGTGCCCACAGTGTGCAGGCCGTACTGGGGCACCACCCTTATGCCATCGCGATCGTTGATCGCGCGGTCCTGGCAGCGCGTTGCGCTCAGCGATCTCGATCCTGCGGTGTCGGTCGAGGACTACGACAAGCTGTTGCCCGAGATCATGGAGTCCAGCCGGCTTCGAGGCTGAATAGCGATAGGCAACCGCGCAGCCAGGATTGGGGTCCACCCAGCAATCGCCGGCCGATCCATCCGCAGGCATCGCGGCAACGAATACCGCAACGAGTTGGACTTCCAACCGCCTCCACGACGACAGGACTTGGATGCGTATATCGGGCATGTCATTGATGGCCGCTCCTTCCAGGAAAGGAACGAAGATGCGAAAGGCTGCTCGATCACGCTGGGCTTTGCTGGTGGGCGCCTGCACCACGGTGGGCACGATTTTAATCGTCGGCTGTCCAGCCGCGACCGCAGAAACCGATGACGAGCGAGAAGAGCGCATCGCCCTCGCGATACATGAGCATTTTTGCGAAGACGGAGGGCGTGCTCTGCGTACTCACCGTTGGTACAGTGAATATCAACGGATCGAAGAACGTTCTCCGTATAAGCTGAAAGGGGGAAACACGAGCATTCCGCAGGTGGCTCGCCATTATCTCTTCGATGAGTATCGACTCACTCCGGAGACTCGCGTCGAGATATGCAGCAACATCGAAGATTACGCACGAGTAGTGAAAGATGTGGCTGTAGAATTGAAGGGAGATATAAAGTCGTGTTGCGCTACCGAAGAGGGGTTGAGGCGTTTTTTCAAGGACAAAACTGACCAGTTCCTCAAACTGATAGAGGAAGAGGGGGAAGCGCAAGAAGACGATGACGTCGTTTATTGGTGTCCGCGATATCATGAGCCCAGAGGTGATACGCGCTGCCGATGGGACAGTGATGGCCACGCCGTGTAATTAGTAGCGACAGGCTGGCATCCTCGCAGGAGGAAAATCTCGAATCGGGCCCGACTCCGCAGTGCGGGTCGGGCTTTATTCTTCTCCGAAGATCGACAAGGCATCGCATCAGGCCGTCACCGATCTGACCACTTGGGAGCGGTCTCGGACTGTGCGGCGGCGCTTGAACACCAACACCAGCTATTGATGATTGGCGCCCAATTCCGGATCGTAGGGTAACCGCAGAGGACGTCGATGCGTTGCGGTCAGCGGCGGCCGTCGATTTCGTCGGCGGCGTTGAGTTGTTTGCTGAGGGATGTCATCCAGTTTCTCGGTTCGGTGGTGAGGTGCGGTGGGCGCTGGGGAGTTTCGAGAGGGGGAGGGCGCTGGGGGTTGGGGCTCGCCGCGAGGATGTGCCGGGGGTGCGTGGATCGTTGAGCAGTTCGATCATGCGCTCGGTGAAGCGGGGCGCGTCCTGGCCGGACTTGGCTAGGACCGGCAGGATTTCGGCGGAGTATTCGGCGGCGATGCGGCGCATGATCGTGTCGGCGTCGAGGGGGTTGTCCTTGACCAGCTTCTCGAAGATCCGCAGGCGCTGCGGTTCTTTGTCGGAGTCGAGGGCGAGACGGGCGAGAGTGTCGGTGGTGACGTGATTGGTGGTGAGATCGGCGAGGAGCACCGGGAACCGGAGATCGTCCACGTTTTGCATCGCGTCGAACAGCAGCGCTGCGCTGGCGGGGTGGCGGGTGAGCATCGCTGCAGTCAGTCGTGGTGCGGTGGCCAGACCCAGGACCGCTCGGGCGAGCGCGGTGACGGGAGGATATGAGTGAAGATATCCATCGAACTGTTGCACGCGGGAGTTCCAGTCCGTGAGGGAGCGGGCCAGCAGCTGCACGGTTCGCTCGAACTGGTAGGTGACCATCCCGCCGAGGACCGGTTCGAAATTGGGAATGGACTCCACGAGATGCCCGGCGGCCAGATCCGGGAAGGTGATGATCGGCTCGTCGGTGATCACGGCGATCAGGCGGTGGAAGTTTTCGCGGAGTGTCTTCATGAACGTGGCGAAGTCGCGCAATTCCGGGCTGTCGAGGTCCCGGTTGTTGGGCAGGCGTTCGTTGTTGCCGAGTAGGCGCACGATGGTGCCACGCATCTCCGGGCTCAGCGCTTCGTCGAGGCTGCACAGCAGATCGAACCGCTCGGCAGCCCGGACATGACGTAGCAGCTGCACGAGGTAGAGCAGCATTTCCGCGCAGTTGTCCTCGGCCATGACCGTCAGCAGCGTGTCGGCCAGGGACGGGCCGGCAACGTTGCCCTCGATGATCCCGGCCAGGACGCTGTCGTTGTGCGTGCCGCGTGCCAGTTCCTCGGCGCGGGCGACGGTTTCGCGCCGTGCTTGGTCGATGTGGCCGTTCCGGATCAGTGCGGCCATGCGCAGCCCGAATACCCGCGCCGGATCGCTCTCGAGGATGGTGGGTTGGCGTCCGAGTTCCTCGCCTAGCGGGACCGCGGCAATCCGGGTGCCGATCCGCTCGTCTTGCTTTCTGATTTCGTCGAGTAGACCGGTGCTGCGCGGTGCTCCGTCGCGCCGACGGATTTCTTCGAGCAAGGCTGCGACCATGCCCGGGTCGAGGGCGCCGAGCTTGACCAATGTCTCGACCAGCTGCGCCTTGTCCTGGCCGAAGACGGCACCGAGCTGCGCGGCCGCACGCCGTTCCTCATTGGCGACCAGCAGATTGGCCAGCCACGCTGTTTTCTCTACGAGCGTGTCCGCCGGAGCGGGAGTATGAGGTGCGGCGAGGTCCGGGACAATTGCCGGAGTATCGGGGACTACCCGGTTGGCCGGCGGAGTGGACCCGGCTGCTGCGGCCTGGGCGGCGGCCAGCATCGGTCTGTAGGTCCGGCCGAGTTCCTCGAGCGGGCGCCGGAGTTCGTGGGCCGCGGCGGTGAGGACCGCCTCGAACAGCTCGGGAGTCGGGCCCGCGCGGCGTTCACCCATTTGGCGTGAGCACTGTTTGTCGGTGAGGTCGAGCCCGCCCATCATGACGGCTTGCTTGCGGGTCAGTCCCGCGGCGCTGATCAGCTTGTTCAGCTCGGCATTCAGGATCCGCGTCGGCTCGGGCAGGCTCTTCGAGAATTGATCGGGGTCGATGCGAAGAGGATGTCCGGCGCTTTGGTGGTCCCTCGACACGGCTCCTCCAGGCATTGAATTTTCTTCATCAGGATTGCTGCGCGGCTCATAGTAGAGCTCCGCTCGGACAATCTCCGGGAGGCGGCGAAGAAATTCTCCGCACCGCCAGGTCAGAACCTGAGCTGGGACTGGCCGGGGATAGACGGAGAAATACTCTCGGTCCTTGGATTAGCGGTGCGGTCGCCGAGATGGCGGGCGTCCAGGCGGGCCCGCATCGCAACTTCGAAGGCGACGGTGCGGGTCCACCACGGTTCCGGCCGACTCAGAAAGGGCCCGACCTCCCTATGGTCTCGCACCACCCTCGAGAAGCGAAAGATCCAGATTTCCGCAACTGGCATGTCTCCGCGGGGAACTCCCGGCGCGTCACCGCCGTACTTGCCCTGGCGTTGATCGTGTCCGGCCCGTCAGCCTGGGCGCTGATCGGCGACGACTCGGCCGCGGTCGCCGCCGCCGGCGGATCAGCCGTAGGTCGCCGCGCAACCTCGAATCGGAGGCATCCGGTGGAGAACGATCAGCCGGACAGCGGCGTCACACCCGCGCCCTTCCGACAGTTCGGTGAAACCATGACCGGGATGGGATTCGTACCATCGGATCGGGCATCGCTCGCGACCGTGCAGACCGCTGACGAACTCGCCCGCGCCCTGTGCCACGTCCAGATCGAGGTCAACCTCAGCATGGCCGAGATCGCAAGGCGCGCAAGCATCTCCCAGACCACGGTGATGAGCGTCCTTGTCGGCAAACAGATCCCGCGCAGCCGGCGTTCGTTTCTGGCGATGGTGCGCGCACTAGGGATCGCGGACGTCAAACCATGGGACGCCGCGTTCAAACGTGTGCGGACCAACGCGACCAGCTTCCAGCGGGTCCTGATCACCGGCGACCACGCGCAAGTCAACATTGCGGCCACGCCGGCGCCTGAACAACCTGCGGATCCCGGAACGCAGCATCAGGGCTTCTGGTCGGACTTCCTTCAGCAAGCTCTCTCGCAAGCCCATGCCACGTTCCGCTGCGCGATCTTCTTCACCTCCGTCGGCGCCCTGATCCTGCTGACCGGCGCGTGCCTCGCCATCGTGAACGCCAGAACCGCCGACGGAGGCGTCTACATGCCCATCCTCGCCGGCCTCGGCGGACTACTGATCACCACCATCAGCGGCGCGTTCACCGTCCATGCGAACAAGGCTCGCCGACACCTAACTGACCAAGCCGCGCTGATCCACCAAGCCATCCAATCCGACCGAGTCCTCAGCCAAGCACTCCAGCTTATCGACTGCGTAGAAGATTCACACCTCCGCGACCGACTCCGCAGCGTCACCACCGCCTGGGTCCTCGGACTCGGGCCTGCACCCCTGGATATGACGAACCATGAACCGCCACAACAGATCGAAGCAGCGCGGGACGCAGAGCTGAACTGAACGACACGATCCGGCGGCTCCACGTTCAACGCCCGGAGCGGGCCGCCGGGTTTGGGAAGCAGGTGGCTCTCTCCGGAGTTATGAGCAGGCTCTACCCTCGGGCTGTGGCACGCCACTGGACCTCAACAGAGGTCTGGTGGCGATCAAGCACAAGCACGACAGCATCGTCAGTGCTTCGCCATGGCGTCTTCGGCCGGGCGATTGTGACAACAAGTCCCGCGTCGGGGTTCTTCCAGTCAAAGGGGTCATCTACGAACTGCGGGTTTGAGTGCGGAGTCATGTCCCGGGCTGTACAAGAAAGGTCCGACAGGACTTGTTGAACACCAACCGTTTTCGACACGTTTGTTGAACACCGCCCCGGGACGGTCGTCCCTGGCGATTCGGACCGGACGGGTCCGGTGTTCAACAAACGAACAATTTATCGACACCAGGACACATCGAATCGCCCCCCGCCCGCGGCTGCTACCGCCGAGGCTTGGCTTTAGCAGCTATGGGCTTGCACTTACCCTCGTCTACGCGACCCTTCTTTTCGCCGTCGGCGAGCAAACAGGAGCTTCCGTCCTTGCGCGCGAGCACCTCCTCGGTGCCGTCGGTAAAGAAGCACGTCACTTGCGGTCCGGAACGCTGCTCCAACCGAGCCTTTCCAAGCTTCTTGGCCTGGGCAGCTGCCTCTTCTTCGCACAGCTGTTCGTCTGCCGGAGTAGCCGGAAACAACTCTTGCGCCGCCGCAAGGCCGGCCGGAACTACGGACACACACACCGCGATGGCCGCGGCTGCGAACACGCGGACTGGAACACGAAAGTTCGAATGCATGACTATCCCGTTCGCTCGAAGGAAGGTCGGGCCGACCTCACCGTACGGCGAGGTATTCGTTCCACCCGGTAGCTGCGGATGGGCGGTTCGTTCGCTTCGTACAGCTGTCGGTTTCTGGACAGCAGAAGACACCGATCGGCTAGGTCTTCAACCTGGATTGCGTGAGGCAAATACTGCGCGCGGCCGGCCACGCGCAGTGTGCCCTAATCACATGTCTATGCCGTCGTCGTCGCGTGGATGGCCCTCCCGGCCGGGCGGGGCTGATTCTGGCCGAGGAGGCTCCACGCCTCCTGGGCGTTCTCCTCGACCTGATGGCGGTTCGGGATCGTCGTCATCATCAGGATGGCTGGGATGCCTCGGTTTGCCTGTATCGGTGTTGTCCGACTTCAAGCACTTCTCGAACGCTTTGGCGGTCGTTGTCTTTGCGTGGCACTTGTCAGCTTCGGTCGGGGCTGCATCGGCGGTGCCAGCTCCGACTAGCGCTGCCGCCATGACGGTAAGGGACATGCATGCGGCGGACGCGAGGATTTTCACGATGACCTCCTAAATATCGGCATAGCGGATGAAGGAGAGCTACCTGCGAATCGTGCGGGGAGGGGGAGCGCCTGGCTCGGCCAGGCGGTGTGCGCCGAGACGGTGCTATCCCACTGACCGTACGGCTCGGTATTCGTTTCAATTGGTAGGGACGGATGGGCACGGCGAGTCCCAGCATTGGAGGACGCGAACCTCACCCTGAACCAATCAATGCGTTCTGGGCTCCAACTTCATTTCCTTATCGGCGGTCAGGATCGAGGGTCCGGACCGGCCTGATCCGGTTGGTGATCCGGGTGATCGCGCCAGATTCCGGCGATGGAACGCAACGTCAGGATGTACTCCAGCCGCGACCGCTCGATCCTCGGCGGCTCGCCGACGGTCCCACATCTTCCAGATGGCCTCGGTGATGAACCGGCCCACTGCGGACCCGGCCACGCTGAGCGTGAAGGTCTTTCGCGGATCGATGGGCTGCACCGGCGGGAGTTGACGTGGCGCTGATGGATCGTGCTGGTTGTCCCTGGTCGTGCCAGCTCGGAGGGCATGGCCTTCGGGATGTTCCCGAGCTTGGAATCGTTGAGGGCGCGGGAGAGCAGCGTCGCGGTCTGGGCGGGCCTGGCGGTGGCCATGGCTGCGAGAACAACTCCGAAATTTCGCGAGCAGGATTCGCCAACGAGCGAAGTGGGCGCAGAGGGGTTCGAACCCCCGACCGCTGGTGTGTAAAACCAGAGCTCTACCGCTGAGCTATACGCCCTTGTCGTTACCGACCGGGTTATGAATCTAGCGCGGTGAGCGCTTTCTCCCAAGCCGCCTGGTCACGGGGCTCTCCGGGGCCGTTCATCTCGGAAAAACGGATGAATCCGGTGCGGTCGACGACGAAAGTGCCGCGGTTGGGGTAGCCGGATTTTTCGTTGAAGACGCCGTAGGCCTGGGCTACGGCACCGTGTGGCCAGAAGTCGGACAGCAGGGGGAAGGTGTATCCCTGTTCGGCGGCCCAGATCTTGTGGGTGGGCGGCGGGCCGACGGAGATGGCGAGGATCTCCGCGTTGTCGTTCTGGAACTTGGGGAGTTCGTCGCGCACCTTGCACAGTTCACCTTGGCAGATGCCGGTGAAGGCGAGCGGGTAGAAGACGATCAGGACGTTCTTCTTGCCGTGGTAGTCCGACAGGCTGACGTCCTGGTTGTTCTGATCCTTGAGCGTGAAATCCGGCGCGACCGTGCCAACTTCGAGCGGCATCGCAAATCCTCCATCGTGTCGGGTTTCCGCCGGGCGGCACGATCACCGCCCGGCGACACCATAGCGAAAGGTGGGTCAGCGCTGCTTCGAGGGCGCCTTCGGTTGGACCAGGCGGCTGCCCGCCCAGGTACCCAGGCTGATCGCCGAGGTCTGAGTCAGACCGGCGGTGGGTGCGGATTCAGCGATTTCGCTTGGTTCGACATGGCCTGGATGTCCGGTCTTGGGCGTGAGTACCCAGACGAAGCCTTCGTCGGCAAGCGGACCGATCGCATCCATGAGTGCGTCGACCAGATCACCGTCCCCGTCACGCCACCAGAGCAGCACGACGTCGACTACTTCATCGGAATCCTCATCGACAAGGTCGCTGCCGATGGATTCCTCGACGTCGGCTCGCAAGTCGTCGTCGACGTCCTCGTCCCAGCCCAATTCCTGGACAACCAAGCCGTGTGTAATGCCAAGCTTCTGAGCGTAGTTCTGCGCGTCCGCCGCGGCGACCACGGTGGTGTCCTCCTCAACTCCCGACAATAGGTAGTTGCAAGCGAACATGGTTATGGCCGCCAGCGCAAGCCGATCGGAAGAAAATGGCCCGGAATGTCGCGTGACAATGTTGTGTCACGGACCGTTTCAGCGCTTCGGGCAGGCGTCGCGGACGGCGTTGCGCGCGTCGTTGACCCGCCTACTTGCCTCGTTGAGCGGCCCGACGGGTGCGGTGTAGGTCATCCGGCGGGTCTCCCCGGAGAGCGCCCGGGCCGCTGTGACGTAATCGGTAAATTTTGTGGCCAACTCGCCGGGCAGCGAGTCCTTGGCGGTGTTGACTCCGGTCTCCACCTTGTTCGCGGCGTCATCCAGGGTTGACGCGGCGAGCTCTCGCTTGGCGGCATAGTCGGGCGCGTTGGCGTCGTGCGCGTCGACGAATTCGTTGTACTTGGAGACCCCGACACCGGTGGTGGTCGGGAACTGGCTGCAGTTGTCGGTGATCGCCTTCGTCTGCGCCGCAGCGCGCTTGGACGAGGTTGCCGCGGCCGACGAGGCCGCTGCCTCGGTCTTGTAGGCCGCTAGATCTGCGGTGTTGGGATTGGCTGTGCCCTCGACCCGGTTCGCGCAGCCGGCCACGACCAAGCCGACGACGACCGCTCCGGTCGCGCACACCAATCCGAACCCGCGCGGGTCCAGCGTCTTCATCGTCCTCCCGTATGACGTGCGCCTCGCCGGCGCTCGAAAACTACAGCGGCCTGGGCTCATGTTGCCCAGCGCACGGTACTGGATTTCCTGCTGACATGATGACCTGGGGCACACCATCGGCAAGGATGGAGGGTGCGCCCCGACCTTACGTAAACGAGTGGTACGCAAACCCACGCGAATCCACTCGGGGATACCGACGCTATCCGCATGTCCACCCCTGTACGAGGAGCAGATTTGACCGACCTGATCCACTCTTCCGCTCCAGCGCAACCCGCTGGATCCGACTCCGCCGCTCCGGCCGGGCGCGATCCGAACGGATCGATCGCCCAGCCGACCGAGCGTGTTCGGGTTATCCGCGAAGGGGTGGCGTCCTACCTACCGGACATCGACCCGGAGGAAACCAGCGAATGGCTCGAGTCGTTCGATGAAATGCTCGATCGTGAGGGCCCCGGCCGAGCGCGTTACCTCATGCTCCGTTTGCTGGAGCGGGCCGGTGAACGCCGTGTCGCCATCCCCGCGTTGACGTCTACCGACTACGTCAACACCATCCCCACCGAGAACGAGCCGTGGTTCCCCGGCGACGAGGAGGTGGAGCGGCGCTTCCGCGCCTGGATCCGCTGGAACGCCGCGATCATGGTGCATCGCGCCCAGCGTCCCGGCATCGGTGTGGGCGGCCACATTTCGACCTACGCGTCCTCGGCGGCGCTGTACGAGGTCGGCTTCAACCACTTCTTCCGCGGCAAGGATCACTCCGGCGGCGGCGATTCGATCTTCATCCAGGGTCACGCCTCGCCGGGTATCTACGCGCGCGCCTTCCTCGAGGGCAGGCTCGGTACCGACCGGCTCGACGGCTTCCGGCAGGAGTACAGCCACGGCGGCCCCGGCCACGGGGTGCCGTCGTACCCGCACCCGCGGTTGATGTCGGACTTCTGGGAGTTCCCGACGGTGTCCATGGGTCTCGGCCCGATGAACGCCATCTACCAGGCGCGGTTCAACCACTACCTGCACGACCGCGGCATCAAGGACACCTCCGATCAGCACGTGTGGGCGTTCCTCGGCGACGGTGAGATGGACGAGCCGGAGTCGCGCGGTCTCGCACACGTCGCGGCGCTGGAGGGCCTGGACAACCTGACCTTCGTGGTCAACTGCAACCTGCAGCGGCTGGACGGCCCGGTGCGCGGCAACGGCAAGATCATCCAGGAACTGGAGTCGTTCTTCCGCGGCGCGGGCTGGAACGTCATCAAGGTGATCTGGGGTCGTGAGTGGGACGCGCTGCTCGGCGCGGATCGCGATGGCGCGCTGGTGAATCTGATGAACACCACCGCCGACGGCGACTACCAGACCTACAAGGCCAACGACGGCGCCTACGTCCGCGACCACTTCTTCGGCCGTGACCCGCGCACCAAGGCGCTCGTGCAGGACCTGTCCGATCAGGACATCTGGAACCTCAAGCGCGGCGGCCACGACTACCGCAAGGTGTATGCCGCCTACGCGGCCGCGATGGCGCACAAGGGTCAGCCGACGGTGATCCTGGCCAAGACGATCAAGGGCTACACCCTCGGCAAGCACTTCGAGGGCCGCAACGCCACGCACCAGATGAAGAAGCTGACCCTGCAGGATCTCAAGGACTTCCGTGACCTGCAGCGGATTCCGATCAGCGACGCCGAGCTGGAGAAGGATCCGTACCTGCCCCCGTACTACCACCCGGGCATGGAGTCACGCGAGATCCAGTACATGCTCGATCGCCGCAAGGCGCTGGGCGGGTTCCTGCCCGAACGCCGCACCACGGCAAAGCCGCTGCAACTGCCCGGCGACGAGGCGTACAAGTCGGTGCGCAAGGGGTCGGGCAAGCAGAGTGTGGCCACCACCATGGCGCTGGTGCGGCTGATGAAGGAGCTGCTGCGGGACAAGGAGATCGGCAAGCGGATCGTCCCGATCATCCCCGACGAGGCCCGCACGTTCGGTATGGACTCGTGGTTCCCCTCGTTGAAGATCTACAACCGCAACGGCCAGTTGTACACATCGGTCGACGCCGAGTTGATGCTTGCCTACAAAGAGAGCGCCGTCGGGCAGATCCTGCACGAGGGCATCAACGAGGCAGGCTCGACCGCGTCGTTCACCGCGGTGGGTACCTCGTACTCGACGCACGGCGAGCCGATGATCCCGCTGTACATCTTCTACTCGATGTTCGGTTTCCAGCGCACCGGTGACGGTCTGTGGGCCGCCGCGGACCAGCTGGCGCGCGGCTTCGTGCTCGGCGCAACCGCAGGGCGAACCACGCTCACCGGTGAGGGGCTCCAGCACAACGACGGCCATTCGCTGCTGCTCGCCTCCACCAATCCGGCTGTGGTGACCTACGATCCGGCGTTCTCCTTCGAGATCGCGCACATCATCCGGGACGGCCTGCGTCGCATGTACGGCGGCGGCACCCCGGAACCGAGTCCCTACGCGCTGCCGGGCACCGACACCCGCAAGGCGGACGGCGGCTTCGGCGGCGAGGACATTTTCTACTACATCACCCTCTACAACGAGCCGTACCAGCAGCCCGCCGAGCCGGAAGGCGTCGACATCGCCGGCCTGCTCAAGGGTCTCTACCTGTACAAGCGCGGGGGAGAGGGTGACGTGCGCGCCCAGATCATGGTCTCCGGCGTCACCGTGCCGGACGGCCTGCGCGCGCAGGCGCTGCTTGCCGAGGACTGGGGTGTGCAGGCCGATGTCTGGTCGGTGACCTCGTGGGGCGAGCTCCGCAAGGAGGCGCTGAGCCGCGAGATCGCCGCACTGCGTTACCCCGACGAGGATCACGGCGTCCCGTACGTCACCGAGGCGCTGTCCGGCGTCGAGGGCCCGTACGTCGCGGCGACGGACTGGATGCGTGCGGTGCCGGACCAGGTGCGCAAGTGGGTGCCGGGCGACTTCATCACACTCGGCACCGACGGCTTCGGGTTCTCCGACACCAGGGCCGCCGCTCGTCGCGTGTTCAATGTCGACGCGCAATCGATCGTGGTGGCAGCCCTTTCGGGCCTCGCCAAGGCTGGAAAGATCGACGGTGCCAAGGTGATCGAGGCGGCGTCCAAGTACCGCATCGACGACGTCGACGCCGCGCCGAAGAACGCGCCGAGTTCCGATGGGGACGGCGAGTAGCGGACGATTGAATGGTGGACCGTAAACCGCCGCGGCCGCGACGGATCTCCGAGGGCTCTTCCGAGCACGAGGTGTATCTGCCGACGGGCGCGCTCTCCCCGAACCGGCAAACCCGCGATCCCCTCCCGGACACGCTGCTCAAACGCGTGAAGCAGTTCTCCGGGCGCCTCTCGACGGAGGCGGTCGGGTCGATGCAGGATCGGTTGCCGTTCTTCGCCGATCTGGATGCCGCGCAACGCGCCGGTGTCCAGATGCTGGTGCAGACCGCGGTGGTGAACTTCCTGGAGTGGCTGCAGGACCCGGACAGCGATATCCGGTTCAGTCTCGATGCGTTCCAGGTGATTCCGCAGGATCTGGCGCGGCGGTTGACGCTGCGCCAGACCGTGGACATGGTCCGGGTGGCCATGGAGTTCTTCGAACAGTGGCTGCCCGCGCTGGCGCGCAACGACCGGCAGCTGGTCGCGCTCACCGAGGCGGTGTTGCGGTACGGGCGTGAGCTCGGCTTCGCCGCCGCCTCGGTGTACGCGAGCGCCGCCGAATCGCGCGGCGCGTGGGACACCCGGCTGGAGGCGCTCGTCGTCGACGCCGTGGTGCGTGGTGATACCGGCCCGGACATGCTGTCGCGGGCTGCCACGTTGAACTGGGATGCCACCGCGCCGGCCACCGTGCTGGTCGGCACGCCGCCCGGCGAGCAGGGTGTGTCGTCGGTGGGTTCGGTGCATGCCATCGCGGCACGGCACGGCCGGGCCGCACTCGCGGTAGTACAGGGCACCCGGCTGGTGATGGTGGTGAGCGGCCACCTCGGGGAGTCCTCTTATATATCGCCGTTTCTCGCGGACCTGCTGGCCGAGGTCTTCTCCGATGGCCCGGTGGTGATCGGCCCGACTACTCGCACGCTGGGCGCCGCGCACGCCAGTGCGGTCGAGGCGTTGGCCGGGATGGAGGCCGTGGTGGGCTGGCGGGGCGCGCCACGCCCGGTGCATGCGACCGAATTGCTGCCCGAACGCGCGTTGCTCGGCGATCGAGCTGCGATCGACGCGTTGAACGAGTATCTTGTCCTTCCGTTGGCCTCGGCGGGATCGTCACTGGCGGACACTCTCGAGGCCTATCTGGATTGCGGTGGAGCGGTCGAGACGTGTGCGCGTCAGTTGTACGTCCATCCAAATACCGTTCGCTACCGCCTCAAACGGATTGCCGAAATCACGGGTCGTGATCCGATGAACCCGCGGGACGCGTATGTGCTCCGGATCGCCGCAACAGTGGGTCGTTTGACACGAACCCGTAACGAAACGTCAACACCAACCCCAGAGGCCACTCATTTCGCATCGGGTGGCGAGGGCCTGTAACGGAATCCGTGGCTTGTTCGA
Organism: Nocardia suismassiliense; assembly: GCF_900269665.1. GTDB lineage: Bacteria > Actinomycetota > Actinomycetes > Mycobacteriales > Mycobacteriaceae > Nocardia > Nocardia suismassiliense. The sequence continues at coordinate 2,566,109 of NZ_LT985361.1, forward strand.
TCCGGACGACTCACGTGGCCTTTTGTGGGACTCCCACAAAACGCGAGGGCAAGCTTCATTCGCGTCGACATCTCCTGCGAGGCGCCTCACAGTGTTCTCTTAGGGGTGTGATCGCGTTGTTCGCCCCTGGACAGGGGTCCCAGACTCCCGGCATGCTCGCGCCTTGGCTCGATCTCCCTGGCGCGACTGACCGGCTTATCCTTTGGTCCATGGCCTCCGGCCTGGATCTCGTTCGCCTCGGCACCACCGCGACGGCGGAAGAGATTACCGATACCGCCGTGACCCAGCCGCTCGTCGTGGCCGCCGCGTTGCTCGCCTACGCGGAAATCCCCACGGATTCACTTCCGGCCGCTACCATCGTCGCCGGGCACTCGGTCGGTGAACTCGCCGCCGCCGCGGTCGCCGGGGTCATCTCCCCGGATGACGCGGTGAAGTTGGCCGCCATCCGCGGAGCGGAGATGGCCAAGGCGTGCGCGTTGGAACCGACCGGCATGTCCGCGGTGCTCGGTGGCGATGAGGCCACCGTGCTCGCTCGGCTCGCGGAACTCGATCTCATTCCGGCCAACCGCAACGCGGCGGGCCAGATCGTGGCCGCAGGCCGGTTGGACGCGCTGGCGGAACTCGCCGCGAACCCGCCGGAGAAGGCACGGGTTCGCGCGTTGCCCGTCGCGGGTGCTTTCCACACCGCGTACATGGCACCGGCCCAGGAGGCTGTGACCGATGCCATAGCGCAGATCGTGCCGAACGACCCGACCAGGACTTTGCTGTCGAACTTCGACGGCAAGCCGGTTACCTCGGGACGCGACGCGGTCGCCAAGCTTGCTGCTCAGGTCACCCGGCCCGTTCGCTGGGACCTGTGCACCCAAACCGTAAGGCAGGCAGAGGTTTCCATGGTGGCAGAGTTGCCGCCGGCGGGCACCCTGGTCGGCATTGCGAAACGGGAACTGAAGGGCACGCGCACCTTGGCCCTGAAGACCCCGGAAGACCTCCCCGCGTTGGCCGGAGTCAGCATCTCCGGCTAGCTTTCCTGCGCGGCCATGCATCGATATGCACGGCTGTGACCGAGCGGACGTAACCATCGTCCGTCTCGTTCCGAAAACAGTACGAGCCCTACAAAGAACCAAGAAGGGAGCCACGAAGTGGCCGCTCTGACCCAGGAACAAATCGTCGAGGAACTCGGCAAGATCATCGAAGAGGTGACGGGTATCGAACCCTCCGAGGTGACGATCGAGAAGTCCTTCGTCGATGACCTGGACATCGACTCGCTGTCCATGGTCGAGATCGCGGTGCAGACCGAGGACAAGTACGGCGTGAAGATCCCGGACGAGGATCTGGCCAGCCTGAAGACGGTCGGCGACGCTGTCGGCTACATCCAGAAGCTCGAGGCCGAGAACGCTGACGCGGCCGCGGAGCTCAAGGCCAAGTTCGACGCCGAGTAGGGCCGACACTGTGACCACTCCTTCCACTTTGAACGGGAATTTCCCCAACGTCGTCGTCACTAGCCTGGCGGCGACCACGTCGATCGCTGGTGATGTCGATGCGACGTGGAAGGGACTCCTCAACGGCGAGAGCGGTATCGACGTTCTCGAGGATTCCTTCGTCGAGGAATACGACCTTCCGGTCCGCATCGGCGGCCACCTGAAGGTTCGGCCCGAGACCCTGCTGACCCGAGTCGAGTGCCGGCGCATGGCGTACGTCGAGCAGCTCGCGACCGTTCTCGGTCGCGAAGTCTGGCGTAACGCAGGCAGCCCGGAGGTCGACCCGGAACGGCTGGGTGTGGCCATCGGCACCGGGTTGGGTGGCGGCGACGCCCTCATCGACTCGGTGGACAAGCTGAAGAGCGGTGGCTATCGCAAGATTTCGCCGTTGGCTGTGCAGATGGTCATGCCGAACGGTCCTTCGGCCGTTGTCGGCCTCGAATTGAAGGCCAGGGCAGGAGTGGTCACTCCGGTCTCGGCATGCTCATCCGGCTCCGAGGCCATCGCCAACGCATGGCGGATGATCGTCATGGGCGATGCGGACATGGTCGTCACCGGTGGCGTCGAGGGTTACATCGACGCGGTGCCGATCGCGGCGTTCAGCATGATGCGTGCCATGAGCACCCGCAACGACGATCCGAAGGGTGCCTCGCGTCCGTTCGACAAGGATCGCGACGGTTTCGTCTTCGGTGAGGCGGGTGCCCTGATGGTCATCGAGACCGAAGAGCACGCCAAGGCCCGTGGCGCCACCATCCACGCTCGCCTGCTGGGTGCCGGCATCACCTCCGATGGCTTCCACCTCGTCGCGCCCGCTCCTGATGGCGTCGGTGCGGCACGGGCGATGACCCGCGCGATCCAGACCGCTGGTCTGACCGCGAAGGACATCACCCACGTCAACGCCCATGCGACCGCGACCCCGATCGGCGATACCGCCGAAGCAAACGCGATCAGCCTGGCGATTGGCAAGCACGCTTCGGTGTACGCCCCGAAATCCGCGCTGGGACACTCGATCGGCGCCGTCGGCGCGCTCGAGTCCGTGCTCACTGTGCTCAGCATCCGGGACGGCATCGTCCCGCCGACGCTGAACCTGGAGAACCAGGATCCGGCCATCGATCTGGATGTGGTGCACGGCGAGGCACGCCGCCAGGAGATCCAGTACGCGATCAACAACTCCTTCGGTTTCGGTGGGCACAATGTCGCGCTCGCCTTCGGTCGGGCATAGCCGCCTGAATCGAAATCGGTCTGCGCTGGGCGCTACCCGGTGACGCACGCTGTCATCGCTGGCGCCTGACCGCACAGCCCGGTCGACTGCACAGCGACCCCGGCGGGATCGGGCCATCAGGCCTGGCCCCGCCGGGTTCGACATTCTGCAGCCGCGGTTGCGGCGCACTCGTTCAGGTGAGGAGAAAACGCGATGACCATCATTGCTCCCGCGTTTCAACAAGACACAGCGTCTGATCCGCGTGATCCGCTCGGTCGACTGCAGCGCTTCTTCGATCCCGGAACTCTTCTTCCGCTCCACCCGCGCGACAAGTCGGGTGTGCTCGCCGCTATCGGCGAGGTAGACGGTGTCCGCACCGTGGCCTACTGCTCCGACGCCACCGTGATGGGTGGCGCGATGGGCGTCGACGGGTGCAAGCACATCGTCGACGCGATCGACACCGCCATCGATTCCAGCCTGCCGATCGTCGGCATCTGGCACTCCGGCGGCGCCCGCCTGGCCGAGGGTGTCGAGGCCCTGCACGCCGTCGGGCTGGTCTTCGAGGCCATGGTCCGCGCGTCCGGCCTGGTACCGCAGATCTCGGTGGTCGTCGGCTTCGCCGCCGGTGGCGCCGCCTACGGTCCCGCGCTCACCGACATCGTGATCATGGCCCCCGAGGGCCGCATCTTCGTGACCGGGCCCGACGTCGTGCGCAGCGTGACCGGCGAGCAGGTCGACATGGCCACCCTCGGCGGCCCGGCGACGCACGGCAAGAAGTCCGGCGTCACCCACATCGTCGCCGACGACGAGGCCGACGCGGTGCACCGCGCACGTCGTCTGGTGTCGATGTTCGCCGAACAGGGCGAGTTCGATCTGGTCGCGGCCGAGCACGGCGACGTCGACCTCAAGGCGATGCTGCCGGAATCGGCCAAGCGCGCCTACGACGTGAAGCCGATTATCCACGAGCTGCTCGACAACGTCGACGGTGAAAGCTCGTTCGAGGAACTGCAGGGCGGTTACGCGCGCAGCATCGTCACCGGTCTCGGCCGGCTGGCTGGGCGCACCGTCGGCGTGCTCGCCAACAATCCGATCCGGCTCGGTGGTTGCCTCAACTCCGAAAGTGCCGAGAAGGCAGCGCGTTTCGTGCGGCTGTGCAACTCCTTCGGTATTCCGCTCGTCGTGCTCACCGATGTTCCCGGGTACCTGCCCGGCGTCAGCATGGAGTGGGAAGGGGTGGTGCGCCGTGGTGCGAAGTTGCTGCATGCGTTCGCTGAAGCGCGCGTGCCCCGGGTCACCCTGGTCACCCGGAAAATCTACGGCGGGGCCTACATCGCGATGAACGCCCGTGCTTTGGGCGCGACGGCGGTGTACGCGTGGCCCGGGTCCGAGGTCGCGGTGATGGGGGCCAAGGCTGCGGTCGGCATTCTGCACAAGAAGGCGCTGGCTGCGGCGCCCGATGACGAGCGCGAGGCGTTGCATGAGCGCCTTACTGCTGAGCACGAGCGCATTGCGGGTGGTGTCGAGCGGGCGGTTGCGATCGGTGTGGTCGATGAGGTAATCGATCCGGCCAAGACGCGCAGTATTATCGCCGCTGCGTTGGCTGCCGCTCCCTCGCGAGCCAGTCACTTGAAGAACATTCCGCTCTGATGTGAAGCGCGAACGGTGGGCCCCGGATATTCCTGGGGCCCACTGTCGTTGTCCGGTGGGGCGAGGTCGGGCGGTCGGTAGCATCGGGAGGTGCGCTATGAAGAGCTTGCCGACGTGCCGTGTTCCATCACGCGGCCGCTCGTGATCTTCGGCGATCGGTGGACGTTGCTGATCCTGAAGTTCGCGTTCTCGGGGATTCGGCGGTTCAACGGGTTTCAGAGTGCGCTCGGGATCTCGCGTAGTCGGTTGCAGGACCGGCTGGATCGGCTGATCGAGCACGAGATTCTGGTGAAGCAGAAGGCCGCGGTGGGGGCGTACGAGGAGTACCGGCTCACGCAGAAGGGGCATGACATCTACCCGATCCTGATGGCCATCCGGGATTGGGGCGACACGTACATGGCGCCCGATGGTGCGCCGGTGCGCTACACCCATCAGGGGTGCACGGGTGAGGCGCACGCGGGGCTCGAATGCGATGTGTGCGGTAAGGATCTGACCGCGCGGGATGTGGTTCCGGAGCCGGGCCCGGGACTGCTCGAATCGGGTCAGTCGGTGAACCAGGTGGCTACCTGATCCAGATCCTCGCGAGAGGTACGGAAGCTGTTGATCGGATGCTCGGTGTCCGGGTAGCCGAACGAGATGCCGGCGACCACCCGGCGGTTGTCCGGTATGCCGAAATAGGTGCGGAGGAACGGGGCGTACGACGCGAGCGCCGCCTGCGGTGCCGCGCCGAGGCCGAGGCTCTGCGCGGCGAGCAGGAAGTTGCCGATGTAGAGGCCGCAGTCGACGGCGCCGTACACGCCGAGATCGGCCTCGGTGGTCACGATCGCCACATGCGGTGCGTCGAACAGTTCGAAGTTGCGTAGCGCCTGACGCATTGTCTGCTCGCGGTCGCCCTTGCCGATGCCGACACTGTCGTACAGCTTTAGACCGCATTCGCGCCTACGATCTCGGAACACACCCGTGTATTGTGCGGGGAACGCGAAATCCGGCTCAGGCGTTGCGGTTTGGATATGTGCGAGCAGTTCCTCGCGGAAGCGGTCGGTGCCTGCGCCCTCGGTAACCACGACCTGCCACGGCTGAGTGTTGCACCACGAGGCGGTGCGCTGTGCCACCCGCAGCAGCTTCTCGATGACCTCGCGCGGCACCGGATCGGCGCGGAACTGCCGACAGGTCCAGCGTTCGTCGAGCAGCCTGGTCAATGCCGCGTACTGCTCGGTGTCCACATCCGCTGTCGTCATCTCGCTCCTCGATTTTGGTTCTATTTTGAGACTGAACGCTAGCATCGAAAAGCTTGGGGCGGAATGGTGTCGACGCCTGGGCTCCGGGCGTTGGGGTCGGGTCGAGAGGGCGCAGCGGCCGAAAGGGTGCCGGCTGTGGGGGTATCGCGGCCGGGAGACCGGGGCGTTGAGGTCCGGAGATGGTGGCCGTAAGGGTCGCCGTCGGCGATCGGAAGCGTTGGCTGCGAGGTTCTACGGCCGCGGATGTTGGCGAAGCGGGGGCATTACGGTGGACAGCCGCACAGTTTGTAGGTTCCCGCACGCCGACTTGCCGTACTGACACGCGTGAGGATGTCGAAGAGGGTGCGGGTGCGGTGGTGCAGCCTGGGGACGCCGTCGAACTGGGCGGTCGGATGGAGTGCTGGCATTGCCGGGTCATGAGCTCTCTGACAAGGCAGAATCCAGCGCATGGCTTTCGGAGCCCCCGCCGCGCGGGATCGCAAGCGGCACGGTCGGCACTACACGCCGCCGGTGCTCGCGCGGTTTCTGGCGCAGCGGCTGCTCACGCACGTGCCGCGGCCGGAATTCGGGGTCTTGCGGGTGCTCGATCCGGCCTGTGGTGACGGGGAGCTGTTATTCGCTCTGCGGGACGAGGCGGCGATTCGGCTGCCCGGGGTTCGGGTGGAGTCGACCGGGTACGACCTGGACGCGGCGGCGCTAGCGGTGGCGCGGGCACGGGACGCGGGCTCCGGCGTGGACTGGCATGTCGGGGACTTCCTCACGGCCTCCCACGAGCTCGCGGCCGAATCGTTCGATGCCGTGATCACGAACCCGCCGTATGTGCGAACCCAGCAGTTGGGTGGGGCCACCGCGCAGCTGCTCAGCAAGCAGTTCGGGTTGCGCGGGCGGATCGATCTGACGCATCCGTTCGTCGCGACACTGCCGCGGCTGCTGTGCCCCGGTGGTGCGCTGGGGTTGTTGTGCGCCAACAGATTCCTGACCACCAAGGCGGGCGCCAACATTCGCCGGTTGCTGCTTGCCGAATTGGCGCCGGTCGAGTTGTACGACCTGGGGGACACCAAGCTCTTCGAGGCGGCGGTACTTCCTGCGATAACCATCGCCACGCGTGCTGCGTACGGCGGAGAATGTCGCTACGTCTCGGCGTATGAAACCGAAGGCGGCGGAAACATCTCGGATACAGGCCTTTTCGACGCACTGACCGGGGAGTGCTGTTGCCTCGTCGCGCACAAAGGGCGGACTTTCGCGGTAGAGGTTGGTGCGTTGGTGACGGGCCATGCGACGCCGCCGGAACAGGCAGGGGCACAGAGGCTTTCTGCCGCCCGCGTCGGGACGAGTCTTGCTGGGCAGAGCGAGCCCCTTCGCCCCGAGCGTGTGCTGCAACCCGGAACGCCTCACACACAGGCCGAGCAAAGGCACGCAAATCCGTCAGCCGCAACGCCGTCGGCCGAAGGGCCATACGCCGCAGCACCGCCTTCAGCCGCAACATCGTTCGTCGCGCCGCTGCCGGCTCCGGGGCGGTCCGCCGAAGTTCCCTCGGCCGCAAAGCAGTTCGCTCCAGCTCCGCCACCCGCATCGCGGTCAACCCCGCTCCGCGCAAACATCCGGCGCACAGCGGAACTCGAGACCGCGTGGCGCATGTCCAATACCGAGATCGATTCCTGGCTCGACGCCATCGCTGCGGCAACGTGGAAGACGTTCGGGGAGGTGGGCCGGATTCGGGTGGGTATCAAGACAACTGCGGATCGGGTGTTCATCTCGGATCGGTGGGCCGAGGTCGAGCCGCCTCCCGAGCCTGAGCTATTGCTCGAGTTGATCACGCATCATGATCTCGAACCGTGGCGGATCGTGCGAGCGAACGACACTCGCGTGCTGTATCCCTACGACTGCGGTCAGTCGCGTCGCACTCCGATCGATCTGAACGAATTCCCCTGTGCTGCTGAATATCTGCGCACCCATAAGGACACGTTGTCCGCCCGCCACTACCTGGGCGCGAGTGGGCGCGAATGGTTCGAGATCTGGGTGCCGCAGCGTCCGCAGTTGTGGTGTGAGCCGAAGCTGGTGTTTCCGGATATCAGTGATCGACCGCGGTTCGCGCTCGACCGGTCGGGTGCGGTGGTGAACGGTGACTGCTATTGGATCTCGCTACCCGATCTCGCCGGGTCGCCGTCCGACGCGAATGCGCTCGCGTATTTGCTGATGGGCGTGGCGAATTCGGCGCTCGGTTTGCGCTTCTACGACGCGGTGTGCGGGAACCGGCTGTATTCGGGTAGGCGCCGGTGGATCACGCAGTATGTGGCGCGACTACCGCTGCCGAATCCGGGATCGGCGTCGGCCGTCATCGAGCTGGCGCGCGAGTTCGTCGAAGGTCGGGTACCGGACGCGGCGGCCCGGGCCGAGCTGGACGAGCGGGTGGCAGCGGCGTTCGGGGTATCGCTGCCCGCGATCTGAACGCTATGCGGTGACGTGCACGCCGACCATGGGCAGCAGGGTGCGCCGGGCGAACTCGCGGGCGGCGTCACGGTCGGCGACCGGAATGAGCCCATCGGGGGTGAGAGCCAAAGAGAGTGCGAGCCGCGCCATGATCTCGGCAACCAGGTCGGCGTCGAAATCATGGGTGTTCTCGGTGTCGCGCAGTTCGCGCAGCTTCTCGGCCAGGTAGCCGCGTCCGACGGCGAGGATCGGGCCTGCGTCGGTGGTGAGCCGGGGCAGGATCAGGTCCGGTTCGGTGCGCAGCAAACGGCGCAGCAGCTCGTTGTTGGCGATCGCGGTGATGAAGGCGACGAAGATCTCCACCAGCTGGTCCTCGGAGCCGGTGACGGCCCGTACCTGCTTGTCGATCATCGTGACGAAGCGCTGCGCTTCGCGCACGCTCACCGCTTCGACCAGCTCGTTCTTCGATTCGAAGCGGCGATACAGGGTGGCGGGGCTGATGCCGGCGCGGCGGGCGATCTCACCCATGCTGGTCCGCTTGATGCCGAAGTCCAGGAACGCCGACAGCGCGCTTTCGAGAAGCTTTTCGCCGTCGGCGACGGGCTTGTCCAGGATGCGCTGCAGCATGGGCGGGACACTTGGCATCTGGTCTCCAGTCGATTCGTGCGAGGGCCGGGCGTGCGGGATGGCGTCGCGACGGTGCGGGTGATGGACCTTCATTATTTCACCGGCGTCCGGCGGCTCGTCCGAGGATCGCCGGATTGGCGTCCAGGTCGCGCGTCCAGCTTTGTCTGGTTAGCCTCTGTGGATATCCGATGTGGATATCGGATGGGCTGGAAAGGGTTGAGCCGTGGCATATTTCGCGAACCAGGTGGTGGCGACCCCGGGGGCGGGCTCCGGCATCGGCCGCGAACTGGCATTGGCCTTGGCCGCCGACGGCGCCTTGTTGGCCCTGTCGGACAAGTCGGCCGACGCCGTCGCCGAGACCGGCACACGCTGCGCCGAGGTGGGACATGAGCCGGCGGTGAGCACGCTCGACGTCACCGACCGGGCTGCGGTGCTCGACCACGCCGCGGCGACCGCCGCGCGGTACGGACGGGTCGAGGCGCTCTTCAACAACGCCGGAATCCTGCATGTCGGCAGTGTGGCGGACTCGCCGTTCAGCGATTTCGAGCAGGTGATGGACGTGGACTTCTGGGGAGTCGTCAACGGCACCAAGGCTTTTCTGCCGTATCTGCTGGCCGCCGAGCGGGCGCACGTGGTGAACATGTCCTCGGCGTTCGGCTTGGTGGGAGTGGCGCAGCACGCGCCGTACAACTCGGCGAAGTTCGCGGTGCGCGGGTTCACCGACTCACTGCGCCAGGACATGCGGGCGGCGGGCGGCAAGGTCCGGGTGACCGGGGTCTATCCCGGCGGCGTGCTCACCTCCATCGCACGGTCGGCGAGCGTCGCGCCCGGCATCGACGCGGCGGCGGTCGCGCGCCGGTTCGAGGGGCATGTCGCGCGCACCAGCCCGGCCGCGGCGGCCAGGACGATTTTGCGCGGCGCCGCGCGGGGCGAGGCGAAGGTGCTCGTCGGACTGGACGCCCTTCTTGTGGACCTGGTCACAAGGTTCGCCGGCTCGTATCACGAACGGGTGCTGGACATGGTATTTCGTTCCTGACCGTGCGCACCCGCGCGGTCGGGAACGGATGATGGTGAAATGGCAACTGGTCGAACGCTTCTCGTGGTCCTGTTCAATCGGGCGCGATCGATCGGACGCGGCTGATGGTGAAATGGATCCTGGTCGAGTGCTTTTCGGGTGTGCCGGGCAAGGTGATCGCGTTCGGTGTCACGCCGAAGTCCTTCGTGCCGCTGCGCAATATCGTGCGCAACCCGCTGTCGCTCGCGGATGCGGAAGCCGCTCTCGCGCAGGCCTGCCGGACCCGCGAACCGGTCGCGTGCGTATCGGCGGACGGCAGGCGCACGGTGCGGGCCGAGCCGCTGCTCATCACGCCGGAGCGGGCGCATGCCGTGCGGCTGTGGGTGGGGCCGGTGCGCGAGCCGCTGCCACCGCGAGAACCGGTGGGGGCCTGGTACTTCAACCTCACCACCAATCGGTCGGTGCGCAGCGTGGATCTACTCGATCTGTACGGAGTCGCGCCCGAGGACCGGGCGGCGGAGGTGGCCATCGCGGGGGCGTTCACTCGGTTGGTCACCAACCGGGACGAGAGCGAGGCGCTGGCGAAGATCGTGAACTCCGCGCCGGGTACCGAGCATCAGGCGGTGTGGACTGTGCGCCGCGACGACGAGGCCTTGCGCGCAGGGCATTTCGCCTGCCGGATCATTATCGAGCCCGATGCCGACGGGCGCGAGGAGATCTTGTTCCGCGGCGTGACCCAGGACATCGGTGCCGCGACCGCGGTGGCTTCGGCGCCGCCGCCGATGATTCTGGAGTATCAACTGCTGGAGGCATCCACGGCGCCGGGGGAGTACCGGGCCATCATGAATCTGCGTTCCCTGCAACTGATTCGGTGGATCGGTCCGCCGATGCCGGAGATTGCCTGGGCGGATCTACCCGGTCAGCCCGCGCCGCGGATTCATCCGGACGATCTGGCGGCCGCGCAGGCCATGTCGCGGGAGTTGGCGCGCCATCGCACGGAGGGCACGGTACGGCTGCGCCGGGTGGATGGTGGCTGGCAATCGGTGCACGTGCGGGCCGCGCTGATGGCGCTGGATCAGCACACTACGGCCGGGCTGGCCACGGTCACCGCCGTATGACACACGGTGACCGTGGGATGACGATCACTGGCGCGGTAAGTCCAGCGCCGCCATCTCCTGCTCGATCGCGTTGGCGGCGAAATCGACACCGCTGGAACGCAATTCGTGGACTCGTCGCTGTAATGCCTCGATGCCGCCCGGCTGGGCGGCAATGTCGGCCACGCTGATCCGCCCCGTGGACCGGTGCATACCCGACTGCATGTACGCCATCATCGTGAAACCTCCTGCCTGCACGCTTCTGCACCCACCGACCCAGGTGGGTTAACCACTGCGCTACAAGCCGCACGACAACCGTGTCGGCAGGAGACCCCGGGTCACCGGGCACGCTGGCCGAATGTTATCAGCGATTCCTACTGGACGCTTGATCAGTGTGTGCTGTCTCACACCTCTTTTGCGGCACGGTGATTGGCCGTGTTGTGTAGGTACACAGCCCCATTCAGCCGAATGCCGTCCTGCTCGGCCTCGCTGAGCTCACGCCGGACCTTGCCCGGCACTCCGGCGACGAGCGACCCGGGCGGAATCTGCGCGCCCTCCGGAATCAGCGCATTGGCCGCGATCAAACTGCCCGCGCCGATCACCGCGCCGTTGAGCACGGTGGCGCCCATGCCGACGAGCACATCGTCGCCGACCGTGCAGCCGTGCAGGATCGCGTTGTGCCCGACCGACACCCCGCTGCCGACGGTGAGCGGGAAGCCGGGATCGGCGTGCAGCACGCAGCCGTCCTGGATGTTGGTCCGCTCGCCGACGCTGATCTCTTCGAGGTCACCGCGCAGCACGGCGCTGTACCAAACGCTGACCTCGGCCGCGAGCCGGACCCGGCCGATCACCGTCGCGTTGGGCGCGACCCACGCCGCCTCGTCGATCTCCGGGGCGAACTCACCGATCTGAATCCTCATGCGGACGAACCTAGCCGTGCCCCCTGGAACAACGCGCGGTGGGCGGCCGGGCTGGTGCCGAGGATGCGGTGGAAGTGGTGACGCAGGCTGACGGCGGTGCCGAAGCCGGTGTCGGTGGCGATGCGGTCCATCGTGTCGTCGGTGGTTTCCAGCAGCAGCCTGGCGCGGTCGGTGCGCTGATGCAGCAGCCACTGCTGCGGGCTGTTGCCGGTGCGATCACGGAAGCGGCGGGTGAAGGTGCGCCGCGACATCAGGGCGACCCTGGCCCAGCCGTCGAGGTCGATCGATTCGCCGAGATGTGTTCGCGCCCAGACCATTGCGCGTTCGATCGGGTCGTCGTCGGCGGCGTCGGGTACCGCGATCGGGATGTACTGCGCCTGCGAGCCGCTGCGGTGCGGCGCGGTGACCAGATCCCTGGCCAGTTCGGTGGCCACCCGGCTGCCGAGGTCGGTGCGTACCAGGTGCAGGCAGCAGTCGAGGGCGGCGGCTACTCCTGCGGAGGTGACGACGTCGCCGAGGTCCGACCACAGGGTGTCGGCGCGCACGCGGACCGCGGGGAAGGCGCGGGCCAGCTGGGCGGCGGCCGCCCAGTGGGTGGTCACCTCGCGGCCGTCGGCCAGTCCGCTGGCCGCCACCGCCCAGGAGCCGAGGCAGAGGCCGACGATTCTGGCGCCTGCCGCGTGCGCCTGGTGCAGGGCGGTGCGGAGGTCGTCGGAGACGGGCAGGTCGCATTCCCAGGCGGGGATCACCACCGTGTCCGCCCGGATCAGCCGGTCGAGTCCGTGTCGCACCTCGATGTCGAAACCTGCTGGGGTGTGCAGACTTCCGGGCTTCTCGGCGCAGACGTCCACCTGGTACAGCGCCGGTCCGTGGACGCCGACCCGGCCGAACACCAGGCTCGGCACGGACAGGTGGAAGGGGCTCATGCCGTCATAGGCGAGGACGGCTACGGTGTGCATGGCCCGATTTTAGCGATAAGCGGCTCTCGGGCCACTGTCGGGTGTGCCAGCGGGTTGACAAGCTCGATGACATGACCAATCAGCTCGATGTTCTGCACATCGGTGGGCCCACCGTCCGACTCCGGTACGCGGGCCTTACCTTCCTGACCGACCCCACTTTCGACGCGCCCGGTGACTACCCGGGTCCGGTCACGTTGCACAAGCTCACCGGTCCTGCGGTGCCCGCCGACCAGGTCGGTCCGGTGGACGTCGTATTGCTCTCGCACGACGAGCACGCCGACAACCTGGACCACTCCGGGCGCGAATTCCTGAAGACCGCGCAGACCGTGCTCTCCACGCCCGGTGCTGCTGAGCGGATCAATGGCGTTCGCGGACTGAAGAATTGGGATACCGTGACGATCTCCGGCATCCGGATCACCGGCGTGCCCGCGCTGCACGGGCCCGAAGGTTGCGAGCCGTTGACCGGGGTCGTCACCGGGTTCGTGCTGCAGGCCGACGGTCAGCCGACCGTGTACGTCTCAGGTGACAACGCGTCGGTCGATCGGGTCGCGCAGATCGTCGAGCGGATCGGCCGGATCGATGTGGCGGTGCTGTTCGTCGGTGCGGCCAATGTCGGGCATTTCGGCGATACCGATCTCACGCTGAACGCGCGCACTGCGGTGCAAGCCGCCGAGGTGCTCGGCGACGCGGTGATCGTGCCGGTGCACGGCGAAGGGTGGGTGCATTTCAGTGAGACGCTGGATCGGCTGCGGCGGTTGTTCGAGTACGCGGGGCGGGACAAGCAGTTGCTGATCCCGCCGCTCGGCGTGGAGATCGCCGTTTGACACAGATAGGCGACGGGCCCGGTCCGAGCTGACATTTTTCGTGCATGTTGCGGGTAAAGCGATGGGTTGCACGCGAAAGTGTCCGCCCAGGCCGGCTCCGCTCAGGCCGCCGCGATGTCCCGGTTGGACATGCCCTGCGCCGCGAGCCGCACAATTTGCAGCTTCTGCGACCTCGCCTACTCACTGCTCGCTGCCGGAATGAGCTGTAGATCAGCACTGATTGCCAGCACCTGCCGCGGGCGTGCTGATCAACTTGCGCAGAAACCGCTCGTCGGCGGGCGGTCTCGTGATCATCGTGTGCCGCCCGCGCGTCGTTCGTGGCGTGTGCCCGTTACGGGGTCCACGATGGCGGTATGAGGATCGGAGTTCCACGGGAGGTCAAGGAGCAGGAGTTCCGGGTGGCGCTGACGCCGGCGGGGGCCGGGGAGTTGGCCGCGCAGGGACACGAGGTGCTGATCCAGGCCGGGGCAGGGGTCGGGTCGCGGTTCGCCGACACCGACTATGCGGCCGCGGGGGCGCGGCTGGTGCCGTCCGCCGACCAGGTCTGGCGGTCGGCGGAGCTGGTGTTGAAGGTGAAGGAGCCGATCGCCGAGGAGTATCCGCGAATGCGGCGCGGGCAGGTGCTGTTCACCTACTTGCACCTGGCAGCGTCGCGTGAGTGCACCGACGCCATCCTGCGTTCCGGGATCACCGCGATCGCGTACGAGACTGTGCGGGCCGCTGACGGGTCGTTGCCGTTGCTCGCGCCGATGAGTGAGGTTGCGGGCAAGCTCGGGGCTCAGGTCGGGGCGTATCACCTGATGGCGCCGCTGGGCGGGGCTGGGAGGCTGCTCGGCGGGGTGCCGGGGGTGCCGCCTGCCGATGTGGTGGTGCTCGGCGGTGGGGTCGCCGGGTCGAACGCGGCTGCGGTCGCCGCCGGTATGGGTGCGCGAGTTACCGTGCTGGACACCAACTTGCCTCGGTTGCGTGAATTGGACGCGCGCTTCGATGGGCGGATCGCCACGGTCTCCTCGAATGCCGCCGAGATTCAGCGGGCCGTTACCGCCGCCGACCTCGTCATCGGTTCGGTGCTGGTGCCGGGGGCGCGTGCGCCGAAACTCGTGTCCGACGAGCTCGTCGCGCAAATGCGGCCCGGTTCGGTGCTGGTCGATATCGCGATCGATCAAGGTGGTTGCTTCGCCGGGTCACACCCCACCACCCACGCGAATCCCACCTTCCGCGTGCACAATTCATTGTTCTACTGTGTCGCGAATATGCCGGGCGCGGTGCCGCCCACGGCTACTGTCGCGCTCACCAACGCCACGTATCCATACGTGCGCGCCATCGCCGAGCTCGGTTGGAAAGAGGCGTGCGCCGTCCACCACGATCTTGCGCACGGTGTGACCGCGGATGCTGGTCGGCTGTTGTCGGTGGAAGTGGCTGCGGCGCATGGGTATACGACGCCGCAGCCGGTGGGGTTGGCGGGCTGACCGGTCTCGGCGGATACGAGCGCGCGAGCGACCAGCTCGGTGTGTTCGGCACCGACTCAGGGTTCGGGTTACTCCTCCTCGGTGCGGTTTGCGCCGAGGTACCAGTCGGGCTCGCCCTCGGTGGGCAGGTCGTGCAGCTTGTCGGGGTTGCGGATGACATTGATGGCGACGATGCGGCCGTCATCGATGACGAAGTCGAATACGCCGATGTGGTTACCGTCGAACACGACCAGGCCGGGCGCGCCGTTGACCAGCACCGCGCGGCCCCACCCGTCCGCGGCGGAGGGTGCGTGGTACCAGCCGAGCAGCATCTTCGCGATGAGCTCGGCGCCGTGCACCGGCTGGCGGATGGCGGGAACCTTGCCGCCGCCGTCGGCGGTCAGGCTGACGTTCGCGTCGAGCACGCCGAGCAGCGCGCTGAGATCACCGGAGCGCCAGGCGACCGCGAAGGCGGAGACGACCTTCTCCTGTTCGTCCGGCGAGGCGGGGAAGCGCGGCGTGCCGTTCTCGACGTGCTTGCGGGCGCGGGAGGCGAGCTGTCGCACCGCAGCCGGAGTGCGGCCGACCACCTCGGCGACCTCGGGGCCGGTCATTCCGAACACGTCCTGCAGGACGAACGCGGTGCGCTCGGCGGGCGACAACGACTCGAGGACGACCAGCAGTGCGGTGGTGACCCGTTCGTCCTGGGTGACCCGGTCTGCCGGATCGTCCCAACTGGTGACCTCCGGCTCCGGCAGCCATTCGCCGACATACTGCTCGCGGCGAACCCGGGCCGACCCGAGCTGATCCAGCGCGAGACGACCTGTCACGGTGCTGAGCCAGGCGCGCAGATTCTCGATCTGTCCCGCCGTGCCCGCCTCGTGCTGCCGCTGCAGCCGCAGCCACGCCTCCTGCACCACATCGTCGGCGTCGGTGAGACTGCCCAGCGTGCTGTAGGCGAGCCTGCGCAGATACGGCCGATGCTCCTCGAACCGCCGGGCCAGCTCGGCCTGATCGAGGGGTTCCGGAGTAGAAGGCTGATCGGAAGTCACTGCTGTCGCCGTTCGGTCGTTCCGCCCCGCCGGGCGCGAGTTCATGGATGCGTCACCAGGTCGACGACGCAGCGGATCAGAGTGTGACACGCCGTAGATCGCCGACACGGTATGCCCGTCACCGACGAGGTTCGCATCACTGACGCGCCGAGTTCCGCATGATCGAGCCGATGCACCCAGTGGCCCGTCGTGCCGGTTCACCCAGGCACCACCGTCGCCGAAATCGCGCAGCGCGGCTGCCGAGCGGGACATGGTGGCGAACGCCGAGTGGGCGCGCGCCGTGACGTCCCGTCGGGCGGGGTTACGCATGATCGACGGGACATGGTGGTGGCGAATGCCGAGCAGGCGCGCCGTGGTGTCCCGTCGGGTGGCGTAGCTGATGTCGGCGGGACGTGGTGGCGGCAGACGTCGGGTGGGCGCGTCGTGGTGTCCCGCTCGGCGGGGTGGCTGGTGTCCGCCGGGAGATGGTGGTGGCGAATGACGAGTGGGCGTGTCGTGGTTTCCCGTTGGGCGGGGTTACGCATGATCGACGAGACATGGTCGCGGCGAACGTCGGGTGGGCGCGTCTTGGTGTCCCGCTCAGGGGGTAGCTGGTGTCTGACGGGACATGGGGCCGGCAGACCTCGGGTGGCGCGCTGTGGTGTCCCGTTTGGCGGGGTCGTTCATGGTCGGCGGGACGTTGTGGCGGCGAACGTCGGGTGGACGCGTCGTGGTGTCCCGTTCGGCGGGATAGCCCGTGATCGACGGGACGTGGTGGTGGCGAACGTCGGGTAGTGCGTTGTGGTGTCCCGTTTGGCGGGGTTACGCATGATCGGCGGGGCATGGTGGTGGCGAATGTCGGATGGGCGTGCCGTGGTGTCCCGCTGGGCGGAGTAGCTGATGTCGGCGGGACGTGGTGGCGGCAGACGTCGGGGGCGCGTCGTGGTGTCCCGCTCGGTGGGGTAGCTGGTGCCGGCGGGACGTGGTGGTGGCGAATGCCGGGTGGGCGCGTTGTGGTGTCCCATTCAGCGCGGGCGCTCGTGCTCGACGGGACATGGTGGCGGCATCCGCCGAGAGAGAGGTGCGCCGCTGTGTCCCGTTGATCGTGGGCTGTGGAGGGTGCGGATAGGCTCGGTGGGTGCAGAAGGGGACCGCTACCGCTGGTGGGTTGGTGTTGGGGTTTGTGCTCGATCGGGTGCTGGGGGATCCGCGGCGGTGGCATCCGGTGGCTGGATTCGGTTCGGCGGCAAGTGCGCTCGAATCGGTGACGTATGCCGATCGGCGTCGTGCGGGGGTGCTGCACGAGGTGGTGCTGGTGGGGGCGGTGGTCGGGGTCGGTGTGGGGGTTCGTGGTCTTGGATTGCCGGTCACCACGCTGGCCACCTGGACGGTGCTGGGCGGACGGAGCCTCGCCAAGGCTGGTAGCGAGATGGCCGATCGGCTGGAGGCCGGCGATCTGGACGGCGCTCGCGCGCTGCTGCCTTCGCTGTGCGGCCGCGATCCCGAGGTGCTCGACGCCGACGGATTGGCCCGCGCCGCACTGGAATCCATCGCGGAGAACACCTCCGACGCGACGGTGGCCCCGCTGGTCTGGGGTGCGCTCGCGGGTGTGCCCGGCCTGCTCGGCTACCGCGCGATCAACACCCTCGACGCCATGATCGGCTACCGCAACGACCGCTACCGCAACTTCGGCTGGGCCGCCGCCCGCACCGACGACCTGGCCAATTTGCTACCCGCGCGCCTCACCGGCCTACTCACCGTCGCGCTCGCCCCACTCGTGCAAGGCCGCCCGGCCGCCGCCCGCCGCGCCTGGCGCCGCGATGCCGCAAAACACCCAAGCCCCAACGCGGGTGTGGTCGAGGCATCCATGGCAGGCGCCCTCGGCGTCCGCCTCGGCGGCCGCACCCAATACCGCCACGGCACCGAACTCCGCCCCACCCTCGGCGACGGCCCCGCCCCGACCGTCGCGGACCTCCACCGCGCAGTGCACATGTCGGAGGCCGTGCAGTGGGCGTCGGTTGTGGTCGCAGCTATTTGGGCTCTCGCCAGGCGCTAGGTGCCGTAATGCCGCGCGTCATCGAGGGCTCTGTGGTGCCGCACGTGCTGGAGGTGGTGCAGTGGGCCTCGGTTCTGGTCGCCGCACCCTGTTCCCTCGCAGAACCTGAATCGCGCTATTCAACGAGCGAACTCGTTGATGGCGCGCTGAAGGGGCGTGGCAATGTCGGAGTTACGGACGAAGCTGAGTCAGCCTTCGTCCATTGCTTGGTCGCAGATGGCGCGCGAGCGACTCGATCTGACGGAGGTATACGAGTTTGTCGGGGGAGACCGCATCGGTGCAGCTCGCAGGCCGCGGCGGTGCCGGCGCGGGTGTGCGGGTCAGTCGCGGCCGCGACCGTAGCGGTCTGCCAGGCGCGCTTCGGTTGTCGGCTTGGGAACGGCCGGAGTGGGTGTGGCGGTGGGGGGTTTGGGGGGGCTCTTTTACACATCTGACGCTGCCGGCGAAGGGGTTGGGGGGGGGTTCGGGGGGCGGCGGGTGATTTACAAAAAAAAACGACAGGCGCGCCCGGGCCGTTGTTCTGGTCTTCTTACTACACTTTACTCCCTGTATGTCGTCCTTCGCCCGTTGCCTGGCCGTTCTGCATCCGCATGCTGTGCTGCTCG
>NZ_LT985361.1:2584692-2815251 GCF_900269665.1 Nocardia suismassiliense
TAGTGCGGCGCTGCCGCACACGATCAATGCGATCGCGCTGAGCGGGCCATACGTGGCCGAACACGGGGTTATGCGCATGATGTTCACCTGGATGGGAGGTACCTCAAATTTCTACTGTTTTTTTTTTTTAATGGTCGGGCGACCGCCGAAGCCGAGAACGTCAGCGTCGTCGGCAGCGTCGGTTGAGTATAAGAGACAGGTAGGGGCCTGCGTCGAGTTGGGGGAGTGGGGTGGGTTTGAAGGCTCCGGGCTGGTTGTCGTCGAGCTGCAGGTAGCCGCCGCGTTCGCCGGTGGGGATCGGGGTCAGCGGTTGCTGCAGGAAGGCGGCTTCCTGGGTGGTGTCGATCGAGTACACCTGCCGGTAGCCGTCTTGGATGGACGGGTCCTTGCCGGGGGTGATGCCTTCGGACATCCGGACCCTGGCTTCGAGGCGTTGCGGTCCGGCGGGCGGGTCGGGGATCGGCGGCGGGCGGGAACCGTCCACCGCGGCGACGAGTCCGCGGTCGATGAGCAGCAGGCGACCGTCGTCCAGCCGGAAGGTGGCGAGCACGGAGTAGCCGGGGGCACCGTCGAGGTGACGCAGCCGGACCAGCACCGTCGAGTCCGGCTGGTAGGCGCCGGAAGCGGTGACCTTGCGCCATTCGGTGTGTGCGTCGTCCGCGCTGGAGCTGTCCAGGACGGTGGTGATGTCGATCGGATCGGCGCGCACCGAGTCGGCGATGAGCTGGTTGCGGTGCGAGGTGCTGGTGTTCTTGCCGAGCTGCCACGGCGCGAGCACCGTGAAGCACAGGTAGGCGAACACGGCGACCACCGCCGCGAGGATCACCCAGCTCGGGCGGAGCAGAAAGGTCAGCCTGCGCATCAGATTCGCCGATCGAGCAGCGGGTCGGGCGGCTGGGCGGGCAGGCCGAGCGCGTCGCGCACCCAGCCGAGCAGGCCGGGCATCGCCGCCTCGATCTGGTCACGGACGAGTTCGAAATCGGCCGTGTCACCGTAGTAGGGGTCGGGCACGTCGGGTCCGTCGGCGGCGGGGTCGAAACTGCGCAGCAGCCTGCGCCGATCCGACGGCACGCCGAGGCGGGCCAGTTCGCGTTCGTGCGAGGTGTCGAGCGCGATCAGCAGGTCGGCGTCGCGGTGGTCGGCGCCGAGGGCCGCGGCGATGTGCCCGGTCGTGTAGCCGTACTTGCGCAAGGTCGCGGTGGTGCGGGTGTCCGCGTCGTCGCCGACGTGCCAGGCACCGGTGCCCGCGCTGCTCACCCGTACCCGATCGGCCAGTCCCGCGCGGGACAGATGCATGGCGAAGATCTTCTCCGCCATCGGAGAACGGCAGATGTTGCCGGTACAGACGAACGAGACGTGCAGCTCACCCACGACAGCCATTCTGGCCGGTCGACCTACGGGCCCGCCACGTAGGGTGTGATCTCGTGTCCGAGGACAGCGTCGATCACGCGAAACTGCGCCACCACGGCGACGTGGACGCACGCCCCGGCATGCTCGACTTCGCGGTGAACGTGCAGGGCAGCGCGCCGCCGGACTGGCTTCGGCAGCGGCTCGCGGCCCGGCTGGACACGCTCGGGCGCTACCCGAGTGCCGAGGAAGATCACACGGCTAGGTCTGCCGTTGCCGCCAGGCACGGGCGCCGATCGGACGAGGTGCTGTTGCTGGCGGGTGCGGCCGAGGGCTTCGCCATGCTGCCGCGGCTCGCACCCCGGCTGGCCGCTGTGCTCCACCCGGCGTTCACCGAACCGGAGCTTGCCCTGCGCGCCGCCGGTGTCGCGGTGACCAGGGTGCTGCTCGCGCCGCCGTACACCCTCGACCCCGCCGCCGTTCCGGCCGACGCCGACCTCGTGGTGCTCGGAAATCCGACCAACCCCACCTCGGTGCTGCACCCGGCCGAAACCATCCGCGCGCTGCGCAGGCCGGGCCGGATCATCGTGGTCGACGAGGCGTTCGCCGACGCGGTGGCGGGGGAGCCCGAATCGCTCGCCGGGTATTCCGCACGCGATGTGCTCGTTCTGCGCAGCCTCACCAAAACCTGGGCGCTCGCCGGACTCCGCTGCGGTTACTTCCTCGGTGCCCCCGAACTGCTCGCACGCCTGAATCACGGCCGAGCCCACTGGCCGCTCGGCACCCTGCAACTGGAGGCGATCACCGCCACTGCCGAGCCGCATGCGGTTGCGGAAGAACAGCAGCGCGCCCAGGCGATCGCCGTCGAACGTGACGCGATGATCGAGCGGCTCACCGAACTGGGCGTTCATGTGCACACGCCGGCCGAGGCGCCGTTCCTGTTGCTCCGCGTTCCAGACGGCGAACTGCTCCGGAAGTACCTGGCGGACAAGGGTATTGCCGTCCGCCGCGCGGACACCTTTCCGGGCCTCGGGCCGAACCATCTCCGCGTCGCAGTGCGGGGCACCGCCGAGGTAGACCAGCTCGTCACCGCCATTCGAACGGCGGACCTCTGGTGAGCACCTCGACCAAGGCGCACCCCCGATTACAGGTGCACAGCCGCACACTTTCTGATGTGGCGCATACGGAATCGCATGCAATTCCGTATGCGCCACATCAGAAAGTGTGCGGCTACCGGGTTGTCCGCCAGCGGAGGTCGGCTCGGGCGGGAATGCGACAGTTCATGGACGGCTCACAGGAGGGTGAACGATGACGACACTGGCGGATCTCATCGAAGTGCTCGACGCGGCATACCCACCGCAGCTGGCGGAGTCGTGGGATTCGGTCGGGCTGGTCGCCGGTGATCCGGCCGACGAGGTCACCCGGGTGCTGTTCGCGGTCGACGCCACCGCGGGCGTGGTCGAGGAGGCGATCGACTGGCGGGCACAGGCTTTGGTGGTGCACCACCCACTGCTGTTGCGCGGCGTCGACACCGTCGCGGCCGACACTGCGAAAGGTGCACTGCTGCACCGGCTCATCCGTTCCGGCTGCGCGTTGTTCACCGCGCACACCAACGCGGACTCCGCCGACCCCGGTGTCTCCGACGCGCTGGCGGCCGCGATCGGCCTGACCGTCACCGGCCCGATCGATGCGAAACCCGAAGCGCCCATCGACAACTGGGTCGTGCAGGTGCCTCCGTCGCACGCCGACGCAGTGCTGTCCGCCTTGTTCATGGCGGGCGCCGGCGGTGATGGCGACTATCGCGACTGCGCACTCCGAGTGCCCGCGGTCGGCCAGTTCCGGCCGATGGCGGAAGCTACCCCGGCGGTCGGTGTGCTCGGTGAACTCCAGCGGGTCGACGAAGAGCGCCTCGAGCTGATCGCACCGCCCGCCGCCCGGGCCGCCATCCTGTCCGCCCTGCGCGCCGCCCACCCCTACGAGGACCCCGCCTACCACATCACCGAACGCGCCTCGCTGCCGTCGACGGTCGGCATCGGCCGCGTCGGCACCTTGCCGGAACCGGAGTCGTTGCGCGCCTTCACCGATCGAGTCGCCGCAGCACTGCCACCGACCGCATGGGGCGTGCGCGCGGCAGGCGACCCGGACCGCTCCATCTACACGGTCGCCGTCTGCGGCGGCGCAGGCGATTCCTACCTGAACGCGGTGGCTCGCCGCGGCGTAGACGCGTACGTCACCGCGGACCTGCGCCATCACCCGGTCGACGAACACCTGCGCAAGGGCGGCCCGGCTTTGGTCGACGCCGCGCACTGGGCGACCGAATTCCCTTGGTGCGCACAGGCGGAACGAGTCGTGCAGGCTGGTCTGCCAGACTTGGAGACGCGTGTCTCGACGCTGCGGACCGACCCGTGGACGGTCAGAGCGCGGAGCTGAGCCGATCAGTAGTCGCGCGGAGCCGAGCCGGTCCGCAGTCGCGTCGAGCCTGGCTGGAGGCAGTCGTGCCGGCCGGGCCGGTCCGCAGTCACGGGGCGAGCTGGTCCGCAGTCGCGCACCACGGCCAAACCTTCACCGCCGCTCAACACCGCGTCGGCCGTGTGCACGTAGGCCCTGGGCAACACTGTGTCAGGCGATCGGGGTTGGCTCTGACCGACCCCGCGGCCGCGCGCGCCGACGCCTTCCGGCCAACGCGAACCGAGATCCGCACCGTATCTAGGGATTTGCACCCGCTGCGGGCGCCCTAGATGGTGCGGATCCCGAGAATTGGTGCGGCTGTTGTCAGTTGCGGTGCTGTGGGGCTGAGCTGATCAGCAATCCGCCGAGCGGTCCGGTCAGTAGTTGCGCCAAGCTGAACACGTCAGCAGACGCCCGAGCTGAGACGATCAGTAGCTCCGCGGCGGTTGTCCGTGCCAGGACGGATCCGCGGGCTGCCCACTGTGCACGTTCTCCGTCTGCGCCCGCCCCGCCAACTCCGTGGCCTGCTGCTTCGTGAGCTTCGACTCGGCACCACACCAGGTGCATTGCAGGGAGTGCTTGGTGCTCAACGGGATCAGTGGCACGAAGAACAGCGTGAATTTGGTGACCAGTTTCCGCAGGATGTGGGCCGCGGGGTTGCCGCAGCTCGTGCACACCATCGTGAGCACGGCGAGCCGATGCGCGTACTGACGCCAACCGAAGATCACCATGGAAAACCCCCGAAGTATTGAACTTTGACCCTATCGACCTTACCGCCGCTTCGGCGTGTCGGCGCGTGTCTACTGGATTGGTCTGTGCGGTCGGTTGTTTCCGCGAGTCGACCGATGATTCAGGGGTACAACTACCGCATGAATTTCCCGGTGAACTTCGGCTTCGTGCAGATCGGGTTGATCTTGATCATCCTGATCGCGATCGCACTGCTCATCTCCGGGCTGCTGCGGGCCCGCCGGGTCGGCTTCCGCGCGCTGATCACGCGCGGCGGCAGCGGGCTGGTGTTGCTGGTGGTCGCGGTGGTGCTGCTCTGGCTGGCGACGTTGATGCAGACCTATCTCGGGTTGACCGGAGAAATCAAAGCGGCGCACGTGGTGGCCAAGGAGGTGGAGGGGCAGGAGCACCTGCTCGACGTCGAACTCACCCTCTACGGCGACGACCAGCACGACGAGCAGCGGCTGAAGTACCAGGTCGAGGGCGACACCTGGGTGCTGCAAGCGGGCATCGTCGAGCTGGAACCGTGGGTGAACGCACTCGGTTTCCACTCCGGATACAAGATCAGCAGGCTGTACGGCCAGCGCTTGGACGGTGTGGCGACCTCGCAGAACCAGATCTTCCTCAACGGTGGCGACCGGGACTTCTTCGATGACATGCGCAAGGGCCGCTGGTGGACCGAGCCGTTCGTGCGCTCGGCCTACGGCAACGCGGTGATCGCGGTGCCCGGTGAGTACGACGTCTTCGTGTCCAGGGACGCCATCAAGACCCGCGCCCCCGCCTGACGCCGGGTAAGCCGGGGCGTCCACACCCCAATTGGTGCGGCGTCGGTCAGCGGGAACAGTCCGGCGGGGTACGGTTGAACACCGACCCATCCACAGCGTCCAGGAGTTTGTCCGCGTTGAATGTCGAACCACCCATCCAGGCCAAGCTGCTACAGCTCGCCGCTGTCGACGCCGAGCTGACGCGGATCGCGCACCGCCGCACCGTGCTGCCCGAACAGCAGGAGGTGGCCCGGCTGGAGGCCGAGCGCAACGCGCACAAGGACGCCGCCGTCGCCGTGCAGATCATGCTCGACGACCTCGACCGCGACATCCGCAAGCTGGAAGGCGAGGTCGACGCCGTCCGTAAGCGCGAGGAGCGCGACAAGGGCATGCTGAGCGCCGGAACGGTGAACGCCAAACAGCTTTCGGAGATCCAGCACGAACTCGGCAGCCTGGAGCGCAGGCGCTCGGTGCTCGAGGACGAGCTGCTCGAGGTGATGGAGAAGCGGGAGGCTTCGGCCGACGACTACCAGCACGCGGGCGCCCGGCTGGACAAGACCGAGCAGGAACTGGCCGACGCGCAAACCCAGCGTGACGAGGCCCTCGCCGATCTCGAGGTGGCACAGGGGCGTTGCGACGCCGACCGGTCCAAGCTGATCTCGCTGTTCCCGGCCGATCTGCTGGCGATCTACGACCGGCAGCGTGGCCAGCACGGTGTCGGCGCGGCGCTGCTGCAGGCCCGCCGCTGTGGCGCGTGCCGGATCGAACTGGATCGCGGCGAGATCGCCCGGATCGCGAAGACCGCCCCCGAACTGGTGGTGCGGTGCCCCGAGTGCGGCGCGATCCTGGTGCGTACCAAGGAATCGGGGCTGTGACCGCTCGACCGGCGCGGGCAGCGCGGTGACCGAGCGCGAGGTGATCGTCGAGGCCGACGGCGGTTCCCGGGGTAATCCGGGACCGGCGGGCTACGGCGCGGTCGTCTTCGCCGCCGATCATGTGCGGGTGCTCGCCGAACGTCGTGAGTTCATCGGCATCGCGACCAACAATGTCGCCGAATACCGTGGCCTGGTCGCGGGTTTGGAGGCGGCGGCCGAACTCGGCGCCAGCGTCGTCGCGGTGCGGATGGACTCCAAACTGGTCGTCGAGCAGATGTCGGGCCGCTGGAAGATCAAGCACGCGGCTATGATTCCGCTCGCCGACCGGGCGCGCAGGCTGGTCGCGGGTTTCGAGCGGGTGAGTTTCACCTGGATTCCACGGGCCGAGAATTCGCATGCCGACCGGCTCGCCAACGAGGCGATGGACGACGCCACCCTGGTGGACGAGGTGCGCACCGCCCGCGAGGCGGAAAAGCCCACGGCCGCACCGGTTGCCGAGGACCCGGTGGTTCCGGCCGTCGCGGCGCAACCCGCGCCGGGCTGGACCGGTGCCACCGGTCGCCCGACGCGACTGCTGCTGTTGCGCCACGGTCAGACCGAACTGTCTGTGCAACGGCGCTATTCGGGTCGCGGCAACCCGCCGCTCACCGAGCTCGGCCGCGAGCAGGCCGCGCGTGCCGCGAAAATGCTTGCGGCCAAAGGCGGTATCTCCGCCGTGCTGTCCTCGCCGCTGAGCCGGGCCCGTGACACGGCCGAGGCCGCGGCCACCGCACTGGACGCACCGCTCACCGTGCTGGATGGCCTGATCGAGACCGACTTCGGCGAGTGGGAGGGTCTGACCTTCCTGGAGGCGGCCGAACGCGACCCGGAACTGCACGCCCGCTGGCTCGGCGACGCGTCGCTGCCCGCGCCCGGTGGGGAGAGCTTCGACCAGGTCCGCGAGCGGGTCGACGCGGTCCGGCGTGATCTGGTCGGCTTGTATCCCGGGGCGAACCTGGTCGTGGTCAGTCATGTCACGCCGATCAAGACGCTGCTCCAGTTGGCGCTCGGGGTCGGGCCGTCGCTGCTGTACCGGTTGCATCTGGATCTGGCGTCGCTGTCGATCGCGGAGTTCTATCCGGACGGCGGCTCGTCCGTGCGTCTGGTGAACGACACCTCGTACCTGTAGCAACTGTTCATCCGCCCGTCGCCGGAAGCTCGGCGGCGGTCATCCTGTGCTGCCATCATCTGCCACAGCAGGTCGGATATCGCGCGTCGGGATAGTTCCGTTCGGATTCGCGGTGCGGCGGTTGGCGGCGTATAACAGTTGAGTCTCGTCGGTCGGGCAATTCGGCCGCAGCTGGGTGTGGGTGAGGGTGAAAGTCAGTTCGGGCGAACACTTTTCAGAGCCGCCACGAAACCGTGTGGTTCAGGTCTCAATCGCGTCCGTACTGTGGCGCGGCGCACAGGTCTGTTGCGGACCGGCCCGCCCGTGTCGATGCTGAGTCGACCAGCAGGTACCCAGCGTCGATCCAGTTCCGCTGCGCAGGCGTTTCCGCTTGCTGATACGGCGACCGCAGATTGTGTCGGGGGCGGTTCCCTCCCCGGTCCGGGCGAGCACGGCGATAGTCGCGTGCTCGCTTTTTCGAAAAGGAGAGAAGTGACAACAAAACTCAGATCGCTGGCAGCCGCGACGGCCGCCGTCGCATCGGTGATCGCCGGTGCCGCGGGTACCGCGTCGGCCGCGCCCAGTGCCGTGCTCGGCGGCAGCTCGGGCATCGCGTTCGAGAACAACTCGGTGTGTTCGCTGACCGCGATCGGGCACGACAACGCGGGCCGGCTCGTCGGCATCACCGCGGGTCACTGCGCGCCCACCGGTGCCCGGCTGATCGCCGAGCAGACGCCGGATGCCGGAGTTATCGGTAAGGTCGCGTTCTCCGATGACGGCAAAGGACTGGACTACGCTGTCCTGGAACTCAATCCGGAGCGGGTGACCCCGGTGCGCAGCGTCGGCCCGACCACCATCGCGGGCCTCGGTGACGCGCCGGGTCCCGGTGCCACGGTGTGCTCGAGCGGCCGCTCCAGTGGTTCGGACTGCGGTGTCGTGTGGGGCGAGCTGGACGGCACCACCATCAACCAATACTGCTCGAAGCCGGGCGATTCCGGCGGCCCGGTGGTCGTGGGTGATCGGCTGGTCGGCATGAACCAGGGGCGGCTCACCGGCATCGGTCCGGTCGGCTTCGACGTGCCGTGCACCACGGCCGCCAACCCGCTGCACTCACCTGCGTTCTTCCAGCCGATCGTGGTGATCCTCGCCGCCATCAACGCCCAGGGCGGCGTCGGGGCCGGCTTCCAGCCGATCTAGTTCAGCTCGTTCGGAATTCGCCGCGGCCGCCAGCTCACGCAGCGCGGCCGCGGTGAATTCGTCCAGCGGGTAGAACAATTCGATCGCCAGCTCGGACAGGGTCACATCGGCCGGTGCGCCGAAAGTCGCCATCGTGCTGAACATCGACATCTCGCCCATCGGCGTGCGGATCCGGATCGGCACCTCGAACGGGCTCGGCTGTGCCGCATCGACTTTCGGCTCGCCCGACGGATCGGGTAGTCGCGGATAACGGCGCACCTCGTCGTACAGCGCCGTCAGCTGCGGGTCGCCACTCGCGCCGACCTGCCGGGCGAGGCGCTCCAGGAATAACTCCCGGACCTGACTCAGGTTGGCGAGCCGTGCGGCCAGCCCCTCCGGATGCAGCACCAGGCGATACACATTCGGCCGCGTCAGCAGCAAGTGTTCCGGAATCCCTTGCAGCAGAACGCCCATCGCCGCGTTGCCGGTGACCACATTCCACAGCCGGTCGACGACCACTGCCGGATACGGTTCGTGCGCGGTCAGCATCGTCGTCAGCGCGGCCCGCACCGAGGTCAGGCTCACGTCGTCGAGGTTGCTCTCCCGGTAGGCGGGCGCGTAGTCGGCGGCGAGCAGCAGGGTGTTGCGTTCGCGCAGCGGCACCTCCAGCGCCTCGCTCAGGCGCAGCACCATCGCCCGGCTCAGTTTGGCGCGCCCGGTCTCCACATACGACAGATGCCGGGCCGAGGTGTCCGCCGCCAGCGCCAGGTCGAGCTGGCTGAGCCTGCGCCGCTGCCGCCATTCGCGCAGCAGCACGCCGACCCTCGGTCGAGTTTCCCACTGAGTTTGTGCCACCTGAGCAGGCTAATCACCGCTCACGTCGCTCAGCCATGACCTCTGAGGTCATTGAGACGCTCACCTCACGTCGGCAAGGTGAGGGCCGGGAGCCGATCGGCTCCGTCGACTCGACCCACCGGAGCAGAACATGAGCACGGGCTACCTGACCACCCAGCCGAGTATCGATTACTTGCGCACCGCGCTGCGTGTGGACGGCTGGAGCACCGGCGCCTTCGGGGCGGTGATGCTGGCCGGTGCGGCTGTCCTGCGTGATCCGCTCGGCCTGCCCACGGCCTGGTCGATACCGTTCGGCGTCGCCATGCTCGGCGGTGCGCTCGCGTTGCTGCTCATCGCGGGGTCGTTGGAGATCCCGTTTCACCAGGCCTGCGCCGTTGTCGCGGTGAACGCGGCATCCGCGATCGGGATGGTGGTTCTCGCGCTGTCCGGCTTGATCGACCTCACCGGCCTCGGCATCGCATTCCTGTTCGTCGGTGCGACGGTGGTCGCGGTTTTCGCCGCGGTGGAGTTCGTCGGCGTGCGCCGGGCCGGCTACTGAAGGGATTGCTCCGATGCCGACTTCGAACTCCGATCCCGGCTCCGCCGACGAGGCGGAGCTCTCGCGCCTTCTGGCCGCCCACGCCGCCGCGTGGGCCGCCGGTGACGGTGCGGCCTTTGCAGCCACCTTTACGCCCGACGCAGACTTCGTCTCGGTGATCGGCGAATTCATCCGTGGCAGAGCGGAACTCGCCGCGGTGATGCAGGAAGGCTTCGACGGATTCATGAAGGGGACGCGACTCTCCGATCCGGAAACCACCACGATCCGGTTTCCGACGCCGGACGTCGCGGTCATGGTGACCAGCGGGGTCTGTGTACTGCGGCCCGGTATGGACGGTTGCCGACCCGAAGACCCGTCCGTGCAGACCAGAGTCGCGGTCCGGTGCGCGGGAGAGTGGTTGTTCACGACATTTCAGAACACCCGGATCAGGCTGGGCGGACCGAGCGCGGATTGAGTTGTGTGCGCACTAGCTAGTTCAAGCAGCATGTCCGGGTCGCTGGACTGGGCAAAAGGGTTTGCGCCACCGGTTGCGGGGCGGGTATCCATTCGAGCATGAACCTGTCGACGATCGACCTCCGGCTGTTGAGCGCCGATGAGTGGGAGGTGTTCCGGCGGGTTCGGTTGCGGGCGCTGGCGGACACTCCGCAGTTCTTCGGATCGACGCTGGCGGAGGCGCAGGCGCGCACCGAGGCGGACTGGCGGGCCGCGTTGACGGATCGGGCGCAGTTCGTCGCCAGTGCGGACGGGGTCGAGCTCGGCACCGTCGGCGGTATACCGGACCCCGAACGCGGTGGCATCCATCTGATTTCGATGTGGGTGGCGCCCGAGGCACGCGGCACCGGGGTGGCGGATCTGCTCGTGCGCGCGGTCCTCGACTGGGCCGCCGCGGGCGGACACACCGAGGTGCGGCTGGAGTTCGCCGACGGAAACGTGCCGGCCGAACGGCTGTATCTGCGTAACGGATTCGTGCGAACCGGGGTCAGTGACTTCGTCCGGCCGGGTGAGCCGACGCTGGAATACGAGATGGTGCACAAGCTTTAGCGCGCCGAGTTTGCCTGCGCGACCCCCGGGTATTCGCTCCCCGATCGAGAGGTGACGGGCATGGCGAAGCAGGGCGTGGCGCGGCGCGCACACCGTCTGGTGGATTGGTCGAGCGGGCCGTCGGTGCTGAACTGGCGGTCGTGGTGGGGGGTCCTGCGGCGGACCGTGACCGAATTCCTGGACGACAATGTCACGGATTGGGCTGCGGCACTTACCTATTACAGCGTGCTGTCGATATTCCCGGGGCTGATCGTGCTCACCGCGTTGCTCGGGGCGCTCAGTCCGTCCGCCACGCAATCGCTGATCGACACCATTCAAGAGCTCGGACCGAGCAGCGGCACCGCCCTGCTGGTCGACGCGATCAAACAGCTACAAGGGTCACGACAATTGGTGGGGCCGTTGGCCCTTATCGGGCTCGGCACCGCGCTGTGGACGGCATCGGGGTATATCGCGGCCTTCATGCGTGCCTCCAATGCCATCTATGACGTCGAAGAGGGCAGGCCGATCTGGAAGACCATTCCGGTGCGTGTCGGGCTGACCGCCGCGATGGTGGTGTTGCTCGCGCTGTGCCTGATCGGCGTGGTGGCGACGGGTGGCATCGCCGACCGAATCGGGCAATGGCTCGGTGTCGGATCGGCCGGTGTGCTGGTGTGGGACATCGCGAAATGGCCGGTGCTCGCGGTACTGATCAGTCTGGCGTTCGCGTTGCTGTACTGGGCCGCACCCAACGCGCAGCAACCCGGCTTCCGCTGGCTGAGCCCCGGCAGTGTGCTCGCCGTGCTGCTGTGGGTAGCCGCCTCCGCCGGTTTCGCCGTCTACGTCGCCAATTTCGGTTCCTACAACAAGGTCTACGGCTCGCTCGGCGGCGTCGCCGTCTTCCTGGTGTGGTTGTGGCTGTCCAACGTCGCGGTTTTGCTCGGCGCGGAATTCGATGCCGAACTGGCCCGCGGCCGTCGCATCGAACAGGGCCTGCCGCCCGACCAGGAGCCTTTCCTGCCGCCACGCGACACCCGCGCGATGTCCGACGACGAGCGCGACGCCGCCGACACACACGGGGCAGCAACCACGTCAGCCGACGACTCCGCCGCTGACAGGAGGAAATCATGACCCAGGGAGACCATCCGGACCACGAGACCGACAAGTTCCACGAGGTAGCCGACGCGGCCCGCGAGAAAGCCACCGAAGCCGAACGCCTCGCCGCCGAGAAAGCCGCGGAAGTCCGCCGGATCGCCGAACAGAAAGCCGCCGAAGTAGCCCGCCGGGCACAAGAACAGGCCGCCCAAGCAGCCCGCGACACCGAAGCCGCCAATGCGGCAGCGGAGCGGGAGGCCGCGGAAAGGGCAGCGGAAGCAAAGAAAAAGGCCGCTGAGGCGATCCAGCAGGCCGCCCAGCGAACCGGTGAGGCGACAGAACGCGCCCGCGTCGCCACCGACAAGGTCAGCCCCACGGACCCCGAACCCGTTGCGGGACAAGGCCACCGCCTAGCCGAAGCCGCCCGCCGCCAGCCCATCCCCGCCGCACTGGCCGCGCTGGCCGCATTCATCCTCTGGCGGATTCTGCGCCGCCGCTGATACACACCGTTTTTGGCAGCCGCACACCCAGTACACCGGGTGTTCGGCTGCCAAAAACTGTGTGCGGTTTGGGATTCAGGCGGTGGTGAGGTGGTTGCTGGGTCGGGTGGGCAGGCGGAGGAGGGTGATGCCGNACATACGATGCCAGTGACGGCCACATAAGAGTCGACGAACAAGATGTCACGGTTGCCTGACGATCGCTAACAGGAGTAGAGCACATGTGAAGAATATGGTATGAGAGTGGTGGTTCTATATGGATAAGGAGTAAAGCGATCTAGGCCGGTAGGACATGGGAGTCAGAGTCAGAGGTGTATAAGAGAGGGGGTCGACGAGGGACAGGCCGAGTAGGGCGGTGGCGAGGAAGGTGCCGTTGAGGACGAATAGGGCGTTGTGAAATGCCCAGAGGCCGGCGGTGGCGGTGGGGGTGTGGTCGGGGGTGGCGCTGAGTGCGAGGCGGATGGCTACGGCGCAGAGGAAGGTGGCGTTCTGTAGGAGGATGCCGGCGAAGCCGACCAGTGACCAGGCCGAGCCGGTGGCGCGCTCGCGCGGCCAGATGGTGGCTACGGCGGCGGCGCCGAACACGGTGGCGCATATCCAGGCGGCTGGTGTCAGGGCCGAAGAGAGTTGGGCGAGGCCGGCTTTTGTGGTGAAGAAGGTGTTGACGTCGCTGATGTCGGCGCCGACTGGGGGCATGCCTGCGGGTTCCAGGATCAGGTTCGCGCCGACGATGATCAGTGCGAAGCCGAGGCCGGCGAGGCCGCCGATCCGGGAGAACGGCCAGGTGGTTACGTTCTCTGTCTTATCTGTCATATATTGAATATAAGCAGCGAAAAACGAAAGAGGAACCCCTGTGACCGAAGAACCGGCTCGACGCCGCTACGACTCGCTGCGCCGCACCGCGCAGGCGCAGCAGACCAGCGCCGAAATCGCCCGCGCGGCAAGAGCTTTGTTCGTCGCCAAGGGCTGGGCGGCCACCACGGTGCGTGACGTGGCGCGCGAAGCCGGCGTCTCGGTGCCGACCGTCTACGCGGCCTACGGCAACAAGAACGGCCTGACCTGGGCGCTGGCCGATGCCGCCGATCTGTCCGCCGACATATCCCGCTTGCTCGCCGACCTCGAGGCCGCCCCCGAACCACCCCGGCAACTTGCCGCGATGACCGCCTACGACCGCCGGCTGTTCGAGCGCGCGGGCGAGGTGATCGTGCTGCTGCGCGAGGCGGGACGCACGGAACCCGAACTGGCACAGGCCTACCGCGACGCCCGCATCCGTGCCGACGATGCCCACCGTCAAGTCCTGTCGGCCTGGCCGGCGGGGACTTTGCGCCTGGACCTCCCCACCGCCCTCGACGTCTACGCCGCGATCTGCAACATCGACGTCTACACCGAACTCACCATCGAACGCGGCTGGTCACCGGAGCGAGTCGAAAAGTGGTGGGCCGATGTGGTGACTCGCGAACTCCTCGGCGAAACACGCTGAACGCAAAGCGCTTCCGTCAACACAGACCCGCCAGTTTGTACAACACCAGCGACCCCGCCACGGCGACGTTGAGGCTGTGCCCGGTGCCGACCATCGGAATCTCCACGGCGACGTCGAGCAGCTCCAGGCCCTCCGCCGGGATGCCGGTCGATTCGTGCCCGAGCACGATGACGGTCCGGCGCCGGGCGACGGGAAGGTCGGCCAGCCGGATGGATTCGTCGGTGAGTTCGACCCCGACAATGGCGGATCCGCCGCTGCGCTGGCGCGCCAGCCACCGGTCGACGCGACCGTTGATCCAGTGCACGCATTGGGGTTTCCGGAGGGTGTTCCCGTGGGCGAGCGCGTCGGGAATCCACGGCAGGCGCGGTACCGCCATGCACGCGCCGACGGCGTCACAGGTGCGCAGCATCGTCCCGAGGTTGACGCCGTGCTTCGGCCACAGCGGCGCGACAATCAAATGATTCCAGCAGCCGTGCGCGCGTTGCCTGCGTTGGCGGCGCAGGTCGGGGCGGGACTTGACCCGCGCGGCGGTCACCGGCGGACGGGAAGGGCCTTCCCGAGAATATGTTTCATAGAAGTGATGCTTCGCGGCGCACCGGGGCCATCGTCGACGACAAGAGACGTGAGCTGATTCTTACGATACGGCACCGTCTTACACAGCCGGATACCGAGCGATTGTCGGCGACGTACGAGCCGCCGACCACCCCCTACGGCCGCAGGATCGAGACCAGGAATTCGGTCTGGTCGTACACCGCCTTCTCGAACACGTCATCGAAGTAGATGTCGAAGTGCCCCACCGGATAACGCTTCACCACCGCGTGTTTGGTTCGCTCCGCCGCCCGCAACGCGGACTTGATCGGAGTGATCGAGTCGTTGTCGCACAACGCGTAGAGCACCGGCATCTTCAACGACTTGGCCCGCTTGCCCGGCGAATCGAACAGCGCCGAAAACGCCACGCGGGCAGCGACCTTCGGCTTGTAGTGTTCGCTCTCCTCGGCCAGCCTGCCGTTGCCCTCGGGCACGTCGGCGGCGCTCATCAAGGCCGCCGTCCGCTGCCGCCCGGCCAACCGGATGCCGACGTGCTTGCGCCGGATCGGTCCGACCAGCAGATCGGTGGCGGCGATGGCGGTCACCTTGGTCATGCTGATCGGCCCCTTCGCCAACGCGCACGCCAGCCCGCTGGTGAACGGCACCTGCGCGACCACCGCGGCCAGGTAGTCGTCGTCCGGCGCGACCGCGAGCACGTGCCCACCGCTGAACGAGGTGCCCCACAACGCGATCCGGGTCGCGTCGACCCCGCGGATGGTGCGCGCGTAGGCGATGGCCGAACGCCAGTCTTCCCGCTGGCGCCCGATCCGGATCACCTGGCGTGGCTCGCCTTGGCTGGCACCGAAATGCCGGTAGTCGAATACCAGGACCGCCATGCCCGCAGCGGCGAAGCGCCGCGCGTACCGGTCGAGTCCCATCTCTCTGTTCGCCCCCAGGCCGTGTCCCATGATGACGAGCGGGCGGGGCTTCGGCGCACCATCCGGACGGTAAAGCCAGGCGGCGCACTGCTCGCTTCCGGAGGGGAAGCCGACCTCGACACGTTCCATGGCACCCAACCGTACTGCGTCGGCGGGGCCCGCCCCCTGGGGGGGTGCGCGGCGACCAGTACTCTGGTACGGCGGACGAGTTGGCCGGGCGACCGCGGCATCGGGAACGGGCACGGTTGTGCCGCCGCCCGGAGCCGAGGAAAGTCCGGACTCCACAGAGCAGGGCGGTTGCTAACGGCAACCCGGGGTGACCCGCGGGACAGTGCCACAGAAAACAGACCGCCCACGGCCTGCGGGCCGTGTGGTGAGGGTGAAACGGTGCGGTAAGAGCGCACCAGCGCCCCGGGTGACCGGGGCGGCTTGGTAAACCCCGCCCGGAGCAAGGTCAAAGGTCGCATCGTTCGCGGTGCGGCTGCGCAGGTGTTCGAGGGCTGCTCGCCCGAGCCTGCGGGTGGACCGCTCGAGGCACCCGGCGACGGTGTGTCCAGATGGATGGTCGCCCCCCGGTGCGAACCGGGGACAGGATCCGGCTTACAGGCCAACTCGTCCGCCCTGCCGGATCCCGCGACGCCGGTGGTCGCCGGGCGAACACCACGTGAACGGCTGAGATCCATGCTGTAGCCGAAGGATTGGCCCGCCCGGGACGGGCGCGATACCAGTACATTGTCGGTCGAGGTTTTGTGCGGCATGTCCGAATCCGGGCCGCCGCAGGATCGACTGCAAGGAGATCGTCATCAACGTTCACACCATGCTGCGCCGCGCGGGAATCCTCGCCTACGCAACAGCTCTGGCCACGGTGGCCTGCGCGGGTGTCGCAGGAGCGGATCCAACGACCACCGCTCCCACGCCACCACCACCGCCGCCCAGCAACATCGACATCACCGCCGCCACGGTGAACGGCAGCGATGTGGATATCTCGGTGACCTACAGCTGTGAGCCGCAGAGCAAGGCGGTGACGTTGCAGGTATTCGTGCGCGGCACCGCGGAAGGCGCGGAACAGACGGTGGGCGCCAAGACCAAGGCGACCTGCGACGAGCAACGCCAGACCGCCCCCCTCACCGCCACGAAAATCCCCGAGTCCGAACCGTTCACACCCGCCGCGGGCCAGCAGGTGCGGGTCATCGGCACCTTGGTCGCCGGCGACAACGAACAGAGCCTCGAAGGTGGCACTGCCATCAAGCGCCTGATCGTCAAGTAGGCAGTCCGGGACGGCCCCGCGGTGCCATCATGGAGGTAGCCGCGGGGCCGGAGCGCCCAGGCGCCCGCTCCTGTTGCACACGGGCGTGATTCGGGGCCAGGCATGGAAACTCTGGTTGTTCTCGGCAGTCTGTTAGGAGCGGGTGGGATCGGTGTGCTCACCGCCGCGAGCGCGCGCGTGGTCGCGCAATACGAACGGGGGCTGATCTTTCGATTCGGGCGGGTGGTCGCGACGCGAGATCCCGGGCTGCGCTGGCTGATTCCGTTCGTGGACCGGATGCGCAAGGTCTCGATGCAGATCGTCACCCTGCCGGTGCCCGCGCAGGAGGGCATCACGCGCGACAACGTGACGGTGCGGGTGGACGCCGTCGTGTACTTCCGGGTGTTCGACCCGGTGCTCGCGGTGGTGGAGGTGCAGAACTATCTGTTCGCCGTCGGACAGGTGGCGCAGACGTCGTTGCGCTCGATCATCGGCAAGAGCGATCTGGACAGCCTGTTGTCCAATCGGGAGGAGCTGAACAAGGGCCTGGAGATCATGATCGACAGTCCGGCGCTCGGCTGGGGCGTGCACATCGACCGGGTGGAGATCAAGGATGTGGCACTGCCGGATTCGCTGAAACGCTCGATGTCGCGGCAGGCCGAGGCGGAACGGGAACGCCGCGCCAGGGTGATCTCCGCCGAGGGCGAGTTGCAGGCGTCGAAGATGCTGGCGCAGGCGGGCGCGCAGATGTCGGAGTCGCCCGCGGCGCTGCAGCTGCGGTTGCTGGAAACCGTCGTTCAGGTTGCGGCGGAAAAGAATTCGACCCTGGTGCTGCCGTTCCCGGTGGAGTTGCTGCGCTTCCTGGAGCGCAGCACGGCACCGGCCGCCGCGCCCACTCCGTCGACAACCGACCACGCCGCAGTCGCCGAACCGGACGACAAGCCCGCTGCGATAGCCGCGAGCGAGCAACCGAAGCAACTGGATCCGCCGGACGAATCATCGACGGCGGAGGCAAACAGCCCACGCGAGTAACCCGACCGGCGTATACCGATACGGGTACAGCCGACGCCGATTGCGGCGGCGCCGTACGACCCGCACCGGTAGCACAACGTAAGGACCGGACCGATGTCCGTGCTCATTCCCGTCATCGCCATCATCAGCATGATCACGATCGGCTACGTGCTGAAATACCTGCCCGGCTATCTGCCGTGGCTGAAGCAGCGGTAGCTCAGCACATCATCCTGGCCATCTGGTGGATGGCCTTCGCCTCCTCGGTGGTCGCCTCGACCTTGCCGGAGGCGCGCTTGGTGATGCTCTTGACGACCTCGTCTTCGGGCTTGCCCGCCTTGATCTCCTTGCAGGTGTCGCTGAGGATGTTGGCGATCTTCGTATCGTCCTTGCCGTCGGCCAGTTTCGGGAACGCGCCGCGGAAGCTGACGACGAACGCGCCTGCCTTGACGTTGTCGACGACCTGGGCATCGCCGCTGGACTGCGCGGCGGAAGTGGCAGCGGGGGTGGCACTGCTGGCTTTGTCGTCCCCACAGCCGGTGAGCAGTAGGGCACAGAGGGTGGCGCTGGCCGCGAGAGCGGCGGTAGTTCTGATCACGGAGCGGGATGCTAGCGGTCCGGAACCAAAGTCGCCTCCCGTCCGGTGAACGGGAGGCGACAGGTTGTGGCAGAAGACTTGTGGTCAGACCGGTGCAATGACGAAGACCTGGGCCCAATACGCTGCCTGATCCGACCCGATGAGGGGGACCAGGTAGTCGAACAGAATCGATGACATAGCTGTGGAACTCCCAATTGTCGACGTACGGGACATTTCGGAATGTGCGGGCAAAGTGTGAGACCCGCTACGGCGGCCCACGTTAGCAGCCACGTCGCGGGGCTGCCCGATAGGCGAACTCGCCGCGCGTACCCGCCGCTAACTAGCCGGACCGTGATCGACGTCATAAAGTAGTGCGCGTTGGCACGGCCCGTTGCGTGGCCGCAACGAGCCCTTCACACTTCGAATGCGGGAAAGCAGGTCTCAACTTTATGCGGATTGTTCGCTCACTGGTCGCCGGCGCGTTGATCGCCGGGGCTGCTTCGGTTTTCGCCATGATGGGTGCCGGGTCCGCCGGTGCCGTAGCGGTGACGCCGCTGCCGGGTGGGGTGCAGGTCGACCTCAGCCCGGCTGACACGGTCTGGGTGGCCCAGAACCGTTTCGGACAGACCCTGGCGGGTCTGCCCCATCCTTCGGCTCCTTCGTTCGGCCAGGCGCTGGACGCGGCGGCCGCAGTGTCGGCGTCGGTCCCGGGCGGACATGTCACCTTCACCGTGTACGGGCCGCTCGATTCGTTGAACGGCACCATGTTGGCGCTGCAGTAGGTCTGGCACCGACAGCGTGGAATTGCATCAGCGGATCGTCTCGGCGCCGGTAGATTTCGGCGCCATCCGTTCCGAATTCGGCCTGGCCTCGGCGTACCCCGCCGAGGCCAGCACGGAAGCCCGCGACGCGTCCGACGCGTTCGCGGGCGACCGGGCCGATCGCACCGACATCCCGTTCGTGACGATCGACCCACCGGGGGCCATGGATCTGGACCAGGCCCTGCATCTCGAGCGCACCGGCACCGGCTTTCTCCTGCATTACGCCATCGCCGACGTCGGCGCCGTGATCGATCCGCATGGCGCGCTGGCCAAAGAGTCCGGCGCGCGGGGGCAGACTTATTACCTACCCGACGGCACCGTCCCGCTGCACCCGCCGGTGCTGTCGGAAGGCACCGCGAGCCTGCTGCCGGAGCAGCGCAGGCCCGCCGCGCTGTGGACCATAGAACTCGATGAAAACGCTGAACCGCAACGTTTTTCGGTAGAGCGGGCACTGGTGCGTTCGCGCGCCAGGCTGGACTACGCCGGGGTCCAGGCCGACGCCGACGCGGGCCGACTGCACCCCTCGATCGCGGCCCTGCCGGAGTTCGGCAAGCGGCGCATCGAGGCCGGACTGCAGCGCGGCGCGATCGGGTTGCGACTGCCCGCGCAGAGCATCGTCCGGGATGACCGGTCCGACGGGCATTGGCGGTTGATCGTCGAACCGCGCACCGCCGCCGACGACTGGAACGAGCAAGTTTCATTGCTCACCGGGATGTGCGCGGCCCGCATCATGCTCGACGCGGGCGCACCCGCGCTGCTGCGCACCATGCCGCCGCCCGCCGAGTCGGCGATAGCGTCGATGCATCGCACCGCGGCCGCGTTGGGTGTCGAGTGGCCCGAGGAACTGTCGGTCGGGCAGATGCTCGCTCGGCTGGATCCGAATACGCCCGCGGCGCTGGTGCTGATGTCCGAGGCGACCAGCTTGTTGCGCGGGGCCTCCTACACCGTGGTGACCGAGGACACCGTCGCCGCCACCCCGGAAAGCTTGGAGCACAGCGCGATCCGCGCACCGTACGCCCATGTCACCGCGCCGCTGCGCAGGCTGACCGACCGCTTCAGCACCGAGATCTGCCTGGCCCGTTGCGCGGGCACCGAAGTGCCGCAATGGGTTCGGGACGGGCTGGCGGACACCGCCGACAGCATGCGGCGCAGCGACGCGATCGCGGGCAAGGTCGAACGCGCCTGCATCGACCTCACCGAGTCGACGTTGCTCGCCGAACGAGCAGGCACCGAGTTCGACGCGGTGGTAGTACGCGAAGCCAACGGCAACCGAGCCGCGGAGATCTTCATCGCCGACCCACCCGTGCTCGGACCGTGCGCAGGCGAACCCCCGGAAGGCGCCACCGTCCGCGTCCGCCTGGTCTCAGCCGACCCTGTCGCCCGCAAGATCACCTTCGCCTACCCGGTCCAGGGCACGGACGAGACGGCTACTCGCCCGACAGCGCCGCCGCGGCGTCGGGGTAGCGACTGAGGGCTTGGCGGGCCGCAGTGTCCTCGGCCCCCGCCAGGATGCGGTACAGCGCCGTATCTTCGCCTGCTGCACCGGCATCGGCCGAAATACCGTAGATGGCGTGCTGCGATTCGACGGCGTCCCGATGATCACCGAGCACCGTCTGGAGCCGTTTGGCGCGGCTGCCGAGGTCGCCGGCCTCGGCGCCGATGACGGGTTCGGCGGCCTCGCACGAGTACCGTAAACGCTTGGCGCTCTTGCGGATATCGTGCAGCAGCTCGACCCGCTCGGCCGGGGTGACGGTGGTTTCCTGCTGGATCAGGCCTTGGACGCGTTCCCGATCGCGTTCCAGGACAACACCGAAGAAGTCCGTGGCGGGTACCTTGCCGCGCGCGGAGCGCAGCGGTGGTTCGGTTCGCCACTTGGTGAGCTCGTCGCGGAGTTCGTGGTAGCGCTCGCTGTCCAGCGCCAGCAGCACGTCGGCGTGGGCCGCGGCGTATCTGTTGTTCTCCGCGGTGACCAGCCGCGCGGTGACCAACTCGACGTCGGCGGCCGAATGATCCGACTGCTGACCATGTTTGGTCAGCAGCGTCTCGAACCGTTCGGCGCGCACCTCGGCATCGCGGGCGACCCCGAGTACACCGGCCAGCCACTTGAGCTCCTCGCCCATCGCCCTGGCCGGCATCCGTTCGAACAACCCGCGATAGGACCGCAGCACACTGCGCAACCGCCGGGTGGCCACCCGCATCTGGTGGACCGAGTCCGGTGCGTCGTCGCGCACCTCGGGTTCGGCGGCCAGCAGCCGATCCACATTGTCGCTGAGTGCCGCGACGATGGCTTCGCCTGCTGTGGCCGTCATGGTTATCCTGCCTTCGCGAATCTATCGGTGGCTTCGATCAAATGGTGCGTGATGCCGGGCTCGTAGGACGCGTGCCCGGCGTCCTCGACGATGTGCAGGTCCGAGCCGGGCATCGCCTTGTGCAGGTCCCAGGCGCTCACCGTGGGGCAGACGATGTCGTGGCGGCCCTGCACGATGACCGTGGGGATGTGGGTGATGCGGTCGATGTCGCGCAGCAGCTGCCCCTCGTCGAGGAATGCGTGATTGCGGAAGTAGTGGTTCTCGATCCGCGCGAAGGCCAGCGCGAACCGGGGTTCGGCGGTCTCGGCGACCCGATCGGGTTGCGGCAGCAGCGAACTCGTCGCGCCCTCCCAGGTGGACCAGGCGACGGCCGCGGCGAGCGCGACCTCCTCGTCGGGGGAGTGCAGCAGCCGGTGATAGACCTCGACCAGATCTTGATCGCGCTCGGACTCCGGCACCGGCGCGAGGAACTTCTCCCACTCGGCGGGGTACACGTAGCCCGCGGCGCCGTTGTAGTACCAGTCGATCTCCTTGCGGCGCAGCAGGAAGATGCCGCGCAGCACCAGCTCGGTCACCCGGTCCGGGTGCGTCTCGGCGTAGGCGAGCGCGAGGGTCGAACCCCACGAGCCGCCGAACACCTGCCAGCGGTCGATGCCGAGATGGGTACGCAGCGCCTCGATATCGGCGATCAGGTGCTGAGTCGTGTTGGTCGCCAGGCTCGCCCCGTCGGCGACGTGCGGGGTGGAGCGTCCGCAGCCACGCTGATCGAGCAGCACGATCCGGTACGCGGCCGGGTCGAAGAACTGCCGGTGCACCGGCGAGACACCGCCGCCGGGACCGCCGTGCAGCAAGACCACCGGCTTGCCGTCGGGGTTGCCGCTGACCTCCCAGTACATCGACTGCCCGTCGCCCACGTCGAGCTTGCCGGAGTCGTAGCAGTCGATCTCGGGGTACAGCGTCCGCAACTGTGCGCCGCCCATCAGAACGCGAGGCCCGCGGCCAGATCGGGGACGCCGAGCGCCTCGATCGCCTGCTTGTGCACGTCGGGGCAGCTCTTGGTGGTGAGCCGGTCGATGACCGGCTTGTCGGCGAGTACCGCGCCGTTGATGCCGCCGTTGCGCAGCGCCCACTCGTGCACCATCGCGTTGAGGCCGATCTTGCCCAGCGTCGGACCCTGCCCCCGCCAGTTCGACAGCTCCGGCCTGATCATGTCGCAGAGCTGCGCGGCCGCGGCGTCGGAGATCTCCGGGGTGCCCGGCTTGTTCGTGCCCGCGGTGCCGCTCGGCGTGGTTGTCGCCGATGCCGTCGTCGAGCCCGAACTTCCGGTCGGAGCCGGGTTCGACTCGCTTCCACATGCGGTCAGTGCTGCGGCGGCGAAAACTCCCGCCAGCAGCAGGGTGCTGCGTGAAATCCAACGGCTGTGCGGCATCGGTTCCTCTGCTTCTCATCGCGAATGTCCGCATCGAGTCTGCCATTGTTTCGCCGCTGCGGCCCGGCCGTGTTGTCGCGGCCGCACGCGGGACGCATCGGCATGACTACCGGAAGTTCGTGCGCAACTCGTCGAGCAGTGCTTCGACGAAACGGGCGAAGCGGGGCGTGGAGGTATCGATCGTGCGCCACGGGTTGAGGGCGATCAACGGCGCGAGCTGCTCGGCCAGCGTGATCTCGGCCTCGGTGATCGGCTCGAACCGGCGCCAGTGTGCGAAGTACTCGGCGCGGTGCGGGCTGCGCAGGATGCGATGAGCGAGGAACGGGTGGGTGATCACGGCGTCACCCCAGTCGAAGAACCGGCCGGCGCCCGGGGTTGCGCCTGCGAAGACGTTGTCGGGTTGGACGTCGTTGTGTTCGAGGCTGAGCCTGCCGTAGCCGGCCAGTTCGGCGGCGGCCTCCTCGATGCGGTGTCCGAGGCCCGGAATGCGCGGCTCGAAGTGCCGGTAGATGGTGCCGAGTCGGCTGGGCGGCAGATAGGGGGTGCCGGTGGCGAGCAGGTCGTCGACGTGCGGGGCGAGGGCATGCTGGAGCTCGACGTAGGAGCCGATCAGGCCGGACCATTGCGCGTCGGTATCGGGGGCGGTGTCGCCGCCGTGCGGGCTCAGCAACCAACCGTGATCAGGTTGCACCGCAAGGGGTTCCAGCACGCTGCCGGGACGCAGGCGGGCGAGCAGTTGGAGCAATGGGCCCTCGTGGGCGAAGGCGCGCGCATTGGCTTTCGCCCACATCGGGCCCGCCGCGGTAGGAATACGGACGATCAACGACCAAGCCCGCCGCCGGGTTTCCGCTGGGGCGCCGGTGATGTCGATTTCCCGGGCTTTCAGGACGCCGACGGCCCAATCGATCAGCGCGTCGGCTGGTTGACCGAGCAGCGCGGCTGGCGCGTGCACTGCTCGGCCGGTCATCGTCACTCCATAGAACTAAAAACTGTGCTCGGGGCCCGGGTAGGTGCCCAGGCGTACCTCCTCAGCGTAGGCCGTCGCGGCGGCACGCAGCTCGTCGCCGATATTGCCGAAGCGCTTGACGAACTTCGCGGTCTTGCCGCTGGTGTAGCCGGCCATGTCCTGCCAGACCAGCACCTGCGCGTCGGTCTCCACGCCGGCGCCGATGCCGACGGTGGGAATGGTCAGCTTGCGGCTGGCCTGGGCGGCCAGTTCGGCCGGGACCATCTCCATGACCACGGCGAACGCACCCGCCTCCTGCACTGCGATGGCGTCGGCGATGAGCTGCTCGGCGCCGTCGCCGCGACCCTGCACGCGGAACCCGCCGAGGGTGTTCACGCTCTGCGGGGTGAACCCGATGTGGGCCATCACGGGAATGCCGGCCGAGGTGATCAGCGCGATCTGCTCGGCGACGCGCTCACCGCCCTCGAACTTCACCGCCTGCGCCTGGCCCTCCTTCATGAACCGGGTCGCGGTGGCCAGCGCCTGCTGCGGGGAGGATTCGTAGGTGCCGAAGGGCAGGTCGGCCACCACGAGAGCGT
This sequence comes from Nocardia suismassiliense, assembly GCF_900269665.1. Classification (GTDB taxonomy): domain Bacteria; phylum Actinomycetota; class Actinomycetes; order Mycobacteriales; family Mycobacteriaceae; genus Nocardia; species Nocardia suismassiliense. The sequence goes on from NZ_LT985361.1 coordinate 2,609,059, forward strand.
GCGGCGCGCCCCGCACCACGCCGCGGACCAGCGGGAGCAGCTCGTCCACGGTGATCGGGACCGTCGTGTCGTAGCCGTAGACCACGTTGGCCGCGGAGTCGCCGACCAAGAGCACGGGGATGCCCGCTTCTTCGAACAGCCTGGCGGTCGAGTAGTCGTACGCGGTGAGCATGGACCAGCGCTCGCCGTTGGCCTTCATCTGCTGCAAGTGGTGCACCCGGGTCTTGCGCATAGCCTTCTTGGGCTCGGTGGGTGCCGCACCGTAGGCAGGGGTTTCCGAATCGGATACGGACATCTTCGTCCCTTTCGTCTGTGTCGCCTCGGGGCCCATCCGGGTCCCCGGGTTGTCTGACGAATTCCAGTGTGCCAGCTGTCACCGGACCGCATTAAGGGTCTTGACCGATGCAATTGGTCACAGCGGGGCGATCACAGCGCCCCATTCGCGGGCTGCTGACCGGTGCGTTGCGCGGGCTGAGCGCTCGAGCTGCCACTATCAGTGGATGGGTTTGGTTCGCAGTGGGCGCGGTGCGCTGATGGTGGCGGTGCTGGCGTTGGCGGCGGGGTGCACGATCGACGGCCATCCGACGGGGCCGATGCCGACGCCGCCTGCCGCGTTGGCGAAGTTCTACACGCAGAACGTGCAGTGGGGTGGCTGCGCCGGGTTCGGGTCGCCGGATGATCGTTTCGCGCCCAATACGCAGTGCGCGCGCATCAGTGTGCCGATCGATTACGCCGCCCCGGACGGGCCGACCGCGCAGATCGCCGTCTCGCGGATCAAGGCGACCGGCAAACGCATCGGTTCGCTGCTGATGAACCCCGGCGGTCCGGGGGAGTCCGGGCTGACCATGTCGGCGCTGGGCAACAAGACCCCGCTGGCCGAGCGTTTCGACCGGGTCGGCTTCGATCCGCGCGGGGTCGGCTCGTCGACGCCCGCCATCGTCTGCGAGACCGCGCAGGAGCAGGACGCCGAGCGCGCCGAGCCGCCGAAGGACAACACGCCCGAGGGCATCGCCGCCGCGGAGAACGAGAACCGCGAGTACGCGGACCGCTGCACCGAACGCACCGGCAAGGAGTTCCTCGCCCACGTCGGCACCCGCGAGGTGGTGCAGGACCTGGACGTGCTGCGCGCGGCCCTGGGCGACGCGAAGCTCAGCTACCTGGGTTACTCGTACGGCACCAAGATCGGTTCGGCGTATGCCGAGAAGTTCCCGGACCACGTGCGCGCCCTCGTCTTGGACGGCGCGATCGACTCCTCACAGGACCCGGTGCAGGAGTCGTTGCGGCAGGCGGCGGGCTTCCAGAAGGTCTTCGACGCCTATGCCGCGAACTGCACCAGCAAGGCGGACTGCCCGCTCGGCACCGACAAGGCGCAGGCGGTGGATAGGTTCCGTGCGCTGGTGAATCCGTTGTGGGACAAGCCCGTATCGACCACCGACCCGCGTGGACTCAACTACGGTGACGCGCTCACCGGCGTGCGCCAGGCCCTCTACACCAACGAGCTGTGGCCGGTGCTCACCCTCGGCCTGTCCGAACTGCGCGACGGCCGCGGCGACACCCTGCTGCAACTGGCCGACCTCTACGACGGCCGCCGCGACGACGGCAGCTACAGCAACACCACCGACGCATTCACCGCGATCCGCTGCGTGGACGATCCGCGCATCAGCGACCGGGCGATCACCGGCAAGCAGGACACCGAGTACCGCAAGGCGGCGCCGTTCCTGGACGACGGGCACGGCACCGGTGCGGCCCCGCTGGACCAGTGCACGGCCTGGCCGGTGCCGAACACCAGTGAGCCGCATCGCATCTCGGTGACCGGACTGCCGAAGACGGTGGTCGTGTCGACCACCGACGACCCGGCGACGCCGTACCAGGCGGGGGTGGACCTGGCGGACCAGCTGGGCGCCGCCCTGGTGACCTACAAGGGCAGTCGGCACACCATCGCGCTGTCGGGTGGCTCATCCTGCGTGGACGACGCGGTGATCGACTACCTGATCGACCTCACCGAGCCGGCGGCGGGCCTCACCTGCTGATCGAGCGGCGGCGAAGTCTTTTTCCCGCAACAAGCACAGCACACTCAGCGTGTATGTAACACGGATTTAACGCCGGGTGCTTACTCTCGCGGACATGGATCGCCAGAAGGAATTCGTGCTGCGGACGCTCGAAGAGCGGGATATCCGCTTCGTACGTCTCTGGTTCACCGACGTCTTGGGTTACCTGAAGTCCGTCGCGATTGCGCCCGCCGAGCTCGAGGGCGCGTTCGAGGAGGGTATCGGCTTCGACGGCTCGGCCATCGAGGGCTTCGCCAGGGTGTCCGAGGCCGACATGGTCGCCCGGCCCGATCCGTCCACCTTCCAGGTGCTGCCGTGGGCTACGAGCAAGGGCCACCAGCACTCCGCGCGCATGTTCTGCGACATCACCATGCCCGACGGCTCGCCGTCCTGGGCCGACCCGCGCCACGTGCTGCGCCGTCAACTGAACAAGGCCGCCGACGTCGGGTTCAGCTGCTACGTGCACCCGGAGATCGAGTTCTTCCTGCTGGAGAACGGCCCGGTGGACGGCTCGCAGCCGATCCCCGCCGACTCCGGTGGCTTCTTCGACCAGGCCGTGCACGATTCGGCGCCGAACTTCCGCCGCCACGCGATCGACGCGCTGGAGTCGATGGGCATCTCGGTGGAGTTCAGCCACCACGAGGGCGCGCCGGGTCAGCAGGAGATCGACCTGCGCTACGCCGACGCGCTGTCCATGGCCGACAACGTGATGACCTTCCGCTACCTGATCAAGGAAGTCGGCATCGACGAGGGCGTGCGCGCGACGTTCATGCCCAAGCCGTTCGCCCAGTACCCGGGCTCGGCGATGCACACGCACATGAGCCTGTTCGAGGGTGAGGCCAACGCCTTCCACGATCCGGACGACCCGATCAACCTGTCGAGCACCGCGCGCGCGTTCATCGCGGGCATCCTGGAGCACGCGCCGGAGATCAGCGCGATCACCAACCAGTGGGTGAACTCCTACAAGCGGCTCATCCACGGCGGCGAAGCGCCGACCGCGGCCTCGTGGGGCCGGTCGAACCGGTCCGCGCTGGTGCGGGTGCCGATGTACACGCCGAACAAGTCCTCCTCGCGCCGCGTCGAGATCCGCAGCCCTGACTCGGCCTGCAACCCTTACCTGACCTTCGCCGTGCTGCTCGCGGCCGGTCTGCGGGGCATCGAGAAGGGTTACACGCTGCCGCCGGAGGCCGAGGACGACGTCTGGTCGCTCACCGTCGCCGAGCGGCGCGCGATGGGCTTCCGTGAGCTGCCCGGCACGCTGGACGAGGCGTTGCAGGCGATGGAGCGCTCCGAGCTGGTCGCCGAGACGCTCGGCGAGCACGTGTTCGACTTCTTCCTGCGCAACAAGCGCCGGGAGTGGGCGGACTACCGCAGCCAGGTGACGCCGTACGAACTCAAGGAATACCTCGGTCTGTAGCGAGGACCGCGTTTCCGCAACCGAATGTATGCCCGGCGGCGGGCGAGTCGTCGGTCCTGACCATGTAATTTGAGAGCTATGGTCCGGCCCCCGACTGCCCGCTCCGCTGTCCCCGGCGTCGGTCGGCTCGGGTTGCTCGAGCCCACCGCCGCCGCCTCGCTGCGCGAATTGGGCTGGGACAACGTCGAAGCTATTCCCGTGCTCTGGGCGTTGTCGCGGGCGCCCGACGCCGACCTGGCGCTGAACACCTTGATCAAGCTGCGCGAGCGGCTCGAAACCGACTGGGACGAACTGGATTCGGCGATCCGCACGGATACGGCGCTGCGCGGCAGGCTGTTCGCGCTGCTCGGCTCGTCCAGTGCGTTCGCCGATCATCTGGTGGTCGACCCCGCGGCCTGGCACATCTTGCTGCGCAAGGGGTTACCGACGCGCGACGAGTTGATCGCCGATCTGCTCGACTCGGTACACGCGGTGCCCGAGCAGGGGCCGGAGGGTGCGTCGGGGACGGAGGCGCTGCTGTTCCGGGCCGGCGAGTCCGGGCCCGAGGTGGTCGCGCTGCTGCGTAAGCGGTATCGCGATCAGCTGATGTTGCTCGCGGCGCTCGATCTGGCGGCGACCGTGGAGAACGAACCGGTACTGCCGTACCAGGTGGTCGGCCGTCACCTCACCGCGCTGGCCGACGCCGCGCTCACCGCGGCACTGTCGGTGGCGGTGGCGAGGGTCTGCAAGGACGGCCCGGTGCCCGTGCGGCTCGCGGTGATCGCCATGGGCAAGAGCGGCGCGTGCGAGCTGAACTACGTCAGCGATGTCGACGTGGTGTTCGTCGCGGAGCCCGCCGACGCCACCGCGACCCGGCTGGCGGCCGAGATGATGAGCGTCGCCAGCGCGGCCTTCTTCGAGGTGGACGCGGCGCTGCGGCCCGAGGGCAAGGCGGGTGCGCTGGTGCGCACGCTGGAGTCGCACGTCGCCTACTACAAGCGGTGGGCCCGGACCTGGGAATTCCAGGCGCTGCTGAAGAACCGGCCGATGACCGGTGACCTGGCGCTCGGCGAGCAGTATCGGGCCGCGCTGATGCCGATGGTGTGGGCCGCCTCCGAGCGACCCGACTTCGTCGCCGACGTGCAGGCGATGCGCCGCCGGGTGGAAGACCTGGTGCCCGCCGACATGCGCGAGCGGGAACTGAAATTGGGCCACGGCAGCCTGCGCGACGTCGAATTCGCCGTCCAGCTCCTGCAATTGGTGCACGGCCGGGTGGACGAGTCGCTGCACGTGCAGGGGACCGTCGAGGCGCTCACCGCGCTGGCCGCGGGCGGTTACGTGGGCCGCGACGATGCCGCGAATCTCACTGCGTCCTATGAGTTCTTGCGTCTGCTCGAGCACCGCCTGCAACTGCAACGGTTGCGGCGCACGCACACCCTGCCCGCCGCCGACGACGAAGAGGGCATGCGCTGGCTGGCCCGCGCCGCGCACATCCGGCCGGACGGCAGGCAGGACGCGGTCGGCGTGCTCGCCAGCGAGATCCGGCGAAACTCCGTGCGGGTGCGGCGATTACACGCCAAGCTGTTCTATCGGCCGCTGCTCGAATCGGTGGTCAAGCTGGAGCCCGACGCATTGCGGCTGAGTCCCGACGCGGCGATCCGGCAGTTGGCCGCGCTGGGCTACCAGGCGCCCGAGCATGCCCTCGGCCACCTCAAGGCCCTCACCGGCGGGGTCTCGCGCAAGGGCCGGATCCAGGCGTTGCTGCTGCCGACGCTGCTCGAATGGCTCGGCGACACACCGAATCCCGACGCGGGCCTGCTCGCCTACCGGCGGGTGTCCGAGGGGCTCGACGACCAGATCTGGTTCCTGCGCGAACTGCGCGACGAGGGCGCCATCGCGCAGCGGTTGATGATCGTGCTCGGCTCCTCGGAGTACCTGCCGGATCTGTTGATCAACGCGCCGGACACCATCCGCATGTATGCCGACGGGCCCGGTGGTCCGCTGCTGCTCAGCCCGCAGGCCGAAGACGTCGCGCGCGGCATCATGACCGCCGCCGCGCGCTACGACGACCCGAAACGTGCTGTCGCCGCGGCACGTTCGTTGCGCAGGCACGAGCTGGCCCGGGTGGCCTCGGCGGATCTGCTCGGGATGCTCGACGTCAAACAGGTGTGCCGGGCACTGTCCTCGGTGTGGGTCGCGGTGCTGGAAGCCTCACTCAAAGCGGTGATTCGGGCGAGCGAGGCCGAGCGCGGCGGCCCCGCGCCCGCCGATATCGCGGTGATCGGCATGGGTCGTCTCGGTGGCATGGAGCTCGGTTACGGGTCCGACGCCGACGTCCTGTTCGTCTGCGATCCCCGGCCCGGCGAGGACGAGGCCAAGGCCGTGAAGTGGGCGATCAACGTCGCCGACAAGGTGCAGCAGCTGCTCGGCGCCCCGAGCACCGACCCGCCGTTGCAGGTGGACGCCGGGCTGCGGCCCGAGGGACGCAACGGTGCGCTGGTCCGCACGCTGGCCGCCTACGCCGCCTATTATCAGCAGTGGGCGCAGCCGTGGGAGGTGCAGGCACTGCTGCGGGCCCATCAGGTCGCCGGCGATCAGCAGCTGGGTCTGCGCTTCCTGCACGTCATCGACAAGGTGCGGTACCCGAAGGGCGGGGTGTCCACCGAGGCGGTGCGCGAGATCCGCCGGATCAAGGCCCGGATCGACGCCGAACGACTACCCCGCAACGCCAACCCGGCCACCCACACCAAGCTCGGCCGCGGCGGTCTCGCCGACATCGAGTGGACGGTCCAGCTGATGCAGCTGCGCCACGCCCACGAGGTCATCGGCCTGCACAACACCTCGACGCTGGAGTCGCTCAACGTCATCGAGCAGACCGAACTGCTCGACGCCGCCGATGTCGCGCTGCTGCGCGACGCCTGGCTCACCGCGACCAAGGCGCGCAACGCGCTGGTGCTGGTGCGCGGCAAGCCCGCCGATCAGTTGCCCGGTCCGGGGCGGCTGCTGTCCGCTGTTGCGCGGGTGGCGGGCTGGCCGAACGACGATGGTAGCGAGTTCCTCGATCACTACATGCGGGTGACGCGGCGGGCGAAAGCGGTGGTGGAGCGCGTCTTCGGGGAATGACGGTGCGCATCCCGAGAGCTGGTGCGTATTCAGCGAACTAGTTCGCTACCGAAGGCGCGGGCTCGATGCGCAGACCTGTTCGCTCGGCGCGTTTTTCGCCCCACTCGTAGAGGGCGGTCAGGGCGGGGACGAGGCTCCAACCTTCGTCGGTGAGGTCGTATTCGACCTGCGGGGGCACCGTGTCGAAAACGGTGCGGCGGACCAGGCCGTCGGCTTCCAGTTCCCGCAGCTGCTGCACGAGCATCTTTTCGCTGGTCGTCGGCATCGCCCGGCGCAGCTCCCCGTACCGGCGCACGCCTTCCTTGAGGTGGGCGAGGATCACCGGCTTCCATTTGCCGCCGATGAGGTCGACGGTCACCTCCACCGCGCAGTGGTAACGCTTGTCCGGCATCTGCTCGCCTCCGGGTACTCACCAAAAAGTGCGTTCTTGTAACACTGTAATCATCGCGATTCCATGGACGGCATACGCATCCGCTACCGCAGACATGGAGCTCGAATTCCTATGAAGGTCATTGTTTTCGACCGTTTCAAGCCAGGCGTGACCTTGGAGACCATCAATCCGTACCTGCCCGAGGAGGTCGCCAATGTGTGGCGGCTGTGGAAGGCTGGCATCGTGCGGGAGAACTACGCGCGCGCCGACGAACCCGGCGTGGTGATCGTGTTCGAGGTGGACAGCGTCGAGCAGGCGCAGCGGTATGTCGCCGACTTCCCGCTCACCAAGGCGGGTTACCTGGAGTGGACCTACGTCCCGGTGCAGGCGCCGCTGCCGCTGGAGGCGCTGATGGATCCGAAAGTCGACGTCGCCGAGCCCTACGACCGGACCAAGTAAGGACGCAGCCGTGCGCAATGCCTTCGGCCTCAGTATTCCGCAAACCGTCGCCGACGCCTGCGATCCCCGGCGGATGGCGGTCGTGATCTACGACATGCAGGTGGGTATCGTCGGACAGATCCCCGACGGTGACAAGATTGTGCGCGCGTGCGTGCAACTCCGAGATGCCGCGCGCGCCGGGGGTTTTCGGGTCTTCTACACCCGGCACATGTCGCTGCCGATCGCCGCGTCCGGCGTCGCGCAGCTGCGGACCGCCATGCAATGGCAGCGGGTCGACGACCCGAATGAGCTGCGCTCCAGCTTCCCCCAGGGTTCGCCGCAATATCAGCTCATCCCGGAGCTGACCCCCGACGCCGACGAGATGGTCTTCGACAAGATCACCATGTCCGCGTTCGCGGCCACACCGCTCGATATCGCGTTGCGCGACTGCGGGATCGACAGCTACGCCATCGCGGGCATCGCCATGGAGGTCGGGATCGAACCCACGGTCCGGCACAGTCTGGACCTCGGGTATCTGCCGATCATGGTCACCGACGCGTGCGGGGCCGGGCATCCGGAGGCGGCCGAAAGGGCTTATGCGACATTGGAGTTCGCGGGCGGCTCACTCACCACCGACACCGCCGCCCTGATCGAGCTGATGACCCAGCGCTGAACAGATAGCGGATTACGCGCTGGTGAGTTCCTGGAACCGGTCGACGAAGACGCGGATCGCTTGCCGGTCTTCGTCGAGGTCGCGACGGTGGCCGTGCTCAGCGGTCACCGTCACCGTGCTCCCGGCTCGCAGTCGCAGCACGTCCCCGCACAATGGCAATAACGGTGCATGCACGCTGCGCCCATTGCAGCTGACGGTGATGCGCGAGGTGTAGCCGATCAACCCGACGAGGAGCTCTTCGGCGCTCTCGGCCGTGAGTGGACCTGCGATGCGAAACTCTTCGACGTACATCGGCCCTCCAGCGTGTCGTTCGCGCCCAGTTTATGCGGTCGATCATGGACCGCACGAGAACCGCACGGTCGGCACACAGCATCTCCACACCTCCCGCATAGGGTCGGGGCATGCCGAAATGGTTGGAGCGGGTGGTGCTCGGGGTGGGTTGGTGCGCGCTGACGGCGGGCGTCGTCGGGGTTGTGCTGCATTTCGGGGCCTGGCAGCAAAAGTTACTGGTCTTGGTTGCGTCGGGGGCGTCCTATCTGATGGTGGGCGCGCTCGTCGCGCTGGTGTTCTTCCTGATCGCCAGGGGCTGGCGTAGTGCGGGGGTAGCCGGGGTGCTGGTGGGCGTGGTGCTGTGGACGTTGGCGCCCGCGTTCCTCCCCGCGGGGCGGGCCGCGAGCGGGCCCGAGGTCACGGTGTTGCAGTCCAACCTGCTGTTCGGGAAGGCGGACGTCGACGCGGTGGTGCGGGCGGTGCGCGACAACAACGTCGACGTGCTGACCGTGAACGAGCTGACCAACGCCGCCGTCGACCGGCTGGCCGCGGCGGAACTCGGTGCGCTGCTGCCGTATTCGTATCTGCAACCGACCGCCGACGGCGGTGGCGGCACCGGCATCTACAGCCGATACCCGTTGCGCGACACCAAAAAATACGACGGCTTCATCCTGAACCAGGTGTCCGCGACGATGGACCACCCCGATCGCGGACCGATCGCCGTATTCGCCTTCCATCCGATTCCGCCGCCGTTGAACTTCTCGGACTGGCTCGTGGAGATGCGCCGGATCCGCGAAATCCTCGACGCCCAACAGGGACCCGCGATAGTCGGCGCGGACTTCAACGCGACCCGCGATCACGCGGCGTATCGCGAACTGTTGCACGGCCGCTTCGCCGCCGCGGCCGACCAGGCGGGTGCCGGGCTGCTGCTGACGTTCCCGGACGACCGGCGGTGGGGCCCGATCATCGGCATCGATCACGTCCTGCTCGCCGACGCGACGGCGCAGGAAGTGCGGACGTTCAGCGTCCCCGGCTCCGATCATCGGGCCTTGCTCGTGCGCGCTCGGTTGAATTGAGCTCGCGGGCAAGGGTAGTGACGGTCGGGTAACTCTCGGCCGTTCGTTGCTACGCGCGCGGGGTACTCGGCGATTATCGTGAGAATGCTCGGTGTATCGACAGCTGTATTGCGCCGGGCCCTCGCACGCGTCGGGCGTGCACGGTACTCGGGGAGGCCCGTGAATGATGAGTACACAACGACTGCGGTTCGGTGTGGTCGCCGTGCTCGCGCTGTTCGGCGCGGTACTGGCCGGCTGCGGGCAGGGCGTGCAGCTCCCGCCCAGCCCGACCACCAATGCGCCGTCCACCGAAACCGACTGGGAAGTAGCCGGTTCGATGACGGCCACCGGTCCGAACGGCCCACGCAAGGGCGTGCCGGACGCGCCGCTCACCGCGATCAACGGTGACGGCGGCACGTACGACAAGCTCGCGCTCAACTCCCTTTCCGACCTGCAGGAGTTCTGGCCGGCGGCGTATCCGGAGAACTTTCCCGGCCCCTTCACTCCTGTGTCGGAGTTCTACTCCTGGGACGCGAAGGCGCCCCGCCAGCAGGCGATCGAGTTCTGCGGCGAGAGCACCTATCACGTGGTGAACGCCGCCTATTGCAGCGCGGACCACACCATCGGCTGGGATCGCGGCGTGCTGATGCCCGCAGTGGCGGAGAAGTTCGGCGAGATGGCCGTGGTGATGGTGCTCGCGCACGAATACGGCCACGCCATTCAGCGGCAGGCCAGGCTCGCCGGTCTGCGCACACCGACGCTGGTGCTGGAGCAGCAGGCCGACTGCCTCGCCGGAGTGTTCTTACGCCATGTGGCCGAAGGGGATTCGGCACACTTCACCTTGAACACCACCGATGGACTCAACGCCGTCCTCGGTGCCACGGTGGCCATCCGGGACCAGGATCCGAGCGATCCCAGCAATGCGCACGGGTCGGCATTCGAGCGGGTGACGGCCGTGCAGATCGGCTATTCCGATGGCGCGCAAGGCTGTAAGACGCTCACTACGCAGCAGATCGCGGAGCGTCGCGGCAAGTTGCCCGTCACGTTCGAGCCGGGTGAGCAGTTCCTGCCGCAACTTCCGGTGACCGTGCCCTCGTTGCAGAGCGTGAGCCAGGTCCTGAGCAGGATCTTCCCGCTGAGCACGCCGCCCCGGTTCGATTATTCGGGGGTGGTGCGGGACTGCTCGAATGCCACACCTACCGAACCGGTTTCGTACTGTCCCAGCACGAATACGATCGGTACCGCGGTGCCCGCCCTGGCCAGACGTGGTGCGCCGACCGAGGACGGCCTGGATCCACTCTCGGCGGCGGTGAACGGCGACTACAACGCCTTCGTCGTCTTCGTGTCGCGGTATGTCCTTGCGGTGCAACATGATCGCAAGCTCGGCTTGACCGGCGCGGAGACCGCGGGGCTGCGCACCGCCTGCCTGTCCGGTGTGGTGACCACGGCGCTGAGCGAGCCTGGCAGCGACCCGCGGCTGTCGGCCGGTGACCTCGATGAGGCCGTCTCCGAGCTGCTCAGCGAGGGGCTCACCGCCAGTGATGTGAACGGCAAGGTGGTGCCGAGCGGTTATCAACGCGTCGAGGCGTTCCGCACCGGCGTGCTCGAGGGGGAGAAGGCCTGCTTGTCGCGCTACAAGTAAGCGTTACACCGGCAGCGATCGAATGCGGCGTCGATCAATTACCCGTAACGTGCGCTTCCAGCCAGTCCACTACGTCGCCGAGCACCTTGTCCTTCTCGGGTTCGTTGAAGATCTCGTGGTAGAGGCCGTCGTAGCGGATCACAGTGAGATCCTTCGAGCCCGCGCCGTGTTCGATGAGATCGGTGCTGGACGGGGCCGCGAGCGCGTCCGCGGTGCCGTGCAGCGCCAGGACCGGCACGGTGAGCTTCGGCAGCCGTTCTTTGACGAGGAACGTGGTGTTCAGGATCTCGGCGGCGGTGCGGGCGGGCAGCTTGCCCCGATACACCAGCGGGTCGTTGTCGTAGGCGCGGATCACCGCGGGATCGCGGCTGATCTGCGACGAATCCAGTTTGAGCACACCGAGATTCGGAGTCAATCGGGTCAATACCGGGGCGAGCGCGCGTTGGACGGGGTTGCCCGCCGAGATGTCCAGCGGCGGTGCGGAAACCACGATGCCCGCGACATCGATCGGCCTGCGGGTGGCCAGGTGCAGCACGATGAGGCTGCCCATCGAGTGGCCGACCAGGAAGCGGGGGACGTCGGGGTGTTCGCGGGTCGCGATGTCGAGCATGGCGGCCACATTGTCGGCGGCGCCGTCCAGCGAGCCGATATTGGCCTTGCTGCCCGCGGATTTGCCGTGGCCGATGTGGTCGAGCGCGTAGACGGCGAATTCGGCGGCGGCGAGGCGCTGGCCGACGTGGGTGTAGCGGCCGGAGTGTTCGGCGACACCGTGCACGAGCACGATCACGCCGCGTGCGGGGGTGTCGGGCAGCCAGGCGCGCCAGGCGATGCCGCTGCCGGTGCCGTCGAATCGGCCGGTCCGGGTGTGGATCTGCGGCTCGGCGTCGCCACTGGCCTTCGGCTCGGTCGTCATGCATCGGCTCCTGAGGTCGGCGCGGTGGCCGACGGCTGTGCGAACTGCGCGATCAGCCGCCGGTTGAACTCGATCAGTCGAGCGTAGTTGACCAGGGAGAGGCGCTCGTCGGTTCCGTGGATCGATGCGATATCGCGTTCGCCGAGCACGATCGGGGCGAAGTTGCAGCGGGTGCCCGCGAGGTCGTGGTAGTGCCGCGAGTCGGTGGCGCCGGGCACGATGCCGGTGGTGACGACGACGCCGGGGACGATGGCCCGCGCGATATCGGCGACCATGTCGAACGCCGGGCCCGGTGCGGCGTGCACCGTCGGCTCGGACGCCATGCCTTCCGCTTCGATCCGAACACCTTTGTCGCGTACCACCTTCCGGCAATGCGCGAGGACCGCCTGGACGGAGTCGCCGGGCAGGATGCGGAAATTGACGAAGGCCTCGGCGTGCTGGGGGAGCACGTTCGCCTTCACACCGCCGCGGATCACCGTGGGGGCGGTGGTGGTGCGCACCATCGCCTCGGTCTGCGGCCGCATCGCCATCACCCGCGTGATCAGCGGTGCGGCGAGACCGGCCAGGCCGAGCAGCCTGCTGCGCGACGCGGGCATCGCGTGCCGCAACCTGGCCAGCATGTCGGCGGTCACCGGCGTCATCCGCAACGGCATCGGATGATCCTGGATGCGGCTCACCGCCCGCGCGATCCGGCCGACCGCCGTCTGCTTGCCCGGCATGGACGAATGCCCGCCGACCTCGCTGACCGACAGTTGCACTGTCGCATAACCCTTCTCGCCGAGCATGATGCTGGCGACCGGCAGCTCGACCCCCTCGGCGACGCCCTCGGTGATCATGCCGCCCTCGTCGAGCAACAGGTCGGCCTGTACGCCGTCGCGACGAAGGCGGTCCGCCATGTGCATCGCGCCGGTATCGCCGAACACCTCCTCGTCGTGGCCGAAAGCCAGGAATATGGTGTGCCGCGGGCGAACTCCCGCCGCCAGCGCCGACTCGACCGCCTCCAGGATCGCCAGCAGCCTGCTCTTGTCGTCGATCGCGCCACGGCCCCAGATGAATTCGTCATCGACCACGCCCGCGAACGGCGGATGGGTCCAGCGCTGCGGGTCGTCCACGGGCACCACATCCTGGTGTGCGAGCAGGATCGCGGAGACGCGCTCGGGCTCGACGCCGGGCCAGCGGTAGAGCCTGCTGTAGCCGAATCGCTCCAGCTCGAGCTCGGCGTGTACCCGCGGGAAAGATTGCTCCAGGTGTGCGGAGAGTTGCTCGAACGCCGCATCGTCGACGTGGTTCGGATCGTCGGTGGACACGGTGACGCACCGTATTGCGGCGGCGAGGCGCTCTGCGGTGCGATGGTCGACGGGGTCCGTCATCGGGCACCGGTGCGGTTCGGCAAATTCATGGACACCGTCGCATTGTTCAGTATGGCGGGGGCGAGCGGCATGGTCTTCTCGTTTCGCCACTTCACGATGCCCTCGGTCATTCCGCCGACGAGGTCCGGCGTGCGGGTCCCGGTCAGCAAGGGGAGTTCGATCCGCGCCTCCGCGACAGTGACCTGGGCGAAGGCGGGCGTGTGTGACCAGACGTCGTCGACGACATCGGTGATGCGCACGCCGATCCGGTGGCCCGCCGCGATCGGCCAATCCTGGGCCAGCAGGCGGACTTCGGCGGTCTCGCCACCGACGGGTGCGATGCCGCGGGTGATGACGGTGGCCTGGTTGTCGGGCGCGATGTCGTAGAGCTCCACCGCGACAGTGGCATTGGCCGGTCCGCTCACCCGCAGCGTCGCCGACGGCATGCCGGACAGGTGCTGCGCCTGGGCCAAAGGTTCGGAGACGGACCAGAATTCGCGATCCGGGCCGGGCAGCAGGCCGCGGTCGGTGTAGCCGCCGGGGCGCAGCTCGACCGGCACCCGGGCGGCATCGGCGGGCGGCCATGCGGTTTCGGCGCGCCAGTTGCCGTCGAACTGGCCCACCGTGATCCGGGGGCCGGGTATCTGCACGTCACGGCCCGCGACGTGCTTGTCGAAGAAGGCGAGCAGCTCGGTATCGAAATGCGGTGTGCCGCACTTGTCGTGGCAGGTGCGGTGGCCCCACTGGCCGAACCACGCCTTGTGCTCGCCCGGGCCGAGACCGTTCCACAGGTCGAACACGCGGTAGGCGCGGGTGTTGTAGTCGACGAAGCCCTGGCCGAGGAACAGCGGAATCGTATTGCCGCGCAACGGGCCGACCAGATCGCGGTCGCGCCAGAAGGGGGAGTTGCCGTCGTGGTTGGTCATGTCGGCCAGGTACTGCTGGTAGCACTGCACCGGCAGTTGTGCCGCCGCGGCTTGGTATTCGGGTGAATCCTCCGGGCGGGCCGGGGTCGACGCGATCAGCAGGTGCTCCAGCCCCGCGAGATCGGCTGGGCGCACGCCGTTCTCGGTGATCGGCTTGCCCGAGAACTTCCACGAGATGCCCTGCATGTACAGGTACGAGTACGGGTCCACCACCGGCTCGAACGACGCGACCGCCGCCAAGCCCTTCGGCTTCGTCGCCAGGCCCATCAACCCGGTCCACGCCTCGTAGGAGACGCCGAACATGCCCACCTTGCCCGTGGACCACGGTTGGTTCGCGGCCCACTCTACCGCGGTCGCGACGTCGGATCGCTCGCCGGGGCCGCCGAAATCCGGGCAGCCGGACGAGCCGCCGAAACCACGCAGATCGACGACGACGTAGGTGTAGCCGGCGCGCAGGAACATGTCCGCCTGCAAGTTGTCGGTGGACGGGCCGCCGCGCAGCCGGGGCTCACTCAGGTACGCCAGGTGGGCCCGGTACGGACTGACCGTGAGGACGACCGGGGTGCGCACGTCGTCGGCGATACCCGCCGGACGCAGAATGTCCGCGTGCAGCCGAGCGCCGTCCGGCGCATCGAGAAACGCCTGCCGCCACTGGAACGGCTCCGACAGCGGCTCCGCCCCCGCCGTCACCGGCGTGGTCACAGCCAACAGCAGCAACAGCCCGCACAAGGCGCGCACCAGGACCGTTCGTTCGCTCACCATAGGACTATCGAGTGTGCCCGGACGACCGTCCAGCCCCTGGAACCGGGGTGGTCTGTTGGTGCGGGCTCCCGAAGAGGGCAGCCGATGCGGTTTGTCGGATGGTCGGTGCAGCTGTGGGCGGCAGTCCACCAGGTCGCCGCGCACACCGGCCGCATCATCACCGCGGCCGCGCTCATCCTGCTCGTCGTCACCGGCGCCGCGCCGCCGCCGACGGATGCTCGCGGCCCGGTGGCCAGGATCAATGCCGCCCTCGGCACCGGACTCACCATCCGCGACCTCGACGGCACCACCGTGCTGCTCACCACCCAGTACCACCTCGGTCTGGGGCCGGAGTCTCAGTAGCTACACGGTCGTGCCGTGTGGCGTTGCCGGTTGGGCTGTGCGCGTTGCGGTTGCGGCACGCCGGGCTACCTCGGGTGGTCTGCTCGAGTCTCGTCGGGCCTGCAAGCATGATGCGGGCGCGCCGGCTGCGGTCGGCACTCGGCTGGCGCCGGCGCCCGAGGTGTTGCCAACCCGCCGGGCGGGCGCCATGCCATGTTCACTCCGGGCCGCCAGCATGGGCGGTATGCCGGAGGCCGCGGATGTGCAGGGCAGTGGGCCGGTCGATGTGGTCGCGGTGGGGACTATTTCTCTCGCGCTGTTCGCGGCGTTGTTGTTCGCGGTGTCGGCGGCGTTGCAGCAGGGGGCGGCGCGGCAGGCTGCTACCGAGGCCGGGCAAGGTCGGTTTCTGGTGATCGTGGGGATTGCTCGTCGGCTGGTCACCGATCGGCGGTGGTTGGCGGGGCAGGGTGCGAATGTGGCGGGGTTCGTGGTGCATGCGGTGGCGCTGCGGGTCGGGGGGGGCGGGGGGGGGGAGGGTGGCTCTTTTACACATCTGGCGGCGCCGGCGGAGGGGTTGGGGGGGGTCTTGGTGGTCGCCGGGTGCTTTAAAAAAAAAAAGAGGTGGAGGACAGCGGGGGGCGGAGCGGAGGTGTAAGAAAGAGGAGGGGTGGAGGCGAGGGGATGGTGAGTAGGGATCGTTCGGNGGCGGGGACGGCTTTCGTGTGTGCGGGGTTGATTCTGCTGGTCGGGCAGAGTGCGCCCGGGCATGCGGAGGTGCGGCCGGAGTTGCTGCCCGGGGTTGGTGTGGGTGTGTTCGTGGGGATCGTCGTATTGGTCGCTGTGTCGCGTCTGACGAACTCGACGCAGTTGCGGTCGGCGTTGGTTGCGGTGGCGGCGGGTTGCTGCTTCTCGACCACGGCGGTGTTGGTGGTCATTGCGACCACGGTGCTCCCTGATCTGAGTTGGGCGCTGCTGGGGATTCCGGTGTCGACCGTCCTTGGCGGACTGCTGACGCAGGAGGCGTATGCCCGGGGTTCGCTGCCCACCGCGCTCACCGCGATGACGATCACCGACCCGGTGCTCAGTTACGCGGCGGGTCTGACGCTGTTCGCGGTGACTGTTCATCCGCGGCCGGTGCTGCTGATTCTGGCGGGTGTGCTGGTGATCGTTGGGATTGCGTTGCTTGCGAACTCACCTACGTTGCATGACGAGCTGGACTCGTCACCGTCGGATCTGCCGGTGTGTGAACGGGTTCCCTAGTTGAAGTTTCGGTGTGGCCGGCCGAGCCGAGATTCGATCCACAACCTGCCGCCGACTTGAGAAGGACGGCCGCCGATTCGCGAGGACTGCCACCGATTCGCGAGGACTGCCACCGATTCGAGAGGACTGCCACCGATTCGGGAAGGACGGCCGCCGATTCGGGAAGGAGGGCCGCCGATTCGCGAGGACTGCCACCGATTCGAGAAGGACCGCCGCCGATTCGAGAAGGACCGCCGCCGACTCGGGAAGGACGGCCACCGACCCGCGAACGACTAGCCCATAACGGCATGGGTGGGGCATGGCGGCGGATCTACTCCGACTTTGCCGCCGCCGGGTCCTCTGTGATCACGGTTGTGTGATCAGGCTGAGCGGGCGGGGGATTCATAGTCGGCATAGAGGGCGAGCATGCTAGCGACCGTGGCCGACCAGGGGAAACGTTCTGCCGCCAGCCGGGCGGCGTGACGGCGCTGCGGGGCGGGGACCGTCAGGAGTTGACGGACGCCGTCGGCCAAGCCATGCGGAGTGCCATCGGACACGATGCCGGAACCGGGGGCGTCGACGAGTTCGCGCGCGGCGCCCGCGTCGGGGACGACGACGGGGGTGCCGCAGGCCAGAGATTCCAGCACCGCGAGGCCGAAAGTCTCAGCAGGGGAGGGGAATACCGCGATATCGGCCCTGGCGACCAGAGTTGCCATGGTGCCACGGTCGGTGAGGTGACCGTGGAAGACCACCGGGAGCCCGATGGCCAGGCGCTCGAGACGAGGCCGCAGCGGGCCGTCGCCGATGACCGCGAGCTCGCAGTGCAGACCGGACTCGACCAGTACCCGCACCGCCTCGATCGCGCGTTCGGCCCGCTTCTCCTTGGACAGCCTGCTCACCAGCACCAGGCGTACCGAATCGCCTGCGGTCCAGGGTGTTTCGGTGGGACGGAAAGTGGTCAGGTCGACACCCAGCGGGACGCGACGCACATTGGTCGCCCCGATCCGAGCGAACTCCGCTGTCGCGAAACTCGAAGTAACCACCACCTTTTCGGCCCGCACGCACAGGCGACGGTTGGCCAGGTCGGCGGCCGTGGTCAACGGAAAACCAGGTGGCACACGCGTGCGCAAGATGGCATCGATACGTTCGTGCGAGAACAGCACCAGCGGCACACCGACACCGCGCGCCCACGGCGCAAGCCACCGCACACTCAATTTGTCGCTGCACTCCAGCACATCCGGCCGCAACCCATCGAGTATCGCCCGAGTCCGCCGAGCAGTCAGCACGTGATACCCACCCGCCCCGAACTTCGGACTGTGCACGGTAATCCGCCGCCCCGACCCCGTCGACTCATCACCGTCCGCCGGCCCCGGAACCACCAGCACCCGATCATGCCCAGCAGCCAGATACCCCCGACCGATCTCATCGAGACAGGTCCGCAGTCCACCGGAGGCGGGGGTGTAGAAGTTGGCGATCTGCACGATGCGCATCAGCGGTCCGCCGATCGGAGCAGGTCAGGGACGGTACGCCGGTGGGGTCTGGCATCGTGGGCTGCGGTGTGTCGATCGACGCCTCGCACCGGCTGCGAGCCGCTCCGACTAGTTCGCGGGCAGCTCGTCTTCTGGAATTGTGCGGTGTGGCAACTCGCGATGTGCACTAGTCGACCGCCGATCCGACCAGGTCGGCGTAGGTGGTTGCTTGTGCGCCCGCGTGCAGGACGGCGTCGATGGCACGCAAGGTGGCGTCGCGTAGGCCGGGGCGGTGCAGGTCGTCCGGGTGCAGGGCGAGGCGCACCAGTCCGCCGTGTGCCGCGTTGCGGCGGGCCGCGGTCACCAGCATGGTGGCGCCGAATCGTTCGGACCAGCCGCCGCCGGGGCGGTGCGAGAGGGCGAAACCGCGGTGGCGGCGACCGGTTCGCAGGTCCTTCGCGCCGAAGTGGTCCGTGGTGTGCGAGAAGCCCGCCGCGCGTAGTGCTTGTTCCGCCGCGGGCGAGGCGAGCCAGCCGGGCGGCGTGAAACCCGTTGTCGACAGCCCGGACTCGGCCATCACCGCATTGGCGTACCGCAGTTTGGCGGCCGCCTCATCAGTGGAGAGCGCGGCGAACTCGGCCGCACCGCGCGCCACCGCCCGGCCCACCATCCGCCGCGGCCACCCACCCTCGGGCCCAGCCCGATGCGACCACCCGTGCACCATGATCTCGTCCCCACCGGCCCGCCGTTCCCGCAGAAAACTCGCATAATCCGGTCGCTCGGCCAACCCCGCACCCCGCCACGGCCCCGGAATAACCAACAGCGACACCGGAATCCCGAACCCATCGGCATCGGCACACCACCGCGCCGTCTCCGCCGCACTACCAGGCGCGACGTCATGAACGCTCACCACCAACCGCGCACACACGCACCGCAAACTAACACCACCCGGTAGCCACCAGCTGAACAGCAAACCGCCGAAACCCGACGGATCAGCACCCCACCCAAGAGCGATCACGACGCACTCACTTCGCGTCCGCCGCCCCCATCTCCCGCTCGGAGAACAGCTCGGCCCCGCTGCGCGTCGAGCGGGACACCGTGGCGGGCTTACTCGCGATTGGCCGCCGCCGGGTCCCGTTGGGTGACCGGCTGTGCGTCGAGCGGGACAGCATGGCGTGCTCACTCGCGGTTCGCCGCTACGTTGTCCCGCTGGGCGACCGGCTCGGCCTTGAGCGGGACGTCATGGCGGGGCTTGCTCGCGATTGGCCGCCGCCGTGTCCAGCTGGGTGATCGGCTGTGCGTCGAGTGGGGCGTCATGGCGTGCTCATTCGTTGTACGTCGCGGTGCCTTCGGCTTGGTCAGCAACTCGGTTTTGCAGCGCGCCGAACGGGTCAACCGTGGCGGGCTCACTCGCGGTTCGTCGCCGCTATTGTCCCGTCGGGTGATCGGCTCGGCCTCGCTGCGCGTCGAGTGGGAGACAGTGGCGGGCTTACTCGCGGTTGGCCGCCACGGGGTCCCGTTGAGTGATCGGCTGTGCGTCGAGCGGGACACCGTGGCGTGCTTACTCGCGATCGACCGCCGCGATGTCCCGCTGGGTGATCGGCTGTGCGTCGAGTGGGACATCACGGCGTGCTCACTCGCGGTTCGCCGCTACGTTGTCCCGCTGGGTGATCGGCTCGGCTTCGCTGTCCGCCGAGTGGGACGTCATGGCGTGCTCGCTCGTTGTGCGTCGCAGCGGCGTTCCGCTCGGTGAGCAACTCGGCCTTCCGGTGCGCCGAACGGGTCAACCATGGCGGGCTCACTCGCGGTTCGTCGCCGCTATTGTCCCGTCGGGTGATCGGCTCGGCCTCGCTGTGCGTCGAGCGGGACACCGTGGCGGGCTTACTCGCGATTGACCGCCGCCGGGTCCCGTTGAGTGATCGGCTGTGCGTCGAGTGGGAAATCATGGCGTCCTCATTCGTTGTGCGTCGCAGTGGCCTTCCGCTCGGTGAGCAACTCGGATTTGCAGCACACCGAACGGGTCAACCATGGCGGGCTCACTCGCGGTTCGTCGCCGCTATTGTCCCGTCGGGTGATCGGCTCGGCCTCGCTGCGCGTCGAGCGGGACACCGTGGCGTGCTTACTCGCGGTTGGCCGCCACCGGGTTCCGCTGGGTGACCAGCTGCGCGTCGAGCGGGACACCATGGCGTGCTTACTCGCGATTGACCGCCGCGTTGTCCCGCTGGGTGACGGGCTGGGCGTCGAGTGGGACATCACGGCGGGCTCACTCGGGATTGGCCGCCGCTCTGTCCCGCTGAGTGAATAGTTCCGTCTTTGTGCGCCGAACGGGAGACCAGGGCGTACCGACCGGTGCGTCGCCATGTGAAGTCCTGTTGGATACCTGCGGCGTACCGGCTTACGGCCGAAGGCGGTGCTAGCCAACGCTGCAACCGGCCAGCCGCACGCTTGGCGTGCAGGTGTTCCCGCTATCGCGGACGAGGTTCGAGCTCGAGAAGCACTGCGGCCGAGAGCGGAGACCGAGTCCGAGTGGGCGGCGCGTGAACCGAAGACACCGCATCGAAATGGCTCATACCAGCGAACAATGGGCCATTCGCTTCAGCTATGAACGGCGCGAAGTATCAGGGGGTACAACATGATTCACGTGGTGTCTCAGGCGGGGCGGCGTATGATCGGGCCAGTGCGAGCGCCCGGGGGAAGAATGAACGAGCCGGTGACCGCGGACTGGGAGCAGTTCGTTCAAGCACTGGCGCTATGTCTGTCCGAGCTACCTTCGCGGGCAACGTTGATCATTGCGGCGCCCGGAAATCGGTACGTGCAATTCATGCAGTACGACATCAAACTGTCCGCCGAACTGGCGGGTGATCATTATCTGGCGCAGCCTATTCCGGACGCCGCCGCACAGGAATTACGTGAGCTCGGCTGGAACGAGCCGATGCTGCGCCGCGAGGTCGACAACTGGACCAGGACGATGTTCTGGCCGATCTCCCCGCGCAGCCTGATCGAATTCGCCCGCTCGGTCGCCATCGGGTTCCGCCATGCACTCGGTGTCGCCACGCCGGTCGAATTGCGGGCGATGGGGTGGACCGAGGCGTCCGGTGATCTGGATCTCACCGTGCTCGGATCGATGGCCAGGCGCGGTTGGAATTGACGCCGGCGCGACGGTAATGGACGCCGCCGGGGCAGGCGTGGCAGAACCCGCACGACGTGGGCACTATCCTGAGTGGCATGGCAGCAGGTAAGCCCACCAAAGAAGCGAAGGCCGCGGCGAAAGCGGCCCGCAAGCAGCAGTCGAAAGAGCGCAGGCAGCAGCTCTGGCAGGCGTTCCAGATGCAGCGCAAGGATGACAAGCTGCTGCTGCCGTTGATGATCGGCGCGCTGCTCGGCATCACCGCTGTCTTCCTGGTCATCGGCCTGATTTTCGGTCTGACCTGGTTCCTCGTCCCGCTCGGCGTGGTGCTCGGCGCGCTGGCCGCGTTCATCATCTTCGGCCGACGGGTGCAGAAGAGCGTCTACGGCAAAGCCGAGGGTCAAGCGGGTGCGGCGGCCTGGGTGCTGGACAACCTGCAGGGCAAGTGGCGGGTGTCCAACGGCATCGCCGCGACCACCCAGCTCGACGCGGTGCACCGCGTGATCGGGCTGCCCGGCGTGGTGCTGGTCGCCGAGGGCTCCCCGCAGCGGGTGAAATCGCTGCTCGCGCAGGAGAAGAAGCGCACCGCCCGGCTGATCGGCGACACCCCGATCTACGACGTCGTCATCGGCAACGACGAAGGCCAGGTGCCGCTGAAGGAACTGCAGCGCTACCTGACCAAGCTGCCCCGCAACATCGACACCAAGCGCATGGACCTCATCGAGGGCAGGCTGACCGCCCTCAGTTCGCGCACCGGCCCGGCACTGCCGAAGGGCCCGATGCCCGCCGGCGCCAAGATGCGCGGCGTCCAGCGCACCATTCGCAGGCGCTGACCTCGTACGCAAAGGCCCGCATCCCGACCGGATGCGGGCCTTTCGCATGTTTCGGCATGGACATGCGAGCCCGGATCCGCACCTTTTCTCAGGATCCGCCCCTGCTGCGGGTCTCAGAGGCGGTGCGGATCTGGAGAACTAGTGCGACCGCAGTAGGCCAGCCAGTAGCCCCGGTTGATGTTCACGCTTTGACGAGCCAGGCGACGCGGTCGTAGGCGAGGACTTGGTAGACGACGAGGACGCCTCCGAAGATGAGCGCCCACCGCGGCAGACCGGCCGCCCAAAGCGCTGCGGCGCCACCGAAGAAGACCGCGAGTTCGACCGCCAGGCGCACTGCCCCCGGCACCGAGACGGGCGCTTCGCCGCTGCGACTCGGATCACTCGGCACCGCGAAGGTGCCCCACAAAGCCGCCGCGGCCACCGGCAACAGCACTACCAGCAGAAACTTCCAAGGCGAATCGAAGGCTCGCCAACCGTAGATACCGAAGGAAGAAATGGCGACGAGCTCGAGCAGAAACCGGATCGCGAGCATCGCCGGATTGAGTGACACCGCCGGAGCGTAACCGGCGCGGAAGCAGGTGTCAGGTGTGAAATCAGCGCGAGTGGACGAGCGCAGTACCGGTCGCACGATCGTGCATACCGCGGCCATCAGCATCGGTGAACAGCGCGGGCACCACGAACACGAGCAACGCCTGCCTGGCCAGCGCGCGCACAAACCCCACGGTCACCGGCGCGTCGATCCGCACAGTCCGCAACCGCAGAAAGTACTGACCGGGTGTGAACCCGAACATCGTCACTGCGGCAACTCCGATGACGAACCAGATCAGCAGCGTCAAACTCGACGCCGAACTCCCGCGCACGATCAGCGCCGCGATGCCGAGCGCGATCAACCAGTCCACGAACAGTGCCGCGATCCGACGAGCCATCCCGGACAGCGAACCCGCACCGGACTTCGGCAGCCCGAGGTGTTCGCCGGGGAACTCGGGGTTTGCCTGATCGCCGGAGCCCTCCGAAGGGCCGGAGAGCCACGATCCCGTCATGCGTGCCATGCCCCCACAATATGCGGGGCCGACCGGCCGCTCGGCACCGCATAAGGGGAGTTCACGTCAGCGCGTCTCGGCGCGGATGGCAGGATTAGCATGCTGTTCGAGCCCGGGTGGGCCTAGTCACCCGGCCAGCCGTACGTGTAACACTGGCGAAACACGAACTTGACCGCCGGGAAACACCGCGTCCATACCGTCTGGACGCGACGAACCCACGCAATCGACACTCGCTGGGAACCGATCCGTAAGGAGAACAAGTGACGTTCAGCACGGCCGACGAGGTCATCAAATATCTCGCTGACGAAGAAGTCGAGTACGTCGACATCCGGTTCAGCGATCTTCCCGGTGTCCAGCAGCACTTCTCGATCCCGGCGAAGGCCTTCACGACCGACCTCGCAGAGGAAGGGCTAGCGTTCGACGGCTCCTCCGTCCGTGGCTTCCAGTCGATCGACGAGTCGGACATGCTGCTGCTGCCCGACTTCAGCACCGCGCGCCTGGACCCGTTCCGCGCCGCCAAGACGCTGAACCTCAACTTCTTCGTGCACGACCCGTTCACCCGCGAGGCCTACAGCCGCGACCCGCGCAACATCGCGCGTAAGGCCGAGGAGTACCTGCGCTCGACCGGTATCGCCGACACCGCGTACTTCGGTGCCGAGGCCGAGTTCTACATCTTCGACTCGATCCGCTACGGCTCGCAGATGAACAGCTCGTTCTACGAGATCGACTCGATCTCCGGTTCCTGGAACACGGGCGTGAAGACCAACCTGGACGGCTCCCCGAACCTCGGCTACAAGGTTCGCAACAAGGGTGGTTACTTCCCGGTCGCGCCGTACGACCACTACGTCGACCTGCGCGACAAGATCTCGACCAACCTGCAGAACGCGGGCTTCGAGCTCGAGCGCGGCCACCACGAGGTCGGCACCGCCGGTCAGGCCGAGATCAACTACAAGTTCGGCACGCTGCTCGGTGCGGCCGACGACCTGCAGCTGTTCAAGTACATCGTGAAGAACACCGCGTGGCAGGAAGGCAAGTCCGTCACGTTCATGCCGAAGCCGCTCTTCGGTGACAACGGCTCGGGCATGCACGTGCACCAGTCGCTGTGGAAGGACGGCAAGCCGCTGTTCCACGACGAGGCGGGCTACGGCGGCCTCTCGGATCTGGCGCGCCACTACATCGGCGGCATCCTGCACCACGCGCCGTCGCTGCTGGCGTTCACCAACCCGACCGTGAACTCTTACCACCGCCTGGTTCCGGGCTACGAGGCGCCGATCAACCTGGTGTACTCGCAGCGCAACCGGTCCGCCGCCGTGCGTATCCCGGTCACCGGCAACAACCCGAAGGCCAAGCGCATCGAGTTCCGCGCGCCGGACTCTTCGGGCAACCCGTACCTGGCCTTCGCCGCCATGATGATGGCCGGCCTGGACGGCATCAAGAACAAGATCGAGCCGCTGGCCCCGGTCGACAAGGACCTCTACGAGCTCCCGCCGGAGGAGGCCAAGAACATCCCGCAGGCCCCCACCAGCCTCGCCACGGTCATCGACCGCCTCGAGCAGGATCACGACTACCTGACCGAAGGCAATGTCTTCACCGACGACCTGATCGAGACCTGGATCAGCATTAAGCGTGAACAGGAAATCGCCCCGGTGAACCTGCGCCCGCACCCCTACGAGTTCGAGCTGTACTACGACGTGTAAGTCGTTCGTACTTCGAGTCGTTCGGCATCGGCCCATCCGCGCTCTGCGGGTGGGCCGATGCCTGTTTCGGCAGGTCATGCGAACAGACTGCGCGCCAGTGCGACTGGCGTGGCGTACGGGATTCGAAACAGTCTGCGCGCCAACGCGACTGGCGTGTTGCGCGATGCGGGCCCGACTGCTCGGCGGTTTTGACGGGCGAGGCGGTGTTCGACGGGGCGCGCAGGGTTTCGACGGGGCGCAGGGTTTCGACGGAGTGGTCGGAGTGGGCGCGGTACTGGTCGACGCCGATGCGGGACCAGGAGGCAACCGATTTCGTTCCAGAATCGCGGCTAGCGCGAGCCGCGGGGGACGAGCGGGTTGAGGTGGTAGCGCTCGATGACATCGTCGAGCCAGTCGGGGTGTCCGTAGGTCAATCCGTACCGGGTGGCCAGTGCGGTGAACGACTCGTCCGTGGCCGTGGCGTCGGAGATGAGCGCGGCTAGGTCGCGGAAGTAGGTTTCGAAACCGCCGGGAATGATGATCTCGATGATGCGACCCGGCACATCACTCGCGTTCCACATGGCGTGCATCTCGCCACGCGGTTTGATGATGTACCCGCCGGCGTCGAGAACGACCTCGGTGTCGTCGGAGCGAAACCCGATCCGCCCCTCCAACACAATCGAGTACTCGTCCTCCCTGCTGTGCATGTGCGGCGGAGTGATCGTGCCGACATCGAACGGATGCTCCACTATCGACATCACCCCATTGGTGTGGTGACCGTAGAGCTTGTACGTGGCGCCGAAGCCCGGAATATGAACGGTTTCACCCTCGCCCGGAAGCACGGCCACCAGCGCTGGAATATCGAGGTTCTCCACCCCGCCGACCTTACGCAGTGGGTCCGACAGATCGATCGCCGAGTTCCGCTGGAGCGGTTGAGAATTGGATTCAATTGATAGTCTCGAGCAGTGAGCAATGAGGCCGATCATCGGATCGGCGAACGTCCCGCCATGCAGGCGAGCCAGTCGCTGTCGGACGGCACTGCCTGGACAGCCCGCCGACGGGTGGTCGAGCGCGAGCTGCGCGGAACGTTGCTAGACGAATACCTCGCGGATCATGAACGGCGCAATGGACCGCTTCGCGAAGCGGAACGGCAACGTGCCCGGGATTGTTCGATAGTGCGCTCGGTCAGTCGATATAGGCGTGATTACGCGACGCGGCGGCCCATGAGGTAGGTGGCGTCGACGGAGCGGTCGTCGCCGAGGATCATTTGGGCGAACAGGCGTTCTTGGAAGGTGCGGGCGAGGGCGGTGCGGTGGGCGAGGGTGGGGGTGGCGGTCCAGTCGAGGACGATGAAGTCGGCTTCCTTGCCTGGGCGGAAATTGCCGATGTGGTGGTCGAGGTGCAGGGCTTCGGCGCCGCCGAGGGTGGCTAGGTAGAAGCCGCGTAGGGCGGACAGGGTGGTGCGTTGGCGGGGTGGTTTGGTCGACTCTTTGAGCATGACTACCTTGTAGGCCTCGTTGAGGGTGCGCAGCATCGAATAGCTGGTTCCGGCACCGCAATCGGTGCCGAGTCCCACTCGGACGCCCGCGTCGCGCGCGGCGGCGAAGTCGAAGAGGCCGCTGCCGAGGAAGAGGTTCGAGGTGGGGCAGAAGGCGATGGCGGCGCCGGTGGTGGCCAGTCGTGAGCGGTCCTGATCGTCTATGTGCACGCAGTGGGCGAAGATGGATCGGGTGTCGAGCATGCCCGCCTGGTCGTAAACATCCAGGTACGAGCGGGCATCGGTGAAACGAGCCAGCACGCTTGCCGTCTCGGGGCGACTTTCTGCGGCATGGGTTTGCAACGCCACGTCCGGGAACTCGTGCAACAGCCGTCCGGCCATGGCCAGCTGTTCGTCCGAGGATGACGGCGCGAATCGCGGGGTGATCGCGTAGATCAGCCGATCTTTCCGATGCCAGCGGGCGATCAACTGCCGAGACTGTTCTTCGGCCTGCGGCACACCGGCGTCGGAGAGAAAGTCGGGCGCGTCGGGTTGCTTGTCCATGAGGACTTTGCCGCACGTCATCCGCATGCCGCGCCGATGCGCCTGTGTGAAGAACGCGTCCACCGAGGTCGGATGCACGGTGGGAAACACGCTGGCGGTGGTGGTCCCGCAGGCCAGCAGCGTGTCGAGGAAGAGCCCCGCTATCCGGTCGGCGTAATCCGGATCCGCGAACTTTCGCTCGGTCGGAAAGACGTACTCCTGCAGCCAATCTTCGAGTCGCGCACCGAAACTCGCGATCATGTCGTACTGGCTGTAGTGGATGTGGGTATCCACGAAACCGGGCACGATCAGCTTGCCCCGATGATCGATGACTTCTCCGCGATGCTGCTCCGGCAATGCCGACCAGTCACCCGCCCAACGCACCCTGCCGTCGGCGCCGACCGCCAGCGCCCCATCCTCGAACAACTCCCAAGCGTCTGGATCGTCGTCGGCCCCGGGATCCCGCAGAAAGTGCAGCACGGTGCCGCGATAGACGGCAGGCAGGGTGTCTTCAGCCATGCCTCGACGCTATCGACCCGCAACCGTCCGGACCAACGCCCTGGTGCGGGCGTGTCGCGGGCTGAAGATTGCCCCGGCCGTCGCAGTGTGCGAGCTTGGCGGGAGTTTCACGACCGACCCTCGAACGAAAACAATTTGTCGCGCAATTCGTTTCGGCATAACCTGCGTTGGGGTCATGGAGTAGTTCAGTTGGTAGAACGTCCACGACAAATTGGAAGGACGCGGGTTCGAACCCCGCCTCCATGGCCCCTTTTCAACCCGAGGTAATCGAGCACTCCCACCTCATATTGATCACCGAACCAGCGCAATAGCGTGCGGATGGTAGGCGCATCTCGCGCAGAATCCAGCGTGAATCTCGTTGACTGCCAGGTGGGTCCCGGTGAGCGGGGCAGATGCGGCGGGATGCGGGCGAACGCCCAAACGTGAGTGAAACACGTTCTAGTGTCCCGCGCCATGAAGGTTTCATTTATTTCTTTGATTACCGCCGCTCTGGCGACCTTTGCCGTGACGATGACGACCGCTCCACCGCTGGCCACCGCCCAGCCCGAGGCGGATTCGGCGGTCGCCGCGGCACGCATCGATCTGCAGGGCGCGGTGAATGTTCGTGATATCGGCGGATACCGGACCTATGACGGGGAGAAGGTGAAGCCGGGCAAAGCTATTCGGGGCGACTCGCTGGAGAAACTCACCGCCGCGGATGTGCAGAAGCTGGCGAGCCTGCAGGTGCAGACCGTGATCGATCTGCGCACGCCGGGCGAGGTGCAGTTCGCCGGTGCGGACAAGCCGATTCCCGGCGCTCGGCAGGTGGCGCGGCCGATCGACGACACCGGGCTGTTCCAGCAGATGCTGGCGGTGATCCAGACTCGTGACCCGCAGAAGCAGGAGGAAGCGCTCGGCAACGGCAAGGCCGAGCAGATCATGCTGAACATGTACACCACGTTCATCAGCCGCCAGGAGTCCCGTGCCGCGTTCGGGCAGACGATCAAGGACCTGGCCAACACCGACAAGGCCACGCTGTACCACTGCACGGCGGGCAAGGACCGCACCGGCTGGCTGACGTACGTGTTGTTGCGCGCGGTCGGTGTGCCGGAAGGCACTGCGCGGCAGGACTATCTGCTGTCCAACCAGTATCGCGCCGCATCGGATGCCGCGCTGCGCCAGCAGCTGAAGCAGGCGGGCGTCATGCAGAACCCCGATCTGCTGATCCCGCTGCAAGAAGTCCGGGACGCGTACCTGAATGCGGCGGTCGAGAAGATGCGGCAGGACTACGGTGACCTCGGCAAGTACCTGACCCAGGGGCTCGGCCTGGACGGCGGCACCATCTTGAAACTGCGTAGGAACCTGGTCACCTAGTCGACGAAAGATGTTCGGGCCCAGCCACTATTCGTGGGTGGGCCCGAATGTCGTTGCCGCACTACTTCTTCGCCTGCTCACGCATCGCGGCGGCGAGTTGGCTCGGCATCGTTTCGTGCCGCGTATAGGACCGGGTGAAGTCGCCGGTGCCGTGCGAGAGCGAGCGCAGGTCGATGGCGTACCGACTGAGTTCGAGTTCCGGTACCTCGGCATGGATTCGGGTACGCCCGGTGCCGTGCGGTTCGGTACCGAGGACGCGGCCGCGGCGACCGGAGAGATCGCTCAGCACCGGGCCGACATAGTCGTCGGCGACCAGCACCCAGACGTCGGCGATCGGCTCCAGCAGCGCGACACCCGCGCTGGTGGCGGCCTCGCGCAACGCCAGCGCACCTGCGGTCTGGAACGCGGCGTCGGACGAGTCGACCGAGTGCGCCTTGCCGTCGAACAGCGTGACGCGCACGTCGACCAGCGGATACCCGGCGGCCACGCCACGCGCCGCCTGCGCGCGCACGCCCTTCTCCACCGACGGAATGAACTGTCGCGGAACAACTCCACCGACCACCCGGTCCACGAACTCGATCCCGGAACCACCCGGCAGCGGCTCGACCTCGATCTCGCACACCGCGTACTGTCCGTGCCCACCGGACTGCTTCACGTGCCTGCCACGCCCGGTTGCCTTGCCCGCGAACGTTTCTCGCAACGCGACCCGATGCTCGACCACATCGACCTGCACGCCGAACCTGGTCCGTAATCGCTCCAGCGCGACATCACGATGCGCCTCGCCGAGACACCACAGCACCAGCTGATGGGTGTTCGCGTTGTGTTCGAGTCGTACGGCTGGATCCTCGGCCGCTAGCCGAGCGAGGCTTTGCGAGAGCTTGTCCTCGTCGGCCTTGCTGTGTGCGGTAATCGCGATGGGCAGCAAGGGATCCGGCATCTGCCACGGTTCGATCAGCAGCGGTTTGTCGGTGCCCGAAAGGGTGTCGCCGGTCTCCGCGCGACTGAGTTTGGTGACGTAGGCGATGTCGCCCGCGATGGCCTGGCCGAGCGGGCGCTGCCCCTTGCCGAACGGCGCGGAGATCGCGCCGACCCGCTCGTCGACGTCGTGGCTCTCGTGTCCGCGTTCCTCCAGGCCGTGGCCGCAGACGTGCACGGTGTCGTCGGCGCGCAGCGTTCCGGAGAACACGCGGACCAGCGACACCCGCCCGACGTACGGGTCGGAGGCGGTGCGGATCACTTCGGCCGCGAGCGCGCCCTCGGGGTCGCAGTCGAGTTGGCGCCGGGTGTTGCCGCCGAGGGCGGTGACGGCGGAGACGATGTGTTCGGACGGGGTCGGGAAGCCGCCGGTGATCAGGTCGAGCAGCTCGACCGTGCCGAGCCCCTGCTTGGCGCCCTCCGGGGCGGGCGCACCGAACAAGACGGGATGGAAGCTGCCCCGAGCCACGGCCCGTTCGAGGTCGGTGACGAGCGTTGCGAGGTCGATCTCCTCGCCGCTCAGATACCGGTCCATCAGGGTTTCGTCTTCGCTCTCGGCGATGATGCCCTCGATGAGGCGGTTGCGCGCCTCCGCCAGCATCGCCAGTTGCTCCGCTGTCGGCTCGGTCTCCACCCGCTCGCCGGAGGAGTAGTCGACCACGCAGTTCGGCAGTAGCTCGATCAGCCCGGTGACCGGGCGGTGGCCGTCCGCGCTGCGCGGGCCGTACACCGGAAGATGCAGGGGCAGAATGTTTTCCGATGCGCCGCCGCCGAGCACGGTGCGGCAGGTCTCGGTCATCTCGTCGAAGTCGGCTCGCGCGGTGTCCAGGTGGGAGAGCACGATCGCGCGTGGCATGCCGACCGCCGCGCACTCTTCCCACAGCGCACGGGTCGCGCCGCTGACACCTTCCGCACCCTCGGCGGCCGAGATGACGAACAATGCCGCGTCCGCCGCGCGCAGTCCCGCTCGCAGCTCACCGACGAAATCCGCGTATCCGGGTGTGTCGATCAGGTTGATCTTCATGCTTGACCAGGCCAGCGGCACCACCGACAATTGCACCGAGCGATGCTGCCGATGTTCGATCTCGTCGTAGTCCGACAGGGAGGTGCCGTCCTCGACCCGCCCCGCCCGATTCACCATCCCCGTGGTCAAGGCCATCGCCTCGACCAATGTGGTCTTACCGGACCCGCTGTGCCCGGCCAGCACCACATTTCGAATCTGATCCGGCCGCTCGGCCGTAACTACTCTGCCGTTGCCCCCTGCGGCTCCACTCGCCTTGTCCACTGTGCGTCTCGCTTCCTGGCGCCCCGACACCTGCGGTCCTTCGAGCTTCCCACCGGCGGTCCTCGCGCGTGCGCGGATCGGGAGATCCGGTGCCACGGACTGCCCGGTCCGTACCGGGTTGTTCGCGACTGCACCTCGGGTCGGCGGGGCGGTGCGACCTTGTCGGCGGGCCGCTGTCAGCTCGCTCGGTGGGCTGGTGTGACTTCACCGGTGGGCTGGTGCGATCTGGTGCGGTACAGCCGATGTGAGCTCATCCGGCGGGCCAGGGCGATTTCGTCCGGCGTGCCGGGGCGGCTTCGCCCGGTGGGCTGGTGCGACGTTGCTGGCGGGCCAGTGCGATCTCGTCCGGTGGGCCGGTGTGAGCTCGTCTGACAGGTCGCTGCGACCTTGTCGGCGGGCCGGTGTGGGCTCGCTAGGTGGATTGGTGCGACTTCGCGGGCGGGCTGGTGCGATCTCGTCCGGTGGGTTGGTGCGGTCAGCCGGCGTGAGTTCGCTCAGTGGGCTGGTGCGACGTTGCTGGCGGGCAGGTGCGATCTCGTCTGGCGGCTGGTGCAACCTTGCTGGCGGGCTGATGTAACCTTGCCGGCGGGCTGGTCCGACCTGGCCGACGGGCCGAGGCAATCTCGCCGGCGGGCCGATGTGACCTCGCCCGGCCGAAGCCACCTCGCCCTGCGGCAAAACTACTTGCCGCGCCCGGCTCCGCCTGCGCACGATGGCTACGTGCTGATTTCCGACGGTGTCATCGCACTGCGGCCGATCACGGTGGCCGATGCCGAGGCGCATCTGGCGGGGGAGGACGACGAGCTGGCGCGCTGGCTCAACGGTGGGCGCGGCACGCTGGAAACCGTTGTGCGGCATTTCGATCGGTGTGTGCGGCGGTGGCAGGGCAACGCGGCGGGCCGGACGTTCGCGGTGCTGGATGTGGCGAGCGGAACGCTGGTCGGGACCGTGGATGTGCATACCCGGCAGCCGTATCTGATCGACCGGCAAGCGAACCTTGCCTACGGGATCTACCCGGACTGGCGCAAACTCGGGTACGCGACGCGGGCGGTCGAACTCGCGTGCCGGTTTCTCGCGGAGTCCGGGCTCGCCGACGAGGCGGTCATCCGGGTCGACCCGGAGAATCACGCGTCGGCGGCGGTGGCCCGGCGAGCCGGATTCGAGTACAGCCATACCAGCGACGACGACGGCCCCGTCGACTGCTACCTGCGGTGCGTCGTCGAGCGTTCAGCGCCCTGATTCGCCGACCGCCACCACGGCCTCCACCTCGACGAGGAACTCCGGGCGGAAGAGTCCGGCCACCTGGACGAGCGAGCTGGCCGGGTTGGGCTGGTCGCCGAGGGCGGGCCGGAGGAACTCGTCGCGGACGTCCCGAAGATCCTGCAGCCCGCTGGTGTCGGTGACAAACCAGGTGAGTTTGACCA
Source organism: Nocardia suismassiliense (assembly GCF_900269665.1). Classification (GTDB taxonomy): domain Bacteria; phylum Actinomycetota; class Actinomycetes; order Mycobacteriales; family Mycobacteriaceae; genus Nocardia; species Nocardia suismassiliense. The sequence continues at coordinate 2,641,305 of NZ_LT985361.1, forward strand.
GGTTGGTCCAGTCGGCGCCGAGGGCGTGCAGCACGTTCTGCAGGTTGGTCATCGCCTGCCGAGTCTGGGCTGCCAGGTCGTTCGCGCCGACCAGGTTGCCGTCGGCATCGACCGCGATCTGCCCGGACACGAACGCGAGCCCGTTCGATGTAGTAACCGCGTGCGCGTAGCCGAAGCCGGGAGCGACGCCGGGGATGTCGGAGAGCCGTTCGTTGATCTTCGCCACCAGCACAGCTTAGACGGCCTGAATCATGTAGTCCGGCTATGACTTACACGAATAAGGACGCTCGGACCCGTGGAGTCGCGCCGAATCCGCCGCGCTGTGGCATGGACCGCGCCGACGTGCCCCGGCGCAGGCGAGCACCCCCGGTTGGGGGCTTGACCCGCGGGTGTCTCCGGGGTGACAGTGCGCGGATGGTTGTGACACCCGACGTGCCCCGCGCGACGCTGCGCAAGGTCACCCTCCGCCTGGTGCCGTTTCTCGGGCTGCTGTATTTCGTCAACTATCTGGATCGGGTCAATATCGGGTTCGCCGGGCCCAGCGGGATGAAGGCCGATCTCGGGCTCACCGAGACCGCGTTCGGGCTGGCCTCCGGGATCTTCTTCATCGGCTACCTGGTGCTCGAAGTGCCGAGCAATCTGGCGCTGCACAAGTTCGGTGCGCGACGCTGGATCGCCCGAATCCTGGCCAGCTGGGGTGTCGTCGCGACGGCGATGGCGTTCGTGCCCAACGAAACCGTGCTGTACATCCTGCGTTTCGTGCTCGGCGTGGCGGAAGCGGGGTTCTTCCCGGGCATCCTGCTCTACCTCACCTATTGGTTCCCGCAGAACCAGCGCGCGAAGATCGTCGCCCTGTTCATGGTCGCCGTGCCGGTGTCCACCGCGCTCGGAGCGACCGTGTCCAGTCTGATCATCGAACACGGCGACGGCGTGTTCGGGCTCAGCGGCTGGCGGTTCATGTTCCTCGTCGAAGGGCTGCCCGCGCTCGTCCTCGCGGTGGCGACCTGGTTCTTCCTCACCGACAGTCCCGCGCAGGCCGGTTGGCTGACCAAAGCCGAACGTCAGTGGCTCAGTACCGAACTCGCCGCCGAGCAAGCCGAAGTGGAGAAGGCGGAGCAATGGACGGTGCGCAAGGCGCTCACCGATTCCCGGGTGATCGGCCTCGCCTTCGTCTACGGCGGGATCGTGTACGGGCTCTATGCGCTCGGATTCTTCCTGCCGACGATCATCAAGGGCTTCGAACAGCAGTACGGCACAAGCTATTCGGTGGTCGAGCGAGGTCTGATCAACGCGGTGCCGTACGTGATCGGTGCCGTTGTCATGGTGTGGTGGAGCAGGCACGGTGACCGGACCGGAGAACGTCCCTGGCACGTCGCGCTGCCCGCACTGCTCGGCGGCCTCGCCATTCCCGTGGCGCTCTATCTCGGAAATCCGTTGGCGGCCATGATCGCAGTGACCGTATGCGCCGTCGGTGTACTCGCTGCCCTGCCTACCTTCTGGGCATTGCCGAGCGCCTTCCTCACGGGCGCCGCCGCAGCAGGCGGTATCGCGTTGATCAACTCGATCGGCAACTTCAGCGGCTTTGCCGCACCGTATATCACTGGCGCACTGCGCGATTGGACCGGCAGCCAGCGCGCCGGGCTATGGGTGGTCGGTGTCGCCATGATCGGCTCGGCGGTGGGCGTGCTGGTGCTGTGGAAACGCACTCGGGCTCGGGCACTGGAGGGTTCGCGGTAGTCGGGGCATCGTGCCACCTCAGTCGTGAGGCGGCCGAACCTGTTGCGGCCTGGAAGGGTTCGTTTCTCCGTCACGCGAAACTCTGCGGTCGGAATAGTTGGCCGGTTGAATTGGGTGCGCGTCTGGCGGCATGGCCGGACACGCCATGCCGCGCAATGTCCGGACGTGTTATGCGGTCAGCTGTGCGAAATGGTCAGGTGCAGGCGGGGGAAGGTGGAGACTCGGCGATCAGGCTTTCGCAGATCCAAGCGGTGGTCAGGCGCCAGGTGTTGTCGCGGGCGGTGAAGGGGACGACCATGGGGCGTTTGTCGCCTGCGAAGGTTGTCGTGGTGGTGGCGAACAGAGTGTGGTTGTCCACCTGCGTGAGCTTGTCCACCTGAATGGTCATGGGGTATTCGGCGTAAGTGCTGGCCAGCCTGGTGAGCAGCTCAGGGTCCTTGTCCTCATCGAGGGCGTGCAGGGTCTTCTGGGAAGCGGGGATTTTGGTGTCGAAGACCTGTTGGAGCTGCGCGCTCAGATCGGCGAGGGAGGGCTGAGCTGGGGCGGTGGCGGTGGGCGCAGGCGTGTTGCCGGGTAGCGACTCGGGGTAGAGCTGTCGGACGAGTGCGCCCCAAATAGAGGAGGCGGTGATCCGCAGGAGGGTGCGAGGAATGGTGTACTGATTGACGACCACCGCGACGGTGATCCCGCGTTCGGGAAGATAGCCGAAGTGCGTTGTGTAGCCGAGGACGCCGCCGGTGTGGCCCAGGTACGGGCCGATTCGTTGCACACCGAGCCCATACTCGAAGGAAGCACCGCTGGCGGTGCCGGTCGTGAATTGCATTCGGACCTGCAATGTTTCGGGCTTCAGCAGATCCCCGCGGGCGAGTAGGGGCGCGTAGCGGGTCAGGTCGCCGATGGTCGACACCATCGACCCTGCCGCGCCGGAGAGCTCGGGGGTGTTGCGTGCGGTGACGTCGGTCGCTGTGTCTTCGAAGTAGGCGTACCCGCGGCTGGCGGGGTCGGGGATGGTGGCCTCGGTGGGGTAGCTGGTGTTATGCAGTCCGTGCGCGGTCGCGACCTCGTTGAGAACCTCACGCACCGGCTTGCCGGTGACCTTTTCCAACACCAGGCCGAGCAGGTAAAACTCCGAGTTCGAGTACTCGGTATTGGTGTGTGGCGGTTTCGCCGACTCCGGGTGCTCGATGATCGCGCGTAATCGATCGCCGTCATGCCAGGCGCCGGGCGCTTTCGCGCTGAACTGGCTGATGTATTCGACGTCCTCGGTGAGATCCCAGACACCGCCCCGCATGCCGAGCAGATCGCGGAGGGCGATGGTGTCGCCGTTGGGTATGCCGGAAACGTATTTGCTCAGTGTGTCATCGAGCGAGAGTTTGCCCTCGTCGGCCGCGCGGAGCACCGCGGTGGCGGTGAAAGTTTTGGTGACACTGCCGATTCGGACGTGATCATCGACCGTCATCGCACGTCCGGTGGCGAGATCGGCGACGCCATACGCTTTCGTGTAACTGCCGCGCGCTGGGTCGTGCACGGCGACCAGCGCGCCAGGGATCAAGCCCGCGTCCATGAACTTCCGGACGGTTTCATCGATCTCGCCGGCCGCGTCCGTCGGAAGGGTTGGGTGACAACTGGCATCCGGCCCACATTCGTCATAGGACTCGCAGCTGACCAGTACGGTGGCGACCACCGCCACAGCTAGAGCAGCGGTCCCGGCGCGCGTGAGCCGAGCAAATGCCTTGCGAGCAAGCATATTCGGAGTCCCCCCGATAGTTGCGAATGCGTCTACCAGCGAAGCTAGCAGGTGGGTCCGAAAATCCGCGCGAGCCGACCGCCCTCAGACAGCAGCGCGGCCAACCGCGCCTCGGTGCTCTGACCCTCACACGAACGGCCGACGTGACCGGGGTGTCCGCACCGCTGGCAACCACGATCAACTCGGCCGACGATCCAAAGCAGACATTGCTGAAATGCCATGGCATTCAGTCAACCACCATCTCCCGCACGCCATCCGAGCACACGTCGAACGGGACACGACGACGCCCCCACTCGCACTTCTCTGCCGCCGTGTCCCTTTCGCCGTCCGGCTCCGCATCGAGCGGGACACGGTGGCGGAGTTCCTCGGGCGATGCCGTGACCTTGCCGCGTTGGACATCAACCGTGCGCAGCCACTGCACCGCTGCCACGGGAAATCGACACCAGGGTCAGCCTGAGTGATTTCGTACTTCGTTGTCGCGCATCGGGGATCAGCCCCGCTTGGTGCCGCACCCGGGGACTGGCTCGTTTGGTGCCGCACCCGGGGACTGGCTCGTTTGGTGGTGTACCCGGGGACTGGCTCGTTTGGTGGTGTACCCGAGGGCGGGCTCGTTTGGTGGCGCACCCGAGGGCGGGCTCGCTTGGTGGCGCACCCCAGGACCGGCTCGCTTGGTGCCGCGCCCGGGGACGGGCTCGCTGGTGCCGTACCTCAGGACCGGCTCGCTTGGTGCCGCGCCCGGGGACGGACTCGCTTGGCGCTGCATCCCAGGACTGGCTAGCTTGGCGCCGTACCCCAGGACCGGCGCGCATGGCACCGCACCCAGAACCGGCTCGCTTGGTGGCGCACCCGAGGACCGGCTCGCATGGTGCCGCACCCCAGGACCGGCTCGAATGGCACCGAACCCCAGGACCGGCGTGTACCGGATAGCCGGATGCGTCCGGTCCTAGGTGCGAAGCGAACGCTGCAATCAGCTGCCGAAGCGAGCCAGCACTGCCGACGCCTCCTGCGAGGCAGTGCCTTCCTTGGCGAGATGCGCCATCTCCGGCGCGATTTCGCGACCGTGGTGCGCCATGGCCTGCGTGTACAGCCGACCTGCACGGTAGGACGAGCGGACCAGCGGCCCGGCCATCACTCCGGCGAAGCCGATCTCCTCGGCCATCTTGGAGTGCTCCACGAACTCCTCCGGCTTGACCCAGCGGTCGACCGGGTGGTGGCGGGGGGAGGGGCGCAGGTACTGGGTGATGGTGAGGATGTCGCAGCCTGCCTCGTGCAGGTCGCGCATCGCCTGGGTGACCTCTTCAGGGGTCTCGCCCATGCCGAGGATCAGGTTGGACTTGGTGACCAGGCCTGCCTCGCGCGCCGCGGTCAGGACCGAGAGGGAGCGCTCGTAGCGGAAGGCGGGGCGGATGCGCTTGAAGATGCGCGGCACCGTCTCCAGGTTGTGCGCCAGCACCTCCGGGCGCGAGGAGAAGACCTCGGCCAGCTGGTCGGGGTCGGCGTTGAAGTCGGGGATGAGCAGTTCGACGCCGGTGTTCGGGTTGAGCTGCTTGATGGCGCGCACGGTTTCGGCGTAGAGCCAGGCGCCGCCGTCGTCCAGATCGTCGCGGGCGACGCCGGTGATGGTCGAGTAACGCAGGCCCATCGCCTGCACGCTCTCGGCGACCCTGCGCGGCTCGTCCCGATCGAGTGCGGCCGGTTTGCCGGTGTCGATCTGGCAGAAGTCGCAGCGCCGGGTGCACTGTTCGCCGCCGATCAGGAAGGTGGCCTCACGGTCTTCCCAGCATTCGAAGATGTTGGGACAGCCCGCCTCCTCACACACCGTGTGCAAGCCCTCGCGTTTCACGAGGCCTTTGAGCTCGGAATACTCCGGGCCCATCTTGGCCTTCGTCCGGATCCATTGAGGTTTGCGCTCGATCGGGGTCTCCGCGTTGCGCGCCTCGATGCGTAGCAGTTTGCGTCCTGCCGGTGCTGAAGCTGAGGTCACCAGATCGACATTACGCCTACCGGATCAGGCGCTCGCGGCCCCACCTGCCGGTGTGACGCGCGCAATATCGTGCGCGGTTACCGGCAGTTCGCCGTTGAGGGCGCGGGCGATGGCGTCGGCGACGAGCGGCTTCACCTCGGCGACCGTCACCTCGCGGTTCAGCTCGCGGGAGAGCGTGGTGACGCCTGCGTCGCGGATGCCGCAGGGAATGATCGCCTGGAAGCCGTCCATGGCGGAGTTGCAGTTGAGCGAGATGCCGTGCAGGGCAACGCCGCGCTGCACGCGCACGCCGATCGCGGCGATCTTGCGTTCGGCGAACACGTCGGTGGCGGGCAGCCAGACACCAGAGCGGCCCTCGATCCGGCCGCAGGTCAGGCCGAGCTCGGTGCAGACGGTGATGAGTGCTTCCTCGAGCCGGCGCACGTACTGGACGACGTCCACCGGTTCGGCGAGCCGCACGATCGGGTAGCCGACCAGCTGGCCCGGTCCGTGCCAGGTGATCTTGCCGCCGCGGTCCACCTCCACCACCGGGCTGCCGTCGATGGGCAGGTCCTCGGTCTCGGTGCGGCGGCCCGCGGTGTAGACCGAGGGGTGCTCGAGCAGCAGCAGGCGATCGGATCCGATGCCGTCGGCCCGTTCCGCGGCGATGGTGCGCTGCAGCTCCCAGGCGCTGTGGTAGTCGATGAGTCCGAGATCCTCGACCACGATCGGGGTCGTATCGAATCGGGCGGACCACGTGGTGCGCGTGTCGTTCACGAGCTCGACGGTACGCCGGGACGGTTGGTCTATTCCAGCTGTGTCCTGTGGACCGTGCCACAAGGGGTGAGCTAGCGGGCGTGGACCGGCAGCGTCAGCTGCATGAGGGTGAGGTCCATCCAGCGGCCGAACTTGTGGCCGACTTCGGGGAACTCGCCGATCACGCGGAAGCCGAAGCGTTCGTGCAGCTGGATCGATCCGGTGTTGCCCGATTCGATGCCCGCGATGATCGCGTGCACGTGACCCGTCTGCCGTGCCCGCTCGATCAGCTCGGTGAGCAGGGCGGTGGCGATGCCGCGACGCTGGAAGCGTTCGTCGACGTACACCGAGTTCTCCACGGTGAAGCGGTAACCCGCTTTAGGACGCCACGGACCGTAGCTCGCGTAACCCGCGACCACGCCGTCGATCTCCGCGACGAGGATCGGCAGACCTGCCGCGGTGCGGTCCTCGAACCACGCGACGCGGTCGTCGAGACCGACCTGCTCCAGGTCCCAGATCGCCGTGGAGGTCGCGATATTCGCGTTGTGGATCTCAAGGATCGCGGGCAGGTCGTCGCGGTGCGCGTCGCGGATGCGGGTGGCGGGGCGGGTGTCGAGCTGGTCGGTCATCGATCGTCTCCGGGTTGTCCCACCGTCGCGGCCAGTGCGGCGCCGATGGTGGGGTGCTGGAACTCGTAGCCCGCCTCCTCGAGGGCCGTGGGTATTGCGCGCGGTCCGCGCAGGATCGCCTCCTGCGCGAGCTCGCCGACGAGCGCGCGCAACGCGAACGCGGGAACCACCAGCGGGGTCGGCCGGTGCAGTGAGCGGCCGAGCGCGCGGCTGAACTCCGCGTTGGTCACCGGCGCCGGGCCGACGACGTTGAGTGGTCCGGCGAGGGTCTGCGAGCGCAGCGCGAAGACGATCGCGCCGATCTCGTCGGCCATGGAGATCCACGGCGTGTACTGACGGCCGCTGCCGAGCCGCCCGCCGAGACCGAGGAAGTACAGCGGGTGCAGCATGCTGAGCAGGCCACCGTGCTTGGACAACACGATGGCGCTGCGCAACAGCACCGTGCGCACGCCGGCATCGGCCGCCGGACGCGTCGCGGCTTCCCAATCACGGCACAGCGTGGCGAGGAAACCCGAACCGGCGGGCGAGGTTTCGTCGACCACCCGGTCGCCGGTGTCGCCGCCGTAGAAGTGCACGCCGCTGGCATTGAGCAACGCGGGCACGCCCGCTTTGACGACCGCGGCGGCCAGCACGTCGGTCGGGGTGATCCGGCTGTCGCGCAGCTCCTGTTTGAAGCTGCCGTTCCAGCGGCGGCGCCCGGTGCTCGCGCCGCACAGGTTGACCACCGCGTCGGCGCCGCGCAGGGCCCGCTCGTCCAGTTCGGCACGGACCGGATCCCAGGCGAATTCGTCCGGGCCCGCCGCCCGCCTGCGTACCAGGCGGGCGACCTCGTGCCCGTCGCGGCGCAGTGCCGCGACGAGCGCTGTCCCGATCAGCCCGGACGAGCCGGCGATCACGACCTTCATGCGTACACGACGGTCAGAGGCCGAGGTCGGCCTCGAACGCCGCTTCCTCGAGCCGGTGCCGGATCGTGGTGAGGAAGCGACCCGCGTCCGCACCGTCGATCAGGCGGTGGTCGTAGGTGAGCGGCAGGTAGCACATCGAACGGACGCCGATGGACTCGCTGCCGGTGTCGTCCTTCACCACCACCGGGCGCTTGACGATCGCACCCGTGCCGAGCATGCCCGCCTGCGGCGGAAGCAGGATCGGGGTGTCGAACAGCGCGCCCTGGCTGCCGATGTTGGTGATGGTGAACGTGCCACCGGACAGCTCGTCCGGCTTGAGTCCACCGTTGCGGGCGCGGTTGGCGATGTCGGCGATGGCGCGTGCCAGGCCGGCCAGCGACAGGTCGCTCGCGTTGTGGATCACCGGGGAGAGCAGGCCCTGCTGGGTGTCGACGGCGATACCCAGGTGCACCGCCGCGTGGTAGGTGACTTCCTTGGAGGAGTCGTCGTAGCTGGCGTTGACGTTCGGGTGCACACCGAGCGCCTCGACGACGGCCTTGGCGAAGAACGGCAGGAACGTCAGGTTGACGCCCTCGCGCTCCTTGAACGACGCCTTGGCCTGGGCCCGCAGCGTCGCGATCTTGGTGACGTCGGCCTCGTGCACCTGGGTCAGCTGTGCGGTGGTGCGCAGCGATTCCAGGGTCTTGGTCGCGGTGATCTGCCGGATGCGGTTCGCCTTCTGCACGGTGCCGCGCAGATGAGCCAGTTGCGGGCTGGCGGCCGCGGGGGCGGCCTTCGCCTTGGCAGCGGGGGCGGCCGGAGCGGCGGCGGCCGGAGCCGGAGCCTTCTTGGCCTCCGCGGCGGCGAGCACGTCCTGCTTGCGGATGCGTCCGCCGACACCGGAACCGGTGAGCGAGGACAGATCCACGCCGTTCTCGTCGGCCAGCTTGCGGACCAGCGGAGTGACGTACGGGGTGGAACCGTTGNGGGGAACCGCTGCCGATCACGCCGAGCTGTCCACCCACAGCGACGACATCGTCTTCCTGCGCGGTGATCTCGAGCAGCTTGCCCGCGACCGGCGAAGGGATTTCGGTGTCGACCTTGTCGGTGGAGACCTCGAGCAACGGCTCGTCGACGGCGACATCGTCACCGACCGCCTTGAGCCACCGGGTGACGGTGCCCTCGGTGACCGACTCGCCCAGCTCGGGCATCTTGACCGCGGTGCCATCACCCGACGACGCGGGCGCGGCTTCGGCGGCGGGCGCCTGGGCCGGTTCTTCCTGAGCTTCGGGCTCGGGCTCGGCGGCCGGAGCTTCCTCGGCGGGAGCTTCCTGCGCGGGCGCGGCAGCGGCTTCGGGGGCGGGAGCCGAACTCGACTCGGACGCCTCGCCGGCTTCGCTGATCACGCCGAGCTCACCACCGACCTCGACCACATCATCTTCTTGGGCGACGATCTTCGACAGCACGCCCGCCTGGGGGGACGGGATCTCCGTGTCGACCTTGTCGGTGGAGACCTCGAGCAGCGGCTCGTCGACCTCGACCGTGTCTCCTTCCTGCTTCAGCCACCGGGTGACCGTTCCCTCGGTGACGCTCTCACCAAGAGCTGGCATCTGGACGGAGAAGGCCATGTCCTCTGACTCCTCTGACTGCTCGACGGGTTTCTACAACAGTTGATCTCTCGGCGGACCCCCGTCGCGGGTTGCGGCGCGAGTCCGAAAGCCACCGATCATTGTGCGTGGCACCGGAGATCTGTGTGGTTCTTGTACCGCGATCCATCCTTGCACTCGACCGCCCGGCGTGTAGCACAAGGGCAGTGAACTTCGTCGAGCTGGCAAGATGGGGAGACCGGCGCGCACTCTGTGCCGGGGTTGGAAAGGAGGTGCGCGTCGTTGGGTTTGCTGGATCGTTTCCGAGGCGGCGCGACCCGGGGTGGTAGCGCAATACGTGCGGGTTCAGGGGGCGGCGAGGACGCCCGCTATCTCGCCGAGTGGGTGCGTACCCATGTCGGTGTCGAAGGCTATTTGGAGCCGAAAACAACCGTGACCGATGTCACTGTCGTGCTGATCGCCGCGGACGGCGAATGGACGCGGCGGATCGTCGGCGAGCGCGGGGCGCGTCGGCTTGCCAAAGATTTGCGGATTCCGGTTTACGAGGTCGGTAAGACTGGATATCCACAACGGATGCGGGATTATGACGCCCGCAAACGCATCGAGCGGCAGCGTGCGTTCGAGGCGGAACTGCGGGATCTATAGCTCGCGGCTACCGGCGAGCGACGCCGCATAGCGGTCGATTCGGCGTGCGCCGAAGGCGTGCGTCGGCAGCCGTGAGTGGCACACCATGGAGAGGCCTTCTCGTGGTTTGCCGCAACCGTGTGCCACTGAACGCTGCTCAGTCGAACTGCTGGGCTGGCGGGCTGGTTCGTTCGGATGGCTGCCACCCGCCGAGCTTGTCGCCCGGCAGCACGGCCGCGCTGCACCGAGGTCCGCGCCGGGGTGCGTGGCGGAAGGTAGTGCGCCGTCCGAGAGTTCCGGACGGCGCACCCCTGCTCACTCCGCGGCGATGTCCTCGATGACGGCGATGAGGGTGCGGACCGGTACGCCGGTGCCGCCCTTGCCGATGTAGCCGAAGGGTCCGCCGGTGTTGTAGGCCGGGCCGGCGACGTCGAGGTGAGCCCACTGCACGCCCTCCGGGACGAACTCCTTCAGGAACAGTCCGGCCGAGAGCATGCCACCCCAGCGGTGCGGGGCGACGTTGGCGAGGTCGGCGATCTTGGAGTTGAGGTCGGCGCGCAACTCGGTGGGCAGCGGCATGGCCCAGCCGTTTTCGCCGATCCGCCGGGAGATCTCGGCGACCCGGTCGCGGAAGTCGTCGGTGCCCATCACGCCGGGGGTGCGGGTGCCGAGCGCGACCATCTGCGCGCCGGTGAGGGTGGCGACGTCGATCAGGTAGTCGGGCTCGTCCTCGCCGGCCCGGACGATCGCGTCGGCCAGGATGAGGCGGCCCTCGGCGTCGGTGTTGAGCACCTCGACGGTGGTGCCGCCGTACTGGGTGAGCACGTCACCCGGGCGCTGCGCGGTGGCCGACGGCATGTTCTCGGCCATCGGCACCGTCGCGGTGACCGTCACCGGCAGGCTCAGCCGCGCGGCGAGCAGCGTGGTGGCGACGACCGCGGCGGCGCCCGCCATGTCCGAGGTCATGTTCTCCATGTTCTGCGCGGGCTTGATCGAGATGCCGCCGGTGTCGAAGGTGATGCCCTTGCCGACCAGCGCGATCTTCTTCGGGCCGCCCGCGTAGGTGATCCGGACCAGCCGCGGCGGTCGCGACGAACCCTTGCCCACGCCGAGCACGCCGCCGTAACCGCTTGCGTCCAGCGCGTTTTCGTCGAGCACCTCGACGTCGAGCCCGGCCGCCTTCGCCAATTCCTCCGCGCGGGAAGCGAATTCGGCGGGGTACAAGTGGCTGGGCGGAGTGTTCACGAAATCCCGTGCGGTGGAGACGGCTTCGGCGATCAGCTGAGCACGGAACAGCTCTGCCTCACCGAATTCCGGCTCGGGCACCAAGAATTCGACCCTGGCCACCGGCCGCTCGTCCGGCTTCGGCGCGGACTTACCCGACTTGAACGGCGTGAACGTGTAGGCGCCGAGGTAGAAACCCTCCGCTGCGGCGCCGATGTCGAGACCCGACAGGGTGGTCGCCACGAGCTCGGTGCCCGACAGCGTGCGCGCGGCCACACCGGCCGAGCGGCGGATCTGCTCGGCGTCGATCTTGTCGGCGGCGCCGAGGCCGACGGCGAGCACACTGGTCACCTCCGCCAGCGCGGCCGGGGCGGGCACTCGGGTCAGTTCCTCGGCCTTGCCCTTCGCGCCGACCGCACCGAGCTGATCCAGCAGTTCCGCCCGGACATCGGCGGTGAGCACGTCGCTGAACAGGTCCTCGGGCACGATGGCGGGACCGTTCTCCGACGAGGTGATACCAAGGACGAGAACGTCGGTGTCCGCACCGATGGTCTGGGTACGTGCGAGTTCCGGTCCTAGTGAACGATCTGCAACAGCGGTCATGGCGACAGGCTACTGGGCAGTCTGATCGCGATGCCGTCGAGGAGCAGTCCGAGGCCGGTGTCGAGGATGGCGTCCAAGTCCAGGTCCGGGCCGGGCGGGCCGTCCCCGAAAAGCCGATGCAGCACGGGGCGGACGGCCGGGTCCAGCAACTCGGTGATATCGGCGGGCAACTCCGTCGGTTCGGCAGCGCGCAACCGGTCGGCGCGTTCGGAACTGGTCAGCAAAGACAGGCCCTGGACCAAGCCGGAGAACGCGAGATACATCGCGAGCATCGCGTCACGGCTCAGGCCGCGCTGGTCGAGGGCGGCGAAGGAACGTTCGAGAATGTCCAAGAGGGCGGGGCCGATCGGCGGGCGCATGCGCGCGAGGATCGGCAGCATCCAGGGGTGGCGTTGATACAGCTGCCATTCCTCGTGCGCCTCGTGGGTCAGCCGGGTGCGCCAGTCGCCGGATTCGGTGTCGGGCTGGTGGATTTCGGCGAGGACCAGCTCGGCCATGCCTGCCAGTAGTGCCTCGCGGTCGGCGAAGTGGCGGTATATGCCTGCGGTTGCCGCGCCGAGTTCGCTGGCCAATCTGCGCATGGACAGTCCGTCGATGCCGTCGCGGTCGGCCAGGTCGACGGCGGCGCGCAGGATGCCGATCGTGGTCAGTTTGCCGGGGCGCGTGGCGCGTGGTGTGGGCGTCACCTCGTTGCGGCGGGCACGGTAGGCGCGGGCCTGGCAGGCGCGTGAGCAGTACCGGCGTTTGCGGCCGCGGGCCGGTTGGGTGAGAGCGTTCTTGCAGATTCCGCAGGCCACATCGGCCTCCATTTCGACACACGAACAGGTGTGACGAAATTCTAGCGACGCCGCGCTGACCTGCCTACGTTGGCGGAGGCACACGGTGTTCACGACGAAAGGGTCAGCGGATGGAAATCACGGTTCGGCAGGCGGGCGAACAGGATCGCGACGCGGTGATCGAGGCGTACAGCATCGCCAGCCCGGACGAGGTGGTGACGGAATGGGTGCTCGACGGGTATCCCGTCGACGAGTTCACCCCGCAGTACGTGCCCGGTCTCATCGACCGCGCGCTGAGTGATGACCAGATATGGCTCGCCGGTACCGGATCGGAGATCTGGGCGGTGTCGATCTGGCAGCGGGTGGATTCGATGGCACGGTTCGAGGCGGAGGCCGTCGAGGCGCGCGCTATGGCTGCGACTGTGCCCGATGTGCGTCCGATACAGCGGGTTTCCGTGCTGAGCGATCTGCTCGCGAGTACGCATCCGCGGGAGTTCCCGCACTGGTATCTGCAGGTGATCGTCACGGTGCCGCAGCATCGCGGGAAAGGGGCGGGTGGCGCGATCCTCGCCGACCGAACCAAGGCGGCTTCCTCGGCGGGACTGCCCGCCTACCTCGAAGCGAGCACCGAGCGATCCGCCCGGCTGTACACCCGCAATGGGTTCGCCGCCACCGGCACCACCTATGACCTTCCCGAGAATGGACCGACCATCCGTCCGATGTGGTTCCGCGGGTGAGTTGATTCGAGGCGGGACATGACGGCGGAAGGCGCGAGTGGAGCCGCTATGTCCCGCTCGGCGGACTACCGAGGGGCTACGGCGGATTCGGGAATGATCTCCACTGGGCGGAGAGTGTCGTTGCGGCTTTGGTGGGGGCCGTCGCCGGCGGTGGGCCTGGCGCCTAGTCGGCGATTGTGGTGCGGCCGGGGCGGCTGCACTGGCGGGTGTGGCGGCGTTGCGAGCTTCGGCCTATTCGGGTGGCTCTCACTGGGCGGGAAGCGACGTTGCGGGCTCGGGGGCGCCATCTCCGGTGGGCTTGGTGCTAGCGGCGACCACGGGCGGCTGTAATGGCGGGTAGCGGCGTTGCGGGCTTCGGCGAGGTGTCATCAGCGGCGGGCTGATAAGTAGCCGCCGACCATGGCGCGGCTTAGCGCGGGTCTGCTGTGGGTCGGCGCGGCCGAGTCGATCGGTTCGTCTGAGGGCTCAGACGGAGTCGGGGCGGGAGTGGGGACGGCGGTTGCGGGTGGCGGATAAGCTCGCCGGGTGACCGACTCGAACCTGCTGCAAGGCCCTATCCATGGTGTACACGTCGAGCTGGGGGCGACTTTCGCGCCGTTCGGCGGGTGGGAAATGCCCGTCTCGTACGAGGGGACGGTGGCCGAACATCAGTCGGTCCGCACCACGGTCGGACTGTTCGACGTGAGCCACCTGGGCAAGGCGACGGTGCGCGGTGCGGGCGCGGCGGCCTTCGTGAACTCGGCGCTCACCAACGACCTCGGCCGGATCCGGCCGGGCAAGGCGCAGTACACGCTGTGCTGCGCGCCCGACGGTGGCGTGATCGACGACCTGATCGCCTACTACGTGAGCGACGACGAGATCTTCCTCGTCCCCAATGCGGCCAACACCGCGGCGGTGGTCGCGGAACTGCAGAAGGTGGCGCCCGAGGGCATCACGGTGACCGATGAGCACCGCGAGTACGGGGTGTTCGCGGTGCAGGGTCCGCGCTCGACCGAGGTGCTCACCGCGCTCGGCCTGCCCACCGACATGGAGTACATGGCTTACGCCGACGCCGAATGGGATGGACGCCCGGTCCGCGTGTGCCGCACCGGTTACACCGGCGAGCACGGTTATGAACTGCTGCCGCGCTGGGCCGATGCCGAGCCGTTGTTCCGTGTCCTGGTCGAGCAGGTGCGTGCCGCCGGCGGCCAAGCTGCGGGCCTCGGTGCCCGTGACACGTTGCGTACCGAGATGGGTTACCCGCTGCACGGACATGAACTGTCCCTGGAGATTTCCCCGGTTCAGGCTCGCACCGGCTGGGCCGTCGGCTGGAAGAAGCCCGAGTTCTGGGGCAAAGCCGCACTGGAGCAGGAGAAGTCGGCCGGGCCGCGCCGAACCCTGTTGGGGCTCAAGGCGCTCGACCGCGGCGTGCTGCGCCAAGGGCAGGCGGTGTTGCGTGATGGGGAGCCGGTCGGCGAAACCACCTCGGGTACGTTCTCGCCGACTCTCAAGATCGGTATCGCGCTTGCGCTGCTCGACACCGAGGCGGGCATCGAGCCCGGTACCGAGGTCGAGGTGGATGTTCGTGGACGTCGGCTCCGGTGTGAGGTCATTCGGCCGCCGTTCGTGGAGACGAATACGAAGTAGGTGTGGGTTGCTTGCCGCGCGGGATCTGTCGCGCGGCAAGCAGTACTGCGTTCCTATTGGGTATCTTTCGGCATCGGCGCAGTACCTCCAGACGACGGTTACGTGGCGTCCGTCCCTGGGGGCCTCGGCAAGCCGACTACCGCCAGTCGACAGTCACGTTGGCGTCCCTGGGGCTTCGGTAAGCCGACTACCGCTCGCATGTGTGCCGTCACGTTGACCACCGCTCACGTGTGCGGCGCGAGACTGTCGTTTGCGGTGGTGCGCGGGACGCTGTTCGCCTCGCGCGTGCCCGCTGCTCACCGGTGGCGGGCGCGGATTTATTGCCCGTGTCGCGCGTTGCGTCAGCTGCCTCCAGGGACAAGGTCGCGCCGTCGGTGAGCGCGGCGTAGAGCCGGTCCTGGTCGTTGGCGTTGGACTCGCGGCGGGGACGATGCGGAACACGGCGTGTCGCGCGGAAAGTCGCGGCGTGGCGGGTTGGTGGGTGCGCAGAATGCGTACTGAGCGGTGTGGTTTCCTGCGCCGAATTCGGGCGCACGGTGCATTTTGGTGTGCGCGTGGTGGGGGTCGCGGGAAGTTCTGCGGTGCGGTGGCCGATCGGGCGCAAAGCTTGAATGTGGCTTGGCTAGGATCAGGCACATGACCGTTGCTGCACAGTTTGCCCGTGTCCCGCATCCCGCGCCCGCTCCGGCGCAGCGGCGACAAGAGGTACTGGCGGCGCCCGGGTTCGGGCGGTTCTTCACCGACCACATGGTCTCGATCGACTACACCGACGGCGAGTGGACCAACGCCCGCGTCGAGCCGTACGGCCCGCTGCCCCTCGACCCCGCAACCATGGTCTTCCACTACGGACAGGCCATCTTCGAGGGACTGAAGGCGTACCGGCACGGCGACGGCAGCGTGGCCTGCTTCCGCATCGACGCGAACGCCGCGCGGTTCCGCCGCTCCGCCCGTCGCATGGCGATGGCCGAACTGCCGGAGGAACTGTTCATCGAGTCCGTGCGTCAGCTGCTCGAGGTGGACCGCGACTGGGTGCCCGCCGCGGGCGGCGAAGACTCGCTGTACCTGCGCCCCTTCATGTTCGCCACCGAGGCCGGGCTCGGCGTGAAGCCTGCCGCCGGCTACAAGTACCTGCTCATGGCGTCGCCGGCCGGGGCCTACTTCCCGCGTGGGGTCAAGCCGGTGCGGGTGTGGTTGTCGACCGAATACGTGCGCGCGGCGCCCGGCGGTACCGGTGAGGCGAAGGTGGCCGGTAACTGCGCCGCCTCGCTGCTCGCGCAGGCCGAGGCTACGGCGCAGGGTTGCGACCAGGTGGTCTGGCTGGATGCGTGCGAGCGCCGATACGTCGAGGAGATGGGTACCAACAACCTGTTCTTCGTGTTCGGGTCCGGTTCGGAAGCGCGCCTGGTCACCCCGGAGCTGTCCGGTGCGCTGCTGCCCGGCATCACTCGCGACTCGCTGCTCACGTTGGCCGCCGACTCCGGGTTCCCGGTCGAAGAGCGGAAGGTGTCGGTCGAGGAATGGCGCAAGGGTGCCGAATCCGGTGAGATCACCGAGGTTTTCGCGTGTGGGACCGCTGCGGTGATCACTCCCGTCGGCTGGGTTCAGTCCGCGGATGGTGAGTTCACCATCGGTGGGGGCGAGCCCGGTGAGGTCACCATGGCGCTGCGCGACACGCTTACCGGTATCCAGCGGGGGACTTTCGCCGACATCCATGGGTGGATGCGCACGATGTAGTCGGTGAGTGGCACACCATGGTGCGGGTCTCTCGCGATTTGCCGCAATGGTGTGCCACTCAGCTCGGTCCGGCGCTCTCAGTGGCGTCGCGAAATACCTGGGTCACTTGATTCAGCCGCGGTGTTCCTAGCGGGTGGTTGTCGGGCGGGTGCTTTCCCGCCCGTGCGCCAATGGGATCAGCTGGGCATGAACATGTGCCACTCGTCCAAAGTCTTCGGGCGTAAGACGTAGTTTTTGTCCCGGACAGTGGACAGCGGAGCGTGCGGCTCCTCGGAATACCAGTGCCCGGGGTAGACGACCGGGTCGCCGGACAATTCGGCCAAATAGCGCAGGCTGCGGAACATTTCGTCGGAGTCGCCGCCGGGGAAGTCGGTGCGGCCGCAGCCGTCGACGAACAGAGTGTCGCCCGCGATGAGGCGGTCGTCGAACAGGAAGCATTGGCTGCCCGGAGTGTGTCCGGGGGTGTGCAGCAGTTCGATGTCGAAGGTGCCGACGCTGACTTTGTCGCCGTGCTCGTGGCCGGTGAGTTCGCTCGGTGCGATGCCCGTGACGTTGGCCACCCAGGAAAGCTCCTGTGCGTTGATATGCACTGGGACGCTTGTCTTTTCGAGTAATTCACGGACACCGCCCAGGGTGAACCCGAGCATCGTTCCACCCACATGGTCCGGATGGTGATGGGTCGCGAGGACCCCGGTCAGCCGTAGTCCGTCAGCCTCGGCGATATCGACCAGATCCGCCGCCGCGTAGGCCGGATCGACCACCAAACATTCGCCGGTCTCCTGATCACCGATCAGATACGCAAAATTTCTCATCTGCGTCGCAATCGGATCGCCGACGGCGTAGTCCCTCCCCGACAACAGCTGGCGAAAATACAAGCGCTCAGAAGACATACCGCCCACCTTATTGCCCGACCCAGACGATCCGCGCGCCGCAGGCGCAAATTGTTTGCTGCGCCGAACGTGCGTCCCGCAGAACGACTGGACGAGCGCTCAGTTGAGCTTTGATCGATATCAGGAGAGAGTGTGGTGCACGCCACTCGGGTGCTGCCGCAAGCATGTCTCCTGAGCTGCGGGTGAGGCTGATGCTCGAGTGTCGACTGGCAGCGCTGATGCGGCAGTCGGCGGAATGTTCGGGCAGGCCACGGTAAATGCGATGTGGCTGCAACGATGCGCGCGACGGCCCCGTCATGTCTTGCTGGTCGTGGCATTCGAAATGTTGAGTGTCGGGCTGTCGCGCCGATCTGATCGGTGCCAGGTCGGGGTTATCCATGGTCGATGCGAGGTGATGGGTGGCAAGACGCAAGCGGCCTCCACCATGTGCCGGTCGGCGTCCTTGTCAATGGTCAACGGGACATGGTGGCGGCAGAGTGCGAGTGGGAATTGCGCGTTGTCCCGTTGGCCGTGGGTATTGGTGGCCAATGGGACATGGGGCCAGCGGAGTGTGAGTGAAGGCTGCGTCATGTCCCGGTGGGCGTCGGTATCGATGGCCAGTGGGCCGTGGCGGCGGTGGAGTGTGAGTGGGCGTTGCGTTGTGTCCTGTTGGATGTCGGTATCGGTGGCCAGCGGGACCTGGCGCACCGGTCGTGTGGTGGTGAGTGCCGCCTTCGGACTGGCCAGACAGAGTGCGGCGGTCGATCGAGTGGTGGACGCGGTGCACGCGCTCGACGAAGTACCGACCGCCTCACGGCATTTCACCACGGCCCGGATAGCCGCGGGCTGCTGTTGCTCACCGCCGCCCTGGTGCGACGGAGTGTGAGTGGAGGCTGCGTCATGTCCCGTTGGATGTAGGTATCGGTGGCCAATGGGATGTGGTGGCGGCGGAGTGCGGGTGGGGGCTGCACCGTGTCCCGTTGGGCGTCGGTATTGGTGGCCAGTGGGACCTGGCGCACCGACCTGGGGGTGGTGAGTGCCGCCTTCGGACTGGCAAGGCAGCTCGCGGCGGTCGATCGCATGGGGGATGTGGTGCACGCGCTCAAGGAAGTACCGGCCGCCTCAAGGCATTTCACCACGGCCCGGATGACCGCGGTGCTGCTGTTGCTCACCGCCGCCCCGGTGGCGGTGGGTTGTGAGGTGGAGGCTGCGTCATGTCCCGTTGGATGTCGGCGATGGTGGCCGTTGGGACGTGGTGGCGGCGGAGTGTGAGTGGGGGCTGCGTCATGTCCCGTTGGGCGTTGGTATCGGTGACCAGTGGGACCTGGCGCACCGGTCATGCGGTGGTGAGTGCCGCCTTCGGACTGGCCAGACAGAGTGCGGCGGCCGATCGAGTGGTGGACGCGGTGCACGCGCTCGACGAAGTACCAGCCGCCTCACGGCATTTCACCACGACCCGGATAACAGCGGGCTGCTGTTGCTCACCGCCGCCCTGGTGCGACGGAGTGTGAGTGGAGGCTGCGTCATGTCCAGTTGGGTGTCGGCGATGGTGGCCGTTGGGACGTGGTGGCGGCGGAGTGCGGGTGGGGGCTGCGTCATGTCCCGTTGGGTGTCGGTATTGGTGGCCAGTGGGACCTGGTGCGCGGAGTGTGAGTGGGGGCTGCGCTGTGTCCCGTTGGGTGTCAGCGTCGGGGTTTGTCGGTGGCCAATGGGACTTGGGGGCGGCGGAGTGTGGGTAGCGGCCCGCAGTGTCCCGTTTCGTGGAGTGTCCGTTAGAGGGACAGGGTGGCGGCGGTGAGGGAGACGGTGAGTTCGATGGTGGCGCCTAGGGTGTCGCCGGAGAGGCCCTCGAAGCGGCGGACGGTGTGGCGGACGAGGATGGTCGCGGCGGTGAGGGCGATGAGGATGGCGAGGGGGCCTTGCCAGTGGTCCGGTGTGGCGAAGATCGCGGCAGTGAGGGCCGCGGCGGACCACAGGGCGGCGGTCAACGGGTGCTGGGTGCCGGCGACGAGGGCACCGAAACTGGTGTCCGGCGCGGCGTCGACGCCCTTGCGGCAGGCGAGGACTACCGCAACGCGGCCGACGGTGACCGCCAGGGCAACGGCGAACCAGCGGTCCGCCTCGGCCAGCGCAGCGAACGAAACCGCTTGGACGCCAATCGAGAACACGAGGGCCGCGACGCCGAAGGGCCCCGCACCGCCACTCTTCATGATCTGCCTGGCCCGCTCGGGTGGGCCGTAACTGCCGAGCCCATCCATCGTGTCGGCAAGTCCGTCCAGATGCATGCCCCGCGTGATCAACGCCAACGCCCCGACCACCAGCAGCCCGGCAAGCACCGGACTGGCCCCCACCCAAACGAGCGCCCACAGCAGCCCAGCAGCTCCCGCTCCCAGCAGCCCACCGACCAACGGCGCCAACGCAATTGCCCGCCCAGCCGCTGCCCGATCGACCGTCTCCGGTCCACGCACCGGCAAAACGGTGAGCCACGACACCGCGAGACGCATCCCGTTCATGCCCGCAGACCTGACAAGCGCGAACTGCCGCGCCCGTTTAACGTCACCTGGTTTGCGGTCGAAACCTGCTGTGCCGCAGTGGCCCAATGGTCACCGCGAGGGACGTCGGACCTGGTGGAAGTCGCCCGATCCGCAATTAGAAGGTGCTGTCCGGCGAGGGCACCGTGACCGCCGCCGCTGGGCTCGCTGAACGCAGTGGACGTCGTCCGAGCCGCGGTCAGTGGACGCTGTGCCGCGCCGACGTCACCGTTGCCGATGGATGCGGCAATCCCGGTGGATGCCGCCCGGCCCACGGTCGGAAGTCGCTGGACGACAGGGGAAATGTGGCTGCCGCGGGGTTCGCCGAACCCGGTGGCGGGTGCTTCGACCAGCGACAGCCGGGCACTCATTTCCGCAAATCCGGTGTGGCCGAGGAGTGTCGGGGGTCGCGGTGAGATCGACGGTGTCGGTCGGCGGGGTGAGTCCTGGGGCGTCGGCGGGGGCGGGGGGGGGGGGGGGGGGGGGGGGGTGGGGGGGGGGGGGGGGGGGGGGGGGGGGGCGGCCCGGGGGGGGGGGGGGGGGCTCCCGGGCGGGGCCTTTTATCCACTCTCNGGCGCCGGATGCTTCGCCGAGGCGCATGTTCATGTCCAGGAGCGGGTCCAGGCGGAGGCGCTGCAGGGCCAGGTTGTGGGCGGGTTCGGTGGAGCGGTGGCCGGCCAGCCACCAGGCCGAAGCGCCTGCGGCCAGATCTTCGGCGACCAGGGCGGCTGCGGTGACGACCACGCCGTCGAGGATGACGGGCGTGCGGCGGGTGGCTGCCTGAGCCAGAAATGCGGCCATGGCGGCGAAATCGGCGCCCGCGGCAACCCGCAGCAGTTCGACGGGATCCTTGGCGACGGGACGGGCTCGGCGCATGGCGTCGCGGATCGCGGCGACCTTGCGCGCCCAGCCCGCATCGTCGATTCCGGTGCCGCGGCCGACGGCGGCGACGGGTTCGGTGTCGGTGAGCGTCGCGATGAGGGCGGTGGCGGGGGTGGTGTTGCCGATGCCCATGTCGCCTGCGATGAGCACGTCGGCGCCCGCGTCGATCTCCTCGTCGGCGATCGCCTTACCGGCGGCGAGCGCGGACGCCACCTCCGCGAGCGTGAGCGCGTCCTCGCGGTCGATGGACCCGCTGGAGCGACGCACCTTGTGCCTGGCGATGAGCGAATCGGTCTCGGCGTCCACGGAGATGTCCGCCACGCGCACGGTGGCGCCCGCGACGACGGCGAGTGCGTTCACTGCCGCCCCGCCACCGAGGAAGTTCACCACCATCTGCGCGGTGACCTCGCTCGGATACGCCGAAACCCCATGCCGCGCAACGCCGTGATCCCCGGCGAACACCACCACCCTGGCCCGCTCGAACTGCTTCGGCGGGCAAATACCCTGGCACGCCGCCACCCAGTTGCCGAGCTCCTCCAACCGCCCGAGCGACCCACCGGGTTTGGTCAACTGCGCCTGCCGCCGCTCGGCCGCCGCCCGAACCTCTGCATCAGGAGGCGTCACCGGTCCAAATCCGTGTGTCACTGTCGAGCCTTTCCGGTCAGGACGGTCAATACACCCATACGTCGCTCAATCTTGCCCGCCGCAGACATTGCCGCACACATCAGCCGCCCCCAACCGATCGGGGTCGGCACGCTCGATCGCAAGCTGTGTGTCTGATTGCAGCCGAGGTGCGGCAACCGAAGCCTTCCGGTTCCACAGGGTCGTGTCGGCGGAGTGGATTGCGCGACACCCAGGTGCGCCGGATCATGCCGGCGGAGTGGTCGGGCGACACCCGTGGTGCGCAGGCTGGAGCTGGCGCAGTGATCGGGCGACACCGAGGTGCGCAGGATCGCGCTGGCGGAGTGGTTTCGGCGAACACGTGCTCATCAGTCCGCGCCGGTGGCGTGGCATCGCTCGGCTGCGACGCCGACGTGGCGCGCAGGAGACTCCCTGCGCCGTACCCGACCTCATTCGGGGAGCCCCAGGGTGCTTCGGCTGCGGCGAGCGGGCTTGTGCGAGCGTGTGGAATGGAACGCTCGGCGTTGTACGGACGCGGCGCTCAGGTGTCCGATTCACTTGAGGCGCACGGGGAGTCCGGCTACGACGAGGTAAGCCTCGTCACAGGCTTGAGCGAGGCGCTGGTTCAGCGTGCCGATCTCGTCGCGGAACAAGCGACCGGAGCGGGTGGCGGGGATGACGCCCATGCCGACCTCGGGGCTCACGATGACCAGACGGTTCGGGTAGGCGGCTACTGCGGCGACCAGGGCGTCGGCGTCGGGGGAGACGGTGCCGCGCGGGGATTCCCAGGCGTCGCGGGCGTCGATGCGGGCGGTGAGCCAGGTGCCGATGTCATCGATCAGCGTTGTGCCTTCGGTCGCCGACTCGCTGAGAACGGCTGCCGGGTCGGCACTTTCGAGCACGGTCCAGTCGGCGGGCCTGCGGTCGCGGTGGGTGGCGATGCGGGCGGCGAAGTCGAGGTCGGCGGGGTCGGGGATGGCGGTCGCGAGGTAGCGGACCGGACCGACCGCTTTGGCGGCCAACTCCTCGGCAAAGGTGGACTTGCCCGATCGCGCGCCGCCCAGGACGAGGGTCCGGCGGGGCTCGGCGGACGAGAGACTGTGCGACACGTCAGCACGGTATCAATGACCGTTGCCGCGCCATGTCGGTGCGGCGCGGGCGCGCGCTGTCCAGCCCGCCAACCTGTGTTCCGGTGACCAGACGCTGGGGTCGACCGGGCGCTGGGTGGGCTAATGCTGGCTCAGCCGGGCGTTGGGACGAGGCGTTGCACCGCTTCGTTGGGTTCGCACTGGTTGCGGTTGCCCCGTCGTGGTGTGGATCGCCCGAAAAGGGGCGACTGCTGGGCGTGAGGTCAGCATTGGGCGGGCAGCCGTTGCGGCGAGGGCTGGACCGTATGGGGTTTGCACGCGTTGCGGGGCTTCAAGAGCAGTGCGGGCACTGACGGAAGGTGCGGCTGCTGCGACAGCAGCCACCTGAGGATGGGCCTGGTTGGACAGTTGGTGCGGCGAGGGCTGCACTGTTTCTCTGCGGTTGCACCGGTCGTAGGGTGCCTGAAACGGTGCGGATCCGCAGAGAGGTTGCGACTGCTGAGACCGGCAGCCGCATGAGGAGGCTGGGGCAGGTGTTGCGGCGGAGGCCGCACTGCCTCTTCGAGGTTGCACCGGTTGTGGGTGCCCAGGTGCGGTGCGGATCCGCAGAGAGGGTGCGGCCGAAGTCAGGCGGGGGTGTCGACTACCTCGGGCATGGCGCCGAAGCGCCGGCGGTATTCGGTGGGGGCGATGCCGACCAGGCGTTGGAAGTGGTGACGCAGGAGTGCACCGGAGCCGAAACCGGCTCGGGTAGCGATTTGTTCGAGGCCGAGGTCGGTTTCCTCGAGCAGGTGTTTGGTCAGCAGGACGCGCTGGTTGGTGAGCCACTTCACGGGTGTGGTGCCGGTTTCGGCGGCGAAGCGGCGGGCGAAGGTGCGGGTGGACATGGTGGAGCGGGCGGCCAGGTCCTCGATGGTGTGTGGAAGGTCGAGATTCTCGTTCATCCACTCGAGGGTGGGGATGAGGCTGTCGGAGGTGCAGGTGGCGACGGGGCGCTCGATGAACTGGCGCTGGCCGCCGTCGCGCTGCGGCGGCACGACCATCCGGCGTGCGATCGCATTGGCCACCGCGCTGCCGAGTTCGCGGCGCACCAGGTGCAGGCAGGCATCGATGCCCGCGGCGGTGCCTGCGCTGGTGATCAGCTTGCCCGCGTCGACGTACAGCACGTCGGGGTCGACGGTCGCTTCGGGGTGCCGCTCGGCGAGCAGGTCGACGTAACTCCAGTGCGTGGTGCATTTGCGTCCGTCGAGCAGGCCGGCCGCGCCGGCGAGGAAGGCGCCGGAGCACACCGTCAGGACGGTCGCGCCCGCCGCCGCGGCGTCCCGGACCGCGCCGACGACGCGCGGATCGAACCCGTCCTTCGTGGAGGCGGCCGGGATGGCGACGAGGTCCGCTTTCGCAAGCTCCTCGAGGCCGTATTCGGGGGTCACCATGATGCCCGGTGTGGTCGAGTGCAGCGGTTTCCCTGGTTCGGCGCCGCACACCTTGAAATCGAAGGAGGGTAGTCCGTCGGCACTTCGATCCATGCCGAAAACCTCACACAGGACCCCGAATTCGAACATGGCCATGCGTTCGGACAGGACGACGGCAACCTTGGACAGCATGCCGTCAGTGTAGTGGCAGGATCTTTACGAAGTGTGTCAGTTCAGCCACTTTCGGCGGTAACTCAACGAGCGCAAAATTACTGCCATGATTACTTTTCTGATCGCCCTCGCAGTCATCGTCGCTTTCGCCACTCTGGTGAGCCACTACTCCGCTCCCGCCGGCTCGACCAACATCACCGACCGCGACCGGCAGCGGATGCAGGCCGAGCTGTCGGCGATGCACGGCCGAACCAGCAACATCTGACCGCATGCCTGCGCAACCGACCGCGGCCCGGCTCGTATTCCACGAGCCGGGCCGCAATCATGTGGATGGTCGACCGTACTGGTCGAACTGCATCGAGCTGGTCAAAAGTGGAGGCTCGTCGGGACGCAGGATGCGACGGAGCCAGACCGTGCAGGCATCGACCGAGCCATCGGCTCGCCTCGCCCGTCCAGCAAGCGGGCTGTCAACCGCCCTAGGCAGCCTGAGCCGTGGACGTCAGCGAATCGGGGCTGCACTCGAAGCGCGCCCCAACCCACCACAGACGATCTAGATCGCGTCTCCAGGACTGACCCGCGGCTTCGGCGCCCGCATCTTGCGGATCTGCGAAGCACGCACGAACGCGTACCAACCGAGCTTGTATCCGGTGTCGTCACTGTCCGGGAAACGCTCCCTGACCCGCCCGTTCACGATCCGGCCGAGCAGGAATCCCTCGGCGATCATGAAGAACATCATCACCAGCATGGCCAGCGTGACGATCGTTTGCAGCGCGGGTGCGACGAACATCGACAGGATCAGCACGAGCGCCATCGGCATGAACAAGCCGACCAGGTTGCGCCGGCCATCGACGATGTCGCGCACGAACGCGCGGACGGGCCCCTGATCGCGCGGCAACAGGTACTTGTCCTCGCCGGCGAGCATGCGCGAGCGCCGATCCTGGACGGCCGCTTTGCGCTCGGCCGCGGCCGCTTTGCGCTCCTCTTTGCTGCCGCGAGTGGCCTTGCGCCGGGCGCGGGCCTCCTTCGCGGTGAGCGGTGCTGGAGCGATCGGGCCACGGCGCTTGCCTTGTGCGTCACGGCGTTTCGGAGTGGGACGGCCCTTGCCCGCGGTGGCGGTGACCGCCGTGCGAGTGGAGCCCGCGGCCGAGCCGCCGTCCACGACCGCCGTCTGATCGGCGGTCGCGTCGGTGGTGCTGGACTCGCCGCGACGGAACAATTTCACATCGACCAGGCTATTCGATGGAATACCCGGCGGGAAATGCGGTCCGATTCGCGCAGGTGTCGCGGGTCCCGGAGGTGACGTGTTCCTCGGGACGCGGTGGTGGCAAGATGGGGGAATAGCAGCCCGCCGAGTGGTGTTGACCGACACGACCCGTGCGCTGTTCACGGGTCGACGACAGGTTCCTCGAGGAGAGTTCATGACTGTGCAGAACGAGACCGCCACCGAAACCCACGGTGCTGTGCTGACCGATGCTGCCGCCAGCAAGGCGAAGGCGCTGCTGGACCAGGAAGGTCGCGACGATCTGGCGCTGCGCATCGCAGTCCAGCCGGGTGGTTGTGCCGGCCTGCGGTACCAGCTCTTCTTCGACGATCGCTCGCTCGACGGCGACATCGTTGTCGAATTCAGCGGCGTCAAGCTGGCCGTCGACCGCATGAGCGCCCCGTACATCCAGGGTGCCTCCATCGACTTCGTCGACACCATCGAGAAGCAGGGCTTCACGATCGACAACCCGAACGCCACCGGTTCTTGCGCCTGCGGCGATTCCTTCAACTGACCGAACCCGTCCGCCTCGTCGCAAGCGGGTTCACCGCGTAAACAGCCCACCCCACGTGAGCATTGCTCACGTGGGGTTGCGCGTTTTCGCCCGGAGTGGCGGGCTTAGCGCCCTCGGTGGCGGTGTTCGCGGTCGAGCGGGGTATCGGGTGTGGCCTGCGAAGTCCGACGTGACGATGCGCACGGCGGTGCCCAATGCGCCCGAGTCGCGGTTCCCGAGCGGGTGGTGCGCGCGGCGGCTCCCGAGTGGAGATTCGCCCGGTGCACTCGAGTGCAGTGCGTACGCCGGTGCCCGAGTGACGTGCGCACGGCGGCGCCCGAGTGGGGGTACGCATGGCGGCGGCCGGTGCGTAAGAGTGGCCGATGCGAGTGGCGGCTCCCGAGCGGCGGGAGGGAGGCGGGGCCGGGATCGGCCCCCGGTCCACAGCGGGACCCACCGCAGGCATGTCTGCTCCAGTGCCGTGGCCGCAGGACGACAGCCGGCTCGATCCGAGTCGGCAGCGGTCGGTCCCACGGGTTCACCCGCCGTAGTCCACCCAACTCTGTTCCGACGGCTGTACCAGCACCCGAAGCGACGGAATCCGTAAGGATTCGCGCGACTCGCCGAGCCGACGAGCACCCCGCCGCGCCCCAACGATCCCGCGCCGCCGCCGATCTCAGCGCGTCCCCCACCGCATCGAGGTCTCGGAGCCGCCGACCAACATTGGTACGGTAATGCTGGGACTTCGTTCCCGGTCTGCACCGCCTGCCGCCTACCGTTGAAGGGCCAGCCTCGTGTCCATCGCCGTTTCCGCGTCCATTGCCACCGACCACCTCATGCGTTTTTCCGGACGGTTCCGCGACGCACTGCTGGCCGATCAGCTCGACCACGTCTCGCTCAGCTTCCTCGTCGACGACCTGCAGATCCGCCGCGGCGGCGTCGCAGGCAACATCGCCTACGCCATGGGGCTTTTGAACCGCACACCTCTGCTCGTCGGCGCGGTCGGCGCCGACTTCGCCGAGTACCGCCAGTGGCTGGAGAAGCACGGCGTCGACTGCTCCGGGGTGCTCATCTCCGAGAAGGCGCACACCGCCCGCTTCGTCTGCACCACCGACGACGACATGGCGCAGATCGCGTCGTTCTACCCGGGCGCGATGAGCGAGGCCCGCGACATCTCCATCGGCGACCTGGCCAAGGCGCACTCGCTGGACCTGGTGCTGGTCGGCGCCAACGATCCCGAGGCGATGCTGCTGCACACCGCCCAGTGCCGCGAACTCGGCATCCCGTTCGCCGCCGACCCGTCCCAGCAGCTGGCCCGCCTCGACGGTGAGCAGGCCGTGCAGCTGATCGACGGCGCCGCATACCTTTTCACGAACAAGTACGAGTGGGCGCTGCTGCTGCAGAAGACCGGTCTGAGCGAGGAGGAGGTCGCGCAGCGCGTCGGCATCCGGGTGACCACGCTGAGCGAGAACGGCGTGCACATCGTCGACCGCGACGGCACCGAGCTCACCGTCGGCGTCGTCCCGGAGACCACGAAGGTCGAGCCCACCGGTGTCGGCGACGCGTTCCGCGCGGGCTTCCTCACCGGCCACACCGCGGGCCTCAGCCTGGAGCGCTCGGCCCAGCTCGGTTCGCTCATCGCGGTCCTGGTGCTGGAGACTATGGGCACCCAGGAGTGGACCCTCAACAAGGAAACCGCCCTGGAGCGACTGGCCGACGCCTACGGTGCCGAGGCCGCCGCGGAGATCAAGCCGCTGCTCTGAGTCTGCTTACCGCGCACAGCGTCCCACCGCTCGGCCTGTGCGGCGAGCGCATTTGCCCGGGAACGGGACATCGCAGCGTTCTCGAGCAGACCGAGCGGGCTGCCGTGAACCGATGCCCACCTCGAACAGCACTGTGCCCCTCGACCTTTCGATCGAGGGGCACAGTCACGTGCAGGCGCCTACTACAGCGAGACCGGGTACACCGGCTCCTGGATCTCCGGCTTGATGCGGTCCTCGACGAAGATCCCGTGCCACACCATGAACACCAGCAGCGTCCACAGACGGCGGCTGTGGTCGACACCGCCCGCCCGGTGCGCGACGAGCATGTCGCTGATCGCGGCCTTGTTCAGCAGGTGATCGGTCTGCGATTCGAGGATCTGCTGCTGGGCCCAGTCGTAGAGTTCGGTGCCGCGCAACCAGTGGCGCAGCGGGACCGGGAAGCCGAGCTTGGCGCGGTGCAGCACATGCGGCGGCACGATGCCCTCGAGCGCCTGGCGCAGTGCGTATTTCGTGGTTTCCTTGGTGATCTTCTGCTCGAACGGCAGCCCTTCGGCGACCTTGAGCACCTCGGAATCCAGGAAGGGCACCCGCAATTCGAGCGAGTTGGCCATGGTCATCTTGTCGGCCTTGACCAGGATGTCACCGCGCAGCCAGGTGAACAGGTCCAGGTGCTGCATGCGGGCCACCGGATCCCAGCCGCGCGACTGCGCGTAGATCGGCGCCGTCACGTCCTGATGGGTCCATTCAGGCCGGAATTCGCGGAGCACGGAACGCAATTGGGCGTCGCTGAAGCTGCGGGCGTTGCCGTAGTAACGCTCTTCGAGACTGAGTGAGCCGCGGTGCAGCAGGCTCTTGCCGCGGGTGCCGTCCGGAATGCGCTCGGAGAGCTTGCCGGCCAGCTTGCGCAGCCCGCCGGGCAGGTACTCGAAGGGCTTGAGCGACAACGGCTCCCGGTAGATCGTGTAGCCACCGAACAGCTCGTCGGCGCCCTCGCCGGACAGCACCACCTTGACGTGCTTGCGCGCTTCCTTCGCCACGAAGTACAGCGGCACCAGCGCCGGGTCGGCCACGGGATCGTCGAGGTACCAGACGATTTCGGGAATCGCGGCGGCGAACTCGGCGGGGGAGACGGTCTTGATCACGTGCTTGGCGCCGATCGCGGCGGCGGTCTCGGCGGCGACGTCGGCCTCCGAATAGCCTTCGCGCTCGAAGCAACTGGTGAAGGTGATCAGCTTCGGGTTGTGCCGCATGGCCAGCGCGGCGACGGCGGTGGAGTCGATACCGCCGGACAGGAACGAGCCGACGGTGACGTCCGCGCGCATGTGCTTGGCGACCGAATCCTCCATGGCCTCGGCGATTTCGCGGTAGCGCGCGGCCGCCGAGCCCGGCGCGAACGGGCGCACCGTGAACTGGGGATGGAAGTACCGAGTCGCCTTCGGCGCCGCGCCCGGTCGCACCGTCGCGTAACTGCCGGATTCCAGCCGCCGGATGTCCTTGTGCAGCGTCTCGGCCTCCGGCACGTACTGCAGCACGGTGTAGTGCTCCAGCGCGCGCGGATCCAGCGCGTCGGTCAGCTCCAGCGCGGGCAGCAGTTCCAGCAGGCTCTTCTTCTCGCTGCCGAACGCGGTCCCGCCGGGGCCGGTGGCCAGGAACAGCGGCTTGATGCCGAACGGGTCGCGCGCCAGGAACAGTTCCTTGGTCTCGGTGTCCCAGATCGCGAAGGCGAACATGCCGCGCAGCTTGCGCACCGCCTCGGGGCCCCAGTAGTGGAACGCCGCGACCACGGCCTCGCCGTCACCCTCGGTCAGGAAGATGCCGTCGTCGCCGAACTCCGCACCGTGCGCGTCGGCCAGTTCCTTGCGCAGCTCGATGTAGTTGTAGATCTCGCCGTTGAAGGTCAGCGCGTAGCGCTCCCGGTTCTCCGGCGGGCCCCAGCGCAGCGGCTGGTGCGAGTGCTCGATGTCGATGATCGACAGGCGGTTGAAGCCGAAGATCATGTGATCGTCGTGCCAGGTGCCGCGCTCGTCGGGGCCGCGGTGCCGGACGCAGTGCAGCGCGTCGTACACCTGCTCCACCACGCCAGGTGCTGCCTCGTCAGATGTCAGAAACCCGAGCAGTCCACACACGGCGTCGGCAACCTCGTTTCTCCGGTCGGGACGCCGCCGAGAGTGCGGCGTCCGGATGTCTTGCGGGGGCGGTGCGCAGCGTCTGCCGCGAGCGGTTGTTCCGGTACGTGCCGGGGCCTGCTCTCGCGGTGAGCACAGCGGCCGAAATGTTGTGTCCGAGTATGCCGCACACGCCCACTCCGCGCGCATTGCGCACCCTGTCCAGGGCTTTTGCGCACCGATCCCGGGGTGACCACGACTGGCTCACCTGCCCGCACGCCATTGGCGGAGTGTCGAATGCGACCCGACGACAAAGTGGGCGCCCGTTTGGTCTACGCTGCGTAGTACTCAGGCCATTCTCAGGCGGCGCATGCGCTCGACCGGGGACCGGCCTGACATGTGCTTAGAACGTATCGCCGGGCGGTCGCAGCCCAGGCGGTGCAAATGTCGGAATGTGTGGCGACCAGGAAGGCGTGAGCGTGGCGCACAAGGCGAGCGAAGAGATCGGGGCACGACCCGCCAAGGGTCTGCAGAGCCGCATCCTTCGGCGGGCCGGGCTGGCGGTGTCCCTCGGGATCACCGCGGTGCTCGTCTCGGGCTGCTCCATCGACAATGTTTGGCTGCGGTTCGGCTGGCCCTCGGGTGTCACGCCGCAGGCCACCCGGATGCGGGAGCTGTGGACCTGGTCGATCGTCGCCGCCCTGGCGATGGGCGTGCTGGTGTGGGGTCTGACCTTCTGGACCGTCGCCTTCCACCGTAAGAAGCCGGACTCCCCGGAGTTCCCGCGCCAGACCGGGTACAACGTGCCGCTGGAGCTGACCTACACGGCCGTGCCGTTCGTCATCATCGCGGTGCTGTTCTACTTCACCGTCGTCGTGCAGAACTACGTGCACGAGAAGGTGGCCGACCCCGACGTCACCGTCGACGTGACCGCCTTCCAGTGGAACTGGAAGTTCGGCTACCGCGACGTGAACTTCAAGGACGGTTACCGCTTCGAAGGCATCGACACCACGCGTGAGTCGTCGAACCAGGAGCAGCTCGAGGAGTACAAGGAACGGACCAAGGACGGTCACCCGCAGCCGGGCCCGGTGCACGGCAAGCCGGAGAACGACATCCTGTCCTACCTGCACTACGACAAGGTCGAGACCTACGGTTCCAGCACCGAGGTGCCGGTCCTGGTGCTGCCGACCAACAAGGTCATCGAGTTCCAGCTCGCCGCCGCCGACGTGGTGCACGCCTTCTGGGTGCCCGAGTTCCTGTTCAAGCGCGACGTGATGCCGAACCCGAAGGAAAACCACTCGGACAACGTCTTCCAGATCAGCAAGATCGAAAAGGAAGGCGCGTTCGTCGGCCGCTGCGCCGAGATGTGCGGCACCTTCCACTCGATGATGAACTTCGAGGTCCGCGCCGTGTCGCCGGAGAAGTTCACCAGGTACCTGGACGCGCGCCAAGCGGGCAAGACCAACGCCGAAGCGCTCGACTCCATCGGTGAATCGCCGGTCGCCACCTCGACCAGGCCGTTCAACACCGAGCGCACGACCAAGACCGCGGCCGAGGCGAAGTAAGGGACTGATATGAAGATCGAAGCGCGGATATTCGAACTGCTGACGGTGTTCTTCATCATCGTCGCGATTGTCTACGGCTACTTCACCGGCGTCTCCCGCACCGGCGTGGAATGGGCAGGGACCACCGCGACCGTGCTCACCGCCGGCCTGTCGCTGATCATCGGCACCTACTTCCGCTTCGTCGCACGTCGCCTCGACCTGCGCCCCGAAGACTACGAAGACGCCGAAATCGTCGACGGCGCAGGCGACCTGGGCTTCTTCTCGCCCGGCAGCTTCTGGCCCATCACCCTCGCCGCCGCAGGCTCCATCACCGCCCTCGGCCTGGCCTTCTTCCAGTTCTGGCTGATCGGCCTCGGCGTAATCTGCGTGCTGATTGCCGCCGCAGGACTCGTCTTCGAGTACTATCTCGGACCTGAAAAGCACTGAGCTATCCCACGAAAGCCCCCTCCGCTGATTGCGGAGGGGGCTTTCGCGTTCCATGGGCGACTTGACGCAGGTTTCGTGTTCTTGACGTGTGTTGCAGCGTGCGTCAAAAGTGTGCGGCGTGCGTCAAGTGCGCACCTTGCGTTAAGTGGGCGCGAAGGGGGTTGGGCGTGCGGGGGCGGTGCGGTCTCGGTTGTTGTGGATTGCAGCAGCCTCGGTTCGCGCGGGCACCAGCAGTCCTAGTCGACCTGCTCGGGCACGGCTGCTCGGCACGCCGAAGACCGATAGCCGCATCGTCGCCAGCTCGGCCGTGACCTGGCCGCCGGACTAGATGCCGAAGGCGTGCATGAGGCGGGCGGTGGAGCGGGGGGCTACGCCGGCTAGGGCGTAGAGGGTGCGGGTGAAGCGGGGTTCGGGGCGGGGGGTGGTGGTGTGGATGGCGGATTGGATGCGGTGGGCGGTTTGGTCGGCTTCGTTGTGGTCTTCGGTGGAATCGAGGTCTGCTCGGAAGGCGGGGTAGTGGACGGCGGTGACTTGGATGCCGTGCGGGGATAGTTCGGCGTCGGCGCATTGGCCGAAGGTGGTCCAGGCGGCTTGGGCGCTGGCGTAGGAGGCGAAGTTCGGGGCGGCGCCGGTGCGCACGTTCCAGGGGCCGACGTTGATCACGTGGCCGGAGCCGGAGCGCAGCATGGCGGGTAGCAGACCGAGGGTCAGGCGTAGGGGGCCGAAGTAGTTGGCGGCCATCATTCGCTGATAGTCGCGGAACTTGTGTAGTGACTGGGTTACTGGTCTGCGCACGGGTCGCCCGGCGGTGTTGATCAGCACATCGACGGCGCCGAATTCGCTGAGCACCCAGGTGACCAGCTCATCGACATCGCCGAGTGCTGAGATGTCGCACCGGTACCAATGCGCGTCACCATTGTTCGCGCGGATCTGGTCGCAGGCCGCGATGAGCTGATCGCTGCCACGCGCAACCAACAGCAGTTGCGCACCTTGGGCGGCAAGCGTGTGCGCAGTGGCCAGGCCGACATCCGAACAGGCGTCGGTGATCAGGACACGTCGGCCGACGAGCGAGCGCTCCGGCGGACGGTGGCGTCTACGATCGGTGAATCCCACCGGGGCAGCACGAAATTCGGGCATCGGCACAGCAACCTTCACACGCGATCGGGCTGAACACACGCACGGCACCCCGCCGACAGTGCCGAAGCCGCCTGCCGCCGCAACCTTCTGGCGACCACATGCGGCCGGTCACAGTATAGGGTTTGCCACCCGGTTGATGGAGCCGTTCGCGCGGATGCCCAGTGCTGGTTCGCTAACCACCAGACGAACACTGCTGAGCCCCGCGCACCTCACCAGCTACCCACCAGCCCAGCTCCGCCGCTGAAGGGGGCATGAGGCCGTCACATTCAGCGGGTTGCCGCCGCAACGTCCCGTGCGGTGATCGGTAGCTCACTGAGTGGGACATCAGGACGCCGCGTCCTGCGGTTTTCCGCTGCCGTGTCCCGTTGGGCGCTCGGTGGTTCGCTGAGTGGGACGTTAGGGCGTTGCGTCCGGTGGCTTTGTCGGCCTGCTAGGGGCGTGCGGGCCAGAGGCATGCCTGCACAAGTCGACCGCCGAACGGGACATCAAGCCGTCATATCCAGCGCGCCGCCGCCGCTACGCCCCGGTCGGTGATCGGTAGCTCACCGAGTGGGACATGAGGGAGTCGCGTCTTGGGGTTCGCCGCCACCATGTCCCGTCGGGTGATTGGTGGATCGCGGAGTGGGACATGAGGACGCCGCATCCTGCGGTTTGCTGCCGTCATGTCCCGTCGGGTACTCGGTGGCACGCCGAGTGGGGCATGAAGGGGTCGTGTCCTGCGTCCCCATCGTCCGTTCGATTATCGCCTGTACGGGGCGATCGCCGAAACGGACGTAAGGACGTCGCGTTCTGGCCGGAGTCGCGTTCAACTCGTGGCCGACGGCACCGCCGCCGAAACCGCGCGGCGGTGAACGCATTCAGCCGGAAACTTCCGGCGCCGGCTGCGAGTCAGCACCCGCGACCGATGCTGACCCCTACTCCTCCGACTCGTACCGCAGCGCATTCTCCGACCGGCAGATCTCATCGATCCCGGACACGATGTCGCGCAAGAGTTCTGAGGGGAGGGCGGCGGGGCGGAGGCGGCTGGTGAAGGTGATGAGGCCGTGGTCTTCGGGGGAGAGGCTGCGGGCGGCGGATTCGGAGCGCAGGTAGCGGGAGCGGACGCCGTAGGTCATGGCGGAGATGACGGTGAAGCAGCCGGTGCGTTCGCGGTGGCCGGCGAACAGGTCGTGCAGGCGGTAGAAGACCGACGTGTAGCTGGAGAGGGGCGCGAAAATGCCGACGCGGTAGGCGGGTCCACGTTCGGAGGAGCTGAGGGCGGTGTCGGCGAGGTATTCGGCGTCGCGCAGGGTTTGCACCTTCGGCGCGAACAGCACCGCGCCCGCGGCGGCGTTGCGCAACGGCATGCCTGCGGGTCCGGAAGCGGCGGACGCGATGACGCCCAGCGACTTTCTCGCTCGCGACCCGACCTCGCGGCGCGCCCGCACCGAACGGGTGGGTGCGGTGGGATGCAGGGTCGACCACTGGCCGAACCGCACCGTGCCCAGCTGCACATGCCCGACACCGCCGGGTCGTGCGACCTTCAGCGGCGCGGTGTCGACCCACCGGCCTACTTGCAGCGCCGCGTTGCCCGGCCGCATGATCTCGGCGTAAGCGTGTTCGACGAAGGAGTCGAAGTCGAGGAAGCGGTCCGCGTTGGTGGTGAGCCAGGTGCGGTCCTTGTCGATGTCGATCACGTCGAGGGTGAGCGCGGTGATGATGCCCGCGCGGCCGCCCGCGCCGAGAATGCGGTGGAAACGCTCGGCGTGGTGGGTGCGCCCGCAGGTGCCGATGCGTCCGTCGTTGTCGACGTATTCGAGATCGACGACCTGATCGATGAACATGCCGTACTTGTGCGAGGCCGCGCTCACCCCGCCCACGGACGCGAATCCGCCCGCGGTGATGTCGCGGTGGTCGCCGACGATCGGCAGGCCGAGCCCGTGCGCGCCGAGCCGCCGGTCGATGTCGGACAGCTTGGCGCCCGCCTGCACGCGCACCGTCCGCCGCCCCAGGTTGATGTCGAGCACCTGATTCATCCGGCGCAGCGACACCACCGTCGGCTGGGCGGGCAGCGTCAGGCCGTCGTCGAGTTGCTCGCCGCCGCGCACGGTCAGCCGTTGCGCGCGTCCGCGTGAATCCCGAACCGTGCGAACGACATCCGCCGTATCGCGGGGTAGGTATTCCTCGGCGGAGACAAACTGCGGCGTGCTCATGGCACGAAAGCTACTACAGCGCGGCCCGCGCCGCTCGCCCGATCTCCTGTGCTACCGGGCGGTCGGTTCCAGCCGCTGGCTGAACAGCACGGATCCGCTCGCATCGCACAGATCGACCGTCAGTTCCCTTGACTTGCCATCGATCCGCACCTCGCCGAAATGCTGGAAGGCATCGAGCGGAGAACTGTTCTGTACGGGCGGGGCGTGCACGAACACCGCCTCCGGGCCGAACGTCGCATCCAGCGGATTCGGGCCGAACGCACCTGCATTGAGCGGTCCGGAGACGAACTCCCAGAACTCGTCGAAGTCGGTGAACGCCGCACGCTCGGGGGAGTAGTGGTGCGCCGCGGTGTAGTGCACGTCGGCGGTCAACCAGACCACGTCGGTCACCTTGTTCGCCTTGATCGCCGAGAGCACCTGGGCGATCTCGGTTTCCCGGCCGGACGGCGCGCCGGGATCGCCGTTGGCCGGACCCTCGAACGCGACAGTGTCCTTCTGTTCACCGTCCTTGACGACCAGACCGAGCGGTAGGTCGTTGGCGACGATCTTCCAGGTCGCCTGCGAATCACGCAGACCCTCGATCAGCCACCTCGTTTGTTCCGGACCGAAGATGCGACCCTCGGGACCGTTGTTCGCGTCGTTGGTGTCCTTGTAGGTGCGCATGTCCAGCACGAAGACGTCCAGCAGCGGGCCGTAGGAGATCTTGCGGTAGAGGCGGCCGTCCACAGCTTCCCTGGGCTCCACCGGCATCCACTCGTGGAACGCCTGCCAGGCGCGGGTGGCCAAGGTGTCCATGCTGCGCTCGGTGTAGTCCTTGGCCGCCGGGACGAGTCCGCCCGGGTACCAGTTGTTGACCGTCTCGTGGTCGTCCCACTGCACCACCTGTGCGACAGCGGAATTGAAGCGCAGGTAGTTCTGGTCGGTCAGGTTGTAAGCGTAGTTGCCGCGGAACTGCTGAAGGGTTTGTGCGGGAGCGCTTTTCGCCTCGGTGACGATGTTGCGCCAGATTCGCCCGTCGGGGAGCGTCACGGATTCCTTGATGGGATTGTCCGCGTAGATGCAATCGCCCGAGTGGATGAACAAGTGTGGGTCGCGGGCGGCCATGGTGGCGAAGATCTTCATGCCGCCGAGGTCGGGGTTGATACCGAAACCCTGGCCGACGACGTCGCCGGACCACTGCAGTTTGATGTCGGACGCGCCGGTGGGGACGGTGCGGAACACGCCGGTGATCGGTTCGGAGGTGCCGCCGTCGTCGCCCTCCAAGGTGACCCGGTAGTGCACTTGCTCGCCCGCGGGCAGGCCGTTGACGCGCACCCGGCCGGTGCCGTCGGAATCCGGGGTGAGCAACGGCCCGGTGAATCGCTTGACGTTGGTGAAGGATTCAGTCGAGGCGGTCTCCACGATCAGCTTCGCGGGGCGGTCGGAACGCGCCCAGACCAGCGCGCCGTCGCTGCGTGGATCACCCACTGCGACACCGTGCGTCAGCACCGGGCGGTGCCGGACCAGGCCGGGTCCGTCGTTCGACGAGCACGCCGCCAGCGCGGGGGCGGCCACGAGGCCGAGCGCGGAGGTGCGCAGCAGGGTGCGGCGGGAGAAGCCGGAGGTCGAACCAGTCATGGGGATCACCCTGGACCAGCTATCTCAACGCAATGTGAACGGGTACGGTCCGGTGGGGTAACTGGGCGGCCTGCGCGGACAGTTTCGGGCCGGTCAGGGGGAATTTCCGCGGTGCGATGGGGAAAGTGTCCGGGCAGGCCGGGTGCCCCGCAGACCTGGGGGCGAGTCGGACACCGTTGAGGGGATCTCGATTTCGTCGCTGTCATGTGCCGCTAATGCTCTCAGTTGAAGTCGAGTCGAGTGTGGCTGGGGCGAGCCACAGCCGAGGCCATGGTTGGAACTGTGCGATAACCGCGGTCGCCGCTGTGGTCGGAGTCGCGCCGCAGTCGCGGTCGCGATTGAGCTGCGGTGGCCGAGGTCGGGCCGGAGTTGGAGCTGTGCCATGGCGGCCGTCGCCGCGTGGTCGGTGTCGGCGCTATGCCGCGGTCGCAGTCGCCGTCGCTGCCGTGCCGCTGCCGTGGTCGGAGCCGCCGCCGTGGCCGAAGTTGGAGCCGTGCCATGGACGCAATAGCTTCTGCCGCTGCCGCTGCCGTGCCGCTGCCGCTGTCGGGTCGGAGCCGTGCCGCAGCCGTCACCGCGTCCGGGCCACAGCTGTATGGCCTTGCCCTACTCAGTGTTCGGGACGTTACCCGATGGGTATGGCGGGGACGGTCAGGCAGAAGGGGTGGCCGGATGGGTCGAGGAGGACTCGCCAGCGGTCGGGTTCGGGTTGCGGGTCGGGTTTGGAGGCGCCGAGGGCGATTGCGGCCTGTTCGGCGCTGTCGAGTGCGGTGACGAACAGGTCGAGGTGCATCTGTTTGGGGACCCGGTTGCCGGGCCAGTCCGGCGGGATGTGGTCGTCTACCCGCTCGATCGTCAGTGTGACGCCATCGCCCTGGAGCACCACCAGTTCATCGGATTCGTACTCGAGCTCGAGACCGAGCAGCTGCCGGTAGAACAGCCCTAGTCCGCGTGGATCCTTACTGTCTAGCGAGATGGCGCCGAACTTGGCTGTCGCGGTCACAGCTTCCCCCTGCAGTTCGTCGACCCGCTGGGTGGCGAGGTCGTTGATCGGTTGGCGGTTCCGATCGCGAGTTTAATGGGTGGGGCGGGTCGGTTTTACTTGGCGCAGAAGACTATTCGTGTTTTCTTTGGTGATACCCCTACTCGGGAACCGAGTAATGCCGAGTAGATACGGTCGGAGAGCGTTGCGCCGGTGGCTGATTGGCAAGGCTCCCCACATGATGGCCGACACGTGTGGTGCTTGCCGGGGAAGCTTGTCGCGCACGCGTATTACCGAGGGTGTAGTTCACGACGGCCGCGCAAATCTATTGCGCCACCGGCGAAAACTGTGTCGCCGGGACGTCCGCTTCGACGCGAGGCATGGTTGCTGCGTGCCGTCGTTGAATTCTGCACCAACGGATCGACCGGCCTTCTCGTGGCGGTCATTGTCGTGACATCACGAACTCGGGCTGATTCCTGACCGAAGGTGTCGCTCCCGCTGCACGACAGAACCCCTATCAGGACCCCGTCAAGCGGGCCGGAGCGCTACTGCTCCGATCTGATCCTTGACTTATCGAGTCACTAGAGGAATCATCTGATTCCGATGGAATCGGGTGATTCCTGTAGGGCCGCGGCGCCTGGTCAGCTGCTGGTGGAGCGGCCCGATCGAAGGGTCAGCCCCTGGTAGGAGGGCAATGCCTTGCTTTGTCGTCGACACCTACCCGCAGCCGACCGTGTAGCGAAACAGGAAGTAGCCCATGGCAAACAGTGAAGAGCATGTGTCCATCGCGGTCATCGGTGCCGGATTCGCGGGGATCGGGCTCGGAGTGCGGTTGCGGGAGTCCGGGTTCGAGGATTTCGTGATTCTCGAGCGGGCCGGCGATCTCGGGGGCACATGGCAAGCGAATACGTACCCCGGCTGTGCCTGTGACGTACCGTCGGCGCTGTATTCGTACTCGTTCGCGCCGAATCCGGAGTGGACCCGCCGGTATGGCACGCAGCCGGAGATTCTGGACTATCTGCGCACGGTGGCACTGAAATTCGGTGTGCTACGGCATATTCGCTATGACACGGAGTTGCACGAGGCGAGTTGGGATGAGGTACGCGGGCATTGGCGGATCAGCACGTCGCGCGGATCGATGACGGCGGATGTGCTCGTTTCGGCGATCGGCCCGTTCAGCGAGGCACAGATTCCGGAACTGCCGGGAATCGAGAACTTCACCGGTACGCAATTCCATTCGCTGCATTGGGATCACGGACATGACCTGACCGGCGAGCGGGTGGCCGTCATCGGTACCGGGGCGTCGGCGGTGCAGTTCATTCCCGAGATTCAGCCCGCGGTGGGGCAGTTGACGGTGTTCCAGCGGTCCGCGCCGTGGATCGTGCCGCGGCTGGACTGGGCCACCTCCGCACTCGAACGGTCCGCGCTGCGGCGGATGCCACTGCTGGGCAAGGCGGTTCGCGGCGCCTACTTCGCCGGTATCGAGGGCTTCGGTTTGGTCGGCTTCGTGGACAAGCGATTCCGGCATCCGTACGAGGCGTTGGGCCGTCTCCAATTGCGTCGGCAGGTGCGGGATCGGCGGCTGCGCGAGCGGCTGACTCCCGACTACATGATCGGCTGCAAGCGGGCGATCTTCTCCGACGCTTACTACCCGGCGCTCACCCAGCCGAACGTCGAGGTGGTGACCTCGCGGATCACCGCGGTGGGACCGCGTTCGATCCGCACCGACGACGGTGTTCAGCACGAAGTGGACACCATCATCTGGGGTACCGGGTTCGGCGTGCCGCCGCAGGTTTTCGAGAGGGTCCGCGGCAGTGACGGTCGCAGCATGGGCGAGCTGTACCGCGAACGTCCGCAAAGCTACCTCGGCACCACGGTGACTGGTTTTCCGAACTTCTTCACCACGCTCGGCCCGTTCGGTGCCGCCGGCAACCAGTCCGCGATCTACATGATCGAAGCGCAGATCCGCTACATCGTCGAGGCACTGAAGACCATGCGGGACAACGGACTCCAGCGGATCGAGGTCCGCCCGGAAGCGCAACAGGCGTTCCTTCGGGAGATGGATGATCGCAGCCGCGACACCGTCTGGGTGACCGGCAACTGCCGCAGTTATTACCAAACCGCCGACGGCAGTGCGAATGCCGGGCTTTACCCGAACTGGAGCTTCGAATACGCCCGCCGCACAAGCCGGTTCGACGAGGACGCCTATCTGACGAGTGGGGTGCAGGGATGATGTCGGATCTCGCGCGAATGGTGGGGATCGTTTGATGTTGGGTTTGCGTTGGCCGACAGCCGGTTTCGAGGTGCGGGACCGGGTGGTGGTGATCACCGGCGCGGGGCAGGGGATCGGGCTCGAATTGACCCGAATACTGCACCGGCGGGGTGCTGCGGTGGCGATGGTCGACCTCGACGAGGCGCGCAGTGCCGCAGCCGAATTGGGAGAGCGTGCGCTGGCGGTTCGCGCCGATGTCGCTGATCGGGACGGGATGGTCGCGGCCTTGGCGACGGTCCGGGAGCGGTTCGGCCGGATCGATGTCGTGGTCGCGAATGCCGGGGTGACGCCGACCCCGGCGACGATCCGCACCATGGACCCCGCCGATTTCGACCGCGTCCTCGCGATCAATCTGACCGGGGTGTTCAATACCGTGCGCCCGGCCCTGGACGACATCGTCGCGGCCCGTGGGCATGTCGTGGTGGTGTCGTCCTGCGCCGCGTTCGCGCCGGGCATGGGCGGCTCGCCCTACATGATCAGCAAGGCAGGCGTCGAGCAATTCGGTCGCGCATTGCGGGTCGAACTCGCGCCGGCGGGGGCCAGCGCGGGGGTCGCCTACTTCGGCATCGTGGAGACCGCGATGACCAAGCACACCCTCGACGAGGACGAACTCGGCCGCGCCGTCGGGCAATTGCTGCCATGGCCGTTGAACCGGCGCATCACCGCCGCGGAGGCCGCCGCCAGCATCGCCGACGGCATCACCCATAGGGCGGCGCGCACGATCGCTCCGAGTGTCTGGGAGCCGTATGCCCTGCTACGCGGTGCGGTCAACGTCGCGCTCGACCGGTATCTCAGTCTGGACCCGCGCACGCACGACCTGATCCGACGACTGGAACAGCGCGTCTCGCCGCGCACCGCCGAACCCGACCGCCCCATGACACCAGCACCGCCGAACCCGACCGCGCCGTGACATCCACAGGGCCGTGGCATCATCAGCACCGTGAGTTCGTCAGCCGACAACACCTGGCGCGGCAGCACCATGGCCGACCGTTCCGCCGAGCGGCGGGACCAATTGGTGCGTGCCGGGTTCGAACTGCTCGGCGCGGATGGCGCGGCGGCCACCACCATGCGGGCTGTCTGCCGCACGGCGGGGCTGAGCCTGCGCTACTTCTACGAGAGTTTCCCTGACCGTGAAGCGCTGCTCGTGGACGTCTACGACCAGGTCGCGCACGGTCTGCTGGACGCGGTCACGACGCGGTTGGCCACCGCGCCCGGCGACGAAACCGCCCGCCTACGTGCGGCTTTCGATGCCGCCGCCCAGTACTTCGAGGAAGATCCGCGCCGCGGCCGAATCATGTTCCGCGAAACCCTCGCCGACGACACCCTCCGCACCCATGGCTCGGCCGTCCTCCCCAATTTCGTGCTCCTCGTCGCCACCCAATTCGCCCCCGGCCAGTCGCTCCATACGGAACACCTCACCATGCCGATCAGCGCCCTGTCCGGCGCCCTCGTCTCCCTCTTCCTCGACTGGCTCACCGGTCGGATCCGGGCTACCCGCGCCGAAATAGTCGACTACGCCACCCATCTCACGACCGCCGTCCTCGCCAAGTCGTAGGTCCGGACGCGGCGGCACTGGTTTCGACAGATGCCGACGGCGCCACCAGAACCCCGCCAACAGGGCGGAAACCATGACAATGCGGGCTCCCACAAGCCCACGCGCCGGGTGGTAGCCCGTGGCACACAACCGCGGTCCGCAGCGCCGCGACGTCGGCGGCCAGTGGTCGATCAGCGGATCGGCGCCCACACCTGTCCGGTGAAGCTCACGTCTGTGACACCTTTGGCGGAGATGAGGAACGATCCGATCGTGAGCTGCCCGACCCGGGTCTTGTCGGGGTTCTTCGGATCTCGCACGCGCAAACACAACTCACTGCC
This sequence comes from Nocardia suismassiliense, assembly GCF_900269665.1. Taxonomy (GTDB): domain Bacteria; phylum Actinomycetota; class Actinomycetes; order Mycobacteriales; family Mycobacteriaceae; genus Nocardia; species Nocardia suismassiliense. The sequence goes on from NZ_LT985361.1 coordinate 2,683,211, forward strand.
GGGTTTCATTTCCGTCCACTTGATCTGAGTCCGGGAGTACGACTGGCTGCGACAGGTCCGGTACGTCGCGCTGACACCGTCGGCTAGCAGCACCAGCTGCACACCTCCGAGATGGTCCTGGCCTACCGTTAGATAGTTGATGTCATTCGGCCAGTTGCCTAAGTCCCAGGGATCTTTATCGAGGTCTTTGGTCTGGCTCCAGGGTTGAGAGTCGCGAAAAGTACCCGTGGAGAATGGAAGCGGTGACTCCTCATCGGGTGGCGTAGTGGTCGGCACCGTGGTCGAGGTAGGGCTGCTCGGGCCGCCGGGCACAGAGCTAGGTGGTGTCGGGCTCGTACCACTCGTCGTACCGTTCGAGCTCGAGCACTCCTGGACGCCGAAGATGATGGCGACCACCAAGCCTGCGGCGGTGAGCAGTGCACCTATCTTCTGCCAGTCCCGGACAGTAGATCCGGGTTCGCCACCCGGATCGTTGCTTCCCGGTCCACCGTTGCCCTCTCCGGTCCCACTTCCGACCGACACCGTGTTCCCCCACTATTCGAGACGTATGACCTCGGCGCCTGCGAGGCGTCGGCAGCTAACCTAGCTCGAAACAATCACGACCGGGCGATAGCCGCGAAATCTCTTCGTGCGCATGCGCGGTCGTTTGTCGAACACCGGCCCAATCGGACGGAATCACCACGACAACCGCACCGGAGGAAGTGCCCTGACGGTGCAGGTCCTACAAATGCCGGCGAGCTCCGACAGCGGCGTTGCTCGAAGAGTGGTGGACCACCGTGCGCTACAGACAGCTCCGCCGACCAGCGATTCTGCTGGTCGGCGGGCTATGGCTGGGGTAGCTCAGCTGGCGGCGGTGTGCGGGATGCGAGTTGCTTCTTCGCGGGGCGCGCCGCTGGGCACGTTCTTCTTGAGGCTGGCGGCGTAGACGTCCACGTATTCCTGGCCGCCGAGTTGCATGAGCTCGTACATGACCTCGTCGGTGACGGCGCGCTCGACGAAGCGGTTGCCGCCCATCCCTTCATAGCGGGAGAAGTCGATGGGGGTGCCGAATTTGACGGTGACCTTGCGGCGACGCCAGCGGAAGGGTCCGGGCGGGCTCACCTGGTCGGTGCCGATGACGGCGACCGGGATGACCGGGACGCCGGTCTCCAGCGCGAGGCGGGCCAGGCCGGTCTTGCCCTTGTACAGGCGGCCGTCGGGGGAGCGGGTGCCCTCGGGGTAGAGGCCGACGAGGCGGCCCTGGTCGAGCAGTTTGCGGGCGGCGTTGAGGGCGTCCTCGGCGGCGTCGGCGCCGGTGCGGTCGATCGGGAACTGTCCGGTGGTGGTGAAGAACCACTTCTGGAAGGCGCCCTTGATGCCCGGGGTGTTGAAATACTCGGCCTTGGCCAGGTAGTTGATGCGACGGGGACTCATCAGCGGAGCGAACAGCCAATCCGCGAAGGAGAGATGGTTACCCGCCATGATCGCAGGGCCGTCCGCCGGAATGTTCTCTACGCCCTCGACCGTTGGCCTGTTGTAGAGATGCATGAACGGTCCCAGCAGCGCGTACTTCAGCAGCCAGTAGAACATGACGTCCTTCCCCCGGACCGGGATAGAGGCGGGCACCTGCGTCAGTTGCCGACTTTACCGCTGGTGCCAGATCACATCCAACCGCAGCGGCGAATCTCACCACACTCTGCCATGAGCACGCGGATACGCCGTAATCGGTGACCGGCAGCTGATTCCTCGGCGGCCGGATCGGGGAGGTCATCGGCGACCGAAGCAAAGTCTTCGACCACCGAATACCACTGCCGCAGGCGATGAAACGTCGACTGTCCGGGGAAAGCTCAGTGGCTGCGGGCTACTCGGGAGGACTTGCGTTCGCTTTCGATGAGTGCGGCGCGGGCCAGGTCGGCGGCGCCGATCATGCCCGCGGCTTCGCCGAGCTGGGTGGTGCGGATCCGGGCCAGCGGGCGGTGACCCGCACCGGTGACCGAGCGAGCGTATTCCTCGCGCGCCTCGTCCAGGAAGAGCGGCGCGGAGCTGCTGACGCCGCCGGCGATGACGACCAGGTCGGGGTCGAAGATGTCGCTGACGAAGGCCAAGCCGAGCCCGAGCCAGCGGGCGAAATCCTCCATGACGCGGACGGCGAGCGGGTCGCCGTCTTGTGCGGCATTGGCAACGCGGCGGCCGGTGAGTGAACCGGGATCGCGGAAGACATCCCTGGCCAGGACCGAGCGGACCGGATCGGTGGCCAGCATCTCGATCGCGGTGTCGGCGAGTGCCGTTCCGCTGCAATACCTTTCCCAGCAGCCGCGTTTGCCGCACGGGCAGGCGCGACCCTGCGGCACGACCTGCAGGTGCCCGAGTTCCGGTGCGACGCCGTGCGTTCCGCGATACAGCTGGCCGTCGATGAGTAGCGCGGCGCCGATGCCGGTGCCGATCGCGACGAGCACCACGTTGTGGCCGCCCGCCGCCGCGCCGAATCGATACTCGGCCCACATGGCGGCGTTGGCGTCGTGCTCGAGGATGACGGGAAGCTCGAGGCGTTCGGTGAGCCGCTGCGCGACGGGGGTGTCCTGCCAGGGCAGGTGCGGTGCGAAACGCACGGTGGAGCGGTCGCCGTTGATGAACCCGGCGACGGCCAGACCGACCGCGCCGATCGGGTGCCGTGCGCACAGCTCGCGGACGGAGCGGGCGAGTGCGTCCTCGAGCGCCTTGGCGGAGTGCGGGGTCGGTGCTTGCACGGTGTCGAGGACCTCACCGCTGGTGTCGATCACGGAGGCGCGAATGTTGGTGCCGCCGACGTCGATTCCGACGGTCAGCGGTCGCGCACCTGCTATGCGGTGCGTCATGCCTTGATCGTCACGGGAATGCTGACATAGCGGGAGCGGGTGCTCGTCCGCGATGTGTGGTGTCCGGCAGCGGGTTCCGCGCCGGTCGACGTCGAATCCGTTGGCACGCCGTGATTGTGCTGGTGGCGGGCGTGGTCGGACTCGGGCATGACCGGCTCGACCGGTACCCCGGCCAACGCCTCACGCAGCACCGTCACGATCGCGGTGCCGTGATCGGCCACCGACTGGAGCACCTCGTGGTGCTGACCGCGCATCAACGCGGCTGCCGCGCAGACGGGACACCAGTTGCAGCTCGACCACTCGACCTGCCCGTCGGCCGCTTGGCGCAACACCGGTTCCACGCGCTCGAGCACGGATTCGGCGAGCAGCTTCAGCTCGGCGGCGAACTCGGCGAGGCCGTCGATCGGGTCGTCTTCCGCGGCAGCGCCTTTCGACCGGCCACTGGATTGCGAGTGCGACCCGGCATCGGCTGCGTCGGCGTCCTGGGCAGCACGACCCGAGTCACCTGCAGTCCGATCACCGGGCGTAGCAGCTTCTTCGGCATTGCGGCCCGGACTGTCGGCAGTGCTCAGTCCGTCGACGTCCTGATCGGAACCATGCGCAGTCGGATCGCCGCTGGCATCCCGGTCCCCGGCGTCGGAACCCCGCGTGCCCTGACTCTCGGCAGACTCGTCCCGTCCACCACGACGGAAGAACCCACCGCTCCGCTCACTCATCGCCGCTACCTTCCGGCCATAAGTCCGGGTCGGGCCGGAATCGCACCACGAGCTGACCACCGTCGAGTTCGGCGCCGTCGACCGTGCACCGCCGCAATACCGGCGCAAGGCGAACTCGCCGCCGGACACCGTCCGCTCCCACGATCAAATCGTCCTCCACTCGGCCAAGTCGCAGTGTCGCCGCATCGACAACGGGCAGGGGCATCCGCAGTGTGTATATCGCGTGCAGACCGCTGCCTGATTCCCATCGAACCATCGGTTCGCCGGAACTCGCGTCAACCTCCGTCGGACTGTCGCTCAGCATAAAGGCTGGGTCGCCGGTGTTCCTGTCCGAGTCCACCGCGTACGACAGGGCCGCGAGCGAGGTCAGTCCGATCGGTTCCGGTCCGGTGTGCTGTGCGATCAGGACGGGGATACCCGGCATCGCGCGTTCTAATTCGGCGATCGCGGCCAGCTGTTCGGCGCGCCGGTTCAGATACCAGTGCACCGCGGGGTGCGCGCTGTCGAGCGGGGCGGCGGGGTCGAGGGGCGTGGTCGGCGGCAGCACCTTGTTGACCACCACCGCGTCCAGCCGCAAGCCGAGCAACGTGGCGGCGGAGCGCACCCGTTCGGATTCGGCGAGCGTCACCCGCTCGGCGACGGTGATCAGGCGCGCGCCGGTGCGCCGATGGTCGGCGAGCAGATCGCGGACCTCGGTGACCGCCTTGACGATCCGTTCGACGGTCGCGGCCAGCACGGCGCGGCGCAGGTCGGTGCCGACCGTGCTCATCGCTCTGGCGTGCGGCGGCCAGACCCGCTCCAGATAACCGAGCAGGGTGTCCGGCGCGGTGATGATGCGCAGCATGTCGGCCGAGGGCGGGCAGTCGATGACGATCACGTCCCAGTCGTCCTCGTTGGCGAACTGGGTGATCTCGACGAGCATCAGCAGTTCCTGCACGCCGGGCAGGCCGGTCAGTTCGGCGGGGTCCAGGGCGGCGAGATCGATGCCGTGGTCGTGACCGGTGCCCGGCGACAGCACGCGGACCACGTCGCGAAACCGATCCTCCAGCAGCGCAAGGGAATCCACCTCGATCACGTCGAGACCGGGCAGCACGGTGGCGATCCCGGTGACGGTGCCCGGATCGTGCGGGAAACGGAAGCCGAGCGCGTCGCCGAGCGAATGCGCCTGGTCGAGCGAGGCGACCAGCACACGGCGGCCCGATCTGGCATAGGACATGGCGGTGGCACACGCCAGCGTCGTCTTGCCTACCCCGCCTTTGCCGATGAACAGTTCGACACGGGTCGTGTGCGTCGTCAGCCTTCGACCCGTTTCTTCAGTTCTTTCAGCGCGGTATCGGTGATCACCTTCTCGGCTTTGCGTTTGAACATGCCGATCATCGGGATGTTCAAGTCGACGGTCAGCGTGTAGACGACCTCGGTGTGACCGTTGGGCTGATCGATGAGTTCGTAGGTGCCGTTCTGCGCTTTCTGCAGCTCACCGCTGACCAGCGTCCAGCTGACCGCCTTGTTGTCCGGGCGCCAGGTATAGGAGAGGACGTAGCTGTCCTTCACCACGCCCGCGTCCAGGACGAATCGCGCGGTGCGCGCCCGGCCGTCCGGGTCTTTGTCCTGTACTTCCACCGATTTCGCCGCCGCGACCCACTCGGGGTAGGACTCCAGGTCGGCGATGACGGACATCACCTGCTGCGACGGGGCCTCGATGATGATCGACCTCTGGGTCCTGTCGGCCATAGCGGACAGCTGTTCCTTTCAGCGTCGGTGCTGGTGACGGCAGCCGGCGGCGTGCGCGTCAGGAGGCGTGGGCAGGTGCGACACCGGCCGGGCGACCTGCCTCCAGCCGGGATTTCAGTTCGAACGACATGTTGCGGCCGGCGACCCGGCGCGCGCGGTTGGCGGCGGCCGCGCGGCTCGCCGGCAGGGCGGGCTGCGGTTCGGCGTGCAGGAAGTAGTGCACGATGACGCCGTCGAGTGCGGGCTGCAACCAGACCTCCATGGTGCCGTCCAGCGCGCCGGACACGGTCCAGCGGATTCCCTTGTCGCCGCGGTCTTCCCGGACGACCAAGGTCAGGTCCGGCCACCAGCGGCGCCAATTGTTCTGGGCCGCGAGGATATCGGCGACGGCGGTTCCCGGCGCGGCGACGAACGTCTGGTCGGCGACCTGGATCGTAGTCACGACTCCACCTCGCTAGCGTGCGTGCCCACCGGCGCTGCGTCCATGCTTCGCTGCCTCACGCCGCTGAGCCTAATGGATGACCTGCCCCGGCGACGCCTCGCTCCGCTCGCCTTGCGGCACGCGGCGTGGGCTGCGCCATCCGCTGGCTTCCGTCGGCCCCTCGTGCCTGGTGAGACAGCACCGCCGGATCCCGGAAATCGGCGGAGCTGGCGGTCACCGCAGTAGGTGCCGGAGCCGGGCACCGTGGGAATCCCAGCGCCAGTGTTCCTCCACGAAGGCGCGCCCAGCGGCACCCATCCGCGCGGCCGCGTCGCGATCGGAGAGAATATCGACCAGCGCGTCGGTGATCTGCTGTGCGGAGCGGCCGTCCACGACGCGCCCGGTTTCCCCTTCGATGACGGTTTCCGGTGCGCCACCGGACCGGCCCGCGACCACGGGCACGCCGGAGGCGGACGCTTCGAGATAGACGATGCCGAGCCCTTCGACGTCCAAGCCTGCACCACGGGTGCGGCACGGCATGGCGAACACATCGGCCAGCGTGTGGTGGGCGGCCAGCTCACCGGACGGTACGCGCCCGGTGAAGATGACATCGTCCTCGACCCCGAGGGCGACGGCGAGTTGGCGCAGCTTTTCCTCGTAAGGTCCGCCGCCCGCGATCACCAGCACGGCACCGGGCACGCGGGTACGGATCTCGAGCATGGCGACGATCAGCGCGTCCTGACCTTTGCGGGGGACCAGGCGGGACAGGCACAAAATAGTCGGCCGGTCGTCGAGCCCGTATCGGTCGCGCAGTTCCGCGCGCGCGGCCGGGTCGGGCCGGAACTCGTCGGTGTCCACACCCGGCGGCAGATACTCCAACGCCGCATTGCGCCCGAACGCCGACGCGAACCTGCCCCGGGTGTACTTGCTGACGTAGGTGACCACGTCGGTGTGCTCACCGATCTGGCGCAGCGCCTGCCTGCCGCCGGGCAGCATGGACCAGCCGACCTCGTGCCCGTGCGTGCTGGCCAAAATGCGCTCGGCACCCGCGCGGCGCAGCACCGGCGACATGAGCGCGAGCGGCGCGGCGGCGCCGAACCACACGGTGTCGCACTTCTCGCTGCGCAGCAGGCGCGCGGCGCGGCGCATCACCAGCGGGGTCGGCAGCATCAGCGTGGTGGGGTGGCGGACCACCTGAAACTTCTGCTTGGCATCGAACTTCAGATGGCTGTCGCCGCGCCAGCGCGGGGCGTAGACCACGAGATCATCCGGCGGCAGCTGCCCGGCCAAGGCCTGCAGATAGGACTGAATACCACCCGGCCGCGGCGGGAAATCATTGGTCACCAGCAGAGTTCGGGCCATGGTGACAACCTACTGTGTGCGATTTGCCGCGCCGCCGCGGCGTGTTCGTGGCCGCCGGGTGACTCGCGGTGCGGCTCAGATCGTCTGCGCGGACAGCCAATTACGCCAGTCGGCGACGAATTCGGTGCGGTTGAGGCCGAGCACGGTTTGCAGAATCTGATCTTCGGTCGCCGGGGTCTGGCGGTCGGCGGCGATCCGGCGGTAGAGCTCGACCAAGCGGGGTTCGTCGTATTTGTCGGCGAGGTAGGCGCAGACGGACCAGGCTTGTTCGTAGCTGGCGGCGGCGTCGGGGCCGGTGAAGCCGGCGTCGGCGGGGAGGTCGCCCGGGAGGGCGTGCAGCCGGGCCCGCGCGGTGAGGCTCGGGGCGATGTCGGCGAAGGGGCGGCCCTGGTCGCGGTGGGCGGTGTAGTCGGCGAAACCTTCGAGCATCCACAGGGGCGCACCGTCACGGGTGTCGGCGCGGGTGGCGATGTGGGTGAGTTCGTGGCGGAGCAGGGTGCGCAGACCATCCGGGTCGAGGCGGCGGCCCGCGTCGGGGCTGAACACGATGCGCTGTCCGGTCGGCTGGCTGCCCGGCGCGAAGGGGTCGGCGACGGAGGCAGCAGCGACCTCGGCCGACATGGTGGCACCCGCGTGCACCAGGCCGGCGAACTCCGAGGGGGACGAGGCGACGACGACCGTGCTGGCCTGCGCCCAGTCCGTGCCCCACACCTCGGTGACCGCGGTGGTCGCGGCGGCGAGTTCACGCTCCAGGACGTCGATTTCGATGCGCTGCGCCGGATGGCCGACGACCAGGGATTGTTGTCCGTCGCCGGTGCTCACCTGGCGGGCGACGATCGGGCCGAACGGTTCGATGCTGCGGCGCACCTCGGCGAGTCGCGGGTCGGTGGCCGGAGCTTGGCCGACGGCGTCGGTCGCCTCTGCCGCATGCGGTTTCGGCAGTGCCGAGTTCGGCAGCATTACCAGCGCGCCGCAGAGACCGGTCAGCGTGACCATCATCGCGACGGTGAGGCAGAACTCGAATCGTCGCCGCGCCGACCACCACTCGCGAAGGCCCCGCAGCCCACTCATGACTCCACCTCGTGACGTGCGCCCGCAGCCGAGATCACCCCGGCGGGGAAAGGGTTGGACAGGTCATGTCCATTCATAGGTGTTCAGTATCGCCGAGCGGAGTTGTACGGCGTGGTGCTCATGGGTGCCACGGCGACCGGGACACCGAAGGTGGAGGCGTGCAACATGAGTCCGTTGCCCGCGTAGATGCCGACGTGAGAGATCTCGGGGTAGAAGAACACGACGTCGCCGGGTTGCAGATCGTCCTTGGCGACGGGCGTGCCGTAAGACGCCTGCGCCGAACTGGTCCGCGGCACGTTCTTGCCGACCTGCTTGAACGCCCACTGCACGAGCCCTGAGCAGTCGAACTGGTTCGGGCCGGTCGCGCCCCAGACGTACGGGTCGCCGATGCGGGTGAGACCTGCGGCCAGGGCGCTGGTGCCGCTGCCGGGGACCAGGCCTTGCAGCAGGGTGTCGCGGTCGAAGCCGGGCGGGAAGGGCGAGCCGGCCAGCGCGGACTTGTCCCTGGTGGACAGCGAGCCCCACGCCTGCACCACCTGCGCGATGGCGCCGCCGAGGTCGCTGCGTTTGCGTTCCAGGTCGGCGCGCACCGAGTCGGCCTTCTGGGCGGCCGCGTGGGCTTCGTCGGCGGCTCGGCGCGCGACGGTCTCGGCCGCGTCGGCGGCGTCGGTCGCGACCTTGTACTGGTCCAGCTGCGCGGAGGTCTGCGCGGCGAGCACGTCCAGGGTGGACATCTGGTCGAGCAGTTGCTGCGGGGAATCGCTGACCAGCACGGCGAACAGCCGGTTGGTGCGCGCGCCCTGGTAGGCGGCGATCGCGGTGCGGTCGATGATCGGCTGGTACTTGCGCACCTCGTCGCGGGCCCGGTTCACCAGCTCGGTGCTGGCGGCGAGCTTGGTGTCGGCGTCCTGCTGGATCGCGAGCTTGGCGTCGAGATCGGTCTGCGCGACGAGGGCCTGCTCGTTGAGCTGCTCGGACTGGCGCGAGAGGTCGATCATGCGCTGCACGGCCTCGCTGGCTGTGCTCGGTAGCGCGACCGGATCAGCACCGGCCGGACCGCCACCGTAGAGGGCGGTGGTGGCCAGCACTCCGGCCGCCAGGACGCCGCCCACCAGACGTCGTGTGCCATGTCTCCGGTGTGCTGCCACAGCGTGCCGTGCCCCGCTCTCTGGTGAAACGATCTCTCTGGAACCGACGATCTGACCGACGAGCGCCTTCCTCGCGAAACGAGGTTTGCGAACTGCGTGCCTCGGGTAATTCGAGAAGGTCTCGATTAGGTTACGGAACGGCCTGCGTCTGTGTCCAGTAGAGAACGAAATGATCACAGCGGCCGTCCGGTGGTCGGGCCGCGACGTACGGCCCGACCAGCGGTTCGTCAGAAGCGACGGGCTCCGGCGATCGGCATCGAGGAGATGGGTGCCACCTGCACGGGCGTGCCGGAGGTGGCCGCGTGCACCACGTTGCCGTCGCCGGCGTACAGGCCGGAGTGGCCGCCGCCGTAGAACGACACCAGGTCGCCCGGCTGCAGGTCGTCGATCGACACGGGGCTACCCGCGGACAGCTGGGCGCCGCTGGTGCGCGGCAGCTCCAGGCCGGCCTGCTCGTAGGACCACTTCACCAGGCCGGAGCAGTCGAAGGCGTTCGGGCCCGCGGCGCCGTACACGTACGGGGCGCCGAGCTTGCTCATGGCGGCGTCGAGGGCTTCCTCGCCGACCGTGCGCTTCGGGGCGACGAACGGCAGCGGCGCCTGGCCGGGCAGCTCGACGCCCGGGATGCCCTGCGGGATCTGGATCTCGTTCGGCACCTCGAAGGTGCCGATACCGGGGATGGTCACCGGCTGCGCCGATGCGGGGGCGGCCGGAAGCAGGAACGCGCCGATGGTGGCAGCGCCGACGGCCCCGGCGGCGACGGCACGCTGCGCCGAACGCTTGACGGATTTGGTCGTCATGATGCGGTACTCCCAATCTGCCCCACGACGCCGCACCCTGACTGGTGCCGCGGACTTCGTGTCGTTCACACCGAGTTGGTGCGTCGGACTCCGTGAGGTCTCGAAAAGGTTACGAACACATCACGGGGGTTTGTAAAGCCCGGCTCCGGCGAAATGCGTGGGCGCGCGTGAATTCACGCTTAATCAGTGTGAGATATGTCCCAGCAATCACGAAACGATAACGAAGCGCTTTTATGGACGAGCGTCTCGTTCGTTATCTCGGTCAGCGATGCCATGGCCACTCGGTGGTCCGGTGTGAACCGATTGGACATTTCCCCAGGTCGCTCCGTTCATCTCGCCGACATGTACGGGTCGGGGACCGACCGGTCGGCCAACCCGCTGTGATCGGTCACAGTGAGCGGGAAGCGGCCCGCCCGGGCTGCTCGACACGCCCGAGCGATTGATACGGTTTATGCAACGATGTGAGCTGTGTCACTTTTCGGCGTTCTAGATCATTTCCTGGGTATCTCGACGTAAATACGCACGGTGTAATTCGGACATTTTGCTGAGGTTTTCGTGTGCGGCGAAGCATGCCCGCGCGAGCCCCGTCCTTGTCGGACCCCCCGCCTACGCTCCAGCCCGTGTCCGACCCCGCGCCACGCAAAGCCGCCGCTCAGCAGTTGGTCTTCGACGACCTCGACACGCCGCTGTTCGACACCACCTTCGTCGTCGTCGACCTGGAGACCACGGGGACCAGTCCGGGCGCCGACGCGATCACCGAGATCGGCGCGGTCAAAGTGCGCGGCGGCGAGGTGCTCGGCGAGTTCGCCACCCTGGTCAACCCCGGGCGGGCGGTGCCACCGGCGATCGTGCAGGTCACCGGGATCACCACGGCCATGGTGTACGCGGCGCCCACCATCGCCTCGGTGCTGCCCGGTTTCCTCGAATTCGCCTCAGGCGCGGTGCTCGTCGCGCACAACGCGCGGTTCGACATGGCGTTCCTGCGCGCCGCCGCGGCCGCCTGCGACACCGCGTGGCCCACCGCGACGGTGTTGTGCACCGTGAAGCTGGCCCGGCGGGTGCTCGGGCGGGACGAGGCGCCGTCGGTCCGGTTGAGCGCGCTGGCCCGGCTGCTCGGCGCGAGCACCCAGCCGACGCACCGGGCGCTGGACGACGCGCGAGCGACCGTCGACGTGCTGCACGCGCTGATCGCCCGGGTCGGCAATCAAGGCGTGCACAGCCTCACCGAGTTGGTCGACTACCTGCCCGACGTCACCCCGCGCCAGCGCGCGAAGCGGTTCCTCGCCGCCGACCTGCCCGCGAGTCCCGGCGTGTACCTGTTCCGCGGCCCGGCCGACGAAGTCCTCTATATCGGTACCGCGGTGAATCTGCGGCGCCGCGTGCGCAACTACTTCACCGGTTCGGAGACGCGCGGCCGGATGAAAGAGATGGTCGCCCTGGCCACCCGGGTCGACCATGTGGTGTGCGCGCACGCGCTGGAAGCCGGTGTGCGCGAGCTGCGACTGCTCGTCGCGCACACGCCGCCCTACAACCGTCGCTCCAAGTTTCCGAAGCGGGCATGGTGGATCACGCTCACCGACGAGCCCTTCCCGCGATTCTCGGTCGTTCGCACGCCGAACCGAGATGCGCTGGGGCCGTTCAACTCTCGCGCCGACGCGGCCGAACTGGCGCTGATCATCGCCGAGTACACCGGCTTGCGCACCTGCGCCACCCGGCTGCCCAGAAGCGGTGTGCACGCCTGCCCGCCGGCGGTCGTCGGCGGCTGCCCGGCGGCCGTCGCCGGGACTCCTATTAATACAGAGGAATACGCGCCGACCCCCGCCCTGGTCCGCGCACTGTTCGCGGGTTACTCCGATGCCCCACTCCGCTCGATGCTCGACCGCATCGAAACCTACTCCCGCGCCGAGCATTTCGAGGCCGCCGCCCGGCTGCGCGACCGCGTCGTCGCCGTCATCCGCGCCCTGCACCGCACCCAGCGCCTCGCCGCCGTCGCCCGCATCGCGGAGCTGATCGCCGCCCACCCGGACGGCGCGGGTGGATGGGAGTTCGCGGTCATCCGCTACGGCCGCCTCGCGGGCGCGGGGACCGCGCCCCGCGGCGTGCCGCCGATGGTCGTCGTGGAACAGATCGTCGCTTCCGCCGAAACCGTGATCCCCGAAGGAGGGATGGGGGTCGGCATTCAGGAGCAGATCGCCGACCTCCCGGCCGAAGTCGGCTCCGCCCCCAGCGGTGGAGTGCCCGCGCCCCACACCGCCGCACCATCGCCTCCCGAATCGGGGCCTGCCGCCTTGCCGCCTGCCGGATCGGGGGCTGCCGTCTTGCGGCCTGCCGAGCCGGCGTCGGCCGCCTTGCCGCCTGCCGGGCCGGGGCCGGCCGCCTTGCCGCCTGCCGGGCCGGGGCCGGCCGCCCTGCCGCCTGCCGGGCCGGGGTCTGTCGCCTTGCCGCGTGCCGAGGCGGGACCGGCCGCCTTGCCGCCTGCCGAGCCGGAGCTCGACGCTGCCCCGCCCATCGCGCCGGGGGATTGGGTGCCGGTGAATGTGCCGCCGTTGCGCGGGGCCTCGCCGGAGGAGGCGGCGCTTGTTGCGCGGTGGTTGGCGCGGGCGGGGGTGCGGATCGTGCGGACGAGTGAGGGGTATCGGGAGCCGAGGTTCGGGGCGGGGCGGTGGTTGGGGTGGGCGGAGGTGGCGGATGCGGCGGCGCGGGCCCAACCCGCTGAGGAGGAGTACGTGGACCGCTTAGGCTGAGCGCATGATTACCGCGATCGTGCTCATTGACGCCGACAACGGCCGCATTCCAGAGACCGCGCAGGCCGTGGCGGACACCGAAGGTGTCGCCGAGGTGTATTCCTGCGCAGGCGATGTGGATCTGATCGCGATCGTGCGGGTGCGCGACCACGAACAGATCGCCGACGTGGTGACGGGCCGGATCGACAAGGTCGACGGTGTCGCCAGGACCATCACCCACATCGCGTTCAAGTCCTACTCCAGCGCCGACGTGGAAGCCGGGTTCTCGCTGGGGGAGTGAACCGGCGACGTCGCCGGGATCAGCGGATCATCGATTTGCCGGTATAGGTGCCGGTCGATCGGCCCGCGAGGATCCCGGAGGCGGCGCCCATGCACTGGGCGTTCATATAGATGGTCACCACACGGTCGCTCTTGTTGACGAATTTGCGTGGTGCATTGGGGCCGAGGTCGATGCAGCCGGACTGCCCGCCGTAGTCGGTGCCGTCGACGAGCAGTTCGCCCTCCGCCGCACCTGCCGTAGGGGCGGCGACACACACGGCCACCACTGAAAGCATCCCGAGTGCGACACGCACGCTGTGTTTCATGCTGCGCTCCTCGTCGGTCGAGGCCGGTCGACACGGGGCTCGCGCCGAGTCGGCCATGAAACGTACCGCTCCAGCTAACGCTCTAACCGCATCTTATGTCCTCTGGCTATCGCTGCGCGCAAGTATTTGCGACGCACTCCGATCGGCTGTGAAGCGTGAATGCAGCCGACGCGGTCAGCGATTGCCGAGCGTGACGGTCAACTTCGCCCAATTGTCGAGCAGCGCAGCCGCCTTACCCGAATCAATGGCCTCGGCAGCCCGCTCGATGCCCCCAGCCAGCGCGTCGTGCACGTCGGCCGCGTAGTCGACGGTCCCTTGGGACAGGTCGTAAGCCACTATGGCCGCCGCCGAGTTCACCAGCACCGCGTCCCGCACCGCACCGGCGGTTCCGGCGAACACACTGCGCGCCACACCCGCATTGACCGCGGAGTCACCGCCGCGCAACGCCTCCAGCCCGACGCGCGCGATACCGAGGCGAGTCGGATCGATGGTGGCCTCCCGCATCTGCCCACCGGACACCACCCACACCGCCGTCGTGTCGGAGGTGGTGATCTCGTCGAGCCCATCGTTGCCCCGCACCACCAGCGCGCTCGCCCCGCGCCCGGCAAAAACACCTGCGATCACCGGAAGCAGATCGGCGAACGCACACCCGACCAGCCCGGCGCGCGGCTGCGCCGGATTCGTCAGCGGCCCGAGCACATTGAAGACAGTAGGAATGCCGATTTCCTTGCGCGCCGCACCCGCGAAACGCAGCGCGGGATGGAACACCGGTGCGAAACAGAAGCCGATGCCGACCTCCCGCACACAGCGCGCCACCGCCTCCGGCCCCAGCGCCAACCGCACCCCGAGCGCCTCCAGCACGTCGGCGCCGCCGCTCTTGGACGAGGCGGCCCGGTTGCCGTGCTTGACCACCGGCACCCCGGCCGCGGCCACCACGATCGAGGACATGGTGGAGATGTTCACCGAACCGGATCGGTCACCGCCGGTGCCGACGATGTCCACCGCGTCGCCGTCGATCCGCACCAGCCTGGCGTGGTCGAGCATGCCGGTGGCGAGGCCGGTCAGTTCGGCGGGTGTCGGGCCCTTGATCTTCATGGCGACGCCGAACGCCGCGATCTGGGCGGAGGTGGCGTTGTCCGACATGATCTCGTCCATCGCCCAAGCCGTGTCGTCCGCGGCCAGGTCGCCACCGTCGGCGAGGGTTCCGAGCACCTGGGCCCAGCTGCGCACGTTCATGTCTTGCTTCTCCCGTCACACTGGTTTCACACCAGTTTGTCGCGAAGCAGCTTACTGCGCGCTGTCGGGGCAGAGCCCGTCCTTAAAGTTGTTCGCTGGTGGCCCGCGGTTGCAGCGCGTCCCACCCATCGGCGGTCCCGTCGTGCCGCCGCGCCAACCCCGCCCTCCGCGACCGCTCCTGCGAACAGTGCAACGCGTCGAGCACCTGCACCCGCTGCAGAATCACCGTCTCCAGCGCATCGGTCCCCGGCCCGCCGACCCGCGGCGCCGGCGCGTATCCGTCCTGCGCCGCGATCGCGCACACCGTTTCGACCTGCGCAGGCGGTATCCGCAGGTGATGGCGCAGCACCGCTTCCGCATCCGGCGTCAGCTCAGTGGCCCGCGCCAAGGCCGCCGAACAGGCCTCGGCGTCATCGAAACTCGCCGCGACCACCACCAGATCCGCCCGGCTCGGATCCAGCGGCGCCGGACCGCCGCGCCCGAACCATCGACGCCATCCACGCGCTGCCACATCGCCTCCATCTCAGCTTTTACTTACGCACACCTGTCATGCTGTGCTCCGGCTACCTGTCGGCACGCGGACCCCGACCGGTAAACACGTCCCGACCGACGCCGCCACACCACGAGCGGGCCCGCTCCAACACGCCGAGCCCTGGTCGAGAGGCTGTCTGTCCGTGGGTTTTCCGACACGGAGGCACAAGTTTCGCACCCGGGTACTTGTGTCGTACTACGACGAGTCATACTTACCCCCGTGACGACCGCAGTAGGGACCCCCGGATCGGCCATTACCCAGCGTGTGCACTCGCTGAATCGGCCCAACATGGTCAGCGTCGGTACCATCATCTGGCTGTCCAGCGAGTTGATGTTCTTCGCCGGCCTCTTCGCGATGTATTTCGTCGCGCGCGCCCAGGCGCATGGTGTCTGGCCGCCGGAACCGACCGAGTTGAATCTCAAGCTCGCCGTGCCGGTCACTACCGTGCTGGTCGCGTCGTCGTTCACCTGCCAGATGGGCGTGTTCGCCGCGGAGCGTGGCGACGTGTTCGGCCTGCGCCGCTGGTACGTGGTCACCCTGATCATGGGCACGATCTTCGTACTCGGTCAGGGCTACGAGTACATGAACCTGGTTCACGAGGGCACCTCGGTCTCGAGCAGCGCCTACGGCTCGGTGTTCTACATCACCACCGGTTTCCACGGTTTGCACGTCATCGGCGGTCTGATCGCGTTCGTATTCCTGCTGATCCGCACCAAGGGCAGTAAGTTCACCCCCGCGCAGGCGACCGCCGCGATCGTCGTCTCGTACTACTGGCACTTCGTCGACATCGTGTGGATCGGGCTGTTCGCCACGATCTACTTCGTCCGCTGAGTCGGGCATACCTCAGTCTTTTGCACACGTCGGTTCCGTCTACTCCAAAGGGACACAGATGAGTTCATCTCCCCCGTCAGCGCCAGAGCCCGCAAGCAACGGGAACGGCGAGGCCAGCAAGACACGCAGGCAGCGCCGCGTTCGCCGTCGCATCGCGGGCGGGCTCGCGCTGTTGGTGGGCCTCGTCGGAGCAGGCTTCCTGGCAGCGGCTTTGACGCCGGACCCGCAGGTCGCGACCGCGAACCAGGATTCCTCGGCGCTGATCCGCGAGGGCCAGCAGCTCTACGACACCTCCTGCATCACCTGCCACGGCGCGAACCTGCAGGGTGTCCAGGACCGCGGCCCCAGCCTCATCGGTGTCGGTGAGGCCGCCGTCTACTTCCAGGTGTCTTCCGGCCGCATGCCGATGGCCCGCAACGAGGCCCAGGCGATGCGCAAGCCACCGAAGTTCGACGAGCACCAGACCGACGCGCTGATGGCGTACGTGGCGGCCAACGGTGGCGGCCCGAGCGTGGTGCGCGACGCGAACGGCGAGATCGCCCAGGAGTCGCTGCGCGGCCCCGACATCGCCCGCGGTTCGGAGTTGTTCCGGATGAACTGCGCCTCCTGCCACAACTTCACCGGTCGCGGCGGCGCGCTGTCCTCCGGTAAGTTCGCGCCTCCGCTGGCGCCGGCGAACGAGCAGCAGGTCTACGACGCGATGCTCACCGGCCCGCAGAACATGCCGAAGTTCTCCGACCGGCAGCTGTCGCCGGAAGAGAAGCGCGACATCATCGCCTACGTCATGAACGCCAAAGAGGAGAACGCCCCCGGCGGCTGGGACCTCGGCGGCTTCGGACCCGCGACCGAAGGTCTGGTCATGTGGGTGATCGGTATCACGGCGGTCGTCGGTGCCGCGATTTGGATCGGTTCGAGGTCATGACGGATAAGAAGGAGCCAAACGACATGGGTCGGCCGGATGAGGGCCACGACGGCGGCGAGCCGTCGAACGTATCCACGGGCCACGGTTCCCACGAGGTGGTCGCCGGCTCCGACGGCCACGCCGTGGCGGAGTCCGGCAGCCACGCGCTGAAGAAGGACTACACCGAGGCCGAACTCGACGCGATGAGCCGCGACGAGCTGGTCAAGCTCGGCACCGAGCGCGACGGCGTCGACGTCGCCTACCGGCGCGAGCGGTTCCCGGTTCCGGGCACCCGCGCCGAGAAGCGCGCCGAGCGCGCGGTCGCTTTCTGGTTCGCCGTCTCCGGCATCGCCGCGGCGGCGCTGGTCGGCGTCTACCTGTTCTGGCCTTGGCAGTTCAAACCCTCCGACGACGAGGGGCACACGGCCTACTCGCTGTTCACCCCGCTGGTCGGCGTCACCTTCGGTGTCTCGGTGCTGGTCATCGGTGTCGCGGTGGTGCTGATCCGCAAGCTGTTCATCCCCGCCGAGCTGTCCATCCAGGACCGCCACGACGGCCCGTCGCCCGAGGTCGAGCGACGCACGCTGGTCGCCGAGCTGCAGGACGCGCTGGACACCTCCACGCTGGCCCGCCGCAAGATGATCACGCGGACCGCGGGCGCCGGTGTCGGTGTGCTCGGTATCGGCGCGCTGCTGGTCTTCGTCGGCGGCATGGTGAAGAACCCGTGGGCCAAGGGCGACAAGTCGCCGCTGTGGGTCTCCGGCTGGACCCCGGACTTCCCGGGCGAGACCATCTACATCCGCCGCGACACCGGTCGCCCGGAGGACATCGTGCTGGTCCGCCCCGAGGACATGGACGCGGGCGGCATGGAGACGGTGTTCCCGTGGAAAGAGAAGTGGCGCGGCGACGAGCACGCCACGCTGCAGTCGCTGCGCGGTATCCGCAACTCGGTCATGCTGATCCGCCTGCGCACCGAAGACGCGCAGAAGGCGATCAAGCGTAAGGGCCAGGAGAGCTTCAACTACGGCGACTACTTCGCCTACTCGAAGATCTGCACCCACCTCGGTTGCCCGACGTCGCTGTTCGAGTCGCAGACCAACAAGATCCTCTGCCCCTGCCATCAGTCGCAGTTCCTGGCGACCGAATGGGGTAAGCCGGTCTTCGGTCCCGCCGCTCGCGCACTGCCGCAGCTGCCGATCACCGTCAACTCCGAGGGCTACCTCGTCGCCAACGGCGACTTCATCGAGCCGCTCGGCCCGGCCTACTGGGAGCGTCGTTCATGAGTATCGCAACCCAAGCCAACGAGATGGACGAGCGGTATCAAGCCGCCGCGTTCATGAAGCGGTCGATCAACAAGGTCTTCCCGACCCACTGGTCGTTCCTGCTCGGTGAGATCGCGCTGTACGCGTTCATCATCCTGCTGCTGTCGGGTGTCTACCTGACGCTGTTCTTCGATCCGTCGATGACCGAGGTCGTCTACAACGGCTCCTACCAGCCGTTGCGCGGCGTCACCATGTCGCGGGCCTACGAGACCTCGCTCGACATCACCTTCGAGGTGCGTGGCGGTCTGTTCGTCCGCCAGGTGCACCACTGGGCCGCGCTGCTTTTCGCGGCGTCGATCATCGTTCACCTGTTCCGCATCTTCTTCACCGGCGCGTTCCGCAAGCCGCGTGAGGCGAACTGGGTGATCGGCTCGCTGCTGCTGATCCTGGCCATGTTCGAGGGCTTCTTCGGTTACTCGCTGCCCGACGACCTGCTGTCCGGCACCGGCCTGCGGGCCGCGTTCGGCGGTATCACGATGAGTATCCCGATCGCGGGCACCTGGATGCACTGGCTGATCTTCGGCGGGGACTTCCCCGGCACGATCATCATTCCGCGCCTCTACATCGCGCACGTGCTGCTACTGCCCGGCATCATCCTCGCGTTGATCGCCGCGCACGTGGCGCTGGTCTGGTACCAGAAGCACACCCAGTTCCCCGGACCCGGCCGCACCGAGAACAACGTGGTCGGCGCCCGCATCATCCCGGTGTTCGCCGCCGACCAGGGCGCGTTCTTCGCGTTTACCCTCGGCATCGTCGGCATCATGGGCGGTCTGTTCCAGATCAACCCGATCTGGAACCTGGGCCCGTACAACCCGTCTCAGGTCTCGGCGGGTTCGCAGCCCGACTTCTACATGATGTGGACCGACGGCCTGGCCCGGCTCATGCCGCCGTGGGAGCTGTACCTGGGTCGCTACACGGTGCCCGCCGTGTTCTGGGTGGCGCTGATCATGGGCCTGGTGTTCACGGTGCTGATCATGTACCCGTGGATCGAGAAGCGGCTGACCGGCGACACCGCCGGTCACAACCTGCTGCAGCGTCCGCGCGACGTGCCGGTCCGTACCGCGATCGGCGCCATGTCGATCGGCTTCTACGTGGTGCTCACCCTGTCGTGTGTCAACGACATCGTGGCGCTGAAGTTCGACATCTCGCTGAACGCCACCACCTGGATGGGCCGCATCGGCATCCTGGTCGTGCCGCCGGTCGCGTACTTCGTGGCGTACCGGTTCTGCATCGGCCTGCAGCGCGCCGACCGTCAGGTGCTCGAGCACGGCATCGAGACCGGTGTGGTCAAGCGACTGCCGCACGGTGAGTACATCGAGGTGCACCAGCCGCTCGGCCCGGTCGACGACCACGGCCACCCGATCCCGCTGGAGTACCAGGGCGCGACCGTCCCGAAGAAGATGAACAAGCTCGGTTCCGCGGGCAAGCCCGGCACCGGCAGCTTCCTGCGCCCCGACCCGTGGCAGGAGAGCGAGCAGCACTTCGAGACCGAGCACGCCGAAGAGCACAAGCAGCTCAAGGTGCTGCAGGCGCGTCAGGAGAAGGAACTCGGTGGCAAGCACAGCCACTGACAGCTGAACAACAAAGGCCCCGAGTCGGTTTCGACTCGGGGCCTTTGCTTTTGGTCTACAACCGCGGTGTGCTGCGGCGGGAGGCTTCGATGGCCTCGAACTTGGCCAGGTTGTGGCGGGGGGGGGGGGGGGGGGGGCCCGTCTCTTTTACAAAACTCCCCGCCCCCCCGGACCCACCAAAAATCCTATTCCCGCCTTTTCTTTTAAAAAAAAAAAAAAAAACACAACTCAACACAACTATCCTTTCTTGCTCTTTCATAAATGCTCCTTCCCTCCGCCGTCAGTTCACTCTATATCTACCGTGNGGGGGACGGGGGGTAGTTCGGGGCGGCCGTGGGCTTCCCAGTGCTGGCGCAGTTCGTTGGTGTAGCGGGGGAAGGCGGTGGGGAGGTCGACCATGGAGCCCCAGAGTTGGCACAGTGCGACGTGGTCGTAGGCGCCGACCCAGGCCCACAGCTCGGGCACCACGGATGAGCGCGGCACCAGGAACTTGTACAGGTCGTCGCGGATCTGCTTCCTGCTGCGCCACAGCGGCGAGGACGGCGAGGGCAGCTGCGGCAGCACGTGCCTGCGCACCCACGGGCCGGCCCGCTCGGGATCGAATTCGGTGGACACCGCGTAGTATTCGCGCCCGTCCTCGCACACCACACCGATGGAGACCAGGTCGATGACGACCCCGTCCTCGATGAATTCGCAGTCGTAAAAGTATCGAAGCGAGATCGGTCTACTCCTCAGCAATTCGGTATGGCGCCGGATCGGTCGGGCGTACTTCCGAACAATCACCCTATGTGGAATAGGGGCCGGATCGGCAGCCGGGCTCGGATCCGCGGATCGATCACCGGGGTGGTGGTCAGTACCACCCCTATGGTGGGTACCCGCGGCGTCCGAGTGGTCCGTATTCTGAACGGGTGAACTGGACCGTCGACGTACCGATCGATCGCCTGCCGGAACTGCCGCCGCTGCCCACCGAGTTACGCAGGCGGTTGGACGAGGCGCTCGGCCGCCCCGCGCTACAGCAGCCGTCGTGGGATCCGGGGCAGGCGGCGCAGATGCGCACAGTGCTGGAGAGCGTGCCGCCGATCTGCGTGCCCGCCGAGGTCGAGGAGCTGCGCGAGCAGCTGGCCGAGGTGGCCCGCGGCGAGGCGTTCCTGATGCAGGGTGGCGACTGCGCCGAGACGTTCGCCGACAACACCGAGCCGCACATCCGCGGCAACATCCGCACCCTGTTGCAGATGGCGGTCGTGCTCACCTACGGCGCCAGCATGCCGGTGGTGAAGGTGGCCCGCATCGCCGGCCAGTACGCGAAACC
This sequence comes from Nocardia suismassiliense, assembly GCF_900269665.1. GTDB lineage: Bacteria > Actinomycetota > Actinomycetes > Mycobacteriales > Mycobacteriaceae > Nocardia > Nocardia suismassiliense. The sequence continues at coordinate 2,704,324 of NZ_LT985361.1, forward strand.
GCGTTCCTCCGACACCGATTCGCTCGGCCTCAAGTCCTACCGCGGTGACATGGTCAACGCGCTGGTGGCCGACGCCGCGCTGCGCGAGCACGACCCGTCGCGGCTGGTGCGCGCCTACGCCAACGCCAGCGCCGCGATGAACCTGGTGCGCGCGCTGACCGGCGCGGGCATGGCCGATCTGCACAAGGTGCACGACTGGAACCGTGACTTCGTCGCCAAGTCGCCCGCCGGGGCCCGGTACGAGGCGCTGGCCGAGGAGATCGACCGCGGTCTGGCGTTCATGACCGCCTGCCGGGTGAACGACCCGAGCCTGAAGCAGGCCCGCATCTACGCCAGCCACGAGGCACTGGTCCTCGACTACGAGCGCGCCATGCTGCGCCTGAGCGAGAACGCCGCGGGCGAGCCGGTGCTCTACGACCTGTCCGCACACTTCCTGTGGATCGGCGAACGGACCAGGCAGCTCGACGGCGCGCACATCGCGCTCGCCGAACTGATCGCCAACCCGATCGGCCTGAAGATCGGCCCGTCGACCACCCCCGAGATGGCGGTGGAGTACGTCGAGCGGCTGGACCCGAACAACGAGCCGGGCCGGCTCACCATCGTCTCGCGCATGGGCAACGGCAAGGTCCGCGACGTGCTGCCGCCGATCATCGAGAAGGTGCAGGCCACCGGCCACCAGGTGATCTGGCAGTGCGACCCCATGCACGGCAATACGCACGAGGCGTCCACCGGCTTCAAGACCCGCCACTTCGACCGCATCGTCGACGAGGTGCAGGGCTTCTTCGAGGTGCACCACGCGCTCGGCACCCACCCCGGTGGGCTGCACATCGAGCTCACCGGTGAGGACGTCACCGAGTGCCTCGGTGGCGCGCAGGACATCTCCGATCTGGACCTGTCCGGTCGTTACGAAACCGCCTGCGACCCCCGCCTGAACACCCAGCAGTCGCTGGAACTCGCCTTCCTCGTCGCCGAAATGCTGCGCTGAGCAAGCAGTTCTGGATCAGCTGATCAGTCCGTCCGTGTCCCGGTAGTAGCCCGGGACACGGATGGTGGCAGCCGACGCTCGACGTCGTGACCGAACCCCACAGGTGCGCTGAGGGAGCAGCCGATAGCGTCAGTGCCTAAGGCAGGGCAACCAGCGAGACGGTGTTACCCGACTCGATGTTCGCACCGACACCCGGGGTTTGCGAGACGATGAGCGAACTGTCGCTCGCCACAAGCTGTTTCACCTCTACTTGGACACCGAGGGACTGCAGCTTGGCTCGGGCGTTGGCGACGGTCCAGCCGCGCACATCGGGCATCTTCAAGGCGTTGGAGACCAGCAGGGCGACGCCGTCACCGGACTGGATGGTTGTGCCCGCGGCCGGGTCGGTGCCGATGGCCTTGTCCGCCTCGATGCTGCGATCGAACTGAGACCTGGTCTCGCGCACCGAGATACCGGCCGCGGTGAGGATCTTCGTGGCCTCGTCGCCCGACTTGCCGCGCACGTCGGGCACCTTCACCGGCTGGGAACCCTTGCTGCGGTACACCTTTACCTGCGCGCCCATCGGAAGGACAACGCCGGGACCAGGATCGACCTTGGCGAGCGTCCCCTTCGGCGCGGTATTGCCGACCTCACCGGAGTCGACCGGCTGTAACCCCGCATCGCGAATCAGCTGATTCACCTTCGTGATCGGATCACCCGGCTGCACGTCGGGCACCTTCGGCTTGCCGCTGGAGATCAGGACGGCGACCGTCGAACCCTTGGTAACCCGTGACCCCGCCGACGGATCGCTGCCGACCACACCGCCGACCGGCACCACATCCGAGGCCTTCTGCCGAAGCTCGGTCTCGAACCCGGCATCCCGTAGCGCCGCGATCGCACGATCGGAGTCCATTCCGGCGATCGCCGGCACAGGGGAGTACCGGCCGACACCGAGCCACCAGCCGCCGACCCCTACGACCAGCGTGAGAATCGCCACAATGGCCACCCACGCCCACGTCGTGCGGCGTGACCTGCTGCGGTCGGGCGCGTAGGCCTGATACGGCGACGCCGCGTGCTGCTGCCGCACCGGTTGCTCGTCGTAGCCGTCCGGCGGACCGTAATCCACCCGCGGCCGCGGCGCGGTGACCACCTTCGTGTGCTGCACCGTCGGCGGCGTGTAGGGCTCCGGCGCGGGCATCGCCGCGGCCTGCTGCGGGGGCGGCGTGGCCACCTTGTAGCTGGCGCTCAAATGCTCGGCCGACTCCTGCGGCGCGGGCACCCGGTACGGCGGCAGGTTCAGTTTCGCGCCGATGTGCCGCAGCGCGGCCGCCATCTCGTTGGCGTCGGCGAACCGGTGCGCGGGCTCGCGCGCGGTCGCCTTGGCGACCAGCTCGTCGAACTCCGGCGGCACACCCGCGATGAACCGGCTCGGGCTCGGCACGTCGTTCTCGATCCGCTGATACGCCACCGATAGCGAGGTATCGCCGGTGAACGGCACCTTCCCGGTGAGCAGCTCGAAGATCAGCAGGCCGAACGAGTACACGTCACTGCGCGCGTCGGCCGTGCCGGTGGTCACCTGTTCGGGGGACAGGTACGCGGCAGTGCCGAGAATCACGCTGGCCGACGTCGTATTGGCCGCCGCGACCGCGCGAACCAGGCCGAAATCGGCGATCTTCACCTCGCCCGCATCGGAGATCAGCACGTTCTCCGGCTTGACGTCCCGGTGCACCAGCCCCGCGGAATGCGCGACACCGATCGCGGCGAGCACCGGCTCGGCCACCGCGCGCACCGCGTGCGGCGGCATCGGGCCACGCTCGCGCAGCAACTCGCGCAGCGTGCCGCCCTCGACCAACTCCATGATCAAGAACGGATACTCGCCGTCGACACCCTGGTCGTATACCGCGACCAGCGACGAATGCTTCAACTTGGCGACCGCGCGGGCCTCGAACTCGAAACGCGACAGGAACTGCGGATCACCGGCGAACTTCGGGTCCATCACCTTGATGGCCACCGGCCGGTCCAGGCGGGTGTCGACGCCCCGGAAGACCATCGACATGCCGCCGCGGGCGATCGGCGCATCGATCCGATAGCGCCCTTCCAGCATCTGGCCGATCAATTGATGTCCTCCGGCTTTCACAAAGTTCTCACCCCTCGCGGTTCGTCCCACAAGCGATCGACCGCCCCGTGCGGCCCTCACGATGGTATCGACCAAACGCACCCGGGTGTCTCACGACTTGCTGCGAGCGACCGTCTACCGTTATCCGCGTGAGTGCATTTCCCTGCAGTGATGATGTCCTTCCGGAGTCCGTGGCACTGCTGCCGCTGCCCGAGGTGGCCGACAGACTCGGGCTCGTGGTGACCCGCGTCCATCAGATGCTGCGTGACCACCAACTACTCGCCGTCCGCCGCGACGGCGTCGTGAGCGTGCCCGAACGATTCTTCGACGACGAAGGGGTGGTCAGATTCCTGCCCGGGCTGATCACCGTGATGAAGGACGCCAAATACACCGACGAGGAGATCCTGGAATGGATCTTCACCGAGGACGACAGTCTTCCCGGTACGCCGGTTGACGCCCTGCACGGTCCGCTGGCGCGTGAGGTCATCCGCCGCGCCGCCGCAGACCCGTTCTGAATAAGTCGCGCACATAGCAGCGAGTCATATGGTCGCTGAACGATCTAGACCAGCGACCATATGACTCTGCTCGGTTACATGCCCCTCCGGGCAGCGGCGGCGAAGTTCCATGCGGCCACGCGGAGGCGGTGACGGCGGGGGACTACGGCGCGGTGGCTGAAGACGGCGTAGTCGGCGGCTTCGATGCGGTCGAGGATGTTTGCGTAGAGGACGGCGGCGGTGCGGATGGCCGGGCGGACGCGGGGTTGGAGTAGGTCTATGCCGGGTTCGGCGTTGCGGTAGATGTCGCGGTTGATCGCGATGAGGTGGGCCAGGGCTCGGCGGACTCGGGGGTCGGTGCGCCGGGTGTGGTGGCAGTGCACGAGTAAGTCGTGGTCGACGCCGAAGGCGGCGAGCTCGTCGGCGGGCAGGTAGACCCGGCCGCGATCGAGGTCTTCGGCTACGTCGCGCAGGAAGTTGGTGAGCTGGAACGCTTCGCCGAGGGCGGCGGCGGGCGGTTCGGCTTCGGCGATCGGGCACACGGTGCCGAGGACGGGTAGCACCTGGAGGCCGATGGCGGCGGCTGAACCGGTCATGTATTGGTGCAGGTCGGTCATCGTGGCGTAGCGGTCGCGGAAGTGCGCGGTGCCGGGGACGTCCATGCGCATGGAATCCAGAAACGTCCAGAAGTGCTGTGCGCCTATGGAGTAGCGGTGGATGGTGTCGGCTACCGCGAGCAGGATCATGGAGCGCGGGTGTCGATCCTGAGCGGGCACCCCGAGTTCCAACGCGATCCGCAGCTGCTTCTCGATCAGATCGAGCTCACCGGCCGGACCGTGCTCGGGTAGTTCCTGCTCCCGCACCGCCCCCGGATAACGCTGTGCGACATCGGTTTCCGCATGGTCGACGATGTCGTCCACCATCCGGGCGAACGCATACAGCGCGTGCACCGCAGGCCGACGCTCCGCCGACAGCAACCGTGTCGCCAGGAAGTAGGTGCGCCCGTGCTCAGCCGCGATCCGCTGGCATTCGCGATACGCCTGCGCGAGCTCGGTGCTGGGCCGGCCAGCGGCGTACGGCCGGCCGGCGGCGAGCGGCCCGCCGCGGTTCATGACCGAGCGTGCGTGGCCGGGTCGATGCTCGGCGGTGTGGCCCGCAACCGCAGCGGGTCGACCTTGCGCAGTGACATCGCGGCCACCACGGCGGCGAAGGTCGCCAGCGCGACGTGCATGAAGCTGTACAACCCGATCGAGCCGTCCGGTTGGAACACCAGCATCAGCCAGGTACACAAGCCGACCAGCACCATCAAGGTCGTGGTGGAGAGCGCGAATCCGGCGGCGAGCGCCAGCGGCCACGAGTAGTACCAGGGCAGCGCGGCGGGGGAGAGGATGACGATCCCGACGAACGCGATCAGGATGCCGAATACGGCCTCGCGCTCGCTGTGCCGGAACCGCCACCAGGCCCACACGAGCACGGCCACCAGGGCGACCGCACAGATCCCCCTGGTCACCGCGAGGACCTTCATCGAGTCGAACGAGGTCACCCAGCCGATCGCGTGCATCATGATCGTCGGCAGCGACAGCCAGTTGATGATCTTCTTCGACCCGGACAGCGCGGTGAGCCAGCCGATGCCGACGCCGGCGATGGCCGAGGCGGCCGCGAAGACCAGGGCGAACACGGTCAGTCCGAGCCCGGCGATCTTGGCGAACATCAGCGCGGGGTGCGGCATGTCCTCGGTGGGTTTCGCCGCGTCGTGCGGTTTCTCGCTCTCCGGCAGGTTCTCCGGGTCGCGCCCGGCGCGCTGCGCGGCCCGCTTCTCGCGTTCGTGCAGCATCCAGATCCACACCAGGAACGGCAGCGCGATGCCTGCCGTCGCCTTGATCGCCACCCCGATCGCGACCACCACGATGCCCGCCACGTGGTGGCGTTCCAGCACCAGCGCGATGCCCGCGCACATCAGCCCGACCATCAGCATCTCGTTGTGCACGCCGCCGAACAGGTGGATCAGCACCAGCGGGTTGAGCACGGCGAGCCACAGGGCGACCGTCGGCTTACCGCCGAGATGTTTGGTCAGATAGGGCACCGCCCACATCATCAGCGCGAGGCCGGGCAGCATCACCAGCCGCATCGCGATGGTGCCCGCGACCACGTTGTCACCGGTGATGGTGGTGATGCCGCGGCCGAGCAGCAGGAAGATCGGGCCGTACGGCGCGGTGGTGAGCTTCCACACCGGGCTGACGTTGTCGAGCAGGACTCCGGGGTTCTTCACCGGTGCGTCGACGTAAGGGTCGTAGCCGTCGCGCAGCAGCGCACCCTGCGCGAGATACGAGTAGACGTCCTGGCTGAACATGGGCACCGCGAACAGCAGCGGCGTGATCCAGATGCCGACGATCGCGCGTAACTCGTTGAGCGTCACGCCGCTGTTCACCCACCCCGCCGGCTCCGCCGTCTGCCGTCCCCCTGGGTCGAGCCGGTCACCTTTGCCGATCGTGGTGCGGCCCAGTCGCACCCACGCGGTGATCATCAGCAGCACGCCGATCCAGATCACGATGGTGGACAGCGCGTACCCGTGGCCGAACCGTAGCCAGGACAGGTGCAGCGCCTCGAGAATCGGGTCGCGCTTGCGCGTGCTGCCCGCGCCGAAGCCACCGAAGGTGATCATGATCGCGCCGTAGAAGCCGAGCATCGCGGCGTGCCCCTCGGGGCTGCGCAGGAAGACGGCGACGGTGCGCATCCACGACCGCACACCTGGTGGCTCGGCAGTGGCCGATTCGCGCTTCGCTGCGGTGCTGGGTGCTCGGCCGGTGATTTGTGTCAATGTGGCCTCTGCGGCGCGCGTTTCGGGGGATGCCATCTGGTGTCGGTCCCCCCGAATGGTCAGCGGTCGCAACCGCGAGTGAATAGGTCGGCGCCTAGTTTACGGCGTCGCCGGGAACACTATCTCGCTGGTACGTGCGGTTTCATCTCGAGCAGGATGCGTATCGCCGGTAATACGGGTTGCCGCCAGTTTTCCGGACAGCACCGCGGTCGGCACCCCGACGCCCGGCGTGGTGCCGCAACCGGCGATAACTACGTTGTCGCTGGTGCGCGGAAAATTGCGCGAGCGAAATGGCCCGGTCTGCCGGAACAGGTGCGCCGCGGAGAACGGCGTGCCGGCCAGCATGCCCTGGTCACGCCAGGTCTGCGGGGTGTCGAGATGGTCGACGGTGAATTGTGTGGCAATACCGTCGTAACCCCGCCTTTCCAGTTCGTCGAGCAGCTCGCGCAGGTAGGCCGGGCCGATTCGGGGCCAGTCCAGGGGGGCCGCATCGAGGTTCGGGCAGGGCGCCAGCAACGAGAACGGTTCGTGCTGTCCGTCGGCCCGGGTGATGTAGAGGCCGGGGTCGGTGAGCGCCGGACGAGTCAGCAACAACGATGGGTCGCTCATCAACCGTCCCCGTCGCCCCGCGATCTCGGCGAATGTCTGGTCCCACGCCGCCCCGAACTCGATGGTGTGGTGGGCCTGGACCGGCCAGGTGCGCGCGATCTCGGCGGGCACCGTGCCGTGCGCGACGACCGCGGAGGGTGCCGCGCGCAGCCCGCGACGGCGCCGCACGCCGTAGCGGTCGATGGAGCCGAGGTCGACGGTCAATACCAAGGCATCGCAGTCGAAGGCGCGGCCGTCTGCTGTGCGCACCCGCTCGGCCCGCCGGCCGGCATAGTCCACCCCGGTCACCTCGGTGCCCAGTTCCAGCGTGCCGCCCGCCGCGGTGAACGCCTCGGCCATCGCCGCCGCGATGGCCCGCATCCCGCCCTCCGGGTAGTAGACACCGAGCGAGGTGTCCATGTGCGGGATCGCGCCGTAGACCGCGAGCGCCTGCGCAGGCGGCATTCCCGCGTAGAGCGCCTGGAAGGTGAACAGTCGCGCCAGCCGCGGATCGCTCAAGAACCGGTCGACCTTGGGCCCGAGCCTGCCGAACCCGCCCAGTCGCACCAAAGCGGCCAGCGCCTTGCGCTTTTCGGGCACCCTCAGCATGTCCAGCGGTGAATCGAAGTTGGTGTCCATGAAATCGGCGAACTCCGCCGCGTAGATCCGTGCCAGCCAGTCACGTAGTCGCCGATAGCGCCGGGCCTCCGCCGGGCCGCACACCAGGGCGACCTCCTCTGCCATGGCGTCGGGGTCGGCGAACACCCGCAGCGTCGCGCCGTCGGCGAACTTCGCGTGATAGCTCGGCGCCAGCTGATGGATGCGCAACGCGGGCTTGCAGGTCTGCGGCGTCCGCCCGACCGCGGCCAGCGCGTCGGTGATCAGCTCGGGCAGCGTCAACACGGTTGCGCCGGAATCGATCTCGTAATCCGGACCCTGATAGCGACCGACCCGTCCACCCGGATGGTCGGCCCGCTCCAGCAGCGTGACCTTGCGCCCCGCGCCGGTGAGATACAGCGCGGCGGAAAGCCCGGCCAGCCCGGCACCGACCACGACCACGCGATCCGTGGGCCCGGCAACGGTTTTCACCGAATGGGCGGTGCGCTGCCGGTCGCGATCGGGTGTGACGATCGGCATCCCCCGGACGAGCAGTAGGCGGTCGGCCGCGGTCTCGCGCGTTCGCGGCTCGCGAGCGCTCGGTGCGGCATCGGGCCTTCTCGGCTCGCGAGCGCGCTGTGCGGGCTCGGACGTTCCGGGCTCGCGCGAACCCTGAGCGCCAACGTCTTTCATCAAATTCTCCTCTTCACGGCACGCATCGGGTCGACGCCGGCACCGAGCCGGGTTACCCGGTCGGCCGGTCGCGCAACCACTTTCAGGCTGTGCGTTTGGTCGCCGCCAGAGCCATGGCGCGCAACCGCTCCTTCGCGGCCGGTGTCGCCGTGCTGGTTTCGATGGCGGCCAGTCCGGCGTCGGTGAGCTCGGTGATCCGGCGCTCCACCTCGTCCACGGCACCGAGGTCGGTGATGACGGCGCGTAGCCGTGCCACCTCCTCGGGCCCCAGATCGGTGCCGATGCTGGTGCGCAGCAGCTTCGCCGCGGCGGGGTCGGCCTCGTCGGCCCTGGCCAGCGCCTCGGCCAGCAGCACGGTGCGCTTACCTTCGCGCAGGTCGTCCCCGGACGGTTTGCCGGTGACGGCGGGATCGCCGAACACCCCGAGCAGGTCGTCCCGCAGCTGGAAGGCGATGCCGATGTCGGTGCCGAACGTGCGGTAGGCCTCGACCAGCCCTTGGTCGGCGTCGGCGATGGCCGCGCCGAGGTGCAGCGGGCGTTCGACGGTGTAGGCGGCGGTCTTGTACCGGTTGATCCGCAGCGCGGCCTCGACCGATTCGTCGGCGCCCGCCTCACCGTGGATATCGAGGAGCTGCCCGCCGAGCACCTCGGTGCGCATGCCCGCCCACACCGGCGCGAACCGGGCGATCGCCGCCGGGTCGAGCCCGGAGGCGTGCACCATGTCGTCGGCCCAGGCCAGCGCCAGGTCACCGACCAGGATCGCGACGCTGGCGCCGAAGTGCGCGGAGTCGCCCGCCCAGGCGCGGTCGCGGTGGCGCTGCTCGAAGTCGACGTGCACCGTCGGGAAACGGCGGCGGGGGCGCGAGGAGTCGATGATGTCGTCGTGGATCAGCGCGCAGGCCTGCACGAGTTCCAGCGCCGAGCACGCGGTCAGCACCGCGTCCGCCTCCGGTCCGCCGGCGTCGCCGCCCGCGCCGAGCCAGCCGGTCCAGGCGAACGCGGGCCGGGTGCGCTTGCCGCCGCGCAGCACGAACAGCTCCAGCGCGTCCGCGGCCTCCACGAAGACCGGGCCCAGCTGCTCGACCAGCTCGCGCCGGGTGGCGAAGAACCTGGTCAGCGCGTCTTCCACGGCGGCGACGAAGGCCGGCGTACCCGGCTGGGGTGCGACGAGCTCCGCCGCGGAGGTGCGGTGAGGCGTCTGGGTACCGGATCCGGCGGACAGGGGAGCCTCCAAGGTCGTGCGGTCGTGGACGCGTGGTGCCCGGGCACGGCCTGTCGCGTCCCGGTGCGGTCTGGTCCGAAGAATACGCGTACTCGTCGGTACGACCCGTGAGGGCCACCGGCGGTCACCACTACACTGAATCAGTGACTTTCGACAATGCGCGGGGACGCTCGACCCCAGGCCGTCCGCCCCGGACGCACCCGAACGTCTCTGGAACACCGTCGGTTGTACAGAGTCTGCGGGCCCACTCCGGTGCGGCGGTGCCGTTCTCGGTCGAGTTCAATCCGCCCCGTGATGCGGCCGCGGAGGCTCGGCTGTGGCGTGCGGGACGCCAGTTCGAGCGGATGCATCCCGCGTTCGTCTCGATGACCTACGGCGCGGGCGGATCCACCCGCGACCGCACGGTGCGGGTCACCGGCGAGCTGGCCCAGGAGACCACCCTGCTGCCGGTGGCGCACCTGACCGCCGTCGAGCACAGCCTCGGTGAGCTGCGCTCGCTGGTCGGCTCCTACGCCGATTCGGGCATCCGCAACATCCTGGTGCTGCGCGGCGACCCGCCCGGCGACCCGCTCGGCGAGTGGCAGCAGCACCCCGAGGGCGTCGCCTACGCCGAGGAACTGGTGCGCATCGTGCGCGACCTCGGCGACTTCCACGTCGGCGTCGCCTCGTTCCCGCAGGGCCACCATCGCTCGCCGGACCTGGACTCCGACACCGCCTTCCTGGCCGCGAAACTGCGTGCGGGAGCGGAGTATTCGATCACCCAGATGTTCTTCGACGTCGAGCACTATCTGCGGCTGCGCGACCGGATCGCGAAGTTCGACCCGATCGAGGGCGCCAAGCCGATCATCCCCGAGCTGATGCCGATCACCTCGCTGCGCACGGTGGCGCGGGCCGAGGAGCTCTGCGGCCGTGCGCTGCCCGCCGCAGTCCTCGACCGGCTGAACAAGGCCGCAGGTGACGCACCCGACGACAACCAGGCCGCGGTGCGTGAGGTCGGCATCGAGATCGCCACCGAGATGGCGCAGCGGCTTATCGATGAAGGCGCGCCCTGCCTGCACTTCATCACCCTGAACTTCGCCAAGGCGACCACCGAGGTGCTCACCAACCTCGGCTATGGCGTGACTGCCGCCCCTATCAGCGCCTGACCGCCTTCCGATTTCCCGCACGGCAGATCGCATGCGATTCGGTATGCGGGAAATCGGAAGGTGTGCGTTACCAGCCGGGGCTACCGGCCAGAGGGACGTTGACATAGCTGGGTGCCGACGGATCCAGTTGCAGATGCTGGGGTTTGAGCTCGGTGGCGTCCAGCATCGGGCGGATGGGCAGGCCCTTCGGGTAGTTGCCCGCGAAGATGTCGATCCGAAGCCGGTGTCCCGGTTGCAGAATCGCGTCGGTGGGGGCGAGGCCGAGGTCGAGCTGGGTGGGTTGTCCGGGGACCATGGGCTGCCGGGCGGCCAGCGACAGCACCGGGAACGGATCGGTGTATGCCCCGTCGGGTGAGCGGCGGCTCTTGCCGTCGTCGATGGCGCGCATCGAGGACAGCAGCTGGCCGGTTGTCAGCGTGACCGAACGGCCGTCGGGGGCAACATCGTTCAGCGTCGCGGTCCAGTAGCCGTCGGTGGCGTCGTGCACCGTATTGAGGTGCACCGCGATCGGTCCGGAGATCGTGGTCGGCTCGGCCACCGGCGGGCTGGTGAAGGTGAGCCCGCTGATCTCCTGCACCCTGGCGTCTTTGCCGCAGCCGGCGAAGACGAGGATGCCCGCGGTGCCCTGCACCGCGTCGGTCGAGCACAGACTGGCCAGGCCGGGCGCGACGGTGAGGCGAGTTGTCTCGGAAGCCGGTGCCGCCGTGAGAGTTCCGTCGTGCGCGCTGATGGCCGAGGTACCGCTCGGTGCCGCGGACAGGTACAGCCGCCGGTGGTCGGCCTCGGCGCGCGGGAACTGCTCGGCGCTGGTCCAGCCCGCGCCCTGCTGCCACAGCGTCACCGGCCCGTACCCGTCGATACCGTTGTCGATTCCCTTGAGCCACTTGTCGAACCAGGCGCGCTGCAACACATCGATCCGCGGCGGTTCGCCGTGGCGGCCGCGCATATCGAAGCCGGTGTTCACGTGGTAGCTGTTGCCCATGATCAGCTGCTTCTGACCGGGCGGCAGCGGAATCTCTTGGTAGATCCGGGGTTCGCCGTTGGCGAAGTTGTCGTGCCAGCCGCCGATCACCATCGTCGGCACGGTGATGCGTTCGGGATGCCCGAGCCACGCCTGGCGGATCGGGCTGTCCGGGTCCAGGACTCGCTGTAGTTGCGGCTGGACGGCGTCGAACGAGTCGGTGCTCATCGTCTGGATTGCGACGTCCAGGAACGACATCGGGCTGGCCAGCCGGTCGGTCAGCCATTGCATGTCGAACTTGCCCTGCACCAGCGACATCAGGTCGGGCAGGAATTTGGCCACGTTCACCGCGAGCAGGTAGGGCAGCAGGATGCCGATGGCCGCGCCGCCCGGGGCGATCATGTCGCGCACCAGATCGTTGCCCGGCACCACCGGGACGATGGCTTTCAGTGCGGGCGGCTGCTTTTCGGCGGCCTGCACCTGGTTGATCCCGGAGTAGGAGGCGCCGGTCATCCCGATGTTGCCGTCCGACCACGGCTGCGCCGCCGCCCACGCGATCACCTCGGGGGTGTCCTGCTGGTCCTTCGGCCCCCACGGCTCCCAGATCCCTTGCGAGAACCCGGTTCCACGCACATCGACGACGACCTGGGTGTAGCCGCTGCGAATCAGGTTGGGGTCCACCGCGAACGCCCGCCCGAACCCACCGCCGGCCACCCGCGTCGCGTCCGTCAGCGCCTCCAACGGCGTCCCCGGCAGCTCGAAGTCCCGCAGGAACCCGACTATCGCGTCGGACAACATCGGAACGGACAGCGCCGTCTGCGCGACCATCGACAACAACTTGGTGTAGGGCGTCAGATTGACGATCGTCGGCAGCGGCGTCGCGATCGGCCCGTTCGCATCCGCCGGGCGATACACATTCCCCTTCAGCACGGTGCCGTCGCTCATGGTGATCGGCACATCCCAGTCGATATGCATCCCGGGATATTGCTGCGGACCATCGTGCACCGCCGTCCACGCCGCGGCACCCTCGGGCGCGGCCGGAGCGCCGGGCGCCACCAGCACCTGCGAAACCCCGAGCAGCGCAAGCAGTCCGACGAAAACCCTGGTCCATCGGCGGGCTGGAGCAATCCTCATTGATATCTCCCTCTCCTGATCGGCAGAAGAATACATGCACGCCTGTATGTTTCTGGCGGATCGAGAGAAGTATGTCCAAATGACGAACAACGCCGCCTCGACCTGGTCAATCGCCCGAAGATCCCAGCCTGGCCGCCATCCCGCTACCCGGTAGCGCGCGGTGAAACCCTGGCTCCCCATTGATCGCGAGTCGGCATAACGAATCGGCTGCCAGCGCAGCCGATTCGTCCCGAACAAATTCGCCCCGTGTACACGGAGTTCGTGCGCACGGGGCGCAGAGGTGCGGGACGGGGATCAGGCGGCGCGGGCCGCGCGGATTCCCCAGGCGTCGGCGAGCAGCCGGTGCGACTCCAATCGGTCTTCGTGGTGGTGGGTGATGCTGGTGACGAGGAGTTCGTCGGCGCCGGTGACGCGCTGTAGTGCGTCGAGCCGCTCCACGACGGTGCTGGGCGTGCCGACGAATTGGGTGGCGAGGCGGTCGGCGACCAAGCGGTGCTGCTCGGGGGTCAGCGGGGTGGCGGTGGCCGGGTCGAGGTAGTCGGCGGCGCCCGCGCCGCTGCGGATGCTGTGCACCCAGTGGCCGTAGGTGGCGGCGTGGTGTCGCGCGGTGGCGTCGTCCGCGGCGACGACGACATCCGCCGAGACCACCACGTACGGCTCGGCCAGCAGCGCGGACGGCCGGAAGGCCGCGCGGTAGGCGTCGACTCCGTCCAGGGCGGTGCCCGGCGACACGTGGTACGCCGCCGCGAACGGCAATCCGAGCTGTCCGGCGAGCTCCGCGCTCTCGCCGCCCGAGCTGCCGAACAACCACAGCTCGACCTGCGCGCCCTCACCCGGAACAGCATGCAGCGCAACGCCGTTCTTGCTGACGAAGTGGCCGCCGAGCAGTGCCCGTACCTCGTCGACCTGCTCGGCGAATTCGAGCGCTTGCGCACCTTCCTGCTGCAACGCGGCGGCCGAGGCGAGGAATTTCGTCCGGTCGGCGACCCGGCCGGGATCGAACGGCGGCGGAACCACCACGCCGTCCCGGATCTGGGTCCGTCCGGTCGCGGTGTCCACTTTGGGATGCCCGCCCTTCGGGTGCGCCGGTTCCGCACCGTACTGGCTGCGCCGGTGACCGGACCGCCCGAGCCCGAGGTCGAGCCGGCCCGGGTACAGCGCGTCGATGGTGCCGAAGGCTTCCACGATCGATGCCGAGGTGTGGTGGCCGACCTGAACGGCCGCCGACCCCACCCGAATGCGCGAGGTGGCCGCCGCGACCAGACCGATCAGGGTGATCGAGGCGGAGCTGGCCACCGACACGAAGTGGTGTTCGGCCAGCCAATACCGGTGGTAACCCCACTGTTCCGCGTGCTGCGCGAGGTCGACGGTGTTGCGCAGCGCCTGCTGCGCGGTCGACCCGGCGCTGATCGGGGACAGATCGAGGATCGATAGCGGGACGCTCATGAAGTCCGCCCCAACCGCGGATCCTGCTCGCCCGCCTCGATCGCGACGCGCAGCCGGTTCTCGGCAGGCGCGACCGGGCAGGTCGCGAAATCGGTGAAGGCGCAGGGCAAATTGGCCGCCCGGTTGAAATCGAGGCGCACCGTGCCGTCCGCCTCCGGAGCGCCGATCGCGAGCGAGCGGGCCGCGGGATAGGTGGTGATGCCGCTGGTCGCGTCGGTGAACAGCAGCCGGAGGTCGGTCGGGTCGCCGAACGCGACGACCCGCTCGGTGGCCTCGCCGAGGGTGAACTCGATGGTGCCTGCGGCGGCATGGTGGTGTTCCAAGCCGTCGACCACGGCGCCGGTGGTCACCGTGCGCTGCTCGTCGAACGGCGTGAACCGGCCGGTCACCACCCAGCGCGGATCCGGTGCGTAACTGGGGATTCCATCGAAACTCGCCAACGTCGATGCCGCGGGGTCGTGCACTCGGACGGCATACAGACCGCTCCGGCGGATCACCTCGAGCACCCGGCGCTCGTGCCGCACACTGAGACCCGGCGCGCCCTCTTCGGGCTTGATGATCCGCACGCCCGCGATGCCGACACCGTCGACCTCCAGGCGGTCGGCGGGCTGCGCGGTGATGAACACCTTGTTATCGGTGACCCACCAGGTGCCCGGCACGTCCGGCAGCCGCTCGGGTTGGTCGGTGAGCCAATGCAATCCGGTCAGGCTGAGGAAGCCGAGCGGGTCGCGCAGCTGCGCCACCCTGGTGTGCTGCCAGTCTGCCCACTCGGTGGCGAAATCGGTGCTGATGCTGGTCGTCATGACGCTCGTGCTCCTTCGTGGACGGTGCTGTGGCGGTGCGGATGGCGCAGCCCGAGATGCTCGCGCAGGGTCGTGCCGGTGTATTCGGTGCGGAAACTGCCGCGCTCCTGCAGTTCCGGGACGACCCCGTCGACGAATTCGTCGAGCCCGCCCGGTGTGAGGTGCGGTACGAGGATGAATCCGTCGCTGGCGTCGCCCTGGACGTAGGTATCGATCTGTTCGGCGACCGCCGCGGGCGTGCCGACGAACTGCTGGCGCGCGGTGACCTCGATGATCAGCTCACGGATGCTGAGGTTCTCGGCCTCGGCCCTGGCCCGCCAGTCTGCCGCGACCGCGCGCGGGTCCTTGGCATGGCGCACCCGGCCGCGGGTGATGTCGACGTTGTCGGTGGGCTCCACGTCGGGCAGCGGCCCATCCGGATCGTAGCCGGAAAGCTCACGGCCCCAGACCTGTTCGAGGAAGGCGATGGCGGTCTGCGGCCCGACCTGTTGAAGGCGGATATGGCGGGCCCGCTCCTCGGCGTCCTGCGCGCTGTCGCCCAGCACGAAGGTGGCCGCGGGCAGGATCTTCAGTTCGTCCGGTGTCCGGCCGTATTTCGCCAATCGGCCTTTGACGTCGGCGTAGAAGCGTTGTCCCGCTTCGAGCGTGCCGTGCCCGGTGAAGATCGCGTCGGCGGCGGACGCCCCGAACTCCCGGCCGTCGTCGGAATCGCCCGCCTGCAACAACACCGGGTGCCCCTGCGGGCTCGGCGGCAGCACGAACCGCCCGGCGATGTCGAATTGCGCACCGCGGTGCCGGGTTTCGGGAACCTCGCGGGCGAACACCCCCGCGGCCCGATCGATCACCAGGGTGTCGGCGGCCCAGCTATCCCACAGCTCGCGGGTCACCTCGACCACCTCGGCGGCGCGCTGGTAACGCTGACCGTGTTCGAGATAGCCACCGCGGCGGAAGTTTTCGCCGGTGAACGCGTCGGAGGAGGTGACGACGTTCCAGGCGGCGCGGCCGCCGGACAGATGGTCCAGCGAGGCGAACTGCTTGGCCAGCTCGAACGGTTCGTTGTAGGTGCTGTTGATGGTGCCCGCGAGGCCTAGTTTGTCGGTCACCCCGGCCAGCGCGTTGAGCACCGTGAAGGTGTCCGGCCTGCCCACCACGTCGAGATCGTGGATGCGCCCGCGGTGTTCGCGCAGCCGAAGACCCTCGGCCAGGAAGAAGAAGTCGAACAGGCCGCGTTCGGCGGTCTTCGCCAGGTGCACGAACGACTCGAACTCGACCTGACTGGCCGACGCCGGGTCGGCCCAGACCGTGGTGTTGTTGACGCCGGGGAAATGGGCGGCGAGATGGATCTGCTTGCGTGGTTTGCCGGTCACGACGGCGTACCTTCCTGGATCGTGGTGCTGCCGGCATACCGGCTGGCCGGCCGGGGGAGACCGAGGCGCTCGCGCAATGTCCTGGCCGACAAAGGCTTCCGGGCCAACGCGGCGAGCCGGTCGACTGTCGTAGGTACGGCGAGCGGGCGGAGTACGACGCCGTCGGCGGCGCCGGAAGCGTCGATGGCGCCCAGCAATTCGCGCAGCGTCGCTGGAGTGCCGAGGTGGCGCAGGCTGGTCGAGATACCGGGGTCGGTCCACCGATCCAGCTGGGCGACCTCCTCCTGTGCGGAAGCCGATGAATCAGCCAGGTGGAGTTCGATATCCAGCAGCACTCGCACGGCATCGGGATCGCGGTCCGCGGCACGCACCGCCGTCCGCAGGGCGGTCCGCAGGGCTCGCGCAGCCTCGAGATCGTCTGCGGCGATGCGGATCAGGTCGGCCCGCTGTACCGCGACGCCCGTGCTCGCGTCGTCCTGTGCGCGCACCGCCACGATCGACTGACCCTGCGGCGAGCGCGGGGTGATCGACGGCCCCTTCACCGAGAAGTTGTCCCCTACGAAGTCGATGTAGTGCAGCTTGTCCCGGTCGATGAAGCGCCCGGTGGGCACATCGCGGATCTCCGCGTCGTCCTCCCAGCTGTCCCACAGCCGGGTGACCACCTCGATCGCCTCATCGGCCTCGTGCCACAGCGACGCCGCGTCCTGCGCGTCCTTGCGGCCGAATGCCCGTGCCTGCTCCACACCTTCGGATACGGTCACCTCCCACCCGGCGCGCCCGAACGAGGCGAAATCGAGACTCTGGACGGCCTTGGCCAGATGGAACGGCTCGGTGTGCGTCACGGCCCCCTGCGGAAGCAGGCCGATGTGCCGCGTGGCCGCCGCGACTCGGGCGGCGATCGCCACCGCGTCGAGCCTGCCCCGCGTCGCGCCGGTCCCACCCGGCTGCAAGCCGAACGAGTCGGGCACGAATACCGTGTCCACCCCGGCCTTTTCGGCCGCGGTGACGGCGTCGACCCAGTACGCGCCGGTGAACAGATCCTCGGCTCGCGAGTCGTCCCGTCGCCACGACGCCGGGTGAATTCCCGTCCCCGCCAGCTCGACTGCGAGGAAGAAGTCGGAATCGGCCATCAGTAGGTTTCCTTCCAGTTCAAGCACTGCCGTGCCGCGGGATGCACACCCGCCGCGTCGGGGGCGAAGAAGAACGCGTGCTGCCACAGATCGGTGGCCGCGGTGCGCTCCGGCACATGCGTGCGCCACCAGCGCCTCGCCCGCGCAGGCAGCGATCCCGGGCGTTCCGGCCTGCTGCGGCGGCACGCGGGCCGGTCGGTGCGCACGAGTATCCGGCTGTGGCGGTAGGTCGATTCCGGCATCAGGATGGTCCTTTCGCGGCGGTGGGCGTGGGTATGGCGGACAACAGCTCGCGGGTGTACTCGTGCTGCGGGTTGTCGAAAATCGCTGCGGTCGGCCCGGATTCGACGATGCGGCCGTGCCGCATGACCGCGACGTGGTCGCTGATCCGGCGGACCACCGCGAGGTCGTGCGAGATGAACAGATAGCTCAGCGCCAGCTCGGCCTGCAGCCGGTCGAGCAGCTCGAGGATCTGCGCTTGCACGGAGGCGTCGAGCGCGGAGACCGGTTCGTCCAGCACCAGCAGGTCCGGGTGCAGGGCGAGCGCGCGGGCGATGGCGACGCGCTGACGCTGTCCACCGGACAGTTCCGCGGGCCGGCGCTGTGCGAAGTGCTCCGGCAGTGCCACCTGCCTGAGCAGTTCGGCGACCCTGGCCTGCCTGGCCGCGCGGTCGCCGACCCCGTATGCGCGCAACGGTTCCTCGATGATGGTGCCGACCCGCCAACGCGGATCCAGCGAGGAGTACGGGTTCTGGTACACCACCTGGAACCGTTGGCGCAGCGCCCGCAACCGGGTGCCGCGCAACCGGGTCAGTTCCTGTCCGTCGAAGGTGACCCGGCCGCTGTCGGGTTCGGTGAGGCGCAGCGCGATTCGGGCGGTGGTCGACTTGCCCGAACCGGATTCGCCTACCAGCGAGAGGGTTTCGCCGCGGCCGAGCTCGAAGCCGACACCCGCGACTGCGGTCACCGAGCCACCCGCCTGTGCGCGGAAACGCTTGTGCACCTCGCGCAGTGCCAGCAGTGGCGCACCCTCGCGCGGCTTAGGCGTTCGGTAGGCGACCGTGGGCGCCAGGCTCGGCGAGGCGGCGAGCAGCCGCTTCGTGTACGGATGGCGCGGTGCCGCGAGCACCGTCGCGGTGGGCCCGCTCTCCACGATCTCGCCGCCGCTCAGCACCACGATCCGATCGGCGCGCTCGGCGGCCACCGCGAGATCGTGGGTGATCAGCAGCACCGCGGTGCCCTCGGCCGCGATCTGCGCGGCCAGCTGGTCGAGCACCCGCCGCGCCACCGTGGCGTCCAGCGCGCTGGTCGGCTCGTCCGCGATCACCAGTTCCGGCCGGCAGGCCAGCGCGGACGCGATGAGCACCCGCTGCCGTTGCCCGCCCGAGAGTTCGTGCGGGTACTGCACTTCGCGCAGTTCCGGACGGTCCAGGCCCGCGTCGGCGAGCAGTTGGATCGCACGCTCACGCGCCGAATGCCGGTCGGCCAGCCGGTGCACCAGCAGCGCCTCGGCCACCTGTTCACCCACGCGCCGTACCGGATTCAGCGACAGCCCCGGATCCTGCGGCACGAAGCCGATGCGCGCGCCGCGTAACCGTTGCAGTTCCCGCTCGGATCCGGTGTCGACGACCTTTCCGTCGAATGCGATGGTCCCGCCGCTGATCTCGGCATTGGCCCCGAGCAAGCCGATCACCGATTGCGCGAGAGTGGACTTGCCGGAGCCGGATTCGCCGACCAGGGCCACCACTTCGCCACGGGACACACTGAGCGAGACCCCGGCCAACGCGGTCACGTCACCGGAGTCGGACCGGTAGCGGACGCGCAGATTGTCGATCCGCAACAGCGGACCGGCGTACTGTCCCGCGGCAGTCGAGGACACCTGCTCTTCGGTCGGTGCCGCTTGCGGCGAAGTAGTGCTGGTCATAGTTGTTCGTTCCTTCCAACGGCGCGCCCGAGACGCTGGGCGGCCACGACCACCGCGATGATGACCAGGCCGGGCAGAGTGGTCATCCACCATGCGGTGGCGAGGTAGTTGCGGCCCTCGGAGATGAGCGAACCCCATTCGGGCGTAGGCGGTTTCGCGCCATAACCGAGGAAGCTCAGGGCCGACACCGACAGCACGGCCATGCCGAACTCGACGGCGGCCAGCGCCAGCACTGGCTGATACGAGTTGGGCAGCACATGCCGCAGCAGCACCGTGTACCAGCGGACCCCCGAAGCGTGCGCCGCCTCGACATACACCGCGTGCCGCACCCGCAGCACTTCCGACCGCAGCACCCTGGCGAAGTTGGCGACCAGCGAAACCCCCACCGCGATCGCCACATTGCGAGTACCGAAACCCAGGGCCGTGACCAGCGCCAGCGACAGCAGCAGCGCCGGAATCGACAGCAGCACATCGACGACGCGCATGACCACGGTGTCGACGATGCCGCCCGCCGCACCCGACAGCAGTCCGAGGACGGACCCGGCGATCAGCGCGATACCCACCGCCGCGAGCGTCGCGGTGAGCGAGAGCCCCGCGCCGTGCACCATGCGCGTGTACAGGTCGCGCCCGAGATTGTCGGTCCCGAACCAGTGCTCCGCACTCGGCCCGCGAAACTTGTGCGCGGGCACCCCGGTCAGTGGATCACCACTGGCGAACAGCGAAGGGAACAGCGCCCAGCCGACGGCGAGTGCCGCGATAAGGATGGACAGGATCAGGGCCACATTGCCGCGCAACCACTTCCCGCGCAGTGCGGGCTTGCGCAGCCCCGGGAAGGCGGCACGCCGCCGCTCATCGATGACGTCAACCATGGATTGCCACCCCTTCGGCGGTGCCGCCGACCTTGTCGTCAGTCTTCTCGGGCGCGACCGCGTGCCGGGCCCGCGCGGC
Organism: Nocardia suismassiliense; assembly: GCF_900269665.1. Classification (GTDB taxonomy): domain Bacteria; phylum Actinomycetota; class Actinomycetes; order Mycobacteriales; family Mycobacteriaceae; genus Nocardia; species Nocardia suismassiliense. Next base: position 2,724,674 of record NZ_LT985361.1, read on the forward strand.
GATGCGCGGGTCGAGCAACGGATAGAGCAGGTCCACCGCGAGATTCACCGTGACGAATACGGCCGAGGTGAGCAGCACGATGCCCTGCACCACCGGAATGTCCTGGGCCAGTACCGCGGTCTGGGTGAGGCGGCCGACGCCCTGCCTGGCGAAGACCGTCTCCACCACGACCGATCCGGCGAGCATGTTGCCGATCAGCACCCCGGCGATGGTGAAGGTGGGCACGCTGGCGGGGCGCAGCACATGCTTGCGCTGCACCCACCAGCGCGAACCGCCCTTCGCCAACGCGACGTCGACAAATGGCTGCCGCCAGGTCGATTCGAGACCCGCGGCCAGCACCTGGGCGATCACCGCGCCGATCGGCAGGGCCAGCGTCAGGGCGGGCAGGACGGTGCCGGCGAAGCCGTGCCCACCGAAGGCCGGAGCGAGGCGCCACTGGAACGAGAACAGTTGCAGCAGCAGCAAGCCGGTCCAGAAGGTCGGCACCGAAACACCGAGCGAAGGCAGGGCATTGAGCACGGTGCGCAGCCACGGCCGCCGGGTGTAGGTCGCGGCGAACGCCAGCGCCACCCCGCCGAACGTCGCGAAAAGCAGTGCCAGCCCAGCCAATCCGAGCGTCGCGGGCAGCGCGTCACCGATGGCGCCGGTCACCGGCTGACCGGTGCCGATCGAATGCCCGAGATCGCCACGCACCGCGTGCCCGAGCGCGGTCCAATACTGTTGCCACAGCGGCCGATCCAGCCCGTAGCGCGCCTGCAGCTCGGCGATGGCGGCCTGGTCCACCGGTGTGCCCGCGCCGCCGCCGTCGGCCGCGATGGAGATCGGGTCGGCGGGCAGCAGATAGAGCACCACGAAGGAGACGGTGAACGCCGCCCACAGCACCCAGACCGCTTGCAGGACCCGCAGAGCCAGATAGCGCGCCATCGTTACCGCCCGCTCAGCCAGGCGTCGAAGAACTGTAGTCGCGCCGAGGCTTCGAACTTCAGGTCCTGAGCGGTGCCGCCCGCGCCGATCGCCTGGGACAACTCCACCGTCGGGATCAACAGCCCGGCGTCGAGCACCTGTTGCTGGGCCGTGTGGATGAGGCCATTGCGGACGGTGGTGTCGACGGTGCTCAACTGGCCGTTGAGCGCGTCGTCGAGCGCCGGAATCGGCCCTCGCACATTGAGATTGCGGCCGTCCAAACCGAACGAGGTGCGCAGGATGTCCCCGTCCGCGCGGGTGGTGTTGCCGTAGCTGCTGTCGAAGTCCTTCGCGTTCTGCCGTGCCGTCGACTCGGCGCCCGACACCAGATCCAGCTTCAGCTCGACCCCGACCTGCCGCAGCTGTTGCTGCACCAGCTCGATGATCGCCTGGTTGCCCGCGAACACCTGGCTGAACAGCACCGAGAACGACAGCCGCTCACCGTTTTTCACCCGGATGCCGTCACCACCCGGTAGCCAGCCCGCCTGGTCGAGAATGCCGCGGGCCTTGCCGGGGTCGTAGGCCAGCCGGGTCGACAGGTCCTGGTAGCCGGGCGTGCTGCTGGCCAGCGGGCTGGTCGCGGGCTTGAACTGCGGCCCGAGCACGGTGTCCACCAACTGCTTACGGTCGATCGCGGGCAGCAGCGCCTGACGCACCGCGGGATCGCGCAGCGGGCCGCGGGTCACATTGGTCTGGAAGCCGAACGGCACACCGGGATTCGCGGTGCTGAGCACCCGTCCGCCTGCCGCCTCGATCTGTGCCGCGTCCTGCGGCAGCGCATCGCTGATCGCGTCGAGCTGCGCCGAGATGAGACTGCCGGTGCGCACACCGGATTCGGGCACCACGGTGAACTCGATCTTGTCCAGGTATGCCTCGCCGCGGTGCGCGAACACCGCCGAACCCCACTGGTATCCGGTGCGTTTGGCCAGCGTGACCGAGGCGTCCTGGCGGTAGCCCGCGTAGGTGAACGGCCCGCTGGCGATGTTGTCGCCGAGGCAGCGCTGCTCCGCGGGCTTGGCGGTGGTGGCCTCGGCCAGAATGCCGAGCTGGGTGGTCGAGGACGCCTGCAAGAACTGCGCGTTGGGCTTGCTGAACTCCACCCGCGCGGTCAGCCGGTCGACAGCGGTGGTGCCGACATAGTTGGTGAGGTAGCTCGACGCCAGCGGGGATTTGGCCGACCCGAGCTTGATGATGGAGTCGAAAGTCTTGCCGACCGACTCCGCGGTGAGCGGTGTGCCATCGCTGAAGGTGACGCCGTCGGTGAGATGGAAGGTGAACACCTTCGCATCCGGCGTGACCTCCCAGCGCTGCGCCAGCCACGGCTTCAGCTCACCGGTCTTCGGATCCTGATCGGTCAGCGAGTCGACGATCTGGCGTGTCACGTACAGAGTTTGGTTGGTGCCCGACTGCGCGGGATCCGAGCAGGTGGGGGCCTGCGACAAGCCATAGCGCAGGGTGCCGCCCGGCTTCGGCGGTCCTGTGTCGCCGCCGGGCGCGGCCGAATCAGTGCCGCAGGCCGCAACAGTGGTGGCCGTGGCCAAAACGCCTGCCAGCGCGGCGATTCGGTGACGGGAACGGATCACGAGGCGACTCCAGCAGTTTCGGTAGGGACGAGCTCGGCGCCGGCGGCCAACGGGCGGCTCGGGATTCGGCGGCGCAGCTCCGGCGCCACCTCGGTTTGGAACAGCGCGAGGCTGTCCAGGTAATCGATCTCGGGGCGGCCGTCCCGCTCGGCGGACAGGTGGATCACCTCGTGCCCGAAGTGCTCGTGCTGCCTGCCGACCTTGTCGATCACCTGCTCCGGGCTGCCGACGAGAGCCGAACTGCGGCTGACGAAGTCGTCGAGCGTCTCGAACACGACCGGCAGGCCGAGGGTGCGCGCCAGTGCCAGGCGCGCCTCGAAGATCGGCCGATAGGTGTCGAGGGCCTGCTGGGACGTCCGGGCGACATGGAATCCCGCCGTACCCGCGCCGACCAGCGCATCGGCTGGTTTGTGCCCGTAGAACTCCCAGCGCTCCCGATAGTGGCGAACCAGTTCGGCATACGGCTCGATCGGGTTGGTCACATTCGCCGAGAACAGCGGATCACCGTGGCGCGCGGCCAGTTCCACCGAATCCCGGCTGGTCGCGCTGCCGTGCCAGATCCGGATCTCGGGCTGCCACGGCCGTGGCAGCGCCTTGGCGTTGGTCAGCGCGGGCCGGAATCGGCCGGACCAGGTGACGCTCTCGCTGTGCCAGAGCGCCCGAAACAGGTCGTAGCCTTCGTGGTTGCGGTCCCACTGATCGTCGGTGGTGACGTGGAACAGCTCGGCCTGCGCGGTTCCGTTGCCCTTGCCGATGATCAGCTCCAGGCGGCCGCCGGACAGATTGTCCAGCGTGGAGTAGTCCTCGAAGGCGCGCACCGGATCCAGCAGGCTCAGCGTGGTGACGGCGGTGAACAGCGTGATCCGCGAGGTGACCGCGGCGATGTGGCTGAGGATCACCGGGGGAGCCGAGGACAGGAACGGATCCTCGTGCCGCTCACCGACGGCGAAGCCGTCGTAACCGAGATCCTCGGCCAGCCTGGCCTGTGCGACGACGTCACGCAGCCGCTCCCTGGTGCCGGGCAGCCGGCCGGTCGTCGGGTCGGGCACCCGGGTGACCAGGGTGAACAGAAGAAACTTCATGCGGATGCTCCCAGTGCGTCGGTGACCGCGGGCAGTCGCTTCTCGAACGGGTGCTTGCCGAGCTGCTCGGCGGGCACGGCCGGGTCGTAGAGCGCGGTGTATCCGGCGGCCAGGTAGAGGCCGACGGCTTCGGGTTGCCGCGGACCGGTGGTCAGATAGATGCGCCGGTAGCCGCGCCGCTCGATCTCGGCCTCCAGCTGTGCGAGCACGAACAGCCCGAGCCCCTGCCTGCGGTGTTCGCGGGCCGTCCAGATTCGTTTGAGCTCAGCGGTTTCCGCGTCGTAGCGCTGGAAGGCCCCGCCCGCCACCGGCTCGCTGTCGCGGGTGACGACCAGCAGCGCGCCGTGCGGAGGCGCGAACTCGGTGGCCGGATAGTCGCGCAGCGACGCGTGCATCTCGCCGGCGCTGCGGCCGTAGCGGCTGCTGTACTCGACGGCGAGCTCGGCGAGCAGCGGCGCCGCCAGCGGGTCATCCTGGGCGACCCGGTGCACCCGCAGGTCCTGTGCCGAAAGCTGTTGCGTCACCGGGTCACCGCTGCTTCGGTAGGCCGGGCGGATTGATCCGCGACTCGGTGACCTGCTCGCTCTGCAGGCCCCACCGGTCGATCACCTGCTGGTAGGCGCCGTGTTCGATGGCGTGGTTCAGCGCCTGCTGGACGGCGGTGACCAGCCCGCTGTTCTTCTTGGTGAGCACCGCGATCTCGCCCTGCAGCGCGTCGCCGGCGCCGGAGAAGGTGCCCAGGATCTTGGTCTGCTTCGCGGTGGCCGTGTGGTAGATCGCGGTCGGGTTGGGGCCGATGAAGCCGTCCAGCCGCTGCGAGGCGAGCGCCAGGTAGTAGTCGCTGGTCTGCTGGAAGTAGGCAATGTCGATGGGCGCCAGGCCTTGCGCGCGGTTCTGCTCGTTCCACTTCACCAGCAGCTGTTCCTGATTGGTGCCGCTGCCGACGCCGATTCGTTTGCCCGCCAGGCTCGTGCGGTCTTTGAACTCGAGGGTGCTCTGCGCGGGCACCTCCAGTGCGACGGTGTCGTGACGGTAGGTGGCGAAGTCGTACTTCTCCTTGCGCTCCTCGGTCACCGTCACGTTGGAGACGAAGGCGTCGACCTCGCCGGAATCGATGCGCACGAAGTTCTGCGCCCAATCCGCTACCCGCACATCCAGTTTCAGGCCGAGGATGTCGGCGACCAGCGCGGCGAAATCGACCTCCGAGCCGACCACGGTCTTGTCGTCGTCGGCGTAGAAACGCAGCGGCGGCGCGGTGCCGGACGAGCCGGTCACCACCAGGGTGCCGCGATCCCGAATGGCCTGCGGCACTTCGGCGGCGATGCTGTCCACCTTGGCGGCGCGGACCCGGCCGGTCTGCGCGGCGGAGAGGTCGAAGGTGATCGCACCGGAGGGCGCGGATTCCGCGTCGGGGTCGGTGCAGCCGGTGGCCAGCAGTACGACCGCGGTCGCGGCGGCGGTGGCCAGGGCGGAGAGCTTCATCGGAAACCTGTTCATCAGCGGACTCGGGAGAGGAAGGCGCGGGTGCGCGGGTGGCGCGGATTATCGAGGACCGCATCGGGCGTGCCCTGTTCGACGATCGCGCCCGCGTCGAGAAACACCACGGTGTCGGCGATCTCGCGAGCGAAGCCGATCTCGTGGGTGACGATCACCAGCGCGGTGCCGCCGTGCGCGAGATCGCGGATCACGTCGAGCACCTCGCCCACCAGTTCGGGGTCCAGCGCGGAGGTCGGTTCGTCGAACAGGATCACCCTGGGGCGCAAGGCAAGTGCTCGCGCGATCGCCACCCGCTGCTGCTGCCCACCGGACAGCCTGCGCGGGTAGGCGTCGGCCAGCTCGCCGATGCCCACTCGTTCCAGCAGGATTCGTGCCTCCGCCTCGACCTCCTTGCGGTCGCGGCGTTGCGCGGAAAGCGGTGCGAGCGTGACATTGTCGAGCACCGTCAGGTGCGGGAAGAGATTGAAGTTCTGGAAGACGAACCCGATGCGGGAGCGCTGCTTGCGCACCTCGCGGTCGGGCAGCGCGTGCAAGGTGTTGCGGCGCAGCCGATAGCCGATCAGCTCGCCGTCGATGCGCACCGTGCCCGCGTCCAGCGCCTCCAGATGATTGAGCACTCGAAGCAGGGTGGACTTGCCGGAGCCGGACGGGCCGATCACCGTCACCACTTCACCCGAGCGCACCGTCAGGTCGACCCCGCGCAGGACTTCTTGCGCGCCATAGGATTTGCGGACGCCGCGGACCTCGACGGCGGGCGCGGCGGTCATCGGGTCGCTCCGCGCGGTGCGGTGGCGCCGGATTCGGCGACCTCGCGCAGCTTCTGCCAGGCCCGGTGGACCGGTGACGGCGGTGGCGTGCGCTGGGTGCCCTTGGCGTAGTGCCGTTCGATGTAGTACTGCGCCACCGAGAGAATGGTGGTGAGGACGATGTACCAGGCGGTGGCCACCAGCAGCAGCGGCACCACCCGCCCGTTGCGGCCGTAGATCACCTGGACCTGGTAGAACAGCTCCGCGATCGCCATCACCGACACGATCGAGGTGCCCTTGAACAGGCTGATCACCTCATTGGTCGCATTGGGCAGAATCGACCGCATGGCCTGCGGAACCACGATGGTGCGGAACTGGCGCACCCGTGGAATGCCCAGTGCGGCAGCGGCTTCGAGCTGCCCGGCATCGACGGAGATGATGCCCGCCCGGATGATCTCGGCCGAGTACGCCGCCTGATGCAGCGCGAGTCCGATCACCGCCGCGGTGAACCCGCTGATCACGCCGTTCACCTCGAAGGTGAAGAACGCGGGACCAAAAGGAATGCCGACCGACAGCGTGTTGTACAGGTAGGCGATGTTGAACCAGAACAGCAGTTGCACGATGAGCGGAATCGAGCGGAACGCCCAGATGTAGCACCACGAGATCACCCGTAGCACCGGGTTGCCGGACAGTCGCGCGATGGCCAGCGCGGTGCCGAGCAGGAAGCCGAGAGCGGTACCCCACGCGGTGAGTTCCAAGGTCACCTTCAACGAGGCGAGCACCGACTTCGCGGTGATGTACTGCGCGAAGGTCGGCCAATCCCAGCCGGGATTGGTGACCAGACCGTGGATGAACTGTGCGAGCAGGATGAGCGCGATCGCACTGACCACCCACCGCCACGGGTGCCATGTCTTGGCGACGGTGGGTGCGGCATCCTCGGCACCGAGCAGGTGAGTCGTAGGGGCGACCGGGTCGTCGCCGGCGTCGGTTTCGCCGGGTACGGCGGTGGCGGGCGCACTCATGTCGAGGGCCTTCGGGAGAACGAACGAGACCGCACCACATCGGGCCGCGGGCACATCACCCGGCCAGCGACGGGTGCACAGACTGGCTGCGGGTCAGCCCCGACAGCTCGCGGACGTCACCTTGCACTGATCGATGTGGCGACGGCCCCAACGGGTGCCCGGGGCAGCGGAAATGATCACTTCGGTTCCTCCATCGGTCCCGGCGGAAGCACCCGCACCCGGTGAACCGGGGGGTTGCTGCGACGTCGACGAGCCAGGTCTCTCGGTCGCTCTGGATGGTTGTCGCCGATCCGGACACCGGCTGATGTCAGGGGCGGGCCGAATTATCATGCCCAGCAGGCGAACCCTGAGACAAGGGAACTAATCACCGTGAGCGTAAACCTCGCCGCAGGGCGGATATCGGGGGTGCCGCGGCGGTGCGCCGGTAGGACACGCCGATCACTTGCCAGCGCCTATATCGCCTGTTCACGGCGTTTGCGGGAGTACCGTCAGCCTTCGATCGCGTCGTTGATGAGGGAGGTCTCCGTGGCTGTACCGCGCCGTTCGACCATACTGTCCGCCGTCGCGACCTGCTCGGTCGCGCTGGCGCTCGCCGCACCGACCGTAGGCGCGACGCCACCCGCCGCAGCACCGGTTTCGCCCGCTACGGCGGCCGACCGTCCGGCGCAGACCGGCACCAGCACGCTCAGCGATCTGTTCGGCGTCTACAACACCGCGGTCGAAGGGCTGCGCGCCGCCGGCATGCAGCCGTTCCTCTACCCGACCGCATCCGCGTACTGCCTGAACGGCACCTCCCTCGGCCTCGCCCCGGCGGTGGCCGCCGCCGTGCCCGGCCCGTGGCCCAAGACCACGCTCGCCATCCCGGGCCTGGACTTGACCGCCGTCAAGTCGGGCCAGACCATGTTCACCTTCGTGCCCTACGGCCTCGGCCAGGACGGGCCGGACACCACCGGCATGCAGGTCGCCTGGCTGAACCTGACCAGCGGCCGCGGCGGCATGGCATCGATGGGCCCGCTGTCCTCGGTGTTCGGCGCGATGATCCCCGCCGAAGTCCCGGCAGCCCTGCGCCCGATGGCCGAACGCGCCATCCAGGACTTCTTCTTCGCCGCCCTCCCGATGGGTGGCGTCCGTGCGGTCCCGGTCGACACCGGTCAGGGCACCGTGCTGGCCGCGGTCTTCGGCACGGTCGAAAACGGCGGCAAGTCCTGCTTCTTCCTGCCGACGGTGGGCATCACCGAGGTCCCCTAGAGCCTGTCACAAAGTCCCATCCAGCCCCGGATGCATGAGGCCGGACTTCGCGACAGGCCCTAGATCGCGCGACCCTTCCAGCGCAACGGGCCCCGTCGTCGAGCGCGATGGGAGCGTGCCCACAACACCAGGTATGCGGCCACCGAGAACGGATGAGCCATGGCCGCAAGGAAATCGGTGCGGGTGAGTGGTCCGCCGGTCTCGGTGGCGCGAGCCAGCAACCTGCCGGTGACAGCGGCCGTATAGCCGAGAAGACCGACCCGGCGGAGAGAGCCACGGCCACGGATCGCGGCGAACGGCGGCAGCCAATACGCCAGGGCAGCAAGCGTTCCCACGGTCGCGCCACCCGCGACGGTGCCGCCGTACGCCGACCACAGCCAGCGGGTGTAGCCGGTGTCGAGTTCGGCTGCGTCCTCGTACATTCGGGTGCTCGCCAGGCGTCCGGCGGCGACGAGCACAGTGGATTGTCCTGCGCGGCGCAGTGTTCGGGCGATGTCCAGATCCTCGGTCGCACTGGCGGCGACCGAGGCATGCCCGCCGATGGCGCGGTAGGCGGCGGTGTCGAACGCCAGAAACTGGCCGCAGGCCACCGAAGTGGATGGCCGCAGGCTGCGATCGGCCACCGCGATCGGCAATGTCGCGGCCCACGCCCAGCACAGCAGCGGCTGCACCAAGGCCTCGATCGGAGACTCGGCCCGCTGCCTCGGCCACGGCGACACCAATGCGACCCGCCGCCTGCGTAATTCGCCGACCGCCGCCGCGATCGCGTCCGGTGCCAGCCGCACGTCCGCATCCACGAAAACCAGCACCGGCGTCACCACCGCTTCGGCCAGTCGCACACACGCGGCGGCTTTCCCGGTCCAGCCGGGCGCAGGCGCGGTCTCGTTGCGCAACACAGTGATTCGTGGGTCCCCGGCCGCCGCGTCGACCGCCACCGCAAGGGTGTCATCGTCCGACGCGTCGTCGAGAATTACCACGCTCATGCGCGCCACCCTGCGCTGTGCCCGCAGATCGGCGATCAACCCCGGCAGTCGCGCGGCCTCGTTCCGAGCAGGCACGCACACGGTCACCGGCTCGATCACCTCGATCGGGCTCGCTACCAACTGCCGCACCGTAATCCGGTTGTACAGCGCAATTCCAGCGCCGACCACCGATATCCCGGCACCGACCCGGGTCAGCCCGAGCCATCCGGCACACAAGCCACCGCGCGACGCGAGTCGGCCCTCGCTCAGCGACCCTGCTTGACCGTTTTCCACCAGCGACTCCAGGAGAGACCGGTGGGGGCACCCGGTGCGGGCGGGTTGCGATCCATGTAGGCCATGGCGGCGATGACGGCGGCCACGGCGAGGGTGATGCCGCCGACGATGCCCGCCCAGCCCGCGAACGAGCGGGTGTTGGGGTCGGCGTAGCTGACCTCGGCGCGCAACGGGGAGACGTCGCCGGCGGGCAGTTTCCAGGAGACGATGTTGTCGCCCTCGCGGTTGCCATTGGTCTTGGCGACGCGGGCCGGGAACGCGACGGTGAACTGGACGTCGGAGCCGTGCGGCGGCACGGATTTCAGGTCGACCCGGCCGCTGAGGCTGACCAGGTCGCCGGTGCGCTGGAACTGCAGTTGGAACATGCCCTGGGTCTGCTCGGACAGCTGACCGAGCTGGCCGACCTCGCCGAACGACATGTCTTCGAAGAACACCTGGCTGCCGACGTACCCGTCCTGGGTGTAGGGCTCGACGCGCACCTTCGCGGCGAGCGAGTCGGGCGCCTTCAGCTGCGGGCCCTTGTCATTGGGTTCGACGGGCACGACCGCGGCGACGATCCGCCCGGACACCCGGTCGTTGGACGACACACCCATCGACACCTGCACCCGCAGGCAACCCGCGAGCACGGGGACCAGCAACGCCGCGAGCAGAACGGCCGCGGCGACACGCACTCCAGGGCGGGGCGTCCGCGGCGACGGTAGTACCGGGGCATCGGGCATCGTGGTGACGGGACTCGGCTGCACGGAGACATCGTGCCAGGCCATCCGTCCAGATGGCCACGCGACGGGCGGAACGGGGCACGCGATGTGCTTCGGCTAGTCCGCCGGATCGGGTCGCGGGCAGAAAAAGCCGAGGTGACGCAGCAGTGGCAGGCCGAGAGCGGCCAGTGCGATCCCGCCGTAACCGGCCGAGAACGGCAGTCCGAGGAACACCGCGTGCGCGAGGACGGACCCGAGCCAGGTCCACAGGAAAACGGCCACCGGCACCGCGAGCCGGGAAACGGTGTCCAGCCCCGCTGACGGATCCGGCGTACCTGCCGGCACCGGCGCCGCGCGCTCCCACACGGTCAGCAACCCAGCCATGAGCAGCGCCACCGCGAACCAGCCGAGGTAGTTGGTATACGGAATTTCGGCGATACCGGGCAATCCGGAGCTCTGGTCACACCACGTCCACTGACCGTCGGCGACCATCTGCGGGTCGAGGAACAGATCCCAGCCGACCGCACCCACCGCCAGCAGGCCGACCCGGGCCACCGCGCCGCGCGCGAGCAGCCCGGCGACCACCCAGATCGGATACAGCCCACCGGTCCAGGCCAGCGGCACCACCAGCGGCACGCCACCGAGCGCGGGCCCCAGCCGATCCATCGCGTACTCGTAACACCCGAACGGCAAACCTGTTGCGGTACCGATGATCTCGGCGGCCAGCCCGAGCCCGGAGACGATCACCAGAAACCCGGCCGCATAACGTATTCCGCGCGTCGCCGTCGCATGCGCCAACGCCGTGCCCGCCGACAGCAGCACGACCACGACCGTCACCCGATCCCGCCCGTCGCCGGACGTCAGCGGATAGGCGATCTGCACCAGGATCAGCACCCCGGCGAGCACCGCAGGCACAAGCCGGCGCACTGTCACGGGTGCGCCGACTTCCGCCACAGCCGCACACTTTCTGAGTTCCCGCAGACGAAATCGCATGCGATTCGGTGTGCGGGCAGCCGAAAGGTGTGCGTCTGCTCTGGGCTGGGTGCGGTTCGTCATCGGTTGCGCAGCAGGGGGAATCGGTTGCGGCGCAGATCGCGCAGCGCGAGGTGGGCGGCGCTGCGCCCGCTGGCGCCGGACACTCCGCCGCCCGGGTGCGTCGACGCGCCGGTCAGATACAGCCCCGGAGCGCCGGGTACGCGCTGCCCCGACAGTTCCGGCAGCGGCCGCCACATCATCATCTGATCCAGCGACATCTCCACGTGCATCACATTGCCGCCGAGCAGCCCCATCTCCCGCTCCAGGTCGACCGGCGTCTGCACAAACCTGCGCAGCACGGTATCGGCGAAACCCGGTGCGTAGGAGTCGACTTCGGCAATGATCCGGTCGCCCTCCCGCTCGGCGTGCGCGGCCCACTCGCTGCCGTCGGCCAGCCGGTACGGGTGCCACTGCGCCCACAGCGAGAGCTGATGCTCCCCGGGCGGGGCGATGCTCGGATCCAGCGCACTGAAACTCATCGCCAGCACCACCGGCCGCGGCGGCAGGTCCCCGGCCGACGCCGCCCCGTGGGCCAGCCGGAGCTGCCGCCGGTCGGACACGAGAAACTGGAGACCACGGGCGGATTCGTCGACCGAGCTGCCGGGATAACGCGGCAGCGAGCTGGTGGCGACCCGCACCACCATCCCGATGCCGGGACCCACCCGGATGCGCCGCCGCCAGTCGTCGAGCACACCGGCGTCGAATCCGCCCGCGCGCAACAGATCCAGCGTGGTCAGCACGTGCGAGCCCGCGATCACGATGTCGGCGTGCAGGTTTCGTCCCGAGGCCGTGCGGACCCGCCAGCCCGCACCGTCGCGCCGCAGCGCGGTCACGGCGTCACCCGGGGTCACCACGCCGCCGTCGGAGCGCAGCCGGGCAACCAGCGCCGCGGACAGCGCGCCACTGCCGCCGACCGCGCGGCCCGGCGGCAGGGTGTGCATGAGCGCGGCGAACCCGACCATCGGCGCGGTGCCCGGCTCCGACATCGGCGGGCCGGACTGCGCGCCGAACCAGGCCAGCGACGCCTTGAGTCGTTCGTCCTGAAACATACTGTCCAGCAACGCGTCCCCGGACTGCAGGAACTCCCGCGACAGCGCGCTCCCGCCGTTCTTCGCGTCCAACCCCCAGAACGAGCGCAGCAACCGGCCCGGCGTGGGCCCACCGCCGAACGCCCGCATCACCCTGGTACTGCGCGGACCCCACACTTCGACGAACCGCCGATACGCCGACGCGTCCCGCTCGCCACAGGCGGCGGCGATCGACGCGCAGGTGGCATCCAGGTCGCGGTGGAACACCAGCGGCGCGTGCTCGCCGCCGGCGGGCGTGAAACCCCAAGGGTCGCAATCGATGTACCGCAGGCCGAAGCGGGCGAGCTCCAGCTCCTCGATTATCCCGGTGTGCCGCACCATGATGTGCGCGGACGAGCCGCGATCGACCAGATGGCCCGGGAACCGTTCGACGGTCGACACCGCGCCGCCGAGTACCTCGTCGCGTTCGAGCACCTCCACCGCGTGCCCGGCGCGCGCCAGATAGCACGCGGCGACCAGCGCGTTGTGGCCCGAACCGACCACCACGACCGTCACGTGACCCTCATCGCGGTACCTCGCGGGTCCCTCGGATTCCGAGGGCACCGGAGCGTCACAGCGGCAGCCGCCGTCCCAGAATGGCGAACGGCCGATTGTCGCCCGCGAACACGAAATTCCGTACCACGTCGGTGAATTCCTGCCGCCGATACAGCCGCCAGGCCCGGTTGTCCTCCTGGTCCACCTCCGGGGTGGACAGCAGCACGGCCTGCTCGGGCCGATCCCGCAGCAGCCGTTGCAACAGCGTGGAGCCGATGCCGAGCCCCTGCGCCGCCGGGTGCACGTGCAGCTCGGTCAGCTCGAAATAGTCCGAAAGCAGTTCGCGCGTCGAATGTTCGGGCCAGCCGGAGCGCCGCATCCCACTGTGTACCTGCTGGTGCCACCACTGGTGCGGTGCGCCGTGGTAGCCGTAGGCGATCGCCACGATCGGCGCGGACCGTAGGTCGACATGCCCGGAATCATCGGGGACCACCGCGGCCACGGCCTGCCAGCCGGGGCGGGTGGTGTGCTCGGTCCACATCGGCGCGCGATGGTGTTCGGTGCCGCGCGGATAGTCCATCGCCGCGACATACACAGCCAGCGCATCGTGCAGCCGGGAGCGCAGTGCCGTGACGGACAGGTCGACGACGACAGGTGCGGGGGTGTGATTGGGCTTGACGGCGGTCATGGCTCTCGTCGGGTCCACAGCGGGCGCGGAAGTTTGTCGGTGGGCGTCTCTATATTCAATCTCAATTCAAACGTTCGAATACCTGTTCGGTCACACCAAGGCGGTGTTGGGCACGGGTAAGCGAGGGCGGAGGGACTCCGAGATGTCTAATCGGGTCGAACATCCGGGACAGCCCGGTCGAGCGGGCAAGCTGCTGCAACGCGCCGATGGCCTGCTCATGCAGGCGGCGGGGGAGCGGGACCCGCGCGAGCGGTTCCGCACGGCGTATCTGGCCGCATTACGCGGGGCGGGCGCGGTGATCGCGCTCACCGGCGCCGACAACGCGCCGCGGGCTCGGTCGCGCAACGCGTGGGTGCTGCTGCAGTCCGCCGCGCCCGAGTTCGTGATGTGGGCCGATTACTTCAGCGCGCGGTCGGAGACCAGGGCCGCGCTGGAGGCGGGGCTCGATCGCGACATCGACGATGACGAGGCCGACGAGTTCTATTCGCGGGTAGGAGCATTCCTGCACGACGTCGAAGATCTCCTTACCGCATCGGCTCGATTGCGCCCCGCGCCGGGGTGGACAAACGGCATGACCGGATAGTGACAGGCGGCACGCCCACATAGTTATGAGCGACTAGGTGGTACGGCCCTGATCGAACTCGTATCATTGGTGACAGATAGCCGCCAAGGTCGGCTATCAGTCGCCTACCCGGAGGCGACAGCCACGCCTAGTGCCGGGGGAGGTACCGTGCCACTCTCCGAGCACGAGCAGCGCATGCTCGAACAGATCGAGAGCGCGCTCTATGCTGAGGATCCGAAGTTCGCGTCGTCCGTCCGCGGCGGGCGCCTTCGCTCGACCTCGAGTCGTCGCAGACTCCAGGCCGCGGCCTTGTTCGTCCTTGGTCTGTTTCTACTCGTCGCCGGCATCGCTGCTCCAGTGAAGCCCGGCGGCTTCCCGATCATCAGTTTGGTCGGATTCATCGTCATGTTCGCCGCAGGCGTACTGCTGCTGGTCGGCAGTTCCAAGGGCATTGCGAAGGGTGATCGGGCCGGCGGCGACGCCGCGCCCGGTAGCCCAGGCGGTGGAACGACCGGACAGCGTGGACGCCAACGCAAGTCCGGCGGTTTCTCCGAGCGCATGGAGGACCGATTCCGGCGACGGTTCGAGCAGGAATAGCTCGCCCGTAGCCTGACAACTCCAGACCACGGCGACGCCGCACCGATCAGGTGCGGCGTCGCCGTCTCGCGTGCGCCGTCGCCCGCGCCGCCGAGGCGCGCCGCGCGGGTTTGCCGCGCTTGCTCCACATCTCCCCACAAGATCCCCACTTCACCCCCTCGTTCGGCCGAGCCAAGGGGCACCTGGGCGTTTGCTGGGTGTTTCCGGGCCTTTGTCCATGCGGACTGTGCGTGTCGGCAGAACACGCAAAAAGTTCTCCACCACAGTGATAGCTGGGATGACCTGCGAAATCGTCTGGGTCGGGAGCCAGATCACCGGCAGTTTCGATTGAAAGTGGGGGAAAGTGGGGTAATGTGGAGCGCGCACTACAGGAAAGGCCGACCATCGAGGTGATCGACTAGGGAGGTATCGAGTTGTTTCTCGGTACCTACACACCTCGGCTGGACGACAAGGGGCGACTCACGTTGCCTGCGAAATTTCGAGACGATCTGGCGGGAGGGTTGATGGTCACGAAGGGTCAGGACCACAGCCTTGCCGTGTACCCCAAGGAAGAGTTCACCGCGCTCGCTCGCCGGGCCGCGGCGGCATCTCGAAGTAATCCGCAGGCGCGCGCATTCGTCCGGGCCCTAGCGGCTGGAACGGATGAACAACGTCCCGACGCGCAGGGCCGGATCGTGTTGTCGGCCGAACATCGGCGCTACGCAAACCTGCAACGGGATTGCGTGGTAACAGGCTCGGTCGATTTCCTCGAAATATGGGACAAGCAGGCGTGGGACACCTACCTCGCCGAGCACGAGGAGGATTTCTCGCAAGCGAGAGACGAGTCGCTGGGCGGAATCTTCTAGCCCCGAGCGAACGAGTGCCGCGCGGCCTCTGCCCGGACGCGGACCCTGACGTACTTCCCCGACGCCAGGTGCCGAGGTTCGGTCAGAGACCACGAGGCATTCGTCTCCGGCAACGGTTTCTTCAGACAAGGCGACCCGTGCGCGGTGCGCGACGAAGCGAGGCAGATCCCGGGAGGTCGAGGTGAACCGTGAGCAGGACGGCCCCCGCCATGTTCCTGTTCTGCTCGGCCGGGCCGACGCGCTGCTCGGGCCCGCGCTCACCGAACCCGGTGCGGTCTACCTCGACGCGACCCTCGGTCTCGGCGGACACGCCGAACACTTCCTGCGCACCTACCCCGGTCTCCGGCTGGTCGGTCTCGACCGGGATACCGCCGCGCTGAAACTGGCCGCCGAGCGGCTCGCGCCGTACGCGGACCGAATCACGCTGGTGCACACCCGATACGACGGGATCGCCGAGGCGCTCGACCAAGCCGGCCTGCGTGCCACGGGATCGGTCTCCGGCATCTTGATGGACCTCGGCGTGTCCTCGATGCAGCTCGACGAGGCCGACCGCGGCTTCGCCTACTCCGTCGACGCGCCGCTGGACATGCGGATGGACCCCACCACCGGGCCCACCGCCGCCGACGTGCTCAACACCTACAGTCACGGCGACCTGGCCCGCGTGCTGAAAACCTATGGGGACGAACGCTTCGCGGGCCGCATCGCCTCGGAGGTGCTGCGCCGCCGCCAGCAGAAGCCGTTCACCACCAGTGCCGAACTGGTCGAGCTGCTCTACGCGGCCATCCCGGCGGCGACCCGCCGGACCGGCGGGCATCCGGCCAAGCGCACCGTCCAGGCGCTGCGGGTGGAGGTCAACCGCGAGCTCGATTCGTTGCGCGCCGCGCTGCCCGCGGCCCTGGATGCGCTGCGGATCGGCGGCCGCATCGTCGTCATGTCGTATCAGTCACTCGAGGACAAGGTGGTCAAGCAGGAGTTCGCGCCGCGCGCGGCCTCCAGGACCCCCGTCGACCTACCGGTCGAATTGCCCGGCATGGGACCGGAATTCCGGATGCTGACCCGTGGCGCGGAGAAGGCGACCGAGGAGGAAATAGCGGAGAACCCGCGTGCCGCACCCGTCCGGATGCGCGCCGCGGAGCGAATTCAGGAGGTCGGATGAGACATGAGCTTGTCCGGCCGGCCGGGTGTGGGGCCTGGACAAGGGAGGCCGGTAGTCCCGCACAGACTCACGAGGGGACAGTATGAGTATTCGGACGCGGACCGTCGACGCACCCGGGCGGATCGCCCGCCGGGTCCATGACTCCGAGCGGGTGAAATCGGGTGCCGCGCAACGGGCTTACGCCCGCCGCCGGACCCGCGCCGAAACCCGTTCCGACGCACCGGTGCTGCCGAAGCGCCAGGGTTCGGTGATGGCCTCGCGCATTCCGTTCGTCGCGGCGATCATCGCGTTGCTCGGTTGCGGTCTCGCGCTCACCCTGCTGCTGACCACCCGCGCCGCGGAGGACAGCTACCAGCTCGGTGACATCAAGGCGACCAACAAGCGGCTGGCCGACGAACGGGCCGCGTTGCTGCGTGATGTCGAGGCGGCCGATTCCCCGCCCGAACTCGCCGCCCGCGCAAGGGAACTCGGCATGATCCCGGCCAAGGACCCGGCCCGGTTGGTGGTCGAGCCGGACGGCACCGTGACGGTGATCGGCAAACCGACGCCCGCTCAGGGCCCGCCGGTGCCGCCGCTGAACGTCTCGCCTACCGGTCCGATCGGCCCGCAGGCGGGCTATGCGCAGGCCCGTGGTGAGCGCGTGATGCCGGTGACGACCACACCACCGCCGCCGCCGGCGCTGCCGCCCGCGCCTGGTAGCGCTGCGGCGAACAATGCGCAGGTGAACGCGGCTCCGGCGAGCCCGGTTCCGGTCAGCCCGGTCCCGCAGGCGCCTGCCGAGGCCGCTCCGCAACAGGCCGAAGCTGCGCCGCCCGCTGCGGATGCCGCGCTGGGACAGGCGGAATCCACTCAGCCACAGGTACTTCCAGACGGAGGGCAGCGGTGACCCAGACCAGGCCCGCGCCGCGCAGGCGTCGCGAGCCTGGTCCGAGCAAGGCCGCCAGACCGCGCACCGCCGCGCCCAAGAAGAATCAGCCGCTGCGCAGGCGGCTGGGCGCGGGGCGGATCATCATGCTGATCGCCCTCGGTGTCGTCGCGCTGCAACTGCTGTGGATCCAAACCATCAACGCGCCGAGCCTCTCCGCGCAGGCCGCGGACCAGCGCACCACGCACGAGCCCGACTACGCCATCCGCGGCCCGATCACCGACCGCAACGGTAAGTCGCTCGCCTACACCATCGCCGCGAAACAGCTGCATTTCCAGCCGGTCCCGGTCCGCAAGCAGCTGGCCGACAACAAAGCCAAGAACCCCAAGGCGCCCGACCCGGACGAGCGGCTCAAAGCGATCGCCAAGACCGTGCACGACAAGCTCGGCAAGGCGGGGCCCTCGGAAGCGGAACTGCTCGCGAAGCTGCGCAGCGACGAGACGTTCGTATACCTGGCGCGCGGCGTCGACCCGCGGATCGCGGCGGACATCCGCACGCAGTTCCCCGAGGTCGGCGCGGATGCCCAGTATCCGAGGGAGTACCCGGGCGGTTCGCTGGCGGCCAACGTCATCGGCGCCACCGGCTGGGACAGTCACGGCCAGATCGGTCTGGAGTCCTCGCTCGACTCGGTGCTCGCGGGCACCGACGGGTCGCGCACCTACGACCGCGGCTCCGACGGCACCGTCATTCCCGGCAGCTGGCGCGACAAGCAGGACGCCGTGAACGGTAATGGCGTCGAACTGACCCTGGACTCGGATCTGCAGTACTACGTGCAACAGCAGGTACAACAGGCACGGGACATGTCCGGTGCGAGCTCGGCCTCCGCGGTCGTGCTCGATGCCAAGACCGGGCAGGTGCTGTCGATGGCCAACGACAACACGTTCAATCCCAAACTGCCGTCGAAGGATTGGGCCTCCGCCGACATGGACAATCCCTCGGTGACCGAGGTGTTCGAGCCGGGGTCGGTGAACAAGATCGTCACGGCGGCCGCGGCCATCGAGTACGGGCTCACCAATCCGGATGAGGTGCACCAGGTTCCGGGCAACATCCGGATGGCGGGGGTGACCGTCAACGATGCGTGGCAGCACGACGTCGCGCCGTACACCACCACCGGCATCTTCGGTAAGTCCTCCAACGTGGGCACGCTGATGCTCGCCCAACGGGTCGGCGAGGACCGCTTCGCCGACATGCTGCATCGGTTCGGGCTGGGCCAGCGAACCGGGGTCGGCCTGCCGGGCGAGAGCGCGGGCGTGGTCCCGGCCCGGGATCAGTGGTCGGGCGGCACCTTCGCCAATCTGCCCATCGGTCAAGGTCTTTCGATGACGACGCTGCAGATGACGGCCATGTACCAGGCCATCGCCAACGACGGTGTCCGCATCCCGCCGCGCATCATCAAAGCCAAGGTCGCGCCGGACGGCACCCGCACCGACGAGACGCAGCCCGACGGCGTGCGCGTGGTGAGCCCGCAGACGGCCGCGACGCTGCGCACCATGTTCCAGTCGGTAGTCCAGCGTGATCCGATGGACGCCAACGAGAACGGCACCGGCGGGCCCGCCGCGATCGAGGGCTACCAGATCGCGGGCAAGACCGGCACCGCGCAGAAGGTCGACCCCAGCTGCGGCTGCTACTCGACCTCGTCGTTCTACATCACCTTCGCCGGCATCGCCCCCGCCGACAACCCGCGTTACGTGATCGGCCTCATGCTCGACAATCCGGTGCGCAGCTCCGACGGCAGCGGCGGCCAGTCCGCGGCGCCGCTGTTCCACAACATCGCCTCCTGGGCGATGCAGCGCGACCGCATCCCGCCGTCGCCGGAGCCGTCCAAGCGATTCGTACTGCAGGCCGACTGAATCGGTGTGGTGCCGGGATGAGCCGAGCAGACGGCAACATATGGGCGCGTTGCTGACCCGTGATCGGCCGTCGGTAACCTGACTCGTCGTCCCAGTCCCCGCCCGTATCAGAGAGGAGCAATGTGCCTGCGCAGTCCAGCCAGCACGCGCTCCGGCCCGCTCGCCCACCGTCGACCGCGCTGACCGCCGTGCAGGCGCTGACCGGCGCCGCGGCGACCGGACCCGCGTTCGACGAGATCCAGGTCACCGGAGTCGAGCAGCGTTCGCAGGCGGTGCGGCCCGGTGATCTGTTCACCGCCCTGCCCGGCGCGCAGGCGCACGGTGCCCGGTTCGCCGCCGACGCGGTCGAGCGTGGCGCGGTCGCGGTGTTCACCGATGCGGCGGGTGCGGAGCTCGCGGGGGAGCTGACGGTGCCGGTGCTGGTGCGTGAGGATCCGCGCGCGGTGCTCGGCGAGCTGTCCGCGGCGATCTACGGCAACCCTTCCGAACAGCTGCGCATCGTCGGCATCACCGGCACTTCCGGCAAAACGACCACGTCTTATCTGGTGGAGGCCGGGCTGGCGGCGGCGGGCCTGTCGACCGCGCTGATCGGCACCATCGAGACCAGGATCGGCGGCCGACGCGTACCGAGCGCGCTGACCACCCCCGAGGCGCCGCAGCTGCACGCGATGTTCGCGCTGATGGTCGAGCAGGGCGTGGACGCGGTGGTGATGGAGGTGTCCAGCCACGCGCTGGCGCTGGGCCGGGTGGACGGGGTCCGCTTCGCGGTCGGCGCGTTCACCAACCTGTCGCAGGACCACCTGGACTTCCACGCCGACTTCGAGGACTACTTCGCCGCCAAGCGCAGGCTGTTCGAGCCGACCTCGCCGGTGGCCGCGCGCACCTCGGTGATCTGTGTCGACGACGAGTGGGGCGTGCGGCTCGCCGCGGGGCTCGACGGCCCGATCACGGTGTCCACCACCGGAACCGGTGATTGGCGGCTGGACGGCGCGATCGCGGCGCACGGCGGCGAACAGGAATTCAGCGCGGCCGGACCCACCGGCAATATCGCTGTGCGACTACGCCTTCCGGGGCGCTACAACGTCGCCAACGGTCTGCTCGCGGTCGCCGTGTGCGCCGCCGCCGGGGTCGACGCCGCGGTCGCCGCGCCCGCCTTGGCCACCGTCGATGTGCCGGGCCGGATGCAGCGGGTGGAGCGCGGCCAGGACTTCCTCGCGATCGTCGACTACGCGCACAAGCCCGCCGCGCTGGAATCGGTGATCGCCACGCTGCGTGGCCATCTCGCGGCCGACGCGCCGGAATCGCCGGGACGCCTCGCCGTGGTGGTCGGTGCCGGTGGTGACCGCGATGCGGGTAAACGTCCGCTGATGGGCGAGGTGGCGGCCCGTGGCGCCGATCTGCTGATCATCACCGACGACAATCCGCGCAGCGAGGATCCGGCGCAGATCAGGGCCGCGCTGCGGTCCGGCGCGCTGGCGGTGGCCGAGGACGCGCGCGGCGTCGTGCGCGAGATCGGCGATCGCGCCGAAGCCATTGCGGCGGCGGTGAATTGGGCTCAGCCCGGCGACGTGGTACTGGTTGCGGGTAAGGGGCACGAGGCCGGACAGGAGATCCGGGGCGTGAAGCACCCCTTCGACGACCGCGACGTGCTCGCGGCGGCACTGGACAAGCGAAGTCCGCACAACGCGGACGCGGAGGACTTGACGGTTTCATGATCGAGATGACACTGCGGGAGATCGCGGACGTCGTCGGCGGCACGCTGCACGACGTCCCCGACCCGGAGGTGCGGGTCACCGGTTCGGTGGAGTTCGATTCGCGCCGAATCGGTTCCGGCGATCTGTTCCTGGCCCTGCCGGGGGAGCGGTCCGACGGCCACGACTACGCCGCCGCGGCGGTCGCGGCCGGTGCGATCGCGGTGCTCGCGGCCCGCCCGGTGGGCGTGCCCGCCATCGTCGTCACGCCGAGTCCCGGCTCGGTGCCGTCGAGTTCGGTTGCGCTGGCGGCCGATTCGGACGGGTCCGGGGCCGCGGTGCTCGCCGCGCTCGGCGACCTGGCCCGGGCCAGCGTGCAACGCCTCACCGCGGCAGGCACTCTCACCGTCGTCGGGGTGACCGGGTCCTCGGGCAAGACCTCCACCAAAGACCTGCTCGCCGCCGTGCTCGCGCCGCTGGGCACCGTGGTCGCGCCGCCGGGTTCGTTCAACAACGAGCTCGGCCATCCGTGGACCGCGTTGCGCGCCAACGCCGATACCCGTTTCCTGGTGCTGGAGATGTCGGCCCGCGGGCCGGGGCATATCGCCGCGCTCGCCGAGGTGGCGCCGCCGAGCATCGGCGTCGTGCTCAATGTCGGCACCGCGCACCTCGGTGAGTTCGGCAGCCGCGAGGCCATCGCCAAGACCAAAGGCGAACTGGTGCAGGCGCTTCCGCCGACCGGGCTGGCCGTGCTCAACGCCGACGACCCACAGGTCGCCGCGATGACCGCACGCACGACCGCCCGCGTGGTGATGGTCGGCCAGTCCGACAACGCCGACGTGCGGGCCACCGATATCCGGCTGGACCACGAAGCACGCGCCGGATTCACCCTGCACACCCCGGCGGGCAGCATCCCGATCCAATTGGCCGTGCACGGCGAACACCAGGTCGGCAACGCACTGTCCGCGGCGGCGGTCGCGCTGGAATGCGGCGCGGACCTCGAGACCATCGCCCGGTCGCTGTCCGGGGCGCACGCCGCCTCGGCCCGCCGGATGGATGTGCAAACCACCGCCGGCGGCGTGACCGTCGTCAACGACTCCTACAACGCCAACCCCGATTCCGTCCGCGCCGCGCTGAAAGCCCTGGTCACCATGTCGCGCGCGGGCGAAAGACCGCGCCGCAGCTGGGCCGTGCTCGGCGAGATGGGCGAGCTGGGCGAAGAATCCGTCATCGAACACGATCTGATCGGCCGGCTCGCGGTGCGGCTGGACGTGCACCGGCTGATCGTGGTGGGCACCGGAAGGCCGTCCCGGGCGATGCATCAGGGAGCGGTGATGGAAGGCTCATGGGGCGAGGAGGCGATCCTCGTGCCCGACATCGGCGCGGCCATCGCGTTGCTCGACGACGAAGTCGAGGCGGGTGATGTGGTGCTGGTCAAGGCGTCGAAGTCGGTGGGCCTCTGGGAGGTCGCCGAACACTTGATCAATGCGGAGCCATCCAGCGGACGTACGGGAAGCACGGAGGCAAGGGATTGAGCGAGCGAGTCATCAAAACAGCGACCGCTTGGCCGAGCGCTAGCGAGGCTTGGTCGTGAGACAGATTCTTTTCGCGGCTGCGATAGCGCTCGCCGTATCAATTCTGCTGACCCCCCTGCTGATCAAGATGTTCGCCAAGCAGGGCTTCGGTCAGGAGATCCGGGTCGACGGCCCGGCCAGCCACCAGGCCAAGCGCGGCACCCCGACGATGGGTGGCGTGGCCATCATCATCGGCATGTGGGCCGGCTACCTCGGCTCGCATCTGATCGGCATCGGCTACCGCGCGGACGGCCCGTCGGCGTCCGGCCTGCTGGTGCTCGGCCTGGCCACCGCGCTGGGCGGTGTCGGTTTCGTGGACGACTTCATCAAGATTCGCAAGCAGCGCAATCTCGGCCTCACCGCCGCGGGCAAGTATCTCGGCCAGCTGACCGCCGCCGTCGTCTTCGGTGTGCTCGCCTTGCAGTTCCGCGGCGCGAGCGGGCTGACGCCGGCCAGCAGGCAGCTGTCCTATGTGCGCGACATCAGCACGGTGACGATGGGCGTCGTCGTATTCCTCGTCTTCGTCTGCCTCGTCGTGGTCGCCTGGTCCAACGCGGTGAACCTGACCGACGGACTGGACGGGCTCGCCGCAGGCTCGATGAGCCTGGTGCTCGGCGGCTACGTGGTCATCACGTTCTGGCAGTACTACCACGCCTGCGAGATCAAGGCCGAGGTCGGTTGCTACAACGTGCGCGACCCGCTCGACCTGGCGTTGGTCTGTGCCGCGGGCGCCGCCGCGTGCGTCGGCTTCCTGTGGTGGAATGCCGCGCCCGCCAAGATCTTCATGGGCGACACCGGCTCGCTGGCGCTGGGCGGCATGCTGGCCGGGCTGTCCATCACCACCCGGACCGAGCTGCTGATGATCGTCATCGGCGCGCTGTTCGTGGCCGAGACTCTGTCGGTGGTGCTGCAGGTGGCGGTGTACCGCACCACGCGCAACCGGTTGTTCAAGATGGCGCCGTTCCATCATCACTTCGAACTCAGCAAGTGGGCCGAGACTACGGTGATCATCAGGTTCTGGCTATTGGCCGCGATGGCTTCGGCCATCGGCCTCGGCTTGTTCTACAGCGAATATCTCTCTGCGGTCGGGTGAACTAGCGATGGTCGAACATTCTCCTCGGGCCCTGCGAACACCGGGGCCCATGCTCGAATTCCTGCGTGGCCGTGACGTTCTCGTCGCGGGCTGGGGCATATCGGGGCGCTCGCTGGTCGAGCCGCTGCGCGATATCGGCGCGCGCCCGGTGGTCACCGACGGCGGCGCCGCGGCGCTCGCCGAGGCGGCCGGCCTCGGCCTGGACATCGCCACCTGCGTGGAACTGGAAACCACGGACTGGAGCCGGTTCGCGCTGGTGATCACCAGCCCGGGCTGGCGGCCGGACTCGCCGGTGCTCGCCGCGGCCGTCGCCGAGGGCACCCCGGTGTGGGGCGACGTCGAATTCGCCTGGTGGGTCGATCAAGCCAGGATCTACGGTCCGGTCCGCAAGTGGCTGGTGGTGACCGGAACCAACGGCAAGACCACCACCACGCAGATGACGCACGCCATCCTGCGCGCCGCGGGCATCCCGAGTGTCGCGTGCGGCAATATCGGCCTGCCCATCCTGGATGCGTTGCGGCGCAACCCAGGACCGCAGGTGCTCGCCGTCGAGCTGTCCTCGTTCCAGCTGCACTGGGCGCCGTCGGTGCGTCCGGAAGCGGGCGTGGTGCTCAATGTGGCCGAGGATCACCTGGATTGGCACGGCGGGCTCGACGCCTACGCCGCCGCGAAGGCGCGTGCGCTGGTCGGGCGGGTCGGCGTGGTCGGACTCGACGATCCGGTGGCGGCCTCGCTGGCCCGTCGCTCGAAAGCCCGGCGCACCGTCGGCTTCCGGATCGGTGTGCCCGCCGACGGTGAGCTCGGCGTGGTGGACGGCAAACTGCTCGACCGCGCGTTCACCAAGGCCGCGATCCTCGCCGAGGTCGGCGATATCAGCCCGCCCGGCCCGGCCGGTGTCGCCGACGCGCTCGCCGCGTCCGCGCTGACCAGGGCCATCGACGTGGCGCCGCAGTTCATCAGGGAGGGGCTGATCGAGCACAAGGTCGGCCCGCACCGGTCCGCGTTCGTGCGCGAGGTCGGCGGCGTCGACTTCATCGACGACTCCAAGGCCACCAACCCGCACGCCGCGCGCACCGCGATCCTGGCGCACCCGCAGGTGGTCTGGGTGGCCGGCGGTCAGCTCAAGGGCGCCCAGATCGAGGACCTGGTCGAGGAGGTCGCCGACCGGCTGGTCGCCGTGGTGCTGATCGGCGCCGACGCGCCGGTGTTCGCGGTCGCGTTGGCGCGACACGCACCCGAGGTCCCGGTCATCGAGCTGATCGCGGGAGACGATGCAGGGATGGGTGACGCGTCGAGAAATAAGGCCGACGCTGTGATGGCGCGCGCCGTGCAGGCCGCGGCCGGATTCGCCAGCCGCGGCGACACCGTGCTGCTCGCGCCCGCGGCGGCCTCGCTGGACATGTTCGCCGACTACACGCACCGGGGCCGCAGTTTCGCGGCGGCGGTGCACGCACTGGAAGACGGTGACGTCGGGCGGCAGCTATGACGGAAACGGCGCGGCGTAAGGAACAAGCCGGAGCGGGGGCCAGGTTCGTCGCCTGGCTGGCGCGGCCGCTCGCGTCGTTTCACCTGGTCGTCACCATTGCCACGCTGCTCACCGTGCTCGGCCTGGTAATGGTGCTCTCCGCGTCGAGCGTCGAGGCGTATGCCGATGGGGGATCGGCGTATTCGCTGTTCATCCAGCAGGCGCTGTTCGCCGCGATCGGTGCCGTCCTGTTCTATCTTGCCCTGCGTATCCCGTTGCGCCGGTTGCGGCAGTGGTCGTTTCCGCTGTTCGTGCTGTCGGTGATCGGTCTGGTGCTGGTGTTGATCCCCGGCATCGGTTCCAAGGTGCAGGGCGCGCGGCGGTGGATCGATCTCGGCTTGTTCAACGTGCAGCCGTCGGAGATCGTGAAGGTCACCCTGGTGGTGTGGGGTGCGCACCTTCTGGCGTCTCGGCGCTCGGAACACGCCGGGCTGAAAGATATTCTGATGCCGCTGGTCCCTGCGGGCCTGCTGGTGTGTCTGCTGGTCGTGGTGGAACCGAACCTCTCGACGACGATCGCGCTCGGCATCGTGCTCGCCGCACTGCTCTGGTTCGGCGGCCTGCCGCTGCGGTTGTTCGTGACGATCTCGGTGTCCGGGATGATCGCGGCCGTCGTGCTCGCGTTGTCGGCGGGCTACCGATCGGATCGGATGCGCGCCTTCTTCAACCCCGGTGACGACCCGCAGGGCATCAATTACCAAGCGCGGCAGGCGCTCTATTCGCTCGCAGACGGTGGCATCTGGGGTCGCGGGCTCGGACAGAGCCGGGCCAAGTGGAGCTACCTGCCCAACTCGCACAACGACTTCATCTTCGCCATCATCGGCGAGGAACTCGGCTTCCTCGGCTGCGCGCTGGTGCTCGGACTGTTCGCGCTGTTCGTCTACACCGGGCTGCGCATCGCCAGCCGCTCGGTCGACCCGTTCCTACGGCTGCTCACGGCCACCGCGACCACCTGGATCACCGGCCAGGCGCTGATCAACATCGGCTACGTGGTCGGGCTGCTCCCGGTCACCGGCCTGCAGCTGCCGCTGGTCTCCGCGGGTGGTTCGTCGCTGGCGATCACCCTGTTCATGTTCGGCATCATCGCCAATGCGGCCAGGCACGAACCCGAGGCGGTCTCCGCGCTGCACGCCGGGCAAGACGGTAGGTTCAGCAAGTTGCTGCGGCTGCCCAAGCCGGAGGTGTACTCGCCGGCCAGGGCGAGCGCCGCACGGGCCAGGTCCGCGCAGCGGGCCAAAGCACCACGGCCGGGCAGACAGTCGGCGCTGCCACCGGCGCGGCGCCCGCAGCCCGAGCCGCGGCGCCGCTCGCCGGAGAGCCGCGGCACCAGCTCGCTGCGGGCCACCAGAGCGTGGGAACCCAGCTATCCGGTCAACCACACAAGAGAACGAGGAAAATCTAGGTGATCTCGGTAATCGTCGCAGGCGGCGGCACGGCGGGCCATATCGAGCCCGCGCTGGCGGTGGCGGACGCGCTGCGGCGGCTCGACGATTCGATCAGAGTGACAGCGCTCGGCACCGAGCGCGGCCTGGAGACCAGACTGATCCCCGAGCGTGGTTATCCGCTCGAGCTCATCCCGCCGGTTCCGTTGCCGCGCAAGCCGACCGCCGATCTGCTGCGGCTGCCCGGCCGGGTGCGGGCCTCGGTGGCGCGGACCAGGGCGGTGATCGACGCGGTGGAGGCCGATGTGATCGTCGGCTTCGGCGGTTATGTGGCGCTGCCCGCCTACCTGGCCGCCGGGCCGGGACTGCTGCGGCGTCGGCGCCGGGTGCCGGTGGTGGTGCACGAGGCGAACGCCAAGGCCGGGATCGCGAACAAGGTCGGGGCGCGCCGGGCCACCCGGGTGCTTGCCGCCGTACCGGATTCGGGGCTGGCCGGTGCGCAGGTCGTCGGCATTCCGGTGCGCGCCGCGATCACCACGCTGGATCGGGCCGCGTTGCGCGCCGAGGCGCGGGCACACTTCGGACTTCCCGCCGAGGGGCCGGTGCTGCTGGTGTTCGGCGGATCGCAAGGCGCGCGGAGCCTGAACGAGGCGGTCTCGGGCGCCGCGCCGCAACTCGCCGCGGCGGGCATCTCGGTGCTGCACGCGCACGGCCCGAAGAACACCCTCGAGGTTGCTGAGAGTGGCGCGCGCGCACCGTATGTGGCGGTGCCGTATCTTTCCCGGATGGATCTCGCCTACGCCGCCGCCGACGCGGTGGTCTGCCGGTCCGGCGCGATGACCGTCGCCGAGGTGTCCGCGGTCGGACTGCCCGCCTTCTACGTGCCGCTCGCGCACGGCAACGGCGAGCAGGAACTCAATGCCAGACCGGTGGTCCGGCAGGGCGGTGGCAGAATCGTGCCCGATGCGGAGTTGACGCCGAAATACGTGATCGATGAGGTGATTCCGCTGCTCATGGACCCCGCACGGCTGACCGAGATGGGCCGTGCCGCAGCCGGTGCCGGGCATCGCGACGCCGCCGACGCGGTGGCGCGGATCGTATTGGAGGTGGCTGGGTGAACGAGGATCTTTCGGCCCTGCCGCCGTCGTTGGCGCGGGTGCACATGGTCGGTATCGGCGGTGCCGGGATGTCGGGCATCGCGCGAATTCTGCTGTCCCGCGGCGGTGCCGTGTCCGGCTCCGACGCCAAGGAGAGCCGCGGTGTGCTCGCGTTGCGGGCGCGCGGTGCGCAGGTGCGCATCGGCCACGACGCCAGCGCGCTCGACCTGCTGCCCGGCGGCCCGACCGTGGTGGTCACCACCTACGCGGCCATCCCGAAGACCAATCCCGAACTGATGGAAGCGAATCGGCGCGACATCCCGGTGCTGCTGCGTCCGGCCGTGCTCGCGTCGCTGATGCAGGGGCACCGCACCCTGCTCGTATCGGGCACGCACGGCAAGACCTCCACCACCTCGATGCTGATCGTGTCGTTGCAGCACTGCGGATTCGACCCGTCTTTCGCGGTCGGCGGCGAGCTGAACGAGGCCGGCACCAACGCTCACCACGGCACCGGCAAGATCTTCGTGGCCGAGGCCGACGAGAGTGACGGGTCGCTGCTGCAGTACGACCCGGACGTCGCGGTGGTCACCAATATCGAGTCCGACCACCTGGACTACTTCGGCACCGACGAGGCCTACGTCCAGGTCTTCGATGATTTCGCCGACCGGCTCGCCGAAGGTGGGCTGCTGGTGGTCTGTCTGGACGATCCCGGTTCCCGGGCGCTCGCCGAACGGGTCGGCGCCAGGCTGGCCGAGAAGAACATTCGCGTCCTCGGCTACGGCTCCGGTGAACTCGCCGACGCGCCGGTGCCGGTCGGCGTGCGGCTGCACAGCTGGGAGCCGCGCGATGTCGGCGGTATCGCCCAGTTCCAGCTCGACGACGAAGCCGCGCCGCGCACCCTGCGGTTGTCGGTGCCCGGCAGGCACATGGCGTTGAACGCGCTGGCCGCGTTGCTCGCCGCCCGTGCGGCCGGGGCAGATGTGGACGAAATCATCCAGGGCCTGGAGGGTTTCGGCGGCGTGCACCGGCGGTTCCAGTTCGCCGGCCGGGAGAACGGGGTGCGTGTCTTCGACGACTACGCACACCATCCGACCGAGGTGCGTGCCGTGCTCGGCGCCGCTGCGGAGCTGGTACAGCAGGAAGCCAGGGATGGGGCGCGGTCGCGGCAAGGCCGGGTGATCGTGGTGTTCCAGCCGCATCTGTACAGCCGCACCGCGACGTTCGCGAAAGACTTCGGCGCCGCGCTGAGTCTGGCCGACGAGGTGGTCGTGCTCGACGTGTACGGCGCGCGGGAGAAGCCACTGCCCGGCGTGAACGGCGCGCTGGTGGCTCAATCGGTCACCAAACCCGTGCACTACCAACCCGATATGTCGCGGGTCGGCCGTCAGGTCGCCCGGCTCGCGCTGCCCGGTGACGTGGTGATCACCATGGGTGCGGGCGATGTGACCATGCTCGGCAGCCAGATCCTCGACGGTTTACGGGCGCGCCCCCAGTACGGGCGGTGAGGCCTTGACTCGCAGGGAGCGTGGCGACGGTTCGGTGCGCAGGGCGGGTCTCGGTTCGGTGCGCTCGGCCGGCGCGTGGCTCGGCCCGGATGGCTGGCGACGGGTTCGGCTGTGGGGATTGCTGGGCGTGTGCGTCCTTGCAATAGTCGGCGGCGTCGCGTTGTTCACGCCGGTGCTTTCGGTGCGTACCGTCGAGATCGACGGCGCGGTCGCGGTGCCCGAACAGCAGGTGCGCCAACTGCTCGAAATCCCTTCGGGGCGCTCGATGCTGCGCATCGATACCGACGCCATCGCCCGGCGGGTGGCGAGCATTCCGAAGGTGCGCTCGGCGCGGGTGCAGCGGGTTTTTCCATCGACGGTGCAGGTGACGGTGGTGGAGCGGGTTCCGGTGCTGTACTTCGAGAGTCCGCAGGGCGCACATCTGCTCGACGTGGAGAGCGTGGAGTTCGCGATCGAAGACACGCCGATCGGGGTACCCAAATTGGTCACCGATCACCCGGCCAGCGACGCCCCGGCGACCAGGGCCGCGGTCGCGGTGCTCGCCGCGCTACCACCTGCACTGGGCATTCAGGTGGACGAGGTTGTGGCGCGGTCCATTTCGGATGTTTCGCTGAATCTGAAGGATGGGCGCACGGTACTCTGGGGCGGGATGAACGATGCCGAACGCAAGTCGGCGGTCGTGCTTCCGCTGCTGACCCGCCCTGGAACGGTGTTCGATGTTTCGAGTCCTAATCTGGTCACGGTAAAGTGAGCGATACCCATTGCGCCCGCATCGAATTGCAGAATTCGATGGGCGGCGTTCGCCGACTCTCCGGAGTCGCGCGGACCGTCGCCTCCGGGCCTGACGCTCACGCCGCCGGCCCTCGCGCCGCGCGGCAAGCGCCGGGGGGCAACCGTTCACCATACGTCGTGCGGGGCTGCGAGACGAGAGGGATCACACAAGATTCTGTCTCTCGTTTCGGCGCGCCTGCGCGTGTATTGCGGCGGCGGCGAATAGCGTTCCGCAGCAGTCGGATACTTGACATAACGCTAACCCTATGGTTGA
The DNA here is from genome assembly GCF_900269665.1 of Nocardia suismassiliense. Classification (GTDB taxonomy): domain Bacteria; phylum Actinomycetota; class Actinomycetes; order Mycobacteriales; family Mycobacteriaceae; genus Nocardia; species Nocardia suismassiliense. The sequence continues at coordinate 2,754,901 of NZ_LT985361.1, forward strand.
GGTTTAGGGTTTGCCCGGGCGGCGGTTCGCTGAGTGAAGCCGCTCAGGCGAACTTCGGCCCGGCAGAACGGGCGAAGTGTCTCGAATCCGAAAACGACAGGCTTTAGATCGAAGGAAGGCGAGAGCCCATGACGCCCCCGCACAACTACCTTGCCGTGATCAAGGTCGTCGGTATCGGCGGCGGCGGTGTGAATGCCGTCAACCGGATGATCGAACAGGGCCTCAAAGGTGTCGAGTTCATCGCGGTCAACACCGACGCGCAGGCCCTGCTGATGAGCGATGCCGACGTCAAGCTCGACGTCGGCCGCGAACTCACCCGTGGTCTCGGCGCAGGCGCTGATCCGGAGGTCGGCCGCCGAGCCGCCGAGGACCACAAGGACGAGATCGAAGAGGTGCTCAAGGGCGCCGACATGGTCTTCGTGACCGCGGGCGAGGGTGGTGGCACCGGCACCGGTGGCGCCCCGGTCGTCGCGCAGATCGCGCGCAAGCTCGGCGCGTTGACCATCGGTGTCGTCACCCGGCCGTTCTCCTTCGAGGGCAAGCGGCGCGGTGGCCAGGCCGAAACCGGCATCACCCAGCTGCGCGAGTCCTGCGACACGCTCATCGTGATCCCCAACGACCGGCTGCTGCAGCTCGGCGACGCGGCGGTCAGCCTGATGGACGCGTTCCGCTCGGCGGACGAGGTGCTGCTCAACGGTGTCCAGGGCATCACCGACCTGATCACCACCCCGGGTCTGATCAACGTCGACTTCGCCGACGTCAAGAGCGTGATGTCCGGCGCGGGCAGCGCGCTGATGGGCATCGGCTCCGCGCGCGGTGAGGGCCGCTCGGTGAAGGCGGCCGAGTCGGCGATCAACTCGCCACTGCTCGAAGCGTCCATGGACGGCGCGCACGGCGTGCTGCTGTCCATCGCGGGCGGCTCCGACCTCGGCCTATTCGAGATCAACGAGGCCGCCTCGTTGGTTCAGGAGGCCGCGCACATCGAGGCCAACATCATCTTCGGCACGGTGATCGACGACTCGCTCGGCGATGAAGTACGAGTCACCGTGATCGCAGCGGGTTTTGACGGTGGAGGACCCGCCCGGCGTACCTTCGACACCGCCAGCCGGGGCACCATCGGATCGGCTCGCGCAGGTGAGGTCGGCCAGAGCCGTACCGCCGAGGTCGCGGCACGCAGCACCGACGTCGCGTCCGCCACCGCGAGCTCGACCAGCTCGACCCGCGGCGCGGTACCGAGCTACCGCGACTCCGAGCGCGCTCGTTTAGCGGAGCCGACCGTGGCGAGCAACGCGCGCACCCACATCGAACCGCCCGACGACGATGACGACGATGTCGACGTGCCGTCGTTCATGCGGCGCTGACACCGGCAGTTTGCACTTTCGAAGGCCCTGACCCCGACGGGATCAGGGCCTTTGTCGTACCCGGCGCGGTTCGGTGCGGTCGCGGCGAGTGAAAGTTGTTGATCTCACAGCGCGTTCCGTTATGTCATAGAACCGGCGGGCCCGGTGCGTGGAACGGGAGCTCTGTGAGATCGCCGGGGCGGGACGGTTGACTACGCTCGGGGGCATGACTTCTGCTCCTACGCTGACCGTTCGACGAGTGACGACGACCAGGGCGGGTGGGTTCTCCGCCCCGCCGTACGAGTCGTTCAATCTCGGAGATCATGTGGGCGACGATCCGGCCGCGGTGCGCCGGAATCGGGATCGGCTGGCCGAGGGGATCGGGTTGACGCCCGATCGGCTGGTGTGGATGGAACAGATCCATGGGCGCAATGTCGAGATCATCGATGGGCCGCGCGCTGAGCCGGTGCCCGCCACCGATGCGATCGTGACCACGGTGCCGGGGCTGGCGCTGGTGGTGTTGACCGCCGACTGTGTGCCGGTGCTGTTGTCCGACGACGAGGCGGGCGTCATCGCCGCCGTGCACGCGGGGCGGATCGGGGCGCGCATCGGAATCGTGCCGCGGGTGCTCGAGGCGATGGTGTCGGTCGGCGCTCGGCTGGATCGGATCGGCGCGTTCCTCGGACCCGCCGCGTCCGGGCGGCAGTACGAGGTGCCCGCCGCGATGCGCGCCGATGTCGAGAAACATCTGCCGGGCAGCGCCGCCACCACGGTACGCAAGACTCCGTCGCTGGACCTTCGGGCCGGCCTCAGCAGGCAGCTGCTCGAAGCGGGGGTCAACGGCGTGGCGATCGACCCGCGCTGCACGATCGAGGACCACACCCTGTTCAGTCATCGCCGCGGCGCGCCGACCGGCCGGCTCGGCAGCGTCATCTGGTCGGAGGTTCGCTAGTGAATGAGGTTGCGGCGCAAGTCGACGCGCGCACCGCGGAACTGGCCACCAATCTCTCGGCGCTGCTGCAACGGGTGGACACGGCGTGTCTCGCGGCGGGGCGCGCGCCGGACTCGGTGCGTCTACTCCCCGTGACGAAGTTTTTCCCGGCCGAGGATGTGGCGATCCTGTATCGCTTGGGCCGCCGCGAGTTCGGCGAATCGCGCGAGCAGGAGGCCACCGCAAAGGTGGCAGCACTGCCATCTTTGGTCCGTCAGGGGGTCGACAGTGACGAAGGACTCCCGGATGTCCAGTGGCACATGATCGGACGCCTGCAGCGCAACAAGGCACGCGTGGTCGCGCGCTGGGCACACACCGTGCACTCGGTCGACAGCGAACGCTTGGCAACGGCTCTTGACACGGGTGCGCGCGCCGCGTTGGACGCGGGGCAGCGCAGCGAGCCGGTACGCGTCCTGCTGCAGGTGAGCCTGGATGAAGACCCTTCTCGTGGCGGTGTCGCACCCGACGATCTGGCCCGCCTCGCGGAACATATTGCGGCGTCTGAGGGATTACGACTGTCCGGTCTGATGGCTATTCCGCCATTGGGGGTTGAGTCTGATGCCGCATTTGCACGACTTGCGACTTTGCACACCCTGCTGCTCGCCGAGCATCCCGGTGCGACAGAACTTTCCGCAGGAATGTCGGGCGATCTGGAATCTGCCATCCAACACGGCGCCACGTGTGTGCGTGTCGGTACCGCCTTGATGGGCGCTCGACCGATAACCTCGGCGTAGCAAAGAAACCTCATCAGTCACATTCGACACATATGCTTGAGACAGACGAGGGCTGAGCAAGACTTCAACACCCGGCCGCCACCGGGGCCGAAGGAAGGTCGACCAACATGAGCGAGCGGAGCGAGCGAGTTCTCGACGCAGCCACGATCGTGGTCATGACTGCGCCGAGCGTCAGCGAGGTGCAGTGATGAGCGAGCGCAGCGAGCCAATGGGCGCAGCCACCCGCGTGGTCATCACTGTGCCGAGCGCCAGCGAGGTGCAGTGATGAGCACGCTGCACAAGTTCAAGGCGTATTTCGGCATGGTTCCGCTCGAGGATTACGAAGACGACTACGTGGACGATCGCGCCCCCAGGGGTAGCGACGAGCGTGGCGTTCGCCGCCCTCGGCCCCGTGACTACTCCGACCGCTATGTCGAAGATCGTTACGGCGCAGACCATTACGGCGCCGACGGCTTCGACCGCGAGGACGCCGACTACCCGGAACCCGCCTACAAGTCGCCCTACAAGGGCGGTTACCCGGTTTCCCGGCGCGACGAGTACGCCGACGAGCCCTACGGCGAGGACCGCTACGAGCCGGCCCGCAGGCCCACCCGCATCGACGCCGCGCCCTCGTCCGGCCGGTTCCGTGCGGGCGGCACCGCGCCGCCGCCGCTGCGGGGAACCACCCGTGGTGCGCTCGCGGTCGATCCCGACGCCGAGGAGCGCCGGCTGGAGGAGCGCGTGCGCCCCGAGCCGGCACCCGCGCGCAGGCCGGGGATCTTCGAGGACGGAGGCCCCTTGTCCAAGATCACGACACTGCGCCCGCGCGACTACAGCGAGGCCAGGATCATCGGCGAGCGGTTCCGCGAGGGCAACCCGGTCATCATGGACCTGGTCGAGCTGAGCAACGCCGACGCCAAGCGCCTGGTCGACTTCGCCGCCGGACTCGCGTTCGCGCTGCGTGGCTCGTTCGACAAGGTGGCCACCAAGGTGTTCCTCCTCTCACCGGCCGATGTCGACGTATCAGCCGAAGAACGCCGACGCATCGCCGAAACCGGCTTCTACAACCAGAAATAAGGTCGTGATCTGGGGGGTGTTGCAGACCGGTCGCAGGTGGGGCGGCGCGGTCATTTTGCGCAAAGCGGATTTTGCGGCAGAGTGAACTCGTGGCCTTGTTCGCGGTGCTGTACTTCGTACTGTTCATCTTCTGGCTGTTGCTGATCAGCCGGGTGATCGTCGAGTTCATCCGAAGCTTCGCGCGCGACTGGCGCCCGACCGGTGTCGTTGTCGTCATCCTCGAGGTGATCTTCACGATCACCGATCCGCCCGTGAAACTCCTGAGGCGCTTGATACCACCGGTGTCCCTGGGGGGAATTCGCCTGGATCTGTCGATTATGGTCCTGCTTTTCATCGTCTTCATCTTGATGTCGATCGTGGGCAGCCTTGGGCAGTCGGCAACGCCGGTGTGACAGAATGGGCCATGAAGTAGCTTGCTAGATCTGCTAGATCTCCAAAAGACGCGTGAAGGGATCCTTCCATGCCGCTGACTCCAGCCGATGTGCACAACGTCGCGTTCAGCAAACCGCCGATCGGGAAGCGCGGCTACAACGAGGATGAAGTCGACGCCTTCCTGGATCTCGTCGAGCAGGAACTCTCGCGTCTGATCGAGGAAAACGCCGACCTGCGTCAGCGGGTCGCCGAACTCGACGCAGAACTTGCTGATGCCAAGAAGAATCGCGGCCCGGTCGGCCCGAACAACGTGAAAGCGCCTGTCCAGCAGGCCCCGCCGCCGCAGCCGGAGCCGATCAAGCCGCCGGTGCAGCAGGCCCCGCCCGCGCCGATGCCCGCCCCGGCCCCGCCGAAGGAAGCCCCCAGCGCGGACGCCAACCTGCAGGCCGCCAAGGTGCTCAGCCTCGCCCAGGAGATGGCGGATCGGCTCACCAGCGACGCGAAGGTCGAAGCGGAAAACCTGCTGTCGAACGCGCGGGCAAACTCCGAGCGTCTCGTCGGCGATGCCAGGACCCGGTCAGAGGCGATGATCGCCGACGCGCGCCAGAAGGCCGACGCGATGCTGTCGGACGCGCAGTCCCGTTCGGACAACCAGCTGCGTCAGGCGAAGGAAAAAGCCGACGCCCTGCAGGCCGATGCCGAGCGCAAGCACACTGAGATCATGGCGACCATCACCCAGCAGCGCAGCGTGCTGGAGAGCCGGATCGAACAGCTCAAGACCTTCGAGCGCGAGTACCGGGTGCGGCTGAAGTCCTACCTGGAATCGCAGCTCGAAGAGCTGGAGAACCGCGGCTCGGCGGTTCCGGTCGACGGTGGCGAGGCCTTCGCCGACGCCAACACGGCCAACAATCTGCAGCCCGCCTCGTTCGCCAAGGGTGGCAAGTAAGCCGCTCGCCTCGAGCGCACCACAGTTCGTACAATTGAAGAAACTGTCGAGCCGCCTGGGGACACCATGCTCGTCTTGACGCTCGTTCTTGCCGCCGTCGGCTTCGCCCTGCTGGTAGCCGCGCTCACCACCGGATCGGTGATCTGGGCGTGGGGCTGCATCCTGGTCTGCGTGCTCGGCGCCGTGCTGCTACTGGTCAGTGCCCTGTCTATGCGTAGGCCGGACGAAGACGCCGCGCCACCGCCGGGGCGCCACGCCAAGCGTTAGATAGGCGGCACCGTAATCAGGTTTGACCGCACTGGCTAGAATCAAACATGAACATGGTGTTGATCCGGCCATCACCGGGGAGCCTTCGGAAGAACAGCACCCGCGGCCTGCTCGGCGGCGGTGCCCAGTAGAACCGAACGGGTGAGCCCGTCACAGCTCACAACGAGAGGTTCGGCCGCTCTGGCCGGACAAGCGGGGTGGTACCGCGGTATCGACGCACCGGCGTCGGCATCGTCCCCGTGCCAACGTAAACGGCACGAGGAGACGCACCCGCGATGGCGGACCAAACTTCCAGCAACAGCGGATACCCGCGCGTCGACCTCGGTGTCGGCACGGGATCGGCGTTCCCCGCGATGGAGCGCCGCGTGCTAGACGCCTGGGCGGCCGCCGACACCTTCCGCGCGAGCATCGAAAACCGTTCCGGGGCAGCGGAGTTCGTCTTCTACGACGGACCGCCGTTTGCCAACGGTCTGCCACATTACGGGCATTTGCTCACCGGATACGTCAAAGACCTGGTACCGCGTTTCCAGACGATGCGCGGCAAGCGGGTCGACCGGCGATTCGGCTGGGACTGTCACGGATTGCCCGCGGAAATCGAAGCGGAGAAACAGCTCGGTATCACGGACAAATCACAGATCGACGAGATGGGCCTTGCCGAATTCAACGCGGCCTGTAAATCTTCCGTGCTCCGCTACACCGGTGAATGGCGCGATTATGTGACACGTCAGGCGCGCTGGGTCGACTTCGACAACGACTACAAGACACTCGATCTCGACTTCATGGAGTCGGTGATGTGGGCGTTCAAGTCGTTGCACGAGAAGGGGTTGATCTATCAGGGCTTCCGGGTGCTGCCCTACAGCTGGTATGAGCAGACGCCGCTGTCGAATCAGGAGACCCGGCTCGACGACGCGTACAAGATGCGCCAGGACCCGGCGGTCACCGTCGACATGGTGCTGCGCGTCCCCGCCGAGCATCCGCTGCACGCCTTGGACGGCGCCAACGCGCTGATCTGGACCACCACCCCGTGGACGCTGCCGTCGAACCTCGCGATCGCCGTGCACCCCGACATCCGCTACGTGCACCTGCGCGCCGCCGACGGCAAGCGTTATCTGCTGGCGGCCGAACGCGTGTCGCACTACGCCCGCGAATTCGGTGACGAGCCGGAGACACTCGGCGAGTACGACGGCGCCGCGCTCACCGACCTGTCCTATGAGCCGCCGTTCGACTTCTTCGCCGGCCACCCGCGCGCGCACCGCGTGCTGAACGCCGACTACGTGACCACCGACTCCGGCACCGGAATCGTGCACCTCGCACCGGCATTCGGTGAGGAGGACATGGACGTCGCCACGGCCAACGGCATCGAGATCGTGCAGCCGCTGGACCCGGGCGGCAAGTTCACCTCGATGGTGCCGCCGTACGAGGGCCTGATGGTGTTCGACGCCAACCCGGTCATCATCAAGGACCTCAAGGCCGCCGGAAAGCTGTTGCGGCACGAGACGATCGAGCACTCCTACCCGCACAGCTGGCGCTCCGGCCAGCCGCTGATCTACATGGCGGTGCCGTCCTGGTTCGTCGCGGTGACCAAGTTCCGCGACCGGATGGTCGAGCTGAACCAGCGGATCAGCTGGGTGCCCGAGCACATCCGCGACGGCCAGTTCGGCAAGTGGCTGGAGGGCGCGCGGGACTGGAACATCAGCCGGAACCGCTACTGGGGCAGCCCGATCCCGGTGTGGGTCTCCGACAACCCGGACTACCCGCGGATGGACGTGTACGGCTCGCTCGACGAGCTGGAACGCGACTTCGGCGTGCGCCCGGACGATCTGCACCGCCCGATGATCGACGAGCTGACCCGGCCGAACCCGGACGACCCGACGGGGCAGTCGACCATGCGCCGGGTGCCCGAGGTGCTCGACTGCTGGTTCGAGTCGGGCTCGATGCCGTTCGCCCAGGTGCACTACCCGTTCGAGAACAAGGAGTGGTTCGATAGCCACTTCCCCGGTGACTTCATCGTCGAGTACAACGGGCAGACCCGCGGCTGGTTCTATACGCTGCACGTGCTCTCGACCGCGCTCTTCGACAGCCATGCCTTCAAAACCGTTGCCGCACACGGCATCGTGCTCGGCGACGACGGCCTGAAGATGAGCAAGTCCAAGGGCAACTACCCGAACGTCAACGAGGTGTTCGATCGGGACGGCTCCGACGCGATGCGCTGGTTCCTGATGAGCTCGCCGATCCTGCGCGGCGGCAACCTGATCGTCACCGAGCGCGGCATCCGCGAGGGCGTCAGCCACGCGCTGCGGCCGCTGTGGAACGCGTGGACGTTCCTGAACCTGTATGCCTCGAAACCGGGGACCTGGCGCACGGATTCGCCGAACGTGCTGGACCGCTACATCTTGGCCAAGCTCGCGCAAACCCGCGACGCGATGACCGAGGCGCTGGAGACCTACGACATCGCCGGGGCCTGCGAGCAGCTGCGCGGATTCGCCGACGCGCTCACCAATTGGTATGTGCGCCGGTCGCGTTCGCGCTTCTGGAGCGAGGAGCCGGATGCGGTGGACACGCTGCACACGGTGCTGGAGGTGGTGACCCGGCTGGCCGCGCCGCTGCTACCGCTGATCACCGAGGTGATCTGGCGTGGGCTCACCGGCGGCGAGTCGGTGCACCTGACCGACTGGCCCAAAGACGCTGAGCTGCCCGCCGATCCGGAGCTGGTCGCCGCGATGGACGAGGCCAGGGTGGTCTGCTCGACGGTGCTGAGCCTGCGCAAGGCACAGAACCTGCGGGTGCGGCTGCCGCTGGCCGAGGTCACCATCGCCGCGGCCGACGCCGAGCGGCTCGCGCCCTACGCCGACATCATCGCCGACGAGGTGAACGTCAAGAAGGTCGACCTGACCACCGACGTCGCCGTACACGGCCGGTTCGAGCTGGTCGTCAACGCCCGTGCCGCAGGCCCGCGCCTGGGCAAGGACGTGCAGACGGTGATCAAGGCGGTCAAGGCCGGCGAGTGGTCCGAGGACGCCGACGGTGTCGTCACCGCCGCCGGAATCGCCCTGCTCCCCGAGGAATACACGCAGCGCCTGGTGGCCGCCGAACCCGAGTCCACCGCCGCCCTGCCCGGCAATGCCGGCCTGGTGGTGCTGAACTCGGCGGTCACCGAGGAACTGGAGGCCGAGGGCTGGGCCCGCGACCTCATCCGCGATCTGCAGGAGACCCGAAAGTCCTTGGGGCTGGATGTTTCCGACCGCATCTCGGTGCTGCTCGAGGTACCGGCTGACCGGGCCGGATGGGCCGAAACGCACCGCGAGCTCATCGCGGGCGAGATCCTCGCCACCACCCTCACCTTCGGCGAGGCGGGGGCTGACGCCGCCGATTTGGTCGGTGGCGTGCGGGCGCAGGTCACCAAGGCCTGACACGTCGAACGGCAAGGGCGGGACCGGATGGTCCCGCCCTTGCTTGTTCCGCTGCCGCACCGTGATCCCGCGTTCGGCGGCTTTGTAGGCGCCCATCAGACCGGCGCCGTCAACTGCTGCATGATCGCGGCGGTGTCCAGCCAGACGTTCTCCCGGCTGATCTTGTCGTCGCGGATCTCGCAGACATGCAGTATCCGGAAATTGATGGGGCGGTTGCCGCCGGGGATGCCCAGGAACGTGCCGGTCGCCCGGCCGTACCAATGGGATTCGTCGACGAAGAAGTCCGCACCGTAGTACCGGTGCACGGTCTCCATCTTGTCTTCGCTGATCGCGTCGAACAGGGCGCGGTAGCGCTGGGCGATCGCGGCCGGGTCGCGCAGAGTGCCCTGCGGATCGCCGACGGCGTCGTGCTCGACCTCCGCGGCCAGGGTGTCCATGATCGCGTCGACATCGTTGGCGGCCTCCGCCGCGCAGTGCCGCTCGAACAGCTCGTCCATCTCTTCACGTGTCATCGCCCACGCCCTCCTGAAAGTGAGAATCTGCTATCGTGGTGAGATGACTTTCTCACGGCGAGACGAGATTCTCAATAGCGACCGAGCGAAGAATCAGAAGATGCGCACCAGGGAAGCCCTGCTCGCCGCCGCGCTCGACCTCGCTCGCCACGGTCACTCGCCCTCGATCGCCGAGGTCGCCGAGGCCGCGAAGGTCTCCACCGCCACCGCGTACCGGTACTTCCCCAACCCGCAGTCGCTGTGGTCGGACATGGCCACCCGGCAGGCCGGAACCACCGGCGGGGTTCCGGACTTCCTCGACGACCTGCCCGAGGATCCGGAGCAGCGCATCGACCGGGTGGTGCGCGAGGTCTGCGCCTTCCAGTTCGCGGACGAAGTGGTGTGGCGTGGCGTATTGCGAGCAACCCTTGATCGTTGGTTCAGTCAGGTCGATGTCGCTGAGGCGGAACGGGTTCCGGTGCGTGGGGTGACCCGGTTGGAGATGGCGCGGGTCGCCTTGGCGCCGTTGCGGGACACGCTGTCGGCGGAGCGGATGGAGCGATTGGTGAACGCGGTGACGCTGGTCTTCGGGATCGAGGCCCTGGTCTCGACCCGGGATACCTGCGGGCTCGATGTCGCGGCGGCCACCGAGACGATGAGCTGGGCGGCTCGCTCCTTGGTGCGCGCTGCCCTTGCTGAATCGGGCGCGGACCAACCCTCGGTCGAATGATATGTGATGTAGATCACATGCCAGAAATTTGCTGAACTGGGGTTGCAGGTTCAAGCGGCACGGCAGAATCGAACATGGTGCTGCTGTTGCGGAGATCGACTTCTGGGGCAGTAGTGAGTTCGTGAGTTGTCCTACCTGAACGCGCTGTGCCAGGTGTTTGTGCGCCGGACACGGCGGCTGCGGCCCCTGTGGCGCTGCTCGACCCAGGCGTCAGCCGGGACCGCCGGATGGTGGCCCGCGCGCCGGGCCGCCGGAAGGGACGAGCACGTGAACAGAAAACCCTTGCGTCGCATCGCTTTCGGATTCCTCCTAGCGACCGCCGCGACCCTGATCCTGGCGGGTCCGGGCTGGTCGGACACCGGCAGCGCTACCGGGAGCGCCCAATCCCTGTCCGCCTCCGGTTCGGGCGCGATCCCGCTGCCCAGCTCGAACGGGGTGGGTGCGCTGGCGGCGGCCGTCTCGCAGACCGGAAAGCCCTACGAGTGGGGCGGCACCGGCCCGTTCGCCTGGGACTGCTCCGGCCTGGTCCAATGGGCGTTCCGCCAGGTCGGCGTCCGCATTCCGCGCACAACCTGGGAACAGGCCAGAGCGGGCGCACCCGTCCCGTACTACGCGCTCTCACCCGGCGACGTGGTGGTGCTGAACACCGACGGCTCACACGTCGGCATCTACGCCGGGTTCGGCCAGATCTTCAACGCCTACGACTGGGGCGTGCCCGTCGGCCTCAGCCCGCTCAAGCAGTTCGACATCTACGCGATCCGCCGCTTCTAGCCGCACATCCGCTGATGTCCCGCACCGGAAATCGCGTGCGATTCGGTCTGCGGGACATCAGGATGTGTGCGGCTCAGTCCTTCTCGTCGACCAGGCTGCGCAGCAGCGGGGCGTACTGCGGGTTGGCCAGCGCCGAGGCGAACTGGGCGACCAGGTAGTCGGCTGGGTTGCCCGTGTCGTACCAGCGGCCTCGGATCACCTGGCCGTAGACGGGGTTGTCGGCGGCGTGCACGTTGATCGCGTCGGTGAGGTAGACCTCGCCGGAGCGGTGCTCGTACCAGGCCTTGGTCTGGGCGCGCAGCTCGTCGATGATGCCTGGGGTGACCACATAGCCGCCGATCGCGGCGAAGTCAGACGGCGCGTCCTCCGGCTTCGGCTTCTCCCGCAGGCCGGTGATGCGCAACAGGCCGTGGCCCTGATCGTCGGCGACGACCGGGACGCCGTAGCGCTGCGACTCGGCCGGGTCCATCGGCATCAGCGCGAGCACCGGCGCGCCGGTGGCCTCGTAGGCGTCGATCAGCTGCTGAGCGCGCGGCACCTCGGCGACGAACACGTCGTCGGGCCACAGCACCAGCATCGGTTCGTCGCCCAGGTTGCGGGCCGCGTTCAGGACCGGGGTGCCGTTGCCGTAGGGGCCGTGCTGGTCGAGGTAGGTGATGTGGCCGAGCCTGGACAGTTCACCGACCTCTTCGACCGCGTCGGCGTAGGCGGTCTTGCCGTCCGCGCGTAGCTGGGCCACCAGCGCGGGGTTGGGGCGGAAGTGGTCCTGGATCAACGATTTTCCGCTGCTGACCACGATGGTGATGTCGGTGATGCCCGACGCGACCAGCTCGCGGACCGTATGTTCGATGACCGGCTTGTCGCCGACCGGCAGCATCTCCTTCGGGATGGCCTTGGTCAGCGGGAGGAGCCGGGAACCGATACCGGCGGCCGGGATCACGGCCTTGCGGATCTTCATAGGTCCGATCATCACACATGAAGCTGTGCGGCAAGGGCGGTCCCCGCGCTTCGTCAACTGTTTACCGAAACCGTGTAGTGCGCTCGTTCTTGTGATATCTGCCCAGGTCGTGGGCTGGTTGTGCGTTCAATGTCGAAATTGCATCACTTCGGATCGCGGCAGGAAACCGACAGCTAGTCCGCAGTCACCACACAGCGTCGGCGCCTGCCAGATGCTGTCGGTGGGCGGGCGTAGATTTCCGAAGGTGAGTACGGACAAGGCAATCGTCGCCGACCGGGTGCCTGCGGAAGGGGCGGCGGATCCGGCCTGGCTGGGGGAGTTCGTGCAGCGCACCGCCGACGTGCTGCCGGTGCGCTTACCGCAGTTCAGAAAACCTTCGGCGAAACCACGGTGAGTGAGCAGCATCCACTGGCCCGCGCCGACGCACAGAGCACTTCCCGGCGCTGGGTACTGCACATCGATATGGATGCGTTCTTCGCGTCCGTAGAACAGTTGACGCGTCCCACGTTGCGCGGGCGCCCGGTTCTCGTCGGCGGCATCGGCGGGCGCGGTGTCGTCGCGGGCGCCAGTTATGAGGCGCGAGTGTATGGCGCGCGTTCGGCGATGCCGATGCATCAGGCGCGCAGGCTGATCGGCGTCACCGCGGTGGTGGTGCCGCCGCGCGGTGCGGTGTACGGCGTGCTGAGCGGGCAGGTGTTCGACACCCTGCGCAGCCGGATCCCGGTGCTGGAGACGCTGTCGTTCGACGAGGCGTTCGGCGAACCCGCCGAACTGGCCGGCGCCACGGTGGCCGAGGTGCACGAGTTCTGTGCGGACCTGCGCGCCGCGGTGCGCGAACGCACCGGGCTGACCGCGTCCGTCGGCGCGGGCACCGGTAAGCAACTCGCCAAGATCGCCTCCGGCCTCGCCAAACCCGATGGGATCCGGGTGGTTTCGGCGGTTGAACAAGCAGAGATGCTGTCCGCGCTGCCGGTCCGCAAGCTGTGGGGGATCGGCCCGGTGGCCGAGCACAAACTGCGCTCGCTCGGCATCGAGACGGTCGGCGCGTTCGCCGCGCTGCCGGAATCGGAGGCGATATCGATACTGGGCGGTGCGGTCGGCGCCGCACTGCATCGCCTCGCACGCGGTATCGATGATCGCCCGGTCGCCGAACGGGCCGAGGCCAAACAGATCAGCGCCGAGACCACCTTCGAGACCGACATCGTCACCCTCGCGCAGCTGCGCCCGGCGATCGAGGCGATGGCCGCGTCGGCGCATCGTCGCCTGATCGCCGACGGGCGCGCCGCCCGCACGGTGGTGCTCAAGTTGAAGAAGTCGGATATGAGCATCGTGACGCGCTCGTTCACGCTGCCGTACGCGACCGAGGACCTCACCACGCTGTCCACCGCCGCGCAGCGTTCCGCGATCGACCCGACCGAGCTGGGTCCGATCCGGCTGGTCGGGGTCGGCTACGGCGGATTGTCCACGGTGCGGCAGGAGTCCTTGTTTCCCGAATTGGATCAGGCGCCGGTCGCCGAGGACGGTGTCTGGGAACAGGCCGCCGCGCCGGCCGACGTGGCAGCGGACGCGGAAGAGGCACCGGCGACCGCGCCGCTCGCGACCGCACTGTCGGTTCCGCTCTGGCATCCCGGCATGGACGTCGAGCACTCCGAGTACGGCCACGGCTGGGTGCAAGGCGGTGGATACGGTGTGGTCACCGTACGATTCGAGACCCGCTCGACCGGCCCTGGCCCGGCCCGCACCTTCGCCGCCGACGACCCGGGTCTGCGCAGAGCCGATCCGCTGCACAGTCTGTGGTGACGGGGTCGGCGCAGCGCTCGACATCGCCGAGCCCACCGCGTACGTTCGCTGCCGACGACATCAGTCAGTCCCGTGTGGGTCCACGCGGTGGTCCTCTGTGCCGGTAGCCTGGGAGCTCGTGCAGCGCCGCCGGTCGGGTGGAGGCTGCCATTGGTGGACATGACACGGACCTACTCGAACGCAAAGGACGAGCAGTTGAAGCTTCGTAAGACTGGACGCATCGCGATCGCCGGCCTGGCCATCGTTGCCGCGCTGGGTATGACCGCGTGCGGCGACGACAAGGACAGCAAGCCGGCCGCCAAGACGTCGACCAGCGCCAAGGCGTCGGCGTCGGCCGCCGCGAACCTGCCGCCGGTCCCGACAGTCGCGGAGCTGAACGCCGCACTGGCCCGCGCGCTGGACCCGGCGGTGCCGGCGTCGGAGAAGCTGGACGGTGTCCAGGGCGCCGAGGCCGACCCGACCCTGCCGGATCGCCTCTCGCAGGCCGCCAAGGGTGCCGACGTGAAGATCGAGGTCACCGACGTGACCGAGTTCGGCGACAGCGTCAACGCCAAGGCCAAGTTCGTGGTCAACGGCCAGGAGAACCTCGTCGACGTGCCCTTCGTGGCCGACAACGGCAAGTGGAAGATCCAGAAGTCCTGGGCCTGCGCCATGCTGACCAACCTGGGCCAGACCTCCACGGCCTGCAGCTAGTTCGTGCCGCCGCGGCCGGCTCCCAGCGAGCCGGCCGCGACAACGACCTCCGTTCGAGTCGATGACCGAATGTGCAGGCTGAGTACGTGATTCGACCGCCGATAGCTGGGACTCTGTGTCATCCGATGATTACGCGCTAGCATCCAGCGTCGTGACTGTCAGTGACGCTGTGCGTGAATCCGCCCAACCGTCGGCACCCCAGGAGCCGCAGGATTCCGGAGCGCACCGCGGTGTCGCTCGCCGAATCAGGTTGCTGGCAATCGTCAGCGGGCTGCTGGCCATGCTCGCCGCCGCGTCGATTCCGTTCCTGCCGGTCGAGCAGGATCAATCCAGTGTGGCGTGGCCGCAGACCGCCGCGGTCACCTCGGTGACGGCGCCGCTGCTGACCTACGCGCCGATGGATCTCTCCGCCGAGATACCGTGCGCCGCCTTCGACGCGCTCGCCGACTCGGGTGGTGTTGTGGTGTCGACCATTCCGCGGCAGTCGCCCGACCTGGAGCGCTACGGATTCGTCGTCAAAGTCGTGCCCGATGCCGCGGATCGTGCGGGCCGGGTCGACGTGGTGTCACGCAATACGCTGCTGTGGTCGTCGCCGCTGAGCGCGGTCCGCAACGGATCCTGCGCGATCCACGTCACGATGGATACCCAGCGGACCACGGTCACCGCAACGGGTGTCGCGGATTCGGGCAAGGAGTTCACCACCGACATCCGCCCACAGGTTGTCGGTGTTTTCAGTGACCTGACCGGTGCGGCGCCGGCGGGCTTGCAGGTGAATGTGCAAGTGGATTCCCGTTTTTCGGCCTCGCCGACACCGTTGAAGTTGGCCGCGATCGTGCTGGCCGTTTTGGCGACGCTCGTAGCGTTGGTCGCGCTGTACCGCCTGGACAGTGCGGACGGGCGAAAGTCGCGGCGGTTCCTGCCCACCCGGTGGTGGCGGTTGCAGCCTGCCGATTACGTGGTGTTCGCCACGCTGCTGGTGTGGCACTTCATCGGGGCCAATACCTCCGATGACGGTTATATCCTCGGCATGGCTCGCGCCTCGCAGAGCTCGGGGTTCATGTCGAATTACTACCGCTGGTTCAGCGTCGACGAGGGACCGTTCTACACCCCGTACACCGACATGATCTCGCTGCTGACCCATGTGTCGTCGGCGAGCCCCTGGGTTCGGTTGCCCACCTTGCTCGTCGGCGTCTTCACCTGGTGGGTGATCAGTCGCGAGATCCTGCCCCGGCTCGGCATCGCCCTGCGCTTCGACAAGATCGTGGTGTGGACCAGCGCACTGGTCTTTCTCGCGTTCTGGATGCCGTACAACAATGGTCTGCGCGCGGAACCCTTTGTGGCACTTGGTGTGATCCTCACCTGGGCCTCGGTCGAACGCTCCATCGCCACCCGTCGGCTGCTGCCTTACGCGTTCGCGATCATCATCGCGGCCCTGACCCTGACCGTCGCACCGTCGGGCCTGATCTGCGTCGGCGCGCTCGCGGCCGGAGCGCGCACCGTCACCGCGGTGATCGTGCAGCGGGCCAAGAGCGCCGGTTACCTCGCCTTGCTGCTGCCGTTGCTCGCCGCCGGACTGGCGGTGCTGACCGTGGTCTTCGCGGATCGGACCCTGGCCGGCGCGCTCGAAATGTTCTATGTGCACGGGCGAATCGGCCCCGGCGAGTCCTGGTTCTTCGAGTTCCTGCGCTACCAGTACCTGTTGCAGATCAACGCCGACGGCTGGCTCACCCGGCGGTTCGGCATGTTCATGCTGCTGCTCGGCCTGGCGGTCTGCGTGGTCACCATGCTGCGCCGGGGCGGGCGCATTCCGGGGACCGCCCTCGGACCGGGACGCAGGCTCGTCGGCATCACCGTCGCCGCGATGGTGCTGATGATGTTCTCCCCGACGAAGTGGACCCACCAGTTCGGTGTGTTCGCCGGGCTGGCCGCCTGTGTCGCGGCGCTCACCGCCGTCTCGATCAGCCCCGCCGTCATGCGCCCGCTGCGTAACCGGGCACTGTTCGCCACGGCTGTCTTCTTCGCATTGGCACTGACCTTCGTCGGCGCCAACGGCTACTGGTACGTGTCGGCGTGGGGGATTCCGTGGTGGGACAAGCCGCCGACCTTCGCCGGTTTCGGGCTGTCGACCTTCGCCGCCGGGCTTTCGGTGCTGGCGCTCGCGGTCGCGGCCTGGTTCCACATTCGGCCGGAGACACAGCCACGCGCAGGCTCGGTGCCGGGGCGGATCGCCCGCGTTCCGGTGCTTGCCGTCGTCGCGGCCGCCATGGTGGCGTTCGAGGTGCTGTCGTTCGCGAAAGCGGCTGTGGCGCAGTATCCGTCGTATTCGATGGCGCAATCGAACCTGTCCGCCGCGTTTTCCGGCGGCTGCGGCCTCGCCGACAAGGTGCTGATCGAGACCGATCCCAACGCGTCGGTGTTGCCGCCGCTGGCCGGCGATGCCGCGACCGCACTCGCCGGTGCCGAGTCGACCGGTTTCACTCCGAACGGGGTGGCTACTGATCTCACCTCGGATGAGGTCGAATCCACCACGGGCAAGGCGAATTCCGTCGCCAGCGCCGACTCCGACGATACGGCGGATCCGAAGGCCGGTTCGAAATCGCCGGGGTCCGAGGCCGGTACGTCGGGCGCGGGTATCAACGGCAGCAGTGTCCCGTTGCCGTTCGGACTCGACCCGGCGACCACGCCCGTGCTCGGTAGCTACCGCGAAGGCAACCAGGTGCCCGCCGAGCTGACCACGGGGTGGTACCGACTTCCCAACGCCACCAACGGAAGTCGCGGCGACATCATCTCGATCGCGGTCGCCGGGCGGATCCGGCACGTCGACAGCGACGGCATCGTCCACCCCGGCCAGGACCTGCGGCTCGAGTACGGCCGCGCCGGATCCGACGGCACCGCGGTCGCGCTCGGCAGTGTGGACCCGATCGACATCGGGCCATCCCCGTCGTGGCGCAATATGCGTGTCCCGCTGGACCAGCTGCCCGGTGACGCGGACGTCGTCCGGATCGTCGCCAGCGACAAGGATCTCGGCAAGGACCAGTGGCTCGCGGTGACTCCGCCGCGGGTGCCGCAGACGAAAACCATGACGGCCGTGGTGGGTTCGCGGACGCCGGTGCTGCTGGACTGGGAGGTCGTGCTGAACTTCCCCTGCCAGAACCTGGTGCCCACGCACGCGGGCGTCGGCGACCTGCCGACCTACCGAATCCTGCCGGACCGCAACGGCGCGACCATCACCAACCTGTGGCAGGACCACAACGGTGGCGGTCCACTCGGCTGGACCCAGCTGCTCTTCACCGCCCGCGCGCTACCCACCTATCTGGACCAGGACTGGGACCGGGACTGGGGCTCGATCGAGCAGTACCTACCCCTCGACCCCAACGCCCAACCCGCCAAGGTGACCATCGACGAAACCCAACGCTGGGGCACCTGGACCCCGGGCCACATCAACACCGCCTGGTAGCTCATTTAGGCATCCCCCGATTTGGAGTGCGATCCGGCGGTAACGGTGCTGGTCCGGGCCTCGCGGTGGGTGCGGCGGGCGCGCAGGAGGGCGTGGGCGGTGAAGATGGCCAGGGCCGTCCAGATGAGGGCGAAGCCGGCCCAGCGGGAGGCGGGCATCGGTTCGTGCGCGACGGCGACGCCCCAGGCCATCTGGAGGGCCGGGGTGAGGTATTGCAGCAGCCCCATGGTGGACAGCGGAACGCGTTGGGCGGCAACGGCGAACAGCAGCAGCGGGATGAGCGTGACCGGACCGGTGGCCACCATCAGCGCGGCATGCCCTGTGCTGGAACCGAATTCGCTGCGCCCCGTCAGAGCGAGCACGATCACGAAGACGAGGGCGAACGGCGCGGCCACCACGCCCTCGGCGGCGATGCCGCGCACCGCGTCCAGCGGGATCACCTTCTTCACCAGGCCGTACGTCGCGAACGAGCAGGCCAGCACCAGCGCGATGACCGGCGGCCTGCCGTAGTCGACGGTGAGCACCGCCACCGCCGCGGCGCCGAGCCCGAGCGCGGCCCACTGCGCCTTCGCCAGCCGCTCGCGAAAGATCAGCACCCCGAACGCGACGGTCACCAAGGGGTTGATGAAGTACCCGAGCGCACACTCCACGACGTGACCCGAGGTGACACCGAACACATACACACCCCAGTTGATCGCGATCGCGGCCGACGCCACCGCGGCCAGCCGCCAGATCCGCGCGCCGATGCCGCGTAGCTCGCGCAACCGCCCGCTCACCAGCAGCATCGCGAGCACCAACACCAACGTCCACAGAATCCGCTGCGCAACCACCTCGACTGCACTGGCGAACGCCAGCAACCCGAAGAAAGCGGGGAACAAACCCCAGAGGAAGAACGCGCTCGTACCGAACGCAACACCCGGGATAGTCCTGCTTCGCTGCACGCTTCCGACGCTACTTCTCACGTAGCCTTGCGGTCATGTCGACTAGCGTGCAGGCCGCGCCTGCCACCGGATTGACCGCGGCGGAGGTCGAGCAACGTCGCCGCGACGGGCTCACCAACGATGTGCCGGACCGGGCCAGCCGCTCGGTCCGCGACATCGTCAGGGCCAACGTCTTCACCCGGATCAACGCCATCCTCGGCGTGCTGTTCATCCTGGTGCTGGCCACCGGATCGATCATCGACGGCATGTTCGGACTGCTGATCGTCGCCAACAGCGCGGTCGGCATCATCCAGGAGGTTCGCGCCAAGCGCACCCTGGACAAGCTGGCCATCGTCAGCCAGGCCAAGCCGACCGTGCGCCGCGACGGCAAGTCCGTCGAGCTGGCGCCGCGCGAGGTGGTGCTCGACGACCTGATCGAGCTCGGCCCCGGCGACCAGATCGTGGTGGACGGCGAGGTCGCGGAGGCCTCGCTGCTGGAGATCGACGAATCGCTGCTCACCGGCGAGGCCGACCCGATCGACAAGCAGATCGGCGCCGAGGTGATGTCGGGCAGCTACGTGGTCTCCGGCAGCGGCTGCTATCGCGCCACCAAGGTCGGCAAGGACGCCTACGCGGCGAAGCTGGCCGACGAGGCGAGCAAGTTCACCCTGGTCAAGTCGGAGCTGCGCAGCGGCATCGACACCATCCTGAAGGTGATCACCTACCTGCTCATCCCGGCGGGCGCGCTGAGCATCTACAACCAGCTGGTCTCCAGCAAGGAGTCGTGGCGGCCCGCGGTGACCGGCATGGTCGCGGCGCTGGTGCCGATGGTGCCGGAGGGCCTGGTGCTGATGACCTCGGTGGCCTTCGCGGTCGGCGTGGTCCGGCTCGGCAGGCGTCAGTGCCTGGTGCAGGAGCTGCCCGCCATCGAGGGGCTGGCCCGGGTCGACGTGGTGTGCGCGGACAAGACCGGCACGCTCACCGAGAACGGCATGCGCCTGTCCGAGATCAAGACGCTGGACTCCTTCGACGACAACGACATTCGACAGGCCCTGGCCGCGTTGGCGGCCGACGATCCGCGCCCGAACGCGAGTGTGCAGGCGATCGCCGAGGCGCTGCCGGACGGGCCCGGCTGGACGCGGACCGCGGTCGCGCCATTCTCCTCGGCCAAGAAGTGGAGCGGCTGCTCCTACGGCGAGCACGGCGACTGGCTGCTCGGCGCGCCCGACGTGCTGCTCGACGCGAAGTCCGAAGATGCCAGGGTGGCAGAGGAACTCGGCTCCTCGGGGCTGCGCATCCTGCTGCTGGCCCGCAGCGACCGCCCGGTCGACGCGGCGGACGCGCCGGGCACCGTGCGGCCCGCCGCGCTGGTGGTGCTGGAGCAGCGGGTCCGGCCGGACGCCAAGGAAACGCTCGAATACTTTGCCAGCCAGAACGTTTCGATCAAGGTGATCTCCGGCGACAACGCCGTCTCGGTGGGTGCGGTGGCCGCCTCGCTCGACCTCACCGGCGGCGACCACGCGGTCGACGCGCGCCAATTGCCCGAGGGCCGCGAACAACTCGCCGACGTGCTCGACCACGAGACCACCTTCGGCCGGGTCCGGCCGGACCAGAAGCGGGCCATGGTCGCCGCACTCCAGTCGCGCGGCCACACCGTCGCGATGACCGGCGACGGCGTGAACGACGTGCTGGCGCTCAAGGACGCCGACATCGGCGTCGCGATGGGCGCGGGCAGCCCGGCCACCCGCGCGGTGGCGCAGATCGTATTGCTGGACAACAAGTTCGCGACCCTGCCGTACGTGGTGGGCGAGGGCCGCCGGGTGATCGGCAATATCGAGCGGGTCTCGAATCTGTTCCTCACCAAGACCGTCTACTCGGTGCTGCTCGCCTTCCTGATCGGCATCGCCGGCGTCGGCTCGCAGATCTTCGGCTACGACCCGATCGGCTACCCGTTCCTGCCGCGGCACGTCACGATCGCCGCCTGGTTCACCATCGGCATCCCGGCGTTCGTTCTCTCGCTCGCGCCCAACAACGAGCGTGCCCGCAGCGGATTCGTCCGTCGCGTCATGCGATTGGCGATTCCGTCCGGCGTGGTGATCGGCGTCGCGACCTTCGTCGCCTACCTGATCGCCTATGCCGGTCCGGAGGCTTCCGCCCAGCAGAAGGAGCAGGCAGGCACCACCGCGTTGATCACGCTGATCATGATCGCGGTGTGGGTGCTCGCCATCGTCGCCCGGCCGTACGTGTGGTGGAAGGTGGTGCTGATCTCGGTGTCGGTCGGCGCGTACATCTTCCTGTTCAGCGTTCCGTTCACCCGGGAGTTCTTCAAACTGGACCCGTCCAATGTCGGGCTCACCACCGCCGCATTCATTTGTGGCGCTGTGGGTATCGTGCTCGTCGAGATCGCGTGGTGGGTGAGCGCGACACTGCTGGGGGAGAAAGCGCAGCTCTTCCCCACCCCGAATACGGCGGTTCCTGACAAACTGGACATCTGACCCGCCGCGCCGCGAGAACCCTTGTGCGGGGCGATCATTCAGTGTTGGAGTACCTTCTCCGAATATGGAGGTACTGCTGCACCAGATCGACGCGTTCGCGGACGCACCGTTCTCGGGCAACCCAGCCGCGGTGATGCCGCTCTCGTCGTGGCTCCCGGATTCGTTGCTGCAACACCTGGCCGAGGAGAACAACCTCGCCGAAACCGCCTTCTACACCGCGGAGTTACCCCCGGAGGCCGGTGCGCCGCCCGGGGATTGGCCCGCGTTCCACCTGCGCTGGTTCACTCCGGCGGTGGAGGTCGATATGTGCGGGCACGCCACCGTGGCCAGTGCCGCACAGATTTTGGAGGACATGCACCCGGGCGCGGACCGAGTGAGCTTCTTCACACGCAGCGGCTGGCTGCACGTGGACCGCACCGACGACGACGAGTTCGTGCTCGACCTGCCCGCGGTGCCCGCCACCGAGGTGACCCCCGATGTGGTGCTGGTCGCCGCGCTCGGCGTACACGCGGTGCGCGCCTACACCGGTACCGATGTGGTCATCGTGGTGGGCAGCGAACAGGAAGTCCGCGACGCCGCACCGATTTTCACCGCCTTCCCGCCGTTGCCGCGGGGCGCGATCGTCACCGCGCGCGGCGAGAGCGCCGACTTCGTCTCGCGCTTCTTCGCCCCGGGCGTCGGCGTGCCGGAGGACCCGGTCACCGGATCGGCGCACGCCCAACTGGTTCCGCTGTGGGCCCGTGAACTCGGCCGCACCGAACTCACCGCCCGCCAGCTCTCCCGGCGCGGCGGCAGCCTGCGCTGCGAGCTCGTCGGTGACCGGGTGCTGCTCGTCGGCCGGTGCCGCCGCTACCTGGACGGCGTTGTGCAGCTGCCGGACTGACCCGAACCCCGCGACTCGTCCGTGCCGCCACCGGGTCGCACGTGCCGACCTGGTGCCACCGAAATGTGGTCGCGCCGTGGCCGAGTCGCGCTTCGTCACCGCGGCGCACACGAATCACTGTGCGGCGCGGTGATGTCCGGCCTCCGCCGGGATGGAGCGGGGATGAGTCATCCCGGCGGAGGTCGGTTCCACACGTTCAGTGCAGGTTGCCGATGCTCCAGGCAGGTTTACTGGTCGGGCACTGGACCGTCGTCAGGACCGGGCCGGACGACATCCACTTGGTCGGGAAGCAGCGGCACTACGCCGAATCGGTCGGCTATCGCATCTGACGGCAGGGCCTGGACCGCGCGGATTCCGTTCTGCGCGGCGAGGTTTCGCAGACCGTCCAGTGGCCCGCGCAGAACGAGACCCACGGTGCACGCGCAGCCGGAACGGAGGCGAGCGGCGGAAAGCGCGTTGATATCGGCGGCACGCTGGTCGGCGACAGTGCGCGGAAGCAGCCAGGCCGCCGACTCGGCGGAGCTGACGGCCGCCTCGTCGCCGCGGGGGACCGGGACCGCGACCAACGGCGTCTGCACGCGGGGGATCGAAACCTGGTACAGCACTTGCGATATCCGCATGCCGCCGCTGTGCCGTGGAATCTGTTCCGGCACCAGAGGTTCGGTGAACGAGACCAGCGCCCAGTGGTCGGCGGTGTCCGTGCCTGCCAGCGAAGCCCGCGCTCGGGCAAGGTAATCCGCGACCTGCTCACCCTGCTCGGGACCGAGCCGATCGGTGGATACACCATCCTTGCGGGGCGGGTTCAGCACACCGAGCAGCACGATGAATACGACGAGGGCGACGGCCGCTGCCGCGAGGGCGAGCTGGCCCAGCGGCAGCGTCCGCCGGTCAGGCATTGCGCAGGACGTCCAAGGCGTGCTTCAGGTCGTCGGGGTACTCGCTGGTGATCTCCAGCCAGCGACCGTCCGCCGGATGGTTGAAGCCGAGCGAACGGGCATGCAGCCATTGCCTTTCCAGACCGAGGCGTTCGGCGAGGCGCGGGTCCGCGCCGTAGGTGAGGTCGCCGCAGCATGGGTGCCGGATCGCGGAGAAATGCACCCGGATCTGGTGGGTGCGGCCGGTTTCCAGATGGATGTCGAGCAGGCTCGCCGCCTGGAAGGCCTCGACCGTGTCGTAGTGCGTGATGCTCGGCCGCCCGTCCGCGGTCACCGCGAACTTCCAGTCGTTGCCGCGGGCCCGCCCGATCGGGGCGTCGATGGTGCCGCTGCTCGGGTCCGGATGTCCCTGCACCAGTGCGTGATACCGCTTGGCCACGGTGCGTTGCTTGAACGCGCGCTTGAGCACCGTGTACGCGTGCTCGGACTGCGCGACCACCATCACGCCGGAGGTGCCGACGTCGAGCCGGTGCACGATGCCCTGTCGTTCGTGCGCACCGGAGGTGGAGATGCGGTAGCCGGCCGCGGCCAGCCCGCCGATCACGGTCGGCCCGGACCAACCGACACCGGTGTGTGCCGCGACGCCGACCGGCTTGTCCACCGCGACGATGTCGTCGTCGGCGTAGAGGATCCGCATTCCCTCCACCGGCGCGACCTCGATGGAGAGCTCCCGCTTGGGTTCCGGGAAGATCACCTCGAGCCAGGCGCCCGCGGCGAGCCGGTCGGATTTGCCCGCGGCGACGCCGTCGAGCTGCACGGAGCCTTCCTCGGCGAGCGCCGCGACGGCGGTCCGGGACAGGCCGAGCAGCCGGGACAGGCCCGCGTCGACCCGCATGCCGTCGAGCCCGTCGGGAACGGGCATGGTCCGTGTTTCCCTCATGCAGTGTTTCCTTCGCTGGTCTTGTTCGCGGTGGTGTCGGCGGTGGCGGTGTCGGGCTCGTCGCGCCCGGTGCGCGTGCCGTTCGGCTCGAAACCGAACACGGTCAACACCACCAGCAGGATCGCGCCGCAGACGATCGACGAGTCCGCCACGTTGAACACCGGCCACCAGCCGATCGCGAGGAAATCGACCACATGCCCCTGCAGCGGTCCCGGCGCCCGGAACAGCCGATCGACCAGATTGCCGAGCGCGCCGCCGAGCACCATGCCGAGCCCGATCGCCCACCACAAGGAGCGCAGCGTGCGCCCGATGCGCACCACGCCAATCACCACGGCCGTGGCGACCAAGGTCAGCAGCCACGTCATGCCGGTCGCCATCGAGAAGGCTGCTCCGGGGTTGCGCACCAGGCTCAGTCGAGCCCAGTCACCGATCAGGTAGACCGGCTCGCCCGGCTGCAGGTTCGCCACGACGAGGCATTTGGTCAGCAGATCCAGGGCGAGCAGGATGACCGCGATGACGAGTAAGGTCCGCAGCCGCTGGGGCGGAGCCGCTGGTGTCGCCTCCTCGGCGGTGTTCGCTGGGTTCTCCTCGGGCGGCGGGTCGTCACTCACACGCACCATCATCGCTCGAGCTACCCGGCACCTTGTGCAGTGGTCACCCGCAAGACCCAGCTGACACTCAGGAACCGGTCGTACCCTGATGCTCGTGACGGTGTTGTCTTCCCCCCATATCCCGCGCTTCGCGCGGTCGGGTGTGTTGCTGATAGTGCTGGCGGTCGGCCTGACCGCGTTCGGAACCGGTTGCAGCGGTGGCGCTGAGTCGCGCTCGGAGCCGGAGAGCACCGAGCCCCTCGGTATCGGCAAAGAAGTGTCCGTGCCGATTCCGGCCGCGATCACCAATGTCGTCGCGCCGGGGGCCGAGCCGCGCTCGTTGCTGCGGCGGGACTACCCGGCGGGCACCGTGCAGCGGGTGACGCTGCATACCTCGCACCGGATCGCGCAGCAGATCAACGATCAACCCGCGCGCGACTTCTCCGCGCCCGCCCTGTCGATCCCGATGACCGCGCAGACCGACGCCGAGGGCATCGATCTCACGCTGGGTACCGTCACCACGCCGGATCCGGCGCTGGCCAAGGCGCTCACCAAGACCGGCGGTTCGCACGCCGGATTCGACCTCAGCGACCTCGGCGCGATCACCGCGCTGCGGCTCGAGCCGTCGCCGGACACCTCCAACCCGGCGCGCGCCGCGCTGGAACAAGCCTTCTATCAGGCGGTCTACCGCTCGATCGCGTTTCCCGATCAGCCGGTCGGCGAGGGCGCGGTCTGGACGGTGCGGCAGGAGATCAGCGGCGGGGTGACCCTCGACCAGGTGACCACCGCGACGCTGACCAAGCGCGACGGTGATCGGCTGACCATCGAGCTCGATGTCATCCAGCAGCCGAAGTCGGCGGTGTGGAACCTGCCCAACAACGCGGGCAAGCTCGACATCCAGGACTACGTCATGCAGGGCACCGGCACGATCACCGTCGATCTCGGACTGCCGCTGCCGGTCGCGGGCACCATCACAGTCGGCGGTCACCAGGGCTATCGCGACCCGCGCACCGAAAGTGTGTTGCAGCAGACGATCGATACGCAGGTGTCGTGGACCGAGTGACCCGCGGGTGCGGCGTGCTGCTCGTCGCCGCGACCACCGCGCTCGTTGCGGCGTGCGGATCGTCGAAGTCGCCCGCGCCCGAGACGTCGGACTTGCCGCCGCTGGGTCCGGTCACGGCCGCCGCGCCGGTGACCGGTGCGCTGATCGCGGACGCCGATCGGCTGCGCGATCAGCTGCTGACCAGCAAGAATCTGCCGCCGAACTTCACCGCGCTGCCCGCAAGGGCCGAGGCGCCCGCCGGGGTGCAGGGCTCGCCGACCGATCCGGCGGAATGCGCGAAAGTGCTCACGCCGCTGGGTGCGCAGCGACCGGGCGCGCTTGCTCAGGCGTCTATTCAATATGCGGGCCCGAATTTCTCCAGCATCGATATCGACGCGGCGAGTTTTCCGAATGCAGCTCTCGCGTCCGCGTTCTCGGACGTGCAGGCGTTGTTGCGCCGGTGCGCCCATTATTCCGGTGCGGATGCCACGGATATAGCGGTGGATTACCGGATCGGTGGTTTTCCGTCGCCGCAGGGCGGTGACGCGGTCACCGCCTTTCAGGTGCGTACCAGCAGTGATGGGTTGACGCTGCATTCGGCGGTCGCGCTCGTGCAGGTCGGCAGCACCTTGGCACAGGTGGCGGTGACCGCGCCGGAACCCGTCGAGCCGGCGGTGCTCAGCGATCTCACCGCCGCCCAGGTGCGCAGGCTACAGGGTGTTTCGGGGCCTTGATCAGGGCGGATTCGCCATGGGGCACGGTGTCGCGGAGCTAGGCTCGACAGGTCCGACACACCGCCTCGATGGAGGTTTCTCATGTCTGATGTCAAACCAGTGCCCGACGGCTACCCGGTGTTGTCGCCGGGCCTCGCGATCGACGGCGCCGCGGCCGCGATCGATTTCTACAAGCACGTTTTCGGCGCATCGGAGCGCATGCGCATGCCGGGGCCGGACGGCAAGGTCGCGCACTGCGAGCTGATGTTCGGTAATTCGCTCGTCATGATCGGCGACCCGTCCGAGGAAATGGATTTCCGGGACCCGAGGCAGGTCGGCGGCACGCCCGTCAATCTGCACGTCTACGTCGAGGACGCGGACGCCGCCTTCGGTGCCGCGATCGCCGCGGGCGCACGGGAACTCAGCCCGATGGCCGACCAGTTCTACGGCGACCGCAGCGGCGCCTTCGAGGATCCGTGGGGCCACCGCTGGACCGTGGCCACGCACACCGAGGACGTCGCACCCGACGAGATGGATCGGCGGATGCGGGAGCTGTTCGGTTAGCCGGAAGCCACCGAATCACCGACTACCCGAACGGGTTTCGCGGGCAGCGGCTTGACTGCCGGTCCGTTGGAGACCGAGCCGTCCAGGCGGTACCTGCTGCCGTGGCAGGTGCAGTTGATGGTGCCGCCGGACACCGAGGCGACCTTGCAGCCGGCGTGCGTGCAGACCGAGGACAGGCCGACGAAGTTGCCTGCGCTCGGCTGGGTCACCACGGTGTCGCCGACGATCACACCCCCGCCGAGGGGGATGTCGGCTGTCTTGGCGAGGGTGTTGTCGGTGGACTGACTCGGTCCCGTCTTTGTGTCTTTCGATGCTGGAGAGGCGTTTTCCTTGGCGGAAGTGCATGCGGTCAGCGCTGCGGCCGCGACTACGGCGCCTGCGGTGACCACGCCGCGGCGGGTGAAAGCCGATTTGTCGGGGGACATGGTGTATCTCCGATCAGAAATGTGGTGCTGAAGTCCCGTTGCCACAGGGCCACGGCCCGAGACGTTTCATACGGATCTCCTCGATATGCGGCCGTCGTCGGACGGCCGGAGCGACCCGGAACTGCGGGCTGTGCCGGTACCGCTCCACGCATTGTCAACGGGATGGGGCACTCCAACGGTTCAATCGAATATTCGCGGCACCGGTCCGTCGTCGTGTTATTGCGGTACGGGTCTGGTCGCGACGGCGGCCACCGCGCATCGCGGCTCAGGTCGGTCGGCCGCGCTGCGGTCGGCGCACCCGCGTCGGAGATCCGCTGTCGGAGCGGTGGACTGCGACCTAACGGCGTCCAGCTGTACCCATCGTGACTAGCTGTGTGCCGGTGCCACGGCAACATTCGCGGCCAAGGCGCGGGCAGCCTGGACGGTCAGTGCGGAGCCCGTGGTGAAGGCCGCGTCAAAGGCGGCTTCGCCCAGGGCAGCCCGGGTGATCGCGGTGGGGAGGTCGATGTCCGGACGCTCGGCGGGGAGGACAGGGATGCCGTTGTCCTCGCGCACGGTGTGGGCGGCACCGAGAAGCTGGGCGGCGGTGTCGAACTCGCCGAGGGCCGCCGCGGCTGATCCCAGTGCGGCCAGTGCGAACGTGGTGTCGCGTGGGGCCTCGATGCGCTGGGCGCCGTCGAGTGCCATCAGGTGCATGGCGAGGGCGGCGGACGGGTCACCGTGTTGTTCGATGAGGTAGCCGAGCTCGACCTGGAGCATGGGCACGAACAGCGGTGTCTCCTCACCGTCGGCCGGGGCGGTGGCGAGAATCTCCCGCAGAATGTGTTCGGCCACATCGGGTTTGCCGTTGCGGCGGGCGGTAAAGGCGAGCACGACGGAGGCGAAGAGCCGACCGGGCGCGTAACCGTGTTCGGTGGCGACCCGCACGGCCTGCTCGGCGAGGACTTCGGCGCGATCGAACTCGGTGTGCTGCATGGCGATCCAGCCGAGCCAGCAGAGGTGGGTGCACACCTGACCCCACAGCTCCAGCTCCTGTGCCAAACCCAGCGCCTCGGTGTGGATGTCGGTCGCACCGGACAGGTCGCCGGTCAGTTCGGCGAGGCCGCCGAGCCACTCGGCGGCTTGCAGTCTGCCCCAGCGGTCATCGATCTCGGCGAACAGCCGGGCGGCGGCGCGGGCGTGCTGCTCCAGCGCGGTCAGGTCGACGCGGCTGTGTGCGGCCTTGGCCAGGCAGACCTGGCCTAACGCTACGGCCCAGCGGTCACCGAGCTGCTCGCAGACCGGAAGCGCCTGGTGCACCAGGGCTTCCAGCTCCGGGATGTCGCCGGATTCGAGCGCGGAGAAGGCGAGAAACAGTTCGGCGCGTGCTCGGCCCGCCGGGTCGTCGACGGTGTCATACATGGCCGCGATGTCGCGCCGCTTGGCCGCGCCGTCGGCGAATTCGCCCTGCTGGAAGGTGAACCCGACCCGCCAGGCGAGTGCCGAGGCGCGCTGCCGTGCCGAACCACCCAGTGCCAGCGCGGTGTCGAACCAGCGCCGGGCTTCGGTCAACCGCCCGCGCAGCAGCCAATACCAAGCAAGTGCGCTGACCAGCCGCAAGGCCTCGTCGGCGGCACCGCCCCGAACGAATCCGGCCAGTGCCGCACGCAGATTCGCGGCCTCGGCATCCAGTCGCCGCAGCCACCGCTGCTGATCCGCACCGTGCAGCTCGGGCGCCGCCTGCTCGGCCAGCGTCAGGTAATACCGATGATGCGCCCGATGCACCGCATCGAACTCACCGGCCTCGGCCAGCCGATCGAGGCTGAACGCCGCGACCGACTCCAGCAGTCGATAACGCCGACCCGCGGCCTGCACGAGCGACCGGTCCACCAACCGAGCAACGACATCGGCGATGGTGGATTCGTCGAGCGGCGCATTGTCGGTGCCGACCGTCTCATCATCGAACTGCCCTGTGGCGCAGACAATTTCGGCAGCTTCGAGGGTGCACCCACCCGCATGTACAGCCAACCGGCGCAACACCGCCTGCTCGGTCGCGTCGAGCAGCTCCCAACTCCAGTCGATCATCGCCGTGAGCGTCTGCTGTCGCGGCGGCGCACCACGGTGGCCGGTAGCGAGCAGCCGGAACCTGTCATCGAGGCGGGCGACCATCTCGTGGACGCCGAGCGCACGCACGCGGGTCGCGGCAAGTTCCAGGGCCAGCGGTATGCCGTCGAGCCTGCGGCACAGCGTCGCGATCGGTTCGGCGGTGTCGGCGTCGAGCACGAAATCGCGGGCGCTCGCCCGGGCCCGGGCGACGAAAAGCTGTACCGCGCTGGTTTGTTCGAGATCGGCGACCTCGGCGTGCGATGCGGGCACCGCGAGCGGCTCGACCGCGACGACGTCCTCGCCCGGCAGGCGCAGTTGCTCTTGGCTGGTGGCCAGGATGTGCAGGTTCGGCGCCGCGCCGAGCAGCAGTTCGGCGAGATCGGCGGCGTGCTCCACCACGTGTTCGCAGTTGTCCAGCACCAGCAGTAGTTCCTGCTCGGCGAGCACCTCGCACAGCAACTCGACCGGGTCGGCGCCATCGCTTGCGCGGATGCCGAGCACCTGGGAGACCGCGTCGACGAGGAAGGTCGCGCCGTCGGCCGCGGTCGGCTGCAGTGGCGCCAACTCGACCAGCCAAGTGCCATGCGGGAATCGGTCGGTGAGCGCGGTCGCGGCGGCCAGCGCGAGCCGGGTTTTGCCGACCCCGCCAGGACCGGTCAGCGTGACGAGGCGGGTATCGGCGACGACGCGGCGTAGCTCGGCGAGATCCGTGGCGCGGCCGATGAGCTCGGTGCGCTGGGCGGGGATATTGGAACTGCGCCGCCGCAGCACCGTTTCCGGCCGTGGCGCGGCGAGTTCGAGGTCCTGGCCGAGGATCGAGCGTTGCAGCGCGACCAATTCCGGGCTCGGGTCGAGGCCGAGCTCGTCGGCCAGTTGTCTGCGCAGATCCTCGTAGCTGTCGAGTGCTTCAGCCTGTCGTCCCGCACCGTACAGCGCCCGCAGCTGCGCGCCGCGAAGTCGTTCGCGCAGTGGATGTTCGGTGACGACGGTGGCGAGATCGCTGGCAACGTCGCGGTATTCGCCCAGCGACAGGCGCGTCTCGGCCAGTTCTTCCACCGCGACGAGCCGCTGCTCCTCCAGCTGCGCGATGGCGGGCTGCGCGAAGGTGGCGTCGCGAAAGTCCGCGAACGCCGGTCCGCGCCACAGGCCGAGCGCCTCGCTCAGTGCCTCGGCTCTGGCCCGCGGTTCGGCCGTCTCGCGGGCGGTCGCCTCCAGTGCGCGGAAGCGCAGCGCGTCGAGCTCGGTGCAGGCGAGCCGGTAGCCGGGCGGCGGCGAGACCACCAGGTGGCGGCCGCCGGGTTCGGCGTCCTCCAGCGCCCGGCGCAGCTGGGACGCCTTGGCGGCCAGGGTGCCCGCCGGATTGCCGGGCGGTTCATCGGCCCAGATGTCGTCGATAAGCCGGTCACCGGACACCGGTTGCCCGGCGTTGACCAGCAGGTCCGCCAGCAGCGCGCGCACCTTGGTGCCGGGGATGGGCACGGGTGTGCCGGAATCCGTCCAGACCGCCAACGGACCGAGCACACCGAAACGCATACGAGGCAGCTTAGCGACGGTGTTGTCCAGCGGAATCACACCGTAAACAAACCGGAAGGTGCGCCCGTCAGAGTTGCTGACAACACGGAAACAACACACCGAAAGAGCCCGCCATGAAACTCACCACCCTCTTCGCCGCCGCCCTCGCCGCGACCGCCTTGCTGACCGGCTGCGGCACCGCCGACGTCCCGGCCGAGGCTGCCAAGCCCGGCGCCTACGCCGATGTGAACGGTCTGCACATGTACTACGAGGTGCACGGCACCCCGACCGAGCAGCCGCCGCTGGTGCTGCTGCACGGGGCGTTGTCCGGCATCGGCACCGACTTCGGCCAGCTGATCCCGGAACTGTCCAAGACCCGCCAGGTCATCGCCGTCGAACAGCAGGCGCACGGCCGCACCGCCGACATCGACCGTCCGCTGCGCACGCCGCAGATGGCCGAGGACACCGTGGCACTGCTGCGCACACTCGGTGTCCAGCGCGCCGACATTTTCGGCTACAGCATGGGTGCCGGTGTCGCCCTGCAGATTTCGCTCACCCACCCCGAGCTGGTGCGTAAGCAGATTCTCGCCGCGGGCGGTCTCGACGCCGGTGCGATGCACCCCGGTCTGCTGGAGGGACTCGCCGAGCTGAAGCCCGAACAGCTGCACGGCTCGCCGTTCCACGACGACTACCTGAAGAACGCGCCGCGCCCCGAAGACTTTCCGCGCCTGGTGGCCCGGGTGACCGAACACGATCAGAACGCCAGTCCGGTGTTCGCGGCAGACGCGGTGCGCCAGAGCAAAGCCCCCACGCTGACGGTGATCGGTGACTCCGACATCATCCGGCCCGAGCACGCGGTCGAGATGTTCCGCTTGTTCGGCGGCGGCATCATGGGCGACAGCCCCGCCGGACTGCCGGATTCACAGCTGGCCATCCTGCCCGGCACCTCGCACATCACCCTGGTGCACCGGCCCGAACTGCTGCTGCCGATGATCCCGGCCTTCCTCGACGCCCCCGTCAAGGCGACCCGATGACCGGCACCGGCCGGTTGCGGGTGGCGCTGATCGTCGGCAGCACCCGCGCCGGGCGGTTCGGGCCGACGGTGGCCGACTGGTTCGCCGGTCGGCTCCGCCGCCGCGACCTCGACCTGGACCGCATCGATCTCGCCGCCGCCGGCCTGCCCGACCAGCTGACCGGCCACGACGAACCGGCCCCCGCCGCCGTGCGGACCCTCGGCGACCGGCTCGCCGCCGCCGACGCTTTCATCGTCGTCACCCCCGAATACAACCGCAGCTTCCCGGCGGCGGTGAAGAACGCCATCGACTGGTTCGACACCGAATGGGCCGCCAAGCCAGTCACCGTCGTCGGCTACGGCAGCGACACCGACGGCGGCCACGCCGCCACCCAGCTCCGCCAGATCTTCGGTGAACTCAACGCCGTCCCCATCCGCCGCACCATCACCATCACCAAAACCTGGCAGCGCTTCGCCGCCGACGGCACCTGGCCCCGCCGCGACCCCGAACTGGACGAAGCCGTCAACACCCTCCTAGACCAACTCCTCTGGTGGGCCACCGCCCTCCGCACCGCCCGCACCACAACCCCTTTCGTGCGATAGGGAGCAACCGAAGAGCCGGGACAGCTCTGTGGTGGCATGCGCTGAAATTTGCCACTGCGACGACCGTCGCGAGCGCTACAGTCGCAGCATGACAGCACTGTCAGCCCAGGACCTCCGCGATCACACCGCAGAGGTCTTGCGCCGCGTCGAAGCGGGTGAAGAGATCGAAATCTGGCGGGACCACCGTCCAGTAGCGAAGATCGTCCCCATACCTCGGCGACGGCAATGGATTCCCGCCTCGGAGATACTTCAGGAATTGGTTCGTCTCGGTCCTGACCCGACCGGCCTCGGCGGGAGTTGCCAGAAGCGTTGGACGACGGACGATCTGACGTAGCGGGGTCGGCGGCAGACCCGGCCCCCCTCAACGCTGTGGTGGCCGGGTCCGCCGATAGGTGGGTTACCCCATGGTGATTGGATCGGAAACCTCGGATTGGCGCGGGGATCTTGGTGGGGCGCTGGGGGTTTGGGGGTTTCAGCAGGTTTGGGCTGGTGGGGGCATGCGGTGGGCGAGGAGGAAACGCATGAGGTTGCGTTGGATTTCTATGCCGTGATCTTGCTGGAGCAGGCCGGCGCCGAGGGCGTGCTCGGCGAGTAGGGGGGTGGTGAATTGGGCCAGTTCGCAGCCGCGGGGGCTGGCGTAGTGCTCGACGGTGAGGGGGATCGGCAGGCCGGGGCCGATGACGAGAACCTGGGTGCTGGTCGGTAGTGCGGGTGCGGAACCCGGGTCGGCGAGGTTGTCGGCGGCGAGCCATTGGGCGAGGTTCGTGCGTCCGATGACGATGTTGCTGATCTGGTCGAAGAGGGTTTGCAGGAAGAAGGCGGGCATGGGGCGGGCGCGGGGGCCCATCGCGTCGATGATCGCCTGCCCGTCGAGCCTGGTTCGGTACGGCGCGCCCGCCATGGGGGCGATGGCCGCGTACAGGTCGGGGTAGGTGGCGCCGAGGTTGGTGACCGTCGCGCCGCCCGCGGAGTAGCCGCCGAGGTAGACGCGGGCGCGATCGAGCTGGAACTGCTCGATGAGCGCGGTGGTGATACCGGCGATGATGGACGGCTCACCCTGACCGCGCTGCTGATTCTCGGCCTTGTCCCAGTTCCAGCACTGCTGCCGGTTCGCCGCTTGATCTTGCAGCGGATACGCGAGTACGAAACCCATCTCGTCGGCCACCCGGGTGAGCGAGAAGCCGGACGGCCGGGGGTGGGCGAGCGGATCGTCGCACCCGTGCAGATACACCATGAGCGGTTTGCCCGCGGTCGCACCGGGCGGCACATGCAGGTAGTAGCAGCGGGTGCCCGCGTCATTGGTGAAGCAGCGCCGATCGATCTGCGCCTGCGCCCCTGGCATGCCGGCCAGCAGATAGGCGGCGATCAGCAGGAGGACGGCGGACAGGCGAAGCTCGGTGACTCGCACACCGGAAGCCTAACTGCTGGCCGCCTGATCAGGCATGACCTCGATTCCCTGGGCGACGGACCCGTCCCCTCATCGCCATTTCGGGTGGCCGGGTCCGTCGCGGGAGCGGGTGCTACCCGCGGGCGATGGCCTCGAAAACCTTGGGATCGACCAAGGTCGAGGTATCGCCCAGCTCGCGCCCCTCGGCGATGTCGCGCAGCAGCCTGCGCATGATCTTGCCGCTGCGCGTTTTGGGCAGCTCAGGGACGAGATGGATTTCGCGCGGCCGCGCGATGGGGCTGATCTCCTGCGACACCGCGCGTTTCAGCTCGGTGACGAGCGCGTCGCCGGTGTCCTTGCCTTCGGCAGTCAGGATGACGAAGGCGACGATGGCCTGTCCGGTGGTCTCGTCGGTGGCACCGACCACCGCGGCCTCGGCGACGGCCGGGTGCCCCACGAGCGCGGATTCGACTTCGGCGGTGGAGATCCGGTGGCCGGACACGTTCATCACGTCGTCCACCCGGCCGAGCACCCACAGGTCGCCGTCGGCGTCGAGCTTGGCCCCGTCACCGGCGAAATACCAGCCGTCACCGGCGAATCGGTCCCAGTAGGTCGTCCGGAAGCGCTCCATGTCGCCCCAGATGCCGCGCAGCATCGACGGCCACGGCTGGTCGAGCACCAGCAGTCCGGCTGCGCCGCGGTCGAGTTCGGTGCCGTCGTCGTCGACCACCTTCGCCGAGATACCGGGCAGCGGTGCCATCGCCGCGCCGGGCTTGGTCGCGGTGACGCCGGGCAGCGGCGAGATCATGATGGCGCCGGTCTCGGTCTGCCACCAGGTGTCCACGATCGGTGTCCGGTTGCCGCCGATGACTTCTCGGTACCAGCGCCAGGCTTCGGGGTTGATCGGCTCACCGACGCTGCCGAGCAGGCGCAGCGAGGACAGATCGTGCGCGTCGGGGATCTGGCGACCCCACTTCATGAAGGTCCGCACCAGGGTGGGTGCCGTGTAATAGATACTGACGCCGTACTTTTCGATGATCTGGAAATGCCGGTGCTCGTCCGGCGAATTGGGCGTGCCCTCGTAGATCACCTGGGTGGCGCGGTTGGACAGTGGTCCGTAGACGATGTAGCTGTGTCCGGTGACCCAGCCGATGTCGGCGGTGCACCAGTAGACGTCTTGTCCCGCTTTGTGATCGAAGACGTGGTGGTGGGTGTAGGACGCCTGGGTGAGGTAGCCGCCGGAGGTGTGCAGGATGCCCTTGGGCTTGCCGGTGGTGCCGGAGGTGTAGAGGATGAACAGCGGGTGCTCGGCATCGAACGCCTGCGCCTCGTGCTCCGGCGAGGCATCGGTGACGGTGTCGTGCCACCACAGGTCGCGTCCTTCGGTCCACGGCACCTCGATGTTGGTGCGCCGCACCACGAGAACGTGCTCGACGGTCGACGGCGCACCACCGAGCGCCTCGTCGACGGCCGCTTTGAGCGGTGCCGCGGTGCCGCGCCGCCATTGCCCATCGGTGGTGATCACCAGCCGTGCCCCGGCGTCGTCCACCCGCTGGCGCAGCGCGGTGGGGGAGAAGCCGGCGAACACCACCGAATGGGTGAGACCGAGCCGGGCGCAGGCCAGCATCGACACGATGGCCTCGGGGACCATAGGCATGTAGATGGCGACCCGGTCGCCCGCGCGCAGCCCCAACTCTGTCAAATAGTTTGCCGCCCTGCACACCTCGTCGCGCAGTTCGCCGTAGGTGATATCGCGTGAGTCGCCGGGCTCGCCTTCCCAGTGAATGGCGACCTGGTCACCGTGCCCGTCCAGCACGTGCCGGTCGACGCAGTTGTAAGCGACGTTGAGCTTGCCGCCGACAAACCACTGCGCGACCGGCGCGCCACTCCAGTCCAGAACCTGCGTCCACGGCTGTTCCCAGTACAGCCGGTTCGCCTGCTCGGCCCAGAATTCCAGCCGATCCGCTGCCGCGCGGTCGTAGAGGCCCGCATCGGCGTTGGCCGTCGCAACGAAAGTTTCGCTGGGCGGGTAGGACACCGGTGTGGTGTCGCGGGCATCGGTGGTTGCGCTGGTCACGCGATATCTCCTAACGAGAGCACAAGGGGGACAACGACTATCCGACAGGGGTCAGTGCACCACCGCCCTTTCGGCGCCGACGCCGGTGAGCGAGCGGACCTCCATCTCGGCGGCCTTGGCGGGGTTCTCATCGGCCTTGCCGAGCAAGGTCCCGACGATGCCGAGCACGAAAGCCAGTGGGATGGAGACGATTCCGGGGTTGGACAGCGGGAAGTAGTCGAAATCGAAGTTGGACAGCATCGAGGTCTTGGTGCCGGACACCGCGGGGGAGAAGACGATCAGCACGATGGTGGAGATCAAGCCGCCGTACATGCTGAACAGTGCGCCGGTGGTGTTGAACCGCTTCCAGAACAGCGAGTACAGGATGGTCGGCAGGTTCGCCGCCGCGGCCACCGCGAACGCCAGCGCCACCAGGAACGCGATGTTCTGGCCGTTGGCGAGGATGCCGAGGCCGATCGCGAGCACGCCGATCACGACGGCGGTGATCCGGGAGACCCGCACCTGCTTGTCGTCATCGATCTTGCCCTTCTTGATGACTCCCGCGTAGATGTCATGCGCGAACGAGGTCGCCGCGGTGATGGTGAGGCCCGCGACCACCGCGAGGATGGTGGCGAACGCGACCGCGGAGATGATGCCGAGCAGGATCACGCCACCGAGTTCGAACGCCAGCAGCGGCGCCGCGGAGTTCTGCCCGCCCGCCGCGGCCAGGATCCGGTCCGGGCCGACGATCGCGGCGGCACCGTAGCCGAGCACCAGGGTGAACAGGTAGAACGCGCCGATCAGACCGATCGCCCACACAACTGACCGGCGCGCCTCCTTCGCGGTCGGCACGGTGTAGAAGCGCATCAGCACGTGCGGGAGACCCGCGGTGCCGAGCACCAGCGCCAGACCGAGAGACAGGAAGTTGATCTTCGAGGTGGCGCTGCCGCCGTACTGTGCGCCGGGGGCGAGCACGTCACGGGCGGCCACACCCTTGTTCGTCGACTCGGACACGTGCTGCTGCGCCGAGCCGAGAATGCCGGACAGGTTGAAGCCGAACTTGGCGAACACCATGACCGTCATCAGTCCGGCACCGGCGATCAGCAGCACGGCCTTGATGATCTGCACCCAGGTGGTGCCCTTCATGCCGCCGACCAGCACGTACACGATCATCAGCACGCCGACCACGGCGATCACGACGGCCTGCCCGGCCTTGCTGGAGATGTCGAGCAGCAGTGCGACCAGACCACCGGCACCGGCCATCTGCGCGAGCAGATAGAACAGCGAGACCGCGAGGGTGGTCAACGCCGCGGCGGTGCGCACCGGCCCTTGCTTGAGCCGGAAGCTCAACACGTCGGCCATGGTGAATTTGCCGGTGTTCCTGAGCATCTCGGCGACCAGCAGCAGGGCGACCAGCCAGGCGACGAGGAACCCGATGGAGTACAGGAACCCGTCGTAGCCGTATACCGCGATGGCGCCTGCGATGCCGAGAAAGCTTGCGGCGGAGAGGTAGTCACCCGCGATGGCAACGCCGTTCTGCGGCCCGGAGAAACCGCGGCCGCCGGTGAAGAAGTCGGCGGCGGTGGCGTTGTTGCGGCTGGCCCGGATGACGACGACCATGGTGATCGCGACGAAGACGCCGAAGATCGCCATGTTGGCGATCGGGTTGCCGATGGTGGCACTGGC
Source organism: Nocardia suismassiliense (assembly GCF_900269665.1). GTDB lineage: Bacteria > Actinomycetota > Actinomycetes > Mycobacteriales > Mycobacteriaceae > Nocardia > Nocardia suismassiliense. Next base: position 2,792,705 of record NZ_LT985361.1, read on the forward strand.
GGCGTAGGTGCTGACGTGATTCACGCGTGGCCCCCCTCGAGCTGGTTGCGAATGGCCGCCGCACGCGGATCCAGTTCCCGGTTGGCGAACCGGACGTAGAGCGCGGTGATGGCGAAGGTGGAGACGAATTGCCCGAGGCCGAGCAGCAATCCGACGTTGATGTTGCCGAAGACCTTCGTCGCCATGAAGTCGTGCGCGTAGGCGCCGAGCAGCACGTAGCTGAGGTACCACAGCAGGAACAGGGCGGTCATCGGAAATACGAAGCGGCGCAGTCGGTTTCGTAACTCTTGAAAGTCCGGGCTGGCTTGTACTTCGACGAATTCGTCTGCACTCGGCGTGCGCCGCGGGGCGCTGCCGTCGAGTTCTGTACTTGTCATGGTCGTCCTAGCTTGTGACATGGCTTACTTGTTCAGCACGGTAGCCAGGCGTTCGTGAGGAAAGAATGATGTGGCCTGGGTCACTCCGGGAAGGCGGCCGATTGTGCGGTGAACGGTTGCTCCGATGCGACGAACGGTCGGGCCCGGTGCGCCGGCTCAGTTGGAGCGCAGGCTGCGTTCGCGGTCGGCGCCCATGCCGAGCCGCTCGGGGGCGTGCATGCGCACGAAGATGTGGCCGACCCGGCGTGGGCCCGGTCCGCGAGTCGCCTTGCTGACCAGCATCATCGCCGCAAACGCCAGCGGGACACTGATCGCCGCGGGGTAGCCGAGCAGCGCGGCGGGCCAGCCGCCCGCCACCTCGTCGGACAGCCCGCCGGTCACCGAAACCACCGTCGCGCCACCGGCGGCCAGCCCACCGGCGATCAGCCCGGCCGCCGCGCCCGCCGCGGTGAGGCCCCGCCACCAGATGCCGAGTACCAGCAGCGGGCACAGGGTCGAGGCGGCCACCGCGAACGCGAGACCGACCGTGCGCGACAGGTCCAGCGAGGCCACCGTGAGCGAAAGAGCAAGCGGCACAGCGCCTGCGACCACCGCGGCGGCGCGGAAGTCGCGGATCCGCCCGCGCAGCATGTCGGTGCTGAGCACGCCCGCGATGCTCACCAGCAAGCCCGACGAGGTGGACAGGAACGCCGCGATCGCACCTGCGGCGACCAGCGCGGCCAGCAATTGTCCTGGCAGACCGGCGACTACCGAGCCCGGCAGCAGCACGACGGCGGCGTCGGAGGTGCCGGTGATCAGCAGCTGTGGCACGTACAGCCGCGCGAAAACTCCTAGCAGCACCGGGAATAGGTAGAACACGCCGACCAGCCCGATCACCGCCAGCGCGGTCGCTCGCGCGGCCCGTCCGTCCGGATTGGTATAGAAGCGCACCAGCACGTGGGGCAAGCCCATGGTGCCCAGGAAGGTCGCGATGATGAGCGAATAGACCTGGTACGTCGGATGAGTGCCGCCGAAGCCGCCGCCCGGCTCCAGCCATTCGGCGCCATTCGCGGGTGCTCCGGCCACCACCGGCACCGCGGCTCCCGCCTCCAATACCAATTCGGTGCCCGCCGAAAGTTTGTGCGCGCCGGGGGCCAGCAGCACCTGACCGCCCACCGGCCGGTCGTCGAGTGTTCCGGTGATCGAAACCTGTTGTGGCGCAGCGACCTGCACCACCACGGCGGTGCGCACGTCCACCACCGTGCGCTCGGTGACCACCGGGGGAGCGGGCGCGCCGAGCTGCTGGTCCGCGGCGAAGAAATGGCCGAGCAGCACCAGCGCCGGAATTGCCACCGCGGTCAACTTCAACCAGTACTGGAACGCCTGCACCAGCGTGATCGACCGCATGCCGCCGCCCGCCACGTTCGCTATCACGATCGACCCCACCGCCGCCGCACCCACCCAGTCGGGCACGCCGAGCAGCGTATGCAACGTCAACCCGGCGCCCTGGAACTGCGGAATCAGATACACCGCGCACACGAGCACCACCACCAGCGCGGCCAGCCTGCGCAGTCGGACCGAGCCCAAACGGAATTCGGCGAAGTCGGGCACCGTGTAGGCCCCTGACCGTCGCAAGGGCGCCGCGACGAACAGCAGCAGCGACAGGTACCCGGCGGTGAAACCCACCGGGTACCACAGGGCGTCCGCGCCGTACTTCGCGATCAACCCGGCAACGCCGAGAAACGAAGCGGCCGAGAGGTATTCACCGGAGATGGCCGCCGCATTCCAGCCGGACCGGACGCTGCGAGAGGCGACGAGGAAGTCGGAGGTGGTGCGCGCCAGGCGAACTCCGTAAGCGCCGATCGCCACGGTGGCGAGGGCCGCGAAGATCAGCGCCAGCATGGTCAGCACCGGCACGGAGCCCGCCGTCACCGAACCCCCGCCCGACCAGCTGGCCAATGCGCACACCTTTTGATTTCGAGCACACGGATTCGCATGCGATTCGGTATGCGGGAAATCGAAAGGTGTGCGGCTCCGTCTGTCGGGTGGTTGTGCATGTCAGTCCTCGGCCAGGTCGAGGAAGTCTTGTTCGTTGCGTTCGGCCAGGCGGACGTACAACCGCCCGGCCAGGTACAGCAGCGGGTAGACCGCGACGCCGAGCAGCAGCCACGGCAGGCGCATGCCGAACACCACGATCGAGCCGATCGAGCCGATCCCGAAAAGCACAGGGAGCGCGCACAATACGACCACGATGACCAAACCGAGGCGCAACGCGAGCCCGAGTTGAGCCCGGATCAGGCCGCCGATCAGCGCCTCGCCGATCTCGGTCTGCTCGACCACCTCCATCCTGGTGCGCACGCGTCGTGCGCCGCGACGTTCGGACAGCACAACGCGCTGCCGGGGCTGCGGTCCGGTCATTGGCCGGTCCACTGCTGCCGGGGGCCGTGCACCAGACGCTGTTTCAGCTCGCGCACCTGTCGGCGGCTGACCGGCAGCTCCACCGCGCCGGCATTGCCGTCGGCGCGCAGGCACACCACCGTCCCGGTGCCGACCGTGCGCAGGCCGGTCACCAGCCGCAGTGCGACCAGGTAAGACCGGTGCACGCGCAAGAAACCCGCATCCTGCCACCGGGACTCCAACGCGGACAACGGAATCCGCACCAGGTGCGAACCGGCGCTGGTGTGCAGGCGCGCGTAGTCGCCGTCCGCCTCCACCCAGCTGACGCTCGACCGGGGCACCAGCGTGGTCACGCCACCGAGCTCGACGGGGATGACCTCGCTCGGATCGGCCCTCGGTTCGTCGGCGACCGGTGCCGGGGTGCCGCGGGTGGCCGCGATCCGGCGCACCGCCTCGGCGAGCCGTTCCTCGCGCAACGGTTTGAGCAGGTAGTCGACGGCACCGAGATCGAAGGCGGCCACCGCCCGGTCGTCGTGCGCGGTCACGAAAACGACCGCGGGCGGGTTCGCGAACTCCGACAGGATGCCGGCCAGCTCCATACCGTCCAGACCGGGCATGTTGATATCCAGGAACACCGCGTCGACCGCGTGTGCGCGCAACATCCGCAGCGCCGTGGTCGCGTCGGCCGCGTGGTGGATCTCGCCGACCCCGGGCTGAGCGCGCAACAGATACACCAGCTCGTCCAGAGCAGGCTTCTCGTCGTCGACGGCCAGCACACGCAAGGTACCGGCCCCTTTATCAGTGGTCCGGGTCACAACCGCTCCATCGTAAGCAATCGGTTCCCGCACCTCGCCCGAGTCCCCGCCTCACCTCGCGTACGTGCGATCGAGTGGCACACCACGGTGCGAGCTTCTCGCTGTTTGCCGCAATCATGTGCCACTCACGACTCCAGGTCACTGCCATGGCGTGCGGCTCGCGACGCCAGCTCGCTCGCAAGCGCCGTGCCACGCTGCGCCTTCGGTTCGCTCGCTGGCGATAGCTGGTGATTCCACCTCGGTGGCGGGTGCTGTGCCGTGCTGTGTTCCCGGTGCGCGTCTGCGCGTCGCCGGGGGACGTCGCGTGACGCTGTGTCGTCGGTGCCCCGGGTCATGCTTGGATGCCCGCTCGGAATTTGGGGACCCGGAGGGACACCTTCGTCCCCGCGCCGGGGGCGGTTTCGACGATGAGGCCGTAGTCGTTGCCGAAGGCGGCGCGCAGGCGATCGTCCACGTTGGACAGGCCGACGTGCGCCGACTCGCCGGAACCCGCTGGACCGCTACCGGTTTCGATGGCGTCGAGGGCACCGGAGCGCAGCAGCTCCGGATCCATGCCTACACCGTCGTCTTCGACGCTGATCAGGCAGTCGGTACCCGCGTCGGTGGCGGTGATGCTCACGGTGCCGCCGCGGGTGCCGCCCGCGAGGCCGTGCCGGACCGCGTTCTCCACCAGGGGTTGCAGGGCAAGGAACGGCAGCACGACGCCGAGGACCTCCGGTGCGATCTGCAAGCGCACGTCGAGCGCGTCGCCGAAGCGGGCGCGCTCGAGGGCGAGGTAGCGCTCGATATTGCGCAGTTCGTCGGCGAGCACGGTGAATTCGCCTGCGGCGCGGAACGAGTAGCGGGTGAAGTCGGCGAATTCGAGGATCAGTTCGCGAGCTCGGTCCGGGTCGGTGCGCACGAACGAGGCGATGGTGTTGAGCGCGTTGTAGATGAAGTGCGGGCTGATCTGAGCCCGCAACGCGCGCACTTCGGCGCGATCCAGCCGGGCCCGGGAGGCGTCGAGTTCGGCCAATTCGAGCTGGCCGCAGGCGTACCGGGCCACCTCGGCGACCGCGCCGAGCCAACCAGGCCCGGGTTGACCGGTGGTGACCACGCCGATCGCCCCGGCCACCCCGGTGCTGTCGATCAACAGCGGTTGCGCGATGAGCGTGCGGCCCGCGTGCTCGCCACTGCCGGGACCGGCGACCAGCACCGGACGTTCCCCGGCGACGGCGCGCTTGGCCGCGTCGGTGAAGTGCTCGGCGAGTTCGGCATGCGGGCCGTCCCAGGCGAGCAGCGTGCCGTCCGGGTCGGCCACGCCGAGCGCCTCGGCACCGGTGAGCAGCCGCAGGTGCGGCGCGGACTCCTGCGCCGACTGTTCGGTGAGCCCGCGCCGCAACGGAATCGCCGCGAGGGAGGCGGTGTGCAGCGCGGAATGCACCGCGCGCTCGGCGGGGGTGGTCACCACCCGGCGAGTTCGGGGCCAGATCACCAGCGCACCGGCGATCAGTGCCGCCGAGACGACGAGGGCGACGACGGTGGTCGTCATCGTGGCCCCGGAAACCGGCACACCGGCAGCGCGTTCATCCGGTGATTATGGCGTCCGGCGGCAAGTGCCGGTCGGAGGTCGGCTCAACCCTCGTAGCGGTCGACCCAAAACTCGGCCGTGCCGGGCTCCGGAATGTGCGCCGCGCCGACTGTCAGCGTGGCGGTGAACTTGCCGATGCCCGGGCGGAACAACGCGGAACGCCCGCTGTTGCTCCAATATCCGGGGCCCTGCGCGGTCACGGTGAACGTGCCGGTCTCACCGGTGTCCACGTTGCGCCAGTTCAGCGTGAGCGGCAGGCTGCAGCCGCCGACGCCGTACATGCTGGTCGCCACGGTGAATCCCGCGTGCTCCGGGTAGGCGTTGCTGACGACCGAGGAGCTCACCTGCGCGACGCACAGCCCCTGCGTCAGCGAGTAGACACTCTCGAACGGGTCGACGATTTGGGCTGCGGCCGGGGCTGCGGTGGCGACCAGGCCGGCTGCCGCGGCGGCGGGAACAGCGGGAATGGCGAACAGTGCTTTGAGCGACTTCATCAGTACCTCGATGGGTTGGCACACTCGTATCTGTTGAATGTGCTGTGGCTGTGCCCGCTTTCGAGGGTGGTAACCGCTGTAGGTTGCCATCGATTCTGGGGGCAGCCGGGTTGCGTTCGAGCGCACTCGACTCCGATTGGATCGGGCCGAATTTCGCGTGTGCGGGAAACGCCGACCCGGCCCTACTAGCGGAATTCGGACGCAAGTACCGTAGGTCGGCGAGACGCGCCGGTGATCTTTGCCACCGACACGCCGAACACCAACGATGGCGCCGCGCGCCTGTCCGAACCAGTCGGTGGGGACCCCTAGAATCGGTCCAGCCAACCCCCGTCGAGACCTTGGGAGGAAGGACCGTCTTGGCCGCCTCGTCCGGATCGTTCGTTCACCTGCACAACCACACCGAGTACTCCATGCTCGATGGTGCGGCCAAAATTTCACCCCTGTTCGCGGAGGCGAAACGGCTGGGAATGAACGCGGTCGGGATGACCGACCACGGCAATATGTACGGCGCCTCCGAGTTCTACAACTCGGCGAAGAAGGCCGACATCAAGCCGATCATCGGGATCGAGGCCTACATCGCGCCCGCCTCCCGGTTCGACACCAAACGCGTGCTGTGGGGCGATCCGAGCCAGAAGGGCGACGACGTCTCCGGTTCCGGCGCCTACACGCACATGACCATGGTCGCCGAGAACGCGACGGGGCTGCGCAACCTGTTCAAGCTGTCGTCGCTGGCGTCGCTGGAGGGTCAGCTCGGCAAGTGGGCGCGCATGGACGAGGAGATCATCGCCCAGTACGCCGAGGGCATCATCGCGACCACCGGCTGCCCCTCGGGTGAGGTGCAGACCAGGTTGCGCCTCGGCCACGATCGCGAAGCCCTGGAGGCGGCGGCGAAGTGGCAGGAGATCTTCGGGAAGGAGAACTTCTTCCTGGAGATCATGGACCACGGGCTGTCCATCGAGCGCCGGGTCCGCGAGGGCCTGCTGGAGATCGGCAAGAAGCTCGGCATCCCGCCGATCGCGACCAACGACTGCCACTACGTCACCAAGGACCAGTCGACCAATCACGAAGCGCTGCTGTGTATTCAGACCGGCAAGACGCTCAGTGACCCGACTCGTTTCAAGTTCGACGGTGACGGCTACTACCTGAAGTCCGCCGAGGAGATGCGCGAGCTGTGGGACTCGGAGGTGCCCGGCGCCTGCGACAACACCGTGGCCATCGGCGAGCGGGTGCAGTCCTACGACGACGTCTGGGAGTTCCGCGACCGGATGCCGGTATTCCCGGTGCCCCAGGGCGAGGACCAGAATTCGTTCCTGCGCAAGGAAGTCGAGCGTGGACTCGCGCGCCGGTTCCCCGACGGGGTGCCCGACGAGTACTTCACCCGCGCCTACTTCGAGCTCGACGTCATCAAGCAGAAGGGCTTCCCGGCCTACTTCCTCGTCGTCGGTGACCTCGTCTCGCACGCGAAAGAGGTGGGCATCCGGGTCGGTCCGGGCCGTGGTTCGGCGGCCGGTTCGCTGGTCGCCTATGCGCTGGGCATCACCAATATCGACCCGATCCCGCACGGCCTGCTGTTCGAGCGGTTCCTGAACCCGGAGCGTCCGTCCGCGCCCGATATCGATATCGACTTCGACGATCGCCGCCGCGGTGAAATGGTCCGCTACGCCACCGAGAAGTGGGGCAGCGACCGGGTCGCCCAGGTGATCACCTTCGGCACCATCAAGACCAAAGCGGCGATCAAGGACTCGGCCCGAGTGCTGTTCGGTCAGCCCGGTTTCGCCATCGCCGACCAGATCTCGAAGGCGCTGCCGCCGCCGATCATGGCCAAGGACATCTCGGTGTCCGGCATCATGGATCCCGACCACGAGCGGTACAAGGAAGCCGCCGAGGTCCGCGAACTCATCGGCAGCAACCCCGATGTCGCGAAGATCTACGAGACGGCCCGCGGACTGGAAGGCCTGATCCGCAACGCGGGTGTGCACGCCTGCGCGGTGATCATGTCCTCGGAGCCGCTCACCGACACCATCCCGGTGTGGAAGCGGGCCCAGGACGGCGCCATCATCACCGGCTGGGACTACCCGTCGTGTGAGGCCATCGGCCTGCTGAAGATGGACTTCCTCGGCCTGCGCAACCTCACCGTCATCGGTGACGCGATGGAGAACATCAAGGCCAACCGCGGCATCGACCTCGACCTGGACACCCTGCCGCTGGACGACCCGGCCACCTACGAATTGCTGTCCCGCGGTGACACCCTCGGTGTGTTCCAGCTCGACGGTGGTCCCATGCGCGACCTGCTGCGCCGCATGCAGCCGACCGGCTTCAACGACATCGTCGCGGTGCTCGCGCTGTACCGCCCCGGCCCGATGGGCATGAACGCGCACAACGACTACGCCGACCGCAAGAACGGCCGTCAGCCGATCTCGCCGATCCACCCCGAACTCGAGGAACCGCTCAAGGACATCCTCTCGGAGACCTACGGTCTGATCGTTTACCAAGAGCAGATCATGTTCATCGCGCAGAAGGTCGCCGGCTACTCGATGGGTAAGGCCGACGCGCTGCGTAAGGCCATGGGTAAGAAGAAGCTCGAGGTGCTGGAGGCCGAGTACAAGGGCTTCCACGCGGGCATGACCGCCAACGGCTTCTCCGAGGCCGCGGTGAAAGCGCTGTGGGACACCATCCTTCCGTTCGCCGGGTACGCGTTCAACAAGTCGCATGCCGCGGGCTACGGTCTCGTCTCGTTCTGGACCGCCTACCTCAAGGCCAACTATCCCGGCGAATACATGGCCGGACTGCTCACCTCCGTCGGTGACGACAAGGACAAGGCCGCGGTCTACCTGTCGGACTGCCGTCGCCTCGGCATCACGGTGCTGCCGCCGGACGTGAACGAGTCCGAGTTGAACTTCGCCTCGGTGGGCAAGGACATCCGGTTCGGGCTGGGCGCGGTGCGCAACGTCGGCGCCAACGTGGTGTCCTCGATCATCGCCGCGCGCAAGGAGAAGTCGAAGTTCACCGACTTCTCCGACTATCTGAACAAGATCGACGCGGTGGCCTGCACCAAGAAGGTCACCGAATCCCTCATCAAGGCAGGCGGATTCGACTCGCTCGGGCATCCGCGCAAGGGGCTGCTGCTGATCCACTCCGACGCCATCGACGCGGTGATGTCCACCAAGAAGGCGGAGGCGATCGGGCAGTTCGATCTGTTCGGCGGGGTCGACGCCGACGAGTCGGTGTCGTCGGTGTTCAACGTGAAGGTTCCCGACGACGAGTGGGAGTCCAAGCACAAGCTGGCGCTGGAGCGCGAGATGCTCGGCCTGTACGTGTCCGGGCATCCGCTCAACGGGGTCGAGCATGTCCTTGCGGCGCAATCGGATACGCAGATCCCGGCGATCCTCGAAGGTGACATCAAGGACGGCACCCAGGTGACCGTCGGCGGCATCCTCGCCTCGGTGAACCGGCGGATCAACAAGAACGGCCTGGCCTGGGCCTCGGCGCAGTTGGAAGACCTGGCCGGTGGCATCGAGGTGCTGTTCTTCCCGCAGGCGTACTCCGTGTACGGCATGGATGTGGTCGAGGACGCGGTGGTGCTGGTCAAGGCGCGGGTGTCGGTGCGCGACGACCGGATCTCGTTGATCGCCAACGATCTTGCCGTGCCGGACCTGTCCTCGATCGGTGTCGCCAAGCCGCTCGCGGTGGTGATGTCCACTCGGATGTGTACGCCGGACAAGATCAGCGAATTCAAGAAGATTCTGTCGCGGCATCCCGGTACTGCCGATGTGCATGTTCGGCATGTGGGGTCGCGGGAGAAGACGACGTTGTTGAAACTCGATGACAGCTTGCGGGTTACGCCGTCGTCGGCGCTGATGGGTGATTTGAAGGCGTTGCTCGGGCCCGGATGTTTGGCCGTGTGAGGTAGCGGAAGCGACAGGATTCGAACCTGTATGGGCAATGCCCAGCCAGTTACAGTGCTGGCCCCATTTCCGATCAGGCACGCTTCCGGGTCCAGTATGGGAGTCGGCGGGGGATCGGGTGGGTGGTTCGGGGAACCTATCGCTGGGTTTGCCTGAGCGCGGAGCTGCACCATTTCTCGGGACTTGCACTCACTGTGGGGGCCGCAGTGGGTGTGGATCCCGAGAAAGGGTGCGGCGGTTGGGGGTAGTGCACTAGTTTGGGGTGGGGGGTGGGGGGTGGGGTGGCTCTTTTACACATCTCCGAGCCCCCCCGACCCTACTAGATCTCGTATGTCGGCCTCTTCTTTAAAAAAAAAAAAACATCCCTTTTCTTCCACTGTCTTTACTACCCTCCTTAAAATTGCACTCCACCCTCTTCCTCTTATACTATTCTCATAGCTCACGATCACTATGTTACTTNAAGTCCCATCCGGCGCCTCCGGGGGCTGGATCGCCGCCTGGCCGCGTTGTCGTCGTCGCCGATACAAACCCGGTATCGGCAACTCCTCCGCCTTGCCAGGCGACGATCCAGCCCCCGGATGCATCCGGCCGGACTTTGCGACAGGCCCTAGCTCAGGTCAGATAGCGGTACGCCGGGGAGCCCGGCTCCAGCCGCTCGCACTGGATCGGCGACTCGGCCATCCGTTCCAGCAACGCGCCCAAGCCCTCTGGCGCCCCGAGCTCGATACCCACCAGCGCCGAGCCGGTTTCGCGGTTGTTCCGCTTGACGTACTCGAACATGGTGATGTCGTCGTCCGGTCCGAGCACCTCGTCCAGGAAGCGCCGCAGCGCGCCCGGCTCCTGCGGAAAGTCCACCAGGAAATAGTGTTTCAGGCCGCGGTGCACCAGCGAGCGCTCGATGATCTCGCCGTAGCGCGACACATCGTTGTTGCCGCCGGAGACGAGGCACACCACCGTCGATCCGGGTTCCACCGCGAGCTCGGTGAGTGCCGTAACCGCCAGCGCGCCGGCGGGTTCGGCGATGATGCCCTCGTTCTGGTACAGGTCGAGCATGGTGGTGCAGATGGCACCCTCGTCGACCTGCATCATCCGGAAAGAGCTTGCGCCGCTGGGGGATTCGGTGGTGGTCAGTAACGGCAACGAGGCGTGCGAGACCACCCGGCCGCCGAACCCGGCGATCGCCGCGAAGGGCACCGCGCCGATCCGGCGTACCGCGGCACCGTCGACGAACGGGTCGATCTCCGGCAGCGTCACCGGCCCGCCCGCGACCAGCGCGGCGGTCATCGAGGCCGCACCCGCCGGTTCCACGCCGAGCAGCGCGGTGCGCGGCGACCGTGCCCGCAGGTAGGTGCCGATGCCGGCCAGGCAGCCACCGCCGCCCACCGGCACAACCACCAGGTCGGGGGAGGTACCGAGCTGCTCCAGGATTTCCGGCGCGATGGTGCCCTGCCCGGCCGCGGTGCGCGCGTCGTCGAACGGCGGCACCATGGTCGCGCCGGTGCGCTCGACATCGGCGGCGGCGGCCGCGGCGGCGGCGTCGTAGGTCTCGCCGACCGCGATCAGTTGCACGAATTCGCCACCGTGCACCCGGATGCGGTCCCGCTTCTGCTTGGGCGTGGTGGTCGGTACGTAGATGCGGCACTTGATGCCCATCGCGTGGCAGGCGAACGCGACACCTTGCGCGTGATTGCCCGCGCTGGCCGCGACGACACCGGCCGCGCGCTCGCTCGTGGTCAGCTGCACCACCAGGTTGTAGGCGCCGCGCAGCTTGTAGGAGCGGACCGCGGAAAGGTCCTCGCGCTTGAGGTAGACGTTCGCTCCGGTGAGCCGCGAGAGCCGCTCGCTGCGCTGCAGCGGAGTCGGCTCGATAATGTCGGCAATTCGCTTGGCGGCAGCGTCGATCTCGTCCGCGCTCAGCGCGGGACGAGAAGCGGACAGTGCGTCGATGACATCAAGCGGATTGGACACCCGAAATATGCTGCCACCCGCCGCGTCGGGCTGCTGCGGCGGGTGGCGGTGCTGCGCGGAAGGTGCGGTCAGTCCCGCGGGGTCAGCACGAAGACGGGGATGGTCCGATCCGTCTTCTTGGTGTATTCGATGTAGTCGGGCCAGACCTCGGTGGCCCGGTCCCACCACAGCTGGCGCTCGTCACCGAAGACCTCGTGCGCGGTGTAGTCCTTGTTCACCGGGCCGTCGCGCAGTTCGACGTGCGGCTCGGCCTTGATGTTGTAGTACCAGACGGGATTCGTCGGTGCGCCGCCCAGCGAGGCGACCACCGCGTACTCGCCGTCGTGCTCCACCCGCATCAGCGGGGTCTTGCGCAGCTTGCCGGACTTCGCACCCTTGGTGGTGAGCAGGATGACCGGCTTGCCCTGCATCGTGGTGCCCTTGGTGCCGCCGGAGTTCTCATACGTTTCGACCTGCTGGCGTGCCTGGGCGGACGGGCTCGGTTCGTATTCTCCTGTCAGTGGCATAACCATCGATCGTAGCCGCGCCGGACTGTGTTCCCCGAGACACCGAAGTTCGGTAGACCGAACTTCGTCGTGCGTATATCCTTACTGGATGGCAGTTGTGCACCCGCCGACCCGCTCCGCGACGATCGACATCGCGGGCAGCGCGTGGCCGCTCTACAAGCTCGAGGCGCTGGCCGCCGGGCTGGTGACCTGTCTGATTCTTGCGCTGATCACCGGATCGCCGCAGGTGGCGGTGTTGATCGCCGCTGCGGTCGGCGCGACCCGCTGGATTGTCGGTCTGGCCGTGGCGCGTCGCTCGGCCGAGCGCACCGGCCGCTAGTCCGCGTCGAGCGGTAGCTCCGCGAGTTCACCCCGCGACACCACACCGAGCTTCGGATACGCCTTGTACAGGTGATGCCCGACCGTGCGCGGGCTGAGAAACAGCTGCGCCGCGATGTCCCGGTTGGACATGCCCTGCGCCGCGAGCCGCACAATTTGCAGTTCCTGCGGGGTCAGCGCGGCGAGCACGCCGTGCGCGGGCCGGGTGGCCGTACCGATGCCGAGCGCGCCGAGTTCGGTGCGGGTCCGCTCGGCCCACGGACCGGCATCGAGCCGTTCGAAGACCTCCAGCGCGGGCTGCAACTGGATCCGCGCGTCGGCCTTCCGGCGATTGCGGCGCAACCATTCGCCGTACAGCAGTTGAGTTCTGGCATGTTCGAACGGCCGCCCGCCGAGCCGCAGCGCCGCGAGGTAGTGCTGCTCGGCATTCGCGTCGTCGATCAGCGCCCGGCAGCGGCAGGCCAGTGCTTCCACCCAGCTTTGCCGGGACGCCGCGGCCCAGGTCTCGAGACGTTCGAGCCCGTCGTCGGCCCGTTCCGGCTTGCCCATCCGGACCGCGGCTTCGATCAGATCCGGTATCGCGCGGAGCCCGGTCACCTGATGACGGATCGGCTCGTTCTTCGCCGCTTCCAGCCGGGACAGCGCGCTGTCGACCTGGCCGAGACCGAGATCCAGCACGCCGAGCGCCCAGTACGCCCACTGTGCCCCGGCCGCCGCCGCGCCGCCGAACTCCTCCGCCTGCGCGCGATCGACCAGTTCACGGCACTGCTCCCCGCGACCTTCGAGCGCGGCGAGATAGGCGAGGAAGGTCGACTGCTGACTTATCCACTGCCCCTGCCCGATGTCCTCGGCGATCCGCAACCCCTCCGTCGCGGCGACTCTGGCCTCCTGGGGCCGGCCGAGGAACAGCTCGGCCTCGGCGCGGAAGAACAGCAAGGTGGGCAGCAGGGCGATCCGGCCCTGATCGCGGCATTGCGCGATGAGCGTCTGCGCGAGCTCGGTGACCTGCTCGTCCTGCCCGACCACCAGCCCGGTGCCGCACATCTGCACGAGATCGCGAGGCGTGTCGGCGCCTCGACGGCACGCCTCGGCGGCGGCCGCGCGCAGGTCGACGGTGAACCGGCCGTGGATGGCCGCGACCACGTAACCGACGATCGGGGTGAGCGGCTCGTCGTCCGGCAGCGACAGCGCCGTCAATGCGGTTGCCACGTCTGCCAATTCGGCCGCGCCGAGATACCACGCGGTGTGCACGGCCTGGGACAGGACGCGGGCCGCCCGCACGGGATCACCGGTCCGCGCCGAATCCGCTGCGGCCAAGAACAATTCGTGCGCCGCGCGCGGTTTGCCGACGCCGAACTCCGCGGTCGCCAGGACCAGGCGCAAGCGAGCGGTGAGCAGGGGATCGGTGGTCTGCGCGCCGGCCCGCTCGGCCAACGTGCGCGCCCGAGTCAATTGCCCGGCCTCGCCGGCGGTTTCGGCAGCCAGCACCAATCGGCGCAGTCGAGCCGCCGCATCGGTGCTCAGCCCGGCCGCCCGCTCGTAGGCGGTGACGGCACCGGAGTACCCGGAGCGGCTCCGCGCGCGATCGGCGGTGTCCTCCAGCGCCGTCGCGGTCGCCTCGTCGGGCCCGGTCGCCGCCGCGGCCAGATGCCATGCGCGCAGGTCGGCGTTCTCGGGCCCGGTCGACGCCTCGGCGAGCGCGCCGTGCACGGCCAGGCGCTGGGTCAGCGGCGCACCCTGGTACACCGCCGAGCGCAGCAGCGGATGGCGGAAGGTGAGGGTTCGTCCGTCGCTGTGCACCAGGCCTGCGTCTTCGGCGGGTTGCAGGTCGGCGAGCTGCGCGCCCAGCGCGGCGGCGGCCCGCAGCGTCGTCGCCAGTTCCGCGGTGCCCGCCGCGGCCGCGACCAGCAGCAGCGTTCTGGTGGGCAGCGGCAGCTTGCTCACCCGTCCGTGGAAGGCGACCTGCAAGCGCTGGGTCAGCGGCAGCGGGCTCAGCCCGGCGTCCGGCGCCTCGGCGGCCAGCACCGCCGGAAGTTCCAGCAGGGCAAGCGGATTGCCCGCCGACTCGGCGAGCAGCCGATAGCGCAGCGCGGGCGCCAGATCGGGGCCGTGCCGGTCGACCAGCGCCGCCGCCGCTTCCTGACGCAGCCCGGGCACCACGAGTTCGGGCAGGCCGGGGGCGGGGAACTCGGCGTCGCCGGTCCGGGTCGCGAAGATCATCACCACGCCCTCGGCGTCGAGGCGTCGCGCCGCGAACAGCAGGGTCTCCGCCGTCGCGCGGTCGAGCCAGTGCGCGTCATCGATCAGGCAGAGCAGCGGGCCGTCGGCCGCCTCCTCGGCCAGCAGCGACAGCACGGCGAGCCCGATGAGCATGCGGTCGGCCGGGTCGTGCTCGGCCAGGCCGAAGGCGCCGCGCAGTGCGTCGCGCTGCCGGTCGGGCAGCGTATCGAGCAGGTGGATTCCCGGCCGAACCAGCAGATGCAGTCCGGCGAAAGGCAATTCGGCCTCGGACTCGATGCCGGCGCTGCGCACCGTCGGAAGGCCCTGCGCGGCCGCGTAATCCAGCAGTGCGGTTTTGCCGATGCCCGGTTCGCCGCGCACCACCAGTGCGGCGCTGCGACCGTCGCGGGCCGCAGCGAGAAGCCGATCGATCTGGATTTGTTCGGCTTCTCTTCCTTGGAGCATGTGCACACCGTAGCCGTCTGCTGGACGAGTGATCAGTGGTCGGTCGGCATTGCGTTCGACGCACCGTTCCGTCGTGTCGTACACAGGGGATATAGCTACCTGCTACTAAGGTCTGGGCTATGGCGTCGAATGTAAAAAGGGCGGTCCGGGCACTGACGGGCGTCGTGGTGGCCTCCGCGTCCGTGGCCGCGCTGGCGCCGGCGGCGGAGGCCGAGGTCATCAGCATGCCGCCGCACGAGAAGTCGTTCACCCCGCCGGGCAGCTCGAAGAAGTTCACCATCGGCAGCCGGGAGGAGTACATCTACCGGATCCCGCCGTTGAACTTCATGGCGACCACCCGGGAGGCGCTGGTCAGTTCGATCGCCTACGGCTTGGTCGACGGTGCGACGGCGGGCAAGCTCCGCATCGGCTACCACGTGGGCTGCGCCGTGACCATCGGTGCGGGCACCCTCGGCGCGACGCCCGATGTCGTCATCGGGCAGCAGCCGAGCTTCAACCCGAACCCGGTCGCCACCTTGAATCTCGCCCCCGGCGACGTCGGCGAAGTCGCGATCGCGGAAAAGGACATGATTCCCGGCAAGCTGATCCAGCTCAGTTTCCGTGACTTCCACATCAAGGTGAATTCGTGCACCGGCCCGGTCACCATCCGCCAATATGCTTACGTCGAATACAAATCTCCCGAGGTCGACGATTCCGGAGCTGTTTTCGGCGAGCCCACCTGGCTCTGACCAGGGGATATCCCACTTCTCGCCAGGCTCTACCTGATTGAAACAAGCGCTGTTCATTAACGCTGCCGCACGCGCCCTCGATGATTCGAGTAGTCGAGTACGCGGGTTTCCTCAGGAATCCGGCGGGAGGATTTGGTTCATGAAACGCCTGGTTGTGTGTTGTGACGGCACTTGGAAAGCAGAGTCGAGCGGCACGGTCTCGAACATCATCAAGATCGCGCAGACGATCCGGTTCGACGCGCCGGGTCCGACGGGGGAGAAGATCCAGCAGTGGGTCACCTATGTGTCCGGGCCCGGCGCCCGCGGCTTCCTCGCCGACCGGGTGATGGGTGGCGCGTTCGGCCTCGGGCTGCAGGCGAACCTGTCCTCCGCGTACTGGCACCTGGCCCTGAACTGGGAGCCGGGCGACGAGATCTACATCTTCGGCTTCAGCCGGGGCGCGTTCACCGCGCGCAGCCTGGCCAGCCTGATCGACCGCATCGGCCTGCTGACGCCGGAGGCGATGATCGGCGGCAAGTACCCGGACGCGCTGGAGATCTACAAGGAAGTGCTGCCGGCGGACGGCGAGATCCCGGAGCGGTGGAAGAAGTTCCGCAGGGACAACTGCCACCAGCAGGCACCCAAGATCAATTTCCTCGGCGTCTTCGACACCGTCGGCGCGCTCGGCGTGCCGGGCGTGACCTCGCTGCGCTACAAGTTCCATGACGTCAAGCTGTCCCCGAGCGTGCACTGCGCCAGGCAGGCCCTGGCCATCGACGAGCGGCGGCGCAATTTCGAGCCGTGCCTGTGGGAGGTGCCCGTCGTCCCGGATGTGAAGTACCGCAAGGGATTTCAACGGGTCAAGCAGGTGTGGTTCGAGGGCGCGCACAGCGATATCGGTGGCGGGCACAAGGAATGCGGCCTCTCCGACCTCACGCTGCGCTGGATGGTGCGCGAAGCCGAATCCGTCGGGCTCGCCTTCGATCGCGATCGGCTGGACAAACTGTCCGAGGGCTGCCGGGCGATGGGCGAACGCCACATGTGGCCGCATCCGTCGCTGAAGCCCGTCTACCGCCTCTTGAATGTGGTGCGCACCCTGCGTAATCCGCGCAGCCCGCGGTTCTACCTGGACTCCTGGCGCAAGCTCGCGAACGGCCACGAGCAGGGCATCCGGCTCGCCTCGCTGGTCAACGAGAAAGAGGGCTACGACCCGCCCAATCTGCGCCGCTGGCGCGCGCAGCTGGGCGGCATGTTCCCCGAGGAACTGCTGGAGAAGGTCAGCGCGGTCTCAGCGCACGAGCAGTGCGACGGGCAGCAGGCCGAAGAGCTTCTCGAGCCGAGCCCGGCCCTGGAAGGTATGACCGGTCAGCCGGTCCGTCCAGGTGCCCTGCGGTAGATCGAGGGTCGTGTCGCCCCAACCGGTTTCGGCGAGGCCGAGACTGTGGCGGGTGGTCGCGACGATGACTTCCGGGGCCGCACCGACGCGGCCCCGGGCGTAGGACACCAACCTGCCCGCCTGCTCGCCGGTGGCGAACAGCGGCAGGTAGGTGCCCCCGACAAAGCAGTCGGGGCGCTCCCTGCGCAGCCACAGCGCGTACGCGACGATCCACATCTTCGCGGCGCCAGTGGTGTCCAATGCCGGTGTGCCGGTGAGCGATTGCAACATTCCGATGCGGATCGTGAAATCCACCGGGCGGCGGTTGTCCGGGTCGACAAGGGAGTCTTCCCACAACTCGCAGCCCTGATAGATGTCCGGGATACCCGGCCCGCAGAGCTGGAGCAGCTTCTGCGACAACGCATCCGACCAGGCGTGCGGCGCCAGCTCGTGCACCAGGTCGCCGAGCTCGCTGCCGACCGGGCCGTCGATCACCGTGTCGATCCAGCTGTGCACCGCCGACTCGAACTCGGCATCGGGCTCCTCCCAAGAGGTTTTGGTGCCCGCTTCCCGAATCGACTTCTCCGCGAACAGGTGCAGCCGCTCGCGCAGGCCCGGGACGGAGGCGGCGGGCCTGCCGTCGGCGGGCCACACGCCGAACATGTTCTGCAACAAGAACAACGTGGTCGCGCCGTCGGGGCCGGGCGCGGCCTCGTCCCACGCCTCTACGCATTGCGCCCAGGTGTCGGCGACCTGGGAGAGCACGCCGATGCGGGCGCGCACGTCCTCGCCGCGCTTGGTGTCGTGGGTGGACAGCGTCGTCATGGTGGCAGGCCACCGATGCGCGCGTTCGCTGTTGGACAGGTGGAACTCGTTGAGCGAGTGGCCGAATCGGGCCGGATTGCCGCCGACCTCCTGTAGTGAGACCAGTCTGGCGGCCTGATAGAACATGGTGTCCTCCACCGCCTTCGCGGTGACCGCGCCACAGACCTGGCTGAACCGCACCGCCGCCTCGCCGTCCGCAGCGAGCGCGGCGACCAGCACCGCGAGCGGCGCGGTGAGTTCGCTGTTGCGCCGCTCCACCTCGGCGATGACGGCGCCGGCCATGCCTGCCAGCGGTGCGTAGTCGGCCCGGTAGACCGGCATGAACGCGAGCACCTCGATGGTGGCGTTGGTCATCGCCATGGTGTCGAAGCTCTCCGCACCGCCGTCCCGTTTGATCGCCGCGACCAGGCGCCGGATCTCCGGTGCCAGCAGGTTTTCCGCGACCGCCCGTTTGATCCGGTGCTCGGTCTCGCCGATCCAGGCGCGGTCGCTGCCGTGGCCGGCCAGCTTCTTGGACAGCTCGGTCAGCGCCTGCTCGCCCTCCGGCTTGATGAGCACGCCGCCGAGATCGGCCAGCGCGTCGTAGCCGGTGGTGCCGTCGACCGGCAGGGTCGGATCCAGCGGCTCCCGGTTGGCCAGGATCTTCTCCACCAGCAGCAGCCGGTTCGGGCCGATGAGTCTGCGCACCCGCGCGAGATAGGCGGCGGGATAGGACAATCCGTCCGGGTGGTCGATGCGCACGCCGTCGATGAGATCGTGCTCGCACCAGGCGGCGAGCTCGCGGTGGGTGGCCTCGAAGACCTCGTTGTCCTCCTGGCGGATCGCGGCCAGGCTGCTGACCGCGAAGAACCGGCGGTAGGTGCACACCCCGGCCTTCCAGCTCACCAGCCGGTAGTGCTGCTTGTCGTGGATGCGCAGCGCGTTGTCGCCGTCGGTGCCCGGCGCGATGGGGAAGCGCAGATCGTGCAGGGCCAGCATCGGTTCCGGGCCGGAGCGGTCGACGGTGAGTGCCGCCGGGTCGTTCTCACTTTGCAGCACCGGGAGAGCCAGGCGGCCGCCCGCACCGTTGCCCGGACTCCAATCGATGTCGAAGTAGTGGGCGAAGCTGGATTCGCGGCCGTTGCGCAGCACGTCCCACCACCACGCGTTCTGCCGTGGGTCGGCCACGCCGACGTGATTGGGCACCAGGTCGACGACCAATCCCATACCGCGGCTGCGTACCTCGTCGGACAGCGCCTTGAGCCCGGCGGGTCCGCCCAGCGCGGCCGACACCGTGGTGGGGTCGGTGACGTCGTAGCCGTGGTTGGAACCGTGCGCCGCGGTGAGGATCGGCGACAGGTAGAGATGCGAGGTACCCAGCTGCTGTAGGTATTCCGCGATCGTGCGGGCATCACTGAAAGTGAGCGCGTCGGGCCGGAGCTGGAGCCGGTAGGTGCTGCGAATCGTCGTCGGCCTGGCCGTGGTGCGGCGCAGCGAGAGCGGATCGGTCACGTGAGTCTCGGGGGCTTCCGGTGTGGTCATGGGCGTTCGGGTCATCCGGCGTGGCGCAGCACCAGCAGGCACCGGGATTCGATCGGAACGGTGGCCGAGGCGGGATAGCTCGCCTCGGTCAGGCCGGTCGGCGTCGAACAGTCCAGTGCGACAGTCCATTGCAGGCCGTAGTCGGCGTTGGGCAGCGTGAAGTCCATGGCTTCGTCGTGGGCGTTGAAGCACAGCAGGAACGAGTCGTCGGTGATCCGCTGACCGCGTGGGTCGGGTTCGTGAATACCCTTGCCGTTGAGGAACACCGTCAGCGATTTGCCGAAGCCACTGTCCCAGTCCGCGGTGGTCATCTCCGCGCCTTCCGGGGTGAGCCAGGCGATGTCGCGGGCGCGGTCCTTCGACCGCACCGGCCTGCCGTCGAGGAAACGACGGCGCCGGAAGACGGGGTGCTCGGTGCGCAACGCGATCACGTTGCGGGTGAATTCCAGCAGGTCCGAATTCTGCTGCATCAGTGACCAATCCATCCAGGCCAGCGGGGAATCCTGGCAGTAGACGTTGTTGTTGCCGTGCTGGGTGCGGCCCATCTCGTCGCCGTGCGCGAGCATCGGCACGCCCTGGCTGAGCACCAGGGTGGCCAGCAGGTTGCGGCTCTGCCTGGCGCGCAGCGCGAGGACGTCCGGGTCGTCGGTGTCGCCTTCGACGCCGCAGTTCCACGACCGGTTCCAGCTCTCCCCGTCGCGGTTGTCCTCGCCGTTCGCCTCGTTGTGTTTCTCGTTGTAGGACACCAGGTCCCGCAGGGTGAACCCGTCGTGCGCGGTGATGAAGTTGATGCTCGCGCTCGGCCTGCGCCCGGTCGCCTCGTACAGGTCCGAGGATCCGGTGAGCCGAGAAGCGAACTCGCCCAACGTCGCAGGCTCGCCGCGCCAGTAGTCGCGCACGGTGTCGCGGAACTTGCCGTTCCACTCGGTCCACAGGCCGGGGAAGTTGCCGACCTGGTAGCCGCCCTCGCCGACGTCCCAGGGTTCCGCGATCAGCTTCACCTGGCTGATCACCGGATCCTGTTGCACCAGATCGAAGAAGGCGGACAGCCGGTCGACGTCGTGCAGCTCGCGCGCCAGCGTGGCGGCCAGGTCGAAGCGGAAGCCGTCGACGTGCATGTCCAGCACCCAGTAGCGCAGCGAGTCCATGATCAGCTGCAGCGTGTGCGGGTGCCGCACGTTGAGGCTGTTGCCGGTGCCGGTGTAATCCATGTAGTGCGACGGGTCGTCGTCGAGCAGGCGGTAGTAGGCGGCGTTGTCGATGCCGCGGAAGCTGATGGTCGGGCCGCGGTGGTTGCCCTCGGCGGTGTGGTTGTAGACCACGTCGAGGATCACCTCGATGCCCTCGGCGTGCAGATCGCGCACCATCGCCTTGAACTCGGTCACCGCGGAGTCGGCGCGTTTGATGGCGGCGTACTCGTTGTGCGGGGCGAGGTAGCCGAAGCTGTTGTAGCCCCAGTAGTTCCGCAGGCCCTGGTCGAGCAGCACGGTGTCGTGCAGGAACTGGTGCACCGGCATCAGCTCGATCGCGGTGACGCCCAAGCCTTTCAGGTGCTCGATGATGGCCGGATGCGCGATGCCGGAGTAGGTGCCGCGCAACTCTTCCGGAATGTCGGGGTGGGTCGCGGTCATGCCCTTGACATGTGCCTCGTAGATCACCGTCTCGTGGTACGGGCGGTTCGGCGCGCGGTCGGTGCCCCAGTCGAAGTACGGGTTGATCACCACGCTCGCCATGGTGTGGCCGAGCGAGTCCAGGCCGTGCGTGTACAGCGACGGGTCGTTGTCGAACTCGCCGTCGAAGGCCTTGCCGTACGGGTCGAGCAGGAATTTGCTCGGATCGCAACGTAATCCGTGTTCCGGGTCGTAGGGACCGTGTATCCGGAATCCGTAGCGCTGGCCGGGTCCGACCGCGGGTAGGTAGGCGTGCCAGACATAGCCGTCGACCTCGTCGAGCGGAATCCGGGTTTCGGTGCCGTCCCCGGTGATCAGGCACAAGTCGACGGCGTCGGCGACCTCGGAGAACACCGAGAAGTTGGTGCCTGCCCCGTCGTAGGTCGCGCCCAGCGGGTAGGCGGTGCCGGGCCACACACCGAGGGGTGTCGCGTCACCGGACGCTGCGTCGGGCTGAGCCATAGCAACGACATTAGCGGCAGCGGCGTTTTACTCGGCGGGGGCGGTTGCGACGGGCGGGTCCGCGGGGACCCGGTCAGGTGTCCAGCCAGCGCCGCGAGTAACCGAGCCGGACGGCGAGGCGGGCCAGTCCGCCCAGTACGGCGCGCTGCGCCCAGCGCGGGATCCCGGCGAGGTAGCCGTCCTGGTAATCCCACAGCAATGCCAGCGCGAGTGGGTCGCGTGGCACCCGAGAGCGGGTGGTTTTGCCCGCGGTGTCCAGGTTGTGCCAGAGCTGGAACATCTCCCAGTGCCGCAGCGGCGGGCGGATCTCGTGATCGAACGTGGTGCCGGGCGCCTCGCTCCAGAACTCGTGCACGACGCCCGCCGGAGCCGTCACGGTGTCACCGGGTTCGGCGAGGTGCTCGACGCCGTCGATCTTGAAGCGAGCGCGGCCTTCGCGAATGGTCCATTGCTCGGACAGCACCGGGTGCCAATGCGGGCCCGCCTGCCGTTCGGCTCGCGGCAGTCGATGGTGTAGCCGCAGATACGGGCCCTGCTCGTCCTCGCCCTTCGCAACGAAGGTGACCTGATGTCCGTTGCGGTAGGTGAGTGTTGTGCCGTCTTCCATAACCCAATTTATAAAGGTAACCTTCGCAATATGTCAACGGTCGATCCGAACGCCACGCTGCTCAAACTGCTGAGCCATGCGACCACCGCTTACGAGCGCGCGCTGAACCGGGAACTGCGCGCGCGGCTCGACGATCAGCTGCGCCCGGCGCACTACGCGGTCTTTCGCCATCTTGATCCGGCCGGCTCACGGATTACCGCCCTGGCGGAGTCGGCGGGCATGACGCAGCAGGCGATGGGGGAGCTGGTGACCCATCTGGAGCGCTGCGGTTTGGTGGAGCGGCAGGGCGACCCCGCCGATAGGCGGGGGCGGCCGGGCGGGCTGGCCGGCGCCGGGGAAAACGCGCCCGGGCTTGCGGCGCAACGG
>NZ_LT985361.1:2815262-3164296 GCF_900269665.1 Nocardia suismassiliense
CCCGGGACTCGCGGCGCGGGGCCGGCCGCCCGGCGGCGCCGGGCGCCCTCGGGGTTCTTCCGCCTTCTGGACCCGCCCGGCTCCGGAATCCCCGCCCGGGGGGGGGGGGGGGGCGGGGGGCGGGGGGGGGGGGGGGGGCGGGCCCCCCATGGGGGGCGGGGGGTTTGGGGGGGGCGGCGGGCCGCCCCCGCCGATAGGCGGGCGCGGCTGGTCGTGCTGACCGACGCCGGTAAAGACGCGCTCGGCATTGCGGCGCAACGGATTCAGGGCATCGAGCAGATGATCGCCGGAAGTCTGGGCGATGGCGGGTTAGTCGATCTGCGGCGGGCGCTGGTCCTGGTGAACGAGGCGCTGGCGGCGGACGTCGCGCAGTGACTATCCCGCGATCCGGTGTACAGGCCGTGGGCTCGGTCTGCCGTCGATCGAGGTGCCTCTACTCCATATGTCGCGCAAGGTCTTTCGGCGCGAGTCAGGCAGTGCTACTTGGGTGACTCGAGTGACCGCCGCCAGGTCTGACCGATCAGGTCCGCACCCCAGCTGTGGTGTGGGCTCTCTTCCACCAGTTCGAAACCGGCCCGCTGATAGATGTGCCGAGCTGCGGTGAGCACGTCGTTGGTCCACAGCACCATCTCGCGGTAGCCCGCGGCGGTCGCGAAGCGCAGGCACTGCTCGACCAGCGCGGACCCGACGCCGAGTCCGCGCGCGCTTGGCTCGACCAGCAGCAGCCGCAACCGTGCGGTGGTCTCGCTCTCGGCGACGCAGAAGATGCTGCCCACCGGCTCGCCGCCGGATTCGGCGATCCAGGCCTGCTCGCGCTGCTCGTCGTGGGCGTTGAGGTAGTCGGCGACGATGCGCACGATCAACTCCTCATACGTTCCGTCCCAACCGTATTCGGCGCTGTAGAGCCGGGCGTGCCGTTCGATGACCCAGCCGTAGTCACCGGGCTTCGGCGCCCGGATGACGAACGGTGGCGCCGCCGCCGCGTGGGCGGGATGGTCCAGGATCTGCTGGATGGTGCGCATCGCGGTGACCAGCCGGGCGCGGGCGGCGGGCGGTTTGGCGGTTAGCAGGTAGCCGATCTCGTCGCTGGAGCGTTGGTCGAGCACCGCGAAGATTTCCTTGCCCTTGGTGGTGAGCCGGACCTCTTGGCGGCGGCCGTCGCTGTCGGAGCGGTTGCGCTGGACCAGGCCCGCGCTCTCGAAGCGGGCCAGGATGCGGCTCAGGTAGCCGGCGTCGAGATCCAGTGTCTGGCGCAGGGTTACCACCTCGGCGGTGCCGGAATTGGCCAGCTCGAACAGGATTCGGACCTCGGTCAGCGAATACTCGCTGTCCAGCAAGCCTTCGCGGAGCACACCGATGACCTTGGTGTAGCGGCGGTTGAATTCCCGGACTGCGGCGATGTCCGTGGCGGCGACGGTGGTCACGACGGCTCCGTTCCTGCGGTGCGACTCGGTTGATCTTTGACGGAGTCAAAGAATAACCCTGGACGACCGCTGAGCGCCGGGAATTCGCACGGATGCGGCTCGCGCGCAGCTCCGGTGGTAACTTGAACGGCGTTCAAGCCCGTCCGCTGGGCGGGGTCGTCGCTCGACCGCGAGGATTCCTGTGGCACTGACCCGTGACGAGATCGCCGCTATCGACGCCAAACACGTCTGGCACCCCTACGGCGGATTCCCGGCCACCACCGAGCCTTTGGTGGTCGCCGAAGCCCGCGGCACGCGGCTGACGCTGGCCGACGGCCGCGAGGTGATCGACGGCATGAGCTCCTGGTGGGCCGCCATTCACGGTTACCGGCACCCGGTGCTCGACGCCGCGTTGGTGGCGCAGTCGCAGCGGATGAGCCACGTGATGTTCGGCGGTCTTACCCACGAACCCGCCGCTCGGCTGGCCGAACTGCTGGTCGAGCTGACCCCGGCCGGCCTGGACAAGGTGTTCCTGTGCGACTCCGGTTCGGTGTCGGTCGAGGTCGCGGTGAAGATGTGCCTGCAATATTGGCGCGCGCTCGGCCGCCCGGAGAAACGGCGGCTGCTCACCTGGCGCGGCGGCTATCACGGCGACACCTTCACGCCGATGAGCGTGTGCGATCCGACCGGCGGCATGCACTCGCTGTGGACCGATGTGCTGGTCGATCAGGTCTTCGCGCCGATGCCACCGAGTGACTACCGGCCGGAGTATGTGGCGGAGCTGGACCGGCTGATCGGCGCCAACGCCGGCGAGCTCGCGGCGGTGATCGTGGAACCCGTCGTGCAAGGCGCGGGTGGGATGCGCTGGCATCACCCGCGCTACCTGACGGATTTGCGCAGGCTGTGCGACGAGCACGGCGTGCTGCTGGTCTTCGATGAGATCGCGACCGGATTCGGCCGCACCGGAACGTTTTTCGCGGCCGATCAGGTCGGCGTCGGGCCGGATGTGATGTGTATCGGCAAGGCGCTGACCGGCGGCTACCTCACCCTGGCCGCCACGCTGTGCACCGCGCTGATCGCCGAGACGATCAGCGCGGGACACGGCGGCTTGATGCACGGGCCGACCTTCATGGGCAACCCGCTGGCCTGCGCGGTCGCGGTGGCCTCACTGGAACTGCTGACGGCCGGGGACTGGCGTGGCGACGTGGCGCGCATCGAAGCCGGTCTCGAAGCCGGCCTTGCCCCGTTGCGTGCGCTGCCGAATGTCGTCGAGGCCCGGGTGCTCGGCGCGATCGGCGTGATCGAACTCGACCGCCCCGTGGACATGCGTACCGCGACCGACGCCGCGGTCGCTGCCGGGGTGTGGCTGCGGCCGTTCCGGAATCTCGTGTACACGATGCCGCCGTTCATCAGCACCGACGCGGACATCGCGGCGATCACGACCGGCATGCGTGCCGCTGTTGCGGCGCAGTCGTGATCGCCGGTCGGCTCAGGCGATCCAGGGCGGCACGACCAGGGTGTCGCTGCCCGGCACGCCCGCCTTGGCGCCCGCCTGTGCCGTGACGATGGCGGTGAAGCCATGCTCGGTGTGCACCTGGCGCAGCGCGTTGGCGGGCATGATCACCGTATCGCCTTCGGCGGCAGTGAGTTTCGTGCCGTCGAGGTCGACGGTGAGACTGCCCGCGACGACGGTCCAGATCTGCTCGGTGTCGATGATGTGGACCGGGCCCGACCTGTCGGCGGGCACCTCGACCCGCCAGAGGGCGAGCGCGGTGCCGCCCTGGGTGGGCGAGGCGAGGGTGGTCATGACACCGCCGGGGGTTTCGGTGCGACGGGTTTCGGTGTGTTGGATGAGCGTCATGCGTGGGCACTCCGTAAGATAGACAATCAGGTTGTCCATATAGTCAACGAGGTTGTCCAATATGTCAAGTGATGCCGGTGGATATGAACTGCCGTTGCGGATGCTGCTCGGCTTTCGTGCGGTCATCGACGAGGTGCACGCCGAGTTGGCCGAGCACGGGCACGCCGAGCTGCGGCCGATGCACGGCTTCCTTTTCCAGGCCGTCGGCCGGGTGGGTGGGCCGTACGGGTGTACCGCCGCCGATCTCGGTCGCGCCCTCGGTATCTCGAAACAGGCCGCGGGCAAGCACATCGAGACGCTCGAGCGGTTGGATTATCTGCGGCAGGGTCATGATCCGACCGATGCGCGGCGCAAGGTCTATACGTTGACCGAGCGCGCCGTCGACATGCTGAATCGGTCCGCGCAGGTCTTCGATCGCATTCATGAGCGCTGGGCGCGGCAACTCGGCGCCGATCGACTGGCGCAACTCGAGCAGGATCTGCGCACGGTGACGCCGGGGGAGGTGTTTCGCTTCGATACGCCGAACTGGTTCTCCGGGTGAGCGGATCGGTCGGGGCTATGCGTCCTGAACGGTGTTCAAGTATGCTCCGGAGCTGTGACTACCGATCCATTGAGTTGGTTGGACGAGCGTGCGTCCGCGCGGGTGGCCGCCGGACTGCGGCGTGAACTTCGTCCCCGCGCGGCGCGGTCGCCGTCGCTCGACCTGGCCTCCAACGACTATCTCGGGCTGGTTCGCCACCCCGAGGTGATCGACGGAGCGATCGAGTCGGTGCGGCGCTGGGGGGCGGGCTCGACCGGCTCCCGGCTCGTCACCGGCACCACCGTCGAGCACGAGCTGCTGGAGACCGAGCTCGCCGAATTCGTCGGTGCCGAGGCGGGACTCGTGTTCGCCTCCGGATACGCCGCCAACCTCGGCGCGGTCACCGCGCTGGCAGGGCGTGGTGCGCTGGTCGTTTCCGATGCGGGCAGTCACGCGTCGCTCGTCGACGCGTGCAGGCTGTCGCGGGCCAGGGTGGAGGTTGCCGCCCACGGGGATGTCGACGCGGTGGATCGCCTGCTTGCCGCGCGGACCGAGGAGCGGGCGCTGGTGCTCACCGATTCGGTGTTCAGCGCCGACGGTGATCTCGCGCCGCTCGCCGAGCTGCACCGGGTGACCCGGGCGCGGGGCGCGGTGCTGATCGTGGACGAGGCGCACGGTCTCGGAGTGCGTGGCGCGGGTGGGCGCGGGCTGGTGCACGAGCTCGGACTGGCCGGCGAGCCGGATCTGGTGATCACCGCGACATTGTCGAAATCCCTTGCGGCGCAAGGTGGCGTGGTGCTGGCCAGTGAGCGGGTCCGGGCGCATCTGATCGATGCCGCGCGCACCTTCATTTTCGATACCGGCCTCGCGCCGGCCGCCGTCGGCGCGGCGCGGGCGGCGCTGCGGGTGCTGCGCCGAGAACCCGAACTGGCGGGCCGGGTGCTGGAGCGGGCCGCCGATATCGCGCGGATCGCCGGTGTGTCGGTGCCGGATTCGGCGGTGGTGTCGGTGGTGCTCGGTAAGGCGCAGGTCGCCTTCGATGCCGCGCAGGCCTGCCGGGCGCAGGGCCTGGATGTCGGTTGCTTCCGGCCGCCGTCGGTGCCGGAGGGTACGTCGCGGCTGCGGCTCACCGCCCGCGCCAACCTGACGGAGGCCGAGCTCGACACCATCGCAACGGTTCTCGGTGATGTGCTGGCGCAGGCGCGTGGGTTGGACGCGGTGCGGGCATGAACGTCGCTGGAACACGAAGGATGGCGGTATGAGCGTTCTCTTGGTTACCGGGACTTCTACGGAAGTCGGCAAGACTGTGGTCACTGCGGCTGTGGCGGCGGCCGCGCTCGCCGCCGGCCGGTCGGTCGCTGTCTGTAAGCCGGGCCAAACCGGGGTAGCCGCAGGCGAACCCGGCGATCTGGCCGAAGTCGAACGGCTCAGTGGTGTCACCCGGACCTCCGAATTCGCGCGTTACCCGGATCCGCTCGCGCCCGATACCGCCGCCCGTCGTGCGGGATTGCCCGAGCTCACCGTGGCCGAAACCGTCGCGGGCATAGCGGCGCTCGACGATGCCGAACTCATCTTGGTGGAGGGCGCCGGCGGTCTGCTGGTTCGGCTCGGCGATTTCACCCTGCTCGATCTCGCCCAGAAACTCGACGCACCAGTACTTCTGGTGACCGCCGCCGGACTCGGCACGCTCAACCACACCGAATTGACCACGCGCGCTCTGCATTCGGCGGGTGTGCGATGCGCGGGCTTGGTGATCGGGTCGTGGCCTGCCGAACCCGACCTCGCCGCGACCTGCAACCGCGTCGACCTACCGCGCGTCACCGGTGTCGACCTGGTCGGCGCGATCCCCGAAGGTGCGGGCTCCTGGGACCGCGACCGCTTCACCGCCGCGGTGCCCGGCTGGTTCACTCCCGACTGGTCGCCGTTTACCTGAAGATGATCGCCGTCTCGGGCTTCAGCGGAGGGCGTCGTCGACCTGGGGTTGGATGCTGGAGGCGGGGACCAGGTTCCACTGTTCCAGTTGCTTGCGGATCTGTTCGGCGGCGTCGATGTTGAGGGGGCCGCTGGTCCACATGGCGTAGGGGAGGTTGAGGAAGCGGCCCTCGGTGACGGCGCGGAGTTGGTTGATGCCGGGCTTGGCGCGCAGGGCCTCGACCTTCTGGGCGAAGGTCTGCGGCGGGTAGTCGACGAACATGATGGCGTCGGGGTCGGCGGCGGCCAGTCGCTCCCAGGAGACCCGGGTCCAGGTGTCGGCCACGTCGCTGAGCGCGTTGTGACCACCGGCGGCGTCCAGGATCGCCTGGGGCGCACCGAAACTGCCGCTGGACATGAGGGAATCGGTGGCGCTGTCGAACAGGAAGATGGTCGGCTTGCGCTCGGCCTGCGGTGCGGCGGTCAGCGCGGCGAGGCGTCGATCCAGATCGGCGGTCACCTCGGTGGCGCGGTCGGCGCGGCCGGTGATGGCGCCCAGGTTGGTGAGATCGGTGCGCAGCGCCGTCCACGGCTCGACGATGCCGCGCGGGCGTTCACCATTTCGCTGACGGCAGCTCTCGGTCAGGGTGTAGGCCGCGATCCCGGCCTTGCTCAACGACTCCGGGGTCAGGTTCTTGGCTTCGTCATAGCCGTAGCTCCAGCCCGCGACCATCACGTCGGGACCCTGCGCCAGCACGGTCTCGCGCGAAGGATATTCGGGCGCAACAGACTTCAGCTGATCGACAACCGGACCGTAGTGCCTGCGCAACGTATCGGCGTCGCGCTGCACACTCGACACCGCGACCACCTGGTCCTGTGCCCCGAGTGCGAGCGCCATCGAGATCAGATTCCCGTCGTTGACGAACAAGCGTTGCGCGGGGGCCGGAAACCGCACGTCCACATCGCAATTCCGGATCGTGAGATCTCCGGCTGCGGTGTTGTCCGCACTACATCCGGCCACCGCCGCGGCCAGTGTGACCGCTACCAACACTCGCAGAGTGTGCTTCATAGATTCGCCTTTCAATGCTGGGTGCGTGCGTGGAGTGCTGATGCGTGCTGGCCGATGCAGGTTCACAGCGTCGCCTCGCGGGCGGTGATCAGGAGGTGAGGTTCGCCGGTTTCGGGATGGGGGACGCGGAGGGCGCGGACGCCGAACACCGTGTCGACGACCTCGGAAGCCAGGGCGACGGCCGGCGCGGCGAGGGGATGAGCGGTGCCGTTGTGTAGCACCAGGATTCGGTCGCAGTAGCGGTCCGCCAGGGTCAGATCGTGCAGCGCCATGATGACGGTTCGTTGCAGGGTGCGGGTCAGCGCGAGGAGTTCGAGGCGGTGGGTGATGTCCAGATGATTGGTCGGTTCGTCCAGCAGCAGCACCGGGGTGTTCTGCACAAGCGCGCGGGCGAGCAGCACTCGTTGGCGTTCACCGCCGGAGAGTCGATGAACCGGTCGGTCGGCGAACCCGGTCAGGTCCACCGTGGCCAACGCGTCTTGAACCGCCTGCTGTTCGAGCGGCGATCCGGCACCCCACGGCGGTAGGTACGGGGTGAGCCCTAGCGCCACGACCTCGCCCGCGCGCAGGTCGGCGGGCGGGCGTTCGTCCTGTGCGACCATCGCGACCGTGCGCGCCCGCTGGCGCGACGACATCTTCTGCAGCACGTGGCCGTCCACCGTTACCCGACCACGCACCGGCCGCCGCACCCCGGCGAGAGTCTGCAGCAGCGTCGACTTTCCAGCGCCGTTCGGCCCGACGATCCCGATCGTCTCGCCGGCCTGAATCGTGAAGCTCACGTCGGAGACCACGGTCCGACGCCCAGCGGCACACGCGAGCCCGTGCACCTCCAATGCCCCAGCGGTGCCGTCGGTTTCGACGCTGCCGTAGGCAGTGTGCGCGGCGCCGGTGGTTTCGACTACAACGTGTGCAGTGGCAGCAGTGCTGGAGGTTTCGGCCGTGCCGTGCGCAGTGCCAGTGGTTTCGGTCCTGCCGTGGGCGGTGCCAGCGGTGCCAGGGGTTTCGACAACCCCTTGCGCAGCGCCGGCGCCGGCGGTTTCCAGGATGCCGCTTCCAGCGGGATCCTTGCCGCCGTTGACGCGACGATCGGCCGCTCCGCTCAGCTCAGACTCGGTACGGCCCCGGGCGATGTCGTGACCGCTCATGACTCCCCGAACCGGTAACGCCGACGCCCCATCAGAATCAGGAAGGTGGGTGCGCCGATGAGTCCGGTCAGCACCCCGACGGGGATCTCGATGGGGCGAACCACGATTCGGGTGGCGGCGTCGGCCACGACGAGAAACAGCGCGCCGCAGAGTGCGCAGGCGGGTAACAGATTGCGGTGACGCGGGCCGACCAGCAGACGGGCCGCGTGCGGGACGACCAGCCCGACGAAGCCGATGCCACCGGAGACCGCAACGAGCACACCGACCAGCACCGCGAGCAGTACAAACAGCGCAATGCGCAGCTCTTTGACGGGAACACCGAGCGAGGCGGCGGTATCGCCGCCAACAGTCAGCGCGTCGAGCCAGCCACTCGCACCCAGCAGCGCGACACCCGCGACCGCGACGACGCTCAGCGGCAAGGCAATTCGCGTCCAGTCGGCACCGGCGAGGCTGCCGAGCAACCAGAACAGCACCGCCTGAGCGTGCGACGGGTCCGGGCGGCGGAAGATGAGATAGCTGCTCAACGCGGCGAACCCGGAGCCGAGCACCGTGCCGGTGAGCACCAGCCGCAACGGCGTCAGCCCGCCTTGCAGCACCGCGATCAGGAACACCAGCCCCGACGCGACGAACGCCCCGGCCAGCGCCCCGCCGGACAACGCCCACACCCCGGCCCCGGCGAACAACCCGGAGGTGATCACCGCAGCCGCGCCGACACCCGCACCTGACGAAACTCCGAGCAGATACGGGTCGGCCAGCGGATTACGCACCAGGGTCTGCATAGCTGCCCCGGCCAGCGCCAACCCCGCGCCGACGATCGCGGCGAGCACGGTTCGCGGCACCCGCAGCTGCCACACGATGGTATCCAGACCGAAGTCGGTCGGCGCCTGCCCGGTCACCCGGTGTTGCAACACCGTCAATACCGAAGAGACCGGCAAGGTTTCCGCGCCGAAGCCGGTAGCGAGGATCATCGCGCAGATCAGTAAGGCCCCGAGAACAGGGAAGATGATCGCCGCACGGACACGAGTCATGCCGCCACCCCGCCAGCGCTCGGTTCAGGCATGCCCCAAGGATCCGTGCTTCGCTCGCATGCCTGCCCCGCGCCAGCGGTCGGTTCCGTCAGGGCCCAGGAACGCTGCCAAATGACGCGCTCGCTCATGCTCGCCCCGCGCCAGCGGTCGGCTGCGGAATGCGCCGCGCGTACCGGCACATGATTCGGTGGTGCTCCACAGGCAAGTCGCGGCCTCTCCAGAGTTGTCCCGGCAGGGGAGGTCTGACTTTCGCCGTGAGGGCGATCACAGTGGCGCGACCGTTCCGGAATTACACCGGATTCCCGCACCCGCCGAGGTTGACGGCAGAACTCTACCGTTCGGTCGGGTTCGCGGCGCCGCGGGGGCAAGGTGTGGAATGGCGACAGTCCACATCCTTTACCTACAGTGGGACAGATGTCGCCGTTCGATGACCGGCACCCGTCCACTGTCGCGGACTGGGACGACGCGCGACGCAAAGCCCGGCTACGGGACACCAGCCTGTGGCACGAGTGGAAGACGTTGCGCCGGACCAGGTCCGCGGTGCTGCGGGTGGTCGTACTGCTGGCCGCCGTACTGGTCGTCTTCGCCCAGTACCTCACCTTCGACGTAGAACCCGAACAGGTACGACTCGCCCGCACCGACCCCGCGATCCTGCCCGTCGCCGCACCGGCCGATCCCAAAGACTGGGACACTGTGGTGGTCGACATGGTCGGCCTCGGCGGCCTGGACGCCAGCGCGACCGCCGCCGCCCTGCCCGCCCTGCGCGGGATGGGCGTGGTCTGGGCCATCCGCTACGACAACGAAGGTATCGACACCAAGGTCATCGCCGACCTGATCGTGCGCGCCACCGAGCTGTCCGGCTTGAAGAACATCGTGCTGGTCGGGCACAGCATGGGTGGGGTGATCGCGCTGGAGGTCGCCAAACACATCCACCTCGACAGCGACCGCCGCCTGGCCGGGGTGATCCTGGACTGCACCCCGGTGGACCTGAACGCGGTCCGCCCGGAGAGCCGCGGCCGCGGCGAGGACATGGTGCGCTGGATGCGCTGGCTGCCCGGCGCGCGAGAAAGCCGCCTGCTGCGGCTGGCCGTGGAAACGTATGCGCGCCGCGACCGTTTCGTCTCCTACGGCGGCGACGGCCGCCCACCCGGCATTCGCTTCGGCCGGCTGCGCGTGGTGATGGGCGAGGTGCTGCGGGAGAAGATCTTCTCCCGCAACGCGGCGAGCAACGGACTGATCGAGGCGCAGTTCACCGCGATCGTGGCGGGCGGCGCGACCAATGATCTGAAGGCGCTGGCCGCTCCGGTGGACGGAAAGCCGCGCCCCGCCATCGTTTTCATCCGCCCGCGCGACCCGAGCCGGGACCGGGTGGTCGATGTCGAGTACTCGCACCAGGTGTTGATCGAGCAGGTCGGCGGCGTGGACGGCACGCTCTCGGTGGTGCAGGCGCGAAACACCGGGCATGCCAATCCGATGCAGCGACCGGCCGAGTACAACACGGTGATCGACCAGCAGATCCTGCCGTTCATCCAGCAGTACCAGGAGCAGGTCCGGGCGCAGACGACGGCGGCGGCACCGCGCTGAGCAGTTCGAACCAGCATGAGACAAACGGTGTTCGGGCCGGATTTGTCTTGTTTGAATCCCTGCATGTACCGACCACGCACGTTTCTGTTCGGCCGCCAAGGCCGCACCGCCGCCGCATTGCTCGCCGTGGCAACCGTTGCGACCCTCGGACTCACCGGCTGCGCGAACAACGACAAGCCGGTCGGTCCCGTCGCCGCGGACACGCCGCTGCCCGTTGACGTTCCGGCAGGCACCAAGCTGATCGTCGCCGACCAGTCCGAGCGCCTGCAGTCGGTGCTGCGGATCTCCGGTGAGCTGGACAAGCTGCCGTTCCAGGTCGAGTTCGCCAATTTCGTCGGCGGACCGGCCATTCTCGAAGCCTTCCGCGCCGAGGCCGCCGACGTCGCGCAGGTGGGCGATGTGCCGCCGATCCACGCGCTCATCGCTGGGCAGGACGTGCCGATCGTGGCCGCCTACCAAACCAGCCCAACGGCACTGAAACTCGCGGTGGCGCCGGGCAAGTCGGTGCGCACGCTGGCCGACCTGAAGGGCAAGAAGATCGCCTACGCCGAGGGCACCGCCCAGCAGGCCGCGGTGCTGCGCGCACTGGACAAGGCCGGATTGAAACCCGGTGACGTGCAATTGATCCGGCTGCAGCTGGCCGAGTTCCTCGACGCCGTGCGCACCGCACAGGTCGACGTCGCGCCGCTGATCGAGCCGAATGTGACTCGGCTGCTGCGTACTCCGGGTGCGTCGCTGATCCCGGACGCGCAGACCGAAGGCATCTACGGCGGGCTCGGTTATCTGTATGCCCGCCGCGCGGTGGTGCATGATCCCGCCAAGGCCGCGGCGACCCGCGCTCTCGTCGGCGCGTTCGTGCGGGCCAACCAGTGGGTCAACACCCATCAGGAAGAGTGGGCGCGCCGGTACTACGTGGACAACCAGAAGGTCAGTCCCGAAGACGCCAAGCGCATCGTGGACTCACTCGGCACCTTCACCTTCCCTCATCTGGATCAGAAGCTGGTCGACCGGCAGCAGGCCACCATCGACGCCATCGCCAAGGCCGGCGAGCTGCCGAAGAAGGTGCAGGCGGCCAACGGTTTCGACCTGCGCTACGACGCCGCGATCACCGAGGCGGTCGCCGCCAGCGGCGCCGCGTTCGCCCCGAAGGAACGCTGATGGCCACCTTGGACGCCGGAGTATGGAACAAGTTCGGGCGCAGTGCCGCACCGGCGCGTGAGCTCGCCGAGCGCAAGCCGAACCGGCCCCGGCTCGGCCCCGGCCGGCCGATCCCGTTCGGCGCGGCCGTCGGACCGACACTGCTGATCGCCGCCTGGGTGCTCGGATCTGCCTCCGGCACATTGGATCCGGAGACCCTGCCGGCGCCGTGGACGGTCGCCGCGACCGCCGGTGACCTGCTCGCCGACGGCAGGCTGCAATCCAACCTGCTCACCTCGGTGCAGCGCGCCGGTTACGGCCTGGTCCTCGGTGTCGCCGTCGGGCTGGTCCTCGCGCTCGTCGCGGGCTTGAGCCGGATCGGTGAAGCGCTGGTGGACGGTCCGATTCAGATCAAACGCGCGATTCCGACGCTCGCGCTGATCCCCCTGTTCATCGTGTGGTTCGGCATCGGCGAGGAGATGAAGCTGCTCGTCATCACGACCAGCGTGGCCATCCCGATCTATCTGAACACTCACGCCTACCTGCGCAGCGTCGACGCCAGATACGTGGAACTCGCACAGACGGTAGGGCTTTCGCGCTGGGGCTTCATCCACCGCATCGCGCTACCTGGTTCGCTGCCGGGCTTCTTCCTCGGACTTCGCCTCGCGGTCACCATCGCCTGGCTGGCCCTGGTGGTGGTGGAACAGGTCAACGCCACCAGCGGCATCGGTTACCTGATGACTCAGGCCCGCACCTACGGCCAGATCGACGTGATCGTGGTCGGGCTCGTGATCTACGGCCTGCTCGGACTTTTCGGTGATCTCGCCGTGCGTGCGGTGGAAAGGAAGGCGCTGTCATGGCGACAGACATTGGGGGACTGAACGTTGTCCGGACGCGTGCGTTGCGCCGCGGATTCGGCGAACGGGTCGTGCTGCGCGACATCGATCTCGACATCGCACGCGGGGAATTCGTTGCCCTGCTCGGTCGTAGCGGTTCCGGAAAGAGCACCCTGCTCCGCGCGCTGGCGGAACTGGACTATGACGTGCCCGGCTCGGGCGAACTGACGGTTCCGGCCGAACGTGCGGTGGTGTTCCAGGATTCCCGGCTGCTGCCGTGGATCCGGGTGCTCGACAACGTGATCCTCGGTCTGCGCGGGACCGGCGCCGCCGAGCGCGGGCGGGCCGCGCTTGCCGAAGTGGGCCTGGCAGGTCGTGAAAAGGCTTGGCCCAGGGAACTTTCCGGCGGCGAACAGCAACGCGTCGCGCTGGCTCGTTCACTGGTGCGGGAGCCGGAACTGCTGCTGGCCGACGAACCGTTCGGCGCGCTGGACGCGCTCACCCGGATCAGGATGCACGTGCTGCTGCAGGACCTGTGCGCGCGGCACAAGCCGGCCGTCCTGCTGGTCACCCACGATGTCGACGAGGCGTTACTGCTCGCCGACCGTGTCCTCGTGCTCGACGAGGGACGGATCGCCCTCGACCAGCGGATCGATCTGGAACGTCCACGCAGGCACGGTGATCCGGCCTTCATTCGGCACCGCTCCTTGCTGCTGGCCAGCCTCGGCGTCGGCGCCGACGACCTCCACGAAGAAGAGAAGCAAGCCTCATGAGTATTCCGCGTCAGCTCAGCCTCAACGCGTTCATCTACCCGTCCGGCCACCACGAGGCCGCCTGGCGGCATCCCGACAGCCAGCCCGGCCGGATCTACGACGTGGACTACTACCAGCAGATCGGGCGCACCGCTGAAGCCGCGAAGCTGGACGCGGTGTTCTTCGCCGACGGACCGGCACTGCGCACCAACGTCAAGCACAATGCGGGATCCGGACTGGAGCCGATCACCCTGCTCACCGCCATCGCCACGGCGACAACACATCTCGGGCTGATCGCCACCGCGTCGACCACCTATTACGAGCCCTACAACCTGGCCAGACTGTTCTCCACGCTGGACCACATCTCCCGCGGCCGGGCGGGCTGGAACATCGTAACCACCGGCACCGACCTCGCCGCCGCCAACTTCGGCCTCGACAAGCACCCGGAACACGCCGAACGTTACGCGCGGGCAAGAGAATTCGTGGACGCGGTGGTCGCACTGTGGGACAGCTGGGAGGACGACGCCATCCTGCTCGACCAGGCGAGCGGGGTGTACGCCGATCCGGACAAGATTCACCCGATCGACTTCGTCGGCGAACACCTCAGTGTCCGTGGACCGTTCAACGCCCCGCGCACGCCGCAGGGGTACCCGGTGCTCGTGCAAGCCGGTGCGTCCAATGAGGGGCGTTCGTTCGCGGGTAAGTACGCCGAGGCGATCTTCACCGCGCACCAGCGGCTCGAGGACGCGCAGCGGTTCTATGCCGACATCAAGGCGCAGGCCCTGGGTTTCGGGCGCAACCCGGACCACGTCAAGATCCTGCCGGGCATCAGCCCGTTCATCGGCGACACCGAGGCCGCGGCCAAGCGGCTCGAGCGCGAGTTCAACGAGCTCACCGTGCCGGAATACGGTCTGACGCAACTGGAGAACATCGTCGGCAAGAGCCTGCGTCACCTCCCGCTCGACGAGGCGGTCCCGGTGGATCTGTTCGACGACGCGGGGGAGGTCACCGACAACGCCCGCAGCCGGCTCCAGGTGGTCGCCGGAATAGTGCAGCGGGAACGGCCGACCGTGCGCGGCCTGCTGCACAAGCTGGCCGGTGCGCGCGGCCACCGCGTGTTCGCAGGCACGCCCGAACAGGTCGCCGACACGATCGAAGAGTGGTTCCGAAGCGGTGCCGCGGACGGTTTCAATGTGATGCCGCCGTACTACCCAGGCGGTTTGGAGGTGTTCGCCGAGACCGTCGTCCCGATCCTTCAGCAGCGTGGCCTGTTCCGCACCGAGTACACCGGCAGCACGCTGCGCGACCACTTCGGCCTGCCCCGCCCCGCAGGCCGCACCACGCCCCAACCGGCGCTGGCCGGCTAGAACAGCCGCACACTTACTGTCGAGACGCACACGGAATCGCATGCGATTCCGTGTGCGGGAACGCGGAAAGTGTGCGGCTCAGCGCACCCGCGTGCCGAGCAAGTGGCGGACGCCTGCGATGAACAGTTGCAGGCCGAAGTCGAAACGGGCGGTGGGGTCGGGGGTTTCGTCGAGGGGGGTCTCGTCGTCGGGCAGGGCACCGGCGGATTCCATTTGCATCCTGGACTGTTCGTCGACGGTCTGGCCGAGGACGTAGTACAGCAGGGTGAACGAGCTGAGTTCGGCTTCGTGGCGCGGCATGCCCGCGCGAATAGCCGCGCCCGCCATGCGTTCCCGGCCCTTGCTGGTGGTGAGCCGCGATGCGTACGTGGCGGAGACCAATTCGGCGCCGTCGCGATAGGCGAGCAGGCAGTCGCGCAGCCGGTGCGCCAATTCGCTGATCTGGCCGGACCATTCGGTGGCGACGATCGGCTCGTCCATCGGCAGCCGGGTCTTGTCCGCGACCGCGCCGAGCAGCGCCTGCTTGTTGGGGAAGTGCCAGTACAGCGCGCCCGGCTGGACCTGCAGCGAGCCGGCGAGGCGGCGCATGGTCAGGTCGGCGAGGCCGTACTGGTCGAGGATCGCGATGGCACCGTCGACCACGTCCGCTCTGTGCAGTTGCACCCGATTTCCTTCCCTCTCCGAGAGGGCGTCGCCAGCCCCCTCGTGGTTACGCAGGTTACCGCCTCGAGGTCTGTTGCCGGTGCGCCGCAGTGGTCGATGAGAGCCACGGCACGGTTGATCATCCGGCCCGCAGTGTTTTGACTCACTGTCCCGGCTACCCTAGCCTGAACGCCGTTCAAGTTGCACGGCCACCTCGGCCGAACGAAGGGATTCGTGCAGTGACCCAGGCCCCCGTAGACCTCGCTATCCTGGCGCTCGCCCGCGAGCAAGTGCTCGACCGCGGCGAAGGACTGACCCAGGAACAGACCCTGGAGGTGCTCCGCCTCGGCGACGAACACCTCGAAGAATTGCTGGCCCTGGCGCACGACGTGCGGATGAAGTGGTGCGGCCCGGAGGTCGAGGTCGAGGGCATCATCAGCCTGAAGACCGGCGGCTGCCCCGAGGACTGCCACTTCTGCTCGCAGTCCGGTCTGTTCCAGTCGCCGGTGCGCGCGGCCTGGCTCGACATCCCCAGCCTGGTCGAGGCGGCCAAGCAGACCGCGAAGACCGGCGCCACCGAGTTCTGCATCGTGGCCGCCGTGCGCGGCCCGGACGAGCGGCTGATGGCGCAGGTCGCGGCCGGCGTCGAGGCGATCCGCAACGAGGTCGACATCCAGGTCGCGTGCTCGCTGGGCATGCTCACCCAGGAGCAGGTCGACCAGCTCGCGGCCATGGGCGTGCACCGCTACAACCACAACCTGGAAACCTCGCGTTCGCACTTCCCGAACGTGGTCACCACGCACACCTGGGAAGAGCGCTGGGACACGCTGCGCATGGTCCGCGAGGCCGGCATGGAGGTCTGCTGCGGCGGCATCCTCGGCATGGGCGAAACCCTGGAGCAGCGCGCGGAATTCGCGGCGAACCTGGCCGAGCTGGAGCCCGACGAGGTGCCGCTGAACTTCCTCAATCCGCGCCCCGGCACGCCGTTCGGCGACCTCGAGGTGCTGCCCGCCGCCGACGCGCTGCGCGCCGTCGCCACGTTCCGGCTCGCGTTGCCGCGCACCATCCTTCGCTTCGCGGGCGGTCGCGAGATCACCCTCGGCGACCTCGGCGCCAAGCAGGGCATCCTCGGCGGCATCAACGCCGTCATCGTCGGCAACTACCTGACCACCCTCGGCAGGCCCGCCGAGGCGGATCTCGATCTGCTCGGTGAGTTGAAGATGCCGATCAAGGCGCTCAACGAAACCCTCTGAGCGCCCCCATGAGTAATGTCTTGCCTATGGACGAGCGCTACAACCCGTTCACCGGCAAACGGATCGTGCCCGGCCTCGACGACGCCGTGCCCGCGGCCGCCGCACTGGGATTGGAGCCGCCGCGCTTCTGCGAGCAGTGCGGTCGCCGGATGGTCGTGCAGGTGAGTCCCGACGGCTGGTGGGCCAAGTGTTCCCGGCACGGCGTGATCGACGCGACCAGTCTGGAACGCCGCTAGTGCAGGCGCTGCGCAGTGGAATGCGGAACGAGGCGCGTGCGGCCGCGGTGATCGCGCTGGCCGTAGTGCTGGTCAGTGCGGTCGTCGGCGTCGGGTGGGGGCTGCTCGCGCCGACCGAGCAGCTGTTCGTGGTCGAGCCCGGCCGCGGCGCCGTCTTGACCGGCGAGAGCGTGCACCAGTTCGACGCGGTGGCGATATTCGTATGCCTGGCGGCCGTCGTCGGCCTGCTGACCGCCGTCGCCGCCTGGCGGTGGCGGGCGGCGCGCGGGCCATTGCTGCCCATCGGTCTACTGCTCGGCTCGCTCGTCGGTGCCGTGGTGATGGCGCGGCTCGGTGAACAGGTCGCCGAGTGGGCGCATCCGCGGCCCGACGATCCGCCGCTCGGACAGATCGTCGAACTGCCGACGGAGGTCGGCACCTGGCTCGCGTTGATAGTGCAGCCGCTGATCGCGTCACTGCTCGTGCTGTTCCTCGCCGCGCTGAATTCTTCGGAGGATCTGGGCAACAACACCGCCGTGCCGGCCGGATCGTTCGACCCGGCAGGCGCATTCGGGCCATACGGTGCCGCGTCGTACCCGGCGGGCGGTGTCCCGATGCCTTACCGTGGCTACGAACCGGCCCCCGAGGCCGGTTCCGGTTCGCTGCCGGAGACTCGTCCCCGCCGCTGAGCGTTGTCCGAACCGTTGCCCGCGGGACGGCATTGGCGTACCGAAAAAACCTAGAATGGTGGCATGCGCTGTGCGTTCAGAGAGGAACGAGTCGTGGCGTTCGTCGGTAGCGGGCTGGTCGTCGAGGAGATCGACGCCAAGTTCTGGCGGGTGGTCGAACCCCTCGTCTATCAAGGTGATTCCCAAGAATTCGTGATCCCGGCCGGGTTCCGCACCGACTTCGCCTCGGTGCCACGGGCTTTGGTCTGGCTCGTCCCGCGCTACGGCGCCTACACCCGCGCCGCCATCCTGCACGACTACCTGCGCGATACCCACCAGGTGAGCATCGCCGACGCCGACGGGATCTTCCGGCGCTGCCTGCGTGAGCTCGGGGTGTCGGTGCCGCGGTACTGGATGATGTGGGCCGCAGTGCGATTGGCCAGCAGGCTGCGCGGCGCGAGTTTCGGCGCGGTCGTCACCTGGGTGCTGATCGCCGTGCCGTCGGTGCTGTTCCTGGCGATCCCGGTGATCGTCGTCCAGGTGTTCCTGGTGCTGTTCTGGCTGGTGGAGTTGATCTTCTGGGGCCTGGCGCGCGTGTTCGCCCGCACCGCGACCCCGCCGCCGCAGCCGCAGATGAAGACCGCCTGAACTGTTCTCGCCGCGGTACTTCCGGCGCTTCGCTGTTCACCATGACGGGCTGCCTGGTGGGGCGGCATAAATTGAGTGGAGGCGACGTTGGGGGTGGGGGTAGCTTGTGCTGGCCCGGCTATGGAAGGGAGGTCCGGTGATGAACGAGAACAACAGGGTGGGGACAGTGTCGGATCTGCCCGCCGAGCAGGTGCGTGAGCGGGCGGATCTGGCTGCTTGGCGGCGGCGGGATGCGTTGCGGCGCAGCAGTGCTGCGCAGCCGGTGGCGAACAAGCGGCGGTATCGGCGGGGGAGTAAGCATCGCAAGGCGAGCGTCGAATCGTAGGTCTGCGCTGCGGAACTCCGTCGGTCGGCAGCTGATCGTCGAATTGTCGTTCCCGATTCACATGTCCGTCAGGTCGGCGGGCGCAGAGCGGCGAATTCGTCGGTGACGCGGATACCCGAGTCGGTGTAGCGGTAGACGGCGGCGGGGCGACCGCCCGCGCGGCCGGGAGCCCGGGTCTTGCCGGTGGGCGTGATCACCTTGCGCCGGGTCAGGACTCGTTGCAGGTTCGTCGTGTCGACGTCGTAACCCAATGCCGCACAGTAGATTTCGCGTAGCGTGGACATGGTGAAGTCGGCCGGGGCGAGCGCGAAGGCGATATTCGTGTAGGAGAGCTTCGCGGCCAGGCGGGTGCGCGCGTGCTCGACGACCGTGCCGTGGTCGAAGGACATCGTCGGCAACGCGGAGAGCGGATGCCACGCGGTGTCGTCGGGTAGCCGCGGGTCCGCCGTGAGCGGGACCAAGCCGAGATAGGCCGAGGCGATGCGACGCGGCGCGGGCACCCGATCGGGGGCGCTGAACACCGACAGTTGCTCGAGATGGGCCAGTTCGCGCACATCGACCTTCTCCGCGAGCTGACGGCGCGCGGAGGTGTCGAGGTCCTCGTCGTCGCGCAAACGGCCGCCGGGCAGCGACCAGGTGCCCTTCTGCGGGTCGAGCGCGCGCTCCCACAGCAGCACCGCCAATTCGGTCCGTTGTCCAGGTGGGCAGCGACCGATAACCCCGTTTCCGAGGGCGGCAGGGCCGGGACCTGCGGCGATGTTCGCGGGGAAGCGGCGAACCTGGAACACCGCGGTGAGCGATTCGTGGATAGTGCTACTATGGGCCACGTTTTCGATTATAAGTCGAAAACCTGGTTTGGTGCGAATCGGCGGAGGAGTCGGTCGCACGACGAAGGGAGCCATCATGGCGACGATGGGTGCGAAACTAGCGCCTCCGCTGATGGGGCAGGTGTTCGACGGGCCGTCGGGGTTCACCGGTGTCGAAGCAACCCCGGAGTGGGCGCAGGAAGTCAAGCGACTGGCCCGCGCACAGAACGCGACGATTCTCGCGCACAACTATCAGTTGCCGGAGATTCAAGACGTGGCCGATCACGTCGGCGACTCGCTGGCACTGTCGCGGATCGCCGCGGCCGCACCCGAGGACACCATCGTGTTCTGTGGCGTGCACTTCATGGCCGAGACCGCGAAGATCCTCAGCCCCGCCAAGACCGTGCTGATCCCCGATCAGCGGGCAGGCTGCTCGCTCGCGGACTCCATCTCGGCGGACGAATTGCGTTCCTGGAAAGCCGAATTCCCGAACGCGGTGGTGGTGTCGTACGTGAACACCACCGCGGAGGTGAAGGCGCTCACCGACATCTGCTGCACCTCGTCCAACGCGGTCGACGTGGTCGCCTCGATCGACCCGGAGCGCGAGGTGCTGTTCCTGCCGGATCAGTTCCTCGGCGCGCACGTCAAGCGGATCACCGGCCGGGAGAATATGCACATCTGGGCCGGCGAGTGCCACGTGCACGCTGGCATCAACGGCGACGAGCTGACCGAGCAGGCGCGCACCCACCCGGACGCGGATCTGTTCGTGCATCCCGAATGTGGTTGCGCCACTTCGGCGTTGTACCTGGCGGGCGAGGGCGCGTTCCCGGCCGACCGGGTGCACATCCTGTCCACCGGCGGCATGATCGACGCGGCCAAGCAGGTACGGGAACAGCGCGGCCAGGCGACCCAGGTGCTGGTCGCCACCGAGGTCGGCATGCTGCACCAGCTGCGTAAGGCCGCCCCCGGCGTCGACTTCCAGGCCGTGAACGACCGGGCCTCGTGCAAGTACATGAAGATGATCACCCCGGCGGCGCTGCTGCGCTGCCTGGTCGAGGGCAAGGACGAGGTGCACGTCGACCTGGAAACCGCTGCGCGCGGCCGTAACTCGGTGCAGCGCATGATCGAGATCGGCAATCCGGGCGGTGGTGAATGACGCCGCCCCCTGCCGTAACGGCGGTGGTCGGAGCGGAAAAGCACGGGTCGATGACTCCGGTGTCGATCGACTGGGAGGCCGAGGCCGATCTGGTGGTGATCGGCGGCGGCGTCGCCGGTCTCACGGCCGCGCGCACCGCCTCGCTGCGCGGGCTGCGAGTGCTCACCCTCAGCAAGGGCGGCGCCACCGATACGTCGACGCAGTACGCCCAGGGCGGGATCGCCGTCGTTGCACCGCATGGTGATTCGGTCGGATCGCATGTGCACGACACGGTCGAGGCCGGGGCCGGGCTGTGCGATGTCCAGGCCGTGCGGTCCATTGTCGAAGGCGGGCAGGCCGCGGTCGCGGCGCTGACCGATCTCGGCGCGGTCTTCGATCTCGGCCGGGACGGGCAGATTTCGCGGACCCGCGAGGGCGGGCACAGCACCCGGCGCATCATCCACGCCGGCGGCGACGCCACCGGCGCGGAGGTGCAGCGTGCGTTGAACGCGGCCG
This sequence comes from Nocardia suismassiliense, assembly GCF_900269665.1. Classification (GTDB taxonomy): domain Bacteria; phylum Actinomycetota; class Actinomycetes; order Mycobacteriales; family Mycobacteriaceae; genus Nocardia; species Nocardia suismassiliense. Next base: position 2,836,084 of record NZ_LT985361.1, read on the forward strand.
GGCTTCCGGTGTTGTTCGGCGCGGCGGCCTGCGAGATCCTCACCGGCCCTGCCGGGGTGCAGGGCGTACTCGCGGTGTCCGACAAGGGCTTCGGGGTCGTGCACGCGCCCGCGGTGCTGCTGGCGACCGGTGGGCTCGGCCAGCTGTACGCACTCAGCACCAATCCGCCGGGGGCGACCGCCGACGGTGTCGCGCTCGCGCTGTGGGCGGGCGCGGCGGTGGCGGATCTGGAATTCGTGCAGTTCCATCCGACCGTGCTGTACACGCCGGGTGGACTCGGACGGCGTCCGTTGATCAGCGAGGCGGTGCGCGGCGAGGGCGGCATTCTGGTCGACTCCGAAGGTGATTCGGTGACTGCCGGGGTTCATCCGCGCGGTGATCTGGCGCCGCGGGATGTGGTGTCGCGGGCGATTGCGGCACGGATGCGAGCCCTCGGTACCGATCACGTCTACCTCGACGCGCGGGCGATAGATGGGTTCGCGCAACGGTTTCCGACGATGACCGCGTCCTGCCTGGCCGCGGGGATCGATCCGGGCATCGACCTGATCCCGGTTGCTCCGGCGGCGCACTATCAGTGCGGTGGTGTGGTGACCGACCCCTACGGTCGAACGGCGGTCGCCGGTCTCTACGCGGCCGGCGAGGTGGCCCGCACGGGCCTGCACGGGGCGAACAGGCTGGCGTCCAACAGCTTGCTCGAAGGTCTCGTGGTCGGCGAACGAGTCGGAGCGGCCGCGGCCGAACGTCTCGGAGATCGAGTCCGAGTTACCGACATCCGTACCAGGGTGGCCGAACGTGCGGATCGTGGTGTGCTGCAGCAGTTGATGACCGAGCATGCCTCGGTGGTGCGGGACCGGGCCGGGCTGGACGAGGCGATCAAGCGCATGAAAGATGCGGTGACGCAGCGTCAAACGGTGCCTGCCGCAGTCTCGTTCGCCGCTGCTGTGGCGGGCGATACGGCGGAGCCGGTCCCGGAGCGCGCCGTAATCGCCGACCGCATAGCCGAAATCGAGGACGCTGCGCTTACCCTCACGGCGCAAACTCTGCTGCTCGCGGCGTCGGCCCGGACCGAAAGTCGCGGCTGCCATACCCGATCCGATTACCCGGAGTCCGACGACCGGCTCCGGCGCAGCAGGTCGGTGGTCCTGGACGAACAGGGGCGTCCCCAGCTCGACCGATGACATCCCGCCGTTGAGTCGAGTGGCACACAGCAGCTTTCGCCCTGTGCCGCTCGATCTCAGTGCAAAGCGTTCGCGCGTGAGTAGTAGAGGAGAGGTTGATGGGTCTGGACAGTGGGTTGGCTCGGGACGAGGTGGTCGCGCTCATCCGCACCGCGCTCGATGAGGACCTGCGCTACGGGCCGGACGTGACCACCGCGGCGACGGTGCCCGCAGACGCGGTGGTGAAGGCGTCCGTGGTGTCGCGCCAGCCGGGGACGGTGGCCGGGCTCGATGTCGGACTGCTGGTGCTGGACGAGGTGATCGGCGCAGGCGAGTACGAGGTCACCGGGCGGGTCGCCGACGGAACCCGGGTGACGCCGGGGCAGTCCGTGCTCACCGTGGTCGCCCCGACGCGCGGGCTGCTCACCGCCGAGCGCACCATGCTCAACCTGGTCTGTCACCTCTCCGGCATCGCCACCGCCACCGCCGCCTGGGTCGACGAGGTCGCGGGTACGGACTGCAAGATCCGGGACAGCCGCAAGACCCTGCCCGGGTTGCGTGCGTTGCAGAAGTACGCGGTCCGGGTCGGCGGTGGGGTGAACCACCGCATGGGTCTCGGTGATGCCGCGCTGATCAAGGACAACCACGTGGTCGCGGCGGGTTCGGTGGTCGAGGCACTGCGGGCCGTCCGCGCGCTGGCTCCCGATATCGCCTGCGAGGTGGAGGTCGACAGTCTCGAGCAGTTGGACGCGGTGCTCGCCGAGGACGTGGAACTCGTGCTGCTGGACAACTTCCCGCTGTGGCAGACGCAGGCCGCTGTGCAACGCCGCAACGCGGCCGCGCCGGCGACGAAACTGGAATCCTCCGGTGGACTCGGCCTCGAAGTGGCCGCCGACTACGCGCGGACCGGTGTCGACTACCTCGCCGTCGGTGCACTGACGCATTCGGTCCGAGTGCTCGACCTCGGCCTCGACATGTAGCGGAACGATCTCGGGCGCCGATCAACAGGCGTGTCGTCTCGTCTTTATCGCTTTACCGTTGTTACGCAACGCAATCGCGTGCGTCCGTGCCACGATGCCGGGATGAACGGCGGGTATCGCCTGCTTGCCGCGCTGCTGTCGATCGTGACAATCCTTGCGCTCTCGTCGTTCGGCGTGCCCTCGGCGGTGGCCGAACCCGACTGCGCGGGGGACGTGACGATGCGGCCGATCACTGTCGCCGTCGACGGGGAGCAGTCGCACGGGTGGGCTTACGAGCCCTATCACTGCGCGCCCGGCGATCTGGCGCCGCGCGGCCTGATCCTCGCGGTGCACGGGTTCAACGAGAAGGCCGCCGACTATCCCGACGTCATGTCCGCGATCGCGCGGCGGACCGGTGTCGCGCTGCTGACGTTGGACCAGCGCGGTGGAAACAGTGTGTGGAAGACGGGGGAGTGGAACCCGTGGGCCGGCTGGCACGACGTGGTGGCCACAGCCGAGTGGTACAAGAAGGAGCATCCGTCGGTCGGTAAAACCGTGCTGTGGGGGTGGAGCCAAGGTGGCATGACGAGCGGGTTGGCATTGGCGCACGGGCCTGCCGGGCTGTTCGACTATTGGGTCAATACCGCGGGACCCTCGAATGCCGTCGACTACTGGAATGTGGGGAACACGCTGGGTCTGCCGCAGGTGCAGCAGATCGAGCGCGACGCCGGCGGTTGCGCACCCACGGTTTGCCCGCAGGCGTATGCGGATCGCTCCACGGCGGCGCTCGCGGCGAAGATGACCGCCCAACGCGTGTTCCTGGTGCACGGCACCGCGGATCCGATTGTGCCGTACCAGCATTCGCTCGATCTGAAGGCCGCGCTCGCGGCGACGGGGCAGGCGTACTCGATGTACACGGTCGTCAGTGGTCGCGGTCCTGATGGTGCCGTGCTGCCCGGTACGCACTGGATCGGTCCGGTCTGGTTCCAAGGTGCCTGTGTGGTGGAGCGGGTTCTCACGGATCTGGAGCCGATGGACGGGGTGGCCCGCGAGTACGTCACGGATGTGTGGGCCGATGTGGATACCGCGCCCGCACCGCCGCCAGGTGCTACCTGCGCGGCGTGATCTCGTGGCCGGGAGGGCTGCGGGTACGCCACCGGGTGCGATAGGCGCGGTGTGAACCGTCGTCAGCGTCGAACCACGGCGAGCACCGCCGTGCGCGCGCGCCGTGCCCGAGACCGTTGACGCCAGGGCGTATCGGGCTGACGCCGACAGCGCACTGCCATGCTGCCGAAGTGCGCTGAAACCAGGAGTGACGTGCCCGACTCTGCACCGACGGCCATCTCGCTTGCCGTTAGCCGAACGTTTGCCCTGGTTGGGTACGATGCGGCGATGACTGCTGGCCGACGCTACCTTGCGTGGTTGTTGTCGATGGTGACCGTGTTGGCCGCATCGTGGCTCGCCGCACCATCGGCGTCCGCCGAGCCGGAGTGCGCCCGGGATGTGGCGGTCCCGTCGATCGCCGCGACCGTCGGCGGGGAACAGGCGACTGGGCGGGGCTACGCGCCGTACCGGTGTAATCCGGGTGACCTGGCCCCGCGCACCCTGATCGTCGCGGTGCACGGGTACAGCGAGACGGCGGCCTCCTATCCCGACGTGATGTCCGGGATCGCCCGGCGCACCGGTGCCGCACTGCTGACGCTGGATCAACGCGCCGAGAACAGTGTGTGGAAGCCCGGCGAGTTCAACCCGTGGGCCGGTTGGCAGGACGCGGTGACCATCACTCAGCAGTACAAGACCGAGCATCCGTCGATCGGCAAGACCGTGCTGTGGGGGTGGAGCCAAGGTGGCATGACGGCCGGGCTGGCGGTGGCGAACGGGCCCCCCGGGCTGTTCGACTACTGGGTCGATGCGTTCGCGCCGACGAACATCGTCGACTACTGGAACCTCACCAGTGCGTTCTTCCCGGCGCAGCGCGCGCAGATCGAACGCGATGCGGGTGGTTGCACGCCGCAGGTGTGCCCGCAGGCCTATACCGATCGTTCCCTGGTCGCGCTGGCGCCGAAGATCGATGCCGAGCGCACCTTCCTGATCCACGGGATCTTCGATGTCGATGTGCCGTACCAGCATTCGGTTGATCTGAAGAACGCATTGATCGCGGCGGGCAAGCCGTATTCGATGTACACGGTGGTCACCGACCGCGGCGCCGACGGCAGCATCCAGCCCGGCGTGCATGACGTCGGACCCACCTGGCGGCAAGGCATCTGCGTGGTGGAGCGGGTGGCCGAGGGGCTGGAGCCGCTGGATGGCGCGGCCCGCGACTACGTCACCAATGTGCTCGTCGGCGTCGATACCGCTCCGCCCCCGCCGCCGGGTGCCGCCTGTGCGGGGTGAGTAAGTCATACCTCCGGCGAATCATCGGAAGCTTTGCCGGCGCTGAGTTTTCGCGACAGCGCGAGGCAGGCCTGTCCTCGCCGTCAGGCGGTCAATTCCCGTTGCAGCGGGGTACGGAAACGCGGGATCGCGCGTACGTCGCCGAACCACTCGGCGGTCCGCGCGACCTCCGCCTCGATCATCGCCGTGGCGTCGGCTCCCACGTCTTCCAGTAGGCGATAGACGATTTCGCCGTCCTTGCGCTGCGCCCAGCCGCCGACGATGCGGCCGTTCCACCAAATGGACGGCCCGATATTGCCGTTGGTGTCGAACAGGGCAGGTGCGTGCGGGCCGAGGTACCAGTCGCGGGACTGCCAGCCCATCGGGGTGGGATCGAGTGCGGGCAGCAGCGACGCCCAAGGTTCCGGCGCCGCAACAGGTTCCACGTCGTCGGCGAGCAGCAAACCCGTTGTGCCGCCCAGATCGACCTCGACCACATCGAGATCGGTGAGGGCCTTGCGGACTTCGCCGACACCCCAGCCGGTCCACCATTTGAGGTCGGTGATCGGGGCCGGTCCGAAGGCGTGCAGCCACTGGCGCAGCAGTTCGGCGCGGGCCTGCTCGACGGGCATCGACGGAACACCGTGGGGCAGCCAGGATTCGATCGGTTCCCAGGTGTACTGACTGCTCGACCAACTGCCGTTCGGGCGGCCGCGCACGATGCGGCCTTCGCAGCCGAGCGTCACCAGCACCCAGGTCGTGATGTTGGTCGGCTTCGAATACGCCTTGTCCGGCGCGGTATTCACCTGCGTGCGCAGCCGGGGCACATCCTTGCTCAGCTGAATGCCGGTGGCGGCACCTCTGGCGAGCAGTGCGTCGTGGGTTTCGGCCTCGACCTCGGCGAGCCATTGCTGGACGTCACCGTCGATGACGCCGGCCTGCTCGAGGTACTTCCCGTAGGTGCGACGCTGCTTGTGCGCCAACGCATCCGCGCACGCCGCCTGCAACACCGGGACCAGCTCGATCGGCGCGACGAACATGGTGCGCCGCATGGCGAGCAGGCGCAGCAGCGTCCGGTCGTCGTACAGCGCCTGCTCGACGTGCGCCGGCGTGGCGGTGTTGCTGCGCGCGCCGACGGACAGGAACACCGTCGCCGGATCGGTCGCGTGCAACACCACCAGCGATCGGACGATCTCGGCGACCTCGTCGGTGCGGTTGGCCGCCGCGAGCCGGTGCCGTACCGCCAGCCTGGCCCGCCGCTCGGCGACATCAATCGAACGCATAGGCGAATCCTAGCGGTCGGGCGTCACTCCGCCGGTTCCCAGGCGCGGACCAGGTCGAGCAGGCCGGGGAAGCGGGCGTCGAGGTCGTCGATGCGGACCTTGCTGCGGCGCTCGAGACCGTAGCGCTGCTGTCTGGTCACGCCCGCTTCGCGCAGCACCCGGAAGTGGTGCGTGAGTGTCGATTTCGGGCGGTCGATGTCGAACCAGCCGCAGGAGCGGTCGGTGTCGGGGGACTCGGTCAGCAGCTTCTGCACCATGGTCAGCCGCAGCGGGTCGCTGAGCGCGGCGAGCACCTGGTCGAGGCGCAGGTCGGCGCGGTCCGGTTCGGGCAGACGGGTGTCGGGGACAGTGCTGGCCGGTGGCATCGGGTCTCCTGGGGTCGTCGCGCCCTGTACGTATTTTATCGTACTAGATGCTAAGTTCGACCGCGATCGTATCGGTACGAGAAAAGTCGAACTAGTGGAGGTTGGCATGGCGACGCTCACGACGCACCGACAGTCGGTGCCTGCGAAGAACGGCCTGGTGTGGTTAGCGGCGTGGCCGGTCATGGCGGTGTTCGTGCTGTCGAACGCCGCGACGCCGCTGTATGTGGTGTGGCAGCGCGAACTCGGCTTCTCGGCCGGCACGCTGACCGCGATCTTTGCCAGCTATATCGCCGGACTGCTCGGCGCGCTGCTGGTCGCCGGGGTGGTGTCGGACCGGATCGGCCGCAAGCCGGTGCTGCTGCCCGCGATCGTGCTGGCGATGGTGGCGTGCGTGCTGTTCGCGACTGCGAGTTCGGTTGCGGTGCTTGCCGTTGCGCGGCTGCTCACCGGTATTGCGGTGGGTGCGGCGGTGTCCGCCGGGATGGCGGCGGTGACCGATGTGGGCGGGTCTGGGCGCAAACGCACTGCGGCGCTGGCCGCTTCGTCGGCGATGGTGTTGGGTGCCGGGCTCGGGCCGCTGCTCGCCGGTGTCTTGTCGGAGACCGTGCCCGGCCCGACGGTGACCATCTTCGTGGTCGAGATCGCGCTGCTCGCTTCGGCTTTCGTGGTGGTTGCCCGGCTCGAGCTGCCGAAGGGTGCGGGTGGGCGCGGTCCGTGGCTGCGCATTCCCGCCGTGGCACCGGGTGGACGGACGGCGGTGCTGCTCGGCATCGCGGTGTTCGCGCCGGGGATCACGGCGACCTCTTTCGTGCTCTCGCTGGGACCGTCGCTGCTCGCGCACCTGCTCGGCGCCACCAACCGGGTCATTGCCGGCGGGCTCGCCTTCGTGATGTTCCTGGGCGCCACCGGCATTCAGTTCGCCGCGCGCCGCTGGCCGGTGCGCACGATCCTGCTCGGCGGCGCCGTCGCCACAACGGCGAGCATGCTGACGCTGATCCTCTCGCTGCGGTTGTCGTCGCTCGGACTGTTCGCAGCGGCTGCGGTCCTGGCCGGAATCGGGCAGGGATTGGGTCAATTCGGTGGTCTCACCGCGATCAGCACGAGCGTGCCCGCCGATCGGCTCGCGGAGGCGAACGCCGCGCAGAATGTCGGCGGATACCTACCCGCCGCCGCACTGCCGTTGACCGCCGGGTTCCTCAGTGACGCAATCGGTCTGACCGGCGGTGCGACGGTGTTCGGGATGGTGGTGGGAGCGGCGGCGGTCGGGGGCGGCGCCATTGTCGCGTTCCGGTCCGGGCCGGATCGCCTCGGATCGAGTGACGGTCGAGGTTCGGTCCGGCCGCGTACGCGGGCACCGTACCGATGGCGTGCCATTATTCGAGGATGAGGCGCGGATACGTACTGGTGGCGGTGGGTGCCCTGTTGGCTGCATGCGCGATGACCAGCGCGTCGGTGGCGGCCGAACCGGCATGTGCGACGGAGGTCGCGGTGCGCTCGGTGACGTTGACCGTCGACGGTGAGGAGGCGACGGGGCTGGTCTACGAGCCGTACCGCTGTGCACCGGGTGATCTTCCGCCGTCGGATCTGGTCGTCGCGGTGCACGGGCACGACGGAGCCGCCAGTGACTACGCGGGTTATCTGACGTCGATCTCCCGGCGGACCGGCACCCCGGTGCTGTCGATGGATCTGCGCTCGGCGAGCAGTACCTGGCGCACCGGTGAGTGGAACCTGTGGGCAGGCTGGCGCGACATCGTCGCCGCGACCCAGTGGTACCGGGACGAGCATCGTTCCATCACGCGCACGGTCCTGTGGGGCTGGAGCCAGGGCGGCATCATGAGCGGGCTCGCCGCTGCGCACGGACCGCGCGGGCTGTTCGACTACTGGGTCGACAATTACGGTCCCGCAGACGATTTCACGATGTGGCTCGGCGCGTCGGTGGTCGACCCCGACCTGCCCGCGCAGATCGAACGCGACGCGGGCGGCTGCACGCCGATCGTGTGCCCGCAGGCCTACGTCGAACGTTCGCCCGCGCTGCTGGCCGGCCGGATGGACGTCAAGCGCGCGTTCTTGATCCACGGCACCGGCGACGACGTGGTGCCCTACCCGACCACGCTGGAGATGCGAGCCGGGCTGCTCGCCGCGGGCAAACCGACCTCGATGTACACCATCGTCACCGGCCGCGACCTGAACGGCGCCGTCGTTCCCGGTGATCACAGCGTCGGCCCGGCCTTCTTCGAGGGTGGCTGTGTCGTGGAGCGGCTGCTCCTCGGTGCCGAACCCGTGGACGGTCCGGACCGCGACTACCTGGTCGACGTCGCACACGGCATCGCGACCGGCCCTGCCGCACCACCGAATGCCAAGTGCGCCGCCTGATCCGGACCGAACGGCACAGCAGCAACCATGGCGGAGCCCACACTCGCCGATTCGCACCACGGGGAACAGGATCGTGACCGGTCACGGTTGTGCCTGGCAACACCGACGAGGAAGTGAGGCCACGATGAGCGAACCGACGGACCCGGCATACCACTGGAACGGCGCGGACCTGGACCTGGACGGGTACCTGGCGCGCATCGGGTTCGACGGCGAACGCGCACCGACCCTCGACACGCTGCGCAAGCTGGTGCACGCGCACACCACCTCGATCCCCTTCGAGAACCTGGAGATCATCCTCGGCCGCACCATCCCGCTCGACCTGAAATCGTTGCAGGACAAGCTGGTTCGGCAACGCCGCGGCGGCTACTGCTACGAGCATGTCGGCTTGTTCGCGGCCGCGCTGGAACGACTCGGCTTCGGCATCACCGCTCTGCACGCACGGGTGACGATGGGGGCGACGGAGGGCCTGCGCCCAGCGACGCACGCCCTGCTGCGGGTGACCACCAGCGACGACGACCGAGTGTGGTTGTGCGACGTCGGATTCGGTGCTGGCCCGCTCGCGCCGATCGAATTGTCCACGGAGGTAGGTGAATTCACGGCGGGCGACTGGCGGTTCCGACTGGAACTCACCCGCGGCGAGCTGGACAGCGACCTGTGGGTGCTGCACCAGTTCGACAAGGACGGGTGGCACGACCGCTACACGTTCGCGATGACACCGCAGTACCGCATCGATTTCGCGGTCGGTAACCACTTCGTTTCGACGTCGCCGCGTTCACCGTTCACCACCCGCCCCTACGCGCAGCGGTTCCTCCCCGACGTGCACCGCGTCGTCGACGGCACCACGGTGACCACCGAGCGGCCGGACGGCACCAGCGAAACGCGGCAGATCGAGGCGACCGAGCTGCCGAAGATTCTGGCGGAAGAGTTCGATATCGAGCTCACCGAGGACGATGCCGCCGCCCTCGTCGCGGGGGACTGGCGCACGGCCTGATCAGGCACGCGAGCGCCGTTCCCGGCGCAGCCTCTGCCTCCTCGACGCGGTCGGCGGTTACAGTCGGCGGGGTGCGTACCCACCGGAAGTCCCTCGTCCTGTTCGCCGCACCCGCGCTCGTGCTCGCCGCCTGCTCGTCCGGCCCGGACCAGCCCGACACCGTCGCAGGCCAGTTCGCCGACGCGCTGAACCGCGACGACGTGGCGGCCGCCGCAGGCCTCACCGATGATCCGGCGAAGGCCTCCGACGCCCTCGGCAAGCTCTACGCCGGCCTCGGCAAAGAGGTGCGTTTCGACGTCCGCTCGATCGACAAGAACACCTTCACGCTGGCCGCCACCTGGAAGCTCGGCAAGGACGGCGCGGCCGAGTGGACCTACACCACCACCGGCACCGCGGACGAGGGCGGCGACGGGTGGAAGGTCAAGTGGAACCCGGACACGGTCGCGCCCGGCCTGGCGACGGGCCCGCTGAGTTACAGCCCGGTCTATCCGAAGCCCGCACGCGTCCTCGACGCGAGCGGCGGCGAGTTGATGACCCAGCAGGTGGTCACACTGGTGAACGTGAGCCCCGGCGCCGATACCGCCGCGCTCGCCGCGCTGCTGACCCCGATCGCGCCCGACATCACCGCGCAGTCGCTGCAAGCGGAACTCGCTGCGGCGCAGGGTAAACCGATCACCGCGATCAGCCTGCGCGACGCCGACATCGCGCCGATCCAGCCGCAGCTCGCCGCCGTGCCAGGCGTCACGCTCGCGCCGCAGACCCGCCTGCTCACCACCGACAAGTCGCTGGCCTCGCCCGCCCTGTCAGGCCTTGCCGAGCTGTGGCAGCAGAACGCCGACGCGAACGCGGGCTGGGCGGTGCGCGCGCAGACCGGCGAGGGCACCCAGCGGGTCGGCGGCCAGGATCCGAAGCCGACCGTCGATATCGCCTCCACCTTGAACATCGACCTGCAACAGGCGGCCGAGGCGGCGCTGGCGCCGATTACCCAGCCCGCAGCGATCGTCGCGTTGCAACCCTCGACCGGCAATGTGGTCGCGGTCGCGCAGAACGAGGCCGCCGACGCGCAGGGTCCGATCGCGCTCACCGGCCTGTACCCGCCCGGTTCGACCTTCAAGACAGTCACCGTCTCGGCCGCACTGCAAGCGGATACGGTCACCCCGGACACTGTGCTGCCCTGTCCGGGCGAGGCGAACATCGAGGGTCGCAAGATCCCCAACGACAACAATTTCGACCTGGGACAGGTGCCGCTACATACCGCGTTCGCGCGTTCCTGCAACACCACCATGGGCTCGCTCGCGGTGAAACTGCCCGCCGACGCGTTGACGAATGCAGCGGCACAGCTCGGGCTCGGCATCGACTACGTCACACCCGGGCTGACCACCGTGACCGGCAAGGTGCCGCCCGCGGACACCCCGGCGCTGCGGGTCGAGTCAGCTATCGGTCAGGGAAAGGTGACCGCTACGCCGTTCGGCATGGCGCTGGTCGCCGCGTCCATCGCGCGCGGCTCGGTGCCCGCGCCCGCCATCGTGCAGGGCAAGCCCGGCACGCCGGACAAGACGCCGGCCGCGCTGCCTGCCAGCGTTGCCGAGCAGGTCAAAGCCATGATGCGGGAGACGATCACGGCAGGCACCGCGACCCAGCTGCGCGATATTCCAGGCTTGCTCGGCAAAACCGGCACCGCGGAGTACATCGACGACCAGCACGCGCACGGCTGGTTCGTCGGCATCGCCGATGACCTGGCATTTGCTGTATTCGTGAACGACGCGAACAGCTCCGGACCCGCGGTGGACGCGGCCGGGCGGATGCTGCGGGCGGCGCGCTAGCCCCGCCGCGCCGATGTGGGCGGAGAATATGCCCCCGCTGGCGCGGACCGAAGTTCCGCGGCCCGCTACACTCGTCCCCGGACCGCGTCTGTAAGCAATAAGCGGGATGTCACGATTTCGAGAAGGTTCGGAGTAGGCGCCATCGATACCGGTCAGTTGATCGCGGAGCATTACCGCCTGGTCGAGCGGATTGGTAGCGGCGGCACAGGTGTTGTTTGGCGTGCCATCGACGAGCGCTTGCAACGCTCGGTGGCCGTCAAGCAGATCCATATCAAGCCGAGCCTGCCCGAGGCCGAGCGTGATGTGGTGCGCCAACGTGCGATTCGGGAGGCTCGCAACGCCGCCCGCTTCCAGCATCCGAACGCGATCGTCGTGTTCGACATCACCGAGCATCAGGGTGATCCCTGCCTGGTGATGGAGTACCTGAAGTCCAACAGCCTGGCCGGCGTGCTCTCGACGCAGGGCCCGCTGCCGTTGACGCAGGTCGCCCGCATCGGCGAGCAGGTCGCCTCGGCGCTGATCGCCGCGCACGACGCGGGCATCGTGCACCGCGACGTGAAACCGGGCAACATCCTGCTCGACGACCACGGCACCGTGAAGATCACCGACTTCGGCATCTCCCGGGCCGCCGGTGACGTCACGCTCACCGAAACCGGCCTGATCTGCGGCACCGCCGCCTACCTCGCCCCCGAGATGGCCCGTGGCGCGGACCCGACCCCCGCCTCGGACGTATTCGCCCTCGGCGCAACACTTTTCCACGCGCTGGAAGGTGAACCGCCGTACGGCGCGAATGCCAACCCGCTCGCGGTGCTGTACGCCGCGGCCAACGGTCAGGTCAGCGAACCCCGCAACGCCGGTCCCGCAACGGATTTCCTGCTGGACCTGCTCAGCCCGGAGCCGCAGGACCGGCCGACCATGCGCGCGGCACTCGACCACCTCGCCGCCTTCGCCGACGCCGGCCCCGCACCGGGGACCGCCGGATTCGTCCCCGCCAGTGAAGCTTTCGTGCGCCGCCGCAACGGTGCGCCCGAATCCGCCACCCGGGCCCTGCGGCCCTCGGCGGTGTCGGCTCCGGTCCATCAGCCGACCGAACGCCAGCCCCGCCNGGCCAACACCGCGACCCACCCGCGCACCGCAGCCCAGCCTCGCCCGGTTCCGCGCAAGTCCGGCGGCAAGAGCAAGGCCGTCATCATCGGCGCGGCCATCGGCGCCGTCGTAGCGGTGGGCGCGATCCTCATCGGCACGTTGTCGCAGCAGAACTCGAATTCGCCAACGGTCAACGCAAGCCCGCCGTCCACCAGTTCCCCAACCGGTGGCACGAGCTCGACCCCGCCGTCCGGCGCCCCTGGTAAAACCAGCAGTGATGGCAAGGTCACTCAGGGGCCGGCGGGTCAGCTGATCGTGGACTTCTACAACAACGCCGCAGGCTCGTGGTCGAAGCTCACGCCGTCGGCACAGAAGGGTTACGGCACAGAGCAGGCGTTCCGTCAGTACTGGAGCTCGCACACGATCGATACTTTCGCCGATATCGCAGCCGTCAACAACACCAACAACTCGGACGGCTCAATGGACATGAGGCTGGCCAGCCTCGTTGTCGACGGTCAGGACAAAGAGCTGATCCTGCGGGTAATCAGTTCCGGCGGCAAGCTGCTGATCGACAGCGACACCCGCTAGCTTTTGCGAAAGAAACTCGCGACACGGACCTTTTCGAACTGCTTCGCTGCGGCGCATATCGAGCAACGAGTAAGGGACTGCTGCAGGGCGCTGGCCGACTTATCGAATCGATCAGCGCACTGCGGCAAGTGAGCCACTGATTGTGGCTATGTCTGCCAGGCGATGTAGCAAGAGCTGACCCAGCCGACTCGACCGTTGTCGACAATGCGGACTTGGTGCCACTGGTCGTATACGCCCCCGTTCGGACAGGACACAGATCGGCCCGTAACCTGCGAAAAGTCCTCCAGGCATCGGGGGTAGCCGATTACGTCGATAAGTCCTGCGTTCTCATCGGTCGGTGAGTCGAGGACGACCACCTGTGGATAGCCGATTGCGATGCCGAAATCGCACCTGACCGGCTGCGCGTTCGCAGGAGCGGCGGAGAAAGTCGCCACTACCAGGCCACAGGCAACAGCGATTCCGCTCGCGAATCCAGCAAGAACATTCATGACAACCCCCAGAGTTCAATGGAATTCCTTGGAGCGCTGCCTTTTCGAAATCTTGCTTGCAACCCCCGGACTCAGCTTGGCAGCAGTTCTCCGCTCGCGCAAGGGGGTATGCCAGCGATAGCAACCCCAGCAACGGCACGCGCTACCTTCCTGAAAAGCCTTCGTGCCACTAAACTTTGGACATGGATGTCCGGGGGATGCTGGCCGAAGAACGTGCTGAACTGATCTCGTTGCTGCGCACGTTGAGTGACGAGGAATGGGAGGCTCCGTCGCTGTGCGATAGGTGGCGGGTGCGGGATGTTGTCGGGCATTTGCTCTACGACACCATCGGGCTGCCGACGTATGGGGGGATCGCGGTCCGGTGTGGGTTGTCCGTCGATCGGTTCAATGGTCGGCTCGTGGAGAAAGCGAAGGCGCTGTCGACCGAGGCTTTGGTGGACAAGTTCGAGCATGCGGCAGGGCGGGTCTCGAAGTACGCGCCCCGGTTGGCGCTGGCGGATGTCATGGTCCATCAGCAGGACATCCGGCGACCGCTCGGGCGTGCTCGCACGATTCCGGCGGATCGCCTGATCACCGTCCTGGAACATCCTGACCCGTTCGCCATGCCGTGGCGGCGCACCAGGGGGCTGCGGTTCGTGGCCACCGATGTCAGCTGGTCGAAGGGCCATGGTCCGGAGGTACGTGGCCCGGGGGAGGCGATCGTGCTCGCCGTGGTCGGACGTGCGGTCGCGGTCGATGAGCTGACCGGTGACGGCGTGGTCGAACTGCGGCGGCGCTGCGGGTGAGCCGTGGGACACCACGCGGATAACCGGTGGCGTCGGCCGACTAGGCTGGTAGCTGCAACTTTCCTGTTGCGGATTCGGCTGAAGACAAGGATCGACACCACATGACTACCCGCATCGAGCTCGCCCGCGTTGATCTGCGCGGTCGCACTCCCTCTGTTGCCGAGCTGCGCGCCGCGCTGCCGCGCGGGGGAGTCGACGTGGACTCGGTGCTGCATCATGTGCGGCCGGTGGTGGCGGCGATCCGGGATCGTGGCGTCGCGGCGGCGCAGGAGTACAGCGAGCAGTTCGACGGGGTGCGCCCGGCCGCGGTGCGCGTACCCGCGGCTGAGCTGGAAAAGGCGCTGACCGAGCTGGATCCTGCCGTGCGTGCGGCGCTGGAGGAATCCATCGCCAGGGCCAGGAAGGTGCACGCCGATCAGCGGCGCACCGACAAGACCACCGAGGTGGTGCCGGGCGGCACGGTGACCGAGCGCTGGGTACCGGTCGAGCGGGTCGGGCTGTACGTGCCCGGCGGCAACGCCGTCTACCCGTCGAGCGTGGTGATGAACGTGGTGCCTGCGCAGACGGCGGGCGTCGGCTCGCTGGTGGTGGCGTCACCCCCGCAGGCGCAATTCGGCGGCCTGCCGCACCCGACGATCCTGGCTGCCGCGCGGTTGCTCGGCGTCGACGAGGTGTGGGCGGTCGGCGGCGCGCAGGGCGTCGCACTGCTGTCCTATGGCGGCGTCGACACCGACGGCGCCCAGCTGGAGCCGGTCGACCTGATCACCGGACCCGGCAACATCTACGTGACCGCCGCCAAGCGGCTGTGCCGCGGCCTGGTCGGCATCGATGCCGAAGCGGGCCCGACCGAGATCGCGATCCTGGCCGACGCGACCGCCGACCCGGTGCACGTGGCGGCGGACCTGATCAGCCAGGCCGAGCACGACGTGCTCGCGGCCAGCGTGCTGGTCACCGACAGCGCGGAGCTGGCCGACGCGGTGGACGCGGCGCTGACCCGGCAGCTGACCGTGGTGAAGCACGCCGAACGGGTGACCGAAGCGTTGCGCGGCAAGCAATCCGGGACCGTGCTCGTGGACGACATCGCGCAGGGCCTGCGTGTGGTGAACGCCTACGCGGCCGAACACCTGGAGATCCAGACCGTCGACGCCGCCGCGGTGGCCGCCCGGGTGCGCAGTGCCGGAGCGGTTTTCGTCGGCGCGTACGCACCGGTGAGCCTCGGTGACTACTGCGCGGGCTCCAACCACGTGCTGCCGACCGCCGGATGTGCCAGGCACTCCTCGGGTTTGAGCGTGCAGACCTTCCTGCGCGGCATCCACGTCGTCGACTACACCGAGGCGGCGCTGAAGGATGTCGCCGGTCACGTCGTCGCCCTCGCCAACGCCGAGGACCTGCCCGCCCACGGCCAAGCCGTGCAGGCGCGGTTCGAGGCGCTCTCATGACGAAGCAGGCCACCGTGCCCGGCGCGGACATCAGCTTGGCCGACCTACCGCTGCGGGAAAACCTGCGCGGCAAGAAGCCTTACGGCGCACCGCAATTGACGGTGCCGGTGCAACTGAACACCAATGAGAACCCGCACCCGCCGAGCCGGGCGCTGATCGACGACGTCGCCGAGTCCATTCGGATCGCCGCCGCCGACCTGCACCGCTACCCGGATCGGGACGCGGTGGCGTTGCGCGCCGATCTGGCCGAATACCTCACCAGGCAAACGGGTGTCGCGGTGGACACCGACAATGTCTGGGCCGCAAACGGTTCCAACGAGATCCTGCAACAGCTGCTGCAGGCCTTCGGCGGACCGGGCCGCAGCGCACTGGGTTTCGTGCCGTCGTACTCGATGCACCCGATCATCTCCGAGGGCATCGACACCGAATGGATCGAGGCCAAGCGCGATGCCGACTTCTCCCTCGACGTCGACTACGCGGTGGCCGCCATCGCGGAGCGCTCGCCGAACGTGGTGTTCGTGACGAGCCCGAACAACCCGACCGGACACAGCATTCCGCAGGACGACCTGGCCCGGATCCTCGAGGCGGCGCCGGGCATCGTGGTGGTCGACGAGGCCTACGGTGAGTTCTCCGCGCAGCCGAGTGCCCTCGCGCTGATCGACCGGTTCCCCACCAAGTTGGTGGTGACGAGAACCATGAGCAAGGCGTTCGCCTTCGCGGGCGGTCGCCTCGGCTACCTGGTCGCCGCGCCCGCGGTGATCGAGGCGATGCTGCTGGTGCGGTTGCCGTACCACCTGTCGGTGGTCACCCAGGCGGCCGCGCGGGCGGCACTGCGGCACGCCCACGAAACCCTCGGTAGCGTCGCCGAACTCGCCGCGCAGCGTGATCGAGTGGCCGCGGAATTGACCGAGATCGGTTTCGACGTGATCCCCAGCGACGCGAACTTCCTGCTGTTCGGCCGCTTCACCGACGCGGCACGCAGCTGGCAGCGCTACCTGGATCACGGTGTGCTGATCCGCGACGTCGGCATCCCCGGCTACTTGCGCACCACCATCGGCCTGGCCGCGGAGAACGACGAACTCCTGAAAGTCAGCCGCCTTTTGGTGCACACCGACCTCACGCCCCGATGAATCCGCCTGTGGAGGAAAAGATCATGAACCGAACCGCGCGGGTGGAGCGCGTCACCAAGGAATCCAGCATCGTGGTCGAGCTGGACCTCGACGGCACCGGCAAGACCGAGATCGCCACGGGCGTCCCGTTCTACGACCACATGCTGACCGCACTCGGTGCGCACGCCAGCTTCGACCTGACCGTGCGGGCCGAGGGTGACATCGAGATCGAGGCGCACCACACGGTGGAGGACACCGCGATCGTGTTCGGCCAGGCGCTGGGAAAGGCGTTGGGCGACAAGGTCGGTATCCGCCGGTTCGGTGATGCCTTCATCCCGATGGACGAGACCCTGGCACACGCCGCGGTCGACGTGTCCGGGCGTCCTTACTGCGTGCACACTGGCGAGCCGGAACACTTGCTGCACGCCGTGATCCCCGGGTCGGGCCCCGGCGCACCGTATTCCACCGTGCTGAACCGCCACGTCTTCGAGTCGATCGCGTTGAACGCGCGCATCGCGCTGCACGTGCGCGTGCTGTACGGCCGCGACCAGCACCACGTCACCGAGGCCGAATTCAAGGCGGTGGCACGGGCTTTGCGTGCCGCGGTCGAACTCGATCCGCGGGTGCAGGGCATCCCCTCGACGAAGGGGACGTTGTGAAGTCTGTTGCCCTGCTCGACTACGGCTCGGGCAATCTGCACTCCGCCGAACGGGCGTTGGTCCGTGCGGGCGCGAAGGTCGAGGTGACGGCCGATCCCGAGGTCGCGCTGGCGGCGGACGGACTCGTCGTCCCCGGCGTCGGCGCCTACGCCGCCTGCATGGCGGGACTGCGAAAGGTGCGGGGCGAGCGGATGATCGGCCAGCGCCTGGCCGGTGGCCGCCCGGTGCTCGGCATCTGCGTCGGCATGCAGATCCTCTTCGAGCGCGGCGTCGAATTCGGCGTGCAGACCGACGGTTGCGCCGAATGGCCGGGCACCGTGGCGCGCCTGTCCGCTCCGGTGCTGCCGCACATGGGCTGGAACACCGTGTCGGCGCCGCAGGACAGCGTGCTGTTCGCGGGGATGGACGCCGACACCCGGTTCTACTTCGTGCACACCTACGCCGCGCAGAAGTGGGAGTTGCCGCCCGGCGATCACTTCGACGCCCCGAAGCTGACCTGGGCCGAGCACGGCGTGCCGTTCCTCGCCGCGGTGGAGAACGGGGCGCTCTCGGCGACCCAGTTCCACCCGGAGAAGTCCGGCGACGCCGGCGCTCAGCTGCTGCGCAATTGGGTGCAGGCGCTGTAGCCCTACTTGGTTTCGGCCCGGTTGACCAGCCAGCGGCCGTTCACGTTCTCGACGGTGATCAGCAGGGACATCTTGCTGGTCTTCGGCAGGCCCTCGGTGGCGTCGCTCGTCGTCGTCCGCACCACCTCGACGGTGACGTCCGCCGTGGCCGCGTCGCCGGACACGACCCGGCAATCCACCGAATCGACCTCGGCGCGGGCGTGATTCGCGGCGGCGTTGGCCTGGATGGTCGGCCGGGCCTGCTCGAACTCCATCCGGAACGTCCCGGTGGTCAGCTCCAGCATCTTGTTCGCGTGCTCATCGAAGCTCGCGTAGTCGTAGGTGCCCGCGACGGTGCCGAAGTCGCAGCCGGCCAGCCGCGCTTCCTCGGGCGGCGCGGCCGCGGCGGTCGGTGCGGTGGCGAGCACCGCGGTGCAGGTGGCTGCCGAAATCATGAGCACGGCAGCGAGAGTCGAGCGCGACATATGAGTTCCCTAGGGAGAGTGCGGAAGTAAGTGACCGGAGCGATCGCCGAGGCGAGACACTACCGGTGGTTTCCGTCGAACGGTGCGGCTCGCCGACAAGGCCGTGGTCGTCGGCCTCCGGGTAGACCCTGACCTCGGCGCGGCGGATATGGGGGTCGGCGCCGGATTCGCCTGCGGCGGCTCGGATCTACGGTCGAACCGAGGAGGATGATATGCGCAGTGTCACAGTCCCGTTGGTCGCGCTATCGGTGTATGCGGTGGTCGCGTGTTTCGCGTTCGGCACCACGGCAGCGGAAACAATGCTGTTGTATCCCAACATTTTCCGCGACATCCCCGAGTCTCTGGAGCTCACCGAACAGTTCATGAGCGTGGTCGCGGTCGGTGACGTGATGCGTCCACTCGGTGGTGTGCTCACGCTATGCGCGTTGATCGCAGGGGTGGCGGCGGTGCGCTATCGGATCGGGCTGCGCTGGGTAGGTCTGTCACTGGCCACATTGATCAGCGGACAATTCCTGCTGTCGATCCTGTACCAGTGGCCACGGGCATCGATCCTGTTCGACGACCGCGACAAGCACACCCTCGCCGAAATCGAGAGCGCGGCAAACGAATTCTTGATCGGACAAGGGTTCCGGATCGCCGCGGCGGCGCTGACCGCCCTGTTCGCGGTGGCCGCCGCGCTGGTCTGTTACCGACGCAGGGTGCTGGCACACAGCACTGAACCCGTGCCGTCGTTGACCTGAACCGATGGCAGCAGCCGAAATGGTCCAGTTCGGAATGGTTGCCGGCTGCGGTGGGGCGGCCGGCTGCGGTGGGTGCGAGCCGGACGCCGCGCGACACCGCCGCTGACTGTGCGTCGAGTCGCTGTCCGACCAGCGGCAACATATTGTGGGTGCGACCAACAAGCGTTACATTGCTGGCATGGAGATCTCGCGCGAGGATGCTCCCGCGAAATTGCGGGCCTTGCCGACTCGGCTGGTCAATCAAGTCGCCCTCGTCGCCAACCGGGCGACCGAGCGGGCACTGCAGACCACCGGCTCGCGGCGCTATCACTACGCGCTGCTCGCCGCGCTCGGCGAATTCGGTGCTATCAGCCAGGCCGACCTGGGCAGGCGCACCCGGATCGACCGCAGCGACATCGTCGCCACCGTCAACGAGCTAGCTGACCGCGGCTTCGTCGAGCGCAGCCAGGACACCGGCGACCGCAGGCGCAAAATCGTCACCATCACCGACGCGGGCACGGCCCATCTCGCCGAACTGGACGAGCGCCTGGCCGGTGCGCAGGACGAACTACTGGCCGGTCTGGACGCCGCGGAGCGCGCCGAGTTCATCCGGTTGCTCACCCGCATCCTCGATCGGTGACCCAGCTCCTATCCGCGCAGGCCGGAGACCGGGCGCGCACAGCTAACCACTAGGCTCATGCCCGTGAGTGTGCGCAGCGACCGAACCATCAACACAGCGTCGAGGACGACGACGGAGCCGAGCGAGGCGCAGTCGTGAGGGAGCGCAGCGACCGAACCATCGGCGCAGCGCCCAAGGCGACGACGGAGCCGAGCGCCAGCGAGGCGAAGTCGTGAGCCTTGTACTGCTCCCCGCCGTCGATGTTGCCAATGGCGAAGCTGTGCGCCTCGTGCAAGGTGAGGCCGGTAGCGAAACCAACTACGGCTCCCCCCGTGAAGCCGCCCTGGAATGGCAGCGCGCGGGCGCGGAGTGGGTCCATCTGGTCGACCTGGACGCGGCGTTCGGTCGCGGCTCGAACCGTGAACTGCTGGCCGGGGTCGTCGGCGAACTCGACGTCAAAGTGGAGCTGTCCGGTGGCATCCGCGACGACGACACGCTGGAGGCCGCACTGGCCACCGGCTGCGCCAGGGTGAACCTGGGCACCGCCGCGCTGGAGGATCCGGTGTGGTGCGCCAAGGCCATCGCCAAGCACGGCGAGCGGGTCGCGGTCGGCCTGGACGTGCGCATCATCGACGGAGACTACCGGCTGCGCGGCCGCGGCTGGGTCAGCGACGGCGGCGACCTGTGGGAGGTGCTCGAGCGCCTGGAGCGCGACGGCTGCTCCCGCTACGTGGTCACCGACGTCACCAAGGACGGCACGCTGACCGGCCCCAACCTGGACCTGCTCCGCGAGGTCTGCGCCGCGACCGACGCGCCGGTGATCGCCTCCGGCGGCGTCTCCACCATCGAGGACCTGATCGCGATCGCCGAACTGGTGCCCGACGGCGTCGAGGGTTCGATCGTCGGCAAGGCGCTCTACGCGGGCCGGTTCACGCTGCCCGAGGCGCTGGCCGCGGTGAGATGAGCCAGGACCTCCCCGCACTGCTCGCGGTCGCACGCGAGATCCTGGACTCGGTCACCTCGCGCTTCATCGAGGGGGTCGGCGCGCCGAGCGCGGTGACCAAGGGCCGCAACGACTTCGCCACCGAACTCGACCTGGAGCTGGAGCGCACCATCTCCGCCCAGTTGGAGCAGCGCACCGGAATCGAGGTGCACGGTGAGGAATTCGGCGGCCCGCAGCTCGTGTCGGGCACCGCGTGGGTGCTCGATCCGATCGACGGAACGTTCAATTACTCGTCCGGACATCCGCTTTCGGGCATGCTGCTCGCACTGGTGGATGAGGGCGAGCCGGTGCTCGGCCTGACCTGGCTGCCGCTGCTCGGCCAGCGGTACGCCGCCATCGCCGGCGGCCCGGTGCTGCTGAACGGCCAACCGCTGCCGCCGTTGCCGCACGGAAAGCTGGCCGACGCGATGATCGGCTTCGGCGCGTTCAACGTGGACGCGCAGGGCCGGATCCCCGGGCAGTTCCGCTTCGATCTGCTCGGCCCGCTCAGCAGGCTCTCCTCCCGGGTGCGGATGCACGGCTCCACCGGCATCGACCTGGCGTTCACCGCGTCCGGCGTGCTCGGCGGGGCCATCGTGTTCGGCCACCACCCCTGGGACAA
Organism: Nocardia suismassiliense; assembly: GCF_900269665.1. Classification (GTDB taxonomy): domain Bacteria; phylum Actinomycetota; class Actinomycetes; order Mycobacteriales; family Mycobacteriaceae; genus Nocardia; species Nocardia suismassiliense. The sequence goes on from NZ_LT985361.1 coordinate 2,857,594, forward strand.
CGCCGCGGGCGTCGCACTCATCCGCGCTGCGGGCGGTGTGGTCACCGACCTGGCGGGCGAGCCGTGGACCATCACCTCGGGTTCGGTGCTGGCCGCCGCGCCGGGCGTGCACGAGGAACTGCTCGAAATGATCTGCACGGTCGCCGATCCGGTGATCGCGGAGGAAGGGTGAGCCGATGACGTTGGCGGTACGCGTTATTCCGTGTCTGGATGTCGACGCAGGCCGGGTGGTCAAGGGCGTGAACTTCGAAAACCTGCGGGACGCAGGCGATCCCGTCGAGCTGGCCGCGACTTATGACGCACAGGGCGCCGATGAGCTGACGTTCCTGGATGTCACGGCCTCCACCGGCGATCGCGGCACCATGATCGACGTGGTCACCCGCACGGCCGAGCAGATCTTCATCCCGCTCACCGTCGGCGGCGGTGTGCGCACCGTCGAGGACGTCGACCGGCTGCTGCGCGCGGGCGCCGACAAGGTGTCGGTGAACACCGCCGCCATCGCGCGACCCGAGGTGCTGCGCGAGATGTCGGAGCGGTTCGGCTCGCAGTGCATCGTGCTGTCCGTGGACGCCCGCACCGTGCCGGCCGGGCAACCCGCCACCCCGTCCGGCTGGGAGGTCACCACCCACGGCGGCAAACGCGGCACCGGCCTCGACGCCGTCGAATGGGCAACGCGCGGAGCCGAATTGGGCGTCGGCGAGATCCTGCTCAACTCGATGGACGCCGACGGCACCAAGGCCGGCTTCGACCTGGCCATGATCCGCGCTGTCCGCGCCGCGGTCTCGGTCCCCGTCATCGCCAGCGGGGGAGCCGGTGCCGTCGAACACTTCGCACCCGCCGTGCAAGCGGGCGCCGACGCGGTGCTCGCGGCCAGCGTCTTCCCCTTCGGCGAACTGACCATCGGCCAGGTCAAGGACTCAATGCGCGCGGCGGACATCGTCGTCCGCTAGTCACCGGCCCGGCCCCCGCCGCGATCCGATCGATACACCCGCTGAGTTCGTTCTGTGGCGGAATCCACCGTGTCGGAATCAGTTCCGTGGCGACCGGCGTTGCACCGGGGATGAGCATCGGAGTCTCGCTGTCGCCCTTCAGTCTCGACGCGACCGACAATGTGGTGGACGCTGCGGTGGCCGCAGGCAGGCAAGCCGCCGCGGCCCGGTTGAGTTCGCTGTGGTTCGGGCAGACGTTCAGTCACGACAGCGTCGTGCTGTCTGCGGTGGTCGGACGGGAGGTGCCCGAGCTGGCGGTCGGGACCTCGGCGATACCGATCTCGGCCCGCCATCCGCTGCTGATCGGCAGCCAGGCGCAGACCGCGCAGGCGGCGACGCACGGCAGATTCACCCTCGGTCTCGCCCTCGGTACGCAGGCGTTCACCGAGCCGGCCTTCGGTGTCACATACGACCGGCCGATCGCCCGGCTGCGTGACTTCCTGACCGCGTTGCACGACGTACTCCACAGCGGCACAGTGGATTTCCACGGAGAGACGCTCACCGCGGTTGCGCCGCTGCCCACCGCGGTGGCGGGCGCGAAGCCGACGGTGCCGGTCCTGGTTGCCGCGATGGGTCCACAGGCGCTGCGCGTCACCGGCGAACTCGCCGACGGCGCGCTACCGTTCCTGGTCGGGCCGAAAGCGCTCGCGGAACACATCGTGGCACCCCTCACCAAGGCCGCCGAGCGGGCGGGTCGGCCCGCGCCGCGCATCGTCGCCATGGTTCCCGGTGTCGTCACCGACGACATCGACGGCGCACGCGCGGAAGCCGAAGTGCAGTCCGCCTTCTACAACGACATTCCCTCCTATCGTCGAATTATCGAGCTGTCGGGGGTTTCTCGCGCCGCGGAGCTCGTCGTCATCGGCGACGAACAAACCATCGCCGACCGCGTCGCCGAGTACTTCGAAGCGGGCGCCACCGACGTGGTCTTCGCCCAAACCGACCTCACCACGCCTGCCGATCAGCAGCGCACCTGGCAACTACTCGGCGAACTGAATCGCGCCGCTGAGCGGTGATCTCGCAGCAACACGAGATTGCCCGCCCGGACAAAGATTGCCGACGATTTGGGCGTGGGCCGACGATTTCGTGCGGGGCCTGACGATGTAGGCGGCACCGGACGACGGGGGGTGCGCGGCCGGACGGTGAATATGTGGCCGGACGGTGAGTGCGCGGCCGGATGATGGGTGCGTAGCGGCAGGAACGATGTCTCAGCGGCGCCACCCATTCGCCGAGCGCGCACAGATGCGCCGGCACGCAAGGGCAGGGCCGACACCCCTCTTTGCGCACGCAGGAGCATGCATGTACACATAAGTGGTGTCGAACAGTGCGCACGACGAGCAGATGTGGAACCGGTTGATCGCCCTGCATGCCCAGGTGGAGGGTCGGTTGGCGGCGGCGGTGCAGCGTGGGCACGGCCTCGGACTCTCGGAGTTCCGGGCCCTCGGCTTCCTGGCCGAGGCGCCCGACGGCGAACTGCGGATGCAGGATCTGTCCGCGCGGTTGGGCCTGAATCAGAGTTCGGTGACCAGGCTGGTCGGCAGGCTCGATGTCGCCGGACTGGCCTATCGGGATCTGTGCCCGGATGATCGGCGCGGCGTCTACACGGTGATCACCGACAAAGGGCGCGAACGGCTCCGGTCCGCCGGGGACACCTACCGCGACACGCTGACCGCCGCACTCGACGAATCCGACAGCGACACCGTGGCCGCCCTGCGTAATGCCGAGGTCCGACTGTTATAACGGTGCCATGACTCTCGACCCTGCTATCGCCGCCCGCCTCAAGCGCAACGACGCGGGCCTGGTCGCCGCGGTCGCGCAGGAACGCGGCACCGGTGACGTGCTGATGGTCGCGTGGATGGACGACGAGGCGCTGGCCCGCACTTTGGAAACGCGCAAGGCGACGTACTACTCGCGCTCGCGCCAGCAGTACTGGGTCAAGGGGGAGACCTCCGGCCACACCCAATACGTGCACGAGGTTCGGCTCGACTGTGATGGTGACACCATCCTCTTGGTCGTCGACCAGGAGGGCGCGGCCTGCCACACCGGAACGCACACCTGCTTCGACTCCGACGTTCTGTTGGCCGACCCGGCCTAACCGGGTCCTGTGTCGAAGTCCCATCCGGCGCCCCCGGCCGGATTCGACGCTGGGCCTAGGTCTCCGAAGACCGATCTTCCTGGCCGGATCCGGGGGAGCGACTCAACGCATCGGTGAGGTGATCGGCGAGCAGCTCGCTCAATTCCGCCAGCTGCGCAGTCTGTTCCGGCTCCAGCCCGTCGAAAACCAGGTGGCGCACCGCATCCAGATAACCGGGCGCCGCCTCGATGACCTTGTGGTAGCCGTCGTCTGTCAGTACCGCCTGCACGCCACGGCGCCCGGCGGTAGCGGAGCGCTCCGCCCAGCCCATCCGCTCCAGCTTCGATACGACATGCGAAAGCCGTGATAGCGATGCATTTGCCTTGTGGGCGAGGTCACTCATCTGCAGCCGATGGCCAGGTTCCTCGGACAACAGGGTCAAAACCCAATACTCGAAATGGGTGACACCTGATTCGCGCTGCAGCTGGGTATCCAAAGCGCCTGGTAGGCGGGTCATCAGCGCAACAATCGCGCGCCATGCTCGTTGTTCAACCGGGTCGAGCCACTTCGTCACTGTGTGCCTTCTTTCAAGCCAAGTGACGTGGTTTTGTTAGTAAGCCTACCGATTATTGAAAAGCATGTTCACAGTCACCCGTGACTCCGAGTTTGCCACGACTTCGCTCGCCCGTCATGAAGTTGCTAAGGAGCGTGAGCTCACTCACAAACCGTCGGGCCGCGTCATGGCGCTGTCGGCAGGGTTAGCTGGAGCGGTCTGCCGCTTCGGATGCCTGCGCCGCCCCCAGCGCGGGACGACCAGGAACAGCGCCGCGAGGAAGACCGCGGCCGCGGCGATCGCACCGGCCATCGTGGCACCGCGGAAGGCGGGCGCGTCGACATCGAGGATGCGCTGCCCGGCATGCGCTGCGTTGCTGCCGCCGAGCACGATGGTCAGCGTCATCAGATTGGGAATCGCGACGAGTACCGCGATGACGACCGCCGCACCGGCCATGAACCGGCCACCCTTGCGCTTCCACACGCGCACCGCGAACAGCAGCAGGAACAGCGGGACGACCGTGCACACACCGCCGAAGACCAGCCCCCAGCCGATGCCCTTGCTGAAGCTGCCGTTGACCATCTCCGCGATCCGCTGCGCCCACCAGCGCGGGATGAAGGCGGACAGGATGAAGTAGGCGATGAACAAAAGGGCGAGAACCGCAAGCCCGCCGACGGCCCAGGTCTTCCAGGCCGGCCCGGTCGATTTTTGCTGCAGCTGTCCGTCGGTCGCAGTCATGGGGCCAGCGTAAGCCGGATGTGTGCGGAAACGGGCTGTTCGCCTCGGCGTTTCGGCCTGCGGACGTCCCGGTGGCCGGAAACTAGCTCGCGCGCTCGCGCAGGAATTTCAGCGCCTCGTCGGCGTGCACGTTGGCCCGCAGCTCGCCGCTGATGATCTTGCGCACGGTGCGGTCCTGATCGATGACGAAGGTCTGGCGTTTCACCGGCGCCAGCTTGCCGAGCAGCCCGCGCTTCACGCCGAACTGCGCGGCGACCGTGCCGTCGGGGTCGGAGAGCAGGGGGTAGCCGAGGCGCTGTTTGTCGGCGAAACCCGCCTGGGTGTCGACGCCGTCGGCGCTGATGCCCGCGCACGAGGCGCCGAGCGCGGCGAAATCGGCGGCCACGTCCCGGAAGTGGCAGGCCTCGGCCGTGCACACCGGCGTGTTCGCGGCGGGGTAGAAGAACAGGACCAGCGGACCGTCCGCGAGCAACGCGTCGAGCGAACGGGGCGTGCCTGATTGATCGGGGAGCTCGAACTGGGGAGCGAGCTGTCCTGTCTGCATGGAAAGGGACAGTACCGGGCACATGTCGCACCCGGTACCGCACCGTTGCGGCTCAATTGCGCACTCCCGCCTTCGCGGTGGCCAGAGCTGACCTGCTGACGGACTACGCGGCTGCGCCCTACACGCCGAGCAGGGCCGCCACTTCGGGGTTCTTGATCTGCATGACGTCGAGAATGCCGTGCGCGCGCAGGAACGGCCTCAGTTCCTTGATGCGGTCGGCGTGCGTGGCGTACTCGTCCGGAAAATGGTTCTTGTCCAGGGATTCGAGCGCCTTCGCGTAGGTGACGAAGGTGGCTAGTGCATTCGGGGCACCCTGGGGGCCTGTCTTCGACTGCAGACCGACCATCCGTGGGGGCTGGCTCGGCGCACCGCCCGGGGCGGCGTGCCTGCCCTCCGGTTGCGAGGGGTACATCAGTTGTCTCCTCTCGATCATGGGATACCGCGTGCGAGATGGAACGGAGCGAGTGTAAAGACGCCCGTCACACGGCGATCGGGGGCATGAGAACCGGGCGGTCGAGTTTGTTACTGGAGTGGTGGATGTGGTTCGCGCCGTCCGGGCCCGGCGCGTTCGTGGTGGTCGAAACCGGTATCGGCGCGGCCGCCCGGGGTGCGCCGCAGGGCCTGTCGGTGTGGCCTGGGATGATGTGACCATGCAAGGCGCGTCGACTCCCACCACCACGACCCGCGAACAGTTTCACCAGCTGGCCGCGGAACATCGAGTGGTACCGGTGACCCGAAAGGTGTTGGCGGACTCCGAAACTCCGCTCTCCGCCTACCGCAAACTGGCCGACGATCGGGCGGGAACGTTCCTGTTCGAGTCGGCGGAGAACGGGCGATCGTGGTCGCGCTGGTCGTTCATCGGCGCGGGCAGCCCCTCGGCCCTGACGGTGGTCGACGGCGAAGCGGCCTGGTTGGGCAACATCCCGGTGGACGCGCCCTCGGGCGGCGATCCGCTGGTCGCGCTGCGCGAAACTCTCGAACTGCTGAAGACCGAGCGACTGCCGGGCCTGCCCCCGCTGACCGGCGGCATGGTCGGCTACCTCGGCTACGACGCGGTCCGCCGGATCGAACGGCTGCCGAACCTGGCGCTCGACGATCTGCAACTGCCGGAAATGGTGCTGCTGCTCGCCACCGACCTCGCCGCCTTCGACCACCACGAAGGCGCGATCACGCTGATCGCCAACGCCGTCAACTGGAACGGCACCGCAGAGCGGGTCGACGAGGCGTATGACGACGCGGTCGCCCGGCTGGACCGGATGACCGAGGCGCTCGGCGCCCCCGCACCGTCCACCGTGTCGGTCTTCGATCGACCGGAGCCGGAGTTCCGGCGCAGGCGCACCACCGAGGAGTTCGGCGCGGGCGTGCGCCGCCTGGTCAAGGAGATCGAGGCGGGCGAGGCGTTCCAGGTGGTGCTCTCGCAGCGCTTCGAAATGGATTACGACGGCGCGCCACTGGACCTGTACCGGATGTTGCGCGCGTCGAACCCGAGCCCGTACATGTACCTGCTGCACGTGCCCAACGGCGACGGCGGCACCGCATTCTCCATCGTCGGCTCCAGCCCGGAATCGCTGGTCACCGTGAAGGAGGGCGTGGCGACCACCCATCCGATCGCGGGCACCCGCTGGCGCGGCGCCACCGAAGAGGACGACCTGCTGCTGGAGAAGGGCCTGCTGGCCGACGAGAAGGAGAACGCCGAGCACCTGATGCTCGTCGACCTCGGCCGCAACGACCTCGGGCGGGTCTGCCAGCCGGGCACGGTGCGGGTCACCGAGTACCGGCACATCGAGCGCTACAGCCATGTGATGCACCTGGTTTCGACGGTGTCGGGCCGGCTCGCCGCGGGCAAGATCGCGCTCGACGCGGTGAACGCTTGTTTCCCGGCGGGCACGCTGTCCGGTGCGCCGAAGGTGCGCGCGATGGAGCTCATCGAGGAACTCGAACCCACCCGCCGCGGCGTCTACGGCGGCGTCGTCGGCTACCTCGACTTCGCGGGCGACGCGGACACCGCGATCGCCATCCGCACCGCGTTGCTGAAGGACGGCACCGCCTACGTCCAGGCGGGTGCGGGCATCGTCGCAGACTCGGTCGCCGAGTACGAGGATGTCGAGGCGCGCAACAAGGCGATGGCGGTGCTCAAGGCGATCGCCGCGGCGAAAACGGTCCGCGCGTACGGCGCGACGAACGGCGAGCACGCATGACGGCAGCCGAGTCCGGCGGCGACACCGTTGACGACAAAAACGCGTCTGTTCCCGACCCCGACCTCGTCACTCCGGAGACCGCCGGTGCCGAGACAGCGGCCACTCCCGAAACGCGGCGCAAATCCCCGGTCGGGCCCCTCGTCCTGCTCGCCTTCGCGGCCGTCGCCCTCTGGGGTTCCTCGCGCATGACCTGGGTGACCGTCACCTCCTCCGACGGCCTCACCGAACCACGCACCGACCGCCTCAACGGCGGCGTCTGGTTCGGCGCGCTCACCCCGCTGGCCCTGGTGCTGCTGGCGTCCATCGCCGCGGTACTGGCCACGCGTGGCTGGCTGCGCCGCACCCTCGGCGTGCTCATCGCCTTGGTCGCCGCGGTGGCCGCCGTGCCTGCCTTCGCCCTGCTCACCAACTCCGGCAAGGTCGCCGAACGCGCCGCCAAGCTGGCCGAGCTCCCGGCCAGAGCACAGGTGGGGGAGGCGACCACGTCGCTGCTCCCGGCCGTACTGGCGCTGCTCGGCGCGCTGGCGGCGTTCGCGGCGGGCGGCTTGCTCACCCGGATGCCGCAGGACACCGCCCGCCTGTCCGGCAAGTACGACAACCCGGCCTTCCGCCGGGCCGACGCCACCGAACAGGTGAGCAAGCAGCGCACCGAGTCCGCGACCGGCGCCGAACAGAACCAGCTCTCCGAACGTGTGCTGTGGGACGCGTTGGACGCGGGCACCGACCCGACCGACGACACCGCGAACTCCGGTGGGCGCACCGGCGATCCGGACCAGGGCGAGGCAGGCGGACGTGTGCGCTGAGCGATTCGCGCGCGTCGACTGTGGCGGTTCACACCTTGTGCGCGGACTGGGTGCCTGGGCCACAACAAGCCCCGGCGCAAACGCGGGCGGGACGTCCATTTATTCTTTGTCAGCATCGGTGAGACAGCGCCTGGGGGGATTCTCAGGCAGCAAGTCCGTCTCCCCAGAAAGGATTCGAGCCAGATGACGGTACTCGACTCGATTCTCGACGGGGTCCGCGCGGATGTGGCCGCTCGGGAAGCCCTCCTCGATTTCCAGGCGATCAAGGCGGCCGCCGCGGCGGCCGCAAGCCCGCTCGACGCACGCGCGGCCCTGCTCGAAGACGGCATCGGCGTCATCGCCGAGGTGAAGCGGGCCAGCCCCTCCAAGGGTGAACTCGCCGACATCCCCGACCCGGCCAGCCTGGCCAAGGCGTACGAGGACGGCGGCGCGCGGATCATCAGCGTGCTCACCGAGGGCCGGCGCTTCCACGGGTCGCTGGAAGACCTGGACGCGGTGCGCGCCACCGTGAACATCCCGATCCTGCGTAAGGACTTCGTCGTCGGGCCGTACCAGATCCACGAGGCCCGCGCGCACGGCGCCGACGTGATCCTGCTGATCGTCGCGGCGCTCGAGCAGGACGTGCTGTCCTCGCTCATCGACCGCACCGAATCGCTCGGCATGACCGCGCTGGTCGAGGTGCACACCGAGGAAGAGGCGGATCGCGCGCTCGAGGCTGGCGCCTCGGTGATCGGCGTGAACGCCCGCAATCTCAAGACCCTGGAAGTCGACCGGGACGTGTTCGCCCGGATCGCGCCCGGTCTGCCCACCGAGGTCATCCGGATCGCCGAATCCGGCATCCGCGGCACCGCCGACCTGCTCGCCTACGCGGGCGCGGGCGCGGACGCCGTTCTCGTCGGCGAAGGCTTGGTGACCAGCGGTGACCCCCGCGCGGCCGTGTCCGAGCTGGTGACCGCGGGCACCCACCCGTCCTGCCCGAAGCCGGCGCGGCGGGGCCGGTGACCGGGGTGACAGAGCTACCCAAGGCCAGCGACGGCGTCGCACACCGCAGCGCGCACGAACCCGATACCGGCGGCCACTTCGGCGTCTACGGCGGCAGGCACGTCCCCGAGGCGCTGATGGCGGTCATCGAGGACGTCACCGCGATGTACGAGAAGTCGCGGCTCGACCCGGACTTCCTCAACGAGCTGGACCGGTTGCAGCGCGACTACACCGGCCGCCCGTCGCCGGTGTTCGAATGCACCAGGCTCGCCGAGCACGCGGGCGGCGCGCGCATCCTGCTCAAGCGGGAAGACCTGAACCACACCGGTTCTCACAAGATCAACAATGTGCTCGGCCAGGCGCTGCTCGCCAAGCGGATGGGCAAGACCCGGGTCATCGCGGAGACCGGCGCCGGCCAGCACGGCGTCGCCACCGCGACCGCCTGCGCGCTGCTCGGCCTGGACTGCGTCGTCTACATGGGCGCCGTCGACACCGCCCGGCAAGCGCTGAACGTGGCGCGCATGCGGCTGCTCGGCGCCGAGGTCATCTCGGTGACCACCGGTTCGCAGACGCTCAAGGACGCGATCAACGAGGCGCTGCGCGACTGGGTCAGCAACGCCGACGACACCTACTACTGCTTCGGCACCGCCGCGGGCCCGCACCCGTTCCCCATGCTGGTGCGCGACTTCCAGCGGGTCATCGGCCTGGAGGCCAGGGTGCAGGTGCAGGAGTCCACCGGGCAACTGCCCGACGCGGTCGTGGCCTGCGTCGGCGGCGGCTCCAACGCCATCGGCATCTTCCACGCCTTCCTCGACGACCCCGACGTCCGGCTGGTCGGCTACGAGGCGGCCGGTGACGGCGTCGAAACCGGCAGGCACGCGGCCACTTTCACCGGCGGCACGCCCGGCGCGTTCCAGGGCGCCTACTCGTACCTGCTGCAGGACGAGGACGGCCAGACCATCGACTCGCACTCCATCTCGGCCGGTCTGGACTACCCCGGCGTCGGCCCCGAACACGCTCTGCTCAAGGACATCGGCCGCGCCGAATACCGCCCCATCACCGATACCGAGGCGATGGACGCGCTGCTGCTGCTCAGCCGCAGCGAGGGCATCATCCCGGCGATCGAGTCCGCACACGCCGTCGCAGGCGCGCTGCAACTGGGCAAGGAACTCGGCCCCGGCTCGATCATCCTGGTGAACCTGTCCGGTCGCGGTGACAAGGACATGGATACGGCGGCGCGCTGGTTCGGGTTGATCGATGAGAAGGACGAACAGAAGTGAGCCAGCAGTCCCGTCTCGCCAATACGTTTGCCGCGACCCGTGGTGAGGGCCGTGCCGCGCTCATCGGTTACCTGCCCGCGGGCTATCCCGATCTCGCCGGTTCCATCGAGGTCTGCCGCGCCATGGTCGAATCCGGTTGCGACATCGTCGAAGTCGGCGTCGCCTACTCCGATCCGGTGATGGACGGCCCGACCATCCAGGCCGCCGCCGATCAGGCGCTGCGCGGCGGTGTGCGGGTGCGCGACGTGTTCTCCGTGGTCGAGGCGATCACCTCGGCGGGCGGTCAGGCCGTGGTGATGAGCTACTGGAACCCGGTGCTGAAGTACGGCGTCGACAACTTCGCGCGTGATCTCGCCGCGGCGGGTGGCGCCGGAATCATCACCCCGAACCTCATTCCGGAGGAGGCCGACGACTGGTTCGTCGCCTCGTCCACCTACAACCTCGATCGCATCTTCCTCGTCGCGCCGTCCTCCACCGAGGAGCGTCTGGTCAAGACTTTGGAAGCGTCGCGCGGTTTCGTGTACGCGGCCTCGACCATGGGCGTCACCGGCGCGCGCGATGTGGTGTCCTCGGCCGCGCCCGCACTGTGCGCGCGCATCCGGGCGCATTCCGACATCCCGATCGGCGTCGGCCTCGGCGTCCGTTCCGGCGCGCAGGCGGCCGAAATCGCTTCCTACGCAGACGGAGTCATCGTGGGTTCGGCGTTGGTCACCGCCGCGGGCGAGAGCCTGGACGCGGTTCGTGCGCTCACCGCCGAGCTGGCCGAGGGCGTGCGTTCGGCGACCGTCGCCTCGTAAGTACGGCCACCGCCGGTGGTGATTCCTACGCTGTACGGTGACCGCCACGGTGCGGTGGTTCCAGCGTCGCCGCGGTTCTCCGCTACGGTGGCCCCGTGACCTTACAAGTCCTGGCGTACATACCCAGCCCCCCGCAGGGCGTGTGGCACATCGGTCCATTCCCGTTGCGGGCCTACGCGCTGTGCATCATCCTCGGCATCGTCGTCGCCATCTGGTGGGGCGAGCGGCGCTGGCGCGACCGCGGCGGCCAGCAGGGCGCGATCCTGGACGTCGCGATGTTCGCGGTGCCGTTCGGTCTGGTCGGCGGCCGGCTGTACCACGTCGCCACCGACTGGCAGAAGTACTTCGGCCCCGACGGTGACCCCAAGGCCGCGCTGGAGATCTGGAACGGTGGCCTCGGCATCTGGGGCGCGGTGCTGCTCGGCGGCGTCGGCGCCTGGATCGGCTGCCGGGTATACCGAATCCCGTTGCCCGCGTTGGGCGATGCGATCGCGCCGCCGATCCTGCTCGCGCAGGCGATCGGCCGGCTCGGCAACTACTTCAACCAGGAGCTGTACGGTCGCACCACCGACCTGCCGTGGGGCCTGGAGATCTACTTCCGCTACGACGACAACCTGAAGCCGGACGCGATGAACGGCGTCTCCAACGGTGTCGTCGACAAGGTCGTGCACCCCACGTTCCTGTACGAGCTGATCTGGAACGTGCTGATCGTGGTGCTGCTCGTGCAGCTGGACAAGCGCTACCGGATCGGGCACGGACGCCTGTTCGCGCTGTACGTCGCCGGTTACAGCTTCGGCCGCTTCTTCGTCGAGCTGATGCGCGACGACGAGGCGACCAAGCTCGCTGGAATCCGCATCAACTCGTTCACCTCCGCAATCGTATTCCTCGCGGCCATCGCCTATTTCGTGTTCGCGACCAAGGGCCGCGAGGCACCCGAGCAATTGCAACCGTCGACCGAGCGCCGTCCCTGGCCGTGGCAGATCGGTGCGTTGCGAGCGGCGGGTGCGTCGTCCGCGGGATCGGACACTGTTGTGCTGGAAAAGGATTCAGCGGAGACCGAGGGCGCGACCGCGACGGACAAAATCGAGTCGGAGTCGAGCGAAACAACCGACGCCGTGGAGAAGGACACCGCCGACCCGGCAACCAGCACCGACGCGGACGCGAGCACGGACTCGGACGAGACCACTGCCGCGTCGAAAAAAGTCGCGGATCCCGACAAGTCCTGAATGCGACGGTGCCGCCGCCGATCACGCGGCGGCACCGCATTCGGTTGCTCCGAATTTCCCGCCGTCGATAACGGCGCGGCGTCCGCAGCGGATAACCCGGGGGAGTGCCGAGCGTTTACGGGGCGACAAATCACACCGGTCCGACCACAATGTCTCGTGATCGTCACGAGCATCTTCCCGCTCGGCAGATCGATCGATGCCGGGCAGAGGGTGCCCGCACGAATGAGGAGGACATTTAGTGACCGACCCCTACCAGCAAAACAACCCAGGATTCGGTGGACCGCAGTACGGTCCGCCCGGGACGGGGCCGGATCTCAACAAGCCGCAGGACACCGCGGCGCTCCCGCAGTTCGACGCCCAGCAGTCCGACCCCTACGCGCAGCCGCAGTTCGGCCAGCCGCCCGCCGACCAATACGGCCAGCCGCAGTACGGCCAGCCCAACCCCTACGGCCAGCAGCCGGGCGGTTACCCGCCCCAGTACGGTCCCCAGGGCTACAACCCGAACGATCCGGAAGCGCCTTACGGCCGTGACCAGTTCGGCGTCCCGCTGTCCGACAAGCAGAAGCTCGTCGCGGGCCTCCTGCAGATCTTCCTCGGAAGTTTCGGCGTCGGCCGCTTCTACCTCGGCCACAACGGACTGGGCATCGCCCAGCTGGTCGTCAGTGCCGTCACGTGCTTCACACTCGGCTGGATCTGGGGTGTCATCGACGGCATCCTGATACTGACCGGCAAGGTGCCCGACAGTGAGGGACGTCCACTGCGCGAATGACGGTGTGCTGCACGATCCGAGAACACCAGACCGGCCCCGCCTGATGACAGGCGGGGCCGGCGTTCTGTGAAATTATCCGCCGCCGCAGCGGTCAGCCATTCCGCTTGCAATGCCGAATGCGACGAAGCAAGGAACTACCTTTGCTGGTAGGGGGTAGACAAGGCAAGCGCCCGCTGCCGCCGAGGCGATTGCCTTCGGGACTCCGTTCTCTTCCAGACAGCGAATGGCATCTTCTACCCGTCCTTTCTTGGCCAGGTTGATGGGAATCCCGACGTTGGACGCAGATGTTCCGATCTGATGGTTGATCTGAGTTTCACCGGTGCTGGTGTAAATTTCCGCATTGGCCGCCGGAGTGAAGCACAGTGCGGCAAATGCAACCGGGGTGACAATGGAGATAGTTGTGCGAATTATATTCATTGCTGGCTATCTTTCTATCGGGTTAGTTGCTCGGATCAAGGGTTAGAGTCTGGAGATCGCACGGCCTTGGCAGTAAGCCGCAGTGGCTGCACCAACGCCACCCGCAACGAGGCAGGCGGCCAGACCCGGGCCCATGATCGGCTTGCAGGCAACTATTACTGCGGCAATCATCCACGCGGGAATGCCGGCACTCGACAGGCAGGAATTCAGTTCACCGATCGCATCGCCGATTCCCCGCTTGATCGCTCTGTCCGTAGCGGCGGTGAAGTCTTGGTCGAGTACGACCTGATCCTTCGACCACTTCGTGACGTGCCCGGAGTCGGGCGTGTACTCGGTGAAATGAACCTCGCTGTAGTCGGTGACTTCGTTGTCGCGGTCGACGACCAGCTGCAGGGTGCTGAACGGCGTACCGCCCACCGCAAGTGGGATCGTGACGTGGCGTTCTCCGTTGGCCGCGATCTGCGTCATGCGCGAGAAGTCGAGTGCCGCGAGGTCGGTATTGACCTTGACCGAGCCGGATTCGATCGAATCGGTGACTGTTTGAATCGCGGCGGCGGATGTCGGTGGCGCGGCGGCGAACGCTGGTGCGGTGGTGCTCGCGCCGGCCAAGGCAGAGAGTAGAATTGCGCTGGTCGCTATGGACCTACTGATGATCATTGAGAAACTCAATCCTTAGGTTGGTATGTGACTGTCTGCGCGCATGCGCAGATCTCGGGTCGGGGAGTGACAGCTCCCCGGCTCGAGTTTCATGATTGGTAGTTATCAGCCCTAGTGAGTCATCTGGCCACCTTTCTCGGCATGGTGATATGGCCTCATGAATGAATGAGGTTTGTGCACTGCCGACTCTGTCGACACCTGTTCGATACGACTGGCTGCCATTTTTTGGCGGCAGTCGCCGATTGTGATGCGCGCAAAGCGCGCCTTCCCCGTTCCTCCCCGTCTTACACCGGCCCCCGATTTGTCCGGTTACTGGTATTGACGCACTGATCCTCGGATCGGTTCCGCTTATTTCAGATTTATTTTCTGACGGAGTGGCTTCATGACTGGCTCGGCTGTTGCCCACTCGACGTACTGCTCAGCTGGATGTGTGCGGATTCCGGGTGGCTTCGGTGACGGTGCAGAGGCGGCCCAGCAATGGGGTCGGCGGCATCGCCGACCCGGTGGTGCCCGTTCCTACGGTCCGTGCCGATGCTCGGTGACTACGTGCTGGTCAGCGGCCCGGGAAATGCGGTGCAGCCTCGCGACGCGCCTCGAATTCCGCGAGTACAACCCTTTCGCGCAGCATGATCGAGATAGGGTCCTTCGCAGAAGTCCCGGCGTAGCATGAGCCGGATTTGCGTGTTGTGTGTGGGATGTCCATACACCGAAGAGAGGGAACCCGTGCGTCGCAAGCTGTTCGCCGCCGCCATGCTCGCCATCGTCGCCGCCACCGGGCTCACCGCCTGCAGTAGCAGCAGCGATGCGAACGTGTTGAAGGTCGGCACCGAAGGCACCTACTCCCCGTTCAGCTTCCAGGGCACCGACGGCAAGATCACCGGTTACGACATCGAGGTGATCCAGGCGGTCGGCGACAAGCTCGGCAAGAAGGTCGAGTTCGTGCTGACCCCGTGGGACGCGATCTTCGCCGGCCTCGAGTCCAAGCGCTTCGACCTGGTCGCCAACCAGGTGACGATCAACGACGAGCGCACGAACAAGTACGCGCTGTCGAGCCCCTACACCACCTCCGACGGCGTGATCGTCACCCGCGCGGACAACAACGCCATCACCACCCTCGCCGACCTGAAGGGCAAGACTTGCGCCCAGTCCGCGACCAGCAATTGGGGCAAGGTCGCCACCGGCGCGGGCGCGAAGGTCGAGGCCGTCGAAGGTTTCGTGCAGGCCATCCAGCTGCTGAAGAACGGCCGCGTCGACGCCACCGTCAACGACACCCTCGCGGTCGCCGAGTACACCAAGAAGACCGGCGACACCGGCGTGAAGGTCTCCGGCAAGACCGGCGAGACCAGCAAGCAGGCGTTCGCGGCCCGCAAGGGCGACGCGGTGATCGCCGATGTCGACCGGGCGCTCAACGAGCTGCGGGCCGACGGCACCCTGGCGAAGATCTCGGACAAGTACTTCGGCACCGACGTCAGCAAGTAGCCGACGCTCTCCATGGATGCCGCTACTCGGGAACTGATCTGGCACAACCTGTGGCCGATGCTGCAGGCCACCGTCGAGAAGACCCTGCCACTCACCGCGATCAGCTTCGTCATCGGCTTGGTGATCGCGGTGTTCGTGGCGCTGGCCCGGATGTCACCGATCTGGCCGCTGTCGGCGGCCGCCCGGTTCTACATCTCGATCATTCGGGGCACGCCGCTGCTGGTGCAGCTGTTCATCGTGTTCTACGCGATGCCGCAGTTCGGCCTCGTGATCGATCCGTTCCCAGCGGCGGTGATCGCGTTCAGCCTCAATGTCGGCGGGTACGCGGCCGAGATCGTGCGGGCGTCGATTCTCAGCGTGGCGAAGGGGCAGTGGGAGGCCTCGCAGGCGCTGGGCTTGCGCTATCCGCAGATGATGGGACTGATCATCCTGCCGCAGGCCTCGCGGATCGCGGCCCCGCCGCTGTCCAATACGTTGATCTCGCTGGTGAAGGACACCTCGCTGGCCTCGACCATCCTGGTGACCGAACTGTTGCGCGTCGCGCAGATCGCGGCCGCGCCGACCTTCGACTTCTTCGCGCTCTACGGCGTCGCGGCGATCTACTACTGGGTTATCTGCCTGTTCCTCGGCTTCGGCCAGACCCGATTGGAGACGCGCCTGGCCCGGCACGTGGCGACCTGATCGATCGGGTCCTCCGAGACCCGATCGGACGCGACAGCTAACTACCAGCGAGTAACATTTCCGCGCTGCTGTCGGGACGCCACGACGCTGGCCAGGCATGTTGCGCAATGCGTAACGCTTGGAGGTTTCACCAAGTAAACGTTCATTTTTTTACCCAGCTTTCACCTGGGGCACAGCGGGCCCCGGGTACCGGTCGGGACTAGGCTCTACCCGTGATGCGACGGACGAAGATTGTGTGCACGCTCGGCCCGGCTACTGCCACCGAGGACCGTATCCGCGAACTCGTCGAGAGCGGCATGGACGTGGCTCGACTGAACTTCAGTCACGGCGAACACGCGGATCACGCTGAGAACTACAAGAAGGTGCGGGCGGCCTCCGACCACCTCGGCAGAGCGGTCGGCATCCTGGCCGACCTGCAGGGACCGAAGATTCGACTCGGCCGATTCATCGAGGGCAAGACCGTCTGGGCGACGGGTGAAGAGGTCAGGATCACCGTCGACGAGGTCGACGGCACCCACGACCGTGTTTCGACCACATACAAGGAACTCGCGCAGGACGCGAAGGCGGGCGACCGGCTGCTCGTCGACGACGGCAAGGTCGGGCTCACCGTCATCCGGGTGGACGGCAACGACGTCGTCTGCCGGGTGACCGAGGGTGGACCCGTCTCCAACAACAAGGGCGTTTCGCTGCCGGGCATGGACGTCTCGGTGCCCGCGCTGTCCGAGAAGGACATCGAGGATCTGGAATTCGCGCTGAAGCTCGGCGTGGACTTCATCGCGCTGTCGTTCGTGCGGTCCCCGGCCGATGTCGAGCTGGTGCACGACATCATGGACCGGGTCGGACGCCGGGTGCCGGTGATCGCCAAGCTGGAGAAGCCCGAGGCCATCGACAACCTGGAAGCCATCGTGCTCGCGTTCGACGCGGTCATGGTGGCCCGCGGCGACCTCGGCGTCGAGCTCCCGCTGGAGCAGGTGCCGCTGGTGCAGAAGCGGGCCATCCAGATGGCGCGCGAGAACGCCAAGCCGGTGATCGTGGCGACCCAGATGCTGGAGTCGATGATCGAGAACTCCCGCCCGACCAGGGCCGAGGCCTCCGATGTCGCCAACGCGGTGCTCGACGGCGCCGACGCGGTGATGCTCTCCGGCGAGACCTCGGTCGGCGCCTGGCCGATCGAGACGGTGCGCACGATGGCGCGCATCGTGCATGCGGTGGAGACCGAATCGACCAGGGTGCCCCCGCTGACCCACGTGCCGCGCACCAAGCGCGGTGTCATCTCCTACGCCGCCCGCGACATCGGCGAGCGGCTCAACGCCAAGGCTTTGGTGGCGTTCACCCAGTCCGGTGACACGGTGCGCCGCCTGGCCCGGCTGCACACCCCGCTGCCGCTGCTGGCGTTCACCCCGCTGCCGGAGGTGCGCAGCCAGCTCGCGCTGACCTGGGGTACCGAGACCTTCATCGTGCCGATGGTGGACACCACCGACGCTATGATCCACCAGGTCGATGTAGCACTGCTGTCCATGGAGCGATACCAAAAGGGTGACCTCGTGGTAATCGTGGCCGGCTCCCCGCCGGGTACGGTCGGTTCCACCAACCTGATCCACGTGCATCGCATCGGTGAGGAGGATCATTAATAGTGAACAGTTCCCTTGGAGGGTCGGTCGTCGATTCGTCGGCGGCCGGGAAGTCTGATCTCGACGTTTTGCTCGGTCTGCTCGATCTGCAGCAGATGGACGAGGACGTGTTCGTCGGTCAGCATCCGGAGAAGGTGTGGAGCCGCACGTTCGGCGGCCAGCTCGTCGCGCAGGCGATCATCGCGGCGGGCCGCACGGTCGGTGACCGTCCGGTACACGCGATCAACGCGCATTTCGTGCGCGGCGGCGATACGAAGAAGCCGATCGAGTACCGGGTGGACCGGCACCGCGACGGCCGCGCGTTCGCCAACCGCACCGTCACCGCCCTCCAGGACGACCAGGAGCTGTTCGTGATGCTCGCGGCGTTCCAGGACTGGAACAAGGGCCTCGAGCACGGGCATCCGCTGCCCGACGTGCCCGACCCGGACACGCTGCCGCGCATCGAGGAGAGCTTCGTCGGCTTGGAAGACAAGCTGGAGATGTTCATCAAGGCGCCGCACCCGATCGACATGCGCTACACCAACGACCCGGCCTGGATACTGAAGGGCACGGGGGAGCGGCTCAACCACAATCGAGTGTGGATGCGCACCGACGGGCGGCTGCCCGACGATCCGCTGCTTCATGTTGCGACGCTTGGTTATTCGTCCGACACCACGGTGCTGGACTCGATCATCACCACGCACGGACTGTCCTGGGGACTGGACCGGATCGTGGCGGCCACGGTGAACCACTCGATCTGGTTCCACCGGCCGTTCCGGTTCGACGAGTGGGCGCTCTACGCCACTGAATCCCCGGTCGCCTCGGGCTCGCGCGGTTTGGCCACCGGCCGCTTCTTCTCGCGCAGCGGGGAGTTGCTGGCTACCACGGTGCAGGAGGGGCTGATTCGGCACTTCCCGGCGCGGGGGGCCGACGCCGCGCGGTAGGTTCACTGTTCGCCGACTTTCGCCGCATCCGCTTCCCTGCCGGGAAGCTGGTGCGGCGCAGTCGTTTCGGGGGTCCTAGCGTCAGATCCGTTCGCGCTCGACGTCGAGGTCCAGATCGGCCCGCTGCATGGCGCGGATGGAGAACGGGATGTTTTGGCCCGGCTCGGTGCGGGCGACACCGTAAATCCCGTGCAGCAGTTGCTGTTCCAGGCGAGCCACGTCGGCGTCGGTGAGCACGGTGGGCGCACCGACCAGGCTGAGCGCGATCTCGTAGGTGCCGCGGTCGCCCGGCTCGTCGCCGGGATGCTCCATCCGCCACTGGGTTTCGAGGGTCACGTGGGTCGGCTCGTCGGTGTCCACCGGCAGCGTGAAGCGCCACGCGAACATGTCGCGGTCCTGCAGGTGGTCATCCACCACCTCGCGCACGGTCTCGACGATTCGTTCGAGGGTTTCCGGTGTCACATACACATGGAGCGAAACATCCGAAATGCGTTTCGGCATGTCTATTCCTGTCGTGTGTCGAACCAGCAACGGCGGAAAGTTGTTGTCCGCGGGAGTGTAATACTTCCGGCGCGGAAATGGACATAGCAGCCCTGCATTGCTGTGTCGAAGGGGTGATATTCGCTGAGCCGGAAGACTACCTGACGCGGTGCGCGGCCAGAAAAGTCGCCAGCGGCGGGTTGGCGTCCGGCTCGATGATCAGTCCGCGCTGCTCGTCCGCGACGGGTCTGGTCTGCTCGTGCGGGGCCAAGGCGAGCAGCAGCGGGACCAGCGCCTCGGCGATCCGGTCGCCCACGTCGCAGTACGCCTGCTCGGACAGCCCGATCGGGTCGGTGATGTTCTCCCGGCCGACGATCGACAGGTCGTTGCGGGACTCGTGCAGTTCGGCGATGGAGCGGGCGCCGGTGACGTGGGCGATCCGGTGCGCTTCCAGCAGGGTGAAGGTGCGGCAGGCCACCCCGAACCCCATCTCGCTCACCGTGTCGCGGATCTGCTGGGTCATGGTGAGCACCAGGTCGGCGTTGTCGACCATCTCGTCCTTGAGGCGCCGGGCCTTGAAGTTGCTCGCGTCGCCGCCGAGGCCCTCGATGGCTTGCGCGGCAAGTGGTTCGACCGGGAAACCCACCAGCGCCCGGGTGCCCGCGCTCTCCGCGGTGAGGTTCGGCAGGGCGTGTTCGACCGCGATAGCGCGGGTGAGGCGCTCGGCAATCACAGAACGGCAAACATTGCCGTTGCAGACGAACAGGACGTGCATAGGAATACGGTAAACGTTCGATAACGCCGTCGATGTCCGAAAACCTCCGAAACGTGCGCTCTGGAGCAATATTCATCTGCAGGTCAGTTGCCGTACACGAGGAACGGCGCACAAGTTCCGGAGATGAGGTGTGCGTCGCATTTGCCGTTGATCATGTTCAGGTGTGTCCCTGTGCACTTACCCCATGATGGGACCATCGAAACACAGCGTTGTGATTAGCTTGTGATACGAACTACTCGGGTTCGCCGCTGTAGTAACTCTTTTCGTCCACCACCGGCGCGACCTTCGCCGGCTCGTCCCGCACCCGGCCCCTGGTGGAGAACATCCGCCCGCGCGAGGCGACCACCGGCGCGAACCGTGCCATGCCGGTCGGGGAGTGCATGTCGCCGTACATCGCGTCGATGCCGCCGCGCATGAAGTACGCCTCGTGCCAGAACCCGGTGCCGCCGGAGTCCTGCAGAAACTTCTGCCACCAGTCCCGGTGTGGGGCCGATCTGGTCCAGCGTTCCAGGCTGTCCAGGTCGCGCCAGTACTGCCGGGCGCCCCAGTGCGGCGGGAACAGCGACCAGATCACGTCCTCGTGCGAGAGCAGCCCGTCCGGCCGATCCTTGTGCGAGCGATAGAGTTTCGGCCCGAGGCCGAGCAGGCGCAGGATGCCGCGCGGCTTGTGCACCCGCATCCCGAGGTAGATGACCACCAGATCTGGGTATTCACTCAGATCGACAGTCGTTCTGTTCACCCGCATCGCAACCTCCGCTGATTTGGGCGTCGTTGTGCCCTACTCTACGGATGAATACGAGCTGGGAGCCCGAACGGTTCGATGTGGTGTGCTGCGCCCCCGGTTCATGCACCGAGGGCGCCGCTCTTCGCGAATATCAGGGCTTGCGTGCGACTCCGCCGTACGCGGAAATGGGCTGTGCCTCGCCCACTTCGGTCGTCGGGGGCCGCCACTGGGTGATCGAGACGAAGCCGGGCTCGATCAGCTCCAGGCCGTCGAAAGCGGCGCGGATCTGCGCCTGGGGGCGGGGGACATAAGGCACGCCGCCGCTGTTGGTGTAGTTCTCGCACAGCGTGACGTAGGCCTGGCTGTCGTCGGTGCCGTCCCACAGCACCAGGTAGCTGCCCGGCTGGACCTCGCCCATCACCGTGCGCACAATGCGCAGCATTTCGTCGTAGCTCTTGGCGTGGCCGAGCACGCCCATGAACATCACGCCGATCGGTTCGTCGAAGTTCAGCACGTTGCGCGCGTCCGCGACGATCTGCTCCGGGTAGTGGTAATCCGAGTCGATGTAAGTGGTGACGCCTTCGTTCGTGGTGCTGTTGAGCAGCGCGCGGGCGTGCGCGAGGACCAGCGGATCGTTGTCGACGTACACGACTTTCGACTCCGGCGCGATCGACTGGGCGACCTCATGGGTGTTCTGCATGGTGGGCAGCCCGGTGCCGATGTCGAGGAACTGGCGAATACCTTCCTCACGGGCGAGGTGGCTCACCGCGCGGATCAGGAACTGCCGCGACTGCACCGCCATCGTGCGGATGTCCGGGTCCACCTCGAGGCTGGCATCCCCGACGACCTGATCGATTTCGTAGTTGTCCTTGCCGCCCATCCAGTAGTTCCAGATTCGTGCGGAATGAGGGATATCGGTCCGGATCGTGGGGATGTGGTCATCGGACATGATGTTTCGACTCCTCAGCGAAATGACCGGCAGCACCGCCGATCATGTTGGTACGAGTTGCATCCGATCTGCTGTGCGTCAGTATAAGTTTCAAGCTTCAACCGTGGTGGAGATCCGCCAGCTACCCGTTCCTTTTCTCCCGGGATTCGGTGGGTGTGTGCGTACGCGGACGTTCCGATACGCACCACTACACCCCTGCGGTGAAGACCGTGCGCGCATTGCGCCGGACGTGCAAACCCCCAGCACAACAGGGCTACGCCCCGTCACAACCAACCCGCTCGCTCGGGCTTCTGGCGATGCCGCCCCAGGTGGCCGACTGCTCAGAAGGATGACGGCACACGACCGCCCGTTGGAGACCTCCAAGGCCCTCCGACCGGACACTCAGCACCACTCGGGTAAACCCTTGTCAGGCAATCGGACCCGAATGTTTCCCCTTTAGAGATGGTGTGCACGCCCCTTGTCATCCGCCCGCATGTAGGGCGTACGGCTCACAGAAGGGGTGTGAGGTTCCAGTCTGCACCCTCGAAGGGTGTGAAAGCGTGCTGATTTGGGACGGAATCGCCTGTGTGCCAACAATTCTGGCCGTCACCTGCCATAGAGTGGTGATACCTCTTCCCGAGGGGCGATGGACACGGTCCAGACATCGCGCCCAGGGAGGAGGTGGTGGGGAATGGCGAAACATCGCCGGAAAAAACGAGAGGCTCCGGTCGATTACGGCATCATTTTCACAGGTGCTGCCGTGATCGCCGGAGCGCTCGTACTGGTCCGCCGAGTGCGGGCTAGGTAATCCCACCAGGTGGGGCGTCGTGCCACCGGCGTCCCACCGCCCAGCATCACTTACGTGACGACTCGATTGTACTGGTTGCCGCCAGCGGCGCGCGACTTCCCAGCGAATCAAATGCGAAGCCGAACCGGCCTTTCCCCGCCGCAACCGAGCCATTTGCGCTGCTAAAGGTTGTGCGGTTCCAGTCTGCACCCAAAGAGGGTGTGAACGCACGCTGATTCGGCGTGTAATCGCCTGTGTGACAACACTTATGGTCGTCACCTGCCATAGAGTGGTGAGACCTCTTTCCGAGGGGCGATGGACATGGTCCAGACATCGCGCCCAGGGAGGAGGTGGTGGGGAATGGCGAAACATCGCCGGAAAAAACGAGAGGCTCCGGTCGATTACGGCATCATGTTGACAGCAGGAGCCGTAATCGCCGGAGCACTCGTCTTGGTCCGCTGGAAGCGGGCTAAGTAAACCCACAGGTGGGGCGTCGCACGAACGGCGTCCCACCGCCCAGCATCACTCACGTGACGAGTCGATTGTACTGGTTGCCGCCACCGGCACGCGACTTCCCAGCGAATCAAATGTGAAACCGATTCGGCCATGTGCCGTTCGACTCGCCTGAGCGAGGTGTGCTGTCGAGCGGGCCGCACACCTGGCGAAATGCGCCGAACCGACTACGACAAGCGCGTTGGCAACTATTCAATTGTTGGCGCGTTGGATGGAGCGTCGGGCCAGGCCGCGGAGGCCGGGGAGCTGGATGGCTCGCAGCATCAGTTCGCCGGCCCAGACTTGAGTGCGGGTCGACGGGGCGAATCGGCCTATTCCTTTGCGGGCCAAGGCCTGTCGTTTATGTGCTTCTGGGCGCAACGCCGTCTCCCACGTCGCGAGAGCGGTCGGAATGTCGTCGCCGTGTGCTGCGAGCGCGGTGCCGAGCCGGTCTGCGCCGTCCAGGGCGAGGGCGGCACCGTAACCGGCGAATACCGTTACACACCATGCCGCGTCGCCGAGCAGAACGACTCGGCCCTGACTCCAGCGGTCCGTCACGATTTGGCCGACCGAGTCGAAGTACGCGGTGGCGGGGTCGGCCGCGAGTTGGCGCAGAGCGTCGGCGACACCGCCGCCGAGGTCCCCGAACGCTCGGTCGAGTGCGGGCGCGGCGCCCAGGGCGAGCTCGGCGGTCGGGTCGGGGCAGCGGTAGGTGAAGAACGCCGAGGACCGTTCCGGTCCGAAATTCATCACCGCGGCCGTGCGTCCGGGTCCGATGAAGGTGGTGCCGGCGCCTTCGGGGACGTGCTCCGGAACTGTTGCCAGCGGGAATGCGCCGACCATGTGGCCCAGGTCCACGAAGTGTTCGGATTCGGCGCCGAATACGAGCTCGCGGACTCGGGAGTGCACGCCGTCGGCGCCGACGAGGAGGTCGCTGTGCAGGCGGGTGCCGTCGCTGAGGGTGACCACGACTTCCTCGGCGGTCTGGTCGATGGTCTGCACGGTGGTGCCGAAACGGATATCGGCGAGGTCGGCCACCGCGTCGTACAGTGCCGACTCCAAGTCGCCGCGGAACAAGCTCAAAGCCCTGTTCCCGACAGCGGACTCGGCGACCGCAGCCGGGATCCGGAATTTCTCCCGGCCGTCGGCGTGCACGAGGACCGAGGTGAAGAATCCGATATCACGCGGAGTCAGTGCTGGTAGCAGGCCGAGGCGCTCGGCAGCGGCGTATCCGGGTCCGTGCAGGTTCAGCAGGTAGCCGCTGCTGCGGCGAGCTGGGGCGCGTTCGATCATAACGACGTCCCAGCCTTGCTGATGCAGCCGCAGTGCGGCGGCCAGCCCGGCGATACCGGCGCCGACGACCGTCGCCCGCTGCTGTGTGCCGGCGCGATGGTGCGTGGGGTTGTTGCGAGCTTCCATATGCGACTCCTGGGTCCGTCCGGTGTCGGCGAAAGTCCTTCCAGCGCAGTCGCCCTTGCCGTCAACTAGTAGTTGACGGCAAAGCGATCGTCAACCTATGGTTGACGCATGAGTCAGCTGGCGCCACCGCCCGATCGTCGTGCACCGATTGCCACCGGCGTTCCGTGCAGCAAAGGCATTGCCGTCGGCCCGGTCCGGCTGGTGCGCAGTGTCGATGACTTCGACGCGGTTCAGCCGGGCGACGTCATCGTCTGTCGCACAACCGTTCCGGCGTGGACAATGCTCTTCGGTATCGCGGCCGCGGTGGTGACCGAGACCGGCGGGATACTGTGCCACGCGGCAATCGTCGCCCGCGAGTACGGAATTCCGGCCGTGGTGGCGGTCGAGGGCGCGATGCGGACCCTGGCCGATCACCGGGCCGTCTCGGTCGATGGGACCAGTGGACAAGTCCATGCCGTTCGCTCCCGGTTTGGGTGGAAAGGCCTGAAATGACGCACGTTTCGTGCAGTTCCCTGCTCGCGTTGCACGCCATCCGCCTCGGCGGGTTCGTCGATACCTCCTTGGTGGCCGACAGATTCGGAATGCCGGTCGGCCTCGCCGAGTCCCACGTGCGTGACTTCCAGGCGCGGGGCTGGGCCGGCCATTTCCGATTCGGCGCGGACGCAGGGTGGTCGCTGACCGAGAGCGGCCGCGCCGAAAACGAACGGCTACTCGACGACGAGCTTTCCGCCTGCGGGGCAAAAGCTTTGGTGCAGGACGTCTATCGCCGGTTCCTGCCACTCAACGCACGGCTGGTGCAGGCTTGCACGGCCTGGCAGCTGACCATCCTGCCCGACGGCAGCATGCAGGACAACGATCACGCCGACACACAGCGGGACCGGCAAACCCTAGCCGAACTCCGAAGCCTCGCACAGGAATTGGTTCCGCTGACAAAGCAGCTCACCGAACAACTCGTCCGGTTCTCCGGTTACGACGCCCGTTTCGCCGCCGCCGTCTCCCAGGCCGCCGACAATCCCGACATGGTTACCGGCATCGAACCCGATTCCGCCCACCGCATTTGGTTCGAGCTGCACGAAGATTTGATTGCCACGCTGGGTATCGATAGGGCACTCGGCTCCGGCGCCTAGGTCGACGTTTTAGAAGCTCGCGGCAAGGCGAGGCGGCACCGTTGTTCGGTGCCACCCGCGCTGCTCGCGTGTAGGCCTATCGTTGCGGTCCTACGGCTAAGCGGTTCTTTACGTATTCACCCACTCGCAGCAGCCTTTTGGCATTCTTCGTCGGTACCTCCGGCGCGTCGGCAGTTTCCGTAGGCCTCGCCTCTTTGCCGGCTCTTCTCGAACTGTTGTCGTGCCCGTTCTTCCTCGTCCTTCTTGGTCTTGTTGATGATTGCGTACTCGACGTAGACAGTGGGGTCCGTGGGATCGTCGCTGATCGACGGCGGCTTGACCCCTGGTTTGGGTGGCCACACGGATACGGTCTTTTGCATGAGGTGGTCATCGCCGCCGACGGGGTCGCGGTCCCACAGGTCGATTTCGAAGGTGAACGGCGTGTCCTTTGCCTTGTCGCCGGTGAACTTCTTGGTGATCTCGGTGGTCCCGTACGCCCAGGCACGGAGCAAGCCGGACTGTGTTCCTTCCCGCTCGGGACGGTTGGGCTCGCACACCTCGACGGCTTCGTCCCTTTCCGCCCGGAAGAACGTGTAGCCCGCGGCGCTCACATAGTCCTGCACGTCGACTATCCCGTAGATCTCGGCGCAATACTCTTCCGGGTCGACACGGTG
The DNA here is from genome assembly GCF_900269665.1 of Nocardia suismassiliense. Lineage (GTDB taxonomy): Bacteria > Actinomycetota > Actinomycetes > Mycobacteriales > Mycobacteriaceae > Nocardia > Nocardia suismassiliense. Next base: position 2,883,719 of record NZ_LT985361.1, read on the forward strand.
CGAGATATCTCTGATCTGCACGTAATAGATCTCCAGCCGGTACTCCGCCGCTGGATAGTCAGCCGCGGGCTGCGCCTGCGCCCAGCCGACCGACAGAGAACCCAGAAGGGTCGTCGTTGCTGCTACCGCAATGATTTTGCCAGGTATCCGCACTCTGCTCACAATCCTTCGAACTCGGCGTCGCCGGATCGCGACGACGCGGCCTGAACTCGGGGTTGTTGTCCTGCAACCCTATTCGAGGCGGAGACTTGGACGGATGGCTCAGCAGCGAGATTCGGCATAATCACGATGCCAGCGGCAAGTCACTGGGCAACATCACCAACAGTCAGTCGCAGCGCTCGCCGAAGTTCCGTTGACACCAACAACATTCACTCGTCGGAAGCGCAGCCGCGAGGTACGCCTTGACGGCTTCGTTATCCTCGAACGCGCCACGGGCCGACGGTCGCGGCTTCGGACTGTTCCGGCTACCCGATGATGGGCAACTCGAAATCGAATACCACGTCGTGGCTTTCGCGCTGCGGCACACTATCGCGCGGTAGCTGACCAACGGTAGTTGGCAATGAACTGGTACCGCAGGTCTGCCGTTCCGAGCTGACCTGCGGTACCTTCGGGCCGGGAGGCGAGCGGCCTGCGCCGGCTGTTAGAGCAAGTCGATGTCGACGTTGAGGTCGAGCAGGCCGTCGACGCCTGCGCTCGCATCGATCGAGTCGTCCAAGCCCAGCGCGGTGATCAGATCGGCGTTGAGCTCTTTCCCGTTCGCGAGGTCGACGTCGACATCCAAGGTGGCGTCGATGTCGATTCCGGTGCTGACGTCCATATCGCTGGACAAGGTGGTGCCGAGAGCCTTGTCGAGGGCGGCGAAGAAATCGGCGGAAAGTTCGATTCCGTCGCCTGCCGCCAGCTTCAGCGTGGCGATCGTGCTGTTGTCCTCCAAGACGATCGCGGCGCTGTCCGGATGCCTGATCGTCGCGAATCGAATGTTGGGTTGGCTGCCGAACTTACCCCTCAGGGCACCGGTCTCGAGGTCATAGGCCACGTTCGAGATCGTCAGCTTCTTCTCTCCTTTCGACAGCTGAATACCGCCCTGAAGGCGCACCGTGCCACCGGTGACCTTCTTTCCGTATGTGATCTTGCTGCCTTTATCGACAGGCAGGATGACGGCGCTGTCGTCCATTCGCGCACCATCGACTGCCTTTACTGCGATGCCTTGGGCGTCCAGGTCGATCGCCTGGTGCAAGTCGAGGGTCAATCCGGTTCCCGCGAGCGTGGACTCGCTCTGACGCTGGGACTGGGCGTGGACCAAAGCGGACACCGGGGCGGCGTCGGCAGCGGGAAGAAGGATCGTCGGGAGGGCGAGGAGTGCCCCCGCGGCGGCTAGGGCGGCGGCGCTGCGGCCATAGGATTTGATAGTCACCAACGTCATTCGGTCCCGACCGAGTTGCGGATGGGGTGCCGAATCCCATTGATGCCGTTGAATTCGATCGCCGATATCGCTGTCACGTGTGGATATCGGCGATCGACACAGACTGGTGTCAAACCTCTTCCTCGGTGACGTAGCCGCCACCGTGGGGCAGCTCGTGATAGACCTTCTTCCTGGGGACGACGATGCTGTCATCGCGCTCGAGCGGCATCGACTGGCTGGTGGTATTGCTGGGGTATTCGTAGGGGTTGGTGGAGTACTCGACATCGAACCAGTGGTAGGTCGGCGTACCCTTCCACTTCTTGCCGGTCTCGATCTCTTCGACGATGACCCAGTCCAGATACCACGCGGCACCGAGTCCGCTCATATCCATTTCGATGTTGAGGTATTCGGGATCGCCACCGAGGTAGGTGGTTTGAATGACGTAACCGTCGAGATCCCCTTGCTCGAAGTCGTCGTAGCCGGGTTTATCCAGGTCGAACCACCTCGACTGTTGGTATCGGCTCCGGATACTGGCTCTCACCCTGGCGTCCGTACCCGCACCGTGGACGTCTCCGGTCTTCAGAATGAGCTTGTATTGCGGCATAGCACTTCGCCTTTCAGCGTAGAAGCAAGCAGCTAGCCGACATCGGGGCGACGATCGCCCGTAACGGTGTAGAACTTCCCGCCGGATGCCGGCTCGGTGGAAGTCGAAACAACGGTCCCGGACTTCTCTGTCAGCGGACCTACCCGACTGATACCACCCGGCATCACGCCCAAACTTCCTCTGAAACAATACTTTCCGGTTCTTCACGGCGAATGTTCGGCGTAAGTCCACCAACAGAGCGCCGTGGCCGCCCGCACCTACCCCATTGCCGACGGCGACGGCATAACAGCGAACACGAACTCACCTGAACGGTGCGAAGAAGGTGTGCGCGTCCACCTGATAACGATGACCCACCGACTTACGCAACCACCGCAGGGGGGTTCGGGGGGCGAAGCCCCGCCGAGCGGGGTCTGGGGGCTGCGCCCCCGGTGTAACGACGAGACACCCCCGCCCGCGCGTTCCGCGAGCAAGGGTGTCCCGGTGTCGAGTGCCGAGTGTGGGACTCGAACCCACACGTCCTTTCGGACAACGGTTTTTGAGACCGTCGCGTCTGCCAGTTCCGCCAACCCGGCGCACCGGGAGGAAATGATAGCGGGTGGGGTGGGCTGGGACCTAACTGGTCGGTCGTCGACCCGCGGCCGGGCGGTTTGCCCTGGGTATATGAGTTCTATGCCGAAGTGAAAGGTACTCTTTACATCACTCGATAGCGCGGTGGTGAGGTCGATGGTCGGCTAGTTGGACCAACGTCCACCCTTCGGCGTGTCGGGACAGGCATCTGAACCAGAGGGGTCTACCTATGAGCACAGCAGCAGGGGGCGCAGGCACGAAGCGCGACGCGGGGGCGAAGCGGGTTGTCGTCGCCGAGGACGAGGCGCTCATCCGCATGGATCTGGTGGAGATGCTGACCGAAGAGGGTTATCTGGTGGTCGGTGAGGCCGGCGACGGTCAGCAGGCGGTGGATCTCGCGGTGGAGCATCGACCGGATCTGGTGATCATGGATGTGAAGATGCCGCGCCGGGACGGCATCGATGCGGCGGCCGAGATCGCGTCGAAACGTGTTGCGCCGGTGGTGATTCTGACCGCGTTCAGCCAGCGTGACCTGGTCGAGCGGGCGCGTGACGCGGGTGCGATGGCCTATTTGGTGAAGCCGTTCACCAAGTCGGATCTGGTGCCGGCGATCGAGCTGGCGGCGAGCCGCTTCCATGAGATCACCGCGCTGGAGGGCGAGGTGGCGAACCTGTCCGACCGGCTGGAGACGCGCAAGCTGGTGGAGCGGGCCAAGGGCGTGCTGATGCAGACCCAAGGTCTTTCCGAGCCGCAGGCGTTCAAGTGGATTCAGCGGACCGCAATGGATCGCCGGACTACGATGAAGGCTGTCGCGGAGGTCGTGCTGGAGAACCTCGCTCCCAAGTGACCTCGGCCGTCGCCGGGTGTGAATTTTACGCGTGCGAAACGCGATCGTGAACAAAAATTCGACACGATGTCGCGTTCATGATCCGAATGTGATGCGGAACTAACGTATGAACGCTAAGTTCTGACCGGGCTGACGTGGTCGGCCTCCTCGGTGATCCCGGGGGAGCACAGGACTTAGAGGTGAAACGTGCTTAGTTCGACATGGCACAGTCGTACGACGCGAGGTGTTTTGGCTATCGGCGCTGCCGCCGCGCTGGTGCTGACCGGTTGTAGTGACAAATCGACCAGCAGCAACGGTACGGATTCGTCCGGTACCAGCGGCGCAGCCGGGCTGTCCATCCAGCCGGTAGTGCAGGTAGACATCAACGGCAAGGAAGTTGCGAAGACTGACGCGTCCAAGGCCGCCGACCCCGCCGGTGACGGCAAGGCGACCTGCGCTCCGACCAGCATCGCCTTTGCCGGCGCGTTGACGGGCCCGAATGCCGCGCTCGGGATCAACATCGACATGGGCGCGAAGCTGGCGCTCGATCAGCACAACAAGGCCAACCCCGGCTGCCAGATCACGTTGAAGTCGTTCGACACCGAGGGCGATCCGCAGAAGGCCACCCAGGTCATCCCGCAGATCGTGAACGACAAGTCGATCGTCGCCCTGCTCGGCCCGACGTTCTCCGGTGAGACCAAGGCGACCGGCAAGATCCTCAGTGATGCCGGCCTGGCCTCGCTGACCTCCTCGGCCACCAACGCCACGCTGACCCAGAACGGCTGGACCAGCTTCTTCCGCGGCCTGGCCCATGACGACGTGCAGGGCCCGTCGGTGGCGAAGTACCTGACCGGCACCGCGGGCTACAAGAAGGTCTGCGTCATCCAGGACAACAGCGACTACGGCACCGGCCTGGCCAAGAGCATCACCGAGGGTCTCGGTGCGGCGGCCGACGCCAGCTGCTCGTCCAGCATCAAGACCGGTGACAAGGACTTCTCCGCCACGGTCACCAAGATCGCGGGTGCGAACGCGGACGCTGTCTTCTTCGCCGGCTACTACGCCGAGGGTGCGCCGCTGGCGCAGCAGCTGAAGTCGGGTGGCTTCAAGGGCGTTTTCGTCGCCCCGGACGGCACCAACGACCCGCAGTTCCTGTCCCAGGCGGGCAGCGCGGCCAAGGGCGCGACGCTGACCTGCCCGTGTGGTCCGGCTCCGGAGAAGTTCGAGAAGGACTACCAGGCTTTCAACAAGCAGCCTTCGGGTGTCTACTCGGTCGAGGCCTACGACCTGGCCACCATCCTGGCCAAGGGCATCGACGCGGGCAAGGTAACTCGTCCCGACCTGCTGGAGTACGTGCGTAGCTACGACGGTGCCGGACTGGCCCGTCAGTACAAGTGGAGCGCCAACGGCGAGCTCAGCAACGCACTGATCTGGATCTACACGGTCAAGTAACCCATACACACGAGTCGCGCAGCACGTACCGGGGTTCGCGCGAATCCCGATACGTGCTGCTGTTTCGTGAGGGTGAATGAATGAGGGCGAATTACGAATGACACCCACTGCATTAGCCGGCGCTGTACAACTCGCCGGCGGGTCAATCGACTTCAACTATGAAGGCGTGATCCAAGATTTCTGGCGACTGACCGTCGACGGATTGTCCTATGGTGCGATCTACGCACTGGTCGCTGTCGGCTACACCCTGGTCTACGGCGTTTTGCGGCTTATCAATTTTGCCCATTCGGAAATATTCATGCTCGGCCTGTTCGGTCAGTACATCGGGCTCATGTTGCTCGGTTTCTCGCCGAGCGGTGATGTCTACTCCCAGGGCATCATCCTCACCATCACCTATTTGGCGCTGGCGATGATCTTCGGCATGGCGGTCTCCGGGGCCGCGGCAGTCGGATTGGAACGCGTCGCCTATCGGCCGCTGCGCAGGCGTGGCGCCAAACCCCTGATCTTCCTCATCACCGCCATCGGCGCCTCGTTCGTGATCCAGGAAATCGTGCACTTCGTGCTGCCGAAGATCTGGCCGTCCGTGGGTGGCACCAATGCCCAGAAGCCGATCATGCTGGTGGAGCCGACCACGCAGTTCAGCTTCGGCGGCGCGGACATCAGCAATGTGACGCTGGTGATCATCGTCTCCGCGATCATCCTGGCCATCGCCACCGAGCTGCTCATCAATCAGACCAAGTTCGGCCGCGGCATCCGGGCCGTGGCGCAGGATCCCGATACCGCGACGCTGATGGGTGTCTCGCGGGAGCGGATCATCATGCTCACCTTCCTCATCGGCGGCGTGCTCGCCGGTGCGGCCGCGTTGCTGTACGCGCTCAAGATCCCGAACGGGATCATCTACTCGGGCGGATTCATCCTCGGCATCAAGGCATTCAGTGCCGCGGTGCTCGGCGGTATCGGTAACCTGCGCGGCGCGCTGCTCGGCGGCCTGCTGCTCGGACTGGCGGAGAACTACGGCCAGATCCTGTTCGGCACCGAATGGCGCGACGTGGTCGCGTTCGTGGTGCTCGTGCTGGTGCTGATGATTCGACCGACCGGCATTTTGGGTGAGAGTCTCGGGAAGGCACGAGCATGAACGTTTCGACCAAGACTGCCGCCCCGCCACCGGCGCCGGGGCGTCCGATGCACGGCGTCGGTGACGCCCTGCGTTCCTGGTGGGGCGGTCTGTCCCGGCCGGCCCAGTGGGCGGTCGGGGTCCCCGCCATCATCGCGCTGGCGTTGCTGCCGTTGTTCCCGCCGCCGTTCATCGACACTCCCGGCACCAGCTTCGGCGGTGTGATGGCGCAGTTCGCCATGTACGCCCTGCTCGCTGTCGGCCTGAATGTCGTTGTCGGACAGGCGGGTCTGCTCGACCTCGGTTATGTCGGGTTCTATGCCGTCGGTGCGTACACCGTCGGCCTGCTCACCAGTCCGAACAGTCCATGGAATCAGACCGGCGGCGGCTGGTTGAACGACGACTGGGCGTGGCTGGCCTGCTTGCCGCTGGCGGTGGCGGTCACCGCGATGTCCGGCCTCATCCTCGGCACGCCGACGCTGCGCTTGCGCGGCGACTACCTGGCGATCGTGACGCTCGGCTTCGGTGAGATCGTCCGGCTGCTGGCCGACAACCTCGGTGACGTGACCAACGGCAGCCTCGGCCTGTCCGGCATCGCTTACCCGCGCGTCGGCGAGTCGGAGGCGAAGCCGAACGGCGTGTTCTCCTCCGGCAATGTCGGAAACTCCGACTCCGCAAACCTTCTCGACAAGGCCAACGCGGGTGCATGGTGGTTCTGGGTCGGCATGGTGCTGGTGATCGTCACCCTGCTGATCGTCGGCAATCTGGAGCGCAGCCGCGTCGGCCGGGCCTGGGTAGCGATCCGGGAAGACGAGGACGCGGCCGAAGTAATGGGCGTGCCCGCGTTCAAGTTCAAGCTGTGGGCGTTCATGATCGGCGCCGCGGTCGGCGGGCTCTCGGGCGCGCTGTACGCGGGGCAGGTGCAGTTCATCAATCCCACCGGGTTCAACATCATCAACTCGATGCTGTTCCTGTGCGCGGTCGTGATCGGCGGGCAGGGCAACAAGCTCGGCGTGATCGTCGGCGCGTTCGTCATCGTGTATCTGCCGAACCGGTTGCTTTCGGTGCAGGCGGTCGGGCAGACGGCGGTCGGCTGGCTCGCGTTGATCTTCACCATCGTGCTGGTGGTCGGGCTGATCGTGGGGTGGCGCCGGTGGGCTCGTGATCAGGAACGGCCGATCCGGCTCGGCTATCTGGCCGGCGGACTGGTTGCCCTGATCGTGATGCTCGTCGTGCTGAACAACGTGCTGGTCTTCCAGAAGCCGGGCGCCCAATCGCTCGGCGACTACAAGTATCTGTTCTTCGGCATCACGCTGATGGTGGTCATGATCTTCAAACCGCAGGGCCTGTTCCCGGTCCGGCAGAAATTGCTCGCCTACGGGCGGCAGGTGTACCAGGCCGTGCGCAGACCGTCCGGCGACGACACGATCGGAGCGACCCGATGACCGGGCCGGGCGCCGGTGGCGCACTGTTCGACAACGAGGACATGGCCGCGGGTTATGTCGCCGAACCCGAGGTGGAGCCCAGTGCCGGTGTGGTCGACGTGACCGCGGTGATTCCGGACCTGGCCGACGCCGAGACGGTCGCGGAGGTCGTGGCCTCGCATCGCGAGATCTCGACCGAAGTCGGTGCGCCGCTGCTGCGCACCGACGAGCTGACCGTGAAGTTCGGTGGTCTGACCGCGTTGGACGCGGTGAGTTTCGAGATCCGCCGCGGCGAGATCCTCGGGCTCATCGGGCCCAACGGCGCGGGCAAGACCACCTGCTTCAACGCGATCACCGGGGTGTACCGCCCGTCCTCGGGCACCGTGTATTTCGACGGCGCACCGCTGACGAAGACCAAGCGCAACGCCATCACCCGGCTCGGCATCGCGCGTACCTTCCAGAACATCCGGCTCTTCAACGAGATGACCGCGTTGGAGAACGTGGTGGTCGGCACCGACGCCAGGCACAAGACCTCGGTGCCCGGCGCCATCTTCCGCACCGCGCGGCACCGCCGCGAGGAACGCGACGCGATCGAGCGGGGCATGGCGCTGCTCGAATTCGTCGGTATCGCACCGATGGCGGTGGAGAAGGCGCGCAACCTGTCCTACGGCGATCAGCGCCGGTTGGAGATCGCCAGGGCGCTGGCGACCGAGCCGAAGTTGCTCTGCCTGGACGAGCCCGCGGCCGGCTTCAATCCGAGCGAGAAGTCGGCGCTGATGGATCTGATCCGCAAGATCCGCGACGACGGGTTCACCGTGCTGCTGATCGAGCACGACATGCGCCTGGTGATGGGCGTGACCGACCGGATCGTGGTGCTGGAGTTCGGCCGCAAGATCGCGGACGGGCTGCCCGCCGAAATCCGGGAGGACCCCGCGGTGATCGCCGCCTATCTCGGTGTGCCCGACGACGGCATCGAGTCGGGGACGAGCGCGCACGGGACGGACGGGTAGGAGCAGCGATGACATCGCACAGAGAACCGGATCAGCAGACCGTCGACGTGACCAAGGGAGCTTCGGCCGAGACCCTGCTCGAGGTCACCGACATGGTCGTCAACTACGGCAGAATCCAGGCGCTGCACGGGATTTCGCTGCGGGTGGCGGCGGGCGAGCTGGTGACCCTGCTCGGCGCGAACGGTGCGGGCAAGACCACCACCATGCGGGCGTTGTCCGGCCTGCTGCCGCTGACCCGCGGCAAGATCATGTTCGAGGGTCGCGACATCACCCACATGAAGGCGCACGAACGGGTGGGTGAGGGCCTGATCCAGGCACCGGAAGGCCGGGGTGTTTTCCCCGGCATGACGGTGCAGGAGAACCTCGACATGGGTTGCTACGGAAGGCCGTTCAAGCAGAAGGCGGAGTACAACCAGACGCTGGAATGGGTGTTCGAGCTGTTCCCGCGCATGTCGGAACGGCGCAAGCAGGTCGGCGGCACGCTCTCCGGTGGTGAGCAGCAGATGCTGGCCATCGGCCGGGCGTTGATGGCGCGGCCGCGGCTGCTGTTGCTGGATGAACCGTCGATGGGCTTGGCGCCCATGATCATTCAGCAGATCTTCAGGATCATCACCGAGATCAACCAGCAGGGCACCACCGTGCTGCTGGTCGAGCAGAACGCTCAGCAGGCGCTCTCGCGCAGCGACCGCGCCTACATCATGGAGACCGGTGACGTCACCAAGACCGGCTCCGGTCGCGACCTGCTCACCGACCCGTCGGTGAAGTCGGCCTACCTGGGCGTCGGGTAGTTCCGGTGTAATCCCCAGGGCCGCAAGGCCGTCCTCGAGGCATGATCGTGACCATGAATGGTCACGATGAGCTGACGGGTCTGGCCGAGCGGTACTGGGACACCTTCCTGGCGGCCAAACCCAGCGACGCGACACTGCTCGGCGATCGGCGCTTCGACGATCGGGTCGAGGATCTGTCCGTCGCGGCCGAACAACAATTGCTGTCGACCTGGCGCGACTTGTTGCGCCAGGTCGACGCGTTCGACGCCGAGCGGCTCGACCCCACCGATCGCACCACCCGCAGCCTGCTGCGCACCGAACTGGCGGGCGCGATCCAGCGGCTGGAGTGCCGTCCGCTGGAAATGGCGTCCGATCAGATGGAGGGCGTGCACGCCTACCTGCTGACGATGGCGCCGCAGACCAACGCGCCGGAGCCGGCCAACGCGCTCGCGCTGGTGCAGCGCTTCCGGCAATTCGACACCATGCTCGCGCAGGCCGTCGATCGATTCCGGGACGGGTTGGCCGCGGGCCGCACGCCGCCCCGGATCACCCTCGAGCGGTCGCTGAACCAGCTCGACGGATATCTGGCCTCGGAGCTGGCCGAGGATCCCTTCGTCACCTTCGCCGGCCCGCCGAACTGGGATGGCGAGGCGAACTGGCGCGCCGAATTGACCGAGGTGGCACGCGATGTCATCCGACCGGCGTTCCAGCGCTACCGGGAGGTGCTGTTCAACGAACTGCTGCCCGCGAGCCGGCCGGACGACAAGCCGGGCCTGTGCTGGCTCGGCGCCGACGGCGCGGACATCTACCAGCGCCAGCTGCGCTACCACACCACCCTGCCCGATCTCGGTGCCGACGAAATCCATGAGCTGGGCCTGACAGAGCTCGCGGCGCTGCGTGAGGAATACGCGACGATCGGCGAGCGGCTGTTCGGCACCGCCGACCTCGGCGAGATCTTCGCCAGGCTGCGCGACGATCCCGCGCTGTGTTACGTCGACGGCGAACAGATCATGTTCGACGCGCGGCACGCGCTGACCTCCGCGAACGCCCAGGTGGGCAACTGGTTCGGCAGGCTGCCCAAGGAATCCTGCGAGATCGTGCCGATGCCGGAGTTCCTCGCCGCGGACGCCCCTGCGGCGTACTACTTTCCGCCCGCCGCGGACGGTTCCCGGCCGGGCACCTACTTCGTCAACACCTATCACCCCACCGGCCGCGGGCGGTTCGAGACGGCCGCGGTGGCGTTCCACGAGGCCATCCCCGGCCACCACCTGCAACTCACCATCGCCAACGAACTCGACCACCTGCCGCGCTTCCAGCGCCAGTCGTACGCGAACACCGCGTTCGTCGAGGGCTGGGCGCTCTACACCGAGCGGCTCGCCGACGAAATGGGTTTGTACGAGGACGATCTGGGCCGCCTCGGCATGCTGTCCGGCGATTCCATGCGCTCCTGCCGCCTCGTCCTCGACACCGGCCTGCACGCGAAAGGCTGGAGCAGGCAGCAGGCCATCGACTTCATGGTGGCCAACGCGCCCGCCGGCATCGCCGAGATCACCACCGAGGTCGACCGCTACATCGGCATGCCCGGCCAGGCCGTCGGCTACAAGATCGGCCAGCTGGAAATCCGCCGCCAGCGCCTCGCCGCCACCGAACGCCTCGGCAGCGCCTTCGACATCAAGGCCTTCCACGACATAGTCCTCGGCTCCGGCTCCCTCAGCCTCCCGGTCCTCCGAGAACTCGTCGCCACCCTGTAACCCCGTGCGCCGCCCGCCTCAGAATTCGTACTCGGGCGGGCGGCGCTGGAGACCCTCCGGGGGTGAAGGAGAGGTCGCTGCGAACGGGCCGGGCGCGGGCAGGATCGGCGCGGCTTGCCGTCCCGCGTTCGCGCAATGAACAGGCGGGGTTTCGGGGTGGGTGGGTGTCGGCGTATCACCTTGTCGGTGCTGGTCCCTAGACTCTGGGGCGTGAGTTCACCCACGACTGCTCAGCGTCCTGTCACCGCGTCCGGCTCCAGCGAATCCGCACCGGGAGACCGGCCGACTCTGCTGTTGCTGGACGGGCATTCGATCGCCTATCGCGCGTTCTTCGCGCTACCGGCGGAGAACTTCAAGACGGTGACGGGGCAGACCACCAATGCGGTGTACGGGTTCACCGCGATGCTGATCAACCTGCTGCGCGACGAGAAGCCGACGCACATCGCGACGGCGTTCGACGTGAACCGCAAGACGTTCCGCACCGAGGCGTACCCGGAGTACAAGGCGAACCGGTCGCAGACTCCGGACGAGTTCCGCGGGCAGGTCGAACTCACCAAGGACGTGCTCGGCGCGATGGGCATCCCGGTGATGGCGATCGAGGGCTTCGAGGCCGACGACATCATCGCCACGCTCACCACCCGGGCGGTGGACGAAGGCTTCCGGGTGCTGATCGTCTCGGGTGACCGCGACGCCATCCAGCTGGTCAACGAGAACGTGACCGTGCTCTACCCGCGCAAGGGCGTCTCCGACCTGACCCGGTTCACCCCCGACGAGGTGTTCGCCAAGTACGGCCTCACACCCACCCAGTACCCGGACTATGCGGCGCTGCGCGGCGACCCGAGCGACAACCTGCCCGGCATCCCCGGCGTCGGCGAGAAGACCGCGGCCAAGTGGATCCGGGAGTACGGCGATCTGAACTCGCTGGTGGACAAGGTGGACGAGGTGAAGGGAAAGGTCGGTGACGCGCTGCGCGCCAACCTGAGCAGCGTCATCCTGAACCGTCAGCTCACCGAGATGGTGCGCGACATGCCACTGCCGTACACCCCGGACCAGCTGGCGCAGCAGCCGTGGGACCGCAACAAGATCCACCAGCTCTTCGACGACCTGGAGTTCCGCGTGCTGCGGGACCGGCTGTTCGAGACCCTGGCCCCGAAAGAGCCGGAAGCCGAGGCGGGCTTCGAGATCAGCGGCGGTGCGCTGGAGGTCGGCGCGGTCGCCGACTGGCTCACCGAACATGCCAAAGCCGGTGTCCGGCAGGGCGTCTCGATCGTCGGCTCCGGCACCCCCGGCAACGGTGACGTGCGCGCACTGGCCATCGCGGCGGGCGACGGCGAGAGCGGCTACATCGACGTCTCGATCCTGACCCCGGAAGACGAAGCGGCACTGGGCGCCTGGCTCGCCGACCCGGCCGTGCCGAAGGCGCTGCACGAGGCGAAGGCCGCCATGCACGCGCTGCGCGGCCGCGGCTGGACGCTCGGCGGGCTCACCTGCGACACCGCGCTGGCCGCCTACCTGGTCCGCCCCGGCCAGCGCAGCTTCAACCTCGACGACCTCTCGCTGCGCTACCTGCGCCGCGAACTGCGCGCCGAAACCGATGAGACCCCGCAGCTTTCGCTGCTCGACGACGAGGACACCGTCGACGCCGAACTCGCGCAAACCGAGATGCTGCGCGCCAGGGCCGTCGCCGACCTCGCCGACGCCCTCGACACCGAACTGCAGCAGATCGAGTCCGTCCCATTGCTCGAGGACATGGAACTGCCGCTGCTCAGCGTGCTGGCCAACCTCGAGGACGCCGGCATCGCGGTCGACACCGACCAGCTGGAGACGTTGCAACGCCAGTTCGCCGACAAGGTGACCGACGCGGCCAACGCGGCCTACGAGGTGATCGGCAAACAGATCAACCTCGGCTCGCCCAAGCAGCTGCAAGTGGTGCTGTTCGACGAGCTGGACATGCCGAAGACCAAGCGCACCAAGACCGGTTACACCACTGACGCCGACGCGCTGGAGTCGCTGTTCGAGAAGACCGAGCACCCGTTCCTGCAGCACCTGCTCGAGCATCGCGACGCGACGCGACTGAAGGTGACCGTCGACGGTCTGCTGAAATGCGTCGCCGACGACGGGCGCATCCACACCACGTTCAACCAGACCATCGCCGCCACCGGCCGGCTCTCCTCCACCGAGCCGAACCTGCAGAACATCCCGATCCGCACCGACACCGGCAGGCAGATCCGCGACACCTTCGTCGTCGGCGCGGGCTACCAGTCGCTGATGACCGCCGACTACAGCCAGATCGAGATGCGCATCATGGCGCACCTGTCCGCCGACGAAGGCCTGATCGAGGCCTTCAACTCGGGTGAAGACCTGCACACCTTCGTGGCGTCCAAGGCCTTCGACATCCCGATCGCCGAGGTGACCCCGGAGCTGCGCCGCCGGATCAAGGCGATGTCCTACGGGCTGGCCTACGGTCTGAGCTCCTACGGCTTGGCCGCCCAGCTGAAGATCAGCACCACCGAGGCCAAGGAGCAGATGGACGTCTACTTCGACCGCTTCGGTGGCATCCGCGACTACCTGTACGAGGTGGTCGAGCAGGCCCGCAAGGTCGGCTACACCTCGACCCTGTTCGGCCGCCGCCGCTACCTGCCCGACCTCGACTCCAGCAACCGGCAGCGCCGCGAGGCCGCCGAGCGGATGGCGCTCAACGCCCCCATCCAGGGCACCGCCGCCGACATCATCAAGGTCGCGATGATCAACGTGCACAAGGCGATCGAGGCCGCAGGCCTGCGCTCCAGGATGCTGCTGCAGATCCACGACGAATTGCTGTTCGAGGTCGCCGAGGGGGAGCGGGAGACTCTGGAGGCGCTGGCCAAGGAACAAATGGCCGCTGCGATCCACCTCTCGGTGCCCCTCGACGTCTCGGTCGGTACCGGTCGTAGTTGGGACAACGCCGCGCACTGACAGTAACCATTGGCGCGCGGCGCCCGGATGGCGGATGTCGCCGTGTGGGGTGCTGACGGCAGCCGCTGTTGTCAGCACTGAGCTCCGTCGACGCCGATGCCACGCGGCACACTGGTTGCCGCCATGTCCCGTCGGGCATTGACCGCACTCGTGAGCGGGGCGTGTGGCGAATCTGTGCGGCGTTTCGGCTAGCGATGTCCCGCTGGGTGCTGATGGTCCTGGCGGGTGGGACGTGGCGGGGTCAACGTGGCGGTTGCCGCCGCTATGTCCCGTCGGCTAACGGCGCTGTACATGAGCGGGATATGGCGGAGGCTTCACTCGGTGGATGCCGCCGTGGTGTCCCGTTCGGCGTTGACGGCCTTTCCTGAGGGGACATGGTGGATGGCGCGGTGGTGTCCGGTGTGAGTGGAGGCCGCCGGTGGGACATGGTGGCGCCATTAGATGGCGTGCCGGGAGAGACCGTGGCGGCCGAGGATCCAGTGCGGTCAATGGATCGGATCGTCGGCGCCGGGCACTGACGGTGGCAGGGCGCCGAACCCATCGGCGCCCTGTCGATCTCGTTTCGTGGCGGGCTGATAACCGCTGCGCGCCGCGGCTTATCGGTTCGCGCGAAGGGGCGCCAGGCCGCAGGCGCTCGGTCAGGCGATGTCGGCGGGTGTGGCCAGTGCGGCTTGCATCGCCACTCCGTCTACGTAGGTGTGTTTTTCGCGCACCGCGCCGTTCTCGACGAGGACCAGGTCTGCGATGTCGACCTCGACGGGGTTGCCGGTGACCGAGGTGCCGGTCAGCTGCCACTGGACCACCCAGAAGTCGTCGCCGACGCGCAGGTTGACCAGGTGGAAGGTGAGATCGGGGACCAGGGCGAAGGTTTGCGCGGCGGCGGCGCGGATTTCGGCGCGGCCACGCGCGGGCTCGCTCCCGGAGTGCAGGTGGAATATCGAGTCGGGAGTGTGCAATTCGACGATGCGATCGGGGTCGCGGTCGGCCCAGCAGGCGTGATAACGCTCGAACAGTTCGGTGGTGCTCGCGGACATAATGCTGAATCTCTCTGATATACAAACAGTCTGACTGTATGTTCCTGGATATCGGCACCGCCGGTCAAGGGCGCGGTGGCTCGGCTCGAAGCCGGGTTCGGTGCTGCCCTAGACTTCGACGTCGCTATGAACGCTGATCGTCGAACCCAAGCCGAACGTTCGGCCTCGACCCGTGGTGCGGTGATCAGGGCCGCGCGAGAACTGTTCGGGCAGCACGGATATGGCGCGGTGAGTACGGTCGCGGTGGCCGAGGCGGCCGGGGTGAGTCGTGGTGCGCTCTACCACCAGTTCAGTGAGAAGCGGGAGCTGTTCGAGGCGGTATTCGACGACCTCGAACGCAGCCTGGTCCAGGTGATCGGCACCGCGGTCGCCGCGTCGCATTCCGATGATCCGCTCGCCGACCTGATCGTCGGCTGCCTGGCGTGGTTGCAGGCCTCGACCGCCCCCGAAGTGCAACGGATCGCGCTGCTGGACGGCCCCGCGGTGCTCGGTTGGCGTCGGTGGCGGGAGATCGAACTGCGGCACACGATCGGTCTGGTGGAGAACGCGTTGGCCGGGGCCATCGCCGCAGGACGCGTCAGATCTCAACCCGTGCGGCCGCTGGCGCTGGTCGTCGTCGGCGCGCTGGACGAAGCCGCGCAATACCTCGCGCACACCGAAGACGTCATCGCGGACACCGCGGCTGTCCGCTCGGTGATCGAGCAGCTCATCTGGGGCCTTGCCATCGATCCGGAGCCTCGGTCTGCCGACTAGTTCCGTAATCGGGCCGGACGACAGTCCTGCGGCCTGGCTCGATGCGGTGGCGTGACGGCCCGATTCGATCCGGCGGCGCGACGCAGCGGCGCGACGGTCTGGTTCGATGTTGCAGCGTGACGGCCCAATTCGATCCGGTGGCGTGACGGTGCGGTTCGATGTGGCGGCGTGACGGTCTGGTTCGATCCGGTGGCGTGACGGTCTGGTTCGATCCGGTGGCGTGACGGCCCGGCTCGACGCAGCTGTGTGACGGTCCGGCGGGAAACAGCGAGCCTCGGCGCGCTAACGGCTGCATCGCGACACTTTGTGCAGCAAGCAATGTTGCTGTGGCCCTTGGCATCGCGGGCGTGCCGCGGATCGAGGTCAGCCGCCGGATGCCACGGTTCGCCGTTGTTTGGCGCGATGCGCGAGCACCTCGAGGACGCGCTGCCAGGCCGGTGACGCCTCGGAGATCTGTGCGGTAACCAGCTTCAGGTATCCGGACGCATTGCCGTCGCGTTCGTACCGGATCTCCCAGGCGTCCAGGTCATCGATGAGCTGGTCCAGGCGTGGGTCTTGTGGATCCCACTCGACCGATTGATCGCAGGCGAGATACAGGCGCAGCGTTTCGGGGTCGTCCAAACCCGCGTTCTTGTCCCGTATTCGCTGCGGCATGACGTGCGGCTCCAGTGCCTGCATCAGGATCCACGCGTCGCGCTCGAGGCGCACTCGCTGCTCGCTCACCCCGAGATCACGCATCCGGTCCAGGATGGCGACCACATCGGCGGGCAGCACAAGGCTTTCGCCACCGGCCAATTCCGCGATCCGGCGGCGATATTCGCTGAGTTCATCGATCTTGCGTCGCAACGTCGCGTCGATGTCGGTGATGGCGGCGGCGAACTCGGTCGGCTCGGCATGCAGCAGCACGTCGATCCGGGCCAGCGGCACACCGGCATCGGCGAGCGTCCTGATCCGGATGAGATCCACCGCCGCCTGCGCGCTGTAGCGGCGATAACCCGACGCATCGCGTTCGGGCTCGGACAACAGCCCGACCTGGGTGTAATGCCGGACGGTGCGCACGGTCACGCCGGCGGTCGCCGCCAACTGGCCGATCGTGAGCACCGTCCACCTCGGATCGTCGCGAAATATGATCGCGCCGAGTCTAGGGCGGTACGCCGGAGTGGGTGCACTCAGTTGTGTGCCCGGTCGATCACATCGCGAATCGCTTGGACCACCGCATCGGGACGGTCGAAGCACAGCCGATGGTGCACGGTGTCGGAGAGGATGCGTTGCTCCCCGTGCGAGACCGCAGCCACCAGTGCTGCGTCCATGCGCGTCCGGCCGTCCTGCATCGCGCGTGATGTCGCCGCATCCTGCGTAGGGTCCTCACCCAACACGCTCAGTGCGACCACCGGAACGTCCGGAATGTTCGGTCCAGCCTGCAATTCCGCCGCGAGCGCGACCAGCGTGCTGCGCTCGGCGAGGCCTACCGCGCGCCATTCGGCACTGTCCTTTGCCTCGATCAGCGATCGCCGCACCTGCTCCGGGTAGTCGGCGAACAACTCGGCGTTCATCGCGCGCAGAGCTGGCCGCAGCTGGTCGAGCTGCTCAGGACCGGGTGCCTGCCGCTCGAACTCGGCGAAGGACGCGGTCGGTGGCATGAAGTCGTCCCAGTCGCGGTGCAGACCGTCCAACCAGGCCAGCCCGGCGACCTCCTGGGGGTACAGCTGTGCGTACCGGTGCGCGTAGAACGCGCCGAGTGAGTGTGGCGCGAGCACGTACGGGGCGGGGATCTGCTGGGCGTGCAGCAGCTCGTGCAGTTCCGTGGCGACGGCGGTGAGGGTGCGCGGCAACGGGATCGGATCGCTGTAGCCCGTACCGCCACGGTCGTACAGCACCGCCGTGGTGAACTGTGAAACCTGTTGCTGGACAAGCAAATAGTCCAGACCGACAGCGCTGGCGCCCGGCAAGAACACGACGGCGGGCCCGCCACTACCGGACCGGTGCAGGAAGATCCGGCGGCCTCCGATCTCCTGGAATCCGCCGATCGGGGGAACGAGCCGAGCCGCGGAAGTGATGGTGTTGTTGATCATGGGGTAAAGCCTCCGACCCTGACGCAGCGTCAGGGTCAAGCCGCATCGCGGCCGAACCTGCACGGCGGGAAGTATCGACTCGGCGGCCGCCATCGCGGGAACGTCGAAAGTGCGGCAGCGTCGACGCGTGCGGCCGCCCCGACAGCGTGTGGCGCTCCCGCGACCCCTGCGTGCTCCGGTCGCCAGGGCCATCCCTGTCGGTGACGCCGGGTCGCGAGGGCAGCGGGCCGTCCGATTCGCATGGGAATGCGGTGTCGCCGTCCAGTTGCGCAAGCGAATCGCCGGGGCAATGTGAGGCGAGCATGTGTCGCTGTCGGCACGCCAGTAAACGAATCACGGTGAGCAGGACCGGTCCGCTCGAGCCCGCGCGAATTTATCGTGGGCCACGCCACATATAAACAACCACGCATACCTAACGCAGGGGACCGCCCATGACCGTCACCGATGAGTACCTGGAGAACAACGCCGCCTATGCGAGCAGCTTCACCGGACCGCTGCCGCTGCCGCCCGCCAAGCATGTCGCGGTGGTGGCATGCATGGACGCCCGGCTGAATGTCTATGGGGCGCTTGGCATTCAGGAGGGGGAGTCGCACGTCATCCGGAACGCGGGCGGCGTGATCACCGCCGACGAGATCCGCTCGCTGGCGATCAGCCAGCGCCTGCTCGGTACCCGCGAGATCATCCTGATCCACCACACCGACTGCGGCATGCTCACTTTCACCGACGACGACTTCAAGTCGTCGATCCAGCGGGAGGTCGGCATCAAGCCGGAGTGGGCGGCGGAGGCGTTCACGAACCTGGAAACCGATGTGCGCCAATCGATTGCCCGCATCGTCGCGAGTCCGTTCGTGCCGCACAAGGATTCGATCCGCGGCTTCATCTTCGACGTGGCCACCGGCAAGTTGAACGAGGTCGTCGTCCACTGATCCACCGCACTCAATGCAAGGTCCGCCGATCGGACCACGTCACGCGATCCGGGTCCACGGGCCCGGATCTCGTCGTTCCACCAACGCGACACGCCTTCCCGACACGCCTGTGCAGATGTCGTGTAGATGACGCCGAGCTGAACATGTGCCGCGCATAACGGCCGTGATCGGCCCGCATTGCCGCTGTGCGGCCCTGAGCTGGGCAAAGGCTACCGGCCGGTAGACAAATCGGGCATCAAATATGGTTGCTATTGCGCTGAGATGTCCCTATCCTCAAGCGCGTGCCGAATCCCGCCGACCGCCACAGCGCAGCGCTCAACGTCGCAGACCGCGACAGCGCCGCGCTAATTCCGCTTACCGCGATGGTGGCGCAGCGGCGACTTCTCCTCGTAGTAACCCGCCGTAGCGGGGTCTGATTCGGACCGGCCCCCTCGCTGCGGGCTGAATGACTTGTTAGTGCTGGTCCCCTCTGTCAACTGAGCCACGACATTCCTCGGGAAGACCTACTTTCAATGACAATCCTCACTCTCGATACCCACGCGTTCCATGCCGCCGCCCCCAAGGGTCTGCGCCACGAAAGTGCCGACCTCACCCCGGCGCAGTTCCATGACCGCTACTGCGAGCACACCGGGCCGATTCGGCTCGGTGACTGGTCGCCCGCGGGTAGCCGAAGCGCCGATTTCGCCGTGACGCTGGAGTTCACCGACCACCTGCGCACGGTGGTCGCCTCCGGCAGCCTCGTCGCGGCGATGACCTCGGCCCTCTACGAGGAGGGCTACCACGTCGAAATTCTGCAGTTCCACCAGCGTCGCACCGGCGAGGGCACCGCGACCTTCGTGCAGTGCGAGTGCAATGGTCGACGAGGCTGGGGTGCAGCTTTGGCCGACGACAGCGCGGAATCGACGGTTCGCGCGATGATTGCCGGCGTCAACCTGCTCGGTAGCTGACACAGCAGAAGGGCCGTTCATCGAACGGCCCTTCTGGTTCAGCGAGTTACTGCTCGGCGCCGGCCTGCTGCTCGGCCAGCTGCTTGCGCACCTCGTCCATGTCCAGCTCCTTCACCTGGGTGACCAGGTCCTCCAGCGCGGCGGCGGGCAGCGCGCCGGGCTGGGCGAACACCAGCACTCCCTCGCGGAAAGCCATGATGGTCGGGATGGAGCGGATGTTGGCGGCGGCCGCGAGCCCCTGCTCGGACTCGGTGTCGACCTTGCCGTACACGACATCGGCGTGCTTCTCCGAAGAGGCTTCGAAGGTGGGTGCGAAGCTCTTGCACGGGCCGCACCACTCAGCCCAGAAATCGACGAGGACCACGTCGTTTCCGGTGACTACCTCGTCAAAATTTTTCTCGGTCAGCGTCTGGGTGGCCATGACGTCCTCTCGTATTCGGTATGCCGACTGCAACGCCGGCCATTGCCTAAATCATCCACGGCCGATCGGCACGCGCGGCGCTGGTCGCCGTCCTCTGGCCGTATACCCAGGCCGGCCGCCGGGAAATCCCGCCTGACCAGATGGCCTCCGGACGGTAGCGGTCGGTGGGTCGGTGCGCCCGTGGGCGCAGCGGGGCGCGAGGATGAGGTGGTGCGACTGGGACTGATCGACGGCGACGGCATCGGACCGGAAGTGGTGCAGGCCACCCGGCAGGTCGTCGATGAGGCGGTGTCGGCGGCGGGTGCCGCGCCGATCGAATGGGTGCCGCTGCTGATGGGGCATCGGGCCATCGAAGAATACGGCGACCCGTTGCCGGAGCAGACCTTGCAGGCACTGGACGGCGTGGACGCCTGGATCCTCGGCCCGCACGACAACGCCTCCTACCCGGCGGAGCACCGCACCGCGGTCGCGCCGGGCGGTGCCATTCGCAAGCGCTTCGGGTTGTACGCGAACATCCGTCCGGCCCGTGCGTTCGCCGGTGTGCGGGCGGCCGCGCCGACGATCGATCTGGTCATCGTCCGGGAGAACAGCGAAGGTTTCTACGCCGATCGCAATATGTTCGCCGGGTCGGGAGAGTTCCGGCCGACCGAGGACGTCGCCATGATGGTCGGCGTGGTGACCAGGCAGGCCTGTGAGCGGATTGCGCACGAGGCGCTGCGGCTCGCCACGACGCGCCGCAAGCGACTGACCATTGTGCACAAGGCCAACGTGCTGCCGATGACGATGGGTCTGTTCCGCGACGTGTGCTATGAAATTGCCCACGCCTATCCCGGGGTCGAGGTCACCGACGAACACGTCGACGCGACGGCCGCCCATCTCGTGCGCGCGGCCGCCGATTACGACGTGCTGGTCACCGAGAACCTGTTCGGCGACATCCTGTCCGACCTGGCGGGCGAGCTGAGCGGTTCGCTCGGGCCGGCCGCTTCGCTCAACTGCTCGGCGACGCACGCGATGGCGCAGGCGGTGCACGGCGCGGCGCCGACCATCGCGGGGCGCAACCGCGCCAACCCCGCCGCCCTGCAACTGTCGGCGGCAATGCTGTTGCGCTGGTTGGGGACTCGCGACCGCCGCGGCGACCTCCAGCACGCCGCCGAGCGCATCGAACGGGGTGTCGCCGCCGCGTTCGAAGCGGGCATCGCCACGGCGGACCTGGGCGGACTGGCATCGACCAGCGAGTTCACCGAACAAGTTTGTGCTAGGGTCCACCGCCGGTAGTCAGAGTGTGGTAGCTCGGAGTGTTCAGCAAGGAACGGATGAAAGTTCCGTTACTGTCCAGCACGAAGCGTCTCGGTCGCTTAGATTGCCAACGGGTGGTGACACCCGGGTTTCTTGAATCCGAAATGTGGAGGGCTGCTGTGTCTGTTCGATCGGTTCTTGGCAGGCGCGCCCTGCAGGCGGTGTGCGTACTCGCCGGAGGCGCACTTGTCCTGACGGGCTGTAGTAACACCGAAGACTCCGGACCCGCCGTGGAGAAGGTGAAGGTCGAGAAGAACGACTCGATCGCGGCGCAGCTCCCCGACAAGATCAAGCAGTCCGGCAAGCTCGTTGTCGGCGTGAACATTCCGTACCAGCCCAACGAGTACAAGGATCCCAGCGGCAAGATCGTCGGTTACGACGTCGACCTGATGGATGCCGTCGCCGCGACCCTGGGTGTGAAGGCCGAGTACCTCGAGTCCGCCTTCGAGAAGATCATCCCCACCATTCAGGCCGGCACCTACGACGTCGGTATGTCCTCGATCACCGACACCAAGGAGCGCGAGCAGCAGGTCGACTTCACGACCTACTTCAACGTGCGCACCCAGTGGGCGCAGCAGAAGGGCAAGCCGGTCGACCCGGACAACGCCTGTGGCAAGCGGGTCGCCGTGCAGGCGACCACCATCCAGGACACCGACGATCTGCCGGCCAGAAGCAAGAAGTGCCAGGACGAAGGCAAGCCCGCGATCGACATCAAGTCTTTCGAGGAGCAGAGCGCCGCGACCAACGCGCTGATGCTCGGCCAGGTCGACGCCATGGCCGCGGACCTGCCGGTGACGGTGTACGCGATCCAGAAGAGCGAAGGCAAGATCGAGAAGACCAGCGCGGCGGCCTACGGTGCGGCGCTCTACGGCTGGGCGGTGGCCAAGGGTTCGCCGCTGGCCGCCGTGCTGCAGCAGGCCGTGCAGAGCCTGGTCGACAACGGCAAGTACCTGGAGATCGCCAAGAACTGGGGCGTCGAGGAAGGCGCCATCACCAAGTCGGTCATCAACGGCGCCGCGAGCTGATCGCATGACCTCGAACGAAACCAAGCCGGAGCCCGGCGACCCCGGGCCCGGTGTGGCAGAGGATGCCAACGAACCGGAACCGATCAAAGCGGTTCCGCTGCGTAGGCCCGGCCGGTGGATCGCCGCCGCGGTCATCCTGGTGCTCGTCGCACTGTTCGTCTACGGTGCCGCGACCAATGACGCATACCAGTGGGGTACCTACCGGAAGTACCTGTTCGACAGCCGGATTCTCGCCGGCGCGGTGGTCACCCTCGAACTGACCGTGCTCGCCATGGCGATCGCCGTCTCGCTCGGCACACTGCTCGCGGTGATGCGGCTGTCGCCGAACCCGGTGCTGCGCTCGGCGGCCTGGGTCTATCTCTGGATCTTCCGTGGCACACCGGTTTTCGTGCAGTTGGTGTTCTGGGGCCTGTTCCCGTCGCTGTACAAGCAGATCGTGCTCGGCGTCCCGTGGGGCCCGCACCTGTTCGAGCTGAACGTGCAGAACATGCAGGCCGCGTTCACCTTCGCGGTGATCGGCCTCGGGCTCAACGAAGCCGCCTACATGGCCGAGATCGTGCGCGCAGGCATCAATTCCGTCGGTGAAGGACAGCGCGAGGCCTCGACCGCGCTCGGCATGTCCTGGAGCCTGACCATGCGCAGGACGGTGCTGCCCCAGGCGATGCGGGTGATCATCCCGCCCACCGGCAACGAGCTCATCGGCATGCTGAAAACCACCTCGCTGGTCACGGCGTTGCCGTTGAGCACCGACCTCTACGGCCGGGCTCGCGAGATCTACGGCGTGAACTTCCAGCCGATTCCGCTGCTGCTGGTCACCGCCACCTGGTACCTCGCGATCACCAGCGTGCTGATGGTCGGGCAGTTCTACCTGGAGCGCTACTACTCGCGCGGCCTGTCCAGGCAGCTGACCGGTAAGCAGCTGCAGGACCTGGCCGACGCCCAGACGATTGTGAAGGCGAAATGAGTGCGGACACGAGCGTCGCGAAGGACGCTCAACCGATGATTGTCGCGGACCGGGTCTGCAAGAACTTCGGTGCGCTGCAGGTGCTCAAGGGTGTCTCGCTGGAGATCGGGCGCGGCGAGGTGCTGTGCGTGATCGGGCCGTCCGGTTCGGGCAAGTCCACCTTCCTGCGCTGCATCAACCACCTCGAGCAGGTCAACGCCGGTCGGCTCTACGTGGACGGCGAACTCGTCGGCTACCAGGAGAAGAACGGCAAGCTCTACGAGCTGCATCCGCGCGAGGCGGCCCGGCAGCGCCGCGAAATCGGCATGGTGTTCCAGCATTTCAATCTGTTCCCGCACCGCACCGTGCTGGAGAACGTGGTCGAGGCGCCGATCCAGGTCAAGAAGATCCGCAAGGCCGATGCGATGGCCAAGGCGCAGGAGCTGCTCGACCGAGTCGGCTTGGCGGAGAAGGCGAATGCCTACCCCGCCCAGCTGTCCGGCGGCCAGCAGCAGCGCGTGGCCATCGCCCGCGCGCTCGCCATGGACCCCAAGCTGATGCTGTTCGACGAGCCCACCTCGGCGCTGGACCCGGAGCTCGTCGGCGAGGTACTCCAGGTGATGCGGGAACTGGCCCAGTCCGGCATGACCATGGTCGTGGTCACCCACGAAATGGGTTTCGCCCGTGAGGTAGCCGACAAACTGGTCTTCATGGACGCCGGTGTGATCGTCGAAGCAGGCGCCCCCCGCGAACTGCTGGCCAACCCCAAACACGAACGCACCCAAGCGTTCCTGTCCCGCCTCCTCTGACCACTCGCTGAGCCGCACACCCTTTGCCTGAGCCGCACACCGCCTATACCGGGCGTGCGGGTAATGCCAAGGGTGTGCGGCTTACTTTGGCTCTGGCGCAACCACTTCCGATGGCCGCAGTGCGATGCGTAGTTGGCCGATGAGGACTTTTGCCGCGGGGGCGGCGGGGCGGTCGGTGCGCCAGGCCAGGGCCAGCCGACCGTGTAGCTCGGGTTCGATAATGCGGATCGTGCGTACGCCGAAGGCCTTTGCCTCCGCGGCGGTCACCTCGGGTACGACGGCGATGCCCAGGCCGCGGGCGGCCAGCTGGAGCAGCAGTGGCGGAGCGGCGGCTTCGAAAGCGATGTTCGGCTCGAACCCGACTGCCGCGCAGGAACGTTCGAGGACACCGCGAAGGCCGGTGCCCCGGGGTAGGCAGATCAGCGGGTGATCGCGTAGATCGGCGAGCGGGATGTCGGCACCGTGGGTTCGGTCGCCGGCGGCTACCGCGGCGACGACGGCCGTTTCCAGCACGACATCCAGGCCGATGCCCGAATCCATTGCCGCGCCTGTCAATCCGACGAGTGCGACGTCCAATTCGCCGCGGCTCAGCGCGGCCAGCATGCGCTCCGAGGTGTCCTCGGTGAGGCTGATGCCGACCTGGGGGTGGTCGTCGTGGAAGTCCGCGATCACGGCGGCGACGTCGAACTCCTCGGTGGCGACACCGGAGATCAGGCCGATGCGGACGTGACCGCGCAGCAGGCCGGTGAACTCGTCCACGGTCTCGGTGATGCGTTCGGTGGCGGCGAGCGCGGCGCGGGCGTGCTTCAGTACCGCCGTGCCGATCTCGGTCGGCGTCACCGTGCGGCCGCCACGGTCGAGCAGTTGCTGGCCGAGCTCGCGTTCGAGCTGGCGGATCTGTGCGCTCAGGCCCGGTTGTGCCAGGTGCAGGCGGGCGGGGGCGCGGGTGAAATTGGCTTCCTCCACCACAGTGACGAAGTAGCGGAGCTGACGCAGTTCCATAACTGTTGATTCTAACTTCGAGAAGATCTATCTGTTGTACTTCTGGGCGGGCAGCGAGCATCGTCGGAGGCATGGGAAACACCGCAGCGCACACCATCGACAGCGACACCTTCACCGGCCCGGTCTTCCGCCCGGGTGACCCCGGCTACGACGAGGAGATCGCCGGCTTCCAGACCGCGTACACGCACCGGCCCGCACTGGTCGTCGGTGCCGTACACGCCGAAGACGTCCGCGCCGCGGTGGAATACGCCGCGGGGCAGGATCTTCCGGTCGCGGTGCAGGCGACCGGGCACGGCCTGTCGGTCGCGGCCGACGGGGGAGTGCTGATCAGCACTCGTCGGATGACCGGCATCGACATCGACCCGGAGGCAAAGACGGCACGCGTCGGTGCCGGCGTGCGTGCCGGTGCACTGGTCGAGGCGGCAGCTGCGCACGGCCTCGCGCCGCTGAACGGTTCCTCGCCTTCGGTCGGCGTCGTCGGCTATCTGCTCGGCGGCGGAATCGGTCTGCTGGCAAGGGAATTCGGCTATGCCGCGGAGCAGGTGCGCGCCATCGAGCTGGTCACCGCCGACGGACGTGTGCGCAAGCTCGTCCCCGGCGACGAGCTGTTCGGCGCGGTCCTCGGCAGCGGCGGCAACTACGGCGTGGTCACCGCGCTCGAGCTGGCGCTGCTGCCCGTCACCGAGGTGTACGGCGGTCAGCTCGTATTCGACACCCCGCTGGTCGAGCAGGCCCTCGAGGTCTGGCGGCAGTGGACCGCAACGGTTCCCGACCAGCTGACCTCCACCGTCGCCACCCTGACCTTCCCCGACATCCCGCAGGTCCCCGCCCCGCTGCGCGGCCGCTACGTGGCCTCGTTCCGGATCGCTTTCAACGGTGCTGCCGAGGAAGGCGAACGGCTGGTCGCCCCGCTGCGGGCGGTGGGCGACCGTCTGAAGGACGACCTGCGCCCGATGCCCTACACCGAATCGCACACCATCCACAGCGACCCCGATCACCCGCACGGCTACGCGGCCACCAACGCTCTGCTCGGTGAATTCACCGCAGAAACGTTGTCCGCCTTGCTCTCCGCCGCGGGCCCGGACTCCGGCACCGACGCCGTCGTCGACCTCCGCCACCTCGGCGCAGCACTGAGCAGGCCGCGCGGGAACGGCATCGTCGTCGACCACCGCGACGCCGCCTACGTCGTCCGGGTCATCACCGACCCCGCCGACCCCACCGCGGCCAAGGACAAGATCGGCAACGCTCTCGCCCCGTGGACCATCGGCCACAGCCTCAACTTCCTCTACGGTGCGGGTGCCGACGCCGACGAGGCCCAAACCCGCGCCGGATACGCCCCCGACACCTACGCGCGTCTCGCGCAACTGAAGGCAAAGTACGACCCGCGCAACATGTTCCGCTTCAACCGCAACATCCGTCCCGCCGCGAGCTGATCCACCGCAGCCCTGGGAATCTCCGCTTGGAACTCCCAGGGCTTCGCTCCACCGGTGCGATTCCCGGAATTCGTTGGTGCCGACCAACGCCATCGTCTGCTATCTTCGTGATATCACTTTGATACCTGGAGGATGTCATGAAGCTTCGGCCCGCATTACACGTCAACGGCTTCTTGGTGCTGGTGGCGTGGCTGGTGCTCACCCTGTTGTTCGGCGGCGCGGCGGCGCTCGGCTACGTCGCGGCGGCGCAGAACGGCAACGTGCCCGCGCTCGTCGGCGCGATCGTCGCGAGTTTCCTGGTGCTCGTGCTGCTGCTGTCGGCGACCGGCCTGATCATCGTGAACCCGAACGAAGCCCAGGTGGTCCAGTTCTTCGGCCGCTACATCGGTTCGGTGAGCGATCCCGGCTTCTACTCGGTGCTGCCGCTGACCGACCGCAAGCGAATCTCGTTGCGCGTGCGTAACTTCGAGACGCAGAAGCTGAAGGTCAACGACGCCGACGGCAACCCGGTCGAGATCGCGGCCGTCGTGGTCTACAAGGTGGTCGACAGCTTCAAGGCCGCGTTCGCCGTCGACGACTACGAGGAGTACGTGCAGACCCAGTCCGAGGCCGCGGTCCGGCACCTGGCCACCACGCACCCTTACGACTCGCACGACGACACCCGCACCAGCCTGCGCGACGGCAGCGAGGTGGCCGAGGAGCTCACCGTCGAGTTGCGCGACCGCACCCTGCTGGCCGGCATCGAGGTGCTCGAGGCCCGCATCACCCACCTCGCTTACGCCCCGGAGATCGCCCAGGCCATGCTGGTTCGTCAGCAGGCCTCCCAGGTGGTCGCCGCCCGTACCCAGATCGTCGAGGGCGCGGTCGGCATGGTCAGCCTCGCGCTCGACCGGCTCACCGAGCAGGGTGTGGTGGAACTGGACGAGGAGCGCCGCGCCGCCATGGTCTCGAACCTGCTGGTCGTGCTCTGCGGTGACAGAGCCACCCAGCCTGTCGTGAACGCCGGCTCGCTCTACAACTGAGCGCCGAAGCCCATGGCTGAGCGCAAGAAGCTGCTGCTACGGCTCGATCCGGCCGTCCACGAGGCGATCGCGAAGTGGGCGGCCGACGACCTGCGCAGCATCAACGCCCAAATCGAATTCGCCCTACGGCTGGCGCTCGAACAGGCGGGCCGAAAACCTAAATCATGAGCACGAGGGCCGGTGGCGAAGCGAACTGCGCCACCGGTTCGTTATGAAAGGCCCTGCCGCAGAACAAAATATGGCGGCGGGGCCTACTCGTGTTCAGTCGCCGCCGCGTCCGGTTCGGTGGACCGGTCTGCGCTGAGGTAGGCGTCCAGGTGCGGTGCGGCGGCGAGCATGGCCCGGCTGCGCCGGTTGAGCCGCGCCCGCCATTCGTCGAGCACATCCGACAGGTCGTCCGAATCTCCCACAGCGCGTAAGTGATCCACGAAGAGTTTGATGCGGGCGAGCGGGTAGCCGCCGCGACGGAGTTGCCGGGTCAGGTGGGCGTCGCGCACGACGTCGGGTGGGTAGATCCGGTAGCCGGTGGCCCGTTCGCGGTGCGGGCGAAGGATTCCCGCCTCTTCCCACTTGCGCAGCGATGCGGGATGCAGGCCGAGGCGATGCGCCAGCGCGCCGATGGTGAGGCCGTGGGACCGGTCCTCGACCGGTCGTGGCGCGGCGGCCAGGGTGCCGAGGGCGGCGGCGACCTCGTCGAGCGTCTTGCGCTCGTGCAGCAGGTCGGCGTGCGCCTGGTCGATGAGACGGAACAGTGCGGCCTCGTCGCCTCGATGCGCGGCCCGCAGCATCGCGGCGGACGTCTGATGCCCGTAACCCGTGCGCAGGGCTAGGAACGCGCGCAACGCTCGAGCGTGCACTTCGGAGTATCGGCGGTAGCCGGCGTCGCTGCGCTCGGCAGCCGGGAGGATTCCCTCGTCTTCGTAATTGCGGACCGCCTGGGTGGACAAACCGTGCTCACGAGCCAGGTCGGCGGGCCGCAGAGTTCGCGCTGCCATCTCCCTAGTTTGAGGGTTAGCGCGCGTTGCTACCAGCCAGCACCAGGAAAAGTCTCAACCGATTGTTCAACGATACGGTCGAAGGTACCTGATGGAACACCCAGAAAGGCACCGCATGACCAGGCAACTCTCCGTGCACGACATCGGTCTCCAGTTCGGCGGCGAGACCGATGCCGGCGCGACCATCGGCCGATTCCTCGACACCCTCGACTGGCCGCCCGCCCTGCTCGGCCTCGGCGAGCCGACCCACGGAGTCGAGGCCTTCCCGCTTTTGCGTAACGAACTCCTGAAGTATCTGGTCGAGCACCACGGCTACCGCTCCATCGCCCTCGAAATCGACTGCGTCGCAGCGGCTGTCCTCGACGACTACGTGCGGACCGGTCGCGGCGAATTGGCCGACGTTGTCGCGGCGGGCTTCAACCACGGCTTCGACGCCTGGCCGTCCAACCACGAGTTGATTGCCTGGCTGCGTGACTACAACACCGGCCGCGATCCGCGATACCAGGTGCGCTGCTACGGATTCGACGCCCCGACCGAGATCACCGCCGCTCCGAGTCCCCGCGCGACGCTGCTCGGCGCACACGCCTACCTACGCGAACACGTACCCGCCGAACGACTTCCGCACGACGCCGAAACCCTGGACACCCTGCTAGGCGACGACGCCGACTGGACGAACCCCGACGCGATGATGGACGCGGGCCGCTCCATCGGCCAGACCGACCGTGCCCGCACACTGCGCTTGGCCGCCGACGACCTGCTCGCGGTCTACACCACCGAGGCCCCCGGTCTGCGACAAGCCAGCTCCGACAACGACTTCGAGCGCGCCTATCTGCTCGCCCGGATGGCCCACGGCCTGCTCCGCTACCACGCCGCAATGGCTACTCCGGGTCCCGACCGAGCCGCCGTTCTGCTCGGGCTGCGCGATGGCATGATGGCGGACAACCTGCTCGACATCGTCCGCATCGAGAAACATCGCGGGCCCTGTCTGGTGTTCGCCCACAACAGCCACCTCCAGCGGACCGAGTCCAGCTGGCAGGGCCACTGGGAGGGCGCGGACTTTTCGTGGCGCTGGTGGAGCGCAGGCGCCATCGCGGCGGCCACCCTGAACACCGAGTACGTCTTCATCGCGGCGGATTACGGCCACTGCGCGAATGCCCCGTTACCGCAGGACGATCCGCGCAGCCTGCACGCCGTCCTTGCCGCCGCGACCACCGACCGGGCACTGTTCCCCGCCCGATTACTGACCGCCGCTCTCGATTCGGACGTCACCACGCGCGTCTCGACGGACCACCGCTACGGTCCGCTGTCGCCCGCGGCGCTCGACGGCGCCGACGCCGTCGTCTTCATCGCGCAGGTTTCTCGGTGACGAAGATGGCGGTGCCGGGGAAGATCTCGCCGCGCAGCGGGCTCCACTGACCCCACTCGCGGTCGAGCCACTCCGGCCAGTCCGGTTCGACGATGTCCACCACCAGCAACCCGGCCGCCACGATTTCGCGGACCCGGTCGCCGATGGTGCGGTGGTGCTCGACGTAGGTCGGCTCACCCTCGCTGTCCACCTCGACATAAGGAGTGCGGTCGAAGTAGGGGATGGCGGCGGTGAGCCCGGCCGGGCCTGGATCGTCGGGGAAGATCCAGCGCATCGGGTGGTTCACCGAGAACACCCAGCGACCGCCGGGCCGCAGCACCCGGGCGACCTCGCGCATCACTTGGGCAGAATCCGCGACGAACGGAATCGCGCCGAACGCCGAGCACGCCAGGTCGAACGACTCGTCGGCGAAGGGCAGGATCTCGGCGCCGGCCTGGATCAGCGGCACCTGCGGCCCGCCCCGCTCCATCGCGGCCCGGCCGCGCGCCAGCATGCCCATCGACAGATCAAGCCCGACCGGGTGTGCCCCCTGCCCGGCCAGCCAGCGTGCGCACGGCGCCGACCCGCAGCCGATCTCCAGGACCCGCTTGCCGGCCACCTCGCCGAGGAAGCGCATGTCGCCTTCGTGCAGCCCCTCCGGGCACCAGACGAATTCGCCATCTGGGGAATCCACGCCGAGAAAATCGGCGTGCGTCTCGTGATACTGGCCCGCGTCGGCGTCCCACCAGCGGCGACTGGCCTGTTGACTGGCGGCCGAGCCGATCCGGGTGCGCGCGGTTCCCGCGGTTCCGAGCAGTGTGTTTGCCTCTGCATGGCGATCTTCCGACACGCCGTCAGCGTATCCCGGCGTGGCGGCCGGACCGGTTTGCCCGCCTGGACCAAGGTCGCGTACGCTGAACGCGCGAGTGCCTTCTGTACAGCCGTACCGGAGTCAACCACCCGTGCTGAGTTTCACGTGCGTTACGTGCGGTACGTTCCTAGTGTCCGTCTTCACACCACCGCGGTGAATTCGCCAGCGTACCGAAAGTTCCAATGTCCGCAACCGACCACAATCCGTCCGGAGCAAACCGACATATGCCCACCACCGTCACCTCGCCGCAGGTAGCCGTCAACGACATCGGCTCCGCCGAGGATTTCCTCGCCGCCATCGACGCCACGATCAAGTACTTCAATGACGGCGACATCGTCGAAGGAACCATCGTCAAGGTCGACCGCGACGAGGTCCTGCTCGACATCGGTTACAAGACCGAAGGCGTCATCCCTTCCCGCGAACTCTCCATCAAGCACGATGTCGACCCGAATGAGGTCGTTTCCGTGGGTGATGAGGTCGAGGCTCTTGTTCTCACCAAGGAGGACAAGGAAGGCCGCCTGATCCTGTCGAAGAAGCGGGCTCAGTACGAGCGCGCGTGGGGCACGATCGAGGAGCTCAAGGAGAAGGACGAGGCCGTCAAGGGCACCGTCATCGAGGTCGTCAAGGGCGGCCTGATCCTCGACATCGGTCTCCGCGGCTTCCTGCCCGCCTCGCTCGTCGAGATGCGTCGCGTCCGCGACCTCCAGCCGTACGTCGGCAAGGAGATCGAGGCCAAGATCATCGAGCTGGACAAGAACCGCAACAACGTCGTGCTGTCCCGCCGCGCATGGCTCGAGCAGACCCAGTCCGAGGTCCGCAGCGAGTTCCTGCACCAGCTGCAGAAGGGCCAGGTCCGCAAGGGTGTGGTCTCCTCGATCGTCAACTTCGGTGCCTTCGTGGACCTGGGTGGCGTCGACGGCCTGGTGCACGTCTCCGAGCTGTCCTGGAAGCACATCGACCATCCCTCCGAGGTTGTCGAGGTCGGCACCGAGGTCACCGTCGAGGTCCTCGACGTCGACCTGGACCGCGAGCGGGTTTCGCTCTCGCTCAAGGCGACCCAGGAAGACCCGTGGCGTCAGTTCGCCCGGACCCACGCGATCGGCCAGATCGTGCCCGGAAAGGTCACCAAGCTGGTTCCGTTCGGTGCGTTCGTGCGCGTCGAAGAGGGCATCGAGGGCCTGGTGCACATCTCCGAGCTGGCCGAGCGCCACGTGGAGGTCCCGGACCAGGTTGTCGCCGTCGGCGACGACGCGATGGTCAAGGTCATCGACATCGACCTGGAGCGTCGCCGGATCTCGCTGTCGCTGAAGCAGGCGAACGAGGACTACCACGCCGAGTTCGACCCGTCGAAGTACGGCATGGCCGACAGCTACGACGACCAGGGCAACTACATCTTCCCCGAGGGCTTCGATCCCGACACCAACGAGTGGCTCGAGGGCTTCGACAAGCAGCGCGAAGAGTGGGAAGGCCGTTACGCCGAGGCGGAGCGTCGCCACAAGATGCACACCGCTCAGATGGAGAAGATGGCGGCCGACGCCGCGGCCGAGGCCGCGAACGGTGGCGGTTCGTCCAACTACTCCTCCGAGAGCGGCGGCGGCGCGCAGGCGTCCTCCTCCTCTTCCAGCTCGACCGAGTCGGCCGGCGGTTCGCTGGCCAGCGACGCGCAGCTGGCGGCACTGCGGGAGAAGCTCTCCGGCAACGCCTGATAGACACCTGTGACGAAGGCCCCGGTCCACTGGACCGGGGCCTTCGCCCATGTCGGGGCCGTGGCGGCCGATTCCGCCCGGTATTCTGAACGATGATGTCCGATGCCGCTGTTGAGCTCCCGTCCACTTCCTGGGAGCGCAGGAAGATCGAGGCGATGAGCCGGATCCAGCGGGTCGCGCTGGATCTGTTCGACGAGCACGGGTATCGCAATGTCACCATCGAACGGGTCGCCGCGGCGGCCGGGGTCTCGCCCAGCTCGGTGTACCGCTACTTCGGCACCAAAGAGATGCTCGTGCTGCACGACGAGGCGGACCCCAAGGTGCTGGAGGCGATCCGCACCGCAGGCGGCGGCACCACCGTCGAACCCGCGGGCCTGATCGCCGTCGCGCGGATGCTCGTCCCGCTGTTGATCGAATCGCTGCTGACCGAGGAGTCGGAGCGGCGCATCCGCCAGCGGCTGCAATACACGGCGGCGATTCCGGAGATCAAGGTCGGCCAGACCAAGCAGATGCGTGAGCTGGAGGACCAGTTCCGGATGCTGTTCGCCGAACGAACCGGCTTCGCCGCCAACGATTTACGGGTACGGATGGCTGCGGCCACCGCGGTCTGGGGTTGCGTCGCGGCGTTGGACCATTGGGCCGGAATGGATTTCGCGGGGCGGCTGAAGGACGTCTACACCGAGGCCGTCGGATCGATCATCGACCAGATCGAGACCATGTTCCGCTAGTCGACTTCCGCTTCGGTAGCCACCAGTTCCAGCGCCCGAACAGCCGCATGAACGCGGGCACCAGCACCAGCCGCACGAGCACCGCGTCGATCGCGATGGCGACCGCGAGCGCGAACCCGATCTGTTTGAGCTCCAGCACATTCGCGGTCACGAAGCTGGCGAAGACGGCCACCATGATCGCGGCGGCCGCGGTGATCGGCCTGGCAGTGCGTTGCAGCCCATCGGCGACTGCCGCGGCATTGTCGTGGTGCACATCCCAGTGTTCCTTCATCCGGCGGATGAGGAACACCTCGTAATCCATTGATAGACCGAACAACACGGCGAACACCAGCATCGGCAGGTATATCTGGAGGAACCCGGTGCTGTGGAAGCCGAGAGCCGACTCGCCGATGCCGTGCTGGAAGACGGCGACCGTAATACCCAGTGCCGCACCGGTGGCCAGCAGATTCAACAGGATCGCCTTCACCGCCAGCACAAGGCTGCGGAACGCGGCGACGAGGAAGGCGAAGGAGACGGCCAGCACCAGCGCGATCACCCAGGGGAATCGACCGGTGATCCGTTCGGACACATCGACGAACAGCGCGGTGGTGCCGCCGATGCGCACCTCGGCGTCGCCGAGAGACGCTGCGCGGGAACGCATATCGGTGACCAGATCGGCGGCGTCGGTGGACCCGAACGCGGCGCGCGGGACGACGGCCGCGAACATCCGGCCGTCCGCGTACTGCGGCAGCACGGTCGCGATCCGGGGGTCACGGGAAAGTTCACCGATGAACTGGTCGGCTTCCGCGCGGGCCGCACTGGTCAACGGTGCGGTGTCCGCGCCGGTCGCGACCACCTCGATCGGTGCCAGCAGGCCGGGGGTGAAGTTCTTTTCGACCAGGGCGATCGCCTGACCGGCGGGGCGCTCGGTGAGTGCGTCGGTGCCCACGTCGACGCCGTAGCGCAGGCCGGTGAGCGGCGCGGCCGCCACGATCAGGAGCGCGACGCCGACCGTGCCGAACAGCACCGGACGTGCCATCACGGTGTGCGCCCACCGCGCCCAGGCGCTCGACGCCGCCGCGGATCGCACCTCCGCGGGACGCATCCGCTCGGGCAGCGCTCCGCGATTCACCGCCGGGCCCAGCGTCGCGAGCAGCGCGGGCAGCAGGGTGAACGCGGCGGTCATGGTGGCGAGTACCGCGGTGACCACGCCGACGGCGATGCCGTTCAGCATCGGCAGCCCGACGACGGCCAGCGAGCACAGCGAGATCATCACGATGAGCCCGGAGGCGAGCACCGTCCGGCCGGTGGTGTCCATCGCCGCGCCGACGGCCTCGTGAATGGCGTTGCGGTCGCGGCGGTTTCGGACGCCGCGGCGGGTCAGCTCCTCGTTGAAGCGGCTGACGATGAACATCGCGTAGTCGATCGCCGTGCCGGTGGCGATCATCGTCGCCACCGAGAGCACCAGGGAATCGAAGGCGAGGAAGGTCGTCAGGCCGAAGAGTGCGCCGACGGCTACCGCGATGCCTGCCGCGGTCACCGTGATCGGTAGCAGAGCTGCGGTCAATGCCCCGAGTGCCAGCACCAGCAGCACCGTCGCCACGGGGATGCCGAGGGTTTCCGCGCGTTGCAGGTCGGCCGTCTCGATCTGCATCATCTCGGACTGGATCGGCGCGTACCCGGTGAGCATGACCTGGGTGCCCGCGCCTGGTCCGGTCTCGATGGCCGCCTGTAAATCCTGCACGACCTGTACTCGGGCCGAGATGTCGCCGTCGACGCCGATGATGCCGAACGCGGTGTGCCGGTCGGCGGATATCTGGGCGGCATTGCCGTCGAACGGGCCGATGGCCCCGGCCACGCCCGAGGTCTGCCTGGCGACAGTGATCGCCCGATCGATGGTCGCGCGGTATGCCGGTGTATCGACGGTGTGCTCGGCCGAGTGGAAGACGATCAGGTCCTGCTCGATGCCGAACCGGGAGAAGTGTTCCGCGACAAGATGATCGACCGCGACCGAGTCGGAGCCGGGCACCGAGTAGTCGGGTGTGCCGAGCCGGGCATGCAACGCGGGATAGGCCGCGCCGCACACCACGACCAAAAGCAGCCAGACGCCGAGCACGATCTTGCGATGCCTCGCCATCGCGACACCCCACCGCCCGGCCGCACCCCACCGCCGGGCTGGAGCGGGCGGTTCCGGCCGTTCGAGGATGGTGGGTTGTGCCATCGCCCCTCCAGGGATCGCTATCTGACAGTCACTATCAGGTGCCTGTCAGCATAGGAACAGCGAGGGAAAATTAGCAAGGGACTGTCATGAGGGGAGTCTGTCCGGCGAGGTTCTCGTCCCTCATGCGGTGCGGATGGCCCGGGTGTGTGGGGGACCACCGCACCGCATCAGCATGGCCGGGGTACGCCAGGGCGATGCCGCCGATCGGTCGACCAGCGGGCAGGCGCCACGCGTCGAAGTCAGTTGTCGGCGCGGCGCTTCCGCTCACCTTGATGGGCGACACCGGTTCGCCGCGATGGCTTCGTGGTCCCGCGCTTCACCTGCGGCGTGGTGGTCGGCGCCCGTAACGGGCCGACCGCCTGGGCCGTGGTGAGGGCGACGACCTGGATCTGCTCCAATCGCAGGCCGAGTCCGGCGAGCCGGGCGATCACGCCGAGGCGATGTTCCGGCAGGCCTGGCCGAATCGGCAGTGGTTCCTGGCCGGGCCTGCGCAGCACGTAGGTCCTGCGGTCGGCGTCGAAGTCGATCGGCGCACCATCGCGCACGGCGCGGTAGGCGTCGAGGTCCAGGTTGTTGTGCTTGATCGGATCGATCAGCAAGGCGTCGATCAACCGCTCGGCGTGCGCGAGACGCATGTCCCGATCCGGCGGATCCAGGTGTTCCACCTGCCGCGCGATCCGCCACCGATAGCCATCGGCGGCGGCGCGCAACAGGTACCGATGCCGTTCGATCTCAGCCGCCAGCTCGACCAGCCGCTCGACGTCGACAAACATCGGTTCACGCGGGTCGGGCATCGAAGCTGGAACGTCGGGCATTGCGCCTCCTCGGTCGAGTTGCCAATTACGTTGGGCAACAACTCGATCGACGTCCGACCTGGTTTCTATTGTGGCAGAGGGGTACGACAGGTTTCGGACAGCCGTGCACCCAGCAGTGTGCTGGGCACTGCGTCAGTAACCGACCGTGAAGCGGCGCTGGAGGTAGCGCGGCTGTTCGACCTCGTCCAGCAGGGCGACGGCGAGATCCTCGGCCGAGAGATCGGGCGCCCCGTCCGCGGCGATGAGCAACTGGTCGCCGCCGACGCGGAAGCGGCCGGTTCGCGTGCCGGGGTTGATCCGGCCGGCCGAGGGACTGAGATAGGTCCAGTGGCGATTGGACAGCCGGTACACGTTCAACGCATCCCGCAACGCCCGCACCACCTCGCCGTACTCGGCGGGCACGCCGAGATCCTCGGTGAGGGAGCGCACGAAGTCCGCGCCGGTGTCGACCAGTTGCAGGCCGGGTGCGATCTCCAGGCTGCCCGCGCCGCCGACGGCGATCACCCGGACTCGCGGGTGCCGTTCGAGCGCACTGATCATCGCCTGCGCCCCGACCACGAAATCGCCTGCGCGCGCGATGGTATCGGCGATGCCGTGCCCGGCGTTGACCGCGCTGATCACCACGTCGAGGCCGGAGAGGGCGGCCGCGATGCTGTCGGCGTCGAGCCAGTCGGCGACCTGCCAGGTCACGGTGCCGCGCTCGGCGGGGAAGCGATCAGCATCCCGGCTGAACGCGGTCACCCGATGTCCGCGTCGCGTCGCCTCGTCGACGGTGCGGCTGCCGATGACGCCTGTCGCGCCGAAAATCCCGATGTGCACGATGTACTCCCTAAACGCTGTCCAGTTACTACACGCCGTTCAGTAACGACACGGGTGATAGTAGCCAAACGCTGTAGAGTGTCAACCGTGGTGGAGGCCGTGAAGAGTCGCAGAGAGCGCATGCGTGAGCAGGCGTCCGGTGAGATCAAGGCCATTGCCCTGCGGTTATTGGCCGAGGGCGGCCCCGACGCCGTCTCGTTGCGCGCCATCGCCCGCGACATGGGCATGACGGCCGGCGCCATCTACGGCTACTACGCCACCCGTGACGACCTGATCTCCACCCTGATCTCCGACGTGTACACCGCCCTGGTCGACCGGGTCGAGGCCGCGCGCGACGCGGTCCCCGCCGACGACCCCGCCGGGCGAATCGTGGCGTGGGGTGAGGCCGTGCGCGACTGGGCAATTCAGCATCCCGCCGAGTTCCGGCTCATCTACGGCGACCCGGTGCCCGGCTACCAGCCGCCGCCGGGTGGACCCGCCGCCACCGCCGCATTGCGGGCGTGCACCGGCCTCGTCGGTCTGACCGCCGCCGCGTGGCCCAGCGCGCAGAAGCATCAAAACCGCGGCGACACAACATGGTCCGACTTCGACGCGGGTCTCGTCACCCACGTCCGCGCCGACTTTCCCGAGTTGCCCGCTGCCGCACTCGGTCTCGCGTTACGCATGTGGGGTCGCATGCACGGACTGATCGCGCTGGAGGTCTACGGCCACCTCGTTCCCCAATCACAGGATCCCGCAAAGCTTTTCCACCTCGAGATGCTCGATCTGGTCCGCTCGCTCGGGCTGTAGCCGGTAGCTGGGTTGCCGAGGGGAATGGTCGTCGCGAAGGCCTCGTCGCAATTGTTGTCTAGATGGTTGCTCGCTGCGTGCTGACCGGGTTCGTCAGACCCCGAGGTAGCCGAGCGTCGCGGCGAACATGATGCCGGTGAACAGTGGCCAGAACAGGATTTTCGGGAGCAGGTTGTCGCGCCAGGCGACGGCTTTGCTGAAAGCACCGTGCAACAACATCGTGGCGTTGAGGGCAACCAGCAGCGTCATCACATAGAGGGTGAAGTACCAGTACTCGATGTAGGAGATGCCCGCGGAGCCTATTTCGGTGCGGGCGGCGTTGTCGTTGACCGCCACGACGAGCACGGTGGACACCGAGAAGGTGATGATCGCGAAAGCGGTGAAACCCGAAATGGGCCGGCGGTCGGGGTCGGTGGTGATCACGAACAGCGACAGGAACATCAGGACGGCGAGCAGCAGCACCGGCACGATCCGGCCGAGCATCGGTCCGAGCAGGCCGCGGCTGACGCCGACGTTGAAATACAGCTCGTCGGTATTGGACAGCCCGGGATGGGACAGCATGCTGTATTCCTGACGGTTCAGGCTCCACACCGTGTAATCGGGTGTCCAGTCGCCGAATACGAGGTCGGGGTCCAAGCCGTTGAGGGCCTTGCCATCCCACGGCGGGAACGACTCGAACGAGGGCACCAGCTGGACCGGATGGATCATGTCGACCGGGCGCATCCGCAGCCAGATGTCCTGGTGATCGAGCGGATAGTCCTCATAATTGAATTGCTGCCGGATGACCGTAGAGAACGACCAGACGATCACGCGGTTCTCGCCGAGTGGATACTCGAAGACCTTTTTGGGGCAGTGCGGATCCTCGGCCTCGAGTAGCAGGACGCCGGGCTCGATGTCTTCCGGAAAGCCGGGCGGGATGTGCTGCCAGATATGTCCGGTGGCTTTCACGTTGTGGGCGTTGATGAATTGCAGCGCATTCAACAGCACGCCGGTGGATACCCGGGGCACGACGCGATCCTGGGGGAGGTGCGGCGCCACCGCGGTTTCCGCTTCGGCGTAGCTCGACACCGTAACGCCTTTCTCCGCGACCGGCGCGTGCCTGCTTCCGGCGTGGGTCCACGAGTACACGGTGCCCGCGGCCAGCGTCAGGGATACGACGGCGGAGGCGAGCCACAACCACAGCTTCGCCTTCGGCGCGCAGCGCGAGACCACCTCCCTGATCGGCATGGTCGGGAGATTAGCTCGAGGTTAGCCATCGGGCCGGGACCTGCCGGATCGGCGGGTATGTCGCGCCCGACTCGGTGCATGTGCCCGAATTCACTTTTAATGCTAATGAAAATCATTACCGATAGTCTACGATGCTGACATGGCTTTTTCTCGGATCGGGATGTGTGCTGCCCCAACGGCATTCGTGGCAAGCACGCCGGCCCGCAGCCCGGTGGATGGGGTGCCGCCGTCCGGACGGCTGCTCGATTCGCCCAACGACATCGGAGTTCTATGAGCAACGCACTGCACATCCTCACGCGCACCGATCTGGCCGATATCGACCTCCCGCCCGCCGAGGTGATCGACCTGGTAGAGGACGGCTACCTGGCGTTCGCGCAGGGCGATTCCCGCTGCCCGGTGAAGCTGATGATGCCGATCCCGAAGACCGAACGCGACGCGGTGTCGTACTCGATGCTCGGCTACGACGGTTCGCTCGACCAGCTCGGTTTCAAGACCTCCTACCGGCAGGGCAGCGAGAGCGCGGACAAGTACTACACGACGATCAGCCTCTACGACGACACCACCGGGCTGCCGTTCGCGTTCATGGACTGCCAGCGCGTCGGCGCCTCGCGCACACCGGCCACCACGGCGATCATCGCGAAACACGCTGCCCGCGAAGGCGCTACGAGCGCGCTCATGATCGGCACCGGCGTCCAAAGCCGTAACACATTGCCGTACTTGCTGACCGCCCTGCCTAACCTGGAGCGGCTGCGGTTGTTCGGCACCCACCCGGACGGCATCGCGGAAAGCATTGCGGCACTGCACCGCTGGTTCCCGGACCGGGACATCGAACTGGTCGACGACGTGCCCGCGGCGGTCGCCGAGTCCGACATCGTCGTCGTCGCCTCCGGCCGGGCCGCGCATCCCAAGGTGCGCACCGAGTGGCTGCCGCCGGGCGGGCTGCTGATCTCGGTAGCCAGCAAGGGTGTCGAGAGCGGCGCCTTACGCGCGGCCGACTACACGATCGCCACCAGCACCGGGCAACTCGGCGTCACCGGCACCCGGCTTGCCGGACCGGAGGGGCAGCCGGTGATCGATGCCGAACTGCCCGACATCGTGGCGGGGCGGGCACCGGGACGGTCCGGCGGCGACGATCGGGTGTTCGCTTTCGCCAGCGGCATGATCATCACCGACATCCCGGTCGCGCACGCACTGGCGACGCGCGCGGTGGCGGCCGGACGTGGACAGCGGGTGGAACTGTGGTCCTGAACGCCGCACTGCTCGATCTGCCCGCACTGCCTGCGCTGGAACAGGAATGGCAGCGCCGGGTGCGCACGGACCCGCAGCTGCTCTTCGATATCCACCATGCTGTCGGGGGCCCGTTCCACGTCGTCTATCCGGAGCAGTTCGCCCGAAATCTGCGCTCCTTCCAGGAAACCCTGGCCGGGCATGGTGTGCATGGCCAGGTCTACTACGGCAAGAAGGCGAACAAGGCGGGCTGCTGGCTGCCTGCCATCGCCGATCTCGACGGAGCCGTGGATGTCGCCAGCGAGCCGGAGCTGGTGCACGCGCTGGCGCACGGCATTCGCGGTCGCGACATCGGGGTGACCGGGGCGGCCAAAACCGATGCGCTGCTGCGGCTGGCCGCCAGGCACGACTGCGTGATCGCCATCGATGCCCTCGACGAGCTGGCCCGGGTCGCGGAGATCGCGCGCAGCGCGGGGCGGGTGCGGATCCTGTTGCGCCGGTTGCCGCCGAACGCGCCGCACAGTCGATTCGGTTTGTCGGCAACAGATCTCGATACCGCGATGACCCTGTGTGCGCAGTGGCGGCCGCAGATCGAGTTGATCGGATTCTCGTTCCACCTCGATGGTTACGCCGTCGCACCGCGGGCAGAATTGGCTTACGACCTGATCCAGTTGTGCGCCAAGACTAAAGCGCAAGGCTTGCCGATCACCGCCCTCTCGATCGGCGGCGGCTTCGCCTGCCGCTACGTGGGAGACGACGATTGGCAGGCGTTCCTGGACCACCGGCGCGACGACTGGTTCCACGCGGGCAAACGATTCGAGAAGTTCTACCCGTACGCGCAGGAGCCGACCGGCGCCGACATGCTGGACGCCATCCTTACTACGGGCTTCGACGGTCGCACACTGGCAAGCCACCTGCGCGACAACGACATCCAGCTGTTCATCGAACCCGGCCGGGCGCTGCTCATCGATGCGGGCTTCACCGTGTTCCCCGTGCTCGGTTTCAAACAGAACGCCGACTACGGCATCACCACCGTGCACGGGCTCAGCATGAGCGTGTCCGAGCAGTGGAAAGGCAGCGAGTTCCTGCTGGCTCCGATCCTGGTGCCGCGGCGCACGGACCCGGCCGCGCAACCGATCGCCAGCTGCGTCGGCGGCGCGAGCTGCATGGAGTACGACGTCCTCACCTGGCGCAAAGTGCCGCTGCCGCAACGGCCTGCACACGGTGACCTGCTGCTGTACCCGAATACGGCGGGCTACCAGATGGACAAGAACGAGAGCGAATTCCACCAACTCCCGTTGCCGCCGAAGGTAGTCGTCACACATCAGGAAGGCCGGTTCCTGTGGCGCTTGGACAGGTAGATACGAAGGCATACGTGGATTCGCATCGGCAAGTGGCTGTGCACGACCCCGTGGCGCACCTCCCACGGCGGCGCGAGAACGTCGTCCGCTCAGCCTCCGAGCTCATCGGCTCCACCCCGCTGCTCGAACTCATCCGCACTGGCACCGGCACCCGCCTGCTGCTGAAGCTGGAGCAGTTCAACCCGACCGGCTCCGCGAAGGTACGCATGGCGCGGGAGATGGTGCTGCAGGCCGAACGCAGCGGCGAACTGCGCCCCGGCGGGCACATCGTCGAACCGACCTCCGGCAACACCGGCACCGGACTCGCGCTCATGGCTCTGGAGCGCGGCTACACCTTCACCGCCGTGGTCGATGGCCACGCCGCCGAGGACAAGCTGCGGGCGATGAAAGCGATGGGCGCGCAGCTCGTTTCGGTGGACAGCGGCACCGGCGGCGGGCCGAGCACGGTCGAGCGCAGGCGGATCGCCGCGGAGATCGCGGCCCGCACCGGCGCGTACCGCCCCGACCAGCACAACAATCCGCACAACAACGCGGGCTACCGCGAACTCGCCCACGAACTGCTCGCCGATATCGACACCGACGTCGACTACCTGATCGGCGCCGTCGGGACCGGCGGATCCCTCTGCGGCACGGTCGAAGAACTGCGCAGGCTCGGCTCCCGCGTCCATGCCCTCGGTGTCGAACCGACGGGCTCCGTCATCTTCGGCGGTGCGGCCGGCGGTTACTGGCAGTCCGGCGCGGGCAGCCCCGCCGGATTCCCGGTGGGCGGCAACGTGAAATACGACGCCATCGACGAGGACTGCCGAGTCGGCGACATCGATGCGTTCGCCACCGCCCGGGTGGTCGCGCGGCGCACCGGCATCCTCGTCGGCGGAACCGGCGGCGCCGCAATCCATGTGGCGTTGCGCCGTCTCGTGCATGTGCCCGCGGGCAGCACGGTCATCGTGCTGGTGTGTGATGCGGGGGAGAAGTACCTCGACACCGTGTACGACGACGACTGGCTGCGCGAACGTGGCCTGCTGGACCGGGCGGCGCAACAGCGAATCATCAGGCTCTGCCGGGCGTACGACGAATCGGTGCGGCTGGCAGCATACGGCGTTCGGACGGGAGCTTAGGTCACATGGCGTTTCGA
Organism: Nocardia suismassiliense; assembly: GCF_900269665.1. Lineage (GTDB taxonomy): Bacteria > Actinomycetota > Actinomycetes > Mycobacteriales > Mycobacteriaceae > Nocardia > Nocardia suismassiliense. The sequence goes on from NZ_LT985361.1 coordinate 2,926,486, forward strand.
GAGTATCGAGCGATCGTCGCGCTGGCCGCGCCGATCGCGGGTATCCAGCTCGCTCAGGTGGCACTGACCACGGTCGACCTGGCGATGATGGGGCTGCTCGGTGTCGCCGCCGTCGCCGCGGGCGGGCTCGCGCTGCTGCTGTACAACCAGCTGCGCACCATGTGCGTCGGCATGATCACCGGCGTCGGGAACATGATCGCCGGGGCCGTCGGTGGTAGCGAAAAGCGCACGGGGCAACGCGATCTCGACGAGCAAGCGCGGTCCGAGATCCGCGGGTTCGTCCGCGCGGCGGCCTTCGTGGCGACGGTGACGTCGACGGCGGGCGCACTGCTGCTGATCGCGCTGGGCTACGCGCTGCGCTGGCTCGGCCAGGCCCCCGACGTGCTCGAGCTGGCCCGCCCGATCATGTGGACGCTCGCGCCCGGCCTGATCCCCATGCTCTGGCTGAACGTGTTGCGGCAGTTCGCCGTCGGCATGCGGCGGGCGGGCTCACTGTTGCGGGTGACGCTGCTGTCGATCGGCGTCAACGCACTGCTCAATGCGCTGTTCATCTTCGGCTGGTTCGGCGTGCCGAAACTCGGCTTGGCCGGCATCGGCCTGTCCACCACGCTCGTTCAGCTCTGGACGTTCGGCAGCTATCTGCGCACCGTGCGGCGCGACCCGCTGCTCGGCGACCTGCTGTCCCTGCGCGCGTGGCAGGCGGACCGGGCCACCGTGACCCGCATCGTCCGGATGGGCACGCCGATCTCGTTGACCTACGGCGCGGAAGCGGCGATCACCTCCATCGCCGCGGTGCTGATGGGCAGCTTCGGACCGGTGGCGCTGGCCGCGAGCAATATCGTCAACCAGCTGGCCTACATCGTCTACCAGGTCAATATCGGTCTGTCCCAGGGCTCTTCGATTCTGGTGAGCCGTACGGTCGGGCAGGGCGACGGGCACGCGGTGGCGGCCATCGCGCGGCGCACCGTGCTGCTGGGCTTCGCTTTCATGACCGTGGTCGGCCTCGGCTACGTGCTGTTCCCCGGCGCGGTACTCGCGCCGTTCCTCGGCTCGCACCACGACGACACCGCCGTCATCGCCGCCGCCTCGACGCTGCTGTGGTTCGCGATCATCCAGCAGTACTGCAAGGGCTCACAGAACCTGTCCATCGGCCTGCTGCGCGGCATCGGAAATACCAAGGCGGGGATGCAGAGCACGTTGATCGGCTACTTCGCCATCGGGGTACCCGCCATGGCCGTATTCGGGTTCGGTCTCGGGTGGGACGGGCCCGGCATCTGGCTCGGGCTCTGCCTCGGCTTCGGGGCCACCGCCGCGCTGGTGTGGCGGAAGTTTCTGCGCGGCGCCGCCGACATGGCCACGCCCACGCGGGAATCCGTGCCCGCGAACCGGTGAAAGCGGGCAAAAGGTGTGAAACACTCAGAACGGCGGGACAATTCGGGCAGCCCTCCGGCAACCAGGCGGAATCACTCTCTCGCACCGTGCTTTCGCCCACTTCCCGATCCGGCTAAACGATCTTTCTCTGCGGTGTCGCAGCACGTCGGGTAGGGTCGGCGCCGATCGCGAAATTCTGCTCGACAGCCCTGGCGGAAAGGTCGGCCGAAGAGATGTGCGCAGCGGGGCCGTTCAGCGGGCTCAATCGCAGACAATTCCTAGCGAAGGCGGCGGCGGCCGGTGCGGTGGGCGCGTTGGCTTCTTGGGCCAACCCGATCATCGAACGGGCCTACGCCGCCGACCCCGCCGGCCTGGGCGGACTGGGCGATATCGAGCACTTCGTCTTGCTCATGCAGGAAAACCGCTCCTTCGATCACTATTTCGGCTCCCTGTCCGGCGTTCGCGGGTTCGACGACCCGTCGGCGGCCTGGCGCCAGTACGGCTGGACGCCGGGCGCGGGTCCGGGGCCCGACGGGTACCTGAATCCGTTCCGTCTCGACACCACCCGCGGCGCCTCGCTCGACGGCGAATGCATCAACGACCCGGACCACAGCTGGGGCGGCATGCACCACGCCTGGAACGACGGCCGCAACGACCAGTGGATGCCGATGTCGGTCGAGAGCGTCGGCCCGGCCAACGCGCCCGCGGCCATGGGTTATTACCTGCCCGAAGACATTCCGATCCACACCGAGCTCGCCGACGCCTTCACGCTGTGCGACAACTACCACTGCTCGGTGCTCGGCCCCACCGACCCGAACCGGCTGTACTGGATCAGCGCGACCATCGACCCGGACGGCCGCGCCGGCGGTCCGCTGGTGGAAACCCCCACGCTGATCCCGCAGCACGTGTACAGCTGGCGTACCTACCCGGAGAACCTGTCCGAGGCGGGCGTCAGCTGGAAGATCTACAACAACCGCGACATCGGCCCGTTGTCCTCGGTGCTGCTCGACGGCATGCTCGGCTGCTTCACCCAATCCGCCGACCCGAATTCGGAATTGGCGCGCCGCGGTAGAGCACCGGTCTACCCCAACGACTTTCAAGCCGACGTCGCCAACGACACGCTGCCCGCCGTCTCGTGGGTGATCCCGTCACTGCTGAACTGCGAACATCCCGCGCTGCCTGCGGCTTTCGGCGCCTTCGGCATCGTGCAGCTGCTCGACATCCTCACCTCGAACCCGAAGGTGTGGGAGAAGACGGCGGTGATCATCAGCTACGACGAGAACGGCGGCTTCTTCGACCACGTCACCCCGCCGACTCCGCCACCGGGTACGCCCGGCGAGTTCCTCACCGTGCCGCTCGACCGCGTGTCCTCCTCGGCGGGCATCGCCGGTCCGATTGGTTTGGGCTATCGTGTTCCCGCGCTGGTGATTTCGCCGTACACCCGGGGCGGCCTCGTCGCTTCGGAGACGTTCGACCACACCTCACAGCTGCGACTGCTGGAAACCAGGTTCGGAGTGGAGGTGCCGAATCTGACCGCGTGGCGACGCGGGGTCACCGGCGATATGACCTCCACCTTCGATTTCGGCTCGGCACCGAATATAGCGAAACCGGTGCTGCCGGACCCGAAACCGAAAATGGATGCCGCGGTCGCCCAATGCGGCCCGAATATCGCGTTGGGTACGGCGGAGACCGGGATCCCTTATCCGGTGCCGCCGAATTCGATGCCGACACAACAACCCGGCACCCGGCGCAAGCCGAGCGGGTTGATTCGGGCATGAGAGTGGCCCAGCCCTGGCGGGGGCTGGGCCACTTCTCGACGTGTACGCCTCAGCTCGCGGTGGCGGGCACCCACCGGACCGACGGGACGGCGGAGCGTTTTCGCATAGCGGCGAAGCTGTGCCGGGCCGGGCTGATCAACGCGCTGAACCATGTGCGGCGGTGTTCGGCTAACGCGGCCGCGACGGCGGGGATCTGGGTGCAGTGCACGCCACCCGCCATGCCCAGGCGGTGGCGAGCCGTCTGGTTGTATCTGGTGCCCAATGATGTTCCTTTGCTTGCTGGTGCTGGCGCCCTGGATCGCCACGGCGAAGATTAGCCGAACGAAAGTGCCGTGCAGAGTATTTTGCGCAAGTAATTGGGTCGGCGTGTCGGAAAGTTGTCGCCCGAGTACCGGGTCCGGCCGGAATTGTTGCGAAATGGTCTCGGCCTCGTCACGGATCGGGCAATTACGGCGGCGGCAGGTGGAAAGCGCGGGCCGGATGGGTAATCGAGCCGATTGTGTCGCCGAAGTCGAACGTCGGTCCTTGCGGCACTGCCTGGCAGTGTGGGCGCGCAGGCCGCCCCGGCCGCGGGATGCGAGACTGGTCCGATGTTGCGGATCGGCCTCACCGGAGGCATGGGAGCGGGCAAGTCGACGGTGGCGCGAATTCTCGCCGATCTCGGCGCGGTGATCATCGATTCCGACCTGATCGCCAGGGAGGTCGTCGCGCCGGGTACCGAGGGCCTGGCGGCGCTCGTGGACGCGTTCGGCACCGAGATCCTGGCGGCCGACGGCAGCCTAAACCGGCCCACCCTGGCGGCCAAGGCGTTCGCGGACGACGAATCGCGCGCGACGCTGAATTCGATTACCCATCCGCTGGTGGGCAAGCGCACCGCCGAACTCATTTCCGCGGCCGCGGCCGATGCGATTGTTGTGCAGGATATTCCGCTGCTCGTCGAAAATGGTCTCGCACCATTGATGAACTTGGTAATTGTCGTCGATGTCGATGCGGAAACTCGGCTGCGCAGGCTGGTCGAATTCCGCGGCGTCGCCGAAGCCGATGCGCGAGCGCGTATTGCCGCGCAGGCCACCGACGAACAGCGGCGCGCGGTCGCCGACGTGTTGCTCGACAACAGTGGCGCGCCTGCGGCGATCGAGGACGAGGTGCGGCGGCTGTGGCAGGAACGGCTGGTGCCGTTCGAGCAGAACCTCCGTGCCGGGACGCCCGCGCGTAAGAAGGACATCCGGCTGGTGCCGGCGAACCCGGACTGGGCCGTGCAGGCGCAGCGGCTCATCGCGAGGCTGTGGGTGGCGTGTGGGGCGGCGGCGTCGCGCATCGATCACATCGGCTCGACCGCCGTGCCGGAGCTGCCCGCCAAGGACGTGCTCGATCTACAGATCACCGTCGCGGACCTCGCGGCGGCCGACGGACTGCGGGATGCGTTGGGGGCGGCGGGATTTCCGGTTCGACCGGAGATTACGGAAGACTGCCCGAGGCCGACGGCGCAGGATCCGGCGGGCACGGACGTCACGTTGTGGACCAAGCGTTACCACCAGAACGCCGACCCCGGCCGCCTCGCCAATGTGCATGTGCGCGTGGCCGGTACGCCCGGGCAGGAGTACGCGCTGCTGTTCCGTGACTGGTTGCGCGCCGACGCCGACGCGCGCGCCGAATACCTCGAGGTCAAGCGTGCGGCGGAGGCGAAGGCGACCGGACTGACCGGCGAGGCGGCGACGATCGCCTACCTCGACGTCAAAGAGCCCTGGTTCGCCGCCGCCTACCCCCGCATGCAGGCTTGGCGGGATCGCTAGCGGTGTTGCCGTCGGGAACTAGAGCCAGGTGAGGGTGACGCCGCGGGATTGCAGCCAGCGGTCCAAGCTGTAGTCGTGCGCGGCGATGCCGTCGATGGCGGTGGTCGCGGTCTCGATGGCGGCCTGGGCCTCGGCGGCGGTGAGTAGGCCGGCGGTGTGCGCGGCGAGCAGTTCGTCGACGTCGAGCAGTTCGGTATTGCGGCCCGTGCGCACGACGATGTCGAGGTAGTGGTCCACCGACTTCCAGCGGTCCGGCTCCAGCTGGCGGAACTCGCCGAGGTCCAGGTAGAAGTCCTGGTCGCGCTGGTGCTCAGGGTTGTAGTGGAAGACGGAGGCGCGCAGCGCCAGGTCGGGCAGCAGCCACGATTCGATGTAGTGGAACTGCTCGTGGTCCGAGGTGCGCGCCATGTACAGGCCCCACGGCGCCACCTGGTACCGCTCGACCGGCCGCACGAATCCCTTGGGATCGGTGTTGGTCAGCGCCGCGAGGTCGAAGTACTCGACCTTGGGCCGATGTACGTCGACGGAAGGTGCCTGGGTCATGCATTCAGAATCTACCGCCGCGCCCACGGAGTCGAGTGACCTGGCGGTTACATCCAGGTGAGGGTAATGCCGTGGGTGGCCAGCCAGTCCTCGACGCAATGGTCGTTGGCGGCGAGGCCGTCCAGCGCGGCCGTCGCGCACTCGAACGCCCGGTGCGCCTGTGCGGTGTCCACCATTCCGGCCGCGTGGGCGGCGAGCAGCTCGTCGACGCCGAGCAGTTCGACATTGTGGCCGCGGTGCACCTCGATGTCGAGGTAGTGATCGACGGCCTTCCAATGTTTCGGCTCGATCTCGGTGAACTCGCCGATATCCAGGTGGAAATCGTGATCCACGTGATGCGCCGGGTTGCGGCGGGTCAGCGTCACGCGCAGCGACAGCGCGGGCAGCAGCCAGCACTCCAGGTAATGGCGGTGCGGAACGGGCACGATGCGGGCCATGTACACGCCCCACGGTTCGTGGTGGTAGCGCTCGACCTGGCGGACGAAGCCCTTGCAGTCGGTGCTGGTGAGTTCCGCGAGGTTGAAGAACTCGACGTGCGGCCGGTGCGGTGGGTGCCCGGGCGGTAATGCGGTGTTCGAGGCGGCGGCGTCGGTGTGCTGATTCAGTCCGGGGACCGCTGCGCGGAGGTGCCGGGCGATAGTTCCTGCGAAGCCGGTGGTCGGCACGGTATTGAGCAATGGAATCAGACCTCTCATGGCTCTTGTTCTTCGCCACATCCGAACGCGTTGTCCGAACAACCAAATCAGCGTACACCTGGGGAATGGTGGGTGGGCGCAATGACGCGATATGTTTTTGGCTACGAATTGTGTTGCGGCAAGGGACATTTCGGACACATAACGGCGGCCGAAAGTGAAACGGCATTGGTGCGCCTATGTTGTCTCGCCATGTGCGGCGGAACTATGAACAATGGCGGCCGGGCACATGCGGCCAGCGCCCGGGCCGCCGGTAATGGATTGCTGGGAATGCGCGAGCAACGACCGTCGTTCAATAACTCGGGACTCGGCGCGAGGACGCTACGGCGAAGCTGACCGAACCCAGGTCCGCGGCCACCACCGCCCGCGCGACCCGAGAATCTGTCGGTGGCTGGGCTTAGGCTGGTGAACATGGCATTTGCAACCGAGATTCCGACGGAAGGCTACGCGGAGCGGGCGGTGGCCGAGACGCCGCTCGCGCACTCCGAGCACCGGCCCGTCGGCGAGATCGAGCGCACCGACGGGCGCTTCCAGGTAGTCAGTGAGCACGTGCCCGCCGGCGACCAGCCCGCCGCCATCGAGGAGCTGGAACGGCGGATCAAGGCGGGGGAGCGCGACGTCGTGCTGCTCGGCGCCACCGGCACCGGTAAGTCGGCGACCACCGCCTGGCTCATCGAACGGCTCCAGCGCCCCACGCTGGTGATGGCCCCGAACAAGACCCTGGCCGCCCAGCTGGCCAACGAGCTGCGGGAGATGCTGCCGAACAACGCCGTCGAATACTTCGTCTCGTACTACGACTACTACCAACCCGAGGCGTACATCGCCCAGACCGACACCTACATCGAGAAGGACAGCTCGATCAACGACGACGTCGAGCGGCTGCGGCACTCGGCCACGTCGAGCCTGCTGTCGCGCCGCGACGTGGTGGTGGTCGCGTCGGTGTCGTGCATCTACGGCCTCGGCACCCCGCAGTCCTACCTCGATCGGTCGGTGCAGCTCGAGGTCGGCGCCGAGGTGGACCGCGACGCACTGCTGCGCCTGCTCGTCGACGTGCAGTACACCCGCAACGACATGGCGTTCACCCGCGGCTCGTTCCGGGTGCGCGGCGACACCGTCGAGATCATCCCGTCCTACGAGGAGCTCGCGGTCCGCATCGAGTTCTTCGGCGACGAGATCGAGGCGCTGTACTACCTGCACCCGCTCACCGGCGATGTGGTGCGCCAGGTCGATATGCTGCGCATCTTTCCGGCCACCCACTACGTGGCGGGCCCGGACCGGATGGAGCGTGCGGTCCGCGACATCGAGACCGAGCTGGAGCAGCGGCTGGCCGAGCTGGAGCGGCAGGGCAAACTGCTCGAAGCGCAGCGGCTGCGCATGCGCACCCAGTACGACCTGGAGATGATCCGGCAGGTCGGCTTCTGCTCCGGCATCGAGAACTACTCGCGCCACATCGACGGCCGCCCGGCCGGCTCGGCCCCCGCGACGCTGCTCGACTACTTCCCCGACGACTTCCTGCTCGTCATCGACGAGTCGCACGTGACGGTGCCGCAGATCGGCGGCATGTACGAGGGCGACATGTCGCGCAAGCGCAACCTGGTGGAGTTCGGCTTCCGGCTGCCGTCCGCGGTGGACAACCGGCCACTCACCTGGGAGGAGTTCGCCGAACGGATCGGCCAGGCGGTGTATCTGTCGGCCACCCCCGGTCCGTACGAACTGGGCCAGGTCGGCGGCGAGGTCGTCGAGCAGGTCATCCGCCCGACCGGGCTGGTCGATCCGCAGGTCGTGGTCAAGCCGACCAAGGGTCAGATCGACGATCTGGTGCACGAGATCCGGCTGCGCACCGAGAAGGACGAGCGGGTGCTGGTCACCACGCTCACCAAGAAGATGGCCGAAGACCTCACCGACTATCTGCTCGGGCTCGGCGTGCGGGTGCGATACCTGCACTCGGAGATCGATACGCTGCGCCGCGTCGAACTGCTGCGTCAGCTGCGGCTCGGCGAGTACGACGTGCTCGTCGGCATCAACCTGCTGCGCGAGGGCCTCGACCTGCCCGAGGTGTCGCTGGTCGCGATCCTCGACGCGGACAAGGAAGGCTTCCTGCGCAGCAGCACCAGCCTGATCCAGACCATCGGCCGCGCGGCGCGCAACGTGTCCGGCGAGGTGCACATGTACGCCGACAAGATCACCGACTCGATGCGGCACGCCATCGACGAGACCGATCGGCGCCGGGCCAAGCAGGTCGCCTACAACACGGAGAAGGGCATCGACCCGAAACCGTTGCGCAAGAAGATCGCCGACATCCTCGACCAGGTGTACCGGGAGGCCGAGGAGACCGAGGTGGAGGTCGGCGGCTCCGGCCGCAACTCCAGCCGCGGCCGCCGTGCCCAGGGCGAGCCGGGGCGTGCGGTCAGCGCGGGCGTCTACGAGGGCCGCGACATCAAGTCGATGCCGCGCGCCGAACTCGCCGACCTGGTCAAGGAACTCACCGCGCAGATGATGAACGCGGCCCGCGAGCTGCAATTCGAGCTCGCAGGCCGGCTGCGCGATGAGATCGCGGACCTCAAGAAGGAACTGCGCGGCATGGACGCCGCCGGGTTGAGTTGAGTTGCGGTGGTGCGCTTCCGTCCCGGAGGGGTGCGGCCGCACACCTGTTGGGTTCCCGCACCACCTTTAGGTTCCCGCACACCGACTTGCCGTGCGACACACCGGGTCCGCCGCAAGAGGGGGTGCGGGAATCTGCGTCAGCCCTGCGTGGCCATCCATTCGTTGACGCGGCGTTCGGCTTCCTCGCGGGAGACGTCTTCGACCTTGGTGATGACCGCCCAGCGGTGGCCGAAGGGGTCGATGACTACGCCGAAACGGTCTCCGGTGACGAAGGTTTGGGGTTCTTCGGCACTGCGGGCGCTGTGTTCGACGGCGCGCTTGATGACCGCGTCGACGTCGGGGCAGTAGTGCACGATCGAGGTGTGCACCCACTCGCCGTTCGGGGCGAGCACGTTGTTGTCCGGGATGGGCATGCCCAGCTGGAGGGTGGAGTCGCCGATCTTCAGTTCGGCGTGCGCGGGCTGTCCGTCCGGCTGGTCGCTGCGGGTGATCACCTCGGCGCCGAAGACGGCGGAGTAGAAATCGATGGCCTTGTTGCCGTCGCTGACCGCGAGGAAACAGGTGATGGAGTGGTAGCCGTCGGCGATGGGGTTCACGGTGTTCGTCATGACAGCAATCCTGGTCGAGCGGGTGTTTCCGGTCTTGTAAGAAAGCGACACGGTGTCCGACCGGAACGAGACCATGCCGGGCAGCACTGATTCCGCGTCGGGACTGCCGCGGAATCCGGTCGCGCCCGCGGACACCACCGGCATCCTGCACCCGGACGAACAGGCCAAGTACCGCTCCCTGGCTAGGCTGCCGGCCGGCCCTGCGGTGGATCGTTTCGTCGAGTGGTATTGGTCGGTGCGCTGGGACCTGCACGGCCGGCCGCCATACCGGGCGGAGGTGCTCTCCTACCCGAGCGTCAACGTCACCTTCGAGCGATCCGCAACCCGCACAGGCGGTTTCGTCACCGGCGTGTGCACGACAAAATTCATCCGGGAACTGCACGGAGCGGGCGAGGTGTTCGGCGTGCGCTTCCGCGCGGGCGGTTTCGGCGCCTACACCGGACTCGACGTCGGTTCGTTCCGTGACACCACCGTCGACCTGATCGACGTCATGCCCGAGGCGCGCGGACTGACCGATCGCGTCCTGGACTCAGCCACCGACGAGCAGCGCAGCGCCGTGCTCGACGAGTTCCTCGCGGCCCGGCCCGCCGCCGGCGATCCGACCTACCTCCTGGTGCTGCGCATCATCGATGCGATGGCCGGGGATGAGCGGTTGACCAGGGTCGACCAGATCACCGACCGATTCGGCATACCCACCCGCACCTTGCAGCGGATGTTCCGGCGCTACGTCGGCGCCGGCCCGAAGTGGGTGCTGCGCCGCTACCGGCTGCAAGACGGCGCCGAACTGCTCGCGCGCGGCCGCACCGAAGATCTCGCCGCATTGGCCGCCGAACTGGGATACTTCGATCAGGCGCACTTCTCGCGGGAGTTCACCGCGGAAGTCGGAATGGCTCCACTGGAATACGCCAAGAATTCGCTACGCTCGCGCAACGAGGTCACGGCAAAGGTCTTGCCGACCAGGACATAGCTGCCGGGCCGACCGTATTCGACCATTCGACCACGGGCTCGGGAATACCTCCCGGAACTCTTAGTTGAATGTTGCACTACCTACTGTCAGCCAATTGAGGGAGCTGGACATGGATGTCGTGGTGTTGATCGGACGGGTGTTGTTCTCGGTGTTGTTCCTCAGCTCAGCGCTCGGTCACGTCATGCAGACCGAAGCGATGGCGGGTTACGCGGCGAGCAAGGGGGTGCCGATGGCGAAGCTCTCGGTGCTCGGCTCGGGTGCGCTGTTCGGCCTCGGTGGACTGAGCGTGCTGCTCGGCGTGTGGGCCGATCTCGGCTCGCTGCTGCTCGCGGCGTTGTTGCTGGTGACCGCGGTGCTGATGCACCCGTTCTGGAAGGAAACCGATCCGCAGGCCAAGCAGGGCGAGATGGTCAACTTCAACAAGAACGTGGCGCTGGCCGGTGCCGCGTTGATGCTGTTCGCGTTCTTCGCGCACGTCGATGACCTCGGATTGACCATCACCGGACCGCTTTTCGACCTCTGATCTTGCTTGCCGCGCTAATATTGCGCGTCCTTTTTACTGCAGGAGAGGAACGCATGGACATCATCGGAGCGATTCTGGGCTTATTCTGGGCGAACTATCGGCAGTGGCCGTAATGGCACGCTAGTCCCAGGCTCGGACGGCCCGTCCCGGTGCAAGATTCGCGCGCCGAGGCGGGCTGGTGTCTGTTCGATCGACGCTGGTATGTGACGAATATCCCAGGGGGACAAGATCGTTCACGGGGGTTGTGCTCGATCACAGTTTACCGGCCGGACAATTGTGTCCGCGCTGGTTGCCGATGCCCTTCCCGCATTTCCTGGCGAACGTGTGGCGCCAATACCCGGACACCTCCAATGTGATGTGTCGCGATTGCTGTTACTTCCGGTCCGTTTGCCGCTAGGGTCGAACCGAGTCGCTGCGCCGGGGCACGTCTTGGTATGGAACCCGGACGTAGGCACCCTTAAACCGCACAGTTGGAGGAGAGAATGACCGCCTACCGGACCATTGTTGTCGGTACTGATGGCTCGGACTCGTCATACGTCGCCGTCGAGAAGGCCGCCGCGCTGGCTGGAGTGTCCGCCGCGACCCTGGTCATCGCGTGTGCCTACTACCCGACCGACGATCGCGACGTGGCCGCCGCCGCCGATGTGCTCAAGGAAGAGGCCTACCAGGTGCGCGGGTCCGCCCCCACCAACGAGATCCTGCGCACCGCGCGGGACAAGGCCGCGGCCGCGGGCGCGGTGGACATCGTCGAGCGCGCCGTGGTCGGCGAGCCGGTCGAGTCGCTGCTCACGCTGACCAAGGAAGTGGACGCCGATCTGCTCGTGGTCGGTAACCGCGGGCTGAACACGCTGACCGGTCGCCTGCTCGGCTCCGTCCCGTCGGACGTCGCCCGCAAGTCGCGCTCGGATGTGCTGATCGTGCACACCGTTCGCTAGCAGAACTTCCGAGAACTCCGCATTGCACCCGGTGGCGCAATGCGGAGTTCTCGCGTTTCAGCGCAGGGCAACGCGGGGCACGCTTTTCAGCGCAGCGCGCGCAACACCTCCGGCAGTTCCTCGCTGTGCACCACACCCAGACGCTGCGTCGCACGGGTCAGCGCAACGTACAGATCGTTGAGCCCACGCGGTGATTCGTCCAGGATCGCTTGCGGCTCCACCAGATACACCGCGTCGAACTCCAGCCCCTTCACGTCGTGCACGGTCAGCACCCGCACCGATTCACCGGCCAGGTCGGCCAGTTCCTCCACCAGCGCGTGCGGCGCGATCACCGCGGTGGTGCCCGGCCCGGTCTCCCCGGCGACCAGCTTCGCGATCTGGTCGCGCACGTCGCTCGCGGCGACCCGGTAGCCGCGCGGCGGGTTTCCGCTGTCGCGCACCGAGCGTGGCGCCGAGGCCGCCGGATCGATCGCGGCGAGCACGTCCGCGGCCACGTCCATGATCTCGGCCGGGGTCCGGTAGTTGACGGTCAGTTCGGTGAGCTTCCACCGTTTGGCCACATACGGTTCCAGCACCCGCTGCCAGGACGAGGCGCCGGCCGGGTCACCGGTCTGCGCGACATCGCCGACCACGGTGATCCAGCGATTCGGGATGCGCCGCATCACCATTCGCCACGCCATCTCCGAGAGCTCCTGCGCCTCGTCCACGATGACGTGCCCGTAGGTCCAGGTGCGGTCGCCCGCGGCGCGTTCGGCGGTGGTCTGCCTGGTGCGCACGTCCTGGCGTTCGGCGAGCTGGCTCGCGTCGATCAGGTCGTAGGCCATCAGGATTTCCGGATCGAGGTCGTCTTCCAGATCCTGTGGCGCCGAACCGGTCAGGATGTCGAGCGCGTCCTGCGCCTCGGCCAGCTGTGCGCGCCAGCGGCGCCGGGAACGTTCGCGCTCCTCGGTGTCGTCCACGCCGAGCAGCTCGGCCAGCTCGTCGAGCAGCGGGGCGTCGGCGGCGCTGAATTCACCGTTGTCCGGCCGCACCAGCTCGGCGCGGTCCTCGGCCGACAGCGTGCTCGCGACCCGATCGAGCCGCTTGGGATCGGCGAGCAGATCGGCGAGCACGTCCTGCGGGGACAGCAGCGGCCACAGCGTGCCGATGGCCTGCTGGATCTCCTGATCGGCCCGCATCTCGTCGCGGATCTCGGCAATGTCGGTGCGGCTGAGCAGGCTCGGGCCGCCGGACAGGTCGCCGCCCATCGTCTCGGCCAGCTGATCGGTGAGCGCGTCGATCACCGCGCTGGTGAAGATCGGCTTGGCCAGGTTGTGCGGCCTGCGCGAGGAGCGTGCGCGGCCGCGGGCCTTGGTGGCGATCTTGCGGTCCAGCGTCACCGGGTAGCCGTCGAAGCTGAGCCGGATCGGTTCGGCCGGTACTTCCTGCCGGTCGCGGACCGCCTGCTTGAGCACCTCCAGCATGTCCAGCGAGCCCTTGATCTCGCCGGCCCGCAACGAATCCTCCCTGCTGGCTTTCACACCCGGGTAGAGGTCGCCGATGGTGGACAGCAGCACGCCGGTCTCACCGAGCGAGGGCAGCACCTGACCGATGTAGTCGAGGAAAGTGGCGTTCGGCCCGATGATCAGCACACCGCTCTTGGCCAGCTGCTGGCGGTAGGTGTAGAGCAGATAGGCCGCGCGGTGCAGCGCGACGGCCGTCTTACCGGTGCCCGGCCCGCCCTGCACGACCAGCACGCTCTTGTGTTCCGAGCGGATGATCGCGTCCTGCTCGTGCTGGATCGTCTCGACGATGTCGTTCATGTGCCCGGTGCGGGCCGCGTTGAGCGCGGCGAGCAGCGCGCTCTCGCTGCCGACCCCGCCGTCGTCGTCGGTCGCGCCTGCCCGGCGGGCGGCGTCCAGGTCGAGGTATTCGTCGTTGATCGCGGTGACGCTGCGGTTGCGCGAGCGGATGTGCCTGCGCCGGGTCACGCCGTCCGGTGCGGCGGTGGTGGCCAGGTAGAACGGGCGGGCCAGCGGGGCGCGCCAGTCCAGCAGCAGCGTCTCGTAGTCGTCCTTCTCGTCGAGGATGCCGAGCCTGCCGATGTAGCGGTACTCGTCGGCCAGATCGATCCGGCCGAAACACAGACCGTGTTCGGCCGCATCGTATTTGGCCAGATCCTCGGTATAGAGCTGGCTGAACGATTCGCGCTCGCTGCGTGCCTGCGGGGTGCCGCCGGATTCCAGCAGCACGGTGCGTAACCGGTTGCGCGCGTACTCGCGCATTTCGTCGAGCCGGTCGTACAGCACCGAGAGGTACGCCTGTTCCTGCTCGGTCTCGCGGGTCAGCTCCGGCGCGCCGTCACTGGCGGCACGATCCTGAGTGAGGTCGGGCAAACTGAACTCCTTCACCGCGATGAGCCGAGCGAACGCTACACACGCACGGCAATGCGCACGCGAACGCTCGGAAAACAAGGTTGTCGAGTCTACTGCGATTGCGGCGAACTCGCCGTAACCGCTGGTGAACCGCGGTTCCGGCCGGACCGGCAGCAGCGCGTGTTCGAGAATCATCGGTGGAGCATGTCAGGACGCGTGCGTGCTGTTCGGCCTGCGTCCCTTGCTGACCGCGCCCTCGCGATGCCCGGTCGGCTTGGCCCGATACATCGCCAGGTCCGCGTCGTGCAGCACGGCCTCGGGGGTGCGGCGGTCGCCTACGGTGAGCGGGGTGACGCCGATCGAGGCGTTCACCTCGATCCGGTGCCCGCGCGCGATGATCGGCTCAGCCATCGTCGAGCGCAGCCGGGCCACCAGCGCGTCGATGTCGACCCGCCGGGTGCGCCCGGACAGCAGCACCAGGAATTCGTCGCCGCCGAGCCTGCCGACCAGGTCGTCGCCGCGCAGCGCGCGCTGCAACCGTTGCGCGACGATCTGCAGCACGGTGTCGCCGATCGCGTGCCCGAGCGTGTCGTTGATGGCCTTGAACCCGTCCAGATCGATGAACAGCACGGTGGACACCGGCAGGTCCTCGCTGGTGGCCAGCGCGCCCGCCAGCTGGGACAGGATCAGCGAACGGTTCGCCAGCCCGGTGAGCGAGTCGTGGGTGGCCTGGTACTCCAATTGCCGTCTGCTGGCCCGGAACTCGGTGATGTCGGCGAACGAGGACACCGCCGACGAGCGCGGGTCGTCGGGATTGAGCAGGCGGCTGCTGCCGGAGAGCCAGCGCCGCTGCCCGTCGGCGCGGTCGACGCCGAAGACGTAGCCGGTGATGGTCTCGCCGGTGGCGAGTGTGCGGGCGATCGGGTGGCGGGTCGGCGGCAGTGGTTGCGCGTTCGCGTCGAGCAGGGTCATCGGCAGGGACTGGATGGTTTTGCCGATGAGCTCGTCGCGGGCATTCTCGCTGCCGAAAATTCGCATGGCCGCGGGGTTGGCCGACTCGATGCGACCCTCCGGATCGATCACCACCACGCCCTCTTCCAGCTGGGAGACGACCGTGGTGAAGTGTTGCTCGGCCAGGTGCTGTGCGGCTTCGGCGTGGCGCTGCGCGGTGAGGTCGTGGATGACGACCTGATAGGCGAGGTGGTCGTGCCAGGCGGTGAGCACCGACACGGTCTCCACCGGCACCGGGACGCCGTCCACCCGGACCAGCGTCATCTCGGTCGGCACCGAGGCGGCGCCCTTGGTGGTGAGGTGGCTGATCCGCTCCAGCATGCCGGGGACCGAGCCGGGATGGACGAACTGGGTGAGTGGCTTGCCGATCACGTCGTCGGCGCTGTCGGCGGCGAGCAGACGCACGGTGGCAGGGTTGACGTAGACAACGACCCCGCGCTCGTGCACGCAGATGCCGTCGGGCGTGTGCTCGACGAGAGAACGGTAGCGCTCAGCTAGCTGCTCGGCGGCGTCGACCGCAGCGGCTACCTTGTCCTCACCCACTCGAACCCCCGATCGTCGACCCGATTATGGCCATTGGAACATGGGATTATTCTGGTATCGACGTGCAGAAGATCACAGCGTCGACGCTATTGCTTCGATCACAGTTCGAGCACTTGATCGGGCTCTGTCTGGTGATCATTACAGAACCGGTTCTGTAGAAATATCTCGGCCGACCGCAGATCGGCCCAGGAATCGGCGAAGGAGCGATGCTATGCCGGACACCATCCCGAACAACCGACAACAGCATCAAGATCATATGACGTTCGCCGGGATCGGTGCCGTCACGGCATACGGCTGGGGCCGTGAGGCTTTGTGGCACGGTCTGCTGAGCGGAAAATCGGCCGCGTCGGTGCAGTCGGGTTACGGTCCGGGCCGCGATCAGGATGCCTGGGTTTCGCTGGTGCCCGACGGTGGCGATCATGCGGTCAGCACCAGCCGGTACGGGCGAGCGATGCACGAGTCGGCCCGCGAGGCGATCACCGATGCGCTGGCGCGCGGGTGGCGGCCCGGCCGGACGGTCGGCGTGCTGCACGCGATCGTGCTGGGTGACGTGGTCAACTGGCGTGACTTCTACCTCGTCGATCACGGCCATCGACGGTCCCGCGACTACATGCGGTTGATCCCGTCCACCCCGGTCTCGGTGCTCATGCAGGAATACGGCTTCCACGGCCCCGCCATGAACGTGTCCGCGGCGTGCAGTTCGGCCAATGTCGCGCTGATCACCGCGCAGCTCTGGCTCGACGCCGGCATCGCCGACGACGTGGTGTGTATCGCCACCGATATGTCCGCCACCCCCGACATGGTCGAGCACTTCGTCGGCCTCGGCGCCGCGGTGACCGACACCGACCCGTTGGACGGGTGCCGTCCGTTCCAGGAGGGCAGCCGCGGCTTCAGCTTCGGTGAGGCGTCGGTGGCGTTCGTGCTGAGCCGTTCGGTGGATCGGCCCTACGCGGCGATGCTCGGAGGCGGGATGACCAACGACGCCTATCACGTGGTGTCGGTGGACCCCACCCATGAGCAGATCTTCGAATGCACCCGCCGTGCCCTCGACAACGCCGGGGTGACCGCGCAGGACGTGCGCTATTTCAACGCGCACGGCACCGGTACCCGGCAATGCGATATGGCAGAGCGGGATCTGCTGACCAATCTGTTCGACGATCGGCCGCACATCTACGCGCTCAAACCGCTGGCGGGTCACTGTCAGGGTGCGGCGGCCGGTGTGGAGGTGGCGGTGGCCGCGCTCGGGTACGACCGCGGCATCGTGCCCGCGGCGCCGATCGTCGCGGCACCGCATCCCCGGCTGCTGGATGGACCGCAGCCGTTCGAAGGTGGCATCACCGCGAAACTGTCGCTGGGCATGGGCGGCAACAACTCTGTTGTGCTGCTCGGGCCTGCCGATTGAGATTGCCGGCACAACTCTGCCTCGCTGGTTCACGGCAGCGGCACCGACCAGCACAGCCGAGTCCCCGGCATGTCGTCGTCCGTCGTGTTCCCGGCAGGCCCGACGGTGAATTGCCCGTCGGCCTTCTCCGCGCGCTGCTCCAGATTGCGTAGTCCGCTGCGCACCACGTGATTCGGGATGCCCCAGCCGTTGTCGGTCACCGCGATGGTCAGATCGTCGTCGACACTGATCTCCACCGCGACAGTATCCGCCCCCGAGTGCCGGACCGCATTACTGACGGCCTCGCGCACCACGGCTTCGGCATGATCGGCCAGTTCGGCTTCCAGTACCGACAGCGGTCCGGTCACCGAAAATGTCGACCGCAGTGGGGTTTCGGTGGTCTGCTGGCGGATCGCCTGCTCGATCCGTTGCTGCAGCGGATTGCCGTGGCCGCCGTGCAGGTCGAAGATCGAGGTGCGGATCTCCTGCACCACCTCTTGCAGATCGTTGACCACCGTCGAAAGGCGTTGCCGCACTTCGGGGACGGTAGCCCGGGCCACCGCGCCCTGCAGGGTGATGCCGACCGCGAACAGGCGCTGGATGACGTGGTCGTGCAGGTCGCGGGCGATCCGATCACGGTCGGCCAGCAGATCCATCTCGCGCATCCGCAGCTGCGCGTCGGCCAATTGCATGGCCAGCGCGGCCTGATCGGTGAACGCGGCGGTCAGCTCGACCAGCTCGTCGGAGTACGGCGCGGCGCCGACCGGCCGCACGGTGGTGAGCACGCCGAGGGTGCTGTCGGGGGTGCACAGCGGCAGGATCAGCAGCGGCCCGGCGTCGGGTAGCGCGAGGCCGACACTGATCGCGCTCGCGTCGTCGAAGCGCAGCGGGGTGCGCCGGGTGAACGCCTCGCCGAGCGCGGTGCCCTCGGTCTGCACGGCCTTGTCCGCGTATCCCGCACCGGGACCGCACCATTGGGTGACGGCGAGCTCTCCTTCCTCGTCGGGCCCGGTGAGGAAAGACTGGTGCGATCCGGTCAGCGTGCGGGCGTGCTCGACCACGTGCGCCAGCACGTTGGCGGACCGGTTACCCGCCAGGAATTCGGTGGCGATATCGCGGGTCGCCGCGATCCACGCCTGCCTGGTGCGCGCCGATTCGTAGAGCCGCGCGTTGTCCACCGCGATGCCCGCGGCGGCCGCGAGGGCCTGCACGAGTACGTCGTCATCGTCGGTGAAGGGTTGCCCGCCTGCCTTTTCGGTCAGATAGAGGCTGCCGAACACCTCGCCGCGGATCCGCACCGGCACCCCGAGGAAGGTGTGCATCGGCGGGTGGTGCGGCGGAAGCCCCACGGAGGCAGGGTGATTGGTGAGTTCGTCGAGCCGGAGCGGTTTCGACTGGTTGAACACCACGCCCAGCACACCGTGCCCTGCGGGCAAACGCCCAATGGCACTGCGGGTTTCGTCGTCCATGCCCTCGTCGATGAACTGCACCACCTGCTGGTCGTGGCCGCGCACGGCGAGCGCGCCGTAGCGGGCGTCGACCAGGCTGGTGGCGGTGCGCACGATGGTGCGCAGCGTCTCGTCCAGGTCGAGCCCGGAGGTGACGGCGAGCATCGCCTCGACCAGCCCGTCCATCCGGTCGCGCGAGTCCAGGATGAGTTCGACCCGCTCCTTGACCTCGCTGAGCAACTCGCGCAGGCGCAGTTGCGAGAGGGTGTCGCGCACGGAGTAGGGGTCGGTGCCGCGGTCCTCGGTCATCTCGGTTTCCCCTTGTGGTGCGCGCGTGAACTGCGCCTCGCGCCAGTCTAGTTCGCCCTTGGGGGACTTTCGGCCCTGTTCGCCGGGGCATTGCGATGGTGATATGGGGCGACGGGGTCGAATTCGAAGTCAGGGCGTGTCACATGAAGTCGTCGGGATTGCTGCATCCGTCCGCACCACAACATTGGCTGACCGCAAGTGATCTCGATTTGGCGGTGACCACGTTCGGCGCGGTGCCGGACGTGGACGTGACGCGGGCGGTCCGGGCGATCGGCCGGGTGCTGCGCCGCCACCATCTCGACGCGGCGACCAGGGTCCGGGTCACCGCGCCGCCGGAGACCGACGCGGTGACGGTGGTGCAGGCCAATATTCGTTGCCGCGGTGTCGCCACCCGGGTGCAGGTGACCGGGCCCGGCGGGTTCGCGGTCACCTTCGCCGCCGAACGGCTGGACCGGCAGCTGGCCCGGCTCGCGACGAGCACGAGCCGGGATTGGCCCGATCCGGCGCGTCCGCCGCTGGCTCAGGTCACCGAGCCGCGCCCGATCGTGCGTCGCAAGCCGGTCGAGCTACTCACCGGCACCCCCGCCGAGGCGACGGCGGTGATGGATGCGATGGACTACGACGCGTACTTGTTCACCGACGGCGAGACCGGCCTGGACGCGGTGGTGGCGTGGGGTGACCCGCTCGGCGTTCGGCTGTCCCGCCAGGATGCGGTGACGAACGGCCCGCAGCGGGTGAATCTGCTACCGATCGCGGTGGATCCGGAACCGGCACCCGTCCTGGACGAGGACCGGGCCGCGCGGATTCTGTGTCATCACGGCCTGCCGTTCCTGTTCTTCACCGACTCTATCGACGGGCGCGGCCGACTGCTGTACCGGCGTTACGACGGCGATCTGAGCCTCGTGGAACCGGCCTGACAGCAATACCGGTTGCACGATCCCTCATGCCCGTACGAACCGGTCCGACGGTGCCGGGCGTCTGAAGGAACCGGTCTGACGGCCAACGGTTTCCAGGCTGAGCCGCCACCACGGCGTTCCGGTCAGCTCAGCGGGGCCGACCAATGCACCCGCGTGCCCCCGTCCGCAGCGCGCTCGACACTGCACCGCCCGTCCGATTCGCCGGCCCGCTGCGCGAGATTGGCCAGCCCACTGGCGGTTACGTCGTCCGGCACGCCGGAACCGTTGTCCTGCACCAGGATGGTCAACTCGTCGCCGACGGTGATCTCGATCGTCACCACGTCGCCACCGGAATGCCGTACCGCGTTGCTGACCGATTCGCGCACAACGGCTTCCGCGTGCTCGGCCAGCGCGGACCCGACCACCGACAGCGGCCCGTCGACGCGCAGCCGCGCCCGGATCGCGGTCGCCGCGGTCTGCTGCCGGATCGCGTCCTCCAGGCGCCGCCGCAGCGAGGCGCCCGTGCCGCCGTGCAGATCGAAGATCGTCGTGCGTATTTCGTGCACGATCTCCTGTAGTCGATCGATCTCATCCGAAAGCCGTTGCCGGACTTGCGGATCGTCGACGCGTGCGGCCAGGCCCTGCAGTCCGAGCCCGACCGCGAAGACTCGCTGGATGACGTGATCGTGCAGGTCGCGCGCGATCCGGTCGCGGTCGGCGAGCACATCGAGTTCACGGGCCCGGCGCTGCGCCTCGGCGAGCTGCATGGCCAGCGCCGCCTGATCGGTGAACGCCGCCGTGAGTGCGACGAGCTCCTCGGAGTACGGCGCGGCCTCGGCCGCACGCACCACGATCAGCACCCCCAGCACGACCCCGGCCGTGTGCAGCGGCAGGATCAGCGCCGGCCCGGCCGCGCCGACCGGCACCCCCAGGTCAATGCCCTGAGCATCGGCCAGGTGCACCGTCGTTCGCTCCGCGAAGGCCTTGCCCGTGGCGGTGTCGGTGAGCCGCACGATGTGCTCCGCGTCCGGTGCGGCCGCCCGCGACCATTGCGCGACAACGAGTTCGGTGGCCTCCTCGGGCGGGATGCCCGGCTCGACCACCGCGAGGATCGCCTGCGCCGACTCGGTCAACGTGCGCGCGTGCTCGACCACCTGCGCGAGCACCCGCTGCGATTCGGTCCCCGCCAGGAACTCGGTGGCGATGTCCCTGGTCGCCTCGATCCAGGCCTGCCGGGTGCGGGCCCACTCGTAGAGCCTGGCGTGGTCGACGGCGATGCGGGTGGCCGTGTCCACGATGGCGCGCAGGGTGTCGATCACGGAGTGCGGCACAGCGTCCGTCATGTCGCGGTTCAGCGCTCGCCCAGCTTGCTGGCCAGCACCGCCGCCTGGGTCCGCCGCTCCATGCCGAGCTTGGCGAGCAGCCGGGACACGTAGTTCTTCACGGTCTTCTCGGCCAGGAACATGCGCGCCGCGATCTGCCGGTTGGTGAGGCCCTCACCGAGCAAAGCGAGCAGCCGCCGTTCCTGTTCGGTGAGCCCGGCCAGCGGGCCGTCGTCGTCGGGGGCGCCGTCGCGCAGCCGGGCCCGCAACGCGGCGGCCGCCCGGTTGTCCAGCAGTGAGCGGCCCGCGCCGACCGCCTTGATCGCGGCGGCCAGTTCCATGCCCTTGATGTTCTTTACGACGTAGCCGCTGGCGCCGGCCAGGATGGCGTCGAGCATCGCCTGGTCGTCGGTGTACGAGGTGAGAATCAGGCAGCGCAGCCCCTCGACCTCGGCCAGCAGATCGCGGCACAGTTCGATGCCGTTGCCGTCGGGCAGTCGCACATCCAGCACCGCGACCGCGGGCCGCAGCACCGGGATTCGCGCCATCGCCTGCGCGACATCACCCGCCTCGCCGATCACCGTCAGCTCCGGATCACCCTCCAGCAGATCGACCAGGCCACGTCGCACGATTTCGTGGTCGTCTACGAGAAATACCTCGAGCACGGCGGCCTCCCTGTCGTCGTTACGCCGAAACGAGCCTGCGCGAATTCCTCGAGTAGATAACGAGGTTCCGGGTAAGCTTGCAATGAAGTCAACCAGAGGGGCCGTGGGCAGCGGAGCCATAAGGCTCATATGTACGTGGGAACTCGAGATGACATATTCAGCGACACTAGATTTCAGCGCGATCTTCGGATCGCCGCGCACCTGTCCGGGATGCGGATCCAACGCAGTCGATGCCTTTGATGAACTACCCGATATTTCCGTGCGCTGCGCTGGCTGCGGCGCGCAATGGGGTTCCGCCGAGGAAGGCCGAGGCGTCGAAGAACGCAGGCTCCCATGAGAATCGGGCAGATAGTTCCGCCATGGGTCCCGGTCCCACCGCCCGCCTATGGCGGCACCGAATCGGTCGTCGCCAATCTTTCCGTCGGCCTCGACATGCTCGGCCACGACGTGCACCTTTTCACGGTCGGTGAATCCACCTGCCCGGTGCGCCGCTACTCGCTGTACGAGCAGCCGACCAGCCAGATCGGCGTCGGTGAGGCCGAGCTGATGCACGTGCTCGCCGCCTACGAGACGCTGGCCGACGTCGACATCATCCATGACCACACCTCGCTCGGCCCGTTCGTCGGCGCCATCCAGGACGGACCGCCGGTCGTGGTCACCAACCACGGCCCGTTCTCGGAGATGCGTCAGGAGCTGTTCCGCTCGATGGCGCGCCACGCGCACATCGTCGCGATCTCCGAATCGCAGCGGCGCATGGCGGGCAGCGTGCCGATCGCACAGGTGATCCATCACGGAATCGACCTCAACACTTACAAGTACGGCCCGGGCGGCGGCGGATACGTGGTGTTCGTGGGCCGGATGAACGAGACGAAGGGCGTGCACCGGGCGGTGCAGATCGCCCGGCTCGCCCGGCGCAAACTGCTCATGATCACCAAGATGCGCGAACCCGAGGAGCGCCGCTACTACACTGAGCGGGTGCGTCCACTGATGGGCCCCGACGACCCCGAACCGCGTGAGGAACCCACCGCGCGCCGGGTCGAGCTGGTGCGCCACGCCGACGCGTTGATCAATCCGATCGAATGGCCCGAACCGTTCGGGCTGGTGATGGCCGAGTCGTTGGCTTGCGGCACACCGGTTCTCGCGTTCCCCAACGGCGCGGCCCCGGAGATCGTCGACCACGGCAGGACCGGATTCCTCTGCCGCGACGTCAACGAGATGGTGGACGCCCTCGACAAGGTGCACACGCTGGATCGCCGGGCTTGCCGCACGTCGGCCGAGCAGCGGTTCGGCAGGCTGCGCATGGCGCGCGATCACGAGCGGCTCCACCGCCGCATCGTGGCCGAGCGCACGACCCGGGTCATGGTGCCCACTCCGGTGGCGTGAGTTCGCCGAGCGCCCCCGGGGCTCCCGCGTGACCCATCCGTGGGGCGACGGCTCGGATACGGAGGCGCCGACGGCCATCAACGCTGGGGTCACCCTGGTCGAGGGCTCGACCTTCTGCATCAGCGACGTCAGCGGCGCGATCACGCCGAATCGCGCGGCTGGCTTGTTCGTTCGCGACACCAGGGTGCTGTCGTACTGGCGGCTCACCGTAGACGGCCTGGAACCGCAACCGCTCACGCTGCGCTACGACGAGCCGTACAGCGCGACGCTGCTGGCCCGGACCGCGCCGCGCGCGGGTACCGCCGACAGCACCGCGCTGGTGATCATCGGCAGGCATGTCGGCGACGGCATGCGCGAGGACCTGGTGGTGCGCAACCTGTCCAGCGTGCCGCTCGACTGCACGATCAGGCTGGAGCTGGACGCCGACTTCGCCGACCTGTTCGAGGTGAAGGAGGGGCGCACCGGCCGCGAGCAGGTGGTGGTCACCGCGGCGCGGGCCACCGACGGCGCCATCCAGATCAGCCGCGAAGAGCTGGGCATGGCGGTGACCGTCAGCGGCAGCTCGGCCACCGCGTCGGGTCGCGAATTGTGCTGGCAGGTAAGCCTTCCCGGACGCGGGGAATGGTCCACCTGCATCGAGTACCTGCCCGCCCTCGGCACCGATATCGCACCACCGCGCTACCCCTGCGGCACGCCGGTGAACCGCAGCGCGCCTGCGCAGCGGTTGCGTGAGTGGTACGCCAACTCACCGACCGTGCATACCGAGGACGAAACCCTCGCCTCGGTACTGCAACGCACCCTCACCGATCTCGGCGCACTGCGCATCTTCGACCCCGACCACCCCGAACGCGCGGTGGTGGCCGCGGGCGCACCCTGGTTCATGGCGCTGTTCGGCCGGGACTCGCTGCTCACCTCGTGGATGGTGCTGCCGCTGGATCGCAGGCTGGCCGTCGGCACGCTGCAGAGCCTGGCCGATTTGCAGGGTAAGAAAGTGCACGCGACGACCGAGGAGCAGCCGGGCCGGATCCCGCACGAGGTGCGTTTCGGCCGGGCGGCGACGCTGCTGCTCGGCGGCGGCACCGCCTATTACGGCACGGCCGACGCCACGCCGCTGTTCGTCATGCTGCTCGGCGAGTTGTATCGGTGGGGGCTGGACGCGCGCATCCGCGACGAACTGCTGCCGCACGCCGATCGCGCGCTGGAATGGATCGAGCGCTACGGCGACGCGGACGGTGACGGTTTCGTCGAATACCAGTGCGCCGCCGAGCACGGCCTGGCCAACCAGGGCTGGAAGGACTCCTGGGACGGAGTGAACTTCGCCGACGGCACGCTGCCCGAGGCGCCCATCGCGCTGGCCGAGGTGCAGGGTTACGTCTACGCGGCGTACCTCGCACGGGCCACGCTCGCCGCGGGCACCGGTGACCACCAGGCCGCGGAGCGCTGGCGAGGCAAGGCCGCACAGTTGAAAACCGCGTTCAACGAGGCGTTCTGGCTGCCCGACAAAGGCTGGTACGCGATCGGCCTGGACCGAGACAAGCGGCCGATCGACGCGCTCAGCTCCAATATCGGGCACTGCCTGTGGACCGGGATCATCGACGACGACAAGGCCGCGCGGGTCGCCGACCACCTGCTCTCGCCGGAAATGTTCAGCGGTTGGGGGATCCGCACGCTGGCCACCTCGATGGGTGCCTACAACCCGGTCAGCTATCACAACGGCTCGGTGTGGCCGCACGACAACGCGATCTGCGCCGCCGGTCTGATGCGCTACGGCTTCACCGACCACGCGAACAGGGTGGTCTCCGCCGTGCTCGACGCCTCGACCCGCTTCGGCTACCGGCTGCCCGAGCTCTTCTGCGGATTCGATCGCGCCGAATTCGACATCCCCGTGCCCTATCCGACGTCGTGTTCGCCGCAGGCCTGGGCGGCTGCCGCACCGTTGCTGTTTTTGCGTACCCTGTTGAGACTGGAACCGAGTGTTCCGGAGGGGGTGCTGTCGGTCGCACCGGTGGTCCCCGCTCGCTATCTGCCGCTACGCGTCGGCGGACTGCGGGTCGGCTCGAATGTGCTGTCGGTCACCGTCGACGCTGAGGGCTGGCAGGTCCGCGGTTTGTCCGGCGACCTGCGGCGGACCGAGCACTGAGCCTGGCGGAACCCACCGCGATCTCGCCGGCGCGAGCGCCGTTGTAGCTGGTACACCTCGCGCGAGCGAAACTTGTCGGTGGGCGCGTTTAGCATGACGGCCGGATACGTCTGGACGCCGTTTGTCGGTTCCTCTGAACACGATCGAGAAGGGAAACACCTGGTGGCGGAACGCCTCACTGTGCGCGGAGCTCGGGAGCACAACCTGAAGGGGGTCGACCTCGACCTGCCCCGCGACAGTCTCATCGTGTTCACCGGACTGTCCGGCTCCGGCAAGTCGAGTCTGGCGTTCGACACGATCTTCGCCGAGGGTCAGCGGCGGTACGTGGAGTCGCTGTCGGCGTACGCGCGGCAATTCCTCGGGCAGATGGACAAGCCCGACGTCGACTTCATCGAGGGGCTCTCGCCCGCGGTGTCGATCGACCAGAAGTCGACCAACCGCAACCCGCGCTCGACCGTCGGCACCATCACCGAGGTGTACGACTACCTGCGCCTGCTGTACGCGCGCGCCGGCACCCCGCACTGCCCGGTGTGTGGCGAGCTGATCGCCAAGCAGACCCCGCAGCAGATCGTCGACCAGGTGCTCGCCATGGAGGAGGGCATCAAGTTCCAGGTGCTCGCGCCGGTGGTGCGCACCCGCAAGGGCGAGTTCGTCGACCTGTTCGACCAGTTGAACACCCAGGGCTACTCCCGGGTCCGGGTCGACGGCGTGGTGTATCCGCTGACCGATCCGCCGAAGCTGAAGAAGCAGGAGAAGCACGACGTCGAGGTGGTCGTCGACCGCCTGTCCGTCAAGCACAACTCCAAACAGCGCCTCACCGACTCGATCGAGACCGCGCTGCGGCTGGCCGACGGCATCGTCGTGCTCGACTTCGTCGACCGGGACGAGCACGCGCACGATCGGGAGCGCCGCTTCTCCGAGCGACTGGCCTGCCCGAACGGGCACCCGCTCGACATCGAAGACCTGGAACCCCGGTCGTTCTCGTTCAACTCGCCCTACGGCGCCTGCCCGGACTGCACCGGACTCGGCATCCGCAAAGAGGTCGACCCGGATCTGGTGGTGCCCGACCCGGCGCTGAGCTTGAACGACGGCGCCATCGCGCCGTGGTCGCGCGGACAGACCGCGGAGTACTTCACCCGGCTGCTGTCCGGGCTCGCCTCGTCTGTCGGCTTCTCGATGGACACCCCGTGGGAGAAGCTGCCGCTCAAGGCGCGCAAGGCCGTGCTCGAGGGCAGCTCCGACCAGGTGCACGTCTCCTACACCAACCGCTACGGCCGGAAGCGTTCCTACTACGCCGATTTCGAGGGCGTGATGCCGTTCCTGCAGCGGCGCATGGAGAGCACCGAGTCCGAGCAGATGAAGGAGCACTACGACGGCTACATGCGCGACGTGCCGTGCCCGGTCTGTGACGGTGCCCGGCTGCGCCCGGAGATCCTCGCGGTCACCATCAATGCCGGTGGTGACAACAAGTCCATCGCCGAGGTCAGCGACCTGTCCATCGGGGAGTGCTCGAAGTTCCTGAACTCGCTCACACTGGGCGAGCGGGAGGCCGCGATCGCCGGGCAGGTGCTCAAGGAAGTGCAGGCGCGGCTCGGGTTCCTGCTCGACGTCGGCCTGGAATACCTGTCGCTCTCGCGGGCCGCGGCGACGCTGTCCGGCGGTGAGGCGCAACGCATCCGGCTCGCCACCCAGATCGGCTCCGGACTGGTCGGCGTGCTCTACGTGCTCGACGAGCCGTCCATCGGCCTGCACCAGCGGGACAACCGGCGGCTCATCGAAACCCTCACCCGGCTGCGCAATCTCGGCAATACGCTGATCGTCGTCGAACACGACGAGGACACCATCCGCGCCTCCGACTGGGTGGTCGACATCGGCCCGCTGGCCGGCGAGCACGGTGGCCGCGTGGTGCACAGTGGTCCGTACCAGGAGTTGCTCACCGAGCCCGAATCCCTCACCGGCGCTTACCTTTCCGGCCGTGAGCGGATCGAGCTGCCGCTGGTTCGCCGTTCGATCGACAAGAAGCGGCTGCTCACCGTGGTCGGCGCGACCGAGCACAACCTGCGCGGGATCGACGTTAACTTCCCGCTCGGTGTGCTCACCGCGGTCACTGGTGTTTCGGGTTCCGGCAAGTCGACGCTGGTCAACGACATTCTGGCGACCGTGCTGGCGAACAAGCTGAACGGTGCGCGGCAGGTGCCGGGCAGGCACACCAGGATCAAAGGGCTGGACGACCTGGACAAGCTGGTCCAGGTGGACCAGTCGCCGATCGGCCGCACCCCGCGCTCCAACCCCGCCACCTACACCGGGGTGTTCGACAAGATCCGCACCCTGTTCGCGTCGACCACCGAGGCGAAGGTGCGCGGCTACCAGCCGGGCCGATTCTCCTTCAACGTCAAGGGCGGTCGCTGCGAGGCCTGCTCCGGTGACGGCACCCTGAAGATCGAGATGAACTTCCTGCCGGACGTGTACGTCCCGTGCGAGGTCTGCCACGGGGCCCGCTACAACCGGGAAACCCTCGAGGTGCACTACAAGGGCAAGACCATCGCCGAGGTCCTCGACATGTCGATCGAGGAGGGCGCGGAGTTCTTCGAGCCCATCAGCTCCATCCACCGCTACCTCAAGACCCTGGTGGACGTCGGCCTCGGCTACGTCCGCCTCGGCCAGAGCGCCCCCACCCTGTCCGGTGGCGAAGCCCAGCGCGTGAAACTGTCCGCCGAACTCCAGAAGCGCTCCACCGGCCGCACCGTCTACATCCTCGACGAACCCACCACCGGCCTGCACTTCGAAGACATCCGCAAACTGCTCAAGGTGATCAACGGCCTCGTCGACAAGGGCAACACCGTCATCGTCATCGAACACAACCTCGACGTCATCAAGACCGCCGACTGGGTGATCGACATGGGACCCGAAGGTGGCTCCGGCGGCGGCATGGTCGTCGCCGAAGGCACCCCGGAAGACGTTGCCGCGGTAGCCGAAAGCTACACCGGGCAGTTCCTCCGCGAAGCGCTGGAACAAGCCGACGCCCCCACCCAGAAGACGCCCGCGAAGAAGGTGGCTGCCAAGGCGTCGCCCACCAAGGCGGCCGCCAAAAAGGCCCCCGTGAAGAAAGCCACCAAGGCGGCCGACAAGCCGACCGAAGCGCAAGCGGCGGCGAAAACCGCCACCAAGCGTTTGGCGCGCAAAGCCGCCGCGCTGCGCTGAGGATTGCGTCACCCGGTTGCCTGCCAGGTCCGCAGGCAACCGGGGCAGCACACCGACCTGGTTCTTCACGCAGCGTCCGCGTCGCTAGCGGGTATGTGAAGAATTAATCAAATGCGAAAAGTGTTGGCGCGTCAATTAGAAGTACTGTTTGTCGGGGAATTCCTTTCTGTGTCACCGGGTTTGGGGAGGGGTGGGCTGGGGGTTTGAGGGTCCCCAGTTGCGGGCGTTCACGGGGGGTAATTGTTGTGTTTTCATGGGGAAGTATGAATCTTCTTCGTCGGGCTGCGGCTCGGTATCTTGTTTCTGGTGTAATCGCAACGGTGGCAATGGGTTTCGTTGCATTGCCGAGTTCCTTCGCGGAGCCGGGGCCGCCGGCTCCGCCCGGGGCGCCGAGTACGCAACCGGCGCCGCTGGAGCCGGATCAGCAGTCGCGGGTGTATTTCAAAATTCCGGTGGCCAATGAATTCGTTCGGATGCAGACGCGGTTTACGGTGCCGGCGAAACCGGCGCGGGTGGGGACGATGTTTTTGTGGCCTGGGCTCGAGCCTCGGGAAGGGGGGAGAAATTACTATCCGATCGGGTTGGGGGTGCTGCAGCCGGTGCTGACGTGGGGGCCGGCTTGCGCGCCGGTGCAGCAGCCGCCGACGTACTCGACGTGGTGGATTTCCGGGCAGTACGTCAACGTGTATTCGAATGATCCGCGCTACCGCGGGTGCCACTCGGGGCGTGCGATGTCGGTGCAGGTGGGGGAGGTGCTCGAGATGGACATCGCCCTGGATCAGTCGACCGGCCTGTGGACGCAAACCATTACGGGACAAGCGGGTTCGGTGCGCTACTCGATCAATCTGCGTAAGCAAGCCCAGAATATGGCGTTGTTCGCGATCGAACCGTGGGACAACGCGCGACTCGCCAATCGGCTGGTGTTCTCCGGCACCACGCTCACCTTCCGCGACGAAGCCGCGCAGAGCTGCCTGAACCCGGAACTCACCTACACCGGAACGGGTGGCACCATCTCCCCGCCGACCGTCGCCGGTCGCCGCTGCCACATCGACACCGTCACCGTCAACGTCCCGCGGAGTGCGGCCTAACCGCTTCTGCTGGTGGCGAAATCGGTTCCCGCCCGCGGGGGTGCGGCTCTACCGTGACGGCATGCATTCACCGATCACGGGCACCGCCGCGGGCGTGCCGTTCACCGCGCTGCCGCCGACCGGCGACGCCCCCGCGCCGCTGATCGTCACCTGGCACATGCTGGACGCGCCGAGGTCGGACGCGGCGTTCGCTGCCGCGTTGCCGATGCACGGTCTGCCCGCCTGGCGGGTGCACCTCGGTATGCCGATGTGCGGGGCGCGCATGGTCGACGGCAGCATGGACGCCGGTCTGGCGTTGGTGCGCGAAGACGTCCTGATGTCGTTTCTGCACGCGTTCGTCCAGCAGGCGACCGCGGAGTTCCCGGCCGCGCTGGCGTCGATCCGGGAGCAGCTGCCGGTCGGCGACGGCCCGATCGGCGTGCTCGGTGGTTCCCTGGGCGGTGCCGTCGCGCTGCGAGTCCTCGCCGAAACCGAGACGCCGATCTTCGCGGGCGCCGTCGTGAACGCCGCCATCCGGATGCGATCCGTCGTAGACCTGTTCCCCGGCGACTATCCGTACGACGCCGAGTCCGAGAAAGCCGTCGACAGTTTGGATTTCATCGCCAAGGCGGGCCTCCTCGCCGGCCGCGCACCGCTGCTGGTGGTCAGTGGCGAGGACGATCATCCGGCGCTGCGTGCCGACGCATTCGAGCTCGTCGACGCGATCGGCGACGGCGCCGAACTGCTCTCGATCCCCGGTTTGGCGCACCCACTCGCCGAGGAGCCCGGCATCGAACCCGCACCCCAGCTGCCGACGGCCCGCGCGGTGGACGTCGGCCTGACCGAGTGGTTCCGCCGCCAGCTCGGGGGCTGAATCCCGCACCAACTATCTGGAAGCGCGCCGATTCTCGGGACTCCTAGGTGGGCACCGGCTATCGCTCGGGGCCCGCGGATTGCGCGGGTTCTCGGGCGCCGCACCGGTTCTTTGGGTTCGCGGGTAGGTATCGATTGCTGGGCCGTGCGCCGGTTCTTGGGGCTTCGCAGGTTGGGGTCGGTTGCTGAGTCCCGCACTGACTCTCGGGATCCGCACTGAATACAGCCCCCCGAAGTCAGTGCGGATCCCGAGTTAGGGTGCGGCTATTGGGCTGTTCGGTTGGCTACCGTGTGGATGAGGTCGGCGAGTTCTGTTGGCTTGGACCACATGGGCCAGTGGCCGGTGGGGAGGTCGATGTAGTCGGCGTCGATGCGGGTGAGTTCGGTGAAGTCGGGGACTTCGCCGCTGTCGCGGAATTTCTTGGCGAGTTCCGCGGTGATGCTGTTGCAGATGATGGTGGTGGGTATCGCGAGGCGCGCGGGGGAGTCGCTGAGTTCCAGGGGGCCGGCGGCGATGGTGGTCGGTTCACCGACGGCGCGTTCGCGGAAGCGGTTCAGGGCGGCCTCGTCCAAGCCTTCGAGGCTGTTGCCGGTCTCTTCCAGTTGCGGCCAGTCGGGGAGCAACCATTCGGGGCCGAGTTCGGCGAGTGCGGGGTTGATCGCGAAGCCGGCGGGCAGCGGGGCGGAGTCGACGTAGATCGCGCGGTGGAAGCGGTCCGGCGCGCGGTCGGTGGCGAGGTAGGCGGGTGCGGCACCGCCTGAGTGCGAGACGAGTACGGCGGTTTCCGTGGCCGGGACGGCGTCGATGATTGCTTGTGCTTGCGTTTCCAGCGTGGCCGAAAGCCGCTCGGGGTCAGCGGGATCCAGGCCCGGCAGGGTGAGTGCTCGTACTTCGTTGCCGCGTTCGCGCAGGTCGGCGGCGACCTCGTCCCAGGCCCAAGCGCCGAGCCAGAAACCGGGGACCAGAACTATCCGTGTAGCCATGGGCCTACCTTGCCCTACCGCGTCGACATCCGCGAGGCGACCTGCACTTCCCTAGTTTCCTTAAACTTCCCTATTGTGCAGATAGATAGGGAAGTTTAAGGTAATCAAGTGAATGATCGCCTCTACTCCGTGGAACAGGTCGCCGAACGCCTCGGCCTGCACGTCCGCACGATCCGCAATTACGTGCGCGACGGGCGGCTCACCGCGGTCCGGATCGGTAAGCAGTACCGGATCGCGCACGAGGATCTGGAAGCCTTCACCGGCCGTCCGGTGCCCGCACCGCTGCGGGAGACGGTCGAGCGGCAGCGGCACGTAGAGGTGTCGAGCATCGTGCAGGTCGACGCGGTCGATCCCGGGATGGCCGATCGGCTGACCACGCTGCTGATGGGCGCGGCCAACACCCGGTCCTCCGGTGACGAACCGCTGCGGATCGAGACGATGTACGACGCGGAGCGGGCGCGGCTGAAAGTCATTGTCCTGGGCGGTCTTGCGGACACGGCACGGCTGTTCGACTACATGGAAGGGGTGCTCGCATCATGAGCGAGCAGAAAATCTACAAGTCCGAGAAAGGCGCCGCGCAGATCCGGCAGCGCTACGCGGAACTGCTGCAGACCTGGCCGGTACCGGCCGAGCACCTGCGCGTGCCGACCCGCGAGGGGGAGACCTTCGTCGTGGCATCCGGTCCGCAGGACGCGCCACCGCTACTGATCCTGCACGGGTCAGGCGCGAACACGACGATGTGGCGCGGCGATATCGCCTCCTGGGCAACACATTTCCGCACCTACGCGGTCGACATCATCGGTGAGCCCGGCGGCAGTGCGCCGTCGCGCCCGCCACTCGACTCCGATCGGCTCGCGCAATGGCTCGACGATGTGCTGGAAGGTCTTGGGCTCAGCACGATTTCGGTCGTGGCAACGTCACTCGGCGGCTGGGTGGCGCTCGACTACGCCATCCGCCGACCGGAACGGATAACCCGCCTCACCCTGCTGTGCCCCGGCGGTATCGGCGCGCAAAAGATGGGCTGGCTGCCGAAAGCCATGTTCCTGAGCCTCTTCGGGCACCGCGGTGTGCGGCGGACCGCCCGCACCATGACCGGCCTGGACGTGCCGCTGACCGAAGAAACCCTCGATGAGATCGTCCTGACCTTCACCCAGTTCAAGCCGCGCACCGAGCGACTCCCCATCTTCTCCGACGATGCACTGCGCGGACTGACCATGCCGATGCTGGTGCTGGTCGGTGACCGCGACGTCATGATCGACTCCGCAGCCACCGCCGAACGCGTGCGCCGATGCGTCCCGAACGCAACAGTGCACGTGCTCCCCGACGTCGGCCACGCCATCCTCGGCCAGACCGAGGCGGTAGCCGATTTCCTCCTCGAAAGGCGCGCCTCCCAGCCCGCCCACTCCTGACGCAGGTCAGCAAGCTGGGGCACGCTGTGCCCGCTGCCAGGCGATCAGTTCGTGGGCGAACCGAACCAGCGGCTCAACGCTTCCCGTAAGCGTTCCGCGTCGGAATGCGCATCTCCGTTGGCCGCCCAAGCCACGTACCCGTCCGGCCGGATGAGCATTGCTGCGGCGGGCGTGTCGGAAGTCGTCGCGACCACGGTGTCGACCCGGTCGCGCCAACCTGCCGCGACATCGGCGTAAGCCCCGGCACGATCTCGGGCGATGTAACCGGCACTCCCGTCGGTGCGGGCACCGTTGAGCGTTAGCAACACTGGCCGCGCCGTCCGCAGTACCTCCGCGACCCGCTGTGTGCCACTGCCGGTTTCAAGGGTGAAGTCCGGCACCATCCGCCCGGACAGCGGGTGGTCGTCGCCCACCTCGTAGCGAGTGTCCGCCCCAGACATCAACCGCGCGATGTAAGCGGTGTTCTCCGGCTGCTGGAGCAGCTCGTCGAACAGTGTGCGCAGCGCGGTGACCTCGGGACCCGGTGCGAAGAGCGCGGTTTGGGCCAGGGAACTCATCATGACGCGGACGCCGACCGGATGCCGTTCGGCGTGGTAGGTGGCCAGCAGGCCGTCGGGCGCCCACCCGTTGATCTCGGCGGCGAGCTTCCAGCCGAGGTTGGCGGCATCCTGCAGGCCGAGATTGAGTCCGGGCCCGCCGATCCCGGAGTGCACGTGTGCCGCGTCGCCGAGCAGGAACACGTTGCCCGCCCGGTACCGCTCGGCCTGCCGGGTGTTCTGATTGTCGATGCGGCGCAACGCATGTGGTCCCGGCCCGCGCGGCGCCTCGATCGGCAGGTCGACACCGAGTACTCGCCGCACGCCCGCGCGCAGTTCCTCGATCGTCATCGGCGTGCCCGCGGGCACCGGCTCGACCCCGAACTCCATGCTCGCGACGAGCGGCCGTCCCGGTTCGAGTTCAGCGAAGACGAACCCGCCGCGTTCGAGTCGGTTGTGCCCGAACGGAAGCCGCCCGAAACCGGGCACCTCGACGCCACCGTCGGCGGTCCGCAGTTCATCGGGCAGCCAGACGTGTCCCATCCGCACGATGCTGTCCGTCGCGGTGTGCCCGGGGAATTCGATGCCGGCCTGTCTGCGAACCAGGCTTTTGCCGCCGTCGGCGCCGACCAGGAAAGTGGTGTCGAGTCGATAGTCGCCCTCGGGCCCGGCCACCGTGACGATGACGCCCCCGTCCTGCTGGGTCGACTCGGTGAGCCGATGCCCCCATCGAACCTCGACACCCAACCCGCGCACCCACTTCTCCAGTAGACGAACAAGTTTCGGCTGCGGAATAGCAAGTATGGCCATCGGATTGTCCGGCAGCTCGGCGAACGACAACCGCAGCCCGGCGAAGAAGTACCTGGGCAGCGGCAGCGGCGCACCGGGCGCACCGCCGAACTCGTGATACAGCCCACGCATGTCGAGCAGCCGAATCACCTGGCCGACAAGGCCGTTCGCTTTCGGTTCGACACTCGGCGCGGTCAGTTCCTCCAGCACGATCGCCCGCACGCCGGCCAACGCGAGTTCACCGGCGAGCAGCAATCCGTTCGGTCCGGCACCGGAAATGACTACGGCGGCAGAGTTTTCAGGCATGACAAATACACCCCTTGTTCGATGATGAGTTTCTGGTGGTGCGGTCAGCGCGGCGGTTCGGGCAGCCCTGCGGCGACTTGGTCGAGGGCGCGGCGCAGCAGCGGGGCGATGGGGACCGGCGGGTCCGCGTGCGCGTACGCCACCATGGCGGCGTCGATGACGGTGCCGATCATGCCGGTCACCAGCCGCGGATAGACATCGCGCAGCGGGTCGGTCCCGGTGCGTTCCGCGATCAGCTCGAGCCAGTCCTCGGACACCCCGGTGAACAGCGCGGACCGTAATTCGGGCGCGCGGAACAGTTTCCGGACTTCGGCCAGCTGGGCGGCGGTGGGGACGCGGAACTCGGCCTGTTCGGCTTCGAGCGGCTCGAGCAGCGCCGCGGTGAGCGCGCTCCAGAGCGGTTCGGCTGCCGGGCGTTCGCGAAATGCCGCCAGGCTGCGCCGGATCCGGACCGACTGCCGGTAAATGATGGCGTCGAACTTGCCGGTGAAGTAGTTGTTGAAGGTGCGCACCGAGACACCGGCCCGCTTCGCGATGTCCTCGCGGGTGACGTTGTCCAGGCCGCGCTCGAAAGCGAGCTCCAGCGCCGCGTCGCTGAGCGCCATGCGGGTATCGAGCTTCTTGCGTTCGCGCAGACCGAGCACTTCTTCATCGGGCATGCCACCAGCCTACGGCAAAAACTTGCCCGGCGGGCAAAATTTCCCGCCGGGCAAAATTATCGGTAGCAGCGAACCGGCGAAGTTCAGGTCACTGCTGTCGCAAAGCGCGCGGAATCAGTAGACGGGCCCCGTGTACTTCTCGCCCGGGCCCTTACCCGGCTCATCTGGATGCGCCGACGCCTCCCGGAACGCACGCTGCAACGACTGCAACCCCTCACGAATCGGCCCCGCGTGCGGCCCGAGGTACTCCACCGACGCCGTGACCAGCCCGGCCAGTGCCGTGATCACCCGGCGCGCCTCGTCCAGATCGCGCCGTGTGCTGGTCTCCGGATCCTCGTCCGCGAGCCCGAGCTTCTCCGCCGCCGAGCTCATCAGCATCACCGCGGCCCGGCTGATCACCTCCACCGCCGGGATGTCGGCCAGTTCGCGCACGGAGTTGTCGAGCTCTTCAGTCATGGCTATGAGGCTAGCGAGGCCGCTCGGAGGAGTCGGAGCTGGCCGATCTCCGCGATGTTCTTCATCAGCTCCGAGTTCACCCAGCTCGCCAGGTGCGCCACCGTCAAACCCGCGTCGGCGGGCCACGGGAAGGCCGCGGGCCGGTCCAGGCCGGCCTCGGTCAGGTCGTCCAGGGTGCGCAGCCAGGTGTCGCGCAGCCCGTGCAGCCAAACAATTGCCGCGACGCCGTCGCCTGGCCAGTGCACGTCT
This sequence comes from Nocardia suismassiliense, assembly GCF_900269665.1. Classification (GTDB taxonomy): domain Bacteria; phylum Actinomycetota; class Actinomycetes; order Mycobacteriales; family Mycobacteriaceae; genus Nocardia; species Nocardia suismassiliense. The sequence continues at coordinate 2,962,281 of NZ_LT985361.1, forward strand.
TCGCGCGCGGGCGGGGTGCGGCCCGCGACCTGATCGATGGCCGCGCTCCACCACCAGCCGATATGCCAGCTGAGCCAGCCGATGGTCGGCGCCGGGATGGGGTCGGGTTCGGTGTCGGCCCAGTCCGGCCGCCACACTCCCTCGGCGTCGGGGCGTACTGTCCAGTGGAGTTCGGCGGGCGCCCAGCCGAAGTCCTCGACGCGCAGCGCGTCGAGATGGAGTTCGGCGAGCGACCAGGTCAGTTCGAACTGCCATCGGAGCAGGTCACGGCGTGAAGTAGACACCGGGGGAGCGTGGCAGGCACCCGTGCGCGCGGGCAAGCGGTTTACCGCGATTCGGCGATAGCCGAACAGAATGTTAGACTTTCTGCTGACGACCGCCCCTGGTTGTGTCTTCTTCCAAGATTTCGAGCCCGGGGCTGATAAGTGGAGCCCGACTCCCACCGTTACCGACGAGCGATCGTCAGGTCAAACGGTCCGGTCACCCGCCTTCTCGGAGGCGGGTTTCTTGTGCCGGGGTTCTCTCAGGAGAACCGCGTGCACAAGATCGCATGCGAGTCTTTGGCATGCGCTGACCGGTCGACCTCGGGCCCCGACGCGGAATACCGCTCCGGGGCTTTTGTGTTGAAAAGGGGTTGCAGTTATTGCGTGCGGTCGTCTTGACGACACCGCTTGACCTAGGAGGCCCCATCAGCACTGAGACCCGCATCAACGATCGCATCCGTGTTCCCGAGGTTCGCTTGATCGGACCGAGCGGCGAGCAGGTTGGGATCGTGCGTGTTGAAGATGCACTACGCGTCGCCATGGAGGCAGATCTCGATCTCGTCGAGGTCGCTCCGGATGCACGTCCGCCGGTCTGCAAGATCATGGACTACGGCAAGTTCAAGTACGAGACGGCGCAGAAGGCGCGCGAGTCTCGGAAGAACCAGGTGCAGACCGTGATCAAGGAGCAGAAGCTCCGCCCGAAGATCGACGACCACGACTACGCGACCAAGAGGGGCCATGTCATGCGCTTCCTCGAGGCGGGGTCGAAGGTCAAGGTCACCATCATGTTCCGCGGACGCGAGCAGTCCAGGCCCGAACTGGGCTACCGGCTGCTGCAGCGTCTCGCCGCGGACGTGGCGGACCTGGGGTTCGTCGAGACCTCGGCCAAGCAGGACGGTCGCAACATGACCATGGTCCTCGCGCCCCACAAGGGTGCGAAGACGCGAGTGAAGGCACAGCAGGAGTCCGCAGCTCCGCGGCAGCAGCAGCCCGCTGCGCAGCCGAGCCCCGCGCCCGCTGAAGCCGTCACCGCAGACAGCGCGCCCGCCGCGGCTCCGGCCGAGCAGGCCGACCCGCCGCAGTAATACCGATAAGAGCCGGCGGTCCGCAAGGGCCGCCGGGACGAGACAGATTAGAGGAATCCATGCCGAAGATGAAGAGCCACAGCGGCGCCTCGAAGCGATTCAAGGTGTCGGGCCGAGGCAAGCTGCTTCGCCAGCAGGCGAACCGCCGCCACCTGCTCGAGCACAAGTCGACCCGCCGGACTCGTCGTCTGGATGGCACGGAGGCCGTCGCGTCCGTCGACGTCCCGCGCGTGAAGAGGCTGCTCGGTCTCTGAGAGACCTAGCCAGCGACCGCGTTCCGGATTCCGGACGCCGACCGAACTGACAATCTCCGGGTGCCCGCATGCGCCCCCTAGATCGACAAAGGACTGACCCATGGCACGCGTCAAAAGGGCCGTCAACGCTCAGAAGAAGCGTCGTTCCATCCTCGAGGCCTCCAAGGGCTACCGCGGCCAGCGTTCGCGGCTGTACCGCAAGGCCAAGGAACAGCAGCTGCACTCGCTCACCTACGCCTACCGGGACCGCCGGGCGCGCAAGGGTGACTTCCGCAAGCTGTGGATCGCCCGCATCAACGCCGCGGCGCGCCTGAACGACATCACCTACAACCGCTTCATCCAGGGCCTGAAGGCCGCGGGTGTCGAGGTGGACCGCAAGATCCTCGCCGAGCTCGCCGTCTCCGACGCCGAGGCGTTCGCCGGTCTCGTCGCGATCGCCAAGGCCGCCCTCCCGCAGGACGTCAACGCGCCCGCCGCGTAAGTCACCGGGTGACAAGCGAATACCTTTCGGAACGACCCGTGGACGCGCTCTCCGAGCGCAATCCACGGGTCGTTTCCGCTGTCAAGCTGCACCGCGGGGCGCAGCGCCGCAAGACCGGGCTGTTCCTCGCCGAGGGGGCCAATTCGGTGGCGGCCGCGCTGGATACCGGGCGAGTGCAGGAGTTGTTCTACTCCGCCGGCGCCGCGGCTCGCGAGCACGAACTGGTCGCCAGTGCTGTGGGGATGGGGGTGCGCACCACGCTGGTCAGCGATCGGGCTGCCCAGCAGTTGGGGGAGACCGTCACCGCGCCAGGGCTCGTCGCGGTGTGTGCGCTGATCGACGTGCCGCTGGCCGAGGTACTCGCGGCGCAGCCCCGTATGCTCGCCGTGCCGGTCGAGATGGCCGAACCCGGCAATGCCGGAACTCTTATCCGGGTGGCCGATTCGGTCGGTGCCGACGGGGTGGTGCTGGCCGGTGACTCGGTCGACCCGCACAACGGCAAGTGTGTACGCGCCAGCGCGGGCAGCCTGTTCCATGTTCCGATCGCCCGGCATCGCGACGTCGGCGAAACGCTGGATTCCCTGGTGGCGGCGGGTATCACGATCCTCGCGACGGCCGCTGATGGCGAGGTCGATCTCGACGACGCCGACGAACTGTTCACCGGACCCGTCGCTTGGTTGTTCGGTAACGAGGCGCACGGCTTGGATCCCGCCGTGACGCGGCGCGCCGACCATCGCATTCGCATACCGATCCGCGGCCGCGCCGAAAGCCTGAACCTGGCCACCGCGGCGGCCATCTGCCTGTACGCGAATTCCCGGGTGCGCTACGCGAACCAGGGCTGAGCCGCACACTCGCTGATTTCCCGCACAACGACTTGCCGCGCTGACACGCGTGCGTATGTCAAAAGGTGTGCGTATTCAATCGCCGAGTTCGATGCAGTCGTTCAGGATCTCGGTCGCCCATGGCGTCTCGACCGCGTCCGGACCCGCCACCTGGATCGCGCTCATGACGGTGAGCAGCATGCCGGTGGCGACGAACCGGCGGGTCTCGTGCACGCCCGCGCCGGAGAGATCGCGCACCAACTGGTAGACCTTGCCGAAGCGGGCGCGCACGGCATCGCCGATCGCCGGCTCCCCGCTCGCCGCGAACCCGTGCAGGAACACCTGCAGCATCTCCCGGTCGGCCAGGAAGACGTTGAAGCCTTGCCCGAGCGCATGCAGCGCTTCCGCCGGCGTCGCATCGGGTTCCGCTGCCTCGCCTGCCGCACGGAACACCTCTTCGATCCGATCGCATACTCGATGCAGCGCCGCGAGGAACAACTGCTGTTTGGTGCCGAAGAGCCGGATCACATACGGCTGGGAAACCCCTGCGCGCCGGGCGATCTCGTCGGTCCGGGTAGCCGCGTAACCGGCTTCGGCGAACGCGGCGACGGCGGCCTGCAGCACCTCTTCGCCGCGCTCGGCCGCGGTCATCCGCACCCTGGTCGAACTCGCCATCGCGCGCTACTCCCTTCTCCCGCCCCCACTGCCTGGACACATTATCAGTGGATGCATACCCCGGTTATCGGTCGATAGCACCAGGTGACCGCGGTCGCCATTGTGCAGCCGCGAGGTGGTGAATCAGGGCGGAGGACGCGCTGCGGGGAATCCGTGTGAATCGGATATGACGCATCCAATAGGATTCCACCAGCAGCAATGTGGGCAGGGAACGAGCCGTGTCCGCGAACCGATCCCCAGGGGAGAGTCGAACCACCGTGGCCGACGACAACGACGCAGTCGAGCAGAACGCGACGCTGACCGAGGAGGCACTGGCCGCAGCCGCGGCGGCGGCCGAAAAGGCGTTCGCCGCTGCCGCCGACCTGGATGCGCTCGCGGTCGCGAAAACCGAGCATCTCGGCGGCAAGGCGCCGCTGGCGCTGGCGCAGCGTGCCCTCGGCAGCCTGCCCAAGACCGAGAAGGCCGACGCGGGCAAGCGGGTCAACGTGGCGCGCGCCCGGATCTCCGAGGCGTTCGAGGCGCGCCGCGCGGCGCTGCTCGAAGAGCGGGACGCCGCGGTGCTGGTGGCCGAGGCGATCGACGTCACGCTGCCCGCCCGCAGGCACCCGTTCGGCGCCCGGCATCCGATCACCGTCATCTCCGAGCAGGTCGCCGACGTGTTCGTCGCGATGGGCTGGGAGGTCGCCGAGGGTCCCGAGGTGGAGACCGAGCACTTCAATTTCGACGCGCTCAACTTCCTGCCCGACCACCCGGCCCGCACCATGCAGGACACCTTCCACATCGCGCCGGAGGGCTCGCGCCAGGTGCTGCGCACGCACACCTCCCCGGTGCAGGTGCGTTCGCTGCTGGAACGCGAGCTGCCGATCTACGTGGTGTGCCCCGGCCGCACCTTCCGCACCGACGAGCTCGACGCCACGCACACCCCGGTGTTCTCCCAGGTGGAGGGGCTGGCCGTGGACAAGGGCCTGACCATGGCGCACCTGCGCGGCACGCTGGACGCGTTCGCCCGCGCGCTGTTCGGGCCGGATACCCGAACCAGGATGCGCCCCAACTACTTTCCGTTCACCGAGCCCTCCGCCGAGGTCGACGTCTGGTTCCCGGACAAGAAGGGCGGCGCGGGCTGGGTCGAGTGGGGCGGGTGCGGCATGGTGAACCCGAAGGTGCTGATCGCCAGCGGGATCGATCCCGAGGTGTACAGCGGGTTCGCCTTCGGCATGGGCCTGGAGCGGACGCTGCAGTTCCGCAACGGCATCCCGGACATGCGCGACATCGTCGAGGGCGATGTGCGTTTCACGCTGCCCTTCGGCATCCGGTCCTGAGCCGGCCCCCACCGAGACCACCCTTCGATCGAGAGAGCGAAACGTCAAGTGCGAGTAGCGCAGTCCTGGCTGACCGACATCATCCAGCGCACCGTCCCCGACTGGTCGGTGACGGCGGAGGAACTCGACGCGGGCTTCGTCCGGGTGGGGTTGGAGGTCGAAGAAGTCGACGAACTCGAACGGATCGGCGGCGATATCGACAAGCCGCTGGTCGTCGGCCGCGTCGCCGAGATCACCGAGCTGACCGAGTTCAAGAAGCCGATCCGCTTCTGCAAGGTCGACGTCGGCAACCCGGACCTTCAGGAGATCGTCTGCGGGGCAACCAACTTCGCCGTCGGCGACCTGGTCGTCGTGGTGCTGCCCGGCGGTGTGCTGCCCGGTGGTTTCGCCATCTCCTCGCGCAAGACCTACGGGCACGTCTCCAACGGCATGATCTGCTCGGTCGCCGAACTCGGTATCGGCAAGGATCATGCGGGCATCCTGGTGCTGGAACCGGGCACCGCCGAGCCCGGCGCGGACGCGAACGAGCTGCTCGGCCTGGACGATACGGTCATCGAGCTCAACATCACCCCCGACCGCGGCTACTGCTTCTCGGTGCGCGGCCTGGCCCGCGAACTCGCCTGCGGCTTCGACCTCGAGTATGCCGACCCCGCCGTGCGCACCCTCCCGGATGACGAGCCGGACGCCTGGTCGGTCCGGCTCGAGCCCGACTCGAAGTGCACCCGTTTCGCGGTGCGCCGGGTCACCGGTATCGACCCGAATGCGGTGAGCCCCTGGTGGTTACAGCGCAGGCTGCTGCTGTCCGGCGTGCGCCCGATCTCGCCCGCCGTCGACGTCACCAACTACGTCATGCTGGAACTGGGCCAGCCGCTGCACGCCTTCGACGCGGCCAAGCTCACCGGCGGCCTGGTGGTGCGCACCGCCAACAAGGGCGAGACGCTGCGCACCCTCGACGAGGTCGAGCGCACCCTGGACGCCGAAGACGTGGTGATCGCCGACGATTCCGGCGTCATCTCGCTGGCCGGCGTGATGGGCGGCGCGACCACCGAGGTCGGTGCGGAGTCGACCGACATCGTGCTGGAAGCCGCCACCTGGAACCCGCTGCTCGTCTACCGCACCTCGCGCAGGCACAAGCTGGTGTCCGAGGCGGGCAAGCGGTACGAGCGAGTGGTCGACCCGGAGATCAACGTGGCCGCGCTCGACCGGGCCGCTACGCTGCTCGCCGAAATCGCCGGTGGCACCGTCGAATCCGCGCTCACCGACGTCCGCGTCCCGGTGCCGTCCGCGCCGCCGATCCGGATGGACATCGACCGGGCCGACCGCGTCGCCGGTGTCGTCTACCCGACCGGTACGTCCGCGCGCAGGCTCGCTCAGATCGGCTGCACCGTCGAGGTCGCGGTCGACGAGACCACCGGTCACGGGCAGCTCGCGGTCACCCCGCCGAGCTGGCGGCCCGACCTTGTGCAGCCCGCCGACCTGGTCGAGGAGGTGCTCCGGCTGGAGGGGCTCGAGCAGATCCCGTCCGTGCTGCCCGCCGCGCCGGCCGGCCGCGGCCTCACCGCCACCCAGCGGCGGCGTCGCTCGGTCAGCCGCGCACTGGCCTTCGCCGGTGCCGTCGAGGTGCCCGCGCCGGTGTTCCTGCCCGCCGGTGTCTTCGACACCTGGGGTCTGGACGCCGACGACCCGCGTCGCGCGACCGCCCGGGTGCTGAACCCGCTCGACGTGGAGCGCGCCGAGCTGGCCACCACGCTGCTGCCGGGACTGCTGGAAGTGGCCGCCCGCAACATCTCTCGCGGCGCCCGCGACCTCACCATCTACGGCATCGCGCAGGTGGTGCTGCCCGGCGACAACGTGCGCCCGGTCGAGGCGCTGCCGGTCGACCGTCGCCCCACCGATGAGCAGATCGCCGGACTGATCGACTCGCTGCCCGCCCAGCCCGTGCACGTCGCGGCCGTTCTCACCGGTCGCCGCGAACCGCGCGGTGCGTGGGGGCAGGGCCGTCAGGCCGAGGCTGCCGACGCCTTCGCCCTCGCCGATGCGGTGGCCGACGCGGCGGGCGTCACGATCGAACGCCGTCCGGCGGCGCACCTGCCCTGGCATCCGGGTCGCTGCGCCGAACTGGTGGTGGACGGCACGGTCGTCGGTCACGCAGGCGAACTGCACCCCGCCGTGCTGGAACGCTCCGGTCTGCCGCCGCGGACCTGCGCCGTCGAACTCGACCTCGACGCCCTGCCGCTGCTCGAACCCCGCCCCGCCCCAACGATTTCCCCGTTCCCGGCGGTGCTGCAGGACGTCTCGGTCAGTGTCGAGAAGAGTACTCCCGCCGCATCGGTGGAGTCGGCGCTGCGCACCGGCGGCGGCGACCTGCTCGAAGACATCGCGCTGTTCGACGTCTACGAGGGCACTCAAGCAGGTGAGGGCCGCAAGTCCCTCACCTACGCCCTGCGTTTCCGCGCCACCGACCGCACCCTCACCGAGGACGAGGCCAGCGCCGCTCGCGACGCCGCGGTAGCCGCCGCAGCGGACGCCGTCGGCGCGGTCCTGCGCGGATAGCCGGACCAATCATCCTGCCGCACAAGGAATTGTCAGCAATTCCTTGTGCGGCAGGGCAGTGTGCGGCAGGGCAGTGTGCGGCAGGGCAGTGTGCGGCAGGGCAGTGTGCGGCAGGGCAGTGTGCGGCAGGGCAACGTGGACGCGCGCACGTGAATTGCCTTGGCACGCATGGTCAGTCAAGAATGCAGTGTGCGTCGGCGCGGTCGGTGTGCGGGGATGGCAGCCCGACGTCCGAACGACTTCCGGCCCGCACGATGCTCACGCGGGTTCGGGTACCACTCGGTGATCAGCTACCGACCTGCGCTCGACCGAACGCTTCTCGGCAGTAGCGATCATCGCGGCCCCCGCGACGAGGACGGGAACGGCGTAGGCGGACATCGCCGCGAAACCCAGCGCAGTCCACATCGCCACCATGAACAAGGAGAGCAGTCCAGCAGTGCATGCCGCGGTGATACGGGGGAGCACCCCCAGAACGAGTGCGGCACCGAGCACCACCTCGAGCACCGTCGCCGCTACGGCGGCCGCCCCGGCGAGCCCACTCGCGAAGCCCGGCAACAACGTTCGCGTGTAGTCGACGAAAGCCTCGAACGATCCCCACGAAACACCCGCACCACCCGGCGCACCGAAGAGCCCGAACCGATCGGCCACCGAACCGAGCAGCAGCAGCCCGAGCGTCACCCGTACGCCGACGTGCATGAAGTGGAAGCGCGCGAACGTGATGGCGTGAACCGCGACGATCACCACGGCAGTCGCGGTGATCCACCCGAGCGCCCCGTCGAACAACAACAACCAGACAACTTCGGTGACCAGAGCGGCATAAGCAAGACCCACAGCGACAGTGCGCATATCAGAACCCTTCAAGCTAGTAAGGTGCCTTACCAACAGTAGGAGCAAGGAGAAATATGGTCAAGCGCCTTACTAATCCTTTGGTTGATCGCCCCGCACCACTCGGCAGTCTGCTGTCCGCCGCGGCACGCACCTTGGCGGCCGAACTCGACGCGGGCATCGCCGCCGCCGGTTTCACCGATGTGCGCGCCGCGCATGCCCCGGTCTTCCAGCTGATCGAACCGGACGGCACCAGGCAGACCACGCTGGCCGAGCGGGCCGGGATGACCAAACAGGCCATGGGTGAACTGATTCGCCATCTCGAGCAGCACGGCTACGTCGAAGTCGAGGTGGACCCGGCCGATCGGCGCGCCCGCCTCGTGCGCCTGACCACCCGCGGCTGGGCCGTCGTCGACGCGGGTATCGCGGTGGTCGAGCGTTTCGATCGGCACCTGGACGAGATCGTCGGCGCGGACGAGGTCACCCGGTTGCGCGGCACGCTGCTGCGCATCATCGGCGGCGCGGGCTCCAGCCATGCCGTCGCGCAGCAGAGCACGAAAGTCATGCGGGTCGAGTGACCAGAACCATCGGGGGAGAGTAAGAACGACATCATGCGACATCCGGCCAGTCCGATCCTGAACGCGCTGACCTATCTGCCGGATCGGCGGATCCTGCAGACGCCCGCCATCCTCGGCATGGCCTATACCGACCTGTCGATCAGCACGGCGGACGGGGAGACGCTGCACGGCTGGTGGTTGCCCGCGCCGAAATCGGTCGGCCACATCCTGTTCGCGCACGGCAACGCGGGCAATATCGGCGATCGCATCGCACTGTTCGCGCTGCTCGTCGAGGCCGGGTTCGATGTGCTCGCGTTCGACTATCGCGGATACGGGCGCAGCACCGGCCGCCCCACCGAACACGGCACCTATCTGGACGCCCGCGCGGCCCGCCGGGTACTGCTCGAGCAACCCGGTGTCGACCCGAATCATGTTCTCTACCTGGGGAAGTCGCTCGGCGGCGGCGTTGTGCTCGAACTCGCCCAGGCGCATCCGCCCGCGGGCGTGATGCTGATGTCGACCTTCTCCGGCCTGCGCGACGCCGCCAGATCCGTCTACCCCTTCCTGCCCGGCCCGCTCGTCCCAGACGCGTACCCGAACGCGCGGCGCATCCGCTCCCTGCGCGCCCCGGTCTTGATCATGCACGGCGACCAGGACGAACTCCTGCCACTGCGGCACGCCGAACGCCTCTACGCCGCGGCCCGCGAACCGAAACGCCTGCAGATCTTCCCCGGCGCGGGCCACAACGACCTGATCATGGTGGGCGGCTCGGCCTGGTTCGAGCTGGTGCGTGACTGGGCCGGTGCCATCGTCCGACCCTGAGGCGGCCCGCCTTGCGCTGCGTAGCCTGGTGCCATGACAGAGAACAGCGAGATGGCGGCCCGGCTGGCGGCGCTGTCCGACCGCGAACTGATCGGCGTACTGCTGGTCGCCACGGCGGAACGGCCCAGCTTCGCGACCGTGCACGCGGCCCTGATCGGCCTGCTGGACACCGGTGATGCGACTGCCTCACCAGGTGTGACTCCTACCACGATGCCCCCGTCGGTGCATGCCGCCCCGCCGCTGCACGACGTATCCGGCCAGGTCGGAGGGGCCTCTGCGGTACCCGCGGTACCGGTACCGCCGACCGGTATCACGGCACCGACTGAGACGGGTGGATATTCCGCCTCCGGCGTCCCTACTTGGGGGTCAGTTCGCGATAAGGTCGAGCAGCGCTACGGCACCGCGCAGGGGATGAGCGAGCTCGACCAGCAGACCCCGGCGGGCCGCAGCGCCGACGAGCAATGGGACGCGCGCGAGCAGGCGGCGCGTGAACGCCTGGATCAGATACGGAAGTCGTTGCGCGGCAACGACACCGAAACACACGGGCCGTAACCTGGCCGGGCGCCGTACTACGACTGTGATTGGTGGAACTCGATGCCCGAGCCGCGCGAGATTGCTGAACGACTACTCGATGCCCAGGTCGACTTCGTGCTGGCCGAGGTCAGTGGCGACCGCTTCGCCGAAGTCGTTGCCCGCGATGTCGAGTCGGTGCTCGGTGTCGCGGACACCCTGATCTTCCGCGACATCGTCGAGGTCGATCAGGCCAAGCAGACCGTCGCGACGATCATCGATCTGATCGGTGGCAGTCCGGTGCTCGCCGACATGGTCGGGGTGTTCGCCGACTCGATCTACGACCACATCGCGAACAACAACGAGTACACCCTCGGTCAGGTGGTCGACCGCGAACCGGTGGAAGCATTGCTGGAGAAGATCTTCGGCATGCACCAGGCCCAGGAGCGCATCCTGGACCGGCTCACCGAGAGCCCGCTGGTCGCCACCGTCGCGTCGAAGTTCGTGGACAAGTTGATCTCCGATTTCATGGAGGCCAATAAGCAGTTCGCCGGCAAGATCCCCGGTGTCTCCTCGCTGATCTCGATGGGCCAGTCCGCCGCCAAGAGCGCGAAGAAGGCGACCGAGAGCACCTTCATCGGCGACATGGCAGGCAAGGGCGCGGTTTTCGCGCTCAAGCGCACCAACAACGCGATCCGCGAAATGTTGCGCGACGCACCGGTGCACGACGCCGCCATGGAATTCTGGGATCTGCACGCCGACGAACCGGTGAGCGGGCTGCGCGATTATCTGTCGCAGCGGGACCTGAACGAACTGGTGCTGCTCTGCTATGAAATCGCGGTCACCACCAGGGAGAAGGAATACTTCGGTCTGCTCGTCGAGGAATGCGTCGAGGTGTTCTTCACCAAGTACGGCGATTACACGCTCGCGGCCATGCTGCCCGAGCTCGGCCTCTCCGGGGCTGACATCACCACTGAAATCCTGCGCTACGGCCCCGCCGTCATCGACGGCGCGAAGCGAAACGGCGTGCTGTCCAAGCTGATTCGGGAGCGGCTCGAGCCGTTCTACACCTCCGAGCAGGTCCTCGCGATCCTCGGCGGCGAGTAGTTCCACCGCCACTTGCTGGCGCGTTGCTGATCGGCGCCGAGTAGCCGTAACTCTCGGTGCCGCCAAGCGGTGTGTGCCGTGGCGGCACGAGGTGCGCGCGGGGCGACGACTCCGCTACTATCCGAGGGCATTTCGGGTCGGCGCCCGGAGTGTCGACGGTTCTTCCTGTTGATCCCCCCGAGCGGGTGGGTTATTAGTTCTGCTTCAACCTTGTACAAGATTAACTGACCGCAACTGGACAGTTAGTAGCAACAGGTTGCAGCTCGGGTTGAAAAGTATGAACAAAGTTCCCCATCCGGGGTTCTCGAGTTGACGCCGGACCGGGCATATGGGATTTTGCTCGGAGACTTTCCGTGCGCTCGTCGTGGAGCTGTCACGGCCGGCTTTTCGGAGGAGTAGCAGGTTGGTGCGTTCACGTCTACGGCAACCAAAGCCCGGGGACACACCGGATCTCATATCTGCGGTTTCCCCCGGGATGCCCAGCGGCAGAATGGCGGCCATCGTCCGGCCGCGAACCATCGGTGGTCAGCTCACCCGAATTCTCGCGCTCGCGCTGATTTTGGTGCTCGCCCTGCTGGGAGTCACTGTCTTCCGGGAGATCTCGGACTATCGCGAGTCCAACGACACGGTGAAGGCCGTCTCGCTGGCGCTGAGCGTGCAGGACCTCACCAACCAGATCCAGCGCGAGCTCGGGCTCAGCAACGGTCTGCTCGGTGGTGACAACCGCCTGCAGCAGCCCCTGCTGGATCAGCGCGGCAAGGTCGACGCGGCGCTCGCCTCGCTGACCGCCGACGCGGCCGGGGACGCCCCCGGCGCCGATCAGGTGCGCTCGGCGCTCGGCCAGCTGAATCTGCTGTCCAACACCCGCACCCAGATCGACTCGCGCCGCGTCAGCAGGCAGGTCGTCTTCCAGTTCTACACCGACGGCGTGAGCGCGCTGAACCGCCTCGCGCTCGGCCTCGACCAGGCCCGCGACCCGCAGATCCAGCGCGGTCTGCAGGCGCTGTACGCGCTCGGCGCGGCCAAGGAAGAGGTCGACAAGGAGCGAGGCTTCCTCAACGGCGTCTTCACCGCGGGCCGGTTCAACGGCGGCGAGTACGTGCAGTTCATGGAGATCCGCTCCACCAAGCTCGCGGGCTTCACCGCGTTCTCCCGCTACGCGACCAAGAGCCAGCAGGCCAAGCTGGACGCCGCGATGTTGAGCGAGAACGCCACCAAGGCAGAGCAATCGGAGAACATCGCGATCGCCTCCAGCGAGGGCCCGCTGGTCCGCGAGGTCGATCCGATGACCTGGTGGACGCAGATGTCGAGCGTCCTCGATGAACAGCGCACCGTGCAGCAGGCGGTCGGCAACGATGTGCAGGAGCGCGCGGACAGCCTGCGTAATGCCGCGGCCACCAAGCTGATCGCGTTCCTCGTCATCTCCGCGATCGCCATCGCCGCCATGATCGTGCTGGTGATCACCTCGGTGCGCGCCATCGTGCGCCCGCTGGCGGCGCTGGCCGGCGAGGCCGACGATGTGGCCTCGCGCCGCCTGCCCCAGGTCATCGAGGCGTGGTCGCGGGCCGACGACAGCAGGCCGGAGGCGCCGATGCCGGTGCAGGCCCCGCCCGGGGCGAGTACCGAGATCGCCGCCGTGGCAGGCGCACTCGACCGGGTGCAGAGCACCGCCTTCGAACTCGCCTCGCAGCAGGCGCTGGTGCGCCGCAACACCACCGAGTCGATGGCCAACCTGGCCAGGCGTAACCAGAACCTGGTCCGCCGCCAGCTCGGCCTGATCAGTGAGTTCGAGCGCGAGGAACTCGATCCCAAGGGTCTGTCGAACCTGTTCGAGCTCGACCACCTGGCCACCCGCATGCGCCGCAACGCCGAAAGCCTGCTGGTGCTCGTCGGTGAGGCCAGCCCGCGGCGCTGGGCCCAGCCCATCGCGTTGAGCGACGTGATCCGGGCCGGCCTGTCCGAGGTCGACGACTACCGCCGGGTGGTACTGCGCCGGGTGGACGACGTCATGATCACCGGCGCGGTGGTCAGCGAGCTCGCGCACATGCTCGCCGAGCTGATCGAGAACGGACTCGCCTTCTCCCCACCGGATCTCGAGGTCGAGATCTACGGCCGCCGGGTACCGCACGGGTATCTGCTGGCCGTCGTCGACCACGGTGTCGGCATGCCGATGGACCAGCTGATCCAGTCGAACGCCAGGCTGCGCGGCGAGCAGGACTTCATCGTCGCGCCCACCCGCTACCTGGGCCACTACGTGGTCGGCCGGCTGGCCGAGCGGCTCGGCATCGACGTCGAGCTCAACGTCTCGCCGGTCAGCGGCATCGTCGCGCGCATGTCGCTGCCGCTGGACATCCTTGTCCAGGAACAGGATCGGCGGCCCGCCGCGGTGCAGGCCAAGATCTCCGGCGCCGGGCTGGAGCGCTCCTGGGGCGCCGACTCGGAGTCGACCAGCGTGCCCGAACTCGAACCGTCGCCTGCCAACGGCGCGATGACCTCGCCCGCGGTGATCCGGGGTAACAACCCGCCGGAGCCGACCGTGCCGAGCCAGCGTGGTCCCGCACACGCGGCGCCGTCGAACGAGCTCAACGGCACGCCGCGCCAGGCCGAGGGGCCGTGGACCGCGGCACAGCGGGCGATACCGCGCGAAGAGCGGTTCGACACCGGACCGCAGCACGCGGCACCGCCCGCCTCCGGGCCTGCTCCCTCCGCGTACTCCCAATTCGTGTCCCCGCCAACGGTTTCCACCCCGCCCGACAACGCGGATCGGTTGCTGACCGATACCGGCACGTGGCGGCTGCCGGATGCGCCGCCGGAGCAGCACCACGGCGTCAACGGGGCAGCCCCGGCGGGTGCGGGACCGCGCACCACGCGTAACGGACTTGTCAAGCGCAACAAGAAGTCTCGTTCCGCGGGCACGGCGCCGGGCACCGAGCCGCGCCGGGAAACCAACGGCGCCAGCGAACGTCGCGATCGGGCGCCGATTCCGGAACGCTCGCCGGAGGAAACCCGTAGCATGCTTTCGTCGTTCCGGGCCGGACACGAGCGCGGTGTACCGCCGCCGCCGTCGACGACCCGTCCGTATGTCGGTGCCCGCGACCACGACGCCCGCGCCGACGATCAGGCTCAGACCATCGCAGAGGAGAACCGGTGACCACTCACTTGCCGAGCGCCGACCCGCACACGTTCAACTGGATGCTCGCCAACTTCGTCCGGGAAACCGACGGCGTCCGCGACACCGTGGCGGTCTCCTCGGACGGATTGCTCATCGCGATGTCCGATGGTCTGGACCGCACCTCAGCAGACCGGCTCTCCGCCATGGTGTCCGGTCTGGCCAGCCTCGCCAAGAGCGCATCGCGCAGTTACTCGTTCGATGGGCTCAAACTGATCATGATCGAGATGAAGCGGGGCTTCCTGCTCGTCTCGGCCATGGGTGACGGCAGTTGCCTCGGCGTCATCGCCGACGGCAACTGCGATGTCGGTCTGGTCGGCTACGAAATGGCCGTGCTGGCCGAACGCGCCGGGTCGCTCCTTGACCCGACGTTGATTTCCGAATTGCGAGAGACGTTGCGAAGATGAGAGATCCTGACCGGCCGAGGCTGCCGGACCCGCGGATGATCCCGATGAACCAGATGTTCGGATGGTTCGATCCGGATCGTCCAGGCCAAAAAGAAGCCCCGGCCGAAGAGCTTGTCGACAGTGATGAACAGTTTGTGCGTCCCTTTGTCGTCACCGCGGGGCGCACCACGCCGTTGATGGACGGTTTGCGCATCGAAACCCTGGTGCAGGCACCGCCTTCGGCGCTGTCCGCACCGCTGCAGTTCGAGCAGCGCACCGTGGTGCAGCTGTGCCAGCAGCCGCACTCCATCGCGGAAATCGGTACCGCGCTGCGCGTTCCGGTCGGTGTCGCGAAGGTCGTCGTGAGCGATCTCGTCGCCGGGGGTTACGCGACGGTGCGTGAGGCCGATCAACTGTCCACCGCTGCCATCGAGAGGATCAGGGACCTTGTACGGGCACTCTGACAACCCGCCGCCCGCCCCGACGATGCCGTCCTCGGTGAAGATCGTGATCAGCGGTGGATTCGGCGTCGGCAAAACCACGTTCATCGGCGCCATCTCCGAGATCGAGCCGCTGGTCACCGAGGCGGCGATGACCGAGGTCGCGATCGGCGTCGACGATCCGGGCCGGCGCGCGGAGAAGACGCAGACCACGGTCGCGCTCGACTTCGGCCGAATCACCTTGGACCGCTCGCTGATCCTGTACCTGTTCGGCACGCCGGGCCAGGACCGATTCGTCTTCCTGTGGGACGACCTGGTCGACGGCGCGCTCGGCGCGGTGATCATGGTGGACACCAGCCGGATCGGCGACTGCTACCCCGTGCTGGACTACTTCGAGGAGAAGCAGACGCCGTTCGTCGTGGTGGTCAACCGCTTCGACAACGGCATGCATTTCGACCTCGGCGAGGTCCGCGAGGCACTGGAACTCGACGACTGGATCCCGGTGCTGGAATGCGATGCGCGTGACCGGGAATCGGTGAAAGAGGTGCTCGTCGCACTGCTCGAGCAGGTCCTCTTCCACCGACTATCCGTGCAGGGACTCCCTGCCTGACCACTTTTCATCGAACGGGACATGATCGCGACAGCTGTCGCCGTCATGTCCCGTTCGGTGTCTAGGGTGGCGGAGTGGGTGAGATGAAGGAGCGGATGCTCCGCGGGGAGTTGTACCGGGACAACGACGCCGAGTTGGTGGCGGAGCGGCAGCGGGCGCAGGCGCTCTGCGCGGAGTTCAACCAATCCGAGGCGGGCGAGCGGCGCGACGCGGTGCTGCGCGAACTGCTCGGGAAGCTGGGGGAGGGGTCGTGGATCATGCCGCGATTCCAGTGCGACTACGGGTATCTCATCGAGATCGGGGCGAACAGTTTCCTGAATTACGATGCGATCCTGCTCGATTGCGCGCCGATCGTCATCGGCGACGATGTGTCGATCGGTCCGCGGTGTCAGCTGCTGACGGCGCTGCACCCGATGGACGATCACGAGCTGCGCAGGCAGCGGTGGGAGACCGCGGCGCCGATCCGGATCGGCAACAATGTGTGGTTCGGCGGCGGGGTCATCGTGTGCCCGGGCGTCACGGTCGGGGATGACACCGTGGTCGGGGCGGGCAGTGTGGTCACCAGGGACCTGCCGTCGAAGGTGTTCGCGGCGGGTAATCCGGCGCGGGTGATCCGGCAGCTGTAGCGCGGCGCGTGTCATAGCGGGTAGTTAGCCTGGGGGCATGTTGCGGACGTTGGCTATCGAGAACTACCGATCGCTGCGACAGCTGGCGATGCCGCTGGGGCGGCTCAACGTGGTGACCGGGGCCAATGGCAGTGGGAAGTCCAGCCTCTATCGCACGTTGCGGCTGCTGGCGGACTTCTCGCGCAACGGGGCCATCGCCGCGCTGGCCCGTGAAGGCGGCGTGGCGTCGGCGCGCTGGGCGGGGCAGGGCAGCACGCCCAGCGGTGATGCCGCATTGCGGGTCGGCTTCGCGGGTGAAGACTTCGGGTACGCGGCCGAGCTCGGCACGCCGACCCCCGACAGCGAATCGAAGTTCAATCTCGACCCGGTGATCAAGGCCGAAGCGGTCTGGGCGGGGCCGGTACTGCGCCCTTCGACGCTGCTCGCGGATCGGGGCGGCCCGGTGGTGCGGCTGCGCGCCGACGACGGCGGCTGGGCGATGGTGCCGCACGCGCTGCAACCGTTCGACAGCATGCTCAGCGAGCTGGCCGATCCGCAGAGCGCGCCGGATCTGCTGGTGCTGCGCGAGCGCATCCGGTCCTGGCGGTTCTACGACCACCTGCGCACCGACGCCGACGCGCCCGCCAGGTCGCCGCAGATCGGCACCCGCACCACCGTCCTCGGTCACGACGGCGCCGACCTGGCGGCGGCCCTGCAGACCATCCGCGAGATCGGCGACGCGCACCTGCTCGACAAGGCGATAGACCGCGCGTTCCCCGGCAGCGAGGTCGAGATCCTCGACTACGACGGCAGATTCGAGCTCGCGCTCTATCAACGCGGATTGCTGCGCCCCCTCGGCGGCGCCGAACTGTCCGACGGGACCCTGCGCTACCTACTGCTGGTCGCGGCGCTGCTGACTCCGCGCCCGCCCGAACTCCTGGTCCTCAACGAACCCGAAACCAGCCTGCACCCCGAACTGCTCGTCCCGCTTGCCGAGCTCATCGCCACCGTCGCCGAGGACACCCAGGTCGTGGTCGTGACCCACGCCAGGCCGCTGGTCACCGCGCTGGCGCAGAGCACACCGGAGTTGCAGACCATCGAGCTGGTCAAGGAAAACGGCGCAACCACCATCGCGGGCCAGGGCATGCTCGATCAGCCGGCCTGGTATTGGCCGAAACGGTAGGCCGGGTCCGCGCCTCGGTGCTATTTCTGTGCTGTGGTCAGGGACACCAGGACTGCCGATGAATTCCGCTCGGCCGCGCCGTCGATAATGTTGTCCCGCTTTACCGAAGGAGAACACACACCATGAGCAACGGCAAAGACCTCGCCCTCACCCACGTCGGCGTGCTCGTCGGCGACCAGGACAAGGCCCTCGAGTTCTACCGCGACCTGCTCGGCCTCGAGCTCCGCCAGGACATGCCGTTTCCCGGTGGCCGCTGGCTGACGGTCGGCCCGGCCGGTCAGCCCACCATCGAGTTCCTGCTGGAGACCCCCGCGATGGTGCCCGACGACGCGGCCCGCGTGGCGGCCGAGTCGCGCCTGAACAACGGCGCGGCGGGCATGCTGATCTTCACCACCGAATCCGCCGACGACACCTTCGCCCGCCTGCGTGACGCGGGCGTCGAGGTCACCCAGGAGCCGATCACCCAGCCGTACGGCATGCGCGACTGTGGTTTCCGCGACCCGTGGGGCAATCACCTGAGGTTCTCCCAGGTGCTCGGCTGAGCGTTGCCGGCCGCCGGCGGCGACACGGTGTGGGCTCCGTCGCATACCACCGCGTCGCCGACGGCAATACTGTTTGATCATGGGCGAATCGACGAGCGAGACGCAACAGGACGCCATCCGGCCGCTGCGCGACGACATCCGGTTTCTCGGTGGCGTCCTCGGCGACACCATCCGGGACCACGAGGGCCCCGAGGTGTTCGATCTGATCGAGCGGGTGCGCATCGAGGCCTTCCGGGTGCGTCGCGCGGAGGTCGAGCGCAGCGCGGTCGCCGAGATGCTCGACGGTGTCGACATCGCGGTGGCGCTCCCGCTGATCCGCGCGTTCAGCTATTTCGTGCTGCTGGCCAACCTTGCTGAGGACATTCAGCGCGACCGCCGCCGCAAGGCGCACGAGGCGGCCGGTGAGCCGCCACAGGATTCGTCGCTGGCCGCCACCTATCGCAAGCTCGACGCGGCGGCCCTGGACGGTGCCGAGGTCGCCGATCTGCTGGCCGACGCGCTGGTGTCGCCGGTGATCACGGCGCATCCCACCGAGACCCGCCGCCGCACCGTCTTCGACGGGCAGACCAGGATCACCGAGCTGATGCGACTGCGTCAGCGCTACACCGACACCGAGCGTGAGCGCGTCGACTACGAGCAGCAGATCCGCAGGCAGGTGCTCGGGCTGTGGCGCACCGCGCTGATCAGGTTGGCGCGCTTGCGAATCCAAGACGAGATCTCGGTGGGTCTGCGCTATTACGACATCACCTTGTTCGACGTGATCCCGGCGATCAATGCCGAGGTGCGTGCCGCGCTGCGCTCGCGTTTTCCCGGCGTCGAGCTGCTGCCGCGGCCGATCCTGCGGCCCGGCTCGTGGATCGGTGGTGACCGCGACGGAAACCCGTATGTGACAGCGGATGTCGTGCGGCAGGCCGGACACCAGGCCGCGACCGTCGCCTTCTCGCGGTACCTGCGTGACCTGGTCGAGCTGGAGAAGGCGCTGGCGTTGTCGGCGCGTTTGGTCCCGGTGACTCCTGAGGTGGCCGCGCTCGCCGAAGCCGGTTATCCCGACCCGTCGACCCATGCCGACGAACCGTATCGCCGTGCGGTGCACAGCATCCGGGCCCGGCTGACGGCAACCGCGCGCCGCGCCCTCGGCGATGTGCCGCCGAACGGTCTGGATGTCGGCGCCGAACCGTATCCGACGCCGCAGGCGGTGCTCGACGATCTCGACGCCGTAGATGCCTCACTGCGCGCCAGCGGTGACGGGCTGCTCGCCGACGACAAGCTCGCCGCGCTGCGGCATGCCATCGAAACCTTCGGCTTCCACCTCCAGGGTCTGGACATGCGGCAGAACTCGGAGGTGCACGAACAGGTCGTCGCCGAGCTGTTGGCTTGGGCCGGTGTGCATCCGGACTACACGAGCCTGTCCGAACACGAGCGCGTCGAGCTGCTCGCGGATGAGCTGCGCACTCGCCGCCCGCTGCTCGGCCCGTACGCCAGGCTGAGCGAGCTGGCCCGCAAGGAAGTCGACATCGTCTGCGCCGCACGCGATGTGGTGGACACTTTTGGCACCGAGGCGGTGCCGAACTACATCATCAGCATGTGTACCTCGGTCAGCGACATGCTGGAGGCGGCGCTGCTGCTCAAGGAGGGCGGCCTGCTCGATCCCGGTGAGCCGGACGGTCCGCCGCACTGCTCGGTGGGCATCGTCCCGCTGTTCGAGACGATCGAGGACCTCGGTGCGGGCGCGGCCACTCTGGCTGCTGCACTGGATGTTCCGGTGTATCGCGACCTGGTCGCCGCGCGCGGGATGCGCCAGGAGGTGATGCTCGGGTACTCCGACTCGAACAAGGACGGCGGGTACCTGGCCGCGAACTGGGCGCTGTACCGCGCCGAGCTCGACCTCGTCGAGGTGGCGCGCAAGACCGGAATTCGTTTGCGGCTCTTCCACGGTCGCGGCGGCACCGTCGGCCGCGGCGGTGGCCGCAGCTACGACGCCATCCTGGCCCAGCCCGCCGGCGCGGTGCACGGCTCGCTGCGGCTGACCGAGCAGGGCGAGGTGATCGCCGCGAAGTACGCCGAACCCGGTGCGGCGCATCGCAATCTGGAGTCGCTCATCGCGGGCACGCTGGAGTCGACGCTGCTCGACGTGGAGGGACTCGGGCCGGACGCGGAGCCGTCCTACGAGCTGATGGACGAGCTGGCCGACCGGGCGCGCGCGGCGTACTCGCGACTGGTGCACGAAACACCGGGCTTCGTCGAGTATTTCCGGCAGTCCACGCCGGTGGCCGAGGTCGGCGACCTGAATATCGGCAGCAGGCCCGCCTCCCGCAAACCGACGAACTCGGTAGGGGATCTGCGCGCCATCCCGTGGGTGATGTCCTGGAGCCAGGCCAGGGTGATGCTGCCCGGCTGGTACGGCACCGGAACCGCGCTGGAGGAGTGGATCGGTGGCGATCCGCAACGCCTCGCGACACTGACGGATCTGTACCGCCGCTGGCCGTTCCTGCGCACCGTGCTGTCGAACCTGGCGCAGGTGATGGCCAAGAGCGACCTCGATATCGCCGCCCGCTACGCCGAGCTGGTCGAGGACGCGGCGTTGCGGGAGAAGATCTTCGGCATGATCCGCGACGAGCACGCCAGGACCATCCGCATGCACGCCGCCATCACCGGCAACGATCACCTGCTCGCCGACAACCCGTCGCTGGCCGAGTCGATCCACAACCGCTTCCCGTACCTGGAGCCGCTGAACCAGATGCAGGTGGAACTGCTGCGCAGGCTCCGCGGGGGTGACGACTCCGAACTGGTGAAGCGGGGCATCCTGCTGACGATGAACGGCCTCGCCACCGCGCTGCGCAACTCCGGCTAGTGCCTCGTCCGGTTACGTTGCGGCGGTAGCACCGTGCCTGTCGCCGCACACGTTTTGACATCCGCACGCGTGTCAGGGCGGCGAGTCGGTGTGCGGGAAATCAGAAGGTGTGCGGCCGCTACTGCGAGCGGCTCCCGGCGATGCGTGGCTCCGCTCATCTGTGCGCGGTCAGCTGACTTCACTGCACCGCCTCGCGCGCCCGGGCGGCATGGCTGAGCGTGGTGTCGATGAACGCCTGCGCCGCGGCGGTGAGCGGTCCGCCGCGGTGTACCAACCACTGCGGCAGCTTCTCCGGCGGGTCGAAGCGATACACCTCGGCCCCGGCCCGGCAGGCCAGGTCGTGCCAGCCGTCGGGCATCAGCCCGGCGCCGATGCCGCGCAGCACCATCGGCAGCACGACGCTGCGGTCGCCGACCTCGGCGGCGATGCGCAGATCGCCGACGGTGGCGGCGAGCCGGTCGAACCGGGCCCGGACGGCGGTGGCGGGCTGGGTGATCACGAAGCTCATGCCGCGCAGGTCTTCTGGCGTCACTGTGCCATCGGTGCCGATCTTGGTGCCCGGCGGCGCCACCAGCAGGAACTGTTCGTCGCGCAGGTGATGGGCCACCAGACCGCGTCCGGCGGGGCGTTCCGCGCTGCCGCACACCCCCGCCTCGCAGCGCCCGCGCAACACCATGGCGACCACCTCCGCCGCGGACAGTGCCGACCAGGTGCCCACCGTCAGCCCGGGGTGATGCTCGCGCAGTTCGGCGATGGTGCTGATCACCGGTTCCAGCGTGGAGGACGAGGTGGCGGCGACATCGACGCGCCCGACCACACCGGCGCCGACGGCTTGCGCGGCGGCCCGCAGCGCGTCCAGATCGCGCAGCACCTGGCGCGCCCGGTCGGCCATGAATTCGCCGGCATTGCTCAGTACGGCATTGCGGCCGACCCGATGGAACAGCGCCACCCCGAGTTCGCGCTCCAGCTTGCCGATCGCCCGAGACAGCGACGGCTGGGCTACCCGTAAAGCCCGCGCAGCGTGGGTGAACCCGCCGTGCTCGACGATCGCGACGAAGTACTCGAGTTGCCTGCGTTCCATAACCGTAGGCTATCGGTTTGGTGCCATAGATGTCTTGGACGTACGTACCGCTCCGGGGAGATACTCACCAGGTGTTCACCACGCGTCCTACCTTGCAGGGCACCTTCGGGATGGTGTCGTCCACCCACTGGCTCGCCTCGGCCGCCGCGATGGCGGTACTCGAGAACGACGGCAATGCGTTCGACGCGGCGGTCGCCGCGGGGTTCGTCTTGCACGTGGTCGAGCCGCATCTGAACGGCCCGGCCGGTGAGGTGCCGATCATTCTCGCACCTGCCGGCCTGCCGCCGCGCGTGCTGTGCGGCCAGGGCCCGGCCCCGGCCGGCGCGACGATCACCCGCTACAACGCGCTCGGCCTGGACCTGGTGCCCGGCACCGGTCCGCTGGCCGCCGCGGTGCCCGGCGCGTTCGACGCCTGGATGGTGCTGCTGCGCGACCACGGCACGATGCGACTGGCCGACGTGCTGTCCTACGCCATCGGAAATGCCGAGCGCGGCCATCCCGCGGTCGACCGGATCGGCGAGACCGTCGAGACGGTGGCCGACCTGTTCGAGAACGAGTGGACCACCTCCGCGGAGATCTACCTGCGCGACGGAAAGCCGCCCGCCGCAGGCGCATTGCTGCGTAACCCGGCGCTGGGCGCGACCTGGCGCAGGCTGATCGCCGAGGCCGAGGCCGCGGGCACCGATCGGGAGACCCAGATCGAGGCCGCGCGCCGCATCTGGCGGGAGGGCTTCATCGCCGAGGCATTGGTCGCCGCCGCCGCGCGGCCGACCATGGACACCTCCGGCGAGCGGAACATCGGCACGCTGACCGGTGACGATCTCGCGAATTTCAGTGCCACCTACGAGAATCCGGTCACCTACACCTGGAACGGCTGGACCGTCGCGAAGCCGGGCCTGTGGAGCCAGGGCCCGGTCATGCTGCAACAACTCGCGCTGCTGCCGGAACGCCTGGAGTACGGCACGCCGGAGTACTACCACACCTTGATCGAGGGCTCGAAGCTCGCGATGGCCGACCGCGAGGCCTGGTACGGCGACAGCACCCAGGTGTCGCTCGCGACGCTGCTTTCCCCCTGGTACAACGCGCAGCGCAGCGCGTTGATCGGACCGCAGGCGTCCTACGAACTGCGGCCGGGCAGCCCGGATGGCCAGCGCCCCAGGCTGAGTGGTTACGTGCAGACCAATTCCGTTGGGGCCGTCGATGTTCCGCGCGGCGCGGGCGAGCCGACGGTGGCCGCCTCCGGTGCTACCCGCGGCGACACCTGCCAGCTCGACATCGTGGACCGCTGGGGCAATATGATCGCGGCGACGCCCAGTGGTGGCTGGCTGCAATCCAATCCGGTGGTGCCCGAGCTCGGCTTCCCGCTCGGCACTCGACTACAGATGGCTTGGCTGGAACCGGGCCTGCCCAATTCGCTTGCGCCGGGCCGTCGTCCGCGCACCACGCTCAGCCCGTCGCTGGCGCTGCGCGACGGTGAGGCCGTCATGGCGTTCGGCACCCCGGGCGGCGACCAGCAGGATCAGTGGAGCCTGCATTTCTTCCTGGCCGTCGCCATGCGCGAAAAGGTGCGTGGCGGACTCGATCTGCAAGGCGCGATCGACGCACCGAACTGGCATCAGGAGAGCTTCCCCGGCTCGTTCTATCCGCGGGCGATGAGCCCGGGCTCGGTGGTCGTCGAGTCGCGGATCGGCAGCGAGGTCATCGACGACCTCGAACGCCGTGGACACCGGGTGACGGTGGGCGGTCCGTGGTCGGAGGGCCGGTTGTGCGCGGTGGCCCGCGACCGGGAGAACGGTGTACTTTCAGCTGGAGCCAATCCCCGGGGCATGCAGGGCTACGCCGCGGGACGATAACTGAACTTTCGAACAAATAGCGGTCCGGGAACGCCGGACCGCTATTTGTCGTGTCATTTGTAGAGGCGCTCGGATTCGTCCGATGACAAAAACGAGAACAATCTACGAAAAGGAATACCCGGCGAGAAAAGTACGAAACCTTGAAGTATCTTGTAGCGCATGCTCGCTCGCTTCACACGGATGCTGGTGCTCGGCGTTACCGCCGCCGCCATCGCTTCCTGCGCACCGGTTCAGCACCCCGCTGGAACGGCAACGCACACAGATGATTACGGCACACCCGTGGGATCGCAGCCGGTACGTGAGGGCGGCGACCTGGTGATGGGCCTTTCCGCCGAACCCGACAAGCTCGATCCGACCACCTCCAGCTCGCTCTACACGCGTTATGTCATGAGCTCGATCTGCCAGAAGCTCTACGACAACGACGCGTCCGGAAATCTGGTGCCGCAGTTGGCGACCGCGTTGCCCACGCTGTCCGAGGACGGACTGACGGTGACCATCCCGGTCCGCACCGGAATCAAATTCGCCGACGGCGCCGCGTTCGACGCGGCCGCGGTGCAGACCAGTCTGCAGCGGCACTTCAGTATGAAAACCTCACAGCGAACCAGTGAAATGGGTCCGATCGCGTCGATCGAGACGGCCGATCCGAGCCACGTTGTGATTCGCTACAAAAAGCCCTTCGCGCCGATCACCGCGGCGCTCGCGGACCGGGCCGGGATGATCATGTCGCCCGTCGCGCTCGCGAAGGACGAAGGCAAGAACTTCAGCGACAACCCGGTGTGTGTCGGCCCGTTCAAATTCGTCAAGCGAATCCCGCAGACCTCCATCGTGGTGGAACGCGATCCGCTGTACTACGACGCGAAGAACGTGCATCTCGATACGGTCACCTACCGAATCATGGCCGACGCGAACATTCGCGCGTCGAACCTGCGCTCCGGTGACATTCAGGTCGCCGACACGATCTCCCCCCAGGACGTCGATGCGCTGGCCAAGGACCCGGACCTGAACCTGCTGGAGACGGGCTCGCTCGGGTTCCAGGGCATCTACCTCAATATCGGCAACGTCGACGGCGTCGGCAAGCCGGCCAAGCCGATCGACTCTCCGCTCGCGAAGAACGCCAAAGTCCGCGAGGCGTTCTCGCTGAGTATCGACCGGCAGACCTTGGTCAACACGGTATTCAACAACTGGTTCGAGCCTGCGTGTTCGGCCATCGTGCCGAAGAGCACCTACGCGACGCCCGCCGGAATCGCCTGCCCGCCTTATGATCCGCAGCGGTCGAAGCAATTGCTCACCGAGGCCGGCGTGCAGCTGCCGTACCCGATCACGCTGCAGGTCACCAATTCGCAGGATCAGCTTCGTTATGCGCAGGCATTGCAGGCCAACGTCGCCGAAGGCGGCTTCGACCTGAAGATCGTGCCCGCCGAATACTCGACGCTGCTGGACGTGCAGAAGCGCGGCACCTACGAGGCGTTGCTGCTCGGCTGGTCGGGCCGGCTCGACCCGGATGCCAATATGACCCGCTTCCTGTCCACCGGCTCGGGCGGCAACTACGGCGGTTTCAGCTCGCCGAAGCTGGACGAACTGCTGGCCCAGGCGGCGCGCACCACCGACACCGCCAAGCGCGCCGAGTTGTACGGGCAGGCCACGCAGATCATTCAGCAGGAGAATCCGTACCTCTACACCTACCGAATCCGGGTTCTCACCGTGCACACCAAGCGGGTGACCGGCATCGAGGCCTACGCGGACGGTGTCGTGCGGCTCGGAAAGGCCGCCTTCCTCGACGAGAAGGACTGAAAGAGCGCGGCAGCGCAATAGTCGAACACCGCACAGGAATTAGCGGTCCGGAATCGCCGGACCGCTATTTTCCGTATCGATTCCCGCCCGCCACGATTTCCGATGATGGCTGCTAAGAGAACAATGTACAAAAAGAAACGGTGGTGGCGAAAAATGCAGCGTGTTGAAGTATGTTGTAGCGCATGCTCGTTCGCTCCACTCGGATGGCGGTGCTCGGTGTCGTCGCCGCCGTCCTCGCTGCCTGCGCACCGACGCAACACACCACCGAGACCGCAACGCACGTCGACGATTACGGCACACCCGTAGGCACGCAGCCGGTGCGTGAGGGCGGTGATCTGGTGATGGGCCTGTCGAACGAACCCGACAAGCTCGATCCGACCACATCCAGCTCGCTCTACATGCGTTATGTCATGAGCACGGTCTGCGAGAAGCTCTACGACAACGACGCGTCCGGCAACCTGGTGCCCCAGCTGGCCACCGCCCTGCCCGACATCTCCTCGGACGGTCTGACGGTGACCATCCCGCTGCGTAGCGGGATCCAGTTCGCCGACGGCACCGCGTTCAACGCCGACGCGGTCGAGACCAGCCTGACCAGGCACTGGAAGATGGAAGGCTCCCAGCGCACCGGTGAGATGGGTGCGATCAGCGAGATCGAGGCGGCCGACTCGACGCACGTGGTGATCCGGTACAACCAGCCGTTCGCGCCGCTCACCGCCGCGCTCGCGGACCGCGCCGGGATGATCATGTCGCCCACCGCGCTGAAGGAGAAGGACAAGAACTTCGGCGATCACCCGGTGTGCGTCGGCCCGTTCAAGTTCGTCAAGCGGGTGCCGCAGACCTCGATCGAGGTGGAACGCGACCCGCTGTACTACGACGCGAAGAACGTGCACTTCGATTCGATCACCTACCGGATCATGACCGATCCGAAGATGCGCGAGTCGAACCTGCGCTCCGGTGACATCCAAGTGGCCGACACCATGTCCCCGCAGGACGTGGACACACTGGCCAAACTGCCGCAGCTGCGCGTGCTGACCTCGGGATCGTTCGGTTTCCAGGGGATGTATATCAATATCGGCAAT
Source organism: Nocardia suismassiliense (assembly GCF_900269665.1). GTDB lineage: Bacteria > Actinomycetota > Actinomycetes > Mycobacteriales > Mycobacteriaceae > Nocardia > Nocardia suismassiliense. The sequence continues at coordinate 2,989,143 of NZ_LT985361.1, forward strand.
GTCGACGGTGCGGGTAAACCGATCAAGCCGATCGATACCGCGATCGCCAAGGACGCCCGCGTCCGGCTGGCGTTGTCGCTGAGTATCGACCGGCAGAAACTGGTCGAGAAGGCGTTCAACAACTGGTACGAGCCCGCTTGCACACCGATCGCGCCCCGAACCTCGTACGCCACCCGCGTCAGCACGGCGTGCCCGGCCTTCGACCCGGCGCGGTCCAGGGAGCTGCTCCAGGAGGCGGGCGTGCAGCTGCCGTACCCGGTCACGTTGCAAGTGATGAACGTGCCCGACCATCTCCGGTACGCGCAGGCGTTGCGGGACAGCGTCGCGGAGGGTGGCTTCGATCTGCGGCTCGTGCCCGCCGAGTACTCGACGATGCTGGACGCGCAGAAGCGCGGCACGTATGAGGCCCTGCTGCTGGGCTGGTCCGGCCGCATCGACCCGGACGGCAACACCGCCCGGTTCCTCACCACCGGTTCCAACGGTAACTACAGCGGATACAACTCGCCCATCCTGGACGACCTCCTGGGCTGGGCCGCACACAGTACGAACGCCGCGCAACGCGGCGCGTTATATGAGCAGGCGGTGCGATTCATTCAGCGGGAGAACCCGTATATCTACACCTACCGTCTGCGTAACTTGACCGTGCACTCGACATGGGTGACGGGCATCGAGGTGTACGCCGACGGCGCTGTCCGGCTCGGCAAGGCCGCGTTCGTCGCGGATCGGAAGGGCTGAAAATCCATGTTGCAGTATGTGTTCCACCGTCTGTGGCAGTCCGCTGTCACGCTGGTGCTCGCCTCGATCGTGGTCTTCATCGGGGTGCGCGCGCTGCCCGGTGATCCGGCGACGACGCTGGCGGGCGAGCAGGCCGACGAGGCCGCCCTCGCCGCGGTGCGTGCCGAATTGGGGATGGACCGGTCGCTGCCGGTGCAGTACTTCGAGTTCGTCACGCACGCGCTGACCGGTGACTTCGGCAAGTCGATCCGCACCGGCACGCCGGTGATCGACATGATCGGCACCACGCTGCCGGTGACCATGCAGCTTGCGCTGTACGCCATGATCATCGCGGTGCTGGCCGGCGTGATCGGCGGCGTGCTCGCGGCGGTGTACCGCGGTCGCTGGCCCGAGTGGGCGGCCAACGGGTTCTCGCTGATGGCGTTGTCGGTGCCCACCTTCTGGGTCGGCATCCTCGCGGTGCTCTACCTGTCGGTGCAGCTGAACTGGTTCCCGGCCTCGGGGTACGTCTCGCCGTTCGAGCATCCGCTGCGCGGCCTCTACTTCCTCACCCTGCCCGCGATCATCCTCGGCCTCGCGCACGCGGCGGTGGTGCAGCGCCAGACCCGCTCGTCGATGGTGGAGACGCTGACCGCCGACTTCGTGCGCACGGCCCGGGCCAAGGGCCTCAGCCGCGGCGCCGTCATCTTCCGATTCGGCTTGCGCAACAGCCTGATCGTGGTCACCACGATCGTCGGCCTGCAGCTCGGCGGGCTCATCGCGGGCGCGGTGGTCACCGAGCGCATCTTCAGCCTGCCCGGCATGGGCAAGCTCACCCTCGACTCGGTGTTCACCCGCGACTACCCGGTGATCCAGGCGGTCATCCTGGTGATCGCCGCGTCCTACATCGTGATCAACCTGCTGGTCGATGTGCTGTACACGGTGATCGACCCCCGCGTGCGAGTGTCCGGGAGGGCGCAATGACAGTCACCGACACCCCGGTCGTCGAGACGACCACCACCGCCGAACCGAACCCGGTCCTGCAGACCCCGCCGCTGGCTGCGGTGCGCGGCCGCGTGCTGCGCCAGCTGTGGCACAACCCGCTCGGCATGGTCGGCGCGGTGCTGCTGCTGATCGTGATCTTCGTAGGCGTTTTCGCGCCGTTGCTCGCGCCGTACTCGCCGAGTGAGGTGCACTTCTCGACGCCGTTCCAGCAGCCGGGCACCGTCGGATTCCTGTTGGGCACCGACGATCTGGGTCGTGACATCTTCTCCCGGGTGCTCTACGGCACCCGGGCCTCGCTTCAGGTCGGCGTGCTGTCGGTGCTGTGCGCGGTGCTCATCGGCGTGCCGCTCGGCCTGCTGTCGGGCTACTGGCGGACCGCGGACATGGTGCTGTCGCGCCTGTCCGACGTGCTGCTCGCGTTCCCCTTCATCATCCTGGCGGTCGGGCTGACCGCGATCAACGGCGGCGGTCTCGCCGACGCCGCCATCGCGCTCGGCATCGCCCAGGTGCCGATCATGATGCGGGTGGTGCGCGCGGAAACGTTGCGGCTCAAGGAAACCGACTTCGTGCTCGCCGCCAACACGATGGACGTGCCGTCCTGGCGCATCCTCGGTGAGCACATCCTGCCCAACTCGCTGGCCCCGATCATCGTGCAGGCCACGGTGATCATGCCGACGGCGGTGCTCGGCGAGGCGATCCTGTCCTTCCTCGGCCTCGGCATCAAACCGCCCGCGCCCAGCCTGGGCATCATGCTGTCCGACGCGCAGCAATACCTGCTCCGCACGCCGTGGCCGGGCATCTTCCCCGGTGTGGCGCTCGCGATCATCTGCTTGGGATTCAACCTCTTCGGCGACGCCCTGCGGGACGCTCTCGACCCGAAGACACGGCGCTGAAGGAGCCCGCAATGACAGAACCACTCTTGGAGATCAGTGATCTGCGGGTGTCGTTCGGCGACGTGACCGCCGTGCAGAGCGCCGACCTGGTGGTCCAGCCGGGGGAGCGGGTCGCCATCGTCGGTGCCTCCGGATCCGGCAAATCGACACTGGCACATGCCATCATGGGTCTGCTGCCCGGCTCCGGCCGGGTCACCGGCGGCACCATTCGGTGGCGCGGCGCGGACATCACCCACGCCGACGAGAAGGTGCTGCGCGCACTGCGCGGCAAGGAGATCGGGCTGGTACCACAGGACCCGATGTCCAACCTGAACCCGGTCGCACGGGTAGGTCGCCAGGTCTCGGAAACCCTTCTCGCGCACAAGATCTGCTCACGCCGCGAGGCGAAGGAACGCGCCATCGAGCTGCTCGGGCAGGCCGGGTTGCCCGAACCGGCCCGGCGGGCGCGGCAGTATCCGCACGAGTTCTCCGGCGGTATGCGCCAGCGCGCGCTCATCGCCATCGGCCTGGCCTGCCGGCCGGACCTGCTGATCGCCGACGAGCCCACCTCGGCCCTGGACGTGACCGTGCAGCGGCAGATCCTGGACCACCTGGAGAAGCTGACCCAGGAACTCGGCACCGCGCTGCTGCTGGTGACCCACGACCTGGGTCTCGCCGCCGAGCGGGCCGACCGGGTGGTCGTGATGTCCGACGGCAAGATCGTCGAATCCGGTCCTGCGCGACAGGTTTTGACGGATCCGCAGGAGGAGTACACACGGCGGTTGGTCGCGGCGGCGCCTGCGTTGATCGCGCCGCGGCGGGCTGATCCGGTGGTCGCGGATCAGGCGGTCGAGGCGGCTGAAGGTGTGGTCGCCGAGAGTGATGCCACGGCTGTCGACGGCACGGTTGTCGAGGGCACCGGCGAGAAGGCTGCTGCGGGAAGCGAAGACGCTGTGGCGACGGAGCCGGCCGCCGATGACGCGGTCGCTGCCGACGAGGCGACTGCCGACAAGGTCGATGATTCAAAGCCGGTCGAGGACAAGGCTGTTGCCGAGGCCGCCGACACGAAGGTCGACGAAGGCAAGGGCGCCGGTAAGAAGGGTGCCGCCAAGAAGTCTGTCAACGGCAAGGTTGCCGCCGCGAAGGTGGCTGAAGAGGTTGCCGAGAAGAAGGCATCTGTCGGCACCGGCGCAGATGAAAAGGCTGCTGACGAAACAGCTGCTGACGACAAGGCCGCTGACGACAAGGCTGCCGACGAAGACGCCATCGACCAAAAGATCGCCGATGGCAAGGTGGCCGACCACAAGGCCGTTGAAGACGACGCCGCTGATGCGAAGGCTGCCGACGAGACGGCAGCTGATGAGAAGGCCGTCGACGGGGAAGCCGCTGTTGCAAAGGCCGCTGATGAGAAGACGGCTGACGACAAGCCGTCGGACGAGAAGGCTGCCGACGGCAAGGTAGCCGACGAGACGGTGGTCGCTGAGAAGGCCGGCGTCACAGTGGCTGCCGACGAAAGCGGCACCGACAACAAGGTGGCTGGCGATAAGGCTGCCGGCGACGAAGCGGCTGGTGCGAAGGCTGTCGATGAGCAGGCCGACGAGAAGGCTGGTGGCGACAAGGCCGCTGAAGACGAAGCCGCTGATGCCAAGGCCGTCGACGAGACGGTAGCCGTCGACGGGGAAGCCTCTGTCGCGAAGACCGCTGACGAGAAGCCTTCCGACGAAAAGGTTTCCGTCGACAAGGCCGCCGCCGACAAGACCGCCGACGAAGCGGTTTCCGTCGAGAAGGCCGTCGACATGTCCGCCGACGAGAAGGTCTCCGTCGAGAAGGCCGTCGACACGTCCGCCGACGAGAAGGTCTCCGTCGAGAAGCCTGCCGCCGAGTCGACAGTTGCCAAGTCCCTCAAGGATTCTCCGATCCTCGAGGTCTCCGGCATCAGCAAGGAGTACCGGATCCGCGGCCGCGGTGGGGTGCTGCGCGCTGTCGACAATGTGTCGTTCACCATCGCCCGTGGCCGCACCACGGCGATCGTCGGTGAGTCGGGTTCGGGCAAGACCACGACGGCGCGGATGGTGCTGGGCCTGGTACCCGTCACGTCCGGCTCGATCAAGCTGAACGGCGTCGACATGGTCGGGCTGCGCGGTGCGCAGTTGCGCGCGGCGCGGCTGTCGATGCAGCCGGTGTTCCAGGATCCGTACGCCTCGCTGGATCCGATGTGGACGGTGGAGCGGTTGATCGCGGAACCGTTGCGCGCCTTCGGTATCGGTGATCGCGAGTCTCGCCGGGCGCGGGTCGCCGAACTGCTGGAGCAGGTCGCGCTGCCCGCGGCGATGGCGCACCGGTACCCGAACGAGCTCTCTGGTGGCCAGCGGCAGCGTGTCGCGATCGCTCGCGCACTCGCCATCGAGCCGCGGCTCGTGGTGTGTGACGAGGCGGTGTCGGCCCTGGATGTGCTTGTGCAGGACCAGATCCTGACGCTGCTCGCGTCGTTGCAGGAGCGGTTGGGCGTCAGCTACCTGTTCATCTCGCACGACCTGGCGGTGGTGCGCGCGCTGGCCCACGAGGTCGTCGTGATGCGCGACGGCCGGGTGGTGGAGCAGGGCCCGGTCGAGGAGGTGCTGACCGCACCGGCCGATCCGTACACTCGCCAGCTGCTGGACGCGATCCCCGGCGCGGGCATGGTCGGCCGCGAATTGCCGGACCACGTGGTGCCCGCCGCCGCCGACGAAGACGCGGACGTCGATTCCATCGACAAAGAACTGGCTGCCAAAGTCTGACGGCGGCAGCCGAATCGAGGCTCCGCGTCGCGGCTGACTACGCGACGCGGCAAAGCCGCCCCGACCCATTCGTGGGTCGGGGCGGCTTGTTTCGTTCTGGTGCGCGGTGTCGCGTTACTCGGTGACGATCGCGATCGCGTCGATCTCGACGAGCATCTCCGCGCGCGGCAGTCCCGTGAAAACGGTGGTGCGGCTGGGCAATACGTCGCCGGTGGTGTTCGCGCTGACGAACTCGCCGTAGGCCTCGTTCATCGCGGCGAAGTCGTCGCGGGTGGTCAGGTAGACGCGCAGCATCACCACATCGTCGAACGTCGCCCCGCTCGCGTCGACGATCGCCTTCACATTTTGCAGCGTGCGGATGGTCTGCGCCGCAACATCGCCCGGGTACAGGTACTCGTTGGTGATCGGGTCCACCGGACCCTGTCCAGAGACCTGCACGAACGGTCCCTTGCGGACACCCTGAGAGAACGTGTGCGCGGGTGCGGGTGCGTCGGTGGTGCGGACGGCGATCTTCTCACTCATGGTCAGCCTTTCGTGGCGGTGGTGGCTCGGCCGGGAATCCAGCCGAGCTCGGCGGAGATGGCGTCGGCCGCCGCGCGAACCCGCGGCAGTTGGGCCAGTACCTGGTCGTGGTCGAGCAGCATGTCCGGCACCGACATGGAGACGGCGGCGACCACCGCGCCGGTGCCGTTGCGCACCGGGACGCCGATGCAGTTGACGAAGCTCTCGTGTTCCTCGTGGTCTTCCGCATAACCCAGGGCGGCAACCTTTTCCAGCTCGATCAGGTAGCGCTCGGGGGTGCGGATGGTTCGTTCGGTGAAGGGGTGGAAGTCGATCTTCTCGGCGATGACCCGCCATTCCGAGCGGGGCAGCGACGAGATGAGCACCTTGCCGACGGCGGTGCAGTGCAGCGGGGCCGGGCGGCCCACCCGCGAGTACATCCGCACACTCTGGGTGGCGTCGAGCTTGTCGATGTAGATGACATCGCCGGACTCGTAGGTGGCGAGATGGATCGTCTGTCTGGTGTCGGCGTTGAGCGCGCTCAGATGCGGCCGCGCGAGCGTGCGTACGTCGCGCTGCTCCAGTGTGCGGTTGGCCAGTTCGAACAGCCGCGACCCGAGCACATACTTGTGCTGACTGTCGTGGGTGACGAAGCGCTGCGCCTCCATCGTCTGCAGCAGCCGCAGCACCGTCGATTTGTGCACGCTGAGCTGGGTCGCCAACTGGTCCAGCGATCGCGAATCCTCGCCGAGGGCAACAAGAATGGTCAACGCACGCGACAAACTCTGACTCATGACTGTGACTCGCTGACTTCAGGGTGACTCATGGCGTGATTCCTTGCTCATGAGGCCACATTCTCGATGACGGTATCGTTGTAATGCAGTTCGGCCCAGGTGGTTTCGTCCACCGCGGCCAACCGTTCCAGTATCGCCGGTGCGGGCAGTTGCGCGCCGTCACCGGTTCCGGTGAGCGCGGCGGCGGCACAGAGGTGGCCGAAGCGCAGTCGCTGCGCCAGCGACCGGTCGTGCAGCAGCGCGGCGAGATAACCGCCGGCGAAAGCGTCACCCGCGCCGATGCGTTCGGTGACCTCCAGCCCGAGCGCGGGCACCTCGACGCGGTGCGCGCCGTCGAATCCGGTGACCGAGTGCGCGTCGTTCTTGACGATCAGCTGCGGGGGTTCCGGGAACAGCGCGCGCAATTCGTCGGCGTCGTCGGTGCCGAACACGGCGCCGGCCTCGTCCGCGCCGAGGAAGACCACGTCGCAGCCGCGCACGTGCCGGGCGAGTACGTCGGCGGGTTTCTCGGCGCGCCCGGACCAGAGCGTGGGCCGGAAGTTCAGGTCGAAACTCACCAGCCTGCCCTCGCGGGGCAGCGCCAGCAGGGCCTCGGTGAGCGCGGTCGCCGACGCCGAGAGCGCGGTGGTGATCCCGGTGAAGTGGACCAGGTCGCAGTTCGCGAGCAGCCGCGCTGCCGGGGTGGCGGCGAGGTCGGCCGGGGACAGTGCGCTGGCCGCGGAGCCGGTCCGGTAGTACAGCATCCGGCTCGCCCGTTCGGCCAGGTCGGTGGCCTTGCCCGAGCCGCTCCCGCGCTCCTTGACGTATACTGCGGTCGGCCTGCCGGGATCGGTGACCACCGCCGACACGTCGACGCCGCGTTCGGTGAGGTGGGTGAGCAGGTATCGGCCGAATCCGTCGTCGCCCACCCGCGACAACCAGGCCGTGTCGACCCCCAGCTGCGGCAGTACGGTGGCCACGTTCGCCTCCGCACCGCCCGCCGTCCGCTCGAAGATCTCCGACTCCTCCAGGGGTCCCGGCTGTGCGACCAGCACGGCAAGTCCCTCGCCGACGGTTACCGCCCGTGGGCGGGTCGACGTAGGCCACGTCACACCGATCTCCTTCCTGTGCTTGCGGCCACCGGCCATCCCGTGCAGAATAACCACACGAAACACGATGCGCAACAAGCATTGCAGAATATGCAATAGCGAGATGCTATGTAAGAACACGCGAATTCGCTGGGAAGGAATGCCGTGGCGATCGACGAAGACGTCGTAGCAGGACTCGGAGACCGGACGCTCGGTCCCGAGCACAAAGGGCTGCCGCCCGCCGCCTGGGGTCGCACCGTGCGCGAATTCCTCGCCACCGCACCGGAGCTCGCGCAGTTCGAGACGCCGCTGCTGACCATCGACCGGTCGGCCGTCGAGGCGAACGTCGCCGTCATGGCCGACTGGGCGAGTGCCGCGGGCGTGCAACTCGCGCCGCACGGCAAAACCACTATGTCGCCGCAGCTCTGGGCGCAGCAGCTGGCCGCGGGTTGCTGGGGCATCACGCTGGCCACCATCTGGCAGGTGCAGGTGGCGCGCTCGTTCGGGGTCGGCCGGATCCTGCTGGCCAACGCGCTTGTCGACCCGGTCGGCTTGCATTGGGTCGCAGCGGAATCGGCGCAGGATCCTTCCTTCGAGTTCGTCTGCTGGGCGGACAGCGTCGAGACCGTCGTGCTGATGGACGAGCACCTGCGGACCGCGCCGGGTACGGCTCAGGTCCGGGTGCTGGTGGAACTCGGTGGGCCGCACGGCCGTACCGGCGCACGCACGGTCGAACAGGCGCGGGAGGTCGCGGCGGCGATCACCGACGCCGAGCGACTCACGCTGGCCGGTGTCGGTGGCTACGAGGGCGCACTCGCACACGACCGTACGCCTGGAGCCACCGATACGGTACGGCACTACCTCGACGAACTCGCCCGCCTGCACCGTGAAATCGCCGCCGCCGGACAGTATCCGGACGGTGCGATCGTGACCGCTGGCGGCAGTGCATACCCGGACCTGGTGGTCGAACATCTGGCGGGCCTCGCCGATGAGCAAGGCGCACAGGGTGTTCCGACCTCGGTGGTGCTGCGTTCCGGCGCGTACATCATTCACGACGACGGTTTCTACGCGGGCATCTCCCCGTTCGCCGCGACGCGCAGCGAAAAGCCGCTCCGTTCGGCTATGCACGGCTGGGCGCGCACGCTGTCGCGTCCGGAGCCGGAACTGGCGCTGCTGGACGCGGGCAGGCGCGACCTGCCCTTCGATGAGGGGCTTCCGGTCCCGCAACGCGTTGCGGGACCGGAAGGTTCGGCGCTGGACCCGGCCGCGACGGTATCCGCGCTGAACGACCAGCACACGTTCCTGCGGCTGCCCCCGGGCACCGAGCTGCCGGTCGGCGCCGTGGTGCGGCTCGGTCTGTCGCATCCCTGTACCGCCTTCGACAAGTGGCGGCTCATCCCGGTCATCGATGACGCCGACGCGCCGTCGCCGCGGGTCGTCGACTTCCTGCACACCTTCTTCTGAGCTGCGGATCATGACGGACTTACTCTTTCGCGACATCGACATCATCGACGGCACCGGTGCGCCGAGCTACCGCGGCGACGTGCTCGTCGAGCAGGGGCGGATTTCGCGCATCGCCGAGCCGGGCAGTATCTCCGGTGCGGACCGGGTCATCGATGCCGGTCCGGGTGCCGCGCTGTGCCCGGGCTTCATCGACATGCACGCCCACTCCGATCTGCATCTACTGACCGAACCCGGGCACTTCCCGAAGGTCAGCCAGGGCATAACCACCGAGGTGATCGGGCAGGACGGGCTGTCCTACGCCCCGATCGACGACGCCACCCTCGCGGTGGTGCGGCGCCAAATCGCCGGGTGGAACGGCAATCCCGCCGATCTCGACTTCTCCTGGCGCACCGTCGGCGAGTACCTGGACCGGCTCGATCGCGGGATCACGCCCAACGCAGCCTATTTGGTGCCGCAGGGCACGTTGCGGCTGCTCGTGGTCGGCGCCGAACAGCGTCCGGCGACGGCGGCGGAGATCGTCCGCATGCAGGAGCTGCTCGCGCAGGGCTTGCGCGAGGGCGCGGTCGGCATGTCCAGCGGGCTCACCTACACGCCCGGGATGTACGCCGACACCGGTGAATTGGCGGCGCTGTGCACGGTGGTCGCCGAGTTCGGCGGGTTCTACGCGCCGCACACCCGGTCCTACGGCGCGGGCGCGCTGGAGGCGTACGCGGAGATGATCGAGCTGGCCAAGAGCACCGGCTGCGCGCTGCACCTGACCCACGCCACCATGAACTTCCACGTGAATCGTGGCCGCGCACCGGAATTCCTGGCACTGATCGACGCCGCGCGCGCCGCGGGCTGCGACATCACCCTGGACACGTACCCGTATCTTCCTGGCGCGACCACACTGTCGGCGCTGCTGCCGAGCTGGGCGATGTCCGGCGGCCCGGACGCGGCCCTTGCCCGCCTCGACGATCCCGAGACGCGGGCGCGAATTGCCGTGGATGTGAACGTGAACGGGTCCGACGGCTGTCACGGCGTGACCGTCGAGTGGGAGACCATCCAGATCAGCGGCGTGGGCAACGCGGAACTCGAAGGCTACGTCGGCAAGCGGCTGGACGAGATCGCCGCCGAGCGCGACATGGCGCCGGTCGAGGTGTTCTTCGAACTGCTGCGCCGCGATCAGCTGGCCACCAGCATCCTGCAACACGTCGGGCACGAGGAGAACGTGCGCGCGATCATGGTGCACCCCGGGCACATGGGCGGCAGTGACGCGCTGCTCGCTCCGGCTCGGCCGCACCCGCGCGCCTGGGGCACCTTCCCGCGCTACCTGGGCCACTACGTTCGCGAACTCGGTGTGCTCGAGCTCGAAGACTGTGTGCACCACCTGACGGGCCGGCCCGCCGCTCGGCTACGGCTGCGTGACCGCGGCCTGGTCCGTACCGGCTACGCCGCCGATCTGGTGGTGTTCGACCCTGCCACCGTGGTGGACACCGCCACCTTCGACAATCCGAAGCAGCAGGCGCGCGGCATCCGGCACGTGCTCGTCAACGGCGAGTTCGCCATCGAGAACGGTGCGCCCACCGGCACTCTCGCCGGACGCGCGCTGCGCATGGACGCCTCGCGAAAGGAGTCATCTTGAGTACCTCGGCCATCGAGGTCATCCGCGCCGACCGCGTGCTGAGCGTGGTGCGCGCACCGGAGATCCCCGATCCGGTCGCGCTCGCCGAAGCGCTTGCCTCGTCCGGGATCCGGGCGCTGGAACTCACCTTCACCACGCCGGGTGTGCTGGGCTATCTCGCTACGGCTGCCGCGGCCGAGGGTGCGGTGCTCGGTGTCGGCACCGTGCTCACCGGTGAACAAGCCAAGGCCGCCATCGACAGTGGCGCGCGGTTCCTGGTCACGCCGGGACTACGCACCGATGTCGCCGAAGTCGCCGCGCAGCACGACATCCCGGTCGTGATGGGCGCTTTCACGCCGAGCGAGGTGCTCACCGCGCTCGATCTCGGCGCGGCGGCGGTGAAGATCTTCCCCGCCAGGGCACTCGGCCCCGGCTACCTGAAGGACCTGCGTGGTCCATTCCCTGACGTGGCGCTCATCCCTTCCGGGGGCGTCAATGCGGGGAACGCCGCCGAATTCCTGGCCGCGGGCGCGATTGCCGTCACGGCGGGTACCGACGTTGTTTCCCCTTCCGATGTCGCCGCGGGCCGCTGGTCCGAAATCGCTACTCGTGCGGCATCGTTCGTTCGATCCATGAATTGAGAGGTCCACATGGGCGCCGTTGATTGGCTGCGCACCACAACCCCGGGGCTGCTTGTGCTCTGCGGGTTGGCGATCGCCGTGTTGCTGTTCGCCATCATCAAGGTCAAGCTGGAGCCGTTCATCGCGCTGCTGCTCACCGGACTCGGGCTGGCGCTCGCCGCCGGGCTGCCGGTGTCGAAGATCGTCGGCACCGCGATCAAGGCCGGTGATTCCCTGCTGGAGACCGGCTTCGGTGGCATCCTCGGGCACATCGCGGTGATCATCGGGCTCGGCACCGTGCTCGGCGCGATACTCGAACGCTCCGGCGGCGCCGACGTATTGACCGGCAAGCTGCTGAACCTGTTCGGCGAGAAGGGCGCTCCGTTCGCCATGGGCCTGCTCGGGCTCATCTTCGGCATCCCGGTGTTCTTCGACATCGGCATCTTCGTGCTCGCGCCGCTGATCTATGTGGCCGCCAAGCGCGGTGGCCGCTCGCTGGTGCTGTACGCGATGCCGATGCTCGCGGGTCTGTCGATGACGCACGCCTTCCTGCCGCCACACCCGGGCCCGGTTGCCCTGGGCGGGCTGCTCGGCGTCAGCCTCGGCTGGTTGATCCTGATGGGATTCGTTTGTGGCCTGCCGGGATTCGTGGCAGCGGGTCTCGTGTGGGGCAGCTACATCGGCAAGCGGATACACGTCGAGGTGCCCGACGAGTTCCTGGTGCGCAAGGAAGATGAGCAGACCGCTCCCGATGAGGGGGAGCGTGTCTCCGACGGTTCCGGTGGGGTCGCGACGAAGACCGTTACGGTCACACCGCCTTCGGTCGGGCTGATCGGCGCGATCATCGCCATTCCGCTGGTGCTGATCCTGGGTGCCACCTTCGGAACCCAAATGCTGGACAAGGACTCGCAGCTGCTGCAGGTGCTGACGTTCTTCGGCACGCCCGCGGTGGCGCTGCTCATCGCGGTGCTGATCGCGTTCTACGTGCTCGGCGTGCGGCGCGGGTCCACCGTGCAGGAGCTCAGTGAGCTGACCGCGGAATCGTTGCGGCCGGTGGGCATGCTGCTGCTGGTGGTCGGCGCGGGCGCTTTCTTCGGCAAGGTCATCTCCGCCACCGGCATCGGCACCGCCCTGGCGGACACCATGTCCGCGGCCGGGCTGCCGGTGATCGTGCTCGCCTACATCATCAGCTGCGGGCTGCGCATCGCCCAGGGCTCGGCGACCGTCGCGATCGTCACCACGGGCGGCATCGTCGCCCCGCTGGTGGCGAGCCAGAACTACTCGCAGATGTCGATCGCGTTGATCGCCATGGCCATCGCCGCGGGCTCGATCATCCTCAGCCACGTCAACGACGGCGGCTTCTGGATCATCGCGAAGTACTTCAACCTGACCGTCAAGCAGACCCTGCAGACCTGGACCGTGCTCGAAACGATCCTGTCCGTGGTGAGTTTCGCGGTCGCGGCGATCCTGTTCGCGATCGTCAGCTGAATTGCGCGGACCCTCGGGTCCGCGGTGTCGAGGTCCGTTGCGGGGCCGGACAACTCGTGGCACAGCCGCCCGTCGGAAGCGACGAGCGGTCCCGCCCAGTCCGGCCCCGCTTCGGCGTTTCGCCGGAGCGCGCTGCCGCCCCGCACCACGGCTTCCGAGTCTGGTAGCTCGACATAACGGGCCAGTTCACACGAGCCGGCACCGAAATCTCCGACCGCGACGGCGATGTCGCCCCTGGCGTGTGGAAGACCCGCGACAACCGGTTCGTGGTCGGTTCCTATGTCCCCGGTCATCCGAACGCACACCTGCTGGTGGTGATGTTCTGGGAACGCACCATCGCTGAAGATCCGGACAACTGTGATCTGACGGTCCGCGTCGACGTCGCGGACCTGACGCACGCACAACAGGTCGTGGATCAAATCACCATGGCCATGGCCGCCGCGCCAGCGGAGCAGACCAGCTGATGCGAGGTGGAGACCGACAACGGTCTCCACCTCGCCGACATCCCCAGCGAAACGGAGACCAAAATCAGGCGCCTGGTCACCCCGCACGCCCTAAACGACGACAAGCGCACCCTGCTGCAAATGCTCGGCCTGATCGAGACCGCCAGCAATGTCGCAGGTGAGAGGACGTACTGACCCTCGGTTCGCTGAGGGGCGGAATGCTCGTCGCCGTTTCTGTCCGTCATCGGGACCCCCGTTCTGAGCAGGCTTAATCCGATCGGCGCGCCAATCGCTGATCTTTTCGGTCACGTGCGCGAGGTTCTTGGGGGCGTGGTGTAGCGCTGGGTGTGTCACCAGTCCGTGGCGTGGGTGGTGCCGAATACTGATCAGGTTTGATGCTTCCCTGCTGGATGGAGATCGTCCGGTGTCCTTGCTTGTCATTCGTCGTCGTCACAGGAGGTTGGCATGGCAGCTCGTGTGCGGAAGATGTGTTCGGTGGTCGCGGTGACCGCGGCCGTGCTGGGTGCAGGGATCGGCACCGCGGTCTCGGCGACTGCAGCACCAACTGGGGAAGGACAGTGCACAGGTACCAAGGTCGAGGACGACGCGGACAAACCGCTTATCATCTCGGCTTGTAAGCGTGCCCACAGCGCCGCCACCCGCGCCGCCACCGCCACCACCGCCATCCGCAAGGTCGTTGGCGACGCCGCACAGGCCCGCGCCACCGCCACCAAAGCTCGCGCCGACGCCAACGCCTTTGCCGCCGAAGACCCACCCGACGCCGAGCTCGTCGCCCGCACCGCCGGAGACGCCACCCGCGCCGAAGCCGACGCTGCCGCCGCTGAAGCCACCGACGCCGCAGCAACTGACGCCGCTGCCCGCGCTGCCGACGCAGCAGCCGCCACCACCTCAGCCGACGCCGCTACCGCCGCCCGCGCCGCTGCTGATGCCGCTGACGCTGCCACCTCNCTGCCGCAGCCGACAGGCCCAAGGATGCAGAGCTTGCCGACAGAGCGGATCAGGCGGAGAAGGCAGCAGTGGAAGGCTTGCAAGCCTCTGCCGACATGCCCAAAAGCGAAGAGACTGGCGGCAGCCCTCAGAAGAAGGACGACGACGACTAGGTCAGGTCTCCCAATAACAGCGCGAGCAGTTCCTAATGCGTGTCATTAGAAGCCGTTACCGATCACGGTTCGCGATCATGTAGCGGCAGGACCAACTGGCTTACGGAATCACCCCGAACACATCCGTTCGGGGTGATTTCTGTCGGTGCCGACTGGTACAACCCTGGTCATGTTTGACCAGATCCGGTCCGCGCGTTTCGCGCTCGACCAGGTGGCATCCACACTCGACCGCCACTCCATACGCGGCGAATAGCTCCCCCGTGATCACATGAGCAAAATGGCGGGCATCATCCGCGACGCGATGGCCGCCTATGACAAGGCCCTGGCACCCCCAGAATGACCGAGCCCGAAGACCTGATGACCGCCGAGCAGCAAGCCCTCGTGCTCGCGGTAGTCGACACGCAACAAAGCAACCCAGCCGGTCACAGACGAACAACTCGCCAGATTCCTCGGAGAGCCCCTCGCGGACGTCGCCGCGGTACGCCGCATGAACTACCGAACGTCGTGTTCCAGCCGGGTGAGCCACCGAAAATCGTGCTCGCCCGGATGCTCGATGTGCTCGAGGCATTCGATCAGGGTGAGGACTACACGCCCCCGCCGGCCGACGCAGACGGCCGCTACTGACTGCGCTTCGAGCCGTCAGGCCAAACGATCGCGACCGGGACACCGCGGTCGCGCGCTAGCTCTACCACGGTGCCGGTGCCGCCCTTCTCGCCAGCGCCACCATCCCACACTGCGATCAGGCGGTCGCACGACGTAAGCATCGCTTCATTCGCAGCCTCGTATGCTTCGCGGCCGACGTCCGGGAAGTCCATTACATGAACAGCGTCAGCCTTACCCAACAGCTGATCAAACAACTCGGCGTGATCCGGCTTCACTTTCCGCTCACGGTAGTTCTGCGCCGGAAGCACAACTTCGAGCGTGCCGCCTGCATCAAGTACGGCCTGAGCGAAAACGGAGTCGGCGCCGCGGGCAATGCAGCTGATACCAGTTAGGTTGGTCGAGTCCTCCTCGGCAAGCAGTTCCATGATCGCGTCGTACACCAGCGGCGCGGTGTTCTCGGTGATGTTCATGTGCCCGGTGACTCCGATGCGCACCAATCCAACTCCTCCTATGCCGTCGCGACCAGCAAGGGCTTCATCTGACCGCGCAGCTCAGCCACACGACCCACCTGCACGAACTGTTCAGTCGCGCGATACACCTTGATCAGTTTCTTCTGAACACGATCTGAGGCTGTTTTCCCCACCGCCTCCACCGCAGTCTCTCCGATCCGGCAGGCTTCTTCCAGTTCGCCCTCGATGAGTCGAGCCTCCAACATTCCCAGCTGGTCCAAGGCGGCACTGCGCCGTCGGTTCGGGCGGCGCAGCTTGACAGCTTGGTCAATCTGCTCGGCTGCCGCAGTTGCGAACGCGGGTTCTCGTCGCGCCATCTCCAGCAGCCGCCCGCCGACTGTCCCCGCCAGCTCTGCCGTGTCGAAGTAGTTGATCCAGTAGGGATCGGTGCTT
The DNA here is from genome assembly GCF_900269665.1 of Nocardia suismassiliense. Classification (GTDB taxonomy): domain Bacteria; phylum Actinomycetota; class Actinomycetes; order Mycobacteriales; family Mycobacteriaceae; genus Nocardia; species Nocardia suismassiliense. Next base: position 3,005,117 of record NZ_LT985361.1, read on the forward strand.
GGATCCGAGTTGCTGAGCGCTTCGTGGGCCCTGTCGCTGGCTCGGCGAAATGCCGTGGGCCGCCCCAACTTTCCGTATGCCCACGCTTCCCGCGTGTGAAGCATCGCGTTGACGGTTGCAGTGATCCGGTCGCCGAAATGGTCTTGTGCGATCCGAATCAGTTCAAGCGCGTCCGCCGCTCGCTCCCGCTCGACGCTCTCCCGCGGGCAAGCCATTCCGTAGTGGTCGAGAGAAAGCAGCTGTCGAGCCATCCCGGCCAGAGCGTTCGCGCACAGTGCGGGGTCGTCGGCTTCTTTCGCTGCGCGGACTGCCACGGCGTAGTACTGCTGCGCCTTGCTCTGACGACCGGAGTCCCACGACATCGTGGCAGCGGTTTCGGCCAGCAGCGTTTTCGTCCTCATCAGGCGGCGTTTGATCTCTGGAGGATGGGAGTCCCGCAGTATCTCGTTGACCTCGCTGAGCTGACCGACGACTGCCTTGCGGCGCAGGCCGCCGCCGAACTGATCATCCCATTGGCGGAAACGAATGCGCCCGACTCGCAAGACGAGTCGGGCGCATTGGTCGAATGGGCGGTGGCCGCACTGTTCAGATTGTGGGGAACGTCGATCACGTCTCCGTATGTCTGGCAGTGGCCGGTCCTGCCGGGGATTGCGAGGAAGGCCCGCCAACCTACGAGGGTCCGGCCAGGTCCGTGCCGGTGGCCGTTCCTACAGAGGACGGGGCTGGGCACGATCCAGCGGCCGTCACAGGTTCGGTACAGGCGGAGCCGCCCGCGATCGATGCGCCCCCGGACCGGCGCGTGCCCGTCAGTCGCGAGGCCACCGCGGCGGTCGCGCGAGGTCCTCGGTGGATCGGGTCGGTGGGTGGCGGCTTACGCTCGTGACGATCTGAGAGGGAGGTGTCACGATGGCCAAGGCGATCATCGTCGGCGGCGGAATCGGCGGTCTGACCACCGCCGTCGCATTGAGCCGGCGCGGCTGGACGGTGGAGGTGCTGGAGCGGGCTCCCGAGATCAGCGAGGTCGGTGCGGGAATTTCGCTGTGGCCGAACGCACTTCGCGCGCTGGATGCGATCGGTCTCGGCGAACAGGTGCGTGCGCGGGCCATCGAGGAAGGCTCGTCGGGCATCCGGGACAGCTCGGGGCGGTGGCTGTCGCGCATCGATGTCGAAGGGATTCGCGCGCGGTACGGCAGCCCGATCATGATGCACCGCGCCGATCTGCTGGACATCCTGCTCGCGGCGCTTCCGGAAGCTGTTCTGCGCGCAGGTGTCGCGGTGACCGAGGCGCGGACCGACGGCACCGTGGTGCACTCCGCCGGTACCTCCACCGGTGACCTGGTCGTCGGTGCCGACGGTATTCGCAGCGTCGTGCGACGTGCGGTCTGCGGCGATGTCGCCCCGCGCTACAGCGGCTACACCGCTTGGCGGCTGGTGACCACTCCCGCCGAGCCGATCAACAGTTTGGGTGAAACTTGGGGCCGTGGTGAACGTTTCGGCCTGGGCGGGCTTTCCGATGGTCGTGTCTACTGCTTCGCGGTCGTCAACATGCCCGAGGGCCTTCCCGGTGGCGGTCTGGCCGAGTTACGCCGCCGGTTCGGTACCTGGCACGAGCCGATCCCGTCGCTGCTCGCGTCGGCCGACGAGTCCGCCGTCCTCAAACACGACCTCTACGATCTTCCCGACCTGAAAACCTATGTCGCGGATCGCATCGCCCTCGTCGGCGACGCCGCCCATGCGATGACGCCCAACCTGGGGCAGGGTGCGTGTCAGGCGATCGAAGACGCCGTCATTCTCGCCCGGGTCGCCACCGAGGACGCAGACCTGACCAGGTACGACCGCGAGCGCAGGCCTCGTACTCAGATGATCGTCGCCCGTTCCCGCCAGATGGGCACGATCGCGCAGCTGTCCTCGCCGCCGCTCGTCGCCATCCGTAATGCGGCGCTGCGGCTTGTCCCCGCCTCGGCGCAAGCCAAATCCCTTGCGCCGGTGCTGGACTGGACCTGCTGACGATCCGGATCCTGGACCGATCTCGCTGGTTGCCTCGTGATGGGCGCTGACCCTGTCCGTACTCCGAGGTGGGATTCAGATGACGTTCAGCTAGCGGCGCTGCTCAATCGTGTTCCTGCGCAGGGAAATCGCGCAGCGCACGGTGACAGCGGGTGGCTTGGGCGCGCAGGGCGGTGACCAGTTCCGGCGGGCCGGACAGCAGCGTGAAGTCGATGTCCACCGAGGTGATCATCCAGACGAGGGAGTCGGGTGTTTCGGCACCTACCTGGAGGCGGCAGGTTTCCGCGTCGACGGGTTCGAGGACGCCCATGCCCGGCCAGATGTTCGGGGTGGCGGTCTCGGCGGAGGTGTGCAGCAGGACGGTGGCCTGGTACGGCCAGGCGCGGGTGGACAGTTGGTGCGAAAGATAGGTGGCGACATCGCCTTCCGGCGGTTCGCGCGGGGTGAAGCGCGGACCGGTGGGGATGCGCGGGGTGAGCCGGTCGGCGCGGAAGGTGCGCCAGTCGGCGCGGTCGACGTCCCAGGCCACCAGGTACCAGTGGCGGCTGAAATGGACCAGGGTGTGCGGTTCCACCGTGCGCACGGTGGTGGCGCCGTTGTGGGCGCGGTAGTCGAAGCGGAGGCGTTCGTGGCGTTGGCAGGCCTCGGCGACGGCCATCAGCGTCTCCGGTTCGACCGCCGTGCCGGGGGCACTGACTCGTATGGTGGCGCCGCGCAAGGTACGGACGCGGTGGCGCAGGCGCGGAGGCAGCACCTGCTCGAGTTTGGTCAGCGCGCGCAGCGACGATTCCTCGATGCCCGCCACGGTTCCGTCCGAAGCGCTGCGCAGACCGACCGCTACCGCGACCGCCTCGTCATCATCGAGCAGCAGCGGGGGGAGGGCCGCGCCCGCGCCGAGGCGGTAGCCGCCGGTGCCCTGGGTGGCGTGCACCGGATAGCCGAGCTCGCGGAGCCGGTCGACATCGCGGCGCACGGTGCGGCTGGTGACGTGCAGTCGTTCGGCCAGTTCGGCGCCGGTCCAGTCGCGGTGGGCCTGTAGTAAAGCGAGCAGTCTGAGCAAGCGCGCCGACGTCTCCAACATGCGATCCAGCATGGCAGACCGTTAGGAACGCAACTGTCCTAAGTAACGTTGTAGAGCGCGTGCATTCGACCGGCCGTTTCGGCTACTCGCGCCCGCAATTCGGGCGGATCGAGCACCTCGGCGTATTCGCCGAGCGGCAGCAGTCCGTGGGCGAGCACCTCGTACGACTCCGACGGCAGGGTCAGTTCGACCCAGCCTGCCGCGTCGGGTTCGGTCGCCGTGGCCAGTGCCTCAGCCACCGCGACCGGTTCGTTCATCAACCGCAGCATTCGCAGATGCGTGGCGGCGATCCGGCAGCGGGCCCGGACCCGCAGCATCGATTGCGCGAAATCATCGGCGGCCGTGGACCAATGGGTGGACAGGTCGAAATCCGTTGGCCGGTCGAACGATTCGTCGGTCGGCTCGGCGGAGATAATCCTGCTGACCCGGTAGGAGCGGATCGCCGTGCCGTCGCGTGCGACCAGATACCAAGTGCCCGCCTTCATGACCAAACCGAGGGGGTCGAGCGTGCGGTGGACGACCTTGTCCTTGCGGCCGTAGCGCACCCGCAGCTTGCGATCGTGCCAGAGTCCGTCGGCGACGGCGTTCAGCGTGGGTGTCTCGTCGGGGCGGTGGAACCAGCCGGGTGCGTCGATGTGTACCCGTTCGGCGATTCTGGTTGCGCGGCCGCGCAATTCGGGCGGGAGGGCGGCCAGCACTTTGAGCTGGGCGGTGGCGAGCACGGTGCCGAGTCCGAGATCGGCTGCCGCGCCGGGCAATCCGGCGAGCAGCACGGCGTCGGCTTCGTCGGTGGTCAAGCCGGTCAGTCGAGTCCGGTAGCCGTCCACCAAACGCACGCCGCCCGCGCGACCCGGCTCGCTGTAGACCGGTACGCCGGCGGCGGACAGCGCCTCGACGTCCCGGTACACGGTACGTATCGACACTTCGAGTTCCTTGGCGAGCTCGCCCGCCGTGGTCCGGCCGCGGGTTTGCAGGATCAGCAGCAGCTGCACCAGTCGACTTGCTCGCATCAGTCGAGATTAGCCAGAAAACTGGACAGGAGATGTCAAGAATTGCTCGTATCGTGCTCGATATGGCCACTTGGAGTGAGTTCACCGCAGAAGCACCGCACATCGCCGAGATCTTCGTTCGCCGACATGCCGCCGCAGGCAACCTGTGCATGCTCGGCACCCTGCGTTCGGACGGGTTTCCGCGAATCAGTCCGATCGAGCCGCGGCTGTTCGAGGACATGCTGGTGATCGCGGGCATGCCCGGCACCACCAAGTTCCGCGATCTCGCCCGCGATCCGCGCTTCTGTCTGCACACCGCCACCACCGATACGAAGGTCAGCGACGGTGACGCGAAGTTATTCGGCACCGTGGTGGATGTCCAGGACAAGGAGGTGCACGTTCGTTTCGCGCAGGACCTGTTCGAGGAGAGCGGGTTCGATATCCGGGGTCAGGAGTTCGACCACTTCTATGTCGCCGACCTGAGCAGCGCGTCGACCGTCGAAGTGGAGGAGGACCACCTGAGTATCACCATCTGGAAGCCGGGCCAAGGGGAGCGGGTCGTGCAAAAGCAGTAATGCTCGCCGCTGGTCAGTCCTTGCGGGGCAAGCGGTTGAGCACTTCGGTGGCGAGCTGTTGCGGATCGATGCCGAGTGCGCGCAGCGCGGGATGTACGACCTCGTCCTCGTGCGCGAGCAGCCCGAGCATCAGGTGCCCGGTGTCGGCTCTGCTGTTGCTGGTCTTATGGGCTTCGGTGTCGGCGCGGGCCAACGCGCGCAGCACCAGCGGGGTGAAGCGCGGGTTGACCGGTGCGGAGGCATGGTGGGTCGCGACGGCTGCCAGGGCCCGGCGAAGTTTCTCGTGCCCGAGGCCCAGCGCGTCGACCGCGGCGGCGATCGGCGTATCGGGGTCGTCGTCGGCCGTGCTGGTCAACGCGAGCAACAGATCGCTCGCCTCGATGTGCGCGTGATTGAGCGCTCGCGCTTCCCGCAGGCTGTTCTCCAGCGCCTTCCTGGCCTGCTTGGTGAAGGGAATGTTCCCGGACACGCTGTAGTCCGCCGTCCCCGGCGTCAGCGCGATCTGCACCCTGGCCGCCGCGGGCTCGATGCCCAGCTCCGCCAGCGCACGCGCGGTGGTGGCCGCGGAACCGATCTCGCAGGCGCGCAGGATGGCGAGCAGCATGTGCTCCGGGCCGATGTAGTCGTGGCCGTGTTCTCGTGCCTCTTCTTGCGTCAGCACGATCACCCGACGGGCCTGATCGGAGAATCTCTCGAACATAGCGACCCCCTTTCGGCCATTGGCCGCTGCTATCGATGGTAGTCAACATCCGGAGCGGCTGGTCGATATCAGCGGTGTCTAGTGCCGGAGGCGATCACGGCGCGGAAGATCGGGTGCTCGGCATTCAGTCGCTCTCGGTCAACGCTCGGCGGCGACGGGCGAGAAAGGCTCGCTCGGCCGAATTCTCGGTGCGGGCGAGCGCCGCGTCGACGGCGGTCACGGCTTCGGTTGTGCGGCCGAGACGTTCGAGAAGGTCGGCCCGAATCGCGTGGTACAGGTAGTAGTTCGCGAGGTCGAGATCGTCGAGCAGCGAGAGCGCGACGGCGGGCCCGTCGACTTCGGCGACCGCTACTGCCCGGTTGAGCGCGACGATCGGACTCGGCGCCAGCACGGTCAGTTGGTCGTAGAGCTGGACGATCTGCGGCCAGTCGGTGGCGGCCGCGGTCGGGGCGTCGGTATGTACGGCGTTGATCGCGGCTTGGATCTGGTACGGCCCAGGTTGGTTGCGGCGCAGGCACTCTCGCACGATCGCGTGACCTTCTGCGATGCGTTCGCGATCCCAGCTGTCGCGGTCTTGTTCCGGCAGTGGGATCAGAGATCCGTCGGTGGCGGTGCGGGCGGCTCGGCGTGCGTCCGTCAACAGCATCAGAGCGAGCAGTCCGGCGGCTTCCGGTTCGTCGGGCATGAGCTCGGTGAGCAGGCGGCCGAGGCGGATCGCTTCGGTGCAGAGCTCGGCGCGGATGAGGCTGTCCCCGGTGGTGGCCGTGTGTCCCTCGGTGAAGATCAGATAGATGACCGCGAGGACGGCGTGCAGCCGGGCCGGGAGGTCGGCGTCGGCGGGCACGCGATAGGGGATGCGGGCATCGCGGATCTTGCCCTTGGCGCGCACAAGTCGTTGCGCCATGGTCGATTCCGAGGTCAGGAAGGCGCGGGCGATCTCCGGAGTGGTGAGCCCGCCGAGCAGCCGTAAGGTGAGCGCCACCTGGGCGGCGCGGGCCAGCGCGGGGTGGCAGCAGGTGAAGATCAGCCGTAGGCGGTCGTCGCGCACCGCACCCTCCTCGGCCGGTTCGGTGTCGGCCTGCAACAACGCGGCCTGGGCGTACTTGTCCGCGCGGGCGGCTTCCTTGCGGAGCCGATCGATCGCCCGGTTGCGTGCGGTCGTGATGATCCAGCCGGGCGGGCTCGGCGGCAGCCCGTCCGACGGCCAGCGCTGCACCGCCGCGGTGAACGCGTCCTGCACCGCGTCCTCGGCGACACCAATGTCACCGAAGACGCGGGTCAGGGTCGCGACCGCGCGGCCGTAATGTTCGGCGAACACGCGCTCGATCGCCGCGGTGGTCACGGGTGCGTTCATTTAACTGTCGTGCAGTGGCCGGACCTCGATCGGCAGCGTGATTGCCGCGGCCAGCCTGCGACCCCACTCCAGGGCTTCATCGAGATCGGTGGCCTGGATGATCGTGAAACCGCCGATGTGTTCCTTACCCTCGACGTACGGACCGTCGGTGACGAGCGCTTCGTCGTCTTTGACGCGCACCACGGTTGCGGTGCTCGGTGGATGCAGGCCGGCGGCGAAGACCCATGCGCCCGCGGACCGCAGATCGGCGTTGACCGCGTCGACATCGCGCATGATCTCGTCGATATTGTCGGGTACGCCGTCACCGTCGGGCTGGTAGATGCTCAGCAGATACTGCTTCATCGAGGTGCTCCTTCGTACAGGCCGGCCTGGTGCCGGCTTCACCGACTACACGATCGGGCACCCATCAAATCGACACCGTCGGCGAACTTTTTCAGGCGGGATCGGTGAGGGCTTGGACTCGACCGTAGCTCGGGGCTTCGGTGGGGGTGGGGTTGTCGTCGCGGACCGCTCGGGCGGCATCGACGGCGGCGGCCAATGCCGTGCGGTACAGCAGCGAACCGGTGCTGACCCGGCGGACACCGAGGTCGGCGAGCGCGGCGAGGGAGGGGCCGGTCGGTGCGTAGAGGATGTTCAGGGGGAGTGGGGTAGCGGCGACGATTCGGCTGATTTCGTCGGGGTCGGTGAGGCCGGGGACGAAGATGCCGTCGGCGCCCGCGGCCGTGTACTGCTCGACGCGGGTGGAGGTGGTGCCGGTGTCGAGTTTCAGCCAGTAGGTGTCGACGCGGGCGTTGACGAACAACTCGGGGGAGCGGGCCTTGATCGCCGCGATCAACTCGGACTGGTGATCCGGTTCGGCCAGTGCGGTTTCCGTGCGGCCGTCCTCCAGATTGACTCCGGCGATACCCAATTCCGCTAGTTGCGCGACGTATTCGGCGACGGCGCTGGGGCTTTCGCTGAAGCCACCTTCGATGTCGACGGTGACCGGCACCGGCAGCCGGGCGAGTAGCCGAGCCAGTGCCATCGTCGCCTCGGCGGCGACTCCGGTGCCGTCCGGCAGACCTGCCGCGACAGCGACGCCGAGACTGGTGGTTCCGATCGCCGGGAACCCTTCGGCCGCAAGGATTGCCGCGGAGCCGAAGTCCCAGGCGTTCGGCAGGACCAAGGGGCGGTCACCGTGGTGCAGTTCGTGGAAGATCTTCGTCTTGATCATGCGGACCCCTCGATGATTCCGGCGGCGATGGCGATGGCGTGTGCTCGGCCGGGGCAGGCGTGCGGGCCCGCCCCGAATCCCAGTCCAGGGTGCCGCATGTCGAGCTCGACCACCGTTCCGTCGACGAACCGTCTGGTCGAGCGAAGCGGTGGGTTCTCGATCATGGTCCGTTCGATGAGCTGCTCGGCGGTGCCTTCGGCGGTCAGCTGCCGAGCGTTGGCGATCAGTGCGCTGGTCGCGGCACAAGCCTGCACCAGCAGGCAGATTCGGGCCGCCGTGGTGTCGTCGGCTACGCCACTGATTGCCGCTACCAATTCAGCGACGGCCTTGTCAGCCGCAGGGTTGTCCGGCTCGTATGGTTGATAGTGCGCGGCGACGAGGGCTACGGCGTCTACGGAAATGTCATGCAGGCCAAGGGCTTCCGCCAAAGTGCGGACATGGGGCAGTGGGCCGGCGGTGATACCGGCTCGCTCGCGTAGATCAGCGGGGGAGAGCCGGTCGAGTTCCGCGGTGACCAGCGCACGCAACCGCTGGTGCTCGGCTCCCTCGGTGAAACGCGGCACGTGGCAGCGCAGCCAGGCCAGGCCGACCGGTGCGTCCACCCGGGGCACGGCGGGCACCGGTGCGTTGATCAATGTGGCGCGCACTTGCTCGGGATCGGTGATCGCAGGTGCTGTCATGCCGTGACCGTAGCCCCGGATCATTTCGGTGGCCGCCGAAACGTTCGCGCACCATCATGGGATGGTGTCATCCAGAGGAGCCGAACTAGCAGGTCTCGCCGCGTTGCTCGCCGACCGCACCCGCGCCGACATGTGCCTGGCCTTGGTCGACGGCCGCGCCTGGACCGCAGGTGAGCTCGCCCGCCACACCGGAGTGGCCGCGTCCACCGCGACCGAACACCTCGATCGCCTCCTCGCGGGCGGGCTGCTCATCGAACGCCGCCAAGGGCGGCACCGCTACATGCAACTGGCGGGCCCACAGGTGGCCGACCTGCTGGAGTCCATGGTCACCCACCTGGACCCACCCCGGCCGACGGTGACCAACCTCCGACCCGCCACCGCCGCAGCAGCTTTGGCCCGCGGCCGCACCTGCTACGACCACCTGGCCGGACGCTTGGGCGTCGCCATCACCGATGCCATGACCACCCAGGACTTCCTCGACCAGGACAACGGTTTCGCACTCACCGAAGCCGGCCTGACCTGGCTGACCGGCCCGCTGGGTATCGACCCCGCCACCCTGCGTACCACCCGCCGCCCCCTCGCCCGCCCCTGCCTCGACTGGACCGAACGCCGCACCCACCTCGGCGGCGCCGCGGGCGCTCACCTCTGCCGCCGCCTCCACGAACTCCACTGGATCACCCGCGTCGGCACCGGCCGCGCCATCCGCCTCACACCGAAAGGCGAATCCGCCCTGCAAACCCTGCTGGCCCTCGACCCCTCCGCGCTACAACCAACTACACCCCATCCCGCAACTGCCGCAGCCGATAAGCCACCCTCGAAATAACTCCCGCCAACATCCGAGCCCCCGACTCCAACCGCTCCAGCAACTCCACCAACTCGTCCTCGGTGGCCCGCGAAACATCCAACCCCCGCACCCCGGCCACCGCACTCTCCAGCGCTCTGACCTGCTCCTCAAAGGATTCGTTCGAACGCATGTTCTAATAATAGCAGCTCTGCTCTGCGTGCAACGGATGTGCCGTCGGCACGCAACTCCGCGGTACGGGCAGGAACTCGGATGCCGGTCCGCTCAGCAGTTCGGTCGTGGCGGCGCGGACAGTCGCGCGCCGGTGTCCAAGCCAGTTCGGGCGTTGGTGGCCGCACCGGTGCTGACACCCGATGGTTGGAAACTGATCGCGCTGTCGATCAGGCCAGTGAGGACGTCCTCAACGGCGTACCCCCCGATCCATGGCGCGGACGACTGCATCCTGTTCATCATCGCCATACCGTGCAGCGCCGTCGAGAGACCCGCGGCGATCACTCCTGAATCATCGGGTTCGCCGCCACGGCAGCGCGCGAGCGCGCCGGTCAGCACATCCAACGCGTCGTGTGCCCCTGAGGTTGCGCCTGTTCGCTGCGTCATCAGCGTGTAGCGCAAGGGATGTCGCCGCGCGAACGCGATATACGCGAGGCATCCATGCATGAGAAGGTCGCGAGATCCCGTCGCCTGCTCCGAACTGCCGACGATGGCGCGAACGATCTCCTCCCAACTCGCTTCGGTCACCGCGTCCAGCACCGTGTCCCGATCGGGAAAGTGCGCATAGATGGCGGGTGCGGACACGCCCGCGGCGCGCGCGATGCTGCGCAAGGTCACGTCGGATTCCGATTCGACCTCGTCGATCAACCCGGTCGCCGCGCGCACGATCTCGTGACGTAGCGCACTCCCGTGGCCTCGAGCGTTGCGTTTGCGAGGTGTCGCTGCCATGCTCTCATCTTAACACTTGTAAATAAACAATTGTAAAGTCGAGGATTCATGAAGGTCACCCACCGTTTCGCCCGCCACCCCGCCACCTGGTTGCCGCCGCTGGTAATGATGTTCGTGCTCGCGATCGCACTGCCTGCCGTTTACCTCGGCGGCACAATCGATCCGAGCGGCGATCTGAAAGACTTCCCGATCGCGATGGTCGTCGAGCCACAGACCAGCTCGGCGAACAACGCGGCGGGCCAGGTGCGCGCCGCGGTGGAATCCGCCGTGAACGACGACACCGTCACCTTCATCCCGATGACCACCGACGAGGAGAAGGAGCAGATGGGCGCCGGCAAAATCTTCGGAGCCGTGCGCATCCCTGCGAACTTCAACGCCGAGATCGCCCGTCTGACAACGGATTCGGTCGGGCCGCCCGCGCGCGCTGTGCTACACCTCGACAGCGCACCGGCATCCGGGGCCCTGAGCTCCGGGCTGTTCACCGGCCAACTCGCACCCGTGGCCGCCGCGGTGAACACCGAATTCGGAAAGGCATTGGCCGCCAACGCGACCCCCGTCACCGCCGCGACCGCACTCGCGGCGCCGTTCACCGTCTCGGCTGCCCCGCTGGTGCCGCTTCCCGCCCGCACCGGTCTTGGCACCAGCGTCTTCTATTACGGGTTGATCCTGGTGATGCTCGGCTTCGTCGGCGCCTCGGCGCTGCATCCGATGATCGACTCGGCACTCGGCTTCCAGCCGAGCGAAATGGGACCAAAGGTTCAGCGCCGCAACTATACCCACCTATCCCGGGCGCATACCCTGCTGGTCAAATGGTCGGTCATGCTGCTTGCCGCACCGCTGTGCGCCGGCGGCGCACAGCTCATCGCAGGCCCCCTGTTGCACATGCCCATTCCGGCACCGCTACAACTGTTTCTGTTCTCGACAACCACCATCGCCGCCATCGGCATCGGCGCCCTGACCGTCTTCGCGCTGTTCGGCGCGCTCGGCCCGCTGATCAACATGTTCTTCTTCGTCGCCCTCGCGATGATCTCCTCGGCCGGAACGATCCCACTGGAAGCTACGCCGACGTTCTTCCGCACGATTGCCACCTTCGAGCCGATGCGCCCCATCATCACCGGCTTGCGGTCGATCCTTTATTACGACTCCGCACCACTGTCCGGCTTGACAGCGGCCTGGGTCCACGTCGGCATCATCGGCGCCGCCGCGGCACTGACCGGCATCATCGCCACCTACCTGTTCGACCGGGTTCCCGCTTTCACCCGTCAACCCGAACTCGCTGGCACTGCAGGGTGAGAGCTCGTGGAGTCGGACAGCGAACCGGAGGACTTACTATCGGCGCTTGATCCACGGGCCTTGCGAGGAGTGTCGTCAGTGGAGTTCTTCGACCAGTCCGATGATGATGCCCTCGGGGCCGCGCACATATCCGTAGCGGAGCATGTCTTCGTATCGGGCTATCGTGCCGACGAGTTCGCCACCATGGGCGCGCAGGCGGTCGATGACGTCGTCGATGTCGTCGATGGCGAACGTCAGGCGGGGGATGCCCAGGGTGTTCACCGGTGCCTTCGGCGCGGGTTCGGTCGCCGGCGAGCGGAAGGTCGAAAGCTCGACCCGGCCATGGCCGTCCGGCGTCCGTACGACGGCCATGTCTGCTTGCACGCCGTCCAGTCGGAGGAGGTCGTCGGCCCATTGACCACCGACTGTTGCCTCGCCCTCCAACTCCAAGCCCAGTTCGATAAAGAACGCGACAGCTGCCGCGAGATCCTCGACCACAATGCCCACGTGGTCCATTCGGCGGATCGCCATGATGTTCTCCTCAGGTTTCGTTGCGCGGCCCATTCGGCTGCTCGTACCCCTGGGACGGAGCTGACCGAGCGTTCTCGACATCCTCGAACCGGAAATTCATCCAGCCCCCGAAACCAGGGGCAGGATGTGCCTCTCGATGACCGATAGCATCGGTGCCACGCACTGCCCCAGTCAATTGATGGTGCGCCAGGGGGGAATATTCGATGCCAGAAGAAACACTTCGGGCAGACGACGAAGCTGTGCAGGCTGACCTCCTCGGTGACAACCTCAGTAGCCGCAGTAGACGGCGCAGACTGCAATTCCCGGCAACCTTCGGCTTACCGCGATGCCGGTGACACGATGGCCGGTCCACGCGATGCGCAAGATCCTCAGAGCAATCGGATTCAGGGATAGAGGTCACGGACTGTGAGCGGGTTCGAGGTTGAGATCAGTCAGCTGAAGGAGGCGGCCAAGGCGGCGGGATCCGCCGCGACCCAGGCCTTGGCGGTGGACCCGGGTAGCGGCTTGGCCGGGCTCGCGGCGGCATTGCCGGGTGGGGAGGCGGCGAAGAAGGCGCCGACGTTGGTGACGACGTTCAACGACCGCGCGAAGGGCTGGGCAGAGGAGATCGGCGGCTGGGGCGATTTGGTGACCGCGGCCGCGAAGTTGTACGCCGAGAACGAGGTCGAGGCGGAAAGGGCTTTCGGATAATGGCCGTCGGCTATCACGACGTCCGCAAATGGGACTCGCAGGCGCTCGATACCTCGGCCACCAACCTGCGTGGGCGGCGGGACAAACTCATCGGGCTGCAGGACGAACTCGACGACGCGAGGAGATTGCCGCAGTGGCACGGCCCCGCCAGCGAGCGCGCCCGCGGTTCGCTGGGCACCACGCGCAACAACGCCGAAATCCTGATCGCGGAGCTGTCCGCGGTCGACCGCGCTATGCAGAACGCGTCGGACGACGTGTCCGCCCTGAAAACCCGGGTCGCCAATAACGACGCCCTCGCCGACACTTACCAATTCGGCATCGCCGCCGACGGCGCGATCGTGGACAACAAGCCGCCGGACCCGCCGCCGAAGTCGCGATTCGAGGCCGAAGACCGCGCGGAGAGCGCGCGGCATCGCGAAACCATCAAGGCGCAGCTGGAAAAGGAAACCAAGGCGATACTCACCACGGCGAAGAACATCGACACCGCCGTCGCCCTGGTGCTGCAACTCGCGCAGGACCGCAAGATCAGCGACCACGGCGCGACCACCCTCGACGGCGCCAGAAAAGGTGGGGAGATCGACGCCAATGTGGCCGAGATGGAGCAGGCGCTGCGCGACGCCGGGCTGCTGACCGGTCCGCCGGTGACCGGCTATTACCGGCAGTGGCTCGAGAACGCCGTGCGCCGGGGCGTATCGATCGACACGATCAAACAGATGGTCTCCGAACACAAGATCACGCCGGAGGATTTCAAGATCCTGGATCGAATGGAAGAGATCCGCGAGGACGAGGACGGCGACGGGATCTTCAAGTCGTTCTTCCTGATGCCGAACAACATGAGCGGCGACGACGCCGCCAAGGCGGTGCGGATGACCTACATCTTGAACGCGGGCACCGACTACGGCACCGAAGGCGAGAAGACCGACTTCGCGCCGACCCCATACGGATCCGCGGAACTGCGGCGAATCACCGAGCGGCAACGGGACAACTCCTGGAGCTACAACGACGATGTGGGATTCGTGCACGGTAATGGTGGGCGTTTGGTGACCACCCCGAACGGCATGATGATGGGTTTGGGCGGAAACCTCGTCCAAGACCAGTTCAGCCAAAACGGCGGAACCACCTGGGGCGATACGTTCATGCTGAACATCGACGACACGAAAGATCCGGCGCAACAGCTTCGAGAGGTCGCGAGGTCGGGTCACGCGTGGTACGAAAACGACAACGGCCCATACCGAGGCAAACTCGATCTGGACCGCTTTTTGCATCACGAGGAGCGCCATTCCCAGCAATGGGCGGAGGAAGGTTATGCCGGCTTCCTCGCGTCCTACGCGTGGGAGCAGGTCACCGGCGGCAACGAGACCGAGGAAGAAGCGGGGCTTTCCGATGGCGGCTATTAGGTGGCCACGCGTCGCCTGCGCTGCCGTGTTCGTGGCGGCGGTGACCGGGGCGTGCGACAGCCAGGCACAGTTCGCGCCGTCGCTGCCGCCGGCCGCCGGGTTCCGCGTCGACGACGGCGTCCTGAAACTGTGGACGGGCACTCCGTGCGAGGGTGTCACCGGCCTGACGTTGATCTTCGACTCGGGCACCTCGAACAGCACGGACCAGGTGTGGACCGCGCCGCGGCCCGGGGTGCCGGTGGAGCGCATGGACCTGCTGCGGACCGACAAAGGGTCTTTTCCTGACATCGGCGGACCTTTCCAGGTCCAGAAACCGCTGCCCGCGGACTACGACTGGACCAAGGCAGGTTCGCTCTCCTTCTCCGTTGACGGCCCGGAGGCGTACGGTGCCAGAGCCGACGTCGCTCGAGTCTTACGCGAGTCGGCCCAACACCCGTCCGGGAGTTACCTTTTCGGTGAGCGCGGTTGGCTGGACGCGTCGGACGTGCAACGCGAGAACCGGAAGTCGTTCCTGACCGTCTGTACTCCCGACCCGAAGTGATTGCGGCACAACCCAACCCGCGGAGCCGACATGGACACGCCGAACAGCACTCCCCGCACAAGCGCACTGCGGACCACGCTCCGCCGCCTTGTGCTCGCCGCGTTCGCCTGCACCGCCGCGTTGATCGTGCTGTTCGTCGCCGAGGTGGTGCTCAGCGTCACCGGAGTGTCCGCCGACCCGCACGGCTACGGAATGTTCGCCGGAATCCTGTTCGCGGCGACCCTGACACCGGTGGCGTTGGCGCTGTGGTTTTTGTATCGATCAATGCGACGACGCGGGAACTGACCAGCTCGATACAGCACCGCGCACCTCGCCACGAGCATGCATCCAGCCTTCGCTGCGGCTACGCATCCCAGGGCGATCTCGCCGCGGTAGCAGGTTTTCGGAAGCGTGCGGGTGCATCGGGCTGTGACGATCACCAGACGTCGATCCGAGGAGAATCATGCGACGACATGTTGGGCTGGCCTTGTTGGCCGTCGCGGGGTTGCTCGATACCGCACCTGCCGTCGGTGCGGTCGCGCCGCAGGGAATGTACGCCGCTTATGGCATTGCTCCGGCCGGGCGCGATCTCGAGGTGGTGCTGCGGCACCGGGCGGTGCTGTTCGCCGTCCTCGGGGTCGGGCTGCTGGTGGCGGTCTTTCGTCCCGCGCTGCGGCCGATCGCGGTGCGCGCCAATGCGATCAGCATGGGCAGTTTTCTCGTTCTGGTGATCGCCGGGGGTCCGGTCGGACCTGGGTTGGTGCGGGTGGCAGCCGTCGACGTCGCCGGTTTGGTGGCGCTCGGCGTCGGCGTCGCGCTGCTGCGGGGTGAGGGCGCTGTCGAGCAAGTGCCCTTGGTTGGGGGAAGGCGATGAGAACCGTTGTGCTGTGCCTTGCCGGTGTGCTGTTCGCGGGGATGGGGTTGTATGCGCTGGCCGCCCCTGCCGCGCTGGTGCGGCCGTTCGGGTTGTCTACGCCAACGGCGGTGAGCCGCGCAGAGATTCGCGCGGTGTACGGCGGTTTCGGTCTGGCCGTCGCAGGGGTGCTGTGGTGGTCGGCGTTCGGTGCCGGCGAGCTGCGAACCGGGGCGGCGCTGACAGTCGGGTTCGCCTTGGCCGGGATGGCGGGCGGCCGCATCATCTCGCGGCTGATCGACAGCGGAATGCGTTTCTATCCGATCTGGTTCTACTGCTTGGTTGAACTCGCCGGCGCGGCACTCGTGCTCGGTGTCGCCTGACATGCACGTTCACAATCCGTCTACTGCGATGATCACGACTATGATGGTCGACTCGGGCAACCGCCACGTGGGCGAGCGCACCCTGTGGCTCTGGCAGGGCCAGGCGGCGTACCTCGGCCCGTCGTTCCAACTGGACACCCACTCGACGCCGGTGCAGTGCTTCGTACTCGGCGTGGACGAGAAGATCACCGTCCGCACCCCGGATGGTGGACGGTGGCAGCGGCGCAGCGTGCTGATTCCGGCACGAACCGCACACAAACTCGAATCCAGCGGACGGGTCCTGTTCTACTACCTCGATCCCCGCTCGGCGGCCGCTGCCCGATTGCGAGCGGCGATGAACGAGCAGACAACACCCGTGGCGACGGGACACCGGGACGAGGCGGCCTTGACCGCCCACCTGAATCAGCCCGGCCACCCAGACCCGCGAGTACTGCGCCGGATCATCGCCGGCCCCGAGACACCAGCGACGATCGACGAACGGATCCGAGCGGTGATGAACACGATCGTCAACGAGCCCGCCGGACAATCCGGCGCCGCAGAGCTGGCCGCCGGCCTCGGCATCTCCACTTCCCGTTTCCTGCACCTGTTTTCGGCCAACGCCGGCACCAGCTTTCGGCGCTACCGCTTGTGGGCCCGCCTGTTATCGGTCGCAGGCGCCGTCGCCGACGGCATCGACCTGACCCGCGCCGCAGCCGACGCGGGATTCGCTTCGGCCAGCCATTTCAGCGACACGTTCCGAACTTTGTTCGGACTCACCGCAACTGAAGTACTCGCCCAAGGCATGAAGATCGTCCTCGTGCCGGACCCGGAGTTGGATGCCGGTGACCGATAGGGATACAGCCGTCAGGATTCGCGGGCTGCGATCGCGGCTTGGATCCGTCGTAGCGTGCGGAGACCTTTCTTCGCTGCGACGCTCACCATGCCGTCGAAGACCGTTGAACCACGATCGTGGGCCATCAACCGTTCCAGTGTCGGCACGGCACGATCGTCGCCGGTCGAACCGAGCGCGACAGCGGCCCAGTAGCGCTGGTCCGGGTCGTCGCTGTCGGCCGCCTTGCACAACCTCGGGATGATGTCCGGGGCGAATTTGGCCAGCGCGCTGGCGATATAGCCGATGCGGTAGTACCGGCGGTTCTCGAATTCGTCCCATAGTGCGGCGAGGGCCGCCTCGCCGCCGATCAGGCCGAGCGCCTCGGCGGCACGTTCGCGCATTCCGGCGATCGAGTCGCGCAGCACGGGGGTGAGTGCCGGGACGACGGATTCGTCGCCGAGTTGGCCCAGCGCGATGACCGCTTGCTCGCGAGCCATGTCCTGGGGGTGGTCCAGCATCGCAATCAAGCTGGGGACCGCCTCGCGGAAGCCGAGCGCCGCGCAGCCCATCGCCGCCCAGGCCTGGCAGTTGTACTGAGTGTCGGCGAGCGACGCCAGCAGCGGTTCTCGCAGCGTGTCGTCGCCGAAGATCGCCGCCAGGTTCAACGCCCGGGTGTACAGCGACCGGTGGTAATCGCGATAGTCGCGGACGAGCCCGCGCAGTGCTTCCTCGGCGGAGGCGTCGCCATCGGCAGCCCGATCGAGCAGGAGCCGCAGATTTTCCACGCGGGTCTCGAGATCACCGTCTTTGAGGCGTCGCGCATCAGCTGGATTCACCGCCCAACGGTACCTGGCGCTGATCTCGCCCTCCGGTCGCCTCAACCTGGCCTGACCATTGACGAGTTACCGCTTGGTGCGTTGTCCGGCCCGAGCCGCGATGGCCTTGGCGAGCGGCCATTGCGCACCGATGGCGGTCAATTCGGTGACTTCGCCGAGCAGGCTATCGGCGGCGGGGAGCGCGTAGTGGCGGCTGCCGGACGGAGAGTTGCCGTGCGCCTTGGCATCTCGGGCACGAACGAGCAGGACGGCGCGGTCCAGTGCGTCGTAGGGGGGGCCGGTCGGGGCTGCGCGCGAGATCGCCGCCGCGATGTCGGGCGGGTGCGGTGTCGCGTAACGGCCCAGGTCCAGGATGCTGTCCCGGATCTCGATGACGGTGCGGTGCAAGAGATATCGGTTGGGCTGGGCGCCGTCCGGTACAGGGCTGTGGTGCACGATCTCCGGGCAGGCGGCGGTCAGTTCGGACCAGAGGGGGCGCAGCGCTTTACGGTGGCGTGTCAGATCGTCTACGCCCATCCGGTTGACGATGGCGATCACCGTCAGTCCCATGCACAGCACCAGATCGAAAAACACTCCGTTGCGATCGATTTCGGCCTGGATGCCGGTGAAAGTATTGTGCTGCCCGGTAATCCGGAAGGCGGACGCCACCAGGGTGGCGCCGATACGTCCGAGCACCGCGACGCCCGTGAGCAGCGTCGCCACGTACATCGCCGCTTCGCCGCGACCGACTCGGTTACGGAGTTCGGCACCGGCCGCCTGAATGACCAGGACTGCCATCGCGACACCGATCGGCGCCGTGCACAGCCAATATCCGAACTGTGCCCATCCGGTGCGTTCGAAGATCGTGCCGGTGCCGCCACCGAAGGTGCTGAAACACAGTGCCGCGACGCTGAATACGGCGGCCAGCCCGTAGCTGACGCGCGGCGAGCGAAAGCGATACAGCAGCGCCGCGCCGATCAGCAGCCCGGCCGCATAGCCGACATTGAAACCGATCACCCCGAGTTCGAGGATCAGTTCTTCGGAGAGCCATCCGCCGGAGAGATCGGTGATGAGGCGGCGCACTGTCGGTTCCCGGGTGGTCGCGGTGGCGACGACACAGCCGAAGGCGATGGTGACGTGCCGGTCGAGCTCGGTGTTGAGCAAGCCGACGAGGCGACCAGCCAGCAACAGGCAGGCGGCGATCACGGTGGGCAGCGTTACCGCTGTCGGTAGCGTCGAGGTCAGCATCGCTCAGCGCTGAAAGACCAAGCGGCCGAGCACCGAACGTGGTCGCTGAACCTCGAGGTCGACGTCGGACATGAGCATCGAGGCGAACAGTTCGGCCTGGTTCTCGTCGACATCGTCGTAATTGCTGCGGGCCAGCACGCGCAGCACACTATCGATATCCAGGTCGGGGAACAGCGCCGCGAGCGTGCGGCGCTGCGCGCCCGGCGAAACGAATCCGGCGTGGTCGAGCAACAGATGGGCGATCTCGTGCATCACGATGTGGTCGGTGTGATACCCGGTGCTGGCCGCGTCGTAGGCGATGACGATATCGTCGGCGCGTTCCACAACAAGCCCGCACGGAAACCCACCCGTGGTCAGATCCTGTTGCGGAACAATCAGAATCGGCTTACCCACCCGTTCGGCCACGTGCGCGACGAAGGTCGCCAGATCCCACGGCCGCGGCACCTCGAGCGAGATCGCCAGCTGTCGGATGCGTTCGACCGCGGGGTCGACACCGGCGCGTCGGAACATGGAGCCATCTTCGCCGCCGATGGTCCGGATTGTCCAGGGGAGCAGCCCGCCGTCCGACTGACAGAATCGCCGGTCGCACGGTGTCTTCAAGATCGGCACTGCGTACATTCCGTGACGTAACGCCATAACCGAGGAGAAGGCGATGGGTAGTACACCGATAGAGCCGAGGGCATTGACCGAGCTCGAAACTAGCGTTGTGACCAAACTGCTGTCCGCCTCGGGCAAAGCCGGCGCTGGTGACTATCTGGCGCAGGTCCCGTTTACACAGGTCGTTGCCACGTGGGGTGAGGGTTCCCCGAGCGTCGATCTGGTGGTTCCCCCCGGTGTGGCCGCCGCATCCGATTCAACCAACGGAATCTTCATCGATGGAGGTGTCACCGACCGCAACGGGGCACCGATCGGCGAAGTCATTCTGTGGGTCGAGGACGGGAGGCTCGGCGGAATCGAGTACACCTGGTACACCGATGAGCGCCCGAAGTCGCTGCCCAACCCGTCGCAGATCGAGGTTTCGAAGCGGGTCTAGATGGCCCGCACCGCGCGGCGGATCCGTCGGCGTTTGCGTTGATCACGGCGGCGGCGCATCGTGTTCACGCAAAGGCTGAGGTGATCGGTCTGTCAGGTCACGCAGCGCTTCGTCATATTGGTTGCGGTCGAACCTGAATGGGCCGAACACGGCATAGTCGCGTTCCGGCCGATAGGGCTGTTCGATGCGATGCCAGATCACCAGGCTGTCGGAGACGACGATTTCGGCCAGCAGCGGCCAGTCGCCCCACGCGCCGCACTGACACACGAGCAAGGGCGTTTTCGTTCCCGTTGTCATGCTGGACCTTCCGTGAAAATGGTCATCGATCCGAAAGTTCCACGCGGATCCGGGATGCAGGCCACCGTATGCGCCACCCGCGGGCTGCATGCCTGCCGCGAGCTCGAACCTGTCGATCAGATCGGTGAGTGGCACACCGTCGATACGGGGTTCGACAGTGTCACTTCGCACGATCGGTAGTGGGCGTGGCACGAACGGAAGGACGCCGGGAGGAAGCCAGGGGCGCGTTCGGGAGACCCGGACCTGCATGTCGAACTGAATGTTATTGAGGGCCATGGTCGAATCCGGTCTGGCCGATGGATCGGCGCGGAGCCGCGGCAGTGCAGTATCTCGACCTGCGTCGCCGACTGCGATCCGTGATGCTATCGGCCGATCGGAAAACGGCCGCTTGCCGGGCGTCACCGGCAGGGACGCATGGCGTCCTTTCCACAGAGGAAGTTCACCGCCCCAACATATATGGCACGCACACCAGCCACAAGATGCGCTTGGCCGGGTGTTGAGCCTGCCCGCGTGGCGTGATTTATCCGACCTTCAGTGACGAGACGGCGAGTTGTTCGGTGAGCGCTCGCCGCAGGAAGCTCGGATCATTCAGGTGCGGTTGGAGTAGGCGCCAGCCGTGGTAGTAGGTGAAGATGTAGGGCTCGGTGAAGGGGGTGCTGAGAAAGCCTTGTAGGAACGTCAGTTCGTCGTCGGATACCAAGGCTGTGTCGGCGAGGTAGTCGCGGACCTTCGGCCATGGTGTCGCGTCGGCCAGGAGCAGCGAGGCGTTGCAGTATGCGCCCCAGAGGATGTTGCGGGCGTGCTGGATCTTGGCGTAGTTACTCGAATCGGGTTGGAGCTCTTCGATATTGTCGAGTAGCCAGTGCTGGGCTTCGTCGTCGGGGAACAGCACCTGCGGGGCGTGCAGGCCGAGGCCTTCGGATACGACGTAGGCCGGTGACGGCATGAATCGCACCTGGATGTCGGGGCGGTGACCCTGATGGATTTCCTTCATCATGAATTCGCAGATGTGTCCCGGAACTGCCTCGTGGGCAACGACATAGAACAGATCGGCCAGGTTGAAGGGCAGGTTCGGATCCACGAACACGCTGCCTGCGGTTCCACCTCGATGCAGTCCACGAAAGGGTCCGGGGGCGAATTCAACTGTCACAGCTAGCTTTTCCGGCAGCGATAGTAGCGCCTCGGTTCGCCGCCGGGTTTCCGTCAGCGCCAGGTGAATCAGTTCGGACAGGCGCTCTGGTCGGCCGGGCGGCAGGCTGTGTGCGGTGCGCCAGGCGTGCAACCGTTGCGCGAGTGTGCCTTTCGTCTCGGGCAGGGCTTCGTCCAGTAGCTGGTAGGCCTCGCCGAAGACCTCGTCGGGAATCCATGCGGCGTCGATTCCCAGCATCCCGCGTACCTGTTCGGGAAACGGCAGCTGCTCTCCGGTCAGCCGTCGGGCGATGGTGTGCAGCGCCCGCACCTGTTCCGCCATGGCGGGATCGTTGTCGGCGACGGCCGCCGCCATATCCTGCGCGGCCCGGACCAGATCCGCAGGATTCGGCAAGGGCTCGTTCGCCACCTCGTCCAGCCACCGCGCAGGCCCGCGATAGTCGAGAATCCAACTTCCGGTGGGATGTTGGGTCACCAGCCGATCGACCCGCAGGGCGAGCAGCGCGTAGTCACGCAAAACGTCCATATTTCCACTGTGCCGCGTGTATCGAACTTCCGCAGCCGTCGAAGACTCCGCCTGCTCCGATTCGGCCCCGACAGCACGACGGCAGCGGGCAGTGGGCAGCGTGACCTCTCGAAATGAATTGGGCGAATCGGGCAGCGATCCGCCATGATTCGTCGGGTCAACGTTCAACGCACGTGCTCACAAAGGAAAGTGCTTGATGAGGTTCATGAGTAAGGCCGCAGTCGCGATCGCGACGATGGGTCTTGCGGCCGGGTCGGTAATCGGTGCCGGCGCGGCGAACGCGGCCAGTCTCCACGGTGCGATCGCATTCAGTGGCGATGACTGGAGCTACGGCACCAGTATCGATGCGCCGAGCCGCGAGGAGGCGATCGCCGAGGCGCTCGACGCGTGCGGCATCGCCGACTGCATCGTTTTGGTGGATTGGGCGGACGGCTGCGGTGCGCTCGTCTACACCGACGACGCGGTCGCCACCGGCGCGGGGTTCAACCGCTCGGCCGCACTGTTCGGCGCCTACGCCAGCATGTCCCGGCATTACCCGCCGGCCTTCCTGGCCAATGTCGGTTCCGCGGACAGGTCGGGGACGGAGATCAGCGAGGTGATCTGCACCGCCAACGCGGGCTGATCTTCGTTTACTTGGAAGACCCGGAACCTGTTGGGGGCCGGGTCTTCTTTGGTGTTCCGAGCACCCATCGGGGTAGCCGGTTTCGGGCGCCGAAGTGCCGCGTCATCAGGCAAAAGCCACAATCACGACGTCCGCCGTGTGATCTGTGGCCCACCGTTTGACAGGTCTCGGTCGGCGGGTCTCAATTGGTCACGTGACCAGTTAGCCTCGGCTCTCCCCTCGGAGCAGCGCGTTTCCGCACAGGAGTGAAGATGAACCTACGGAGCCTCGTGCTCACTGCCACGTTCGCCGCGGCCTGCGCCGTGGTGACACTCGCGACACCTATCGCGCATGCCGAACCTGATCGAGTGCCCGAAACCGTCGATATCGCCTGCGCGGGTGGCATCCGGCATCGCAACGCCGACTGGTATCTGCCCGAGGGGTCCGCCAACGGTCTGGTTTGGCTGCAACACGGTTTCGCGCGAAGCAACGCGAACGTGGCCAGTCTCGCCGAGCATTTCGCCGCCGCCGGCTACGTCGTCTTCGCGCCCGCCTTGCCGTTTCTCGATCCAGCAGGCTGCACCCTGCAGAATCTCGGCAACAACACCGGCTTCCTCGACAACATCGCCGGGCTGTTCGCCACTGCGGCCGACCCCACCAGCCCGCTGGCCCGCAGCTTCGCCGCGGCCACGTCGGCTGCGCACCGTTCGGATCTTCGACTTCCGCAACAAACCGTGTTCGTCGGACACTCCGCCGGCGCCGAGGCCGTCGAATATGTCGCCCACCGACTGCACGCCGACCACCCCGCCGCCTTCGCCGACCTACACGGACTGGTCCTGCTCGATCCCGTGAAATCATTCCTCGGCGACAACACCGATCAAGCCCTCGCCGATCTCGACCACACCGACCTACCGATTCTCGACATCGCCGCGAAACCCTCGCAATGCAACCTCTTCGGTGTCGGCACCGCAGCCGCCCAACGCCTGCTGCACCGTCGCTACCTCGGCGTCCGCATCGGCACCGGCGTGCACACCGACGCCGAAGGCGACAGCGGTGACATGATGGGAAACCTATTGTGCGGCAACCCGAAATCCGTGAATATCTCCACCCTGCAAACCCTCGCAGTCGGGTGGACCACTGATTTCTTCACCGGCACCAGAACCGCCGACTATTACCCCGCCCAAGCACCCGCCACCGACGCAGCCACCGCGCAATCAGCAGTCACAGACGCAGTTTCGGCCGCACCGGAAGCCAAGATTTTGACCGGCTCGTAGAAAGCGAAGCCTGGAATTGGGTGATCGGGGCCTACGCTTGGATTACCTCGATGCCGACCAGGGCGTTCAGTGAGTCGCAGCTGGCCCAGGACTGATTCTGTCCGTATTGCACCGGGCCGTATTTCCAGTAGGTGAAGGGGACTGGCCAGGCTACGCAGGTGAGCTTTACCTGGTGCCAGGTCGGCAGCTCGCAGTTGGCCATTCCGCCGGTGTTGAAGATGTTGTAGACGTGACAGTTGGCCTGCCATACCGGTACGTCGGCCTGGGCGACACCGCCACCGGCGAGCACTGTGGCTGCGGCCGCGGTGGCAACGAAAGCGCCGGCGGCGAGTCGTTTCGTGGATACCATTGCGAACCTCCTGAAATAGTGTTGTCTGGAACACATCGCAGACAAGGCGCACTTGTTACTCGAAACGTTCATGACGGGCGCGGTTTCTCCTGGGCAGTCCTGAATGCATTTGCGCAGTCGACGGCTTATCCGTCGTCATGAATAAGGCTTGGCCGGACTCGGCATCACCGTTATAAGCACGGAGTGGGCCGACTATCCGTCGGGACGGCGATGCGGCCGCTAAAGATTTGCGAGTCGCGCGGCCATGGCCACGTGCGCAGTCGCTGAGGGTGATGCGGGTTGTTGCGTTGTTCCGATCCGTAGCAGGTTTGTCCAAGCCCCCAGCGGCCGTGCTACCGGATCATGGCTGTCGGCGGTGCTGCCGGACCTGGTGCGGAGGGGGCGCCAGGTCCGGGATCGCGACCGCTGGACAAGTGATCACGGGGAACTGGTGCTGGCATCGGCCCGAGAAGCCGACCGCACCATCTCCACGTGATCACTTGTCCAGCAAGGTATTACGAAAGAGGCGGCCCGGCCCTGGGGCAAGCGAGGGCCGGGGTCTGTGAACGGGCGACGGTCAGTCGTTGTCTTGGTCGATTGAGACAATCGTCCCGGTGCGCGCGTCGACCGTCACCTCGTACCCACTGCCGTCGCGGGTTTTGACGTCGACCTCCCACTTGGGGGTGCCGTCCGCGGTGTCCAGCTCGACGGATTCGACGGTCGCGCCCATCAACGCCTGCCGCGCCGCGTCGAGGGCTTCCTGCTCACTCACGGGTTCCGCGGTGGCCAGTGCACTGCCACCACCGATCAACGCGACGGTCAGCGCCGCGCCGACGGTCAATCGGCGCAGGTCGGAGCCGATGCGGCGGTTGGTGAACGGCATGATGATCCTCCTTGGTCGATAACTTCGGTGGCGCGGCGGTCGCCCGCCTGCGCCCTTCGCGTGGGAACTACCACCGAATCCGCGCGGTATGCCTGTTAATCAGGACCGCCTGGTGTGGTGTTGGCAATGCACCTCATCGGCCCGCGAGTCGGAACTTTGCCGGCAACACCCCTGCCTTCTGCGGCTCCATGTGTTTGGGGCCCAGAATCTGCGGCGAGGCCAGGCGCGCGAGTGTGCGGCCAACGGGGGTGTACCGCCGGCGATCTGCGACACAACCCCAGGCGGAACCTCGCGCCCAATTGGTGTTTGCGCCCAGCCGAGCCGGGTACCAAGCCTGCGAAACCCCTGACTCTTCCAGCGGGATCAAGGCAAGATGGGGACCAGCTGGTGAATGAGCTTGCATAGTCGTGCATAATCATCACATGGTTGATTCGGTGCACGCGCCGGAGCCAGCAGGGCCCGCGTTGCGGGTTGCGGTGGCCGGGGCGAGTGGGTACGCGGGCGGGGAAGTATTGCGACTGCTGCTCGGTCATCCGGCGTACCGCGAGGGCCGCCTGGTGATCGGCGCGCTGACGGCGGGTTCGAACGCCGGAACCCCGCTCGGCGCGTTGCAGCCGCACCTGTTGCCGCTGGCGGACCGAGTGCTCGCACCGACGACTGTCGAGGAGCTGGCGGGGCACGATGTGGTGTTCCTCGGCCTGCCGCACGGGCAGTCCGCGGCCATCGCCGAGCAGCTGCCCGCATCGACGGTGATCATCGACTGCGGCGCCGACTTCCGGCTGACCGACGCGCAGGCGTGGGAGAAGTATTACGGCAGCGCGCACGCGGGCAGCTGGCCTTACGGCCTGCCCGAGCTGCCGGGCGGGCGGGAGAAGCTGCGCGGCGCGAGCCGGATCGCGGTGCCGGGTTGCTACCCGACCGTGGCCAGTCTGGCGATGGCACCGGCGATCGCCGCCGGCATCGTCGCGCCGAACGTGAATGTCGTTGCGGTGAGCGGTACTTCGGGCGCCGGGCGCAAGCTCGACGTCGGCCTGCTCGGCTCCGAGGTGATGGGTTCGGTGCGGGCGTACAGCATCGCGGGCGCACACCGGCACACCCCGGAGATCGCGCAGAACCTGAAGGCGGCGGGCGGCACCGACGTCGCCGTGTCGTTCACGCCGGTGCTGGCACCGATGCCGCGCGGCATCCTGGCGACCTGCACGGCACCGACCTCGGTGGATGCCGAACAGGCCCGCGCGGT
This sequence comes from Nocardia suismassiliense, assembly GCF_900269665.1. Lineage (GTDB taxonomy): Bacteria > Actinomycetota > Actinomycetes > Mycobacteriales > Mycobacteriaceae > Nocardia > Nocardia suismassiliense. The sequence goes on from NZ_LT985361.1 coordinate 3,031,308, forward strand.
CTACGAAAAAGCCTATGCCGATGAGCCATTCGTGCACCTGCTGCCGGAAGGCGTACTGCCGCAGACCGGCGCGGTGCTCGGTTCCAACGCCGTCACCCTGCAGGTGGCGGTGGATGCCGACGCGGGCTTGCTCGTGGTGATCGGCGCGATCGACAACTTGACCAAGGGCACCGCGGGCGCCGCGATGCAATCGATGAACCTGGCCGTCGGATTCGACGAGACCGCAGGACTTTCCACCGTAGGAGTGGCACCGTGACGACATCCGCTGCGACGCAGACCGCCAACGGCAAGCTGGTGCGCAACCAGGGCGTCACCGGCCCGCTCGGCTTCCGGGCCGCCGGTATCGCGGCCGGCATCAAGGCCAGCGGAAAGCCGGACCTGGCACTGGTTTTCAACGAGGGCCCGGAGTACGCGGCGGCGGGCGTATTCACCCGCAACAAGGTGAAGGCAGCCCCGGTGCTGTGGTCGCAGCAGGTGCTCTCCGGCGGACGACTGCGCGCGGTGATCCTGAACTCCGGCGGTGCCAACGCCTGCACCGGCCCCGGCGGCTTCCAGGACACGCACAAGACCGCCGAAGAACTCGCTGCGGCACTGAGCAATTGGGGTTCCGAGACCGGCGCCGGTGAGATCGCCGTCTGCTCGACGGGGCTGATCGGCGACCGGCTGCCGATGGACAAGCTCGTCCCCGCGATCACCGAGATTGTGCACGAGATGGGCGGCGGGCTCTCCGGCGGGCTCGACGCGGCGCACGCGATCATGACCACCGATACGGTGCCCAAGGAAGCCGCGTTCCACCATCGGGACAAGTGGAACGTCGGCGGCATGGCCAAGGGTGCGGGCATGCTCGCCCCCTCGCTGGCCACCATGCTTGTGGTGCTGACCACCGATGCCGCCGCCACGCCCGACCAGCTGGATCAGGCGCTGCGCAATGCCACTGGGCGCACCTTCGACCGGCTCGACGTCGACGGCTCCTGCTCGACCAACGACACCGTGCTGCTGCTCGCCAACGGCGCCAGCGAGGTCACCCCGAGCCAGGAAGACCTCGACGCCGCCGTGCTCGCGGTCTGCGACGACCTGGCCGCCCAGCTGATGGCCGACGCGGAGGGCGTCACCAAGCGGGTGCTGGTCACCGTCGCGAGCGCGGTCAGCGAGGACGAGGCGGTGGCCGCCGCGCGCACCGTCGCCCGCGACAGTCTGGTCAAGACAGCGCTTTTCGGCTCCGACCCGAACTGGGGCCGGGTGCTCGCGGCGGTCGGCATGGCGCCGGTCACCCTCGACCCGAACCGGATCTCGGTGTCGTTCAACGGAAATCCGGTCTGTATCGACGGCGTCGGCGCACCGGGCGCCCGCGACGTCGACCTGTCCGGTGGCGACATCGAGGTGCTGATCGAGCTGAATGTCGGTACCGCCGCAGCCACTATCCGCACCACCGACCTCTCGCACGGTTACGTCGAAGAGAATTCGGCGTACAGCTCATGACAAGCCAACTCCGCCACGAGCTTTCGGCGCTGGACAAGGCGCACATCCTGGCCGACGCGCTGCCCTGGTTGCAGAAGTTCCGCGACAAGATCGTGGTGGTGAAGTTCGGCGGCAACGCCATGGTCGACCCGGAACTCGAGCGGGCGTTCGCCGCCGACATGGCGTTCCTGCGCACCGTCGGCGTGCACCCGGTGGTGGTGCACGGCGGCGGCCCGCAGATCAGCGCCATGCTGAAGAAGCTCGGCCTGGAGGGCGAGTTCCGCGGCGGCTTCCGGGTGACCACGCCGGAGGTGATGGATGTGGTGCGCATGGTGCTGTTCGGGCAGGTCGGTCGCGAACTGGTCGGCTTGATCAACGCGCACGGCCCGTACGCCGTCGGCATCTCCGGTGAGGACGCGCAACTGTTCACCGCGACCCGCCGCACCGTCGAGGTCGACGGCGAGCCCACCGACATCGGGCTGGTCGGCGACGTCACCTCGGTGAATCCGGACGCGGTGCTCGACCTGATCTACGCGGGCCGCATCCCGGTGGTGTCCACCATCGCGCCGGACGCGGACGGCGTGGTGCACAACATCAACGCCGACACCGCCGCCGCCGCGCTCGCCGAGGGCATCGGCGCCGAGAAACTGGTGGTGCTGACCGACGTCGAAGGCCTCTACACCGACTGGCCGGACCGGTCCTCGCTGATCACCCGCATCGATACGGCGGCGCTCGCGGAGTTGCTGCCCCGCCTGGATGCGGGCATGGTGCCGAAGATGGAAGCCTGCCTGCGCGCCGTACAAGGCCGGGTGCCGACAGCGCATGTGATCGACGGTCGCGTGCCGCACGCCGTGCTGCTGGAACTGTTCACCGGAGAAGGAATCGGAACGATGGTGACGCCCGACTCGTCCTCGAACGGGGCGGGCTCGCCGGACGGAACGAGAACATGAGTACAGACCAAGAACTCCAGGCGCGGTGGTCCGCCGCGATGATGAACAACTACGGCACGCCGAAGATCGCGCTGGTGCGCGGTGCGGGCGCGGTGGTCTACGACGCGGACGGCAACCGCTACGTCGACTTCCTCGGCGGTATCGCGGTGAACAGCCTCGGGCACGCCCACCCGGCGATCCTGGCCGCGGTCACCGAGCAGCTCGGCACGCTCGGGCATGTCTCGAACATCTACGCCAACGAACCGGTGATCGAATTGGCCGAGCGCCTGCTCGCGCACTTCGGTGACGGTTCTTCCGAGACGGGCCACAGCGGGCGGGCCTTCTTCTGCAACTCGGGCACCGAGGCCAACGAGGCCGCGTTCAAGATCGCGCGGTTGACCGGGCGGCGCAAGATCATCGCCTGCGAAGAGGCCTTCCACGGCCGGACCATGGGTGCGCTCGCGCTCACCGGGCAGGCCGCGAAGCGAACGCCGTTCGAGCCGCTGCCCGCGGGCGTCGTGCACGTGCCCTACGGTGACGCCGCCGCGCTGGAAGCCGTGGTCGACGCGGACACCGCCGCGGTGTTCCTGGAGCCGATGATGGGGGAGAGCGGCGTCGTCGTGCCGCCGGCCGACTACCTGGTCAAGGCCCGCGAGATCACCGCGCGCCACGGTGCGCTGCTCATCCTCGACGAGGTGCAGACCGGCATCGGCCGGACCGGAAAGTTCTACGCGCACCACGCCGCAGGCATCGTGCCCGACGTGATCACCCTGGCCAAGGGGCTCGGCGGCGGGCTGCCGATCGGCGCGGTGCTGGCCACCGGTGCGGCCGCCGAACTGCTCACTCCCGGCCTGCACGGGACGACCTTCGGCGGCAACCCTGTGTGCGCCGCGGCCGCGCTCGCCGTGCTGCGCACCATCGACGAACAAGACCTGCTCGCGCATGTCGAGTCGGTCGGCAAGCGGCTCGCCGACGGCATCGAACTGCTGGAGCATCCGCTGATCGACCACGTGCGCGGGGCCGGGCTGCTGCTCGGCATCGTGCTCACCGACGACGTCTCCGCCCACGTCGAGGCGCGGGCCCGGGCCGCCGGATATCTGGTGAATCCGGCCAAGCCCAACGTTATTCGGCTCGCCCCGCCGCTGATCCTCACCGAGACCCAGGCCGACAATTTCGTCGCCGATCTGCCGGAGATCCTGGACTCGGCCACCCAAGATGCGAAGGAGGCTGCGGCGCAATGACTTCAGCACAGCAGGTACGGCATTTCCTCCGCGACGACGATGTGAGCCCGGCCGAGCAGGCCGAAATCCTCACCCTGGCCGCCGAACTCAAGCACGCGCCGTTCTCGCAGCGTCCGCTGGAGGGGCCGCGCGGGGTCGGCGTGATCTTCGAGAAGAACTCCACCCGTACCCGGTTCTCCTTCGAGATGGGCATCGCTCAACTCGGTGGGCACGCGGTGGTGGTGGACGGGCGCGACACCCAGCTCGGCCGCGAGGAAACCCTCGGCGACACCGGCCGGGTGCTCTCCCGCTACGTCGACGCGATCGTCTGGCGCACCTTCGAGCAGTACCGGCTCGACGAAATGTCGGCCACCGCAACGGTTCCGGTGGTCAACGCGCTGTCCAACGAGTTCCACCCCTGCCAGGTGCTCGCCGACCTGCAGACCCTCGCCGAGCGCAAGGGAAACCTGGTGGGGCGCAACCTCACCTACTTCGGTGACGGCGCGAACAACATGGCGCACTCGCTGCTGCTCGGTGGCGTCACCGCGGGCCTCAACGTCACCATCGCCGCGCCGACGGGTTTCGAACCGCTGCCCTGGATCCTGGAGGCTGCCCGCAAGCGCGCCGCCGACACCGGCGCCACCATCACGCTGACCGCCGACCCGATCGCCGCGGCCGACGGCGCGGACGCGCTGGTCACCGACACCTGGACCTCGATGGGCCAGGAGAACGACGGCCTGGACCGCGTCGGCCCGTTCCGCCCCTTCCAGGTGAACAGCGAGCTGCTCGCGCACGCCCAGCCCGACGCCGTGGTGCTGCACTGCCTACCCGCCCACCGTGGCGAGGAGGTCACCGACGAGGTGCTCGACGGTCCGCACAGTGTGGTGTGGGACGAGGCGGAGAACCGGCTGCACGCGCAGAAGGCGCTGCTGGTGTGGTTGCTGGCCAAACGAAGTGATGGTGCGGCATGAGAGGTGAGCGTCCGCGACGAGCAGTCGTGCGTGCGTGCGTTGACGAGGTGCTGTCGTGAGCGTCGCACATCCGGAGCCGGGCAAGACGGGACCAGAAATCGCGCGCACTCGCGCCGGACGGCAGTCGCGCATTGTCGAACTGCTGACCGCACACGCGGTGCGCAGCCAGACCGAACTGGCGGCACTGCTGGCGGCCGAGGGCATCGAGACCACGCAGGCGACGCTCTCGCGTGACCTGGACGAACTCGGCGCGGTGAAGTTGCGCGCCGCCGACGGGGGCGCGGGCGTCTATGTGGTTCCCGAGGACGGCAATCCCATCCGTGGCGTCATCGGCGGCACCGATCGTCTCGCGAAGCTGCTCGGCGACCTGCTGGTCTCCACCGATCACAGCGGCAATATCGCGGTCCTGCGCACCCCGCCGGGTGCCGCGCACTACCTGGCCAGCGCACTGGACCGCGCCGCGCTGCCTTATATCGTCGGCACCATCGCAGGCGACGACACCATCGCCGTCATCGCCCGCGAGCCGCTGACCGGCGCCGAACTGGCCGCGAAGATCGAGGAGATCGCCTGACGCAGGTCAGGAGAACGGGTATTGCCCGCCGCCACCACGCGGTGTGCGATTGTCCGGCGTTGCCACGTCGATGATGTCTTGAATGAGGTCGACGACCGCGCGGCCGACGTCCAGGACACCGTGGCCGAGGGTGCTGAACTCTCCCGCGACGAGGTGTAGCAGTGCGTTCATGACGTCCGTCCTTCTACCCGCCCGACGATTCCGTTTCCAGGGTCGCACACCGGCGAACGGCACGCCAAGGACGTAATCCGCTTGATGGGCAGTGACTTTCGCGAACGATCCGGGGCTGCGGGAGCGGTTCCCGGACCCCCGTTGTGAATGGGCTTGCATCATCGTGCATAATCATTTGTAGGACGTGCGGGCCGCTGTGGCGGGAAGCCGGTCCGTACTTCGAACACAAGCATCGAAACCGAGGAGCACACAGACCATGTCCGAACGCGTCGTACTCGCCTACTCAGGTGGGCTGGACACCTCCGTGGCGATCAGCTGGATCGCCAAGGAGACCGGTTCCGAGGTGGTGGCCGTGGCCATCGACCTCGGCCAGGGCGGCGAGGACATGAACGTGGTGCGCCAGCGAGCGCTGGACTGCGGCGCGGTCGAGGCCATCGTGGTGGACGCGCGCGACGAGTTCGCCAACGACTACTGCCTGCCGACCATCCAGGCCAACGCCATGTACATGGGCCGCTACCCGCTGGTCTCCGCGATCAGCCGGCCGCTCATCGTCAAGCACCTCGTCGAGGCGGCCAAGTTCCACGGCGCGAGCACCGTCGCGCACGGCTGCACCGGCAAGGGCAACGACCAGGTGCGCTTCGAGGTCGGCATCGGCGCGCTCGCGCCGGACCTGAACGTGATCGCCCCGGTCCGGGACTACGCGTGGACCCGGGAGAAGGCCATCGCCTTCGCCGAGGAGAACGCGCTGCCGATCAACGTCACCAAGAAGTCCCCGTTCTCCATCGACCAGAACGTGTGGGGACGCGCGGTGGAAACCGGCTTCCTCGAGGACCTCTGGAACGCGCCGACCAAGGACGTCTACGACTACACCGCCGACGCGACGGTCAACTTCGAGGCCCCCGACGAGCTCATCATCACCTTCGAGAAGGGTGTCCCGGTCGCCATCGACGGCCGCCCGGTGAGCGTGCTGGAAGCCATCGTCGAGCTGAACCACCGCGCCGGACGGCAGGGCGTCGGCCGCCTCGACATGGTCGAGGACCGGCTCGTCGGCATCAAGAGCCGCGAGATCTACGAGGCGCCCGGCGCCATCGCGCTGATCACCGCGCACCAGGAGCTCGAGGCCGTCACCGTCGAGCGCGAACTCGGCCGGTACAAGCGGCAGGTCGAGCAGCGCTGGGGCGAGCTGGTCTACGACGGCCTGTGGTTCTCCCCGCTCAAGCGCGCGCTGGACGCGTTCGTCGGCGAAACCCAGGAGCACGTCTCCGGCGACATCCGGATGGTGCTGCACGGCGGCAATGCTGTCGTCAACGGCCGCCGCTCCGAGCAGTCCCTCTACGACTTCAACCTCGCCACCTACGACGAGGGCGACACCTTCGACCAGTCGCTGGCCAAGGGTTTCGTGCAGATCCACGGGCTGTCCTCGAAGGTCGCGGCGCGTCGGGATCTGAACCAGAAGTAAGCGCGCTGAAGTCGTGCGGGCCGAGGAGAGTTCGCGGCCCGTACGGCGGCGGCTGGCGCAAGGTCAGCCGGTCGGCGCTGCTCGCGCGGCTCCGGATGGCACCATGCGGAGGACAGTCGCTCCATCGGCTGGCACAGTGCAAGGCGCTGCGCTGTTCACACCGAGCAGTTCGGCACCCCGCAGGTGGGCACCTTTGCAATGGGGGCGCACCGGGCGCTCGCAGTGCGGCGGCGCACCGTAGGGCAGGCGCTGCACTGGACGGCACGGCATAGACATCACCCCTCTGATGACCGCAACCGAGGAGACAGCACACCATGACGCAGAGCGGCAGCACGAACACCGGTGCGCTCTGGGGCGGGCGTTTCGCGTCCGGACCGGCCGAGGCGATGGCGGCCCTGAGTAAGTCGACGCAGTTCGATTGGGTGTTGGCGCCGTACGACATTCGCGCTTCGAAGGCGCATGCGCGGGTGCTGCACAAGGCGGGGCTGCTCTCGGAGAGCGATCTCGCCGGGATGCTCACCGGGCTGGATCAGCTTGCCGCCGACGTGGATTCGGGCGCGTTCGGTCCTGCCGAGTCCGATGAGGACGTGCACGGTGCGCTGGAGCGTGGGCTGATCGAGCGGGTCGGCGCCGAGCTCGGTGGCCGGCTGCGGGCCGGGCGGTCGCGCAATGATCAGGTGGCCACGTTGTTCCGGATGTGGTTGCGCGACGGTGTGCGCCGGGTCGCGGCCGGTGTGCTCGACGTGGTCGACGCGCTGGTGGCGCAGGCGGCCGCGCATCCCGATGCGGTGATGCCGGGTAAGACGCACCTGCAGGCCGCGCAACCCGTGCTGCTGGCTCATCACCTGCTCGCGCACGCGCATCCGCTGCTGCGCGACATCGATCGGCTGCGTGACTTCGACAAGCGGGCGGCGGTGTCGCCGTACGGTTCCGGCGCGCTGGCCGGTTCGTCGCTCGGGCTCGATCCCGAGGCGATCGCCGCCGAATTGGATTTCGACGGTTCCGCAGCCAATTCGATCGACGCCACGTCTTCGCGGGACTTCGCCGCCGAGGCCGCGTTCGTGCTCGCCATGATCGGCGTCGACCTCAGCCGGATGGCCGAAGAGGTAATCCTCTGGAGCACACCGGAATTCGGCTACATCACCCTCGCCGACGCCTGGTCCACCGGTTCGTCGATCATGCCGCAGAAGAAGAACCCGGACGTCTCCGAACTCACCCGTGGCAAGGCGGGCAGGCTGATCGGCAACCTCACCGGTCTGCTGGCAACCCTGAAGGCGCAGCCGCTGGCTTACAACCGAGACCTGCAGGAGGACAAGGAACCCCTGTTCGACTCGGTCGCGCAACTCGAACTGCTCTTGCCTGCCATCGCCGGCCTGGTCTCGACGCTCACCTTCCACACCGACCGGATGGCCGAACTCGCGCCCGCCGGTTTCACTCTCGCCACTGACATCGCCGAATGGCTTGTCCGGCAGGGTGTTCCGTTCCGGGTCGCGCACGAAGCGGCCGGCGCTTGCGTCCGAGTCGCCGAATCCCGCGGTGTCGGCCTGGCCGAGCTCACCGACGAGGAATTCGCCGCCATCGACCCCGCTCTCACGCCGAACGTGCGCGAGGTCCTTACCGTCCAGGGTTCCATCGCCTCCCGCAACGCTCGCGGCGGCACCGCGGGCACCCAGGTTGCCCGCCAACTCGACGAAATCGCCGGTACCACAACCCAGCTCCGCAGCTGGTTGAGCTGAGCCTCCGCGAGTGGCACATGGTGGTGGCAAACGTCGAGTAGACCTCACGATGGTGTGCCACTCACGGGGGAAGTAGTTCCGCAACGTGGAGTAGGGGAGCGGCCAGGGCTGGGATTGCCTTGGGGTGCCGTAGCTGACCCTTGTGATAGGTGAGCAGGTCTTGGCCGGCGAGGCTCCAGTGCGGGACCGCGTTGTAGAGGTGCGCGGTGATCAGCTGAGGGCCGATCAGCCTGCGGGCGTAGTGCGGGTCCGGTGCGACGACCCGGTAGCGATAGTCGAACGTCGGATTGCCGGTGGCCGTCGGTTTATCGCCGAACAGGCTGCGGCCCAGCTGCGAGAGCGAGCCCCGGGACAGCACGCTGACCGGCAGGTGCGGCTGGTCCAGGCGCACAACAATGACGATGTAGTGGTGCGTCGTCGAACTACCGTCCGAGGACGACGTCTCGTGTTTGTAATCGGCCACGGTCACCCACCGGCCACCGAGCTGCCCGGTCAGCACCACGCCGAGGCCGCGCGGATTTCGGCCGGGTAGCCGCGTCGTCCACTCCGCGCGGGCACGCTCGGTATACGACCAGCCGTGCGCCCGCGACCATTGCCACAGCTGAGTTTTGCGCGCCCGTTCGGCACGCATCGACCGCTGGACCGCGACCACGAGCAGCACGATCAACGCGACAACCACCGACGCCCCCGCCGCGCCGACGAGCATCACCACATCCATCCCGATCCTTACATCCTCGTCGCCGGACGCCGCCGCGTCCCACCCTCGCCGAGTTCCCCCCGGCTACCGCACCACCCACGGCGCGCTGCCCCGTCATTCTCCGGTACTCGTTACGCTGCCGCCATGACCCTGCTGTTTCTCGCCATTGCCATCGCGTCCGAGGTGACCGCAACCGTTTCGCTGAAACTCTCCGACGGATTCAGCAAGGTCATCCCGTCGATCATCGTGGTCATCGGCTACGCCAGCGCATTCTGGTTCCTCTCCCAAGCCCTGAAGCGCGGCATGCAGATCGGCGTCGCCTACGGCATCTGGTCCGCGGTAGGCGTAGCCGCCATCGCCATCATCGGCGTCCTCTTCCTGGACGAGCGCCTGACCCTCATCCAAGTAGGCGGCATCGCCCTGGTGATCCTCGGGGTGCTCGCCCTGGAACTCGGCGGCGCACACTGAGTGAGCGGGTGTGCCGCCAATCAACACTCAGCGGCACACCCGACACGGTAGAAATCAGACGAACTCGCTGGTGTCGAGGTCGAACTCGAAGGGCTTCGGCAGCCGGAGCGAGACACCGAACTTGGCGGTGGCGGTGTGCCGGTATTCCCCGTCCACCGGCTCCCAGTAGACCGTCATTTCGGCGCGATGGCGATCGATCAACAGGTAGGCGGGGATATGAGCCTGCGCATAGGCATCGCGCTTCTCTATGCGATCGACTTCCGCGTCGCGTTCGCGACCGGAAGTGATCTCCATGATCATCAGCACCCCAGACGGGTCGGACCACGACGGCTGATCCCGGAAATACCCACGTGGTGCGACTGCACCATCCACCCTGGCACGGCTTTCGCGATAGGCCGGGATACGCACGCCGACCTCGGGCAGTAGCCGCCACTCCGGGCAATGGTCCCGAATTTGATCGCCGATGATGCTGGCGAACTCGGCATGCTCACCATCGGGAACCGGAACCACGTAGATCCTTCCATTGATCAGCTCGACGTCGACCTCCTCGGACGATGCGCGCTCCAGCACCTCGAACTCCGCGAGGGTCACATCGGCGTCCATGCTGCTCATATCCCCAGGGTAACTGGGCGGCGCGGGTTCGTTCTGCTGGTCGTCCACCAGCAGGTGTCGCGCTGCGGTGCGCGGGCTCATGTGGCGCCCAAGCTCGACCGCGGGCTGCTACGTTCCACTCTGCAACTCCTTCTACTCGACGACGGGATCGTTGTGCATTTCCTTTGACGTGCGACGCAGGCCAATGGTTCCCGCAAAACTCCGCGACTTTCAGTGCTGAAACTGGGTGTTGGCGATCCACTACTCGCCGAGCAGCTGCTGAGGACGTTCAGTGCATTGTTTTCTCACCCCAAATAACCGGATCATGTTGCGCCTCTCGCATTTTGCCGAATACGTCCCATGAGACCTCAGCCCGAACGTAGCATCGGGCGATGGATTGGACGTTTGCTCAGCTGTGCGTGCACGGATGTGGCCGATGACCTCGGACGATGCCGCGAAACAGGCCGAACCGACCGGCGAATCGGCCGTCGCGCTGCGGGCCGATGGACTGGTGAAGCGCTACGGCGCGGTGGAGGCGTTGCGCGGCGCGAACTTTCAGGTGAGCGCCGGTGAAGTGGTCGCCTTGATCGGCGACAACGGTGCGGGTAAATCGACTCTGGTGAAATGCCTTTCCGGCGCCGAACAGCCGGATTCCGGGCGGATTTTGCTGGACGGCAAGCAGGTGGTGCTGAATACGCCCACGGCGGCACGCAAACTCGGCGTGGAGACGGTGTATCAGGACCTCGCGGTGGCTCCCGACCTGGACCCGGCCGCGAATCTCTTCCTCGGCCGCGAACTGGTGCGCAAGGGTTTGGCGGGCAAGCTCGGCATGCTGGATCGCACCGCGATGAGAGCCCAAGCGGTCGAACACTTCCGGCGTCTCGGCGTCACCCTGCAGAGCGCGGATGTGCCGATCGGCTCGCTGTCGGGCGGGCAGCGGCAGAGCGTCGCGGTGGCCAGGGCGGTGATGTGGGCGAGCAAGGTGGTGTTCATGGACGAGCCGACCGCCGCGCTCGGCGTGGTGCAGCGCGAGCGGGTGCTCGACGTGATCCGCCGGGTCCGCGACGAAGGCATCGCGGTGGTGCTGATCAGCCACAACATGCCGGAGGTGCTGGCCGTCGCGGACCGCATCGAGGTGCTTCGGCTCGGTCGGCGGGTGGCTCGGTTCACCGCGGCCGAGGCCACCCTCGAACAGCTGGTCGGCGCCATGACCGGCGCGCTGTCACAGGAGGGTACGGCATGAGCACGCCAGCAATGCCGGAGCAGAGCGAGGTGCGGGCATGACCGAGGTCAACACTGTCGACGGCAACGGCGGCCCGGAGTTGCCCGAACGCACTGTCCTGCAACGACTTCTCGGCGCGAGCACAGTCTGGATCGGCGTCGTGCTGGTCGCGCTGTGCATCGTGTTCAGCGTCCTGCGGCCCGATGCGTTCCCCACCCGCTTCACCTTTCAGACGCTGCTGATCGAAACATCGGTGCTGCTGGTGCTTTCGGTGGGCATGACGTTCGTGATCATCACCTCCGGCATCGATCTGTCCGTCGGTATGGTGCTGATCTTCGCCGGCGTGATCGGCGCCAAATCGATGGAGGCGCTGAGCCCGGACCAGGATGCGACCGGCGCGGGTTGGGGCATCATCGGCATCGGCTTCCTGCTTTCCGTTGTGGGCGGCGGTGTTTGGGGCCTGATCAACGGATTACTGGTGGCGAAGGCCAAGATTCCGCCGCTGATCGTCACGCTCGGTTCGTTCGGCGCCGCCCTCGGCGCGGCCCAGCTGATCACCGGCGGCGTCGATACGCGCACGGTGCCCGAAAAGCTGCGTAACACACTGGGTTTTGGTACCACCCTCGGCGGCATCCCCAACCTGGTGTTGGTCGCCACCGTGGTCACCGTGGTCGCCGCGTGGGTGCTGCACACCACCCGCTTCGGCCGCTACACCTACGCCATCGGCTCCAACGAGGAGGCCGCCCGGCGTTCCGGCATCGCGGTCACCCGGCATCTGGTGCTGGTGTATCTGCTCACCGGCGTGCTCGCGGGTCTGGCGGGCTTTATGAATCTCGCCTACTTCGGCACCACCACCATCGGCGGGCACACCACCGACAACCTGGATGCCATCGCCGGCGTAGTGATCGGCGGCACCAGCCTTTTCGGTGGTGTCGGCTCGGTCGTCGGCACCGTGATCGGCGTGTTCATTCCGTCGGTGCTGAAGAAGGGGTTCGTCATCGCGCAGGTGCCGGTGTTCTGGCAGCCGATCGCGGTGAGCGTGGTGCTCGTCGCGGCAGTCTGGTTCGACCAGCTGCGCCGCCGGGCCCGCGATCGGAAATAGGAGTCGACAGTGACAAACAAGATGGCGGAGGTAGCCGAATGAGGGTGGCGAAGCGGACGGCGGTGATGATCGGCGCGATGGTGTCGGTCGGCGCGCTGCTGGTGTCCTGTAGTGGGCAGGTGGGCGATTCGGGCGGCACCGACAGCAAGAAGCTGGTGCTGATTCCGGGCGTCGCGGACGAGCCGTTCTACATCTCGATGCAGTGCGGCGCACAGGAGCAGGCCACCAAACTCGGCTACAAACTCGACACCCAGGCGCCGACGAAGTTCGACGCGGGATCGCAGACGCCGGTGCTGACCGGCGTGGTGGCGAACAAACCCGGCGGCATTTTGATCGCGCCGACACACGCCACCGCGATGGCCAATCCGATGAAGCAGGCCAAGGACTCGGGCATCAAGATTGTCGAGGTGGACACCGCCCTGGACGACACTTCTGTTGCGCTGTCATCGATTTCGTCCGACAACAAGAAGGGTGGCGCGCTCGCCGCGCAGACCCTCGCCAAGCTGGTGGGGGACAAGGGCCCGGTGCTGGTGATCAATACCAAGGCGGGCACCTCCACCACCGACGCGCGGGCGCAGGGCTTCGAGGAGGCGATCAAGAGCTTCCCCGGCATCACCTCGCTCGGCGTGCAATACAACAACAACGAAGCGGCCCAGGCGGCTTCGATCGTCACCGCGACGCTCGCCGCACACCCCGACCTCGCCGGAATCTTCGCCACCAACCTCAGCTCGGCCGAGGGCGCGGCGACCGGCCTGCGCAACGCGAACAAACTCGGCCAGGTGAAACTGGTCGGCTTCGACGCCAGCCCCAAACAGGTCGAAGACCTGAAAGCCGGTACCGTGCAGGCACTTATCGCCCAGGACCCCGCGGGCATCGGCGCCAAGGGCGTCGACCAGGCCGCCGCCGCCATCGAAGGCAAACCGGTGACCCGAAAGATCGAGACCGACATGATCGCGATCACCCAGGCCGACATGGACGCCAACTCGAAGTACTTCTACAAGCGCAAGTGCTGACGCTCGGATGAGGGGCCGACCGGGCGCGATCGAGCGCCCGGTCGGCACACATCCAGGTGACGCGCACTGGCGTTCGGCCCGCCTTCGTGCGCGACCTGGCGGCGCATCTACTCGGCGTTGCCCCTAGTCCGCCGCGCGGACCGAGTAACCGGCGTTGGTCAGGGCGTTGAGGACGTCTTCGCGGTGGTTGGGCCCGCGGGTTTCCAAGGTGAGGGAAACCTCGACCTCGTCGAGCGCCAGCCAGGTTCCGGTTCGGGCGTGCCACACGTCGACGACGCTGGCGCCGGTCTTGCCGACCACGGCGAGTAGTGCGCTCAATCCGCCTGGTTGATCCGAGATCGTCACGCGGACAGCGAGATAGCGGCCGGCCGCGCTCAAGCCGTGGCCGATCAGGCGGGTCAGCAGTAGGGGATCGATATTGCCACCCGAGAGGATCGCGCACACCGGTCCCTTCAGTTCGAGATCTGCTGCAGCACAACTCATCAGTGCCGCGACTGCCGCCGCACCCGCGGGCTCGACGATCAGTTTGGCTCGTTCCAGGCACAGCAGCAGCGCCTTGGACAGCGAATCCTCGTCGACGGTCACCATGGCCGAGACGTGTTCGGCCACATGGACGAACGGCACCTGGCCCGGCTGCCCGACGGCGATACCGTCGGCCATCGTCGACATCTTGCCGACTCGCACCGGCTTGCCCGCCGCCAGCGAACCCGGCCAGGCGGCCGCCTCTTTCGCCTGCACCCCGATCACCCGCACCTGCGGGGCCAGATGGTGCAGCGCCACCGCGATGCCCGCGATCAAGCCGCCGCCACCGGTCGGCACGAGCACGGTGCCGACGTCGGGGATCTGCTCCAGGATTTCCAGCGCCACCGTCGCCTGCCCGGCCACGACGTCGGGGTGGTCGAACGGATGGATCAGCGTCGCACCGGTTCGGTCGGCGAACTCGGTGGCCGCGTCGAGCGCGTCTTCGATGGTCTCGCCCACCTGCCGCACCTCGGCACCGTAGGCCTTGGTGGCGGCCAGCTTCGGCAGCGAGGCACCGACCGGCATGAAAACGGTCGAGGTGATATCCAGCGAGGTCGCGGCCCAGGCCACGCCCTGCGCGTGGTTACCGGCACTCGCGGCGACCACGCCGCGCGCCCGATCCTCGGCGGGCAGATTAGCAATCCGGTTATAGGCGCCGCGCGGCTTGAACGACCCGGTCCGCTGCAGGTGCTCGCACTTCAGCCACACTTCGCCGCCCGCACGCTCGGACAGTACCCGGGATGCGACGATGGGCGTTTTCCGAATCACCGGCGCCAGCAATTCCGCCGCCGCAGTGATTCGCTCCATACCGACCAACTCCATGGCGCCCATGCTGCCATCCTGCCCGCAATACGTCCGACGATTCCGGCCGACGCCACACCGCCGGCACCCGGACCTGCGGTCAGGCCGCCTTGGCGAGGTTGTGCGCGAGCGCGCCGAGGCGGGCCAGGCGCGCGTCACCCAGGGGAGTGAGACGCCCACCGAGACGGTTGGTGACGAAGCCCAGCGACATGCCGGTGGCGGGGTCGGCGAAGGCACCGGAGCCGCCCAGGCCGAAATGGCCGAAGGCGGAGATCGGGTCCGCCTTCGACGGGCGCATGGGCACGCCGTGGTAGCCGAGCGCCCACGGGATTCGCAGGGCGAGAACGTAATCGGGGGTGAAGATCTGACGGCGACTGACCTCCGCGATGGTGTTGGGGCGCAGCAGCTGGAATCCGTCGAGCTCGCCACCATTGGCGAGAGCACCGTAGAGCCGGGCCAGCGCGCGGGCGGAGAACACGCCGTTGACGCCGGGCATCACCGAATCATGCAGGCGCGGATCGGCAACCAGGTCGGCGAAGCCCTTCGGTGTGGTGTCCATCGCCGCCGAAAACCTGGTCCGGCCGAGCAGCCGGGAGCTGTTCTCCCAACTCATGCCCGCGACAGTCAGCCGGGGAAAGTTCGTCGCGACCCGGTCGCGCTGCGCATTCGGCACCCCGAACCAGAGTTCTTCGGCGGCAAGCGGTTCGGCGATCTCGGTGCGCAGCACCTCGGTGAACTCCGTACCGGTGATCTGCCGCACCAGCTCGGCGACCAAGTGCCCGAAGGTGATTCCGTGATAGCCGCTGGTGACGAGGTGGCGCGGATCCGGCGCCGCCGCGGCCAGGGCCGCCGTCACCGCCGCATCGTCGAAGAAGCGATCGAACGAACCGGGCAGCAGCCCACGCAACCGGTGCAAACCCGCTCGGTGGCTGAGCAATTCGCGCACCGTGATGCGCTCCTTGCCCGCGGCGCCGAAGTCGGGCCAGTACGTCGCCACCGGCTCGTCGTAGTCGAGCTCGCCACGCTCGGCGAGCCGGTGCAGCACCGTGCTGGCCACACCCTTGCCGGTCGAATACGCCATGGCCACGGTGTCGTGCGCCCACGGCACCTCGGGCTTTGCGTAGCCGGCCCAGACGTCGACCACCGGCTCGCCGTGCAGATAGACCGCGAGCGCACCGCCGCCGTCGAGAGGTCGCCGGAACAGCCGGTCGAACTCGGCGACCAGGGTCGCGAACCGGCGATCTACGAACTGTGCTGCCGAAACCGTCATCGGAAACTCTCTGTAGTACGTGTCCCGCATTCCAGAATTGCACGACGCACAGCAGCCGCGTGCACGCCCCTCGCCCGCGACCGGTCGGTACGGTGAACGTTTCCTGAGCGTCACACAGCCGCCTTCGATCGCAACACGCCTGGCCTAGCGTGTTCGCATGCCCCCGAGACGACGTTCGGCGCTACTCGCGAGGTTGGTCGTCGACACACCCGGCCGACCGCAAGTGATCCTCGGCGAACTACGCCGGGTGATCCTGGACGGCGCGGTGCCGCCGTGCACCGTCATTCCGCTACGTGAGGTGGCCGTACTGTTCGGCGTGAGTCACATCCCGGTCCGTGAGGCGTTGAAGACGCTGATCGGGGAGGGGCTGGTCACGCACGAACCGCACGGGGGTTACGTGGTGGCCCAGCTGACCGCCGCCGAGCTGCGCGAGATGTACATCGTCCGGGAGACCTTGGAGAACGCCGCACTGGCCGCAGCCGCGATCAACGCGAGCGCCGCGGACCGCGCGGACCTGATCGCGGTGAACGCGCAGCTCGAACAGGCGATCCGCGACGACGATCCGGCCGCCTACCACCGCCGTTCCCGCGACTTCCACGTCGCGCTGACCAGGCCGTCGCGCCTGTTCCGGCTGCTGCACATGCTGGAGTCGGCGTGGAACGTCACCGAGCCGGTGCAGTCCATGGTGCACATCAGCCGCGGCGACCGGGTGCGCCTGCACACCGACCACGCACTGATGATGGACGCGTTTCTCGCGCGCGACGTGGATCGCCTGCTGCTCACCGCCGAACGTCATCACCGCAGGCTGGAAACCGTCATCGCGACCTTGCCGACGGATACCGGGTTGCTCGCGCCGGAAGATATATCGGCCGCGCAATAGCCGGGAAATAACGAGGCAATGGCCGGGCAATGCCGCCTCCATACGGTCGTTTCGAGCACAGTTCCACCTCCCGGACGGGCAGAACCATGACCGAAACAATTGCGGCACCGAGCATTGCGCCACCGGCGCACACCGTCGGTGCGGCCTACGACCCACGCCTGACCAATGCCGATCTCGCGCCGTTACGCACGCAGAGCTGGGGTTCATACAACTTCTTCGCCTTCTGGATGTCGGACGTGCACAGCGTCGGCGGTTATGTCACTGCGGGCAGCCTGTTCGCGCTGGGCCTGGCCAGCTGGCAGGTGCTGGCGGCCTTGCTGATCGGCATCACCATCGTCTACTTCTTCTGCAATCTGGTGGCGAAGCCGAGTCAGGTGACCGGCGTGCCGTATCCGGTCATGTGCCGCAGCGCCTTCGGGGTGCTCGGTGCGAACATTCCCGCCATCATCCGAGGACTGATCGCGGTGGCCTGGTACGGGATCCAGACCTTCCTGGCCTCGGCGGCGCTGGATGTCGTTCTGGTGAAACTGTTTCCGGGGCTCGCCCCGTACGCCGTGGCCGACGACTATGGCTTCCTGGGACTTTCGCTGCTCGGCTGGTGCAGTTACCTCCTGCTGTGGGTCGTGCAGGCGTGCGTGTTCTGGCGCGGCATGGAGGCCATCCGCAAGTTCATCGACTTCTGCGGGCCCGCGGTCTACGTGGTGATGTTCCTGCTCTGCGGCTACCTGATCACGAAAGCAGGTTGGGGCGCCATCGATCTGAACCTCGGCGACGTGAAGTACACCGGCTGGGACGCAGTACCGGTCATGCTCGGCGCGATCGCGCTGGTGGTGTCCTACTTCTCCGGCCCGATGCTGAACTTCGGCGACTTCTCCCGCTACGGAAAGACTTTCGCCGCCGTGCGCCGCGGCAACCTGCTCGGCCTGCCGCTCAACTTCCTGCTCTTCTCGCTGCTGGTGGTGATCACCGCCTCGCTGACGGTCCCGGTCTACGGCGAACTGATCACCGATCCGGTGGCGACGGTCGCGCGCATCGACAGCACCTTCGCGATCGTGCTGGGCGCGTTGACCTTCACGGTCGCCACCATCGGCATCAATATCGTGGCGAACTTCATCTCCCCGGCCTTCGACTTCTCGCACGTGGACCCGCAGCGGATCAGCTGGCGCGCGGGCGGCATGATCGCCGCGGTCGGCTCGGTGCTGATCACCCCGTGGAATCTGTACAACAACCCCGAGGTGATCCACTACACCCTCGAGGTGCTCGGCGCGTTCATCGGCCCGCTGTTCGGCGTGCTCATCGCCGACTACTACCTGGTGCGTAAACAGCACGTGGTGGTCGACGACCTGTTCACGATGTCGAAGACCGGAAGTTATTGGTATAGCAAGGGATACAACCCGGCGGCAGTGCTCGCGACGGCGGTCGGCGCGCTGGTCGCGGTGATCCCGGTGCTGGCCAAGGACATTCCCGGCATGTACACGGCGGCGCAGTACAGCTGGTTCATCGGCTGCGGCCTCGGCTTCGCGGTGTACTACGTGGTCGCCACCAGAACGCCGTGGGCTGTGCGCGGAGTGCCTGCCTGATGCGGATCCGCTTGATCAACCCGAACACCACGCGGGCGATGACCGACACGATCGAGGAATGTGCCAGGGCCGTCGCCGGTCCCGGCACGATCCTCGACGCGGTGACCGCCGAGATGGGGCCCGCCTCGATCGAGAGTCACTATGACGAAGCCCTCAGCGTCCCAGGCCTGCTCGCCGCCATCCGGTGCGGCGAGCAAGCGGGCGTAGACGGCTATGTGATCGCCTGCTTCGGCGATCCGGGCTTGGATGCCGCGCGGGAACTGGCCGGCGGCCCGGTGATCGGCATCGCCGAGGCGGGCATGCAGGCGGCCAGTCACATCGGTCGTGGATTCAGCGTCGTCACCACATTGCACCGGACCATCGGACGCGCGGCCGACCTGGTGGAACGGTATGGGCGGCAACGGTTCTGCCGCGGCATCCACGCCTGTGAGCTCCCGGTGCTCGCGCTGGCCACGGACCCGGACGCCCGCAAGATCGTCACCGAGGCCTGCCGGACGGCGGTGGACGCAGATGGTTCCGATGCGGTCGTGCTCGGCTGCGCGGGCATGGCGGACCTGTGCGCGCACATCCGCGCCGAGATCGGGGTACCGGTGATCGACGGGGTGGCGGCGGCGACGCTGACCGTGCAGTCGCTGATCACCCTCGGACTGCGCAAGTCGGGTAGGGGAGAGTTCGCGCCGCCGCCGCCCAAGCCGTATTCGGGGCAGCTGCGTTCGTTCGGGCTATGAGCGCGAACTCACGCGGCGACGGCGGTGTGCAGTGTCTGCAGCACGGCATCCGGATCATCGACATCGACGACGACCCTGGTGAAGGCGGCACCGGAGAGCTCGATGCGCAGAGCACGTCCGTCGAATCTGGTGTCCCAGAACTCTTTACGACCCTTGCCGCGGAACGTGCCCGCGGCGATCACGCCGGGGAAGAAGGTGCCGGGTGCGCGTACCCACGGCGGGCGCCGATCGACCTCGGCTTTGGTGACATCGGTGATGTTCGCTAGATCGAAGGTGATGTGCTCGCGCAGGGCGAGTACCTGATGTCCGCCGACCACCTGGATCGTCACGGTCGTTCCCGTGACCTCGATTTCGACCATCGCGCACCTCACGTCCGGAGAGAATCTCTGACGTCTCCCACCATGCAAGGCGGACCTGGTCATAGCCTGTGCCCTTCCTTTGATTTTTCTCAGTGTTTGCTTCACATGCTCTTACTTAGATATGCGCATCTAAATATGTAGTCACCGCCACCTCGCCGTCTTCGGTCCCGAGCGTGTCGGCACAAAACAGCAAGGACGGGATGGGATTCTCATCTTGCTCCACCTGTTCCTGCACGTCCGCATTCCGACGCCGCACCGGTCGTTCGGAAAACCGTCCGCGAGAAAAGGTGTCGATGCTCGGGAAAATTGCCGGCACAGCGGCGCTGTCCGCCGTATTGCTCGTCCCCTTCGAAATCCCGGCCGCATCCGCGTTACCGCCTTCGGGCCGGTGCGCGAACGGCGACTTCCGCTGGACCGCGGTGGACGGCGCGATCGACATGACCCCGCACGTGCTCACCTTCACCTCTGTGGGCGTGCTCCGCGACTGCACGGGCGGCCCCGAGGGCATCACCGGCGGCACCTTCACCGGCACCCACCTCGCCACCTCCGACTGCCTGCGCCCGGCCGACGGCCCGATCACCGTCGACGTGCTCTGGTCCAACGGCGCGACGAGCAGGCTGTCGGGACCGTGGCCGGTGACGATGCAGCAGCCGACGACCGGAACGCTGGACGTCGTCGACGGCCTCGGCCAGGGCGGTCGCGTCCTGATCACCGCCGACTACGAGATGACCCCGGCGATGATCGGCGACTGCCTCGGACCCGGGGTGCGCACCGGTGTCGGACGGCTCAGCGCGACTACCGTTCTGTGAGCGCCCGTTCGGCGACCTCGAGCACGCCGGCCAGCCACGGCGTGTAAGCGTCCGGATCGTCGGCCATCGCGTCGCGCAAGGCCTCCGGCTCGATCCAGGCGTAATCGGCGACCTCGTCCGGATCCGGGTGCGGCGAACCGGCGCTGAGCAGCCCGACCAGCACGTGGTCCCATTCGAACTCGACGCGCCCGGTCGTCGCGTCCTCGGCGTGATACCGGTAGACGCCCACCTCGGCCAGGGTCGTGGCGAGCCCCATCTCCTCGGCGAGGCGGACCGCGGCGGCCGCCGTGACGGGTTCGCCGGGTGCGGGATGGCCGCAGCAGGTGTTGGCCCACTGCGACGGGAAGCGTGTTTTCACCGCGGCGCGCTGCTGCAACAGCACGCGGCCGGTGTCGTCGAACAGCAGCACCGAGAACGCGCGATGCAGCTGTCCGGGCGCCTGATGGGCCTGCGACACCGGGCACGTGCCGATCGCGTGTCCGGCGTCGTCGACGAGTTCGACGGGCAGGGCCTCGCGGTCGGTGATCGGGTGCTCCAGTGTCTCGGTCACCTCTCCACCTTATCGGCGGCGATCAGCGGGTAGCTGCGGCAACCCTCCTGGTCCACGGTCCGGAACGGTCGCTCGGCACCCCACGCCAGCTCGGCTTTCGGCTGCGGCGCCCAGTGCGGGACGGTGGTGGCGGTGAGGTCGGTCACGTGCTCGAGAATGGTCATGCCGGTACACCCTCTCTCAAAGCGGCAGTGTCTGTTTCTGGTGATCCACGCAGCGGTCGACAGGCGAGACCGACCGGGCCTCGACAAAGGTCGATGGTTATTCGGCGTCAGTTACTTCTGCACAAAACGACGCGGGCGCAATGCCCGCAAACCCGGCGAAATGGTCTACGCGACAGCATGTTCGGAGCTGGCACCGATGGTAGGACGGTTGGCGGGTCGCGTGCAGCGGAACGACGAGATGCCCGAGCGGATGGTTACGACATGCCGCCGATCGAATAGCCGGGACATAACTTTCGGCCCGGAATCGCAGAACAGCGGACAGCTCGCTGCCGGCTAGCTATTTTGCGCGGCGGCGATGCCATGGAGCTGCTCGACGGTGACCGAAATTCCGCGGACTCGGCATTCCGACGATTGCGCGTATGGCAATTCGAGTTCGATCCAAACCTGTTCGTGGCGTCGAAAATTTGTGCGGAATCGGGCGCTGACCCCGGCCGACGTGCATGGATCGTGTCACAGCGGACACATAATGGACACACGGTGTGGGAAGCTCTGTGCAAACACATCGGCGTACTTGTCGGGAGCCGGCGGGCTATCCCTTCGGTCGGGTACGCGAATGATGAGGGTCAACGTTCTAGGGTAGGGCCAGGAGCGATCTTGAAGTTCAGTGCGAAGGATTTGGTCGGATCGGCGCAGCGGTTGATGGCAACCGCGCAGAACGGCCTGGAGGTCATCCGTTTCGGCGGGTTGACCCATGACGTCGAGTCGTCCCCGTTCGAGGTGGTCGAGAGAAGGCGGATGTACCGGCTGCGGCACTACTTCCCCGACGACCCGACTCCGGGCCGTCCGGTCGCGCTGCTCGTGCCACCGCTCATGGTGAACGCCGACATCTGGGACGTGAACGTCGAGGACGGCGCCGTCGGCATCCTGCAGCGCGGCGGAATCGATTGCGGGGTCGTCGATTTCGGCTCGCCCGCCAGTGAAGAGGGCGGCTGGGAGCGTGACCTCGCCGACCATGTGCTCGCGGTCAGCAGCGCGATCGACGCGGTGACCGAGGCGACCGGCAGCGCCGTGCACCTGATGGGTTATTCGCAGGGCGGCATGTTCGCCTACCAGGTCGCCGCCTACCGGTTCGGCAAGGGCGTGCAGAGCATCGTGACGTTCGGCAGCCCGGTCGACGTGGTCGCGGGCATGCCGTTCGGGCTGCCCTACGGGATGGTGTCCGAGGTCGCCGACTTCCTGGCCGATCACGTGGTCACCCGGCTGCCGATCACCGATTCCATGGTGCGCATCGGCTTTCAGCTGCTCGACCCGATGAAGACCGCCAAGGCCAGGTTCGACTTCCTGCGGCAGCTGCACGACCGGGAGGCGTTGCTGCCCAAGGAGCGTCAGCGCCGGTTCCTCAACAGCGACGGCTGGGTCGGTTACGCGGGTCCGGCCGCCGCGGATCTGCTCAAGCAGTTCGTCGCGCACAACCGATTGATGCTGGGCGGCTTCGTGATTCGCGATCAGCCGGTATCCCTCGCCGAGTTGAAGTGCCCGATCCTGGCGTTCGTGGGCGAGGTCGACGACATCGGCCAGCCCGCCGCGGTGCGCGGCATCGTGCGGGCCGCGCCGAACGCGGAGGTGTACGAGGCGACCCTGGTCGCCGGGCATTTCGGCCTGGTGGCGGGCAGCACGGCGACCAACCACACCTGGCCGCTGGTGCGCCAGTGGGTCGATTGGCTCGAACGCGACAAGCCGCTGCCGCCGGAGATCCACCCGATGGCCGAGCACGTCGACAGCAACCGGCCGCGGTCGGCGGCCACCCGGGTGGTGCACACCGCCGCGACCCTGGCCGAGGCGGGCGCGGGCGTCGGCAAGGCGCTGGAAGGCATTGCCAGCAATACCGTTCGCGGTTCGGTCGAGCTGGCCGGTGAGGCCGCGCGGGCGCTGCCGCGACTGACCCGGCTCGGCATGATTCAGCCGCACACCCGTATTTCGCTGGGACGGTTGATCGCCGAGCAGGGCAGGCGCGCACCACTGAAGGACCTGTTCCTGTTCGAGGATCGGGTGCACACCAACGCCGCGGTCAACGTCCGCATCGACAATGTGGTGCGTGGGCTCATCTCGGTCGGTATCCGGCCCGCGATGCGGGTCGGCGTGATCATGGAGACCCGGCCGAGCGCGCTGGCCACGGTCGCCGCGCTGTCCCGGCTCGGCGCGGTGGCGGTGCTGCTCGCCCCGGGCAGCGAGCTCGCCCGCGCGCTGGAGATCACCGGCGTCGACACGGTCGTCACCGATCCGGAGAACCTGCGGCACGCCTCGACCGTCGGCGCGCGGGTGCTGGTGCTCGGCGGCGGCGACACCCGTCGGCTCGATATTCCGTTGAGCGATCAGGTGATCGACCTCGAGCAGATCGATCCGGCGCAGGTGAAACTGCCGGCTTGGTACCGGCCCGATCCCGGCTTGGCGCGCGAGCTGGCGTTCGTGCTCGTCACCGGCACCGGTGACCGGCTGGAAACCAAATACATCACCAACCACCGCTGGGCGCTGTCCGCCTTCGGTACCGCGACCACTGCCGATCTGAATCGCAGGGACACGGTGTATTGCCTTGCGCCGCTGCATCATTCGTCCGGCCTGCTGGTGAGCCTCGGCGGCGCGATCGCGGGCGGCAGCCGGATCGCGCTGGCGCGTTCGCTGGATCCGGCGCAGTTCGCCGAGGAGGTGCACCGCTACGGGGTCACCGTGGTCACCTACACCTGGACGATGCTGCGCGACATCCTCGACGCCGAGGTGTTCCCGGTCGGGCACCGGCACCCGATCCGGCTGTTCATCGGCTCGGGCATGCCCGCAGGGCTGTGGCGGCGCACCACCGAGCAGTTCGATCCGGCCAGGGTGCTGGAGTTCTACGCCTCCATCGAGGGCGACGTGGTGCTGGCCAACGTGAAGGGCGTCAAGCGCGGCTGCAAGGGCAGGCCGGTGCCGGGCACCGCCAGGGTGGAGCTGGTCGGCTACGACCCGATCACCGAGCAGATCCTGGTCGACGACTCGGGTTACGCCCGGCGTTGCGCAGACAACGAGGTCGGGCTGCTGCTCGGCAAGGCGTCCGACGGGGTGGACATCTCGGCGGGCGGGTTGCGCGGGGTGTTCGCGCCCGGTGACTCGTGGATGCCGACGGAGAACCTGTTCCGCCGCGACAGCGACGGCGACTACTGGCTGATCGACCGCAAGGACACTGTGATCCGCACACCGCGGGGACCGGTGTTCGGGCAGCCGATCGTCGATGTCCTGAACGACATCACCGCGGTCGACTTGGAGGTCGCGTACGGACTGGAGGTCGGTGAGCACTGCATTGCCGTTGCCGCGGTCAGCGTGCGCAAAGGTTTCCGGTTGGAGCCCAAGGACGTGACCGAAGCGCTGCGGGCCCTTGATCCGGCCCAGCGACCCGATCTGGTCTACGTGGTGGAGGAGATTCCGCGCAGCTCCTCCTACCGGCCGTCCACCCGGGCGGTGCAGGCGGCGGGTCGTCCGCAGCCTGGCCCCGACACGTGGTGGTACAACCGGGCGTCCGACGCCTACGAAATTCTCACCGAGGACGACGCGCCCACCCTCCTCGGCGACAGCTGAGACGACGAATCCAGTTGCCGAGCCGCCGCATTCACCGGGTGCGGCGGCTCGACCCGGTCGCGCGCGCCGAGCGCCCGCGCCGTAGCATCCAGCGCTGACGTTGCTGTCCGATTTTCAGGGGTCCTTGGTGCGTACGAGCCTTATCTACCGCAACGCCACCGTGTACGAGCTGCTTATTCGCGCGCTGTACGGCCGGCACTACACGGCGCGGTAC
Organism: Nocardia suismassiliense; assembly: GCF_900269665.1. Lineage (GTDB taxonomy): Bacteria > Actinomycetota > Actinomycetes > Mycobacteriales > Mycobacteriaceae > Nocardia > Nocardia suismassiliense. The sequence continues at coordinate 3,056,399 of NZ_LT985361.1, forward strand.
CGCGCGATCGAGGCGCTCGTGCCCGATGGCGCGAGTGTGGTCGATTTGTGCTGCGGGCCGGCGACTTTGTACACCCGCTATCTGCGCGACAAGTCCGTCGACTACACCGGGCTGGATCGCAACGACAAGTTCGTCGCCCAGCTCACCGAGGCGGGCGGGCGCGGCATGGTCTGGAACCTGAACTCCGACACCCCGCTGCCCGAGGCGGACTATCTGGTGATGCAGGCCAGCCTCTATCACTTCCTGCCCGAGGCCGCGCCGGTGCTCGATCGCATGCTGACGGCGGCTCGCAAACAGGTGATCATCGCCGAACCGGTGCGCAATATCGCCAGCAGCGACAACCGGGTGCTCGCCGCGATCGGTCAGCGGTTCACCAATGCGGGGGACGGCGCGCAGGCGCATCGGTTCACCGAGGAGACGCTGGACGAGTTGTTCCGCAAGTACGAGTCGCGGGTGGTGCGCCAGTCGCTGATCGCGGGCGGCCGGGAGAAGTTGTACGTACTCGACGCCTGAGCGTTGCGGCGAAAGGCGCGACCGCGCATGACATCCAGGCTCGACGCCTGAGCGTTGCACCGAAGCTAGGACCGCGCACCCGTCGCGAGCGATCCTCAGACGGTGAAGTCGGTGACCGCTTCGACCACGCGACCGACCTGCTCGTCGGTGAGATCCGGCCACAACGGCAGGCGCACAACGGTTCCCGAGAACTCGGCGCTGCGCACGCACGGGCGCGGTGTGCGGCCCAGCTTCAATCCGGCCGGGCTGGAGTCCAGCGGCACATAGTGGAACGGCGCCACGATATTGCGGGCCCGCAGGTGCGCGATCAGGTCGTCGCGGCGTTCCTCGGTGGGTGTGCGCAGGTAGTACAGGTGCGCGGTGTGCTCGCGGTCGGCGGGCACGGTCATCAGCCGAACGTCGTTGCGGGCGGCCCATTCCGGCAATCCGGCGGCGTAGGCGTCCCACACCCGGTGCCGGCCGGCCTGGATCGTATCGAACTCGTCGAGTTGCGCGTCGAGCACCGCCGCGTTCAACTCGCTGGGCAGGTAACTGGAGCCGATGTCCTGCCAGGAGTACTTGTCCACCGCGCCGCGCAGGAAGCGGGCCCGGTCGGTGCCCTTCTCCCGGATGATCTCCGCGCGCGCCATCAGGATCTCGTCGGTGAGCAGCAGCGCGCCGCCCTCGCCGCAGTGCACGTTCTTGGTGTCGTGGAAGCTGAGCGTGCCGAGGCTGCCCAGGGTGCCGAGCGGGCGCCCGCGCCACCGGCCGCCGAGGCCGTGCGCGTTGTCCTCCACGATGGCGAAGCCGTGCGTATTGGCCAGAGCCAGTAGCTGTTCCATGTCGGCGGCGACGCCACCGTAGTGGATGACCACCACGGCCTTGGTCCGTGGGGTGACCGCGGCCGCCACCGACTCGGGGTCCAGGTTGCCGGTGTCGAGATCGATGTCGGCGAAGACACAGGTGGCCCCGCGCAACGCCATGGCGGTCGCGGTGGAGGTGAACGCGAAGCTCGGAACGATCACCTCGTCGTCGGGGCCCAGTTCCAGCAGCAGGCCCGCCATCTCCAGGGCGGAGGTGCACGAGGTGGTCAGCAGCGCGTGCGGGGCGCCGGTGATCATCTTCAGCTTCGTGGTGGCCGCCGCGGTGAACGGTCCGTCGCCGTGGCTGTGGTCGGAGCCGAGCACGGCGCCGAGGTTGGCCAGTTCGCGCGGCGACCGGAACGGACGGCTGAAGATGATGCGGTCAGTGCTCAACCCGGTCGGTCCCCTTGGTAGTCGTGGTCAGTTCCCGGTCCTGCCCCGGTCCGGCCGCGGCCAGCGGGCGCGGCGTCGGTGAATCGACGGTCAGATAGAGCGGCTTACCCACGAGGATATGCAACGCCACCCCGAGGTATTCGGCGATCAGGCCGAGTGAGAACAAGATAGCGCCGGCCACCAACAGCAGCACCACGATCATCGAGGCCCAACCTTCGGGCGCCCAATTGTCGGTGGTCAGCGCCTCGTACACGATGACGCCCGCCATCACGACGCCGCAGAGCGCCAGCGTCACACCCAGCAGGCTGACCAGGCGCAGGCCGCGAGTTCCGCTGCACAGCACCATCTTCCAGAACAGCGAGAACAGGCGGCGGTAGTTGTAGCCGGAGTCCTCGCGGCCCTCGGCGCGCAGCACCACCGGCACCTGCGCGACCGAACCCACCACCCAGGTCAGCGCGACGTCGAGATACACGCCGTTGGAGGCGACGTCGGCGAGCTGACGCCCGATGGCGCCGCGGATCAGCCGGTAGCTCTCGAAGCGGGTGGAGTCGGGGAACGCGAACACCGTCGCGAGCACCAGCTTCGCGCCGCGCGAGGTGAGGTTGCGCAGGAAGCCGTGCGGGCGGGTGTTGCTCGGCTTGGAGTAGACCAGCTCGGCGCGCTCGGTCAGCGCGGCGTCGAGGAAGCTGCCGATGAACCGGGGGTCGTGCTGGCCGTCCTCGTCCATGGTGACGATCCAGTCGCCGCCCGCCGCCGACATGCCGGCGATCGTCGCGGCGTCCTGGCCGAAGTTGCGGCTCAACCAGATGGTGCGCACCTCGGGGTAGGTCCGCTCGAGTTCCTGCAGCACCACATCGGAGCGGTCCGGGCCACGGTCGTGCACCAGGATGATCTCGTCGATCTGGAAGGTGGCGCCGCCCGGCGTCTCGGTGGGGCGGGTGAGCTCGTGCAGTTCGGCGACGAGCCCGCCGATGGTGTCCTCGCCGCGATAGATCGGCACGACCACGGACACGGCATGCGGCCGGGACGGCCCGCCGTTCGAGGTGACCGCGGCGGGGCGGGGCGTGCGGGTGGAGGGAATCGGCATCAGCTGGATCGACTTTCGATGACGGTGCGTGCCGGTACTCCCCGCTGGACAGCAGGGCCCGAGCCGCCCAGAACTCTAGCATGGTGCGGGTTTCGGATTCCGGGTCGGCGCATCCCCCCATCATCGACGCGTCGGCGGCCGGATGCCAAGCGCCACACTGCTGTGTAGGGTTTGGAACTCGTGACGGATAGTGCAGTGTCGAGGGTGACGCGACCGGGGTCCGCCGAGGTCACGAGGGGTGACTCGAGCGAGGTCGCCGAGGCGTCGCCTGCCGGGGCCGCCCGTCCGGATGTGCCGGAGGGGGCCCGCGCGGCCCGCCGGGACGTCTACCGCTGGGGACTGGTCACCGCCGTCGGCGTGGTCCTCGGCTACCTCGCGGTGCTGCTCGCCAACGCCAGGCACTTCTACACCGACGACACCGAGTCGCAGTACACCGGATTGTGGGTCGGCCTCGGCGATGCCCTGCGCGACGGCACCTTCCCGGTGCTGGTGCCCGAGCGGTGGATGTCGGGCAACAACACGATGGACGACGCGGGCCTGTTCAACCCGCCGCAGCTGCTGATCGACCTGATCGCGCCGTCCGTCGACAACATGGCGCTGTACGCCACCGTCGTCAAACTGATCTTCGCGATCATCGCCGCACTGGGCGTCTACCGCATCTGCCTCGCCTACGGTGGCCGGCCCGCGTGGTCGGCGGTGGCCGGTGTCGCGTTCCCGCTGTCCGGGTTCTTCCTGTTCTTCGACGAGGCCAGCTGGATGACCGCGCTCACCGGCACCGCGTGGCTGGTACACGCGTGGGCGTCGTCGGTGCGCTACACGCGCGGTCAGGGCGGGCCGATCCCGGTTTTCGTCTTCCTCTATCTGACGATCTCCACCCAGTACATCTTCCCGGCGGTCGAGGCGGCGTTGATGCTGCTCGCGGTCGCGGTGGGTGAGGTTGTCTACCAACGCAAATGGTGGCCGGTCGCGCGGCTCGCGGTGGTCGGGGCCTGTGCCGGGCTCGCGGGGCTGCTGACCTTCCTGCCGAGCATGCTGTCGGCGAAGGTGACCTGGCGCGGCACCATGGAGATCAACAACGACCAGTTCCTCACGGTGCCGTGGTCGGAGTCGTTGAATGCCAGCCTGCCGAGCTCGCTGCCCGCGTTCACCTCCTGGTGGGGGTATGTGCAGCCGATGCCGGTCACCTATATCGCCTGGTTCCTGATTCCGGCGCTCGCCTTCATCGATTGGGGCCGGGCCAAGGACAGCTGGCGGGAGCTCTCGGGTGTCGCGTTCTTCGCGACGATGATGCTGATGTGGGCGGCCGGGCCGGGTTCGATCGGTCCGCTGCGCTGGCCGGTGCGGGTGCTGCCGATGCTGGCCATCGGGCTGCTGGTGCTGGTGTGCGTGTTGCTCGGGCGCTACGGCACGACCAGGGACCTGAAGAATCGCGGTATCGCCGCCGGCGTGCTGGTGCTGCTGCTGTGGGTGCGGTCGTTCTCCGCCGATCCGCACGACGTTGTCTGGCATGTGCTGGCGGCCGTGGCGATCGTCGCGCTCGGCGCCGCGGTGCTCTGGGTGGACCGGATCAAGGGGATCGCGGCGGCCTGTGTGCTGGTGATCGTGGCGATGTTCCCGATCGCGTTCTTCCAGGTGCAGGCCGCGCAGCCGACTCCGATGACGTGGAACTTGCCGACCAACCGCTCCGAGGCCAAGGCCGCGTTCCCGGATTTCCCTGGGACCACGCTGCAGCTCGCTGAGCGCGGACTGCTGCAACCGGGGGACAACAGTCTCGAAGGCGCGTACGGTTCGCTGGTTTTCGGCAACTACGCCAAGTCGCTCGAGCTGTCCTACGTCAACGGCTACACCCCGACCGGTCACTTCTACTTCGGTGAGCTGCTGTGCATGCGGTGGGACAGCAGCGTCTGCCCGGACGCGTTCCGGCGCATGTTCGCACCGGAAGCAAGCACGGGGCGCACCCTGGCCGATCTGATGAAGCTGGATCGGGTGGTGCTGCAACGCGCTCTGTTCCCGGACGCGCGCAACCAGCCCGCGCCGGACGGCTGGAAGTGGGTCGACTATCCGGGGCACGAGAAGTACATCTCGGTGCTCGAACGAGCGGACGGACCGATCTCCACGGTGAACGGCCGGGTTGCGGACGCCAAGAACGTGACCGCGACGTCGATCTCGGAGACCGACACCACCAGCCGGGTGCGGGTCAGCTCGCCGAACGGTGGGCGGGTGGTGTTCGCCCGGCTCGGCTGGCCCGGCTACCGCGTCACCATCGACGGCAGGCAGATTCCGATCACCACGGTGGCGAAATCCTTTGTCGCCGTAGATGTTCCCGCCGGTACGCAGAACGCCGAGCTGGTGCTGACCTGGCGCCCGCCCGGCTGGAAGATCGGCATCGCCACGCTGGCCGCCGGAGTGGTGGGCACCGGTGTGCTGCAGTGGCTGTACGTGCGGTCGCGGCGGCGTGCCAAGGCGCAGCCCGCCGCCGGGTAGGGTCTGGGACTCGTGGTGGAAAGCAACGCCCTCGCCCGGCGGGACGTGTACAAGTGGGGCTGCATAACGGCGCTCGGTGTGCTGGCCGGATATGTGGCCGTGCTGCTGGCCAACGCCCGGCACTTCTACACCGACGACACCGAGTCGCAGTACGCCCCGCTGTGGGTGATGCTCGGAAATCGCCTGCGGGACGGCAAGTTCCCGGCGATGATCCCTGAGCACTGGATGGCGGGTAACTACACCATCGAAGAGGCGGGGCTGCTCAATCCGCCGCAGCTGCTGATCGATCTGATCGCGCCGTCGGTGGACAACGTCGCGCTCTACGCCACCGTCGTCAAGCTGATCTTCGCGATCGTGCTCGGGCTCGGGGTGTACCGGATCTGTTTGGAATACGGGTCATCCGCGCCGTGGGCTGCGGTGGCGGGCATCTCGATTCCGTTCACCGGCTGGCTGTTGTTCTTCGACGAAGCCAGTTGGTACACCGCGTTCGTCGGCACGGCGTGGCTGGCGCACGCGTGGGCCTCCGGTGTTCGTTATGCGCGGGGGCGCAGCGGGCCGATCCCGACTTTTGTCTTCCTGTATCTGGCCATCTCGGTGCAGTACATCTTTCCGGCGGTCGAGGCCGGTCTGATGATCGGCGCGGTGGCCGTCGGAGAGGTTGTCTACCAACACAAGTGGGGGCCGTCGCTGCGGTTGCTCGCGGCGGCCGCCGGTGCGGCGCTGGCAGGTCTGGCGACCTATCTGCCGAGCATGTTGTCGGCGAAGGTGACCTGGCGGGGCACCGCGCAGATCAACAACGACCAGTTCCTGACCGTGCCGTGGTCGGAGTCGCTCAACGCGAGTCTGCCGAGCACGTTGCCTGCCTACAACTCCTGGTGGGGTTATGTGCAGCCGATGCCGGTGGTCTACATCGCTTGGTTCTTGATTCCGGCGCTCGCCTTTATCGATTGGCGTAAGGCGCGGGAGAATTGGCGGGAATTCACCGCGATCGCGCTGTTCGCGATCATGGCGCTGATGTGGACGGCGGGGCCGGGGACCATCGGCCCGTTGCGCTGGCCCGCGCGGGTGCTGCCGATGGTGGCGCTCGGGCTGTTGGTGCTCGTCTGTGTGCTGTTGGGGCGGTACGCGACCTTCGACGGCTGGCGGCGGCGCGGGATCGCCGCCGGGGTGCTGATCGCCTTGTTGTTCGTGCGCTCGTTCTCCGCCGCGCCGCAAGAGCTGGGTTGGCATGTGCTGGCGGCACTTTCGGTGGCCGCGCTCGGTGCCGCGGTGGTGTGGCTCGGCCGGACCAGGGGGATGGTCGCGGCCTGCGTGCTGACGCTGGTCGCGGTGGCCCCGATCGCCTACATCCAGGTGCGAGCGGTGCAGCCGACACCGATGAGCTGGAATCTGCCGGAGAAGCGCTCGGACATGAAGGCCGCCTTCCCCGACTTCCCCGGCACCACACTGCAACTCGCCGACCGCGGGCCCATCCCGCCTGCCGAGAAGAATTTGCAGGGCGCCTACGGTTCGCTCGTCTTCGGCAACTACGCCAAGGATCTGGAGCTGACCTACGTCAGCGGCTACACCCCCAACGGACACTTCTGGTTCGGCGAGATGTTGTGCATGCTCTGGGATACCAGCGTGTGCCCCGACGCCTACCGCCGGGCCTTGGCGGTCGAACCGACCACCGGGCGGACCATCGTCGACCTGATGAAAGTCGACCGAGTGGTCCTGCAGCGCAGGCTCTACCCCGACGCCCGCAACCAGCCCGCCCCCGACGGCTGGAAGTGGGTCGACTACCCCGGCCACGAACAAACCATCTCCGTGCTGGAACGAGTGGACGGATTGATCTCCACCCGCAACGGACGCATCGCCGCCACCACCGGCAGCACCGCCACCTCGGTCTCGGAATCGGATACGGCCAGCCGCGTCCGGGTGAACTCCGACAACGGCGGCCAAGTCGTCTTCGCCCGCCTCGGCTGGCCCGGCTACCACGCCACCCTGAACGGCCGCGAGATCCCCACCCGACTCGTCGCGAAAACGTTTGTCGCGGTAGATATCCCGGCCGGGACGAAGAATGGTGACCTGGAATTGAGCTGGCAGCCACCCGGCTGGCAGATCGGCGCGGCGGCAGCGTTGCTCGGGCTGCTCGGGGTCGGGGTGTTGCAGTGGGTGTTCCTGCGGAACCGGCGTCGCGGTGATGGGGTGGATGCGTCGGTTGACACCGATCCGGGTGAGCCGAGTTCGCCAGAGGCTGATCTGGTGGACGTGAAGAGCTGACGGCGCAGTTCGATTGCGTAGACGCCAAGTCTGACGGCGCAGCTTGATCGTGAACTCAACGCACTGAGGTCGGGCAGTCGTTGTGCCAGGCCGACTGGTGGACGTGTGTTTCGCGGTCGATGGGAATGCCTACCGCGCTCGCGCTCAATTCGGTGGCCGCGACACGTTGGTCCGGGTGAACCCGCCGCGTGCGGCGCAGTCTCGGGCGCGTGGGCCAGCGGTGTGCTGGGAGGGGATTCGGCGGACACGAAGCGCTCATATCGGGTGCGGCGTTGCCAGCGCGAGCAAGTTCTGAGGCGCGATCGGTGCGCCCGTCGATCGGCCGGCGGGGCGGGGCGATAGAGTGCCTGGCGCGACTGGAGGTGGGCACCTGATGGAATTCAACGATGAGCGAAGTGAGGTGTCCGCGGGCGCCGACGGGGTCGCGTCTACGGCGACTCGCGGCGCGGCTTCGTTGGACGACTGCGATGGGCAGAGCGGGCGCGCTGTGCTGAGCAGTGATCCGATTGCCGTCGATCTCAGTACCGCCGAGCAGGCGAAGCCTGGACCGCTGCTGCGTTTGGTGCAGCGGCAGGAGGTCGCGTTCGCGGCCGTCGGCGGGTTCAATACCGCGTTGGGCATCGGGCTGACCGTGGTCTGGCTCGCGGTGCTCGGCGACAACGTGCCGCCGTCGGTCGCGGTGGCGGCCGCCTACGCCGTCAGCATCGTCATCGCGTTCGTGCTGCATCGCACCCTGGTATTCCGGGTGCGCGGACACCTGCTGCGCGACTTCCTGCGCTTCGTCGCCGTCAATTCCGGTGGCCTGCTGCTGAATATGGCACTGCTCGAGCTCGCCGTCTCGGTCTGGCACTTCCCCGACAAGCCCGCCGCCGTCGTGGTGATGGGCCTGGTCGCCTTCGCTAGCTACTTCGGCCACCGCCACATCTCGTTCCGCCGCCGACCGCAGGTCGAAGCAGACCACGCCGTCGGGTAGGTTTTCGGTCATGCCGGAGCACACCTTGGACGCCACCCTGCTGAGCCTGCTCGCCTGCCCCCAGGACAAGGGCCCGCTACTACTGGTCCGCGCCCCCGAGGGCCCCGTCCTCTACAACCCCCGCCTACGCCGCGCCTACCCCATCGACAACGGCATCCCCGTGCTGCTCATCGACGAGGCCCGCGACGCCACCGACGCCGAACACGCCGACTTCATCGAACAGCCAGTAGAAGCCTGACCCTCCACCGGACATAACGGCGGACCCATCTGCCGTTCCCAACCCCCATGTCCCGCCCAGCGCGGGCATCAACGGCCAGCGTTGTCGAGCGGGACAAGAGGGCGGGTCCACTAGATGTTCCCCGCCGTTACGTCCCCTTCGGCGCATCACCTGGGTCGAGGTGTTGCCGAGCGGGACGTGAGGGCAAGCTCCTTCGGCGTTCTTGCCACCATGTCCCCTTCGGCGCACACGGAGTTCGCGAGTGGGACCTGACGGTGGGCGTACTCGATGTTTGGCGCCATCATGTCCCGTTGGGCGCAGCCTCCCGGGTGAGACGGGAAATGGTGGCGGGCCTCTCGGTGCTCTTGCCACCATGTCCCGGTCAGGCTGAGCCCGGCTGTTCGGTTGGGGGAGTGGTTATTTCGCCGGTGAGGTAGCGCTGGAGGGTGGGCTCTTATACACATTTGACGCTGCCGACGAAGGGTTAGGGGTGGGACTGCGGTGGTGGCGGGTGTGTATAGAGAAAGTGCGGGNGCGCTGGAGGGTGGGGGCTATGGCGGTGATGAGGTCTTCGGCGGGGGGGGAGGCCATGGGTTCGATGGCGACGATTTTGCGGGCCATCAGGACTCCGATCATTTGGGAGCCGACGAGGGCTACGCGGAGGCGGCCGTCGTCGTGGGGGGTGGCGATGCGTTGGCGGACGCGTTCGAGGACGACCTCGAGGATGAACGAGCGTGCCAGCGAGACGTCTCCGCCGGCGATGATGCTGCGGACCATCGCGACGATGCCGGGGCCTGCGGGGGAGTCCCAGACGCCGAGTACCGAACGCAGGATGGTTTCGCCGAGTTGGTCGAGTGGGGCGGCGTCGACGGCGGACAGGGTGAGTTCGGGGCTGACCGGTAACTGGACTACCGCGCCGAACAGTTCCTGTTTGGTGCCGAAGTAGTGGTGTACCAAGGCGGGATCGACTCCCGCGTCGGAGGCGACGGCGCGGATGGACGTCTTGTCGAAGCCCGCCTCCGAGAACCGCGCTCGCGCCGCCGCCAGGATCGCCTCGCGCGCACCGGACTGTCCTGGCCTGCGTCCCGAGCGGGCCGGACGATCCTCGCCGGGTGATCCGTTGGTCGCCGTCACGGTGTGCGCCGCCGTAGCGTCGCCGCGCCCAGGCACAGCGCGACGATCGCGAACCCGGCGACGACTGCCAGGTCGCGCCACATCGCACCGGTGGCATCCGGATGCACCGAAACCTGTTGCAGCGCATCGACGGCGTAGCTCAACGGCAGCACATTGCTGATCGCCTCCAACCAGCCGGGCAGCTCGCCGCGCGGAACGAGCAAGCCGCACAGGAAGATCTGTGGCGCTACGACCACCGGCATGAACTGCACCGCCTGAAACTCGGTGCGCGCGAACGCACTTGCCAGCAGGCCGAGCGCGACACCACACACCGCGTCGACCACCGCGATCAGCACCACCCAGCCAGGGTTACCGGCCGAGTCGAGCCCGAGGAGGCCGAACGACACCAGGCAGGCGACCGCAGCCTGCGCCGCCGCGGCCAACGAGAACGCCGTGCCGTAGCCGCCGAGCAGGTCGAGTTTCGCCAGTGGCGTGGTGAGCAACCGCTCCAGCGTGCCCGAGGTGCGTTCGCGCTGCATGGCGATGGCGGTGATCAGGAACATCACGATGAACGGCAGGATGCCGAGCATGCTGATGCCGACGCGATCGAACAGCGACACCGGATTCAGCGGGTTGGTCGGGGTGTCGCGATAGATGAAGTACAGCAACGTCATCAGCAGCGCGGGGACCACCAGGATCATCGCGACGGTGCGGTGATCGTTGCGCAGCTGGCGCAGAATGCGGGTGGTCGTCGCGACGTAGGTGCGGAGGGTGGGCGTCCGCCGGGTGGCGGGCTCGAGTGTGCTGGTCATGGTTCCTGCCTGGTGTTCGACGATGCGTTGCGGTCTCGGGACGGGTCGGCGCTCATGCCGCGCGACCCGTGGTGATCAGCGTGAGGAACGCTCGTTCGAGGTTGTCCTCACCGGTTTCGGCGCGCAGTTCGTCGGGGCTCAGCTGGGCGAGCAGATGACCGTCGCGCATCAGCAGCAGCCGGTCGCAGTGCTCGGCCTCGTCCATCACGTGGCTGGACACAACCAAAGTGGTGCCACCGGCGGCCAATTCGTGAAACTGCTTCCAAAGGTCCACGCGCAGCACGGGATCCAGCCCGACCGTCGGCTCGTCGAGCACCAAGAGCTCGGGCTGAGCGACCAGGGCGCAGGCCAGCGAGGCACGGGTCTTCTGTCCACCGGACAGTTCGTCACCGCGTTGATGCGCGTGTTCGGTGAGCCCGACAGCATTGATTGCCTCGTCGACGGCGCTGCGCTCACGCCCGTAGAGTGCGGCGAAATACGCCACGTTCTCGTGCACGCTGATGTCGGAGTAGATGCTCGGCGCCTGCGTGACATAACCGATGCGCCGCCTGAGCTCCGCCGCCCCGGCCGGTCGGCCCAGCGCCGAGATCTCCCCGGACTGCACGATCTGGGTGCCGACGATGCTCCGCATCAGCGTCGTCTTCCCGCACCCCGACGGACCGAGCAATCCGGTGATCGACCCGCGCGGAATCGTCAAGGAGACATCGTGCAGAACTTCCCGTCCGCCGCGCCGCACCGTCAGGTTCCGGACCTCGACAGCGGTTGATGAGGTGGTTTGCGACATGGTCGCCTCAATTCATCGAGTGTTGAATTCACTGTGTGATGAATTTAGCGCGAGCGCGCGACAAGGGCAAGACCTGCATGTTCGATTGCGGCGTGTCCAGTGATGTGAGCGGCTGATCCGCCGCTCAATGCCCGTGCCGCGGTGGTTCACCCACCGATCCGCCAGCTTCGACCACCACGAATTGGCCCATCATCCCTTGATCCTCATGCCACAGCAGATGGCAGTGATACATGTACGGGGTGTCCGGATCAGCGGGACCGTCGAACCGCATCGCCAACCGGACGGTGCTGTTCGGCGGGATGAAAACGGTGTCCTTCGGTCCGGTGAGTTCCGCGGGCGGCGGGCCGTCGTTTCGCCCGAGCACACGGAACTGCACGTCGTGAATGTGGAAGTTGTGCGGCATCCCGTCGTTGTTGTGCACGATCCACGTCTCGGCCGTGCCGCGCGTGACGGCCAGGTCGATGCGGTCCATGGCCATCGGCTTGCCGTTGATGCCCGCCATATTGATGTCGAAGCGGCGTTCCTGGACCGAGTCCGAACCGTCGGGGGTAGACGGGCGGGCAAGGGCCGCAGGCAGTTCCGGTGACGGGCGCAGTGTGTCGGCGGCGCGAAGCTCGAGAATATCGAAAGTGTCGTCACCGCCGGCGAAACGCTGAGTCCAGAAGTTCAATCCGGCGTCGAGTTTGTTGCTGCGCAACATCGTTCGCTCACCGGGTCGCACCCGTACCACGATCTCGGCGCGCTCGCCCGGTGAAAGCTGCAAACGATCAAGCGCCAGCGGACTTTCCAGCAACCCGCCATCGGTCGCGATGAGCGAGAACTGACGCTCGTCGTCGAAGCCGAAGGTGTAGACCCGCGCGGTGGACGCATTGAGCAGGCGCAGCCGGATCAGCTCGTCGCCGACCTCGCGGTAGGGCGTCAGCGTCCCGTTGACCATCGTCTGATCCCCGAGAAACCCGACATCACGGAACATCGCATGCGACAGATCGAGCTCGGCCCGACGGAATTTCACATCCTGCACAATGATCGGCAGATCATCGACGCCGTAAGTGCTTGGCAGCGGCAAACTTTCGGATAGCTCGTCGTCGAGAAAGAACATCCCCGCGAGCCCACGCCGCACATGCTTCTCGGTCTCGCCGTGCGGATGCGGGTGATACCAGAGCGTCGCGGCAGGTTGATCGATCGTCCACCGAGGCGTCCACGCGGCACCCGCCTGCACCATCTGGTGCGGCCCACCATCCATCACCGCGGGTAAATGCATCCCGTGCCAGTGCACCGTCGACGCCTCGGGCAGCTGATTACGAACGGTGACCGCGACCTGCTCGCCGCGCCGGGCCCGTAGCGTCGGCCCGAGGTAGTTTCCGTTGAACCCCCAGGTCTCCGTCGCCTGTCCTGGCCGGAATTCGGTAACCCCCGTGCGCATTTCGAGCTCGAACTCGCGCGTGCCATCCGGCCGCACCGTCGACGGCGCCAACGGCGGAATCGCGAGCTGGTTGCCGAATTGCACGCGGCCGACAGTGTTCACCACTGCGTTGACGTACACCACGCGGACACAGCCGCCGATCGCAAGCCCGAGCAATGCGACGAGCCCAGCGAGAATCAGGAACAACCGCCGCCACCTGCGCGGCCGGGAAACCGAAACCATCTCCTGACGGTAGGAATCGAGCCCACCCCGTCACATCCGGAAGCGTCCCCATTTCGACCCTTGACTTCCGCCCCGCCACACCAGGATTACTCGCCGCTGAGTTCGGCGGCCGACTCGTGTCCGGCCGCGGCGGTACGCCGCAGGAAGTCCGCGATCAGTGCGAGCTCGGACTCGGTGTATTGCTCGCACAGCTCGTCCATGCGACTGTTCATGCCGGAAAGCACCTGGTAGAGCTCGGTGTTGCGCTCGCGGGTGGCGCGAATGGTGACCGCGCGACGGTCGGTCGCGTCCGGGTCGCGCTCGCGGGTGATCCAGCCGCCGCGCTGCAGACGGTCGAGCACGCCGGTCATCGTCGCGGGATGCAGCCCGGCGAGTTTGGCGAGCGCGCTGGCGCTGAGCGGCCCGTGCCGGTCGACCAGTTCGAGGCAGGTCCAATCGACGTCCTTGAGTTCGACCTTGCCGCCGAACTGCCGGTTGAGCAGCGACAGCTGGGTGTTCAGGTCGCGCAGCGACTCCTTGACCGCGTTGGCCGAGCGTCGATGACGGCGAGCGTCCGCCACTGTTACCTCCTTCATATTGTATGGGACTCATATTAGTTGATATGGTCCTCATATGATACGGCGCTCGGACAAACAGGCGCCGCACCGATATCCCGAGAAGGAACACCATGCGCATCACTGTTTTCGGAGCCAACGGACCCACCGGCCGCCTACTGACCGATCAGGCGCTCGCCGCCGGTCATGACGTCGTCGCGGTCACGCGCCGACCCGAAGATTTCCCGATCGACCACGACCGGCTGACCGTCTTCGGTGGCGATGTGCGGGAAGCGGATTCGGTACACATCGCCGTCGCGGGCGCCGACGCGGTGCTCTCCACGCTGGGCGTGCCCTACGGCAAGGAGCCGATCGACACCTACTCGGTCGGCGTCGCTAATATCGTCGCCGCCATGCGCCGCAACGACATTCGACGCATCGCCGTGGTGTCGTCGAGCGCCGTGGATCCGCAGCCGTTCACCGACGCCGGGTTCCTGTTCAACCGCGTGCTGCAGCCTTACATCGCGCGGGTGATGGGCAAAACGCTGTACGACGACATGCGACGGATGGAATCCCTGCTCGTCGCAACAGATCTCGACTGGACCATCGTGCGTTCGGGCGGCTTGTACGAACTGCCCGCCGTCACCGACTACCTGCTGGTCGAGGGCCATGCCGACAAGCGCTACACCGCCCGGGTCGACCTGGCGGCCGCCATGCTCCGGCTGCTCGATGACAACACGTTCGTGCGCAAGATCGTCAGCGTGGCGACGACAACGGACAACCCCAGCCTGCTCCAGTTGATCCGCGCTGAGGCATTGGGAAAGAGCTGACAGCCCATGTGACTCAGGTCACAACGCCTACCTGTCACGTCTGCACGGGGTTGTTTGTCCCATGGTCGTCACCAACTCGGGTGACCCGATCATTGGAGCAACCCATGAACCACCGGATCGTCATCCTCGGCGCCGGCTACACCGGCCTGTTGACCGCCATGACGTTAGCCCGCCGCACCCGTGCGCTGAACATGCAGATCACGCTGGTCAACCCGTCGGCGCGATTCACCGAACGCCTCCGCATGCACCAGATCGCCGCCGGCCAGGAACTGCCCGACCATCGCATCACCGACATCCTCACCGGCACCGGCGTCGAATTCGTCCAGGGCTGGGTCACTTCCATCGATCCGACCGCCCACCAGGTCATGGTCGACGAAACGAGGACACTGCCCTACGACGAATTGATCTATGCCCTCGGCAGCAGCACCGACACCAGCATCGTTCCCGGCGCCGCCGACCACGCCTGGACCCTCAACGATCCGAAAACCGCACACCGCTTCGCAGAACGTCTGAATGTCGTTACGGCCCAAGGCGGCACAGTCGCGGTCTGCGGTGCGGGCTTGACCGGCATCGAGGCCGCGGCCGAAATCGCCGCCGACCACCCGGGATTGCGCGTCACGCTGATCAGCAACGGCGAACCCGGCGCCATGATGGGCGAGAAGGCCCGCGCCTACCTGCACCGCGCACTGGACCGCCTCGGCGTCACCCGCGAAATCGGCCAGGCCGTCACCAAGGTGCTGCCCGAGGCCGTCGAATTGGCCGACGGCACACTGATTCCCGCCGACCTGACGCTGTGGACCACCGGCGTGCGCGTCTCGCCACTGGCCGCGCAGGCCGGCATCGACACCGACGCGGGCGGCCGCATCGTGGTCGACGAGACCCTGCGCTCGGTCTCGCATCCGACGATCCGCGCCATCGGCGACGCCGCCTCGATCCGCTTGCCCTGGGGCCAGATTCACGGCACCTGCCAGAGCGGCATGCCGACGGCCGCCTACACCGCCGCGGCCATCACCAGGCAGCTGCGCGGCAAGCAGCCGAAACCGTTCCGCTTCGGCTACTTTCACCAGCCGGTCAGCCTCGGCCGCAACGACGGCGTCATCCAGTTCACCCGCTCGGACGACACCCCCGGACGTTTCTACCTGACCGGACGCCTGGCGGCCGTCTACAAGGAATCGGTCAGCGCCAGCCCACTGCCGATGTTCCGGCTCAGCAGGCGAATGAATCCCCCGGTCAAGCTGAGGGCAGGCCGTCAGGCCGTCACCCAGGACCGGGTGGTGCTTGGCAAAGCGGAACCTCATTGAGGAGCATGACCCGATGGTGAATCCGACGCCCGCGCAAGATCCGTTCCTCGAACACCGGCGACTCCTGTTCGCCACCGCGTACCGGATGCTGGGCACCGTCACCGACGCGGAGGACATCCTCCAGGACACCTGGCTCAAATGGCACGACACCGATCAGACGACGGTGCGGCACCCCAAGTCCTACCTGGTCCGCACCGTCACCAAC
This sequence comes from Nocardia suismassiliense, assembly GCF_900269665.1. Classification (GTDB taxonomy): domain Bacteria; phylum Actinomycetota; class Actinomycetes; order Mycobacteriales; family Mycobacteriaceae; genus Nocardia; species Nocardia suismassiliense. The sequence goes on from NZ_LT985361.1 coordinate 3,072,393, forward strand.
CTGGCGCTGAACCGACTCACCTCCGCCCGGGCCACCCGCGAAAGCTACGTCGGCCCTTGGCTGCCCGAGCCGCTGCTCACCACGCCGAACATCGCCGAGGAGACCGAATTGGCCGACACCGTCTCCACCGCGATGCTGGTGGTGCTGGAAACCCTGAGCCCGATCGAACGCGCGGTCCTGGTGCTGCGTGAGGTGTTCGGCTACACCCACGCCGAGATCGCCGACACCCTCGACCGACCCGAACCGACCATCCGCCAGATCGCGCACCGGGCCCGCGCTCACGTGCAGGCCCGCCGCCCACGCTTCGACACCGACAAGGATCAGCGCGATCACATCACCGCGCGGTTCATGGCGGCCTGTTCCGGCGGTGACCTCAACGCGCTGATGGATCTGCTCGCCCCCGACGTGACCTGCTGGTCCGACGGCGGCGGTGTGGTGACCGCGGCCCGACGACCTCTGCACGGTCCGGATCATGTGGCCCGCTGGACCCTCGGCGTGTTCGCCAAACCGATCGTCGCTGGTTACGAGCTCGAGCCCACCTACCTCAACGGTGAACTCGGCGCAGTGGCCCGGATCGGTGGCCACCCGGTCGCGGCCTTCACCTACGACATCGTCGACGGCCGCATCCAGAACCTGCGACTGCAGGTGAATCCGGGCAAGCTCAAAGGTCTTTCGCTGGGTCCCGACCTCGTCGGATGACCCGGCGCGCCCGCACCGAGGTCGGCCGTTGCCGTCCGTGATCGTTCTAGGCGGCACCGGGCTCGCCGATACCGGCGAGTTCGTCATCCGCGCGAGCCATTTCTGCGAGCGGCACGGCTTGGTCGTGATCGTCGCGATCGGTGAGTCCATCGTCGCGATCGGCGCCGGATTGGCCGGGGTGAAGATCACGCCGCAGCTGATCGTCACCATGCTGTCCGGTGGTGTCGCCCTGTATTTCCTCGGGCAGTTCTTCTTCCGCCTGGTCTTGAAGTTGCCGCGGCCGTGGATCCGGTTGGTCGCGGCCGCTGCCGTCGCGGCGACCACGCCCATCGGCGTCGTCTGGGTGTCGTGGGCGCAGTTGGCGGCGCTGGTCGCGGTCGGTTATCTCGCGGTGATCGCCGACGACCTGATCACCTTGCGCAGTGGTCAGCACAGCTCCTACCTGTAGATCAGCGGGACGGCGCGGAACCTGTCGTAGCCGTCTTGGACAATGGTGGTCGTGTGTGCCGATGAGCTGAACGTCGATCCGCCCGCCGCCGCCCGCCGTGTTCTGGGCGCCACTCTCTGGTCCGGGCCGGTCGGCGTCCGGATCGTCGAAGTCGAGGCTTACGGGGGTGATCCGGCCGGACCGTGGCCGGACCAGGCGTCGCATTCCGGGCGCGGGCGGACCAAGCGCAACGCGGTGATGTTCGGTCCGGCGGGGGTGCTGTACGTGTACCTGAGCTACGGCATGCACATGTGCATCAACGTGACCAGCGGGCCGGACGGAACGGCGAGCGCGGTGCTGATCAGGTCGGGGGAGGTGGTCGCCGGAATCGAGGAGGCTCGCGCACGGCGCCTGCCCGCGCGGACCGACGCCGATTTGGCGAAGGGGCCGGGCAATCTCGGCAGCGCGCTGGGCATCACTTTGAACGACTACGGAACTCCGCTGTTCGAACCGTCCGCGCCGATTCGGCTGGAACTCGCCGGCGCCCTCGACGAGGAGATCGCCAGCGGTCCCCGGGTCGGCGTGAGCACTGCCGCGGACCTGCCGTGGCGGTTCTGGCTGCCGTCCTCGCCCGCGGTCTCCACCTACCGGCGCAGTCCGCGAGCGCCGCGCGCCGAGGCGTCCTGAAGTTCGGCAAGGCGCGTAATTCGCTCGACCAGCGGCGGGTACAGCCGACACACTGAGGCGCACTCGAGCCACCAATTACCCGTGCGGAAAGATGGGACAGCGTGAGCGGCGACATCATCGACGAATTGACCTGGCGCGGACTGATCGCGCAATCCACCGACCTGGACGCGCTGCGTGCGGCCCTGGACGCGGGACGGTTGACCGTCTATGCCGGTTTCGATCCCACCGGGCCCAGCCTGCACGCCGGACATCTGGTGCCGTTGCTCGCGCTGAAGCGGTTCCAGCGCGCGGGCAACCGGCCGATCGTGCTGGCCGGCGGCGCCACCGGACTCATCGGCGACCCGCGCGACGTCGGCGAGCGCACCATGAACTCCACCGACACCGTGCAGGAGTGGGCCACCCGGATCCGTTCGCAGCTCGAGCGGTTCGTCGACCTGGACGATTCGCCGACGGGCGCGGTGCTCGCCAACAACATGGAGTGGACCGGGCAGCTGTCCACCATCGACTTCCTGCGCGACATCGGCAAGCACTTCTCGGTCAACGTCATGCTGGCGCGCGACACCATCAAGCGCCGCCTCGACGGTGAGGGCATCTCCTACACCGAGTTCAGCTACATGCTGTTGCAGGCCAACGACTACTTGCAGCTGCGTCGCAACTACGACTGCACGTTGCAGGTCGGCGGTTCCGATCAGTGGGGCAACATCATCGCGGGCGTCGAACTGAACCGCCGCGTCGACGGTGCCGCGGTGCACGCGCTCACCGTTCCGCTGGTGACCTCGGCCGACGGCAAGAAGTTCGGCAAGTCGACCGGCGGCGGCAGCCTGTGGCTCGATCCCGAGATGACCAGCCCCTACGCCTGGTACCAGTACTTCGTGAACACCGCCGACGCCGACGTGCTGCGGTACCTGCGCTGGTTCACCTTCCTCTCCCGCGAGGAACTGGCCGAACTCGAAGTCGCCACGGCCGAGCGCCCGCATGCGCGGGAAGCGCAGCGCAAGCTGGCCGCGGAGATGACCACGCTGGTGCACGGGGAGGCGAACACCCGCGCGGTGCAGTTGGCGAGTCAGGCCTTGTTCGGCCGCGGCGAACTGCGCGAACTGGATGAGCCGACGCTGGGTGCCGCGTTGCGGGAAGCCGCGGTGGCCGAGCTGGCGGCGGGGGAGCCGAGCACGATCGTCGATCTGCTCGTCGCCACCGGGCTGAGCGAAAGTCGCGGTGCTGCTCGCCGGGCGGTGAACGAAGGCGGGGCCTCGGTGAACAACGAGCGCGTCTCCGACCTCGAGTGGACCCCCGCCGACAGCGACTACCTGCACGGACGGTGGCTGGTGCTGCGGCGCGGAAAGAAGAACCTCGCCGGGGTACTGCGGGCAGGTGCATGAAGATCGCGGTGGCTTGAGTCACATCCGTGTGATTCAAGCCCGCGTTCGGCCCGGGACTGCGGCTCTGACCTGGGGAAACACCGGCGTGAACAGCGGATTTGACTCTGCGTTATCCGCCGCGTAACTTTATCCAAGTCAGAGCGACACGGACACCGACCCGGAGCCGAGAAGCACAGCGGAGACGCTGAGCGGATGGACTGGGAAACGAGGTAGTACGGGGTGCGCCTGGCCATCAGTAAGACGTCTAGGGCGATCACGCGGACTTGACTCTGCGGGAGAAGCCGTTTAGGCTGGAACAGTTGCCTCACGGACGAACCGGTTAGCGCCGGGGATGAAGTGTGTGCGTGTGTTCTTTGAGAACTCAATAGTGTGTCGATGAATGTCAGTGCCAATTATTTAATTGGTTCCGGCTTCTCATACCCCCCGGTTGAGAGGTCGGACATTTAGTCAGCAAATCTTTTTGCTGGCGTTTTGTTTTGCTAGGTTTTCGGACTCTAGTTATTCTTCTGATTGGCCTCTTCGGAGGTTGGTTGAGAGTCTTCAACGGAGAGTTTGATCCTGGCTCAGGACGAACGCTGGCGGCGTGCTTAACACATGCAAGTCGAGCGGTAAGGCCCTTCGGGGTACACGAGCGGCGAACGGGTGAGTAACACGTGGGTGATCTGCCTCGCACTTCGGGATAAGCCTGGGAAACTGGGTCTAATACCGGATATGACCTTCCAGTGCATGCTGGTGGGTGGAAAGATTTATCGGTGCGAGATGGGCCCGCGGCCTATCAGCTTGTTGGCGGGGTAACGGCCCACCAAGGCGACGACGGGTAGCCGACCTGAGAGGGTGACCGGCCACACTGGGACTGAGACACGGCCCAGACTCCTACGGGAGGCAGCAGTGGGGAATATTGCACAATGGGCGAAAGCCTGATGCAGCGACGCCGCGTGGAGGATGACGGCCTTCGGGTTGTAAACTCCTTTCGACAGGGACGAAGCGAAAGTGACGGTACCTGTAGAAGAAGCACCGGCCAACTACGTGCCAGCAGCCGCGGTAATACGTAGGGTGCGAGCGTTGTCCGGAATTACTGGGCGTAAAGAGCTTGTAGGCGGTCTGTCGCGTCTTCTGTGAAAACTTGGGGCTCAACCTTAAGCTTGCAGGCGATACGGGCAGACTAGAGTACTTCAGGGGAGACTGGAATTCCTGGTGTAGCGGTGAAATGCGCAGATATCAGGAGGAACACCGGTGGCGAAGGCGGGTCTCTGGGAAGTAACTGACGCTGAGAAGCGAAAGCGTGGGTAGCGAACAGGATTAGATACCCTGGTAGTCCACGCCGTAAACGGTGGGTACTAGGTGTGGGTTTCCTTCCACGGGATCCGTGCCGTAGCTAACGCATTAAGTACCCCGCCTGGGGAGTACGGCCGCAAGGCTAAAACTCAAAGGAATTGACGGGGGCCCGCACAAGCGGCGGAGCATGTGGATTAATTCGATGCAACGCGAAGAACCTTACCTGGGTTTGACATACACCGGAAACCTGCAGAGATGTAGGCCCCCTTGTGGTCGGTGTACAGGTGGTGCATGGCTGTCGTCAGCTCGTGTCGTGAGATGTTGGGTTAAGTCCCGCAACGAGCGCAACCCTTGTCCTGTGTTGCCAGCGCGTAATGGCGGGGACTCGCAGGAGACTGCCGGGGTCAACTCGGAGGAAGGTGGGGACGACGTCAAGTCATCATGCCCCTTATGTCCAGGGCTTCACACATGCTACAATGGCCGGTACAGAGGGCTGCGATACCGTGAGGTGGAGCGAATCCCTTAAAGCCGGTCTCAGTTCGGATCGGGGTCTGCAACTCGACCCCGTGAAGTTGGAGTCGCTAGTAATCGCAGATCAGCAACGCTGCGGTGAATACGTTCCCGGGCCTTGTACACACCGCCCGTCACGTCATGAAAGTCGGTAACACCCGAAGCCGGTGGCCTAACCCCTTGTGGGAGGGAGCCGTCGAAGGTGGGATTGGCGATTGGGACGAAGTCGTAACAAGGTAGCCGTACCGGAAGGTGCGGCTGGATCACCTCCTTTCTAAGGAGCACATCTCCACGGACACCCACACAGGTGGGATGTTAAACGTCTTGTGGCAGAGACCGTTTCGGATGCATACGTCATCCGGCGGACGCTCATGGGTGGAACACTGACTGACTCTTCTCGCGTATCAATCGGTCGTCATGACTGGTTGGCGAGGGGATATATCGGCACACTGTTGGGTCCTGAGAGAACACGCGAGTGTTTCTCTGGGCAAGATAACGACAAGGCTGGATCTTCAGTCATACCGCAGGGGTTTCCTCTGGCTGGTGCTGAGTATGGGTTTGGCTTTGTGTGTTGTTTGAGAACTGCACAGTGGACGCGAGCATCTTTGTTAGTAAGTGTTTAAGAGCGTACGGTGGATGCCTTGGCACCAGGAGCCGATGAAGGACGTAGGAGGCTGCGATAAGCCTCGGGGAGCTGTCAACCGAGCTGAGATCCGAGGATTTCCGAATGGGGAAACCCAGCACGAGTGATGTCGTGTTACCCGCATCTGAATATATAGGGTGTGTGGAGGGAACGTGGGGAAGTGAAACATCTCAGTACCCACAGGAAGAGAAAACAATTGTGATTCCGTGAGTAGTGGCGAGCGAAAGCGGATGAGGCTAAACCATGTACATGTGATACCCGGCAGGGGTTGTGTATGTGGGGTAGTGGGGCTCATTTTCCTATCACTGCCGTGGTAGGCGGGAGTCAGAAACCGTTGTGTTAGTCGAAGTGGTCTGGAACGGCCTGTCGTAGAGGGTGAGAATCCCGTAGACGAAAACTCAACGGCTCTCGTAGTGAGTACCCGAGTAGCAGCGGGCCCGTGAAATCTGCTGTGAATCTGCCGGGACCACCCGGTAAGCCTGAATACTCCCTGGTGACCGATAGCGGACTAGTACCGTGAGGGAAAGGTGAAAAGTACCCCGGGAGGGGAGTGAAATAGTACCTGAAACCGTGCGCTTACAATCCGTCAAAGCCTGCGAGTCGTTTGGTCGACTGTGGGTGATGGCGTGCCTTTTGAAGAATGAGCCTGCGAGTTAGTGGCATGTGGCGAGGTTAACCCGTGTGGGGTAGCCGTAGCGAAAGCGAGTCCGAATAGGGCGATCCAGTCGCATGTTCTAGACCCGAAGCGGAGTGATCTACCCATGGCCAGGGTGAAGCGACGGTAAGACGTCGTGGAGGCCCGAACCCACTTAGGTTGAAAACTGAGGGGATGAGCTGTGGGTAGGGGTGAAAGGCCAATCAAACTCCGTGATAGCTGGTTCTCCCCGAAATGCATTTAGGTGCAGCGTCACGTGTTTCACGCCGGAGGTAGAGCTACTGGATGGTCTAGGGGGCCTACAAGCTTACCGAAATCAGCCAAACTCCGAATGCCGGTGTGTGAGAGCGTGGCAGTGAGACTGCGGGGGATAAGCTTCGTAGTCGAGAGGGAAACAGCCCAGATCGCCGGCTAAGGCCCCTAAGCGTGTACTAAGTGGAAAAGGATGTGAAGTCGCGAAGACAACCAGGAGGTTGGCTTAGAAGCAGCCACCCTTGAAAGAGTGCGTAATAGCTCACTGGTCAAGTGATTTTGCGCCGACAATGTAGCGGGGCTCAAGTACACCGCCGAAGCCGCGGCATTCACACAATACGTCCGCCACTCTCTACGGGGGGTGGTGCAGCGGTGTGGATGGGTAGGGGAGCGTCCTATAGCCATGGAAGCAGCAGGGTGACCTAGTTGTGGAGGCTATGGGAGTGAGAATGCAGGCATGAGTAGCGAAAGACGAGTGAGAAACTCGTCCGCCGAATGACCAAGGGTTCCTGGGCCAGGTTAATCCGCCCAGGGTGAGTCGGGACCTAAGGCGAGGCCGACAGGCGTAGTCGATGGACAACGGGTTGATATTCCCGTACCCGTGTATCCGCGCCCATGATGAATCAGTTGTGCTAAGTGTCCAAAACCTCCGAGAAGACCTTCGGGTCTCGAGTGAGGGGCTGCACATGACCCCGGCTGGTAGTAGTCAAGCGATGGGGTGACGCAGGAAGGTAGCTGGGCCAGTCAGTGGTTGTACTGGTGTAAGCCTGTAGGGCGTCCGGTAGGCAAATCCGCCGGACATGTAGCCTGAGAGGTGATGCGTAGCCGATTGAGGCGAATTCAGTGATCCTATGCTGCCGAGAAAAGCCTCTAGTGAGTTGGTACACGGCCCGTACCCCAAACCGACACAGGTGGTCAGGTAGAGAATACTAAGGCGATCGAGAGAACTGTGGTTAAGGAACTCGGCAAAATGCCCCCGTAACTTCGGGAGAAGGGGGACCATTTCTGGTGACGGAATTTACTTCCTGAGCTGGGGGTGGTCGCAGAGACCAGTGAGAAGCGACTGTTTACTAAAAACACAGGTCCGTGCGAAGTCGTAAGACGATGTATACGGACTGACGCCTGCCCGGTGCCGGAAGGTTAAGAGGACCGGTTAGCGCCTTCGGGTGCGAAGCTGAGAATTTAAGCCCCGGTAAACGGCGGTGGTAACTATAACCATCCTAAGGTAGCGAAATTCCTTGTCGGGTAAGTTCCGACCTGCACGAATGGCGTAACGACTTCTCAGCTGTCTCAACCACAGACTCGGCGAAATTGCATTACGAGTAAAGATGCTCGTTACGCGCGGCAGGACGAAAAGACCCCGGGACCTTCACTATAGCTTGGTATTGGTGTTCGGTACGGTTTGTGTAGGATAGGTGGGAGACTGTGAAGCGGGCACGCCAGTGTTCGTGGAGTCATCGTTGAAATACCACTCTGATCGTATTGGACTTCTAACCTCGGACCATGATCTGGTTCAGGGACAGTGCCTGGTGGGTAGTTTAACTGGGGCGGTTGCCTCCTAAAATGTAACGGAGGCGCCCAAAGGTTCCCTCAGCCTGGTTGGCAATCAGGTGTCGAGTGCCAGTTCACAAGGGAGCTTGGCTGTGAGAGCGACAGCTCGAGCAGGGACGAAAGTCGGGACTAGTGATCCGGCACCGGCAAGTGGAAGCGGTGTCGCTCAACGGATAAAAGGTACCCCGGGGATAACAGGCTGATCTTCCCCAAGAGTCCATATCGACGGGATGGTTTGGCACCTCGATGTCGGCTCGTCGCATCCTGGGGCTGGAGTAGGTCCCAAGGGTTGGGCTGTTCGCCCATTAAAGCGGCACGCGAGCTGGGTTTAGAACGTCGTGAGACAGTTCGGTCTCTATCCGCCGCGCGCGTCAGAAACTTGAGGAAGGCTGTCCCTAGTACGAGAGGACCGGGACGGACGAACCTCTGGTGTGCCAGTTGTTCCGCCAGGAGCACCGCTGGTTAGCTACGTTCGGAAGGGATAACCGCTGAAAGCATCTAAGCGGGAAGCCTGTTCCAAGATGAGGTTTCTCACCACCTTCGAGTGGTTAAGGCCCCCCACAGACCATGGGGTTGATAGGCCAGAACTGGAAGCCCGGTAACGGGTGTAGGTGACTGGTACTAATCGGCCGAGGACTTACCAACAAAGAAGCTACGCGTCCACTGTGCAGTATCTGAAACAACACACGACACCGTGTTCACGGGTTCGGAGTGAGAGTTTCAGAGGCTTGCGCCTCTGCGAAGATCTCACACGCTCAACGGTTTCAGGGTCAGCCCTGCGAACCTGCGACCGGGGTGGGGTTTTCAGGGGCGAAGCCCCTGAAACAACTCTCCTGGTGAACCTGGGACACGGAGTGTGACAGTTTCATAGAGTTACGGCGGCCATAGCGGCAGGGAAACGCCCGGTCCCATTCCGAACCCGGAAGCTAAGCCTGCCAGCGCCGATGGTACTGCACTCGACAGGGTGTGGGAGAGTAGGACACCGCCGGAACATCCTTCACGATAGGGGACCCAGATTCTGGGTCCCCTATCGTCGTTTCAGCACCTTGCCGTGCCTGGACGACCTTGCCGTGTCATGTCCCCACCAGGACACGTGATTGAATTTGTGGGGCCCCGACCACCTCTTGCGGACCTCAGAAAGGGATCACCGTGTCGGAAAAGAACGACGACGACCGGAAGTCCTTCCGGCGCGGCGAGGGATCCGATCGCCCCTCCCAGGGCAGCGGTGCGTCCGGCGCAGACTCCACCGGCAAGCGCCCCGACCGCGAAAGCGGCCAGCGCGGCGGCTTCAAACGCAACGACTCCGGCCAGCGCGGTAATGCCGGCGACCGCGGCGGCTTCAACCGCAGCGGTGATTCGAGCTCGCGCGGCACCAGCAATCGTGGCGACTCCGGCGGGTTCAACCGCCGTGACGACGCCGGCTCCTCCGGCAGCGCCAACCGTGGTGGCGATTCGGGTAGCCGAGGCGGCTTCAACCGTAGCGGTGGTTCCAACGAGAGTGGCGGTGCCAACCGCGGCAGCGACTCGGGTGAGCGCGGCGGGTTCAACCGTAGCGGCAGCTCCGGCGATCGCGGTGGTTTCAACCGTGGTGGCGATTCGGACAGCCGTGGCGGTTTCAAGCGCGGCGGCGACTCGAGCAGTCGCGGCGATTCCGGGCAGCGCGGAAGTTCCGGCGAGCGTGGCGGTTTCAACCGCGGCGGTGGCTCGGACGAGCGTGGCGGGTTCAATCGTGGCTCGGGTGAGCGCGGGGGATTCAACCGTAGCGGTGGTTCCGGCGAGCGCAGTGGCTTCAATCGTGGGGGCGACTCCGGTGGCCAGCGCGACTCCAGTGATCGCGGTGGATCCAACCGCAGTGGTGGTTCCGGCGATCGCGGTGGCTTTAACCGCAGCGGTGGTTCCGGTGATCGTGGTGGTTTCAATCGCAGTGGTGGCTCCAGTGATCGCGGTGGTTTCAGCCGTGGTGGCGACTCGGATAGCCGTGGCGGCTTCAACCGTAGTGGTTCCGGCGAACGTGGCGGTTTCAGCCGTGGTGGCGATTCCAGTGGTCAGCGCGACTCCGGCGACCGTGGTGGCTTTAACCGCAGCGGCGACTCCGGCGATCGCGGCGGGTCCAACCGCAGCGGTGGCTCGGGAGAGCGCGGTGGTTTCAATCGCAGTGGTGGTTCGAGCGATCGCGGCGGTTTCAACCGTGGCAGCGACTCGGGTGACCGTGGTGGTTTCAACCGCGGCGGCTCCAGCGAGCGTGGCGGTTTCAATCGTAGTGGTGACTCGGGCGGTCAGCGGGATTCCGGTGACCGCGGCGGCTTCAAGCGCGGCGGCGATTCCGGCGGCCGTGGCGGGTTCGACCGTGGCAGCGATTCGCGGGGCAACGGACCCGATGATCGTCGGCGCGGTGGTGAAGGTGCCCGCAGCGTCGGTGGCGATCGGTTGCAGGAGCGTCGTGCGGCGCGTCCGGAGGAGCCCGACCTTCCCGATGACGTGCAGCCGTCCGACTTGGAACCCGCTGTCCGTCGCGACCTGCTGAGCCTGGACAAGTCCAACGCGGAAGCGGTGGCCCGGCACCTGGTGATGGCAGCCAAACTGATCGACGACGACCCACGCCTCGCTCTCGCTCATGCGCGGGCTGCTCGGCAGCGCGCGGGCCGCATCGCCGTGGTGCGGGAAACCGCGGGTGTCACCGCCTACCACGCAGGTGAATGGGCGGAAGCCCTGTCTGAGCTGCGCACTGCCCGCCGCATGTCCGGCGGCTCCGGCCTGCTGGCCGTCATGGCCGACTGCGAACGCGGACTCGGCCGCCCCGAACGCGCCATCGAACTCGGCCGCAGCGACGAGGCCCGCGCCCTGACCGGTGACGAAGCCACCGAACTGCGCATCGTCGTCGCAGGCGCCCGGATGGACCTCGGCGAATACGATCAGGCCGTCGTCACCCTGCAGACCTCCGAGCTGGACCCGTCGCGCACCGGCTCGGCCGCAGCCCGCCTCTTCTACGCCTACGCCGACGCCCTCGTCGCCGCAGGCCGCACCGACGAGGGCCTCACCTGGTTCCTCAACGCCGCCTCGGCCGACCTCGACGGCGAAACCGACGCGGAAGAACGCGCCGAGGAACTCACCGGCGGCGCCCTCCCCGACGACGACCTACAGCTGTAGCAGGACAGGCACGGCTGAGTGTCGCGCCGTGCTGGCAATGCTGAACTCGGAGCGCGGGGCTAGCTGAGAGCTGCCCCGCACACCTTCTGATTTCGCGCACACCGAATCGCATGCCATTCCTTGTGCGGAAAATCAGAAACTGTGGGGCTGTGCGGAGTCGAACCTCGTCGAGCGACAAGCCGACGCTGGGCGACACCGAGATCTCTTGGACAGCTTTGCGTACCAGCGAGTTTCCGCGCATACCCACCGGCAGTTGGCATAAGTGCCAGTTCGTTGGCGCACCGGAGCGTGCCGTCCAGTCTCCTGGATTGCTAGGCATCCCAGCAGGTTTCGCTGCTCCGCGCCCGGCGATCTCTTCGCCGGAATGCGCGGTTACCCTGGCACGGACAACGTATGGTTCTCGTGGCGCGAAATCGCTACGGGTGTGCCGACTTACGGTTGGCATGGCCGGATGATGTTGTAGAGATCAGCGATACGTCAACGGGACCGTCTGATTACAAGGAGATTCACGATGAGCAGTGTCCGGGCAACGGTATTCGTCGGATTGGCCGCCGCAGCATTGGCTGCGATGGGCACGGTCTCGGCTAACGCGGAGCCGTTCGACTACGGGCAGGAGGCCAAGCGCGTCTGCGAAGAGGCCGGCCTCGAGTTCACCCAGAGCATCAACCTTCCCGGCGGCGTGGGCGCGCAGGCGACCTGCCACGCGCCCGGCCAGGACGAAGTGAAGTTCGTCCCGATGCCGGAGGGCACCTACTGCTCGGTCCCCGGCATCATGTCGCCCAAGGAAGGCAGGGCAGACGGCGCCGGAAACTGCGTCGCCTAGCTCCTCCGCCTCTCCGGGTATTCAGGCCAGGCTCAGGTGCGGGGAGAGTTGCTTCGGCGGCCGCCGGTTTCGGGTGGGCAGGGTTAGCCGGTACCCGGTGAGTTACCCATGTGCCGGCCAGATCAGTGGCTGCGGTTGGCAACACAACGCCAATCGGCGCACGAGGTGCAACGAGCGGGACATGATCGTGGCGAATCGCGAGAAGAGCCGCCGTCATGTCCCGTTCGTCGTTTACGTCAGCCGTTGCTGTGGCGGATCCGTTGGCGGTTGGTCGCTGAACGGGGTGTGAGCGTCGCCTCCGGGGGCGATGCCGTTCGTTTTCCTGTCGGCCCGCTGGCGTAGTGTTCGGGTTTCTCGGACCTGCCGAGGGCCACCGGCTCGGCGCGGTGGACAGCGTCCGGCGGATGCGGAGTTCGGCACCGTGCGGGGCGACGATACGGAAGACACGAGGAACATGCGGGGTGCCGGAGACATTGGTAGGTAACCGGAAGCAGCGGCTACGCGATCGCTACGAAGCCTTGCTGCTGGATCTGGACGGCACCCTGTATCGCGGTGACGCGGTGATCGAGGGCGCCCCGGCGGCGTTGGCGCCCGACGAGACCGCGCAGCGGCTCATGTACGTCACCAACAACGCCAGCCGGGCACCGAAGACGGTCGCCGCGCACCTGTCGGAACTCGGCTTCCGTGCGAGCACCGACGAGGTGGTGACCAGCGCGCAGGCGGCCGCACGGCTGCTGGCCGAACAGCTCGAGCCGGGCGCGGACGTGCTGGTCGTCGGTACCGACGACCTGGCCGCCGAGGTGACCGCCGTCGGCCTGCGCCCGATCCGCCGCTTCGACGAAACCGCACCCGCCGCTGTCGTACAAGGACATTCACCGCACACGTGCTGGGCCGACCTCGCCGAAGCGGCGTATGCCCTGCGCGCAGGCGCGCTGTGGGTCGCGGCCAACACCGACAAAACCCTGCCGAACGAGCGCGGCCTCGCGCCGGGCAACGGCTCGATGGTCGCCGCGCTGCGCACCGCCTCCGACCGCGAACCGATCGTCGCGGGCAAGCCCTATGCACCCCTGCTGGAAGACGCGCTCGTGCGCGCCGGAACCCGCAGCGCACTGGTGGTGGGGGACCGCCTCGATACCGACATCGAGGGTGCGAACACCGTCGGACTCGAATCGCTGCTGGTCCTGACCGGCGTCAGCACGCTCGACGAGCTCAAAGACGCCACGGACGAGTTCATCCCGACCTACGTCGCCGACTCGCTGGACGCACTGAACTACCCGCCGGTGCCCGCCGAATCACACACCGACCCGAGCGACCTCGCCGCAGACCTCGCCGACCGGTTGCGGCGCAACCCGGGACGAGCCGTGACGGTACGCGCGTCTGCTGCGGAAATCCGATAGCGTTGACGCCACGATGACTACTCCCATGCCCCGCCCGACCGGCCCCGGTATGCACGCACCCGGCGCGAACGGACCCCGCCCCGGGGCCCCGCTGCCCGGTCAGCATCTGCCGGGTGGCCCAGGGCGCCCGGAGCCGGCCGACCCGGAGCGCATCCGCAGCGAGATCGACGGCCTGCTCACCGAACTCGCCACGCGCACCAGCTGGCCGGGCTCGCCGACCGCGGCCGAGGGCGCCGAATCCGGCACGGACATCACTCGCCGCGCGCGCATCCTGGAACAGGCACACGACGTGCTCGTGCAGGCCCTGGCCACGGTGGACAAGATCTGAGGTGGCCAGACGCGCGCGCGTGGACGCCGAACTGGTTCGCCGCGGATTGGCGAGATCGCGGGAACACGCGGTCGAGCTGATCGGCGCCGGTCGCGTCCTGATAGCTGGAACGGTCGCCGTGAAGCCGGCGACCGCCGTCGAGGCGGGTACGCCGCTGCTGGTCCGCGAACAACCCGACGAGGTGTCGTGGGCCTCCCGGGGTGCGCACAAGCTGCTCGGTGCGCTGGCAGCCTTCGAGCCCGCCGGGCTCACCATCGCGGGTAAACGCTGCCTGGACGCGGGCGCGTCGACCGGCGGCTTCACCGATGTACTGCTGTCGCGCGACGCTCGCGAGGTGGTCGCGGTGGACGTCGGCTACGGCCAGCTGATCTGGCGGTTGCAGAACGACGATCGCGTCCGGGTGGTCGATCGCACCAACGTGCGCAACATCACCACGGAAACCGTCGGCGGCACAGTCGAATTGGTCGTCGGCGACCTGTCGTTCATCTCGCTCGCGCTGGTGCTGCCCGCGCTGGCCGCGTGCACCGCACCGGGTGGCGACCTGCTGCCCATGGTGAAACCCCAGTTCGAGGTCGGCAAGGAACGCGTGGGTTCCGGTGGCGTGGTGCGGGACCCGGCGCTGCGCGCCGAAGCGGTGCGCGACGTCGCCACCGCAGCCGCGGCGCTCGGCCTGCGCACGGAGGCGGTGGTGGCGAGCCCGCTGCCGGGCCCGTCGGGCAATGTCGAATACTTCGTATGGTTGCGCAAAGACGGGCAGCCCGAAGACGACGGGGAGCGAGTCGCTGCTCTCGTCGAGCGTGCGGTTGAGGAGGGTCCACAGTGAACGCGCCGACCAGAGCCGGTGGCCGGGAGATCCTGCTGGTGGCACATCCGGGCCGCGCGGAGATCATCGAGACCGCCCACCGGGTGGCGAAAATCTTCGCCGACGCGGGCATCTGCCTGCGGGTACTCGCCGACGAGGCCGTCGACACCCGGTTCGAGGCCGAGCCGGGTGGTTATCCGGTGCGGGTGGTCGAGCACGGCCCGGACGCGGCGATCGGCTGCGAGATGGTGCTGGTGCTCGGTGGTGACGGCACCTTCCTGCGCGCCGCCGAACTGGCCCGCCCGGCCGGGGTGCCGGTGCTCGGGATCAACCTGGGCCGCATCGGGTTTCTGACCGAGGCCGAGGCCGAGCATCTGGATGACGCACTGGCACACGTGGTTCGGGGCGACTACCGCATCGAACATCGGATGACCGTCGACTTCACCGTCCGGATCGACGACGAGGTGGTGCAGACCGGCTGGGCGTTGAACGAGGCCAGCATCGAAAACGCCTCGCGGACAGGCGTGCTGGAGTTGGTGCTGGAGGTCGACGGTCGGCCGGTGTCGGCGTTCGGCTGCGACGGCATCCTGATCTCGACGCCCACCGGTTCGACCGCCTACGCGTTTTCCGCCGGCGGCCCGGTGGTGTGGCCGGAACTCGAGGCGCTGCTGGTGGTTCCGAGCAACGCCCATGCGCTGTTCGCGCGGCCGCTGGTGACCAGCCCGGAGTCGCGGATCGCGGTCGAGTGCGTGGCCACCGGTCACGATGCGATAGTTTTCCTGGATGGCAGGCGCACCCTGGAGTTGCCGAGGGGCGGCCGGTTGGAAGCGGTCCGCGGTGCCCAGCCGGTGCGCTGGGTGCGGCTCGATTCCGCGCCGTTCGCGGACCGGATGGTGCGCAAGTTCCAATTGCCCGTGACAGGCTGGCGTGGCCGACGGCGAACGGAGAGCACACATGCTGACCGAGATCAGGATTGACGGCCTTGGCGTCATCTCCACGGCCACCGCGCAATTCCACGAGGGCCTGACTGTTCTCACGGGTGAGACCGGTGCGGGCAAGACCATGGTGGTCACCAGCCTGCACCTGCTGAGCGGTGCGCGGGCCGACGCGGGACGGGTGCGGCTCGGTGCCGCGCGTGCGGTGGTGGAGGGGCGCTTCACCGTCGACGATGTGAACGACGCGGCCCGCGCGGAAGTGACGCAGGTGCTGGAATCGGCTGCGGCCGAACAGGATGACGACGGCAGCATCATCGCGATCCGCACGGTCGGCAGCGACGGGCGGTCCCGCGCGCACCTGGGTGGGCGCGGCGTGCCTGCCTCGGTGCTCGCCGATTTCACTGCGTCGCTGCTGACGGTGCACGGACAGAACGATCAGCTGCGGTTGCAGCGCCCCGATCAGCAGTTGTCGGCGCTGGACCAGTTCGCCGCCGACACCGTCGGGCCGCTGTTGCGCAAATACACGGTGCACCGCCGCGCCTGGTTGGACGCCCGCGCAGAACTGCTCGAACGGACCGCGCGCAGTAGGGAATTGGCGCAGGAGGCGGACCGGCTGCAGCATTCGCTGTCCGAAATCGACGCCATCGCACCGGAACCCGGCGAGGACGTGCGCATCGTCGACGAGGTGCGCAGGCTCAGCGATCTCGATTCGTTGAGGGAGGCTGCCGCAACCGCGCACGACGCCCTGGCCGGTCCCGTCGATTCACCCGAAGAGGGTTCGGGCGCACTGGAATTGCTCGGCTCCGCGCGTGCTCGCATCGACTCGGCCGATGATCCCGCGCTGACCGCGCTCGGTCCCCGGCTCGGCGAAGCCATCGCCGTCGTGGTCGATCTGACCACCGAACTCAGCGGCTACCTCTCGGATCTGCCGTCGGACCCCGGCGCGCTGGACTCGCTGCTCACCCGGCAGGCCGAGCTCAAGTCGCTGACCCGCAAGTACGCGCCCGACATCGACGGTGTGATCGCCTGGGCCGACGACGCCCGCAGCCGCCTCGGCTCGCTCGACGTGTCCGAGGAGACGTTGACGGCGTTGGCGGCCGAGGTCGATTCCGCGGCCGAGCGGGTGCGGGAGGCGGCTCGCAAACTCAGTGCCGCGCGGAAGAAGGCGGCGGGCAAGCTCGCGTCCGCGGTGAGTGCCGAATTGGGTGGTCTGGCAATGGGTAAGGCCAGGCTCGAGGTCGAGGTGCATCCGATGCCCGCGGGGCCGCAGGATTCGGCGCCGTTGACCATCGACGGAAAAGACGTGCACGCCGGGTCATCCGGCATCGACGAGGTGGAGTTCCGGTTGTCCGCGCACTCGGGTGCGCAGTCACTTCCGTTGAGCAAGAGCGCATCCGGCGGTGAGCTCTCCCGGGTGATGCTCGCCCTCGAAGTGGTGCTCGCCAGCTCCGACCACGGCGCGACCATGGTGTTCGACGAGGTCGACGCCGGCGTCGGCGGACGCGCGGCGGTGGAGATCGGCCGCAGGCTGGCCCGGCTCGCGCGCACCCACCAGGTCATCGTGGTAACCCACCTGCCGCAGGTCGCCGCCTTCGCCGACACCCACCTGGTGGTCGACAAGTCCGACGACGGCAAGGGCAAAGTCAACAGCGGTGTGCACGCGCTGACCAAGGACGAGCGCGTCATCGAATTGGCCCGCATGCTGGCCGGTTTGGACGACACCGAGACCGGGCGGGCGCACGCCGAGGAACTGCTGGAGCTTGCGCGGGCGGAGAAGTCCGGAGCGGCCGTTTAGCCTGCGGCTGCTGTCGAGACCGGCCGGGCGCACGCCGACGAGCTGATGGAGGCGCCGGGAAGAGAAGTTCGGAGCGGCAATCTAGCCCGCAGCCGCAGCCGGCCGGACACACATGACGAGGAGTGCTGGAGACCGTGCGGGTGGAGAAATCCGGGGCGGCCGTCTAGCCCGCGGGCGTTGTCGAGACCGGCGGGCGCACGCCGAGCAGCTGCTGGTTGCCGCCGTCGGGCCCGCAGCCGCCACAGCACACCGCACTCGGCGTCGTCCGTGCTCAGCTGGCTCCGCAGTTCGGCTCACAAAGCGTTCCCACCCTTCACAGGAGCTGGACGTCCTGTGAAACGTATAGATGCTCTGTGAGTTTCGTGTTCTGAGGTTCACATCGCGGGTGCCGACGGGATCTGTTGTTCCGGCGGACGTGGGGTCCGAGCAGCGCAGAGGCACCGGTTTCTATTCCGTTGTGCGCCGGAACGACGGAGGTAACCGCTAGCGCACAGCCTTTTGCGCTGCCTTGATGAACTGGGTGATCAGGTTCTTCAAGCCGAACTCGAGCACCTTGGCGGGTACGGGAAGGCTGGGCTCGGACTCCATCGTGTAGGAGACCAGGGTGCCGTTGTCGGCGTCGGTGAAGGTGACCACGCCGACGTGCCGCTTGACCGGGGCACCCTTGACGATCTTGTATTCCATCCGCTCGCCGGGCACCAGCTTGGTGATCTCCTCGGTGACGCCGAGCGGGCCGACGCCGAGCAGGTGCTGCGCGCCGACGCCTTCGCGCTCGGTCAGCCCCGGCTTGGTCAGCTTGACCTTGATCGGGAGGTACGGGCTGATGCTCTCGCGGTCGGCGAAGAGCCGATACACCACATCACGCGGGGCGGCGATGACGGCGTCGACAGTCGTGCTGGCCATGGGGTCTCCTCTTCGAGTTACCTGTGACGGGCAGCATATAGGTAGTACTGGGTCGGCCCGGGGCTCTGTGTAACCGGTGTCACAGACAGCGAGGCTCGGGCATCGTGGATCGCTTCGTCAGCTTCGCGTAAAGAGCAACGTGTCAGTCGCGTTCGGCGCCGAGGCTGATGCCGCGGGTGGCGAGCCAGGGGAGCGGGTCGACGCGGTCGGTGCCGTTGAGCCAGACCTCGAAATGGCAGTGCGGACCGGTGGTTTCGCCGCGGTTGCCGACGGTGGCGATCTCGTCGCCCGCCAGCACGTGCTGACCGATATTGACCAGCGCTGTGTTGATGTGGCCGTACACGGTGATCGTGCCGTCGTCGCCGAGCAGCCGTACCCACATGCCGAATCCGCTCGCCGGTCCGGCGCTGATGACGGTGCCATCCTCTACCGCGACGATGGGGGTGCCGATCGGCGCGGCCACATCCACGCCGGCATGCAGCGCGCCCCAGCGCATTCCGTAACCGGACGTGAAGGTGCCGGAGGTGAACTTGGTGAACAGCGGGCGCAGCTTCGCGGCGGCCTGCGCGGACAGCTCGTCCGCGACCTTGCTGCCGTTCTGCAGGATGTCGCTGAACTGCCCGAGATCGGCCGGACCTTCGTCGAGCAATCCCGGTTCGGTACCCGCCGGTGCCGCGGCCGCCGACTGCGGTTGGCCGAGTGCCATCGGCACCACGGTGGTGTCCATCGGCGGTTCGTCGCTGCCCGCCAGCAGATCCTGCCCGACAGCGACGAATGCGCCTGCGGCAACCGCGAGGATGGCGGCGCGACCCTTCAACGCGGTCGGCGGTGCGGGGGTGCGATGTCTGCCGCCGCGCCGCTTGGGACGATCCGCGGCCGAGGATCGCCACGTACCAGCCGACTGCCCCCGCTGGTCGTCCGGGGACTGCCCCCGCTGGTCGTCCGGGGACGGCCACCGCTCATCGTTCGCGGAGGGCCACCGGTCGTCTGGTTGCGTCGACCGGCCTCTTGACGGCCGCCACGCATCATCCGGCGACGACCACGAATCGTTTGGCTGTGCCTGCTCGTCCTCTGGAGTCGGCGACTGGCCCTCAGTCGAGACCCACTGGCCCTCCGACGCGGTCCATGCCTCGCCGTTCCACGCCCACTGGTTATCTGGTCGCGCCGACCGATCCTCGGGTGCGCGCCATTGATCTTCGGGGGTGGGCCACTGGTTCTCGGGTGTGGGCCACTGACCTTCGGGTGCGCGCCACCGATTCTCGGGTGCGAGCCACTCACCTTCGGGTTCGGCCCACCCGCCCGCAGGTTCCGACCACTGAGACTCCGGCGATGGCCAAACATCGTCCGACGTAGGCCATGTCTTGCGGGTCTGCGTCGGTCGATCCTGTTGCGGCGCCCACAGTGCGGCTGATCGAGCCGGTGGATCTTCGGGCGACGACCACTCCTCCTGCGATGCCCACTGATCTGCTGGCGACGGCCACGCTTCCCCGGTTGCTTGCCAAGTGGCGGCTGACCGCGTCGAGTGATCCACCGACAGGTTCTGGGGCGATGCCCACCGATCCTCGGTTGACGCCCACCGATCATCCGGTGACGCCCACTGATCCTCGAACGGCGTCGCAGATTCAACCCACTGCATCGAATAGCTATCGCATTGCTGAGGATTGACCGAATTGCGCTGATCACCCCCGGCTCGCCGCCCGCGACCCCGCATCGAATCGGCGCTCATCGACTCACCCGCATTTGTCTGTATTGTCCCGAACCAGCCGAAATGGGCGAAACGTCTGGTCCACGGCGCAATCGCCCGGTATTCACAAGGGTTTCGAGGCACATCACGCTGTCGTCCTTCGTCACGTCATGTCGAGCTGTCGTCGGGGCTGGTCGACGGTAACGAAACGATAGCGGTACTGCTCGTTAGGCGCGCGAACTAAACACGGCAATGTGATGGCCACCACAACACCCCTCCGTGCAACGAGTCCGCCCGCGTGTCGCGCGTGGTGTCAGTGTTGTCACAGTGATGTATGTGGTAGGTGGTACGGCGCGCCTCCACCAACGGTTTAGGGTTTGCGTGCAGCATCGGATTCATGAAGATGCTGGCGTTGTTGTCGAGGAACACCGAAACGCTGCCCGGCCTCTCCGGGATAGCCCGGGTGGATCGCAACACCCGGCGCCTGCTGAAACGGGTCGGACCAGGCGATGTCGTCGTGCTCGACGAGATGGACCTGGACCGCCTCACCGCCGATCGCCTGGTCGAGGCGGGGGTGGTCGCGGTGATCAATACCTCGCCGTCGATCTCCGGCCGCTATCCCAATCTCGGTCCGGAAGTGCTGGTGGCGAACAACATCCTGCTGCTGGACACGGTGAGCTCCGACGCGTTCAGCAAGATCAAGGACGGCGTCAAGGTCCGCATCGATGAGGGCGTCGTCTACGCCGACAAGGTGATCAAGAAAGAGCCCGAGGTCCTGGTCAAGGGCATCGAGCTGACCGACTCCGACATCGCCGAACGGATGATCGAGGCGCGCAACGGGCTGGCCGACCATCTGGAAGCGTTCGCGGGCAACACCATCGAGTTCATCCGCACCGAAAGCGCCCTGCTCATCGACGGTATCGGCGTGCCGGAGCTGGAACTGGCGATGAAGCACCGGCATGTGGTCGTGGTGGCCGACGGCCCCGATCACGCCGAAGATCTCAAGCGGCTCAAGCCGTTCATCAAGGAGTACGTGCCGATCATGGTCGGCGTCGGTCGCGGCGCGGACACCCTGATGAAGCAGGGCTACCGCCCCGACCTCATCGTCGGCGACCCGGACGAGATCACCTCCGCCACCTTGAAATGCGGCGCCGAGGTGATCCTGCCCGCCGACACCGACGGCCACGCCAAGGGCCTGGAACGCATCCAGGATCTGGGCATCGGCGCCACCACTTTTCCGTCTTCCGGCGCGCCCGCCGATCTGGCGCTGCTGCTCGCGCACCACCACGGCGCGTCGCTGATCGTCACCGCGGGCGCCGCCGCGACGCTCGACGACTTCTTCGACCGCAGCCGCCGGGAGAGCAACCCGGCGACCTTCCTCACCCGCCTCAAACTCGGCACCAAGCTGATGGACGCCAAGGCCGTGGCCACGCTGTACCGAAACCGGGTGTCCGGCATCGGCATCGCGATGGTGGTGCTCGCCGCCCTGATCGCGGTGATCGTGGTGCTGCTCGCCTCCAACACCGGCACCGACGCCGTGGCCTGGGCCGCCGACACCTGGGACCGGTTCGCGCTGTGGGCGCAGGGCTTGGTCGGCGCGGGCGACAAATGACCGAGGGAGCACGATGATCTCGTTACGTCAGCACGCCATCTCGATCGCGGCGATCTTCCTGGCCCTCGCCATCGGCGTGGTGCTCGGCTCGCAAACGCTGGCAGCGGATCTGCTATCGGGGTTACGTGCGGATAAATCGGATCTGCGCCAGCAGGTCGACACGGTGTCGGATCAGAACCGGCGCCTCACCGATCAGCTGAACGCGGCCGATCGCTTCATCGCCGGATCCGCGGGCCGCATCCTCGGTGGCACCCTGGCCGATCGCAGCGTCGCGGTGTTCACCACCCCCGACGCCGACCCTGCCGACATCGAGGGTGTGACCAAGGCGCTGGAAACCTCGGGCGCCGCGATCACCGGGCGGATCTCGCTCACCGACGCGTTCGTCGACGCCACCGAGGGTGACCGGATGCGCAGCGCCGTCACCAATGTCATCCCGGCGGGCGCCCAATTGCGCACCGGCGCAGTCGATCAGGGCAGCATGGCGGGCGACCTGCTCGGCCTGGTTCTGCTGCTCGATCCGGCCAACGGGCAAACCCGCGGCACTCCGCAGGAACTGGGCCTGGTGCTGGAGACGCTGCGCGGCGGCGGCTTCCTCGCCTACGGCGACACTCCGGTGCGTCCCGCGCAATCGGCGGTGGTGATCACCGGCAACGGCGCGAAGTCCGCTGAGAACAGTCAGGGTGCCAACATCGCCCGTTTCGCGGGCGCGCTGCGTGGGCGGGGTGCGGGTGTCGTGCTCGCGGGGCGCTCCGGTGCCGCCGAGAATCCAGGGCCGCTCGCCGTCGTCCGCTCCGATGGTCCGCTCGCCACCACGGTCAGCACCGTCGACAACCTCGATCGGGAGATCGGCCGCGTCACCACCGTGCTCGCGCTGAGCGAGCAGTTGAACGGTGGCACGGGTCGCTACGGCACCGGCGCCAAGGCGACCTCGCTGACGCTTGCTGCGATGCCGCGCTGACAACGTCTGTCTTCGCTGGCGGGTCGCGTGCATAAAGGCGGGCACGCACTCGTCGGAACGATTGGCGACCACGCAGACGGCAGCGAGGACTGCGCTCGAGCCGATGGCACTGACCACGACCAGCTGGGCGACGGCCCGGGATTCGCCGAGCGCCGACGTGAGCCCCGCGATACCGCAAAGCCCACTCGGCGACCTCCCTCACAGCCGTCAGCACGACGCATGATCAACGCTCCGGCGATCCAACAGCAAACGTGCGTGGCGTTACTTCCCCACGCACGATCCGTGTTACCGTGAAGACCCGTGGGTCATACACGGAATCAGGCGCGAACGGCTACGAAGCACATCTTCGTGAGTGGTGGAGTCGCCTCCTCATTGGGTAAAGGTCTTACCGCCTCCAGCCTCGGTCAGCTGTTGACGGCGCGTGGGCTGCGCGTCACGATGCAGAAACTCGACCCGTACTTGAACGTCGATCCCGGCACCATGAACCCCTTCCAGCATGGAGAGGTTTTCGTGACGGAGGACGGGGCCGAGACCGATCTGGACGTCGGTCACTACGAGCGGTTCCTGGACAGGGACCTGACCCGGGACGCGAATGTCACGACCGGGCAAATCTATTCGACGGTCATCGCCAAGGAGCGCCGCGGCGAATACCTCGGCGACACGGTGCAGGTGATCCCGCACATCACCGACGAGATCAAGAGCCGGGTGCTCGCCATGAGCGCGCCGGACGCCGACGATCAAACCCCCGACGTGGTGATCACCGAGATCGGCGGCACCGTCGGCGATATCGAGTCGCAGCCGTTCCTCGAGGCGGCTCGCCAGATCCGCCACGATGTCGGCCGGGAAAACGTCTTCTTCCTGCACGTCTCGCTGGTGCCCTACCTCGCCCCCTCCGGCGAGCTGAAGACCAAACCGACGCAGCACTCGGTGGCGATGCTGCGCAGTATCGGCATCCAGCCCGACGCGCTGATCCTGCGCTGCGACCGCGAGGTGCCGCAGGCGCTGAAGAGCAAGATCGCGCTGATGTGCGACGTCGACGTCGACGCCTGCATCTCCACCCCCGACGCGCCGTCGATCTACGACATCCCGCGCGTGCTGCACCGCGAGGCCCTGGACGCCTACGTGGTGCGCAAGCTCGGGCTGCCGTTCCGCGACGTGGACTGGACCGTGTGGGGCGATCTGCTCGACCGGGTGCACTCGCCGCGCGAGACGGTCGAGGTCGCGCTCGTCGGCAAGTACGTCGACCTGCCCGACGCCTACCTGTCGGTCACCGAGGCGTTGCGCGCGGGCGGATTCGCCTCGCGGGCCAAGGTACTCATCCGCTGGGTGCCGTCGGACGAGTGCGAGACCCCGGCCGGCGCCCAGTCGGCGCTGCGTGACGTGGATGCGGTGCTGATCCCCGGAGGCTTCGGCATCCGCGGCATCGAGGGCAAGGTCGGTGCCATCAGCTACGCCCGGGCACGCGGCATTCCGCTGCTCGGTCTGTGCCTCGGCCTGCAGTGCGTGGTCATCGAGGCGGCCCGTTCGGTCGGTCTGGTCGAGGCGAACTCGGCCGAATTCGAGCCGGACACCCCGCATCCGGTGATCTCCACGATGGCCGATCAGGAACAGGCCGTCGCCGGCGAGGCCGATCTCGGCGGCACCATGCGCCTCGGCGCCTACCCGGCGACCCTGGCGAAGGGTTCCGTGGTCGCCCAGGCCTACGGCAGCGAGCAGGTTTCCGAGCGGCACCGGCATCGCTACGAGGTGAACAACGCCTACCGTGACCGGATCGCCAAGAGCGGGCTGCAGTTCAGCGGCACCTCGCCGGACGGGCACCTGGTGGAGTTCGTCGAACTGCCCGCCGACGTGCACCCGTTCTTCGTCGCCACCCAGGCGCACCCGGAGCTGAAGAGCCGTCCGACCCGCCCGCACCCGCTGTTCGCGGCGCTTGTCGCGGCGGCACTGAAATACAAGCTGGCCGAGCGGCTTCCGGTCGACATCCCGGACGAGGAGTTCGCGAGCGCGGCGGATCAGGCGTAGCACGATGACGCAGGACGGTGGCACCGCCGGACCAGGCAGCCACGATTTCGAAACCGTTTCCAGCGAAACCGTCTACAGCGGCGCCATCCTGGCGTTGCGCCTCGACCAGGTGCGGATGCCCGGCGGGCACGTCGCCGAGCGTGAGGTGATCGAGCACCACGGCGCCGTCGCTGTCGCCGCGATCGATGACGACGACAACGTGGTGCTGATCAACCAGTACCGGCACCCGATCGGCAGGCGACTGCTCGAGCTGCCCGCCGGCCTGCTCGACCTGCCCGACGAGGATCCGCTCGTCGCCGCACGCCGCGAGCTGGCCGAGGAGACCGGCCTGGCGGCCAGGGAATGGTCCGTGCTGGTGGATGTGGCGCTCTCGCCGGGGTTCACCGACGAGGCGTTGCGGGTGTACTGCGCCCGCGGGCTGTACGAAACCGACCAGCCGGAGCCGGAACACGAGGAGGCCGACCTCTCGATCGTGCGCATGCCGGTCGACGAGGCGGTGCGCGCGGCGCTCGCGGGGGAGATCGTCAATGCGACCGCCGTCGCCGGTGTGCTCGCGCTCGCCGCGGCGCGGGCGAGCAAGACCGAGTTGCGGCCGGCCGACGCGCCGTGGCCCGGGCAGCCCACCGCGTTCCTGCGCCGCAAGGCGGCCGAGAAGTCCGCGGACTGACGGGCGCCGACCGGTGCTCGCGCGGGAATTGGATGCCTACCTCGACCATCTCGCGGTCGAGCGCGGTGCCGCGCGCAACACCCTCGGCGCTTATCGGCGTGACCTCGGCCGGTATCTCGACTTCCTGATCGGGCGCGGCATCACCGCGCTCGATCAGGTCGCCGAGGGCGATGTCGCGGAGTTCACCATGGCATTGCGGGCCGGCGGCGCTGAATTCCCGCCGCTGGCCGCGGGTTCGGTGGCTCGTGCGCTGATCGCGGTGCGCGGGCTGCACCGGTTCGCCGCGGCCGAGGGGATGACCACCACCGATGTCGCGCACGCGGTGAAACCGCCGGCTCCTGGTCGCCGGTTGCCCAAGGCACTGCCGTACGACCAGGTGCTGAAACTGCTGGAAGCCGCGGGCGGTGGTTCGGCGAGTGATCCGGATGCCGCGCCGGGCACCGATGGCGGTCCGCGTGGCCTGCGCGACCGGGCCCTGCTGGAACTGCTGTACTCCACGGGCGCACGGATTTCCGAGATGGTCGGGTTGGATGTCGACGATCTCGACACCGACGAACGCGCCGTGGTGCTGCACGGCAAGGGTGGTAAACAGCGCATGGTGCCGATCGGCAGGCCCGCGCTGGCCGCCGTCGACGCTTACCTGGTTCGGGGGCGTCCCAAGCTCGCCGCCAGCGGAAAAGGCAACGCGGGCGCGCTTTTTCTCAACGCGCGCGGTGGACGGTTGTCTCGGCAGAGCGCCTGGCAGGTGCTGCAGACCGCTGCCGAACGTGCGGGTATCGGCGCCACCGTCTCGCCACACACTTTGCGGCACTCGTTCGCCACGCATCTGCTCGACGGGGGAGCGGATGTGCGGGTGGTGCAAGAGTTGCTCGGCCACGCGTCGGTAACCACTACTCAGATCTACACCCTGGTCACCGTCAACACGTTGCGCGAAGTCTGGGCAACCGCCCACCCGCGCGCCCGCTAGTCGAGTCCCACAGAGTCTCCATACGTTTCACAAGGCTCGTCGACCTTGTGAAACGTATGGCGGGTCTGTGAGTCTCGTCCCTATCTGTCGCTTGGTGGGCGGGGGAAAAGCTGGGGCGCGCCTTTTTGGACCTCCGCCACCGCGAGCCGCAACGAGCCGGGGAACAAATCGGACTACGGTCCAGTTAACCCCTTCGTGTCGGGGTTAGCGCTGGGCGCCTCGGCGTGCGCAGACGTGAGGTGAGTTGAGTGGCAAAGTCTTTCATCGTCCAGGAAGCCGATGTCGAAGCGGTGGCGCTGCCGGGCGGCGGGTCCTTCCAGCTGCTGGAGGACAGCGAGCAGTCCGACGGCCTGTTCGGCGCGAACCGTCTCGTACTCGCCGCAGGCGCGAATGGCACTCGCCCGCACCACCACACGCAATCCACGGAGATCTTCTACGTCCTCGACGGCACCATGGAATTCCTCGTCGACGGCGAAATCAGCGCGGTGCGCAAAGGCGGACTGGTCGTCGTCCCGCCCGGCACCGTGCACGCGTTCGGCGCGTCGGCGGCCGGACCCGCCGAGTTTATCGCCGTGCTGACACCGGGTATCGTCCGCTTCGAGTACTTCCGGCAGCTCGGCCGGATCGCCCGCGGGGAGGCGGAATGGGACAGCATGGACGACTTGCACGACCGCTTCGACGTGCATTTCGATGGTGACCCGGAGTGGCGCTGAGCGATACGGGGTAGCGTTTTGCTGTTCGGGGCTCGGCGTGGTGCCGCGAACACGCCGCGCGCGTCGCGGCACTTGCACGCTCGCAAGCGGTAGCGTCTAACGAGAGTCGGACCGTACGAAAGCGAGGGTCGGGCCTGATCCGCCTCGCTACGCTCGGCGAGGCAACGGGCAGGAACGTATAAGGAGCAGCGGATCGTGACATCAGCCGGAGCGGCAGAGCCGCCGATGGGTGCTGGGGCGGAGCCGCTTACGGGTGCGCGCTCGGGTCCGTACTCGGAGGCCGCGGCCGAAACCCTGTGGGGCACCGGGGCCGAACCAGTCCCCGAGGACGCGGCACTCGGACCCACCGGACGCCCACTGCGTCTGGTACCCGACCCGCCACCGCTGGACCGGCACGGCGACGCCCTCATCGTCGCCATGTGCAACCAGAAGGGCGGCGTCGGCAAGACGACCTCCACCATCAATCTCGGCGCCTCCCTCGCCGAATACGGGCGCAAAGTGTTGCTGGTCGACCTCGACCCGCAGGGCGCGTTGTCGGCGGGATTGGGTGTGGCCCACCATGATCTCGACCTGACCGTGCACGACCTGCTCGTCGGCTCCAAGGGTTCGATCGACGACGTGCTGATGCCGACCCGTGTTGAGAACATGGATCTGCTGCCCAGCAATATCGACCTGTCGGCGGCGGAGATCCAGCTGGTCAACGAGGTCGGGCGGGAGCATTCACTCGGCCGGGCCCTGCACGGCATCCGCGATCGGTACGACTACATCATCATCGACTGCCAGCCGTCGCTCGGGTTATTGACCGTCAACGCGCTGGCCTGCGCCGACGGTGTGATCATTCCGATGGAGTGCGAGTACTTCTCGCTGCGCGGGCTCGCGCTGCTCAACGACACCGTGGAAAAGGTGCGCGACCGGCTGAATCCGCGGCTGAGCCTGTACGGAATAGTGGTCACCATGTTCGACGCCCGACTACTGCATTCGCGTCAGGTGATGGCGCGGGTCGTCGAGGTGTTCGGCGACCTGGTCTACGACGCCGCGATCTCGCGCACCGTGCGGTTCCCCGACGCCAGCGTCGCCGGCGAGCCGATCACCACGTGGGCACCGAAATCCAGTGGAGCCGAAGCATATCGGGCGATGGCGCGGGAAGTCATCCACCGGTCCGGCCGGTGATCGGCAGCAACGACCCCGCGCCACCCGCAGCAGTTACCTCATCACCCGGCTCGGAGTCCGCCGACTCCGCACCGGGTGATCTCCTGGAGCGGGCCGACGCCGGTCCGCACGACCCGGACGAACAGGCCGACACCGTGACTTCGAGCGATGGCGGATCAGCTGAGGCGGAACCCAAGGACGAGAAGTCCGGGTTCCATCTGCGGCTGAGCAACTTCCAGGGGCCGTTCGATCTGCTGCTGACGCTGATCAGTTCGCGCAAGCTCGACGTCACCGAGGTGGCGTTGCATCAGGTCACCGACGAATTCATCGCCTACACCAAGGCGTTGACCGCGGCGCTGTCCGACGGCAGCTACCCCAACGCCGCCGCGACCACCCTGCGGGCCGACAAGATCCTCGACCAGACCACCGAATTCCTGGTTGTCGCAGCCACACTGCTCGACCTCAAGGCCGCGCGTTTGCTGCCGTCGGGGGAGATGACCGACGCCGAGGACCTCGAACTGCTCGAGGCACGCGACCTGCTGTTCGCGCGGCTGCTGCAATATCGGGCGTTCAAGCAGGTGGCCGAGCTGTTCGGCGAGCTGGAGGCCGTCGCGCTGCGCCGCTATCCGCGCGCCGTCGGGCTGGAGGAATGCTTCGCCGGTCTGCTGCCCGAGGTTACGCTGGGAGTAGACGCGCACGAGTTCGCCGCGATCGCCGCCGCCGCTTTCCGGCCCCGCCCGGTACCCAAGGTCGGCCTCGACCACCTGCACTCGCACGCCATCTCGGTCGCCGAACAAGCCGCGCTCGTGCTCGAACGGCTCAAGGAACGCGGCAAAGGCGGCTGGACAACTTTCAGCGAATTGGTCGCCGACTGCGAGGCGCCGATCGAGATCGTCGCCCGCTTCCTGGCCCTGCTGGAGCTGTACCGAGGAAAAACGATCGAGTTCGACCAACCCGACCCCCTCGGCCAACTCTCCATCAGCTGGATCGGCGACGACGCCCCCGACACCGACCCGTCGGACACTGTGACTATCGAGGAGGACTACGGGTGAGCGAGACCGTGGACGCTGAAGTCTCGGACGCGACGGACGTTGAAGTCGACGCGACGGAAGCCATCAGTGCCGAGCGCCCGGCTGACTCGATGCCCGCCGACGAAACCGCGGCCGCGACAGAGTCCGCCGACGCCGAGTCTGCGATTGCGGACGTCTCGACCCCCGACGCCGCTCAATTGTCGGACGCCGACGCTGAGTCCGCCGCAACCGCCAACCGATCGGAGGCGGACGACCCCTCAACAGCGAACAACGACACTTCGCAACCCGACCCCTCAAAAACGACCACCTACGACGCGACACCAGTCGCCAACAACACAGTGGCGGAGTTCACCCCCGAGCGTCTCGAGGATGCGGAGTTCCGGTCGGCGTTGGAGGCGATGTTGCTTGTGGTGGATGCTCCGGCCCCGGTAGAGCAGTTGGCGGCGGCGTTGGATGACACCACGGAGCGGGTGGATGAGGTGTTGCGGGAGATGCGCGCGGAACTGTCCGCGCGGGGTAGTGGGATCGATCTGCGTTTCGTCGGGGACGGTTGGCGCTTCTATACTCGCAGCGAGTACGCACCGTATGTGGAACGGGTGCTGCTCGATGGCGCCCGCACGAAGTTGACGCGGGCGGCGTTGGAAACGCTGGCGGTGGTGGCATACCGGCAGCCGGTGACCCGGACCAGGGTCAGCGCGGTGCGCGGCGTGAACGTCGATGGGGTGATGCGCACGCTGCTGGCCCGGGGCTTGCTCGCCGAGGCGGGCGTCGACCCGGAAACGAACGGGACGATGTACTGCACGACCGAGTTGTTCTTGGAACGGATCGGGCTCGCGTCGCTGTCCGACCTGCCGCCACTGGCGCCCCTGCTCCCGGGCGTCGACCTGATCGATGAGATCAACGAGAGCTTGGATACGGACCCCCGTTACACCAGGCTGAAAAAACCCGCCGAGGCCGACTTGGACCTCGGCAGCGAGGATTGACAGGACAAAATGAATAATTCCGCTCGCCGAGATGGCACACCGGATCGAAGGAAACGCAGTGACGAGCAGCGCCCCGCGCGGGGTGCGGGTGCTCGAGGGGGGACCGACCGCGGCGCATCGCGCGGTGACGGCGGCTACCGCGGCGCGCAGTCGAGCACGCAGCGCGGAAATACGCAGGGCGGCAACGCATACCGTGGCGGTTCGGCTCAAGGCGGCAGTGGCTACCGCGACCGTTCCGAGGGTGGCAACACCTCTCGCGGCCGCACCGACCGTGGCTCCGCGCAAGGCAGTTCCTATCGCGACCGCTCCGACGGTGGCAACACATACCAAGGCCGTGGCGCTGCGCAGGGCGGCTCCTATCGCGACCGCTCTGACAGCGGCAACACCTACCAAGGCCGCACCGACCGTGGCTCCGGCCAGGGTGGCAGCTCTTACCGCGACCGCTCCGACGGTGGCAGCGGATACCAGGGCCGCAACGATCGCGGGTCCGCGCAGGGCGGCAGCTCTTACCGCGGCGCACGAGATGGCAACGCGCAGGGCAGCTCTTACCGCGACCGCTCTGACGGCGGCAACACCTACCAAGGCCGCAATGACCGTGGTTCCGCGCAAGGCAGTTCCTACCGCGGCACGCGGGATGGCAACGCGCAAGGCGGCTATCGCGACCGCTCGGATAGCGGCAGCACATACGGTGGCCGCAGCGAGGCCGGTTCCGGTGGCAACGCCTACCGCGGCCGTACCGAAGGCGCCTCCGGGCAAGGCGGCTCTTACCGTGACCGCTCCGATGGCGGCAATGCATACCAAGGCCGCAGTGATCGCGGTTCCGCGCAGGGCGGCAGCTCGTCCCGCAGCCGCAGCGAAGCCGGCTCCGGTGGCAACGCGTACCGCGGCCGCCCCGACCAGTCCGGCACCTCGTACCGCGACCGCAGCGAGGCAGGCTCCGGCGGCAACGCCTACCGCGGCCGCTCCGAAGGCGGCCAGTCCGGCAACGCCCAGTCCGGTAACTCCTACCGCGGCACCACACCCGCCGGAACCGGCCGCGGCCCCGCGCAGGGCGGCATCCCGCAGCGCCGCGTTCCGCAACCCGCGCCCACCGGCAAGAAGAAGAATCCCAAGCCGCAGCGCCAAACCCAGTCCGCACCTCTGCTGAACAACGCCAAACCGGCCAAGCGTCAGCACGTAGAGCCCGCCGCCTCCGAAGGCCACACCAAAATGCCGTGGGGCGAAGGCGAGCGCTTGCAAAAGGTCCTCGCCAAGGCCGGTGTCGCCTCCCGGCGCGCCGCCGAGGAGATGATCGCCCAGGGCCGGGTCGAGGTCGACGGCGCGATCGTGGTCGAGCAGGGTCTCCGGATCGACCCGCAGGTCGCCGTGGTCCGGGTGGACGGCACCCGCGTGATGGTGCGCGAGGAACTCGTGCACATCGTGCTGAACAAGCCCAAGGGCTGGCAGTCCACCATGTCCGATGATCTCGGCCGCCCCTGCGTCGGTGACATCGTCGCCGAGCGCGTCGCGGCGGGTCAGCGCCTGTTCCATGTCGGTCGTCTCGACGCCGACACCGAAGGTTTGCTGCTGCTCACCAATGACGGCGACCTAGCGCACCGGCTCATGCACCCCTCGTACGAGGTGTCCAAGACCTACCTCGCCACGGTGAACGGCGAGGTGCACAAGGCGATCGGCAAGAAACTCAAGGACGGCATCGAGCTCGAAGACGGCCCCGCGAAGGTCGACAGCTTCCAGGTGCTCGAGATCGGCGAGGGACGTTCCCTGGTGAAACTTGTGTTGCACGAGGGGCGTAAGCACATCGTGCGCAGGCTGCTCGACGCGGTCGGCCATCCGGTGACCCGGCTGGTGCGTACCAATATCGGTCCGGTCGCGCTCGGCGACCAACGGCCCGGCACGTTGCGTGTGCTCGGTCGCGGTGAAATCGGCAAACTCTACGAGGCGGTGTCGTTGTGATGGGTGTGGAGATTCCGGTGGAGACGCCACGGCAGCTGACGGGGACGAGTCCGCTCGTCGTCGCCATGGACGGCCCGTCCGGCACCGGCAAGTCCAGCGTCTCGCGCCGCCTTGCCACCCGGCTCGGCGCCCGCTACCTGGACACCGGTGCGATGTACCGGGTCGCGACCCTGCGTGTGCTGCGCGCGGGCATCGAGCTCACCGACGCCGCCGCCATCGGTGCGGCGGTCAAGGAGCTGCCGCTGTCCATCGGCACCGATCCGCGCCGTGAGGTGATCCAGCTCGACGGCGAGGACGTCTCCTCGGAGATCCGCGGCGACGCGGTCACCAAGGCCGTCTCCGCGGTGTCCGCAGTGCCGGAGGTGCGTGATCTGCTCGTCGCGCTGCAACGCGAGATCACCACGGCCGCACAGCGAATCGTGGTCGAGGGCCGCGACATCGGCACCGTCGTACTGCCTGCCGCGGACGCCAAGATCTACCTGACCGCCTCGGCCGAGGCCCGCGCCCACCGGCGCAACCAGCAGAACATCGCCGAAGGCCGCGGCGACGACTACGAGGCCGTGCTCGCCGATGTGCAGCGGCGCGACAACCTCGATTCCACCCGCAAGGTGTCCCCACTGCGTCCGGCCGACGACGCCGTGCTGGTCGACACCAGCGACCTGAACATGGATGAGGTCATCGACGAGCTGTACCGCGTTGTCGCGCAGCAGATTTCGACGACCAGGACGGGAGGTTCCCAGTGACCGAAGACGTGATGGCCGGCGACGGCATCTGGAGTGACGAAACCGACTGGGAGCTCACCGATCTCGATGGTGAGCTGGCCGGCGAAGAACTGCTCGCCATGCCGACGCTCGCGGTCGTCGGCCGCCCGAACGTGGGCAAGTCGACCCTGGTGAACCGCATCCTCGGCCGCCGCGAGGCCGTCGTCGAGGACGTCCCCGGGGTGACCAGGGACCGAATCTCCTACGAGGCCAACTGGTCCGGGCGCCGCTTCCTGGTGCAGGACACCGGCGGCTGGGAGCCCGACGCCAAGGGGCTGCAGCAGTCGGTGGCCCGCCAGGCCGAGGTCGCCATGCAGACCGCCGACGCGATCCTGCTCGTGGTCGACGCCGTGGTCGGTGCCACCGCCACCGACGAGGCCGCGGTGAAGATGCTGCGCCGCAGCAAGATTCCGGTCATCCTGGTGGCCAACAAGGTCGACGACCAGAAGGTCGAGTCCGAGGCGGCCGCGCTGTGGTCGCTCGGCCTGGGTGAGCCGAGGATGGTCAGCGCCGCGCACGGTCGCGGCACCGGCGATCTGCTCGACGACGTGCTCGCGGTGCTGCCGGAGACCCCGCGCGAAGGCACCGGCGGCGTCGGCCCGCGCCGGGTCGCGTTGGTCGG
Source organism: Nocardia suismassiliense (assembly GCF_900269665.1). Classification (GTDB taxonomy): domain Bacteria; phylum Actinomycetota; class Actinomycetes; order Mycobacteriales; family Mycobacteriaceae; genus Nocardia; species Nocardia suismassiliense. Next base: position 3,105,723 of record NZ_LT985361.1, read on the forward strand.
CAAGCCCAATGTCGGCAAGTCCAGCCTGTTGAACAAGCTGGCCGACGACGAGCGCTCGGTGGTGCACGATGTCGCGGGCACCACCGTCGACCCGGTCGACTCGCTCGTCGAGTTGGGCGGCAAGGTCTGGAAGTTCGTCGACACGGCGGGCCTGCGCCGTAAGGTCTCGCACGCCAACGGCACCGAGTTCTACGCCTCGCTGCGCACCAAGGCGGCACTGGAGGCCTCCGAGGTCGCGATCATGCTGATCGACGCCTCCGAGCCGATCACCGAGCAGGACCTGCGGGTGATCAGCATGGTCGCCGACTCCGGTCGCGCGCTCGTGCTGGCGTTCAACAAGTGGGACCTGGTGGACGAGGACCGCCGCCTGCAGCTGGACCGCGAGGTCGACCGCGACCTGAACCGGGTGCCGTGGGCCCAGCGGGTCAACATCTCCGCGCACACCGGCCGTGCCGTGCAGAAGCTGGTGCCCGCCATGGAGACCGCGCTCGAGTCGTGGGACAAGCGCATCTCCACCGGCCGCCTGAACACCTGGCTCAAGGAAGTCGTCGCGGCGACCCCACCCCCGATGCGCGGCGGCCGCCTGCCCCGCATCCTGTTCGCCACCCAGGCGACGACCCGCCCGCCGACGTTCGTGCTGTTCACCACCGGCTTCCTCGAGGCAGGCTACCGCCGCTTCCTGGAACGCAGGCTGCGTGAGGAGTTCAACTTCGACGGTTCGCCGGTGCGTATTTCGGTGCGTGTCCGCGAGAAGCGTGAGCGGACTTCCAAGAAGCGGTAGGCAGTTCGCGAACCGAGCCCCGAGAGCGTGACGTATGTCGTCTGCTCTCGGGGTTCTTTGCTAGCGCAGCTGGCTCAGCCGATGAGCGCGGCGCGCAGGCGGTCGTAGCCCGGGGCGAGCGTGCGCAGGGTGGCGATGAATGCCGCGTCGTCGCCGGTGACCAAGGGATATTGCAGGCTGCCGACGATGCGTGACTGGGTGGCGGCGAGGGCGGCGGCCTCGATGCGGCCGAGCATCGTCAAGCTCACCGAGGCATCCAGCAGCCGACGGGTGCCGACTCGAATGCCGAAGATGGCCAGCAGGTTTCGGATCTCGGGGTCCAGGCCCTTCGCGACTACCTCCGCAAAGCCCTCGATGGCGTCGGAAGCACCCTCGAGCCACCGGATAGCCTGCGGCATAGCGGATTCCAGCGCATCGACGGGGGAGACGACTCGATCCCGCACGAAACCCGAGCGCAGGACGAACGGCGTATCGATATAGGTCATCTTCTCGCCACGCCAGGCATCCAGGAACGCCCTGGCCGGCAGCGTCGCGAATGGGTTCCCCTGCGGGTCGTGCAGCAACACCGTGTCGTCCTCGACCGCAAGCACTACTACGTAATGGTCTGCGCCGATAGCGATTCCGGCATCGGGGCGATAAGTCAGCAGCCCCATCTCCAGCGGCCCGGCCAGCGCGGGTCCCTGCGCGCAGGCCGCCTGCAGCCGATCGAGCGCCGCCGCGTCGGACCCGCCGTCGCTGCGCACACACGACCACCCGAGCAACTCGATGGCGGCGGCCAACCCGATCTCCGGATGCCAGCCGCCGGGATCGAAGAACGGCATCGAGCCGTTCTCCAGTTGGAAGCCGAACGGCGACCCGGTCAACGTCTCGATCACCCCGGTCGACGGCGCATGCGCACCGAGCAGCATGGCCAGCGAATTGCTGTAGCAGTACGGACCCGAACCGATGTATGGATGCATGCGTCCACCCAACGACCTGACACCGTGTCAAGGTCAACCCCCGGGCGCTACAAGATCAACGGCACATTCGCCCGAGAAGGCCGCACCACCAGGCGCCGATGACCACGCTCCGGCCGCCGGATCGACCGATCAACAACAAGCCGATTGTGTGAGATGCGCGACGCGCTGACCGTGCCGACGCGCGCCCGGCAACCATGACCTGGCATTATCCGACCATGGTCATTCCCAGCGTGCTGCCGGAACGTCCGACCACCGGAACCCCGTTCGAAACGGGGTGGCCGGTACGTCTCGCCGACACCGACGGCGACCAACGCCTCCGCCTCGACGCCATCGCCCGCTACCTGCAGGACATCGGCTTCGAGCACCTCGACGCCGTCGAGGACGGCGACAGCCACCGCGGCTGGGTGGTGCGCCGCACGGTGATCGACGTGCTCAAGCCGATCCAGTTCGGCGAGCGGGTCACCCTGCGCCGCTGGTGCTCCGGCATGTCCAACCGTTGGTGCAATATGCGCGTGCAGATCTGCGGCAGTAGCGGCGGCCTGGTCGAGACCGAAGCCTTCCTGATCCACTTCGGCACCGAGTCCGGCGTGCCCGCCCGGATGAGCGACCGTTTCATGGAGCCCATGCTGGCCAGCACCACCGAACACCGCCTGCGCTGGAAGGCCGCCCTCACCGACCCGGCGCCCGCCGGCGACACCACCGGCGTGCAGGTGCGCCCGTTCCCGCTGCGCATCACCGATATCGACATGCTGGACCACGTCAACAACTCGGTCTACCTCAGCGGCGTCGAAGAAGTTCTGGCCGAACACGACGACCTGAAGTCGGGCGCGCACCGCGCGATCATCGAGTACACAAAGCCGCTGCGGTCCGGCGATCACGTCGAACTGGTCGCCCAACGGGCGGGCTCCATCCTCGACATCTGGTTCGCTGTCGGCGACGAAACCCACGCGGTGACCCGGGTCCTGCCCATCTAACTCAGGCGGGCCCGGCCAGCTCCGCGACGGTAGCCCGGGCACCCTTGGCGTACAACGAATCCAGCGCCGCCACATAGGCGCTCACGAACCGCGGTTCGTCGATCAGATCACCGAAAACGGAACGGTCCCTGAGGAATGCGGTGCGATCGTCCCGCTGGCGGCGAGCCAGCGGGATCAGCCGATCGCGCAACCGGTCCACGATCTCGATCGGCTCGCCGTGTTCGTCGACGCCCTCCGCATAACGCGCCCAGCTCGCGACAATCGCCGCCGCACAGGTGATCTCGCCGTTGTCGGCCAGCCGCTGCCGCACCACCGGCAGCACCCACTTCGGTATGCGATCCGAGGACTCCGCACAGAGCCGCGCCACCGTGTCGCCGATCGCCGGGTTGGCAAACCGCTCGAGCAACGTCTGCTTGTACTGATCCAGATCGACCCCCGGCACCGGCCGCAAGGTCGGCGTCGCCTCGATATCCATGTACCGCAATAAGAATCGGCGAAACGCCAGATCCTGGGCAGCGTCGTGCACCAGCCGATAACCGGTGAGATACCCGAAGTACGCCAGCGCCTGATGGCTCGCGTTCAACAGCCGTAGCTTCATCAACTCGTAGGGCGCGACATCCTCGACCAACTGCACGCCGACCGCGCCGTAATCAGGTCGCCCGAGCGTGAACGAATCCTCCAGCACCCACTGTGTGAACGGCTCGGTCACCACCGGCCACCGGTCCACCACCCCGTAGCGCCGTGCGACCTGGGCCGCCGCCTCGGGCGGGGTGACCGGGGTGATCCGGTCGACCATCGAGTTCGGGAAGCGCACCTCCCGCGCCACCCAGTCGCCGAGCTCGCGGTCGCGCAGCGCGGCGAACGCGCTGAACGTAGTGCGCGCGACGTGCCCGTTCCCCTCGATGTTGTCGCACGACAGCACCGTGAACGGCGCGATACCCCGTGCCTTGCGCCGGGCCAGCCCCTCGACGATCAGGCCGAAGAGGGTGGCGGGCACCGCATTCGGCGCGAGGTCGGCCTGAATATCCGGAGCTTCGGCATCGAACGCGCCGGTGGTCGCCGAGTAGTGGTAACCACCCTCGGTGACGGTGAGCGAGACGATCCGGGTGGCCGGGTCGGCCAGCTTCGCGAGCACCGCCTCGGGATCGTCGGGCGCGTACAGGTACTCGACGATCGAGCCGATCACTCGTGTATTCCAACGGCCGTCCGGGGTCAGCACCGACAGCGTGTACAGCCCGTCCTGTGCGGTCAGCGCATCGCGCATCCGGCGGTCGGCGGGCAACACACCCACGCCGCAGATGCCCCATTCGCGCGCCTCGCCGCGTTCCAGCAGCCGGTCGATATACATCGCCTGATGCGCGCGGTGAAACCCGCCGACGCCGAAATGAACTATGCCGGTAATGATTTCGGACCGGTCATAAGTCGGTACCGCAATGCCGGTATCGAGTCCCGGCAACATGGCGGCTTGCAGCGCAGCGCTGGTGTCCCTGGTCATAACCACCCCGTCAGTGTTGTGCGTCACACTTCGGATGCCACCCTCGATGGCAGTAGTTCACCTGCTGAGCATATGCGTAGATTTCCTGAGGGCCGTAGGGCCACCGTCTCATCTCGCCCGATGACGTCAGGCTCGCAGCGCGCACAGTATTCGCTGTTCGGCCACCTCATCTGTGAGACCGAATGGTGCTCCGACAAGAACACTGCGTTACCACTTCGTGTGCGGACAAATCCACTGGCGGCTACTAACGTTCCGTAGCGGAGCGGTCGCACCCCTCGCCGCTGCACGACTACCGCACCGGAGGTTTGCGTGACCGTCGACTCCCCAGCGATCGGTAAGACCGCTCTGCGCAACGTCCGTGTCTTCGATGGCGCGGAGCTGACCGAGCCGACCACGGTGGTGATCGACGGCGCGGTGATCGGCACCGATGCCGGCGGCGCCGAGAGTCTCGACGGCCACGGGGCGATCCTGCTACCCGGCCTCATCGACGCCCACGTGCACCTACACGGCCCGGAATCGCTCGACCAGCTCGTCACGCACGGCGTCACCACGGCACTGGACATGACCACCTGGCCGCCCGAGCAGCTCGCGGCGCTGCGTAACCGGCCGGGCACCACCGACATTCGTAGTGCGGGAACGCCGATCATCGGTCCGGGCGGTACGCACGCCCGCATCCCCGGCCTGGCCGAGCACGCGGTGATCCACGGACCGGAGGCGGCCGAGGCGATGGTCGCCGAGCGTGCCGCGGCCGGCTCGGACTACATCAAATTGGTGCTCGAAGCGCCGGGGGAGGGCGGTCCGGACGAAGCCTCCGCCAAGGCGGTCGTCACCGCAGCGCGGGCCAAGGACCTCCGAATCGTCATCCACGCAGCATCTTTGGGTGCCTATGCACTGGCACTGGACGTCGGCGGCGACGTCATCACCCACGTCCCGATGGACGGTCAGCTGCCCGCGGAGGCGGTGCGCCGGATGGCGGAGGAAGGGCGCGTCGCCGCGCCCACCCTCGTCATGATGCAGGGTGTGGCAACAACTTTGGGCATCCTGGGTTTCGCCGACTGCCTCGCCAGCGTCGCGACGCTACACGCCGCCGGAGTGCCCGTCCTCGCGGGCAGCGACGCCAACGCCGAACCCGGCGTCCCCTTCCAGCCCGCGCACGGCGACTCGCTGCACCGCGAGCTGGAACTGCTCGTCACCGCGGGCCTGCCCCCGGCCGAGGCGCTGCGCGCCGCGACCACGGCGCCCGCCACCCACTTCGGCCTGCGCGACCGCGGCACGATCGCACCGGGTATGCGCGCCGATCTCGTGCTGCTCGACGGCGACCCGCTGTCCGACATCCACGCCACCCGCGCCATTGCCCAGGTTTGGTGTGGTGGCGTTTCACACGCGATGAGTTAGGTGCGAGCCGTCGGGGTGCCGCCCCACTGCCTGGGCGGCACCCCCACGACTCCCGCGCTCAGAGCGACATAGCCCCCTGTGACCGCAGCAGCCGGGTGAGATTGGCGCTCACCAGCCCCGCCGTGCGCACCACCGCCTCGGCCAGCGCGGGCAGCCGGTTCAGCTCACCCACCGTCGCCGCCAGCGCGGCGACCACCTCGCCGCCCGGGCCGCGCACCGGCGCCGCGACGCAGGCCAGCCCGAACCGGCTCAGGTCGGTGTCGTAGGCGAGACCCCGCTCCCGTGCCAAGGTGACCTGACGGCTCCACTCGCGGGGCGAAAACCCCTCGGGTGGTTGGTGATTCGGATGACCGATGGCCAGCACCTGTTCGGCGGCGGTGCCCGAGGGCAGCAGCGTCCCCGCCCGCAGCGGGAAGACCGCATCGATCTCCCGCCCGATGCCGCCGATCAACATCGTGTGCCCCCGATCGGTCACCGAGAGACTGAAGCCGCCCCGATCCGAGGTCGCCGTCAATTGCCCCAGCGGCCGGGCCGAGGCAGCCCGCAGCAACCGCGCCGGTTGCCAGGTCTGCCCGAGCCGAAACACCCGGGGTCCGATCTGATAGCGCCCGCTGCGGCGCTGCACTGCTCCTTCCGCGACCAATTGATTGAGTAACCGATAGGCCGTTGCCTTCGGTAGTCCTGCCGCCGACGCGAGCTGGGTCAAGCCCAGCTCGGCACCGTGCGCGAGCGCCTCCAGCAGGGCAAATGCCCCCTCGAGCACGCCACGGCCCCCCAAGGCCGCCTTTTCCATCGTCGCTTCGTTCACTCTCTGTCCTCCCGTGCAGATACTGCAACGAACCGAGCACGTGCTTCATATCGTTCGCGGTCCGACAAATGGAACGCTCGGTTCGCTCATCAGACCGACAACTACCCCGGCCCGCCGGCCGGCTACAGCATTGGCCCTGTCGCGCTGAGCGGGCACCGGCGGTTCTTTGCTACAGGGAAGAGTCTCCGGTCCGCGCCCTTCACTCACGTTTCATCGACGTCTCACGGGGTCGCGAGGCGGGGAAATCGGCGGTGCGACGACCACTCGGGGGAAATTTCGGGCAGACGAAATCGAGGGAGATCCAATGGTCGACAGTTTTTTCGCGGACGTGTCATATTTTCAGGTGCCGGTAGACGATGCCTATCCGCACGCGATACTCAGCTTCCGGTCCAACGACGGCGACTTCCGCGACGCCAACTTCGCCGCTAACTACGAATGGGCGTGCCGGGCAGTCGATTCGGGACGCCTGGCGTGCTTCATCGTGTACTTCTACTGGCGGCCGAACTGGCTGGAGACCGTCGAAACCCACCGCGACATGGTCGCGCGAATGGGCGGCCCGCACCCGCGGATGATCAGCATGATCGACGTCGAATCGGGCGGTAATCCCGGCGGCGACCAGTCCGACGGCATCAACGCGTCGTACTGGAATCTGGTTGAGTGGCTCGGCGACCGGCGGCGGGTGATCGCCTACGCGAATCGCGGCGACTTCTTCGATATGTGGGCCAACCGCCCCGAAGGCGGGCGCATGGTCGGCGCGGGCTACGGCCGCAACCCGAATCTGCCCGGCCAGCTGGCCCACCAATACACCGACGGTCAGGGCTTCGGCGGCGGCCTGCCCGAGGGCTGCCCGCCGTTCGGCGACTGCGACATGAACATCGCCTACGGCATGTCGCCCCAAGACTTCGCCGCGGCGTGCGGCGTCGGAATAGAGGAGGAATTCATGTCCGCATTGAACGAAACGGAACAGCGCGAGCTGCTGGACAAGACCCGCGAGATCTGGATCCAGCTGCACGGCCCGCAGGGCTCCGGCTGGCCGCAGCTCGGCCAGAACGAGCAGGGTCAGAACCGCACCCCGGTCGACGCGCTCGCGGCCGTGGAGGACGCGCTGCAAAGCCCCCGGAAATAAGTCGCCCGCAGTCCCTACATCGACAAGGACGAGACACCCATGCCACAGCCTGTGCCGGAAAACCGGACCGAGCCCGATCGCCGACCCGACCGAAGCTCGCCGCCATCGTCGGCCACCGCCGGCACTCGCGAGTCCGGTGCGGCACCGGACCGTGATCAACCGTCGCTGTCGTTGCCCAAGGCAGGTGGCGCGATCCGCGGCATGGGGGAGAAGTTCGCGGCCGACCCCGTGACCGGCACAGCGGCGGTGACGGTACCGGTGCCGCTCACCCCGGGTCGGGCCGAGATGACGCCACAGCTGAATCTCGGCTACGACTCCGGGGCGGGCAACGGGCCGTTCGGGCTCGGTTGGTCGATGGACGTGCCGTCGATCTCGCGCAAGACCGACAAGGGGTTGCCCCGCTATCTGGACGAGATCGATGTGTTCCAGCTGTCCGGTGCGGAAGATCTGGTGCCTGCGGTGTTTCCGGCGCGGCGCGGCGAAGGCGCCTTCGATGTGGTCGCCTATCGGCCGCGGACCGAAGGGTTGTATTCGAGGATCGAGCGGTGGTGTGACCGAAATTCGGGGGACACGCATTGGCGGGTGACTTCAACAGCGAACGTCACCAGTGTGTTCGGCCGCAACGGCGCGGCCCGCATCGCCGATCCGGCCGACCCCGACCGGGTCTTCCGGTGGCTGCTGGAAGAGACCGCCGATGATCGCGGAAATCTGGTCCGCTATGAGTACAAGCCGGAGGACCGGGCAGGGGTGGACCCGGGTGCGCCGTGCGAGCGCAATCGCGACACCGTGGTCAACCGCTATCTCAAGCGGGTTCGGTACGGCAATTCGACACCCGGACAGCCGGACTTCTGCTTCGAGGTGGTGCTCGACTACGGTGAGCACGACGAGGCGGCGCCGACCCCTGATGGTGTCGCGCCTTGGAAGGTGCGACGAGATCCGTTCTCTACGAGACGATCCGGTTTCGAGATCCGCACGTACCGGTTGTGCGACCGAATCCTGATGTTTCACCGTATCGCCGAACTCGCCGCCGAGCCGGTGCTGGTGTCCGCGACGAACCTGGGCTACCTGCCCGATCCCGCGGCGACGAAGCTGATCGAGGCGACGCAGGCGGGCTATCTGCGGGCCGGCGGGGCGTACATGCGTAACGACTTGCCGCCGGTGAGTTTCCAGTACACAGAGCGGACCGTCTCCCGCACGATCCATCCTCTGACGACAGAAGATCGCGCAGTGCCGCCGCGGCTGGACGACGGCTACCGCTGGATCGACCTGGACGGCGAAGGCCTCTCCGGGATCCTGGCCGAGGAGGGCGGCGCCTGGTACTACCGCGCCAACCGGGGTGGCGGGACCGTCGCCACGCCGCGGGCCGTCGATCCGCTGCCGGTGGGCGCGAGTCTGGCAGGCGGGCGGCAGTTGTTGGATCTGGCAGGCGACGGCACCCGGGCATTGGCCGATTTCGCCGGTGTGGCAGCGGGTTTCCATCGGCGCACCGCCGACGGCGGCTGGGCCGACTTCGCCACCTTCAGCTCGTTGCCGGTGGTGTCGTGGGCAGACCCGAACCTGCGGTTCGTCGATTTGAGCGGTGACGGGCTCGCGGATGTGCTGCTCACCGAGAGCGAGGGTTTCCGCTGGCATCCCTCGGCAGGTCTAGACGGTTTCGGCGCGGCGTGCCGAGTATCGAACGCGGCCACCGAGGAACACGGCCCGCGGCTGGTGTTCGCCGACCCCGAGCAGAGTGTCTACCTGGCGGACATGACCGGCGACGGGCTCACCGATCTGGTCCGTATCCGCAACGGCGAGATCGCCTACTGGCCCAACCTGGGCTACGGCCGGTTCGGCCCGAAGGTGCCGATGTCCGGGGCGCCGGTGTTCGATCACCCGGATCGGTTCGACCAGCGCCGGATTCGGCTCGCCGACATCGACGGCAGCGCGCCGACGGATCTGATCTATCTGGGTCCGGACCGGATCTCGTTGTGGTTCAACGAGTCCGGCAACTCCTGGAGTGCCGCCGAGACGATCACCGGCTTCGGTGCCCCGGATGTGGCAGGCACCACCACGGTGGCGGATGTGCTCGGCAAGGGCACCGCTTGTCTGGTAGTGGCCGAGCCGCGACCGGACTTCGACCCGCAGGTCCGCTACCTCGACCTCATGGCGGCGGGCAAGCCGCACCTGCTGTCGTCGGTCGACAACAACCGCGGCCTGCGTACCACGATCAGCTACGAATCGTCCACGACGCACTACCTGGCCGATCAAGCGGCGAACAACCCGTGGGCGACCCTGTTGCCCTTTCCGGTGCAGGTGGTGTCGGTGGTCCGGACGCGCGACGATGTCGCCGACACCACACTGGTCGCGACCTACCGTTACCGCCACGGCTACTACGACGCTGTCGAGCGCGAATTCCGTGGATTCGGCTACGTCGAACAGCGGGACGCGCTGTCGTTCGCCGGGGCGGATGACCGGCTGTATCAGCCTCCCGCGGTCGTCAAACGCTGGCAACACACCGGCTGGTACCGCGACGGTGCTCGGCTCTCCACCCAGTTCGCCACCGAATACCACGCCTACGACAGGGATTTCGATCTCACCGACACGCTGTTGCCCGCAGGGCTGACGCCCGAAGAAGAGCGCGAGGCGGCGCGCGCGTTGCGCGGTCACGTCCTACGAGAAGAGGTTTACGCCGAGGACGACCATGGCGAACTCGGCGAGCCGTATTCGGTGACCGAATCGAATTATCGGCCGCGCCTGCTGCAGCCGCGCGGATCGGCGCCGTACTGCGTGATCGCCGTCGATCCGGGTGAGACGTTGACCGTGCACACCGAACGGCGGGCCGAAGATCCGCGGATCGGGCACACGGTCACCTTGGACGTCGACGAGTGGGGGAACGTGTTGCGCGCGGCGCGGATCGCATACCCGCGCCGTCGCCCCGCCGCCACCGCGCAGGGGCTGTTGCACGTGATGGTCAGCGAACACGAGGTACGCAACGATGTGACCGCCGGTGACAGCTGGCGGGTCGGCATCTCGATCGAGGGTCGCGAATATGAGGTCGGCGGGCTCTCGCGAGGCGGCCGCATCTTCACCGAGACCGAGCTGCGGGACGGATTGACACTCGCCGCCCGCCACGAAATCCCCTATCAGGAAGAGCTTTCCGGCGCACGCGAAGAGCGCAGGCTGATCTCCCGAACCCAGCAGACCTATGCCGCCGCCGATGCGTCCACCGAACTGCCGCTCGGTCATTTCGCCGTGCCTGCCCTGCCATGGCGCTCCTACCGCCAGGTGTTCGCGGCCGGACAGGTGGCGAAGCTGTACGGCACCGAGGTCACCGACGACATGCTCAGCGAAGCCGGATATCTGCTGCGAGAAGGCGTTTGGTGGTTGCCGTCAGGCAGGCAGGCCTTCGATCCGGCGCGTTTCTATCTGCCGGTGTCCTACCTCGACGCGTTCGGCGCGACCTGGCAGATCGCCTATGAACGCCACCTCCTGAGGCAGACCGGCAGCACCGATCCGGTCGGCAACGTGGTCACCGCTTCGATCAACTACCGCGTGCTACAGCCGTGGCTGCTCACCGACCCGAACGACAATCGCACCGCCGTCCGTTTCGACCCGCTCGGCATGGTGATCGCCACCGCGGCGCTCGGGAAGGACGGCAGAGATGAGGGTGACATCCTCGACCTGACCACGTCGGAACCCTCCGACACCGATCGGCCCACCACCTGGTTGACCTACGACCTGACCGCGCGTCCGGTGCGACTGCGCACCTTCGAGCGCGAGCAGCACCGCGCGGCGAACAGCCGGGTGCGGGAGTCGCGGACCTACGTCGACGGCAGCGGCCGCGTCATCCTGGCGAAGGTACCGGCGGAACCGGGCGCCGACGGCGCGCCCCGCTGGGTGGGCACCGGTCGGACGATCTACGACAATAAAGGCAACCCGATCAAGAAGTACGAACCGTACTTCGCCCTCGACGCGGAGTTCGACACCGAACCGGACGTGGTGCGGCACGGGGTGACCTCGATCCTCTCCTACGACCCACTCGGCAGACTCGTCCGCACCGATTTCCCCGACGGCACCCTCAGCCGGGTCACCTTCGACGCGTGGGCGCAACATGAATGGGACCGCAACGACACGGTTCTCGAAAGCCGTTGGTACGCCGATAGAATCACCTTGCCCACGAACGATCCGCGTTATCTGTCCGCGAAAGCCACGGAGCCGCACGCGGGTACGTATGGCACCACCGAGCTCGACGCCCTGGGCCGGGCGCATATCGTCATTGTCGACAACGGCGCCGAGAAGTTGCCGACCACCGTTGTCCACGACGTGCAGGGCCACGCGCTGGTCACCCTCGATCCGCGCGAAATACGGGTGTTGGAGCAGGAATTCGACATGCTCGGGCGGTCGGCGCATGCCCGAAGTCGCGATGCGGGCGAGCGGTGGCTGCTGGTCGACGTCACCGGACAACCGGTGCGCTCGTGGGATGGCCGCGGCACGGTCCAGCGCTTCCGCTACGACGAATTGCGTCGTCCCACTCACGCTTACGCCGCCGGCCCCGGCGCGGCGGAGCGCCTGCGTGTGCGCGGCTTTTACGGTGACGACCTCGACAACGGCGCCGCCGACAACCTGCGCTCCCGGCCATACCTCGTCTTCGACGGCGCGGGCGTGCTGCGCAGCGCTCAGGTCGACTTCAAGGGCAATCTGGTGGCCGGCGAGCGCCGACTGGCGGCGGACCCGTTCACCGAACCGGATTGGTCGATCTTGTCCGACATCACGGACCCGGAGCAGGCGCTCCGTGCGGCGACGCGGCTACTCGAGCCGACGGTGTACCGCAGCACCACGGACTACGACGCGCTGAATCGGCCGACTCGGATCGGCACGCCGGACGGCAGTACGACGAAGCCTTCCTACAACGAAGCGAACCTGTTGGAGCGCCTCGAAACTCAGCTCCGCGGTAGCACCGAATGGACGGCGTTCGTCACCGGGACCGAATACAACGCGCGCGGCCAACGATTGCTCGTCACCTCGGGTTGCGGCACCGACACCCGTTACGACTACGAGCCTGACACCTTCCGCCTCGCCGCCGTGGACACCCGCGCGAACAACGGCCCGGTCTTGCAAGCGCTGCGCTACGCCTACGACCCGGCCGGGAACGTCAGCGTCGCAGCCGATCCCGCGCAGCAGACGGTCTTCTTCGCGAATGCCGCCGTCGGCGCCACCCGAACGTTCACCTACGACCCGAGCTACCGGCTCGCCACGGCGACCGGCCGCGAACACATCGGCCAGACCACCCAACCGGGCCCGGACGAACCCGCGACCGCGCCGATCCCGCACGCCAACGACAGCAGCGCCATGCGCGCATACACCGAGACATACACCTACGACAAGAGCGGCAACATCAGCACCGTCACCCACGCCGCCGCCGACGGCAGCCGCAGCCGCCGCCATTCGACGGCTGCCGATAGTAATCGCTTGCTGGCCAACAGCATTCCCGGCGATCCGGACGGTCGGTTCACCGCCGTCTACACCTACGACGCCAACGGCAACATCACCTCGATGCCGCACCTGGCCACCATGGACTGGGACCCCGACAACCGTCTGGTCCATGTCGACCTGGGCGGCGGTGGCGACGCCTACTACCAATACGATTCCACCGGCCAGCGCGTGCGCGCGACGATCCGCAACAACGCCACCACGGACACCCGAATCTACCTGGGCAACACCGAGATCTACCTCCGTGTCACCGCGGGCACCATCCGCACCCGCAGGGAGTCCCTGCACATACTCGACGGCACCAGCCGCATCGCGCTGGTCGAAACAACCACCATCGACAATCGTCTCCCGGTTCCGAATCCCCGCCCGGTGCACCGCTATCAACTGACCGACCACCTCGGTTCCGCCACAATCGAACTGAGCGATACCGCCGCGGTCCTCTCCTACGAGGAATTCCACCCCTTCGGCACCACCTCCTACCGATCCGCCGCCGGGGCCGCCGAGACAAGCCGCAAGCGCTACCGATTCACCGGCAAGGAAAAGGACGCCGAAACCGGACTTTATTACCACGGTGCCCGGTATTGCGCCTCCTGGTTGGGTCGCTGGATCAGCTGTGACCCCGCAGGTTTTGTGGATGGCCCGAATCTCTACGCCTATGTGCGAAACAACCCCATCCGATTGATGGACCCGGCGGGCACTCAGTCACATGAGAACGGAACAAGTGATCAGAACGCCAATGATCCAGCGAAATACCGGACGTTCGAACAGTTTCGGAGCAGCGCGTTCGGCCCGTGGACCGAGCAAGGTCTGCAGCACGCCTGGGCTGCCGCACATCCGGCGCCGGCGCAGCATGCCTCCGATTCGGATCGCGGTAACCCGTCGAACTACGCCTCATGGAGAGACTTCCGGCGCGCAGCGCCAGGGCCGCTGAGTGTCGACGTATTGAGCGGGGTGTGGGACGCCGCCCACCCCGCAGGGCCGACCGCCGCGGAGAGCGAGGACCGCGAAATTGCCGAGTCGGTCGTCGGACCCGCATTCACCGGCGTCTATATCTTCGCAGGCCCGGCCGCTGGGCACGGTCTGGTCGGGGAGGGGCTCACACTGTTCGGCTACGACCTGAACAAGGGCTTCTACTTCGCCGGTCTGTTCGCCGGCGGGCCGGAGAAGGAATTCGGCAAGGTCGAAGGGGATGTGGTCGGTGGCATCGAGTCGTATCTCTACCTCCGTGACTGGCATACCGAGATCGAGAAGATCGCACTCACCGAATTCGCGGTGCCCGGCCCGGGCGGCACGAAAGGCGGAGCAGGCGCCTTCCTGAACCTGAGCGATATGCGGGAATACGGCTTCTACGGTCATGCCTCGGTCGGCACCTTCGCGTTCGGCGGTGGTTTCACCTTGCATTCGGTGACACCCGAATCGGCTGCCGAGCCGGCCGAAGACGATGGCCCGGGGCCGCACAGTATCGATGCCGCGATCCATGGTGTGGCGAAAGATCTCGGCATAGATGGGCTATCCACCATCAGCGCGGTGAAAAACAACATCCACAACACCGGTGTGCTGCTCGACCGCGCCACGAAATCGGCCGATCCGCGCAATGGAAATCAGCCCTATGTACCGCAGCCGAATATGACGCTGCACCAGTTCCTCACCACGTGGCTCCGTTGAGGGGCGCACCGAATCGACGGCTACGGCCGTCCGACCCAGACATGACAGTTCTGTCAACAGCGGAATGGGGACATCGATGACATCCAAAGAGGTTGTCGTACAAGCAGGCTCGGTCACCGGCACGATCAGCGACCCGGACTGTCGTCCGGTCGCGGGGGTGACGGTGACTGTGGCCGCGCGCAGGCTGCGTTCGGAAGCACCGCTCGGCGAAAGTGTGACCGGCGCCGACGGTCGGTATCGCGTCGACTACGCGGCGGCGGGCGGGTCGGTCGGCGTGGTCGTCCGGGCCGCGCACAATGGCGGGCCCACTGTGGAATCCAGCCGCGAGCCCGCGGGCAACGGCGAGGTGGTCATCGATCTGAATCTCCCGGTCGATCGCCGGACGGAGTATGCGACTGTTCGCGCGGCGGTCACCCCATTGCTCGACGGAGCGACGATCAGCGCCCTCGGCGCACCCGACGTAGTCCCGTTGGCCGCGGCCACCGGCCGTAGCCCGGAGCAAATCGAGGATCTCGCTACCGCCACCCGGCACGCAGCGGCGACAGGCCTGTCCGCTGAACTGTTCTATGGTGCACTGCGCCAGGGAATGCCGCGCGATCTGGCGGACTTCTCCGCCCGCCCGGCAGCCGAGATCGACGCCGCGGTCGCCGCCGCGTCGGCGGCGAATCTCATCGAGACGCCGGGGGATGAGGCAGCCGAGTTCGCGACTGTCCTCCGGGCCGAACAGGTGCGGGCCACCGTCGACCCGGCGGCGAACGTCCCGATGTCGCCGGTCGGTGAACTGTTCGCCGCGGCGGTAACCGAGCCCGATGCCCGGCAGCGGATGTACGCCGCGTACCTCGATGGTGCCGGCGACGCACTGCCGGCCGAGTCGGTGCCAGACCCGCACGCTGAGCGGTTGCGTCGTGCGTTCGAACTCCGCGCCCTGATCGGGCACAACCCGCCACTGCTCCGGGAACTGCTGACCAGATTCGACAGTGGCGAGTTCGCACACCTTCGCGATCTGGTGCGCCTCGATGGCGGCTGGCCCGAGCTGATCGAGCAGACCAATGGTGTACCGCAGCCGCTTCGGGCATCGCTCTCGGGTGGAGACACGTCGCCGGCGCCGTCGGACGCCGACCATGTCACGCGGTACGCGGACACCGTGCGAAGCAAGATAATCGAGACCTATCCGACCGCGCACGTCGCTTACGAATTGTCGGCCCGCCCGGAACACGCGGAAACGGCGGCAAGCCGGTTCCTCACGGAGAACCCAGAATTCGAGATAATCAGCACGCCGGTCAACTCGGCCACCGTCCCGGACGAGCACGCGCGCATCGAACTCGGTGAGATCCAACGCACATTCAAGCTCACCCGCCGCTTCGGCACCATGCAGTCATTGCGCGACAACGGATTCGGCTCGTCCTTCGCTGTTGCCCGGCTGGCTCGTGACACCTTCGCGAGCCAGGTCTCCGATGATATCGGCGAAGCCGACGCGCACGCTATCCACGCCAAGGCGACCGAGGTGCACGCGGCCGCGGTCAATGTGATCGCCGACTACCGCACCGCGGCCCACTTCGACGTGCCGTGGCTGCCGAGCTTCGCGCCCGCCGACCCCGCCGCACCACACCCGATTCCGAACTGGGAAGAACTGTTCGGTTCCGTCGACTACGGCACCTTCGACGACGCGCACTCGGTGTACGGCGAGGCCGCGTACCTGGTCGACCTGCTGTACTTCCTGCGCAGACTCGGCGGGGGCGACGACCGGCACGAAGGCGCGGTTGCCGACGTGCTCTACGCACGCCGCGGCGACCTGGTCGACGTCGACCTGAGCATCGACAACACCACCCTCGAGCTGCCCTGCGTCGATCTGATCAACGAGTTGCTGGAGTCGGCCGTCGCACCGGCCACCGCGATCCCGCCCGCGCAACGGCAGAGCAGTGGAGACGCCGCGGCGCTGCGAATCCAGCCGCAGCACGTGAACAACGGCGCCTACGACACATTGCGCACCGCCGTGTACCCCTGGGATCTGCCCTACGACCTGTGGCGTGATCAGACCGGCGCCGCTCTGGCCAACCTCGGGGTCACCCGGATGTCACTGCTGGAAACCGTAGGTGCGGCAGCGGATTCGCCGACGCTGCGCGCCGACGAGCGGCTCGGCCTAGGTACCGTTGCCGCGCGGATCATCGCGGGCGAGCCGCTCACTCCGGCGCGGACGCTCGCCGACTGCTACGGCAAGCCGCCTGCCACCGATCTCAGCACCGTGCTCAGCACTGTTCGGACGCTGCTGGACACGGGATCGTTGCGGTATGCGGAGCTGACCGAGTTGCTCGACACCCGGTTCGTCAATCCCGGTGCTGCCCTATCGATCAAGGCCGACGAGAAGTCGCCGTACGACACCAACAAGATGACCCTCGTCGGGCTCGACCACGGCGCACTCGATCGGCTGCACCGATTCGTCCGGCTGCAGCGCGCGCTCGGCTGGTCCGCGACCACGCTGGACCGGGCGATCTTCGGCAGCAACAGTCGCGGCAACCTGGACCGGGAGACCCTGCGCACCCTCGGCGCCCTGCGCACACTGGCTGCGCGGCTCGATCTCTCGGTCGACCAGGTGCTGACCTTCTACAACACTGTCGAAACCCACAGCTACCGCACCGACGCCGAGCCACCGCTCTACGACCGGATGTTTCTCGACCCGTCGGTGGTGACCACCGCGCCTGGTGCGCGGAATCCGTTCGCGCTGCGTGCCGATCGGGCCGAGCTATCGGTGCTCGGTGACATCACCGACCCGACGGTGACCGCGGCGCTGCTCGCGGTGTTGCAGCTGACCGACGAGGATCTGGCCGCGCTGACCACCGGCACGCGTGCGGTGATTCCCAACCGGGTGGTGAATCTGGCGAATCTGTCGGCGCTGGTGCGCACCGTCACCCTCGCCTCCGCGTTGTCGCTGTCGATCCCGGATCTGCTGCGGCTCATCGAACTCTACGGCGGCGGCGGTCCCTTCCCGATTCTGGTAGGGGTGTTCGCCAGGGAAACCGTCGAGCACGAGGTGCTCGGTGGCGCACCGATGCTGCCGACGGTCGGACTGCCGTTTCCTGCCTTCGCCGCCGGTATCGAGGGCGAAGTGTCCGGTGGCGCCCCGATGCGCCCGCCGGGTCTGCTCGACAGTGCACCGTCCACGCCGATCTACGCACAAACTGTGGTCACCGAACAATTCCTGGACGCAGTGGCGGCCATCCAGGATGCGGGGTTCACCGTCCCCGAGGTGGACGCGGTGCTCACCGCCACGCTGCCGCCGCAGGGCGGCGTGATTCCGGATGACGAGACATTGGCCGGCCTCCTCACCGTGCTGCGGTCGGCCTTGCGGGTGGTGTATCAGGAGACCGCGCAAACCCTCGACGAGCGTGGCGATCTGACCAAGAAGCACTTGGCCCAGCTCGGCTGGGAGCCTGCGCTGGCGCAGGACGCCGCCGCTACCCTGCTCGGCACCGTCACCTACACCGCGCAAGTGGCCGCGCTACCCGACGATGTGGTGTTCCCGCCGAAGGTGCCGATCCGCTTCCACCGCGACGATCAGCTGCTGGTCTTCGCGGGCCCGATGAACGATGCCCAGCGCATCGAGCTGCGCGCGGTACTACCGTCGGACGCGGCGTATCTCGGTGCGGTGGAAGAACTCTATGACGCGCCACGGCGATTCGTACGGACCCGGATGAAGGCACTGCGCATTCCGGTGTACGCCGCGCCGCTGCCACAGCTGCCGGTCGGCTATGAGGTACCGAAGGCGCTGGCGAGCAAGGTCTTCTACGACATCAACGAGCACGCGCTGAAGTCGCGCGGCTACCTCTCGCAGGCCGAGGCCGAAGCATTGACGGCCGCGCCCGGTGGCGCGGGCCTGGCCACGGCCGTCGCCACCTTGCGCACCGTTCAGGAACGTCCGCTGCCCGCAGGTGACAGCAACACCTTCCTGACATCGACAGACGCCATCGGCTTCTTTCAGGACGACATGCTCGGGCCCGCAGGCAGATTCCGGATCGTGCTGAGCAAGCTGAACCCACTGCTGCGGCGCACGCTCAGCGAGATCACCATCAAACAGCAGATCGGGCAGGCGACCGGATTGGACGCCGCCACCGCCGATCAGCTGCTCGGTCAATGGCTTCGGCCGACGCCGTCCTCGGCCGTGCTGGAGGACTTCCTGGCTCACAGCTATGTCAGTAGCGACCCGGCGGTGTCGGCGACCCGTACCGCCTTCGGTCAGCAGTTCAGCTCGCTCGCTCGAATCCACCGCGTGGCATTGGTATCGGCGAAGCTGGGGATCACCGCACTCGAACTGCCTGCACTGTTCCGCTACGCGGATCGCGTCGGCTGGCTCGACCTCAACGACCTGCCATCGACGCAGATCGTCGGCCCCGCGCCACTTTTCGGCAGGTTCATCCGGCTACTGGACTTGATCCGGCTGCGCAACGCCACGCCGGGCCGCAACCAGACGCTGGCGCTGCTGTGGGAGGCCGCCGGCCGCCGCCAGGCCACAACGGCCGAGGTGGTCACCGTGCTCGCCGCCCGAACCGGGTGGAACGCGACGGATCTCGCCGGACTGGCCGAGTGGCTCGGATTGGACACTGGCGCAAGCTTCCTCGATGTCGGCGCGATGACGACCCTCAATACCGCCGTCCGGATGCTGCGCCGCATCGGAGTAACCGCCGACCGCCTCGGCTCCTGGCTGCGCGCCGAACTGACACCGGAGGCCGCCCAGGGCGCCTGGCAGGCGGCGAAAGCGCAACACGCACTGCGGGATTGGCCGGCCGTCGCGGCGCCGATGCAAGACGCGATCCGCGAACATCAGCGCAACGCACTGGTCTCCTACTTGGTGGCCAACCCGCTGCGGACCGGGAACGGCACGCCACAGTGGCGCGACGCGTATGGCCTGCACGACTACTTCCTGCTCGACGTCGACATGGGCGCCGCGCAACTGACCACGCGGATCGCCCAGGCCATCTACAGCGTCCAGTTATTCGTGCAGCGAATCCAGCTCGACCTCGAGCCGAGCGTCACGATCGCCTCGCCCGGTGATCTCGGGGTGTGGGAATGGATGAAGCAGTACCGGTTGTGGGAGGCGAACCAGAAGGTCTTCCTGTACCCGGAGAACTACTTCGAACCCGACCTGCGACTGGACAAGACTCCGTTCTTCGGACAGTTCGAGAACGAATTGATGCAACAGGAATCCGGCTCGGGCAGCGGCGAAGCCGCGATCGGCGGCTACCTGAAGCAGCTGGAAGAGGTGTCGCGACTGCATCCGTGCGGCACGTACTACGACAAGGACACGAATGTGTTCTACGTCTTCGCCCGGACCGAGTCGAGCCCCCGGAGTTACTTCTTCCGCTCCTGCCAGTTGATCTATCGGGCGGGTGGCGCGGGATGGACGCCGTGGCAGCAGGTCGACCTGGATATCGACACCGACAGCGTGCTGCCGGTCGTCTGGCACAAGCGGCTCTATCTGTTCTGGTTGACCTCCACCTACGAGGGCGCGCCGGTCGAGTTCGACATGCCTGCGCCGGGCGACAAGATGCGGGATTCGCGTCGGGTGATGAAGGTGCAGCTCAACTGGAGCAGTTTCGTCAACGGCGCGTGGCAGGCCAAGAAGACCGCGAAGGAACAGCTGAGCGTCACGCACGACCCGTATTCGTTCGTCGACGAATTACAGCAGTATCAGGCGTACGTGATTCCCGACAATGCGGCGGGCGATTTGGTCTTCGCCGTGGTGTACCGCGAAAAACCGGAGACCGAGTCCAGGCCGGTACGGATGCGCGGTTGGTTCCGGGTCGATGCACGGGAGACGGTCAATGCCCGGGGTATGACGACGATCCCGCTGGGTAGTTTCCCACTCCAGACTCCGATTCCGGATCGCCCCGCATTCGGCACCGTATACAACGAGTTCTACCTTGCCGGTCCCGAGTTCACGACCATCAATACCCTCGACCCCCGAAGCCCGCTGACGCTCACGGTATGGCGGAAAACCCCGCCCAATCGGCAACGTCGCCTGCTGCACCCGCATCAGGAGTGGATCGGGGACATGAACGAAATGTGGAAGAACGTCTTGTTCTACACCGACGACAAGCGCATATATATGCTGCAGGCGCACGTCGAGTTCATCTTCGACTTCCATTTCGTCATCCAGCCGCTCTATCACCCGCATGTGCAAGCCTTCGCCGGGCAGTTCGGTTCTGCGGGGCTGCCCGGATTGTTCCGGCGCGAACTGCAGACGAAGCCGGAGCTGTACACCGGCCCGTTCGACTTCGTCGCGGAATACGATCCCGAATACTCGAACATCGGTGGTGAGCTGCCGATCGAGACGGTGGAATTCAACCTGGCGGACCCCTACGCCCCGTACAACTGGGAATTGTTCTTCCACGCGCCGCTGCTGATCGCCGAACGCCTCTCGACAGATCGGAAGTTCGAGGAAGCGCAGCAGTGGTTTCACACCATCTTCGACCCGCTGGACACCAGCAATGAGCCGGTGCCGCAACGGTTCTGGCGCACCAAGCCGTTCTTCCAGACGGCGGGTGACCCGTCGAAGCCGGACAGCGGTTACTACCAGCAGCGCATCGAGGAGGTGCTGCGGCGGGTCGCGCAGGGCACCGGCGAATACAACTCGGTGGGACGGTGGCTGCGAAATCCCTTCCAGCCCGACGTAGTCGCCCAGCTTCGTACCACCGCCTATCAGAAGGCGGTCGTGATGAAGTATCTGGACAACTTGATCGCCTGGGGCGACCAGCTGTTCCGCCAGGACACCGGCGAGTCGATCAATCAGGCGGCACAGCTGTACATCCTTGCGGCGGAATTGCTCGGTCGCAGGCCGGAAGAGGTCACCGACCCAACCCCGCCCCCGATCAAGAGTTTTCGCGCGCTGGCGACCCGCAACCGTTCGGTGAGTCCGGTTGTCGCGGCGGAAAGTTTGATCCCGCTGAGCAATTCGACCGAGGCGCCGACCACGTCGGCCATCACCATCGGCGCGGGCATGGCCTGGTACAACTACTTTCACATCCCGCGGAACGAAAAACTGCTCGGGTATTGGGATCTGGTCGACGACCGGCTGTCGAAGATCCGATCCGGCCGGACCATCGACGGCGTCGCGCGCAAGCTGCCCGCCTTCGGCAATGTCATCGACCCGAATCTGCTGGTGCGGGCCGTCGCGGCGGGTCTCGACCTGTCGTCGGTGCTCGACGACATCAACGCACCGCTGCCGCACTATCGCTTCGGGCCGATGCTGGCCAAGGCCAAGGAACTTGCGGGCGAGGTCAAAGCTTTCGGCGCGGAACTGCTTGCGGCACTGGAGAAACGCGACGCCGAGGCGCTGGCCCGGCTGCGTGCGGGCCACGAGACCGCCATCCTGGACGCTGCCAGAGACGTCCGGGTGCACCAGGTCAGCGAGGCGAACCAGGCATTGGCCGCGCTGGAGAAGTCCAAGCAGCTCGCCGAACACAAGAAGAAGTACTACAGCGAGCGCGAATTCATGAACGACGGCGAGCGGACGCACCGCTCACTCACCACCACGAGCATGGTCGTGCAGGGCGTCAGCGGCCTGTTCCAAGCGTCGGCGGCCGTCGCCGCGCTGTTCCCGGACGCCAAGGTCGGCCCGCCACCGACGACGGGCGTGACCTTCGGCGGCAGCCAGATCAGCAATTCGCTCAGCCATGCCGCAGGAGCCATCGGTACGGCCGCCGGGATCCTCAGCGCGGGTGCGGGTCTGGCCGCGACCATGGGCGGCTATTACCGGCGCGGGGAGGACTGGGCCTTCCAAGCCGGGCAGGCCGACATCGAGATCGCGCAGTACGACCGGCAGGTCGCGGCGGCGACGCTGCGCAACGAGGTCGCCGACGCCGAACTGGCCAACCACGACAAACAGCGGGATCAGGCGCGCGAGGTCGATCAGTTCCTGCGCGGTAAGTACACCAACCGGGAGCTGTACGACTGGCTGGCCGGCCAGCTCTCGACCAGCTTCTTCCAGACCTATCAGCTGGCCTACGACGTCGCCAAGCGCGCCGAGCGGTCCTATCGGCACGAATTGGGCACCGAGGACTCGAATTTCGTGAAGTTCGGGTATTGGGACAGCTTGCACAAGGGCCTGCTGTCGGGGGAGCGGCTGGTCGCCGATCTGCATCGGATGGATGCCGCGTTCCTCGACGCCAACGCCCGCGAGCTCGAGCTGTCCAAGCGAATCTCGTTGGCGCAGCTGGACGGCCGAGCCTTGCTCGCGCTCAAGGAAACTGGACGCTGCTATGTGACGTTGCCCGAAGCACTGTTCGACCTGGACACGCCCGGTCATTACTTCCGCAGGATCAAGAGTCTCAGTGTCACGGTGCCGTGCGTGGCCGGGCCGTACACCACGGTGAACCTCACCGCGACATTGACGCGCAGCAGTGTGCGGGTGGATCCGCGGCTGCCGGAGGGCAAGTACGCGCGCAAACGGCCGGGACCGGACATTCGGTTCCGCGACTTCACCGGGCCGGTGCAGTCCATCGTCACCAGCACCGGCCAGGACGATACCGGCCTGTTCGAGACGAACCTGCACGACGAGCGGTTCCTGCCGTTCGAGGGTGCCGGGGCGATCAGCGAGTGGCAGTTGTCGTTGCCCGATGAGTTCCGGCAGTTCGACTACGAGTCGATCACCGACGTGGTGCTGCACCTGCGCTATACCGCTCGCGACGGCGGTATCGCCTTGGGGGACAAGGCCAGTGCGGAGCTACGCAAGGCGGTCAACGAGTGGGTGCACACCGGAGGCGGCGCCGGCATGCTCCGGGTGTTCAGCGCCCGGCGCGAATTCGCCGACCAGTGGCAGCGATTCCTGGCCACACCGGCGGCCGGCACCGCGAAGGCGACCTTCGCGCTGTCGAAATCCCGGTTCCCGCAGCTGTTCCGGGACGAGCGGTTCAGCGTCTCGAAACCCGAACTGGTGCTGGTGCTTTCGCAGGACCTCGGACCCGACGGCAGTACCCGGCTGGTCGACTACTACCGGGAGGGCGAGCCGCTGATCGCTACCTTGGCCGCGGGCACCGGCCGCCCCGCGGCGAAACTCCTGGCCGATCCGACGTTGGCGGGTATGCCGCGCGCCGGATTCCCCAGCATCACCGCCGAAGTAGAGGACGCAGCTCAGGACTGGGTGGTCACCGTTGCGCTTGCCGGTCTCGACCCGCATCTGCGCAGCACCGATGGCCGGCTCGACCCCGATGCCGTGCTCGACCTGCTCCTGGTATGCCCGTTCACCGTGAAGGGAAAGAACTGATGAGACTTTCAATGGATCGACTGCGCCCATTGCCCGCCGATCGGCGCCCGGCGTCCGAACACGCCGCTGCCGCGGCGGTTACCGGCAGCTGGGCTCCCACCACAGGCACCCTGCCGGTCCCCGGCTTCTGGGCCGAGCCGAACGACACCGCCGTCATGTCGGGCGACGGGGCCATCCTGCTGGCCGGTGGTGAAGACGGCCGTCGCAACCCGCTCGCCCTCTCGGCGAGATTCGACCCCGCCTCGAGCAGCTGGACCCCGACTGCGCGACAGCTGAACACGGCCCGCAGATTGCACTCCATCACCCGGCTCGCCGACGGCAAAGTACTTGTCGCGGGTGGTATTACGGGCCCGATGTCGGTGCCTGCCCGCGGCATGAACTCCGCCGAGGTGTTCGATCCGGCCAATGGTGGCACCTGGACGACCGTCGCCTCGATGAACGAGCCGCGGTTCGCGCACTCGGCGACCTTGCTCGCGAACGGCAGTGTGCTGGTGGCGGGCGGCTGCTCGGCCCGATCGGGCGACAGCAACCGGGCACTGCGGTCGGCGGAGATCTACGATCCGGCCGGCAACACCTGGACGATCACCAAACCGATGAACGACATCAGGTTCGGACACCCGGCGATCCGGTTGGCCAACAACAAGATTCTGGTCGTCGGCGGCGTCATCACCATCGGACGCGGTCAGTACGCGGCGCTCGGTTACTGCGAAATCTATGATCCGGGTGCCGGGCCCGACACCGGCACGTGGTCGACGACGGCGAGTCTCGCCTCACCGCGCAAGGGGCATCAGGCCACCTTGCTGCGAGACGGCTCGGTGCTCGTCACCGGCGGGGACCTTTTCAGTTCGTCGTACACCTCGACGATTCAGCCGTACAGCCAGGAGACCTGCGAACGGTTCCGGCTCAATGGTGACGGCGTCGGCAGCTGGCGGGCCGACACCGCCATGCCGTGGGGGTTGAGTCAGCACCGCGCGGTGCTGTTGCCTGCCTCCGGCAAGGTTTTGGTGATCGGTGGCACCGACAGCGGTGTCTTCGACACCGGCTACACCGACACGATTCTCTATACGCCGGGCGCCGACGGCGCCGCGGGTACCTGGGCCGTCAGCGCCAGTATGGCCGTCGGCCGCTGGGCCATGGCGGTCGCGGTGTTGCCGGGCGACAAGGTGCTCGTCGCGGGCGGCATCGTGCGCTCCGGCGCGGCCGCCCCAACCCTCGGCGAAGACCTGCTCACCACCACTGCGGAGGTGTACACGCCATGACACGGGCAGGCACAACGGAGTTCGGCGCCGTCGGTCGAGCGGCCGACGGAGGTACCTGGACACCGGCGAAAGACCTTCCGGTAGCCGTGAATTGGCAGTCACCGGACGAGAATGTGGTGCTGCTCACCGACGGCCGAGCACTGGTCGCCGGAGGCCAGGACGCGAACTTCGCGTCGGTGCCGACCGGTGCGGTGTTCGATCCGGCGGCGCGCGCATGGACCACCACCGGTCCGCTCGCGCAGGCTCGCAGCGGACACAGCATCACCGCACTCGACGACGGCACGGCGCTGGCCGTCGGTGGATTCCCCACCTCGCGCGTTTCGCCCGCAGGCTTGGCGACGGCCGAACGCTTCCACCCGGTGGCCGGGAAGTGGGAACCCGCCGGCACGATGAGCGTTGGGCGCACAGCACATTCGGCCACCCGGCTCGCCGACGGTCGCGTGCTGGTCACGGGTGGCTACGCCGATCGGTCGGGCACGACCGGCACAGCGGCGTCCGCGGAAATCTACGATCCGAACGCCGAGACGTGGACGCCGGTCGCGCCGATGGACGACGCCCGAGCGGCGCACCAGGCGGTGCTGCTGCGCGACGGCCGAGTGCTGGTCATCGGCGGTACAGCCACTGTCGGCGGCGGCAGCTACACCGGCCTCGCCTTCTGCGAGATCTACGATCCGGTGGCGGACACGTGGCGGCCCACCGGAAGCATGGCCCGCCCCAGATTCGACAACACGGCGACCGTCCTGCGCGACGGCACCGTGCTCGTCACCGGCGGCGGCTATTCGGGGTGGGTGGCCGGATGGGTGTTCAACGCGCACAACGACTGGACGACCGAACGCTACAACCCGGCGACCGGCGGATGGACCAGAGAAAGCGATTTGTCGTGCGCCCGCCTGTTCCACTGCGCCGTCCTGCTGCCGGACGGGCGGGTACTGGTGCTGGGGGGCGCCAACGCGCCCACCGGACTGCTCACCGGATACCGCAGCGCCGAGCTCTACGATCCGCGCACCAGGAAATGGCAACCCGCCGCCGGAACAGCAACGGGCCGTTGGGCATTCGGCGCACTCGCGCTCGGCGACGGCCGAGTGCTCGTCACCGGCGGCGTCGAACACATCGACTGGTCCGCGAACAACTGGAAACTCACCGCGAGCACCGAGATCTACACACCTCCGGAGGGGGAACAGTGACCACAGCACTCGACAACGCAACCAACACCTGGACCGCGGCGGGTGACCTACCGGACGCCAACCTCGCGTTCGAAAATGACTGCAACATGGTCGCTTTGACCGAGGGACAGGCGCTCCTCGCGGGCGGTGCGGACGCGACCGGAACCGCGATCGCCGCCGCGGCCCGGTTCGACCCGACGACCTCCACGTGGACTCCGGCGGAACCGATGGCCACCGGCCGTCGTCTACACACCGTCGATCGTCTGGACGACGGGTCGGTGCTCGCGGCCGGTGGGATCACCGGGCCGTACAAGTTTCCGATGATCGCGGTCGCAACCGCGGAACGATTCGATCCGGTGACCGGGAAGTGGTCCGCGACCCGCACCGAGATGGGCGTGGAGCGGTGTCTGCACACCGCCACCGTGCTCGCCGACGGCCGCGTGCTGGTGGCCGGTGGGCTGGTCGGTACGTCGCTCGCGACGACGAACTCGGCCGAACTGTACGACCCGGTCACCGACACCTGGGCGTCGACGGGTTCGATGACCGATCCGCGCGACGCCCATCGAGCGGTTCTGCTCGCCGACGGCCGGGTACTGGTGGCAGGCGGCGCGATCCTCGTCGACGACTACAACGTCGCGCCATTGGCATTCTGCGAAATCTATGATCCGGAAACAGGCAGGTGGACCCCGACCGGCTCGATGGCCGTGCCGCGCAGCCTGCATCAGGCCGTGCTGCTGCCCGACGGGAGTGTGCTGGTTGTCGGCGGCTCGAGTCACGGATGGGTGGGCGGTCCAGTGTTCGACATGCACTCGCTGGCTACCACCGAGCGGTGGTACCCCATCACCGAACGATGGGCCCCCGCAGCCGGGATGCCGTTCGGCCGCGACCGCTTCCACGCGGTCACACTGCGGTCGGGTCAGGTGTTCGTCTTCGGGGGCGGCGACGAACAAAGCCTCAATGCCGGATTCACCGCCACGTCGCGGTATGACCCGTACGCCGACACATGGACCCCTGCGGCTCCGATGAGCTACGGGCGTTGCGACTTCGCCGCCACGCTGCTGTCGGACGGCCGGGTGCTGGCTGCCGGCGGCAGCAGCATGTACGACCTGCCGAAGCTGACGGAGATCTACACGCCGTAGCCCGTCAAGCCTTGTGCGACAAGATGTTCAGCACAACGACGAGGCCGACCATGATGGCGGCGCACGCGGCGACGGTCGCGACGACGGACTGGGTCATGGCGGCGACGCCGATGGTCAAGGCCAGGCAGGTGGCCGCGGCCAGCAGTGCGGTGCCCGGTTCGGCACCGGCGATTCTGGTCGGTCGATGATCGATCACAGTCATACCTTTGTTCGAGCCGGGCGGCGTGCGGCCGGATCAGCGGCCGCACGCCACTCGGGGCGGGCTACTTGCCCAGCGCGTTCTTTGCCTTGTCCACCGCGTCACCGATGGCGTCCTTGACGTTCTCCACCGCGCCCTTGACCGCGGACTCGACCTGGTCCGCCTTGCCTTCGGCGCGCAGGTCGTCGTCGCCGGTCGCGTTGCCCGCGGCTTCCTTCGCCTTGCCGCCGAACTCGTCGACCTTGTTGCCGATCTTGTCGCTCAGAGACATCGAAACCTCCGCTGTGTCGCGGCACATCCGGGTTGGATGCACACGCTGTATAGACACGGCCGCCCAGCGAAGCGCACGCAGCAACCATTGAGACAACGATCACGTCATACTGGACGTGACGCTTTCCGATCCCCGGTGTCTACCTGATGAGCGGTGGAGGAGGTGCTGTGACCACGACAGAAACGGTTGCCGAGACCGCGCCTGACGATGCGACCCTGGTGAGCAGGGCGCGCGACGGCGACATGAGGGCCTATGAGCAGCTAGTGCTGCGCTATCAAGGGCGGATGTTTCGTCTCGCGGTCAAGATGCTCGCCGACCGCTCCGACGCCGAAGACGTCGTCCAGGAGGTCTTTCTGGGTGCGTGGCGCAGGCTGCCGCAGCTCAACGAGGACGGCGCCTTCGTCGGCTGGCTGTATCGGATGACCACCAACCGCTGTTTGAATGTGATCCGGGCGCGTCGGCCGACGGTCGAGGTCGACCCGGAGACCACCGAATCGCCCCGCTCGGATACCCAACCCGAGCATGCCGTTCAGGTGAGCACCCAACTGGAGGCGCTGAACGCGGCGCTCCAACTGCTCACGCCCGAACAGCGCGCCTGCTGGCTGTTGCGCGAGGTGCACGGGCTGACCTACGAGGAGATCGGCGACATCGTCGAAGTGAATACGACGGCGGTGCGCGGCCGGATAGCCCGAGCACGAGTCCATTTGTCCGAGGTGATGAAACCATGGCGGTGAACGGAACGACAGAAGAGGACTACCGGCTGCCCTGCGGCCGCGAGATCGAACATGTCTGGGATCGGCTCGACGCGGTCGAGGCGGGACTCGGTGACGAACACGAGAAGACCTGCCCGCACTGCCGGTCGGCCAGGGACAGCCTGCTGGCTCTGCGCGTCGCGACCAAGGAACTCATCGACGAGCCGGACCCGCCGCCGCCCGACCTGACCGGGCGCATCATGTCCGCGGTGCGCGCGGAGGCGCGGCGCGGCCGGACGCTGGTACTGCCGACGCCTGCCCCGGGCACGGTCGAGGTGAGCGAACAGGCCGTCGCCACGGTGCTGCGTTATGCCGCGGATTCGGTGCCCGGCGTGCGGGCCAGGCAGTGCCGGGTGCGCCGCGTCGGAATGGGGATGGACGGCGAGACAGAGGTGGCGGTCGAGCTGTCGGTGGCTATTCGGTTCGGGCACACCACGGTCGGTGACGCGCTGCCCCGGGTGCGCGAACGGGTCACCGCCGCACTCGCCGCGCAGGTCGGTCTGGTGCTCACCACGCTGGATCTGGTGGTCGCCGACATCTATGAGGACGACGAGACGGGGGACGCGCAGCGATGACGACCGATGCTGTTTCCGAGGTGCGCATCGAGGCCCCGGTCGTCGCCGCGGTGGCCGCGCAGGCGGCGTGCGCAACGCCGGGCGTCATCCGCCTCGAACCCGGTGTGCGCGGGCTCGTCTCGTCGCTGGTGCGGGTCGGCAAGCAGCGCCTCACGAGCGCCGACCCCGCCGCGTCGGAGGGCGTGCGGGTGCGCCGCAGCGTTTCGGGTGCGCTGAGTGTGCAAGTGGACGTAGTGATTTCGGCCGAGCGCGCCGCGGCGGTGATCGGTCACGCGGTGCAACAGGAGGTTTCGCGGGTGGTGTTCGAACAGACCGGGCAGACGGTCGACGAGGTCTCGGTATCGATTCTCGATATCGAGCCGGAACGGTCGTGAGCGGCGTGCGTCCTTCGCTGAACCAAACAGATACAAGGGCGGTGCCGTGACTTCTACCAGCGACCTCATCGCCGTGATCCTGGGCGCGCTGGACACGATCGACGGTATTCGGCCCGCGACGCCCCTCGGTGGGGAGAGCCCGGCCTGGTGGCCCTGGGATGCACGAGGTTTCGCGATCGATGTCGGCCCCGGCCGGGTGGAGGTGCGGGTCGCCGCCGCCGAATTGCCGTTGACGCCACTGCTGGAGAAGGCCACCGAAGCCGTGCGCGCCGCACTCGCCGACACCGACTGGGCCGCCGCCCGCCTGCGCCTGGTGGTGACCGAACTCGACGCCGGCGCCTTCGGCAGTGAGGGGGTTACCTAGCTCACACCCCAACGCCCGTGACGTTCCGGACCGGACAGGTGTCGATCTACCTGAAGCCGATATCCGATGTACCGCAAGGGAAATCAGGAGGAGCAGCAATGAGCGCGACGACAACTACCGACAAGAGCACGGACAACAAGGCAGCTGCGGACAACAAGGCACCGACGAACCGGGCTTCCGCCGGCTCGTCGGACAAGGACAGCAAGCTGGTCAGCGACCAGGGCACCACCTCCATCGCCGACATCGTCGTGCAGAAGGTCGCCGGGCTCGCCGCCCGCGAGGTGCGCGGCGTACACGCGCTGGGCGGCGGGGCCGCACGGGCGTTCGGTGCCATCCGGGATCGCATCCCCGGCGCGTCCACCAATGTCGGCCAAGGGGTTTCGGTGGAGGTCGGCGAGACCCAGGCCGCCGTCGACCTGGAGCTCGTCGTCGAATACGGCGTCGCCATCGCCGAATTGGCGCGGGCGGTGCGCCGCAACGTGATCAACGCGATCGAGCAGATGACCGGGCTGGACGTGGTCGAGGTCAACATCAACGTCAACGATGTCTACATCCCGGGCGACGATGACGACGACCAACCGGCGCAGAGCAGCCGGGTGCAGTAGATGAGCGCCACAGCGATCTGCCTCGCGGTCGGTCTCGCGCTGGGCTTCGCCGGTGCGTTCGGCGGTTTCGGCGCCTTCACCATCGTGCTGCTGTTCGCCGCGCTCGGCCTGCTGGTCGGCCGCTGGCTCGACGGCGAACTCGACCTGGCCGGGTTGCTGCAATCGGCGCAGGGCAAGGGCAGACGATGACCACCGCCGTCGTCGCGGACGAGTATCCCGGCGGGCTCACGGTCGCGCCGCGCGCGGTCCAGCGGATCGTCGAGCAGGCCGCCCGCGAGGTGGCCGGCGTGGGTGCCGACGTGCGGGTCGACGCCGAGGTCTACCCGGACCGCACCGCCCTGGCGGTCCGGTTGCCGATCAGCTATCCGTCGCCGATCGGCCGGGTGACCGAGGCGTGCCGCGCACATCTGGCCAGCCGGACGCGTGAGCTGACCGGCCTCGCGGTGACCGCCATCGACATCGTGGTGGCCGAGTTGACCACCGAAACCACCGCTGCGGGAAGGAGAGTCCGGTGATGCGCAGGCCGCGCCGGGTAGGTCCGGCGATCCTGATTGCGGTGCTGCTGCTCGCCGTCTGCGTCGCGGTGGCGGTGTCGTTGATCCAGCGCCTGGTCGGCGCACACGAGTTCGTTTCCTATGACTCGGTGGCCGCCGATCTGCACGGCATGGAGTGGCACGACATGCCGGTGCTCGGCGTGGGCATCGCGGCGATGGTGTTCGGCTTCGTACTGCTCGCGCTGGCGCTGTGGCCCGGCCGGGCCGCGGTGCTGCCGCTCGCCGCCGACGACGGCATCTCCGCAGGGGTGACGCGCGGGGGACTGCGCACGGCCCTGCGCAGCACCGCGGGCACGGTGGACGGCGTCAGCACCGCCCGAATCCGGTTGCGTCGCAAAGCGGTCAAGGTCTCCGCTCGCACCGATCGAGTGGGCTCCGCGGGCCTGCCCGAGGAGATCTGCGAGCGGCTCACCCGCCGTGTTCAGGAGATCGGACCGCAGCGGGTGCGCCACGTGCGAGCCAAGCTGCGGGGACCGAAGACAGGAGAGGTGTCGTGAGCGAGCGCCAGCGTACGACGGAGCCCAGCGCCAGCGAGGTGGAGTCGTGACTCGAAACAATCGTCCGGCCACGTTGAACCGGACCCTGCTCGGGCTGATCGGCGTGCTCTTGCTCGCCGCGGGCCTCCTGGCCGTTGCCGCGCACTACGGGCGGCTGCGCTGGGTCCGGTCCGACGACACCGTGGTTCCCGGCACCGACGCCCCGCCGACCTGGGCGCTGTGGGCCGCGGTCGCCGTCGCCGTGCTGGTCGGCCTGCTGTGTCTGCGCTGGCTGCTGGCGCAGGTGTTCCGGATGCCGAAGTCGGTCACCTGGTGTACCGGCGGCACCGAGTGGGCGGGCACCACCGTGCTCGCCTCATCGACCGCCGCGGCCCCCGTCGCCGCGGATATCGAGAGCTACCCGGGCGTGCGCACCGCCTCGGCCTGGTTGTCCGGCGAGCGCACCGCACCGGAACTGCACCTGATCGTGACGGCCGAACCGAGCGCCGACATCGCCGAACTGCGGCGCAAGATCCTCGGCCACGCGGTCACCCGGCTGCGTACGGCATTGGAGGTCGAAGTGATTCCCGTGACATTGGAGCTGGACTTCGCCGAGGATCGCCGGCCCGCCCGAGTGCGCTGACAGTCGGCAGCTGCTCACGCGGCTCGGCAGGGATCGTCCGACCTCAGGCGGCATCAGGCCAGGTGGCGCCCGCGATCGCCGGAGCCCGCGCCGACTTCGCACTGTGCGTTGGCGAACCGGCACGCCGCAGGCCCAGGCGGGCGCAACAACCGAGGTCCGACTACGGTAGTTTGGCGAGTTGGATCATCTCCGCGCCGTGTTCGGGCGGGCGGAGGGTCGACGCGTCGGAGGTAGCGAAGTGGCGATGCCAGGCAACCGGTTTGGTGTAGCGGGCTCAGGTCGGTCGAGCCGAGGTGGAACGGCGACCGCTGGCGCCGTGTGCGTCGGTGTTCAGGAGGATGCCCGATGAGCGCGGACGGAAAGGCCAAGAGCCTGGAGACGGTCGTGCGGTCGGTGGATTCCATCCGGATCCTGTCGCTCACCGGGGAAATCGATATGGCCTCCGCACCGCAGTTCCAGGCTGCGGTGGACGAAGCCCTGCGGGATCAGCCGAACACGCTGGTAGTAGACCTGTCCCTGGTGGAATTCTTCGGCTCCGCCGGATTGAGCGTGCTGCTCGTCGCCGCGGAGGCCCTGCCGTCGGGCCAGCTGCGCGTGGTGGCCTCACCGCCGGTGCGTCGCCCGATCGAGGTGACCGGGTTGGACAAGCTGCTCAGCGTGCACAACACCGTGGACGACGCGCTGTCCGTCGAGGAACCGCGCCGCCCGGCTTAGTCCGAGCGGAACTGCCGAGGCTGGATAAAACGTAGCCGGGCCTGGCCAAGTTGGCCGGGGCTGGGGCAATTCAGTCGGCCTGGATCAACGTTGCCGGGGGCTGGGGCAACGCTGTCCGGCGCCGATCAGCGGAGTCGAGGAAGCCGGACGACCTGGACGAAGAAATCGTCGATGTGCTTGATGGCCGCGACGAACTGGTCCAGGTCGACCGGCTTCGTCACGTAAGCGTTGGCGTGCAGCTTGTAGCTGCGCAGGATGTCTTCCTCGGCCGCCGACGTGGTGAGCACGACCACCGGGATGTGCGACAGATCCGGGTCCGCCTTGATCCGTTCGAGCACCTGACGGCCGTCGTATCTCGGTAGGTTGAGGTCGAGCAGGATCAGATCCGGCCGCGGCGCCTCCGCGTACTCGCCCTGCCGGTAGAGGAAGTCGAGCGCCTCCTGTCCGTCGTGCGCGACGTGCAGGGTGTTGCCGATCTTGTTGTCCTCGAACGCTTCCCGAGTCATCAACTCGTCGCCGGGATCGTCTTCGACGAGCAGGATGTCGATGGGCTGAGCGGGGATGGACAAAAGCAATCTCCTTGTGGTGTGGCTGACTCACGGTGGGGCACAGCCTGTTCGGTGAAATGGTAGAGCGGAATCAGCTCGCCGGGCTGGGTGAGCTGGCGTGGTCGACTGGACTGGTGTCACCGTCCGCACCGGCGTCGCTGAGCGAAATGGTTTCGCTGTACGCGGCGCTCTGTTCGCCCTCGCCGGGTGTGCTCGAATCGTCGGCCGGCTCGGATTCGCTCTCTGCCACCGGCGAATTCAACGTGAACCAGAAGCGGGTACCGCCGGTGTACTCGGTATCGAGCCAGATCTTCCCGCCGTGATGCTCGACGATCTTCTTGCACAGGGCCAGTCCGATACCGGTACCGGTGTACTCCTCCCGGCTGTGCAGCCGCTGGAAGATCACGAACACCTTCTCGCCGAACTCGGGTGGGATGCCGATCCCGTTGTCCGACACCGAGAACAGCCACCCGCCGTTGTCGCCGTCCGGCACGCACTCGAGCCGGACGACCGGCGACCGATCGGGCGCGCGGAACTTGATCGCATTGCCGATCAGGTTCTGCCACAACATGGTCAGCAGCGTCGGATCGCCGGTGATCGCCGGCAGCTCGTCCGGGCGTTCCAGCCGCAGATCGTTGTCCTCGGCGGCCGCAGCGAGATTGGTCATCGCCTTGTCCAGGGTCTGGTCGAGACCGATCGGCACGTTGCCGTCGATGACCCGGCCGACCCGGGAGAAGGTGAGCAGATCGTTGATCAGCACCTGCATGCGCTTGGCGCCGTCCACCGCATAGGCGATGTATTGGGTTGCGCGCTCGTCCAATTGGCCCGCGTACCGCTTCTCCAGCAGCTGGCAGAACGCGGCGACCTTACGCAACGGCTCCTGTAGATCGTGCGAGGCCACATAGGCGAACTGTTCGAGTTCGGCGTTGGAGCGGCGCAGTTCTGCGGTCTGTGCGTCCAGTTCGGTCGTCTGCTCGGCCAGCACGGCCTCCTGGACGCGGGAGGACTCCAACTCGGCGACGACCCGGCGGCGCATGCTCTCCACCGCCTCCGCGACGGTGGCCAGGTCGGCGGGTCCGTGCGCGGCGATGTGGTGGTCGAAGTCGCCGTCGGCGACGCGCAGCGAGGCGGCCTCCAGATAGTCCAGCGGCCGCGCGACCAGCCTGCGCACCAGCAGGGTCAACGCGATAGCGGCCAGCAGGAACGCGGCAACCATGCTCGCCAGCACGGTATCCCGCACGTTGCGCGTGCTTTCCAGCTCGGCGCGTTCCCGGTTGATCTCGGCGGCGAGGTCGGTGTCCTGCTTGGTGAACAAGGTGCGGACATCGTCGAAGGCCGCTTTTCCTCGGGCAGCCGTGGGCTGATCGACGGCTTGGGTGCCGCGCGCGGCCACCGCGACGGTCAGCGGTTCGGCATAACCGGTGCGCCACTCGTCGGCCGCACGCTCCAGCGCGTCGAGGTCGGCGAGCAGTTGCGGTCGGCCCGCGAGCAGCTCACGGACCCTGGCCGCGGCCCGCGCCTCCACCTGCTTGCCCTCGTAATACGGTGCGAGGAACTGCGAGTCGCCGGCGATGGCGTAGCCACGGATGCCGGTCTCCTGGTTGAGCAGCGCGCTTTGCAAGCGATAGGTCTCGGCGGTGGCGGGTTGCAGCCCGTCCACCATCCGGTCGGCGACCCGGTTGGTCTTGGTGAGTTGATGGGCGCCGATCGCGGTGCCCACGATCACCAGGATCACCATGAGGGCCAATACGAGCATGAACCAGCCCTGCACGGTCAGCCGACCGGCGATGGACTGCTTCCTGGGGGATGTCGTCATCGATTGTCCTGATTCAGGTCTCGGTGATGCCACTGCAAGTACATGACCGCCACGTCGTCCTCGAGGCCGCCGTGCGACTCGGCGAGCGCCTCGGCCCGCCCGATCAGCTCGTCTACGAACGCCGAGGGCTCCGCGACGGTGACGGTGCGGGCCAGCTCCAGCAGGCCCTCCTCACCGAGGCGGTCCTCGCCGACGGCGGTGTGTCCCTCGAACAGTCCGTCGGTGAACAGCATCAGGCCGGAGCCGACGGGCAGCGTGATCTCGTGGGTGGTCCAGTCGGCGCGGCCGGGCAGGAAGCCGAGGGCAGGACCGCCCGGCACCTCGACCCAGTCCACCGCCGAGCCGGTGCGCAACAGCATGCCGGGATGCCCGGCCCTGGTCACCAGCACCCGGTGGTCGTCCGGGCACAGGGTCAGGCTGGTCAGGGTGGCGAAGGTCTGTTTGCCGGTGCGTTCGGCGAGCAGCACCTCCTCCAGCAGCCGCAGCTGGCGGATACCGGAGATATCGCTGAGCACCAGGGTGCGCCAGGCCAGCCGCAGCGCCACCCCGGTCGCGGCCTCGTCCGGGCCGTGGCCCGCGACATCGCCGATCAAGGCGTGCACGGTGCCGTCGGCCTGTTGCACGACGTCGTAGAAGTCGCCGCCGAGCAGGGCGTTGGCCCGGCCGGGGCGGTAGCGCGCCACGATGTCGACCGAGCGTTCACCGCGCAGCAGCGGGGTGGGTAACAGGCCGCGCTCGAGTCGAGCGTTCTCCTGCGCGCGCATCTGGCTCGCCCGCAGTGCCGCCGCGGCGCGTTCGGCCTGCTTACGCTGGATGGCGTAACGCAATGCCCGGCCGAATAATTCGGGCTCGATACGGCCTTTGATCAGATAGTCCTGGGCACCCGCCGCCACTGCGGCCAGGCCGATCTGTTCCTGATCCAGCCCGGTGAGCACCACCACCGCCACCTGGTCGGTGTACTCGCGCACCGTGGCCAGCGCCTCCAGCCCCTGCGCATCCGGCAGGTGCAGGTCCAGCAGTACGCAATCGGGTAGCTCGACGGCCAGCCGTTCGCGGGCCTCGGCCGCGGATCGCACCCACCGCACGGGCAGGCCGGGTGCGCCGTCGGCGATCAACTCCTCGACCAGCAAGGCATCGGCCTGATCGTCCTCGATCAGCAATACCGAGAGGTCCGGCCAGTTCCAGACGGCGGCGCGCTCGGGAGGACGCACCGGAATCGGAGCTGCTCCGGGGGCCTTGCCGTCGCTACCGCCGAGAAGGCTGACACGCCCACTCTGCCCGGAAAGCATCGACTCGGGTCTCCTTCCAATCCGCGTCAACTACTCGGTCGCCGTGACACACGACTAACGCGGAGTACCCACAATCGCGAGGCGCACCCTCCGGGCCTTGTACCGCACGACGCGACAACATTACCGTCCCGAAACAGTGGGTCCGGCCGCCGACCGGCTGTGCGAGTGTGGTGCACAGCTCGTTTGCTGCGGTGATCGACGCAGCTCACACCCGCTGTAGGTGCGTTTGCGCTGGAGCTTGCCGTTGATCATCGAGGATGCGGCTCGGCGCGTCGGACGTGCTGGACCGCTGCGCTGCTCGGCGCTATTCGGCGCGCCAGGTGGTGAAGTCGAACTCGAGGTATTGCTCAGCGGCGGAAGGGATGTGCGTGAGCGTGAGATCGGCGAGGTTGCCCTGGTCGGTCTGCACGCAGAGGTGGCTGTCGATGGGCAGGTGGTAGACGTTGTCGAGGGTTTTGGTCCAGGCGCCGGGCGCGATCGTCGTACAGCGGTCGAGGCCGGCGTCAGCGCGCGGGATGGCGAAACGCGCGGCGCCGGGGGTCATGGCGTTGAGGGCGTCACCGGTTCTGGAAGGGCTCATGTCCACACCGGGTTCGTTCTGATCGCGGATCTGCCCGGTGTCCAAGTCGATTCCCTCGACGTTCGCGATCCGGCGTTTCACCCCGTGCGCGATCGAGGGTGGCGCGGTGGTCGTCGGTCGCGCGGACGGGCCGGCGGAAGTGGCGGGACCGGGGCCGCCGGACGCACTGGGCGTTGGCGACGGTGCATTCGAGCTCGCGCACTCGGCGACACCGACGACGACCGCGAGCACACCCGCGACACTGCCCACGATGGTCCAGAACAGCGCCGAGGTCCAGAAGCGGGTCGCGCCACCGTTGCCTGGCGCCGGTTCGTTGTCGGGCATCTGCTGCTTTCCCCTGTCGCCGGATGCTGGTCCGCGCCTGCGACAGGCGAACCGCAGCCCGCGCCGCAGAAGCTGCCTCGCCCGCGGCGAGACACGAAAGACCTTACATAGCAAGCAGCTATCCGTCTGTGGGTTTCGGTCAACCCCACCCGTGCTGGCAGTCGGCCGGCGCGCCGCTGTATTGTTCGCTTCAGCAACTAGTTGCTCGGATCACGCGAGCCTGCTGGTGGAAAAGGGGAGGGCCCACGCCCGTTGGCGGCCCGCAGCGCACCGGTATGCTCGCCGATCTGTCGCACGCTGAGAGTTCTACCAGCAGTAGTACAGAGCAGATCGCTTGTCGCACAAGGGCTCGGCCGCGCGCCGGGCCGATCCACTCGACGGCCGCGCAGGTGCTCGCGGCGGCCGGCGAGGGATACCCGTGTTCGAGGACAACACCACAACGCAGCCGACCAGAATCAGGGCGCACATGACGAATTCCACCACCCAGGCAATGCCGCCGGGCCTGGAAGCCGACGAGGGCACGGCACTGTCACACCGGCAGATCATGACCATCCTGTCCGGCCTGTTGCTCGGCATGTTCCTGGCCGCGCTGGATCAGAACATCGTGAGCGTGGCGATCGTGAAGATCGCCAACGATCTGCACGGCTTCGATGAACAGGCCTGGGCGACAACGGCTTACCTCATCACCGCGACGATCACCACGCCGCTCTACGGCAAGCTGGCCGACATCTACGGGCGGAAGCCGTTCTATCTCACGGCGATCGGGCTGTTCATCATCGGCTCGGTGGCCTGCACCTTCGCCGCCTCCATGTATCAGCTCGCCGGCTTCCGCGCGTTCCAGGGGCTGGGTGCCGGCGGCTTGATGTCGTTGGCGTTCACCATCATCGGCGATATCGTGCCCGCCCGCGAACGAGTGCGCTACCAGGGCTATTTCATGATCGTCTTCGGTACCGCCACGGTGCTCGGGCCGGTGCTCGGCGGTTTCTTCTCCGACTATCAGACGCTCGGCGGGATCGACGGCTGGCGCTGGGTGTTCCTGGTGAACGTGCCGGTCGGCGTGCTCGCGTGGCTGGTCGTCGCGAAGGTACTGAACGTGCCGCACCAGCGCCAGCGTCATCGCATCGACTGGTTCGGCGCGGTGGCGTTGACGATCGGCGTGGTGCCGCTGCTGGTCGTCGCCGAGCAAGGCAGACACTGGGGTTGGAGCTCGCACCGGTCGCTGCTCTGCTACGGGATCGGCGCGGTCGGGCTGCTGCTGTTCCTGCTCGTCGAGTTCCTGATGAAGGACGCGGCGCTGATTCCGTTGCGGCTGTTCAAGAGTTCGACGTTCAGCGTCACCATCGCGGGCGGGTTCATCGTCGGCGTCGCCATGTTCGGCGCGATCACCATGGTGCCGCAGTACTTTCAGGTGGTCCGCGGCTTCACCCCGACCAACGCGGGTCTGCTGATGCTGCCGCTGGTGCTCGGCATCACGATCGGTGCGCAGCTCGCCGGACGGATCACCAAGAAGACCGGTCGCTACAAGATGCTGCCCGTGGCAGGCACTTTCGTCATCGCGGTCGGCTCGGCGCTGTATGCGCAGGTGCACTACGACAGCCCGCTGTGGCAGCCGCTGGCCTACGGGGCGGTGATCGGGCTCGGGCTCGGCGGCTGCATGCAGACGTTGATCATCGCGGCGCAGAACGCGGGTCCGCGGTCGGACATGGGGGTGTCCACCGCGTCGGCGACGTTCTTCCGCCAGATGGGCGGCACGCTCGGTGTCGCCGTGTTCCTGACGATCATGTTCAACCTGTTGCCCAACAAGATAATCGACGCGTTCGGGGGAGAGTTGCCGCCCGAGTTCGGGGCCGATCAACTCACCGGTATCCAGAGCAATACCAGCGGGATCGAGTCTCTGCCGGATGCGTTGCGGGTGCCGATCCTGACCGGGTTCACCGACTCCATGCATGCGGTGTTCTATGTTGCGGCGGGGGTGGCCTTGCTGGCGTGCCTGGTGCTCATGTTCATGAAAGAGATTCCGTTGCAGGATGCTCCGGTGCCCGTCACGGCATCGCCGACGATATCGCCTGTCGCGGAATCGAGTTGGGACGAGGATCAGGTCTGGGAGGGTGCCGCGCAGGTGCTCTGCGAACCCGAACCGGCGATGGCCGGAGCCGTCAGTCACGGGTCGGGGGAGCACCTCGGCAACGGTTCGCACCAGTTCGCCATGGCGGCGGCCGGATCCGCGGTGGACGTGCTCGAAACCGACGGATTCGCTGACGGCGAGCACAGCACGATCGGCGGGCGTATTCGCCGCGAAGACGGTCATCCGGTGCCCGGCGCCACGCTCACCCTGATCGACCAGCGTGGACATCAGGTGTCGCGGACTAGCGGAGATGCCAAGGGCGGCTACCTGATCGGCGTACCCGACGGAGGCAGTTACGTGCTGATCGTCTCGGCCGCCGGCCATCAACCAGCTGCGGTCACCGTGTCCATGGGCCAGCGCCCCCAGCACCTCGATCTCACGTTGCTCGGTTCCGGCGAGCTGTCCGGCGTCGTCCGCTCGGCCGCCCGCGGCACGCCGCTGGCCGGTGCGACCGTCACGCTGACCGACCTGCAAGGCGACGTCGTCGGCACCGCCGTCACCGCCGCTGACGGCACCTACACCTGCCACGGCATCGTCACCGGCACATACACCCTGGTAGCCGTAGCCGAACACATGCGCCCCACCGCAACCACCCTCACCGTCCCCGACACCGGCCTACTCCGCCACGACATCGAACTGGCTGCCATGGCAGTCCTCACCGGCTCCGCACTGTCCGCGGACGGCCGCCCGATCCCCGACGCCCAAATCAGCCTGCTCGACGCCACCGGCGACGTGACCGCCACCACCCGCACCGACGACAACGGCCACTACCTCATCCCCGACCTCCCCCAAGGCAGCTACACCATCGTCGCCCGCGGCTACCCCCCATCCACCTCCCAGGTCACCGTCACCGGTGGCGAAGTCAGCCACAACGTCGAACTCGCCTACCACCAGGATGATTCACCCATGACCTAGTCGTGACACCTGCGGTCCAAACCTGATCATTGGCCCGGCTGACTATCCAGCCGGGCCGAAATAATCTCCTCGAGCTCACCCATCGTCTTGGTGAACACAGTCGCGAGATCCACCTCGTATCGACGGGCCAGAATCAGTACCGACCAAAGGCAGTCGGCGAGTTCATGTTCCAGCGCCGCACGTCCGCCAGGCATCGATCGGGTGCCCTCGGCCGCCATGACCAGCTTCGCGAGATCGCCTACGTCCCCGACGAATCCGAGCATGAAGTCTTCCCGGGTCCATGTTCGACCTCGCTCGGCGAGGTTGAGTGCGTCGTAGAGATCGTGAATCGCAACGGCCCGGGCTTGCAGTTCTGAAATGTCCACCCCACCTGTCTACCTGGGGCCCACGGTCTCAGCGCTGGGTCGAGCCATGCAGGACTAGAGCGGGACGCTCAGGCAGGCGACTCGGGCGCCGGCCATGCCGGCATTGCCATCGGTGGTGTCGGTCTTCTTCTCGTGCACGACGATCGCCCCGGCTTTGCCCTTGCGGAAGGTCCAGTCGACCATCGAGACCTGCCTGGCGTTGCCGTTCTTGTCGGTGGTGAAGTCGAGCCACAGCTCGTTGCGCGGGTTGGCGTATTTCGCGTCCATGGACATGCCGCCGTTGGCATTCGGGTCTTCCACGTTCTGGTAGTGGACGCCGGAGTCGGCCGGTTTCGGTCCACAAGACTTCACGTGCGCGTGTGACCCGTAGACACGATTGGGGAGCAGGCCGGTGACGGTCAGGATGGCCACGGTCTTCTCGCCGAAGGTGCCGACGACAACCCTGGCGTGACTGCCGGCCGGAGCCAGTGTCTGGTCGTGTGTGACGGCGACGGCACCGTCCTGCCAGGGCTTGAAGGTTCCCTCGACGATGATGGGCCCGCTGGCATTCGCGGGCGCGGCTGGAATCAGCAGGGCGGCGGCGATCGCGCCGAGTAGTAATGGTTTGTATTTCATGGGATCAGGCTCCGCCGAGGCGATAAACCACGTCAAACATTTCCATGTGGGGATTTTCGGCTTGGACCCTGGCTGGTTCGAAACACGTTCGTGCTGAGGTATTTCAGGCCGGAGTCCACCAGGATGGTGGCAACGGTGGCGTCGGGGCCGAGTCGTTGTCCGAGTGCGATGGCCGCGAGGACATTGGCGCCGGAGGAGGTTCCGGTGAAGAGCCCTTCTTCCCGCGCGAGGCGCCGTGCCATGGCTTCGGCCTCGTCGGTGGGTACGGGGATGATCTCGTCGGGCAGGTCTGGGTCCCACATCGGGGGTCGGTAGCCGATGCCGATGCCTTCGATCCGGTGCGCGCCGGGGCGGCCGCCGGACAGCACTGCGGATTCGGCCGGTTCCACCGCGACCACCCGCAGTCGCGGGTTGTACTGCTTCAGTGGTGTGCTCGCCCCGCGCAGTGACGCCGCCGTGCCGATCGCTTGGACGAAGCCATCGACGCGGCCACCGGTCTGCGCCCAGATCTCTTCGCCCATCGGGTGATAGCCGGTGATGCTGTCGGTATTGGTGAGCTGGTCGGTCCAGTAGGTGTTGGGTTGGCGGCCGAGTTCTGCTGCGGTGTCGATCATTTCGAGGATCAGCTCTCTGGTGATCCGTCCGTGCTCACTCCGCACCAGGGTGAGTTCGGCGCCCAGTGCGACCATCTGAGTCAACTTGTCCGCGCTGAACGCTGCCGAGCTGACGATGCGCAGCCGGTAACCCCGTGCCGCGCAGACCAAGGCCAGCGCGGCACCGGTGCTGCCGCCGGTGTATTCGACGACGGTGTCGCCGGGGCATAGCCGACCGTCGGCTTCGGCGGCGGCCAGCATCGCCTGTGCCATACGGTCTTTCATGCTGCCGGTCGGGTTGCTGCCCTCGACCTTGACCAGAATGGTCGCGCAGTCGGCGGGCACCACTCTGCGCAATCGCACCAGCGGTGTGTGACCGATCGCTGTCAGTACGCTGCTACCGATTTCCATGATTGCTCGTCCTTCCGACGCCTTCATCGACATTGCCGATCATCGATGCGCCGCACCGGAGCCGGAAGTTCAATTTCTGAACTGCGCTGCGAGCAGGCGGTACATACGCTGCTGGTGTGAGTGGTTATGGACAGTTCTGCGCTGTGGCGCGGGCACTGGATGTGCTCGGTGAGCGGTGGACGTTGTTGATCGTCCGGGAACTGCTGCTCGGTGCATCCAGCTTCGGTGACCTATGCCGAGGATTGCCGCGGATCCCGCGAGCAACTCTGTCAGCGCGACTGCGGGTGCTGCGCGCTGCAGGCGTCATCGACGGCTACCGCCTCACTGAAGTCGGCCTCGCACTCGCCCCCGTGGTCCGCGAACTGGCCCGATGGGCCATCACCACCGACAGCGCCGCCCTGAGCGAAGGACATCTCGACACCGCCGCCCTCACCTGGGACATGCGCCGCCGTGTCGATGCCGCCGCACTGCCCGCCCGTCAAGTCGTGCTCGCCATCGAATTCACCGATCGACCGACCTCCGACCGCAGGTTCTGGCTACACCTGTCCCGGACCGGCGTGGACCTGTGCCGCGACGACACCGGCGCACCCGTCGACCTCTGGCTCACCACACCGACCCGAGCCGCGACCGAATGGTGGCTCGGCAATCTGTCCTGGCAGCAACTGCTGCAACAACCCGGCGTCCAGATCCACGGTGACCACGCACTTCAGCGCGACCTGCCGCACTGGTTCACCCGCTACCTGTTCACTCCCGAAAACCTCGGCATGACCACTGCCTGAGCCGCCCCGCAGCCGTCGCGGATCTGATTCAGGCCTGTGCTCGCAGCACATCGACCTCGCAGCCCGGCGAGGTCGGATCGAAGCCGTGCCGGACCAGCCAGCGCACCCCCCGCAGGCTTCGTAACGACCACCACGCGCGGATCACCTCGAGGTCGACGTCGGTGCCGTAGCCGGCGATGACGTCGCCGAGGTGCTCCTGATGTCCGAGTGTCAAGGTGGCGAGGTCGTACAGGGCGTCGCCCTGGGCCGCCTCGGACCAGTCGAGCACGCCGGTGACCTCGTCATCGGCGACGAACACATGGGCGACCTGCAAGTCGCCGTGCGTGAACACCGGTGTCCACGGCCGCAGCGCAGTCTCTGCAATCGCGCGGTTGCGCGTGATCACTTCGGCGGGCAGGACGTCGTTCATGCGCAGCCATGCGCATTCGCGGACGAGGTGCGACGCGATCTCGTCGAGGCTGCGACCGGGCCATGGTGGCAGCGGCGCGTCGTGCAGCATCCGGACGGCGGCACCCGCCGCGGCCCACGCCGCCGGCGACGCGGTCGACGGCTCGCCGAGGCGGCCCAGTGCCACACCCGGGAGGGCGGCAAGCGCGAGCACCGGCGGCTTGCGCCACAGCACCTCCGGAGTCGGGATCGGCGCCAGAGCCATCGCCTCGACCTCGACGTCGGTGCGCGTCTGATCAGCATCGATCTTCAAGAACACGTCACCGACACGCAAGGTCGCGCACTCATGATGGGCGACGATGACCTCGACTTCTTCCACGTCGGCCATTATCGAGGGATGGCCGATGAACGTCATCGGGTTTATCGCGCGCAAGCGACCAGGCGCGTGCGGCTGTCGGGTACAGGCTGTGCCTCAACGGAATT
This sequence comes from Nocardia suismassiliense, assembly GCF_900269665.1. GTDB lineage: Bacteria > Actinomycetota > Actinomycetes > Mycobacteriales > Mycobacteriaceae > Nocardia > Nocardia suismassiliense. The sequence goes on from NZ_LT985361.1 coordinate 3,149,972, forward strand.
GGGCATCCGCGACTGATCGGTGCGATCATCGACCCATGACAACCGGAAAGGCCGATGGCCGCTGAACGCCAGCTGGTGCTGCACGCAACGCTGCCGCAGCGCTACGCGCGGTTCGAAGTTCTCGCCGCCACGATCGATCACCTGGGCCGGCTACTGGCCGTGCTCATCGATCCCGCACAAGTCCCCTCGGCACGCGCGCCGATCCCACACTATGACGCAACCGTTGTGATCTGTGACAACGGCGACGTCGATGAAATTCCGCTGCACGGCCTCGATCAATGGTTCAGCCAGATCGATGTCCTCGGTGACGGAATCATCCTGGGTGCCGGACGAATCGAACGAGTGCAGCCCACTGCCTCTACGTTGCCCCGCAACCTTGTTGCTTTCGACAGCACGGGACACCAACAGGGCTCCTGCTACGCCGGAGACGCGATCGCGGAATTGCTCACCGACCCCTACGGGCGAATCTGGATCAGCTATCGCGACGAATCCACCTTCGTCTTCGCCGAACCAGACGGCACCTGGGGCACCGGGCACATGATCGGCCTCGCGCGCTGGGACACCCTGGACAGTTCCCCCTGGTTCGCCTCCGATGACACCGGAAATCAGGTCGACTGGTGTGACTGCTACGCGGTGAATGTCGGCCGAACCCGCACCTACGCCTGCCCCTACACCAAGTTCCCGCTGGTGGAAATGGACGCCAACAGAGTCCGATCGATCACCGAGAACTCGATCACCAGCTGTGGTGGCTTAGTGGTATCGGACGCGACCTTCGGTTTCTTCGACCAGCATCGCCGCAAAGGGAAGTTGAGCTGGATGATTCGCAAAGGCGAGCTCCAGGATGGAGTGATCACCGAGACCGAAAACGAAGAACTCGTCCTACCGGACGCCCGCCGATCCAAGGTCTGGGCGCGCGGGAAGATCGGACGTGACTCGACTCTGTGGTTGCACGAAGACGGTAACCACCGGCAGTGGTACCGATATGAACTGGATAGTTGACTCCGATGAATGACGCTGCGCCAAAAACGATGGTGGTCGCGTGACGATCTCTCGCCGAGTTAGGACTGTAACTGTCCTACCCCCGCGACATACTCGACTCATGAGCGAAACCGAAGCGACTGCGGGCCAGCCGGAGCAGACCGAGATCACCGACTACAACGATCCGAACGCGCCGTGGAACCAGGCTTGGGATGAGCAGGGTGGCATCGCGAACTGGAACGATGATGTGATCAAGGAGTTCCGGGAGAACTCGGGCAAGGTGGGCGGGGCTTATGCGGGCGGGGACCTCATCCTGCTGACCACCACGGGAGCCAAGAGCGGTAAGCGGCACACGACTCCGTTGGGTCCGCTGTATCGGGGCGAGACCATGTTCGTGAGCTCGTTCATCGAGGACAAGTACCCGGCCTGGTGGTACAACATCAAGGCGAATCCGCAGGTCACTGTCGAACTCCGGGGCAAGACTTACCANTTGCCGGGGAGATCGGTGTGGCGCCAGGGGGCGGTGCAGGTGATTATCGGATGGTCGACCAATGTTCCTGCGTAGGAGAGAGTTTCGTAGCGTCCGGGGCCGAGGGGAGCGCGGCCGGTGCTGATCACTTCGGTCAGGTCCAGGTCTGTGCCCGGCGCCCGGTACATCTCTTGGGCCGCGATGTCGGAGAATTGCGCGGCGGTGAGCAGGTAGGCGCGGGCCGCGGTCTCGCCCGGCCCCTCCGGGTCGTAGAACGCGCGGCCGCCGGTCCAGATCAGGGATTCGGTGGCGAAATACAGCAGGCCCGGCAGCATGATGGGCACCGAGCGGACGGGCTCGGCCGGGTCGCGGCAGCCGAGCATGGCCCGCGCGCCGCCCTCCGGCGTACCTCCGTTGAGGTAACACCGCAGTCGGCTCAGGTGCATGTTCGACCCGTACGCCGCGTACCAGACCAGGCCGTTGTCGGTCACCCCACCCATCCTGCCGTCGTCGTCCGAGACGCGCAGCTCTCAGCTCCGCTGGAACACCGCGCGCCACCGCGCGAACCCCGGCTTGTCCGGCCGAGCCACCTGCTCCGCCCGCACCGACCGCAGATCCCCGACCGCGAACGCGTCGATCTCGGCCCGGGTGAGCGGCCAGGGCGGCCCGTCCACCTCCACACCTTCTTCGCGAATAGCCGCAATGACCAGCAGTTCGCCACCGGGCGCCACCATCCGCGCGACATTCGCTGTCGCGACTTCCCGCACCGAGACGGGCAGCGACTGCACGGTGATCGACTCGACAACCAAGTCGAACGCACCCGCCCACTCGGCGGGCGGCGCGAGCAGATCGGCGACCTGATAGTTCACCGTGGACGCCGGAAAGCGTTCCCGCGCAGTCTGTATCGCGGTCTCCGACACATCGAACGCGGTCGTCTCGAACCCGAGCCCGGCCAGATGCTCGGCATCGCGCCCCAACCCGCACCCGACCACCACGGCCCGCATCCCGCGATCGGCCCGCTCATGCCGCTCGATCCAGTCGACCAGCAGCGGATTCGGCTCGTCGGCATCCCACGGCACCACCGCGGCACCCTCGGAGGCGGCCGCATACAGCCGCTCGAACCACCCGGTCGGATCACCCTGGGCCAGCGAAGCGGCAGCCAGCCGGGTCGCGTCGGCATCACGAGAATCGGTCATCCGCCGAGTCTGGCAGGCACCCGCGACCAGCGCACGGCAAGATCAGCGGGTGACCTCTCTACGGCAGCCGATCGCCGTCTTCGACGCGGGCCTCGGCAGTTATTCGGCGGTGGAACTGCTGCACCGGCGCCTGCCCGACCGCGACCTCGTCTACCTCGCCGACCGCGCCAGCTTCCCCTACGGCGCGAAGACCAGAACCGAACTGCTGACCGTGGTCGACCGCGCGGTGCGCTTCCTCGCCGAGTTCGCACCGAGCGCCATCCTGCTGGCCTCCAACGCGCCGTCGGTGACCATCTTCGACGACTTGCACAGCCCCGTCCCGATCTTCGGGGTGCGCCCGCCGATCGCGGAGGCGCTGGCCACCGCCTGCGAGGTCGCGGTGCTCGGCGTGCGTTCGTTGGTAGAGAGTGCCGAGCTGGCCGAATTCCTGCGCACCGCAGCAGGTTCGGCGATCGATCGGATCTACGCGGTCAACGCGTCATCATTGGTCGAACTGGTGGAGAGCGGCGACTTCCTGTTCCGACGCGAACACACCGCGTCGGTGATCAGTGACTTCCTGGACGCGCTTCTCGCAGCACATCCCGCCATCGATGCGATAACACTGTCGAGCACGCATTTGCCTTGGCTACGTGACTATTTCGAGCGCGCCCGCCCAGAGTTGCACCTCTTCGACCCGATCGAAGGGGTAGTGGACCAGATCCGCCCGCTCTCGGTACCGGGCACCGGCACCGTCCTCGGCTTGGTCACCGAGAACGAGCGTTACCCGGCGACCGAGTTCCGAGAAATGCTGCGCCGTCTCGACATCGATCTCGAAGTGGAGTCGGTGGTAATCCGTTGAGTTGGTCGGGTAGCTGGACAAGCCCGCTCCGACAAACGATTTGATCTACCCCAGTCGGCAACCGCGTGAGCCTGCACATCCCTCGGACACCTGGTTCAGATCCTGGCCGGGATCTGAACCTGACACCAGTCTTCAACGAGCCGCTGGTCGCGCTGCGGTAGCTGTGGTCCAAAACCGTTGTCGCCGTTAGGCGCGTCAGTCATCGGCGCCACGGGGCAGCACACGTTCGAGGGCTGCGACGGAGCCCTCGACGACCAGCCCCATCGTCATCGCCGTCCGCAGGGCCACCGCTGCGGTGAAGAGCGCGACGAACACCTGTGGCGGCGCGGTGACCGTCGCGTCGGGTCGACGGTCGGTCGAGCACGGGCGTACCTCGATCCGACCACGGTCGGCGATGATGTCGCAACCGTCGCTCAGGTCGCCGAGGCGCACGACGCTCGCCGGTTCGCCGGGTGTGGCGTCCGTGCACAGGTGGCGCAGCGGTAGCGAGAACCAATGCACCCGGAACTCGTCGTCGTCCGGCGGAACGGCCATCAGCGGGGCGCCCCAGCGGGTCAGCTCGCGGACCACACCCCCGAGGTCTCGGCCGCGGTCGGTGAGGCTGATCAGTGTGGCAGCGACCGGCGGCGGTTCGTCGTGCCGGGCGATCAGCCCGGTGCTCTCCATGTCGCGGAGGCGGTCGGCCAGCAGATTGCTGGCGATGCCTGGCAGCCCGCGGCGCAAGTCGGAGAAGCGGCAGGGACCCTGGGTGAGCAGCTCGCGGACGATCAGCAGTATCCAGCGGTCGCCGACCAGGTCGAGGGCGCGTGCCATCGAGCAGAACTGGTTGTACGAGCGCATATCGGCACCCTAGCAGAGTGGTTGAAAATATCTACCAAGTGGTTTATTTTCTAAACTATATTCCGAGGCAATGGGAGATCACCATGACCGTCGTCAGCGATAAGGCACCCGCCGTACTCAGGGAGTACTACCGGATCCTCACGGGCGGGATCGAAAAGTACGGGGACGGCGGGGATCTGGCGCCGCTGCTCGCCGAAGACCTGCACTTCGAGGGTCCGATCGCTGGGCAGATGATAGGAGCGGCGCGGTTTTTGCAGGGAGTGCGGGGATTCATCGCGAATGTCCAGAAGATCGACCTGATCCAGGAGGTGCACGGCCCCGACGGCACCGCTGTGCTCTATGACGCCCACCTGCCCGAAGGCGCCTCTCGGCTCAGCGAGTTCTTCACCTTCGCCGAGGGGAAGATCCAGCGACTGTGCATCCTGTACGACCCCGCCGACTACCTCGCCAAGGGCGGCGCCTGATCGGCGGCGCGGGCAAGCTGGTGGATCGCGGTCGCCGACGTCAATCCCCTTGCGGCGCTCGGGCATCCGTGACTAACTCGACCCGACCAGGCGACGCAGGCGATCGTTGAGGTATCGCTGTTCGGGGATGCTCGTGGCGAGTTGCGCGGCCCGCCGGTAGCTGTCGGTGGCGCCCGTCAGGTCGCCGATCATTTCCAATAGGTGTGCGCGTACCGCGTGAGTCCGGTGATGACGCCGCATCGACGGGTTGTCGAGCAGGGGAGCGATCAGGTCCAAACCTTGCTGTGGGCCGACGGCCATGCTGACAGCGACGGCGCGGTTGAGCGTCACGACCGGGCTGGGTGCGACTCGGTCGAGCATGGCGTAGAGGATGCTGATCTGCGGCCAGTCGGTGCGCTCCCAGGTGGGTGACTCCGCGTGCACCGCGGCGATCGCTGCCTGCAATTGGAACCGGCCGACGTGGCCGCGCGGCAGGACCCGCTCCAAGATGCCGACACCCTCCGCGATCAGGTCCCGGTCCCAGCGGGAACGGTTCTGTTCGGCCAGCGGTACCAGGTTGCCGTCCTCGGTGCGGGTCGTTGCTCGGGCGTGGGTGAGCAGCATGAGGGCCAGCGCTCCCGCGACTTCGTCGTGATCGGGTATCGCGCAATGTAATTGACGGGTGAGCCGGATCGCTTCTGCGGTCAGGCTCCAATCCATCAGTGCACCACCGGCAGAACGGGTGTGGCCCTCGGTGAACAGCAGATGGCACACATCGAGTACGGACGCGATGCGCGAGGGTAGGTCCGATCGGCTCGGGAGCTCGAAAACCGCACCGGCCGACCGCAGGGTCGACCGGGCCCGGGTGAGACGTTGGGTCATGGTGCGCGGCGGCACGAGGTAGGCGGCGGCGATCTCGCCGGCTCCCAGACCGCACACGGCGTGCAGGGTCAACGCGACCTGCGATGAGCGGCTCAGACTCGGGTGGCAGCAGAGCACGAGCATCCGCAGCATGTCGTCGCTGTCGTCCGCGCTCGCCTGATCCACCGACGCCACCACGTACGCGTCACTCGGCTGTGCGACGGCCACGGCCGCTTCGCGTCTCGCGCGTGCCTGGTCCGCCCGCACCCGGTCGATCAAGCGCCGCGACGCCACGGTGATCAACCAGCCCCGCGCATTAGCGGGCACCCCGTCGCGACCCCACTGCACCGTCGCCGCCTCGGCCGCTTCCTGGGCGGCATCCTCGCAGTCACCGAGGTCGCCATGCCTGCGCAGCAGGGCGGCCAGGACATGCGGCGACTCGTGCCGCCACACGTCCTGCACCACCCGGTTGCTCACTGGTCGTCGCTGCCCGGCCCCATCGCGGGCCGCAATTCGACGGTTTCACCGGGACCGGCGAACTGCGCGGCGATCTCCTCTGCGCGACTGTGGTTTTCGACGTCGATCAGGAAGAACCCCGCCAAGTGCTCCTTGGCCTCCGAATACGGTCCATCGCTCACCAATGGTTTGCCGTCACCCCACCGGTACAGCCGCGACGACTCGGGCGCCCCCAGCGCCTCCCCCGTCAGCAGCTCACCCTTCTCATGCATCTCGCCGAGCAACTTCTCGAAATCGGAGTTCACCCGGTCCCGCTCTGCCTGCGACATCGCCTGGTACTCCGGCAGATAGTCGCTCGTCGGATGCCCCCAAGGCTGCGGGTTGGAGTGAATCAGGATCACGTACTTCATCACGGCTCCTTCACGATCACGGATGCGCCCGGATGACCCATCCTTACCTGAAACGTCGGAGCCGACACGACGTCGTCGACATATCTTTGTACTTGCCGCGCGGACGCATGACGCGCACACCGCGCTGCGGCAGGTGCGTGACGCCCGTCAAAGGGGCGTGGTCAGTCGGCCACCGGTAGCCCGGGGTTATTCGGACCACAACCTGGTGTCGCGGCTTTCGATCAATGCGCGAATATGTGCCACTGCGGCGTGCACCGGTTGGGCAGGCAAACGGCGTCCATCTCGCAGCCGTACGGCAACTTCGCCGTTGCTGGTCTCGGCGGGGCCGAGGATGAGCTGGTATGGCACGAGCCGGGTTTCGCGTACCCGGGCGGCCAGGCTCCCTGCGTCCGCGTCTATCAGTTGCACGCGTAAACCGGCTGCGCGGCAACGGTCACGAAGATCGAGGGCCGCGGACCTCTCGGCCTCGTGTATCGGCAATACCACTGCCTGCAGTGGAGCAAGCCAGGCGGGAAAGGCGCCGCCATGTTGCTCGATCAGGTGGGCAACGGCACGCTCGACACTGCCGATGATGCTGCGGTGCACCATGACCGGCCGATGTTTGGCGCCATCGGCGCCGGTGTAGTGCAGGTCGAACTGCTCGGGCTGGTAGAAGTCGACCTGAATGGTGGACAGAGTCGATTCCCGACCGGCGTGATCGCTCACCTGGACATCGATTTTCGGGCCGTAGAACGCGGCCTCACCCTCGACGGCTTCGTAGGGCACGCCGGATCGGTCGAGTACCTCGCCCAGGATTTTGCTCGCCTGCCGCCACATATCCGGCGCCGCAACGTATTTCCCGCCGGCACCGGGAAGCGACAGCCGGTAGCGCTCGGTGCTGATACCCATCGCCCGGTACGCCGAGCCGATCAATGCCAGCGCGCCGGCGACCTCCTCGCCAACCTGATCGAGAGTGCAGAAGATGTGGGCATCATTGAGCTGGATGCAGCGGACCCGAGCCAAACCACCGAGCACTCCGGATAATTCGGAACGGTACATCGCGCCGAGCTCAGCCATTCGCAGCGGAAGCTCACGGTAGCTGTGCGAGCGCGACCGATACATCAGCGCGTGATGCGGGCACAGGCTGGGGCGTAGCACCAGCTGCTCGCCACCGAGGTCCATTGCCGGGTACATGTCGTCGCGGTAATGCGCCCAGTGCCCGGAGATTTCATACAATTCACGTTTGCCCAGGACCGGTGAGTACACATGCTGATAGCCCGCCTGTCGCTCCACAGTGCGGATGTACTCCTCGAGGCTGTGGCGCACGATCGCGCCGTCCGGTAACCAGTACGGCAGCCCGGCCCCGATCAACGGGTCGGTATCGAACAAGCCGAGTTCTCGGCCCAATTTTCGGTGATCGTGCATGCGGATCTCCTCCTGCGAAAGGGCGGATGAGCGCACGGAAAAGCCCCGGGCATCCGCCCGGGGCTTTGATCAGAACGTAGTTCAGCGCGCCGGGACGTCGTCCGGCGTCGTCGTGAATTGAGCGCGCTGCATGCCCAGCACGCTACACCCGCCGGCTCCTGCGCGACAACGAATAATCGGCTCTCACAACCAGGCCGCACGTTGCCGCGGACAGCTCGAACCGCAGCCGATGACTCTGCTCGATCGACCGGCTCTCGTTCGGCCGCACTGCGTTTCACAGCGGCCGCTCGACGGGGGGCGTCGAGGGTGGTCTCAGGTGAGGTGTTGAAGCAGCGGATGGAGGTGTTACGCCGGTTTTCCAAACGCTCCACGCCGCAAGCTGAGACGCGTGCGCACGCTGCTGGTGACCAGCCCGAATATCGAACGGCCACCGCCCCGAGCGGGCGCGTCCTTCTCGGAGGCGAACCAGATCTGAAAGTTCGCCGGGTTGATCGGGATCGAGATGTGCTCGTGCGTAATAGCCCAGGTGCCATTCAACCGTCGCAGGCAGACCGTTTCTCGCACCCATATCGGCAACTCGATCCCGCCTCGGCGCTTTCCCGAGTCCAGATGAAGCATGTTGGCGAAGGCTGTGTCTTCGGTGGTGACGATGGTCAGGTCGTGCGTTTCCAAGCCGATGGGGCCGACGTACCCGTCGAACCACCGCAAGAAGTTGCGGCGCACCTCGTCGGCCCCGGTGAATCGCAAGGGTGCTACGGCGTCGTAATAGACGATGTCAGGTGAGTAGAACGACATGAGCAGATCGATGTCCCTCGACCGCTGCGCATCGGTGCGGCGCTCCAGGAACGCCCTGATCTGAGCTTCATTCGAGGTCATCGTGTCTCCGTTCGGGATGGCCGGCCGCAAGCCGGTTACCCGGCAGCAGGCCTTGTGCTGTCGGTAATCCGACGATGCGGCCGGAGAAAATGTGAGGCGATGTCGGACAACGCCGGCAACAACCACACCGGCTTCTCACGGTCGAGCAGGGGGCTGCGGTTCTGGTGCGGATGGCCTCAGGCTGTGGTGGTCTCTACTGATAGCGTCTGTTTCGTGACTATCAGGGCGACGCTGGTCGGTTCCGGGCGGCGCTCGAATATCTCAGACCTATGACGGACGAACTCGACGACCGACTGGACCGGATCGGCCAGCACCATTTCCGCGCGAAGTTCCGATTACGCGGACGGGACCGCGCGGTTGTCGATCTGCGCGGGATCAACACCGTGCGCAAGCACGCCGAGGATCTGATCGCTCGCAGGCTGGCCCCGGCCGAACCGGCCAACGACGGTCGGCAGACGCCCTATCGCGGACACCCGGTCTTCGTCGCTCAGCACGCCACCGCGACGTGCTGCCGTACCTGTCTCGCGCGCTGGCACGACATTCCGGCCGGGCACGAACTCGACGACGCCGAGCGGGCTTACGTCGTGGAGGCGATCTGTCGATGGATCGTGAAGCAGTACGCCCCCAACCAACCGCCCCCATGACGGGCAGGCGGGACAGTGGCCGACGAGTCCGGCGGCTTCAGTCGGCGGCGTGCACTAGAGGTAACCTGCGGCCGAGCCTCCACTGTCAGCAGCAATTTCCACTACAGTTAACGAAGTGCAAATCGTGGACGTGAAATGTGGAGGTGAACGCGCGGATGGCGGATGAGCCGATCGGTGCCGGGCGACCCACTCCGCACCCTGTCGCCGCGACCTTCGACTTACTCGGCGACCGCTTGACGCTGACAATCCTGCGCCACGCCTTCGTCAACCGCACCAGCCGGTTCAACCAGTGGATCGAGCGCACCGGCGCCCCTCCCGCCGTACTCACCGCGCGGCTCACGGCCCTTGTCGACGCAGGCGTTCTCGTCCGCACACCGCAAGCCGGGGCCTCGGACAGATTCGACTATCTGCTGACCGACCTGGGCCGCGCCACTTGGGAAATCCTCGTCTCCCTCTGGGGCTGGCAGCGCGAATGGACCGCCGAGGGCGCGCTGCACCCCGACTTGGTGCACGACGCGTGCGGACACCGGGGACCGCCGGTGCTGATGTGCCGAACCTGCGGCCACCCGGTGACTCCGCGCGACACCGATGTCGAACTCGGCGACGACGCGTTGGGGCGCTTCACCTCCAGCGGCAGGCGCCGCGCCCGCGCCCCCGTTTCCGCGCGAAGCGATATGCAATTCGACGAGGTCATGGCCGCGATCGGCGACCGATGGAGCGCCACCGTGACCGGTCTCGCGCTGGCGGGCATGCGGCGATTCGGCGATTTCCGCACGGCCATGAACATGTCACCGACCACGTTGACCGAGCGGCTCACTCGCCTGTGCGAAGCCGAGATCCTGTACCGATCCGGCGAAGGCGCGGGCCGCGAATATCGGCTGACTCCGCGTGGGCGCGCGCTGTTCCCGATCTTCGCTTTCCTGCTCGCGTGGTCGGCACGGGCGCATCCCGAAGCGCCCGAACCGGGTTTGCGTATCCGGCACCGCGCGTGCGGTGCCGACTTGGTGCCGGCTCTGCGCTGCCGCGGCTGCGACGCCCGACTCGAGCGCACCGACGTCCGGTTCGAACCGGTCTCCCAGGCCGTTCTCGACCGCCTCGCCTGATCGGCCGACCAGGCACTCTTGACACCCTGCGTTGAGACGCGTATCACTTCATTAACTGTAGTGGAGGGTAAAGCATCGTGACGCTCAAGGAAGAACTCATCGCGCCGGCCGCGCAAGCACTGACCAATCCGTATCTGGAAGGCATGTACGCGCCGACCGCCGACGAGATCACCGCAACCGACCTCGCCGTCCTGCACGGCGAACTGCCCGCCGACCTCGACGGTGTCTACGTGCGCAACGGCCCCAACCCGCAGTTCGCACCCCTCGGTCGCTACCACTGGTTCGACGGCGACGGCATGTTGCACGCGGTGCATTTCGAGAACGGCAAGGCCACCTACCGCAATCGTTACATCCGCACCACCGAGTTCGAGGCCGAGCGTGCGGCGGGAACGGCGTTGTGGCGCGGGGTGATCGAGCCGTGGGACGACAACCCGCCGGGCGACCGCAGGGAACGCAACTCCGCCAACACCGACGTCGTTTTTCACCACGGCAATCTGCTCTCGCTGTGGTACCGCTCGGGCAAACCCTATGCGCTGGACCCGATCAGCCTGGAGACCCGCGGCGTCGACACCTTCGGCGGCACGCTGCCCGGCGAGGTATCCGCACACGCCAAGGTCGACGAGCGCACCGAGGAGTTCATCTTCTTCGACTACGGCATCCACGCGCCGTACCTGCGCTACGGCGTCGCCGACCCCTCCGGCACGGTCACCCACTACACCGGGCTCGAGCTACCGGGACCGCGGCTGCCGCACGACATGGCGATCACCGAGAACTATTCGATCCTGATGGATCTGCCGCTCTACAACGACCCGAGGGCCGCCGCCGCGGGCCGGTTCAAGCTGTTCTTCGACCGCACGCTGCCCAGCCGTTTCGCGGTGCTGCCTCGCCGCGGCGACGGCACGCAGGTGCGCTGGTTCGAGGCCGCGCCCGGCTACATCTATCACACGGTCAACGCGTGGGAGGACGGCGACGAGATCGTCATGGTGGTCTGCCGGGTCTCGAAGCCGAGCCCGGTATCGGACCGCGCGAACCCACTCGCACAGCTGCTCGCCTACCTGCGACCCGAGGCGAAACTGCACAAGTACCGCTTCGACTTACGCACCGGCGCCACCATCGAAGAGGTCATGGACGACGTCAACACCGAGTTCCCGGCCATCGATCAGGGCAGCACCGGGCAGCGCGGCCGCTGGTCGTATCAGATGCGGCTGTCGGTGGACAGCACCATGCTCTTCGACGCGGTGATCAAGTACGACCTGCGCACCGGCGCCAAGCAGACCCAGCCGTTCGGTGACGGAATCTTCGGCAGCGAACTCGCCGTGGTGCCCCGCCCGGACGCGCGCGACGAGGACGACGCCTGGCTGACCATGTTCGCCTTCAACAGCCACACCCAGCTGTCGGAGGTATGGATCTACGACGCCGCCGACCTCGCCGCAGGACCGATGTGCCGCCTGGGCTTGCCAACTCGCGTGCCCCTCGGTTTCCACGCCACCTGGGTCAGTGGTGACCGGATGCGCGCCGCCGCGCAAACCGCCGAGTGAGCACCGACCGGCCCCGGCTGAGCGTGAGCCTGCCGTATTGGCAGGACCGCGATCCGCTGGATGCCCTCGCCGTCGCCGAAGTGGCCGAGAAGTTCGGGTACCACCGGCTGTGGATCGGGGAGATGGCGACTTTCGACGCGTTCGCGCTGGCCACCGCCGTCGGAATGGCACCCGGCCGAATCCCGCTGTGCCTCGGTCCGTTTGCCGTCGATGTCCGCAGTCCCGCCACGATTGCGATGGGTGTGGCGAGCGTGGCGGCGCTCACCGGCCGGTCCGTCGACGTCGCCATCGGCAGCTCGAGCACCGTGGTCGTGAGCGGCTGGCACGGACGTGAAAGAAACCGCACGGCAGTACATCTGGAGGAAACGGCGCGCATCCTGCGTGGGTTGCTCGCGGGGGAGAAGGCCGATTTCGATGGCGCGGTGGAGCGCATCAAAGGCTACCGGCTCCGGCTTGCGCCGACGCACTCGTCGATCGCCGTGGCCGCCTTTGGTGCGCGTGCGCTGGTTGCCGCCGCTCGCACAGCCGATCGTGTGGTGCTGAATCTGGTTACGCCGGAACAGGTGTCGCGGTGTGCCGAACTGGTGCGGACGGCCGCCGCCGACGCGGGCTTACCGAGCCCAGCGATCTCGGTGTGGGTCACCGCCGCAGCGGACCCGACCGCCGACATGCGCGCCACCGTGCGCCGCGGTGTGGTGGGCTATCTGCGGGCGCCCGGCTATGACGCCATGTTCGAGGAGGCAGGCTTTGGCGAGGTGGTGCGGCTGGCGCACAGCGGTGCACACCCGCGCGATGTCCTGGCCGCCGTGCCCGACGAATTGCCCGCTGCCGTAGGCATGTTCGGCGACGCTGCCGCATTGGCCGACCGCCTCGACGCGTATCGCCGCGCGGGTGCCGACGAGATCGTCGTCGTGCCTGCCACTTCGGCCGAGGATCCCGCCGGTCACCACACGCTGGAAACGCTGGCGAGGATCGACCATGACTGAAGCCTACATTTACGACGCCGTCCGGCTGCCCAGGGGACGAGTTCGTAAAGCAGGCGGCACGCTCGCCGAGGTTCCGCCGTACGAACTGTTCGCACAACTACTCAGCGCACTCGAAAGCCGCTCGCTGAGTGCGGATTCCGTCGACGACATCCTGGTCGGCATCAGCACGACGGTAGGGGAGCAGGGCGGAAACCTGGCCCGTGCCGCGGCGCTGTGGGCCGGCTGGCCGGACCGAGTGCCCGGCGGCGTCGTCTCGCGGCTGTGCTGTTCCGGACTCGACGCCATCGAGAGCGCCGCAGCCCGGGTCGCCGCAGGCTATGCGGGCGTGATCGTCGCGGGTGGGGTGGAGTCGATGTCCCGGGTGCCGATGCTGTCGGATCGCCCGGCCATCACCACCGACACCGATCTCGGTGAACGCACCGGTTTCGTAACCATCGGCGTGTCCGCCGACCTCACCGCCGCCTCCTACGGCATCACCCGCGCCGAACTCGACGCCTACGCAGTGCGCTCACACCAGAAGGCAACTGCCGCACCAACTTCCGAGTCCATAGTGCCGGTACGCAAAGGCGGTACCGTACTGCTCGCCGCGGACGAGGGCGCTCGGCCGGACGCGAGCAGCGCCGCTTTCGCCGCACTACCAGCCTTGTTCGGCGACGACCCCGCATGGGAGCGGGTAGCGCGCCGCCTGCCCGATTCTCCGCGCCCCGCCGCCGGCCTACACACCATCGCGACCGCGCCGCAGCTCGCCGACGGTGCATCCGCGGTGGTCGTGGGAAACGTCCGCGCGGCACGGCTACTCGGTCGGCGGCCGATCGCCAGGATCATCGGCACCGCACAGACTTCCGTGCGCTCACCACTGCTCACCGCCCCGGCCGCCGCGGCGCGGGTAGCACTCGCGCGAGCAGGCCTTACTGCGGCCGACCTGGACGTCGTGGAGGCCAACGAATCCTTCGCCGTCACACCGATTCTGCTCACCAGAGAGCTCGATCTCGAGGAGGACCTGGTCAACCCGACCGGTGGCGCACTCGCCGTCGGCCACCCCCTCGGTGCCACCGGCGGCAACCTGATCGTCCAAGCCCTCGACGCACTAACGCGCACGGGCGGCGAACACGCGCTGATCACCATCCCCGCAGCCCTAGGTCTGGGCTCCGCGGCGGTGCTGCGGCGTCTCGAATCTGCCTCATATACACCTCCTCGAGCCCACGAGGCTAGGCATGCATTCGTTTGCCGACTTCCGTCTGAATAAACCATGGCATTTGGCGTTGCACCAAGCCCATGCCCGA
>NZ_LT985361.1:3164307-3964682 GCF_900269665.1 Nocardia suismassiliense
CTCCCCGCAGACCCCGCCGCGCGCCGCCCCGGCGGGCCCTCTCCACCCCCATCCCCCAGCGGGTGGGCATCCCGCCCAGCGAGCTCCGCGACGCCCGAGTTAACCTCCGGAACGCCCGCACCCCCCCCCGCCGCTTCTTACCCCGCGGCCGGAGGGGGGAGGGTGCGCCCCCCCCCCCCAGAAAAGGGTGGGCGCGAATTTCGCGAGGGGGGGTGGTGGCAGCCCGACACTTTGCCGGAGCTTTTGCAGCGTCGGATCGACGCGACGCCGGACGCGCCCGCCGTAACCGATCCCGCCAACCTCACCGCGTTGATAGGTGCCGAACCACGGACACTGTCCTGGCGTGAACTCGACGAGCACATCATTGACCTCGCAGCAGTGCTGTACCGCAATGGCATTCGGCAAGGCGACACCGTCGCGGTCCTGCTGCCGAATTCGATCGCGCTGACAGCCACCTATTTCGCGCTGTGGCGGCTCGGCGCGGTCGCGACACCCATGCCCGCCTCCTACCGCCGTCACGAGCTGTCCGGCATTGTTTCCGCCGCCGACGCGACGGCGATCATCACGGCAGGTCAGCTCTCGGGTCGCGAACTCGCCCGCGAGGCAATGGAAGTAGCGGGCGACAGGGGCACTGTCTTCGCCTTCGGACCCGGCGTACCAGACGGCGCGATCCCGCTGGGCGACCCGGTCGACACCGCCGATCGGGAACGGCTGCGGTTCTATGTTCGCGGACTGACGGTTTCGGTGAACGACCGCGTAACCATCTGCTGGACCAGCGGCACCGAAGCCGCACCCAAGGGCATTCCCCGCTGCCACGGCGACTGGCTCGCCATGGCCTGGGGCGTGCAGGACGGACTGCATCTCACCCCGGAGTCGGTGCTGCTCAACCCCTTCCCCATGGTCAATATGGCGGGCTTCGCTGCATCCTTCCTGCCGTGGCTGCTCACCGGCGGACACCTGGTGCAACACCATCCGCTGGATCTACCGGTCTTCCTCGGACAGATCGCCCGACATCGAGTGACGCACACCAGCATGCCGCCCGCACTGTTGACGATGTTGCTGCACAACGAGACTCTGCGCGCATCGGCCGATCTGTCGTCGCTGCGGCGGGTCGGGGCCGGGGGCGCACCCCTGCCACCGCGCGTGGGGCGCGGCTGGCAGGACCAGTTGGGCATCGAGGTGCTCAACTTCTTCGGTTCCAACGAAGGCGTTTGCCTGCTCGGCGCACCCGTCGACTTCCCCGATCCGGAGATCCGCGCGCAGTACCTCCCGCGCTATGGCGCGCCAGGCGTCCACTGGGCGTCCCGGCTCGCCGACCGAACGGCGGTGAAACTCGTCGACGTCAGCACCGGCGCGACGGTTACGGAAGTCGGTGGGACCGGCGAACTCCGGCTCGCGGGCCCGGCCGTGTTCGGCGGCTACCTGCCCGGCACCGCCTCGGCCGAACCGTTCGACGACGACGGGTTTCTGTGCAGCGGAGACGTATTCGAGCTGTGCGGCGAGGACGGCCGATACCTGCGTTTCGTAGACCGGATCAAGGAGATCATCATCCGCGGCGGCATGAACATCGCCCCGGCGGAGATCGAGGGCCTCCTTGCCGATGCGCCCGGCGTAGCCGACGTAGCGGTGGTCGGCTACCCGGACCCGGTGCTCGGCGAAAAGTGTTGCGCGTTCGTAGTTCCCGCGCCCGACGCGACCGTGACGCTGGACGTCCTGACCGGGCACCTACGCGCCCGCGAGGTGGCCTCCTTCAAATTGCCCGAGCGACTGGAGATCGTCGAAACCTTGCCCCGCAACCCGGTCGGCAAGCTGCTGCGACGCGACCTTCGAGCGACATTGACCGGCGACCAGCCCTGAACGGAATCAGACAAGCACCGTTCAGCCCAGACATACAGGAGTTCCCGTGTCCACCAGCACCATTCATCTACTCGGCGGCAGCCAAACCGATTTCGCCGTCAACTGGCACCGCGACGGCAAGGGCTTCGACGCGCTCGTGGAAACCGTAGTCGGCCAAGCCCTCGCGACAACGACCATCGCGCCGGACGAGATCGGCGTGATCCATGTCGGCAACGCGTTCGGGCAGTTGTTCACCGGCCAGGGTCAACTCGGCGGGATGCCCGCCACGGTCATCCCCGAACTGTGGGGCGTACCGGCGAGCAGGCACGAAGCAGCCTGCGCCTCCGGCAGTATGGCGCTGCTGGCCGCGATGACCGACCTCGAATCCGGTCGCTACGACTGCGCCCTGGTGATCGGCGCCGAGCTGGAGAAGACCGTGCCCGGCGACGTGGCGGCAGGCTATCTCGGTGCCGCCGCCTGGGTCGGTCATGAGGCGCAGGACACGAAGTTCGTGTGGCCCACCATGTTCGCCGAGCTCGCCGACGAATACGACCGCCGCTACGGCCTGGACGGCACCCACCTGCGCGCCATCAGCGAGCTCAATATCGCCAACGCACGCACCAACCCGCTGGCACAGACCAGGAATTGGACATTCACCCCGGATAGCTTCGGCACCGATGACACCGCGAACCCGCCGGTGGCCGGTCGACTACGCCGTCAGGATTGCAGTCAAATGACCGACGGTGCGGCCGCCGTGGTCCTGGTCTCGGACCGATTCCTGGCGCGGCGCAGCGACTTACGGCCCGACAGCCGCGCGGTGATCAGCGGCTGGGGCCATCGCACGGCGGGCCTACCGTTGGCGCAAAAGCTAAGCGCCAGCGCCGACGACCCATATGTCTTTCCTCATGTGCGTCGGACAATGCTCGACGCACTCGGCCGTGCCGGCCTGCCCGATATCGACGCGGTGGACGGGGTGGAGGTGCACGACTGCTTCTCCATGTCCGAGTACATGGCGATAGACCACCTCGGCATCACCGGCCCGGGGGAGAGCTGGAAAGCCGTGGCAGGCGGCGATATAACGCGTGACGGCCGGATACCGGTCAATCCTGGTGGTGGATTGATCGGCGGTGGCCATCCCGTGGGTGCGACCGGTGTACGAATGGTGCTCGATGCCTATAAACAGGTCACCGGGCAGGCAGGAGCCTACCAAGTGCCGGATGCCCGTCGATTCGCCACCCTCAACATCGGTGGGAGCGCCACGACCGCAGCGAGTTTCATCGTGGAGAGCCGGACGAACCGGTCATAGTGAAGTCGGACCTTTCCTGATCTCGTCGTATTCGCCGACAGTGCAAAGACACTCGGCGCGCAGTGACCGCCGCCGCACCGCCGCCGACCGGTCGATCCCCGGCAACACAGCGGTTGCGAATCGTCGTGCCTGTTCTATGATCATCCGGGAAACACAGCGGCGGCACGCCGCATTCACCCGGCAAATCGACGGTTTTCGCTGGCAACGGTGCGTCACGGGCGAATGCGATGTAGCCTTCCCACGCGTGATCACTTGTCTGCCATCGAATCTCCTCCTGGAGCCGAAATGACCATCCAGCATCCCATTGAGGACGAGGTCACACAGCTGGCGAGGCGGGTCGAGAAGGCCCGCGGCCGGCTGGCATACCAATTCGATCCCGCGTTGACCGAAGCGCTCTCCGAGGACGAGCTGCTGGCCGAACGCGAGCTCGCCGAGAAGATTCGCGGGCAAGACCGTGGTCAGCGCTGGAAAGAGGCTCAAGCCGCCGCGTCGGCGGCCGACCGCGCCAGGCAGACCACCGAAGCGATCGAGAAGGCCGACATGCGAGATCTACTGGTGGCCCGCAAGGCAATTGCGGCGCAGCGCCGTGAGTCGAGCCCGCATGCCAAACTCGCCTCGCTATACCGGCATCGGGCCTGGTCGTTGCGTGCGCTCGCCGGTGTCGTCGGCGCGGGCATGCTGTGGTCCGCGGTGAACGTCCAGCACAACATCGCGCCCGGCGGTCCCGGTGACCCGCTGTACTGGTTCAGCTACCTGCTGGAAGCGATGATCAGCGTCTGCCTGATCATCATCATGATCGGCACGAACAAGGTGGCCGAGTGGGGTGTCGTCGACAACCGTAAGCAGGTCGTCGCCGCCGAGGTCGCGCTGCTGTCGCTGACCGTCACCCTGAACACCTACCCGTATCTGCGTGCGGAGCATTGGTACGACGCCGCCGTGCACGCCGTCGCGCCGGTGATGATCGGTGTCGCGCTGCTCATCCACGACGCCGCCAGCGCCCGCTACGGGCTCGCCATCCACCGCGCCACCGACCAGGTCCGGGATCTGCCCGACCCGGCCGAGCAGATCCGCCGCACGCTGCCCGCGATCGCCAGCTACCGGCTGCGCCGCTCGGCGGCGGAGGTGATGGCGTCCAACTCCATCGCCGAGCTGACCGTCGAGGCCGAACCGGACCCGCTCGCGGAACTGGGCGCCGGACCAACCGGCGATGCCGTGGAACCCGAGATCGAAACCGTCGTGGTCACCGACGAGGACGACGCGGCGACACCCGAGCCCGCCGCTCCCGT
Source organism: Nocardia suismassiliense (assembly GCF_900269665.1). Lineage (GTDB taxonomy): Bacteria > Actinomycetota > Actinomycetes > Mycobacteriales > Mycobacteriaceae > Nocardia > Nocardia suismassiliense. Next base: position 3,168,736 of record NZ_LT985361.1, read on the forward strand.
CCGCTCGGCGTTCCGTTCCGCTACCCCGCCGCCCTCGGCAAAGGTGGTGGCCGCCGCGACCCTCGCCAGCGACCTCGCCGACACCAAGGACATCCGCCCCGCGGCGAAGTCCGAAAACGGCTCCGCGCCCAGCACTTCCGACCGCAAGCCCACGGTGCCGGCACCGGCGCCCGAAGAGCCCGCCGCGAAGAGCAAGCCCGCCACTCCCGTGAACGGCGAGAAGCGCGACACCGACAGCAAGCCCGCCACCCCGGTGAACGGCTCGAGCACGGCGACCAAGCCCGCCGTGGCAGCCCCCAGCCAGAAGTCGGCCACCCCGACCAAGGCCGCCGCTCAGCAGGCCGCGCCGTCGAAGACCATCGCCACGCCGGCGAAGCCGAGCAAGCCGGCCGCCACCACCGCCGACAAGCTCACCGTGAAGTCGGCGGAACGCCCGTCCGCGACCGCGCCGACCGCCGCCGTCAAGCGGCCGGCCGACGAAAAGCCCACCACCCCAGCCGATACCAAGCCCGGCAAGGACGCCCCCGCCATCCCCACCCCGGAAATCCACGACACCGGCCAATTCCGCATCGCCGAGATCCTCGAACAGGAACTCGCCGAACTGCAGGCCGCCCGGCGCCGCGCCCGCACCAGCCGCAAGACGTCCACCCCCGCGGCGGGCCGCGACCGCTAGGCCCTGTGTCGAAGTCCCATCCGGCGCCTCCGGGGGCTGGATCGCCGCCTGGCCGCGTTGTCGTCGTCGCCGATACAAACCCGGTATCGGCAACTCCTCCGCCTTGCCAGGCGACGATCCAGCCCCCGGATGCATCCGGCCGGACTTCGACACAGGGCCTAGGAAACCGTTGCGGCGCTAGATCGTTTGCCGCAGCGCGTCCGACAGCCAGTAGTGAATGGCTCCGGCCGTCGCCTCCGTGCCGGTGATCTCGGCCGTGAGGCGCCAGTAGCGGTGCAGCCGAGGATCGCTGTCCGCTGTGCCGGTGAGCAGTGCGCGCCGGAACCGGGGAGTGTCCCGTTCACGGCGGGCTGCCGCGTGGGCGTGCACGTACTGGTCGAGCTCCGCTCCCGGACGGGGCCTTTCGTGGGCGGCGACCAGTGGCGCCACGATCTCGCAGACGTCGGCGACGGCCGTCGCCCAGTGCCTGCGGTCAGCGATTCTCGCGCGCCGCGATCGCCAGATCTGCTGCGTCATCGCTGTTTTGACGCGCGGATCGGTGGCGAGTGCGGTGAGCTCGGCGTAGGCGACCAACCGATGCGGCGCGGGATCGCTCGGCAGCGCGGGCAGATTCATGTCGATGAACGAATCGAACTGCTCGCGAGGTAGCGGGCCGAGAATAGGCCGCCAGAATGCGACGGCGCTATCGATGATCGAGCTCCGGTCCTGCACCGCGGCAAGCAGTTCCAGGCGACGCGCACGTTCGCCGGGCGGTGCGCATTCGATGGCGAACAGGGCCGCCCTGCGCCACCGGAGCGCTTCGAGCTCGGCATCGAGGGTGGCGCGTTCGGCGGCCGCGACCGCACCGATCGACTCGGCGCCGTCGAGCACGCCGACGATCGCGGGCAGCGGCACACCCAGCGCACGTAACCGGCGCACCAGCAGCAGCCGGTCCACCGCGGCGGGGGAGTCGAATATTCGATGCCCGCCGCCGGTCCGGCGATACTCCAGAATCCCGCTGTCGCAATAGAACCGGATCGTCCGCACGGGCACCCCGGTGCGGCGCGCCAACTCGCCGATGCTCATCGCGGCAGGGCAGGTGTCCTCGGTCACATCGACTTGAACCTCCACTCGGGTGGAGTTCCTACCGTAATGGAACTTCGAGTGAGAGGGATCGACCCATGAACCACCCCGAATCCATGACGACCGAACAGATCTGGCAGGCCGTGGCCGCCGAACGAGCGCATGTGGCCGACTTGCTCGCCGACCGCACCGAATCCGACTGGGACCACGCATCGCTCTGTGCGGGATGGCGCATCCGCGATGTCGTCGCGCATCTGGTGCTGTCGACGCGGGCGAATCTCGGCTGGATAGTGGTCAATCTGCTGCGCGCCCGCGGCAATGTGCATCGGGGCTTGCGCGACAGCGCCATTCGCTACGCCGACCGCGTCGGCACCCGCCAGCTTCTCGCGGAGCTACGCGCCACCGCACCGTCCCGATTCGTCCCGATCGGCACAGTCCCCGCCGACCGCCTGCTGGACGTGCTCGTGCACGCCCAAGACATCGCCATCCCGCTCGGCATCGTCCACGAGATGCCTTCCGTACCAGCCCGATCAGCGCTGGACCGGGTATGGGAAACGGCCGATCGTTTCGGCATCGAAGAGCGACTGTCGGGCTATCGCCTCGTCGCGACCGACATCGAGTGGTCCACGGGCGCGGGTGAACTCGTCCAGGGGACCGCAGGCGCACTGCTCTTGCTCGCGACGGGCCGTTCGGCCGCAGCAGCGCTGCTGACTGGTCCGGGCGTCGCCACATTGACCGCGAACGGGGCATGAGCCGGGGCCGCGTCTACCACCGCCCCTGTCCGCGCATCAGCTGGTCGAACCTGTTGAGCGCAACGGCTAATGCGCGATATCGCGACCGGAGCCGGCCGCATGCTGTCCGTGATTCCGGCGCAGTTCCGAATTGATGCGTTGTGCTTCGGCGAGCTGGTCTTCGAGAATGATGATGCGGCAGGCCGCGTCGAGCGCGGTGCCCTGGTCGACCAATTCGCGGACTCGGGCGGCGATGCGCAGTTGGTAGCGGGAGTAGCGGCGGTGGCCGCCGTCGGAGCGTTGGGGGGTCAGGAGTTCGGCGGCGTCGAGGGCGCGCAGGAAGGCCTGGGTGACGCCGAGGGCGTCCGCGGCGCTGCCCATGCTGTAGGCGGGATAGTCGTCGTCGTCAAGTTTGGCGCCGGGGTTGTCGGTTGCCGAGTCGGCGTGGGTCTGTTGCATGAATACCTATCTGCGAAACAAGAATTGGGCCCCGGCGCGTGCGGCGCCGGGGCCCAGAGGGGGTTTATTCACCATGCCGGTCATCGTGACCGGCTTCGTCTTTCCACATCCCGTGCTGCAGGGTGGGGTGTGGGGATCGCATCGTTAGGACTGTCGACCACCTCCAATCCATGGAACCGCGATGCCCGCTTGCGCTGCGATACGCGCTATGCCGTCCGAACGCTGAGAGCGTGTCGGAACCGGGCACCGCTCCCTACCTTTCGTGGTGTACGTCCCTCCCCTCCGGTGGCGCTGTCGTCAGCCACCCGGAGGGGAGGGTATTCAGTCACTTCATCTCATTCCGGGAAGTTCATCCTCTACCCGGCCAATGCGACTTTCTTCTCTGCTGACGGGATGAACCATATAACAGTGGTGCGGGAATGTCTACAGTCGCGACTGTAGATTTTCTGCGCGTGTCGCGCCGCAGCTCAGAGCGCTGCGGGGCGCGTGGCAAGGGTCTGTTCGGCCGCCGCGCGCAGTTCCTCGAGCCGCGCTCGTTCCCCGGCGGTGTAGTCGCGGACCTGGTCGTCGAGCACGCACACGGTGCCGTACACGCTGCCGTCCGGGTTGTGCACGGCCAGCCCGAGGTAGTTGACCAAGCCGAACTCCACTTCGTCCTCGTTCCCCGCGAAATCCGGGTCGGCGCGCGAATCACGCACGAACAGTTCGGTGTCGTTGTCGACCACCCGCTCGCAGTACAGCTCGTGCGCCTCCGGAAAGGCAGAGCCCTTCTTGCCTTCGGCACCCACTGTGTAATGCACCTCCGCCGCACCGGCCGTCGCCTCCACCGCCATATGCGTCGGCGTCGACCGCATCACCAACACCGACCGCACCCCCAACTCGGTTGCGGTCTGCGCGAGCAGCGATTCGATCGGCTGGAATTGCGCACTGCTGTCGGACATGAGGACCTCTCCTGGCACGAGACACACGGGACAAGTCGTCCCACTGTCCTCGGCCGGCGGCCCGGTGACCAGGATTGCGCTCAGGGTGCCGGAAACTGGCGCGACGGACTCGTCGGAATCGGCGCGGATGCTTGAGAGCTCAGGCGACAATCTGGGTGTACGCCGCGCGAATATGTGACTCTGCGTCGCTGAGGTAATCGGCCAGCATCTGCTCGGCCTCGGCGGTTCGACCGCCGACCATCGCCTCGTAGATCTCGTGATTGCGAGCCAGGTAGGGCTCGTGGAAGGTCAGCGGATCGGCCATCACATGGAAGACCAGACGCAGCTCGTTCCACACGCTCGACATCATCTCGTCCAGCCGCCTGCTCCGGTTCAGCGCGGCGATCGCCTTGTGGAAGTCGATGTCGGCCGTGCCGACGCCGGTCCAATCCTGTTCGGCGGCACAGGCATCCGCGTGGGCGAGCGCGGCGGCGAGGTCGGTCGGCCGCTGGCCGGCTGGATCGAAACCGTGCACCGCGGCACCCTCGATCACCCGGCGGCACTGATAGAGCTCGGCGACATCGTCCGGGGTCGGGATGCGCACGAAGGCACCACGATTGAGCTCGTGCGTCACGAGCCGTTCCTCGATCAGCGAGCGAAACGCTTCACGCAGCGTATTGCGCGAAACTCCCAGGGCCGCACAGATATCCGGCTCGGACAGGCGGGTTCCCGGCCGCAGCGACCCGTCCAGGATGCTGGCCCGCACGATGTCGGCGGTTTGCGAACTGCGACTGGACCGGGCGAGCAGCCCCTTGTGTTCGGACAGCGCCGTGTAGACGGGATCGGGCCGATCTACCGGTGTTGTCATGCAAACCTCCGCGGACCAGTGACTTTGCCGTTCGAGCATAACCCAGTGATCGAACCGCCAGCCGACGATCCCACCTTAGGATTGCAGAATCGTTCAACGATCCGTAGTCTGCTGTGACGTACGTCGCTCTCCTGAGCTCGAGCATTGCGAGGCAGCCATGAGCCTTTCCACAGACCTCCCGGTGGATCCGGCCGAAAAATCACAACCCTTCGACTGGTTCCGAACGTTGAGCGCCAAAGGCAAGAAGGCCTTCCTCGGCGCGTTCGGCGGATATGGCTTGGACGCCTACGACTTCCAGGTGCTGCCGCTGGCGCTCGGCGCCATCTCGTCGTACTTCGTCATCAGCTCGGGCCAGGCGGGCCTGCTGACCACGGTCACCCTGCTGGTGTCCGCCCTCGGCGGCGCGCTGGCCGGCGTGCTGGCCGACAAGATCGGGCGAGTGCGCACGCTGCAACTCACCGTCGCCACCTACACCCTGTTCACCGTGTTGTGCGGTTTCGCACCCAATTTCGAGACGCTGCTGGTCTTCCGGGCATTCCAGGGTCTCGGCTTCGGCGGCGAATGGGCCGCGGGCGCGATCCTCGTCGCCGAGTACGCGCAGACCAAATATCGAGGCCGCACGGTGGCCTACGTGCAGAGTGCCTGGGCGGTCGGCTGGGGCTTGGCGGTGCTGGTCTACACGCTCGTCTTCCAATTCGTCAGCGAAGACCTCGCCTGGCGGGTGCTGTTCTGGACCGGTGCGCTGCCCGCGTTGCTGATCATCTGGGTGCGCCGCAATCTGACCGACGCCGAGACGGTCACCCAGCGCCGGGAATCGGCGGGTAATCGGGCGGGATCGTTCGTCTCGATCTTCCGGCGCGACCTGCTCCGGACGACACTGTTCGCCTCTTTGCTGGCCACCGGTGTCCAGGGCGGTTACTACACCCTCGCCACCTGGTTGCCGACCTTCCTGAAGAAGACCCGCGACTTGAATGTCGTTGGTACCGGCGGTTATCTGTTCCTGCTGATCGGCGGAGCGTTCCTCGGATATGTCACCGGCGGCATCCTCGCCGACCGGATCGGCCGCAAACGCACCATCCAGCTCTTCGCCGTGCTGTCGGTCGCCTTCATGGTCTCCTATATCCAGGTGCCGGAGGGGGCGAACACCATGGTGCTGATCCTCGGCTTCCCGCTGGGCTTCTGTACCGCGGCCATCTTCTCCAGCTTCGGGTCGTTCCTGTCCGAGCTGTACCCGACCGCCTCCCGCGGTACCGGGCAAGGCTTCACCTACAACTTCGGCCGTGGTGTCGGCGCCGTATTCCCCACCGTGGTCGGCTTTTTGGCCTCCACCACGCTGGGCCTGGCCGGCGCGATGATGTTCGGCGCCTTCGGATATGTTCTCGCGGTCATCGCGCTGTTCGGCCTGCCGGAAACCCGCGGCCGCGAATTAGCCTGAAGGAGGGTCGATGTCCGCGATCACCGTGCCGAGGGCGCCGCTGCGGATCCTGCCCGCGGGGGACCGGTCGATGCTCGTCGCGCCCGACGAGCACGCCGATCTGGTCGCGTTCATCGACCTGCTCCGCCGCGAATTGCCCAGCGGCGTACACGACGTACTGCCCGCCGCGCAGACCGTCCTGGTCACCATGAGCGATGCGGCAGACAGCCGAGCCGTCGAAGAGCAACTGCGGCAGCTGTTCCGGAGTATCCAGGGGGCTGGCTCGGCCGAGGCGCTACCGGACGACGTGCGCACCATCCCGGTCCGATATGACGGGCCGGACTTGGAAAGCGTTGCGGCACAGCTGGGTATCTCGGTCCGCGCGCTGATCGCCGCACACACCCGCACGATGTGGCGGTGCTCGTTCATCGGATTCGCCCCGGGGTTCGGTTATCTCGAAGCCGCCGAGTCCGGTTTGGCCGTACCGCGCCGGTCCGAGTCGCGGACCTCGGTGCCCGCGGGCTCGGTGGCGCTGGCCGACGGATACAGCGCCGTCTACCCACGGCGTTCGCCCGGCGGCTGGCAGCTCATCGGCACCACCGACGTCCGGATGTGGGACCTCGACCGGGCCGAGCCGTCCCTGCTGCGCCCGGGCACCCGGGTCCGTTTCACCGAGGAGGCCATCGAATGACCGTGGTACGCATCCTCGATGCGGGTCTGTTGAGCACCATCCAGGACCTCGGCAGGCCCGGCTGGTTCTCCATCGGTGTCGGCGTATCCGGCGCGGCCGATAGAGGTTCGCTGAAGCTGGCGAATCGGCTGGTCGGCAACCCCGAGCACGCCGCGGGCATCGAAACCTTGCTCGGCGGACTGGAACTCGTGGCCGAGGCGCCGGTACTGCTCGCGGTGACCGGTGCCGACGCGCCGATCACCGTGGACGGTGTCGCCCAGGCCCGCGCGTCCGTCCTTGCGCTGCGCACCGGACAGCGACTGAAGCTCGGCATGGCCACCGCCGGGCTGCGCGTGTATGTCGCGGTGCGCGGCGGCATCGCCGTCGATCCGGTGCTCGGCTCCCGCAGTAGAGACACCCTCGCCGGACTCGGCCCCGAGCCGCTGACCGAGGGGGCGCGGCTCAGTGTGGGTCCGACGGAGAACTGCCCGTGGCCGAATGTCGAAGTGGCGCCGGTGCCGCCGATCGACTCCGGTCTGGTCACCGTCCGGGTGCTGCTCGGCCCCCGGGACGACTGGTTCACCGATCCCCAGTCGCTGTTCACCGGCCGCTGGCAGATGACCGACCGCGCCGATCGTGTAGGTGTGCGATTAGCCAGGGTCGGCGACGGAGCACCACTGACCCGGATCAACGACAAGGAGCTGCCGACCGAAGGGGTACCGCTCGGCGCGATCCAAGTACAACCGAGCGGCGAACCGGTCGTCTTCCTCGCCGATCACCCCATCACCGGCGGATACCCGGTCGTCGGGACTGTTGTCACAGCCGACGTCGACCTGCTCGCACAGCTGCGCCCAGGGCAACAGCTGCGATTTCGCCCGGCGACAACCTGACTGTTCGTCGGACGGGCAACTTGTGCAGTTTGCACAGGGGTAGCCGGCAAACCCTGGCCGGTTGCGTAGTGACACTTCCGCGAACAGTCGTGTGAACTGAGACCTCGTTCGGTCCGTCGGGCGCTCGATGGTGTCCCGGTTGGCGGTCGCTGTGGTCAGCGGCCTCTGGCTTCGATGTCAGCTTCGCCCGAGAGGTACCCGGTTGTGATCCCTGTTCGTTGTGCCCTATTCGCAGTAGGTTTCGCGCTCACTGTTTCCCTCGCCGTTGCTGCGACGGCGACCGCCGAAGCGGATTCGCCGAACACCGGACCTCAAGCCACCTGGCCGATCCGTCCCGACGAGAACCAGCTGCCGCAACTGCCGAGCGAAACCGACATCTACCGGTTCATCCCCGTTCCGATGCCCGCGGACGATCACTGGTACGACGACCCGGACGACCTCGACCGCTACGCCAACGGTGACGTGATCCGCAAGCGCGTGGTCACCAGCTATCTGCTCGGCGTGCCGTGGCCGCCGGTGCACACCGAACAGATCCTCTACCGCAGCACCGACAGCCGGGATCGCCCGATCGTCACCGCCACCACCGTGATGATCCCGGGGATCCCGTGGCTCGGCCCCAGCCCGCGACCGGTGATCTCCTATCAGGAGGCGATCGACGGTCTGGACCCGGCGTGCAACCCCTCGCACACCGTGCGCGCGGGAACCATGAAAGAAACCCAGCTGTTGCTGCAATTCCTCGGTGAAGGCATGGCGGTGACGATCCCCGACTTCAACGGCAAGACCAGCACCGCCCTCGCGCCGAGCGAAGGCCACATGGTGCTCGACGGCGTCCGAGCGACCCGGCGCGCGGGCCTGGGCTTGGCCGACTCGCCGATCGGACTGTGGGGCTACTCCGGCGGCGGCAGCGCCACCGGCTGGGCGGCCGAACTGCACCGCGGTTACGCCCCCGAACTGCCGATCAAGGGCAGCGCCCAGGGCGGCGTGCCCGGCGACAAACACGCCATGACCCTCTTCGCCATGGACGCCGGCCCCGGTATCGCCGGGCAAGCCGATTTCGTCGGCTGGATCTGGCTGATCGGACTGTCCAGGGAGTTCCCCGACCTGCTACCGCTCGACAAGTTCCTCACCGCCGACGGCATGACCATGGTCCACGACATCGAACGCCGCTGCCTCTACACCGCGGCCGCCACCGGCGCGTGGCGCCCGCTGAAGAACTACCTCAAAGACCCGAAAGCTTTCCTGGACCCCGACATCCAAAACGTCCTGCACCGAGACAGTCTCGGCTACGGCGACACCCCCGACGTCCCGATCGCCATGTGGCACTCCACCACCGACCCGATCATCCCCATCGCCGCCATCGAACCCGTCGTGCAACGCTACTGCGCAGCCGGCGCCAACCTCCGCTTCTTCAGAGTCCCTGCCTCCGAACACATCTCGGCCGAACTCATCGGCTACGAACCATCACTGCTCTGGCTCACCGCGGTCCTCGCGGGAGCTGACCCCGGCCCCACCACCTGCTGACCGGCACCGAGTATCGGGTCAGGTGCGGGCAAACCCGGTGCAGCGCCGGACGGCAGGAAACCGGAGGCGATGAACTCGCTGATGTAGGCGTCGAGGGCGGCCTCGGTGATGGGTGGGCAGGTGATGTCGGTGTCGGCGAGGGCGGTGCGGGTGTGGGCGTCGCTCCAGTCGAGGCGGGCGAGGCCGATGTAGTTCGAGCTGAGCAGTTCGGCGCGGACGAGTGAATCGTCACCGGCGGCGTTGCGCCGGTGGGATTCGGCGGTGAGGGCGGCGCGCACCGTGTCCAGTGGGGCGGTGGTCACCGGTAGTCCGTGGTGGCGTAGGCGGGCGAAGATGGTTTTCACGGCCACCGGGGTTTTGTTGACCAAGTGGTACACGGTCTCGGCGCGAGGGTGGGTGGCGAGTTCCACGATGGCGCGGGAGACGTAGGTCGCTGGGCTGAGGGAGACGGCGGCGTCGCTGACATCCGGTGCCTGCCCGAGGATCGTGGCGGCCCGGATCATGTTCCAGAACGAATCATCAGCACTGTTCAGGCCGGCTTGCGGGTCGCCGCAGATGGTTCCTGGACGGTAGATGCCGATCGGTACCCCGCGGTCACCCGCCTGCCACACGAGTTCCTCTGCGGCCCACTTGGACAGGACATAGCCGTTCTCGGCGAGCCGGTCTGCCCGCAGCCGGGTGGTTTCCAGGATGAGGCGGGGTGTCGCCGACTTGGCGACGGTGGTGCCCAGCGTGGAGACGAAATGTACCGGTTTGAGCCGGTGTGTCGTCGCCAGCCGGAGTATGTCGCGGGTGCCCTCGACATTGGCCGCGCGCAGTCGGGCGTACGGATCGATGTGGTTGACGCGGGCGCCGTTGTGCAGGATCACGTCGACGGTCTCGGCGAGACGGTCGAATTCCGCGTCGGAGAGCCCCAATCGTGGTGCGGCGAGATCACCGGGGACTGCGACGATTCGATCTTCGGCGGTCGCGTTCCACAGCCGATAACGCTGTAGTACCTGCCGGATTCGATCGGCGCCCTGGTCCGCAGTGTCGGCACGCACCAAACACCACACGCGTGTGTCGGTGTGCTCCAAAAGATCTCGGAGCAGGTGTGCGCCCAGGAAGCCGGTCGCGCCGGTCAGCAACACCACGCGCGGTGTCCCGGTGTGCGGGGCGAGACCGTCGTGCACCGTGATGTCGTCGTCGAGTACGGCGTCCTCGGCCGGCGTCGGCACCCGAGTCTGCGCGGCCGTTCCGGTGAGGTGTGCGGCTAGTCCGCCCACCGTGGGAGTGGTGAGCAACGCGGACATCGGTACGTCGCGCGCCAGCCTGGCCGAAAGTCGTTGATGCAGGGTGAAAGCCATCAGCGAGGATCCGCCGAGCTCGAAGAAGTCGTCGGTCACCCCGATCGGGGAGACCGCCAGCACCTCGGCGAATACCGCGGCGATGTCGGTCTCCAGCGGCGTCGACGGGGCGACGCCGTCGCGTGCCGCGAAAACCGGCTGGGGCAGTGCCGCCCGGTCGAGTTTGCCGCTGGTATTGACCGGCAACGCATCGAGCAGCAGCACCGCCGACGGCACCATATAGGCAGGAAGCATGCGAGAGAGCGACTGCCGCAATGCATTCGGGTCGACATCCGAGTCGGCCGCCGCGACGACGTAGCCGACCAGCCGGTCGCCACCGTCGCACGGTTTCACCGCGACCGCCGCCTGCCCGACTCCAGGGTCGGCGAGCAACGCGGTCTCGATATCGCCGAGTTCGATGCGGTGCCCGCGGACCTTCACCTGGAAGTCGCTGCGCCCCAAGTAGTCCAGGGTGCCGTGCGAATTCCAGCGCACCAGATCCCCGGTCCGGTACATCCGTGCACCCCGCTCGGCCGGATTCGCGACGAAACGTCCGGCAGTGAGTCCAGGCGCGCCTTTATACCCACGTGCCAACTGGACCCCGGCCAAATACAATTCGCCGACCGCGCCCACCGGCACCGGCCGCAGTCGCGTATCGAGGACGAACACCCGCGAATTCCACTCGGGCACACCTATCGGCACCGTGGTCGCAGGCTCGGCCGCATCGACGCGATGCTGGGTGATGCTCACCGCCGCCTCGGTCGGCCCGTACAGGTTGTGCACTTCGGCGCTGCTGATCGCAGCGAACGCTCGCGCGGTCTCCGGCGTCAAAGCCTCACCAATAACGAAAACCGCACGCAGCGAAGACACTTCGCTAGCCGTCGCATGTCCAGCGAATGCAGTCAGCATGGTCGGTACGAAATCGGTGAGGGTGACCCGGTGCCCGGCGATCAGCCCGCACAGCGCCGCCGGGTCCCGATGATCGTCGGGACCGGCCAGCACCATCCGCGCGCCGGCCCGCAGCGGCAAGAAGTACCCCCACAGCGACACGTCGAACGTCGCCGGCGTCTTCTGCAAATAGGTGTCGGCGGCGTCGACCCCGTACTGATGCTGCATCCAGTCGAGTTGGTTGACGATCGCCTCGTGGCTGACCACCACACCTTTCGGACGCCCGGTCGAGCCGGAGGTATAGATGACATACGCGGGATGATCCCCACGCAACGGCATCCGGCGCTCGTGGTCCCGGACGGGCGCCGAGTCCAATCCGGTCAGATCCAAGGTGTCGACGGCGTGCGCCGCCGTAACCGCGAACGCGTCCGCGCTGGTCGTCAACACGCAATGCGGCGCAGCGGAATCCAGCACATAACCGATCCGTTCGGCAGGATGATCCGGATCGATCGGCACCCAGGCGCCGCCGGCTTCGGCGATCGCGCACAGTGCGACAACCTGATCGAGGGAACGCCGCATGGCCACCGCGACAACGGCTTCCGGCCCGACACCCTGCCCGATCAGCCACCGCGCCAACCGGCTAGCGCGGGCCAGCAATTCCCCGTAGGTCAGCGTCGCCGATCCGCACACCACGGCGATGGCGTCCGGCGTGGCCGCGGCTGTGCGGCGCAATGCCGCGCCGAGGGTTTCGGGCGCGACCGAGTGAGCACCACCGGCCGACCACGATTCGATCCGCCGCCGCTCGTCCGGATGCACCATATCGATGTCATCGACGGCGGCGACCGGATCGGCGGCCACCTGGTGCAGCACCCGGATATAGGCGTCGAGGAACCGCAGCACCGTCGGTTCGTCGAAAAGGTCGGTGGCATAACCGAACCGGATGATGATCTGCCCCGGCGTGCGGTCGGCGCCATGATCGTCGACCACCGCGATATGCAGATCGGTCTTCGCCGTGCGCGTATCGACATCGAGCCCGGCGAACGTCAGACCGGGCAGTTCCAGGCTGGCCTTGCCGAAGTTCTGGAACGCGAAACCGACCTGATACAGCGGATGCCGCCCCGGCGACCGCACCGGGTTGACCGCGTCGACGACGTGCTCGAACGGCACCTCGGAATGGGCGAAGTTCGCCAGGTCCCGATCCCTGGTCCGGTCGAGCAGCGCGGCGAAACTCTCGCCGGGATCGATCCTGGTGCGCGACACCGTCGTATTGACGAACATGCCGACGAGATCGTCCAGGGCAGCCTCGGCCCGGTTGGTCATCGGCACCCCGATGGCGATGTCGGTGCTGCCGGACAGCCGCGACAGCAGCACGGCCAACGCCGTCCGCATCACCATGAACAGGGTCGCCTTGTGCTCGCGGGCGACGGCGAGCAACGCACTGTGCAGGGTGGCGGGCACCGGCCGCTGGGTGGCCGCGCCGCGCAACGACGCGGTGCTCGGGCGTGGCCGGTCGCTCGGCAGATCGAGTTCGTCCGGCAGCCCGGCCAGTTCGGTCGTCCAGTAGGAAAGCTGCCTGGCCAGCAGCGAATCCGGGTCGTCGCGGGAGCCGAGCAGCTCCTGCTGCCACAGCGCGTAGTCGGCGTATTGGATATCGAGCGGACGCCAGGCCGGAGCGGTGCCCGCGGCGCGCGCGGTGTAGGCGGTGGCGATATCGCGAGCCAGCGGCGCCAGCGAGGAGCCGTCGGCGCAGATATGGTGCACCGCGCACACCAGCACGTGTTCGTCGGCGGTCCGGAGCAGCCGAACCCGCAGCGGCACCTCGATCGACACGTCGAAGCCGCGCCACAGAATGGCGTGCACCCGTTCGGCCAGCTCGTCGGGTGTGGCCGTCGCCAGCTCCTCGACGGCGAAATCGGCGAAACCACGTCCCGCTTCGAGCGCGTGCTGGCGCGGCCCGGTGCTGTCGGCCGGATACCTCGTGCGCAGGATCTCGTGCCGCGCAACGGTATCGATGAACGCGGCGCGCAAGGCGTCCACATCGAGGTCGCCGGACATGCTGAAGGCGAAGCCGATATTGTCCACGGCCGACTCCGGGTCGAACCGGTTACGCAGCCAGAACCGCAACTGCGACGGGGACAGTGGCACCCGTTCGGGCCGCGGCCGGGCTAACAGCGCCGGTCGGCTCTCGTCGAACCGTTGCGCCTGAATGGCTTTCGCCAAAGCCGCCACGGTCGGATGGTCGAACAGCAACCGGGTCGGAATCCGCGCCTGCCACACCTCGCTCAGCCGTGCGGCGACCTGGGTGGCGAGCAGCGAATTGCCGCCCGAGGCAAAGAAATCGGAGTCCGCGCCCAGCTGGTCGTGGCCCAATACCTGAGCGAACACCTCGGCGACCAGTTCCTCACCGGGGCCGCACAAGGCGCGGCACGCGAGCTGGTCGACAGCGCGGGCCCGCAACGCCGCCCGGTCTGCTTTTCCGGTGGGCGTCAAGGGAATTCGGTCGACGACGGTGATCGTGGCGGGCAGCATGTAGTGCGGGAGCTGCCGAGCCAATGCGCTCGCCAGTTCGGCGTCATCGAGTGCATGGCCGGGTTCGGCTTGCACGTAGGCCGCCAGCGCCGTCTCGCCCGCCGCGGTCTTGCGATCGACGGTCACCGCCGCGCGCACCCCGGGCCTGCTCGCCAGCACCGATTCGATCTCGCCGAGCTCGATGCGGAAGCCGCGCACTTTGACCTGATCGTCGCTGCGGCCCAGATATTCGAGGTCACCGCCGGTGCCGCGGCGGACGATGTCGCCGGTGCGGTACATCCGGGTGCCGGGCAGCCCGTGCGGGTCGGCCACGAAACGCTGTGCCGTCAGGCCGGATCGATCGTGGTACCCGCGGGCCAGGCCGGGCCCGGAGACGTACAGTTCGCCCGCGGTACCGGCACCGACCGGGCGTAGTCGTTTGTCGAGTACCCGGCAGCTGATTCCCGGCAGTCCCGAGCCGATGGTGACCGGCAGGTCCGGGGCCAGCGGCGCGCTGATCGACACCATGATGGTGGTTTCGGTCGGACCGTAGCCGTTGAAGAATCGGCGTCCGGGAGCCGACCAGCGGTGCACCAAAGGTGCGGGGCAGGTTTCGCCACCGACGATCACCACCCGCAGCGTGTCGAGTCCGGTCGGTTCGAGCGAGGCCAGCGCCGACGGGGTCAGAAAGGCATGGCTGATCTCGTGGCGCGCGATGAGGCTCGCCAGCTCGGCGCCGCCGTAGACCGTCGGCGGCGCGATCACCATGGTGGCGGCGGAGCCGATGGCGAGCAGCAGCTCGAGCACCGAGGCGTCGAAGCTCGGTGACGCGAAATGCAGGGTGCGCGCGGCCGAAGTGAGCGTGTACCTGGCGATCTGCTCGGCGCAGAACGCGGCGAGACCGGCGTGGGTGACCGCGACGCCCTTCGGCCTGCCCGTCGAGCCGGAGGTATAGATCAGGTACGCCACGTTCGAAACTCGAAGCAGCGTAGGACGATCGAGGTAAGAAATAGGATTCGCCGATGCCGCGGCGGTCCGGGTGACCAGCTCCGGGTCATCGATCGCGAGCCAGCGCACGCCTGCGGGCAGTGCGGGCGCGTATTCGCAGTTCGTCAGCCCGATATCGGCGCCGCAGTCGGCCACTAGGAACTGGATGCGCTTACCGGGCATCCCGGGATCGATCGGCACGAACGCGGCGCCGGTCTTGGCGACCGCCCACACCGCGAGCACCGAGTCGATCGATCGGGGCAGTGCCACCGCCACCATGGTCTCCGGCCCGACGCCCATCCCGAGCAGTGTCCGCGCCAGCCGCGAGGACCGGGCATCGAGTTGGCGGTAGGTGATCGAGCTGTCGCCGCACACCGCCGCGACACCGTCGGCATTGCGTTCCACTGCGGAGGCGAGCAGTGCGGCGAGGGTGGGGGAGTGTGTCGAGGAGCTCCGGCGGGAACGTTCACGACGAGCGGACGAGGGGGTCCGCTGAATACCACTGGTCAAGCTCTGGTCCCGCCATACGAAGTGACAAAGGGGCCTGATGGTATAACGCCGCACTGCGGTCCACCACCGAATGGAATAACACCTGTTCGCGCACGTGCTCAGCCCGATTTGCCCGGCGCGGAGCCACACTTTACGGCATTGGGTGCCAAGTGATTTCGGAAATCAATGGATCAATATTCCGGGTTTGGTTCCGGCCTCGATGCGTGACCGTACCCAGCGTCGGCTCGGTGCCAGGCAGCGCTGTTGCGCCTCGGCGAACAGCCGCACACTGGCCGGTCCGGGCCAGTCGGCGGGCAACATCGACGCCGGGAGGCCGGGATCGAGGTAGGGGATGATGCGCCATTCGTCGAGCAGTGGGACGAAGTATTCGAAGGCTTGGCGGTCGGTCAGATTGTCGAGAGTGCGAATATCGCCGTGGTGGGCGAGGAACGCGCGGTGCCGCTCGGCGAGGGCGGGCAGATCCCACCATTGCGCGGCCGCGTCGCGCAGCGTGCCGGGCACCGTCAGGTCGGTGGCGCGAAACGAGGTCACGTAGTCGTCGAGCGCCAAGGCCGTGACGATCGTGGCCGCTTCGGCCGCCAGGTATTCGGGGCAGATCCACAGGCCGGCCGACACGGTGCCGCAGCCGATCGAGGACAGCCTGCGGCGCAGCTGGTGCCGCGCGGCGCGCTGGGATTCCGGGATGCCGAACGAGATCAGGTGCCAAGCATCGCCGTCGGCCATCTGCCGGAAGCCGAAGATGCGCGGATCGCCGCGCGAGTACATCGCCTCGGCCGCGGCGGTGATGCGGTATCCGCTGCGGCCGTCGCGTGACTCGGCGTCGAGCACGCCCTTGCTCTTCAGCCGGGTGACGGCGGTCCGGGTGCTCTGCTCGGGCACACCGAGTCCGGCCAGCAGTGCGCTGAAGTCGGCGATGGCGAGCCAGCCGCCCAGGTCGCGCACGTAGGCGCCGAGCACGGTCCGGGCGAGCGAGGTCGCGCTGCCCGGCCTCGAGTCGATGTCGTCGAGGACCGCGCCCGCGAGGTCAGCGCGCGGTGAGTTCATCGCGGATCGCCGAGATCCCGGCGAAAACCTCGGTGTAGGTGGTGCTGAGCGGGCTCAGGCCGATCCGGATGCCTTGCGGCGGACGGAAATCGGGGGTGACGCCGCGTTGCCAGAGTCGCGCGGGGAGCTCCTTGAACTGGGGGTGGTCGATCGTCACGTGGCCACCACGACGGGCGGGGTCGATGGGCGACGATACCGCAACGCCCAGCGGAATCAGCCAGGCCCGCACCAGTTCGAGCGCGAATTCGGTGAGGGCGACCGACTTCGCCCGCACCGCCGCCATGCCCACCTCCTCGATCAGGTCGAGGGTGTCCTGGATCGGCAGCATGCCGACGATCGCGGGCGTCCCGCTGATGACCCGCCGGATGCCCGGCGCGGGAACGTAACCCTGCGCCATCTCGAACGGACTCTCGCGGCCCATCCAGCCCCAGATCGGCTGCGTGAAATCGGCGAGGTGCGCGGCGTTGACATAACCGAAGGCGGGCGCGCCGGGGCCGCCGTTCAGATACTTGTAGGTGCAGCCGACCGCGTAATCGACTGCCCAGGAATCGAGTTCGAGCTCGACCGCGCCCGCCGAATGACAGAGGTCGAGCAGCAGCATGGCGCCGGCGCCGTGCACGACGGCACTGATGGCGGGCGCGTCGAGCAGATAGCCGGACCGGTAGGCGACGTGGCTGAGCACGACGAGCGCGGTGCGGTCGGAGACGGCGTCGGCCACCTGCTCGGCGGTGACGCCGCCGGTGAACTCCGGTTCGATCCAGCGCAGCGTCAGGCCGAGTTCGGTGGCGATCGCCTCCAGCAGGTAACGGTCGGTGGGGAAGTTGTCGCGGTCGAGCACGATCTCGGTGCGCTCGCCCCGGCGCGCGAGCGCACCACGGGCGATCTTGTACAGCAGCACCGTGGTCGAGTCGCCGATCGTGGTCTGACCCGCGGCGGCGCCGAGCACCGCCGCACCGATCCGGTCGCCGATGGCGAGCGGCAGGTCGAACCATTGCTCGTCCCAGCCGCGGATGAGGCGTCCGCCCCACGCGTCGGTGACGAAGGAGGCGAGGCGGTCGGCGGTCGCCCGGAGCGGACGGCCGAGCGAGTTGCCGTCGAGGTAGGCGACGATCTCCGGGTTGTCGCTGCCGAGGAATCGGCTCGGGTAGTCGCGCAGCGGATCTGCGTCGTCGAGAGCTTTCGCGCGCATGGCGAAGTCTGGTGCGGGCGAGGTCATGCGGTCAGCGTCCGATCTCTGTGCGTACAGCGAACAGTTCGGGGAAGAAGGTGAGGTCGAGCGCGCGCTGTAAGAAGCCGACCCCGCTGGATCCGCCCGTGCCGCGTTTCATGCCGATGGTGCGCAGCACCGTGCGCAGGTGCCGGAAGCGCCACAGCTGGAAGTTCTCCTCGAGGTCGACCAGCTCTTCGAAGGTCTCGTAGACCGACCAATGTTGTTCCGGTGCTTCGTAAATGGACTTCACCAGCGGGAGCAGCTCGGGGTCGAGCACGTAGGCCTTCGTCACGTCCCGGTCCAGGGTGGAGTGCGGCACGTCGAGTCCGCTGCGCGCGGCGTGCCGCCAGAACGCGTCGTAGAGGCTCGGTTCGTACAGCAGCGCCTGTAATTCCTTGTGCGCGACCGGGTCTGCTTCGAAGACCTTCAGCATCGAGGCGTTCTTGTTGCCGAGAATGAACTCGACGGCCCGGTACTGATACGACTGGAAGCCCGACGAATTGCCGAGAAAGTCGCGGAACTGGGCGTACTCGGTGGGCGTCAGGGTCGCGAGCACCGACCACTGCTCGGTGAGCGTCTTCTGGATGTGCTTCACGCGCGCAATGCATTTGAGGGCGACACCGATGTCGTCGGCATCGAAAGCCGCACGCGCGGCGCGGGTTTCGTGCAGGACCAGTTTGAGCCACAGCTCGGTGGTCTGGTGCTGGATGATGAACAGCAGCTCATCGTGGTGCTCCGGCTTGCTGACCGGATGCTGGGCGCTGAGCAAGGTGTTCAGGTCGAGGTAGCCGCCGTAGCTCAGGCGCGAGCTGAAGTCGGTCACGATGTCGTGTTCGAGTGCGCGGGTGTTCTGCTCGACGGTCATGCGAAATCCCCATCGGTCGGGTGTGGCCTTCCTCCACACTATGACACGATCGTGACGATCGCTAGTTATGTGTCACAACTGGGGATCGGCTGCCTGGGGTTTCGCCGCGGGTTAACGCGGTCCGGCGGCGCCGTTCGAACGCGGAACGAGCGCGAAGATCGGGATGGTGCGGTCGGTCTTGCTGCGGTAGTCGGCGAAACTGGGGTACATCGCGTCGAGGCCGGGCCATGCGGCCTCGCGTTCGGCGGGCGAGAGTTCGGTCGCCGTGACGGGGATGGTCTTGCTGTTGATCTGGACCTCCGCCTCGCGGTTCGCGCGCAGGTTCAGCACCCAGTCGGGATGGGTCGGGGTGCCGCGATGGGACCCGGCGATGAGGTAGCGGCCGCCGTCTTGCTGGTAGAGCAGCGGGGAGGTGCGGCGCTGGCCGGACTTGCGGCCGACGGTGGTGAGCAGCAGGATCGGCGCCTTACCCAGCCGGCCGCCGAGCTTGCCGCCGCTGACCCGATACAGAGATGCGTTGAGGCCCGCGAAGATTCGTTCCAGCTGATGTGTTATCGACATGGAACCAGCCTAGGTGCGGGCAGGTCTGCGAGCGGTGGATTTCGGGTCATGGAGCACCGCTGCCATGACAATACCGGCGCGCTGTGCGGCAGCTAAAAGTCGCGGCATTTTCGCGGACTTATTCGAGCGCCATAATTCGACGCGCGCCGTTGCGAGCATTCGACGATTGTTTTTGTAGGGTGTGGTGAATGACCGTGCAACTGGCTCGGGGGCAGGTAAATGTGCTCGAAGCCGAGCACATAGTTGTTTCGGTGCGACACGGCGCGGCGGTCGATCTGTCCGCATTGCTGCTCACCGCGAACGGCATGGTCCGGTCGGATGCGGATCTGGTCTTCTACAACCAGCCGCTCGGGGAAGGTGTGCGGCTGGTGCCCGGAGAAGGCGGCCAACCAGGCGCATTGGCGATAGATCTGCGCGTGGTCCCGGTAGGGATCGAGCATGTTCGTATTGTCGTCGCGCTCGACGATCAGCAGGACAGCCTGGGCAATTATCCAGCGCCTGAACTGCGGATCGACGACACCGCGGGCAATCGACTGTATGAATTCGTCATCGACGGATCAGGTGCGGAATCGACCGTCGTCGCGTTGGACCTGGATCGGGGCGACCCCTGGCGGCTGCGTGCCCTCGGGCACGGATACCGCAGTGGTTTCGCCGCCCTGGTGTCCGCGCACGGCGTCGCGGTGGGGCGCACACCGAAGCCGGTGCGGCAACTGCCCGATCCGGAAATGGCGAGTGCGCTCGCCACCGCACAGGAATTGGCGCTGCGCAATCCGGGCGGCGCCGAATTGTCCCATGTGAAGATGGCATTGGGCTGGGACCCGGTCCGTGAGCCGGGACGATTCGGTTTGCGGGAAGTCGATATCGATCTCGACGCCTCGGCCTTGGTCTTTTCCGGCCGCGAGCTACTCGACGCCGCCTTTTACGGCCACCTGTCCTCCAAAGACGGATCGGTCCGACACCAGGGCGACAATCTCACCGGTGCCGGTCGCGGCGACAACGAGATGATCGACGTCGACCTCACCAAGCTGTCCCCCGAGGCCTCGACCGTCATTTTCGTCGTAACCTCCTACGCCGGACACACATTCGAGCGCGTGCGCAACGCCTTCTGGCGCTTGGTCGACGGCACCACCGACATCGAACTCACCGGCGGCAGCCTGCGCGTCGGCGGCAAGCACACCGGCATGGTGGTCGCGAAAGTGCAACGCGAAGCCGACGTCTGGAAATTCCGAGCGCTCGGCGCCCCCATCCAGGCCGGCCACCCGGTCGAGGCGGCCGAGCAGGTGGCCCCGTTCCTCTGAGCCGACGCACGAGTCACGGGGCCGGCCGCGCAGCTCAGTCGACGAGCGCACCGCACGAGAGGTTGAGTACCGCGCCGGTCATCGCGCCCGCGCCGTCGGAGGCGGCGTACACCGCGGTCTCGGCGACCTCCGCCAGGCGGGGGAGCCGACCCAGCCGGGTATCGCGGATCAAGGGCTGAATCGCCTCATCGGATTCGGACAGCTCGGGCACGGTCTCCGGTGCGAAGTTGGAACGGATGCACACCACGCGCACGCCGTACGGCCCGACTTCACCCGCCAGGCTGCGATTCAGTGCTTCGATGCCGGCGCAGGCGATATTGAATCCGCCCATCCGGTGCCGGGAT
The DNA here is from genome assembly GCF_900269665.1 of Nocardia suismassiliense. Lineage (GTDB taxonomy): Bacteria > Actinomycetota > Actinomycetes > Mycobacteriales > Mycobacteriaceae > Nocardia > Nocardia suismassiliense. The sequence goes on from NZ_LT985361.1 coordinate 3,189,484, forward strand.
TCACCGGCCGCCGTGGCGGACAGCAGCACGATGACGCCCGAGCCCTGCGCCGTCATCCGGCGTGCGGCCGCCGTCGTGGTGATGAAATGCGATTGGGCCGACGCCATGATCGGGGCCAGGAAATCCGCCGGCTCCAAGTCGACGAGCGCGACGTCCTGAACTGCGTCCATCCCCACTGCATTGAACGAGATATCGAGCGTTCCCCCCTCGTCGACGATGCGGTCGGCGTGCGCCTCGACGGCGGCTCGATCGAACACGTCAACCGGAGTGACGGTCGCCTGCCCACCCTGCTCGATAATTTCCGCGGCCACCGCGTCGAGCGTCTGCTGCGTCCGCCCGGCCAAGAACACACGCGCACCTTCCCGAGCGAACGCTCGCGCCACCGCCGCGCCCATACTGCCCGCCGCTCCGTACACCACTGCATTCTTCTTTTCGAGTCGCATGCGAATACAGACGGTGCGAGGCTGCGAAAGTCATCGCACTGCTTGGCGAATCGGTTTTTCTGGTCGCGGGGGATCGAGGTCTTGCTGGATCGCACGCTCGGCGGGACTTCGGCCGGACGGACGGCTCGCACCGAATCGGTCGGTAGCGTCGAGCTGGACCTGGCGGCGCATTGATCGGGGCGGATTTGCCGAGGAGGATGGAGTACGTGGCCGGCGGTGCGGATATTCGGGTGAATCCGTGGGTGGCGTTGCGTCCGGACGAGGATGCGGAGCAGGTGAGCACGGATGTGTCGGCGGCGCACGAGTCGTTCGTCGAGCGGGGTGAGGCGCCCGGGTCGGTGCGGCAGGTGGTCGAGGCTTCCTGGGTGCGCAGCCGCGGCAACGGCATCGACCCGGACCGCCAAATCGGCCGGACCTCGCTGACCGGAATCGAATTGGAGCGTTATCGGCGCACCCATGCGATGTCGTCGGTGCGCCCGGTCGTGCAGACCCTGCTGGTCGAGGACGCCAGGGATACCGGGCTGCTGATCGCGCTGAGCGACGCGCACGGTCGATTGCTGTGGGTGGAGGGCGATTCGGCGGCCAGGGACCGGGCCGCGGAGATGAACTTCGTCGACGGCGCGGACTGGAGCGAAGCCGTAGTCGGCACCAACGCGCCGGGAACGGCACTGGCCCTTGATCATTGCGTGCAGATCTTCGGTGCCGAGCATTACAGCAGGGTGGTGCACCCGTGGAGCTGCGCGGCCGGGCCGGTCCATGACCCGGCGACCGGCCGGATCCTCGGCGCGATCGACATCACCGGCGGCCCCCGTGTTGCTGCGCCGGAAGTGCTTTCGCTGATCAGGGCGACCGTGGCCGTCGCGGAATCGGAACTGCGGGCCCATCCGATCACGAGCCGCTCGACACCGCGGGTCGAACTGCTGGGCACCAATCCGGCGCTGCTGTTCGGCAATGAGCGAATCCCGTTGTCGCGCAGGCATTCGGAGATCCTGCTCCTGCTGATGGAGCATCCCGAGGGCCTGGGCACCGAGCACATCGCGGTGCTGCTCGACGAGCGAGACCTCGACGCGGTCACCGTGCGCGCCGAGATCTCGCGCCTGCGCCGGATTCTCGGCGGCACCGCACTGGGCTCACGCCCTTACCGGCTACTCACCGAGCTCGATTCGGACGTGGGTGAACTGCGGCGCAGCCTGCGCCGCGGCGACATCGGCGCGGCCGTGGCGCGCTACCGCGGCCAACTGCTGCCCGCCTCCCGCGCGCCGGGCGTCGGCCGGGTGCGCGAAGCACTGCGGGCACGGATGCGGGCGGCCGTCCTGACCTCCAGGGACCCGGCGATTCTCGGCTGGTGGATCGCGTCGGTCGACGGTCGCGAGGACCGTGGCGCGTGGTCGGCCTACCTCGCCTCGCTCGAACCGGACTCCTCGCTGTATGCCCAAGTGGCGGCCCAACTCGCCATGCTGGATCGCGAGCTCGGCCGTTCCCAACGATGATGCAACGTTGGAACTCTAGTGTCGTGGATCACAGGGGGGACCGCCGTGAACGCTAGGAGTTTTCGATGACCGTATATGCCCGTCCTGGTTCGCCGGAGTCACCGGTGAGCTTCCAGCCTCGCTACGACAACTGGATCGGCGGCCAGTGGGTTGCGCCGGTCAAGGGACAGTATTTCGAGAACCCCACCCCGATCACCGGTGAAACCTTCTGCGAGGTAGCACGTTCCACCGCGGAGGACATCGAGCTCGCGCTCGACGCCGCGCACGCCGCCGCCCCGGCCTGGGGCAAGACCTCGCCGGCCGAACGCGCGGTGATCCTGAACAAGATCGCGGACCGGATCGAGGAGCACCTCGACGCGATCGCCATCGCCGAGACCTGGGACAACGGCAAGCCGATCCGGGAGGCGCTGGCCGCCGACATCCCGCTCGCCGTCGACCACTTCCGCTACTTCGCCGGAGCCATTCGCGCCCAAGAAGGTTCGCTGTCGGAGATCGACAGCGAGACCGTCGCCTACCACTTCCACGAGCCGCTCGGCGTGGTCGGGCAGATCATTCCGTGGAACTTCCCGATCCTGATGGCGACCTGGAAGCTGGCGCCCGCACTGGCCGCCGGCAATGCCGTGGTGCTCAAGCCCGCCGAGCAGACCCCGGCCTCGATCCTGTTCCTGTGGAGCATCATCGGCGATCTGCTGCCGCCCGGGGTGGTCAATATCGTGAACGGTTTCGGTTTCGAAGCGGGCAAGCCGCTCGCCTCGAGCAACCGCATCGCGAAGATCGCGTTCACCGGTGAGACGACCACCGGCAGGCTGATCATGCAGTACGCGTCGCAGAACCTGATCCCGGTGACCCTCGAACTCGGCGGCAAGAGCCCGAACATCTTCTTCTCCGACGTGATGAGCGCCGACGACGACTTCCTGGACAAGGCCCTGGAAGGTTTCACGATGTTCGCGCTCAACCAGGGCGAGGTGTGCACCTGCCCGTCGCGCTCGCTGATCCAGGCCGACATCTTCGACCGCTTCCTCGATCTCGCCGCGCTGCGCACGAAGGCGGTGCGCCAAGGTGATCCGCTGGATACCGAGACGATGATCGGCGCGCAGGCGTCCAACGATCAGCTCGAGAAGGTGCTCTCCTACATCGAGATCGGCAAAGGTGAAGGCGCACAGCTGATTACCGGCGGCGAGCGTGCGATGCTCGGCGGCGACCTGAACGGCGGCTACTACGTGCAGCCGACGATCTTCACCGGCCGCAACACGATGCGGATCTTCCAGGAGGAGATCTTCGGCCCGGTGGTGTCGGTGACCTCGTTCACCGACTACGACGACGCGATCTCGATCGCCAACGACACCCTGTACGGCCTCGGTGCCGGCGTGTGGTCCCGGGACGGTGGCACCGCCTACCGTGCGGGCCGCGAGATCCAGGCCGGGCGGGTGTGGACCAACACCTATCACCAGTACCCGGCGCACGCGGCGTTCGGCGGGTACAAGCAGTCCGGTATCGGCCGGGAGAACCACAAGATGATGCTCGACCACTACCAGCAGACCAAGAACCTGCTGGTCAGCTACGCGCCGAAAGCCATGGGATTCTTCTGATGCCGGGCGAGCGGGCAGCGCGGGAAAGGGCGCCACGGTGAGTGCCGCCCCGCCCCGTTTGGTCGCGACCGTGGGGGCGGCGGCGTTGTTGCGCCGCCTCCGCGATGTGCACGGCGCGCTGATGATGCACCAGTCCGGCGGGTGCTGCGACGGCTCGTCGCCGATGTGTTATCCGTTGGGGGAGTTCATCGTCGGCGATCGCGATGTGCTGGTGGGCCTCCTCGATCTGCGGCTGGCGGTGGGGGAGGTGCCTGCGAGCCTGCCGTCCGCCGACCTCGATGCGGTGCCGGTGTGGATCTCCGGCTCGCAGTTCCAGACGTGGAAGCACACGCAACTCGTGATCGACGTGGTGCCCGGACGGGGCGGTGGCTTCAGCCTGGAGGCGCCGGAAGGCTGGCGATTCCTCAGCAGGGCACGGGCTTTCACGGCGGCGGAGAACGAAGCGCTCGACTCGGCGCCACCCCTCGTGGGTGCCGAGTATGCCGCCGGGGCTCGTCCGCCGGTTCCCGATGCCGCGCAGGTGGTGGCCGAGGCAGCGGACGCATGTCCGGTGCCCGCGCCACCGGCCCCGTCCGGTCAGAAGACGCCGCTGTAGGCGTTGAGGGCGGGCTGGCCGCCGAGGTGCGCGTACAGAACGGTGGAACCCTTTGGGATTTCACCGTTTTGCACGAGGTCGAGCAGACCGGCCATCGACTTGCCCTCGTACACCGGGTCGATGATCATGCCTTCGAGGCTGCCGGTGAGCCGGATGGCGTCAAGCGTCGATTGCACCGGGATGCCGTAGCGGTTACCGGCCCAGCCGTCCAGGACGATGATCTCGTCGTCGTGTAGGTCGCGGCCGAGGCCGATGAGTTCGGCTGTGCTGCGGGCGATCTTGGCCACCTGTGCATGGGTCTCGGCGAGCTCGGCCGACGCGTCGATGCCGAGAACACGGCGGGGCCGGTCCTGGCCGGCGAAGCCCGCGATCATGCCCGCCTGGGTGCTGCCGGTGACGCTGCACACCACGATGGTGTCGAAGAAGACGCCCAGCTCGCGCTCTTGCCGCTGCACCTCGTAGGCCCAGTTGGCGAAGCCGAGGCCGCCCAGTGGATGGTCGGACGCGCCCGCCGGAATCGGGTACGGGGTGCCGCCCGCGGCCCGGACGTCGTCGAGGGCTTGGTGCCAGCTGTCCTTGAAGCCGATGCCGAAACCCGCCCGGACCAGCCGCACGTCGGCACCCATGATGCGGGACAACAGGATATTGCCGACCTTGTCGTTGACCGGGTCGGGCCAGTCGACCCAGCTCTCCTGGACCAGGACCGCCTTCATACCGGCTTTGGCGGCGACCGCGGCGACCTGCCGCGTGTGGTTGGACTGCACGCCGCCGATGCTGACCAGAGTGTCCGCGCCTTTGCTCAGCGCGTCGTGTACCAGGTACTCCAGTTTGCGAGTCTTGTTGCCGCCGAAAGCAAGACCGCTGTTGCAGTCTTCGCGCTTGGCCCAGATCCGCGCGCCGCCGAGATGATCGCTGAGCCGGTCCAGCGGGTGGATCGGGCTCGGTCCGAACAGCAGGGGATAACGCTCGAAGGTGTCGAGAGACATCGATGATTCCTAGGGGGTGCAGCCGGTGTGCTTATTGCGTTCCGGGACTGAGGTTTTCGAGCAGCGGCACCAGCGTCTGCCAGTTCGCGCGGGTGCCCGCCACCGCGCCCTCGACATCGCCCGCCTCGCACAGCGCGATGATGCGGTCGTGCTGCGCCACCGAACTGCGGCCGCTCAGTGAGGAGAACCGCAGGCGCTCCACCCGGCGCAGCACCGGGGTGAACTGTTCGAGGACGCTGCGGATGGCGTCGTTGGCGCTCGCGGTGACCGGGATGCGATGGAAGTCGTCGTCGGCGGTGATCGCGGCGTCGACATCATTGCGGCGCAAGGCTTCCGCGAAGCGCGCGTTGGCTTCGCGCATGGCCGCCAGTTCGTCGGTGGAGAGGTTGGGCAGGGCCTCGCGGACGGCGAGTTCGTGCATGGCGGTGGTGACCGACTGGGCGGCGCGGACCGCACGGACGTCGAGCGGGCTGACGATGGTGTAGCGGCCGGGTTTGGTCTGCACCAGCCCCGCCTGCTCCAGGCGCATCAGCGCTTCCCGCACCGGTGTGCGGCTGACACCGAGCCATTTCACCAGGTCGTTGTCGTTCAGGCGCTCGCCGGGCGCGAGGGTGCCGTCGACGATGGCGTCCCGGATCGCGCGGTAGGCGTTCTCTCGAAGCAATGACCTGGCGACGAGACCTTCGCTGTGCGGAACCGGCATGCAATATATTGCATGCTACAGCGGCGGGGGTGTCAAGGGCGCCAGTCGAATTGCAGCCCGGTGGATTTCGCCGATGATCAGGAAGATGCCTGGTGGAAGTGCTCGATCGCCTGTTGGACGCGGAGGCCTGTCGCGAAGTCGGGCAGTGCCGAGTGCTGCCCGCGGATGGCTCGGGCGAACGCGCTCAGGCGGGTGTGCTCGGTGCCGCGCGGTCCGCTCGGGGTGACTTCCGTCCACTGGCCGCCGTCACTGATGTGCAGGCGCGACCAGTCGGTGATGCGAAAAGATCGTTCGGTGCCGTAGAGGGTCCATTCGTATGTCTCGGGTGCGGCGGCAACTCTTCCAGTGATGTTGATCGGGATATCGCCTGCCGTAAATTGTCCTGCGGCAAAGGTTTCGGCTGCTGTGCCGTACCGGATATGGGTCGAAGCCGGGGTGAGCGGGCCGAGCAGATGGTCGGTGAGGAACAGGTAGTGCGAACCGACTTCGCGTAGCAGGCCGCCTTGTTCGCGACCGGCGACCCAGCGGGCGTCGCGCTGGAAGGGGCGAGGCCAGCTCGGAAACGTGAACCCCATGTCGACGCCGACGATGTCACCGGGCTCGCCGTCGCGCAGCGCTTGTCCGACCGCGAGCGCGGCCGCGCGATCGGACAGGGTGAAGTTGAGGGCATTCACCATGCCGGTCGCGGCGGCGACGTGCACCATCTCCGCGCCGTCGCTGAGCCGCACGGCGAGAGGCTTCTCCGATAAGACGGCCTTGCCCGCCGACATCGCGGCTATCGCGTAGCCGGCATGGGTGCCTGGTGGCGAGGCGATGTAGATGGCGTCCAGTCGAGCGCTGTCGAGCAGGGGTGCGGCGGAGTGGCCGAGGGAGATATCCGGATGCTGGGCGCGAATCCGTTCGAGGGCAGTGGGATTCGGGTCGGCTGCCGCTACCACCTCGAAGTCCGGGTGCTGGTGGGCGATGTCGAGCATTTCGGTGCCCATCGCGCCGAGGCCGATGATGCCCAGGCGGATGCGCTGCTGGTCGGTCATATCGTCAGCCTGGCAATCGGCTTACGACAGCACAAGCGATGATTTCGTATGAACAATTAAGTGGCACTGTAGAGTCCGGTGATGCTCGATGTGCACCGGTTGACCGTGCTCCGCTCGGTCGTGGAGAACGGCTCGATCCACGGCGCGGCCGCCCGGCTCGGTTACACGCCGTCCGCGATCAGTCAGCACATCGCCGCGCTCCAGCGGGAGACCGGAATGCCGTTGGTAGAGCGGCACGGACGCGGTATCCGGCCCACCGAGGCAGGTGTGCTGCTCGCCGAACACACGCGCCGGATCCAGGATGAAATCGCCCGTGCGGAAACCGCACTCGCCGACCTGCGCGCGGGAAAGTCCCGGCGTCTGACGATCCGGTATTTCGCGACGGCCGGGGCAGTGCTCATACCGCCGGTCGTTTCGGAGCTCGGCCGTCTGCATCCGGAGGTACGGGTCGCGCTGCGGCTGGGAAAAGGACTGTCCGAGAAGGAAACCGCCGACGCGGAGGTCATGGTGTTCGATGACACTGTGCGGGTGCCCGCGGGGCTGCGCACGCTGCACCTGCTCGACGATCCATTCCTCGCGGTGCTGCCGCCTGCCCATCCGCTCGCCACCCAGTCGGTCATCGAGTTGGCGCAGCTGCGAGCGGAACGCTGGATCGACAACGAGTGGCCGAGCACCCTGTGTCGGGAAACCATGCTGAAGGCCTGCGGTGCGGCCGGATTCAGCCCGGACTTCGTGGTCGAGGCGCACGACTACGCCGCCGCTGTCGGTTTCGTCGCCGCCGGGCTGGGGTTGACGCTGATTCCACGCCTGGCGCTGCGCGCTATCCCGACCGAGTCGGTCGTGTGCCGTCCGGTCGTCGGTCCGGTCCCGACGAGAACGATTGTCGCGGTGGTCAAGGCGGGTACCGAGTCGCAGCCGCCGCTGTCTGCCTTCCTCGATCTGCTCCGCGCGGCCGCCGATGGGCACGGTGGGTAGCGGGGCATTCTCCGGGATATCCCCTATGACGGCATCAACCCGATGGGGGAGGCGGGATCCCCTCAGGAGGTGATGATCTCGCCGGTTCGCGGCCATAGCATGGCGCGAGTGACTGTCGCCCGTGCCGTTCGCTGTCGCGCCTTGCTCGTCGCGGGGTTGCTGGCTCTGCTCGTGTCGGCTGGAATGGCGTCCGCATCCGCTGATTCCGCGTCCGCGGGTGGGGATATCTCGGTTGCGCAGTCCCTCGGTGACCGGGAGCTCACCGTCGTGCTGCGCCGGGTGACGAGCGTGCCGGGGCCGCTGCGGGTGGATGTCGTCACGCACGCGGGTACGGCTGCGGGGCAGCTGACGATCGCGGCGACGCCGATGGGGGCCGTGCGGGACCTGTCTGCTCCTGGAGCTCCCACTGCGGAGGCGGTTGTCGAACTCGACGGCACGCCGGGGATGTATTCGACGACCCTGGACATGGATCGGCCCGGCCCTTGGGAACTCGCGATCGGTGACGGTGTGCGGGTGGCACGGATTCCGTTCGTGGTGCCCGCGCAGGTCACCTCGCCGCCGGAGCGGCTGGTGTACGGCGGGTTTCTGGTAGCCGGTGTGCTGCTTCCGGTCTCGGTGTCGGTCGCGATGCGGGCGCGGCGCACGGCGTGGGCGTTGCTGCCTGCCGGTGGCATGGTGGCGGGGGTTGCCGTGTCGGTGACGGCCGCCCTGCTGTCGGTGTCGTTGCCGTTGCCGCCGCAACCAGGTAGTCAGCTCGACCCCACCGTGCACAATGTCACCGATCCGTATTCGCTGAACCAGCCGATGATCTCGGACTACTCGCGGCCGCCGGTGTTGCTCACCGTCGAGGGTTCGGCGGTAGCCGGGCGGGGGAGCGACTTCGATCTGGTGTTGATCGATGCGGCCACCGGAGCGTTGGCGGACGACATCGTCGTGCACGACAGTGCGTTCGTGCATCTGCTGGTGGTCGGTCCGAATGGTGGGCTCTCGCACCTACATCCGATCCGGACCGGTCCCGGTCGTTATCAGGTACATCTGACCGCGTCGCAGCCTGGTCGCTATGCGTTGTCGGCGGAGTTGGCCCGTCGGGGTGGGGGAGTCCAAATGATCCGTGCCGCAACCGGTGTCGAGGTCGCGCCGAGTGACGTTGTGCCCCAGCCGACTAGGGAGCCGTTGCAGCTCGGTGGGACCGGCAAGTCCGCGTCGATGGTTCTCGATGGCAGTGCCATCACCGTCAGGACAACCGAGGCGGTAGTCGGGAAACCCACGACCATCACTGCCGAAGTCGGTGACACTTCTGATCTGCAACCATGGCTCGGCATGGTCGGACACCTGGTCATGGCGGGACCGGTGCCGGAGGGCAGCGTGGATATTGCTGCGGCCGTGCAGAACTCGCCCGTTTGGGGACATGCCCACTCGATGGGGCCGAACTCGATGCACGACATGCAGGGGATGAGCGGTGGGCACGACATGTCAGGGATGAAGGGCCCGCACGACATGCCAGGGATGAGCGGTGCGCACGACACGTCGGGGACGGGCGGCATCCCTGACCTGCCCGGCGCGGGCCGCGGAGTGATGCTTATGCCGCCCGCCAACGGCGAGAGTCCGCCCGACGAAACGGTCGCCGCGTTCGGGCCCGACGTGCCGTTCACCTTCACGTTCCCGGTCGCGGGTCGGTACCGGCTCTGGATCCAGGTCGAACGCAACTACACCGTGCTCACCGTTCCGGTGGTGCTCGATGTCGCGGCGGGGGCGCGTAGATGAGCGCCTCGTCGACTCGTTTGCTTCGTATCGTCGCGGCAGTAGCCGCCGTGGTCCTCATCGCCACCATCGGGTGGCTGGTGTGGCCGAGCTCGCCCGACCCGGTCGTGCTGAAAGCCGGTACGTCGCAACACCTCGTCACCGTCACCATCGACAGCCTCCGTCTCGGCGACACCGCCGTGGATGTCACCGTCACCGACCGCGCCGGGGCGGCGATAGACCATGCGGCGGTGAAGGTTCAAGCGATCCAGCCGCTGATGGGCCACGCCGGGGCGCCGGTCGCGGCCGCCGCCACTGGGTCCGGTCATTTCCGCGCCGCGTCGGTGTCGCTGATGATGACCGGCCCAGGGGAACTGCGCTTGTTCATCGCCGCGCACCACGGCATCGACCAGGTCACCCTGCCCCTGTGGGTCGGCGGCTGAACCGAAAGACGCACGCATCAGCACGAATCGCACGACCCCCGAGGAGGGACCGCTCGTCATGGATATCTCAGCACCGTCCGACACGATCGAAGACGGGAGCACGCACACCGCCACGTCCGACAACAGCATCGCGGCCCGCGTCGGCGCCTGGGGCGTGCTGCTCGGCACCGCCGTCACGTTGATCGGCCTGAGCTGGGATATCCAGTGGCACAACGATGTCGGCCCCGACACCTTCTTCACGCTGCCGCACCTGTTCCTGTACTCCGGCAGCGCCATCTCCGGATTCGCCAGCCTCGCCATGGTTTTCCTCGCCACGGCCGCCCAACGGGCCGGACGACCGGTGCCCGCCCTGGGCGGTACGCCCATCCGGGTGTTCGGCAGTAACCTCACGGCCCCGCTCGGTTACATGGTTGCCGGGGCGGGCGCCGCACTGTTCCTGCTCTACGGGCTGCTCGACATGCAGTGGCATGCGATCTACGGTTTCGACGCGGTGCTGAACACGCCGTCGCACGTGGCCCTGTTCCTGTCGATCACGCTCACCATGATCGGCAGCATCATGGTCTTCGCGTCCCACCGTGACCACCGCTGGGGTCAAGTCGGCATCGTGCTGGCAATCCCGATCATGATCACCTTCGCGCCGATCCTCACCCAGGCGCTGGACAATCTCGAACTGCCCGTCGACTCGACCATTCTCGGTGTCCTGCTGTTCGGGCCGATGCTGCTCGTCCTCGGTGCGGCGGCGCTGGCCCGGCCCGGTGCTGCCATCGCCATCGCGGTCGCCCTCGGCGCGATCCAGGCGGCGCTGTGGTGGTTCTCGCCGTGGGCCGCGGAGGTCTATGCCTCGTCGATCGGGCTGCCACTGCGCGACGGTCTCGGCTCGCGGCCGCCGTCTCTGCCCGCCATCATGCCGATGTTCCTGATCGTCGCGGCCGTCGCCGTGGAGGGCCTGTTCTGGCTGGCCCGCACCCGTGGTTTCGACCCGAACAAGATCGTGCTGGCGGCCGGGCTGGTGACCGGGCTCGTGGTCGGCGTGACCTTCCCGCTGCAGTTGCAGTTCACCCATTTCTTCGCCCGCCTCGCCCTCAACGACGTCGTGCTGTCCACGGTCGTCGCGATACCGCTCGGCCTGCTCGCCGGTTTCCTCGCAGGCCGCTTCGTCCGCATGCTGCCCGCGCCCGCCACGGAGGTCGCCCGATGATCGCGCTGCGCAAACTCGCCCTCACCGTGCTCGCCGCGATCACCCTGTCGTTGGTCGCGATCGCCCCCGCCTCCGCATACGCCCCCGTCGACATCGTGCACACCGAACGAGTTCAGGTCGGCCCCTACGCCATGACCGTCGGCTTCTCCACCTGGCCCATCCGCGCGATGAAATCGCTCGACTTCACCTTCATGCCCGAAGGCGGTATCGCCGACAAGACCGGTGCGTTCCGGATGGCCGGCCCCGCGTTCAAGTCCTGGAAACGCAACGCCCCCTTCGTCCGCCACCCCCGCAAACGCGACTCCTGGGGCCTGGACATCATGGCCATCGACGACCCCGGCGACTACTCCATCACCTTCCTCCTCGACGGACCCCTCGGCCACGGCGAAGGCACCCTCGACGGCCTCCACGTCCTCGACCAACCCGGCCCACCCCTGCCGCTCAGCTGGACCATCGCCACCCTGCCCCTGCTCGGCCTCATCGCCTTCCTCGCGGTCGTCTGGCGCCGCACCCGACCAGGCCGTCAGCCGTTGAACCTCTAAACGGGCAAATTCACCGCTACCATTCGTAGATGATCCTGTTTCTCCTCCCCGCCCGCGACTACGACCCCACCGAATCCGCGGTGCCGTGGGCGGCTCTGCGGGACGCAGGCATACCCGTCCGCTTCGCCACCCCCGAAGGTCGAGTCGCCCTCGCCGACGATCGCCTCGTCGAACAGGGCTTCTCGATTCTCTCCCCGCTCTTGATGACCCGCCCCGACGCGCTCCACGACTACGACCGGATGCGCGAGGACCCCGACTTCCAATCACCGCTTGCCTATGCCGATGTAATCGATGACGAAATCTCCGGCGTCGTCGTCCCCGGCGGCCACGCCCCCGGCATGAAGACGATGCTCGAATCCACCACCGCCCAAGGAATTTTCGGCCGCGCCCTCCTCGCCGACAAACCCGTAGCCGCCGTCTGCCACGGCGTATTGCTGGCCGCCCGCGCCACCGACCCCGAAACCGGCCGCTCCGTGCTCTACGACCGCCGAACCACCGCTGTCACAGCAACTCTAGAACTCGCCGCCTGGAACCTGACCCGCCTGCGCCTCGGCACCTACTACCGCACCTACCCCCGAACCGTCCAAGCGGAAGTCACTGCCGCCCTACGAGATCCGCGCCAATTCGAGCCCGGGCCTCTGCTCCCGCGCCGCGACACCGCAACCCACCCGAACCGCGGCTTCACAGTCCGCGACCGCAACTACCTCTCCGCCCGCTGGCCCGGCGACTGCCACCGCCTCGCCGCCGAATACCGAGAACTGGTGTTGGAGAACCGAACCGCCACCCCCTGAGCGCAGGTGCGGCCCCCTGCCTAACGAGGGCTAGGCCCCGCCCAACACCCGCACTACCCTCGATTCATCATGCAAGAACTGCTCGGAATCAACCACCTGACCCTCACCACCCCCAACCTCGACCAACTCGTGAGCTACTACGAGATGCTCGGAGCCAGCCTCGCCTTCGAACGCCCCGCCACCCCCGACGATCCGCGAATCGCGGTCATCGACGTCGGCGGAGCCGACCACCTCATGCTCGTCGAAGCCCCCACCCCCACNAGCACGTCTATGAGTAATAGCATGACGGGAGGTGGTCTGTGAGCGGAGAGGAATGGGTCGCGTTGTTGTTTTTGATAAGGTTAGATTTGTTCGCTAGAGTAGGATGATTTATGTTAGAGTATTTATTTTTTTTTTTTTTAAAGCAGAAGCCGGCAAACGATATCCTGCCTGGTCTCGTGGGCTCGGAGATGTGTATAAGAGGCGGGGGGGGGGGGGGTGGGGGCGCGGAGTTCGTCGCGGAGTTCGGCCTCGAGCAGGCGGCATTCTTCGCGCTCGTCGGGCTGGAAGGGCACGGCGGCGGCGATGCGTTCGAGCATGGGGCGGGCGCGGCGGTCCAGGCGATCGAGTTGGCGTTTGCGTTCGGCGTTCTGCGCGTCGAGCCTGGCTTGTTTGACGGCGCGGGCGGTGGACTCGACTTCCAGTTCGTGCAGGGAACGCAGGGTGGGGCGCATGATGGCGGCGAACGCGGCGGCGATGGCGACGTTGACGAGTGGCACGATCGCCTGCACGTAGACGGTCGGGTTGCCGTCCGAAGCGAGCACGACGGCCAGCCAGGTGGCCCCGGTTCCGGTCCAGGCCAGGATGTTTCGGCCGCGCAGCACGAGCATCGCGAGCGCGCTGCCGCCAGTGTACGCGGTCCAGACGCTGGTGTTGGCGTCGAGTTCGGCGGTCACCTGGTCGCTGGCGATCAGGGTGGCGACGGCGCCGGCGGACGCCACGAAGACGGCCGCGTAGGTGTGGATCGGCTTCCCCGTGTCGAGCACGACGACGACGGTGGCGGCGACGATGACGATCGCGGCGGCCACCAGGGTCACCGAGAGGGGCAGTTCGGCTCGGCGGACCGAGCGGATCATCACGGCGGCGTCGGTGGCCAGCACCACGGCGATGATGGTCACCATGGTGGAGCGGTGCGCGCTGAGCAGCCTGCTCAGGTCGCCGCTGCTGTCAGGTGTCATCGGGCGCATTCCACTCCAGGGTGATCCGCGTGCCTGCGCCGGGCTGGGACTCGATGATGGCGCGGCCGCCCGCTTCGCGCATGCGCTGCACGATGCTCACGGTGAGCCCGAGCCGGTTGGCCGCGACGAGCGCCGGGTCGAACCCGGCACCGTCGTCGCCGACGACGACGGTCAGGCCGGACCCGCGCGCCTCGATCCTCAATTGTCTTGCGACAGTGCGCCCGGGCACGCCGGCATGCCGCACGCTGTTCCGGACAGCTTCGGCGGCGGCCTGGGCGAGCGCGGTGACGGTGGCGGAGTCGATGCGCAGATCGGCGGAGTTGCAGTCGTGCCGAACCTGCACGCGCAGTTCGGCATCGGTGGCGCCCACCGCTTCGCGCGTGATGGTGTCGATCGCCTCGAGATCGGTGCACAGGTCGCTGACCCGCCCGATGGCGGCGAATTGGCCGAGGGCTTGATTGGCTTGCCGCGCAAGCATGCTGGGGGAACCACCGCGGGAGGTGTCGAGCAGCGTCGCGAGCACCTTGTCGTGGATCACGCCGGCGAAGCGGGCTCGCTCGCCGGCGCGGGCCTCGTCCGCCGCCGCGAGCGAGGCCTGATGGTGTGCGCGCGCCCGCTCCTGGTCGAGCAGGCGGGCCGCGCGGCGCGCCATTCTCGTGATGTAGACGAAGGTCACCGTGATGCCAAGGATACGCATCGAGGTGAGCCCGAACTCGGTCCAGCTGAGGTCGCCGGTGGCCTGCCCGGTGGACGACGCGGCGAGCGTGCCGACGCCGACGACGTAGACCGAGACCACCGGCGCCCGCCAGGCCAGCGTGGCGGCGACCCCGCCGAGCGGGACCAGTCGATAGATCCAGGCCACGTCGTCGGTGATCTGTCCCGGCGCCACGGCGAAGCCGGACAACGCGACGGCCACGGCGAAAACCGTTGCGTGCGTTGCCGCGAGGGCTCGCACGGCAGTGAGCGGGGCGCGCAACGCGAGCCCCGCCATCAGCAGCGCGGTGCCGTACACACCACACATGGCCAGCACGGTCCACCAGGTCGGGAAGTGCCGCGACTGCCTGGCGATCTCGGCGGCGTCACCGACACCGAAGATCCAGACCCCGACACCGAGCGCGAAGGCGAGGATGCGTTCGATCTGCTCGGTCGCCGCCCGGGTGGACGAGGACCGCCGGCAGAATCGGCGCGACACCGCCGCCGCGACGCGGTCGGACAATGACGGCGAAGTCATCGAGATTCGCCGACCTCGATCCCGGACAGCTCGCGGGTCGATACCTGCCGCCGCGGCGTGTAGACCGCTCGGGCCGCGCGCTTCGGGCGCAGGTTGATCGTCAGCTTCATCCCGACATCGCCGTCGATCCGTTGCAGCGTGCCGCCGCTGAGCAGCAGTGCGGTGAAGATCTGCCCCTCGAGCAACGCGAGGGCCGAACCGATGCAGACGTGTTCACCGGCCCCGAAAGGCAAGTAGGACAGTCGTTCCCACGGTCGTGCCGACTCCTGGGCGAACCGATCGGGGTCGAAGGCCAAGGGATTCGGATACTGCCGCGCCGAACGGTGCATCACGTAGGGGGCGACGAACACGATCGTGCCTTCGCCGATCGTGTAGTCACCGATGTGCGTCTCCTGCGCGGCCTCGCGCAAAAACGCGGGCGACGGCGGATACAGCCGCATCGATTCCTTGAACACCTGCAAACAGTAAGGGAGCTGATGCAGATCCTCTGCCGTGGGCGTCGCCCCATCGAGGACACGGTCTGCTTCCGCAGCGGCCCGCCGGGCGATCCCGGGATGGCGCGACAGCGCGTACGCGGTCCAGAACATCGCGTCGGCGCTGGTCTCGTGCGCCGCCGCCCACAGGTTGATCACCTCGTCGACGAGCCGATCCTCGCTCATCGGCGCGCCGTCGCGATCACGCTGGGCGAGCAGCGCGGTCACGATGTCGTCGTGCCGCTCGGGATGCCGACGGCGCGCGTCGATCATCCGGGCAGCCCAGTCGCGCACCAGGGCGAGATCCTGGATGAAGTCGCGATTGCGCTTCGTCGGAATGTTCAACGGCGCGACGATCGGCCGCGACATCGCCCGCATCTCCCAGTCGAAGATCCTGGTCGCCGCGTCGACGACGTCCGCGTGCTCGTCGAGCGGCTCATCGATCAGCAGCCCGGCGACGACATCGTGCATCATCGCCTGCACGCCGGCGAGCAGGTCGACTTCGCCCGCCGCCTGCCACCGCCGCAGATGCGCCTGCATGCGGGTCGCCATCACGTCGACGTATTTCGGCACCCGCCGCGCCGTGAACAGTGGCGCGACCATTGCCCGTTGCGTGCGGTGCACCTCGCCCTCGGAGATGATCAACCCCTCGCGCAGCGCGGGCCACAGCGTGCCGGTCACCGCCCTGGCCCGCCGGAATTCCTGGGCCCGCGACACCAGGACCTCGTGGATCTGCTCGGGTCCGGTCACCAGCACCGCCGGAAACACCCCGATCCGAAACCCGGCTACCGGTCCCTGCTGGTCGGCCAGCCGTCCCATCACGGCCAGCGGATCTCGGAACCAGCGCAGAGTTGTCCCCAACCCGCGCACCCCGCTGCGCCCATGATCCAATTGCTCGAATTTTCCCGCCCGATCATCGTTCACTGACGATTCCTCCCATGGTCGTCATCGAAGTCAGAGCGATTCGTCAGCCCCGCCGCCCCCGTATTCAATTATGGGACGTCTGACGAGCAGTCTGCCTGTCCGGGGATCGTATGTGCCGTGCGGTGCGTAGTCATGCCCGTAGAACTGGGGTCGGCGGGTTCACGGCAGATCTTGCAGCGCTGCTCGGATCACCTCGAGGAACCAGGCCTGGGCGGGGCTGCGGCCGGGCGTCCGGCGGGTGTAGGCGGCGATCTCGGCGGGTTCGATCGCCCACGGCAACGCGAAGGTCCGGACCCGATGGGTTCGGGCCAGGGCGCGCGCGACGCGTTGCGGCACGATGGCGACCAGGTCGGTGTCCTGCACGGCGTACGGGAGCGTCGCGAAACGTGTTACCCGGACGGCGATTTGGCCTTCCAGGCCATAGGTACGCAGCGCTTGCCGGGGCGCGGGGTGGCCCGTTGTTCCGTCGACGACGATGTGCCGTTCGCCGCGCAGCTCGTCCTCGGTCGCCGAATCACCGCGCAGGCGTGGATGACCGACCGCGACCATACCGGCATAGCCTTCGGTGAACAGTGGAAGCCGGTGCAGCCGAACCGAATCCAGCACCGGGCTGGCCACGATCGCGTCGACCCGGCCGCGGGTGAGTTCGTCTGTCGCGGTGTCGATGTCGAACGCGTGCACCTGCAAGGTCGCGGCGGGGGCCCGGGCCGCGAGTTCCGCGAGCACCAGCGGCAGCGTGTTCACCTCGCCGAGGTCGGACAGCCCGATCGAGAAACTGACCGGTCCCGACGCATCGAATTGTGTTGCGGCGCCGATGGTCACATCGAGCTGCTCGATGGCGGTGCGCAGCGGCGGATAGAGCCGCTCGGCCTCCGAACTCGGGACCAGGCCGCCGGGCCCGCGCACGAACAGCTCGTCGCCGAGCCGCCTGCGCAGCTTGCCCAACCCGTAGCTGACGGTGGGCTGGGTGACGCCGAGCACGTCCGCCGCCGCCGTCACGCTCCGCGTCTCGTAGAGCAGCACGAAGGTCCGGATGAGGTTCAGATCGAACTCCGCCGCCATAGATCCCCTCTATACAGATGCGAAAAAACATCTATTGGATTTCTGATCTGGCCGATCGTAGCGTGATGGCAGTCACAACTGCACACCAGAAACGAAGTCACCATGAAGAAGTTGTTCTCCTGGCCGGCGGTGCTCTGCTGGCTGATCGTGCTGCTGGAGGGCTACGACCTAGTCGTGCTCGGCGCCGTCATCCCCACCCTCATCGACCAGCACCACGTCGGATTCACCGCGGCCAGTGCGACTTTCGCCGCGACCATTTCGCTGGTGGGCGTGGCCATCGGCGCGACGGCGTCCGGACCGATCGCCGACCGCTACGGCCGACGCCGCATGCTGATCAGCTCGATCGCGGTGTTCTCCCTGTTCACCGCCGTTGTTCCGCTGGCCGGATCGGTCAGTGTGTTCGCCGCGTTCCGGTTGATCGCCGGCGTCGGGCTCGGCGCATGCCTGCCGACCGCACTGACCTTCATGGCCGAACACATGCCGCCTGCGCGCCGGGCCTTCGCCAGCACGATCACCATGACCGGTTATCACACCGGGGCGGTGCTCACCGCACTGCTCGCGCTGCAAGTCATCCCGCATTGGCAGCCGCTGTTCTACGGCGGTGGCCTGGCCGGTTTCGTGCTGCTGCCGGTGATCTGGGCGAAATTGCCGGAGTCCGCGGCATTCCTCGCGGCCAAGAACGCGCCTATCCGGGTTCGGCCCGCGGTGTTGCTGAAGCCGTTGTATCTGCGTGCGACGCTGGGGGTTTGGGTCGGTTCGTTCATGGGCCTATTGCTTGTTTACGGTCTGAACACGTGGCTGCCGAAGTTGATGCGTGATGCCGGGTACAACATGTCGACCTCGTTAACGGTGCTGTTGATGTTGAACATCGGTGCGGTGATCGGCCTGCTCACGGCCGGGACGCTCGCTGACCGGCGGGGCATCAAACCGACGGTGCTGGTGTGGTTCGGTGCGGCGGCGGTTTTCCTGGCGTTGCTGAGTATCAAGATTTCCAGCACGGTGCTGCTCAACGGGTTGGTGCTGGTTACCGGAATCTTCGTTTTCTCCGCTCAGGTGCTCATCTACGCCTACGTAACTCAGGCGTACCCCGCCGAGATCAGAGCCACGGCAATGGGATTCGCCGCAGGCGTCGGCCGGCTCGGCGCCATCTTCGGACCCACCATCACCGGCTGGCTCATCGTCCTCGGTTCCGCGAACCCATGGGGCTTCTACCTTTTCGCGGCGGTCGCCGCGATCGGACTGCTCGCCATGGCCGCCGTGCCGCGCACCACCGTCGATGGACTCGTGCCGGAGCCGGCCCCGTTAATCGACGAAGGAGCGCGCCCGGCATGAGGACTACCCGCACCCAGGTAGCGATCGTTGGCGCCGGCCCGGCCGGTCTGCTGCTCTCACATCTGCTGCACCGCGCGGGGATCGAATCCGTCGTCATCGATATCCGCACGTACGAGCAGATCGCCGGCACGATCCGTGCGGGCATTCTCGAGGCGGGTTCTGTTCGGCTGCTGGTGGATTCGGGAGTGTCCGAGCGCGTGGTCACCGAGGGGCACCGGCACGACGGTGTGGTGCTGCGTTTCGACGGTGAGAACCACCGGATCGACTTCCAGGAGTTGGTCGGTGAATCCGTCTGGTTGTACCCGCAAACCGAGGTGTTCCTGGATTTGTCCAGGCGACGCACGATCGACGGGGGAGACGTGCGCTACGGCGTAGCCGATACCGCCGTCGACATCACGGGTGAACACCCGACGGTGACGTGCACCGAACCGGACGGCAGCCGAGTGCGCATCGAGGCCGACCTGCTCGTCGGTGCCGACGGCTCCCGATCGGTCTGCCGCCACGCCTTCCCGCCCGGCACCCGCGCCGAATGGTTCCGCGAGTATCCGTTCGCCTGGTTCGGCTTCCTGACCGAGGCGCCGCCTTCGCACGACGAATTGATCTATACCCGTTCGGAGTTCGGGTTCGCGCTGATCAGCCAGCGCACACCGACGATGCAGCGGATGTACTTCCAATGCGCACCCGACGAGCGCCCGCAGGACTGGGACGACGACCGGATCTGGACCGAGATGCGCCGCCGCGTCAACGGCAATGGTTTCGCTCTTCGGGAAGGCCCGATCAGCGCGAAGATGGTGCTGCCGTTCCGCTCCTTCGTCACCGCGCCGCTGCGCCACGACCGGTTGCTGCTGGCCGGTGACGCCGCGCATACCGTGCCGCCGACCGGCGCGAAAGGGCTGAACCTGGCGCTCGCCGACGTGGCCGTACTGGCCGAGGCGATCGGCGACTTCTACCGCGCCGGCGACGCCGACGTACTCGACCGGTACACCGAGCGCGCCGTGCGGCGGGTGTGGCGGGCACAGCACTTCTCGTACTGGGCGACCACGATGCTGCACGCGGTGGGCGGCGCGTCCCCCTTCGATATCGAGCGACAGCGCGGTGAGTTGTCGCTGATCGCCGATTCCCGTTATGGCGCAGCGTATTTCGCTGAGGCCTACACCGGCTGGCAGCAGTAGAACCAGACCCGACGAACGTAAGGAGTGATTGTGGCCCGGATTTCGTCCTTGGCGGACGCGGTAGCCGAACTCGTCCATGACGGCGACACCGTTGCCCTGGAAGGCTTTACACACCTGATACCGGTCGCGGCCGGGCAGGAGATCATCCGGCAGCGCAGGCGCGAGCTGACCCTGGTGCGGATGACCCCGGACATCGTGTACGACCAGCTGATCGGTGCGGGCTGCGCAGCGAAACTGATCTTCTCGTGGGGCGGCAACCCCGGAGTCGGTTCGCTGCACCGGTTTCGGGACGCGGTCGAGCATGGCTGGCCGAGCGCGCTGGCGATCGAGGAGCACAGTCACGCGGGCATGGCCAACCGCTATGTCGCGGGTGCCTCCGGTCTGCCGTTCGCGGTGCTGCGTGGTTACGTCGGCACGGATCTGCCGACGGTGACCGAGACCATCAAGCCGATCACCTGCCCGTTCACCGGTGAGCGGCTGACCGCGGTGCCCGCGATCAACCCCGACGTCACCGTGATTCACGCCCAGCGCGCGGACCGGGCCGGGAACGTGCAGCTGTGGGGTCTGCTCGGGGTGCAGAAGGAAGCCGTGCTCGCCGCGCGACGCAGCCTGGTCACCGTCGAAGAGATCGTCGACGAGCTCACCCCGGTGCCCGGTGCGATCGTATTGCCCGCCTGGGCGGTGACCGTGGTGGCCGAGGTGCCCGGCGGCGCGAATCCTTCGTACGCGCACGGGTATTCCGAACGGGACAACGCTTATTACGCCGCGTGGGACGCGATCAGCCGTGACCGAGAACGTTTCGCCGACTGGCTGGAGCAGCACGTATTCGCAGGGAGCGTGGCATGAGGAGCTCGACCTCCGACGAGACGATGACCGTCGCGGCCGCACGGGCACTGGGCGGTGGCAAGCGGTGTTTCGTCGGCATCGGCCTGCCGTCCACCGCCGCGAATCTGGCGCGCACCACCCACGCGCCGGACCTGGTGCTCATCTACGAGTCGGGCACCCTGGGTTCCAAGCCGGGCCGGCTGCCCGCCTCGATCGGTGACGGCATCCTCGCCGAGACCGCCGACGCGGTGATCAGTGTGCCGGAGGTGTTCAACTACTGGTTGCAGCCGGGACGCATCGATATCGGGTTCCTCGGCGCGGCGCAGCTGGACCGCTTCGGCAATATCAACACCACCGTCATCGGCGACTACCGGAAGCCGAAGGTGCGGTTGCCGGGAGCGGGCGGCGCGCCGGAGATCGCCGCGTCGTGCGGTGAGGTGTTCGTCGTGGTCCGGCAATCGCGCCAATCCTTTGTCGAGCGAGTCGATTTCGTCACCTCGTTCGGGCATGGGCGCGGTGGTGCCGAGCGTGCGCGACTCGGGCTGCGCGGGGCCGGACCGACCCAGGTGATCACGGATCTGGGCATCATGCGGCCCGATGAGAACGGTGAGCTGGTGCTGACCGCCGTGCATCCGGGGGTGACCGTCGAACAGGTACGCGCGGCCACCGGCTGGGAGCTGAAAGTCGCCGCCGACCTGGCGGTCACCGAGCCGCCGACCGCCGCCGAACTCGCGGCCCTGCACACCTTGCAGGCGGCGTCATGAGCGCAGCATTTCTCTACGACGGCGTGCGAACTCCTTTCGGCCGCTACGGTGGTGCGCTCGCGGGCACCCGTCCCGACGACCTCGCCGCGCACGTCCTGCGTACGCTGGCCGAGCGCACCGATTTGGACCCGGCGACGGTGGACGACGTGCTGTTCGGTGCCGCCAACCAGGCGGGTGAGGACAACCGGAACGTCGCGCGGATGGCCGCCCTGCTCGCGGGCTGGCCGACCTCGGTACCCGGCGCCACCGTGAACCGTTTGTGCGGCTCGAGTTTGGACGCGGTTCTGCACGCCTCCCGCATGATCGAGACCGGTGACGCCTCGGTTCTCGTGGCCGGCGGAGTCGAGTCGATGAGCCGCGCACCGTGGGTGATGACCAAGCCGCCCAAGGGCTTTCCTGCTGGCGATGCCACGCTGCATTCGACGACACTGGGCTGGCGGCTGGTCAATCCGGCGATGCCCGCGCGGTGGACGGTATCGCTGGGCGAGGGCACCGAACTGCTCGCCGACCTCTTCGGCATCGATCGCATGGCACAGGACGAATTCGCCACGCGCAGCCACCAACTCGCTGCGCAGGCCTGGAAGAACGGGTTCTACGACGATCACGTCGCGGCCGTGCCGGACATCGACCTCACCCGGGACGAACCGGTGCGCCCGGACACCACGGTGGCCACCCTGGCGCGCCTGCGTCCATCGTTCCGCACGAACGGGACGGTGACCGCGGGCAATGCCTCACCGCTGAGCGACGGCGCCTGCGCCCTGCTGCTCGGTGACGAGACGCTCGCCGATCGGATCGGTAGCGCGCCACTGGCCCGCATCGCCGGTCGCGGCGCGGCAGGCGTCGACCCGGACGCGTTCGGCATCGGTCCGGTAGAGGCCGCGCGAATTGCGCTGCGGCGGGCCGGGATCGGCTGGGGCGACGTGGGGGTGGTGGAACTGAACGAGGCGTTCGCCGCGCAGTCCCTCGCCTGTCTGGCCGGGTGGCCGGAGCTGGATCCGGCGATCGTCAATGTGAACGGTGGCGCGATCGCGCTCGGGCACCCGCTCGGTGCGTCCGGCGCCAGGATCGTCAACCAGCTCGCCCGCGAAATGCGGCGTCGTGGCAGCCGGTGGGGACTGGCCGCACTGTGCATCGGTGTCGGCCAAGGTCTCGCCGTCGTGCTGGAGGCAACGTCATGAAGACACAACCAGTGCACCCCGCAGGTTTCCGTCGCGATCCCGACGATATCCACCCGCCGCTGGACTTTCCCGGCTACACCTCCACGGTGCTGCGGCATCCGCGGGAATCGCTGATCCTGTTGCCGCAGCGGCTCACCGAGCTCACCGGCCCGGTGTTCGGCTCGGAGCGGTTGGGCCCCAACGATAGTGATCTGACCGCTCAGCATGCGGGCGAGCCGATCGGTCAGCGCATCATCGTGCACGGACGACTGCTCGACGGCGACGGCAAGCCCATCCCGCACTCGCTGGTGGAGATCTGGCAGGCCAACGCGGGCGGGCGCTACCGGCACGACCGCGACCGCTGGAACTGCGCGCTGGACCCCAACTTCGACGGTGCCGGGCGCACCTTTACCGATGGTGCCGGGCGCTACGAGTTCACCACGATCAAGCCCGGCGCCTACCCGTGGCGCAATCACCACAACGCGTGGCGGCCCGCGCACATCCACTTCTCGCTGTTCGGGCAGGCTTTCACGCAGCGGCTGGTGACGCAGATGTACTTCCCGGACGATCCGCTGTTCTTCCAGGATCCGGTCTTCAACTCGGTTCCCGAACATGCCCGTGAATTGCTGATCAGCCGTTTCGATTACGCGCGTAGCGAGCCGGAGCGGGCGCTGGCCTTCGAGTTCGACATCGTCCTGCGCGGACGCAACGCGACACCGTTCGAACACGAGGAGGACGACGATGACTAGCTTGCGCAGCACTCCGTCCCAGACCGTCGGGCCTTATCTGCACATCGGCTTGATTCGCGATGAGTGCGAGCTCGCCGTGCCGCTGGGAACTGCTGGCGCGGTGTGGATCACGGGCCGGGTGTTCGACGGAGCGGGCACGGCCATCGATGACGCCATGGTCGAGACCTGGCAGGTCGACGCACCAGGATCGGCCGACGACGCGAACAGCGACCGAACAGGCTTCGCGCGCAGCGACACTCGGCGCGGGCAGTTCGCCCTCTACACAGTTGTTCCCGGCCCGGTGTGCGACGGTGCCGGGGGTCAACAGGCGCCGCACCTCGATATGTCGGTGTTCGCCCGCGGGCTACTGCATCGGCTGGTCACCCGGGTCTACTTTCCGGAACATGCCGACCGTCATCGGACCGACCCGGTGCTGACCACGGTGCCACCGGAGCGTCGCGACACGCTGATCGCTGTGCGTGACGGTGACGGATACGTGTTCGACGTACACCTCCAAGGCGCGGGCGAAACGGTGTTTTTCGATGTCTGAGGGGCTGTTCGACGGCGTGCTCGCGGCGGGACCCGTCGCCGAGTTGATCGCTGATCGAGCGGGGGGGCAGGCGATGCTCGACTTCGAGGCGGCACTCGCACTGGCCTCGGCCGCGGTGGGCGAGATTCCGGCCGAGGCTGCGGCTGCCATCGAAAGGTGCTGCCAGGCAGAGCAGTACGACATCGCTGAGCTCGGCGCGGCGGCGGTGGGCATCGGCAATCCCGCGGGCCCGCTGGTACGCGCACTGACGGCGCGGGTTGTCCCTGAGGCCGCTGCCTATGTGCATCTGGGGGCGACGAGTCAGGACGTCTTCGATACCGCCGCCATGCTGGTGACCGCGCGGGCACTGACCGCGTTGCGCGCCGATCTGCACGCCTGCGCGGACCGGCTCGCGCACCTTGCCGAGGAACACTCGGGCACGGTGCTCGCTGGGCGCAGTCTGTTGCAGCAGGCTCCGCCGGTCACCTTCGGGCTCACCGCGGCCGGCTGGCTCGGCGGCGTGGTCGCGGCGCTGGACCGCATCGATGTTCTTCTCCAGGACCGTCTTGCGGTCCAATTCGGCGGCGCTGTAGGCACTTTGGCGGCATTACGAGGTAACGGCGTTCCGGTGTTGAGCGAGCTGGCGCATCGCCTCGGACTCGCCGAGCCGGTGCTGCCGTGGCACACCGAGCGCAGCCGGATCGCCGAGATCGCCGGAGTGCTCGGTCAGACGAGCGGCGCGGCTGCGAAGATCGCCCGCGATATCACCCTGTTGGCGCAGACCGAGATCGCCGAGGTGGCCGAACACGGGCCGCCGGGCAGTGGTGGCTCATCGACGATGCCGCACAAACGGAATCCGGTCGCCGCAGTGCTCGCTGCCGGTTCGGCGGCGCAAGCTCCGGGGCTGGTCGCCACGCTGCTGGCTGCCGCCGCGCACGAACACCAGCGGGCCGCCGGATCGTGGCATGCCGAGTGGCGCCCGCTGACCGAACTGCTGCGCAGCACCGGGTCCGCGGTGCACTGGCTTCGGGTCTGCCTGGACCGCCTCCAGGTCGATGCGCAGCGTATGCGTGCCGACCTCGACAGCACCGGTGGCCAGCTGCTGGCCGAGCACGTCGCGATCGAGTTGGTGTCGGCCTCGCACGGTGCGGTAGGCAGGCAAGAGGCGGGCGACCTCGTCGCGGAATGTTGCCGTCAGGCCGAGGCTACGGCGACGGATCTCGCCGACGTACTTGCGTCCAACCCAGCTACCGCAAAGTTTCTGAGCCGCAACAGAATCGGTGAACTACTCGAGCCGGCCGGCTATCTGGGTTCCACGGAGGAATTCATCCGCCGTGCACTCCGTGACCGGCAGTCGCGCCTATGAACAGGAGAGTGATGACTGCGGTCGATGTCCACCATGTCGTAGAGGGGTCTCCAACCGGTCCGCCTGTGCTGTTGAGTGGTTCGCTCGGCAGCGATCTGCGGATGTGGGAATCCCAGGTCGCCGCGCTGACGGCGGCCGGGTATCGGGTCGTGCGCTACGACCAGCGCGGGCACGGTCGTTCCCCGGTGCCACCCGGCCCGTACTCGCTGTCCGATCTCGGTGCCGACGCGCTCGCACTGCTGGACCGGCTGCACATTCGCCGGGCGCATTTCGTCGGCCTGTCGCTCGGCGGCATGGTCGGCATGTGGCTCGGCCAGCACGCACCACACCGGCTGCACTCGTTGACGCTGTGCTGCACCTCGGCCGAGCTCGGACCGCCCAGCGGCTGGGCCGACCGTGCCGCGACCGTCCGAGCCGGGGGCACCGGCGCGGTGGCGGAGGCGGCCGTGCAGCGCTGGTTCACCCCGCAGTGGCGGGCTGCTCACCCGGAACGGGCCCGCGACTTTCAAGACATGATCGCGAGCACTCCCGCCGAAGGCTACGCCGCATGTTGCGCGGCGATCGAGACGATGGACCTCACCGGACGTTTGCCCAGGATCAGCGCACCGACACTGGTCGTCGCGGGCGCGGACGATCCTGCGACGCCACCGGCGCACGCACAGCGGATAGTCGATGCGGTGCCGTTGGCTCGGCTCGAAATCATCGGTCCGGCAGCACATCTGGCCAATGTCGAACAGCCCGGCCTCGTCAATGACCTGATCCTCGGACAGCTGAAGGAGAATTCGTGAATGAGCGCGCGCAACTAGGTTCGCAGGTGCGGCGCGAGGTGCTCGGCGACGCACACGTCGACCGTGCCGAAGCGGGCACCACCGAATTCACCCGCCCCTTCCAGGAATACATCACCGAGGCGGTGTGGGGATCGCTCTGGACCCGCCCCGGCCTGGATCGCCGTACCCGAAGTTGCATAACCCTGGCGATACTCACGGCCCTGGGCAGGCACGAGGAGATAGCGATGCACGTGCGCGCCGCCCTCGGCAACGGCGTCACCGCCGCCGAGATCGCCGAAGTCCTGTTGCATACCGGTGCTTACGCGGGAGTTCCCGCCGCGAACGCCGCGTTCGCCATCGGTCAGCAGGTGCTGGACGAACTCGACGGTCCGGCCCGTGCCGATTGAATCCTGTTACAACACCGAGGTTCTCAGCTGAGACACCGCCTCGGCAGGGTGCCGAGCCGAGATGCCTTCGCCGATCGCGTCGAATTGCCAAGCGTTGCCGGATCGGGTCAGCTTGCCGAGGATCAGGCCGGTGTACGACCCGGCGCTGCTCAGGTCGTAGCGGGCGATTTCGACATCGGAGACCCCATCGACGATGCGGCAGAACGCATTCTCGATCTGATCGAAACTCTGTCCCGTGTAGCAGGTCACCAGGAACAACACTCCGGTGACCTCCGGTGCCATCCGGGTCAGGTCGACGGTGATGATCTCGTTGTCGCCGTTGCCTTCTCCGGTGGTGCTGTCGCCGAGATGGCGCACCGAACCGTCCCTGGACATGAGCTGCTCGTGGTAGACGACGTCCACGATGTTGTTCTCGGCGTAAAGCAATGCCGAAGCGTTCAGATCGATCTCTTTGGCTCCGCCCGCGAGCCAGCGGCTCTGCGGAACCGGATCCCAGCCGAGAGCCATGCTGACGTAGTCGAGTCCGCCCCTGTTGTCATCCCTGAGTGTCACGAACATGGTGCGAATCTCCCGTGGTCGAACGGCCCGACTCGCCGCTCTGCGAACCGGGTTTGCCGACCAGACTTCCCGGCGCACCTACCTGTAAAGATGCCGTAAAAATACGCGTAAGGCAAGTCGCCCCGGTCTCAAGGCAAGGCAATATATTTGGTTTCGAGGTACTCCTCGATGCCCTCGGCGCCCGCTTCGCGGCCCAATCCGGACTCCTTGACGCCGCCGAAAGGCGCTGCCACGTCGGAGATAATGCCGCGGTTCACCCCGACCATGCCGGATTCGAGTGCCTCGGCAACGCGCAGTGCGCGGTCCAGGTCAGTGGTGTAAATGTATGCGGCGAGGCCGAATTCGGTGTCGTCTGCGGCGATGATCCCCTCCGCCTCGCCGTCGAAACCGGTGATCGCCGCCACCGGACCGAACACCTCCTCGCGCAGGATGCGTGCCTCGGCAGGCACTTCCGTCAACACGGTCGGCTCGAAGAAGTAGCCTTCGCCCGCGATGGGCGCACCGCCGGTGGCGACCACCGCTCCCTTTTCTGTTGCATCCTGGACCAATTCGGTGACGATGCCACGCTGCTTCTCGCTGATCAGTGGACCGACCTGCACTCCGTCGAGATGGCCGGGACCGACTTTCAGCGCGCGCATACGCTCGGTCAACTTGGCGGTGAACTCCGCCCGGACCGCGTTGTCGATGTGGAAGCGGTTCGCCGCGGTACAGGCCTCGCCGGTGTTGCGCATCTTGGCGGCCATCGCGCCGTCGACCGCGGCATCGATATCGGCATCGGCGAAGACGACGAAGGGAGCGTTGCCGCCGAGCTCCATCGAGGCGCGCAGGACCCGGGTAGCCGACTGGGCCAGCAGGATTTTGCCGACACCGGTCGAACCTGTGAAGGTCACCTTGCGCAGCCGATCGTCGGCGAACAGCGGGTCGGTGAGTGGTGCCGCATCCGCGGTCGGCAGGATCGACAGCACGCCGGGTGGCAGTCCGGCGTCGGCGAAGACCTGCCCGAGCAGCAGCATGGTCAGCGGCGTCTCCGCTGCGGGCTTGACCACCATCGTGCAGCCTGCCGCCAGCGCGGGGGCGATCTTGCGGGTGCCCATGGCGAGCGGGAAGTTCCACGGGGTGATGGCCAAGGTCGGGCCGACGGGTTGCTTTGTGACCAGGATGCGGCCGTTGCCGGACGGCGAATGGGTGTAGCGGCCGTGCACGCGGACCGCCTCCTCGGCGAACCAGCGCAGGAACCCCGCGCCGTAGTCGACCTCGCCCTGGCTTTCCGCCAGCGGCTTGCCCATCTCCAGGGTCATCAGCATGGCGAAATCGTCACTTCGCGCGATGACCAGTTCCCATGCGCGGCGCAAGATTTCGGACCGGACCCGGGACGGTGTGGCAGCCCACCCGCTTTGCGCCGCAGCCGCGGCGTCGAGGGCTCGCGCACCATCGGCGGCGGCCGCGTCGGCGACCTCGATCAGGACCTCGCCGGTCGCCGGATTGTGCACGGGGAAGGTGCTTCCCGTCAGCGCCGGTGTCTGCTCGCCGCCGATCCACAGTTCGGTGGGGAGGGCAGCGAGCAGTTCGGCTACTTCACGCATCGCCCGCTCGACTTCCGGAGACCGCCGACAGCGTCTTGTCCAGGCGGTCGGCCAACTCATCGATGAGCTCGGGGGTGCTGTTCAGCGGCGGCGCCACGAGCACCGAATTGGTGGCCTCGCCGATGCCTGCCGCACAGAGGACAAGCCCGTTTTCCTTCGCAGCGGCGATGATTCGCTTGTTCGTGTCGGCAGGCTGTCCCGCCTGGATATGCAGCGCCTGCATCAGCCCGATGCCCGACTGATCCGACAGCAGCGCCGGATACCGATCGCACAGGGTGGTCAGCGCCGCCGCGAGCAGTTCACCTACCCGCGCGGCGTTGCTCAGCAGCGCTTCGTCCTCGATGACGCTCAGCACCGCATTGGCGGCGGCACACGCCAGCGGGTTCGCGGACATGGTGTGCCCCAGCGCGATCGGGCCGAGCGGCTCCGCGATCGCCGCGGTGATCGTCTCGGAGATCAGGGTGACCGCCAGGCTGGTGTAGCCGCCCGTGACCCCCTTCCCCGACGTCAAAATGTCAGGAGCGACGCTGGAATGGTCGCAGGCCCACCACTTTCCGGTGCGCCCGAAGCCGGACATCACCTCGTCGGCAATGAGGACGATCCCGTTGTTCTTCGTCTCCCGGCGCAGCCACTGCATGGTATGGACGTCGATGGGCGCGGCACCCGAGGACGCACCGCCGAGCGGTTCGATGACGATGGCGGCGACCTTGGACGGTCCGACGCCGAGCAGGGCTTGGGCCCATTCCTCGTGGGTGGCGCGCCGCCGACCGGGCTTGGGGCGCACCAGGACTCGGTTCCCGTTCGGCTGCCCCAACAGCGGTTCCACCGACGGGTCACGTTTGTTGGGACTGCCGGTGATGGACAGCGCCGCCGCGGTCATGCCGTGGTAGCTGGGCTCCTCGGACAGGATGACGGTGCGCTGCGCTGCACCACGCCGGTGCTGGTAGGCGAACGCGAGCCGCAGCGCGCATTCGTTGGCCTCGGAGCCGGAGTTGCTGTACTCGACGGCGGCGGTCTCGGCGGGCGCGATCGAGAGCAGGCGTTCGGTGAGTCGCCGCGCGGGATCATTGCGGAACTGGGTGCGGTGCACGAAGGTCAGTTGCCCGAGCTGGTCCTCGATGGCCTGCAGCACGGTCGGATGCGAATGTCCGACATTCACATTGAGCACGCCGGACGAGCCGTCGAGATAGTCGTTTCCGTCGGCGTCGTAGATGTAGGGACCCTGCGCCCACGCGGCGACGGGCAGGGCGGTTCGGTTCGGCACGGTGGTCGATGCGGGAATCATGCTGGCTGACGGTCCTTTCGGAGCAGGACGAGCAGGGCGGCCGCGACCAGCGCCGCCGTGATACCGAGGGCGCCGGTCAGTCCGGCGAAGGCGGCACTGCCGACGGTGAGCGTGCCGAGCAACGTGGTACCGATCGCGATGCCCGCGTTCATCATCGAGTTGTTCCAGGCGACGACGGACGCACGCTGGGTCGGATCGGCCGAGGACAGGTAGGCCTGCTGGCTGGAGTAGAACGCCCCGCCGAACACGCACCACAGGGTCAGTGCCACGAGGGCGACGAGCACATGCTGCGTGCTCAAAGCTACTGCGGCACAGGGCGCGAAGGCCGCCGCGGCCACCACCGAAACCCACACGCCGCTGACATTTCGCCGGTGCAAGTGATCGAGAATGGTGCCGGTGCTCAGCGAGCCGACCAGCGATCCCGCGCCGACGAGCAGGCCGACGAGACCGAGTGCGTTGAGGCTGAAACCGAAACGCTGGGCGAAGATCACCCCGACGAAGGTGTAGGCGCCGAGGCGGCCCGCCTGCAACAACAGTGTCGCGATGAGCCCCAAACTGATGCGCGGTTGCGCCCACGGCGCCAGCAGCGCGCTGAAGCCGCGGGCAGTGCCGGTCGCGGGAATGTGGTCGAGCCGCGCGTACAGCACCGCCGAGGTGGCGATCATCAGCACGCCCACGGCGAGGAACGGCCACCGCCAACTGGTCAGCGAGGCCAGGGCGGCGCCGAGCGGCACACCGAGCACCTGCCCGAGCGAGTAGACGCTCGCACCGAGCGAGATCACCCGTCCGCGCCGGTGCTGCGGTGTGCGCTCGGCGAGGTAAGCCCAGATCGCGGGGGCCGCGATCGCCGCACCGAGGCCGGTGATACCGCGCCCGACGACCAGCATCGGCAGCGAGCTCGCCGCCGCGCACGCCAGATTGCCGAGCATGAAGACGAGCGAGCCGAGCAGGATCGACCAGCGCCGCGGATACCGATCGGCGAGGATGCCGAACGGCGGCCCCGCGACGGCGTAGACGAGAACGTAGGCGGTGACGATGGTGGCCGAGGCGGCGACCGACGCGTGCAACGACTGGGCGATCTCCGGCAGCATCGGTGCCACCAGATACATTTCGGCGCCCATCAGGAAGAACGCGGCGTAGAGAAGTATGTGCTGAGCCCACGGCGTCGGGGGCTCAGCCTCCACCGCCGGATGCAGGCTCCGGCGTGGCTCGGTCCGCGTCTCGATACTCATACCGAAACCTTCTCCAGCGCATCGTGGCCGGCGATCGGGAGTACCGAGCGGCGGGGCAGGGTCAGCCGCGACCAGACGGTGTCGATGATCTCGGCGAATCGGTGTACGGCCGCGGGACTGTGCACCGGTGACGGATTGATCCGGAGTCGTTCGGTGCCGCGCGCGACGGACGGGAAGTTGATCGGCTGGGCGTATTGGCGGTATTCCTCGAGCAGGATGTCGGCCAGTTGTTTGCATTTGTACGGGTCACCTACGAGCACGGGAACGATATGACTTTCGGTGGACACCAAAGGGATTTCGGCGTCGGCGAGCAGGTCCTGGAGTAGTCCGGCCCGGTGGTGCAGCAGGATTCGCTCGTTGTCGGAATCCCGCAGATGCCGCACGCTCGCCAGCGCCGCGGCCGCGAGGGCGGGCGGCATCGCGAGGGTGAAGATGAAGGCCGGCGCGAAACTGCGCACGGCGTCGAGGATCGGCGCGGGCCCGGTCAGGTAACCGCCCAGGGTGCCATAGCCTTTGGCGAAGGTGCCCATCAGCAGATCGACCTGATCGGCGCAGCCGAGCTGCGCGGCCATGCCGGACCCCTCCGGGCCGTACATGCCGACCGAGTGCGCCTCGTCGACATAGACCAGCGCGCCGTGTTTCTTTGCTACAGCACACAATTCGGGCATCGGCGCGATATCGCCGTCCATCGAGTAGATCGATTCGAAGGCAACGATTTTCGGGCGATCCGGATCGGTGGCCGCGAGCAACTCGTCGAGGTGCGCGGCATCGTTGTGGCGGAAGATGCGCCGCTCGGCGCGCGAGGCGCGCATGCCGAGGATCATCGACGCGTGGTTCTGCTCATCAGAGAAGAAGATCGCGCCGGGTAGCTCCTTGCCGAGCACCCCGAGCACGGCATCGTTGACCGCATACCCGGTGATGAAGGTCAGGCCCGCTTCCTTGCGATGCAGTTGCGCCACTTCACGTTCGAGCAGGATGTGCGTGTGGTTGTTGCCCGAGATATTGCGTGATCCACCCGCCGCGACACCCGAGCGGTTCACCGACCGGTGCATGGCTTCGACGACGGCGGGGAACTGGCCCATGCCGAGGTGGTCGTTGCTACACCCCACGGTGATCTCGCGCAGCCCGTCCCGGTGGTGGTGCACCGCCTGCGGGAATCGGCCTGCCAGGCGCTCGATTTCGACAAAGGTGCGGTATTGACCCGACGCTCGGATGTCGTCGATTCGTCGCTCGAAAAAGGCCGTGTAGTCGAAAGCCATGGGAGTCTCCGTTTTCTCGAAGGGTGTGATCTGTCGGTCAGTTGAGCTGCTGGTCGGCGAGATGGTCGGTGAGTGCGGGGTTGGCGTCCCAGCCGGTGATGGGCGGGTAGGCGTCGGAGTCGGTGATGACGTCCAGGACGGTGGTCGCCGGATCGACGATCGCCTTCGAAAGGGCTTCGCGCAGTTCCACATCGGTGTGGATGGTGTGCCCGTGCGCGCCGCACGCGGTGGCGATCTGCGCGTGGTCGACGTGACCGAGTTCGACCGCCGAGGTCGGTCTGCCGAACTGGACGATCTCGGCATGCTTCTGGTAGCCGAGGATGGCGTTGTTCAGCACCACCACCACGACGTCGAGGTGCTCGCGCACGGCCGTCTCGAGCTCCGCCCAGCAGTGCGCGAAACCGCCGTCCCCGACCAGGCAGATCACCGGAGCGGACGGCCGCGCCGCCTTCGCGCCGAGCGCCAGCGGAAGTCCCCAGCCGAGCCCCGCCATGCCGCGCGGCAACAGGAACCGCTGACGATGGGTGGTGGCGCGGATGTAGTTCGCGGCCCAGATCGAGGAGTAACTGGCGTCCGCGACGACGATGGCGTCATCGGGCAGCAGCGTGCTGATCTCGTCGGCCACCCGCTCCGGGCGCAGCGGCTGCCGCGTCGAGGTACGCACGGCGGCCGTGGCCGTCTCGAACTCCGCGCGTGACCGGGCGATCTGCGCGGTGAGCGCGGGGCGTTCGGCGCTGCGCTTGCTCAGGTCGAGTTCGCGCAGTGCGGCCGCGAGATCATCGATGCCGGTCCGGACATCGCCGACCAGGCGCAGCGACGGGTAGTTGCGGCCGATCTCGGTCGGGTCGATGTCGAGGTGGAGGAAGGTGGCCTCCGGCGGGAACAGGGTCCAGCCGTCGGTGCCGTTCTCGTTGGTGCGCGAACCGACGAGCAGGACCGTGTCCACCCCGGCGATCCACTCGCGCATGCCGTGCGAAACACCGTGCGGGCCCATGTAATTGCCGATGACGCCCACGCTCAGATCGGCGGTGTCCGGGACGACGCCCTTGCCCATCGGGGTGGTGGCCACCGGTAACGAGGCCAGATCGCTCAGGCGGGCCAGCGCAGCGCCCGCGTCGGCGGAGACCGCGCCGCCACCTGCGACGACGAGTGGCCGCTCGGCACCGGCCAGCAGTCGCGCGGCGGCGTGCACAGCGGCCTCGGGCGGGCGGATCCGGTCGAGCGGGAAGGCCGGACGGTCGAGGCCGGCGGGCGGGGGCGGTGCGTCCAGTTCGAGGACGTCCTTCGGCAGCATGAGCACGGCCGGGCCGGGCCTGCCGCTGGTCGCCGCCCGGAAGGCCGCGTCGACATAATCGTGGACGCGGGCCGGATCATCGAGGCGATCGAACCATTTGGTGCATCCGGAAAACAGACTTTGGTGATCAATTTCCTGAAACGCGTTTTTGTTGCGAATCGGACTCGGCACATCCTGCACGAAGGCGACCACGGGAATCGAAACCTTCGCGGCCTCGGTCAGCGGCGGCACGAGCAGGGTCGCCGCGGGACCGTTTTGCGCTACCACGACCGAGCAATGCCCGGATACCCTGGCGAAGCCGTCGGCCATGGTGCCGCCCGCGTTTTCGGTGCGGTAAACGATCTGCCGGATCCCGAGATCCTCGGCGGCCAATACCAGCAGCGACGGCAGACTCTGGCCGAAGAATTCGGATATCTGCCTGGCGCGAAGATTCTCGGCTATGGCGGCGGCGACTGTCGGCATCGGAACACCTTCTCGCGGTAGCGGGGGCTCGGACTGTTCGGTAGCTACAGTCTCGGGCCACGCAGAACGCCAGGTCCAATACGTATTTGCTTCCCGTTGATAAGGAAGTCTTATCTGGCTAGGCTGGCCGCGTGGACGACCTACGTCGCGTTCGTTACTTCCTAGCAGTAGCCGAGCACCGACACTTCGGTCGCGCGGCGGAGTCGCTGCACATCACCCAGCCCGCGCTGTCTCAGCAGGTCAAGGCATTGGAGAAAGAGCTCGGCGTCGAGTTGCTCGCCCGCACCGGCCGGGGTTTCGTGATGACCGCAGCCGGTTTGGCATTGCAGGCGGGTGCGCAGCAACTCCTCGCCACGGCGGCTGAGCTGGAGCGCACGGTGCGTGCGCGCGCCTCGGGCACGGCGGGCGAGTTGAAGATCGCCTTCACCCGATCGGGCTCCGACAGCGATATTTCCCAGCGCATCCGGGACTTTCGCAAGGAGTTTCCCGATATCACCGTCTCGACGATTACCGGCTGGACCTCCTGGAATCTCGACCTGCTCGAATCGGGCGAGGTCGATGTCGCGTTCGTGCGCGGAAATATCACCCACCCACGGGTGCAGACGCACCTCATCGGACTGCAGGAAGCCGCCGTGGTGGTGTGCAAAGGGCACCCACTGGCCGAAAAAACGACTCTGGAAATAGCCGAGATCGTAGACGAGCCGATCGTGCTCTGGTCCCGGCACACCGGACCGGCCTTCTACGACGAATTGGTCACCCACATCTGGGGCGACGGCGCCCCCAACCTGGTGGCCGAGGAATCGGACGCAGAACAGGTCCTCGACCTGGTATCGACCGGTACCGGCATCAGCGTGCTCGACCGCAAACGCGCGACCCGAATCGCCCACGAAAATATCGTCGTCATTCCTTTCGGCACGAACCCACCACAAATCGCCATTCGCATCGCCTGGATGCGCGGCTCGGACGCCCCGGCTCTCGCCCACTTCCTCGATTGGTGGCGCCGCTGTAGTTAGCCGCTGTGCCGACGTCTGACGACCGCGACGCCGCGAACGGCGGTGAGGATGGTGACCACCATGATCGTCACCAGTTGCAGGGGGTTCCAGGCGACGGGGTCGAGGATCAGTTCCGCCTCCGCCGAATACATTGGGCGGGAGGGGGTTCGGGGACTCGGGACGGTCGGTGTCGCCGGTGTGAGTTCAGGGATGAGTGGGGTCTCGACTGGGGGAACGGGGAGGTCCGGTAGCGCGGGGAGCGGCGGCAGGGTGGGCAATGGCGGTGGGAGCAGGAGCGGGTTTCCGGGATAGGGCGGCAGAATGTCGCGCGGCCACAGCAGGCAGGCCAGCCCGCTGCCCGTGGCGGCGCTGCCGACGACGACGCTGCCGAGTGCGGAGCCGCTGGAGCCGAGGATGCCGTGCGAACTGCCGGTCACGATGCCGAGCAGGATGAGCGCGCCGCCGACGGCGACGCTGCCGGTGCATGCTGTTCGGACGCCGTCGGAGTCGAGATCGGGCAGTTCGGCGGAGCCGCCGGGCAATGTCTGCACCGGGGCCGCCGCCACGGTGTCGTCGTTTTCCGCTGTGCCGGTTTCCATTTCGACGCGCGCTGCGGTACCGAGGCCGGCGCTCCCGGTGCCGAGGTATTCGCGCACTGCGGGGCCGCCGCTCGGACCGAGCTGCAACGGTGTCCCGGAGTCCGCGCTGCCGGTCTCGATGCCACCCGGAGCGGCACTGCCCGAGACGATTTCGCCGAGCGACGGCCATTCCGGCGGTGGCAGCTCGGCGGTCGCGACCGCGGCCGGACCGGCGACCAGTGCCGCGGCGGCGAGGGGCAGTGCCGTCACGGCGGTGAATCCTCTGATCTGTGCCATGTGCGCACATCCCGTTCGTAATCGGTTCGCAGCCAACAGGTTCGGTCAGGTGATGTCCTCATAACGGGACAATGCCAGTTCGAACGCGTCCTTCGATACGATGTTCCCGCCGGAGAACGGCCGATCGAGCCCGTAGATCGCGACGATCGCCGCGCCGACCACGACACCGAGCAGCGCGGTCATCACTACGCTGCGTTTGGTCACCTCGACGCCGGAGAGCGCCGCGCTGCACAGCAGCAGAATCGTGGTGAACCACAGTGCGGTGTAAAGGAATCCGGGCATACCGAGTTTCGCGTCCATCGCGCGATCGTGGCGGGCCTGCGCTGCCGCGTCGAGGGCGGCCGCCGCCTTGGCTTGCAGCTCGGTCACCGAGGCGTCCTCCGACTGGATGCCCAGCACGGTGTCCCGCAGCTTGTCGAAGGTGTCCTGGGTGGACTGGCTCAGCCGCTCTTCGTTGTCCATCTCCGGCCACTCCACCGTGACCACCTGCTCGGTGTAGTCGTGCACCAGCCGCTGGACCTGCTGGTGCGCCGGTTCCGGCATCGAGTGCGCGGCCCAGTAGACGTCGACCAGCGCCTTGGACTCGGCGACCGTGTGGTTGTGCGCGTTGTCGTACTGCTGCCAGCAGATCACCACGACGAAGGCGGCCACGGCCATGAACAGTGTGTTGATCAGGTCGAGCACCAAAGTGCCGGACCCCTCGTCCTCGGTATCCCGCCACGAGGCGGGCCGCAGCCGATTCCCGACCACGAAGACGATGACGGCAAGGGCCGCGACCGCTAGGGGCACGACCAACTGCTGTACGAGCTCACTGTCCATAGCGCGACCTTTCTAGGTGTTCCTCGAGACGATGGCGTCGGCGACATCGCGTAGCGCTTGGTTGACCGCGGCGGGGAACGGCGCGTGGTCGAGGACCCGGTTGGCCTGCGCCCAGCGCGTGCGGATCATCGCCTCGACATGGTGTCGCGCTGTGGCGGTGAGGATTTCGCGGCAGGTGTCGGCCTGCCGGTCATCGAGCTCTGGATCACCCAGCAGGGCGAGCAACTGCGTGGCTTGTGCGGGCGTGGCGTGTTCGAGGGCCAGCGCGACCAGCGCGGTGTGCTTGCCGTCGCGCAGATCCTCCAGATCGGACTTGCCGGTGCGCGCCGGGTCGCCGTAGACGCCGAGCAGATCATCCTGCAGCTGGAACGCCTCACCGAGCGGCCCGGCGTAGGCGCTGAGCGCTGCCCGCACCCCGCTGTGCGCACCGGCGAGCACGGCGCCCAACTGGAGCGGTCGTTCGCAGGTGTAGGACACCGTCTTGTAGCGGATGATGCGCAGCGCGCGGCCGAGGTCGCTGGACGGCCGCGCGGTGGTGAGCAGGTCCAAGTACTGGCCGTACATGACGTCCGCGCGCATGCCGTCGAGCACCGTGAGCGCGTCGTCCAGCTGCTCGGCGGTGAGCTGTGCGGTGTGCAGCAGTTCGGCCGACCAGACCATCGTCAGGTCGCCGAGCACGATGGCGCAGTGTGCGCCGAACCGGTCCGGATCGCGGCGATCCCGATGTTGTTGCGCCAGTACACGATGCACGGTGGGCCGGTCGCGTCGGGTATCGCTGTTGTCGATGATGTCGTCGTGGATCAGCACGGCGGCGTGGAAAAGCTCGAGCGAGGCCGCGGCTCGCACAACCGGTTGCGGCACCGGCACTTCGCCCGCGGCCGCGTGCCAGCCGAGGACGCACAGCAGCGGGCGAATCCGCTTGCCGCCGGCGAACAGGAAGTCGTGCACGGTACCGGTGAGCTCGCCGGGCAGCGCCGGGTCGGTGGCGGTTGCCTTGTCCCGCAGGAAGTATTCGAGCGCGCTGTCCACTCGCGTCCGAATCGCCGCCAGGTCCACCGGTGTCGCGGGCTCGACGTGTGTGGTGGTCATGAGTTCCCCTCCGCCGGTGCTTCTGCGCGGCCCTCGGTGAGCGCGATGGCCTCGGCCACCAGGGTTTCCACGATCAGGTGTTCGGGCACGGTGCGAATGACCTTGCCCCGGACGAAGATCTGCCCCTTGCCGTTGCCCGAGGAGACACCGAGATCGGCCTCGCGGGCCTCGCCGGGCCCGTTGACCACGCAGCCCATCACCGCCACCCGCAGCGGATGGGGGAACCCCTCGAACGCCGCCTCCACCTGCCCGGCCAGCCGATGGATATCGACCTGAACGCGGCCACAGCCGGGGCAGGAGACGATCTCGAGCTTGCGCGGGCGTAGGCCGAGCGACTGCAGAATGTGGCAGCCCGCTTTGACCTGATCGACCGGCGGCGCCGAGATGGACACCCGGATGGTGTCGCCGATGCCCTCGCCGAGCAGAATCGCGAAGGCGACCGCCGACTTGACGGTGCCCTGGAACATCGGTCCCGCCTCGGTGACCCCGAGGTGCAGCGGATAGTCACAGCGTTGGGCGAGTAGGCGATTGGCCGCGATCATGGTGCGCGGGTCGTGATGCTTGACCGCGATCTTGAGGTCGGTGAACCCGTGTTCCTCGAACAGCGCGGCCTCCCACAGCGCCGACTCGACGAGGGCCGCCGCGGTCGCGGCGCCGTGTTTGGCGAGCACCCGTGGGTCGAGCGAACCGGCATTGACCCCGACCCGAATCGGAATGCCCGCTGCCGCTGCTGCTTTCGCGATATCGCCGACACGATCGTCGAATTGTTTGATGTTGCCCGGATTCACCCGCACCGCCGCGCAACCGGCGTCGATCGCTGCGAAGACGTACCGCGGCTGGAAGTGGATGTCGGCGATGACCGGCAGCGGGGAGCGGGCGACGAGGGCGGGCAACGCGGCCGCGTCCTCCGGGGTCGGCACCGCGACCCGGACGATGTCGCAGCCCGCGGCGGTCACCGCGGCGATCTGTTGCAGCGTGCCGTCGATGTCGGCGGTGCGGGTGGTGGTCATCGTCTGCACGGAGATCGGCGCGCCACCGCCGACCGGGACGCCGCCGATGTTCAGCCTGCGGGTGCGATGGCGGGTGGGCATGGTCGGCAGGCCGAGATCATTGCTGGTCATCGCGACCCTCCGGATCGGTGCGGGCAGCGGCCGTTGCGGTGGTCATGACAGGTGCCTGACGTGGGGCGGCGGGGCGAAGGTGATGTCCTCGACGGCCGTGGTGAGTTCGCGAACGGTGACCGGACCCCAGGCCCGTAGCGCCTCGATGACCGCGTCGACCAGCGCGGCCGGCGCGGAGGCGCCTGCGGACAGGCCGATGGTGTTCGCGCCGGCGATCCAGTCGGGCGAGATGGCGGCTGCGTCGTCGATGAGGTAGGCCGGAATGCCCTGGCGCTGCGCAACTTCCACGAGGCGATGCGAGTTCGACGAGTTGTCCGAGCCGATGACGAGCACGACGTCGCTGTGCCGGGCGACCGCCTCGACCGACTCCTGCCGGTTGGTGCTGGCGTAGCAGATATCGGCGCTCCCTGGGCCGTGCACTGCGGGAAAGCGTTGGCGCAGCACCGCAATGGTCTCCTCGGCCTCGTCGACCGACAGGGTGGTCTGCGTCAGATACGCGACCCGGCTCTCGTCGGGGACCTGGAGCGCGGCCGCCTCGGCCGGACCGTCGACCACCACGGTCACCTCCGGCGCCTCGCCCGCGGTGCCTTCGACCTCCTCGTGTCCGGCGTGACCGACCAGCACGATGGTGTCGCCGCGCGCCGCGAAACGCCGGGCCTCGGCGTGCACTTTGGTGACCAGCGGGCAGGTGGCGTCGACCACGGTGAGTCCGCGCTGTGCCGCCTGTTCGTGCACCGCGGGGGAGACGCCGTGCGCGGAGAAGACGACCGTCGCACCCACCGGCACCTCGTCGAGCTCCTCGACGAACACCGCACCGCGCGCAGCCAGATCGGCGACCACGTGGGTGTTGTGCACGATCTGCTTGCGCACGTAGACCGGACCCTGTCGGTCGGGCGCGGCCAGCAATCGTTCCACGGTGTCGATCGCCCGTTCCACGCCCGCACAGAAGGAGCGTGGCGCGGCGAGCAGCACCGTCCTCGCCCGCGCGGCGGTCATGGCGACACCGTGCTCAGTGCGGAGTCGGCCGGCCTGCGACCGAGCCCATCGATGTACACGGCTCCGGTGCCGAGGCCGGTAGGTCGCAGGTACGGCGCAGCGGGCGTAGTGGGCTCGGGCGCCGGATCCTCGGTGACCGGCGGCTCGGGGACGTCCACGCGACGATAACGTTCCTCGAGCTGCGCCTCCTTGTAGCGACCACACGAGATGTGCCAGTGCACGATTCCGGCCATCCAGTCCTGCAGTTCGACCGCGCGCCGGTCCAGCGAAGCACGCACGTCCTGATCCAGGTCGTATTCGTCGTAGAGGGCGGGCAATTCGCTGCCGACGATGCGTTCGAACTGCTGCATTCGCGCGGTCAGCAGGTCGTTGACGATGGCCACGCCGTCCTCGGGCCCGCAGTCGAAGAAGTTCTGCATGACGCGGACCGCGTTGTGGAAGTCCCCTTCGTACTGTGTCTCTTTGTGATACGAGAACAGGTCGTTCACCATCGTGGCGTAGTCGCTCGCGGTGTGCTCCAGGTCCAGGATCGTCTGGGTGCGGTAGACCTCCGGCGGCACCAGGTGACCGTGCGAGAACCGGGACAACGCCATGGTGAGATCGGAACCGAAAGTGCGGCGGCGCATCTCGACATAGTCGACCGGATCGGGAATGCGATTGGCAATGTCGTTGGCCACCTCCCATTCGCAGCTGGCCAGGAAAGCCGTGACGGCGCGGTGGAATTCGCGCCGCTGCTCGGCATCGAGGACGCTGGTCGTCCGGTGCCATAGATCGGCGAGGGCCCGCTCCATCGCGTTGGCGGCGGGCGGTGTGGCCTCGGAATCGAGCGGCATGAACGCCGCGAATCGTTTGCCCTGCAGCTTGGCCGCGACCATGTCCTTGTGCGCGGCGAACACCTGCGGGTAGTAATCGTCGATGTAGGTGCCCCAGGCCAGCCAGTTGGCCGAGAGATCGAGCTCCGCGAGGGTGGCGTCGGGGTCCAAACCCGCTGAGCACAGCGCGAAATCGAACTCCGCGAGATCGACCGGCCGCCACAGCGCGCGGCCGCCCAGCGCGGGCACAGGTTCGTGGAAGCCGACCAGAGCACCCCACTCCAGCAGGTTCTTGCGCGCCACATCGACGAGTGGATTCAGTTGGAGCTGGTAAGGCAGGTAGAGCTCGGGTAACGCTGTCGGTCCGACCTGCTCGAAGCGCGGTCGGGTGAAGCTTTTGATCCGGTTCGCCCCGAGCGCCGTTGGGGTGAACAGGTGCACCGCGGTGCTACCGAGCCCGATGGGTTTGAACAGGCGGGACAAGGGATCGCCCGCCACCGTGCCGCCCTTGTTCATGTACCGGCTCGACCGCATGTGCCATTCGTGGCCGCCGGATTGCCAGTCCTGCAAGCCTTTCGCGTAGGCGACCACGGCGGCCTGGTCCTGCGGCTCGACCGCGTACTCGGCGAACAGCATGGGAAGTTCGGTGAGCGCCGTGTGCTCGAACTGTTGCAGCCGGGAGGTCAGCAGATCGTTGACGACGTCGGCGGCGCGCTGGGTCTCGTAGCCGAAAAACCGCTCCACCACCAGGATTCCGTTGGCGTTCTCGCCCTCCTGCCGTACCTCGCGCTCATAGGAGAAGATGTCGTTGCGCAGGTGCACGCCGTCGGCGAAGGTGTCGCGCAACACCTCCAGCGGCCGGGTCGCGGCCAGTTCGGGCGGGACCGCCGCGCCGACCGCGTGTTCGACCAGGTTGGCCGACCACGGTGCGCCGCCGACCTTGCGGCGCATCTCGATGTACTCGATCGGATTCGCGATCCGGCCCTCGGTGATATTGGCCAGCTCCCACCGCGATTCCTCCAGCAGCGCAGTGGTTGTCGCGACGAAACGCTCGCGCCAGTCCAGCTCCATCGCGGGCACGGTGCGCACCCACAGGTCGGCGAGACCGCGCTCCACCGGGTTGGTCGGTTCCGGCATCGGCGCGCCGGCCAGCGGCATGAAATCGCGCAGCCGCTCCAGATACTTTCGCGCGCCTTCGGTGTCTTTGGTCCGTTTGAACAGCTCGAGGAAGTGATCGTCGAAATAGAACACCCACACGTACCAGTCGGTGATGAGCGACAGCTCCTGGCTGTCGCAGTCCGGGTGGGTGTAGGCGCACAGCAGGCCGTAGTCGTGCCGCTCCAGGTCGGTCTCGTCCCAAATATGGTGTCCCTCTTGCGGTTCGAAGAAGCCCATGGACTCGGCCCAGACCCGGGTGTGCTCGCGGGCGATGTCCACGTGCGGATTGAGCCGGGCCGGGTACGGCATGTAGAAATCGGGAAGTTCGAAGGGCTGCATGTCATCTCCTTACGATCGACGCGCGCGGCTCAGTGGTTGCGGCGGGATACCATGCCTGCCAGCACCATCAGGTCCGCGGCGGCGGCGGGATCGGCGAGCGCTGCGATCGCCGCGCGTACCCGGCGCTCGGCGAGCTGCTGGGCGCACTGCCGCCCGCCCGCCGACTCGACCAAGGCCGCGGCCCGAACGGTGTCCATCACAGCGGTGCCCGGATCGCGGCCTAACATCGTCGCCAGCTCGGCGGCCGCCTCGGTGCCGGAGCCCAGTGCCGAAACCACCGGCAGCGACATGGTGTGGCGGGCAAGGTCACTCGCCGGTTTGCCGGTGATTTTCGGGTCACCCCAGATCCCGATGAGGTCGTCGACGAACTGGAAGGCCATGCCGAGTTCGCGCCCGAACGTGTCCATCGCCGCGATGGTGGGCGGCTCCGCCTGCGCGCACAGGGCCCCCAACGCGCACGCACAGCCCATCAGCGCGCCGGTCTTACCCATGGCCATGCGCGCGTACTCCTCGACATCGACGTGCCCGCCCGAGCGGAACCGGCAATCCGCCTGCTGGCCGTGACACATCTCGATGACCGTCGTTTCCAGCCTGGCGACCGCCGCCGTAGCTGTTTGCGCCGGTAGACCGTCTACCAGCATGCGCACCGCGAGGGCGTGCAGCGCGTC
This sequence comes from Nocardia suismassiliense, assembly GCF_900269665.1. Taxonomy (GTDB): domain Bacteria; phylum Actinomycetota; class Actinomycetes; order Mycobacteriales; family Mycobacteriaceae; genus Nocardia; species Nocardia suismassiliense. Next base: position 3,232,509 of record NZ_LT985361.1, read on the forward strand.
GCCGAGCAGCATCGCGTCGGGGATGCCCCACACCGTCCACACGGCGGGCCTGCCGCGCCGGACCTGGTCGGCATCCATGATGTCGTCGTGCAGGAGGGTGAAATTGTGGACCAGCTCCACCGCGGCCGCCGCCGCGAGCGCGGTGTGCGGGCCGGCTCCGCATGCCACGGCCGAGCAGACGGTCAACGCGGGCCGCAGGGCCTTACCGACCGGTTGCGGGGTCGCGGTGCCGTCGGCGTCCCACCAGCCGAGGTGGTAGCCGCCCATCCGGCGCAGCGGTTCGGGTAATGACGAAATCGCCTCGCGCAGTAGCGGTTCGCATAGCTCGCGAACGTTGGACAGAATCTCTGTGGCCCGGCGGCTCGTCGCCGCCGAGGTGCTCTCGATCATCAGCACGTACACCTTCCCTAGCGGTGTCGTGGACACGGAATCCGGGTCCCACGACCGGGAACGCCGCGGCTGCTCGGTATTCGGCCGCCGCGGCGTCGAAGACATCGAGGTCGCTGATCGTCGGGTCAGTCCGCTTGGCGGGCGACCAGAACGTTGTCGAGAATGCCGAGCGCGTCGGGGACGAGGATCGCCGCCGAGTAGTAGCAACTGACCAGGTAAGAAATGATCGACTGGTCGTCGATGCCTTTGAAACGGACGTTGAGGCTCGGCTCGAATTCGTCGGGGAGCCCGGTCTGGTGCAAACCGATGACGCCCTGATCCTTTTCGCCGGTGCGCATGGCCAGAATCGAGGTGGTCTGGTTGGTGCTGACCGGGATCTTGCTACACGGGAAGATCGGCACCCCGCGCCAAGCGGGCACCCGGTTGCCCTCGATGTCGATGGTGTCCGGGTACAGGCCGCGTTTGGTGCATTCGCGACCGAAGGCGGCGATCGCTTTCGGATGCGCGATAAAGAGTTTGGTGCTGCGCCGCATGCTGAGCAGCTCGTCCATGTCGTCCGGGGTGGGCGGGCCCGACTCGGAGTAGATGCGTTGCTTCAGATCGCAATTGCGCAGCAGACCGAAGTCCGGACTGTTGACGAGGTCGTCCTCGCGGCGTTCGTAGAGCGCCTCGATGGTCAGTCGCAACTGCTGCTGGGTCTGATTCATCGGGTCGTTGAACAGATCGGCGACGCGGGTGTGCACGCGCAGCACGCTCTGCGCGAGGCTGAGCTCGTATTCGCGCGGACGGACGTCGTAGTCCACGAAGGTGCCGTCGATTTCGGGTTCACCCGCGTGGCCCGAGGTGATCTGGATATTCGCTTCGCCCTGTTTGTTCTGTGGTCGAGCAGCGGCGGCGGCAACCTGGGAGAGTTGCGTGCGGAGTGCGGGTACGTGGTCGAGCACTTCGTCCAGCGCCTGCCGCGGCAGGACCAGCACGATGCTCTTGGTGATCGCCTTGACGGTGGCCGGCCAAATGGCCGAGGGGTCGGTGAAACTCTGCTCGCCGACATAGTTGCCGCCGGCCAGGGTGCCGAGCATGGTCGGCTCGCCGTATTCGCCGGAGCCCATTTTGGCCAGTTTGCCGTGCACGATCAGTATCACTTGATTCATCGGATAGCCGAATTCGGCTACCACCGCACCCGGTTCGAATTCGCGCTGTTCGAATCGCCGCGCGAGTGCGCGCAGTACTTCCTCGTCGTCGATATCGCGCAGCGCCGCCATTTCCCGCAGCTCCATCGGGATCACCCGGGCCTGCGAGCCGTCGACCGAAAACTCGATCCGGCCGTTTCCGATGGTGTGGGTCAGTCGGCGGTTCACCCGGTACACACCGCCGTTGACCTGCGTCCACGGCAGCATTCTGGTCAGCCAGCGGGAGGTGATGCCCTGCATCTGGGGTTCGGATTTGGTGGTGGTCGCCAACTGGTGCGCGGCGGTGGTGCTGAGACTCTTGCGTCCATTGGTCTCAGCGGAGGCAGACACTGGCGTTTCGATTGTCATATTTGATCCTCACCTCGAAATGGTCACCATGGACGGTCGGCGCTGAAAGTCCGAATAGGTGATCGTTCAGATTCGACGGTTGTGCACAGCAGGTCGGCAGGCGGCGATGAGCCGGGTGCGGACGGGTCACTCGAGCGAATGTTGCTATATGACAGTGCATTTCAGACGCTATCGATCTTAAGTCGCGGAACCTGTTGGACGCAGCGAAAATTCGAATATTAGTCGTTATTATTCGGATGGTTACGACACGTATTCGATTGGGACAACGGTTGATAACGCTTCGCCGCGGTTTGTGAAAGTCGAGACAAGAGCGCGGCCGGTAGCTATCTTCTGGCTGTCGAGCCGCGCGGCGCTCGGCAAGGCGCCGGCTACCCGACGGGCAACGACATTGCGCGGCGGAGCACGCCACGCCGCCGTGCAGTGCGCGGGAAGGCTATCGTCCGACCGAGTCGCGAGTGCTCAGCTATCCGGTGCGCGGAGCGCGGGCGGATTAGCCTCGAGGTATGTGTCGAAACATCACTGCCCTGCGGGGACTAGAGCCCGCGGCGACGCCGGAGGAGATCCAGGCCGCCGCGCTGCAGTACGTACGCAAGGTCGGCGGGCTGTCCAGCATCTCGGCCGCGACCCAGCCCGCGGTCGATGCCGCCGTCGCCGACATCGCGGCGGTCACGGCCCGGCTGCTCGCGCAACTACCGGATCGTAAGGTGCCGCCGAAGTCGGTGCCGCCACTGCGCCGCCCCGAGGTGCAGGCGCGGATCCAGGCCAGGGCGCACTCGCACGACTGACCACGCGCTCGCCGACGTCCTGCGCGCGTGAGTTCGCTAACGGCGCGCCTGCTATCTTGAACATCGTTCAAGCTGGTAGTGGGAGGAAGTCGTCGTGGACGGAGTCGAGAACTCTCGGGGGTCGAGGGTCACCTTTTCGGCGCGCGATATCGCACAGATCGCCGTATTCGCAGCGCTGATCGCGGCGATGGGCCTGCCCGGCGCCATCACCGTCGGCTTCAGCGGGGTGCCGATCACGGTGCAGACGCTGGGTGTGATCCTGGCCGGCGCGGTGCTCGGCGCGCGCAAGGGAACCGCCGCTGTACTGGTCTTTCTCGCGTTGACGATGATCGGCCTGCCGCTGCTGTCGGGCGGCCGCACCGGACTGACCGCGATGGCCGGGCCCAGTGCCGGTTACCTCGTCGGGTGGGCGCCCGCGGCACTGGTCATCGGCCTGCTGACCGCGCGGATCCTGCCGAAGTACCCGCTGATCCTCGGTCTGCTGATCAACGCGTTCGGCGGAATCCTGGTCATCTACCTCTTCGGCACCATCGGGCTGCTGTTGCGCACCGACCTGGACTTCTCGCACGCGATCAGCACCAACTTCGCGTTCATCCCCGGCGACCTGGCCAAGGTTGTCGTCGCGACGGTCGTCGCCAAGGGTGTGCATCGCGCGTACCCCGGCCTGATCCGTGCGTAGTCCGGAACTCGGCGGCGCCTGCCATCGGCCCGCCCTCGAAATCGACGGCCGCACTTACACTTACGGCCAACTCGACGCTGCGATCGAGCAGTGGATCGAACGCGACAGCGCGCCCGTCTACGACGCGACGGCACTGTCGGTGCCGGAGGCGTTGATCTGCGTCTGTGCGGCGGCCCGGCGGGGTGTCCCAGTGCTCGTAGAGAATCCCGAGGCGCGTCCACAGCGTTCAGCTATTCCGTCCTCGGCGTTCCTATTGGTGACGACGTCGGGTTCTACCGGCCGCCCGCGCCCGCTGGCCCGCACCGCGGCGTCCTGGTTCGACAGTTTTCCCGCGTTCACCGCGATCACCGGTGTCGAGGCCACCGACCGCGTGCTCATCACCGGTCCCTTGCACGCGACGATGCACCTGTTCGGCGCGCTGCACGCGCTGTGGCGCGGCGCGTGCGTCACCGACGATCCGTCGCGGGCGACGGTTGTGCACGCGGTGCCCGCGGTGCTTCGGGACGTGGTGCGCAAAGCACCGAGGTTGCGAACGGCGATCGTGGCGGGCATCGCCCTGGACGACGGTGCGCGAGCGGCGGCCGACGGCCTGGAAATCATCGAGTACTACGGGTCCGCGGAGGTCTCGCTCGTCGCGGCCCGGCGGGTGCCCGAGCCGCTGCGCCTGCTCGACGGCGTCGACGCCGATATCCGGGACGGACTGCTCTATGTCCGGACGCCGTACCGCGTGCTCGGCGCTCCCGAATGGTTCAGCGTGGGCGACCTCGCCGAACTCGGGCCGAATCGCGAGCTCACGGTCCGGGGCCGCGGCGAATCCGCGATCAATGTCGGCGGCACGACGGTCCTTGCCGAGGAGGTCGAACGCGTCCTTGGCACGCTCGACGGTGTCGCCGCGGTCGCGGTGATCGGCTCGCCGCACGCGGTGCTCGGCGAGATCGTCACGGCCGCAGTGCAACTCGACGGTGTCGCGATCGACGCGGTGCGGTCGCAGGCGCGCGGGCTGCTGATGAAGGAGGCCATGCCGCGGCGCTGGGTGCCGCTGCCGACGCTGCCGAGGACGGCCAGCGGGAAAGTGGCCAGAGGTCAGCTGAAAGACTTGCTGGCATGAATTCGGTCCCCGTTCTGGTAGCGCCGCGTCGGACGCCGATCGGCAATGCCGGGCACGGGTTCGCCGAGCTGACCACCACCGACCTGGCGGCGCCGGTCTTGCGCGAGGTGCACTCGACGCTGCGTGGCGCGGGCGTGGCCGCCGAGGTGGACGATGTCGTCCTCGGCAACTGCCTCGGGCCCGGCGGCAATCCGGCGCGGATCGCGGCGTTGCGGGCGGGGCTCGGTGTGCAGGTGCCGGGTGTCACGGTGGATCGGCAATGCGGGTCCGGTCTCGACGCGGTGCTGCAGGCGGCGTTGCGGGTGCGCAGCGGGGCCGACGAGCTGATTCTGGCCGGCGGTGTCGAGTCGGCGAGCACCGCGCCGTGGCGGTTCTGGCCGCCGGTCGCGGACGCCGAGCCGGTGCGCTACACCCGGGCTCCCTTTGCGCCACCAGGATTTCCGGATCCCGACATGGGGGTGGCCGCCGACGATCTCGCGCGTGTGCGTGGCATCAGCCGGGAGCGACAGGACGCGTATGCGGCGCGTTCACACGGTCGCGCGGCGGCGACCGACTTTTCGGCGGAGATCGTGCCGATCGGCGCGGTACACCGCGACGAACGGATTCGAGCGGGGCTCACCGAGGCTCGGCTCGCGCGGTTGCGGCCCAGTTTCGGCGCCGAGGGGACAGCGACGGCGGGCAACTCGTGTGGCATCTCCGACGGTGCGGCGGTGCTGGCGGTGACCAGCGAGGCGCTGGCCGCGGGACTGCCCGCGCTGCGCATAGTCGGGTCGGCGGTGACCGGATCCGATCCCGCGTACCCGGGTCTCGGGCCGGTGCCCGCGATACGGAAGCTGCTGCGGCGCACCGGGGTCGACGTGAGCGAGCTCGGGATCATCGAGATCACCGAGGCTTTCGCTACCGTGGTGCTCGCGGTGTCGGACGAACTGGGATTGGACGAATCGAGGATCTGCCCGCAGGGCGGTGCCATCGCGATGGGGCATCCATGGGGCGCGTCGGGGGCTATCTTGCTGGTGCGGTTGGCAAGTCAGATGTTCAGCGAGGGTGGACCCGCGCTGGGGCTCGCGGCGTGCGCCATCGGTGGTGGGCAGGGGATCGCCATGCTGGTGGAGCGGGTGTCGTGAGTGAGATCGTCTTCTCGTCGGTGAGTCATCACTTCGGCGATCGAAAGGTGTTGCGCGGCATCAACCTTCGGATCACCGAGCGTCGGGTCGGCATCATCGGTGCCAACGGCTCCGGCAAATCGACATTGGCGCGCATGATCAACGGGTTGCTCACCCCGGCGTCGGGGACCGTCACCGTGGACGGTGTCGACGTGGCGCGCAAGGGCGCGCAGGTGCGGCGCAAGGTCGGGTTCGTATTCACCGACCCGGACACCCAGATCGTGATGCCGACCGTCGCGGAGGACCTCGCTTTCTCGCTGCGCCGAACGGGATTGAGCAAGCAGGAGATCGCCGCGCGCGTCGAGGAGATGCTGGTCCGGTTCGGCCTGCACGAACACGGCGATCATCCCTCGCATCTGCTGTCCGGTGGGCAGAAGCAGTTGCTCGCCATCGGCGCGGTGCTCATCCGCAGGCCCGAGGTGATCATCGCGGACGAGCCGACCACCCTGCTCGACCTGCGCAATGCGCGGGTGGTCGCCGACGCGCTGGATGCGATGGATCAGCAGGTGATCGTCGTGACGCATCAGCTGGCGCTGCTGGACAGTTTCGAGCGGGTCATCGTGATCGATGACGGTCTCGTGGCCTTCGACGGAACCCCGGCCGCCGCCGTCCCCGCCTACCGGGAACTGGTCGAATGATCGGGCTGTACCGGCCAGGTGACTCGCTGCTGCACCGGTTGCCCGCCGGGGTGAAGCTGTTGCTGTTGATCGTGTCGATCGTGGCGGCAACGGTGTTGGTGCGCAGCCCGATTCAGGTCGGCCTGGTCGGGGTGGTGGTCGCCGGGTTGTTCGCGCTGGCGCGCATTCCGTTCGGCGTGGCGGTGGCGCAACTGCGGCCGATGGTGTGGATGTTGCTGATCATCGCGGTGTTCCAGGTGCTGATCACCTCGCCCGCTCGGGCCGTCGTCGTGTGCGGCGTGCTGTTGATCTCGGTGGCGCTCGCGGCGCTGGTCACGCTCACCACCCGGGTGACCGACCTGCTCGACACCGTGACGCGGGCGCTCGGGCCGCTGCGCCGGATCGGTGTCGACCCGGAACGCGTCGGTTTGCTACTGGCGCTTGCCATTCGGTGTGTGCCCTTGCTGGCCGGCATCGTGCACGAGGTGGGCGAGGCGCGGCGGGCCCGTGGGCTGCAATGGTCGATGACGGCGTTGGTGACGCCGGTGCTGGTGCGGGCGTTGCGCACCGCGGACGCGATGGGTGACGCGCTGGCCGCGCGAGGAGTGGACGATGAGTGAGCTGCTGGCCGAGCGCATCGCCCGGTGCGCCGCCGAGTATCCGGCCTCGTCCGCGGTGATATCCGCTCGTGAGAGCGTCGACTATCAGGAGTTCTGGTCCCGGGTCACCCGGACGGCGGCGGGACTCGGCGGCATGAATCGTGTTGCGGTGCTGCCGACTTCGGATGTGGAATCGCTGGTCGCAGTGACGGCCGCCGCGTACGCGGGTGTCAGTATCGTGCTGCTGCACCGGCATCTGCTGGCGGACCAGCTGTCCGCGGTGCTAGACCTCGCGAAACCCGGTGCCGTCGTCGCGTCGACGCCGCAGCATCGTCGGCTACGGAAAATGGGGTTCGACGGGGAGATCCAGACCGCTGCCACGCTGGAATCGGCGGGAGTTCCTTGTCGTGCTCGACCCGACACCGAGCTGCTGGTCGGCATCACCTCCGGCACCACCGGCGCACCAAAGCTGTTCGTGCGCAACCAGCGATCGTGGGCCACCACCCTCGATCGCTCCGACGCCACCTTCGACATCGGCAACGGGGATCTGGTCTCGGCGCCCGGCGTGCTCGATCACACGCACTTCCTGTACGGCGCGCTGCATGCCCTCACCCGCGGGGCGACGGTGGACTTGCGACCGGTCATGCAGTCGCTGAACGACGGTGCGACACATCTCTATTCGGTGCCGACGATCGCCTGGGACGTGGTCCGGTCGGGGACCGGCCCGATCGGCAGCGTCCGCGAGGTGCTGTCCTCGGCGGCCCGGTGGCCGCGCACGGGAAGGCAAGCGCTGCAAGAGATCCTGCCCAACGCGGCCCTGGTGCATTTCTACGGCGCCTCCGAGCTGAGCTTCGTCTCCTTCGACCGGGGCCTCGGTGACACCGACGAGAAATCGGCCGGTGAACTGTTCGGCGGCGTCGAAGCCGACATCCGGGACGGCCTGGTATTCGTGCGCAGCGACATGCTGTTCGACGGTTACCTGACCGAGCACGGCGTATCCGGCGGACCCGTCGACGGATGGATGACGGTCGGCGACCGAGGCACGGTCATCGAGAATCGGCTGCGCCTGTTCGGCCGGGAGAGCGAAATGCTGATCCGAGCGGGCCTGAACGTGGAGCCCGCCGCCATCGAATCCGCACTCACCGCGCTGCCGGGCATCGCCGAAGCCGCCTGCATCGGCATCCCCGACGCCCGCATGGGCGAGGCCCCCGCCGCCGCGATTGTGGTCGACGCCGACGCCCCGACCACCGAGGAGATCTGGCGGCACCTGCGCGCGACCCTGCCCAGCCCCAGCATCCCGGTCCAATTGCTGACACTGCACAGTTTGCCGCGCACGCCACGCGGCAAGCTCGACCGCCAGGCCCTCGCCGAAGCTCTGGCCGCCGATCAGCGAGCGCACGCGGAAGACAATCCCGCCCGTTAGAAGGGGTGTGCACGTCGCGGGGTGTGTCGTTTCGGGCGTGGGGTGGTGGGGTTGCTTGGCGGGAAGAGGATGATGGGGGATCGTGTCCACTGATCCGAACGCCCCCGATATCAAGCCACGTAGCCGCGACGTCACCGACGGCCTCGAGAAAACCGCTGCTCGCGGCATGTTGCGTGCGGTCGGCATGGGCGACGACGACTGGGAGAAGCCGCAGATCGGGGTGGCGTCCTCGTGGAACGAGATCACCCCGTGCAACCTGTCGCTGGATCGGCTCGCCCGAGCCTCCAAGGACGGTGTATTCGCGGCCGGCGGCTATCCGATGCAGTTCGGCACCATCTCCGTCTCCGACGGCATCTCCATGGGCCACGAGGGCATGCACTTCTCGCTGGTGTCGCGTGAGGTGATCGCGGACAGCGTAGAGACGGTGATGCAGGCCGAGCGGCTCGACGGTTCCGTGCTGCTCGCGGGCTGCGATAAATCGCTGCCGGGCATGCTGATGGCGGCCGCCCGGCTGGACCTGGCGAGTGTGTTCCTCTACGCCGGTTCGATCCTGCCCGGCATCGCGAAGATGTCCGACGGCACCGAGCGCGAGGTGACCATCATCGACGCGTTCGAGGCGGTCGGCGCCTGCTCGCGCGGGTTGATGAGCCGCGAGGACGTGGACGCCATCGAGCGGGCCATCTGTCCCGGCGAAGGCGCCTGCGGCGGTATGTACACCGCCAACACCATGGCCAGTGCGGCCGAGGCGCTCGGCATGTCGCTGCCGGGCAGCGCGGCCCCGCCCGCGACCGACCGCCGCCGCGACGGCTACGCCAGGCGCAGCGGTGAAGCGGTGGTCGAACTGCTGCGGCGCGGCATCACCACCTCCGACATCCTGACCATGGAGGCGTTCGAGAACGCCATCGCGGTGGTGATGGCCTTCGGCGGCTCCACCAATGCCGTGCTGCACCTGCTGGCGATCGCGCACGAGGCGAACGTCGATCTGAAGCTGGCGGATTTCGCCCGCATCGGCCGTCGCGTGCCGCACCTCGCCGACGTGAAACCCTTTGGGCAGCACGTGATGACGGACGTGGATCGGGTCGGCGGCGTGCCGGTGATGATGAAGGCGCTGCTCGATGCCGGTCTGCTGCACGGGGATTGCCTGACCGTGACCGGGCGGACGGTTGCGGAGAACCTCGCCGAGATCGCGCCGCCGGACCCCGACGGCAAGGTGGTGCGCGCGATGACCTCGCCGATCCACCCGACCGGCGGCATCACCATCCTCGAAGGCTCACTCGCGCCCGGCGGCGCCGTGGTCAAGTCGGCAGGTTTCGACTCCGACGTATTCACCGGCACCGCACGGGTTTTCGACCGTGAGCGGGCGGCGATGGACGCGCTCGAGGACGGCACCATCGCGGCGGGCGACGTGGTGGTCATCCGCTACGAGGGCCCCAAGGGCGGTCCGGGCATGCGCGAGATGCTCGCGATCACCGCGGCCATCAAGGGTGCCGGACTCGGCAAGGACGTGCTGCTGCTCACCGACGGACGGTTCTCCGGCGGCACCACCGGACTGTGCGTCGGACACGTGGCACCGGAGGCGGTGGACGGCGGTCCGATCGCGTTCGTGCGCGACGGTGATCAGATCCGGCTCGATGTCGGCGCGGGCACCCTCGACCTGCTCGTCGAGGCCGATGAGCTCGCGCGCCGCGCCGAGGGCTGGGGTCCGTTGCCGCCCCGCTACACCCGCGGTGTGCTCGCCAAGTATTCGAAGCTGGTCGGGTCGGCGTCCTACGGTGCGGTCTGCGGCTGAGCCCCCTCGACTGACGTCTTTCGCGCAGCGGAGCGGTCGATAACACTGCGAGAGTGATCGAGAGACAGTCCGAGGTGGCGGTCGAGGGTTTCACTGCCGCGGTCGGGGAGCGTTTCGCGTCGTTCGATCCGGCCGGCGGCGCGGTGATCGGCACCTATCCGGTGCACTCCGCCGCGGAGGTCGGCGCGGCGGTGCGGCGGGCCCGCGAGGCGCAAGCGTCGTGGGCCGAGATCGGGTTCGACGAGCGCAGGCGGGTACTGACCGCGTGGCGGTCGGCACTGCTGCGGCGTCGCGCCGAGCTGGAAGATCTCGTGCACGCGGAGAACGGAAAGTCGCGGGCGGACGCGACGATCGAGGTGATCGTCGCGGTCCAGCACATCGACTGGGCCGCCAAGCACGCGCGCAAGGTGCTCGGCCCGCGGCGCGTGGCGTCCGGGCCGTTCATGGTGAATCAGGCGGCCTGGCTGGAGTATCGGCCGCTCGGGGTGATCGGCATCCTGGGGCCGTGGGACTTTCCCGTGTTCGGTCCGGTCGGGACGGCCGCCTACGCGCTCGCCGGCGGAAATACCGTGGTGCTCAAGCACAGTGAGTACACGCCGGGGATCGGCGAGTGGCTGGCCGAGAGTTTCGGTCGCGTCGCCGGGGATGATCGGCTGTTCCAGACCGTCACCGGCGCCGACGCGACCGGGGAGGCGCTGTGCCGGTCCGGTGTCGACAAGATCAGTTTCACCGGGTCGCTGCCCACCGCGCGAAAAGTTTTGGCGGCGTGCGCCGAAACGCTCACTCCCGTGCTGGTCGACGCCGGCGCTTCGGACGCGCTGTTGGTCGATGAGGATGCCGATCTGGCGGCGGCGGCCGACGCGGCGGTGTGGGGCGCGATGAGCAATGCCGGGCAGGTGTGTATCTCGGTGGAGCGCGCGTATGTGCACGAGCGGGTTTACCAGGCGTTCGTGGACAAGGTTGTTGCGATTGCCGGGAACTTGAAAGCCGGTGCGGGACAACCGATCGGCCCGATCACCATGCCCGAGCAGGTGGAGGTCGTCCGGCAGCACATCGCCGACGCGGTGGAGCGCGGTGGTCGTGCGCTGGTCGGCGGACTCGACGGGATCGGTGAGCGCTACATTCAGCCGACGGTGCTGGTGGATGTACCGGAAGACGCGCTGGTCGTCCGGGCGGAGACCTTCGGGCCGGTGCTGGTGATCACCAAGGTTGCCGACATGGACGAGGCGCTGGCCAAGACCGACGCCACCGGATTCGGCCTCGGCGGTGCGGTATTCGCGCGTGCCCGAGGCATGGATATCGCGCGGCGCATGCGATCCGGGATGACGTCGGTGAACTCGGTGGTCGCCTACGCCGGTGTGCCCGCGCTCCCGTACGGCGGGGTCGGCAACTCGGGTTTCGGCCGCATCCACGGCCCGGACGGGTTGCGCGAGTGGACCGCTGCCAAAGCGATTACTCGCCAGCGGTTTTCGAGCCCGGTGCGGACGACGACCTTCACGCGTCGCCCGCTCGACAATCGCGTGCTGGCCGCACTGGCCCGAGTGCTCTACGGTCGCGGTTGACCTTGTCATGAGCGCCTGTTTCGAGCAGAGTCGATGAAATGGACGAGAACACAATCGATTCGACTCCCAGGCGTACCGCGCGCGGCATCGCGGACGCGTATGTCGACGCCCTGGCTCAGCACAATCCGCTGGTCGCGGCTCGCCTGGGTCGTCACCCCGAAGACGATCGTCTCCCCGACCTTTCCCCGGCCGGACTCGACGCGACCGCCGCACTCGCCCGCGCCACCCTGGCCGAGCTCGATGCCGCCGAGCCATCCGGCGGTTTCACCGACGCGGTCGAACGGCGCTGCGCCAAGCTGCTGCGCGAGCGCCTGACGGCTGAACTGGCCGTGCACGACGCAGGCGAACATTTCCGTGCGATCCGCAACCTGGCATCGCCGGTGCACGAGCTTCGCGAATTGTTCACCCTGCTGCCGACCGACACCGAGGCGCAGTGGCAGGCCGTCGGCCGCCGACTGCGCCGCGTGCAGACCGCGCTGGGCCAGTATCGGTCCACCCTGACCGAAGGCATCGATCGTGGTCTGCAAGCCGCATCTCGGCAGGTCAGCACCGTGGCACAGCAATTGGGCGAGTGGGTGGGGGACAAGCCCGGTGGCTGGTTCGGCGAGTTCGTCGGCGCGGCCCCGGAAGCGGTACGCGCCGAATTGGCTTCGGCCGCAGTCGAAGCCACGGCCGCGGTGGCGGAACTGCGTGACTGGCTGCGAGATGTCTATGGCCCCAAGGCCGTCGGCGTTCCGGACACTGTCGGCCGCGAGCGTTATCAGCGGTGGGCCCGCTATTGGAACGGCGCCGACCTCGACCTGGACGAGGCCTACCACTGGGCGTGGGAGCAGTTCCACGAGGTCGACGCCCAGATGCGGGCCGAAGCGGACAAGGTGCTGCCTGGCTCGACCCCGATGGAAGCCATGCACTGGCTGGAGGAGCAAGGTCAGGCGCTCGACGGTGCGGAGAACGCCCGCCGCTTCCTCCAGGACCTGATCGACAAAGCCATCAACGATCTGCAAGGCACCCACTTCGACCTCGCCGAACCGCTGCTGCGGGTCGAGTCGATGATCGCGCCGCCCGGCAGCGCGGCCGCGCCGTACTACACCGAGCCCTCCCTCGACTTCACCCGCCCGGGCCGCACCTGGCTACCCACGCTCGGCCGCACCCGAATCCCGGTGTGGAGCCTGATCTCCACCTGGTACCACGAGGGTGTCCCCGGCCACCACCTCCAACTCGCGCAATGGATCTACGTAGCCGACCAGCTCTCGGTCTACCAGGTCACCGTCGGCAACGTGAGCGCCAATTCCGAAGGCTGGGCACTGTACGCCGAGCGACTGATGGACGAACTCGGCTACCTCACCGACTCCGGCCACCGCCTCGGCTACCTCAACGTGCAAATGCTGCGCGTACTCCGGGTAATCCTGGACATCGGCCTGCACGTCGGCCTCGACTACCCACCCGACTCCCCCTACCGCCCCGGCGAGCCGATGGAACCCGGCAACGCCAGAGAATTCTTCGGCCGCTACTACGGACAAACCGACGACTACCTCGACAGCGAATTCACCCGCTACCTGGGCTGGCCAGGCCAAGCCATCGGCTACAAACTCGGCGAACGCGCCTGGCTCCGCGGACGCGCCGCCGCCGCAGCCGCCGCCGAAGCACGCGGGGAAACCTTCGACCTGAAAGCCTGGCACATGGCCGCCCTCTCCCAAGGCTCCCTCGGCCTCGACGACCTCGTCACCGAACTCGCCACCCTCTGAGAGTCCGCCTCCCGCTCGGCAATTCGCCTGCCGCGGCTAACCGCTGATAACTCCCAATTCGCGGCCGACCTTGGCGAAGATCGCGAGAGCGCGGTCGAGGTGGTGGGGTTCGTGGACGGCGGTGACGGTGGTGCGGATCATGGCGCGGTTGGCGGGGACTGCGGGGGCGAGGACGCAGTTGGCGTAGATGCCGTCGTCAAGAAGGTGTTTGGCGAAGCGGAGGCAGTGGAGTTCATCGCCGATGAAGACCGGGACGATCGTGGTGCGTGAGGTTCCGGTGTCGAAGCCCAACTCGGACAGGCCTTTCCGCCAGTATGCGGAGAGTTCGCGGAGTTTCGTCATGCGGGTGGGTTCGGCTTCGAGGATGTCGAGGGCGGCGGCTGCGGCGGCGACCGCGGGGGGCGGTATGGAGGCCGAGAAGAGTTGGGCGCGGCCGTAATAGCGCACCCAGTCCATCAGGTCGTGTGGGCCGGCCAGCCAGCCGCCGACAGAGGCGAGGCTTTTGGAGAAGGTGCCGGTGAGGATGTCGGCGGTGCCGGGGAGGCCTAGTTCCTCCTCGACACCGCGACCGGTCAGCCCGATCATGCCGAGGCCGTGCGCGTCGTCGACCGCCAGCGGGACGTCGTGGCGGTCGCAGACGTCGCGGATCTCGGCCAGGCGGGCGATGTCACCGGACATCGAGTAGACGCCGTCGACCATGACCATGGCGGGGAGTCCGCCCAGCTCGGTGCGGAGCCGGCGGTCGAGATCGGCGATGTCGTTGTGCCGGAACTGGATCAGCCTGCATCCGCCGATGGCGGCGCCGTCGTAGATGGAGGCGTGGCATTCCTCGTCGACCACCAGCACGGTGCCCGCGCCCATGAAGGCCGACAGGAAGCCGAGATTGGCCTGATAACCGGTGGTGAACAGTAGTGCGTCCGGTCGGCCGAGGAAGCGGGCCAGCTTGCGTTCGAGGGCGCCGTGCGCCGGGGTCGATCCGTTCATCAGGCGAGAACCCGTGACGCTGGGCCCGTCCTGAAGTGCCGCATTCGCGGTTGCCTGCCTGACCCGAGGGTCCGCCGTGAGGCCGAGATAGTTGTTGGAGCCGAGCATGATCAGCTCGCGGCCTTCGTAGCGGCAGGTGGCGCCGTCGGAGTCGCTCAGGTCCGGATAGAACGGCAACAGGTCGGCGTCGCGCAATCGACGGGCGAGGTCGAAATCGCGGGCCTTGGCGAGGACGCCGCCGGTGTTGCGGTGGGCCAAGGCGTGCCGGTTGCGGATGGACTCGCCGAGGTCTTGCTGAGCGGCAGGCTGGGGTGGTGCCGTCGTGCGATTGGACTGGGTTGGCGTGTGGCCGGGCTGGCTCAGCGCCATGGGGGACTGGATCGCCGTGGTGTCGGGCTGGTTCGGTTTGGTCGGCCGTATCAGCATGGCGTCGGCCGGTGTCGGGTTAGTGGGCTGAGTTGCGCTGTCGGACCACCGCTTTCGCAACTCAGCGAGGTGATGCAGTCCGCCGAGCACGTGCTCCTGGTCGACACCGAAATCGACCAGGCAGGCGATCTCGTTCACCCCTGCCGCGGCCAGTTCATCGATCAGTTCGGCAGCACGGTCCGGTGTGCCCAGCAGAGCGCTGGTGTGGAAGTAGCGAGCAAACGCATAGTCGAGCACCCGATCCTGCTCGGCCTCGCTCAGATTGTTCAACGGTTCCGCGCCGCGCCGCCACAGGTCGACCGAGTCGCGAAGATAGTCCTTGAACGGCTGCTCGACCACCTGCCTGGCCCTCTGCTCGTCGGGGTCGAGGAAGGTGTGCAGCATCAGGGTGACATGGCCGGTCTGCGGATCGTGCCCATGCGCCGCACGGGCTTTGCGATAGGCCTCGATCTTGGTGCGCAACTCGTCCACATCCTGGAACAGCAGCGCGGTGAGCACGTTGGCGCCGAGCTCCCCGGCCTGCTCGAAGCGGCCGATCCCGCCGCTACAGGTGATCCACATCGGCAATTCGGGCTGGATCGGCGGCGGGAAGGTGCGAACCTCGATCTGCTCGCCCTTGCCATTGGGCAGGGTGAGCGCTTCGCGCCGCCACAGCCGCCGGACCTTGTCCGCACCGGACAGCATCACCTGCTCGCGGTCGGGGTAATCCGCTGCGGCCAAGACGAAGTCGTCGGGATTCCATCCGGTGGCGAACGCGATATCGACGCGTCCACCGGAGAGATTGTCGACCACGGACCAGTCCTCGGCGACGCGCACCGGATCGTGCAGCGGCAGTACGACACTGCCCGCGCGGATCCGAATCCGTTCCGTCGTTCGCGCGAGCACCCCGCCCAGCACCGCCGGGTTGGGGAACAGCCCGCCGAACCGATGGAAGTGCCGCTCGGGCAACCAGACCGCACGGAAGCCGTGCTCGTCGGCGAAGGTGGCGCAATCGAGAAACAGGCCATATCGGTTCGTGTTGTCCGGGTCCGCATCACTGGCGAAGAAGAACAGGCTGAACTCGACCGGAGCGCTGGACGCCCCCGTGCGAGTGGAGGTTTCGGGCGTCGTCTCCTTGCCCGAAACCTCGCCGGCGATCTCAGCTGCCAGGCCCGCCATGGTCAGCCCCTCGAACAACCGCTCGGCTGAGACCGGATAGCCGAACTCACGCTCGACATAACTGCCGAACTCGCTGGCCTTCACCGAATCCAACCCCAGCGCGGTCATCGGCTTCTCGGCAGCCAATGCCGCAGGCTCGACACCCATTTGGTTCGCCATCCACCGGGTGAGCTGGTCGAGCACAGAAGAAGACTCTGCCGCAACGGTTTCCGGTGCACCGAGGAACATATCTCTGGCTTTCAGGCGCTGCACCTTGCCGCTGGTCGTCCTCGGCAACTCGCCAGGGGAGAGGAAGACGACGCGGTGGGTATCGAGCCCATAGGCGTTCGAGATCGTGTGCCGGATGGAAGTTTCCAGCTCCGCGAGCGTCACATCGAGCTTGCCCGCGTCGACCTCCAGCAACACCGCGAGCACTTCATCACCGTCGACCTCGAGCCCGACCGCCGCGCACCGCCCCCGGCGCAGTGCCGGGTGCTGTGTCTCGATGGACCATTCGACGTCCTGCGGCGCGATATTGCGCCCGCGAATGATGATCAGCTCCTTCACCCGTCCGGTCACGAAAAGCTCGTCGCCGTGCAGGAACCCGAGATCTCCGGTGCGCAGATAGGTGACCGGATCGCTAGGCAGCCGGGCGTGGAACGCCTCGTCGGTCTCCTCCGGCTTGCCCCAGTACCCGCCGGCGACGCTCGGCCCGGCCAGCCAGATCTCGCCGATCGCACCGGGTTCGAGGCGCGTGTGACCGTCCAGATCGGCGATGATCGCGCTGCCACCCGAGACCACCCCGCAGCTGACCACATCGCGCCCGGCGAGCTGCGTCGACCGCACCCCCGCACCGCGCGGGGTCACGCTGACGAACAGGGTCGACTCGGCCAACCCGTACCCGGGCAGCAGGCTTTCCGGCCGGAAGCCGGCCGGTGCGAAATGATCGGCAAAGCGCTGCAGCGCACGGGGATTGATCGGCTCGGCGGCCACGAACGCGACCTCCCACCGGCTCAGATCCAGGGTCGCGACGTCGTCGGGAGATACCCGCCGAACGCTGTAGTCGTAGCAGACATTGGGCCCGCCGCTGGTGGTCCCGCCGTGCTCGGAGATGGCACGCAGCCAGGTGAGCGGGTCGCGGATGAACGCTTCCGGCGACATCAGCACCACCGGGAAGCCAGCGTAGAGCGGCTCCAGCAGCCCACCGATGAGCCCCATGTCGTGGTGCGCGGGCAACCAGATGACGCCCTTACTCTCCGGCGTGTGCCCGAACGCGTCCTCGATCAAAGCAAGATTGTGCGTCAGGTTCGCGTGGCTCACCATGACCCCGCGTGGGGCGCGTGTCGAACCGGATGTGTATTGCAGGAAGGCGATGTCGTCGGGCGCCGGTGCGGGCGCCTGCTCCAGCATGTGGCCTGACGGTTCGTCGCTGCTGAGCCAGGCCAGCCGGGCCAGCGGCGGGTACTGCGCGCTCGCCGCGCGCAACTGATCCAGCACCGCGCGCGGTGCCAGGATCGCCGACGGCGCACAATCCAGCGCCAACGCCGCGAACGTCGACACATCCGAGAAGACCGCGCCGGGTTGATGATTCGCGACCGGAACCGGGATTCGCCCCGCCAGTACGCAAGCGAAGAACGACGTCAGAAAGTGCGGCCCGAATACCGAAACAACCAGCACCCGGTCGCCCGGCGCACCGACCGTCCGTACCTTCGTCGCCAGATCCGCTGCCGCGGTGTACACCTCGCGATAGGTGAGCGTCTGCGCGTCACCGCCATCGGACAGATACGTATAAGCCGCCCGATCAGGCGTTTCCGCCGCCCGATCGCCCAGTATCCCCAGCAAAGTCGTCCCACGCTGCCCGGCCACAGCACCTCCAACCCCGCAACCGTGGGTATAGGCGGCGCACCGACCAGCGGCGCACAGGTCTCACGATCACTCGTCTCGACGCGACACAATCCACGACAAGTGAACGTGCACCCCCGTGTCGGAACAAGCCCTCAGAACATCGGGCACCAGAACCCGGGCAGCGCGTCAGCGGACAGCGGCCCGACCAATGCCGCCACCGTGCGATGCGCACCAGCGCATTCAGCTCAGCGCACCACCGAACTTTCGACAGCGGCTTCCGGCGCTTCCACTTTCCCCGGGCGGGTCGGCGCGAACCAGGTGGCGTAGAAGGTGGCGGACAGCGCGGCGAGCATGGCGAGCAGGCCGAAGCCGGCGAGGAGGGGGTGGGCGGCCATGGTGGGGGCCAGGTAACGGGTGGCGAGGAGGGTGGCGGCGAAGACGGCGATTCCCAAGGCGACCACGCGGATTCGGTAGTGGTCCCACCCTCGGTCGGGGTCGCGCAGGACGGATTCGACGGTGAGACACAGTGCGGCGCCCGCGATGAGGTCGACGCCGTAGTGGGCACCGAGTCCGAGGGTCGCGATGAGCGTGCAGACCAGCCAGAAGGCGCCGCCGTAGCGCAACCACCGTGGGCCGCGGCGGGAGTGGATGAACAGCGACAGCGCCCATGCGGTGTGCAGCGACGGCATGCAGTTGCGCGGAGTGATGCCGTCGAACGGCATCGGCCCGACGGAAAATGGCAGCGGCGGAATGATATTCGGCCAGACGTCGGCGATCTCCAGTCCGTTGCCCTGCGGCCCGAAGGCGAGAATCGGCCCGACGATCGGGAAGATCACGTAGAAGAGCGGGCCGATCAGGCCGAGCGCCAAGAAGGTTCGCACCAGGTGGTGCCGCGGCCATTCGCCTGTGGTCACGTTGCGCAGCTGCCAGACGGCGACGACGATGGCCGCGACCGGCAGCTCGAAATACACCCAGCGCACGACGCTCAGCGGTACCGGTCCCGCGATGTCGAGCACATGCCCGACGAACCAGGAGGGATTGCCGAGCGCATGGTCGGCCAGCTGCGCGTAGGGATCGAGCACCCGCGGGCAGGCCCACGCGGTGATGTCCAGCCAGATCTCGCCGATCTTGGTCGCGAGGATCAGCAAGGCACCGAACATGATGGCGCGCAATGCCGTTCGACGCCGCTCGCCGGACCAGCGCACCGCGGCGATCACCGCGAGCGCGGTGAGCACGATGGTCGGACCGTTGCCGACGGTGAACAGCCTGCCCTCGACGGCCCGGATCACCACGAACACCACGTCGATGGCGATCGCCGCGGCCAGCGCGGTCACTCGCACGCGGGTCGTGACGCCGACGAGCGCCAGCAGAAACCCCGCCCACGACGTGGTCGCGGACTTCGGCCTGCCCACGTAATCGCGGAACAGACTCGTCAGCGGACCGAGCGCATTGATGTGCGCGGCGATGAGCTCACCCGCCACGAGCACGAGCACCGCGGCGGCAATGCCGCACCAGATGGTCGACGGTCGAACGCGACGTTCCGGGAGCCGCGCGGTACCCGCTGGCTCGGCGGGTGGGGGCGAACTTCCCGGCGCGTCGTGAATAAGCATTCGGACATCGTAAACACGGTGTGAACGTGATCATGCGCCCGCGTGAACACGCGCCGCTCACGCGGACGCGGCAACCTACCGGTTCATAGCATCAGGACCAGCGCCGAGATGATGCCGAGACTGGCGGTCGCGGGCGCCCCGACCGAGTTGATGATCACTACGGCGGCGGTGACGATCGCGCTGAGCAGTGATTCGAGTGATGCTGTGCCCCGCTCCGCACGCGGCCTGGTGGCGCGATGTGTCGTTCTCACAGTCATGGCCCCCGCCTACCCGGCGGCCTCGGGCCCAAACGGGGCACCTGGCTATCCTGACCATCGTTCAAGGCTTGTTGATCGAGGTGGGTGGCTATGCAGCGTAGGGACATCGAGTTCGCGGCTCGATGGTGGCAGTGGGCCATGGCGATACCCGCCGACCGAAATCCGGTCAGCGACGAGACCGGAGAGTTCGCGGGCGAGGAGCAGCCTGCGGATGTCTGGTTTCTCGCAGGCACGTTCGGCGGCAAGGTCAGCAGGAAGTGCGCGGTGCCGTTCGGTCGGCCGATCTTCTTCCCCGCCTTCAATATCCTGCAGAAGTCGTCGCTGTTCGCGCGGCGGGTTCCGGTGATACCCACGGCGAGCGGGCACGCCGAGCTGAACGGCGTCTCCCTGCCGCTGCGCGAAGTCGCCAATCGCAGCCCATTTCTGGTCGACGCGGTGCCCGATGCGCCGTTCGGTCCGGCGGGCCGCTACCGGGCGAATGCCTGGGGCCTGTGGTGCCGGCTGGACGATCTGCGCCGAGGCGACTACATCCTCACGCTCGGCGGCGAGTACGAGCCCGGTGGTTTCTGGGTGGAGGTCACCTACGACCTCGAAATCGTCTGAGGCTGTTCACACTCGCCGCACGGTGACGCCCGCGGCGGTCAGCGCGTCGGTCTCCTCGGGTGCGGCGGTGTGATCGGTGACGACGGCGTGCAGGGTGGCGGCCGGTGCGACGAAGGCGAGGGCGGTGCGCGAGAGTTTCGCGGCCTCCGCAACCGCGATGACGCGGCGGGACGAGGCTATCGCGGCGCGTTTGACGGCGGCGTCGTCGAGGTCGTAGGCGGTGAGTCCGTCGGTTGCGGTCAATCCGCAGCAGCCGAGGATCGCGGTGTCGAATCGCAAGGCGGCCAGCGACGCCAGGGTGAGCGGGCCGGTCAATGCCAGCTCGCCGGAGCGTGGTTTGCCGCCGGGCACCAGCAGTGTCAGTTGGGGTGCGTCGGTGAGTGCGTGCACCGCGTGCAACGAGAGCGGCAGCACGGTCAGGCGGCGGTGTGCCAGCGCGCGGGCGACTTCCAGGCAGGTGGTGCCGCTGTCGAGAACGACCGACTCGCCGTCGGCGATGAGGCCGGCGACCTCGGCGGCGATGCGCTGCTTGAGTTCCGAGCCCTCGTGCACACGCATGGCGAACGGGGGTTCGTCGCCGCGCAGCAGCAGGGTGCGCGCGCCGCCGCGATAGCGCTCGAGGATGCCCTGGCTCGCCAACGTCTCCAGGTCGCGGCGGATGGTCATCTCCGAAGCGCCGGTGCGTTCGGCTAGTTCGGCCACTCCGAGTTGGCCCGCTTCGCGCACGGCCTCGGTGATCTGTTTCAGTCGGTCTACGCTCGCCACACCTGCCATAGAACACCGTGTGTGTTGGAAAATCAATCTTTCGAACATCAAATCTGTGCGTTATGTTCGAAACCATGCAGAGATCGTTGCGGGCCGCTCGACTGGCCACGTTCGCCTACTTCGCGTTGAACGGCTTCCTGATCGGGATCTGGGTCGTGCACATTCCCGCCGTCGAGCAGCGGGTCGGGATCGGGCACGCGACGCTCGGCTGGTTGTTGCTGCTGCTCGGCGCGGGAGCTTTCGCAGGCATGCGGCTGGTGGGTCCGCTCGCTGATCGCTTCGGCGCCCGCATCGTCGTCCCGGTCAGCGCGGCACTGTGCGCGGCCGCGGTGGTCCTGCCCGGCTTGTCGACGAACGCCTGGACGTTAGGGGCTGCGCTGCTCGCTCTCGGTTTCGGCAACGGGTGCCTGGACGTCGCCATGAACGCCCACGCCGTCCAGGTCGAACACGAATACCAGCGATCCGTCATGTCCGCGTTCCACGCCACCTATTCGCTGGGCGGGGTGCTGGCAGCACTGGTCGGCGCCCGCACACTCAGCTGGGGTTGGAGCCCCGCGACCGCTCTAGGTCTTGCGGCGTTGCTCGGCCTGGTCGGTGCCGCAGCGGCCGCACCAGCCTTGCTCCGAACCGAAACGTCTTCCGCTGCCGAGGTTTCCGCGACAGGGGAGCGGCGGACGACACCCCGGCGCATCTGGTTCCTCGCAGGTCTCGCCCTCCTACTGATGCTGTGCGAGGGCGTAGCCAACGACTGGAGCGCCCTGCACCTCCGCGACGTCCTCGCCGCACCCGCCGCCACCGCCGCCTTGGCCTACGGCGCCTTCGCCACCGCCATGACTGTCGGCAGACTCCTCGCCGACCGCATAGCCACCCGCTTCGGCCCCGTCGCCGTCCTACGCTACGGCTCAGCCCTAGCAGCCCTCGGCCTCCTGACCGCCGCCCTGTCCCCCTGGATCCCCCTGGCCCGACTCGGCTGGACCATCTTCGGCGCCGGCCTCTCCGGCTGCGTCCCCCAACTCTTCAGCGCCGCAGGCCACGCCGACCGAACCGCCGCAGGCGCCAACGTAGCCCGAGTCGCAGGCCTCGGCTACCTAGGCGTCCTAGCCGGCCCCGCCATAATCGGCCCCCTGACCCACCTNGGGTTGGGGTGGGGGGTTACGTCGACGGTGAGGACGCGTACCGTCTGCCCGCCCACCCGGTATTGCTTCGTTACCTCGGTCAACTCCAACATTGGTCACTCCGGGCCGATAAGCGCTCGCCTGAGCGGCGACCGGCAACCCGCGTGAATTATGTTCCGAGCCATGCCGTTCAGGTTACGGCGTCGATTCCTCACCTGAGCAGGTCATCCGTGCGCATCGCGAACCGCAACTCGGATCGACTGCCCACGTGCAACTTTCGGAATACCCGGGTGAGGTGCTGTTCGACGGTGCTTGTCGTGATGCCGAGCTGGTCGGCGATGTCCCGGTTGCGTTCGCCGTCTGCCGCGAGGGCGGCCACCCGCAGCTCGGCCGGGCTCAACGCGGACCGGATCTCCGCCGACGATCGAACAGAGACGGGCGGCTCCTCGGTTGCGGCACTGCCGGACAACGGTTTCACGCCACAGCGGCGGGCCAGGCGGTCGGCGTTGCGGTGGAGGGCGCGCGCACGATCCGGCTGGCCCATGCGCTGGTAGGCGTCGGCCAGATCCTGCAGTACCAGCGCGATTTCGAGCTGATCGTCGTGTACTCGGGCGATCGCTTCCGACTCGCGCAGCAGGGCGAGTCTGTCCTGCTGCGTGCTGACCGCTGCCAGCAGACGCAACGAAACACCGCCGGTCCGGTGGGCGTCGGCCCGCCCCAAATGGCTGATGTGCAACCGTGCGTAGGTGCGGGCGTTGTCCGTGTCGCCCATCGCCGAATACGCCTGCGCCAGATCGTTTCGCCACGGCACCACGACGGGCAGGTCGAGCTGCCAGCGCTGCATGAGTTCACCGCAGGTGCGGAAGTCCTCGATGCTGTCATGGAACCGGTGTGTCGCCAGATGGAGATGGCCGCGGGCATGGAGGTAGCGCAGTCCGAACCGGGACGCGAACATCGGCGGCGGCACGGCCCGATCGAGCTGCGCCTGTGCCTCGCGATACCGTCCGGCCGCGGTCAGCGCGCGGATCAACGTGGCAACGGGACTCCCGACCCAGGTGCCGAGATTCTTGGCGGCCACCTGATTCAATGCGCGCTGGGCGTAGTGCTCGGCCGCCGTCAGGTCGCCGCGGCGCAGCGACACCTCGGCGCGCAATCCCGCGAACACCGACTGCCAGGTGGGCGCAGACCGCGCATTCGCCTCGGCCAGCAAGACATCACACCAGGTCTGGGCGAGGTCGAGCCGTTCCGCGTGCACCAGTCCGTCGATCGCGGTAGCGAGCGGTTCGACGGTCGCGGGGTTCAACCGATGCTCCGTCAACAGCTCCTGAGCGGCAATCGCGATGTGGCCGATGGGTTCTCGGCCGGTGATCGCGCACAGCACCGTCGCGGCCTGCCGGTCGGCCGAGGCGGCAGTGTCCCCGGCGGGTTCGATCCGGCGCGGGTCGCAGGCCGCCGCGTCCGGATGGGTATAGGCCAGCCAGGCATCGAAGAAGGCCACCTCGTCGGAGTCCGCGTCGGTGGCCGCCGAGCGTTCGAGTGCTTCGAGCGCGACCTGCGCGTCGTCGACCTGCCCGTGCCAGAGTGCGTAGCGGACCAGGAAGCGCAGCATGCGCTCATCAAGCAGTCCGGCCCGGGCGGCAGCGGTGGTCCGCAGATAGCTCCGGGTGGTGGGGGAGGGCTTGACCTGCCACTCGATCGACACCATGCGAGTGGAGATGTCCGCCCGATCGGCGGCGTGCAGGCTGACGCGATAGGCGAGTGTCAAGCATTGGACCGCGCGATAGATCTGGTTCTGCAACATCGCGTCCTCGGCGGCGGCGACCAGCGCCGCCGCCGCCCACGGGTACCGCGCATAACCGGCGTCGAGCAGCAGTCCGGCCACCGTGCGCGGCGATTCGCCGTCGAGGTGCAGCAGTCCGGCAGCCCGGTGGGAGAGTCTCTTGCGGGCGTCGACCGCGGTGTGCCGGAGCACGCGATCGTGGAATTCGGACTGATGGAATTGGGTTGTCGTGGCGTCGATCAGCCCTGCGGCGGTCAGGCGGCCGAGGACGGGCCGGAGGGTGGATTCCTCGGCCTCGAGCAGTGCGGCGACGCGTGCGGGAGTGGACGACTCGCCGAGCACGGCGATCGCTTGCGCGATCCGCCACATCTCGCGATCGCCGATCGGTAAGCGGGCGTTGCCATTCGAGCCGAGGCGTTCGGGACGGTGCAGTGCGACCCCTGGCGGCAGTGCGGACCCGGTCGGGCAATTCGGATGTTGTGTGGAATGCATTCGACTCACTTGTGCCTCCAGCGTGTCGCGCCGATGGCCCTGCTGAAATAGATGAGGGCCGCTCCGCACGGCAACGTGGGAACGTGGTCGACCTCGATCGGCTAGCATTCCCCCGCCCAATCTTGCGTCACACAGTGCATCGCGCGCTGGACATGCTGTCAAGATTTTCGGACCACTCTGCATCCGAATGAGCAATAAGCTGTCATATTTCCGGCAAACCGAACGGGGAGTGGCATTCCGCCTGGTGGGCGGCGTATACGGCGGACGCGGGCTCGTGGTGTACCAGCGGTGGATGGGCATAGGCGGAGCAGAATCGAGCGTCCGAGGTGCGTGCGCCACCGTTGGTCCGAGTGCGGCCGCGAAGCGCGAACGACGGTCGCCCGGTAGGCGCTCTCGGCGACAGCCCGGTCGGTCCGAGTCGCCGCCGGACTGTGAAAATGCTGAGAAGGCAACCTGATTCGCCGCTCACGGCCGAGGCATCTCGGCCGCGACACAGGCCTGCGCGTGGCCGAAATACCTTGGGCCGCTGGACGATACCGACGTCTGTCACGTGGTCTACGCGGCCGCACGGGCAGCCGTCACGCACCCGATCAGTGTCGGTTAGCTCACATACCGGGCTATTTCGTAGGGTTTTTCGCCGATCCATGACATGGTAGTCCAGTGAGATCAAGCTTATCGACCTGATTCGTTTGGCTCATCTACAGAAAAGATGAAGTAACACAATGGCTCAAGGCAGTGTGAAGTGGTTCAACAGCGAAAAGGGCTTCGGCTTTATCGCACAAGACGGTGGCGGCGCTGACGTGTTCGTCCATTACTCCGCCGTGTCCGGCTCGGGATTCAAGTCCCTTGAAGAAGGACAGCGCGTGGAGTTCGAGGTCGGACAGGGACAGAAGGGGCCGCAGGCCCAGGACGTCCGCGCCATCTGATCGGCGCAGCTTGAAAGAGCCCCGCACCCCTTGGGTGCGGGGCTTTTGCGTTCTCGGCGCGCGTTTCCTGGAGCGGTCCCGCGATTCTCGTCCGCGTCGGCCGACGCGGCGGTATCGTCGGCGGACCTGAGGCACTGCCTCTGCTCGGAACCGCTTTCCCGCCGAGGAGGTCGCAATGCGGCGACGCATCTCACTCCGCCTGCTGTGGCACCATGTGCTGCGTGGCCTGGTCCTTTGCGGCGCGTGCGCCGGTGGATCGGCCCGCTGCTACACCGAATGGGCGCGGGCTAATCCCGTGCACCGGCCGACGGCGCAGTGCTGGGACTGGTCCATTCCACATCAGTGGTACGACGCGGCGCATCGCCACTGACCGCGCGGCGGCTCAGCCGGTGACGCTCGGCTGCCCGCTCTCGATGTGCCCGCGGAAGTGGCGCTGGTAGGCGGGGTCGATGTCCACGGTCAGCGAGAGGTCGTACCAGCCGTTGCCGTACTTGAGCGCGTTCCAGGTGTCGGTGGTGGTTTTTCCGGGCGCGATCTTGAAGGTCCACGGTCCGTCGGTGCGGTAGCTGTTCGCTTTGACCGTGACCACGGCCGGTGCCGTGCCCTTGTTCGTCATCGACAGTTGCAACTTGTTGTCGGCGGAGTAGGCGGCGGTCACCTCCAGCGGCGACGTCGAGGTGCCGATCATCCGCCAGAGAAATCGATTCGGTCCGTGGATCGCGATGCCGTACTTCTTGTCGGGGTAGCTCTGGACGCTCCAGGTATCGGTGACCGTGGCCTCCGCTTTCACGTCGTAGCGCCATGGGCCGTCGGTGCGACCATCGGCCCGATACGCCGCCAATTGGAGGTCGGCCGAGCCGGTGTTGCGGAAGGTCGTGGTCAATGCGCCACTGGCGGTGAGTGTTCCGTACGCGACGGCTGCATAAGGTAGGGGCCGGGCATGTCTCGTGCCCGATTCCTGCTCCGGCGGTCGCTGGCTACCTGCCGCAGGCGGAGCGGGCTTCGGCAATTTGCTCTGGGTCGCATCGGCTTGCGCGCGAAGGGCATTGGCGTCGGGCAGCATCGGCACGGTGGTATCGGTCTTACCGAAATCGAAGCAGCCGGTGAGGTCGCCGCAGATGGACCGGCGCCATGCGGAGATGTTGGGTTCGTCGACGCCGGTCCACTTCTCCAGGAAGCGGATCACCGAAGTGTGGTCGTACACTTGCGAATTCACCCAGCCGCCGCGGCTCCACGGCGAGATCACCAGCATCGGCACGCGGGGCCCGAGGCCGATGGGCTGACCGTTGACGTATTCGCCGGGGGTGCCCGGCGGTGCCATCGGCGGGGGGACGTGGTCGAAGAAGCCGTCGTTCTCATCGAAGTTGATGAGCAGGGCGGTCGAGTTCCACAGTTTCTGGTTGGCCCACAACGCTTTCAGTGCCGCCTGGGTGTAGGCGGCGCCATCGGCGGGGCGGGCGGCCGGATGTTCGGAGTATCCGTAGGGCGCCACGACCCAGGAGACCTGGGGGAGGCGTCCGCCGGAACAGTCGGCGATGAAGTCCGCCAGAACGTGGTCGACCTTCTTGCCCTGCCCCGAATCGGGCTTCCAGTTCTGTTCGCCGAATACCTTTGCGCGCGCGGCGAGTTCGGTGTTCTTCGGGTCGTGATAGGCGTTGAACAGCCATAGCGGGTTGTCGCCGTAGTCGCCGGCGAAGGGGTGGCCGCCGGAGTCGTCACCCACCTCGTCGTTGGCGTAGACCTTCCAGCTGATTCCCTTGTCCGACAGGCGTTCCGGGTACGTGGTCCAGCGATAGACCGGCTTGTAGTTGGCCGGGTTGCTGATCGCGGGCCCGCCGTACTGCCCTGCGGGATCAATGGTTCCGGTCCACTGATAGAGCCGGTTGGGTGTGGTGGGCCCGAGGACAGAACAGAAGTAGTGGTCGCAGACGGTGAACGCGTCGGCGAGGGCGCGGTGGAACGGGATGTCGGCCTCGGTGAAATAGCCCATGGCCATCTCGCCCTTCGCCGCGGTCCAGCCGTCGCTCCAGCCGCCGCGGACCGCGCGGTGCTGATCGTCCCAGCCGTGCGGCAAGTCGCCCATGTCCTGACCGTCGACCACCGTGGTATCCACGTGGAAAGGCAGCAGGTAGCCGCCGTCGGAGCGGCCCGGATCCGGCTGGAAGTAGACATTGCGGCCGTCCGCTTTCACCACGGCGGTCGCGTCGCCGAGCCCGCGCACCCCGCGCATCGTCCCGAAATAGTGGTCGAATGAACGGTTCTCCTGCATCAGGATCACCACATGCTCAACGTCGTTCAGCGACCCTTTGCTGCTCGGCGCCGCGAACGACTCGGCCATGCCGGACGGCAGGCCCTGCAGTCCACCGCTCAACGCTGCCGCACCGAGCGCCCCACCGATGAATCGTCGCCTTGGAAAACCTGGACCTACCTCGGGCACAGCAGTCCTCTCGATCCGACATGTGTCGACGTGCAGAGTAAAGAATGTTCGATTGCTATAACCACCTGCGATATTTTCGGCCGGAAGCAAATGGGCAGTAAACATGCCGTAGCGGGGAACCGAAGGAGCGAGGGCCAAGCGGTGCGAGGCGTGCTGCCACGCGAGTGAGCGCGACCGCGAGAGCGGCGGCGGTCAGCGCCACCACCAGCGTGGCGAGCAGGTAAGCGGCGGCGACGATGACCGCGTGCAGGTCGAGCAGCCCGTGAATGTCGTTGGCGTAGGTGGAAAAGGTGGTGAAGCCACCCAGCACGCCGACACCGAGAAACGGGCGGACCAACGGGTGCGCCGGGCGGATCTCGGTGACCACCACCATCAGCACACCGAGCAGGAAACTGCCCACGACATTGATGGTGAACACCGCCCAGGGAAACCCGCCGGGCGGCGTGGGCCAGGCCAGCGTCAGGCCGTACCGGGCCGAACTTCCGAGCGCACCGCCGACGGCGATAACGGCGAGTATCGCGCCATGCTTTTCCCCGGATTCGCGCCGCTGGCTGAGGTCGCGCGGTTCGATATCGGATTCGACCGAAAGGGTCGGCGGCGGTTCGATGCGCACAGCTGTCTCCTACTCCATAGCCGCCCGAAAGCGGAGTGATGGGGTAGGGACTGTTGGCCGGCGATGCCGCGGTTGTTCCGGATCGAGTGCCCGGAGCGGCGAGCCCCACCGCCGCAGCACCCATACTATGCGGTCCCGCAACCGCACAGCATCGGGTGTGTCCGGGCCGACACCGGCTCAGGCAGAGTCCGGCACATGGATCGAGGCGAGTTTGGCAGGGTCGATGACGATATGGATTGCGGTGATCCGGGCTTCGACGACCGTGAAGGCGATGACGGACAGCGGAGTTCCGTCGGGCCGCCAGGACATTTGACCGGGTACGCCGTTCAAAAGCACCGGTCGGGAGCGGGCGACGTCGCCGGAGAACATGCGGGCACCGGCGGCAACCTCGGTGGCGCCGAGTCTGACGACCACGCCGTCGGCGGTGTCGACGGTCAGCCGCACATCCGGATCCAGGACGCGCAGCAGCGCTTCGAAGTCGCCGCCGACGGCAGCAGCACGGAAGGCTTGGACGACCTCCTGGTGTTCCCGGCCTGGGCCCACCGGCCGGTCCGTGGACTGGACCTTGCGGCGGGCCCGGCTGGCGATCATCTTGCTGGCGTCGGCGGATTTGCCCAGGATGTGGCCGATTTCGTGGAACGGCACCGCGAACATGTCGTGCAGGACGAACGCGAGGCGCTCGCTCGGGGTGAGCGAATCGAGCACCACGAGCAGGGCGAAACCGACCGAATCGGCCAGCGCCACTTGCTCGTCTGGTGCCGGGCTGTCGTCCGGTGTCACCACGAAGTCCGAAAACTCCTGCCCGTAATGGGTTTCGGGGTGGGCCTGGCGGGAGCGCAAGAGGTCCAGGCTGATTCGGCCGACCACGGTGGTCAGCCAGCCGGCCAGGTTGCCGATGGTCGCCGCGTCCTGTCGGACGAGGCGCATCCAGGCTTCCTGCACCACGTCCTCGGCGTCGGCGTGCGAGCCCAGCACGCGGTACGCGACGGCGCGCAGCCGATCGCGCTGGGCTTCGAACGCTTCGGTTATCGAGCCGGAGGGGTGCGCGGTCACGGCTTCGGCGGTTGACGGAGCGAGATCCGGTTGCCGTCCGGATCCGTCGCCTCGACGCGGATCCCGAACGGGTAGTCCTCGGGTTCGGGCTGGGTGAAGGTGACGCCGCGCTCGCGCAGGATCTCGAAATCCTTTCGCAGATCGTCGGATTCGAGGACCACGGTGCCGGGCTGTCCTCCGTTGCCCGGCTGCCCGGAACCCGCCGCTTGCCGCCACAGAATGATCTGCACCGGGCTATCGGGTACCCCCACGGTGAGGAAACGTCCCTCGGGCCCCGGGAAGTCGATCCGCTTCTCCAAGCCGAGCCCCGCGGTGTAGAACTCCAGTGCGCGGTCCTGATCGGTGACGTTGATCGTCACGTACATAATGTTGGTCAGCATCGTGTTCTCCAGTTTCGTCGGTGCGCCGACCATGCGTATTCGGTCGACACACCTATGACGAGCGGCGGCGGGAGAAGGTAACAGGACCGGGCTGATGAATTTCGCGGCGTCGGGCCGTCTTTACCGCTGAGGTCTGTACCCCTTCGGAAGGAAGCGTCATGAACTGGACTCTCGAGGTCGTCATCGTGCCGGTATCGGACATCGATCGGGCGAAGGACTTCTACAGCGAGCAACTGGGATTCGCCGTCGACCACGACACGAAGATCGGCGACGGCATGCGCATCGTGCAGCTGACACCACCGGGCTCCGGCTGCTCCATCGTCATCGGCGAAGGGGCGGTCCCGAAGATGGAACCGGGCTCCGTGAAGGGGCTTCAGCTGGTCGTGCCCGATATCGAGCAGGCGCACCGGGAACTGGTGGCGCGCGGTGTCGCGGTCAGCGATGTCCAGGTGCTCGGCGAAAACCCTTCGCCCACACCGGATCCCCTGGACAACGTCGGCTTCGTCTTCTTCGAAGATCCGGACGGCAACAGCTGGGGCGTGCAGCAGATCTCCGCGCGCGGTTAGGGGCAGCAGTTCGGATCGAGCACCAGGCATAACGCGGAGAGCGCGTCTCGGCGTGCGCGGTGGTAGGTGTTCATGCCGCGGCGCTCGGAGGCGATCAGTCCGGCATTGCGCAGCTGGGTGAGGTGGTGGCTGATGGTGGACTCGGCGAGTCCCACGGTGTTGGCAAGGTCGCCGGTGTTCTCCTCGCTGTGCGGGGAGGTGAGCAGCAGTGACATGAGCTTGACGCGAACCGGGTCGGCGATGGCTTTCAGTCGCAGCGCGACTTCCAGGGCCGCGGCGTCGTCGACCGGTCCGGCGGCGACGGGGGCGCAGCACACCGGGGCGGACATGTCGATCACGGGCAGCGTCTTGGGCATGTCAACAACTCTACCCAGCTTATTGACATATGTCGAAAAGGTGGTGCAGACTCAGTCGCACCACTTCTTCGATATATGTCTCACAACCTGGAGGTTGCTGCCATGTCCCGTATTCAGCTCGCACTCAACGTCGATGACCTCGACCAGGCCATCACCTTCTACTCCACGCTGTTCAATGCCGAGCCGGCCAAGCGCAAGCCGGGGTATGCGAACTTCGCCGTCGCCGAGCCGCCGCTGAAGCTGGTGCTCATCGAGAACCCCGGCTCCGGCGGCAGTCTCAACCACCTCGGGGTGGAGGTCGAATCCTCCGAGCACGTGCACGGTGAGATCGCCCGACTGTCGCAGGCCGGGCTGTTCACCGAGGAGCAGATCGCCACGACGTGTTGTTTCGCCACCCAGGACAAAGTGTGGGTGACCGCCCCCGATGCCGAGCGGTGGGAGGTGTACACGGTGCTGTCCGACAGTGAAACCTTCGGCACCGCACCCGAACTCGCAACCACGGACGCCGAGGCGACGGCGGTGTGCTGCGGCACGGCCGAGGAGGCCGCCGCCGAGGGGGCCTGCTGCGGTACCGAGGCCAAGGGTAAGGCTGTCGCGTCGGGCGCGAGCTGCTGCGGCTGACCGGCATTTTGTAGCGCCCGCGCCGGAGTGGGCGAGTTCACCGGAAGTTCGCTTGCGTTCCTGATTCGATATCCGTCAATATCGATGGATGTCGAATCAGGGACCCGCGCTGCCGTTGGCCGCGCCCGGATGCGCGGCCACGCCGCTCGCTCGTCGGCCATTGACCGCTGCGGCCGCCGCCGAGCTGGCCGCGCAGTTCAAGGCGCTGGCCGACCCGGTGCGGTTGCGGGTGCTGTCCGCGGTCGCGGCCCGGGCCGGTGGTGAGGCCTGCGTGTGCGAGGTGTCCGAAGGTATCGACGTGACCCAGCCGACGATCTCCCATCACCTGAAGGTGCTGCGCGAGGCGGGATTGCTGACCAGCGAACGCCGCGCGTCGTGGGTGTACTACCGGACGGTTCCCGAAGCGCTGCAACGTCTTTCGGATGTGCTGGCGGCCGAGGCCGGTCTGGCGGTTACCGCGTGAGCGCCACGACCGACCACCCACCGGTCGTCGGCAAGCTGTCCACGCTGGACCGGTTCCTGCCGGTCTGGATCGGTGCGGCGATGGTGGCCGGACTGCTGCTCGGCCGGCTGATTCCAGGACTCGGCGACGCGCTGTCGGCGGTCGAGATCGATGGGATCTCGCTGCCGATCGCCCTCGGGTTGCTGGTGATGATGTATCCAGTGCTGGCCAAGGTGCGCTACGACCGCCTCGACAGTGTCACCGGCGACCGGCGCATGCTGGCCGGGTCGTTGATCCTGAACTGGGTCGTCGGGCCCGCGCTGATGTTCGCGCTGGCCTGGCTGCTGCTGCCGGATCTGCCGGAATATCGCACCGGGCTGATCATCGTCGGGCTGGCTCGCTGCATCGCGATGGTGATCATCTGGAACGACCTGGCCTGCGGTGACCGCGAAGCCGCCGCCGTGCTGGTCGCGGTGAACTCCCTGTTCCAGGTGGTGATGTTCGCGGTGCTCGGCTGGTTCTACCTATCCGTGCTGCCGGGCTGGCTCGGTCTCGCGCAAACCCATATCGACACTTCGCCGTGGCAGATCGCCAAGTCGGTGCTGATCTTCCTGGGCATCCCGCTGCTGGCCGGCTACCTGACCCGCCGCTTCGGCGAGAAAGCGAAGGGGCGCGCCTGGTACGAATCGAGCCTGCTGCCCGCGATCGGACCGTGGGCGCTCTACGGGCTGCTGTTCACCATCGTGATCCTGTTCGCTCTGCAAGGTAAGCAGATCACCTCGCAGCCCCTCGACGTCGTACGCATCGCTGTCCCGCTGCTGGCCTACTTCGCGCTCATGTGGGGCGGCGGTTACGCCCTCGGCGCGCTGATGGGCCTGGGTTACGCCCGCACCACCACGCTCGCATTCACCGCCGCGGGCAACAACTTCGAACTGGCCATCGCCGTCGCCATCGCCACCTACGGCGCCTCCTCGGGTCAAGCCCTGGCCGGGGTCGTCGGCCCGCTCATCGAGGTGCCCGTCCTCGTCGGCCTGGTGTATGTCTCCCTCGCCCTGCGAAAGCGCTTCCGCTCCACCGTATCCCCGGACCTGCATGCCGAGACCGAACAGGTGACCCGATCATGACCGTGCCCAGTGTGCTGTTCGTGTGCGTGCACAACGCCGGTCGTTCCCAGATGGCCCAAGGCTTTCTGTCCCATCTCGCCGGTGATGCGATAGAGGTCCGCTCCGCCGGGTCCGCTCCCGGCGACTCCCTCAATCCCGCTGCGGTCGAGGCCATGCGCGAGGTCGGGATCGATATCACCGATCAAGCACCGAAAATCCTTGACCCGGACACCGTCGAAGCGTCCACGGTGGTCATCACCATGGGCTGCGGCGATGCCTGCCCGTATTTTCCCGGCGTCGACTACCGCGACTGGAAACTCGACGATCCGGCGGGCAAAGGCATCGACGCCGTCCGGCCCATCCGCGACGAAATCCGTTGGCGGGTGGAGACACTCATCGAGGAGCTCGTACCTACTCGGTGAGTGTCGACACCCGCTGCGGAACCAGGTTTCGTGATGCCCAGCTTGTGCTTCAGCGATTATGTTGTGGCACTTCGGCATCCGAGTGCCGACCCGGCGAGCGCAACGGGGCGCCGACGTGGTGCATGTGTCGCAGCGCCTCGCGGTAGGAGGCGATCAGACCCGTTTCGTGGTAGGGCACGCCGATTTCATTGCAGTAGTCGAGGACGATCAACCTGGCGTGCCGCAGGTTCGGGGTCGGCATGCTCGGGAACAGATGGTGCTCGATCTGATAGTTGAGCCCGCCGAGGGCGAAGTCCGTCAGCGCGCCACCGCGCACGTTGCGGGAGGTCAGCACCTGGCGGCGGAGGTAGTCGGGGCGGTCGTCGCCGGTCAGGGTCGGCATGCCCTTGTGGTTCGGGGCGAAGATGCAGCCCATGTACAGGCCGAAAAGACCTTGGTGCACAGCGAAGAAGGCCAATGCTTTGTCGGCGGGCAGTACCGCGAACAATGCGGTCAGGTAGACGGCGAAGTGGCCGAACAGCAGCGCGCCTTCCCAGCCGCGGTGTTTGACCGAACGATCTTTGAGCGCACGCACACCGGCCACATGCAGGTTCAGGCCCTCCAGTAGCAGAAGCGGAAAGAACAGGTACGCCTGTGCCCTTCCGATGAGACGCGGCAGACCGCGGCTGGATGTCGCCTGCTTCTGTGACCAGACCAGAATGTCGGGCGCGACATCGGGGTCGAGCTCCTCGTGGTTCGGGTTGGCGTGGTGGCGCGTGTGCTTGTCCTGCCACCAGCCGTAACCCAGACCGATGCCCGCGTTGCCGACGATTCGTCCCACCAGCTCCGTCGGCTTGCGCAGCCGAAAGACCTGGCGGTGCGCGACATCATGCATGACCAGCGCGATCTGCGCGAACGCCACCGCCATGAACCCCGCCACCAGCAGCGTCCACCACGAATCGCCGATCTGGACGAACGCCACCCAGCCGGCTACGAACGCCAGCCCCACAAGACTGAGCCGAACGGCGTAGTAGGCGGGCCGCCGATCCATCAGCCCCGCTTCGGAGATCCGCCGCAATAGACGGGCGTAATCACCGCGGTGTGCTGACCGGGACGATGACTCGGGGACCAAGGCAGGTGTCGTCATAGAACTTCCTGAGAGGTGATTCGGCGACGCCACTCCTTTTTCGCCGGCCCTGCTGGCCGATCGATGGCAGAGCGCCGCTTTCGATACCCCGAAACTATCTGCTCGAGCCTCGTTACTTGTAATCCCCTGGTATGACATGAGATCGGACCGTGGGGTGAGATCGGACGCGCATCGCAGGCCGAGGCGGTTCACCGCTTATCGGCCGACACTGTCCTAATAGGTTGCGCCGAGCCGCATTTGGATCTGCTCTTCGACGACCTCGTAGCCCAACCGCTGGTAGATGCCGTTGCTCGTGGGATTCGACTTGTCGGTGAACAGCAGAATCTCGTGGTTTCCGGCGTTCAACGCGGCTTGCGATACGTGGTGTGTCACCGCCGCCGCGTAGCCATGGCCGCGATGCTCCGGTGGGGTGGCCACCAAGCCGACCCGCACGATCCCGGCCACGCTGCGCGAGAGGGAGGCGACCGACACCGGCTCTCCGTCGACCTCCCACAACCAGATGCCGTGGTAGGACAGCCGCTCACCGACCTCATCGAACGGCGCGGAGGTGTCCTCGTCCGCGAACACCTTGGTGAAATCCTCCAGCACCGCCCGGTCGGACTCCTGGGCAAGCCGGGCACGCCCGGCCGTCGGGCGGGGCGCCACCAGCTCCCGCAACCGGTAGAGAAGTTGCTCTTCGACGACCTCGGACCCGCGTTGGGTGGCCTCGGCGAAGGCCTGCACGACACCGACCGGGCCGACGACATAGTCGGGCTCCCGACCGGCGTCCTGCAATGCCGCGACCAACTCGGCCGCATCGTCGGCGGCCAGGCCGAACAGGCCCAGTGGCGATGGCCGGGTATGCAGGATCGCTCCGCCAACCCGACTCCCGCGCGATAACCAGCCGAACAGCGGCGGGTTCGGATGTCCGGGCACCTTGCCTGCGGCAACGGTCGCGCTCACGGTCAAGGCGGCATTGTGTTCGGCGGGCCGGGACCGCAGAAACTCGCCGGCCGCCCCCAGATACTGCTCGACATCGTCGGTGAAGTTCCAGCCCATGCCACCCATGCTGTCGAACCGGGGCTCGAGGCGCATCCCTATTGTTTGCGAGCTTCTCACGGCGCCAACGATTTCTGGGCTTGACCTGAAGATAGGTTTAGCTTCTAGTGTCCGTTTCGTGAGTGAACATGAGAACGCAGAAGCAGTGTCGGTCGCGGTCCTGGGGTTGGGTGAGATGGGGTCGGCGCTGGCTGCTGCCCTGATGGCGGCCGGGCATTCGGTCACCGTGTGGAACCGGTCGGAAAGCAAAGCTCATCCGCTGGTGGATGAGGGGGCGCGATGGGCCGCGACGCCCGAGGCGGCCGTTGCCGCTGCCGAGGTAGCGATCGTCAATGTCAAAGGTGGTGCGGTGGCGGCGGAGCTGCTGCGTGCGGCAGGGGCGGCATCAGCGGGGCGAACCGTGGTCGATCTGACCGACGGAACATCTGAAGAGGCCAGGGCCACTGGGCAATTGGTGACCGAGCTCGGCGCGGATTACCTGCACGGTCAGATCATGACCATCGCTCCGGCCATCGGCTCACCGGATGCGGTGGTGTTCTACGGCGGTCCTCGTCCGGCGTTCGACCGATACGAAGCGTTGCTCCAAGTCCTCGGCGGTCGTGCCACCCATGTGTCCGCCGATCCTGGTGTTGCCGTGCTGTACGGGATGGCGGTCCACGACATCATGTGGGGTCTGCTCAACGGATTCCTGCACGCCGCAGCGCTTCTCGGTAATGCCGGGCTGCGGATCGGCGACTTCAGCCGGTTGGCGGAGCCGTCGCTGTCGGCGCTGCCAACCCTGTTCCCGATGCTCGCCGACGAGATCGATCGTGCGGAGTTCGCCACACCTTACGGCGCACTCCAGCATCATCTGCCCTCGCTCGAGGATCTGATCGCCGAAAGCCGGACGCGCGGAATCGATATCGATCTGCCGACCTACACCAGAAACCTCGTCGCCGAGGCGCTCGAGGCAGGTCACGGGCACGATAGCTACGCTCGGCTGGTGGAACGCTTCAGTCGCCGGTAGTGGCGCGCACGAGTGAGCGTGCGGTCCCGGGGCGTGAGAAGGGGCGTCGGTCCCGTTTCATCCGGGTGGCTGCTGCTGGCGGCTGTTCCGGCGTCGCGGCGCTGGTTGCCGGGGTGACGGCTCGAGCCGCGACCGTCAGTGCCAGTAGTCGCCATCCGGGAGGCGCAGCCAGACGTCGGGCGGTCCCTCGAACGCGCGGGAGTCGGTAGGTCGTAGACCGGCGTACGCGCAGCAGTACGCGATGGGATTGCGCTGGTACAGGTACGAAGCGAGGATTTCGTCGGCTGAGTCGTGCTCGTCCGCGCCGCCTGCCGGGTGCAGGTCCCAGCCGATGATCTCCCCGTTGTGCGCGGTACTGCCTTGGTTGCCGCTCTTGGGGTTCGCGTACATCGCGTAGCACTTGGTGCCCGGGGATAGGCGGGTCGAGACCCCGGGCATCGAGGCGCCGTAAGCCCAGGGCTGGACGAGCACGCAGCCGCCGGGGACATCGGTTGCCCACAGCGTCAGCTCGGTGTGGTTGGCCAGGGGATAGGTCCACATGTCGTCCTCGGTCACCGAGTCCGCCGGCACGACCTCGGCGTGCAAACGACGGATCGCCTCGGCTGCGTCGATGTCCGCGGTGCAGGCGAGGCTCAATCCGTCGAGCCAGAGTTCGCCGAGTGCCGTTGTCAGACGGCGACCCTCATCGACCGCGGCTTGTTCCGAGGCGGACAACGCGCCGGCGATCAGTGGATCCGGGCCGGCAAGGCTCAACCTTCCCGGCGACCAGCCCGCCATCATCGGCCGACCCGGATCGGCGCCTGCCGCCACCAAAGCGCGGGCATTACCGGGCCGGTTGCCGAAAACCGCCCGCCACAAAGCAGTTCGGCCGCCAAGCATGGCGTCGACGTCGCTGACTCGGGCCGCCAACTCTGTCACTACTTCCGCAGAACCGTATTCGGCGGCCATGTCCAGCGGTCTGCCGTGGAATCGCAGTCGAAAGTCGGGGTCGGCGCCCGCTTCCAGCCGGGCTCGTACCAGCTCTAGGTCGGTCCAAGACCGCAAACCGACGTCGCCCCAACCGCCTTGATCATCAACCATGGCGGACAGTCTGCCGCAGTCGACGGCCACGCAGGTTAGTCCGGCTGGTCAGCCTGCTGGAAGTGCGTGGACAGGCGCGCACATAGGTCAGCCAGAGCTGGCTCATCGATGCGTGGTCCCTCGGTCCAGGAGTCGCTGTCGAACCAGCCCACCGCATCTGGGGTGCCCTGTGGCCGAACGAACACATGCTGATGGAAATGCGCGACGCTACGTCCGGCGATGGCGGAGAACACGAAATCGGGAGCCAGTTCGGTGCGCAGCGCGGCGGCGGCCCGGCGGACCGCCCATCCGACGGCGGCTGCTTCAGCGTCGCTCAGATCGGCCAGAGTGGCTGCGTGGCGGACTGTTTCAACGAAAAGGTAGCCGGGCATCGGCGAGCCTTCCGACAGCGGGCGATGGGTTACCGCCACCAGATCATTCGTATAGATCACCGGACCGACCAACCGGCCGACACCCTGGTGTTTATCGCAGATCAGGCACTCGTTCCCCATCTCGCGACAGTACCCGCAAGTCCTGCTTCTGTTCTGCCGCCACTACTTCCGCGAACCGAGCCGGGCGTTGACGAGATCGATGATGAGATCGAGCGTGTAGTCGAACTCGCGATCGCGGTCGTATCGCGCCAGATGTGGTGCGGCGGAGGCGACCTGGGGTAGGCCGGAGTTTTCGAGGGTGTGCTCGCGGTGGGTGATTTCGTCGGGGTCGCTGGTGCCGAAGAGCGGTCCGGCGGATACCTCGCGCAGCAAGGTGCCGATCAAGGTGGCCAGTAGGGTGCGTAGCAGGTGGACGGCTTCCTCGGGAGTGCTTCCGGCGCTATGCAATACCGTGAGCAGCGCTTCGGTCGGCGACAGTCCGGCCGTCGACGAGAGTTGGCGGGTCAGGACGAGGGTCGCGGCCTCTGGGTGGGCGAGGGTGACGCGGCGGAACTCGTGAGCCAGTGCCCGCAGGTCAGTTTCGATCGAACCCGTCGGTGCGGGAATCCGGAGTTGCTCCAGTACGTGCTCGGCGACGGCGTCGAGCAGATCGTCCTTGCCTGCGACATGGTGGTAGAGGCTTTTGGCGTCCACGCCGAGAACGCGACTGACCGAGCGCATTGCGAGCGCACCGATGCCCTCGTTGTCGATCACCTCGAGTGCTGCGTCTCGGATCGCGGCGCGCGACAACTGTGCCTGCGCTTTCGGCGGCCGCCCTCGGCGCGGGGGATCCGTGCGGGTCGGGGCCACACCGGTCATTGCTCACCACCTCTTGATTATTTCCACGCTGTGGGTTTAATCTACCTGATATTCCCACGGCGTGGGAATAATGCGTCGGGGCGGGGCAGCCACCTCACGCCTCGCTGATCGCTCAGGAGTTCGTCATGCTCGACCGTTTCGCCATCCCGTCGCGCGAGGTGCTGCGCGCCCGCGAAAAGCTCGTCCTCGACCACTTCCACGACGAGGTGCGCCAGCAGTGGGACGACGTGCTGGCCACCTTCCCGCACCCGCACTACGAGATCATTCCCACGCTCACCGTGCACGACGGCGACGCCGAGGTGCGCGGCTACTATCACGACACCCGCGTCGCCTTCCCCGATCAGGACCACGAGATCATCGCGCTACGGCACAGCGCCGACGCCGTGATCGTCGAATTCTGGTTGCTGGGAACGCATTCAGGCCCACTGGGTGGCATCCCGCCCACCGGCGCCAAGCATCGCACCAGGATGACGGCGTACTTCGTCTTCGACGAGAACGAGAAACTAGTCGTCGAGCGCATCTACTTCGACGCGCTGTCGATGCTCAAACAACTCATCGGTGGAGTGAACCTGCGCGACCCACGCAACTGGCCGCTGGTCGTGCGCGCACTGCGTGGGTTGCTCACGATGTCGAGCAACCCGAACCCGTTGCTGGTCAACACAACACGCGCAGACCTGTCGGACTGATCGTCATGAAAATCCATCACCTCAACTGCGGCACCATGCGACCCCTCGCCACCCCCGGCGGACTCGTCTGCCACGTCCTGCTCGTCGAAACCGAACACGGTCTGGTCCTGGTGGATTCGGGCCTCGGCGTGCACGACGCCGAAGCCCCGGGTCGGCGCTTCGGTCCCAGCCGCTTCTTCATCCGGCCGATATTCGACCCGAATGAGGCCGCGATCAACCAGATCCAGCGCCTGGGGTTCGACCCGCACGACGTTCGCCACATCGTGCTCACCCACTTCGACGCCGACCACGTCGGCGGACTGGCCGACTTCCCTTGGGCACAAGTACATCTGACACGCGCCGAGGCACTCGCATCCCAGCACCCCGCGACACAGATCGAAAAACAGCGTTATCGCGCCCCGCACCGCGCTCACGGCCCCCGGCTCGTCGAACACGACCCCGCAGCAAGCGAATCATGGCGCGGATTCGCCGCCGCCAACGAACTCACCGACATCGCCGCGGGCATCGTGCTGATCAGCCTCCCCGGCCACAGCCGCGGCCACGCCGCGATCGCCGTCGACACCGGCGATCGCTGGGTCCTGCACGCCGGAGACGCCTTCTACCACCGCGGCCAACTCGACGGCACCAACTCCGCACCCAAATCCCTGACCGCGATGGAACGGTTGACGGCATCCGATTGGCGCAAAGTCCGTTCCAATCACCAACGCCTGAGCCACCTCTGGACCGCCGCCGAACCGGACTTGATCCTCGTCAACGCCCACGACCCCCACCTGCTCGACCAGGCTCGTCAGGCCAACCCACCCAGTAGCCGAGGCGGTGGAACCGAATGAACCGGCCGTACGACGACCATACTGAAACCGCCGACGGCCAACGGCGGCATGATCGTGAGGAGTATCCGTGGCGCTCATCTCGGCGGCTGTATGCCCATACCCGCCAGGGTTGATACCCGAGGTCGCCGGTGAGGCCGCCGTGCAGTGGGATCCATT
Source organism: Nocardia suismassiliense (assembly GCF_900269665.1). GTDB lineage: Bacteria > Actinomycetota > Actinomycetes > Mycobacteriales > Mycobacteriaceae > Nocardia > Nocardia suismassiliense. The sequence continues at coordinate 3,272,991 of NZ_LT985361.1, forward strand.
GCGAGCCGCCTGCGCGGAATCCGTTCGCCGACTGAGTCTTCCGCAGCTGGGCATAAACAACGGATGGGCCGTCTTGGACGGGTTCGGTGCGCGTCGTCCTGATGAGACGACGCCTGAACTGCTGGTGCTCGTGGGCGGTGACGATACGACGAGGCTGTTCCAGCCGGACGGTGTGTTTGCGAGCCTGCGAGCACAAGGCATCGACTGGTCGACCGGTTGGGGACAGGCCAACGAGGACGCGACGGCATTGCCGTTGTCACTGTCCGTCGGCTATTGGCTGCTCGACTCCGGCCGCCCGCCCGGAATGCTCACGGCGTCGGTCGCGTTCCAGGCCGTGGCGCTGGATGCGACATCGCAGCAGTGCGCGGCGCTGGGGCGAAAGCTCGCCGGGCGGGCCGACCGGGTCGCCATGCTTGTGATGGGGGAGGGGTCGGCGGTCCGGGGTGTGACGGTGCGGCCGCACCCGAACGAACAGGCCGGGCGTTATGACGCGGAGGTGGCGGCAGCGCTCGGCGCGGCTGACGCCGAGAGGTTGGGTCGGCTCGATCTCGTGGAGTCGAATCGGCTGAACGCGACCGGTCGAGCGGCTTGGCAGGTTCTGGCCGGTGCGGCTGATGGACGGCGATTCCAGGCAGAGCTGCTGGCGCCCGGCGGGGTTGGGTATTTCGTGTCCAGTTGGACGCAAGGTGTCACCGCGGTCGATGGGTAGGCGCGCGCCCGGGTAGGCGCGGCAGTCCCGCGGGGTCTTGCCTGGTTCGACCAGGGCTGATGCCGTGTCAGTCGGTATGTCAGTTCGACGTCAGGTCAGTGTCAGCCGGGCTGGCGACAGTGGTCGAGTGAACAGCACAGCTATTGCCGCTTCCGGGTTTCGGAAGCCATACGAGAACAGGGCAACCCTCGATAGCATCGGGGCGGGTTCCTCCTCGATGCTGGGTGTGGAATGGCTCGAGCGACTCTCGCGCGTGCTGCGCGGTGATCATGTCTTCGCTCAGCTGATCCGCTTCGCCTTGGTCGGTGGCGCGAGCAATATCGCGTACGTCCTGCTGTTCCTGGCTATGAACGCGTTCGGCCCGCTGGTCGCCAATGTCGCCGGTTCGATGGTCAGCACGGTGATTGCGAACGAACTGCATCGCCGGCTCACCTTCCATGCGGCCGGACGGGTCGACTGGTTCACCGCACAGTGGGAAGGCGGCGGGTTGGCCCTGATCGGCCTGCTGGTCAGCACTGCGGCCTTGGCGGGCCTCGAGTTCTGGGCACCCGGCCTCGGCGAGGTCGCACAGTCGGGCGCGGTGATCGTCGTCATGGCGGCAGTCGGCGGTATGCGGTTCCTGGTGTTGCGCGGGTTCGTCTTCTGACGCGCTGTCGGTGGCCGGGGCGTGCGGCAATCGCGGACTCAGAACTCGCGGTACATGACATGGAGACCGACCCGGCCGAGGGTCGGATGGCGAAACGCTCCGGGGACGGTGCCCACGATTTCGAACCCGAGACGCTGGTAGAGGTCAACGGCCCGGTGATTGGATTCCGCTACGGCGTTGAACTGCATGCCGGCGAAGCCGCGCGCTTTCGCCCAGTCCATTACGTACCGGCACAAGGCCGTTCCGGCCCCCTTGCCGCGAGCATCGGCGGCAACCATGAAGCTGGCGCTCGACACGTGGGCACCCGGACCCGGGCGATTGGCATACGCATTGGCAGTACCCACCACGCCCGCATCGGTCACGGCAACGACGCAGATCGCGGGCGGGCCGACTGTCCACATCGCGCGCGCCTGCTCCTCGGTCATCGCCGGGTCGTAGACGAATGTCTCACCGGCCCTGACGATTTCCCGAATGATGGGCCAGACCTGTGGCCAATCGTCCGGTGTGTACTCGCGAACCAACATGAACCACAAGCTATCCGGGATAGCGCGGCGTTCCCACTCATTTGGTCGCGGCGGCGTCGTTCGTCCAGGCGTGACCGCAGCCTGGACGAAAGGCAGGGAGCCGTAGCCTGGATGAGTGAGAGCTGTGGACTTCGGCCGTGAGCCTGAACTGGGCTGGGACTTCGCCGGTCCCGCCGAGGCCGTGCCGCGGGGTATCGCGATGATCGGCTATCGCGACGAGGCAGGCATCGGGTTGGATCTTCGGGTTGCCGGGACGGCGGCGGTCACGGTGGTGATCGGATTCGGGGACCATGGGCTGCTCGTCGATGACGTTCACGGGCGACGATCACTCGACGGCTTCGTTGCCGGGCTGCCCATCGAACCCATGCGCATCCGTAGCGAGCGGGCGGAATGCATCGAGGTTCGTTTGTCGCCGATCCAGGCGTATTCGCTGTTGGGTGTTGCCCCCACCGATCTGGGCCGGGGCGCCGTCGCGCTGGAGGATCTGTGGGGACCACGGGCTCGGCAACTGCGCGAGCAACTCGCGTCCGCCCGGGCCTGGGACGAGCGATTCGCATTGACGAGATCTTTTCTGGCGCAGTGCGATAGGCCCATGCGGTCGCCTGATCCCGAGGTGCTCACCGGTTGGCATCGCATACTCGCCGCGCGCGGCCAGGTGAAGATCGGTGCGCTCGCCGAATCCGTCGGCTGGAGCAACAAGCGGCTGTGGGCGCGGTTCGAGTCGCAGATCGGCCTGACACCCAAGCGGGCGGCGATGCTGGTCCGATTCCGGCACGCGGTCGACGGTCTGCTGGCGGGCCGACCGGCCGGCGACGTCGCGGCGGACTGCGGATACGCCGATCAGGCCCATCTGTGCCGAGACATATCGATATTCGCCGACCGCACACCCGGGGTACTGAAGACGCACTACCTGCCCACCATCGCCCGGCACCGGTACCAAGCTTGGGGAAAAATTTTCCAATACCGAGGGTGACCTACCGGTCGATAGTGGTGTTCACCTCGGGTGCGTCGGCGAGCAAGCCGCGACTCGAGCCGTCACCTTATCGACAGCGAGAGGACACTTATCGTGACCGACACCCTCGATCCCGCACAGCTACAGGCCGCCTTGACGGCCGTGCATCATGCGGGCATGCCCGGACTCTTTGCCGAGGTGCGCGACGACAGCGAAATCTGGCGTGGCGCAGCCGGAGTCGCGGATATCGCCATCGGCCGCCCGGTCACGGCCGACATGCGGCACCGCGTCGGCAGCGTCACCAAGACATTCACCGCCGCTGCTGTGCTGCAGCTGGTCGACAACGGCGAAATAGCGCTCGACACACCGATAGGGCACTACCTGCCGCAGCTGGTTCCCGGTGAACGCGGTAAGGCGATCACGGTCCGGATGTTGATCAACCACACCAGCGGTCTCGCCGAATACCTGCCGTATGCTTACCCATCCCTCGCGGGCTTCCCTGTCGTGGCGAAGACGACACCGAAAAGCCTGGACGAAAACCGGTTCACCAAGTTTCACGCGACCGACCTGATCCAGCTGGGCGTCTCGGCACCTGCTGTCGGAACCCTCGGTGGCACGCCGGGCGTGTACTCGAACACCAATTACTTGCTCCTATGCCAACTTCTGGAGTTGATCACCGGCACTTCGGCGGAGAAATGCATCACCGCCAACGTCATCGAGCGCGCCGGGCTGCGGGACACCGAGCTGCCGACCGGACCGTACGTCAGCGGACCGCACTCGATGCACTACGAGGCGTGGTTCGGAATGATCGACCCACCAGTCGATTACAGCGTCTTCGACATGTCGTGGGTGGGCCCGTCGGCTTCGCTGATCTCTACCGTCGCGGACCTGAACCGCTTCTTCGGGCTACTGCTGGCCGGTGAAATCGTCAGCCACGCCTCGCTGGCGCAGATGCAACGCACCGTTCCGGTCATCTCGTTCGAGGGGAAGACGATCGACTACGGTCTCGGCCTGCACAAGACGACAGTGCCCGGTCACGGCATCTACTGGGGTCACGACGGCTCCGTCTGGGGCGGCGGCGCGTTGTGCATGACCAGTGCCGACGGCAAGCGCCAACTGTCCCTCGTGGTAAACATGCAGCGCTGGAACCGAATCGGTGCCACAGGGCAGCCTGAGCCGCACCCCATCGACGACGCGCTGAGCGCTTTCACCCAACTCGTGCTGCGCGGTTGACATCTACACGCGCGACCCTGAGCCGGCGAATGTGTAGCTGTTGTGGAGGTGTTGTGTAGGAACCCGATTCGGCCGCGCGCGTTGTTATGTTCTATCCGTTGTGTCGATCTGTGACGCGACTGGGGCCAGCACCATTTCGGTTGGCGCAGAGGACAACTGGAGTTCTTGACGATGAGTATTCGTACCGCTGTCGCAACACTCGGCTTTGCCGTGATCGGGATCGGTGCCGCTGCCGGGCCGGCAGCGGCACTCGAACCGTTCCATGATCCGGAATTGGGCATCATGGGCGTGGATCTCAACCAATCCGATACCGCAGCCTTGTCCAACAGCCCGCTCCCGCAGCTGCTGGATCCGTTGCTGGGCAACGCCATTTACGTCACGCTCGACTTCGGCCTCGAGTCGGGGGAGCCCGATTCATCGATTCGCCGCGGTCCGCTGCCGGGAGGCTTCTCGGGCTTCGTCGCCGGTGCCGCGCAGTCGCAGAGCGTCATGGGAGTCATGCTGGCGGACGGAAATACGGTGATCGTGTACCAAGCCGCCCCTTAGCCGAGGAGCTGACTTGGCGGTGGTTGTCGCGGTCCGGGTGGGATCGCGACAACCGCTTGATCTGAGATGTGCAGCTGGACAGGTGATCACGAGGAAACGAGGCTCTTGGTTTCTCGCTCGATGCCACCACCAGTCCTCCTAATCGTCTGACCAGCGAATGGTTGGCATGAACTGGGGATAGCGGTGCGATGGATCCCAGTTGCTGAACGATTCATCGCTGCGGATCGTAGTGACAGATACGGGTGGCACTTGGCGATCATCCGCGTTCCGGATTCGAGGTTGTGTCATGCATCTGTTGGCTAGCGATGCGAATGCTGGGGCCGGCCCCGGTAGTCGCGGTGCGATTGTGCTGGGTTTGTTTCGGATTCTCGTGGGGCTTTCGTTCGTCGCGCACGGGCTTTCCAAGCTGTTCGCGTGGCCGGTGGCGCCGCATGGCGGTCATGTCGCGACGGTCGGGAGCTGGCCGAGTTGGTGGGCCGCGGTGATCGAGATCGGGGCGGGTGGGCTGGTGGCGCTGGGTATCGGCACTCGCATCGCCGCGTTGCTCTGTTCGGGCGCGATGGCTTACGCATTTCTGCTCGTGCATTTGAAGGAGGGCGCGATCCTGCCGATTCAGAACGGCGGCGAAACCGCTGTGCTGTTCTGCTGGTCGTTCTTCCTGATCGCCATGATCGGTCCCGGCGCGTTCGCGGTGGATACGTTGCTGCTGCGGCGAACAGGCCGCTCGATGCGCCGCGCGACCCCCGCGAACGCTCGCGGTTAGCTCACACCCGGCTCATCTCGTCGGCGATCGCCTCGGCGAGATTGTCGACATCGTCGGGGGTGGTGTCGAAAGCGCACATCCAACGGACCTCGCCGGTGCGTTCGTCCCACAGATAGAAGCGATAACGCTTCTGCAGTCGCTCGGTCACTTCGCGAGGAAGAATCGCGAAGACCGCGTTGGCTTGCACCGGGCGCACGATCCGCACACCGTCGATACCGTCGACCGCGGCCGCGAGGCGCTCGGCCATCGCGTTGGCGTGCGCGGCACTGCGCAACCAGAGATCCCCGCCGAGCAACGCCTCGAACTGCACCGAGACGAAACGCATCTTCGACGCCAATTGCAGCGACATCTTGCGCAGATAGCGGATATCCCGGACGGCTTCCGGCTCGAGCACCACGACGCACTCGCCGAGCAGCAGTCCATTTTTCGTACCGCCGAACGAGAGCACGTCGACCCCCACATCCGTGGTGATCGCGCGCAACGGCACGCCGAGCGAGGCGGCCGCGTTGGCCAGCCGGGCGCCGTCGACATGGACCAGCATGTCCCGTTCGTGGGCGTGTTCGCAGATCGCGCGAAGTTCGTCGGCGGTGTACACGGTGCCGGACTCGGTGCTCTGCGTGACGGACACGGCCGACGGCTGGGCCCGATGCTCGTCGCCCCACCCGTAGGCCTGCCGATCGATCAATTCGGGGGTCAACTTGCCGTCAAGGGTGGCGACAGTGTGGATCTTGATTCCGGCGAGCTTCTCCGGCGCGCCGCACTCGTCCACGTTGATGTGCGCGGACTCCGCCGCGATCACCGTACCCCAGCGCGGCAGCAGCGCTTGCAGCGCAACGACGTTGGCGCCGGAGCCGTTGAATACCGGGTAGGCCGTGGCTCGCTCGCCGAAGTGCCCAGCGAAAATTTCCTGCAGGTGGGCGGTGTACTCGTCCCCGCCGTAGGCGATTTGATGGCCGCCGTTGGCCAGGGTCAGCGCCGCGAGCACCTCGGGGTGAATCCCGGCGTGGTTGTCGCTGGCGAAGCCGCGTACGGCGGGATCATGCCTGCGAACGGCGTCGGTGCCGGCGGTGTCAGCCACAGATATTTTCCCATCGGGTTCGGTTGTGCCGATCTGTACAGCGATGACGCGGAACCGCAGCGACCACATGTTGTTGCGTGGGTCTACGATTGTCGCTTCTACACATTCCAGCATTCTACGAAGGGGAAACTCCATGGCACGCAAGGTCGTTGTGACACTGGTCGACGACTACGACGGCAAGTCCCAGGCCGAAGAAACAGTGCACTTCACCTTGGATGGCGTGGCGTACGAGATGGATCTGTCGGCAGTCAACGCCAAGCAACTCCGCGGTCTGTTCGCGGAGTGGACGTCGACCGCCCGCAAGGTCGGACGTGCGCCGCGAGGCACGAGCAACGGGTCGCGGCCGACGGCCGGCCGGGAGCAGACGGGTGTCATCCGTGAATGGGCACGCCAGAAGGGTATTGACGTGTCGAGCCGCGGGCGGATTTCGGCCGAGGTGGTGGACGCCTACAAGAAGGCGAGCATGTAAGTCCACCGGAATCGCCGAGTCGGGCTCGGCCGTGGGGGACTTGTTCTTCCCTGCCGAGCCCGCCCGTCTAATTCGCCGCGCCATTTTTCGGGCGCGGCTTTCTCATCTCGGACGACTGTTCGTGGCCCGTTCGATGCGCCGGATGCGTTCGCGCGCAAGAAGTTCGGTCATTTCGGTGAGCGAGTCTGCCAGCAGCGGATGCAGTTCGGCGCGCGCCCGGGCGACGGCGGCGTCGATCACCTCCGTGGACACCGTCGGGAATTCGCCGCCCAACCGCTGGACGGTCGCCCGACCGGATGTCACCGACTTCACCCACTGACCCATCAGATCCGGCGGCTTGCCCGAGCCGCCACCGAGGCTCGGCGCGGCGGCGTTCGGCCCGTAATCGGAACGCTTTCGCGCCGAACGCACCTCGGACTTATCGCTACTCAACGGCATATATCACTCCAGAGACGGCACCCAGAGGCAGCGAGCCGCGCTTCGGGACTCGGGAAAAGTAGTTGAACTGTACACCGCAATTCGTGCCGGGCACAGATCGATCCACGCATTTGCTCGTGGAAGTCGAAGAGGGGCAAAGAGTATCGCGTCTCGGTGCTGCGGATAAACGTTCCGGCTGTTCACAGCAATTCTGCCGTCGAAAGTGTCAAGCTCGCCGAAGCTGAACTGGACAGTTGCCCGACTCTGAGTTCGATGCATCGGCACTGCACCGCGCGAAGCAGCATTGTGGTGACCGCTTTCGATGTCCGTGCACTGGGGACCCAGACGCGCGTAAGATGCTGTACTGACCTGGATTTCACTGAATCTGTTGGTGGACAATGCGATCGGGGGACAGGCTGGTGGGCGCAATGCTGGTCGGGCAGTTCGATGCCAGGGACGCTGCGGGACGCGTCTTTCCGATCAATGAGTATCAGCACGCGGTATCTGTCCCAGGATCGCCGCCGATCATCACCTACGAGCTGGCCTCGGGAGAACAGGTGAAACATTTGGGCGGCGATCTGTTCGAGGTGGTGTCGACGGGCGCGGAGATCACCCGAGTCCCCTAGTCTCGGGCAACTTGCGGCGAGCGCGGCTGAAATCAGCACCGTGCGCTCGGCGCGGATTTCGCCTGAGTGTCAGCCAGGCCGAACATCGAAGAACTACCGAGCGGCGGCCAGCACTGCCGCGAGACCTTCTTGCAGGTCCTCGACGAAATATTCGGGGACCTCGAGCGATGGGAAATGTCCGCCGGTTTCGGGCGTCCTCCATCGGACGATCTGGCGGTACCGCTGCTGTGCCCAAGGGCGTGGGCACTTCTCGGTGTCGCGGGGATACATGGTCAGTGCTGACGGGACATCGACCCGAAGGTCTGGGTCGAGGGAGTTGTGGCTTTCGTAGTAGATGCGGGCTGCGGATGCGCCCGTCCGGGTCAGCCAGTACAGGGTGACGTCGTCGAGGACGCGGTCGATGGAGATCGTTTCGAACGGGCTGTCTTCGGTATCGGTCCACTCGGCGAACTTGTCGAGGATCCAGGCGAGCAGCCCGACCGGTGAGTCGACGAGTGAGTAGCCGATGGTCTGTGGTCGGGTGGCCTGCTGCTTCGCGTACGCCGCGCGGTGGCGCCAGAAGTCGCGGGTTTCCTCGGTCCAGGTGCGCTCGGCCGCTGTCAGTCCGTCCGTTGTCAGCCCAGGCGGCGCCTCGGCGAAGGTTGAGTGGATACCGAGGACGTGCGCCGGGAACCTGCCGCCGAGAACGGTGGTGATATTGCCGCCCCAGTCACCGCCGTGGGCGACGAACTTGCGGTAGCCGAGCCTTCCCATCAGTTCCACCCAGGAGGCCGCGATCTTTTCGGTCCCCCAACCGGTGGTGGCCGGCTTGTCGCTGTATCCGAAGCCCGGCAGCGACGGCACTACGACGTGGAACGCCGGCGTGGCTGCGTCTTTCGGATCTGCCAGCTCGTCTACCACATCGAGGAATCGAACAATGCTGTCCGGCCAGCCGTGCGTCAGGATCAGCGGAGTGGCATCTGCGCGCGCGGATCGGCGGTGCAGGAAGTGGATTCCCAGATCATCGATGGTCGTACGGAATTGGCCGATGCGGTTGAGGCGGTCTTCGAACGACCGCCAGTTGTATTCGGTGCGCCAGTAATTCACGACATCGACGAGGTCGGCGAGCGGAACGCCCTGGTCCCATCGGCGCGGGTCGGGCGCGGGGCGATAGACCGTCTCGGTCTCCGGTAGTCGCGCCGCAGCTAATCGCGCGCGCAGATCGTCGAGGTCGGCGTCGGTTGCGTGGGCTTCGAATGCGTGCACGTCACTGGTTGGACGGGGCATGAGACCTCCTGGCAGTCGGAAGACCGGCTACGAGTTTCGGTGAACCGGCTAAGACGGTTCTAACATCTCTTCATGCGCCCGTGCAACCGGCTAAGGTGGTTCCATGCCTGCTGGGTTCCCTGACTTCCGCCTCGGTAGCGTGCTGGCGACCAGCTTCACGGCGACGCTGACCGAGCGTCAGGGCGACGCTGTCGAGCGCATTCCCACGCCGCAGCGACTCATCGACTGGCTGGCGGTGAACGGCCTCGCCGTGGCGTCCTGCAGCACCGTCCAGCTCGAACTCGCTCGGGAACTGAGGGAGTCGATTCACGCCGCGGCGACAGCGGCCGCGATCCGAGAAGCTCTGCCCGCGTCGGCTGTTCGTGTCATCAATGACTGCAGCATCCAGGGTCGGGCCGCGGCTGTTCTGACGCCCGAGGGCAATCGCCGATGGCGACTCAGCTTGGCTTCCCGCGTAGAAGATGCCCTAGGCGTAATCGCCGCCGACGCGATCAGCATCATCGCAGGCGAACGAGACGGAAAATTAGCGCTGTGCGCATCGCCGACCTGCCGAGCAGCCTTCTTCGACACCAGCCAAAGTCGCACCCGCAAATGGTGTGACATGAACACGTGCGGGAATCGTCAGAAGAAGGCGCGCTTCAATGCCAGTCACCGCAAAAGCGCCAGAGATTGACCCCATTCGCACCGACGAGTTTCGAGCGCGCGGGAGGTCTACTCCGTTATGAGGAAACTGATTTACGGGTTCGGCGTGTCCCTGGACGGCTACGTCAACGATCGCGACGGCAGCATCGACTGGACCGATCCGGATGACGAGCTGCACCAGTTCCACAACGACAGGTTCCGCGACCTCGAGATCTCGCTGCACGGCCGCCGGATGTATGAGCTGATGGCCGAGTACTGGCCGCACGTGCCCGCGGACGCGCCACGCATCGAGCGTGAATTCGGCGAGCTGTGGACGCAGAAGCCGAAGGTCGTCTTCTCCCGCACGCTCACCGAGGTGCAGTGGAACAGCACGCTGGTCAGCGAGAACGCGGTCGAGGAGGTGCGCAAACTCAAGGCCGGCGGCGATGGCGTCATGGAGGTCGGTGGCGCCGACCTCGCCGCCTCGTTGATGCCACACGGGCTCATCGACGAGTACCAGATGTTCCTGTCTCCCTTGATACTCGGCGGTGGCACCCCGTTCTTCCCGCCGCTGGACAAGCGCATCCAGCTCCGATTGACCGAGACTCGACACTTCGACACCGTGGTGATGCTGCGCTTCCTCGCCGTCTGAGGTCCTTTCGAATCAGACCAAAGTGCTGAAGATGTGCCGTGCGGCTTCGGCGATCAGTTCGCTGCTGGGTTCGGCGTCGTAGCCGCCGGTGCGGTCGGACATGATCGCGAGGACGAGGGGTGGGTGGGCGGTCGGCCAGACGATGGCTATGTCGTTGGCTCGGCCGTAGTTGCCGGTGCCGGTTTTGTCCGCGATGGTCCAGCCTGCGGGTGCCGCGGCGGCGATTCGCTTGGCGCCGGTCACGTTTCGGACGAGCCAATCGGTGAGGATGGCGCGTTTGTCTTCGGGCAGGGCGGAGCCGAGGATCAGGTGCTGGTAGTCGGCGGCGATGGCGCGGGGTGTGGTGGTGTCCCGGTCGTCGCCGGGCGGGTCGCGGTTCAGTTCGGGTTCGTACTGGTCCATTCGGCTGACGGTGTCGCCGAGTCCGCGCAGGTAGTCGGTCAATCCGGCGGGTCCGCCGATGTCGTCGAGCAGCAGATTGCCCGCGGTGCCGTCGCTGAAGCGGACGGCGGCGTCGCACAGTTCACCGATGGTCATCGCGGTATCGACGCGTCGTTCGGTGACCGGTGAGATCGAGCGGATGTCGGCCTTGGTGACGGTCACCGGCTTGTAGAGGTGGGTGAGCGGATTGTGGTGCAGCACAGCGGCTGCGGCAAGGGCTTTGAAGGTTGAGCAGAAGGCGAAACGTTCGTCGGCGCGATGGGTCAGCGTGCGGTTCGTACCGGTGGACAGAGCATAGATGCCGAGGCGGGCGCCGAATTGTTGTTCCAGCTCGACGAAGCAGGGATTCGGTGCTTGTGCGGTAGTAGTGCTGGTCTCGACAGTAGTGCTGGTCTCGACGGAGTCGGCTGGTCTCGCACAGGCCGCCAAAGGCAGCAGTGCCGCTGCTGTGAGAAGGGTTCGGCGCGTGATCTTTCCAGTCATGGTCACCTCACTTGTCGACTCCGGCCCGTAGGCGATGTGGCGAAACGACGGCACAAGTAGTCATAGCAGGTCCGTGGGGTACGAGTCGGTGCAGCTCTCCGGCGATGCCGATGACGGGCCGTAAAATGCTGGCATGCAAGGGAATTAGAGCTTGAGACCGAGTCCGGCGTCCCTGGCACGGACGATCGCGTTGGCCCGATCCGCCACGCCCAACTTGGTGAAGATGCGAGAAAGGTAGTTGCTGATCGTTTTCGGCGCCAGCTCGAGTTCGGCCGCGATCGAGGCATTCGACAATCCCGCGGCCACCAGGCTGAGCACGGCGAACTCCCTGCTGGTCAGCTCAGGAAAGGGCCGGGTGCGCTGACCGGAGTTGGCCAGCATGGTGGCGAGTCTGGCCCCGATGTGCGGACTGAGCACCACCCAACCGGCGGAGACCGCGCAGATCGCGCGCAGAATGTCGTCGCGGTCCGCGGCGTTGCGCAGATAGCCGCCCGCACCGGCGCGCAAGGCAGCGAACACCGACTCGTCGTCCTCGGCGACGCTGAACACGAGCACCGCGACGTCCGGTGCCGAACGGGCCAATTCAGCTATGACAGAACCGCTTTCGGGCTGTCGCCACTGCCCGAGGATCAGCACGTCCGGCCGGTTGAGCACCGCCTCACGCAACGCGCCGCCGGTCGTGGTCTCGGCGACGACGGTGATCCAGTCGACGGAGCCGAGCAGCGACCGCAATCCGGCCCGGACCACGGCGTGGTCGTCGGCGAGCACCACGGTCAACCGGCGCGTTCCGGAAAAGGTGGAGCCGATTCCGTCGATGACCGAGAGCTCGGGTCCGAAGGTTCGCCGCTGGGGAGCGGGCTGCACTGTCATCAACCCCCTGGCACAGTCCTACATGTGGCCGAACGCATCCGGCTCTGCCGCCTGAGAATGGACTGGCCGACGGTGCAGCGGAAGATCGCGGACCGCTGACCGAACCCTGGAAGCGACGCAGTCTGGGAACGGTTGCGGCAATTCGCCATTGGTCAAGTCGTGTTGCGCGAGCTCTTGCTGGGGGCGTCGGATGAGCAGGTGCGGAATATTCGACGGTCGGGCGGCGGTTGAACTGCCGCATGCAGATCGGTATCAACACCTTCGTCACCGACGAGGGGATAAGCGGTCCGAAGCTCGGCCGGGCGCTGGAAGATCGGGGGTTCGAATCGCTCTTCTTGGCCGAGCACTCGCACATCCCCGCGAGCCGGGAATCTCCGTACCCGGGCGGTGGCGATCTGCCCCGGATGTACTACCGCGTGCTGGATCCGTTCGTCACCCTCGGTGCTGTCGCGGCGGTGACCGAGAAGCTGATCCTCGGCTCCGGGGGGACTCTGCTGATCCAGCGTGACGTCATCCACACTGCCAAAGAGGTCGCCACACTCGATCGAATTTCCAATGGCCGCTTTGTATTCGGCGTCGGCGTCGGCTGGAATCGGGAGGAGGTGGCCGATCACGGCACCGATCCTCGCCCCCGTGGCGAATTGCTCGATGAGCAATTGGCGGCCCTCCGCGAGATCTGGACCAAGGACCTCGCCGAATATCACGGCCGCTTCATAGATTTCGACCCGATGCACGCCTGGCCGAAGCCCGTCCAGCAGCCGCATCCGCCGATCTTCATCGGTGGTGGCGAGGCTGCGGCGAAGCGCGCGGCGCGGCACGGTGTCGGTTGGATCCCCATCGCGCTGACCGATCCCGCCGCGATTCCGGCGCAGTTGGCGCAGTTCACCGGTAGTGGTCTGCCTGTGTCTGTCGTGAGTGTGGCGCCCGACCCTGCGGTTCTCGACGCGTATGCGGAGGCCGGGGTGCAGCGCGTCACGCTCTCGCTGCCGACCCGTCCGGAATCCGAAAGTCTGGACAAGCTGGACGAATTCGCGAAGCTTGTCGATCGGTACTCGACTCTGCGGTGAGATCGGCCCATCCTGGGCTGCGGCGGTCGCACTAGCGGAATAGAACCCGCCTGGGCCCCATGATGATCCGATCGTGCGGGCGCAGAATCTTGATGATGGTTTCCAGTTCCGGACGGGCGAGAGCGACGCATCCGGCGGTGGGGCCCGAGCCGGCGTGCAGGAAGATCGCCGAACCGTTGCCATGGATGATCGGCGAGTGCGGAGGGCGGTTGTAGTCGATGACTACGACCTGTCGGTAAGGGCCGTCGTTCATCAGCTCGGTGAGGTCCTCGTCGGCGGGCAGGCACTTGCCCCGGTAGTAGGTGTTGTAGCGGTGGTCGCCGCTGGTGGAACCCCAGCAGGAACCGTGGCGCAGTGTGCGGTAAGGCAGCTCGGTGCCGGGATTCGCCTCACCGAACGCTTCGGTCAGCGGGTAGGAACCGGTGGGCGACTTGCCGTCGCCCTCGCGTTTGGCGTGCGGTTCGGCGAAGCCGTTGCTGCCGATGTACCCGGAGGTGGACAGGGTCTGTTGCCAGGTGGTGCCGTGCCGGACACAGGTGACAACGTCCACCTCGGTGCTGCCGTAATCGGTGGCGATGGCGAAGAGGACGGTCCTTGCTGACCCGGCCTGGTATTTCGACTGGCCGTTACTCAATGCTTGGCAAGGATTGCTCGCGGCGGCGGCCGGGGGAGCGGCGACGGTGGCGGTGACGCACAAAAGGTAGGTCGCGAGAACTGAATTCCACAGGCGCGCCGTAATTTCCTCGACCTCCCTTAGAGCCGGTGGATCCAGCGAACGCCGAAACAGCAGCCTAGTGACCGATGTCTTCCCGCCCCGGCGACTCGCCCAAGGCTCGACGCCGCCCGAGGTCGCCGGCTCAGGGCAATTCGGCCATTCCACCGCGCAGCCGTCGGTGTCTGAGTCAGAATCTGACACTAGTTGGTATCAGAAATGGAGTGCAGGGTTATGTCGTCATCCTCGAGGCCGCGTGGCTTTCGCAGAATGTCCACCGTCCTCGTGGTTGGGCTCATCGGTGCGCTCGGGGGAGTGTCGGCACCCGCCGGTGCGCAGCCGGTCGCTGAGCTGCCGGTCGTGTACAGCACCCTGGCCGCGGTGGCCACCTCGGTGCAGCAGCACGGTGCCGCACCTGCGGGGGCTAACGATTGGTCGTGCCGCAGTGAGCGTCATCCCGATCCGGTGGTGCTGGTGCACGGCACCCACGCCAACATGATCGTCAACTGGAATGCGTTGTCGCCCTTGCTGAGAAACAATGGCTACTGCGTATTCGCCCTCAACTACGGCGGATTGCGGTTCGGGCAGATCGGCGGCACCGCCGACGTGCGCGCCTCCGCCGCCGAACTCGGTGACTTCGTCGACCGGGTACTGGCTGCCACCGGCGCCGAAAAGGTCGATCTGGTCGGCCATTCCCAGGGCGGGCCACTGATTCGCTACTACACCGGCATCCTCAACGGCGCCGACAAGGTTCACGATGTGGTCGCTCTCGCGCCCACCTATCGTGGGTCCTCCGCCCTGGGTCTGGACCCCTGGGTCGCGCAGATGCGCTCGGCGGCACCGGAATTGGCGGCACAACTCGACGCGCTCGACACCGCCGCGATGCAACAGTTCCACAGCTCGCAGTTCATCACCGAACTCGACGCCCTACCCGACACCCAGCCCGGATTGCGCTACACCACAATCGTTTCCCGCTACGACATCGTCGCCACACCGATGCACGCCCAATTCCGGCACGGTCCCGACGCCCGCAACATCGTGATCCAGGATGTGTGCGCCAACGACCACAGCGACCACCTCGCGCTCGCCTATGACCGCACCGCGTTACGCGAAGTACTCAACGCACTGGATCCTCGATCTGCTGTCCCACCGGACTGCGCGGTGCCCAGCCTGCCTTACCTGGGTGGGTAGTCCGCCGCTACTGGCACCGTGGAAATCGGCAGTGCGGGCGCTACGGCCCGTGGGCATCGGCAGCGCGATCGCTGTGCCCACCGTGGAATCGGGAGCGCAATCGCCACTGCCCCCGTCGAAATCGGCGACCGTGTCCACAGCGGCCGGCCGGCCGGTGATCTGAGGCACGCCGGGGCCGACAGCGGCAGCCCGGCGCCGATCGCAGCATGATGGTGGGATGTCCGAGCGGGTGAGCGCATGCGCGCATTTCTGATATTGATCGTCGTGCTGGCGATCGCGCTGGTCGTCGGCGACCGAGTCGCAGTGGTGATGGCGCAGAACGAGATCGGCCGCAAGGTCGCCGCCGACTACAACCTTGCGCAGCAACCGAGCGTCGACATCGGCGGTTTCCCGTTCCTGACGCAGGCCGTCGACGGCAACTATCGCGACATCGACATCCGGGTCGGTGACTGGACCGGACAGGGCCTCACGGTCCACAACCTCGATGTCACGCTGACGAACGTGTCCGCGCCGCTGAGCGATCTGCTGCAGAAACGCACGTCGAATCTTGTAGCGGACGTGGCGACAGCGACGGCTGTGGTTCCCTACGCCGCCGTGCAGGGCTTCGCGCCTTCGGGAGTGGAGTCGATCTCTTACAGCCCGGACGGTCTGCGCGTCGCCGGCACATTCTCGGTGGAGGGTATCCGAGTGCCCGCGACGGTCATCGTCACTGTTGCGCCGACCGACAACGGCATCGAGGTCACTCCGGTCTCGGTGCAGCACGCGGCAGGTGGACCGACGATTTCGCTGGCAATGCTGCGCCGAGCCCTCACCTTCACCGTGCCGCTGCAGCGGTTGCCGCTCGGTGCGCGGCTGACGGCCATCCAACCGAGCGCCGACGGCCTCCAGGTGACCGCCACCGCCCACGACGTGCACTTCTCCAACCTGGAGTGAGTCATGACTGCCTCGCGAGGTGATCTGCTGAGCCCGGTCTCCCGATCGGTGTCGGGCTGCACGCCAGTGGCGTGTGAGGGCGGTTCAAGAGCCGGCTGACAAGGTCGTTGCATGACGTGGCATAGCGGCCGGCAGGCCGAGGGAGAGACGATTCTGGTGACCGGCGCCAACGCAGGCATCGGATATTTCGTCGCCGAACAGCTCGCGGCCAGCGGTGCCACCGTGGTGCTCGGCTGCCGTGATACCGCCAAGGCAGACCTTGCGATGCAAACCATCCGGTCTCGAGTTCCGGACGCCCGACTCCGAGGGGTGGGCTTGGATTTGTCGGATCTGTCCTCGCTGCCCACCGCCGTGGAAGCTCTCGAAGCCGATCGTCTGGACGCGGTCGTCCTCAATGCCGGCATCCTGTTGTCGGGCCCCGACCGGCGGCTGAGTCCACAGCGGCACGAATTGATGTTCGCAACCAACCACCTCGGGCACTTCGCGCTGGTCGCTCACCTCGCCCCGATCCTGACCACCACCCCGCACAGCCGCGTGATCACCGTGGGCAGTTTCGCCGCCCGGTCGGAGCGGTTGGACCTCGCTGATCTGCCATCCGAACACGACTATCGACCCAAACGAACCTACGGGCGATCGAAACTGGCCCAAATGCTCGTCGGCTTCGAACTGGACCGCCGCCTACGCGCCCACGGCTCCGATACCGCCAGCATCGTCGTCCACCCGGGCGGCGCACTGGACTCCCTGACCCCATCGCGCCCACCGCTTTTCGTCCGCACCACCACCGAGCGCCTGCGCGGGCTACCCGCAGGACTGATGCTGCACGGCAAGCACGCAGCTGCCGAAACCATTGTCCGAGCCACCCTGGATCCGGATATCACCGGCGGACAACTATGGGGACCAAGGGTTTTCGGCCTTCGCGGCCAACCCCACCGGGAAACACCTCGCCCACACATGACCGACCCCGACACCGCCGCTGAACTGTGGTCCGCCAGTTCGGCACTCACCGGACTGGATCCGTTCGAGCGTCCAGTCCCACCCGCCCAACCATGATCCGCGCCAGCCATCGTGTCATTACCGCTCGCTCCCGCGAGGTTGCGGTGCGCGAGGCGGCCGATCCCGCCCGCTCGGTACCGCGTGCCACCGCGGTCGCCGGATATCGGTCCGCCACGAGCGCTACCGCGGATTCCCACCCGATGCGGCGCTAGCCCCGGTCGCCAGCGCTCTCACTGTTCGGCCTCGGGCTTGGTGTCCGGCTCGAACAGGAACGAGATGCGCTCCATGACCGATTTCCGTTGCGTGTTCTGGAAAGCGGCGATGCGCCACTGCCCGTCCTGTTCGCGCACCATAGTGAAGGTCGCGGTCTTGGACAGCTTGCTCGGGCGCTCGTCGTCGTACCGGTCGCCCCGGGTGGTGACTACCGCGGTGTCCGCGCCGAACAAGCGGATGCCGAGGTAGGAGTCGGCGAGCTTGCTGCCCTTGAGAACCCCGTTGAACAGCGCGCGGTGACTCTCGGTGATATCGCGGCGGCCCTCGTAGTGGGTACCCGTGAACGTGGTGTAGGTGCCGTTCTCAGTGAAGAGCGCGCCGTAGGCGTCGGCATCGCCCTGCGCCCAGGCTGCGTTCAGCTCGGCGAGTGTCGCGCAGACCCCTTGCGCGTCCGCGGCGGTGCCACCGTCGGGCGTGACGTCCGTGCACTCGGTGACGCCTTGATTGCGCACGTCCGAGGTTTGATCCAGCCACACGTACCCGCTGACGGCGGCGATGCCGAGGGTCAGCGCGCTCGCGCTCAGCACCTTCACGACGGTGCGGCGACGGGGCTTGGCTGGGGTGCTGGATTCGGTATTCGTGGTGGTCGCGGTCATTGCGGGGAGCCCTCTCGTGCTATTCTCTGCTTAGAAGATGTATCTTCTCTGAAGATGTATCTTCGTTTAGGAAGAGATTACGAGGAGGGTGAGCTGTTGTCAACGGATCGACGTGACACCGATTTCGGTCAGGTTTTTCGGCGGTACCTGAGTTCCGTTGTGCTGCATGCGCAGGCGGGCGCGAAGGCGGTCGGACTCGGAGCGACCGACCTGTACGCGCTGAATGTGCTGGAACTGAGCGGGGCCATGACGCCGGGCGAACTCGGCACCCGCACCGGACTGACCACCGGACCCACCACCCGTCTCATCGACCGCCTGGAACGGGCCGGGTATGTGCGCCGCACCGCCGACCTCAACGATCGCCGCAAGGTCATGGTCGAGCCGATCGCTCAGCCTGTCGACCTCGACAAGGTGCTCGCCCCCGCCCGCCGCAAGATCGGCGACATCATCGGCGGTTACACGCCCGAACAGCGGGAATTCCTCCTCGACTACTTCGCACGGGCGGCCGATGCTTTCCAGCAGGCGGCGACGGAAATCGGCGCCACGGGCCCCGCCGCCGACTAGGTGGAGTGCGCGCCGCCACCGTCACCCCGCGTACGGCTCTCGCCACCGCGAGACGATCACTGTATTCCTCAGCCGGACGGCCCGGCTGCCGCGAGGCCGACGCCGAGCTATGATCGCGTAGTCGCGAAAAGCGATGTTCCGTGGGTTCCTACCAGGACATCGTTCGTACATCGATCCAGATGGTTCTGATCGTTGAGCGTCTCCTTGCCGAGACCGGGCATCCCGCCCGCTCCCGGCACTGACCATCGCCGGCACGTGCCGGCGCGACAGAGGAGCGCAGCATGCAACGGACCATTGCCATTGTCGGAGCAGGACTGGGCGGGTTGACGCTCGCTCGGGTACTTCAGGCTCATGGCGTCGCCGCGACGATCTACGAGGCTGAGGCTTCGGCGACGACGCGGACGCAGGGCGGCCTGCTCGACATCCACGCAGAGACCGGCCAGGTCGCGCTTCGTGCAGCCGGTCTGTACGACGAGTTCCTGACTCTGGTCCGCCCGGGCGAGGACGCCAAGCGGGTGGTCGACCGCCACGGCACGATTCTGTTCGATATGCCTGCGGACCGCGGTTCGGCCCGTCCCGAGGTGGACCGTGGCGAACTCAGGCGCCTGCTCATCGACTCACTGGCGCCCGGCACGATCAGGTGGGGTCACAAGCTCGCCTCGATCCGGCGCCGTGTGGCGGGCGGCTACCACCTCACCTTCGCGGAAGGTTCCGCCACCAACGCCGACATCGTCATCGGCGCGGATGGTGCCTGGTCGAAGGTGCGTCCGCTGCTCACCCCCGCGCAGCCTCGCTACAGCGGAACCTGCTTTGTCGAGATCGCTCTCGCCTCAGGCGGCCGGAACTGTCGAGCGAGCGTGGCCGCGATCGGCAGCGGCACGCTGATGGCGGTCGCGCCGGGCAAAGGCATCATCGCCCATCGCTACCCCGACGGGCGCGTGTTCGGATACGTGGCGCTGAACAAGCCCGAGCAGTGGATGAGGTCGATCGACTTCGGCGACCCGTCCGCAGGCCTGCGTCAACTTGCCGTCGAGTTCGATGGCTGGTCGTCGCTGCTCACCGCCTTCGTGACCGAGAGCGACGCGCCACCGTGGCTACGTCCCATCTATGCCCTGCCCGTCGGGCTCACCTGGGACAGGGTGCCCGGCGTGACGCTCGTCGGCGACGCCGCGCATCTGATGTCGCCCTTCGCCGGCGAGGGCGCGAACCTGGCCATGTACGACGGCGCTGATCTGGCTAGCAAGCTGATCGAGCAGCCCGACATCGAAGTCGCGCTCACCGCTTATGAAGAGCGGCTGTTCCCGGCTAGTAGCGACGCCGCCAGCCGCGCGGCGAATAACCTGGAGATCTTCTTCGGCCCGGAAGCACCGCAGAGCGTAGTCACTCTGTTCGATCACTCCTGACACTGGAACCCAATAGGACAACCGTCGAGCGCGGGGACTGGGCCGCCCACGAGGCTGACCTCCGACACCGCGACGCAATCGCACACGGGCTGTCTACGCCAACGCACGCCACTCGGCACGAGGGTGCGTTCATGGAACGGACTCGCCGGGTCCGGTGTGATCGCGGTGCCGGTCGACCTCTCCGGTCGCTACGCCGGGCGAGTGGAGCCGCAGACTGGGTGTCGCCGAGCAGGGAGCTGAAAGGCGACACCCGGTCTGCGGCGAGCACTCAGGGCAGTACGGCGCAGGCGGGGCCGAGATTGATGCCGGTTCCGACGTTCATTGCGTTGCGGGGGAGGTAGATATCGAAGTCGTCACCCTCCAGGAGTTCGAGGACCACGATTTTGTGCGGGCCCTTCCGATCGGGGGTCCACGTGGTGCGCGCCGCTCCCGACGCATCCGCTACCAATTCATACGGCTGGAACTGCTTGTAGTCCGCGGTGTTCGGGTCGTCGCCGATCTGGTCGAGCACGACCACCGCCTTGCCGGGGTCGGTCATCACGGTGACCGCGTAGGAGCAGCCGGTGCCGCGGGCGTCTGCCGAGCTGCCGAAGCTCTGTCCATTCTCGACGCGCACGCTCGTGACGGTTGCCCCTGCCTGAGGCGCGGCGAACGCGATCGCTGCGGCCAAGACACTGAGCGTCGCCACGGTGGTGGCGCTTGCCCTGTTGGATCTATGCATGTTGAATTACTCTCTCTAGCAATGGATTCCCCCGTTTGGAGTCGAGGCGAACTATACAGGTGACCAGGAATTTCAGGGTCTGCCTTTTTTCGCAAGCGAGGCAGATATCGTACAGCTACTGCGCCGGGCACGGTGGCACTCGTCGAATCGTGCTGAACAGATATGTCGATGGCTACCGACGCTTCGATGCCTCGTCGCGTACTTCGGGGTCCGGATCTGTAGTCAAGCGGGCCAGTAGGCGGCGCGCCTCGGTGCCGCGATAGTTGTGTAGTGCGTAGGCGAGGGCGTAGCGGACCTCGGGGTTGGGGTGATCGATGAGGTGGGCGATGTCGGTGACGTCGCCGCGGCTGCGACTGCCCAGACCGTAGAGGGCGAGGATCAGGTCGTCTTCGTTGTCCGCGTTTCGTAGCTGTTCCAGCAGTTGAGGTTTCGTGAGCTCCGGGCCTTCGGTGCCGAACCGGCGGCGCAGGTCGGCGGATTTGAACTCGCCGCGGCCGAGGCACGCCGGGCAGGCGCAGGGGCGGCGGCCGTGGGCGTTCGGAAGGTAGCGCCACCCGGTCACCTGGCGTACGTGCCGAACCCGATGGAGTTCGGTGGGGGCGATGGAACGGGATACGACGATCTGGTAGCCGCGGGCGTCGTCGGCGTGCATGATCAGCGAAATGGCTTCGGCGGCAGACATTTCCGTGCCAGCGTCGGAGTAGTGCCCGACGAGGACCGGTTCGTCGTCGGGTATCCGGAAATGTACTGCGATGAACAGGCGCTGACCGCCGCGGCGTAGCTCGCGTAACCATTGATGCGACAGCACATACGAGGGCAGCACCGGCATGCAGAAGACGCCGCGCCCGGGGCCTGGCGTGGTGATGCCTGCTCGGCGGATTCGCCGAGCGTTCTTCTCCGGTGTCAGGTGTACGAGCAGGGCCACAACGCAAACCATAGATCGGTGGCTGTGAGGACCTCCAGCGACGGGCGGGTCTCGTTGTGCCACAACCAAATGTTCACCCGTTGTTCGCCGTCGACTCGCGGAGTTTGGCGTCGCATGAAAACATCTGTGCCAGTTGACTATCGGAATGCGGATGGCAGCAGCGCCGCTTCGTCCCAAAGCTAAGGAATTCGGAGATCAGATGCTGTTCTGGGCGACCATCGTAGGCGCGGCGCTCCTCGTACTGCTGTTACTCGGCGCGGCGGCACGAGCAATGGATCCGCGGGGCCAGAAGGAGCGGCGACGCAACTCGAGTGCCGGCCCGCGCAGGCCTGTGCTGCAACAGAGTTGGCCGCAGGCCGGTCGCCCGGGGTCGCGCCGCTAGGAGTTCGCCGCAACCGTGCCGGGCTTCGCGCAAAGCGTGGCCCGGCACGGTAGCGTCGTTGCTCTGGCTGAGGTGTCTTCAACCTCGCTTCAGTAAAGCGCCAATTCAGGCAGAGTCCCTAATTCAGGCCCTGCGCATGAACGCTATTGTGTAATAAACATTTTCGATGTTCCGTTCGACCACGCTGACCAGCTCCCAGCCCTGCGATTCGAGCAGTTCGATGCCGTTGACCAGGTGCACGACCGGCTCGAAGATCGCGCGCTGGTAGTCGGCCGAGCCGAACACGAAGCCGCCGGTCTGCGGGGAGCTCAGCACGAGGTGCCTGCGTGGATACGACCGCAGATCCACCATGCCGTTCAATACGGCGATCACATCGAAAATAGGCCCGGGCGCAGGAGCGTTCACGTGCCCATCGTCCCGCACGCCCGGGCGCGCTCCACCACGGCCCACTACGGGTCGATCAGACCCGGGTGCGCTGGGTCAGGTGGCGAAGACCTGAGAGTCATCGGCGAAGGCCTTGAACTCCAAGGCATTACCCGCAGGATCGAGCAGGAACATCGTCCACTGCTCGCCGGGCTGTCCCTCGAACCGCACATACGGCTCGATCACGAATTGGGTGCCTGCGGCGCGAAGGCGCTCGGCGAGCTGATGGAACTGCGGGATCGGCAGGATCAGGCCGAAGTGGGGGACCGGTACGTCATGGCCGTCGACCGGGTTGTGGATCCGCTGCGGGCGGTCCGGTGCGAGGTGGGTGACGAATTGGTGGCCGTGCAGATTCCAGTCCACCCAGGTCTCCGCGCTGCGCCCCTGGGGCAGGCCGAGCACCGCGCCGTAGAAATGGCGCGCGGCGTCGAGGTCGTCGACCGGCATCGCCAGATGAAATCTCGGAATCGGAGAGTCGAGAGCGGTCATGCGACAACCTTATTCGGCGCGGCGCGGATAGGGCCGGTACCGGCTACTTCGGTTCGAGCACGAACACCGGGATCAGGCGGTCGGTTTTCTCCTGATACTCGGCGTAGGACGGGTAGGCGGCTACCGACCGTTCCCACCACTCGGCTCGCTCAGCGCCCTCGACCTCACGCGCGACGTAGTCCTTCGTCACGGTGCCGTCCTGCAACGGGAACTCCGGGTACGCCTTGATGTTGTAGTACCAGGTGGGGTGCTCGGGGGCGCCGCCCTTGGACGCCACCACCGCGTACTTGCCGTCGTGCTCCACGCGCATCACCGGGGTGTAGCGCAGTTTGCCGGTCTTCGCGCCGCGCAGGGTCAGCAACACCACTGGCGACCCGAGCACATCGATGCCCTCGGTGGTCCCGGTCTCGAGAATCTTCTTCGTCTGGTCCTGCACCCAATCGGTGGGGCTGAGTTCTGCGGATTCGTTGGCCATGACCAGGCCAACAATACTTGTGTCCGCCTTATTCCCGCGCCGACATACGAGAGGGTGCCCGCCCTTGTCGTACCCCTGCGAGACCATGGCGCTATCGGAAAGGAGAGGCAGCCATGACCGATAAGCACGCACAAGACGTCCAGACCTGGCTCGCCGGACTCGACGAAAACCAGCGGGGTCGAGCTGAAGAACTTGTACAACTGGTCAGTGCCGCTGATCCCCGCCTTCAGCAGGCCGTGAAGTGGGGCCGCATCACCTTCACCATCGAGAACAGCTGGCACGACTGGCTGTGCGGGATCGCGGCCGCCAAAAAGGGAGTGCGACTTGTCTTTCACAAAGGCGCGCTACTGGACGACCCCGACGGGCTGCTGGTCGGGTCGGCGCGCTACGTCCGTGAGCTCCCAATGGAGCAGGCCCTCGAGTCTCCCGAAGCGGTCGATGCCCTGATCCGCAGCGCTATCGACCACCAGACCGACCTGATCGAGTAGGTCGGAAGCGACCGAGATCCGCTCTAGCGCGAATGAAACGCCGGAGACGTTGCTGCCGTAGATGTTTCGGGCGTTCAGTCTTCGCGTAACCGCCACAGCGCCGATACTGGACCATGACCCGCGCCGAGCGGGTAGGACGCCTTCAGGGAGCGGGTGGTCCATTCCTTCGCGAATGCGATCGCCGCGGGCACGTCGTAGCCGTGTGCGAGAGCGGAGGCGGTTGCGGTGGCCAGGGTGTCGCCCGCGCCGGGATCGTGGGCCGGGCCGACGCGTGGCGCGGACAACTCGTGGAATCGTTCTCCGTCGTAGAGCAGGTCGCTGCTGAAGGCGGAGGAGCGCAGATGTCCGCCCTTCACGATCGTCCACCGCTGGCCGAACTTGTGCAGGGCCTCGGCCGCCCGGCGCGCGGTGCGATCATCGGTGACGTCGATGCCGACGAGTAACCGGACCTCGTCCAGATTGGGGGTCAGCACGGTGGCCATCGGAATCAGCGTGTGCCGCAATGCATTCAAGGCGGAGTCGGGTAGTAGTGGATCGCCGTGGATCGAGGCCGAGACCGGATCCACCACGAACGGGATCGACCCGGCCTGCCCGATGCCCACCTCGTGACACACCTGCGCGACCGCTTCAATGGTCGCCTCGGTGGCCAGCATGCCGGTCTTGGCGGCGCCGATCCCGATGTCGCTCACCACAACTCGCACCTGGTCGGCGACGGTCTGCGGCGGGATCGCGTGAATGTCGCTGACGCGCAGCGAGTTCTGCACGGTGACCGCGGTGACCGCCACGCAGGCATGCACGCCGAGCAGGGCCATGGAGCGGGAATCCGCTTGGACGCCTGCGCTGCCGCCGGAATCGGTCCCGCCGATGGTGAGCACGCGGACCGGGGTCTGACCATCGGGTGTCAGTGGCAAGTACACGGGCGACAGTCAACACCATGGCGTCGCGGCACGGTCGAGGCGCTTCGCTGTCGCGGGATCGTGGACGAGGGTCGGCTGCTCGGCAGGCCGGGCGCCCGGTATCGTCCGCGCAGGTCATGATGACAGGCGATATCGGTACAGCGGCACCCACCTGGGATCACCCACGTGGGTCGGCGGCGGTGCGCGTCCTGGTCGAGGTCGGCGTGGCGCACGGGATGTCGGTGACCGCCTGCCTGATCGGCAGCGGGCTTCGAGCCGAAGACCTCGGCGACCCGACCACGGTGGTGCAGGCTGCGCAGGAATTGTCGGTGGCGCGCAACCTCGTTCGGGAGCTCGGCGACCGGCCCGGCCTCGGCGCGGAGGCAGGCAGCAGGCACACCATCGGCAGCCTCGGCGTCTGGGGGTACGCGATGATGTCGAGCCCGACGCTGCGCGACGCCATCGTGCTCGGCATCCGCTATGTCGAGCTGTCCTTCGCGTTCGTGCGGGTACGGCTGGTGGAGGCAGGCCGCGAGGTTGCGGTGGTGTGCGACGATGCGGACATTCCCGACGATGTCCGCGCGTTCTTTGTCGAACGTGAGCTGGTCAAGATCGCTCATCTGGTTCCGATCGCGTTGGGACCGAGTGTCGGGGTGCGGGTCGAAACCGGGTTGACCGGCGTGCGAGCCGAGGCGGTGCGGTCGCGGATCGGCGACATCGAGCTACGGTCGGGGTGTCGGCACCATCGCATCGTGCTGGACCGCGACGTGCTCGATCTGCCGCTGCCCAACGCGGACCCGCTGGTCACCAGCGAGTTGGAGCGCGAATGCCTGCGGCTGCTCGACCTGCGGCGGGGGCGGGGTGCGCTGGCCGCCCGGGTGCGCGCGCTCCTGCTCGCAGACCTCGACACCGCGCCGGGCATGGACCTGATCGCTGCCCGGCTGCACGTCGACCCGCGGACGTTGCGGCGCAACCTCGCGGCCGAGGGCACTTCGTTTCGTGAACTCGCCGACGAGGTGCGCGCGGCCCTCGCGGCTGAACTGCTGGGCACCGGGCTCCCGGTGGCCGCCGTCGCCGCCCGACTGGGCTTTCACGACGCAGCTGGATTTTCGCGGGCCTACCGGAGATGGACCGGTGAGACGCCGGGTCGTGCCCGTCGCCTGCCCGGCTGACTGGATCAGATCAGCCCCGCACGGCTGGATGTCCGAAACGGACAACAACCTTGTCCGCCACGGACCTGGGGCGTGCGCGGTCCCGTTCCTATCGTTGCGAACATGACCGGATCAACACCGACGGTAGCCATTATCGGCGCGGGCTTCGGCGGCCTTGCCGCCGCTATCGAGCTGGGCCGCAACGGGATTCACAGCTATCGTGTCTTCGAGCGGGGTGACTCGGCGGGTGGGGGGTGGCGCGCCAACACCTACCCGGGCGCGGCCTGCGACGTGCCGTCCCCGGCTTACTGCTTCTCCTATGAGCTCGAGACCGAATGGTCGGCGCGCTACGGCTCCCAGCCGGAGATCCACCGGTATTTGCAGCGCTGTGCGGACAAGTACGGGGTCACGCCCAAGATCAGCTTCGATACCGAGGTCACGGCGGCGGCGTTCGTGGACGGGTGTTGGCGGCTGACGTTTGCCGACGGCGACAGTCAGGAGTTCGACGCGCTGATCTGTGCCACCGGCCAACTGTCCAGGCCGAAGATTCCGCAGCTGCCGGGTTTGGATACCTTCGCGGGCAACCAGTTCCACTCGGCGCAGTGGGATCATTCGGTGCAGCTGAGCGGCAAGCGGGTCGCCGTGGTCGGCAGCGGCGCCAGCGCCGTGCAACTGGTCCCCGCGATCGTCGACGAGGTGGCCGAACTCCATGTGGTGCAACGGTCGCCGTACTGGGTCGGCAACAAGTACAACCACCGCGGTGACGGACTGATGCACCGGCTGGTGCACCGGATTCCCGGCTTGGCCCGCCTCCAGCACAATGCCGAATGGCTTTGGTATGAACTGCGTGTCCCGATGATCTTCAACCGCGCCGACCCGCTGCGCCACATCTACCATGCGCTGTTGCGAGCCAAGATCCGCCGGGAGATCCGAGATCCGCTGCTGCGCAAGATGGTTACGCCGCATTACAAGGTCGGCTGCAATCGCGTTCTACTGTCCAATGATTGGTATCCGGCACTGGATCGGTCGCATGTCAGCGTGTACGCCGAGGGCGTCCGCCAGGTAGGTCCGCGTGGACTCGTCTTGGCCGACGGCACCGAGATCGATGTCGACGTCATCGTCTGGTGCACCGGTTTCACGCCGAACGAGTATCTGGCGCCGATCGAGATCACCGGGCGGGACGGTCGGTCGCTGCACACCGAATGGAAGGACGGACCGCAGGCGTACCTCGGCATCTGCGCGGCCGGCTACCCGAACCTGTTCATGATGTACGGACCCAACACCGGCTCACTCACCAACACCATCACCTTCCTGCTGGAGAAGCAGGCCCGCTACATCCGCATGGCGCTACAACATCTCGAGCGCACCGGCGGGTGGTTGGACGTGCGGCCCGAGGTGCAGGAGCAGTTCAACGTGAAGCTCCAGAAGCGGGCGCACGCAACAGTATTCACGTCAGGGTGCCCCGGTTGGTACCACACCGACACCGGCAAGGTGTTCGCCGTGTGGCCCGGTTCGCACGTCGCATATGCCAAGGCAACGCGGAAGCTGGTCCTCGACGATTACGAGCAGGTAGCCGGATAACGAAACCGGAAGTATCAACCGATCGCGGCGTCGACTTACGCCTGGATCGCGATGAACGGTTTTCGGCCCCGCTGACGAAGCATCGGGGCCGCAGAGGGTGCAGGGCGCGATTCGTTAGCGTTGGCGGATGGAACTGCGACAGTTGCGGTACTTTCTCGCGGTCGCCGAGGAGCGGAATCTCACGCGCGCCGCGGAGGTGGTGGGGATCCGGCCGACGTCGTTGAGTCAGCAGATCATCGCGCTCGAACGGGAGCTCGGTGCGGCGTTGTTCGTGCGTAGCTCGGCGGGGATGAAGCCGACGCAGGCCGGTGCGCGGCTGGTGGGGCATGCGCGCACGGTGGTGGAGTCGGCGCGGCGGGCGCGGGAGTCGATACAGCAGCGTTCGGGATTGCGGCTGGCTGTGACGCCCGGTGCGCCACCGTGGTGTGCGTCGGCACTGTGGCGTGCCGTCGGCGAAGTGACGCCCGAGGTGGCCGACATGCAGACCGCCGAGCAGCTGACTCGACTGCGCGACGGTGCGCTCGATGCCGGCGTATTGCTGTTGCCTGCCGACTTGTCGGGGCTCCAGGCTGTCACGATCGAGGACACCGAACTGGGCGTGGTGGTGGCGCGAGACCATCGGCTGGCCGACCGAAAGGTGGTGCGGTGGGACGATCTCGACGGCTGCGCCTTGTCGTGGTTCGCGCGTTCGTGGGCACCGGGCTACTACGACGCGATTCGTGAGACGTGGATTCGGGCCGGTTGGCATCCAACGGCGGTGCGTGAAAGCGCCCCGCGCAGGGGCCTTTTCGGCGCCGAACTCGCACACGGCGGGAATGTCGTCGCGCTACGACCGGCCTGGGAGGTGCGGCCGGGCGACGGGTTGGTGTGGTTGCCGTTTGCCGCCGACGCACCACGTATCCGGTATGCCCTGGTGTGGAATGCGGCCGATTCCGCGGCTGCGCGATACCGTTCGATCGCCGCTGACCTGGTGGCTGCGGCAACGCCGCACACGCGTGCGGTGCTGCCTCGTGGACAGGGCGGCCGGTGATCGGTTCTGCTGGAAGCAGATAGGGCCACATCGAAGCATTCGGTGCGGCCGAAGTCGGCTGACAGAGAGGTTGGCGCATGGCGCTCACCGCATGGGGATTCATCTACACCGCGAGCGGCAGTGACCCGGACCGGGAGACGGTCGTCGAAACACCCAGCTGCCGTTCGGTTTTCGTTGGCGTGGATCATCCGGAGCAGGCCGTTGCCGTGGCACGCCGCCTCGTCGCCGGTGGTGTTCAGCTGATCGAATTGTGCGGCGGGTTCGGGCCGGTATGGACCGCACGGGTGATCGAGGCTGTGCAGGGCGCGGTGCCGGTGGGTGCGGTCGCTTACGGGACCGAGGCCATCGATCAGGTACACGCGATCTTCGCTTGACCGCCGCCCCGCTCACCGTGTTCAGGAAAAGGTGGCGGCACCGGAACCGGTGCCGCCACCTCGAAACTGACTCAGTCGGCCTGGCTGCTCGCCTGCTTCGGCAGGAAGAACATCACGGCCCACATCACTGCCAAGGCCCCACCGACCCACCACAGCACACCGCTGAACGCGTCTCGGTTGAGCACGCTCGCGAGTGAGCCGCCGGTGGCGGTGAAGAACACGAGAGCAGTCAACGCGGTACCGAAAGCGATGCCCAGATGCATTGCGGTGTTGAACAGACCCGAGGCCGAACCGGCGCTCTCGTGCGGAACCTTCGCAAGCGTCAGGTCGGCGATCGGTCCGCCGACCATGCCGAGACCGAAGCCGAGCAGCATGACGGGGACGGTCATCGCGAGCAGGGTCAGCTCGGCCTGCCCGCTGCTGATCTGAAGCCCGTAGGCCGTCATCGATGCGAGTGCGATCACGACTCCGGCCTGAGGCAGGCGGCGCCCGAAACGCCCGGCGGTCTTCGTCGCGATCATCGCACCGGCCAGCTCGCCGACGGCGAGCAGCATGAAGGCCAGCGCCGCCAGCACCGGACTCATGCCGAGGCCGTGTTGCAGATACAGCGTCCACGTCATGAAGAACAGACCACACAGCAGTCCCAGCAGCAGCTGAGCGGACAGCCCACCGGCGAACGCCTTGTCCTTGAACAAGGACAGCACCACCAGCGGGGCATCGTCTTTCCGACGCTGCTGCTGGCGCAGGAAAACGCCGAGCACCAGCAGACCGCAGGCGAGCATGGCGAAGCACCAGAGCGGCCAGTGATGGGTATGGCCCTCGGTGAGCGGGAAGACGATCAGCACCATGGCCACCGCGGACAGCAACATCCCGGTGAGGTCGAGCCGATCGGCCTTCGCCGCGGTCGACTCGGTGATGAACCGCCGTCCGAGAATGAGCACGGCGAGGCCGACGGGCACGTTGATCAGGAAGATCGGCCGCCAGGACAGCCCGAACAGGTCGGCCTCGGTGAGCAGGCCGCCCAGCACGGGACCCAGGACGCTGCCGATCGACAGGACCGCCCCGTAGAAGCCGAACGCCCTGCTGCGGTTCTCGCCGTCGAAAGTGACGTGCAGGGTCGCCAGGACCTGCGGGATCATCACGGCAACACCGATGCCCTGGAACACGCGAGCGGCGATCAGCACCTCGAGGCCCGTGGCGAGGCCGCACAGCAGTGAGGCGAGCGTGAATACCGCGGTGCCGATGAGCAGGACCTTGCGCCGGCCGTAGATATCGCCGAGCCTGCCGCCGGTGATCAGCCCGAGGGCGACGGTCAGCGAGTAGCCGGCGGTCAGCCACTGCACCGCGCCCGGCCCGGCGCCGGTCGACGCCTGGATGGCGGGCAGGGCGGTGAGCACGACCGACTGGTCGAGGATGTCCATGAGTTCGGCGACGAGGACGACCACGAGGGCGATCGTGGCGGCCCGGGTCATCTTCGACGACCGGCTGGATGAGGGGTGAGCCGAGGACGCGGCGTCGCGGTGCGGCTCGTTGTCGAGCGCGGAGGAATGCACGGTGAGACTCCTGTTCAGGAATCGGGGAGCTCGCCGTCAGCCGCGCAGGGGCCGCAAAACACGAAACCCGGGGCAGTCGGCAGAGCTGCACCCGGGACTTCTGGGGGATGGGTGACACAACTCAGGCCAGTGCGAAGTCCGCCCCTCGGCACGTTCGAAGAATCAGAACGTGGGGGAAATGCGGACGACTACATGGCCTGGGATATAAGTCACCACCTCGAATCCTCTACAGAAGGAACAGAAAATCTCAGCTGTCGCCGAAGGCTCTTCGGGACAGGATCTCATCCACGGTACGACAGACCTCGGTCCCTGCGCACGTCATAGTGGTGTCCGCCACCATCCGGCTCGTCTGGCCGGTCACCCAGCCCGGCCGGACCGCCCAGACCTAGACGACCTTGGCGTCGATCAGCAGGTTCCAGATCTCACCCTGGTCCACGACCTCGACCCCGAGCTTCTCCGCCTTGGTCAGCTTGCTCTCGCCGACTCCGGCACCGGTGATCAGCATGTCGGTGCTCGCCGAGACCGAGGACGCCGCCGTCGCTCCCGCCTTCTCACACAGGCGCTGAAACGTAGGGCGGGCGACCTTTTCGCCGGAGCGCGGGTCGCTGATCGCGCCGGTGATCACCACCGTCTTGCCGGCCAGCGGCGCGCCGGCCGCGATGACAGGCGGCAGGTCCTCATCGCGCACGTCCAGCGAGACGCCCGCCTGTCGGAGCCGCTCCAGTTCCGGGCGCAGGCGAGTGAGGTGCACGACCAGGGAGGCGGCGACCTTCGGTCCGATGTCCTCCACCGCGACGAGCCGTTCCTCGCCCGCGTCGGCGACCTCCTCGAGGGAGCCGAAGCCCGCGCGGGCCAGGCGCGCGGCGGTGCCGTCGGAAGCCATCGGGATCGCCAGGCCGATCAGCGCACGGCGCAGGCCGACCTGCCGGCTGGCATCGATCGACTCGATCATGCGCGCGGCCGAGACCTCGCCGATGCGGTCGAACTCGAGCAGACGTTCCTTGGTCAGCGTGTAGAAGTCCGCGGGACTTTCCAGGATGCCCGCCTCGGCGAGCCGTTCGATCCACTTCTGCCCGATGGCGTCGATGTCGGCCGCCGCCCGCGACGCCCAATGGATCAGCCTGCGCACCGTCTGCGCGGGACAGGAGACGTTGGTGCAGAACAGCTCCCGGCTGTTGCCCTGTTCGGTTACCGGCTGCTCGCAGGAGGGGCAGACCGTGGGCGGCACGATCTCTTGCTCCTCGCCGGTGCGTTTGGAAGCGTCGAGCACGCCCGCCACGAACGGGATCACGTCGCCCGCGCGGCGCACCAGAACCGTGTCACCGACCTTGATGTCGCGCGCGCGGATCACCTCTTGGTTGGCCAGCGTGGCCTTGGTGACGGTCGTGCCGCCGACGAACACCGGCTCCAGCCACGCGACCGGGACGATCTTGCCGGTCTTGCCGACGTCCCAGATCACCTCGCGCAGCAACGTGGTCTTCTCCTCGGCGGCGAACTTGAACGCCAGCGCGCCACGCGGGGAGTTCGACCGAGTTCCGGCCGCCGCGTAGGCCTCTCGGTCGGCCAGTCGCAGTACCGCGCCGTCGAGGTCGTAATCCAGATCGTTGCGGCCCTGCTCGATCGCGGTGATCGCCGCCTGCGCCTGCTCGGCGTCGGCGCAGTGCCGCCTCTGCGCGCCGGCGATGCCCAGCGCGCGCAACCCCTCCTCGAGGTCGACGGCGGCGCCGCCGTCGGAGGTGTCCAAGTCGAAGCCGAAGAACCGCAGGCGGCGTTCGGCCACCGTGGCCGGGTCCTGCGCGCGCGGCGTGCCCGCCGCGGCGTTGCGGGGGTTGATCAGCGGCTTGTCCGGGTGCGCGGTGTTGTAGGCGACGAAGGGCGAACGCAGCATCACCGCCTCGCCACGGACCTCCACCCGGCCCGGTGCGTCGATCCGCTCCGGAATACCGTCGACCAACGCCCGGACCAGCATGGTCACATCGTCACCGGTCGTGCCGTCACCGCGGGTCACCGCACGCGCCAGCCGCCCGTCCTCGAAAACCAGAGCCAGCGACAATCCGTCGAGCTTCGGCATCACCACCACCGACTGACCGGGGAAGCGGTCGAAGAACGCCGCCACCTGCTCGGGTTTGGTCGCCTTCTCCAGCGACAGCATCGGCCGCGAATGCCGGATCGGGGCGTGCAGCACCGCGGGCGCGCCGACCTCGTCCAGCGGATTCGGGTCCGGCGCGAGCTCGGGGTTCGCCTCGATCAGGCCGCGTAGCTCGTCCTCGATCGCGTCGTACTCGGCGTCCGCGACCAGCGGCGACCCCTGGTAATAGGCATCGCGCAGCGCCACAATTCGATCCGCGAGCTCTTGGATACGTTCACCGATTTCCACAGTCCCTGACGCTACCGATACCTACCGACAACCGCGCGAAAGACGCCACCCGGCGCGCTCGATCCGGGTTGGGCAGGGTCGAGGACCAAGGCCCGGCACCGCCCACGGCAGAATGGTGCGGTGCAGATCGGGATGCTTGGACCGCTCGAGATCCGAGAAGAAGACGGCGGATTGATCGAGATACCAGGTGCTCGGTTGCGGACGCTGGTGGTTGCCCTCGCGCTCGAACCCGGGCGTGTGGTCCCGAAAGCGACGCTGGTCGACTGGATTTGGGGCGAGCAGCTGCCCGCCGACGCGGCGAATTCCTTGCAGGCGTTGGTGTCCCGGCTGCGGCGGGTGCTGCCGGAGGGGGCGCTCGACGGGCAGGCGGGTGGCTATCGGCTGACGGTGGAGCCGCGCGCTGTCGACGCGATCCGGTTCGAACAGCTGCTCGACCAGGCTCGCGGTGCTGAGGATGCGCACCAGGCCAAGCTGTTGCGGGAGGCCCTCGAGCTGTGGCGTGGTGCGCCGATGCAGGACGTCGGCGTGCAGGACAGCGGCGCGGCCGACGCGGTGGTGACGCGTCTGGAAGGGCTGCGCCTCGCCGCACTGGAGGACTGCTACGAAGCGGAGATCCGGCTCGGACGGGGTACCGAACTGGTCAATGAGCTGACCGAGCTGGTGGCCAGGTATCCGGTGCGAGAACGGCTCGTCGCCGCGCTGATGCGTGCCCTCGGTGCTGCGGGGCGTAGCAATGAGGCGCTGGTCGTGTACCAGCGGGCACGAGAAACCCTCGCCGACGAACTGGGCGTCGACCCGTCAGCGGAGCTCGCCGCGCTGCACGTCGCGTTGCTGCGCGGCGAGTTCGGCGCCGAGGACCACGACCGCAAGACGAACCTGCGGGCCGAGTTGACCACCTTCGTCGGCAAATACGGCGACGTCGCCGCGGTGCGCGAACTCGTTGCGCAACACCGGCTCACCACGTTGACCGGGCCGGGCGGCTCCGGAAAAACTCGGCTCGCCCTGGAAACCGCGCGGACACTGCTCGACGATCTGCCGGAAGGTGCCTGGTTGGTGGAGCTGGCGTCCGTCGGCGCGAATGGTGATGTGGCGCAGTCGGCGCTCGCCGCACTCGGGCTCCGGGACGCGCTGCTCGGCGGCGCACCGGACGCGGAACCGATAGACCGGCTGATCGCCGCGCTCCGCGAGCGGGAAACGCTGTTGATCCTGGACAACTGCGAGCATGTGATCGAGTCCGCGGCGACGTTCGCCCATCGGATGCTCGGCGAGTGCCGCCGGTTGCGCATTCTGGCGACGAGCCGGGAACCGCTCGGCATTACGGGTGAGGCGCTATGGCAGGTGGTGCCGCTGGCGTTGCCCGCCGAGGACGCGGACCCGGGTGTGATCGAGTCCTCGCCGGCGGTTCAGCTGCTGCGCGACCGGGCCGGCGCGGTGCGCACAGATCTTGCGGTCGACGCGAACGCACTGGAGACCATGGCGCGCGTCTGCCGCGCGCTGGACGGAATTCCCTTGGCCATCGAGCTGGCCGCGGCACGGTTGCGCACCATGTCGCTCGATCAGCTCGCCACCCGCCTCGACGATCGGTTCCGCCTGCTGACCGGCGGTAGCCGCACCGCGCTGCCGCACCATCGCACGTTGCGTGCGGTGGTCGACTGGAGCTGGGAGCTGCTCACCGACGCCGAACGGCTGGTGCTGCGCAGGCTCGCGGTGTTCGCCGGTGGCGCGAGTCTGGAAGCGGCCGAACAGGTTTGCGCGGGCGACGACGCGGTCGAGCGGTGGGAGGTGCTCGATCTGCTCACCGTGCTGACCGAGAAGTCGCTGCTGGTCGCCGCCGGGGACAGCGGTCCGCGCTATCGGATGCTCGACACGATCAAGCAGTACGCCGCGGACCGGCTGGTGGAGTCGGGGGAGGCGGACGCGGCGCGCCACGCGCATCTCGCGTACTTCACCGGGCTCGCCGACACAGCCGAGTCGCATCTGCGCCGTGCCGAGCAGTTGACGTGGCTCGCCACGCTCGAGGTCGAGCACGATAATCTCGCCGTCGCGATGCGGGGTGCGCTCGCGGCCGGTGACGCGGCCGGGGCGATGCGGCTCGCGGCGGCGGCGGGCTGGTACTGGTGGCTCAGCGGGCACAAGGCCGAGGGTATGGAGCTGATCACCGCCGCCGCCGACCTGGCGGGCGAGGTGGACGATGCGACCCGGGCGATGGTGTACGCGCTGGTCGTGCACTTCATGAGCTCGGGGCCGAGTGACGATGGCCAGGTGGAGGAATGGATCCACAAGGCGTACCGATTCAGTCGGAACAGTCAGTCCCACAACCCGTTGCTGCGGTTCGTGGACGCGCTGGAACACATGCTGCAAGGGCCGGATGCGCTGCTGCCCGCGTTCGAGCCGCTGATCACCGATGACGATCCCTGGGTGCGGGCGCTGGCCCGGCTGCAACTGGGCAAGATGCGGATCGTGCTCGGTCAGCCGGGGCGGGAGGCGGACGTCTATCTGGAGACCGCGCTCGCCGAGTTCCGAGCCATCGGCGAGCGCTGGGGCATGTCGTTCGCGTTGACCGAGCTGGCGAATCGCGTCGCCATGCGCGGCGAATTCGCCGGTGCGTGTGCGCATCTCGACCAAGCGATCGCGGTGGTCACGGAGGTCGGCACGATCGAGGACGTGCTGTCGATGCGGGCGCGACAGGCTCAGTTCTATTGGCTCCTAGGGGATGTGGCGGCGAGTGAGGCCGCGATGGTCGAGGCGCAGCGGTACGCGGATCAGTCCGCCTGGCCGAACGCACTGGCCGAACTCGCCTTGGCGCGAGCGGAGTTGGCCCGTTGGCGCGGCGACAGCGAGGAGGCGTACCGGCAAATCGACGCCGCGACAACGCTATTGGGCAGCGATGCGGAACGGGGTTATGTCCGCGCGCTGATCCGCGGCATGCGCGGCTACCTCGCGGACAGTCTCGACGACGCCCGCGAACATCACGCGGTGGCCTTCGACGCGGCATCGGCTGCGGGATTCGCGCCGCTCATTGCCCAAATGCTCGTCGGCATAGCGGATTTGGCGCTGCGCCGCGAACAGGACGAGCAGGCGGCGCGGCTGCTCGCGGCGAGTGCCGCGGTGCGCGGGCTGCCTGATCATTCCCTACCCGATGTGGCTCGGATCGAGCAGACCGCACGACGTCGCCTCGGCGAAGCACGCTTCACCGAGGCGACGGAGGATGGGGCACAAGCAGATTGGCGCGAACTGGTGGCAACTACGCTTGCTCGCTGAGGTCGGTCTGTCCGCCGCAGAACACCTCCGCGACGAGTAGCTTTGTCGCTTCCTGGAAAGCCGCGGCCATGGACAGGTCGGGGTCGTCCACGTAGTTCAGCGCGGCGGTCAGGGTCGTGCTGCCGTCGGGCGTGCTGTACATCAGGGCTGCGTGGCCCGAGATGCCGCCGTTGTGCGTGATGACGGTGCCGCCGCAGCCGGTGTCCTGCACGAACACGCCCAGGCCATAGCCGACTTTGGGGTGCGGCGTGCACATCTCGGCCAGCAGCGGTGCAGGCAGAAGCTTGCCGGTAACCAGTGCGGAGATGAACGTCTGCAAGTCCCGGGTTGTCGAGATCATGTCACCGCCGCTGGAGATCCAGGACGGGTTCTGGCCGGTGACGTCGACGATCTGCTGCTCGCCGCCGTCCTCGTAGCGGTAGTAGGCGTGGGCGTGCGGTTCGGGGATCGCCGATTCGGTGGTCGGTGCCACGGTGTCGTGCAGGCCCAGCGGCCCGAGAATCAGCCGCTGCATCTCCTCGGCGTACGGGCGGCCGCTGACCTTTTCGATCAGCAGCCTGGCCAGCACGTAGTTGGTGTTGGCGTAGCTCCAATCCGTCCCGGGTTCGAACCGGGCCGGCTTGGACAAGGCCAGCCGCACCAGTTCCTCGGGCGGGTAGGTCTTGAAACGGTTGTCCACCCATTCCTTGCCGGACCAAGCGATCCCCGGCACGAACGTCCCGTCCTCGAGTAGCTCGCCGGTGAAGTTGAAGATTCCGCTGGTGTGCTGCAACAGCATTCGTACCGTGATCCGGGGGTCCAGCTCGAACTCCGGCAGGTAGTCGACCACCGCGGTGTCGAGGTCGATCTTACCTTCGGCAACCAACTGGAGGACCAGGGTTGCGATGAAAGTCTTTGTGTTGCTGCCGATTCGGATGTGGCCGTTGGCCGGCGGCTGCGCGGTTCCGCCCAGTTCGCTCAGGCCCGCGCTGCCGAGCCACTCGCCCTGCTCGTCGTGCACGCGCAATTCGACACCGGTGAAACCGGAATCGGCCATCTGCTGGATGAGCTTCTGGAGTTCCGGACGATCCGGCGCGGTGGATGGGGTGTTCATGGTTCTGCTGCTCTCTCTGATGTCGTGCTCGGGTGGTTCAGGGTCGTTGGCTACGCGGCGTGGCGAATGGTGATGTTGCCGAAGGAGTTACGCGCGAACACCTGCACGGTTTCCGCCTTCTCCAGCTGCTGGACCGGGCTCATGGCGTTCAGGACGCTGCCTTGCACTGCATTGGTTTCCAGCCGCACCGCGCTGCCCGGGTGGATGCCTACTTCCAGCTCGCCGAAGGACGTCTCCAGCCGCAGTACACCGCGCGCTGCTTCGCCGATGCGGATATCACCCTTGGCCACCGTGGCGGTCACCGAATCGCCGGGGCGTTCGACGGTGATATCGCCCGCGGCTACCGCCAGGTCGCACTCGCCGAGCTCGCCGGCGCCAAGCAGATGGCCCACTCCGGCGCTGGCTTTCAGCCGGGAGCCGGTGGGGACCTCGATGGTGACCGTGATCGATGGGTTGCCGCCGAACGGGGTGTAGGTCCGCCACTGCTTCGGCGTTTTCACGGTCAGGGTGCCTGCGGTGAAATCGACCTGGGTTTGCTCGGCGGCGCGCACGTCGCCCTTCTTGGCCGGATCGGCCGGTCGGACCTCGACGACAGTGTCGGTGCGGTCGGAAGCTATGACGGTGACGTCGCCGCTCAGCACGTCGACGGTGATGGCGATGGGGGCGGGGGTCTGGAAGGTGGACATGGTCGTACTCCTTTGGGTGGAACGGATTTCGCGGGATCAGCTGGTGCACAGTGCCGAGGTGGGCTTGCGCTGTCCCTCGGTTGCTGTGCTGTTCATGGGACTACTGTCGCCAGTCCGGCTGATACCGACCTGACAGCGGTCTGACACGTCTACTGACATGGTGTTAGGCCAGGTCACGGCGGCATCCTGGTCCCGGATCGAGCCGTCCGCCCTGGACGGCAGCGCGGCGCAAGGGTTGTGCAAGGGGCATGCAATCGGACGCACGCAGAGTCGAGGCATGACCGAAACATTCGATGCGCACTCGCACCGCCCGGAACGAGGAACCGCCACGCACACACCCGTCACGATCATCGGCGCTGGACTCGGCGGACTCACACTGGCTCGCGTGCTGCACGTGCACGGCATTCCGGCCACCGTCTACGAGGCCGAGCCCTCGCCGACGGCGCGTGCGCAGGGCGGGCTGCTCGACATCCACGACTACAACGGGCAACTCGCCATCGCCGCAGCCGACCTGATGGACGAGTTCCGTGGTCTCATTCTCCCGGGCCGCCAAGCGATGCGGATCCTCGACCGCGACGGCACCGTCCTGCTCGACAAGGCCGACGACGGCACCGGTGGCCGTCCCGAGGTGCAGCGCGGCGAGCTGCGCGAGCTGTTACTCGACTCCTTACCCGCAGGCACCGTCCAGTGGGGCCACAAGGTCAGTGGTGTTCGCACTCTCGGCCAGGGCAGGCACGAGGTGAACTTCGCCGACGGCGGCACCATCGTCACCAACATGCTCGTCGGCGCCGACGGTGCGTGGTCACGCGTCCGCCCACTGCTGTCCACCGCCACACCCGAATACGTCGGCGAGTCGTTCGTCGAGACCTACCTCTTCGACGCCGACACCCGCCACCCCGCCGTGGCCGCAACGGTCGGCGGCGGATCGCTGATGGCGCCCGCACCCGGCCGACAGATCCACGCCCACCGAGAAAGAGGCGCGACGCTGCACGCCTATGTGGTGCTCGCCGAGACACTGGATTGGTTCGCCGGCATCGACTGGACCGATACTGCCGCGGCCACCGCGCGGATCGCCGCGGAGTTCGACGGTTGGGCCCCGGAGCTCACCGCGCT
Organism: Nocardia suismassiliense; assembly: GCF_900269665.1. GTDB lineage: Bacteria > Actinomycetota > Actinomycetes > Mycobacteriales > Mycobacteriaceae > Nocardia > Nocardia suismassiliense. The sequence continues at coordinate 3,312,037 of NZ_LT985361.1, forward strand.
GATCACCGACACCGACACGGCGCCGATCTGGCGCCCGAACTACGCGCTGCCACGCAACCACCGGTGGGACCGAGTGCCAGGAGCAACCCTGGTCGGAGACGCTGCCCACCTCGCCGCCCCCAACGGCGAAGGCGCCAACCTCGCCATGCTCGACGGTGCCGAACTCGGCAAGGCCCTCGCCGCGCACCCCGGCGACACCGAAGCTGCCCTGACCGAATACGAGCAGGCCATGTTCGCCCGCAGCACCGAGATCGCCACCGAGGCAGCCCAATTCTTCGAAGAACTCTTCGACGGCACAGCCGCGAGCTTGGTCGCCGTGTTCGCCGGACAAGACCAGAACCGCTGAGTTCGAGTCGGCGTCGTCAGCAGCTCACGCGCACCAGGATGTTCATCCTGAAGTCGCGTGGGCTGCCGGCGCCTCGGTGCGGCTGGTGGATCGGGCCAGTGCGTCGTACATCCAGTTGTGTGCTTGTCCCACGGTGATACGGGTTTTCAGCAGCTGCTCGGTCAGCGCCCAGTATCGGTGAATCCGATGGTCGGTGTGGGTGGCGTCGTTCATTAATTGCTCGCGGAACTGCGGGGAGTCCCGTTCGCCTCGCGCGCCGGCATGGGCGTTGACGAATCGATCGAGTGCATCGCCACCATGTGGCCGTACGTTTTCCGATACCAGTGCGGACACCTCCGCCATGGCCTCGCCTACTTCCGCGTACAGTCCTTGTCGATCGCGGATAAGCTCCGGCTGATTCCGCCAGAGTTGCTGTCGGACAGCATTGTTCAAGTCGGGTTCGGCGACAAGCGCGACCAGCTCGGCATACGCGACGACCTCCTCGACAGACGGATCCGCGGGCGGTTCAGGGACATTCCAGCCGACGAAGATGTCTACATCGCACCGACGTACCGGTGCGAGGACGCGCCGCCAGAACCGCTGGAGGCCCTCGTGCGCCGCACCACTGTCCTGCACGGTGGCCAGCAGCGCGAGTCGGTGGGCTCGCTGCGTAGGGGTGGCCGTCTCGACCGCCCGTAGTGACGCCCGCCGCCATGCCATGGACCTGAATTCGATATCCAGTCTCGCACTTTCGGCCGCGATGACCTCGGCTATCGACTGCTCTCGGTGCAGCACATCGGTGATCGAGCTCAGCCCGAAACCGAGCGCGCGCAAGCGCCGGACCAGCAGCAGTCGTTCAGTGGCGCTGTGCACGTCGAACATCCGATGCCCGCCTGCGCTGCGGTGCGATTCCAGCATGCCTTCGTCGCAATAGAACCGGATCGTGCGCACCGCGAGCCCGGTGCGGCGCGCCAATTCTCCGATACTCACCAGCCCGTCGGCTTGTGTGCCGTCTGTCACAACCTCTTGAACCTCCACCCCGGTGGAGCTCTTAGCGTACTGGCACTGCGCTCGACCCTCAGGAGGGAACCGCTGCCGTCGGGCGAGCGGCGTAGCGCAGCTATGTGCTCGTATCGAGGAGAAGGTGATTCGTGGCTACCACGCAGGAAGAAATCGTCGCAGGCATTGCGGAGATCGTCGAGGAGGTGACCGGCATCGAGGCCGCCGAGGTGACGATCGAAAAGTCCTTTGTCGAGGACCTGGACATCGACTCGCTGTCACTGGTGGAGATCGCCGTGCAGCTGGAGGACCGGTACGACGCCAAGATTCCCGACGAGGACATGGCGGGTCTTCGAACAGTCGGCGATGCGGTCGCCTACGTGCAGAAGATGGAGGCGGCGGAGCCGCGACTCGCCGCGGAAATGGAGGCGCGGTTCAAAGAAGGACAGGAGAATTGAGGCCGTTGCCCTCGTAGAGGAGGGACTTCGGTGATTGCTGATCCACAGTTGAATCCTGCGGCGGTCGAGCTCGGTAGCTTTTTTCCGCAGCCGCCGGACGCCGTGTGGCGGGCGTTGACGGAGCCGGATCTGCTGGAGCGGTGGCTGCTCAGACCGACCGGATTCGTCGCCTCGGTGGGAACACGCTTTCGATTCACCGCCTCGGGCGCATCGAACGATGAGATCGTCTGCGAGGTGCTGGCGGCCCGGACGGGTGAACAGTTGACCTACAGCTGGCTGCATGCGCAGGCCGAGCAGCCCGCGCGGTGGATTGTCGATTGGACGATACGGCCCCAGGGGCGCGGCACCCGACTTCTGTTGACGCAGACCGGTTTCGACATCGAAGACCGTCGGCAGAAGATGATTCGTAACGCCACGGAGCGAAGTTGGAAACGTCGCGTTCTGCCTCGACTCGGTGCGGTAATTCACCACTGACTGCGGAATAGTGCATCCGAGGGTCTTCCAGTCAACGCGAGTGTCGACCACCGCGGGGTGGCCGCTCATCCTGCGTCCGTAGCGGCGGTCTGGTTGGTCGGCTGATCAGATGGAACTGGTGCTGGCATCGGTCGAGCTGACCAGCACCAGTTCCACGTGATCGCTTGTCCAGGAACGTATTCGGATGTCTCTATCGGAGGCAGGTCAACTGCTTGGGGTGGGTAACGGCGGGATATTCAGTTGTCGTCATCACCCTCGCTCTGGTCTTGATCTGGGTTGGTTGTGCCTCCAGCCTGGTTACCCCCGTTACCGCTCTGGTTTCCAGCCTGATTACCCGTGCCCCCGGCTTCATTGCCCGCGTTCCCGTTTTCGCTTCCGGCTTGGTTACCCACCTTCCCGTTTTCGCTTCCGGCTTGGTTACCCACCTTCCCGTTTTGATCGTCGGCTTGGTTATCCCCGTTCCCGGTTTGGCTTTGAACCTTGTTACCTGGGTCGCTGCCATCACCCTGCGCTTCGCCACCCCCGTTGGCAGCGTCCGCTTCGGCCGCCTTGCCTTCGATGCACTCCTGGAATTCCTTATAGGTCTCTGACTCCTTGGCGCACTGAACGACCGCCTTGTCGACGGCTGCGGCTGCGGGTCCGGCGAGCAGGGTGCCTCCGATGCTCGCTGCCGCAACTCCGGCTATGACCAATCCAACCTTCCGCACACACACTCCAATCGGTCGAGGAGCCACGAGTGAGCACTGCACGGCGAATGGCTCCGATGAAGGCCGCGCGAACCAACGCCGGGTATTCGGTGCGGACGTACTGAAGGATGGGCGGGGTGTCGCAGTGCCGAACCGCGAGGCAATCAGTGAGTAGGTCAGGGGCTCGGTAGGGGGTCGGGGGCGATGCGCAGGAGTTGTTTGCCGAGGTTGCGGCCTTCGAAGAGTCCGCGCAGCATCGTGGGGGCGAGTTCGAGACCCTCCTGGACGTCTTCGGCGTACACGATGTCGCCCTGCGTCATCCATGCGTGGAGTCGGCCGAAGGCCTCCGGGAATCGGTCGAGGTAGTCCAGGAAAATGAACCCTTCCATTCGTGCTCGCTTGAGTCCGAGCTGTAGGTAGTTGCGTGGTCCGGGAGGTGGTTCGCCGACCTCGTAGCCGGAAGAGATGCCGCCGCAGACCACGATCCGGGCTCGCTCGGCGATATTCGCCAGGGCGGCGTCCAGTACGGCACCACCTACGTTGTCGAAGAACACATTGATACCGTCGGGTGCGAGCTCGCGCAGCTTCGCTTCGACGTCGTCGGTCTTGTAGTCGATGCACGCGTCGAACCGAGCCACCTCGGTGACCCAGGTGCACTTGGTGGTGCCACCCGCGATGCCGATCACCCTGCACCCCAACGCTTTAGCGATCTGCCCGGCGATGGATCCCGTCGCACCGGCAGCGCCCGACACCAGCACAGTATCTCCAGCCGCAGGTTTGCCGATATCGATCATGCCGAAGTACGCGGTCAACCCGGTCGCGCCGAAAATGCTGAGCATCGCTTTCGGATCCACCCCTGGCGGAACAACATTCAGCCCGAGCAACCCTTGTCCCGTGGCGATCGTGTAGTCCTGCCACCCGACCATCCCGCACACCCAATCACCCACTGCGTAGTCGGCGCTGTTGGACGCCACAACCCGCCCGACACCACCGCCGCGCATCACTGCACCCAGCGGCACCGGATCCATGTAGTTCGGGCCGTCATTGAGCCAGCCCCGCTGCGTCGGATCGAAAGCCAGCCAGACCACCTTGACGAGTGCCTCGCCCGGTCCAGGAGACGGCACGGGGCCACTCCTGAGCTCGAAACTACTGTCATCGACCATGCCGACCGGGCGTTTGACGAGGATCCACTGGCGATTCACCGAGCGAAGCTAACCTTGCGATCCCGTCGCTGTCATCCGGTTTTCCGGTCCCGCCCAGCGGTATCGGTGAGCCTGTTGCGGCGCCTCTCGGTGACGGCCCGCGCCGATCGGCCCGTTTCGGCGTAACAAGCCGTGGCGAACCCCCGAACCGAAGGGCAGCAAGCGGTCTCAGCTGCCGAACCACACCGGACGCTATAGTCGGAAGTCGTGCTGCACCCGGACTATCCGATAGTTACCGAGCGACTACTGCTCCGCCCCGCGACTCTCGCCGATCTCGACGAAATGCATGCCTACAAATCCCAACCGGATGTTTGCCGCTATTTGCCGTACGAACCCATGTCGCGCGAACAAGTGGCCGAACGGATTTCGGGTTTATGGGCAAGAACCGAATTGACCGAAGTAGGGCAGTCGCTCAATCTGTGCGTCGAGGAGAAGGCGTCCGGCCGGTTGCTCGGCGACGTCGTCCTCTTCTGGCGTAACGCCGAAAATCGCACCGGCGAAATCGGATACGTTTTCTCGCCCGACGCAGCAGGCCACGGCTACGCCACCGAAGCCGCCACCGAACTCTTACGACTGGGCTTCGAAGGACTCGTACTACACCGCATCACCGCCCTACTAGATGCCCGCAACACTGCATCCGCCCGCGTCCTGGAGCGACTCGGCATGCGCCGCGAAGCACTCCACCGCGAGGACATGTGGTTCAAGAACGAGTGGAGCGACACGGCGGTATACGCGATGCTCGCGCACGAATGGCACAACCTGCGGACCACCGCAGGCGACCGGGCAGGACTGAACGAGCGGTCGGAGCCTGGCCCGGTGGACTTGGTCGGCGGATAGCGACCACCAGCGGATCTTTCTACTTGCCCGTGCTGGTTGTCATCGATGAACGCGACGGTCCGTCGTCGTTGCTCGGCAGCCAGAAGATCGATCGGAATAGGCGAGTTCATTCAGTGGACCGAATTTGCTCGATTCGGGCGGATTCGGGTAGCGGTCTACTCGTGTGGGGGAACATGGGGTGGGGTCTGATGGGGGCGAATGAATTGTATTCGTTGAAAGACGTGGGATATGTGGGTAGCTAAATCAGCGACTATGGGGTGGGCGCAGCCTGGCTCGGCTGGTCCACGGGCAGCGGTGTGTGCGAGCGGGAAATCGGGCGCGCGGGCTACTGCGCACCTGGTGTTGTTCGGGGGGTTCGAGCTGCGGTTGGCGGGCGCGAAAGTGGTGCTGCCGGTGCATGCGCAGCGGGTGCTCGCATATCTGGCGCTGCGCAAGATGGCGGGGGAGGAGTGTGGGCGGCAGGTGCTGGCGGAGCGGTTGTGGGAGAACTCGTCGCCGGAGCGGTCGTCGGCCAGCTTGCGGACGGCGCTGTGGCGGATCCGCCGTGCCGGTCCGCACTTGCTGGCGGGGGATGCGGATCGGGTGACGCTGGCTGATCACGTCGAGGTCGACGTGGATCAGTTCCGGCGTCGTGCCGAGGCGATGCTGTCGGGTACCGAGGGCACGCCGGCGCACGTAACCACGCTGTGCACGGCGGCCGAACTGTTGCCCGGCTGGGACGAGGACTGGCTGCTGTTGTGCCGCGAACAGGTGCGGATGCTGCGCCTGCATACGTTGGAGGCCGTCGCGCGCAGGTATTGCGAGCAGAGTCGGTATCCGCAGGCCATCGACCTGATCCTGCGTGTTGTCGCCGAGGAACCACTGCGCGAATCGGCGCAGGCGATCCTCATCGACGCCCACCTCGGCGAAGGCAATGCCGCCGAGGCGCGCAGACAATTCGACCAGTTCGCCACCACGCTGTGGCGTGAACTCGAACTGTGCCCGTCCGCGGAACTCGGGCACCGCGTCGGGCTGCCCGTGTGCGCCGCGACTACGCGGTCTTGACGCCGGCGACCACACCTGCGGCGCATGCTGAAACGATGTCGGCCGACTTCACCAACGCACCTCCTCCGACCAAGGTCGGCGGGCTGCGCGCGGTGCCGATGCACATCCGGGACCTGCGTGCCGTGGTCACCCTCGACGCCGCGACCGGTACCGGCACCGTCGAGGCGACGCTCGACTACGTAGTCGGCCCGCACGCCGGATCACCGATCTTCGACCTGCGCCAAACCGTGCGGACCTGCCTGCTCGACGGGGCAAAGCTCGATGTCGCGAAGATCGCTCCGCGCGATGTCGGCGCGGGACCGCACAGCTCGATCCGGCTCATCGGTGTCGAGCAGGCAGCGGGATCGGCGCACCGGCTCGACCTCACCTACCAGCTGGCGACTCCGGACGCCGACCTCGGCGGCGCCTACCCGCCGGTGCTGCACGGGTCGAACGGGCGGATCCGCTGGTCGTTCGGCATGTCCGACCTGTTTGCGGGCCGCTATCTCGAAGCCTGGTTCCCGTCGAACCTGCCCTTCGACCAGTTTGCGTGGACGCTCGAACTACGGATCACCGGCACCACGACCGCGCATTCACTCATCACCAATGGTTCGGCCACCGTGGTCGGCGTGAACGCGTGGTCGGTGCGCTTCCCGGACTGGTTCACCACCATGTCGTCGCTGCTCGAACTCCGCCCTTCCGACGCGCTGCTGTTCCGGTCGTCGACCGTGGTACTGCCGATTTCCCGGCGGTCGGTGGTAGTGGAAACGTGGAAACCTGTTGGCGGGCAGGAGAATCTACCCGCGCTGAACAGTCGCATCGGCACGCTGCTCGCGGAGAACGAAACAACCTACGGCGCATTCCTCGCCGACCGATTCGTGTGCTTCTTCCACGGCGCCGGTGGCGGAATGGAATACGCCGGAGCGGCAACCACCTCCGCGGGCGCGCTCGGCCATGAAGTGTTCCACTCCTGGTTCGCTCGCGGCATCACCCCGGCAGCGCAGTCCGACGGCTGGTGGGACGAGGCGTACACCAGCTTCCGCGACGACGGCGACACCCTGACCGAGCCTTTCGACTTCACGCTGCCACCGGTGGAGCTGTGCTCGCGCAAACCATTTCAGCGCACCACACCGGCGTCCGCATACGACGCGGGCAGTCGCTTCTTCCGTGGTGTGGCGCAGCGGCTCGGTGCCGACCGGCTGCGCACGCTGATGGGCGAGTTGTACCGCTCCCGCCGTGGAACACCGCTCAGCACAGGCGAACTGGAAACGCACCTGATCACCCGTTCCGGCGCAACGGATCTCGTAGACGCGTTCCACCGCTTCGTTTACGGCTTCGCAGAGCCCACCCCCGACGCGCGCATCGAATTCGTCACCGCCCCCGCACTGTGGGTGCGCCGCGCCGCCGACGGCATGGCCACCCACGTCAACCCGAAATCCGGACACGACAACTGGATTCACGCCCGCGTGCGTAACGGTGCGAAGGCCGGACCGTGCCGGCACTTCGTCGTCACCTTCACCGTCCGAACCACGACGGCGACACCACCCACCTTTCCCACCGACTTCTTCCCCGCGCAGACGGCAACAGTAGGTTTCGATCTCGCACCGGGCCGCTGGCGCACGGTGTCGGCCCGCCTACCCGCGGCGCAACTGCCCGCGCGCGGCACCCGGATATCGATACTGGCGTCGGTGCACGCCCGCCGCTCCCATCCGGCGTCAGGCACTCGGGTGCGGGAGCCGCCGTCGATTGCGCAGCGCGACATGACCATTGACTGAACGCGGCGTGGGTGGCGGCGGCGCGACCATGCCGACCCGGCCGAACAGCTCCGGCGATGGCCGGATGCTCAGCTCGGTCCAGAGCAGGTCGGTGAACATGCGCAATTGCCTGCGCGCCTCCACCACATTGCCCTCGCACAGGTGCGCTTCGATCAAGGCCGCCTGCGCCGACTCACGCAGCGGCTCCTCGGCGACCACCGCGAGCATCACATCGATCGCCTCCGGGTAGCGTCCGCGCTCCGCGAGCTTGCGCGCGTCCACCTCCAGTGCGTGTAACCGCATCTGCCGCAACTGTTCCCGTGCCAGCAGCAGCCACGTCTCGTCCCAGCCGGGCAGCAGATCGTTGGTGCGTGCCAGCAAGGCGGCGCGGTCACGCGCACAGTCCTGCTGCGCGGCCAGCATCCGCTCGGCGTTGCCGCGGAACTCGTGCACGTCGACCTGCACGTCGGCGCCGAGACGCACCCGGCCGCCTGCCCCGTGCACCAGCGCGGGGCTGGCCTGCCGGATCCGCCACAGCGCGGTGCGCAGGCTGGCCCGCGAACGATCCGCGGTCGCGTCGGGCCACAGCCGCTCGGCGAGTACCCCGCGGTCGCAGTCGGGTTCGGCGATCTGGTCCAGCGCCAGATACGCCAGCACGCGGCGCGAATGTTGCGGCACGGCAACGTGGTTCGCGTCGACCCGCAATGCGAATCCGCCGAGCAAACAGATGGCGAGCTGCATCGAAGCCTCCCTCGGTCACCGGCCGGGTTGTGGCCGGTGCAGCAAGCGTGCCGACGCGATGCTGCGCGCGCGTCAACGCCGCGTCAACGCCGCCCACGCGGCGTTGACGGGAGTTGGTATGGCCACGCGCGAGGGTGTTCCGGTGAGTGGACCCGAGAGCAAGACCATCGTGGTGCGGGCCTGGCGTGATCGCGGGCGACTGATCATCCGAGTACTGACGGGTGCCGGCGAGGTGGGCGCCGGACAGGAATGGGTGTTCGCCGATATCGACGCGTCGCTGACCCGGGTCGGCGAGCTGCTCGCCGAGCTGCACGACAATCCCGCGAACGACGAGACAAAGCGTTGACGCTCGCGCACACCGTGGCCGCGCACAGTGATCCGAAACGCCCGTCGTTTGCGGAGGTGACCACAATGCGCAGTGACTCTTACACCGAGTCTCGCGGTGCTACCGAGGACTATGTTTCGCCCTTCTCCGGGCTCTCGCCCTTCGGTGAGGCGGTGGATGAAGCGGTCGAACAGTCGACCGCGGAGTTCGACGAGTCGCCGTTCGAGAGCTACTCGTTCACCGAATCTCCCTTCGGCGAGAGCGCCTATTCGGCGGCCGACGAGCAGTCGCAGCTGGCCACCGAGTTCCTCGAGGCCTTGCGCGACGAGGAGTTCACCGAGGCGCTGGAGCAGCTGCTCGACGAGGGCGCGGCCCGCGCGCTCGCCGACGCGCAGCAGTGGTCGATGACGCCGTCGGAGGCCGAATGCCGCGAGTCGCTGCAAGAGTGGATCGCGCCGCTGATCACCGAGTGGGAACGCACCATCGACAATTTCGCCGGCGGGCTGGAGAACGCCGATCTGCACGGGCTCGCCGAGCAGGAACTCGACGAATTGCTTGATTCCCTGGAGTCGCCCGGTGCGCTCGGGTCCGAGGTGTTCGAGAATTTCCTCGGCAAGATCGTGCGCAAGGTGAAGTCGGTCATCAAGCAGAAGGTCCGGCAGGCGATCGGGTTCGTGAAGAATCCGGTGAAGGGCGTCATCGGTATTGCCAAGAGCGGCCTGAAGACCATCAAGAGTGGCCTGCAGACAATCGGCAAGCACCTGATCGGGCCGCTGCTCGCACGATTGAAGAAGATCGGGCTTTCCCTGCTCAAAGGGGTGGTCGCCAAACTGCTGAACCCGCTGACCCGAATCCTGCCCGCCGAGATCCGCCCGCTGGTGCCGATCCTGGCCAAGCGTCTCGGCATCGGTGAGACCGCCGACGAAGCGTCGGACGAAGCCGACGAAGGCGCCGACGAATCCGGCACCGCGGCCGAAATGTCGGAGGCCTTCGATCAGCAACTCTTCGCGATGTTCAGCGCCGAAGAAGCCGGCGAAGCCGACGAGGCAGGCGCGGACGAGTTCGACGAGGTCGATGCCGAAGAGCCGGAACACAATACGGTCGCCGAGCTGGATGACGCCCGCGCCCGGCTCGCCGCACAGTTGAGCGCCTACACCGGGTCGGAGGAGCCGATCGCCGAGATCGAGCAATTCATTCCCGCGGTGCTGGCGATCCGGCCGCTGCTCAAGCTGGGGCTGAAAGTCACCGGCGCCCGGGCCAAACTGGTCAATCTGATCGCGCAGCCGCTGGCCAAGCTGATCAAGGGCATGGTCGGCCCGGACGCCGCGCGCACCATCGGGAAGATCGCCGGGCAGGACCCGTCGGTGATGATCGCCCGCGCGGTGGTCGGCGTCGGATTCACCGCGCTCGGCCTGGAAACCGCAGGGCAAGAAGAAGATACGATCCCCGGCGAGGCACTGGCCTCGGCCGTCGAGGCCACGGTGACCCGGGTGCTCGACGAACTGCCGGATGAGGCGTTCACCGACCCGTTGCAGGTCAGTGCCGCGGTGCAGCGCGCGTTCGCCGAGTCGGCCGCCGCCTACCTGCCGGACCGGCTGCTGCGCGCCGACCTGCCGGAACGCGAGACCTCCGAGGAGGGCGGCTTCTGGGTGATGATGCCGCGCTCGACCAAGCCACGCTACCGATTCCGCAAGTACACCAGGGTTTTCGCGATGCCGATCCCGCGGCAGGTCGCGCGGGCGGTGCGCTGGAACGACGGCGGCACGCTGGAGACGTATCTGCTCGACCGCGGCGTCGACCGCTGGCCCGTGCACGCGGAGATAGATCTCTACGAGACCCTGCCCGGCACCATGCTTGGCCACCTGACCCGAGACGAAACCCTGCCTGCCGCAGAGCATCCCGGTGCCGATGAATTCCAGCCGCTCACCGCGGAGGCCGCCGGACTGCTGCTTCGCGAGCCTGCGCTGGGCCGCCGCCGCAAGGTCGGGACCGCGCCGGGCGCCTACCGGCCTGTGCCCGGACAGCGGTACTTCCGGGTCCGGGTGGCGAAGCTGCCAGCCCGCAAGGCCCGGCGGCCGCGCAGGCTGACCACGGTCCGCTGGGATCCCGCGTCGAAGCGCCTGGGCATCGTGATCAAGCTGTCCGAGCGACGAGCTCGCGGATTGCAGGCCCGCCTGCAACGGGCCGCACCCGCCGGTCAGCGTGATCTGCCCGCCGTGCTGTCGGCGTTGCGCGAGATCTTCCTGCCCCGCCTGCAGTATCGGATCGCCCGGCGGTTGTTGAAAGCGCAGCTGGTCACCGATCCGGTCGCGGCCGCCAAGCTGGCCGGCGAACTGACCGCCGCGACCAGCACCGGCCTGGCCACCTACCTCGCGCAACGCGGCGCTCAATTCGCCGCTGCCGTAGCCGATCCGGCCGACGGGGTCACCTTGGCGGTGACGTTCACCGGCGTCCAGGCGGAATCGGCACAACTCCCGGCCCCCGAAGTCGTCGCGACGCCCGGACTGAAGTGATGGACGCCCGATTCGCCACCGAGACAGCCGCGCTCGCCACCGAGGCGAGGCACTGGCGGCGCGCCTGCGCGGCGCTGGGTGACCTCGAGGTGAGTGCGTCGCCGGCGTCCTGGCGCGAGCTCGAGTCCTACCTCGGGCTCAGCGTCCGGGCGAGCCTCGGCGGCCAGGCGCGCAGGCTCACCGCGCAGGCCGACCGGACGATCTTCACGATCAAAGGCGCGACGACCCAGTCCGATCTGAAAACCGCACGCGCGGAACTGCTTACGCTGCGACGCAGGTACAGCCGCGCCGAGGCGATGGTCGACTTCTACTGCGATGCGGTGAACACCCGCACGAATCCGCGCCTCGCCGCGGTGCTGCGTGGGCTGGACGCCTTGGCCGTGCACAGCATGGATCAGGTGTTGCGGCCGTTGGGTATCGACACGCCCTCGGTGCTGACCTACCTCGACAAGGGTATGGGTGCGTCGATTCTGCGGGCCGGTGCGCGGCTCTGGGACGCCTCGCTGTCGCCCGCCGCGGCCGTCAAGATCACGCGGCACAACTTGTGGCAGCCCACCTCGCTGGTCCATGAGACCGGCCATCAGGTTGCCCATTTGACCGGCTGGACAAAGGAATTGGCGGCCGCACTGCACGCCGCCCTCGCCCCGCACAGCCCGATCGCCGCAGAGGCGTGGCAGAGCTGGGCGTCCGAGGTGGCGGCCGATGTGTATGCCTTCTGCCTGCTCGGCTACGCACCGGTGCCGGCCTTGGCGACCGTCGTGGACGGTCCGTCCAGCCAGGTGTTCCGAATGCCGTTCGGCGACCCGCATCCGGTGTCGGCGCTGCGCGTGCAGTTCAACGCCGCGCTGTGCCGGGCCTGGTTCGGCCAGGGGCCGTGGGACGCGCTCGCGGCACGCTGGCAGGCCAGACACCCACTCACGCAAGCCCCTTCGGATGTCGCCGCGATCATGGCGGCCAGCATGCCGCTGCTGCCCGCGATCGTCGACGTGTGCACTCGAATGCCGATGCGCGCATTCCACGGGGTGCCGCTGTCGACCCTGGCCGACCCGCGGCGCGTATCGCCGGGTGAGCTCACCCGGCTGGCCGATCGCGCGGGGGCCTCGCTGTACACCTCGACCCACCTGCAGCGGGTCGAGCCGATGCGAATCCTGGCGCTGACCGTGCTGCGCGGTCTCGAATCGTCCACCGCGCCATCGGAAATGGAGACATGGCTGCGACGGATGGGTGGCGGCGACCGCGTCGCCGCCTGAACGCACAGATAGGAGACCGAGATGGATAACGAGCCAGGCAAGGCGACGGTGGACGTGGATCAGCTGATCCAGTTGTTCACCGGTGTACTCCAGCAGTACCGGCAACCCGACAGCCCCGAGACGAACACGCTCCACGACGGCAACGACTTGACGCTGTCGATCTTCTCGGAGCTGCAGTACGCGTTGCAATCACGCAATCTCTCGTCCAAAGGGCCGGTGGCGCAGGCGCTGCCCGCGCAGGTGGATGTGCATCGCAAGATGCTGTTCTTCAAGCGGAGGCTGCCGCGGTATGCGGAGCGGGTCGTGGTCATCCACCGCGGCAACCTCGCCCCCGAGGTGCACTACGTCTACGACCAGGAGAACAGAGACGGCGGCAACGGCGGCGATTGCGATACACCGACGACGTTCGATCTCGAGTATCCCCAGGATGCGATCGCGGTGCAGATCCAGGACTGCCATGAGCGGATCCGGCTCGTGAGCTTCGTGACGTTCGCGCCGATCGACACCGGTGGCGGTTCCCGAGTCGCCGCGAACACCGTTTCGCCGCAAGCAATTTAAGGAAGGCAGCGCCATGTTCCGACAGTTGGCTACCAAGCTCCCCCCGCTCACCGGCTCGCTCACGCCGGCCGACGCGGTCTTCACATTCCATCCCGAGCAGTTGAGCCGATGGCTGGACGAGGTCTGGGCGCAAGGCGGAATCAGCAGCTGGCCCAAGGTCTTCAATCAGACCCAGGTACCGCTCGGCGACCCGGCCGCCGTCCGGATGACGCAGCTCCCGGACAACCTGATCAGGGAATCGTTCAAGTCCGGTGTGCACGGACCGACCACGGGGACGCCGCCGTTCACTCCGCCGCTGGGTTACAACCCGACCACCGACCCGCAGGTGGTGCCGCTCTGGGACCACATGTTCTACGCCTACCTGGTGGAGAGCACCGGCGTCGTCGAGATCTTCGCGGAAGTGGTGCGGCGCTATGTCGTCGGTGAAACACTGCCCGCGCCCTCGGTGGAGACCATGACCTGGGTCCGGGCCACCGAAGAACTGTTCTTCCGTGATCCGCCGCTGTTCCGGGTGGGCGGGCTGACCAGTCAGCTGCGGCCGGACGCCCGGGTGAACCGGCGAAATGCCTACTGGCGCATGTTCGGACTCGACCTGCCCCATCCCGCACCCGGTGCCGACAGTCAGGCCTGGAAGCGAGACACGGGCGCCGCGAGCAACATTCGGTTCATCGAGATCTGGAACGAACTGCTGCGTCAGATCTGGCTCGGTATCGAGAACGAGCGCAACACCTCCGGCTCGAATCCGACCGACGCCAGCTACATCGGCTACCTGTGCCAGACCCTCGCGGAGATGCTGCGGCTGCGCCGCCTCGGCGGGATGCTGTCGCGCGAAGAGTTCAGCTACTCCTGCCTGCTGAACTGGTTCCACCTCACCGTCGACTACGAAAGCGCGGTGGTGCGCGACCTCAGCGCGAATGCGGGCATCGCGGGCGGCAATCCCGCCGACCGCCTCGCCACCGTCGGTGCCAGGGTCGGCGTCGCACCCTCTCGGCAGGCGCGTGAGCTCTTCGAACTCGCGTCCCTGGTATCACCCCTGCTGTGGGCGATCGAGCTCGGTGTGTTCGACACGCAGCCGCAAGCCGAGCTGCTCTACCGCTCCACCGGGGTGCCGGGGCCCGGACCCGCGCAGACGATGAACCGAATTATCGATCTGTGGCAGTCGGCGACGGGAGAGCGGGTCAAGGACCTCGCCGTCACCATGCGCCGCAGCACGAACCAGGTCCGTTCCGCGCAACCGGCGAAACTGCTGCCCGCAGGCGTGCTTTCCGGCGCCACCGCACCGGCGGCCCCGGTGACGAACGGACATCGACGAGTCGCCCCTCGGCTCTGAGCCGTTGGGACGCCGAGTCGTTCGCCACCGCGCGATTACGAGGGAGCCTGATATGAGTACCGTTGCCGAATCGTCGATCTTCGCCTCGCCCGAGTCGACGCCTGATCCCGGCGGGTGGCCCACTCGCGAAGATGTGTTCGCCGAGGATGTGGGTGACCCGGAGGCCGGCGAGAGCTTCACCTACGGAGCCACTTACGGCCAGGAGGACGGGGATCTCGAAGCCGAGAATGAGGTGGCCTACTTCGAGGATGCTGCTGACCGAGCGGCTGACAACGAGGATGCGGGCTACGAGTCTGCCGGGTACGAAGCGGCTGACTCCGAGGATGCTGAGCCGGAAGCTGCGGACTCCGAGTACGGCGGGTACGAAGCCAGCGGTTACGAGACCACTGATCCCGAATCCGCCGGCTACGAGTACGCCGGGTACGAAGCCTCGGGCTACGAGGACGCTGAGCCCGAAGCCGCGAGCTACGGGTACGCCGGGTATGAGGCGGCCGACTATGAGAACGCTGAACCCGCAGCCTCGGGCTACGAGAACGCCGACTACGAAGCCTCGGGCGACGAGTCTGCCGCATATGGAGCCGCGGGCTACGAGTCTGCCGGATACGAAGCCGCTGACTCCGAGGATGCCGACTATGAAGTCGGCGGCTATGAGGAGGCCGACTACGAGGACGCGGACTACGAGGACGCGGACTACGAGAACGCGGACTACGAGAATGCCGACTACGCGGAAGCCGATTACGAGAACGCCGACTACGAGGACCCCCCACCGACCCCGGTGACGCCCGGCCGGTTGATCGTCAAACGTCATCCGCTGCTCCGCACCCACGCGGGCACCCCACCGGACCTGCTCGTCGAGTGGAACGGCATGGTCGAACCCTCGGTCGTCGATGTCGTCGTCCACCTGCACGGCTACGCCGGACAGGGTGCGGCCATGAACATCGTGAAGCACAAGAAGCCCATCAGCGGACTGGATTTCACCGATCCGGCCAAGCCGTCGGTCGTCGGGCGCACCATCCCGACGCTGCTGATCCTGCCGCGCGGCCACCACCAGCCGAAGGGCAATCCGGCGCGCTACACGTTCCCCGCACTCACCAAACCTGGTGCGCTGCAACGATTGATCGACGACGCCCTGGCTAGGTTCGGTGCCGCGACCGGGACCACCGTGCGCCGCAACCGATTGATCCTGACCGCGCACTCCGGCGGGGGCGCGGCACTGATGGCCATTCTCGGCCACACCGATCCCGACGAGGTGCACACCTTCGACGCGTTGTACAACGACCCGAAGGCACTGATCACCTGGGCGCGCAAGCGTATGGCGGCGGGCACGGGTGCGTTGCGTGTGCTGTATCGCCCAGGTGAGGGCACTGCGCGGGCGAGCAAGCAGGTCGCCGCGGCGGTCCGGGGTGCCGCTTCGCCGAACTTCCGAGTAGAGCGAACACGAGTGCCGCACAACGATATTCCCCGTCGCTTCGGCTGGCAGCTGTTGGCCGACGCCTCCGCCGACTTGCGCGGGGGAGTACTGCCCGGCGAGAGCAGCGATGAGCTGTGGACTCCGCAGGAGGGCGACGGCGAGTACTGGGGCGAAACCTCTTGGGAAGCAGACGATTACCTCGGTGAGTCGCCATCGCACGAGTGCGGCTGCAGGGGCAAGGAAGGCGAGTCGTCCGAAGCGCCGTGCCCGGCGAAACCCTCGCGCCGCAGCCTCGGAAAGTGCAGGCCGGCGCAGGACGACTGCAAGCCGGAGGCCCCGTGGAGCGAGGTGCAGAAGCGGTTCCGCAAGCGTTGCAGCTTGACCACACATCGCCTCGACCCCAAATCGGCGATCGACTGCGCGTGCGCGTTCGGTGATCCCCGCGATGTGGCGATCTTCTCGATGGCGCGCGTGGTGGCCGCGGGTCCGCTCGCGGCACGGCTGTTCGCCCATTTCCTCGGCGCCAGCGGCACCGAGGTCACCATCGACGTCGCCGACATGATCAAGCGGTCGGCCGGCGTGCGCGAGAAGATCCGCAAGTCGATGGCGCGCGGCGGCTCGTCCGGCGTGACCCGGATCGAACAGAGCGAATACCGCGACAGCGAACTGCAATTCGCCTACGGCGCCATCGACTGCGTGCAGTGGCGGGTGCTGCCGCCCGTCGCGAAGGATTGGCGCAAGAAGCTAGGCACCCGGATCGAGATCTCGATGCTCGACTACTACGAATTCCATCCCGCCAGGCCGGGCGTGAGCCAATGCGCGCACGCGGCATGCGTGGAACTCGTGGCGCGCGGACAGGCGAAGAACTTCTGGACCAGCGGAAGCGCCGTGGTAACCCTGGCCGACCTCGGGGCGCGCGCCCCCGCACCGGCACCCGCGCGGCCGAGAGAACGCCGCACCCGGGTCTACCAGAACACCTACTGACGCGATCGGAGGCGGAGTCATGACGACCTATGCCGAGTGGCCTGTCCGCGAAAACTATCCGGGCACTGCCGAATACGACCACGAGGCGGACTCCGAGGACATCGATGCCGAGGACTTCGGTGACGAGGTGGTCGACGAGGCCGAGGAGTCCGGTGCGGTCGAACAGCACGAGTTCGACGAAGCCTTCGCCGAGGCCTTCTTCGAAGCCGAGGCCTTCCCCTCCGGACTGGTGCTCACTGCGCGGCCCGGCCCGTCCGCCGCCGGTCAAGAGCATTGGGATCCGAACAACACCGGTCTCCCGCTCTATGACACCGGCCCGGAGGTACGCAAGAAGAAGCTGGCGCCGAACTTTACCGTCGGTGAACTCGTCAGCAGCGGTGGACGACCCGCCGATCGGGCACGTATCTCGCCTGCCCTCGTGCGCTGCCTACAGGCCATCCGCGAGCGCGCGGGGCGACCGGTGAAGATCAGCTCGGGCTACCGCTCCTGGGCGAGCAACGTGGCCGTTTACCGCGCTCGCGGGAAGAAACCGACGCTCAGCAGGCATTGCAGCGGGCAAGCCGCCGACATCACCATTGCCGGGCTCACCGGGCTGCAGATCGCCGAACTCGCGATCGACGCCTGTGGCAATGACATTGCCCTCGGTATCGGTGGGAATTTCGCGCACATCGACGTGCGGGGGCGGCCGGACACCTGGACCTATATGTCGGGCAAAGCCAATGCCGCCGCGCTCGCGCACGTTCGGCAGTATCGCCGAAACCGCGGTACGCCAACGCCAAAGCCCGTCCCCACGCCAAAGCCCGTCCCGACGCCCACACCAACGCCGACTCGGACGCCCGATCGCGCCGCGGGCATCGTCCGTCGCGGCACCTTCACTAAATGCACGACGGGCGAGCAGCCCGGAGCACGGGCAATGGCCGATCAGTGGAAGCGGTTGACCGGGCGGAAGGCCGGCACATTCAACTGCCGTTCCACCACATTCGGTACCCCGTCACTCCACGGCGAGGGCCGGGCGATCGATCTGTACGCGAACGCGGCGGACCCGGCGCAGCGCGCGCAGGTGGACGCTTACCTCGCGTGGCTGCAGGCCAACGCGGTGGAACTGCAAGTGGCATACATCATCTGGAATCGCAGGCAGTGGGGTTGGCAGTTCCGCGCCAACGGGTGGCGGCCCTACGGGGGTAGCAATCCGCACACCGACCACATCCACGTCGATCTCAGCTGGGAAGGCGCACGGACGCCGAGTCCACTGTTCGCCGGGCCGGTTCCAGGTCTCGGCGGGAATGCCGCACCGACGCCGACACCGACCCCCGTGCCGAAACCGAAGCCGGCCGGTCGCATCCCAGCACACGTCGTCGAGTTCGTGCGGAAGTACCGTCCGCACGCGCAAACGAACGAAACCCGCAGTCGCATCCCCTGGCTGGTCACCCTCGGCCAGGCCGCGCTCGAAACCGGCTGGGGCGCAAAAGCCTGCGGAAACAACTTCTTCGGCATCAAGGCGGCGACGAGCGTGCCGGAGTCGCAGCGCAGGCTCTGCACCACCACCGAGGTGCACGCCACCCCGAACGTGCGGAGCTACCCCGAGGTCATCTCCGTGACGCCGCGCCCGGACGGCCGCTACACCTACGTCGTGAAGGCCTGGTTCCGCGCCTTCGCTTCGCCGGCAGCGTCGTTCGACGGCCACGCTCGCGTACTGCTCGCGCCGCGCTACGCCAAGGCCTTCGCGTACACCGCCGACCCCTACGCCTTCGCCCGCGAAGTCGCCGCGGCCGGCTACGCCACCGAACCCAGCTATGCCGCGACGTTGACCGGCGTCATGCGGCTGATCGAGAAGGTGCCGTAGACCCGATGCGGTAACCGGAACTCATGCGGCCGCAGCGGTCTCGTGGACCGACCGCCACATGTACCCGTGGTCGGTCCTGAGCAGTATCGCGGTGACCAGCCGACGAGTCCGGTTGTCGCCCAACCGGTTCTCGGCGACGAACCGGACGGTGACAATGCTGCCGCTCTGCGCGATCTCCTCGATACCGGTGATCGCGATATCGAATCCCGGCTGCGCATTACGCGCCGACCACACCCCCGCCAGCAGCGTGTCCCGATCGATCACCTGCCCGACCGTGGTCACCGACGAAAACTTCTCGTCCAGCGCATTGGCGAACCGGTCGAACACCTTCGGTGGCGCATTCGAGCCCATCCACTCGGCAAGGTCCGAGTGCAGGGCCTCGATCACATCGGCCAGGTCGGGTTGTGCAGGCATCGCGGCAATCTCGGTCTCAGCGGGCCCGGCCGGGCCCATCCCGAAGATCATATCCAGGCCGGCCAGACCCCGGGCCGACCCGCCCTTCGGCGTCCTGGTTCATTGCCAAGGCGAAATGAGTAGCCCGCCAATAGGATCATCGAGTGGTGGGAGATGAATCAAGAAGTGGACTGACCAACCGACGCGCGGTCATCGTCGGCTCCGCAGCGGCCGTTGCGGGAGTCGGGGTGGGGGTGGGTGTCGGAAGGCTCACCGAGGCGGACGAGGATCCGTCCACAGCGGAAAGCTCGTTCACGGTCGTCGATCGGCGCGGCACGCAGCGTTTCCTGCTGGCGACGAAGAAACCGCCGATCATTCTGGGCGGCAAGACCTATCCCGCGCAGACACGGGGCGGTCCGGACGAATGCTCGGCGCTGGTGTTCAACGACGAGAACGGTGATGAGAAGGGCGGCATCGTCGCCGCCAGTGACGGGGCACTGGTCGCGCTCGACTATCCCAACGGCGACGCCATCCACTTGCAGACCAGCTGGCAGGACAAAGCGGGTGGTGCCGCGCTGGTCATCACGCACATCGGGGATCCGACGACGCCGATCGAGGAGGCGAAACATCCGCTGGCAGTGCAACTTTCCGCCGATACCGAGGAGGGTACCGCTCTGACACTGTGTGATCCACAAGGGCGGCCGCGGATCAAGTTGCGGGTCGCGATGGACGGTACGCCGTCCATCGCGATTCTCGACGAGCATGGCGGAGTTGTCAGAGAGCTCTGAGGTCGAGGGAGTGCCGCCGGTGGTCCGGTCCGGTGGCACTCCCGTTCGGTATCGGAATGTCAGGCAGTGCAATTCTTTTGGGCGTCGATGCGGACTTTGCGACCGGTGAACTCTTCGAGAATGGCGATGTTCTCGGGGGCGTAGTTCTTCGCGGTGATCTTATCGGCGTCGGGGCTGCCGAGCTTGCTGCCGTAGGGGGCGGATTTCTCCAGCCAATAGGCGGTGCGCAGGAATTGGGTGAGTACGAGGTCGCGGAGCTTGGGCTCGTTCTTGATCTTTGCCCAGTAGTCGGCGTGCTTGCTCTTGGCTACGCGCAAGTACAGCAGCAGATAACGGAGATTGGTGGCGGCGATATCCCTGGAGTTGCTGGCACCGATTCCCTTGATGTATTCCTGCACCACGGTGGCGGCGGGCAAGCCCATCAGGCCGGCGTTCAACTCCGCGGTCACCCCTTGCATACGATAGTTACCCTGCTCGCGATCGCGCAGATAGATACCGTCCATGTCGTCGCTGAGCTTGTCCGTGATCAACGGCAGGATCTCTTTGCGTGGGAAGCCGCCGTGCAGCGGGATGGCCGTCATCTGCTGCGAGGCGTTGATCCAGGACGCGGTGTACTTGTCCCATTCGGTGCGTGACCCGTCCAGGTCCCACATGTGGGTCTCCTCGTGGATCGCCACCATCATCGACTCGGCGAACGCTTCGAAGCTGCTCGTTTCCACGAACTGATTCCAGTACGGGTCCTTGGCCTGGGCGATCGCCAACTTCTCGCCGCTCGGCCAGCGGCGCTTGTACATGGCCTGCAGGGTCGGCATCCAATTCGACCGGGAGAAGCGGGCTTTGAGGTCGCTGATATCGGCTTGGGGCGTGTTGGGCTCTTCGTAACAGAACGGTGCGGCGGCCACCGGGTCGGCGTTGTCGATGCTCGGTGCCGGCACTGCCTCCGCCACCGAGCCGGTCCCGAGCGACAGGATCAAGCAGGCGGTGACTATGGGTAAAAGACGTTTGCGGTTCACGGGGTGCCTCGCTTCGGAGGGGATGTGCAGGGGGCAATGTGCTGAACAGTCAGACGAACCCGTGACCGGTGGACGCTGGGGAATTTGCTATGTGCTCGCAGTGAGCGGAGCGTCGCAGGGTATGGCCGAGCGAAAACCGAGAACTGCTGTGCGAGAGTGTTTCCCAGCTGACGGCCGTGGGGTACGCCGTCATTTCTGAACAACTTTGTGAATAGTGACACGAAACACGCGCCCCGGATCTCCCCAGTGGAAGTGGGGAGGTTTCGCAAAATTTCCGGGCGAAATAGGCGGCGGCACAGACTATCCGGATCAGTGATCTGGCTCACCCGGTGTCACAAGGATCGAGCGCCCGGTGTCTTGTGGCCGAACCTGTGAAAACGAAGGAGAACCCATGAACCTCGCACTGTGGATCGCCGCCGGACTGCTCGCCGCGGTTGCCCTCGGCGGCGGCATCATCAAGACGGTCGTGCCGAAGGAGAAACTGGCCGCGACCTCCGGCGGGGAATGGACCGAGGACTTCGGCGCCGGGTTCATCAAGGCGCTCGGCGTCCTCGAAATCCTGGCCGCGGTCGGACTGATCCTGCCCGCCGCGCTCGATATCGTGCCGGTCCTGGTACCGGTCACCGCCGTCTGCTGGGTGGTGCTGATGATCGGCGCGATGATCGTTCATCTGCGCCACGGTGGTGTCAAGTTCGCGGTGGTGAATCTGCTCTATATCGCGCTTGCGGTGTTCATCGCGTGGGGCCGCTTCGGTCCCCATTCCTTCACCGCCTGAACGATTCCCGCCGCCGAAGTCGTCGGTCTGCCGGCCCGGAGACCGAACATGGGTGCCGCCATGCAAGATCGAGCGAGGGCCGACGGCAGCCCGTAATCACCGAATTCGGGCAGCCCAACGGCCCCGCACTCGTGACCGCGAGTGCGGGGCCTCCGACGGGGCAGGACTCAGTTCAGACCGGTGACGTCCTGGGCGATCGCAGCGAGCCGCGTCTGGGCGGCCGAGACGACACCATGCCGGTTCTTGTTCGTTTCCTCGTACGCGATGACCGCGCGTACGTCGGCGGGGTCGGTCAGTTCCTTGATCGCCGCGACCGCCTGGCTGACGTTCAAATCGTCGTAGTCGCCGATCGGCAGCTCACGAGATTCGAGGACGCCGGTGGCGGTGCGGAACGAATGCAAGGCGTCGGCGGTGCCGTCCGCACCCTCGCGCCGGGTGACCTGCTCGGCGGTTTCCAGGGCGGCGTCGCGCGAGGCGGTGAGGGTTTTCACCGCGACATCGCCCACGCGCGCACCCCGGGCGAGCAGCTCGCTGAGCGCGGGCGGGGTGGAGCGGAAGGTGTCCAGTGCACGGTCCAGTCCGCGCGCGGACCAGGTGACCGGGATGGTGGCCAGCTTGACGATGGTGCCGCTGGCCGCCTGAAGCGGGGTGCGGCGCAGTGCCGCCGGCCCGCCGAGAGCCTCCTCGGCCAGCACGGTGCTCAGCCAGTCCACGGTCGCCGAGTGCGCGGTGATCAACCGCTCCGCCAGCGCCACCACATCGGGCCGCTGGGCGGTGGTCGCGAGGGCCTTGATGTAGCGGGCGCGGTCGAGGATCTGATGCTCGAGGGTGAGGTCGCCGAGCAGGGCCTCGTCGAACGGCTGGGCTTGTTCACCCACGGCCTTGACCGCGGCGGCGGCCCGGCCGATGAACGGCCCGATCAGCGCGGGCACACCGCCGAGTTCACGGATGGCGGACTCGATGGCCTCGGTGCGGGCGCGGGCGTTGTCGGCGTTCTCGGACAACTCGCGGCGCACCGCCTCCGTTCGCGCCTGCGCGATACGGGTCTCCGCGACCTGGATTTCGGTGTTGGTCAGATCGCGGACGGCGCGCAGCTGCGCCAGCAAGGTAGTGATGTCGCGTGTGCTCATGTGGAATCGCGTCCTTCGATATCGACGTCGGGTCGGCGCAAATCGCACCGTTCCGTGGGTACCCGACACACGCGACCAAAACATTGCGCTGCAAGTGATTTCGACCGCACAGCCCCGATAACCGCTGCTCACCGCGTCAGCAAACCGACGGCAGTTGTTCGTCGCCGACCGCCCGGCAAGCCACGCGCAAGTACCGGAAATACCGCACTGCGCCGGGAATTTTCGGCGACTTCCGCTGGACTCCGCACCGCGGCAAACGGTTAGGCGAAGATCAGCTCACCGATCGTCGCGCACTCTCGGCACAAATCATTTCGTCCATAGGGGTCAGCCGAGTGCGTGTTCGGTGACCGAGGACGTGAGGTTGGTGCCATTGAGGTCCATGTACAGGGAGCGTTCGGTGATCGACAGGGTCGCGGTGTTGCGACGGTCAACGGCGGCGACGGCGGCGTCGATGAAGTCGCGCTCGAAGCTGTAGAGGGGGATGGCTTCGGCGCGATGGATGCGTTTGCCCGCGAGTTGAGCCAGCACCTTGGCCGGGTCGCGATGGGTGTAGACGGCGGCGCGGCCAGCGAGTTTACTGCCGCGGTGCAGGCGTTCCGCGTCGGGCGCGCCGACCTCGATCCAGGCGGTGAGCCGGCCGGTGAGGTCGCGCACCAGCACCGCGGGCTCGTCGGTGGACGAGACGCCACCCTCGCTGAAGGCGATGCCGTCCTGGTATTCGAGGCAGTAGGCGAGCAGTCGGGTCACCATGAACTCGGCGGTTTCGGACGGGTGGCGCGCGATCCGCAACTCCAGGTCCTGGTACACGTCGCGATCGACGTCGGCCAGTTGGACGGCGAAGTTGTGCAGTGTTGCGGGAAGGGCCATAAGCCCAGGAGCTTAGGTGAACCCCGCCGGCCGCCCGGTCGGCGGCGCGGGTCAGGGGATGAACCGGGTATCCGGATGGCGCGGATCGTTCCCGTCGAACAGGTCGCTGGGGAGGCCTTTCAGGTGCAGGTCGAAGAAGGCGGCGATGTAGTCCTGCTGCGCACTCACCGACCGGGCCGGATGGATGGTGCCGACTTCGCGCTGCCGGGTTTCCGGCGACAGCAGGCTGGCACACTGCGGCACCGCCACCTGCAAATCGGTGAAGCTGTTGTGCGCGGCGCCGTCGAAGTGCAGATCCCGTTTCCAGCCATGCTGATTGGTCCAGAACTCGCGCCAGCTCGGATCCATGTCGTCTACGTGCGAGTGCTCGAACTCGCGCTTGGTCTCCGGGTGCACACCGTCGGCGCCGACCAGCATGAACGGCCGATCCACGCCGTGGCGCACGATCTCGCCGAGCTTGCCGACGCCCATGCTGCCGTCCAGGTTGATCCCCGCGCCGATGCGTGGATCGCGGAACATCGCCTCGCCCGCCGTGTAGCCGCCCAGCGAATGACCGAACATGCCCACCTTCGACAGGTCGAGCGCCTCCGCCAACCCTGCTGGCAGCGCGCGGTTTTCGGCGTCCGGATTCGCGCCTCCGGCCAGGCGGGTCAGCTGGTCGAGCACGAACCCGGTGTCGGCCACCCGCGCGTCGATCGAGGTCGCGAGGTACTGCGGATCCGGCTTGGCATCGCTGGCGAGCACCCGGCCGTCGGGGAATTCGACCACTTTCGCGTCGTAGGTGTGGGAGATGGATACGACGACGTAGCCGTGGCTGGCCAGATCGTCGGTGCGGACCGAGTTGAGCTCGCGCACCACGCCGAACCCGTGCGAGAACAGCACGACCGGCCAGGCGCCGCCGGTGCGGTCCACCTCGACCCCCGTGCTCGCCTGGCGCTTGGTGCCACCCCAATCGACCGCACCCGGCGACAGGCCGAGCATCGGTGCGTCCGAAGCGAGCCGGTCGACCGCGTCCGCCACGGCACGCGACATCCACGGTGCGCGGTCGCCGGTGTGCTGCGCCGGGTAGGTCACGGTGACCATCAACTCCCGCTTGTCGGCCGGATGCCACGGATCCTGGCGCGAGTCCACCAGATGCAGGTCGACGGTGCCGACCGGGTAGCGGCCGCTGAGCGGCGGCAGGGTGATCTTCGCCGCCGTACCGGTCGACTCGGGTGCGGTCTGCTCGCAGGCGGTCAGCGCGATGGTTGCGGCCAGCGCCGCGGCCAGGGCCAGCGCGCAACCGCGCAATGTGAACACTTTGTGGGTCCTCCTCGACGGTCGGCTCGACGTCATGATGGCAAAGGTTCCGTTGCGCGCGCGTCAGCCCGACGGCCGAGTCGGCGTACCCCGAGATGTGTAGGGGTATACCCCGAACGGTCTATTTCTCTCGCCGGGGACCCCGGCGCTGTCACGAGCGCGACCCGATGCCGCGTCGGGTCCGAATGCTCGCCAGCCTAGGGTCTGTCGCAAAGTCCCATCCGGCGCCTCCGGGGGCTGGATCGCCGCCTGGCCGCGTTGTCGTCGTCGCCGATACAAACCCGGTATCGGCAACTCCTCCGCCTTGCCAGGCGGCGATCCAGCCCCCGGATGCATCCGTCCGGACTTTGCGACAGACCCTAGACTTGTCGATCGAGAGGAAAGGACAGTCGATGAAGCGAAACCTGAACTGCCCCTGCGGAGAAGCCATCGTCGGGACCGACGAGGACGACCTGGTGGCCAAGACGCAGGCCCATCTGGCCGAGAATCATCCCGGGCACGAGTACTCGCGCGACGAGATCTTGTTCATCGCTTACTGATTCGCCGAGCAGGCGGTCCCGCTCAGTTGCGCGGCCAGCTCACCGGATCCGGCAGGCACAGGCTCGCCGAGCGGGTGGTCGGCACCGGTCCGCTGCCTGCGGGGAAGGCCCACTGGGAGATCGGGCCCGCCGCCTTCCAATGCAGCGCACCCCCGTCGGAAACCACCTCGTACACCGACTCGCTACCACCGACGAGCTGGGTGCCCACGCAATAGTCGTTGTATTCGGTGCCCGGCTGCTGAGCTCCGGCGCTGAACGTCCCTGCCGGATCGGTGCGAGCGCCGGGGTTGGCCACGGTGCCCGGCGTGCCACGGGCCGCCCCGCGAACCCAGCGCGGCGCACCGAGTTGATCTGTCGCACAGGTGAAAGCGCGGTCACCGGCCACGACGGTCGTGCCCTGCGCGTGGCCGGTGCCTGCCCACAGGCAGTCGGCGGCGGGGGTGGCAGCGGCGGCTGCGGGTCCGGCGGCGGCACTGCCGGTCGCCGCGCCGACCAGGCCGGCGGTGGCGACCGCAGCCACGGCGAGGGTCAGTCCGCCGCGCAGTCGAGTGAATGTGGGACGCATGCGGTGCTGGGCGGATGCGTGGAGAGCGAGTGAATCCGGTTCGACGTTGAGCATGTCCCGACCATAGAAATCGGCAGTGCGGCACGGCATCACGCCGCAGCGCTATTTCCCGGCGGTACCGGGGAGCTAGGGGTGATTCCGCATCGCGCGGCCGGCCGTCTCAGGGGAGCGATGGGGGTAGTCGCCCGCGAAAACGATTCGGCGGAAGGCGATCCGGCGACCGGCCCAGCACGCCGTTGACGTGTCCGATCAGGCCAGCGCGCAGTGGTGTCACAAGGAGGCCGCCTGGGAGCCGCGCGGCCGGGCGCCGGAAACCGGCACGAAGTCGGCAACAGAACTTCTGCCACCGGCGCACCGAACGCCGGCCCCTATATCACCGAAACATGCACTGCTATATGGAATCTCGTACAGTGGACAGACCTGCGATTTTCGTCCGTCGCGCTGCTGGGAGGGGGGTCCGATGATAGGATGGATCGGACACGAGGGATGTTCGGGCAGATGAGTTCCTCGGGTGAAATCGTTCGGAACAAGGCGGAACCCGCCTTGTTCTTCGTGTGCGAGAGGGGCCTTGAACACGAACTCCGCATTGGTGTGCCCGCGGCACGAGGTGTAGGTCGAGCGGTTATTCCTGGGATAGGGAATACCGCCGGTTCATTGTGTCCCGATTCGAATGGTTCAGGATTCTCTGTGTTGTCGGCGCGGCGACCGGAGTGGTCATCGTGTTCAGAATTATTGTCGCCGCGACGCCGGGGGTGGTCATCGTGTGCAGAAAATCGGTTTCACCATATATGGTGGCGTACAAGGATGTCCGTTGTCGGCTTCTTCGCCGAGGTAGAAGTCCAACTCTCGAGCGTATCCACGCCGACGCCCGTTCCGGGCTGGAACTGGTAGTTTCCGAAATGTTTCCGGAAGTCGGCGAACCGGGCCGCGAGGTTAACACCATTCACAAATAACGCCGCGAATCACGCTGGCGTTCCGCAGATTGCGAATGCAGGGGCGTTTCGACACCGTATCGTTGCTGGAACTCTGCCAATGTGAAATATTGCTGTCCGCGCTAGTTAGTCACCGCAGACACGGCACAGCGACGTGCCTTCCGCATCGATTCGTCCCGGCTTGTTGTGGCGGTTCGGATCGGTACTGGCGGCGGGGCGAAGTGTGCTACGGAATGATCTCGGCTTCGACGCAGGAGTACCGCCGTGAGTGAACACAGGTTGAACGTGGACGACGATGCGAGAGTCGGAGTTGCCGACGTAGTCATCGAGATTCCTATCGAGTCGATAGACATCAGTGGCGCACTGCGTGTGCGTGCTGAAGACTCTGCACATACCCAGGTGCTGGCAGCGACGGAGGCGGAACTGCCGCCGATCCTGGTCCACCGAGAAACCATGCGGCTGATCGACGGTGTGCACCGTCTGAAAGCCGCGAAATTGAAGGGGGCCAACGTCATCCGGGCACAGTTCTTCGACGGCACCGAGGAAGAGGCGTTCGTGCTCGCCGTCCAGGCCAATATCGCCCACGGCCTGCCGCTCTCGATCCTCGATCGCAAGGCCGCCTCCCTGCGCATCATGCGGATGTACCCGCTGTGGTCGGACCGCAAGGTCGCCGAGGTGGCGGGGCTGGACCACAAGACGGTCGGTGCGGTGCGCAGGCAGTCATCTGGGGATGTTCCCCAGACGAGGCATCGATTAGGCCGCGACGGCCGGATGCGCCGAGTGCGCCGTCCGGACGTCGAACACCAGCGCCGTAAAAAGTCCTGCGACGGTACCGAGGGTGCGCCGATGACACCCGATCCGGCACCGCCGGAGCGGGTTTGCCCCTCCTCGGTATTGCAGAGCCTGCGCCGCGATCCGTCGCTGCGGCTCACCGAGACGGGCCGGACGGTATTGCGCTGGCTGGACGCCAGTCCGCGCACGCCGACGCAGTCGCTCGATCTGGCGGATCGGATCCCGGAACACTGCCTGAATCTCGTGCTCGATATGGCTCGGCAGAACGCGGCCAACTGGCAGGACTTCGCCACCCGAATCGGCGATCGGCTGCAGGCGAAATGATGGTGCATTTTACCTCGGGATACGGTGCGTGACTTGCGAATCGACATTTATCCGCAGGTCACGCACCGGCGATCCTTCGGCGCCGCGATACCGCTCGCCGAGTCGGCGCGGTCGGCATCGAACGTTATTCGGTACGGAGCGCCGGTGCGCACCCGTGCCGGGTCGAACGCGGCGCCGGAGATCCAGCGGATGACGCCGTCGCGCAGGAGTGTCCGCGCGGCGTCAACCGCGCTCGATGACACGGTATTTCGGCGCATTTGCGCCGAAAGCAGCGCTGCCCGAGCGCAAGTGCGGTACACGGCATCGAATAGTGCTATCGGGCAACTTAATCAACTCGTGATACGAACTCCCCAGTAACTCCCCAGTCGAATCCAGCGCCCACGGTGTGGTTCTACTTGAATATGAATTACCCACATCGAAGGGCGGCTCGCGTCAGTGCTACCGCGGTGTTCGTTTTAGCGGCAACGGTTTTCACAACCAGTTCCGGTGCCTTCGCCCAGCCATCGTCAACCACGCCGACAACCACTCCTTCGACGTCGGCCCCCACGACTCCACCGTCACCGTCCGGCCCGACCACGACGATCGAGCCCACCACGACGACGACAGAACCGACCACGACGATCGAGCCGACGACGACCTACTCGTCCACCACGACCGATCCGACGACGACCACCACTACCGCGCCGACGTCGACCACCAGTCCGTCGACCACCATCGCGCCGTCGACCACCGGCCCCTCGACGACCACCAGCCCCTCGCCGACTACGGCTCCCGGCATTTTCGATCTCCCCACCATCCCGAAGAACGTGTTCACCGATCCCGACGGCATCGCCATGCAGGTGATCTTCAAGAACCCGCTGCCGAAGCCGGCGGGCGTGCCGTCCGAGGCGCAGGCGATCGCGCAGGCCCAGGCGCCGAGCATGCAACGGGTCTTCGGCGCCGAATCGATCGGCAACCTGGTCGTGGACAAGGCGTCCCCGGTCGGCCGAGGCGCCACCGTCGAGCTGCGGCAGGAAATCGACGCGGTGCCGGTCTACGGCGCGAAGGTGGCGCAGTCACTGGCCGCCGACGGCTCGCTCGTCTCGGCGAGTGGCGCGCTGTCGCAGCAGACGCAGGGCAAGTACCCGACCGGCGCCACCACACCGCCCGCGACGGTGGCGGACACCGCGGTGCGCGCGCTGGCTCAGGAGACCAAGCAGCCGCGCGGCAAGTTCGCCGTCTTCGCGACGGCCGCCATGTGGTACGACCCGAAGTTGGCCGCCAAGGACGGGGCCTCCAGCGTGGCGGTGCCCGCCTACAAGGTCGCGATCAAACGCGCAGGCACGCAAGGTGATCAATCCGCGCAGTGGGTCCTGTTCATCGATGCCAACAACACCGGCCGGGTGCTGGACAGCTGGCACGAAACCGGGGCGAAGCCCGAGGGCAGACCCCGTCGCTGAACGGTGCCGCACAGCAGCTCGTCACCTCCCGAGGGTTGGGCGCCCAGTAGGTCGCGGTGCGCCGGCAGTACCTGCGGATTGCCGAGTCGGCTTTTCCCGCAGTCGATTACAGATCCGATCGAGCATCGCCATGGCCGAGGTCCGCCGGATCGCCTAGAAAAGGTTGGCTCCCATGAGAATTCACCACTGGCGAGAGACACACGTCCCGGCCGCGTTGAGATCGCGTCCGGTTGCCGTGTCGGCCTTGGCCCTCGCATTGAGCCTCACCGCGGGCGTCGCCGCGGTGGCCGCTCCGCCGCCGGATACGCCCAACGGGTCGGCCGCCGGCGCGGCCGACCCGACCCCGGGCTCCGACGGTCTGGGCGATCCGTACTACCCGAAGGACGGCAACGGCGGCTACGACGCGACCCACTACGACGTCGCCATCGACTACAACCCGCCGACCCACAACCTCAAGGGCAAGGCCACGATCACGGCGAAGGCGACCCAGAACCTGTCCCGGTTCAACCTCGACTACGCCGGTCCCGCAGTCGGATCCGTCGCCGTCAACGGTCAGCCCGCCCGCTTCCAGAAGTCCGGCGAGCACGAGCTCGTGGTGACCCCGGCGGCGGCACTGCCGCTGGGGCAGCCGTTCACCGTCGTCGTCGACTACGCGGGCACCGTGCCGGACACCAAGGGCAACGGCTGGACCTACTCGCCGTCCGGTGGCGCCTTCGCGGCGGGTGAACCGCATTCGGCGACAACGTGGTACCCGCTCAACGACACACCGCTGGACAAGGTGACCTTCACCGTCAAGGCCACCGTGCCCACCGGTTGGGATGTGGCCTCGAACGGGGTCCGCGCATCCGATGTCCCCGTGGGCACCGGAAAGCACACCGTCACTTGGGAGGCCAAGGACCCGATCATCGGGTACCTGACGACCATCGCGATCGACAAGTTCACGCGCCTGACGCAGCGGGCCGGGAATACGCCGTTGGAGAGCTTCTTCGCACCGGGTGGCGCCCAGCAGAAACGGGAGCTGGAGAAGAAGCTGCCCGGCGTGATCGCCTTCGCCGAACAGCTGTACGGCCCGTATCCGCTCGAATCCGGCGGCGGCATCTACGTGGACACCAATCTGCAATTCTCGCTGGAGACCCAGACACGGCCGATCTACGCGCCGTGGACGGACCTGAACACGGTGATCCATGAGAACGCCCATCAGTGGTGGGGCGATTCGGTGTCGATCAAGGACTGGCGCGACATCTGCTTGAACGAATGCTTCGCCAGCTACACCGCCGACATCCTCTACCCGGAGCGGGTGCAAGGCCGTAACGCCGACCAGCTCTACCGGCGGGCGCTAGCGAGCGCCGACCAGCAGGGCGTCTGGTCGACACCGCTCTACGATCCCGGCAAGGGCAAGGAGTTCACCACCGTGTACTCCCGCGGCCCACTGTTCCTGCACGCCTTGCGCCGCAACATCGGCGACGACGTATTCCTCACCGCCGTCCGCGATTTCGCGCAGAAGCACAAGAACGGCAACACGTCGATCCCCGAGTTCCGTCAGTTCATCCAGTCCCGCACCACCAAGAAGCTGGACGGGTTCTTCGATGCTTGGCTCAACGGAAGGAAGCGGCCCGCCAGTGAATACCTCTACCCCGGCAGTCTCAACAACCAGAACATGCAGGGTAGCCCGGACGAGCGGGATATCGAGCCGTGGCCGTTCGGGCGCGGGGACCGGAAATGACGGCAGCCTCGCTGACCCGGGCGCTGCAGCAGCGCATGCTGTCTGTCGTCGCTGCGGCCACTATCGCACCGTTCATCGTGGCCGCCCTGCACGCGGCACCGGCTGACGCGTACGGCTACCTCTCCGCGCCGGCCAGCCGCCAGGTGCAATGTGCGCAAAGTCTGTTGCCGTGTGGCCCGGTCAAGTACGAGCCGCAGAACGTGCAGGGGCCACCGGGACAACGCAGTTGCAGCGGCGGTGACGGGCGCTGGGCGGATCTGGACGACGACAGCAAGCCGTGGCAGGTGCACCACACCAGCAGCACGGTGACGTTCACCTGGACGCTCACCGCCTTGCACCGGACCCACAATTACGAGTACTGGATCGGCGATACGCGGGTTGCAGTGATCGATGGCAAGAACCAGCCACCGAGCGGGCGGGCCGTCACCCACACGGTGAACCTCGGCACCTTCACCGGGCCGCAGAAGCTGCTCGGCATCTGGAACGTCGCGGACACACCCAGCGCGTTCTACTCGTGCGTGGATCTGCACATCGGTACCGGCACCGTGACGCCGGTCGGTATCAAGGGCGTCAGCAAGAAGCGGGCGCAGATAGTGGCCTGACGAGCGTGTCGGTGGACCGTCGCAGGGGGCTGCGACGGTCCACTGTCGTGCGCAGGCGCACCCGGCAGCGCGACCGCCGGGTTACCGTGGGGGCTGTGTCGACGGATGTTGGAGGCTTTGTGCGGACCATCGCTCGTGTGTTGCTCGTCCTGCTGGTGCTCGTGGGTGGCGCGGCATCGCTGGTGCCTGCGGCGGTCGGTGCGCCCGCGGTGCACATCGACGACGTCACGGCGGGCAAGATCGACGCGTTGCTGGCGTCGCGCGCGGGCGCTGGGCCGAGCAAAGGCGAGCTCGTCGAGTTGCTGTCGCGCCCGTTCCCCGGCACGCCGTACGGCGCCGACATGCTCGTCGGCTCGGTGACCCAGCCCGAGCAACTCGTCATCGACTTCCGCCGCGTGGACTGCTTCACCTACCTCGACTACGTCGAAGCGCTCAGCAGGTCCACCGACCGTGATCAGTTCGTCGCGAATCTGGTCGACACCCGTTATGCCGAGGGGCGCATCGACTTCCGGCAGCGCAAGCATTTCTTCAGCGACTGGGTGAGCACGCCGCGGATCGCCGCCACCGACATCACCGGTGCGTTGAGTACCGCTGCGGTCACCGTCGCCAAGCACTTGAACGCCAAGGCCGATGGCGGAAACTATCTGCCCGGGTTGCCGGTGGTCGATCGGGCCGTGACCTACCTGCCCAGCGCGGCGGTGGACGACAACGTCATCGGTGGTCTGCGCACCGGCGACTACCTCGGGGCCTACACCGATCAGCCGGGGTTGGACGTCACGCATGTCGGGATCCTCGTGAAAACCGCCGACGGTCCGGTCTTCCGGAACGCGTCCTCGCTCGCGGCGAACAACAAGGTGGTCGACTCACCCTTGGCCGAATATCTGCGGTCGGTTCCAGGGATCGTCGTCTACCGCGCTCAGTAGCGCTGTGGCCGAGTCGCCGACGGGCTCGCCTTCCCCAACGGAATGGTGATCACCGCCGACGGCGCCACCCGGGCGGCCGTGACGGCGTCTGCCCCGCGACGGTGGCGATCCGCGACGGCCTTCGGGTAGCGTGAGCGACCTCCGGTCGGGGGCTGGAGCCACGGCAATATCCGTGCGTCACAGACACTTTCGTGTCGCAACTTTCGAGGTACACATGCTGAAGACAGTGGTCGCCACCGCAATGGCGGCGGTCGGAATCACGATGGGGGCCGGGGCCGCCAACGCATTCACTCCGCAAGACGAGCTGAAGTTCTTCCTGATGGACCATCAGGATTGGTCACCGGATTTCAAGCAGGACGATGTCGATTCGTCGCGTCTGATCTGCGGAATTCTGGACGACGGGGTACCCGGCGACAAAGCCAGGCTCATTGCCATCGATCGCCGCTATCCCTCGATCGGTGTGGGACATCTGGGTGTCACCGACACCGAAGTAAGCGTCCTCATCTACTGCCCGCAACACCT
Source organism: Nocardia suismassiliense (assembly GCF_900269665.1). GTDB lineage: Bacteria > Actinomycetota > Actinomycetes > Mycobacteriales > Mycobacteriaceae > Nocardia > Nocardia suismassiliense. The sequence goes on from NZ_LT985361.1 coordinate 3,345,376, forward strand.
GCTGGCTTCCTAACGCGGACTTGCCATGCAACGGCCCGAGATATTCTCGGGCCGTTGGTCTTTCGCCAGCGCCTGTGCTCAGCCGTGGACCGGGAAGTTGGCGCGGATGACACCGGCCGGGTCGCGGTCCTGCTTGATCTGCCGCAGCCGCGCCAGCGTCTCTGGGTCGAAAGCCGCTGAGGCCGACTCGCCGGGGGCCAGGAAGGTGTACGGCTTGGCTCCGGTGATGTGGGTGCCGAGCGCGCCGAGGATGTCGGTGAACCTGGTCCGGATGTCGTCGAGCAGATGCGGCAGTCCGAGCCCGAGCATGTATAGCGCGTAGGGCTCGGTGATGGGTCCGCGCGCGCCGCCGTCGGGCCGTGTTTCCGCCAATGCGCCTCCGAGACCGCGGATTTGGATGTTGAGCAAGGGCGCTACGGGGGCGTCGATGAGGGTCTTGATCACTGCGTCGTCGAGGTCGGTGAGCAGTTCGCCGCGGGAGAGGGACGGGCTCGGATCGGTGGGTTCGGCGGTGATCTGGCCGATCTGGGCCGGTGTCAGGACGCCTCGGGTGTCGGCGAGTACGCCGTCGATCGTGTCGAGGCGCGCGGTGAGTGCCCGGCCCTCCTCGGCGTCGCCGAGGTAGGCGAAATCGATGGCAACGGTGGGTGCGGCACCGGGAATCTGGTAGCGCTGCAACCACACCGACAGTTCCCGGGGTGCCTCGGTGGTGAGCTCGGTGAAGAGGTCGAAGGCCTCGCGGGTGCGGTCGGCCGACCACATCACCCGGCCGCCGTACAGCTGCGGCAGCGGGAACAGGTCGAACTCGATCTCGGTGACGATCGCGAAATCGCCACCGCCGCCACGCAATGCCCAGAACAGCTCCGGGTCCGAATCGGCGGTGACGCGCTGCTGACGGCCGGTGGCGTCGACAATGCGCAACGCGCGCACGGCGTCCGCCGCCCAGCCGTATTTGCGTGCGAACCAGCCGAATCCGCCGCCGAGCGTGTACCCGGTGATGCCGACCACGGGATTGCTACCGGCTAGCCCGGTGAGACCGTGTGCGGCGGCCGCGGCCTGCACCGCACCCCACTGCACGCCGGTGCCGACCCGCGCCACCCGCTGTCCGGCATCGATCTCGAGGTGGTTCAGGGCACCGGTCCGCACCAGAATCGACTCGTCGATATCCCCGGTGGCGCCGTGCCCGGTGGGTTGGGTCACCACTCGCCGGCCCGAAACACCGGCGTATTGCAGCACTTTCGCGATGTCCTGCGCGTCGGCGACCTCGACCACCGCGGCCACCGACTGCGCCACCGCCACGTTCCACGGCCGGGCTGCCGCCTCGAACGCCGAATCTTCCGGTAGCACAACGCTTCCGCGGGTTACGGCGCGCAATTCCTCGATACCCATGACTGCTGTCCTCATTCGCTCTTGTTGCCTCGTCATTGCTACCTGGATGACGACGTAGGGCGAGCAAGTGTGACACAGCGGATGAAGCGTCCGATCCGACTCAATCGTGGTCGGGGAGACGGACGATATGCGGGATGCCGACGGGGTTGCTGATCCAGTGGGCGTTCATGGTCGAGGGGAGTGGTTCCAGCTCGTCCTGCACCGGGACTCCGTGGGCGGCGAGGTGCTCGGTGGCGCGGTCGACGTCGTCGGTGAACAGTTCCAGCCAGAGGTCGGCGCGGGCATAGTTGTCGACCCGGTCGAGCCACAGGGTGACGGGCCCGAACTGGATTGCCGCGCTCTGGATGACGCCCTCGGCGACGGCTTCGCCACTGTTGTCGGTGACATCCATGCCGAGTGTGTCGCGGTAGAAAGCGACGGTCCGGTCGAACTGTGCTTTGGGAAGTTTCATGGCGATGTTGTGTCCGCCGCGGAAGGTGGGGGCCATGGTTCGGTGCTCCTAGGTCTGATCGAGGTGGTCGCGGAGCGCGTTCAGGCGTCCGTCCCAGCTGTGGGCGAGTGCGGCGAGAAAGGACTGAGCCACCGTCATCGGCTGGGTTTGCAGGTGATAATGGATCCGGCGTCGCTCGCCCGGTTCGGCGTGGACGAGTCCGGCCTCGGTCAGCAGGGTCAGGTGTTTGGCGATCGCCTGTCGCGAGATCGGCAGCCGGTCGGCCAGGTCGGTCGCCGTCGCCGGCCCGTGCGCGGCGAGTTCGGCGAGGATGCCGCGGCGCGTCGGGTCGGCCAGCGCGGTGAATACCGCCTGCGCTATCAGCTCGGCGTCGGGATGGTCAGGCCGCGGCATCGAGATACCCGGCGAGTTCGGCCAGTTCCGTCGCCCATCCCTTGACGTTGCCTTCGTAGGCCTCGGTCAGGTCGTCGGGCAGTTGCGCGAAGCCGGTTTCCACCACCGTGAGCCGGGTGCCGGTGGGCGTCGGTCGCAGGGTGAATTCCACCTGTGTGCGGCGTGGATCGCTGGGCGGTAGTCCTTCGATCGGCCAGGTGAATACGAACCTGCTGTGCGGATCGACGAGCTGGATCTGCAGGGTGTATGGACCGTCCTCATGCCACCACACCCGCACTGTGCCGCCGGGGCGCAGGTCATCGATTTCGGCGCGGGAACCGAACCAGCTTCCGAGGCCTTCGGAGGTGGTCAGGGCATGCCACACCTTCTCGGGTGGGTGCGGTAGTTCGAGATCGCGCTCGATGCGATCGGGTACGGGCAACGGAGCCTCCATGTATAGCAACCAATTGGTTGCAATAGAGTATCGCAACCGGTTGGTTGCGACAAGAGGGCCTTTGGTGACCGAGCTGATGCTCGGCATCTTCGAGTGGGCTCGGCGGCGCTGGTTGGCTCGTTCTACCTCGCGGGATGTCCTGGGCTGCAGTGCGTCTCGTCGATTGGCCCTGTTCAGCGGTGAGGTGTGGGTGTTCGGGGGACGCCCGCAGCGCGCAACTTTGCGGGTTGGCTCAGTCGAGCGTCGGGCCGTCAGCGCTGCGTGCGTACTGTCCGGGCGTCGTGCCGAGGATGCGTTTGAAGTGCCGGATCAGGTGCGGCTGGTCGTGAAAGCCGGTGGCGGCGGCCACATCTCGGGCGGGCATGCCGCTCAGCAGCAATGGACGGGCGCGATCGACCCGGCGCGAGATCAGGTACTGGTGCGGTGGCATCCCGAACTCGCGGCTGAATGCGCGGATGAGGTGGGTGGGGTCAGCGTGCAGTCGGGCCGCGGCCTCGGTGAGCGAAATGCCTTCTGTGGTACGGGAATCGATCAGTTCCCGCAGGCGGTGAGCCAACCCTGGATCTCGGCGTCGAGACGACGGATCGTTGCCGCGGAGCAGGTCGCCGAGACGGTCGTTGACTAGCGCGAGGCGGCTGGCGGCCTCCAACTCGTCGCCGGGATGCGCGAGTGTCGCGTGCAGCTGGCGGATACGGCGGTGCAGCAGCGGGTCGGTGAAGGTGGGAGTGTCTACCGCACAACCGATCATCGCCTCGGACAGCTGGGCGCTGTCGAGGTACAGCACACGCTTGCGAAACCCCTGCGCGGTCGCGGCCTGGCCGTTGTGCGGAACGTGCGGCGGAAGCAGCGAGACCACCGAGCCGAGGACGCCGTGCTCGTGCCGGTCGAGGTTGTAGCGGATCACCCCGTCGTCGACGATCAGCAGCGTCCAGAAATCGTGGGCGTGCATGGGGTAGACGTGCCCGACGAAACGGGCATGAAAGACCTCGACGATGCCGGGTACCCGAGGCTGCCAGGCCCTGATCTGCTCGACCGAGCTGCCGGCAACCATGCCAGGATCGTACAAGCCTCGGCGGGCCCGGCGGCGGAAGAGTCGTCGGCATGGAGAACATGCGATTCGACACCAAGATCGGGGTACTGCTGCGCGAGGACCTACAGACCTGGCAGCGGCTCAACGTGACGGCATTTCTGGTCAGCGGTCTGGGCACGGCGCAACCGGAGGTGATCGGGGAAGCGTACGAGGACGCGGATGCAACCCTCTACCTGCCGATGTTCCGCCAGCCCGTACTCGTCTTCGAGGGCGGCAAAGAGGTGCTGCGCGGCGCGCACAGCAAGGCCCTGGCCCGCGGCCTGCGCACCGCGGTGTTCACCTCCGACCTGTTCACCACCGGAAACGACCGGGACAATCGCGCTGCGGTGCGCGCGGTCGGCACCGATCACCTCGACCTCGTCGGAACCGCCGTGTACGGTCCGCGCAACGTGGTGGACAAGACGCTCAAAGGTTCACGAATGCATCCGTGAACCGGAGGAGATGGCCGAAGCACGGCGTGGCAGTGGCAGTGGACTGCCATGTACGACAAGAACTTTGGCAGTCTGCGGCAGTGATGTTTGCGCTAGCGTTGCGGGCGGAGTTACCGAACACATGGGAGGGCATCACTGTGCTACGCAAAATGATCTTCACCACTGTTGCCGCTGCGGCCGGCTTGGCTTTGCTCGCGGGCCCGGCCGAAGCCAGGCCGGACTGGGCTAACTACTGGCACAAGTACCCCACGGCGAAGCAGTGCGAAGAAGAACGCCGATTGACCGAGGCCAGAGGAACCCGAGTGAGCGACCGCTGCGACCCTGACGGCGGCGGCAGCTACCAGTACTGGACGTAGCATCCGGCCCGATCGCGATAGTTGATCGACTCCCGTGCCGACGTGGGCCTATCACGTTGGCACGGGAGTTTGCCGTAAGTGGCCTGGGTTCACTGCGCGGCCGGCAGCCGAGGTCGCGCAGTCGCCTCCTGGTCGGAAGGGCAATTACGGGAATCGGTCCGGACGGTGGGCGGCCCCGAATTACCATCGAAGTCGATTTTCTCGCGGCATTGGATGGTCAGGAGGTCGGCCGATGTTCGGTACGAGGTGCGCGCTGGTCGCGATCACGGGGGTGGCGACGACGATGCTGTGCTCGACATCGGCGAGCGCCGGTCCCGAGAACGAGTTCATCACGTTGAATTCCGTGCTCACGGCGTCGCTCGACGGCCTGCAGGCCACCGGCACCTATCGGTGTGAAGCCGGTATCGGCTATCTCGACGTCACCGCACAGATGGATACCAACGGCAGCGGCACGATCCAGCTCACCAGCTCCCCGCCCGGAGTGATTCTGCAATGCACAGATCGGGTCGAGCGCTGGTCCGTTCTGCTGAAGCCGACCAACGGGCTGCCGGTGCTCGTGCCCTACACCGAGGGCACCGGTACTGCGCAGTTGAACAGGAAGTATTGGAAGGTCGATTCGGGGCCGGTGGACCTGCACGTCGGTTAATCCGGGCGCCACCCAAGTCGCGCGCACAGTCATCGGCAGTTGCGCAGGAAGCCTAGGCGCCGGTGCAGCAGCGGCACTTGCGGAAAGCCCGATCTCCGCGGTCGACTTGTCGATGCGTGGTCCGCGCGGTAATTCGATCTGAGGTCAGGTTGCTGCTGTCGGTTCGGCCGATGGTGTGGTGATGGCGTGTGCGGCATCGATGAGGAATTGCCCCAGCTGCTCGAGATGTGGTGCGAGGGTGGGTGTTCCGGTGACGGTAGCGTCGGGGGCGAGGCCGAGGAGTTGGGCGGCGATGTCCCGGGCGTTGTCGGAGGAGAGATCGAGGCAGCTGGTGTGGTCGTCGACGGCATGGACTCGGTCGGGCAGGGCGTACGCGCGGGCGGCGGCGGTGGCCGCGTCGATCGGGACGTTGACTTGTAGCCGGTAGCGGGTGGGAGCGGTGGCCAGTCGCGCGGCAACGTAGGCGGCCGGATCGGTTGCGGGCAATTCCCGCGGGGTGACGCGATGGCAGGTGGGTATGGGGTCGGTGATGCGGTCGGCACGGTAGACGCGCCAATCGGCGTGGTGGAGGTCGTAACCGAGCAGGTACCAGCGGTCGGTGACGTAGACCAGGCTGTGCGGTTCGCTGCGTCGTCGACCGCTGCTTCCGCTTCGGGTGCGGTAGTCGAAGCCGATGACTTCCTGGTCACGGCATGCGGCGGTCAGGGTCGCCAGCACGGCTGGATCGGTGCGCGGTCCGGGAGCAATCCAGGGCAGGGGTGCCATCGGTGCGGTGGCGGCGGTGACGGCGGTGACCCGGTGTCGCAACCGAGTAGGCAGGACCTGTTGCAGCTTGGCCAGCGCGCGCAGAGCGGTCTCTTCCATGCCGGTGACGCCGCTGGAGGCGGTGCGTAGCGCCACGGCGATGGCTACGGCCTCATCGTCGTCGAGCAGCAACGGCGGCATAGCGGTGCCGGAGGCGAGGCGATAGCCGCCGGCCTGACCGGTGGTGGCATCGACGGGGTAACCCATCTCACGCAGGCGCTCGATGTCGCGGCGCACCGTGCGTAAGGTGACGCCCAATCGTTCTGCCAGCTCGTTTCCCGCCCAGGACCGCCGTGTTTGCAGCAAAGACAGCAATCGCAGCATCCGCGCGGGCAGGTCGTGACTCATATTTCCCAGATTGCCAGGTATTGGTGACATCTTCTGTCCTAAAGGGCTTCTATCGTCGATTTCGGCTCATACGGACGGCACAGAAAGCGAGGACGCGATGGCATACGACGAGGTACTGGCCGACCGCATCACCGAGCGACTGGCGCCACGCGGGGTGACCGCGAAGAAGATGTTCGCGGGTCTGACCTTCTTGTGGCAGGGCAACGCGTTGGCCAACCTTTACGACGAGGGCCTGATGGTGCGCGTCGGTCCCGACGGGATGGACGAAGCACTCACCAGTCCGAGCGCGACACAGTTGCTGTTTCGCGGCAAGCCGCAAGCCAGCTGGGTTCTGGTGGACGAGGAAACCCTCGACGACGACGCGCTGGATTCATGGCTAAATCTGGCGTTCGAGGCAACCGCCGAACTGCCGCCGAAAAAGCCGAAATCCACGAAGAAATAGACCACCGCGCAAGCGAATTCACGATAGGAGACGCAGCGATGCGCGCGCGGCGTCACCTTCGTCCACGAACCGCAGCCTCGCCCCTGGGGCCTGTCGGCGACTTTCCGCGACGACTCCGGCAGCATTTTCGAAATCCTGCAACCCGGCGGATAGGCCGGACAAAATTCCACATCGACGTCATTCGGTGACGATCCGAGGAGGAGTTCGAAGGCGCCGCGCAGATCGGCACCTCTCGGCGGATGCCCGTCGGCGACTTGGCTGCGTCGAGCATCCAGAATTGCGGGTAACCATCCATGCTGATTTTGTCGCGTTGCTGAGGGCGGCGACAATGGCGGCATGGTCGAACTTGTGCTGGTCCGGGGCGATATCACCGAGCAGGATGTGGATGCTGTGGTGAACGCGGCGAATTCGTCACTGCTCGGCGGCGGGGGCGTTGACGGGGCCATTCACCGTAAGGGTGGTCCGGCGATTCTGTCCGCGTGCCGTGATCTGCGGGCGTCGCATTACGGGAAGGGGCTGGCGACCGGGAAGGCCGTTGCGACGACCGGCGGGAATCTGCCCGCGCGGTGGGTGATTCACACGGTCGGGCCGGTGTGGTCGGCACAGGACAACCGGTCGGAGTTGCTGGCCTCCTGCTATCGCGAATCACTGCGGGTGGCAGATGAGCTGGGTGCGCGGACGGTAGCGTTTCCGGCGATCTCTACCGGGATCTACGGCTGGCCGATCGACGACGGGGCACGCATCGCGGTCGAGACTGTGCGCGCCGCCGAGACCGAGGTGCAAGAGGTGCGGTTCGTATTGTTCAGCCAGGAGGCGTACGACTCCTTCGCCGCCGCAGTGTGATTCCGGCGCTGTCGACCGCACACATCCGCGGCTTCTGGTTGCTGGGTGCAGTCGGGCTTTGCTGTTGATGCAGGCGTTTCGGCATGCGGACGTTCCGCAGCTGCGGACGGTCGGCATGCTCGAAGTGCCGCGCCGCATCCCGGGCGCATCGTAACGTCGGGACATGCTGTCGAATCCAGGCAAACCTGAAACCGATGTCTCCGTGCAGCGTTGGCAGGACATACCCGGTTGGTTCACGTGGCGAGATGCGCAGGAAGAAGCGGTCGCGCATTTTTCCGAGGGCGGTACCTTCGTCGAGGTCGGTAACTACCTCGGTCGCAGTTTGTGCTCCCTGGCTGAAGTTGTGGCCGACAGCGGTAAGCCGTTCACCGTCGTGGGAGTCGACACTTGCCGCGGCAGTGGACCCGAGGGAGTCCGCGGCATCAACGCGCACGGCACCGCGGTGTCCGCCGGTGGCGGTACCTTCGCCGGACTGCTCCATCGCAATGTCATCGAATGCGGGTTCGCCGACCAGGTACTGATCGTGGTCGGCGATTCCGAGTCCACCGCCAAGCTGTTCGCTGATGCCTCGCTCGCGTGGGTACACATCGATGCCCGGCACGACTACGACAGTGTGGTAGCGGACATCACCGCCTGGCGGCCGAAAGTGCGGCCTGGCGGCTGGCTTTCCGGCGACGACTACATTCCGTCGGCCTGGCCGGGTGTCGTCGCCGCGGTAGATGAACTGCTTCCGCAAGCGCAGCCGTGGTCGACCATTCAATGGCGATGGGTGAACGATTGACTCTCGCGCCGGCCAACCGTTCGTGAGATCAACTGCCGGCCACCGGTGTGGATTGCGGTTGAACCGGACGAACTAGGTTTATGTTTGTCGTACGTGAGTCCTCTTGTGTCGGCCCTGGTTGCCGCTCCGGATCGAGTTCACGTGTTCCTCGCGGGCTGTACCCCATTGGTGACTATCGCGAAAGAGGCGTTCGATGGCTCGTTTATGGCGTGGAGCCTTCGCTCTCGATGTCCGGACGCCGACGGCGCGGCGGGTTGCTTCCATCGCCGCCGTGGTTGCCCTCGGCATCGGAATCAACGCTGCCGAACCCGGACACAGCCACGCCGACCTTCCACAACTCCCGCTTCCCGACCTCATCTGTCAGGCAGGCACCCAGGCCGAGTTCGGGGTGGTGGACAACGCCGTCACCGGCATCTACATGGGTGCTTATCGCAACTGCACATCCCCCAACGGCCAATACCCCCAATATGTCTCGTGGGTCATCACAGTCGACCCGATCAACGTCAACGGCTGCCCGCAGACCCGTTTCTTCGGTTCCGGAACGATGACCTGGGTCAACCGCCACACCATGAATACCGAACCCGGCACAGTAGATTTCGACGTCGACCTCTCCAGCCTCTCGACGATAAAAATCGCGCTGCGGGTGACCAGTGGCCCATTGGCGGACAAGACCATCTCGGCCCTGGTCGTCCCGTCGTCAACCGACCTCCTCCTCCCGTGCCCCAACGGCGGTTTCGGTATCAAACGAATGAATTTCGACGGCCAGGGAGTGTTCCGGTCATAATCTCGAAGCCGATCCGCAACTGAATTGTCGTGCCACACTGCGTATCCGCGCCCTGGATCCGAACGAATCCCACCGTGATCACTGGGTCGCCTGACCGAAGCGGCCAACCATCCGATCGGTGGCAGGATCGGGTAATGACAGCTGCCAGAAGCGGCCGCCACCGGAGACTCTCGGCTCTTCTGGTCTCCTGCAGCGACATCCAGCTCGCCGAGTTCATGGACACGGGCCGGTCCAACAGTGCGGGAGTTGGCGGTGGCTCGGCAGTCATCGAGGTCGACGCCGTACAGGTGTTCGTCAAGCGCATCCCGCTGACCGATCGAGAGCTTGCTCACCGAGGCTCCACCGCGAACCTGTTCGACCTGCCGATGTTCTGTCAGTACGGCATCGGCGGACCGAGCTTCAACGCGTGGCGTGAGCTGGCTGCGAACGTCATCGTCACCGACGGTGTGCTGGCCGGTCGGACACAATCGTTCCCGATGCTTGACCACTGGCGGGTGCTGCCCGGTCGGTCGCGGATCGCGGCCGAACACGCCGACATCGACGCTGTGGTAGTTGCCCAGGGCGGTCATCCAGCCGTGCGCGCGCGGCTCGAAGCACTGGCCGCCGCAACGTCGAGCCTCGTGGTGTTCTGCGAGTACATCCCGCACACAATGTCGGACTTGCTGCGCGAGAAACCGGCCGACAAGGCCACGGCAGTCGCGCGGCAGCTCTCAGAGATGGTGACATTCCTCGGCGATCGCGAGTTGCTGCACATGGATGGGCACTTCGGCAACATGCGCAGCGACGGGGAGCGGATCTACCTCAGCGACTTCGGACTCGCTACCTCGCCGCATTTCGACCTGTCGACCGCCGAGCGTGCCTTCGCCGAACGTCACACCACCCATGACGCCGACTACGCCGCTATGCGTTTGGTCAACTGGCTGGTTACCGATGTGTGCGGAATTCCGACTCCGCTCAACGGCGGCCCGGTTGCCCGCAACGAATACGTACTTCAGTGCGCCGCCGGACACATCCCCGACGACGTGCCGCTGGCTGTGGCCGCGGTCCTGAGCCGGTATGCGCCTGCCGCCGCGAAGATGAACGCCTTCTACTGGAAGCTGTTCGGCGGTGACATCCACGCGGAATATCCTGCTGGGCAAGACAACTCGGGCGGATGAGTGTGCGTTGGTGGGCTCGCCCAGGGCATCGATCAGGGGAGCTCGGCGGCCTGTTGTGCTGTTTTCTCCAGCTCGGCTCGATACTGCTGCCACCAGGTCGAGTCTCTGGCGGCCATGTTGTCGTTGCCGTCGAGCAGGCCTGCGGCGCCATCGATTAGTTCACGGAGGATGTCGGCATGCCCTGCGTGCCGGTGGGTTTCGGTGGTGACGTGCACCAGAATCTGGTGCAGGGTGACGGTTCGGTGGTCCTCGTTCCACCACGGGACCGAGCCTTCGGCGGTGAGGTCGAGGGTGTCGATCGTGGCGTCGGCGTGCGCCCAGGCTCGACGGTAGAACTCGATGATGTCCTCGCGCGACTGTTCGGCGGTGGCCCACATGTCGGCCGTGGGATCGGCCTCGAAGTCGTATTCGGCCAGGGGTTCGTTATAGGGACGGGCGAAAGTGTCTCCGAAGTAGCCGAACTCGACGCCGGCGAGATGTTTCACCAAGCCGAGCAGGTTTGTGCCGGTGGGAGTCATCGGACGACGCACGTCGTACTCGGACAGGCCGTCGAGCTTCCACAACATGGCTTCGCGGGCTGAACGCAGATAGCGGTGCAGGTTCGCTTTGGGACCGGAGACAGTCATGCCGAGCACCCTGCCATGGCACCCGCCTTTCCTGCACCGATTTCGTTGCTCACCAGTGGCATTCAGGCGCGCGCGGTAACCTCCGCCGATCACGGTGACAGCCGGATCGGTGATCTCACGGGCAGAGCCGAGTGCTGACACCTCTCGCGCTCACCAACGTCCGGCGCACAATGGCAGGCCGGCGCGACCGAGTGGTCTCTTGCAGCGCACACGATTCCGGCGGACCGACCCCACATCGGTATACCAACAGTCCCGCCCGACCGCAGCCGAGCGGGCGGTGTCCCTACGGTTTCCGTCAACGGGTCGAGTGGCTCGCTCCGTGGCAGCATGGTGACCGTTGAGGTTCCATGAGGGCGGACGGGGTGGCCAGGGTGATCTATAGGATGCGCATCTATCTGGCGGTGCGAGAGAACCTGGCGATCTTCCACGATTTCTTCCGGACCCATCTGTTGCCGACGCAGCTGCGTCATGGTGCTCGACTGGTGGGGCGGTGGGAAACCGAGGATGGGCGAGTCGTCGCGGTCTGGGAGTATGACGACCGCGAGGCGTATGAGCGGGTGCAGGCCGCTGTGGCCGCCGACCCCCGGACGCGAGCCGCGCAGGAACTGCGTCGAGGGTTGCCCGCACTGTTCAGCGAGAAGGACGAAGTGTTCATGTGGTCCGCTCCGTCAGTCGACGAGCTGCCTGCCTCGGTGTCGTGATGCTGAGGACGTTCAGTCATGCATGCCGAATGCGAATCTCGGTGAGGTTCTTTGCTTTTCAACATAGCGTCGAGGACGTCGTAACCGTTACGGCACGAACCATCTGAAGTTGTCACGGAATTCGACACTTGCTCGATGCGGCGCGGCCACGGCCGAATCCGATGTATGGCGGCCAGCAACTACATGGTGACGGTGACATCGCAACGCTTTGCTGTCGTGACAACGAGCTCAGCCGGGGAGCGCGGCCGAAACGAACCCCATCACAATCGATGTCGCCGACAGTGCACCAGTTCCGAATGCCGCCGCGAGCGCAAACCCGATCAGTGCATCCTCTTCGGTCGGCTGTGGCGGTTCGACGGTATGTCCCAGCACCTTGATCTCGGTCGGCGTCTCCCATTCCACATCGATCGAGCCGTCGGCTCGTAAGGTGAACTCGCAGAACGACTTCTCGATCTCTCCCGGCCGGCCGTCGATGAACCTGCACGTGTCGATCGATTTCGGTCCAAGACTCAGTACCCGGTCGTCTATTTCGGCGATCACACGATAGCTGCGTTTGAACACGCGCCCGCTCCCCGGAAGCACTTTCATCGCGCGGTCGTTGACCCGCGCCACGAGACAGCTTGCATCCCGGGTCCCGATCGGAACACTTCGGCGCGTCCGCGCACCGACACGTTCGATGGTCACCGTCGGCGAATCCGCTGTCCTGAACCGCGCCGAAAAGCGGTCATCGGCCTTCGTGACGACGACATCCCCGAAAACGATGCTGTCGGAGATTGTTTGCACAACGTCAGGCACTGATCATCGACTCCTCGAATGCGGTCGGTACATGCCACCACGACACCCCCGTCATATTTATAGCGGATGTCCGGCGTGGGGTCGTATCAATCCAGCCGATGCCCTGGCGCCCGGCGAGGCAACGTTTAACCTCGGCCTATGACACCGGAAGCCCGAGTGCTTGCTGAGGCGTTCATGGATGACCCACTGATGACCTACTTTTGGCCGCAACCGGACCGACGACGTCGCGCGCTGCCGTACTTCTGGCACTCCCGCGTGGAGGCGCGACGATTCAAAGGGTTTGTCGACACAGCGTCAGACGGTGCGGAGATCGTGAGCGTTGTCCTGTGGGAAATGCCTGGTGTTGTCTCCCCAATGGCTAAGCCGCTCAGCTTGATTCAAGCCCTGGGATCGGCGACACCACGCGCATTGGCCGCGTCCCACCGAATCGATAGCCTCAGGCCCGCCAGCCCTCATCTGTATCTGGCTTGTGGGGGAGCGCTGCCCCGAGTTAGGGGCAAAGGGTTGACATCGAAGCTCGTCAGAGCGCGTATTGACACTAGCGACACGGATATCTTCCTCATCGCGACGAACGGAACCAGTGCGGAACTCGCTGAGCACCTGGGTTTCCGATCGACTGGAGAAGTGGTTATCGACCATGACACTGTGCTGAGGGGGATGTTGCGGACCGTATAAGACATGACGATGTGTCGGGGCGGGGTCTGATCTGAAGCACGTTGCTGTCGGCGTTTTCGGGGTGCGAGTGTGCCGAGGCGATGGGAGGTGGCTGACGGCGCTGATGATCATCGGTCAGCAACCACGTTGGCCCGGGTTACGCCGGTTTGGCGGGAATCTGTAGCGGCCAGTCAGGGCGTGATCAGGGCCTGGCTCTTATAACCATCTGACGCCTCCCACGGAGGCTTAGGGGGAGGGTCCTGCTGGCCCCGTGCCGCTTCACACGAATGCTGCTGAGGTGNTTGTGGGTCGCGGCTGGGGGCTGGTCGGCACCGGGATGGTGGGCACCTTCGGGAGGGCCGGGGCCGGGCAGAAGACACCGCAGGGGATCGGTGCTCGTCCGGGGATGTTGATCGTTACCCGGATCTTCAGTTGCAGGATGGCCCTGGGCGTTTGGGGATCCGTGGTGGAGGTGGTGTCCGGTGTGTCCGCGGGCGGGGGATCGGTTGTCGCTTCGGGTGCAAGCGTTTCTTCCGGTGGCGCAGCGGGATCGGCGACGACGGTCTCGCCGACGCTCATGCTCGACCCGGCGCCTTCGGGCATACCACCGTCGGGGGTGCTGTCCGGGATGGGGGCGAGCTCGCCTTGGGCGGGGGCGCCGCCGGTCTTGTAGGCGTTGGACCAGCTGAGGACCTTGGACGCGTACTCGAGCGAATTGTTGTAGCGCAACACCGCGCGGAGCTCTTGCTTCTGGTCGCGCATATCCAGATCGCCGGAGCACAGGTATTTGCCTGCACCGAGTACGGCGTCGAAGATGTTGTTGGGGTCGGTGTTTCGGTCACCGTTGCCGTCGGCGGCGTACATCGCCCACGTGCCGGGCAGGAATTGCATCGGCCCGACGGCGCGCACATACCCGCCGTCGGCGGCGGGGATGATTTCGTTGCCGGGCAGCGTGCCGTCCAGTGCGGGACCGTAGATGATGCCGCGGGTGGTGCCTTCGGCGTCGGTGCGCCCGTTGCCCGCGTGGTTGGACTCGATTTTGCCGATGCCGGCCAGCAGATGCCACGACATCCCGCAGTTGGGCGTCGACGACTGCAAGCTGAGTTCGGCGTTGCGGTAGGCGGCGAGCGCGATCTCGGGGATGCCGCGGGTCGGCACGTTGGGCAGGTCGACGTTGTGCAGCGGGACGGTGCCGTCGACCAGCGATTCCTCATCGAGTGGCGGCGTAATCAGTTGCTGCTGAGTGGGTTCCGGCCCGATGATGATCGATTGATCGGTCCCCGGATCGGCGGTGCCGATGGACGACGCGAGCAGTCCGTCGGGGGTGCGTGGCGTGGTGTGCGCGGCCGATCCCGACAGCACCAACCCGGTCAATACCAGCGCGGACACGGCAGTTGGTCCAGATATTCGCATCGGCGCACCAATCCCTCGGGAGGTCGAGCGCGGCGGTGTCCTGCGGTACCGCCGCCGCGAGTTCCGATCATCCGTAATCGACGGAAGTCGTTGCCGGGCGCGAAAATTTCCTACCGCCGATGTCCGAACAACCGGGGTGAATCATGGCACGAAAAAACCACCCGGAGCTCCCCAGTAGAAGTGGGGAAATTATCGGCCGACGAACTGTCGGCCATCCGGATCAAGTGTTCATTGAATGGTAATTCGCCCTATATCCCCAGTTGGGAAGGTCCCCACTCAGATCTTGCACGCTGCCCCATACTTCTGTGTGCCCCCTCGAGTTGTACCGGAGGTACGCTATGCGGAAGTTCCTATATCCCTTTGCATTCGGCGCAGTCGTGGCTTTGACCACGCTCGTCATGCCCGGCTCGGCAGGTAACGCCGCCGACAATCCACAAGCAACAGAACGCGGTGTCACCGATATCGTGCCGGTCCCCGTCGAAGCCAGGCCGGACCCCGGCTCGAACTTCAAGCTGACCGCCGAGACCGTGATCCGCGCCGAACATCAGGCCAAGGATGTCGGGAACTACCTGGCCGGTCTGCTCCGGCCCGCCACGGGTTTTCCAGTACCGGTGGTCGATCAATACGACCTCGGCAAGAAGTCCGCGATCACCCTGGAACTCGGCGACGCCGGTTCCCGCGTCGGTGATCAGGGGTATCAGCTGCACGTGACCAAAAACGGGGTCAAGCTGAAGGCCAACACCACCGACGGGCTGTTCGGCGGCGTGCAGTCGCTGCGCCAGCTGTTCCCGGCGGATATCAACAAAACGACTGTGCAGAAACGGGATTGGACGGTCTCGGGCGGAAAAGTGCTCGACTACCCGCGTTTCCGCCAGCGCGGCGCGATGCTCGACGTGGCTCGGCATTTCTTCAAGCCGGATCAGGTCAAGCGCTACATCGACCAGATCGCCCAGTACAAAATCAACACCCTGCACCTGCACCTGACCGACGATCAGGGCTGGCGCATCGAGATCAAGAGCTGGCCCCGGCTGGCCGAGATCGGCGGCCAAACCGCGGTGGGTGGTGACCCGGGTGGCTACTACACCCAGGAGCAGTACAAGGACATCGTGAATTACGCGGCGTCCCGGCACATTACGGTGATCCCGGAGATCGATATGCCGGGCCACACCAATGCCGCGCAGGCGTCGTACGGCGAATTGAACTGCGACGGTAAGCCGGTGCCGCCACGCACCGATATCGAGGTCGGCTACAGCTCGCTGTGCATCGGCCTGCCCATCACCTACAAGTTCGTCGAGGATGTCATCCGCGAGGTCGCGGCGATGACCCCCGGCAAGTACATCCACATCGGCGGTGACGAGGCGCACGCGACCTCCGACGCCGACTACAAGACCTTCTTCGACAAGGTCACCCCGATGCTGGCCACCTATGACAAGAAGGCGCAGGGCTGGCACAACATCGTGGTGACCAACCCGCCGACCTCGGCCATCCCGCAGTACTGGGATCCCGCCAGGAGCAACGCCGATGTCGCGGCAGCGGCCAAGCGCGGCAACAAGATCCTGATGTCGCCGGCCAACAAGGCGTACCTGGATATGAAGTACAACAAGGACACCAAGCTCGGTCTGCAATGGGCGGGCCTGGTCGAGGTGAAGGATTCCTACGACTGGGATCCGGCCACCTTCCTGCCCGGCGTCACGGAGAACCAGCTGGCCGGTGTGGAGGCGCCGCTGTGGTCGGAGACCCTGCGGACCAGCGCCGACATCGAATACATGGCGTTCCCCAGGCTTTCGGGCATCGCCGAGATCGGCTGGTCGCCCGCGGCGACGCACAACTGGGACAAGTATCGGGCGCGGCTCGCCAAACAGGGCCCGATCTGGACCGCGCAGGGCATCAACTTCTACCGCTCCCCGCAGGTGGATTGGAAATAGCCCGCGCAACACAACCATCCGAAAAACATTCTCGGATGGCTAGATAACCCATCGCAATTCGGATCGGCCGGATTACAGGATCGTCCCCAGCGAACGATCCGGAAGGAGTTCGAGGTGTCGCCTTACAGAAGAACTTTCATTGCTTGCCTCGCGCTGCTAGCCGGACTGGGGACGGTCCTCACCCCGGCCACCGTGGCTGCCCAACCGGACGCCGCGGCGGTCGACACCGACGGTGACGGATTGCCCGATACCTGGGAGAAGAACGGCTACGACGCCAACGGCGACGGCACGATCGACGTGGACCTGCCCAAGATGGGCGCGAATCCGAACCACAAGGACATCTTCGTCGAGATGGACTACATGAACGGGCGCCTGCCGACCACCCCGGCCCTGGACCGAGTCGTCGCGGTCTTCGCCAATGCGCCGGTCACCAACCCCGACGGCCGCAACGGGATCTCGATCCACCTGGACGCGGGCAACGCCAGGGGCACCGCCTACGATCTCGGCGGCGGCAACCAGGTGCCCTACGACAACGATCTGTCCCCGGTGGACAGCCAGGTCGCGGCGATCAAACGCAGCAACTTCGCCGCGGTGCGGGCCCGGGTGTTCCACTACATGATCTGGGCGGATTCCTACAACGGCGGTTGCAGCAGCGGTATCTCGCTGGGTATCCCGGCGGACACCTTCGTCGTCTCGCTCGGCCCGAAGTGCAATTGGAATCCCGGTGACGACGGCAACGTCGGCACGTTCATCCACGAACTGGGGCACAACCTCGGCCTGAAACACGGTGGCGTGGACCACGTCAACTACAAGCCGAACTACCTCAGCGTGATGAACTACAGCTTCCAGTTCTCGGGCGTGCCCAAGACCGACGGCACCTCGAACTTCGGCTACTCGGGCGTGAATCCGCCTGCGCTGAACGAGAACTCGCTGCAGGAGCGGCAGGGCCTCGGGCCGGTGGCCGCGGGCTGGCGGACGGTGTACTTCTGCCCGGACAACACCCGCAAGCGGACCGGTGCGGCGGACCAGCCGATCGACTGGAACTGCAACGGCAGCATCCAGACCTCCGGCGTGCGGACCAGCGTCAACAATGACCGGAACTACACCTCGCTGCAGGCCCAGAACAACTGGGCCTCAGTGGTTTACGACGGTGGCAACGTCGGTCAGGACTCCGTCGAAACCCGGCGGCTCCCGGAGCAGTCGCCGGAGGAGATGACCAAGGAGGAGTTCGACCGGATGCAACACGTGCACGAGTAACGTTCTCCGTCATGCGAATTCCCGGCGGTGCCACCTCGGAAAGAGGCCGCACCGCCGGGAATTCCGCTGTCACAACGAGATCAGCGGGCCACCCGGTCGGTGGTCTGCCGATTCTTCGCGAACATCGCCAGTACCGCGGTCAGCACGGCGCCGACGACACCGCCGCCAGCGACTTGCCCGATGACCTGCCCGAGATCCAGACCCGAGCCGGTCGCCGCCTGGATGATCGCGCCGGTGACACCGCCACCGACGGCACCCGCGGCAGTATTGCCGACGGGACCCAAGCCTTTACCCGCGCCGGCCATGTTCCCGCCGACCAGACCACCTAGTACACCCAACAACCATTCCATTGTCGTTCCTTTCCCTGGTGGAGTGTTACCGGTCTAGCGGCGCGTAGTAGGTGCGTCGCGGTGCATCTCATGTGCCCCTGAGACATTCGCGGTACCGCGCTGTCCGGTGGCTGTCGCGTCGGTGCGCGACGGTGTGAACCCTTGTCGGCCCGCCGCCGTTGCCGACGTCCCGGGGGTGGGGGCGCCGCGCATGGTCGTGGTGTCCGCCCGGCGCCTGCCGAGCATGGCGAGCAGCCCGCCTACGACGGCGGTGATGGCCAAACCGATGGGGATGCCCCACCACCGGTTGATGCCGGACCCGTCGGAGTCGGTCGTCCCCTCGATGTCGGGGTTCGGCACTGGGTTCGGTACCGCGACGTCAGGTGCGTCCGCGCGGAATCCCGGTAGGGACGCGGCTAGCTCCGGCGGCTGTGTGGCCAGCCCGTTGTTCTCCGACCACTTGATCTCGGTGCCGCCGGGGCCCTCGAAGTTGGCCGTCGCGACGCCGTCATCGACGGTCATGTCCGAGCGCGGGTAACCGAAAGGCCCGGTGACGCCGCCGCTTTCGCGCCATGCGTCGAGCACCTTGCCCTTGAGGGTCCAGGCGCCCGTTTCGGGCTTCCAGTAGATCGCGGCTCCGCCGGGCTCGGCGAAGTCGTTGTATCGGCCGACGCCGTCGCCCGCGCCGGACTCATCGTTGGTGGGGAAACTCAGCGGGCCGCTCGGTCCGCCCAGCGACTTGTACTTGACGAGGATTTCGCCGTACATCGCCTTGGCCCCGGTGTTCGGCGAGTAGTAGATGACACCGCCCTGGTAGGCGCGTTCGGCACCACCGGCGACATCGGTGGCCGGGCCGAGCGGGGCGCCCAGGAAGGATCCCGAGCCGCCGAACTCGGCGTAGTGCGCGTCGATCGCATTGACCGCGTCCGCGGACGGGTCGGCTACCGCCGGAGCTGCGGTCCCGGCCAGTAGCCCCGAAGCGAGTAGGGCCAGCACGTTGACCGTGAGAGACGTGCGGCGCCGGTTCTTTCCTCGATGGGTATCCAACATTTCAGGCATGATCTCCTCGATTCGTCAGTGCGATGCGCGAGCCGACAAAGCGCGGCCGGTCCGCCGCTGTGCCTTCGACCTGGACGTGATCGGTGGTGAGGGTCGCGCTTGCCCGAAACTCCCGGTGTATTGCCCCGGGTAAAGGCTGATTCCGGCTGTTATCCCGTCCTGGTCGAACTCGGACTGTCGGTTGGCGATATCAGCGTTGCGCTCCTGTATTCGTAGTGTATTCCCGCCCGCGTAATGGCACGGTCGATCAGCTACAGCCGGGCAATTCCCCTGTTGGAGCGGCGTCAAACATGGTTTTCGCTGGAAATCAGTGGTTGACCGCCCCGGATGCGGGAAATCGGCGGTCGAATGCCGCCGGGTCAGTTACTGCGGTGTGGCCATCGAGCGGCCCGTCAGCGCGCCATTACGCGGGAATAGCGGCGTCGGTAGTACCGCTGCGCGAGAAGCAGCAAGGGAACCACCACTCGCCAGCGTCCGCTCGGCGCGGATTTCGACAAGGCCGAACTGTATCGGTTCCCCGCCGAGCCCGCCGCTGTCGGACGTTCAGCGGATACCCAGCTCGGCCCGCGACGGCGACCATGACTGCATGGGTAGACCACAACGGGGAGTGTGACTTTCGATGGATCTGCTGGTCATCCTGGTCGGACTGGCGATCGGCGCGACGATCGTCTGGGGCGCCACCAGTTTCTGTGCCGAGGGCGTCTATCGGCGCAACCATTCGGACCGGACACCGCACGGCGACGACAAGGGCGGCCGATAGGGATGGATGTCGTCATCGAGATGCTCGTCGCCTGGTCGTTGGGCCGGGTGCGCCGGGCCGGGATGCGCGTCAACGGCCTCACCGATCAGGCCCTCGACCTCGCGGTCGATCGGGTCTGGAATGTGGTGGTCGGCAAGCTCGGTGCCGATCCGACGATCGGGCGGTTGATCGCCGAGGCGCGGACCGGCGAGCTGTCGTCGCGGGCCCGGGCGGCTGCCGAACGTTCGCTGAGCGCGGCAGCCGTGGTGGATCCGCGGTTCGCCGAGGCGCTGCGGCAGGCGGTGGCCGGGGTGGTGACGCCCGGCAGCACCCGGCGTCGACGGTGGTGGTGACGCCAGGAGGTACCCGGCGCTGACGGTGGTGGTGACGCTCGGCGGTACCCGGCCCCGACGTGGTGGTGACGCCGGGCAGCATCCGGCGTCGGTGGTGGTGAATCCGCTCGACGGCGGCGACAGGTCTGCTAAATTCTCGTAACCGGCGGTACCGGGTTAATTGAACCGCGTCTGCCGGGCGGTACCAGACATCGTCGTTGGGAGTTGCCGTGACCAGAGCGGGCACCGTTGCCGCGTTCGACCGCACCACCCGCCGGTCCGGCACCATCGAGCGGCTGCTCGCGGATGCGATCGCGCTGGTCGACGGGTTCTCCACGCAGTCGCCGGTGTACGACGGGCTACCCAGCTCGCTGGTCGACGCCGACTTCGTCCCGGCCGCCGAGTTGAATGTGCGGCTGTTCTTCCAGTTCTGGCTCGACGGGAACGAGCCGTGCGAGGACGATACCCGGCCGCTGGTCGAACGTGCGGTCTCGCTGGTGCACGACGGAATGCCGCTGGACGAGGTGCTGCGCAACTATCGGGCCGCCGTCGACTTCCTCTGGTCGCAGCTGCCGACCACGGCGTCGCCGGCCGGCCGGGCGGCGCTGGCCGAGATCGGCCGCCCGCTGTCGGAGTACCTCTCGCTGATGACGGCGCGCATCGCGGTCGCCTGCATCGAGGATGCCCGGCGGCGGCCGTGGGACGAGCTGGAACGCAGGCGCGGAATCGTCGACGCCCTACTGGCCGGGCGGGATCCGGTCGATTGGATGGGTGATCCGGCCGTGCCGGTCGCGGACGCGTTCGTGGTCACTGTGATCCGGCCCGGCGACCCGGGCCCCGGCACGCTCACCGATCTGCGGCAGCGGATCCACGATCTGCCCGGTGCGTTCCTGCGCCGCGATATCCGTGGCTGGACCGCGCTGATTCCTATCGGTCCGGACGGGGACAGCTCGGCGGTGATCGAGCAGCTGTCGGCGCGGTTGGCGCCCGGGTTCGCCAGGGAGACACCGCCATTGCTGTGGATCGGCGTCTCGCCCGCGCCGACCCGTGCGGCCATTCCGGCCGCTCTCTCGGAGGCCAGGGTGGTCGCAGAGCTCGGCCGCTGCCTCACCCGCAGCGAAATCATCTGCCGTCGGCAGGATCTGCGGATGGAGTACGCGGTGGCGGTCGACGCGTCGGTGCGCACCGAGTTGGCCTCGGTGCTGGCGCCGCTCGCGGATCAACCGGTATTGGCGGAGACGCTCGGCGTTTTCTTCGCGAACGAGTGCAATCAGAATGCCGCGGCGCGGCTATTGTTCGTGCACCGCAATACGATTACCTATCGGTTGGCGCGGATAGCCGAACTCACCGGATACGACCCGCAGCGCCCGACGGAAGCGATGACATTGTCGGCGGCGCGGACCGCGCAACTCTTGGAATCCAAGGGCTTCTCGGCCTGATTTCGTGGACCGAGTCATGGGCGACCGGCTCCGGGCGCTATGGATGTGCACAACTGCCGCGGCGGGGACTCTGTTTGTTTGTCGATAGCGAGACGGACGCGCACGGGAGTGTACTGACTCGAGTTCGGTTTGCCGGTCACACATGACGAGACGAGGGTGCATGTTCGGGGAGAGATTCACATGGGCAGCGGTGCCATTGGCGGCGCTCTGCCTTGCCGTGTCCAGCGCCGGCGTCGCGGTCGGCGATCCGTATCCGACGTTCCCGCCGGATCAGAATCAGTTGCCGCAGTTGCCCACTGAACCGCAGATCTACGATCTGCTGCCGATCCCGGTGCCCGCCGAAGACCCGTGGTACGCGGATCCGGCCGATCTGGCGTCGTACGCGCCGGGGCAGATCATTCGTACGCGCAGCGTGCAGACCCGCATTCTCGGCATTCCGTTCCCGGTGGACACCAAGCAATTGTTGTTCCGTAGCAACGACATTCACGATAACCCGATCGCCACCGCGACGTCGGTGATCACGCCGGGGATTCCCTGGACGGGTAGCGCGCGCCCGGTGGTGTCGTTCCAGGAGGCGATCGACTCGACGAACTCGGCCTGCAATCCGTCGTACACGTTGCAGGTCGGCACCATGAAAGAGGCCGCGCTGGCGACGGGTTGGCTGGCGCAGGGTTTCGCGATCAACGTGCCCGACTTCGACGGCAAGTTCAACACATTCAACACCTTCGACGAGGGCAAGATGGTGTTGGACAGCCTGCGAGCCATGAAAAACGATGCGACGCTGGGGCTTTCGGATTCCGGTATCGCCCTGTACGGCTATTCGGGTGGTGGCTCCGGATCGATCCGCGCGGCCGAGATGCGTGAAAGTTACGCGCCCGACGTGCGATTGCTGGGTACCGCCTTCGGTGGCACTCCTGGTGACCTGCGCTTGCAGGCGCGCTACGCGACACAGCAGCAACCGGGACTCACCGGCATCAGCAACTTCACGATGTGGCTCGGCTTCGCCGGGTTCTCCCGCGAATTCCCGGAGGTGTTCGACGCGACGAAGCTGCTGACCACGGAGGGCCAAGCCATCCTGCAGGACATACAGAGCCGCTGCGTGTACACGATCGCGCTGTCCGGCATGTACCGGCCGATCAGCGACTACTTCCAGCCCGGCCTGAGCCTGGAGACCGCGCCCGGCGTGTGGCAAGTGCTCCAGGAACAGAGCCTGGGCCAGCACATTCCGGACAGTCCGATCTTCTGGTTCCACGGCATCTGGGATGAGCTGATTCCCGCGTCCGCGGTGCTGCCCGTGGTGAACGACTACTGGAACCGCGGTGCGGATCTTCGATTCTTCACCGTGCCGCTGCCCGAGCACGTCGTCAACGCGGTGGCGGGCTGGCCGCCCGCGGTGGCCTGGATCAGCGCGGTGCTGCGCGGCCTCCCACCGGGCCCGCGCTTCAAGGCCGACTTCCAGATCCCTGGCTAGTCAGCCGA
This sequence comes from Nocardia suismassiliense, assembly GCF_900269665.1. Classification (GTDB taxonomy): domain Bacteria; phylum Actinomycetota; class Actinomycetes; order Mycobacteriales; family Mycobacteriaceae; genus Nocardia; species Nocardia suismassiliense. Next base: position 3,368,472 of record NZ_LT985361.1, read on the forward strand.
AATGCCTTCGCTCGGAGGCCGAGAGCTGGCTACTGTGCAGGCATGAGGAGGCTCGGTGGCGCTGCGTAAGAAGGGGGCACGTCGGATCGTCGTCGATGCGACGACCTACCGGTGGCGACTGCGTGGTCGGCCCACCTACGACCAAGGCCTCGCGGCTTCCCCGTGCACCTACGCCGTCGAGCACGCCGAGTATCCCGGCGCGACACTGGTTGTCGCGACCGGGCACGCGCACCCGAGCAACTGGATGAGCGCCCGAGCCGTTCCGGTTTACCCGGCGCACGTTGCCGAGAGCATCCAGATGGCGCTGGCCCAGGGTTGGCAGCCGGTCAGGCCCGGGTCGCCGTTCCTACTGAACCGCGCGGGGAATTTCATTCCGTTCTGAATGCACGGATCTACCGCGTCTGTGCGGATCCGGCGCCGAGGCCGCACGGGGCGGGGGAGGGGTTTTCCGGATCCAGGGCGTTGAGGACCAACTGGATGGTGGTGGGGTCGGAGGTTATTGCCATGTGCTCGGAAAGGTTTGTGGGGCAGATGTCTTGGAGGGTGATGTTGTCGACGTCGGGGCCGGTGAGGAAGCCGGTGGTGTAGGGCGTGGCGAACTCGTCGAACTTGGACACGATGACGGTGTAGCGGATGCCGGGTTGTGTTTCGCCGCCGGCGTTCAGCTGGGTGATGAACTCCGAGGTGGGCAGCTGTTCCCGGCAGGACGGGCACAGCAGGTCGGTTGCCGGGGGAATCAGGGTGATCGGGAGGCCGATCAAACCCCAGGTGGTGCCGTGGTTGTCAGGTGCGAGGCCGACGAGGGTGTGCACCTTGTCGGCACCGCCGAGGTTCTTCACGTAGTGGCGGGGCAGTACGCCGCCTTGGGAATGGCCGACGATATCGACCTGCTGTGCGCCGGTGGTCGCGAGTACTCGGTCGACGAAATCCGAGATCTCTTGGGCGGAGGCGCGCATCGGGCCGATGCCGGACACTGTTCCGCCGAGGCCGCGACCGAAATCGAGCGCGTAGACGCAGTAGCCTGCGGCCGCGAGCCGCGGGGCCATGGCGAACCAGTTGTCCAGGCGATTCTCGAAGGTGCCGTGTACCAGAACAACTGGGCGCGGATGCGCGGTACTGGGGCGGCAGGACCAGTTGTTCGCGCCCGGCGGCGGTGGCACGACATCGATGTCGGACGACCCCTCGCTGGGCGCGGGCTCGTCGGCGACTGCGGTGGCGGACGACAGAACGGTGAGCGCCAACACGCTCAGACCGGCCACGGACAGCCGGGCAATGGATCCACGCACGAAAGGCTCCTCATCTCCGGTTCGACGGCGAGCATGCCGCAATACCAGCGGGCCACCGTCCCGCGTTTCTTCGCGAAGTTATTCGGGGAAGATCGAATATGGCGGGGAGATCATGTGATAACGCGGTGATTTCGAGCCTAGCGCACACCACATCGACGAGCATCCGATGCGTTCAGTTCTACTTAACAGCGAGCTTAACGATTGGGATGAAGCCCAATTTCGCGCTGCTGAACTGGGCATCGAGCACACCGTGCGCGGTTTCGGTGGCTGCCGTGCAGGAGTGGGTTACCGATCTCCCACACGGCAGCAACACACTATTCGGGCGTCGAGTTGTAACTGTCAGCCCATACGAAGCTGCGGTAATGGCTGCGGCAGCACATCTGCGGCTCCATCGGCTGCTCTTCGATTTCCGGCAGGTCCTGCAACTCCAAGACGTCGGCTTCCACGATTCGCCTCCTTTCTGCGATTCTCTGTGTTCTTTTCTCACGGCGGGCCATCACCGGTCGGTCGGTGGTCGACCAACCAGGAACGGGATCCGCCATGTTCGAGGCGCAGCAGGAAGTCCAGTACGCCGGCGAGCCCGACGTTGTAACTCGCGCACACCGCACGCATGGTGTCGTCGGGGACGAGGAGCCTGCCGTCGCGTTCGGTGGCCCGGACGTACAGGCAGGTGGCGATCTCCGCCGCCCACTGCCGATAGCGGGGCTGCCCGGTCGCTGCGGCGAGATCGAGCAGTAGTTCGGCGTTGCCCGCGATGCCGTGGCAGGTCCCCGTCGCGAGCCGCCAGCGGTCCCGGTACACCGTGCGCCCGGCCCGTTCGGCGAACTCGCGGAACCGCGGTTCCCCGGTCACCTGCCAGAGCCGGATGAGGAAGGTGCCGATGCCGGAGGTGCCGTTGCACCAGAAGTTCAGGTCGGGAGTGTCGGTCTTGCCTGGCCCCTTCGGCCAGCGCGCGCCGTCGCCGTCGAGTTCGGCCACGGCGCACAGCGCGTGGCCGCCGCCGATCGCGATCTCGATCAGGTCGGGTTGGTGCAGATCACGGCCCGCGGCGAGCAGGAACGCCGCATTGCCCGCGACACCGTGGCCGAAACCGTAGGACTCCGAGCCCGCGAGTTCGTCGCGGAACTGTGCACCGGCCAGCCAATCCACCCGGCGGTCAGCCGCTTTGGTCAGTTGGACCAGGCGGTCGGCGCACTCCGTGGCTCGTTCGGCGAACCGCTGATCACCGCTGGATCGCCACAGCTGGAGTTGCGCCATGCCCGCGCCCGCCAAGCCGTGGCAGATGTCGGGGTTGGACCAGTCGAGCGGAATGCGCAGCGCGTAGTCCAGTGCGCGTTCGGCCAGTGCGGCATCGCCCAAAGTGTTTGCGGCGGAGTGTAATGCCCAGACGGTGCCCGAGCGTCCGAAATACAGTCCGGGCAGGATGCGGCTCGGTTTGGTGAGTCGCTGGTCGAGCCAGTCGGCTGCGGTCGCCAATGCCGGTGCCACCCAGTGCTTTCCGGAGCGCACCGCGCGGTCCAGGACGGCGAGCACGCCTGCCGCGCTCAGTTGCACGTTGCACGGATCTCCCGGCGGCAGCGCCGGAGGTCGCGGCCAGAGGTACCCGCTGTGCGGGGTCATCGTGTCGATCAGGTAGGACAGTCCGTCGCACAGCAGGCGATCGATTTTCTCCGCGGGTAGTTCCGGACCCGGAAGTTCCTGCCCGGCAATAGGTTTGGATCGCAGGAACACGGCGGCGCGGGCCAGCGACCAACGGTGCGGAACCTCAGCGGTGAGGCCCAGGATGAGCGGGGCGAGTGCACGCAGTGCAGGCGAGGTCGGCGCGGCGGCCTCGACGATCGCCGCGAGGCGCGCACCGGTCGGCCGTGCGTCGGCCGCCAGCACCGGGTTGATGCCGGCGGCGACGAACAGGAGGGTGGCGCCGAGGCTGAAGCAATCGACTTCCGGGCCTGGCGCGGGCACCGGCTGAGCGGTGTCGCGCCCGGTCGCACCGAAGTATTCCGGCGCGCCGAATCCTGGTGTGCCCGCGATATATGCCGACTGATCGGTGCGCACCGTGCATTCCATATCGATGAGCACCGGGATGTTGTCCGGTGTCACCATGACATTGCTCGGCGCGAGATCGCGCAGCACGTAACCCTTTTCGTGCACCGTGGCGATCCGCTGGGTGAGCTCGCGCGCCAGCTGCCAGACCTCGGTCACCGGGACCTGCCGCTCGCGCCCGGCAGGCCAGCGTTGCAGACTGGTGCCCTCGATCAGATCCTCGACTAGGAACACGTGCTCGGCGACCGTCACGACGTCGCGCAGTGCGGGGGTGATCCCGGTCGGGCCGAGCCGCCGCAGGATCGCTGCCTCGTGCCGCAGCCGATCCCTGGCATCCTGCCCGGTCGGATCCGCCGCGATGTGCGGGCGGGCCTCCTTGAGCAGCACCTCGTCGCCGGTGTGCTGGTCGCGAGCACGGTAGACGCCGCCGCGATTGGAATGCCGGATCGCCGCAGTGACGAGGTAGCGGCCCGCGATGAGCACCGGGTCGCCACGTTTGCGGCTCGGGCCACTCTTCGCCGGCGGGTCGAACGGTGGGCTGGCCCAGGATGGCGGCGAGAACCACGGGTTTCGCGCGTCGGCGGTCGCGGTGCCGTCCGGTGCGCGCAGTTGCCCCTCGTAGAAGCCCGTGTCGTCCAGGTCGCTCGGGGCCGCGAAACATCCGAATCGGTAGTGCACCAGGCTGTCCGGCCGGTAGCGGCGATCGGACAGGATCGCCGGGCCGGCGAGTCCGACGGTCGCCTCGTGCAGTTGTTCCGCGAGGATCCGTAGCTGATCGTCGTCGACCGGGTACACGGTGAGGAACTTGCCCGACTGCGCTCGGTCGGCCCGAACGCCATTGAGCTCGGCGATGATTCGCGGGGTCGCGGCGAATTTGAAAGCGCACTCGTGCGCCGCGAGTACCCGCGCCGCGTTGGCCAGCACTTCCGGCGCGGACACCGGGGTGGCGGAGACGTGCAACTTCCAGCCTTGCGACCGGGGCCGATGCCTCGGCGGCGTTACCGTGCACCAGGTTTCACCGACGCACAACCGCCACCGGATGCCCGCGGTCGATTCCGCCAGCACCGCCATCGCGATCGACCGATAGCCCGCCGCGACGGCCGAGTTCGCGGGCCGACCAGCCAGCACCTCGGTCATCGATGGATGCCCCTCATCCGGTACTACACAGCGATTTGCGGCAAAGCGTGCTCCGATGCTAGTCGCGGGGTGGGGGAGCGTCGTGCCCATACTTCTGGTGTGCGCCCGGTGTCCGACCGGTCGGATCTCCCGGACGACGGGCCCAGCGCAGTATCGCGCCGCAGCGCACTTCGAGCCGATGCGTCGGCTCGCCGCGTGGCTACGGTGACGTGGCGGCGAATCACGGCACGATGGGTGAGGGCCGCGCAACGAGGAGGCGACATGGGCACAGGGGTCGAGGTCAGTCCGTCGTTGCATCCCACCGGTGGCCGGACGGCGGGGGCGGCGATCGTGGTCGGGGCGCTCGGGGTGGTGTTCGGCGACATCGGAACCAGCCCGATCTACACCATTCAGACGGTCTTCAATCCGGGCGATCCGCATCCGGTGCCGATCAGCCCGGACAACGTGTACGGCGTTGTGTCCCTGATCTTCTGGTCGGTGATGATCATCGTCACGCTCACCTACATCACGCTGGTGATGCGCGCGGACAACGATGGTGAGGGCGGGATCATGGCGCTCATCACGCTGCTGCGACGGCTGGCGGGTAAGCGGGGCGGCCGGACCGCCACGCTGCTGGCCGGCCTCGGAATCTTCGGTGCCGCATTGTTTTTCGGTGACAGCATGATCACCCCGGCGATCTCGGTGTTGTCCGCGGTGGAGGGCCTGAAGATCGTGCAGCCCGGCCTGGAAGAGCTGATCGTGCCGATCACGGCGGTGATCATCATCGGGCTCTTCTCGGTGCAGCGGCGCGGCACCGCGGCGGTCGGCCGGCTGTTCGGGCCGGTGATGATCCTCTGGTTCGGGACGATTGGGATCCTCGGTGTGTCCGGCATCGTGCGTCATCCGGAGATCCTGAAGGCCCTGTCGCCGACCTATGCGCTGAGCTTCATGGTCGGGCACTTCGGTATCGCCTTCTTCGCGTTGGCCGCGATCGTGCTCGCGGTGACCGGCGCCGAGGCCCTCTACGCCGACATGGGCCACTTCGGCCGGAAGGCGATCACCCGGGGCTGGCTGGGGCTCGTGCTGCCCGCCTGCGCCCTCAGCTATCTCGGCCAAGGCGCGCTGATCCTCGGCGACGAAAGCACCGTGGGCAGTCCGTTCTTTCTGCTCGCCCCCGGCTGGGCGCGGCTGCCGCTGGTGCTGCTGGCGACCGCCGCCACGGTGATCGCCTCGCAAGCGGTGATCACCGGCGCCTACTCGGTGGCTTCCCAAGCGGCGCAACTCGGTTACCTGCCCAGGTTGCGCATAGCGCACACCTCGGAGTCGACCATCGGTCAGATCTATGTGCCGTGGATCAACTGGGTGTTGATGATCTCGGTGTTGACGCTGGTGTTCGCCTTCCGCAGTTCGGCGGCGCTGGCCTACGCGTTCGGCATGGCGGTGACCGCGACGATCTCCATCACGACCCTGGTGTTCTTCTACCTCGCCCGGATCAAATGGCACACCCCGCTGTGGCTGGTCCTGCTCGGCGCGGTCCCGCTGCTCGCGGTCGACGCGATGTTCCTGTCGGCGAACATGACCAAGCTCGTGCACGGCGCCTGGCTGCCGCTGCTGATCGGGCTCACCGCGTTCACGGTCATGAGCACGTGGGCGCGCGGTCGCGACGTCGTCACCCGCGCACGGGAGGAGAAGGAAGGCCCACTGCGCGCCTTCGTGGACGAATTGCAGCATCACGAACCACCTTTGACGCGCGTCCCCGGCACCGCGGTCTTCCTCAACCGCGGCAAAGAGACCGCGCCGCTGGCGATGCGGGCAAATGTCGAACACAATCGCGTGCTGCACGAACATGTGGTGATCCTGTCGATCGACACGCTTCCGGTGCCCCGAGTGCCCGACGTATCGCGCACCGAGATCGACGCGCTCGGCTACGCCGAAGACGGAATCATCCACGTGACAGCGCATTTCGGTTACATGGAAACCCCGAACATCCCGGCCACGCTGCGCCTGCTCGACCCCGCGCAGACCGAAGGGCGTATCTCAGTGGCGAACGCGTCCTACTTCCTGTCGAAAATCGAGTTGAAACGCGGCCCCGCCCCCACCATGGCGCAGTGGCGCAAGCGCCTGTTCATCGCCACCTCCTACATCACCGCCGACGCCGCCGAGTATTTCGGATTACCGGGGCAGCGGACGGTGATCATGGGGGAGCGGGTCGAGGTGTAGGTCGTTTGGCGGACACCGCATTCGCGCGCGCATCCATAGGCTTCCCGCTGTGGAAGCCGCGACAATCAACGACCGCGCGCTGGCACTGTATGCGGAGTTCAACCGAACCGGAGACGTTTCGGTGTTGCGCAGGATGGTTATCATGCTCCGCGACGGGGTCTCGGCGCTGAATGGGCACGACGACGAGGTAATGGCCCTGTCGAATCTGAGTGTCGCAGCCCGTCAATTGTTCGAACTGACCGGCGATGTGGCGATGCTGCGCGAGGCCGTGGGAGCAGGCCGGAGCGCGGTGGCGACCATGCCCCCGGCGGATCCCCGCAGCGCGGTGTGCCTGACGAACCTGGGATCCGCGCTACGTTCGCTGTTCGAGCAAACAGATGACATGGCGCTGTTGCTGGAAGCGGTGCAGGCCGGACGGGACGCGGTAGCCGCTGCGCCCGAGGAGCACTTCGCCCATGGCGCGGCGCTGTCGAATCTTGCGATGATCCTGCGGGGACTGTTCGAGCGGACGGGTGAGGTCGCGGTACTCGAGGAAGCAGTGCAAGTCGGCCGGAGCGCCATAGCCGCGATCGCGGTCGATGACCCGATTCGGCCCGGATGCTTAAACGACTTCGGGATGATCCTGCGGGAACTGTTCGAGCGGACGGGTGAGGTGGCAGCTATCCAAGAGGCCGCGCGGGTTGGTCGGGAGGCAGTCTCGACAGTGCCGGACGGGCACTTCCTAGCGGCCAGGCTGCGGTCCAATCTTGGGTTCACCCTGACCGGATTGTTCGAGCGGACCGGTGATCTGGCCGTGATCGAGGAGGCCGTGCGGGTCAGCCGTTCCGCAGTGGCAGCGGCCGGAGCCGACGATGCCTATCGAGCGGCGCTGTCGAGCAACCTGGAGATCGCGCTGCACGCTCAGTTCGACCGCACTGGAGAGATTTCGGTCATCGAGGAGGCGGTGCGCGCTGGTCGCTTGGCGGTCGACGCAACGCCGCCGGACCATCCCGCCATGGCAAGGCGTTTGACGAGCCTCGGCCTCGCGCTCAAATCGCTGTACGAACGCACGGGTGAGGCGGCAGCACTCGAAGAGGCAGTGCGTGCAGGTCAGCGCGCGGTTGCCAGCGCTCCCGCCGATCACCCGGACCGAACGGTGTGCCTCGGCAATCTGGAGATCACGCTGCAGCGGTTGTACCAGCGTACGAAGGAACTGCCGGTACTGGAAGAAGCGGCCCGCGTCAGTCGGGCAGCGTTGGCGGCCACCGCAGCTGACCACCGGCACCGGAGCGGACGTCTGTCGAGTCTCGGCGTCATCCTGCGGACACTGCACGAGCGAACGGGTGATCCCGCCGTGATAGCGGAAGCGGTGCGGCTGGCTCGCGCGGGCATCGCGGCCACTGCGGCCGACGACCCGGATCGGCGGATGTACCTGTCCAACTTCGGTGGCATCTTGCAGCGTTCGTTCGAGCAGACCGGTGCGCTGTCCGTGTTGGAGGAGGCGGTGCAGGTGGGCCGCGACGCGGTCGCGGCGACCCCGGTCGACGATCCGGCCCGGGCCGGGTATCTGACGAATCTGGCGCTGGCCTTGCAGCGAATGTTCGTGCGCACCAAGGGTTTAGCGTATCAGTTCGAAGCGCGTGACGTCGCCGGGGCGGCCGCGACGTCACCGACGGCACCGATCACCAAGCGCATCGCCGCCGGTCGAATGTTGGCGGGTATCGAAATGACACTTATGGCGCCCCACGCGGCGCTCGGCGCGATCGAGGCCGTCGTCGCGTTGATACCGCAGATCGCTCCTCGGGCGTGGTCGCGGCACGACCGTGAACAGGGGCTCGGTCGGCTGGCCGGACTGGCATCGGAGGTCTGTGCGATAGCGGTCGCTGCCGGGCGCCCCGGGCGTGCGGTGGAACTGCTCGAGCAGACCCGCGGTTTGCTGCTCAACGAGACAATCGAAGACCGCACCGACCTGACCGCCCTGAATCGGGCAGCGCCGGAACTGGCCGCTGAATTCGATAGCCTGCGAGCGCAATTCACCACGATGGAAGAAGCCGATCCAGTGTCGACGCAGCCCGATGGCGGCACCAGGCGCGCGATCGAGGTCGGCGAACAGCGCAAACGGCTGCTCCAGCAATGGACTTCGTTGTTGGATCGCATCAGAGCCGTGCCCGGCTTCGCCGAATTCCTGCTGCCGCCCAGCGTTTCTCGATTGCGACGGCAAGCCGACAACGGCCCGATAGTCATGGTCTACGCGGACAATGGGGGATGTGGGGCGCTGATTCTGCGGGACGGCCCCGGCGAATGCGTGGAGTCAGTGCTGTTGCCGGACCTCACTCTGAAGACCGCCGAGAAACAAGTAGACCGATTGAACGCGGCGTTGGCCGCGGCGGACGAGTCACCCGCCGACCAGGATGCCGCGCAACGGGATATCCACGAGATCCTCGGCTGGCTGTGGGACACGATCGCGAGCAGTGTGCTCGATCGGCTCGGCATCACCCTGATGGTCAATCCCCGACCGCGGGTCAGGTGGTGCCCAGTGGGGGTGCTGGCCTACTTTCCGCTGCACGCCGCGGGCCACCACACCCGGCCCGGTCGTCGCACGGTGCTGGATCGCACCGTGTCGTCCTACATCACCACGATTCGGTTGCTCGAACGGGCGCGCGGCCGTACGGTAACCGCCGCGCCGACCGCGATGATCATTGCTATGCCCAGCACGCCCGGCGTGCCCGGCGGGATGCCATTGCCGGGTGTGCATCGAGAGACTCGGCGGCTGTCCCGTCTATTGGCCGGCCCGTTGATCCTCGACGGCCCCGACGCCACCCATGATGCGGTCGCGACCGCGCTGGCCGGGCACTCGATCGCGCACTTCGCTTGTCATGGCGTATCCGACCGAGCCCGTCCGGCCGACAGCCGCCTGTTGCTCTACGACCATGCGACCGCGCCGCTCACCGTCACCGCCTTGGCGCGACTCGACCTGACCTCCGCTGATCTGGCCTACCTGTCGGTGTGCAGCACTACCCACACCACCGCGGCTCTGGTCGATGAGGCCATTCACCTCACTGCCGCAATTCATCTCGCGGGCTATCGCCACGTCATCGGCACGCTGTGGCCGATCAACGACGCCGCCGCCATACGGATCGCCGTCGATTTCTACACCCGGCTGACCAGAAACGGCACCCAGCCGCCGCGGACGGAAGACACCGCGTACGCGTTGGCCGAGGCAGTTCGCCGGCTGCGCGACGACAATCCGATGATTCCCACCCGCTGGGCCGCCCATCTCCATCAGGGCGTGTAGAAATTCGGCCACGGGGGATCGCCGGTCGCTGTAGGACGTTTGGGGGACACCGCATTCGTGTGGCTATCGATAAACTGTTGCTATGCAGAAACTTTCGTGATGCACGGGGATGGTGATCCGGAAATTGACCTCGCTCGCAGGAGTATTGGCCGGACTCGGCTGCAGTAGGCGGCGCAACAGTCGGAACAAGCTTGTGCGGGAGAGCCTTTCCGCTCTCGGCGACGCCGACAGTGACACGGTGCCGCCCTGGGAGGATGCCAAGTTGACCATGACGGAGTTCGGCAACTGGATCAAGAATGCCGACACCAAGCTGACCGTGCTGGCGGCCGCCCTCGGCATCGTGATGGCCGCCGTCGCGTCGAAAGCCGATTCGTTTCGCAAGGCGCTTGCTAATCCCGAGTTCGACTGCAAGTGGACATTGATCACGGCCTTGTTGCTGCTATCGGCTGCCATCGTGGTGACCGCCGGGTACCTGTACGTGGCACTCGTTCCGCGAACGACGTCCTTGGGTCATAACCGTTTCGCCTGGCCGAGCGTTGTTGTGGACGGGCGGCCGCCGTGGAATCTGGAGCACCGATCGACGCTGGACGAGGCCTGGTCGCACAACCACGCGCTCGCCGGTATCGCCGGAAAGAAGTACGCGGCATTCAGAAAGGCGTTGCGCACCTTCGGTATAGCTCTGCTGCTGTGCGCGGTGTGCATCACGCTCGCGACGTGGCAGGCGGTGGACGTGCATGGCCAGTAGCGGCGACCGGACAACTGAGGTGAGATATGAGTGAACCTGTCGATGGGTCGGCGGCCACGCCGGGGGTACCGCCGCTCGATGACGAAACGCGGGACGACATCCTCGATGTGCTGAGTGATCTCGCGGAGTGGCGGCTGCCACCGCCACGGGGGGCATATGTGGCGCAGGCAGTCGACGCGCTTACCGAGGCGGTGGCGAATGGTGACGCGCTCGCCGTCCGGGAAGCCATCGACGAGGTCGAGCTGATGGGTCCGGTCCGGGCCACCCGCATCGGCACCAGCGACCGCTCGTCGGCGCCGAGCCGGGTGATGGATCGGGTGAACACCCTGGTGCACACGCTGGGTGGAGATCCGGCAGCGGCCAGCTCCGGCACCACTGACGAGCCCGAGTAGGCGTGGCGATGGCCGAGGGCGGCTTGGACGACCAAGAGCTGGTCGTGCACGTGTTCGCGCCGCTCGACGGCCCGTGGGCCGAGGCGGCGGAACAGCAACTGCGCGCGATCTGGACACGCAGCAGCGAGCAACTCGGAATCGACCGCTCGGTGGGCGCATTCGGTCTGCCGTCGCGGCTGCCGGAGGGACGGCTGCACAGCGCGTCGGGCGCGCCACTTGCGGTCGCGGAGGATCGCACCGGGGACTTTCAGATGATCGCCCGCCGCGACCACGACATCGTGAACTTCTCCCTGGTGTTCGCCACACCGCTGGACACCGAGGGCCGTCGGCTGCGCATCGGATCGGCGGTGCCACCGGGCTGGCGCGAATTCGACCGGTGGTGGCGGCAGCTCGCTATCGAGGGCGTCGATGCCTTTCTCGGCACCGCTGTGCTGTACCAGGCGCAGCTTCCAGACGAAGACACCGTCGCCCTGCCCCGGACAGTGCAGTGGGCGTTGCCGTTCCGCTTGACCGCAGAACCCTGGTTGCCGCAGCCGAGCCCGGATGGATCGGGTCTGGCGGTGTGGGAGTTCGGCTCGGCTGATACCGACCCGAACCGGGTTCTCGTCGTCGGCGCGCCCCGTGGGCGCGGTGCCGAGTTGAGTGCGTGGACCTGGAGTGACGGCGGGGGGGCGATGCCGCCGCTGGCTCGTTACCTCATGCACGCGGCCAAACTTCGATACGAAGCCCGCGTCCTGGGCGACGGGTCGCGGCTTCGGCAACTGCAACGGCGGGCCAAAGACCGAGTCATCGGTCTGACTCCGGTCTTGACCGCCTCGGGTTCGGTGCCGGCGGCTACGAGCCAGATCCAGGCCTTGGCCGCCGACGAGGCGAACTTGGTTGCGACCCTGGGCGACCTGCAGGACATCCGGCACACGATCGAGATCGCCGAGCACAACATGCGGCTATCCATGCCCGCCCCGTGTCCCGCGGACCACGCTCTGGCCGAACTGCTGCCACAACGGGTCAGCGACGCGACCGTCTATTTGCACACCACGCTGGACCAGGTGCGGCACATGCGAGAGCTGCTGGCGGCAAGGCACATCGGGCCGCAGGTCGCCCCGGCTGCGCCGGAATCAGTGCTGACAGAACCGCATCCGGGTCGGGCCTCGACGCCACCGCGCGGCCGGACCGAACTGCGCCTCGGCTTCGCGGTGGACATAGCGGGCTACAGCCGCCGGTCCGCCCCGGCGCAGACCGACGTCCAACGCAGACTGGCTGCCCTGGTCCGCGAGGTGGTGCGGGCGCTCGGACTCGAGCTGGCGGAGACCGATCGGGAAGGCACCGGCGACGGGATGAAGGTGTTCCTCCCGCTGACGACCGAAATCCCCGAGGCACTACCGACTTTGCTGCGCGCATGGCACGAATTGATCACTATCGACAATCGTCGCTCACCGGATCGCATGCGGTTACGTGCCTCGGCCGCCGTCGGCCTGTTCGGCCCCGGTGACATCGGGTTCACCGGCGAGACGGTCATCGAGATCATCCGAATCCTCGACAGCCCACCGCTGTATCAGGCGCTGGCCGACAACCCGGATTCGGACTTGGAGTTCATGATCTCGGGCCGGCTGCACGAGGTGGTTGTCGAACCCGAATACCCACTGCTCGAGGCGTTTCGATTCGAGCGCCGCCGGGTGCAAACGAAGAACTACGACAAGGACGGCTGGCTGTGGGTCAGATGAGTCCGCGGCTGCCATGAGCGCAATGGATCAGGGCGCGCTGAGCGATCTGGTATTCAGCAAGTCTTACTCGAACGGATTGGCTCGGCAGGTGTTCAAGCGGAAGAAGAGCCGGATCGATCCGGTGATGGTGCGGCGGGTTGAGCAGCTGAGGCAGCAATTCACCCTCGCTGAGGGATCGGATTCGCTGGAGCAGGTTCGGGCGACGCTTGCCGAATTGAATCTGTTCGTCTTGGAGTTCGTGCCGACGATGGGTACCGATCTGCGGAAGGCGTTGATCGGCACGGAGGTGTTGCGCTGGGCGATCATCCTGGAAACGCGACTACCGGAGTGTAATTGGTTCCGGGTGGCGATGATGGCGACGATGCACTCCGGGGCCTACGCACACGCCGTGGCGCAGTTCTGGCAGAACGATGAAACGCAGATGCCGTTGCGGGCGGCCAATCAGCTCGTCTTCGAGCTCGGCGCCTATGCCAACCATCGGTGTTCGATGCCTGCTTTCGCGCCGCTGCTGCTGGAAAACGTTTCTGGCAGTTTGTATCTGGCGACGCAGGTGATGACCGCGATCCGTGCCGTCGACCCCGACCCGCAGCGCCTGTTCGACCTGGCGCAAGAAAACCAGCGATGGGTCGCCGACATCCAGTCGGAGGACTTCTGGGACCACCGGGATCGTGATACGCGAGTGATCAATCGGCGGCTCGAGGAGTTCCGTGCCCGCCAGGTGAAACTCGTCGAAGCCGCACCGCCCCATCGCATCACGCTCGAAGCCGATGTGCGGCACTGTGTCACCGAGCTGGCGGCCGTTCGCTCGTGCCGCGACATCCTTTACGTCGTCGCGACCCCGCTCGGCGGTGTCGCGTTTCGTACCTTCGGCGACACCGCGCGTATCGGCCGGACAGTCAGCGTCGACCTGCCTCGGTTCACGAGTCAGTACGTGCAAGCGTGGCACGCGCGCATCGTCGAACTGTATCGGCGGCGAGAGCATGACGGTCTGGGCGCGGTGGCGTTACACAACGAACTCAGCGAGATCCTGACCGAACTCGGCGCGGCCACCTTGGCGGTGATCCGCGTGCAATGGCCGGACCTGCACGCCTTCGCGCTCGCACCAGTCGGTGCGGCCGCCACGCTGCCACTCGGCGGCGCACTGGTGGACGGCCTCCCCGCGCAACTGCAATTCGACATGACCGTCGTACCCAACGCCAGCATCTTTCTCACCGCCACTCTGCACGCCAGACCGGCTTCCCGCGCCGCGGTAGTTGCCGTGGATCCGTCGACAGGCGATGATTTCTTGCCGAAGGTCGGGCCGGAAGGTGACGCGATAGCCGCTATACACCAGACACATTCGGTGAATCTGCGACCGAACATCGCGCCGATATCGGACGAGAACGAACCGATCCGCGTCCGGACCATGGCACCGAGCAGGCAACGCGAGATCGCCGATGAGCTAGTTCTCTACCCTGCCGCGCCGCATCCGGACGGCGGCATCCTGGACGGCATCGAGCGCGCCGCCATCGTGCACCTCGCGTGCCATGGCGTACTGGTCGAGGAGCCGGTGTTCAACTCGGTGCTGCTGCTCGGCGAGAATCCGGTATCGCTCAGCGAGTTCCTCATCCGGCCGGTGGCGCCGGGCGGGGTGATCGTTCTGTCGGCCTGCTACGTGGGCGGCGTGGTGACCAGTCTGCCGAACGAGCTGCTCGGGTTCCCCGCCGTCTTCTTGTCGGCGGGGGCGCGCACCGTGATCGCCTCCGCGATACCGGTGATCGATTCCCGCGCGACGATCACCTTCCTGGAAGATCTCCATCGCGGACTGCGGGCGGGCGAGGAAGGGCACATCGCGCTGCGGTCGGCCGTCGCGGCGTCGTATGCCCGCGGCGACCGTTGCTTCACCTGGGCCGGATTCACCGCATACGGTGCTTGACGACCTGGCTAAGACATCCGTCTACGACAAATGTCTAAGACGCTGGTAACCTCGCGGGATGGGAAATCGCGAAGACCTGCTGGCCGGAGCGCGCAAGGCGGTGCTGGAGCGTGGGCTCGCCAAGACCACCGCGCGCGATATCGCCGGTGCGGCGGGTGTGAGTCTCGCGGCCATCGGCTATCACTTCGGGTCGAAGGACCGGCTGGTCACCGAGGCGATCGCCGAGTCGGTCGGGGGCGGGGTGGGGGACGGCATGGAGGCGGCGATCCGGGCCGGGGGCGCGGGCAAAACGCTGTGGGATGCGTTGGGCCCCACCTGGTCCGGTCTGCTCGAGATACTCGACACCAGCCATGAGGCGCTGTTGCTGAGCGCGGAGAATGCCCTGCTCATCGCGCGGTCGCCGGAGTCGCAGGAGTACATGGCCGAGGCCATCCAGACCGGGTACGACGATCTCGCGACTACGTTGCGCGAGGTGCATCCCGAGCTGTCGGTGGAGCAGGCGCGAGCCGTCGGCACGCTGTTCTTCCTGCTGTTCCAGGGGCTGGCGATGACGCATCTGATCGCACCGACCGCCGCGGCCGTGGATGGCGAGCAGATCGCCCTTGCCGTGCAGACGTTGCGCGACATGTAGTTTCAGCCGCCCAGTCGGTGCTGCCGCGTGGTCAGCGGTCGAGCGGGTTTGCCGCGATGCGGGTCGCGATACCGCTGCGCAGAGCCGCGGCGGGTGAACTGTGCGGTTTACGGTCGGCCTGGTTCTGGAAGCAGGCGAGGAATTTTTCGGGGAGTCCCGCCCTGGGGTGGCTTTCCAGGACGCTGCGGCGGAACTCGGCCGGGAACGCCGTGCAGTCGCGACCCGAGATGTCCACTGCGGTCCCGTATGCCAAGAGATGGCCTTCGGGGTCGGCGGTGACGTCGACACCGTCCGCCATATGGGCGACGATCACCTCGGACACCCGCACGCGCCGCGGCACGGGCCAACCGGATGCGGCGCCGAAGACCCAGGCCAGGTGACCGCCCGCGACCTCGAACGAGAGACCGTGGTTGTCGAACTGCTCGACCAGGCCGAGATCGTGCAGCAGCGCCGCGACATACAGCAGTTCCGCGTCGAAAGCGATGCCGTTGGACTGCGCATGGCCCGCGGCCCACAGGTACGAACGAACCGAGTGGTTGAACAGGGCGGGCGTGCAGTAGGCGGCCGCCACCTCGGTGGCGGCGCGGCAACTCGCGGAGTCGGGCATCGTCAGGTCTTGGAGCTTCACGAACTTATTGTGCCAGCGGATTCTCTGCACAGGATCTCCACACTCGACACCGAGGACCTGCACAATCGGTGTCTAGGTTGGCCTGCAGGTATCCGGAAGGGCTCGCCGCTGGTGGCGGCGGGCCGACGCACATGGAGGTCGTATGCAGGGTGAGTTTTCCCGGTGGGCAACCGAGTTCGAGGCGAAGGTAGTGGCTCGGGCGGCGGCGGGGGACCCGGACTGGGACCGGGGAGCGCACCTCGATCCGGCGGTCGCGCGCAGTGTGCAGCGGTTTCAGGTCGGCGAGAGCGGGGACGGGGCAAATTTGATTGCCAAGGCCGAAGCCGCAGGCGACCCGGAGTATGCCGCCGCGGTGCGATTGTTCGTCGCCGAGGAGGTCAATCATGCCCGGATGCTGGAGCTGCTGCTGAAGGCCGGTGGGGCGCAGACCATTCGCGGGCACTGGAGCGACGCGGTGTTCGTCCGGCTGCGGCGGGCGCTGGGTTTGCGATTGGAGTTGATGGTGCTGATGGTCGCCGAGGTGGTCGCGCTGCGGTACTACCGCGCGTTGCGCGACGGCACCGACGACGCGCTGACCGCCCAGGTCGCCGGGCTGATCCTGAACGACGAACTGCGGCACGTGCCGTTTCACTGTCACCGCCTGCGGCTCGCGTTCGCGACGGCCTCGGGTCCGGCCCGGCTCATCCCGGTGCTGCTGTGGTGGCTCGTGCTGATCGGCGCGACCGTGGTGGTCGCCGCCGACCACGGACCCGCGTTGCGCCGATTGGGCGTCACCCGAACCGGTTTCGTGCTCGACGTGATCGCTTTGTTCAAGGGCATTGTGCCCACTGCTGTCTCCGCCGAGTCGGTGGCCATTACCAGTAGCGGGACCGGAGCGCGCCGGGCCGCGCTCAATTTGTTGAAACATTGATCATGATCGGCACGAGATGCGCCGTCGCGCAGCGTTTTTGGCGCGCCTGACCGGTTTGTTCTGGCATGGTGTCAGATGTGACCGAGTTCAGCGACAGGGGCAAGCTGATGTACCTGGTCGAAATCTCCGAAGCCGACCGCTCGAGCCCGCTCTGGTGGCAGGTGAGCAACGCCGGGGGTGCCGCGCAGGTGGCGGCCGCTCTGGTCGAGATGGCGGTGCGCCTGGAACTCGAGCTGCCCTACCACCCGAGCGAGGTCCGCTGCTGGTACCGCTACGAAGTGCGCTGGCCCGACGGCGGAATCCTGGAAGGCTTCGAGGGCGCGGTCGAGCCGCTGCTCATCCCCGATGACCTGCGCGCACTGGCCCGCTCGGTCATCGCGGTGACCGTGCGCGACCGGCGACGGCGCAGCGAGTAGCGAGGACCGAACGGTGCTGACCCCGGGGTGGTCGCCCGAGGTCAGCCCTGCCTAGTGCCGGGACAGTTCGTGGATGTCGTGCAACAGCGCCTTCAGTAGGCGGGCGGGCAGGTCTTCGCCGAAGCGGGCGGTGTCGGCGGTGACGTGCACGCTGAGGCCGTGTCCGCGGCGGTCGTCGAGCAGTTCGACGCGGACGGGCAGGCTGGTGTGGTCGCGCATGTCCTCCTCGGCCGCGATCAGGCCTGCGGCGAGTAGTTCGTCGCGTGGGTGGAAGCGGACGTAGTTGAACATGACGTCGTAGGGGTCGCCGCCGAGCAGTTTGCGGACCTCGGAATGCGGGAAACGGCGGTGGGCCAGTAGCCGATTCTCCGCCTCGAAGGCTCGCCGGGCGGTGTCTTGCCAGTCGCCGTCGCGCAGTTCGAGGCGCAGCGGCAGTTGATTGAGGAACAGGCCGAGGGTGACATCGGAGCCTGCGCGTTCCGGCCGTCCGTTGAGCAACAGTCCGACCACCGGGGCTTCGGTGTTCCAGACCTCGCCCACGGCAGCGCAGTTCGCCGCCAGCAGCAGGCTTTTCAGCGGCAGACCCCACTGCGCGGACAATTCTTCGAGGCGCCGGGTGTCGGCGTCGGGCACCGCGGCGCTTACTTTGCGATGCACCGGAACGTCGTGCCCCGGGTCGGGCACCGTGCCGGCCAGTTCCCGGAACAGATCCGCGGAGTCGGTCGCCCGCATGGCTTCGCGTTCGAGGCGGATGAACTCCGAATATGGCACCGGGTCGGGGAATTTCGGCGGTTCCCCGTCGAGCAGGCCCGCGTAGGTGCGCACCAGCTCGTTGCAGAACACCGCCTCGCTCCACCCGTCGAGGATCGCGTGATGGAACGAGTAGGACAGCGTGAAAGCCCGAGTATCGGTGGTGGTGGCGTGAACTCGCACCAACGGTGCGGATTCCGGATCGAATGGTTGCGCGAGCTCCGCCATGATCTGCTCGTACCGTTGGGTTTTCACCGTGTCATCGAGTCCGCGATGGTCATCCGTGCTCAGCGGGATCGGCGCGGACCGCTGCACCAACTGCATCGGTTCGCTGAAGGTAGCCAGGTCGAACCGGCTGCGCAGCAAGGGATGTCGTGCCGACAGCAGATCCAGGGCCTGCCGCAGCACCGTGGGTTCCAACGGCCGATGCACGGTGCGCGAGACGACATCGAGGTAGAACGCGCCGTCGCTGATCAGGCTCTCGTGAATGAGCCCGAGTTGCAGCCGCGCCGCCGGATACGCCTGGTCGACATCGTCGGGTATCCGCGCCTGATCCAGCAGCGACAGCAGGTCGTCGGTACCGGCCGCGGCCCGGTCGGCGGACCTGGCCAGGGCCGCGCAGGCGCCGCGGGGGGTCGGATTGCGGAACAGGTCGAGCAGCGTCAGCGCCAGACCTTGCTCCTGCGCCGCCCCGAGCACCTTGAGTGCGAGCAGCGAATCGCCGCCGAGGGAGAAGAAGTCGTCGTCGGGGCCGACCTGGTCGACGCGCAGTACTTCCTGCCAGATGGCGGCGAATACGTCCTCGGGCGCCGCGGTGTTGTCGTTCATCGAGAGTTCCTTCCGTAGCGAGGTCACAACTGCCCCAGTTCCGCCGCGGTGACCGTGCGGGTGTGCGCCGGAGCGTCCGGCGCGGCCGGGAAGTCGAATCGGTAGCGCAGGGTCGACTCGACTTTCGTTGCGAGCACGGCCAATTCGTCGATATCGCGGGCTTCGCCCATCACGATGTCCATCTCCCGGGTCTCCACTCCGCCGGGAAATGGCGTGCCGGGCCGGGCATATGGCCGATGCAGGGTGACGCCGGGCAGCTGCTTGACGGCGTCTACACCGTCGACGGCGACCAGCGTGGCGGGCAGACGCGGCGCGGGGTGGAACAGCTGGAAATAGGCCTGTCCTCGGTAAACCGGTGGGGTACTCACCGATTCGCCGAGTGCGATGCGCCCGGCCAGCTCGATCAGATCCAAGCCCAGAGCGCGCCTGGCGAGTTCGTTGATGCCGCCGCCGAGCCTTCCGTTGACCTCGATCAGCCGCGGCCCCTGCGGGGTGAGCTTGACCTCGGTGTGGGTGAGTCCCGCGACCACACCGAGCGCCTCGACGGCCTGCCGCGCCAGCGCGCGTACCTGCTCGTCCTCATCCGGGCTGAGCGGCGAGGGCCAGAACCGGCCGGTCTCCCGAAACGGCGGCACCATCGGGAATTTGCCGGTGACGGCCAGATCATGAATGTGCCCGTCCTGCACCACGCTCTCGATGGAGACGTAGTCACCGAACGGACCGCAGTCGCGACCGGCCAGGTACTCCTCGAGCACGAGCGTGCCCCCGGCCACCAGGCCGGGCCGGTCCTGCGCGAGCAGCGTTCGTGTCAGCTCGAGGCCCGCGGCCGCGTCGTCGATGTAGAAGGTGTTGCGGCTGCCGCCGCCGTGCGCCGGTTTGAGCACGGCGGGCAGTCCGGTCGCGGCGACGGCGGCGGGCCAGTCGGACTCGGCGTCGATCCGGTGACAGCGCACGGCGTCGACGCCCGCCTCACGCAGCGCGGCGCGCTGCTGCCACTTGTCGGTCAGCAGCCCGAGGGTCCGTCGATCGTGGAACGGCAGCCCGAGCTCATGTGCCAGTTCGACCGCCAGACCGAGACCGCGCTCGGTGTAGGTGACCACGCCGCCGGGCCGGTGCGCGCGCACCGCATCGGCAGCGAGCGCGGCCGACTCTGCCCATAAGACCGAACCGAGTTGGGACAGTAGGGGTTCCATCGTGCGGGTGTGCTCGTTCGGTTCGAGAACGAAGACACAGTTCGCCCACCCCGCCAGTCCGACGGCGATATCGCCCGGATGCGCGGCGCCGTCGTCATAGACGACCACGAGGGTCGGGCGTTCACTCATGCCGACCTGCCTTTCCGCCGGAGCCGATTCACAGCTCGACGACCGTGACGGCCCGGCCTGGGGTAGGGACCGGCGCGGACGGACCATCCAGCGCGGCGGCCAGCTCGGCGATCGAGGCGTGCGCGTAGATCTGGGCGATGACCAGCGCCGGATAGTGCCGCCGCAGCCGCGCGAACACGGTCAGTGCTTTGAAGGAATCCCCGCCGATCTCCATGAACCGCTCGTCCCGCCCGATCTCGGCCCGGCCGAGCACTTCGCACCAAATCCCTGCTACTAGTTGCTCGGTCGGCGTGCGCGGCGGATCTGTCGCGCGGATGGGGGCAGGCCCGCTGTCGGCTAGCGCGCGCAGAGCGGCGAAGTCGGCCTTGCCGTTCGGGGTGACCGGAATATGCGGCACCGGCACGATCCGGCTCGGCACCAGCGCGGACGGCAGTTCGTCGCGCAGCGACCGGGTCAGCTCCGCCGGTTCCGCAGTTCCCACTACGTAGGCCACCAGTTCGAGCGGCTGGTCCGGGTGCGCGCGCTCGCCGGTGACCACCGCCTGCCGCACGCCGGGCGAAACCAGCAGCGCCGCTTCGACTTCCCCCGGCTCGACCCGATTACCGCGGATCTTGATCTGCCGGTCGGCCCGCCCCAGATAGTCGAGCGAGCCGCCGGGCTCGCGGATCACCAGGTCGTCGGTGCAGTAGAACCGGGCATCGGAGGCGTCGAGCCGGATGAACTTCGCCTCGGTGCGCGCGGTGTCGCCGAGATAGCCCAGTGCCACGCATTCGCCGCCGAGATACAGCGTGCCCGGTGTCCCGTCCGGTACCGGAGCCAACTCGTCGTCGAGCACCACGGCGCGTACGCCGCTGAGCGCGGTGCCGACCGGAACCCGGGGCCGCTGCGCGTCCGCGGTCGTCACCCGGTGCATGGTCGCCAGAATGGTGGCCTCGGACGGGCCGTAACCGTTGTGCACTTCCAGGTTCGGCCGGGCGCGCAGGATCGCGGCGGCCAGCCGCGGCGGGAAGGCCTCGCCGGCGACCACGAGCAGGCGCTGCGGCAGTAGCGCGGCGAGATCGCCTTCGGCGGCCAGCGCTTCGAGCTGGGACGGTGTGTAGGTGAGGCAGTCGGCGGGGTGCGCCGCCAGATCTGCGGCCAGCGCGACCGGATCGAGAGTTGTTTCGCGCGAATACACGTCCAGCCGGGCACCGGACAGCAGCGCCCCGTACACCGACACCTTGCCGAGGTCGGCGGCGAAAGTCGTGGTGAGACCGAAGCTGTCGATGGGCACGGCCACCCGCTCCCAGAAAGCCGCGCAGTAGTTGAGCAAGGCACGATGGGAGACCTGAACGGCCTTCGGGGTGCCGGTCGATCCGGACGTGCACACCAGATAGGCGACGTCGTCGCGGTGCAGGCCGGACGCGAGGTCGACGGGCGCTCCCTTCGCCGCGTCGGTGAGCACATGCACCGGCAAGTCGTCGTCGAAAAGCCGCGATCGGTTCCGCGGATCGGTGAGTACGGCTCTGGCACCGGTGGTTTCGAGCAACGCGCGCAGCCGCGGCTCTGGATCGGTCGCCTCGAGGTGCACGTACGCCGCACCGACCGACCACGCGCCGAGCACCCCGGCCAGGCAGCGGACGGACCGATCCATCAGTGTGGCAACAACATCGCCGCGGCCGATGCCCTGGCCGCGCAACCAGGCGGCCACCGCGCCTGCGCTGCCGGCCAGTTCGCGGTAGGTGAGCTGAATATCGCCCTGCCGCAAGGCCGGACGATCGGGAAGTTCTGTGGCGAGATAGGCGAAGGTGTGTGCCGCGGTCGCGGACTGTCGCAGCGTCGCAGACAGGGTCGACATGGAGAACTCGATTCGATCGGGGTAAGTCAGCGGAGGCGGGGCAGGGACGCCGGACGGGCGGTGGCGATCAGGTCGGCCAGCGCCGCGACGGTCGCAGTCTGGAAGTAGGTCTTGAGATCGAGCCGGATCGCGAAGCGGTCTTCCAGCGCGGTGAACAGGCGCAGCGCGGTGTGGCTGGTCCAGTTGTCCAGCTCGTCGAACCGGCGCTCCTCGGTGATCTGCTCGGGCGGCAGATCGGTGACCGTGGAGATCAATTGGGCGAGTGTGGTTTTCGGATCAGACATGGGGTTTCGTCCATTCGTCGGTGTGGACCGAGATCCACGCGGGGGACAGGGCCGGACGCGGGTCGAGCGGGAGGATCCGGCGCGTGCCGCCGTCGGCATCGGGCTCGCGGTCGGCCGCGACGAAACCGGCGTCGGCCAGGAACTTCTCGGCCGGCCCGTTGCGGCCGCTGCTGCGGAAGGCCGCCTCGAGCCGCACCACGCCCGTCGCGACCGCCTCGTCGATCACCGTTTGCAGCACCGCGAATTCGATACCGCGCGCGAAGACCCGGCAGCTCATGACGGCGTTCTCGATGAGCCAGTGGTCGGTGTGCTTGGCGATCCACAACGCACCGACCATGCCCTCGCGGCCGAATCGATCGCTGACCTCGAAACCGAGCACGGCGTGCTCGGCGGAGCCGGCCATGCTGCGCGTCTGCTGCGCCGTATGCGCGCGCCCGGTGAGATTGAACTGGTTGGTGCGCCCGCCGAGCTGCACGATGCGCGGCAGCAGGTACTCGTCGGCCCGGCGGACGGTGACCTCGATGCCGAGATCGGTCAGGTAGCCGTCGAGCGCGGAGCGGCTGCTCGTCCACTCCTGCCTGCGCACCCGGGCTCGATACAGGTCGGTGCGCTGCCGGTCGGTGTCGGTGGTGGTGAGCACGGTGAAGTGGTCGCCGGACAGCAGCGTGCCGAGGTGCCCGGCCGGGTCGCCCGCCAGCGGTACCACGGTCACCTGTGGCAGCGCGCGACCGACGAGCTCGCATTCGAACGCCGAGTCGTCGGCGAAGACCAGGCTGTCCAGCCCGAGATTCAGCTCGGCCGCGATCGCCGCCAGACTGCCGTCCTTGGGCTCCCAGTTCGCCTTGACGGCGACGAAATCATCTGTGCGAACCAGCATTTCGGGATGCTCGGTGAGCACCTGTGCCACCAGGTCCGGATCGTTCTTGCTGGCGACCGCGAGCAGCACGCCCTGATCGCGCAGCGCCAGCACTGCCCGCTGAAACTCGGTGTACGCATTGCCCGGGTACAGCGAGCCGAGCTCGATGTTCTCCGGCCCGTCGTCGCCGAGTACGCCGCCCCACAGGGTGTTGTCCAGGTCCAGCACCAGGCACTTCTTGGCGCGGCCGGTCAACGCGCGGGCGTACCCGGCGATCTGCCCGGCGTACAGCTGCTCGACCGCGGGGGACCAGGCCATGCTGCCGAAGCGGTAGAGCCGATCGTCGCGCAACGCGACGGCGGCGTCGGTGAGCAGCAGTTCCAGGTCCACTACGTCGACGTTGTCGATGCGATCGGCGAATTCGAGTAGGCCACTGTTGAGTTCGCGCCAGGCCCGGCCCAGCCGCGCGCGGGACCGGTAAGCGTTGACGGTCCGCCATCGGAGCTGTGGCAGCGGCACGGTGTGTACCAGTACGGTGCCTGCGGTGCGGGCCGCGAAAGCCGACACTGCCGTACCGAACAGGTCGAGGCGCTGCGTGAGGAGGTCGCGCACGGTGTCGAGATCCGCGGGATCGGCGTCGCGGGGGAGGAACAGCTCCTCGTGGATCGGGCATACCGTGAGTGCGGGTGCGAATCGCGCCAAGGCGGACTCCGGATCGTTCAGCTGCATGAGCAGTTGATCCGGTGGCGTCAGGTGGAACTCTGGGTCGATGCCCGCCGCGAGCAACGAAATGCGGAGCAGCGGAACGAGATTGTCGGCGGTGAAGGAACCGGCCACGGCCACCCGCAGCGGGTGCGGCGTGGTGCCCGGCCTGCGCACCAGCGCGGAGTCGATGCGGGCGAGCAGCCTGCCCGCCTCGCGGGCGGTGCCGATATCGGGGGTGTGCGCCAGCGCGGCAGGCAGCGCGGGATCGGGCTCGGCGCCCGGCGCGGTGAGCCGCCGGACGCGTTCGAGTAGGTCGTCCACGACCCTCCTCACTTTCGTAGTCGGTCAGATGCGCAGCAGGGTGCAGGCCCAGTGCATGCCGGTGCCCATGCTCAGCAGGGCGACGAGGTCGCCGGTGACGAGTTCGCCGGTGGCCAGCAGCCGCTCCAGGCTCAGTAGTTGGTCGGCCGGGCCGAAATGGCCGTGGTCGCAGGCGATCTCGATATTGGTGCGATCGAGCGGCATGCCGAGCGCCTTGGCCAGATCGGCGAAGGCGCCGGCATTGTCGTGCAGGTACAGCACCCGCTCGATCTCGCCGATCGCGACATCCGCACTCGCACAGGCACGTTCGACGACCTCGCGGTTGCGGGTGTGCAGTTGCTCGACGAAGGCGAGTGCGGCGCGGCCGTCTCCGTCGAAGAAGGTGTCCATGCGGTCGATCAGTCCGGCGATGGCGGGCCGCTCGGCGTCCTGCGCGAACGGGCGGGCGGCGCCGCCGATCTCCATCCGCATGAAGTCCGCGTAGCGGCCGTCGGTGACGACCTCGGTCGCCAGCCAGCGGCACTCCGGGTGGTCGCGGCGCAGGACCGCGGCCGCCGCACCGTCCGAGCTCAACGAGGTGCTCGTTTCGACACGGTCCCAATAGGTTTCACAGATTCGGTTGGCCGCGATGACCAGTGCGGTCCGGTACTTGGGATGGGTGGCGAATTTTCCGGCGACGATGTCGAACGCCGCGACACCGCCACCGCAGGCCTGGCTCAGCAGGATCGCCTCCGCCAGCGGGGTATCGAGGCGGCCCGCTACCGCGGCGGCAGGATCCCAATACAGGTATTCGGCGATATCGGTGATCGCCAGCACCACCAGATCGACCTCGCCCGCACCGATTCCGGCGCGACGCAATGCGGCCTCCCCGGCGCGCACGGCCAGGTCGGTCAGGCCGACCTCGGCCGGCGCGCGGTGCAGGCGGCGGTAGCCCCACTGCCGCACCTTCTGGTCGTCGCCGGCCAGCTCGTCGATGGTGACGGGTGCGCCGAGGGCGTACCCGATCGCCATGATGCCCAATGACATTCGTCGTCCCTTCGGTGCGGCTAGCGCACGCCGTTGACGTCCTCGGTGCTGACGGCGAACCGGCCTGCCGACCACGCCATCGCGCGCCCGAACTGGTCGAAGCTGGTGCGATTGATATTGGCGAGGTTGTCGCAGCCCTGGTGGTAGCAGCGGTCGAGCATCTGGCCCTCGATACCGCCGAACAGCCGCACCCACTCCGCCGATTTGAGGGTGTCCGAGCCGCCGTTGACGCCGCCCGCGGGAATGCCCGCCGTGATGAACGGGGCGTGGTCGGAGCGCCCGTCCAGGACCAGTCCGACGGTCGGCAGGTTTTGCCCGGCGAAGTACCCGTTGATCAGGGTGGAGATCTGGTCGGAGCCGGCCGGTGCCGGGCCGTTCGCCGTTTTGCCGTTGTACACCTGGCGCGCGAAGTTGTCCGAGCCGATCATTTCCGCGTTCAGATAAAGGGCGGTGTTCTTGCGCTGCTCGGGGGTCAATTGATCGATGTAGAACTGTGCGCCCGCAAGGCCCTTCTCCTCGGCCGCCCACCAGGCGAATCGCACCTTGTTGCGGATCTGGTCGCGGTACGGGGCCATGCGCAGGGCGGTCTCCAGCGTCATCACGGCGGAGGTGCCGTTGTCGTT
Source organism: Nocardia suismassiliense (assembly GCF_900269665.1). Lineage (GTDB taxonomy): Bacteria > Actinomycetota > Actinomycetes > Mycobacteriales > Mycobacteriaceae > Nocardia > Nocardia suismassiliense. Next base: position 3,394,321 of record NZ_LT985361.1, read on the forward strand.
GACGCCGGGGCCCGTGTCGACGGAGTCCAGGTGCGCGCCCATCACGATCATGTTGTCCGCGCGGCCGGTGGGGGTGTCGGCGATCAGGTTGTAGGTGTTGGTGAGTATCTCGTTGCCGCGCAGGTCGAGGGTGACCTGCACCGGCCCGGCGGCGACATCGGCCTGCAACTGCTCGGCTTCGCCCCGCGGCAGCGTCGCGGTGGGGATGCGGGCGTCGGCGGGCGGCACCATCCGGTAGCGCAGATTGAGCGTCGGGTCCGGCGCGTCGCCGTTCATCAGCATGGCTGCGGCGCCGACCTCGGCGGCCACCAACTGTTTCTGGGTGATGAAACAGTCGCCCACCCGGACCAGCACGATCTTGCCGCGCACCTCGGCGTTCGCGTAATCGTCGACGGTGCAGCCGGTGTCCTTGCCCGTCGGCAGGCTCACCGCGGCGTTGAGACCGCCGTCGGGAGTGGAACGGGAGAATCGGGCGATCACCGGGTGCAGCGGGCGGGCTTGTGGCGCGGTCACCGAGCCGGTCTCGGCGCGAATGTCGTAGTCGGGGAAGCTGAATTGCTGCCGCGTCACCTGGTAACCGGCGGCGGTGAGGGCCGCAGTGAAGTACTGAGCGGTCGCCTCGTAGCCAGGGGAGCCCGATACTCGGTGTCCGCCGAAAGTCGTCGTGAGGTTCGCGAGGGCCGCGAGGTGTGGCCATGCGCCGTCGCCGGTGACCTCGGCGGCAAGGCGGTCGGCCAGGGCATTGGCACCGGTGTCGGCGGAGGCTGCCCCGGTGTGTCCGGCCAGCACTGCCGCGGCTGCCAGTAACACCGCGCCGGTCAGCGCAAAGGGCTTGCGCCGCATGAAAAGTCGGCGGGACAGTTGTGTCATCTGGCAACTCCTGTGTTCTGGTGACTCGGTGTGACAGGCACGGCCGAGGCCGCGCCGAAGGCTTCCGCGAGCGTGAGAATGCGCTCGGGGGTGAACAATTCGCCGCTGTAGCGCCACTGCACCCGGACCCGGTCGGCGACGAGTCTCGGATAGACCTCGATCGCGGCGGGCCTCGGCATATCGGCGGGCCGGTCGCGGCCGACGAGTTCGTTGTCGGCACCGGTCAGCGCACCGTCCCGCTCGTCGGACAGGAAAGCGGGTGTGCCCCAGAAGGAGAACAGCACGTCCGGTGTCGGGATCTGATCCAGTGCGGTGCGCACGGCGGCCTCGGGGTGGAACCTGCGCAGGGGTTCGAAGTCGAAACCGCGTCCGGGCACCGAGCGCAGCTGTGCCGCGACGAAGGCGGCGTGGTCGGCCGGGGTGCGGCGGCCCGGTAGGCCGAGGGCGAAGGGATAGGTCGTGTTGAAGAAGCCGACGGTGCGGCCGAGATCGAGGTCGTCGAACAGCTCTTCGCGGCCGTGGCCGACCAGTTGGACGGCGATCTCGCCGCCGCGCACGTCGAGCCAGTGCTGCATCGCGACGCCGAGTGCGGCCAGCAGGTGTTCCGAGCGGCTGAGGCCGGAAACCGGTCCGGGGGCAGGGAATTCGGTGACCAGCTCGCCGGTGTTGCCCTCGATACCGAACGAGTCGCCGGTCACGGGGCGTAGTTGCATGCCGTCGCCCCAGGTGCGGTCCAGCCAGTAGCCGGCCTCCAGGGTGTCCGGGCGGGTACGGACCAGTTCGGCGAGTCGGCGTGCCCACTCGAAGTAGCTCGCGCTGGGCGTGGGCAGTTCGGCGGTGCTGGTTCCGGCGAGGAGGGCCGAAAGGTCTTCGGTCAGTACGTTCCACGAGTAGAGATCGACCATCGTGTGGTGAATTACCAGCACGAGCTGGTCGTCGTATCCCGCCGGGGTGTGGAACATGCCCGCTCGGCATACCGGGCCGTCGGACAGGCTCAAGGTGCTGTGCAGGTCGGTGGCCGTGTGGTGGATCTGGAGCTCGAGATCGACGGGATCGGCTGCGGTGAGGTCGAATTCGGTGATTGCCGGGGGTGCTCCGGTAGTCAGAAGTTGCCATTTGGCTTCGACCGAGCGCAGTTGGGCGTGGAGGACGGGGTGTCGGTCCGCTAGGGCCTGCACTGCGCGTTCGACGGTGGCGGTGTCGATGTCGCGGCGCAAGGTGTAGCGCACGCCGTGGTTCCAATAGTCCGGGTTGGGCACGCCGCGGCCGAGGAACTCGAGCTGCGGTGGGGTCGGGTCGACCTTGGTGTGCGCTTGCACTTCGGCCGGGGCCGGTGCGGTTGTGACGGAACCGGTTTCGCGCTCGGGGATGGTCTCGGCCACCGCGGCGACCGTTCTGAGCCGGAGAATGGCCCGGGGCCGCAGGGGTATTCCGGTGGTGCCTGCCTCGGCGGCGATGGCGATCGCGGAGATCGAGTCCCCGCCGAGATCGAAGAAGTCGTCCTCGATGCCGACTCGGTCGCGCCGTAGGTAGCGTGACCACAGCTCGCAGAGCTGTTCTTGCAGAGCAGTATTCGGTGCGACGTGTGCGGTGGCCGTCGACGTGTCGGTGCCCTGTGCTGTGGCAGGAAGCTGTCGTGCTGGTGGTGCGATACCGATCGACAGCGTGTGCACCGGCGTGTTCGGATCCAGCGCCGCCAGACGGTCCAGCAGTGCGTGGTACGAGTCGAACCAGGCGTGGATCGTGTCGGCGCGGAACATTGTCGGGTCGTACTGCACCCGGCATCGGAGCTGACTGCCGTACTCCAGCACGGTGACGGCGATGGGGAACGCCGCGCCGCCTTGTCCGACATCGAGTAGCTCCACCGCCGGACCACCGGTGCCCAGCTGTCGCAGTGGCTCGACGCCGCTGGTGACGGTGAACATGGTGGCCGCGAGCGGGTCCGCGGAGTTGGGGCGCGCTATTCGTCGGAGTCGGTCGGTGGGCAGGTCCTGGTGGTCGAGGGCTTGCAGCGAGGCGGTGCGGACCGCGGTGAGCAAGGCGGTGATCGACTGTTCGGGCTGCACTGTCGCCCGTACGACGAGGGTGGTGGCGTAGTTGCCCACCACCGGCTCATCGATCGGCTTGCGCCCGGCTGCGGGCACCGCCACGCAGACATCCTGCTCGCCGGTGAGCTGCCCGAGCAGTGTCATCCAGGCCGTCAGCAGCACCGTGTGCAGGGTGCAGCGCTCGCGTCGGGCGAGTTCGCGCAGCCGGGTGGCGCGGTCGCTGTCGATGGGCAGCGCTGATTCTTTCGTGCCGCCCGAGGTTTCGCCGGCATTCTGATCGACCGGCAAAGGGATGTAGCGCGTGCCGGACAGGTACTCCGACCAGAAGGTGGTGAGCTCGGCTCCGGCCGGACCGTCCAGGAGCGCTTGCTGATCGGTGACGTAATCGAGGTAGCGGCGCTCCGGTATGGGCAATGTGGCTGGCTCGCCGCTCAATTCGGCGAACAGCAGACGCCACGACCAACCGTCGACGAACAGATGATGGAAAGTGAGGAGCAGGATCTGTTGGTCGCCGTCCCGGAACCGGGCTCGCACCAGCTGATATCGGCCAGGTGGACCATCGGGAGGTAGCGGCTCGGCGACCAGCTCTCGTAGTCGGTCCAGCAGTTCCGGCCGGGCCTCGGCCGCGGGGTGATCGGTCAGCTCGAGCACCGTCTCGGCGAGCGTTACGCGGGTTTCGTCCGCAGGAGTGACTATCTGGCGTGGGCCGGTGGGGGAGTTGATGATCCGGGTGCGCAGCATCGGATGCCTTGCCACGACAGCCTGTAGACGCGCGGTAAGCGCTTCGGTGTCGACCGCTCCGTCGAGTAGTAGGGCGGCGGGCACGTTGTAAGCGCCGGTGTCGGGGTCGAGCTGATCGGCGGCCCAGATCGCCAGCTGCTGTCCGGACAGTGGTCCTTCGTCGGGCGGCGGAGCGTTGTCGGTGAGCGGAATGCTGGTTTCGGGGACGGCCGTCGCCTCGTTATCCGTTGGGGTGGAGGCAGTCTCGCCCACCAGCTCAGCGACGGCGGCTGCGGTTCCGGCCAGGTCCGGGTAGTCGTAGAGGTCGAGCACCCCGAGATCCGTGCCGAACCGTTCGTTGATCCGGGCCACCAGCTGTGCCCCGTTGAGCGAAGTGCCGCCGATGTCGAAGAAGTCGTCCGACGAAACCACTTCAGGCTCCTTGAGTACCTCTCTGGCCAGGGCGAGCACGATGTCGGCAACGGATTCGACAGGGGCGGAGTCCAGTGGCGTCGGTGCGGCAGCAATCGAGGTTGCCGATGCGGTGGTTGGGGCTACTGGCGCGGCGGATGTGGTAGTCGTCGATGCGCCTGATACCGCGGCCATCGAGGTGTCGGCAGTCGGCGTGCCGCCAGGGGCGGTAGGTTCGGCGATGGTCGGCCAGCAGTGCACTTCGGACAGCGGTGCGACAGGGAGTTCGAGCCGACGACGCGGCGCTCGCCCGAGCACTCGCCGCCAATCTACTTGGTGCCCCGCAAGGTACAGCTGACAGAGTGCGTGCGCCGGAGTCGATGCGACCGTGGCGGCGGGTTCGGCGGCTAGCAATGCCGACAACGCGCTGCCGGGCGCGAGATCTACGATCACCGGGTCGGTCAGACCGGCCAGGACCGTGCGCAGCGTCTCGGCGTTCGGCGGCGTCGGTGTGCCGGGATCGGCTGCCAGTGCGGCAGACAGGTCGTCGTCACCACGAAGGACCCGAGCTGCTGTCGCACCGGCGCCGTGGGACAGCAGCAGATCGGCCGTGATCCCAGCGTCGGTGAGGATTCGATGCGCACCGAGCAGCCAGACCAGTCCACGCTGCGCGGGCGTCCAATCCTGCGCTGCCACCTGGCTTTCGGCCTCGGTGACGACGTCGGCGAATCCAGGGAACGCGGTGGCGACGGTCAGCAGGTCCTCGGCCGACACGCCAGTTGGGTCGCCGAGCGCGACAACCACCGGAGCCGGGTCCGGCGGTGCCGACCGGTCCTCGGGCGGCGCGGCCAAGCTGTCCGTGAGCCGGTCGAGCAGCTCCTTCGCATCGTGCACCAGCCAGGCGTGCCGGTGCGCGAAATGCGCACGCCCGACCGACAACACCGCCGCGGCGGCGGCCAGATCGAAGCCGGCCGGATCCGCCGCCACCTGATCGTGCAGACGTTGAACCTGAGCACGCAAGCCCGCACTGTCACGTGCCGACAGCACGATGACCTGAGCACCAGGCGCCGCAACGTCCATGTCCGGCAACGAATCCGGGGCCGCGACGATGACATGCGCGTTGGTGCCGCTCAGCCCGAAACTGCTGACGGCGGCGTAGCGCGGGCTCGTCGACGGCCACGGCTCGCGACGATCGGCGAGCCGCAACGGCGCTGAAGCGAGGTCCAGCAACGGATTCGGCTGCTCGAAGTGCGCTGTCGGGAATATCTCTTCTGCCCGGAACTGGGCGATGATGCGGACCAGTCCCGCGAACCCGGCCATACAACCGAGGTGGCCGACGTTCGCCTTGACCGAGGAGACCGCAGGACCACGGCCCTCGATCCCGGCATACGCATCGATCAGCCCCTGGATCTCGATCGGATCCCCGATCTTCGTGCCGGTGCCGTGCGCCTCGACGTAACCGATTGCCCCAGCGGCGATTCCGGCATCGCGCAGTGCCGCGGTGATGACCTCGGTCTGCGCCTGCGGGCTGGGCGCGGTGAGTCCGGCACCGCGTCGCGCGTCCTGGTTGACCGCGCTACCGCGCAGCACCGCATACACGGTGTCTCCGTCACGCAGGGCGTCGTCGAGCCGTTTGAGCAGAACGAACCCGCCGCCCTCGCCGTAGGTGGTGCCATCGGCGCTCGCGTCGAACGGTCGGCACCGATCCACCGCGGACAGCACACCCATGCCGTCGCTACCGTGCTGCGGGAGTGCGCCGAGCACCAGTTCATATCCGCCGACCAGGGCCGAATCGCATTCTCCGCGTGCGATTTTCCAGCGCGCTTCGTGCAGTGCGACCAGGAACGACGAGCAAGCGGTGTCCACCACCTGCGCCGCGCCACGCAGATCCAGGTGGTAGGCGATCCGCCCGGCGGCGTAGGCGTGCAGGCTGCCGGTGGTAGCCGGACCGAGCCTGCGGTCCGCGGCGGGCAGCAGATCGGACAGGCTCGGGTGCGGCCCGCCGTAGCCGCCGACCACCACTGCGGTATTCGTCCCGGCCAGTTCAGCCTGCGCATAACCCGCATGCCCGATGGCGCGGCACGCCAGCTGGAGCATGCGCCGCTGCCTCGGATCTATCAGTTCGGCTTCGGCTTTGGACAGGCCGAAGTAGCGGTAGTCGAATCCGGTGATGTCGTCGAGCCAGCCGCCGTCGCGGTCGGTCGCCGACCGGGTCACGCCGGTGGCCGCGGCCCGCGTCTCCGGGAAGCGGCGCATGGCGTCGCGACCGTGCCGCAGCAGGGCGGTCAGCGATTCCCAGTCGGCGCAGCCGGGTAGCTCGAAGGCGACGCCGATCACGGCGACCGCCGGGGTATCCTCGCCGGTTCTCATAGCCGTGTCACCTCTTTCTCGGTGGTCATCGCCCGGACGTCGGGCAGCGCGATAATCGCCAGGTTCACCACCGCGACCAGGACAGCCATGGTCAGCAGGGGTACGGCGTTGCCGGTCACCGCGGCGATCGGGGCGGCGACGGCCATGCCGAGCGGGCGGGCGGCGAAGGAGAGCAGCGCGTCGTAGGAATCGGCGCGGGCCAGGGCCTCCGGTGGGAACTGTTGCTGCATCGTGGTCTGCCACAGCGTGTTCAGCAGCCCGACCCCGAGCATGGCGGCACCGTAGGCGAGCGCGTCGACCCAGCCCGGCGCCAGCGCGGCGAAACTGATCATCGGCAAGGCGAACAGCGCGCCGCACGCCGAGGTCACCACCAGCGGACGCCGCACCCGCAGCCGCGGCGCGACCAGCGCGCCGATCACCAGCCCGGCCATGCCTGCCTGATAGATCAGCACCCAGGACAACTCGCCGCCCAGTGAATGCACGGCGATCAGCGGGCCGAGCGTCATGAGCACGCCCGCAGTGAGATTCGAGACGCCGTGCCCGATCAGGTTGGACCAGAACCACGGTCGGCTGCGCACCTCGAGCCAGCCGTCGGCGAGCTGCCGGAAGAAGGTCACCGGATGCTCGACCACCGGGCGCGGCGCGATCCGGAGCCGGCCGAGGGTGCAGGCGGCCACCACGAACAACGCGGCCGTGACGACGAATGTCCAACCGGGACCGACGGTTACCGCGAGCACACCGGCTACACCGGGCCCGGCGACCAGGGTGACGCCGCGCACCACGCCGAGGTAACCGTTGGCGCGCAACCGATGTTCCTGCGGAACCGTCGCGATGACGAGCGGCGACATCGTCGGGGTACCGAAGGCGACGCCGATGCCGGTGATCGCCGAGAGAATCACCAGATCGGTGATTCGCACGATCCCGCACAGCAATTCGATGCCGATGACCAGTTGGGCCAGCCCCCGCGTCATGTCCGCGGCGAAGGCCACCTTCTGCGGCGCGAACCGGTCGGCGAGCACTCCGCCGATCGGCAGCAGCAGCAACTGCGGCGCCAGCTCGGCGGCGAGCACGAGGCCGAGATCGCCCGCCCGGCCGGTGGCGTCGAGCACCGCGAGGGTGAGCGCCATCGGCACCAGCGCGGTGGCCAGGAACGACAGCGTGCGCCCGAGCAGTAACCGGCCGAAGCCGGGTATCTGCGCCATGGTCTTCCTCATTCGCACGCTCCGCGCTGCGCCGCGAACGGCTCGGAAAGGTGCCGTAGCAACGCCTCCGGTGCGCTGAGGAAGTCGTAGTGGCCGCCCGCGACCACCGGGAACCGGACATCGGCGCCGTAGTGCTGCCAACCGCGCAGCTCGTCCGGGGTGACCTCGGGGTCGTCGGACCAGTGCAGCACGGTGATGGGGAACGGCACCTCGATGGGTGTCGCTCTGCGATAGACCCGATTGGCCGCCAGGTCCTCGCGCAGAATGGCTAGACCGAGCTCGATCAACTGCGGCTGCACCTGTCCGCCGCGGGTGAGGGTGAGGAACTCCAGTTCCGCGCGCAGTTCGTCATCGGACATGTCCAGGAAGCGATCGTGCGGGCAGTCGTGCGGCGCCACCTGGGCGGAGACGAAGAGCCGCTGCGGAATCGGCAGCCCGCGCTCGGCGAGCAGCCGCGCGGTTTCGAAGGCGGGTAACGCCCCGGCGCAATGCCCGAAGAAGGCGAACGGCCGATCCAGATGCGGCAGTAGCGATTCCGCGAGCGCCTCGGCCAGCGCCGCATAGGTGCCGTAATGCCCTTCGCGCAGCCGGTTTTCCCGGCCCGGTAGCTGGATGGCGCAGATCTCGATGCCACCGATGCGCCGCGGCCACTGGTTGAACATGGATCCGCCGACCCCCGAGTACGGGAAGCAGAAAATTCGCGCCGTCGCGTCCTGGTCGGGTAGGCGGAGCAGCCAGCGGGTCATGGGTGCGGCATCGTGCAGGGTGGTCTCGGACGTCACTGAGTTACATCCCTTCGTCGTGGCACTGAGGGTTTTGTTGTGGCGCTATGGTTTTCGCCGGACCGCTCATCCGGTCCGGATCAGGAAATGCGTCATACCGGCGATGAAAACCGACGCCAGGTGCTGCGGTGGTGCCACCGGCTCGATAGTGGTGAACCGCCCGGCCAGTTCTTCGAACAGCACCCGGAAGGTCAACCGTGCCAACGGTGCGCCGAGACAATAGTGCGGTCCGTGGCCGAACGCGATGTGCCGGTTGTCCGTGCGGGTGATGTCGAACCGGTACGGCTCGGCGAAGACCGATTCGTCCCGGTTGGCCGAGCCGATCCAGACCGCGACGGCCTCACCCGCCTCGACCAGCCCGCCGCTCAGCTCGGTGTCGGCGCTCGCGTACCGCAGGAAGCTGTTGGCGGGCGAGGTCCAGCGCAGCCCCTCCTCGACCAGCCGGGGAACCAGGGCTGAATCGGAACGCACTGCGCGCCATTGGTCTTCGTGTTCGGCGAGCGCGAGCATGGTGCCGCTGACGGTGTGCGGTGTGGTGGCATTGGCGCCGAGCAGCAGGCTGTAGCAGTTGTAGACGACCTCGTTGTCGGTGAGTGGCGCGCCGCCGGCCTGCATGCTCATCAGATGTCCGATGAGGTCGGCGCGCGGCTGGTCGCCGCGGTGGCGTTTGACCAGCGCGCCGAAGTAGTCGAACAGCTGATGATGGGCGATGGCCAGGGTGGCCGATCCGCTGCGGACCCGGAACTCGGGATCCTCGGGTGCGGCGGCCATGGCCGTCCACCGCACCAGGTTGTCCCAGTCGGCCTCCGGAATGCCCAGTAGCGCACCGGCCACCGTCATCGGGAGTTCGTACGCCTGCTGCGCGACATCCCAGCTGCCGCCGTCTAGTGCGGGGGCCAGAAACCGTTGCACCGCAGTGCGAATGGACTCCTGCCATGCGGCGACCGTGCGCACCGACAGCTGCGGTTGGATCGGGCGCCGAAGCTCGGAATGTCGTGGCGGATCGGTGGATACGAGCATCTTGCCCGCGGAGATGTCGCCGTGCCCGAGTTGGGTGAGCACGCTGCCGCGTTCGGAGGTGAAAGCACGATGGTCACCGAGTACCCGGCAGGCGTCCGCGTGCCGGGTGACCGAACGGAAAGACCGTCCATCCGGCAGCATTTGGCGGTGCAGCGGGGCATGGGCACGCATGGCCGCCCAGACCGGATGTGGGTCGCCGGTGGCGAAGAAGTGTGGATCGAAGAGGTCGATTCCGTCCAGATCGGGGGCCGCGCGGACGTCGGTCGTGATCTTCACGCGCTCTGCCGCCCTTGCTCGACGGCGGCGGCCAGGCCTGCCGGAGTGGGATCGAGGTAGAAGGTGACCGGCGAAACGGTCACGCCGTACTCGCGCTCGAGGTCGGCGGTGATGCGCACGCCGAGCAGCGAATGCCCGCCGAGTTCGAAGAAATCGTCGTCGGCGCCGATGCCCGTAATGCCGAAATAATCGGTCCACAAGGTGGTTACGGCTGTCTCCAGCGCGGTGCACGGCTCGCGGTAGGCACTGGTCAGTTGCGGGCGTTCGGTCGGCTGGGCTGCGGCGAGTGCTCGCCGGTCGATCTTGCCGTTGGCGGTCAACGGCAGGGCGTCGACGATTCGGATCAGCGTAGGTACCGCATAGGAGGGCAGGGTTTCGGCGAGCGCGCGCCGGACGTCCAGGGTGGACAGTTCGGCGTTCGATTCGCCGACGAGCCAGGCGGCCAAGCGTTTTCCGCCGCCGCGCTGGTCCTGCGGGACGACCGCGAGGGTCGCGACGCCGGGCAGGGCGGCGATCGCGGCTTCTACCTCGCCGATCTCGATGCGGAATCCGCGGATCTTCACCTGGTGGTCGATCCGGCCCAGATAGTCCAGGGCGCCGCTCTGTTGCCGACGGACGAGATCGCCTGTGCGATACATGCGGTCGCCCGGGAGGTGGGCGGCCGGATCGGCGACGAAGGTTGCTGCGGTCAGGCTCGGGTCGTCCCAATATCCGTGCGCCAGACCGGTTCCCGTCGCATACAGCTCACCGGCCGCATCATCCGGTACCAGAGTGAGCCGGGCATCGAGTACGTGCACGCCGGTGCCGCGGATCGGGTGGCCGATCGGTACCGGCCCGGTCGGGGTAGCGGTCACGGCGTAGCAGCACGTGAAAGTTGTGTTCTCCGTTGGCCCGTAGCCGTTGATCACCGTCGTATCGGTCAGCGTGGTCACGGCCCGGTGCACGTGTGCGGGGGACAGCACGTCGCCGCCGGCCAGCAGATAGCGCAGGCTGCGCAGTTCGTCGAGGCCGCCCTCGGTGACCTGCTGGAACAGGCCCGCGGTCAACCAGAGCACGGTCACCCGATGGTGACCGACGAGTTTGGTCAGCTCGCTGATCGAGAGCTCGGTGTCGGGTGCGAGGACGAGTTGCGCGCCGTTGAGCAGCGCTCCCCAGATTTCCAGGGTCGAGGCGTCGAAGGCGATCGGCGCGAATTGCAGAAAGACGTCATCCGTTGTGACGGAAAGGAAGTCGGAGTCGACCACCAGTCGCGACACCGCGCGGTGCGGCACGCACACACCCTTGGGCGTGCCGGTGGAGCCCGAGGTGTAGGCCAGGTAAGCCGGGTGCAGATCGGTAATGGTGACCGGTGTGGGCGACTGCGCGGAGCGGTCCGCGTCCAGTGATACCGCACGACAGTTCGCGGGCAGTTGCGGTGCTGAATCCTCGTGTACCAACACGATTCGCACGCCCGAGCGGCGCAGCACGAGCTCACGGCGTTGCCTCGGCGATCGCTCGTCGAGCGCGAGGTACCCGGCGCCCGTTTTCAGGATGGCGAGCAGGCCGACAATGGTGGCGATCCGGCGGCGGGCGGCCAATGCCACGATGTCGCCCGGGCGTACGCCGCAGTCCTGCAGATGCCGGGCCAGACCGTCGGATCGACGATCGAGTTCGGAATAGGTCAGTTGTCCACCATCGCCGATCACTGCCACCCGTTCGGGGTGCTGTTTTGCCAGCAGCGTAAATCGTTCGCCGATGACCGACGGGCATGCCAGAGCGTATTCGTCCACAATCAGCCTCACGGTCTCGAGGGTCGCCCGAGACTTTCGTACAGAGAGATCTCACCGGGTCTGGAATTCGGTAATACACCCGGTGCTGGATATTTGCGGAAAGTGTGATCGCGGATGATGATCGCGGCTTTCCGGGAAATGCGCCTCCGCCGGACTCGACTGCTCGAGGACGACGTCAGCGCTGGGTGAGGTCGGTATCGCCGCTGGTCACGCGAGCCGACCCCGAGTTACGGTTCCGACGGTCGCAACCGTGATAGCGCGTGAATGCGCGAAGCGGAAATAGTAGACATATCATGACCCCCTTTGAGTATGTAGCTTCCCCTAGTTCCGGCTGGAATCATTAGAATCGATCCTATGAATATGCGACACAAGAACGATATGTGACCTGTGTCACATAACCCCCAATTCGGGGGTAATCTGTTCCGCCACTGCCGATTTCGAACTAAGCCCTTATAAGAGTTCGTATATCCATTACAAGCCCACAGTTCTTGGGGGAGGTAATGATTATCGTTCCGAATCTTTGAAGACCGGTTGGTTCTTTCGAGGCGCGAGTCATCGGTCGAGCGCGGCGGGAGCGTCCAGGCTCATCGCGCGCCGGGTCTCGTCCGGAACGTACGGGTCGAACTGGATGACGGTGAATCCGACAGTGCGCCAAGCGTTGTCGCGGCGCTCGGCGGCGTCAGCCTGTGGTCACTCGGGACGGTCGGCGGGTTGGAAGAGTTCGATCAGGTTGCCTGCTGGGTCGGCGAGCAGGATCTGGCTGCCGCCGGGGCCGGTGACCACCTCGCTGCGGAATTCGACGCTGCTCGCGCGGAGGCGGGCGATCTCGGCCGCGAGGTCATCGACGGTGAGGTGGATGCGGTTGCCGCCGGGGCCGGTGCCTGCGGGGGTGGCGCGGGCGCCGGAACTCGTTGGGCCGGAGAGTAATAGGCGCAGCGGTCCGCGGACTACATCCGCGAAGGCGGGTGCCGCGCTCATGTTGACGGTGAAGCCCAGGTGGCTGGTGTAGAACTCGATGGCGGCTTGCACGTCATCGACGAGGTAGCGGACGCTGGCGTAATCGCGGGTCATGGTCAATTCCTTTGCGCTGGACTGCCGACGGTGAGGGTCGGTAGCAGGTAGCGGATGCGGGTGTCGATCTCGGCGGCGGTGGCCTGGAAGATCGGGTAGCTGTCGGCGACCTTCGATGCCGCCGGGTCGGGAATGCTCCAGTGGATCGACCGGGGGTTGTTGTCGAACTCGGGGCATACTTCACGGGCCTTGTCGCACAACGTGATCACCGCGTCGAACCGGTGTCCGGCGAGGTCGTCGAGGTGGCGCGGCGACTGGTCGGCGATGTCGAGCCCGTACTCCTCCCGCAGCACCCGCACGGTGTCGGGGTGCATCGCGGGTTTGGGCCGACTACCGGCGCTGGCCACTTCGATGCGGCCGCCGGTGTACCGGCGCAGCAGTGCCTCCGCGATCGCGGAGCGAGCACTGTTGCCGCTGCAGACGAACAGCACCGCCAGCGGTCCGGTCGGATCGAATGTCGGTGCGGCGGTGGATAACCGAAGTGCCGGGTGCAGGGCCGCGCCCGCGCCGGTGAGCGCCTCGGAGCAGCGGTCGAGGTCCAGATGGTAGTAGCTGTCACGGCCGTCGTGGCTACTCCGGGTGGTGGTTACCAGCCCGCCGCCGCGCAGCAATCGCAGATGGTAGGAGACCAGGTTCTGCGGTTCGCCGACCAGCGTCACCAACTCCCGGACCCGGAAATCGCTGCCGGCCAGTTCGTTCAGCAGTCGCCACCGCAGGGGGTGTGCGGCTAGTTGAACAAATGGCGGTACCGCTTGACGTGACAGCGTCATGCATCGAGGATAGCATCAGATTCATCAAATGGATTTGATCGAATTCATTCCGTGACGGGAGCAGAGTGGCCGAGACACCGCTGACGGGTATGCCGGATGAGCTGCGGCGGAGTTTGGGGCTGTCCGATGCGGTGGTTGTCGGACTCGGTGCGATGATCGGGGCCGGGATCTTCGCCGCGCTGGCTCCGGCGGCGCGGGCGGCCGGGTCGGCGGTGCTGCTCGGGCTGGCGATCGCGGCGCTGGTGGCGTACTGCAATGCGACGTCGTCGGCGAAGTTGGCGGCCCGATATCCGGCTTCGGGCGGCACGTATGTGTATGGGCGCGAACGGCTCGGCGAGTTCTGGGGGTATCTGGCGGGGTGGTGTTTCGTGGTCGGTAAGACGGCGTCGTGTGCGGCGATGGCGTTGACCGCGGGTGTCTATGCCTGGCCGGAGCACGCGCACGCGGTCGCCGCGGCGGCGGTGGTCGCGTTGACGGTGGTGAACTATCGCGGCGTCCAGAAGTCCGCGCTGTTGACCAGGGTGATCGTGGCGGTCGTGCTCGCTGTGCTCGCCGCGGTGGTTGTGGCGGCATTCACCGCCGAGACGGCCGACCTGGCGCGACTGGAATTCGGCTCCGACATAACCGTTTTCGGCGTGTTGCAGGCGGCGGGACTGTTGTTCTTCGCGTTCGCCGGATACGCGCGCATCGCCACTCTCGGCGAGGAGGTCCGCGACCCGGCCCGCACCATTCCGCGCGCGATCCCGCTCGCACTCGGCATCACGTTGCTCGTGTATGCGGTCGTCCTGATCGCGGCCCTGACAATCCTTGGGCCGCAAGGCTTGTCCGAGTCGAGCGCGCCGTTGACGGACGTGGTGCGGTCGACAAACGCGGGCTGGTTGGCGCCGGCGGTTCGGGTCGGCGCGGTCGTCGCCGCGCTGGGCGCGCTGCTGGCGTTGATCCTCGGTGTCTCGCGCACCACGCTGGCGATGGCCCGCGACCGGCACCTGCCGCACGCGCTTGCGGCGGTGCATCCCCGGTTCGCGGTGCCGCACCGCGCGGAGATCGCCGTCGGGGCGGTCGTGGCCGTCGCCGCGGCAACCGTCGATGTGCGTGCCGCTATCGGGTTCTCGTCGTTCGGCGTCCTGCTCTACTACGCCGTCGCCAATGCGGCCGCCTGGACATTGACCCCGGCCGAGGGGCGGCCGTGGCGGGTGATTCCCGCGGTCGGCGTGCTCGGCTGCCTGATCCTCGCCTGCACCTTGCCGATGGCATCGGTGCTGACCGGTGCGGCGGTCGTTGCCATCGGCGCGGCGATCTTCGTTGTGCGCAGGCAAGTCCTCCGCCGTCCGCAGCCCGGCAGGAATGAATCAGGCGGTGCGGCGGGAGCGAATCAGGCCGAGCCCGCCCAGGACCGAGCTGGCCAGCCCGACCAGCAAGCCGACGAAGGCGCCGCCCAACCCGTTGCCGGTGCCGAGACCACCGTCCGAGGTGGCCACGACCAGCCCGCCGATGACCATGGCGATCAGCCCCGCCAGTAGGGCGATCAGGGGGGCGCTGCCCAGGCGGAGGCGGCCGGTCAGCGCAAGCCCGCCGATGAGCACGCCGGTCAGTCCGATCAGCGCGGCCACGATGGCGCCGACTCGCCCGGAGCTCATGGTGGTCACGCTGGCGGCCATCGGCTGGGCCGAGGCCTGCGCGACCGCCGGGACAGCGAGCGTCGAAGCGGTGAGGATCGCGGTGGCGAACAGGTGACGGATGGACATGGCGTGCTCCTTCGCAGAAATGATGTCGCTCGATCATGTCCGCTTGCACCACCGCCGAACATCGTGCAGGCGTGGGCAATTCGTGCTGCTGCCGCCGCCGTAACCGACTACCGCGGACGGCGTAGCGGGCCACGGAACTACTGCGTGTGCGGTAGTCCGATGATCATCCGTGCGCGGGAGTCGTGCGCGCGCCGCTCCGGCTAGGGTGCACACATGAGCAGGGAACGGATCGCGGACTGGGCGATCGCTGCCGGCGTGGCGGCAGCCCTGCTGGCCACCGGATTATCCAAGCAGCACACCGCCTCCGATCTCGACCCGATCGGTTACGCGCTGTTGATCGTGAGCGGATTGGCGCTGGCCGCCCGCCGCACCGCTCCGCTCGCGGTCTTGGCCGTGACCGGGTTGTGCGCGCTGGGTTATCAAGCCGTCGGCTTCGACGTGCCGGCGGTCGCGTTTCTGTTCGCCGTGTACGCCGCCGTGCGCGCAGGCCATCGCTGGATCACGGTGGCGGCCTCGGTGACCTTGCTCGCCGCGCTGCCGCTCGCGGCCCTGGCCTCGCTGCACGACACCGGCGCCGCCTTCGCGCAGGCCCGGGACGCGCTCGAGATCGCCTGGTTGATCGCGGCGGGTGCGGCGGGTGAGGCTTTGCGGCAGGCCGAGCAGCGAGCCGACGAAGCCGAGCGCACTCGCGAAGAGACCGCGCGACGCCGGGCCGACGAAGAGCGACTGCATATCGCACGGGAGCTGCATGATTCGCTCACCCACCAGATCTCGGTGATCAAGGTGCAATCCGAGGCCGCCGTGCACGTGGCCCGGAAACGCGGTGAAGAGGTACCCGAAGCGTTGCTCGCGATCCGGCAGGCCGGTCGCGAGGCAGCCAGGGAACTGCGCGCGACCCTGGAGGCGCTGCGCGACGACAGCACCTCGCCGCCACAAGGACTCGCGCACGTCCCAGAACTCGTGGCACGGGCCCGGACTACCGGCTTGGACGCGAGCCTGACGATCGAAGGTCAGCGCCAGGACGTGCCTGCCGCGGTGGACCGGACCGTCTACCGGATCGTTCAGGAGTCGCTCACCAACGTCGCCAGGCACGCCGCGGCCGCGACGGCGTCGGTCCGGATCGACTACCGGCCCGACACTCTGGTCGTCCGAGTCGACGACGACGGCACAGCCACCACGAACACCGCGTCGGCGCCCGGCGTCGGGCTGCTCGGGATGCGCGAACGAGTCACCGCCCTCGGCGGGTACCTGCGCGCGGCACCGCGCAGCGAAGGCGGCTTCTCCGTGCACGCCGAACTCCCCGTGGACCGGACCTCATGATTCGGGTCCTGCTGGTCGACGACCAGCCGCTGATCCGCAGCGGATTCCGCGCACTGCTCGAGCTCGAGGACGACATCGAGGTGGTGGCCGAAGCCGCCGACGGGAGCCAAGGCCTCGTGCTGGCCCGGGAGCACCTGCCCGACATCGCCCTCATCGACATCCAGATGCCGGTGATGGACGGCATCGAGGCGACCAGGCGCATCGCCGCGGACCCGGCCCTGGCCGGGGTGCACGTCGTCATCCTCACCAATTACGGCATGGACGAATACGTTTTCGACGCGCTGCGGGCCGGGGCGGCCGGCTTCCTCGTCAAGGACATCGAGCCGGAAGACTTCCTGCATGCCATCCGCGTCGCCGCGCGCGGTGACGCCCTGCTCGCACCGTCGATCACTCGCCGGCTGATCGACCGGTACGTCAGCCAGCCGCTCGACCCGGGTGTCAGCGCGGCACTGAACGAACTCACCAACCGTGAGCGGGAAGCGGTTGCCCTTGTGGCGCAGGGCCTTTCGAACGACGAGATCGCGGACCGGATGGTGATCAGCCCGCTCACCGCGAAGACCCACATCAATCGAGCGATGACCAAGCTCGATGTCCGGGACCGAGCCCAACTCGTCGTTCTCGCTTATGAATCCGGCTTGGTGGTCCGGCGCAACTCCTGACCGGAGATCAGCGCGGCGGTCGGCTCATGTCCCGATTCATCTGGGGGAGTTCGATACTGATCGGCATGCGCAGTTCGGCCAGGTAGATCAGCGCGGCCTGGCGGAGGAATTCGTCGAAGAGCCAGTACACATCCGGGGCCAGCGGGACGACGGGCAGCAGGCCCTCGCGGACCGCGATGAAGGGGCCCCAGCTCACGCGCAACAGCGGGTCCCAGAGCGGTTCCCTGGGGATGGCCAGGCCGTCGGCGATCTTGTCACCGAGCAGGAAGCGGGTGAACGCGCCGAGGACCGGCTTGCTGAGGATGGCGAGGTCGAGGTTCACGCCGAGCCGCAGCAGCCGGTCGGCCAGCGCGGTGCCCTCGGGCGTCGGCATCAGTATCGGGTCGAGCACCTGTGCGGCTTGGGAATTCGCCTCGGCCCACGAGTTCGGGATGTACTCGTCCCGGACGCCGAGCATGTGCGCGCATACCTGCCAGGAGTGCAGGAACGCGGCCGACTCGTGCGCCGGGATGGGCACCCGCCATGCGGTCAGATGTTTCATGACGGTCGTCGGCAGGCTGTGCCAGGTGACCATGATGTCGTTCTGGCTGATCGGAATGTCCTCCTCGGCGGAGTGCACCCAGTGCGGCGACTGCGGCAGCAGGTGGCGCACGGCGGCATGCACCAGCCGGGTCTTGACGCACGTGACGACCATTTCGCCATCGGGCGCATAGGCATTCGCCGTGCCGATGTCGTAGCCGAGTTTCGCGGTCTTGGAGATGCGGTCCTTCAGATCATGACCGCCCTTGGAGTAGTAGACCGCCCGCGCCTCCTTGGGAATGACGGTGCTCATCATGCCGCTGGCCAAGCCGTACAGCACGCCGAGGTAGAGACCGCGCTTCTTGTTGAACTCGACCGCGGTGCCCAGCTTGCCGTGGTCGGTCCACTGCGGTAGCTGGCGGGCGTACTCCATGAAATCTCTTAGTTCCGTGGGCAATCCGGCGGGCAAGGGCTGGCCGTTTCTGGTCCACGTGCGCAGCAGCGCGTTCACCGCGGGTACTTCGCCCCGGTCGAGCAGCCCGGCGACCACGGGATCCGCCTCGGCATCCCACACGGTCAGCGGGTCGGCTCCGGTGCCGCTGCCCGCCACCGAGCCGTCGGGTGACCAGGTCCACGGTTCCGCTCGGGCGGGCGTCACCATTGCCAAGGCGCCCAACGCGCCCAATGCACCGCTTGCCTTCAGTGCGTTGCGTCTACTGAGTCCATCCATGTCGCCACTCCTCGCCGAGTCCAGCCGCCACCGAGTCGACGCGGCGCACTCGGGTAGCGCTGGTCCGCGCCTTTCAGTGGAAGAATGGTTATTAACTTATCAAGGTTGTGAACGGCTTGTCCCGGCTTTGGAAAACAAGTCGCCGCGCGGGTTGTTGCCTGGGCTGTTGCTCGTCAAAGATGCTATGTGCTGGACACTTTCAGGCATATTTGATCTTGACGGCGCCGCGTTGTCGAGCGGGCTCGGCGGTAACCGCAGTTGCGATACTTCGGTATGTCGAATCGTGAGTATCGATAACCATCAGTCACTTTGTGGTTCTGTTGGTCGATTCCCCAATGGTCCGAGCGGGGTCAACTGGGGACGAAGTGGCATTGTCGCGACGCACCCGTGGCGATAGTGTGCGGCTATGAGCGTCTCTCGGTCCCGCCGTGGTATCGCGCAACCGCTGATCCTGTCCGCCGCCGTGATGTGCGTGCTGTTCCTCGCCTCGGCGGCCTGCGGCGGTGTCGGTGAAACGCAGCCGGGCACAGACTCTTCCGGGGTGGCCAGCGTCGAGGTGAACCAGACCGGCGGCTTCGCCGGGGTCAACGAGTTCTACACCGTCGACGACAAGGTCGAGAGTCCGCGGCGCAGTGAGTTGTTCGACATGGTCGCCGGGCTACCGTTCCGGTCCCTGCAGGAGTTCTACACCGGGCCGAACGGCTGCCGCGACGGGTTCTCCTACACCGTGACCGTGACCTACCGCGACGGCACCAGCAAACGCGTCGACGCCGAGGAATGCGGTGAACCGCCGCGCGAGCTGACCGATGTCATCGCGCTGACCAAGGAGATCGGGTACCGCGGCAACTGACCCTCGACGCCCACCGGCTCGCGCTCAGCGCGCTGGTCGCCCTTCACGCACGGTTCCGCGTGGTTGAATGATGCCCAACCGTACCCAGTGTGTCCCGATGGACTGCTGAGCGAGGCCAAGGACCGGGTTGTTGCCCCGATTCAGGAGGTCGTCGTGGGTGAAAGATTCGAAGTTCTGCTGCACGGGCCCGTCGAGGCCGTTTTCGACTTGATCACGCAGGCGAGATTCTGGCCGCAGTGGCATCCGTACACGCGCTCGGTCGGCGGTGTGACCGAGCGGCCGTTGCGGTTGGGTGACACCGTCTATGAGCACGGTGTCACCGACGGCGTCGACTTCCATTTGTATTGGGAGGTGCGCGAGTACGAGCGTCCCTACCGGATGACGCTGTATGACAGCGGGTACGACGCCACCCTGACCTACACCTTTCAGGAGCGTGACGAGCAGACCCTGTTCAGCCGCGAGCAGTGGATCGACCCCGAGTGGGCCCGTGGCGTCGCCGAGCGACCGGCGTCGTTCAACGATCGCCTCACCGAGGCGTCGGAAGCCGCCGTCAGCTGGCTGGCCGATCACATCAATGGACTGCTCGCGGCTGAACGGACTAGCATTCCGCCGCGTTGAGATCGGTTGGCGCAGTGCGAAGCTCAGGTCAGGTGGTCGAATTCTCCACTGACCCAACCGATGTAGCGGTCGGCGGAGCTGCGGACGACGGCACGGGCGTCACCGTCGATGGTGCGGCCGAAATTGTCGTAGATGCGGTCGAATTCGAACTCCTCGACGGTGTGCGCGATGCGGGCGACGACGTTGGCGGACAACGGGATCCGGTTGGGATAGCTGCGCATGAAGGCGACCGACGTGCGGTCCGGATTCGCCTGCACGGTGTCCGCGCTGAACAGCACACCCTTGCCCCCGGCGCCCGCCGCCCAGTGCAGGACCGCGCTGCCCGGGAAATGCCCGCCCAGCTGGCGCAGGGTGACACCGGGCAGCGGCTCGAGCCGGCCGGACCACGGTCGGATCACCGGATCCGGGCGGGCGATCCACTCCAGGTCGGGCTCGGCGACGAGCACCGGCACCCCGCCGAGCGCCCGGCTCCACTCCACCTGCACGCCGTAATGGTGCGGGTGACTCGGCACGATCGCGACGACCTCGCCGAGCTCACGGACCCGCCGCGCGGCATCCTCGTCGACGTAACCGGTCACGTCCCACAGCAGATTGCCCGCCGGCGTCCGCAGCAGATGGGATTCCTGTCCGATGCCGAACTCCGGTTCGGTCGTCAAGCCGAACAGGTCCGGCTCCAGCTCACGCAGCGCCACCTTGTGGCCGTCCGCGGCGAGCTCGTCGAGGGTGGTCCACTGCTGGCCCTCAGCGGGCACCCACTGTCGCTCGTCGGCGCAGATGCGGCACAGCTGCGCCGCGCCCTCGTGCTCGACCGCGCAGGTCCGACAGATCTTCCACATATTCACCTCGTCTGTTCGGTACACCCATCACTGTTTGTACACGGCGGATCAACCCTGCGCAGTTGAACGGGCCCGAGCGGCGACCGGCCGTCGCCAGCGGACTGGCGACGGCCGGAACGCGGTGCCGCCCTGCGGGATCCGGTCGTCACCGACCGGCTCATGGCCAGCAGCGGCGACAACCTGATGGCCAACCCTGCGCAGCCTCGCGCCGGTGCTTCGAGGTGCGAGCGAACTCGGCACCGCACCTGTCAGGGCGTGCCGAACCAGCCGACGAGTGCTTCGCGCAATGCGGCCGCTGCGGTGTCGGCGGATTCGTCGATCGTTGCGGCCCAGGCGATGTGGGCGTCCGGGCGGATCAGCAGGGCATCGGCCGGGCGGTCGTCGGTCTTGGCCGTGCGGATGTCGATCCGGTCCGCCCACTCTCGGGCGATCTCACGCAGCTCCGCTCGGTCGGCGAGGTCGAGCAGGACCGGTCGTGCGGTGCGCATGAGTTCCGCGACGCTGGTAACACCCTGGTCGGTGTGCAGGGTCAGGTCGGGCGCGAAGGTGCCCGCGAGGGCGTGCGCGTCACCCGGCACCGGATAGCGGATGTCGTTGTGGCCGACCAGGTTTCCCATCCGGCGCAAGGCGGGCTCGTCGGCGAGCAGTTCCCGGAGGACCTGCCGGAGCGCCTCGGCGGCCGCATCGTCGCCGCGGCGCACGGCCACCTGGGCGCGGGTCTGGACCAGTGCCCGCGCGCCGGCGAGGTGGCGCTCGTCGTGGTAGGTGTCCAGCAGTCCGGTCGGTGCCCAGCCGTGGATGTCGGCGCCCAGCTTCCAGGCCAGGTTGACCGTGTCGAGCATGCCGACGTTGAGCGCCGTGCCGGTGGCGGGGAACAGGTGGGCCGCGTCGCCGGCCACCATGATCCGTCCGGCGCGGTACTGCTCGGCCTGCCGATCCTTGAAGGTGTAGCGCGACAGTCGAATCGGCTCTCCCATCGGCAGCTCCCCGCCGAGTACCCGGCGCGCACTGTCGGCGAGTTCGGTCAGGGTCAGCGGCTCGTCGTCGTCGTATTCGGCGGACTCGTCCTCGGTGGTCTGCATGAACAGCACCCCATCGGAGACGGCGAACGCGAACACACCGTTGTCGGTGTGGGTGAAACCCGCGTGGATCGTGCCCAGTCCCGGGACCTCGATGTCGCCGTTGTCGAGCACCGTGACCGAATCGGGCACGGTGACCTGGCCCAGCCGGTTGACCTCCGGATAGGTGGTGCCGGGGAAGGAGATACCCGCCATGTCACGGATTCGGCTGCGTCCGCCGTCGCAACCGACCAGGTAGCGCGCGGTCACCTGATACGTCCCGTCCGGCCCGCGCACCTGCGCGGTCACCGTGGCGTCGTCCTGACTCACGCCGACCACCTCGTGGCCGCGGCGGATCTCGGCGCCTAGTTCGCCCGCGCGATCGTCGAGCAGCCGCTCGATGTCGCGCTGCGGGATCGGCAACGCCCGCATCGGCGGCTCCGCCATCTGGGTGAAGTCCAAATAGATGTTGCCGAACGGGAATCGGGGAGCCAGGTGCGGATCGCTGCTGGCCGCCTCGAATCGGTCCAGCAGGCCGCGGTAGCGCAGCAGGTCCAGGATCCGGCCGCCGATACCGCTGGCCTTCGGGGTGTCACGGATGTGCGGCTGCCGTTCCAGCACCAGCGATCGGACTCCGGCCAGGCGCAGCTCACCGGCCAGCATCAGGCCGCTCGGTCCCGCGCCCACGATGATTACGTCGATGTCCGTCACTCATTACTCCATTTCCGCAGGTTCTAGCTTCGGCCGAGGAGTATGCCGGACAAACGGGGCCTTGCCGCAAGCCCAGGGGTCCGCTATAAGTTAGGAGTGGAAAGGGGTAAGTTCACTTCTTTTCTCGAGTGGTTCAGGCTTTCAGTCCGTGCCTGGTGACGTAGAAGTTGTGGAAGATCATGACGGCGGCCAGGACGACCAGCCATTGCACGGTGCTCACCAGCGGAATCGCATCGATCGGCAGGGTGTAGGCCAGTAACACTCGCACCAGTGCGTCCAGCGCGAAGACCGTGCCCCAGACCGCCGTCAGTACCCGCAGGTGGTGACGGAACCGGGAGTCGCTGTCCCAGCGTGCATCCCACTCCCGATAGCCCTGCTCGCCGATCTTCGCCGTGACGATCGCGCGGGACGCGGTGCGCATGAAGGGGCGCTGGGTCGCCAAGGTGCCCAGTATCCACAGGCCCAGCACGCCGAAAACCCAGCTGTCGCGCACCATGAGCGTGCGGGGGTCGCCGGTCACCAAGGTCATCACCGTGCCGACCACGATCAGCGTGAGGGTGAACAGTGCGATCGTGTCGAGGCGACGCTGCCGTATCGCGCCGTAGGCGAGAAACCCGCCGATGAGTAATGCGGGCGCGATCAATGCCAGCCACGGGTTCACCCCGGCGGCGCGCAGGGCGTAGTAGCCGCCGAGGGGGAGTGCCAGCTCCACGATCAACTGGCGGAAGAGGTGGCGGCGCACGGCAGCTCGTTTGTGCTCCGCGGTGTGGTCGGCGGTGAGCGTCTGCGGTGAGTTCATGTCAGCTCCGGATCACGTTTATGCGCGGGTGGCGCGTTCGAAGAGTTCGGCTAGTTCACGGGCGCAGGCCGCGGCGTCGAAGTCGGGATCGTCGGCCGCGCGGGCGACGGCCGCGTCGCGGGCGGCACGAATGGCGAGTGCCATCACCGCGGGGTCGAAGTCGCGAAACGCCCCCGCCCGCTGCGCTTCCCGGATCCATTCCTCCTGGCCGCGGGCGATGTCGGCGACGTGTTCCAGTAAGCCGAACGCCTGGTTGTCATCGGGGCGGACGTTGGCGACGATGCTGGCCAAAGCCCGCTGATGATGGGGGTACTCGTCGAGCAAGGCGAGGTTGGCTGCGAAGTAGGCACGCAGCCTTGCGTGGTATCCGGCCTCGGGTTCGAGCTTGGCAACGACGAATTCCGTGTTCACCCGCACGATTTCGGCGGTGACCTCACGGATCAGATCGTCCTTGCCTCGGAAGTGGTAAGAGATCATGCCGGTGCTGCTCAACCCCGCCTGCTGCGCGATCTTCGCGAACGAAGTATTCGGTAGGCCGTGCTCCGCGATCACCTCGATCGCGGCATTCACGATCTGTGCCCGCCGAGCGGCCTCGGTGAACGTACGCCCGCCTTGCTTGCCCGAGCCACTGTTTGCTTGCATGAGCAAAACGGTAATCGCTCTTGCTCGCGTAAGCAAGAGTTGAGTTAGGCGAGCAAACTATGCTCGGTCGGGCATCGACTTCGGTGCCAGAAACTCAGGTCCGAGGGCGACGCTCTCGGTCGGTCTGGTCAGGACACGAAAGTGGCGGAGGTGACGGCGACATCGGCGTAGCTGAGGTACCAGCCATTCCAGGTATCGGCGACGTTGATCTGGATTCCGTGGCCGCTGGCCGGACCGTCGGTGATCAACCACAGGCCATTGCCGTAACCGGTTGCCCTGCTGACGCTTCCGTCGGACCAGGCGAATTCGGCCGCACTGACCGCACCGGGTGCGCTCCACGGAATCGTGGCGGTGAACCGGCCGGAGGCGATACCCGGCAGCAGCGGGCTGGCGCACTGGTGCAGCATGGCCTCGCGGCGGATGGACTGTCGCGCGCTGCCGCTGCCGGGTATCAATCGGCCGGTCATCACGCTGCCCTGCTGGCAGGCCGGATAGCTGTCGCTCGACGGCTCCGCCAGACTTTGCGGCGCACTCAGCGCTGGTATCGCGCACAGAACCGCTACCAGCACGCTTCGACGAATAAGCACGACGCCACCTCCTGCGACGGGCAGACCGGCGCGGCCAGGCAAGTCGAATACCGATGGCCTCGCCACGCACAGCACTACTGACTCGATCAGCAGCTTAGCGGCCAGCGTGCTGCGCTCGACCGGTTTCGGCCGCCGGCCTCTCGGCGGGCAGTGGGGGAATCGGTCATATCGGTCGGCTAAGGTGCGACCCTCTGAAGGAGGGGAAATATGAAGACTTGGCGCGACCTGGACTCTGCTACGCGGAAGGCATTGCTGCGTGGTGAGCCCGCTACCGATCCCGAGATCGATCGAATTGCGGTAGCGCATGCGGAGAAGTCATTGAGGCGCTTTCAGCTTCGGCTGGGTTTGATTGCTCTGCCCCTCGGTGTGGTCGGGGGTTGGTTCGCGGGCACTCTTGCCGTCATGTTCGACCTACCGTTGGTGGTGTTCCTATATGTGGTGCTCGTCGTCATCATCGGCGCTGTCTTCGTCGTGAGTCGCCGCAAGCTCGCACTGATCCGGATGTTGAACGTCAGCCGCAGCACGGTTCGCGAGCTCGTTACGCCCGGCTCCGCCGAGGAACTGGAGATCCGGGTAACCGTCGCCGGCGTCGTGCGCGTGATGGGTCCTTACCTGTTCCTCGTGGCTGTCCTGCTCCTCATCGGAGTGATGTGGACGAATCCATTGTTGATCGGAACCGGCGTGGTCGTGTGCGTCCCGGTGCTCGCATACATCGTCTATCTGCTGACGTGGGCGTTGCCGAAACACCCGGCGACCGTTCTCGATGCGAACGGCGTGCACACACCCAGGATGGGACTCAGTGTCGACTGGGCATCCTTCAGCGAGATCAGAGTCGTCCCCGTGCGCGCCTCATCGCGTGACACCCGGCAGGTGATCTCCTTCATGCTGCACGACGATCAGGTCTACCTCCGCCAACTTCCGAGCTGGCAAGCATTCATCGCCAAATTGAACAAGAAGACCTACCTGTCACCTCTGGTCATCACGGAACCCATGGTCGATAAGCCGGTCGCCGAGATCGCCGCCACAGCAGCTGCCCTTTCCGGACTTCCCGTTTCCGAAGTCACCCAAGGTGTTCGACAGGTCGGCTGATCGAAATCCTGACCTATCGGCGAGCCGTAACCAACCAGGCGCGCGAGTCGAACCACACACCATCGGCAGTGTGGTGCTCGGCCATGGTGGTGCGCAGACGGTCGAGTGCGCGCTGGGTTTCGGCGGCGTCGAGTCGATTGAGCAGATCGGTCGTCATGTGCAATACGCGGACGGCGTCGACGCCGGCGTCCGGGTCGGCGCCGTAATAGATGGGCTCGCGCAGGTCGGTGATGGAGATGTCTTTGAATCCGGCAGCGGTAAGAATCTCCTCCACTCGCGCTGGATCACCCAGCGAGAAGGCACCGGTACTGGTGGCGGGCGTGGCATTGCCGGTGAGGGCCTGGTGGATCGCACCCACCCACTCTTGTTGGGCGCTGTCCTGCCACACCAGTTGCACCAGTCGCGCTCCGGGCTGCAATGCGCGCCCGATGTTGATGAACGCCGCGACCGGATCGGCGAAGAACATCGTGCCGAAGCGGCTGGCGGCGCGGGTGAAGTGCTCGGGTGGGAACGGATAGACCTGTGCGTCCGCCTGCTCGAAGCGCAGGTTGGGCAACTCTTCGGCGGCGGTGAGCCGGCGGGCGGGCGCCAGCATCACCGGTGATATGTCGACCCCGAGGGCACTGCCCTGATGTGCGAGCTTGGCACTGTCGCGGGTGAGCTGCCCTGTGCCGCAACCGATGTCGAGCACGTGGTCGCTCGGCCCCACGTCGAGGGCTTCGCTCAGCCACCGGTGGTAGCGGCGCAGCTCGGCGTCGTAGTCGAACATGGTGTTCGATGCCGGTTCCGGTTGATTCCCGTGGTCGATCATGGAGCCATCATGACAGCAGCGGGGCTTCAGTGAACGGTACTCAGGCGTCGCGACGAGCGCGCGGGAATTCGTCGAGCGGAGCTGGACCGTGCGGGATTACGCCGAGGCCGACTGACGCCGTAGCCGCGCCGCCAACCACAGCACGACACCGTAACCGAACGCCGCGTCGGCGTTGGATACGAGCGCGCCGGTCGGAAAGACGATGGCGTGCCGCAATCCCGCATCGGCCAGCGCCCGGATGCGCGCCAAAACCTCTCGGGGCGTGCCGATCACGAGCCAATCGTGCAGCACCTCGTCGGGCACCTCGGCGATCGCCGCCTGCACTTCGGCTTTGGTCAGCTGGTGCGGCATCAGCTCGATCAGACCCCGGAAGCCTTCTCCGAAGGGATGTTTCGCGCCGTGGCGCGCCCACACCGCGTCCGGTGCGAGCAAGCCGAGATAGCGCACAGCGGGCGCGCGCAGCAGGCGCCGGATACCGGACGGTGTTCGTGCGGTGAGCATGGAGATCATTTGGGCGGGCACGATCGCTTCGGGGTCGCGACCTGCG
Organism: Nocardia suismassiliense; assembly: GCF_900269665.1. Classification (GTDB taxonomy): domain Bacteria; phylum Actinomycetota; class Actinomycetes; order Mycobacteriales; family Mycobacteriaceae; genus Nocardia; species Nocardia suismassiliense. Next base: position 3,421,151 of record NZ_LT985361.1, read on the forward strand.
GCGCGAGCGGCGGTGTGTACTACCTTCAGCCGGCGCTGGTATTCGTCCGGTGACAAGGCTTCCCACGGATACCACCCGTCGGCGTAGCGTCCGGTCAGTTCGAGCATCCGTGGTCCGTGCGCGCCGATCCAGATCTGCGGTATCCGGTCGGCGGGTGCGGTCAAATCCATTGGCGCGCTGTCGAGTTTGTAGTGCCGGCCGGTGAACTCGATGGGTTCCGCCGCCAGTGCCGCGCGCAGCACCTGGAGGGCCTCCTCCAGGCGATCGACCGGGCGGTTCCAGCTGAACCCGTACGGATCGAGGTTCTCCCGCTCGCCGGAGCCGAGGCCGAGGATGGGTGGCGCCTTCGTCATGTGCGCCAAGGTGAGAAACGTCTGCGCGAGCAGCACCGGATGCCTGCGATGCGGATCCGTCACCCCGACCCCCAACTGCACCTTTCCCGCCCCGGCGGCCAGATGGGCAAGCAACGGAGCGTAATCGAACTGCTCGTCGGGGCTGCGGACTACTTTCGCCTGCGGGGTGAAGTCGGTATCCCAGATGGCCCGGGGAAAGACGCTGATCAGATGGTCCGGCGCCAGCACCGAGTCCAGCTTGCCCAGCCTGGCTATCCGCACGACAAACCGTGCGGCGCTCAATGGCGGATTCACCCCGGCGAGCGTGCCCACTGCGAACGAATTGTGCGAGTCCGGCACTTCGGTCCCCTCTCGACCAGCATGCCCCCACCAGGCACCCCACCGATTATCCCGGCGCACCCCGCCCGCGTCCGGTGATTCAACCCGGTAGATCGCAACTCCCGCCGGACTTGACTGTGCCGCGACGGCATGGTTTCGACTGGTGTCGATGGCGCGCGCAGGTGCCGGTGGATGCGGTTCCTGCGGCCTCGAACCAGGTGGAAGGACAGATATGGCGTTACCGGAATTGCTCACGGTGGAAGACCTTTTCAGCCCACCCGTTCGGTCGGCGGCGTCGATCTCGCCGGACGGAACTCGGCTCGCCTACCTGGCTCCCTGGCAGAACCGGCTCAATGTGTGGGTGCAGGACCTCGACTCGGCCGAAGAACCGCGGTGCGTGACGGCCGATGGCAACCGCAGCATTCACGATTACCGCTGGACCGACGATCCGCGGTGGCTGCTCTACACCCAGGACGACAATGGCGACGAGAACTGGCATCTGTACCGCGTCGACCTGTCGCATCCGGCGGCCGCGGCGGTCGATCTCACGCCGTTCCCCGGTGCGCGGCTGTTCGGTCTAGAGCTGCCACGGGGGAGGCCCGGCGCCGCGATCGTCACGCTGAACGCCAGGAAGGTCGAAGAGTTCGATGTATACGAACTCGACATCGCCACCGGCGAACTCACGACGCTCGCGCAGAACCCGGGTCGCGTTTCCGGCTGGAAGGTGAGTCATCGCGGTGACCTGTTCGCCACGTCGATGACCGACGATGGTGATGTCGAACTATCCCGATACGACAGTGCCGCAGGCAGATTGAGTCGAGTCGCGGTGTGGGACGGCGCCGACTACCCGGTGGGTGTCTCGCCGATCGAGATCACTGCGGACGGTGCGGGGGCGTGGGTGGGATCCAACCGGGGCACCGATCGGACCCGCCTGGTTCGGCTCGATCTGACCACCGGGCAGGAGACCGAGATCGACAGTCACCCCAGCTTCGATCTCGATACGCGCGCAGGCGCGAGTCCCGGGTTTCCGTCGCCTCTCATCCTCAGCCGGCGGACCGGAAAGCTCATCGGGGCAAGGTATCTCGGTGAACGGCAGGTGATCCACGCCCTCGATTCGCACTTCGCCGAGGTGCTGGCGAACGTGACGAAGTTGTCCGACGGCGACATCAGCGCACTGTCCTCGGATGACAGCGAGCAGCGGTGGGTCGTCGGTTTCGAGCACGATCGGGAGCCCGGTGTCACCTACTTCTACGACCACGCGACGGGCGAGAGTCGGCTGCTGTTCCGGCCGTATCCCCACTTGGATCCGGCAGCGCTCGCGCCGATGACGCCGGTCACTATCACTGCACGCGACGGCCTCAGTCTCCCTTCGTATCTCACGCTGCCGGTCGGTGTGCCGCCGACCGGGTTGCCGTTGGTGCTCCTGGTGCACGGTGGCCCGTGGACGCGGGACAGCTGGGGTTTCGACGGGGCGGCGCAGTTGCTGGCCAATCGGGGATATGCCGTGCTGCAGATGAACTTTCGCGGGTCGACCGGGTACGGCAAGGCGTTCGTCAAGGCCGCCATCGGCGAGTTCGCGGGCAAGATGCACGACGACCTCATCGACGGCGTGACGTGGGCGGTCGAGCAGGGGTATGCCGATCCGGCACGCGTCGCCATCTTCGGCGGTTCCTACGGCGGCTACTCGGCGCTGGTCGGTGTCACCTTCACCCCGGAGGTCTTCGCCGCCGCCGTCGACTACTGCGGTATCTCGAACCTGGCGAACTTCCTGCGGACCATGCCGGTGTTCTCCCGGCCCTTCATGGCCAACAACTGGTATCTGTTCGTCGGGGATCCCGAGGTGCCGGAGCAGGCGGCGGACATGGCGGCACGTTCGCCGATCACCCGGGTGGATCAGATCCGCACGCCGCTGCTGGTTGCCCAGGGGGCCAACGATGTTCGGGTGGTACAAGCCGAATCCGACATCCTCGTCGCGGCGCTGCGTGCGCGCGGGGTCGAGGTCGAGTACATCGTGAAGGACGACGAGGGGCACGGTTTCGTGAACCCGGAGAACACCATCGAACTGTTCCAGGCGATCGACCGTTTCCTGGCGCGGTACCTGGGTGGGCGGACCGAATAACCGGACCATCCGGTGGCCGCTGACCGAGAGCACTGCTTGACTATGCCGTAAGGGCACAGTGTGTAGTGGGGGAGGACGAAAGGAGCGAGGGTCGTGGGGTGGAGCACTCGTGAACTGGCCGAGCTCGCGGGCACGAGCCTGCGCACCGTGCGGCACTACCACGATGTCGGACTGCTCGATGAGCCCGAACGCCGTGCGAATGGCTACAAGAGCTACGGCGTGGCCCATCTGGTCCGGGTGCTGCGGATCAAACGCCTTTCGGGGCTCGGCTTTTCGCTGGCGCAGATCGCCGAGATGGACAATCTCGATGAGCATCCGCAGGAGGCGCTGCGGACGCTGGACGCCGAACTCGCCGAAACCATCGACCGGCTCCAGCGGATCCGCGCCGAGGTCGCCCGGATCCTGGACCACCAGGAGTCGACCGACCTGCCACCCGAATTCGCCGCGGTGGAGCGGCCGGATATGTCCGACGCGGACCGCTCGCTCGCGTTCGTGCTCTCCCGGGTGATCGGTCCGGCGGGGCGGCAGGCGGTGGCACGGATGCTGGAAGACCCCGAGGTCAGCGCCTTTTCGACCGAATTCGACAACCTGCCCGCCGACGCGGATGAGCAGCAGCGCCAAGACGTCGCACAACGCATGATCCAAGGCGGCCGCGAGTTGTATGCCGCGCACCCGCGGGTCCTGAGCTGGTTCGACGATGCGCCGCGCGGCACCCGCTTCGCCGCGAGCACCACCGCGGCAGCCGTGCTGGAGGTGTACAACGCCGCGCAGCTCGACGTGCTTGCTCGCGTCGGCCGGGAGATCTCGCCGCCGAGCTGAACCCGCGGGTCAGTAGTACTGGACCAGGCAGAATTCATGCCCTTCCGGGTCGGCGAGTACGACCACCACGCCCTCGTCGTAGTCGTGCCGTTCGCCGGTGTCGCGGCCGCCGAGGGCGATGACCTGGGCGATGCCCTGATCGATGTCGTCCACCGCGACGTCCAGATGCAGGCGTACCTTGCCGTGCTTCGGCTCGGTCACGGGCTGGAAGACGAGGCGGGGGTGCGGGGCGTCGAGTTCGCCGAGATAGATCCAACCGGGCTGGGACGGGCCTTGCGGACGGTCCAGCAGTGCGCTCCAGAAGTCCGCGACTCGTTGCACGTCGACGCAGTCGATGGTCACGCCGACCCAGCGGTTCGTCATTTCGTCAGGTCTCCTGTGCGGTCGCCGATCTCGCCGGTCAGGCACGCCTCGCTGTTCGCGAACTCCGCCGTGTATGTGAGCATGCCGACCATGTCACCGGGAAACGGTCGCCTCGGCAAGTCGGCGGACACCGTGCCGTTTGCTGGGGCGCGGGCGGCTACGTTTCGACACCGGTGCACCGGGTAGCTCGGACGGCGAGGAGGTTAACGATGACGTTCGAAGAACTGCCTTTACCGGACTACGACCAACTCGCGCTCGGCGACATACGGCACCGCGTGCGCTCGCTCGACGAGGGCCAACTGCGCGCGTTGATCGAGCATGAGCACGCGCACGGTGATCGCGTGCCGGTACTCGAGGTACTACAGGCCCGGCTGAACGAGCTGGAAAACGGAGCCGAACCCTCGCCGGGTGACCCGACTCGGGCCCCCGACGTGTCGGGTGGGCACGGCGGCTCGACGGTGCAGCCGACCACGGCGGCCGAACCCAGCACGCCACTGCGGCACGGAGTCGCCGAGCAGACTCCCGCCCGTGGCCGACCTTGACGTTTGCTCTGCGAAGGAGAAGGCGATGACCGACGCGAAGGACACCTGGGACCCGCCGCAGGACACCGGCGCCCCTGACGCGGTGGAGACCGACCCGGCGGCGCTGAACAGCGCCGAAGACCTGGACGAAGACAGCCTCCGGGTGGATCCGTTCGAGGAAGGCATGGACCCGCCGGAGCACTGGTCCGGGGTGAACAAATACGGCATGACGCCGCGTGAGGAGGCCGAGGCGCGGCCGCTCGCCGAACGCCTCGAAGAGGAGCAGCCCGATCTGGTCCCGGAGCCGCCGCCGGAATCCGGGCCGTCCGAAGCCGCGGCGATCACCGTCGTCGACGAGATCGCGTCCGATGCCGACGACGTTGTCGCGCCGCACAGTTACGAGGAAGATCTGGGCATCGAGGCCGATATCGCGGGCGGGTCCGTCGCGAACGAGATCCGTCGGCCGGAACCGCCGGAGTAAGTGCTGCTCGCCTAGCGGCCTCCCTTGTGATTCGGTCCGAGTTCGGTCGGCGGGGCGCGCTGCCAGATGGGTTGTCTCGGTGATCCTTTCGGTAGCGCGCCTTACGCCTACGGTTGCGCATACGGGACCGATGAGTTTTCGATGCGGGCACCGTCAGTATCGATATGACGACAACACACACCCTCGATACCGCCGACTTCGCCATCGTCTACGACGTGCACGGACCGCTGCCCACTGCGGACGGACGCCCGCCGCTGGTCATGGTCGGCCTGCCCATGGACGCCACCGGCTTCACGACGCTGACGTCGTATTTTCCCGATCGCACCGTGGTCACCTACGACCCGCGCGGTATCGGGCGCAGCACCCGCAAGGACGGTCGGGTCGACAATGTGCCCGAGGTCCACGCCGCCGACCTGCATACCCTGATCGAGGCGCTCGGCGCCGGGCCGGTCGAGATGTTCGCCAGCAGCGGTGGCGCGGTCGTTTCGCTCGCACTCGTGACCGCCTACCCCGACGACGTGAGCACACTGGTGGCGCACGAGCCGCCGCTCATCTCCGTGGTCCCCGACTCCGCCGCAGCCGAGCGCGCCCGCGCCGGTTACCGAGATGCGTACGAGGCCAAGGGATTCGGCGCGGGCATGGCGGGCTTCATCGCCATGACCTCCTGGCAAGGCGAATTCACCGACGAGTACTTCGCCCAGCCCCCAGCCGATCCCGCGATGTTCGGCCTGCCGACCGAAGACGACGGCTCCCGCGACGACCCGCTGCTGACCGACCGCTCCTGGGCCGTCAGCAGCTACCGCCCCGACTTCGCCGCCCTCACCGCAAGCCCCACCCGAATCGTCATCGCCGTCGGCGAGGAGTCCCTCAACACCTTCACCGGCCGCGCCCCCGTAGCCGCCGCCGAACTGCTTGGCCAGCAAGCCACCGTATTCCCCAGCCACCACGGAGGTTTCGCCGGCGACGAATACGGTTACCCCGGCCAGCCCGAAGCTTTCGCCCGGAAACTCCGTGAGGTTCTGGAGAGCGCTGAGTAGTCGCTAGGGAACTCGCGTCGTTTGTATGCTTCGCGCTGTGGCGACGGTCGATCAGGTGATGGCATCGTTCTGGAGTGACTCCGACTACGGTGTGCTCGCGCCGCTGACGGATGCGGCGGTTCGGGATGCCGAAGAGCAGTTGCGGGTAACGCTGCCTCCCTCGTTGGTGCGGCTCTTGCGGGTGCGCAACGGTGGGACCGTCGCCGAACGATGGAATGCGTCGCCACTTCCGGTGCCGTCGTTCGCTCGAAGCGACTATGCACGGTTCGACATGGTCATGGGGGTCGGCCGTTCCGACGACTTCCAGACGATGCTGGACACGCCATACCTGGTGTCGGAGTGGGGTCTTCCGTCGCCGATCGTGCTGCTGGATGGTGACGGGCACAGCTGGGTCGGGCTCGACTATCGCATTTGCGGGCCTCGCGGCGAACCCGCCGTGACGTACTTCGATGCGGACCAAGAGGATTCGTTGATCCTGGCGGCAGACTTCGAGACGTTCCTGGCGGGTTTGGCTGCGGCCGAGTCCTTCTGAAACCGGGCGGGGCATGATGGCCGGATGCAGTCGAATCAGCGTAGTGAACCAGCTCAGGTTGCCGGAGAGTACGAGACGCTTACCGGGTTCCTGCGATTTCAACGGGAGACGTTGGCGTGGAAGTGTTCCGGGCTTACCACGGAACAGCTTCGGCGGCGGGCGGTGCCGCCTTCGACGCTTTCGCTGCTCGGTCTGGTTCGTCATCTGACCGACGTGGAACGGACCTGGTTCACGCGGGTCTTGGAGGGGGAAGACGCGCCGTTTCTGTATTGGGGGGAGGATTCAGCTGACGATACCGACTTCGAGGTCGAGGAGGCTGATGCTGAGGAGTCGATTCGGTTGTGGGAGAAGGAATGTGCTCGGTCCAGTGAGATTGTCGAGGCGAGCGGGTCGCTTGATAGGGTCGGTACGCGTCGGCCATCTGGTGACACCTACAGCTTGCGATGGATTCTTACGCACATGATCGAGGAGTACGCGCGCCACAACGGGCATGCTGATCTGCTTCGTGAAGTCATCGACGGTCAGACCGGGGAATAGCAGCGGGTTGCCGGTCTCTGGAAGCGGCAACAGGACCGCGCGTTCTTGAGCGCCGATCCGCTGAATCCATGGTGGTTGTAAGGTGGCACCGCAACCTTCGCGCACGATTCGCCGTAGCGGCGTGCCGTTATGCCTATAACGCTGGCGCTACTCGCATTTCTCCGCCACCGTGCCCCGCTCGCCCGCGGGTCCCGTGTCGAGTGGGACATGACGCTGGCGCTACTCGGACTTCTCCGCCACTACGTCCCGCTCGCCCCCAGGTCCCGTGTCGAGCGGGACATGGTGCGGGAGAGGGCAACTCGCGCTGGTGTCGTCGGTCGGCGCGCAAGTCTGTCGGTGGTCGGTGGGATGCTCGCGATGTGACTGTTTGGAATCTGCTCGATATCGATCGGGCGCTGCGTGCGAGTTGGGCGGCCGACACCTGCTCAGCTGATGATGTGGCTCGCGCCGGCTGGCAATCCGACAATCCTGCCTGGGGGCATTGCGACATCACGGCCTTGATCGTCTACGACATCTTCGGCGGCGAGTTGATGGTGGGGGAGGTGTGGCTCGGTGCGGAGCAGCAGGGGTTTCACTGTTGGAATCGTTTGCCGAGCGGTATCGAACTCGACCTGACGCGCGAGCAGTTCCGGCTCGGTCAAATCATCACTGCCGCAAGAGTTGTCGAGCGCCCACAGGACCGATTGCCTCGGCGGTGGGACGAGTACCTGCTGCTACGTCAACGCGTCACCACCCATCTCGGCCGTCTGCCCGAACCTGCGGCGTCCGCAATGGTCCAGGAGCGTGATCGATCTGGAGCGTGCCGCGACTGAATCACCCCGGCAACGACCAGTTGGCCAAAGATGTTGTAGCAGTATCGGATCGTTCGATGTCGCGCGCCGAAGGAGTTGCAGCGGACGTTCAGGCGTTGGGTTCGCCGCGGCCGGTCAGGGCGTGGTCCAGTCGATAGCTCAACGAACGGACAACACCTCACGCCGCTTGGCCTGCAACACCTCTCGACGCTTCTCATCCTTGATCCACGTCAACGAACCAGGCTTGCGCGCCTCGTCCGCCAGATGTTTCAGGGCGTGCCGGCACACGAATTCTTTGAGCTTCGCGGCAGGTCCGCCGGCGAGGTGGAACGTGGTGGCGGTGTCGTCGTGGGCGGCGACTTGGAAGAGCCCGGCGCGCCGGCCCAGGCTGAGGCACTGACCTGCGAAACCCAGGTTGATGGGTGCCGGTTGCTGACCGGCGATCCGGCTGAGCACCGTGTCGGCGGCGTGTGCGCCGATCCGCGTGGCGCTCTGGCAGCTCATCCGGAACGGCAGGTTCGACGGTGCCGCCGAATCGCCTGCGGCGATGATGTGCACGTCGTCCACGCTGGTCAGCGTCTCGTCGGTGAGCAGCCTGCCCACCGCGTCGGTGCTCAGCCCGCTGCGTGCGGCCAGGTCTGGGACGCCGAATCCGGCGGTCCAGATGGTCACCGCGCTGCGCAGCGTGTGGCCGCCGCTGAGCCGCACCAAGTCGGGCGTGACGGCGGTAACCGCCGCGGCAGGGCCTTCGAGCACGGTCACCCCGAGCTTCGCCATCCGCTTGGCCACCGAGCGCCGACCTCGCGGATGCAGATACGGGCCGAGCACCGAACCGCACACCAGCGTCACCTTGCGACCTTGCTCGGCCAGTTCGGCTGCGACCTCGAGGCCGGTCGGACCGGCGCCGACCACCGTCACCGCGGCCGTCGCGGGCGCAACATCGAGGACCGGCCGCAACCGCTGCGCCTCTTCCAATGTGCCGACGGGATAGGCGAATTCGGCCGCCCCGGGCACTTGCGGCTCGGCGCTTCCGCTACCCACCGCGTAGATCAGATAGTCGTAGCCGACCATTGCACCGCTGGCCAAACCCACACTGCGCGCGGCAGCGTCGATCTCTGTCACGGTGTCTACGACCAGCTGAACACCCTCGGCCAGGATCTCCCGGTAGTCGACCACCGCGTCGCCGGACCCAGCCACCAACTGATGCAGGCGGATCCGCTCGACAAAGTGCGAACGCGGGTTGATCAGCGTCACGGTCACGTCGTCGCGCTGCGTCAGTCGGTTGGCCGCCAGCACACCGGCGTATCCGCCGCCGATCACGACCACATCGGTGTTCCCAGTCATGGTGTCTCCTTAGTTCCCGGGGTTCGGGAATAGGACACCGTGCGACCGGCTTTTGTGACATGTGTGAGGCAGACCACGCTCGGGAGCGTGGACCGCGACCTGTCGGCATCAGTGCCACGCCGTCGACTCGTACGATGGCGACATGCCCGTCGAGTCGGTTCGTGTTGCTGGGGCCGAGGTGGATGTCGCTGTCCCAGCACGGCCGGGGCGGGTGGCGGGGGTCAGCATGGCCGGGTTTCGTAGTCGGGCAAAGAGTCCGGTTGAGTTGCCGATGGTCCCGTACCCGGCCCTGACGGTGTTCATCGATTTCGGTGACGTGTTTCTCGTTGATGCGGCCAGTGGTGTGCGAATGCCAGGCGGTGGTGTCGTCGGTCTCGGGCCTGCTGGTGTGCGCGGGTGCGGGCAGGAGGTCGACCTGCTGCAGGTGCGGTTGTCGCCGGTGGTCGCGCATGCGGTGCTGGGGGCGTCGTCGGAGTTGGATGGGACGGTGGTCGCCCTCGAGGAGCTCTGGCAACGTGACGCCGCACGCCTTCGGGAGCAACTGCACGCCACCCGATCCTGGGATGAACGATTCGCGATCGCGGAGACCACGCTCGGTCGACGACTGGGGGAGGGGCGGGTGGTTCATCCGGAGGTCGCCTTCGCTTGGGCACGAATCATGAAGAGCCGGGGGCAGATTCGGGTGGAGCGATTGGCGGAGGAGGTGGGCTGGAGCCGCAAACAGTTGTGGTCGCGGTTCCGCTCGCAGATCGGTCTGACGCCCAAGCGCGCCGCACAGCTGGTTCGGTTCGACTATGCGGCGCACCGGCTCGCAAGAGGCGACAGTGCCGCGTCGGTGTCGGCCGAGAGCGGTTATGTCGACCAGTCCCACCTGCATCGAGACGCAAGGAACTTTGCCGGGCTGACACCGACGGCGCTGGCGGTCGCGCCATGGTTCGCAGTCGATCCCGTCGCGTGGGCTGCCCCCGGTCCAAGCGAGGCCTTGACGCCGCGTCGAGTGCGTAACGCCCGACGATAGAACTCCGGGACGGGGAACATTTTTCCAATACAACCGGTCGGATTCCGTCGATGCTGACTCTCATGTCCGCAAACACGCGCTCGACACCGGCTGTCCGGTCGGCCGACGCGGTGCCGTCGAGGAGGAATGACATGAACGCCGTACCTGGCATCGAACGCCCGCCGCTCGGTTTCCGGCTGCTGCACAAGGTGCAGAAGGAACCGGACTGGTCGACGATCACCGACGAAGAGCTGATCACCTACCGCGACGCGGCGAACCGTAAGGCTGCTGCTCGCTTCAGTCGAGTGATCACCGGGTTCCCGGATCGTCGTGCCACGATCCGTTGGCAGGAGGTGACCTTGCCCGATCGGACGATCCGGGTCAGGGTGTACCGCCCCACCGCCGAGCATGCCACCGCGCTGCCGCTCGTCCTGCACGTGCACGGCGGTGGATTCGTGGGTACGGCACCGCAATGTGATTGGGCGAACAGTTATTTCGCCGCACGACTGCCCGCGATCGTCGTCTCGGTCGAGCACCGCCTGCTCGCTCCGGGGAGCCCACTGTCGGCGGCCGTCGACGACGGCTGGGACGTGCTGTGTCACCTGGTGCAGCACGCCGCGGAATGGGGGATCGATCCGGCAAGGATCGCCGTCGCCGGGGAGAGTACCGGCGCATTGATCGCCGCACTCACCGCGATCCGAGCCAAAGCCGCCGGCCTGCCGCTACGGGCCCAGGTATTGACCAATCCTGTTGCCGACGTGACGGATTCGATGTTCGACTACCCGTCCATGGTCGAGCACGCGAACAGTCCGGGCCTGACCGTCGTGAGATTGCGGCTGTTCCGCAAACTGGCAGTCCCCGAGGCAGCGGATGCCCACGCGGTGTCACCCCTGCACACCACCGACCTGAGCGGACTGGCGCCAGCCCTCGTCGTGGTGCCGACCATCGATCCGGTAGCCGACCACGGCCGCCGCTATGCCCAGCGACTGGGCGAGTTCGGCACGCCCGCAAGACGTTCCGAACATCGCGGAGCTCCACACGCCTTCCTAGCCCTGCCCGGCGTGGTCCCACAGGCCAAGGCCGCACGCGCCGAGATCACCGAGTTCCTCGACGGTCACCTCGCCGAATCACAGTCGACCGCGCGTCCATCGAAGGCGACGGCACGATAGTCCCCGACTCCGCGCGACCGGCTGATCGGGGTGGTTCGTCGACCCGGTTCGCCGAAGCCCGTCAGTCGGCGGCGTCCGTCAGTGCGGCTGCGGTCAGCGTGAGGTGATGGGTCAGGGTGGCCGCTGCGGTGTCGGGATCGCGGGCCAAGGCGGCCTCCTCCAGCTTGCGGTGTTCCTCGGCGCCGTCCCGATCGGGGTTGCGGCGGGAGGACCAGCGGCGGGCGAGTTCGCTTGCGGTCCACAGGCGATCGAAGGTTTCCAGGAGGACGGGGTTGCCGCAGCCTTCCAGCAGGGTGCGGTGGAAAACGCGGTGGGCTTCGGACCAGGCGTCGCTGTAGTGCTCGCCCTCGTCCGGCACGTACGGCGGGGTGCGGGACAGGCGGTGGTGGGCCGCTCGCACACGCGACTCCCAGTCGAGGTCGCCGCGCTGGATGGACATGCGCAACAGGACCGGCTCGATGGTCCGGCGGGCCTCCGCGATCTCCTGCCAGCGGCGGTCGGAGAAGGTCGGGACGGCGAAGCCACGGTTGGGGAGCCGGTCGGCGAGGCCTTCGCCGACCAACCGGACGAGCGCCTCGCGCACGACGGCCAGGCTCACGCCCTCTTCCTTGGCCAGGTCTTGCGGTTTGAGCGCATCACCGGGCGCGAACTTTCCGCGCATGATCGCGTCCCGCAGGTGGGTGTAGATCTGCTCGCTGAGCATCTGCTTCCCCGATGAGGTCGAGGAGTGGGCCGTCCGGGTCATTGGCCAAGCATAGACGATCTGAGAGATAATCGATTATCTGTGTTAGGGTCGATCTTGTGGCGGCGTCCCGATCGGGAGATCCCGCCACTCCACAGCACGGCCTGAAAGGAACGACGCGATGAGCGCCAACGACCCCTTCGCTCGCCTCCCCGAGGCGGCCTCCTTCACTGTCACCAGCGCCAACGTCACCGACGGCGCCTCCTGGTCGCTCGAGCAGATGTCCGCCGGCGTCCCCGGCGGCAAGGACCTCTCTCCACACCTGTCTTGGCGCGGCGCACCGGACGGCACCAAGAGCTACGCCGTCACCGTGTACGACCCGGACGCTCCCACCGGGTCCGGGTTCTGGCACTGGGCGGTCGCCGACATCCCCGCCACCGTCACCGAACTGCCCGAGGGTGCGGGCGACGACACCGGCTCGGGCCTGCCCGAGGGCGCGATCCAACTGCCCAACGACGCCCGCGCCGCCCGCTACTTCGGCGCGGCCCCGCCCGCCGGGCACGGCCCACACCGCTACTTCGTCGTAGTGCACGCCCTCGATGTCGAGTCCATCGGCGTCCCCGCCGACGCGACCCCAGCACTGCTCGGCTTCACCATGGCCGGCCACATCCTCGGTCGCGCGGTGTTGACCGCCACAGCGGAGACCCTGCCCGAGGGCGAGACCGCTAGGGCCGTAGGCGAATCCGCCGTGCCCGAGGGGCGAACCGCCAAGTCCGCAGGCGAAAGTACTACGGCCGTAGGTAATTCCACCGAACGAGTCGAAGTCTCCCGCCTCATCCCGGCCCCCGCCGCCACCATCTTCGCGGTCCTCACCGACCCGAAAGGCCACGTGGACATCGACGCCTCCGGAATGCTGCTCGACGCCGAAGGCGAACCGGTCCGACAACCCGGCGACCGCTTCCTCGTCCACATGGACCGCGAAGCCCTCGGCGATTTCCCTTTGGGCAAGTACGACGTCGAAGTCGTCATCACCGAACTCACTCCGGACAAGGAGATTGCCTGGACGGTAGAGGGCCAGATCCGGCCCCCCGTCCGGCACATCTACGGCTACCGACTTGCGCCCGCCGAGGGCGGCACCCTCGTCACCTCGTACTACGACTGGTCACAAATCAGCGAGCAGTGGAAGTCGCGCCTGACTTTCCCGGTGGTCCCCGAGTCCGCCCTCAAAGCCACCCTCGGCATCCTCGAACGCACTGTCCGCCGCCGGACAGCCGCCTGACCAGGGCCTAACTGCCTCGCACGAGACACTGCTCGGGTCGCAACCGGCGTACCGGACCGCGCCCCGAGCATGCTCGACCCGGAACCCGAAGCCCCCAGCAACATCTCGTGGCCGGTTTATCCAAGCATTCCCCACCACCTATGCCGGATCATGAAGGTTGGAGTGGGGAGTACAAATGACCAATAGACATACCGCAGAACAACTGCGGGAGCTGCTCGAACGCGGCACCGACGTAACCAACTCGATCACCGATCGCATAGCGATTCATGTGCTGCACCGTGCCGGCTTGCTCGGAAAACGATTCCTGGACAACCACATCAGCATCGAGACCGTCGCCATGGGCGGCGATCAAGTGCACCTGGCGTTCATCCGCGATTGGTCCGTCCTCGCGCGCCAGGACGAGCGCCTCAGCCGCGCCGAGCGACGCTGCCTGGAGCTGGCCGCCTGCATCGCCCTGAGCGTGCCGCACCCTGCCACCACCGGCAAGGTCGCTCCGGCAACGCCGCTGAAGATGCACGTCTGCACCCAGTACTGAAAATGGCACACCATGATGCGGGAGACCCGCACCATGGTGTGCCACTCGACAATCAGGCGGGCAGCCCAGCTTCGATCGTCTGGATGATGCGCGGGCGCAGCTCAGCGGTGCTGATCACGGCATCGACCGAACCGACCTCGACAGCGCGCTGAATGTTGTGCACGCGGTCGAACTCGGCGGCGACGTTGCCCAGTTTCTCGGTGCGCACCGCGGACCGGGCTTCGTCGAGTTCCGCGGTCAGCGTCGCCCGATCGGTGCCGGAGGCGTTCGCGGCGCGCGCCGCGAGGTCCCGGACCCGAGGATCGGCGGCGGTGCGTGCGTTGACCTCACCGGCGAACACCACCGCAGCGGCCGGCGCACCGCCCAGCACGGAGGCGAACGATCCTTCCAGCGCGAGCACGGTCATATTCGGGTTGAGCGCCTTGGAGAACACCACGAACGCGCCACCGTGATACCGCGAGATCACGCAGAACACAATGGGCCCTTGGAAGTTCACGATGGCCCGGCCGATCTCGGCGCCGTACTCCAGCTGGAGTTTGCGCATCGACTCCGGCGACCCGTCGAAGCCGGACAGGTTCGCCAGCACCACCAGCGGCCGGTTGCCGCTGGCCGCGTTGATCGCCCGCGCGGCCTTCTTCGACGACTGCGGGAACAGGGTGCCCGCGGTGTAGGTGTCCGGGCCGTCGGTGGACGGGTACCCGCGTCGCGGCACGCCGCGGGACTCGATACCGAGCAGGCACACCGGGATTCCGCCGAGGTGCGCGTCCTGCACCACCGCCGTTTCCGCGTCGGCCATGCCGGCCCAGCGTTCCAGCACCGGGTGGTCCTGGTCGGCGAGCGCCCGCATGACGGTCCGGATGTCGAAGGGCTTCTTACGATCCGGATTGGCCGCTGCGGAGAAGATCTGACCGACGGTGGTGAAGTCGCTGTCGGCCAGCAGATGCGGGAAGTCGGAGACGTCGCGGTCCACCGGATCGCTGGTCTGCGAACGCCGCGGCGTCTGCTCACCGGGCGCGATGTAGGTGTGGTCGTAGTGCGACATCAGCACATCGCGGGCCGCGGCCAGGTCCGGCGCCCAGTACTGCGCCTGGCCGTTCGGGCCCATCACCCGGTCGTAGCCGCCGATACCGAAGTTGTCCTCGGCCGACACGCCACCGGAGAAGTCCAGCGCCTGCTTGCCGGTGAGCACCATCGCGGAGTCCGGCGTCATCACCAGGATGCCCTTGGTGTGCATGAGCATCGTGGCTTCGGCGTTCCAGTACGGCTGCGCGCCGACGTTGATGCCGGAGACCACGATGTTGATTTCGCCGCCGTCCTGGGTGAATTCGACGATCCGCTTGAGCGCGGCCGCCACCCAGTCCATGTTCTCGGTACCGGACTCCATCGAGATCCGGGCACCGGAGGACAGCGCGTACCACTCCAGCGGCACCTGCAGCCGGTCGGCCAGATCCAGCGCGGCGATCACTCGGCGGCATTCCGGTTCCGACAGTGCACCAAGGGATTTCGTCGGATCACCGAGCAGGACCACCCGAGTGACACCCTGCGGATGCTGCGGCGTCGGCGTGCTGACCACACCCGCGACGATCGCCGCGGTGTTGCGGCCCTTGGGCCGGTCGACCGGCACCAGCACATGGTCGGCGTCGAGGTCGTACTCGGTGAACTCACCGAGCAGCCCGGTGAGCTCGTACGGGTACACGGTGTTGCGGCTGCTGGCGCGCAGCACCTTCTGCCGGTACGCGTCGAGCGGCTCGATCACGTCGTCGGCCCGCTCGCCGATGGTCACCTCGGTGGCGTCGAAGCCGATGCGCACGGCGACCTTGGTCAGCTCGCCGGTCTTCGGATCACGCTGCCGCGCGATGAGCAGGATCTCTTCGAGTCCGGCACCGGCGGTGGTCGGCCGCACGTGCTTGACGACCGTCTCCAGCTCTTCCGGCGTGACATCGATCGGCGGCCAGATGTACATCACGATGCGGTTGGTATTGAACCGGTTGGCCGACGGCCGCAGCGACTGCGCCCGGCGGATCGAGTCGAGGCAGGTGGCGATGGCGATCTCGGCGGTCGGCAGCGCGAGCAGCCTGCCGTCCTGCTCGCGCAGTGCGGCCAGGTCCCGGACCTGCGCGAACGCCATGAGGCGCTCGTCGGACGGGTTGTCCTTGGCGACACAGCGGAACAGGTACACCTCTTCGTCGTCCGAGGACGGCAGCCGGGTGAGATCGAACTTGCGCAGCCGCTGCATCTGCATCCGCTGTGCGATGTACGGGTGCAGACCGCGGATCAGGCGCTCTTCGGCCATGCCGGTGGCCGACGGGCGGAAGGTGAAGTGGTGGTGCATGACCGCGCCGCCGCTGCCCGCCACCGCGACGGTGATCCGGTGCACCTGGCTGGGCAGCTGATGCGCGCCGAGCACCTCGTGCAGTGCCGCCGCCATCGCGTCGAAGTCGGCGGGCTGCTTCTCCCAGCTGAGGTAGATGTCGGCGTCGATGGACGCGGAGCCGCGGGCCAGTTCGGTGAGCCCGCGCAGCGTGTCCGCCAGCGCGTCGAAGCGCACGGCCGCCGAGACCAGGCTCAGGCCGCGGCGCTCGGCGATCACGAAGGTGCAGCCGCCCACCTCGTGGGTGCGCACCCCCTCGAGACCCTTGTTGCCGTAGTACCGGCGGGTCAGCACCTCCAGCATGACGGTGTTGTCCTGGTTGCCGCGCACCAGCCGCTGGCCGAGCAGCCGCACCAGCGGCTCGGTGCTGCGCACCATGTCGGAGATGCGCTCGGCGCGATCCGGCGAGTCCGGGTGTGCGTCCAAGTGGCGCAGGTGCTTTCGGATGTTGGTGTAGACCCGGGCCCGGTTGCGCCGCAGCAGCGGCTGGCCGTACCAGGCGTACACCACGCCGCGCGCGAGGTCGGCGATCACCGGGAAACGCACCTGTGTCGCGGCTACCAGCCGCTCCAGCGCCAGACCGACGGGCTCACGCAGGGCCCGATCCGGCATCGGCTCGCGCAGCCACTCGCGCAGCAGCGTAGTGATCACGGTGACGGTGTCGGACGGGCGTTGCTGGGCGAGGAAGATCCGGAAGACCGCCGCTTCGAGCTCGGGGGTGCGCTCCAGTTCGGTGACCCCGTAGTGCCCGAGCGCGTTGGCGAGCTTGGCCTGGAACGACTCCGGCAGCCCGGCCCGCTCGACATCGAGGCTCTGCAGGTAGGTGTGGAAGTACTCGCGCGCGCTGTGCACGTGGCTGTACTGGCCGTCCTCACCCGAGGAGCGGTTGTGGCTCAGCTCGGCGAGGTCGGCGAACACCTCCATCAGTTCGAGTTCCTCGGCGAGCGGCCTGCGACCGTCCGCGAGCGCCGCTTGGCGCGTGGTGAGGTAGTCGTCGAGCACACGGCGATCGTCGTGCGGGTCGACGTCGTAGCCGAGCAGCAGGCTGCGCAGATCCTCTTGGCCGCGGGTGGTCAGCTCGTGCGGCTGGATCCGCGCGGACCCGACGGGCAGGTCGAGTTCGACCGTGCCGACCGCGGCTGCCTCCTCCGCCTCGTCCCCGTCGCCGAGCGGCTCGAGCCACAGCAGCGGCGCGCCGGTCTCCACCTGGCTACCGACGGATACGACGCATTCCTTGAGCCGCGCCTTGAACGGCGCGCGCAGCACCGTCTCCATCTTCATGCTCTCCAGCACCAGGACCGGGCCACCGGCCTCGACCTCGGCGCCGACCGCGAGCGGGGTGGCGACGACCAGTGCGGGGGCAGGGGAGCGGACCACGCCGCCCTCGTCCCGGCTGATCCGGTGGGTCACCCCGTCGACGTCGACGAGATGCACCGGACCGTGCGTGCCGGTGGTCAGCCGGTAGCGGGTGCCGTTCACCATGATCTGCCCGGTGTGCCGGTCGAAACGTTCGAGATCGACGTCGGCGGTGCGGATGTCACCGGCCGCCTCGATGCCGATGCGGAACCGGTGGGCGCCGATGCGCGCGACCCGCACGCGGTAGCTCGCGCCACGCAGCTTGAGGTCGAGCGGTCGTCCGCTCTCGTGCTGGACCTGCGGACGCCCGCCGGACGCGGTGGACAGCAGCCGGTGCCGTTCGGCCCGCTCCTCTTCCTCGTACGCGTCGATGGCCGCGGCGGCCAGCGCGATGGCGGAGTGCCGGTGCGAGACGAGGCGGCCCTCGCCGCGGACGCGGTCGATCCAGCCGGTGTCCGCGCTGGCGTCGATCACCTCGGGCTGGTTCAGCAGGTCGAGCACGAAGCTCTTGTTCGTCGCGCCGCCCTCGATGATGACCCTGGTCTGCGCGACGGCCCGGCGCAGCCTGCCGAGCGCTTCTTCGCGGTCCCGGCCGTAGGCGATGATCTTGGCGATCATCGAGTCGAAGTCGGCGGGGATGGTGTCGCCCTCGCTGACGCCGGTGTCGACCCGGATGCCGGGCCCGGCGGGCAGATTCAGCCGCGCGATGCGTCCGGGGGCGGGGGCGAAGTCGCGGTCGGGATCCTCGGCGTTGAGCCGGGCCTCGATGGCGTGGCCGCGCTCGATGGGCATGTCGCCCTCGAGCTTGCCGCCGGAGGCCACATGCAATTGGGCCCGCACGAGGTCGAAACCGGTGGTGTACTCGGTGATCGGGTGCTCGACCTGGAGTCGGGTGTTGACCTCGAGGAAGGCGAACAGCTGGTCGCCGGGGTGGTAGAGGAACTCGACGGTCGCCGCGCCGCGGTAACCGACGGCGATCGCCAGCCGCTCGGCCGACGCCTTGAGCTCGGCCGCCTGCTCGGGGCGCAGCACCGGCGAGGCCGACTCCTCGATCACCTTCTGGTTGCGCCGCTGCACCGAGCAGTCGCGGACGCCGAGCGCCCACGCGGTGCCCTGACCGTCCGCGATCACCTGCACCTCGACGTGCCGGGCACCGGTGACCAGACGCTCCAGGAACACCACGCCACTGCCGAACGCGCGCGCGGCTTCCTGCCGGGTGCGCTCGTAGGCGTCGACGAGGTCGGCGTCGTTGGTGACGACCCGGATGCCGCGCCCGCCGCCACCGGCGGTCGCCTTCAGCATCAACGGGTAGCCGATCTCGGCGGCGGCCGTCATGGCGGCCTCTACGGTCTCGACCGCGCCACGGCTCCACGGCGCGACCGGCACGCCGACCTCCTCGGCGATCAGCTTCGCGCCGATCTTGTCACCGAGCTTGCGCATGGCGTCCGGGCTCGGGCCGATGAAGGTGACACCGATCTGTTCACACAGTTCCGCGAACGCCGGGTCCTCGGCGACGAAACCCCAACCGACCCAAGCGGAGTCGGCCCCGGTCTCCACCAGCGCCTTTTCCAGCGCCTTCAGATCCAGGTAGGGGCGGGCGGCGGCCGGACCGAGGTCGTAGGCGATATCGGCTTCGCGCACGAACGTCGCGTTCCGGTCGACATCGGTGTACAAAGCTACGGTTTCGATCGGTCGCGCGGTCGCCGCGGCCAAGTCTCGGACGGCGTGGATGAGGCGCATGGCGGCCTCTCCCCGGTTCACGATGGCGATGCGGCTGAACACTCGCCGACTCCTTCCTCTCCTGAAAGCTGACCCGTTGAACGGGTGAGGTTTGCAACTCTCGGTCCCGCGTAGTGTGCACCTCTCAGACAAATATGTGCACACCCGATCGGGTGTTACCGGTCCGTAGGTTGTGGGAACCCACCATATTCGGCTCGATCAGGCCGATTCCGGTGTACGGGGCGGCCCGGAATCACCCTCGCACAACGATCATTCACCTCGCTCGGGGATTCGGCGCAACGCTGTGGGATTCCCCTGGATCCGGTGTGCAATTCGCCTCGGATGCCGCCGGCCGGGTTCCGGCACCGGGCCTAGGCTTGGCTGGTGGTGTTCGACTCGCCTGATTTCGATCTCGCGCGGTACGCGGACTTCGACATGCCGGCGTATGTGCGGCGCACCTATTGCAGTTGGCACGACGCGAGCTGGCGGTCGTTGCTGGTGCAGTGCTTCGACCATGTTCGCCAGGCGGACGACCTGCCGATGCCCGGCGCGGCCGATCTGCATCTGGTGCTCTACGTGGCAGGCGACGTGGCGATGCGCACTCGTGCCGACGGGAAACCGGTACGCAGGCGCTGGGTTCCTGGCGATCTGGAGCTCATCGTGCCCGAGTCGCCGAGCTTGCGCGCCTATCGGGCGGCCACGGCGATGCGCACCGTTCAGGTGCACATTCCGTCCGGGACCGTCGAACGGGTGGCCGCCGAGCTCGACGGCGGAAAGCCGGACTTCGAGGCGCTGGCGGCCACGCTGCACGCGGGTGATCCGGTGGTCGAACAGCTGATCTGAGCACTGCCCGCCGCCGACGGCACCAGCGACATGTACGCGGAATCCGCGGCGACGTTCCTCGTGACGCACCTGCTCACCCGAGGTCGGCACGCGCCGCCGCCGGGCCCGGAACACGCGGCGGTCCGCGCGAGCGTCGCGGTCATGCGGGAACGGCTGGCCGAGCCGCTGACCCTGGCCGATATCGCCGCCGAAGTGCATCTGAGCGTCTATCACTTCATCCGGGTCTTCCGGGAAGCGATCGGCGAGACACCGCATCGATTCCTGACTCGTCTGCGCATCGAGCGGGCGCAGCGGCTGCTGACCACCACCGACCTCACCGTCGGGCAGATCGCCGATCGGTGCGGTTTCGCCAGTCCTGGTGCGCTGTCGTCGGCGTTCCTGAGTCAGGTCGGCGTCCGGCCGTCGGTGTACCGCAACATCTGATCGATACGCGGCAATTCGGCGCATCGCTGCGGGGCGGGCCCGTCGTTTAGTTTCGAAGCAGGCCGGCAACCTGTGAGCGAAAGGACGGCGGATCATGCACAGTTACGACGCGACCGCGACCTCGGCGGCATCGCCTGCCATTGTCTGGCGCCTGCTGCTCGATGCCCGGACGTGGCCGGTCTGGTCGACCGTCGACGCCCTGGTGCCGGAACGTTCCAGCGGGCTCGATCCGAACGGCCGCGACGGCGTCGGTGCGGTGCGCGCGTTCCGGACCGGGCGCACGGTGACCGGAGAGCGACTGACCGGACTCGTCGAGGAGAAACAACTCACCTACGAGGACGCGTTCAACTGGAGCCTGCGCAACTACCAGGCGGTCATCGATCTCGTGCCCGCCGCGGGCGGGGGCACGGTCATTCACTGGTACGGAACGTATTCCGCGCGATGGGGGATGGGCTGGCTGATGGAGCGTGTCATGCGGCGCGTCATGCAGCAAATGGCGGATGGCCTTGCCGCGCACGCGGCGGCAGCGGTAGTAAAAGAATGAACTGATTCCGGCGCCGACCAGTGTTTGCCCCTTCGCTGGTGTGTGCGCGAACCCCTATCAACCCCTACCCGTAGGTGTGCGCGCACGCGCACGGCGGCGCCGACCGGCTCTAGCCGACCACGCGCGACCTGCGTGATTCCGCAGATGTGTTCCCGCGCAGTATCTTTCAGTCATGTAGCAACCCCTATCCGACGCCGACGGCCGGCCGAAATCGTGTGGCAGGGTGATCGGGTATGAAGACGATCCTGATCACCGGGGCGACATCGGGTATCGGCCTCGCGGCCGCACAACAGTGCGCCGCGCAGGGGCATCGGCTGGTTCTCGTCGGACGAAATCCGCGGAAACTGGCCGATGCGGCGACCGCCGTCCGGGCCGCCGGTGCGTGCGGCGTGGACACCCTCGAATGTGACTTCGCCTCGCAGGCGTCGATTCGTCAGCTCGCCAAAAGTGTGCTGGCGCAATACGACCGGCTGGATGTGCTCGCCAACAACGCGGGCGGCTACCAGAAGGATCGCGTCGAGACCGAGGACGGCATCGAGGCCACGTTCGCCGTCAACTACCTCGGCGGCTTCCTGCTGACCGAACTGCTCATCGATCTGATGGTGCGCAGCGCTCCCTCGCGCATCCTGTTCACCTCGTCGGTGCTGCACTTCGGCGCCACACTGGATTTCGACGATCTCGGTCTCGCGCGCGGATACTCCGGCGAGCAGGCCTACAGCCGATCGAAACTCGCCGACATCCTGTACGCCAGGGCGCTGGCGCGCCGGGTCGAGGGAACCGGGGTGACGGTCAACGCTTTTCACCCCGGCGCGGTGGCGACCGGCATCTGGGATTCGATGCCGTGGTTCGGGCAGCCGCTGGTCGCGCTGGCCAAGCGGCTGTTCATGATCACCGCCGAGGAGGGCGGTCGCGCGCTCACCTATCTCGCGACCGATCCCGAGGTAGCCGCGATCACCGGCGCTTATTTCCAGAAGAACCGCATCAAGACTCCGTCGCGTCGTGCGCAGGACGACGCGCTCGGACAGCAGTTGTGCGAGGTGAGCGCGACCCTGGTCGAGTCTGCCGACTAGGCGCAGCGGCTGGGCAGTCCACGACAACGTTGTCGAAAGTTCAAGCGACACACGATGTTTGTCATCGACTGAT
Organism: Nocardia suismassiliense; assembly: GCF_900269665.1. Taxonomy (GTDB): domain Bacteria; phylum Actinomycetota; class Actinomycetes; order Mycobacteriales; family Mycobacteriaceae; genus Nocardia; species Nocardia suismassiliense. The sequence goes on from NZ_LT985361.1 coordinate 3,443,427, forward strand.
CTGCAGAAAGCAGGGGCAATGCAGCGTACGCGTTTCGAGTCGATCGGCTCGTACACTCCCGAAACCGTCCGTTCCACCGAGGAATTGATCGACAGTCTGGCGGTGCCCAGGTCGCTCGATCTGGAGCGGATCACCGGGATCAAGAATCGGCGGGTCTACGACTCGCGTCCGGATCACTATGAATCGTCGTTCGACTTGGCATTACAGGCCATAGACGATTGTCTGCGACATTCGGATTACCGCGCGGACGAGCTGGACATCATCATCTCCGCCTCCATCACCCGCACCCGCGGTAAGGACGTCTTCTGCTACGCGCCGGCCTTCGCGCTGATGCTCGGCAACGCGATCGGCGCGACGTCGGCCCGGCATTTCGACGTCTCGAACGCCTGCGCGGGCATGATGACCGGGGTGCTGGTGCTGGACCGGATGATCAAGGCCGGGGTGGTGCGCAACGGTCTGGTGGTCAGTGGTGAACAGATCACCCCGATCGCGGAGACCGCGGTGCGGGAGATCAGCAAACCGTACGATCCGCAGTTCGCGGCACTGACCGGGGGGGACGCGGCGGTGGCGGTCGTGCTCGACGATCGCGGCGACGACCACGACGAAATCCACTACGTCGAATTGATGACCGCCGCGGGCGGGGCCGAGCATTGCCTCGGCATGCCCAGCGACCAGTCCGCGGGCATCGCGCTGTACACCGACAACCGCGCGATGCAGAACGAGGGCAGGTATATGCAGGCGATCAACCGCATGGACGCCTTCCTGAAGGAGACCGGGCGCACCTGGGAGAGCGAGAAATACGACTACTGGATCCATCATCAATTCAGCGGACCGGTCATCGAGTATCTCGGGCACCTGACCGAGCAGCACTTCGGTACCCCGATGCCGCAGGCCCTGAATGTATTGCACGAGTACGGCAATACCGCCTCGACCTCGCATTTCCTGGTGCTGCACGAGTATCTCGCGCAGCAGAAGATTCCGAAGGGGTCGAAGGTTCTGATGATTCCCGAGGCGTCCGGCATCGTGTCCGGTCATCTCGCCGCGACTATTTCGCGTCTGGAGGCCTGAGCCATGGGTACCACGATTGTCGCCGCCGCGACGAACACCGATCTCGACACCGGCAGCTATTTCGAACTGGCCACCCGCGCGGCCCGCGCCTGCCTGGCCGGTTCGGATGTCTCGGTCGACGAGATCGGCATGCTGATCAATGTGGGAGTTTTCCGGGACGACAATATTTCCGAGCCCGCCGTGTCCGCGCTCATTCAGAAACGGATCGGCATCGGCCTGGAATACCAGCCCGGACGGGTGCCCGCGTTCTCCTTCGACCTGATGCACGGCGCCACCGGCCTGCTGCATGCCATCAGCACCGCGGAGTGCTTCCTGACCACCGGTGACGTGGAGTATGCGCTGCTGGTGGCGGGGGATACCCATCCGTCGACGCAGCGCTACGTCGCGGGGTTCCCGTACACCACCGGGGCCGCCGCGGTACTGCTCGGAAGCACGCCCACCGCGGGCGGATTCGGCCGCCTGCATACTCAGCAGACCGCCGGGACGGCTGAGCCGTCGGCCTGGGTGTCGCTGGCAGAGGCCGGTGTGCACGGACGTTCGGCCATGCGCGTACGGCACGGCGCGGAGGATCCGATCACGCTCGCGGCGGCGGTCGTTCGTGACTGCGTGGCCGAGGAGGGCCTCGACAGCGACGATTTCGCCGAGGGGCGAGCGGTTCTGCTCGCTCCTGCTCCTGCACTGGGCTTCCGGGCCCGCCTCGCCGAAACGTTGGGGCTGCGACCGGAATCGGTCGTCGGTGTCGCACCGGCGATCGGCGATCCCTACACCGCGGCGCCGGTCCATGCGTATCTGAACGCGCGGGAATCCGGTGCGCTCGGCACCGCGGGCACGGTGCTGTTCCTGGCCGCCGACGACGCCGCGGCGGCCTGTCTCGCCTACCATCCGCAGCCGACGGTGGTGGCGACCGGGCGAGAGGTCAGCGTCGCGGCGAGCGAAAGATGTTGATGTAACTAACATTCCGCCATATTGTTCGACGTCGTTCCGTGATCTTGTTGCCGCGATTCGAGGACAGGTCGCGGTTCGGCGACCTACGCTAGTGGCACCGGCTGGATCAATGGGGCGTCCAGGTATGCCCCCGCTGCGACGATGCCGCGTCTTCAGCGCACCCGAGTTGTCTCTTCGATGGTGCCTCCCCCAGTCGGGCACGCCTCATCGACGAAGGGGACTCGGGTATGTACCGGCAGATTGCGCGCGAAAAGTGGTCGCTACTCCACAGATCCGAGGTGGGTCAGGCCATGGCCGTGCTGGGCAACGCCAGCACGGTCGGCTTGGTCGCCGAACTGCTCGCCGCCGACGAGGCGGCGGTGCGCACGGCCGTGCGCCAGCTTGCCGCGGGCTCGTCCGGGCGGGCGCTGTTCGATCTCGACATCGGTGACCGCATTTTGCGCGACACCCCGGCGGAGGTGCGCCGGGAACTGCATCGCCGTGCCGCGAAGCTTTTGCACGACAAAGGATTTCCGGCGGCGGCCGTGGCCGACCACTTGGTCGCGGCCGGTGCCACCGGGCATCCGTGGGCGGCGGGAGTGCTGCTCATCGCCGCTGCGGAGGCGTTGGCGAACGACCAGATCGACCGCGCGGTGCAGCGACTGGAGTTGGCCTATCGGGTGACTCGGGACGCGGCCGAGCGCGCCACGATCGCGATCCGGCTGGTGCGCGCCGAGTGGCGGCTCAGCCCGTCGAATCGGACGCGCAACTACACCCGGGTGCGCGCGGCCATCCGTGCGGGCCGGGTGCCGATGGCCGGACTGCCCGCCGCCGTCATGTTCCTGCTCTGGCACGGGCAGTCGCAGTACGCCGATCAGGCCCTCGGACAACTGGATTGCAGCAGGCTCGACGAGGCGGCGCCGAAGGTCGACTTCCTGTGCGCCTGGCTGCGGGCCACACATCCGCCGCACGCGCAACGTCACCCGCGGTTGCTCGCGGCCCAGGCCCGGCGACGTCCGGCGGTCGCGGCGCGACCGTCACCGCACCTGCTCGGCGCGCAGTTGCTCACCGGACTGTTCGACGGGTGTACGCCGGAGGAAACCGTCACCCGCGCCCAGCGTTTGCTCACCTGTCATCGGCTCGCCGCCAGCACCGTGGAAACCCTTGCGGCAGCTGTGCATTGCCTGATCTACACCGACCGGCTGGACACCGCGACGGCCTGGTGTGACTCGCTGCTGGCCGAGGCCGAGGCGCGGCGGGCACCGACCTGGCAGTCGATCTTCGCCGGCCTGCGCGCGGAAACGATGCTGCGCAAAGGGAATGCGCGGGCCGCGACCGACGACGCCATGCTCGCGCTGAACGTGGTCCCCGCCGAACACCTCGGGGTCTGGATCGGCATCCCGATCGCGGCGCTCATTCGCGCGCACACCCTGGCGGGCAGGCATGACGACGCCGCGGCGCAGCTGCGCAGACCGGTGCCCCGGGCCCTTTTCGAGTCGCGGTTCGGCCTGCTCTACCTGCATGCCCAGGGTCACCATCAGCTTGCCGTCGGCCAGGCCGACGAGGCGCTGCGCACCTTCCGCCGCTGCGGCCACCTGATGCGGCGCTGGCAGATGGACTTTCCCTGGCTGGTGCCGTGGCGCAACGACATCGCCGCCGCGCACCTCGCGCTGGGCGAACACCGGCACGCCCGCGCCGTCGCGAACCGCCATCTCGATCTGCTCGGTGCCGCGGGCCAGCACCGCACCGGCGGGGTATCGCTGCGCCTGCTCGCCGTGGCCGCGGACCGCTACCAGCGGGTCCGCCTGCTCCGGGACGCCGCCGCGATCGCCCGCTCCGGCGGCTGCGACCTCGAATTGGCTACGGTGCTAGGCGAACTCGGCGCCGCACACCGCGCCGTCGGCGACCACGACAAGTCCCGCACGCTGATCCGCGAGGCCACCCGGCTCGCCGACTCCTGCGGTGCTGACCCGCTGCTGCACGACCTGCGCGGCGACCGCCCGCAGCGCACCGCGCCTATTGCCCGATTACGCAAGCACGCCCATGGTCTCGACGCCCTCAGCCCCGCCGAACGCCGTGTCGCCGAACTCGCCGCGCACGGTAAACGCAACCGCGACATCGCCGCCGCCCTCGACATCACCACCAGCACCGTCGAACAACACCTCACCCGCGTCTACCGCAAACTGGACGTCGCCCGCCGCACCGAACTGACCTTCGTGCTCGGCGCGGGCCGGCGACCGGCCACCGGCTCGTCGGTCCCCGTCACCGGATAGGTGCGCCGCTGATCTTGCGTCCCTCGCGCACTTCTGGCAGTTTCGGTAATTGTCTCGGTGCGTAGCTCGACGTGAGTCACCCTCGCCCCTCGTGCGCACGCGGCGAGGCAGGCCGGTGACAGCGATCGGTTCTGTCGGCGGATTCGATCGAATGGTGAGGACACCATGGACTCTGCACTCATCTCCGTGGGCTTGCCGGTGGTTTTGATAATCATCATGTTCGGGCTCGGGCTTTCCCTCACCGTCGAGGACTTCACCCGAATCGCCAAGAGCCCCAAAGCCGCCGCCATCGCGCTGGTGTGCCAGCTGCTGGTGTTGCCGATCGCCGCGTTCGGTCTGGTCAAACTGTTCGATCTGGCGCCATTGCTCGCGGTCGGCGTCATGCTGCTCGCGGCGTCGCCGGGTGGCACCGCGGCGAACCTGTTCAGTCACCTGTTCCACGGAGACGTCGCGCTCAATGTGTCTCTCACGGCGGTCAATTCGATCATCGCGGTGGTCACCGTCCCGCTGGTCACCAACTTCGCCATCGACCACTTCGACCCCGGCGAGTCGGGCACGGTCGGTTTGCAGTTCGGCAAGGTCGTCCAGGTCTTCTCGATCGTATTGATCCCGGTCGTGCTCGGCATGCTGGTGCGCAGGCTCTCGCCGCACTTCGCCCATCGCATGGATCGGCCGGTGCGCATCGGTTCCGCGCTCACCCTGACCCTCGTCATCCTGGCGACCATCGTCGACCAGCGCGCCGACATCGTCCCCTATGTGCAAGCCGTCGGGATCCCGATGATCCTGTTCTGCTTCATCAATCTGACCGTGGGCTACACCGTCCCCCGGCTCCTCGGTGTGCAAGGCCGCCAGGCGATCTCGAGCTCGATGGAGGTCGGCATCCACAACGGCGTCATCGCCATCACCATCGCCGTCAGCGTGCTCGGCAGCATCGAAATGGCGATCCCCGCAGCCGTTTACGGCGTCGCCATCTTCCCGATCGCGACCGCCTTCGGTTGGCTCGTCACACGGCGCCGGTCACCCGAAACCCCGGCCGAATCCAGCCCAGCAGTAGGGGATTCCGATGCGGCGCTCGGGGATTCTTCCGCACGCTGATCGTCAGCGATGACGGGTGGACGTTTCGTGCGCCTGCGTGTGCACAGTCAGTAGGAGGCGGTCGAAGGTGGTGCGTTGGGGGAGGGGGCCGCCGCCCATCGCGGTGATCGCGGTGACGAGCAGTTCTGCCAGTTGGCGCAGCTTGGTGTTGGTTTCCTGGGAGCGCCATTGCAGGACGCGGAAGGCCTGTTCGGCGTTGATGCCGTACACGAGCATCAGTGCGCCCTTTGCTTGTTCGATCACCTCGCGGGCCTTGATGAGGTCGGGCAGCAGCTCCTCGGCGAATTCCCGCCGTCCCTGTTCGACGGAGTCGCTCACATCGACGTAATACCCGGTGGTACCGACCACCGCGCCGTCCTCGTCGAGCAGCCGGTCACCGACCACGATCACCGAATGCACCTCGCCCGCAGTGTCGATGATCCGGTGTTTACTACAGAACGGCTGGCCGGTACCGATCGCCTCGGCCAGCGTGGCGGCGACCTGCGCCCGATCCTCCGGATGTTCGTGCGAGAGCACCAATTCGGTCGTCAACACCACCGCCCCGGGCTCGTACCCATGCATCACCGCCACTTCGTCCGACCACTCCCACCGCTGGTCCGCAAACCAAAAGCGAAAGCTGCCAACACTTTGCGGCCGACCCGCAACCCGCCCGAGCGCATCCGCACACTCCCGACCGCCCTGCCCGAACTCCGTCACAACGCCAACTATCGAAGCGAACCACCCCCTGCCGCGAGGGTCCAAGGTCACCAACAACCGTTGGCGCGGTGCGTCATCGCGGCGGGTCTACCCGTTCGAGCTTCGTCCAGCCCGTCCAACCGCGCTCGCGCAGTAGCTCGATCAGGCGGTGGGCGGGTGGGGCCGTGTCTAGGGCAAGGGTGTCCAGGAGGGTGGCCAGGGCGGGGTCGATGTTGCCGCCGATGTATTCGTCGCCGTGCTGGTCGGCTAGTTGGGTGAGGTAGGTGGATATTTTGTCGACCAGGTGGATGAGGATTGGGTCGTTGTCGGTGTGGTCGAGGGCCTGGCTGAGGGTCAGGTAGAAGTCGATCAGTGGGGCATCGGCGAGTTGGGTTTGTTTGCGGGCCATCAACTCTGGGATTCGGTCGGGGGAGTGGGCGGATAGGGGGATCCAGCCGTCTCGTTCGACCTCGATTATGCGTTCGTCGACACCGAGTGCCCGGAGGTGGTCGAGAAAGTCGACTACCTCCGGCGGTAGAGCCAGGCTTTCTCCGGCGGTGAGGCGGGCGATGCGGTGTCGGTGTTGTTGGCGCAACTCGATTTCCGCTTGTAGGCGCTTATCTATCTCCGCGACTGCTGCTGCGAATTCTTGTTCGCCTGCCTGGAGTAGTTCTCGGACGCGCGCCAGCGGAACGCCGGCCTCGGCGAGGGTTCGGATCTTGATCAGGTCGACTACGGCGGCGGCGTCGTAGCTGCGATAGCCGGAGTGGTCCCGTGCCGGTTCCGGCAGTAGCCCTTTGGCGTGGTAATGGCGGACCGCGCGCACCGTTACGCCGGCGTAAGACGCGAGCTTGCCGATGGTGAGCATCGGACCAGTCTTCCTGAATTACGAAGCCGGTCGAGCGGCGGGAGTATGGGCAGTCCGGATGATGTGGGCGACGTCCTGCGCGTGCGTGACTACCAGTCCGTGGGTGGCGTCGAGCTCGGAGATGGCAATATCCGGTCGCTCCCGGACGAGCCGGTCCATACCCGCTCGCCAGAGCCGATTGTGCCGCGGTACCCGCCCTTCGCTGCTGTCGCCGGCCATCGCGGTCGCCATGATCAGGTGGATGGGGCGGTCGATCTTGCGGTAGAGGTCCAAGATTCCGGCCCCGACCACATCGATCTCGAGGTCTATTCCGGATCGGATCACATCCAGTTCGAGATTGAGGTCGAGGATTTGCTGGGCGGTGAGCAATACCTGATGCGGGGTCCCCTTGATGGTCTCCTGCCGAGTCGCCACGTATTCCCACAGTGCGCGGAATTCCGGCAGGTCGGCCTGGGTGATGAACGGTGCGGGCAGCGGATTCGCTCCGTCGATGATGATGAGCCCGCCGACGGTGCCGGGATATTCGGCGGCGTAATGCAGGATGAGGTCCGCGCCGTACGAGTGGCCCGCGAGCGAGGGGGCGGTGGGCAGGTCCAGGCGTCCTATTGCTGCCATCACGGCCGCGAAGTCGCCGAGGAATGTGTCGAAGGAGTACCGGACCGCGGGCGAGGAATAGCCGTGGCCCCGCAGGTCGAAGGTGAAGACGTCGAAGTCGCGCCGCAACAGTTCGACGAGTTCGCATAGTTCGGCCTGGGTCGAGGTGAGACCAGGGCACAGCACCAGCGGCCGACCTTCGCCGCCCCGGGTCACCGGAATGGTGACACTGTCGTGGCGGACGGTGAATTGTTCGGTTTTCGTAATCATGCCGACCATGGTGGATGGTTGACCCTGGGTCAAGGTCAAGCTGATTTCGGCTCAGGTTCCGGAACGCTCGGCAGGGCGGCGGGCCAGGGCGTGCAGGGTGCCGTCGGTGGTGAGAGCGAACAACCAGTCGCCGGTGACCGACATGGCCGAGGTGACCGCGCTGCCGAAGTTGTACTGGTTCACCAGCTTTCCGGTGGCGCGGTCGAGCGCGACCAGGCGCCCGTCCCAAGTGCCCGCGTAGACAACGGTTTCGGTGGTCAGTACGTGCATGGCGGGGGCGTTCGGCGCGGCGGTGCAGCCTGCGGCGACGCGGGCGGGGTCGTCGAGTGGACCGGTGCCCGGTAGGTAGCCGACTCCGGTTTCCCACACCGGCTTAGCAGGATCAGGTGCCTGTGTGTCGAACGCGCGGACTTTGCCATCGATGGATGCGACATAGACCAGCTGCCCGCGAGTCGCCGGAGCGGTCACCGGAGGAGGTCCGGGTTCGCAAGCGCTGCCGGGGGTTTCGGCGTGCCAGAGTGCTCGTCCGTCGCGCGGGTGGTGGCCGGTCACGCCACCGGCCGTCATGGTGATCACCTGACGATCGTCGTCGGTGAGCGCGGGGGCGGAGTGGCTGAACAGTCCGCCCGCGGTGTCGACGGAGTAGCGCCGGGTACAGGTGGTCAGGTCCATCGCGATAAGGGTTTGGCTGGAGCCCGAGTGGAGGTAGGCCACCTTCGCGTCCTTGCCGCGCACCGCGGTGCTGTGGAACTCGCCCCACCCCGCCGGTGCGGTGAAGCCGCCGCGGAGCCGCTCCCCGGAAGTAGCGTCGCGGCAGACGATTTGGTCGTACTGCTGATACACCGCGACCGTGCGCTGCTCGGGCAGCTCGAAGACGCTCACCGGACCGCCGGCCCTACCGTAACGGCGCACGGTCTGACCGACGCGGTGCTCGTCATCGATCGTCTGCCACGCCACGGAACCGGTTTTCACGTCCAGCGCGTACACCCGGCCGACGCCGGTGGTCAGGTACACGCGACCACCTTGCACGGTCGGGAAGGACTCCGCATCGCCGTCCAGGTAGGTCCGCCACAGTTCGCGACCGGTATCGCGGTCGTAGGCCAGCACCTGGTGATACGGCGAGGCGAAGGCCTGGGACGTCACGACCACGGTGTCACCGACCACGGCGGCCCCATTGAGGTGGAACTGCTCGCCGGTATCGGCCGACCACCGCTGGTCCAGCACGGCACCCGGGTCGCCGGCTGCGGCGGATCCGCCCGATTCGGCACCGCCCTGGCGAGGCCAGTCCGCTCCGGAAGCGGGCGCCGCCTGGTCCGCAACCCCGAAAGTTCCTTGTACGACAGGCCATGGCTGACCCGCGGTATCGATCGAAGTCACCTCGATCCGGTACTTTCCCGGTCGTAGATCCGGGATACTGTCATGTGCCGCAGTCCAATTGGCGCGCACGGATGGGCACGGCTCGGCCTGCCCGCCGGGTGGGGTATAGCAATTCACCCTGCCGGGCCGCGCATTGCTCGCGCCGAACCGCAGCTCCGCCCGCCACACCTCGCCGCCACCGTCGTCGCGCACCCGGACCTGCGCGTTCGCCGGAGTCCGTCCGGCGTCTTCGACATGGAGGTCCACCGGGACCGGCGCACCACCGCGCTGCACGCTGTCGGGCGCGGGACTCACCAGCGCCGTCCGGTCGCGCACGAAGAACTGCCGGTGCGTGCCGGACACATAGCCGACGTCCTCGTTCGCCGCCGTCGCGCGATCATCGGTGATGCCCGCGAAGTCCAACAGCTGGTAACCGGGCCGCGCACCGTCGATGCCGTAGGTGGCGCCCATGTTGTTCACCTCCACCGAGCGGGCGAAGGCGCCGCGACGAAACTCGCTCTGCTGGTTGTGGCCTGCGGCGAACATTCGGACGTCGTACCGGGCGAGCTCGTCCATGGTCGGCTGGATCGCTTCTCCCGCACCGTATTTGGTGAACAGTGACCGGTGGGCGAAGACGAATACCTGTTTACCGACGGCATGGCGTTGCAAATCCTCACGCAGCCAGCGAAGTTGGGGTGCCAGCCCGGAGGTGTCGTAGTTGTTCTCCAACACCACGATATGACGGCCGTTGCGGTCGAAGCTGTACCACTCCGGCCCCATGTTGCGCCGGTAGACCTCCATGCTCGCGGCGTAACCGGTCGCGGTCCCGGTGCTGCCCGCGTCGTGATTGCCCATCACCGGATAGAACGGGCGGCCGAAGCGTCCTTTGGTCAAGCCGCTGCGCAGGATGTCGTAGCTGCCTTGGCGGCGTTCGGGAGCGGTGTAGTCGGTGACGGTGAGGTCGCCGGTCGCGATGGCGACGGTGGCCTCCCGGTTGCGTGCCATCGCCTCGACCTGCCCGGTCCACTGGGCCCGCGTGGCAGCGGCGGAGGCGTCGCTGCGGTTGTCGGTTTCGCTGTCGGACAACATCATCCACGTCTCGCGTGGATCGGCCGCGTGCTTGTCGGGAACCAGGGCGAAGTCGATACCGTCCTGCCGGGGTGTGCCCTCGTCGAGCGCGCGGAAGTAGCGGGGGACCGAATCCTCGCGCAGTGCCGGGGTGTAGCCGTCCGGCGAGACGACCTGGACCAGATCGGTTTCCCGGCGCTTCGGATCTATGCGCAGCCGGTAGTCACCGTCCTTGCCGGTCTTCGCCCAGACGGAGCCGTCGGTGACCGACACATCCGGCAAGCCCGGCTCGCCGCTGTCGCGAACACCATTGCCGTTCTGATCGTTGAAGACCGTGCCGCGCGCCTCGGTCGAGGCGTCTGCCGCCCCGTATGCCGGTCCCGTCGCGGTGATCATTGTGAGGATGATGAACAGACATAGCAGGCATTTCCGCACGGAAATAACGCTAGGGGACCGGTGACGGCGATGCGGCCGTGTCTCGCTACAGTTCGCCCGCTGTACCGCCGATGTTCCCTTCGCGCTGTAGGCAGCGAACAGCCGCCGAGTACGTGCGAGGCAGACTGTTCGGTAATGAAACTGCCTGAACTTCCCGATCTGCCGGTCCGCGGCGCGCTCGACCACATCGTCGCGACGTTGGCCGAGCGCGAGACCGCGGTGCTGGTCGCGCCGCCGGGGACCGGGAAAACGACCTTGGTGCCGTTGGCGTTGGCCGCGGGGACCGGCGGGCGGGTGCTGGTGGCGGAGCCGCGACGGTTGGCGGCTCGGGCCGCGGCGGGGCGGATGGCTGCGTTGCTGGGGGAGTCGGTCGGCGAGACCGTCGGGTACTCGGTCCGCGGGGATCGGCGAGTCGGGAAACAGACCCGCATCGAGGTCGTCACGTCGGGGTTACTGGTGCGACGGTTGCAGGGCGATCCCGAGTTGGCGGGCGTGGACGTTGTTGTCCTCGACGAATGTCATGAACGGCATCTCGACGCGGACCTTCTGCTGGCGTTGCTGCTCGACGCGCGGGCCGGGTTACGGCCGGATCTGCGGGTGCTGGCGACCTCGGCGACCGTTGCGGCGGACCGGCTTTCGGTGCTGCTGGGCGGAGCACCGGTGCTGGAGGTTCAGGGTCGGGCTTATCCGGTTGATCTGACGTATGTTCCGCCGCTACCCCGGGAACGGGTGGAAGCGCAGGTCGCGCGCGCCACCCGGGCTGCGCTCACCGGCACCGAGGGTGACGTGCTCGTCTTCCTGCCCGGTGCCGCCGAAATACGCCGGACGACAGCACTTCTCAGCGACGTGAACGGGGTGGACGTGGTTCCGTTGCACGGCAGGCTTTCCGCCGCCGGGCAGGACACGGCGTTGCGGCCCGGGTCGCGGCGTCGCGTGGTGTTGTCCACGGCCGTAGCGGAGTCCAGTTTGACGGTCCCCGGTGTGCGTGCGGTGGTGGATTCGGGACTGGCTCGGGTGCCACGCATCGATCGCGGACGTGGGCTGTCCGGCCTTGCGACAGTTCGAGTTTCGGCGGCGGTGGCCGAGCAGCGGGCCGGTCGAGCCGGGCGTGAAGCGCCGGGGCGAGTATGGCGATGCTGGCCGGAACACGAACACAGCACGCTGCCCGCCTATCCCGAGCCGGAGATTCGAACGGCGGATCTGACGCGGCTGGCATTGGAGCTGGCCTGCTGGGGCACGGCCGACGGCCACGGCCTCGCCTGGTGGGATGCCCCGCCGCCCGGCGGGTTGGCGGCGGGCCGAGAGGTGTTGCGCGCGTTGGGAGCCGTGGACGACGACGGCGCGGTGACCGACCGTGGGCGGCGCATCGCCCGGATCGGGTTGCATCCCCGGTTGGCGCGGGCGCTGCTCGACGGAGCGCCCGTGGTCGGTGCGCGGGCCGCCGCGGAAGTGGTCACCGTACTCGACGACGACACGCTCATCGCCGGAGTCGATCTGGCCGCCGGTCTGCGGGTGCTGCGCCGCGAGCGACCGGCGCGCTGGCAGCGTGAGGTCGAACGACTGGCCCGCTTGGTCGATGCGTCGGACGGCGCGGACGACCCGGCTTTCCTGGTGGCACTGGCTCATCCGGAGCGCCTGGCGCGCCGCCGCAGTGCGGGATCGGCGAGCTATCTCATGGTCGGCGGTACCGCGGTGACACTGCCGCACGGTTCGGGACTGGGTGATGCGGAGTGGCTGGCGGTCGGTGTCGCGACTCGCGATCCGGGTCGTTCCGACGGCTGGATCCGGTCGGCCGCGGTCGCCGATGAACAACTGGCCCGCCGTGCCGCGTCGAACCTGCTGACGACCGCCGAGGAAGTCGATTGGATAGATGGTGAGGTGGTCGCCCGGCGAATCGAACGACTGGGCGCGATCATGTTGTCGGAGAAACGGATCCGTGATCCCGACCGCGAGTTGCTCAGCGCTGCGGTGCATCGCGGACTGAGCTCGACCGGCCTTGGCCTGCTGCGCTGGGATGCCGACGCCATCGCCCTACGACAACGCCTCGAATTCCTGCACCGCACCCTCGGCACCCCGTGGCCCGCGGTGGACGACGAGTCGCTCCTCACCGCCGCCGACACCTGGCTCGGCCCCGAACTCGCCACCGCCCGCAGCCGCGCCGACCTCGCCCGCATCGACGCAGGCCAAGCCCTGCGCCGCCTACTGCCCTGGCCGGACGCCACCCGCATAGACGAACTGGCACCCGAACGCCTCGCCGTCCCCTCCGGCAGCCGCCCTCGCCTCGACTACTCCACCGACCCGCCGGTCCTCGCGGTCAAGGTGCAGGAAGTCTTCGGCTGGACCGAAGCCCCCCGCCTGGCCGACGGCCGCGTCCCAATCGTGCTACACCTGCTCTCCCCCGCCCAACGCCCAGTCGCCGTCACCGCCGACCTGGCCTCGTTCTGGCACACCGGTTGGCCCCAGGTCCGCGCCGACCTCCGCGGCCGCTACCCCAAACACGCCTGGCCCGAAGACCCCACCACCGTCCCCGCCCACCGCGGCACCGCCCGCAACGCGACCGGCCGACCACGGGGTTGAGCACTCGCCGCGAGCGAGCTCTGTGCTGGCGATGCGGGCCGCCCTCGGAGGTGCTCCCGCGGTCGAATCCTTCGGACTTCGGGCACCACTGAGTCTCGCCGCAGCACAGTAGCTTCCCGCCCAGAGTTGGCTTATCCGCCATCCGACTCGATCAGGTCACGCAGGGTCGCCAGGTCGCGAGACAGGTTGCGCCGCAACATGTATGCGAGCAGGGGCCCGAACGCGCGCTGCATACCGTGTGGCGTGACGCGCAGTTCGAGACGGACCAGGCACAGGTCAGGTGCCAACGGACGCACTGAACGTGCCCCTTCAGCGTCTGCGCCGGACGTGGTGCGCCAGGTCATTCGAACACCGGGATCGACGGTGCGGACCTCACCGTCGTTGTGCCAGGTTCGGCCGGCGAGCCGGAGTTCCTCGGCGGTTCGCGTGCCGGGCGTGGCGATGCCCGGCGGGTCCGCGGTCATCGCGACAACTCCGGTGCGCCAGGCAGTGTCGTTGGTGTAGTCGGCGAGCAACGACCAGACGGTCGAGGCCGGCCGGTCGATCACCGTCTCCGCGCTCAGGTCGAAGGTTTTCATCGCCGCACCGCCAGCGCCGTCAGCATGGCCGGGGTATCGATGTAAGCGTCGTAACCGGCGATCAGTCCGTCGCGCACGTGCCAGACATGGACCTCCGGCAGGTCGAACGCGATGCCATCCGGAATGGTCATGCCGGTGGTGCGGCCGACCTGCACCACGGCGTCACCCGCGGCGAACAGCTGCTCGGAGATCACCGTGCTGTCGATGTGCGCGAGCAGGGTGGTGAAGAACCGCACCGCGCCGGCGTGTCCGTGATGGTGGCCGCCCCATGGCAGTTCATCGGCCTGATTGATGTCGATGTCGGGGGCGAACAAGCGTGGGATCACGCCGAAATCGCGGGTGTCGAAGGCTCGATACACCTGCGCTATGAGGTCGAGGCTGGAAGGCGGCATGGTTGAGGTTCCTTGGTCGCGTCGGCTCGAGTGGCACAGGGGGTGACCGCTCGAATCCACTGTCGCGCCCGGCCGTTTCAATACCGCTACAAAGGAGCACCTGTGGTCAGCGCGTGCCAGCGGACTGTACGAGAGACACCATCTCCGCCCAGGTCATCCGCCTGCCCGCTTCCTCGGCGACACGGCGTTGCTCCTCGTTCAGGGACCGTTCCATCCGGTCGATGAGATCGGGATGAGCGAAGTGCAGATAGCGGCGCGGATCCGCGCCGACCCGTGCGGAGTGATGGAGGGCGGCCGCGCGAAGCTGAACCGCCGACTGAGGCGACGCCAACACCAGCAACGCGTAGGCGCCGGCATGAACGGCACCCAGCGCGTCGGCGATATTCGACTGTGCCGCAAAGACCTTCAGCGCTCGGTCGATGGCGGCGACGGCCGCACGCGCCGCGGCGGTGTCGTCCACCGACGTCAGAATCGACCAGGCCAGTGCGACGTCGGCCATGCCTTGACACCATAGGTGGCCGCATTCCGCACTGAGTTGCCGAGCAGCACGTAAGTAGCCGACACCCTCGATACGATTGCCCGCCAACAACATTGCGATGCCCTGCCCGAACTGAGCGCAGCCGCGGATCCAGTCCGGTGTCGGCAGCCGATCGACTTCGGCGACGAGCCGATCGGCCGCCACCCGCGTCGCCGCCGCGTCACCGAGCGCGCTCACCGCGATAGCCCGATACATCAACCCGTGTAACCACAGCTCCCGCTCGGCATCGGCCTTGCCGAGCAGCTCGAGCGCGGCGTCGGCCCGAGCAACCGCTTCGTGCGGGTCGCCCGCGTGAAAGGACACGATGGACAGTGCGAGCAGCCCACGCACCCGATCCAGGCCTGCGGCGTCCCCGGCCGCGGCGAGCGATTTCAGGATGAAATTGCGTCCCTCTACCAGAACGCCGAGGCTGCTCCACGCGAAGTGCAATGCCGCCGCGGTCCGGAGCGCCGCCACCGGGCAATGCTCGAGGTCGTGTTCGAGTGCGGACTTGATATTGGGCAATTCGGCGGCGAGGGCCCGGTAGGCCGTGCCCGCGTGGTGCCCGGTCAACAACGCGGACTGTTCGGCCACGAATCCGCGCACCCAGCTCGCGTGCGCGGCCCGCGTCGCCTTCGGGTCGGGATCGGTGACCCGGCAGTACCGGCGCATGGTTTCCAGCAGCCGGTAGCGCGGCCCGTCGGGGCCGATATCCGCGGTGATGACCGAGCGGTCGAGCAACGACGCCAGCGTGGCGAGCACCCCGGTATCGGTTTCGATCGGGCGGACGGCTTCGGCGGCCTGCCAGGTGCAGCCGCCCTCGAACGGCCACAGCCGCAACAACATCGCCCGATCGGTCTCCGCGAGATGCTCGACGCTCCAGCCGATCGCGGCTTGCAGGCTGGCATGGCGCGACAGCGATCCGCGCGGAGTCGGTCCGAGCACATCCATGCGGTCGTGGATGTGTGCGGCGATCCCGCGCAGGCCCAGCGTCCGTTCCCGGGCGGCCGCGAGTTCGATCGCCAGCGGCAACCCGTCGACCGTTGTGCAGATCTCCCGCGCGGCCGTCAGATCCGAGTCCTCGGGTTGCCATCCCGGCCGGGCGGCGCGCACCCGATCGAGCAATAACCGGACCGCGGCACCGTCTGTCCCGTCCGCCGCGCGGACCGGCAGCGGCTCCAGCACCAGCACCTGTTCGCCGTCGATGCCGAGGGGTTGTCTGCTGGTCGCCAGGATGCGCAGTTCTGGACAGCTGTTCAGCAACAGGATGGTCAGTTCCGCGACGGGTCCGATGAGGTGTTCGCAGTTGTCGAGCACCAGCAGCCCCGGTCGCAAGGTCAGCGCGCGGCGCACCAGCATGGCCGGGTCTCCGGTGACATGGACCAGACCGAGTGCGGTGGCGACCGCGACAACGACGCCGTCCGGATCGTGCACATCACCCAGCCGCACCAGCCACCGGTCCGTCGTATTCCCTTCCGTGGCACAGTATTCGACGGCCAACCGGGTTTTGCCGATCCCCGCCGATCCGACCAGGCTGACCAGCCGTCCCGTCGACACCAGTGCACGGATCTGTGCCAACTCCGCGCGGCGCCCGACGAACGAGGACAGTGGGCGCGGGATGACCTGCCGCTCCGGCGAGACCGCCACACCTGCCGGAACAGGCGGTGGCGCAGGCGATTCGACCAGCAAGAGCTGTGGGTCGTGATCGAGCATGCGCTGCTCCAGCTTGCGCAAGGCCGGGCCGGGTTCGACGCCGAGCTCGTCGACCAGTAGCTCTCGTACCCGGCGGAGCTCGGCCAGCGCCTGCGCCTGCCGACCGCTGCGGTACAGGCCCAGCGCGAGCAATTCCCACCGCCGTTCCCGAAACGGTGTCGCGGTGACCGCCTCGATCAGATCGGCCACCGCCGCGGCCGTGTGCCCGCCGGCCAGGCGCGCCGCCTGCAGCTCTTCGACCGCGACGTCGCGCAGCTCGACCAGCCGTGCGCGTTCGGCCGAAAGCAATGGGGCGTCATCCAATTCGAGCCACGGCAGGCCTCGCCACAACGCCAGCGCCGCATCGAAGCAGCGCGCTGCGGCCTCGGTCTCCGCCGCTGTGAGCAGCCTTACCCCCTGCGCGACCAGATCCGCGAATCGATTGCTGTCGGTCCACTCCGGCGGCACCGCGAGCTGATAGCCGAACTCACTGCGCCGCAGGCACTCCCGTGCGTCAGGACCGATCGCCGTGCGCAGCCGCGACGCGATCACCCGCATCGTCGCGACGGCCTGCTGCGGTTGCTCCGCCGCCCACACCAGCTCGGCCACTGCCGCATCGGGCACCGGACGCCCCACCGTCGTAGCGAGCGCCGCCAGGAATCGCCGCGGCACCCGGCCACCCAGGTCGACGACGCGGCCGTCCACCTCGACCACCAGCGGCCCGAGCACCCGGACAAACAGCACGTCCCGAGCGTAACCGGCGAGGCTCAGACACGGGCTTTCTCAGAGTTGGCCATCGGCTTCCAGGAGGCGTTTGGGGTGCATGCCGTCGACCTGGCCGATGAATGGTGGATGGATGCTGTAGCCGAGCATGCGGCGGATGTCCTCCGACACGGCGCGCACGGTGTCGCGGGTGATCGACAGTGTGAAGGCCTCTTGGGGGCGCAACCACGGTTCGCAGTATTGGGCGGTGACCGCCAAGCGCGGAAGCTGGGTGCCGTTGGCGCCGCCGCCGTGCCACAGGGTGCCGAGAAAGAACACGCATGAGCCGGCCCGCATCACCACGGGTTCGCGCTCCGACTCCTCGGGCATGCGATGGCCCCAGCGGTGACTGCCCGCAATGACGTCAGTGGCGCCGTTGTCGGCCGTGAAATCATCGATCGCCCAGATCGTCGCCGCGCCCAGCGCGGCACGCGGGCGAGGCAGCGGGTAGAAGCCGTCGTCGGTGTGCAGCATCTGTGCCCGCTCGCCGGGGAGGATGTTGATCACCTGCAGCATCGACAACAGGTAGTTCGGCAGCAGCAGCCGATCGAGCAACGCCAGGATTCGGGGATGGTCCGCGATCCGATCGCAGGTGCGGGTCTTGTTCAACACGCTGTACACCCGCTGGGTGGTCGGTCCCTCGAACCTGTTCCGGCCGCGCCGATCCAGCAGCGGCGCTACCGCTTCGCGGATTTCGTCGAGCTCGGGCGGGGTGAGCAGATCGGGCAGAATCACGTAGCCGTCGCGCTCGACCGCGGCCAGATCCGCATCGACGGTCGACGTGTCGATGTGTAAGCCGCTGCTCGCGGTCCGGCGATAGGTTCCCGCCAAGTCGCCTCCCAAGTCTGCCAACGACGACACTTCGCTGTTCATAGCGGCTCCTCGGGAACATGACTGAATTCGTTGATGATTCGACTGTGGCACGCGCACCGCTTCGTCGCCTACCACTTCGCAGACCCGCTGGCTCCGGACCTGCTAGATCGCATCAGATCCCCGCACAAATCTGGCTCTTGACCGCCGCGGCCCCCGGAATCGTCTGAGTAACAGGAGCGGACACGCGGCTCAGGACCGCTGTCGGGCGTTCGTGTCGGACCTCGGTGCAAGACTCTGGACGTGCGATGGGCGGTGGCGGAGACGGGTGACGGGGGCGCTCGGCTGTGTCCGCTCGATCAGGACGGGCGGCCTGCGGGGCCGGTGGTGCGGGAGGCGTCGCTGGTCGAGGCGGTGCGGGCGCGGCCGGAGGTCGAGCGGTGGGTGTGGCGGTCGACGGCGGAGATTTATCGGTCGTTGCTGGCAGCTGGGGTGCGGGTCGAGCGGTGTTATGACGTGCAGGCGGCGGAGGCGCTGCTGATCGGGCATGAGGAGGGGCAGTCGGGTCAGGCGCGGTCGCTGGCTGCCGCCTGGGCGCGGCTGCACCGGCTGCCGGTTCCGGCGGATGCGCCTGCGCGGGCGGCGGAGACGCAGCCGTCGTTGTTCGAGTCGGGTCCGGTGCCGCTGCCGCCGGGCACGGACGAGTTCACGGCGCTGCTCGAGGTGTATCAGGGGCAGCTCGCCCGGACGGCGAAGACTGAACATCCGGAGCGGATGCGGCTGCTCGTCGCCGCCGAGTCGGCGGGCATGCTGGTGGCCGCGGAGATGTCGCGAGCCGGGATCCCGTGGCGCGCCGACGTGCACCGCGAACTGCTCGACAAGTTGCTGGGGGAGCGCTTTCCCGGCGGGCTGGAACCGCGCCGGATGGCGGAGCTGGCCGACGAGGTGTCGCGGGCCTTCGGGACGGGCGTGCGGGTCCGGCCGGATCTGCCCAACGACATCATCAAAGCCTTCGCCCGCGCCGGAATCTTCTTGTCCTCCACTCGGAAATGGGAGCTCCAGCAGATCGATCACCCGGCGGTGGCGCCGCTGCTGGCCTACAAGTCGCTCTATCGGCTGCACACCGCCAACGGCTGGTCCTGGCTCGAACAGTGGGTGCACGACGGCCGCTTCCGCCCCGAATACCAGCCCGGCGGCACGGTTTCCGGCCGCTGGACCACCAATGGTGGTGGCGCGCTACAGATCCCGAAGGTGATCCGGCAGGCGATCCGCGCCGACCCGGGCTGGACGCTGGTGGTCGCGGACGCCGACCAGATGGAGCCGCGCGTCCTCGCCGCGATCTCGCGCGACCCGGGACTAATGGAGGTCGCCGGTCGCGGCGACGACCTCTACGCCGGCCTGGCGGCCCGGGCCTTCGGCGGCGACCGCGCCCTCGCCAAAATCGCTCTGCTGGGCGCCATTTACGGCCAGACCTCCGGTGACGCGCTCACTCACATGGCCGAACTCCGGCGGCGCTACCCGGCGGCGGTGGCCTATGTCGACGAGGCGGCGCGCGCCGGTGAGGAGGGGCGGCTGGTGCGCACGTGGCTGGGTCGTACCTGCCCGCCGGTGTCCGCCGCCGACCAAGCCGACCTACCGCAGGAGGAGGTCAGGGGCTACGGCAGCACCGCCGCAGCGCGCGCTCGTGGCCGCTTCACTCGCAATTTCGTGGTGCAGGGCAGCGCCGCCGACTGGGCACTGCTGGTGCTGGCGGGCCCGCGGCAGGCCATGACCCAGGCCGGGCGCCGGGCGGAACTGGTCTTCTTCCAGCACGACGAGGTCATCGTGCATTGCCCGGTGGAAGAGTCTGCGACGGTCGCCGCAGCCATCGCCACCGCGGCCGAGAACGCGGGCCGAATCGTCTTCGGGCCGACGCCGGTACGGTTCCCGTTCACGACGGCGGTCGTGGAATGCTACTGGGACGCGAAGTGAAGATATTGCTAACTTGGCCACCGTGGAACTCTTCGCACTTTCTTGGGCGGCGTTGCGCACGGCCGTCGCCGAACTCTCGGATCAGGACTTCGAGCGGCCGTCCGGCTGTACCGGTTGGCTTGTGCGAGACCTGGTGTGCCACTTGATCATCGACGCGCAAGACGTCTTGATCACCCTCGTGACGCCCACGACGGCCGAGCCGACCAGGGACGCGGTGACGTATTGGAAGGTCGTCGAACCACCCACCGGTGACGACCCGCTCGACGCGCTGATCGTCCGGCTGGCCGCCGCATACGAGGACCCCAACCTGCTGAAGTTCCACCTGGACGATGTCGGCTCCGCCGCAGGCCGCGCCGCCGAACTCGCCGATCCCGCCCTCCGCGTCAGCACCCAGGACCAGGTGATCACCGCGGGCGACTATCTCGGCGCGTACGTCATGGAGTGGACGCTGCATCACCTCGACCTGATCGCGCATCTCCCCGACGCCGCCGAACCACCCACCGACAGCCTGGCGCGCGCCCGCGAAATGCTCGAAAAGATTGCCGGCGCACCGTTTCCCGCGTCATGGTCCGACAAGGACGCCCTGCTGATCGGCACCGGACGCCGGACCCCGACCGAAACCGAGCAAGCCGACCTCGGCGCACTGTCCGCGAAACTTCCACTCGCCCTTGGCTGATCGGACTTTCGGTGCGTCGGAGCCGGGCCGCCGGGAAATTCACGTCAGCAGGTGACGCCCTGCGCGTCCGGCGATGCCCGTCGGCATATATCGGTTGTGGCATGCGTGCGAAGTGCCGCAGAATGGGCGGCCAATGCCAGGACCTGCGGAAATCCGGGATCAGTGCGACGCGTACGCCGGAACGAGAATTGGGTGGTTCGTGTTCGATGTGATCATTGCCGGGTGCGGGCCGACCGGTGCGATGCTGGCCGCCGAACTGCGGCTGCACCAGGTACGGGTACTCGTGGTGGAGAAGGAAACCGAGCCCACGTCGTTCGTCCGAATAGTCAGCCTGCACATGCGCAGTCTCGAACTGATGGCGATGCGCGGACTGCTGGATCGGCTACTCGAACGCGGCAGACAGCGCTCGGTCGGCGGAATCTTCGCCGCCATCAATAAACCCGCGCCCGAGGGCCTGGATTCCACGTACGCCTATCTGCTCGGCATCCCGCAGCCGGTCCTCGAACACCAACTCGAAGAACATGCGACCGCACTGGGTGCGCAGGTTCGGCGCGGTGGTGCGGTGGTCGCTTTCGAGCAGGACGACGCGGGCGTGACCGTCGAACTGGCCGACGGCGAGCGCCTCCGGTCGCGTTACCTGGTCGGCTGCGACGGCGCCCGCAGCACGGTGCGCAAACTGCTCGGCGTCTGCTTCCCCGGCGAGCCCGCCCGGAGCGAGACGCTGATGGGTGAGCTGGAAACAGGCGTGCCGCCGGAGGAAATCGCCGCTACGGTGGCCGAAATCCACAAAACCGATAGGCGATTGCTGCTCAGGCCCTTCGGCGAAGGGGTCTATAGCGTGGTCGTCCCCGCCGCGGGGGTAAGCGATCGGACGGAACCGCCCACCCTCGATGATGTCAAACAACAGTTGCGTGCCATCGCCGGAACGGATTTCGGCGTCCATTCCCCGCGCTGGCTGTCCCGCTTCGGCGATGCCACCCGCCTGGCCGAACGTTATCGGGTCGGCCGGGTGCTGCTGGCCGGCGATGCGGCGCACATCCACCCGCCCATCGGCGGCCAGGGGCTCAATCTCGGTCTGCAGGACGCGGTCAATCTCGGCTGGAAACTGGCCGCGCAGATCCGCGGCTGGGCACCGGAAGCGCTGCTGGACACCTATCAGGATGAACGTCATCCGGTCGCCGCAGACGTGCTGGACAACACCCGCGCCCAGACGCAACTGCTGTCCACCGAACCGGGCCCGCAGGCCGTGCGCAGGCTGCTCACCGAACTGATGGACTTCGATGAGGTGCACCGCTACCTGATCGAGAAGATCACCGCGATCGGCCTCCGCTACGACTTCGGCGCGGGCCCCGACCTGCTCGGCCGACGGCTGCGCGATATCGACCTGAAACAGGGCCGCCTCTACGATCGGCTGCGTCGGGGCCGTGGCCTGGTGCTCGACCGCACCGAGCGGCTGACCGTCAACGGCTGGTCGGACCGCGTCGATCTGATCGCGGATCCCGCTGCGGCACTGGATGTTCCAGCCATCCTGCTCCGGCCCGACGGCCACGTCGCCTGGATCGGCGAGCACCAGCCGGACCTGGACGAGCACCTCGCCCGCTGGTTCGGCAAGACCGCCAACTGATTTCACGGGCCGACCATCCGCTGCGACAAGTTGCCGCACTACATTTGCGCAGCGCACCGGTTGCCGGAATCGGCTCTTGCCCTCCGCAACGCCGGTTTACAGTAGATCGACGGTCCAGTACGAGATGTCGGGTGCGTCAGGTAACGCCGGTGGATTCTCGTCGGAATTCGATGGAGGTCTAGCATGGGCGTCGCCGTCAGGGCTGAAGGTTGTACGAAATCATTCGGTGCACAGCGCATTTGGCAGGATGTTTCACTGACGCTGCCGTATGGCGAGGTGAGCGCGCTACTGGGCCCGTCGGGCACCGGTAAGTCCGTTTTTCTGAAATCACTGATCGGCCTGCTGCGCCCGGAACGCGGCGCGATCTTTGTCGGCGACACCGATATCATGCGCTGCACCACCAAGGAGCTCTACGAGATTCGTAAACTCTTCGGCGTGCTGTTCCAGGACGGCGCGCTGTTCGGCTCCATGACCCTCTTCGACAATGTCGCGTTCCCCCTTCGTGAGCACACGAAGAAGTCGGAGTCGCAGATCAAGAACATCGTCATGGAGAAACTCGAGCTGACCGGTCTGCTGGGTGATGAGAACAAGCTGCCCGGCGAGATCTCCGGCGGTATGCGTAAGCGCGCGGGCCTGGCCCGTGCCCTGGTGCTGGACCCGCAGATCATCCTGGTCGACGAGCCGGACTCCGGCCTGGACCCGGTGCGCACCTCGTACCTGAGCCAATTGTTGATCGACATCAACGCGCAGATCGACGCGACGATTCTGATCGTCACGCACAACATCAATCTGGCGCGCACCGTGCCGGACAACATCGGCATGCTGTTCCGCCGCCAGCTGGTCATGTTCGGCCCGCGCGAGGTGTTGCTGACCTCCGACGAGCCGGTGGTCAAGCAGTTCCTCAACGGCCGCATGCAGGGCCCGATCGGCATGTCCGAGGAGAAGGACGAGGCCCAGATGGCGCGCGAGCAAGCGATATTCGACGCCGGGCACCACGACGGCGGCGCGCAGGAGGTCGAGGGCATCATTCCGCAGATGCAGGCGCAACCGGGCATGCCGGTGCGTCAGGCGGTGCTGCGCCGCAAGGAGCGGGTCCGCGAGATCATGCACACCCTGCCGCACGCCGCCCAAGCGGCGATCCGCGAATCGCTCGACCGCAACGACAACTGACCGAGGTCAGCGGCCCGAAAGTCCTTGCCAGATCTGCCGGGACGCCGCCAGCGGGTCTGCCGCCACCATGGGCGGGGTGTCCCAAATTCGCGTCAGTGCCCCGTCAGTAGTGAAGACGGGCCAGCCGGGATCGCCGTTGGTGGCGAACGAGATCCACGAGGACCGCAGCTGCTCGGACAGTCGCAGTAGGCTCTCCGACGGCCGAGCGCCGCCGAGTACGAACGAGGCGAGTGGACTGTCGGTATTGCCGAAGGTTACCGGAATGTCCGCGACATGACAGGCACCGAGCGCGCCGCCCAAAGCCGGGCTGGCCCAAGCGAAGTCGTAGACGTAACTGCGCCCGCCCGCGGCCGTGTGCGCTTCCGCGAGCCAGATCGCGGGCATCCGGAACATGGCGTCGGAATACATGACCACGTAGAGCTCGGCGTCCGTCGAGCCCGGGTACGCCGCGCGATAGGCGGCCGGTGCCGAGGCGGGCAAGCCGAGATGCGCTGCGGTGGTGGACAAGTCGACCGTACGCAGCGGTGTCGGGCGGCGCGCCTTCGGTAGTCCGTGGCTGCGCATGCCGTGGGCGGTTATGCGCGCGAAGGTCGGCAGCGCCTTGAGCATCGCCGACGCGCTGGGTTTGATCAGCCCGCGACTCAACGCGAACAGGGTGAACTCGTCGCGGGTCGAGCCGGTGATCAGGTCGATGTCGCGGGCGACACCGGAGCCGAGCGCGAGCCAGGGTTTGTCCACCACGGTGACGCCGTCGATCACCGGAGTGAACGCGGTGATCGCTTCCGGCGTGGTCCACGCGCCCGGGTCGGCCTCCATCGCGGCGAGCGGCTCGTCCTGCACGGACAGCAGGGCCAGCGGCGGCTGCGTCGCCAGCTCGGCCGGCGCGACCCCGAGGGCGGCGGCGGTGAGCTCGGCGATCCGCTGCGCCTCGTGCTCGGGCAGCAGGCGGGCCGCCGGGCTCTGCACGATGGCGCGCCGGAACAGTCCGCGGGCGGCCGGCGCGGAAAGCAGTGCGGCGATGGACAGTCCGCCGCCGGATTCGCCGAAGAGGGTCACCTTGTCCGGGTCGCCACCGAAGGCGGCGATGTTGTCGTGCACCCAGCGCAGTGCGGCGGTCTGGTCGAGGAAGCCACGATTGGCGGGATGGCCCGGCACGAAGCCGAAGCCTTCGAAGCCGACTCGATAGTTGAACGTCACCAGGACGACGCCGCCGCGGGCCAGCGTCGCGCCGTCGTGCGCCGGGTCGCTGGACGAGCCCGCCTTCCAGCCGCCGCCGTGAATCCACACCAGCACCGGCAGCCGGTCGCCGGTGCCGCCCGGTGTCCAGACGTTCACGCTGAGGCAGTCGAGTCCGTCGGCGGGCCGCCACAGCGGCGGGGTGCCGGGTGTCAGCGGCAACTGCGGCGGCGCGACGCTGTAGTGCAGGGCCGGGCGGATACCGGCCCAGCTTTCGGGCGGGACGGGGGCTTGCATGCGCAGCGGCCCCTCCGGCGCGGCGGCGTACGGGATGCCCTTGAAGACGGAGAGTTCGCCGTCCCGGCGCCCTTCGACGGCACCCGCGGTGGTGGTGACGACAACTCCCACGGAACTCACTCCTGCTCTGCCGGAACGTCATCGGGGTCCGGAATCACGGCGGTGACCTCGATCTCGACCTTGGCGTCCTTTTCGACCAGGCGACTCACTTCCACCGCGGTCATCGCCGCCTGGAAGCTGCCGATGATCTCCCGGAAGGCCACCCCGATCTCGCGATACGCTTGCACGTACGCGTCGACATCGGTGACGTACCAGGTCATTCGCACGATGTGCGCGGGCTGCGCGCCCGCCTCGGCGAGCACCGCCACGACATTGCGCAGCGCTTGGCGCGCCTGGTCGGCGATATCGGGAGACTGGATCACGCCGTCGGCGTCCCAGCCGATCATGCCGGCCACGAACACCAGTTCCCCGCGTGCGGCAACGCCGTTGGCGTACCCGCGCGGACGCGGCCACCCCGGCGGCTGCAATACCCTCATTCGTCGGCTCCCGAATCACTCTGCACCGCAGCAGGTTCCCGCAGCCGAAAGCGCTGTAGCTTGCCGGTCGGTGTGCGCGGCAGGGCATCGACGAACGCGATGGCCCTCGGATACTTGTACGGCGCCACCGCCTGTTTCACGAAATCCTGCAACTCCGCCACCATCCCGTCGTTTGCCTCGACCTCCGCGCGCAACACCACATACGCCTTGACGATCTGACCGCGATCTTCGTCGGGCACGCCGACCACCGCACAATCGACCACCGCGGCATGCCCCGCCAGCGCGTCCTCCACCTCCGGTGCGGCGATGTTGTAGCCGGACGACACGATCATGTCGTCGGAGCGTGCCTGATAGTGGAAGTAGCCGTCGACGTCGACCGAGTAGGCGTCACCGGTGTAGTTCCAGCCGTCGCGCACGTACACGGTCTGCCGGTCGTCGGCGAGGTAACGACAGCCAGTCGGACCGCGCACCGCGAGCAGACCGATCTCGCCGGGGCCCAACGGGTTTCCCGCTTCGTCCACGACGCGCGCCTGATAGCCGGGCACCGGCAGACCGGTCGCGCCGGGCCGGGCATGCGCCTCGTCGGCGGCGATGAAGATGTGCAACATCTCGGTGGCGCCGATGCCGTCGATCAGCTCGAGGCCGGTGGCGGCGCGCCAGCGGGCCCGGGTGCTCGGCGGCAGCGGTTCGCCCGCCGAGACACATTTGCGCAGCGAAGTGCCGCGCAGGTCGTAGCGGGCGAGGATGCGATAGGAGGTCGGCGCGGTGAACAGCACGGTCGCGCCGAACTCGGTGATCGCGTCGAGCAGCAGTGGGGGAGTCGCCTGTGGCAGCAGCACCGCCGAGGCGCCCACCGACATCGGAAACAGCAGCAGCCCGCCCAGGCCGAAGGTGAAGGCCAGTGGCGGGCTGCCGATGAACACGTCGTCGGGCGCCGGGCGCAGGATGTGCTGCGGGAAGCAGTGGCAGATCGCCATGACGTCGCGGTGGAAGTGCATGGTGGCCTTGGGAATTCCGGTGGTGCCGGAGGTGAAGGCGATGAGGCAGACGTCGTCGGCGGCGGTGGCCACCGTGTCGAACCGGCCGTCGTGGCGCGTCATCAGCGCCTCGAGCCCCTCGTCGGAGGTGCTGTGGAAGTAGCGGATCCGGTCGAGCGCCGGGCACGTTGCCGCGACCGCCTCGACCCGGGCGGACAGCGCGACATCGCAGAGCGCGTGCGTGATTCGCGCCTTCTCGACGATCTGGGTGAGCTCCTTGACCCGTAGCAGCGGCATAGCCGTCACGGCGATGCCACCCGCCTTCATGACGGCGAACCAGCAGGCCGCGAGCATGGGCGTGTTCGGGGCATTCAGTAGCACGCGGTTGCCCGGCACCAGGCCCATATCGTGCACCAGCACCGCCGCGATGCGGTTGGCTCGGTCGTTCAGATCGGCGTAGGTCCACCGCGGTCCACCCGGCGCCTGCACGCACAGGCGGTCGCCGTTGCCGTCGGTCAGGTGGCGTTCGAGTAGTTCACTCGCGCAATTGAGTTGGGCCGGGAACTGGAGTTCGGGCAGGTCGAACCGGAGGTCCGGCCACTGGTCGAGCGGGGGCAGGTTGTCACGGGCGAAGGTATCGAGGTGCGCGCTTGTCATGGTCGAACCTTGTGGGAGAGAAGGAAAATCGTGGGTCAGGTGTTCGCGGTGTCCCGCAGGAGTTCACGGGCGATGATCAGCTGCTGCACCTCGGTGGCGCCCTCGTAGATGCGCAGCGCCCGGATGTCGCGGTAAAGCCGCTCGACCGGCCGGTCGCGGACCACCCCGAGGGCGCCCCACATCTGGACGGCGGCGTCGATAACCCGTTGGGCGCCTTCGGTCGCGGCCATCTTCGCCATGGCGGCCTCGCGGGTTACGGGCCGTCCTTGATCGCGCTGCCAGGCCGCGCGGTAGGTGAGCAGGGCGGTCGCGTCGATCGTGGTGGCCATCTGGGCGAGTTCGGCCCGGGTCAGCTGGAAGTCGGCCAGTACGCCGCCGAACATCTGCCGGGAGGTCACGCGGGCGAGTGCCTCGGCCATGGCGTGCCTGGCGAAGCCGACGGCGGCGGCTGCCACGGAGGTCCGGAAGATGTCGAGAGTGCGCATCGCGAGGCCGAATCCCGCGCCCGGTTCGCCCAACAGTCTCGTCGCGGGTATTCGGCAGCCGTCGAAGCGGAGCCGCGCGAGTGGATGCGGGGCGATCACGTCGATCCGTTCGGCGATGTGCAGGCCCGGGTTGTCCGCGTCGACGAGGAACGCCGAGATGCCCCGTGCGCCTTCGTCTTCCCCCGTCCGGGCGAAGACCACGTAGAAGTCCGCGATACCGCCGTTGGAGATCCACGTCTTCTCCCCGTCGATGACGAACTCGTCGCCGTCGGCGCGTGCGGCGCACGACAGCGCGGCGGCGTCGGAGCCCGCGTCGGTCTCCGAGAGCGCGAACGCCGCGATCGCCGTACCGGCGGCCACCCGGGGCAGGTAGTGGCGCTTCTGCTCCTCGGTGCCGGCGAGGCTGATCGCGCCGGAGCCGAGTCCCTGCATGGCGAACGCGAAGTCGGCGAGTGCGTCGTGCTCGGCCAGGATCTCGCGAGCCAGACATACTGCGCGCGTGTCGATCCGGTCGTGACTTCCGCCGAACGCGGTACCGGCGACGGTGTGTCGCAGCCAGCCTGCATCGCCGAGAGCGCGAACCAGCTGACGGCAGCGGTCGTCGAGATCGGCGCCACCGTCCTCGGCCAGCTGATCGGCGGCCCAAGCACGCAGTGTGGCGGCGAGTTTCCGGTGCTCGTCCTCGAAAAAGGGCCAGTCCCAGTGTTCTTCGGGCATCGCTAGTTCCCTTCGAACTTCGGGCGTTGCTTGGCCCGGAACGCGTGGTAGGCGCGCGCGAAATCCTCGGTGAGCATGCACAGGGCCTGCGCCTGCGCCTCGGCTTCGATGGCCTGATCCACCGTCATCGACCACTCCTGGTGCAGCATGGTTTTGGTGATGCCCTGGGCGAAGGTCGGTCCCTCGGCCAGGCGGCGCGCGAGCTGCCCGGCGGCGTCGAGCACCTCGTCCGGTTCCGCGAGCTGGTTGAAGAACCCCCACGCGTACGCCTCGTCGCCGGTCATCGCGCGGCCGGTGTAGAGCAGCTCGGAGGCGCGGCCCTGCCCGATGATCCGCGGCAGCATCGCGCACGCCCCCATATCGCACCC
The DNA here is from genome assembly GCF_900269665.1 of Nocardia suismassiliense. Classification (GTDB taxonomy): domain Bacteria; phylum Actinomycetota; class Actinomycetes; order Mycobacteriales; family Mycobacteriaceae; genus Nocardia; species Nocardia suismassiliense. Next base: position 3,472,035 of record NZ_LT985361.1, read on the forward strand.
GGCGAGCCCGACCCGGGTGAACAGGAACGCCGTGGTGCTGCGGGCGGTGCCGACGCGCAGATCGGACGCCATCGCCAGGATCGCGCCCGCACCCGCGCAGACACCGTCGACGGCGGCCACGATCGGTTGCGGGCAGGCCCGCATCGCTTTGACCAGGTCGCCGGTCATCCTGGTGAACCTCAGCAGCTCCGGTGCGGGCAGCGCGATCAGCGGGCCGATGATGTCGTGCACATCGCCACCGGAGCAGAAGTTCGCCCCGGCGCCGTGCAGCACGATCACCGTGACATCGTCGGCATAGGCCAAGCGGCGGAACAGATCTCGCAGTTCGGCGTAGGAGTCGAAGGTCAGCGGGTTCTTGCGCTCCGGGCGATCCAGCACGATCGTGCCGACACCCTCGTGCACCTGCCAGCGGAAGTGGGTGCTCGCGTAGTCGGCGAGTGTCGTGCGGTTGGCCGCGCGCAGGGCGGGGTCGAGATTCTGGGTCATCAGCGGTCCCGGTGGTTCGATAGTGGGGCGTGGTTGTCGGCGTGGTCGGCCGTCGCGGCGAGGTGCACGCGCAGCCTGCCGAGCAGGTCGAACAGTGCCTGCTCGTCGCCGCGGCCGAACCCGGCGAACATCTCGGTGAGCCAGCGTTCGTGTTCGGCGGCCATCTCGTCGAAGCGGGCGCGGCCGAGGTCGGTGAGCCGCACCAGCGTCGCGCGCTTGTCGATCGGGTCCGGAATCCGGTCGACCCAGCCCTCGGCGACCAGCTGATCGGTCAGGCCGGTGACATTGCCGCCGGTCACCATCAGATAGCGGGACAGCGCGCTCATCCGCAGGCCGTCGTGGTGCCGGTCGAGCTGGGCCAGGTAGTCGAAACGGGGGAGGGTGGTGGCGAACCGCGTCCGCAGCCGGGTACGGATCTCCTGCTCGATCTCGTTGGTGGTGGCCAGCAGTCGCAGCCATAGCCGCACATCGAGGTGGTCGCCGGATATGGTGCGGGCCTCCATACCGATGCGTTCGTCGCCGAGCTCCGGGTGGGTGGTCACCTCACATCACCTCCCCGCCGCTGACCGAAATCGACTGTCCGGTCAGCGAAGCCGCGCCATCCGAGCACAGCCACGCGACGGTGTCGGCGACCTCGGCCGGCTCGACCAGCCTGCCCTGCGGGTTGTGCCGGGTGAAGGCGGCGCGCGCCGCTTCGGCACTGCGGCCGGTGGTTTCGATCACGTGGGTCACGCTCTCCTGCAACAGGTCGGTGTCGGTGAAGCCGGGGCAGACCGCGTTCACCGTGATCGACGTGCCCGCGAGTTCCAGTGCCAGTGCGCGGGTCAGCCCGATCACGCCGTGCTTGGCCGCCGCGTACGCGGTGACGTACGGGTAGCCGCGCAGGCCCGCGGTGCTGGCGATGTTGACCACCCGGCCCCGCCCGGTCGCGCGCATGTCGGCCACCGCGTTCCTGGTGCAGAGGAAGGTGCCGGTGAGGTTGACGGCGAGCATGCGCTGCCACAGTTCGTCGCTGGTGCGCGCCAACGGTGCGCTGGCCGCCTGACCGGCATTGTTGATCAGGATGTCGACCGCGCCGTGCAGTTCGCGGGCTTGGTCGAACGCGGCGGTGACGGCGGCCGCGTCGGTGACGTCGCACGCGACGGCGAGCGCTTGCGCCGACTTCGGCAGCCCGGCAACGGTTTCGGTGGCGCGCGCCAGATCACGCGCCACCAGGGTGAGGCGGGCGCCGTCGTGCGCGAGCCTGCGCGCGATGGCGGCGCCGATGCCGCGGGAGCCGCCGGTGACGAACGCGTGCCGATCGGCGAGACCGGGCTCGAGCATGCCGGTCATCCTTTCCCGGCCGCCGCGGCGGCCTGCTGGCGCTGGATGTTCGCCTCGAATTGCCGTTTGGCGGCGCCGTACTGCTTGGGCCAGGCGAGCTCGGTGTAGCCGATCCTGGCCGCCTCGGTGAGCGTCCAGGCCGGGTTGGCCAGGTGCGGCCGGGCGATGGCGCACAGGTCGGCGCGGCCGGCGGCCACGATGCTGTTCACGTGGTCGGCCTCGGAGATCGCGCCGACGGCGATGGTGGGGATGCCCGCCTCCTGGCGCACCCGGTCGGCGAACGGTGTCTGCCACATCCGCCCGAAGGTCGGTTGCTCTTGCTTGGTCACCTGGCCGGAGGAACAGTCGATCAGGTCGGCACCCGCCTGTTTGAAGCACCGCGCGATCTCGACGGCGTCGGCCGGAGTGATGCCGCCCTCGGCCCAGTCGTGCGCCGAAATACGCACCGACATCGGCAGTTCCGCCGGCCAGGCGTCGCGCACGGCCTCGAATACTTCCAGCGGATAACGCAGCCGGTTCGCCAGCGACCCGCCGTAGGCATCGGTGCGCTGGTTGGTCAGCGGGGAGATGAAGCTCGACAGCAGATAGCCGTGCGCGCAATGCAATTCGAGCCAGTCGAAGCCCGCCGCGGCGCCGCGGCGGGTGGCGTCGACGAATTGTGCTGTCACCTCGTCCATGTCGGCTCGGGTCATCGCCCGTGACCACTGGCTGATGCCGGGCAGGTATTGCTGCGGCGAGGCCGAGATCAACGGCCAGTTCGGCTCGTCGTCATCGGGGGTGAGCGGTTGGTCGATGCCGTCCCACATGCGGCGGGTGGAACCCTTGGCGCCCGAATGACCGATCTGCAGGCCGATTTTCGCGTCGGAGTTGTCGTGTACCCAGTCGACGATGCGCTGCCAGGCCCGCTGCTGCTCGTCGGTGTACAGGCCTGGGCAGCCGGGCGTGATCCGGCCGGTCGGGCTCACGCAGGTCATCTCGACGAAGACCAGGCCGGCACCGCCTTGCGCGCGGGCGCCGAGGTGCACCAGGTGGAAGTCGCTGGGGACGCCGTCGACGGCGGAGTACTGGGCCATCGGCGAGACGATCACCCGATTCTTCAGCGTCACCGACCGCGCCGTGTACGGCGTGAACATCGGTGGGACGGAAGGCTCTTCGGCGGTGCGCGAGATCCCGGCCCGTGCGTCGAACCAGCGTTCGTAATTCTCCAGCCAGCCCTTGTCACGCAGCCGCAGATTCTCGTGACTGATGCGCTGGCTGCGGGTGAGCATCGAGTACATGAACTGCTCGGGTTCGAGTTGGTCGCAGTAGCGTTCGCCGCACACCTCGAACCACTCCATGGCGTTCCAGGCCGCGTTCTGTAGCCGTAACGCGTCGATCGAGCGGATCTGCTGGTAGTGCTCGAGGACTGCGGGCAGGTCCGCCGGGGTGTCGCCGTGCTCGCCGAGCTGGCGGACCAGTTCGATGGCATCCTCGAGTGCCAGTTTGGTGCCGGAGCCGATGGCGAAGTGGGCGGTGTGTACGGCGTCGCCCATCAGCACCACATGGCTGTTGCCGGTTCGCAGCCACCACTTCTCGCATTTGACCCGCTGGAAGTTCTGCCACCCCGAGCCCGGCAGGTGGCGCGAGTTCGTCATCAGCTTCTCGCCCTGCAGGTTGTCGGCGAACAGCCGCTCGCAGAACGCCACCGACTCGTCCGGGCGGGCCCGGTCCAGGCCGTGCGCTCGCCACACGCGCTCCGGTGCCTCGACGATGAAGGTGCTGGTGTTCTCGTCGAACTTGTAGATGTGCGCCTGGATCCAGCCGTGTTCGGTCTGGACGAAGTCGAAAGTGAAAGCGTCGTACAGCTTCTCGGTGCCCAGCCAGATGTAGCGGTTCGGACGCGTCACGAGGTCGGGTACGAAGATGTCCCGGTGCTCGCCGCGGATCTTCGAGGAGATGCCGTCGGCGGCGACGATCAGGTCGGCGTCGGGGAATTCACTGGCGGAGTTGACCTCTCGGTCGAATTCGAGTTTTACCCCGACCTCCTCGCACCGTGCCTGCAGGATGTTCAGCAGCTTCTTGCGGCCGATGCCGACGAAGCCGTGCCCGCCCGAGCGCAGCACGCGGCCCTTGAACCGTAATTCGATGTCGTCCCAGTGGTTGAACGCCGATTGGATCCGGTCCGCGGTGGCCCGATCCCACACCCGCATGTTCTCCATCGTGGCGTCGGAGAAGACCACACCCCAGCCGAAAGTGTCGTAGGGACGGTTGCGTTCGACCACGGTGACCTCGTGATCGGCGTTGAGCTGCTTCATCAGCAACCCGAAGTACAGGCCGGCGGGTCCGCCGCCGATGCACACGACCTTCATGCGCTCTCCTCAGAAGTCGCGGTAGCCAGTACTTTACAACTAAAGCTTTAGGCATAAAGCTTTTTCACCGGATCTGGGAGCGCCCAGCCGGGACCAGTCGTCTCCGGCGGCGTCATTCGTTGCGCAGGTCGTCCTCCGTGGCGCCTAGGCGCCAGTAGCCGCGAAAGGTCACATCCGCCTTGGGGATCCGTCGTTCGGTGACCAGGTGGCGGCGCAGGGCGCGGACGACGCCGGATTCGCCGGCGATCCACGCGTAGGGCCGCCGGTCCGGAAGCGCGGCGGCGCGGACCGCGTGCACGATGCGGCCACGGTCGCGGTCCTCGTGCACCAGCCAGGTGATCTCGGCGTCCGCCTCGGTGGTCAGTTCGCGGCGATCGGCCTGGTGCGGTACCTCGATCCAGACCTTGGCGACGGTGCCGGCGGGCAGCGATTCCAGGATGCTCGCCGTCGCGGGCAATGCCGTCTCGTCCGCGGCGAGCAGGACCCAGCCGGCCTCGCCGGGCGGGCGGAAGGCGACGCTGCGGTTGTCACTGTCGCATGGTCCGAGGATGGTGACCCGATCGCCCGGCTGGGCCCGCGCCGCCCAGCGTGCGGCCGGTCCACCGTCGGCGTGCGGGACGAAGTCGATGTCCAATTCAGCAGTCTCCGGCCGATGTTCCCGCGCGGTGTAGGCGCGCATCACCGCGCGAACGGCCGGGTCGGCGGCCCGCCATTCGGCGAACCAGTTGTCCCCGGCGTCGACCGGCACCCAGGGCTTGTGCTGGCCGGGGTGGGGCAGGAACAGTGACAGGCTCTGATCCCGGCCGCCGCTGGCGAACCCGGCAAGCGGCGCACCGCCGAATACGATGCGCAGCTGGGACGGGCTGAGCAGTTCGGTCCGCAGGACCGGCACGTTCTCGAAGAAGCGAAAAGGCTGGGCGCGCATGGGGATCCCTGTCAGGTAACTTTGCCGGAGCGACGAACGGCGGCGGCCAGATCCTCGAGCAACGGTGCGATACCGGCGTGAGAGAACCGGAAGATCGGTTGCCAGCCGACGACCTGATCGGCGCGCACTGCGGGCAGACCGCGCCAGACCGGGTTGGCGGCAAGAGCTTCCGGGGACAACGTGCCGGAACGGCGGTCGAGCAGGATCAGGTCGGCCCGGTACTTGTCGGTGTGCTCCCAGCTGAGCTCCTCGAAGAAGCCGTCCGGGGTGACGTTGTCCGGGGTGACCATGTCGACGCCCAGCTCCGCGAAATAGCGCAGGTCGGTGGACATTCGCGGGTCGGAGACGTAAAAGATCCCCTGCGCGGCGGAGGCCGCCATCACGCGCAGGCCGGGTCGCTGCGCGACGGCCTCGCGAATCGCCTGGGAAGCGGCGTCGAATCGGGATCTGGCCTGGGTTGCCTTGGGCGCGTTCAGGTCCGCGCCGAGGGTGCGCGCGAGCTCGGCGTAGCGCGCGATGATCTCCGGCAGTGTCCGGTGTGCGATGCGTACCGTCGCGACATTCGCATTGATCGCCAGGATCTTTTCCTTGCTCTCGTCCGGGATGTACCAGAGCCGGTCGGGCACATACATATCGGTGACGAGCAGGTCCGGTTCGAGCGCCGCGTACTTCTCGACGTTGAACTCGCCCCAGTTGTTGCCGAGCACGGTCAGCTTGCCGAGATCGAGATCGCCCGCCAAGGGCGCCGGTTCCCCTGCTGTCGTGCGTGTTTCACCGAAGACCCCGACGATGCGGTCCTGTAGGCCATAGTCCGCCAGTAGCGCGGCGGAGCCGGCGAACGCGACGATGCGGGACGGGACCTCCTTGGTGTGGATGGTGTTGTTGCGATCGTCGGTGAACGACCAGCCGCCCGGTCCGGTGTACTGCTCGTCGGCGGACCGGCCGGTGCACGCGGTGACCGCGGCGCCGAGCCCGACTGCGCAGGCGGTCGTGAGCAGGCGGCGGCGGGAGATATGGATTGTGTCCATGGCGGCCATTAGAACGACCCATCGTTGATTAGGCAAGCCTTACCTGAATGGGTTTGATCACGGGCGGAGTGCTGGGATGTGCCGATGTCCGGCCAATGCTGTTGCCGCGTAAGACGACCGGGGCACGTCATCCGGGCCTGGTGGACGGCACAGCTGTGGTGCAGACCTCAGCGCCAGCTCGGCAGCCACAGGTGCTGCTGCCAACTCGACAAGGTGATCGGCAGGCCGGTGAGGATCGGGTAGTTCCAGGCGAAGTTCGCGACCACCAACCCCAGATACAGGCAGACCAGCAGCAGGCCGGTGTCGCGGCGTTCGTGGTCATCGGTCACGCGGCCGAGGATCTGCCCGAGCGCCAGAGCCACCAGCATGATCAGGAAGGGGGCCATGGCGGCGGCGTAGAAGTAGTACATCTGCCGGTCGAGCACGGCGAACCAGGGCAGCCAAGCCGCCGCGTAACCGGTGAGGACCGAGAGGTAGCGCCAGTCGCGGCGGGTAACGGACTGCCATAGTGCCCACCCCAGTGCGGGCACCGCCAGCCACCAGATCGCGGGCGTGCCGATCAGCATGATTGCTCGCACGCACTGCGATTGCCCGCATCCGGTGGTCAGTTCGGGCTCGGGGAAGTGGTAGAGCATCGGCCGCAAGCCCATCGGCCACGTCCACGGCTTCGACTCCCACGGATGGTGGTACCCGGCGGAGTTGGTGAGGTGGGTGTGCACGTCGAGCACTGCGGCATGGTGGAACCACAAGGAGCGCAACGCCTCTGGGACGAAGGCGAAGAACCCGCCGTCCGCGACGGCATGTCGGTTCACCCCGGTCTCGCCGGCGAACCATCCCGCGTAGGACGCGAGATACACCCCCAGCGCGACTATGACCAGCGCGAACGCCGCGGGTGCCGCGTCTCGCACCACCGTGCCGAGAAACGGGCGCCGCACCCCGTAGTGCCGTCGCGCGGCGGCATCGAAACCCAGACACAGGATTACGAAGAAGACCAGGAAATACGCGCCGGACCACTTTGTGCCACAGGCCAACCCGAGCAGCACGCCCGCGCCGAACCGCCACCAGCGCACGCCGAGGCGAGGCCCGAACGCGGACAACGCAATCCGGCCCTCGGCATGCGCCAGCCGCGCTCGGACCTCGTCGCGATCGACGATCAAACAGCCGAACGCCCCGGTGACCAGCACCGCCAGGAAGATATCGAGCATGCCGATCCGCGACGAGACGAACGTGACGCCGTCGGCGATCATCAGGATTCCGGCGATGGCGCCGATCAGGGTCGAGCGCGTCAGCCGCCGGACGATCCGAATCACCAACAGCACCAGCAGAGTTCCGGCCACCGCCGCCGAGAACCGCCACCCCAGCGGTGTGTAACCGAACAGCGCCTCGCCGCCGGCGATCAGCAGTTTCCCTACCGGCGGGGGGACAACGACCACATACCCGGGGTTATCTTCGACGCCCATCCCGCTGTGCAGCATCTCCCCGGCCCGCAACGCGGAGTACTTCTCGTCGAAGACCGGCACCCCGGCGTCGGTCGTCGAGCCGAGCCCGGCGAAACGTGTCACCGCTGCGAGCAGCGTCAGCACCGCGGTGACCCACCAACCGCGTTCGGTATCAGCCGAATTGATGGCGACCTTCGGCGCCGACGGACCGACTATCGGACGAGCCGACCACCGCTCGCGCACCGAACCGACCACCACACGACCCTACGCAGTGGTGTTTTCAATAGACCAAATTCGCGCCGAAATCAGGGACAAGCCCGATCACGACCAGCTGACTCCACCGGTCCAAACGGCCGTTGTGCAGCTCCCAGAACCTGCGGCACAACGCGAAATACTCCAGGACAACCAGGCGCTCACCGCGCTCCAGCAGGTCTTTGGCCAAGCTCATGTTCGGACCGAAGGTGTCCATCTGTGGCGAACCGGGACTGTTACCTGCAGCGAGCAGGTGACCCTTGGCGTCGTCGACGCGCCCCTCGCGCAAGGCGATTCGGCCGAGCACCATGTTGGCGTCATGGATGGCGTTGCCGTAATTCCAGCTGTCGCGGAACCCGGGCGCCATCGCCAGCAGCTCCTGCGCGTACTCGCGGGCCGCCTCGATGTCCCCGGCGGTGAAACTGTCTTTGGCCAGATCCGGTAGTAGGTAGAACCGGTCGGACGTGGTTCCGGGCGCCTCCGCGGTCGCGACGCCGGGCAGTGACGGCAAGGTCGCGACGGCTCCGACCACCGCTGCCGCGGCCAGCGCCGTCACCACGAGCCCGGCGACCGCCCGCGGCCGTAGGGATCGGACGGCGTTGTGTTGCTTCGGCTGGACGTCGGACGCGGAATGAGTGGACGGTTGCTCTGTCATCTCGGCCTTACCTGATCAAAGACGGGTGCGCACCGCTCAGTCGGATCGCGGAGCTCCGCTAGAGCATCGCGCGACCTCCACCTGCGCCCATAAGTTTTCGATCATCCGCCGATCACCTGCCTGCGGTGCGAGCCCGGCCCGGATCGCATGATCCCGAGCCGGGCCCGCAACCCGCGTGGGTCAGTTGGCCATGGTGGCGAACATACCCGGCTCGTAGGAGCCACCCTTCTGGTGCACGATCACCGCGAGCCGGTTGGCCGCGTTGATCATGGCCACCAGCGCGACCAGCGCGACGGTCTGGTCGTCGTCGTAGTGCTTGCGCACCTGCGCCCAGGTCTCGTCGGACACACCCTGATGGGCGTCGGCGAGACGGGTGCCCTCCTCGACCAGGGCGAGTGCGGCCTGCTCGGCCTCGGTGAACACGGTGGACTCGCGCCAGGCGGCCACCAGATGCAGCCGGACCGAGGTTTCCCCGGCCGCCGCGGCGTCCTTGGTATGGGCGTCGATGCACCAGCCGCACCCGTTGATCTGGCTCGCGCGCAGCGACACCAGTTCCTGGGTGGACTTCGGCAGCGGCGACTGCTGGATCGTCAGACCGACGTTGGCGAACCGCTTGGCGATCTTGCCGCCGATTTCGGTGCTGAACAGGTCGATACGGGGTTCCATGACTGGGTCCTCACTGGTGGTGTTGAACTGAACGACCATGAGATGCCGAGGGGCCGGTCCGTGTGACAGGCGCGGTGCCGTGACGAGTGACACAAGCGCCAGGTGTCACAAAACCGTCGGGCCCGGTGTCTGGTGCGTGACACAGTCGAGAGTGCAGAGGAGTCATCCATGGCAGGCACGTCGCAGCACCCGCCCGAAGATCGCGGCGAGGTGGGCACCGAGGGCGATCGCCCGGACGCCACCGCCACCTTCGTCGCCCATCGCAATCTGCTGTTCACCGTCGCCTACGAGATGCTCGGTTCGGCCGCCGACGCCGAAGACGTGCTGCAGGAGACCTGGTTGCGGTGGGCCGGGGTCGATCTCGACACGGTGCGGGATCAGCGCGCCTACCTGGTGCGGATCGCCACCCGCCAGGCGCTCGTCCGGCTGCGCACCCTCGTCCGGCGCAAGGAGTCCTACGTCGGGCAATGGCTGCCCGAACCGCTGCTGACCGCGCCCGACGTGGCCGAGGACGTCGAGTTGGCCGAGAGCGTATCGATGGCGATGATGCTGGTGCTGGAGACGCTCGCGCCGACCGAGCGGGCCGTGTTCGTGCTGCGCGAAGTGTTCGATCTGCCGTACGAGGAGATCGCCGAAGCCGTCGACAAGACCCCGGCCGCGGTGCGCCAGATCATCCACCGGGCCCGCGCCCACGTCAGCGCGCGCCGACCACGCGGAGTGGTTTCCCAGGCCGAGACCAAAGGCGCGCTCGATGCGTTCCACCGGGCTGTCGAAACCGGCGATATGCAGGGTCTGCTCGATATTCTCGCGCCGGATGTCGTCTTCTTGGGCGACGGTGGCGGCATCAAGCAGGCCGCGCTGCGACCGGTCATCGGGGCCGCCCGGGTCGCCCGCTTCCTGTCCATCGGCCTGCCGCGGGTACGCGCCACGATGACGATCGAGCCGGTGCAGGTCAACGGTTCCCCGGCGCTGCTGCTCCGGCTCGACGGCGCGGTCGACAGCGTCATCGCGGTGCGCATCGACGACGGGCTCGTCACCGGGCTCTACTCCGTGCGCAACCCGGAGAAGTTCTCGCACATGGAGCGGGAGACGGCGTTGCGCCGCTGAGTCGGATGCCGGTGCGGTGTAAGGGTTTCGTCAACGGCGGTGGTCGAGGTTCGGCGCTCGGGGCATAGTCAGCCGTCGTGACGGATCTTGCCGACCAACTCCGCATTGATATCGGTCGCGTCGCTGCGCGGGAAGATCTCGGTGCGCACCGAAGCAGCTACGCGGCAGCGAAACCCGGTGCGCGACGATACGTCATCGAGGGTGTCGGCACGCTCTGCGCCGGATTACTGGCGGCGATCGGTTGGGTGACCGGTGTGGCGGTCGTGGTCATCGTCGGGGTGACCGGTGTGCTGATGGTCGGTGGCCGCCTGCTGTGGGACCTGCTGTGGTTGGCGTATGTGCACTCGCGGAATCGCCATGTGCGGCTGGATTTGTACGAGCGTGGACTGGTCGTGACGGTCGATGGTGCGGCTCGGTGTGTTCGGTACGACACCACGACGCTCTGGCGCACCATCATCGATCACGCGGATTCTGCTGCGCCGGGCCAAGTCTCGTACGCCTATACCTTGGTCGACACCGCCGGTGTTCCGATTGTGTTGCGGCACGGGATCGCCCAGCCGGAGCAGTGGGGTCCGGAGATCGATCGGGCGATCACCGCCGCGCAGTTGCCGCGGGCCGGTGCGGTGCTGGCGGCGGGCGGGTGCCTCGATTTCGAGTACTTCTGGATGACGGAGGCCGAGATCGGTGCGGGGGAGCGGTCGGAGCCTTGGTCGCGGGTGTCCGGCATCGATGTGCGGCACGGATGGGTCAGCGTTGAAGTCGCACATGGTGGGAAACCACTGGAATCGCTTCCGGTGAGCTTGATTCCGAACTTCACGGTCTTCCGTACATTGGCCGAGCGGATGCGCGCGGAGCATGTGCGCTCGTGTCAATGAAACGTCAAGATCGCACGGATCGGTTGCCGCGCGGTTGTCTGTGCGTCGGCGGTCCGACCGGCGGCGCGGCCGTGGATTCGATGCTCGGATGAGACCTGTTGCACCGCAGCGTATGTCAGAGAACCGTCAAATCCGCGTCGGGGATCTTTTCCAGCGCTGTGCATCGCTGACATCGTCTGAATCCGGTTTTGACGGTGAAGGGATCAGGTGTGGCGGCGAAGGTCGGGGTCGGCCCGGAGCAATTGCGTGGTGCGGCAGGGAAAATGGGCGTGCTGAGCGATCGGATGCAGGGCATTCTCCGTACTTTGGAGTCCGCACTGGCGGCCAAAGGCGCGGCTTGGGGTGGTGACGGTTATGGCAGCACCTTCGCCGACGGGCCGCAAGGCTATGTGGCGGCGTACAAGAACCTGACAGAGGGGATCGGCAATACCGCCGAGACCTTTCGCTCGTATTCCGCCGGACAGTACAAGGCCGCGGATCTGCTGGCTCGGACCGAACAGCGGTCGGCCGGGTCGTTCCGGTAACGCGTGTCCATCACCATTCCCGACGAGCTGGCGTGGCTCGGCTGGATCGCAGGCTCGGACTGGCCCGACGGCGACGAAGACAAGATGTGGGCCATCGCCGACGACTGGCGCAAAGCCGCCGCCGAAATCCGTGAACTGCTACCGGATCTGGCCGCCGCCAAGAAGGCGACCATCGACGCGTACCCCTGGGGCGAGGGCATCGAGGCGATGACCGTCGCATTGAACAAGCTGGACCGCGGCCCGGAATCGCTGGAGCAGCTGGCCGAAACCCTGGACTACGTCGCGGAATCGGCGGACGCGCTGGCCACCGAGATCGAGTACACCAAGATTCTCGTCATCAGCGCTCTCGCCATGCTTGCTGTCGAAATCGCTGCCGCATGGTTCTTTCCGCCGACAGCGCCACTCGTCGAAGCGGCGGCCCTCGCGGCAACCCGCGTGGCGGTGCGGCTGCTCGGTCAGCGGGCGGTCAGTGCGATCGCGCGGTTCGCCGCGAAGACCGGGATCGCTGCGCTCGCCAAGTTCACCGCCAAGCACGTTGTCTTCAGCACCGTGCTCGGTGCTGGGCAGGACGCCGCGATCCAGGCGTACCAGGTCGGTGCCGGACATCGCGACGGGATGGATTGGAATCGGGTCGGCACGACCGCCTACACCGCTGCGGCGGCCGGTGCGGTCGGCGGACCCGCCGGGGGATTGCTCGGCAAAGCGGCGGCGAAAGTTCCACTGCCAGGTGGACATTGGGGCGGTGCGGTCAAAGGTGCGGTCGTCGGTGCGGGATCGGGGATGGTCGGGGCCGTGGGCGCTTGGGGAGTCGGCGGTATCGCGAATGGCTGGACCTGGGATCCTCGACTGCTGACCAGCGGCGCGGCCTATGGGGTGTTGACCGGCGGTAGCAAGGGGTTTCGCCATTCTTCGTTCGGGCGTGGGCCCGGTGCACGGGGTTTCCATGCGGCGGAACCGGGACGAGTCGGCGGCGACGGCAGTTCGGCACCGGTCCGGCCTGACAACTCCGCAGCTGGTGGGCGGAACGGAATGGACAATGGTTCCGCGCCTCGCACCGGAGATCCGGCGAATAGTGGCACACCGAATTCGACTACCCACAGCGAAGGTTCGGGGCAGTCGTCGCACGGGTCTTCTTCGGGGCGGAGTTCGGCCGATGCCGGCACTCGGGTCGGCGATTCTGCGCAGGTCGGATCGGGTACCGACGCACGAAACGGCGGAAGCCGGGCCGGTCTGCCGGAGGGGACTGCGCACCGGGATACGAACGAAGCGGCGCCGGGGCGTGCTGGCGAGTCCGGAATCATCGCCGGGCCGAAGGAAACACCGGCCATGGCCGGTGACGGGCAGATCCGCGATGTCGCACCGGATCATGCGGTGCCGACGAACGGTACGCCGCAGGTCACCGAGCCACCTCAGCCGGTGCAGCCGAGCGGTGACAGCACGAATTCCGCTGCGCCGCACGAGGTTGCCGCGCGGCCGGATGCGGCACACCAGAACGCCGAGCCGGCAGCGGTGCCGGGCACAGGTGCTGAGAACACTGTTGGCGCGCATACATCGCCGGAAGCGGTGCAGCCCCACGGTGAACCGCAACAGCCCCATGGCGCGGATTCGTCGAATCGAACAGCCGAGGGCATGCAAGAGCGCCCGGCAGCATCCGGGCAGCTGTCCACCGGTGGCGACAACACCAACACGAAGCCGTCTCCCGGGACACACGGTGATCCGCAATCGAAACCACTGGCCAAGGCGCCGGAGTCGCCACGTCCTGAATCGGCAGCTTCTCGGGACGAGCAGACACGACGCGCGGGCGAGGAGGCCTTCGCACGTCGAGCGCACGAATTCGCCGAGCGCACCGCCGCTCTCGAAGGCGCGGGATTGCGCCCGAACGAGTTGCTCGTCCAGCGGATGGCGCTGCAGCACCAAGTAAACGAATTCCTCAGGCAGCGCAGCGAATTCCGCGCCGGTTACGACCAGCAGGCGAAACCTGGGCAGACGGAGCCGAATATCGCTGCCGCCCACCGCCCGGTCCCCTCAGCTCAGCCAGTTGTTCGCGCACAGTCGCCGGACGGCCGGTTGCCGACGAACGAACAAGCATCCCAACCGGCATTCGCACCGGACCGCCCGTCGACGCCCGTCAGCGAGCGCGCACCCGAGGAGATTCCGGATACGACTTCCAAGATCCCGTACACCCCAAGGTATTTCGGAGTTCCGCCGATCCCTGTGTATGAGGCACCAGCGCCTCCGCCCGACTTGGTATGGAAGCCAGGACCCGAGCTTGTGCCGGAACCCGTGCCGGAGCCGGAACCCGAGCCCGAGCCGGAACCTGAGCCTGTGCCTGTGCCTGAGCCTGAGCCGGAACCCGAGCCCGAGCCCGAGCCCGAGCCCGAGCCCGAGCCGGAGCCGGAGCCGGAGCCGGAACCGGAACCGGAGCCGGAGCCGGAGCCGGAACCCGAGCCCGAGCCTGAGCCGGAGCCGGAGCCGGAACCCGAGCCCGAGCCTGAGCCGGAACCGGAGCCGGAACCCGAGCCCGAGCCGGAACCGGAGCCGGAACCCGAGCCGGAGCCGGAACCCGAGCCGGAACCCGAGCCCGAGCCGGAGCCGGAACCCGAGCCGGAACCCGAGCCCGAGCCGGAGCCGGAACACGAACCGGAGCCCGAGCCGGAACGACAGGCGGAAAGCGGGGCTGAGAACCGAACATGAGCCCAGTCGGCGGTGGTGTTCAGCAGCTTCCACCCGAGGATTCCGGTCGGACCGACGGGAGCACCTGAATCACCGCCGTCAGCTGGCCCGGTGGCCGGGCGGCTAGGCGGCGCACGGCGTGACTCCGGCACTGAAGTGACATTCACCTCGATGACAGAACTATGCCTCATAGGGACACTGGAGAACGGCGTCGATCGTGAATGACCTGGTCACCGGGGTATGACGCCTATCGAATATTTCAATGTGGAAGGATAGCTCGAACTCATGGCACCGTCGGGGCCAACCATGGACACCGTCAAGATCGCGCTGGAGATGGCGGTACGTGCACCGTCGATCCATAACACCCAACCGTGGCGGTGGCGGATCCGGGATCGGGTGATCGAGCTGTGGGCCGATCCGAAGCGTCATCTGGTGGCGAGTGATCCTCGGCAGGGCAAGCTGGTGGTGAGCTGCGGCGCGGTGCTGCATCATCTGCGCGTCGCCCTGGCGGTTGTCGGCTGGTCCGCCGATGTGACGCAGCTGCCCGACCCGGCGGAACCGGACCATCTGGCGACCATCGAGCTGGCACCGCATCAGCCCACCCAGGCCGACATCGAGCTCGGTGCCGCGGTACTGCAGCGGCACACCGACCGCCGCGGTTACCGCTCGTGGGAGATCCCGGCCGGTCACCTCCGGACCATCTCGACGAGGGCGGCAAAGTTCGGTGCCGTGGTGCGCCACGTCCCGGACGGCCTTCGGCTCCGGTTGGTGCAGCCGTTCCGCAATGCCGTGGCCCGGCACGCGGCGGACCTGGACTATCAGCTCGAACTCGCCGAGTGGAGCGGCGGGCAGCGGACCGAGGACGGCGTGCCCGGTGCGAATGTGCCGCGCCCGCACCAGTGCGACCAGATCCCCGCCCGCGTGTTCGCCGACGCCGACCTGATCGACGGCCTCACCGAGCCGGACGCGGCGGAATGGCTGGTGGTCTGCACCCCGCACGACGACCGCCCGTCCCAGCTGCGCGCCGGCGAGACCACCAGCGCGCTGCTGCTGGAAGCCACCCGCCTCGGACTGTCCAGCTGTCTGCAGACCGAGCCGCTCGGCCTCCCCGAACTACGCGACGACATCCGATCGCAAGTGCTCTACGACTGCGCCTTCCCGCAAACCATGATCCGCATCGGCTGGGTGCCGACCGATTCCGCGCCGCTGCCATCCACCCCGCGCCGGGCAATCGAAGACATGATCGACGTGGATCCGTTGGCCGCCACCACTTTCGGGCGCTGATCGGCCGGCGCGGTGGTGTCGTGCCACGCGCTCGCTAGCTCATCCCACGTCGGCACGCGCGGCGGCGAGGGCGCTGGACAGGACCTCGTGCAGCGGATTGTCTTCCTCGACCTCGGTGAGCGCCTTGCCGAGGACCGCTGCGGCATCATCGGCGCGGCCCATCTCGAGCAGGATCCGGCCGTGCACCAGATCGGCGCGTAGCGCGGGCTCGGTGGCGTCGATGGTGCGGAAGTTGGTCGCAGCGGCCGCGGCACGCAGCACGGCAACGTCCAGGCGGTCGTCGGCGAACAAGATGCGCGCGGCGTTGTAGTCCAGCCGGGCGCGATGCCAGGTGAGCAGGTTCGGATCGGGCTCGACGTCGGCGAAATCGCGCATCGCCTGATCGGCTACCTCGAGCGCGGCCAGCGCGGCGGCCGACTCACCGCTCCAGTGCAGCGACAGCGCAGCGCTGTAGCGGCAGTAGGCAACTCGCAGCGGGTCGTTGTCGAGCACCGCCGCGTCGGCGGCCTGCCGGTAGTGCTCGGCGGCGAGGGCGTCGCGATCGAGATTGTCGAGCAGGTCGGCGGTTTCGGCGAGGATCTCCGCCACGGCGCCGTGTTCGTCTCGGGCACGGTGGAATTCGACGATCTCTTCGTACAGGGCGAGCGCCTGATCCGGCTCGCCGAGCTGGAGATGCAAGCCCGCGAGCAGATAGCGGCACTGATGAGCCGACTCGTCCTGGCCGAGCCCCGCCCAGCTCGCGACGGCCTCCTCGGCGAGGTCGGCGGCGTCGAGCAGTTGCCCGGTCGCCCGGTAGGCGATGGCCAGATCCCACAGGCAGCGAGCGACCTGGGGCAGACCCTCCGTCCGGCCGATAGCGACCGCGGTGAGCAGATCGTTGATGGCCTCGCCCGGCCGGTCCAGGTCGTTGAGCACGGCGCCACGCAGGCCGTGCAGCACCACCCGCAGGTCGGCGGGGGCGTCGGCGGCCAGGCTCGCCAAGGCTTCGTCGGCGGCGGCCAGCGCGGCCTCGGACTCATCGCGGCTGCGCAGCAGCACGCCAAGGCGGAAGGCCGACGGTGCGACCATCCGGGGGATGCCGGCCTCCTTGAAGGCCGCCACGGCCGTGCGTGCGGCGTCGATCGCGTCGTCGAGTTCTTCGGCGCTGTGGATGTGCCGATGCATGCGGTGCACCGCTACATCGCCGATCAGCACCGGGTCGCCGGATTCGGCTGCGGTGGCGGCGGCCTGCGCGAGCAGGGACTCGACCTCGGCCAAGTGCTCGGCCGCGGGCTCTTCGGCCTGCAACAGGCCGCTGGCCAATCGGATAGCGGACCAGACCTGCCCTTCGATGTCGGGGCGCTGGATCAGGTAGGCATGCGAAGCACGCAGCAGCGCCGATCCCTCCTCGACTCGATCATGCGCGCACAGGTACTTGCCGAGGCAACCGAGGGCGACCTGGCGACCGTCTTCATCACCTGCGGCCTCGTATCGCTCGACGGCTTGCCACAGTAGCGATTCGGTGGCCGGGTTGTCGTCGTCCCACGACGCCAGTCGCGCGCGCAGGATAGCGGTGCGCGCGGCGAGCTTCGAGTCGGCGGGCGCCGCAGCGGTAAGCGAGATGAGTTGCTGCACAAGAGGTTCTGCGGCGTCGGCGTCGTATCGGCGCAGCAGGTGCTCGGCCCGTTCGACGAGTTCGTCGGCGGTGAGCGCGGTGACGTCCACCGGAGGGGCCACCTGCTGTGGCGGCGCCGGTACCCGATGGTCGGCCGCGGCGGACAAGGGCAGGTGATCCACCAGCGGCTCGCTCGCCAGCAGCCTTCGCACAGTGGATGTTTGATGCTCGGTACCGTTGCGCTGATCGAACCGGGCGGCGATGTCGAACGCGTGGCGCGCCAGCTCGTCGTGCAGCACCTGCGCGGTGTGCTCGGCCGCAGGCCGGTCCGCGTGCGCCGGGCGCCGGACGATCACCTCGCCGTGGCCGGCGTCGACCACCGTACGCAGCAACAAGGCCGCCGACGCGGCGAACCACATGGCGTCCTTGGGGCTCGGCGCGCGATCCAGCCAGCCGAGATGCCGGTCGAGCAGTTCCAGGCCGCGGGACTGGTTGCCGGTCAGGGCACAGAACTGCAGGTGGTCGCCGATCTCGGCCACATCCTGCGGTCTGGTGCGCAGGATGCGATAGGCCCGGCGGTGCGCGTTGCGCGCCTGCTCGAGTTGTCCGGTGCGCACATACGGCAGCAGCAGAGTGGTGAGGATTCGCTGCGGCTGCTGTTCACAGTTCAGTTCGCCGTCCAGCACCGGCCCGGCGACCGCGATGGCCTCGGCGTCCCGGCCCCGATCGACCAGGTAGTCGGCCTTGTTGGTCGGATCGCAGCCCGCGCAGTCGGAGTTCTCATCCCGTGGCGTCGCACACCATTTCGCGTACCAGTCGTCCGCGGCCGCGAGGTCGCCGACGTGCGCGGCCACCCGGTAGCGGTAGGCGTACACCGCGTGCAAACTCTGGCTCTCGGTGCGGTAGCGGCGTTCCATCTGATCGAGCACGGCCAGCGCCCGATCCTTGGGCACCTCAGGGAATTTCGTCATCGCCGTGATGGCGTGCTTGAAATCCCAGCGCAGCGTCGCCGCCACCCACGGATCATGCGCCGCGGGGTTACGGTCGTAATCGGCCAGGCACCGGGCGAACGGAACGAACAGCTTCGCAGGCTGCATGCCCTGGGTGTACGCGTCGATCAACCGCAGTCGCGCGTAGAAGGCGACTTCGGTGTGTTCCCCGGCCTCCGCGTGCCGCAGAACCTCTTCCAGCAGTGCGTCTTTGCCGTCGCCGAAGGGGAGTTGATCGGCTTGTTCGATCAACTGGTACAGGCTGTCCGCCGACTTGGCCATTACTGTTCTCCCCGCTCGTCGTGTACCGCCCAGTCGAGCAGGCCGACGAAAGATCTGTTGAGCAAGGCCGTGTCCACGGGACGCAGCGGGTGCTGGCCGAGCAGTAGGGCCTGACTGTAGAGCGCCTCGACCGCCATGGTGGCCAGTCGAGGGTCGGATAGCGCAGATATTTTGCGCACCAGCGGGTTTCGATGATTGAGGACCAGTTGCGGCCGATCCGGCCCGAGCCCGGTGTCGAAGGCGCCGAGCACATCCGACCAGAGGTCGTCGGCGATCGCCCGGGTGGCGCGCAGCTCGGCCCGGTGCTGGGTTTCCCGGTCGAGCAGATACAGCGCGGCGAGCGAGGGCGGGTCGAACGTGCGCAGCGTGACCTCGCAGTCCAATCGGTCCAGGGCGCGCTGGGCCGTCACCAGGAAGGGGCGCAGCGCCAACTCGGTCGCCGGATCGATCAGGTCGAAATGCGTTGCCAGCTCGCTGGTTTCGAGGCGCGAGACACGGATCTCGGGATCGATCGCCGGTAGTCGTTCGAGGATCTCGGTGAGGTAGGCGTAGCCGCCGTTCACCAGGCCGATGCCCTGGGCGTTGGCCACGGCGGAGAGCTGCCGGAACTCCTCCACCGAGGGCGTGAAGCGGATGGCGCCGAAGCGGCGCCGGAACTCGGCGAGCGGAATCCGGCCCGCGTTGGTCTCCACCGCGAGCCAGCGATCAACCAGGCGCAGCATGTCATCGTCATGCAGCGCAAGGGCTTTCACGCCGAGGTCATGGATCTGCAGGAACTGCGCGAGTCGGGCCGGGTCCGCCGCGGACAGCTCGATCAGCCAGTCCCTGACCTGATCGCCGAGTGCTTCCCTGGTCGACTCCAGCAGGTCGTCTTCGTACAGGGCTTCCCGGCTGGCGGTCGGGCGCAGCTCGCTCGTGTCGACCACGCAGCGGACGAAGAACGCCCAATCGGGCAGCAGCCCGGTGACATTCTCTGCGATCAGCATGCGCTTGAGGTAGGCCCGATGCCCGGTCTTGGCCGCCGGATTGGCCGCCTGCGGCAGCACGAACGCCACGCCGGTGAGCCCGGCCTCGGCGCTGGACAGGTCGAAACTGGCGAACGGCGTGAAACCGAAGGTGTCCTCGGCGTAGGTAGCCAGCGCCGCTCGACGGTCGCTCGGCGTGGGATATGTTGCCCGCCAAGGTAGGTCGACCGCATTGATGGTCTGTCCGTCGACGGTGACCCGGAACGGCAGCAGGCCGCCGAAGAGCGTGGCCAACTCGAGCACGGTGGTGCTGGTCAGCCACGGTTCCATGCCCTGGCGTGGCGTGAGCGTCACGGTGGTGCCCGGCTCGGGCCGCTGCTCGGCCGCGATCTCGACGCGGTAGCGCCCGTCGGCGTAGCCGGTCCACGCCACGGACGGGCCGCCGCGGGCCGAACGGGTCAGGATCCGCGCCTCGTCGGCGACGAGGAAACAGGAGAGCAGGCCGATGCCGAACTGACCGAGGAACTCGTGCCTGGCGAAGCCGAGGCTGTCGCGCTTGCCGCTGTGGCCGATGGTGGCCAGGAACTCGTGCACCTCGGGCTCGGTCAGCCCGATGCCGTTGTCGTACACGCGGATACTGCCGTCACCCGTGCTGTCCGGGGTTTCGATGCGCACCTCGGCGGGCGCGTCCGCGTCGGTGGCTTGCCGTGCGGTGACGGCGTCGACCGCGTTCTGCAGCAACTCGCGGATGTAGACCCGCGGGCTGCCGTAGAGGTGGTGACTTAGTAGGTCGACTACGCCACGTAAATCGACCCTGAACGCTTGCTCCACCGCTGCCCTCCGACAAACCCACCAGCTAACGGAATCACTCTAGCCATAGGACCGGCCGATGCTTCCCCCTCGATTCTGGGGGCGGCTCAGGGCTGCCGGGCCAGATGGGCTTCGTGTTGCGCGGTCACCTGATGCCACAGCCGGTGGCGTGCGGCGCGGTCGAAGACGGCGGGGGAGATGCCGAATACCTCGTGCAGGGCGGTGAACCAGTCCTCCTGCGTATCGAGAACCGTTGTGCTGGTGTGAGAGTCATCGATTCTGGTGAGGGTGCGGGCGCGCAGGGTGTCGCCACCGCTGGCATGTCGACGCTGCACCACGCACACCCGGACGAAGCCGGATTCCGGTGCGGTGGAAAGATATTGGTGTCGTTCGGCGAAGTCGGACATGGTCGCGGGGGCCGGATCGAAATCCATGCCGACGAAGCTGCCGCGCGGATCATGGTTGAAGCGCCAGCCGCCGGCGACCGCGGTGGACGGGCGCAGGCCGAAGGTGAACGGGCCCTGCGGATAGTCGCCCGCGCGCAGCGGTAGTGGCGAGAACAGGGCGTCACCCAGTCCGGCGTCGACCAGCCAGGTCGTCTCCGGGTCGTCCGGTAGTCCGGAGACGGTGAGTGCCAGATGGTTTCGGCTGATCGTGGCGGGTCCGCCGGAATTCTGCACGCCTGCCCGGTGCAGGGTGACCTGATAGCCGAGGGCCCGCAGTAGCGCGGAGAAGGCGCCGTTGAGGTGGTAGCAGTAGCCGCCGCGGCGCTGCCGGATGATGCGGTCGGCGGAGTCGAGCGGGTCGAGGGTGGTGCTGCGGCCGAGTTGAATCTCCAACGCCTCGTAGGGCACCTGCTGGACGAAGGCCTCATGTAGTCGGGTCAGGGCGGCCACGCTCGGTGGTTCCGCGCCGGGTAGGGCCAAACGCCGGAGGAACTCGGACGCATCGATCTCGCGCATGTCCGAACCCTAGTGTGTTGCCGACGGTGTGCGGTCTGGTCTCGGTGTGCTGCGACAGCCGGGAGTGACCAGGCTCACGATTGAAGTTGGATCTTCTTCATAAGACTGTCTGACCAGCTGATACGGGTCAGCGGCATGGTCGCCCTGCCGGAAAATCCGATGAAACTTGTCGGTATCGACCGGTTTACTGATGCGCGCCGATGAGTTCGAGCACCCGAGTCCGTCTCCATCATTGTGGCGCCGGGGGCTCGAAGCTCCAAGGCCACACGTTGCCCTGCCGATCTCTATGCCCCCGGAGGTATCCGATGCCCGAACCATCCGCTCCCGTCTCGGGAGGACGGACACCGACCGTCATCCGGGTGCTGGTGCTCGCGACCTTCGTGGTGATCCTGAACGAGACCATCATGATCAACGCGATCCCGCGGTTGATGGAGGACCTCGCGGTCACCGAGCGGGCGGCGCAGTGGGTGTCCACCGCGTTCATGCTCACCATGGCGGCCATCATCCCGACCACCGGCTGGTTCCTGCAGCGGGTCACCACCCGGCAGGCCTACGCCGTGGCGATGGGTGTCTTCCTGGCCGGTACCGCGCTGTCGGCCGTGGCGCCGTCGTTCGTGGTGCTGCTGATCGGGCGGATCATCCAGGCCGGCGGCACCGCGGTGATGATGCCGCTGCTGATGACCACGCTGATGACCGTGGTGCCCGAGCGGGATCGCGGCCGGGTGATGGGCAACGTCACCCTCGCCATCTCGGTGGCGCCCGCGATGGGGCCGGTCATTTCCGGGCTGGTGCTCCAGGTCGGTTCCTGGCGTTGGCTTTTCGTGCTGGTGCTGCCGATCACCGGCGTGGTCACCTGGCTCGGATTGCGGCAGCTGGAGAACGTCGGCGAGCCGCAGCCCGGCGGGATCGACTGGTCCAGTGTGCTGCTCGCCGCGCTCGGCTTCGGTGGTCTGGTGTACGGGCTCAGTAAGTTCGAGGCCGACAACCTGGCCAGCCCGGCTCTGATCGTCGCCGCGGGTGTGGCACTCATCGCCACGTTCGTGTTCCGGCAGCTGCGGCTGCAGCGCACCGGTGTTCCGCTGCTCGACCTGCGGGTGCTGCTGGCGGGCACCTACACCAAGGCGCTGGTGCTGATGTCGGTTGCGTTCATGGCGATGCTCGGGTCGATGATCCTGCTGCCGCTGTATCTGCAGAACCTGCGTGGCCTGAGCCCGCTGGCGACCGGCCTGCTGGTGATGCCGGGTGGTCTGGCGATGGGTCTGCTCGGGCCGACCGTCGGCCGCCTGTTCGACAAGTTCGGCGGCCGCTGCCTGGTGATTCCCGGGTCGATCGGCATCGCCGTGGCACTGGCCGGCTTCACCCAGATCTCGATGACCATGCCGTACTGGCAGCTGATCGCACTGCACGTGGTGCTGATGGTGTCGCTGGCCGCGACCTTCACCCCCGTCTTCACCCTCGGCCTCGGCGCGCTCCCGCACCAGCTGTACTCGCACGGCAGCTCCATGCTCGGCACCCTGCAACAGGTCGCCGCCGCCTTCGGCACCGCCATGGTGGTCACCGTCATGTCGGCCCGCAGCACCCAGCTCGTCGAAGACGGCACCGACGCCATCACCGCCCACCTCGACGGCATGCGCCTGGCCTTCCTGGTCTCCGCCGTCCTGGCCCTCGTGGTGATCGTCATGGCAGTCCTGCTGCCCAACCGGGCCGCCGCCCCGGAAGAATCCGACGAGTCCGAAACCGTGGCACCTGAATTGGTCAAGGGCTGACCCTTCACCCTCGAACCCCCGGCCGCACCCGCGCGCCGGGGGTTTCGTGTATTGGTCGACTGATCATGAGGAACTGATGCCGGCGTCGGCCGAGAGGGCTGCACCATCAATTCCTCATGATCGCCTGTAGCAATAGATTTCGCGGCAGAGCGCTTCTCTACCGGGTGGTGGCGTAAGGATCCGCCAACGTCGTCGGAGTGCGTGCGATCTCCAAGGCCGTCTCGGGAAAATTCGCACCAGCGACGTAGAACCTCGCACGGGTGCGTCCGACTGGCTCGAGGATCTGCCTGCGTACGAGTTCGCGTAGATCGCGTTGCGCCTGTTGCAGATTCAGTCCTTCGTTCTGCTCGTAGCGGGTGCGGCGTACGCGACCCGACATCGCGACGTCGTGCAGCGCGGTGATCAGCCGCTCGTCCAAACCGGCGGTGGTCGCGAAATCGGTCAGCGCCTCCCATACTCGGCCGGAACGCACGAACCTCGCGTGAACGGTCTGCGCCTGCTGGTGATAGGCGATCAGGTTGAACCGGATCCATTCCGAGACATCCTGATCCGGGTGGTACTCGCTGCCGCGACGCCCCAGCACCTGGTAGTACTCCCAGGTATTGCCCGGGCGCCCCAGCCACGCCTCGATCGAGGAGAATTCCGGCGCCAGCACGCCTTCGCGCGCGATCATCAACGTTTGCAGCGAGCGTGACATCCGGCCGTTGCCGTCAGCCCATGGATGAATCGACACCAGATGTAGGTGCGCCATCGCGGCGCGAACCAGGGGATGGGATTCGTCGGTGTCAGCAAGCCAATCCACCAGCTCCGCCATCAACGTCGGCACCGCCCCGGCCTCCGGCGCGGTGTAGGCGGCAATGCTCGGATCGCGCACATCGGTGACATAGACCGGACCGCGCCGCCACTGCCCCGCTGGTCGGCGCGCCGCATGCCGGTGTCCCTGCAGCATCCAGTGCAAAGCGTTGAGCAGTCCCTTGCTGTATGAGAAGTCCTGGGCGTCGTGCAATGTCTGGATGTAGGTCATCATTCGCTCGTAAGCCAGTGTCTCCGCCCGGTTCTCCTCCGAGATATCGACATCACGCTCGCCGGCCATCAGATCTTCCACGTCGACCGTGGCGACCTTGAATCCTTCGATGGAGTTCGATGCAGCGACCGCGTCGGCGGTGAGGAACTTCCGCAGTCCTCCCGTCCACGCAGCCGGCGCGTTCTGCAGCTGGTGACGCAGTGCTTCACGCATGCGGTCCACCTCGGACAGCACACGTTCGTCGGCGTCGCTCAATGCGGGTGTCGGAAACAGCACGTGTCAACAATATAGTGACGTAATCATTGCGTCAACGACATCGGGGTATGCCGCGCGGTGGGGCGGCGAAGAGGGGTAGGCATCGGAGATTTCTGTCCATAGCACAGATGTGGAGAGGTCCCGTTATCTGCGTATCGGTCACCGGGCGGTTAGCAGCACATTGTTCGAAGGGGCTCAGCTTTGTATAAGCCGGACTTATCGAGTTATTCAGTACGGCTTAAAAAGTAAATGTCGCTGCGACATTGCTGGGGATCGTTGGTAAGAATGCGTTCCATGGTAGGGACGGCCTCGAGGGAATTGTTGGTGCGGCAGNTTGCAGGCGCGTCAGGTGTTGGGGGATGGGATTGCCAGTGCGTTGTATGTGGGGAATTATCGGCTTGCGTTGCACGGCACCGACTATCTTGCTGCGGATGCGCCGCCTTCGCCGTTTCAGCACTACTGGTCGCTGGGGGTGGAGGAGCAGTTCTACTTGTTGTGGCCGGCGTTGATTATCGGGGTTGCCTGGTTCGTGCGGCGGTGGCGGAGGACCGGGAGTGCTTCGCCGACTCCGTATCTGGTTGTGCTCGGGGTGGTCGCCGCGCTGTCGTTCGTGGTGTCGCTGGACTGGACCAGCACGTTGCCGTCGTGGGCGTTCTTCGCGCTGCCGGCACGGGCGTGGGAGTTGGCGGTGGGTGGCATGGTGGCGTTGTCGGTTCCGGTCTGGCGTCGAATCCCGGCGTCGGTTGCCACTGTCGCCGGGTGGGTGGGGCTGGCGGCGATCGTCGTGAGTTGTACGCAGTTGGACGGGCGGACGCCGTATCCCGGGACCGCTGCGCTGCTGCCCGTGCTAGGTGCGGCCTTGATCGTGGCGGCGGGCTGTGCCGCGCCCCAGCTTGGGGTCGGCCGAGTGTTGTCGACGGCTCCCTTGCGATCGATCGGGCGGCTGTCGTACTCCTGGTATCTCTGGCACTGGCCGGTGTTGCTGCTCGCACCGAAGTTCACCGGTCACCCGCTCGATCTGGTCGGTTCGCTGGGGGCGGTCGCTACCGCGGCTGGTCTGGCCATGCTGACCCTGTGGTTCGTAGAGGATCCCGCCCGCTTCGCGGCGCCGCTACGGCGTTCGGCCGCACTGAGTTTGGCCGGTGGTGGTGTCGTCACTGCGGTCGCCGTTTGCGTTGGCATGGTGCTGCTGGTGCTCGTGCCGGTGCCGGTCGGGCGTGGGGCGGCGGCCGAGGCGTTGACTGTCGTCGCGGCACCGCAGGCACCGCCGTCCGAATCCATCGATCCGCATGATGCGGCGGTGCGACAGCTGACCGCGCAGGTGCAGACCGCCGTCGCGGCCTCGGCCGAATCGCCGTCGGTCCCGTCGAATCTCTCCCCGTCACTCGCCGACGCACCCGCCGACAAGGCCGCCGTATTCGGAAA
This sequence comes from Nocardia suismassiliense, assembly GCF_900269665.1. Classification (GTDB taxonomy): domain Bacteria; phylum Actinomycetota; class Actinomycetes; order Mycobacteriales; family Mycobacteriaceae; genus Nocardia; species Nocardia suismassiliense. The sequence continues at coordinate 3,497,692 of NZ_LT985361.1, forward strand.
CGGTTGCGTGCGTTCCTGGCTCGACGTCGGGCAGCCCCAATGCGTTGCGGGCGACCTCGGCTCGGCGAACACGGTGGCGCTGGTCGGTGATTCGCATGCGGCGATGTGGAGCCCGGCGTTCGAACAGATTGCCGAGCAACGGCATTGGCGCTTGGAGACGATGAGCAAGGTGACTTGCCCGCTGATGGAACTGCCCATCACCAGTCCCTACCTCGGCCGGGAATACACCGAATGCGTGCAATGGCGGCACCAGGTCCTGGCCCGGCTACAGGCCGAGCATCCACGGCTGATCGTACTGAGCATGTCCCGGCGCTACGGCGGCGACTTCGGTTTCACCACCTACGACCAGGCCTGGATCGACAGCCTGTCCCGCCTGACCACGCAGCTGCGCGCGATCGGCGCGAATGTCCTTGTGCTCGGCCCGATTCCGGACCCGCACAGCACCGTGCCCACCTGCCTGTCCGGCCATCTGGACAACGCGCTGGCCTGCGCACCGAACCGCCCGGTCGCCGTCGATGACGCGGGCACCGCCGCCGACCGAGCCGCGACAACGGCGGGCGACGGCCAGTACGCCGACCTCACCGACCTGTTCTGCACCGCCGATCGTTGCCCGCTCATCACCGGCAACACCCTCATCTACCGCGACGACAACCACCTGACAGTCGCTTACGCCAAAGCGCTCGCCCCGGTCGTCGCCGCACTGGCCGACCGAGCCCTGGCCCGCGGTTGACCCCGCCGCCCCGCGGCTGAACTGCTGGCGCGCGGCTGAACTGCTGGCGCGCGGCCGAACTGCCGGCGCGCGGCCGAACTGCCGGCGCGACGCTGAACTGCTGGCGCGCGGCTGAACCCGCTGGGCACGAACGAAACCGGGCACCGGGTCCGAGCTGACCAAAATCGCAGCGCGCCCCGCGGCGACTGCGCAGGAGACCAGCATTCCTAGGACGCGGCACTCGGCGGAGCGATATTCTCCATCCGCGGAGTACCTTCCAGCCCGGCGTGCGCATGCGGGCCGCCTGCGACGTGGGGGAGGAGGACGGCGGGTGCGAATTCAACCGAGAGAACAGCTGCTGGACGTGTGGCTGCTCGCCGCACGCCGGGATGGTCGGTGCCGGTGCTGGAACGAGCAGAACCCGTGATCGTCTTCGCGATTTCCGACAAGGGTGGTACTGGGCGTTCGGTGACCAGTGCCAATATCGGGTACCGGATGTGTGTGATGGGCAGGAGTGTCGCCTATCTCGACTTCGATTTCGGGTCGCCGACGGCGGGGGCGCTGTTCGAGATCGACAGTGTGGAGAGCGGGGTCGTCGGTGGTACCGGATTGCATTCCTATCTGACCGGCCAGATCGGTGTGCCCACCCGAATCGACGTGCGGGACAAGACCGATCGGCGCGAGTTGCAGCGGATGCGGATGCGTACCGGCAAGCTCGCCTTGTTGCCCGGTGACAGGGGTGGCGCGGAGTTCGCGAAGGTGGGCCATGAGGTGGTCCGGCGCTGTGCGGAGCTGCTGCTCACGGTCGAGCAGGACTTCGATGTCTGTCTCGTCGACGTCAGTGCCGGTCGGTCGGTGGCATTGGAGATCGCGGTGCAGGCCACCGGATTGCGGCAGTTCGCCGCGAAGACGGTGCGCTGGTTGGTCTTTCACCGCTGGACTCGGCAGCACATCGTCGCGGCGGCCGGCTTGGTCCATGGCCCGCACGGTGTGGTGGAGTCCGGGGCGGTCGCCGGACACGATCCTCGCGTATTGCTGGAGAACATTCGTTTCGTGCGCACCGCGGTGCCGCGATTGCACGAGGCGACCGAAGCCTCCGCCTTGCAAGCCGCGTGGCTGCACGAACAGCACGCGCGACTGAAGCGCCTCGCGGCCGAGTACCGGATCGGCGCAAGCGTTCTGCTCGGGGAGACACCGATCGATCCGGTCTTGCAGTGGCGTGAGCAACTGATCCTGGATATCGACGTGATGCAGGGCATCGCCAAGGAGGACACCGTGGAGGCGTTCGGCAGTCTGGCGAACCGCATACTCTCCGAATCGATTTGGCAGCCTATGCAGTAGCCGCGGGCTCGCCGAAATCATCGCGAAAGGTAAGAGCACAGTGGAATACGCCGCCGGATACAGCGAGGGGACCGAGCCGCCGCGGATCGCCGGGGTGCCGCTGTCCCATGTCTCCATCGAGGTGGGCCATCTCCGGATGGAAGACCTCGACAGCGGGGACGACTGGATTCGTGAGCAATTCCGCAAGGTCGTCCCGCTGGTCACGTGGTTCACCGACGCGGCGAAGGCCGAATTCGGACCGCAGGCCCGGGTGAGTACCTGCCTGCTGGTCGATGACTATTTCCGCGCCGACACCGATCCCCGCGACGTTCTCGGCCGACTGCTCGGGTGCGCCGAGGACAAGGGACTCACCATCGACTATCTGGGGCGAGAGGCAGGCTGCGCGGTTGTCCCGGCCACGGGCGAAACCCCCGGAATCGAACTGGCGCAGTCGGTTCGGGCTCGCATCGTGGCCGCGCCGGCTCGGGGCGCGACGGGACGCAGGCCACCGACCGACCAATCCGGCTGGTTGTGCAACGGCACCCGCGCCGCCGACGAACCCACGCAGGCGATGCGCAACGAGCCGTATCAGCCGCCCGAAGAATTCGGCACCCCCGCGCATTCGATCTTTCTCGATGTCGAGCTGTGGCGCGCGGAACCGCGAAAGCAGCAGGGCAGCACCGAGTTACCGATCACCTGGTCGTTGCCGTTTCTCACGTCGATCTGGCAGCTACTGCGACTGGGTCTGCTGCGCTTCCACGGCAGACCGGTGGTCGAACCGCAGCTGTGGGACCGCAGGCAGCCTTGGCCGGCCAGCTGGTCGGAATTGCCTGCCGTGCTCAAACTGAACCCTCGCGCGAAACCGTTTGCCGCATACCGCTCGTTGTCCGTTCTTCCGGTGCGGTACCTGGAGGTCGAGCATGCCGTGCGGCTGATACTCGAGCACATCCGGCTCGATGACGAGGTGGTCGAGCAGCTCGTTCGCCGGGCGGCCCAGGAGCGGGTTACGTTGCCGCCCAGCAGCACCGAACGCCTGAACTATCACTTGGTGGACGGACACTGACGTGCACCAAACGAACGATCCGGCGGACCATCGGCTACCCGTCGTGCTGGGGGAGACACACACGTGCCTGCTGCCGACGGCAAAACCCTTGCGGCGCAGTAATCTGGAACAGCTGCTGGACCTGATGCCGGGCCACCCCGTGCACTGGCGGGAACGCCCGTTGTCTCGTGCGGTCTCGCCGGACCTCGTGACGGGCGTGGATTGCGAGCTGGCCGCCCCCGGACACGCCGCGGTGCGGGCGATCGGCACGGTGGCCAACCATGCTGTCGTACTCGGTGGCCGCGTACTGCAGAGCTCGGCACAGGCGAAAGTCGTTGTTGCAGAACGGCCTGAGCGGCAGGTGTGGTCGCATTACCTCAGCCGGGCCGGGGTGCTGGAGGTACTCACCAAGGTCACCACTGAGACGAGCAGCCGACTGACGAATGGTCTCTTGGCCGACGGGCCACCGACTCCGGGCGTGCTCGATCTCGCGTCGATAGCCCATCGACTACTCGGACGAATCACCATGGACCCGCACCTGGACCAGGGAGCCCCGCTGCGGTCCGGCACCACTCACCTGAGATGGGCAGCGCGCGTGGGTGACGTCGAGCAGGCTCAAGTCGCTTTTCGCGTGCTCAACGACACGGACCGCACCGCCGAGATCACCGTGCGCGGCGCGAACGAACTAGCCGCCGCGCAACAGTTCTGCGAGGACCTCGCTGCCCACGACTGGCTGCTGACGGTCCTCAGGGCAACTCTCGAAAAGTCCGACCTGTTCTATCCCGGGACACCCGAGTCGACCGCGCTGCTGGCTCCGGCACTGCACCACCTCGCCCACCTCTGGGCTCCCGGCGCGCACACCCCCGCCCCGCTGCGCGCCCTGTGGGCTCCACTGGAGGCCGATCCCGGCTTCACCGCCGACCGGCAGATCCTGGTCGACGAACTCCGCAACCGCGTGCTGGTAAGTGCGTTGGACGCGAAGCGGCAGACAACGATCGGCACAGACCTGTGACGCCTCAGCGGTCCGCCCGTTCGAGATCCTTGCGCAGATACTTCGCGGTGACGGACTTCTTGTCCGCGCGCAGTTGCTCCGGGGTGCCTTCGAACAGCACCTTGCCGCCGTGACGTCCCGCGTCCGGTCCGAGGTCGATGACCCAGTCGGCGTACTTGACGACCTCGAGGTCGTGTTCCACCACGATGACCGTGTTTCCTTCGTCGACGAGGCGATCGAAGAGGGTGAGCAGCCGGTCGACGTCGGCCATGTGCAGGCCGGTGGTCGGCTCGTCGAAGACGAATACGGTGCCGGTGTCCTGGAGGCGGTGCGCCAGCTTGAGCCGTTGGCGTTCACCGCCCGACAGGGTCGAGAGTGGTTGCCCCAGTGTCAGATACGCCAGTCCGACCTCCTGGAGCATCGCGAGCTTGGCGGTCACCTTGTCTTCGGTGAAGTACGACAGGCTTTCCTCGACGGTGAGTCCGAGTACCTCGGCGATGTTCTTGCCGCGCAACGTCTTTTCGAGCGCCTCGTCCCGATACCGGCTACCCTCACACACTTCACAGGTCACCGTGACCGGATCCATGTAGGCGAGGTCTGTCTCGATCACGCCGCGCCCCTTGCAGGCCGGGCAGGCGCCGGTCGAGTTGAAGCTGAACAGGCCGGGATCGGCATCGTTGGCTTTGGCGAACAGGCTGCGGACGGTGTCCATGATGTCGACATAGGTCGCCGGCGTCGACCGCGAGGAGATGCCGATGCCCGACTGATCGATCATGACCGCGTCCGGGTGCTGGGCGGCGAAAGCTCCTGAGATGAGCGAACTCTTACCGGAACCTGCCACACCGGTCACCGCGGTGAGTACCCCGGTGGGGATGCGCACGGAGACGTTCTGCAGGTTGTTCAGCGAGGCCTTGCTGATCTCCAGCGAGCCGGTCGGTTCCCGGACCTTGTCTTTCAATCCGGTGTGCTCACGCAGCCGTCGGCCGGTGAGTGTCTTGGCTTTCAGGAGTTGCCGGTAGGTCCCTTCGAACACGATCTCACCGCCGTGCGACCCGGCTCCGGGCCCCATGTCGACGATGCGGTCGGCGACGGCCATGACGTCCGGATTGTGCTCCACCACCAGCACGGTGTTGCCGTTGTCGCGCAACTGCGCGAGAAGTTCGTTGAGCCGGTGCACATCTCGCGGATGCAGGCCGACGCTCGGCTCGTCGAAGATGAAGGTCAGATCGCTCAGGCTGCTGCCGAGATGGCGGACCGTCTTCAGGCGCTGGCCCTCGCCGCCGGACAGCGTGGAGGTCTCGCGGCCGAGGCTGAGATAACCCAGGCCGATCGATTCCAGTCGCGACAGTGCCGTGATGGCCGCCTGCACAACAGGTTTGGCGACCCGATCGTCGATCTTCCCCAGCTCGACGATCAGTTCGCTCACCTCCATGTCCGCATAGTCGGCGATATTCTTGCCGTTGATCTTGGAGGCGAGCGCGGCCTTGTTGAGCCTGCCGCCGCCGCAGACCTCACAGGTGCTGGTCCGCACCACCTGCTCGACGTCCTTGCGCTCCTTGTCTTTCAGCGCATCCAGGCCGTTCTTGAGATAACGGCGATTGAACCGGACGACGATGCCTTCGTATTCGTTGGAGTGCGTCACGTCCTTGCCGGGGCGCCGGACCTTGAATCCTCCACCGTGCAGCAGCTTGTCCCATTCCGCCTCGGTGAACTTCCGCAACGGCTTGTCGGGATCGAACAGGCCGGATTCCGCGTAGGTGATCCACGGATAACCACCGACCGCGAACAGCGGTGACTGGATGGCGCCCTCGTTCAACGACTTCGACTTGTCGAGCAGCAGATCGAGGTCGAGTCGCGCGGTGCGGCCGAGGCCTTCGCACTCGGGGCACATGCCCTGCGGAACATTGAACGAGTACATGGTCGACTCGCCCGCGCTGGGCTTGCCGTGCCGCGAGAACAGCACGCGCAGAATAGGATTGATCTCCGTCATGGTGCCGACGGTCGAGCGGGAACTACCGCCGATCTGGCGCTGGTCGACCACGATCGCGGTGGACAGATGCGACATGGCTTCTGCGTGCGGTCGCTCGTACTTCGGCAGCCGGTTGCGGATGAACCAGGGGAACGTCTCGTTGAGCTGGCGCTGCGATTCGACCGCGATAGTGCCGAACACCAGCGACGACTTGCCGGAACCCGATACGCCGGTGAAGACGGTCAGCCGCCCCTTCGGGATCTCCAGCGACACGTTCTTCAGGTTGTTCTCTCGGACGCCTTGCAGCGTAATGCTGTCGTTCGCTTGCCGTCCGGCTCGATCCGACATCTCCACTCCCCTCAGCGTGCGCAAGTAGTTTCCAAATGGAAACTATACCAGGACGTCGACCTCATAGTCGGCTACCCATTCCGCGAGACGAATCGGTGTCTCGTTGTATAGTCCCCTTTCCTGCATGGACGAGGCAGCCTCGACCGGCGCGTTGAGATGCTGGTCCAGCGCGTCGAGATCGAACAGCGGCAAGGCCGGCGAACTCGGCTCCGCGACGATCTTTCCGAGTATCTGCTTGATCGCCCGGTCGTAACCCGGATCCTGCGTGGAGGGATAAGGAGCTTTGCGCCGCTGCACAATCGACTCCGGCAGCAGATCCGCGGTGGCGGCGCGCAGCAGGCTCTTCTCCCGCCCGTCGAACGTCTTCATCGACCACGGCACATTGAAGACATACTCGACCAGGCGATGGTCGCAGAACGGGACACGCACCTCGATACCGCTGGCCATGCTCAACCGGTCCTTGCGATCCAGCATTACCGGCAGCCATCTCGTGAGATTCAGATAACTCGCGGTCCGCATTCGCCGGTCGTGCCCGGTTTCGCCGGTCAGCTGCGGCACTTCTCGAAGGGCCGTCCGGTACTGGTCGGCGATGTATTCCGGAAGATTCAGCCGCGCCGTCAGATCCGGATGCAAAAACGCGGTGGATTGCTCGGTGATCGACCGCTCACCGAGCGCGTGCCAGGGGAAAGTATCGGCCTGCACGGCCTTCTCGTCGTGGAACCACAGGTAACCGCCGAAGACCTCGTCCGCGGATTCACCGGACAGTGCGACAGTGGATTGCTCCCGTACCGCACGGAACAGCAGGTAGAGCGACGGACCGAGATCGCCGTCACCGAACGGCAGATCCCAGGCGCGGGAGACGGCCGAGCGGATGTTCGGGGCCACCAGATCCGCGTTGTTCAGCAAAATCGTCTGATGGTCGGTGCCGACATGCCGTACCAACTCCGCCGCGAACGGCTGATCGGGCGCTTCGCGCAGCGGCTCCGGCGCGAAATTCTCCACCTGTCCTTCGAAATCCACCGAGAAGCTGCGAATCCGCCCGCCGCCGTCGGCGTCGAGCCTGCGCTGCGCCAGGGCGGTCAATGCACTGGAATCCAAACCGCCGGACAACAGGGTGCACAGCGGAACGTCGGCGACCAGTTGACGAGAAACGATGTCTTCCAGCAACTCGCGCACCGCGCCGACGGTCGCGGGGATGTCGTCGGTGTGCGGCCGGGATTCCAGTTCCCAATACTTCTCCTCGGTCCGCCGGCCATGGCGAACCCGGAGGATATGCCCGGGACGCACCTCGTACATGCCGTCGAGTGGTGTCTGCCCGGGAACCCGGACAAAGGACAACACGTCGCGCAGCCCATCGAGGGTGAGTACCGCCCGGCTTTCCGGATGGGCGAGAATCGCTTTCGGTTCGGACCCGAAGAGCACTCCGGCGGGGGTCGGATAGTAGAACAGCGGCTTGACGCCCAAACGGTCCCGATACAGCAGCAATTCCTCGGCGCGGCTGTCCCAGATCGCGAAGGCGAACATGCCGTTCAGTCGCCGCACGAAATCCGCGCCCCACTCCAGATAGGCGCGTAGGACGACCTCGGTGTCGCTTCGCGTCCTGAAACGGTGGCCGTGCGCCGTGAGTTCGTCGCGAAGTTCGATGAAGTTGTAGACCTCACCGCTGTAGCTGATCGCGGCCAGCGGCGTGCCGCCGGGCAACGTCTCCGGCGTGACCATCGGCTGTCTGCCACCCTCGAGGTCGATCACCGAGAGTCGCCGATGCCCTAGCGCGCAATGCGGATGTAGCCACAGTCCCTCGTCATCGGGACCGCGCAAAGCCATGGTGTCCACCATTTTCTGCAGAACGGGGCGCTCGGCAGTGAGATCACGATCGAAATCCGCCCAACCGGCGATTCCACACATCGTCTTATCCTTTCGCTGTCGTCACGCGAGGGTCGCCCACACGGTCTTCGGTTCGAGATAGGCGTCGAGCCCGGCCCGGCCCATTTCCCGGCCGACGCCGGACGCTTTGACACCGCCGAAGGGCGCGGCCGGATCACCGGGCGCCCAGGTATTCAGATAGACCGAGCCCGCGTGCAGGCGAGCGGCGAGAGTGTGTGCGTCGCTGAGGTTTTGGGTCCAGACCCCGGCCGCGAGCCCGTAGTCGGTGGCATTGGCCGAGTGCACGGCTTCGTCGATGCTGTCGAAGGGGGTCGCGACCAGCACCGGCCCGAAGATCTCCTCGCGGCAGATCCGCATGTCCGGTGTCACATCGGTGAAAAGTGCTGGGCGAATGAAGAATCCGCCCTCCGGCTCCGATGCGGGAACTTCACCGAACGTCAATGTCGCCCCCTCGGTGACCCCGTCGCGGAGGTAGCCACGCACCCGGCGGTACTGCTCGGCCGAAACCACCGGCCCGCACTCGGTGGCCGGATCCAGCGCCGGACCGACCTGCGCGCTCTTCGCCCGCGCCGACAGCCCCTCGATCACCTCGTCGAACACACTCCGGTGCACGTACAGCCTGGATGCGGCGTTGCAGGCCTGGCCGGTATTGAAGTAGATCCCGTTGTAGCTCCCCGCAATAGCGGCTTCGAGGTCGGCGTCCGGCAGGATGATGTTCGGGCTCTTCCCGCCGAGTTCCAATGTCACCCGCTTGAGCTGCGCCCCGGCCTTCGCGCCGATCTCGCGCCCTACCGCGGTGGACCCGGTGAACACGATCTTGTCGACGCCCGGGTGATCCACCAGTGCCGCACCGGTTTCGCCGTCACCGGTCAGCACATTGACCGTGCCCGCCGGGAAACCGGCGGCCTCGATCAACTCGGCCAGGCGCAGCGCGGTCAAGGGCGTCTGTTCCGCGGGTTTGAGCACCACCGTGCAGCCGGCGGCCAGCGCTGCCCCGAGCTTCCACGCCGTCATCAACAGCGAGAAGTTCCAGGGAATGATCTGGGCGCACACCCCGACCGGCTCTTTCCTGGTGTAACACAACGTATTCGGTATCGCGACGGGGATCGTCTCGCCTTCGATGCGCGCGGGCCAGCCGCTGAAGTAGCGGAACTGCGCCGCCGCCGCAGGCACATCCAGCGCACGGGTCATCGTGATGGGCTTGCCCGCATCGAGGGATTCGAGCTCGGCGAGCTCGTCACCATTGCTCTCGATGAGGTCGGCGAGCCGGGACAGCAGCAGGCCGCGGTCGGCCGCCGACAGCCGGCTCCACGGCCCGTCGAGTGCGGCACGGGCCGCGGTCACCGCGGCCGTGACATCGGCAGATCCCGCATGCGCGATCTCCGTGATGTGCTCGCCGGTGGACGGATCGATCGTGCTGAACGTGCGCCCGGTCGCCGCGGTGACGAAGGCGCCGTCGATGTACAGCCGCTGTGCACGGGACAGGAAGTCGCGGGCGGCGTCGCCCACGGTGTTACCTGAGGTATTCACGAGTCCTCCCGGTCCGCATCAGAAGCGGTCGATGACGGTGATGCCGTTGGTGGTGAAATCGCTCATTGCGGACAGCACATCCCCGGCCTGGTCGAGCGAGACGGTGCGCTGCACCAGGGTCTGCGGCGCGAGCTTGCCGGACGCGACGAGCGAGAGCAGCTGCGGGTAACTGGAATGCGGATTGCCGTGCGAGCCGACGATGGTCAGCTCGCCGATGGTGATGGCGTCCACGGGGAGCGCGATTTCGCCGGCATCCGCCGCGCTGGTCAGCCCGACCTGGACGTGGCGACCGCGTTTACGCAGCGAGCGTATGGAATTCACCACCGTCGCCCGAGTGCCCAGTGCGTCGATCGAGACGTGCGCACCGCCGCCGGTGCGATCCTGTACCGCCGCCGGCACGTCCTGCTCGACGCTCGCGTCGATGGTGTGCACCGCACCCTGCTCTTTGGCGAGCGCGAGCTTGCCTGCGTCGATGTCCACCGCGACCACGGAAGCTCCTGCGGCACCGGCGATCTGCACGGCCGCCAAGCCGACACCACCGACACCGTGCACCGCGACCCACTCGCCGGGACGGACCTGCCCCTGCTCGGTGACCGCGTGGAAGGCCGTCATGAAGCGGCAGCCGATAGCGCTGGCCGCGACGGACGGGAGCTCGTCCGGAATGTGCACACAGTTGAAGTCGGCGTTGGGGATTCGCACATACTCGGCGTAACCGCCGTCGCACCAGAAGCCCAGCACCTGCATGTTGTCGCACACATTGGCGTGCCCCGAACGGCAGTACGCGCAAGTGCCGCAGGCCAAGTGGAACGGTGTGGTGACCCGGTCGCCGACCCGCACACCGCGAACGTCGGCGCCGACGGCGCGCACCGTGCCGACTATCTCGTGACCCAGTGTGCGCGGCAACACGACCTGTCCGCCCATCCACCCCCAGTCACCCATCCAGGCGTGCCAGTCGCTGCGGCAGATGCCGGTGGCGAGGACTTCGAGCACCACCCCGTCCGGTTCCGGTGCGGGGTCGGGGATTTCGCGTAGTTCGAGTGGGGCACCGTACTCGACGATCTGTGCCGCTTTCATGGTCGCCCCCTTTCAGGAGATACGGACGGGGAGCGTGTCCAGTCCCCGGGTGATGTTGTTGGGCGTCCGGATGGGGTCGCCGGCGAGCTCGACCGTGGTCGCTCGTTTGGCGAGCGCGACGAACAGCGCGTGCGCCTCCATCGAGGCGAGGGTGCGCCCCGGGCAGTTGTGCACGCCGAAGCCGAAACCGACTGTGTCGGCCGGATTGCGGTCCGCCTGGAACTGGTCCGGGTCGGGGTAGTGGCGTTCGTCCCGATTCGCGGCGGCGTAGGACACGAGGACCCGGGCGCCTTCGGGAATCGTCACGCCCTCGACCTCCCGGTCCGCGGTGGTGACCCGGGAAAAGTGCTGAATCGGCGTCTCCAGCCGGACGCCTTCCAGGAATGCGCCGGGGACGAGCTTCGGGTCCTGCCGCACGGCCGCCCACTGGTCCGGGTGCTGCGCCAGCAGCCAGAGGGTGCTGGCCACCCCGGCGATGGTGGTGTCCAACCCGGCGCAGGCGTACGCGCTCATGGTCATCAGGGCTTCGTTCTCGCTGATCTCGCCGCGATCGGCGGCCTGCCAAACGATTTGGCCGAAGCTGTCGGGCAGCAGTTTGTCCGGCGTCGCGTCGGTGACGAGATACTGCATCAGCGCCTGCACATCGGGGAAGGTCGACAGCTGACGTTCGCCGGGCGGCCCGAAGTAGTTGAAGGCGCCGAGCGCCCAGACCAGAATCTTGTCCCGGTTCTCGTCACGGGGAAAGCCGATGAGATCCATCACGATGTCCACCGGCAGCTTGGCCGCGAAATCGGTGACGCCGTCGAAGGTTTCGCGCTGCATCAGGTCATCGACCAGCTGGTCGGCCAGGTGCTCGATATTGCCCGCGACCTTGCGCACGTACTTGGGGCGCAGCGCGTCGTCGAGAACCTTGCGCACCGCACGGTGTCGCGGCGGGTCCATGGAAAGCAGTGAGCCGTCGGAGAGTTCGTTGGCGGTGGTGTTCATCGCGATGCCCTGGGCGGAGCTGAAACCCTCCCAGTCGACCAGCGCCGCGCGCACCTGGTCGTAACGGAACAGGCCGTACAGGTCGTGTTCGGTCATGTGGACAACGGGACCCAGGTCTCGCAAGGTCCGGTAGCAGGGAGCCGGATCGAGCAATGCTTCGGTCGAGAAGAGATCCAGATCGGTCTCGGCCGCGGTGGTTTCGGTGGTGGTCACGGCTGGTCCTTTCCGGCCAGATCGTAGAAGCACAGCCGGGGACCGGCTTCCGGCCGCGTGTACATCCGGCGACAGGTCAGCTCGGACTTGGCGAACACGTCGAACCAGGCGGCGCGGTCGCGGGGGAGACCCTGCCCGGTCAGCACATGGATGAGGAAGAAGTCGTCGTCGTTTTCCCTGCTGTCGTAACGGATTTCGGGTTCGCCGATCAGCAGGATCTTCAAATCCGGGAACGTGGCCCCGATCTCGTTCAACAGGTCGATGACCGCCTGCTCGCCGTGCCGGAAGTGCTCGTGCAGCGCACTCATCATGCACAGCCCGTCGGCCTCGAAACACTCCTTGGGCCAGGTCTTCGGGGCGAAGGCGTCGCCGACGACGAACTGGACCCGATCCGCGACGCCGGACGTCCGGGCGTGCTCGTTGGCCACCGCCACGGCGTCGGCGTCGATGTCCAAGCCGATACCGGTGAGCGAGGGGTCGCGCAGGCAGGCGTCCACCACCAATTGCCCGCCGCCGCAGCCGATGTCGAGGATGCGCTGCACGTTGCGGCCGCGCATCGCGGTGAGCAGGGTCGGCGTGTGGAAGGCGGAGAACAGGGTGTCGCAGTGCGCGCCGAGCTTTCCGCCGTCGCGGACCACGTCCTTGCCGTAGACGGCTTTACCGGTGAGCAGGTCACCGGTCCGGCTGGTCACCATGCCGTACGCGTCGACGTAGACGCCGAGGCGGGCCAGCGAGACATCGGTGGTGAGGAACTCGCCCAGCCGGGTCAGAAAGTACTCCTCGCCCCGGGTTTCGAGGATGCCGCGATTGACCAGATAGCGCAGGAAGCCGGGTCCCATGTCGGGGTCGATGCCGGCGAGCAGGCCGTCGGCGGGGTTGCGCGGGCCGGAGCGGAGGCGTTCCAGCAGCGGGGTGTCGGCGATCGCCCGTACCGCGTGACAGACGTGCATCGCGCTGATCATCTCGGGCAGGTCGGACAGGGTGAAGGCCTGCCACTCTCGGCGCTGCTGCTCGTCGGTGAGTTCGATGATCTCCGGACGGTGTTCGGTGATCGTCATCGTTGTTCCTTTCGAAGGTGGTGTGGCCGAGCGCTATTCGGCAACCGCGTAGGCGTGCCGGGCGCGCGGGCTGGCGGCCGCTCGGACGAACTCCTGGTCCGCGGTGAACCCGGCCGCGCAGACCCGGCCCAGCGAGTACGCGGGCACGAGTTCCACCTCGTGGCCGCGCTGTGCCAGCTGCTGGACGACGGCCGGATCGCAGGTCTGCTCGGCCACCAGCACACCGGGCCGGTGTGCGTGCGGGGTGAACGACGCAGGCACCTGATCGGTGTGGAAGGCGGTGGTCTCGGTCGCGCTCTGGAAGTCGAGTCCGAAGTCGGCGACGTTGAGGAAGAACTGCAACGTCCACTGGTCCTGCCGGTCACCGCCGGGGGTGCCGAAGGCGACGAACGGGCGGCCGTCGCGCAGCACCACGCTCGGACTGAGGGTGGTGCGCGGTCGTTTGCCGGGCGCCAGCGTGTTCGGGTGGCCCTCGGCGAGGTAGCCACACTGGCCGCGGGTGCCGAGCGGGAAGCCGAGGCTCGCGATCGCGGGTGAACTCTTCAGCCAGCCACCGCTGGGGGTGGCGGCGACCATGTTGCCGTGCCGGTCGACGGCGGTGACGGTGACGGTGTCGCCCTTCGTCGTGGTTTCCTGCAGGATCGTCGGTAATCCGTTGCGCAGCTGCGACATCCACTCGGAGTCGGCTTCCGGATACTCCAGCGCGGCCCGTTCCGGAATGAAGGAGGTGCGGCCACCGGGCGAACCGGGCCGAAGATCCAGTGCGGCCCGCGGGCCGACCAGTTCGCGTCGTTGTTTGGTGTAGTCCTCGTCGAGCAGCCCGGCCAGCGGCACCTCGCTGAAGGCCGGATCGCCGTACCAGGCCTCACGATCGGCCATCGCCAGCTTCGTGCACTCGATCACGGTGTGGATGTAGTCGGCGCTGCCCGGACCCATCTTCGCCAGATCGAATCCGTCGAGCAGCGCGATCTGCTGCAGGAACACCGGCCCCTGCGACCACGGTCCCGGCTTGAAGACCTGGTACGGACCGTAGCCGTGGCTCGGCGCGGTCTCCACGGTCGCCTGCCAGCCGGCGAGATCGTCCACGGTCAGCAGCCCGCGGTGCCGTCGGCCGGTGGCGTCCAGCATCGGCCCGCCGGCCAGGAACTCGGAGATCTCTTCTGCCACAAAGCCTTTGTAGAAGGCATCGTGCGCGGCCTGGTACTGGGCTGCGCGGTCGGCCGACGCGGACTCCGCCGCCTTGATCAGACGCTGATAGGTGTTGGCCAGCGCCGGATTACGGAAGCGGCTGCTCGCGGCGGGGGCCACGCCGCCCTTCAGATACGTCTGGCCCGATCCGGTCCACTCGTCGCGGAACAGCGGAGCGAGCACCTCGATAGCCCGCGCGGTCTCGGGCAACAGCGGAAAACCGTTGTCCGCGTAGCCGATCGCAGGTTGCAGTACGTCGGCCAGGTGCATGGTGCCGAACTCGGCGAGCAGCCGCATCCAGCCGCCGAACGCGCCGGGCACGCAGGCGGGCAGCAGGCCGGAGCCGGGGATGCTGCGCAGCCCGAGCTCGGCGAAGGTGTCGATGCCGATCGCGCGGGGCATCGGCCCCTGGCCGCAGATCGCTTGCACGTCATCGCGTCCGGCCTGGTGCGCCACTACGGACAGGTCGCCGCCGAGGCCGTTGAAGTGTGGTTCCACCACCTGGAGCACGAATCCGGCGGCGGCCGCGGCGTCGAATGCGTTGCCGCCGTTGGCCAGAATGCGCATGCCCGCCGCGGAGGCCAGCCAGTGGGTGCTGGCCACGGCACCGGTCGTCCCGGTCAGCTCGGGCTTGGATGGAGGCATGAGGGTACTCCCTACGATTTCGAATGCGTTGTCGACGGACGAATAAGAAATTCGACGTTCGATCGACTGAAATGTGTTTATTCGTCGTCGAATATGTGCAGACCGCGCGCGAGGAGGCCGCTCGGGTCGTAGCGGGTTTTCGCGGCCCGGAACGCCGTCCATTTGTCGCCGTAATGAGCACGCCAGTCCTGCGCGGTGAAACGCAGCGAGCCGATCGGGTAGAGCACGGCGCCGTATTCCGCCCGCGCGTGCGCGAACATTCGGTCGTTGCGGTCGAGCATTTCCTCGATGAACGCCGGATCGATGCCGGGGGTCTCGGCCACGGTGTTGATGTCGAGGACGAACACCCAGTCGGATCCCTTCGCCTCGGGCACCGGCGGATAGGGCCTGGTCATGTGCGAACGCCGTTGCGGGTAGAGCAAACTGATCCCGAACGGGCCGATATCGCGGGCGCTGAGCTGCGACTGGACCTCGGCGACATAGTCCTCGACCACGGCGCCGGACAACCACACGTCGTACCAGGGCTTGACGAGCCGGTCCCAGTTCACCGTCTCCCGCATGCCGTCGACCAGCGTGTCGATCTTGTAGACGTAGTCCAGGTAGCTGGTGTCGTCGATGAGCGGCGCGATGGTCAGCCCCTCGGCGGCGACCTGGTCGTCGGGCGGGGTAGCCGGGTCGTACAGGACGGTCGCGTACAGCCGGTGGGTCGGCGCGGACTCCGGCGAGTACAGCTCGGCATAGACGTGGTCGATGACCGGTCGTTCGATGAGCGTGCGCACGTCGCGGAAGAAATCGGCGTTGTCGGTGTACTCCAGCACGTAGGTGCGGGCACGTTCGGTCGCGGGCACCAGGTCGAGCACGGCCTTGGTGATGATGCCGCACTGGCCGAGACCGCCGAGCACCGCCTCGAACAGGTCGGGTTTCTGCTCGGCCGAGCAGCGTTCGATCGCGCCGGTCCCGGTGACCACCTCGAGTTCGCGCACGTGATCGACCTGGAGTCCGGTGTTCAGCGCGCCGACCAAGCCGCCGAGGCCACCCACCGAGAGGGTGCCGCCGACCGTCAGCGAGGTGTATCCGGTGACGGCGGGCGGGGTGAGTTTCGGTGTGCGTTCATAGGCGGCGTCGACGAGGTCCTTCCACAGGATTCCCGCGTCGACCTCCGCGACGTCCTGGCCGATGGAGTGGATTCGGTTGAGATACCGGTTCTCGATGACCAGTCCGTCGGACAGGCCCTGGCCGAGGGTGGTGTGCGCCTGGCCGCGCACCGACACGCTGATGTCATGGGCGCGGCAGAAGCGGACCATCGCGGCGATGTCGTCCGCCGAGCGCGGCCGCAGCACCGCAGCGGGCTTGTGGTTGGTGATGTTTCCGAGGTCGGTGGCGACCGCTGCGCGGGACTCGTCATCGACGAGCAGCTCGCCCGCCAGCGCGGGTGCGTCGGCGAACGACGCACTGGCCGCGGTGCCGGTGACCCAGTTGCGCTCGATCGGATCGAAACCGATGACCGCCGATTTCTCGGACAGATCCGCGCGGCTCACCGCTTCGGCTCCCGTCCGGCATGATCGGCTCGGCGATCGAGAAATTCGACGCTCGTCAGCGAGCGTATTGTGCCGGCGCTGATATCAGGCACGGCAAACTCCTTTCGACGCAATGGTGGTGGGCGGTATGCCAGCACGCCGGCTGCGGCCCATTCCAATACGTCGAACATAACCGGACCGCAGGGTCCGGCACATTCATGGAACTTTCAAATTACCGTCAAAACCTCTTGAAGCCGTACATAACTCGCGGGTTCACGAGGAGACCGGCGCGGGCTGTCCGGCCGCGTGGATGGCCTCGGCCACCTTGCCGCAGAGTTCGGCGAACACGGCCTGCTCGTCCGGGGTGAGCACGGACTCGGCGATCCTGGCGTTGTCCCGCCGGCATTCGGCCGCGCGGTCGAGGAATTCGAGCCCGGCCGCGGTGAGCGAGGTCGTCTGTTCGCGCCGGTCGGTGCCGAGCGCCGCCTGCTCCACCAGATCCTGATCCTTCAGTACACGAAGGGCTTTGGACATCGTCGGGCGGGACACGCTCAGCGAATCGCTCAGGGCCGATGGCGTCATCGGGCCGCGCAGCCGCAGCATCTCCAGCACGTCGTACTGCTGCCAGGTCACCCGCTCGGGTGTCGTTCTGGTGCGTCGTGCGACGAGGACGCAGGTCAGGTGGGCCAGCGCGTTCTCGATCCCGGCCTGCCAGTCGAGTACTTCGCTGTGCTGGTCTTCGTCAGGGGGCACTGGTCTCTCCTCACCGGGCACGGATTTGATTTCTGATAGGAAACTAGTTGGCTTGATTTCCGGCTGGAAACTAGTTTACGGTAGTGACACCAACTCGTACTCTGTCACACAGAAGGAGTGGTTATGGGCACCCTTGGCTTGCGCCCTTCGACCGTGGGGTGGTTCGAGATCACCGCCACCGATCCCGCCCGAAGCAAGCAGTTCTACCAGGACATATTCGACTGGCAGCTAACATCTTTCGGCGACGAACCCGACTATTACACGATCACCGCGCCCGGTGCGGTGGCGAGCATGGGCGCGTTGCGCCGTGGCAGCCGCGACGCGCTGTGGATCAGCGTGGTCCAAGAGGATGTCGCGGCGACCATACCGCAGCTGGAATCGTTGGGCGCCAAGGTTATCGAGCCTCCTGCGCGTACCTCTGCAGGTGACATCCATGCAGTGATCGCCGACGTGCAGGGAAATCAGCTGGGTCTGTTCGAACCCGTGGCGCGCAAGGACTCTCGCCCCGCACCGGTGCCGAATGGTACGGCCTGGTTCGAGATCGGGACAACGGATCTCGCCGCGACACGCAAATTCTACGAACAGGCTTTCGGCTGGACCTACGAGCTGGACGAAGCGGCCGAAGGCGCGATCTACTACGCCGTCACGCCCGGCGGGGCCGAGGAGCCGATCGGCGGCACGATGGATGTGTCGGCGCTGCCGAACCCGACCGACTACGCGATTCCCGGACTGCTCGTCACCGACGTCCCCGACCTGCTCGCGCGCTGTGAACAGGCAGGCGGCCAGCGGGTAATGGATCCGTTCTCCGATGCGAAGGGCCTGGTCATCGGCCAGTTCACCGATCCGTTCGGCAACCGGTGGACCGCCTTCGCGCAGCCGTCCGACGACTGAGGATCGAACAAGCCGCCCCGGAGGGGAAGTCATGCCTTTCGCCGTCTATGTGTTGGGCCTGGGTGTTTTCTGCCTCAACACCACCGAAATCATGGTTGCCGGACTGATTCCCGGCATCTCGAGCGACCTCGGCGTGTCCATCGCCGCCGTGGGTTACCTCGTCTCGATCTTCGCCTTCGGCATGGTCGTCGGCGGTCCGATCCTGATCGTCGGCCTCTCGAAGGTGGCGCAGAAAAAGTCGCTCATCTGGCTGCTCGTGGTGTTCGTGCTCGGACAGACGATCGGCGCACTGGCACAGGACTATTGGGTGCTGGTGGTGGCCCGGGTGATCACCGCGCTGGCCGCCTCGGCGTTCTTCGGCGTGGGCGCCGCAGTCTGCGTGCGACTCGTCGGCGCCGAGCGGCGCGGGCGGGCGATGTCGGTGCTGTACGGCGGCATGATGGTCGCCCAGGTGGTCGGCTTGCCGCTGGCCACCTTCATCGAGCAGCACTTCGGGTGGCGGGCCAGTTTCTGGCTGGTCGACCTGCTGGCGGTCGCGTGTATCGCGGCGGTCGTACTGCTGGTGCCGTCCGGCGGCAACGCGCAAACGCTGGACTTCCGGGCCGAGATCCAGGACTTCCGCAACCTGCGACTGTGGGGCGCGTATGCCACCAATGCCCTCGTCATCGGTTCGGTCGTGGCCGGATTCACTTACCTCTCACCGATTTTCACCGATGCCACGCACTTCGCGCCCGCGACGGTGCCGGTGCTGTTCGGCGTGTACGGGATCGCCACGGTGATCGGTAACGCCGTCGTCGGCCGGTTCGCCGACCGCTACACCCGGCCGATCCTGTTCGGTGGTCTCATCGCCTTGATGCTGGTGCTGGCCGCGTTCGCGCTGTGCGTCGAATACAAGGCGCCGACGCTCGTGGCGACCGTGCTGCTCGGCCTGATCGGCCTTCCGCTCAACCCCGCCATGGCGGCCAGGGTGATGTCGGTGTCGAACGAGGGTGCACTGGTCAACACGGTCAACGGCTCCGCCATCAATATCGGCGTGGTGATCGGTCCGTGGCTGGGCGGCATCGGGATCAGTGCCGGGCTCGGCCTCACGGCGCCGTTGTGGATCGGTGCGGGAATGGCCTTGCTCGGTCTGCTCACGCTGATACCCGACCTGATGCAGCGTGCACACGGCTCCGAAGACGTTGTGCTGCAGAAGGTGCCGGCAGCGGAAGCCGGCAAGCGTTCGTAGCGGTTGCCACGTCTGGTTTTCGCATAGCGGGCTGTTCACTACAGCCCGCGCGCTACGCGTGCCTGCGCGCGCTGTCGTATGTCGTTGTGCGCCCAGGTAACCGGGTGAGCGACCCTTAAACCCAAGGTGAGCACATGATTTCGGAAAACAACGACAATTGTTGTCTGACAGCGATTTAAGAGTTTCTTGAAGCCCATTTGATTGCCCGGACGTCGCCGTCGGCCGAGGATGGAAAGTGCTGGGACGAATCCCTCCCGCCTCCTGCGGTGAGGGGCCCACCACGAGCACATTCGCGACGGAAAGGCATCCGATGCACGGGCTTGACATCGCGCCGAGATTTCACCACCTCGCCATCCAGACCGACGACGTGGACTCCACGATCAGGTGGTACCAGGAATTCCTCGGCGCCACCGTGGAATGGTCGCTCGCCGACTTCTCCCCGCTCACCCTCGAGCGACTGCCGGGAATCGAGAAGCTGGCCGAGCTGAAGAAGGGAGACGTCCGGTTCCACGTCTTCGACCGGGCCGGGCACAGCAGGGACACCCCTGACCCGCTCGGCTATCAGTATCAGCATGTCGGGATCACGGTGGACCGGGCGGCGGACCTGGTAGCGCTGCGGGAGCAGTGGCTGAAGGCCAGGGAGTCCACCGACATCCACTGGACCAGGGACGACCCGCCGTCCGACATCGTGACCGACCCGGACGGGATGCAGAGCCTCTACGTCCTGGACCCGAACGGCCTCGAGCTCGAGTTCGTCTATTTTCCGGGAGCGGGATCGTGAGCATCGGCCATAGATACGATTCCGCCGCGTCGGGCAAGCATCGCCCGCCCGCGCTGACGCCGCACCTGCTGTTCATGCCGCCGCTCGGCCACGCCTTCGAAACATGCTCGGACGCAGCCGAAGCCGAGGTCGCCGACCGGGAGCTGCCGGAGTACGACATCTTCGGCACCCGGCCGGTCGAGGAGGAGCGGCTGTTCTGGTACCGCTGGATCGCGGGGCACCAGCTTTCGTTCCTGCTGTGGCGGGCGATGTGCGACGTCGTCTGGCACCACCCCGAGGACGACGGGCCCGACGAACGCGAACTCGACCTCTTGACCACCTGTGTCGACGGGTACAGCGCCATGCTGCTCTACTCGTCCACCGTTCCCCGAGACCACTACCACGCCTACACCCGAGTGCGAATGGCGTTGCAGCACCCGGCTTTCAGCGGCACCTGGGCTCCGGATTACCGGCCGGTCCGCCGCCTGTTCCGCGGCAAGATGCCCTGGCAGGACGACCCGGCGTGCACGGCGCTCGACGAAGCGGTCGCGCGCAACGAGGCCACGCACAGCCATATCGCCGATCATCTTGTGCCGGACGGTCACTCGCTGTTGCAGAAGTCTGCGGGCGCACCGGGGGTGAGTGTGTCGCGGGAGAAGGAAGACCTCTACGACAACTTCTTCCTGACCGTCCGGCGCCCCGTCAGCCACGCCGAATTCGTCGCACAGCTCGACTCCCGCATCGCGGAACTCGCTGCGGATCTGGAGTACAACGGGCTGTATCCCAATGTCGACGGGCGCCACCACCCGGTCGTCGCCAACCAGTCGGGCGGCGTGATGAAGCCACTGGTGACCGGCATTCTCGAGGTGATGGACCGGGCGGCCCGGCTGGTATCGGACATGCGACTCGAGGAGGCGCGCCGATGAAGCACGGCATCGTCCTGTTACCCGAGCACGAGTGGAAGATCGCCGCCGATCGCTGGCGCGCCGCCGAGCAGCTCGGCTACCAGCACGCCTGGACCTACGACCATCTGATGTGGCGCTGGCTCGCCGACCGCCCGTGGTACGGCTCGATCCCGACCCTCACGGCCGCCGCGACCGTCACGAACACCATCGGCCTCGGCGTCCTCGTGGCCACCCCGAACTTCCGGCACCCCGTCGCGCTCGCCAAGGAACTCGTCAGCGTCGACGACATCGCGAGCGGGCGGTTGATCTGCGGACTCGGTTCCGGCGCACCGGGATTCGATGCGAGCGTGCTCGGCGGGCCGGATCTCGGCCCGCGCGAACGCGCCGATCGATTCGAGGCGTTCGTCGAACTGCTGGACGCAGTGCTTGCCCGCGGCTCCGTGACAAAGGTGTCACGCTGGTACACCGCATCGGGCGTGAACTTCCACCCGCGCGCCGGCGAGGCGCCGCGCCTGCCCTTCGCCGTGGCCGCGACCGGGCCGAGGGGCATGGCGCTGGCCGCCGAGTACGCGCGGTATTGGATCACGTCCGGACCACCCAACGACTTTCGCATGCGGCCGTTGCGCGAGGTCGTTCCCCTGTTGCGCGACCAGGTGCGCGGCATCGAGGCCGCGTGCGAGCGGGCCGGCCGGGACCCGGCCGGCCTGGGCAAGCTGTTCGTCGCCGACGCGGCGGCGGGCGGGATCACCAGCTCGCTGGCCGCCTACGAGGACGCCGCGGGCGAGCTCGCCGAGGTCGGCATCACCGATCTCGTCGTGCACTGGCCCCGCCCGGACCAGCCGTACCAGGGCGACGAGCAGGTCATCGTCGATTTCGCCGAGAAGCACCTAGGGGGCGAGTGATGCGAGTGACGACAGTGGACATGTTCGGCGCCGCGGCGGGCCGGGGCAGCACCCTGGACGTGCTCGTCCCGGCGGACCGGTCCGATGAGGACGTAGTCGCAGCGGCCACCGCGCATGCGCGCCACAGCAATTCGACCGAGACGGTCCTGGTCGACGAGTGCTCTCGAGCCCAACGCACGTTCGGCTCGCGAATCTTCAACGCCGACGGGGAAACTCCGTTCGGCACACATTCGCTCGCCGGTGTGGCCGCCTGTCTGGTCCGGACCGGCCATCTCGAACCCGGTGAGGTCGGCCGGACCGCCGAGGTCGGCTGCCAGTGGCTGTGGACCGACGGCCGCGAGGTGCGTGTGCCGTTCGACGGACCCGTTGTGCGCGAAGAGATTCCGCACGACCCGACAGTGTTCGGGTGGCCCGTCGGCACACCGCACGCCGGTGGCGTCGGCCGAGCCTTCAACTTCGTGCGCGTCACCGAGGACCCACGCGCGTTGCCGGTGCCGGATCTCGATCGCATGCGGGAACTGGGGCTCACCGACCTCACGGCCTTCCGCTGGGATCCGGACCGGCACGAGGTGCTCGCCCGCGTCTTCGCCCCGGGGTTCGGCATCCCGGAGGACGCCGGATGTCTGCCCGCCGCAGCCGCTCTCGGGCTCACCGCCCTCGACTTGGCGGGGGACGAGGCACCCGTGACGGTTCGACAGGTAACGGGCAGCGGGAGCGAGTCGGTCTTCGGCTGCACCGGTTCGATCCACGGCGCCACCGCGAGCGTGCGCATCACCGGACAGGTGTGGATCCCGGCGAGTGACGAGAAAGCGAGTGAGTCATGACGATTCGGCCGGAGTCACTGACCGTGCCGAGCACGGGCATGCTCGATGAGGCGCGGCGTCGCGACGATCTCGATCCGCGCACCGGGTACGCACGTGGGTTCGCCACCGACGGCGCTATCCACCTCAACGGAAACTCCCTCGGCCCGCCGCGGGAAAGCCTTGCGGGCGAACTCGACCGCGTAGTGACCGAGCAGTGGGCGCCCCGCCAGGTGCAGGCCTGGTTCCAGGACGGCTGGCTGGAGCTGCCGCGCACCGTCGGCGACAAGCTGGCTCTGCTGCTGGGCGCGGGCCCCGGGCAGCTCATGGTGGCCGGCGAGACGACCTCGACAACACTGTTCAACGCCCTGGTCGCCGCATGCCGCCTGCGGCCGGACCGCCCGGTGCTGCTGATCGAGGCCGAGTCGTTCCCGACCGACCTGTACATCGCCGCTTCGGTGGCCCGCCTGCTGGACCGTGAGCTCGTCGCCGAGTCGCGGACCGGCTTCGACGCCTACCTGCGCGAGCACGGTCAGCAAGTCGCGGCGGCGCTGGCCGCACCCGTGGACTTCCGCACGGGCGAGCGGCGGGAGATCCGGCCGACCACCGCGTTGTGTCACGCGGCAGGCGCGCTGTCGCTATGGGACCTCAGCCATGCGGCGGGGGTACTCCCGGTGGACCTCGACGCGAACGCGGTCGACCTCGCCGTCGGCTGCGGCTATAAGTACCTCGGCGGCGGGCCGGGCGCGCCGGCTTTCCTCTACCTTCCCGTTCGATTCCAGTCGACCGTGGACTTCCCGCTGACGGGGTGGCACGGGCACGCCAGGCCGTTCGAGATGGGTCCGGTCTTCGAGCCGGCCACCGATATCGAACAGGCCCGCACCGGCACACCGCCACTGCTCAGCCTCGCCGCGTTGAACCATGCCCTCGCCCCATTGGTGGAGGTCGGCATCCACGCATTGCATCAGCGCACTCGGGAGCTCAGCGAGTTCTTCCTGGAGTGCCTCGCCGAGCGTGACCCGGAACTGTTGCGCCGCCTCGCATCTCCGCGAGAAGCGGACCGCCGCGGTGGCCATCTCGCGCTTCGGGTGCCCGACGCCGACGCCGTCGAACGTGCGCTCGCCGACCGCGGCGTGCACGTCGACTCGCGACCACCCGATCTGATCCGTTTCGCCTTCGCGCCGCTGTACGTGACGCACGAGCAGGTGTGGCGCGCGGTCGACGCGCTCGGCCGCGCCGTGGAAGGAGTGCGATGACCAGCGCGCCGGAGTATCTCGCCCCCGAGTACGTCACCTACGCGCACATGGACGAGCTGCACGAGTTGCAGCGTCCGCGTAGTGAGGCCCGCGGCGAGCTGAACTTCATCCTGATCAGCCACGTCAAAGAACTGTTGTTCCGCGCGGTGATCGACGATCTCGACACCGCCCGCCGGGCGCTGGAACGCGACGACGTGCCCGAGGCATGTCTGGCGCTGTCCCGGTCGGTCCGCACGCAGCGGGTCCTGGTGGCCTGCTGGGAGTCGATGAACGGCATGTCGGTCGACGAGTTCGTGGCCTTCCGGCACGTGCTCAACGAGGCCTCCGGCACCCAGTCCTTCGCCTACCGTGCCCTGGAGTTCCTGATGGGAAACCGGCCGGAAGGCCAAGTGGCGGCGGCTCTCCGAGATGGCCACCCCATGCTGCGGGCCGAGCTGGGCAAGCCGTCGCTGTACGACACGGTATTGCAACACCTTGCTCGGCAAGGATTTTCGGTTCCGGACGAATGCCTGGCGAAACCGCCTGCCGAGCAGCACGAGTCGAATCCGCTCGTGGAGGACGTGTGGCTCGACATCTACCGGCAGCCGGACCGGTATTCCGGCGCGCACCGGCTCGCGGAGAGCCTGCTGGAGGTCGCCTATCAGTTCTCCCATTGGCGGGCAACGCATCTGCTGGTGGTGGAACGCATGCTCGGCGGCAAGAGCGGGACGGCGGGCACCGACGGTGCACCGTGGCTGCGCGCCATCAACGAACACCGTTTCTTCCCGGAGCTGTGGACATTCCGCACCCGGCTGTAGACGCGGCCTCAGAGAAATCACCGACTGCTGGAGGAACACGATCACGATGACGATGACCGAACCGAAGACCGAGCTGACGAAACCGGTCGACCTCACCTCGCTCGTCCCGGTGTTGTTCGGCTTTGCTGCCTTTCAGCAATTGCGCGCCGCCTCGGAACTGCAACTGTTCGAATACCTCGACCTGAACGGCCCGGCCACCAGCGACGAGGCCGCCGCGGGGCTGGGACTGCCCGTCAAATCGGCGCGCAAGCTGCTGCTCGGCACCACCTCGCTCGGCCTCACCGATCGGGCGGACGACCGGTACGCGCTGAGCGAGATGTTGCGTGCCGCAATGCAAGACGGCACCTGGCCGCTCATCCGCAACATCATCGACTTCCAGCAGCGGCTGTCCTACCTGCCCGCGAAGGAGTACGCCGAGTCGCTGCGCACCGGCAAGAACCTCGGCCTGAAACACCTGCCCGGCACCGGAAACGACCTGTACACCAGGCTCGAGCAGACTCCGGAGCTGGAGAATCTGTTCTTCCGCGGCATGCATTCCTGGTCGGAGCTGTCCAATCCGGTGCTGCTGCACCAGGTGGACTACAGCGGCGTGACGAGGATCCTGGACGTCGGTGGCGGCGACGCGGTCAACGCGATCGCGCTCGCACAGGCCCACCCGCACTTGAAGATCACCGTGTTCGATCTCGAGGGCGCCGTCGAGGTGGCCGGCGACAATATCGCCGCCGCCGGGCTCGGTGATCGCATCGACGTGGTCGCCGGGGACATGTTCGGCGACCCGCTGCCCGGCGGGTACGACGCCGCGCTATTCGCCCACCAGTTCGTGATCTGGTCGCCGGAACAGAATGTGGCGCTGCTCGAACGGGCCTACGCGGCACTGCCGCCGGGCGGGCGGGTCATCGTATTCAACGCGTTCGCCGCCGACGACGGTCGTGGGCCGCTCTACACCGCGCTGGACAACGTGTACTTCACCACGTTGCCGTCGGAGGAGTCGACGATCTATCCGTGGCGTGAGCACGAAGAGTGGCTCGGCACAGCGGGTTTCACCGACATCCTGCGCATTCGTAGCGAGGGTTGGACGCCGCACGGTGTCATCGAAGGGCGCAAGGCCGATGAGTAAGCTCACCCAGTTGGACCGCGAGTATTCGCCCAGCTCGGCCGCCCGTGATCCGGCCGGTACGCTGCGGCGGTACCGGCGGCGCAGCGACACCGCCCGGTCCCGGCTCGACGTGCACATCGCGGTGCCCTACGGTGCCGGCCACGGCGAGCGGTGTCACGTGTTTCCCGCTGTGCCGCAGGGCATTCGAGGACCGGAGACGCCCGCCCTCGTCTTCGTGCACGGCGGCCACTGGCAGGAGTCCGGCATCGATGACGCGTGTTTCGCGGCCCGGCAGGCGGTGCGGCACGGCTGCGCGTATGTCGCCGTGGGATACGGGCTCGCCCCGGACCGCACGGTGCCGGGCATGATCGCCTCGGTGGCGCGGGCCCTGGAGTGGCTCGCGGGCACCGGGCCGCTGCTCGGCATCGACCCGGAGCGGTTGCATGTAGCGGGCAGCAGCGCGGGCGCGCATCTGCTGGCCGCGGCGCTCGCGGGCACCGACGCACCCAGGGTGCGCAGCGCCTGCTTGCTGAGCGGCCTGTACGACCTCACCGAGATTCCGGAGACCTACGTCAACGAGGCCGTCCGGCTGACCCCCGAGACCGCCCGCGCGTGCAGTCCGCTGCGGATGCCCGCCCCGCGGTGCGATTCGATCCTGCTCGCCGCGGGGCAGCACGAAACGCGAACCTATCTCCGGCAACACGAGCAGTACGCCGAACACCTTGCCGCACAGCAGATCCCGGTGGACGCGCAGGTCGTGTCCGGGCGGGACCACTTCGACCTGCCGCTGGACCTGGTCGATCCGTCGACCCCGTTCGGCCGGACCAGCCTGCGGCACCTCGGCCTGGCACCGCGCCGCCGAGGCTCCGCCACCCCGGAAGGAACGGTGACATCAGCGCGATGAAGAACTCACTGACCGCCGCCCCGGTCGAGTCCGTCACGACGGGCCCGGCCGCGACGGCCACCACCGAGACGATCGCCGACGCGTTCGTGCGCACCGCACGCGAGCACGCCGACCGCGAGGCGATATCCGACGGCAGCACGACGCTGACCTACGCCGAACTGGACGCCATCAGCAGCCGCATCGCGCGAGCGCTGCGCGACCGGGGCCTGCCGCCTGGAGCGCGCGTCGGGGTGCATCTCGACCGCAGCCTCGCCACCTATCAGGTGTTCCTCGGCATTCTCAAGGCCGGTCTCGTTGTCGTGCCGTTCAATCCGGTACATCCGGCGGCGCACAAGTCGCGGATGTTCCGTGCCGCCGAGCCCGCCATCACGGTGATCGACGCGGGCGAGACGCCGGACGGATTCCCCGCGGCGGCCTGCCTGCCGGTCACCGAGTTGCTGGCGGCCGCGGCGTCGTTGTCCCCTGAATCGGGGCCGTCCGCGGTGACCGCGGCCGCGCCCGCGTTCATCCTGTTCACCTCGGGCTCGACGGGTGTGCCCAAGGGCGTGGTGATCGCGCATCGCGGCATCGCGCGGGTTTCGCGGCACCTCACCGGATTCACTCCTGGACCGGCGGACCGGTTCCTGCAACTCGCGCAGCCCGCGTTCGCCGCATCGACCACCGACATCTGGACCTGTCTACTGCGTGGTGGCCGGCTCACCGTCGCACCACAGGAGATGCCGCCGCTCGGCGATCTCGCGAGACTCATCGAGCGCGAAGGCATTACGGTGCTCAACCTCTCCGTGGGGTTGTTCAATCTGCTGGTCGAGCACCACTCGAAGAGCCTCGCGCAGGTGCGAACGGTGATCGTCAGCGGCGACTTCCCCTCCGCGTCGCACCTGGAGCGTGCGCTGGCCGTGGTCGACGGTGATGTATTCAATGCCTTTGGCTGCACGGAGAATTCGGCGCTGACCGCGGTGCACAAGATCACCGCGGCGGACCTGTGCGATGCCGAGATCCCGGTCGGCCGGCCGATGCCCACCGTCGAGCTGACGGTGCGGGACGAGGCGCTGGACGAATGCCCGCCCGGCCGGATCGGCGAACTGTGCATCGCGGGTGACGGTGTGGCGTCGGGCTACCTCAACGATCCGGAACTCACCGCGCGCAAGTTCGTTCGGCACGACGGTCAGCGACTGCTGCGGACCGGCGACCTGGCCAAGCTGACCGAGGACGGGGAGATAGTGCTCGCGGGCCGCACCGACCAGATGGTGAAGGTGCGCGGGTTCCGGGTCGAGCCGCGGCATGTCGAGGTGACGGCCGAGGCGTTCCCCGGCGTCGCACAGGCGGTGGCGCAGGCCGTGCCGAGCGGTGGTGCGGCGGGTCAGCTGGCGCTGTGGTGTGTGCCGACGACGGGGCACGAACTGTCCACCGACGAGCTGACGGAGCATCTGCGGAAGTCGTTGCCCGACTACATGGTTCCGTCGACGGTGTTGCTGCTCGACGCGTTTCCGCGCAATACCAACGGCAAGATCGACCGCAAGGAGCTCTCGTCGCGGTTGGTGCCCGCCGAGGACGACGAGTCGACGGTCGAGGAGCGCAAAACCGAGGATCAGCTGGCCGATGTCGTCCGGACGACCTTGCTGAACGCCACCGGCCTGGCCGACATCGATCTGGATGCCGGACTCATCGAAAGCGGTGTCACCTCACTGCAATTGATCGACCTCGGCGCTCGGCTGGAGGAGGTATCGGGGGTCGCACTGGCACCCGACGACATCGTGGGGGTCGGCACCGTGCGCGGTGTCGCCGACCTGATCCGCACCAAACGGGCGCGAGGCTGACATGACGGCTACCGAGCAACACACAGCGAACGGCGCGCAGCACCTGCCCGCGTCCCCGGCCCAGCCCGGTATGTGGTTCGACAGCATCTACGGCGCCGACCCCACGGCGTACAACCAGCCACTGGTGCTGCGGCTGCCCACCCTGCTCGACCATCAAGCCCTCGTCGAGGCGCTGCGGATCGTGCATCGGGACCATTCCGCGCTGCGCACCACCTTCGAGATGACCGCCGACGGCGAGTTGCGGCAGGTGGTGCACGGCGAACTGGCGCCGGACGTCGACGTGCGTGATCACCACAGCGGCGATCCCGAGGACTGGGTGGCCGAGCAACTGGCCGAGGTCGCGGGGGCCGTCTTCGATCTGCGTGGTGGTCCGCTGGCCCGGGTCCGGCACCTCCGGTTCGCCGAGGGCCGGAGCCTGCTGGTGTTCAACATTCACCACACGGTCTTCGACGGCATGTCGTTCAAGCCGTATCTCAGCCAGGTGGAGGCGACCTACACCGCACTGGTGCACGGCGACGAGCCGCCGCAGCGACCGCACCGCCAAGCCGCCGAGGCGTACGAACGCTGGGCAGAGTTGGCCGACAATGCCGACACGCTGCATTACTGGCGGGAGAAGCTGGCGAAAACCCCCGCGGCAGTGCCGTTCGGGCTGCCGGGCACCGGGACGCCACGGCACGTGACCCGGCAGCAGGTGCTCGACGACGAACTCTCGGCGCGGGTGCGCGAGTTCTGTGCCGCGGAGGGCATCACCACCAGCATGTTCTTCGTCGCTCTCTGCTTCGTGCTGCTGCACCGGCAGACCGGGCAGGACGAAGTGCTGCTGGGGATCCCGGTCTCGGTGCGCGGCGCCGGCGACGCCGAGGTGATCGGCCATCTCGCCAATACCGTTGTGCTGCAACACCGCCTCGACCGCGGCGCGACTGCCCGTGACGTATTGCGCAGAGTGAAACGGGAAGTGCTGGAGGCGCTTCGGCACCGGCACGCGCCACTGGAGGCGGTGCTGGGCGAGGTTCGCGCGGCCGGTGGCACGCAGGACGGGGCACTGTTCAACGCGATGGTCACCGTGATGCCCGCCGCGGCCCGCCGCCTGGACCTGCCCGAGTGGGGCGTGCAGACCTGGGAGCACGCGCCAGGAGGCGCCAAATACGACCTGGCGATCCTGGTGGACGAGACGGCGGACCAGTACACCCTGGTCGTCGAGCACGTCACGGCTGCGGCCGACGGTGAAAGCTTCACGGCCTATCTGGCGCAGCGGCTGCACACCTTGGTCGACAGCGTGCTCGCGGAGCCGGACGGGCAGATCAACGAACTGCGCTGGACGAGCGACGCGGAGGAACAAGCGATCACGGGGCTGTGTGCCCGCCGGAAGGATGCGCCCGAGCTCGGCACCGAGTTGACCGCCGATCTGTTCGAGGCGAGCGCCGCGGCGGCCAGTGCGGAACCCGCGGTGATCGCCGACGGCACGGTGACCACGTATGCCGAATTGGCGAGGCGCGCAGACACGGTAGCGGCCACGCTGGCTGATCGGGGAGTCCGGGACGGGCTGCCGGTCGCCGTGCTGATGCGGCCCGGCCTCGAACTGATCGCGACGGTCATCGGCATCCTGCGTGCGGGTGGCAGCTACGTCACCTTGGATGCCGAACCACGGGAGCGGCTGAACTTCGTACTGAACGATTGTGGCGCAACCATTCTGCTGCGTAGTGCCGAGATCGACCTCGCGGATATGTCGTTGCCCGACGGCCTCGAAGTCCTCGAGATATCCGAAACCGCCAGTGGAGCAGCGTCATTCGACGACGCGCGGAAGGTGCCCGAGGACACGGCGTACATCGTGTACACGTCGGGCTCCACCGGACGCCCCAAAGGAGTTCGGCTGCCGGAGGTCACGCTGGCAAACCTGGCGCGCAACCAGGTCATCTTCTCCGGGGACCGCCGGACGCGCACGTTGCAGTACATGCCGCCCGCCTTCGACGTGTTCGCCATCGAGGTGTTCGGAACTCTCTGCGCCGGTGGCACTCTGGTGATTCCACCGGCAGATGCCCGCACCGATTTCGAGGCCTTGGCCGCTTTGCTGGCCGACGAGCGGATCGAGCGGGCCTACCTGCCCTACGTCACGCTCCGCGAGCTGGCCGCCGTGCTTCAATCGTCGCCGGTGGACCTGCCGGATCTGCGCGAGGTGTATGTCACCGGCGAGCGGCTGGTGATCACCGGCGATATGCGGGCGATGTTCCGGCGAAACCCGAACGCGCGGTTGATCAATGCCTACGGACCGTCCGAGGCACATCTGTGCAGTTGGGACGCGCTCCCGGACGATCCCGACGCTTGGCCGACCATTCCGTCGATCGGGCGGGTGGTCGCGGGTGTCGACGCGTATGTGCTCAGCGCCGCCGACGGGACTGCTCGGCGGGCACCGTTCGGCGTCGAGGGCGAACTCTGCGTTGCGGGCCCGGTCGTCTCGCCCGGCTATATCGGCCTGCCGGACAAGACGCGCGAGGCTATGGTCGCCGACCCGTTCGTCCCCGGCCAATTGATGTACCGCACCGGCGATGTGGTGGTGCTGGCCCCGGACGGGTCCCTGCACTACCGCGGCCGCAAGGACGATCAGGTCAAGATCCGCGGCTATCGCGTCGAGCCGGGCGAGATAGAAGCCGCGCTGGAACGGGAATTGGAGGTGGACGCCGCCGCCGTGATCGTGGTGTCCGAAGGTGGTGACCGCGCGCTGCACGCCTTCGTGCAGACCGCTGCAGCGCCGCCGAAGGACTGGCGCACCCGGCTCGGCGCGGTGCTGCCCGGATACATGATCCCGCGGCAGCTCACCCGGATCGACGCCATCCCGGTGACCTCGAACGGGAAGACCGACCGTCGCGCGCTGGCGGCACAATCGATGCCACCGGAGCCCGCCGACGAGGTCGACCAGTCCGACGTCACCTGGACGGACGCGGAGCGCACGATGGCCGCGCTGTGGTCCGAGGTGCTCGGCGACCGGCCCGCGACCCCGGAGGTCGACTTCTTCGCGGTCGGCGGTCACTCGCTGCTGGCCGCCCGGCTGCACCGGCTGGTCAAAAAACGCTTCCGCACCGACGTCGCACTGTCGGTGCTGCTGAGCACGCCGACACCGCGCGGCATGGTGCAGAGCCTCGTCGACGAAACTGCCGCCGCCGCACCGGATCTGGGCGCGGAGGCCCGCCTGCACGACCTCGTGGTGGGGGAGCGGCAGGAGCCGGTCAGCGGCACGGTATTGCTCACCGGCGCAACCGGATTCCTCGGCAGTCATCTGCTCGACGAACTACAGCGGACCGGGCACCGCGTGCACTGCCTGGTCCGGGCCGACAGCGTCGCGGACGGGCGCGAACGCCTGCGCCGGACCTTCCGGAAATTCGCGCTGGACCCGTCCGGGCTCGACGAGGTCGGCATCTGCCTCGGCGATCTCGACCAACCGAAGTTCGGGCTGGGCAACGACTACGAAGCACTGGCCCGCGAGGTGACCGACGTCTACCACGCGGCCGCGCACATCAATTTCGTCGTGCCGTATCACACGGTAAAACGCACGAACGTGGACGGACTTCGGCACCTGCTCGACTTCTGCGGGATCAACCGCACGCCGCTGCGCCTGATCTCCACCATGGGCGTCTTCCCGCCGGACTCCACCGCAGGCCTGGTCGGCGAGGACATGGTGCCGGGCGATCCCGCGTCGCTGGGCATCGGGTACTCGCAGAGCAAGTGGGTCGCCGAGCGGCTCGCGCTGGCGGCGCGCGAGGCCGGGCTGCCGGTCACCGTGCACCGTGTCGGCCGCATCGCCGGACACCGCCGCACCGGCGCGTGCCGGCACGACGACTTCTTCTGGTTGCAGATGAAGGGTTTCGCGCTGCTCGGCTGCTACCCCGAGGACATCGCCGAGGGACCGCCCGTCGACCTGTTGCCGGTGGACTACGTGGCCCGCGCCATCATCCGGCTGTCCGAGGAGAAACCGGACGACGAGAACTGGCATCTCTACCACGCCGACGGACTCGACTGGCCCACCATCATCGACACCATTCGCGCGGAAGGCTATGCGACGGAACCGACTTCGGGATCCACCTGGATGGCGGCGCTGGAACAGCAGGCCGCCGAGACCGACGACCGACGCTGGGGGCTCGGTCCGCTGGTGCCGCTCATGCGGGAGGGCGTGATGCGCCTCGGCGCGCACACCTTCGACAACGAGAAATCCAGGCGGGCGCTTGCCGACGTCGGGTGCCCGTATCCGCAGGTGGATACGGGATGGATTCGCCGGATGTTCGAGTACTTCCGCGCCGTCGGCGCCCTCGCGCCGCCGGACGGGCTGAACCAGGGAGGAACACAATGACTGATCTGGAACTGCGCTCGGTGGTGATCATCGGGGCCGGCCCGGTCGGTTGCGCCTTGGCGACACTGCTGCGCCGCCAAGGTCTGGAGGTAGATCTCTTCGAGCGAGGCACGGAGTCGGCGGGCACCGGGTCCGGGCATTCGTTCAACCTCACGCTCACCTCGCGCGGGCTCGACTGCCTGCCCCGCTCGGTCCGGCGCCGCCTCTACCTACAGGGCTCGGTGCTGGCCAAACGGATCATCCACCATCGCGACGGTGCGATCTCCACGCAGCCGTACGGGACGATGACGCACCACCATCTGCTGTCCATTCCACGCCGGGTGATGCAGGATCTGCTGCGCGATCAGGCACTGCGGGAGGGGGCCCGGATCCATTACGGCCAAGAGTGCGTCGACGTCGACACGGCGCGACCGGCAGCGCTGCTGCGGGATCGGGACGGCTCCTCGGCCTGGGTCACCGGCGATCTGCTGGTCGGCTGCGATGGCGCCAATAGTGTTGTGCGCGAAGCCATTGTCGCCGCGCACCCGCAGGACATGTGGGCGACGCGCGAGACCATCGAGCACGGCTACGCCGAGATCACCATGGACTACGGGGACGCCGACCCGACGGGCATGCACCTGTGGCCGCGCGGCGACCACTTTCTGCAAGCCCAGCCGAACCGGGACCAGACCTTCACCACCAGCCTGTTCAAGCCGATGGCCGGTGACGACCGGCGCAGGCACTTCTCCGGGCTGCCGTCGGCCGACGCGATCAGCTCCTACTGTGCGACAGAGTTTCCCGACGTCTTCGGGCGGATGGCGGCGGTCGGCACGGACTTGGCGAGCCGGAGTCCCGGGCACCTCAGGATCATCAACTGCGCTCCCTATCACCATCGACGCGCGGTGCTGGTCGGTGATGCCGCGCATGCCGTGGTCCCGTTCTTCGGGCAGGGCATCAACTGCAGTTTCGAGGATGCCGCCACACTGGCGGCGCTGCTGGAGAAGTTCCAGGCCGCGGTCCGTTGCGAGGGCGGCACCGTCGCGACCGTCGCCGAGGTGGTCGTCGACGAGTACAGCGATGTGCGGGTGAAGGCGGGGCACGCGCTGGCGGAACTGTCGCTGCGCAACCTCACCGAGTTGTCTGCCCACGTGAACGACCCGATGTTCCTGGCGCGACGTGCGCTGGAACGACGGCTGCACGAGTTGCGTCCCGAGCTGTACACGCCGCTGTACCAGTTGGTGGCGTTCACCCACATGCCCTACGACGCCGCACAGCGGGTGCATGACGAGTCGAGCGCGGTGCTGGACGAGTTGTGCCGCGGGCGCGACCCGCGAACCGAACAGGACGCCATCATCGGCGAATTCGCCGAGGCGTACGGTGGCGCGTTCACCCCGCAGTTCACGCCGCAGAAGAAGCGGACGGGGTAGTGCGGGCAGGCTATCCGGCGGTCCCGCTGGCGCGGGCCGCCGCGACGGCCGGGGCCGACTTGCCGCGTCCTGCTTCATCATTGAAGCGGAACCCGACGCCGTGCACGGTGACGATCCAGTCCGCGGAGCCGAGCTTCTTGCGGACACTGCTCAGGTGCGTGTCGATGGTCCGGCTGGCCAGCGACGTCACTTCGGCGTCCACGTCGTCGTATCCCCAGACCTGTTGCAGCAGTTCGGCTCTGGAGAAGACCCGCTGTGGCTCGGTGGCGAGCAGGCGCAGTAGTTCGAATTCCTTGCGGGTCAGTTCGACCAGCCGGTTGCCGACCCTGACCTCGCGCAGCGCCGAGTCGATCTCCAGTTGGCCGACGATGAGGGCCGGCTGGGACATCATGTGCACCCGGCGCAGCAAGCCGCGTAGCCGGGCCATGAGCTCACGGCTGTGGTACGGCTTCACGATGCAGTCGTCGCACCCCGCTTCCAGGGCGAGGACCTTGTCCAATTCGAACGCGGAGGCGAAAGCGATGATCGGTATGTCGCTGGCTCGCCGAATTTCTCTACACAGGGTCAATCCGTCGAAATCGGTGAAGTCGAGATCGACGAGTACTACGTCGAAGTCAGGGTAAGCCGCCATGGTTTCGGCCCCGGTCGAGGTCGGCTCGGGTTCGAAACCGTGCCGTTTGAGGTCGTTTACCGTATCCTCGATCCCCTCACAATCCGCCACGATCAACAAACGCGGATGAAGCAAAGCGGTCCTCCCTTCCAGCTGGTGCGATTCAGTTGTTTTTCTTGCGCGGTAACAGTGCCGAACAGCTCGACGAGGTCGAGGCGTTGGAAGGCGGCGGAAGTATCAGATGGACGATAATTCGAGCAGAACCCGAATCGACGATTCCAGCGCATAGTTCATCGAGCCGCCATTGGGTTCGAATGCGGTGTGCTCGCCTGCGAAATGTATTCTTCCCTCCGGTGTTCGGGTGTGTGCCATGAGCTCGTGGTGGCCCAGTTCCGGCAGGATGTACGCGCCGGCGATGTACGGCTCGTTGTCCCAGGCTATGGACGCGCCGAGCTCGAAATTCTCGCGTGCCCCCGGCATGATCGGTTCCAGTTCGGTCAAAGCGAAATTGATGCGCTCTTCCTCGCTCATGTCGGCCGCCGCCTGCGCGGGCCAGCCGGTCAGCCAGCACTCCAGGATCTTGCGCGGGCCGGGTAGTCGTGGCGTGCCGTCGCGGACCGTGCCGATCGGCCTATCCGTCGACAGCATCAACCGCTCTTCGGGCCAGAACTTCTTGCGCATCTGCAGGAATATGCGCAGGACCGATGAATACCTGAGGCGGCGGATGGTCGCGTGCTTCGCGGCGGACAGGCCGGCCATCGACAGGTTGATCCGGCGCAGGCTGCTGAACGGTGCGGTGACGATGACGCGGTCGGCGGTCAGCGTCTGCAGCCGGTCCCGATCGAGGAACGTCACCTGCGCTTCTTGCTCGGTCTGCGTGATGCGGACGACCGGTTTCCGGTACAGGACAAGGTCTTTGACCTTGTCCGCCAGTGCTCGGGCGAGCAGGTCGGCGCCGCCCTTGACCTTGAACCACGCGGCGTCGGCGCTGGCGAAGGCGCGGTGGCCCGACTCGTAACGAGCCCACGCCATGGTCGAGGCGGATTCCAGTTCGCCGCCGCGCATCTCCAGGAAGAGTGGTTCGATCAGGCTGATCGCGGCCGCGGAGGCGCCTCGGTCTTCGAGGGTGCGGCGGACCGAAATCTGGTCGAGGGCGAGCAGGTCCGGCGTCGGGGTCCAGGTGGGCGCGGTGAGTTCCGGACCGATGTTCTCGTTGAACTTCGTGACGTAATGCGCGTTCAAGTCGGCGACGGTGAGGTGGCGCTCGTGTGGCTGTAGCCCCAAGCTGTCGGCGTGCTCGGTGAGCTGGTCCGGTCGGATCCGGATGCCGTTGCGCAGATAGCTGAAGTCGGTGTCGACGAGATCGCTCGGCTCGGTCTCCAGCTGCATTTCCCGCAGATAATGCATCGTGTAATGGCATTGCGCGGTCACCGTCATCGCGCCTGCTTCGGTGCGCAGGCCGTCGGCGAATGGGTGACGATAGGTCCAGGTTCGGCCGCCCGGCCGCGCACCGGCTTCCAGCACGGTGACGCGGGTGCCCTGCTTCGCTAATTCGTATGCGGCGGCGAGGCCCGCCAGTCCGGCGCCGACAATGATTGCGGTATCGATGGTATTCTGAGACGGAAGACCGTCATCGAAAGTACTTCTGACGTCGTGTTGAGTTAGCCCCTGCACTGCTTTCCCTCCGGCGAACTGCGCTTGATCTCCCCGGCTCGTCGAAGTTGTTCTGAACCGAAATCATTGACAAATCATCACGCTGACGGAAAATGGAGTCATCGTTCATCTTCAACCATTTTGTATGAAATTATCGTATCAAGCCCCGCAGAGCGGAGCAAACAAGTTTCAGTTGCCCGAATTTAACTGCACATAGGTGTTTCACACCTCTCTGCCTGGATGGTGTTTGCCTGTGTCTGTGTGACCGTTGTCACAGTTCGGTCCTTGTTTGAATCGCATCTAACTCCAGGCGAACTCGGGCTGAGGTAAGCCTTTCTCGGCCCGGTATTTCCTGGTCGCGAGCGGTAGCCGAGTCGTCCTGCTCACTGTTCGGGCCCACGCGAAGAGGACCACAGCTATTCCGCTGCAAGCTATTCGGCGCGGGTTCCGGCCGCGCGCAACGGGTTCGGTGAGACGTCGGTTGCTCGCCGCCTCACTCGACAGATTCCGCCCGCTCGACAACGGCATCCCGATAATGGGCGAGTTCGTGCAATATTTGACGACATGGCTGTCGCGAACTCCGGCGTGCGACCAAAGTGGCGGCGGGAGGGCGTGTTTCGGACTCGCACACGACATCGGCGATAGCCGTCGTTACCGTGAGTTGCCGGAGTTCGGTTGTGCATGGCTGGTATTCATGCCCGACGGTGGCCGCCCAGGCATCGGAGAAGGTGGTTGATTCGAACCCGCCCACCACGGTAGACGCGAGTCGAGTTGTGATGGGCGGCATTTCGAACAGTGTGGGCCTCGCTCGGGCGCGCTGTGCGATGGCGCACCCGAGCGGGTTTCCTGCGCCGACTACACGTTGCGCTGCGCCATGGTGGATTTCATATGGGCCAGGATGCACTGCTCGATGTGGGCGAGCCACTCGTAGCCCTGCAGGGTGCCGGAAACCCATGCGGCCGTGACGGTGGCGAGGTCGTGGGGTTCGGAATCATCGAGGGGCGGCGCCGACCGTGGGGGTGTCCTGGTGGCGATTCTCGGCTTCGGACGCGGAGCCGATTCTGGAAGTGGTTCATCCACAATCGAATCCGGGGCGATGTCCGGTTGGTCTGTCGGTGGCGCCGCGAAGGTGCTGCTGGATTGTCCCGGGGTGCTGATGTCCCGGTTCGCCGTCGGGCCGACGCCGGCGGGGCCGTCCCGGTCGGCGGAGATGAGGGCCGTGAGGAGCGCGGCCGTGGACACCATCGCCAATCGCATCGGAACGTCGGGCTTACGTGGTGCGCGGTGTTTACCCATCGCCTTCTTCCCATCGAAATTCCTTTTGAGTGTGGAAGTTTAAGGCGGGCAACCAATTCCGGCTACCAGTGTAAGTTCTTCTTCACGCATGTTAAGTCGCAATTATCGCGCAATCGAGCTTGTCTTCGATGTCGATTCGACCCGGCGGATTGTTACACCGAACTACCAGCGTTCGGACATCTGCTACGCGGGCCGGACATTTCGCCCAGAAATTCCCTGTCCACCCCGGGAAATAGATAAGGGCAAGGTGGTTATCCACTCCTTGCCCACTTCAATGTATAGCGCACCCGGGGGCTTGCGGCAAGACCCCGGTCGTGCTGCAAGATCGTCACTCATTCGAATGAAGGGGTTGCATGATCGACGTGATCATCGCGGGTGCCGGGCCGACCGGCGTGCTGCTGGCCAGTGAGTTGCGGTTGCAGGGTGTGCGGCCGGTGGTGCTGGAGAAGGACACCGAGCCGACCAAGGTGGTTCGCGCGCTCGGCATGCACGCGCGCAGCATCGAGGTACTCGACCAGCGTGGTGCGCTCGCGCCGTTTCTCGAGCTGGGCCGCAAGCATCCGGTCGGCGGGTTCTTCGCGGGCATCGCCAAGCCGTCGCCCGAGCTGGATACCGCGCACCCGTACGTCCTCAGCATCCCGCAGACCACCACCGAGCGGCTGCTGCTCGAGCGCGCCGGCGAACTCGGCGTCGAGATCCGGCGGGGTTGTGCGGTGGTCGGGCTCAGCCAGGACGAAGACGGGGTGACCGTCGAGCTGGCCGACGGCACGCAGCTGCGCTCGCGCTACCTGGTGGCCTGCGACGGCGGCCGCAGCACGGTGCGCAAACTGCTCGGCGTCGGCTTCCCCGGCGAGCCGACGACGGTCGAGACGCTGGTGGGCGAGGTGGAGCTGACCGCGTCCACGGCGACGATCAACGCTGCGAACGCCGAAGTCCGCAAGACCCAGTTGCGGTTCGGTGCCGCGCCACTCGGCGACGGGGTGTACCGCGTCGTCGCGCCCGCCGACGGCGTGGCGGAGGACCGCACGATCCCACCGACCCTGGACGAACTGAAGCGGCAGCTGCGGGCAACCGCGGGCACCGACTTCGGCGCGCACTCGCCGCGCTGGCTGTCCCGTTTCGGCAACGCGACCCGCCAGGCCGAGCGGTACCGGGTCGACCGGGTGCTGCTGGCAGGCGACGCGGCGCACGTCCATCCGCCGATGGGCGGGCAGGGTCTGAACCTCGGTCTCCAGGACGCGTTCAACCTCGGCTGGAAACTGGCCGCCGAGGTCAACGGCTGGGCGCCGAAGGGGCTGCTGGACAGCTACCAGGCCGAACGGCATCCGGTAGCCGCCGACGTGCTGAACAACACTCGCGCGCAGATGGAGCTGATTTCCCTCGAACCGGGTCCGCAGGCGGTGCGCCGCCTGATCTCGGAACTGATGGACTTCGACGAGGTGAACCGATATTTGATCGAGAAGATCATCGCCATCGGCATCCGCTATGACTTCGGCGAAGGTCATGCGCTGCTGGGTCGGCGGTTGTCGGACATGGAACTGCGGCGGGGACGCCTCTACGAGCAGATGCACCGCGGCCGTGGCCTATTGCTCGACCAGACCGGCCGACTCTCGGTGGCAGGGTGGGCTGACCGGGTCGACCACGTTGTAGACGTCAGTGCCGAACTAGACGTGCCCGCGGTGCTGCTGCGGCCGGATGGTCACGTCGCGTGGGTCGGCGACGACCAGGAGGATCTGCTCGACCAGCTCCCCGTGTGGTTCGGCGCTGCCGTCAGCTGAGCACCCGCTCTCGGTGCGACCGGGCGTCCATCGGTGTGCGCCCGCAGTCCGCGGCGAGCTGGGCAACGATCCGATCGGCCGCGTGGCCATCCCCGAAAGGGTTGCCCGCGTTCGCCATTCGCGTGTACGCCGCGTGATCGTCCAGCAGGTCCGCCGCTGCGGCCACGATGGCGTCGGGGTCGGTGCCCACCAACTTCGCCGCGCCGACCTGCACCGCCTCCGGTCGCTCGGTGGTCGTCCGCAAGACCAGGGTCGGCTTGCCGAGCGACGGTGACTCCTCCTGGATGCCGCCCGAGTCGGTCAATACGAGGTCGCAAGCGGCGAGGGTGGCGGTGAAGTCGAGATAGTCCAGGGGTTCGACCACCCGGATATTGGGGTGACCGGACAGCTCGGGCAGCAATGCCTCGCGCACGGCGGGGCTCTTGTGCAGTGGCAGCAGAATTTCGACATCACCTCGATCGGCGAGCCGCCGCACCGCGCAACCCATCGCGCGCATCGTGTCGCCCTGGTTTTCTCTGCGGTGCAGGGTGAGTAAGACGCGTCGCAGGTCGGTGCCGAATCGGCTGCGCCCCGCGCCCCGGGACCGCACCCACAGCAGATTGTCGATGACGGTGTTGCCGGTCGTGAATACCGTCTGCTCCGGCACGCCTTCGGCCAACAGGTTTTCGGCGGCGCGGGCAGTGGGGGCGAAGTGCCAGCGTGCGACCCGGGGGACGAGTCGGCGGTTGATCTCTTCGGGAAAGGGGTTGTCCGGCCTGCCCGTTCGCAGACCCGCCTCCACGTGGGCGACCGGAACATGCTCGTAGCAGGCGGCCAGCGCGCCGGTCAGTGCAGTCGTCGTATCACCTTGCACCACAACGAGATCGGGTTGCTCTCGGCGGATCACCTCGCCGAGTTCGGCGACCAGCCGGGCGGTCAGGGCGGACAACTGCTGGCGCTCGCGCATCACATCGAGCTCGATGCGGTCGCACACCTCGAACAGATCCAGCATCTGGTGCAGCATCTCGCGGTGCTGGCCGGTGGTCACCACGAGCGGTTCGAAGCGTGGCGAGGCGGTCATGGCCCGGACGACGGGCGCCAGCTTGATCGCCTCGGGCCGGGTCCCGAGAATGAGCATCGCGCGTACCGGGGTGGTGCGCAGGCCGGCGGTCACGCGTCGGCCACACTTGCGGCCTCGGCCGAACGCGAATGCCCGACAAACGGATTCGGCAATGATGTGGCCGCACTGCCGGTCGTGGTGACGGGGGTTTCCGCGACGCGCTCGGTCTTGATCCAGCCGGTGCGCCGGCGGAGTATGCGCCAGGTCGCGCGCCACGCCGCGATGAAGGCGACGTACATCCACACCGGTTGGGCGTGCAGATAGGCGATGGATTTCCATAGCGGCTGATCACCGGTGCGCTGCCAGTACAGCACAGCCCAGATCGCAAAGGGCCCGAAAGTTATTGCGTACAAGCCGATCCCGCTCAGCACCTGCATCCACAGCGGTCCGGTCGCGACGTCGAAGAGTCCAGGGTTGTCCCCGAACGCCAGGCGAAAAAGCAGATACTGCTGAATGACCGACCAGG
Source organism: Nocardia suismassiliense (assembly GCF_900269665.1). GTDB lineage: Bacteria > Actinomycetota > Actinomycetes > Mycobacteriales > Mycobacteriaceae > Nocardia > Nocardia suismassiliense. Next base: position 3,538,923 of record NZ_LT985361.1, read on the forward strand.
GCAACGTAATCAGGTACGGCATGAACAGGTATCCGGTGAGCTCGACCCGGACCGTGCGCCGGATCCCAGGGGTGGACCACAGTTCGGGCAGGCGCGCCATGGCGCTCATGTGGCCTTGGAACCAGCGGGTGCGCTGGCGCAGTAGTCGGCGAGCGTCACGCAGGCCCTGCTGGGATACGAAGGCTCCCATGGTGGAAGTGACCGTCCACCCCGCGACCGCCAGGCTGATACCCAGATCCAGATCCTCGGTCAGCGAGTCCGACCACGGCTGCTCCCCGACATCGTCCAGGGCGGACAAGCGGGTGAACTGGCCGTTGCCGCCCATGCTCACGGCCCCCATAGCGACCCGTCCGAACTGACTGAGTGCACTGAGCGCCCAGAATTCGATGTCTTGGAACCGCAGTGCCACGGAGTCGCGGCCGCGAATCCGTACTGCCAGCTGAACGCCGCCGACCTCCGGCTGTTCGAACAGCTCGGTGACGCAGGCGACCGCGCCCGGCGTCATCCGGCCGTCGGCGTCGAGCACGCACACCAGCACCCGTCCAGGTGCCAGGCCCTCGTTCTCGACGCAACGGCGGATGTGGCGCAGGCCCGCGTTGAGAGCGGCGCCCTTCCCGGGTGGAGCCGCAGGCAGCACCCGCCACACGACGGTGACACCCTTGCCCGCTGCTGCGGCGAGGGCGGCGGTGTCGTCATCGCTGCCGTCATCGACAACGATCAGCCGGACGCCGGGCTGTGCGTCGAGCAGACAATGCACGGTGTTCGCGATGACTTTCGCTTCGTTCAAACACGGAATCAACACGAACACGGTCCATCCCGCGGGCACCGCGACGGGTGGACCGTTTTCCAGCGCGAGCTGTCGACGCAGCGATCCATCGGCGCGACGCGCGAACAGGACGCCCATGACGATGAGCGGGCCGTTATAGGCCATGGTGATCACGAATATGATGAGAGCGACGATACGCACAGTGGTATCCAACGAGGTCACAAAAGAACCTTCCGTCAGTCGACAGATCGCTGTTCTCGCGGAAGCGGGATAACTACCGAGCACATAGTTGCGCACCGGCTGTACCTGCGCAAACACCGTGCGCGCGAGTCGCGATACAATCTGAAAAATCGACGTGCCAACAACGTGTGAGCGGTGCTTGAATGGAACGTCGACGCCGGAAATGGATCCGTGTGCTATTAATAATTTGTGGTCGAGAGTTGTGGCGCCGCTTTTACCTCAATCGGCTCGGGTCATGGTCTGACCTACTCGACCAGCTTCTCACTTTTCAGCCAGTCATAGGCGACGTCGGCCGGATCTTCACCATCGATGTCGACGCGACCGTTGAGGTCCTGCATGAGTTCGTCGGTGAGGTGTTCGGAGATCGTCCCGATCAAGGTGCGCAGTGGGGGATAACGGTCGATGACGGCGCCGCGGACGACGGCGGTCCCACTGTAGGGCAGGAAGAACTTCTTGTCGTCTTGCAGGACAGCGAGATCCAGGTTTTTGACTCGGCCGTCGGTGGTGTAGATCATGCCGAAATTGCACGGGGCGCTTTTGGCGGTCGCCGTGTAGACGATGCCGGCGTCCATCCGGGTGACGTTGCCGGACGGTACGCCGTTCGGATCGTTGTACGGGATACCGTATTTGGCCAGCATCGGGATGAAACCATCGGAGCGGCTGAAGAATTCGTCGTCGACGCAGAACGTGCGATCGGGGATCGGGAGCGCGGCGACATCGGACAGCGTTTTCACCTGCAGGCGCTCGGCGGTCGGCGTCGATGCGCCGAAGGCGTAGGTGTCGTTGAAGTTGGCTGGTGGCAACCACTCCAGGTTGTGGTCGCGCTTCTCCAGCTCGTGGACTCGTTGCCAGAGTTGCTGCGGGTCCGCGATCGTCTCGGTCTGGTTGTGGTAGTTGACCCAGCCGGTTCCGGTGTACTCCCACAGCACGTCGGCGTCGCCGTTCAGCTGGGCTTGCCGAGACGATGCCGAACCCGGTGCGCCCGTCAGGTCTTTCCCTTCGGCCCCCGCCGCGGCCAGGTACGTCGCGGTGATCTTGCCGAGCAGTACCCCCTCGGTGAAGCTCTTCGAGGTGACCACGAGCTCCGCGCCGTCCAGCGGCGTTGCGCCGTCCGGCAATTCGGCGTCGTGAAACGTGCCGGACGAGCTCACCAGTCCGCAGCCGGCCAGCGCAGGTATCGCGACGACCAGTGCGGAAAGGAGCGTAACCCATTGGGTGCGTGGTGATTTCATGCCACACCCCGCGGGGTCGCGGCGAGTTCGACGAGTCTGCCCAGCCAGTCGATGATCAATGCCAGCAGCCCGACCAGGATCGCGCCGGAGATGAGCAGCTTGGGCAGGAAAAGCGTGACGCCGGTGGTGATCAGCGTGCCGAGACTGGTCGCACCGATGAACGTGCTCAGCGTCGCGGTGCCGACCAGAATGACCAGCGCGGTGCGTACACCGTTGAGGATCACCGGCACCGCGAGCGGCAGCTCGACCTGGAACAGCGTCCGGGCGCCCGAATAGCCGATACCGCGCGACGCCTCGATCGTGCGGTGATCCACCTGCCGCAGCCCCACGATGGTGTTCTGCAGGATCGGCAGAATCGCGTACACCACGAGACCGACTATCGCCGTACGGAATCCGGTGCCCAGCCAGAAGGTGAACAAGACGAGCAACCCGACCGCGGGCGCCGCCTGACCGATATTGGCGACATTGACGGCGATCGGCTCGAGCCGGCGCAACGCGGGCCGGGTGAGCGCGATGCCCAGCGGAATCGCGACGACCACCACGATCAACGTGGCCACCACCGTCAGCTTGACGTGCTCGAGGATCGTCGTTTGCAGGTTGGCCCACGCCAGCGACGCCTGCTCGGTCGGGGTGAACGTCGTCGATCGATACCAGAGCACGTAGCCGATCCCGATGACCAGGATGACGAGCGGCTCGAACCACACGTCGATCGGTAGGCGGCGCAGCCGATTCATGACTGCTCGGCCGATCCGGGTTCGTCGTCGGCGGCGACCACCGGGGTCGGCGCCGGATCGGTGCCGTCGACGTAGGTCTCGTAGTCCTCTTCTTCGGAGCGCACGTCGGCGAGCTTGGCCTGGATCGTTTCCGTCACCGAGCTGATGCTGAGCGAGCCGACGACCGCGCCCCGGCCGTCGGTGACCAGCGCGGCGCCCTGACTGGCCGCGAGCATGGCGTCGAGCGCGTCGTTGAGGGTGGAGGAGCGGGCTATGACGGGCAGCCGCCGGTCGAGGAAGTCGGAGACCTCCGGTTTGCTGGCCACCTCGGTGAGCGACGGCCACGACCGCGGCCGTCCGGCGTCATCGACCACGACGACCCAGGTGTGTCCGGCGGCCTTCGCGCGTTTGATCACGCTCTGCGCCGATTCGCCGACTCGCACGGTCATCACGTCGTCGTAGGCGACGTCGCGCACCCGCGACACCGTCAGATACGCCAGCTTCGCGCCGGACCCGACGAACTCCTCCACGAACGGAGTGGCCGGATCGGTGAGGATCTCCTCCGGGCGCGCGTACTGCTCGACGTGCCCGCCTTCGGACAGGATGAGCACCTTGTCGCCGAGCTTGGTGGCTTCCTCGAAGTCGTGCGTGACGATCACGATGGTCTTGCCGAGCTCGTGCTGGATCGCGATCAGACTGTCCTGCAAGCGAACCCGGGTGATCGGGTCGACCGCGCCGAACGGCTCGTCCATCAGCAGCACCGGCGGGTCCGCTGCCAGCGCGCGGGCGACACCGACCCGCTGCTGCTGGCCACCGGACATATCCTTGGGCAGCCGGTCGGCGAAGGTCGCGGGGTCCAGACCGACCAGATCGAGCAGGTATTCGGTGCGTTCGGCGATCCGCTTCTTGTCCCACCCGAGCACCCGCGGGATCGCCCCGACATTCTTGGCGACCGTCCAGTGCGGGAACAGGCCGCCGGACTGGATCACATACCCGATCGACTGCCGGAGCTTGTCCGGATCTTCCTTGGTGACATCGCGGTCGCCGATGAAGATCCGGCCCTCGGTCGGCTCGATCAGCCGGTTGATCATCTTCAGCGTGGTCGTCTTGCCGCAGCCGGACGGGCCGACGAAGGCGACGATGTCGCCCGCGTCGATCTCGAGGTCGAGCCGCTCGACCGCCGGTTTGTCCTGGCCGCGATAGCGTTTGACGACCGACTCCAGGTGGATGGACGCGCCGGTCACCTTGCGCTCCGGAGCCTGACTGGTCACCACATCCGTCATGAGAGTCCCTTTGCGATCGTGAGGCGTCCGAGCAGGACGAGGAGCGCGTCGAACACCAACGCGATGAGCACGATGAGAACGGTGCCGGTCAGCGCCATTTCGAGGGCGTTCGCGCCGCCGAGGCGGGAGAGGCCGTTGAAGATCAGCGACCCGAGGCCGGGGCCGAGCACATAGGCGACGATGGCGGCGACACCGACGATCATCTGGGTGGACACCCTGATGCCGGTCAGGATCACCGGCCAGGCCATCGGCAATTCGACCGTCAGCAGAATGCGCCAGCGCGAAAAGCCGATGCCGCGGGCGGATTCGACCACCGAGGCGGGCACGGCGCGCAATCCGACGATCGCGTTGCCGATCACCGGCAAGGCCGCGAAGAACGCCAGCATGATGAACGACGGGACCACACCCAGCCCGAACGGGACCAGCAGCAGCGCGAGCAGCGCAAGCGAGGGAATGGTCAGCGCGACCCGGCTCGATGTCAGGGAGAGCGCGGACAGCAGCGGGAGCCTATATACCGCGACCGCGATGAGAACGGCGACGACCGTGCCGACCAGGACCGTCTGAAACGCCAGGGAGGCATGCTGATAGGTGAGGAACGCCAGGAAATCTCCGCGTCCTCGGAGGTAGTTCCATAAATTCACGCGATTCCCATCGTCAGGCGTAGATCAATCGGTACCTGTAGGCGTGTAGGCGTGGGCCGTCAAAGGTTAATCGATGCCGTGCGTTCGGCTCTGGATGGCGCGCGGCGGATTGTCGATCCGGCTATTCCGGCCGGGGTGACAATTCGTCTTTCGGCCCGCGCTGTGTCGGGTACTGATCAGCCGTAGTCACGCCGCCCGAGTGTGGGAATCGGCGGTCGAGTAGTACTCGGCGTTGCCCGCGATCACGGTGCTCGGCGTGCCGTCGACGCCGACCGGAATGTTGCCTGCCAAGGTGATTCGGGTCAGCCTGCGGTGCTCGCTGCCGTCGTAATCGTCGATGGCGTAGTGCTGGGTGGCGTGGTTGTCCCAGATGGCGACGTCGCCCAGCGACCAGTTCCAGCGGGTGGTGTGCTCCAAACGGGTCACCCGGTCCTGGAACAGCCGGAACAGAGCCTGCGATTCGGCGCTCGGCAGGCCGACGAGCTGTTTCACGAAGCAGCCGAGCAGCAGGGCGCGTTCGCCGGTCTCCGGGTGCACGTGCACCACCGGGTGCTCGGTCTCGAAGTAGGTGGATTCGAACTCGCGCCGGTAGGCCCTGGCGCCCTCGTCCAGACGCTCCTCGAGGTCGGCGGCGTAGTCGTACTGGTTGGTGTGCCGGGCGCGCAGGCCCTCGGCCAGCCGCTTGAGCGGTTCCGGTAGCGAGTTGTACGCGGCGACGGTGGAGGCCCAGGTGGTCGAGCCGCCGTAGCTCGGTAGCGCGACCGCTCGCAGGATCGACGCCTTCGGGACGCGGTCGACGAAGGTGACATCGGTGTGCCAGGTGTTGGAACGACCGTGGCGGGAATCGATGGCCAGGCTTTTCACGCCTGCCGAGGTGACCGTCGGGTGCGGGGTGGTGGGTTTACCGAGCAGTTCGGCGAATTCGTACTGTCCGTCCTCCGTGAGATGCTGCTGGTCGCGGAAGAAGATCACCTTGTGTTCGTGCAGCGCGGCGCGAATGGTGGAGACGGTCGCCGCGTCCAGGTCACCGCCCAGCCTGATCCCGGTGATTTCTGCGCCGATGTGGGCACCGAGCTTGACCACGGAGGTTTCGCTCGCAGGGTAATCGACAGACATACCGGGACCTTTCGCTGCAACCTGACGGTTGGTTCAGACGAAACCATTGCCCGGTTGCTGCGACAAGCATTACGGTCACCCCGATTCGAAAGCTGCGGTGCCGCACAGGTACTTCGGCAAGCACGGCCTACGCCGGCGGCATCATCCGTTCGATTTCGGCGACGATCAGCTCCGGCTCGGTGGCCACCACGTAATGACTGGATTGTTCGGCGATGACATGGCGGCCGTGCGGGGATTGCGCGGCCCGATAGGCATGCGAGGCATTGGCGTCGGCGCGCATCGCGGCGCTCATCCCGTCACCGGCGCGTCCACCGGAGATAGCGGTCACCGGAATCGACCCCAGCTCCGGCGGATTGCCTCGCCAAGTAGCGAGCTCATCGAGATAGGTGGCGGCCTGTTGCCGTTGCGTGCGCAGTACGCCGGGCGTGAAGGCCTCCCGTTCCATATCGCGGCGAACATCGTCCGGAACGACACGCAATTGCCAGGCGAACACCCGCTCCAGCAACCGAAGCCGGGCAAGCACCGTGCCGATGGCGAGCGCGGTCCGCTCGAACCAACGAAACTTGCGACTGAACAGCACCTCGGCGGCCTCATCGGTGGGGTCGACCAGCACCAGACCCGCCACCCGATCGGGCCGCCGCGCAGCAGCGAGCCGCACAATCGGCGCACCGGCACTGTGTCCGACCAGAATGAACGGGCCCGGCTCGAAATGATCGAGCACCTCGTTCAAATCATCGGCCATACGGTCCAACGTGCGTCCCGCCGGATCGAAAGCGCTACGCCCGAGGCCTGATCGGTCATAAACAATCGCCCGCGCAAACCGCGCGACCCCCGGCTGCACCTTTGCCCAGGAGAACCGCGCTGTCCCCGACCCGGCCTCGAAAACAACAGTCGCCGTACCGATGTCGGCTTTCTCCGCCAACACCATCGTGTACAGCCGCCGCCCATCCCGCGTCTCGACCCACTCCGGCGTTCCCTGCGTGTGCTGCTCGATATCCGTCACAATTCCCCCAATTCCCCGCTGCGCCACGAACATCGCGACACCCGTCGACCAGATCATTCCGAACCCGACCCCACCAAGCAAACCGCGCGCCCTGGGACTCTCGTACCTGGGCACGGCGAGTCGCGCACTCGAAGTGCTGATGTGCTTGTTGGATGTCAGGTATGACAGGTCCTCTGTTACGTCTGAGTTCGATTCCTTTGATCGCGGCGGGTGTCGCGATCACTGTCTGCGCGGCCACCGCGCACGCTGAACCATCCTCTGGCGGCGAATGGTCCGCCGCCGACGTGAAGAGCCGAGAGGTAGCGGACGCGGCGGCGTTCGCAGTGGACGAAGTCCAATTCCGGTTCAACACGCAGTACTACGTAAAGCTGATCCGCATCGTCGATGCTCAGAAGCGAGTCGCGGCGGCCGTTGGATACCGGATTGTCTTGGACATAGCCGAAACACTCTGCAGCAAAACCGAAACCGTGGATGCCAACTGCGCAGTCAATCCACAGGGGTGGCAACACCGCTGCATAGCAATTGTCTATACCAAACCGTGGGAACACTTCACAACACTCCAGAAGTTCGATTGCGGCGAGGCCGACCCGGATATGCCCGCAGACGTCAGGTGAGCCGATCCGGTTCGGCTTCCTCGGGGCTCTCGAGCGACCACGTGATCGCCGCTCCGGGGGCTGCGCTGACCTTGTGACCGTTGGTTATGGCCCAAGCTCTGATCACGCTGCTCGCGGCGCGTTCTTCCCAGCTCACGCGCTGCGTCCAGTGGCCATACCGCACACTCTCAGCGCTCATCCTGTGTGCGGTGAGAAGCCGCGAAACGATTCGGCGCCCTCAGGGGTGAGGTGCGCTCGTCGTTGGGCCATGAGGGCTCGCACGCGGAACTCGGCATCGGGTTGCCGGCGGGCCCAGTCATGGGAGTGGGCCGCGGCCTGCGAGGTCTAGCGCACTACGCGGTCCGGTTCGGGTGGGGCGGGCCAGAACTGGAGGAGGTAGCGATCCAGTAATGGCTCGCCATCGAGTCTGAACACTTCTCACACCACCCCCACCAGCGAGAGCCCACCATCGCCCGGCAGCGAGGCCGCACCAGAGTTCCTCTCGCAATGGTCGGTGCCGACCAGCTCGAAGGTGAAGAGGGCGACAGGAGTGTGGTCCGGTCTGGTTCGGGAATGAATCATGCACGGCAGCGTAGAGAAGCCCACTGACACCGAGGCTCCCGAACCTTGATCAATCAGCCAAAGTGGTTGGCGGACCGTCTTTCCAACGCACCACAATGCCGAATACCGGATCTCTCCGGGTGGCTCGTTCGGGTGTCGTTCGTGGTAGAAATACCGCAGCACACCCGAATGAGCGTTTCGGGTGTACTGCCGAGTGTCGGCGCCTGGGACGAACGGCGGGTGTCCACCGCGCGGTCGGTCGGCGAAGATCACTGTGCTTTCGACTTCGGCGTGCCCGGCGCCGGGGTCGATCCATGCTCGGCGCCGGGCGCGCTCACCAGAAGGCCCTGGAAATGGGGTCATCTACCTGCGTAACCCCGCGATCTGCGGCGCCGATTAGAGGTATGTCGGTAGGAACCGACCAGACGGTCAGGGGGAATGCAGATGCGTGTGTTCATTCAGCGAGCGATTGTTCTTGTGGCGGCAGCGGTTACCGTCGCGGCCTGTGGCGGCGGGGGTGATTCGGACCCAACAGCGGCGCCGAAACCGCCCGGCACGACCGTCTCCGGCACAACCGTCCCGGGGACGCCCAGTCCAGGTTCACAAAATCCCGGCACGGTCGCCACCGGCAAGACCGGCCCGACAAATCCCGGTGTGACAACCCCGCAACCGGGAAACAACATCCCTGCCCCGCAGGCGCCCCAGGCGCAAAATCCGCCGCAGCAGGGCGTCGGCACCATCATCATCACCACCGTCACAAAGTCCGGCAGCCGCGTACCTCGGGTGCCGGTCTATATCCGCCAGATGGGGCCGTGCAATCCCTCCATTCCGGGAATTCCGCAGCACGCCAAGGAGATATCCGTCCGGGAAAGCACCACGGACTACGCCGGTGAAGCGGTATTCACCGCGGCGGTCGGCTGCTACGTCGTCGGCATGACCCCGCCGCCCGGCACCTACCCGGCAGTCGACGAATGGCCGAGCCTATCCATCGCGCGGGAAGGCCAAGTAGCCAACGCGGAATTGCGTTTCCACGACGCTGAGCCCGATCCTTGCTCAGCCAAAAAAATCGCTGGCGACCTTGCCGAGCAAGGCGGAATCCCCGCGGGGACACCGTCGGTGCGGGACTGCGACGGGAACTGGGCGGTGATCTCCTGGGATTCGCCCGGCGATACCCAGCGCATCGTGTGGAGCGCCGCGGACCACTGGTCCACGTATCTGGTCTTTCCGCACGATAGGTGCTGGGCGCGGGCCGAGGTCGACGGTGCTCCGGCGCGGTTGAAGCCATACTTCAGCTGCTGAGGCGAATCGACGATCAAGCCGCAGATGGGACGGAGGCATGATGGTGTCGTTAGGGCGGTGGTGGCGCTCCGTGACCTGCTGGCGCGTGTTGACCCTGGTCCTGGTCGCATTACCACAGGTGTTGAGTGCGCATTTCCCGGAGCTGCCGGACAGCGACGCTGGGGCGATCCACAGCGAGGACATCGGAGTGGCCTACCTGTCGTCGCCGCCGCTGCTCGAGCAATGGCTCGAATATGTCGCAGAGTCCGGCCTCGTGGTGCTGCTGCCCGCAGTCGTATTCGTGCTGCCGCGCAGGTATGCCCGGCGCGGAACGCGCTGGGCCGCAGGCATTCTTGCCGTTCTCGGCGCGGCAGATGGATATCTCGGGAAGTCGGCACTCGAGCACAACGCCACGGCAGGATCGGGTGTGCTGCTGTTCATGTCGCCGTTCTATCTGCTGGCGGCGGGCGCGCTCGTGCTCAGTGAACGGCAGCACCGGCCCGAGACGAGTGAACCCGCGACGAGCTAGCGTTGCAATGACACAACACTAGGGCGTGTCTCTCACCGCCTCAGCCGGGCGACCTCGCCCGGCTGAGGCGGTGTCATATCTCCCACACGGGACACCACGCATGCCGACCTCAGAGCGGGCCGACCAGCTCCGAGGACCAACGACACACCCTCAGCGGCAACAGCGTCAGCCGCCGCAACCCGATCAAACCCGGTCACTGAAGTTGGCTCGAGGCAGCGCACAACATGATGAACGACAGGAGCTGTCGGCAGCTGAGTTGTCACGTTTGGTGAACAGCAGCTCGGCGCCTCACGAACGTCCGGTATTGCCGCTGGGCGCGCGGTTCGACCGGCCACGCGGCAGCGCCTGAAGATCAACGGACACCGACGATCTCGATCATCGGCAATGCCCTGTATTGCCGATTATCGTGCGCGGTAAGCGGAGGTGCGGACGGCGGCGAGTTGGGTGGCAAAGGCGACGAGATTGTTTTTGCTGTCCCATATTTCGGCTGTCTCGTGCATCCGATCCGATGTGACGTCGGTTGCTTGCATGGTGACGTGGAGAGGTCCCGGCGCGGGGTGGCGGCGCAGGTAGGCGGTGAAGCTGATGGTGGGCGCCCAGCCGGGCAGGCCCAAGGTCAGCGAGGCTGGGGGTATCGGGTCCAAGGCGATCGGTAGCGCAAACGAGTCCCAGTCGGAGCCGTCGGCCAGCCGTAGCCAGGTCGCGATACGACCCTGCATGGACGGCTCGCCGACGACGAAGCCTAAGGTCGCGGGGTCAAGGCGGTGCTCGACGACATCGAGCAGTGGCACGGGAAACGGTGCCCCCGGCGGATTCGAGGGGGAGTGGAAGCATTCGTGCTCGGCTGGGATCGCTGGGGTCGTCGAGGTTGTCCACCAAGGGGCCGAATCCTCGAGCAGCCCCAGCGTGATCAGAGCTTCGGTGCAGGGCCGGCCGTTCTGTTCCAATCGCGCGCGCAGTTGAGTCGAGGTGCGGCCGGCGCGCAGGACTTCGACGGTGACCGTCGCTGCGCCGGGAGATGGCGGTGCCAGGAACGTGGCACTGATTGCGGTCAGGTGCGGGTGTTCGGAACGGGCCTCGGCCGCGCGGGCCATCACGGTCATCAGGTAGCCGCCGTGCAGCTTGTCGCCCACGGCCCACTGCGGGCTGAGGTCTGCTGCGAAAGCGTTGATGCCACTGGGGGTTACCGCGGTGGCTTCGGTCAATGTCTGCACGGAGCCAAGTTGACACTGTCAGGTTGACGATGTCAATGTGAAGTGTGGCGAGTAGAAGAGTGCGGGCGAATCCGGGTCAGGGTGCGCGGCTCCGGGAAGAGATCTTGGACGCCGCGGAGCAACTCCTCGAGTCGTCCGGGTCCGAAGACGCGCTCACGGTGCGCGCAGTCGCTGCGGCCGCCGGGGTCTCCACTCCATCGGTCTATCTACATTTCGCCGACCGGGAAGCCCTGCTCGAAGCGGTCTGTATCCGGGTCTGGGATGAATTAGAAGATCTGTTCCATCGTTGTCAAGTAACCGACCCCTTTCATTCCCTGGGCCGGTTCGGCCGCGCCTACGTCAAATTCGCACTCGCGCATCCTGTGCAGTACCGAGTCCTGCTGATGCGTAGGTCCAGTTCCGAAAACCGCGCCGCAACAACCTGTTTCCGGTTGATAACCGACGCTATCGCCACCTGTGTCGCCACCGGATCCATGCAAGGCGACCCCGGCACGTTGGCGCTGCAGTTGTGGTCGGCTGCGCATGGCTGCGTGTCGTTGCTCATCACTCAGCCGCACCTGCCTTGGCCCGAGGACCTGGACGCCTTCATCGACGACACAATCCGCATGGCAGGTTTCGGCGTTGCCCTGCAAGCGCGCCTGCCCCAGGTCCGAACCAGCCCCGAACTCACTACAGCTCTGGAGGGGGTGCACGCACCCTGACCCCAAAGCGACTGACGGCCCGAGGGGATCGCAGGCTTCCTTCGGCGACCCAACGCACGCAATGCCGCTGAGCGCTCGTCGCTGCGGGCCGCGGTTACCCGGAACGCACTCAACTGCCGAGAACCGCGCGTCCAATCCGGTACGCGGTTGGACACCAGTCGGGGCGCGACAAAACTCGGGTTCGGGCTGATGCTGCGGTTCTCTACCAACTGGAGCGGTTTCCGCGCGCCCGGGCCGGGGTGTGACTATTCCGACCCGTACTACCGGCGGTGGGCGATGGGTCCGATGAGCAGGGGCTGGTCCAGCATGTCTGCCGTGAACGACACTCCAGTGACCTTCGCCGCCAGGGCGAAGGCTCTCGGCACGCCGGTGCTGCGGCTGATGTCCCAGGCGTCCGAATTGCTCTCGGGTTCATCTTCATCGGCGTCATAAATGTATTCATCGTCGGTCATGTCCAGCTGCATGCCCAGCTCGCGCATGTGGTCGTTGAGCCGGTCGGGGTCGCAACCCCATCGGATATGCGGGTACCACAGTTGGTGGCCGGTCACGATCGTCGCGTCGATCGCGTATGCGAGGCTGTGCTCGGCGTAGTCGTGTCGGGTGATCGCCAGGACCTCACAGTCTCGCGATAGTTCCGCCAGCACATCGCGATCGGTCGCCCACCACCCGTACGGTTCGATGGCCACGCTCCATGCACCGGCCCGAAACACGCCCACGTGACCGCCGCCGTCCCCGCCGCCAGACTTGAACTCGACAATCCTGTCTTTGAGCTCTTCGAAGTCGGACTCCTGGCCGGAGTCGTCGCCTTTGCTGAAGCGGCGCACCACCTCCGACGGGTCCAGGTTCCGAACAAAGGCGATACTGAAGATCACGCCCAGCGGGCCCGCTTGGCTCTCGGATGCGTTGAGCCACTGAAATGGGGCCAGGGGGTCGGTTGTCGTCATGGGGGTCATGGTGGCAGACCCCACCGACACCATTCGGTCGTCTGGATGCCTGATCACTGTCCTCAGCGCGGAATTCCCTTGGCTCCGTTGACATCCGAGCGGCTCGCCGGGCTGATACGCGGGGGTCAGCGGATCACCGGACTTGCTACCACTGGCGACCATTCTTGCCGCGCGGGCGAGGTGGCCCTCGTCACCGAGCACGTCGGATCGACATCCGGGACCGCCCGAAAGCACTGAAATGCCGCATACCGCGCGTTGATAAATCGCCCAGATCCGTTGGTGGACAAGGTGTTCCAACGCGCGGTAATGCCGATGTGCGCATATCACTCAAGCCCGTCGTACAACAATGGGCCAACCAGACTTGTTGGACACCGCGCTTACCGCTCGGCCTGTTGAAATCAGGGGAACAACGCGGCAGTGAAGCATGGGCGTGATCGTTGGCGACACTGCCGATGCCACTTCTCCTCGGCGGCTTGGGTCGGAACGTGTCATTGCTTCCATGGCGCAGCGTCGTGCACGACTGCACCCTTTCGCGTGATCGTCGACCAAGTTTCGCCTTGAATCAGTATGGGATCCAACGGGGTTCGGTCGGTATAGAGATAACCGTCATCGTCGGTGTAGTCGAACACGATTGCTGTCTCGCGCGGCACCCCGTCGGTGTTCGGCTGCACACCATCTTCATCGGGTTGCCCGTCGCTATCAGGCGCGCGGAACAGGTACTCGTTCTTCAGGGTGTAGCCGGGCGGCCAGGCGGCGATCGGCTTCGAGTACCGCCTGCGCAGGTACGGCAGCAAGCTCGGTGTGCCGGCGAGTGTCTTCCCGTGCGTCGGCAACGGAGGGTCGAAGCTCACTCGGACGTTGCGCGCGATCGATGGCCCGACGTTCGTGACTTCGATGCCTGTGGAGCCGTTGCCCGTCAACTTCACAACAGCGACCATCATCGGCCTGGTGGTTTTCTGCGTGGCTCTGCGGCTGTGCCGGAATGTCCGAACTGCGGTGGTACCGGTGACTACCGCCACGGCTCCGCCGGTAGCCGCAGACGCCGCGCCGATGCGTGCAGTCGTCCACCAGTGCAAGAAGTCCAGGAACCATCCCACAGCCGGTCTCGCTTTCGGTCGGCAAACCTTGGCAACGTCTCGCCGTAACCGCGATTGCGGGGCCGCTCGTTACACTGCCGGTGTCCGTGGCTTCCGGACGGCTCCGCCTGCGACGGGCTGTGTTCGTGATCTGCGGTCTTCGGCTCAGAAATTTGTGGACGGACAGCTGAGTTCGGTGTGGCAGGCGCGAGTAGTTCCTCGCCCCACTGTTTGTGAAGATCGTGCGTCAGTCACGACGTCGGCTGCACGAGCTGCGCTACCTCCATCCGGTCGGCGTCGAAGTGTGCGGTGAGTTCCCTGCCGCGGGCGTCGATGACGCTGATCGTGTCTTTTCCCGTGAAAGACACATGCTTCGGACATGGTTCGCTTTCCCGTGGCGTCCACACATCGGTCTGCCTGCTGAACAGGCCGCCGCGCTCCCGCAGCCTGACGGCGCAGAGGGTGTCGATCATGGCGTCCAAGTCGTGCGTGACGGCATCGTAGCGACCATCGGAGCTCACTGCGACGACCACGGGCTTGCTGTCACTCGAGCCCAAGATTGCCCAAATCATCATCAGCGGGAGGACGGGCAGCACCGCCAGCGCCAGGACCGCGGCGGGCACTAGCCAGTCCCGTATGCGCCGCCAACCCATCCTCGGTGCGAGGACAAGCAGCGCCGCCGTCGTGATCCAGCACACCGGTAGAGCCCAGCCGGGGATCTCCTGGAACCGATAGAAGCGGTCCGACTGGTAGATCGCCGGAACCGCCGCGAGGTCGGTCGTCAACAGCGCGGCGACCGCGAGCAGCCAGACGATCCGCCGTAGCCACGGCACCCTCTCCGTCGCGTGCCCCTGTCCATTCGGCGCGGGAATCGTCTCGTCAGTCGTCTGCTTTGCCAACGGTCGGCCTAACTCGTGCATCGGCCTTCGGTTCCAGTAGCCGAACTCACCGCCAGCCTATCGACGTCGTCCGTCGTCCGTCGAACCCGAACTCGTTGAGGCGTCATCTGTTTCGCGATCAGACCCATGCACTAGATTGCCGCATATCATGCGATCGGCGGGCGAGATGCCCCGCAGCTCAGGGCATCCGCTTGTGCCGAGGAACGTGAATCCAGCCGCCGACCACGGAAATGATCTACGAGTGGCCACGGCGGGTCCCTGTTCCATGATCTGCTTCAGAGCAGGCAGGGCCGCGCACGGCCCGGCCTCCGCAGAGAGAGGACCCTGACGAATGGCCAACCCCGAATTCGAGTTCTGTCAAGCGCTGGTGGAGAACATCAGAGACCAGATCACCTCCAACAGCGCTGAGGCAGAGGTCAAGGAACTGATGCTCGGGATCGCCCGCAACCAGGGCAGTTTCAGCGACCAACGCACCGCCTTCGTCAACGAGAACGCCTCCGAGATCTATGCTTTCATCACCGATGGGATGGACACTCAGGCGATCTGCCACGCGCTGGGGGTAGCCCCCTAGCCCCAGGGAACAACGAGCAGCCTCGGTGGATTGTCCGCCGGGCTGCTCGCACTCTTGCGGACAAACCTCAGTTCCGGCCCTCATCGCTCATAAGCCAGCTCCGGTAGCCCGGCCCAGTGCCCCCGAGACGCGCGATGCCAATGCTGGCACGATTGGCCGCGACTGACCAGTGTCTATCCACAGGGCTGATTACATGCAACGGTAGTGAGCGCTCATGCCGCGTTCCGGGTGTTCCGGGACAACCCCGACTTGCCCCGGAAGATCATCGGGGCGAGCTGATCTCCGCTGCGACAGCGAGCATGCAACGATCGCAGCCGCTCCAACTCATGTGTCCGGTCCGATCCGAACCCTTTTGGAGGCAATGTGCGCGTGCTCAGGTCTGTACTGGTTGTCGCTCTCGTAGGGCTTGTCGGTGTTGGCGGCGGGGAGTTTTTCTCGGCTGGTCGAGCCGCGGCGAGTGCTGACCCCGAGGTTCAGCCGGTGAGGGCACCGGGACCGAGCGGACGCGTCGAACCGGTGACCGACGCAACATTCGCCCAGGAGGTGCTCCGGGCAAAAGGTCCGTGCGTCGTCCTGTTCTACGCCGCATGGAATAAGGACAGTAAGCGTTTCAAGCCGGTGTACCAGAACGTCGCCAAGCAGTACGGCGACGAACTGAAGTTCACGGCACTCGACATCGAGCAGAACCCCCGGACCGCGGACAGGTACAGGATCACGGAGATCCCGACGACCATCGTGTTCGACGACGGGCGGGAGGCCAAGACGATTCGAGGTGTGGTCAGCGAAGACGAACTCGTAAAAGCGATCGCGGACGCTCTGTAAGCACACCCGGCCAGCAGTCGGCATGAGCGGATGTTCATGTATCCGCTCATGCCGCTGGTCGCGCGTTGGTCAATCGCCCAGATCGGTTGGCCGACAGTGCCTTTCAACGTACCGAAATGCCGACCAGCGGATACAGGCTGAACTGATGTCTGGCGCACAGGCTGGGCACCCGCCCTTGTCAGGTGGTTCAGTAGGTCGGCCAGTTACCCGGTGTCATCAGTTCGAGGAGGTGTTCGTCGGGATCCCGGAAGTAGATGCTGCGTCCGCCACGTGCCCAGTTGGTCCGGCCTTCGATCGGGATGTCGTGCGCGGTCAGGTGAGTTTCCCACTCGGTCAGTTGGTCCTCGGAGACCGCGAAGCACACATGGAGCCGGCCGCTGCCGTCGTGGGGTGGGATCTCGCCGCTCGGCAAACCCGGTTCGGGCAGCACTTTCGGTTCCAGCGATCCACCGCGGCGGAACAGCAGCAGCACATTGTCGCCCCCGATATCGAACGCGCACAACGGATCCGCGTCGAGAATCGGATTCAGTTGCAGCACATCGGTGTAGAACTTGCGGGCACGACCGAGGTCGTCGACGTACAACGCGGACTCGATGATTCGGTCAAGTTTCGGCACAGTTGGCTTCCTTCCTCGAATACGGTGTCGAAACAATCCTGCAACCTCGAGCCGACTCGAGGTCTAGGGTTGCGTGGATCACAGACACACGGAGCATGGGTAGGAAAGAAGGCTCCAGGTCATCAAGATGGCTGTGCGGCCGGTGATGTCGTTGCCGGCGGCGAAGGAGCCTGAGGTGGGGTAGGCGGGTCCGATGTAGCTGCTATCTCCGGGCTCGACGGCAAATGGTGCCAGGCATGGCTGCACCCGCCGGCGCAGTAGCGTGCACGCCTGCGCTCGTCTGCGACACCCAACAGTGCGATCAGCAAGCGAAAGGCTTTGACGCGCTCGTCTTTTGGCAGGCCGATGATCTTTGTCAGCTGCACGTTCAGGTGCCCGCGCGTGATCAGCACCGCTGGGGTGTGCGTCGGTCGTATGCCTGAACGCCGAATACTCTCCGCTCCGTCATCAATGGTGGCACGCGCCTGAAGGCAGTACTCGGCAGTCTGGCGCAGAACGACGAACTGTTGGTCAGCGTCGAGGCTTTCGAACCACTGCACACCATCCGGCATAGGCCGCAACGCCTGCGCGAGCTCGTTCAGAACGACGTCGCTTTCGTGCATCTCGCCACCACTCCCACGACCGATCTGAACTGCCACCCTGCACGGGTGTCGAAGCCGCGCTCGAAGTTTGACAGGACGGTGCCTACAAAGACATGTTTTATCGCGATCGCCGATCTCGGTGCTGGGCGACGACGACGCAGCCAGCAGACGATCAACGACCCCGCGGCACGGACACTCAGCGGAACAGGCGGAAGAACCCGCGCACCTGCTCGACCAGCGACTCCGGCTGCTCCAGCGCGGCGAAGTGCCCACCATGCGGCAGTTCCTCGAACCAGCGCAGGTCGGTGAACCGCAGCTCGGCCTCCCGCCGCGACGGGCGGGTTATGTCGCGCGGGTAGACCGACAGCCCGGACGGCGCGGTCACCTTGTCCCGGAAGTCGGCGAAGCTTTCCCAGTACAGGCGCGCCGACGACGTGGCCGATGCGGTGAACCAATAGACCGAGATCTCGTCGAGGATCGTCTGCCGCGACAACACGTCCTCGGGATGGCCGTCGTTGTCCGTCCAGGCCCATAACTTCTCGGCGATCCAGGCGGCCTGCCCCGCGGGGGAGTCGGTGAGGCCGTAGCCGAGCGTCTGCGGCCGGGTCGCCTGGATCGCCGAGTATCCCCGGCCGGTGCGCCGGAACTCCTTCTCGGCCTGGAGATTCGCCAGTTCCGCGGACGTCGGGTCGTCGAACGTGCCCGCCGCCACCGACCCCAGGTTCAGATGCACGCCGACGACCCGCTCGGGCGCCACCTCGCCCAGCGCGCCGGACACCGCAGAACCCCAGTCGCCGCCCTGCGCGCCGTACCGCTGATAACCCAGCGACACCATCAACGTGTCCCAGGCGCGCGCGGTGCGAGTGACGCCCCATCCGGTCGTCGGCGGCTTGTCACTCCAGCCGTACCCGGGCAACGACGGCGCGACCACGTGGAACGCGTCCGCCGGGTCACCGCCGTGCGCGCGCGGGTCGGTCAGCGGGCCGAGGACTTCCAGAAACTCGAGCACCGAACCCGGCCACCCGTGCGTGAGCACGAGCGGGAACGCGTCCGGCTCCGGCGAGCGGACGTGCAGGAAGTGGATGCCCAGCCCGTCGATCGTGTCGCGGTATTGCGGGAAGGCGTTGAGCCGCTGGGCGAACCCGAAGTCGTAGTCCTCGGCCCAGCTGCGGCACAGCTCCTGCGCATACGCCAGTGGTAAACCCTGTGACCAGTCGTCCACCGGCTCGCGCTCGGGCCATCGTGTCCGGCGCAATCGGTCACGCAGGTCCGCGATCTCGGCTTCGGTGATGCTGACCTCGAATGGCTCGGCGGACATTGCAAGGCTCCTTACTGGTCGAGGGCAGCCACCTTTCCCGGTCGAGACTCACGGCGAGGCTTCTGGCTGGCGTCACCATGAATGTTAACCGGGCAAGACTCTGATACGTTCGGCGTGTGGACGATGGACTCGGGGATCTGCTGCATCGCGTGGTGTACCTGCTCGGAGAGGCCGCGCGGCGACGCGTGGACGACTCCGAAGCGCTGACGTACAGCCAGATACGCCTGCTCGGGACGTTGGAAGAAATCGAGCCGGTGACCCAGCATCAGCTGGCGCAGGCGCTGGCGGTATCGGACCCGGCGGTGAGCCGGGCTCTGCGCCCGTTGGAAACAGCCGGATTCGTCGCGGTCGAGCCTGACCCCGAGCACGGACGGCGTCGACTGGTCAGCACCACTGAAGCCGGCCGCAACGCCTTCCATAGCAGCGACAGGCCGCTGCAGAACGAGCTGCGCGACGCGCTGCTCGAAGCGGGTTTCCCGTACGAACGCTATCTACGCGACACTGCCACGCTGGCCAAACTGCTTGAGCCACGCCGATAGCTCGATCCAGCAGACCTTCCGCGATGCACATGAGTCTTGACTGGTTAATGTTAACCATGCAACACTCAGGTCCATGAACGAAACGTCTTACCTCGCCCAGTCGGCTTTCCCCCTGGTCTGGATAGTGATCGCGGTGGTCGGTGCACTGATCCGAACCCGGCACAGCCCCTCGCGCGCAGCCGCACTGGAAACCTGGCAGCGGTGGTGGGCCGTGGCCGCACTCGGCTGCGGCAGCCTGTGGATGACGATCGCCTTCCTGACCGTCCCGGACGTGATGGCCACCGCGATCGGCTTCAACCAGAGCCCGTTCCAGTTCGAGATCGCCTTCGCCAACCTCGGACTCGCCGTCCTGGGATTGCGCGCCGCCTCGGCCACCGCCCGCGAACGCATCACCATCGGCCTCGGTGCCGGCATGTTCCTGTGGGGCGCGGCGATCGGCCACCTCTACCAGCGGTTCGCCCACGGCGACCACGCTCCCGGCAACACCGGTGGAGTACTGGTCTACGACCTGCTCCTCCCCGCGGTCATGATCGTCCTCGCGCTCCGGTCGCAACAGCTCTCCATAACCGCGCGGCCCACGTTCGTGCCCGCCTGAGAAACCCACCGGCGCCGTAACCCCAGGAGACTCCCATGCACCATGACGCGACCGGCCAGCGTGCAGGCCTTTCACCGCAGCGAATCGGCGCGTTCGCCGACGCTGTTCTCGCCATTGCGATAACCCTGCTCGTCGTCGAGATCAAGCGGCCGCAGGACGAGGATCTCGTCGATGCCGGCGCCCTAGCCGCATTCCTCTGGCACGAACGGTCTTCTTTTGTGGCGTTCCTGCTCGCGTTCTTCCTGCTGTGGGCGGTGTGGCGCCGCCATCACACGTTGATCGAAGGGGTGGCGCTGCTGGATCGGCGCACTCTCGCATGGCATGCGCCGCTGCTGCTTTTGGTCGCGATCCTGCCCTATTCGACGGCGGTGTTCGGGCACGCTCCGGACAACAAGCTGGCCGTCTGCCTCTTCGCTGTCACGTCGGCGCTGCTCTTCGCCAGTGAGGGGGTGGTGCGGGAGCTGGCCGCGCGACGACCCACCCTGGCCGAACACGTCGTTGCCGCCGATCTCCGTACCAGCGCCGATGCCTCGTCGGCCGTCGCCGCATTCTTCTTCGCCACAGCCGCACTCGCCTGGCTCACTCCGTACGTGTGGTACGCCTGGTTTCTCGCACCATTGTCGGCCGCTTTCGGGGGGCGACTGATCGATCGGGTGCGCGGAGCCTTTCCCGCTAACTGAGTCACCGGCTTGGTGCCGCCTCAGAACAGGCGATCATCCGAAGGCTCCGGCACCTGCGTAGTCCGCATGTGGACGTGCTCCTCATCGCACCCGACGTCCTGGATCGCGTCGATCTGGTCCTGAACCACCTCGGCGCGCGTCACCAACTCGACCCGATCGGGCTCGGTGAGGCTTTCGGCACCGAGCTTCTCGAAAACGCACGAGAGCACTGACCGTAAGTCCTCCAGTTTGCTGTCTGGCTCCACGAGCCTCACCCTACGTCCGAACCTGACGACATCTGCTCTTGCCGCTGTGCGCACTGAGCGAGCGGCCACTCCGCAGCGGCCTGGTGGACCAGAACTGTTGCAGCTCAGGGCGTCCGCAATTGCCGAGTTCGGCGTGTCGTGATTCAGCTGCGTTCGCTGCTTGCTGACTGCCTCGCCGTGGTCCGGGCAGCTTGAACTGCCGCCGGCACTTGCTGGAGGTACCGGCGAAATCCCTCCGCTTCTGGCTCGAATCCCAGCGAGGTGTAGAGCCGGTGTGCGCCGTCGATGGCATGGCGTTTGTGGGAGAGCAACTGCACCTTGTTGCATCCGGCTCCCCGCGCATCATCGAGAAGCCGTCTCATGATCGCGCTGGCGATCCCCTTGCGACGATGTTCGACAGCCACCACGACGGCTTCGATGAATGCGGTCGGCGCGCAGTCGTACGTCACATTCAACATCAGCATCTGGGTTGCTGTCCCCACGGCCTCGCCGTCGACTTCGGCCAGATAGACCGTGAGGTCCTCGGACCGCTGCATACGCGCCCAGGTGCGTAGCTGAAGATCAGTAGCACCACACGAAGCGAGCTGATCGTGGATTGCCAAGATGGACAACAGATCTCCAGGGCCAGCCGCCCGAATCCTCAGATTTCCCATGCCGGCAGTATCACGTGGGTGGACGACCATCTTTGGACTGGCTAGCTCGGCTGTCGACTCATCCGCACCTGGCACCCCCTCTATTGATTCGAGCGGACACCTCGAACATGTGCGATCACGTCCGGTTGGCCGAGCTCTCGCTGATTGATTCGGCCTTTGCCTCGGATCACGCGGTCGGCGGCCAGTCTTTTGCGCAGTGGGTAGGGTGCCGCTGCATCTTCGAAACCTTCTGAAACGCCTCGCCCGGTATCTGTGTACTCGTAGCGGACCGCGTACATCCTTCCCTTGTGGTGCCATTCACTGCGAACCAAGGGGCGCGCGAGGACTCCCTCGAACCATTCTGCCGTTCTGCTCGCCAGGTTCGCTGCGTCGCCCGTGGTTTCGAAGACGAACTCACTCGCCGTCTCTTGGATGGTGAAGTCCTGATTATGAAGTTGACCCCCACGGACCACCGAGCCGTCGAAGTGGGCGCCCACCGTGAGGATCCCCCGGTTGCGCTGCGCGTCACCGATGTCCAGATAAACGATCAGCTGGCTGTTGAAGGTGTGTGCGGATGGCAGCACGACCGTGTCGAGCGGATCGACCTGCCAGGAGCCCGCGCGAACGGCCAGAACATCCACAAACGCGCGTTGCGCGATATCCAGGTCGTCCTCGTCGTACTCGAACCAGGGAATCTCATCCATAACTGCACCGTTCACTCTGGCGACGCCCGTCGACGGCCGCGACAAGTCGGCCGGTGTCCCGGCCGCCATCTACCCGGCGGTGCGGCGGATCACCGGCCGCCTGGCGCGCCGATTCGCTGAGTGGGCCACCGATCACGCGAAAGACTTTGCCTAGCCCTGCTATTCGACTTCGCGTCGAAGCGAGTCGATCATGCCGAGGGCGATCTGGCCGGCTTCGCGGCGCATCTGTTCGTCGGCCGATTCGGCTAGGCTCCAAGCCAATTCGGTGAGCAGTCCGTAGATGGCGCGCACGATCAGGTGCGGCGATCGGGGGCGGAAGACGCCCGCCTGGATCAGCTCGTCGACCAGGTCGCCGATGAGGCCGACCATGTGGCGCTCGTCGAGCTCACGCCAGCGGTCCCAGCCCAGGGCGATCGGGCCTTGCTGCAGCACGATGCGCTGGTAGGCCACGTCGGTGCATTCGTCGAGGAAGACGTTCAAGGCCCGGACCGCGGTGTCCCACGGGTCGCCCGGCGTACCGAGTGTCTTGGTCAACCGCTCGGTCAGTTCCTGTTCGACCTGCTCGAAGACAGCCTCGAACAACCCTTGCTTGCCGTTGAAGTGGTGATATACGGCGCCGCGCGTCAGGCGGGCGGCCCCCGCGATCTCATCGGCGGACAGTTCCGAGTACCGCCGTTCCATGAACAGCCGACGCCCCGCCTCCAACAGCGCGGATCGGGTGGCTTCGGCGTATTCCGCACGTCGTCCCTTGACAGTCACAGCAACAAGACTACATTCACATACGCCGTGTATCTGAGATGTTAGGTGTATGCGAATGTCGGATCGCAAAGATGTGATCGTCGTGGGGGCCGGGGCGGCCGGGCTGACAGCTGCCCGCGCGCTCGCGGCGGCCGGGCTCGACGTCGTGGTGCTGGAAGCTCGGGACCGGGTCGGCGGCCGCACCCGCACTGTCGAAATACCGGGCAGTGCCTCGTCTGTCGAAGTCGGCGGTATGTGGGTCGGACCCGGGCAGGATCGGGTGCTGGCATTGCTGACCGAACTGGAGTTCGCCACCTATCCGACCTACGACCACGGCCTCAAGATCGGCGAATTCGGCGGCCGCGTCACCCGCTACCCGGGGCGGATACCTCGACTGAATCCGTTGGTACTGGCCGATATCGGGATGACCCAGCTGCGCCTGGATCGCGCGGCCCGGCGAATACCCTTGCAGGCACCGTGGACGGCGCCCCAGGCTGGGGAACTCGATGCGCAAACCTTCGATACCTGGTTGCGCAAGCACTCGCACACCGAGACCGGACGCGCCTTTTTCCGGCTGATCACCCAGGCGGTCTGGTGCGCCGAACCGGAGGACATGTCGGCACTGTGGGCGCAGTTCTACATCCACTCGGGTGGCGGCCTCGACTCGTTGATCAACACGACCGGCGGCGCGCAGCAGGACCGGGTCGTCGGCGGCACCCAGCGGCTGTCGATCGCGATGGCCGAGGAATTGGGCGACCGGGTCGTCCTCGGTGCCGCGGCGACACAAATCGACTGGAGCGACAACAAGATTCGGGTCCGGGCCGGGCGGCGGCAATGGACGGCGCGGCACGCGATCATCGCGGTCCCACCGCCGCTGGTGCACCGAATCCGGTTCACGCCGGACCTGCCCGCCGAACGCGCCCAACTGCTGCAACGCCTCCCGATGGGCTGGACGATCAAGGTCAACGCGGTCTATGACGAGCCGTTCTGGCGCGCGAAAGGTCTATCCGGACAAGCCAATAGCGACCGGCGCCCGCTCGGCACAGTCTTCGACGCCGGTCCACCCGGCGGCGACCCCGCGGTCCTGGTCGGCTTCCTCGAGGCCACTCATGCCCAAGCCGCCGCTCGCCTGGCGCCGAAGGAACGCCGCGCCGCGGTACTCGACGACCTGGCAGCATATTTCGGCCCCAAGGCCCGTAATCCGGTCCACTACATCGAACAGGATTGGGCCGCCGAAACTTTCAGCCGCGGCTGCTACGGCGCCTTCGCCACCCCCTCGACCTTGACGCGCTTCGGGCCGGAGTTGCGCCGCCCGACCGGCTCGCTGCACTGGGCCGGCACCGAAACAGCGACCCGCTGGGCCGGATACATCGACGGCGCAATCGAATCCGGTCAACGCGCGTCCCGCGAAATTCTCGCCACCACCCGCTGAATGGACTCACACCGATGACCAGTTTCACCACACGTCCCACCCTGCAGGGCACCTTCGGCATGGTCTCGTCCACGCACTGGCTCGCCTCGGCGGCCGCGATGGCGATCCTCGAGGACGGCGGCAACGCCTTCGACGCCGCGGTAGCTGCGGGCTTCATCCTGCATGTGGTCGAGCCGCACCTGAACGGCCCGGCGGGGGAGGTGCCGATCATCCTCGCACCGGCGGGGCAGACCCCGCGGGTGCTGTGCGGGCAAGGTCCGACACCAGCGGGCGCGACGATCGAGCATTACATCGGTCTGGGCCTCGAGTTGGTGCCCGGAACCGGGCCGTTGGCCGCGGCGGTACCCGGCGCCTTCGACGCCTGGATGCTGCTGTTACGCGACCACGGCACCAAGCGGCTGGCAGAAGTACTGGCACACGCTATCTGGTACGCCGAGCATGGACACCCCGTGCTCGAGGATGTCTCGGTCACCGTGTCCTGGATGCGGGATCTCTTCGAGACCGAGTGGACCACTTCGGCCGCAGTGTATCTACCAGGCGGAAAGCCGCCTGCCCCCGGGCAATTGCTGAAGAACCCGGTATTGGCCCGGACCTGGCGGCGGCTGATCGCCGAAGCCGAGGCTGCGAGCGCGGACCGCGACACGCAGATCGATATCGCCAGGCGCGCATGGCGCCAGGGGTTCATCGCCGAAGCACTTGCCTCCGCAGCGGCACAGCCCACGATGGACACCTCGGGCGAGCGCCACTCAGGCACTTTGACCGGCGACGATCTGGCGAATTACGCTGCGACATACGAGGATCCGGCCACATACACCTGGAACGGCTGGACCATCGCGAAGCCCGGCCTGTGGAGCCAGGGGCCCGTATTTCTGCAGCAGCTCGCCTTGCTACCGGAACGCCTGGACCACGGAACGGCCGACTACTACCACGCGCTGATCGAGGGATCGAAACTCGCGATGGCGGATCGGGAGGCCTGGTACGGGGAGGGCTCCGACATCAGCCTGGAGGCGTTGCTGTCGCCGACATACAACGCGGAGCGACGTGCCTTGATCGGCCCGGAAGCGTCCTATCTGCTGCGGCCCGGCAGCCCGGGCGGTCGACCGCCGCGGGTGAGTAGCCATGCTGATTCCACTGCACCGCAAGGTATTTCGATCAGCATCGGGGAACCTACCGTGGCAGTAACGGGCGCCACCCGCGGCGACACCTGCCATCTCGACATCGTGGATCGCTGGGGCAACATGGTTGCCGCCACGCCCAGCGGAGGCTGGCTGCAGTCGAATCCGGTTGTGCCCGAACTGGGTTTCCCGCTCGGCACCCGGCTGCAGATGGCGTGGCTGGAGCCGGGGCTGCCGAATTCCCTTGCACCGGGCCGCCGCCCACGCACCACGCTCAGCCCGACCCTGGCGTTACGTGACGGCGAGCCCGTCCTGGCGTTCGGCACGCCGGGTGGTGACCAGCAGGATCAGTGGAGCTTGCACTTCTTCCTGGAACTGGTATCGCGCGGCGACGGAAAGGGTTGCGGCCACCTGGATCTCCAGGGAGCGATCGACGCACCGAACTGGCACCAGGACAGCTTTCCCGGCTCGTTCTATCCACGTTCGATGAATCCCGGTGGTGTGACCATGGAGTCGCGCGTCGACCCGGGCGTTCGAGCCGAGCTGCTCCGGCGCGGTCATCGGATCACCGTGGGCGACCCTTGGTCGGAGGGACGTATTTGCGCCGTCGCCCGCGACCCCGAGACGGGCGTGCTGTCGGCGGCGGCCAACCCGCGCGGAATGCAGGGCTATGCCGCCGGACGCTGAAAGACCGAATTCCTTATTTTCCAACCCATTACATGAGAGGTGTTCCATGAAGTTCCCCGTGCGGTGCATGGTCGTCGCGATGCTGGTCGCCGGATGTTCGGTAACAGCCACCGGAATGTCGACGGCGGTGCCGTCGAACGACCCTGGATCCGTCGTTTCGTCCCGGCAGCTGGGCGGTGCCGAGCTGATTCCCGCGTCGGGCAAGGGTTTCCGGCTCGTCTACCGGACTACCGGTCAGAACGGTGAACCACAGGTCAGCGGCGGAAACGTCTATCTTCCCACCGGGACGACGCCGCCCGGTGGTTGGAAGGTGGTGTCGTGGGCGCATGGCACAAGCGGCATGGCGCAAGGGTGCGCGCCCAACCTGATGGGTGGGGTTGCGGATGACCACGATGAGACACCGCAGATGTCTTCGCTCTTGGCCCAGGGTTACGCGGTAGCGGCCACGGATTACATCGGGCTGGGTGCATCGGGGCAGTACGAATACTTGGCAGGGCGCGCCGAAGGGCATGCGGTGCTCGACATTGTCCGGGCCGGTCGAGTCCTCGCCCCCGAACTGTCGGATTCGTATGCGCTGGCCGGGCATTCCATCGGCGGGCACGCGGCGCTGCTCGCGGCGAACCTGTCGTCGAGCTACGCCCCGGAACTCGATTTGCGCGGAACCGCTGCCTTCGCTCCGACCAGTAATTACGAAGATCTGATCACCCTGCTCTCCGGACCCGACCTGGCCGCGCCGCTGCCCGCCGGACTGCAGGTCCGCGTCTTGATGATCATGGCGGGCCTCCAGCACGCACGGCCGGAGCTGGCGGCCACCGATCACCCGAGCGAGCGTGGGAAGCAGGTGCTCGCTCTCGCGGCCGCCGGTGAAGGATGCCTGGAGTCGGCGACTACCGCTGTCAAGGGCCGCCCCGTCGGTGAACTGTTCAGCAAACCCCTGACCGATCCGGCGGTGACCGCCGCGCTCCGCGACTACATGGGTGCACCCACCACCGGCTATCACCGGCCACTGCTGCTGCTACAGGGCGGCGCCGACACGGTGCAGCCGATGCCGACGACGGTGCTACTCCAGCAACAACTCCAGCAGGGCGGTGCCGACAGCCAATTGCGGTTCTACCCATCGGCAACCCACTTCACGCTCTTGCCGCACGCCCGTGCCGACGTGTCCGCGTTCCTGGCTGAAGTCTTGCCGAGTCGCTGATCAGGGCGGAGGTGGGAATCTCGCAGCCGTGCACGCAATTCGCCCTGCACAGTGGCTGCGATACCAGTGGCGAAACCGAAGGTCCTCAGCCTGGCCGGATGCGGTCGGCCGCCGATGCAAGGCGGGTCCGTGCCTGGATCGTGGTCGGGTGCAATCTTGTAGGCTCGGCTGGTGTCCGACAGCGGATTGTGGGAAGTCAGAGCGCTGTTCGAGGCGTTGCTGGACGAGCCTGCGGGGTGGGGTGCCGCGCAGTTCGGGCCGTGGTTCGCCGAGCGTCCGCAGATGATTGCCGAACTCCACGAATACGGTATGCGAGGCGGGCATCGCCTGGAGTTGTCCGCGGAACAGCGGTGGGGCCTGTATGCGGTGAACCGGTTGGTGGACATGCTTCTTGTGCCGCTTCAGCCGCATTATCTGGCGACCGCGTATTCGGGAGCTTCGCAGTCCGCCTGGGCCGAGTTCACCGAATTGGCCGGAGCAACCTCGATCACCGAGGGGGAGTTTCACCCGTTCTTCCACGAAATCGTCGACGTTGTCGTGTCCGACGACCCGCACGAACCGCCCACGATCGTCGACCAATATTGGCCCGGCGCGTTCGTCGGAAACTTGCTGCTGGTCCGTTCCGGTGTCACCGTGCGGGCCGGCTCGGCAGTCCTGGATCAGCAAGCCGCCGCCCGATCCTGCATGTACTTCACCTTCTGGCGCTGCTACCGGGACGTGCAGGACTTATCGCACAACTGGGGCTCGAATTCCCAGTGGCGCACCAGCTTTCGCCGTGACTACTATGTCGGCGGCGAACTGCACTACAACGTCGATGCCCAATGGGAAGACGATCCCAGACCTCCCGACGACGACCTCACCTCGCGAGAACGGCTGGACCTCTTGCGTTTTCGCCATGGTGTGCTGCGCGACCTCGGCGCCGACTGCTGGCCCTACGACGACTATTTCGTCGAACAGTGGCACTGACGGTGGCCGGGATCGAATCGCCGCGGTCCCCGCAGCGCACCGGAGTGTCTGGAAAGCCGGTGGGTGAGCGTTCGGACAGCGGCGGCTGAATCGCCTGTCCGACAGGGCAACTCGATCAGCGGGTCAGCCGAAGGGTTTCTCGCCGACAAATCGGGTCAGCGCGGCCGCGAAGGCACGCGCCTCATCCTCGGGCCAGGCGGCCAGGTGCTGGTCGAGACGGTCGGCGAGGCGCTCGCGCATCACCTCGACCGCCCGCGCACCGCGATCGGTGAGTCCGAGCAGGGTCGCCCGGGCATCGTCGGGATCCGGTGTGCGCCAGACTAATTCGGCCTGTTCCAAGCGCGTCGCATGGCGACTGGTCACCGATCGATCCAGTCCGATTTCGGTGGCGAGTGCGGCCGCGCTGCGCGGTCCCCAGCGGGCCAGCGCGCTGAGCACCGGATAGGTCGTGGTATCCACCGCCGGGTCCAAGCCCGCGGTGAGTTCGGCGTAGATGCCTTCCCTGGTTCGCCTGCGCAGCAATTCCGCGATCGCCTCGGCGACCTGGGCGCCGGTTCCCTGTTCCGCCATGTCACCAACAATAGCGTGCATCGAGCACGCATCTCGGGTACGGTCAGTAGCGTGCACGCTGCACGCAAATAGTTGAAGGAGACAGTGACCATGACCGCCGCCACCACCGACATCACCACCGCACTCAACGACCTGCTGTTCGATCGGCAGATCGATGTCGACACCGCTTTCGCGCGGCACTTCACCGGCGACTACCGCCAGCGAACCGACGGCGTCTGGAGCGACCACGCCGAATTCGTCGAGCACATCACCCATTTGCGCGGTGTGATCGCCGAGGGGCGCGTCGAGGTGCACGACGAACTGATCTGCGGCGACCGCTACGCCGACCGGCATACGGTCCACGTTCGAAAGATCGATGGCGGCGAGGTCGCCTTCGAGGTGCTGGTATTCGCTGAACTCGCCGCCGACGGCCGCTTCCGGCAGATCATCGAGACCACCACCATGCTGTCTGGTGGAGCCGAGGACCGGGGGCTGGGCAGCGCCCGGTGATGGGAACTACCTCGCAGCCGGCGAGATAATCTGCCAGGATCGTTGCGGTCCCGCTTTTCCACACCTGGGCCGATGCCAGCCGACCTCGGCCCTGATATCCGATTATCGAGTGGTAGGAACCGGTCGGCGTCGGCATGATTGAGCAAAAGTTGGCGGTAAGTGTTCGTGGGGGAGGGGATTTTTGATGCCCACGGTGCGGCGGTTCTGGATCGAATTCGAGATGGAGCGTGACTCGGTTTACTGGGGTGCGCTCGTCCAGGGCGTCGGGGTGACCGGCTTCGACGTGCAGGACTGTTTGTCGATGCTGGCAGATGTCCTTCCCGCTGGTAAGGAGTTACCCCCGGTGCGCCGCATCACGGTCGACATCTCACTGGCAGAGCCACTTCCGGTGAACCCGCCCAATCTCGGGGTCCCGGTGTGGCGAGGCGTGTGGTACCCACCCTGGAACCTTTCGATCGGACCGATATGGCGCCCTCGCGGCGTCGACCGGGCGGCCGAACGCCCCGGCATTCCGACGCCTGTCACCGGGACAACTCCGACTTGGTGGGACGAAATCCCGCATATCAAAAGCCTATTGGTGCCGTTGGTCTATATGCACCAACCCAAATTCGATGATCAGAAATGGCAAAGCCTTACCTGGATGGAGCGCCACAGATCGGCCGCGGAGCCGACCTATGGGGCCATGGTGCGCGAAGCCCTCGACTATGTGATCGCGCGGCGCCCGACTCCGAGCGAGTGGTACGACCCGACAGGTGCCTGGTTCCTCGAGCAACAGGAACTGGACGACTATCTGCGGGCCTTCCGCGACTACTTGTTCGGAGATCGCTCGGAGCCGATCTCCCCGCCCCGCAATAAACGGCCTCCGCTCGATGCTGGGGGACAGGAACTCCCGTAACGCCGCCGGGCGGGTCGGCTATTTGTCGAACTCCCGCAAGAACGCCAGCAGCTCACCGCGCCCCATCGACGTGGACCCGTTCTTCGAAACCAGCGCGCGCCGAGCCGATTCGGCTTCCGCGAACGCCTCCTCCAGCGGCACGCCGTTGGCCCGCCGAAGCGCGGTCAACCCGGTCAGGAACGCGACAGTCTCGCCGCCGAAGTAGGGTTCGGACATTCCGCCAAGCCTAGCGGCGGATGCGGGCGTTCGAATCGCCTGGCGCGATTCGGCCGACTGAGCCTAGATTTCGGCCTATGGATGTTCGTTTTCGGCGTGCCGAGGTCGCTGACGCCTCGACGATCGCGGACGTGTGGCTGCGGTCCTTCGCCACGGCGCTGCCGACCGTGCGTCGATCGCACGATGACGACAGCGTCCGCTCCTGGTTCGCCAACGTTGTTGTCCCGCAGTGCGAGACATGGGTGGCGGCGGGTGACGAACAGGTACTGGGGCTACTGGTGCTCACCGACGACGATCCGGAGCAGCTGTACCTGGAACCGTCCTGGCGGGGACGTGGGCTCGGCGACCAGTTCATGGACCTGGCGAAGCGGCGGAGGCCGAATGGTTTGGCGCTGTGGACTTTCCAGGTCAACGAACCGGCGCGCCGGTTCTATATTCGGCACGGGTTTGTCGAGACAGCTCGTACGGACGGCAGGCGCAATGAGGAGCGCGAGCCGGACATTCGCTACATCTGGCGACCGTAGCGGCAGGGGCAAATTCGACTAACCGCACACCGATTATCAGTCACGACGGCGGTCGAAGCAGCGGCGCTACCTGCATCCGGTCGGCGTCGAAGTGTGCCGTGATTTCCCGGCCGCGCGCATCGATGATGCTGATCGTGTCGTTTCCCGGGAAGGACACCTGCGTCGGACATCGCTGACCTTCAGGCGCCGTCCACACACTGGTCTGCCTGCTGAAGAGGCCGCCGCGCTCCCGCAGCCGGACGGCGCACAGGGTGTCGATCATGGCGTTCACGTAGTGGGTGACGGCTTCGTGGCGACCGTCTGCGCTCACCTCGACGGCCACGATCTTCTGTTCATCCGAACCGAAGGCTACGTACAACATCGCCAGCGGTACCAGGGGCACCGCCGCGAGCGCCAGGACGGCGGCGGGCACCAGCCAGGTTCGCCTGCGCCAACCCATACGCGGTGCGCGGACGAACAGCGCTGCCGTCGCGATCCAGCACACCAGCGGAACCCAAACCGGGACTGCCTCAAACCGATAGAAGCGGTTCGACACGTGGATCGCGGGCATTGCCGCCAAGCCCGCCGTCGACAGCGCGGCGACCGTGAGCACCCAGACGATCCGCCATCGGCGCGGCACCCTGTCCGCCACGCCGCCTCGCCGACTCGGCTCAGGAATCGTCGCTTCAGTCGTCTGCTTCGCCAAGGGTCGGCCTACCTCGTGCTCTCGTCTTCGGCTCCAGCAGCCGAACTCATCGCCAGCCTATCGGTGCAGTCCGCCATACTCGATCCCGTTGAGCTGTCATCCGTTTCGTGTTCAGCCCGCCGGACCACATGCCGCGCGCTCCGATTTCTCTGCATCCGCAAGGGCACTCGAGATCTGAAGTTCGCGTACCGCAGTAACCCATGCCCACAACGCGTTGAAGTGCGTTGCCGAAGAGACGGCGACAGTTCGTGGGTCAGCCGCCGAGGTGGTGGTCCCGGGAGGGTGCGTGGACCAGCTCGCTGACGGTTGTGGCGTAGGAGGAGGCGGCTCGGCTGCGGACGGTGGCGCCGGGGTGGCCTGCCGCATCGAGGGGGAGATGGGTAAGTGGGCCGGTGCGGATCCAGCACAGGTGGGGGAGGTGTTGGGGNGGGGGAGCGGCGAGTAGACCTAGTTCATGCAGGATGGGCTCGGAGAGCACTGTCCATAACCAGCTGAGGGTCTCGGTGATCGATTGCTGCGCTGCTGATTGTTGGGCGGACGACAGGCGGGGATCGGTGGAATTTGTTACGGCGGTGCGGAATTGGGCGGTGCGGGCGGTCAGCTCTGTTTCCGATAGGTCGGGGAGTGTGATCGTGCGTAGGGCGGCGTGCTCGATGATCAACGCGTCCGAGCCGAGTCCGCTGACGTTCACGACGATGGTGGGGCTCGTTTTCGGTGCTGCGGAGAGTAATTCAGAGACATCAGGGGGTTTCAGGAAGGTGTGAAGTCCGGGTATCTGACGGATTTCGGCGATCAGTCGATGCCATTCCTGTGCGGCGTGCCGGCGTTGCTCGCCGGTGGGAGCTCCCGGCGACGCCCTGATGAAGAGCTGTGGCGCGGAAAAGCCAGCTGTTTCAGGTTGATTCAGCACGTGGCTGAGTTCGTCGAAGCGTTGGGCCAACCGGGGTTCGCGCTTCGCGAGTTCGATGCTGTGGCGGTGCAGTATGCCGTGGCCGTGCTCCAGTATGCGCAGCGCGTGCTGCGGGTCGGGTGGACCGACTCTGAGCGCGCACGCGGCGGCGTCACGAGTCAGTCCGGTGAAGTCGGCGAGCAGTCGCGCACGGTCGGTCATCGGCAGAGTGCGCGCGGCGAACTGGGGTAACAGATCCACCGCCATGTCGAATGTTTGGTGCACGAGCCTGCTGGTGGCAGCCGAGACGGTAACGCCGGGGACGGTCAATTGACGTGCGGCAGCGACTCGTTCGGGCACCGAGACGGTCGAGTCGCCCGCGATCTGCTGCCATCGGCGTGTGGCATCGTCGGCGGCGGAACCGGTGAGCGTGGTCCGCAGCGAATACGCGGCCGCGACCGTCGCCCGAGCACGCGAATGCAACACGTGACCGGGCGGTGCGGCTGCGGCGGCTCGTTCAGCGAAATGCCTGAGCCGCTTCAGCTCTCGGTGTGCGCGCCGCGGCAGATCGTCGGCCAGCCGGTGTTGCTCCAGTTGATCGTCCGGAATACCCCAGCGGTGCAGGAAGCGGGCACGCTCGACCTCGGCATGAACGAGGCGTCGCTCCGCCGGATGGGCATTCGCCCGCGAGGTGATGCGGGCCCACCGTATCGCGGTGGCAGCCTCCGCGAGATCGGTCGGATCGGACAACTCCCGAAACCGTTGCAGGAGCAGTAACGCCAGGTTGATGTGGTACCGCGCCCACAGCGGATGAGACCTGGCTCGGACACCGTGCGGCAGCTCCGCCACCGCTTGTTTCGCCAGCAGGGTCGCCTCGTCCAATACCGAGGCGTCGGCGTCTCCCCAAATATGCTGTAGCCGTAGCGCATCGGCGAGCGAGGATGCGGCTCCCGGAACCGGCGCCCCGCTGCGTTCGCCGTGCGCGAGCGCTTCTCGAAGTAACTCGACCGATTCCCGCAGTATCGAAGCATCACCGGTCGCGACGGCTTTGCCGAGCAACGCACCGGCCAGTGAGTTGAGCCGAGATCCGCGGAGCTCATGGTCGGCGGGCGTGCCCTGCAGCGCGGCCCGGCCGGCGTGGATGCCGTCGTCGAGGTCGACCGGCTCGCCGGCGCAGCGCCATCGGGACAACAGGGCCCCCGCCAGATTCGCCGAGAGGGCGGGCAGCATCGAATGGCCCGCCGGCGCGTGATCCAAGGCCTGACGGAACAATTCGATCGCATGATCGATATCGTCGCGGGCGCCGAACCGTTCGAATCGCGCCCACTCGGTGAGCCCTAAACCGTTCTCCGCCGCGCTACGGAGTTCGGGCTGCGCCGTCGCACACAGGGGAGTGGCGAACACGTCGGCGGCTCGTTCGAGCAGCTTCAGCCGACCGGTCTGTTCGTATTGCGCGAACAGCTTTGCCGCTTCGGTGATCGCGGAATGCCCGCTCGTATCGCGCATGGGCGCACAGATATGCAGATGGACCTGCGGATCGCCACAGATGAGCGCGTTGAACTCGCTCAGCGCCCGACCGTGCTCGGTGCCGGTGATATTCAGCGGCTCGCCGTCCCAGATCGCCAGCAGCGCATCGAGGTCGGGACCGGGCGGTCCGTTCGCGATCGTGCGCAGTTCGTCACCGAGTTGCCCGGGCGCAAGTTCCATGGCGGTGCGTAAGTTGTCCATGTCCGGTCTGTTCGCGTTGTCGCGCAAGGTCTTTCACCCACTGTCTAGAGGTGCTGTTCGAACCGCGACGGCGGCCCGGGTTCGGCGGTACCTTCAAACGTGATGTCGTTGAGGCTAATTGGCGACAGCAGGTAGCCGAGGCCGATTGGCTACACGCGATTCTTTGGAGGCGCCATGTCGAGCACCGGCGACGGACCGGAACCTCAGGCTTTGCTCGCAACGGTGCCCACCGGACTACTCTTCGTGACACTGGCCGTAGCGGGCACCGCGCTCGGCCACCGCCGCTGGTACGAACTGCCCGTCCTCGTTCGCGAACTGGACACGCTGGCCCGGCATCCCGGCGCGCAGACACCCGGGATCGTGCTGTTGACCGCTGTCGCCGTGCTGGTGGCCGCCATGGGAAGCGGTCTGGTGGTGCAGATGCTCGCCGGAGTGACCCACCAGCTGTGGTCGCAGCTGTGGCCCGCGCCGCTGCGCGGCTTCGGCAGACTGCTCACCCGCTGGCGGGCGCGGCGCTGGATCGCCGCGGGCCGCGCCCTCGACCTGGCCTGGCGCAATACCGCCCGCGGTCAAGCAGGCCAACGCCCGCCGGGTTTCCTCGGCACCGAGGACACCGCGCGCCTGAACGCCTTACGGAACCGGATATCGCTGACCGAACCGCGCCACCCCACCTGGATCGGCGACCGCATCCGCTCCACCGACGACCGCGTGCTGCACCACTACGGTTTGGACCTCGACTCTGCCTGGCCACGGCTGTGGCTCATCGTCCCGAGCGAGACGCGTAGCGAGATCCGTTCCGCGCGGGCCCGCTACGACGCCGCCACTCGCCTTGCGGCATGGTCGATTCCGTACCTGCTGCTCGCCGTGTGGTGGTGGCCGTCGGCCTTGCTCGCGACGACCATCGCGCTGGTAGGTGGCCGCCGCGGCCGCGCCGCCATCGACAGATTCTGCGCACTGGCCGAGTCCGCCGTGGACCTCTACGGCCGGGACCTCTCGGCCGCCCTCGGCCTCCCGGCCGGGGAAGGAGCCGTCCAGCCGGAGACCGGCCAGTTGATCACCGCGCACCTCCGCAAAGGAACCTGACCGACGCCCGCCGGTGTGCCGGAAACTCGGGTGGAGAACTGTTCGGTTGTCCGATAAGGTGCGATGTCGCGGCCACGGGGGTTCTATCGTGCCGCCGATTTCTATTGAGATGTGCCAGTTTCGGGTAGCGCGTGCCCGGGCCGGTTGGGGGAGATTCGCCGCGAATCACCGCACGGACAGGTCGTCGGCTGGCGTACGAGGAGGTACCGATGCCCTACGCGATTCTGGGTCTGCTGACGCTCGCGCTGTGGATCTACTGTCTGATCGACATCATCACCTGCCCCGACGCGGGCATTCGGCACCTGCCCAAACTGGGCTGGCTGATCGTTGTGATCCTGCTGCCCACCGTGGGCGCGCTGCTCTGGTTGTTCGTGGGCCGCCCGCTGCACGAGTCGCGTCCGCGCTCGACGACCGGCTACACCGAGTACGACCGGCCCGGCCGTTATGTCGCGCAGGATCCGGCGGCTGACGAGGCGTTTCTGCAGAAATTGCGGGAGCGGGCCGAACAGCAGCGGGCCGAAGCCCGCCAGCAGGAAGCCGAACGGCAGAACGACGAGGATCGGCGTCGTGAGCAGGGTGAACAGCTCTAGCAGCTATTGATGCGCCATTGACAACCGGCGCGTGAATGCTGAATTCTGGGCGCCGACGTGGCATGGGTCGAACCGGGACTCGCAATACCGCCGCCGTACGTCTTAGGAGAATTATGACCCTGCCGCAGTGGCCGGACCATGACATCACCCAGCTACGCGAGGTCGCCGACAAGATCGCGACGCTCATCCAGCGCAACGCCGAAGGTAGTGGGGGCTTGCCGCGCTTCGTCGATGCCCTGCAGCAGAGCGGGCCGATCGCAGACCTGCTGATCGAGTACTCGGTCCGCTGGTTCAACGACAGCAGAGGCGAGTCGGTCCTGCTCGGGCCGGAGCTGTACTGGGTACTCACCGAGACCGTTTCGCCGGAAGATCGCGGCGGGGAGGGATACGGCCAGCCGGCCACGAACTGCCATCCGGTCACCCGCACCCGGCAGATGCTGCTGATCTGTGTGCTGGAAAAGCTGTCCGCCCGGCCGTGGCATCCCGAGCCGGGCGAGGATTCCGCGGCGGCGATCGTGAAACACCGCTACAGCAACAATGCGGTGCCCTCGCTGCCGACCAGGGTGACGCAGCCTGCGGGTGTCGAAGGCGTGATCACGACCTCGCAATTCACCTAGCGCGCGGCTTACGCGCTCATCGCGCCGATACCGAACTGGCCTCCGTCCGAGGCTTGTCGCGCCGAACACGTCTATGCCCCAAGGGGTTTCGATGGATTCGGCGCCGTACCCGCCCTCGTCCGACCAGGTCGGCGCATGCGCTGGGATTCGATCGAGCCGGTGTCGCTGCCGAATCTGGTTGCCGGCGCCTGAGCAAGAGCACCGAGCCATGGCGGGGGTCTCGACGCCCCGAAAACACCGACCTGGGGCCAGTTGCCGACCCCGATATCCGGCGGGTCCGTCAAAAGATAGATTAATCTGTCGTATCAGCGCGATACCATCAAAAGCAGACGCGGTGAAGTTCACGATGCGACGTTGGATGGTTCCCGTCGGAGGTCTCCCAGTATCGGAGTAGAAGCTTATGGTCGGACAGCCCGGCTGGGTCGGCGTCGAGCCAAGTGTCGCCGACCGTGGTCCGACCGCACTGCGCATCGCGGTCGGCGGCCAGCTGCGCAAGTTGCGTGAGGCTTGCGGCATCACGCCGCAGGTCGCGGGCGAGCACATCCGGGGCTCGTACGCCAAGATCAGCCGGCTCGAACTCGGGCGGACCGGCTTCAAGGAACGCGACATCGTCGATCTGCTGACCCTGTACGGGGTCACCGATCCCGAGAAGCGGGCGACGTTCCTGGATCTGGCCCGCAAGGCCAACGAGCCGGGCTGGTGGCACCGATACAACGATCTGCTGCCGCAATGGTTCGAGACCTACATCGGTCTGGAAGGCGCGGCGCGCACGATCAGAACGTTCGAGGGCCAACTCGTGCCCGGGTTGCTGCAGACCGAGGACTACGCCACCGCCCTCGTCGCGGTGGGCCACGAGAACGCCCAAGCCGCACAGGGTGGCCAGCACCCGAACATCGACGTCAACTCCGCCCGACGGGTGGAACTGCGGACCAAGCGCCAGCGAATCCTGGATTCGGGGAGCGGGCCGATGCTGTGGGCGGTACTGGACGAGGCCGTGCTGCACCGACCGGTCGGCGGGACGAGGGTGCAGCGCGAGCAGATCGAACATCTCGTGGAGATGTCGACCAGGCCCGGTGTGACAATCCAGGTGCTGTCCTATCGGTCCGGCGCGCACGCGGCGGCGGGCAGCTCGTTCACGATGCTGCGCTTCGCCGAGCGCGAACTGCCCGACATCGTCTACCTGGAGCAGCTGACGACCGCGCTCTACCTGGATCGCCGCGAGGACCTCCACTTCTATCGCGAAGTGATGGACCGGCTGGCGGTGCAGGCGGAGACGCCGGAAGAGTCGCGGGAGCTGATGAGTGCCGAGGCCGCGCGGTTGGCATGATCACGCCCTAGCGCAGATTTTATGGCGTCGCGCAGAGTGCGGTGTCGACAACCCGATTGACGTTGCGAGTGGCTTCCCCTGACTCGGGCACCTGGTTGACGGTCACCGTGACCGCGCGCCCGTCGCTGGTGACACCGCCTCGGGTTTCGAAGCCGTCGATGTCGCCGCCGTGGCCCCAACTGTCTGCGCCGCAGGGCAGTTGGCGATACATGAGGCCGAGTCCATAGCCCTGCTTACCCGGAACAGGCAGCGGGACAGTCTGTTTCATTTCGGCGAGCTGAGCGGGGGGCAACAGTTCGCCGTCGAGCAGCGCGACGAAGAACCGGTTGAGGTCCGCGCCGGTTGCGACCATCGCGCCCGCCGCACCGGCGTACGACACGTTCTGGCGGGTGTAATCGACCAGCTCGCCACCCGACTGCAGGTAGCCGACGGGATGGGGACCGCGGATCTCGGTTTCGCCGGGTTCCGGAAAGTAGGTGTCGCGCAGGCCGAGTGGCTCGATGATGCGGTGGGTGATCGCCGCGCCGACCGACTCTCCGGTGATCTTCTCGATGATCATCCCCGCCAGTGCGTAGTTGGTGTTGGAGTACGCCCACTGGGCGCCGGGTTCGAAATCGGCGGGCGCGGTCAGCACGTTGCGGACGATCTCGGCGATATCCTTTGTCCCCCAACGCGCATCCTCGGAGGGCGAGGCGATCTGCCCCGGCTTCGGCGGCGCCCCGAACTCGGCCGCGTACTCCGGCAGACCGCTGGTGTGCTGCAACAGATTTCGGACCGTGATCCGATTCCCGTCGATGCCCGGCCCCTGCACGACGCCCGGGAGATACCGTTCCACCGGCGCGTCCAACTCGACCTTGCCCTCGGCCACCAATTGCAGCACGACCGTCGCCACATAGGTTTTGGTGTTGCTGCCGATCCGCACTCGGGCGTCGTCCTGGAAGGGGGTGCCGTGCGCGAGGTCGCCTGCTCCGGCCGTCCCCGTCCAGACCCCGCTGCGATCGGTGACCACGATCTGCGCCCCGGGCAGGCGGTCTCCGATGATCAACTGTTGCAAGGCTGCGGTGACCTGTGCCCGCTGCCCGGCCTCGGCGGAGGGCTCGGCTCGAACGGTCTCCGTGGCATCGCACGACGTCGCCATGAGGGCGACCAGTGCCCCGGCTACCGCCACGGTGCCGAACGAACGATGACTTACCTTGGTGCGCAAGGTGCTTCCTCTCTGCTGCGGACTCCAGTCACGCTATGAGAGATAGGCAGGTCATCGTCAGCTGGCAGCCCCCCGTCTTCCTGGTAGTGCTGGCACCACCCCGGCGGGGGCGGTACCAGCGGTGGTCAGACCCCGTCCACGGCTAGCGTCCCGAACCGGCTGACGTTCGCGTGGTTGTGTCCGTCGGCGCTGGTGATCACGACCTCGGTGGGGTTGGTGAGGGCGATGGCGCAGTAGTTGTCCCGATCTTGCTGGACGCTGATGGACAACAGGCGGCGGTCGGTGGCCGCCTGCCACTCCTCCATGGCGTCGTACAGTCCGCGCATGGACGGATTTTCGAAGTAGACGAGGTTGCGCTTGTTCGTGTCCGACATGAGACCGCTCTCCGTTCGGGTCGTGGGGCAGGTCGGCGAGGCCGCCCTCATCTATCGTAGACCGCGACGAATAGTGTTCTAATGCAAAATGTTTGGGCTCACGGACCGACCGTGATCGCCGCCGATCCCATGGGATTGGTCATCGCGTAGGTGGCCGACCACACGGCCGACGTCTCCGTCGGGCAGCCGTAGCGACCCCACGGCTGCATCGGCACCGAGACCCGGTCGACCACCAGCGTCGACGGCTCGCCGTTGACCCAGGTCGCAGGCACCGAAGCGGGTGCGTTCGGCGCGATGCCGAGGGAGCACCGCGTCTCGGGCCCGCGCAGCGAGATCGACATGCCACCATCGGGAATCGTCAGGGTCGCGTTGATCGGCGAACCGTGCTGCACCGCGATCGGCCAGGGTCCACCGCTCGTGACGCCGGCGGTGAGGTCGGGCACGTTGGTCGAGCAGTAGGAACCGTCGAACGGCCCGAACGTCAGCACCACCGGTCCGGTGGCACTGTGGTTGTCCGGCGCCATCGGCACGTTGCCGCCCGCGGCGGATTCGCCGCACGTGATGATCAGCTGACCCACCGTGAAGGTCACCGGCCCCTGACTGAGGGCGAAAATGGCATTGTCGGCCGGGGTGACCGTGGTCGACCCCTGCGCCTGCGCGAGACCGCCGCCCAGCGCGACCGCGATCGCCGTACTGCCTGCCGCGGCCACCGCCACCCGCGCGAAGAACCTCTTGTCGAACATCGCACGCTCCTTCGGGCAAACAGCTACGACAGCGGATCCAGCTGCCGAAGTCGACAATATGCCGAAAACCGTTCCAGCGGAATGGACCTCACGGCAACTGGGGATGCCGGTCTCGTTGCCGGGATGACTTTTGTCATGGCCGATCCATGCGGTAACTCATCCGGATTCGATGACTGCGCTTACTACTGACCAGGGCCGGAGTCCGTGATCGTAGAAGCATGAACAGTGCACATCGCAACCCGCTGAACCGCGGCGGTCAACCGATTCACGATGTCATCACCGCACAGGGCCTGCGCCGGACCTACGGGCACGGCAAGGACGCCTTCGAGGCGGTCAAAGGGGTGGACCTGCGAGTCGCCGAGGGGGAGGTGTTCGCCTTGCTCGGCACGAACGGTGCCGGTAAGACGTCGACGCTCGACATGCTGGAGGGGCTTGCCGCGCCATCCGCCGGTGTCGTAGAGGTTTTCGGCCTCGACCCGCGCCGGGACCGCGCGCAGGTCCGCGCACAGGTCGGCATCATGTTGCAGTCCGGTGGGCTGCCCGCTGAGCTGACCGTTCGCGAAACGCTGGAGATGTGGCGCGGGACGTGCACCGACCCGACGACCACCGATATCGTTCTGGCACAGGTGGATCTGGCCGATCGGTCCGGCGTCCGGGTCGGTTCGCTGTCGGGTGGTGAGCAGCGCCGGGTCGATATGGCGTGTGCCCTGGTCGGTCAGCCTCGGCTGCTCTTCCTCGACGAGCCGACCACCGGCCTCGATCCGGAAAGCCGCCGTGGCACTTGGCAATTGCTCGCCGACCTCAAAGCGTCGGGCGTGACCATGGTGCTCACGACGCACTACCTGGATGAGGCGGAGGCGCTGGCCGACCGGATCGCGATCATGCACAAGGGCGAGGTCGCGCGCACCGGCACGCTGCGTGAGATCGTCGACGGTCACCCGGCGCGGATCGTATTCGACCATCCCGGCCTGCCGTTGCCGCAGCTGCGGGACGCGCGGGTCGACGCGCAGGCCCGCGTCACCGTCGACACCTATGACCTGCAAGGGCATTTGTTCGAACTGCTGGGCTGGGCGCGTGAGCACGGTCTGCAACTGGGCGGGCTCGAAGCCCGTGCCGCCTCCCTGGAGTCGGTCTTCCTGGACGTCGCCAACGAGCCGGTCGGCGCACCGACGACCACCCCCGAATTGATCGGAGCCACCCGATGACCACCCTCGTGAAACCAACCACCACCTTTCGCCGCCGACCGCTCGCCGCGCTTGCCAAGGCCGAGTACCTGCAGTTCCGGCGGAACAAGACGCTGGTCTACATGGCGCTGTTCTTTCCGATCGGCATCTCGCTGGCCGCGTACTTCATCGCCACCAAAGACACCGCACCGACGACCGCGACCGCGGCGATGACGTTCGAGCTGATCGCGTTGGTCGCGCTGCTGTTCGTGCAGTACTACTCGGTGTTGTCCATGGTCACCACGCGCCGGAGCGAAGGCGTGTTGAAACGACTGCGCACCGGTGAGGCTGCGGACTGGCAGATTCAGACCGCGCCCACTGTGCCCGGTGCGCTGGTGACGG
Organism: Nocardia suismassiliense; assembly: GCF_900269665.1. Taxonomy (GTDB): domain Bacteria; phylum Actinomycetota; class Actinomycetes; order Mycobacteriales; family Mycobacteriaceae; genus Nocardia; species Nocardia suismassiliense. The sequence goes on from NZ_LT985361.1 coordinate 3,580,650, forward strand.
TTGCCACCGTTCTCGTAGTCGCGGCGGTCGTTTACGGCACGGGTGCGCCCGCTCCCGTCAATCCGTTGGCGATTGCGGTTGCTGTTGTGGGCGGAATCATCCTGTTCTCCCTGCTCGCGCTTGCGACCAGTGCGGTGACCAAAAACGCCGAGGCCGCCCAGATCACCTCACTACCGGTGATGACGGTCGCGATGCTCGGCCTCGCGTCGATCCGGAAGGTGCTGCCCGACCGCTTGGGCGACCTGGCCGACTGGACACCCTTCGCGGCCATCTCCGACCTCGTCTCGCTCGGTGCGTCCGGGCGGCACGCCACCGCCGCCACCACCGACGTGGCGCTCGACTTCGCGGGCACCTTCGCCGAACTCGGCCGCCCGTTTGCCACACTGGCGCTATGGACCGTCCTGGCGTTCGCGCTGACCCGCAAGAGCTTCCGCTGGGACGACCGCGGTTGAGCGGCCTGACCGACTGGTGGCACCGGCTGTCGGGCCCGGCCAAGTTCCGGGTCTACAGCCGGGTCGCGCTGCAACTGGGACTCGCCGCGGTGATCGTCGTCATGGCGGTCACCGCGGGTTTGTCGTGGTCGACGGTCGGGATCGTGGTCGGCGGTATCGCCGCCGTCGTCGCGGTCGAGGTGCAACCCGAGTTCGCCAGGTCGTCGTCGGGTGCGGCGCTACGTCGATGGGCGCTGCCCACCGCCGTGGTGACGCTGGCGGTGGTGTGGCTCGCCGGTGTCGTGGTCGCCAGGCTTGCCACCAGTGCGTCGACCGTCGACCAAGCGCGGCTGACCGGCGTTTACGCGGTGATACTCGCGATGTTCGCCGTGGTGCCGTTCTTCCGGCACAAAGGTTGGGCCATGCTGGGACTCAGCATCGCCACCGGGCTCGGCTTCGGTACGTCGCCGGCGACGGTGCTGAGCACGGTGGCGATCACCTTCGTTTTCGGCGGCTTCGTCCTCGGCACGACGTTGCTCACCCTGTGGGGTCTGCGGGTCGTCGAAGAACTGGACCGTGCGAAAGGGGTCGAAGCCGAATTGCAGGTGGCCGAGGAGCGACTGCGTTTCGCACGGGACCTGCACGACATCGTCGGTCGCGGGTTCTCGGCGATCGCGGTGAAAAGTGAACTGGCAGCGGTGTTGTCGCGGTCCGGGGACGCCGACCGCGCGGCCACCGAGATGGACGAGGTCAAGACGCTCGCCGTCGAATCGATGGGGCAGATGCGCGAACTGGTTCGCGGTTATCGGGGGATCGACCTGATGACCGAGGTCGCGGGGGCGCGCTCGCTGCTGTCGGCGGTGGGGTGCCGGCTCGTTGTCGAGGGCGATCCGGCGAAGGTGCCCGCGCGGTTCCATGAGGTGGCTGCGTGGGTGGTGCGGGAAGGCACCACGAATATCGTCGAACATTCGGCGGCGACCTCGGCGGTTCTCGCCCTCGGTGACGCGGGGATGTCGTTGCGCAACGACTGCCCGCACGGTCCGGCGGGCGAGCGGTCCGGGTTGCGTGGTCTCGCCGAGCGACTCGCGCCCCTTGGTGCGTCCCTCGACGCGCGCGCGTCATCCGACCAGTTCATCCTCGAAATTCATTGGGAGAACAAATGATTCCCGTGTTCCTGGCCGATGACGAAACGCTCATCCGAGCCGCCATGGCGACCATGCTCGACCTCGAAGCCGACCTCGAGGTGGTCGACCACGTCGGCTCCGGCGAGGAACTCGTCGCGGCGTGGCGGCGCCGTATCGACGAGCCGCTCGCGGTGGCCGTCATCGACCTGCAGATGCCCGGGATGGACGGCATCGAAACCGCAGTGGCACTGCAGCAACTCACGCCCGGCGCAGGCACTTTGATCGTCACCAGCCACGGCAGGCCCGGTTATCTCAAACGAGCCCTCGCCGCAGGCGTGCGCGGCTTCCTGCCCAAGACCGCCTCAGCCGCCACCCTCGCCGAAGTGATCCGCACCGTCCACCACGGCGGCCGCTACGTAGACCCCGAACTAGCCGCCGAAGCCATCAGCGCAGGCGACACCGTGCTCACCGCCCGCGAAGCCGACGTCCTCGAATACGCCATCGACGGCGCCTCCGTCGACGACATCGCCAGACGCGCCCACCTCTCACCCGGCACCACCCGCAACTACCTGTCCTCGGCAATGGCGAAGCTGGGTGTCGCGAACCGATACGAGGCAGCGCTCAAAGCCCGTGAGAAGGGCTGGATTTAGCGGGACTGCTACAACAGGTGGTCGGGGGTGATGGGGAGGGTGCGGGGGCGGGTTCCCGTGGCGTGGTGGATGGCGTTTGTTATTGCGGCGGCGGCGCCTACTATGCCGATTTCGCCTGCGCCGCGGGAGCCCATGGGGTTGGTGTGGGGGTCGGGGTCGTCGAGCCAGAGGGCTTCGATGGTGCCTATGTCGGCGTGGGAGCTGACGTGGTAGGTGGCCAGGTCCTGGGTGACGACGTGGCCGTAGCGGGGGTCGCGGACGCTTTCCTCGTGCAAGGCCATGGAGAGGCCCCAGGTCATGCCGCCGATGAGTTGGGAGCGCAGCATGCGGGGGTTGATGGCGCGGCCGATCGAGAAGACGCCGAGCATTCGGGGTACGCGGATTTCGCCGGTGTCCCGGTTCACCCACGTTTCGGCGAATTGGGCGCCGAAGGAGTGCATGGCGAAGTGGTCGGTGTCGGGGTTCTCGGCGGACTCGACGGTGACGTCAGCGCCCGGGGTCGGGGCGATGCCGTGTTTGTCGCGGAATGCTCGGGCGGCGGTGACGATCGCGGTTCCCCACGAGGTGATGCCGGAGGAGCCGCCTGCGACCGACGCGGCGGGCAGGTCGGTGTCGCCGATCTCTAGCCGGATCGCATCGGTGGCACAGCCGAGGGCGTCGGCGGCGATCTGGGTGAGCGAGGTCCAGGTGCCGGTGCCGATGTCGGCGGCGCCGATCTGGACGAGGTAGCTGTGGTCCGCGGTGAACTCGATGCGGGCGGCGTTTCCCGGTGATTCGGTCGCGGGATAGGTGGATGCGGCGACGCCGGTGCCGATAAGCCACTCGCCGCTGCGGCGGACGCCCGGCGCGGGATCGCGTGCGGCCCAATCGAACTCGGCGGCACCACGACGCAGGCATTCGATCAGGTGGCGGCCGGACCACGGTTGGCCCGACTCCGGGTCGGCGTCGGGCTCGTTCCGAATCCGTAGTTCGATCGGGTCGATGGCGCAGGCGACGGCGAGTTCGTCCATCGCGACCTCGGCGGCGAACATGCCGGGCGCCTCACCGGGCGCGCGCATCCAGAAGGGCACCGGCACATCGAGTGCGGCGAGGCGATGGGACGTGCGGCGGTTCGGGACCCGGTACATCATTCGTGACGAGACCGCGGTCTGCTCGGCGAATTCCTTGATGCGGGAGGTCTGTTCGATGACGTCGTGGGCGAGCGCGGTCAGTTTTCCGTTCCTATCAGCGCCGAGCCGGATGCGCTGGATGGTCGGGGTGCGGTAACCGACCAGCGCGAACATCTGCTGCCGGGTGAGCGCCAGCTTGACCGGTCGGCCGCCGCTGCGTTGCGCGGCCAGCAGTGCGAGGACGTTGTGGGCATGCGGGGCGCCTTTGGCGCCGAAGCCGCCGCCGACGTGTGGCGCGATCACGCGCAGTTGGTGCGGCTCCAGTCCGAACAGCGGCGCGAGGGTGGTGCGGACGGTATGCACGCCCTGGGTGGAGTCGTAGAGGGTGACCCGCGGCCCGTCGTCGCCCTCCTGCCAGACGGCGATGCACGCATGCGGTTCCAACGGGTTGTTGTGTTCTATCGGGGTGATGTAGGTCTGGTCGATGGTCACCTCGGCGGCGGCCAGTGCCGCATCGAGGTCGCCGACGTCGGTGTCCGTCGGAAACGACGAGCTGACTTCCTCCGGTGCGTATAGATCGGCGCGGTCGCCGCGGAACTCGACCTCTGCTTGCTGGCGCTGATAAGTCACCTCCACTAAAGAGGCGGCGTGCCTGGCGATTTCGGGCGTCTCGGCGATCACCGCACCGATCAGCTGGCCGCGGAAGTGAACGTCGTTGTCCTGCAGGATGGTCAGTTCACCGTCGGAGGTATCCGCCAGTTTCGGCGCGTCGAAAACGGTGAGCACGGCGACGGCTCCGTCGAGCCGGGTGGCCGCGGAGACATCCATCGCGCTCACTCGGCCGCGCGCGATGGTCGCTTGCACCGGATGGAGATACGTCGGCTGGTCCACCTGATGTTCGAACGCATACGGTGCGGTGCCGGTGACTTTCGCGGGGCCATCGAGGCGAGTGGGCGAGGTGCCCATCGCGGCCGCTTCGATGAGAGTCATCAGCGCACCTGCTCTGCGGTGGTGGGTTCGGTGAGTGACCGCAGCGTCGCGACCAGTGTCCGGCGGGCCAGCTCGACCTTGAATTCGTTGCCTTCCAGAGGTTTTGCCTGCGCCAGTTCGGACTCGGCGGCTGCCTCGAAGGCTTCCTCTGTCGCGGGGGAGCCATGGAGAACCGCCTCGGCTTCGCGGGCTCGCCACGGCTTGTGCGCGACACCGCCGAATGCGACACGTGCAGAGGCGATTTCCCCGTTCCCGGTGTGGGTCAGTTCGGCGGCGACCGATACGAGGGCGAAGGCGTACGAGGCCCGGTCGCGCACCTTCCGGTAGGTCGAACGTGCGCCGGTGGGCGGGGCGGGCAACTCCACTGCGGTGATGAGCTGGCCGTGGGTGAGGACTGTGTCGAGTTCGGGGCGGTCACCGGGCAGTCGATGAAATTCGGTGAGGGGTATCCGCGATTCGCCGTTGCCCCCCTTCACCACCACCTTCGCGTCGAGCGCGGCCATCGCCACCGCCATATCCGAAGGATGAACGGCCACACAGTGTTCCGACGCACCCAGGATCGCGTGGTAGCGGACATAGCCGCCGATCGCGGCGCAACCGGTGCCCGGTTCGCGCTTGTTGCACGGCGTGGTGATGTCTTGGAAATACACGCATCTGGTCCGCTGCAACAGATTTCCGCCGGTGGTCGCTAGATTCCGCAGCTGCCCCGACGCACCCGACAGCAAGGCGCGCGACAGCACGGGGAACCGAGAACGAACCAGCGGGTGCACCGCCAGATCGGTGTTGCGCACACCCGCCCCGATCCGCAGGCCGCCGTCCGGCAGTTCGGTGATCTCGCTCAGCGGCAGTTGCCCGATATCGACCAGCAGCGACGGCGCGGCCACGCCGAGCTTCATATGGTCGACCAGATTCGTGCCACCCGCGAGAAACATCGCCTCCGGCCGATCCGCTACCGCCGCGACCGCGTCCTCGACGGTGCCGGCCCGCCGATATTCGAAGGGGATCATGCCGACGCCGCCTGCCGGATCGCCGCGAGAATATTGGGATACGCGGCGCATCGGCACAGATTCCCGCTCATCCGTTCGCGGATCTCGGTGTCGGTCAGGGCCGGCTCCGTGTCGAGGTCCTCGGTGACGAAGCTGGGTTGCCCGGCCGCTACCTCGTCGAGCATGCCGACCGCCGAACACACTTGGCCGGGCGTGCAATACCCGCACTGGAAGCCGTCCTGCTCGATGAAGGCCTGCTGTACCGGGTGCAGATCATCACCTGTCGCGAGCCCGGCTGCGGTGACGACGGAAGCACCGTCCTGGGCGACCGCGAAGGTCAAGCAGGTGGTGGCGCGGCGACCGTCCAGCAGTACCGTGCACGATCCGCACTGACCGTGATCACACCCCTTCTTCGGTGCGGTCACGCCGAGATTTTCGCGCAACGCGTCCAGCAGGGTGGTGCGGTTGTCGACCCGTAATGCGTGCCGCACACCGTCGACCTCGAGGTGGATCTCCGAATGGCTCCTGGCGGGTTCCATGATCGCGGAATATCCCCGCGGGCACCGCTCAATCAAGCATCGCTATCGCCGAGTTGCCTCCTTCGCCCAACTCAGGGGCGGATAGCGGTGGTCAGCCGGGCCAGCGTCGGTAGCGAGAGGGGTGTGTCCGAGGTCGGTTCGGTCTTGCGGCCCACCGAGTCGAGGTAGTCGGCCAGGGTGATGCCGGTGGCGTACCAGTCGTGCGCGGCGAACCATTGCACGGCGTCGCTGCGCTGCTCGTTGTAGATCAGATGTGCCCAGTCGATCCAGCTGTGCGGGGCGGAGTCGGGATCTTCGAGCAGTGCGGTGTGGGCCTGGTCGGGGAGTGGGTCCAGTTCTTCGATGGCGACGCGGCTGCCGGGAGCGCTGTCTCGGTCGACAGCGGCGAACAGTTGATCGACGGCGGTGGCGGGAAGGTAGGGGAGTAGCCCTTCGGCGAGCCAGGCGGTCGGGGCGGCGGAATCGAAGCCCTTCTCGCGCAATGCTTTCGGCCAGTCCTCGCGCAGATCCACCGCTACCTCGCGGCGGTCGGCGCGGGGCTTGTCGCCGTGGGCGGCCAAGGTCTGCCGCTTGAATTCCAGCACCTGCGGGCGGTCGAGTTCGTAGACGACCGTGCCGTCGGGCCAGGGTAGGCGGTAAGCACGTGCGTCGAGGCCGGCGGCCAGAATGACGATCTGGCGCACGCCCGCGGCGACGGCCGCCGCGAAATAGTCGTCGAAGTATTTGGTGCGCGCGGCCTGGAAGGTTTGGAAGGGCAGGCCGAAGTCGGGGTCCAGGAGCGGATGCTCGGGCGCCTTGCCGTCGAGCAGATCGGCCCACTCCGGTCCCGCGGCGCGCACGAAGACCTCGGCGAGCGGATCGACGGCCAGCGGATCGGGGCCGCGCGCGGCCAGAGCGCGAGCCGCGGCGACGAACAGTGCCGTGGACCCGACGCTGGTGTTGATGTCCCAGGTATCTCCCTCGGTACGCACGATCGCCAACATACCTGCCATCTGGAACTATTGCACCAACTCGTCGGTTTCTTTACGGCCTACAGATAGGCGCATTCGTCGGCCCGCAAATCGAGGTCCCCGAGGGCCAACCGACGGAACTCGGAACGGGAGCGGCCCTGGGTCGGTGGTTCGTCCGATCCCAGGGCCGTGGTGTGGCGTCGGCAATGATCAAGCCGCTACGGCGGTTTCGCGCTGCCGAGTCGCCAGGGTGGGCCAGCGGCGGTGGTCGGCGTCGATGACGTAGGCATGGGTGTGCCGGTAGAAACGATCGTCCACACGGACGGCGTCGGCGAGGCGGGCCGGGTCGATGGTGCCGATTTCGTGCAGGTGGGTCACCACCTCGGGGTCGTGGCGCGGCCACATCCGCAGTGCCACAGTGATTCCCACGCCGGCAAGGGCGGTGAGGGTGACCCACGTGGCGGTGAAACCGGCGGCGGTGGTGAGCCATCCGGCGATCGGGTAGGTGATCAGCCAGGCCAGGTGCGACAGCGAGAACTGGGCCGCGAAGAGCGCGGGCCGGTCGGCGGGTAACGACGAGCGCCGCAGAACCTGGCCGATCGGCGTGAGGATCGCCGCGGTACCCGCACCGATCACTGCCCATACCGCGATCGCGCCGGTCCAGCGCCAGTCACCGCTACCCGCGGTCGACAGCGTGATACCCGACCCGAGGCCGAGCAGCAGCACGGCCGCACCCGCGAGCATGACCGGCCGTGCGCCGATCCGGTCGAGCACGCCGGGCAAGGCCAAGGCAATCACCATGGTGCCCAACCCGTTGGCGGCCAACAGCATCGCCACTCCGGATTGCGTCCCACCGAGAGTGTCGCGGACATAGTTCACTGTGTTGACCATGATCACCGACCCGGCGGCCGCGACCACGAGGTTGAGGCCGAGCAGACCGCGCAACCGGGGCGTCGCGGCGAAGATCCGCATGCCCACCGTGCTGCGCTCCCGGAAGGAGCCCGGCGTTCCGGCGGTCGCGTTCGGGATCCGGGTGGCAAGGACCAGGGTGGCCGAGACGACGAATCCGATTGCCGTGCCCACGAACAGCCAATGGAAGCTGATCACCGCCAGTGCGGCCGCGGCGAGCATCGGGCTCAGCAGTGTTTCCATGGTCGCGGCCGTTTGGGCCGCCGAGAGCGCCCGGGTGTATTCACGCTCGTTGGGCAGAATATCGGGAATGATCGCCTGATAGGTGGGAGTGAAAGCGGCCGAGGCGGTTTGCAACAGGGCGATGAGCAGATAGATCTGCCACACCTGGTCGATGAACGGCAGTGCCAGTACGACTACTGATCGAATCCCATTGAGTGACACCAGAAATAGCCGACGGGGAAAGCGGTCGGCATAAGCGGCCACTACCGGTGCGACGGTGACGTAGACCAGCATCTTGATGGTCAATGCGGTGCCGAGCACGGCCGCCGCGTTACCGCCGGCGAGCTCGTAAGCGAGCAAACCCAATGCGACGGTGGTCAATCCGGTACCGAAGAGCGCGGAGAGCTGAGCGGTGAACAGTTTCAAATAGTCACGGTGCGCGAACAGGGTGGCGCTCATGGACGTGGAACGCATGGAAAACACTTCCTCGAATCAGGTGGGGTGGATCACGGCGGCCGGGACAGCAGCACTCGCACATGACGAGATCCTCTCTTGGGGAAGGGGTTTAGAGGGCGGTCGCGGTGAACGCGGCGGTGCGCACGACATCACCGTGCTTGAAATCCAAGAACAGCCGGTAGGTTCCGGGCCCGGGGACGACGGTGTGGAACGCGACGTCCGGACCGGGCGCGGTAACCCCGTCGCCGGGTTCACCATTCGGGTGTACGTGCACATAGGCGAGATCGCCGGCGCGGATGACCACCAGGTGACCGTAGGCGGCCAAGTAGGGCTGCAAGTCCGTGACCGGCTCACCGTCTTTGCGCACGGTGAGGGTGAGCAGCCGCCCCTCGTCCGGGACCAGTTCGCCGTCGAGGGTCACTTCGTACCCGTCCACCAGCGCGGTGCGCGCGGCCGCCGGGGTCGGGCGCGGCTCGTATATACCTGCGACAGCGAGATCCGCGCCGAGGGTGATGGTCTTGCCGAGCGCTCGTGGTGCGATATCGGTGAAGACGCGATACATGCCTGCGGTGGGGAGATCGAGACGCACGGCCCAGGTCCCGTCTGCAGCGAGTTCGGGATGCACGTGCCAGAAGCCCGTCAGCTCCCGCCGCACCACGATCAGGTGCAGTTGGCGATCGTGGATGGCGGTGTACTCGGTGACCGGCGCGCCATCCGGGCCGAGGATACGGAACCGGAAGTCGATCGCACCGGGTGTGCCGATCGGCTCGAGGAGTTGCAGGGTGTAGCCGTCCTGGGTGATCAGGAGTCCGCCGGGCAGTCCACCGCCGTGCCCGGCGTGGGCTACCGGAGCCCCGTGTCCGGCGTGCTCACCATGCCCAGCGTGGTCGATCGCCCCGTGTCCGGCGTGGGCAACTGGAGCCCCGTGCGCGGCGTGCTGATCGTGTCCTTCGTGCGCGCCGTGGTGATCGGTGTGGGTCGGTGTGGTCATCGTCTCGTCCTCTCGGATCTTGGTCTTGCTACGCAGAAAACATATACCCCTGGGGGGTATAGACACAACATGAAGGAACATGACACACCTCACACATCGCATGGCTGCGTCCCCCACGTGCGAACCCGTTTGTCCCCGAGCCGATAACCGCTGGCTCGCCGGTAATCACCGATGGCGCTGCGGTATCCCGCGACGACGGAGATTGCCGCGCTGCCAGGCATACTCGACCGGCGCCACAGCGGATCCGATGGTAAAACTGCTGCACGCAAAGGAATTCGCTATAAGTCCTGGCTGGTGCTTACTATTGCCAGAGCTGACGGGCCGAAAACCGGCCGACCACGCGGTGTCTCGGACTCGGACGGCGAGGATGGACGCGCCGAGCCGGAGGTGTGCACCGTGCGATCGAACAGTGCTGTAAAGATGAGGATGCCGACGTAGCAGCAGGACGGCGGTGGCGGGTCGGGTCGGTGCTCATGCCGGCCGACGCCCGCACGACAGAAACTGGTGGAGGGCGTTGAGGTGTTGAGGTGTTGACCGCGCGGCTACGTGCTCCGGCCGAGCCGTTGGAGGGGGCGCGTCAGCGAGACCGCCTGTCGTGGTCGACGCTGTCGGCAGCGTTACTGGGCGGTGCGGCACTGCTCGGCTGGCGGGCCAGCGCCTACGGCAACTGGATAGTCGACGACGCGGGCATCACCTTCGCTTATGCGCGCAGCGTCGCCGAGGGCCTCGGCCCGGTGCTGCAGCCCGGCGCACCGTCGGTGGAGGGATTCTCCAATCCCACCTGGCTGCTCGTGCTGGTGGTGGGCAAATGGCTCGGCCTGTTCGACCGGGGCTCGCTCTTCGGCACCCCCGACTATGTCCTCTTTCCGAAGGCGTTCGCCCTGCTCTGCTGCCTGGGGATCCTCGCCGCCTGCTATGTCGCCGCACGCCGGGTCTCGCGATGGCCCGCGGTGATCACCTTCTTGACCGCGGCTGTGCTCGCCGCGATCCCGTCCTTCGTGATCTGGTGCTTCTCCGGCCTGGAGAACTCGCTGTTCGCACTGGCGGTGTGCGTGTTGGCGGTCCACCTGTTCCTGGCGGTGCTCGATGATCGGTTGTGGACGCCCTCGGTGGCGGTGGTAGCCGGCGGGCTGGCCGCGTTCGCCGCGTTGACCCGGCCCGACGGCCTCATCTATCTGGCCGCGTATCCGGCGGTCTCGCTGATCCTGGTACGTCGCGCGACATTGCCCGCCGCCCTCCGATGCGGGTTGTATTCGGCACTCGCGTTCGCGATCCCCTTCGGGGCCTATCTGCTGTGGCGGATTGCCGAATTCGGCAGGCTGGTACCGAACACCGCGGTGGCGAAACATCAGGCGACGCCGACCGTGCACGACCTGACCAGGGCAGGCGACCTGGTGCAATACGCGGGCGCACCCGCGGTGATGGTGGCCATCGGCGTGGTCGGTCTGACCCTCGCGCCGTCGAGCAAATGGCGCGACGGCGCGGTCGCGTTGCTGGCGCCGCTGGCCTTGGCGGTGATCGCCTACTGCGTGCTGCAACCGGACTGGATGGCGCAGTTCCGGTTCGCCACCCCGGTGTGGGCGCTGGGTGCGTTCGTTGTCGTGCTCTCGGCGGGGGAACTGCTGGAACGGTTGCGCAAACGGGGCCGGGTCCTGGTCGTGCTGACGTTGATCGGTGCCATGATCCCGTCCGGCGTCGCGTTCGCCGATGCCGGCGACTCGTACCGCGCCGACGCGGATGTGCCGCTGTGCTGGATCGCCATGCGATTCGGTCGCCTCTTCAACAGCTACGCGGACATCGCAGGCGTGCAGCAGGGCAGCTTGTTCACCCCCGACATGGGCGGCACGTCGCTGACCTCACGCCTGGAACTGATCGACATGGCGGGGCTCGTCGACGCGCGGGTCGCGGACATCTACGCGGGCAACGACTCCACCGACCTCAGCGACTACGTCTTCGAGGAACGCAAACCCACCTTCATCCATTCGCACGGGATCTGGCTACCCAACGAGATCACCTTCGACGCGCGAATCAACCGGGACTACTACCAGATTCACCGCTCCGTCGACCCCAACGTGCCGGATGAGGACTGGATCCGCAAAGACGCGGTCCGCGACGAAGCCAAGTTGCAAGAGCTACGTGAGTACGCGGGCAAGGTCCTGCCGACCCTCTTGGCGGAGTCCCAGCAATCGGGCTGTGGACCGACGCTGCGCCGGGGCCAAACCATCACAAGCTGACCAGTGCTCTGCTCGGTGTCGGTGCGGCGCAACCGTGGCCAGGACTGGATCCAGAGCTGGGCCGTGACTTGCGCAGTCTCGGCATGCATCAATAGTGCATCTTTCAGGTGTGGTCGGGTATCTGGCAAGCATGACGTCGATATCGGATCCAAGGCTGGACGACGGTAACCCGACTGCGGACGCCTACGACGCAGGCACCGTCGCGGCCGTGGGAAAGCTCACCGAAGCGCTGGAAATCGTAGAAGTGGCGCGCGGGCATCTGTACAACTTCCACCGCGAGACCGGAACCGCGGACTTCGCCATCGAGGAAGCCACGGAACTGCTCCGCGCCGCTGGGCACAAAGAATTAGCTGATCAGCTCATGCGAGACCTGGTCGGGCGCAACGTGCTACCGGGTCGCTGGACCTTCCAGGTCGTCGAGGACTACGACGAGACCTACTACCGCTGTGTCCGGGACTGGGAAGAGCGGGCGCGTCGGCTCACCGGTGGACACCGCCACCTGCACGAGGCCGAACTCAAGAGACAGCGCCGCACCGACGGCCGGCGAGCTCACGAGGCCACCCCGGCGGAACGCGCCGAGTAATCGACCGTGTTGCATCGAGTTTGCATCATTACTGCGCTACGATTTGCGAGCATCCGACGGTAGGAGGCTCGGTGATGCCTAGGCAGACCACCGGGGGGAGCGGCGGTGACGTGAGCGCGGTGAGTCGGTGAACAACGACGAGCCGCTGGTCGAGTACACCGTCGGGATGGTGGCCCGCACGCTGGGCGTGCCGGTCGCGACATTGCGCAGCTGGAACCGGCGATATGGTCTGGGCCCGCAGCACCTGCCTGGCCGGCACCGGCACTACACGCAGACCGATCTGGCGGTGACGGCTCGCATGGTCGACCTGGTGCGTGCGGGCGCCAGCCCGGCGAGTGCCGCCGTGGCCGCCCGCGCGGTGGCGGGTCCGGTGCCCGCGCGCGGTGACATCGTGCCGGTGCTGTCGGCGGCCGAGCGGCTCGACCATGCGGAACTGCTCGCCGCGATCACCGCGCACGTCATCCACTACGGCGTCGTCGTGACGTGGAACCAGTTGTGCCGCCCCGCTTTCGGAGAGATCGTGCGCAGGCAGCTCGGTGGCGCCGGACTGGTCGATGTGGAGCACCTGCTGTCCTGGGCGGTGACCACCAGCCTGCACCGGGCGGTGCCGTTGTTGCGCAACTCGGTCGATCGGGCGCCGATCGTGCTCGCCTGCACCGACGGGGAGAGTCATGTGCTCCCGTTGGAAGTGCTGCGTGCCGCGCTGGCCGAAGTCGGGCTGCCCGCGCTGCTGCTCGGCGCGTCCGTGCCCGCCGACGCGTTGGCCGCGGCGCTGGCCAAACATGAGCGCAGGCCGGTGGTGGTGCTGTGGTCGCAGTCGCGGGACACCGCGCATCCGGTTCCGGTGGACCGGTCGCGGGCGGACTGGGTCCTGGCCGGACCGGGGTGGCTGGAGCGGGGGTCGTCCAAAGCAGCGGTTCGGGTCAACACCCTCGAGTCGGCCGTGGACGAAGTGCAACGTGCGGCGGTGTCGGAGCTCCACTGACCTGCGCTTGCGGCGGGTCGCGCGCAGCACGCCGAATATGTGCATCGTTTTTGAATCATTTGCGGGTAGCATTGTGGGTGACCGGACTGACGATGGCGTCGAAGGGTCTGCGATCGGACGTGAGTCCCGGCGCACGGCGACCGTCGCGGCGGTACACGAGATCGAGTGCGGTCGCCTCGGTGCCGGGGTGCCCGCGCGAGGTGCGGACAAACGGTCCGGATGTGCGGTGATGACAGCGAAGGAAGCTCGGCATGGCTCGATATCTCGTGGCGGTGAGTCCCATACCCGGTCATGTGGCGCCCATGCTTGCCGTCGCCGCGAATCTGCGCCGACGCGGCCATGAGGTGCGCATGCTCACCGGCGCGGCCTTCCGCGACCCGATCGCGGCACAGGGTCTGCCCTGCTCGGTGCTCCCGGCCGATGCAGCAGTGATGCGGTCCGGGCCCGCACCCGACGGCACACCGAGCCTGATCCGTCGGTGGCGAACCGGGCGCTCGGAGCTGCGCTCGGGTTTCCTCGACCCGATCGTCGCGCAGTTCCGCGCGTTGACCGCCGAGTTGAGCCGGACAGATTACGACGCGTTGCTCGTTGCGGGGGACACCGCCGACAAGCCGGAAGTCGCGGCGCGGGTGGCGTACACCGGTGCGGGCATCGATCTGGGCACCGCACGGCCGGGCCCCGCCACGGTGGCCGCGGCGGTGGATCGGGTGCTGAGTAGCGGCGAATTCCGCTCCACCGCAACCAGGTTGGGTCAGCACATGGCGAAAGCCGCGCCCTTCGATGTGATCTCGGATGTCCTCGCCGAAGTCGGCGCGGATCGGTCGTTGACCCGGATGTCGGCCTCGCGAAACGGAGAATGCCGGTGAGCGCACTGTCTTTCGACCCCGCCCGGACCTCATCGGCGCCAGGGCTCGCCATGGGGTTCGAGCGCTGGCGGGCCGATACCCGCGCGCTGGTGCTCGACGAACTCACCGAATTCTTGCGGCGGGTGCGGGTGGCCGAACTCCGCGCCACCGGCGTCGACGACGTGCTGGCCCAGTACGCCCTCGGCGGTAAGTGTCTGCGCTCCACCTTCATGTACCTCGGCTGGCTGTGTGCCGCCGAACCCGACCCCGCCGCGCTGCGCGCGTCGGCCAGCCTGGAACTGTTGCACGCCTTCGCATTACTGCAGGACGACGTCATGGACGCCGCCGTCCTGCGGCGCGGATCCGCGGCAGCACACCTGCGCTTGGCCGTGCCGCACCGCGGCGGGCCCGCGGCGCCGCCACGGTTCGGTGAGTCGGCCGCCATCCTGCTCGGCGACATGTGCCTGGTGTGGGCCGAGCAGATGCTGCGCGACAGTGGCGCGGGCACCGATGAACTCGCCCGGTTATGGCCGCGATACGACGCGATGCGGGTCGAGCTGGCGATGGGTCAGCTCGCGGATCTGGCCAACGACGCACGCGAGCGCCCGGCCCTGGACACGGTGCTCGACATCGCCCGCGCGAAATCGGGCAACTACACCGTCCGGCGCCCGCTCGAATTGGGCGCCGCGCTGGCAGGCGCCACCGGGTCGACGCTGAAAGCCCTCGGCCACTACGGAACTCGGATCGGCGAGGCCTTCCAGCTGCGCGACGATCTGCTCGGCATCTTCGGTGCGGCCTCGATCACCGGCAAGCCGCAGGACAGCGATCTCGGCCAGCACAAAGCCACCAGCGTGGTCGTCGCGGCGTTGGACATGGCCGACGCCACCGCGCGACGGGAACTGTGCGAGCTGCTCGATCGGCCCGAACTCGACGCCGCGGCGATCGAGCGCTGCCGGACGTTGATCGCGGCCTCGGGCGCCGCCGAACGCATCGAAGCCATGATCGCCGACCGGGTCACCGATGCGCTGCGTGCGCTGCGGACCGGGGCGCTCGGCCCCGAGCCGCGCCACGCACTGGAACAGATGGCGCTGCTCTGTACGGCACGGCAGTTGTGACGAGAGGAAGCTGATGCGCACAGTCAAGGGACGTACCGACCACGTCGTGGTGGTGGGGGCGGGGCTGGCCGGTCTGTCGACCGCGATACAGCTGGCCGGACGTGGCCGGGCCGTCACGGTGGTCGAACGCGAATCGGTGCCCGGCGGCCGGATGGGGCGGCTCGACCTGCGCGGGTACCACATCGACACCGGCCCAACGGTATTGACGATGCCCGAGCTGATCGACGAGGTCTTCGCCGCGGTCGGCGAGCGGACCGCGGATCGGCTGGATCTGGTGCCGGTCGACCCGGCCTATCATGCGATCTACGCCGACGGGCGCACCCTCGACGTGCACAGCGACGAAGAGCGAATGGTGCAGGCCATCACCGCGTTCGCGGGCGCCGAACAGGCCGCGGGCTACCGCAAGTTACGGGCATGGCTGAGCCGGTTGTATGCCGCGGAGTTCGACGGGTTCATCGCGTCGAACTTCGAATCACCCCTGTCCATGCTCACGCCCGCGCTGGCCAGGCTGGCCGCGCTGGGCGGATTCCGGCACTGGGACGGCAAGGTCGCCGAGTTCATCACCGACCCGGAGTTGCGGCGGGTGTTCACCTTTCAGTCGCTGTACGCCGGAGTCGCGCCGGACCGGGCGTTGGCCGCCTACGCGGTGATCGCCCACATGGACACCATGGCCGGGGTCTATTTCCCGCGCGGCGGCATGCGGGCGGTGCCCGACGCGCTCGCGGCGGCGGCCGAGGCGGCGGGCGTGCGCTTCCGCTACGACGCAACGGTGACCGAGTTGGCGCGCGAAGGCGGCCGGGTAGTCGCGGTACAGACCGATCAAGGCGAGCGGATCGACTGTGACGCAGTGGTATTGACGACCGAACGGCATCGTTCCTACGAACTGCTCGGGCATCGGTCGCGGCGTCCGATCGCCGTCCGGCCCGCGCCGTCCGCGGTGGTGCTCCACGTGGGCTGCGCGCGGGAACCCCGAATTCCCCACCACTGCTTGCTGTTCGGCGCGGCATGGCACGAGGCTTTCCGCGACATCATCAAGGAAGGCCGGGTCATGTCCGATCCATCGCTACTGGTGACGCGGCCGACGGCGGGTGACCCGACCTTGGCGCCGGACGGACGTGATCTGCTCTACATCCTGGCGCCGGTGCCGAACCTCGCGCAGAGCGAGATCGATTGGGCGCAGACCGGACCCCAGTACGCGACCGAGATTCTCGAGCTCGCGCGGCGCAGGCTCGGCGGCACGCTACTGCGCGACGCCGACCTGCTGCGGGTGGTCACCCCGGACGACTGGGCCAGCCAGGACATGCTGGCGGGCAGCCCGTTCGCGCTGGCGCACACCTTCGCCCAGACCGGCCCGTTCCGGCCAACCAACATGATTCGCGGTATCGACAACGCGGTGCTCGCGGGCGGGTCGACGGTGCCGGGCGTCGGTATCCCACCGGTGCTGATCTCCGGACGGCTTGCCGCCGACCGCATCACGGGGGCTGGGCAACGATCCGTTCGCCCCGCCGGTTCGGCGCTGGATCGGACGTCGAAATGACGCGCACCGAGCTGGACGCGGCCGGTATCAGCGACCCCGACCTACGACGGTCCTACCACCTTTGCCGCGAGCTCAACGCCGCCCACGGCAAGACCTTCTTCCTGGCGACCAGGCTGCTCGCACCAGACCAGCGCCCGGCCGTGCACGCGCTCTACGGCTTCGCCCGGCGCGCGGACGACATTCTCGATGAATTCGAGCCGGAGCTGACTCCCGCGGAACGGGCGGCCCGATTGCAGGTCCTCGCTGCACAATTCAGCAATGCCGATGCGGCCGGTGACCCGGTACTCGCCGCGGTGCTGCACACCGCGGACACTTATCGCATATCTCGCCGCTTGTTCGACGCTTTCCTGGAATCCATGCGCATGGACTTGTCGGTCACCGACTATGCGAATCGTGCGGCCCTGGACCGGTACGTCTACGGGTCGGCGGAGGTGATCGGGCTGCAACTGCTGCCGGTGCTCGGCACCACCGAATCGGTGGAGGCCGCCGCTCCGTACGCCGCCGCGCTCGGAAAAGCGTTCCAGCTGACCAACTTTCTGCGTGACGTCGACGAGGACCTGGCACGCAACCGCGTCTACTTGCCCGCCGATGAACTGGCGGCACACGGCGTGGACCGGGAGCTGCTGCTGTGGTGCCGGACGCATCAACGTGTCGACCCGAGGGTGCGTCGCGCGCTGACCGAACAGCATGAAATCACCAGGGGTATATACACTTTCGCGCGCCAAGGCATCGACTTGCTCGCACCGCGCTCGCGCCCCTGCGTGGCAACGGCATTGGTGCTGTACGGGGAGATCCTCGATCGCATCGAAGCCAATGATTTCGAGGTGTTCGGTCGCCGCGCCACCGTCGGTACCGCGCGCCGCATCAGGGTCGGCGCGACGGGTCTGCTGCGCGCGTGGCAGGCGCGCCGGACGGCGGTTCCGAGCAGGTCCGCTCCGCGCTCGCTCGACGCCGTCGATCATCGTGAGCACGGCTGAGGAGGCCTGATGGATCACTGGCACTACCTGCTCGTTCTGCTCGGTTGCCTCGCGGTGACGGCACCGCTGGAGTTTCTCGGCCCGGGGGTATACCGGCGGCCCAGAGTGCTGCTCGGTGCGCTGTGGCCGGCCGCCGCGCTGTTCGTGGTCTGGGATCTGGTGGCGATCGCCGCGGACGTGTGGGGTTACAACGACCGCTATGTGCTCGGCGTGCGGCTGCCCGGGGAAATGCCGCTCGAGGAATTGCTGTTCTTCGTCGTCGTGCCGCTGTGCGGCCTGCTCACCTACGTCGCGGTCGGCACATTGCTCGGCGCGGGGCGGCGGTGGTTCGGCAATGCCGGGAAACCGCTCGGCGACGCGAGAAAGGCAGCGGGACGATGAACTTCACCGGAGTGGGATACACCCTGCCCGCCGTCGCGGCGGTGGTCATCGTGTGCCTGGTCGAGCGAATGGTGTTGCGCACCGGTTTGTTCCGGCGTCCGGCCTACTGGCTGACGATGCTGATCGTGCTGGGTTTCCAGATTTTGGTCGACGGATTTCTCACCAAACTCGACGCACCGATCGTGCTGTACAACCCGGATCACATTCTCGGACTGCGGTTTCCCTGGGATATCCCGGTGGAGGATTTTCTGTTCGGGTTCGCGCTGGTGACCGCCGTCCTGCTGGGCTGGGAGCGCACGCTGCAGTGCCAGGCGAAGGTGCGGCAATGAGCAGCACCGAGTACGGCCGCGATCGGCGGCGCGTGCGCTACCAGGCGACGCCTGGCGTGCGCGACCTCGGCCGGAACGGGCCACGGGTGGTCGTGGTCGGCGCGGGAATCGCGGGCTTGGCGGCCGCGACGGGCCTGGTCGAACGAGGCTGCCAGGTAGAGGTGATCGAGCGAGAGCGCTACCTGGGCGGCCGCGTCGGCGGCTGGACCGAGCAGCTCCCCGACGGCACCCCGGTGGGCATGAACCGCGGCTTCCACGCCTTCTTCGCGCAGTACTACAACTTACGAAAGTTGCTGTCGCGCAGCGATCCTCAGCTTCGGCAACTCCGCAGACTGGAAGACTATCCACTGGTCGACGCGCACGGCCGCCGCGACACCTTCCGAGGCCTGCCTCGCACGCCACCCTGGAACGCGCTGGCCTTCGCGTTGCGCAGCCCCACCTTCCGGCTGCGCGACCTGGTCCGGATGGACCCGCGGGCCGCCGCGCCGTTGGCCGCGGTGTCGGTGCCCGACATCTATCATCGGCTCGATCACCTGGACGCGGAAACCTTCCTGCGCCGCATCAACTTCCCGGAAGCGGCCCGGCATCTGGCGTTCGAGGTGTTCTCGCGCAGCTTCTTCATCGAACCGCGGCGCATGTCCGCCGCCGAGCTGGCCGCCATGTTCCACATCTACTTCCTCGGCTCCAGCGAAGGTCTGGTCTTCGATGTGGCGCGGGACAATTTCGATGTCAGCCTGTGGACGCCGCTCGCGGAATACCTGACCGCACCGGAACGGCCCGGCACTGTTCGATTCCACACCGGGGTGTCCGTCGAGCGGATCGACCGCGCGGGCGACGGATTCCGGGTGGTCGATGACACCGGTGCGGTCCTGACCGCCGACGCGGTCGTGCTCGCCACCGACGCAGGCGGCCTCCAGCGTATCGTCGCCGCGTCACCGGAGCTCGGCGACGACGAATGGCGTTCGCAGATAGCCGGATTGGCGCTCGCCCCGGCTTTCGCGGTGCTCCGGCTGTGGCTGGATCAGCCGGTGCGCACCGACCGGACGTGTTTCCTCGGCACCGGCAACATGGACCCGCTCGACAACATCAGCGTGCTGGATCGCTACGAACGGCAGGCGGCGGACTGGGCCGGGAAAACCGGCGGCAGCGTCGTAGAACTACACGCGTACGCGGTGGCCGAGACGACACCCGCGGCGCAGGCCAAGGTGCGCAAGGAGCTGCTGGCGCGGCTGCATGCCATGTACCCGGAGACCGCCGCCGCGAACATCGTGGGGGAGACGATGCTGTGGCGACAGGATTGCCCGCGCTTCTCGCCCGGCGACTTCGCTACCCGCCCAGGTGTTGTCACGCCGCACCCCCGGTTGGTCCTTGCGGGTGACGGAATCCGAGTCGATCTACCGGTGGCCTTGATGGAACGCGCCGCGACCACCGGGTGGCTGGCGGCCAATTCCCTCCTGCGCCAATGGAATGCGGCGGGACACACACTGGAATCGGTGCCCGCCCAGGGCCGCTCGGCGCTGCTGCGCGCCTTGGCTACTCGCGAAAGGCGGACTCGGTGAAAATCTCACCCTTGCAGCGATTCGCGCCGGAGAAGTGGTCGCGGCAGCGGCCGACCTACCAGGACGCGGACCCCGGCCTGATCTCGGCCGCGCTGCGCTGGTCGCAGCAGCGTCCCTCCGGCAACTGGTATGTCATCGCCGCGAGCCGCGCGATCCGTCGCGATCGTCCCTTCGCCACCCAGGTGGCTGGCCGCGAGATCGTCGCCTGGCGCGATGATTCCGGTGCGCTGCACATCGGCCCCGGTGCCTGCCCGCATCTGGGTGCGCCCTTGGCTTCCGCTGAGGTCGAGAACGACGCGTTGATCTGCCGCTGGCATGGTCTGCGGGTCGGCGCCGGCGACAGCGCCGCGCGCTGGTGCCCGTACCCCGGCTACGACGACGGTGTGCTGGCCTGGGTCCGCCTGGATGTCGTCGGCGGCGAGGAGCCGACCGACGCGCCGGTGCTCGGTGCACGCCCCGCCGACACCACCGTGCATGCGGTGACCAGCCTGGTCGGGGTGTGCGAGCCGCGCGACATCATCGCCAATCGGCTCGACCCCTGGCACGGCGCGTGGTTCCATCCGTACTCGTTCGCGCGCCTCGACGTGACGCGGACACCGCCGCGCGACGGCATCACCGAGGAGAACCACGCATTCCTGCTGACGGTGACCTTCCGGGTGACCCGCAGTCTCGGCGTGCCGGTGGCGGCCGAGTTCCGCTGTCCCGACCCGCGCACCATCACGATGCGGATCCTCGAAGGGGAAGGCGCGGGCAGCGTGGTCGAAACGCACGCCACCCCGATGGGTTCGGGCCCCGACGGCCGGGCGCGCACGGCGGTGATCGAGACGGTGATCGCGAACTCCGACCGTCCGGGCTTTCGGCACGCGCATCGGGCGCTGCCGGTGCTGCGCCCGCTGATGAACCGCGCCGCGACGCGGCTGTGGCGCGACGACCTGGACTACGCCGAACGCCGCTACCAGCTGCGCACCTATCAGAAGTGAGTCGCGCGGCGGCGACTGGGTATGCCGTGCGATGTGTAGGTCGTTGTGGTCCGGGTACTGCCCGAAGGTAAGTGCGATGCACGAATGATGCATTACACCTGTGCTCGTGCAGTCTGTGAGCCGGAAAACCAGGAGGTAGCGATGAGCACCATCACCGAGTCGGTCGACGTCCATGTCCCCATCACTCGTGCGTACAACCAATGGACGCAGTTCGAGTCGTTCCCCGCGTTCATGCAGGGCGTGGAGCAGATTCGCCAGATCGACGACACGCACACCCACTGGGTGACCGAGATCGCCGGTGTGACAAGGGAATTCGACGCCACCATCACCGAGCAGCATCCGGATGAGCGGGTGGCGTGGAAATCCGACAGTGGCCCCGAGCATTCCGGGGTGATCACCTTCCACCGGCTCGACGACAACACCACGCGGGTCACCGCGCAGATGGACATCGACCCCGACGGTTTCGTCGAGCATGCCGCCGACAAACTGGGCCTGCTGAATCACCGGATCAAGGGTGACATGCAGCGATTCAAGCGGTTCATCGAGCAGCGCGGCCAGGAAACCGGGGCTTGGCGCGGGGATGTTGCCCGGCCGGACGCCTGAGCGGCAGCCGCATTCGGCGCAGTGGTGGTGATCACGAAACCACCCCCGCGCCTGCGGTATTCATATCAGCCGAGGGACGGTGCGGGGCAGGCTGTTTCGGCCGTCGGCAGTAGGCGCGGTGAGCACCGACGCGGCAACGACAGGGCCCGCGCCGAGGAGGTTCGTCCGGGTCGCGGCGATCCGAGATTCGATGAGGCGGTTTTCGATTGCTGCCGCCGGGCATTACCGGAACGGTACACCGCCACTCTATCGAAAATGATGCATAAGCGATGCACTATGTCGATAGTTCCAGGCGTAGAAGTACATCCGCCGGGTGATGGTCTCGACCAGGGTGCCGTTCGGGTCGCGCAGTTCGGCCACCCCGACGTTGCGCTCATCCCGAGTGGCGAAGAACGGGGCGCTGTCGGGCCGGATGGTGATCGGATGCTGGCGCCACTGGGTTTCACCGTCGCAGGTCACCGCTGAGGTGGTCAACGAGCCGGTAGCGTTCGGCTGACCGGGCTTGACCGCGGTGAGGCGGACCGTCAATGTCCACCGCTTCTGGCCCTTGGGACACCGCACGTCGACATAGGCATTGGCCGTACCCGCGGACACGTAGATGTCGTCGTGTAGCCAGACCGCCTCGGCTTGCGCCGCGGGCAGCGGCACCGCCCCGAGGAACGCGGCCACCAGTAGCGCGGTCACCGAAGTCATCGCATCAACCCTTCAGAAAAGCTTGCGGCGGAATGTCTTTCAACGGAAAGTGGGGGCGGGCAGCTGCCCGCCCCCACCAGGGTCGTGGTCATCGATCGATGTCAGCGCTCTGCCGCGGGACGTGGCGTCGCGGCGGTGCCGGGCGGGTTGTCGGCGTTGGCATAGGTCTGCATCGAGTCGGCGATCGCACCGGTGTTCACGGTCAACGCCGTGTTGTTGATGTTGGCGGTGGTGTCGCAAGACCGGTGGTAGCAGGGGTCGTACGGACGGCCCGCAGTGCCGCCGAACATCTGCTGCTCCTGACGTGTCTTGATGCCCTCCGCGCCGGTGAACAGGCCACCGACCGCGATTCCGGCCCGCAGGAACGGCCCGTAATCCGAGCGCCCGTCGAGGGGCGTGCGGACGTGGGACAGACCACGGGAATCGAAGTAGCGGTTGAAGTTCTGCTCGATCTGCGCGGATCCGGCCGGCCCGCCGCTGCCGTTGTAGATCTTGTAGGCGAAGTTCGTCGAACCGATCATGTCGAAGTTCAGGTAGAGCCGGAGCTTGCTGCGCTCGGACGCGGGCAGGTTCTGCACGTAGTACTTCGAGCCGATCAAGCCGAGTTCCTCAGCGCCCCACCAGGCGAAGCGGACCTTGTTCTTCGGCTGGAGGGTGGCCATCTGCAGCGCCACCTCGAGCAGCCCCGCGCTGCCGGAACCGTTGTCGTTGATGCCGGCACCGGCACGCACGGAATCCAGATGCGCACCCGCCATCACGACCTTGTTCGCGTCGCCGCCCTTGCTCTCCGCCAGCACATTGTGCGTGGTGGCGGGCAGGCTCTCGGTGTCGGTCTTCAAGCGTACGACCGGCTTCGACGCGGTGGCGAGATCTTTGCCGACGGTGTAGCTCGCGCCGACCACCGGCACCTTGATGCCTTTCTCGTCGAGGGGCTCGGTGAAGGTATCGGTCCGGCCCGCCTGTCCCTCATTGAAGATGATCACGCCGGAAGCGCCTGCGGCCTGGGCATTTCGGGCCTTGTCGGCGAAGGTGCAGGTGCCGCGTTGCAGCAGGGCGATATTGCCGCGGGTGAACTTGGCGAAGTCCGCGGCCTCGCAACCGGAGGTCGAGGTGTCCGGCTGCGCACCGGGCGTCAGCACCAGATCGACACCCTGGACCGGCGCTTTCGTATCACCCGAACCCGAATAGGTCGCCGTGGCGAAGTCGCCGATCTCGCTGCGGTTCGGCGGGGTCGCCTTGTACGTCGTCGGGGCGGCCGGTGCTTCCTTCGCCAGCACCGCCGTCGTCCGTTCCTGGAAGCCTTGGAAGGTGAACGGCTGCAAGGTCACCGTGTAGCCCGCGCGGCGCAGTTCGCCGGCCACGTAGTCGCGGGAGGCGTCGTAGCCCGCGGTGCCCGCGGCGCGGGTGCGGCCGTTGGCGTTGGCGATGCTCTGGAACTTCTCCAAGTGCTGGTTGACGGCGGCCGCTTTGATCTCATCGGCTATTTGCCGTTCGGGCGGCGCGCCCGGCTCGGCATACACCGACCCGGCCATCGCGAGCGATAGCGCGAGCGGCACCGCGGCGGCTACTGCGATAACTTGACCGGCTCTGACTCTGCGAAAGGTGTGGGACATTTCGAATTCCTCCAAACGGACGGATAAATCCCGATGGCCGGAGATTAAGCCTGTCTGTCGGTTCGGTAAAACCCCAGTTGAGAGTGGGGAAGGGGGTTGACTCGGAAGTCGCGCGGCATGGCCTTTCAGCGCTGAATCAGCTACCGGATAATTTCGGAGCCGGCATTGCGTTCCGCATGGGGCGAGCAGTTCCCTTTTGCGGTCGGCTTACGATGGGCGGCATGGTTCCAGGTGATCTCGGCTCCGGTGGCAGAGTGCTGGACCTGCATCGGCTGCAGCAGTTCCTGGCCGTGGCGGAGCTGTCGAGTTTCACGTCCGCGGCGGCGGAGCTGCACATCACCCAGCAGGCGTTGAGCAGTTCGGTACGTCAGCTGGAGAAGCAGTTGCGGGTGGAGCTGTTCGATCGGAGCGGTCGTCAGCTGGTCCTCACCGACGCGGGCGAAGTGTTGCGCGACGGGGCGCGGGCGCTGCTGGCGGCGTCGGATGCGCTGTATCGCCGGACGTACGAGGCGGGTATCGCGGCACCGCCCGCCTTCGTCGTCGGTCATACGCCGGCGATCACCGCGGACGAGGTGTACGACCTGCTCGAGCCGGTGCGGGCGGCACGGCCCGAGGTGTCGGTCACCGTGCGGCAGCTGTTTCCGGATGCCATCGCGGCCGCCCTGCACCAAGGCGCGGTGGACGTGGCATTGCGGCGCGGCGTCGCGAGCCCGGCCGACCTGGCGTCGGCGGTCATCGCCTACCACCCGGTTCGCGTCGCGGTCGCGCGCACGCACCGGCTGGCCGATCGCACGGCCGTCACGGTGCGCGACCTCCAGGACGAGCAGATCGTCATCTGGGCGCCGCCGGGAGCGTCGTACTACACCGACTTCCTCTTGAGTACCTGTCGGCGGGCGGGTTTCGAACCACGGTTCGTCGTCAACCACATCCAGGGCACGCCGCCGGTGACCGCAGTGGTGGGCACGGATCACGTCGCCATCGTCACGGCGCCCGCAGGGCAGGCGCTGGGTGGACGCGTGCAGGTCATCGACCTGAAAGAGGGGCCGGTGGCGCCGACCCAGGCCCTGTGGTTGCCGCACACCACTTCCGGCCTGCGGGACCTGCTGCTCAATACGCGTGCCGACGGCTGACCGCCCGGTGGTCCGGACGGCCAGCCGTCCTTCGGCTACGCGCGAATGGTCATTCGAGAGACCTTGTCGCCGGCCGTGGTGAATACGAACGTGCTCGGTCCGTTGAATCCATTGCCGCCGACCTGCGCATGCACCGTCGTTTCCGCACCGTCGTCGGCGGCATCGTCGACCGCCAAAGTGACCTGCTTGCCGAGGAATTCGCCGTCGCTCCAGCCGCGGATCGCCGCATGGCCGGAGAACTCGCGTCCCCAGTCGTCGACGATACCGTCGGACGTGAAACCATCGAGAAACGCGTCGATGTTGCCGGCGTTGGTCGCATCGATCAGTTGTTCGACGGCCTGCGGGAGTTTGTCGGACACGGTGACTTCCTTCCTTCGGTGTCGCCTCAGCGGGTGGTGTACCCGCCGTTGGCGAGGATGGTTTGCCCGGTGATCCACCAGCCGTCGCCGACCAGGAATTCCACCAGCGGAGCGATATCCTCGATCTTGGTCAGGCTATTGCCGAGGGCCTGCGACTTGTGGAACTCGACGCGCTCCGGCGTTTCCTGGCCGTAGAAGAAGGGGGTGTCCATCGGGCCGGGGGCGACGGTGTTGACCGAGATCAGCCGCGGCGCGAACTCCTTGGCCGCCGCGCGGGTGAAATGCTCCACCGGCGCCTTACCACCCGCATAGGTGGAGTAGCCGTCGGTGAACGCGGCGAGCAACGAGGTGACCACGGTGACGATGCGGCCGTTGTCGTTGAGCCGCTTGCCCGCCTCTTTCAAGAAGAAATAGGCGGACTTGGCGTTGATCGCGAACATCGAGTCGTATTCTTCCTCGGTTGTCTCGATGATCGGCTTGCGCAACACTTTTCCGACGGTGTTCACCGCGATATCCACGCCACCGAATGCGTCCACCGCCACCGCGAACAGCTGCTCGACGTTTCCCGGAATCGTCAGGTCCGCTTGGAATTTCACCGCTTTGGCGCCGGCCGCCTCGATCGCGGCGACGGTCTTGTCGGCATCGGGTTCGGTGCTGTCGCTGTTGAAGTGCACGACGACATTGGCGCCGCGTTCGCCCAGCGTACGGCTGATCAGCCCGCCCAGATTCTTGGCACCTGCCGCCACCACGGCCGACTTACCCTGCAAACTCTGTACCACGATCCTGCTCCGATCTGTTCGAACTTTCAGCGGACACCGGCCACGCTATGGCGAATATCGGCGCATCGGAAACAGTGATTATTGGTGAGTCCACAAATCCTGCTTGTATGGTGCTCCGAGCAGGTCATCACCATTTACCGTACGTAATGCACACCACGACTCGAACATCAGAGATGGAGTAAAAGTGAGCCGTACATCGGTCATCATCATCGTCGGTTTCGTCCTGCTCGCAGTATTCCTGCTGATCGGATCCTGCTTCGGCAGAAAAGGACTGCACCGGGCAGCCGAAGACTTCCTCCTGGTCTGGTTCGCCCTGACCGTCGGCAACATGGCAGTGGGCGTCATCGACGCGGGTTACGGTG
Organism: Nocardia suismassiliense; assembly: GCF_900269665.1. Lineage (GTDB taxonomy): Bacteria > Actinomycetota > Actinomycetes > Mycobacteriales > Mycobacteriaceae > Nocardia > Nocardia suismassiliense. The sequence continues at coordinate 3,607,071 of NZ_LT985361.1, forward strand.
TCCTGGAAGAGGTTCCGTTCCTCCTCGTCAATTTCACCCCGCCCGCGGTCGTCGCCGCTGTCGCGTGGTACCGGACGAGGCCGGCTAAGACTCTCGAATCATTGCCCACATAGGAGGTTCGGCTCCTACAGGCAGGACAAAGGTGGCACGCACCGCGAACCCGAACTTCTCGTAGAACCGGATGTTCTCTTCCCGCGTGCAAACCAAGTAGGCGGCTGTGTCCGGCGCGCCCGCGAGACGATCGGCGATGAGCCGAGCCGCATAACCCTGTCCGCGACCGTCGACCGCGCTTCCACCCGCCCTGACGCGAAGCAGTCTGGTGCACCCTCGGCTGGCGAGGTGCGAAGCCGGGCGATATGATCAGCGTGATGATGATTCACTCTGTTCAAAGATCGGGGGTTCCATTCGTCTCAGGTGAGTGCTGATGCTTACTCACGTTGCGAATGAGAACTTTTCCCGCTTGTCCTTCTGGCCGCTCGTGCGTGAATTCGCCGTGCCGCCCTCCATGATCGAGACTGCTACCGCCCGGCGACTGGTCCGGGATTGGGCGGGGGCTTGTGCCGCAGCAGGTTTCGACGTCGATATCGATATGCGGTCGGTGGCGCGTCGCCATGGGTCCGAACTCGCGGGCCGGATTCGGGCCGATCTGCGGTCGCTGGCTCCTGATCTGTTGCGCTGGCATATGCCGAGGATTGCTCCGGACGGGCTGTTGCGGCCGGGGCTGACCATCGCGCTCGCCCGGTACGAGACTGAAATGCGCTGCGGTAGTGCAGGTTTCCTGTATCTCGTGGTTCGTACCGCGCCGGCCTGGGCGGACGCGGGGCAACGGATCAGTCTGGCGTTGTGGGACGGGTCCGCCGCAGGACAACATCCGCATCCTCGGCCCAACCGGCGGTTCCGCTTGGATCTGCACCGCCATCTGTGGGACGCGCGCAGAGTAGGTGAGCTGCGTGTACGGTCCGGAGCCGAGAGTTGCAGCCCTCCGCTGGATCCCGAGTTATGCACTGCGGTAATGGCACTCGACCACTGTGCTGTCGACCGATGGGCGGCCGAGGGAGAGATCCTGTGCCAGGCGGAGGGTCGGCCGACCACAACGTTCGTTGTCCGGTTCGGAGCCAAACAGCGGGTGGTGTTGGATCTACCAGCTGCTGGTGCTGACGGGGCGCGCACACTACGGATCGCGTGGGAGTATCCGATCGGCGGCATATCCGTGCTGCCGGTGCTACCCGACGCGGCGACCTGGGTGCTGCCCGATCTCGCGCTCCTCCGTGCCGGTGCGATAACGGCCGATCGATTGCATCCGTTGGTGGCTTCGGCGCTCGTGCCCAGCTATTCGTCGGCCGACGCGCCGCGGGCTCCCGATCGTACGGGCGAACGCCTCGTCGAGTGCCGAGGCGAACAGCACCGAATCGGGCTGGTCGACGGGGTTTTGGCGGCGCTGGACCATGACCCGGCCGAGATTCGGCGGGAGGAACTGCTGGCCGCGCTGTCCGGCACACCGCTGCCGTGCCTCCAGGCCATCGACACGGCGCATCGACAACCGGATTGGCTCGTCGGCGTCCGTGAACGCCTGGACCATGGCGATATCGCGGGGGCGCTGGCGATAGTCGAGGGACTACTCGGTCCCGAGGCGTTGCTCCGCGACGGCGCTTTGCGCGACGAACTCGAGGCGGCCGCGCGTCGACGGATCACCCACGGGCTGTTCAGGGCGGGCCTGTCCGAACCAGGGATGGGCCGAGTTCCGCCGCAGAGCCGCCGTTCCCGCGACCGTCGCGCGCATCCGCGCAACGCGGCCTCTTACTGACCGGCAACTCCGGTCCCGATTTTGTCGAAGTCGCGCACGCCCGCGCGTCCAACTCTGCCAACCACAAGGTGATTCGCATGCTTACTGCCACCCGCACATCCACCCAACTCGACGTTGCCGATGAGTTGCTGGCCCTGCTTCATGAGGTAACTACCGAACCGCGCCCCGACAAACAACTGGAGGCTCTCGCGCTCGCCGTGGCCGCCGACCTGCCGGTGCTGCTCTGGGGCGAACCGGGGATCGGCAAGACCGCCGCCATCACCCAGCTCGCCGATGACCTCGACCTACCACTGACCACGGTGATCGCGAGTGTGCATGAGCCGTCGGACTTTTCGGGCCTGCCCATCATCGGCGATGATCCCGCGGAGCAGGGTGTCCCGATGGCTCCACCGGACTGGGCGGTGCGGCTCGTCCGGGCCGGGCGCGGGCTGCTGTTCTTGGACGAGTTGTCCACCGCACCGCCCGCTGTGCAAGCCGCCCTGCTCCGGCTGGTACTGGAGCGGCGGATCGGCAACCTGCAGCTCCCGCCGAATGTCCGGATCGTCGCGGCGGCCAACCCGCGATCGTCGGCGGCCGATGGCTGGGAGCTGAGCCCGCCGCTGGCCAACCGGTTCGTGCACCTGCGCTGGACCCACGATCACGACGTCGTTGTGCGCGGCCTGGGTGGAGTCTGGCCGCACGCGACACTGCCACGACTGGCCACGGAAAAGCTCACTGACGCAGTCGCTTTCGCTCGGCGTGCGGTATGTGTGCTGCTCGCCGCTCGGCCCGCGCTGGTGCATCAAATTCCCACCAGTGATACGCGCCGGGGTGGCGCCTGGCCGTCGCCGCGCAGCTGGCAGATGGCAGTGTCGCTGATCGCCTTCGCTACTGCGGCGGGCTCGTCCCGCGACGTGCTCTCCTTGCTGGTCCGTGGCACGGTGGGCGACGGTCCGGGCTTCGAATTGCTGGCCAGCCTGGACCGGATGGACCTGCCGGACCCGGAGATGCTGCTGGCCGACCCGGCGGCCGCCGTCCTGCCCGAGCGCGGGGACCTGCGTCAGGCCGTGCTCGACGGCGTGGTGGCGGCGGTCCGTAAGCGCCCGGAGAAGGCGCGCTGGGACGCGGCCTGGACGCTGCTGGTCCACGCGTTGGAAACCGGAGCGCCGGACCTGATCGTCGTTCCCGCAACAACTCTCGCCACACTGCGCCAGGGCGACTGGGATGTGCCGGTGGCCATCGAGCAGCTCGCCGGGGTGGTCTCGGTGTCCCGTGGCGCGGATCAGGCCGCTGCCCGTCTCGTCGCGAAGGTGAACTGATGGCCGCGAGCACACCGCGGATGTTGGACCGCGACAAGCTTTTTGCCGCCCGGCTGCACGCCGCCCGCGTCCGGCCCTATTTGGCGACCGCGCTGTTTGCTCTGTCCGTCGTAGAGTCGCGCGGCGTACCGACGATGTCCGTCGACCGGCATTGGCGGTGCTACGTTTCGCCGGGATTCGTGGACCGGACACCGGTCGACGAACTGGCCGGCGTGTGGGTGCACGAGGTGTCGCACCTGCTGCGCGACCACCACGGCCGCAGCGACCGATTCGCGCGGCGACACGAATTGTCCGGTCCGGCAGAACGATTGCGCATGAACATCGCCGCGGACTGCGAGATCAACGACGACGTGTTCGGCGACGGGCTCGTTCAGCCGGAGGGGGCGGTCACGCCCGCGTCGTTGGAACTGTCCGCGGGCAAGCTCATGGAGGATTATCTGCTCGAGTTCCGGCTCGGGCCGCTCACGCAGGACATGGCCTGGCTCGACTGTGGCAGTGGCGCAGACGGATTGGACCGCGAGTGGGAGCTGGGGCCGGACGGCGCCGACGGTCTGAGCGAGCAGCAGCGCGACGCGGTGCGGTTCCGGGTGGCGCAGGGCATCGTCGGCCGCCCGGGGGATGCGCCCAAAGGGTGGCAGCGCTGGGCGGAGGAGGCGTTCCATTCGCCCCAGCCGTGGCGTGATCTGCTGGGGGCGGCGCTCCGCTCAGCGGTCGGCGGATCGGGTGCGGGCGAGGACTACACCTACGGCAGGCCCGCTCGGCGCTCGGCCGCCGTGCCCGGCGTCGTGCTGCCGAGCCTGCGGCGCACGCCGCCACGGGTTTCGGTGCTCATCGACACCTCGGGGTCGGTCAGTGACATCGAATTGGGCAGCGCGCTGCTCGAAGTGGCGGCCATCGCGCGTGCCGTGGGCGGGCGGCGCGACCTGATCACCGTGCTGCCGTGCGACGCCGCGGCCAGGATCGTGCACCCGCTCTGTCGGGCCGAGCGGATACCGCTGGTGGGCGGTGGGGGAACGGATCTGCGCACCGGTATCGCCAAAGCTGTTCGCGCCCAACCTTGTCCGGACGTGCTGGTGGTGCTGACCGATGGCCAGACACCCTGGCCGACCAGGCGGCCACCGTGCCGGACGGTGGTCGGTCTGTTCCGTCGCCCGGTTGCCGATACGTGGAGCGAAAACAATCCCGACTACGTTCCGGACGCGCCGCCCGCATGGGCCCGTGTGGTGGATATCGGGTAGGAGACCGGCACTCGATGTGGACGTGGGGCGCCACGCCCAGCAGTAGCTGGATGCTTGCCAATGAGCCGGAAGGTCGTAATATTCTCCTCGGGCACGCTCCTGGGGCTTGTCAGCGCTGTGATCTCGGCGGGTCATCCATTTTCCTCGACGATGGTGGAGAGGTGGCTGCACGATGCGGCTGTTCAGGAGTACGGCATTGCTCGCTGTCGTGGCACTGGCAGTGGTCGGCCCGGCCGGCAGCGCGCAGGCGGACCCGGAGGACTCGGGTCGCCCGGGATTCGTCGAATACCAGGGCTTCCCGGTGTCGTTCTTCGAATACGGACCGGACGGTGACGCCCCGACCGTGATGATGACCGGGGACTGGCCGGGCGACTCCAGCCTGATGGTGCCGATGGCAGAACAGCTGGCCGCGAACGGATTTCATGTGGTCCGCTGGGATATGCACGGGGCGGGCCGCACGAGTCACGACCGCAGGCCGGGCGCCTACTCGATGGAGAATCTGGCGGGGGAGCTGGGCGCGGTGCTGGAGCAGACCGCCCCCGGGCGTCGCGTGCACATCTTCGGTGACGGGTGGGGGCCGTTCATCGGAAGCCAGTACAACACCATGCATCCCGGCCGGATCGCCTCGATGTCGGTGATCGGATTCCCCTCGGCGGATCTGGCGGGAAACGCGTTGCGCCGGGTGCCGCGGGAGAAACCGGAGCTGACCGGTCAGTGGGCCGCGCAAGTCGCGGTGTTGAGTTATCTGGCGGGAATCGAGATTCCGGTGCTGCCGGACGCCGCGGTGCGCACCGGTATTCCGGTTCAGCTACTGGGTGTGATGGCTGCACTGATGGCTCCGGAGATGCCTGGTGGGGGTTTGCACACGAACGTCGACGACGACGCCGACGGGCTGGAGCGATACCGGCAGGCGATGTGGCCGCATCTGACCGAACCGCAGTACGACTACATCGATATTCCGGTCCTGCAGGTCTTCTATCCGACTGACGACTTCCTGGAGACGCCGGTGTTGATCGACGGACTGGAAAGCCGTACGCCGCACCTTGATCTGCGGTACGTGCCCGGTAATCACTTCAGCGTCCTCAGTGGTGACAACGCGCGGCAGATCCTGGCGGCCGCCATGGAATCCATGCGCGCCGCGGACTGACTTCGTCAGTCTCTGGGCGCGTGTGCCGGGCCGGCCGAGACCGGATTCGGTAAGCCGCTGTCGCGCAGGGCATCCCACTACTCCCGATCCCGGGCGTTGACGGGACCGGCCGGGAGTGGTTGTATCTGGCTGTGCCTGAAGGGCTTTCGGCACGGTGCGTGGGTGGGGCGGTGGCCGGGTGATGTCCTTCGGGTGGTAGCCGTCACCAGGGAACGAGGGTCTTGTGAGCACCACTTCCATCGCACGCATCCGCCGCCGCTGGGCGACCACCGTCGCGGTGCTCGTCGCCGCGGCCTCCTGCCTCGCCGGGCAGCAGGCCGGTACCGCGGGCGCCGCACCGGCGATCACCCTGCCACCGGTCAACGCGGGGTTCGATTACCAGATCACCAGCCCGTACGCGCCGCCGCCCGGCGTCACCGTCGTCAGTCGTGACCACAGCGTCGAACCGGCCGGCGGGCTCTACAACATCTGTTACGTCAACGGCTTTCAGGTCCAGCCCGGCGCGGAAAACGAATGGCCGGCCGATCTGCTGCTGCGCGACAAGGACGGCAAGATCGTCTACGACACGCGGTGGAAAGAGGCGCTGCTGGACATCCGCACCGCCGACAAGCGCACCCGCATCGCCGACAAGGTCAACCAGTGGATCGGCGGCTGCGCCGACAAGCGTTTCAACGCCGTCGAAGTCGACAACTACGACAGCTACGACCGCTCCAAGGGACTGCTCGCCCCCGACCAGGCGGTCGCCTTCATCGCCTTGCTCGCCAAGTACTCACACGACCGCGGCCTCGCCATCGGCCAGAAGAACGCCGCCGAACTCCTCGACCAAAGAACCGCTGCCGGACTGGATTTCGCGGTCGCCGAGGAGTGTGGCGAGTTCGAGGAATGCGGTGACTACGCCAGGGCGTACAACAACAATGTCATCGACATCGAGTACACCGAGTCCGGACTGGCGGCCGCGTGCGCCGAGTACGGAAACAAGCTGAGCATCGTGCTCCGTGACGTCGAGGTGTCCACTCCGGGTGAGCCCGATTACGTGCGCAAGACGTGCTGAAACCGGTGCGCTGACCAGCGAAAGCCATAGGGGACAACGCGGTCGGTTATCCTGGGGGAGAGTTAGAGAGGTTTCCCATGCCCTTCAAATACCGTCAACGTAAGTCCTTCGGGCCGTTGAAATTCAACTTCACCCAGTCGGGCCTGTCCTCGTGGGGCATCAAAATCGGCCCGTGGTCATGGAACTCGCGCACCAGGAAGAACAACGTGGACCTGCCGGGCCCCCTGAGCTGGCGCCAGCGCTGAGCCGACCGTTGGTCGGATGATCAGGAGGAACTGGTGTCAGCATCGGCCGAGAGGCCAACTGCACTGGTTCCCCATGATCGCTTGTCCAGCTGTGTATTGGATTGGTGCCAGCCGAAAGTGCTCGGCGACTGGGTCAGGGCCAACGCTGCGGGGGCGGATACACGGCGTTCGCGTCGGCGGGCCACATCCGGACGCGCCACACATCGCCGGGTCTGGTCGAGTCGGGCTGACCGACGAAACGTAGCCCGCGCCCGCTGATTTCGATGTGATAGGTACCGGGAGCGATCGTGACCGGGACGTCGGAAGTACTGGTGGCCGAGGTGATCCACAACTCACCTCGGTCATCGATGGTGGTGGTCTCATCGATGACCACCTGCCAGTCCGCCCGATCCGGATGCTGGGGCCGGTCGAACAGTTCGAGATCGACCCGCATCGCGAAGTTGTACTGATGTGGGCTCAGGACAACGATGTTGCCGCCTGCGGTAATCGCGTACAGCCCGTTATCGCTCGCGCGGTCCACTACCTCGGGGAGCTCCTCGCTGGTGTCCGCGGTGCCGGTCAGATAGAACTGGCCGTCGTCCATCATGACGGTCCGCGTCTCGGCTGATACCGGTGTGTCGGAATATGTTTCGACCATTCTTGAAGGGTACGAGTTCCGTTCGCAGGTGGACCGTCGAAGCGAAGCGAACTAGCGGCAGGGTGGTCGAACAACCAACTGTCCGCATCGGCACAACCATCGGTTGTGTCATTAGGGGCGGCTTCGAAGCCCGGGTTGAGCCTTCTGGCTGGGTTCACGGCTGTAAATGTGCAGGCCCGCAGGAAAGTGGGCAGACCGGGCGTTAGCCGATCGCTTGATAGACGAACAACCGCAACGCTACGATTCCGCAACCAACTGGCGTACAAGGAGACTTCGTGGCGGATCTCGATCTGGCGGCCGTGCGGGCGTTCGTGACCGTCGTCGACGAGGGGCAATTCGGTCATGCGGCGACGATGCTCGGCATTACGCAGCAGGCGGTGTCCAAGCGTATTGCCAAGCTGGAGAGTCAGGTCGGGGTGCGGCTGTTCGATCGCGGTCGGGCGGGGAAGGCGACTGCCGCGGGGTTGACGATGTTGCCGTTCGCTCGGTCGCTGCTGGTGGCCGCGGACGAGACGGTCGCCTCGGTGCGGCAGGAACCGCGACCGTTGCGTCTCGCGATTCTGGGGGAGCGGCAGGTGGCGTCGCGGTCGATCCAGTATTACTTGGATCGGCATCCGGAGTCGGATGTCGAGATCGTGCTGTCCAACGCGTTCGTCACCTCGCGGGACGCCTTGGTGAGTGGGCGTGCGGACGGGGCGTTCGCTCGGCCGCACGGTGGGCCGCGGCCGTTGCCGTCCGGCATCGGTGTCGTGCCGGCGTACGTGGAACCGCTGCACATGCTGGTCGGCCGGGGACATCCGCTGGCCGGTCGTTCGACGGTGTCACTGGCCGATATCGTGCCGCATCCGATCTGGGTGCCCGGCGCTTCGGTGCCCTCGGAGTGGGCCGACTTCTATCGAGAGTTGGCTGAGTTCAGCGGGATTGCGGTGGTCACCGATCCAGGCACCGAAGCAGGCTCCGACGCGAAGAAGCTGGCGGGCTTCGACGCCATGCTCGATCGCATCGCCGGCTCGGAGACGCTGGCGACGTTCAGCGGGGATGGCTTCATCGCTCCCTGGAACCCCAATATTCGACGACTCCCGATCACCGACCCGACCCCGGCGTACCCCCACGCATTGCTCTGGGAGACCACCAATACCCATCCGGGTCTCCCACCCTTCATCGCGCACTTCCGCAGTAGTTGCAACCGAGATATGGCCGCCGACTGCTGGATTCCCGAGGTGGATCGGCCGATCTTCCTGTCGTGAACTGGGGGATCCCGAAGCTACGCCGCCGACGCGGTGATATCGAACAGCGTCAACTCCCGTGCCGCCGCGGCGCGCTGATCCGCCCGCTCGCGCACCGCACACGTCGGACCGATCCCTTGCGACACCGATTCCGGCGACACCAGCCAGCCGTGGCATCGGCGGCAGTGCGCAACTAGTCGTACTTCGGGCTTGTCGTCGGTCGCGGCCATATCGATCTCCTCCGGCCAGGTTGTTCCAGAAGGAAGCCTGACACAGGGGACCGACACATTTTGTGCGGGAAGGCAGGGATCGTTTGTGTCGCAGTGAGTTCAGGGATGGTCAGGACGGTAGAGGTCGGGTTCGAGGTACATGACACCGGCCGCGGGGACGGCGGCGCGGACGCGGGCCTCGGCGGCATCGATGGCGATGGCGACGTCTTCGATGGTCAGGCCGGGCCGGACGGCAATCTTCGCGGCGATGAGCAATTCATCAGGCGCGAGATATTCGGTGCGCAGGTGGATTACGCGGTCGAAGTGGGCGTCGTCGACGAGATTGCTGCGGATGGCGCGATCCTCTTCGGGCGTGGCACCCTCGCCGATGAGCAGACTCTTCATCTCCACGATCAGTACCACGGCGATGACACCGAGCAGGATGCCGATGGCGAGGGTGCCGACGCCGTCCCAGCGTGCGTCGCCGGTGAGCACGGTCAATCCGACACCGGTGAACGCGAAGGCGAGCCCGACCAGCGCCCCGCTGTCCTCCAGCAACACCACCGGCAGCTCGGGATTGCGCGACGTACGGATGAACTGCCACCAACTGCCACGCCCTTTGAGCGGCTGCGATTCGCGCCGCGCGGTGAGCAGACTGAAGGTCTCCAACACCATCGCGATGAGCAGGATGGCGATCGCGACCACCGGCGAGCTGAGCTCCTCGGGACGGCGGATCTTGGTGATGCCCTCATCGATGGCGAACAGGGAACCCATGGTGAACAGCACCAGCGCGACCACGAACGAGTAGAAGTAGCGATTGCGGCCGTAACCGAACTGGTGCACCGCATCCGGCGGATGGGCGGCCCGCCGCTTGCCCAGCAGCAACAGGGCTTCGTTGGCGGTATCGGCCAGCGAATGCATCGCCTCGGCCAGCATCGACGACGAACCCGTCAGCACCGCGCCGACGAACTTCGCGAGCGTGATACCGGCGTTGGCGCCCAGCGCGGCCAGGATTGCTGTGGTACTGCTGCCACCGCTCGACATGGACGCCAACGCTACCGGCGGGACCGCGCCATCCGCGCGCGGACACGGCCTACGTGTTGCTGCCCGTCGGTGCCTGGAAGCCGCCGATCTGCTGTTCGAGCAGTTCGGCCAGCCGCAGCGGCGTGCGGTCCTCGAACATCGGGCCGATGAGTTGCACGCCCACCGGCAAGCCCTCGGGGGACCGGCCTGCCGGGATAGCGGTGGCTGGCAGGCCGGGCATGGTGGCTACGCCGGCCCACACGAGCTGGTCGACGTACGGGTAGCTGACGCCGTCGATATCGATCCGCCGTTCCTCGATACCTCCGTTGTGGTCGTGCGGGAATGCGGGGGTGGGCGTAATCGGACACACCACCGCATCGAACTCGCCGAAGAGCTGCCGCCAGCCCTGGCGGTGCAGTTCGCGACGGTTGTCCGCCTCGATCCACTCGCGGTGGCTGAACACCATGGCGCGGAATCGCGCCGCATCGAGGCTCTCGTCCTGCGCGCTCAGTCCGGCGGCCTGGTGCACCAGCTGCTCATACGCCTCCGCGGTATGGCTCGCAGCGACGTTGGACATCAGCAACTGCATGTAGAGCGTCGCGGCCTCGGTCAGGTCGGGTAGCAGCGGACTGTGCCGTTCGACGCGGGCGCCCGCCTCGATCAGCGCGTCGGCGACTCTTTGCACGCCCGCTCGCACAGCGGAGCTGGTGGGAATGACCGGATGGTCGTCGAGGACCAGCACCCGGAAGTCGCTGAGCCGATCGTGGCGCGCGGGTGGCAGTTTCAAGTCGTAAGCCAGACCGAGTGTCAGCGGGTCCGGTCCGGCCATCACGTCGAGTAGCAGCGTGAGGTCGCGGGCGGTGCGCGCCATCGGGCCGACAACCGCGAGGTCCAGCTCGACCGGCAATGCGGATGCGGGCGGCGCGACCAGGCCGCGGGTCGCGGCCAGCCCGAGGGTCGGTTTGTGTGCGTAGATGCCGCAGAAATGCGCGGGCGTACGCAACGAACCGGCGATGTCCGAGCCGATGGACAGCGCGCCGAAGTCGGACGCCAAGGCCGCCGCGGAGCCGCCGGAGGATCCACCCGACGTGCGAGTGTGATCCCACGGGTTGTTGGTGGTGCCGTAGATCTCGTTGAAGCTCTGGATATCTCGCAACGTGTGCGGCACATTGGTTTTGCCGAGAATCACCGCGCCTGCGGCCCGGAGCCGGGACACCTGTACCGCGTCTTCGGTCGGTCGATAGTTCCGGTGCTCCGGCATGCCCCAGGTGGTGGGCAGGCCGGCCATGTCGTACGACTCCTTGACCGTCACCGGAATACCCAGCAACGGCCGATCCTCGCCGCGGGCGCGCGCCTCGTCGGCCGCGCGGGCGGCTTTCCGCGCCTGATCGAAGTCCGGCACACAGATGGCATTGATCAGCTTGTCGTCGCGTTCGATTCGAGCGATCGCCTCGTCGGTGAGTGCCACCGACGTCACCTCGCCCGCCCGCAACGCCGCCAAAAGTTGTTCAGCCGCAATAAAGTTCCACTCCATGGAGCCGACCATACCGGCCTTTTTCGGGGGCCTGACGTCGCGTAAGTTGTTGACATTTACCGCGAATTCTGGCCGGGTCGCATTTCGACTGGCGAGGCCGCGCATACGTGACATCGCCGATAGCTTGTTACCGCAGGTCACGCCCCATCTTGAAGGGGTTGATTGCAATTGCGCAGGCCATGAAATATGGCTGCGCGCAACGGGATGCATGTCTCAATTCTCGGTATGCTCCGCTGTCACGCTTGTTGTTCGGAGTTCAAAAGAACGAAGGGGTTTCACATCGCGTGGGCATTATCGAAGAAAATGTGCAAATCGCGATGCGTTACCCGACACCGCATTGCGCACAGCCCCGTTGTCCGCGCGCACGATGCCGTCGCCATCAGCGACGGCGGTTGCCTCCTTGGCAGTGCGACCACCCCCTTTGAGGGGTAGCCGGCTAGTGACCTGCATCACTATGGTCCCACTCACCCCGCGTCCCGCGTGGACAGCGCAGGGTGCACGAGATGAGGACCGTATGAAAAGACTGTCGCCAGAACGGACCACGGTGACGACGAGCCGCACCAGTGTGCGGCGGGTGGCCATCGCCAGCTGTATCGGCACGACCATCGAGTTTTATGACTTCTTCATCTATGGGACCGCGGCAGCGCTGGTATTTCCGAAGGTGTTCTTTCCGGCGCTCGGATCGACGGCGGGCACCGTCGCCTCGTTCGCGACTTTCGCCGTCGCCTTCGTCGCACGGCCGGTGGGCGCCATGGTCTTCGGGCATTTCGGGGACCGGATCGGCCGCAAGAAGACCCTCGTCTCGACGCTCTTGCTGATGGGTATCTCCACCTTGCTGATCGGCCTGCTCCCCGGCGCGGCCACCATCGGCGTCGCGGCGCCGCTGATCCTGGTGCTACTGCGCTTCGGTCAAGGCTTCGCCGTCGGCGGCGAGTGGGCCGGCGCCACTTTGCTGACGGCCGAGTACGCACCGCCCGGAAAACGCGGCCTCTATGCCATGTTCCCGCAGATCGGGCCCGCTTTCGCCTTCGCGCTGTCCAGCGCGACCTTCCTGATCACCGGCACGCTGTTCGGTGATACGAACGACGATTTCCTGAACTGGGGCTGGCGGATCCCGTTCGTCTTCTCCATCGTGCTGGTCGGTATCGGGTTGTATGTGCGGCTGGCGATCGACGAGACTCCCGTATTCCGGGCCAACGCGACCCAACGCGCACTCGACCCCGAACCCGCGCGTTTGCCGTTCCTCGAAGCGTGGCGATTCCAGACCAAGGAAATCCTGCTTTCCGCAGGCGCGCTGGCCATTCTGTTCGCCTTCTTCTATATGGGCACCGCATTCCTGACCAGTTACGGCACCAAGACCCTCGGCTTCAGCCGCCCGTTCGTGCTGACCGTCGGTATCGCGGCCGCGGTGGTATTCGGTGCGGCGATCGTCCTTTCGGCCTTGTACTCGGACCGGCTCGGTCGCCGGTTGGTCATCATGGTGTCGTCCGGGCTCGCGGTGGTCTGGTCACTTGCGCTGTTCCCGCTGCTCGACAGCGGTTCTCGTCCCGCCTTCGTGATCAGTGTGCTGACCACCCTGGCGATCTTCGGTGTCGCGTACGGACCGTGCGGGGCGCTGTTGCCGGAGATGTTCCAGACCCGCTATCGGTACACCGGCGCTGGGCTCGGCTACAACTTGGCCGGGGTGCTCGGCGGTGCGATTCCGCCGCTGATCGCCACGCCGCTCGCGTCGGCCTATGGCAGCAATGCGATCGGTTACATGATGGCCGGTCTGGCGCTGGTGAGTTTCTTCTGCACCAAGGCGTTGGTGGAGACCAAAGATCGGGCGTTGTAGTCGGATTTCGACGAAGCGCCGCCGAAGTCGAGGGGTGGCCCGCACCTGACTCACGTCGGGTGCGGGTTTTTCCCTGTGGTCACTTGCTCGAGACGCGCGCTGCGCTGCGCGCGTTAGCCGCGAACGGGCTCCGAGGCGTGGTTCGGGACCTCTCAATGACGGCGAATGGCAGCTTGAATGAGTGTTGCTAGAAGATCGCTGAACTAGTTGGGTAGAGCGCGCCGAGCCTATCGTGGCGACGTCTGTCAAGAGTTTGATTGTCAGTTTTTGGTTACGATAATCCGCGTGGGATTAGTCGTCCACGCGCTGTGAGCTGCGAGGATAGGAAAGCCGTCCGGTTTGCTGGTTGACGCGGTTTGCTCGGCGGCCCGACTCTGATCGCATGAACATCACCAGCAGTTGCAAGCTATTAGCTGTGGTGTGCTTGCCGACCATCGTCTGCTCCGCGTTCGTCTCGGGCCTGGCCGCGGCCGACCCGCCGCCCGCCGGATGTAGCTCCGACTACGCGGTGCCGAACCAGCTCACGATCACCTGTGAACCGGGGGCAGGGGTCGGACAGCACGCGTACATCCGGTGCCGCGATATCGGCGGCGTACTGCACACCCGAATCGGGACCACCGTGGGTGCCAATGGTGGGTGGTCCCGGGCGGTGTGCGCGACCGGTGAATACGGCCCGGTCTGACCCGCCCACTCCTTTTCGTTCAGCGAGCTCGCTCCGAGCTCGGCATGCCCAGGCGCTCTCGGCTGGGTCCTCGCTGCATTCCTGTTCGATCGAAAGGTTCCTCATGTCGGTAACTCACGAGCGTTCCAGGATCACCAAACAAGGCGCAAAGCATCGCAAGGCAGTGAAACGGAATCGTCGTGGCCTTTACGCGGCGGCCGCGTTTGCCTCGTTGGCCACGGTGATGGTGTCGACCGGCCGGGCGGCGGCAGAAGCGCCCGCGTTTCCGCCGATCCCGACCAATCCGGGTGAGTTCGTCCCCGGTTTGAACTCCGCCGTGCCCGGCCTCGGGGACGCGATCGGCGGGGCGATCACCGAGTTCGGCGCATCCGTGCCGGACATCGGTGCCGCCGTGCCCGAACTCGGCAACGTCGCCACCAATTTCGGTCCCGCCGGGCAGGACATGGTGGATCAGGCGCTGAACGCGCTGGACAACGTCACCGCGGGCACTCCGGCCGAAAACGCGGGCAGCATGATTCGCGGATTCACCACACCCCCGGCGCCACCCGCTGCGCAGCCGGGACCTGCCGCCCCGATACCCGGTGCTACTCCTGCGGCTAGCCCGCTCGGCTTCGTTCCCTCGCAGGTCACCGAGATGGCGGCCGTTGCGGAACAGGTGATCAGCACCGGTGTCGATCTCCAGCAGCTGGCCGGTTGGGCCGACAAGACCTTTCCGAGCGGGCCGCTGCGTGGGCCCGTCGAAGACATGCTCGCCTTCGTCAATCAGGCGATCGAACACGCAGGCACGCGCCGGGACCCGATCAGCTCGCCGATCGAGGACCTGATCAACCAGGCACAGACGCTGTTCGACTTCCCGAAGGATGGGCCGAACCCGACCCAGGCGCTGCGCGATCTGCTCACGCCGATGCTCGGACAGACCGTGGGTGGCGCAGATCCCTTGCAAGGCTTGGCCGAAGGGATCAGGCAGCTCATCGCCGATCCGGTCGGCTCGCTGAGTACCGCGCTCGCACCGGTGCTGACGGAGATCCGCAACCTGGTGCTGGACAGCGGGTTGATCAACTCTCGGCGTGAGGCGGCCTTGCCGTTGCTGGCGCTGCCGGTGCTTGCCGCGGTAGTGATCGTCGGTGTTGTTGCTGCGCTGGCGATCGGTGCCGTCGCGCTGTTGGCCGCGCCGCTGATCATCGGCGCTCTGCTGGTCGGCGGCATCGTGCTCGCCGCGGTGGCCTTGCCCGCGCTGATCGTGCTCGGAGTCGTGCTGGCTGTTGTCGCGCTGCCGGTTCTGGTGGTGCTCGGCGGGATCGCGCTCGCTGCCGTGGCGTTGCCTGCGTTGGTCGTGCTCGGTCTGGTCGGCCTCGGCCTTGCCGGAATCGTGACGCTGGGCGCGCTGGGACTTGCCGCCGTGGCGACGGTGGCTGTGCTCGGCTTCGCCGCGCTGGTGGTGGTGCTGACGCTGTGGTGGACCGGGCCGATCGCGTTGATCGCGCTCGCCGCGCTCGCACTCGTCGGCGTCGTGACCCTCGGTGCGTTGATCCTGGCTGCGGTCGTGGCACTGACGGTGTTCGCTGTGGTGGAGACGATCGCGCTGTCCGCGCTCGCGCTGGCCGCATTGATCGTGATCGGTGCGGTCACGTTTACTGCGTTGGCTGCGCTCTTCGCATTGGGGTTGCCTGCGGTGATCGCGCTCGGTGCCATCGCGCTCGGGGTGGCCGCCACGCTCGGGGTGCTAGCGCTGGCCGCGGTGATCGTCTTCGTCGTATTGGGTTGGACGGGGTTGCCCGCGCTGCTCATCATCGGCGCCATCGCTGCGGTCGCGGCGATCGTTGTCGCGGCGGGTGTGGTGGCCGCGCTGACCGTGGTGGCCGCGTTCGTTGTCGCGGCAGTGGTCGCGCTCGCTGCCCTTGCCGTCGGTGGTGTGATCGCCCTTGCGGCACTGGCTTTCGCCGCGCTGGTCGTGATCGCGGTCTTCGGCGGACCCGCGCTGCTCGCGTTCGGCGCAGTCGCCGCGGTAGTCACCTTGGGCGCAGTGGCGGCACTGATCGCGCTCGCAGTCGTCTCGGCGCCGTTCGTACTCGCCGCCCTCGCGATCGCCGCTGTGGTCGCGCTCGCGGTACTGGCACTGCCGGTATTGGGGGTGCTAGCGGCGCTGGCTGTCGCTGCGGTAGGACTCGCGGTGCTTGCCGCGCCGTTCGTATTGGGCGCGCTTGCGGTCGCGGCTGTGGTGCTTGCCGTGCTTGCCGCGCCATTTGTACTGGGTGCGCTGGCGATTGCCGCGCTGGCGCTGCCGGTATTGGGCGCGTTGGCAATAGGCGCTGTTATCGGGACGGTGGCGCTGCTTGCTACCGGTGCGGCTGTGCTTGCCGCGCTGGCGGTGGTTGCGGCGCCGATAGTGCTCGCGGTGCTGGCGGTGGCTGCTGTAGTTGGGATCGGGGCGCTGATTGCCGCAGGCGTGGTTGCGCTGGCCGCGTTGGCGCTCGGCGCGGTCGCGCTGGCATTGGTAGCTGCGCCGGTGCTGCTCGGCCTCGGGGCTGTTG
Source organism: Nocardia suismassiliense (assembly GCF_900269665.1). Classification (GTDB taxonomy): domain Bacteria; phylum Actinomycetota; class Actinomycetes; order Mycobacteriales; family Mycobacteriaceae; genus Nocardia; species Nocardia suismassiliense. Next base: position 3,623,530 of record NZ_LT985361.1, read on the forward strand.
CGCTGGCCACGCTGGCTGTGGTCGCAGTGGTCGTGCTCGGTGCGCTCGGGTTGGGCCTGGCCGGGACGGTGACCCTCGGTGCGCTGGGGCTGGCCGGTGTGGTGACCACCTTGGTGCTGGCTTTCGCCGCAGTGGCTGTGGTGCTGCTGCTCGGTTGGACCGGCGTGCCCGCACTGATCGCGCTCGCGGCGATCGGTCTGGTCGGGGCGGTCGTACTCGGTGCGCTTGCTCTAGCTGCGGTGATCGCGTTGACCGTCTTCGGTGTTGCGAACGCGATCGGGCTGGCCGCGCTGGCCTTGGCCGCCGTGGTCACGGTCGTCGCGGCGACCCTCACCGGATTGGCCGCGCTCGGCGCGATCGCCCTCGGCACCGCCGTCACCCTCGGCGTACTGGCCCTCGGTGCGGTGGCAGTAGTGCTGCTGGCGGGCTGGACCGGAATTCCCGCGCTGGTCGCCCTCGCCGCCATCGCAGTGGTCGCAGCAGTCGTGGTCGCCGCCGCGGTGACCGCTTCGGTGGTCGCCCTCGCCGGACTCGCCGTCGGCACGCTGGTCATCCTGGCCGGCTTGGCCTTCGCCGCGCTCGTAATCACCGCAGTCCTCGGCTCACCCGTCCTGGCCGCGCTCGGCGGTCTGGTCGCCGCGACCGCTCTCGCTGCGCTCGCAGTGCCGATCGTGCTCGGCGGCCTTGCGCTTGCCGCGCTGGCAGTGCCTGTACTGCTTGTGTTGGGCGCGTTGGCTATTGGCGCAGTTATCGGAACAGTCGCATTGCTCGCCACGGGTGCCCTCACCGCCCTCGCCGCGCTCGCCGTGGTTGCGGTGCCGGTGTTGCTCGCTGTGGGTGCTGTTATCGGGACGGGCGCACTGCTGGCGGTCGGCGCGGTCGCGCTGGCGGCTCTGGCGTTGCCGGTGCTGATCGGCCTCGCTGCTCTGGCGTTGCCGGTGCTGGTTGTGTTGGGCGCGTTGGCTATTGGCGCGGCTATCGGGACAGGTGCACTGCTTGTTACGGGTGCTGCCGTTCTGTCGGCGCTGGCTCTGGTAGCGGCACCGGTTGTGCTCGGTGCGCTCGCGGTGGGTGCAGTTATTGGGACGGCCGCACTGCTAGCGGTCGGGGCGGTCGCGCTGGCGGCTCTGGCGTTGCCGGTGCTACTTGTGCTGGGCGCCTTGGCTGTTGGCGCTGCCATCGGGACAGGCGCACTGTTTGCCACAGCTGGGCTCGCTCTCGCCGCCCTCGCTCTAGTTGCCGTGCCGGTGTTGCTCGCAGTAGGTGCGGCTATCGGGACGGGTGCGCTACTGGTGGTCGGCGCGGTCGGCGCGGTCGCGCTGGCGGCTCTGGCGTTGCCGGTGCTGATCGGCCTCGCTGCGTTGGCGTTGCCGGTGCTGGTTGGGTTGGGCGCGTTGGGTATTGGCGCAGTCATCGGAACCGGCGCACTGCTTGCCACCGGTGCTGCCGTTCTGTCGGCGCTCGCTCTGGCGGCGGCGCCGGTTGTGCTCGGTGCGCTCGCCGTGGGTGCCGTTCTCGCGATTGGTGCGCTGCTAGCGGTCGGTGCGGTTGCGCTGGCGGCCTTGTCGTCGCCGGCGCTGATCGGGCTCGCTGCGCTGGCCTTGCCTGTGCTGATTGCGTTGGGCATCGGTGCGGTGATCGGAACACTCGCGTTGCTTGCCACCGGTGCGGCCGCCGCGCTGGGTATTCCGGCAGCGATTGTGTTGGGAGCCTTGGCATTCGGTGCGGTTGCGGCGCTGGCTCTGCCGGGTTTGGTTGCACTCGGTGCTCTAGGTGCGGTCGCAGCCGCTGTGGCTGCCGCGCTGGCCGCGCCCGGGCTGATCGCATTCGGTGCGTTTGCGCTGGCTGTCGCCGTGACGATTGCCGCGCTGGCGGTGGCGACGCCGCTGGTGTTGGGGGCGTTGGCGGTTGGTGCGGTGCTGACGACGGTCGCGCTGCTGACTGCGGGTGCGGTCGCGTTGGCGGCGCTCAGTATTGCGCCTCTGGTGGTCGGTGCCATTGCGCTCGGCGCGGTTGTCGCGTTGCTCGGTGCGGGTGGGTTGCTGGCGCTGGCGCTTGCGGCACTGCCGTTGCTGGCGATCGCCGCTGTGGCGGCTTCGGTGATCGCGGCCGGTGCGGTGGCGGTGGCGGTGGCGGTGATCGGGCTGCCGTTGGTCGCCTTGGGAGTGCCTGCGGCACTGGCGGTTCTGCTGACGCTGGCACTGCTGGCGACGCTGTTGACGATAGCGGTGCCGGTGGGCGCTGCTGCCGCACTCGGCGCGGCCGCGTTGGCGGCGGCGGTGGGCGGTGCGGCGCTGGTCGGCGGGGCGGCACTGCTCGGCGCTCCGCTGCTGCTGGCCGCGACGGCGACACTGCTGCTGGCCGGTGGGTTCTTGCCGATGGTGGTCGTGCTGCCGCTGCTCCTGCTGGCGGTCATCGTGGTGGTGCCGCTGGTCGGACTGTCGATCCCGGATCTGAAGTCCTACCTCATCTCCGCGATCCGGGCCTGGCGCGACCAGAACACCGAGCGCGGGGATTCCGACAGTGGCATGACCCCGACCGGAACCCAGTTCCTCGACGACATCCAGGACACCGCGAGCCTCGAGGATCTGATCGCCTCGTTGCAGAAGGCATTGGCCCCGCAGCCCGCGGCGGCCGAGGCCGAGCTCCCGCTCGTCGGCATCGGCGCGGCGGACGGGCGCACCACCAACCAGGACGACCGTCGTCTGGTCACGGTGTCCGTATGAGCACGAATCGAACCGAAACCCCCTCTCCTACAACGAACTCGGAGTCAATGATGAACCCTGACACGAACAACGCCGAAGCCGACTTCGATACCTCCGACCCAGCCCTGCACCTGGAGTATCTCTACGGCCCCCAGTGGCGTGATGTCGTGCGGATCGTCGAACGCGCCGCCCAGCTCACCCCCGACGAGCTGGCGAAACTCAACGCCAACAAGGACGCCGGGCTCACGGCAGGCCCATCCGCCAACGAGAGCATCGAGCGGCTGCTGGCGAGCTTCCGTACCTCGACCGCCGACACCCAAACCGCGGCGATCGCGGCCGTGACGGCAAAGGAGTTCGGCCGCACGCGTGCCGTTCAGATCGCGGGACTGATTGCCGGACAGTCGATTACCCCGGCCATCTCGGGCGGTGCCGAGGGTTTCGGCGGGCTGCTCGCCTCCCTCGGTGGCGTAGGGGCGCTCAGCACGATCAACCGAGCGGTCACCGCCGCGGTGCTCGGGGACCTGGTCGGCCGCGGCGATTTCACCAGGGACGTCTACAACACCCTGATGGATCCCTGGACCGACGCCATCAGCTGATCCCGACCTGCAAAGGAGATCGATCATGTTCGAGACGAGATCCGCACCGAGCAGCACCGCCCCCTTCGCCGGGCTGCTCGACGCCGCCTCCGCACCGGTCTGCTTCGGCTACTACGAGCAGAACGCCACCGACGACGACACCATCGCGCGCTGTCACGAGCCCCGCGTCGGCCCCGTCGGCTGGTGGAATCGGCACCGGCACGTCGGACTCGGGGTCGGCCTGATGCTGGCCGGCACGCTGGGCTTCGTGCCCGCGGTGCAGAACGCAATCCTCATGGGGCTGTAAAAGTCCCATGATGGGCGCGCGAGGCACACCGTGACTGCATCCACGGTGTGCCTCGTCGTGTCCACCGGCCCGGACCAAACCGGCTGGTACGATCTGGATGCCGCTCGACCGGGTGCGCCCGGTGGCGCCGAAACCGTGCTCGATGGCAAGCAGCCCGAGGACATTCCACTCGGTCGGTCGCAGCACAATCTCGGCTCGGTCCCACACCCCGACACCTCGGTGGAGCACATGCGATTGCCTTGTTCGCTGATCTGCCCACAATTCACAACCCCGCCCCCGCGGCGATAGCCGACCGGTGGACGAGCGCACCGCGCACTCCCGGTCGGCGTCGAGCGGTCCGAGCCGAGCCGAAGGCCGCCGCGTTTTCGCAGCTCGCCTCGGCCAGCTCTTCGCCGCGGCCGGTGCGCCGCCGGTGAAATCGGTGGTCCGTGCCGCGAACGAACAGACCCGCGACGGCGGCCGGGTCACCGCCCAGCGGATCAGCGACTGGCGGCGCGGCACCCGCACGCCCGCCACCTTCGCCTCGATCCAGCCGGTGCTCGAGGTGCTGATCGGGGAGGCGAAGCGCCGCGCCGCCGCCAACCCGCCCGCCGATGCCACCCTGCTGGATCTGGCGCGTTGGCGCGCGGATTGGGAGGCGGCGAAGGTCGAGCCACCGAGCATCGATATCGGTCGCGAGCCCTTCCGCGGGCTACTGGAGTACCGAACCGAGGACAGCGACCTGTTCTTCGGTCGTGAGCAAGCGAAACAGCGGCTGCTGCAATTGATTGCCGATGCGGAATCGAGCGGTGGCCCGGCAATGGCTGTCCTGCTGGGTCTTTCGGGTGTCGGCAAGTCCTCTCTACTCGCCGCCGGCCTACAGGCCACGCCGGGACCGCGAACACCGATCACCATGACACCGGGCGACGATCCGATGGCCGCGCTCGCCGCCGCGCTCGACGCGCGGCCACCCGGTCATTGTCTGCTGGTGGTGGACCGCGGCGAGGAGCTCTTCACCCGATGCGGCAATGACGCTCTGCGGCAACAGTTCCTGACGGTGCTGGTGGCGCTCGCCGCGCCGGATATCGAGCCACAGACCACCGTGGTCATCGCGTTCGACGCCGCACATCTGCCCGAACTGCTGCGATATCCGCTGCTGATGACGGTGCTGCGGGCGCACGCGATGGTGCTCGACCCGATGACACCGGCGGAACTGCGCGAGGCAATCGTCCGGCCGGTCGAAGTCGCCGGTTTGCGTATCGAGGACGGTCTGGTCGACACGCTGCTGCAGGATCTCGACGCCATCGAACCACACAGTTCGGTGCGGCTCGCGTTGTTGTCCTTCGCGCTGGCCGCGACCTGGGCCAATCGGCGTGGCAAAACGCTGACGCTGGAGGCTTATCGCGAAGCGGGCGGGTTGGCCCGCGTGAGCGCGGTCGGCGCCGAGAAGTTCTGGTCCCGGCTGACCGATCGGCAACGCGCCGCCGCCCGGCACGCGTTGGTCGCGCTGACGATCATCGGGCCGACCGCGGCGGTGCGCGACCGGATGCCGGTTGAACTGCTGATCGCGGAGTCCGCCGATCCGGAAGCGACCCGCGCCGTGATCGCACGACTGACTCGCGCGCGAATAATCGTGCAGCGCAACGACGAAGTCGAGATAGTCCATGATCTGCTGCTGACCGGCTGGCCGCGCATGGTCGAATGGTTGTCCGAGGAGAAGGAACTCGCGCCCGTCCGCCAGCGCATCGAATCGGACGCACGCGAATGGGCCCGCCAGGGTCGGCCGGTGTCGCTGCTCTACTCCCGGACCAGACTCGAAGACGCGGCCGCGTGGATGCAGCGCACGGATTCCGCCAATCGGCTCGCGAAGGAGTTCGTCGCCGCGGCTTCGGAACAGCAGCGCACCCGTGCCGTGCGACGGCGGCTGATCTTCGCGGCCGTTGCCGCGTTGAGCATTGTGGCACTGGTGCTTTCGGTGGTCGTGATCACCCAGCGCGCATCGGTCGAGCAGGAGCACAAGGACGTCGTGCTCGGCCAGTTGATCGAGGAGTCGCAACGCATCGACGGGGTGGACCCCGGGCTCTCGACCCAGCTCGCACTGGCCGCATATCGGCTGAGCCCCGACGACCCGGCCGCCCGAGCCCGCTTGCTCGCGATGCAGTTGTTGCCGCTGAATATCGCTTCGGCGGCGGCGCACGACGGACTCGTGCGCGGGCTCGCGTTGAGCCCGAACCGGAAGTTGCTGGCCAGTGCGGGCAGTGATGGTCTCATCCGGTTGTGGGATCTCTCGGATCCGCAGGCGATTACCGCGACCGGGCCGGCGCTGACCGGTCATCGCGGGCATGTCGAGTCGGTGGCGTTCGGTCCGGACGGGCGGATGCTGGTCAGCGCGGGTAGTGATGGCACAGTGCGGCTTTGGGATATCCGCAATCCGGCCGAGGTGGGCAGGTTCGGCGAGTTCGACGCTGGAACGGCCACCACCTCGGTCGCTTTCCTGCCCGGCGGCCGCACTGTGGTCGCCGGGGCCGTCGACGGCACACTGAGCCTCCTGAATGTCGAGACGCCACAAACTATTCGGCGGCTCGGCGCACCGGTTGCCGCGCACGCCAACGGAATACGGTCACTGATGCTCGCGCCGGACGCCCCGGTGCTTGCCACCGCCGGCGAGGACCGCACCGTCCGGCTCTGGTCGATCGACAACCCGGAACAGCCGATACCGCTGGGTGCACCGCTCGACACCGACGGCGCCGTGCAAGCCATTGCCTTCGGCCCGGATGGTCGGCTCGCCGCAGGTACCGGTAATGGGGTGGTCCAGGTCTGGAGCGTGTCCGATCCGGGACTGCCACGGCTGGTGGGCCGGAAACAGACACGTCCGGTTGCTATTGCCTCGCTGCAATTCTGGCAGGACGGGCGACTGCTCGTCACGACGGACGCCGACGGCGCCGTGCGGAACTTGGATACCAGCCGCCCTGACCGAGTGTCCCCGATCGGGCGGGAGCTGAGTGGCAACAGCGGTACGAATCGGTCCTTCGTGATGGTTTCGGACACCCAAATGGTCACCGCAGGCTGGGACGGACGAATCCGGACGTGGCGCCATGCGCGGGGGAATCTCGCCCTCGCCTTCGCGGGTTCACTCAGTTCGGTCAGCTTCGATCGGACGAACAAGGTGCTGGCCAGCGGCCTGCACGACGGACAGATCGCCCTGTGGGACGTCAGCGCTCCGTTCGACACCCGATTGCTGAGCGAACTGCCCGCAGGCGCACGGCCGGATCGGCGCGGAGCCAAAGTCGCTCTGCGGCCGGATGGTTCGCTGCTGGCTACCGCGGGCAGCGGTGCGGTGCGGCTGTGGGATCTCGCCGATCCGACGCGACCGAACCCCATCGGCTCGCTACCCGGCGGCGGCCCGATCGCTTTCGCCCCGAGCGGAGACCGTCTGCTCACCGGAGTCGACCGCCGATCGCTCCAGTTGTGGGACGTGACCGACCGACGCCCGCTCGGGCAACTGTCGACCGGATACGACAGTGTCATCGAACTCGCGGCGTTCGCGCCCGATGGTCGACTGGTCGCGGCGGCCGACGAGGACGCGCGAATTCACCTGTGGGACAACGCCATACCGGGCAAGCCGGTGGCGACACTTCCGGGCAGTCGCGCCGCGATCGTGCGTGCACTGGCCTTTGCCCCGGACGGCAAGACCCTCTTCGGCGCCGACGGCGACGGTATGATCCGCTCCTGGGACATCACCGACCCGGCTCGGATCCGCGAATTGGACGCGATCCGCGCCCACACCGACGCGGTGCGGACGCTCACCATCGATCAATCAGGCACTCGCCTGGCCTCTGGCGGTGACGACGGCGTCGCCCGGCTGTGGAACATCGACGACCCGTCGGACATCGAGCCACTCGGTGACCCGATCGAGGCAAGAATCGGCTCGACGTGGTTCCTGCGCTTCGATCCGCGCGACGAATCCCGCCTGCTCGGCATCGGAGATCAACTGTCCGCCCTGTGGTATTTGGCGCCGGAAGCGGTCGCTGCGGAACTGTGCGACTCCTCCGCTGTGCACGTCGACGAGCGAACCTGGCATGACCTGCTCCCGTCGCTACCCTATGTGCGCCCTTGCTGAAGGCGGAGACCCAGATTCGGGATCTCTTGAACCAACATGGGCGACAGGGGGATTCGTGGTGGGGGAGTGCGGGCAAGTGCTGCCGGCTTACTGCAAAACGGGCGCGCGGTCACGCAGTTTTCGGGCGGCCGCCGACAAGTAGGTGTCCGTCCGCCACACCAGGTTCAAGACGCGCTCGCAGCCGGGGTTGTCGACATCCAGCCACGCCACCGGGTAGCGCGGCGCCGCCTGCCTCGAACCCGCTGGGACAAGCCCGATTCCGAGTCCGGCACTGATCAGATCGCCGGTCGCGCCGGGCTCGTCACCCTCGCAGGAGATCGACGGTTGTAGTCCGGCTTCGGTGAACAAACGGTCGAGCAGGGTCCTTGGCCAGTAGCCGGGGCGGCAGGTGACGAAGTGCTCGTCGGCCAACTCCGCGATGGTGATTCGGTCGCGTGCGGCCAGCGGATGTGCGAGCGGCACGGCCAGTAGTACCTTCTCCCGCCACAATTCGACGGAGCGCAGCTCGGGGCCCTCGAGTGGTTGCGAAGCGAAGCACAGGTCGACCTCGCGATCGGCGAGCTGCCGCTGCATGGTTTCGGCATTCGATTGGAACAGGCGGACGTCGACGCCCGGGTGTTCGGCGCGGAACCGGGCGAGCAATCCGGTGATCGTCAGCAGGGTCTCCGCGGCGACGGTGACGCGACCGTGGTCGAGTCCGGCGGCGTCGGCCAATTCGCTACGCGCGTCGTCGAGTTCGGACAAGGCACGGTCGACCCGGCGCAGGAAGGTCACGCCGAAGGCGTTGAGCCGCACCTGCCGTCCCACGCGGTCGAACAGCGGGACACCGAGCTCCTTCTCCAGCCGCGCGATCGTTCTGCTCACCGAGGGCTGCGCCACCATCAACTCCGCGGCGGCCTGACTGATGTGCTCGCGCCGGGCGACCGCCTGGAAGTAGCGCAGTTGCAGTAGGTCCATCCGGTTCCTCCGTGTGCCGCCCAGCTGATGCCTTCAGGGGCATGAGTTTATGGCAGAACTGGTCTTGGCAGGCATGAGGCATCCCGGCTTAGCGTTCGAACCATGAACTCCTCGCATCCACTCGTCATTGTCGGAGCTGGTCTGGCCGGCGCCACCGCCGCCCAGACGCTGCGCGCGGAAGGCTACGCGGGCCCGCTCGTCGTGATCGGCGACGAGCCGCGCCAACCGTATTGGCGACCACCGCTGTCCAAAGGGCTGCTGGCCGGATACGCCGAACCGGAGCACATCGTCGTGGCACCACCGCAGGATTGGGCGGACAACGACATCGACCTGCGCACCGGAATCTCTGTGCAGGAACTGGATCCCGCCGCGCGGAGGCTGACTCTCGATGACGGTTCGTCCGTGCGCTACGACCAGCTGCTGCTGGCCACCGGCGGCCGAGCCCGGCAGCTTCCGGGAATGGACGGTGCGCGCACGCTGCGCACCCTGCCCGAGGCGCTCGCACTGCGCGCGGAACTGACCCAACAGCGCTCGCTGCTGGTCGTCGGAGCGGGGCTGATCGGGTTGGAGGTGGCGGCCACGGCCCGCTCGCTCGGGTGTGAGGTCACCGTCCTGGAAGTCGCCGGCGCACCACTGGGCCGTGTGGCACCGCCGTGGCTGGGTGGTCTCTTCGCCGCGCTGCATCGACGCAACGGTGTGCGGTTCGGGCTGGGTGTGCGGCTGGAGCGGGTGAGCCGAACCGAGGACGGTGTCGTGGCGGTAGCCGAGGACGGGCGCACCAATTGGTCCGCCGACCTCGCAGTCGCTGCGGTCGGAATTGTGCCCGCGACCGGACTAGCGGAACGTGCCGGACTCGCCGTCAGCGACGGCATCGTCGTCGACGAGTGGTGCCGTACCTCCGCGCCGGGCGTCTTCGCCGCCGGTGACGTCACCACGATCACCCATCCGCTGCTCGGCGGGCTGTACCGGATCGAGCACTACGGCAATGCCCTGGCGCAGGCGACCGCCGCGGCACGGAACATGCTGGGCAACAAGACTTCCTACGCACCGGTTCCCTCGGCGACCTCCGAGCAGTACGGCACTCGACTGGAAATTTGCGGGTGGCCCGACGCCGCCGACGTCTACGGCGAGCGCGGCTGCACGGTCCGTGGTGAACCGGGGGACTTGGATTTCTCCGCGCTGTTCTGGAAAGACGATCGCCTGGTAGCCGCGGTGTGCGTCGGACGGAGCAGTGAATTCGAGCAGTGGCAGCGGATCATTCGCGACCATCCTTACACCGAGGTCGACCGCCTCACCGATCCCGCAGTCGATTTGGCCACGATTGTCGGCTGACCGGCCGCGAGTTCAGAAAGACTGAGCCACAATGCATTTACGCATCGTCACGGTCAACGTTCAGAACAAGGAGGGTGACCCCCGCCGAGCAGCCCTGCTCAACCAGGAGTTGCGTCGCCTGGCCCCCGACCTCGTCGCGCTGTCGGAAGTCGTCGACACCGGGCAGCTCGACGCACTGCTGGACGGCACCGAGTTGCACGGCACCCACCAGGCCGAGGTGCTGGCCTACGCCCCGCCGTTCGTCGACCGTTACGGCGGGACCGCGGTGGCCAGCCGCTGGCCCCACCAGGTCGTGGAAGTGCTCGATCTGCGCCTGGCGGGTGCCGGTGATGTCCCCTGGTGCACGGTGGCGGCCAAAGTCACGTTGCCCGGCGAAGGGGAGGTGCTGTTCGTATCCACCACGGCTGCTTGGCGATTGGATACCGAGGCCGTCCGCGAACAGCAGGCCGTAGCCCTTAGCGATCTCGATGCTCGGCACCGCACCGACCTGCCCACGATCATCGCCGGCGATTTCAACGCCGACCCCGACGCGGCAAGCATCCGCTATCTCACTGGTCGCCAATCGATTTCCGGGCGCAGCGTGCACTACCACGATGCATGGGAGGTGGCCGGTGACGGTCCGGGTCATACCTGGAGCGTCGACAACGCCACCGCCGCAGCACTTTTCGACCAGATCGTGCGACAGCCCGGTCATCGACGTCGGCTCGACTACGTATTCACCGGCTCCTGGCATGCACATCCGAAGGCGCGCTGCGAGATTCGTGCCGCGCAACTCGCTTTCGATCAGCCCACCGGTGGGGTCTGGCCGAGCGACCACTATGGAGTAGTGGTCGACGTCGAGATCGGCAAGGACAAGTCGCTTCGGTGATCGTTCAGGCCGGTAGGTGGTTGGGGGCTGGCGCTTATACACATCTGACGCGGCCGACGAAAGGCAGGGGGGAGAGGGAGGGGGGCGGCGGGGCGGCGAAAAAAAAAAAAGAGAGAGAAAGGAGGAGAGCGGGGGAGGCAANCGGCTTGGGTGTGTAGGTGCAGGTAGTCCGCGCGGGAGAGGTCTATGGCGCCGAGGGACGTGAGATGGGTGGAGGTGACCTGGCAGTCGATGACGGGGAAATCCCAGGCGGCCAGCTGGGTGCAGAGCCAATACAGCGCGATCTTGGAGGTGTCGCGGGCGCGGGAGAACATGGATTCGCCGGCGAAGGAGCGGCCGCGTGCGACGCCGTAGAGGCCGCCGACCAGGTCGCCGTCGCGCCATACCTCGACCGAGTGCGCGTGACCGAGGTGGTGCAGCTGCTGGTAGGCCGCCTGCATGTCGGGGCCGATCCAGGTTCCGGTCTCCTTGTCGCGCGGTTCAGCGCAATTCGACATCACTTCGGCGAAGGCGCGATCCATGGTCACCGCGTAGTCGGTATCGGCGACGGATCGGCGGTAGGACTTGCTCACTCGCAGGTCGGTCGGCACGAGAATGCTGCGCGGGTCCGGGCAATACCAGTGGATCGTTTCGCCGGGGTTGTACCAGGGAAAGATGCCCGCGGAGTAGGCATTCAACAACCGCTCTGGTGACAGATCCCCGCCGAAAGCGACCAGTCCGGACGGATCCGCGAGCTCGACAGGTGGGAACGGTTGATCTGGATCGACCAGGTACATCCGCATCAGGTCAGCAGCGTCGGTCACCGGACAGACATTACCGATCCGAGCTGATACTGACGGACGGCAGCAGCCCAATGGCAATGTGCGCTGAACTGACGATTTGCCACCGCGACCTCGCACCGAGCACCGGCGGTTGGCGGCCAGTAGCTGGAGTGATGGACGTCGGCGACGCTGGATCGGGGCCCTGGACTTCCGCCGCGCGGCGGTGCCATCATGGCCGAGAGGGGCTGTGGAAAGGCTCATCAGAGCGCTGGATCGCCTCTCGATGCAGAGGGGATTCTCATGAAGTATCGGACCGCAAAAATTATGCTAGCCGCGACCCTGACGACCGTCGGGTTGTCTATTTCCCTGGCGCCGCCCGCGTCCGCGGCTCCTCCTGGTTGCCGAGCCTCGCAGTCGGGTAATGGGGCGACGGCCTACTGCTACACGTCTGCTTCAGGCACGCAGTTCCGGGCAGTAGCCCGCTGTCGATACCTCACTCCTTCTGGCAGCTTCGACTACAACGACTTCTACGGCCCTTGGCGGGTCCAGGGTAATCCCCAATCTTCTTATGCGCCTTGTGGCGCTGGGTGGAACTTTGTTGAGCCCAAGGCCCAAACAGAATGATCTTCGCTTGTGAATGTTCGAAGCGGATCCGTTGTGCGCGTTCGATATCGGGCGCCGACAATGTGCCGTCTCCGAGGACCAACTGGCCGAGTGGGTAACTGGCCGACCTGCTGAACCGCCTGGCCGGCGCAAGTATCGGTCAGCCGAGGAAGTCGACCAGCGCCTCGATTACGGCGGCGGGTTGTTCCTCGGGGACGTAGTGGCCGCAGTCGGCGATCTCGACCACGGTGACGTCGGTTCCCTTGGTGGGCATCAGGTTTCGCAGGTATTCGTAGTTGCTCTCGTCGCCGCCGAGGGCAAGGATCGGGGCCGTGAGCGGGCCGTAGCCGCGCTCGTCGGCGATGTCCTGGTTGAAGGTGCGGTACCAGCCGTTCCCGGCGCGGATGGCGTCCGCGGTGGCGTAGGCGTGGGCGTAGACCTGGCGCGAGTGCTCGTCGATGGTGGTCGGGTCCTTGGCCTGGCGGCCGAACAGCCAATCGATCAGCAGCCGGACGCGGCCGTCGGCGAGCAGCAGTTCGGGCAGGCCCTGGACCTGGTTGAACGCGAACCACCATAGGTACGAGCGGTTTCCGGCCTCGATCACCGAATCGACGTGCTGATCCGGCTCTGGAAGCAGCCCGAACTGCGACCAGCCCGCGTCGGGGTGCGGCACGTCGAGTAGCGCGATCTTGTCGGTGGCGTCGGGGTGGTTGGCCGCGTAGGCGTAGGCCACCATCGCACCGATGTCGTGTCCGGCGAAACTCACCGACGCCAATCCCAGGTGCGCGACCAGGCTGCGGAGGTCGGCGGCCATCGTCTTCTTGTCGTAGCCGTCGACCGGCTTGTCCGACCCGCCCATGCCGCGCAGGTCGACCGCGATCACGCGGTACCGGCGTGCCAGCGCGGGCATCACCTTGTTCCACTGCCACCACGTCTGCGGCCAGCCGCCCAGCAAGAGCAGTGGCGCGCCCGTGCCGCCCTCGACGTAGTGCAGCCGGACACCGTTGACCTCGGCGACATGGCTGGTGAACCCGCCCTCCAGCGACGCGGCCAGGGCGGCGTCGGACAACATTTCGGGCGCGGTGGTGCTGGGCATGGTGACTTCCTCACGCATCGTTCGACTGTACGAACATTTCGTACCTTTGATAGTACGAGATGTTCGTACAATCGGAACGGGAAGTCAACCCATCGTACGAAGATCACGTACAGTGGAGGAGTGGTCGACCTGTATCACCCTGAGGCAACCGCGATACGTCTTGTGGACGTGCTCGCCGCGCTCGGTCACCCGGTGCGCATGGAGGCCGTCCATGCCCTGGCCGACGGCGAGGAACGTTTCTGCGGCGAAATCCTGCCCAGCGAACCCAAATCCAGCCTGACCCACCATTGGCGGGCGTTGCGTGAAGCCGGGATAATCCATCAGCGCCGCGTCGGCCGCAAGTTCTACCTCACCCTGCGCCGCGCCGACCTCGACGCACGCTTCCCTGGCCTGCTCGACCTCGCCCTCGCCGAACCCATCGGGTCTCGATAACCATCGCTTCGGTGGCTGGACGGTCGGTACTCGCGGCTCTCGGCACGAGGAATCGGGGTTCGGCCTCAGCTTGCGGCCGCCAGCACCCGCCATCTCTTTTTGGAACGCGAGCGGGCCTGCGGAGTCGCGAATTCGATGCGCCGGCGCGCTTCGTGCGCACTGATCCGCAGTAGATCGGTCAATAGCTCCACGGTGCCCCGGTAGCCGGTGTCCACGGCCAGGCCGCGACGCTCGGCTTCCGCGACGGCCGCGCGCATAGCGGCATCCAGGCGCCTCCGGCGGCGTTCGGTTTCGACGAGGGTGCGCAGCAAGTCGGCATCGGCCAGGTCCGCCCATCCCGGTGTCCGGGCATCCGGCGCCAGCGCGGTCGAATGTATGTTCACGCGAGGCAGCCTACCGCAGAATAGAACATATGTTCGACAATTCGTACTTGCTGGTGTCGGCCAGGGTTGTGCCCGCCTCCGGATCGGCGAGCTCGGCCCGGTCCCCGATTATCGGCGCACTGTTGTGCACCGAAATCGACTGCGGCACAGCAGGTCTATCCGCTCAGAGGGCAGTACCGCCGCTGGCATCGAGGGTTTGACCGGTGATCCACCTGGCGTCGTCGCTGACGAGGTAGGAGACGATGTCGGCAACGTCGGCGGGGCGGCCGACGCGGCCGAGGGCGACGTTGGACGAGGCCTCGCGCTGGCCATCGGGGTTGTCGATGAGCCAGGCGTTCATGTCGGTGAGGACATAACCGGGGGCGACGGCGTTGACGGTGATGCCGCGCGGGCCGAGGGTCTGGGCGAGGACGCGGGTGAAGCTGTCGATGGCGCCTTTGGTCATGGTGTAAGCCAGGATGTCGGGGACCGCCATGCGGGTGACGGCCGAGGACAGATTCACGACGCGGCCGCCGTCTCGGAGCCGGTCGAGTGCGCCTTGCATCAGGAAGAACGGGGCGCGGACATTGGTGGCGAAGAGGATGTCGTATTCCGCCGGCGTCATGGTGTCGACGCCTTTCATGACGGTCATGCCCGCGTTGTTGACCAGGATGTCCAAGCCGGTGGGATCGCCGAGGCCGGCGAAGCCCGCGTCCACGTCATCCAGGAGGGTGGCGAAGTCGGTGGTGCCGAGGTCGCCACGTACCGCGAAAGCTCGGCCACCGTCGGCCTCGATACCGGCGACTACGTCTTTGGCTGCCGCGTCGTTCTGACCGAAATGGACTGCTACCACTGCACCGTCTCGGGCCAATCGTTCAGCGATGGCACGGCCGATGCCCCGGCTCGCACCGGTGACCAGGGCCGTTTTGGTTGTCGGGATGTCGGTTTGGCTCATGAAAGCTATTCAACGGACATGATCATCCGATGTCCGGCTGGATTCGGACATGGCGTTCAGGAGCCACCTAGCCCGTGTACCAACGGGTTTCGGTTCGCTCGTGCTGGTCGAGCTATCGGCCGTCTGTCATGACGGTGCGTCCGGGTGCTCTTGTGTCACCGGCCCGTGCTCGCGAAAGCGATGGGCCGGTGGCGGATTCGGTTCAGGGGTGGGTCAATTCCTGGGCCATGCGGGCGGTGATGGTGACCAGGACTCGGGCTGCGGTGGCCAGGTCTTCGGCGGGGACCGCGCCGTAGGCGGCGGCCACGATCGCGCCGGATTCGGTGCGCACCTTGCCCACCACGGCCTTTCCGGTGTCGGTGGGCTCGAGCAGTCCCTGGGGTGTCGTTGCCAGCAGGCCCTTGGCCAGTAGTGCGTTGGCGGCGGTCTCGACCTCGGTGGTGGCCCACTGGGTCATTGCCGCGATCCGGGCGGTGTGGGCGCTGTGCTCGATCGGCTCGCCGGCAGCAAGGGCTTGGTTGAGCACGATCCACTGCTTCTCATCCAGGGTGGTGCCGGCCAGTGCGCGGGTCAGGACCGCGGTGTGGTGCTTCTCGGCCTGGCCGATGATCGAGGGGTTCAGGGTGGTCGGGGCGGTAGCGGTGCTCATGGCGATCTCCTCGTTCAGGTGGTGCTCGGTGACATGAGTCTGACACTTAGTATCAGAAATGCACAAGTACCAATTTAAACTGAGTGTCTTTCGTGCCTGAGATTCTTCACGGGCTAGGATCGCGATATGGCTTCAGACGACCGCGCCCTGCCACTGCGGGAGCGCAAACGCATCCGCACCCGCCGCGCTCTGGCCGACGCCGCCCTGACCCTGTTCACCGAGAAGGGTTTCGCCGCCACCACCGTGGAGGAACTGGTCGAAGCCGCAGAAGTCTCCCGCAGCACGTTCTTCCGGGCTTTCCCCACCAAAGAAGCCGTAGCCGTCGAAGCCGAAACCGAACTCTGGACCAGCTACCTGCAAACCCTCACCGCCAGTGAGCTCACCGGCCCGATCCTCACCGCCTTGCGCGACATCCTCACCGACGCGGCGACCGCGCTGCCCGACGACTGGGATCAGCGCTACATCGCCACACGCAACCTGATCCTGACCGCCCCCAGCCTGCTCGGACACATCGAGTACGCCCGCTCAGGTGTGGAAACCGAAGTCGCAGCCCACCTTTCGTCCAAACTCGCCCTTCCCCCCGGCGATCTGCGCCCCCGCATCCTCGCCGAACTGACCACTGCAGCCTGGAGCATCGCCGGGCGTAGCTGGGTCGCCGCCGACGGCGCCGGCGGCCGACCCGCACTCATCGCCCGCCTGCACGAAGCCTTCGCCGCCATCCCCGACGCCCTGCAAACAAACGCCCCAACCNATGATGTTTTTTTTTTGAAAAGAAGAAACGGACATACAAAATTGAGTGCGGTCCGGTGGGCTGGGAGATGTATAAAAGGGACAGGGCCGGCCCCGCCGATCGGCCTCGCCTTGATCAGGTGGGTGCGTGGTGGGCTCGGGCGGTTCGGAGTTGTCGCAGCATTTGGTTGATTGCCTTGTTGGTGACGATGTCGGTCGGGCGCCGGCTGCGTTGCTCGGCGACGACGCGGCCGCCGGGTGTCACGAGGAACGCGCCTCCGGATTGTCGGGCAACGGCTTTGGGGGTGCGTTCGATGAGTGAGGTGAGCAGCTCGAGTCCGCTGGCTAGGGAGTGCGGGCGGCCGATCGTGTTGCGGTAGAGCCCGAGTCGCCGGTAGAGGACGCGATCGGTGTCGAGCAGGATCGGGGCGCGGCTACCGGCGCTGGTGTGGAATTGTGCGCCATCACGGGGGGGTCCCCATGCCGATGGTGACCGCTGAGACGCCGGCGGTGGTGAGTGCGTCGAGTGTGGTTGTGAGAGTAGCGATCTGACGATGGGCGGCCTGGTGGGTGAGCTGGGGGAGGAACACGACCAGAGCGGGGGTGTCCTGAAAGAAACTGCCGAGAAGGTGGTGGCGGTGTCGGTGGTCGAGCAGGACTTCGTTGGCGACGACGTCGAATCGGGTCATTTCGTGGCCGCCTTGTCTGCCCAGTTCGCGTTCGGGCCGAGGGTGCCGCCCTTGCCGTGCTGGAGATCGGTGGCCCAGTCCGGATCCAGGGGCAGGCGACCGGTGCCGGGGCTGTGGCGCAGTGCGTTGGCTTTGTAGCCCCAGGCTTCGTAGCCGAAGAAGGGCACGATGGTGCGGTCGAGCGGTTTGGTGCGCGCGATGGCGGCAGAGCGTCGCACGATCGCGTCGGCGGCGGCGAATCGTCGTGGCTGGTCGGGGATTCCGCAGACCGCCCGGGTGCCGGGACGCAGGGTGGAAAATACCGCGGTGCCGACGATTTTGTTGATGCGGGTGGTGCCGACCAGGCCCATGATCGCCGGTGCGGCGGGCGGGTTCATGAAGAACTCGACCAGTTCCTGGGCGGGTTCGGTGTAGGCCATCTTGTGGCGTTCGGCGTCGTCGAGCCAGGCGTAGACGTCTTCGGGGGTGGTCGGGATGACCTGGCGGGGTATGCCGAGCAGTTCGCCCAGAACGTGGTGCTCGCCCCAGAACTCGCGTTCGTCGTCCTCGGTGAAGGTTTCGCCGCTGTATTTGCGGAACGACTCGACCAGGCACGGGAACCCGGCCAGGTAGGTGAACAGCAACGCGTCCGGCAGGTTGGCGCGGTAGGGCTCGCCGGTGGTCGGTACGACACCGTTGACGTGGGAGTGCCGGCGGAACAGATCTCGCCCGGCCTTGAGCGCGGTGGCGGTGTCGCCGTAGATCAGGGCCGTGAACACGCTGTTGCTGCGCCGAACCCGACCGTATATATCGCTCATGTAGGTGCTGTTCTGCCCGACACCGGCCGCGCCGATCGGGTCGAGCATGACCGCCACCGAACCGGCTATGCCCGCGATGGCGAGGACGACCGGATTGGCGTAGACGCGCCAGCTCACCGAGCCGGGGCCGAAGAATCCGTCGTCGTGTCGCGGGGCGTTGGCGAGTTCGAGTGCTTTGCGGCCTTGTTCGCCCTGTAAGCCGACCAGTCTGTCCATGGTGATCCCCTTTGATCCCGCCACATCCATTTGGCATGACGCTGCAATACGAATTACAGCGTAATCTCAAGAGGTGCGGGTGGCAAGGCTCCGTCTGAGACAGGGCGTCTGATGGAATGGCGGAGTGGCCGTTGCAGGAGAGTGGTGATCGCATGCCCAAGGCGTTGACACGTGAGGAGCTGCAGGCCCGCACGCGCGAGCAGATCCTCACCGCGGCGCAGGTCGTATTCCTCACGCGCGGCTACAACGCGACGACCATGGGCCAGATCGCTGCCGAAGCCGGACGCTCGCACGGGTCGATCTACAGCAACTTCGCGGGCAAGGAAGAACTGTGCCTGGAAGTGTTGCGTATCCATTTCGAACAGGTCCTGGCCGACCTGTCGCACGCGGTGCTGGCCATGCGCGGTGTGGACGCGAAGCTGGCGGCCACTCGCGAGCAGTGGAGGCGACTTCTCGAGCAGTCCGAATGGATCAGTCTCGCAGCGGATTTCGTCATGGCGACCCGAAACAACCCCGAGCAGGAACAAGCCAACCGCGCCACCATCGACATGTTCACTGCCGGCCTGCAAGCGCTGCTCTATGCGCAAGCCGCCACCGAGGACATCGTGGTCGATGATCCCGCACTGGTCGAGCAGGCGATAGCTGCCCTGGTCGCCACCGGCGTCGGCTTGGCGGTAGGGCAAGCCTTGGGCGCGGTTCCACGAGAGGTCGCTACGAACGCATTCATCGAAAACCTGAATGTATGGATCCAGCGCACCGAAATTCGCCGGTCCTAGCCGCTCATCGGCGCTATCGGATGTTCACTGGCGACCAGCGGGTACAGCGCTCACTCGAACGGCCGGGCGGCGGCAATTGCGGACGTTCTGCGGGCGCAGGGATATCCGGGACCGGCGCTGCTGCCCGGCGCCGTGCGGGTGCGCTGAAGTAGCCCGGCTGAACCGATTCCCAAGGTGGACGGTACGAAATCCTCGGCTACGGCACTCGCCGCCGGCTGGCATCGATGCCCAGCTCGAGCTAGTCGTCGAGTGCCGCCCCTACGGTGGCGACAATCGTCTGTGTCATGCGGAATGGGTTGGCGGGCTTGTGGATGTCGATCGAGAATCCGCTGTTGGTCAGCAAGTCGACCAAGCCGTTCCCGCACACTTCGCGGGCATGGCGCGGCTCGAGTGCCAGCAGGTATGCGTCCATCAACAAACCAATCGACGCGGGACGGTCCAGGTCGACGATCACGATCCGACCGCCAGGACCGAGTACCCGCGCGGACTCGCGTATTGCGTTGGCGCGCACCGCTGTCGGGACCTCGTGCAGGCCGAACACCGACATGACAGTGTCGAACGAGTTGTCCGGGTAGGGCAATGCGGCGATGTCGCCTTGGACCAGGGTGACATTGGTGATTTCCGCACGGGACAGCTTGCGGCGGCCGACCGCGATCATCTCGGATGAGAGATCCACGCCGACGGCCCGCACCTCGGGGTGCCTGCCGACCAGGAGCCGCGAGGCATATCCGGTCCCGGCGCACAGTTCCAGCACCCGCCCCACGCTGCCCAACTCGGCATGACGGATCAGCTCCTCATGCGGTCGCCCCGGCAGGAGTGGATTGGCAATCTCGAGAATCTCCCCGGCGAGTGCAAACTTCACGCGATTCCCGAAAGCGGACATGGCCATTAGGTTAGGTGACCCTAAGGGGCGCGTCCAGAGGCAGACTCGCCCGGCCTCACGGGAATCGCCATGAGCGCGCACTGCCAGGCGGCCGGGAATCGCTCGGCCCGTAGATCTTCCACACGCCCGCGTCAGCTGCTTTGAAGCGCACGGGTCCCGGCAATGCTGGATGTTCCCAGGCCGATGCTGTTGTGCGGCTCAGCAGAAAATTCGCGGTTGCTCCTGACGTAGCGTCAGGCCATAGCGTCGGCGTTACCGGCGCGAGGTGCGGCGGTGGAAGTGAGATGGAAGCGGATGGACAAGCCGGGAAATGGGCAGGTGTGGAAGGTCGGTGAGCTCGCGACCGAGATCGGATTGACGGTCCGGACGTTGCATCATTACGACCGCATCGGCTTGGTAAGCCCGGCTGGGCGCACCGGTACCGGGCATCGGCTCTATACCGAAGCCGATGTCCAGCACCTGTATCAGGTGGTGGCCTTGCGTCAGCTGGGCCTGGGACTGGACCAGATCGCGAACGTGCTCGCCGGCGCTACGGCAATCACGCAAGTGCTGGCCGCGCACCGCGATTTTCTGGCTGCTCAGGTCGCTGCGACGCAAGCCCTGCACGCCCTGGTGGCCGCGCTTGCGGCAACGGCGCAGAACCGGCCCGACATCTCCGCGCATCGCTTCCTGGAATTGATCAGGAGGACTGTCATGGTCGACGACACGGTCAAGCAATATTTCACGCAAGAGCAATTGGCACAGCTCGCTCACCGTCGGGAGCAATCCGGCGAGCCGCACATCGAGCAGGTCGAAGCAGGATGGGGCGAATTGATCTCGCAGGTCGACGCGGCAATCGAGGCCGGGCTGGACCCGGCCTCTGCGCAGGCTCGGCAGTTGGCCGAGCGGTGGATGCGGTTGCTGGAAGAGTTCCACGGTGGTGATACCGGGCTGCGCGACAGTTTGTACCGTATGCAAGCCGACAACGCAGAACGAATTCAGAACGAGTTCCGCGGCCCGTCACCGGCCCAGATCGATTTCATCAAGGCCGCGAACGCTTCCCGCGGATAGTGACGCCCGGCATGCGCACCGAACCGCTGACTCGTATCGCCGGGGCAGATGTCGGGATCGTGCGCCAACTGCCGCACGGTTGATTAGCTCGATCCGGCGACCCGCCGAATTGATCACGACGAAATCCGTTGGCCTGATGCATGTCAGGCGCCTGTCCTGAGAGTTGTTGTGTAGCAACACAATTCTCTAACCAGCCAGGACACCGTTCACGTCGGGACGTCGCAGCGCCAGGGTGCGTGAATAATCCTCCAAGAAATTCGGAAGCTCTGCAGAGTTCTGCATGTCGATTTATACTCAGGGTTAATAGATTTTTACTCAACAATTATTTCGATAATGGGGGGTTTGCCGTGCATTTACGTATCCGACGGACATCGAAGAGAGCGGCTGCGGTCGTGGCTACGCTCGCGGCTATTGGGGGTTTGACTTTGGCTGGGGCGCCCAACGCGGCTGCCGACGATCGGGCCATATTCGATCTCCCCTTCGGGGCGACCTATTACAGTGGCACGATCGAATTCTACAACCGGTCGGTGATCGTCGCGGGCAGCCTGCGAGGCCTGAGCACCGGTTGTCGCCGGGGAGCGGCTAGCGCGGAAACTGCCGACGGCAGGACTTTGGACTACAACACTACGAGCGCCACGTGCACGGGGCCCGTTCATCGGGAGATCCACCTCTCGGCAGACGTGGTGGGCGGAGCCAGGATAGTCCAGGTCTGGCTCGTGGACGAAGCCAACGGCAACTTCCTTGTGGGCTGCGCGGTCAAGCGCGGAGGGGATCGGTGCATCCGCGTCCCCTAGAGCTCGGTCGGTCGAGGGAGAATCCACGACGAGGCATCCGCCCCGCAGGTTGTGCTCACAGTTCTGCGTGCGTGGTGTGCCCAGCACCAGCGTTGACCGAACCCACTGTCGGAGCGCCCTCGGCGGTTTCTTCGACGGGTGGATAGGCGTCGCGCAGACGGTGCACGGTCGCCGCCACGACGGCACGGACGTCCGTCTCGTGCAGTGGGGCGGAGAGCAGCGCCGCACTGCATGAGAAGCCCTCGACCGGGGTGAACAGCATTAGCGCTTCGCGTTGCAGTAGTCTTCCGCGGACCTCTGCTGGCTGCTTCGGAGCGCGGGCGCGGGATTTGCGGACGTGCTCGCCGGGTGCGGTGGCGCGGTGGTTCAATCGCTCGATGTGTGGTGACGAGATTGTCGGTCAGTGGAGTGTGGAGGCCGGGTATCACAGCTCGATGGAGGATGAGCAGTTCGTCTTCTGGGGTGATGGTGTGGGGTTGGTGGAGTCCACGCGGCCGGGGGCGAGTGAGTGTGTGCTGTTCCGATGGGCGCGTACGGCGATTCGGACGGTGCGGCTAGAACCGCATCGGTGCGTCCGGCGCGACGGCGGTGCGGTGGTGGATGATGATGTGCCCGAGGTGGTCGAGATCGGTTATCGGATCACCCGGGAGCAGCGGCCGTTGATCGGTGAGGTGCTGCCGGTGCTGTATCTGCCCGCCCCGTTCGCGGCGACTCCGGACGGCGGGTACGGGCTGATCACGCGGGAACCGGCGGTGTATTTCACGAAGATGCGGCGGGCGAGTTCGTGAATCGAGGCATCGTCAAAGTCTGTGCGCACCACGCTTACAACCGCATGGCCTGCCGGTCTGAACAGTCTTGAAAGCGGCATGTGAGTGCGTTGGGCGAGGGTGACAGCCTATGCGATCTGAGGCGCCTGGAGCCGTGGTCGACTCTGTGGTACTGCAAGGTTCCGAGTGGATTCCGCACGCGGGCAGCGGTTTCCGGCTCGTCTATCGTATGACCGAACAGAGCGAAGAGCCGGTAATCAGCCTGCGCCGAGGCATGAGAAGCACTATGTCGCAATGAATCTCGCTCGCACAGGGGGCCGGCGCACAGCTCGCCGGCTGCGGAGCGGCCTGCCGACTAGGCTGTGTCATGTGTCAGGCTGTCGCTCGATCCTCCGCGCCGGTATCGCATGAGGGCCGTCGTGTACGACCGCTACGGCGGCCCCGAGGTGCTGTCGATCGCCGATACCCCAACGCCGTCGCCGGCGCCGAAACAGGTGCTGGTCCAGGTGCATGCGACGTCGGTCAACCTCTCCGACTGGGAGACACTGCGGGGGACGCCGCTGTATTCGCGCATCGGCGGGCTCCGGACTCCCGGTCGCCCGGTTCTCGGATCCGATATCGCCGGACGGGTCGAAGCCGTCGGCTCCGAGGTCACCCTGTTCGCGCCCGGTGACGAGGTCTACGGCGACAATCTGATGCTCAAGGGCGGATTCGCTGAATATGCCGTGGCTCCTGAATCGGCGCTGGCCCACAAACCGGCGTCGCTGAGCTTCGCCGAAGCGTCGACCCTGCCCCAAGCGGGGGCGATCGCCCTACAGGGCACCGCCGATATCGCTGCCGGAATGTCGGTGTTGATCAACGGAGCCGGCGGCGGATCCGGAGCGTTCGCGATCCAGTTGGCCAAGAACGCCGGGGCGCACGTGACCGCGGTCGACAACGCCGACAAGCTGGCGTTCATGCGCACGCTCGGCGCCGACGAGGTAATCGACTATCGCGTCGAGAACTTCACCCGAACCGGACCATACCACCGAGTACTCGACCTCGTCGCCCACCGGTCGGTCTTCGCCTACCGCAGGTCGGTCGCCCGCGGCGGCCGGTACCGCTGCGTCGGCGGCACCACCAGCGCGTTGCTGCGGATGACGACGCTCGGCGTGCTCGCCGGATCGGTGACCGGGCGTTCCCTCGGAGTCCTCGCGGTGAAGGAAGGGCCCGAGCACTTCACACCCCTCGCGCAGGCGTGCGTCGCAGGACGGATCGGAATCCACGTCGACCACACCTTCCCGCTCGACGAGACCGCAAAAGCGCTGTCCCACGTGGGTACGGGACGCGCCCTCGGCAAAGTGGTAGTCCAGATCCGCTGATTGCCGGGTGCTTCAGCGATGTCCGGTTCGATCAACTCGTCGGCGCCCGATCTTCGGCGATACCAAACGTTCTGCGGCGCAGTCGATTTCGCCGCGCAGCACGCCCACACCGCCAGGCATATTCGTATCTCCGGAGAACAGAAACCGCAGATCCGGCGGCCCGATCAAGCGACGTACCAGGTTGCGGTGCATACGATTCCAGGCATGAACCCGATGCTCGACTATGCCACCGCCGGGCCACTGACAAACCTGAGCGGGATCGATCCGGCCGTGTTGCGATCAGTCCCTACCGAGGTCGTCGAGATCTGTCAGCTGACCTCGTCGTTGGTTGTCCAGCCACACGATGCTCAGGCCCTGAACCTGTCAGCAGAACGGTTCGGCGAGAACCAGATCCGACCGGTGGACCAGCTGCTCGACGCCCTCCTGGCGTTGGCACCGACGCCGCTCGACGTCGCCCGCGAACCATCCCGACGCGTCATCGGAACATGTCGCCACTTCGCCGTGATCAGTTGTGCGTTGCTGCGGCATCGCCGCATCCCGTCCCGCGTGCGGTGCGGTTTCGCCACTTACTTTCAGCCTGGGCAAGGCGTGGACCATTGGATCACCGAGTACTGGCACGACACTCGGGGCCGCTGGGTACGCATCGACTCCGAGATTCTGGGCCAGGACATCCTGGAACATCCCGAGGACCTCCACGCCGACGAATTCCTCAGCGGCGGCGAAGCCTGGATCGCGTTCCGTGACGGCCGTATCGACGCCGCGACCTTCGGGGTTTATGGCACCGAGAACTGGGGCCCCGCAGAGATCAGGGGCAACGCGATCAAAGACCTCGCCGCGTTGAACAAGGTCGAGATGCTGCCCTGGGATGAGTGGGGCCGGATGACCGCGTCCTACAACGACGAGACGGGATCCGACTACGACGACCTACTCGATACCATCTCCGCGACGTGTATCCGAGATGATCCCGCCGAGCTTGTCGAGTTGTATGCGCACGACGAGTTGCGCGTTCCTGCGGAACTCGTGCCCCGATAGCTGGACTGGCTAACACCTGACCAAAGCGCGCCCAGCGGCAGGTCCGTGCGTTGTAGCGGGGGCGGTGTCATCGATGAACTGATTCAGTCCGCACCCGGCTCTACCGTGCCGTGGATGATGATCTCTGCCTTGGCCACCGCGGCAAGCTCGGCAAACCGCTCGAGCTTGTCCAACGGCAAAAAACCTAGCACCAGGCCATTCTCGCCGGCGAAGACGCCGATCAACGCGGTACCGACCGCACGGCAGTGATCGCCCAACAACCGAAGGTAGGTCTGGCGATCTGCCTCGGTCTTGCACCTGCGGATATCGCCGTCGTACCAGTCCCAGGTCAGCTCTGCCGGACAGGTGGGTAGCAGCGCTAGGCGGCTGCGAATTGACTCGGGGTCAGCGACCATGCGATGGAAGTGGGCCAAGCCGCCGTCGACGCCGTCGTACAACGTCTCGATCAGCGCGTTTTCCGGATCGAACGCTGACCACGACGCATTATCGAGGACGTATTCCAACCTCCTACAAGCCTTCTCCACGTCGGGTGCGATGAGCTCGACAAGGCCGAAAAGCGCTGTCCGTTGCGCCGCATCAACGTGCGCGCTGTGAAACCTGCCAGGGGGCCGGGGCAGGAAGTCGATCACCACTCCATAGCCCCGCTCGTAACTGTCGAGGTCGTCGAGCAGCCAGCTTTCATTGGGCCGGATCCGATGAAACCTGAACGTGCCGCAGGTTTCATTGGTCCCGACGATGCACCGCAGCGGAATCGGCGTACTCAATTCACCGGCCAGTCGCCCGACCTCACGAGCCAAGGCGATCCCTTGTCGGAGCAAGGTCCGCTGCGCGTCGAGGCCGAAGATCGACACCTCGGCATCCCTACTGGCCACGGGCACAAAATCTTCCAGGTGGAAGCTGGTATTACCGCATTCCCACCCGGTGAGATCGAAGTGACGCCCCGGCGCGTCATCAGCGTGCTCGGGAACCGGGGCCCAGCACACCACCTCGCCGCGGCATTCGATCCCGCCGTCCACCCACGTCCGCAAACGAGACGCCAAACCCTCGTCTGGATCCAAGCCACCGAAGCCGTCCCGCAAACCGAGCAACCTCGCCGCTTGATCATCCATCTTCACCGTAAGCACGAACAAAACTATCGCTCGCACCGACACCGAAAGCGCGCGGCCGAGATCATGGTCGACAGCGCGTTGGGAAATACTGGCAGCCAACCATTTTGACCGCTGACCAACGCGCGGGTCGCGGCATGACAGTGCGTTCGAGGGCCAGCGGCATGACAATGCGTTTGGTCTGTCTCCGAGCGTTCACCGCGGTCATCTCCGAGTCTTAGCACCGGACTGAGCATTCTCACGTACCGGTGCCAGGCCGAGGATGTCGGTGAGGTCGCGTAGGCATTCTTCGTAGACCGGTTCGAGGTCGGAGTAGGCGAAGTCGAGCTGGCGCAGGACTTCCATGCACAGCAGGCCATACAGCTTGATCCAGCAGGACAGGAAGACGTGCGCGGCCTCGGGGGGCAACTGGTTGTCGATCGTGGCCGAGTAGGTGATCAGCTGCTGGTAGAGGGAGGGGGGCAGCTCGGAGGGGTCGGGCACCGGGAACGGGCGCGTCTGCCAGAGCTCGATCGTCAGATCCCGTAGTACCCGTTCGAACCGCTGCCCGGCCCGGTGGCGTTCGGAATCCGGTCGTCTGTTCAGTGGAGTGATCGGGGCGGCGAAGATCCAGCCGAACTCGGCCGGGTGGGCAATCGCCCAGGTGCGCATGGCGCGGCAGACCGCCAGTATGCGCTCGCCGACCGGCGCGTCGGCCTGAGCGTCGCGGACCTGTTCCATCGCCGCGGCCAGTTCGTCGAAGAAGCCCGCGGTCACCGCGCCGACCAGCGCTTCGTGACCGGCGTAGTAGTGATAGAGCGACGGACCGCTCATCCCGACCTGCCGGGCAACCGCGTTGATGGTCACCGCCGCCGACCCCTGCTCGACGAGAAGTAGGCGGGCTGCTTCGTGGATTTCCTTCAAGGTGGCCTCACGTAGCCGCTCGCGCCTTCCGCCGGTCTGTGTCGACATCGCCATCCTTCTACTGGTTCGAGGCTTTCGTTGACATCCTAGAGTGTCTATGTTCACCTAGAGCATCTAGATAATCTAGAACCTCTAGGAGAATGACGTGAAGCGTTGGCGGTGGACACTATTGGCGGTTGTGCTGGGCGTGACGGCGGTGTGGTGGCGGCAGTCCAGATCGGCTCGGATGCGCGACGGTCTCGGGTCGGCCTGCGATCGCCGGAGCCGGCGATGAAGGCGCTTGTCGTGGGCGGCGGTATCGGCGGGCTTGCCGCCGCGGTGGCGTTCCACCAGCGTGGCTGGCAAGTGGAGGTGCTCGAACGCGCGTCGGAGATCACCGAAATCGGTGCGGGGCTGTCGATCCAACCCAACGGGCTGCGCGCCCTGGACACGCTCGGCCTGGGTGACATCCTGCGCACCAGCGGACAGACCGGCCCGCTGCAGGGCATCCGAAGCGTTAACGGCGCCTGGTTGATTCGCAACGACACCGAAGAACTCGAGCGGCGCTTCGGCCCGTGGGCGATCATTCACCGGGCCACACTGGTGGACATCCTGCGCGCGGCCCTTCCCGCGCACGCCTTGCGACCGGGAACCGCGGTGCAGCGAGTGCTGCCGGACGGCACAGTCCACTACGAAGGCGGCTCCAGCACAGCGGATCTCGTGATCGGCGCCGACGGGGTGCACAGCGTGACCCGACGCTCGATCTGGCCGTCGGCCGCCGGCCCCCGCTATGTGGGATACACCACCTGGCGCCTGCTCACCGCGCCGCACGCCATCGACACTGCGGGCAGCGTCGAAACCTGGGGTAGGGGAGAACGATTCGGCTACATTCCGATGCCCGACGGCCGCGTCTACTGCTATCTGATGGGTAACGCCCCAGCGGGATCCCGCACCGGCCTGGCTCAGCTTCGCGAGCGGTTCGCACGCTGGCACGACCCCGTCCCAGCCCTACTCGATGCCGCACCCGCGGACGCACTCCTCCAGCACGACACCTTCGAGCTCCCCGATCTGTCCACCTACGTCGCAGGGAAAGTCGCGGTGCTAGGGGACGCCGCGCACGCCATGGCCCCCAACCTCGGACAAGGCGCCTGCCAGGCTATCGAGGACGCTGTCACACTCGCCGCGGCGGTGGACACCCTCGGCGCCGAGGCGGGACTGCGTGAATACGACCGCCTGCGCAGGCCTCGTACCCAGATGATCGCCCAGCTCTCACGCCGGGTCGGTGCACCCGCGCACTGGACCTCACCATTGGCAACCGCGCTACGCGACACCGCGCTGCCGCTCCTGCCCGGCGCACTCCTCGGTCGTTCGATCACACCGGCCTATACCTGGACGCTCTGACCCTGTCCGAAACACGCAACCCACCCCGAGCGACGAAAGGTCCAGCTCTATGTCCATGCCCCGCTTCGTAATCGCCGCTGTCGCGGTGATCACGATGGTCAGTGCCGTACTCGCCGACCTGGTCATCCCAGACCTGGCCGCGCAGCACGCCTTCAACCCGAACTGGCCGCCGCACGCGAAGTTCCACGACGCTCAATACATGGTGATGACGGTGCTCCTCGGCGTCATCGGTCTGACGCTCGCCCTGCGACCCGGCCGGGACCCACGCGGCCGGACGCTGTGTGCCGCAGCAGTTGTGGCCATCCCTTGGCTCGGAATGGCCGGTGCGCTGCTGTTCCCCGATACCGCCACCTACGATCCCGAGTTCGCCGATCAGACCCTTTTCATTCTCGGCCTGCACGGACAAATCTTCCTGGCGCTGATCCTGCTCGCAGCCCTGCTCGGCGCGAGCGCGGCGGCATGGCGGCGTGCGGATTCGGTCCAGTAGTGGCGGGACGCTGTCTGGTCTTGCTCACGGCCATATAATTTGGTTATGCAGCCAAATTCTCGGTCAGGCAACCAGGAATCGCGGACCTTCATCGAGACCGCCCGTCGCGCCCAGATCGTCGGTGCCGCGATCACCGTCCTGGCCGAGCTCGGCTACACCAAGACATCCTTCGCCAAGATCGCCAAGCGCGCCGGTATCAGCGCGGGCTTGATCTCCTACCACTTCCGCAACAAGGAAGAGTTGATGGCCCAGGTTGTCACCGAGGTCAACGCCGAGATGGCACGTGCCATCGAGGACCGCGCAGATGGCGGGGCCGACGCGGTCGCCGTCCTGCGCGCTCTCATCGAGGGTTTCGTGCACTACTGCGCCGCGCACCCCGAGCGGCTCGTCGCCGTCGCCCAGATCGAGGCAGCCGAAGGCTGGGGTACCGAGGAGCGCGAAAGCTCCATCGCCGACTTCGAAAAAGTCCTGCGGGATGGGCAGGCCACCGGTGAGCTCCGCGACTTCCCGACCCGGCTGATGGCGGTGACCCTGCTCGCCGCGCTCGAGGCGGTCCCGACCGAGCTACACACGCGGCCCGCCACCGACCCCGAGGCCCTCGCCGATCATCTCGCCACCACCTTCACCCTCGCCGTTCGCCAGCTCGAAGGAGAGGCCCGATGACCAACCCCTCGCTCGCGCCGGCCCGGCACCGCTGGGTCGCCGTCATTGGATTGATGCTGCTGTCGCCCATCGCCGCCGAGTACCTGATCGGCTATGACAGCGGCATCAACCGCCCGCTCGAACTGCTCGGCGGCCTGTTGATCCTCGGGCCGCTCTACGGGACAGTCGCGGTCCTCATCCGTGAGGTCGCCCGCCGCACCGGGCGTGGCTGGCCGACGATGCTGCTGCTGGCGACCGCATTTGCCCTGGCTCAGGCCGGTTTGATCGACCAGGCGCTGTTCGGTGTGACCTTCGGTCCCGACGACCCCGCCTGGGCGACCGAGCAGCCGACCACGATGATCCCCGTCATCGGCGTCAACGCCGCCGATCTCGTCAACTTCATCTCCGGCCATGTCGTGTGGAGTTTCGCCGCGCCGATCGCCGTCATGGAAGCCTGCGCACCTCACATCGCCACCAGGCCTTGGCTCGGCAAGCCCGGAATCGTCGCGATGGTGGTCCTCTATGGACTGGCCGCCGTGCTGGTCTACATCGACACCACCGACGATTCGCTGGCCACTCCTGCGCGCCTGGTCGGTACGGCGGTTGTCATCGCCGCGCTCGTGACCACCGCGTTCGCCATCCGCCGCCCGTTGCCGGAACCGACCGGCGTCGAAACCGCGCCCCCTTGGTGGGTCGTCGGGGGCCTCGCCCTGGTCGTGTTCACCGGAACCATGCTGCTTCCCACGACCTGGCTGTGGGTGACGGTCTACGCCGCGGCCCTCGCCGTACTCGCGATCCTGCTACTGACCTGGTCGCGCCGCGCGGGGTGGTCACGGGGGCACGTACTGGCCGTGGCCGGTGCCGCGCTGGTCGCGCGCGGTGGATTGTCCTTCCTGGTCGAACCGCTCGGTGGCGTGACCGGCGGCGCCAAGTACCTCTCCAACGCGATGATGCTCGCCGTCGTGCTGGTGCTGATCGGGCTGGGTGCCCGCCGCCTGCGCCGGGCGGAGCCGAACTCCTGCTGATTCGTCGAGCGTTGGCTGATCGCCTTGACGACCTGCTTGGCGACCGAGATCCGGCTCGTCGCAGATCCGCGACTTGCATCCTGATTCACGGCCATGACAAGTGTCCTCGTAGCGATTGCCGCACTCACTCAGGTTGTTCTCAGCGTGCGCTTGGTCCCCGCGGTCGCGGATCCCGCCACAACTCGCAGAGGTGGAAGGGCCCGCCACGTCACCGGCACGTCGCGCATGAGCAAGGCGCAGTCGAGTACCGCGCTGCCTGGTGGAAACCGGTCCCGGTCGTCGAAGACCGTGGACCGAACCGAGCGGACCTCGACCGGCTCGACGCACCATGAGTCTGTGCGGAGTTCGAGCCCATCGAGGTAGCGACCGTCGCGGGTGGCCGAGAAGCCGGCCGAGCCACGCCGAAAGAATTCCGATGCCTGCGCCAAATCGGCGAACAGCTCGCTGCCCTGGAACCGCTCGGCGATTCGCAGGTCCACACTCACCGACATCGTCTCGTCTCGACTGGCGAAGGCGACATGCAGGTCCTTCGCTGTCTCGCGCACATCGAACCGCGCCGAACTGTGCTCGCCCGGAAACAGTCGGCCACCGGCAAGGACATTGATCATCGAACCGCTATCGCGACGCGCGATGTACACACCGGTCGAGCGCCCCTGCGGACCGTCCCACTCAACCGCGATGCGATGCGCCGCGTTCTCGCTGCGCAGCCCGGCCCAGCCGGGTAGCCGACTCGGCCGGAACTGCCCGAGGCGGATCAGGCAGATGCCTGCAACCGCGAAACCGCCGACCAATTGCGGTCGCAGCGGCGGCGGCACCAAGCTCGCGGCGACTTCGGGGGCGACTCGATAGTTCACGAGAAGGCGTCGCTCGACGACGCTGGACATCTGGGGCGGCCTCATCCGGTTTCCCTATTCTTTGTGGTTCGCAGTTTGCGCTGCTTGATGACGACCTGTTCCGGGCAGATCGCGCTCAGAAACCTGCCGATAGACAACGCCAGTCGTTCCTCGACGAGCGAGTAGAAGATGCGATTGGCGGCTCGTCGCTCTCGCACGAGCCCAGCTGACTTGAGTACACCCAGATGCCGGGAGATCGACGGACCACTGATCGGAAACCGCGCGGCGATATCCCCTGCGGTCAGCTCGCCGGAGCGGAGGTCCTCCAGGATCTGCCGACGCGTCGAGTCGGCCAGCGCGCGGAATACTCCGGCTTCCTCTTCAGGACCGAGCTTGGTCATGTTCGCAGTTTAGCACTGTAGCTAAATAGCGAACAGCAAAAGGAGAGTCCGGTCGCCGGACGATACGAGTCACCGGTTGCCTGAGATCGCCTCGAAACCTGCTGGGAGCCATCGGAACCACGGGGGCAGCCCCTATAAATGGGGCTCTGAGCTGTGCGGTCCGACCGGTAGGCTCAGGCGGCCGATAATTTGCTGTGACTCGAAAGGACTCCTGATGCTCCGATCGAGCAAGTCTGTGGCCGTTGCGATTTCCACGATAGGCGCGATGGCGGCCACACTGGTGGTGATCGCGCCCGCCGCGCCTGCCGAGATCACAACTTTCGATGTGACGGCGCCCTGGGACCCGCTGAACTTCGTCGCGGGCTGCACCTACATCGCGCAGGCGACGGCCGAGCCCGGCGCCGACATCAGTTTCTACGACAGCCAAGACGGCGAATTCGATCCGCCGAGCGCGATCAAGGCCAGCGTCGACGGTGGCGTCCTCGCCATGTGGACGCCACACACCGCTGGTCGGCACCTGCTGCACGCTGTGCAGGCCGGCGCTGGTGAGCAGACCATCGAGATCGAGGTCGGTTCCGGCAGCACCGAGGACTGTGCCGGGGTCGGCCTGATGTGGACAGAAGACGAATAGTATTGGTCCCCAATATGTTTCGAACCACGCGGGGGTCATACGCTTCTCTCGCTACCGGCAGCATCGGATGCTCGCCGAACGCGTGAATGCCGGACCGATCGCTTTCATCTCGAGCGGGGGCTCGAGCTCTAGCGGAGTGACACACCATCTGTTCTGGCGACGTTGAAAGCAAACAGCGCGAATGCGCGCCATTCGGCATGATGGTGCGTTCGGTCGGCCGTGACTCGGCCCCATCCGAAGCGACCCGTAAGCGGCCAATTTAGGACGTCGTAACCGGCCGCTACTGCTGTATCCACGGCGTATGAGCTCAATCGTGACAAACGTGGGACACGGGCAAATCTTCGGCTTCCATGAATCTCATGGCAGTGCTCTCCAGCGGTCTGATCCGGCTCAGCAGGGCGGGCTCACTGTGAGCAGCGTCTCCCCACTGCCGATGAGTGGTCGGGTTTGCTCGATTTGCGCTGGGGAAAACACAACAGGGGGATAGACGCTGAAGGAGCAATCTGATGGCTAACTCTGGCGCTGTATACGAAAACGACACGGCTTCGCGTGACCTGGAGTCCGGCGGCTTTTCTTCCGATGCGACGCGGACCTCGAGAAGTCACGCTGGGGAAGGAATACAAGACGGTTACAACATTCCTGGCATCCTGTTGTGGGTGGTGGGTATCGCTGCGCTCGGTGCGACGCTCACCGCGGCAGGATCCGGCTTCCGTGGGTGGGCGACGATCGGCGCGATCGTGTGCGTAGTCAGCCTGCTGGGCGGTTCGGGCTGGCTCCTCCTCGAGCATCGTCGAATCAAGGCCAAGGAAGGACTTTCCCTGACCGACCAAGTGGGGCACTAACACTGCGGACACGAACCGGGCGTGGTGGCCCAGGAACTGTGGCACCTCGACCCCGAATGCGACCAGCCACTGACCGTCTTACGCTGGCACCCCGGAGCGTGCGATGCTCGGGTGGCCGCCCAACATGAGCGCTCATCCTCAGCAGCGGACGTTCCGCGTCACAGTTGATCTCGTCCGGTCGGCCGACCCGTGAGCGGCATTGTGGGATGTTAGTCGTGAGTGCCCCGTCGAGCCGCGCCAGACGCTCCTCTGCCGGAGCGGAGGTGCGGCAGTACGCGACCGCGAGGGCGTGACGTACTGCGGGCGGTTCAGGGTTCTGCGCGCGTTGTGGAAGGCTGGGCGGCGTGGACTGGAGGGTGGTGAGCCCGGAACTCTGGGGGTTTCTCGGATCATTGGAGCGCGGCGAGATTCTTTCCGGCACTGTGACGGCGATCAAGAGTTTCGGTGTCTTCGTGGCGCTGGATGATGGTCCCGAGCATCCGCTCTTCCCGGGCGTTGGGTTCATCACGATTCCGGAGCTGTCCTGGCGTTGGGGTGCAGCGGCTTCCGATGTTGTTGAAGTCGGGCAGCGGGTTTCAGGTGAGTTTCTCGAGTTCGACACTTGGAATGCCGAGGCGAGGTTGTCGCTGCGCGCATTACAGCCCGATCCCTTCCAAGCCTTCGCCGAGGGCGTCGCGGTCGGGGAGGAACTGCACGGACGCGTCACCATGTTGGTGCCGTTCGGCGTCTTTGTCGAAGTGTCGGAAGGGATCGAAGGGCTGGTTCACCTTCGAGATCTCACATCGACGCCTGGGGCGGCTCCAGATGATGGCGTCCAGGTCGGCGACGATGTCGTGGTCGTCGTCACCCGGATCGACCGGGACAGGCGCCGGCTGTATCTCGCGCAGAGTGATTCGGGACCAGATATTTTGGCGGAGCAAGGAACAAGGCACACTTGCATCGAGCGAAGCCTGAAGATGACAGTCAGCAATCGCACATCTCCCGCAAACCATCCACCTGACCATGCTGAGCGGCCATTCACAGTTAAGTATTGGCCCTGTTGATCCGCCGGCTCAGTCCTGCGCCGCGAGTGCCGCGGCGATGTTCCGCGCGGCCGCCGGGAACCCGTTCGGATGCGGGCCGGTGAAGTTCAGGCGCAGGTAAGGCCCTGATGGTTCGGCCGGGAACCATTCGTGACCGGAGGCGACGTACACACCCCGCGCCTCGCAATCGCGGACGAGTCGGTCGGTGTCGGTGTTGTCCGGCAGGCGTGCCCAGAGATGGAGCCCGCCGCGGGGAATGTAATCGACTCGTAGACGAGGGGCGTGCTCGACGAGGCTGTCGACGAGCAGCGCCCGGCGCTCGCGCAGTTGACCGCGCAGCCTGCGCAGGTGGGTCTGCCAGCCGGGGGCGGTGAGGACTTCCAGGGCGGCTTGCTGGAGGAGACCGCTCACGTACATCGACTCGGCGGACTGGTCGGCCAGGATACGATCGCGGGCCGGACCGCGGGCGATGACGGCGCCGACTCGGATGGTCGGTGACAGGCTCTTGGTCAGGGACCGGACGTAGACGACGTGGCCTGCGGTGTCTCGGGTTGCGACCGGCCGAGGGTCGGTGTCGATCCCGAAGTCGTGCGCCCAGTCGTCCTCGACGAGGAACGCGCCGTGCGACCGGACGACCTCCAGCACGGCCTCCGCGCGCTCCGGGGACCATTGTGCCCCAGTGGGATTCGCGTAGTTCGGCTGGACGTAGAAGGCTCTTGCCCCGGTCTCCCGCAAGGACCGGTCCAGCCCGGCCGGATCGGGTCCTTCCACGTCGCTCGGCACCGGAACCAGCCGGACGCCGGACTGGTGCGCCGCGCGGATCGCGCCCCAGTACGTCGGGGACTCGATCAGTAGCGGTTGTCCCGGGGCGACCAGTGCGCGAAAGGTCGAGGTGAGTCCGCTCTGGCTGCCGGGGACGATCACGACGTCGTTCGCCGTGGGGGCGGCGAGGCCGGCGGGTGTCTTGTCGGCCAGCTCGGTCGCGAACCAGGTGCGAAGGTCGTTGAGCCCGGCGGAGTCCGGTCGTGTCGTGGCCATGGATCCGCGCGCCGCTCGCGTCAGGGCGGCCCGAACCAGCCGCTCGGGCAACAGGTCTGCCTCGGGGTAGCCGGAATGGAGCGCTTGCGCGTTGGGCGGCGGGGTGCGCATGGTGCCGCCGACGCTCGGCAGCGTGCGGCGCGGGGTACCCAAAGCCGCTGTCTGCCAACCGAAATCCTGCGGGCGCATGGGACGCGGCGCGCGAACGAAGCTGCCGACCCCGGGGCGGCTCTCGATGAGGCCCTCGGCGGCGAGTGCGCGGACGGCCTTCTGCACGGTGACCGGACTGGCGGCGTACTCCGTCACCAGCTGCCGGGTGGACGGCAGCTGCGCGCCCGGTGCGGCGGTAGCGATCCACGCGCGGATGCCGGTGGCGATTCGACTGCTGCTATCGTTGAACATGTCAGTACAGAGTAGCGCTACTATCGAAGTGCGCGCACCGCTACCGTCCCCGTTGTCCGGTTCCGGCTGGGGACTCATCGGTGTCGCAGCCTTCTCCTTCACGATGCCGCTCACTCGCATCGCGGTCGGCGGACTCTCGCCGCTGTTCATCGGATCCGGCCGCGCGGTGGTCGCTGCCGTGCTGGCGGGTGTGGCCCTGGCGGTCACGCGTCAAGCAACTCCCTCGGGCGCGCAGTGGGTGCGGCTCGCGGTCGTTGCGGCGGGCGTGGTCGTCGGCTTCCCGGTTCTCACCTCGTATGCCCTCACGGTGACACCTGCCAGTCACGGCGCCGTCGTGGTCGGGCTGCTGCCCGCGGCCACCGCGGTGATGGCCGTGCTGCGCACCGGCGAACGTCCGGGGCGCGCGTTCTGGCTGTTCTCCCTCGCGGGTGCGATCGCCGCGGTCGTGTTCGCCCTGGTCGAGGGTGGCGGTTTCGGTGAAGTCCACGGAGCCGACCTGCTGCTGTTCGGCGCGGTGGTCGCGGCTGCCGTGGGGTATGCCGAAGGTGGCCTGCTCGCCCGGGAGATCGGCTCCTGGCAGACCGTGTCGTGGGCGCTGGTGCTCTCCGCGCCGCTGATGCTCACGCTCGCCGGTGTCGCCGTCGCTGACCAGGCGCCCGCGGCAACAGCGGTCGAATGGGCTTGCTTCGTTTACCTTTCGGTCGTCAGCATGTATCTCGGCTTCTTCGCCTGGTACCGCGGGCTGGCGATCGGACCGATGGCGCGGGTCAGTCAGGTGCAGCTGGTTCAGCCGGTCATGAGTATCTGCTGGGCGGCGCTGCTGCTTGGGGAACACATCAGCTGGCTCACGTTCGCGGGTGGGTTGGTGGTCATCGCCTGCGCGGGTGGTGCGGTACGGACCCGGCTCGGTCTCGCCACAACTGTTGCGAAGGATGACGTGGACTGCGTGCGTCGATTGCCGGGAGCGTAAACGACATTCGACTATGGTCGGGAGGGTGTCCAAGACGCACGACTACGCACTGGATGTCACCTGGACCGGTAATACGGGTACGGGGACCAGCGGTTACCGGGACTACGAGCGATCGCACACCATCAGCGCGGACGGCAAACCGATGATCCCCGGCACCGCGGACCCGGCGTTCCGCGGTGTGCCGGAGCGCTGGAATCCGGAGGAGCTGCTGGTGGCTTCGCTGTCGCAGTGCCACATGCTGTGGTACCTCGTATTGTGCGCCAGGGCGGGCATCGTGGTCACCGATTACACCGACCACCCGTCCGGCACCATGGTCGAAAACCCCGACGGCGGCGGCCGATTCTCCGAGGTTGTGCTGCGCCCGCGGGCACGGATCACCGATCTCCAGCACCGTGAGCGCGCGCTGGCCCTGCATGAACGCGCCCACGAGCTCTGCTTCATCGCCAATTCGGTCAACTTCGAACTTTGTTGTGAGCCTGAAGTTCTGGGGACATAAGCGGCGCACGTGGCGGGACAGTAGCGATCTCGCCGAGCGCAAGGATCGAATCGGCGAGGCGGTCGATGACGGCGTCCTGGTGACTGATCACGATGAGGGCCAAGCCGTTTCGGCGCAGCCCGTCGAGCAGTTCGAGCACGAGTTCTTGCGTGCTCGGGTCCAGTGACGAGGTGATCTCGTCGCAGATGAGAATGCGCGGCTCGGCGGCTAGCGCACGGGCTATAGCGACGCGTTGTTGCTGGCCGCCGGACAACTGGGTGGGTCGGCGCAGCGTCAGGTGGTCCTCCAGGCCGACGGCTTCGAGCAGGCGGTAGGTCTGGTCGCGGGCGGCGGGGGAGTCCATGCCGTGGAGTAGACGCAGCGGGCGACCGATCTGGCTGCCGATGCGATAGGACGGGTTGAGCGAGGTCGCGGGGTTCTGGAAGACCAGTTGAATCGCGCGACGATGATCGACGGTTCGCCGATCGACGCTGGGATGCAGTGGGGCGCCGTCGACTTCGACCAGACCGCGAGCGGGCGCGTGCAGGCCGGCCAGCGCTCGGGCGACCGTGGTCTTGCCCGCGCCGGAGCGGCCGGTGATGGCGAGGCACTCGCCGGGGTGCAGCGTGAAGGAGACGCCGTCCACGACCGGGCGGGAGTTGCGGTGTGTCACGGCGAGACCTTCGACCCGGAGCACCGGTGCGGCTTTCGAGCGGAATGTGCGCGAAGGCGTTGGGGCCGTGGGCTTCTGGTCGTGGCACGGTGCTTTCGCG
This sequence comes from Nocardia suismassiliense, assembly GCF_900269665.1. GTDB lineage: Bacteria > Actinomycetota > Actinomycetes > Mycobacteriales > Mycobacteriaceae > Nocardia > Nocardia suismassiliense. The sequence continues at coordinate 3,661,255 of NZ_LT985361.1, forward strand.
ACGACCTTGCCCCGGTCCAGCTCCAGCACCTCGTCGATCAGCGGTGCGATGGTGGGCAGATCGTGGGTGATGACGAGCAGGGTGGTGCTGTCCTTGATCTTCAGCAGCGTCCGCAACAGTTGATCGCGGGTCTGTGCGTCCAACCCGGTGGTGGGCTCGTCCAGCACCACGAGGGCGGGCTTGCCGAGCAGTGCCATCGCGAGCAGGACCCGCTGCTGCTGACCGCCGGAGAGCTCGTGCGGGAAGCGCCGCTGGAACTCGCGATCATCGGGCAGATCCACTTCGCGTAAGGCATGGGCGACCGGGTCGGCATCGAATGTGCCGCGCAAGCGGGAGATTTCGCGCAAGGCAACGCCGATGCGCATGGCCGGATTCAAACCGGTCGACGGGTCCTGCGGCACATAGCCGACAGTGCGACTGGCCCCGCCGAAGCCGACAGTGCCCGAGACCGTCAGCCCCGCGGGCAGCGCGCCGAGTACGGCCAACGCGAACGTGGTCTTACCCGCTCCGGAAGGACCCACCACGGCCAGACTGCACCCCGACGGCAGGCTCAGCGAAATGTCATCCAGGACAACACTTCCCGAAGCATCGCGGACCGTGAGTCCGTCGACCGTCAGACCATCCGCCGTCGAAACCGCCGAAAGCCCTGACGCCGCCGGTCGATTCACCTCGAAGGCCCGGTCGGTGACCATATTGACCGACACCACCAGCACCATGATCAACAGCGCCGGCGCGAGCACCGCCCACGGCTGCACGCCGAAACCCGGCCGATTCTCGGTGATCATCAGCGCCCAGTCGGGGGAGGGCGGGCGAAGTCCGAGACCGAGGAAGCCGCTGACCGCGACCATCGAAATGCTCGCCGACATCCGCACGCCCGCATCGGCCAGCACCACCGATCGCAGATTCGGCAGCACCTCGACCACCGCGAGACGCCACAGCGGTTCACCCCTGGCCCGGGCCGACTCCACGTACCCGGTGGTGGCGAGTTCCAGCACGCAGGTGCGCACGATCCGGATGATCCAGGGCACCGAGGCCAGCGCAGCGGTCAGCACGATCGCGACCGGACCGGCCCCCAGCGCGGTCGCGATCACCGCGAGCAGCAGGAACCACGGCACGACGACGATCGCGTCGACCGGGAGCATGATCCAGCGGTCGAGTGCACGGCGCAGACCCGCGAGCAAACCGAGCCCCAGGCCGAGGGCGTACGCGACGATCAGCACGAGCCCGGCGAGCGACAGCAGCGGCAGGCCGCCATGCAGTACCCGCGACAGCACATCCCGGCCGACCACGTCGGTGCCGAAGAGATGGCGTCCCGTCGGCGGCTGGAACGGTGGCGCGACCACCGCGGTCGGCGCGTACGGCGCGAACACCGGGCCGAGGACTACGAGAAGCAGCACCAGTACGGTGATCAGCAGCCAACCGGAGCGAATCCGGCGTTGCGCCCTCATGCTCGCTCCGTCAGTGCCAGCTGCCGGGCCCGCGGGCTCACCAGCAGGGTCAGCAGATCGGCGATCAGGTAGATCGTGATCCCGACCGCCGCCATCAGTACGGCGGCCGACTGGACGAAGGGAAAGTCGCGAGCGGATATGGCGCGCAACAGTTCCTGTGACAGACCGGGATAGTTGAACAAGGTCTCCACCACCGCGACACCGCCGATCAACCCGACGACCGAACCGGCGAGCGGATAGATCGACGCCGACACCGCATTGGGCGCGACATGCCGCAGCAGTAGCCGCAGCCCGCCGATGCCGTTGAGCCGTGCCGTGCGAATGTAGTTGCCCGCCATGACTTCCGCGGTCTGCGCCCGCACCATGCGCACCGGATGCGGTGCCAGCCCGATCAACAGACAGGTCACCGGCAGCACCAGGATCTCGGGCCGCTGCCACGCGCTAATGCCGGTCGGCAGCAGCGAGACGGCGGGCAACAGGTGCAGCGACAGCGACACCGTCGCCACCAGCAGCACACCGAACACGAAGGACGGCACCGATTCCGCCGCGAGCGCGACCGCACTGATCACCCGATCGGTCCGGGTCCCGGCGCGGGCTCCCGCCACCAGCCCGAGCGCGAGCGCCAGCGGGATCAGCAGCGCGGCGGTGAGCAGCGCGAGGGTGACGCTGTTGGTGGCGCGGCCGAGCAGGACATCGCTCACCGGGCGCCCCGAGATCAGCGAATGGCCGAAATCGCCCTGGAGGAAAGCGAACAGCCACTCGGCGAAGCGCACCGGTGCGGGCCGGTCCAGTCCGAGCTCGGCGCGCAACGCGGTCAACTGCTCGGGCGCGGGGGCGCCGCCGCCGTCGCGCGACAGCAGCACCGTGGCCGCATCCGAGTCCAATGCTTCGAACAACCAGAAAACCACGAGCGCGACGGCGAACAGCACACCGATCCCACCGCCGACTCGCCGTGCGATATAGGCAATCACGACGCTGCTTACGTCGTCAGCCAGGTGGTGGCGTAGTTCGCCCAGTCGTCGGTGCCGGGCACCCCGTTACGCACACCGCGCACGTGGTTCTTCGCCGCGTCGGGACGTTTGGCGAAGCTGTGCAGGATGTACCCGCCCTCGTTCCAGAGTTCTTCGTGCAGTTCGTGATACAGCGTGCGGCGGCGCTGCGGGTCCATCGCGGCGCGGGCCTCGGCGAACTTCGCGTCCCACCCCGGCCGCCGCCAGCCCGTGCCGTTGCTGGGGGAGGTGCTGGTCATGGTCTGGCCGTAGAAGTAATCGAGACTGTAGTTCCACCAACCGATGTGCGACAGCGAGGCTTTACCGCTGACCTGGGAAAAGTAGGTGTCCGCAGGCACCGACTCCAGCCGGATGTTGATTCCGGCGGCCTTCGCGTGCTCGGCGAACAAGGTCGCGGACTCGAGCATGCCCGGCGAACCGTCGGCGGTCGGCAGCGTGACCGTCAGATTCTCTTTGCCCGCCTCCCGCAACAACTCTCGCGCGCGCTGCGGGTCATAAGACCGCTGTGGCAGACCGTCGTGGTAGAAGGGCGCGCCCTTGCCGTAGACGTCGTTGCCGACCTCGGCGTAGCCGTAATACACCGAATCGACCATGGCCTGGCGGTTCACGGCGAGACGCATGGCCTGCCGGACGCGCACGTCGTCGAACGGCGGTGTGTCCACCCGCATCTGGAACGCGCCCATCAGGCCGGCGGGCGGGACCACCACGGTCGTGCCGGGGTCGCGCTCCAGGCTGCGCGCTTGCAGGTACGAGATCTCGTGCACCACATCGGCTTCCCCGGACAGGAAGGCGTTCACTCGCGCCTCGGTCTCCGCGATCTGGATGATCTCCACCTCGTCGAGGTGGGAGCGCCCGTCCCAGTAACGATCATTGCGCCGCAACAGGGTTCGGTCGCCGGGCGACCACCGCTGCAAGGCGAAAGGACCGGTGCCCACCGGCAGCGACGACCCATCGATGGTGCCGGTGCCGTCCTGCACGATGTAGCAGTACCAGCCTGCCAGCACCGAACCGAAGTCGGCCAGCGGCGTTTTCATCGTCACCAGCACACCGAGATCGCCGTCGGCGCGGGTGCGCGACATATCGATGTTGGCGAGATCGCCGGACGACTTCTTGGCGGGGTCGAGCATCCGCTCGAAACTCCACAGCACGTCTCGCGCAGTCAGCGGCGAGCCGTCGCTGAACACCACCCCGCGCCGGAGATTGATCCGCCATTGGCTACCATCGGCGTTGGGCTCCAAAGACTCCGCGAGCCGATAGCGCAACGTCAAATCGTTGTTGTAGGCGACGAGCTTGTCCCACACGTTCTTCGACACCGCGCCACCCGCCGAGCTACCGGCCTCGTGCGGATCGAGCACATCCGCGCTCGCCGACCGCCCCGCGATCACCGACCGCAGGCGTCCGCCCGCGCGCGGTGGCCCATCCGGGGCTGTCGGGCCCCCTTCGGTGCCGCAACCCGCGAGCAGCCCGCCCAGTGCGAGCGCACCCGCGCTCCCGAGCAGAAAGGAACGGCGACCGAGCCCGGGCCGCACCGCTGTGTACTTGTCCATTGCCATCCTCGTGGGTGAGATCCCGATACCACGGCGCAGGTATCCTGGCTCCCGGATCAACGCTCCCCGCCGGTCTTCCAGCCTGGGTAGGCCGTGACCATGAATCGGCGGATCGCTCCTCGGTGACAGTTGCGGGACAGCCCCGGATTCACACCGGTGTTCCCTACGCCGGATTCAGACCATACCGTCTGCTATTCCTCGCGCCTATCACCAGCCGGATCGCCGGTACTCGGTTCACCATCGAGCGGGTGCTCGGCATGGGCCAACGAGCACGGTGGACCCGGCCGGGCAGCTACTCGTGCTCGCGACCCTGGATGATGGGCGGATGCTCCCCACCGACCAGCTGGCCAAGGCAGCGTGTCGCCCAGCGGTGATCGACACGCCCCTCGGCACCGTCGAGTTCTCCGTCACGCTTGCGTCGGACGTGTTATCGGCCGAGTCGAATGCCCTGTGGCGCTTGGCGAACGGCTCATATCTACATCGGTGGCAGCAGCGAACCGCGACGGTGGATCTGCTGATCGGCGGCATCGACGTCAAGCCATGGGACGACGGCCCGCCGGTCCCCGTGTGGGCCGGCATCTGGCAGGTGCAGGCGCGCGCCGCGGTGTCCGGACTGGTCGTCTCGGCCGCGCTGACCGACCTGTCCGCCGATGCGTACGGCGGCCCGGACTCCGGCGAATGCCTCGCGGCGGTAAGTGTCGAGAACGAGCACTTCACGGTGTCGATCGGCGGCCCGGATGCGGAGCTGCTCGCAATGCAGGCCGCGGACGGTCGGCTGATGCCGGTCAGATGGGCGCGTCTGTTGTCGACCGGCCCGGTCGACAGCACCGATTACGGTGTGCGATATGCGGATCCGGCCGGAATCGCGTGGCATCTGCCCGGCTTGGCCGCAGGGGAAGTGGCCCGGCTGTGCATCGCGTCCGCGTGGTGTCCCCGAGACGACGATCGACCAGCAGCCTGGTACGCGGTGGACCTCCCCCTCGACACCGCTTACCACCACCTCGTTACCGACCCGGCCTGACGCCGGGACACGGTAGCCGCGAGGCGAATCCGCTCATGCTCGGCGCAGCTGCTCGACGCGCTGCCTGCGCTCGCGCTCCCGGTGGCTGTAGGCGGCCTTGCGGACGGTGTTGTCGTTCTCCAGCCCGGAACCGACGGCACCGGCGATGATGCCGAGGATGGTGGCCATCAGCGCCATCGCGAGGTAGTCGTGCACCCGCACCGGCCGGTGCAGAACTTCGGCCAGATAGTCGGGCGGCACCACGAGCGCGACAGCGGCCAACGCGAGGATATACAGGGCAGCGGAGAAGGCGGTGGCACCGACCGCGACCGTCGCGAGCGTTCCGGCATTACGCAGCCGCCGGTCCAAATCGTCGGTGGTGCTGGCTGATTCGCATCCTTGCCAGAGTCCGTGCCCGGCGACGATCCAGGCGGTGAGGGTGGTGAGCGCGGCAATGGTCGCGGCGGTGAGCCGCCACGGGCCGAGCGCGGTCGCCAGTTGCCAGATAGTGGAGTAGAGCACCCCGAAGGCGGTGCCTGCCAAGGCCCCGGCCAGTGCGGTGGACAGCCCGACGAACAACTGCCACGGGCGATTCGCGCGAATCATGCCGCCGAGTAAGCGAGGTAACCCAGCTGTGCCGGTATACCGGAGCTGCGCGGTGTCATCGGTTGTGCCTCGATCGACCCGGGTGTGCGGCAGTCGTTTCGCCAAATCGTCTGCCAGCGTGGGGGTTCCCTGCTGCCGAAGCGCCGCGGTGAGGGCGACCGCCAGATCGGCGAGCCGGCGGCGCAGCCGTATGCCGCCCAGCGCGGGCAGCGAGATCAACGCGATGCGGTGGGCAGCGTCGACCTTGGCCATGACCACGCCCTGCTCGTCGTACATCGGCAGATCGGTGAGGCACAGGGCCAGATCCCATTCGGTGTCCCGCACCCGTTCGCGGGCTTTGTCGATGAGATAGTCGTGGTCGGGATACATGGCCTCGAACGGGTCGGCGATCACTTCGACCGTCCAGGAGGTGTCGTTGTCGATGCGACGTGCCAGCTCGTCGGCGAGCAGGTCGCCGAGCCGCCGGGCGAGCCGGGACGGCAGATCGGGATCGGCGAGCAGACCGACCACCACCTGCTTGCTCGCTTCCACCACAGTCAGCGCTCCTTTCCCGTGCGCGGAGGTACTCGGCATCGGCCGCCGCACCGCGCTCAGCCGACGTAACGTCTTGCGGGCGAACGGCGCTGGGACTCCTCCAACAGCACCAGGCCGGCTTCGACGCTCGACGGCACGACCTTTCGTTCGCGCAGCACCCACGGCAGTCCACGCAGGGTGTCCAGGACGGCCGCCAGCGTCGTCCGATCAGTGGGAGCCGACCTGAGCACGACGGCGGACCGTCGGGCCGCGCTGCGCACCGGGCGGCGTAACCACAAGGTCCACAAGGTGTTTCGGATACCGAGTCGGCGACGATGGGTCGAATTCCGGGTCCGCGACGGCTCGTGATGGATCAGCATGTCCGCTTCCCAGACCATCCACCAGCCGTTCGCCGCGAGGTCGAGGGCGAGCAGTTCCTCTTCGCCGCCGAACCACAGTCGTTCGGAGAAGCCGCCGACCTCCTTGAAGGCGGTGACCCGGAAGGCGGACAAGCCCGCCATCACCCCGAGCAGCGCGGGCCCCGGCAGCCAGTCGGGTCCCGAGATCGGTGAATCACGCAGTTCCGGGGTGATCGGATCCTCGCGGAGATCGGGCGCGACCAGACACCGCCCGGTCACCGAACCCAGGCCGGGGTACTGATCGAGCAGATCGGCGGCGCGAGTCAAAGCACCTGGCTGCCACCGGGTGTCGTCGTCGCAGAACGCCACATAGGGGGTGTGCGCCCGCTCGACCGCGATGTTTCTGGCCACCGCCCCCAGATTGTCCGGTGAGCGGATGAGCTCAACCATCGGAAATTTCGCGGCCACCGCATCGGCGGTGCCGTCGCTGGACCCGTTGTCGACGAGGATGATCGGCGCGGCATCGGGTAGCGCGGTCATATGCTCGAGCGTGCCCAGCAGGGTTTCGCGCCGGTCGCGGGTGATGATGACGACCGTCATTCGGTCCGTGGCCATCCGGTCACTTCCTTTCATGGAGAAGTTCGAGCGTCCGTGCGCCGTGTTCCACCTCCGGTGGCAGCCGCCGCCGCTGTGCCAACGCTCGCGGCAGGCGACGAAGGAGACCCGCGACCGCCAGCAACGTGCCGGGATCGCGCGCCGCTCGGTACAGCAACGCACCGGTTTCGGTGACGCACCGCCGCAGCGGCCGCCGCATCCAGACGATCAACGCGTTGTTGCGCTGTTCGATTCGCCTGCGCCACGGCCGCGGCGGTCGCCGGGTGGAGGGGTGGTGATGGGCGCGCACCTGCGGCACATAACAGAGGTGCCAGCCGTCGGCCGCGAGATCTAGCGACAGCAAACGTTCTTCGGCGCCGAAATGCAGCAGTGAACTGAACCCGGCGGCCCGCAGATAGGCCTCCTTCCGGACGATCGCCGCACAGGCCAGGAAGCCGAGCACCAACGGGCCGGGCAAGTGTGGCGGATGGCCGAGCGGGCTGGTAGCCATCAACTCGTTGACCGGATCGTCCCGCTGGGCGGCACCGACGAGCGTGCGTCCCGCGATGAGGCCGAGCCGCGGATGGGCGTCGAGTAGCCGCTCGGCTTCGGGCAGCGCGTCACCGGCCCACCATGAATCGTCGTCACTGAACGCCACGTACGGCGTCCGGGCCGTAGCGACGCCGAGGTTGCGTGCCGCCGCGCCGAGATTGCGCGGCGAGCGGATGACTTCCACGCCAGGGAAACTCGCCGCTACGTCGGCAGTGTGGTCGGTAGAAGCATTGTCTACCAACACGATAGGGGGACGGGGATGCAAGGCGCGCAACTCCGTCAAGGTGCGGAACAACTCGGCGGCACGGTTGCGGGTCGCGATGACCACGGTGGTCTTCGCGGCGGCCGGACTCATATCGACTGTCCCGTGCGCAGCTCATGCAGCAGCTCCTCGGTCAGCGCATCGACGTCGGGGAGGTCGCGTCGCCCGGCCCGGGCCCGCCCGGCCGGCGACAGGCACCAGTGCCACCATTGTTCGAATCCGCCAGGGGCAACGGCTTGTTCGGCGGAAATCAGCGCGGGCCAGTCGAGCGCCTGCGCCTGCGCGCTGACCTTTCCGCCACCGGCAATGGGATCCACCGCGAGGACCGGGACGCCCGCCCGCAGTCCGAGCACCAAGCCGTGCAAGCGTGTGGTGACCACCGCATCGAGGCGAGCGAATATCGAGGCGAGCTGGTCCGGCGTACGGCACAGCCGCCAATCATCGGACGCCAGCCTCGTGTCGAGAGGTATTCGCGCGCAATCGAGTTCGCCCAACCAGCTCGTCAAGGCCTGGTGTACGGACTGATGACGACGGGCTGTCCCGTACTCGGCCTGTCCCGGGGCGAGGATCACACCGACCACCGGAACGTGCACCGTACGCGCCGCGACGGACATGTCCGGTCGCGCGGTGGAGAGTCCATCGCGCGCCAGCACGCGATGGAACCCGGTGACCGCCGCGTCGTCCGGATCGATGACGGAAACGCCGACGGCGATGCGCCGGCAGTTCGCATAACGATGGTGCAGGGTCCGCACCTGCTCCCCGTGCGCGGGTCCGCAGACGAACACGAGATGTGAGTAGCGTCCAGCGTCGGCCTTGTCCAAATGCAAAGCCTCGGAACGGAACACCGGACTCCACGCGCTGTCGTGCGGCACCTCGGCGGCGGCGAGCGCGTCGCACACCCGGCGCATGCTCAACACATCTCCGGCCGTAGCTTCGCCGTGCACAAAACTCGGCCAGCCGGTCACGAGTACCCGCATGGCTCACCTCGGCGCGGGACGCAGGTGCACGACCTTCATCTGACTCATTTCGTCCAATAGTTCTGGACCGTAACCGAATCCGGTTCCACTGGCCCGGCGTGGCTGCGCAGCGCCGCCGGGCGCCCCGCCGAACACCGCGTTGATCTTGACCGTACCCACCGGCAGTGTCCGCCAGGCGTGCTGTGCATTCGCCATGGACGGCGTGAGAACTGTTGCTGCGAGGCCATATTCGTCGTTCGCGGCCTCGGCGATGCCCTGTTCGAAGGTATTCACCACCCGGACCGGCGCGACCGGACCGAACGTTTCCTCACGCATGATTCGCATGCTCGGCTCGCACTCTGCCAGCACCGTAGCCGGATAGTGCGCCCCGGCACCGCCCGGCAGCACGCCGCCGGTCAGTAGTTCGGCCCCGTGCTCGATTGCGTCGCGCACCTGCGCGTGCACGTGTTCGCGATGGCGCCGGTCGACCAGCGGCGCCGCCTTCCATGACTCGGCCGCGGCGACCAGCGCGGCCAGAAAATCGGTGGCCACGTCCCGGTGCACGAAGATCCGCTCGACGGAAACACAGATCTGACCCGAGTTCGCGAACGCACCGAGCGCCGCCTGTTCGGCGGCCCACTCGACGGCCACCCCGGAGTCGACGACGAGTGCGTCGTTGCCGCCGTTCTCCAGCAGGGCCTTGGCGCCCGTCTGCGCAGTGCTTTTCGCGATAGCGCGGCCGGTGGTCGTGCTGCCGACGTGCGCGACGACATGCACGTCCGGGCGAGCGGCGAGCAGTGCGCCGACCTGTCCGTTACCGTGCACCGTTTGCAGGACATTCTCCGGCAGCACGCCGGCGAGCAACTCACCGAGCAGGCGGCCGGTGTGCGGCGCGCGTTCACTGGGTTTGTAGATGACCACATTCCCGGTGGCCAGCGCGGCGCCGAGCAAACCGCAGGACACCGCCACCGGATCGTTCCACGGCGTCAGCGCGACCACGACGCCGCGCGGTTCCCACACCATGAAGTCGGTGGCGTCGAAGTCGCCTTGCAGGCTCTTGCCGCGATGCACCGGGCCCAATTCGGCATACTGCTCCAGCGTCGCGGCACCGGCCAGCACACCTTCCTTGCCCTCCGGCGCAGGGCGACCCGTCTCGGCCTTATTGAGCTCGGCGAGTTCATCGGCGCGTTCGCGCAGCAAGGCGGCGCCGGCGCGCAGTGCGGCGGCCCGTTCACCCGCCGGAGTCCGTGCCCACAGTGGCTGAACATGATTGGCCGTCCGCACGCATTGATCGATCTCCGCGGGATCGGCCATGGGCACCTCGCCGACCGCGGCGCCGGTCGCCGGGTCGAGGATTTCGATCACCCGATGGTCATCGGCAAATGTGACAACGTCAGATCCGCTCATAACGCCGGTGTTGCCGGACATCCATGATCCAAACCGCCGGTGGCGACAACCACGCCGACCGGTGCGTACGGGACATAGCGGATAGCCGAACGGTGGCTGTTGTGCGACTTCTGTTTGAGTCGGCGGCAATCGGCAAGAGCTATGCACATGACGCCGAAAACCGACCAGCTCACGGTGCTGCTATGGCACGTGCACGGCTCATGGACAACGTCGTTCGTGCAAGGCAGGCATCGGTACCTGCTCCCCGTGGTCGACGGTGGCGGGCCGTGGGGTCGCGGGCGGTGTGGCCGCGACTGGCCGTCCGCTCGCGAGGTGCCGGTGCACGAATTGCGCGGAATCGACCCGGATGTCGTTGTTCTGCAACGTCCGGAGGAGCTCGAGCTCGCCGAGCAATGGCTCGGCCGTCGGATCGGTGTCGACATTCCGGCGGTCTATGTCGAACACAACACCCCACGCCCGAGCGCGGCGACCACCACGCACCCACTGGCCGATCGCACCGACATCCCGATCGTGCACGTCACCCACTTCAACGACCTGATGTGGGACAACGGCCGCGCGCCGACCCGCGTCGTGCCGCACGGCATCGTGGATCCCGGCCCCCTGTACACCGGCGAGCTGGCGCACGGTGTCGCGCTGATCAACGAACCGATGCGGCGCGGAAGGATCACCGGCAGTGACCTTTTGCCCGCTTTCGCGATGCGCGGCCCGGTCGATCTGTACGGCATCGGGGCCACCGAGTTCGAAGCGGACAGACCGAGCAAATACCCGATTCAGGGCGTCGGTGACTTGGCGCAATCAGAACTGCACCGGGAAATGGCGCGCAGACGGGTGTACCTGCATACCGCGCGATGGACCTCGCTCGGCTTGTCCCTGCTGGAAGCCATGCACCTGGGCATGCCGGTCGTGGCACTTGCCACCACCGAGGCCGTCGGCGCCGTGCCGCCCGAAGCGGGCTTGCTCTCGACCGATGTCACGTCGCTGACCGCGAAGTTCGACGAATTCCTGCACGAGCCCGACTTGGCGGTGCTCGCGGGCAAATCCGCCCGGCAATTCGCGCTCGAGCATTTCGGCCTCGACCTCTTCCTACGCCGGTGGGACTCCGTGCTCGCCGAGATCACCGAAGCAAGCAGTGTCCCCGAGCGGAAGGCACACTCATGAAGATCGCGATGGTGTCCGAACACGCCAGCCCACTCGCCGCGCTGGGCGGCGTCGACGCCGGCGGACAGAACGTTCATGTCGCCGAGCTGTCGGCGGCGCTGTGCAGGCAGGGGCACGAGGTCACCGTCTATACCCGGCGCGAAGACGACGCCTCGGCGGGGACGGTCACCACCGAGCAGGGATATCGCGTGATCGGCGTTCCAGCCGGGCCCGCGCGACCCTTGCCGAAGGACGAATTGCTGCCGCACATGGGCGAATTCGGGAATTTCCTGGCAACGCAGTGGCGTCACGAGCGCCCCGATGTGGTGCACGCACACTTCTGGATGTCCGGGCTCGCCGCCCTCGCGGCCGCTCGACCCGCCGGAATACCGGTGGTACAGACCTTTCACGCGCTCGGCGTGGTGAAGCGCCGCTACCAGGGCGCGGACGACACCAGCCCGGCCGATCGCATAGAGCTCGAGCAAGGGATTGCCCAGCAGACCGACCGCATCATCGCCACCTGCACCGACGAGGTCTTCGAACTCGCCAGGATGGGCGTACCGCGGGCGCGGACATCGGTGATTCCCTGTGGCGTCGATCTCGCGCAGTTCACCCCCGACGGGCCCTGCGCCGAGAAGTCGGCTGCGCATCGGGTGGTGAGTGTCGGAAGGCTGGTGCCGCGCAAGGGTTTCGACACCGCGATCACTGCGCTCGCCAGCCTGCCGGACACCGAGCTGGTGCTGGTCGGTGGTCCGGACGACCGTGCCGTCGCCGACGATCCGGAGGGCAGGCGACTATTGGCACTGGCCGACGAACTCGGCGTCAGGGACCGGCTGCGCATGGTGGGGCAGGTGCCGAGAACGCAGGTGGCCCCGCTGCTCAGGTCGGCGGACGTGATGGTGTGCACGCCGTGGTACGAGCCGTTCGGCATCACCCCGCTGGAGGCGATGGCGTGCGGTGTTCCCGTGGTCGCCAGTGCGGTGGGCGGGCTCATCGACACCGTCGTCGACGGGGTGACCGGCCGGTTGGTGACTCCTCGGGAACCCGCGAAACTCGCTGCGGCGGTGCGGGATCTGCTGGCCGCGCCCGACGTTCGGCGCCAGTACGGGAACGCCGGGCACGAGCGGGTGCACGCACGCTATTCGTGGAACCGGATCGGCAGGGACACCTTGCGCGAGTACCGGCGGGTGACCGCCGCGGCAACGAGCGGGCGTTCGCTCGACCGCGCCCGCGAGGGACTTTTCACCGGTTCCGGATCTATTGACCGTCGTGTACGGGCTGGCGGCTCGGGGGAGGGGAGATAACGTGTCCACGAAATTCCACCGTGCGTTGGTGACCGGCGGTTGTGGATTCGTCGGATCGCATCTGTGTGAGCAGTTGCTCGCGGCAGGCACGGCAGTGGTCGCACTCGACAATTTCGCTACCTCCGCACCCGACAACGTTTCCCAGCTATTGGACCGTCCCGGGTTCGAGCTCATGCGGCACGACATCACCGAGCCGTTGCCGACGATGGGCGCCTTCGATGTGGTCTTCCATCTCGCCTCCGCCGCGTCGCCGCCGGACTATCTGCGGCTGCCGATCGAAACCTTACGAGCCGGATCGGTCGGGACCGCCAACGCCCTCGAACTGGCCGAGCGGAACCGCGCCCGATTCGTGCTCGCGTCGACCAGTGAGGTCTACGGTGACCCGGCCGTACACCCGCAGACCGAACAGTACTGGGGCCATGTCAATCCGATCGGCCCGCGCAGCGTCTACGACGAGGCGAAACGATATGCCGAGGCGTTGACCATGGCGTTGCGCCGGGAACGGAACGTGGATACCGGAATTGCCCGGATCTTCAATACTTACGGCCCGCGGATGCGCACCGACGACGGTCGCATGGTGCCCACCTTTATCGCGCAGGCCCTGTCGAACACGCCGTTGACCATCGCGGGCACCGGCGAGCAGACCCGATCGCTGTGTTACGTCGAAGACACCGTGCGCGGTCTGCTCGCGCTGGCGTCCGCCGACCATCCGGGGCCGATCAATATCGGCAATCCGCATGAGGTCTCGGTGTGCAGCCTCGCCGAGGAGATCCGTGCGGCGATCGGCAGCAAATCCCCGGTGACCTACATCGACGGCGCGATCGACGACCCCCAGCGACGTTGTCCGGATATTTCGCTGGCTGAGCGCGAATTGGGCTGGCGGCCGGTGGTCGGCCGGGCCGAAGGGCTGCGGCGCACGATCGACTGGTTCGCCGCGCCGGACCGCGACAACACCGCATTGACCAGTGTTGTCGCGGCACGGCTGTTTGACGATGACGTAGCCGGGTAGCGACCAGATGTCATCGGAAAGATCGATAAGACTTCGTATTTCGAGCAGGAAGGCAGCCTGTGCGCATCCTCGGAATCAACGCGGTATTCCACGACCCTGCTGCCGCCGTGATCGTGGACGGCGAAATCGTCGCGGCCGCCGAAGAAGAGCGGTTCACCCGCCGCAAACACGGCAAGCGGCCGGTGCCGTTCTCCACCTGGGAGCTGCCTGAGCAAGCCGCCGCGTGGTGCCTCGAGCGCGCGGGCCTGCGCCCCGATCAGCTCGACGCCGTGGGTTACTCCTACGACCCGGGACTGGTCGATCATTCGCTCGGCGGGCTCGACCAGAAAAGTGAAGCGACCCGAACGGATTACGCGCGCCGGGCACCTGGGTTCCTGGCCGCCGCATTGCCCGGCCTCGATCCCGGGATCGTGCGCTTCGTGCGACATCATCTGGCCCATGCCGCGTCCGCGGCGCTGGCGGCACCCCTGGGTGACTCGGCGGTCCTGGTGGCCGACGGACGCGGTGAAAGCCAGTCCTATCTCGCCGGTGAATACCGCGACGGCAAGTTCGTGGAGCTGGCGGCACAGCAGTTGCCGCACTCGCTCGGGCTGATGTACGAGGATCTCACCGAACATCTCGGCTTCGCCCGGTCCAGTGATGAGTACAAGGTGATGGCCCTCGCCTCGTACGGCACGCCGCGGTTCCTGGATCAGTTCCGCGAATTGGTCTATGCCACCGGTGACGGCGGTTTCCGCACCGAACCCGTGGACTGGGAGTCCTTCGCGCCCAAGGTGACCGGCGGCGAACTGAGTCGCGACCACGCCGATCTGACCGCGAGTGTGCAACGCAGGCTCGAAGATGTGTTGCTGGAGTTGACGTCCTGGCTGCATCAGCAGACCGGGCAGCGGCATCTCACGCTGGCCGGCGGCATCGCGCTCAACTGCGTCGCCAACACTCGCTTGCACGCCGAAGGTCCGTACGACGAGATCTGGGTGCAGCCCGCAGCGGGCGACGCGGGCACCGCGCTGGGTGCCGCGTTGCAATTGGCCGCCGAGTTCGGTGAGCCTGCCGCCCCGATGTGGGGAGCCGACCTCGGTCGCGAGTGGTCGGACGAGGAGCTGGAAACCATGCTGCGCACCGCCAAGGTGCGGTACACGAAATCGGAAGACGTTGCCGCCGCGGTGGCCCAGGCCCTCGCGGAAGACCAAGTCGTGGCCTGGTTCCAAGGCCGGGCCGAGTTCGGCCCGCGTGCGCTCGGACACCGTTCGCTGCTGGCACATCCCGGTCGATCGGCGAATCTGGAACGCCTCAACGATGTGAAGGGGCGCGAACAGTTCCGGCCGGTCGCGCCGATGGTGCTGGCCGAGCGGGCGTCCGAGATCTTCGAACGCGGTCCGTTGCCGAGCCCGTACATGTTGTTCGTCCACGATGTCGTCCCGGCTTGGCGCGACCGCATCCCGGCCGTGACTCATGTGGACGGCACCGCCCGGGTGCAGACCGTCGATGCCGCGGAGAAACCGGTGCTGGCGCGGATGCTGGCCGAATTCGACCGGCGCACAGGGTTGCCCGTGGTGATCAACACCAGTCTCAATACCGCGGGCAGGCCGATGGTCGACTCGCCGCGCGACGCGCTCGAGTGCTTCGGGTCCGCCCCGATCGATCTGCTGGCCATCGGCTCGTTCCTGGTGCGGCGCGCATGAACGAGCTGGTGGACTTCAGCGTCGTCATTCCGACCACCGGCCGGGCGAACCTGCGGGTGTTGCTCGAGTCGCTCGATGCCGCGGCGGGTCCGAAACCGCGGGAAATCGTTGTGGTGGACGATCGGCCGAGCGGCGAAGACCTTTCACTGCCGGACACAGTCCCGCCGGTGCGGCTCGTCCGCTCGGGTGGCCGAGGCCCCGCTGCCGCGCGCAACGCGGGGTGGCGACAGGCCACCGGTACGTGGATCGCCTTCCTCGATGACGATGTGGTCATCGCGCCGGATTGGCCCGCCCGGTTGGCCGACGATCTGCGCGATCTCGATGCGCGCACGGCGGCTTCCACCGCACAGATAGATGTACCTCTGCCTGCGCACCGCAGGCCCACCGACGAGGAACGCGGTGTCGCCGGACTGGCTACCGCGCAATGGATTACCGCCGATATGGCCTACCGCCGATCCGTCCTGGACGAGGTCGGCGGCTTCGATGAACGGTTCCCGCGGGCCTTCCGCGAGGACGCCGATCTGGCGCTGCGCGTCTGCCTCGCCGGGTATCGCATCGCGGACGGGCGCCGGCGCACCTGCCACCCGGTCCGGGAATCCGGGCTGCTGGCCAGTGTGCGCGCGCAACGCGGGAACGCGGACAACGCGTTGATGCGGCGCAAGTACGGCGCTCGCTGGCGGCAGCGCATCGGCGAGAACACCGGGATGCTGCCTCGGCACGCGCTCACCACGGCAGCCGGTGCGGCGGCCCTCGCGCTCGGCGTGGCTGGGCGGACCCGCGCCGCCCTCGCCTGCGCGACGGTGTGGACGGCGTTGACCGGCGATTTCGCCGCACGCCGGATCGCGCCGGGTCCGCGCACGCCCGGCGAGATCGGCCGAATGACGCTGACCAGCGCGCTGATTCCGCCCGCCGCGTGCTGGCATCGACTGCGCGGTGAATGGCGCCATCGGCACGCCACGCACGCCTCGCCGCTGGCCTTGCTCTTCGACCGGGACGACACCCTCATCGTCGATGTGCCGTATAACGCCGATCCCAGCAAGGTTCGGCCGGTGCCGGGCGCGGCCGACGCGCTCCGATCGGTGCGCGCGGCCGGGCTGCGGCTCGGCATCGTGAGCAATCAATCCGGTGTCGGGCGCGGGTTGATCAGTCCGGCGCAACTGGCCGCGGTGAACTCGCGGGTCGAGGAGTTGCTCGGACCGTTCGGCACGTGGCAGGTCTGTGTGCACGCCGAAGACGACGGCTGTGCGTGCCGAAAACCCGCGCCGGGCATGGTGCAACAGGCCGCCGCGCAACTCGGTGTCGATGTCCGCCGATGTGTTCTCATCGGCGATACCGGCGCCGATGTCGCCGCCGCGACCTCGGCGGGCGCCCGCGCGATCCTGGTGCCCACGGCGCGCACCCGGCCCGAAGAGGTGGAGCGCGCACGGCGTGAGGCGACCGTGGCGCGAGATCTGACCGAGGCCGTCCGGTTGGCGATGGCGGGTGTGTCGTGACCCGCCGGGCGCTGGTCGCGCGAATGGACAACGTCGGCGATGTGCTGCTGGCCGGGCCGTGCGTGCGCGCGGTAGCCGCGCACGTCGATTCGGTGACGCTGCTGGCCGGGCCGCGCGGCCGAGCGGCGGCCGAGCTGCTGCCCGGCGTGGACCAGGTCGTGACCTGGTGTGCGCCGTGGATCGACCTGGAGCCACCCGCGATCACGTCGGCGAGTATCGGTGCGTTCGTGGACGAAATACGTTCCCTAGCAATAGATTCGGCTTTGATCCTCACCTCCTTCCATCAGTCGCCGCTGCCGCTGGCCCTGCTGTTCCGGATGGCGGGTGTGCCGTGGATCGGCGCGATCTCGGAGGACTATCCGGGTGCGCTGTTGGATCTGCGCCATCGCGTCGAGGGCGATCCGCCGGAAGCCGAACGCGCGCTGTCGCTCGCCGAGGCCGCCGGTTTCCGGCTGCCGCCCGGCGACGACGGGAAACTCGCTGTGCGCCAACCCCTGCCGGACGTTTCCGGCTGGACCGGCGAACCGGGCTACGTGGTGGTGCATCCGGCCGCCTCGGTACCGGCGCGGCAGCCGTCCGCAGATCGTTCGGCGGCCATCGTCGCCGCCCTGGCACTGGCCGGTCATCGAGTGATCGTGACCGGGGGCATGACCGATCGATCCCTCACCGCCGCCGTCGCCCGGGACTACGCCATCGATCTCGGTGGCGTCACTACGTTGCCCGAACTCGCTGCCGTGCTACGCGATGCCAGCGTAGTGGTGGCGCCCAATACTGGTCCGGCGCATCTGGCCGCGGCCGTACGGACACCGGTGGTTTCCCTCTTCGCACCGGTCGTACCCGCGGCGCGTTGGGCGCCCTACGGAGTGCCGGTGGCCCTGCTCGGTGATCAACACGCCGGCTGCCGCGGCACCCGGGCCCGCGAGTGCCCGGTGGTGGGGCATCCGTGCCTCGAATCCATCACTCCGGAACAAGTCGTCATGGTGGCAGAAGAACTCAGTGCAGGCAGGCCGGGGCGTCTGCGGACAGGAGTATGACGTGATCGAGGAGCATTTCGCGGCACTGCGCACAGCACTGGAACGCAACAGTCGGTTCGCACCGAGTATCCGCAGGTGGGGACACGACCTGGCGGCGGTGTTCGACAATGGTGGCAGGTTGCTGGCCTGCGGCAACGGTGGCAGTGCCGCCGAAGCCCAGCACCTGACCGCAGAACTGGTCGGCCGCTTCCGCAATGAGCGGCGACCACTGTCGGCCATCGCCTTGCACGCCGACACCTCGGCGGGCACCGCCATCGTCAACGACTACGGCGAGACCGAGATGTTCGCGCGTCAGGTTCGCGCGCACGGCAGGCCCCGCGATGTGCTCGTCCTGCTGTCCACCAGCGGCACCAGCCCGAACGTGGTCGCCGCGGCGAAGGCGGCGCACGACATCGGCGTCACCACCTGGGCGATCACCGGTCCTGCGCCCAATCCGCTTGCGTCACTGTGCGATGACGCGCTGGCCGTCGAGGCGCCGAGCACCGCCACCGTGCAGGAGGTGCACCTGGTCTTGGTGCATGCCCTCTGCACAGCGCTCGACGAAGCGCTGGGGGTGCCGACATGAAGCCGCTGGTAGTGGTCGGTGACAGCATCCTGGACGTCGACATCGAAGGTGTCGCCGACCGGCTGTGCCCCGAGGCGCCCGTGCCCGTAGTGGATGTGGAACGCCAATGGCTACGCCCGGGCGGTGCGGGACTGGCCGCCGCGCTGGCCGCGCAGTCGGTCGACGCGGTGTCGCTCATCACCGCGACCGCCGACGATCGCGCGGGCCGCACCCTCGCGCGGCTGCTCGACCGGCATGTGGAAGTCGTGCCGATGATGTTGCGCGGCGAGACGGTTCGCAAGACTCGGGTGCGCGCCGCCGGTCAGTCGCTACTGCGGCTCGACACCGGTGGCGGGACCGCCGATGCCGGTTCGGTGAGCGCGGCGGTCACCAGCACGCTGCGCTCGGCGGGTGCGATCCTCGTCGCGGATTACGGGCGCGGCGTCGCCGCGCACCCGCGGATCCGGCGCCTGCTCACCGAGCTGGCGCGGACCGTGCCGGTGGTGTGGGATCCGCACCCGCGCGGTCCGGCGCCGACGCCGGGTGCGTTGCTGGTCTCGCCGAACCTGAAGGAGGCCCGCCACTTCGCGCCCGGTTATCAGCAACCCGACGAGTTGGCGAAGGTACTGCGGGACGAGTGGGTCGCCGATTCTGTTGCGGTCACCACCGGTTCGGGCGGGGCGGTGCTCGCCAACGGCAAGCGGCTCACCGTGGTGCCCGTGCCCGCCGAGGTGCGGGTCGCGAGCCACATCCACTCGGATACCTGCGGGGCGGGAGACCGATTCGCGTCGGCCGCGGCGGCCGCGCTGCTCGACGGGTCGACGGTGGCGGACGCGGTCTCGCACGCCGTGGAAGTGGCGGCGAGATTCGTCGCGGCCGGCGGCGCGGCGACCATGTCCACCTGCGACCGTCGCCCGGCCACCAGGAAATCCCGTGTGGAGCAGGGTGGTTCGGCGTTCGAGCTGGCGGCACGTATCAAGGCGCAGGGCGGCAGGCTGGTCGCCACCGGCGGTTGTTTCGATCTGCTGCATCCGGGTCATGTGAGCCTGCTGCGCCAAGCGCGCGCCATGGGCGACGCGTTGGTGGTCTGCCTGAATTCCGATGCGTCCGTGCGCAATCTGAAAGGCCCGCAGCGCCCGATCGTCGCCGCCCGGGACCGCGCGCGCCTGCTCACCGAACTCGCCTCGGTGGACGCCGTCGTCGTATTCGACGAATCGACACCGAGCGCCGTGCTGGACCGCCTGCGCCCCGACGTCTGGGTCAAAGGCGGCGACTACACCGGCGCTGAGCTACCCGAAGCCGAGGTCGTGCACGGCTACGGCGGCGAAATAGCGCTGGTCCCCACTGTTCCCGGCTACTCGACCACGCAACTGGTCGCGGCGGCGCGATCGGCCGACTGATACGAAGGAGCGCAATGCGAACCCTTGGCAATATCTTGGTCACCGGCGGAGCCTCCGGGCTGGGTGCTGCGGTGACCACCGCTGTCCGTAAAAACGGGGGCCGTCCCTTGGTGATCGACCGGGTCGAGCCCGAGGAATCCGTCGACTTCGTGCTGGCCGACCTCGCCGACACCGCCGCCGCCGAGCGCGCGGTGCACGAACTCGTCGAGCGCGCGGACGGGCGCATCGACGGCGTCTTCACCGCGGCCGGAACCGATGCCTGCGGCCCGCTGGACAAGGTGCCGACGGCCAAGTGGGAGAACGTGATCCAGGTCAACCTGCTCGGCACGGTCGCGGTCGTCCGCGCCGCGCTGCCGTCGCTGCGGGAGAGCAACGGGACGGTGGTGACCTGTGCGTCCACCCTCGGTATCAAGGCCGTCGGGGACGCGACCGCCTACTGCGCCTCGAAATTCGGCGTCGTCGGGTTCACCAGGGCACTGGCCGCCGAAACCGCGGGCAGCGTCGGGGTGACCCTGCTGATTCCGGGCGGCATGCACACGGCCTTCTTCGACGACCGCGACGAGCAGTACAAGCCGCCGCCCGACGCGAAACTCAACCAGCCCAGCGATGTTGCCGAAACAGTGCTGTTCGCGTTGCGCCAGCCGCCGGGCTGTGAGGTGCGGGAGATGGTCGTCTGCGCGTCGGTCGAGGGATCGTGGCCTTGAGCCGCTCGATTCTCGTGCTTCGCGCGCTCGGACTCGGCGACCTGCTGACCGTCTTGCCCGCGCTGCGCGGGCTACGCAGTGCGTACCCGGACGATCGGATCGTGCTCGCCGCGCCGGAAGGGCTGCGCAGTCTGGTCGATCTCATCGATGCGGTCGACGAACTGCTGCCCACCGCGGGCCTCGGCGCGTTGCGCTGGCACGGCGCACCACCGAGGCTGGCGGTGAACCTGCACGGCTGCGGGCCGGAGAGTATCCGCGATCTGCTGGCGCTGGGCGCGGACGACATACTGTCCCATCGTCATTCGGATTTTCCGGAGCTGCCGGGTCCGGCGTGGCGCGCGGACATGCACGAGGTGGATCGCTGGTGCCGACTGCTCGAGTACGCGGGGATCGACGCCGACCCGGCCGCGTTGCGATTGCCTGAGCCGCGCGAGCCCGCCGCCGAGTCGAACGTGGTGGTGATCCATCCCGGTGCGGCTCACCCCGCCCGACGCTGGCCTGCCGATCATTTCGCGCGCGTGGCACGGGAACTCGGGGCCGACGGCCACCGTGTCGTGGTCACCGGATCGCGCAGCGAAATGCCGTTGGCCGCTGCGGTCGCGGAACAGGCCGGATTGCCGCCTACCGCGGTCTACGCGGGACGTACCGGCCTGACGGAACTCGCCGCGCTGGTGGCGGCGGCGGCCTTGGTCGTGTGCGGCGACACCGGCGTCGGACATCTCGCGACCGCGTTCGGCACACCGTCGGTGCTGGTGTTCGGCCCCACCCCGCCGCGGCACTGGGGGCCGCCCGCCACGGCCGAACAGCATCGCACGCTGTGGGCCGGGCACGTCGGCGATCCGCACGGCGACCGCCCGGACCCGGGGTTGCTCATGGTGCGACCCGAACATGTGCTGACGGCCGCGTCCGGCCTACTGGGAGAGAAGGTGCGCCATGGGTAGTCGTGTCGGCGTGGTCGGTGCCGGTTATGTGGGACTCACCAGCGCCGCTTGCCTCGCTCATCTGGGACATCATGTGGTCTGCCTGGACAATGACGAGCCCAAGGTGGAAGCCCTTCGCGCAGGCACGGTTTCGATCGTCGAGCCAGGCTTGCCGGAACTGGTCCGGGAAGGGCTCGCGGAGAACCGGCTCGTATTCACTGCGGACCCTGCTGAACTCCACGAATGCGAAGTCGTTCTGCTGTGCCTGCCCACCCCCATGGGTGCCGGGGGCACGGCCGACCTCGGCGTGCTCGAGGACGCGCTGCGCACACTGGCCACCGTCCTCGCGCGCGATTGCGTGCTCGTCACCAAATCCACTGTCCCGGTGGGGACGGCGGCGCGGATACCCACGATCGCGGGTCTCGCGAGCACGCCTGTCATCAGCAATCCCGAATTCTTGCGCGAGGGCCACGCCGTCGACGACTTCCTGAACCCGGACCGGGTGCTGGTCGGGGCCGCCGAGCAGGACCGCGAGGCGGCCGACCGGGTCGCCGCGCTCTACGCAGGCACCGGCGCACCGGTCCTGCGCACCGACTCGGCCAGTGCGGAACTCGCCAAGTACGCCAGCAATGCCTTTCTCGCGGTGAAACTTTCGTTCGTGAATACGCTGGCCGAACTCTGCGAACAGGTCGATGCCGACATCACCAAGGTGACCGAGGCGATGGGCATGGACGATCGGATCGGGCCGGCCTTCCTCGCGCCCGGCCCCGGCTGGGGTGGCTCGTGTCTGCCGAAAGATACGCGCGCGCTGTTGCGCGCCGCGGAAGCCTCCGGGGTGGACTTCGCCATGGTCCGGGATGCCTTGCGCACCAACGACCATCAGCACGCCCTGGTAATGCGCAAGATCCGTCGCGCGGTCACGGGCGCGGTCGACGGCTCGCTCTCGGGTACCCGGATCGGGCTCCTCGGGCTGACGTTCAAAGCCGGGACGGGCGACCTACGCGAATCCCCAGCGATCGCGATCGCGCGGCAACTCTCCCGGCACGACGCAACGGTCACCGCTTACGATCCGTGTGTGCCGGAGTCGGGTCACTTGGGACTCGACGGCATCCAAGTAGTGGACGACCCGTACCTGGTGGCCAAGGGCGCTGCCGCGATCGTCATCCTCACCGAGTGGCCCGAGTTCCGTTCGCTGGACTGGGTGAAGCTGGCGACGCACGTCGACCGAGCCGTCATTGTGGACACCCGCAATCTGCTCGATGAGGGGCTACTGAACGGTACCGGGTTTACTTTGCAGAGCATCGGCAAGGCAGCCGGCGGCGGACACACCTGAACGGTGGCAAGGGAGTGCGGTAGGCGAATAGTCGCCTACCGCAACATTGCTCGGGATTTTCAGTAGCTACGAGGAGACAGCTTCGCTGACACCGCTCGGGCCCTCGTAGACCCGATCGGGCATCGACTCCAGCGCATTGAGGATATTTTTGTCGGCACCGTTGTTCTTGGCCGCGGAGACAATGCTGTCGCGGTCGCACGGATAGTCGACGCCGGACAAGTACTTCTGCACCTGAATGGGGTTGACTTGGCTCATGCTGCGTCCCTTCCTCGGATTTCCGTTTCGATGGACGTGATCGCACTACCCGGGGTCCGGCGCGCCAAACCAGAAGTCATCCCCGATGTTTCGCCGCCGAGCCGGACGCCTCGGCGACGGTGTCGGCGGCTCGGCCATCGAAGCCGCTACGCCGCAGCAACACCGGAATGAGCAGGAACAGTGCGATCGCCAGGGCCGCGACGGCCAGCATGGCGCCGCGCAACCCGACGGCGTCGGCCCAGAGTCCGACATAGACCGGCCCGAGCAGGAAGCCGAGGTAGGACACCGTCGTGACGATCGAGGTCGCGCGGCCGCGGCGGGCCTCGTCGACGTTGCGCGAGACCACGGCCAGCAGTGTCGGGAACAGCACCGCGGTCCCGGCCGCGGCCACTGCGAGACCGGCCGCGGCGACGAAAAGTGTTGGCGCCGAGGCGATGAGAACGGTGCCGGCGGCGGTGGCCGCCGCTCCGGCGAGCAGTACGGTGCGGGACATATCGGGCCGCACGCCGCCGACGGCGAACCGCGTCAGCGCCACCGTGCCTGCGAACACGGCGGGCGCGACCGCGCTCGGTCCCGCCCCGGTGTGCAGTTCGGTCTCGGCGAAGACCGCGCTCCAACTCTGGTGCGCGTTCTCGCTGGCGAAGGCTAGTGCCCCGAGTACCCCGATGAGTACGAACGGAGCGATCCGCCATCGGTGGGAGTCGGCGAGATTCGTTGCGCCGCAGTCCTCGTAGCCATCCGGTATGCCGCGTTCCGGCAGCATCAAGAACGTCGCGGCACCGGTCACCATCGAGGCGACAGCCACCGCGACAAAGGGGACCGCGAGCGGGAGTTTCGCGGCGGCAGCCCATCCGGTGGCAAGGCTGCCGAGCACCACCAGGCTGGAGAACGCGCCATGGGCCCGGGTGATGACGGGGCGACCCGCGCTCCGCTCCGCCCGTCCGGCCACCGCGTTGATGGCCACGTCGGCCGCTCCGCTGGTCGCCCCGACGAACGCCAGCCCGATACACAGGCTCACCAGATCCCGGGCGGTCAGCGCCAATCCGGCACCCACGCCACCCAGTGCGCCGATGGCCACCGACGCGACCCGCAATCCCCACCGATCCAATGCTCGACCCGCCAGCAGCATCGCGGGCAGCGCGCCAGCGCCGACGAACAGCAACGCGAACCCGAGCTGCCCTGCGCCGAGGCCGGACTGCTCGGCGACCCGTGGCACGGACGCACCCCAGATTCCCCAGAACGAGCCGAAGGCCGCGAACGCCAGATAGGCCGAGACGATCAGCGGGCGCGGCGAGTCGGCGGGTTGTCGAGCCATATGTGTAACGATACACAATTATGCTGAGCCGATGGTTTCCTCTGCCGGGTCGAAGCGGGTGACGCTCGCGCAGGTGGCCGAGCGGGCCGGCGTGTCGGTCATGACTGCCTCCTATGCCTACAACCGGCCGAGCCGGGTCTCCGAGCAGGCCCGAGCGAAGGTGCTGGCGGCGGCGGACGAACTGGGTTACGCCGGACCCGACCCGAGCGCCCGCTCGCTGCGCCGCGGCCGCACCGGCACCCTCGGCGTGGTGCTCGGCGAGCAGCTGAGCTACGCGTTCGACGATCCGCAGGCGGTGTCGTTCCTGGCCGGGATCGCCGAGGTGTGTGCCGAACGTGGTTACGGCATAACGATTCTGCCGATTACCGGCGCGGCCGACGACCCCCAGCGGATTCAGCGAGCGGCGGTCGACGGATTCATCGTGTGGACCACCGCCGACAACGATCCGATCCTGCCCGCCGTGCAGGCGACCAAGCGTCCCGCGGTGGTGCACGGCGGACCGGCGGTGCCCGGATCAGGTCTGGTCACCATCGACAACCGGGCGGCGGCGCGGGCGGTGGGCGCCGTCGCGTTCGCGGACGCCCAGCGCCCCGCGGTGCTGAGTTTCCCGCTGTCCAGGCAGCGGGTCGCCGCGATCAGGCCTGGCGCCGACATCACGGACGTCGCGTTCCCGGTGACCCGGCAGCGGCTCGAAGGGTATCGGCAGGCGGCCGAGCAGGCCGGAACCGCTTGGGCCGAGGTGACCGTCGCAGTGTGTGCGCGTAACGACGCGGCCGAGGCGGAACGCGTCGCGACCGCACTGCTGACGTCCGCCGAACCGCCCGACGCGATTGCCGCGATGAGCGACGAGCTCGCGGCGGGCGTCGTCCGCGCCGCCCGCGCGCTCGGCCGCACCATCCCCGGCGAACTCGCCGTAACCGGGTGGGACGATGCCGCGGTGGCCGCGCGGCTCGATCTCACCACCGTCGCGCAATCATTGCGCGAACAGGGCGCTTTATGTGCGCACGCCGCGCTCGGGCAGCGGCTCGACTCCCGCGCCGAGCCGTGGTCGATTATTCGGCGCTCCAGCACACGTCACTGACCATTCTTTCGACAAGGCTGCGTGTGGCACGCGTGCGCTCGGCTCGAATTTCATTAGCATTCGAGAGGTCATCGAACGGGCGCAGTGGAAACCGACGCAAAGAAAGGACAGCCATGACGGAGGAATTTCCCCCCGGATATACGGCGCCGGGTCAGTACCCGCCGCCGGTCCCCGGGTCGCATCGGCGGCCCGACGGCAAGGGCCTGGCCATCACCGCGTTGGTGCTGGGTATCCTCGCGCTGCTCACCTTCTGGACGGTGATCGGCGGCATCCTGTTCGGCCTCGCCGGCCTCGTCATCGGCATCATCGCCGCGGCACGGGCTCGTAAAGGCGCCGCCGGTGGTTCCGCGCTGGCGATAACGGGCTTGGTGTTGAGCATAATTGCGTTGGTTGTGACAGCGGTGGCCATCGCGGTCGGCTTCGCGCTTTTCAGTTATACCGGTGGTGACGAGTTCACCGACTGTGTGAACGATGCCGGTAACGACCAGGCGAAAATCGATCAGTGTGAACGGGATTGGCAGCAGACGGTGGAGAACAAATTCAGCGTCACCCTCAGTCCGCAGCCTACCAACTGACGCGTTTGTTGCGCTGATTCGTCGCGCGCCGGAATGGATCTCATCAGGACAGCTTCGCTGAGCAGTGGGTAAGACACCGACTTGCCGATGAGCGCGTGGCGCCGTGCCCGCGCTCCGGCAGGCGGTCCAGCACCGCGTGACTACGACACCGCGGGGCATTGCGCTCGTTCGGCCGGCTGCGTCGAACTTCCATTGTGAATATCTTCATCCATGGGTAATTGTGTGCGGGCCGTACCCGCCGACCAGTCGGCATCGTCAGCCGGAGATATCTATTCGGCGTGCTTACGAATTCGACACTATTCAGGTGCGCAGTAGGGGTCGACGCAAAGGCGGTGGGGGACTATGGTTGTGACCTACCAGCCCCCGTCCCGAATCCGACTCGACGCCGAGAAGTATTGCGGGACACCGAAGTCCGCTGCCTGGTCCCAGCAGTCGACCACCTCTGTGTATTTAGGTGGAGTCATGTCCTCATATGCCGAATATCTGGATCGCCGCATCCCATTGAGCCCCTTACGGATTCGAGCGGTCGGTATGTATTCGGTGTGATTTCCAGGTGCAGCTGAAACATTGTTGCGCACCATCTCGTCGCAACGGGAATTCCCGGTAATTCGACCAGTCTCCGGCCGCGCGTATTGCGCTGCCTGGGTCCACTGGAGAACGACATGGAAGAAAGGAGGTGAACAAAAATGACGAAGATGCCTTACATCGAGCCCCTGGTGATTTGCCTGGGCGCGGTCGAGGACCACACCACGATCCTCTTCCGCGGCGTGCCTGATCTGGTCAGCCACGGCAACCTGATCTAGCCGCACGCAGTGCTGGACCCGTGGTCCCCTCCTTTCGGCACGTGACGGGGAGGGGACCACATTTATCGGCGAATGAGAGGTTCCGCCATCATGGACCATTCCCCACTTACCGTGGACTACCTCGGTTGCGCCGGCCGAGCGACCCTGCCCCGCGCCGGAGCTCCCGTCGACTACGCCGCCGTGCCCTTCACCGCCTTCCCGGCGCGCAGTGTCCCGGAGAGCCCGAATTACTTGCGGCAGTGGACAAGAGCGGGAACGCACCCGACTGTGCGACCCGCGCATACGAGCGATCGAGCCCATCTCGCGCTGGGTGGCACCCTCACCGGATCCCTGGACGATGCCCTCGCCGAACGGATCACCGCTGCACTTACCAGTGGACGCTACGCAGATCTGGCGGAGCTACCAGGTGATCTGGTCGGTTGCGTGGTCACCGACGATCGAGTCTTCCTGTTCCGCAGCCTGTTCACCCGGGACACCCTGTTCTACCAGCAGTCCGGCCACACGCTGGCATGGTCCAGCGATCCCGCCGACCTCGTCCCCGACACCGTCGACCGGCTGGATCGGGAAACCATCTGGCGAATCTGCCGCGGCGACAGCATCTTCGCCTATCCCGAGCTGGGCTTGCTCCGCCCCGGCCACCTGCTGGTGTTCGATGGTGTGTCGGCCGAGGTCGTCCAGTACGACCGGATCACGCCGAAGCCGCTGCCGCGCGGCAGCACCGCGCGGGACTACGCGGAGCGGGCATGGGAACTTCTGCTCGCCGCGACCCGGCCTTACGCGCACGGCGGTCACATCGGACTCCTGCTGAGCGGCGGCATGGATTCTTCCGCCGTCGCCGCCGCGCTGGTGGCCAACGGCGCCGACATCACCGCCTACCACCTGGCCACCGACGATCCGCTCGCCGACGAGTCCGAGTACGCCCGCGAAGTGTGCCGGCACCTGTCCATCCCGTTCGTGCCGATCATGACCGACACCGGTGCCGGGCACGTGAACGAAGACTGGCGGTTCTCCCACCCGTACAACCACACCGGGTTTCGCTGGCTGGAGCAGATTGTGCAGCGGGTCCACCAGGACGGCGTGCAGCTGCTCACCTGGGGTCGGGACGGTGACCTGCTGTTCAGTCCGGCCCCTGACTACGGCGTGTGCGATGTGCTGTGGGGGCGGCTGAGCTTGTCGGAGAAGCGCTTGATGCTGCGCGGCCTAATCTGTTCGCGCTGGACGCTGACGGATCTGCTGAAGAGTGTCCGTCGTTCGTATTCACTGGCGATCGATGCCTCGGCGTTCGGCGACTACACGCGGCACCCCGACTTTCTGGTCCCGATGCCGGGCGTGCGGTTCGAGTTGCCCAACCCGGAATTCGTTCCCGAGGAACAGACCACCGACCTGGCCCTGGCCTGGCCGCACGGCGTCCAGTTCTGCTCCCCGATGGCCGATCGGGCGCTGTACGAGCTGATGACCGGCATGCCGAGGGCATACCGGTGCATCTCCTATGGCGGCCGGAATATCAACAAACCGGTGCAGCGGTTGATGCTCGAAGACCGGCTGCCGCCGATGATTTGGCGCCGGCACGGTCGGCTGTGGTTGGGTTCGCCGCACGAGAACTTCTGCCTGAACCATGCGCAGGCGCTCGCCGGGCTACTCGGGCCCGACTCGCTGCTGGCTCGGCTGAACATCGTCGACCCGGCGCAGGTCGTCGCCGTGCTCGGCCACCCGTTGTCGACCCGCCGCCACGCGCAGAGCCTGATCTGCACGGCCATGACCGAACTATTCCTGCGCAGTCTGGAAAGCCGGACCGCACATCCGGTGAGGAGCTGATCACCATGCCACTGCTGCAACTCGGCGACGACGCCATCCTGGACACCACCGACGGTGTCGGCGTCATCATGGACTCCCGGGCGGGTGTCTACTTCGAACTCAATCCCGTTGCCACGCTGATGGTTCAGGCCGCGATGAGCTGCGAGACCGTCGAGGACGCGGTGCGCGAGCTCGAGCAGCGCATCGATGCGAGCGCGGAGACATTGCGCGCCGGCCTGGGCAAGCTGGTCGACCAGCTCGCCGAGCACCGGCTCCTCGCGCGAACGGATGCCGCGAAATGACCGAGCTGGCACGCCAATTGGAGTCCATGCTGTCCGATATCGACGGTGTGCCGGCACCGCCGCGCCCGTCATATCGGCTTCGTGGTTACGCGGTGCGCAGCACCTGGCGGGCGCTACGGCTGCTCGGCACGCAAGGGTGGGGACCGGCCCACCGCTACCTGCGGGACTTGCGGCCCGGACCGGGCTGGCAGGCGTCCGCCGAACTGGCTCCGGCGCAGGCGATCCGGCTTGTCCGGCGAGAGGTCCTGTTCAGCCAGCTGGTTTTACGAACGTTGCAGCCCAACGGGCTATGCCTGCCCCGTTCCTTCTCACTGGGAACATATCTTTCGGCCATCGGACTACCGGCCGAAGTCATCGTGGCCCGCGAACGAACCTCCACCAACCCCCGCTACTCCTTCCACTCGTGGACGGAGCTGTACGGGGAGGTGCTCAACGACAGTCAAGATGTCACCGTGGGTTTCTCGGTGCTGCAACGAGTTTCGGCGCGGGCGCTCAACGATGGAGGCGTGGTCGCATAGGGCTTCGCCCTGGACTCCGTTACAGTGACCAAGGCCGGTGGCCGGTTCAGGTAGGAGAAAAGGGTGACGGTGTCGATTACGAATCAGCAGGTCAACGAGCATACGTTTCTGCAGATGATGTACGAGGACCCATATTTCCCGGACCACGTCTTGGACAAAGGTACCGATATCCTGCGTCAGCTGTGCGCGCAGATCGAAGCAGAACCGCCTGCCGATCTGACGAAACTGTACGAACTCACCCAGCGCGCCACCGAGGAGTTCAACGTGCTGGAAGCGGAGTTCGAAGCGGCAGACAGTGGAATCGAAACCACTGCCCGCGAGGAGATCTGCGAGGAATTCTGCTTTATCGCCGACGCTTACGGGTTCGAAGACGCGGATCCAGAAGAGCTGACCGCCACTCGCGAGTGGTAACGGGGTGACCGAAGGGCGAGCCTGGACGTCGTGGCAAGCGCGACTGATGCTTCCTCCGTCTTCCGCCGATTGCTTTGGCGCCGAGTCAGTTCCGGGCACCAGGCCCTGGGCTACTGGCACAGTGGTGCGATGACCACGCTGAAGCTCAGCTCCGCAAGTGGGAGCGAGATCGGAAATCGCTACCGGGCCAATTTCGATGTCCTGCATCTGGACCCGGAACCCCTGCTCGCCGTTGTCGCGGACGGCATGGGTGACAGCGAAGGTAGTGCTCTTGCCGGGCGGACCGCAGTGGACACCTTCGTCGAGCACGTGAAAGCCGCGGACGGCAAAGCCTGTCCGGAGGTTCTGCGTGCGGCTGTAGCGGCTGCTCAAAAGCGGGTCGGGGACATCGGTCGGCGGGCCGTCGGGCTGGCCGGCTGCACGCTCACCGCGCTGGTCGGATCGGAGACCGGGTACTGGATCACGCAGATCGGTGACTCCCGGGTCTACCGGCTGAGAGAAGGACTATTGGAGTTGCTCACCACGGACCACACCATGGCCTGGCTGGGCGTGATCCACGGCTGGTACCCCATGGCCTCACCGCAAGCCGCCGCTGCGCGCTACCACCTCACCCGATATGTCGGGCACGGTGCGCACCCGGAGCCGGACGTGCTGAGCGTGGGCGTACGACCCGAGGACCGGTTCCTGTTGTGTAGCGACGGTATCGCCGATCAGGTTGCCTACCAACAGATCCTGGAAATACTGGAGCAGCAGAGCTCACCCGACATGATGGTCCGGCAGCTCCTCTCCGCTGCCGATGCGGGCGGGGGAAACGATAACGCCACGGCCCTCGTCATCCAGGTTCATCGTTAGATCAACCTGAATTCACACTGGTCGGCTGACCATAGGGGAGTTTCACTTCAGGAGTTCTTCGGCGAAGCCATCCGTGGTGGCCGAGGGGGTTCCGGTGGGGTGGTAGCGGCTGGTGGTGCTCATCCAATCGTTGTGGCCTCTCAGCCAGTCGCCGAGTCCGGTTACGTAGCGGATTACGTGCTGCTGCTCCGTCTCTGACAGGTGTAGATCTTCGAAAAGTTGGGGCAGTTCGTCGCGCAGTGCGAGGAAGCGACTGATCTGGCCTTCGACGATCCGTTGGATTTCGTCTATCGCGTCTTGGAGAGAATATCGGTTCTGCTTAACCAGAACGGCCACCATGTTGTAGACCTCTCCACGGGCGTGTTCCTTTTCGTAGGAGTAAACGTCGTTGCAGATGAAGGGCACGTCGCTGGCGATCTGCCGCATCAGTCGTAGGTGGGGGCTGTGGAAGGCGATGACAGGGAGTTGGACGCGATTCAGCCGCTCTATCATGTCGGCGACGACCTCTGTACCCGCGCAACCTCGGCGGATCGTCAGGTAATCGTCGAGGGCGGGGATCTGCTGTTCGTGGCGCCGGATTTGCTCGTGCGGGTAGGCGGCGAAGTAGCGTTCCCAGTCACCAGCAGTGCGGGACACCCATAAGGTTGACATGTTCTGACGACCCCGGCGCACGAGATCTTCGAAAGCGTGAGTTACTGGCGAGTCTGGTTGGGCGGTGGGAGCCTGATGGGCGATAGCAATAAGATTCTTACAAACAGAGCCCGCCTGGCCGATGTCGCGGACTTGCAACGTATCGAACTGGTCGTCGAAGAGGAAAAAGAATGCCAACATATCCGTGGCAAGTGCGAGGTCGTTCGGTGTCGCCTCGGGCCAGCAGTCTGCACCGTGGCGACCTACTTCCCAATCGGTGTACGCGTGTTCAGCTTCCGGACTGGTGACCATCCCGTGGTCGCGAAGCCAAGTCATGTTTTGTTTCTCAGCGTAGGCGCGATGCGGGTTGGACCGGGCGGGGATCGGGATGTCGAAGTGTGGCAGCGTAATCGAGCTGCTGGGCGCGAGCGCGCTGGGACCGGCCTTGAATGGGTTGTCCCTGAAAGGGTCTGGTTGCCGTCGTCTGAGTGCTCGGATGCTTGTCGTGCCCATGCCGGTGGGGCTGGTGGGTATGGCGCCGGTGCGTCGCAGGGTTGATACTTCGGAGAACACAGGGACCTCCAGGGAATGGCTGCCGGCGTGAACCGGAGCGTCGGATACTTGGTATGACCTAGGCATTCAGGTGGTGGCCGGATAGTCGACCTCCTTATGCGCCGCGATATCGAGAATCGTGCCCGTGTCGGTGAATTTGACGCGCGGGCAGCCGTTCGCCTGTCCCGCCGCGCGTTCTGCGGAATCAATGGCATGCCAACCGGTTTCGTCGATGTACTGAGGTCTCCGGGTAGCGAGCAGTTCGGCGAATGCGGTGCGGTTACCAGCGGGTGGCGCTAGTGCGCCGGCGAGAAAATCGGTGACGAGGTGTTCCACGGTTTCTTCGGCGTCGAAACGGTTGGTGCCGATCACGCCTTGTGCGCCCCGTTTGACCCATCCCGTCACATACAGCCCCCGGAGCGGTTGGCGGTTGCTGTCGATGACTCGACCCTGCTCATTGGGTACCACCGCGCGGCGGGTGTCGAAGGGGAGGTCGCGGATGGGTTGTGCGCGATAGCCGACAGATCGGAGAACCAACGATGTCTCGATGCTGCCGGTTCGGCCGGTCGGTTCGGCGACATGTGCGCCGTCTACGAGCCGTATCTCGTTGTGCACGAACTTCACTCGTTCTACTTGACCGTGGCCGTAGTAGGCGACCGGTGACAGTAGGTATCGAAATTCGATGCGCCGGGAGCCGGAGCCGGTCGGCGTGGCCGCGTATTCAGCTGTCAATGCGTATTTGAAGGCGGCGGTAGGGTCGTCGAGGAGGGACCGGCTGATCGGATCGAGCACGAGAGCGCTCTCGTCGATGACGACGTCGACGTTCGGGAGGTAGGCCAACGCGAGGAACTCCGTGGACGTATATGCCGCATGCACCGGAGTCCTACGCCCGAGGAGCACTACCTCACGAATCATGCTGTTACGCAGTGCTTCCAGCGCTGGCGGGGAGATATCGGTGATGGCCAGGTCTGCGGGATCGGCGGTGAGGATGCGCGCCACATCTAAAGCGACATTGCCGTTGCCGATGATGACGGCTCTGTCACCGGTGAGGTCGTATTCGTTGTCGGCGCAGTCGGGGTGGCCGTTGTACCAGGCAACGAACTCAGTGGCGGAGCGGCTACCGGGCAACTCCTCACCGGGCACGCCGGTCCGGTGATCGGTGGCGGTGCCGACGGCGTAGATCACCGCATGGTGGTGGTCGAGCAGTTCGGCCTGCGAGATATGCTCGCCGACAGTCACATTGAAGTACCGCTGCACTCCGGCCGCAGTGTGCGTCGAGTCGAAGACCTCAATGATTCGTTTGGTATCGGGGTGATCGGGAGCTACGCCCGCACGCACTAGCCCACCGGGTGTTGGCAGCTTCTCGATCACATCGATCTCCGCGTCGGCCCGGCGCAGCAGCGCCTCGACCGCATAGGAGGCCGCGGGCCCGGCGCCGACGATCGCCACCCGTAGTTTCCGACCTGTCGCGGGCACGCGACGTACTGCGGGCAACGGACTGGTGATGTCGGGTTGCAGTGGATGCTTGTCGTAGTAGTCGGCATTGATATCGGCGTAACGCCGCAGTGGCGCGATGAGATCGTCTTCGGAGAAGATCGCGTCTACCGGACACGGAGGCACGCAGCTGCCGCAGTCGATGCAGGTCGCAGGGTCGATATGCAGTATCTCCGCGGTCGCGTATTCGGCTTGGTCGGGTGTCGGGCGAATGCAATCGACGGGACACTCGGAAATACAGCTGGCGTCCTTACAACAGCGCTGCGTGATGACGTAGGCCATCTAGTAACCTCCCGCCTGCGGCAACGAAGCTGAGCTGTCGTCTCGTGCGACCAGGGCTTGCGCTTCTTCCAGCAGCGTCTCGACGATGAGATGCTCCGGAACTGTGCGCACGACTCGGCCTTTGACGAAAATCTGGCCCTTCCCGTTGCCGGATGAGACGCCCAGGTCGGCTTCGCGCGCTTCGCCGGGACCGTTGACCACACAACCCATCACCGCAACGCGCAGCGGATGGGGAAACCCCTGGAAGGCGGCTTCGACCCGGTTGGCGAGACGGTGAATATCGACCTGGACGCGACCACAACCGGGACAGGAGACGATTTCGAGTTTCCGAGCCCGCAATCCGAGGGCTTGAAGAATGTGGCAGCCTGCTTTGACCTGCTCGACCGGTGGCGCGGAGATCGACACACGAATGGTGTCCCCGATACCTTCCATGAGCAGGATGCCGAACGCGGCCGCCGACTTGATGGCGCCCTGCAAAGTCGGACCGGCTTCTGTCACGCCGAGATGGATCGGATAGTCGCAGCGTTGGGCGAGTAGCCGATTGGCCGCGACCATGGTCAGCGGATCGTGGTGTTTGACCGCGATTTTCAAGTTGCCGAAGCCGTGTTCCTCGAAAAGTGCCGCCTCGTGCAGCGCCGACTCCACCAAAGCTTCCGGAGTCGCCGCACCGTATTTCTCGAGCACGCGTGGGTCGAGAGATCCCGCGTTGACCCCGACTCTGATCGGCACGCCTGCTGCGTCGGCGGCTCGTGCTATCTCGCCGATCCGATCGTCGAATTGCCTGATGTTGCCGGGATTGACACGGACGGCGGCGCAACCCGCTTCGATTGCGGCGAACACATAACGCGGCTGGAAGTGGATGTCGGCGATGACCGGAATCGGTGACTTGGCGGTGATGGTCGGTAGCGCAGCGGCGTCCTCGGGTGTCGGGACAGCGACCCGGACGATGTCACAACCCGCGGCGGTGATCTGGGCGATCTGCTGCAAGGTGGCGTCGACGTCGCAAGTGCGTGTGGTGGTCATGGTCTGGACCGAGATCGGTGCGCCGCCGCCGACCGCGATGCCGCCGATGTGGAGTTGCCTGCTGCGGCGCCTGCTCCGCGTCTCCGGCAGACCGAGGTCAGTGGCGGTCATCAGGTTGTCCTCCTCGCCGGCCTCGAAGCTGCGCGCGGAGGCGATGAATGGTCGCGACTATGCCGCGTGCCGACAGATCGGCCGCGTCGAGCAGCTCGGATCTGCTTCCGTGCGGAAGGAATTGGGCCGGCAGCCCGAGGTTGTACACCGGGGTGCGGTGGCCGGCGTCGAGGAACGACTGGGCGATCGCGGTCCCCACACCAGACGATCGAGTGTTGTCCTCGACCGTGAGGATCACCTCGTACGGTGCTCCCAGCTCGATGAGCTCTGGCGGCACGGGGACAATCCAGCGAGGATCCGCCACCGTGACATCGATGCCCAGCGTGCTCAACTGACGGCACGCTTCAATGCAGTCGGCACCAAGGGGGCCGACGGCAATCAGCAGGACCTCGGGTCTGTCCGCGCGAGCCAGAATATCTACACACCCGATCCGTTCGGTAGCCGCGATTTCTGCTCCGGCCGCCGCTTTGGGAAAGCGCACCGCCGTCGGCCCGGTGGCGCACGCGACGGCTTCGTTCAACAACTCGCGTAACTGGGTCGCGTCGCGCGGCGCGGCGATACGCATGCCGGGCACGATGCCCAGCACCGAGATATCCCACATCCCATGGTGGCTGGCGCCGTCGGGCCCGGTGACTCCGGCCCGGTCCAGCACAAAGGTGACCGGCAGCCGGTGCAGTGCGACGTCCATCAGGATTTGGTCGAAGGCGCGGTTGAGGAAGGTGGAGTAGATCGTTACGACCGGATGCTTGCCCGCCATGGCCAGCCCGGCGGCGCTGGTGACGGCATGCTGCTCGGCCAGACCCACATCGAAACAGCGGTGTGGGAACCGCTGTGCAAACGACCGCAGTCCGGTCGGGCCTGCCATCGCGGCCGTGATGGCGACGATATCGCTGCGCCGCTCGGCGATCGCGGTGAGTTCGGCGGTGAAGACATCAGTCCATGTGGTTGCGTTGACGCGAGGGCCGGTCGTGTGCAGCTTTTCCTGGTCGCGCACGGCAGGCTCATAACCCTTGCCCTTGACGGTGACCACATGAACCACCGCGGGTCGTGCCAGGCGGCGGGCCGCGTGCAGCGCCGACTCGACGGCGGCGATGTCGTGGCCGTCGACTGGGCCGAGGTAGGCCAGACCGAGTTGTTCGAAGATGTTGCTGGACGGTCGGATTCGTGCCGGATCTGGGTCTGTCACCTCGGTGAGCTGATGGCTCAGCAGCGCCAGGTGCGTGGCGACAGCTCCCGCGGTGGGTGAATAAGAGTAGCCATTATCGTTCAGGACAACGGTCACCGGACGGTCCGGTGCCGCACCGAGATTATTGAGAGCCTCGTAGGCGAGGCCGCCGGTCAGGGCACCATCGCCGACGATCGCGACGACGGCCCGGTCGGCACACTGGTTGAGCTGGTGCGCCTTGGCGATGCCGTCGGCGTAGGCGAGTGCCGTCGAGGCGTGGCTGTTCTCGATGACATCGTGGGGAGACTCCGCACGATTCGGATATCCGGACAGACCGCCGGGTTGTCGCAGCGAATGGGCGAAGGTACGCAGGCGGCCGGTGAGCAGCTTGTGCGGGTATGTCTGGTGGCCTGTGTCGAAAAGCAATGTATCGCGGGGTGATTCGAAGACGCGGTGCAGCGCGATGGTGAGTTCGACGACGCCGAGGTTAGGTCCGAGGTGTCCGCCGAAATCGTTGACAGTGTCGATGATCACCTGGCGGATCTGATCGGCAACCGCGGAAAGCTGTGCAGGCGAAAGCTTTCGAAGTTGCGCTGGGTTCTGTGCTTGTTCGAGGAGTTGGTCGGCTTCCTCGGGTGCGGAAATAGTTGTGCTCATTGTTGTCGCCTTACGTAGGTGGGAGGGGCGAAAGCCACGTCTTCGACGGCGACGGCATGCTCTTGGACGGTGATCGGCCCGTCGGCCCGCAACCTCTCGAGGACGGCTTCGACCAGAGCTGAGGGCGCGGACGCGCCTGCGGAGAGGCCGATCGTGCCGGCCGATTCGAGCCAGGCCGGTTCGATCGCCGCGGCGTCCTCGATCAGATACGCCGGTGTCCCGCATCGTTGCGCCACCTCCACCATGCGCTGGGTATTGGAGGAGTTGGCCGAGCCGACGACCAGTACGACATCGCTACGGCGGGCGACTTCCTCGACCGCGTGCTGGCGGTTGGTGCTGGCGTAGCAGATATCGGCGCTGGCAGGCCCGCGCAAGTGCGGGAACCGTTCGCGCAGTGCCGCCACGGTATCGGCAGTCTCTTCGACCGACAGCGTGGTCTGGGTGAGATAGGAAACGCGGGACTCGTCCGGGATATCGAGGGTGGCCACTTGTGCCGGGGTGTCGACGACCACGGTCGTTTCCGGTGCTTCGCCGAACGTTCCGTCGATCTCTTCGTGTCCGCCGTGTCCGATCAACACGATCGTGTCACCGCGCGCCGCGAAACGCCGGGCTTCGGCATGGACCTTGGTGACCAAGGGACAGCACGCGTCGACAACGATCAGTCCGCGGTGCACGGCCTGTTCGCGAACCTGCGGGGAAACACCGTGCGCCGAGAACACCACCGTGGCCCCGCTCGGCACTTCATCCAGCTCCTCGACGAATACCGCGCCGCGGGCCGCGAGTTCGGCCACCACATGAGTGTTGTGCACGATCTGTTTTCGCACGTAGACCGGCTCCTGCCGATTCGATACGGCCAGTAGGCGTTCGACCGTATCGATCGCGCGATCGACGCCGGCGCAGAACGACCGCGGCGACGCGAGCAGAACCGTTTTCGGCGTGCGCGCTCCTCCACCGAGTGTGGGTTTATGCGCGGCCACCGCTCAGGCCCCTCGGGGCGCGGAGATGTTGACGTTGTCGAGAATGCCGATTGCATCGGGCACCAGGATCGCGACGGAATAATAAGCAGTGACCAAGTATTCGATAATGGCGCGCTGGGTGATTCCCATATAACGGACGTTCAGGCCGGGCTCGTATTCGTCGGGCAGCGCGGTTTTGTAGAGCCCGACCACGCCCTCCTCCCGTTCACCGGTGCGCATAGCGATGATCGAGGTGGTGTGGCGGGGTGAGATCGGGATCTTGGAGCACGGATACAAGGGAGTTCCACGCCACGTCACCACACGGTGACCGTCGATGATCGTCGTTTCCGGAACCAGGCCTCTGCGGTTGCACTCACGGCCGAACGCCGCGATGGCTTTCGGGTGAGCCAGCAGGAGATCGGTCCGGCGGCGCATAGCGAGCAGGTCATCGATGTCGTCGGGGCTCGGTGGGCCCGTTTGCGTCGAGATGCGCTGGTCGTAGTCGGTGTTGTGCAGCAGACCGAAGTCGCGGTTGTTGAGCAACTCCCACTCCTGCTCCTCCCGAATCTCTTCGACTGTCAGTCGCACCTGCTGCTCGACCTGGTTCATGGGCTCGTTGTAGAGGTCGGCGACGCGGGTCTGAATGCGCAGGATGGTTTGGGTCAGGGACAGCTCGTACTCACGCGGCGCGAGGTCGTAGTCGACGAAGGAGGTGGACACCTCGGATTCGCCGTCATGACCTGCGGTCAGCTCGACCACGGCCTCGCCCTTGGCGTTTACCCGCATGGATGAATTGCTGACGAACGCGTCGAGGTGATCGCGCAGGTCCTGATTGTTGTCGACCACCTCGAGAAAGCTCGACCACGGAATGACCATCAGCGTGCCCGCGGAGTCGGCTTTGACGGTGGCGGTCCACAGGGGATCGGATTGCAGGAGAGCCTCGTCGCCCAGCCGGTCGCCATCGGTCAGCACGCCGAGGGTGATCGGTTCGCCGTAACTGCCGGTCGTGCTCCGGACGAGGCGGCCGTGGACGACGATGACCGCCTCCTGGACGGGCTGGCCCTCTTCGAGGATGACCTCGCCCGCCTCGAAACTCCTGGCGGTGCATCTACGCGCGATTTCACGCAATACCTCGATATTCGTGTACCCGCGCAGGGTCGGAACTCCGCACAAGCTCTCGGGGATGAGCTGGATATCGTCGGGGCCGTTGTGGCTGAACGCGATCCGGCCGCTCTGTGTTCGCAGCGACAAACGTCGGTTCACCCGGTAAGCGCCACCGGGTACATCGATCCAGGGCAGTTTACGCAACAGCCACCTCGACGTGATGCCCGCCATCAGGGGCGCAGTCTTGGTGGTGGTGGCGAGGTTTCGAGCAGCGGAGGTGCTCAGCGAGCTGTGCCCATTGCGTGTCGAAGGGGTGACTCGTTCGGCATCGTCGGGCAGGCCGACGGATTCTTCTACAGCGGTCATGACTGGCCTCTTCTGAAGGGGTTTTTGGTGTGACTTCGAATTCGGTGCGCGTGGGTGTTGATCCGATATGTTCAGCTTTCTGCCGGGTGGTCGGGGTCATTTCATCGATCACGGTCCGCCAGCATGCGTGCGAGCGCGACCAGGTCGGATGCGGCTGCGTGGCCGGGCAATGCGGCGATGGCGTCGCGAATGCAGTGGTCGCTGCACTGTTCGGCCCACGCTCTTCCACCAGCCGAATCCACCAACTCCGCGATTCGTACGATTGCTGCGGGCGTCGGACTCGTGCCGGATAGATACAATTCGGCCAATTCCGCCGACGCCGCGTCACCCGAGGACAGCGCGGCGATCACCGGCAATGTCAATTTGCGGCGCGCGAGATCGCCAGTCGGCTTACCGGTGGTACGTGGGTCTCCCCATATTCCCAACAAGTCGTCGACGAATTGAAATGCCAGTCCCAGCTGGCGACCGAATTGATCCATCATCGACACAGTGGGCCGATCGGCACCCGAAGCCACCGCGCCGAGCGCGCAGGCGCAGCCCATTATTGCCCCGGTCTTGTCCATTGCCATGCTCATGTATGCGTCGATGCCGACGTGCTGCCGGTTATCGAACAGGCAGTCCCTGTGCTGCCCGCGGCACATCTCGATGACCGCGGTCTCCAGTGCGGTCACCGCCTGGGTCACGTGCGCCGCGGGCGTTTGATCCGAGATAATTCGCAGGGCAAGGGCGTGGAAGGTGTTGCCCAGCAATATCGCATCGGTGCGCCCCCATACGCGCCACACTGTGGGCCGGCCCCGCCGCATTTCGTCGTCATCCATGATGTCGTCATGGATCAACGTGAAATTGTGGACGAGTTCGACAGCGGCGGCATACACCGTCGCGGTGGGTGGCGCAACACCGAGACTCGCGGCCGCGGCTATCGTCAGTGCCGGCCGCAACGCCTTTCCGGACCCTCCCGTCGTCGGCGCTCCGGACTGATCCCACCATCCGAAGTGATAACCCGCCATCGAACGCAATGGCTCGGGCAAGGTGCTCACTGCGTTACGAAGAATCGGATCGCATGCGTGCTTGGCGTTGGTCAGCAGCTCGGTGGC
Organism: Nocardia suismassiliense; assembly: GCF_900269665.1. Classification (GTDB taxonomy): domain Bacteria; phylum Actinomycetota; class Actinomycetes; order Mycobacteriales; family Mycobacteriaceae; genus Nocardia; species Nocardia suismassiliense. Next base: position 3,701,409 of record NZ_LT985361.1, read on the forward strand.
CCGCCGGTCGGCTACATCGTATATGTGCCTGTTCGCGTTGTCTGCAATAGTCATTTGCGACCTCTTCTCGGCAGCGACGATAGACCGGAATGCAGGCTGTTTCGGATATGAAACAAGACTGCTCCAGTTGCGGTTCTGGGGGCTGATTGTGGAACCTATCGAAAATCGAGCGTAAGGCGCACATCAGTTGCCGGGCAAGGATTTACATAAATCCTCTTCGATATCGCGCGTAACAATTCGATACGTTCGGCTGTGGTTCGGTGATAGTTCAGCATTGATTCGAGATTAATTCTGCGGTTGTCTCAGTCGGCAGCATCGATGATCGTGCGGTCGTGCAATAGCGTGAGCCGGCCGGTCCGAAGTCCGTTCCAGCCGTAGCCGCGGCCGCCGTAGCGGGCGGTTTCCATGCTCCACCGCAGATTGCCCGAGCAAATATGGTGTAGCGCGTCGATGTAGGTCAGCACGTCCGGGTCCGACCGGTACCGTAGGCGCAGCATCGCGGACAGCGCCGCGAGTGCACGATCCGCGTCACGGACCCACTGACTCACGATATCGACCGATTCCTGCAGACTGTGCCGCCTGGTGTCCATCAGTGACGCAAGGACATTGACCAACTCGCCGTCGAAGCACTCTTTACGAAACGAGTACATGTCGTTGACGAGTAGTACGTGATCGATGGCGGCGTATCCCATTCGTACGAGGTCGGGATCGTGTTCCAGATGTGACGTGAGGTCCAAGCCATGGACATATTCCGCGATCACCAGCCCGGGTCGCATGCCGATGCTGACGCGGCGGATTCGCAAGTAGGTATCCACGTCCGGAATGCTGGCGAGGTCACGTAGCTCGTTCTCGGCGACCGCGCTCTCGAACCAGTCCTGCCAGCACAGCCGGTATCGACGAAAGACGGCGGGGGGCATGTGGCGCCGGAGCGTGCCGAAAGCGTCGTGGAAGGCGGGTCCATACGGGTTGTCGGAAGACCCGCCGTCGGCGATGTCATCGAAAAGCGCACGTTGCACCACCGCCAGGTCTTCTACTTGGAACATCAACGACAGCACGCAGGTCGAGTGGACGATGCGATCGGGCATGCCGTGCGGGAATTGCATGGATTCCGAGAGCGGGTAACGACATTCGAAGAAGTTCGACATCTCGTCGGGATCGTTGAAGAACAGGAAGCGGCGAACCCACGCGGCGTTGCGTTCGTAGATGGCGGGATAGTCCGGGTTGATCTTCGACGGTGTACCACAGGCCAGCTGCGACAGATAGCAGGTGGTACCTGGCCCGATCAAGGGATATGGCGCGGAAACACGGAGGCTTCTCGGTCTACGCGCGGCACCATAGGTTGTGGTCACCAGGCCTCCTCGTCGCTAGCACAGCGCAGCGGCAGTGGTCGCGGGATACGTGTCTCCGTGTAGAGGCGTTGAACAACTGAACCGGCAGCGCTGGTATCACCGAGACGTCGAACCTCACCGGCCCAGTTCTGACGCCCGTGCTCGTGTACCGCTTGTGTGAAACGAGACCGTATTTGCTCCGAGGATCCTGCCAGCACTGCATCCAGCAAGGCCTGCTTCGACGGCCGCGGATGCACCGAGTCTCCGCCCGCCTCCCATTTCGACACCATGCGGGTGCTCACGCCCATCCGTCGCGAGAACTCGCGCACGGTCAATCTGCTTGCCTCCCTGAGCATTCGGGTTTCGCTTCCAGACCAACGTCGAATATTCATCAGCACTCCTTCACTTTTGTGAAACCGATCAGCCGCGCACAGCCTCCATGCACGCGGAATCACATCCGCAGAGAAGGTCTTTGGATCCGTTGTGGGAGTTACGATTGAGTCTTTCCCGCACGGTCGTGACGCAGCCCCTAGCTGGGGTGCGCTCGGGTCTCGCGGAGGAGGTCGGGCTTGTATGAGTCGCGGTGCGGTGTTCGAGAATTGCCTGACCGGCGATGCACGGTCGCGACGTCAAGTCCTTTTCAGCCTATCGAGTGGGCCAGAACCGATCTGGACTCGATGTGCACAGCAATGGCCTATCTGTGCACGGTTGCGCGAATCCATTCAGAAAGCACCGGAGTTGCGAATTGGAAGGACGGCGAGTGGCTATCTTGCTCGATACCTTGTCGGTCGAACCGGGCGATCGGGCCGAGGTGATCGCGACGGCTGTGCAGCAGGCGACCGCGCCCGCGCAGATAGTCGTCAGCGATTCGGGACCGGCGGTGAGCGGTCGTATCGAGGCGTGGCAGTTCGGTAGCACCGATCTGCGGCGTATTCAGACGGGCGGATACGTTGTCAGACGTACCGCGCGACTGATCCGTGTCGCACCGGCGCCATGCTTGATGATCTTTGTCTCCTCGGTCTCCACCATACGGTGGAGACAAGGTGACGGTCAGTACGAGATCGAGCCGGGGCAGTTGTACGTTGCCGATCTCAACCAGCCCTTCGAAGGTGACTGGCGTGGCGGTGAAGTCCTGACCATGCAGGTGCCGCTGGAGCTGCTCGGTGTACCTGTGGAGACCATTCGCCGTGCGGTGGGAGCTCTCTCCGTGAGTCCGATGCAGCGTCTGGTCGCCACCCACATTTCGCTCATGGCGAGTACGGCCGACGCTATCGAGGCCGATCCTGCCGCACGGGACTTCGGCGATGCGTGCGTAGACCTGGCGCGTGCGTTGATCAGCTCCGACGCTGTGCGAAAAGGTGACGGCACTGTATTGCCCGCAGAACTGCTGGTATCCCAGATCCGCGACTATGTTCGCAGCCATCTGATCGACCCGGACCTCAGCCCCGCGCGCATCGCGCGCGCACATCACATTTCTGTTCGCTATCTCTACAAGCTCTGTGCCGAAGCGAATTTCAGTCTGCACCAATGGATCATCAGTCAGCGATTGGTGCAGGTGCACCGGGCACTGACGAGTCCCCGGGACAGTCACCGGCCCATCGCGGTGATCGCGCAGCAGTACGGGTTCCGTGACCCGTCGCATTTCTCGCGCAGCTTCCGCTCGGCGTTCGGGATGACGCCGCGCGAGTGGCGGCGCATGGGGCAGGAGGCCATGTTGTAAAGGGCGGCCGTTGACGCGGCAGGGTGCGACCTGAGCCGCAGGACACGCCGTTGTGTCCCGGTGCACGACATTGTGCGCAGCTCAGGGCCTATTCACGAACGGCCCGGACGGGGTCGAGCATCGAATGTTCATCGCCGATAGCAAAGGCGCTGGCTCGGTGCTCAACCGAATATGAGCGTATCGAGGGTGGTAGAGCCGATTTCGGTTCGATGTGCACGTCACTGGCCGATTTGTGCACGATTCTGGCCGAATGGCTTGCGCTCGGCTGTGTTCGGTCGACGAGAAAACTCGGGTGATCGTTCGATGGGCGGTCACCGGGGCGTAACTTGCCGAAGGGGTGCTCGCGGTATGGTGCGGGGGTGGCGGATGGGGGCATCGAGTTCAAGCCGGATGCGGAAGATCCTAAGCGGGTGCGGATGTCGCGGGGGCTGCCCGGTGGGGTTTCGCGGGCGGAGATCAGTTTTCGAGTGGCGGGTGGGTTGCGGGGGACGCGGGCGGCGCGGCGGTCCGAGGCGGAGTTCGTGCACCTGCGGACGGCGGTAGATGGGGGGTATGAGGGGCCGTGGAGTGAGCCGGAGCGGCTGTCGGTGGAGGATGGCAGACGTTATGTCGAACAGGTGGAGCAGCGCATAGCGTTGCAGGAAGCCGAGATTCGGCGGCGTCGCGAGGCTGTTGATTTGATGTGCCAGTGGTGTGAAAGGCAGCGGACCTATATCGGGGTGCTGGGGTTTGTCACCGGGCATGCCGGGTTGTTGACCGATCATCCGAGTGAATTCGGGCAGCAGGTGGTCAAGCAACATGCTTATCGGTGTGATCGGTGCGGGTCGACGATGTTCTTCGCCGATGGGTTCATGGCGCATCCGTTGCCTGGTCGGCCTGCGCCGGAAGATGGGGATCGGCCGTAGACCTGTGTCGTGCAGATGTGACCGCTGTGCCGCGGTCAGGGCTGGTTCGATATCGGGCGGGACGAGTCCTCCGCGCTGACAGTCAAGCAATTCCGTGCCACTGCGGGACACCGAGGTCGGTTGCATCTTGTCGAGCGGGGATGCGTTCGAGGACGCCACCGGCGAAAACGTCGTAGAGCGGGAGCGTTTCGAGGTGGACGTAGCCGATGTGGCAGTCGCAGATGGTGAGTGGGCAGGGGCGGGGAGCCAGGGCGGTGCGGTAGGAGTTGTCGTAGAGGTTTCCCAAGGGGTCGCGGACGAAATGGCAGCGGCGCACGGTGCCGTCGCCGTCGACGGAGATGACGGACGAACCGGTTCGGCAGGCTTGTCCGGCGGACTGGTGGGGGTGGCGGCTGATGGGGAAGAGGGGGTCGAGGGCGGTCCAGGTTTCGGCTTGGGCGTCGGTGTAGGTGTGGCCTTCGGCGGCGTTCACCCAGAGGTAGATGTGGTCGGGGAGGTCTGTTCGTAGCCGTTGTGCGTGCTCCAGATGCTCGGGTACGCCGACTATTCCGACGCTGAAGCGGATACCTGCACTGGCGAGCTGGTGGGTTTTGTCGAGGAAACGGTGGTAGGGGGTTTGGCCGGGGTGGTAGGTGCACCAGAGGGCGAGGGTGTCGGGGTCGGCGTCGGACAACCAGTTCGTGCGACAGCTGAGGTTGGTCTGGATGGCGACGCGGTCGATGTGCGGGGCATGAGACAGCTCGACCAGGGCACGGCGATACCAGGAGCGCACCAGGCCTTCGCCCCACGGGGTGAAGAGGAGGGAGAGCCGGTCGCCGGTCTGCTGGTGCGCCCAGGTGGTGAATCGTTCGAGGCAGGCGCGGTCGGCGCGCAGTTGCGCGGTGCTGTCTCTGCGTTTGGCGAAGGGGCAGTACGGGCAGTCGTAGTCGCAGGATGCGAGTGGGCCGCGGTAGAGGATGGTCAGGTCCACGGCTATCTCAGTTCGTAGGCGGCCATGGCCGCTTGCACTGTGGCAGAGAAGAATTCGGGGCCGATCGCGTCGGAGTAGGCGAGGCCGTCCGGCGTGAGGCGCAGGCAGTCGGGATCGGTGTCGGACAGCCAGCCACGGTCACCCAGCGTCCGCAATTCGGTGGGGAAGTCCTGCCACGGGTCGTTACCGAACTGCAGGCGATAGTCCGCGATCGGGAAGCCGTCGGCTTGCAACAGCGACTGGAGCAGAAATCTGCGCTTCGCTTCGTCCTGATCGATCACTCGCCCATGGACGGCGCGACTGAAATCGGTTGTAGCGGTGTAGGAATCGATGATGGTGCGGACCTCTCGCATGGAGACCGCGTAGTCGAACGAGTAGTGCAGTTCGGAGGTGTAGGAGCGGGCGCCGCAACCGAGTCCGATCATGCCGTCGGTCTGGCAGGCGTAATCGTCGGGTCCCTGTGGCGGGGCGTCGGTGCGGCGGAACATGCGCATGGAGACCTGCGTATAGTCGTGCGCGAGCAGATGATCGCGGCCCTCGGTGTAGCGGCGCAGCCGTTGTTCATCCCAATCCAGCTCTGCGACAGCGGGATCGGCGTGGCGGGCGAGGCCGGTCAGCGGGCGCACGTAGAGCGGATAGAGGTAGATCTCTTCGGGTCGCCAGGCCAGTGCGGCATCGAGAGACAGTCGCCAACTCGCCTCGGTCTGACCGTCGATGCCGTAGATCAGGTCGATATTGAGGACCGGGATGTCGGTGTCCCGGATGCGTGCGAGGGCCGCCTCGACCTCGGCGCGTCGTTGGGGTCGTACGGCGGCGCGGGCCTCCTCGTCGATGAAGCTCTGCACGCCGATGCTCAGCCGGGTTGTCCCTCGCTCGGCGAGTACGGCCAGGCGATCGGCGGTGGCCGTACTCGGCGAGGTCTCGACCGACAGCGGAATGGACCGTAGGTCGGCGCCCATGAGCACCTCGGCGATATCGCACAGCCGCGACAACTCGGCGGCCTCGAGATAGGTCGGCGTGCCGCCGCCGAACGCGGCATTCGCGAAACGCACGGGTTCTCGGTCGCCGAGGGCGGCCCGCACGGCTTGCGCCTGCCGGGTGAGGGCGTCGAGGTATCGGCCGGTGAGCCCGTCCGGCGCCCCGACCCGGGTGAACAGATTGCAGAAGCCGCAGCGCACTTCACAGAACGGGATGTGCAGATACAACGAAAGCGCTTGTCTCGGTTGGTCTGCCCACAGATCGGCGAGTGCGGGACTCGGTGTCAGCGGTCGATACGCGGTCTTGTGCGGATACGCGTACACGTAGTTCTGATAGGGCCGCGGTAGCGCGATGGTCTCGATCATGCGGAAGGCTCCAGGAAGAAATGGCTGTAGGGGACGGTCCATACGGATTCGTGGCCGAGCCGGTGGCCGGTGTAGCCGTCGTCGCCGTAGGCGGTGCCGTGGTCGGAGCAGACGATGGCGAAGCAGCGCCGCCGGGAGCGCATGGCCTCGAACAGTCGGCCGACATGCTCATCGATGTATTGCAGAGCGGCAGCGTGTGTTTCGCGGCTGTCACCGTTTTCGCGGGTGGCTCCCGGCAGATGGAACCAGTTGGGTTGATGGAGCGCGGAAGCGTTGAGGAACAAGAAGAGTCGTTGCTCGGCGGGGAGGTCGGCGACCACTTTCTCAGCGCGGGCTACCTGAGACTCGAACGAACTGGGCGATGCCACCGAAAAGTCCGGCTCCCAGTGACTTTCCGCGAACAGCCCCGGCAGCACGTTGCCGAGGGCGCCTTGTTTGTTGAAGAACCCGACACCGCCGATGCAGGCCGTGTGATAGCCGCGGTCCGCGAGAGCGGTTACCAGGTCGGGGGAGTCGAAGACGAAGGTGCCGTCGGCGGTCGTTTCGCTACCGGCGAAGCGGGCGGCGAAGAGGCGGGGGTGCGGGCCCGGCGCCGCGGGCGTCGGTAGGAATCCGGCGAATATTGCCTGATGGGAGGCGTAGGTGAAATTGCCTGGCGCGTGTCGCCGCTCCCACGTGCCGCCGGGAAGATGGGCGGACAGGTTCGGTAGTTTGCCGGCCGCCGCGAGCTCGACCGCGACGTCGTAGCGAAGCGTATCGAGGGTGAGTAGCAGCAGATCGTCGCGGCCGACGACCTCGTTCATGTCAGGCCGGTGCATACTTCTCCTTCGATGAATCCCGCTGTCGCGCAAGGAAATATGGCGCTGCGCGCAGTTGTGCGGTGTAGGTGTCCAGGCCTGCGGCGGGGCCTTCGGGTAGTCCGGTGAGTCGCGGAAGGAGATCGCCGAACGCATTGACCTCGCCGACCGTGAACCGCCGCCAGCCGATCGAGGGCAGCAGATCGACACCGACGCAGAGCGTTCCGGGAAAGCAGGCGGCGGCCCGCTCGCAGATCGTCAGTGCTTCGTCCCAGTGTTTACCCGCCGCCGCGCGAACGGCGGCGAGGTCACCGCGGGCGCCGCCGAGGTGCAGGTTGGTCATCGGTGCACGGCTCGTGCGCACTACGGCGTGGGTGGCGCGGCCCGCGATAACGAGCACCCGTAGGTCGGCGGTCCGGCCGGCCAGTGCAGCCTTCGGCACCCACTGCTCGATGTGCAGCCCGTCGGGTGCGAGCCGGTCGACGATCGCGGCGATCTCGGATTCGCTGGTGTAGCAACGGATCTTGAGCGAGTTGTGGAGTCGGCCGCCGGACGCGACCTCTACCGAGGTGGTCGCCCGCAGCCGGCCTGTGCTGGTGGATTCGATCGCCAGCACACCCGATGCGGAGGATCCGTGCGCGAGCTTGACGAAGACGCGGTGCAGGCGGGCGTCGCGCATGCGATCTCGCACGTCGGACCAGTCTCTCAGGGGAGCTGCGACACCGGAGGTGGGTGAGCGTGGCACCGGTACGGCCGCGGCGTCGAGGCGGGCATGGCATAGTCGCTTGTCGAACAGCAGTGCCAGTTCCCCCAGATCGTCCAGCCGGATACCGCCGCGCAGCGATCCGACCGCGTCACGGAACCGCGCGTACCACCGTGCCGAACCTTCCACGCGGGTTGGATCTTTCACACCTCGCAGTAGCTCGTCCACCTCGGGGTTCTCCCCAGGCGAATCGAGCCGGACGATCTCGTCGTCGGCGAAGTCGTGCCCGGCGTCGCGCAGTACATCACGCCACTCGACGACCCGCGGCGCGGCCATACCTGCCGCGCGCGCGGTGTCGAGGAACAGGCCGACCCGACGATTCTCGCCGTTGCCGACGACTACCCAGCGTCGCGACTCACTCACCGACCGCGACGAAGCGCCAGACAGTGCCCGCGTCCTCATCTTCGTCGGAGTAGGCGTCGTCGGGATCCAGGTTCAGCTTCACCCCGGCAGGCGCGAGTGCTTCGGTCAGCCGGGTGCGCATCGCCGCGGAGAGGTAGTTGTGGTGCAGGTCCAGGAATTTCAGATGGGTGAGCGGTTGTCCGGTGAGCAGGGCGGCGGCGCCGTCGTCGGTGAGCACGCCCATCGAAACGTCGAGCACATCGAGGCGGGCCACCACCGGCGCCGACGCGAGCGCGGCGCAGACTTCGTCCTGGATCTCGCTGTTGCGCAACGCAAGGTGCTGCAGGCTCGGTAGCCGGGTGCCGGCCAGGATCGGGCCGAGATCGGCGATGCCGGCGTCGCCGCCGTACTCCGAGGTGCCGAGCCATAGATCGAGATGGGTGAGTGCGGGCAGGTCGCTCGCGGCGATCCCGCGCACCACCTCGGCGGGCATACCGCCGGTTTCGACGGTCAGCTTCCGGAGACGCTCGTGGCGGATCGCCGGGAACACCAGTTCCTGGCCGCCGCGTATGCCGAGTTCGGTCAACTCCGGGAAGGCCTCGAGCAGCACCGTCGGCTGCCCCTGGTGGATCCAGGAGATCTCGCACTCCTCACCGACGATGTCGCCGAGGAACAAGGCGCGCAGCGCGGGGAACCGATCCTTGGCGGCGAGCAAGGCCTCGAAGATCTCGTCCGGCTTGGTTTCGTACGCCTCGGTCCAGCAACCCACGATGAGCGCCCGCACTTCGGTGGTGTCCACGGTGTCGAGAAATTCGGCGAAGGCCGCGCCCCAGGATTCTTCCTCTTCGTAGGACGGGACACCGATGCGCCAGGCGACCGAGTCCGTGACCGGGAGCACGACGCCTGCGGACTTTTCCGAGCCTTCCGTATCGGTGGTCGGAAAGTCGTACGCGGGCAAGCCGCCGAACTCTTGCAAATGGTCCCCGACACTCATGCCTGCACCTCGCTGGCGCTCGGCTCCGGCCTGCGCGTCGCGCACTGCGACATGATTCGCTCGCTCATACGTCCCCGCCCCTTCTGTCCTGTTCCGATAGTGATCAGGTGGGTTCTACCAAGCCCCACCGACATCCGGGGCGGCGGGCGGGGTTTGTCGGTGCCCGCCGCTACCGTCCTGGGCACGGCACCGATCTCGGGTCGGCAGTGGGAGGAGAAATCATGTATCGGCAAGGCGACGTCTTGATCGTTCCGTTGACGGAGAGCGCGGTGCCCGAAACGGCCGTGCACGCGGCTTCGGAACCCCGCGACGGCCGCGGGCGATTGGTGCTGGCGCTCGGTGAGGTCACGGGCCACGCGCACGCAATTGCCGGTCCCGGCAGGTTGATTCGCGAGGGAAGTGCGTTCGGGCCGATGCTGCTGCACCTGCCCGAGGGTGGGCGCGTCGTGCACGAAGAACATGCGGCCATCACGCTGCCGAAGGGGTGGTATCGGGTGGTGCGCCAGCGGGAGTACGTGCCGGGGTCGGTACGGATCGTCGCCGACTGAACATCACAGCGTCAGACAATACGAACACAGGAAGAGTGAAGACATGACGGAACGTGATGTGTGGCGGGCGCTTTCGGCGAAGACCGGTGCCGGTGATCGAGCTGCGGCGGAGGCCGGGGTGTGTGCGGCGTACCGGCAGGCGGGACTGGCCGAGCCCGAGCGGATCGTCTGGGTCGGTTCGCCTTTGGCGGCGGTGCGGATGCTGTCGGAGGGCGGGTTGGGGGAGCGCGGTGCCAGTGTGCGCGAAGCGGTGCGTAGCGCGCCGTGGGCGGCCGAACGGGCCCGCGTCCATGCGGAATTGGGGTCGAAAGCGTTCAATGAACACTGGCAGGCCACCGGTGCGGGGCTGTGGGAGCTGACGCAGACCGTGGTCGATCGTGTTCGTGAGGGTGTCATCGAAGCCGCGGCGAGCACGGCCCAGCAGGGTACCCAGATCCGCTTGTTGTTGCTGGATGCCGTACTCGGCCAACATGATTCCGCATGGTTGTGCTCGTTCGACACCGGCGCAGGCTCGCCGTTGAGTGGATTGGCCGCGGTGGCTCGGGAAGCGGGCTGGTGGTGGCCGTACGAGAACATCGCCCTGATCAGCGAACGCCCCACCGCCTTGCACCGCGACGAAGCCGGCCGCCTCGACCGGGGCGACGGCCCCGCGCTGGCCTATACCGACGGCTTCGAGCTACACGCATGGCGCGGCATGTCCGTCAGTGCCGAATTCCTCGACAGCTTGCGGGCACTGACGCCGGAGCAGATCCGCGCGGAAGAGAATGCCGAACTGCGCCGAATCATGCTCGAGTACTACGGCTACGACCGCTACCTCGACGAATCGGGCGCGCAACCGATCCACCGCGACGAAACCGGGGTGCTCTGGCGCATCGAACTCGTCGGCGACGAGGACGTGGTGATGGTCGAAGTCGTCAACTCCACTCCGGAGCCCGACGGCACCCACCGCACCTACTGGCTGCGCGTGCCACCGGCGACGCGCACCGCCCGCGAAGGAGTGGCATGGACCTTCGGACTCGGCGCGGAAATCTACGAGCCCGTCCAGCAAACCTGAGTACTTGTCAGTGTGCCGGGCGGTCAGGTCGCGAGAGGGCGCGCACCCTGACGGGCGAGGCGGGCGTCGATCGACCAGGCTCCGGCGCCGACGATGAGGAGGAAGACGCTGCCGCACAGTTGGGCGAGGTCGGTGCGTGAGTCGTGGATGAAGTCCCACCAGCCGGACTTGCCGCTGAACAGGGGTGCGTCACCCCACAGGATCGGCAGCTTGGTGATCAGCAGGGCGCCGAGCATGTTCACGATCATCGGCACCGCCGCGACGCGGGTGAGGAGCCCGGCCACAATCAAAGCGCCGCAGGCGATTTCGAAGACACCGTCGAGTGGGCCGAAGAAGCCTGGGGCCGGGATACCGGCTTTGTCGAATCGGCCGGTGCCGAGGGTGTCGGGGAAGAGGAACTTCTGGATGCCTTCGAAGAAGAACACCGCGCCTACGTAGAGGCGGATCCAGATCGTCGCGGCCGGCGCGGGGGTGGGGAGCAACCGAGTTCGCCCGGGGGAGGGGGCGGACACGGGGGGCCCCTTTCCGTCAGGTCAATTCTAGGATCCTTTCGTCCGCTGTGGCCGGCACGGCGCGGTATCGGATGAGAACGTCATCGGGCGCACCCTCGGAGATCAGGGTGCCGTCGCGCAGGTAGAGGCAGTGGTCGGCGCGCGCCGCCTCCTCGGCGTCGTGGGTGGCCTGTACGACGGTCACCCCGCTCGCGCTGATCTCCCGTATGGCGCGCGAAATCTCTTGCTGGGAACCGGAATCCAGTCCGGCGGCCGGTTCGTCGAGCAGCAGTACCTCGGCCTCCTGCGCCAGCGCCTGGGCCAACAGGGCACGCTGTCGCTGACCGCCGGACAGGGTGTCGAGTCGGCGGCCCGCGAGGTCGGTGATGTCGAGACGCTCCAGGCAGGTATCGACGAGGGCGCGGTCGGCCCGGGTCAGCCGCCGCCACAGGCCGCGGTGCGCCCAGCGGCCCATCGCCACCGTCTCGCGCACCGTGATCGGCAGTGTCGCGGGCACCACGGTGTGCTGGATCACGAAGGCCGGCCTGCGCTCGGTGGTCCGCTCGACCGTCCCCGCCGACGGGGCGAGCACGTCGGCGAGCACCGCGAGCAGCGTCGATTTACCGGACCCGTTCGGGCCGATGATCGCGGTGACCTGGTCGGCTGGGATCACGCCGCTCACCTGGTGCAGCACCGTGCGACCTGCGTAACCCGCGGACAGGCCGTGCAGGCGCAGCGCGCTCGGGGTCTCCCTGTGCATCATTTCACCTCACTTGTAATGACAATCGTTTTCATTCTACTGTAGGGCGCATGGAGTGGTTGTTCGCCCCGTTCGAGGTGGCTTTCGTGCAACGGGCGCTGTGGGGCGGCCTGCTCGTGTCCTGCATCTGCGCCCTCGCGGGTACGTGGGTCGTGGTGCGCGGCATGGCTTTTCTCGGGGACGCGATGGCGCACGGCATGCTGCCCGGCGTCGCGGTGGCCTCGCTGCTCGGGGGCAATCTGCTGGTCGGCGCCGCGATCAGTTGCGCGGCAATGGCGGTGGGCGTCTCCGCGATCGGCCGCAACAAGCGGTTGTCGGCCGATACCGGCATCGGGTTGCTGTTCGTCGGCATGCTCGCGGCAGGTGTCATCATCGTGTCCCGCTCGCAGTCGTTCGCGGTCGACCTGACCGGGTTCCTGTTCGGCGACGTGCTCGCGGTGCGAGACCGGGATCTGCTGTATCTCGTTGTGGCGCTGGGTATTGCGGTGCTGATCACGGTACTCGGGCATCGCGCGTTCGTGGCATTGACCTTCGACGCGCGCAAAGCGCACACGCTCGGTCTGCGTCCGCAACTCGCGCACGTGGCGCTGGTGGGACTGGTGACGCTGGCGATCGTCGCCTCCTTCCATATTGTCGGTACGCTGCTGGTCTTCGGGCTGCTCATCGCACCGCCCGCGGCCGCGACGTACTGGGCCGATCGGATTCCGATGGTGATGCTGCTCGCCGCGGTGCTCGGCGGTGTGGCCACGACGACCGGGCTGCTGATCTCCTGGCACGCGGGCACGGCCGGCGGCGCGACGATCGCCGCCGTCGCGGTTGCCCTGTTCTTCCTCTCCGCTCTGGCGGCTGCGGCGCGGGACCGGCTGCGTGGCAAGGGAGTTCGCACAGCGGCGGTAGCGGCTAGTGCGCTTGCCGTGGTCCCGCTGGCCGGTTGTGGAACGAGCGCCGAGACTGTCCCGCCCGTCGAAACACCACACGGCTACGTGGCCGGCGCGGAGGAATCCGCCGAGCCGCAATCACGGCTGATCCTCGCCGACCGTGGCGCAGGCGCGATCAAGGTGCTGGATCTGACCACCGAGAAGTCCGTGGACGCGGGCCGGGCCGAGGGCGTGCGCCGCATCGTCGGCGACGGTCGCTACGGCTATGTGAGCGTGGGTAATTCGACGCGCATAGTCGACAGCGGCGGCTGGATGGTCGATCACGGCGATCACGTGCACTACTACCGCGCCCCGATCCGCGAAGTCGGCACCCTCGGCGGGCAGGTGGTGGCTGCGCACAGTGATCCGGTGGTGGCGGCGCTGGTGCTCGAAGACGGCGCCACGGTGCTGCTGGATCGCCCCGCGCTCGATCAGGGTTCGATCGTCGAGCGCGGCCGGATCGCCGGGGGCGCGGCGCTGCCGTATGCCGCGCACCTGCTGGTCGCGACGGGCGACAAGGTCGAGGTGCGTACCCGCGACAACGCCGCGGTGACCACCATCGCCGAACCGTGCCCGGACCCGCGCGGCCGCGCGGTGACCCGCCGTGGCGCCGTATTCGGTTGTGCCGACGGTGCTTTGGTCGTGACGGGGGAGGAGGGCACCTTCACCGGACAGAAGATCCGCTACCCGGCCGAGGTCACCGCCGCCGACCGCGCCGTGGAGTTCACCCACCGCCCCGGCAGCGCGACGCTCACCGCCCGCGCCGGCGAGCAGGGATTCTGGACCCTCGACGTGCGGAAGAAGAATTGGACGCTGGCGCCGGTCGGCCCGGTCGTCGCGGTGAACACCGCAGGAGAGGGGGCGACGCTGCTCGCCCTGACCCGCGACGGTGTGCTGCACAGCTTCGACCCCGGAACTACAAGGGAGACAGCGAAAGTCGTGCTGCTCGAACCGCTCGCGGACGGCGCCGCCGCACCGGCGATCCTGGTCGACTCCCAGCGCGCGTACGTCAACGACGCACCCCGCGGAAAGGTCTACGAGATCGCCTACAACGACAACCTGCGCTTGGCCCGCACCTTCACCGCCGACCTCGCACCGACCCACATGATGGAGACCGGCGAATGAAAACCCTGCTGCGCGTTGTCGCCGCGCTGGCTGTCCTGGCCCCCTTGCTCGTCGCGTGCACTGGAAGCGGCGGTGATCGCACCGGAATCGTGGTCACCACCAACATCCTCGGTGATCTCACCCGTGTCATCGCCGGTGACACCACCGAGGTGACGGTGCTGATGGCCCCCGACGCCGACCCGCACTCGTTCGCGGCCTCGGCGCAGCAGGCCGCGAAACTCGACCGCGCCGCGCTCGTCGTGCACAACGGTTTGGGCCTCGAGGAAGGCGTGGCGCGCCATGTGGCGGCCGCCGAGAGTTCGGGAGTTCCGACGCTCGCGGTCGGTGACCACGTCGACCCGATCAGCTACACCTCCGACGAATCCGCGGGCCGCCCCGATCCGCACTTCTGGACCGACCCCAAGCGGGTGCGGATGGCAGTGGAGACGATCGCCGCCGCGATCATCGAGCACGTCGACGGGATTGATGCCGCGGCGATCCGCGCCAACACCGATCGTTACCTGACCGAGCTCGATCAGCTCGACCACTGGGTCACCGACCAGTTCGCCGGTATTCCCGCAGAACGCCGCAAGCTGGTCACCAACCACCACGTCTTCGGTTATCTCGCACAGCGTTTCGGCTTTCAGGTGATCGGCGCGGTAATGCCGAGCGGCACGGCGCTCGCCTCACCGAGTTCGTCGGACCTCAGCTCGCTGGCCGATGCCATCCGGACCGCCGGCGTCGGCGCGATCTTCATCGATTCGTCCCAGCCCGACAAGCTCGCTCGCGTACTGGCCGAGCAAGTCGGGGTGCGGGTGCAGGTCATCGCACTGCACACCGAGTCGCTGACCGCACCCGGCGGCGGTGCGGCCACCTACCTGGAGATGACGCGCGCGAATACCGCGGCGATCGTGCGCGGTCTCACCGCACCTCCCACCTGATACCCCACGAGAACACGGAGTAAGTACATGCACATGCGGTCCCGAGCCACCAAAGTAGTGGCTCTATCCGGAATCGTCGCCTCGGTTGTCGCCGTAAGCAGCTGCGGCACAGACGATTCCACCGAGTCGGCGGCACCCGCGCACGGTGCCGAGCCGATCGCACTCACCTATGACGGCGGCATCTACGTCTTGGATCCGACCACGCTGGCCAAGACCGGTGAGGTGCAGCTGGAAGGCTTCAACCGGCTCAACCCGGCCGGCGACGACCGGCATCTGATGGTGACGGTCAAGGACGGCTTCAAGGTCTTCGACGCGGCCGCCACGAAGTTCACCGGCACCGAATTCCCTGCCGCCAAGCCCGGTCACGTGGTGCGTCACGCGGGCCGCACGGTGCTGTTCGCCGACGGCACCGGCGAGGTCACCGCCTTCGATTCCGCCGCGCTCGAGTCAGGGAAGAAGCCCGAGACCGAGGTCTACCGCACGCCCACCCCGCATCACGGTGTCGCGGTGCAGCTCGCGAACGGCAACCTGCTGGTCACGCTCGGCACCGAGGAGAAGCGGGTCGGCGCCGTGGTGCTGGACGCGCAGCGCAAGGAGATCGCCCGCAACGAGGACTGCCCCGGCGTGCACGGTGAAGCCGCCGCCAAGGACGAGGCGATCGTCATCGGTTGCCAGACCGGCGTTCTCGTCTACCGCAACGGAGCCATCACCAAGGTCACCAGCCCGACTCCCTACGGCCGCATCGGCAATGCGGCGGGCAGCGATGTCTCGCCGATCGTGCTCGGTGACTACAAGCAGGACAAGGACGCCGAACTCGAACGCCCCCAGCAGATTTCGCTAATCGACACGGTCAGCGGCTCGCTGCGCCTGGTCGACATCGGCACCAGCTACACGTTCCGCTCGCTGGCCCGCGGACCGCAAGGCGAGGCGCTGGTGCTCGGCACCGACGGCCGCCTGCACGTGATCGACCCGGTGGCGGGCACCATCACCCGCTCCATCCCGGTGCTCGCACCGTGGCAGGAACCGCTGAAGTGGCAGGATCCCCGGCCGACCCTGTTCAGTCGCGACGGAATGGCCTACGTGTCCGACCCGGCGACCAAGCAGGTGCATCGCATCGACCTGAGCACCGGCGCGGTGGCCGCGAGCACGACCTTGGCTGCCACGCCGAACGAACTGAGTGGAGTGATCGGACACTGATCGGACGCGATCAGCTTGTTCATGCGGTCACCCGGCTCGAGCTTTCTGTGCAGAGTGCTTCGAGCCGGGACCGCATGACAAGTCAGGCTATTTCGCCGACAGCGAGGACGAGCCACTGAGCAGGCATGTTGCCAAATTGAAGTTGGCCGGATTGCAATCGATCGACTTCGCGGCCGGGTGCGGCTGCGGTTGCGTCGGAGCCGTCGACTCGGCGTAAGCGCTCGCACCCGTGATCGCGGTCATGGTCACGAAAACGGCGCCGACGACGGCGCTGCGCAGTGCGGTTCGAGAGGTGGGCATTCGATCTCCTTCGGTGGATGCTGAATGCCATCAAGTTATCCGGCGCCAGAAGTCGCCCGCACGCCCCGAGTTACGTTGCCCCCCATTACTTTCTCGATGATTCAGCTAAGCTCGTCGGGTGTCCGGACCGACGGAGTCGGACGTGATGTGCACGAGGTGGGCAGTCTGATGACCGCGACGACGAACGACGACGCGTCTCCGGTGCCGGACGACGCGGGCAGCAGTACGGATCGGGCGCGTCGCAGGCAGCGGATCATCTGGATGCTCGCCGTCCTGGCGCTTTTCGCGGTGGGAGTCGCGGCCGGGCCCGCATGGTTTCAGTCATCCCGCTTCTATCGATTCGACTGGGTCCCGGTATGGGCGCCGGCGGCGTGCTGGACGGCCGCGGTGATCCTCCTCGCCGTGTCGAGGTCGGGTCCCCGCCGCAGTCCGGGGCAGCTTGCGGTTGCCGCCACACTGGGGGCGGTGATGGTGCCCGTGTGGGCCGTTTCGATGTTCGTGCACGGGTTCGTCGCCGAGGACAGCAAGGTCGTGGCCGTCGCAGTGAGTCCCGACGGGAGCCACGAAGTCGTCACGGAATCGCACAAGATCTACAACCACCCGCCCGGTTGCCGCGTCGTGCTTCGGGAGCGGGGTGGACTGTTCAGCAGGCAGGCGACTGTCTGGAACGAGGACGAGTGCCCGCAGCGCGTGTCCTTCACCGGTGACACCACGATCAGCCTTATCCAACCGGGCTCCGGGAAGGCCGAGACGACGATCTTCGACCCCGAACAGATGCAGGTAGCCAAGATCTACGGATTCGACTGACCGCTGCGACGTGCCTACGGGGCCGTGATCATCCCCACGTGGCCGGGGTGACAACGCGCGCCCCGGCAGCGGTTCTGCCATCGTGTGGTGATGCGCATGTGGGATCGGTTCGCGACCGCGGTCACCGCCCGTAGGTCATGGTTGCTGCTCGTACTGCTCGCCGTGGTGTCGGCCGGATTGATCGGTGGCATCGGCGGTAACGACGCCGCGGGGGAGGCGCCGAACTCGTTGCCGGGCAGCGCGGAATCGGCGCGGGTCAAAGAGCTGCTCACCCAATTCCCGGATGCGGGTACCGCACCCGCGGTGGTCGTGGTGACCCGCACCGACGGCGCCGAATTGGCCGCCGACGAGGTGGCGGAGCTGCGGGTGCGGCTCGGTGAGCTGGCCATTTCCCCCGATCGGCAGGCCGCGATCGGTCGACTGCCGGTCGACGCGAAGTTGAGCGGGTTCGCTTTGACCGACCGCATCGACGAACTGCGCGAGTCCGTGAAAGCCGGGCAACCGGCGGATCTGAACATTCAGGTGACCGGCGGGCCCGCGTTCGGCGGCGACATCGCCGATTCCTTCGCCGGCGCCAACATCACGCTGCTCGCGGTGACGGCTGCGGTGGTCGCGTTGCTGCTCATCGTGACCTACCGGTCGCCGGTGCTGTGGCTGGTGCCGCTGCTCGTGGTCGGCTCGGCGGATCGGGTCGCGGCCACCGTCGGTACCGGACTGGCCCGGTGGACCGGGCTCGCCTTCGACGGCTCGACTTCCGGCATCACCAGCGTGCTCGTCTTCGGTGCGGGGACGAACTACGCGCTGCTGCTGGTCTCGCGCTACCGCGACGAGCTGCACCGCAATGCCGATCATCGGGCGGCGTTGCGCCACGCGGTCCGGCATGCCGGACCGGCGATCCTGGCGAGCAATGTCACCGTCGTCGCCGCACTCTTGACCCTGCTGCTGGCTTCGCTGCCCAACACTCGCAGTCTCGGTGTGGGTGCCGCCGCCGGGTTGGTGGTGGCTCTGGTGTTCGTTCTGGTGGCGCTGCCCGCCGCGCTGGCCTTGTGCGGGCGCAATGTCTTCTGGCCGTTCGTCCCGCAGGCGGATGATCGGGTGGCGGCGGAGCAGGGGATGTGGCACGCGATCGCCGCGTGGGTCGTGCGCAAGCCGGTGATCGTCGCCTGCGGCACGCTGGTGGTGCTAGGCGGGTTCGCGGCCGGATTGATCGGGACCGACGTGGGGTTGTCACAAACCGATCAGTTCCGGGTCCGCGCCGAATCCGTCGAAGGATTCGACACCCTCGCCGCGCATTTCCCGGCCGGTGCGGCCAACCCGACGATCGTATTGGCGAAGGCCGAGGCGGGGGCCGAGGTCCAGCAGAAGCTGCGTGCCATGCCGGGCGTTACCGAGGTAACGCCGACCGGAACCTCGCCGACCGGGCTGATGCGGTGGTCGGTGGTGCTGAACGCCGAACCCGGCTCCCCGCAAGCCTTCTCGACCATCGAGTCGATTCGGGCCGAGCTGTCGTCGGTTCCCGGGGCACTGGTCGGTGGTGGTGACGCGGAGGGGTTGGACACCAGGACCGCCGCCGAACACGATCAGCGCGTGGTGATTCCGGCGATCCTGGCGGTCGTGTCGGTCATCCTGCTCGCCCTGCTGCGGGCCGTCCCCGCCGCCGTGCTGCTGGTGGGCGTCTCGGTGCTCAGCGCGCTGGCCGCGCTCGGGCTCGGGGCCTGGATCGGCCTGCACCTCTTCGGTTTTCCGGCGTTGGATACCAGTGCGCCGCTGTATGCCTTCCTCTTCCTGGTAGCCCTCGGTATCGACTACACGATCTTCCTGGTGACCCGAGCGCGTGAGGAAACACCCGACCACGGCAGTACCCAGGGCATCGTCCGGGCCGTGTCCGCCACCGGCGCTGTTATCACCAGTGCCGGCATCGTCCTGGCCGCCGTGTTCTGTGTGCTCGGCGTCCTGCCGTTGATCATCCTCACGCAGCTCGGAATCATCGTCGGGCTGGGTATCCTGCTGGATACCTTCCTGGTCCGAACCGTAGTCATCCCAGCGCTTTTCAGCCTTACCGGGCCGAAAATCTGGTGGCCCAACGCGCTTTCGCGCGTCCCGACGCCAGCGGGCACGCAGCAGGTCAGTTCTGCGGACGACCGACGTTCTGCGGGAACTGGCCCCTGACGTTGCCCGGCGGGGTGTAGCGGGCGACTATGTAGGTGCTGGGCTGCGAGAAGATGGTGCCTGCGGGGCAGGAAGCAATGCCCACGGTCAGCTGCGTGCTGGCCTTCCACACCACCTGGGTGAAATGTCCTGTCTCGGGCGAAAAGCCGGGATTGTTGTAGTCGTACTTGCTCGCCTCCGCCATCCAGCTCTTCATCGCGTCTTCGAAACTGCGAGTGCCGGTGCCCGCGTAGAGGTTCTCGCCGTAGCGGCCGCGCGAATCCGAGTGCTGGAACTTGCATGCCGCAGCGTATTGCTGTGTGTCGGAGGACAACCCCGAGTTCCAGGTCATCGGAGGAGCCCCATACTGTGCGCGCGCCGCGTTCGCCACGGAGAGCTTGTGGGCGTCGGAGGTCTCCGCACCGGCTGGTACGGCACCAACGACCGAACCGGCGATGGCGACCAGGGCAGCGGCAATTGCCAAGCGCGACTTGTGCATTCGACTTCCTTCCGATCGGTGGATAGCGGGTCCCACCGTAGGACCGGTCGGTCTGCGCCACAAGAGAATGATCACCAGTGGCGCTCCCCAGTCGGGGTGATGAGCGTTGACCTTGACCTCGGGTCAAGGTCATGCGCGCGAACTCCGGTATGTCAGCGGAAGTTCAGAATGAAGTCGTAGGTCGCCTCCCGCCCGGTGGGCACGGTGCGGACCGTCATCAGCAACCGGCGGTCGAAGATGGAATCGGTGTTGTTTCGTGGCTCGTTGGGGAAATACAGCTGGGTGGTCAGCACCCGCTGGTTCGGCGCCTGCACTTTGACGTGGATGTGGCGGGTGCGGCCCGGATACAGGCCCGGCACGATGGTCGAGAGTTTGAATTGGCCGTTCGCGTCGGTGAATTGATGACCCCGCCACTTGTAGCCCGCATTGTCGTAGGCGCCTGCGTTGTCGGCCTGCCAGAAGTCCAGTAGCGCCTGGGCGACCGGGCGGCAGGAGCGCGTGAACACATAACCGCTGACCGTCAGCCGGGTGCCGGGGGAGCCGGGTATCACCAGATCGTTCCGGAGCGGCGAGTTCGGCTTGAAGTACGGGCCTTCGGTTTGTGAAATTGTGGGTGCGTCCCCGTCGTGGCAGGCCGGGGTGGGTTCGAGGTCGTCCGGTACAGCCTGCTGACCTTCGTCGGCGTTGCCGATGCCGGCCGCGGCACCGGTCAGTGTCGCCGCGGCGGGCACGGCCAGTAAACCTAGTTGCAGCAGACGTTTCCGAGTAATCGCCTGAGGGAGTTCGGTGTCGTCATCTGGCAAATGGTCAGTGCTCATGATTGATCTCCTCGCGGGAGGGTGGGCGGGAGTGTTCAGGTGTCACATCCGGTCGGCAACAGGTCATTGCACTACTCGCAATCCGGGCAGCGGGCTGTTGTGCTGCTCAGTAGCCAAACGCCTTGTCGGCGAAGGTATTTCGAGCTCGAATGTGACAATGACGATAGGTCGCGCACGGCGGGCCGGGCAAGGGGCCGGGTGGTGGAAGAAGTACAACTTTCATTGATATGTAGCCGGGATCGCCAGTGCCTCAAGGAAACTGGTGCGGACCCGCGACTCGCGCCGAAGTGTCCCCAGTGACTCCCCGGTTGTCGAATATCCCTGTCGCGGCCTCGGCGATTCGAATTCTCCGGTTGGTGCAGACTGGGGACATTGTCGAATACCACGTGAGGATGACGGAATGGCTGAGGTAGACGGTCCGCTCGATGCGTTGATCGATACGTATTGTCTGGGATGGAGTGATCCGGATCCGGTGCGGCGGCGGGAATTTCTGGGCGCGGCGTTGGCGGCGGACGCGACGTATACCGATCCGACCGTGCACGCGGTCGGGGTCGAGGAGTTGGCGGCTCATATCGACGGGGTGTTCGCGCAGCAGCCGGGGATGCGGGTGATGCGGGTCAGCCAGATAGACGCGCACCACGAAATGGCTCGGTTCGGCTGGCGGCTGGTGCAGGCGGATGGCACGGCATTGCCGGACGGAGTGGACTTCGTGGAGGTCTCGGCGGAGGGGCGGATCCGCCGGATCGTCGGGTTCTTCGGCGGGTTGCGCAGCATTTAGCGCGAGTGGAGCTGGTTGTCCAGGCTCCGGCTGGATGTTGATCTGAGCTGCGGCGTTCGATGGGTTGAATTTTAGAGTTCGGTAGCCCAAACTTTACCTACCGCTCCATCGATCCACGAAGTAAGGCCCACCTGAATGGACATTCCGACTCGGCGCCGATTCCTGGCCGGCGGGGCTGCTGCCGGTGCGGTAGGTGTGGCTTTAGGGGCAGGTGGGGTCTTGGACTCGGCGCCGGCTCGGGCGCGGGAGCGCGACCGGCCGGCGCACCAGCACGGCGCGGATCAGCACGGCGGGGGAGCGTCCGGGCCCACGTTTCGCAAGGGCAGCGTCGTCGACCACGAGGCGAACGGATTCGATCCGACGGCCATCCTGCGCGACTTCGACTACGGCCGGGTCACCACCCGCCCGGACGGTCGCACGCTGCGGGAATGGGATGTGTACGCCAGCGACGAGGATATCGAGATCGCACCCGGGGTGAGTTTCCCGGCGTGGACGCTCAATTCGCGGATTCCGGGACCGACCCTGCGCTGCCGGGAAGGTGACCTGCTGCGGGTCAATTTCACCAACGGCTCGAAACACCCGCACACGCTGCACTTTCACGGCATCCACCCGGCCGACATGGACGGCATCCCCGGCCTCGGCCGCGGCATCATCAACCCGGGCGAGAGCTTCACCTACGAGTTCGACGCCACCCCGTTCGGGCTGCACCTGTTCCACTGCCACGTCGGGCCGCTGGCCGAGCACATCGCGCGCGGCATGTACGGGACGTTCATCGTCGACCCGCCGCAGCCGCGCCCGGCCGCCGACGAGATGGTGATGGTGCAGCACGGCTACAACACCACCTTCGACGGCGAAGGCAACCAGCTCTACGCGGTGAACGGCATCCCGTTCCACTACATGCACGAGCCGATCCGCGTGAAACGCAATGCGCTGGTGCGCATCTACCTGGTGAACGTGCTGGAGTACGACCCCATCAACAGCTTCCACATCCACGGGAACTTCTTCGACTACTTCCCGACCGGAACACGTTTGCAGCCAACGGAATTCACCGACACCATCGTGCAGGGGCAAGGGCAGCGCGGCATCTGCGAACTGCGGTTCCCGCATCTGGGCCAGTACATGTTCCACGCGCACAAGACCGAGTTCGCCGAGCTCGGCTGGATGGGCATGTTCGAGGTGACGGAGTAGCCATGGTGGACATCGAGCGCACCCGCAGGCCGTGGCTGCTCGGCCTGGTCTCCGTCGCATTGCTGGCGATCGCGTTGGCCGGGTTGGCCGTGCTGGGCGGGCGCAGCCTGCCGGAACGTACCGGGCCGCCGGTGGAGGAGATCGCGGTCGAGCAGACCAGGCTCGAGCCGGGGTCGATCGACTTGACGCTGCGCAATACCGGACCTGATCCGGTATCGGTGGCACAGATCTTCGTCAATGACGCCTACGTCGACTACACCGGCGCGAGCGAGCCCATCGGGCGCTTGGCATCGGCGCGGGTACGGATCGATTATCCCTGGCAGGACGGTCAGCCCTACCTGGTGTCGATGCTGACCTCGACCGGGCTGGTCATCGAGCACGAGATTCCCGCCGCGGTCGAGACGCCTGCGACCAATGCGTCGTTCTTCGGGTTGATGGCCTTGCTCGGGACCTATGTCGGCATCATTCCGGTGGTGCTCGGAATGCTTTTCCTGCCGGTGATGCGGGCAGCCGGTGGCCGGGTCGTGCGGGTATTGCTCGCGGTGACCGTGGGGCTGCTCGCGTTTCTGGCCTGGGAAGGTACCAGCGAAGGCTTCGAGCTGGCGGGTCGATCGGGTGGCGCGTTCGGTGGTACCGCGCTGGTCGTGCTCGGCGCGGTGCTGGCTTTCCTCGGGTTGACCGCGGTGGACCAGTGGCTGCGCAGCCGTCGACAGTCGGCTGCGGTGCAGGGGGCCAGTGGCGTGCGACTGGCGTTGATGATCGCGATCGGTATCGGACTGCACAATCTCGGTGAAGGTCTGGCGATCGGATCTGCCTATGCCGTAGGCGAATTGGCGCTCGGGACGTTTCTGGTGATCGGCTTCGCTATTCAGAACACCACAGAAGGGCTTGCCGTTGTCGCGCCGTTGACCGAGCGGCGGCCGCCACTGCTGATCCTGCTCGGACTCGGTCTGGTGGCGGGGGCTCCTGCCATCATCGGTGCCGTGGTCGGGGCGACGGTCAATAATGCGGAACTGTCCGCGCTGTTGCTCGGGGTGGGTGTCGGCGCGATCGTCCAGGTGATCGTGCAGATCGTGCCGAGTCTGCGGGAACCGGAGGGTAAAGGAATCGCGGTGTCGACGCTCGGCGGTGTTTCGATCGGGCTGCTGGTGATGTATGCGACGGGTTTGTTGGTGACCGCATGATCGACGCACCAGATTCCGGTCGGCCATCCTGCGGCGGCTGCACCCGGCGCAGTGTGCTGGTCGGTGCTGCGGTAGCCGTCGCGGCAACCACTGCGGGGTGCGGGCGAGGCGATGCGGACCCGGCACCGGCGCGGGTACCGCTGGCCGAGGTCCCCGTCGGTGGCGGACGGATCTACCCGCAACAGGATCTGGTCGTCACCCAGCCGGTCGCCGGCGATATCCGAGCCTTCTCGGCCACCTGCCCACACCAGGGTTGCCTGGTCGCCCGCGTCCGCGACGGGGCCATCGAATGCGCCTGTCACGGTAGCGGATTCAGCATCAGCGATGGATCCGCGGTGCGCGGCCCGGCGCGGAAACCGTTGTCCGCGCGCACGTTTGTCATCGAGGCTGCGGAGATCGTCGTCCGGTAGCCGACATGGAAAACCATTGGATCGTTCGATCCGCGCCATGTGAGCATCGCGTATGGCTGTCTACCTCGAGACCGACCGACTGACCCTGCGCCACTTCACCCAGCACGACGCCGAGCTGCTCATCGAGCTCGACAGCGATCCCGACGTGATGCGCTACCTTTCCGGCGGAGTGCCGACGCCGCCGGAGAAGATCCGCAACGAGACGATTCCCCGGCTGCTGGCGCAGTACGAGAAGTGGAACAACACCTACGGCACGATTGCCGCGCACGAGAAGACCACCGAGGAGTTCATCGGCTGGTTCATCCTGCGCCCCGCAGCCGACGGCCCGCTCGACGAGGTCGAACTCGGCTACCGGTTCCGTAAGTCGGTCTGGGGCAAAGGATTCGCGACCGAAGGGTCGACCGCCTTGCTGCGCAAAGCGTTCACCGAACTCGGCGTGCGCATGGTCTGGGCCGAGACGATGTTCGTGAACCGCGGGTCGCGGCATGTCATGGAGAAGCTCGGCATGACGCATGTGAAGACGTACCATCCTGAGCTACCCATGATCGAGGGTTCCGAGCATGGGGAGGTTCGCTATGAGATCACTCGTGCGGAATGGGAAAGCGGTGCTCTGAGGTGAGCCAGGTGGTGTCTGCCATCTTCTGGCCGAGCTCGAGTATTCGTCGCGGCGAGCCTGACCGTTTCATGCCCGACTAGGGTGACTGTATGGAAGACGAAGTGCGGCTGCGGCATTCCTCGTCGTTCGGTGCGGCGGCGCCCGCCTATGCCGAGCATCGGCCGGACTACGCGGCTGACGCGGTGCGCTGGGCGTTGGCGGCCGCGCCGGGGCTGCGGGTGCTGGATCTCGGGGCGGGGACCGGGAAGCTGACTGGCACGCTGGTGGCGTTGGGTGCTGATGTTGTTGCGGTCGAGCCTGATTCGGCGATGTTGGCCGAGTTGCGACGTGTGCTGCCGACTGTTCGTGCCTTGTCGGGTAGTGCGGAGCAGATACCGCTACCGGATGGGTCGGTCGACGCCGTGCTCGCGGGTAATGCCATGCATTGGTTCGATATGGCCGTCGCGGGACCGGAGATAGCCAGAGTGCTTGCGCCCGAGGGTATTCTGGCTGGTTTGTGGAATGTCATGGACGACCGGGTCGACTGGGTGGCTGGGCTCGAGCGGGTCGGCGGGAGTGCGGCAATCGGTCCGCGTGACACGTTCAGCAGCTGGCGTGCCGCGACGGAGCGGTTGTACCTTCCGGCGAGTGGGTTGAATCCTCGGTTCGGGTTGCCGGAGCAGGCCGAGTTCTCGCACGGGCAGCGGCGCACGGCCGACTCTCTCGTCGCGACACTCGGAACCCGCGCGGGCGTGCTGGTTATGCCGGAGCCGGAACGACTGGCCGCGCTCGACCGTATTCGCACTTTTCTGGCGAGCAGATCGGAGACATCGAGCGGGGAGTTCACCCTGCCGTTGCTGACCGGCGTACTGCGTGTTCGGCGCCTATGAGGTACACCGCGCAACGCGGTGAGATGCCCTGCGGGTCAGGACATACGATCTGCCATGGCCGGGATATGTGGGGGAAGAGCCTCTTCGATGAGGTCGGCGGCTCGCATGGTGCCGCCTTCAGCTCGCGCGGCGGCGCGCAACTGTGCTGCGCGGTTGGCCACCTCGGGGTCGGAGATCAAGTCGTGCAGTGCCTCTCGTAGTTTTTCGGCGGTGGCCTCCTGGGTGTCGATGCGGCGGGCCACACCCAGTTCGACGAGTCGGTCTGCGTTGAGGAACTGCTCGGCGGCCTGCGGCACGGCGATCATCGGAACGCCGGCCAACAGGCCTTCGCCGCAGCCGCCCATGCCGGCATGGGTGACGAAGGCGTCGGCCTGTTCCAGGATCGCCCGCTGCGGAACCCAGGAGTGCACTTCGATGTTGGCGGGGATGTCGCCGAGTTCTCGCGGGTCGGTGTGCTTGCCGATCTGTAGCACAACGTGCCAGCCGGGCAGGGCTCCGTACGCTTGCAGGCACTGGCGGTAGAACGCCGGTTGGCGGGTGTAGGCCGAGCCCAGCGAGATCAGCAGGACCTTCTTCGCCGCGGCCGGGCGGACCCAGCTCGTAGTGTCGCCGCGGGTGCCGAAGCAGGGTCCCACGAATGTCACCACCCCGGAATCGACGTCATCGGCGTGCGGGTGCATCGCCCGGGGTATCAGGGCCAGGGCACGGTCGGGCAGGCCGGAGAACGCGTCCACGTCGGTGGTTGCCGCACCGCAATCGGTAAGCCACCGTGCGAATTTCACGCGGTAGGCGTCGGCGCCCGGCAACTGCCACAGGGGTGCCGCCACCTCCTGGTCGTAGCCTTGCCAAGCTACGAACGTGGGCGACAACTGGACTACCGGGCGACCCTGCGCTTCGGCGAGGGCACGCCCGGCGTAGGCGCCGATGTCATACAGGTAGAGGTCCGCTGGGTCGGGGTCGTAGGCCGCGTGTAGTTGCGGGAGCGCTTGCACGGCGTTGTCGAGAAACAGGTTCATCACCGCGACGGGATCGTCGGGCCAGTTGTTGTCGGCGACCGGCAGCGCAGACGTGCACGAAACCAGTTCGGCGCCTGCCCCGGTAATCAAGTCGGCGACGGCCGGGTCGTTGGCGTAGCTCACCCGATGGCCACGGGCAACCAGCTCACGGATGAGCTCCAGGCTCGGCAGGACATGGCTGACTATGGGGATGCCGACCATCGCGATATGGGCTGGGCGAGAGGGCATTTCACTCATTTCAGAATCTCGGCGGCGGCTTCCAGGTCAGTGATGCTGCCGGACATGATGGTCGGCACGTGGTCGGTGAGGTGGTCGAGGGGCCAGTCCCACCAGGCGACCGCCAGCAGGCGGGCGATGTCCTCGTCGTTGTATCGGTTGCGGATGAGGCGGGCTGGGTTGCCACCGACGATGCCGTAGTCGGGTACGTCGCCGACGACCACGGATCCGGTGCTGATGATGGCGCCGTGGCCGATTCGCACGCCGGGCATGACGGTGGCGCCGTTGCCGAACCAGACATCGTTGCCGACGATGGTGTCGCCTCGGCTGGGGAGGCCGGTGAGTAGGTCGAAGTGGTTCGACCATGAGCCGCCCATGGTGGGGAAGGGGAAGGTGGAGGGGCCGTCCATGCGGTGATTGGCGCCGTTCATGATGAAGCGGACGCCGGTGCCGAGGGCGCAGAACTTTCCGATGATCAGTTTCTCGGGTCCGTAGTGGTAGAGCACATTTCGGGTTTCGAAGGTGGTCGGGTCGTCCGGATCGTCGTAGTAGGAGAACTCGCCGACCTCGATGAGCGGTGAGGTGACGAGCGGCTTCAGCAGGACCACGCGTGGCTGGCCTGGCATGGGGTGCAACACCATTGGGTCTGCGGGGACGGGGCTGTCGGGCACGCGAAACTCCTTCGGGGGTATGGGATCAGACGGATACGGACGCGCGCAGGTCGAGCTGAGCACCGCGCCAGCGGGCGCGTAGCCGGCGGTCGTGGCTGACGATCACCAGGGCGCCACGGTATTCGGCCAGCGCGGTTTCCAGCTCTTCGACCAGGCCCGGCGACAGGTGGTTGGTGGGCTCGTCGAGCAGCAGCACATCGACGGACTCGGTGACCAGCCGCGCCAAGGCCAGACGTTGCCGCTGTCCGGTGGACAGATTCTCGACGCGCGTCGTCAGGCGGGCACGGTCGAACAGGCCCAGGGACAGCAATCGTTCGGCGTGCGCGTCGCTCTCGCCGGTGCGACCGCGGGCGAAGGCGGCCAGCAGGGTTTGCCCGGGTTCGGCGGGCGGCGGATCCTGCGTGAGGTAGCCGACCTTGCCGTGGCGAATGATCGTGCCGGTGTCCGGCGCGAGCCGGCCTGCCAGTACCCGCAGCAGCGTGGACTTGCCTGCCCCGTTGGGGCCGGTGATCAGCAGCCGGTCGCCTGCGGTAACCGTGAGACTGGTCCGGTCGAGCCTATCCGTGACAGCGATATCGGTGGCCTCGAGCACGGTGCCGCGCGCACCACCTGCTCGCAGTGTGGGTGCGAACCGAAGCGGTTGTGGTGGCGGCGGAACGGGATCCGCGAGCAGACGGCGCAACCGCTCCTCGGCATTGCGAACCCGGCTGGCCAGTGACTGCTGCACCCGCCCACCGGCCCGGTCGTAGGCCATCTTGTTGTTGTCCTTCATGGCCCGGCCCGGTGCGACATCGCGGGCGGTGGTGGCGGCGAGTTCGCGGAGCCGGTCGGTGTCGGTTTGCCATTGGGTGTACGACTGGACCCATCGCTGGCGCGCCGCCGCCTTCTCGGCCAGGAATCCCGCATAGCCGTTGCCGTAGCGGATGACTCGCCGCCGGTCCGCGTCGACCTCGAGCAGACTGGTCGCAACCCGTTCGAGGAAGGCGCGGTCGTGCGAGACCGTCACCGTGGTGCCGCGGCGGGTGCGCAGATGATCTTCCAGCCAGGTCAGGGCGTCGCCGTCGAGATGGTTGGTGGGTTCGTCCAGCAGCAGAACCTCGGTGCCTGCGGCGAGGATCGCGGCCAGGCGCAGCCGGACCTGCTCGCCGCCGGACAGCTCGCCGACCGTGCGGGTGCGGTCTACCAGGCTCAAACCCAGACCGTGCAACGCGCGTTCCACCCGAGCGTCGGCATCGTAACCGCCGCGTAGCTCGAAAACTGTTGTCAGCTCGCCGTATTCGGCTATCCCTGACTCGTCGCCGTCGGCCATCGCGACCTCGAGCCTGCACATCCGCTGTTCGAGCGCACGGAGCTCGGTCAGTGCCCGATCGATGACCTCCTGCACGGTCGACTTCGGCGGCAGCTGCTCTTCCTGGGCGAGGTAGCCGATGCCGCCGTCGGCGTGCACGACGATCTCGCCGTGATCGGGCTGCTCCCGCCCGGCGAACAGGCGCAGCAGGGTGGTCTTGCCGGATCCGTTCTCGCCGATGATCCCGGTTCGCTCGCCCGCGGCGAGCGAACACGTCACCTCATCGAGAACCGTTGTGCCGTTGAAGGATTTGCTGACCGCTCGCGCGGTGATCTGGGTTCGCATGTGCACTCTCCGAAGCGTTCGAGGACGACACGGTCAGCAGGGACCGCAGGGTCGGGGAAACACTTCGGAAGAACATCGGCACCCTCACTTAATACGACGACTGTCGCACTAAGGTATCGTGAGTGCTCCATCCCGTCAAGCAATCGGACTGCCGACCATGAATTCCGCACCTCCACCGGCCCGTCGCCCGGGTGGGCGAACCGCCCGCATCCGTGACCAAGTGCTCGAAGCGGTCAGCGCGGAGCTGACCGAACATGGTTACGACGCGCTGAGCATCGATGCCATCGCCGCGCGGTCGGGCGTGCATCGCGCGACGGTGTATCGCCGCTGGCACGATGTCGGCGGGCTGCTCGCCGACGTCTTCGATGCGGCGACCCAGCAGCCGTGGGAACCGCGCGACACCGGTTCGCTCCGTGGAGATTTGGCGGCGCTCAACCAGGAGATCCAGGACTCGCTGAGCGAGGAGTCCTCGATCGCGGTGGCGCTGATCGCGGTGTCGTTCCGGTCGGAGGAAGCCGCTCGCGCGCTACGGCGATTGTGGGAGGACCGATATGCGCAGTCCGAGATCATCATTCAGCGCGCGGTGCAGCGCGGCGAACTCGCGCCCGAGGTCGACGCGCGTGCATTGCTGATCGCCGCCACCGCACCGCTCTACCACCAATTGGTGCTGCTGCGCACGCCACCTGATCCGGATTTGCCGGATCGTGCGGCCGTCAGTGCTGCGCTTGCCGCAGCGGCGGGCGCTTTCGCTCCGTGGGCAGACGCATTCACCGCTCCGCGCTCAGCGGGTACCGACTGATCAGGTGTTGACGCCGGCGAGCGCGAAGAATTCCTGGCGCGAACGCGGGTCCTCGCGCAGCGTGCCGAGCAGCGTGGAAGTCACGGTGGCCGACCCGATCGATTGCACCCCGCGCAGGGTCATGCAACTGTGTTCGGCCTGGATGACGACGCCGACCCCGCGCGGCCGCAGGTGTTCGGCGAGCCAATCGGCGATCTGCTTGGTCAGCCGTTCCTGCAACTGCGGCCGGCAAGCGAAATGCTCTGCCACCCTGGCGAGTTTGGACAGTCCGATGATGCGCTC
Organism: Nocardia suismassiliense; assembly: GCF_900269665.1. Lineage (GTDB taxonomy): Bacteria > Actinomycetota > Actinomycetes > Mycobacteriales > Mycobacteriaceae > Nocardia > Nocardia suismassiliense. Next base: position 3,731,817 of record NZ_LT985361.1, read on the forward strand.
GCCGGGCAGATAGCCGATGTGCGCGGTGCCCACGAATGGCAGCAGATGGTGCTCGCACACCGATCGCAGTGCGACGTTGCGGACCAGGATGAGCTCGTCGTAGTTCTCGTCGTTGGGGAAGGTGGTCAGATCGAAGGCGCGAGGGGTGAACAACTCGGCGTAGCCCTGTGCCATGCGGCGGGGCGTGTCGCGCAGGCTTTCGGAGTCGAGTGCGATCCCGAGGGCTTCGAGAAAGGCGGCCGCCGCGTTTTCGGCCGCCGCCATGTCCCTGCCCGGTGCCTGATGGAGAACACGCAGTGTCGCTTGCGAGCCCATGGAGTTCCTTCCGCGAAAAACTAGGTGCGGTCCACCTGGCGACGCCGGAATGGGCATCGCCAGGTGGACGATGTGATTACTGGAGTACGCAGGGGCGCAACGGGTTCCGGTCAGGCGGCGCTGAGTTTGCCTGCGGGCGCGGTGCGTCGATGCCAGGCCGGGTCGTAGACGAAGGCCAACCGGCCCAAGGTGAGTGCGGCGAGCAGCAGGCCGAAATCGCGCAATGCGACGTCGTAGAAACCCGGGTAGGTCAGCAAGTTGAGCACGATGCCGGCGAGCCAGGCGGCGACCACGAAGGCGGCGTAGCGCGGTTTGACCGCGACGGCCAGGCCTGCGGCGATCTCGATCGCCCCGACGATCCACATCGTCTGCTGTGTGGTGAAGGGGGCGAAGTCGATGATCCACGGCGCCAAGTAGTTCTCCCAGGTGGTGAGCACATTGGTGAACTTGTCGAGGCCGAAGGCGATCGGCAGCACGGTGAAACCGATCCGCAGCAGCAGGAACGCGCCGTACGCGGGTTCGCTGCGCGCGCGTTGCACAGCTTCCCCGAGGTTGCGGGGAGAGGGGAGCGAGGTCGAAGCGTTCATCACGGAAACCCTTCTGTAAGAATAATGATATGTGTTTTTAGAGTCTGCCCTCGACGCTTATTTGTCAATACTGGTTGGTGTTAGAGTTGGGCATGCCTACTCCGCGTTCCGGCGTTCCAGCGGTTCTGGCGGCGCTCAGCAACCTCGACGACCCGGTGCGGCGCAAGCTCTACGAGCATGTGATCGAGAGCGACGCGCCCGTCTCACGCGAGCAGGCTGCTGCGGCCGCCGGAATCGGCCGGACACTGGCGGCCTATCACCTGGACAAACTGGCCGAGGCCGAGCTGGTGACGGTCAGTTACCGGCGCCCGGCCGGTCGTGGCGGGCCCGGTGCGGGGCGGCCGGCGAAGTTCTATGCCCGGGCCACGAAGGAGATTGCGTTCACCGCGCCACCGCGCGACTACGAGCTGCTGGCCCGGTTGATGGTTTCCTCGGTCGAGCAGGACGACAGCGGTGCCGTGCGCACGGCGGTGCACGAGGCCGCACTCGCCGAAGGGAGGCGTGCGGCCGCGGCCAGCGGTGGGGACCTGCTGGCCGCGTTGTGGAGTTGCGGGTACTTGCCCCAGGTCGACGACGCTCGTATCAATCTACGCAACTGCCCTTTTCATCTGGTTGCGCAGGACCATCGGGAGCTGGTGTGCGGGCTGAACTTGCGGTTGATCGAGGGCGCGATCGCCGGGAGTACCCAGCCCGACGCGTGCGCGGAATTGGAGCCGCATCCGGATCGCTGTTGCGTGGTCGTGCACCCGGCCGGTCCTAGGTAACGCGTAGACCCCTCGAATACCGGCCAGGAACTTCTACGCGTCGAGGTGTTCGCAGCGCGGATGCGGGTATGCCGCGAGCTGAGGACGTTCTCGGACCGAGGAGTTCAGATGCGTGTCGTCGTAACGGGTGCCACCGGAAATGTCGGAACGGGCGTGGTCGACGCACTGGCCGCGGATCCGGAAGTCACGTCGATTCTCGGACTCGCGCGCCGCAAGGCAGACCGTGCCGTGCCCAAGACGGAATGGGCCGCGGCCGACGTCCGGACCGACGATCTGGGTGCGCTGTTCCGCGGCGCGGACGCGGTGGTCCATCTCGCCTGGCTGTTCCAGCCGACGCACCAGCCGACGGTGACCTGGGAGACGAATGCCATCGGCAGTTCCCGAGTGCTGGAAGCTGTTGCTGCCGAACGGGTTCCGGCATTGGTGTATGCGTCCTCGGTAGGCGCCTACTCCCCGCGGCGCGACGAACGGCCGGTCACCGAGAGTTGGCCGACCAATGGCTGGCCGTGGGCCGGCTACACGCGCGAAAAGGCCTACGTCGAGCGCCTCCTGGACACCTTCGAACAACAGCACCCACAGTGCCGGGTAGTACGGCTGCGCCCCGCGTTCATTTTCCAGCGTGGCTCCGCAAGCGCGCAACGACGCCTGTTCGCCGGTCCACTACTGCCCAACCGGTTGGTGCGCCCGGACCTGATCCCGGTCCTGCCCGATATCCCGGAACTGCTGTTCCAAGCCGTGCACACCGCCGACGCGGGCGAGGCCTTCCGGCTCGCCGTCACCCGAAAGGTGGCCGGACCCTTCAACATCGCCGCCGACCCGGTACTCGACACCGCACGCCTGAGCGAACTACTCGGCGCACGCCGAGTACGCGTACCCACCCGCCTGCTACGCTCCGGACTCGCGGCCGCCTGGCTCCTCCGCCTGCTCCCCGTGTCACCCCAGCTACTCGACGCGTTTCTGCGAATTCCGGTGCTCGACACCACACGAGCACACACCGAACTCGGATGGCAGCCGCACCACAGCTCCCTGGACGCGGTACGGGAGCTGCTGGAAGGCATCCGCACGTCGGCGGCCATCGACACTCCACCGCTGGCCCGCCACGCAGGTGGCCCGCTGCGTATCGACGAATTCGCTTCCGGCGTAGGCGGTTCGGACCCGGTCGACCGCTCCGCGGCAAACTCGCATCGCTCTTGAACGAGGTCGCGCTGCACCGATCGTATGGAGACCTTTCGCCTGCGACGCATGACGTCGCCGTCATCCCAGGTCGGGATGACGGCGACGAGTGTCGAAGCTATAGGGGTGGAGAGGGATTCAGCTGGTTTTGGCTGCGGCGGTCTCGATGAGGTCGACTACGGCTTGGGGTTGGGAGAGGGCGATGGCGTGGCTGCCGGCGTGCTCGACGACGGTGGCGTTGATGCGGGTGGCCATTTGGCGCTGGCCGTCCGGGGGGATCATGCGGTCGTCTTTCGCTACCAGGGTCCAGCTGGGGAGGGTTTTCCAGGCGGGTTCGGCGGATGGTTCGGTGAAGGAGGCGACGGCGATGGGGCGTTGGCCTGCGGCGAGGACGGCGGCGTCGGTGGCGGGGAGGTCCTGGGCGAAGAATTCGCCGAACTTGTCGGGGGCGATGGTCAGTTCGGGGGCGTTGCCCTTGCCGTCGGGGAGTGGATATTCGTGGGGCACCGAGATTTTGGTGGCGGGGCCGCCGAAGCGTCCGTCGAGCTCGCCGAGGCTCTCGCCGCGATCGGGGGCGAATGCGGCGATGTACACCAGGCCGGCTGCCTTCGGGGATCCGGTGGCGGCATTGGTGATGACCGCGCCGCCGTAGGAGTGGCCGACCACGATGGTCTTGCCGGGCATGCCGTCCAAAACCCCTCGGATATAGGCGGAGTCGTAGGTGAGGCCGCGCAGCGGGACGGCGGCGGTGGTGACCTGGTAGCCGTCGCGTTGCAGCTTTTCGGCGACCTTGGTCCAGCTCGAACCGTCGGCGAACGCGCCGTGTACGAGCAGGACCGAAGGCTTGTCCACCGGCTGCTCGATCGCGGGCTTGTCGGCCTTGGCCGAACACGCGGTGACCGCCATGCTCAGCGCGACGGCCATGCCGATCAGCAGCGTGCGTCCGAGTCGAATTCCTTTGGTACTCATGGTCGATCAGCCTTCCTGGCAAATATGGGGATGGGGGATTGGAGTGAGCATCACAGCGCGGCGAGCGCTTCCGTCCGGTTCACTGTCTTGCCCAGTGCGCCGAACTCATGCAGGTCGCCGAAGACCTCGATGCGGATCGACTGGTCGAGGCCGCCGATGGCGACGGGGTCGAAGCCTGCCGCGGTGATCAGTTCGGCAACGACCTTGCCCGCCGCTTCGTCGTCGGCGGCGTAGAACCCGACGGCGCGATCCGGCGCCCTGCGGGAGGCGGATCCGAGCGTCTCGGCGGAGAGGGTGCCGAACGCTTTGACCAGGTGGGCGTCCGTGGGGACGAGGGCGGCCAGAATCTGCCCGGCGGATTCGTCGGCGGCGATCGTTTTGACGAATCCGCCGTTGCCGTCCGGTGCGATCGGATTGGACGGGTCCACCAGGATTTTTCCGGACAGCCGGTCCCCGTACTCGGCGAGCAGTTGCTTTGTCGTATCGAGCCAGACGGCGAAGATGATCACGTCCGCCCGGTCGACGGCCTGGTCGACGGTGACCGCCGTGGCGCGCTCGCCCAAGGCCTGGGCGAGGGTCTGCGCGTCGGCGAGATCGTTGCCTGCGAGCAGCAGGTCCGCACCGCCCGCGACGAGGTCTGCCGCCAGGCGGCTGCCGATGTTTCCGGTGCCGATAATTGCGGTAGTCATGGAATCTCCTTCTGCGGCTTGGTGTTCGGGGAAGAGGCCGGTTGGCCGGGTCTGAGCCAGCGGCGCAGCACGCGGGTGACCAGCGGCATGGACAGATAGGTCATCAGCACGCTGAACAGTGCGGCGAAGCAGGCAGTCCGCAGCACCAGCGGCAGTGCGGCCAGGTGGGGACCGAGCACCGCGCTGCCGAACAGCGAGATCGGGAAGATCCCGATCGCCGAACTCGCCGCCATCTTCCAGCGCGGCGGGACAGACCCGGCGGGGTTCGCCGCCGCGAACCAGGTCTCCATGCCGGTCAGTTCGCGACGCGCGACCTCGGTGTGCCGGTGTCCCTCGATGTTGTCGAAGAACCCGGCCCGCTGCGGCGAGTCCAGCCACCTCTGCAACGCGTCCTGATTTCGGAAGCGGTGCACGATGATCCACGGACCGCCGTCCACGACCGGGTGGAACAAGCCGCCGCCCAGATAGCCGATCGTGGTGGCGGCGGCCGCCAGAATGCCGCGCGCCCACTCCTGGAACGCCATCTCGTGGCCCGGCTCGACCACCCGCGCCACGATGAGTGCCACGTCCGGTTGTGCTGGACCCGAGGGTATTTCGGTCACGGACGCCGGTCAGGCAGGCGAGGTCGCGTGCACGAAGTGCTTGGTCTCCTGGAACTCCTCCAGCCCCCGCATACCGTTGAGGCGTCCGAGACCGGACTGTTTGAAACCGCCCTCTTCGAACATGTCGTGCACCACGGCCCAGGTGTTGGTCCACACCGTCCCGGCCTTGATCTCCCGCATGACGCGCAGCGGCAGGTCGACGTCCCGCGTCCAGATCGACGCCGCCAGACCGTATTCGGTGGCATTGGCGCGGGTGATCGCCTCGGCCTCGGTGTCGAAGATCTCGAAGGTGGCGACCGGACCGAACACCTCCCGCTGCACGATCGGCGCGTCCAGATCCTGGACCTCGACCAGCGACGGGTGCAGGAACGCGCCGTCGCGTCGGCCCTGCACCAGCACCGTCGCATAGGTTGCGGCGTCCGCGACGACACCCTCGACGCGTTGGGCGTTGCGCTCGTCGATCATCGCGCCCATCTCACTGCTCGGGTCGTCACCGGGCCCGACCTTGACCGCTTGCAGCGCCGCGACCATCCGGCGGCGCAGTTCGTCCGCGATGCCCCGCTGGACCAGGATGCGGCTGCCGGTCATACAGAACTGGCCGGTGAACGTGGTGATGGCCGCGGTGAGCACCGGCACCGCGGCATCGAGATCCGCGTCGTCGAACACGATCATCGGGCTTTTGCCGCCCAGCTCCAGGGACAGCGGCTTCAGCGTCGGAGCGGCGTTCGCCATGATCATTCGGCCGACCATGGTGGAGCCGGTGTAGCTCACGACATCCACCTCCGGAGACGAGACGAGCAGTGGCGCACCGTCATTGCCCGATTCGGTGAAGATGTTCATCACTCCGGACGGCAGGCTGCGGGTCTGGGCAACCAGCTCGGCGAGCAAACCGTTGACCAGGCCGGTCTGGCCCGGCAGCTTCACCACCACGGTGCAGCCTGCGGCCAGCGCCGGCGCGAAAGACCGGACCGCCAGCACGAGCGGCGAGTTCCACGGCGCGATGACACCCGCGACGCCCGCCGCCTCACGCAGCGTCATGGAGTACAGGCCGGGCCGCACTTCGGCCGCGCCGCCGTGGTCGCTCAGGGCCAGGGCCGCGTAGTAACGCAACTTGGGAATGGTGAGGTCGACCTCGAAGGTGGCGTCCCCCAGGATCTTTCCGTTCTCGCGGGCGAGCAGGGTGATGAAATCGTCGCGGCGGGCCTCGAGGTGGTCGGCCATCTCGAACAGTGCCTTGGCCCGCAGGGTGCGGTCGCGGGCCCAGTCGGTGGTCTCGAATGCGCGCCGGGCGGCGGCGATCGCGGCGCGTGCTTCGTCGGCGCCTGCTTCGGCGAAGGTACCGAGAACCTGGCCGGTGGCCGGGTTCAAAGATTCGGTGTGCGTGGCGGAATCGACCCACTGGCCGTCGATGTAGTTGCGGGCGTGTGGAAGACCGGAAATGGTCACGATGATGCAGTTCCTTTGACCGTGCGGAGAGTCGAACAGATTGTCGGAGTTCAGATCTGGCGGGAGATGTGTTCTGCGGCGGCGATGACCGTCAGGTTGGTGGCGGCCGACGGGACATCCGGGAAGATCGACGCGTCGACCACCCGCAGGCCGGGCACGCCGTGCACGGCGCCGAGCCGGTCGGTGACGGCGGCCGGGTCGTCCGGCGCGCCCATCGGGGCGGTCGAGGTGGGGTGATGGTAGGTGTCCAGGGTGGCGAGCATCGAGGCTTCGAGGTCGGCTCGGCTGGTCGCCTGCGGACCGGGATTCAGCTCACGTTCGACGAGGTCGGCCAGCGGTGGGGCGGCACCGAGGCGACGGGCGAGCTCGATGCCCTCGATCAGGCGGCGGCGGTCGCCGGGCTCGGCCAGGAAATTGAGATCGATACGGGGCGCGACCGCCGGGTCCCGGCTGACGAGAGTCAGGGTGCCCTGCGAGTGCGGACGCACCAGGGCGACCGCGAGCACGAAGCCGACACCGGTGGGGCTGCTGGCGTGCTCGAACAGGTGCGTGGCGGTGATATGCAGATCCAGCTCGCCCGCGTCGGCCTGCGAACTCGCGGTCCACACCTTGGCGCCGATCACCGGAGTCTGGACGCCGATGCGCTCCGGATCGGCGGCGTAGGCGTTGTAGTAGAAGGGATGGTCCTGTAACCGCAGCCCGACGGGCAGGTCCGCGACCACCGGAATGCCGAGGGCGGCAAGGTCTGCGGCGGGGCCGATGCCGAGCGCAGCAGGATCGCGGCGCTGCCGTAGGTCCCCGCGCTGAGGATTACCTCCCGCGCAGGAAGCGAGGTGCCATCGGCGAGGACGACACCGGCCGCCTGCCCGTCCGCGAAGCACACACGGTCGACCAGCACGTCGGCGCTGATCGTGAGATTGGCACGGGCGCGTACCGCCTCGGTCAGATACGCCATGCCGGTATTGACCCGAACACCGTCGCGCACATTCATCGGATACGGGCCGACACCCTCGGCCGCCGTGCCGTTGAAGTCGGTGACAGCCGGAAAGCCGTGCGCCAGAGCAGCATCCACGAAGGCGCGCTGCATGGTGCTGAGGTCGTCTCGGGTGAGCTGAGTGATGGGCAGCGGTCCGCTGCGACCGTGCAGTGCGTCCGCACCGGCGCCGGTGGATTCGAGCGCCCGGTACGCGGGCAGCAGGTCCGCGTACGACCAGCCGGTCAGGCCACCCTTCGACCAGCGATCGAAGTCGGAAGCCAAGGCGCGGACGGCGACCGAACCGTTGACCGCCGAGCTGCCGCCGAGCACCTTGCCGCGGTAGGCGGCGACGGCGTGACCGAGGTAGCCGGGCTCGGAGCGATAGTCCCAGTCGTGGCCGGTGTACGCGCCGAGCATTCGGCTGTCGGCGACCTCGGCGGGGTAGGCGTCCGGCGCGTACTGTGGGCCCGCTTCCAGCAGCAGCACGCGGCGATCGGGGTCCGCACTGAGCCGGGCGGCGAGCACGGCTCCGGCCGAACCGCCGCCGACGATGACGGTGCGGTGCGCGGTGGTGTCGTTCATGGCACCGACGCTAGAAGCCCGGCCGCCCTGGGAAATCCGTCATCGAATAGGTCGGTGACGCAGCTCACCGACCTAGGTCGGCCGCGCGGAGATGTCGGTCAGCCGCATGCCGTTCTCGAAATCCACCCTGGCCAGTTCGCCCCGACCGGCAATCCCCAACTTCGGGAAGACGCTGGACAGGTGATGGCCCACGGTACGGGGGCTGATCAGCAGTTGCGCGGCGATCTCCCGATTGGTGAGGCCGTCGGCGGCGAGGCGGGCCACCCGGAGTTCCTGCGGGGTGAGCAGGAGTTCGGTACGGCGCTCGGACGATTCGGTACGGCGCAGTTGCTGACCGGTGAGCTCTTGCTCGGTCAGGCTGCGTGCGAGCAGCGGCGCGGCGCCGAGCCTGCGGAATATCTCGGCTGCTTCGGCCAGCTGCACCCGGGCATCCGTGCGGCGGCGTGCGCGCCGCAGCCACTCCCCATAGAGCAGCCGAGTGCGCGCGTGCGCGAACGGGCGCGCCGTCGCACCCGGCACCGCAAGAGCGCGCAGGAAGAAATCCTCCGCTTCCTCGGTGGCGAGCAAGGCCGCACTGCGGTGCGCGGCGGCCGTGGCCCAGGCCGCGCCGGTGCGTTCGGCCCAGTCCCGCAGCGACCCCAGGGCAGCCGCGGCCAGGTCGGCACGGTCCGCCCGGACCGCGGCCTCGACGGTGTCCTCGACGGCGAGCATGGCGAAGGTCGCATGCGCCGCGTCGTGACCGGGTTCGGTCAGCCGAACCAGGTGTTCCAGGCTTTCGGCCGCCCGCCCGGCGAACAACGCCGCCTGCCCTCGATGCCAGTAGGCGGCGGCGGTCAGCGCGCGCACGCCGCGCGGCACCGACAATTCCAGTGTGCGAGTGGTCAATTCGTTGACCGTCCGCTCGTCGCCGCGCAATGCCGCGAGCCAGGACAGCGAGTTACGGCATTGCGAGGCGGTGTGGTCGGCGCCGATTTCCTCGGCGAGGCGCAGCGTCTCCGCGGCGTCGGCGCTCGCGTCTGTCCATCGGCCCGCCACGATGTCGAGGGTTACCAGCTGTGACGTGGTCAGCACCAGTCCGGTGACCGCGTCGGTCCGGCGTAACCCGTCCATCTTGTGCCGATACGCGTCGCCCAGCCACTGCTCCATGCCCCACACCACGGCCAGCGGTGACGGTGGCATCAGCCGCCAGGAGAGCGCGCCGAGCTGGCCTGCGGTCTCCTCGGTCCAGGGCACCGGTGCCGGTCGCGGTGCGCTGCCCCACCACTGCTCGACCACGGAAAGCAGTGCGCCCTTGGGGAAGTCGGCGTTGACCGCCAAGCCGGTCAGCCGCTGCAACGCCGCGGCTTGGCGCTCGGCGGACCCGCCCGACCAGCCCGCGCGAATCGCCAGGCACGCCAGCTCCACCGCCATGGCCGGGTCGGCCACCGCGACGGAGTCCCGCAGCAACCACCGATTCGCCTGCGCCTGATCGCCACACACGAATTCGATGCCGCCACGCAGTCCGCCACTGAGCCGCGCCACCGTGTCCTCCGGCGCCAGCCGGCCCGCCCGCTCCAGCAGTTCGCGTGCCGGGCCCACTTGCCCTGCCTCCCAAGCGGATCGAGCACCCAGCGCGAGCCGTCGCGCCGCATCCGCAGGCATCGGCGACAGCGCCGCGGCCTGGCGCATCGCCCGCGTCGCCGTCGCGTAGCCGCCGCGCCGCCAGCAGTCGCGCGCATGACGTTCGAGCAGCGCGGCCACCTCCTCGTCCGCCTCGTCGGCGGCCGCCGCCAAGTGCCAGGCCCGCAGTCCCGCGTCGTCCGGGCCGGGCAGCTGGCGGGCCAGCGCGCGATGCGCCGATTGCCGTTGCGTGAAGGGAGCTTCGTCGTAGACGACGGCCGCGAGCAGTGGGGTTCGGAACCGCGTCCGGCCGTCGACGACCGCGAGCAGCCCGGACCGCCGCGCCTCATCCCACGCCGCCGGACCCGCACCTAGCTCGGCCGCCGCCTCGCGGACCGTGCGCGGATCGCCGCGGTTCTCGGCCGCCGCGATCAAGAGCAAAGTCCGCGCAGCCGTCGAGAGCCGGGCAGTACGTGCGCTGAACGCGCGGCGCAGTAGGGGACCGACCGGCGTGTGCTCGCCGCCCTCCTCGGTGACACCGGGGAGCTCGCGCAGCGCCAGCGGGTTTCCCGCGGCCATCCGCACCGTGCGGCGCACCGCGTCCGCATCCGCCCCGCTCACCGCATGCCGCACCAACTCGGCAGCGTCGGTGTCGGCGAGCGGGCCGACCTCGAAGCCGGGCAACAGCTCCCAGGCTCCGCCGTTCGCGGGGTCGTCGTGCCCGGCGAGCAGCATGGCGATCGGTTCGGTGCGCAGTCGTCGCGCGATGAAGGTCAGGCAGGTCGCGGTCGGCTCATCGAGCAGATCCGCATCGTCGACGGTGATCAGCAGTGGCTGTTCGGTAGCGAACTCGGAGAGCAGCGTGAGCGTCGCCGCACCGATCAGAAACCGATCCGCGGCCTCCCCGCTGTGCCCGAGTGCCCCGCGTAAGGCGGCCGCCTGGGGCGGGGGCAGCGCGTCGATCCGATCGATCACCGGCCACAGCAACTCGTGCAGGGCGGCGAAAGCGAGTCCGGACTCCATCCGGGTGCCGCGACAGGTCAGCGTCAGGAACCCGGTCGCGGCGGTGGTCGCGTATTCCAGCAGCGCGGTCTTCCCGATGCCGGGGTCTCCCCAGAACATCAGCGCTGACCCTGTACCCCGCCGCGCGCCGTCGAGGACCCGCTCGACCTCCCCCTTTTCTCGGCGCCGTCCGTACAGAATCATGTCGAAGGGATCGTACGGGACCCTGGACGGTTGCCCATCAGCGCCGTTGATCCGCTTTGCCGCACCGACCGATATGGTGACCGATGCGGGGAGAACGCCTGGAGCATACGGTCGCCACTGTGCCCAACGACCCTCACGATGACGACACGCGTTTCGTCGAACAGCTGGCCGCAGCCACCGGTGCCGACCCCAGACAGCGACTGCTGCACGCCCGCGGTCGCGCGGCTACCGGGGACTTCACCCCCTACCGGCAGGCCGCGCAACTGAGCACGGCTGAGGTGTTCGCCGCGGCTCGAACGCCCTTCACGGCTCGTTTCTCCAGCACGTTGGGCGGCAGCGAAGGGCACGACGGCGACCCGGGGGACCACGGCCTGGCGGTGCGGATCGGCGATCTCGACCTCGTCATGTTCACGTTGCCGGTCTTCTTCGTCCGCAACGGTCCGGACATGATCGCTTTTCTCCGGGCGACCGGGTCCGGCGATCCGGCGGCCGTCATCGAATTCGTGCGCCACCATCCCGAGGCGGCGACCGCGTTGAGCCTGGCCGAACAGGCACTGCCGATCACCGGCTTCACCGGCGTGACGTACCACGCGGTGCACGCCTTCGGCCTGGTCGACGCGGCGGGCGTCACCCGATGGGCGCGGCTGAGCTGGCGGCCACTGCAACCACTTCCGGCGCTGACCGTCGCGTCAGCCCAGGCCCTGCCACGCGACTACCTCGCGACAGAGCTCGCCACCCGCCTTCCCGCCCACTTCGAACTGACCGCCCACCTGCCCGACGCGGACGACGACGTGCACGACCCGACCCAGCTGTGGACCGGTCAGGAATCCATCCCGCTCGGCATGCTCACCCTTACCCGAGCCGAAACCTGTTCGAGCGAGACCGATTTCGATCCGATGCGGTTGCCGGACGGCATGATCGCACCTCGAGACCAATTGTCGAAGGACCGCAGCACGATTTACCGGGCAGCGCGGCGATACCGAGCCGGTCGAGTGCCAGCGGCTGACAAGCCGAGTCCGGTTGTGGAGCTGGGTATTTCACGGAAGCTAGCACACCGGCCCCACCGGGCTCACTCCTCGCCATCGTAGACAACCGCGATACTGTGCATATACAACACGAATTTGCTGATTGTTTACCAAGTCGTGGAAACAGGCCATAGTGGTCGAATGACGACAGTGACGACCGCCTTCGATTCCGCCGCGGCAGGACGAGCAACGCGTCAGCGAGTTTCACGTTCTTCGCTCGGGGTGTGGCAATGTCCGCCCGACCGCGAAGACCCCATCGCCATCCTCGAGGAACAGGTCGCCACGCGACTGCCTGATTTGGTGCCGATTCGTTTTGCCCGCATGGCCGCCGCGCCGTTTCCGTTCCTGCGGGGCGCCGCCGCGATCATGGCTGCGGATCTGGCGTACTCGCCGAATACCGGTCTTACGGTGCAGCTGTGTGGCGACGCCCATGTAGCCAATTTCGAGGTGTATGCCTCCCCGGAACGCACCTTGGTGCTCGACATCACCGATTTCGACGAAACGCTACCCGGCCCCTTCGAATGGGACGTCAAACGCCTCGCGGCCAGCCTCGCGATTTCGGCGCGCGCCAACGGATTCGGCGACGACGAGGCGGAGCGGGTGGCGTTCGCGGCGGGACGTGGTTACCGCGAAACCATGAACCGGATGGCCGAACTCGATGCGCTGACCGTGTGGTATTACCAGGTCGACGCGGAAGAAGTCGCCGCACTCGTGCGAAAACAGAAGCAACGCAAAGAGGTCGAGAGTTCGCTGCGGTCCGCTCGCCACCGCACCAGCCTGCACGCGCTGAACAAGCTCACCGAACCCGACGCCGACGGTATCCCGCGGATCAAACATCAACCGCCGCTGCTGGTGCCGTTCCACGGGGACGAAGACGCCCGCGTCGCGCGTGCCCTCGCCGGCTATCGGAAGACCCTGCCCGAAGATCGTCGAGTGCTGCTCGATCGATACGCCCTGGTCGACGTAGCGCGTAAGGTCGTCGGCGTGGGCAGCGTCGGAACCCGTTGCTACGTAGGGCTCTTCGCCGACACGAGTACCGGAAGCCCGCTGTTTCTTCAGGTCAAGGAGGCGGAGGCGTCGGTCCTGGCCCGGCACCTGTCGGCGAGCAAGTTCAAGCATCAGGGCCATCGGGTCGTGCACGGGCAACAGCTCGCCCAAACCTCCAGCGATATTCTCCTCGGCTGGGCGGGTGATGCCGAGGGCCGGTTCTACTATTGGCGGCAGCTGCGCGATATGAAGGGTTCGCCGGATATCGCCGAGATGTCTCGCGGCATGCTGCGCAAGCACGCCACACTGTGCGGGCATACCCTTGCCCGCTCGCACGCTCGCACCGGCGACCGTGTCGCCATCGCCGCGTACCTCGGCACCGGGGACAGTTTCGATCGAGCGATGGCCGAGTTCGCGCTCGCCTACGCGGACCAGACCGAGGCGGACCATAAGTCGTTGTCGACAGCCATCGAGTCGGGCCGGGTAGCGGCTGCGCCCGCCGCGTACTGAGCGTGCGAGGCGCCTTGGCCGCTCAGCCGAGCGTTCGGTGCGTCGAGCCTGCCTGTCGGGTCTGGACCGTCACTGCACGGGAGACCATCAACAGTGTGCGGGCACCGTCGCGCAGGGTGCGTCCCGCACGGGTGAGCGCGACCCGTCGGGTTGTTCGTTCGAAAAGGGCAACGCCGAGGTCTTTTTCCAGGCGGCGCACCGCCGTGCTGAGTGCCTGCTGGGTGATGTGCAGCTTGCGGGCGGCCCGGGTGAAACTGAGTTGCTCGGCCACTTCGAGAAACTGTGCCAGCCGATACAGATTCAGTGGTCCATCGGCGGTCGATAGCCGGATCGGCTCCATGCCTGGCCTTTCTTCGCATCCGTGGGTGGACGCCCGCTGAGAGCGGGCGTCCACCGGGTTTGCTGTGTGAACGCCATTTACAGTTCGGCGGGAATTCTCTTCGCCGCGGAGCGCACCTGAAAGGCATGGACGATTTCCACGATGCCCATGATGACCAGCCAGCAGCCGACCACGAGTGTGAGCCTCGCGATCGAGTGGATCGGCCAGACGACCAGCGCGATACCGCCGAGCAGCAGCAGCACTCCGTAGAAGACGGCCCAGCCGCGGCCCGGCATCCGGCTGGACGCTTCGGCACCGCCGGCCAGGGCGGCGATGCCGCGGAACATCGCGCTGATGCCGACCCAAAGTGCGAGCAGCACAATAGAACTGCCGATATCGCGTAGGCAGAAGAAGGCCAGGATGAACGACAGGATGCCGCTGATGAGCGACATCGCCCGCCAGCCGCCGCTGACCTGTGGCCCGAAAGCGGCGACCGCTTGGAGAATGCCGGACGCCATGAGATAAGCGCCGAAAAGTATGCCCGCCACCACCAGCGTCGGTCCCGGCCAAACCAGGACGATCGCGCCCGTCGACACCGAGATGATGCCGATGGCCAGCAGCGACTGCCAGGCGCCGCGGGACAGCTGGTATAGCGGCCCATTGGTAACTGTTTGGTTGCTAGTAATCATTGCCGCAGCCTATTTCCGCCACAGCCTGCGGTGTGAGGGCATTTCTGGCCGAAAGGGTGCGTTAACCGGACGCGCCCGCCGAACCCGCACAAGTGTAGCGCCGGGGCCCGAGAAGCTGTTGCCGACAATTAACTGTCACTGTAGGTTGGATCATGTTCTCCGACACGGAGATACCTCGGCAGCGTCGCCGCTAGTGCGGGCATCGGCGAACCATGTTGGCCTGCAAGCTATTTCAGAAGCTTGATGGCACGATACGACCCAGGGGGTTGAGATGAAGCTGCGAACACTCGGCGGGCAGTCATGGTTCGGCTCGGTAGAGCGCGAACCGGAGTCGTGGCGCAGGGAGGCCGCGTGTGCCGAAACCGACCCGGACGCGTTCTTTCCCGAGCGCGGCGGCAACTCGCGCGACGCCAAACGCGTGTGCTCGTCCTGCGAGGTGGTCAGGCAGTGTCTCGACTACGCGTTGGGCCATGATCAGAACTTCGGTGTCTGGGGCGGGATGACACCGCCGGAGCGACACCGTTTCGCGCGTCGCGGGATCTCGGCACGCTCCGGCCGTACGCGCGCGGTCACGAAAACTCAGGCGCCGCCGAAGTAGCTTGGGCGGCAGGCTGCCCGGCCGGTGCTGTCGATCCAGCGTGAAATTTGCCACATGTTTGCTAACGTCGCCGCTTTCTCTCGTACTGTTCCGGCAAGAGACCCGCCGGGATGCGAGAGCGAAGGAGTCGTTCGCTATGGAGTTGCGCGATTCGCGATTCAATGCGGCGACCATTCCGCCGGTGCTGCTCACCCGGCTGTGTGATGTTGCCGCCGAGAGCGGTGTGGACACCGCTTCGTGGTTCGCCGGAACGGGAGTGCTGCCTGAACGTCTGGATCTACCTCAGACGTGGGTGTCCTACCGTCAGGCGACCGCGATCATCCGCCGGGCCGTGCGTGCGCTGCCCGAAGGGCCGATCGGGCTCACCGTGGGAGCTCGCAATGCCGCGGTCGGCTACGGGCTGCTCGGCTTCGCGATGCGGTCCTGCCGGACCGTCGCGGACGCGACAGCCGTGGGATTCCAGCTGCGTCGGTTGATCGATAGCCTGCTGGATATCGAACTGAGCAGCGACGGCGAGTTGAGCACCATCCAGTACTTCGAGCGCATTCCCGATCCGGAATTGGTGCGCTTTCTGTGTGAGCAGGCGATGGCGGCGGCGATGTCGTTCGCGCGCTCGCTGCTCGGCGACGACACCGATCCTGTCCGGATCCGGCTCAGCTACCCGGAACCGGCCTACGCCGCCGACTATCGTCGCTTCTTCCGCTGTCCGATCGAGTTCGACTGTGCTGTCAACGAATTGGTCTTCCCCACGCAGCGGCTGGAAACCCGGCTGCCGACCTACAGCGAAGCCAGTCGCAGCGCAGCGCTGGACGCCTGCCGGCAGCTGGGCGGCGACGACACCCGGCAGGACATCGTGGTGTCGGTCGAGTCGATCCTCGCGGAGAACCTGCGCAGCGCGCTCTCCATGGCTCAGGTCGCTGACCGGCTCTTCGTTACCGAACGCACCCTGCGCAGGCACCTGCACGCCGCCGGTGAAAAGTTCAGCGACATCCGGGACCGAGTTCGGCAGCGGCACGCATTGTTCCTGGTCCGGGAAACCGGCGCGACGATCACCCAGATCGCCGTCCGGACCGGCTACCGCGACGTGCGTGAGTTCCGCAGGGCCTACGTGCGATGGAACGGGGAACCCCCGAGCCGGACCCGCAACGCCAACGGACTGCCGCGTCCTGCGGCGGCGAACCCGAACCTTTTCGCGTCGCAGGCCCGAGCGGCGGGCATCGCGTCATAGCGGCCTTTTGCGCTGAGTTCATATCCGGTCGGAGGGGTTTCACGGTAGCTGAGAATTTCTGGGCTACCCGATGTGGCGGATACCCGACCACAGGTCGCAGTGGTGCTGCCGGGCGAACGAGTCGGCTACGGCAATGTGGTCACTGCTGAGTTCGAGGGTGCTGCCCGCGGTGGTCGGCCACGGGGTGAAGTCCGGTGTCACCGGGTCGCCGGTGTGCGCGAATTGCGCCCAGCTCTGCTGGATTCGCCGAGAGAGCAGGTCAGCGGGCGGTGGCAGGGGGATGGGCACGCCCATCAGCCCGGAGAAGACGTAGGGCACCTCCGCGCCGTGGAAGGCGCCCGGTAGCAACGGATTCCGGCCGAGCGGTGCGTCGTTGAACCGGTACTGCCACACCTGGGCACCGCCTCGACGGGCGGCATCGGTGGTGAACAGGGCTGGGCAGGCGAAGAACCCATCCGTGATCACCCGTTCCTTGGCGGCGGCGGGGGTCGGGAAGCCGGACGGTGGGTAGCGGTCCAGGACCTGAGTGCTGTTGTCGCCGAACAGTTGTCGTGCCCAGCTCTGATATTCGGCTGCGGTAGGGGTGGTTCCGCGCGCGTAGTCGAGCAGTGCGAGGAAGGTGGCGCCTTCGTCGGCGTTGCTGCCGACGATCAAGGGCGTGTCGTGTGCTGCTCCGGCGGCCAGGGCTTGTTCGGGTTCGGTGGTCACCACGACTCCGTCGAGAACCGGACTCCATCCCACCGCCATCGACGTCAATGCCGTGGTGGGGGAGTCGAGTAGCGCGTCGGCGGGCAGTGCGCGCAGGCAGCGCAGCCGGGTGATCGGGTCGGCGCACCCCAGATCGGCGGCATAGTCGGCAGAGCGTTGATAGGCGACGTCCTTGCTGGGCGGCTGCAGCGGACTCCTTGCGCATGAACCGCTTTCGATGATGGCCTTGTCGAAAAGTCCACGGGCCAGCGGGGAAGCGAGCTGGGTGCACACGCTCATGCCGCCGGCGGATTCGCCGAAGATGGTGACGTTGCCCGGATCCCCGCCGAACGCGGTGGCGTTGTCGCGGATCCAGCGCAGCGCGGCCTGCTGGTCGAGGGTGCCGTAGGTGCCTGCGATGCCGCCGGTGCTGTCGGCCAGCTCGGGGAGGGCGAGGAAACCGAAGGGCCCCACGCGGTAATTGGGGATGGCCACGATGACTTTGCCTTCGCGCACCAGCCTGGCGGGGGAGTCGTATTGTGCGTTGGAGCCGAGCACGAAAGCGCCACCGTAGAACCACACCATGACGGGCAGCGCGGTATCGGCGGCGTGCTGGGGCACGTAGACATCGATGCTCAGGCAATCCTCGCTCGACTCCTGCAATGCGACGTCGATCGGTAGCGGGGACGACTGCGGGCATTGCGGGCCGTGCGCGATCGCCGGACGCACCTGCGTCCACGGAACAACGGGCTGCGGCGGTGCGAAGCGGTGCTCGCCGGTGGCCGGGGCCGCGAACGGCACGCCGAGGTAGTGCACGATGCCGTCGGTGTGCCTGCCCTGGATCGGGCCGCCGGTGACGGTCACCGCGGTGTCGGGCGCGGCTGGGGCCGCATCGGCGCGAGGATGTGCGATCGCGGACGCTGCGACGGCGAGGCTGATCAGGACCGCGGCCAAGGACGACCATCGGGTCGTATCGAGCCGGAATATGGCGGTGCGTGCCCGCATGAATGCTCCCACAGGAATTATACTTTTGAAACAAAAGCACTGTAAGGCACTGTGGGCGCCGAGGGAACCACTATCGAGGTTCCAGCAAGGTCATTCGCTCAATACCGAAAGCAACTGCTGTAGCGCGGGCAGCGCGGATTCCAGTCGTTCCCGATCTGCGGCGGGTAGCTTCGCGAGAGATTCACGCAGCATGGCAGCGCTCGCGCGGTCGTATCTGGCCAGCAGTTCCCGTGCCGTCGGCGACGCCACCAGCACCGCAGCCCGTCCATCCGTCGGCGACGGCACCCGCTCGACCAATCCCGCCGCGGTCATCGTCCGGATGAGATTGCTGATCGTCGACTGCGCCACCTTCAGTTCGGCGGCCGCGAGACTCGGCGGCACTCCCTCGGTGCCGACCAGGAGACGAAGCAGTTCGATCTGCGCCTCCGGCAGATCCGGCAACCCTTCCGCGGCTCTGGTCCGGCGCAGCACGGCCCGCCGCAGCGGGCCCAGTAAGGCGCTGAGCTGCGCCTCGACCGAGACGGCCGACGTCGATTCGGTTCGAGCAACAGGGGCGTCCACCCGGCCATTCTGCCTGGTGCGCAGTGTTGGGTCCGCGAACGACGGCGACACTAGCGGTTCGGCCGAGCGGCTCGGATCGTCGGAACCGGCGCATCTGTGGCGGAATTGCTCGCCCGCCGCCATTCACTCGGCGCCATGCCGTAGGCGGCGCGGAAGCGCCGGGCGAAATGTGTCGGGTCTCGGAAGCCGTGGTGGTGGGCGACGGCCGCGATGGAGCGTTGACTCGCGTCGGGGCGCGCCAGGGTATGTCGCGCACACTCGAGGCGCTCGGTGATGATCCACTGTTCGAGGCTGAGTCCGGCGCGCTCGCAGAGCTTGTACAGATAGCGCACCGAGATGTGGTGGGCGCGCGCGATACCGGCCGGGCAGAGGTCCGGATCGAGCAGGTGCCGGCGCACATAGTCGCGAACCTGTTGTACCAGAACATCTTCGGGTAGCGCCGTGCAGTCTTCGCTGCCGCCTGCCGCCGAGCTGAACAAGGCGCGCACCATCTCGATGCACGCGGCACCCAGCTCGGGTGCGGCCGGATCCGCATGCAGGGCTTCGGCCGATTCCCCCATCAGCGCAATCTGTTTCGTGACCAGCGAAGCGAGCGCGCTGTGCCGCACCGTGCCCAGGACGCTGCGGATCAACGCCTTGGGTATCCCCAGCTGATCTTCCGGCAGGAACAGTGCCGTGGTTCCGCCACCGTGCCAGTCGAGCTCGTACGGGAGGTCGAAATCCATGAAGAACAGGTCACCCGGCGCGAGTTCGTGTTGTACATCGCCTTGGGTCAGCCGGGAACAGGCGCTCCGCTGCACCTCGACGGCGACGAGCGAACTCGGCGACACCCGAACTTGTTTCGGCGTTCGGATCAGCTCCAGGTCAGGCATCTGCGCCTGAACCAGGCTGACCTGACCGAACTGCCAAGCATCGAGGTGCGCATGGACCGGGCGGTCCGACGGCTTCAGTACCACGTGTGTCGGCGCCGAGGCCTGCTGCACGGTCGCGACTACCGCCTCCACCCGATCCGAGGGAGCGAGCGCATCGGTGTCCAGCACGACCACCATGTCGATCCTCCTTCGTCACCGCTGAATCGACCTGCGGTGCATCGTCAGCCGAACCAACGTGCACGCTGAGCCGATTGTCCCGCCATCCCCGGCGGTACGGTACGAATCAGGTGAGTTGACTTCGCGCAACGAGCCATCGAGTGCTTGCTTCAACGCCGCGGCAAACGCTCCCGAGCTGGGCCCGGCTCGTGAGCGAGGTCAGCCCACCGTAATCCAGAGATCGTGCCGTCGATCGCACTGTTGCGTCAGGGCGCTATACGCGGCAGCGTGGCCGGCAACTCGCGCCGGCCGGGCACGCCGGAACGCTGACCCGCGCATGCGGCGGATCTGCGGTAGGGCGAGATCTCTGATCGCACAACGAAGTTCGACCGGTGGGTGCAGCGGGAAACCCGTCGGGGCCGGCCTCGGCCGGGATACCCTGGTCGGCATGGGCACCTCGGCTACGGCCCCCTACCCGCCAGTGGCGGTTTTCCGGGGAGTGCGTGACGACGGGAAGATCCCGCAGCTCAACGATCGTGTCCAAGGGGAAGCGCGGCGGACTGCGCTGGCGCTGGCCGAGGTGCCGACGCATGCCGGGCCGATCGAACGCACGTCGGCATTGCAGCGAGTCGTTACTGCCGCCGGTGGGTTGGCAGGCGCACTGTCGACGGAACGTGCAGCGATGGTGGGGGAGGATCTCCCCGCGGAGTCGGTGAGCCAGTCGTTCTTTCGGGTTCGCGAGGTGGACCTGTGCGACCAGCAGGCGGCCCTGCACGGGGTGCTCGTGGTCTATCGCGGTGTGCTCGACCTGTGTCGCGCGCCGCTGTCCGGTGCCGACCTGGCGGTAGAAGTCGCGGCGATGCGTCAGGCCGTACTCGACCTCACCGGCAGCACGGCGGGTGACGAGGCCCGCGACGTGCCGCCCAATGCTGTTGTGCCCGAAGAGGTATCGCTGGAAAGCGAATGGACGGCCCGGTGGCTCGTCGGGCATCAGGTGCACGTTCTGTTCAACATCTGTGCGGCGGTCGCGGTGTCGGACGCGGTATTTCATCTGCGTGACGGAGCGGCCGAGGCCGCGTTGGCGCGACTCGCTCATGCCACCACATTCGTCCGTGGTTTCCCCGCGGCGATGACCCACGCCAGCACGATTCCGGTGGACTACTACATGGAGACCGTGCGGCCCACCATGCAACCACCCGACGTGGCGATCCCGTTGAGCGGGCGACAACATCGCGGCTACAAGACCTTTCGCGGCGCGATGAAGGACCTGCTCAGGGCTGTTCCGGATACCTATGACCACCTGGCCGCCCGCGACCCCGACCTCGCCGCCGCCCGCAGTGCGCTGCTCGAAGCCGACCTGGTGGACAGCGAACGCCATGTCACCCTTGCCTATTCGATGGTGCGGTTGCGCCGCTCCATCGCGCAGCTGCCCACCGGTCCGGACAATGCCGTCGGCGAATTGCGCCTGATGCGGCACCGGCGGGCCGCCCAGTACGCGCCGCTGATCCAGTTCGGCGACCACTACATCGCTGACGCCGTGGCCGCTTTGCGGCG
The DNA here is from genome assembly GCF_900269665.1 of Nocardia suismassiliense. Classification (GTDB taxonomy): domain Bacteria; phylum Actinomycetota; class Actinomycetes; order Mycobacteriales; family Mycobacteriaceae; genus Nocardia; species Nocardia suismassiliense. Next base: position 3,752,916 of record NZ_LT985361.1, read on the forward strand.
CTAGGCGCACCGGGCAGGAGGGCCTTGATGCACGACGCCACCGACGAAATCCCCGACCTGACCTTGGATCCCGACGAAACCGCCGAGACCGATAAGGTCGCCCGTGCGCTGTGCGGCGGTACCCGCGATCGGGTGGACGCCGACGAATGGGTGGCGCGCGCTCGGGACGCGTGGGACGAACTGCCGCTGTCCCTGCGCCGCAGCGTGCGGCAATTCCGACGGCACTCGGGCTCGCGTGGATCGCTGGTGATCCGCGGCTTACCCGTCGATGCTGCCGGATTGCCCGCGACGCCGTCCGTGCCGGATTCGGTACAGCGCGAAGCTACCGTCGCCGCAACGGTACTCACCATGATCGCCTGCGGGCTGGGCGACCCGGCCGCATACCTGGCCGAGAAATCCGGGGCCCTCGTCCAGGACGTCGTGCCGGTGCCCGGCAAGGAAACCTTCTCGGGCAACGCGGGTTCGGTGTTGCTCACCTTCCACAACGAAAACGCCTTCCACCAACACGAACCCGACTACGTGCTGTTGTTGTGCCTGCGCGCCGACCACGACCGGGTCGCAGGGCTGCGCACGGCCTGCCTCCGCGAAGTGCTACCACTGCTGTCCGCGGTGAGCCGAAAGGTACTGTTCACTCCGGAATTTCGCACCGCACCGCCGCCGTCCTTCGGCGTGGACAACACTGACGTCGCACCCCAGCCCTTACTGTCCGGCGCCCCGGAAGACCCCGATATCCGAATGGCCACCATCGCGACCACCGCATTGACACCACGGGCCGTCACCGCGCTCACCGCCTTCGGCCACGCCTGCAATACCGCCGCCCGCACCACCAGACTCGCCCCCGGCGACCTGGTCATCGTGGACAACCGCGTTACGGTGCACGGCCGCACCGCCTTTCGTCCCCGCTACGACGGCGCCGACCGTTGGTTACAACGCACCTTCGCCATCGCCGACCTCCGCCGCTCCCGCGACCACCGCGCAAACGACGGCTATGTGATCACCCGATGACAGACCGCAGGGTTCGGCCTCACTGGGCTCGACTTGGTTGCGGAATTCATCGCACGTCATGCTGGTGAACGCGGGCAGTAGCAGTTGCCGACCCAACTAGGGGGTCGGCTCTGCTCGACGGATCTGTCAGCTCACACGCCGAGTTCTTTGGACGCCGCCGCGGTGCCTTCTATACGGGCACGAACCTTCGCGAACGCGGTTTCTCGCGACGTAGAGACATCGTCGCCGAACGGTGCGAATCCGCAGTCGTCGCACGTGCCGAGCCGATCCACGGGCAGGTGCCGAGCCGCGTTGAGCACCCGGTCCCGCACCTGCTCCGCCGTCTCGACGGTCGGATCGATCGGATCGATGACACCGACGAAGATTCGGGCCTCCGCCGGCAAGTGTTCGGCGATGACTTGCAATACCCGGTCAGGATCGGGCTCGCTGGCAAGTTGGACGTAGAACTGGCCCGCATGAATGCCGAAGAGTTTCGGCAACAACTCCGCGTAGTCGACGTCGAGGCTGTGGGTCGAATCTTGGTCCCCGCCAGGGCAAGTGTGCACGCCGATCCGCTGCCGCTCATCCGGTGTGAAGCGATCGAGCACGCGATTGTTCAGCGCGACGAACGAGTCGAGCACTCCGCCGGAAGGGTCGAGTTTGAGCGACAGCCGCCCCTCGGTGAAGTCGAGTTGGACCGAGTGCGCACCACCATCGAACGCCCCGCGAATATCGGCTTCCACGTTATCCACGAGATCGTCGAGGAACTGTTCTTGCGAGTACCCGCTGATGCCGTCCGCGGGATACAACAGGCTCATGGCGGAAGCCGCGATCACGGCTTGCTTGACCGGCACCGTCGCATACTTCCGCGCAGCCTGCAGATACTGCGCACTGAACGTCGCATACCGAAACGGCCCTGCGCTCAACGCCGGCAACTGCCGCGTGTGACCGTCCGCGAAGGGGATCACCGCACCATCGGGACTGAGGTTCGTCAATCCGGCCAGCGGATAGCTCACAAAACTGGGCTTACTCTGCTCGCCGTCCGTAACTACCGGCGACCCAACCGATTCCAGACGCGCAATGGTGTCCTGCACCGCAGCGTCATAAAGATCGGCGAGAGCTTCGTCCGCAATACGCCCGGCGGCGTGGTCTTGCATTCCTGCCAATAACGCCGCTGGCCGCGGGATACTTCCAATTGGTTCGGTCGGCAAAGGCATGAGAATTTCCCCTTCCCCACAGCGCCGGACCAGATACGTTGCAGGACCGACGAATTGGACTTCCGCTGACCGCAGAAGGTCGCGCTGCCGATCACGGTAGCACGCCGAAACCGCCCCCCACCGGCGTTCAAACTCATCCGGCCTCGAGCATCCGCGATTCGATATCGGCGGAACAAGGATCGGCCGCCCGCGACGGCAACTCGTCCGGCCGGCAGCCGGTCGCCCAATTCGTCACGCCTGTCCCAGAACCTTGCCTCGGGGGTTCGGCCCATCCGACCGCACAACAGCTAGAGTCGATGCCGTCGGTATATCGATTCCCTGCATGATCGGTCCGAGACCGGGGCGCGCAGTCGTGCGCGACCTACCCGAAATTGCTCGATCCAGTTGTGGGGTTCAGCGTTGGCAACATCGGGCGTAGGGAGTTGTTGATGGTGGCGAGCGGGCAAGCCGAACCACTGTCTGGGCAGAATCGTACGTTACGGTCGATCCTGGCTGAGATCGTTGCGTCAGAGGTCACCAGCAGTGCCTTGACCCTGCACGGCAGTGTCGAGCACTTTGTCGCGGCGGGCTGGAGCGAGCGTGCGGACTTGCTCCGTGCGAACCCGCCGTTGGTCGATGCTGTTGTCGCGAGGATCCTGTGCGACAGGGATCTCGCGGCCGCACTGTATGTGCAACGCGCAGTCGAAGTCGGTGTCGAGCCCGCTGTCGAGGAATGCACGATTCTGGCCGTATTGGACGCGGCCAGACGGTCGAAAACGACGTTCGGGCTCGTTGATACGGTTGTGCGAACTGTCGCCGAGATGCGCGATGGTCGAGCGAGCTGGGTGCTGCCACTGCTTGTGCGTGCGGTCACGGAAGCGGCGACGAGAAGCAGCGACCCGGAACTTCGTCACGCGTTCATATTCGCCACCGCGCGAACCGCAGGTGTGGACGAAGAATGTGTGCGCGCCGTCCTGGAGTTGGCAGAGGGCCGTTGGGAAGCGGCAGGGGTCGGTTTAGTCCGCTTCGAAGGGCACTTGGATGAGATGGCGGCAGCGGCCGAGGTCGCGGAAAACTACTTGAGGACTTTCGGCGTTGTCCTCGACGGGGAGCGCTCGGTCGGCGACACGACGGGGCTGTTCTATGCCGCGCGTGATCGGGGGACGGCGGCGGCCTTGGACGAGCAGCGGCGGGTCGTCCGTGCTCGAATCTTGGCGTCGTCGGAGACGATCGGTCCGGAGTTGTACAGCGAGATCGAAGACCTGCTTACTGATTTGATCAATGGTTACGAAGACGACGGGGCGGTGTGGCTGCTCGGCCCAGCGTTATCGCTCGGCCGGAGGGGGATGCGCGAGATATCCACGGATGATCCGCGGTATCCGGAGGTAGCCTCGGCAGTCAGTTCGGTGATTTCGGACCTGGTGGACCGTGGCGACCTTCCCGCTGATCAGATGGTCGAAGCACTGGCTCTGGCGCGGCAGTCGGTGCAGTTGTGTGACGAGAACGACCCCGCCCGAGCGCGGTTCGAGTCCAACCTCGGATATCGGATCGGAATCGCAGTGGAAACCAACGTGCTCGCAGCTGATTCCCTACGAGAGGCCGTGGATTGGTTGGAGAAGGCGGTATCTCGAACCGAGCCCGACGATCCGAACCTTCCTTGGCGATTGTCGAGATTGAGTTCGCATCTGTGCCAGGCGATCTGGGCGATGGTGCTGCCGGCGGAGATGCTGCCGACCGCAGTCCGTCACGCACGGGCGGCCACCGCGCTGGTCGAGCAGGACGATCCAGATAGGTCAGCGCTGGTAATGCTGGAGTGCAACGCAATTTCGCGTGCGATCGATGCTGGTATGCACGATGCCGCCGAACTGGTCGATGCGATCCGTGCTGCAGAAGCCGCAGTCGCGGCAACTCCGGACTACCACCCCGACAAGATTTCGCAGATGGCCAACCTCGGTGGCTTGATCGCAGAGGGCTGGGCTGCGGGGTGGTGCGATCAGGAGCAGTTGCGCACCGCGCTGTCGTTACAGGAGGCGGCGCTGGCCGGCACCGAGGCTGATAGCCCTTACCGGGCCGCGCGGATGGACAACCTGTCCGTGCGCATCTCGGCAGCTGTGTCCAGCGGCATTATTCCGGCTGCGGAGATGATTCGAGCAGTGGAACTCGGTTACGGTGCGGTGGCCGTGACAAAGGAAGGACACCCCGACCGGGTGGGGTTCCTCGCCAACCTGTCGGCCACGCTGTTCACCGCCGTCCAAGTGGGGATTGTGGAACCGGCTGATCTTTGGGTCGGCGTCGAGCTGGCGCGGCAAGCGCTCGATGGCACGCCGGAATCCTATGCCGCACTTCGTGCGTCCCGAGCCTGCACTCTCGCGAGCTTGCTGGCCGAGCTCGACGAGGGGCAGTACCTGCCCGAGGCCGTCGACCGAGCCGAGGAAGCGGTGCGCCTGTGTGGTGCCGATGATCCGGACCGGGTGCTGTACGTCTCCACACTGAGCAGCATTGTGGTCGACGCTGTACGCGCGGGAGTCTTGGAGAGCGACAGGCTGGTCGAGGCTTTGCGACTGGCTCGTGAAGCGGACTGCCTTACCCCGCGCGGCCATCCTGAACATCACATCAATCGATCCAACCTCGCCGCGGTCATTGCGGAATGCGTAGGTGCCGACGTCGTGCGAGATGTCGACTTCGTTGAAGCGGTGGATCTTTCGATCGAAGTCCTCACGATGGTTCCCACTTCCGACCCGGACCGTGCCCGCTGTGTCACGAATCTCGGGCTGGTTCTCACCGACGCGGTACGTCACCGGACGCTGTCCGAACAAGACGCGGCGCAGAAGATGATCGGATTGATCGATGAGTTCTGGAACTGGGCCAGACACGGCGCACCGAGTCCCCACCAACGCGTACACGTGCTGACTGTCAGCGAGGGCCTGATCGCCACCGCCGTTCCTCTCGTGCTGGCCGGCGCGGGGCCACGCGAGGCGATACGCGCTGCGGAGAGTGTCCGCCACTGCCTTGTCGATGCGCGAAACGCGCCTCTCCTGTCCGACATTCCCGGTCACGAGCAAGCAGTAGCGCAGTATCGACTCGCCGCTGCCGAATATTCCCGCGCACAGCGACATTTCGAGGAAGGCTTCGGCGATGCTCGGGACACGACCAAAGCCGCCGCGAGGCTATCTGCAGCCGTCGAGACGATCCGCAGCATCCCGGAGATGGGCGAGTTCGGCAGCCGACCTCAGATTCAGGACCTGGCCAGAAATTTGAGCCCGGACACGTTGGCAATCTATCTGGTAACGCACGCCCTCGGCGGAACTGCGTTGATCCTCCAGCCGAACGGCGAGGCGGCATCGATCGAACTGCCAGAACTCGATGAAGAGACTGTGATCGAACAGATCGATCACCTCCTCGAAAGCCCGGACAATGCGATCGACACAGCCGAGTGGCTGTGGACTGCGATGGCGACGCCGCTGATCCGAGAACTCGGCACCGACAGCGCATGGGCGATGGTTCCCACCGGGCACACCACCATGTTGCCGCTGCATTCGGCAGGCATGGTGAACGGGCCATGGCTCGATGATCTCGTCGAGATCCGGGCGCTGCCGACACTGCGGCACCTCGCCACAACCGCCGCACCGCAGGCCACGGGGCCACCCACGATCGCGATCAGCGCGGCGCCGGATCTCACGTTCTTGAATGGCGACCGGGAGGTGTTACGTGCCTTTTTCCCGGACGCCGAGGTAACCCCCACGGGCGCAAAGCCGACCACGGTGGACTGGACCCTCACGGCCCTGGCCGAAACACGCTGTGCCGTACTGGGCGGGCACGCGCGTTACGACGTCGAGAACGGCGCGTGCCTGGACCTCGACGACGGAGCGCTCACGGCAGCTCTTCTGGATCGGCTGCCACGCCGTCGACGTGACATCGCAGTCGTGATGGCCTGCTCGTCGGCGCAGGTCTCCACCACATTCATCAACGAAACAGTCGGTCTGCCTTCGGGGTTGCTTCAAGCAGGCTTTCGCGGGGTCTGCGCGAGCATGTGGCCGGTGGACGACCCGGTCGCCTTCGTCACGATCGGACGGTTAGTCCAATTGCACGCGGCCGCCCCCGAATGCGTGACCAGCGCCGAGCTCCGCGAGGTCAGACTATGGTTACGCACGGTCACGACCCGTGAGCTACGCCGATGGTTCGCCGAGCTGAACAACGAGATCGGATTCTCAGACGTCGTCAGCGCCGAATTCGACAATTGGCTGGCCGTGCACGGTCCCCGCGCCCGGCCGATGCGGGATCCCGTGCACTGGGCGGCGTTCGCGTATGTCGGCCGTTGAGAGACGGTCCTCAGCCTAAGGAAATCGGCTGCCTGCCAACTGATCTCGATGCCATCGGCGCTCCGCCGAGGGTGTCGATATAAGATGCCGGTGCGGGCAAAGGGGCGATTGTGGGCGATATGCGAAGTCGTTTCGGGGACGAGGCGGAGCAGCTGATCAGCGATCTCTTGTACACGGAAAAGGCACACTTCGCCTCGGCCGAGTCCGCTCAACGGTTCCACCGTCTTCTCGGTGGCACGGCCGCGGTGGCCGGCGCAGTCGCTGCGGCTGCGGTCGTGGCTGAATGGTCGCCGTCGCTTGCGGCTATCTCGGCACTGACCGCCAGCGCTTCCTCTGCGGTGCTCACGCTGGTGAACCCGCAGGAGTCCGCGCAACAGCATCTGGACACCGGTCGTTCCCTCGCAGCCTTGCGCGTCGAGGTACGTCAAACCCGAGATCTCGATCTGGATCCACGATCCTCGGTGCCGTTGCCCCAGGTGCGGGAGGCGTTGCGGCGCTTCGCCGATCGGAAATCGGAGATAGACCGTGCGGCACCGGGACTACAGGAGCGGCCGTTCCGTCGGGCTCAGGCCAAGGTGGCCCGAGGCGACTTCGAGGTCGAGTAACCGCGCCCTAGGATTGATGTGGGTCCACCCACGCTTCGGGAGACGACAGGAGGGGTGACTTGCCTTCGACCGACTCTGACGTGCACGTGACGTATCCGCAAGACAGTGCGGGTTACCGGCCGACCGACGCGCATCTGGAGTTCCTCGGCGTCTGCGGTGAGCAACTCCGAGAGATGTCGGCGAAGACAGTTCCGCTCGGCATGACACCCGACGACTACAAGAAGTTTGTCGACGAGCTGGTCAAGGCTGCCGCTCTCGACGGCATCACTCAGATCGACGTGCGACTGAAAGGCAGTTCTGGCCAGTTCTACTCCGGTAGGCACAAGCAGATGGCCTATAACCGGGATCAGATCGGGGGATACATCCGGCAGATCAGGGGGGACTATGCGTTGTCCTTCGAATTGGACGCCATCATGGAACAGTTGGTCAGCGTGTGGGATGACCCAGACAACCGGCCCCACGAGCGACCGTTCGACTCCTACTGGCGGCTCGGCATATCCGGACAACCCAGCGACTACGACATCCAGATCTGCAGCAACACGATCGCCGAACGTGCACGTGAACGACTGCCGGAGTTCGGCCTGACCTCTGAGTACGACGACAAAGCCCCGACATATGGGTACATCGATCACAAGCTTGTCGAACGAGCAGCACCACGACTGTTGTTCTGGTCCCGCCGCGAGACCGAACGACTGCGCCGTCCTGTCACAATCGCCGCCTTCCCGTCGGAGGGGCCACACCAGCTGACCGGAGAACACGCCGCATTATCGAATCACCTGCGTTCCCAGGATTGGATCATCTGGCGAAGCGGAACCGATGAGTGAGCCCGCTGTGCCGGTGACCACCCAGTGGACCTACCACCTCAGCCACTGGCCCGGCCGTACCGAGATCGAGGACCTCCAGCGACTCGGATTCACCTTCCCCACCATCGAGGATCAAAACGAGTGGATCATCGGGTTCCTGATCCTCGACGACCGGCTCGAATCCATGGCCATCGTTTATGTCACCCGCAGTACCGCCGACGCAGGTATCGATTTCGAACTCCGTGCAGCGGGTCAACCCCCTGGCCGTGCTGCTGAAATATTCACGGCGATACAGGGATTCGTAACGGCCGACACCGGATTCGAATCGATTGATGAGGAAATCGCGCGGCTATGGCTCCTGACGGACGAACAACTGTTGCAGGAGTTCGGAGCACAACTCGTCCACGGTGCACGAAACGATAGCGGCGGTGAACAGGACCTACGGCGACGTGCGCAGAACTGGTTCGCCACCAACCACTCCGAGCTTCAAGATCTGATCTGCGGCAACCCCGACGTCCGGAGAATCACCGAAAGTCCCGAAGGTGTCGCGCGACTGGCTGGCCTGCTGACCGAATTGCTGGCCGGGCCAACTGTGCACGGTGTCGCCGTCTATCTCCTCCGGCGAGGTCTCGACAAGCTTTGTGCGCCAACCGATAACATCGACCAAGACAGCTAGTTCGGCCACACCCGGCGGCGTCCGAGGACGGTGCGGAGGCTTGGGCGTCGGGGCGCACCGCCATCGACAGGAGCGAACAGGGCGCCGCCCGAAGAGGTTACCCACGCCGCCCGGGTCCGAATCGGGCCGGATCCCATCGCTCGGCTCGCGGTGCGGTGGGATCAGTTGGTGCGGGTGACGTAGTCGGCGGGCAGGTCCGCGGGGGCGCAGGCGATGACGGTGTCGTCGTCGAGGCCGCGGTCTTCGAGGAAAGTGATCCGGGCGGACTCCGCGATCACGTAGATCGGGTAGGTGGGGCCCTGGTCGCGGTACTCGGCCATTTCAGCCAGGTGCTCGTTCTGGAAGCAGACCGTGTGTTCCGGGTGTTGTTTGACCCACTGTGGGAAAAAGATCACGCCGTGGAGTCGGCGCTGGGCGGGCATGATGTTGACGCTGACCGAGGTGCCGGTCGGCTCGGTCCAGGAGAGTTTGTAGTTGTCCGCGTCGAGTCGGGTGAGGTCGACGAACTGCCCTTTGACCCAGCGGCCGCCGACCATGCCGGCATGGATGCGGTAGTCGATCGTGGTGGCGTTGCGGACGTAGAGCTCGTACTGCCAGCCGTTGTCGTAGGTGTAGATGAGGTGCTTGCCGACGATCTGAGATAGGTCCTGCGTGGTGTCTTGCTTTGTGGAAGTCTCCATCGCTGCCTCCTCGGTAGAGATGTGACATTACCACAAGGTAGTTTTGTGCCAAAAGTACTTTATCGGGGCTCGACTAGTAGAGGTTCCGGGCCGGGCAGGGCTGGTCAGTACCGCACGCGGCGGGCAATAGACGCTATGTGCACGGGGCTGATGGTTAGCGCATCCGGTTGTGCGTGCAGACAGTTTTCGTCCGGAGGTGGGCCGAACTCCATGTTGGAGAGTGATAGTTCTCTAATGTGGCGACGTGAGACCGAGCGAAGGGCTGCGACATGTCTGATAGGCGGCTGGACGGCAAGGTGGCGGTGGTGACCGGAGCCGCGTCGGGGATCGGGGCGGCGACGGCTGTCGAATTCGCCCGCCGCGGTGCCACGGTGGCCCTGGCCGACATCGATGAGCTGGGAATGAAGGAGACGGCGGATCGAGTGGCCGGGCTCGGTGCCGAGGTCAGCACGCATCTGGTCGATGTGGGGGACGAGGATTCGATCTATGCCTTCGCCGACGGCGTCGAAAGGCGCTGGGGCAGAGTGAATATCGTGCTGAACAACGCCGGAGTCGCGGTGCTCGGGGATGGCGTCACGATCAGCGACGAGAGTCTGCGCTGGATCGTGGACATCAACTTCTGGGGCGTCGTGCACGGCACCAGGGCGTTCTATCCGATTCTCGAGCGATCCGGCGGCGGCACCATCGCCAATGTGTCGAGCGTGTTCGGGTTGCTCGGCATGCCATGTCAATCCGCTTACAGCGCAACGAAGTTCGCGGTTCGTGGATTCACCGAATCGGTGCGGATGGAACTGCGGCTCGCGGGATCGTCCGTGCGCGTCATGGCGGTGCATCCGGGCGGTATCCGGACCAATATCGCGCGGTCGACCAGGATCGAGGGCACCGGTGTCGCTCGGGCCGGTTCTGCCGCAGCCAATGTCGAGATGTTCGACCGGATAGCGCGCACGACACCGGAGCAGGCGGCGCTGGCGATCGTGGACGGAATCCGGCGCGGCAAGGCGAAAGTGCGGATCGGTGCGGACGCGGTCGCGCTGGACGTGGTCCAGCGACTGTTCCCGGTCGGTTACCAGCGGGTGATGCCTGCGGTGATCAGGCTCGGACTGCGTCGCGCTCGACAGTGAAAAGACCTTCGGCAGAAGAGGAATCATGATTCGTACCGAACGTGACGGCACCGTCGCGACCGTATGGCTGGACAATCCGCCCTACAACTTCCTCACCAGTGACATCATGACCGCTCTCGCGGAGCTGCTCACCGCGCTCGAACGCGAGGACGCCGTCCGCGCGGTAGTGCTCACCAGCGCGGTGGAGGATGTGTTCGTCAGCCACTACGACGTCGCCGAGATCCTGGCCGGCGCCGAGGCATCGCCGGTCACGCTGACCCGGCGCGCCGCCGCCGCGGCTCTGCACACCAGCCGCGCCGCCGATCATGTTCCCGGTGCACAGGCGGCACTGGCCCGGGCCGGTGCGGGTGGCGTCGCCGATCTGCGTCGTTATCACGAGGTGTGCCGCCGAATGCGCGACTCCGACAAGGTATTCGTCGCCGCGCTGAACGGTCGCACGCTCGGTGGCGGCTGTGAGCTGGCGCTGTCCTGCGATATCCGGTTGATGGCCGACGGCCCCTACGAGATCGGTCAACCGGAGATCCTGGTCGGGATCATCCCCGGCGGCGGTGGCACGCAGATGCTTACGCGGGTGCTCGGTGCTGCCCGCGCGCTGGAATTGTGTCTGGAGGGTGCCCCGATCACTCCCGCCCGAGCGCGCGACATCGGCCTCGTGCACCGATTGGTCGCGCCGGCCGACTTGCTGGACGAGGCCCGCAGTACCGCTGCACGGCTTGCCCGCAGGTCACCGGTTGCGGTCAAAGCCCTCAAACGTGCCATCTACGAGGGGGGCTCGGAATCGTTGGAAAAGGGGCTGCATATCGAACGAACCGGATTCCTCGAGACGAGCTCGACCGCTACCGCACAACGCGCGATGGGGAAGTATCTCGAAGAGATCCGCGAGGTCGAGACCAGCGGCCGGGATCTGGCGTCGTTCATCGCTGATCGTTTGCCCCGGTGGGTCGAGGGCGAGGTGGTCGACTTCTGAAGTGGACGACTGCGCCTCTCCCGGCCGGGTGAAGCCCGGCGGGGGAGAGGCGCTGCGTGGCTGGTGCAGTGGTGCTCAGCCGGCGTCTGCCGACTCCAGCAGTCCCGGCACGGTTTTGGTGGTGTTGTGGCGGAAGATGTTGACCGCGCCCACTACCTCGTCGGACTCATCGCGGATCGGGAAGACGTTGACCAGCGCGAGCAGCCGGAAACCATTGGGCTGTTCACAGATGACGTCGGCGTCGCGCACGGTGCCACCGTTGTTGATGACCACCGACGGCGGGGCCGCCTCGTGCGGCATGACCTCACCGGAGGGGTAACGCAGGCGGAACGCGCCGCAGTACTTCTCGCTCTTACCGAGTTCAGGACTGCGCCCCCACGCTCCGATAGCGGTCTTGTTGCAGGCGATCAGCGTGCCGTCCTTCTCCAGGACGTACATGCCGACCTCGATGTCGTCCATCGCGGCCTGGTCGCCGAGCAGGCCTCCGGGCACCAGGTGACCGTTCTCGAGCTTGCCGTGGAACGTGAGATCGTTCAGTTCGCCGGCGGTAATCTTTTGACTGATACTCATTTCGCTTCCCATCACTCGGAATAGAGCGTCCTAGCAGCGTTCGATGAAGAAATCTGGGCGCGTCGCTCAGCCGAGTAGAGGTGACTTCCGCCCCCTTTCACCGCCCGTTAGTATACCGAAATTGCCGTCCGGGCAGTCGGTTTCGCGAGAAGGAAAATGGCCGGAGCAGGGAGTCGATCACGTCCCTCGCAGTGCAGGTCAGCAGTCCGTGACCGTGCGGCAGACCGGTAGCGGTTCGAAAGTGGCCAGGAAAGGCAGCAGACCGCCGAATGTATCGCGGGCGAAGGCGCCGTATTCGCGGTCGGCGTCGTAGCGGTGGCCGACATTGACCGCGCCCGCGAACGACGATTTCACGGTAGGACCGCTCACGTAAGTGGTGCCGTCCTTTTGTTTCTTGACCGGCTCGCTCTGGCTCTGGATCGAAAAGGGCCCTTCCCGGTGCTCCCGTTCGTTGGTGCGCGGGTAGTAGAAGTAGAAGGTTGCCTCGTTCTTGGCCGTATCTACTGCTGTGCACAGTGCTTTGGGGCCGCGGTCGGACTTCAGGTAGGGCGTGGGGCATTGCAGAGGGAACGGCGGGCCGGGTATCTCCACCACGCCCGGTGCGGGCCACGGATCGCCGTCGATAAGGTTGGGGCGCAAGGTATCCCAAGTTACGAAAGCCGCCGCCACGGTCACGGTCGTGCCGAATGCGACCGATGCGAGGTGGCGACGATGGTTCGTCGCGAGCGCGGTGGTCGCGGCGGCGGCGAGGTCACCGCAGGTCTGGTAGCGATCGGCGGGGTCGGCAGCGGACGCCTTGGCGATCACGGCCGCTAGGCGCGGCGGGAGCGATTGGGCGGCAACGGCACCCGGGAGCCGGCCGGTGAGCAGTTCGTGCAACGTGACACCGAGGGCATAGACGTCGGTACGTGAGTCCGTGGCCTCGCCTGCCCACTGTTCCGGTGCGGCGTAGGCCCGGGTGAGCATGGGCGGCCCGGCGGTCTCGGTGGCATCCGCGTCGGTGGTGCGGGCGATACCGAAATCTCCGATTAGGATGCGGTCTTCGGTGCCGAGAAAGATATTGGCGGGCTTGATATCTCGGTGCACAAAGCCTCGCCGATGGGCATGGTCGAGGCCCCTGGCGACCTCGGTCACGATGTGCACCGCGCGGCGCGGGTCCAGTCCGCGCCGATGCCGGCGCAGGTGGCGTGCGAGGTCGCCACCGGGGACGTAATGCATGGAGATCCACAGCAGACCGCTTTCGATGCCGCGGTCGTGAATGCCGACGATATTCGGATGATCCAGCTGCGCAACCAATTCCGCTTCCCGCTCGAACCTGGACCGGAAACGCGGATCGGAACCCAGCTCGGGATCCAGCACCTTCAACGCCACCGACCGCGGTAGCCGCGGGTGGTGTGCCAGGTACACCGTGCCCATACCGCCGGAGCCGAGACGTTCGACGATGAGATGGTCGGCGAAAACCGTACCCCGTAGCAAGGACGGGGCGGCCATACTGCACCTCCTGCACGAGAACGCATCCAGAATACCCGCTGTGTTCCGGCGCCACCGCCTATCCTGGGCAGATGCCCGACGAGACTGTGCCGTCGGTGGAAGTGCGCTTGCTCGGACCCGTACAGCTGCTGGTCGACGGCTCGGCACTGAATATCGGCGGCACCAAGCCTCGGGCGGTGCTGGGGATGCTCGCCGTCAACCGGCGCCGGGTGGTGTCGTCTCATGCGCTGGCCAACGGTATTTGGGACGGCCGTCCGCCGCGCCGGTTCGCCCCGACGCTGCACGTGTTCGTCGCCGATATCCGCAAAGCCCTGCGGACGGCGGGGGCCGACCCGGCCGCGATCCTTCGCACGATCACCCCCGGCTATCAGCTCGAACTCTCCGACAACTGCTGCGACGCAGCGCGTTTCGAATCGAAGCGTGCCGCAGCCACCGCGGCGGCCGCAGCGGGCGATCACGCCGGTGCGCTCGCGCATTTCGACACGGCACTGGCGCAGTGGAGCGGCGACCCGCTCGCCGACCTGCGCGGCCTCGGCTTCGCCGACAACTTCGCGGCCGAGCTGGCCGACCGCCGCCTGAATACGGTGCTGAGCCGGGTCGACGCCGAAATCGCCCTGGGGCGTGCGGCCGAGTCGGTCGGTGCGATGAGCACACTGGCGGCCGGCCATCCGGTCAACGAGGCCGTGTGGCGCAGGCTCGTCACCGCGCTGTACCTCGCCGGCAGGCAAGCCGAGGCGCTCGACGCGTGCCGGCGGCTACGGACGAATCTCGCGGAACTGGAGGGGCTCGATCCCGATCCGGTCACCCTGGCCCTCGAGCAGCAGGTCCGGCGTCAGCAGCCGCTGTTGCCGATAGAGTTACCGCGTGGCAGAACCACCACGGCGGCAACACAATCCGCACCGCGCGCGGTACTGCGTGTGTCGGATGGCCGGACTGTCGAGATCGACAACGGGGTTCGGATCGGCAGGCAACCGGACAACGATCTGGTCCTCGACGACGCACGCGTGAGTCGGCATCACGCGCGGCTTGTCGTTCGTCAGGCCGGGATGCTGCTCGTCGACCTCGGCTCGGCGAACGGAACCTATGTCAACGGCGTGCAAATCGTGACCGGCACCCTGGTCGCCGACGGCGATACGATCCGAATCGGTTCGACGGCAATGAGAATCGAGAGCCTCGACGATGGGTAGCCGACCGGATAGGTGCCTGGGCTGTGGATAGGGCGAATCCCCATGCAAGCAAAGGGATTCGCCCGCTGGCTCATCCGCACTTGTAGGTGCCGTGATAGGCGTCTTGGATACCCCAGGTAACGCGGTCGCGGCCGCCTGCGGGAGTGTGCCGGCAATCCAGGTTGGGTCCTTCCTTGTCGACGAACCAGTTGACGCCGTAGCCGCAGTTGTTCGTGACGTCCAGCTTGTTCTGGCGCCAGTCGGTCGAGTGCCGGACATCGACGCACGCGGGCAGCGGCGTGCGTGCCGCTGCCTCGAACTGTGCCGCGGCCAACGGTTCCGGTGTCGCGGCATACGCGGTGGACGGCGCGATCGCTGCGGCGGCTACCCCGAGGCTCGATACGCCGACGAGCATCCTGCGGCGAGCAGTTGACTTCATGAGAGTTTCCTTTCCTTGCCATCCGAGGTCGATTCCTCGAACGTTTGATCTGCGTAGATCGCGCAGAGGTATTGGTCCCAGTAGCGGCCGGCGTAGTAGACGTGGTCGCGCAGTCGGCCCTCGACCTGGAAGTAGCGGCCCTCGCCGCTGCTCAGCTGCGGCCAGTTGAATCCGGGGACCTCCAGATACAGTTTGCGAAATGGGAAGGTGCGGAACAGATATCGGACGAAGAGCGTGATCACCTCGGCGGCCAGTCCGGTTCCGGCGTACGCCGGCTCGAACACCGCGCCGATGTAGGCGTGACCGCCGTGGCGGTCGGCGCTGTAGGCGACGACGTGCCCGGCGGGTTGGTCGTCGTCGATGCGACGCACGACGTACTGCGTGACCACCTGCGCCCACAGTTCTTCGACAAAACGTTCGGGCGCGGGCGGTGCCCCGCGGTAGCGCCAGCGGAAGCAGTTCTCCGGGCGAACCGCGAGCGCATAGAGGTATTCGGTGTCGCCCGGCTGGAGGGCGTCGAGCCGGAACATCGAGCTCTGCATGACAGGAGCGAGCGGATCGGATTGTGACGGTGGCAGTTCCGGCACCGAGGCCGGGTCTGACGATGCAGTGTTCCCGGACCGGATGGTGAGTTGAACATGTTTGCCCGCAACGGTTTCCGCGAGCGACAGGATATCGCCGACGGTGCCGCGGCGTTCTTGGTCGGTCTGCACGCGCACACCGTGGGAGTCCAGCCACGCCGACAGGGTCATCATGTCGAGGCTGTCCAAACCGAGGTCTTCGATGAGCCGGGCGGTATCGGGAAGGGTCGCGGGATCGTGCTGCAACAGATCCGCGAGCTCGGCGCGCAGCTCTTCTCGGTTCGCCGCCGTGCGCAGGCCGATGCTCGGCATCGTCTCGAAATCCCAGTCAGCACTTGCCATTTCCCACCTTTTTCGGTCGATTCCGAATGGATGAGACAACCGTAGAATCCACTGCTTAGTGGAATCTTCGGAGACGATTAGCGGGTACCGTGCGGCGAGTTGAAAGCCGAGGGGAACGTGGCAGCCTCGCGATGGTTTGCCCTGCGTTCCGCAGCCGCACCCCCGGCAGCCGACACACTCGGGTCGGCTGAGCGTGGAAGTGCAGCAGACGCTCGGGTCGGTGCGGAAGGCGGCAGAATTCGGCTGTACCGATGAATTTCGTGTGTGCGCCTAGTCGATATGGCTGGATACACCGACAGCGGTGTGCCCGCGCTGGGGCGGTTCCGGTGCGGGAGGAGACACATGGAGGTAGTGATGAGCGTCGAGAACCCTGCGCACGAGCACACGATCCGGCCGGGTGAGCAGGTGAGTGGTCCCAAAGTGCTGGTGGCGGGGGCGAGCATCGCGGGGCCCGCGCTGGCCCACTGGTTGCGCCGGTGGGGCGCCGCGGTGACCGTGGTGGAGCGGGCTCCCGCGTTGCGTCCAGGCGGGCAGGCGGTGGATGCGCGCGGGGTGGCCAAGGAGGTCATCCGGCGGATGGGGCTGGACGCGGCGGTGCGCGCGGCCTGCACCGATACCGCCGGCGCGTACACCGTGGACGTGGACGGCAACGTGCTGGAGACCTACCGTGCCGATGACCACGGTGGCGACGGATACATCGCGGAGATCGAGATCCTGCGCGGAGATCTGTCACAAGTGCTCTACGACGACACCCGCGACGGGGTCGAATACATCTTCGGCGACCGCATCGCCGAACTCGCCCAGGACGCAGACGGCGTCGACGTGGTCTTCGAGGGCGGCGACCGGCGACGCTTCGACCTGGTCGTCGGGGCGGACGGACTGCATTCCGCTACCCGAGCGATGGTTTTCGGATCGCACGAGCAGTTCATCCGCCACCTCGGGCACGTGCTGGCCTTCTACAGCGTGCCCAACGAGTTCGAGCTGGACCGCTGGCTGATCGACTATCAGGAGTCCGGGCGCTCCGCCGGCCTGCGGCCCGTCCCGGACGCCACCCAGGCGATGGCCATGTTCTCCTTCCCCGCAGGGGATTTCGATGTCGACTACCGCGACGTCGAAGCCCAGAAGCGCCTGCTGCGTGAGCGAATGGCCGGCTTCGGCTGGTTGACCCAGGACATCCTCGCGCACCTGGACAACACCCCCGACTTCTACCTCGACCAGGTCGCCCAGGTGGTGATGGACCGCTGGTCGAACGGACGGGTGGTGCTGCTCGGGGACGCGGCGTTCAGCCCGTCGCCGCTGTCCGGGGCAGGCACCGGGCTGGCCCTGATCGGCGCCTACCTACTGGCCGGCGAGCTGGCCGCCGCCGGATGGAACCCGGAAACCGGATTCGCCGCCTACGAGAAGCAGATGCGCTCGTTCGTCGAGGCCAACCAGGAAATCGGCCGATTGAGCGCCCGCAGCCGCGAGGTCCCCGGCCCAGACGCCGAGCCGAGCGTCGACTTCTCCAGCGAATGGTTCGCCGAACTGGTCGAGCGTGCGATCAACGGGGTAGAGCTGCCCGACTATGGGTCGACGCTGGATAGCTGAATTAGCCTACGCGCCTTGCGCTTTCAGCAATCGCAAGGCCACCTGGATTTCGAGCAGTTGCTCGGGCTCGCGCCAGTCGTCGCCGAGTAACTGCGTCAGGCGGGTCAATCGCTGGGTCACGGTGTTGACATGCAGATGCAGCAGTTGCGCGGCTTTGGTGCTGTTCTGGCCGGTGGCGCAGAAGACGTCGAGCGTCTGCAAGAGCTCGGCTCCGCGTTCCCGGTCGTAATCCAAGACCGGGCCGAGAACCGAGCGGACGTATCCGGAGATGTTGGGTTCGCCGCTGAACAGCGTGCCGACGAATCCGAGGTCGGCGGCGACGCCTACCGAGCCGATGCGATCGAGCGCGATCAGTGCGCGAGTGCAGCGCGCCGCTTCCTCGAAGCTCGCGGCGACGGTGGTCGGACCCTCGGCTATCGCGGCGCCTGCGGTGACCGGTGCCCGCGTGATGCGGGTCAACTCGCGTGCCGCGTCGCGGGCGATGGTTCTGGCGTCGGTGCCGGGCAGCAGCAGAATCACCGAACGGTGCCGGACCGTGGCCAAACAGCGCAGGCGCCGGGCCAGTGCGGCGATCGCGGCGAAAACCGGCTCCCTGGGCTCGGTTTCGAGCTCGGCGACCACCACGACATGGCAGCTGTCCAGGTCGACCTCGAGCAGGGCCGCCCGACGGCGAAGCAGATCGTGGTCGTGGGTTTGCGCGGCGAGCAGATCGGCGAGCAGTTCACCGCGGACCCGCGCCTCGGCTTCGGCCATGCGGCGGCGGGTGACGAGAACCAGCGCGGCCACCAGGGCGGCACGTTCGAGGATGCGCCGATCGGTGTCGTCGACGGCCGCCGAGCCGAGCAGGACCAAGGTGCCCAGGGATTCGGACTCGGTGATCAGCGGGACCGCGCACAGCCGGTCTTCAACGACGCTGTGCCCCTTGGCATGTGCGCGCCGGGCCAGCGCCTCGACCTGATCGGTCGGGGCCGGCGGATCGGTGTCCGGGGACAGGAGGACCACCTTCCCGGTCACCGCTGCCGCAGTCGCCTCGATGACCGCGGCCACGTCGACGCCCTCGATGACGAGCTTGGTCAGCCTCTCGTGCACCTCGGCGGTGCGCTCCAGTTCGGCGAGGTGGGTTTGGATGGTGGCATTGGCGACCCGCAGGTCCGCCACCGCGGCCTGGGTGGCGGTGAGCAGCCGCGAGTTCTCGATCGCCACGGCGGCGTGCGCGGCCAGCATGACCAGGGCGCCGATATCGCGGCTGCTGAACGGTCGCTGGCTGCGGTGCGCGGCGAGCAGCACGCCGATGATGTCCTGTTTGAGTTTGACCGGAACTCCCAGCAGCGACTCGATCCGCTCGGCCTCGACCGTCGCGTCGATCTCCGGGGTGCGCTCGAGGGTGTCGTCATCGAAATACGAAGAGACACTGTAGGGTTCGCCGGTCCGGGCGACTTTGCCGCCGACTCCGGCGCCGCGGGGCAGCCGCAACTCGTTCAGCAGACCGGAGATGTTCCCGGAGGCGGCCTTGATGAAGCAGTCGCCGCGGGTGCGGTCGCTGAGGCTGATGTAGGCCAGGTCGCAACCCAGTAGCCGGCGCGCCCGGTCGGCGATCGCCTGCAGGATCGAGTCGGGATCGCGCATGGCGGCCAGATCGTTGGCCGTGTCGTTGAGCAGCTGCAACTCGGCTTCGTTGCGCCGATGGTTGAGGAGCTTTTCCCGCAGCCGCATCGCGACGGTGCGTTCGTGTTCGAGTTCGATCATCCGCTCGACCGGCGCGCCCGCCTGCCTGGCCCGTTCCAACGCCGCGTCGTATGCGCTGATATCGGCGTCTTCGAGCAGCAGATCGAGCATCGAACTGCCCTGGATGACCGTCATTGCTCCTCCGAGGGTTACTGCACGGACTAGGTCCGGAGGGTCTTGATCGAACCCTAGATGTCACCGGGTGGCCGGCAGTGCCGATTCACCGGATTCCTCTGCGGATCTGTGGCGCGCACGGGGGCCAGGTGCACGCTCCTCCGCATAGGTGGTGACAGCGCACGCTATCGCCGTCCATTGCGGCGCACAATGTGCAACTAACACACGGAACAGCGAGCGGATATGTCGCCGTTGCGGACGATCGCCAATTTTGCGAGATCCGGACCGCCGCGGGGTGAACTGCACATCGGCGTTGCCGGGATTGTGTCGCCGGTACCCATCGTCACCGCAGCCGGGCGTTCCTATGGTCTAAACCACCTCGGGTGTTCCGCATCACAAACCCGTCGAATCCCGGGGCGACGAGCACACATCTCCCGGGTGCCGTGTTTCGGCGGGGCAGGAGGCAACGATGCTTTTCGAAACCACTGGTTGGGTGCGTCGCGGGTTGGCCGCATTGTCGGTCGCGGCGGTGCTCGGCGCGGGCGGGGCCTTGGCGGCCACCTTGCCCACCGTCCATGCCGCAGCGCCCAACCATGATCCGGTCATCATGATCCCCGGTATGACCGGAGACGTCGGGAACATGGAACCGATGAAGCAGAACCTGCAGTCCAACGGTTGGCCGGCCGACCGGCTGTTCACCTGGACCGACAGCAGCAAGATGACGCAGGATCTCGCGGTCGCGGCCAAAGAACTGGGCGCGAAGGTGAATCAGGTCCGGCAGCAGACCGGCGCGAACAGAGTGGTGCTGGCGACCTGGTCCGCTTCCACCCTCGCCGCGCGTTATTACATCAAGAATCTCGGCGGCGGTGACACCGTCTCGCAGTACATTTCGTTCGCGGGACCGCATCACGGCACTACGTTCAATCACTGCAAGCAGTATGTCTCCTGTCAGCAGTTCGCCGCACCGAATACGCCGTTCTTGACCGCGCTGAACTCCGGCACCGAGGTTCCGCACAACGACAAGGTCGCCTATTTGACACTGCGCTCATCCGGTGATTGGAATGTGGCGCCGACCGATTCGGCGAAACTCGAGGGCGCCGACAATCGGCTGCTGACCAGCCAGACCCATTTCAACATAATCACCGATGCCCAGGCCTTGAAGATCATGCGCGACTTCATCATCGCGCACGAGGACGACAACCCGCCGACCACCACCACGCCGCCCACGTCGACGACGACCCCGCCGACCTCGACGACCACCCCACCGGTTCAGCCCTGCTTCGCGGACTCGAACTACAAGCACGTGCAGGCCGGGCGGGCACATGACAACGGTGGTGGCCGGGCCCTGGCCAACGGGTCCAACCAGGACATGGGACTCAATGTCGTCTCCGGCACGACGAAGTTGCGCAAGACCGGCGACAACTACTACGTGATCGACCCCGCCTGTTCCTGAACCGGCCGATTCTCGAGACCCGTGGGCGATGGCTTCCGGTGCCCGAACGCACCGGAAGCCATCGCCGCTCGGCAGCAACGCATCAATAGGAGTGCAATGAACACCGGGGACAAGTCCGCCCACGAGGTGCTGTGGAACCCGCCACCGGATGCCAGGGCCCGCACCCGGATG
The DNA here is from genome assembly GCF_900269665.1 of Nocardia suismassiliense. Lineage (GTDB taxonomy): Bacteria > Actinomycetota > Actinomycetes > Mycobacteriales > Mycobacteriaceae > Nocardia > Nocardia suismassiliense. The sequence goes on from NZ_LT985361.1 coordinate 3,773,906, forward strand.
GGGGACTTCATGCAATGGGTTGCCCGCGACCGCGAGGCCGACTTCGCCGACTACGCGGAATTGTGGCGCTGGTCGGTCGACGACCTGGCCGGATTCTGGTCCGCGATCTGGAATTACTTCGACGTGCCCGCCTACTCCCAGCCGACCGAGATCCTCGCCGACGCGGACCGGATGCCCGATACCCGCTGGTTTCCCGGCGCCACGCTGAACTATGCGCAGGCGGTGCTGCGTATGCCCGGCCTGGCCGACGGCGATACCGCGGTGATCGCGCACTCGCAGACCCGACGTCCGGTGCACTACACCGCCGCGGAGCTGCGCGAGCAAGTGGCGCGCGCTCGGCAGGGTTTGTTCCGGCTCGGTGTGCGGCGCGGTGATCGGGTCGCGGCGTATATGCCGAACATCCCGGAGACGCTGGTGCTGCTGCTCGCCGCGGCGAGCCTGGGGGCGACTTTCGCTTCCTGCCCACCGGAATTCGGCGTCAGGTCGGTGCTCGACCGCCTCGGTCAAATCGATCCGAAAGTTCTCGTGGTCGTGGATGGCTATCGATACGGCCGGAAATCGATCGATCGCTCGGCGGAGATCCGCGAAATCCGCACTGCGCTGACGGGGCTGGGCCAGCTCGTCGTGCTGCCTTACCTGGATCCGGCAGCCGCGCCGGGGCCGGGGGCGATCAGTTGGGATCAGCTCGTCGCGCACTCCGGCGAGCTGACCTTCGAACCGGTCCCGTTCGAGCATCCGCTGTATGTGCTCTACAGCTCGGGCACCACCGGGCTACCCAAGCCGATTGTGCACGGGCACGGTGGAATTCTGCTGGAGCACATGAAATCGCTTGCCCTGCATCATGATTTGGGTCCGGGTGATCGATTCTTCTGGTTCACCACCACCGGCTGGATGATGTGGAACTATCTCGTGTCCGGACTTGCCGTCGGCAGCGCGGTAGTCATGTACGACGGAGATCCCGCCTACCCGGATCCGACCCGGTTGTGGCAGCTCGCATCGGTAAGCCACACCACCTATCTCGGCACCAGCGCGCCATTTCTGCTGGCGTGCCGCAAAGTCGGCGTCTCGCCGCGTGCTACCGCCGATCTGTCCGCGTTGCGCGGCCTCGGATCCACCGGAGCGCCGCTGCCGGCCGAGGGCTACCGCTGGGTGTACGAGCACGTGGCCCCGGACATCTATTTCGCGTCGATCTCCGGCGGGACGGATCTGTGCACCGCCTTCCTCGGCGGCGCGCCCCTGCTGCCGGTACGGGCTGGGGTCATGGCGTGCCGGGCGCTCGGCGCTGCCGTGCACTCGATCGACGAAGAAGGCTGGCAGACCATCGGCCGGGAGGGCGAACTCGTGATCGGCAAACCGATGCCCTCGATGCCGATCGGGTTCTGGGATGACGCGGACCGGTCTCGCTACCGCAGCGCGTACTTCGCGGCGATCCCTGGTCTTTGGCGCCATGGAGATTGGATAACCATCGCTGCGGACGGCAGCTGCGTGATCGGCGGGCGATCCGATGCCACCCTGAACCGAGGTGGCGTCCGACTGGGCACCGCCGAGTTCTACAGTGCCGTCGAGTCGCTGCCCGAGATTCGGGACAGCCTCGTCATCCACTTGTCCGACAACGACTCCGGGGCCGACGAGCTGCTCTTGTTCGTCGTGCTGGACGATGGCCGTTTCCTCGATGCGCGCCTGCGGGAGCGGATCGCGGCTCGGCTGCGCGATGAGCTGTCGCCGCGGCACGTGCCCGACGAAATCCATTGCGTCCGAGAGGTTCCGCGCACGCTGTCGGGAAAGAAGCTCGAAGTACCGGTGAAACGGATCTTGCGCGGTGAGCTTCCCGAAACAGTCGCTGCCCCAGGTGTCCTGGCCGATCCTGAAGCGCTGGCGCCCTTCATCGAGTTGCACGCGCACCGGAGCGGCGCGTCGGCGGTCGTCGCGGCCATCGACAGTTGACACCTGCCGCCCCCATCGAATCCGTCAGGGGCCGAACCGCTGTGCGCGGACGAACCCAGCAATGCCGAAAGTAGTGAAATGACAAGTAGCAAAATAGATTTCGACCTAGCTCCGGCGAGTGATCCGGTGCCGCAAGGACTCCGGCGGGTCGTTGCCGCGTCCATGGCGGGCACCGTGGTCGAATGGTATGAATTCTTCCTTTACGGCACCGCTGCGACGCTGGTGTTCAACAAGGTGTTCTTCGCCAAGGGCACGAGTGATCTCGACGCCATCCTGGCGGCCTTCGTCACCTATGCCGTCGGTTTCGCCGCGCGTCCGCTGGGTGGGCTGGTATTCGGCCATTTCGGCGACAAGTACGGCCGCAAGAAGCTGTTGCAGCTGAGCCTGGTCCTGGTCGGTGTCGCCACCTTCCTGATGGGCTGCCTGCCGACCTTCGCGCAAGTGGGCTACCTGGCGCCGGCACTGCTGGTGACCCTGCGCTTCCTGCAGGGCTTCGCGGTCGGCGGCGAATGGGGTGGGGCGGTGCTATTGGTCGCCGAGCACAGTCCCAGCCGCAGCCGGGCCTTCTGGTCGTCCTGGCCACAAGCGGCCGTACCCGTCGGCAATCTGCTCGCGACCGTCGTACTGCTGACCTTGACCTCGACCCTCTCGGCCGCGGACTTCCTGGGCTGGGGCTGGCGCGTGGCCTTCTGGCTGTCGGCGGTGGTGGTGCTGATCGGCTACTACGTGCGCACGAAAATCACCGACGCGCCCATTTTCCTTGCCGCGCAACAGATCACCGAACAGGAGAAGGCCGCCTCGTTCAGCGCGCTCGAGGTGTTGCGGCGGTACCCGCGCGGCGTGTTCACCGCCATGGGCCTGCGCCTCGGCGAGAACATTATGTACTACCTGGTGGTCACCTTCTCGATCACCTATTTGAAGGTGCACGTCGGCGCGGACACCAAGGTGATCCTGTGGTGGTTGCTGGCCGCACACGTCGCGCACTTCGTGGCGATTCCTTTCGCCGGACGGCTCAGCGACCGATACGGGCGCAGGCCGGTGTACCTGGTCGGCGCTGTCACCGCGGCGAGCTGGGGCTTCTTCGCCTTCCCGATGATGGACTCCGGACACAACGCGGCGATTGTGGGAGCGATCGTCATCGGCTTGGTGTTCCACGCGTTCATGTATGCCGCGCAGCCCGCGATCATGGCCGAGATGTTCCCGACCCGGATGCGTTATTCCGGTGTGTCTCTTGGCTATCAAGTCACCTCGATCGTCGCCGGTTCGCTCGCGCCGATCATCGCGGTGCGACTGCTCGATGTGTACGGCTCGTCGGTGCCGATCGCGATCTATCTAGCCGCGGCCGCTGCCGTGACGGTGGTCGCCGTGCTCTGTGCCCGCGAAACCAACGGGATCGATCTCGCTGAGGTCGACCGCGCCGACGAACTCACCCGCAACCAAGAAAGAGGAATCCGATGAGGAAATGTGCTGCCAGCTGCACCGTGGTCGCCTGCAACGGACCCGCCCAGGAGACCGCCTTGCCCGCACCGAGCGAACAGTCCACTGCACCACAATGTTTGGCGCGAAGTCTGCGGTCATCGAAACAGATGCGGTCAACATGGCTGCTGAATTCGCTCGCACACTGCGGGTTCCGCTAGAAACCGGGTTGTCGGTGTGTGCAGCACCAGAGCGATCCCGTTGCTGCTCAGGAGCATCCATCGGGGCGGGTTGGTGGGCCTGTCGCAAAGTCCCATCCAGCCCGCGAATGCATCCTGGGCCGGACTTTGCGACAGGTGCTAGACGCTGAGCCAGTACTCGCGGATCTCGTCGAAGTGGGTGTCGGTGAGGCCGGTGCGGGGATTGACCGGGATCAGGTTGGTGGGGGTGTCACCGCGGGAAGCCAGGAACTCGTCGCGGGCCGTGGGGTACATGCCGAAGTCGTCATCGAGCCAGATGAGCGGGCGCTGCGGGGCGTAGGCGGCGACGGCGGGGAACTTCCAGGCGGGGCCGGTGTCGCCGAACCGGATCACCGGTAGGTTGGGCAGGCCGGTGGCGGGGCCGACCATGGTGTTGGCCTGGTGTTCCCAGGTGGTCGCCCAGACGAGTTCGGCGGGGCCGGCTACTTGCAGTAGGGCCGGACCGTGAGTGGGGTTGAGCCACATGCGCAACGGGTGCCGCCTGCTCCAGCCGGAGATCTTGAATTTGTGCTCGCGATAACCCAGTGGGTTGGCGCCGGCTTTGGCCGCGAACGGGGTCAGCGGGCCGTCGATATCGAGGAGCAGAAGCGGCCGCATGATCTCTATCGTGCCAGAACGCGAAATCCTTTGGCGTAGACGTAGTTGCGGGGGGTCGCGGCCCCGAACACCAGGCCTTCGTTTCCGCACCCTGAGCGAGGACCGGTGCCGCCGCCGGAAACGGGGTGTCAGCTACCGCGATTCTTGTTGACTCCCAGGGGATTTCGAGCCGGTGGAGCTGCTGCCCTCGGACAGCCGTACCGCGTCCTCGATTCTGCCTGCCGCTACGAGCTCGCCGAGGAACAGCGCGCGAGCCGCTCGCCGCAGTCCGACGCGGTCGACCTGCTGTGTTTCCTCGGCCAGCGCGTGCATGGCGAATCCGTCGACCAGTGCGACGAATGATTCGGCCGCGCCCTCGGGATCGCTGGCCCCCGCCGCACGGAGCGCGGTGGCCGCGACTCGCTGCAATGCGGCGAGCGCTTCGCCGACCGCTTTGCGCTGCGCCGGGTTGCGGCCGGCATGCAGGAAGGCCTCGAAAATGGCCATGCTCTGCGTTCGATCCGTGGCCGTCGCATCGGCGAACAGCGATGCCATGTCCTCGAATTCGTACTGCTGCGCCGCGAGTGCGTCATTGAGCGATGTCAGGGCCTGCACTCGTTCGGCGGTGAATACCCGCAGCGCTTCCGTCGCGAGGGCATCGATCGACTCGAAGAAGTAGCTGATTGTGGCCAGCGGGACGCCGGCGTGTTCGGTCACCGTGCGATGGGTGACACCCGCCATGCCGCGCTCGGCGGCCACCTCGACCGTTGCGCGCAGCAGTGCGTCGCGGCGGGCTGCCCCCGCGGCTCGATGCTTGCGTGCGCGGGGAGCTGTCGCCTGGCTGGGTTCGGGAGGGTCGGTTGCCGCCATATCGCCGATCTTAGCTGCGACGATGTGCAAAGTCTGGAAGTTCTTCTAGACTTTGCCGCGCATGTCCGGCATGCTGGGTTCAGCGCGGCCAGGCCGCCCGACCGCGACGCATGATCCATGGCCTCGCGGGACTCGAACCCATATTTCGGATTGCGCGGGCACTTACCTCATGCCGCGAAAAGCCGAATGCACATCAGGCGCCGACGCTAGGAGTATCAATGCGGATACATCACCTCAATTGCGGCACATTGCGCCCGCCTTCTCCCCGGCTCGTCAACGGGACCGGATCGCTTTTCGGGCGCGGAACATGCGTCTGCCATTGCCTATTGATCGAAACCGATCGAACGCTGGTGCTGGTCGATACCGGCATCGGGACCCGCGATATTGCGCAACCCGTCAAGAACCTTGGTGCCGAATTCGTGTGGGGCGTGCACCCCAGCTTGGATCCCGCCGAGACCGCGCTCCAGCAGATTCTGCGGCTGGGCTTCTCGGCGGGCGATGTCGGGCATATCGTGCTGACGCACCTCGACATCGACCACACCGGCGGCCTGCCGGACTTCCCGCACGCCGCCGTGCACGTCAACACCGACGAACTCGCGGCTGCTCGTCGACCTCTCACGTTCCTGGAACGTCGACGGTATGCGGGAGCATCCTGGGCGCACGGGCCCAAGTGGGTGGAGCATCAGGCCGAGGGGGCCGAATGGTTCGGCTTCCGTGCCATCCGCGAACTTCCGGGCCTGCCCGCCGAAATCCTGCTCGTTCCGCTCGACGGCCACACCCGCGGCCACACCGGCGTCGCAATAGACACCGGCGCCGACACCGGCCCGCGCTGGTTGCTGCACGCCGGTGATGCCTACGATTACCACGGCCAACTCGACGCGGAACCGACCTGCCCGCTCGGACTGCGAGCATTCCAGTACGCCCTGCAATCCAATAAATCGAGTCGTCTGCACAACCTCGAACGCCTTCGCGAACTCGCACGCTACGGCCAGGCTGATATCTTCTGCGCGCACGACCCCGCTGAATTCGACCGTTACGCACCACAATTGCCGACGCGAAAATCAGCTCCCGTAGCGCAGCTATGAGTATGGACAGCGCGGCTATGAGTAACGAGCTGCCTCCGGCCGAGGCGAGCGCGCCGACTCCGGCCATCGACATGCACGCGCACAGCCCGAGCATCGTGCCCGGCTGGTTGCGCGCCGTGGGCAAAAAGGTGCTGTCGGTCCCCACCGACCCGTTGTCCGACCTGCGGCCCGGCCGCGTCGACTTGGCCGTGATCACCGCCGTCGGCGATCCGATGGGTACCCGGTGGCGGGGTCGCTCCGCGTGGGCCGGCGTCGTCGAGCAGTTGACCGCGGCGCGGACCGAGGCGGCCGCGGCAGGCATCACGGTGGTGACCGATCCCGCATCGATCGCCCGTCCGGGCGGGCCCGCGATCATGCTCGGTGTCGAAGGCGCGGATACCGTCGGAACTGATCCGCAGCGGTTGACCGACCTGCACGAGCTGGGTGTGCGCGTGCTCGGTCTAGTGCACTACGCGGACAACGGGCTCGGCACCATCGGTATGTCCGCGTTCGGTGGCCGGGGTAGCCGGGCGGTCCGGGCCGGCCGGCGATCCGCGGGCCTGAGTCCGCTCGGCAAAGAGGTTGTCGCGCAGATGAACCGGCTCGGCATGCTGATCGATCTCGCGCACGCCGACTTCGCCACCACGATGTCGACGTGCGAACACAGCACGGCGCCGGTGGTCAGCTCGCACACCGCAGCGTCTGCGGTACAGGACTTTCCGCGGTTCATCAGCGATACGGAGGTCCGGGCGATCGCCGCGACCGGCGGGCTGATCGGCCTGTGGCCGGCCCGCCTCGGTAAGCTCACGCTGCGCGACGTCGACGACTTCGCCAGGCATGCAGCACATTTGGCGCAGCTGGTCGGCGCCGAGCACCTCTGTGTCGGTACGGACATGAACGGTGTTACCGGCTATATCGACGGATACGACGGTCCTCGGTGTTTTCCCACGCTCGCCCCGGTGCTGGCAACTGCCGGGTTCGACAGCGCGGAGGTGCACGGCATTCTCGGCGGCAATGCGCTGCGTGTGCTGAAAGCGGCTCTCTCCCAAGAGAACCGAGGTTCCATGCCGTGCGAACCCGGGCGCAGCGTCCGTGATCGTCAGGAATGATGGGGAAGACCGATGTGTTGTAGATCTCGCGGCTGACGAGCGCGTCAGCGCGGGCCGTTGACTGCTCGATCGAGGTCGAAGGTGAGTTGCAGTGCGTCGAGTGCGCTGGCCGGGGTGATCCGGTTGTCGGCTTCGCCGCGCAATACCGCTACGACGTGCTCGATCATGGCGGTGTACTGATCGGCCGGCGGGAGCTCGAGTTCCCGGACGCCATCGCTGCGGTAGGCGGTGACCGACCCGGTGGGTTTGCCGTCGAAACCCATGGTCGAGGTGGCTTCCAGGACGGCCTCGGTGAAGGTCGCGGTGTACCCGCCGCGGGCGCCCCAGGACATCGGCATCAACGAGGACACGGTGTCGCGCACGAAGGCGTCGGCGTATGTCAAAGTGGCCTCGATGCAGGCGCTGTCGGCGTCGCGCGAGACGGTGGCGACCTCGATGTCATCGGGCAGGCCGAGGGTGCGGGCGATGATGTCCATGTCGCTGTGCATGGCCTCTAGCGGCAGTGTGCGCAGGCCGAGGGATGCGCCGGGCCACAGGTGTGCGGTCAGGTTCCACAGCGTCAGCTGTTCGAGCCGGCCGTAGGTGCCTGCTGCTACCGCGTCGACCAGGGCGTTGTTGGCGGGAATGAATCGTTCGAACATGTCCACGAACACGTGTTTGCCGCTGCGCTCGGCGGCGGCGATGACCTGCTGTGCGTCGGCGAGGTTGTCGGCCAGCGGCAGTTCGACCAGGGCGTGTTTTCCCGCGTCCAGCGCCCGCAGCACGTATTCGGCGTGCAGGGGGATGGGCAGGCAGATGTCGACCAGATCGTATGAATTGTCATCGAAGGCGGCATCGATGGTGGTGGCGTGGTCGAATCCGAATTGTGCCGCGGTCTTCGCGGTTTTGTCGGGATCACGGCCGAACATCACCACCTCGACATCGGTGCGTGCGGCGTACACCGCAGCGTGGGCTCGACCGAATCCGGTTCCCAGCAGAGCGATCTTCATCATTTTCTCCTTTCCGAAACAACGAACCGCACGCTACGACGCATATAGGGCGTTCAATGACCTATATGCGTGTCAGGATGAAGTGTGCGTGATCCTTCAGGCAGGTTGTTGCAGCTGTTGTCGCTGCTGCAGTCCCCGCGTGAATGGACCGGGATCGAGCTGGCCGAACGTTTGCAGGTGACCCCGCGGACCATTCGCCGTGACATCGAACGACTACGCGACCTCGGCTATCCGGTGCACGCCACGCAGGGCAACATCGGCGGGTATCGCCTCGTCGCGGGCACGGCCATGCCGCCGCTGGTCCTCGATGACGAGGAAGCCGTCGCCATCGCGCTCGGGCTGCGCACCGCGGCCACCAGCGCCGTCATCGGTATCGAGGACGCGTGCCTGCGGGCGCTGGCGAAACTCGAGCAGGTGCTGCCCAGCCGGTTGCGCCGCCGCGTCACCGACCTCTCACACACCGAGGTGTTGCCGACCCCGACGGGTCCGCCGGTGGATCCGGAAACGCTGGCCGCACTCGCCACCACCTGCCGCACCCACGAAAAGGTCCGCTTCACCTACACCAAACCCGGCGACGAGATCAGCAAGCGCTTCGTCGAACCCCACCGTTTGCTCGCGGCCGGAACCCGTTGGTATCTCATAGCTTTCGACGGCGACCGCGACGACTGGCGCACCTTCCGGCTCGACCGCATCGACGCACTGCACCAGACCGGCGTCCGCGTCCCACCCCGCGACCTGCCCGACGGACTCGACGCCGCCGGCTGGCTGACCCGCTCGCTGCGCCGCGCCGGAACCGTCCAGGCGCGAGTCCTCCTGCACGAACCCCTCGACGTTGCCCAGCGCCGCATCAGCGCCAGACAGGGCGTCCTCGAACCCGCCGAAGCCGACACCTGTGTGCTCACCACCTACCCCGACGCACCACCATTCGTGGCCGCCAACATCGCGCTCCTGCCGATGCGCTACACCCTGCTCACCCCCGGCGAACTCGCCCCACTGCTGCGCGACATCAGCGAACGAGCCGCCGCAGCCATCGCGAACCAACCCTGACCAGCGCTCGCCTGCGCAGTGGACTCAACACGGCGCTCTTTCGTAGCCACCGCCATCGGCTTCTTTTGGTCTTCGGCTCGGGCTGCGGCGGTCGCTGTCGGACCGCAATGAACCATTCCGCCGCGACCTCAGCTGCTCTGAGCGGGGCGATGTTGTCCCGGCGCAGCCCATCCGGCCCGGTCTCGATGCCCGCTTCGGCGAACGGGACACCATCGTCGCCGAGGATGCATGTCGGACTCCAGCCGCCGCGGAGGGAGACGCCGTCATAGTCGACGCGCAGGATGTCACGGATATAGCCGGTGCTGTCGAGGAAGTCGAGGGATGCGATCACCCACAGCGTGCCGTCGTCGTCCGCGTAGTACCACTCCTCGATATCTGGCACCCGGGCTTGCAACGCTGTGAAGAACCTCAGTTCGTCGGGCGTCGGATCCTCAGCTCGCACCATCCCAGTGTGTCCGATTTTTCATCCTTGTGCAGCGGTAGCGAGGCGCGACTCGAGCGTGCACCGGGGTTCGCCCCGGAGGCGGCATGTTCTTGTCGGCGCTGGTCCGGCGGCAGTGGCGAATCAATGAGGCGAAGGCGCTGAGGCACGACCAATCCGGTGGCGGTGGCAACGCGAAGTTCTGTAGACGCCGATTCGGCATGCCTGCGCGACAGGCGTGTCTTCGAGAGGACGTCGGAAGAGATAGCGAACCGTGAACGAGAGGGTTGTGCATGAGATTGCGGCGATCGACGGGAACGGCTGTACCACGGTGGGCGCTCGCGGGGGCACTGGTGGCCGTCGGCTTGATCGGCCCGGGCAGCATCGCTACCGCTGAACCGGTTTCGGCTCAGGTGGTTTCGGTGGCGGATGGGGACGGGCGGCAACAGGATGTCATGGTGCTCTCGCCGGCTATGGGAAGGCCGATCCTGGTGCAGGTTCTTCGTGCCGCCGATACGAGTTCCCCGCGGCCGACGATGTACTTGCTCAACGGCTCGGGTGGTGGTCCGAACGAGAGTGGGTGGGACGCGCAGACCGATGTCGTGGATTTCTTGCGTGACAAAGATGTCAATGTGGTGACGCCGGTCGGCGGTAGCAACTCCTATTACACCGACTGGGTTCGGGCCGATGCCGTTCTGGGCTACAACAAGTGGCAGACCTTCCTCAATGAGGAATTGCCGCCGGTGATCGAGGAATTCTTGGGGGCCAACGCGGATCGCACGCTGGTGGGTGTGTCGATGAGCGGGACCTCGGTGCTGAATCTGGCGATCGCCAAGCCCGGTTTCTGGAAAAGTGTTGCGTCCTATAGCGGTTGCGCGCAGACCTCCGACCCGATCGGTCAGGAGTTCGTCCGGATCACCGTGGAGAACTGGGGTGGTGGGCAGAGTGTGGAGAATATGTGGGGGCCACGCAACGGGCCGCTGTGGCGGGCGAACGATCCGCTGGTCCATGCGGAGCGGTTGCGTGGCACTGCCATCTATCTCAGTACCGGTAGCGGTATTCCCGCCGCACCCCACGACACGCCGAGCGACCCGCGGGTGCGCGACGGTCGGATTCCCCTTCCGGTCCAAATCGCGTTCGGCGGCCCTATCGAAGCGGCTATCCGGTACTGCACGGTGAACCTCGCGAACCGGCTCAATGAACTGAAAATCCCTGTGACGGTGGATGATCGTCCGGTCGGGACTCATTCCTGGGGTTACTGGGAAGACGATCTGAAGCGTTCGTGGCCGTTCCTGGCCGCATCGATCGGCAGCCGAACGAATTGAGCGGCGGTGGGGATTGTCGAGGCAGGATTGTTCGTGATTGTTAGGTCGGCTTTATATTCGTTAAGCGGCTGGAATGCGTTGTGTCACAGGTATTCCCGGCAATGAGCCTGGCGGCCCGCTCGGCTTGTAGCGTCGAGTCCTGAAACGGTGACGATGCGAGCAGATCGGGATAATGGGCGAAGAGCGGGACGGCACCTCTGACAAGAAGGACGGCATCAAACCGTCGCAGGTCACCGCGGCAGCTTTGGCGGCGGTCACTGCGGCTTTTCTGGGATCGACGCTGGGGGTGGCCGGCACCGTGGCGGGTGCCGGGATCGCAAGCGTGGTGTCCACGGTCGGCGGCGAGCTGTACCTGCGCTCGATGCGCAAGACGAAGGAGGCGGCGCAGCGCACCAGGGAGGCGGCGCTGGCGCTGACAGATTCCGGTGCCCGGCAGCAGGCCGGGCCGGTCCCGCAACCGCGGCAGGTGCCCGGACAACGCACGGATAACTACCATCCGCCCGCGCAGGCGTGGCCGGGGCGTAGAAACGACATGCGGCCAGGTGCCGGGTATCAACCTCCGAGGGAGCAGTGGCAGCCCGCGAACAGCAGGATGCCAGGGGCTGGTGCTAGGCGGTCCGTCGGCGAGGAACCCACCGTGGCCCTTCCCCAGCTGAATCTCCGATCGCCCGGTGCCGAATCCGGCGCAGAGCAGGCACGTCGCGGGTATCGCCTGCACTGGCCGCTGATCGTCGGCACCAGCGTGGTCGGGTTCCTCATCGCGATTCTGATGATCACCGGCTTCGAGGGTGTTACCGGGAAGTCGATCTCGGGCGACGAGGTCACCACCGTGGGGCACTTGTGGAGTGGCGGCGGGAGCGACAAGCCCGATGACCCCTCGACGAGCGGAGGCGACGAGACGGTGCAGCCCAGTGAGAGCCGAGTGCCGACGACCACCACCCCGCAGCACGGCACCGAGGGAGGGAAACAGCCCACGACGAGCGGTTCGGCACCGTCGACGAGCGTGCCGAACTCATCGACACCGTCAACGAGTGTGCCCAAGTCATCGACACCGTCGACCGGCGTGCCGGAATCATCGAACCAATCGCGGACCCCGAACTTTCCGTCGAGCAACAACGCCCCGGGCGGTAAGAACCAACGCCCCGGCTCGGATGGGGGCGACGGGGCACCTGGACCGACCAATCGTTAGGCAGCAGCGGGACCGGAAACTCATCGGCGCGTGGCAACGCAGCGTGCGAGCTACGTCAGCCGATCTTGTGCCCGCAGGTCCATTGGATCGTCCCGAGGCGTCGAGTGGTTACGTCACCGAGTCCGAAACCCCGGACACTGTCCGCGATTTCGGTGTCAGCGAAGATACGTGCGCCGCCGACGCCTGGTACGTAACGTCCGATCAGTTCGAGCGGACCGGCACCCACGGTCGGCACCAGCACGGCGAGACGACCGCCGGGTCGTAAGACACGGATCATCTCGGCCAGGGCGGTATCCGGGTCGGGGATGAGCTGTAGCCCGGCCATGCAGGTCACCGCATCGATGGTGTTATCCCGCAACGGGAGTCGCGGGGCATCGGCGCGCAGGAACGCGATGTTGTCGGCGCGGTGCTGCTGGGCGGCGCGGGCGAGCATCGACTCGGCGATGTCGATGCCGATCGAGAGCCCGTCCGGACCAACCGTGTTGGCGAGCGACGCGGTGATTTCGCCTGGGCCGCACGCGATGTCGAGCACCGTCTGCCCCGGCCGCAGGTGCAGTCGTTCGGCGGGGGATTGCAGGAAGCCGACGACGCGCCGGGCGGCCGTGGATGCCTGGTCGTACAACAACGCACCGATGCGTGAGCTCCACAGCGATTGCACGACGCCGGTGTTGACATCTTGCCCGTCGGCGCCAGGTTGTGAGCCGAGTTGATCGAGGTAGCCGTTCGGGGTGGCCGGAGCTGGCGGCGGGTCGATGAGTAGCGGGAGAACGCGTTGCACGGCAGGCGAAATGGTGACGCTCATGCGGTCATCTCCTGTGATAGGACTGCGGATCGTGGCCGTTCGACTGGACACTAAGCCTGGACTGCGCCGGGTGTCCAAGACCTGTTGTGCCATAACCTCATTCGTCTTCAAGCATGAACCGAGGCGGCCGAAACCGGACCCGGTACAGACTCGGCTAAGGCTGGCTGGTCTCGGCCTGATCGAGCGCGCGTTCGGGCGACCATGATCTACCGGCTCCGGCGGTGCGCCGTGGCGCCGAACGGGCTGTCACTTTGTGATGATGGGTTGATGACGCGAAACGATGACGAGCCTGCGGCGGGGGCCGGAGTGGCACGCGAGGTTCGGGTGCTTGCCTTCAATACGTGGCACAGCGGTAGCAAGGTCGCGCACGGCACCCAGCTGATCGCGGATCTCATCATCGAGAACCGGGTTTCGATCGCGCTGCTGTCGGAGGCGACCAACGCCACCACGGATGTCGGGGCCGAATTGGCCCGGCGTGGGTACGACTTCAATGCGGTCAGCTCGCATGACACGGGCATTCTGACGGTGTTTCCGATCGAGGACAGCGCCGACCTGCAGTGGATGGTCAAGGCGCGGTTGAACATCGACGGCACACGGCTCACCGCCTACTCGTCGCATCTGGAGTTTCGCTGGTACGCCACCAACCTGCCCCGCGGCTACGGTCCCGGGGTTCCGGCGCCGGAGGAGTTCGCCGAGTACAACTTCGACAAGCTGCCGGGCGGCCCGGTGACGGACCCGGCCGTGCTCCATCGTGTGAACGCGGCCTCCGGTCGCCCCGACGTCATCAGCGCGTTTCTCGCGGACGCGAAAATCGAGATGGGACAAGGGGCTTCGGTCATCATGGGTGGCGACCTGAACGAGCCGTCCGTGCTGGATTGGACGCCCGCCACCGCGCACATGTTCGACCACAACGGTGTAGTACTGCCGTGGGAGTCCACTCGGCGTCTGCATCAAGCCGGTTTCATCGATGCCTACCGATCGATGTACCCCGACTCGGCCACCCACCCCGGACTCACCTGGCCGTCGGACAACGCCGAGGTGGACGTCGCCGAACTCGCCTGGGCGCCGGAAGCCGACGAACGCGACCGCGTCGACTTCGTCTTCGCCAACGGGGCCGCGCTGACGCTGACCTCCGTCGGCCTCGTCGGCCCCCGCGGCTCCATCGTGCGCGGTACCCGGCAGCAGGAAAACACCCAGGACAATTTCGCCGCGTCGCCACCGCGGTGGTGCAGCGACCACAAAGGCATACTCGCGGTATACGAGCTCGCCGACTAGACCGTGGCCGATCGGTATTTGTCCAGCCCATAGTTTTTGCGTAATTGTTCATCGCATTTCAACCGGCGCTGCCATTAGGCTGTTTCTGTCTTGGTTGTCTATCTGAGGGTGTTGTGATGCGTGGGTATAAATGGTTGGACAAGGAGATGGCGAAGCTGGATCCGTACACCGAGTATCATGAAATTGTCCGGCTTTTCGGGGAGTATCGACTCGGTGAAATGTTCTTGAACATCGGTTATGCGTTGAACTTCATGGACGTGACGATGCCGCCGCACGGCGGGGACGCGCTGGCATTCGGACGGAAATCGATCGATCGGCCGCAGCGACGGTTCGAGGACAGCATGTATTTCTTCTGGACCTGGTACCTCTATCCGCCGAACAGCGCAGAGGTGCGCGAGTCCGTGCGCCGGTTGAACCGGATCCATGCCGCAGTCGCGCGGCATCTACCAGGCGCTTTCGCGCACAACGACGACTATGTGCAGGGGATGTGCCTGCTCGCGGTCGTGCCGCACCGGTTGCAGCGGTATATCGGTCTGCCCGGTTTCGACGAGCGGCTGCGGATCGCCTTTCACCTCTGGGCCCGCGATATCTGTGCGCAGCTCACGTCCGAGGGCGACGTTCCGGTGGTCGACTTTCCGGCGGATTTCGAATCGCTCGCCGATTTCGCGGATGACTACGATGCCCGCGACTGGGACCGTACGGACAATGGCCACAAGGTGAGCGAGGCGTTCATTCAGCAATTCTGCGACCGCTGGTTTCCCGGCCGCTGGCAGCCGATCGGCCGGACCATCATGCTGAGTGTGGTTCCGGTCAATGTCCGGCGCGTGATGCAATTGGACGACCCGCACCCATTCGGCGAACTCGCGGTCAAAATAGGGCTGCGATCCTATTTCTTTGCACAGCGGCTACTGCCGGATCCGCGCACGCCGATTCAGCGGCGACGAATCGGCCGAAAGGACAGCCCGACCTTGCGCAAACTCAAGACCACGGGCGGGCTGTCCATCACCCGCACTAACCGAACGCCACCGGCAGCTGATAAGGACCGCGAAATGTCGGCATGATCGAGCGTTTGACCTTGCCCTCGACCGCGAGTCGAGGGCAAGGGACCCGCTCGAGGAAGGCCTGCACCGAGATGTCGTGCACGAGCTTGCCGAGTTGAGCGCCGAGGCAGTAGTGGATACCGCGGCCGAAGGTGAGATGGGTGACGTCCTCACGGTCCAGGTCGAGCCGGTCCGGATCGATGAACCGGTCCGGATCCCGGTGCGCGGCACCGATCCAGATGAAGATCTCGGCGCCGGCGGGCAGTTCGTGCCCACCGAGTTCCATCGGCTCGATGACGCGGCGTTTGGTCAGCTGGATCGAGGCATCGAAACGCATCAGTTCCGGCGAGAACGCGGGCACCAGTCCGGGTTCGGCGCGCAGCCGCTCGTACAGCTCGGGTGCGCGCAGCAGATGCATGATCGTATTGCCGATCTGGTGCGCGGTGCTGATCTGGCCCGCGGTGAGCAGAAACGCCAGGTTCGCGTGCAGTTCCCGTTCGTCGCTGAACTCGCGGGTGGTGTAGGCGTCGGCGAGGATCTGCATCATGTCGTCGTAGCCCGCGCCGTCGCGGCGCTCATCGATCTGGCCGCGGAAGAACTCCAGGTAGTCGTGCACCCCGCGCAGCAGTTTCGGCTGGGTCTTCTGGGCGACCGGCCCGTCGTCGATGAGCATGCCGAGGCTGAACATCCACGGCAGGTAGTTCTGCTTCTTCGGAATCCCGAGCACTCGGCCGAGACTCGTTGCGGGCATGGCGAATCCGAAGTCCGCCATCGCGTCCAGCTGGCCGCTGCCACCGACGAGCGCGCGGTCGAGCAACCGGTCCGCGGTCTTCATGATCTCTTCCCGCATGCGCTCGACCGGCTTCGGCATGAACGGCCGGTTGAACAGCTTGCGAATCCGGGTGTGTCCGGGCAGCTCGGACACCACGACCTGCTTGTTGAGCGAGGTCATCGCGTCGGTGTGCTCCGGCTCGCTGTCCTCGGGCAGCCTGCTCGGATCCCAATTCGGCCGCTTCGCAGTCAGTCTCGGGTCCATCAACGCGGTCATCGCGGGCTCGTAACCGGTGACCATCCAGCCGCCGTCGTCGCCCATGCGCTCGTCCCAGTACACCGGGTCGACCTCGCGTATCCGCTGGAACAGCGGGTACGGGTCGTCCAGGTACTGCTCGTTGTAGATCTCGTGCATGGTCAGCTCGGCCATGGCTGTCTCCTCGATTTACGGTCGGTGATTCGAGCGGCGCAGATTCAGCGCGACGCGCCCGCTCTGGCGGTCGATCGCGCACCAGGCGCCTGCGGATGGGTCGCCGAGGACGAGATCCGCCCGTCCCGGCTGTTGACCGAGCACGAGCCGGTCGATGCGGAGCACCCCATCGGGGTCGAGCGGTGTCATCCGCAAAATGTTCTCCAGTGCCGAAATCGGCAGCGGCGGTTCGGGAGCGGGCTCGGCCGCCCACACATCGGCGGCCTCGGTGTGCTGCACCGAGGCGGTGAGCGTGCCGCCGGGATGCCGTCGCCACTGCGCCAGGCGCACTATCGCGCCGCGCCAGCGCAGCGGGCCCGGCGGCGCGGGGATCGGTTCGCCCGCCGAGGCCGGGATCGCGAGCGGCGGTGGTTCGCGCGGATCGCCGTAGCGCACGGTCAGCCGGGCGACCGCGGTATCACCCGCGTGCACCGACACCGCGATCGATCGGCCGTCCGCGTCGACCTCGGCGCGGCGCTCGAGCGCTAGCGTGCCGCCGACGAGACGCAGTCCTGCGGGATTCACCGTTATCCCGGTGAGCTCGCGTGGTTGCTCCGGCACCAGCCAGGCACAGCTTCGCAGCACGTTCTCCAACAGGATCGTCACCGGCAGCGCGGGATCGCCGTGGACGAGGAAGTCCGTGGCGATCGGCGTGGTGTCGGCGCTGAAACCGAGCTCGGCGATCAGTGTGGACCCTGGCCGCCACCGCAACGGTTCGCCGCGGTGGAAGATCTTCGGATACACCTCGTCGAAGCCGGGCAGCCCGGGCTCGACCGTGAATTGACCGGCCTGCGCGAGGCTTACCCCCGGGCCGATGGGTCCGAGGAAGGCGGCCTCGCCGACGTGCGGGGCGAGCAGCTCCGCGTTCCAGCGCGCCAAACCCTCGGCCGGGTCCATGGCGGGCATGTACTTCAGCGCGGCGTCCATATTGGACGACACGCTCAGGTCGCGCCAGAGCGGCCAGCAGACCGTGAGGACATCCAGTTCGCTGGTTGCCTTGGCCCACAAGCCGATTCGCGCCAGCGCCTCGTTGGCCGCCGCGTAGTCCAGCTCGCCGACCATGCCGCCGAGCCGTCCGGTCAGCGAACCGGAGGCGCAGAGGAATCTCGGTTTGCGCTCGCGTAGCGCGGTGACCAGTCGCAGAAAACCGGTGACCTTGACCGAGATGCCCGCCAGGAAGTCGATGTCGGACTTCTTCGGCAGCCGCGCGGGCCGGTCGACCCCGGCCAGGTAGACCACGCCCGCCAGTGGCGGCCCGATCTCGTCCAACAGCCGGTCGAGATCGGCTGGATCGGCATGGTCGCAGCGCGAATAGCGCAGTGGCAGACCGGATTCGGCGACCGAGCGCAGATTCGCCTGCAACGCGCGCAGGTTCGCCAGTTTGCCGAGCCGCCCGCGGACCTCGCGACCCCGCCCGGTGCCCGCCGCGGCGCGGAGGTGCTCCTGCCGATACGCCTCGAATCCAGCTTCGTCCAAGCCGAGCCAGTCCTCGGTGCCGACCGGTGGTTGCGCCCGCCCGGTCACCACGACCCGGCAGCCGTGCTCGCGGGCGAGCGCCCGCGCCAGTTCGAATCCGATCCCGGTACCGCCACCGCAGACGAGCACGACATCGTCCTCGGTGAGGGTGACCGTCGGCGCCGCGACCGGCTCGGGCCGCGGCACCAGCATCCGCCGGACACCGTCGCGATAGCCGATCTCGGCGGGGCCGCGCGCATACAGTTCGGCGGCGACGAGATCGGCAAGTTCCGCGAGATCCGGTCGCGCCACGTCGATTACGCGCGCGTTGACGTTCGGGATCTCGCGGGGGAGGGTCTTGGCCAGACCGGCCCAGAGTCCGCCGAGCGGCTGGTAGATCGGGTCGCCGCGGTAGCCGGACTCGCCGTCCAGGTAGGTCACCGCGAGGTAGGCGAGCCTGCGGGCGTCGACCTCCTCGGCCCAGTCCGGGTAGCAGTGCCGCAACAGCGCGAGCGTGCGCGTCACGGCCTTGTCCGCCGCGTGCGGATCGCGGGGGTCGAAACGGTCGGGCAGCGTCAGGTCGACGATCGCGTCCGGCGCACCGGGTTCGCCCGGCCGCCAGCACACGGCGCCACGCCGGGCGAGGGCGACCGAGACCGACTCGGCCGCCGCGTCGGTGCCGTTGCAGACGGCGACCCTGCGCCCGGCGAGACGGTGCGGCGAGTCAAGCACGGGGGCAGGCACATTCACCCAGCGGAAGCGCCGGACCGTCGCCCCGTCATCGAGATCGTGCGTCACGTCCGGACGACCGGTTCCAGCCGCATCCGCACGCCGGGCTGCGGCCGCAGCGATACCAGCCCGGTGGGCAGGACGTGCTCACCCGACGCCAGGCTCAGCCGGTAGCGCTGCGCGACCATCGCGACGGTCAGCTGCAACTCCAAGGTGGCCAGATGACTGCCGATGCACCGGCGTGCACCACCGCCGAAGGGCAGGTACGAGTACCGCTTCGGGCCGGCCCCGGCCGGGCAGAACCGCTCCGGGTCGAACGCCTCCGGCGTGTCCCAGACCGCCGGATTGTGGTGGGCCGCGTACGGCGGGATCAGCACGCTCGTGCCCGCGGGCACGTGGTAGCCGCCGATCTCGTCGTCCGCGATGGCCTCCCTGGGGAACAGCCAGATCGGCGGATTGAGCCGCAGCGACTCGTCCACGACCTGCCGCAGATACGGCAGGTTCGCCAGGTCTTCGACGGTCGGCGTGCGGCCGTCGAGCACGGTGTCCAGTTCGTCGGTCAGCTTGCGCCGCACATCGACGTGCTGGGCGATCGAGTACAGCGTCCACGCCAGGCCGCAGCCGGTGGTCTCGTGCCCGGCCATGAAGTGGGTCTTCAGCTCGGCCCGGATCGCCCGGCGGTCCCACGGTTTGCCGGTATCGGGGTCGCGCGCCGCGAGCAACGCGTTGACCAGGTTGTCGTCGTCGGTGCCCTGCTGCGCGGTGATGACGTCGTCGATGACAGTGTTCAGCACGGCCTGATAACGCTTGAGGTCGCGTTGATAGCGGGTGGGCACCCACTGCGGCAGCATCTGCTCCACCTTGCCGGTGATGATCATCGCCTTGAGCGAGAAGCGCACCGCGGGCACCAGTTCCTCGGCGCGGTCGCGCAGGTCGATACCGAACAGCGCGCGGCTGAGCACACCCATGGACAGCCACATCAGGTCGTCGGTGATATCGATGACCTCACCGCGCTCGGCGGGGCCGGACCAGCGCGCCAGCAGGTCCTCGACGCAGTCGGTGATGATCGGCGCGGCCGCTTCGATCCTGGCGCGCTGAAAGAACGGCTGGCTGAGCTGCTTGCGCTTGCGCCACTCCGCGCCGTCGGTGGTCAGCATGCCCCGGCCCATGAACAGGTTGAAGCCCTGGTAGAAGCGGCCGCGCCGGTAGTTGTCCGGATTGTCTTGCAGCACATGCTTGATCGCACTCGGCTCGGTGAGCTGGTGCACGAGATACGGCCCGAGCTTCACCCGGACGATGCCGCCGTACTTGCCTTGCAGATCGGTGATCAGGCCGAGCGAATTGCTCTTGAACTTGCTCAGCGCGCCCATCAGGTGGTCACCCTCTGGCCCTGGGGCTTGCCGGTCAACCATGCGTTTCTCCCGAAGTGTGGAACGTTCCGTCGGCGGGGTCGACATAACCGAGTACTTTCGCCCCGATGTCCTTGATCTGCGCGACCACGCCGCCGTCCGGTCGGGCGGCCACGAAGCGGTTCGAGGCCGGACCATCCAACGTGAACTCGGCGGGGGTCGCGTACAGCTCGAGCGGGCCCGCTTGGGCCAGTTCGATATCGTTCGCCTGCTGGTACAGATCGATGCGGCGCACCGAGGTGGGCACCGCCACCGGCAGCAGCCCGGCTTTCGTCGGGTGCAGCGCGCCCATCCTGGCCATGCCGTCGAGCAGAAGGCTCGGCATGCGGAACGTCGACCACACCGGATCCGCGTCGCTCAGCTCCGGCCGGAACCTGGCCCGCGCGCCGCGCGGATGGGTGCGGGTGCCGGTGGTGCAGACGAACGGCCCGGACAGGCGCACCGGCGAGCCGGGCAGGTGATAGGGGTCCGGTACGGCGCATTCGGCCGGATCGGCAGTCCAGTCCTGCCAGCGCAGCGCCGTGTTCGCCGTGCGGGCGAGCAGCACGCGACAGGTGAAGTGCGGCTTGTCCTTCGTGAGGACCAACCCGGTCGGCGCGACGATGTCCGAGGTGATGCGCACGTCGATGGTGACCAGGTCCGCGGTCGCGGTAGCGACGCTCGCGTGAATGCGTTTCGGCGGGACCTCGAGATCCGGGCGTACCTGGACGAAGCGCTCGAACACCAGGTCCTCGAAGCCGATCACGACGAGTTCGGGGCGCAGCGACAGGGCGGCTTCCGCGGCGATCTCGGTGACGAAAAGGCCTGGCAGCGTTGCGTGCCCGCGGACCGTGTGGCCGTACAGGTAGCCGTCGGCCTGCTCGGTCATCGCACACTCGTAGACCGCGGTGTCCTCGGTGCGCGACACGGTGTGGCGCAGGTGGTGATCGCGCGTTCGGGCGGCGCCGGTGAAGAACTCGGGGTAGAAGGACGCCACCGTGCGCCGCTCCGCGGCACCGAGATGCACGATGTGCGGCACCCGTTCGGCCGCGTGCAGTTCGCGGACGAAATGGTGAATGCCTTCGGCCACCGCCATATTCGAGTAGGAGTCGGCGCGTTCGTAGTACTTGCTGATGAGATCGCCCGCGCCCATCCCGGTGCCGCTCCACAACGTCCACCCGATGGTCACCTCGTCTCGGCCCTGTACCCGTGCCGCGAATTCGCCTGCAGTGGCGAGGAAATCGTTGCCAGCCGCGTAGTCGCTCTCGCCGCGCTGGCCGAAGAAGCCGAGCAGCGAACCGAAGC
This sequence comes from Nocardia suismassiliense, assembly GCF_900269665.1. Lineage (GTDB taxonomy): Bacteria > Actinomycetota > Actinomycetes > Mycobacteriales > Mycobacteriaceae > Nocardia > Nocardia suismassiliense. Next base: position 3,795,350 of record NZ_LT985361.1, read on the forward strand.
TGCACCACAGGCCGACGGGGGTGTGCGCGAGGGCCTTCTTCAGGTTGCGGTGCGAGCGCAGCTTCAGGTCACGCACGGCGCGGAACGCCGCGAAGTCCTTGCGGGGCAACAACGCCGAGTTGTTCTTGCCCGCCGCGTTGATCAGCAGATCGATGCCGGACTCGGTGGCCAGGATCTCGCCGATCGCCCGGCGCACCGAGGTCTCGTCGGTGACATCGCAGGTCAAGTACCGGACCCGGGCGGCGCCGCAGAGCCGCGCCATCGCGTCGATGTTGCCGCGGGCCGCTCGCGCGTCGAGCATGCGGTTGAACTCGCGGTTCAGCGTCGCGACCGGAGTGCCCGGCCGGGTCGCCAGCTGGTCGCGCAGCCAGTGCTTGCGGCCTGCGGCGAACTCGGCGTCGGTCGCGGTGAACGTGTCCGCCGGATAGTCGTCGAGCGGGTTGCTGCCCAGCAGATACAGCTTCGGGCCGAAGTCCGCGGCCAGCGCCTTGACCAACTCCGCGGTGATGCCCCTGGCGCCGCCGACCGCGACGACCACGGAGGACGCGGACAACCGCGGGCCGGTCTCGGCGAGGTCGAGCCGGCGTTCGACGAGGGTGTAGGCGCAGCGGGTGCCCGAACGGTCGAAGACCACCGGCAACACCCGGTTTCGGCGGGTCTCCGCCTCGACGAGCAGTGCCCCTGCTGTCACGTCCTGCGTCGTGGTGACCAGCGCGAACCGCTCCGTGTCCGGTGCTTCCAGATGGGCGGCCTTCATCAGCCCGGTGAACAGTCCGCTGTAGGGGTGCGGTACCTCGCGGTGCAGACCGCCGAGCAGTAGTGCGAACACCGAGGCGTGCTCGGCCCGGCGCAGCACCAGGAACAACAGATCGTGCAACGCCTCCACCGCGGGCGCGCCCTCGGTCAGGCAGCTCGCCACGGGTGCCGACGCGGCCAGATCGACCAGTACCCGAACATCTTTCGGCGTGCGACCGGCGAGCGCGGCGTCCACCGCGTCCTCGGTGGCCGGCGTGCCGCACAGCACGATCGCGTCGTCCGGGAGTGGGCCGAGCGCGGCGACGAGTTCCGGATCGTCGGTGAGCAGGACGACGCCGGCGGGCAGGAAGGGCAGGGCCGGGCGGATCGCCTCGGCCGGTACCGGAACCAACTCGGGGACATGACGTTTCACCTTGCATGCGGCACCGGGGCCATAGGCATCCGGCACGCTGAATCGCTCGGGCAGCGGCGTGGCCTCGGTAGCGGGGATGGTGAGGCCGATCCGGGTCGCCGGGGTATCCGGCTCGCCGTGGCACACCACATCCGCCGAGCCGCTGCCGGTCAGCAGCAGGCGAAGGACCTCCAGCCCGCCCGCGGCACCGAGGTAGCGTGCGGTCGCCGGCGCGGGAACGCCGCATTCGACGTGGGCCGCAGCGGATTTCGCCGTCTTGTCCACGACACCGATCTCGTCCACGATGGCGAGGATCGGCATCCCTGACGCCACCGCGACCTCCTCGGTGGCCAGCGCGAACAAGAACGCGCCGTCGGCGGGGGCCGTGTCCGGCAGCAGCTCGGCGAGCAGCGGCCGCAATTCGGCCAGATCGTTGCCGTTGATACCGCCCGCGAGCGCGACATCGATATCGCCCGCGCGCAGGTACTGGCAGGCCACATCGAAAGCGGACAGCGTGGAGGCCAGGCCCGCGTCCAGGGTGAGGTTCGGCCCGTGCAGGTCGAAGTAGTTCGCCAGCCTGGCCGAGATGATGTTCGGCATGATCCCGGAGAACGAATCCTCGTTGGACGGTGGGACCAGTTGCCGTGCGTGTTCGGACAGGCCGTCGAGCAGCTTCGGCAGCAGGTCGGACTCGGCCAGCCGGGGGTTGCGGTAGAGCGCGCCCGAGATGTCGTCCAAGTAGCAGCGGTTGGCGTACAGCATGCCCGCCCGGGTCGGGCCGAGATTGCCGACGAATACACCGGTCCGGTCCGCGTGGTCCTGCCAGGAGTCGCCGAGCTGCTGACGCAGTTGGTGACCGCACTCCAGGATCATCAGCTGGCAGCGGTCCACGGTCCGCACGGTCGGCGGTGGCAGCCGCACCTTGTCGAAGGTCGGCGTCGGGTACTTCGCGCCGAAGCTGTCGGCCGGGCCGGGGCCGGTGCCGCGCAGCCAGGCCTCGATCGCGGTCCGATCGGCCAGGCCGGGCAGGTGGGCCGCCCAGCCGACGATCGCGATCCGGCCGGCGCGCCGCTTCGACGCGGTCTTCGTCGGGACCGCGGCCGGATGCTGCTCGGACAGCAGCAGATGGGCGTTGGTGCCACCGAAACCGAAGCCGGTAACCGCGACTGTGCGCGGGCGGTCCTGCCGCGCGGGCAGCGCCCGCGCCTCGGTCGGGATGGTCAGCCGGGATCGGTCGGCCGCGAAGTCGACCGGCGGTGCGGTGAAACGGAATTGGGGCGGCACGACGCCGTAGCGCAGGCCGAGGGTGGCCTCGATCAGCGACACCACGCCCGCTGCCCACCCGGTGTGCCCGATCAGCGACTTGTTCGAGGTGACCGGAATCGCCTCGGCGCCATAGCTTTCGTGCAGGGTCTTCAGCTCGGCCGTGTCGCCGGCCGGAGTGCCGGTGGCGTGCGCGATGATCCAGTCCACCGGGATCGGCGGGTCGGTCTCGCGAGCCCGCGCGATCGCCCGGGCTTGGCCCTTGGGGTTCGGCGCGTAGATCGCCTTGCCCTTGCCGTCGGAGGAGGTGCCGGTGCTGCGCAGCACGCCGAGCACGTCGTCGCCGTCCGCGCGGGCCCGGCTCAGTCGCTTGAGCACGACCACGGCCGCGCCGTCGGCGAAGATGACCCCGTCCGCGTCGCGGTCCAGCGAGCGCACCTCGCCCTTCTTGGACAGGCCACGCAGTTTGGAGAACAACACCGTGCCGCGCGGGCCGAGCGCGAAGGCGCCGCCGCAGACCGCGAGGTCGACCGCGCCGTCGAGCAGGGCCTTGGCCCCGATATCCACGGCATAGAGCGAGGACGAGCACGCGGTGTCCACCATCTGCACCGTGGTCGCCGCCGGCAGCACACCATCGATGGCCAGCCTGCCCACCCGATGCGGCAGGAAGCGGGCCACGTTGTCGTCGGCGCCGCGCCGATACCGTTCGCCGAGGGTGGCCGCGACCTCCGCGCGCAGGAAATCCCGTGACGCGGGCGCCAGTTCGGCGAGCACGGTGTTTGCCCGGTGCACGGCGGCCGCGAGCACGCCCGCCTCTTCCAGGTGCTGGTTGCCGTCGGGGGTGTAGCCGATGACGGCGCGGAATCGATCGGCCGACCGGGTGCCGACGCCGCGCATGGCCTGAATCACGCTGTGCCGCAACCAGGATGTGGTGAACTCGTGGTTGCCGACGGGATCGGCGGGATCGAATCCGCCCTCGGTGGGCGCGAATTCGGTGATGAATACGCACCGGTCTTGATACGCCTTGTCCTCCGCGCTGTCGTCGGCGGAGTGGAACGAATCCCGTTCCCAGCGGTCCACCGGCACCGGGACGAACAGGTCGGCGCCGGTATTGCGCAACTCCCAGAACTCTTCCGGACTGTTCGCGCCGGCCACGGCCATACCGATACCGACGATCGCGATCTCGTCGTCTTCGACGGGGATCTCCGGCTCGGTGACCGAGGTCGTGACGACCGGTCGTGCGTCTACCCGCTCGGGCCGTGCGACCGCGGCGCTGGGCACCGGTTCGGTACCCACGGCGGCTTGCCCGGGAACCGTTGTCTCCGAGGCAGGTTCGGCCGGCGCCGACAGCAGCGGCACACCGAGCGAAAGGCCGCCGTCGGCGAGCACGGTCTGCCCGGTGATCCACCGCGCCTGCTCGCTCGCCAGGAAGACCACCAGATCCGCGAATTCCGCTGGGGTGCCGAGCCTTCCGAGTGGCGTCGCCGCACCGATCGCCCGCTGCATCGCCGCCGCCTCCGGGAAGGCGTCGGCTACGTCGCTGACCAGCATCGCGGCCGAGGCGGTGTTGACCCGGATGCCCGCCGTGGCATAACGCGCGGCCAGGTATCGGGTCATCGTCTCCATCGCCGCCTTGGCGGGGGCGCACGCGAGGTAGTTCGCCATCACGAACTGCGAACCACCCAGGGCGGAGATGTTGACGATCGCGCCCCGGCCCTGCCGCCGCATCAACTCCGCGGCGTGCTGCGAACAACGCAGTGCGCCTTTGACATTCGTGTCCCAGCCCAGATCGAGCTGTTCGTCGGTGACCTCGTCGTCCGGCACCAGGGCGCCGGAGGCCGCGTTGTTCACCAGGATGTCCAGCCGGCCGAACCGCTCGTCGATCTCGGCGAACATGCGGGTGACCTGATCGGGCCGCGCCACCGAGCCGCGGATCAACTCGATCCGGCCGAGCGCGCCGAGTTCGCGCGCGGTCTCCTTGGCCGCCTCATGCGAGTGGAAGTAGTTCACGACCACGTCCGCGCCGCGTTCGAGCAGCGCGGTGGTGATGGCCTTGCCGACGCCGTGCGCCCCACCGGTGACCAGTGCCAGCTTGCCGCGTAGCTCAGACATCGACGGATTCCCGGTCCGACAGTCTGGTCATCGTGTACCCGATGACCTTGCCCATCGTGTCGTAGTCGGCCAGCCGGAAACCGTCGGTCCTCGGTTGCAGGCCGTACTGCTCGGACACCCGGTTCAGCAGCTCGATCTGCTTGACCGAGTCGATGCCGAGCTCGGCCTCCAGTTCGACTTCGTCGGTGAACACCTCGATCGGGTATTCCAGCGCCTCGGCGTAGATGGTGCGCAGGGTGCCCGCCACCTCGTCGCGTGCGGGTTCGCCGTGGTCGGCACGCGCGTCGTCGGTGGCGGCTACGCCGTTCCCAGCATGCGCGCCATTGGCGGCGTGCGCACCGTTGGTAGCCGCAACTGGTTGTGGTGCAACAGGTTCCGGCACACTGACCGGATCGCGGTCCGGCAGAACGGCGGTATGCCCGTTCTCGAACGTGCGCCGGACGTGCGCGATGATCTCGGTGCCGTGCAGATCCCAGAAGGTGTCGAAGTCCGGGTGGACGGCGCCCGCACCGAGCAGGCCCACCGCGCGCAGCCGCAGCAGCGCCACTTCGGTCGCGCCGGCGGGCAGTGCGGGCACGGCGGTGTGCGGATCGGTCTCGAGGGTCTTCGCGGTGAACTTACACAGCGTGCCGAGCGCACCGCATTCGACGAAGCCGCGCACCCCCCGCGCGTACAGCGTGCGGACGCCCTCCGCGAAACGCACCGGCGCGACGAGATGGCTTGCCAACAGCTCGGCGATGTCGTCGTCGGCGGTGTAGGACCGGTTCAGGATCGGCGAATACACCTCGGTCTGTGGCGGATTCGCCGGGATGTCGCGGATTCGCGCGGCCAAGCCGAGGCCCGCCGGCCGCAACAGCGGGCTGTGGAACGGGGCGGGCGACTCGAGCCGGACGAAGGAGATCCCGATCGCGGTGGTGAGGCCGCGCAGGGCGTCCATCGCGTCCTGCGGGCCGGACACCACGGTCTGCCGCGCGTGGTTCTCCACGGCGACCGCGAGATCGGCGTTCTCCACCAGCTCGACCAGCGTCCGGGTCTTGTGCGGGTCCGCGCCGACGGCGGCCATATAGCTGTCGGGCAGATCCAGTTCGCCGACTGCCTGCACCCGATGCCAGATGATCCGCGCCCCGTCGGCGACCGAGTACACGCCCGCGCTGACCAAGGCGGCGATCTCGCCGAGGCTGTGTCCCATATGGATACTCGGCCGCAGGCCGGCCGCGTGCAGCACGCGATACACGGCGACCGAGGTCGCGTAGATCGCGAGCTGGGAAACCCACGGCTCGTCGGCCAGCAGCCGGCCGAGCGTCGGCGGCTCCTCCCGCAGGACGGCCGAGGAGAGCGAGCGGCCCACCTCGGCCAGGGGCACTGTGTCGACCTCGGCCAGCACGGCACTCACCTCGGGGTGGCGCTTGGCGGCATTGGCCAGCGCCATCCCGTCGAATCCACCCTGTCCGGGAAAGAGTGCAACGTTTGTCGAAATACGGTTGTCCACCGCTACGTTCTCCCTATTCTCCGAACCCCGGTCCGGATACTTACTGCGAAACGAAATCTGTTGCCACCGTCGGATGACGGGCAGAAAGGCGGGTAGCGCTCAGGCGTTGATCCCGACCAGGTTCACCTGGTGCAGGGCCAGCCATGCGTTCAACCGCACCGGTGGCTCGGTGTAGGCCGAGCGGGCGATCATCGAGTACGGCTCGGTGATCGGTTTGTCCAGATGGGCCCGAACCACTTCGGCATCGAGCAGCGGCAGGATCGGTGAGGCGGGCTCGGCCATGATCTTGCCGAGTTCCTGGTTGATCGCGACGTCGTAGCCGATGTCCTGGGTGGTCGGGTAGGGCGCCTTCTTCCGCTGCGAAATGGAATGCGGTAGAAGGTCTTTCGTGGCGGCGCGGAGCAGGCTCTTCTCCCGGCCGTCGAACGTCTTGAGCGACCACGGCGCGTTGTACACATACTCGACCAGGCGGTGATCGCAGAACGGCACCCGCACCTCCAGCCCGGTCGCCATGCTCATCCGGTCCTTGCGGTCCAGCATCATCGCCAGGAATCGGGTCAGGTGCAGATGGCTGGATATCCGGGTGCGCCGTTCCAGTGCGTCGGCGTCGGGCAGGTGAACCACCTGACGAACGGCGTCGGCGTACTGATCATCGACATAGGTGTCCAGGTCGATCGCCGCCGCGAGGTCGCGGTCGAGGAAGGCCGCGCCGAGTTTCGCCGCGGGCACCGGACTCGGTGTGTGCCAGGGGAACGTCGGCTGCTCCGCCGGGAACCACAGGTAGCCGCCGAAGATCTCGTCGGCGCCCTCACCGGACAGCGCCACCGTCGAGGCCTCGCGGACCCCGCGGAACAACTGGTAGATCGAGGGATCCTGATCGCCGATGCCGTAGGGCAGATCCCAGGCCCGCAGCACCGCGTCCCGGACCGTCGGCTCGACCAGCGTCGCGGTGTCGAGCAGGATCTCCCGGTGGTCGGTGCCGACGTGGCGCGCCAGCTCCAACGCGAACGGGGTGTCCGGCGCCTCGCGCAGCAGCTCGGGCTGGAAGTTCTCGGTATGGCCGACGAAATCGACCGAATAGCTGCGCACCCGGCCTTCGCCGTGTGCGCTCGCCGTGCGCTGGGCCAGTGCGGTGAGCACGCTGGAGTCCAGCCCACCGGAGAGCAGGGTGCACAGCGGCACATCCGAGACCATCTGCTTGGTCACGATGTCCTCGAGCAGTTCGCGGACGTGACCGACGGTGGTCGCCAGATCGTCGGTGTGCGGCCGGGTCTCCAGCTGCCAGTACCGTTCCTCGCGCCGCTGCCCGCGCCGGACCCGCAGGATATGGCCGGGCCGCAGCTCGAAGAGGTTGCGCAGCGGCGTGCGTCCCGGCACCCGGGCCACCGCGAGCGCGTCCCGGAGGCCGTCGGCGTCCATCTCGGCGCGGGCGGCCGGGTTGGCCAGGATGGCCTTCGGCTCCGAACCGAACAGCACCCCGTCCGGCAGCGGGTAGTAGTACAGCGGTTTGATGCCGAGCCGGTCGCGCACCAGGATCAGTTCGTTCACCCGGCTGTCCCAAATGGCAAAGGCGAACATGCCATTGAGCCGATGCGTGAAGTCCGTGCCCCACTGCAGATAGGCGCGCTGCACCACCTCGGTGTCGCTGCGGGTGGCGAACCAGTGGCCGAGTCCGCGCAGTTCCTCGCGCAGCTCGGCGAAGTTGTAGACCTCACCGCTGTAGCTGATGACGAGGAAGGGCTCGCCGTCGTGCGTCGTCTCCGGGGTGCGCATCGGCTGCCTGCCGCCGGCGATATCGATCACCGCCAGCCGCCGATGGCCGAGCGCGACGTGTTCGCGCACCCAGAGCCCCTCGTCATCGGGTCCCCGGAGGGCCATGGTGTCCGTCATCCGTTGTGCGATATGGGTTTGCGTCCGCAGATCCCGGTCGAAGTCGACCCACCCGACGATTCCACACATGGCCATCCCTTTCTGATGTGGCGTCAGCGGCAGCTGCCGCTGCGATCACATGACCTTTTCGGCGCCGCCGTCGATGATGTAGTCCGCGCCGGTGATGAAACCCGCGACGGGCGAACCGAGGAAGGCGACCAGTGCCGCCACCTCTTCCGGCTCGGCCCAGCGGTTGAGCGGAACCTGCGCGAGCATCGGCAGGTTGGGCATGAAGTCCTTGGCCTCCATGTGGAAGGTCGCGCTGAGCCGCGGGCCGTATTCGTCCCACAGCGGCGTGCGAATCAGGCCGGGGGAGACCGCGTTGACCCGAATGCCTTGCGGGCCAAGTTCATTGGCCAGGCTCTTGCTCCACGCGGCCAGTGCGGCCTTCGAGGCGGCGTACCAGTACGGGCCGGTCGAGGGGAAGCGGGCGACCGCGGTCGAGACGTTGACGATCGCCGCGCGCAGGTGGGGCCGCAGCGCGCGGGTGACGTTCAGATTCGCGAACAGGTTGAGCTGGAAGGCTTTCTGCCAGGTCGCGTCGTCGATATCGGCGAAGTTGCCCAGCTGCAGGCCTGCCAGCCCGCCGACGACGTTGACCAGCAGATCGACGCCGTCGAATTCCGCGACGACCGCCTGGCGCAGCTGCTCGACGCCCTCCTCGGTGGTCAGATCGGCCTGGACGGTGATCGCGCCGGTTTCCTTCAGCTTCGAGGTGACGGCGAGGTCGGCACCGAGCACGGTTGCCCCCTCGGCGATCAGTGTCTGAGTGATCGCGCCGCCGATGCCACCGCCGGCGGCCGTGACCACTGCGGTCTTGCCTGCGAGCTGCAGATCCATGCTCTTCTCCTAATTGGTAGTTGACCCGAACAAACCGGATTCGAATAGCCATTACCGGGGGCCTTTCCCGAACCTAGACCGCCGCACACATTCGTCGCGAACTGTCGGTTAATGAGACGCTCATCGGGCCCATTACCAGGTAGTTTGCTGCGGCTATCGGCCGATCGGTAGGCCGGGGGCGCGGGCGCTGAATTGCGGTTGCAGGCGGTCTGGATTTTAGCCGGATAATAGGATCTACTGGTCGCGTCGATATCGAGGCGCTAGGGGACGGAAATTACTGTGACATTCGAAAAGCATGCTTTGCTGGAGTCCAGCGGCGCCACCCGGAAGAGCCCGGGCGAATGGGTTGTGCACGTGCCGCGCACCTGGTGGTCGTGGTCCGGCCCGCTCGGCGGACTGCTCAACGCGCTCGCCGCCCAGGCGGGTGCGGACCTCGTCGACGCGGCGGCGGTGCCGCAGGCCACGCATACCCAATTCCTGCGAAACCCGTGGGACGCACCGATTTTGCTGCTCGCTACGGTGGAGCGAGCCGGCCGGACCGCGGAGTTCGTCACGGTGCGCGGGACGCAGGGCGAGGACACCATCTTCATCTCGACCATCGTGTTCGCGCACCGCACGGGCGCGGCCGGGCAGCAGCGGATCACCGCGCCCTCGGTACCCGCGCCCGAGGATTGCCCGGAGATCCATTTTCCGCCGGAGCTGGTTCCGTTCGGGCAGCAGTTCGAGCTGCGGCAGGCCTGCGGCGCCTTTCCGATGACCGGGTCGTCGACCGCGGAAATGGGTGCGTGGCTGCGCATGCGGCCCGAGGTCGCGGCGGATTCGCTGGTGGCCATCGTGGCCATGGACGCGATGCCGCCCGGGCTCTATCCCACGCTGTCCGAACCTCTCGCGATCGTGTCCACCGAGCTGTCCATCCACCTGCACGGCGATCTGGTGCGCAATCCCATCGACGACTTCGTGCTGGCGGTGCAGCGCAACATCACCAGCGGTGATGGGTGGTGTGTGGACGAGGCGAGCCTGTGGGATCGCGCGGGCGGCCTGGTGGCTTCGTCTCGGCAGTTGCGCCGGATCCTCGACGGCGGAAAGTAGTCCGCTCCTTGCTCCTTACGCGGATTTCTTGTTGAATTCTCCTGAACGTCATAAAGTCCCCCCCCATATGGGGGGATCGGGCAACTGTTCTGTAGGTCCGTAATCTTTAGCCCGACAGCACTTTGTGACATTGCATCGCGTACGATGAATTATCGGGGCGGGTGATATCGACCCCGAGATGCTGCTGCTGGAGATCTGATTCCGCAGTTCAGCAATGGTTTCGGCGCGACATGACATGGCGCTCCGGGATGCCGACGACTTCGTCCGAATTGCCGATAACGCACTGTCGAGCCAAAAGGAACACACCAATATCGGGGGCATGCGCGAGCTGTGAGAACCGTTGACGGGTGATTGATTTGGCTGATAATTTCTGTCATGAAGTTATCTGGGTGATCGTATGTTGTGAGGCCGAGGCCACCAGCTAGATCGTGGCCGAACGCGAGCTCATCGCGCCCCGGTGACGCCCGATGCCCACGACAACGAACCCGGCCTACGTCCGGCTTGTGGTCCGCGCCCGAAAGCTATTGCTGAGCAACAGTCCTTGCTCTGGGCGCCGACACCGAAAACTCCCGGTGGGTGCGGCGGCGATCGCACCACCCACTGGGTGCCGAGATCGCCATGCAGTCCTGCCCGGACGCCGATCCGCTCATTGCGCCGGCGTCGCCGCCCGAGGCTGCGAGTACGCCGACGAGGGGAGTTCATCAGTGCTGGAAATCTGTAGAACCTGTTGCGCCAGAACGGCTTTCGGATTCGGCCGTCGATCTCGGCGCAGTGTTCGTGGTTCGGGTTGACGACGATTCGGAACTGTGTAACATCGTTCTAGAGAGCACTGAACGATACCGACCGGTACTAACAAGACTGAGCGGTATTAACGGAAAGGCTGATTGATCAGCAAACGCTGACTGGCTCACCCGGTCCTGGCCCTGCGGAACGGAGGCCGCTGGTCGGGACATCCGGCAGGGCGCCGTTACCGGTGAATCCTGTTGCGGGAGAGCCGATTCCTCGTGTGGGGGTTCACCATGCTATTTCGAATACTCGGTCCTTTGGAGGTCGTGCACCGCGACCAACAGGTCGCCATCGGTGGCGCCAAACAACGTGCGACGCTTGCCTTCCTGCTGCTGCACGCCAACCGAGTCGTACCGACCAGCAAGCTGCTGGACGCACTGTGGGCCGGATCCGAGCCACCCGCCACCGCCCGCAAGATTCTGCAGAACGCGGTGTCGGGACTGCGCGGCGCGCTGTCGGTGAATGCCGTGCACGTCGGTGCCGGCACCCTTGTCACCAAGCCGCCGGGATACATGGTGCGGGTCGACGACGATCAGATAGACCTGTCTCGTTTCCGCAAACGGGTGCAGGAGGGCCGGACCGAGCTGGCGGCGGGCTCGCCCAAGGCGGCCTCGGTGATTCTCAGTGAGGCACTGTCACTGTGGCGCGGATCGGCGCTGGCCGATCTCGTGGAGATCGGCACGGATTGGCCGGAGTTGACCGCGCTGGAGAACGCCAGGATCGACGCGATGGAGGACTACTTCGCCGCGGAACTGGCCTGCGGTCGACATCAGACGATGCTCGGTGCGCTGGAGAGCATGGTCGAGTCGGAACCGTTGCGCGAGCGACTGTGTGGCCAGCTGATGCTCGCGCTGTACCGCTGCGGCCGGCAGGCCGCCGCGTTGAACACCTACAGCCGGGTGCGGGCCACCCTGGTATCGGATCTCGGCGTGGAGCCCGGCCGGGAACTGCAACTGCTGCAGCACGCAAGCCTGAACCAGGACGCCTCGCTGCACCTGGCCGATATGCCCGCGCCCGACGAATCGATCGTCGTGCAGTGGCCGCGACCGGACGACCGGGCGCAGCCGGACGAGCCGGTCCCGCCGGCCGAGGTGCCGCACGCCGAGCAGCAGCCGATTCGACCGGTGCTGAAACCGCCTGTGGTTAGGGAACTTTCGGCGGTGTGCCGGGAACAGGTCAGCCTGCTGCTGGTGCAGACCGAGCTCGGATTCGACCGGGACGCGGGTGAGCCCGAGGACATCGATCGGATGCGCGACGAAGTGGCGCTGGACATTCGGGGACTCGTGGCGGATTTCGGCGGCGCCGTCGTCACCTCGATGGGCTCGGTCTCGCTGGCCGTATTCGGGCCGGTGGACCAGAACCAGGATCACGCGGAGCGCGCGGTCCGGGTGGCGGACGCGATCCTCGGCCGGCTGTGTGACGTGCCCGTCGTGCGGGTCGCCGTGTCCACCGGCGAGGCCTCCATTCGGTACCGATCCGAGCAGATAGATGTCCCGCAGTCGCCCAACGGGGCGGTGCTGGAACGATGCCAATGGCTTTTGGCCGGTGCGCCTTCCGGTGCGATCCGGGTGTGCGGTGTCACCAGGGACGCGACAGCGGCGCAGGTCGGCTACGACCAGGTCGACGACGGTTCGCGGACCTGGCAGGTCACCTGTGTCCGGGACCCCTCGCGGGCGGCGACCAGCTCGATCGGCGCGCCGGATCGGGAACTGGAATTGGACGTGCTGCACGGCACGCTCGAGCGGGTGCGGCACCGGGCGGTGCCGCATCTGATCACGGTGCTCGGCGAGGCGGGGGTCGGCAAGACGAGGCTGTTGCGTGAGTTCGAGCGACGGGTGCGCGAACAGGATGTCGACCCCCGGTTCGTGGTCTGCGATGCGCCGCGTCTGCCCGCGGTGAACGGGGGTGCGGTGCCCTCGGCGATCGTATCGGCCTGCTGCGGCATCACGCCCGCCGATTCGGCCACGATGGCGGGTGACAAACTCGCCGGATTCCTGCGCAGGCTGCGGGGTTCGGGTGAGGCCACGCGCAGGCTGACGCATGCGCTACGACCGCTCGTCGATTCGCCGCGCCCGCTCGGTACCGTCGAGATGTTCGATCGTCTGCGCAGCTTCTTGCGCACGCTCGCCGAGGATTGTCCACTGGTACTGGTCATCGAGGACCTGCACCGGGCCGACGACGATCTGCTGGATTTCGTGGAGGGCCTCGGCGCCGACCTCGGTGAGGTGCCGGTGCTGGTAATCCTCACCGCGCGTGACGATCTGCTCGGCAGGCGGCCGGGCTGGGGTGGCGGGATGCGCCAGTTCAGCACGATCGCCTTGGATCGGCCGTTGGCGGCGAGCCAGGAGCCCGCCGCCAAGATCCGCTATCTCGATGAGCGGGTGCCGGGCCGACGCAGGGATTCGCTCGTGGCCGGTGTGCGAGCCGGTGCGAGATAGGAGGTATCTCAATGCAAGCCCCGCTTTCCCGGAGTCCAGAACGGCTGCACCGTGATCGCCTCGCGTGGCCAGTCACGTTCCCGTACCAGGTGGTCCCGGACCGCCTGGCAGGTGCGTGCCTCGCCGGCGATGTATGCCGCACCGGGCGTGTCGGGTAGGTTCAGCGTGGTCAGTGCGCTCAGCAGGGTGGGGGACGAGAGCGCGGGGGCGCCCTCGCGGTACACCCGATGCAACCGATGTTCGCCGGGGATGGGCAGTTCGTCCGCCGCCGACTCGCTTTCCAGCAGCCCGTACACCCGCTCCCGTGCGTCGAGCCCGCGGATCATGGCGCCGAACGCGACCGTCGCGGTTTCTTCGCCGATGAACAGATGGTAGGGGGCGTCCCCGGTGACGAAGTCGCCCTGTGGGCCCCAGTACGTCACCTCATCGCCGGGCTTCGCCTCGCGGGCCCAGGCCAGGCCGATGCCTTCGCCGTCGTACAGGTGCGCACGCAGCTCGAAGGTCTTCGCCGTCGGCGCGTAGTCCCAGATGGTGTAGCTGCGCAGCGTCTCGACGGGACGGAAGATGCCGTAGAGGGACAGCGGATCGTTGATCTCGACCCGGACGTGCTGGCCCGCGGTGTAGGGCAGTTTGCCGAGTTCTTCGCTGTGGATCCGGATGGCCTTCATCGTCGGGGTGACGGACTCGACGTGGGTGATGGTCCCCTGTGCCTTGTACTTCGCGAAGAGATATTCCAAGGGTTTCCGTGCTGAGCCGCGCCGGGGGTTTGCCAAGTTTTCCCGCATGTCGTTCTCCCGCACATCGAGGGTCCCTAACTTGAATTATAGTATCTAACTAACCAGACGAAAACTATCGTGTCAACCGCTTCGAGGTCAGGAACAAGCAATGCCCCCACAGACCATGAGCCGCAGGGAGCGGTTCCGCCAGGCCACCCTCGAGGAGATCCGCACGACCGCCAGGAAACTCCTGATCGAGGAGGGTTCCGCCGCGGTCACGGTCAACGCGGTGGCCAGGGAGATGGGCATGAGCGGGCCTGCGCTGTACCGGTATTACCCCAGTCATGAGGCGCTGGTCGAAGCGGTCACCGCGGACTTCTATCAGGAGCTGGTCGCGACCATCGAAGGGGCGCGCGACGACAATATGGACGAGTCGCTCTCGCGCAGGCTGCTCGCGATGAGCCGGGCCATGCGCGGCTGGGCCATCGCGCATCGCGCCGAGTTCGGCTGGATGTTCGCGAGTCCGGCCCCGCCCTCGGGCAGCGCCCCCGACTCGCCGCGGCAGCGGGCCGAGCACGAACTCGAGCAGAGCTTCCTCGAGCAGTTCGTCGAGCTGTGGGAGGAGCGGCGGTTTCCGGTACCCGATATCGACGAGCTGGCGCCGTCGCTGCGCGAGCAGCTGTTCGACTACGCGCCCAAGGTGGGCAGGCGGCTGCCCGCCGAGGCGATCTACGTCTTCCTTTGTATCTGGATCAGGTTGTACGGGCTGTTGTGCATGGAGGTGCTGAACCAGCTGGTGTTCGCCTTCGCCGACGTCGAGCCGGTCTTCGAGGACTGCCTGCGTGAGGTGTTCGGGCAGCTCGGTCTCGAGTACGAACCGCAGTAGCCCGGCCGCCGCTTCGTGGGCCGGTGACCAGGTCGATTCGTGCGGCCGGCGCAGCTATGTCGTTCCGTTAGTGCCTATAACTATTGTTAAATGCTCTATTGACGGCGTTCTGAGTGCTGTGTAATCTCGGGATTACGCGGTCACCGGAATCGCCCACATCGTGCTCGCGTAGCTCACGAGCACTCGGGGACCTGAGCTCGGGCTAGCCGGATAGTCCGAGCTCAGGCCCATTTTTTGCCCCTGGAACATCGGTAGACCCTCTTTCGCCCCATCGGTCGACCACTGCCGGGTAATAGCTTCTAACCGTTGCCAGAAATGCGCGATTACTGCGCCATGACTGGCCTTGCCTAGGCTTTTTCTTGCTCGGAATATGCGAGGCATAACGGTAGAACTCATTATCCTCAGTGGGAGTTCATTCATGAATCGACAGTCGATGGATTGCGATCGGATCGCGGTGGTCGGGATGTCCTGCAGGCTGCCGAAGGCCGCGAGCCCCGACGCCTTCTGGGCGTTGCTGCGCGATGGCGCCAGTGCGTTGGACGAGGCGCCGAAAGGCCGGTGGACGGGAACGTCGACCGAGCCGGGCGTGCGGCGCGGCGGTTTCCTCGACGAGATCGGTCACTTCGACGCCGAGTTCTTCGGCATCTCCCCGCGCGAAGCCGTCTCGATGGACCCGCAGCAGCGCATCGTGCTCGAACTGGCCTGGACCGCGCTCGAAGACGCGCGGATCGTCGCGGACCGACTGCGGGCGCAAGCCACCGGCGTCTTCGTCGGTTCGCTGCGCGACGACTACGCCGGCCTGGTCAACCAGCACGGTGCGGCGGCGATCACCGAACACACCATGACGGGGGTGAACCGGGGCGTCATCGCCAACCGGGTCTCCTACCAGCTCGGGCTGCGCGGACCGAGCCTGACCGTCGACACCGGACAGTCCTCCTCCCTGGTCGCCGTGCACCTCGCGTGCGAGAGCCTGCGCTCCGGCGAATCCACCCTGGCCATCGCGGCCGGCGTCAACCTGAACATCCTCGCGGAGAGCGCGTTGACCGAAGAACGCTTCGGCGGCCTCTCGCCCGACGGCGAGTGCTACACCTTCGACGAACGGGCCAACGGGTTCGTCCGCGGCGAAGGCGCCGTGGTGCTCGTCCTCAAACCGCTCACGGCCGCGCTCGCCGACGGCGACCGGATCCACGGCGTGCTGCTCGGCAGCGCGGTGAACAACGACGGCGCCACCGACGGCCTCACCGTGCCGAGCGCGCAGGCCCAGGAACTGGTGGTGCGCACGGCGCATGAGAACGCGGGCATCGAGCTCGACGCGGTGCAGTACGTCGAACTGCACGGCACCGGCACCCCGGTCGGCGACCCGATCGAGGCGGCGGCCCTCGGCGCCGCGCTCGGCACCCGCCGAACCACGGGCACGCCGCTGCCGGTCGGCTCGGCGAAGACCAATGTCGGCCACCTCGAAGGCGCCGCCGGCATCGTCGGGCTGCTCAAGGTGTTGCTGAGCATGCGGCACCGCAGGCTGCCCGCCAACCGCAACTTCGCCGCGCCGAACCCGCGCATCCCGCTGGCCGAGCTGAACCTGGCCGTGCAGACCGAACTGACGCCGTGGCCCCGGCCGGACCGCCCGCTGGTCGCCGGTGTCAGCTCGTTCGGCATGGGCGGCACCAACTGCCATCTGGTCGTGCAAGACGCGCCGAACGCCACCGCACCGGCAGCGCCCATCGCGGTCGAAGAACCCGCCGCGCTGCCGTGGATCCTGTCCGGCCGGTCCCCGGCCGCGCTGCGCGGACAGGCCCAACGGCTGCTGACCGCGCTCGAAGGCGCCGACGCGGATCCGACCCGGGTGAGCCTGTCCCTGATCGGTGACCGGGCCGTCTTCGAGCATCGCGCCGCCGTCATCGGGGCGGACCGGGCCGAGTTGCTGTCCGGGCTGAGCGCGCTGGCGGGCGGCGATGTGGTGCCCGGCGTGGTGCGCAGCCCCTCGGCCGGCGCGCTGGCCCGCCCCAGGGTGGTGCTGCTGTTCCCCGGCCAGGGCCATCAGTGGGCCGGAATGGCGCTGCGACTGTGGGCGAGCACGCCGGTCTTCGCCGAGTCCATGACCGAATGCGCAAGGGCGCTCGGCGAATTCGTGGACTGGGAACTCGAGGAAGTGCTGCGCGCGACGGACGGCGCCGCGCCGTTGGAGCGGGTCGATGTGGTGCAGCCGGTGTTGTTCGCGGTGATGGTCTCGCTGGCAAAACTGTGGCGCTCCTACGGGGTGGTGCCGGACGCGGTCGTCGGCCACTCGCAAGGGGAGATCGCCGCCGCCTGCGTGGCGGGCGCACTGTCGCTGCGCGACGCCGCCCGCGTGGTCGCGCTGCGCGCCAAGCTGCTCACCGAGCTCGCCGGACAGGGTGGCATGGCGTCGGTGTGGCTGCGCAAAGACGAAGTGGCCGAGCGGATTTCGCCGTGGGCCGGTCGGTTGTCGGTGGCCGCGCTCAACGGTCCGGGTTCGGTCGTGATCGCGGGTGAGGTTGCCGCACTGGAGGAATTCCTGGCCGCGGCCACCGAAGACGAGGTGCAGACCCGCCGGATCGCGGTCGACTACGCCTCGCATTCGGCTCAGGTCGAGCAGATCCGCGAGGAACTGCTCGCAGTGCTCGACGGCATCGAGCCACAGCCGACCGAGATACCGTTCCATTCGACGGTGACCGGAGAGGTCGTGGCCGGTACCGATCTCGACGCCGAGTACTGGTACCGGAACCTGCGCCAGACAGTGCATTTCGAGCAGATCGTCGACAACCTGCTGAGCGACGAGCGCGGCGCGGTGTTCGTCGAGGTGTCGGGTCATCCGATGCTGGCGATCGGTGTCGCGCAGACCGCCGAGGCGCGCGGCGCCGAGGCCGTGGTGGTCGGCTCGCTGCGCCGCGGCGAGGACGATCCCGCACGTTTCCTGTCCGCGGTGGCCACCGCCTATGTGCACGGCGTGGCCGTCGACTGGACGCACGCGTTCCCGGACACCGGGGTGCCCCACGTCGACCTGCCGTCGTATGCGTTCCAGCGCAGGCGTTTCTGGGTCGGCGAGCGGACCCGCGCGGTCACCGCGAACGGTTCCGACTTCGCCCAGCGGCTCGCGGGCGCCGATCCCGCCGCCCGCCGCCAGGCCCTGACGGAGCTGGTGCGCACCCACGCCGCCGCGGTCCTGGAGTACCCGGACACCGCCCAGGTGGCGGACCGAAAGACCTTCAAGGACATCGGTTTCGACTCGCGCAGCTCGGTCGAGCTGCGCAACCGGCTGCACGACGCCACCGGTCTGCGACTACCGACCTCCCTGCTCTTCGATCAGCCGACGCCCGAGGCGCTGGTCCGCTACCTGGACGCCGAACTCGTCGAGCTGCCCGATATCGAGCAGACCCCGGCCCCGATCGCGGGCACCACCGACGAGCCGATCGCGATCGTCGGCATGGCCTGCCGCTACCCCGGCGGGGTCGAATCGCCCGCGGACCTGTGGCGGCTGGTCGCCGAGGGCGGCGATGCCATCTCCGGATTCCCGGTGAACCGGGGCTGGCACGACATCCACCACCCCGATCCGGAGCGTCCGGGCAAGAGCTATGTGTCCCAGGGCGGTTTCCTGCACGAGGCGGACACCTTCGACGCGGCGTTCTTCGGCATCTCCCCGCGCGAAGCGCTGGCCATGGACCCGCAGCAGCGGTTGCTGCTGGAGACGGCCTGGCAGACCCTGGAGGGCGCCGGTCTCGATCCGGAAACGTTGCGCGGCAGCCGAACCGGCGTCTTCATCGGCGCGATGGCTTCGGACTACGGCCCCCGGATGCACGACGCGCCCGAGCACGTCGAGGGGCATCTGCTCACCGGCGGCACGGCCAGCGTCATGTCCGGTCGCATTGCCTATCAGCTCGGCCTGCTCGGGCCCGCGACCACAGTGGACACCGCGTGCTCGTCCTCGGTGGTCGCCTTGCACCTGGCGATCCAGTCGCTGCGTTCGGGCGAGTCCACCATGGCCTTCGCCGGCGGCGTGACGGTGATGTCGACGCCGGGCATCTTCGTCGAGTTCTCCCGGCAGCGCGGCCTGGCCACCGACGGCCGGTGCAAGCCGTTCGCGGCGGCGGCCGACGGCACCTCCTGGGCCGAAGGGGTCGGCCTGCTCCTGGTCGAGCGGCTCTCCGACGCCCAGCGCAACGGGCATCGGATACTCGCCGTCGTGCGCGGCTCCGCGGTGAACTCCGACGGTGCGTCCAACGGGCTCACCGCGCCGAACGGGCCGAGCCAGCAGCGGGTGATCCGCGCCGCGCTGGCCGACGCCGGCCTGACCGCCGCGGACGTGGACGCGGTCGAGGCGCACGGCACCGGCACCACCCTCGGCGACCCGATCGAGGCCGAGGCGATCATGGCCACCTACGGCCGCGCGCACACCGCCGAACGTCCGCTGTACCTCGGTTCGCTCAAGTCGAACATCGGCCACGCGCAGGCGGCGGCCGGGGTCGGCGGGATCATCAAGATGGTCGAGGCCATCCGGCACGGCGTGCTGCCGAAGACGCTGCACGTCGACGAGCCGACGCCGCATGTGGACTGGAGCACGGGCGCGGTCGAACTGCTCACCGAGGCGCGGCCGTGGCCCGCCACCGGCGCGCCCGCACGGGCGGCCGTGTCCTCGTTCGGGATCAGCGGCACCAACGCGCACGTCATCCTGGAACGGTTCGACGCGGAACCGGCGGAGGCGGCCGCCGAGCCGCCGAGCACGTCGATCCCGTGGTCGCTCTCGGCCCGCGACGAGGATGCGCTGCACGCCCAGGCCACTCGGTTGCGCGCGTTCCTCGCCGACCACCCCGCGGCGGCCCCCGCCGATGTCGCCCGAACCCTGCACTCCCGGCACGCTTTCGAGCGGCGCGCGGTGATCACCGGCCGCGACAACGCTGACCTGCTGGCGGGCTTGGACGCGCTGATCCACGGCGCCGAGGCGCCGAACCTGGTGCTGGGCAACGCACGAGGCGTCGGTTCGACCGCGTTCCTGTTCGCGGGCCAGGGCGCTCAGCACGCCGGCATGGGCCGCGAGCTCTACGCCGAGTTCGGTGCGTTCGCCGACGCATTGGACGAGACCTGCCTGGAACTGGATCGCTGGCTGGCGCGGCCGCTGCGCGAGATCATCTTCGCCGACGACGGCACCGAGGACGCCGCGCCGCTGCACCGCACCGAGTACACCCAGCCCGCGCTGTTCGCGTTCGAGGTCGCGCTGTTCCGGCTGCTCGAACAGTTCGGCCTCACCCCGGATCTGCTGGTCGGCCATTCGGTCGGCGAGCTCACCGCGGGTTATGTGAGCGGGTTGTTCTCGCTCGCCGACGCTGCCAAGCTGATCGCCGCGCGCGGCAGGCTGATGCAGGCGGTCCGCTCCGGCGGGGCGATGATCGCGGTCGCCGCGGAAGAACTGGAGATGAGTCGCTCGTTGCTGGGGCACGAGCTCGATATCCGGATCGCCGCGGTCAACGCCCCGGAGTCGGTGGTCATCTCCGGCGACGAAGGCATCGCCGAGTTCATCGCGGCGGGCTGGGCCGCGCAGGGCCGGGTGACCCGCAGGCTGCGGGTGAGCCACGCGTTCCACTCGCCGCACATGGACGAGATCGTCGCCCGGTTCCGCGAGGTCGCCGAGGAGGTCGACTTCCGCACCCCGGCGCTGCCGATCGTGTCCACGCTGACCGGCAAGCTCGCCTCGGTCGACGAGCTGCGCTCGGTGGACTACTGGGCCCGCCAGGTCAGCGGGACCGTGCGTTTCCTCGACGCGATGCGCACCCTCGAAAGTCAGGGCGTCACCCACTATCTCGAGGTCGGCCCGGACGCCACGCTCGCGCCGATGGTGCGCGGCGGGATCGAATCCGCCACCGCGATCATCGCCCCGCTGCGCGCGGGTCGCGCGGAAACCGAGTCGTTCCTCGGCGGGCTCGCCACCGCGTACGCCAGCGGCCTGCCGGTCGATCTCGCGCCGGTGCTGCCCGGCGCCGGGCAGGTGGAGCTGCCCACCTACGCCTTCCACCGCGAACGTTTCTGGCTCGCACCGCGTCCGAAGACCGACGCGCGCGGCCTCGGGCTCGCGGCCGCCGAGCATCCGCTGCTCGCCACGACCGTCGAACTCGCCGAGGCGGGTGGCGCGGTGTACACCGGCAGGCTCTCCCTCGAGGCGATGCCGTGGCTGGCCGATCACGCGATCGACGGCAACGTCCTGGTGCCCGCCACCGCGTTCCTCGATTTGGCGTTGAGCGCGGGGGAGCGGGTCGGCGCGCACCGGGTCGACGACCTCACCCTCACCGCCCCGCTGTTCCTCGCGGGCACCGACGCGGTCTGGATTCAGGTCGCGCTCACCGACGTAGACGCCGGCGGCAGTAGGGCTTTCACCGTGCACTCCCGACTCGACGAAGACGAGTTCGGGTCCTGGACGCGGCACGCCACCGGCGTGCTGACCACGCAGGCTGAGGGGACTCCGGCTGGGTTGACCGACTGGCCACCCGCCGGGGCGGCCGCGGTCGATCTGGACAACGCCTACGCCCGGCTCGCCGAGCTCGGCTACGAGTACGGGCCCGCGTTCCAGGGGCTGCGCGCGGTGTGGCGCCAGGGGGCGGACCTGTTCGCCGAGGTCCGGCTGCCCGAGGAACAGCACAGTGACGCAACACGATTCGGCATCCATCCCGCGCTGTTGGATGCGGTCCTGCACGCCCACGTGCTGACCGCCCCGGCCGAGCCGGGCCACATCCGACTGCCGTTCGGCTGGGCGGGCGCCGTGGCGCACGCGGTCGGGGTGACCGAGGTGCGGGCCAGGATCGCCGCCCTCGGCACGGACCGGATCGCGCTCACCATCGCCGATCGCACCGGCGCCCCGGTCGCGACGATCGAATCGCTGTCGCTGCGCGGGGTGACCAAGGAACAGCTCGCCGAGACCGCGCAGCGGAGCGGCCAACCGCTGCTCGCCATGCACTGGCCGGCCCTCGCCCCGCCGACCGCGCCGAGTCCACCGTGGACCAGGGTGGCCGGCGACGATCTCGCGACCGCGGCGGGCGCCGAATACGCCGTGGTCGACATCCCGGTCGGACCGCACGGCATCGAGGCCGCGCACGCCGCGACCCGGCACGCGCTCGGCCTGGCCCGCGCGTGGCTCGCCGACGACCGTTTCGCCGACTCCCGGCTGGTCTTCGTGACCTCCGGCGCGGTCGCCGCCGGGCCGGGCGAGGACGTGCCCGCGCTGTCCGCCGCTCCGATCTGGGGACTCATCCGATCCGCGCAGACCGAGCACCCCGGCCGCTTCGTGCTGGTGGATCTCGACGATGCGACCGCCGACCACGCGTTGTCCTCGGCGCTCGCCAGCGGCGAGCCGCAGGTCGCCGTGCGCAACGGTGAGCTACGGGTGCCGCGGGCGACCCGGGTGCCCGAGGCGGAACTCGCCGCGGCACCACAGCTCGATCCGGCGGGCACGGTCCTCATCGTCGGCGGAACCAGCGGGCTCGGTGGGCTTTTCGCCCGCCATCTGGTCGGCAGACACGGCGTGCGCAGGCTGCTGCTGTGCAGCCGCCGCGGCGCGCAGACCCCCGGGGTAGACGACCTGGTTACCGAGCTGACCGGACTCGGCGCCGAGGTGACGGTCGCGGCCGTCGACGTCGTGCACCGCGCCGCCCTCGCCGAACTCCTGGCCGGCATCCCGGCCGAGCATCCGCTGACCGCGGTCGTGCACACCGCGGCCGTGCTCGCCGACAGCACGATGTCGGCGCTGACCGACGACGGCATCGACACCGTGTTCCGGCCCAAGGTCGATGCCGCTTGGCATCTGCACGAGCTGACCAAGGACAGCGACCTGGCCGCGTTCATCCTCTTCTCCTCGGTCTCCGGTCTCGTCGGCATGGCGGGCCAGGCCAACTACGCCGCCGCCAACACCTATCTCGACGCGCTCGCCGCACACCGCGTCGCCGCGGGACTGCCCGCGACGGCGCAGGCGTGGGGCCTGTGGGACGGGACGGTCGGTCTCGGCGGCACGCTGCGCGACGGCGACCTCGCCCGCTGGGCGCGCTTCGGCGTCACCCCGCTGACCCCGGACCAGGGCCTGGCGTTGTTCGACTCGGCACTGGGCAGCGCCGTCCCGCTGGTCGTGCCCGCCGCGCTGAATATGGCCGTGCTGCGCGACGGCGAGGAACCGCCGGTCATCTTCCGCGATCTGGTGCCCAAGCGCCGCCGGCGGACGGCCGGGTCGGGCGCGAAGACCGACGATTCGACCGGGACCTGGCTCCGTGAGATCGCCGAGCTGGCCGAGGAAAGCCGTTCCGCGGCCATCTCGGACCTGGTCTGCGCGACCGTCGCGACCGCGCTCGGCTACACCGACCCCAAGGCCATCGAGCCCGATCGCGCGTTCACCGAACTCGGCGTCGACTCGCTGGCCGCGGTCGAACTCCGCAACCAGCTCGGCGCACTGACCGGCCTGCGCTTGCCGAGCACGGTGGTCCTGGATTACCCCTCGGCCCAAGCGCTCACCGCTTTCCTGAGTGAGCGCGTCGCGGCCGAGCAGGCCCCCGCGGCCGATCCGATTCTGACCGGCCTCGACTCGGTGAAGGCGATGATCCAGGCCGCCGGTCCGGACGAACAGATCGTCGCGCGGCTACAGGAACTGCTGGAACTCGCGGGCGGCGGCGCGGACCGCGACGCCGAATCACACGAAGATCTGGCGTCGGCGAGCGACGAGGAACTGTTCGCCTTCATCGACGACGGCCGCGGGTGAACCGCTGTGCCGCAACGGATTATGCGCTCGCATCGCAACTTGACTGAGCACCGGAGGTTGGAAGCACGTGGCTGACGAGAAAGAACTGCGGGAGTACCTGCGCAAGGCCATCGCCGACGCGCGGGACGCGCGCAAACGCGTGCGCGAGATGGAGGATCGGGAGCGCGAGCCGATCGCCATCATCGGCATGGCCTGCCGCTTCCCCGGCGGGGTGCACACGCCCGACGACCTCTGGCGATTGGTGGACGACGGCGTCGACGCCATCTCCGAGTTCCCCACCGACCGCGGCTGGGAAGACCTGGCCGACCTGTTCGACACCGACCCGGACAAGGCGGGCAAGTCCTATGTGCGGCACGGCGGCTTCATCGACGACGTGACCGGCTTCGACCCCGAGTTCTTCGGCATGTCGCCGCGTGAGGCCCTCGCCGCCGACCCGCAGCAGCGCCTGCTGCTGGAGAACACCTGGGAGGCGATGGAGAGCGCGGGGATCGTGCCCGCGAGCCTGCGCGGCACGCGGACCGGCGTATTCGTCGGCCAGATGTACCACGACTACGGTGCACGGCCCGACCTGCCCAAGGAGGGCTTCGAGGCCTACATGACCAGCGGCAGCATGGGCAGCATGGCCGCGGGCCGGGCGGCCTACACCTTCGGCCTGGAGGGCCCGACGGTCGCGGTGGACACCGCGTGCTCGTCCTCGCTGGTCGCCATGCACCTCGCCGCGAACGCGCTGCGCCGGGGCGAATGCGAGCTGGCCTTCGCCGGCGGCATGACGGTGATCTCGACCTCGTTGCCGTTCAAGGAGTTCAGCAGGCAGCGGGCGTTGTCCCCGGACGGTCGCTGCAAGTCGTTCGCGGCCGCCGCGGACGGCACGGCGTGGGCCGAGGGCGTCGGCATCCTGCTGCTGGAGCGGCTGTCCGAGGCCGAGCGCAACGGGCATCGCATCTACGCCGTGCTGCGCGGTTCGGCCGTCAACCAGGACGGCGCCTCGAACGGCCTCACCGCGCCGAACGGTCCCGCGCAGGAGAACGTGATCCGGCAGGCGCTGGCGAGCGCAGGCCTGCAACCGCACGAGGTGGACGCGGTCGAGGCGCACGGCACCGGCACCAAGCTCGGCGACCCGATCGAGGCGCAGGCCATCCTGTCGACCTACGGTCAGGGCCGGGCGGAGGGCCTGCCGCTGTGGCTCGGTTCGATGAAATCCAATATCGGTCACGCCCAAGCCGCCGCCGGCGTCGGTGGCGTGATCAAGATGGTCCAGGCGATCCGGCAGGGCAAGCTGCCGCGCACCCTGCACGTCGACGCGCCGTCGCCGCACGTGGATTGGGAGTCCGGCGCGGTCGAGCTGCTGACCGAGCCGAGGGACTGGCCGCAGACCGGTGCGCCGCGCCGGGCCGCGGTGTCCTCGTTCGGGCTCGGCGGCACGAACGCGCACGTGATCTTGGAGCAGGCGCCGGAGCCCGCGCCGGTCACGGTCGAGCGCACCGCCCCGGCCACCGTGCCGTGGGTGCTGTCCGCGCGGACCGCCGACGGGCTGCGGGATCAGGCGCGCAAGTTGCGGGCCTTCGTCGACGAGCGCGAGCCGGACATCGCCGATGTGGCATGGACTCTCGCGACCGGACGCGCGGTGCTGTCGCACCGGGTCGTGGTGACCGGGCAGGACCGCGACGACTTCCGGCGCGCACTCGGCACCGTCGAGGCCGGGCACCCCGGTCGCGGCGTGGCCTGGGTCGAGAAGTCCCGCACGGGCAGGCTGGCGTTCCTGCTGACCGGTCAGGGCGCCCAGCGACTCGGCATGGGCCGCGAGCTCTACGGTTCGTCGCCGGTGTTCGCGGCCGCGTTGGACGCGGTGAGCGCGCAGCTGGACCGCGCGCTCGAACGTCCTTTGCAGGCAGTGCTTTTCGCGCCGGAGGGTTCCGCGGACTCGGCGCTGCTGGATCAGACCGCGTACGCCCAGGCCGCGTTGTTCGCGGTGGAGACGGCGCTGTTCCGGCTCGTCGAATCCTGGGGTGTGCGACCGGATTTCCTGCTGGGCCACTCGATCGGGGAGGTCACCGCGGCGCATCTGGCCGGTGTGCTGGATCTGCCGGACGCCTGCCGCCTGGTGGCGGCGCGCGGCCGGTTGATGCAGGCGGCGCGCGAGGGTGGCGCCATGGTCGCGATCCAGGCGAGCGAGGACGAGATCAAGGCCTCGCTGGCCGGCGTCGCGGACCGGGTGTCGATCGCGGGTATCAACGGCCCACGGTCCGTGGTGATCTCCGGCGACGAGGACGTCGTCGAGCGGATCGCGGGTGAATGGCGGAACCGGGGGAGCAAGGCCAAACGGCTCACGGTGAGTCATGCGTTCCACTCGCCGCACATGGATGAGGTGCTCGCCGAATTCGAGGCGGTGGCAAAGTCGGTGCGGTTCGGTGCGCCGCGAATTCCGGTCGTGTCCAACGTGACCGGCGGGCTGGCGACCGAGGAGCAGTTGCGTTCGCCGGGGTACTGGGCTCGGCACATCCGCGCGGGCGTCCGGTTCCTCGACGGCGTGCGGACCCTCGAAAACGAAGGTGTCACCGACTATTTGGAACTCGGCCCGGACGGCGTGCTGAGCGCGCTCGTCCCGGGGTGCCTGACCGGTGCGCCGGGGTCGGCGCTGCCGATGTTGCGGGCGAACAGGTCCGAGGACGACACCGTGGCGACGGTCCTCGGGTCCCTGCACGCCAGGGGCAAGGTCGTGGACTGGTCCGCGGTGCTGCCCGGCGCCACCCGGATCGAACTGCCGACCTACGCCTTCCAGCGTCAGCGCTACTGGCTGGAACAGCAGCATCGGCCCGCCGACGCCGTCGGCCTCGGCCTCGCCCAGGCCGGTCATCCGCTGCTCGGCGCGGCCGTGCGGCTCGCGGGCGAGGACGGCGTGCTGTGCACCGGCCGCGTCTCCCTGCACACCCACCCGTGGCTCGCCGACCATGCCATCTGGGGTTCGGTGCTGGTCCCCGGCACCGCGTTGCTCGAGCTCGCGCTCCGTGCGGGCGCCGAGGTCGGCCACACCCGGATCGACGAACTCACGTTGGCCGCACCGCTGGTGCTGCCCGAAACCGGCGGCGTCCAGTTGCAGGTGCGGGTCGGCGCTGCGGACGAGACCGGCGCTCGACCGGTCACCGTGCATTCGCGCTGGGACGATGCCGACGCCGAGTGGAGTCAGCACGCGAGCGGCCTGCTCACCGCGGCAGAGCCGAGCACCGCGGCGGCCGCGGCCGAGTTCCTGACCTGGCCGCCCGCCGACGCCGTCGAGGCCGAACTCGACGACATCTACCCGAGCCTGACCGAGCGCGGTTACGCCTACGGCCCCGCGTTCCAAGGGTTGCGCCGAGCCTGGCGCCGCGGCGACGACATCTTCGCCGAAGTCGCACTGCCCGAGGCGATGCACACCGACACCGACCGGTTCCTGGTCCACCCGGCGCTGCTGGACGCCGCACTGCATCCGCTGCTGCCCGGCGTACTCGGCGACGACGGCGACGCCAGACTGCCCTTCGCCTGGAGCGGCGCGCGACTGCGCGCAGGCAACACCACGGTGCTCCGGGTCCGGCTCACCGTCACCGGCTCCACGCTCGCACTGGTCGCCGCCGACGAGGCGGGAACCATTGTCGCCGAGGTCGATTCGCTCGCGCTGCGGCCACTCAACAGGGACGCGCTGTCCCAGGCGAACGGCATCCTGCGCGACGGTCAGTTCCGGGTGGACTGGACGCCGCTGGACGGCTTCGACGCGGCCGAGACCGGCGACTGGGCCGTGCTCGGCGAGGACCCGCGCCTGCTCAGCAACGGCGCCGTCGTCTACCCCTACGCCGACCTCGCCGCGCTGGCCGCCGCGCTCGACCGAGGCGTGAAAGCGCCTCCCGCGCTGCTGCTTCCGCTCGATCCGCGCGACACCGACGACGTGCCCGCCGCGGTACACGAGGCGTTGCGCGAGACGCTGCGCCTGACCGCGGCCTTCCTCGCCGAGGACCGTTTCGCCGACACCAGGCTGGTCGTGCTGACCACCGGCGCGATCGCCGCGGGCGAGGAGGACGTCACCGATCTCGGCCACGCCGGCGTCTGGGGCATGCTGCGCTCGGCGCAGGCCGAACACCCCGGCCGGATCATCCTGGTAGACGCCGATACCGCCGACACCGTCCTGCCCGCCGGTCTGGCGAGCGGCGCCGAACCGCAGCTCGCGCTGCGCGGCGACGCCCTCCTGGTGCCCCGGCTCGCCCGCGTCACGGCGACCGAGGAACACAAGACGAGCTGGGATCGCGGCACGGTGCTGATCACCGGCGCCACCGGCACACTCGGCGCGGTACTGGCCCGCCACCTCGTCACCGAGCACGGCGCGCGGGACCTGCTGCTGCTGTCCCGCCGCGGCTCGGACGCGCCCGGCGCCGCCGAAATGCGCGCCGAGCTCACCGATCTCGGCGCGACCGTGACCATCGCCGCCTGCGATGTCACCGACCGGGACGCCCTGGCCGGCGTGCTCGCGGCGATCCCGGCCGAGCGGCCGCTGACCGCCGTCGTGCACACCGCCGGTGTGCTCGACGACAGCGTGCTCACCGCACTCACCGAGGATCAGCTCGACCGGGTGCTGCGGCCGAAGGTCGACGCGGCCTGGCACCTGCACGAACTCACCCGCGAGCTGGACCTGTCGGCCTTCGTGCTGTACTCCTCGCTCGCCGGGCTGCTCGGCACGGCGGGCCAGGCCAACTACGCGGCGGGCAACACCTTCCTCGACGCCCTCGCGCAGCACCGTCGCGCGCAGGGCCTGCCCGCGGTGTCGCTGGCCTGGGGCCTGTGGGAGGAGACCAGCGCGATCAGTGGGACGCTCAGCGAGGTCGACCGTAAACGCCTGGCGCGCAGCGGTGTTCTTGCGCTGTCCGCCCGCGACGCGATGACCCTCTTCGACGCCGCACCCGCCTCGGGTGCCGCGGTGCTGGCGATGACCAGACTCGACACGGCCACCCTGCGCACCAGGAGCGAGCAGCCCCCGGTCCTGCTGCGCGGCCTGATCCGGACGAAGCAGCGCACCGCTGAAACCACCAGCGACGCAGGCGGACCCGACCTCGCGACCCGGCTGGCCGGGCTGTCCGAGGACGACCGGAGCCGGACGCTCGTCGAACTCGTCTGCGCCCAGATCGCGTCCGTGCTCGGGCACAGCGACGCGAAGAGCGTCGAACCCGACCGCCCCTTCCAGGAGCTGGGTTTCGACTCGCTGACCGCGGTCGAGCTGCGCAATCAACTCGGCGCCGTCAGTGGGGTGCGGCTGCCGAGCACGGTGGTCTTCGACTATCCGTCGGCCGGCGCGCTGGCCGGCTACCTCGGGGAACAGATTGTGGTCGAGCAGGTTTCGGCCGCCGAGCCGATCCTGGCCGGCCTCGACTCGGTGAAGTCGATGCTGACCGCGATCGACGGGGACGAGAACGCGCTGGAACAGATCACCGCGCGGCTACAGGAACTGTTGGAACTGTCCGGAAAGGGCAGCGGACGGGACGCCGAGCAGAACGAGGACCTGGCGTCCGCGAGCGACGAGGAGCTCTTTGCCTTCGTCGACGGCACCGACTGATCATGGATAGAGGAACTCGTGGCTGACGAGAAGGAACTTCGGGAGTACCTGAGGCGGGCGATCGCGGACGCACGGGAGGCGCGCAAGCGGCTGCACGAAGTGACAGCGAAGGAACGTGAACCGATCGCGATCGTCGGCATGGCGTGCCGGTTCCCCGGCGGGGTCGCCTCCGCCGCGGACCTGTGGCGGGTGGTCGACGACGGCGTCGACGCGATCTCCGAGTTCCCCGCCGACCGGGAGTGGGACCTGGACGATCTCTTCGACGCGGATCCGGACCACACCGGCAAGTCCTACGTCCGGCACGGCGGTTTTCTCGATAGCGCAACGGATTTCGATCCGGCGTTCTTCGGCATGTCACCGCGCGAAGCGTTGACCGCGGACCCGCAGCAGCGGCTGCTGCTGGAAACCACCTGGGAGGCAATGGAAGACGCGGGCGTGCTGCCCGCGACGCTGCGCGGCAGCCGGACCGGGGTGTTCGCCGGACTGATGTACCTCGGCTACGGCACCGGGGTGCTGCACGACATCCCGGACGAGGTCGAGGGCTATCTCACCAGCGGCCTGTCCAGCAGCGTCGCGGCGGGCCGGATCGCCTATACCTTCGGCTTCGAGGGGCCGACGGTCGCGCTCGACACCGCGTGCTCGTCGTCGCTGGTGACCATGCACCTCGCCGCCGCGGCCCTGCGGCGCGGCGAATGCGATCTCGCGTTCGCCGGTGGCGCGAGCGTGATGGCCACCCCGCTGACCTTCGTCGAGTTCTCCCGGCAGCGCGGACTCGCCGCGGACGGCCGGGTCAAGGCCTTCGCCGACGCGGCCGACGGCACCTCCTGGTCCGAGGGCGCGGGAATGCTGCTGCTGGAGCGGCTTTCGGATGCCGAGCGCAACGGGCATCGCATCCTCGCCGTGCTGCGCGGGTCGGCGGTGAACGCCGACGGCGCGTCCAACGGGCTGACCGCGCCGAACGGTCCCGCGCAGGAGCGAGTGATCCGGGACGCGCTGGCCTCGGCCGGCCTGCAACCATCCGAGGTGGACATCGTCGAGGCGCACGGCACCGGCACCCGGCTCGGCGATCCGATCGAGGCGCGGGCGCTGCTCGGGGCCTACGGCAAGGACCGCACGGACCCGCTGTGGCTGGGTTCGCTCAAATCGAACATCGGGCACACCCAGGCCGCGGCGGGCGTGGGCAGCGTCATCAAGATGGTCCAGGCCATGCGCCATGGCCGGATGCCGCGTACGTTGCACGTCGATAAGCCGACCTCCCACGTGGATTGGGCGCCGGGCGCGGTCGAGCTGCTCACCGAGGCGCGGCCGTGGCCGGCCGGGGTTCGGCCCCGGCGGGCGGGTATCTCCGCATTCGGCATCAGCGGTACCAATGCGCACGTCATTCTGGAAGAGGCGCCCGAGCAGGCGGAGCCGGCCGCCTCGGTCGAGCCCGCGGTGGTGCCGTTGGTGGTCTCCGCACGGGATGAGGCCGCGCTGGCCGAGCAGCTCGAGCGGCTCGGTCGTCAGCTGGCGGAGCGGCCCGAGCTCGCGCCCGCGGATGTGGCGTGGACGCTCGCGACCGGCCGGAGCGTCTTGGAGCACAGCGCGGTCGTTGTCGGTACGGACCGGGATGGGCTGTTGGCGGGCTTGGCGAACGCGAGCCGCGTCGATCGGTCCCGGGCGGGCCGGTTGGCGGTGTTGTTGACCGGTCAGGGTGCCCAGCGTCTCGGTATGGGGCGTGAACTCTATGGTTGCGCACCGGTGTTTGCTGCTGCTTTGGACGCGGTGTGTGCGCATTTCGACGGTGAGCTCGAACTTCCGTTGAAGGAGGTGTTGTTCGCGCCGGAGGGTTCGGCGCATTCGGCATTGTTGGATCAGACGGCGTATGCGCAGGCGGGGTTGTTCGCGGTCGAGACGGCGTTGTTCCGGTTGCTCGAATCCTGGGGTGTGACACCGGATTACCTGCTCGGTCATTCGATCGGCGAGGTCACCGCGGCGCACCTGTCCGGGGTTTTGGATCTGGCGGATGCGTGCCGTCTGGTGGCGGCTCGTGGCCGGTTGATGCAGTCCGCCCGCGAGGGTGGCGCGATGGTCGCGATCCAGGCCGGCGAGGCCGAAATCGAAGCCGCGCTCGCGAGTTTCGCCGACCAAGTCGCCATCGCCGGAGTGAACGGCCCCGACTCGGTGGTGATCTCGGGTGACGACCGGGCGGTGGAGCGGATAGCCGCCGACTGGAAAGCCAAGGGCCGCAAGACCAAGCGCCTCACGGTCAGCCACGCGTTCCACTCGCCGCACATGGACGAGGTACTCGCCGAGTTCACGGCGGTAGCCGCGACGATGACGTTCGCCGCCCCACGGATTGCGATCGTGTCGAACGTGACCGGCACGCTGGCGACCGCTGCACAGCTGAGTTCGCCGGAGTACTGGGCCCGGCACATCCGCGCGGCCGTGCGGTTCCTCGACGGCGTGCGAACCCTCGAAAACGAGGGCGTCACCGACTATCTCGAACTCGGTCCGGACGGGGTCCTGACCGCGCTCGTCGCGGGCTGCGTGACCCGCGAGGCCGGGCTGGCACTGCCCGCGCTGCGTGCGGGCAGGCCCGAATCCGACACCATGGCACAGGTTCTCGGCTCCCTGCACGCCAGGGGCAGGGCCGTGGACTGGTCCGCGATCCTGCCCGGCGCCACCCGGGTCGACCTGCCCACCTACGCCTTTCAGCGCCAGCGCTACTGGCTGGGCGGCACCGCGCGGACCACCGACGCCCGCGGACTCGGGCTGCGCACCACCGACCACCCGCTGCTCGGCGCCGTCGTCCCGGTGGCAGGCACCGGCGAACTACTGTTCACCGGGCGCATCTCCGCCGCGGGCCGTTCCTGGCTCGCCGACGGCACCGCCGTGCTCGTCGAACTCGCGCTGCGCGCGGGCGAGGAAGTCGGCTGCGGCACTATCGACCGGCTGGAAACCCCGACGCCGCTGGCGATTCCGGACGACGCCGTCGTCGATCTGCAGATCCGGCTCGGCGAGGCAGACGACGCGGGACACCGCTCCGTCGTGATCCGCTCCCGCCGCGACGACCAGGCCTGGACCCGGCACGCCGAGGGTGTTCTCACCGCGTCGACATCCGCCGCCCCCGTCGACCTGACCGACTGGCCACCGAGCGACGCCGAGCCGATCGAGGTGGACGGCACCCGCGCGGCCTGGCGCCGCGGCGACGAATTCTACGCCGAAGTGGCCCTGCCGGACGGTGTGACCGACGCCGACCGATTCGGGGTACACCCCACCCTGCTCGACCCGATCCTGCGCGCGGCACTGAATCTCGACGGCCGGCGGGAACTGGTCCCCGCCGACTGGTCCTCGGTCGAGTCGTACGCCATCGGCGCCACCGCGCTCCGGCTGCGCCTCACCCTGTCCACCCCGGATACCCTCGCCCTGGTCGCCGCCGACGACACGGGACTGCCCGTGCTGTCCGTCGCCGCGCTCACCGGTCACCCGCTGCCGACCGAAGACACCGAACACACCGAGAGCCAAGGGGATTCGCTGTTCCGCATCGGCTGGCGGCCGCGCACGGTCGCCAAGCCCCGCGCCGTGTCCTGGACGTCGTGGGAGCAGTGCACCGAAGCCGAACCGGCACCGGAAGTCGTCGTACTGGACTGCGGGACCACCGCAGACGGCACCGTGCCCGAGCGGGTCCGCGCCACCGCGGCCAGGGTGCTCGACGTGCTCGGCGCCTGGCAGTCCGGGGACCGCTTCGCGGACTCGACCCTGATCGTGGTGACCCGAAACGCCATGGCCACCACCGACGGCGATCCAGTCGACCTCACTCAGGCGCCGTCCTGGGGCCTGGTGCGGGCCGCCCAAGCCGAGAGCACCGACCGGATCGTGCTGGCCGACGTGGACGGCACCGACCTGGACTCCGTCGTCGCCGCCATGGCCGCCGCGGGCGAACCCGAACTCGCCGTACGCGACGGGGCACTGCTGGTACCCCGGCTGCACACGGTCGAGGCACCCGCCGAGCCCGCGACAGCCGACTGGGGGACGGGCACCACCCTGATCACCGGCGGCACCGGCGGTCTCGGCGCGCTGCTGGCCAGGCACCTGGTCACCGCGCACGGAGCCCGCAGGCTGGTCCTGACCTCACGGCGCGGCCTCGACGCACCCGGCGCCGAACAGCTGCGCACCGAACTGACCGAGCTGGGTGCCGAGATCACCGTCACCGCCTGCGATGTCGCGGACCGGGCCGCCGTTGCCGAACTGCTGCAATCTATTTCGGACGAACACCCGCTGACCGCCGTCGTGCACGCCGCGGGCGTACCCGACCACGGACTCGTCACCGCGCTGACCGAAGATCGGCTGGACCGCGCCCTCGCGCCCAAGGCCGACGCGGCCTGGCACCTGCACGAGCTCACCCGCGACCTCGACCTGACGGCGTTCGTGCTGATCTCCTCGGCCGGCGGACTGCTGCTGTCCGCGGGCCAGGCGGGTTACGCCGCCGCCAACGTCTTCCTGGACGCGCTGGCCGAGCACCGCCGCGCCGAGGGCCGGACCGCGACCGCAATCGCGTTCGGCCTGTGGGACATCGATGCCGGACTCAGCGGCCTGCTCAACGACGCCGAGCTGCAACGCCTACGGCGCCAAGGCTTTCCGGCGTTCTCCGCCGCCGAGGGCATCGCCCTCTTCGACGCCGCCCTCGCCGGTGACCTGCCTACCGTCGTCCCGGTGCGGCTCGACCGTGCTGCGCTGCGGTCCCGGCCCGACGGCGTGCCCGCCCTGCTGCGCGGTCTGGTGCGCACCCGCGCCAGGGCCGCGACGACCACCGCGACTTCCCCGCTGGCCCGGCGGCTGCTCGGCCAGTCCGCCGACGAACGCGGGCGCACCCTGCTCGACCTGGTCTGCGTGCACGTCGCCGCGGTGCTCGGCCACACCGACCCCGCCCAGATCGCGGCCGACCGCGCCTTCGGCGACCTGGGCTTCGACTCGCTGACCGCGGTCGAGCTGCGCAACCGCCTGAGCGCGGCGACCGGGCTGCGACTGACCAGCACCGTGGTCTTCGACTATCCCTCGGCCGAAGTGCTTGCCCGCTACCTCGGCGAGCGGCTCGGCGCGGCCGCGGGCGCGACCCGAACGGATGCTCGCACCGGCACTCATGCCGACGAGCCGATCGCCATCGTCGGCATGGCGTGCCGATTCCCCGGCGGCGTCAACTCGGCCGAGGATCTGTGGCGCCTGCTCGACGACGGCGTCGACGCGATCTCCGAGTTCCCTGCTGACCGCGGCTGGGCGCTGGACGGTCTGTTCGACCCCGATCCGGACAAGGCAGGCAAGTCCTACGTCCGGCACGGCGGATTCCTCGACGACGTCGCCGGATTCGACCCGGACTTCTTCGGCATGGCGCCGCGCGAGGCACTCGCCGCCGACCCGCAGCAGCGGCTGCTGCTGGAAACCACATGGGAGGCAATGGAACACGCGGGCATCCTGCCCGCCACCCTGCGCGGCAGCCGGACCGGCATCTACACCGGCCTGATGTACCTCGGTTACGGACCCGGCATGGTGCCGACCACGCCGGACGGCATCGAGGGCTACCTCACCACGGGCGTGTCCACCAGCGTCGCGGCCGGCCGCCTCGCCTACACCTTCGGCTTCGAGGGACCGACGGTCGCACTCGACACCGCGTGCTCGTCGTCCCTGGTGACCATGCACCTCGCCGCGAACGCGTTGCGGCAGGGTGAATGCGATCTCGCCTTCGCCGGTGGCGCAACGGTATTGGCCACCCCGCTGTCCTTCGTCGGGTTCTCTCGGCAGCGGGTGCTCGCCCCGGACGGCCGGGTCAAGGCCTTCGCCGCGGCCGCCGACGGCACGGCCTGGTCCGAGGGTGTCGGCATGCTGTTGCTGGAGCGGCTCTCCGATGCCCGGCGCAACGGTCACCAGGTGCTCGCCTTGCTGCGCGGCTCAGCGGTGAACTCCGATGGCGCGTCCAACGGGCTCACCGCGCCGAACGGTCCGTCCCAGGAGCGGGTGATCCGCCGGGCGCTCGCCGACGCGGGGCTGAAACCCGCCGAGGTGGATGCCGTCGAGGCGCATGGCACCGGCACCCAGCTCGGCGATCCGATCGAGGCGGGCGCGCTGCTCGCCACCTACGGCCAGGACCGGGATCGGCCACTGCTGCTCGGCTCGCTCAAATCCAATATCGGACATACTCAGCTGGCCGCCGGGGTCGCGGGCGTGATCAAGATGGTCGAGGCGATGCGCCGGGGCAAACTGCCGCGCACCTTGCACGTGGACGCGCCGTCGCCGCATGTGGATTGGGAGTCCGGCGCGGTCGAACTGCTGACCGAGCCGAAGGACTGGCCGGAGACCGGTGCACCGCGCCGGGCCGGCGTGTCCGGCTTCGGGATCAGCGGCACCAACGCCCACGTCATCCTCGAGCAGGCGCCCGCCGAGCCGGCTGTCGCCGCGACCGGTCGGTCCGATCAGGTGGTTCCCTGGGTGCTGTCCGCCAAAACCGCTGCGGCTCTTCAGGATCAGGCTCAGCAGCTCGGCGCGTACCTGAGCGAGCGGCCCGAGCTCGCGCCCGCGGATGTGGCGTGGTCGCTGGCCACCGGCCGGACCGTGCTGCCGCACAGCGCGGTGGTCGTCGGCGCCGACCGGGACGAGCTGATCGCCCGGCTCGCCACCGTCACCGGCACCGAGCGGGACGGCCGCGCAGGCAGGCTCGCCGTGCTCCTGACCGGTCAGGGTGCCCAGCGCCTCGGTATGGGGCGTGAGCTGTATGGATCGTCCCCGGTCTTCGCGGCTGCGCTGAACGCGGTGTGCGTTCACCTGGACAATGAGCTCGAGCGGCCGCTGCAGGAGGTGCTGTTCGCGCCGGAAGGCTCGGCGGACTCGGCACTGCTGGATCAGACGGCGTACGCGCAGGCGGCTTTGTTCGCGGTCGAGACCGCGTTGTTCCGGTTGCTCGAATCCTGGGGTATCACACCGGATTATCTGCTCGGCCATTCGATCGGCGAGGTGACCGCGGCCCATCTGGCGGGTGTGCTCGAGCTACCCGACGCCTGCCGTCTCGTTGCGGCCCGTGGCCGCTTGATGCAGTCCGCCCGCGAGGGTGGCGCGATGATCGCGATCCAGGCCGGTGAAGCCGAGATCCGGGATTCGCTGCCAGCCGGCGTGGCCATCGCGGGCATCAACGGCCCTCGCGCCGTGGTGATCTCCGGTGACGAGGACGCTGTCGAGCGGCTCGCCGCCGCGTGGAAAGGCAAGGGCCGCAAGACGAAACGGCTCTCGGTCAGCCACGCGTTCCATTCGCCGCACATGGACGACGTGCTAGCCGAGTTCGCGGCGGTCGCCGAGACGATGCGCTTCCACGCGCCGCGCATCCCGATCGTCTCGAATATCACCGGAACGCTGGCGACCGGGGACGAATTGCGTTCGCCCGCCTACTGGTCCCGGCACATTCGGGCGGCGGTGCGTTTCCTCGACGGCGTGCGCACCCTCGCCGCCGAAGGCGTCACCGATTACGTCGAACTCGGCCCCGACCCGGTCCTGACCGCACTGATCACCGACTGCCTGCCCGGCACCGGCCCAGGCCTGCTGACGTCGATGCTCCGCGGGGTCAAGCCGGAGAACGAGACCGTCGCCCTGGCCCTCGGTTCCCTGCACGCCAGGGGCTGGGCCGTGGACTGGGCCGCGGTACTGCCCGGCGCAACCCGAGTCGAGCTGCCGCGCTACGCATTCCAGCGCAGGCGCTACTGGCTGGAGAACACCGGCGGGGCCGCCGACCCCGCCGGGCCCGGGCTCGACCACCCGATGCTGTCCACCGCGGTCGCCCTCGCCGGTCGCGACGAGGTGGTGTGCAGCGGCCGGATCTCGCTCGCCGAACACCCGTGGCTCGCCGAACACATCATCCACGGCACCACCGTGCTGTCCAGCACCGTGCTCGTCGAACTGGCGGTCCGGGCGGGCGACGAACTCGGTTGCACCACACTGGAACAGCTCACTATGCGGGCACCGCTGCTGCTGCCCGAGGCGGGCGCGCTGCGGTTCCAGATCCGGATCGGCGAACAGGATCCGGCGGGCGAACGGGCATTGACCGTGCACGCGCGACCGGACGGCGACACCGCCTGGCTGGAATGCGCCGACGGCAGGCTCAGCAACCGCGAGGTCGCCGTCGAGCGGATCGACGGCACACCCGCAGCGGCACGGCTGGCCGAGGAACTACACGCCGACGCGGCCCGCTACCGGTTGCATCCCGCACTGCTCGACCTCGCGCTCGCCGCGCGGCCGATCACGGTGGGCGAGCAGACCATTCGGGTGCCTGCGGTCTGGCGCGGGGTAAGGCTGCACGCGGCCGGCGCGACCTCGGTACACAGCCGGATCGCCGACATCGACGCGCACACCATCGGGCTGGCGCTGGCCGATGAGCAGGGCGAGCCGATCCTCACCGTCGATTCCCTGACCTACCTGGACATTCCGGCCGACCGCTTCCAGCGCGGCGACGACGCCGCGTCGGACGCGCAGCCGACCCGGACGACGCGCCGGACGGCACACACCTCGGTGGCCGCGGCGGAACCGCTGGCCCAGCGGCTCACCGGGCTGAGCGGGGCGGCCGCGCGCCGGCTCGTGCTCGACCTGGTGCGCGCCGAGGTCGCGACGGTGCTCGGCCATCCGGATCCGGGGGCCATCGGCGACCACCGCGAGTTCCAGGAGCTCGGCTTCGACTCCATGGCCGCGGTCGAGCTGCGTAACCGGCTGAACGCCGGGACCGGGCTGACCCTGGCCACCACCCTGGTCTTCGACCACCCGACCCCCGACGCGCTCACCGAACACCTACTCGCACTGGCGAATCCGGCCAACCAGAGCGGATTCGGCCGAGTGCTGGTCGAGCTCGACCGGATCGACGCGTTGCTGGCCACGGTGGCGAACGAGGGCGACGGTCAGGCCGCGGTCCAGCGCAGGCTGCGCACCCTGCTCGCCAGGGTGGGCCGGCCCGAGCGCGACAGCGAGCACGCGGACGCGACCACGGAGATCCAATCGGCCTCGGTGGACGAGATCTTCCACCTGATCGACACCGAACTCGGCCGCTCCGCCAGCTGAACCACAGCGCGCGGCCCGGTCATTGCTAAGGAGATATCGATCCGATGCCCAACGAGTCCAACGAAGAGAAGCTGGTCGAATACCTCAAGTGGGTGACGGCGGACCTGCGGGAGACCCGGGCGCGCCTCGCCGAACTGGAGGCGAGTGAGACCGAACCCGTCGCCATCGTCGGCATGGCCTGTCGTTATCCCGGCGGGGCCGACAATCCGGAGCAGCTGTGGCGGCTGGGGGACGACGGGGTCGACGCCATCGCCGAACCGCCCGGCGATCGCGGCTGGGACATCGAGCGGCTGCGCAAGAAGTGTGCGATCACCGAGGGCGGCTTCCTCGCCGACGCCACCGAGTTCGACGCCGCCTTCTTCGGCATCTCGCCGCGCGAGGCGGTGGCAATGGACCCGCAGCACCGGGTGCTGCTGGAGATCTCCTGGGAACTGTTCGAGCACGCCGGGATCGACGCGAACTCGTTGCGCGGCAGCAAGACCGGCGTCTTCGTCGGCGTGCTGGAGGAGAGCTACCTCGGACTGGCCGCGCCGGAGGAGCTCGAAGGCTATCTGATGACCAGCAAGCTCGGCAGCATCGCGTCCGGGCGCATCGCCTACACCTTCGGCCTGGAGGGGCCGGCGATCTCGCTGGACACCGCGTGCTCGTCCTCGCTGGTGGCGATGCACCTCGCGCTGCGCTCACTGCGTTCCGGCGAGTCCACGCTCGCCCTGGCCGGCGGGGCGATCATCAACGGCGACGCGGGCGGTCTCGTCGACTTCGCCAAACAGGGCGGCCTCGCCGCGGACGGCCGCTGCAAGTCGTTCGCCGCCGCCGCGGACGGGACATCCTGGTCCGAGGGCGCCGGAATGGTATTGCTGGAACGGCTTTCCGACGCGCGCCGCAACGGCCACCGGGTGCTGGCCGTGGTGCGCGGCAGCGCGGTCAACCAGGACGGTGCGTCGAACGGGCTGACCGCGCCGAACGGTCCCGCGCAGGAGCGGGTGATCCGCGACGCGCTCGCCGACTCCGGTCTGCGACCGTGCGACGTAGATGTGGTCGAGGCCCACGGCACCGGCACCAGGCTCGGCGATCCGATCGAGGCGGGCGCGCTGCTCGCCACCTACGGACAGGAGCGGGACCAGCCACTGTGGCTCGGTTCGATGAAGTCCAACATCGGGCACAGCGGACCGGCCGCCGGGGTCGGCGGCGTGATCAAGATGGTCCAGGCGATGCGGCACGGCCGGCTGCCGCGCACGTTGCACGTGGACGAACCGTCGCCGCATATCGACTGGTCCACCGGCGCCGTCGAACTGCTGACCCAGCCGCAGGACTGGCCGGTGGCCGACCGGCCGCGCCGGGCCGGGGTGTCCGGCTTCGGGATCAGCGGCACCAACGCGCACGTCATCCTCGAGCAGGCGCCCGAGGCGGCGGTCGAAACCAGTGCGGGTGTCGCGCTGCCTTCGGTGCCGTGGGTACTGTCCGCGAAGACCGCGGATGGCTTGCGGGCCAAGGCGAATCAGCTGCTCGACTATGCGCGGAACGCGGCCGACTTCGCACCGGCTGACGTGGCACTCTCGCTTGCGACCGGGCGCGCAGTGCTGGACTACAGCGCGGTGGTTGTCGGAACCGAGCGCGCCGATTTCGTTGGCGGCCTGGAGAACCTGGCCGAGGAGGGCGCACCGGCGAGCAACCGGGCGCGCGGCCGGTTGGCGGTGTTGCTGACCGGTCAGGGTGCCCAGCGCCTCGGGATGGGTCGTGAACTCTACGGTTGCGCGCCGGTATTCGCTGCTGCTCTGGATGCGGTATGCGCGCATCTCGACGCTGAGCTCGAACTTCCGTTGAAGGATGTGCTTTTCGCGCCAGAGGGTTCGGCGGACTCGGCATTGCTGGATCAGACGGCGTACGCGCAAGCCGCGCTGTTCGCGGTCGAGACGGCGTTGTTCCGGCTGCTCGAATCCTGGGGTATCACACCGGATTACCTCTTAGGCCATTCGATCGGTGAGGTGACCGCGGCGCACCTGTCCGGGGTGTTGGGCCTCGAGGATGCGTGCCGTCTGGTGGCGGCTCGTGGCCGGTTGATGCAGTCCGCTCGTGAGGGTGGCGCGATGGTCGCGATCCAGGCCGGCGAGGACGAGATTCAGGGTTCGCTGCCTGCAGAAGTGGCGATCGCCGGCATCAACGGCCCACAGGCCGTGGTGATCTCGGGCGAAGAAAACGCCGTCGAGCGCATCGCCGCCGACTGGAAAGCCAAGGGCCGCAAGACCAAGCGCCTCACGGTCAGTCACGCGTTCCATTCGCCGCACATGGACGAGGTACTCGCCGAGTTCAAGGCCGTAGCCGCAACTTTGAAGTTCAGTGCACCCGAAATTCCGATCGTGTCCAACGTGACCGGCACACTGGCCACCGAGGAGCAGTTGCGGTCGCCGGACTACTGGGCCCGGCACATCCGCGCGGCCGTGCGGTTCCTCGACGGCGTGCGAACCCTCGAAAACGAGGGCGTCACCGACTATCTCGAACTCGGTCCGGACGGCGTGCTGACCGCACTCGTCGCCGACTGCGTGGAACGTGACTCCGGCGCCCTCCTGAACATGCTGCGCGCGAACAGATCCGAGTCCGAAACGGTCGCGACCGCCGTCGCGGGCCTGCACACCAGGGGCGTCGCGCTCGACTGGTCCGCCATCCTGCCCGGCGCCGCCCACGTCGAGCTGCCCACCTATCCGTTCCAGCGCAAGCGGTTCTGGCTCGGTCAACAGGCGCGGCCCAGCGACGCCGCCGGACTCGGCCTCGACCAGGCCGACCACCCACTGCTCGGCGCGGCACTGTCCCTCGCGGGCAGCGAGGCGATGCTGTTCACCGGGCACCTCGCCCGATACAGCCACCCGTGGCTCACCGACGGCACCTCGGCGCTCGTGGAGATCGCGATCCGGGCGGGTGACGAACTCGGTTGCACCGCAATCGATCACCTGTACACGCCGATCCCGCTGCAGCTGACCGAGGAGGGTGGACGGCAACTCCAGGTGCACGTCGGCGCGCCGGACGCGGCCAACCGCAGGACCATCACCATCGCCAGCCGCGTCGACGAGATCGACACCGACTGGACCGAACACGCCACCGGCCTGCTCAGCTTCACCGGCCCCGACGGCCGATCCGGCGGCGACGCCGACTGGCCCCCGGCCGGCGCCGAGCAGCTCGAGGCCGGGCTGTGGCGCGCTGGTGACACCCTGCTGACCGAGGCGACGTTGCCCGAGCAGAGCGAAACCGCCCGTCTCGCACTGCATCCCGCCCTGCTCGACGCCGCGCTGCGCCCCGCACTGGACGCGGGGCAGTATGTCGCCGAATGGCACGGGCTCCGGCTGCACGCCACCGGCGCCACCGCGCTGCGCGTTCGGCTGACCGACGGCGCCGCCCTCTCGGTGCGCGCCGAGGATCGCACCGGACACCCGGTCCTCGACATCGATGCGGTGGTCCGCAGGCCGCACCCGGACCGCCCGAATGTGGCCACCGAGGCCCTGTTCGAGGTGGACTGGACACCGATGCTGCCCGCCGCCCGCCCACCGGTGCTGCGTTGGGGCCCCGACGGGGACGCCGTCCGCGTCGACCTGTTCGCACCGGCGGGCGCCGATCCGGCGCAGGCGGCCCACGATCTCAGCCAGCGGGCCCTGCGGATGGTGCGCGAATGGCTGGCCGACGAGGACCGCACCGCCCGGCTCGTCGTGACCACCAGGGGCGCGCTGCAATGCCGCGACGAAGCGGTCACCGATCCCGGCGCCGCCGCGGCCTGGGGTCTGCTGCGGTCCGCCCAGTCCGAAGCCCCCGACCGGATCGTGCTCATCGATCTGGACGCGGCCGAACCGACCGAGGAACTGCTCGCCGCCATCGTGGTCTCCGGCGAAGCCCAGGCGGCGATCCGCGGCGAGGCCGTGCTCGTGCCCCGGCTCAGCCGCTCGAGCGTGCCGCCGGAACTCGGCGAATACCGTTGGAGTACCACCGGAACCGTGCTCATCACCGGCGGCACCGGTTCACTCG
This sequence comes from Nocardia suismassiliense, assembly GCF_900269665.1. GTDB lineage: Bacteria > Actinomycetota > Actinomycetes > Mycobacteriales > Mycobacteriaceae > Nocardia > Nocardia suismassiliense. Next base: position 3,837,434 of record NZ_LT985361.1, read on the forward strand.
GCGCGCTGTTCGCCCGCCACCTCGCCGGCACCCACGGCGTCACCCGGCTCGTGCTCACCAGCAGGCGCGGCCCGGCCGCGCCCGGTGCCGAGCAGCTGCGCGCCGAGCTGCGCGAACTCGGTGCGGAGGCGACCATCGCCGCCTGCGATGTCGCCGACCGCGCCGCACTGGCCGCGCTGTTGGCCGACATCCCCGCCGACCACCCGCTGACCGGGGTGATCCACACCGCGGGTGTCATCGACGACGGCCTGCTCACCGACCTCACCCCCGAACGGCTCGACGCCGTGCTGCGGCCCAAGGTCGATGCCGCCTGGCAACTGCACGACCTCACCAAGGACCACGACCTCACCGCGTTCGTCCTGTTCTCGTCCACCGCAGCGGTTTTCGGTGGCCCCGGCCAGTCGAACTACGCCGCGGCCAACGCGTTCCTCGACGGACTGGCCTGCTACCGCGTGGCGGCCGGGCTGCCGGCGACCTCGGTCGCCTGGGGTCTGTGGCGCCAAGACGGCGGCATCACCGGCCATCTCGACCGAGCTGATCTCGACCGCATCGCCAGGGGCGGCTTCCGGCCGATCGAGCCCGGCCAGGGCACCGCGCTGCTCGACACCGCGCTCGCTCTCGCCCGCACCGAACTCGTCGCCACCCCGTTCGACCTGGCGCTGCTGCGGGCCCGCCCCAGCCAGGCCCCGGTACTGATGCGCAGACTGCTGCGTCTGTCGAACCGGCGGGTGGCCGGCAATACCGACAGCGGTCTCGACTCGCTGACCGCCCGCCTGACCGGACTGGACCAGCGCGACGGCCATCGGCTCGTACTCGACCTGGTGCGCACCGAAGTCGCGGCCGTGCTCGGGCATGCCGATGGCTCCGGCATCGGCGCGGATCAGCCGTTCACCGATCTCGGGTTCGACTCGCTGACCTCCATCGAACTGCGCAACCGGCTCAGCACCGGCACGGGCTGCCGGTTGCCGGGCACGGTCGTTTTCGACCGGCCGACCCCGAACGAACTCGCCGATTTCCTGCGCACCGCGTTGCTGGCGAAGCTGACCGACGCCGAGTCGAGGGAGGTGGTGGACTTCGCCGCCGAGATCGTGCTCGACGAGGACATCCGCGCCGCGGCGACCGTCAGCCGGGTCGCCGTTGCGCCGAATGCCGTGTTACTCACCGGCGCAACGGGATTCGTCGGCGCGTTCCTGCTGCGCGACATCCTGCGCGCCGGCGACGCTCAGGTGTACTGCCTGGTGCGAGCCGAGGACGAGGCCGCCGCGCGGATCCGGCTGCGCGAGAGCCTGCGCTGGTATCGGGTGTGGGACGAGGTGGATCCCGAGCGACTGACGATCGTGGTCGGCGATCTCGCGCGACCCGGATTCGGCCTCACCGAAACGGAGTTCGACGAGCTGGCGCGGACCGTCGACGTCGTCTACCACGCGGGCGCCACCGTCAACTGGCTCTACCCGTACCGGGAACTCAAGCAGGCCAACGTGCTCGGTACCGCCGAGGTGCTGCGCCTGGCGGCCAGGCATCGCACCGTCCCCGTTCACTACGTCTCGACCACCGGTGTGTTCGCCGCCGAAGCGGCGGGGGACCGGCCGCAGCGCGCCGACGACGCGACCGGACCGGGGGAGATCTTGCCGACCGGCTACGTGCAGAGCAAATGGGCGGCCGAACAGATCATCGGCTTGGCCAGAGATCGTGGCGTGCCGGTCTCGGTGTACCGGGTCGACGTGGTCTCCGGCGACCAGCGCAACGGCGCCTGCCAGACCAGCGACTTCGTCTGGCTCAGCCTCAAGGGCCTGGTGCAGGCCGGCGCGGTGCCCGAGCGGCTCGGCGGGCACCTGCATTTCGTGCCGGTCGACTACGTCAGCTCCGCCATCGTCGCGCTGTCCACCAAGGCGGACGCGGCCAACCGCAACTTCCACCTGTACAACCAGGACGATCTGAGCTTCGCCGATTGCGTCGATTACCTGCGCTCGATCGGCTACACCTTCGCGGAACTGCCCTGGGCGGAATGGGGCGAACTGATCAAGCAGGATCGGGCGAACGCCATGCTGCCGCTCTTCGGCGCTTTCGCGGTAATCGCCTCGGGCGACGACGATTCCGATCGGCTGTTCGATACCAGCGAAACGGAGTCCGCCCTCGCGGGCACCGGTATCGCTTGCCCGTCGGTGACGAAGGACCTGTTCGAGAAGTACGTCGATTTCTTCGTCCAGGCGGGCTATTTCCCGCGCGTCACCGACGGCCCCCAGGTTTCCGGGACGCCGACGGGGCGCACCGACGGAGTCAGGAGCTGAGGACACTGTGACCATCCTCGATGACACCCCGCACGGCACCGGCGCGGCCGACCGGCTCGCGGAATTGCACGAATACCGGGCCAAGGCCCGCCAGGGGCCCGATCCGAAGGCCACCGAACGCCAGCACGCCAAGGGCAAGCTCACCGCGCACGAACGCGTCGAACTGCTGCTGGACGCGGGTTCGTTCCAGGAGATCGAGCCGCTGCGCAGGCATCGCGCCACCGGTTTCGGGCTGGAGGATCGCAAACCCTTCTCCGACGGTGTGATCACCGGCTGGGGCACGGTCTACGGCCGCCCGGTGTTCGTCTACGCGCACGACTTCCGGATCTTCGGCGGCGCGCTCGGCGAGGCGCACGCCGCCAAGATCCACAAGGTGATGGATCTCGCGATCCAGGCGGGCGCACCGCTGGTCTCGCTCAATGACGGTGCGGGCGCGCGCATTCAGGAGGGCGTCACGGCGCTGGCCGGCTACGGCGGCATCTTCCGGCGCAATACCCAAGCGTCCGGGGTCATTCCGCAGATCAGCGTGATGCTCGGGCCGTGTGCGGGTGGTGCCGCCTACTCGCCCGCGCTCACCGATTTCGTATTCATGGTGCGCGGCATCTCGCAGATGTTCATCACCGGCCCCGATGTGGTGCAGGCGGTTACCGGCGAGCAGATCAGCCAGGACGGCCTCGGCGGCAGCGACGTGCACGGCACCGATTCCGGGGTGGCGACGTTCGTCTACGACGACGAGCAGAGCTGCCTCGAGGGCGTCCGCTATCTGCTCTCGCTGCTGCCCGCCAACAACCGCGAGCTGCCACCGAGCGCTCCCGTCGCCGACCCGCCGGATCGGCGCACCGAGCAGCTCAACGACCTGGTGCCCGCGGATTCCCGGGTGCCCTACGACATTCGGCACGTCATCGAGCAGATCGTCGACGACGGCGAGTACTTCGAGGTGCATACGGCCTGGGCGCCGAACATCGTCTGCGCGCTGACCAGATTGGCCGGGCAGGTCGTCGGCGTGGTCGGCAACCAGCCCAACGCGATGGTCGGCGCGCTGGACATCCAGGCCAGCGAGAAGGCGGCGCGGTTCGTCCAGTTCTGCGACGCGTTCAACATCCCCATCGTCACCTTGGTCGACGTGCCCGGCTTCCTGCCCGGCGTGGACCAGGAGCACGGCGGGATCATCCGGCACGGCGCGAAACTGCTCTACGCGTACTGCAATGCCACCGTGCCCAGGGTTTCGCTGGTGCTGCGCAAGGCTTATGGCGGCGCCTACATCGTCATGGACTCCCGGTCCATCGGCACCGATCTCGCGCTGGCCTGGCCGACCAACGAGATCGCCGTGATGGGCGCGGAGGCCGCGGCGAACGTCATCTTCCGCAGGCAGATCGCGGCCTCGGACAATCCGGAAGCCACCAGGGCGCGGCTGGTCAAGGAGTACAAGTCCGAGCTGATGCATCCGTACTACGCCGCCGAGCGCGGGCTGGTGGACGACGTGATCGATCCGTCGCAGACCAGGATCGTGCTCATCAGGGCGCTGGCGATGCTGCGCACCAAACACGCGCCGCTGCCGAGCCGCAAACACGGAAATCCGCCGCAATGACGCAGCACCTCGCGCTCCGTATCGAACGAGGATGCCCGGACGACGCCGAAATCGCGGCGCTGACCGTCGTCCTCGTCGCGCTCCAGACTTCGACTGTGCCCCTGGAGATTTCGGATCCCGCGCCGTCGTGGTGGCGGGTCGGCGGCGACGCGCCCGCCGCGGGTTCCTGGTCTGCTCGGCAACCGCCGTCCTGGCAGGCGCAGCACTGAATTTCACACCGATCACGCAGAACCGAGGAAGGGCGGTCATGATGCCGGAAACACTGGAAACTGTGCGCGAATTCGTCGGCACGGAACTGGAAGGCAAGCGGGAATACCTCGATTCGCTGGCCGAGGCGCCGCTGCCGATATACGAGAAGTTCGCCGACACCGGGCTCGCCAACTGGTGGCTGCCCACCGAATACGGCGGCGCCGGACTGAGTCTCACCGACAGCGTGGCCATCACGAACGAACTCGCCTACGGCGACGCGGGCGCGGCCTTCACCTTGTTCATCTCGGTGCTCGGGACCAGCATCGTATCCCTGTACGGCTCGGCCGAACTCAAGGACCGTTACCTCGCGCCGATGGCCAAGCAGGGCAGCTTCTGCGCCACCCTCGGCAGCGAGCGCAACGCGGGCAGCGAGCTCGCCAAGATCGAGACCACCGTCTCGCGCTCCGGTGACGAGCTCGTGCTGACGGGGGAGAAGTACTTCTCCACCAACTCCGGCTTCGCCGATTTCCTCGTCGTCATCGCGCGCTCGGCCGAGGACCCCAGCGACTACTGCGCCGTGCTCGTCCCCGCCGACACCCCCGGCGTGCGAGTGGTGAAGCGCTGGGACATGCTCGGCCTGCGCGCGTCGGGCACCTATCAGATCAGCCTGGACAACTGCCGGGTGCCCGCGGCGAACCAGCTGCGCGGTTCCGGGTTGCGCCTGCTGGAGGTCGGCCTCAACGCGAGCCGCATCCTCATCGCGACCACCGGCCTCGGTATCGCACGGCGGATCCGGGACCTGTGCATGGATTACGCCAAGACCAAGCCGTTCCGGGACTCGACGTTGCTCGCCGCGCCGGTGTTCGCCGCCAAGCTCGGCCAGATGGAGATGCAGATCGACGTGATGAAGAGTCACCTGCACGCGGCGGCCGGGCAGTACGACGCCATCATGAACGGACCGGATCCGGCCGAAACCTTCGCCAGGATCGGCACCTTGAAGTCCGCGGTCACCGCGAAGATGTTCTGCGGCCAGGCGGGCTGGGACATCGCGAGCGTCGGCTCGGAGATGTTCGGCGGTCTCGGCTACACCCACGAGTCGCCGATCGGCAAGCTGCTGCGGGATATGCGCTACGTCTCGATCGTGGAGGGCGGCGACGATGTACTGCGGGATCTGGTCTTCAGTCGCTACGTGGTGCCGGTGTCGCGCCGGTCTTGAGCCCTGCGTGCCTGCTATGCGCCGACCGTGCCGCACCCCGATGGCGGCACGGTCGACGTTTCTCAGCTGTCCTTCGTTTTGAGCCGCAGGTAGGCCAGCGACAGCCCGACACCGATGTAGCAGAGCGCGCACAGCACGCTCTGCAGCAGTGCGTCGGTCGGCATCGGATCGCGCAGCACATCACCGACCGCGTTCCAGGACTCGGTGAGCAGGAACGGATGCAGCCAGTCCAGCGGGGACAGCATGGTCAGCAGGGTGGACAGCGCGGTGCCGCCGAGGACCGCGATGACCACGATCAGCGGGTGGTCGGTGCACGCCGAGATCGCCAGGGCCACCGCTCCGACCGCGAGCAGCTGCAACGTCACCCAGACGACGGCGATCATGATCTGGCCGAGCGCGGCCCAGAAGGTGACACTGCTGCCGGACAGGCTGTATGTCGCGTGCGTTCCGAACATCACCAGACCGGCGGCGAAGCCGGACAGCGCCATCGGCAGGGTCGCGGCCAGCACGACGACGGCGACGCCGGCCGCCTTGACCGCGAGCAGCCTGCCCCGGCTCACCGGCGCGAGCAGCCAGCCGCGCAGCGTGCCGTGCGCCGCCTCGCCCGCCAGCGCGTCCGCGCCCGCCATCGCGGCGGTGAGCGGCATTCCGGTGGTCAGCGCGATGACGATCACGGCGATGGGGAGTGCGAACGCGTTGTCGACAGCGGCGGGCAGCAGACCGGAACCCGGCCCCGCGTGCGGGCTCGTGGACGGTTCGGCGAACAACAGGCTGATCCCGACGGCGATCGGGATGAACGGCAGCACGCCGAGCATCATGAGGTTGCGCGGCCTGCGGAAGATCCAGCGCAGCTCCGCGCGCAGCAGCCTGGTGAACGCCACCGAGCCCCTGGTCGTGGCGGCCGTGGTCGCGGCCGTCATCTCGTAGCTGCCTGATATGGCCTCTGTGTTGATCATGCCGATCGCCCCTCGTCCATCGCGGACCACAGGTCCGTCGGTTCCGCACCCTCGGTCAACCTGGCGAACATCGCGTCGAGCCCGGTGCGGGCGCGGGTGGCCTCGTAGATCGACACCTCACCGCGGACCAGGATGCGCAGCACCGCGGGCGCGTCGGTCGCGCTCAGGTCGATCCGGACACCCTCCGGCACGAGCAGGCTCGGTATCCGGTTCTCCCGCAGCAGCGCAACGGCTTTCGTGCCGTCCGGGGTGGAGACGATGAGCGAGGGACCGCCCGCCTCCAGCAACTCACCCATCTCGCCCTGCGCCACCAGGGTGCCGTTGTGCAACACCGCGACGTGGGTGCAGGTGGCCTCCACCTCGGCGAGCAGATGCGAGGACACCACCACGGTCACGCCCTCGGCGTGCAGCTCCGCGATGATCTTGCGGACCTCCCGGATGCCCGCCGGATCGAGGCCGTTGGTCGGTTCGTCGAGGATCACCAGCCGCCGGGGCGCCAGCAGCGCGGCCGCGAGCCCGAGTCGCTGCTTCATCCCGAGTGAATAGCCGCGGTAGCGCCGATCGGCGGCCTGCTCGAGGCCGACCCGCGCCAGCGCGGCCGTCACCGCGCTGGGGATCTGCGCGGTGGTCAGTCCGGGTTCGGCGGCGCCGAGCCTGCGCAGGTTCTCCCGCCCGGACAAGAACGGGTGAAAGCCCGGCCCCTCGACGAGCGCGCCGACCTCGGGCAGTGCGGCGGACGCGGCCTCGGGCATCCGGTGCCCGAGCAGCTCCACCTCGCCCGAGGTCGGCCTGCCCAGTCCGAGCAGCATGCGCAGGGTGGTCGTCTTACCGGACCCGTTCGGCCCGAGCATGCCGAGCACCGAGCCCTCCGGCACCCGCAGGTCCACCTGGTCCACCGCGACCGTGCCGCGATACACCTTGCGTAAACCGTTGGTACGGGCCGCGAACGGGCCGGTGAGGCCTGCGTTCGGCAGCCGGTCGCCTGCGATGGTCGCGAGCGTCATTTCCCCTCCAGCGCCTCGTAGTCATTGGTGAAATTGGGAATCGAGTCGATGATTTCGGTCATCCAGGGTTCGGCGGGCACCGGGTTCGGGCCGACGATGCGCAGCGAGGACATGACCGTGAGCAGCATGCCGTTGGCGAGGAAGGCGCGAACCTCCGCCGGTGACGAGTTGGTGAGGTCCCTGATGAGTCGATAGATCCGGCCGTAGCGGTCCCGGACCACGGCGCCGATCTCCGGATCGGAACTGGCCGCGAAGCCGTGCAGCAGCATGGCCATCAGTTCCCGCTCGGCCAGCATCATCCGGTCGTAGGCGGGCGCGAGATCGCTGAGTTCGGTGCCGGCGTCGCGGAATATCTGCTCGACCCGGTCCGCCGCCCGCTCGACCCCCGCGATGAAAAGCCGCTGTTTGGAGCCGAAGAGCCTGATCACATAGGGCTGCGAGACGCTGGCCAGCCGCGCGACGTCGTCGGTCGTCGTGCCCGCGTAACCCGCGATCGAGAACGCGCCGATGGCGGCGGTCACCAGCTGTTCGGTGCGCTCGGCGGCGGTCAGCCGTTTGGTCATCGAGCCTCCTGATCGACTCCGTTGACATGTTATCAGTCGATAGCTACTTTACTTAGTTATCAGCGGATCACAACTACGAAAGTTGCTTCATGGCTGCGCTGGAAACCCCCACGAATACGACGCGGACCGACCCGCCCGAAACGGGACACCGCCCGCTCGCCGCCGTCCTCGCCGCGGTCAGCATCCCGCTGTTCATGGTCACGTTGGACAATCTGGTCGTCACGACGGCCCTGCCGGTGATCAAGACCGAGCTGAACGCCTCGCTCGGGGACCTGCAGTGGTTCGTCAACGCCTACACCCTGCCCTTCGCCGCACTGCTGCTCACTGCGTCCTCACTGGGCGACCGGTTCGGCCGAAAGCGCCTCTTCCTGCTCGGCATCGCGGTCTTCACGGTGGCCTCGGCCGCCTGCGGTCTGGCCACCGAGCCGTGGATGCTGATCACCGCGCGAGCGCTCCAGGGCGTGGCCGGCGCGGCCGTGATGCCGCTCTCGCTGACCCTGCTCAGTGACGCCATCCCGGCCAGGCAACGTGACGCCGCGGTGGGCATCTGGGGCGGGCTGAGCGGTCTCGGCATCGCGGTCGGCCCCGTCGTCGGCGGCGCCGTCGCGAACGGCCTGGACTGGACCTGGATCTTCTGGCTGAACGTGCCCGTCGGCCTGCTCGCGCTGCCGCTGGCCGCGTACGTGCTGCGCGAATCACGCGGCGGCGCGGCCAAATTGGACCCGCTCGGCCTGGTACTCGCGACCGCCGCGGTGTTCGCCCTGATCTGGGGCATCATCCACGGCTCGGACCACGGCTGGACGCAGACCACGGTGCTCGTCTCGCTCACCCTCGGCGTGCTGCTGCTGATCGCCTTCGTGCTGGCCGAGAGCCGGGCCGAGGCGCCGATGCTGCCGCTGCGGCTGTTCCGATCGCGCGGTTTCACGGTGGTGAACATCGTCGCGTTCGTCTTCTCCTTCGGCGCGTTCGGCGCGGTGTTCCTGCTGGCCCAGTTCTTCCAGATCGTGCAGGGACTCAGCCCGCTCGACGCGGGGCTGCGGACGCTGCCGTGGACGGCGGCGCCGATGGTGGTCGCGCCGCTGTCCGGATTCCTGGTGAGCAAGTTCGGCTCGCGCATACTGATCGTGACCGGCATGGCGCTGCTCGCGATCGGGCTCGGCTGGATCGCGCTGACCAACAAGGCGGATATCGCATACTCGGCCATGGTCATTCCGTTCGTCCTCGCCGGCCTGGGCACCGGCTTGACGTTCTCACCGATGAGCATGATGGCGCTGGCCAGCGTGCCCGAGGGAGACCAGGGGATCGCCTCCGGTTCCTACAACACCGTGCGCGAGTTCGGTGTCGCTTTCGGTGTCGCCGTGCTGGCTTCGGTGTTCGCTAGCTTCGGCGGTTATGCCTCGTTCGTGGCCGGCCTGGTGCCCGCGGTCGCGGTCGGCGCCGTCGTGGTTGCCGTCGGTTTCGTGCTCGCCCTGTTCCTGCCGAAGGGCCGCAACCCGCACTGACCCGACGCCGATGGGCCTGTTCCCGTTGGGGGACAGGCCCATTGCGCGTTCCCGGCATCGTCGGCGGGAACTTCCCGGCTACGCTGGCGGGATATTGTGGTTGACCCGGAAGATGTTCTTCGGGTCGTGGGTGGTCTTGAGCGCGACGAGCCGCTCGTAGTCGCCCTCGTCGTAGGCCCCGCGGACGCTGTCCGGCCCGATGTCCAGATGACCGAGGAAGTTCAGGAAACTGCGCCCCGGACTCCACGGAGCCATCCGCTTCAGCAGCAGCTCCAGGTTCTCCTCGATCGCCTCCGTGCCCGCCGGGGTACCGACCCCGACGCCGGACAGCACGAACGGCCACTCCCGGTTGCCGACGGCGTTCGGCGGGCCGAGCCGCCGGGCCAGCGCGCCACCGAGGTGCCGGAGTTCCACCAGCAACAGCGGGCTGTCGCTCGCCGGTCCGGCCAGTTCCACCATCGCGTCGACGGCGGCCTCGTCCAGCTCGCGCAGGAACGTTCCGCGGTCCAGCAGATACAGCGGATCGGTCGGGTCCTGGTGGATCGTGTGTACCTGGGTGTAGGGCATCTCCATGACCATGTCGAAGATCGGCGGCGCGCTCTCCCGCAGCGGAGTGAGCAGCCGCGCGCCCTCCTCGGCCGAGCCGAGGTAAGCGACCCGCAGGTGCACGACGAACTGACCGCGCAGCGGCTCCGGCATCGCCGGATCCGGCGGAATCCGCAGCAGCCCCACCGAAGACGACATCTCGTCCGGAATATCGGTCACCCACTGCCGGTACGCGTGCAGCACGTCGGCGGCGTGCGCGCCGGGGAAGAAGATGCCGCCGCCGTAGAGCCGGGACACCTCGACCAGTTCGAATTCCAGCGAGGTGACCACACCGAAATTGCTCTTACCGCCGAGCAGTCCCCAGTAAAGCTCCGGCTCGTCGTCCGGGGTGACCCGGCGGATCGAACCATCCGCGGTCACCACCTCGAGCTCGCGGACCCGATCGGCGGCGAAGCCGAAGGCCCGGCCCAGCGGCCCGGCGCCGCCGCCGAGCGTGTAACCGACCACGCCGACCGTCGGCGAGGAACCATTGAGCGGCGCGAGGCCGTACTGCGAGGCCTCGTTGATCACGCACTCCCAGCGCACCCCGGCCTCGACCCGGGCGGTGCGCTGCTCCCGGTCGATGTGCAGCTCTTGCATCCGGCCGGTGTTGATCAGGATGCCGCCGTCGGCGGCGACCGACGCGGTATGTCCGGTGGCGAGCACCGCCACCGGTATGCCGTGGGTGCCCGCGAACCGCACCACGGCGGCGATATCGGCGGAGCCGGTCACCCCGACCACGAGCGCGGGCCGATGGTCGGCCGCGACATTGAACACCGCGCGTTCGGCGTCGTAGCCCTCTTCTCCCGGCCGGTGCACCGGCCCCTCCAGGTGCGGTCGGACCTCGGCGTCGAACCGCTCGATCCAGTCCAGATCACTCACGTCAGCGAGCCTTTCCTCGTTGGGTACGAATACTCGTCAGCCGAAGAGCCGCTGCTCGTCCTCGGTGCGCAGCACCTCGCAGATATCGCGCAACGCGGTCTCCAGCTGGTCTATCTCGGCGTCGCAGAGCTGGATCGACGGGGTGAACCGCAGCGTGTGCGGTGCGCTACCGGTCGGCAGCACCCGAACTCGGTGCCCGCGCAACAGGTATCCGGCGATGACGTAACCGATCACGCCCGCGTGCGCGAAGCCCGAGATCATCGGTGCGCTCGAACCGGTCAGGTCCTGGAACTCGAGGCCGAGCATCAGCCCCTTGCCCCTGACCTCTTTGACCGTGTTCGGGTTGTCCGCGGCGACCCGGTTCAACATGTCCCGCAGCGCATTGCCGCGCTCCTCGGCGAGCCGGTAGGCCTTACCGTCCTCGGCCTCGAGCAGTTCCAGCACCTTCAGCGCGATGGCGCTGGAGAACCCGTCCTTGGCGAAGGTGGAGCTGTGGATCAGCTCGAACTCCTTGCGGTAGTGCGCGCCGCGCACCAGCATCACCGAGTTCTTGGCGATACCGCCGCCGAGGCTCTTGGCCAAGACGTAGTAGTCGCCGTGCAGACCGACGTGCGAGCTGGCGAAGAACTTGCCGGAACGTCCCATGCCGCACTGGATCTCATCGAGGATCAGCGGGCAGTCCAGGGTGTCGCAGGCCTGCCGGACCGCGGCGGCGAACTCGGCCGTCACCGGCTTGATGCCGCCCTCACCCTGAATGGGCTCGAGCACGAACGCGCAGTAGGCCGGGAAGTCGCGCTCGACGAGGGCGGCCACGCCGTCGGTCAGCACGAGGTCGAGCAGCTGGGCCCGGCCCCGCGCGGCCACCTCGGCCACCGCCGCCGGATCGTTGAAGGGGACGAAGTCGGCGCGGGCGGCCATCGCCTCGAACGGGCCGCGGAAGCTCGCGTTGTGGGTGAGCTGCACGCTGCCGACCAGCTTGCCGTGGAACGCGCCCTCGACCGCGAGGAAACGCGGCGGGGTCGCGCTGGTCTCGGCGTTGCGGCGCTGCACCTCGGCGGCGACCTCCTCGAAACCCTCGATCCCGGTGCCGCTGAGGCCGAGCCGCGCGTAGGCGGCCTCGGCCACCGACGCGTCGCCGTTCTTGATGGCCGCCCGCACCTGCTCGACGTGCGAGCCGATCTCGTCGGTCAGCGCCGAGATCCGGGCGGTGCGGACGAACTCGGCATGCTTGAGCGAGGACTCGATGGCCTCGGCGCCGGTGCTGGCGAAAATCGCGAAATAGGGCTCGGTGCTGCCGGTTTCGCGGTGGATGATCGCGTTGAGCTGGTGCGCTACCCGATTGGCCGCGGCGTGGATGGCGATCGGCACGTACACGGGGGTCTGCGCGTCCAGGGTCGCCTTGGCGTGCGCGATGATCTCCGGGTTGCTGTGCCCGAGCAGCAGCGAGGCGTAGCCACCGACGAAGTCGGCGACCTGGACTTCCTCCTGCTGTGCGTCGAGGTGGTAGAGGCTGTTTCCCTCGGCCCGGACGTACTCGACATCGAGCTTGGCCATCGACAGGACCTCACGCATCTGAGGTTCTGCGAGTTCCAGGCCGTCGACAACGGAATCCATGCCATCTCCTCCAGTACGGCCGGCGGCCGCAATGTCGCGCGCGCCGGAAATTACCCTATGAATTTCCTGACTGTAACGACGGCCGGTAATCAGGCCGGTCAACAATCGGTCATCGCCCGGTAATCGCCATTTCGCACGGTCGGGTTGCCGACCGGTTATCGGTTAATGGGCAGGCCGTTGGACAGCGCGGCTAATTTGGGTTTAGCAGAAATGATCCGGAATTTCCACGAGGAGTTATTCGCGATGAATAGTGGACACGCGGTGGTACTCGGCGCCGGGATCGGAGGCCTGTGTGCCGCCAGGGTCGCCGCCGAACACTATGACCGGGTAACGGTGGTGGATCGAGATGTGCTGTGCGAGACCGCCGAACCGCGCCGCGGCGTGCCACAGGGCGAACACGCGCACGACCTGCTCGCGGGCGGTCAGCAGGCCGTCGAGGAGCTGTTCCCGGGGATCATGGACGAACTCGTCGCGGCCGGCGCGCCGCGCGGCGATCTGTCCCGGAATGTGCGGTGGTTATTCGGCGGCCGCCCCTTCGCCAAGGGCGATTCCGGGTTACCGGTGGTCGCCAGTTCGCGGCCGTTCCGCGAATTCCGTATTCGGGAAAGAGTGCGCGCGTTACCGCAGGTCGAACTGTACACCGGCACGAATATTCTGCGCCTGACCACGAGCACTGATCGGCGCGCGGTGACCGGTGTCCAGGTGCTGCGCGACGGCGTCGAACAAGAACTGGCCGCGGACCTGGTGATCGATACGACCGGCCGCGGCTCGCGCACGCCCGCCTGGCTCGCCGAGCTGGGTTATCCGCGGGTGAAAGAGGAGAAGCACCGCATCGACGTCGGCTACGTGACCTTCTACTGCCGTACTCCCGAGGACGCGCTCGGCGACGACATCGTGATCAATACCGTGGCCGGGCCGGATAATCCGACCGGGGGCAGCCTGCAGCGCGTCGACGGCGGCCGGGTCATCGCCACCGCCTACGGCGTGCTCGGCGGTGCCCCGCCCACCGATTTCGACGGCTTCCGCGAGTTCTGCAAGAAGTTCGCCGCACCGGACATGTACGAGGTGCTCGAGGTATCCGAACCCATCTCCGGCCCGATGCGGTACCGGTATCCGGCGAACCTGCGCAGGCATTACCAGCGGATGACCGACTTCCCCGCCGGACTTCTGGTGCTCGGCGACGCCGTGTGCAGCTTCAATCCCGTGTACGGGCACGGCATGTCGGTCTCCGCGATGGGCGCGCGGGTGTTGCGCAGGCACCTCGGCGCCGGGCGACCGGACGCGGCGGCGTTCTTCGCCGACTTGGCCGCGGAGGTCGTCGACGGGGTCTGGGAGATGGCGATCACCAGCGATCTGAGCCTGCCCGGGGTGCCCGGCGAGCGGCCGGACGAGCTGATGCAGATCATCGAGCACGTCGGGCACCTGCAGGACGCCGCGCACGAGAACGCCGAGGTCGCGATCGCCTGCCTGCGGGTGTTCGGCCTGGTCGACCCGCTGCCGGCGCTCATGGATCCCGCGCTGCTCGCCCATCTGCAGCCCACGTAGAGCCATCCGCCGCGAGAAGGAAAAGCTATGACACTGACAGATATTGATCGATGGACTGTGCGATTCATGCCGATGCCGCAGGCGCCGGTCCGATTGGTGTGTTTTCCGCATGCTGGTGGGGCGGCGAGCTCGTTCTTCACGCTGGCCAAGGCCCTCAGCCCGCGCGTCGAGGTGGTGGCGATCCAGTATCCGGGCAGGCAGAACCGCCGTAACGAGCCGGTGGTCGACTCGATCCACCGGCTCGCCGACTTGCTCGGCCCGGTCCTGGAGTCCTTGCGCGACAAGCCTTTAGCGCTGTTCGGTCACAGCATGGGCGCCGTGGTGGCCTACGAGGTCGCGCAAGCCGGAAACTTCGAGACCACGCGGCTGTTCGCGTCGGCGCGACGCGCACCGTCGACGTTCCGGCGCGGCACTGTGCATCTCGGCCGGGACCGCGACATCATCGACGAAATCCGGCGACTGAACGGCACCGCCGGTCGGGTGCTGGACGACGAAGAGATCCTGCGGTCAGCACTTCCGGTACTGCGTGGCGACTACAAGGCCATCGAGACCTATCGGCCGCGTCCCGGCAGCAGCATCGCCAGTCCCATCACCGCCTTGATCGGCCGGGACGACCCCGAGGTGAGCGTGGCGGAAGCGCGCGCCTGGGCGGCGCACACGACGGCCGAGTTCGACCTGCGGGTCTTCGAGGGCGGACACTTCTACAACGCCGCGAAAACGGTCGAGCTGGCGGACCTGATCGCGGACCAGGTCGGCGACCAGCCGCGGCACGAAATTGCCCGCAGCGCAGCCTTTCTGCCGTGACCGCACGCCGTACCCTCGTTCGAAGCCGGGGCGGGGGAACGGCGCGTCGGTCAGAGGCCGGTGCGCAGTCCGTGGATGAGCAGCTCTACCAGCTGGGCGTAGGTGGCCGCCGGGTCGGGGGTGCGAATGGCGTCGTTGAGCTCGAGCGACACGGCGCCGTGCAGCGCCGACCAGAACTGCTGGGCGCGTTCCACCGCGTCGCCCTCGGTGATCGCGCCGCGGGCGATGGCATAGCCGATATGGGCGACCAGTTCGTCGAACGTGCCGCTGGCGCTTTCCTGAACGGCCTTGTTGGCGAAGTGCTTACCGGCCGAGGGGTGGTGGAACATCATCTGGTAGTGCTGCGGGTGCTCGATGGCGAAGCGGCGGTATCCGATGGCCGACTCGCGCAGCCGGGTGAGCGGTTCGGCATCGGCGGGCGCGTGCACTTCGGCGCGCAGGCGCTGGAAGCCGCGGATGAGCAATTCGCATTCCAGGCCGTCCTTTCCGCTGAATCGGTTGTAGACGCCCATCGGCGCCACGCTGGCCTCGGCGGCGACCGCGCGCACGGTGACGCCGGCCAGACCGTCGCGGATCAGCACCACCTCGGCGGCCTCGATGAGCGCACGCTCGACGTCCTTGCTCGGGGTGCGGGCGCGGTCGGCCATAGCAGTGTGGCTCCTCGGTCGGGGGCGTCTGGACTTGTCAGCGTAACCGTTCGCCTCTGGTTGACGGTTAGACGGCGAATGTTGTAGAACAGTGTTACACAATAATAGCCCATCGTTCTATAGGGGGGCGGCGTGAACGCTCGAATTGCCCAGCGGGCCGGTGCGACAGCGTTTTTCGCGCTGTTCGCCTCGTGGGAACAGCGGAGCGCCACGGTGCGTGCGCGATGAAACTGGACGGCAAGGTCGCACTGGTCACCGGTGGCGCGCGCGGTATCGGCCGCGCGATCTGCCTGGCGCTGGCCGCCGAGGGCGCCGATGTCGCGGTGAATTACCGCAGCAGTGACGCGGCCGCGAAGGAGCTGGTCGCCGAGCTCGTGTCCGGGGGCAGGCGCGCCATCGCCGTGGCGGGTGACGTCGCCGATCCCGAAGCCGCGCACGAGATCACCAAGCGGGCGATCGCCGAGCTCGGCGGCCTGCACATCCTGGTCAACAACGCGGGCATCGCGAACGACAAGCTCATCTTCCACATGACCGCCGACGACTGGCAGTCGGTGATGGCGGTGAACTTCGGCGGCGTATTCAACGGCACCAAGGCGGTGCAGCAGCACTTCATGCGCCAGGGGGAGGGCGCGATCGTCAACATCTCCTCGGTGATGAGCGAGCGCGGCTGGGTCGGCCAGGCCAACTACGCCGCGTCCAAGGGCGCGATCAATGCGTTCACCCGCTGTGCCGCCATCGAATTCGCCCGATTCGGTATCCGAGTCAACGCGGTGCTGCCAGGTTTCACACCGACCGATCTGGTAGCGGAGCTGGTGGACAAGGGGACCAAAGGCATCAAGAAACAGGTTCCGCTGCGCGGGTTCGCCCGCGTCGAGGACATCGCGGGCATGGTCGTCCATCTGGCGGGCCCCGACGCCGCGTACACCACCGGCGCCACCATCTCCGTCGACGGCGGCGCGGGGGCCCAATTGGGTCTGGGCAGGCCCGAATGGTGAGCGGCAGCACGTATTTCCCACTCGACCCGCGCTGAAACCGCGCGGACACAGAGGAGCACGACAATGACGCAGAGTACCGAGATCGATGCCGATATCCGCGAGGCGATGGTCGATATCGTCGCCGGAGTCCTGGAACTCGAGGCCGCGGAGATTTCCTGGAACGGCGACTTCCGCGCGGACTATGACGCGGATTCGCTGCAGGGCATCCAGATCCTGGCCGCGCTGGAACGCCAATTCGGCATCGTCATCAGCCCGGAGCGCCTGCCCGAGATGGTGACCCTCGCCAGTACCTACGCGCTCGTGCTGGAGGCGCTGGCGGAGGCGGGCGGCGGGAACGGTGCCCGGTGAGACGGGTGGTGGTCACCGGGCTCGGCATCGCCAGCAGCATCGGTGTCGGCGCGGCGGAGTTCGCCGAAGCCCTGCGAGCCGGTCGATCCGGCGCGCATCCGATCACCGCCTTCCCGACCGAAGGTTTCGAGCAC
This sequence comes from Nocardia suismassiliense, assembly GCF_900269665.1. Lineage (GTDB taxonomy): Bacteria > Actinomycetota > Actinomycetes > Mycobacteriales > Mycobacteriaceae > Nocardia > Nocardia suismassiliense. Next base: position 3,854,294 of record NZ_LT985361.1, read on the forward strand.
ACCAACGCCTGTGAAGTGCTGGATTACCCAGCCGCGCAATGGATTCGCGAGCTCGACCCGGCGGAGCTGGGCCGGGCCACCCGGTTCGCCGTCGGTTGTGCCCGAATGGCCTTGGAAGACGCCGGAATTGCGGTGGCCGCGGCCCGCCTGCTGCGGTCGATCATCGCCGTCGGCACCACCAACGGCGAGAGCCGGGAGGTGGAAGTCCAGGTCGAGCACCAGCACGCCACCGGCACCGTGGCCATCGACCCCGGGGCCGCCCGCCGGCACCGGTCCAGCCGGATGTCGGTCGATATCGCCAGGGAGCTCGGTTGCACGCTGACCGAGGCGGTGACCATCCCCACCGCCTGCGCGGCGGGCAACTATGCCATCGGTTACGGATTCGAAGCCGTCGCCGCGGGCGATGCGGACCTGGCGCTGTGCGGCGGCGCGGATGCGCTCGGCCGCAACACCTTCGCCGGTTTCTATCGGCTCGGCACGATAGCGCCCGAGCTGTGCCGGCCGTTCGACCGGAACCGCAAGGGCATCCTCACCGGCGAGGGCGGCGCGATCCTGGTGCTGGAAACCCTCGATGCGGCGGTGGCCCGCGGCGCGCACATCTACGCCGAGCTGCTCGGCTACGGATTGTCCTGCGACGCAAGCCATCCGGTCGCACCCGAACGCGACAGCGTCGCCCGATGCATGACCAGGGCCCATGCCCAAGCGGGCATCACCCCGGACCAGGTGGACTTCATCTCCGCGCACGGTACGGGAACCAAAGCGAACGATCTCACCGAGGTGGCCGCCATTCGCCAGGTCTTCGGCGCCGCGCCGCCACCGACGGTCTCGATCAAATCGATGCTCGGGCACGCGATGGGCGCCGCCAGCGCACTGGCCGCGGCGGCCTGCGCGCTGTCGCTGTCCACCGGCTTCATCCCGCCGACGATCAATCACACCGAGCCGGACCCGGAGATCGACATCGATTGCGTCCCCAACACGGCACGCACCGCGGACCTGCGCATCGCCCAGAACAACGCACTCGCCTTCGGCGGCAACAACTCCGTTCTCATCATGGGGAGGCCGCGATGAGAACCCTCATCACCGCCTGGGCCGCGCACTCGCCGCTGGGCCGCGATGCCAACGCCCACATCAACGCGGCGCTCGGAGAGCCGGCGAGCGGTCCACGCCTGGTGCCCGGCTTCGACATCCGGGAAGCGCTGGGACGCAAGAAGACCCAGTCGATGGAGCGGGCCACCGGGCTGGCCGTGGCCGTGGTCGGGCAAGTGCTCGGCAGGCTCGGACTCGGTCCGGACGGACCGTTCTCGGACCCGGAGATCGGCCTGGTGCTCAGCGTCAGCGACAACATGCAGGCGGTCGTCGACTTCGCCGGCGACACCTGGAGTTACCCGAAGCCGTACCAGGTGGACCCCGGCAAGATCCCCGCGGGCCTGATGAACTTCCACGCCGGACAGTGCGCCATCTGGTATCAGCTGAAAGGGCCGAATGCCACGGTCTGCGGCAGCGACGCGGGCATGCTGTCGGCGCTCAACTACGCGCGCCGCCTGCAGCGCGGCGGCCACGCGCGGACCGTGCTCTGCGGCGCGGTCGAGGAGTACAGCCCGGCCCGGGCCGCCTACGAGGCGGCGAGCACCGAACCCGGCGCGCGTCGCCCGGCCGGTGAGGGCTGCGTCGTCTTCGCACTGGAAACGGCCGAGTCGGCGACCGTGGCGGCGTCGGCCCAGCCGCTCGCCGAGGTCCTCGCCGTGGAGTTCGGCGTCTACCTCGACGTCGGTGACGTCCGCTCGGCCCTGTCCGCCTGCATCGGCCGGGCGTTGGACCGCGCCGCGGTCAGCGCTGAGAAGGTACAGGCGGTGGCGCCGTCGCCAAGCATCGGCGCGCGCGGTAGCGCCGAACTGTCGGCGATCGCCGATGTGCTGGGCGAGGTCCGGCTCGCGACGGCCTGGCAGGACGCGCTCGGTGATACGCGGGCGGCCGCCGCAGGCTTCCAGATCTTGGAACTGCTCGTGACCCCCGGCGACCCGGGCCAGGTCGTGCTGGTGACGACCAGCGATGACGAAGGACGGGTCGCGTGCGCAGTGCTGCGAATCTGGTGATCCCGTTCGACTGGCGGTTCACCGAGATCGACCCGGACGCGTTGGCCACCACGGTGGACGCCGAGTCGGCGGTCTTCCTCGGTCACTTTCCCGATCATCCGGTGGTGCCGGGCGTATGCCTGATCGAGCTGGCCGATCGCGCCGCCCGCAACCGCGGTATGGCGGCGTCCGCGCTGGTGCGGATCGCGTCGGCCAAGTTCACCGACGCCGTATTGCCCGCGGATCGGCTGACCGTCCAGTTGTCCCGCGACGGGTCGAAGGTAACCGCCGTCGTGCGCACCGACCGCGGCGAGAACTGCCGGATAGTCCTGGATTACGAGGCGTCATGACGAAACCGATCGACCTGCTCCCGCATCGCTGGCCGCTGCTGCTCCTCGATCGGGTCTCGCATGTGCGGCCCGGCGAGAACCTTCGCGGATACCTGCGCATCAAGCCGGACGACCCCTGGTACGCGGACGAATTTCCGTGCTACCTGGTCCTGGAGTCCTGGCTGCAGGCGGCGGGGGTGCTGGCCCGCTGGGGCGGCGCCGACCCGGACGCCGCACTCCTGGTCGGCCGGCTGCACGACATCCGGCTCATCCGTCCCGCGTTCGCGGGGGAGACCGTGGTGCATCGGGTGGACATCGTGAAGGCCGCCGCCGGTGCGGCCATCTGCGCGGGCGTGAGCACCGTTGCGGGCGAACCGATTCTGGAGATCGGGCAAGTGGTGGTCAGCCTGCGCGGCGGCGCCCGATGACGGCGGCGCCCGCCACCCCCTCGACTACGGATCCTGCTGTCGATTCTTGTGGATTGGACCTACCATGCGCCGTGACCGTTCCCGGTTCGAACTGACCGCAGCCCAGCGCGAACTGCTGCTCGCCCAGGACCTGGATCGCGGCCTGGTCGGCAGCCAGTTCGGCTACGTCGACCTGACGGCCGAGATCGACCTGACGGTCCTCTACGACGCCCTGCGCCAGGTCTGGCGCGAGTCGCGGACCCTGCGCGTGAATGTGCTGCGCGACGGTGATCAGGTCTGGTTCGCGGACCGCGACGGCGACGAATTGGCCATCGGCTACCACGACTTCGCGCAGCACGCCGATGCCGAGCGCGCCGCCGCGGCGTTCATGGCGACCGAGTCGGCCGTGGCTTTCGATCCGGAATGCGATCGGCTGCTGCGGGCGCACGTCCTGCGGCTCGATACCGGTCGGCACTACCTCTACGCCTCCTTCCACCACCTGATCATGGACGGCTTCAGCGTCATGATCTGGGCACAGCGGGTGCTGGACGTCTACGCGGCCATGGTGTCCGGCGCACCGATCCCGCCCAGCGAGTTCGCCGGTCAGCAAGAGATTCTCGAGCACGAGCGCGGTTTCGACGCCGTGCTGCGCAGCAAGTCGCGGGACTACTGGACCGAGTACCTGCCCGACGTGGTCGAGCCGCTGGTGTTGCCGGGCAACGGTGATCCGGCCGCGCCGGGAACCTGGCTTTCCAGGACGGTCGCTATCCCGGCCCATCTGCTGGAACAACTCGCCAAGACGGCGTATGCGCAGCGCTTGGCGCTGCCCTGCCTGCTCGTCGCCACGGGTGCCGCACTGTCCTGGTCGCTGGCGCACCGGAACCGATTCTGTCTCCAGGTGCCGGTCTCGAATCGCCGTGGGGCCGTGAAGAATACGCCCTGCTTGCTGGCCGACTCGGTCCCGGTCTCGGTCGAGCTGAGTTCCGGTGCTTCGCTCGCCACGGTCGCCGCGCAGATCCAAGCGGGTCTCGGTGCCGCGCGCCGTCATTCCCGCTACGGTCTGACGAACATCCGTCGCGATCGCGGTCTGCCCGACAGCGGCCGAAATCCGTTCGGGCCCTCGGTGAATGTCATCTCGTATCCCGACAAGATGCTGCCGTCCGTCGGCTCCGCGGCCCCGCGCATCGGGTCGACCGGCATCGTCGGTGACCTGTCGATCTTCTTCCAGTATCCGTCCGGGCTGTCCGCCGATGGCTTCGTGACCATCGAAGCCAATTCGCGGTACTACACCGGCGACGATCTCGACTTGTTCCTGCATACGATCCTGGCGTACCTGGACCGGGCGGCGGTGGATCCCGCCGCGCCGATCGGTGCGGTGCCGCTGCTCGACGAGGCCGAGCGCGCCCGAATTCTCGGATGGGGCGGTGCGGTACTCGAACACCCCCGCCCCGAGGCGACGCTGCTCGACCTGCTCGAGCGGCAGGCGGCGGCCACCCCGGACGCGGTGGCGCTGGTGTCGGGTCCGGACCAGCTGACCTACCGTGCCGTGCACGGGCGGGCGAACCGGCTGGCCCGTGCGCTGATCGAGCGTGGAGTAGGCCCGGAATCGCTGGTGGCGGTGGCGTTGCCGCGATCGAGCGAGCTGATCATCGTGTTGCTCGCGGTGCTGAAGGCGGGCGGCGCTTATCTGCCGATCGACCCGGCCTACTCGCCGGACCGCATCGGCTTCATGCTGGCCGATGCCGCGCCGGTCCTGGTTATCACCGACAGTGCGCTGGCCGCCACGATCGCGGGCGACGCCGCGCCGCAGGCGCTGATCACCGATGCCGAGGAAACAGCCGGCATGCTTGCGGCACTGCATGATTCGCCGATCAGTGCGACGGACCGTAGAGCTCCGCTGCACCCGTCGCATCCGGCGTACGTCATCTACACGTCCGGGTCTACCGGAACACCCAAGGGTGTCACCGTCACCCATGGCAACGTCGCCGCATTGTTCTCGGCCACCGACCCCTGGTGCGCTTTCGACCACGACGACGTGTGGGCGTGGTGTCACTCGCAGGCCTTCGACTTCTCGGTGTGGGAGATCTGGGGCGCACTCACTCACGGTTGCCGGCTGGTGGTGCTGTCCCGCGAGCACACCAGGTCGCCCGTCGAACTGTGGAAACACCTGATCGCAGCACAGGTCACGATTCTCAACCAGACGCCGTCCGCCTTCTACGCGCTGACCGCCGCCCTGCCCACCGGCGGTCCGGCGGACGTACGGCTGCGTTTGGTCGTCTTCGGCGGCGAAGCCCTCGATCCGACGCGGCTCACCGAATGGCACGCCTTCTGGGCGGATTCGGCTGCTCCGGCGCTGATCAACATGTACGGGATCACCGAGACGACCGTGCACGTCACCCATGTCGAGCTGGCCGCGCGGCACTCGACTTCGACCGCCAGTCCGATCGGTGCTCCGTTGGCGGGCCTGCGGGTGTTCGTGCTGGACGGCTGGTTGCGTCCGGTGCCGGTGGGCGTTGCGGGCGAGTTGTATGTCGCCGGTGCGCAATTGGCGCGCGGATATCTGGGGCGCGCGGGAACGACGGCGTCGCGGTTCGTGGCCGACCCGTTCGGTGCGGCCGGTGCGCGGCTGTATCGCACGGGCGACGTGGTGCGGTGGACCGGCGACGGCGCACTCGAATACCTGGGCCGCGGCGACGACCAGGTCAAGATCCGCGGCTTCCGGGTGGAGCCCGGCGAGGTCGCGGCGGCGCTGGCGACGCATCCCGCGGTGTCGCAGGCGGTGGTGATCGCCAGGGAAAGCGCGACCGACGCCGGGAAACAGCTGATCGGCTACGTCACCATCGACGATTCGGCCCACCGGGCCGGTCCTGCCGAAGCCGATCTGGTCAACCAGTGGCAGCGGGTATACGACGACTTGTACTCGGGCCCGGACAGTTTCGAGTTCGGCGAGGATTTCAGCGGCTGGCACAGCAGCTACACCGGCCTGCCGATCCCGCTCGACGAGATGCGGGAATGGCGCGACGCCACGGTCGACCGGATCCGGGCCCTGCATCCGCAGCGGGTGCTCGAGATCGGCGTCGGATCCGGGTTGCTGCTGTCGCAACTGGCGCCGGACTGCGTGGAGTACTGGGGTGTCGACCTGTCGCGGGCCACCATCGAGGTGCTGCTGTCGCGATTGCGTGCGCTGGACGCGCCGTGGACCGCGCGGGTGCGGTTGGACGCGCGCGCCGCGGACGCGATCGACGACCTGGCCCCGGCCTATTTCGACACCGTCATCGTGAACTCGGTCGTGCAGTACTTCCCGAGTCCCGGCTATCTGCGGCGCGTGATCGACGCCGCCATGGCGCTGCTCGCCCCGGGCGGCGCGCTGTTCCTGGGTGATATTCGGAATCTGACCTTGCTCGAAGAGTTCAGCGGCGAAGTGGCGGCCGCGCGCGGCGGCCGCTGGAGTGAGCAGGAATTGCTGCTGGCCCCAGAATATTTCGTCACGGTGGCCGGTGCGCACGCGGACATCGGGTCGGTCGATGTGCAGCGCAAGCGGGGGCGTGCGGTCAACGAGCTGACCAGGTACCGCTACGACGTGGTGCTGAGAAAGGTTCCCGCACAACCGTTGTCGGTGCGCGACGTGCCGCGGCTCGAGTTCGGTGACCACGGTGCGGATCGGCTGCTGGAGCTGCCGCTGGACGCCCATCGCGGCGGCTGTGTGCGGATCGCCGGTGTGCCACGCGACCGGGAAGGGTTGTCACCCGCGGACTTTCACGTCCTCGGCACTCGGCACGGCTTCGTCGCCGCGGCGACCTGGTCGGCACAGCCCGATTGCATGGAGGTCGTATTCATCGACGAGTCGGTGCTCGGCGACAGACCGCTCACCGACGTGTACCTGCCGGACGGCCCGGTGCGCGAAGCGAGCCGCTACGCCAACGCCCCGGACAACGGGCTGCTCGCCGCCGACCTGCGCCGGCACGTCGCCGACCGGCTGCCGGAGTTCATGGTGCCCGCCGCGGTGCTGATCGTCGATCGTTTTCCGTTGACGCCCAACGGGAAGCTGGACCGGCAGGCCCTGCCGGATCCGCAGTTCGCGACCGCCGGACGTTACCGCGGTCCGCGCGACGAGCGGGAGGAGTTCTTGGCCGGGTTGTTCGCCGAGGTGCTCGGCGTAGGCCGGGTCGGCATCGACGACTCGTTCTTCGAGCTGGGTGGGCATTCGTTGCTGGCTACCCGGTTGGTGAGCCGGATTCGCGCCGAGCTGGGTGTCGAGATACCGATTCGGACGGTGTTCGACAGTGCGACGGTCGCCGGGCTGGCCCCGGAACTCGTTCGGGCACAGTCGGTTCGCGCACGGCTGCGCCGGGCGCAGCGCCCGCGACAGGTGCCGTTGTCGTTCGCGCAGCAGCGACTGTGGTTCATCCACCAGCTCGAGGGACCATCGACCGTCTACAACATCCCGCTGGTACTGCGCTTGTCCGGCGAGGTGGACGCCGCCGCGCTGACGGCCGCGATCGGCGATCTGCTCGCCAGGCACGAAAGCCTGCGCACCGTCCTCACCGAGACCGACGGTGTTGCCGCGCAGCAGGTTCTGGAGGTCGACGCGATCGCCCCGCCGCTGTCGGTGGCCGATATTCCCGCCGATGCGCTGGACGCCACGGTCGCCGAGGCCGTGCGCTACGAGTTCGACCTGTCCGCCGACCTCCCGCTGCGCGCCACGCTGCTGCGCTGCCACGACACCGCCACGTCGTCGGTGCACAGCCAGGTGCTGGTGTTGGTGCTGCATCACATCGCCGGTGACGGCTGGTCGCTGGCGCCGCTGCTGCGCGATCTCGGCACCGCCTACCGGGCCCGGCACAGCGGACACGCACCGGGGTGGCCACCGCTACCCGTGCAATACATCGACTACACGCTGTGGCAGCGCGAATACCTGGGCGACCCCGCCGATCCCGCGAGTATCGCCGCCGCCCAATTCGATTACTGGCGTTCGGAACTGGCCGGTCTACCGGAGTTGACCCAACTGCCCACCGACCGGCCGCGCCCACGGGCGCTGTCCTATCGCGGTGACGCCGTCGAGCTCGTCATCGACGCGCAGGCGCGGCGCCAGGTGGCGGAACTGGCCCGTGCGGCAGGTGCGACGCCGTCGATGGTGCTGCAGGCGGCCTTGGCGGTGTTGCTGTTCAAACTCGGTGCGGGCGAGGACATCTCGATCGGCTCGGCGATCGCGGGCCGGACCGATGACGCGCTCGACGAGCTGGTCGGCTGCTTCATCAACAGCTGGGTCCTGCGGGCCACGGTCGAACCGGCGGCCTCGTTCGACGACGTGCTGAGCCAGGTGCGCGGCAAAGCCCTTGCCGCGTACGCCAATCAAGAGCTGCCCTTCGAGCTGCTGGTCGAGCTGTTGAACCCGGCGCGTTCGGCGGCTCATCACCCGCTGTTCCAGGTCGGCCTCGCCTTCCAGAACAACACCTGGCCGACCCTGGATCTCGGCGGTGCCGCGACGACCCCTGCCTTCGTATCCACCGGCACCTCCCGATTCGACCTGTTCTTCAGCCTCGCCGACACACCGGGCACCGCGGGGTGGACCGGGTTCGTCGAATACGCGACGGACCTGTTCGACCGGGAAACGGTGCAGGCCATGGCGGCACGGTTCGTGCGGGTGCTGGAACTGCTGGCGACCGATCCGGCCGCCCCGGTCGGGTCGGTGGACGCGCTGGACGCGGCCGAGCGGCACCGGGTGCTGCACGCCTGGAACGACACCTCGGTAGCCGAGGACGCCGAGGCCACCTTGGTGCGCCTGCTGGAGGCGCGGGCGCGCGTGTCCGGCGACGCGGTGGCGATGGTGTTCGAGGACGCCGAGCTGTCCTACCGCGAGTTGCATGCTCGCGCGAATGTGCTGGCGCGGGCCTTGGCCGCGCGTGGGGTGGGACCGGATCGTATTGTGGCGGTGGCACTTTCCCGGTCGCCGGAGTTGGTCGTGGCACTGCTGGCGGTGCTCAAAGCCGGTGGTGCGTATCTGCCGGTGGATCCGGGTTATCCGGCGGAGCGGTTGGCGTTCATGCTGGCCGATGCCGCACCGGTCGTGGTGGTGACCGACCACGCCACCGCTGACGTATTGCCCGATACCGTGGTGTCCCGGCTGTTCATGGACGAACCCGACACCTACAACGCTTATGCGGCAGGCGATCTCACCGATGCCGATCGACGTGCGCCGCTGCGGCCGGGCAATCTGGCGTATCTGATCTACACGTCCGGATCCACCGGAACCCCCAAAGGTGTTGCCGTCACCCAGCACAACATCGTGGCGTTCCTGACCAGACCGGACCGGCAGCTCGGTGCGCGGACCACCACGCTGTTCCAGGCGTCCATCGCTTTCGACTCGTCGGGCTTCGAGATGTGGCAGCCGCTGGTACTGGGTGGGCACCTGGTGATCGCGCCCCCCGGTCGCAGCGATGTGGCCGGTCTCAGCAAGTTGATACGCGACCGGCGGGTGACCTCCGCGATCTTCACCCCGCGGTTGTTCGAGGCCCTCGTCGACCACTCCCTCGATACGATCGCGGCACTCGGGCACATCAGGACCGGCGGTGAAGCGGTCGCCGCCGAGGTGTTCGATCGAGCGACCCGCTCGGCCCCGGCGACGACGGTTGTGCAGGTATACGGGCCGACCGAGACCACGGTGTTCTGCACCGAGTACGCGGCGAACAGCGAACGCCGGCTCGACGGCTCGGTGCCGATCGGGGTACCGGTGGCCAATTCGCGCGTGTTCGTACTGGACGGCTGGTTGCGGCCGGTGCCGGTCGGGGTGCCCGGGGCGCTGTATGTGGCCGGCGCGCAGTTGGCGCGGGGGTATCACGGCCGGCCGGGTCTGACGGCGTCGCGGTTCGTCGCCGACCCGTTCGGTGCGCCGGGCGAGCGGTTGTATTGGACCGGTGACGTGGCGCGGTGGACTCGGGCCGGGCTGCTCGAATTCGTGGGCCGGGCCGACGATCAGGTGAAGATCCGTGGGCATCGGGTCGAGCCGGGTGAGGTCGAGGCGGTACTGGCCGCTCATCCCGCGGTGGCACGGGTGCTGGTCGATGCGCGCGAACTGGCCGGCGGCGCTGGCAAGCAGCTGGTGGGTTATGTAGTGCTCGACAGCGCTGTTCGTGACGACGCCATCGACGCGGCAGGTCTGCGGCGGTTCGTGGCGGATCGGTTGCCGGAGTTCATGATTCCCGCCGCGGTGGTGGTCGTAGAGCGGTTCCCGTTGCTGGTCAGCGGGAAGGTGGATCGGCGAGCGCTGCCGGATCCGGAGTTCGTATCGACGGCTGAGTACCGGGCCCCGCGGGACGACCGCGAGCAGCTGCTGGCGCAGTTGTTCGGTGAGGTGCTCGACCTGGCGCGGGTCGGTATCGATGACAACTTCTTCGACCTCGGCGGGCATTCGTTGCTGGCGACCCGGTTGATCAGCCGGGTCCGCGGCGTGCTCGGCGTCGAGGTGCCGATCCGGATGGTGTTCGAGGCGCCCACCGTGGCGGCGCTGGTGACCCGGCTGGACGACGGCGCGCGGGTGCGGCCCGCGCTCGTTTCGCGGCCGCGTCCGGAGCAGGTGCCGTTGTCGTTCGCCCAGCGGCGGTTGTGGTTCCTGTACCGGTACGAGGGGCCGTCGGCGACCTACAACATGCCCATGGGTGTGCGGTTGTCCGGTGCGCTGGATGTGCGCGCGTTGACCGCGGCGGTCCAGGACGTGGTGGCGCGGCACGAGAGTCTGCGCACGGTGTTCACCGAGATCGACGGGGTCCCGGTGCAGCAGGTACTCGATATCGACGCCGCCGCGGTGCCGGTGCTGGTGTCGGAGGTAGCGAGCGGCGAGCTCGGGACGCGGGCGGCCGAGGCGTCGCGATACGGGTTCGACCTGGCCGCCGAGATTCCGGTGCGGGTCACCGTATTCCGCTGCGGGCCTGCGGAATACGTCTTGCTGCTGGTGGTGCACCATATCGCCGGGGACGGCTGGTCGCTGGCGCCGCTGATCCGGGATCTGGTGTGCGCGTACGCCGCTCGGTCGCGGGAGGCAGCGCCGGCGTGGCAACCGTTGCCGGTGCAGTACGTGGATTACACGCTGTGGCAACAAGAGTTGCTCGGCTCGGAGTGCGATCCCGGCAGTCTGCTGTCGCGGCAGCTGGCGTACTGGCGCGGGGAACTGGCGGGAATTCCCGAACAGGTGCAGTTGCCGACCGATCGGCCTCGACCTCGGGTCGCCTCCTACCGTGGCGACACGGTGCCGTTGCGCATCGATGCCTGGACCCGGGGGCTGGTCGAGCAGCTGGCGCGCCGGGAGGACACCACGGTGTCGATGGTGTTGCAGGCCGGGTTGGCGGTGTTGCTGTCGAAGTTGGGTGCGGGGCAGGATATTCCGATCGGCTCGCCGATCGCCGGTCGTACCGATGAGGCGTTGTCGGATCTGGTCGGGTTCTTCGTCAACACCTGGGTACTGCGTACCACCCTGACGCCGACCGCCTCGTTCACCGAGGTCTTGGCTCAGGTGAAACGGAAAGCGCTGGCGGCCTACGAGAATCAAGATTCGCCGTTCGAGTTGCTGGTCGAGCTGTTGAACCCGGTGCGGTCGCCTGCCCATCATCCGCTGTTCCAAGTCGCACTGGCCTTCCAGAACAACGCACTGCCGACCGTTGCTCTCCCCGGCCTCGAGGTCACGCCATTCTTCGTCGCACCGGACACCGCTCGATTCGACCTGGGGTTCACCCTCGGGGCGGACGACCGTGGCGACGCGCTACCGGGTGGAGCCGGGTTCACCGGCGTCGTGGAGTATGCGACGGACCTGTTCGATCGGGGGACCGTCGAGTCGATAGTGGCGCGGTTCGTCCGGTTGCTGCATCTGCTGGTGGCTGACCCCGACCGCACGGTCGGGCCGGTCGAGGTGCTCGACGAGTCCGAGCGCCGACGGATCCTGCACGCCTGGAACGACAATGCGATCGAGCTGGCGGCCGGGGCTACGCTGGTGAGCCTGCTGGAAACCCCGGCGCGCGCCGATGCGGTGGCCGTGGTGTTCGAGGGTGCCGAGCTCACCCACCAAGAGCTGCATGCTCAGGCGAACGTGCTGGCGCGGACGCTGATCGCCCGCGGCGTGGGTCCGGACCGGGTGGTGGCGGTGGCGCTCGCGCGGTCGCCGGAGTTGATTGTCACGTTGCTGGCGGTGCTGAAGGCCGGTGGCGCGTACTTGCCGGTGGATCCGAGCTACCCGTCGCAGCGGTTGGCGTTCATGTTCACCGATGCCGCGCCGGTCGTGGTGGTCACCGACCGTGCGACGGCCGATCTGCTTCCCGATACTCCGGTGCCACGTCTGTTCGTGGACGAACCCGGCACCTACAGTTCCGGCACGGCAACCGATCTCACCGACGCCGATCGGCGGGCGCCGCTGCGCCCCGGGAACTCGGCGTATCTCATGTACACCTCCGGATCCACCGGCACCCCCAAAGGCGTCGTCATCACGCACCGCAATGTGGTGAATCTGTGCCGCCAAGCGTGGTCGTCCGGGTCTGGTGCTCGGACCCTGGTGCATTCGACGGTGGCGTTCGACGGCTCCACCTACGAGATCTGGCCGACCTTGGCCTGCGGTAGCACGTTGGTCCTTGCCGGGCAGCATCGTTCGGACGCCGCGGAGATACTGCGCTTGATCCAGGCCGAGCGCGTGACACGTATGTTCGCGACCCCGGCTCTGCTGCCCTTGCTGGTGGAGTCCGCGCGACCCTTGCGCGGCAACCCCTTTGAAACTGCGCAGCATCTGATCACCGGTGGCGCAGTGCTTTCCGCCGCGGCCGTGCACGCGCTGCGCGCCATCGGCCCGGGTATCGAGGTCGTCAACGGGTACGGGCCGACCGAAACCACGGTCTTCGCGACCTCCGCCGTGGCTTCCGGTGTCGCCCTGCACGAGTCGGTGCCGATCGGCGCGCCACTGGCGAATCTGCGGGCCTACGTGCTGGATTCGGGGTTGTGCCCGGTGCCAGCGGGAGTGGCCGGTGAGTTGTATGTCGCCGGTGCGCAATTGGCGCGCGGGTATCACGATCGACCGGGATTGACGGCGGCGCGGTTCGTGGCCGATCCGTTCGGCACGGCCGGCGAGCGCCTGTATCGCACCGGTGATCTGGCGCGGTGGACATCGTCGGGTGTGCTGGAGTTCGTGGGCCGGGCCGATGATCAGGTGAAGATCCGCGGGCATCGAGTCGAGCCGGGCGAGATCGAAACTGTGCTGCTGTCGCATCCAGGGGTGTCGCAGGCGGTGGTCGATGCCCGTGAGCCGGCCGTCGGCTCGGATAAGCGGCTGGTCGCGTATGTGCTGCTCGACCACGCCGACGGTACGGATCCGGCCGAGCTGCGGCGGTTCGTGGCGGATCGGTTGCCGGAGTTCATGGTTCCGGCCGCGGTGGTGGTCATCGAGCAGCTCCCGTTGACGGCCAGCGGGAAGGTGGATCGGGCGGCACTGCCGGATCCGGAGTTCGTATCCACCGTCGTGTACCGGGCGCCGCGCACCGAACAGGAACACGCCCTGGTGGATCTGTACGCCGAGGTGCTCGGGGTGGCGCGGGTCGGTATCGATGACAACTTCTTCGACCTGGGCGGGCATTCGCTGCTGGCGACTCGACTGGTGAGCCGGGTTCGGGCGGTGCTCGGCGTCGAGGTGCCGATTCGGGTCGTGTTCGAGGCGCCGACACCGGCGGAGCTGACCGGACAGCTCGATCGCGAGGTCCGGCTGCGGCCCGCCGTGGTGGCGGTGCCACGTCCCGAGCGGGTGCCGTTGTCGTTCGCGCAGCAGCGGTTGTGGTTCCTGTATCGGTACGAGGGGCCGTCGGCGACTTACAACATGCCGATGGGTGTGCGGCTGTCGGGCACGGTGGATGTGGCCGCGTTGACCGCCGCGGTCGCGGACTTGGTGGCGCGCCACGAGAGCTTGCGCACGGTGTTCACCGAGATCGACGGTGTGCCGGTGCAGCAGGTGCTCGCGGCCGACCAGGTCGCGGTACCGGTGTCGGTCGACGACATCGATGCGGCGGAGGTGCCGGCGGCGCTGGTGCAGGCGGCGCGGTACGGATTCGACCTGGCCTCGGAGATTCCGGTGCGGGTGCGTGTATTCCGTTGCGCACCCGGAGAATTCGTCATGTCTCTGCTGGTGCACCATATCGCCGGGGACGGCTGGTCGCTGGCGCCGCTGTTCCGGGATCTGGTGACCGCCTACGCCGCTCGATCGCGGGGCTCGGCTCCGGACTGGGCCCCGCTGCCGGTGCAGTACGTGGATTACACGCTGTGGCAACAGCAGCTGCTCGGCGACCGGCAGGATCCGGAGTCGCTGATCTCCCGGCAGTTCGACTACTGGCGTAGCGAATTGGCGGGCTTGCCTGCGGTATTGCGGTTGCCGACGGATCGGCCGCGTCCACCGGTTGCTTCCTATCGCGGCGACATGGTGGCATTGCAGATCGATGCCAGGACTCGCACCCTGGTGGAACGGCTGGCGCGCCGGGAAGACGCCACGCCCTCGATGGTGTTGCAGGCCGCGCTGAGTGTGCTGCTGCACCGGCTCGGCGCAGGCGAGGACATCCCGATCGGCACACCCATCGCCGGTCGCACCGATGCGGCGCTCTCCGATCTGATCGGGTTCTTCGTCAACACCTGGGTGCTGCGCACCGCGGTGACCCCGCACCTGTCTTTCACCGAACTGCTGCATCAGGTTCGGGGAAAGGCGCTGGCGGCCTACGAGAACCAGGATGTGCCGTTCGAGCTGCTGGTGGAGCTGCTGCATCCGGTGCGGTCGCCCGCGCATCATCCGCTGTTCCAGGTGTCGTTCGCCTTCCAGAACAACGAATTGCCGGATCTGCGGGTCTCCGAACCGCGGATCGAGAGTGTCGCGGTCCCGACGGGCACGTCCCGGTTCGACCTGCTGTTCAGTCTCGCGGACGCACCGGGGACCGCCGGGTGGAGCGGGTTCGTCGAGTACGCGAACGACCTGTTCGACCGGGAAACCGTCGAGTCGATGGTGGCCCGATTCGGGCGGGTGCTGGGTCAGCTCGCCGCCGATCCGGCTGTCACGGCCGGGGCGGTGGACGTGCTCGACGCGGCCGAGCGCCGCCGAATCCTGCACGCCTGGAACGACACCGAGGTCGAGGTCGATGCCGCGGCCACGGTGGTCGAGCTGCTGGAGTCTCGGATGCGAGTGTCGCCGGGTGCCGTGGCCGTCGTGTTCGACGGCGTTGAGCTGACCTACGGTGCACTGCACGCTCGAGTCGATGTGCTGGCGCGGGCGTTGATCGCGCGTGGGGTGCGCCCCGACAGCGCTGTCGCGGTGGCGCTGCCACGCTCGGCGGAGTTGATCGTGGCCTTGCTGGCGGTCCTCAAGGCAGGTGGCGCGTATCTGCCGGTGGATCCGAACTATCCGGCGGAGCGGTCGGCGTTCATGTTCGCCGACGCCGCACCGGTGGTGGTGGTGACCGACCACGCCACCGTCGAGCTGTTGCCCGAGACCGCCGTGCCCGCACTGTTCTTGGACGAACCCGACACGTACAACGCCTCCGCGACAGGCGATCTCACCGTTGCCGATCGGCGTGCGCGGCTACGGTCGGCGAACCTGGCCTACCTGATCTACACCTCCGGATCCACCGGGATCCCCAAAGGTGTTGCTGTCACGCACCATAACGTGGTCAGCAGTATCGCTGGCATCGTCGCGGCGATCGGCGAATTGACGTCGTCTCGGGTGCTGGCCAGTACCTCGACCGCCTTCGACGTCTCGGTGCTGGAGATCTTCGCGGTCTTGGCCGGCGGCGGCAGCCTGGAAGTAGTGCGCGACGTTTTGGTGCTGGCCGAGCGGGGCGGGTGGGCAGGCGGCGTCATCAGCACTGTGCCCTCCGCGTTCGTGGAAGTGCTGAACCACACCGACACCACGATCACCGCAGGCACCGTCGTCTTCGCCGGCGAACCGCTGACCGCGCCGGTGGTCGAGCGCACGCGCGCACTGATCCCGGACGTCCGGATCGTCAACGGGTACGGGCCTACCGAAACAACAGTGCTGGCGGCTGTTTTCGGGTTGCCGGACGCGGATGTCCCCGGCGCGGTGCCGATCGGAGCGCCGGTGGGCAACACGCGAGTGTTCGTGCTGGACGGCTTGTTACAGCCGGTACCCGCCGGTGTTCCCGGTGAGTTGTATGTTGCCGGTGCGCAATTGGCGCGCGGGTATCACGATCGGCCGGGGTTGACGGCGACCCGATTCGTCGCCGATCCGTTCGGTGCGACCGGCGAGCGGCTGTATCGAACCGGTGATGTGGTGCGGTGGACTCGCTCCGGTGTGCTCGAGTTCGTCGGCCGGGTCGATGATCAGGTCAAGATTCGCGGTTTCCGGGTGGAGACCGGCGAGGTCGAATCCGTTCTGGTGCAGCATCCTTCGGTGGCACAAGCCGTGGTGGACGCGCGGGAGCTAGGCGGTGGTTTCGGCAAACAACTGGTCGGGTACGTCGTGCTCGACCACACCGGCGACGAGACCGGCGAGGGGGAACTCGTCGAGCAGTGGCGCCGGGTATACGACGACCTGTACGCCGGGGCCGAGCAGGAGACCGCCGCGGCAACCGTGGTGGAGTTCGGTGCGGACTTCGGCGGGTGGAACAGTAGCTATTCCGGGTTACCGATCGCGCTCGAGCAGATGCGTGAATGGCGTTCGACGACGGTCGACCGGATCCGGCAGCTGGGGATCGGGCGGGTGCTCGAGATCGGTGTCGGATCCGGGCTGTTGCTGTCGCACTTGGCGCCGGATAGCCAGGAGTACTGGGCGACCGATCTGTCGGGCGCGACGGTGCGGGCGCTGGACCGGCAATTGCGCGAGTCGGGGCAACCGTGGCGGGCGCGGGTCGTGCTGAGCGCTCGCGCCGCCGACGATGTCACGGGACTGCCCGAAGGCCACTTCGACACCATCGTCCTCAACTCTGTCGTCCAGTACTTCCCGGGGCCGGAGTATCTGCGCCGCGTCATCGAGCAGGTGTTGCCGCTGTTGGCGCCCGGCGGAGCCGTTTTCGTCGGTGACGTCCGTAATCTGACGATGCTCGAGGAATTCACCATCGCAGTGCAACTCGCGCAGGGCGGTGGCGACGACCCCGCCGCCGTCCGTGCACGGGTGCGCAGAGCCATCTCCGCCGAGCAGGAACTGCTGCTCGCCCCGGAGTACTTCCACGCGCTGGCCGAGGGACTCCCCGAAATCGGCGCGGTCGCTGTGGAACTCAAACGCGGACTCGCCGTCAACGAGTTGACCCGCTACCGCTACGACGTCGTGCTGCGCCGAAGTCCAGCCCCGGCAGTCTCGTTCGCCGACGCCCCGAGCGTCCGGTACACCGACCTCGACGCTGTCGAACACCGACTGCGGACCGAACCCGTCGACCGCCTTCGCGTCATCGGCATTCCGCACGCCGGGCTGGTGGCAGAAGTCAGTGCCGCGCAACGGATTCGAGCCGGTCAGCCGGTGCCTGCGGGGCACGGCCTGCCCGGTCGCGAAAGGCCGGCGGACGCCATGCTGCCCGAAGACCTGTACCGGCTGGGTGCTCGGCTGGGTTTACGCACCGCGGTGACCTGGTCTGCGGACCGGGCCGACGGTATGGAGGTGGTGTTCGCCGATCCCTCGATCATGCACGGCAAACACCTGACCGACGTCTATCGGGCAACGGCGGTGCCGGATGCCGGCCGATACGCCAACAATCCGCGGGCCGGTCTGCTGATCGCCGATGTTCGCCGGTTCGTGGGGGATCGGTTGCCGGAGTTCATGGTTCCGGCGGTGGTAGTGCTGCTGGACGCGGTGCCGTTGACCGCGAGCGGCAAGCTGGATCGGCGGGCGCTGCCGGATCCGGAATTCGTATCGACGGCCGAGTATCGGGCCCCGCGCGACGAACGCGAACAGGCGCTGGCGCAGCTGTTCGCCGAGGTGCTAGGCCTCGCGCAGGTGGGCATCGATGACAACTTCTTCGATCTGGGCGGGCATTCGCTGCTGGCGACCCGATTGGTCAGCCGGATCCGGACGGTACTCGGGGTCGAGGTGCCGATTCGGCAGCTCTTCGAGGTTCCCACGGTCGCCGCACTGGTGCCGCGGCTCGACGATGGTGCGCCCGTACGTCCCGCGGTGGTGGCGGTGCGGCGGCCCGCACAGGTGCCGTTGTCGTTCGCGCAGCAGCGGTTGTGGTTCCTGCATCAGCTGGAGGGGCGGTCGGCGACCTACAACATGCCGAGCGCACTGCGGTTGACCGGTGTACTGGATGTGCCGGCGTTGCGGGCCGCGGTGGCCGACGTGGTCGCGCGGCACGAGGCGTTGCGCACGGTGTTCCCGGACGTGGCCGGTGTGCCGGTCCAGCAGATCGTGCCGATCGAGGACATCGTGGTGCCGGTGTCGGTCGAGCACATCGACGCGGCGGATCTGCGGGCGGCGCTGGTGCGGGCTGCGGGGTACGGGTTCGATCTGGCCGGTGAGATCCCCGTGCGGATCACCGTGTTCCATTGTGCGACCGACGAATTCGTGGTTCTGCTGTTGGTGCACCACATCGCTGGGGACGGCTGGTCGCTCGCGCCGCTGACGCGGGATCTGGTCACGGCGTACACCGCTCGGTCGCGGGGCGCGGCGCCCGGCTGGCAGCCGTTGCCGGTGCAATACGCGGATTACGCGTTGTGGCAGCACGGCCTGCTGGGGTCGGCGTCTGATCCGGACAGCCTCTTGTCGCGGCAATCGGCGTACTGGCGCGTGGAGCTGGCGGGCATTCCCGAACAGGTGCAGCTGCCGACCGACCGGCCCCGGCCGCGTATCGCCTCCTACCGTGGTGACACGGTCCCGCTGTCGATCGACGCCCGGACCCGGATGCTGGTCGAGCAGCTGGCTCGCCGGCACGGCGCGACGGTGTCGATGGTGCTGCAAGCCGGCTTGAGCGTGCTGCTGCATCGGCTCGGTGCGGGCGAGGACATCCCGATCGGCACACCCATCGCCGGTCGTACCGATGCGGCGCTGTCCGATCTGATCGGGTTCTTCGTCAACACCTGGGTGCTGCGCACCACCGTCACCCCGCGACTGTCGTTCGCCGAACTGGTCGAGCAGGTCCGCGGAAAGGCGTTGCACGCCTACGAGAACCAGGACGTACCGTTCGAGCTGCTCGTGGAGTTGCTGAACCCGGTCCGGTCACCCGCGCATCATCCGCTGTTCCAGGTCTCGCTCGGCTTCCAGAACAACGAGTTGCCGGAGCTGCGGTTGCCGCACGCGCGGGTCGAAGGGATCGAGATCCCCACCGGCACAGCCCGCTTCGACCTGTTCTTCAACATCTCGGACGCACCCGGCGCTCCCGGGTGGGCCGGGTTCGTCGAGTACGCCACCGATCTGTTCGATCGGGACACCATCGAAGCGATGGTGGCGCGGTTCGTGCGAGTGCTGGATCTGCTGGCGACCGATCCGGACACGGCGGTCTGGTCGGTGGATGTGCTGACTGCGTCCGAGCGGTCGCTGGTGTTGCAGGCTCGGCCCGACGCCGCGGTCGAGGTCGACGCCGGGGCCACGCTGGTGGATCTGCTGGAGACGCGGATGCGCGAGTCGGGCGATGCGGTGGCGGTGGTGTGCGAGGAGATCGAGCTGACCTACCGCGAGCTGCATGGCCGGGCGAACAGGTTGGCGCGTGCTTTGATCGCGCAGGGCGTGGCTCCCGACAGTGTCGTAGCGGTCGCTCTCGCGCGCTCGGCAGATTTGATCGTCGCGCTGCTGGCGGTGCTGAAAGCCGGTGGTGCGTACTTGCCGGTGGATCCGGGCTATCCGTCGGATCGGCTGGCGTTCATGCTCGCCGACGCCGCACCGGTGGCGGTGGTGACCGACCGCGCCACCGTGCAGCTGTTGCCCGCCACGGCGGCGCCGAGCCTGATCCTGGACGAGACCTATAACGCCTACGCGGCAGAGGATCCGACTGACACCGATCGCAGTGCCCCGCTGCGGCCGGAGAATCTGGCGTATCTGATCTACACCTCCGGGTCCACCGGGGTTCCCAAAGGTGTTGCCGTTACGCACCATAACGTGGTCAGCAGTATCGCCGGGATGGCGGCTCTGCTGGGCGCGGGCAGCGCGTCCCGCGTATTGGCCAGTACCTCGGCGGCTTTCGACGTATCGGTACTGGAGATCTTCGCCGTCTTGGCCAGTGGCGGCAGCGTGGAGGTGGTCCGCGACGTCCTGGTGCTCGCTGAGCGGGGTTCGTGGACGGGCGGCGTAATCAGTACGGTGCCTTCGGCATTCGTCGAGGTGCTGAATCTGGCTGAGGTGAAGATTGCCGCTGATGTCGTGGTGTTCGCCGGGGAGCCGCTGACTCGCTCGGTAGCGGAACGCACCCGTGCGCTCATCCCTGACGTGCAGATCATCAACGGTTACGGACCGACCGAGGCAACGGTTCTGGCGGCGGCGTTCCCGGTAGCGCAAGGCGAGGGTGCGGTACCGATCGGCGAGCCGGTCGGCAATACACGACTTTTCGTGCTGGACGGGTGGTTGCAGCCGGTGCCGATAGGTGTTCCGGGTGAGTTGTACGTGGCCGGTTCGCAATTGGCGCGCGGCTATCACGATCGTGCCGCGCTGACGGCCGCGCGATTCGTCGCCGATCCGTTCGGTGCGACCGGTGCCCGGCTGTATCGCACGGGGGATCTGGTGCGGTGGACGCGCGCCGGTGTGCTCGAGTTCCTCGGCCGAGTCGATGATCAGGTGAAGATCCGCGGGCATCGCGTCGAACCGGGTGAGATCGAAACCATACTGCTGCAACATCCTTCGGTGTCGCACGCGGTGGTCGATGCCCGCGAGCCTGCCGGTGATTCCGGTAAGCAGCTGGTCGGGTACGTGGTGCTCGACGGTGCCGGGGACGCGGTGGACGCGGTCGGGCTACGCCGGTTCGTGGCGGATCGGTTGCCGGAGTTCATGGTTCCGGCGGCCGTGCTGATCCTGGACGCGGTGCCGCTGACGGCGAACGGCAAGCTGGATCGGCGCGCGCTGCCGGAGCCGGAGTTCGTGTCCGCCGTGGCCTATCGGGCGCCGCGGGACGAGCGCGAGCACGTCTTGGCCGGTCTGTTCGCCGAGGTGCTCGGCCGGAAACAGGTCGGCATCGACGACAACTTCTTCGATCTCGGCGGGCATTCGCTGCTGGCGACCCGATTGGTCAGCCGGATCCGGCTCGCGCTCGCGGTGGACGTGCCGATCCGGCAGCTGTTCGCGGCGCCCAGCGTCGCCGAACTAGCGGTCAGGTGCGCGGAGCTGACGACATCCCGGCGCCCGGCGCTACGCAAGATGAACCGAGAGGCCTTCTGATGATCCCGTTGTCGTTCGCGCAGCAGCGCCTGTGGTTCCTGCACCGGTACGAAGGGCCATCGGCCACCTACAACATGCCGATGAGTGTGCGACTGACGGGCGTGGTGGACGTGGCCGCGTTGCGCGCGGCGGTCGAGGACGTCGTGGCCAGGCACGAAAGCCTGCGCACCGTGTTCGCCGAGATCGACGGCGTGCCAGGTCAGCGGGTGCTCGACCTCGACGAGGTGGCGCTGCCGGTGTCGATCGACGACCTCGACGCGTCGGACGTGCCTGCGGCGCTGCTGCGGGCCGCACAGTACGGATTCGAGCTGACCTCGGAGATTCCGTTGCGGGTCAACGTGTTCCGCAGCGGACCCGACGAGTGCGTAGTGCTACTGGTGGTGCACCACATCGCCGGGGACGGGTGGTCGCTGGCGCCGCTGATGCGTGATCTGTCCCAGGCGTACGCGGCCCGGTCGGCGGGCCGGGCTCCGGGGTGGGAGCCGCTGCCGGTGCAGTACGTGGATTACACGTTGTGGCAGCGCGAGTTGCTGGGGGATCGCGAGGATCCCGAGTCGTTGATCTCCCGGCAGCTCGACTACTGGCGGACGGAATTGGCGGGCTTGCCTGCGGTCCTGCCGCTGCCGACGGATCGGCCGCGCCCGCCGGTGGCGTCCTATCGCGGCGACGTGGTGCCGTTGGAGATCGACGCGCGCACGCGCGGCGCGGTGGAGCGGCTGGCGCGCCGGGCCGGGACCACCGTCTCGATGGTGTTGCAGGCCGGGTTGGCGGTGTTGCTGTCGAAATCCGGTGCCGGACAGGATATTGCGATCGGCACACCCATCGCCGGTCGTACCGAGGAGGCCCTGTCCGATCTGGTCGGGTTCTTCGTCAACACCTGGGTACTGCGGGCCACGGTCACGCCGGCCATGTCGGGCACCGAACTGCTCGAACAGGTTCGGGAAAAGGCCTTGGCGGCCTATGAGAATCAGGACGCGCCGTTCGAGTTACTGGTGGAGTTGTTGCATCCGGTGCGGTCGCCCGGGCATCATCCACTGTTCCAGGTGTCCTTGGCCTTTCAGAACACCGAGCTACCGGACCTGCGGTTGGCGCAAGCGCGGATCGAGAGTGTCCCGGTCGCGACGGGGACGTCGCGGTTCGACCTGTTCTTCAGCATCGCCGACGACGCCGGTTCCGACAGTGGATGGCGCGGGTTCATCGAGTACGCCACCGATCTATTCGATCGGGCGACCATCGAAGTGCTGGCGGCGCGATTCGTCCGGGTACTGGCACAGCTTGCCGCTGATCCCGCGGTGACCGTCGGGTCTGTCGAGCTGCTGGACGCGGCGGAGCGGCAACGGATCGTGCGGGTCTGGAACGACACGGCCGTCGCGGTGCCGCACCAGACGGTGCCGGAGTTGTTCGGAGATCAGGCCGTTCGAACACCGGACGCGGTCGCCGTGGTGTGCGGTGCGCAGCAATTGACCTATCGGGAACTCGACGTCCGGGCCAACCATCTTGCCCACGAGCTGATCTGGCGTGGCGTAGGGCCGGACCGCGTGGTCGCGGTGGCGTTACCGCGATCGGTGGAGTTGGTGGTGGCGTTGCTGGCGGTCTCGAAAGCCGGTGGCGCGTATCTGCCGTTGGACGCGGAGTATCCGGTCGAACGGCTCGAGTTCATGCTCGCCGACGCGGCACCGGTCGTGCTGATCACCGATGCGGCCTCGGCGGAAACTCTGCCCGACAGCGGGATTCCCCGGCTGTTCATCGATCGATCCGCGATCAGCCGCACCGACACCGGCCGGCCCGGCATCGCCGGCACGTTGCACGGCCACAACCTGGCCTACCTGATCTACACCTCCGGCTCCACCGGCCTCCCGAAAGGCGTTGCCACCACCCACCGCAATGTGGTGAACCTGGTGCGCCAAGCGTGGTCGATCGGGCCCGACGACCGGACCTTGGTGCACTCGTCGATAGCGTTCGACGGCTCCACCTACGAGATCTGGCCGACCTTGGCCGGAGGCGGCACGCTGGTGCTGGCCGAGCAGCAGCGTTCGGATATCGGGGAGATGGCGCGGCTGATCCAGGCCCATCGCGTGACGCGGATGTTCACCACCCCGGCGCTGCTGCCCGCACTGGTGGAGTACGCGCAGCCGTTGCGGGACAACCCTTTCGCGCCGCTGCGACAGCTGATCGCGGGCGGGTCGGTGCTTTCCGCCGCGGTGGTCCGCGCTGTGCATGCCATCCATCCGGACGTCGAGGTGGTCAACGGGTATGGGCCGACGGAGACGACGGTGTTCGCCACGCTGTGCGTCGCGTCGCACGGCCAGGCCGGTGAGTCGGTGCCGATCGGTGCGCCGTTGTCGAATGTGCGGGCCTACGTGCTGGATTCGGGGCTGTCGCCGGTGCCGATCGGGGTGGCCGGCGAGTTGTATGTGGGTGGTGCGCAACTGGCGCGGGGGTATCACGGCCGGGCCGGATCGACGGCAGCGCGGTTCGTCGCCGATCCCTTCGGCGCGGACGGCGAAAGGTTGTATCGGACCGGCGATGTGGTGCGCTGGACCGCGTCGGGGGAGTTGGTTTTCGTCGGTCGGGTCGATGATCAGGTGAAGATTCGTGGGTTCCGGGTCGAGCCCGGTGAGATCGAATCGGTCCTGGCATCGCATCCGCTGGTGTCGCAGGCGGTGGTGGTCGCGCGTGCCGCGGGGGAGCGGGGTCAACAGCTGGTGGGCTATGTAGTGCCCACCGACTCCGCCGATTCCGGAACCGGCGAGGAAGAGCTGGTCGAGCAGTGGCGTCGGGTCTATGCGGACTTGTACGGGGGTGCCGAGTACGCCGAGTCCGCGCAGCAAGCCGGTTTCGGTGCGGACTTCAGCGGTTGGAACAGCAGCTATTCGGGGTCCGCGATCGCGATCGAGCAGATGCGGGAGTGGCGGTCCGCGGTGGTGCGGCGCGTCCAGGGGCTGGGTCTCGGACGGGTGCTCGAGATCGGCGTCGGCTCGGGGCTGTTGCTCGCGCAACTGGCACCGGAAGCTAAGGAGTACTGGGCCACCGACTTCGCACCGGCCACGATCGCGGAACTAGCTCGCGGACTGGCGGATTCGGCAGCCGACTGGGTCGATCGTGTCTCGCTGAGCGTCCAGGGCGCCGACGATGTCACCGGGCTGCCCGAGAGCTACTTCGATACGATCGTGGTGAACTCGGTGGTGCAGTACTTCCCGAGTGAAGCCTATCTGCGACGGGTCATCGAGCACGCGATGCGGTTGCTTGCCCCCGGCGGCGCATTGTTCTTCGGCGACATCAGGAATCTCGCCCTGCTCACGGAGTTCGCCACGGAGGTGGCGATCACCCGCGGCGGTAGCGATACCGCCGCCGGTGTGCAGGAACGAGCACGCCGCAGCATCTCCGCCGAGCAAGAGCTGCTGGTGGCACCGGAGTACTTCGCGGCGCTGAGCCACGTCCTCGACGAGATCGCGGTAGTGGATGTCGAACTCAAGCGGGGGTTCGCGGTCAACGAGTTGACCCGATACCGCTATGACGTCGTACTCCGGAAAACCCCGGTGCAGGCCTTGTCGGTGGCGGACGCACCACGCATGCGCTTCGCCGACCGTGCCGCGCTGGAATCCGTGCTGCAGGCGCACCGCGGTGGCCGGGTGCGGATCACCGACATCCCGCACGCCGGGTTGGTCGACGCGGTAGCGGCCACCCGCCGCATTCGAGCGGGCAGGCCGGTGGCCGGCCGGGAAGGTCTGCTCGGCATCGAGACGATACTGCCCGCAACCGCGGATCGGGCCGGTCTGCTGCCCGAGGATCTGCATATTTTGGGCAGGCGGCTGGGGTTCACCACCGCGGTCACCTGGTCGGCGCAATCGGACTGTGTAGAAGCGATATTCGTCGATGCCTCGATCGTCGACGGTGAACACCTCACCGACGTGTTCACCGCGCCGGACTCGCCGGCCGACCCGGCGCGGTACACCAGCAAACCGCACCTCGGCCTGCTGACCGCCGGTCTGCGGCGGTTCGTGGCAGACCGGCTGCCGGAGTTCATGATTCCGGCCGCGGTGGTGGTATTGGACGCGATGCCGTTGACGGTGAACGGGAAGGTGGATCGGGCGGCACTGCCGGATCCGGAGTTCGGGTCCGAGGCCGCGTACCGGGCGCCGCGCAGCGAACGAGAACAGGCGCTGGCGGGCTTGTTCGCCGAGGTGCTCGGGGTGGCGCGGGTCGGTATCGATGACAACTTCTTCGATCTCGGCGGGCATTCGCTGCTGGCGACCCGATTGGTGAGCCGGGTTCGGGCCGTGCTCGGCGTCGAGCTGCCGATTCGGGTGGTGTTCGAGGCGCCCACGCCCGCGGCGCTGGCCGAACAGCTCGACGGCGGTGCCAGAGTGCGGCCCGCGGTGCTTGCGGTGCGGCGGCCGGAGCAGGTGCCGTTGTCGTTCGCGCAGCGGCGGTTGTGGTTCCTGCACCGCTACGAGGGTCCGTCGGCGACCTACAACATCCCGATCGCGCTACGGATGACCGGTGCGTTGCATGTGCCGGCGTTGCGGGCCGCGGTGGCCGACGTGGTCGGTCGGCACGAGGCGTTGCGCACGGTGTTCCCGGACGTGGCCGGGGTACCGGTGCAGCGGGTGCTCGATGTCGATGCCGCTGTGGTGCCCGTAGTGGTGTCGGAGGTGGCGGACGCCGAACTCGCAGCGAGAGCGGGCGAGGCGGCACGGTACGGGTTCGACCTGGCTGCCGAGATTCCGCTGCGGGTGAGTGTGTTCCGTTGTGCACCTAGAGAATTCGTGCTGCTGCTCGTGGTGCACCATATCGCCGGGGACGGGTGGTCGTTGGCACCGTTGTTCCAGGATCTGGTGACCGCGTACACCGCTCGGTCACAGGGGTCGGCCCCGGACTGGGCGCCGTTGCCGGTGCAGTACGTGGACTACACGCTGTGGCAGCACGAGTTGCTGGGGGATCGGCAAGATCCGGAGTCGTTGATCTCGCGGCAGTTCGACTACTGGCGTAACGAGTTGGCCGGGCTGCCCGCGGTGCTGCGATTGCCGACCGATCGGCCGCGTCCGCCGGTCGCCACCTATCGCGGCGACGCCGTTCCGCTGGAGATCGACGCGCGAACTCGCACACTGGTGGAACGGCTGGCGCGTCGAGAAGACACCACGGTCTCGATGGTGTTGCAGGCGGCGTTGGCGGTGCTGTTGTCGAAGTTGGGTGCGGGGCAGGACATTCCGATCGGTTCGCCGATTGCCGGGCGTACCGACGAGGCCCTGTCCGATCTGGTCGGGTTCTTCGTCAACACCTGGGTACTGCGCACGACGGTGCTGCCGACCGCGTCGTTCGCCGAGCTGCTGGCTCAGGTGAAACAGAAAGCCTTGGCGGCCTACGAGAATCAGGACGCGCCGTTCGAGCTGCTGGTCGAGTTGCTGCATCCGGTGCGGTCGCCCGCGCACCATCCGCTGTTCCAGGTGTCGCTGGCCTTGCAGAACAATGAGCTGCCTGATCTGGGATTCCTGGGCGCACGGATCGAGCCCGTCGCGCTCGGCACGGGCACCGCGCGATTCGACCTGTTCTTCAACATCGTCGATACCCCGGCCGGGTCGGGCAGCGGGTGGGGCGGTTTCGTCGAATATGCGACGGACTTGTTCGACCGGGAAACCATCGACGCGATGGTGGCACGGTTCGTGCGGGTGCTGGGTCAGCTCGCCGCCGACCCGGCAAGCACGGTCGGATCCGTCGAGATCCTCGATGAAGCCGAGCGCCAGCAGATTCTGCACGCCTGGAACGACACCGAAGCCCCGGTCGCGCACACGACAGTTCCCGAACTGTTCCGGTCCCAGGTGGCACGAACGCCGGACGCGGTCGCCGTGGTGTCCGGCGCGGTGACATTGACCTACCGGGAACTCGATGCCTGGGCCGGTAGTCTGGCCCACGAACTGATCGGGCGTGGTGTGCGTCCCGACGGTGTCGTCGCGGTAGCGCTGCCGCGGTCGGCGGAGTTGATCGTGGCATTGCTGGCGGTGTTGCAGGCCGGTGGCGCCTATTTGCCGCTGGACCCGGAGTATCCGGTCGAACGACTGGAGTTCATGCTCGCCGATGCCGCGCCCGTTGTGCTGGTCACCGACGAGCCCACCGCAAAAGTTCTGCCCGGCAACGGAACTGAGCGGCTACTCATGAGTCGTTGCGAGACTGGCGGCGGCCGACCCGAGGTCACCGGATTGCACGGCGACAACCTCGCCTACCTGATCTACACCTCCGGCTCCACCGGCATCCCCAAAGGCGTGACGATCACCCACCGCAACATGGTCAACCACGTCGGTGCGGCAGTGACCCGTCTCGGCACCGACGGACTGTCCCGGGTATTGGCAAGTACCTCTACGGCATTCGACGTCTCCGTCGTCGAGATCTTCGCGCCACTGTGCGCAGGCGGGACCGTCGACGTGGTCCGTGACGTCCTGGTGCTCGCCGAGCAGGACAACTGGTCCGGCAGCATGATCAGCACGGTGCCTTCGGCCTTCGCGGAAGTACTGAACCACTCCGACACCACCATCGACGCCGGCACCATCATCTTCGCCGGCGAGCCACTGACCGCATCCATGGTCGAACGCACCCGCGCTCGCATCCCGGGCGTCGAGGTCGTCAACGGATACGGGCCGACGGAGACAACCGTGTTCGCGGCCATGGCCGTGGCATCCGCCGCCTCGGTGGGCGCAGCGATGCCGATCGGCGCGCCGCTGCCGAATCTGCGCGCCTACGTACTGGATTCGGGGCTGTCGCCGGTTCCGGTCGGGGTAGCCGGTGAGTTGTATGTGGGCGGTGCGCAATTGGCGCGCGGGTATCACGGCCGCCCGGGTTTGACGGCGGCCCGGTTTGTCGCCGATCCGTTCGGTTCGATGGGTGAACGGCTGTATCGCACAGGCGATCTGGTGCGGTGGGCCCGCGCAGGTGTGCTCGAGTTCGTCGGTCGCGCCGATGACCAGGTGAAGATCCGTGGATTCCGCGTCGAGCCGGGCGAGATCGAATCAGTGCTGGTGTCGCATCCGTTGGTCGCGCAGGCGGTAGTGGTCGCGCGTGAAGCGGGGGAGTTGGGCAAGCAGCTGGTCGGTTACGTCGTGCCCGCCGAGTCCGCCTCCGCCGCAGGCGGTTCCACCTCCGATGCGGAGGTCGGCCACGGTGAGGGAGAGCTGGTCGAGCAGTGGCGCCGGGTGTACGAGGACCTGTACTCCGGTGCCGAGTCCGGGCAGCAGGCCGACTTCGGCGCGGACTTCAGCGGCTGGAACAGCAGCTATTCCGGGTCCGCTATCGCGATCGAGCAGATGCGGGAATGGCGAGCACACACGGTGCGGCGGATCCGGGAGCTCGGCGGGGGACGGGTGCTCGAGATCGGTGTCGGATCGGGCTTGCTGCTGGCGGAGCTGGCACCGGAGTGCAAGCAGTACTGGGCTACGGACTTCTCTGCCGCGACGATCGCGGAACTGGAACGGAGACTTCGAGATTCAGGTGCCGAGTGGATTGATCGGGTCTCTTTGCGTGTGCAAGGCGCTGATGATGTCACCGGGCTGGTCGAGGGCTCCTTCGACACGGTGGTGGTGAACTCGGTGGTGCAGTACTTCCCGAGCGAGAAGTATCTGCGGCGGGTCATCGGGCACGCCTTGCGGTTGCTGGCGCCCGGTGGGGCTTTGTTCCTCGGCGACATCAGGAATCTCGCGCTCATCGAGCAGTTCGCCACCGGAGTGGCGATCGCGCGCGGCAGTGCCGGCGACGACCCCGGCACGATGCGGGAACGAGTGCGCCGCAGCATATCTGCCGAACAGGAGCTCCTGGTGGCTCCCGAATACTTCGCTGCGCTGGCCGGTCGCGACGACGAGATCGCGGTGGTGAACGTCGAGCTCAAACGGGGATCGGCAGTCAATGAGCTGACGCGGTACCGCTACGACGTCGTGCTCCGGAAAGCCCCGGCGCAGGCGATATCCGTGGCAGCAGCGCCGCACGTCGAGTTCCGCGACCGCCATTCGCTGGAAGCGGTACTGCAAACCCATCGCGGCGGCTCGGTCCGGATCACCGATATCCCGCACGCGGGACTGGTCGACGACGTCGCTGCCGCACGCTGCCTCCTGGCGGGCGAGCACGTCACCGGCGAGACCGGCCTGCTCGGCACCGAAGCGATACTGCCCGAACGGTCCGGCGCAGCACTGCTTCCGGAGGACCTGCACGTGCTGGGCGAGCGGCTGGGATTCACCACCGCGGTCACCTGGTCGGCGCGACCGGACCGCATGGACGCGGTATTCCTCGACCCCGCGATCACCGATGGCGCACACCTCACCGAGGTATTCACTGCGCAGATCCCGTCATCCGATCCGTCGCGATACACCAACAACCCATCCAGCGGGCTCTTGGTCGCGGGCGTGCGTGCGTTCCTGCTGTCGCGGTTGCCGGAGTTCATGGTCCCGGCGGCGGTGCTGGTGCTGGAGCAGTTCCCGTTGACCGCCAACGGAAAGCTGGATCGAGCGGCGCTGCCCGATCCGGAATTCGTCGCCACCGCCGACTACCAGGCCCCGCGCACCGAACGGGAGCAGACGCTGACCGCGCTGTACGTCGAGGTGCTCGGGCTGGCCCGGGTCGGCATCGACGACAACTTCTTCGCCCTGGGCGGGCATTCGCTGCTGGTGACCCGGCTGGTCAGCCGGATCCGGGCGGTCCTCGGCGTCGAGGTGCCGATCCAGGTGGTGTTCACCGCACCGACACCGGCCGAGCTGGCCGGACAACTCGACAACGAGCTGACCGCCTACCACTTCGATCCGGTGCTGATATTGAAGAGTTCCGGCTCGCGGAAACCGATCTGGTGCGCACCCCCGGGCGGCGGACATGGCTGGGGCTACCGGAAATTGGGCAGGCACCTACCCGACCGCCCCGTGTACGCCCTGCAATCGCGCGGCTTCGACGGCGAGCCGATGGCGCAGTCGTTCGAGGAAATGGTGCACGATTACGTCGAGCAGATCCTGCTCGTGCAGGGTGCCGGGCCATTCCACCTGCTCGGCTGGTCCCACGGCGGTGCGGTGGCGCACGCCGTGGCGGCCGAACTTTCCCGTCGCGGCTTCGAGGTCGGCTTCCTCGGCCTGTTGGACCCCCAACCCGCGCAAGCCTCGGACGCACCCCCGGAAATCGACCAGGACGAGATGAAAGAAGCGTTCACCAGCTGGATGTCGGATCGGCTCGGCGATCAACTGGCAGAGTCGCAGGTAGCCGACCTGACCGAGCGACTATCCAGAATGATCACCAACAATATCGAGCTGTATTACCGATACGACTCACCGTTCTTCGCCGGCGACGCCACGATATTCTGCGCGACCGTCGACGCCGACGGGAATTCCATTGCGGCGGCAACAGATCGACTGACGCAGCTGTGGCGGCCACACCTCGGCGGCGTCATCCAGACATTCGAAGTCGCTCACCCCCACGCCGACTTCGACCGCGACGAACCGATGGCCTCGATCGGCCGCACGATGCAGTCCCTCCTCGAATCCGCCGAGTAGGCCCGGCGCTGCATACAGGATCGGCATCATCCCGCGTTTCCTGGAGTAGAGCGGCCGGGCGCAGGCTCAGTGTCTGCTATCGGGCTCGGCTAGCGCGGCTCGGGTTGCCTCGGTACGGATTTCGGGCTTGTCGGTGAATGTGCAGGCGCCGCTGGGGCGGAATGGCTCGGCTAGTTGAGCGAGATAGGCGTCGGGGTAGTTCGGTTTGGCGGCCATGCCGAGGTCGTCGCTGGTGAACCGGCGCTGTGGATCGAAGGAGAAGGTGCCGAGCAGGTGATCCCAGATCAAGGTGAACAAGCCGAAATTCACGTCGCCGATCCCGGCCCATTTGAGGTGGTGGAAACGGTGTCCCTCGTTGAGGGCGAGCACGTAGCGCAGCGGGCCGACCCGGTAGTCGGCGTTGGAGTGCTGCAACAGCAACTGCACCGCGATCAATACCGCCAATACCTCGGCCACCACGGCGGGCATACCGAGCAGCAGCAGCGGCAGCGTGCCCGCCAGCAACTCGACACCACCGTGCAGCGGATGCTTCATGAGGCCGTTGAAGCCGTAGAAGCGACGCACGCTGTGATGGACGGCGTGAAACCGCCACAGCACGCCGATCTTGTGACTTGCGTAGTGCACCAACGTGATTCCCATGTCGGTAACCAGCACCGCCAGCAGCACCTGCGCCGGGAGCGGCCAGGAATCGGGCCAGAACGACTGCAACGGCGACAGCGCCGCCGCGATCGGCACCACCAACACCGTGAGCAACAACCCGCCCTCGTTGATCACGCCGTGCACGGCGTCACGTCCGGCGTCGTTGTGTGAGGTGTTCCAGTCTCCGGCATAAGGGATGATCCGTTCGACCACGAAGGACAAGCCGATCCCGACCAGTACGAGCAGCAGTAGCCACAGCGGGGCCGCCGGCGTGCGGGCCAGCGCGATCGCGGTGCCGCCGATCCCCAGCATCATCAACGGCACGTACCCATAGCGGGCGAGCCGCCGGCCGAGCGTTTCGGTGGGTGCAGTAATTGTGTTCACGGCACCGAGTTTGGCCGCCGATGCCGGGGTAGAGCTTGAACGATTCGGCTGGACCGGGTTCGCCTCACCCGGCTCCGAGGTGGATGTTTCTGGTCAGCGCGGATGGCGGCAAACCGAAGGTCTCGCGGCAGGTGCGGGTCAGGTGCGCGCTGTCGGAAAAGCCTGCGGCGTGCGCGGCGGCGGTGAGGTCGTCACCGGCGGCAACCCGGGCGATCGCAGTCGAAATCCGTGTCCACAACACGTATCGACGTAACGGCAGCCCGACTTGAGCACTGAACAAGTGCGTCAACCGCGTCGTGGACAGACCTACCCGCCGTGCGACATCGCTGGTGCGGACCGGGCCGTGCGAAAGCATTCCGGGGATCACGTCGAGGGCGGCAGTGACGGACTGATGGCGCGCGAGTGGGGCGAGATCGGGTGTCAACCCGGCGAGTAGCTCGGTGATGTAGTCACTCAGCAACCGATCCGGGCGCAAGATTTCAGCGCTCAGCGGCGGGCCTGCTGTCCAGCCGTAAGTTCGGCAACGCCGCTCGGCAGTGCGGCCCGCCGCGGATTCGGGTTCGAGGAAGACCGCGATGCCGAACTCGGTACCGTGCTCGATCCGGTGCGCCGCATCCGCCGCCACGATCACCTGCCGGCCACAGTGCGAGCGCCCCGACTCGTCGGCGACCACCATCTCGGTCTGCGAGAGCATCACCTGCACAGCGTGATGCGCGTGCGTGCCGGTCGGGCCGATCGATCCGGAGAACGCCAGCAGTCCCGGGCGGATCAGCGCATCACCATGCCAGATGGTCTCGCTCACGCCCTGCCACCCCCATCGATGCGATGCCACGATCGGCAACGGCACCGACTGATCACCATCGGAAGATGATAGCCATCGGCCGACGGGTCCGACTGACGCGCTCACCAGGCGGAGTTGAACCGCTACCCGCAGTTCCGCACGGAGATGGACGGGCAAACCATCCATTTCCGACTGATCCCGCGCCCACGGCGGGCGACCCGGAACGGCTCGCGTGGGCCTGCGGAAGATCAACAGGTAGCGGCCATCTCAGTGCTGGTAACGAGCTGACATGCCGGTGAGCGCGTGGTTACGCTGCGCTACCGGTCGTCCCGACCGAACATGTTGTGCGCGAAGGGTTTACAGATAGATGGTTTGCAGGTCGAAGTAGCCTTCGACAGCTTCGGGTCCGAGTTCGCGGCCGATGCCGCTGGCCTTGATGCCGCCGAAGGGTGCGGCGGGGTCGGGGAGGTAGCGGTTGATGCCGATGGTTCCGGTTTCGATGCGCTCGGCGAAAGCCCTTGCGCGAGTGGGGTCTTGAGACCAGACGGTGCCGCCCAAGCCGAAGTCCGAGTCGTTGGCGAGGGCGACGGCTTGTTCCTCGTCGTCGTAGGAGATGACGGCCAGGACCGGGCCGAAGACTTCCTCGCGGGCGAGTTCTTGGTTGTTGTCGACGCCGGCGAAGACGGCGGGGGAGACGAACCAGCCTTCGCGGTCGGGGCGAGTGCCGCCGACGACAAGTTTGGCTCCGTCGGCGCTGCCTCGCTCGATGTAGCCCTCGACGCGTTCGCGCTGGCGGCTGCTCACCATGGGCCCGATCATCGTGGCCGGATCGAGCGGATCACCGACGACGGCTTGCTGCGCCAGCCCGGCCAGGGTGTCCACGACTTCCTCGTAGCGGCTGCGCGGCGCCAGCACTCGGGTGCTGAGGTAACAAGTCTGGCCGTTGTTGAAAAGAGTTGCGCCGAAAAGGCTTTCGATCGAGTTCGCGATATCGCCGTCATCGAGCACGATCGCGGCCGACTTGCCGCCGAGTTCCAGGGAGACCGGGCGCAGCAGCTGTCCGCAGACTTGCGCGATCGATCGTCCCGCCGCGGTGGAGCCGGTGAACGCGACGCGGTTGATGCCGGGGTGCGCGACGAGATGCTCACCGATATCGCGACCACCGGGGACGATGTTCACCACACCTGCGGGAATCTCCGCCTCGACGAGGCATTCGGCCAGAATGATCGAGTCCAGCACGGTTTCCGGCGAAG
This sequence comes from Nocardia suismassiliense, assembly GCF_900269665.1. Taxonomy (GTDB): domain Bacteria; phylum Actinomycetota; class Actinomycetes; order Mycobacteriales; family Mycobacteriaceae; genus Nocardia; species Nocardia suismassiliense. Next base: position 3,887,978 of record NZ_LT985361.1, read on the forward strand.
GCTTGAGCACCACGGTGTTCCCGGCGGCGATGGCCGGGGCGATTTTGGTCATCGCGAGGGCCTGTGGGAAGTTCCACGGCACGATCGCGGCGACCACGCCCATCGGCTTGCGCACCACTTCGAACTCTCCGCCCAGCATGCCCGGGCGTCGAGTGACCTGAGGCAGGGCTTCGACGGTGTCGGCGTACATGCGCAGCAGGATCGGGGGAAACCCCGCCTCCAGTGCGGAGGACATGGAGATCGGCATCCCGTTCTGCTTCGAGACGGTTTCCGCGATCTCGGCGCCGCGGCGCTCCATGACGTCGGCCAACCGGCGCATGGCCGCTGCCCGTGCGGCATGGGTCCAGGTGGCCCAGCCGGTCGGGTCGGTGAAAGCGGTTCGCGCCGACTGCACCGCGCGGTCGACGTCGGCGCGGGTGGCCGACGGGACACTGCCCAGGTAGGCCTCGGTGCTGGGGTTCACCACCTCGATGCGGGCCTCGCCACTGCCGGTGACCCACTGCCCGCCGATGAACAAGCCGTCGTGTTCGGTACCGCTCATGAGATTCTCCTTGCTGCTGCGCTGGATACGCCGCTGATCGTGGCGCACGGAGCCCGGATCGCACTGTTGCAAAGTTGGACACAGTGGCACCCGGGCCGAGGGTTAGGCTCAGCGCACATGCCGGTCTCCGCCGTGGCTACCAGCCCGTGAACCGATACGGGACGAACAAGGAGGTTCGCCGATGGGCACCGCCCCCACGCCATCGCGGCCGGTGATCGCGCAATCCTGGCAGCGCGCTGCCCTCAGTGGACTTGATCCCGCGGTGTCGGTCGAGGACTACGACATCGGCGAATCCGACGGGCAGAGCTCATTGATGCGCGCGGCGACACCGGTGCTCGACGAGGCCGCGAGCCTGCTGCAGGACACCGGATTCGTCGTCGTGCTGGCGGACCGGGACGCTCGCCTGGTCGATCTGCGTTTCGGTGACCGCGCGCTGAGCTCACGGCTGGAACGCATCGGCGTGGTGCGTGGGCGGGTGTTCGCCGAGGAGACCACGGGCACCAATTCGATCGCGACGACCCTGGAAGTGGGTCACGGTGTGGCGGTGCACGGTGAAGAGCATTTCATCGACGCGCTCAAGCAATTCAGTTGTTATGGCCATCCTGTTTTCCATCCGGTGACCCGCCGGCTCGAAGGCGTCCTCGATATCACCTGCCTCACAGTCGACGAAAGCCCTTTGCTGGCACCATTCTTGGTGCGTACCGCACGCCAGATCGAACACCGTCTGCTGGCCGGGGCAAAGGCCGCCGAACAACGAATATTCGCCGCGTTCCAGGCGACTTTGCTGCGCGATAGGACAGCACCGGTTGTCGCGCTGAGCGGCGATGTCTTCCTCGCCAACGCCGCGGCCGTCGAATTACTCGATGCTGCCGACCACGCGGTGCTGCGCAGTATCGCGGTCGACGCTCCGGCCACCCATCGGCTGCGTCTCACCTCGGGCCAGCGGGTACGGATCTCGATCGAACGACTCTCGGAGGGTGCCGTGCTGGTGTTCGAGCGAGAAGCGGCGAACACCATGGTGGCGGCCAAACCCGCTCCGCAGGCGATCACGGTGGTGAGCGGGGAGCCGGGTAGCGGGCACACCAGCGCTGTTCGCGAATCGGCCGGGGCCGCTGAGATCGAATGGTTCGACGCCAGCGACGCCATCGGCCTCGGTGAGCAACCCTGGCTCGATCAACTTACACGTGCGTTGATGACTGCCGCGGTTGTCGCGATCGAGGCCATCGAGCTGTTACCGCAGCCGGTAGCACGTCGGGTGACCCGTGCGCTCGCATGCGCGCGGGCTCGGGTCGTGCTCACCAGCGCGCCGCTCACCGAACTAGAAGGCGAACACGCACGTTTGGTAGCCCAGTGCGTCGAAAGAATCGGGTTGGTCCCGCTGTGCAAACGGCGCGAGGAGATCCCGTCGCTGATCCTGTCGATGCTCGCCGAGCTCGGCGCACCACGCGAACTGCGATTCACTCCCAGCGCCCTGGAAGCGCTTGCGGGACAGCCATGGCCGGGAAATCTGCGTGAGCTGCACGCCGTGGTCCGGCAGATAGTGCAGACCCGCACGGTCGGCGACGTGACGGTGCACGACCTGCCCGAGGCTTATCGCGGGCAGGCCCGGTCGCGGCTGCTGACACCTATCGAGCAGGCCGAGCACGACGCGATCATCGACGCGCTACGTACCTCCGGCGGAAACAAACTCGAAGCCGCGCACCGGCTCGGGATCAGCCGGACAACGCTCTACCGGGCGATCGCCCGCTACGGCATCATCGCCCCACTGTCCAGAAATGGCACGGCCCACGCTCGATAGTCGGCAAGCCATTCTCTGTCGAAGATTGTTCCGTCAATGAATTCCGCCGTGTCCAGAAATGGAACACCACGATCGCCGATATCGGTGACATAGTTCACTCGCCGACCGGAACGGGCCACAGCGCTTCGCCTTTCGCCCCTTCTCCGTAATGCCAACTGACTGAAGGACATTGACGCATGTACCGATTGACTGTGCTGTACCCGCCACCAGTGGACCACGCCCACTTCCGTGACTACTACGTGTCGACGCATCTGCCGTTGGCCGCGAAATTGCCGGGGCTGCGCGCAATGCGGCACAGCCTCGACGTGTCCGCGGTAGCAGGCGAGAGTCCGTTCTTCGCGATGTGGGAGGGCGAGTTCGACTCGGTCGCCGACATGGCGGCGGCGTTGGCCTCCGAGCAGGGCCAGGCGGTGGTGGCCGATGTCCCCAATTACGCCACCGGCGGCGCGCAGATCATTCACTACTCGCCGATCCGGGGCTCCTGAACCCGCATAGACGTGCACGCCGATCGCCATGAGCCGGTCGGTCGTCCGCACTTGGCACGACCTCGTCACCGACGACGATGAACGAAAGGCTCGACAGTGTCGAAACGGTTTACTGACCCCTTACCGGGCCAGATGCAGCGCCGCAGATTCTTTCAGGGCGCTGGTGCGCTCGCCGCCGGGGCGGGCGTGGTGTGGTTGTCCGCGACCGGCAGCGCGGCAGCAACGCCACCCGCACAACCGGGTTCGACCGGCCGGCGGGTAGCGGTGTTCGGCGGCGGCCCGGCTGGAATGTCGGCGGCACTGGAACTTGCCGAGCGCGGTTTCGAGGTCGACCTGTACGAACGTCACCAGGTGTTGGGCGGCAGAGTCCGCCGCTGGGGTATCCCGGGTACCGGTACCGGGGGGCGTGCCGACCTGCCTGCCGAAGTCGGGCCGCATGGATTCTGGGGTGCGTATCAGAATCTCGGCGAAAGTATGGGCCGGATCCCGATCGGGGGTGGGCGCACAATTCTCGACAACCTGTTGCAGGAAGGCGAGTTGCTTCGTTTTGTCGACCTCGCCAATGCACAAACGCAGATGAACGCGGCCAATTTGCTTCCTACTGTGACGGGGATCGTCAACGATCTCGCCGGCATCACTGCCGCGGATGCGGCCCTGGTCACCAGTAAGATCGCCGCGCTACTGGCTTCTGGCCCCAAGAGGAAGTGGGGCCAGCTCGAATACATGTCCTTGGGCCAATTCATGTGTGCCGACAGGTTTTCGCCGAATACGCGCGGTGCCCTGCACCAGCTGACCTCGGCCAACACCGAACCGCTCGGACGGATGAATGCGCGTGCGGCCACTCTGGGCATGCTGCACCGGTGGTTCGCGAATCTGATCCAGGTTCCCTACGGGCCCGGGATGAAGAATCGAGCGACCTTCGTGAATGGGCCGTTCAACGAGACCCTGTGGGCCCCATGGGCGCAACATCTCGAAACGCTGGGCGCACGGATCCACACGTCGCATCGCATGACCGGATTGTCGATGAGCGGCGGGCAGATCACAGGTGCGACGGTGCTGAACGCGAGCGGCAATGCCACGGCCGTCGCGGCCGACTGGTACGTGCTCGCCATGCCGTTCGACAAGGTCCCGGAGGTGCTGAACCCGGCCATCGTCGCCGCCGATCCCGCGCTCGGGCGGATCGCGAACCTGGAAGGTTCCTGGCTCGGTGGACCGCAGATCTATCTGAAGAAAAAGCACCCGAAATTGATTCAGGGGATGATCGACATCGCGGGACCGTGGTGTCTTGTCGCCGGAAATTACACAAACCAAATATGGAACCGCGACTTCCCCAACCAGTACGGCGACGGCACAGTCGTCGAATACCTGACGGTGGACATGGCGATCTGGGACGCTCCGGGCATCCTGTACGGCAAACCCGCTATCGAATGCACCATCGAAGAGTGTTTCGAGGAGATCCGTGCCCAGTTCCGCCAGGCCTTGGGTGACGACACCATTCTGCTCGACGAAGACATCCACACCTGGACGTTCAATCCGGCAATCACCCGCCAGGGCGGCCGACTCGTCAACGACGAGCCGGAATGGGGAACCACCCCGGGATGCTGGGCGGACCAGCCCGAAGACGTCACCACCAATATCTCCAACCTGCTCCTCGCCTCGCCGTACGTGCGCACCGATACCTGGGTAGACGACATGGACGCGGCCAACTCCGTAGGCAAACGCGCGGCCAACGCCATTCTCGGCGCGTCCGGAGTTTCCGCGCCGCCGGCACCGGTGCGCTCGGTGTACGAACTCATCGAACCGATCTACCGGCCGCTGTGGGACGAGGACGACCGCCGCTACGCCGCGGGCCTGCCCAACGTATTCGACGTCATCGCGCCCATCGCACCCTGAACCGGCGGTAGCCGGGACCAACCGCCGTCCAGGACCGGACTGCTTGCACGACACAAGGATTGAGCATCTCGATGTATCTGACTCAAGGGCTGCACCGTGCCCTGCAACAGTTTCCGGACGCGCCGGCCACCATCTGCGGTGAGCGTCGCCGCACCGCTCGTGAGGTAGCCGACCGGGTGGCGCGGCTGGCGGCCGCATTGCAGTCTCTCGAGGTCGAGGCGGGTGACCGGGTGGCGATGCTGGCGCTGAACTCCGACCGCTATCACGAGTACCTGTTGGCGGTGCCGTGGGCGGACGCGGTCCTCAACCCGATCAACATCCGGTGGAGTTTTGCCGAAATCGGTTATGCCCTAAAGGATTCGGGAACGTCAGTGTTGCTGGTCGACGACATGTTCATCGCGATGGTGCCCATGTTGAGAAAAGAGTGTCCCGGCCTGCGGGCCGTGATCCATGTCGGCGACGGCCAGGCGCCGGTCGGGACGGTGGATTACGAGGGGCTGATCGCCGAGAGCGCTCCGATCGAAGATGCCCGCCGTGGCGGAGATTCGCTTGCCGGACTGTTCTATACCGGCGGAACCACGGGCACACCCAAGGGCGTAATGCTCTCGCACGCCAATCTGTTGGCCTCCACCTTCGGCGCCGTCGCCAGCGGCCACCTCTTCGGGAGCGGGGCGCGGTACCTGCATGCCGCGCCGATGTTTCACATAGCCGACCTGATTGGCTGGAGCGCCACCGAAATTCTCGGCGGCACACACGTTTTCGTTCCGTCGTTCAGTACTGAGGCGGTGCTGGCAGCCATTGCCGAACACCACGTGACCCATACCTTGCTCGTCCCCACGATGATTCAACTTCTGCTCGGACATCCTGGACTGGACACCTATGACTTGAAGAGTTTGCGAGGAGTCCTCTACGGCGCATCCAGCATCCCGCAGGCGACCCTCGAGCAGGCGATGCAAGCGATGCCCGACGCTTCGTTCACCCAGCTCTACGGGATGACCGAACTCTCTCCGGTCGCCACCATGCTGAGCCCCGCCGAGCATTACGACCCCGCACTGCTTCGTTGTGCCGGTCGCGCGGCTCCCCATGCTGAAGTGCGGGTGGTCGATCCGGATGATGCGGAGTGCCCGCGCGGCGCCGTCGGAGAGGTCGTCGCCCGCGGACCCCAGGTCATGCTCGGCTACTGGAACAAGCCCGAGGAAACCGCGACCGCCCTGCGTGGCGGCTGGATGCATACCGGCGACGGCGGTTATATGAACGACGACGGTTATGTCTTCATCGTCGACCGGCTCAAGGACATGATCATCACCGGCGGCGAGAACGTGTATTCCGCGGAGGTCGAAAACGCTATTGCGCAGCACCCTGCGGTCGCCGCCTGCGCCGTCATCGGCGTTCCCGATCCGCAGTGGGGTGAGCGGGTGCACGCGGTCGTCGTCACCAAATCCGACATCGAAACCACCGCCGAGGCCATCCGCGCGCACACTAAGACCCTCATCGCCGGGTACAAAGCGCCGCGAACGGTCGAATTCACTGACGCACTACCCATCTCCGGAGCCGGGAAGATCCTCAAACATCAACTGCGCGAACAGCACTCGAACCAGCGTGGCTAATCCGAAAGACAGTGGTGATGACAATGTGGAATCCACCGGCCTCCGGCTCCGGCATAGCGCGCCGCCGATTCATCCAGGGCACGGCCGCAGCGGCGGGACTGGCGGCATTGAGCGTCAGCGGCAAAGCCGTCGCCCCCGCGCGGGCGGCCCCTGCCGGACAAGGTGATACCAACCGCCGCGTAGCGGTGTTCGGTGGTGGCACCGGTGGGCTGACGGTCGCACATGAACTGGTTAAACGCGGCTTCTCGGTCGATGTGTATGAACGCCACGAGGTCCTGGGCGGGCGGGCCCGCAGCTGGGGCCAACCGAACACCGGTACCGGCGGTCGAAAAGATCTCTCCATCGAGTTCGGTCCCCATGTCCTGCTGGGTTCCTACCAGAATCTCGGCGAGACGCTGCTGGAGATCCCCACGCCCGCGGGTTCCGTTCTGGACCAGGCCATTCCACTGAGCTCGGTGGGTGGCGGGGGCCGAATACCGCTGCTGGCGGACATACCGAGGCTCGATGCGGCGAGCGTGACGCACAATATCGTCCGTGTTGTGGAGGCTCTGCTGCCGGGCCTGTCGCCGGCCGAGCTGCCAATGGTCACCAGCAAGCTTGTCGCCATGTTCGCGAGCGGGCGGAAACGTCAGTTCGGCGAGTTCGACCGCACCAGGATATTGGACTATCTGGGTCGCCCGGGATTCGCGACCGCACAGGTGATTCGAACATTGACGACGCTGAACCCGAGTGCGATCACCGATGATATGAGTGTGCGCGGCTTCAACGCGGCGCTGCAGAATTGCGATCTCGACATCTTCACTCGGGGTATGGGCCCAGGTTTCCGTGACTTCGGATACTTCATCGACGGCGGGATGGACGAGGGTTGGTTCGACCCGTGGGCCGGGCACCTACGCAATCAAGGGGTCGGGATCCATGTCGGCCACGCCGTGACGGGCCTCAGCTGCGCGGGTGGGCGCATCGTCGGCGCGACCGTCCGGACGCCCGGCGGGACCCAAATGCCGGTGCAGGCCGATTGGTTCGTGATTGCCGCCACCGCCGACAAGGCCGCGGCATTGATGAATCCGGCTATCGTGGCCGCTGACCCCGCACTGGGCAGGATTGCCGAGCTGGCGCCGAGTTGGTTGGGCGGCATGCAGATTTTCCTCCGGCGACGGCAGAACCTCGGCGTCATCGCCGCCACCGCCGCGGGACCCTGGCTGAACCTGATGGTCGACGACACCGCGCTCTGGACGGACTACCACTCGAGATACGGTGACGGCAGTGTCGCTCAGCATCTTTCGATCGACGTCGGCGCATGGGAGACACCGGGCATCCTGTTCGGAAAGACAGCGAACTGGTGCACGGCCCGCGAAAGATTCGAGGAAGTGCGCGCGCAGCTGCGTCACGAACTCCGCGACAACACGCTCTTCGCTGACGAGGACATCCATTCCATTATTCACAACCCCTCGGTGTTCGAGCCGGGTGCGGAACCGTGCGTCCACGACGAATCGGGTATCGGTCAGGACATAAACAACTGGGTGAACCGCCCAGAAGTGACCACGGGCATCCCGAATCTGTTCTTCGGTTCGGCCTTCGCGAAGACCTACGGCCAAATCGACAGTACCGACTGTGCGAACGAGGCAGGCAGACGAGCCGCCAACGCCATTCTGCTCGCCGCCGGTTCGAACGAGCCGCTCACTCCGGTATCGGGAGCGGAGCCGCCGCCGATGCTGAAGGCGCTCTGGGAGGAAGACGACCGACGCTACGACGCCGGGTTACCCAACGTGCTCGATGTGGTGGGCCGGTGACGCACATTTCCCGAAGGCGGCTTCTCCAGGCGGCGAGTGTTGCTGGGGCCGCGGCCGTCTCGCTCGGCGCACTGAAGTCGGCACCAACAGCGCACGCGGCACCGCGGCAGGCCGGCCCCGGGCGTCGGCGGGTCGCGGTCTTCGGCGCCGGCCCCGGCGGGCTGTCCGCCGCTTTCGAGCTGTCCAGCCGAGGATTCGACGTCGATGTCTACGAGCGTCATCCGATGGTAGGTGGCAAAGCGCGAAGCTACGTTGTGCCCGGCACCGGTTCGGGTGGGCGCGAAGACCTTCCGGCCGAGTTCGGGTGGCACGGGATGTGGGGGACGTATCAGCATTTCCCGGAGACCTTGTCCAGGGTGCCGACGCCCCGGGGAACCGCTAACGACAACCTGATCCTGCTACCGGCAGGAACGCCTGGAGTTTATGGCAGCCTGGCGGAGTCCTTCTTCAGAATGGGACCCGGCGGGCTGACCACGCCGCAAATCCTCGCCGACGAGATCGGCCGGTTCCTGGGCGTCGCCAGAAATGTGAAGCCACAGGACATTCCGGTGATTGCGAGCAAAGTCGCCGCGCTCGCAACGTCCGGTCGTAGTCGGCAGTTCGGTCAGTTGGAGCACATCACCCTGAACGACTACATCGGGCCGGGAATGCCCGAAGGCGTCAATGATCTGATGCGGGCGATCAACAGCCAGGTCACCATGCCCGACCGGCTCAACGCGCGCAATGCCGCGACCGGAAACATTCACCTGTTCTCCGGCTATCTGGGCACCAAGGGGCTGGGCAGGGGAGCCCGCGACGTGCTCGGAATGGCTGACGGTCCGATCAACAGCTGTGTGTTCGACCCCATGAAATGGGCAGCCGAACGTAACGGTGCCCGATTCCATATGAATCACCGCCTCACCGCCCTGCAGACCAGCGGCGGCGAGATCTCCGGCGCGACCGTGGTGGCGCACGACGGTCGGTCGATCGCCGTGGATGCCGATTGGTACGTGCTCGCGGTGCCGTTCGACAAGGCAGCCGACCTGATGAGTCCGCAGATCCTCGCCCTCGACCCTTCGCTGGAGGGCATCAAAACGATGACGCAGTACGAGAATTGGCTCGGGTGCATGCAGCTCTACACGAAGGAGCGATTCGAGGGCGCTCCGCTGGGCGGGACAAACGAATGGGGGCTGCTCTGGGCGGCGTACTCGCAAATGTGGAGTGGCCCGAAGTTCAAGGACAGATTCGGCGACGGCAACGTCACCGACTATCTGACCACCGATTGCGTCGACTGGCATCGTCCGGGGCTGCTGTATGGGAAGCCGGCAAACCTGCACAGCAAGGAGGAGTACATCGAAGAGGTATTCCACCAGTTCAAAAAGTACGGGAACTTCCCGCTCGAGCAGGCGGACCTCGCGGCGCTCGAACTCAACCCGGCCTTCTACTGGAAGGACGGGAAGATGCACAACGACGAGCCCGATTTCGCGAACTATCCGGGTTGCTGGGCCGCGCAGCCCGAAGCTGTGACCAAGGTGCCGAACCTGTTCCTCGCCTCGGCGTATGTGCGGAGCATCGCCGGGGTCGAGTCGATGGAGGCCGCGAACGAGGCCGCGCGACAGTCCGTCAACGCGATCATCGACCGCTCGGGCGTCGACGCCGATAAGTGCTGGCTGGACAGCGTCGATCCACCGCCCGCCCTCGCGGCGCTCTGGCAGGACGACGACAACCGATACAACGCGGGCCTGCCGAACCGATTCGATGTGGTCGCGCCGTATCTCGGCGGGAAAACCGATCCCACACCATGGCCCGGCTACTAGATCAGAGCGCCGCCGAGAGTGGTCGCCGACCTCAGGACTGGTCGAGGTGATCTCTCAGATCCAGATGCCGCAGCAGGTCCTCGGCGCGGCGCGACCACTTCGAGCATGGCATCGGCCGTGGCGAGTAGTGAGACAGTGATCGTCTCGTCGGCGGTCGCTCCCGTGGTCGCGTACTTCAGGGCCTGAGGGAGGCCGTCGACGGGATGGTAAGGCGGCGTGCGGTTTTGCATACGCCGACGATATGGTCGGGGTTTTAACATCCGCTATATGGGTGTACCGATCAACGAGGACAAGCTCTTCAGAATCCGCTGCCACAAGCTCGGTCCTCCCGCAGGTGATGGCCCGAATTCCGATGCTGCGCTGTGGATTCCGGTGATGCACCGATCATCCGCCACACCGATTCCCTCCTACGCCGCCCGAGCCTGCCGTGCGGCCCAACCGAAGGAATACCGTTGAACAGAACCAAACTTGCTGTCCTCTTCGCCGCGCTCCTGGCATCGGCGTCGGCACCGGCACATGCCGAACCCGCGACACCCGGAGCGCTGGAAGCTGGATTTCCCCACGTGTTCAGGCTCTTCCAGCTCAGCGACCCAGCCCACCCGGCCTGCGTCTACTACAACGAAGTCGCCGTCGGCCGCGGCGAGGCAGTGGACGCCGCCAACTGCAGACCCGACACACGCCATTGGTTCCGGCGAAATACCGAGCCCGACTTCGTTCTCTTCCACCTCGACGACTTCCCCGGCAAGTGCCTCATCGGCGATACCTCCACCTCGCCAGGTGTAGTGCTCGTCGGGTCCTGTGACGACCCGCGCGCGGGCTGGGTCGGCGGCGGGTCCATCAACCCGCCCCGATGGGCGCTCGCGCCGAGTTCAGCGCCGAAGATGTATTTGCGCGACAACGGGATAGCCCTGGTCCTGCAGAACACCGCCAACCCGCTCCAGACCCCGGGCTACTACTGGAATCCCCAATAAACCAAGCTTCTCAGCAAACAAACCAGCCTGCGGTCCCGATGCTCGACAGGCGCGCCCGCGAAGGTACTGGATTGCCGCGACCCGCGCGGTCCAAACGATCAGCGCGGGTCTGCGGCTGATCCACGGGCCGAACGACTCCCGACCGTCGACGAGGCGCGCACATGCCGAAGAGCGTGCGAGGTTCGACCACGATGTCCATATCGGGCTTCCTCTCCAAGTCGTCCCAGGTGCAGACGTGCCCGGTCCTGTTGGCCCTTTCCGTGTTCGGCCTTCTCGAAGCGCCTGCACGCGTAACCTCTGAATGCGACGAATGGGGAAGAAGGCGACTCTTCTTACTGCATTCGAGTGCATGAAGGACCGAACCAGACAACTGGCCGGTGATCATCTTGAGGCTGAACTCCGTATACGAGAAAAGGACCTCTACATGCGCTTTCGTCATGCAACCGCACCCATAGCCAGAATCAGCCTGGCGGTCGGCACCGCCGTAGTGCTGGTCACCGGCCTGGCCACCAACGCGCAGGCTGCCACGGGGACGATCCAGTACTTCGATGTCAACGGGCAGGAATTCCGGATCACAAACCCGCCGGACAACGTCTGTCTCACCATGCAGGTCCGGGCGGACCAGATTAACAACGAAACGAACAAGACGGTGAACGTCTACCTCGGCACGGCCTGCAACACCTTCGTCACGAGCTTGGATCCGGGCCGTGGAGTGTCCCATGTCGGAGGCCCCCAGTCAGTCAGGGTCATCGGCTGAGCAGGCGACAATACCGGCTCTCGGACCCCTGGGCGGATAGCCGCCGTCCAGGGCTCCGTGTCGGCCGGTCTCCCTCGATACCGGGCGTCTTGGCTTAGCCGCCGGGACGACATCCGCGCATCAGCGTAAGGCGTTGTGCGTCAAATCCATCCAGGCTGACTTCAGCAAGCGCGAGTGAGCGATAATACCGCCTATCGCGCGATCCGAAGCGGCTACGCGGCGCTCGCGAGATCGACGGGCCGAGATCATCTCGCGAGAAATGCGCCCCCGTTGGCTAAGTAGTTGCCAGCCTCAGTGCAGAAGTAACCCCTCGCAGACCTTGTGGTCTGAGTGCCCGGTGATCAACAACTCAGCGACCCGATCGCCGGATTGGTCCAAGAATTCAGCGGCCTCGGCACGCATGGACTCTGGAAGATCCTCGAGTATCGCTGGCCCCGCTGAGTGCTCGGCCGGCGGTGAGATCCGCTGTGGCGCAGGACATCCGCCCATCACGCGGCGACCACCGTGGACTCGAACATCCCGTACCCACTGGCGTTCACGAACGATGTCGAGTGCCCGGGTGCCTGGGTCATTGTTCTGCGTCGCGGACCAATAGCGCGATCTGTACTCGATTAGCGACCCCCAGCTTGGTGAACAGATTTCCGGTGTGCGCCTTGACGGTGGCGACGGTGACCTGTAACCGCGCCGCTATATCCGGGTTGCCCAGCCCGTCCGCGATGGCTCGCGCGGTGTCGAGCTCGCGTTCCGACAGGGCAGCCAGTCGTTTCCGCGCGGCGTCGCGGGAGGCGCTGCGGGCTTCGGCGGAACCCGGCCCGGTGGCCGCGGCGATCACCCGGGCCGTGACCGTGGGGGACAGCACGGGGTGGCCGGCCGCGACAGTGCGTACCGCGTCGGCGATCCGGGCGGGGGGAGTGTCCTTGAGAACGAAGCCGAGCGCTCCGGCGCGAAGGGCAGCAAGTACCAGCTCGTCGGAGTCGAAGGTGGTCAGCATGAGTACCGCCGGCGCGGACGGTACGGTGCGGAGATACCGGGTGGTGTCGACGCCGTCGCGGCCGGGCATCCGCACATCCATCAGCACGACGTCCGGCCGCTGTTCGTCCACTACTTTGATCGCGGTGTCCCCGTCGGCGGCCTCCGCGACGACGGTCAGATCCGGCTCGCCGTCGATGACGAGTCGCAGCGCCATCCGCACCAGCTGGTCGTCGTCCACGATGACAACGCGAACCAGGGCCTGTTCACTGTGCACTCATGCTCGTTTCTCGAGGTCGTGCTCCGGCCAGGGAAGTTGCGCCGTGAGAACGTAGCCGTTGTCGGCTGTGCGATGGTGGTCGAGTGTTCCGCCGGCGAGGGTGATTCGTTCGGCGAGACCGAGGAGCCCGAACCCCGAGGCCGGTGGCTTGGCGACGGCGGTGGCGGCCGCCGAATTACGGACGCTGACGTTCAGTTCGCTGCCGGGCGTGCCGTCTACGGTGATGTGGACCGCCGCGGCCGGGGCATGTTTCGCGGCGTTGGTCAGCCCTTCCTGAACTACCCGATAACCGGTCCGTCCCAGGGTCTCGGGTGGGGTAGCGGTCACCGTGGTGTCGAGCGTGACGTCCAGGCCCGAGGACCGGGCGTCGGCCACCAGCTCCGAGAGCCGGTCCAGCGTGGGTTGCGGTGGTTCGGGGCGATCGGGGTCGGCGCGCAGGACGCCGAGCACGTCGCGCAGTTCTTCCAGCGCTTGGCGGGAGCCCTCGGCGATCCCGCGGATCAGCGTGCGCTTGTCCGCGGCCGAGAGGTCCTCGCGGTGATCCAGGACGCCGGCTTGCATGGCGACCAGCGTGATCCGGTGCGCGAGCACATCGTGCATTTCGCGGGCGATCCGGTTGCGTTCGGTGGCCTGTGCCTGGGCTGCCCGGGCGGATTGTTCGCGTTCCGCGCTGTCGGCGCGGTCCCGCAGCGATCGCAGTTCGGCGCGACGGGCGTCGATGGCCACACCGGTTGCCACCGCGATCCCCGCGCTCAGTACCGGCAGCGCGAGTTGTAGCCAGATCGCGGCGGGCGGCGTGGCGATCGGGTAGAGGTCTTCGCTGAACTGCGCTGCGCTCACATAGGCCACGACGACCACTGCGATCTCGACCGGACGGCGGCGCGTGGACAGCGAACACAGTGCCAGCAACGCGGCACCGGTGGCGAGCGTCGACGCGGCCGAAGCGATCACGACCGCCAGGGCGACGGTGAACGGGAACCGCCGCCGCCACAGCAGCGCCGTCAGGCAGCCGAGTGCGATCAGCGGATCACCGGTGACGAACCAGGAACACGTATCGGCCACGCAGCCCGCCGGCAGCGCCGTGGCGAGGGCGAGCCAGAAGGCTACGCCGAGTACAGCGGCCGCCGTCAGCCGCCAGGTCTGCTGCCATGCCCCGAGTCGTGCGGGGCTGTCGGTGTCCACCCGGCCATTATCGCGACACCGACCGGCCGTAAGCAGCAGCCCAGCGGCTGAGGTGTGCTCGACCCAGGTCTAATCGCCGCCTTCGACTTTCGTCGTACACGGTTGCCGCCGCCGGACCGATGTGCCGGCGGAGCGGGCTCGACAGACTCGTTCGGGTACCAGCCGGACACGAGCCCTTGCGAACGGTGTGCTCGTGGTAGGCGCCATTTCGTCGGGGAGTAGCAGCATATGAATAGACAACGGAGCCTGCGCCTGCTGGCCGTGCTCGGTCTCACCGGAGCGCTGGTCGGTGCGCTCGTCGTTGCCGCAGAGTCGGACGACGATCCCGCAGCGCAGGTGCGGTGGGGCGCCTGCCCGGAAGGGGTCGAGGATCCCGCGGCCGGGCCGGCCCAGTTGCAGTGCGCCACCGTGCCGGTGCCCTTGAATTACCGCGAGCCCGAGGGCGCGCAGATCGAGATCGTGATCTCCCGGCTGGCGAGTAAGAATCCGGACAAGCGTCGCGGAGTGTTGATGCTCAACCCCGGCGGTCCGGGTGGTTCGGGGCTGGACCAGCCCAAGTTCCTGGCTGCGCACGGACTGCCCGCCGATGTGCTGGACAGCTATGACGTGATCGGTATGGATACCCGCGGGGTAGGGCATTCGGCGCCGGTGAGCTGCGGGTTCACCGATGATCAGGCGTACTTCGGCAATATCCCGCCGTATGCGGTGGACGATGCGGCGGTCACCGAGCGGGCCACGGTCGCCCAGGGGGTCGCCGAGCAGTGCGCGGCCAACGACCACGAGGGCCGGTTGCGGTATGTGTCGACGGCGAATATGGCTCGTGACCTCGACCGGATCCGGGCGGCGCTGGGCGAGGACAAGGCCAACTTCCTCGGCTACTCCTACGGCACCGCGCTGGGCGCCGCCTACGCCTCGATGTTCCCGCAGCAGGCCGACCGCATCGTGCTCGACAGCAATATCGGCGACACCTACCTCGACCAGGACGGGATGCGCCGGTACGGCCTCGGAATGGAACAGACGTTCGCCGACTTCGCGGAATGGGCCGCCGTCCGCCACGACACCTACGGTCTGGGCCGGACAGCGGACGAGGTGCGGCACACGTACTCGACCCTCGCTGAGCGGCTCGACGCGAATCCGGTGGACGGGATGGACGGCAGCCTCTTCCGGTTCGGCACCTTCTTCACGCTCTATCGCCCGGCGTTGTACGCGTCGGCGGCCGAGAGCTGGAAATCGCTACTCGAAACCGGGCGTCCCGGGCCTGCGGGCGGCCGCCCGCCGGGTACCGGTGCGCCTTCGCCGAGCGATAATGCCTGGTCGGTCTTTCTGGCCGTGACCTGCAATGATGTCGAATGGCCCGAGGACATCCAGACCTACCACCGTGCCGTCGCCGAGGACCGGGAACGGTACCCGCTCTACGGCGCGGCCGCCGCGAACGTCATGCCCTGCGCCTACTGGAAGCTCGGGCCGTCCGAGCCGCCGGTGCGGATCGACAACACCGGCCCGGCCGATGTGCTGATCGTGCAGAACCAGCGCGACCCGGTCACCCCGCTCCGCGGCGGCGAGCTGCTCGACGAGAAGTTCGGTCAGCGGTCCCGATTGGTCACTGTCGACGGAAGTGGGCACGGGGTCTATGTTCTCGGCGCCAACCCCTGCGCGTCCGACGTCGTCACCAGGTATCTGGTGGACGGCACCATGCCCGAGCACGACATGACCTGTCCGGCGGGCTAGCCCGTGCCGGTGGTGGAGGCCCGCGATCGCGATCACCTCCACCACCGCCGCGATCGCGTTCCTCAACGCCCTTGCGGCTGTCATTGAGCCGGGAGACCTGGATCGCGAACTCGCAGTTGGAAAGCCGACACCTTGGTCCTACCAGGCCCGATCGCCACACACGACTGCGTCGGCACCGCCGTCGATGAAGATGATTTGGGCGGTGACGTGGGTGTTCTCGGGAGAGGTGAGCCATGACAACAGCGGCGCGATCTGCTGAGGACTGGCATGACCGTTCAGTGGCATCGGGACACTGCCGTCGATCTGGGCTTTGCCTTCGGGGGTGTCGAGCATGTCCTGAATGAACGGGGTGACCGTGGTGCCTGGTGCGATCGCGTTGAGAGCTATGCCGGCGCCGGCCCATTGCTCGGTGATCGCGTGTCTGCGGACCCAGCAGTTGAGTGCGTACTTCGCCGAGGAGTAGGGGTCGTACGGTGGTCGCGTTGTGCGATTGCTTCTTCGGCGACCTTGGTTGCCTTGCTCTCGTCACCAGCGAGTGCGGCCTCGACCAGCCGGGGGTTGGAAGGCAGGAGCGCTGCGAATGAGGAGACCACGGCCGCGCGTGGGTCGGTGCCCGCGGCGAGCAGTGGTCGCAATCCCTCCAGCGTGGCGACCGCACCGAAGTAGTTGACCTTCAATGTGACTGGGTCCAGCAGACCCACCCCGGCGCAGGCGATGACAGCGTCGAGTCGCCCGTGGGCGAGGTCGCGGGTTTGGGCGACCAATTCCGCCCGGCCCTCGTCGGCAGCGAGATCGACGGTGATGTCGGCTCGATGTCGGTCGACACCGATCACGTGCGCTCCTCGATCACGGAGGTAATCGACTGTCGCGGCGCCGATTCCGGAGGCACTGCCGGTGACGAGGTAGGTGCGGGTCATCTGCTTCCTTTCATAGAGACTGCCGGGCAAAGGCTTTCGCCGAGCAGGCCGATCTGGGTTGGGGGGACATGCGGTGTCTGCGGCAGTGCTGGGTAAAGGTTCGCCCCGTGTGCACGACATCGGAGTCGGATCATTTGCCGAGCGTGGCCAGTACGCTGCGCGCTTGGTGATCTGCGCCGAGCTGGTTGGGGTGGAACGGCACTGCGGGCCCCGGCGGGGTGTGCGACATCGGGATCAGTCCTTCGACCCAGCGAGTCCCGGGCGGCTGGCACCCGTCGTGCCCGTCGCTGGTGGCGTAGGTGTTGACGAGTTCGACGCCGGTGGCCGCGGCGGCGCGCGCGAGCATCGCGTTGAGTTCGATCATCTTGTGACCGATCCATGCGGCATCGGTGTCGGAGATCGGGATGCTGGCGAAACATCCACGCTCGCCGACAGATTTGAAGTAGTCCAGCACCAGGATGCGGGCGTGTGGTGCGCGGGCTTTGATCCCGTTGAGCACCGCGACCACCGCCGGCTCGGCGGCACGAATACTGGCCGACATGGCGTCGACCCCGCCGGGTACCCAGGTGGTTTGACATGGCGATACCACTGGATTCGTGGTGAGGCAGGTGGTTACGGCGTCGGCCAGGCCCGCGTCGTTTCCACCGATCCCTATGGTGACGAGATCAGTTGTGGGCGTGAGCCGGTCGAACTGCGGTGCGTTGGTCGAGACCGGCAGTCGCTGCGGCGCGGTCATGTCCACCGTTGTGGCCGCGCCACAGGTGGCATCTCGAAAGACGGCGACCTCGAGCGCGGCCGCGACCTGCTTGGGATAGTTGGCTGCGCTCTGGCCGCACCCGAGGGGTACGTGCTGGGTCGAGATGTTCGACAACGTCGAGTCGGCGGCCCAGGAATCACCGAGTGCGACGTACTCGTGATGGGCCGGGGCGGCAGTGGCGCTGGGTGCGAGCAGAACTGCCCCGGCCAGGCTCGCGCAGGCACCGGCCGCAGTGCGAAACAGGGTTGGCATGGCTTCTCCACAGAGTGTTGATCTGAACGCGTATTCAGCAGGGGCCAGCGCCTTTTCGGCGGGCCGCTGAGTGCGGGTGGCTCAGTTGATGCCGGGGAAAAGGAACCCTTGCGGCATGCACGGCACGGGCGTGGCGTGCTCGGGGTCCAAGGCGTTGAGGACGAATCGCCAGGCTCGTTCGTTGAAGTTGATGCTGATGTGATCGCTGAAGTCGTCGGCGCAGCTGTCTTGGAGCACGATGTTGGAGACGTTGGGTCCGTCGAGGAATTGGTTGGTGTAGGGGGTGACGACCTCGTCGTACCGGCTGACCAGATTGGTGTAGGTGACGCCGGGGCGAGTGTCGCCTTGCCCGAAGGTCTGCTTGATCAGATCCGAGCCGATCATCTGCTGGGTCAGCACGGGCAGGAGCGCTTCGAGCACGGAGTAGACGGCGCCGCCGAGCGGGGGAAAGGACTTACGCAGGAAGACCTGACCGTTGGCGGTGGTGCCATGGTTGCTGGGTGCGAGCCCGACCAGTTTGTCGACATAGCGGTCACCACCGGCGATGTTGATGTAGTAGTTCGGCAGCACCCCACCACCCTGCGAGGATCCCACCAAGTCGACCTTGTCGGCTCCGGTGAGGGCACGGACCTTGTCGACCTGGGCGGCGAGCTCGCGGGCGCTGGCGCGGATATCGGTGACCGCTTGGACGGGGATTTCCGATATCCACTTCGGGTTGCCGTAGTTGAAGGTGAACACGCAATAGCCGTTGTTCCGCAGAAACGGCGCGCCGAGCCGCCAATTCGCCGCCTGATTGACACCGGTGCCGTTGATGAGGATCACCGGGCGCGGATGCTCGGGAGTGAGTACGCAATTCGGGTCGTTCGCGCCGGGGGGTACCAGTTCGGGCAAGAAGAAAGGAATGATGGCGGTGCCCAGGTCGAAGGTCACCGGGAACTGGCCACCGTGGATCACCGGTTCGGCCGAGGCCGTCGCGCCTCCGCTCGCCGCGCCGCACGCCAGCACCGCCACGCCCAGCCACGCGCCGAACCGGCCCCATCGCGTGCGGGAGAACAACTTTCGACGATGCCGATCTGTTGCTGGCGATGTCGAGACAGGTCTGACAGAACGGTTCATCGTCGATTCCTCTTGAGCGTTCGGAGCGGGGAGATGCGAGACGACCGGCACACCGGGAGTCGGTAGTGACGCCGATCACTCCGCGAACGATACACTAGTGTATCGCTACTGTTCAAGAGGTTTGATACAGAAGTGAATCCTTAAAGAGGGATGGCTGCACGCCGATCCACAACGCTTGCGTCGCACGCAGTGACGTCGGCTCTTAGCAGGAGATATGCGGCCGCGGTACGGGATTGGGAGTGGCGGGCGCGGCTCAGCTCGCGGTCGCGGCGGCTTCGTCGGCGGGCACGCTGTAGGACAGGACAACACGCACGATCAAGTCGACCCGCAACTCCTGGACAGCGACATTGTCAGGCTCCATCAAGCATTGGGTCGCGGTGCCCTCGTGCACAGCGGCCAACGCCATGCCCAGCGCTTGCGGGTCGGTCACTACCCGTCCGGCACGAGCAAGAAGGGTCTCCAGGACCGGAGCGAATGTCGCGCTGATCGCTCGCATTTGCTCGGCGATGACCACGCGCAGTTCAGGGTTGCGCACAGCATGCGCGCTGAACTCGTAATAGATGCGAAACCACTTGTCGTCCAAGGGTGTTGCGTTCAGCATGTGCTCGACGACCTGGCGGACCTCGCGGATATCGGTCGCCGGTTCCTCTTCGAAGGCCGCGCGCGTAACCTCGATCACCCGTGTCGCCTCGCGCGCCAACATCGCCAGGAACAACTCATCCATCGAGGTGAAGTTCGAATAGAACGCTCCCCGCGTATAACCGGCGCGCTCACACACGTGCTCGGGGCGCGCTCGACCGAAACCCATCTCCGCGATCACCTCGAAGGCGGCGTCGAGTAACCGCTGACGCGTCTCGGGCCTGCCCCGCGTATCCCGGCGACTGGATCCCGCCGGCTTCCTCGACGCAGTGCGACCACCAGCGTGGCCAGCAGAAGTGGACGCCACGAACGATCGCTCCTTTCGTGCGAGAGGCTGGACTCCAAACCGTATCAAAACGCCCGGCCAGCAGCAGAGTCTTCGCTATGCGGCCGACCGGTGTGTGAGTCCACGCAGATCGGCGATCCCCTCGTGCATTCGGCACTGCCGCCATGGTGCCAGGCCTGGTCAGTATTCACCCAGGGCCGTGAACTGCCTGCCTGTCTGTCGGTGTCGAATAATGTTGCGGTCGAATTGATTCGGCGATCTGCCCCGAAAAATGGGGGCCTGGCGGCTGGGTGACATCATCTCGAGCATGGTCAATCGCAGACTTCCCGTGCTCGCGCTTTTCGCGTTGTCCGCCGCCGCAGTGGTGCTCCCGTCGAACACCGCCGCCGCCGTCCCCGGCCTCGACGCACCGGTGATCGAAGAGACCTTCTCGGTACCGGGCACCGTCTCGGCCAAGTTCCGCAACCCGAATACCGAAGGGGTGTGCTGGATTTTCAACAACAAGACCGGCGAGATCTTCGGCGGCAACAACCCCACCTCCTTCGCCATCCCGGACGGCAAAATGGTCCAGACCTCGCTGGGCAACCTCCCGGCGGGCGAAGAAATCCACGTGCGCGGCGCCTGCGCCTACGAGCGCCCCATCGGCAGCCACGACAACGTGACCGTCACCGATGTCATCGTCGTCAAGGTCGTCGACAAGCCGAGCACCGGCAGTTTCGGCTGAATCGCCCGAACCCGCGGACGACACGACTCGACGTCATTGCCCTTTCGCGACCGCGCGCTCGATCGCGATCAGTGCGGCGAGCTGTTGTGGCGTCAGTCGCGCGGTGAAACGGTCGCGCACCGAGGAGTTGTACGTGGGTGCTGCTGTTTCGACGGTTTCCCGGCCCGACGTGGTGAGTAAAACGTCGTCTCCGCGCCCGTCCCGCTCACAGGGTTCGCGCGTGATCAGCCCTCGCTGTTCCATGCGCCCGAGCTGTCGGGACAACCGGCTGTGTGCCCAGCTCAGATGCGCCGCCAGCCCCCGCACCCGGATGCACGCGTCCGGACTCTCCAGTTCGGTCAGCGCGGCGAGAACGTCGTAGTCCGGCATCGACAGTCCGCACTCTCGTTCGAGATCTCGGGCGATCTCGGCGTCGACGCGTTCGTGGAGCCGTCGATAGGCGAGCCAGGCCGCGCGAGCTTGGCCCTCGGTCCTCGAATCCGGATCCCGGTGCATATCCACGAGTTTAACCAATCTTGTTTACATGTAACAGAGACCTCGCTATGGTGATCGTTACATGTAACGAACTTGGGATGAGGTTATGGGTACCAACGAGCACACCATCGCGGTGAACGGCGTCGACCTGTGCGTGCAGGGTTTCGGAAATCCGGCCGATCCGGCCGTGCTGCTGCTGCACGGCGCCGGGGAATCGATGCTGGCGTGGGATGTCGAATTCGTCCAGCGGTTCGCGGCGGACAGACGCTACGTCGTCCGATACGACAGCCGTGACGCGGGCCGGTCGACCACCTACCCCGTCGGCGCTCCGACATATGGGCTGCGCGATTTGGTTGCGGATGCGGCCGGGCTGATTACCGTCCTCGGGCTGGGCAAGGCACATCTGGTCGGCATGTCGCAGGGGTCGGCCGTCGCTCAACTACTGGCGCTGGACCATCCCGAACTGGTCGCCTCGCTGGCCGTCGCCTCCGGCACGCCGGGTGGGCCGGGCCACGTGCAGTCCGACTTGCCGGGGATGACACCGGAGCTGGCGGCATACTTCGATGCCGAAGCCCCGACCCCGGACTGGCACGACCGGAACGCCGTGGTGGAGTACCTGGCCGAGTCGATGCGTCCGTTTGCCGCCGCCACCCGGCCGTTCGACCTCGAGACGCAGCGGGAGCAGGCTCGGCGAGTCGTGGACCGTGCGAACAATATCGGCGCGCAACTGACCAACCCGTACCTGCTCGACCCGGGCGCGCCCTGGCGGAATCGGCTGGGGCAGATAGCAGTGCCGGCCCTGGTGCTGCACGGCACCGAAGATCCGCTCTTCCCGATCGGACACGGCCAGGCGCTGGCCGCCGAAATCACCGGCTCGCGCTTCGTAGCACTGGAACAGACCGGTCACGAGGTCTTCCCGCCGCACACCTGGGATGTGGTCGTTCCCGAACTGCTGGCCCACACCGCCTGACCTCCGAGAATGCAGAGAAGGACAGCTGTTTCATGATCGCGATCGCGCTAGCCCTCGGGGCAGCGTTCGGCTGGGGTACCTCGGACTTCCTCGGGGGATTGAAAAGCCGTACTCTGCCGCTACTTTCAGTGCTGCTCATCTCGCAGTCCACCGCGCTGGTGCTGGTGACGGTCTTCACGCTCGTCCGCGGTGGCGGCCTGCCCGAACCCGCCTCGCTCGGTTATGCCGCGCTGGCGGGTCTCGCCGAAACCGCCGCGGTTGCCGCGCTGTATCGCGGGTTGGCGGTCGGCAGCATCAGCATTGTCGCGGCGGTTGCCTCGACCGCGCCGGGGGTGCCGTTGCTGGGCGGGTTGCTGTTCGGCGAGGTGCCGGGAGCACTTCAATTGGCCGGTCTCGCAGTGGCTCTCGTCGGTTTGGTGGTTGCGTCGTATCAGTCCGAGCAGGGCGGCAAGGCTGGTCAGCTGCTGCCGAGCATCGGCTTCGGCCTGCTCGCCGCGGTCGGCTTCGGGACGTTCTTCCTGGCCATGGACACCGCGAGCACGGGTGATATCGGCTGGGCACTGCTGACCGCGCGGCTCACCGCCGTCGGACTGATCGGCGCTGTCATTCTCGTAGGGCGGCAGCGAGTCTCGGTGCCGCCCAAGGACATCCCCTCGATAGCACTCATCGGTGTGCTGATCGTCACCGCCGACGCCCTCTACGCGACCGCCTCGACCCTCGGCATGGTCGGCATCGTCGCCGTACTAGGAGCCTTGCACACCCTCGTCACCATCGCGCTGGCTCGAATCTTCTTGAACGAGAGGCTCGGTCGCCCGCAACAGGTGGGTGTCGGGGCGGCGCTGGTCGGCGTGCTCGCAATCGCGACAGGTTGACGCGCACGCGGGCACGCAGGTCACCCGCAGCTCATCAGCCCGCGATGTTCAGCGTGCGTGAACGAAGAGACGTAGCTGGGTACGTGCCGGTTGGTCCAAGGTACCTGGGGTCCGGTTGAGACGGCTACTCGTCTGGGATAGGCGCGGATCTGTCAAGACCGACTGATATCGCTGCAGGATCATGAGCCGTCCAGCAACACTTGGGTATGGAGCTCTTGGTGTTGGTGGTCCCTGTCGGCCTGGTCGGCTTGGGATTCCTCGCGATCTCCATCAGCGTCCTCAAGGAGGACCGCGCTAGAAACCGTTGGCATAAGGAGCATTCCGCGGGGCAGCAAAAGGAGCAAAGCGAAGGTTCGGCACAGGAGCAGCGGTTTTTCGACGAGCTCCAAAGGAAGTACCCGAACCTTCCCCCGCCACGGCGACGGCGCTCACGCCCGCCGAGCCTGTACGGGGCTGCCGATGTCCCGTATCTGATCATCCGGCAGATCAGGAACCGCTGGTAAGCCCCTTACCGGCTGCAAATCACAGAAGCCGGTCGGTGATCAGGACCTCGGTCGCGCCGAGGACGCGTCCGTTGGCCTGGACCTCGATGCGGTGCGGGCCGGGGTGAATGGTGCGGATCGAGACGCATTCGAACCGGTGCCGGCGTGCGAAGCGGACGGCCTGGCCTGCGGGGAGGTCCCGGGCGGTCAGCTTGAACACCTTGCCCGCTTTGGGGCCGCGAACCCCTTGGTAGTGGACTACGTAGTCGATCGCCGCTCTCGTCGCGTCGGTGGCGTGCAGCGTGAAAGTGACTGTGGTCGCCTCCCCGATGGAGATGGTGGCGGGCGAGCAGGTGAGGTCGGTGATCTCGATCGCAGCATGGTGATCGAACCCGAGAACCGCGAGCGCCTCCGGGTGTCCTCGCTTGACGAGTGTCCGCAGGCCGTGGCGGACGACGAAATCGCCCTGTGTGCTGCCGTGGGACCATCGCCGGGCGGTGTCGAGGACGAGGTCGGGGTGGTCCTTGCTGATGTCGTTGAGGTGGTTCGCCACGGAACGGCGTACGTAGCGGGACTCGTCGTTGGCGAGGGGTTCCAGGAGCGCCAGCGTGGGAGCGGGGTCGGCGACGAACCGGGAGAGCTGTGACGCCCAGGGCAGCCGCGGGCGCGTGCCCTCCGAGACGAGCCGCCGAACGTGTTCGTCCGGGTCGGTGGTCCATGCCCTGAGTTGGTCCATCGTGATCTCGTAGTGGGCTTCGAGGAACGGGCGGATAGCGAACTCGGCGGTGTAGCGGGAAGTGAGCGCCGCCAGCAGTGGCAGCGCGACGTCGGGCCGGTCCAGCATCGCCGAGGCGACGTAGGCGTTGACGGGCATCGAAGCCCACCCCGTGAGCCCGCCGCTGTCGAGGGCACCACGGATCACCCGGTCGGCTTCCTCGGGCGACGTCGGCATCGTCGCCGCGAGGGCACGGGCGATCCAGTCGACACGGGCCTTCAGCTCCAGGTCACCGAGACCGGTGCCCGCGAGCTGCTCGAACGCCGTCCGGTCGAACGAGGCCGAGGCACCCGCGAGGTCACCTGCGAGACGCCTGATGAGCTCCGGCGACAGTTCATCTTTGAAATCGGCCATCTCAACGCCCGCCCACGGTCACGTCGAGGACCGCTCGCCCCGTACAGCTCTCGGCCGGCGCCAGGAGGGCCTCGATGCGCTCCCGATGTTCGTTCGGGAACGGTGTGAATCTCGACCTGGACATCATGATTGCGAGTCTGCCACCGACCACCGACACACCGCCGGTACCTCAGGAGCTCTGAAATGATGTCACCCGTCTCGCGTACCTTGCCGGGCATGAACGATACCGATGCATCAGATCTGGAGGCCGAGGTCGTCGCCGCGAACCAGTTGCTGGCGACGTGGTTCGGAACCGACGCAGACCCGGAGATCCTCGATCGCGTCGCCGCGACCCAGGCCGAGACGTTCTCGATGCTCAGCATCGACGGCGTCCCGGTCAGCAAAGCCGAGCTGCTGGCCGAACTGGGGCGGAGACGCAATACCCAACCCGGCCTCGAGATCGAGATCTCCGACTTCGCGGTGCTGCTCGCCGAGGGCGACATCAGGGTGATCCGCTGCCGGGAGCGTCATCTGCTCGACGGCAAGCGCAGCGATCGCTGGACCACCGCAGTACTGACCACCCAGCCGACGACACCCCGATTCCGCTGGCAGGCACTACACGAGTCCGCGGCCGGCTGAACCAACCCTGCCGAGCACGGCCACCAGCGACCCAAGCGAGGACTGAACGCGCCAACATGCCGTTCGGATCAGCGGGAGTGGCGTAGGTCATCGGTACAGCGGCCGATGTCGATGAGCTGGAAAACCCGCTGCAGGGCGGTTCGACCGGCGGCGATCTGTTCGGTGGCCCTGTGCTGCAGCGGGTTACGCAGGTTCGGTGCTGCTGTCCATTGTTCCTGGACGGCGCGGGCCAACTGCTGCTCGAGCTCTGGAGCGTCGAGGTGGACGATGCGCAGGCCGGTGCCGAACATGTCGGCCAGGCCGTGGAATTTGTCGTCGTAATATTGCGACGAGGAGAGGCCGATCGCCGGAATGCCTTGGGACAGAGCGAATACCGCTAGGTGGTAGGTGCTGGTTACGAGGATGCGGCACCGGGCGAGCTGACGGGCGACGTCGTGCGGTGTGCCGCTGCGGCCGACGGCGCGACGGGTGTGTGGGGCGCCTACGAGCAGGGGCTGGGTGGCGCGGCGGTCTTCGGAGTCGTATTCGGAGATGATCAGCGGTGCCAGTGGCGCATCGAATTGCCTGGCGCACGTGCGCAATACCATACCGAGGACGGCTTGGGTCTGCGCGCTGATCTTCGAGTAGTCCGCTACCCGGAGGCTCAGCCCGATATCGGTGCCGATATCGGGGCGGCGCAGCTGGTGACCGAATTCGACTGCGTCGTCACCGGTTACCAGGATTCGTTCGGGGGATACGCCGAGGTCGGCGAGTAGTCCTGGTCCGCGCCTGCCTTCACGCAGTGCGATGACATCGACATCCGGTAGCACGGCGGCGGCTCGTTCCAGGAGCCGGGGGTTCCGCATGGGGCCGATGCCCTGGCCGATCATCGCGGTCGGAATACCCAGCGCGACAGCGTGTTCCAGCAAGGTGAGGGTGCGATGCGCCTGATGCAGGTCGATGTCGGTCAGATACCCGCCGCCCTGGGCGATCACCAGGCTCGCCGCCGCGACGGCCGCAGGCACCTGCGGTCGATCGAAGTCCGCCGCCGGTATGTCGTCGTGGGTGGGGACAGCCTGCTGCGCTGCGGCACGAAGCCGACGCAGTCGCTCTTTCGGCGGATCCGTGAGTGCCCGCCACCGCAGCGCCGCCGCCCCGGCGGCCCACGCGCCTCGGGTGGACTCGCCGCGTCCCCACTGCCCGCCCGATTCGGCACAGATCGGCTCCGCATCGGGCAGCAGCGCCCGCAACACCCGGGGGTGGTCGGTCAGCATCCCGATGCGCGCGTCCGGCCAGTGTTCCCGCAACCGCCGCACGGTCACCGCCATCATCGCGATGTCGCCCCGATTGCGCAGCGCGTACTCGCCGTTCTCGATCAGCACTCGAATCTGGTCGGTGCCGCATACTGTGCCGAAATCACTCACGCCGGCAATGCCTTCCGCAGGTCCGGCGGATCGCCGGAGAATTCGATGGACACCCGAACGACGGCCGCGTCACAGCTCAGTAGGCCCCGTGGCCGCTCGTGACGGTGGTGATCGTCCTGGCCAGGATCATCAGGTCCAGCCGCATGGACCAGTTGTCGACATAGAAGAGGTCCAACCGCATCGCCTTCTCCGGTGGCAGGTCCGACCTGCCGCTGACCTGCCACAGTCCGGTGATGCCTGGTTTGACGAGGAGCCGCCGTCGCATCACCGCGTCGTAGGTGTCGACCTCACGTTGCACTTGGGGACGCGGGCCTACCACGCTCATCTCGCGGCGCAGCACATTGAAGAACTGGGGGAGCTCGTCGAGGCTGTACTTGCGCAGGACTCGGCCGAGCGGCGTGATGCGCGGATCGTTCTGCAGCTTGAAGAAGACCGGATTGCCGCCTGCCTCCTCGATCAGCACGCCCACGTGTTTGTCCGCGTCGGCGTACATGCTCCGGAACTTGATCATCCGGAAGGGCGTGCCGTGCAGGCCGATTCGTTCGGCGCGATAGAACACCGGGCCCGGGCTGGTGAGTTTGATCAGCAGCGCGATGGCGAGCAGGGTCGGCGCGGTGGCCAGGATCGCGAGTAGCGCGAAGCCCAGATCGAAGGTGGTCTTGCCGAGCGACCGTGTTCGTGGATGCCTGGGCTTGCCGATGTGCAACATCGTCATGTCGGACACGGACCGCCTGGTCAGCCGGTGTTCGGCGACGTCGACGAGGCCGGGAGCCACGATGAGTTCGACGCCGAGCGCTTCGAGGTCCCAGGCGAGCCGGCGGAAGTCGTCGGGTTCGCCCACGTCGCCTGCCGTCACTACGACGGCGTCGGCGCGGGTGCGGTTCACCGCTTCGGTCACCGATCGCAGATCGCCGACTCTCGGCACTCGCCGCCCCGCGGCATCGATGTCGCGCTCAGCGGCGCCGGCCGGGGTGCATACGCCGATGACCCGGTAACTCGCGGTCGGATCGTCGGCGAAGGCCGACGTGATCGCCTGTGCTGCCGAACGATTCCCGACAACGAGTACCGAAGCAGGGTGTCGGGCACCGAGTCGGTAGTACGTGGCGAACTTGCGGCACAGCGCGCGCGTGCCGAGCAGGCCGACCAGGCCGAGTGGCAGGGCGACTACGAAATACTCGCGGGTGGCATCGAGCCGGAGCGCGAACGATACGATCGCGATGACCGCGAACAGGTACAGGGTCGCCGTCAGCACCCGGCGGTATTCCTCTGTGCCATAACCTATTACGCGCGGTGAGCGGGTATCGGACACCTGGAGGGCGGTCACCCACCCGAGACCGAGACCGACGGACATCGTGACGTGCAGCAGCTCGCCTGGCAAGGAATCGGCGACCGATTGCTCGAACAGCGGAACCAGATGTGCCACAAGGACAGCCACACAGACAACCGCGAGATCAGTCGCGCGCAGCAGCCGGATGTACTCGGCGCGCCTGCGCCGACCTCGCTGAACGGCCGGCGGCAGTCCGAAGACAACGCCTGGCCGGTGCATATCCAATCGCATAGACACACGTTCCTATTGCATCGACGAGCGTGGCGATATCGGTTGTGGAAACCGACGCTCGCAGAGGCAGATAATCCCGACCGTGGACAAAAAGATTTCCCGGCTACGGCCGGGAAATAGCGCCTGAACTAAAGCGCGAAAGCGAGTGTTGCAGATGGATCCAGGAATGAAAACCAGCGCGCTCGGACTGAGACCCCCATCACATTTCGAGCTAGTAGCTATAACTTTGCCGTCATTACTATGATCGGCAGCTATGTCGACTATTGGCGTTGCGGTCCTGGAACTTACAGAGGTGTAGTTCGAGTGCGTGCAAGCGGTGAATGATGAACGAATACGGGCGGAAACCTGTTCGAGGAACGCTGGTGGCAGTGTGGAAACCGGCCCACGGTCACTGTAAAGCGGGCACTGGCGGGCGCAAGTTGCCATGGGTATGCTGTCGCGCAATATGGAGGAATGAAGGTATTGCCCGTCCGCCTGGATTCGTGTGAGCATGGCCTGTAACGGTCGGTCGATTCATAACGACGTAGGAGAGAATGTTCCAGCTTCAGTAGATTAACTTTTCGGTCGATCCGAGTGGGAGCTCGCATGTTTTGTCGGCTTTGTGATTCGGGCTTGGTGAGTGTGCTCGATCTGGGCGCTTGCCCACCTTGTGAGAAATTCTTAACGGCAGATGAACTCGATGAAGTGGAAATGAACTATCCATTGCATTTGAGATTGTGTGCAAGCTGCCTGCTGCTGCAGATTCCGGCCCTGATCACGCCGGAGGACACCTTCACCGAGTACGCCTACTTCTCCTCCTACTCCGACAGCTGGGTGCGGCACGCGAAGTCGTTCGTGGACCAGGCGGTTACGCGCTTCGAGCTCGGCGCGCGCTCGCTGGTGGTGGAGGTGGCCAGCAACGACGGCTATCTGCTGCAGCATGTGGTCGCCGCCGGCGTGCCGTGCCTGGGTATCGAACCGTCGGTGAACGTCGGCGCGGCGGCGCGGGAGCGGGGGGTCCCGACGGTCACCACGTTCCTGGACGAGGAATCGGCTGCGAAGATCCGCGCCGAGCATGGACCCGCGGATCTGGTGGTCGCCAACAACGTTTACGCCCACATCCCGGATCTGCTCGGCTTCACCCGATCGCTGCGCGAAATGCTGGCCGATGACGGATGGCTCGCCATCGAGGTGCACCACGCGCTGAACCTGGTGCGGCTCGGCCAGTTCGACACCATCTACCACGAGCACTTCCAGTACTACACGGTGCTCTCCGCCCAGCGTGCGCTCGCCACCGCGGGCCTGAGCGTGGTCGACGTCGAACACCTGACCACCCACGGTGGGTCGATCCGGATCTGGGCCCGGCCGGATCCGGTCGCCTTACCCGGTCGCCGGGTCACCGCGGCCCTCGCGGAGGAAGCCGCAGCCGGATTGCACGAGGTCGGCGGCTACTTGTCGCTGCGTCCGCGCACCGAGGTGGTCCGCCACGACCTGCTTCGTTTCCTGCTCGACGCCCGCGACAAAGGAAAACGGGTCGTCGGCTACGGCGCACCGGGTAAGGGCAACACCCTGCTCAACTACTGCGGTATCCGGGCCGACCTGCTCGAGTACACCGTCGACCGCAACCCTTACAAGCACGGCCGATTCACCCCGGGCACCCGGATCCCGATCCACCCGCCCGAGCGCATCGACACCGACAAACCCGATGTCGTCCTGGTGCTGCCCTGGAATCTCGAGACCGAGCTCACCGCCCAGCTGCGCCACATCGGCGACTGGGGCGGCGAACTCGTCTACCCACTGCCCACCCTGCATACTGCGGAGCTCTCATGAAGGTTGTCCTGTTCTGTGGTGGTTACGGCATGCGCATGCGTAACGGCACCGACGATGCGATCCCCAAACCCATGCAGATGGTCGGGCCACGCCCGCTGATCTGGCACGTCATGCGCTACTACGCGCACTACGGGCACAAGGAATTCATCCTGTGCCTCGGCTACGGCGCCGCCCACATCAAGAACTACTTCCTGACCTATCAGGAGTCGGTCTCCAACGATTTCGTCATCCGCGACGGACAGGTCGAGCTGCTGCAATCCGACATCAGCGACTGGACCATCACCTTCGTCGACACCGGCGTCGACTCCGCCATCGGGGAACGGCTGCGCCGAGTCCGCGGGCATCTGGACGGCGAGCAGCATTTCCTCGCGAACTACGCCGACGTCCTCACCGACGCGCCACTGGATCGCATGATCGATACGTTCACCGCGACCGGCGCGGCGGCATCGATGCTGATCGTGCCGCCGCAGTCGTCGTTCCACTGCGTGGACATCAACGACGCGGGCGAGGTCGAGAACATCACACCCGTTGCGCGACTACCGATCTGGGAAAACGGCGGCTATTTCGTGCTGACCCCCGAGGTCTTCGACCTGCTTCCGCCCGGCGGCGATCTGGTCGAAGACGCCTGCGGCGCGCTGGCGAGCCAGGGCAGACTCTTCGGTTACCGGCACCTCGGATTCTGGAAGCCCGCCGACACCTTCAAAGAACGCGCCGAGCTAGACGACGGCTACCACCGCGGTGACCGCCCCTGGATGATCTGGGAAAACAGCGACACCCTCGAGGCGGTGTCGTGAAAGTGCTGTCACCGGAACGGATCAGCGAGGTCGCGGTGCTCGGCGCACACTGCGACGACATCGCGATCGGCCTCGGCGGGACGCTGCTCACCCTGGTGAAAAGCGTTCCGGCACTGAGGGTTCGAGCTCTGGTACTCAGCGGGGCGGGCACCCGCCGGGAAATCGAGGAACGCAGGGCACTCGAGGCGTTCTGCGGTACCGCGACCGTCGAGCTCACCGTATTGGATGTGCCGGACGGCCGCGCGCCCGCGCATGCGGATCGGATCAAGGACGAGGTGGCTGCCCTGCGCCGCCGCTGCGATCCCGATCTCGTGTTCGCCCCGCACCGGGGCGATGCGCACCAGGATCACCGGCTGCTCGCCGAACTCGTGCCCACCGAATTCCGGGACCACCTGACCCTCGGCTACGAGATTCTCAAGTGGGAGACCGATACCCCACGGCCGACCGTTTTTCATCCGCTGCCGCCGGGTGTCGCCGAGGAAAAGGCTCGGCTGCTGCTGAAACATTATCCCTCGCAACAGGATCGGGACTGGTTCGACGAACGCGCCTTCCTCGCGTCGGCGCGGCTACGTGGCGTCCAGTGCCGCGCCGAGTATGCCGAAGCGTTCGTGGTCGAGAAGGCCGTTGTCGGCTTCGGAGGTGTGTGAAGATGCGTGTGCTCGTCACCGGCCATCAGGGCTATCTCGGCACTGTTCTGGTGCCCGTGCTGCAGGCCGAAGGGCATCGGGTGACAGGCCTGGACATCGGCTACTTCGCCGACTGCGTACTCGGTACCGCGCCGGATGACCCGCCCGGCTTCGCCGTGGACCTGCGCGAGGTCACGGCCGATCAGCTCGCCGGATTCGACGCGGTCGTTCATCTCGCCGCCCTGTCCAACGATCCCCTGGGCGCGCTCGCGCCCCAGATCACCCATGACATCAACCACCACGCCTCGGTGCGGCTGGCCCGGCTGGCCAAGCTGGCCGGGGTGCGCCGGTTCCTCTACGCCTCCACCTGCTCGGTGTACGGCGCGGCGGGCGATGAGCTGGTCACCGAGGACGCGCCGCTGCGGCCACTGACCCCCTACGCGGAGAGCAAGGTCCGAGTCGAGGACGATGTGCTCGCCCTGGCGGATTCCGGCTTCGCGCCGGTATTGCTGCGCAACGCAACGGCTTTCGGATTCTCGCCTCGGTTGCGGGCCGACATCGTGCTCAACAACCTCGTCGGGTACGCGGTGCTGACCGGCGAGGTGAAGGTGCTCTCGGATGGCACGCCGTGGCGGCCCCTGGTGCATGCCGAGGACATCGCGCGCGCCGTCGCGCGCTGCCTCGTCGCGCCTGTCGAGTCCATTCACGGCCAAGCGTACAACATCGGCACCGAGGTCAACAATCGCACCGTCGCCGAGATCGCGCAGGTCGTCGTCGATACCGTGCCCGGCGCACGGCTGCACATCGCCGGGACGTCCGGCGCCGACTCGCGGTCCTACCGAGTCGACTTCGGCAAGGCGCGAACGGAATTGGGCTTCGAGGCGACGTGGACCATTGCGGACGGCGCCGCACAGCTCCACCGCGAATACGTCGCGCGTGGCCTCACCGCCGACGCGTTCTTTCAGAAGTTCACTCGGCTCGCGCGGTTGAACCTGCTGAAAGACACCGGGGTGCTGGACGATTCGCTGTACCGGGTCAGGATCGGTGCGTAGCGTGCGGCAGCGCGGCGAGCAACTCGCGCCAACTCCCCGCGGCCGCGTCGCGGGGCGAGACCACCGTCACCGGTTCCGGCCAGTCGATGGCCAGGTCGGGGTCGTCGTAGGCGACGCCGATGTCCTGCGCCGGATCATGCGGCCGGTCGATCCGATAGCACACGTCGGCGACTTCGCTGAGGGCCTGGAATCCGTGCAGGAACCCCGGCGGTACGTACAGGTGCCGAAAGTCCTTGTCGTCCAGCAGGAATGCCTGCTGATGCCCGAAAGTCGGCGACTGCGGCCGGATATCGACCAGCACATCGTGCACGGCGCCGTGCGCGCACCGCACCAGCTTCGCCTCGCCGGGACCGGATCGCCCGTGCATGCCGCGGATCACGCCACGCGCCGAACGGGATTGGGAGTCCTGGATGAACGCCGCCGCTGTCCCGGGTGTACCCAGGTAGTCGTCGAACTCGACGGCATCGAAGGTACGGGTGAACAGGCCTCGATCGTCGCGGAACGGCTCCGGGGTGAGAACCAGGACGTCGGCGAGGTCGGTCGGCTCGATGCGCACGACGCCATAGTGCCCCAGGATCACTCTGGTCCGCGAGCATACGGCGCGCTCCGCGCGTCGGTGGGCGGCCGTCGATGAACGGCTGCCGAGCGTGCGGGAAGACCGACCTGCACCGAGTTCTCGACCTGGGCGCGATGCCCGCCGCCGATGACTTCCCGCCCGCCGAAACGCTCGTTCGGCCGGACGAGGCCGCGTATCCGCTGGCCATGGACCTGTGTGCGAGCTGCGGACTGGCGCAGCTAGCCGAGGACGACACCAATACTGCGGAACCGCGGGGTATCGAACCGCTGGCCCTGCGCGAGCAGGCCGCCGTCGCCGTCGCCCGCGTCCGGTCCGAGGGCTGGTTGTCCGGCGCGACGGTGCGTGAATTCGGCAGCCCGCACGGCGGCAGCTGGCTGCCCTGCTTGGCGGAGCACGGTTTCACCACAGTGGCGGAGCAAGCCGACGTCGTGCTCGACTGCTTCGGCATCATGCACGAACCCGACCAGCGCGCCGCGTTCACGCTACGAGCTGAGGCCACCGCGCCCGGCGGCGTGCTGCTGCTGCAGTTCCACTCGCTGCACGCGATCGTCCGGAAAGCACAGTGGAATGCCCTGCGGCACGGTCACTTCGCCTACTACTCGTTGACGACGCTGCGGTGGTTGCTGCATGAGGCCGGGATGAGCGTAGCGACCGCATGGGAGTTCGATCTGTACGGCGGCACCGTGCTGGTCGCGGCTGTGCACGGTGTACGGGAGCCGGATGCGGCGGTGCGGGCCATGCTCGCCGCGGAAGCCGGAATCACCGATCCGGTGGTGGTCGGGCAGTTGCAGTCGGCCGCCGACCGGCACGCGGATTCGCTGCGCCGCCGACTCGAGCACGAAAGTGCCGGTGGCCGAGTAGTTTACGCCTATGGTGCGGCGTCCCGAGCGGTCGCGTTGTTCGGCCGCGCAGGTATCCACCGCGGGCTGGTGCGCGCGGTCGCCGACGCGTCACCCGCCAAGCAGGGCAGGCGGATGCCGGGTACCGATGTCCCGATCGTCTCGCCGTCGCAGTTGGTGCTGGCGCGCCCCGATCGAGTGCTGCTGACCCTGCCGGATCTGCTGCCGGAGCTCGAAGCCCGTTTCCCGGAACTGTCCGGCCGCTGGATGTCCGCCGAGTACGACCGACCTGCTGAGGGATTGCACCGATGACCGACCTGTCCATTTGCGTGCCCGCCTACAACGCGGGCCGAACCCTGGCGGCGACCATGCGGTCGATTCTCGATCAGGATCTCGAGCTCGAACTCGTCGTGCTGGACAACGCCAGCTCGGACGAGACGCAGGCTATCGCGAGGTCCTTCGACGATCCGCGGGTGCGGATCTTCCGCAACGACGTGCTGCTCCCGATCGGCGACAACTGGAATGCCGCCATCCATCACTCGACCGGGCGGTTGGTGAAGGTGGTGTGCGCCGACGACGTCCTGCTGCCGGGATCCCTTGGCGCACAGCTCGATGTCATGGCCGATGCCGGGATCTCTATCAGCTCCGCCAAGTTTCAGGTGATCGATGAAGGCGGGACCGTGGTCGAGTCGGGATTGGGCCTGCCCGGCCTGGTGGGCACGCACCCCGCACGCGCGGTACTGCGCACGATCGTGCGGGAGGGCCCCGCCGAATTCGGCCCGACCGCGGCGGCGATGTTTCGCCGCGAGCACTTCGATCGAGTCGGCGGCATCCGGGGCGACCTGGTGTTCCCGATGGACGTAGACCTCTTCGCCCGTATCGCGTCGATCGGCCAGTTCTTCGGCATGGCGGGAGTCCTTGCCGCCTGGCGTGATTCGACGTTCAACCTGTGCAGCCAGACCTCGACGGTCAGCAAACTGGTCGAGCTGTTCCGCTTTCATCACCGGATCGCGGGCGAGTACCCACAGCACATCGGCTACCGCGATGTGCTGGCCGCCGACGGGCGCCTGCTGCGGACCGCCCTGCACCGGGCGAATGTGCGGGCTCGGGCGGTGACCGGTGACGTCGTCGGCCGGACCCACTTCGGCAGGAGACGCACATGACCGGGCACGCTGAGCCGGTCAACGTCCACATGACCGGGGCCGAATGGTTCGGATCGACACCGGGTGGCCTCAACCGGTACTTCACCGATCTGTTCGCCGCTTTGCGGCAGCATCCCGGCACGAAGGTGTCCGCGGCGGCGTTCGGCGACCCGCCACCCGGTGGCCGATCGTGGGGGCCGATCGGGGGCTCCACGCTGCACCGTGTGCGCAGGTCGGTCATGGCGGGCCATGGCACCGCGTGGGGAGGCACCGCACGCCCCGCGATTCTCGATCGGCACTTCTGCCTGTACGGACCCTCGAAAGTTGGTGCACAACAGGGTAATCGGCTGGTCGTGCACTTCCACGGTCCGTGGGCGGCGGAGAGCCGGATGGCAGGCGCAGCCGAAGTGGTCGCGCGGGCCAAGTATCTCGTGGAGCGGGTCCGTTATGCGGGGGCGGAGCGATTCGTGGTGCTGTCCCAGCACTTTCGCGATGCGCTGGTGACGGACTATCGAGTGCCCGCGGAGCGGATCGAAATCATTGCGCCGGGTGTCGATCTCGATCGATTCGCCGCGGCGCCGCGGCCCGACGGAACAAACGAACGCGTCGTACTGTGCATCCGCCGGCTCGAGCGCCGAATGGGCATCGATCGACTGATCCAGTGCTGGCCCGCAGTGCTGTCCGCGCACCCCGGCACCAGGCTGATGATCATCGGAACGGGTAGCGCCGAGTCGGAACTGCGCGCGCAGGTTCGGTCGAGTGGACTGCAGCGAGCCATCAGCTTCGAAGGCCGGGTCGCCGATGACCTGCTGGCCGCGCGGTACGCGCAGGCCGACTGCACGGTGGTGCCGTCGGTGGCTTTGGAGGGATTCGGGCTGATCGCCCTCGAATCTTTGGCCAGCGGGCGAGCGCCGATCGTCACCGATTGTGGCGGGCTGCCCGATTCGGTGCGCGGACTGGATCCGTCGTTGATCGTGCCCGCCGGTGATGTCGAGGCGCTCGCGGCGCGCATCGTCGCGGCCTTGGACGGCGCGGGGCCTACGCCGGACCGCTGCCGCGCGCACGCCGAGTTGTTCTCCTGGGCGGCGGCCGCCGCCCGGCACCACGCGCTGTACACGGAGTTACGCGGATGATCCGCGCGCTGTTCCTCTCGCACACCGCGGCGCCGTCGGGGGCCGAGCTCGCCACCATGCGCCTGCTGTCGGCGCTGGATCCCGCGGCCGTCGAACCCGTGATGATGTTCACCGAGAACGGTCCGATGGTCCGCCGGTTCCGGGCTCGCGGTATCCGAACGCTGGTGCTGCCCAACCACTTCGACAGCCGTTCGATGACGATCGACGCGGCAGGTATCCGGCGTCTGGTCGTCGGCGGTATCGGGCTGGTGCGGTTGGGCTGCAGGCTCGGATCGAAGGCGCGCAGGCTCGAGGTCGACGTGCTGGTCGCGGGAAGTACCAAGGCCATGCTCATGGGTGCGGTGGCTGCCCGGCGGGCGCGCGTCCCGCTGATCTGGTCGGTGCACGACCGGATCTCGGCGCAATACTTCGGGCGCCTGCTCGCCGGGGTGATCCGGCTGCTCGGCTGGCTGGTCAGTGCCGGATATCTGGTCAACAGCCGGTCGACCGCGAGTTCGCTGATCACCCGGCGCAAGCCGCTGGCGGTCGTATACCCCGGTGTCGAGCTCGATCCCGCACCGGTCGCCGCCCGGTCGCCACAACGGCCGCCCGGCGAGGTGGTCGTCGCCGTGGTCGGCCGATTGACTCCGTGGAAGGGACAGGACGTCTTCCTGCGCGCCATCGCGGCGGTGAAAGCCCGTCCGCGCCAAGTGTTCCTGGTCGGCGGCGCCTTCTTCGGCGAGGAGCCGTACCGGGCCGAGCTGACGCGCCTGGCCGACGTGCTGCGACTGGAGGTGACCTTCACCGGCCATGTCGAGGATCCGCGACGCTACCTGCGCCAGGCCGACATTCTGGTGCACTGCTCGGTGCTGGCCGAACCCTTCGGTCAGGTCGTCGTCGAGGGGATGGCCGCGGGTTGTGCGGTGATCGCCACCCGGCCGGGCGGCCCCGCCGAAATCATCGAGTCCGGCGTGCACGGCCTGCTGGTCGACGGGGGTGACACCGCGCAGCTCACCGCCGCGCTGGATACGCTCATCGCCGATCCCGCCCTGCGCAGCGAACTCGCCGCCTCGGGTGCGTCGGCGGCCCGCGCGTTCGACATCACCGAATCCGCGCGCATCGCCGCGGACTTCCTCACCTCGGTGGTGGAGGTGCGTCGTGGTTGATATCGACGACACCGGTGCACGATACGCGGGCCCGTCGCGGCCGCGTCGCTGGCGTGACCTCGTCGTGGTGCTGCGCGACATCGGCTTCGTCAGCTTCGGCAAGTACGGCCAATACCTGATCACGGTAGTGACCCTGCCGATCATCGCCAGGGTGCTCGGTGCCGCGGGACTCGGTCTGCTCGCGATCGGTATGTCGGCCTATTTCCTCGGATCGCTGGCAGTCGACCTGGGCATCACCTCCTTCCTGGCCGCCCGGGTGCCGGAATTGCGAACGCACGCAACGAGAATCGCTCAGGTCCGCGGCGACTACCTGGCGATTCGGCTGACGATTCTCGGGTGCCTCGGCGCGGTGCTGGCGGCGAGTTTGCTGCTCGGGGTGCCCGCACCGCTGCATATGGTGCTGCTCGGTCTGTTCGCCGGTGGCTTCTGGTCGATCTCGGAGGATTGGCTGCTGATCGGCCAGGGCAGGTTCGGCGCATCGGCCGCGTACCAGGGTGCCGGGCGGATCGTCTACCTGGTGTTGCTGGTGGTGCTGTTGCCACGATGGCCGAGCGCGTCGGTCGCGGTGCTGTGCCTGCTCGCCTCGGCCACCGTACCCGTCGCGGCGACGTGGGCGGACGCGTGGCACCGGTTCGGGCCGCCCGCCCGCCCGCGTGCGGTGCGGGTGATCCTGCGGATGGGTGCCCCGGTGTTCGTATCCCGCATGCTGGTCACCGGTTACGGCCAGGGTGCCCCGGTGGTCTACGCGGCGGTGCTCGACGCGGCGTCGCTCGGGTTGTATTCCGCCGGTGACCGTTTGGTCCGGGCGATGCAATCCTTGCTCGACACCATCGGCTTCGCATTTCTGCCCCGGATGGCGCAGCGCGGCGCGCACGATCAGTTCTGGCGCAACGCATTGCAGGTGCTGGCGGCGTGCGTCGGCGCCGCCGGTCTCGCGGCGGCCGGGGTGTGGGTGCTGGCGCCGACGCTGATCCAGCTGATCTTCGGTAGCGGATTCACCGGCACGGTCGCGCTGCTGCGGGTGGAGGTGCTGATCCTGCCCGCGATGACGGTGACGTCGTTCATCACCACGGCCCTGCTGCCGGTCCGGCAGGATACGGTCGGTGTGCTGATCGGCGCGATCATCGGCACGTGTGTGGCGGCGTCCGCGCTCGCAGTCGCCTTCCGGAACCACTCGGTGTGGGCACTGGCATACGGCACCGTGCTCACCGAATTCACCGTGGCGCTGTGGTATCTCGTGCGGATACGCCAGCTGATCGTGCGGGAGCGGCGTGGCGACAGTGCGGCACCCCTGGTCGTGCAGGAGCGGGTGCGATGAAGATCCTCTACATCGGCGACGACTGGGTGGGCAGCAACGCCCGATCGCTGGCCGACGGATTCCGGCAGGCCGGGCACGAGGTGGTCGTGATCGATTCCACCCCGGTCACCTTGCCCGCGCGGCTGTCGCCCAGCTGGCTGTACACGAAGGCGGCCGGTCGGCGGGCGCCCTGGACGACCGCGGCTGTGCACGATCGGATCGAGCGCGCCACCGCGAGATTCAAGCCCGATATGCAGTTCGCGTTCAAGGCGGTCCACCTCGATCAGCAGCGCCTGCTGAATACTCCGGCAGCCCTGCATGTCCACTACAGCCCCGACGACGTGTCGAATCCCGACAATACGAGCCCGGATTATCTCGCGCACGAATCCGCGTGGGATCTGGTTGTCACCACCAAGCGCCACAATGTGCCCGAACTGCTCGGCCGGGGCGTAGGCAAGGTCGAGTTCGTGCGCAGTGCCTACGATCCGGCCTGGCATCATCCCTGTGCCCGCCGCGGTGCCCAGCGATTCCTGGCCGGCTTCATCGGCGCTCGCCGCCCCGATCGCACTGCGCTGATGATCGATCTGGCCCGCGAGTACGGACCCGAGTTGTCGGTACACGGGCCCGGTTGGCGGCGGGTGCGTCAGCTACGTGCTACCTCCGCCGAGATCGGCGCGGCGGTATACGGCCAGCGTTTCGCCGCGGCCGTCGCGTCGATCACCGCGAACCTGGTGCTGCTCAACTCCGGCAACCGGGACACGCACACCTGCCGGTCGTTCGAAATACCGGCTGCCGGTGGGCTTTTCGTGGGGGAGCGGACCGACGAACATGCCGAGCTGCTCGACGATCGGACCGAGTGTTTCCTGTTCTCCGACCGGGCCGAGCTCGGCGAGATCCTCGACTGGTGCGCGCGGCGGCCGGACGCGGCCGAGCAGGTCGCGGCGGCGGGATACCGGCGGATTACCGGGGAGCGGCACCGCTACGTCGACCGAGCGGAGGAGATCATCGATGCGCTCACCTGAGCTTGCCGCGGGAGCTCCCCGATGATGGGCGCCGTTCCCGAATTGGTGCTGATCGCCGGGGCATTGGTGACGATGGTCGCCGCCGCGGTGGTCATCCCCGGCGTCGCCAGGGTCCTGCTCATCGCGCAGGCGCTGTACTGGGCGATGTCCTACCTCGCCAGACCTGTTGTGCTGCTGGTGGTTCAGCCCGAGCCACGCTTCGGCGACAACGTCGCCGACCCGCGCCTGGCCGCGCTGGGATACGACTACGGCATCGCGATGGTGCTGCGGCCCGTGGTATTCGGATTGTGGGTGTACGCGGGATTGGTTGTGGCGCTGGCATTCTGGATGAGACGCCGTCGCCGACCGGGGGCCGCGATCACCGAGGACCCGAATTTCCTGCCGACCCTGTGCGTGCTGTACTGCCTCGGCGCGCTCGGCCGGCTGGTCATGCTCGCCACCGGCACCGCCGGAAAGGCCGGAGAAGTCGAAAGCAGCAGCCCGGCCCTGACATTCGTGACAATGCTGGGCACGGTCGGCGCGGTGGGCCTGATCGTTTTCGTCCGGCTCGCGGGAACGAGGGCAACCTCGCTCGCTGTCGGCCTGCTGCTGGCCGGCGAGCTGCTGTGGACCATGGCCGTCGAATCCAAGACCCCGATCATGGGCGCCGCGCTGGCGGTCGGGGGGCGGTTCGCACTCGGCGGCTGGACTCGTCGGAAAGTCGTTGCCATTCTGCTGGTCTCGATCATGGGCATCGGCGGCTTCGGCTGGCTGCAATCGCTCAAGGCGACGGGGGAGGCGAAGGCCGATGCCGCCGTCACCGACTCCGCGTACCCCGCAGGCGTCCGGCCGATGCTCAGCGTACTGCGCCGATTCGATCTGCTCGAGGCGGCGACCGATGTGTACTACACACCACCCGGCTCGTGGTTGTCACCGGAACAGGCGGCTGAGAACGCGCTGCGCAGTCTTGTTCCCGCGCAACTGCTCGGCGAGCCGAAGTTGCGATCCGGAACCGCCTGGGCCGCCGAGGTCCGGGGCGCCTCGGTGGATATGACGCAGGTGTCGGTATCGCTGGCCGAGGGCGGCATCAGCGAGGGCTACCTGCTCGGTGGATACCCCGGGATCGTGGCGGGAGTCGGATTCACCTTCCTGCTGTTGGTGGCCTGGTCGCGCGCGCTGTACTCGCGCCATATCGCGCTCGTCGTGCTGGGGCTGGCGCTCATCGAGATACCGGTCATCTTCGAGCGCGGAATTCTCGGCAGCATGGAGATGCTCGGCAAGTACCTCCAGGCCGTGGTGCTGGTGTGGTTCGTCTATCTGCTGGTGGGCTGGTACCGCGGTGCGCGCGGCCAGTCCTCGGCACACCAATCGTGGGAGCGGGCCGAATCCGTTGTCCCCGTAACACAAAGGACTGGCCAATGGGCTTGATGGAGTACTGGCGAATCGTCCGGCGGCGCTGGATCATCATTGCCGTCGCGGTGCTGGTGTGCCTGGGGGCGGCGGCGGGGTATGCGCGGACAATTCCCGTGACGTACAAGGCGTCGAGCAGCATGTACGTGTCGATGTCGACGGGGACCTCGGTGAACGACTCGTACCAGGGCGGTTTGGCCGCCCAGCAACGAGTGCGGTCGTATCTGGACCTGCTCACCAGCGCCACCGTCGCGCAACGCGTCATCGACGATCGCGGCCTCCGGATGGACGCGGGCGAGCTGCGCGGCCGGATCTCGGCGAGTTCACCGCCGGCGACCGCGATACTCCAGGTCGCGGTCACCGGTGACACCGCCGTCGAGGCCCGCGATCTCGCCGACGCCGTGGTGGCCCAATTCCGGCGTCTGGTAGGCGAATTGGAGACCACCCAGCTCGGTGCCGCGCCCGCCGCTCGCGTCGCGGTGGTGGACCGGGCCGAGCTGCCGACCGCGCCCACGGGGCCTCGGCGCACCCGGTTGCTCGCGCTCGGCCTGCTGGCGGGGCTTGCGCTGGGATTCGCGGCGGCGTTCCTGCGTGATCGCACCGACCGCAGGCTGCGTACCTCCAACGATCTGGAGGCGGTCCTGGCTGGTACGGATCGGCTCACCGGCGAAGCGTCGCCCGGGGTGCCCATTCTGGCGATCCTCGACGTCGGCCTGCCCGGAGAGGTGGGGGAGACGCGGCGGCTGCGCGCCCGGCTGACCGGTGCCGGCGCCGGAAAGAGACCCAGAACTATTGTGCTGACCAGTCTTTCACCGCGATCGGCGCCCGACATCGCGGTGCGGCTGGCCCGGTCGCTCGCCGACGCGGGCGCCAGGGTGGTGCTCGTCGACGCCGATACCACCGGCTCGGGCAGCTCCAGTCAACTGCTCGCGCACACCGGTCCTGGGCTCGCCGAGCTTTTGCGCGGCGGGGCCACGTTGAACGACGCGGTAGTGCTGTTGCCCGACACCGGTATTCAGATACTGCCGATGGGGTCGATCGATGCGGAAACGCCGGATGCCCTCACCACCGCGCGATTCGGCGTGATTCTGGCGGATCTGCGCAGCGGCTTCGACTATGTGGTCGTGGAGGTAGCGCCGGTCACGGCTGCTGCGGATGTGCTGTCGATCGTGCCCAGAGCCGACGCGACCGTCGGCGTCGTCGAACTCGGCACCAGTACCGCTGCGCAGGTGCGCGGCGCGCTCGCGACATTCGGCTCCGCCGGTTCCGCCATGGTCGGCGTCATCGCGGTCTCCAGACCGGCCGACTCGCCGTGGCAGCAGATCGCGAGGTGGCGAAAGTGACTGCATCGCGCAGTGATCCGAAGGGTAAGCACGATGACGCGGTGCAGCGCCGTCGTCTGCTGGCCGGGTCGCTCGGCTTTGCCGCCGCGGTGCCGTTGGCCGCCTGTGCAACTCCCGCCGACTCCGGTCCGGAGTTCCGGTCACCCAGGGTGACCGACGCCCCTGCCGCCCGTAACGTTCGTGATTTCGGCGCGGTGGGGGACGGGAAGGCTGACGACACCGCGGCCATCGCGAAGGCTGCGGCGGTCGGCGACGGACCGCTGGTGCTGTATCTACCCGCTGGGCAATATTCGGTGACGGCTTGGCCCGAATTGCCCGACTACGCCACGGTTCTCGGTGACGGCGGTGACGTCAGCATGATCAACTACGCGGGCGGCGGAACCCTCATCGCGCTGCACAACCGGCAGCGAGTGCGCTTCGCCCGCGTCGGCGTCTTCGTATCCAATCCAACCGTCACCGCGGTGTCGCTGTCCCAATGTTTCCGGTGCTCCTTCGAGTCGGTGGTGCTGCGTGGCAATCACCTCAGCAGCAACTTCCCGCGCTATGTCGAACAACGCGGCGTCGTGCTGGATCAGAACACCGGTGGTACCGCATTCGTGAACTGCGACATCAACAATTTCGGCTACGGCCTGGTGACCTCGTGCATCCAGAACTACGTGACCTCGTCGAAGTTCACCAACAACCGGATCAGCGTGCTCGGCACCGGCAACGACCACAATGCCGGATTGGCCGCGAGCAACGTCGAATTCGTCTCCGACACCGATCCGCGCACCACCGACCGGCACGTGCTCGTCGACGGCGCCGCCAATGCCTGGTGGTTCACCAACGTCTGGTTCGAAGGCGCCGATACGGCGTTGTCGATCGGCAGTGCCGAACGTGGCGGGCCGGCCCAGTTCGGGATGGTCAACTGCAAGATCGCGGCCAGGACCGTCTGCCTGGACCTGTTGTATTGCCGTCAGCCGTATCTGGCGAACGTGCAGTTCGACCCCGACCTGGACAAGCCGCCGACCGAGCTGCGCATCGACTACCGAGGGTGCCCGGAAGGTACTGCTGTGAACCTGATTTCGAGCTCTGATCGAGATATTGATCCGAGGGTCTTTCCCGGCGGCTGGCAGGTGCTGGGGCGCGACAGGATGCTGGGGGCCCGGTTCGCCGGCACCACCGTCGCGCAGGCGAGCGGCCCCGACACCGACATCCTCCAGGTGCTGGCGGCCGACGGCGCGGTGTCGGCGGCCGTGCTGGCCAGTGGCGCCTGGCTTTCCGAGCGTAGCGACGGCGGGATCGTGCTCAAGGACGCGGACGGTGGGTATTGGCGGCTGTCGGTATCCACCTCCGGCGCGGTCACCGCCGCGGCGCTGGGCCGGAACAGACCGACGAGGTGATGGCATGCACGACACGGTGGTAGTCGCGCCGCCCGACACCCGGCGTCCGTGGCGCACGTATCGGCGAATGCTCGTGGGCGCGGGCGCGTTGATCGCCGTCGTCGCCGCGGTAGTCGCACTGGGCTGGCCGGTATACGTGCGACCGCAGGTGGATCCGCTGCGTCCCGCCGACGCCATCGTCGTGCTCGGCGGCACGCCTTACGAACGATTCGACCTCGGCCTGGATCTCGCGCGGCGCGGTTATGCGCGGCAACTGCTGATCTCGCGTTCCACCGGTGCGGACGATCCCGCCATGGACAAGTACTGCGACGGCCACTTCGACTTCCAGGTCAGCTGCTTCGTGCCGGACCCGTGGACGACGCAGGGCGAAGCGCAGGAGATCGGGCGCAGGGCACGGCAATTCGGCTGGCACCACATCATCGTCGTGACGTTCACGCCACATGTGTCGAGAGCGCGGTACATCGTCGAGAAGTGCTTCAGCGGCGAGGTGACGATGGTCGCCAGCCCCAGTCCGTCGGGACTCGCGTTCTGGGCGTGGATGTACCTGCGCCAGTCGGGCGGTTACCTCAAAGCGTTCACCGAACGCGGATGTTGAGTGAGAGGGGCACGAGCGTGCCGAGTAACGAACGTAACTTCGCGCGCAGCAACGCGCTTCAGGCTCGCCTGCATGATCTGGTACCCGGCGGCGCGCATACCTATGCCCGCGGCGCCGATCAGTATCCCGAGGCGATGGCACCGGTTCTGCTGCGAGGCAGTGGATGCCGCGTCTGGGACTGCGACGGCAACGAATACGTCGAGTACGGCATGGGTTTGCGGTCGGTGACGCTCGGCCACGGCTACCGGCCGGTGCTCGAGGCAGTGACCGCCGCCATCGCCGACGGGGTGAACTTCTCCCGGCCCACCGAGCTGGAACTGCTTGCCGCCGAAGACTTCCTGTCCTTGGTGCCGGGCGCGGACATGGTGAAGTTCGCCAAGAACGGCTCCGACGCCACCACCGCGGCGGTCCGGTTGGCCCGCGCCGCCACCGGGCGTGTGGTGGTGGCGGTGTGTGACCAACCGTTCTTCTCCGTCGATGACTGGTTCATCGGCACCACCGAGATGAACAGCGGGATCGACGACACCGCCACGGTGAAATTCGCCTACAACGATCTCGGCGCACTCGCGGAGGTGCTGGCCGCGGTGCCGGTGGCATGCGTGATCATGGAGGCCGCCACCGCGCTGGCCGAGCCCGAACCTGGATATCTGCAAGGGGTTCGGGCGTTGTGTGATCGGTACGGTGCGTTGCTGGTCTTCGATGAGATGATCACCGGCTTCCGGTGGTCCGCCGG
This sequence comes from Nocardia suismassiliense, assembly GCF_900269665.1. Taxonomy (GTDB): domain Bacteria; phylum Actinomycetota; class Actinomycetes; order Mycobacteriales; family Mycobacteriaceae; genus Nocardia; species Nocardia suismassiliense. Next base: position 3,932,850 of record NZ_LT985361.1, read on the forward strand.
TGGCGCGCAGCAGGTGTACGGGGTGCGCCCGGACCTGTCGTGCTGGGGCAAGGCGATGGGCAACGGGTTCCCGATCTCGGCGCTGGCCGGTAAACGCGAGTTCATGGAGTTGGGCGGCTTACGTACCGACCGGGAGCGGGTGTTCCTGTTGTCGACCACGCACGGGGCCGAATCCGCCTCGCTGGCCGCGTTCCGTGCGGTGGTCCAGGCGTACGCGAGCACCGATCCGATCGGACGGATGGAGCGGGCCGGGCGGCGGCTGGCCGAAGCGGTGAACACGATCGCCGCCGACCTCGGAATCGCCGACTACCTGCAGGTGGTCGGGCGGCCGTCCTGCCTGGTCTACCTGACCCGGAATCCCGAAGGTAAACCGTCACAAGCATTTCGGACGCTGTTCTTGCAGGAGCTGCTGACGCGCGGGGTGCTCGGGCAGTCGTTCGTCACCTCGGCCGCACACACCGACGACGACATCGACGCGACCGTGCAAGCCTGCCGGGAGGCCGCCATCGTCTACCGGCGCGCACTCGAACAAGGCAGTGTCACCGGACTTTTAGCGGGCTTACCGGTCGCACCCGCGATCCGGCCGACGGCCGCACCGCGCCAGATCACCACGCCACCGCAGACCTGAACGGAGTTCCCATGACAGCGCCACGGGTCGCCCTCGTGCACGAACGATTCACCGAATACGGTGGGTCCGAAGCGGTAGTCGCGGAGTTCATCAAGACCTGGCCGGGCGCGGCGGTCTTCGCGCCGATCGTCAGCCGGGAGGGGCACGACTCGCTGGTGGCGGCCGTCGCATCGGGCCGACGCGGCGCACCGGCGCACGACGGTGCTGCGGACGATGCTGCGGGACAGGGCATTTCGATTCACGACAGCTGGCTCAGCCGGGCCCACGCCGCGATCGGTGGCGGCGCGCACGCCCCGCTGTTGCCTTTCGTGCCTCGCACACTGCGCCGCTTGCCACTGGCCGAACGCTTCGACGTGGTGGTCGTCAGCCATCACGCATTCGCCACACAGGCCGTTTTCGCGACCGACGCACCGGTGATCGCCTACGTGCACAGTCCGGCACGCTGGGCCTGGGACGGGGCTTTTCGCGCCCAGGAGGCCGGCGGCAAGCCGGGGCAGTTGGCGCTGGCGGGTCTTGGCCATTTCGCGCGCCGCGCCGAGCTACGGGCCGCGCCGCGGCTGGCGCACGTGATCGCCAACTCGCACGCCGTCGCCGACGGGGTGCGTGATTGGTGGGGCCTGCCCGCCACTGTCGTCAATCCGCCGGTGCGGATCGACCGCTTCACCCCCGACCCGTCGATCCCACGCGAGGACTTCTTCCTGTTCGCAGGCCGGCTCGTACCGTACAAGCGGGCCGACCTCGCGATCCGCGCGGTGCAGCGCGCCGGCGGCCGGTTGGTCGTGCTCGGCGACGGCCGACACCGGCAGTACCTCGAGACGATCGCCGGATCGGAGACCACCTTCCTGGGCGCCGCGCCCGACCACGTTCTGCTGGACATGTATCGGCGCTGCCGCGCCGTACTCATGCCGGGAGTCGAGGACTTCGGCATCGTTCCGGTGGAGGCGATGGCTTGTGGCGCACCGGTTCTCGCGGTCGCGGCGGGTGGCGCGCTGGACACCGTCCGCCCCGGCCGCACGGGGGAGTACGTCGAGTTCGGTGACGACACAGCCGTTGTCGAGGGCATGGCGTGCCTGATCCGCGACTTCGACCCGTCCCGCTATGACCCGGCCGCGATCAGCCGACACGCGGGGACATTCGCGCCGACCGCGTTCCGGGCCCGCATCGGCGATGTGGTCGCGCGGGCCGCAGGTTGAAAATACTCGCGTTAGTCAAATTCCTCCCATACATATAGCTATTAGTTAGTTATTACTGAATAGATGGTTAACAGTGTGTGTCGAGATGGCTGGATTGCAGGTCTCGATGCGAAGCGCTGCGTCTCCCTAGGATTGCTCTGGAGTGCTGGATCGCAGACCATGGGCGTGCCTGCGCGCAGTTTATTCGGTCGTACGTCCAACTTATTGGCCGCCCAAATCGGCTGATCGAGAAATGAGTCAATTCGATAGCTCATTGATTGAGCCCTGCATCGCCGTGTGGACGTGAATGTTACCGGGCGCATGTGTGATCTGACGCACGTGAGAATCGATCGGATCTTATGCATTTATCTATTGACGGATTTGTTAATTCCGTGCAAACCTCTAGCCGTTCCAGCAATGTGTCAGCAAATCAACTGATCTACGAAAGGTACTACTGATGAAGACGGCTTCCTTCACCAAGCGCGTCGGCGCCACCGTCGTCGGTCTGGCCGCGACGGCCGGCGTTCTCGCCGCCACCGCCGGTCCGGCCGCTGCCACGATCCAGCATCAGTCCACCGCATTCGGCTGGTACCTGAGCGCCCACGACGTCAACCACGGCCCGATCGGAACCACCGCTTACCCGCAGGGCCCGACCCACGCCTCGCTGGTCGACACCCACCATGATCTGGTCGTGGTCGGCGGCGGAGAATCGGACTCGAATGGCGACGGCACGACGGGCGCCAGTTGGGCCAAGGCCAAACTGACCGAACTCGGCATCGATCTCTTCCACGTCCATCCGTCCATCGACCTGCCCGGCGGCGTGCTCACCATTGTCGCCGATTCGCTCGAATCCAGCTGCCGCGCAGACGCTTCCGGTACCACGGCAACCAGCAGCCTGACCGGCGCGCACGTGACGATCAACGGCAAGCAGACCGACATCCCGGCCAGCCCGCCGCCCAACTTCAAGATCAGCGTGCCCGGCCTGATCGACGTCACCTTCAACAAGCAGACCCGGACAGCGACCGGCGCACTGTCGGTGCAGGCGCTGGCGATCGAGTCGACGCCACTGTTCGAGACCATCGTGCAAGGCAACCTCGACGGTTACTTCGCCTCATCCACCTGCGGGGAAACCGTGACGGTCGGCGAACTCACCGGCGGTCACGGGCACTGATGCCATAAGAACCGGGGGTGCGGGCCGACAAAACAACGGCCCGCACCCCCGGTTCGGCCGTCGACCGACCACTTCACCGTGTCCCTCATTCACTCCCGCGGGAGAACACTGCCACGAGGAAATCGGACTGGTCGGTGAAGGGGCGTAGGTCCCACGTCGAAAGGCGCAAATCCACTGTGAGTCCGGCGGTCTCGGCGTCGGTCAGGAATTGCGGGAATTCGTAACCGCGATCGGCACCGAACCCCACCACCACCCGACCGGCCGGCGCGAGATGGCGGGCGAACCCGGCCAGTACCGCGTGCCGGGTGGATGGCGCCAAGAAGGTCATGACGTTGCCCGCGCACACGACGACATCGAAGTCAGCGGCGATCCCACGGCTCGGCAAGTCCAACTCGGCGAGATCACCGACTATCCAGGTCGGACCGGGATAGTCCTGCTCCGCCGCGGCGATCAACACCGGATCGACGTCGACGCCGACTACGATATGGCCGGCCCGGTGTAGATAACCACCCACGCGTCCCGGACCGCATCCCGCATCCAGGACCCGGCTCTCCCGCCCGAGCATTGCGTCGACCAGCCGCGCTTCCCCGAAAATGTCGGTGCCGTCGGCCGCCAACGTTCGGAATCGCTCCACGTACCACGTCGAATGCGCAGGGTCGGCAGCGGTGAGCTCCTCCCACTGGCTGGGGATACGTGCGCTCATCGTCGGTTCCTCCTCGCTCGGGCCGGTCCCGGTTCACTGTGCCACCGTCGTGCTGATCGGTAGCGCACGGCCCGGTCACAGGGCTGTTCATTCGTGGCTCAACGGCTGCTCGAGCACAGGGCACAAGATCGGATCGCACACCGCGTTTCCTGTCCGATCGGAGCATCACCGCATGACGAACCCGCTCGCTACCTCTGTCAGCAACGGCATCAAATCCATTGATGTCATTGCGAATCCGCTATTGGCTTTCGTCGAACACGTGCTGGGTGCCGCTGCGCTGAGCGTCGGACGTGGGGCCGAGGCGATCACTCACATGGCGACCCGCGGTCGCGATCTTCGCCGATCTGGACGACCCGGCGTGGGAAGGGTGGGCCTCCGCCATCCTCGCCGACCGGTACGGCGAGGTCGCGCAGTGGGACAAATCAGCCGAATATGCCGAACGTGCATTGCAATTGGCCGCCCAGCTGGGTGGCGCGGCCTTCGAGCCGGCCGCCGAGCCGAGCGGATGAACCCGAACTCATGGCCGCGCTGCGCGGTGCGGCGGGTCGCTAGCCGCTCGTGGTGTCGAAACGGCTTGGCGCGGGATCACCAGATGTGGGGGAGTAGACGGTATTTCACCTGCTGGGTGTAATCGGAGTAGTCGGAGACTATCTGCCGTATGAGGTTCTCCTCGTAGAAGATCCGTATCAATGTCAGCGGCGTGATGACGGCGAAGACGACCAGGCCCCACCAGGATCCGAGGGCGACGGGGATCGCGGCCTGGTAGAGCAGGGTCCCGGCGTGTGTGGGGTGGCGGACTACGGCGTAGGGACCGGTCGAGATCATCCGCCGGTCCGGCGGCTCGTCGTCGGTGGCGTAGGAGTGGCGGACGATCTCCTGGCGTACCTGGTAGGTGATCAGCAGGCCGGCGGCGACGAGGAGGTCGGCGGCGAGGCTGATCGAGGGCGGGACCGACGACCAGCCGAACCGATGGTCGAAGCCGGGAACCACCAGCAAGGCAACGAAGCCGAGCGAGGCAAGGATCATGGTGATCCGCTGACTCGCCGGTGGTTCGATCCGCGGTGTTTCGACCCGTGGTGTTTCGACCCTCGGGCCCTCCGGTTTTCGCGGCTGCAGCGGTGCCGGCTCACGACGCACGGCGGACGCGATGATTGCCACGCTGTAGCTTCCGAAGACCGTCGCTAGCAGCGCCCATGCCTGCCAGTAGTGCAGCGTCCAGGCTGGGAGGAAAACAATGGCTGCGATTGGCAGGACCATCACCGCCAGCCCGAAGGCGTACGCCACATGTGTTCTGCCCATTACCCTGCGTCCCCCCATCCAGCCCGCGAGACGCATCGAGTCTAACAGTCCGACAGTCGGCCCGTCAGTGCAAGCGCCACGCAAACCTCCGGTGCCACAAGATGATTCGGTCGATGGCTTTGACGGCGGCCAGGCCGTGCCGGGTGAGGCTGAATTCGACCGACCGGCCATCCATCGATTCTCATTGCGCCGGGCGAGCCAGAGGTGGATCATTTCGAGATACGGGTTTGACTCTCTTCGGCAGGAGTATCGCCATGGTGGATCCGTCGGAACCGATTGACATCACCCCCGAGGACGTCAACGAATTCGCGCAAAAACTCGACTACTGGAGCAATCAGCTACCGCCGAAAGAACGAGCGGTACTTGCCGCCATGTTGGCGCAGACCTCGAGTCTCGTTCCGGTCGATGAGGAGGAACCGCTACCCCCGCTGGTGCGCTTCAAGGTGCCGCTCGAGTCCATCGTCGGGCGTTTCATCGTAGAGCGGCGGGAAGAATCCGCGATGTACATCAAGGAATCCGGACCGACCTGGGTGAACAGCCCACATATCGGCGACTGGGGTGAGGTTGTGCTCCCGGAATGAGCGGCCACTCGTCAACCGACATCGAGCTCGTCGACTCGTTGACCGCGAAGCTCGAAGAGCTGCACGCCACACTCACGCCGAAAGAACAGCGCATCCTCGAGTTGCTGGCCCGCGCGGCCGCCGATCCGGTCACGCGAATGGGGATGCGCGACAGCGACTCGTTGTTCTCCCCTGAGGAACAGTCCACTATCGAAGAGCTCGTGCGGCAGCGAGGTAACACAATTGGCGACAGCCGGTCTGATAGTCAAGGCGACCCGCCTGTGCAATCTGCGCTGTAAATACTGCTTCGATTGGCGCACCGGGCCCGACCAGATCATGCCATTCGACGTTCTTGTCCGGACGATCGCCGCCGCCACCAGCGACCCCCGCCACGACACCGTCGTCTTCAATTGGCACGGTGGCGAACCGACGGTCCTGCCGATCTCGTTCTACGAACGAGCGCTGCACCTGCAGGGGCGCTTTCGGCTCCCGGGCCAGCGCATCCTCAACACCGTGCAGACCAATGCGACTCTCCTGGATGCCACCTGGGTCGAGTTCTTCGTCACCAATGGATTCGCGATCGGCGTCAGTGTGGACGGTCCGCGGGATGTCCACGACAGCGCCCGAGTGGATCGCTCCGGGCGCGGAACGTTCGATCGAGTATGTCAGGGCATCGCACTGCTGCGCGACCACGGCGCCTCGTTCGCGGTCATTCTCGTCATCGACCAGCCGACGCTTGCCCGAGGACCAGACGCACTGCTGGACTTCCTCGTTGAGCAAGGCATTGCCGATGTCGCGTTGAACTTCGTCATGCCCGCACCGAACGCGGCCCCTGAAGCAGGCCTGCACTACGTCGATCCCGCCCAGATGTCACAGTTCCTGATCGGGCTCTGGGACGCGCGCGCGGCTCGCGCGTTGACCCGCATTAGCATTCGTGAACTCGAGGCCATCGATACCTCCCTCGGCGGCAACCGCCCGAACCCGTGCACGTTCGCCGGAGCTTGCCTGGGCATCGTGTTCCGAGTGGAACCGAATGGCGATGTCTACCATTGTGATTATTTCGGGCTCGATCCAGAGTATCGGTGGGGCAACATCATTCAGTCCGACTTCGGCGAACTGCGTAAATCGCCGCCGCTGGTCCTCGCGCGGCAACGCGAACGCGCGGACCGAGCCCAGCTGGAGTCATGCCCGCACTGCCAAGTTTGTCGTGGCTGGTGCCCGCACAGCCGAAAGACCGCGCACCGGCACTTCCCGGCATACAGCTCGACCTGTTGCGGCTTAGCCGAATTGATCAGTCACGTCGCGCGGAACCGTGCGTCGGCACCGGTCGGTCGACAACAGCGCGACCAAGCGCTGTCGGGCCTGATGGAGTTGGCGTAGATGGAAGTGTCGAGTGCGACCAGCATCGGACTGATCGTCAAAGCCACCCGATCGTGCAATCTGCGCTGCACCTACTGCGGCGACTGGCGCCCCGGCTCGGGCAATACCATGTCATTCGAGGTGCTCGCGCGGCTCATCTGCGTGGCATTGGCCGAGCCACGCCACCACGCGGTTCGATTCAGCTGGCACGGTGGCGAACCGACCCTGTTGCCGCGGGACTACTTCAGAAAAGCCATGGCACTGCAGCATCGGTTCCGGCGACCGGGACAGTGGGTGACGAACTCGATCATGACGAATGCAACGCGGGTGACCGCCGAATGGGCAGAGTTCCTGCGGGAGAACGAGTTCACGGTCGGGGTCAGCCTCGACGGACCACCGGAGATTCACGATCGCTACCGCGTCGATGCCGCGGGGCGACCGACGTACCAACGCGCGGCGCAGGGCATGCAGATGCTGCGGGACCATCAGGTGGATTTCGCGGTGACGGTCGTTCTCGACGAAGCCGGTTACGCATTCGGGCCGGATAAACTGTTCGATTTCCTTGTCGGCGAGGGGATCACAAACTTCGGCATCAACTTCGTCGTGCCGAAGATTGGACTGCCGCCCGAGCAAGCTCGCCACCACTACATTGATCCACAGCGCCGCAGCAGGTATCTCATCGGGCTCTATCAGCGATGGAAGGAATACGGAGACTGCACGATTCGCATCCGCGATCTGGACGCGTTGCGCAGGAGGACGAGCGGTCACCAGGCCGGGCCCTGCACGCTCAGCGGGTCATGTTGGGGCGGGATGTACACCATCGAACCGAATGGGGACGTGTGTCACTGCGACTTCTTCTTCCCCGACCAGACCTACGTCTGGGGAAATGTCATGCACGACAGTTTCGACGAAATCCGCAGCGGCGCTGCGCTGACCGCCGCGCTCACTCGCCATGAACCCGCACGGTCGGCAAAGTCGCAGTGCGCGGAGTTCAGTGTCTGCAACGGTGGCTGCCCGCACGAATACCTCATGTCCGAACGCCTCAACCCGCACCACGATGCGGGCTGTTGCGGCTTGCGCGAGCTGATCGGCATGATCCGCAGCGATGGGAAAACCGAACCCGTACTGCTGCCTGAACCCCGGGTGATCGGGTAGGCGCGCATGCCACGGGCGACGAACGACCCCAGCCTCGAGGCCGAGGTGACGATTGTGGGTGCTGCCCGCGATCTCGGGCCGATCGTCCGGCTCGGCTACGGGTCGCTGCGCAACACGACCGCAGGCAGCAGCCCGGTCCTGGTCGCCGACAACGGCTGTGACGCCGAGGGGCGCGCGTATCTTTCTGCGCAGCAGTGGATTCGGCTGTTTCCGCTCGAAGAGCGAATCACCGCGAGCCACCAGGAATACGAGGCCGCGGCTCGGGTGCTGGCGTCCCTGTGGACGGAAATGGGCGCGGTTCAGCTGTCGCTGACCGCGGCGGAGCGTCGGCTCCTCACTCTGCTGCAATCGCGAGTACATCCGGAGCCGGTTTCGTCGCCTGAAGATCAGGCACAACTCGGGCAGACCATCGACTTCCTACTCGCACAGGTGCGCACCCGCTACACGGTTCTGGTCGATTCCGACGTCGAGTTCCTCGAGCCCGGTTGGCTTTCCGACCTGGTCGAGATGATGAACGACAACGACATCGACCTGTTCGGCTTCCTCGAACCGGCGAGACACCCGATACAGGAACGCTTCGCAACCTTCGTCCTCGCCATGCGGACCGCAAAAATCCTCGCCCTGGACTGCTCATTCGCGACCTCCCTGAGTTTCGGTGCACCCGCGGAGGCGACGATCTGGCACTCACGCAACTACGGAAAGTTCCTGGACACCACCGCTTTCACCGATTTCCCTACTGCCAGATTTCACGACACCGCAGCTCAGGTGTATGAGTCAGCCCGAGCGCACGGCCTCAACTGCACAGAATTTCCGAGTCAGTGGCGCCGGAGGTTTCTGCACCTCGAACACATGGCGTGGGCTGACAGCACCGACGACTCGTATGCCGGGGCAGACGCGCTGCGCCACCATCGACATCGAGCACTCGTTTATGCTCGCGCACGATGCGAGTTGCTCGGTATCTCAGGGTGATCACCACGGTGACAACGGCGAGGCGGCCCTTTCCTTTCCTCGTGAGCTCCGATGCCATCACGAGTGAAGCTGCCGCGTCGATCGGCAATTGGTTTGCCACACAAGCACAATGGGTGCACGAAAACCGCGGGTTCTACCGCAACAGCCGGTGCCCGAATCTTCGATCCCTGCTACGCGGGCCGGCGCGTATCGCGGTCGCCGAGTCCACCATCGCCGACCTTCGGCAGCTCATCGAAGACGCCTTCGACGTGCAGCTGGATCCCTCCTACACCGAAGTGGCGGCCCACCGGCTCAGCTGCGGCGACTTCATCGGCCGACACACTGACCAACCGCAGAACGGAACCGAAACGCATCGAGCGATCATCCACCTCGGCGGCGAATCTCTCACCGGCGGAACCCTGATAATCGGCCTGGAGGGCGATCAAACCCATATCCCTTTCCAGGACCGGCTTCTGGTTGCGTTTCCGTTGAGCGGTCAGTCATTTCATGAGGTGAGTCCGGTCGAGTCCGGGACTCGGCACACGTTGGTGTACTCCTTCTGGGCCGTCGAAGCGACCGCCGAGCGACCCGACCTGACGGCGTACGAAATGCCCACCAACACTCTGGAATTCTTGGCGGCGGCAGATGCATTCCGCCTCCACCATCGCTCCAAGCATCGAGACGCGGCTGCCACCGATCAGCACAGCCTCGGGGAACACCTGATAGCGGTGGCCACGACACTCGCCCGATGGCGACTCAGCGAACACGTGGTGCAAGCGGGATTACTGCATTCGATCTACGGCCCGCTCGGATTCAGCCAGCAACTGATCAGTCGTCGAGAACGCGACACCGTTCGCGCCGTGATAGGCACCGATGCAGAACGACTAGCTTTCCTGTTCTCAGCCCTCGATCGTGACTCGATCTCGCGCGGACACCAGAGAGGTGTGCTCGACGGATATTTGGACGACGGATCACCGATCGAAGTCACCATCGCCGACATACAAGCGATCGATCAGATGGTCTGGGCCAATCTACTGTCACAACGAGCCACGTTGGACCCTTCCTCCTACACGCAGCTGGCGCAGGCAGCGCTCGGCAGAAACTCGCTACCGCTAATAGCAAGAGACGACATCAGGCAGGCTTGCCGTCAGCCGACGCCGAGTTAGCGGCCGGCACCCAATTGCAGGTGCTCGGATGGATCAACGCCGCTCGTCGCGTCTGCGCACGGTACGCAGCCCGTAGCTGTGGGACTGCGTGCGTTTGCTGACGCGCATCACCGCTCATTTGAACGGACGATGACCGCCATGGCTTCACAGCCACGCAATCGACACGATCGCCGCCGGTCACCGACAACACACGCACATCGGAATGAGCGCGCGCTGCCGACGGCCGTGAAGCGCTCGCCCGCTTGATCTTCCGAGGTGCTGCGCTGGCCGGTTCGATCAGCGCGGTATCGCTCACTCGCCCTGACTGAAGTCAGCCTGGCGAATGCAATCCTGGCCATCTAACGCTGATAATGACACGTCTTTAGGGACGCCACACCAGCACCTAGACGAGCGCATAGACGAATTTCTGCCGATGGGGTACATGCTCGACCCGATCGACCAGATCCTCGCCGGTCACGAGTGGCGAACCACCTTCAGCGCCGAGAATCGAGCATTGGGCTTGGGCGAGGAGACCCGCTACGGCCATGCCCGCCAATGGGTTCCGATCCATCGAACCAGCCCTGGTACCCCCCACGACTGCGCCATATCGGTTGACTTTTCGGCAGTCCGGAACCCGCATGGCGGCTTGAGGTCTCTGGCGATCCCCAGTTGGGTATTGCTGCACGTCAAGCATTGGGGGGCAGCGGGTTCGGGTGTCCGGGTGGGTGGGGTCGTATCGTGATCGCGCCGCTCGGCGGACAAACCTTTCATCGGGTCGGCTTGCCGCTGAAGCAGCGTGCGAACAGCACAGTAGTAGGAGGTACGACGATGGCACGACGCAGCAGAACCGCGACCATTCTGGCGGCGGTGGCACCGCTCGCCACAGCCCTGATTTTCCTTCCCGCGGCACCCGCTCAGGCCGCCGAGGGCGATCTGAGCTGCTCGGCGACGATCGAGTTCACCTTCGACCCGGCGTTGCGGGCGAACGGCTCTTCGAAGGTCACGATCAGCGGTGACTTCACGGCTTGCTCCTCACCCAACGGCAAGCACGCCGATCTCGGCTCGGGCAGGTTGCAGGGCACGGGTTCGGCGACCGCGACGGCAGGTGGCTTCAACCCGTGCCGGTTGTTGATCAGTGTGCAGGGAGACGGCACCATCGGCTGGGCGCCCGGCGGCACGAGCACCTTCGACTGGGAGATCACTCACGTCCCGTTCACCGGCGGAATCGAGTTGAGCGCCAACGTCACTGGCGGCGAGCTGAACGGTGATGCGATCACGCTGTCCGAGCACAGTGCCACCTCCAACCCCGGTTGCGACACCGAGGGTCTGTCGACCTTGTCTGTGCATGCGCAGGTGGCGTTCAACTGATCCAGGCCACGGTGACCGGGTGGCATCCGTTCGCGCGGCGGGTGCCACCCCGCGCGCCGTCCGGGCCCGAGCTATCAGGTTGCCCTGTGCGCTGGTGGTGCCGCGAAATCGTTCGATTGTCGATACTGCGGGGTTCAAAGCCATCCTGTATTGGTGCCATTACCGAGCGTCGGGAAGCCTTGCTGGCCAGCGATCTGAACGGCTGACCAACGCGCGACCAGCGGCATTACAGTGCGTTCGCCGCCAGGCAAAGAAGGCGCGTACCCGCGGGCGGGCACGCCGATCTAGCCCCCAATTCCCATGGGAGGCGAACCGGAACGGAAGCTGGTTTCATGCATCTGTGTGTAATGGCGGTGCCGTGGAGTGCGGCCGGTTCGGTCTGTTGTCCTGGGCGGACTGGAAGCGGTTTTTCCATTTGTTGCTGGTCGCTGCGACCGCCGCGGTCATCGCGTCCTGTGGCCCGCCGAACCCGGGGATGCCCGAGCTGCCGGAATTGCCGCCGCTGGGTGACGTCACGGCCGCCGCGCCGGTGGTCGGCGAACCGATCGCGGATGCGGGCACGTTGCGCAACCTATTGCTGACCGGGACGGACCTGCCGCCGAACTTCACGGTGGTGCCCGAAGTCCCCGCACGTGTCAAGGCACCCGCAGACCCGCCGACCGATCCAGCGGAATGCGCGAAGGTGCTCACCCCGCTGGCCGTGCAGCGGCCCGGTGCGCTCGCCCAGGCCGTCATTCAGTACCAGAGCTACTCCTCCAGCATCTACATCGATGCCGCGAGTTATCCGAACGAGGCGGTGGCGCAAGCGTTTGCGGAGGGGCAGGCGACAGAGCGTCGCTGCACCCACTATCTCAGGCACTCTGTCGACGTCCGCGGCAACGATATTACGTACAACTACCGGGTCGGTGGTCTCGCGCAGCCGCCGGCGGGCGACGCGGCCACCGCCTTCCAGGTGCGTGTCAGAGACGACAGCGGATCGGCGGTGCGTTATTTGGTCGCGGTCGTGCAAGTCGGCAGCACGCTGACAAAGGTGGGGGTCACCGCGCAGGAATCAGTCGATGAGCGGGTGCTCAGCGATCTCACCGCCGCGCTGGCGCGTCGGCTGCAGAGCGTTTCGGGACCTTGACTGTTCCTGTCCAGCTATCGGTTCGGGGCGCACGGACCAATGGCAGCCGCAGCCCATCGGTGAGTACATGGAACTGCTCGGCAGCCTCGGTGAGAACCTGGCTGGTTTCATCGTCGAACTCAGCCGCATAGCACTGATTGGCCCGGTCCGCATCCACACTGACCAGATTGACTGGGAATCGGCCAGATTCACAGAGACAGGACAGTCCTGGTCCGTGCACCTCGCGGCAACATTTCCGGAAACACACTGGAATCGGCAGTTGAGTGCGTTCGCCGACCGCCGACGCGGCTCTCAGGATCGCGCGGGTCGCGGCAGTAGAGGATGTTCTCGGCGTGGACACGAACGACTTAGTCGCTGGTGCGCGAACTATCGTAGGGAGTCCGACCGTGAGTGGGGTTCAGGGGGTGTCGAGTAGATGGGGTTGGCCGGCGGCATAACGTTGACGGTCGAGCTGTTTGGCGGGTTCGAATTGTGGCAGGCGGTTGAGCTGGAACACCGTGGCGGGTTCGGCGTTGGAGCCGGTGGCGTCAAGGATGGCGTTGGCGGCGGCGCGGCCGGATTCGTTGGCGCCCTCCATGGTTGCCAGGTCGATGTTGGTGCGGACGTAGTCTCCGGCCAGGAAAAGGTTGGGGATGTTGGTGTGTGTGGTGGGGCGTTGGTCCCAGGAGCCAGCGGTGTTGATGAGCAGGGGTTCGTCGTTGGTGTTGCGCCCCTCGGTGTTCGACCATTGGATGGCGGGGTCGAGGTACCACGAGTGCACGCAGTCATCGCGCAGGAGAGCTTTGTTCTTGCCGTAGAGTCCGGCCTGGATCTGTGCCCAGGTTTCGGCGGCGATCTGTTCGCGAGTGCAGTCCATGGCTGGTTTGCCGTACAGGATTCCGGGGGTGTTCCAGTCGGATATGTCGACCGAGAGGATGTCGCGGACAGTGCCGTCGCCGTAGTCGCGGGCGAGGTCGCGGCTCTTCCAGAATTGTCCTTGGTTGAGGGCGCTCAAAGCCCACGGTGAGTCGATGAACCCCAGGTGCCCGTTGGTGATCGGAGTGTCTGCGGTGAGGTAGAACTGGATCCCGTTCATCCAGTCGGTGACCAGATTGTTCATCGCTGCCAGTGTCGGATCGAGGTCGAGGATCTCGCGGTTCCACAGCATGCGCGCGCGCTCGGCAGGCATGGCGCAGACGAACCAATCGGCATCGATGCGTTATCCCACGTAGGTACGGGACGCGCCCTCGGCAAAGTGGTGGTCCAGATCCGCTGATCGACACCACCAAATGCACTGAGCCACAACCGGTCTGGCCCGCCAGCTGTCGACGGCGGTCTCACCGCGCACTGACCGGTCAACCTCACCAGGCACGTTCGCTGAACCCACTCGAACGGGGTTCGTACGTGTCGTCGAATATGGTCTGCTGCTGACGTTCGACTTCCAGTCGTGCCGAGTTCGCCTCTGTCAAGCTGGATATCGTGTCGAACCGGGAGTCGGCTGAATAGTAACGCTGCTTGAGTTCTTGGACTTTCGCTTGGTAATCCTCGATCAATAGCGTGGCCGCTTCGGCGGCGCTTCTGCTGAACTGGCTTTCGGTTATCTCGCGTACGGTGCCGGGTTCGATGTGAACCGAGAAACTCCGCATGCCTATCGTCAAGAAAGTCATTCGCTGGTCGCTCGATGCGCCGACAGCCTCGGTTTTGTCTCGGTCGGCGAAGAATTTAATATCCACTGAATTAACAGCATCAATGGTCAGGTTAGTATACTCGAGCGCCCTTCGGTACTGCCGCTGCCATCCGACCCACAGCAGCTTTGCGATGCTGGCCAGCGCTTGCTCCAGCATCGGTTCGTCGACGAATGCGTATGCGCCGTCCCCGAAGAACAACGCAATATTGGTCCGCCGGGACAATTCGGCTTCGATTTCAGTCCCGGGCGCACGCACGCGTACCTGAATATTGTCCAGCCTAGCGGCTAAATCCTGCACAGTTTCCCCCCTAGCCTGTGTGGCCTATACCGTCATCGCCGACGAGGTCGCGATCGCTCATCCCAGCCAGCCTCGGGCGCGCGGAGACGAGGAGGTCCTTGTTCGCGTGCATTGCCTCGTTCAGCGCCCGCACCCTATCGGCCATCTGCTGTGCCTCGACGTCATTAATGTATTCGGTGAGGTCGGCAACGGCCTGTTTCATCGAATTGAGGACGGAGCTAACAGTACTCGCATTCACTGTCGCCTTGCCAGCGATGCCCGCATTACCGACGGCCGCAGCCGCGCCGATCGCTACGACCGGCGCCGTAGCGCCCCCGGTCGCGATGGTGATAATCGCGGCAAGGGTTGTTCCTACTGCGGAGAGCACCGAGAACTCGAAAGTCACATCAGCCTTGTTACAGCTACCGGCGTTGGCGAACACATCCAGGGTGTCGTGCGCGATTTTGTCGATGTCTGTGCGCGCTTTGCGCCACATCTCCTGGTGGGCCTCGAGGACACCTTTCATCATCGACAGCGCCGTGAACTGGTTTCCGGAAATCGTTCTGAAGGTGTCGAGGAAGTTGGCCTTGAATGCCGTCGCGGCCGCACCGGTCCAGTCATGCAGATAAGCACCGTCGGTCGTCGTTACCTTATCCAGGTGTGTCTCGACGAATTTTACGTCCTGGCTCAGTTTAGTGACCGGTGTGGATTGAGTCATCAACTGCTGCATCGCTGCGGTCAGGTCAGCGATCAACGGGTTGTATTTATCCGGATGGGGCAACCTGGAGAATGGCTCGAACAGTGGCTCAATGTATGCCAAGCCCGGCATAAAATCCTCAGCCTTGTATACCCCTGCCGTCCCGGACCTCTCCCGCGCCAACAATTTAGCGGCCTGCTCCCTGATGTTCTTCGCATCTTGCATGAGCTGCTCGAAACTCATCGCTTACCGTCCAGTTCCGGGTCGTTGCGCACGAGGCGGTTCATCTCGTCGCCCGCCTTTCGATCCATCCCCGCGAAAATCTGCGCTGCCCTGTGCAGTGCTGTCGCCGTGTCGTCCAGATTTGTTCTGGTTTCCTTCAGAAATCCCATCACGGTGTCGTGCAGATCGAGATAGGCGTGGTACACCGGTCCGAGGGTGTCACCACCGAATTGCTCTGGACGCCGCATCGCCTGCTCTATCTGACCCCGGACCTGGTCACACTTACCGATCGCCTCGCCGTAGTCGGCCGAGACCGCCGGGAAGTGCACCTTCGCCGCTTGCTCCAGTCTGTGCAGGTCGACGCCGAGAGCCTTACCTTGATGAACCACATTCCACCCCTTTATATACAACTGACCTCATATAGGCTGAGACCTCGCCCCCCGCCCCGCAGTCGGGCCGTTCGAATATTACTCGGCAGCGAATGGGTTTTGAAGACAAAGGATTTGGGGTCTGCGGAAGTGAGCCATCGGCTGATCCCGCTAATAAACCATCCGTTCTGTTCGTTCCCAGCTAGCGGCACCCTTCGAATCGTCTGCGCGACGATCGTTGATCGTTTCCTCGGCACAGGCGGCCACATGCTCGAATGCAAGAATGCGACTCAACGGCGATTGGCGGGTTTGGTGCGGCGCTTTGGCTGCGGCGATGACCGGCCTGGAGTTTCAGTTCCCCGGGTTGGATGTCGAACCGGGCGGCGAACGCGGCTCGGAACCCGCTCAGGGAGTTGTATCCAGATGAGGTCGCCACGTCGACAACCGCTTGCACGTTGTCAGGGTCGGCAAGTCGTCCATATGCTCGCTGCAGCCGTGTTTCGCGGAGCTCGTCCCCGGAAGTCTTCCCGGTGACGGTTTTGATCGCTACTTCGAGCTGGCGTCGTGAGCAGCCAAGGCTGTCGGCCAGAGTCTGCACCGACAAACGCGAGTCGTCGCTGTAGAGCTGGATACGGCGACGGGCGTCTGCGGCGATTCTGGCGTACACGTCCAGCTCCGGGGCCCGTCGATCATCGAGTGCCCCTGCGACGAGATCGACCAGTGCTCGGCTGATCGCTACGAACTCCGCCTCGGTCAATACCGGGCGCTCGGCACAAAGGTTGTCGGCCAGCAGCCGGACGGTTTTCAGGATGACATTACGCGGCCGCATACCCAACGGCCCGCCGGTCCGGCACCGGCGATCCCTTTCTGAAAATCGTCTGATCGGACGGCGCGCGCCGGAAACTGCCGCAAGGCGAGCATCCCAACAGACACTTGAGTCGACCGAACTAGCGGCTCTTGCCAGACAGGATGTATGTCCTGTAATCGGCATGTGCGCGCGCTGTAGTACTGTCAGCCAGCCAGTTTGGACGGCTGCCCAACGCATGCTCTGCGGCATAGCGGAGGTAGATAAAGCTCACCGCACGAAGGTCACGTCGACCGTTCTCTGCACAGTTGAGTATTTGGGCCCGTCCTAATACTGCGCCTTGGCGATTCGCGGTATCTTCACCAGCTCCGGACCTCCGAAAGCCTTGTTCGACGCTTGAACAGCGTGCTCCTCGGCTTCGGCCGCCGTATCGGCTATGGCCGTCAGGGCCCTTCAGGCGCATCCTGTGAAGTGCGCGGAGTTGGGCGAGCGTGGCCGGCATGCTGGGTTCTGGCCAGCGAGGAGGAATGCATGGAAAGCGCACCGAGCAGGACGGCGATGTTTGCTGCCGTGTCGCGCGGATTGTTTCGCCTGGAGACGGCGTCGCCGTGGGTACTGGACGATGTGCTGGCCCTGGTGCTTGTCGGCCCGGTATGGCAGCAGCTGCGAGACCAGTTCGATCCGCTGTTCCCCGCCCCGGTGCGCCGCGAGTCACGTGCGGCTGTCTGTACCCGCAGCCGGTACGCCGAGGACCGGCTGGCTGCCGGCGCCTTCACGCAGTACGTGATTCTTGGCGCGGGGCTCGATTCGTTCGCGTGGCGGCGGCCGGATCTGCTCGGCTCGCTGACGGTGTTCGAGGTTGATCACCCTGCCTCCCAGGCCTGGAAGCTCGAGCGGGTCAGGGAACTCGGCCTGCCGCTCAGCAACTCGCAGATATTCGTGCCGGTTGATTTCGAGGCCGGACCGGTCCAGGATGCTCTGGGCCCGGCCGGGTTCGACTGGGCGCAGCCGGCGATGTTCTGCTGGACGGGCGTCGCCCCCTATCTGACGGCACAGGCGATCGAGTCGACGTTGCACACGATCGCGGCGGCTGCTCCCGGGTCTGAGGTGGTGTTCTCCTATCGGGCCGAGGACTGTGCGCTCGACGACGTGGGGACGGAATTCGCCCGTATCTACACCCCGATCGCGGCTTCTGTCGGCGAGCCTCTGCAGCCTGGCTGGCCGGTATCCGAGATCGAGAGGCTGATCAGCCGGTGCGGGCTGAAGGTCGTGGACCACCCCGCACGGGCAGACCTCCAGCGGCGGTACTTCGCCGGCCGTACCGATGGCCTGCGGCCCTATACCTTCGAGACTCTGGTGGCCGCACGGGTCACCTGAGCGAGTGCAGGCCATGTCCGGCAGCTCAAAGCGCCTGCCGTGCCGAATCATTCGATTACGACACGGTAAGTGATGGGTGCGGCGGCGGACAGCAGGCCATCAGCAGCGCCACCGTAAACCCGCCCTGCACAAGGGTTTCGCTCCAACCGCGCTCCGCGCCGGTCGCGTCGGACGAAGATGCCGATCAGGTAATAGCCGGCACCCCAGCAGACGTGGCCGGTTTGCTTGCGGGTGTCGTCGCGCAGCTCGCGACCGCCGTCTCCTGATGAGCCGTGCAGCGTCGATACCTTCACACAGCGGTTGACTCTGCCCCGAGGGCACGGTTCAGAATGTGCTCCACAGCGACGGACACGAGGCACGGGAGACGGAATGGGTTGGAGCACTCGCGAACTCGCTGAACTCGCGGGCGCGACCGTGAAGGCGGTGCGGTACTACCACGACGTCGGTGTGCTCGACCAGCCGGTCAGGGCCGCCAACGGGTACAAGCGATATGGCATCGCGCATCTCCTCCGGGTGTTGCAGATCAAGCGGCTGACGGCCCTCGGATTCTCGCTGGCTCAGGTCGCGGCCATGGGAGACGAGATCGATCATCCCGAGCACTCCCTGCGCGTGCTGGATGCCGAACTCGCGGCGACGATCGAACGCTTGCAGCGGGCGCGGACCGAATTGGCTTCGATCCTGCGGCATTCCGCCCGGCCGGATCTGCCACCCGACATCGCCCTGGCGAGCCGAAACGGTGAGTTGACCGATGCCGACCGGTCTTTCGCGACCTACCTGAGCAGCGTGCTCGACCCGCCGGCTCTCGCCGCGTACGGCGAAATACTTCGAACCCCCGCAACGCCCGCCGGAACCGACTTCGACGAATTGCCCACCGACGCCGACGAATCGACCCGAGCCGACCTCGCCCGCCGCATGATTCCGGAAGTCGCGGCTCTGACGGAGAAGCACCCGGGTGTGTCGGCAGCACTCATCGCCCGCGGCCCACGCACGAGGCAGGCCGTGCTGGATGTGATGTTCGAGCTCTACAACCCCGCTCAGCTCGACGTCCTGCGCCGGGTGGGTCGCGGCCTGCGCGACTGACGCCAACCCGACGGACCCTTCCCCTGATCCACCTTGTCTTTCCCGATTGGAGTTTCTGCACCTATGTTCAGATCACGACGAAAGCGTGCGGCTGCCACGGTGGCGGTGGCGTCGATGACGATCGTGGCTCTCGGCGCGTGCAGCTCCGGGTCCACGGCCCCGGGCGCACGAAGCCCCGAGCCGGAGCCGTCGACCGAGCTGCAAAGGTTCTACGATCAGACCCTGAACTTCGAGGCATGCGAGGGATACGCGACGACCTCCGCCGACCGCGACACTTTCACCCTTGATCCCGGGTTTCAGTGCGCGCGTATGAAGGTGCCACTCGACTATGACGATCCCGGCGGGAAGACGGCGTCGATGGTGATCGACCTCGACGGCCAGGGCGACGCAGCCCGGGGCCTCGCACACCGGGTCACGCGGTGTTGATACCCGGACGCCCGCATCGATGATCAAGACGTCGAAGCGGTTGCCGGTCAATGCCTTTCACGGCGCCGAGTGGTGCGCCGGGTGGTCAGGAGCTGCCTGCCAGCAGCACAGCACCGATCAGCGCCGGATCGTCCGGCATGGGCACGTGGCCGAGCCCGGGCAGGGTGAGCATGGTGGCCTGCGGGAACAACTTGCGGGCCTGCCGCACCTGATACACCGGCAGGATGAGATCGCGCCGACCCCAGGCGATGGTGATCGGGCAATCCACGTTCGCGGGGTCGGTGAACCTCGGGACCGGCGCGCTCGTCGCTCGGTCGATGACTGCATTGTCGAGCAGCGACCGGACGTCGATGGCCGCGGTGATCGGATCGGCCTTCCATCCTCGCGCATAGAACGCCGCGAGCAGTATCGCCCGCAGCGGCGCGCGCAGCAGCGCGGCGCTCACCCGATCCGCGGTCATCAGGCGCACAGCGGCGCGCAGGGCCGTGAACATCGCGACCGAACGCCGGTGGTCGAGCGCTCCGAGAGCGAAGCCCGCGGGCGAGAGCGCCGTCACCGATTCGGCCATACCGCGGCATGCGAGCTCCAGCGCGAGATAACCGCCGAGTGAATTGCCCGCAAGATGTGGTTTCTCGCCGGGCGGGGTCACCGCGCGGACGAAACGCGCCAGCCGTTCGATCGAGCCTTCGAGAACATCGGCGTCCTCGGGCAGCTCGGGCGAGTCACCATGCCCAGGCAGGTCCACCGTGACGACTCGGCGATGGCGAGCCAGCCGCTCGGCCACCGGATCCCAAGCGTGCCGTCGGTGCACGAGCCCGTGCAGCAGGATCAGCGTCGGGCCGTGACCCCGCACGTCGTAGGCGAGTTCGAGCTGTTCGGCGCCGGTATCGAACGCTAGGGACACCGCTGTCCTCCGCATCTGTGGCCCCGCAGGTTGTTAGCGAGACGCTCGGTTACACATAAGTTACCGAGACAGTGTGTGCCAATCAATGGCCCTTGGCAAGCGCCGCGCCACAAGAGAGTCGGCAGCGCCGCCACACGCCGCAGACATCGACGACGCCGCGCGCATGTCTACGGCGGCGCGGCGCGGCTGTGCTCCGACGCCAACGCCGATACCTCGCGCGGTGTCGGTCACGGGAGGTATCGGCGTGCCTGTGCCCACTCGAGTAGTTGATCCCGCAGGGCGCTCGGCTGCAGGTGTGCGGCGAGTCTTTCGACGTGGGCGGTGAGATTCTTATGTCGACGCAGTTCGCTGATTTGGTCGATGGAGAGTTCGGCCCAGTGCCCACCGAGGGCGCGGGCTTGATGGGGGGTCAGGGAAAGCTCAAACAGTGTGTGGGTCGCGAGTGCCTCGGGACTCCAGTCCAAGTCTTCGGCGATTGGGCCGAGCTGGTCTATGACCCACATGCGAAGCATGAAATTGTTCTGAGCCTTCCGCTCTCGGCCCGCCGAGCCCTCGCCGGACATCCGTCCATTGGCCCACAGCGACAGCTTGGCCCATCGACGGCGGAGGTCTGAAGGTCCGCCGAAATCGTAGACATGACCCTGAGCGGCAACGCGAACAGCTTCGAGCTGCCGGTCTCCGGCGACTGCCACCAATGCCTGAAGGCGTTCGATCGTCCATGTACTCAAATCGGTGAGCGGATCGTGTGAATCGTCGGTATTGCTCACGGCTTCTTCACTTCTGCTGATCGGTTGCGGGACTGGAACCAGATGTCTTGTCGACTCCGATAGCGTCGCGTCTGCGAGCCCCGGATTCTCACACACCGCGCAAGGAGCAGAGTACGGGAAGCTCGGGTTTTAGCTCGCGCCGAGCACGAGCCCAATTCGCTTGCGCTAGTTGCGGATGCCGGTCGACTGGGAGGGGAAACAGCAAGCACCGACCACATCGAGAGCTTGCTGACTGGCGTTGCGTCCGGCTCCGCCGTTGCGGTTACCGGGATGGCCCAACAGAAAGGGCGTTCTAAAAGGGTAGGCCGCTGCGGTGAACTCTCGAAACCATTCGGCATCCGTCCGGCGATGCCGGAATCGCGCGGATTTATGGGCTTCGGATGAGTAAGGGGGTCTGCGGTGAGACGCACCGTACGAACGCCCGGTGAACCCATTGACTACGTCTGGGCCTGCTGGACCCGTCGACCCGGGGCGTACGCCCTGGTCCCAAATTGGTCCCCAACTCAGGATCATCAAATGAGGAAATCCCCTCCGACCGCAGGTCAGAGGGGATTTTCTTGGTCGGGCTGACAGGATTTGAACCTGCGACCACCTGACCCCCAGTAGTCAGTACTGGGTATTGCTGCACGTCACGCACGAGTTGCGAGTTCAGCCGTGGTGAGCGTGAGCTGGGGATGTTCATGCCCGCGCACAGCGTTTGGTCCCCAAGTGGTCCCCAGGTGGAGAGTCCCGAACGTCGTCGGCGCGCCCCACAACCCGGGATGATTCCCACTGGCCGCAGCCAGGACCCGCCCTCCCGAGGGCGGGTCCTGGCTCCCGGTGCGGTCGTCAGAATCTTGTTGTCGAGCGGCGCTTTACGAAGCGGAGGCCTTCTTCATGCGACCAGACAACCTCGACTTGATCACCGAGTGTTCAGACGCCAGCCCGAACAGGGACGCGGTTAGCGCTTCGTTACTCATGAAGCCCCTTGTGATCTCGTCCTCAGTGAGACCCTGCTCGTTTGCCAGCGCTAGAATCTGCCCGACCCGACATGCCATCGCAGTCTTATAGACGACCTGAACAGCCTTCCTGGCGTCTTCGTGTTGCGGTGGAGCGGTGTGATCGACCCAGTACTTCGTGACGTCGTCGAGCAGAGGGAAACGCGGGTCGATCATGACCGTGCCGAGCTGTCCGGTTTTGCCTGGGATGTACTTCACTCCTATACGTGGTCGCGCCTTCACCTCGTCTTCGTCGAAGGAGTCGGCACTGAAGTGGCATTCGGGAATCGCTGCTGGCACTTTTCGAGTGTCGCCCTCTTCGATGCCACCCTCGTGACCACTTGCGTTCGAGCCTTTGCCGCCACCGGGAATTGCCCCGTCACTGCCGCCGCGCTTGCGGTGTCGGCCGTTGCCCCCGCCTGACCCGCCTGACCCGCTCGACCCGTTACCCGTTGTCGTTCCCTTCGTCGCCCCGTTCGCCTTCGGGAACCAGACAACGCGCTTGAACATCTCCATGAATGGTTGCGCGACCTTGTCGACGATGTCTTGGTCGATGTCGTCGTGGTCATCGGGGATGGATGCCTCGATCGCCTTGACTACGAACGCCGGCATATTGTCGATGAACGTCTGTTCCCACATTCCCCAAGGCAAGTCGCGGCCCAACGTTGTAGCCGTGGCGGGCTGCACGTAGTTGAGCGAGGTGCGTGACGACATTGGGAACACGCCTCCGAGAGGATCATTGGTGCTGTCCGCACGGCGGGGTTCGATGACGATCGAAAGGCGCCTGTAGACACTCGCAGACGAGATCGCGAATTTCTGATAGTCGCGCGCAGCTTCGCGCCGGTGGTACAGCTCATTCTTATACAGGACCGAGATACCTGGCCGCTCGGCACCCCGCCGGCCACCGCCCGTCTGAACCGCGTCTGGGTGGATCAGATTGACCAGAATCTTGCCGCCGTCGGGGAGTGGAATGGTCGCCGACTGTGACTTTCCCTTTGTCGAAATATCACCCGACATGAGAATGCTGGTAGCACGGACCGGCTCGTTGAAGACACGGTCATTACTTCCGGCAGTAGAGCCGTCGAGAGTGGTGCGACCGACACGGTCGCGCCGGCGGCGTGCCCAAGCGTCTACGTCGCCGGTACGCGGATCCTCGTAGCGGATGTCGACGTTCGGCGGATACTTGTAGTATCGGTGAGTGAGATAGTTCGGTCCGGTGTGGGTCTTCCAGTTGCCCTCAGGTCCGAGAAACGTGTGCTCCTGCCCGGTATTCCCAAGGAACAGAAGCATTGTGCCGGTGCCGATTTCGCCGCCGTCGTCAAGGCGGCCCAGCCATTCGGGGCGGTCGGAAACGAACTCGGTGAATAGATCGGCCGGCGCGACCTCGCTGGCCATGGACTTACCGTCGTCGCCCTCCCACCGCAGGGTCGCGGCTTCATAGAAACCCAAGGCTTCTGACTTATCGGGCACGTACCGCAACCACATCAGCTTGCCTTCGGGGAATTCCCTCGTCCAACTTGCGACGATGACGCCGGCCTTGTTCCACGGCAGCGTGGAGACGCGGACTCCCATGGCAAAGTTGCCGTGCAGATCACCAGCGGATTGGTTCTTCGAGCTCAGGTCAAGGAGACCAGCCATATAATCGACCATCTGGTCGCCCATGCCGCATCCGTTGTCGTAGTACACCATCCGGTAGCGCTGCGGGCGGATGGTGTACGGGTAGTCGTCGGGCAATTCCACTACACGCCAGTCCGCGGCGGCGCTCGGCCAATGAATGCCTAGCTGGATCTTGGTTGCCCCCGCTTCGAGCCCGTTCTGAACGAGTTCCCGCAGGAATTGGGTGTCGTCGCCCTCGCGGTAGCTGCGTTCAATCAAAACCGCGCCCGCGCGCGCACCATCTGCTGAAATGGCTCTCGCCACGATATTCTCCTTGCTCTGCCACAGGCCGCCGGCCCCGGGCCCGCTGTCATGCGTGGTCCAGCAACTCGACTGTCCGTGGTCCGTCTTGGACAGCTCGACTGTACTCCTGAGCGGGGTCGACGAACGTCAACCTCCAGTGATCGAGGGCTTCCGGTCGTTGTCTTATCGGCATCAGGACAGCGATTCTGGGGGAGGTCTACTGTCCGCCCTCAGGCGTCCGCCCCTGATTGCCCTCCGACCAGCGGTTTCCGAGGTGTTGTCTGTCTGCCTGCCGACAGACAGTTGAGAAGGTGGGGCTGGTCGGAGGGGCGCACAGGGGGCTGGTCTGAGACATGAGAGGGGAGGGACGAGACCAAGGAGGGAGGACTAGACCGAGGAGACCGGCACCGGGTGGGGGAGTAAACGATGCAGTGTGTCCGGTGGCCGTGCGGTGGTTTTACGACGAGAGATGACCGGCACTGTGGAAGTGGTTGGCAGCGGACTCGGTGGGTGCAATACCCACCCGGACAGGGGCACAGTTTGTGCCCCTCGGCATGCGTTGACGGCGTTACGTTGCGCGCATGCACAGATTCGAGGGTGCCGAGTCGGCAGCTATATGTAGCCTCAGAAGGCTATTACTTTCCTATCAGTTCGCGACTTACGGCGACCGTATCGTCGGTGAGCATGTTTGAGCATTCACCGGCGCCGCGGCGGTGTTCGGAGGCGTCGGTGGACTTACCTGGTGGCTGCGGCACGACGGCCTCGTCCGGTTGATGGCAGGCTTTATCGCGGTGGCACACTCTGATTCGGGCCGACGGGCTGACGCGATCAAGGTGCTTCGCTGCACCGGGATCGCTTGCGTGCCGCCGCGGAACCGTACTACGCGAGGGAACACCAACGGTTAGGTGCTTAGCGCTGCGGTGAGTCGCTACGTCTAGGCTCCGGCGCTCGGTGGAGCCAGCTGTTCGGCGAGTTCAACCGCGCGTTTCGGAAGGACTCATAGAGCGGCTGCGCTACCCCAAGGACCACTCACCGGAAGGATGCGAGCATGCATGCGCTGCGTTGCTCGCCGCCGGGCCGCATGCGTGCCGGGTCGGCGAGTTGGTCGGCCGTACCGGCTCGGCTTTCTGTAGATTGCTCTGCATGCCTTTGGGGGAACTGCTCCGCGAAACGCTGACACGACAACAGAATTGGACGTCGGAGGCCAAGAGTCCCCCGATGCGACGGCGGCGTGAGCTGGTCGAGCGTGAGATTCCTGCGTGGCTCGAGGAGCAGCAGCAGTACTTACCTCGCGGCGACCACGCATGGGAGGCGGAGGGGAGCAGTGGCAAGGGCGGTCCAGCCGAGATTCCCTGGAGTCGCTCGTTCCTTCGTGAGTTCAGCCCGAAGGCTGGCGTCGGCTGGTACCTGGTGTACCTGTTCGCTGCTGATGGAAGTGCGGTGTACCTGTCGCTTAACCAGGGCACAACGACGTGGGACACCGAACGTAAGGACTTCGTCTTCCGCTCCCAGGAAGGGTTGCGGAAACGAGTCGAATGGGCGCGCGACCAGACCCGTGCCACCGAAATCCGGGACACAGTCAGAGCGTCGCTCGTCGAGGAGATTGACCTGCAGTGCCGCGGTCGGCTGGGGCGTGCGTATCAGGTGGGCAATGTCTGGTCAGTCGAGTATCGGCGGGATGAGATACCGCCCGAGGAACAGTTGCGCGTCGACTTCCGCAACATGACAGCTCTTCTGAACGCTCTCTACAACGCCGACCCCGAGACCAGCTCTCTCGGAGAAATCACGGGCATCGCCCCCGAGTTCGAGGACGATCTCCGCTCGTTAGCGCGCCAGCCTGACGGGTCTGAAGGCGGCGACCTCGGGTTGGAGGAGCTGGTAGAGGTCGGCGGGCGTGAGCATGCTGAGTGGCAACCAGATGGGCCGGCAAGCATCGACACCCTCAAGCGCAATGCACTGGCGAAAGTGTTGGCTACTCGCCTGAACGCCATTCGCAAATCGGCGCCCGAGGAGTCGTTCCTTATCCACATCGACGGTCCGTGGGGTGCTGGCAAGTCCACCCTCCTCCGCCTGCTGAAGACGGAGCTTGACAAGAAGTTCGTTGTAGTGGAGTACGACGCATGGCGTAACGCGCGTGTCGACCCACCTTGGTGGGCGCTGCTGACGACGTTACGAGCTGCGATACAGCAAACGCTGGGAAGGCGTGAGCGGCACACACTTCGGTGGATGGAGACGCTGCAACGGGTCCGGCGGACCGGTGCCCCATTCGCTCTGGCTTTCGTAGTTCTAGCGACAGTTGTCGGTCTACTGGCGTGGCTCGTTGTCTGGGGAATCACCCAGCCTCCGCCGCCGCCGCAGGTCGATACGTTCTTCAACCGGTTCAAGAATCTAGCCGAGTTGGGTTGGCGCCTCGTTCCGTTGGCGGCCGGTTTGATCGCTCTGTTTGTCACGCTATGGACCGGTGCGCTCACGCTGGGCCGTAGGTTCCTGTGGGAGTCCGCTCGCGGCGCCCGCCTGTACGAGCAAGCTGCTCTCGATCCGATGGAGAATGTGGCCGCGCATTTTGGTTGGCTGCTGAGCAAAGCCCCACAGCCAGTGGTGTTCTTCATCGACGATCTTGACCGCTGTAAAGAAGGCCAAGTAGTTGCCTTGCTCGAAGCTGCACAGACAATGATGCGCACAGCCCCTCCTCCACGAGGCAAGCGTCCGGTCCCTGTCAGTTTCGTTGTGGCGGCCGACGGTGCCTGGTTGCGCCGTGCCTATGAAGTGTCCTACGACAAGTTCCAGGACGCAGTAGCCGAGCCTGGACGCCCTCTTGGGTACCTGTTTCTGGACAAGTTGTTCCAACTAAGCGTCCCGTTGCCGACCATCGGTGCAGCAGGCCAAAAGACTTACTTCCGGGGCCTGCTCGGCGGATCGGTCCGCGAAGGCGACACGCTAGGCGACGAGGTCGACAAACTGCAACGCGTCATCGCCGAAAGCACCAACGAGACCGAAGTGCTCGACGCGCTTCGGCAAGCCACTCCCGCTGCACGAGAACGAGTCAGCCCCGAGGCAGTTGAACGCATGAGCGGCGCTGAACTGGCAACCGGTGTCGAGCATGCCTTGGAGCGGTTCGCTCCGCTGCTGGATGGCAACCCACGCCGGATGAAGCGATACATCAACTGCTACACGGTTACTCGCGCCGCTCGAACCCTGGAAGGCTCGGTGATCGAGACTGATGCGCTGGCACTCTGGGTTCTAGTGCAGATCCGATGGCCAGAACTAGCTGAATACCTGAAGCACAAGCCCGACGCGATCGTAACAATCAACGAGAAAAAGGCGGCGAATGACTGGCCTGGTGACCTGGCCGGACTCCTCAAGTCTCGTGAATTTCGTGAAGTGATCGGGCAAGCCCCGCTCAAGCTCACCGGCAATCAGATCCGCGAATGCTGCGGTGCACAACCTGACGACGAACCTCCCGAACACGAGCCAGATGGGAGCGAGTCGAGTCCGGCCGGTGCAGACGGTCCGGCTCTCGCTGCCAACCGCGAGGCGACCTGAAGTTATCCGGTCACGAAATGCAAGTTACGGAGTTTGTCACGGCACCCCGCCGCTGTCGAGCAACATGAGGTAGGCCGTTGTATGCATGACCGCCACTACGGCATTAATCCGAGAGTACTGTCGTTTAGAGACGCCATGAGCGCTGGCGTGGCGTGAAAAGCGGTGTGGAATTTTGTCGCCTTGATCCTCAAAGAAACGAGTGTATGATCCCCAGATCCCGCCGAATACGATCGCTGATCGTAGCGGCCAATTTCCGAGGTCGGGTCGCTTATTTTGGCCTGTCACCTTCGTGTGGGCAGTTTTGAGTGTCTGCCGTAGCATTGTGTCTAGTAAATTAGCCGCCAATGCTTGAGCCGTCTCGTGGTGACCGTTTTCGAGAGCTTCTGTGGCTTTTAGTGCAAAATATCTGTAATGAGAATACTTGGTAGATGCTATGGACTCGACTTCGGACCGGCATGAAGATGTCACACGCTTCCACTTGCGACCGAGGATCGTTCGACGTTCTTGCACCGACCTGGCAGTGATCAGCTGATCGAGAAGCTCGGCATCGGGGACCCAAGCCAATGCCAAACCCTCATCCAGTAGCAGCGTCTTGAGCTTGTCTTCGGATATGCCGTGATGTGCACGCCAATTCGGCAGAAATAAATGAGCTCGCGGAGGGGTTAGCTTTTCAAGGAAGTGTTCGATGTGTTCGAACACCGTTTTAAACTCGTCGCGCTGCAACTGGTAGATCGACTGAAAGGCGCTAAAGGACTGTGTGAGGCTAGATAGCTGGCCCGCCAGATCGAGCTGGTATCTTACGGCGGGTCCAAATAGTTGCGCGTAGTCGAGCTTGAGTACTGGCAAGTCTAGCCGGAAACCTTTTAGTGCTTCGGAGTATGTTGAGCTAGCAGCTTCGGTGAGACTTCTGAGCTGGAATATTTGTTTTTGATAGCCCGCTATGCCGTTTGTTAACTGAAATAGCGGCTGCGTGTATCTTTCTTGGATGATTTTCGACGTCTGACTTAGCTGCTCGGTCAGTGCTAAGAGATCTTTCCGCTCCACCACTTGCCTAGCCTGGCGAAGGATCAGGCGCTCTTCCGGTGTGCGGTTCGCATCGGACTGACTCACACCCTGTTCATCCTGATCCGGACGAGCGCCGTTACGATTGTCCTTTACGGATGGGCGCAGGTCCAGCGAGAAGCCGGCATGAAGGGGGCTTTGACTTCACGGCGACAGCGTGTCCGTCGGTTCCCGGATGCACCCTGCTGCGCGGGTACTCGTGAAAGCTGCTCCCGTACCGCTCTCGGCGGTATGCTCGGCGGTATGGCAGGACGAAAGACGTCGGTGAGTTTCGACGATACAACGCTGGAGATCCTCGCGCGCCGCGCTGAGGAGGAAGGCATGGACCGTTCGGCCTACCTCGCGGACCTAGTGCGCCGTGACGATCTGCGCCGCCGCATCGCTGCCGACACCGCCACGCTGAACACAGCTGGCCACACTCTTGAACGCGCCAGTGCGCTGACTGCGGCTCTGATTACGCATCGCCGCCGTACTGCCGGCTGATGGCGCTTCCCAGATTCGGCGAGGTCTGGAACGCCCCGTCAGGGTCGGTGCTGCCCGGCGGAATGCTGTGCTTGATCGTGTCCAGCGACGACTACAATCGCATCCGGCGCCAATTCATCATCGTCGAGGTGCTCGCCGAACCGCTGACCGGCGATGCGATTATCTGCAACCTTGGCGCAGTTGGTGTCGCGCTCACAGGCGCTCCCTTCACCGTCGGCCCTGGTTGGTTCGCCGAAACCGACGAACCGATCGCGGTTCTCGACGACGCGACCGCGCGTCGCGCTACAGACCAGATCAAGGCCATCCTCGGTCCCTAGGAGTTCCAGCTCACGGAGATCTCCGGGGCCTTTCTATGCGCTATCTCATTATGTCGGTGTGCCATCGAGCGCCGGTAGCCGCATTTGTGGAGAGTGCAGGCGACGTACTCGATCTCTCACTGTCGGTGCTCGATCAAGTCCGTTTCATGCTCGTGCACACGTAGACTCCTGGGAAACGTCACAAGCACACACCTCCCATCGCTTACGTGATCAGCCTCCTCTTTTCGATCTCGACACCTAGGGAGGGCCGATGGTGGATCCAGGGGTAACCTCAATGCCTAAGTACCCAGCGGGGCTTGGCTGGCTTCAGATACGAGTTCTCGATTGTCTAGAGGGAGATGACTGGGCTCTCTCAGTAGCTGAAATCGCTACCGAGATCTATCGCGCAGAGGGCGACTGGCCGGATGACTCCGAAGTTAGGTCCGTATATCAGTGCCTGAAGCGGCTTGAGAAACGGGGAATCGTCAAAGGCTGGAAAACCTGGATCAGAGAGATTGGGGTGATCACCGTTTGGCGGTCGAGGATCGATCCCTTGCGACAGGTGTTCGATCCGGGTGGCTAGGCGAACCCGGATCCTCCGGGCTTGCGGCGGATTGGCGACCAGTTCGGGCCCATCGCTGTCGGTCGATCAGAGCTTGCGAGGCCGGCTGGTGGGCACTGTTGATTGTCTGGCAGATCACTCCTCGTGGGCTTCCTCCTCTTCTTCGGCAACCTCGGTCATGCATGAATCACAAAGTACTGGATACGGTCGCCGCCGTGATCGGGTGTGCACGATGCCTTCGCCTGGCGCGAGCGAGGTGCCGCACCGGGCGCATGCTGCGTCGAACCGATTTCTCATGACGTTCCCTCCTCCGCCGAACTGGCTGGCTGTGAGTCGATTCCGCCGTGTCCGGTGTCAATGACGATCGAGCGTGTGGCGTCTCGATCCTGCGGATGTACCAGGACCGGGTGCAGCCACCGCACTTCCGCAACTTGCTGATCGCGAGGCCCCGTCCAATACGTGTGCCAGTGTGCACGTCGAATGTGTGCCCGGACAGCTTTGCCGGATGCCCCCGCCTGCTCAGTTGCCGTCTTCCGGGCGGCCAGGAGTTTGGGTCCGATGTCGAAGCCCATATCGACAATTGTGTTGAGTGCGGTTTGCTTTCGGCGCTTCTTGATTCCTGGCACCAACTCGGTCGGTGCGCTGAGGTCGCCTCGGCTGCTGCACAAGTAAAGCAGCAGACTCACCCCAAGTCGGTACGCGTCGACCTCAAGTTGATGCATTACGGCCGTAAGCTCGATAGCCTCGAAGGCCAGACGGTTTGTCATGATCATCTCTTCGACGGTGAACCGCTGAGAGACGCAGGGGATTCGGATGTTGTACTCCTGGAAGTCCGGCTCCTGTCCGGCAAAATGCAGGCGTCCGATCAGTGCAGCATTTAGGTAGTGCACAGCTGGGTCGGCTGTCGAGCACAGTTCGAAGGCTTTTGTACGGCCGGTCACCAACATGCCGACGTAAACCGGCGACTTGGTCATCGGCGGTGACTCCGACGAACGGGGCGCCGGCAGCGGTACGGGGAACACCACGAACGGGTTTGGGTGCGGCAGCCGCCGGAACACTTCGCAGGGAATCGGGGTTCCGCGATCGGTCTCGGCAAGTCCGGCAACCAGTTCGGGATGCACCCTATAGACCACACGATGGGCCTGCCATTCACGGACACCCTCCGCCGCGAACAGGAGATCCCGCAAGTATTCGACCGACGCGCGCCCTTCGGGAAAGGCGGAGGCCACCGCCAAACGGTCCAAGTCTGCGTCGCTGGCGTCGCGGATCCATGGGGTGAGGATGTCGATGGCTGCGGCAATCCGCGGGTCGGTGTGGAGTTCGGTGATGAATGAAAGCTTCTGCTTCTCGTAGGCCTGCGTGACCGCCACCGCCTGTTTCGCGGTCTGCAAGCTGGAGGCCCCGAGTCTGGCCGCAGGTCCAGTATTCGGCATACCTCAATGACACCATCCGGCACTGACAGTCGGGCGGAGATTGCTGTCGGCCAACAGGTCTGAAGCGAAACAGCCTCCGCCGGTACCTCCGTGACCGCGTCGAGGAACACTGCGATTGGATGTGGACCTGATGCGGTCCTGATCCGAATGTGATGCGGTCCTGATCCGAATCCCATTCCGATCAGATTCCGATCAGCCAGGGCCCTGACCTGCGCCTTCGGCGGATGGCTTCTGCTCGTCTGGCTCCAACTCTCTACCGCTTCGCAGCAGAGAGTTGGAGCCAGACGAGCAGAAGCCATCATCAAAACAGTTGGGAGCCAGGAGGTGTACTGGGGAGTACTCCTATATCAAACCG
>NZ_LT985361.1:3964693-4548723 GCF_900269665.1 Nocardia suismassiliense
CTGGGGGGCGGGGAGATGTGTAAAAGAGCCGGCCCGGGGGGGCGGGCGGGGGGGCGGCGGCGTGTTCGCGCGTTAGAACGCGCTCAGTGCCGTGTTCAGGTCATGTGAGAACGACCAGTCGGACAAGCGACCACAAAGAGGAGTGTCCGCCGAGCACACGCCGCGGCCCGCCGGCACGCCCTCATGGGTTAGTCGGTAGCGGTGTGGTCGTCTAGTAGCGGCACGAGGAAACCCTTGTGCTGCCCGTAGATGATGTAGATACAGTCATCGCAGACCACCCGGTTTCCGCCGCCCGGATCGTAGATGAATCCGCCGTCACGGCCGACGCCGCGGCTGCACTCGATGCACAAACTGCCGAACTGGTTCCGTTGCATTCGACCGTCCCCTGGCGCTCGAAGATCCTTACCGCGTCTGCCAGCGTAGCGCCGCCCACGAGCCCCTCTGAGGACATCCGACAGGTACGGTTAGGCCATGATTGCGGCGGTCGTGTTCGATGTTGGTGAGACGCTGGTCGACGAGACGCGGGAGTATGGAACCTGGGCTGATTGGTTGGGCGTACCTCGTCACACGTTCGCCGCGGTCTTCGGTGCCGTCATCGCCACTGGACAGGACTACCGCGAGACGTTCCAGGTATTTCAGCCAGGGTTCGACCTTGCTCAGCAGCGGCAGGCCCGCGCTGATGCCGGCCAGCCCGAGCACTACGGCGAAGAGGATCTGTACCCCGATGTTCGTCCGGCCTTGGGCAAACTGCGTGACATGGGCGTTTGGGTTGGCATCGTTGGTAATCAGACGGTGCGATCCGGTCAGATTCTGCGGAGCTTGAACCTCCCTACCGACTTTATTGCGACGTCAGATGATTGGGGCGTGGAGAAGCCGACGCCCGAATTCTTCGACAAGGTCGTAGAGGTTGCGCCCTGCGAAGCTACCGAGATCATCTATGTCGGTGACCGAATCGACAATGATGTTGCGCCAGCGAAGAAGGCCGGAATGCGAACTGCTTACATTGAGCGGGGACCTTGGGGATGGATCCACCGCGATAAGCAGGAGGTCGCAGACCTCTCAGACTGGCGGATCCGCGACCTCACCGAACTGCCGGAGATCGTTGCGGCAGAGAACGATTCAGCCCGCTAGCCGACGAGCGAATTGACGGTGGTGTGCCAGTCGTACAGCCGGTCATCAAGGGCGCGGACAGCGGGGATGGAATCCCACTCGCGCAGTGACTGACGAACGGCTTTCACCCGATCCATCGCCGTCGCGTACCAATTCCGCCCTAGCAAGTTGAGCGCATCTTCGAGGTACGAGCAAGCTGAAGTTGGGTCGCGCTCCAGCACCGCGGCGGCGGCGATATCCGCGAGGTAGATCGATCGCTGTTTGATGGCCTCGTCCGGTAGGTCGGCAAGTACTTGCTCTAACGTCTCGCGTGCTTCGCGGCCGCGCCCGGCAACCATCAGCGTATTGCCCTTGAACCCTGCCAGTCTGATAGGCGAAAACCAATCCAGCCAGGCGGGTGAGGGATTCGATTCTGGGTTGTGCTCTTCGTAGGTTTGTTCCGCATGATGCACGAGGCTCAGTGCCCTTCGTGTATCGCCGAATCGGGTTTCCACTTCCGCCTCTACCGCGTCTAGCCAGGCCACCATCTCGGCGTTGGCATCGCCGCGCCGCGCGAATGCGCGGGCGGCCCTCATCTTATCGCGTGCTTCCTCGGCTCGCGATGGGTCCTCGGAGAACGCGGGTGCAAACGCCATGTGCGCAAGAGCAGCGGCTCCAAGAAGCAAGTCGTCAGCCTGATGCGCTGCTTGGAGAGCAAGTACGAGGCTTGGTTGGGACAGGTCTGGTTGCTGGAGGTCGAAGAACTCGAGACGCCCGGCAAGCAGGCTCGATTCTGAAACAGCGCGAGCCAGAAGCGGTTTCGCCGATTCTGGCACTTGCGGTAGCAAGTCTGCGCCCAAAGCTGCGTGCTCGGCGACTGAACGGTGAAGACGTGCCGCCGGGATGGACCAGTAGAGATGCCGGTGCGCCACAGTCACGGCCATGAAGTCGTTCGCGACTGACCCTGGCAGTGTGGACGTCGGCGCAGTGAAATGCCGAGTTGCCCACGTATCCGTGAATCCTCCGGAGGTGGGTCGACTGGCGCCTGCTTGCTCGGACCACGGCGGGGTGAACCCTAGTTCGGTTACTGGCCGTTTGAACAGCGCTTCCAGTGCAGTCGCATGTTCTGGATGAGGCCAAGGTGGCTCTGCTGACTCCCAGCGACGCACAGTCCTGGCATTGATCGACACCCGCAGGCCGATAGTCCGCGCGGTCTCGTTCAGCGCATCGGCGAGTGCGGACTGGGAGCGATACCCCAGAGCTTGCCGAGCGGCACGTAGCGCGGCGTTTCCTGAAGTCGTCATGGTCGCAGTCTAGCCCTCAATGAGGACCTCGATCTCCTCGGGGTACCTAAAACGGCCTATCTATGTCCTCTAATACGGCCTTTTTTAGGGCGTCCGCCGGAGTGATTCTGCTTACACCAACGTTTTCCAGCCTTTTCACCCTCAAGGAGGTGTTCGGTGGTCAGCAGAGATCTTCCAGTCCCCGATCCACGTGCGGCGCGCGATCTTATCAGCCTGAAGAAGGCCGCTGCGCTTGTCGATGTCGAGCCAAAGACGATCCGAAACTGGATCTCAGCGGGCCTGTTGCAGGGCTACAAGCTCAACGACCAGCTGTGGCGAGTCGACCGGCGCGAAGTGCTCGATCTTGCACGGCCCGTCGCCATCGATGCTTCGGATGGTGTGGCATGAGGCCCCGCACGGCTTTGGCTGTCGTCGCGCTGGTGTCAGTCGTGGTGACGATGGTTGTCGCACCGGGGGTTCTGGCCGTGACTGTGTTCGTCCTTGGGGCGTACCTGCTGTTGCAGGCGCGGCCGCGATTGCGGGGTCGGCGATGACCGCGCCGTGGCGGCAGGACCCGCCGCAGGGGTACACGGTCACGCATTTCGATCGGGGCCGCGGTGGTCACAACCCGTTGCATTCGATGGCGGGGCCGGAGTTCACGGGCGTCGGTGCGGTGTACGCGCCGTTGGGTGTTTTGCCGCCGGTGGTGCGGCTCGGTGTGCTGGTGGCGCTGCTCCTGGTTGCGATGGCTGGATGCACGGCGGCGTGGGTCGATTACAAGCACTACACGCCGTCGCCGAGCATCTGCCGTTCGGTGAACTCCGGAGTGCCAGCCGAACGGCCAGGGATGTGTGTACCCGCGTCCGTTGCGGGGGTACCGCGATGAACGCCTGGAAGATTGAGCAGCCCGAACTGGCGTCGGCGAAGGCCGAGTACGAGCGGATCTCGACTGTGCACGAGGTCCTTTACGACATGTCGATGGCCGCTTCAAATGCCTTGCAAGCCAAGGATTACGGCGAGTATGCGAACGAGGACGCCAAACACGCCCATTGCGACGCGTTCCAGCCGTCGGTGAAGAAAGAGCAAGCCGTCGCATACGACCGAATGCTGGTCGCAAAGTACGGCCGCGAGGTCGCTGATCAGATGCGTGCTCAGGCTGCTGAACGATCTGCAGCTCTGCATGCGGAGCTGGACAGGCGGGTCAAGATGCGCCGGATCGAGCGGTCGCGATGAGTCAGCACCACAAACGGAATGAGCGCTACGGCGCGCTTGAGTTGCAGCACCGCGCGGAGATCATAGGTGGCCTGCGTGATGCCGGCCTGGATTACGGGCGGATTGCTGGCACGCTCGGTGTCTCGTTGAGCAAGGTCGAAAAATGCCTCGGGGAGGCCGCCGCCTTGCGTGCGCAGGGTCTGACCAAGGCCGAGATCGCCGACGTGATTGGTGTCCCTCAGGGGTCGGTGGGCCGGCTGCTCTCGACCTTGGGTAGCGCCACGATCACCCAGCGACAAAATCAAGTTCTCGCCGTGACCTCCGAAATGCGCGGCATGCAGGTCGATCTGATCGCGGACTTCCTTGATGTCGAGCTGAGCACCGCCTATGACATCGTGCGGGTCCTGGTCAGGAACGGATCGTTGTATCCGCTCACGCGCGTTCAGCAGGGCAAGGCGTGGGCTTACCCCAGGCCGCCGATCCCGCAGCGCTACCTGGGGTGGCGACCCAAGGACTGGGCGCCGTCGCTGATGTACGCCAACCACGACCGCGCGGTTGCTCAGGCCCGCATCATGCTGGTCGGTTCCGACCCACAGCGCTGGATCTCGGAGCGGCAGCTGTATCGCCGCGCCGAAGAAATCGCCGCCGCTACCCGGGCTCCGGCGCAATTCAGCTCGGGGCGTGAGCCGAAAGAAGGCCGACCGCACATCCATGACGGATGGGTGCTGCGCCGAGTCGGCGGCGAATTGCAGTGGTGGGCCGTCGAAGTCGAGCTCACCCGCAAAGGACCGCGACACATGGATGTGGCGATGCGGGGCGCAATCCGTGCCGCGCGGGATATTCCCCCGTTTCAGCAGGCCGCCGAGCTTGTGGGTCTGCTCTACCTGTGCCGCACCGCCAGCGTCATGGACGGCGTCTACGCCGCCGCAGACCGGCTCCCGCCCGAGCTCGCCGCTATCGCTCTCGATTTCGAGGCTCGCGACCTCGATGACGACTGGGGTCGATTTCTGACCAAACGAGCCGAGCGCAAAGCGGTCGAAAAGGCCAAGCGCCACAACGCTCGTCGCATTGCCAAGGACGCATCATGAGCAACTCGAATTGCCAACCCATCCTCACCCCGACCGATTGTGATCCGCTCGGCACCAGCACCGCGACCCCCACTTCGGCAGCACCAACCGCTGTGAAGGAGGCACCGGGGACTGGGCTCATCCAGCCGGAGGCGCCGCCGATCAAACAACTCGATGGTGTGCCGCTGCCGGACATGTCAGAAATCGCGCACGCTGCGACAACCGCAACGGTATGCGGGGTGGTGATCGTGGCAATGCTGGTCATGATCGTGGCGGTGGCCGCGAGGTGGCCGCTGGCGCCACATCGGTTGCGTAACTTCGCGATTGCCTCACTGCTGTTGCCCGCGACATCCGTGCTGGCCGGTGGTTCGTGGTCGGTGCCCGCGGTGTTGTTCGTGGCCGGCGCGTCTCGCGTCAGCGACGGCGATTGGGCCGGACTGCGGATGATGCTCGCGCTCGGTGTGCCGTTCGCGTCGCTGATCGCCGCTTATTGGTGGGCGAAGTTCGTGCACAAAACCAACAGCGTTGGTCTGAAGTCGCTCGGTCGTACCGAGCGGGTGCAGCAGGCGATTGCGGCGCGGAAGTTCCACGCCGCGGCCCGCGCGGCGAAGCTCGGCGCTCCCTACAGCGCTGGGGATTCGATTGTGTTGGGGCCGCTGGCCGACCGCACGACGTCGAACCCGTTGGGGGTGTGGTCGGAGCTGACCGCGCGCCATCAGTCGTGGCTGGCGATCCCGCACAAGGAAGCTCGCCGCCATCTCGGGATCTTCGCCACGACCGGTGCGGGCAAGACCGAGCTGATGAAGCGCTACGCGCTGGCGATGTTCAGCTACGAGTGGCGGGCCTGGCAGCAGTGGAGAGACGTGCCAGGGATGCGGCGCAAGCATCCACGCCCGCTGCTGGCGGTGATCTCGTGCAAGGGCGGCGAGGACGACCGCGATCTGGGAATCGAATTGCGCGCCAACGCGATCGCGATGGGCATCAATCCTGAGCGGATCGCAATGATGCCCCTGGCGGACCGTCTCGACATCTGGAACATGCCCGCCCGCGACCTGCGCGCGGTGTTGTCCGAGTTGCTCAGCGCCGGTGAAGCGAGCACGTCGGAAGGCCAGCATTTCGATGAGATCCGGCGTCGCATCGTGTCGCTGGTCGTGGACGCCCCGGTCGGCGCGCCGCGCAATTCGTCGGAGTTCCTGGAGCGGCTGACCGAGGAGAAGCTGCTCGACATCTGGGGCAACGCCCCGGATGTGAAACGCATGATTGACGCCGCGCAGGCGGAGAAGACCCCGCAGCTTGATGACGCGTTGATCAAGTGCACCAACCTGTTCGAGCTGTTGCAGGACCACAACGGACACGTTGTGTTCGACGGCGGCAAAGACATCAACGACCTCGACGTGCTGTATGTGACCGTGCCGGGGCTGGACAAAGACGCCGCCCGCGCCCAGGTCGCAGCGATCCTGCGCCTGATCATGCAGCGCGCCGGACGTACCGCCAAAGATCAACGCCGCTCGGTCACGGCCGTGCTGGACGAGGCAAGCGCGTTGACCACCAAGAAGGGCTCGATCGGGCTGGAGGAAGTCCTCGAACGTGGTCGCTCTCAGGGCGTGGCGATGGTGTTGTCATCTCAGTCGCCTGAGGGCGTGGCCCCTGATCAGTGGTCGCTGAACCGCCTGTTGAAAGCCTGTGCCGGCGGGGTGATCATCGGCTACTGCGAGAACGCCGGGGACCTGTGCAAGCACTTCGGTTCGATCCGCCGGATGCTGCCATCACGGCATTTGATCAAAGGTCAGCGCCACGGCGACGAAGGCCAAGTCAGCGTCGGTGAGATGTGGCTGGTCGATCCTGACCGGGTCCGCCGCTTCGACACCGGCCAGGTCGTGTACGCCAAGGCCGGACGAGCTCAGTGGGGTCAAGTCATCCCCGTCGATCGCAGCGAACTCTCCCCGCTTCCCGGAACCGCCGCAGCAGCTGCTGCGTCCACGTCGGCCGCCAAAGCTGCTGCCTGACCAATTTTCCTGATTCAGCCAATTCGATTGTGAGGCAACCGTAATGCGCATCATCCGTAACAACGACGACAACGACAAAGACCCGGAGGACTTCGAGCCGAACGACCCGAAAGACCAGGGGGAGAAGCTGGCCGATGAGGTCGCGGACTTCCTGGCGGCCGTCGCCGAACGAGCACCGTTCCCGACCGGACAAGACGCACCGGCCCCAGCCGGGCAGTCGGTGAAACCCGAGCTGCGCCTGGTCAAGACCGACGACGTCCCGGATGCCCGTGACGAGGCGATCGTTGCTACTGCCGGCGGGCTGCGGCCGCGGCTGGTACGCGCCGGGGCAGGCGGCTCGGCCGTGGTGATCGTCGTGGCGGTGTTCGCGGCCTGGGGGGAACCACCGGCCGTGGCCGTCCCGATCACGGTCTACGGCGCCGGATGGATGGCCTATCTGTGGTGGAACGCCGCTCTGCGTCCACCGATCCCGCAAGCCATCGCCTTCGTCACCACGGCGACCAGCCGGGCTACCGCAGCCCTCTTCCGTGCCTTCTTCCGCGGCTTGCGGCGGGCCTACGAGCGCGTCGACGCGGCTCGAACCCGGCACGAAACCACCCGCACGGCAACCACATAACCCCATCACCCGAAAGAGACAAATGACGATGTACGACAACCAGAACGAGCCGATCCTGCCCATCCCGTCAGACCTCTACCTGGAGGTGGGGGAGGTCCAGGACCAGCTGGACGATATTCAGCGCAAGCTGGCCGATCTCCAGCATCGGTACCACGAGCTGAGTCGGTCACCCCGATCGCTGGACGTCGACAACCTCGGCGAGCCGACCAGCCCTCTCTATGCAGTCCAGATGACGGAGGGCTGGCTGGCCAGCGCCGACAGCAACCTGTGGCGAGCCAGTGAACAGCTCAGCCGGGCACGCGGCTACGCCAGTCGGTTGAAGCTCACCGAGCAAGCCTGCCAGCAGCGAGAACAGCAACTCGCACAACGCCACCCACCGATCGAACGCACCAGATAACCAGCACCCTGAAAGGACCACAGTCATGTCTGAGATGGACGAAATCGCCAGTGAAGCACGTAGGTTCGTCGCCTCGATGAGTGCTCTGCTGCGCCAGCACTCCCAAGCCTCGAACTGGTTGGAACGCAGCTTGATTCGCCGCGACATCAAGCGGGAATGGCGGGCCAAGCTCAAGGAGCAACGTGCCGAGCGAACCCATCAGTTGAGCTGGACCGGCCACAGTATCGATAACTACCGCATGCATGCGCTGGCCGCCGCGCAGCGTCAGAACGATCCGCGCGTGGACGAGGACCGGCGCCGCCGCGACGCCGACGCGCTGACACGGCATTACGCAGACAAGCGAGACCGCATCCTGGGCAACGAGCACCTCACCGAGGTCGAAAAAGGTATTGCTCTCGATGGTCTGGACGCCGCGACGGTGTTCCCTGAGTACAAGCCGGGCGAGTTGTTCTCCCGGGCGCACAAGGTGCGCGGCATCGAAGCGTTGCGCTACCGCGCGCAGGTCGCACGAGCACGCGACACCGCGAGCATTCCTCGCCCGCAGCCACGGCCGATGCCCCACGTCGACGCCGGATCCCGAAACCGCGACGAGCAACTCGAACGGCTACACACTCCAGCACCGGACCGGGACCCCGCCGTAGTCGATGACCGGAAGCCGTTCGTTGCCCTGGTCGGACCGGCCGACGTGATCCACCTCGAAGAGCACGAGTACGCGTCGGTGCCGCATCAGGACCGGGATCGTTTGCAGCGTTTCACCACTCGCGAGCAAGCCTATGAGTGGACGCTGACTCAACTCGATACCTACCGGACGACCAGCAGCCGTGCCGGGCAGGACTTCACTGCTTCCATCCGCGAGCTCGGGCGCAGCAACAGCAGCCAAATCGTCAGTGGCCCGCTCGGGATGGTCACCGACGAAGTCCGCGGCCTGTACGGCGAGCACCAGCGCCGCCAGGACCACGCACGCCAGGCAGGCCAGCCACAGGCCCGCCCGGCCGGCCAACCGCCCGACACCAGCACGGATCAAGACCGGTTCGCTGAGATCGAGCGCCGACTCAGCGAGATCACCGCCGACCGGGACCGATTGACCAACCGCGTCGGCATATTGCAGCGCGGACTGGACGCGGTCACCGCCGACCGCGACGAGGTCAACCGCAAACTCGCCAACGCCAACGGGCAGATCGAGGCATTGAAAAACCGCAATCTGCGTATGGCCGCCGAGATCGAAGAACTGCGTCAGCAACCAACGGTGGACCGGCTCGCCGCGGAACGGGACCGCTATAAGCGTGAACGCGACGAAGCCGTCGCCAAACTCGCCCAGCAGACCCCACGCGAGCAGCGGTACGGCAGCCGTGAACGGGTCGAGTTCGACAAGCTCGGCAACACCGAGCGCTGGTCACGCCAGGCAGAGACCGCCGACGACCCGCAAGCACAGGCCGACGCGGCCACGCGGCAGGCGTACGGCCGCGCCATCGCCGAGCAGATGTCGGCTGACTTCGCCAAGGTGCATGGCGATATCTACGACGAGCCAAAGCTGTGCGAGTTCGCCCGCGAATGGCTTGCCAACGCCGCAGAGCAGCACCGCGAACGGAAGACCAACGGTACCGAGCGAAACGGGCAGCAGCGCAACGGAACCGAGCGGAGCCGTTGACATGGATAACCGTCCATCACCGCTGGGCATGGCAACCGAAACCATCCGACGTGCTCGGCTTACCGTGGCTCAACACGCCACCGACCGCGCCGACGCCGCCGAACTGCTGAAAATGCTCGGCCTGATCAGCGAGCCGCCGACTCAACAGCAGCCGAAACTGCAGCCGGTGCGGAACCCCGGCAGCTGCGTGAAATGCGGTGTGACGACCGGCGATCCACGTGCCGCCGGTCACGGCGGTGCTCGCTACGGCGGCCGCGGCCGCTGCGACGCCTGCTATCAGCGACTCGTCCGCGCCGAGCGCAAAGCAGCCCAGGGGGACCGGACTCCGCAGCGCCGCGTGATCGAACGGAGCCGCTGAGATGGAACGCGAACACGAAGAAGCCATGCGCGTCGACTTCGCCGAACTGGTTCGGCTCCGCGATGAGGTGTTCCACGCCGAGGACTTGGGACAGCCCGCGAGCGAGATCGACCGACTCGCTGATCAGCGCTACGACATCGATGCACGGTGGCTGGGTAGTCCGCACCACGAGGACTGGAGGTACTTGCACACCGCGTACAACGACTGGGTACGCGCCCCGGAAGCCACGCGGCGTTTCCTCGACTGGATCGAGCACTACCGCGACCTCGGACACGAGCAGGTCTCCCAGGTGCAGCAGCGAAGCCTGGAACAAGCCCGCGAACTGGCCGGGGAGACCTTCCAGGTCGACTACGAACGCAACGCCCCCGATGTCGCACGGTTCACCCCGGACACGCCGGTACCGGTTTTCGGAGCTGCCCGGCAGCGTCGCGGGATCGAGCGGGGGCGGTGAACTCGTGGAACCGCAACAGGCGCAAGGGCGTTCGTGGCAGATCATCACCACCGCGTTGGATCGCACGATGGGTACTGGCAAGGGCTCACAGTCTGGCTGGGTGCGCTACCTATGCCCCGTCCACGAAGCCGACGGGCACCACCACAACCCGTCACTGGGTGTCCGCTACGACCCGAGCCAGTCCAAGACGATCGTGCGTTGCTTCGCCGGATGTGACGACCGGGACGTGCTGGCGCGGTTGGATCTTCGGGTCCGTGACATGTTCGACCGGCTCCCCGAACGCGACCCCAACCGCCGCAGCCCGCGGACTCAACCGCGCACCACCACCAGCGAGCAGCAGCTCGCACCGGTAGAACGGGCGATCCAGGCCGCCCGATTCCCGATTCCAGCACGGCGGGACCTCGGAACCCAGACCGGCCCGGCGGCGAACGTCGACACATACGTCTACCGATGGCCGGACGGACGTGTCGAAGGCGCGGTAACCCGCGTGCACACCCCGCACGAGTACGGATATGCCAAGTCGTTCTGGCAGGCACGCTGGACCGGGACCGCATGGGAGCCGGGAGGTTTCGCGCCGATCCCATGGCGGCTCAACCACATCCGCGAAGCCCTCGACACCGGCCGCGAAATCTTCGTGTGTGAGGGCGAGAAGGACGTGCAGCGTGCCAACCAGGCCGGGCTGATCGCCACCTGCAACGCCATGGGCGCAGGCAGTTGGAAGCCAGAGCACGCGCGCTGGCTCGTCGGGGCGGGGCGGGTGATTGTGGTCGCCGACCGCGACTGTCCCGGCTACCGCCACGCCGCCAAAGTCGCCGACACCCTCGCCGGCCGGGTCGGAGAAGTCCGGGTCCTGCAAGCCCGCAGCGGCAAAGACCTCGCCGACCACTTCGACGCCGGGTACCAGCTCGAAGACCTCACACCTGTCCCGTACCTGGACCGACCACAACAGCCAAGGTTTCGGCCAGCAGGCCGGACCCGCAGCCGCTGAACACCATTCACCGAAAGGAAACATTCTCATGAGCATCGACTACAGCCAGCGATTCAAGGCCGCGGCGAGCAAGCCGCCGAGCGCGTTCGGTAAGAACACCCCACCCAACACCACTATTTACGGCCGCATCGTAGAGATCGGCGAGCAGCCGAAGCTCAAGTTCAACGGCGCCCCCGGTGAGGTCGACAAGGACAAGAAGGGCAACCCAGTCCTGCAGCTGTTCATCACCATCGACACCCCCGCCGGACCCCGCAACCTGTACCCGACCTGGCGGATGGAACAAGCCATCGGCACCGCCCTGGAAAAGGCCGGCGCCGGAGCCTTCGAGATGGGCGCCGTGCTCTCGGTCACCTACGTCGGACAGGACCCGAACGACGAACGCGCCAAGCTCTACACCGCCGTCTACACACCCACCGGCACGAACGGCGGTGCATGAGCCGTGACCGGATATGACTCCGGTGACGAGGCGGGGCGCAGCAACGATGCTGCGCACCGCCGCGCACCCGATGTCAGTGCACACGAGGCTGGTCCGTCGCCGAGGGCGGGGCCGGTACTGCTGTTGGCGTTACCGGCGTTCGTGGCGATCTGGTCCGGTTGGGTCGGGCTTGGTGAGCTGACCGGGTTCGGTCCGGTGCATCCGCTGCCGGGTATCGCCGACGACTTCACGATCAACACCGCGATTACGCTGCCGATCGGGATGGAGGCATACGCCTCCTACGCGCTGTATGTGTGGCTGTCCGGTCGGGTCCGCTCGGACCGAACCCGCAGCTACGCCAAGTATTCGGCGTTCGGCAGCCTCGTGTTGGGTGCGGTGGGGCAAGTTGCTTACCACCTCATGCAAGCCGCGGGAATGAGCACGGCACCGTGGCCGGTTACTGTGCTTGTCGCCTGTCTACCCGTTGTGGTTCTCGGAATGGGTGCGGCGCTGGCGCACATGATCGGCCGTGAGCACCATCATTCACCGACCGTGCGCAGTAAGCCGGAACCGGTGCACAGCTCCGAACCAGTCCGCACCATGTCAGTGCGGGAAGTGCACACCGAAACTCGCTCGACGTCGACGGAACTGACCGAATCCCGCGTAGCGCGCGAACTCGAACCAGTCGAATGCATCGAAATCGAGGCCAGCGCAGCGCCCGATCATTGGTCATTGGTCGCCGACCGCGTGTGCGGAGCAGACCCCGCCGGGCGCCGCGATCCCCGCAAGGTCGCCGAGATTCTGCGCCTGCGCCACGACCACGGCTGGTCACACGCCCGCATCGCCGAGCAAGTCGAACTCAGCTCATCAACCGTCACCCGAACACTCACCGCCGCCCAGGAATACACCAGAACAGAAGGAACCTGATCATGACCGACACCAACGCCCGAGAAGTATGGGAGCTGACCGAGAACGCCTGGTATACAACGGAAGACGTTGCCGCGGTGCTCAAGGTGGATCCGTCGAGCCTGCGACGCTGGCGCACAGCCCGCCCACC
This sequence comes from Nocardia suismassiliense, assembly GCF_900269665.1. Classification (GTDB taxonomy): domain Bacteria; phylum Actinomycetota; class Actinomycetes; order Mycobacteriales; family Mycobacteriaceae; genus Nocardia; species Nocardia suismassiliense. The sequence continues at coordinate 3,977,281 of NZ_LT985361.1, forward strand.
GCAAGGCCCGCCATTCGTTCATCTATCCGATCGAGTGACGCGGTATCTCGGCGCCGACGTTCTGGCCTACCTCCAACGCAACCGCATCGACCCGACGGCGGCGTGATGGGCACCGACCCAGTTCGATTGATTCCGCTCGGGGTAGAGATCCGAGCGGACATCGAAGAACGCAACCGCGCCACGCCATTCCGCGCACGAGTGCGATGGACCGATCCCATCAGCAAGGCGCGGCCGTCCAAGTCGGCAGCCTTCGACACACGCGAAGAAGCCGAGGAGTGGGTAAGCAAGATCCGAAGTGCCGCAGCCCGCGGTGTCGACCCGAAGGCCGCGACCGCCACGCTCAAGGACTACGGCGACGACAACTGGGCCGCAGCCATGCGCGGACTTGAAGAGAAGACAGCGGGGGATGCCTACTTACCAGCCTGGAACCGCCGCGTAGTACCGGCACTCGGCCACATCCCGGTCACCATGATTACCGCAGGCCTTGCCGACCGTGCAGTCATGGGCTGGATCGCTGACGGCGTCAGCAAGTCAGCAGTAAAGAACAGCTTGGCAGCGCTATCCCGCGTGCTGGACCAGGCAGTCCGTGACGAAGTGATCGACCGGAACCGAGTCGAGGTCAGCGGTTGGCAACGCCAGTACGAACGATACGAGGACGAACTCGATGACCCCCGATCGCTCGCGCTCCCGGACTGGCTGACACTGACCAATCTCGCCGACGCGTTGGTCGCCGCGTCGGCCGACGGTTACCGGGGCTGGGGCGACGTCGTGATCTTCGCGGCGTGCACCGCGGTGCGAATCGGAGAAGTCTCCGGATGCCGGGTCGACGATATCGACACGACGGAATGGGTCTGGCGGCTGCGTCGGCAGACGTCACCCGGTCCGGGCGGACTGAAAGACAAAGGCACGAAAGGCAAACGGTCGAGGCGGATTCCGATCATCGAGAACATCCGCCCGCTGGTGCTCAAGCGGATCCAGGCCGCCAACAGTCGACCGGACGCGCGATTGTTCGTCGGCCCGCGTGGTGGCCGGATACAAACCGGTGTGCTCCGGAAGGCGACGCACTGGCACGAGGTCGTTGCGAAGCTCGGCTACGAACACCTGCGTAGGCACGACCTCAGGCACACCGGCCTGACCTGGTTCGCCGACGCCGGCGTCCCGCTGCATCGACTCCAGCAGATCGCCGGACACACCGACCCACGGATTACGCAGAGGTATCTGCACCCCGACATCAAGGCGTTGCAGAACGACGGCGATCTGTTGTCGAGGTTCCTCACCGCGCCGCACGGCGGGCCGCAGATTCCGGAGCTGCTGGCGGCCATGGACAGCGAACGGTCCCCAAATGGTCCCCAACTCCGGATCGTCAAATGAGAAAATCCCCTCCGACCGCAGGTCAGAGGGGATTTTCTTGGTCGGGCTGACAGGATTTGAACCTGCGACCACCTGACCCCCAGTCAGGTGCGCTACCAAGCTGCGCCACAGCCCGTTCCGCGCCCATTGCTGGGCGCTCGAAGAGATTACCTCAGGTACCCCCGGGGTAGCGAATCGCCTGGTGAGCGGCGTGGCGAGGGGGGTGAGTGGGGCGTGAAAGATGGTCGGGCGCAGGGGGTGTGACGGAGGAGGGGGGTGGGGGGCGGATTGGTGGCGAGCAGTGGGGGCATTACGCATAGTACGAATGGGCCGTGCGGTGTCGGCGGACCGGAAGGAGAGGGCGGGTATGAGTCGGGAGCGGCGGCTGGTCGAGGCGTTTGTGCAGTTGGCGGACTCGCTGGTGGAGGAGTATGACCCGGTGGACGTGGTGCAGGAGCTGCTGGATCGGGCTGTCGACCTGCTACCTGTCGATACCGCGGCCGTGCTGTTGGCGGGGGAGGACGGGGAGCTGAAGGTGCTGGCTTCGACCAGTGAGGCGACGCGGTGGCTGGAGTTGTTGCAGATCCAGGCGCAGGACGGGCCGTGTGTGCAGTCGTATCGCGACAGCGAACAGGTCATTGTCGAGGATCTGGAGGAGGTGCGCGACCGGTGGCCTGCGTTCGCGAAACAGGCTCTGCTGGAGGGCTTTCGGTCGGTGTATGCGTTGCCGCTGCGGTTGCGGGCGGACCGGGTGGGGGCGCTGAATCTGTTCAGCACCGGCGAGGGACATATGACGGAGGACGATCTGCTGGTGGGGCAGGCGCTGGCGGATATCGCGAGTATCGCGATTTTGCAGGCTCGGCTGCTGGCGGGCCACCGGACGGTCAACGGGCAGTTGCAGTCGGCGCTGCAGAGCCGGGTGGTGATCGAGCAGGCGAAGGGGATTCTGGCCGCGCACGGCGACCTCGATCCGGAGACCGCGTTCGACGCGTTGCGTGGCTATGCCCGCACTACGCGCGGCCGGCTACCGGATCTTGCGCGCGCCGTGGTCGACCGCACCGTCGACGTGAGCAAGATCCTGGATCGCCGCCGCTGAGTTCACAGCCGTTCGTGCACGGTGAGCAGCAGGTGGTCGAAGCGGGTGCGCAGCTCGACCACCTGCCCGTCGAGCGTGTTGACCTCGGAAACGAGCTGGGTGGCCAGGGTGCGCAGTTTGGTGCCGGTCTCCTGGGACCGCCAGGTGAGCACCCGGAACGCCTGGTCGGCGGTGATGCCGTAGATCAGCATCAGGACGCCTTTGGCCTGTTCGATCGCGGCCCGCGCGGTGTACAGCTCGGGGAGCGCGCCGTTGAGGGTCTGTCTGCGGTCTTCTTCGAGCGTGTTGGTGATGTCGATGTAGTACCCGGAGGTGCCGATCACGTGTCCGTCGTCGTCGGCCATGTCGTCGCCGACGACGAGGACGTGGTGCACGCTGCCTCTGGTGTCGATGATGCGGTGTCTGCTGCAGAACGGTTCGCCGGTTTCGAGGGTGCGGGCGAGGGTGTTCGCCACCTGTTCGCGGTCCTCGGGGTGCTTGTGTGACAGCAGCAGTTCGGTGGACGGCCGCACCACTCCCGGTTCGTAGCCGTGGATGAGCGCGACCTCGTCGGACCATTCCCAACGCTGGTCGGCCAGCCAGAAACGGAACGTCCCGGCGTTTTGTGCGCTGCCCGCGCCCAGCACTTCCTCGACCGGCCGCACTGTCTCGGGCCCGATGACGCCGGCGTCGCCCACCAGCGCGGCCGGACCCCCGGCGGGAAAGCCGCCGCCCTCCGGCGTGACTTCCGGAACATCAACAGACTGATCCAACAACCTGCCCCTCTCCACCTCGACCGATATCGGTACTGAAAACGGTCGGCTGACGGGGGCTGGGGCAGCGCGTTCCGGTCGATTAGATTACCCCGGCACACCGACAGCTCGTCGGGAAGGCGCACCGAGTTGGCGCGAGGGCCAGCAAATGTGTCGTGACCTAGGGGTAGCGGTGCCGGCGAGTCGTTCGGGTCCGCCAGTGCGGTGCCGAGCTGGGTTGCGGCACAGTGATTCTCGATCAAGCCCGCCGGGCGACAGTCAGCACATCGGGCACCAGCGCGTCCGGGAGGGGCCTGCGTACCGGTCGCTGCTCGGTGACCCGGAAGCCCGCGTTCTCCACCAGCAGCCGCATCTCCGCAGGCGAGGGGAAGTAGGCGACGTTCTGAATCGGCTGGGGCTGCAACAATCGGGCGAACCGACTGCGCGGATTGTTCAGGACGATCGCGAGTAGCCCGCCGGGTGAGACGATCCGGTGGAACTCCGCGAGCGCTGCCGCATGATCGAAGAAGTGAAAGGCATGGGTGGAGACGACGGCGTCGACCGCCCCGTCGGGCAGACCGAGGTCTTCGGCCCGTCGATTGATCCAATTCACCTCGGGGGAACGCGCTTTCGCCTGCCGGAGCATGCCGGCGGAGGCATCGCAGCCGTACACCACCTCGGCCGCCAGCTCCTGCTGGATGCGCGACGCGAGAATGCCGGTGCCGCAACCGACATCGGCGATCCGGTGGATCCCGGCCCGCCGCAGCTGGTCGATGATCTCGTCCTGCGGCGGCTGGTAGGCGACTCGCTGAACCAGGGGAGTGTTGTAGACCCGGGCAAGCCGATCCCAGCCGGAGGTGACGAGGCTGTTGAAGGCCCGAGTCGGAGCGTGCGGCATGGGCGTCCCTTCTGGGTGACTGGCCTCGATCCTAAATTGTCTCAGACAATTTAGGAAGTCTGGGTCGGATTACCCGACGCGGCGGTGGCGCTCAACGGTTTCGCGATGTCCTCCAGCGAACGACCCTCTGCCCGTACGCCATAAGCCAGCTCGACCAGCCCGGCGGCGAACATCGCGGTGGCGCCGATGGCGAAGGCGAGCGCGGTCTTGCCGGGATCACCCTCGGCGGCCAGCTTGGAGAACACCAGCGGCCCGGCCACACCACCCGCGACGGTGCCGATCGCGTAGAAGAACGCGATGGCCATGGCCCGCGTCTCCATCGGGAAGATCTCGCTCACCGTCAGATACGCCGCGCTGGCGCCGCAGGACGCGACAAACAGCACCGCCGTCCAGCACGCGGTCAACGTCACCGCCGACAACACGCCGGCCTGGAAAAGCCATGCGGTGCCGAACAAGAGAACCGCCGAGCCGAGGTAGCAGCCCGTGATCATCGGCTTGCGTCCGATCGTATCGAACAGCCGGCCGAGCAGCAGCGGGCCGAGGAAGTTGCCGAAGCAGATCACGGCGAAGTAGTAACCCACCCGATCGTCGGCCACATGAAACGACTTCGACAGGATGAGCGCGTAATTGAAGGTGATGGCGTTGTACAGAAACGCCTGCCCGATGAACAGCGCGAGCCCGAGCACGCTGCGCCGCGGATAGTGCCGCACCATCACCGCGGCGATCTCGCGGAAGCTGATGGTGCGTCGCTGGTGGATCTCGATGCGCTGATCCGACACATCTTCGAGTTCGCGACCGGTGTCGGCACGCACCTGCTTTTCGATGTCAACGACGGTCCGCTCGGCCGCGTCCTCCCGCTCGTGGATGAACATCCAGCGCGGACTCTCCGGTACGTGACGACGCACCACCAGAATGACCAGCCCGAACACGGCGCCCAGCGCAAAGGTCAAGCGCCAGCCGATGTTCGCCGGAAACAGGTTGGTGTTCAATGCGACGACGGACAGCAGTGAGCCGCCGACGGCGCCGAGCCAGAACGTCCCGTTGATCACGATGTCGATGCGTCCGCGATATTTGCGCGGGATGAGCTCATCGATCGCGGAGTTGATCGCCGCGTATTCGCCGCCGATGCCGAATCCGGTGAGGAAGCGGAACAGGATGAACCACCACACCGAAAACGACACTGCGGTAAGCGCTGTCGCGATGAGATACACGGCGAGGGTGATCAAGAACAGCTTCTTGCGGCCGAATCTGTCGGTGAGCCAACCGAAGAACAGCGCGCCACAGCCCGCGCCCGCGACGTACATGGCCGCCGCGATGCCGGAAACCTGTGCGGCCGTGATGTTCAGGCCGCTCCCCGGCTCGGACAACCGGCTCGCCACGCTGCCGACGACGGTGACCTCTAGGCCGTCCAGGATCCAGACGGACCCGAGCCCGATCACCACCATCCAGTGCCAGCGCGACCACGGCAAACGATCCAGTCGCGCCGGAATGTCGGTCGAAATCGTCTTCACAGGCCACCCCTCTTCGGTCGATGCGGACCGTTTACCCGGCGAAGAGGCGACTATTCACTCGCGTGTGCGGGTGGCGTTGCTCCAGGTCAGAGTGGTGAGCACCCGCAGACGGGCGGATCGAGACAGGATTGAGCTACCCTGCGCAGAAGTGAAACCTGTTACAGAAAGTGGCCGCGCGATGAAGGTGATGTTCGCACTCTGGGACGCCGGCGATCTGCTCGCCGACGAACTGACCGCACGATTGGCCGCCGCCGGAACTACTGCGCTACAGGTGAACATCGCCGACGCCGAGGTCTCGAACGCCATGCTCCGGCTGACCACCTTCGATGAGCCGGTAGCCGCGGTGGTCAGCGCATGGATATCCGAACCGCGCGAAACCGAAGCCGTCACAAAAGTTCTCGCTGAGGTCGCGAAGCGGGTCGCCGGCTGGCACGTCGAGGAAGCACGCCCGATCGAGCCGCCCGCCGTCCCGCTCGGCCAGCGGGCGCCGGGCCTGGCCAACCTCGCATTTCTCCGACGACCGGACACGCTCCCGCACACCGAATGGCTGCATCGCTGGCGCGACAAGCACACCGAAGTCGCCATCACCACTCAGGCGACCTTCGGCTACGTCCAGAATCTCGTGCTCGACCGCGTCACGAACGACGCCCCCGACATCGCCGCGATCGTAGAGGAACTCTTCCCCATCGAAGCGCTCACCGACCCGCACGCGTTCTATGGCAGTGCCGGTGACAATGCCGAACTGACGCGCCGAATCGGCCGAATGATGAAGAGCGTGGCCACTTTCGGTGCCGACCGCGACATCGACGTCGTACCGACCAGCCGCTACCTGCTGCGCTGAGCCGACCCGGCGGCACTGCCCTGCGCGGCCGCACTGCCCTGCGCAGTCGCACTGCCCTGCACGACCGCGTTGCTCTGCACAGCCGCATTGCTCTCCGTGGCTGCGTTGCTCTGCGCAGTCGCATTACCCTGCGCGGCCGCACGGCTCTGTGTGGCTGCACTACCTTGCGCCACCGAAGCGCGCAGCGCCGAGCGCGCCGCCCGAACAGCCGGATGGTCACCGGTGCCCCGCCGATACGCCAGCAATGTCCGCCGCCGCGTCGTCAACGGCGTCAGCGTGACCTCCGCCGGACACGTCAACGCGCCGAGCTCCGGCACCAACGCCACCCCCTGTCCCGCCGCGACCAGCGCGAGCACGGTGCCGAAATCATCGGCGTGATGACGCACGTGTGGCGTGAATCCCGCTGCCTGACAGGCACGCACGGTCATCGTGTGACACAACGTGTCGGGAGTGCCTGCGATCCACGAGGTTTCGCGATGCGCGCCCAGCGACGCGTCGGACAGCGCTGCCAGATAGATGGTTTCCTCGAGCAGCGGCTCGGTATCGAGCGCCGAATCCGGCTCGACGGGCACATAGTCGTACTCCTGCACCAGCGCTACGTCCAGGGTCTCGGCCCGCAGCGCGGCGGGCGCGGTCGCCGGATCCAGTTCGGTCACCATCAGTTCCAGCCCGGGATGGTCGCGACTCAACGCGACGAGCGCGGGGGACAGGATCGTCCGGACGGCAGTCGGGAAAGCGCCGATCCGCAACGTCCCGGTGAGTTCGGCGCGGCTGGTGGCCAAGTCGGCGGCGGCCTGCTCGAGCACCGCGAGGATCGTCTCCGCGTGCTCGACGAGGGTGCGCGCGGCCGGGGTCAGCGTCACCCGCCGCCCGGTCCGCTCCAGCAGCGGCACACCGGCTTCGCGTTCGAGCGCGCTGAGCTGCTGGGAGACGGCGGAGGGCGTGTAGGCGAGCGCGTCGGCGACCGCCGCGATGGTCTCGCGATGCGCCAGCTCACGCAGCAGCCGCAACTTCCGAATATCGAGCATCAGTTCACCTTATGCTCGAATGTAGAAACGTGAACTGGACCTGAAGGTTCAACGAGGTCACGCTTGTATTCATGACGCTCGCAGGCCTCTTCGTCCCCCTGGTCACCCCGTTCACCGCGGACGGCGCGCTAGCGGCCGATGCACTGGCGGGCCTGGCACATTCGGCACTCACCGACGGCGCGACCGGTCTGGTCGCCCTCGGCACCACCGCGGAAACCGCGACCCTGAACGCCGCCGAGCGCAACCTCGTCGTCGAGATCTGCGCCCGCGCGTGCCGAGAACACAACGCCCCCTTGATCGTCGGCGCCGGATCCAACTGCACCGCTGACTCGATCGACGCACTCGCCGGCCTCAGCTCGCACATCACCGCCGCGCTCACCGTCGTCCCCTACTACACCCGCCCTTCCGAAGCCGGTGTGCTCGCCCACTTCCGCGCCCTCGCGGCCAGCAGCCCGGTCCCGCTGGTCGTCTACAACATTCCGTACCGCACCGGCCGCACCCTCGGCGCCGACACCTTGCGCGAGCTCGCCGCGGAGCCGAACATCATCGGCGTCAAACACGCCGTCGGCGCCATCGACGACACCACCATCGAGCTGATGCGCACGCGCCCAGGCGATTTCGCCGTCCTCGCCGGTGACGACCTGTACGCCGCACCGCTGCTTGCCCTCGGCGCGACCGGCGGCATCCTCGCCTCCGCGACCCTCGCCACCGCCTCGTTCGCCGCCCTGGTGACAGCTTGGCGTGATGGGCCGATCGACGAGGCCCGCGCCATCAGCCACCGCCTCGCCGCGCTGTCCGCAGCCCTCTTCGCCGAACCCAACCCCTCCGTCATCAAGGCGGTCCTGGCCGCCGAAGGACGTATCCCGAGCCCGGCCGTCCGCCTGCCGCTGCTCCCCGCAAGTGCCGCGGCAACAGCGGCCGCCCGCGCCGCCCTGGAATTCTGTTCTGCTGAATCCACCCAGAAATTGCTGGTGTAGGAGGCGAAGAGATGGAACGCTGAAGCGGTGACTCAACCTCCGGATACTCAGGCTACGGGGCCTGATCCGACCGCCGACAAACTCGACGCGGCGGTCTTCAAGGTGGCAGGCGTGGTCGTGCTCGGCGCGATCATGTCGATCCTCGACATCACCGTCGTCAATATCGCGCTGCCTACTTTCCAAGCCGAGTTCGGCACGAGCTACGCCATCGCGGCGTGGACGATCACCGGCTACACATTGGCGCTGGCCACCGTCATTCCGCTGACCGGCTGGGCGGCGGATCGGTTCGGCACGAAACGCCTCTACATGGCGGCGCTGACGTTCTTCGTGCTCGGCTCGGTGCTGTGCGCCACCGCGTGGAACATCGAGTCGCTCATCGCGTTCCGGGTGATCCAGGGCATCGGTGGCGGCATGCTGATGCCGCTGGGCATGACGATCATGACCCATGCGGCGGGCCCGCAGCGGGTCGGCCGGGTGATGGCGGTGCTCGGGGTGCCGATGCTGCTCGGTCCGATCTGCGGACCGATCCTCGGCGGCTGGCTGATCGAATTCCACTGGCAGTGGATCTTCTTGATCAACGTGCCGATCGGCATCATCTCGCTGGTCTTGGCGCAGGTGATATTCCCGGCGGACAAGCCGGAGCCGTCGGAGTCGTTCGACTTCCTCGGCATGCTGCTCGCCTCGCCCGGGCTCGCGCTGTTCCTGTTCGGCGTCTCGTCCATTCCCGGTGAGGGAACGGTGCTGGCGACGAAGGTGTTGCTGCCGGCGATCATCGGCTTGGTTCTCATGGTGGCGTTCGTCTTCCACGCGCTGCGCACCGAACATCCGCTGATCGATCTGCATCTGTTCCGCAACCGCGCGCTGACCTTCGCGGTGCTCACCATGGTGCTGTTCGCCATCGCATTCTTCGGCGGGGCGTTGCTGCTGCCGACCTATCTGCAGCAGATCCGCGGCGAATCGGCACTGATGGCCGGCTTGCTGCTGATCCCACAGGGTTTGGGCGCGATGATCACCATGCCGGTCGCCGGACGGCTGGTCGACAAGATCGGGCCGGGCAAGATCGTGCTGGTCGGCATCACGCTGATCGCGTTCAGCACGGTGTTCTTCACCAAGCTCGGCGTGGACACCTCGTACCCGATCATGCTCGGCGCGCTGTTCGTGATGGGTCTGGGCATGGGTTGCACGATGATGCCGATCATGACCGCGGCGATCCAGACGCTGAGCCATCAGCAGGTCGCCCGCGGCTCGACCTTGATGAACATCGTGAACCAGACCGCGGGCTCGATCGGCACCGCGGTGATCTCGGTGGTGCTGACCAACTTCCTGAACAAGGAGGAGTTCGCCAAGCCGGCGATCGCGGCCAACGCCAACCCGGAGTTCGCGAGCCAGCTGCCGCCGGGCGTGCTGGAGACCGGATTGAGCCAGGCCGCAACGGCATTCAGCCACACCTACATCGTGGCGCTGGTGCTGACCGTGCTCACGCTGGTGCCGGCGTTCTTCCTGCCGCGGACCAAGCCGAAGAATCCGGAAGCGGTCGACGCGATCGCCGCGGTGCACGTCTGACAGCCGCACACTGTCTGGTTTCCCGCACACCGACTTGCCGAACTGACACGCGTGCGGATGTCAGAAGTAGTGCGGCAATGCGGATACCGGCAGCAACGTCTGCGGACTGAGCGGTGGGGACTGACCGGGATCGAGGCGCGATACACATCGCGGCTCGATCCCGGCGTCCGGCGGCTGGGGTCAGCCGGGCAGATCTTCGATGGTTGCCGCTTCGTTCCTGGACAGGTTGATGCCCAGGTTCGCCGCGGCGCGCTCCAGATCCTCGTCGTCGCCGTCGCGCATCTCGATCGCCATGCCGTCCGAGGACAGCACTTCGACGTTGAGGCACAGCGACTGGAGTTCTTTCAGGAGCACCTTGAAGGACTCCGGAATGCCCGGCTCCGGAATGTTCTCGCCCTTGACGATCGCCTCGTACACCTTGACCCGGCCCACGATGTCGTCGGATTTGATCGTCAGCAGTTCCTGCAGAGTGTAGGCCGCGCCGTAGGCCTGCATGGCCCAGCACTCCATTTCGCCGAAGCGCTGACCACCGAACTGCGCCTTACCACCGAGCGGCTGCTGGGTGATCATCGAGTACGGGCCGGTCGAACGGGCGTGGATCTTGTCGTCGACCAGGTGGTGCAGCTTCAGGATGTACATGTAGCCGACCGCCACCGGATAGGGGAACGGTTCGCCCGAGCGCCCGTCGAGCAAAGTGGCCTTGCCGTCCGGACCGACCATCACCTCGCCGTCGCGATTGGGTAGCGTCGAGCCGAGCAGACCGGTGAGCTCCTCGTCGCGCGCGCCGTCGAATACGGGCGTGGCTAGATTGCTGTTCGCGGGTGCGGCGAGCAGTTCCTCGGGCAGTGTTTCGGCCCAGTCGGGTGCGCCTTCGACTTCCCAACCGGTTTTGCCGATCCAGCCCAGGTGGGTCTCGAGGATCTGGCCGATGTTCATTCGGCGCGGCACACCGTGGGTGTTCAGAATGATGTCGACGGGCGTGCCGTCGGTCATGAACGGCATGTCCTCGGTCGGCAGGATCTTGCCGATAACACCCTTGTTGCCGTGGCGACCGGCGAGCTTGTCGCCGTCCTGGATCTTGCGCTTCTGCGCCACGTACACGCGCACCAGCTCGTTCACGCCCGGCGGTAGGTCATCGTCGTCCTCGCGCGAAAAGACCCGAATGCCAATAACTTTCCCGGATTGGCCGTGCGGCATCTTCAGTGAGGTGTCGCGCACCTCGCGCGCCTTCTCCCCGAAAATGGCGCGCAGCAACCGCTCCTCGGGAGTCAACTCGGTCTCGCCCTTCGGGGTGACCTTGCCGACGAGGATGTCGCCGTCACGCACCTCCGCGCCGATCCGGATGATGCCGCGCTCGTCGAGGTCGGCGAGCACGTCATCGGAGATGTTCGGAATATCGCGGGTGATCTCCTCGGCGCCCAATTTCGTGTCGCGAGCGTCGACTTCGTGTTCTTCGATGTGGATCGAGGTGAGCACGTCCTCCTCGACCAGGCGCTGGGACAGGATGATCGCGTCTTCGTAGTTGTGGCCTTCCCACGGCATGATCGCGACGAGCAGGTTCTTGCCCAGCGCCATCTCGCCGTTCTCGGTGCACGGACCGTCGGCGAGGACTTGCCCCGCTTCGACTCGCGCGCCCTCGTCGACGATCGGGCGCTGGTTCACGCAGTTGCCCTGATTCGACCGGTCGAACTTGCGCAGGCGATAACTCTTGCGGGTGCCGTCGTCGGCCATCACCGTGAGGTAGTCGGCCGAAACCTCTTCCACCACACCGGGTTTTTCGTTGACGACCATGTCGCCGGAGTCGATGGCCGCGCGTAGCTCCATGCCGGTGCCCACCACGGGGGCCTCGGAACGGATCAGCGGCACCGCCTGCTTCTGCATGTTGGCGCCCATCAGCGCGCGGTTGGCGTCGTCGTGTTCGAGGAACGGGATCATGGCCGTCGCGACCGAAACCATTTGGCGCGGTGAGACATCCATGTAATCGACCTCGGCGGGGGAGACGAACTCGACTTCGTCACCGAAACGCCGCGCGAGGACCTTCTGCTCGACCAGTCGCCCCTGCGCGTCGACCGGCGAGTTGGCCTGGGCGCGGATATAGCGTTCCTCTTCGTCGGCGGTCAGGTAGATCACCTCGTCGGTGGCCCGGCCGTCGACCACCTTGCGGTACGGCGTCTCGATGAAGCCGAAGGGGTTGACCCGCGCGAACACCGAGAGGTAGCCGATGAGACCGATGGTCGGGCCTTCCGGCGTTTCGATCGGGCACATGCGGCCGTAGTGGCTGAAGTGGATGTCGCGGACCTCGATGCTGGCCCGTTCCCGCGAGAGGCCACCCGGGCCGAGCGCCGTGAGGCGGCGTTTCTGGGTGAGCCCGGACAACGGGTTGTTCTGGTCCATGAACTGCGACATCTGCGAGGTGCCGAAGAACTCCTTGATCGCCGCGCTCACCGGGCGGATATTGATCAGGGTCTGCGGGGTGATCGCCTCGATGTCCTGGGTCGTCATCCGTTCGCGCACAACACGTTCCATGCGGGACAGGCCGAGCCGGACCTGGTTCTGGATCAGCTCGCCGACGGTGCGCAGACGTCGGTTACCGAAGTGGTCGATGTCGTCGACGGTGATCGGAAGTTCGACGCCGTCCGGCGAGTTCATGGCCTTGTCGCCGCGGTGCAGGCGGGCCAGGTACTCGATGATGGTGACGAGATCTGTTTCGGTCAGCGTCATCTGGTCGATGTGCAGGCCGAGCTTCTTGTTGACCTTGTAGCGGCCGACGCGGGCCAGGTCGTAGCGCTTCTCCTTGAAGAACAGGTTTTCCAGCATGTGCTGCGCGGACTCTTTGGTCGGCGGTTCGCCGGGCCGCAGTTTGCGGTAGATGTCGAGCAGCGCTTCGTCGGTGCCGGTCGTGTGGTCTTTCGCCAGCGTCGACATCATGATCTCGGAGAAGCCGAAACGCTCGGCGATCTGCTCCGCGGTCCAGCCGAAAGCCTTGAGCAGCACGGTGACCGGCTGACGACGCTTGCGGTCGATGCGCACACCGATCGTGTCGCGCTTGTCGATGTCGAACTCCAGCCACGCGCCGCGCGACGGAATGACCCGGGCGCTGTGCAGGTCCTTCTCGGTGGTCTTGTCGACCGAGTGGTCGAAGTAGACGCCCGGCGAACGAACCAGCTGCGAGACGACGACGCGCTCGGTGCCGTTGATGATGAACGTGCCCTTGTCGGTCATCATCGGGAAATCTCCCATGAAGACCGTCTGGCTCTTGATCTCACCGGTGTTGTTGTTGATGAACTCCGCGGTGACGAACAACGGCGCCGCGTAGGTCATGTCCTTGTCTTTGCACTCGTCGGCGGAGGCCTTGACCTCTTCGAATCGCGGGTCGGACAGCGACAGCGACATCGTGCCTGCGAAATCTTCGATCGGCGAGAGCTCGGCGAGCACCTCTTCGAGGCCGCCCGCCGAGTTGTCCTGGCCGCGGGTGGCGGCGCGGGCCCGCCACTGCGGCGCGCCGATCAGCCATTGGAATGAATCGAATTGGGGGTCGAGCAGCCCCGGAACGTCGAGCGGCTCACGAATTCTGGCGAAAGACACCCGCTTCGGTGCGCCGGGGACACCGGCGATGACCTGGGCGTTGTGGGTGGCTTGGTGCGGGGAGACTGACACGGTGCGTCCTTCCACGACCTCATGCTGATGAATTGCGTGTGATCGCCTACCCGAACGGAACTCGCACACCATAGGAAGTGAGGACCACGGTATCGGTGGTGATCACAACGGATTGGTTCGTGGGGTCGGACAGGAGGCAGCCAGCGCAACGCATCAAATTACTCGCATATTCGCGGCAGCACAATAGGCATTCGATAATCGGGCACATGGGAGAGCCACTTCGAATGTTTTCCTCTGTGGGAATAGTAACTCCGGGATGTTGCCCGCGTCAAGACTTTCGGCGAAATCAATGTCAGAAGTCGGGCCGCGGCTGGCGTTACGGGCCGACCTCGTCCAGAAAGTCCAGCACGAGCGGGCTTGCGATGGCACGGAATTCGTCGAAGTAGGCGTGCCGTGCGCCGGCGATCAACCGCATGCGAGCGTGCGGGATGCGCTCGGCGAGCAGCGGCGCGTTCGCCGCCGGATTGAAGCGGTCCTCGGTGCCGTGCACGATCAGGGTGGGAGTTGCGATGTCCGGCAGCACATCCCAGGCGTCGTGCCGGTTGCTGGCCATCAGGTGCCGTCGTTTGGCGTAGGCGGGCATGGTGGGATCGCCGACGGTGTTGTACGGGCCGGACGTGCGCGCGAGCCACTCCGGGGTGTACATCAGTTCCAGCAGGGCCTGATCGGCTGCGTTTTGGTCGGGCTGAACGAGCGACCGCCGAATCTCGGGACCGCGTTCGATGCCGTGTCTGCCGCCGGGGGAGGTGCAGCCCAGGACGAGGCCGTGCACCCGTTCGGGATGGCGGGCGGCCAGCCATTGCGCGACCCGGCCACCCATCGACGTGCCGTACACCGCGGCGCGTTCGATGCCCAGGTCATCCAGCACCGCGACCACGTCGTCGGCGAAACCCGCTGTGCTGTAAGGCTCGTCGGGCTTGTCGCTGTCGCCGGTGCCGCGCCAGTCGAGGGTGACGGTGCGATATCGGGTTTCGAAGTCTTCCCGGATGCCGTCCCACCAGTGGTGGTTGTTGGCTTGCCCGGCGAGCAGGAACAGCGGTGCGCCCTCGCCCGCAATCTGATACGCGAGGCGAACTCCATTGGCGGCCTTGGCATATGGCACGGTATCGGTCCTATCGCGTCGGTGGGTCGGTGGGGCGCAGGCCGTCTAGGACCAGTTGCAGGCAGCGGCGCCATGCGGGTGAGCCGGTCGCCTCGCCGAGCAGCGACAGTGCCCACACCAGATGCACCACGTCGTCGTCGGTCGCGTCGGCGCGCACCGCACCCGCCTGCCTGGCCCGGTGCAGCTGCGTCGACAGGTGTGACATGCCGCGGTGGCAGGCCTCGGTGAGCTGGGCGGCGGCGGGATGGTTACCGGTGAAGGCCTCGAGCAGCCCGCGGTCGGCGGTGAACTGGTCCAGCAGCTCCTCGATGAAGCCGCTGAATGCCAGCCACGCGTCCGGTTCGGCGGCTGCTCGCGCGGCGAAGTCTTCCATCGCGGCGAGCCGGGCGGGCAGCAGTGCGTCGATGAGCGCGTCGCGGTGCGGAAAGTGGTTGTAGAGCGTGCCGATGCTGACCCCGGCCCGGCGCGCGATCTCCTCCAGTGAACCGTCGAGCCCTTGCTCGGTGAACACACCCGCGGCCTCCCGCAACAGCTTCTCGCGATTGCGGGCCGCGTCGCGGCGCAACGGTTTGGTCATGGTGACCATCCTACAAAAGTCGAGGGGCTCCTCGATTTCGTGCTAGGTTTTTAAATCGAGGGGCCCCTCAGTTTAGGAACAGGAGATCGTATGTCCAGCACACCCACGGCCGTGATCATCGGCGTCGGACCCGGACTCGGCATGTCCATGGCGCGGCGATTCGGCAGCGAGGGATTCCGGGTCGCGCTGGTGTCGCGCAACGACGCACGCCACGAGGGCTATCTGAAAGACCTTGCCGCGCAAGGTGTCGACGCCACCGCCCACGCGGCCGACGTCACCGACCGGGCTCGCCTGAAGTCGGTTGTCGCCGACATAGCGAGTGAAGGCGACATCGAACTCGCTTACTACGGACCGGCTCCGGCGCATCACCCCGTTCCACTGACCGAAATGGACGCCGATACAGCGCGATCCGCGTTCGACTGGATCTGGCCGGCCGTCGACATGGTGCACGACGTGCTCCCGGCCATGCTGGACCGCGGTTCCGGCGCCTTGCTCTTCGCGGGCGGGCTCTCCAGCGTCCGGCCGATGCCCATGCTCGGTCACCTGGCGCTGCCCTCCGCCGCGCTGCGCAACTACGCCGTCACGCTGCATGCAGCCCTCGCCGACCGTGGCGTCTACGCGGGCACCCTCACCATCGGCGGTCTCATCGAACGCGGGGATATCCACAGCATGGTGACGGCCGATCCGGACCGCTACGGATCGCCCAACGGTCACACCCTCGATCCCGACCGGCTCGCCGACACGGCCTGGGATATGTACCGCAGCCGGGACCGGGCGGAGGAAGTGTTCGACGTGTTCAGCGGCTGAAGGTACCGCTCAGCCGTCGGTGAGGATTTTGGCGGCGGCTTCCAGCCCCTCGGCGGTACCGACGACCACCAGCAGGTCGCCTGCGGCGAAGACGAAGTCCGGGCCCGGTGAGGGGATGACCGCACCGCCCCGCATGATCGCCACGATGGAACACCGTGTCCGGCTGCGCATCTCGGTATCGCCGAGCGGGCGGCCGGCATAGGGGGAGTCATCGAGAATCAGCAACTGCCGGGTATTCACGCCGTCGAACTCGCGGTGCTCGTCCCGTAGCTGCGCGATCAGCTGCGGGGCGCCCAGTAAGTTGGCCAGCGCGGCCGCCTCCGACGCCGACAGCGGAATCTGATCCGTGGCTTCCGGATTGTCGGCTTTGCTGACGATCAGATAGATCGTGCCGTCCTTGTGATCGATGACCCCGATCCGGCGGCGACCGCCCTTGACCGGAAAGTCCTTGCGCACACCGATACCCGGTAGGCGCGTCACTTCAACGTTCACCACACCAGCGTAACCGCGCCGGTCACGTGAGGTGTGGTCATGCTTATTCATCATAACCGATCGGTCGTTCACATTATATTTTTGCAGGTAGCCGGCCCAGGCCTGCGCCGCGCCTGGGCCGTTCGCACCTGTGCGCTCGGGTCAGTCCGAGGGGCCCGCGAGGTGATAACGCACCGTCGGGCTCCAGAGGAAGAAGCCGTTGACGCCCGCGTCGTTCGCGGCGTCGATCTGCGCACGCACCTCGGCGGGTCCGTAGTTCACGCCCAGGCTGAAGTCCTGCAACCACGGGACGATCTGGGCGCCGGTGCCCTGGGTTTGGGTGCGGAAGTCCTGCAACGACCGGAAGGTGATGTCGTAGGGCTGGGCGTTCGGGTTGGCGACACCGTATTCGCCGGGGTTCCAATGGGAGGGGTACACCATGGGGGCGATGTAGTCGACGTACTTGGACATCAGCGGAATGTCCTGGGCGATCTGATCGGGACGGGTGGAGGCGATGCCGAACACGGCGGCACTTTGATCAGCGCCCGCATCACGCACCGGATCGCGGCTCTCCCTGAGGAACTCGGCGATGGAGACGGTCGGCGACACCGTTGCGCCGGGGAAATGCATCTGCGACAGTGCGCCGTCCGGACGCCGGATGTAGTCGTACATGATGCCGTCGAAGCCGAGTTTCGCCCCCTCGACCGCGAGATCGATGTTGTATTTGCGCATCTCGGGGTTCGCGAAGTTGGTGAAGGCGATCGGGCCGTACTTGCTGGAGTACGGCTGACCCGAGGGGGTTTGCACGACCCAGTCGGAACGCCCTGTCTGCCAGGCCCATTCGGCCATCGTCTTGTCCCGGAAAGCGACGATCCGGCCGACTACGCGGATGCCCATGTCGTGTAATTGCCGCAATGCCGTGGGAGCGTCGTAGATCGGGGTGACCGCGCCCGACTCCCGGGCGAGCGGTACTTGGGAGTCGTAGCCCACGACGCCGTCCTCGTCCTTGATGTCGAGCTGCACGGTGTTGATGCGTCCGTCGCGGGCCATGGCCAGCACATCCTCGCGCAGCCCGTCGTCCGCCCAGCCGTATGCCGTCACGTGGACCGCCTTGATCTTGGGCTGTTCCACCGCTGCCGTGATCGCCGCGGTGGTTCGGTTTCCCGCGCCGTCGACGGCAACGACCTCGGCGCCGGTCTGGATCCGGGGCAGGGTTATCTCGAACGCGCCGTCGGCGGCCGGGGTCACCGACTGGGCGCCGACCGAGACGCGTTCGGCGCCTTTTGCCTTGCCGCGCAAAGTAACCGGCTGGCGGTAGGAAGTCACGCCCGCGGGTTGGGTCAGTTCCAGGGCCGGTGGCTCGTTGTCCACCGTGAATGTCTTGGATACGCCGGGGCCGGTGCGCAGGAAGCCCAGCACGCTCGGCGGGATCTCGGCGGTGAATTTGTGCTCGCCATCGGGCAGTGCGCCGGGGCGGTACACCACGGTATTGCCTTCGACGGTGCCGGCGACCGGCGCACCATTGAGCTCGAGTCGCATAGCGGCGGGGTCGTGTTCACCCGCGTCCACCCGCAATGTCGTGGCGGACAGGGTAGTCGCGCCGATCAGCGTGTTCGGGAGGCCGGCCAGGCTCAAGCCCTTGGGTTCGGTACGCACCCAGCTGAGGGTCACAGAAGCGACAAGAATTGATAAGACTGAGATAACCAGGACCGCCGCCAACCGCCGGTGTCCTGTAACGCCTAGTCTTTCTAGCAACGCGCACACCAACTTTCGTCCGAAGATGATCAACTATCGCGGGTTCGGCCCGCGGCCGTCGCTACTTTGCCGGTGTTTCATGTGCAACGAAATGGTCGCGCTCCCGTACTGTTCGCGCGGTGGCGATGAACGCGACCTACGGTGTTCGAGTTATGTTGTCGGTGCTGGTGTGCACGGCCGCGGCCTGCACGGCGGACGCCGAACCAGTCGATCCACAGCGTGCGCTAGCGGAAACGCCGCCGCCCGCGAGCAGTCCGCCGCCCGATCCCGCCGCGGTGGGCGCCAACGAGCTCGGCGTCGTGCCGATACTGATGTACCACCAGCTGGCGGCCGCGCCGGACAGCGAATACGACCAGACGCCAGCCAAATTCCGCGCTGAGCTCGATCGGCTGTATCGCGAGAACTACCGTCCGGTGACCGCCGCCGCGTACATCTCCGGCGCCGTCGACCTCCCGGCCGGCACCCATCCGGTGGTGCTCACCTTCGACGACTCCACCCTCAGCCAGCTCACCTTCACCGCGGACGGTCAGGTCGCGCCCGACACCGCCATCGGCATCCTCGAACAGTTCCGCACCGAGCATCCCGACTTCGCGCCCACCGCAACGTTCTACGTCAACAATGAGCCGTTCGGCAATGATCCGCGCGCGCTGTCCTGGCTGGCCGAACACGGTTACGAGATCGGCGCGCACACCGCGAGCCACGCGAACCTCGCCCAGCTGGACAGCACCGGAGTCCAACGCGAGCTGGCAGACAACGTGCGCGCCATCGGGTCGGCGGCGCCCGGTCGGGTACGGACAATGGCGTTGCCGCTCGGCATTTCCCCGGCCGACCGGGCCCTGGCCACGGCGGGTAGCTGGGACGGCACGAACTATGCGTTCGAGGGCGTGATGCTGGTCGGCTCGAACCCGGCGCCGTCGCACTACGGTGACCTCGATCCCACGGCGGTGCCCCGAATCCGTTCGGGCGCAACGCCGGTCGACTTCGACTCCACCTACTGGCTGGACCGGCTCGCCGCGGATCCGCAGCAGCGTTACACCTCCGACGGTAATCCACAGCAGATCTCCTTCCCTGCGCGCTTATCCGGGACACTGAATTCGCGGTGGTCGGGTCAGGCGAAGCCGTACTGAGTGACTGTCGCTGGTGCCCAGTCCTTTACGTCAGCTGTATGGGTGGGCGGCTGACGTAAAGGACTGGCGGGGGATCACCGCGGCGAACGAGCCGCGAGCTGGTCGAGCGCCGCTACCATCCGGTCGATTTCGGCGCAGGTGTTGTAGAAGGCGAACGACGGACGCACCGTCGCCTCCAGGCCGAGCCGGCGCAGGATCGGTTGCGCGCAATGATGACCCGCGCGGACCGCGATGCCCTGCTCGTTCAACGCCCGGCCGACCTCGATCGGCTCGTAACCGTCCATGACGAAGGAGAGCACGCTCGCCTTGTCGGCGGCGGTGCCCACCAGCCGGACCCCGCGCACCGCGGCGACCCGGGGTGTCGCGTACTCGAGCAGGTGGTGCTCGTAGCGCGCGATGGCGTCCATGCCGAGACGTTCGACGTATTCGATGGCCGCGCCGAGCCCGACCGCGTCGGCGATATTGCCGGTGCCCGCCTCGAAACGTCCCGGTGGCGGTTGGAACAGTGAACGCTCCAGGGTGACGTCGCTGATCATGTTGCCGCCGCCCTGCCACGGTGGAACGTCTTGCAGTATCTCGGATTTTCCGTAGACCACGCCGATTCCGGTGGGCCCGAACAGTTTGTGCCCGGAGAACACGAAGAAGTCGGCGCCGATCGAGCGCACGTCGATGCTGGTGTGCGGGACCGATTGGGCGCCGTCGACGAGGGTGACCGCCCCGGCGCGCTGTGCCTCGGCGACGATCTCGCGCACCGGGGTGATGGTGCCGAGGGCGTTCGAGACATGCGTCACCGAAACGAGTTTCGTTCGATCGGACAGCAACCTGGTGTATTCGCCGAGCAGCAGCTCGCCGTTGTCGTCCACCGGAATGACCTTCAGCTGCGCGCCGGTCTCGGCGGCCAGCATCTGCCACGGGACGATGTTCGCGTGGTGTTCCAGGTGCGAGATGATGATCTCGTCGCCTGCGCGAATGTTCTTGCGGCCCCAGGTCTGTGCGATCAGGTTGATGCCCTCGGTGGCGCCGCGGACGAAGATGATCTCCTCGGCCGAGGACGCGCCGATGAACCGGGCCACGATGTCGCGGGCCTGCTCGTAGGCGTCGGTGGAGCGCGCCGCCAATTCGTGTGCGGCCCGGTGGATGTTGGAGTTCTCGTGCTCATAGAAGCGGGTGATGCGCTCGATCACCGACCGCGGCTTCTGCGTCGTCGCGGCGTTGTCGAACCACACCAGCGGATGGCCGTTCACCTGTTCCCGCAGGATCGGGAAGTCGTTGCGCACCGCGTATACGTCGAACGGTGGGTGCGCGTCCGGCAGGTAGGTCGGCGCGGTGGTGCCCGTTGATGTCGGCGCATCCAGGAAGTAGAAGCTCGGTGTCGCGGACGACGTGGGTTCGGGAAAACGTTGCGGCGACAGCACTTCGCGCAACGACGGTATCGCGGTCAAGAACGGGTCGTTGTGGATGCCCGAGGTACTGACCGGTGGGTGCGCGGATTGTCCCGCCGCGTCGGCCATCGGCACGTCGCGTCCCCAACCCGGCACCGACGGCGCAGGTGTGCTGCCACCGGGCGGTGTGGTGCCCAAAAGCCCTTGTGCACCTGATGATGTGCGGCCGCCAGGGGCAGTAGTGCCGTACACACCCGGGACAGATGGTTCCGCCGTGCGGCCACCGGGCGTAGTGCCCGAAACCTCCTGTGCGCCTGACGTTGCCGTCACCGGCGGATGTCCACCTGGGTGCGGCGCGCCCGAAAACCCGGGTGCACCAACCGCCGTCGCCGTCGGCACCGGAGACGGTACCGGCACGTTCGGCGGGGAGGTCGGTAGATCCGGTTGTGCCACACTCGGGCCCATCGGTGCGGCGGGGAGTCCCGCCGACGCCGACGGCAGCGCCGAGAAGAAGGCTCCGGCAAGGCGATTCAGCGTCGCCTCGTCCGGCAGCATCCACTCGGCGCCGCCATCGTCGGATGGGCGCGAGATGTCAGCTCCGGTAGGTCGGTGCGTAGTCATGGAACTTGCCCACCTCGGCTCCGTCGAGCACTGCTACCGCGTCGTCGGTCAGAATCGCCAGCGAGCAGTACAGCGACACGAGATACGACGCGATCGCGCTGCGATCAATACCCATGAACTTCACCGAAAGACCCGGTCCCTGTTCGCCGGCCAGGCCGGGCTGATAGAGACCGACCACGCCCTGCCTGGCTTCGCCGGTGCGAATCAGCAGGAACTTGGTCTTGCCGCGATCCACCGGAACCTTGTCCGACGGAATGATCGGAATGCCACGCCAGGTCAGGAACTGTGACCCGAACATGCTCACCGTCGGCGGCGGCACACCGCGCCGGGTGCATTCCCTGCCGAAGGCCGCGATGCCCTGCGGATGAGTAAGGAAGAACCCGGGTTCTTTCCACACCTTCGTGATCATATTGTCGAGATCGTCGGGCGTCGGCGGTCCGGCGATCGTCGCCAGCCGCTGCTTTTTCGCGGCATTCGCGATGAGCCCATAGTCAGGGCTGTTGATCAGCTCGCCCTCTTGGTGCTCTTTGATCGCTTCGATGGTGAGCCGCAACTGCTGAGCAATCTGGTCGTGCGGGCTCGAATACAAATCTGAAACGCGCGTGTGCACGTCGAGAATCGTGTGCACCGCTTTGAGTCGATACTCGCGCGGGTCGCGTTCGTAGTCGATAAATGTCTCCGGCAGCGGAGACTCGTCGAAGTTATCGCACTGAATATCGACGGTTTGTTCGTGGGTTACCCGGTTGCGCCGGTAGATACCGGCCTCGACAGGAACCCAGTTCAGCAGATGAACCAACCACCGTGGGGTGATCGACTCCATCTGCGGAACGGTTTTCGTGGCATTAGCCAGTGTCCGGGCAGCATCATCGCCCAGCGCAACAGGCCGTGGAACAGCTTTCGTCATCGAACCACCTCGGGATCGGCAAATCCACCGTTACCAGCTCGATCATGCTAATCCTCGGTTTCCGTAATGCCTGTATCGACCCCATTGCCCGCCTTTCTCCGCGCGGCGCGGGTATCGGCGGGCTTACCGCGTGGTGCGTTCGCCACCATTGACCGCGAGCACCTGACCGGTTACCTGCCGGGCGGCGGGTGAGGCGAGATAGTGCACCGCGGCGGCTATATCGTCGGGAACGCCGGGGCGGCGAGTATGGGTGGCGGCGATCAGGGATGCGCGCCGTTCGTCGGTCAATTTGTCGCGGAAGAACTCGGTGTCGGAGATGTAGCCGGGCGAAACGACATTCGCGGTGATGCCGAGCGGGCCCAACTCGGCGGACAGTTGGGTATTCCACGAGGCGAGTCCGGCTTTGGCCGCGCCGTAGGCGCCCGCGCCTTTGTCCGCGGCGATCGAGCCGATGTGCACCACGGCGCCGGGATTCGTCAGCCGGTCGCGCAGCGCCGAGGTCATCAGCACGGCGCTGATCAGATTGGCGTCCAGGTTGGCGCGCCAGGCGGCGGCCAGGCTCCGCAGATCGGCCGGCGCGTTCAGGTCGAAGTCGGTATTGCCGCCCGCGTTGTTGACGAGCACGTGGATTTCGCGGGGGAGTTGGTCGACCAGCGTCTCGATCTGCGCCGGATCGGTGGCGTCGCAGACGTAGGCTGTCGCGCCGAGTTCCGCGGCTGTGGCGTGCAGCGGCTCGGCCCGGCGCCCGGTGATCACCACCGAGTCGCCCTCCGCCGCGAAGGTGTGCGCGATAGCCCGGCCGATGCCGGTGGCTCCGCCGGTTACCACGATGTTCCGTGCCATGTGACTCTCCTTCATCGGGTATGTTTAGACCTAAACGTAGCCGTTGTTTAGGTCTAAACGCAACTGAGGAGTGGCATGGACGAGAACGATCCCGTCGACGCGATCGCCCTGGCTTGGCGGCGGGAGCGCCCGGGCACGCCGGTCGACGGCATCGGCGTGGTAACCCGAATCTGGCACCTGGCCAAGCTATTCGGCGACGACCGCCGCCGAGTGCTCGCCGCCGAGCACGCCGACACCGCCACCCTGGACCTGCTCAGTGTGCTCCGCCGCAGCGGCCCGCCCTACCGCCTGACCACCCGCCAACTCCAAGACCACACCATGCTCACCGCAGGCGCCATCTCCCAGCGAGTAGCCCGGGCCGAAGCCGAAGGCCTGGTCACCCGCTCACCCCTGGACGACGGCTCCCGCGCAGTCGTCGTCGCTCTCACCCCGGCCGGCCACGACCTCGTCGAACGACTGGTCGACCAGGTCCTGGGCCGAGAAGCAGATCTGCTCTCCGGCTTGACCCCCGAACAGCAGGCCGACCTGACCGACCTACTGCGCATCCTGCACCAGGACCTGATGTCCCGCCTCGGCAACCGGAAGATCACTCAGGTCGGTTCAGCGGATGCGTAGATGTCGTTGAATCTGTTGTGCAGCAGCTGAACCGGTGCGATGCGCCCGACGGTGCGGAGCGTTGGGGTGGTCGGCCAGGTGAGTGCCAGTTTCGCGGCGAGAACTCCGTTCAGCGCAAGGCAAGGGCGAGGAAGAAGTCGACTCGGTCTTCGAGGCGGGAGAGGTCGCGGGCGGTGAGTTCTTCGATGCGCTGGATGCGGTAGCGCAGGGTGTTGACGTGGACGTGGAGGAGGTCGGCGCATTTGGTCCAGGAGCCGGAGACCTCTAGGAAGGTTTCCAGGGTGTGGACGAGGTCGGCGCGGTTGTCCTGGTCGTAGGTGGTGAGGGGGTCGAGGAGGCGCAGGCGGAACATGCGGCGGACCTCGTCGGGGACCGAGGCGAGCAGGAGCATGTGGGTGGCGAGTTCGTCGTGGCCGACGACGCTGGCGGGCTGGAGGCGGCCTGCGGCCATGCGGCGGGCGTAGCGGGCTTCTTCGACGGCGCCGCGCAGGCCTTCGCCGTCGACCACGCCGCTGACGCCCACGGATAGTCGGCTGCCGCGTAGCCCGGGCTCCAAAGCGGTGACGGCGCGGTTGATTTCGTCGATGACGGGGGTGTCCGGTCCGGCGGGGATCAGCGCGATCGCCTCGCCGTCCACGACACCGGCGGCAGGCCTTCTGCCGTAAAGGATTTCGCGCAGCAGCACGCGTAATTCGCCGGGCCGCAGCGTGTCGTCACCGGCGGCTGCGACGGCGATGTAGGTCTCGGCGGGCCCCAATCCGGTGAGTTCCAGCCGCGAAATGATCTCGGTCGGTTTGGCATCCGAGACGATGAGCTCGATGAGTTCCTGCGCGAGCCGACCCTCAGCGCTCTGCCGGTCGTCCTGGCGGGCACGTTCCAGCGACACCACGGCGGCGAGTTCACCGGCCAGTGCGCGCCGCTCCTCCGGCCACTCGGTGTAATCGCCTTCGAACACCAGGAACCAGTCCGCGGCCCGCGAGGTGCGATGCTCGTCCACCGCGAACAGGGAGAATCGGCTGCCCTCATGCAGCAACGCGCACGGCAGGCGACGGGCGCTGAGAAACGCGGTGGTCACCTCGACCGGCGGCGCGGTGGCGGGCCCGGCCACTGCCCGGCCGGTGGAGGACACGACCCAGCAGCGCATGCCGAGGTCGCGTTCGATGAGCTCCAGCACCGAGCCGAGCCCTGCACCCGAGACGAGCTGGCGGTGCCGGTCCAGGATCGCGGTGAGATCCGCGGCCCGTCCGGTCGACAGGTTGCGGGTGATCTGCTCGGTGACCGCGGCGAACGCGACCGTCTCCGGTACCCGGAACAGCGGAATCCGGTGCTTGCGACAGGCCTCGACCACGTCCGGCGGCGCACCGCCGTACCTGGCGTCACCCGCGGCCATACCCGCGACCCCGGCCTGGGCCAGCGCGCGGACGAACACCTCGCTGTCGGCGGGATCGTGGCGCCACTGCATGCCGGTGAGCACGAGCTCGCCGCCGGAGAGGTAGCGGCCGGGGTCGAGCATGTCGGTGGTCACCACCCAGCGCACGAACCGGTCCAGCTCTTCCTCGCCGGTGACGAGCTCTAGTCCCAGGTCCGCCATGGTCAGCAGTGATCGAAGGCGCACGGTGCGAAGGCTAACAGTCGCACCCCTGGTGAAGGCCCTTGGACATTCGCACAAAGAGTTGGTTGTGAACTGGCGCACAGTTCAGATTTCTCGTTTCTAGCTGCGGTGTTCCCCGGCGGGTGTACTTGCGGAACAGATTGGCGAACCCCGACAGGAGGTCAGATGGCAGGCGACATCGGATGGCTCAACTCGTTGCCGCCGGACCGCGCCGTGCAGGAACTACTGACCTGCTGCGCGTCCCGGCAGTGGGCGCAGAAGGTGGCGGCCTCGCGGCCCTATCCGGACGCCGCGAGCGCCACCGCCGCGGCCGTCGCCGCGGTGTGCGAGCTGAGTTGGCCGGATGTCGAGGAGGCGCTGTCGGCGCATCCGCGCATCGGTGATCGGGCCAAGGCCGAGCTGTCCGAGCGGGAGGCCGCGTGGTCGCGCGGCGAACAGTCCGGCGCCGCGACCGCCGACGCCGCCGTGCGGGCCGAGCTCGCCGCGGGGAACCGGGCCTATGAGGACCGGTTCGGTCACGTCTTCCTGATCCGCGCCACCGGCCGCAGCGCCGCGGAGATGCTTACCGAGCTGCGCAAGCGCCTGGCCAACTCGCTGCTCGACGAACGCATCAAGGTGCAGAGCGAGCTCGCCGACATCACCCGGCTGCGGGTGCGGAAGCTGCTGGGGGACAAGTGAGTTTGTCCACCCACGTGCTGAACGCGGTGACCGGGCGGCCGGCTGCCGGACTCAGGGTCCAGCTGTCCCGCGCCGACGGAACCGTGCTCGCCGAACGGCACACCGACGACGACGGCCGCGTCAAAGACCTGCCGGCTCCCGAAACCGGCACGCACCGGCTGACTTTCGACACCGCCGAGCTCAGCCCCTTCTACCCCTCGGTCGCCATCGACTTCACCGTCGCCGACCCGGCGGCGCACTACCACGTGCCGCTGCTGCTCAGTCCGTATTCCTACTCCACCTATCGAGGTAGCTGAACAATGTCGATCAAGCTCGGTCCGAACCGATATGGCAAAGCGGAGACCCATGTCGTCGGCGTGACGAAAAACGGTGGCGTGCACGAGATCCGGGATCTCAATGTCGGCGTCGCGCTGTCCGGCGACATGGACGAGGTGCACCTCACCGGCGACAACAGCGCGGTACTGCCGACGGATACGCAGAAGAACACCGTCTTCGCCTTCGCCAAGGAGCACGGCATCTCCTCGCCTGAGGCGTTCGGTGAGCTGCTGGCCCGGCATTTCGTCGACTCGCAGCCGACCATCCACCACGCGCGGGTCAGCGTCGAGGAGTACGCCTGGGAGCGGATCGTGCTCGGCGCGAGCAACGAGCAGCACTCGTTCGTTCGCTCGGGCCAAGAGGTGCGGACCGCGCGGGTGCACTACGACGGCGAAAAGTCTTGGGTCGTCGCGGGTTTGCAGGGCCTGGTGGTGCTCAACTCCACTGGTTCGGAGTTCCACGGGTACCTGAAGGACAAGTACACGACGCTGCAAGAGGCCTACGACCGCGTCCTGGCCACCGAGGTCAACGCGGAGTGGCGCTATATCGGCGAGCCCAGCGACTGGGACAAGACCTACCGCGAGGCCAGGCGCGCCATGCTGGAGGCGTTCGCCGAAACCTACAGCTACTCACTGCAACAGACCCTCTACGCGATGGGCGAGCGGGTACTCGCCGCCTGCGCGGAGATCGGTGAGGTCCGGCTGTCGCTGCCCAACAAGCACCATTTCGTCGTCGACCTGTCTGCCTTCGGGCTGACCAACGACAACGAGGTGTTCTACGCGGCCGACCGCCCCTACGGCCTGATCGAAGGCACCGTGCTGCGCGAGGACGCGCCCGCCGCCGGACCGGCGTGGGAGTGACGATGGACTTCTTGCGACCCACCAGCTGGGCGGACGCCCTCGACATCAAGTCGAACCGCCCGGACGCCACCCCCATCCAGGGCGGCACCGACATGATGGTCGAGCTCAACTTCGACAAGGGCCGCCCGAGCGCCCTGCTCGACCTCAATCCGTGCCGGGAGTTGTTCGAGTACAGCGAGATCGACGGCAAGCTGCGCATCGGCGCGGGTGTGCCGTACGTTCGGATCATCAACCGGCTCGGCAACCGGCTGCCGGGCCTGGCTCAGGCCTCGCGCACCGTCGGCTCGCCGCAGATCCGCAACCGCGGCACCGTCGGCGGCAATCTCGGTGCCGCCTCACCGGCCGGGGACACCCATCCGGCGCTGCTCGCGGGCGACGCGGTGATCGAGGTCGAGTCGGCCGGACGCGGCACCCGGATGATCCCGATCGACGACTTCTACGTCTGGGTGAAGAAGAACGCCCTCGAACCCGACGAGCTGATCCGCGCGATCTGGCTGCCGCCCGCCGAAGGGCCGCAGTATTTTTCGAAGGTCGGCACGCGCAACGCCATGGTGATCGCCGTGTGCTCGTTCGCCGTCGCGCTGTATCCGGGCACCGGCACCGCGCGGACCGGCATCGGCTCGGCCGGCCCGACGCCGTTGCGCGCGCGGCCCGCCGAGGAATTCCTTGCCGCACAGCTGCCTTGGCACGATCCGGCTCCGCTCTCCGACAGTGTGCTGCGTGAGTTCGGCGCGCTCGTGTCGGCCGCGGCGGCCCCGATCGATGACGTCCGCGGCACCGCGGACTACCGCAAGCACGCCCTGTCGGTGCTGGCCCGCCGCACGCTGGGCTGGGCATGGACCGACTACCTGACAGAAAGGAAGGCAGCCTGATGCGCGTGACCTTCGACGTGAACGGCGCCACGGAGACCGTCGACGACGTATGGGAGGGCGAGAGCCTGCTCTACATGCTGCGCGAGCGGATGGGCCTTCCCGGCTCCAAGAACGCCTGCGAGCAGGGTGAATGTGGTTCCTGCACGGTGTATTTGAACGGCACGCCGGTGTGTTCCTGCCTGGTGGCGGCCGGTCAGGCCGAGGGCTGTTCGGTGCGGACGGTGGAGGGCCTGACCAAGGGCGCGCAGCTCGACCCGATGCAGGAGGCGTTCGTCGAGGCGGGGGCGGTCCAATGCGGTTTCTGCACACCGGGTCTCATCGTGCAGGCGCACGACCTCATCGAGCACAATGCCGATCCTTCCGATGCGGAGATCCGCGAGGCACTGGCCGGAAACCTCTGCCGCTGCACCGGATACGAGAAAATCCTGGATGCCGTGCGGCTCGCGGCACAGCGAAAGGCGGCGGCGCAATGAGCAAGACTGTTATCGAAAACGCGTACATCGCACCGGTCCTCGGGCCGGAAATCCCCTCCGGTTATCTGGTGATCGCCGACGGCAGGATCGAATCTCTCGGTGCGGGACCGGCGCCCATCGTGCCCGACGCGCAACGCATCGACGGCACGGGTTGCCTGGTCACCCCGGGTTTGGTCAACACGCACCACCATCTGTACCAGTGGGCGACCCAGGGCATGTTCCAGGACTCGACGCTGTTCGAGTGGCTGACCGGCCTGTACCGGACTTGGGCGCGGATGGACGCCGACGTCGTCTACGGCGCGGCCTCGGCCGGTTTGGGCTGGATGGCGCTGACCGGCTGCACCACGAGCAGCGATCACCACTATGTGTTCCCACAGGGGCGCGGTGACCTGTTCGACGCCGAGGTGCGGGCCGCGCGCGAGCTCGGCATCCGGTTCCACCCGTGCCGCGGCTCGATGGACCGGGGTCAGTCCGACGGCGGGCTGCCGCCGGACGAGGTAGTCGAGGATCGCGACGCGATCCTGCTGAACACCGCGGAAATCATTGATAAATATCATGATCCGTCGTTCGACTCGATGCTGCGCGTCGCGGTGGCGCCGTGCTCACCGTTCTCGGTGAGCGAAGGGCTGATGACCGACGCCGCGTCGCTGGCACGCAGCAAAGGCGTTCGCCTGCACACCCATCTCGCCGAGACGCTCGACGAGGAAGAACACTGCCGCGAACAGATGGGCTGCACGCCGGTCGAATACATGGAGAAGCTCGGCTGGCTCGGCGACGACGTCTGGTTCGCGCACGCGGTGCACCTGCACGATGCCGACATTCGACGCTTCGCCGAGACCGGCACGGGCATGGCGCATTGCCCGAGCTCCAACGCCCGGCTCGGCGCGGGCATCGCCCGGATCACCGACCTGCTGGCGGCCGGAGCCCCGGTCGGCCTCGGGGTGGACGGCGCGGCCTCCAGCGAATTGACCTCGCTGGCCGGTGAACTGCGCCAGACCATGCTGTTCCAGCGGGCGGTGCACGGTCCGACCGCGCTGACCGCGCGCCAGGCCCTCGAGGTCGGCACCCTGGGCGGTGCCCGGAACCTGGGTCGCCAGTTGGAGATCGGCAGCCTGGAGCCGGGCAAGCTGGCCGACATCGCCATGTGGCGGGTCGACGGGTTCCGGGCCGCGGTCCAGGATCCGGTGTGCACGTTGGTCTTCGGGCCGACGCCGCCGCTGGCTCGGCTGCTGGTAGGAGGCCGCACCGTCG
The DNA here is from genome assembly GCF_900269665.1 of Nocardia suismassiliense. Lineage (GTDB taxonomy): Bacteria > Actinomycetota > Actinomycetes > Mycobacteriales > Mycobacteriaceae > Nocardia > Nocardia suismassiliense. The sequence continues at coordinate 4,007,198 of NZ_LT985361.1, forward strand.
TGGAGAACGACGAGCTGCGCACCGTCTCGCACGACGCGGTCGGCCGGGCCGGCGCGGCCGCGCGGAATCGCCTGCTAAAGGAGGAATCTCGATGACCTCGGCTCGAACCACCCGTTTCCCCGGTGAGGTCGCCGCGCCCGGCAAGGGCGGCGTCGGCGAGAGCCCGCTGCGGCCGGACGGCACCCTCAAGGTGAAGGGCGAATTCGCCTACTCCTCGGATCTGTGGATCGACGGCATGCTCTGGGGCGCGACCCTGCGCAGCCCGCATCCGCGCGCCCGCATCCTGCGCCTCGATATCGGCCCCGCGCTGAAACTGCCCGGCGTGCATGCGGTGCTGACCCACGAGGACGTGCCCGGCCGCAAGATGTACGGGCTGGACCACACCTGGGACCAGCCGGTGCTCGCCATCGACGAGGTCCGTCACCACGGTGAGCCGATTGCCCTGGTCGCGGCCGATCATCCCGAGATCGCCCGGCGCGCAATGGAAGCCATCGTGATCGAGTGGGAGGTGCTGGAGCCGATCACCGATCCGCTCGCGGTGGTCGCCGACCCGGAGCGGCACAAGGTGCAGGAGCGCGGCGGCATCACCCGGTATCAGCCGGTGCGCGTCGGCGACATGGAGGTCGGCCGGGCGCTGGCCGACGTGGTGATCGCCGAGGATTACGAGGTCGGCATCCAGGACCAGGCGTTCCTCGGCCCGGAGTCCGGCCTGGTGGTGCCCGCCGAGGACGGCGGCCTGGACTTCTACGTCGCCACCCAGTGGATGCACTGGGACCTCACGCAGATCGGCCCCTGTCTTGACCTGCCCGAGGACAAGATGCGGATGACGCTGGCCGGCGTCGGTGGCGCGTTCGGCGGCCGCGAGGACCTGTCCATGCAGATCCACGCGGGCATGCTGGCGCTCTACACTGGCAAGCCGGTCAAGATGATGTACAACCGCGAGGAGTCCTTCTTCGGGCACGTGCACCGGCATCCGGCGCAGATGCGCTACGAGTACGGCGTCACCCGGGCCGGGAAGATCGTGTTCGCCAAGGTCCGGATCGTGCTGGACGGCGGGGCCTACACCTCCGCCACGCTCAACGTCACCGGCAACGCGGCCTCGCTCGCGGTGGGTCCCTACGAGATCCCGAACCTCGAGATCGACGCGTACGGCGTCTATACGAACAACCCGCCGTGCGGCGCGATGCGCGGATTCGGCGCGGTGCAGGCGTGTTTCGCGCACGAGTCGATGATGGACAAGATCGCCGAGGCGGTCGGGCTCGACCCGGTGCACGTGCGGCAGATCAACGCCGTGAGCCAGGGCTCCAAGATCGCGACTGGGCAGGTCGTGCACGCGCCGATGCCGATGGCCGAGATGCTCGGGCAGGCGCGCGACATGCCGCTGCCCGCGCCGCTGGATGTCGCCGATATCCGGAACCTGCCCGGTGGCGCCTCGCAGACCACCCACGGCGAGGGCGTTGTGCGCGGCATCGGCTACGGCGTCGGCATCAAGAACATCTGCTTCTCCGAGGGTTTCGACGACTACTCCACTGCGCGCGTCCGGCTGGAAGTCATCGGCGGCGAACCGGTCGCACTGGTGCACACCGCCGCGGCCGAGGTCGGCCAAGGGCTGGTCACCGTCGAAGCGCAGATCGCGCGCACCGAGCTCGGCGTCGAGAAGGTCACCATCCATCCGGCCGACAACCAGGTCGGCAGCTCCGGCTCCTCGTCGGCCTCCCGGCAGACCTATATGACCGGCGGTGCGGTGAAGGCCGCGTGCGAGGCGGTGCGGATGCGCGTACTCGCCCTGGCCCAAGGACGTTTCGGCGCTACCCGCGGGCTCGGGCTGGTCGGCGGCAAGGTGGTCTCGCACACCGGCGAGGTGTATGCCGCGCTCGTCGATCTGCTCGGTGACGAAATCATCGAGGAGACAAGGGAGTTCCATCACAGGCCGACCACCGGCATGGATCCCGTGACGGGCCAGGGCGACAGCCACACCCAGCTCGCCCTGTGCGTGCACCGGGCCGTGGTGGACGTCGACACCGAGCTGGGTTTGGTCAAAGTCGTTGCGCTGGACGCCGTGCAAGATGTCGGAAAGATCATGAACCGCTTGTCGCTGGAGGGCCAGATCCACGGTGGCTCCGCCCAGGGCCTCGGCCTCGCGGTCATGGAGGAAATTCAGGTCCGCGACGGAAAGGTGCTCAACCCGTCGTTCACCGACTACCTGATCCCCACCATTCTCGATATGCCGCCACAGCGGCTGGAGATTCTCGAAAACGCCGACCCGCACGCCCCATACGGGCTGCGCGGCGCCGGAGAGCCACCCACGCTCTCCTCGACTCCCGCGGTCGTCGCGGCCATTCGGGACGCATGCCGTTCCGCGGGAGGAACCGTGCACATCAACCGAGTGCCGGTGCGTCCGGAAGACATCATCCGGAGCAGTTGATCAACAGGGGTTGTGTCTGTCACGCGGGCACCGTGCCGAGAACGGCATCGCCTGCGTGACAACGCAACACAGACCCCACAACAGCAGAACCGAACCACGCGATCCGGCCATGACGGCCGGTTCGTAGGTCGGCTATGCCCCGAGGAGGGCACGCCAATGACCCAAGTCCAGACCCACTCCTCCGTCCCGGAGCCGGTCACCGGAAGATCCCCGCTCGACCGATTCTTTCGGCTGAGCGAACGCAAGACCACCGTCTCCCGCGAAATCCGCGGCGGTATCACCACTTTCGTGGCGATGGCCTACGTCATCCTGCTCGTCCCGCTGATCATCGGCGGGGTCAAGGATATCGACGGCAACACCCTGAGCATCGCTCAACTCACCACCGCGACCGCGTTCTCGGCCGGGCTCAGCACTATTCTGATGGGCCTCGTCGGCAACGTACCACTCGCCCTGGCGGCCGGCCTCGGTGTCGTCCCGGTGGTCGCCTTCCAGGCGGCGCCGCACATGACGTGGCCGCAGACCATGGGCCTGGTGGTGCTGATGGGCGTGGTCATCGTGATCCTGGCCGCGACCGGCCTGCGCACGATGATCATCAATGCCATTCCGCTGTCGCTGAAGAACGCGATCGGCGTCGGCATCGGCATGTTCATCGCGATGATCGGCCTGGTGTCGGCGGGCGTGGTCGGTCACGGTGCGCAGACCGGTCCGCCGGTCACGCTCGGCGCCGGTGGGCACCTTTCCGGGTGGCCGGGAGTGATTTTCTCCGTCGGATTGCTGCTGATGCTGGCACTGTTCATCCGAAAGGTGCCCGGTGCCATCCTGATCAGCATCGCCGTCGCCACGGTGCTGGCCATCGTGGTCAACTCGCTGGCGAAGGTCGATCCGAAGACCTGGGGTCCGGTGGTGCCGGAGACGCCGAAGGGATTCTTCGCCGCGCCGGACTTCGGGTTGGTGCTCGATATCGATCTGCTCGGCGGATTCGCCAGGGCGGGTGGGCTGGTCGCCGGCGTCGTGCTGTTCACGCTGGTGCTCACCGGGTTCTTCGACGCCATGGGCACCGTGTTCGGGGTCTGTGACGAGGCGGGTCTGCTCGACGAGCGCGGCACCATGCCTGGTCTCGGCAAGGTGCTGACCGTCGACGGGATCGGGCAGGTCATCGGCGGGGTGAGCGGCGGCGCGGGCAACACCGTGTACGTCGAGTCCGCGACGGGTGTCGGTGAGGGCGCACGTACCGGGCTAGCCAGTGTGATGACGGGTGCATTGTTCTGTCTCGCAGTGCTGTTCACCCCGCTCGCGGCCGTGGTGCCGATCCAGGCCGCCGCGCCGGCGCTGGTGCTGGTCGGTGCGCTGATGATGACCCAGGCGCGCAAGATCGACTGGGCCGACCTGGAAGTCGCCGTGCCGGCCTTCCTGACCATCGTGCTGATGCCGTTCACCTACTCGATCACCAATGGGGTCGGTGCGGGCGTCATCGCCTATGTGGTGATCAAGGCGGCGCGGGGCAAGTTCAGCGAGATCCACTGGCTGATCTGGGTGGTCGCGGCGGTCTTCGCCGGGTACTTCGGCATCGCGGCCATCGAACTGATGCTCGGCGGATAGAACGGCGGAAACAATGCGTGACCTCGCGGCAGAGCTCCTGCCCTGGCATACGGCGGGTAAGACCTACGCCGTGGCCACCGTGATCGGCGTCAGCGGCAGTGCGCCGCGGCCGCCGGGCGCCGCCCTGGCGGTGGACGCCGAAGGTGTTGTCATCGGCAGTATTTCCGGTGGCTGCGTCGAAGGCGCGGTGTACGAGCTCTGCCGCGAGGCCCTGCGCACCGGGCAGCCGGTGCGCGAAACCTTCGGGTACAGCGACGACGACGCGTTCGCCGTCGGGCTGACCTGTGGGGGCAAGATCGAAGTGTTCGTGCAGACCGTCACGCCCGCCGAGCACGACACGATCGAGGCGTTGCTGCGGTCCGCCGAGCCGGTGGCACTCGTGCGCGACCTGAACACCGGGGCTGCAATGGCTTTGGGGCCGTGGTGGACGCTCGGGGTGAAGTTCGATCCGGTAGTGGTGGCCGAAGCGCGGGCGATGCTCGACCTCGGAGCTACCGGCGTGCGCGTCATCGGTTGCGGCGAACGGGAATTGACGGTCTTCGTGGAATCGTATGTACCGCCGCCACGCATGATCGTGTTCGGCGCAATAGATTTCGCGGCAGCCGTGACGCGGATGGGCCGGTTTCTCGGCTATCACGTCACCGTCTGCGACGCCCGCCCCGTGTTCGCCACGCCGGCTCGATTCCCGGACGCCCATGAGGTCGTCGTGGGGTGGCCAGACCGGTACCTCGCGCGCACCACGGTCGACTCCCGGACCGTGCTGTGTGTGCTTACCCATGATGCGAAGTTCGACATCCCGTTGCTGGAGAAGGCCTTACGGCTGCCAGTGGCCTATGTCGGTGCGATGGGTTCGAGGCGCACCCATGAGGATCGCATGGCCAGTCTGCGCGCCGCCGGTCTCTCGGAAGCCGAACTGGCGGTGCTGCATTCGCCGATCGGACTGGACCTGGGCGGGCGCACGGCCGAGGAGACCGCCGTCGCCATCGCCGCGGAGATCGTGGCGGTCCGGCGCGGCGGCTCGGCCCGGCCGCTCAATACCACCGACGGAGCTATCCATCGGGATCTGGTGCCGACCCGGTGAAGGTATTCGGCTGGAGCATCATACGAAATCGACTTCGGAATGCTCGATCAGCTTTGGGTTGATCTCATCTATCCGAACCACGCGTAATCCACGCATACTTGATGAAATTCGATACAAAGGACCCGATAATGCCGTTGATTTTCCTGAACGGTTCCGCCATGCGCGGAGGGCCGCTCAACCATCTGTTGAACGGTGCGCCGTTCGCCGGTGAGGCGAAAACCGCGCCACGCTACCGATTCTTCTCGGTCGGCGACCGTTTTCCCGGCCTCGACCCGTCGCCGGATGGCGGCTACTCGATCACCGGCGAACTGTTCGACGTGCCGCTCGACGTCCTGCGCGAAAGCCTGCTACCTGCGGAACCGCCGGAGCTGGAGCTCGGCGCGATCGAGCTGGACGACGGCAGGTCGGTCCTGTCGATGGTATTGCGCAGGCCGCCGACGTCGTACCCGGAGCTGATCGACATCACCCGCATCGGCAGCTGGAAGAAATATCGAGAAGGAGCTGAATGAAGCATCACGCAGGGGAGTCCGGTCTCCCGAGATTCGACGTCAATTGCTCTATTCTTTTCACCGATCTGCCGCTGCTGGAGCGTCCGGCCGCAGCCAAGGCAGCCGGTTTCGACGCGGTCGAATTCTGGTGGCCCTTCGGCGAAGATCCCACGCCGGGGGACAAAGAGATCGACGCGTTCGTGCGCGCTATCGACGACGCCGGTGTGCAGTTGGTCGGGTTGAATTTCATCGACCTTATTCCGGTGGGCCGCGGCCTGGTTTCCGTGCCCGGTGAGATCACCCGGTTCCGCGACAACATCGAGGTAGCCGTCGGGATCGCCGAGCGTACCGGTTGCCGGGCGCTGAATGCCCTCTACGGCAACCGCATCGCGGGGGAGGACCCGGCGAAGCAGGACGAACTGGCCCTGGAGAACCTGCGGCTGGCTGCTCGCGCTGCCGCCCGGATCGGCGCCGCCGTCCTGGTCGAGGCGCTGAATGCGCATGAGTCGCCGCACTATCCGATCGTCAGCGCCGAGCATGCCGTGCGCGTGATCGAGCAGACCGGCGAGCCGAACGTGCGCTTCCTGTGCGACCTGTACCACCTGGCGCGCATGGACGAGAACCTGATCCAGGTGATCAAGACCTACGCGCAGCACATCGGCCACGTGCAGATCGCCGACGACCCGGGCCGTGGCCGGCCGGGGACCGGTGAACTCGACTTCGGCACGCTGTTCCAAACCCTCGCCGCCGCAGGTTATGACGGCTGGATCGGCCTCGAATACAAAGACCCCGAGCTTGATTGGAAGTGGATGCAGGCATGAGCAGTATCGGTTTTATCGGCTTGGGGATCATGGGTAGCCCGATGGCGGGCCACCTCGTCAAGGCCGGGCACGAAGTGACCGGCTACGACATCGGCCCGAAGGGACTCGAAAAGCTCAAGGAAGCGGGCGGTTCCGCAGCCGCCAGTGTCGCCGAGGCCGTCCGCGACAAGAACATCATCATCACGATGCTGCCGCAGGACGAGCACATCGAGCAGGTCTTCCCCGAGATCGTTGAGCACTCCGTCCCCGGATCGCTCTACATCGACTTCTCCACCATCACCCCGAAGACCGCCAAGTGGACGGCCGAGCAGGGCAAGAAGAACGGCCTGCGGGTGCTGGACGCCCCGGTCAGCGGCGGGGAGAACGGGGCGATCAACGCGGCCCTGTCGATCATGGTCGGCGGCTCCGAGGCCGACTTCGCGGCCGCCACCCCGATTTTCGAGGCGGTCGGTAAGACGTTCGCGCTGGTCGGCGGCAGCGGTGCCGGCCAATGCGTCAAGGCGGCCAACCAGCTCGTCGTCGGCGGCACGTACGCCTTGGTTGCCGAGGCGATCCTGTTGATGGAGAACCTTGGGGCGGACGCGGCCAAGGGGCTCGACGTGCTGGCCGGTGGTCTCGCGGGCAGCAAGATCCTCGAGCTCAAGCGCGAAACCATGCTGGCCCGCAACTTCGTGCCCGGTTTCCGGATCGACCTGCACCACAAGGACATGGGCATCATCCTGCAGGCCGCCCGCGAGGCCGAGGTGTCGATCCCGATGGGTGCGCTCACCGCGCAGCTGATCGCGGCGGGCCGCGCCATGGGTTACGGCTCGCTGGACCACTCCGGTCTGCTGCTGGTCGCCGAGGCGCTGTCGGGTCGAGGCGAGGCATGAGAATGCCCGCGCCGTCGCCCGCGCGGCACGAAGTCTGCGGCATCCGGCTGCCCGACGGCTGGGTGCGCAGCGAGAAACCTGCCGACCGTGCGAAGTCGCACGCGATGCAAACACGCAATACAAGCCAGAACAAGGAGCGTTGACCATGGCACGGATGCGTACCGTCGACGCCGCGGTCCTGATTCTCGAAAAAGAAGGCGCGACACAGGCGTTCGGGCTGCCCGGCGCGGCGATCAACCCCTTCTACAGCGCGATGCGCGCGCACGGTGGCATCAAGCATGTGCTCGCGCGGCACGTCGAAGCGGCCTCGCATATGGCCGAGGGCTATACCCGCGCCACGGCAGGCAATATCGGCGTCTGCATCGGCACCTCGGGGCCCGCGGGCACCGACATGATCACCGGGTTGTACTCGGCCAGCGCCGATTCCATCCCGATCCTGTGCATCACCGGTCAGGCGCCGGTGGCGAAGCTGCACAAGGAGGACTTCCAGGCCGTCGATATCGCCTCGATCGCCGCGCCGGTCGCCAAGTGGGCGGTCACGGTATTGGAGCCCGCGCAGGTTCCCGGTAGCTTCCAGAAGGCCTTTCGACTGATGCGGGAAGGCAGGCCGGGCCCGGTGCTGATCGACTTGCCGATCGACGTGCAGCTCGCCGAGATCGAGTTCGACATCGACACGTACGAGCCACTCGTGGTGCATCGGCCCGCGGCGACCCGGGCGCAGGCCGAGAAGGCCATCGCGATGCTGAACGCGGCCCAGCGTCCGCTGCTGGTCGCCGGTGGCGGCATCGTGAATGCCGACGCCGCCGAACTGCTCGTCGAATTCGCCGAACTGACCGGTGTTCCCGTGGTGCCGACTCTGATGGGCTGGGGCACGATCCCCGACGATCACGCGCTGCACGCGGGCATGGTCGGCTTGCAGACCTCGCACCGGTACGGCAATGCCACCATGCTCGAGTCGGATTTCGTGCTGGGTATCGGCAACCGGTGGGCCAACCGGCACACCGGTGGCGTCGAGACCTACACCAAGGACCGCACTTTCGTGCACGTCGACATCGAGCCGACCCAGATCGGGCGGGTCTTCGCCCCGGACTTCGGCATCACCTCCGATGCGGGCGCGGCACTGCAAGTGTTCATCGAGGTTGCCCGCGAGCTCGCGGCGGCCGGCGAGCTGCCCGACCGCAGCGACTGGGCGGGGCAGGTCCGGGCGCGAAAGCAGCTCGGCCAGCGCAAGACCCACTTCGACAACGTGCCGATCAAGCCGCAGCGGGTCTACGAGGAGATGAACCGGGCGTTCGGGCCGGAGGTCCGCTACGTCAGCACCATCGGGCTCTCGCAGATCCAGGCGTCGCAGCTGCTGCACGTCTACAAGCCGCGGCATTGGATCAACGCGGGGCAGGCCGGACCACTGGGCTGGACGCTGCCCGCCGCTCTCGGTGTCGCGACCGCCGATCCGGATTCGACGGTGGTGGCGCTTTCCGGTGACTACGACTTCCAGTTCCTCATCGAGGAATTGGCCGTCGGCGCCCAGTTCAACATCCCGTACATCCATGTGCTGGTGAACAACTCGTACCTGGGTTTGATCCGGCAGGCGCAACGCAACTTCTCCATGGACTACTACGTTCAGCTCGACTTCGACAACATCAACAGCCCCGAGGTGGGCGGCTACGGCGTCGATCACGTCAAGGTCGCGGAAGGGCTGGGCTGCAAGGCTATTCGGGTCTTCGAACCGGACCGGATCGGTCAGGCGCTGGAAGACGCCAAGAAGATGATCGTCGAACACCGGGTGCCGGTGGTCGTCGAATGCATCCTCGAACGCGTCACCAACGTGTCGATGGGTTTGGAGATCGACAACATCGTCGAATTCGAGGAACTGGCGCAGTCCGCCGCGGACGCGCCCACTGCCACCGTCGCCATCGAACCGGAGCCGGAACCGGTCGGAGGCGGCAGGTGAGCGGGCCGGACGCGCCCCGCTCGAAAGATGTGCGCGGCGGGTGGCGCGATGGCCATTGCGTCGTCGCCCCCGACAAGTTCAAGGGGTCGCTGACCGCGCCTCAGGTCGCCGCGCACATCGTCACCGGACTCCGCCGGGTACGCCCGGACCTCCCCGTCGTCAGCATGCCGGTGGCAGACGGGGGCGACGGTACGGTCGACGCCGTCGTGGAGTCGGGCTTCGTCCGCTTTCAGACGAGCGTCGCCGGGCCGCTGGGATTGCCGGTGGCTGCTTCGTTCGCGATGAGGGGCGAGGCGGCCGTGATCGAGCTGGCGGAAGCGTCCGGCCTGCGTCGGCTGCCTATTCGGCCGACCTTCCAAACCGCCATGACGGCAACGAGTTACGGCACCGGCGAGCTGATCCGCGCGGCCGCCACCCGCGGCGCGCGCCGGGTCGTGCTCGGTCTCGGCGGCAGCGCGTGCACCGACGGGGGAGTGGGCATGATGTCGGCGCTCGGCGTGCGTTTCCTCGACGACCACGGTCGCGAGCTGCCGCCGGGCGGTGCGGCGCTGAGCCGGTTGGCGCGCATCGATGCCAGCGAGATGCTGCAGGTGCCGGTGATCGTCGCGTCCGATGTGGACAATCCGCTGCTCGGGCCGCGCGGTGCCGCGCACATCTATGGCCCGCAGAAGGGTGCGCGGAGTAACGACATCGACGAATTGGAGTGGGGCCTGGCACGTTTGGCCTCAATCGTCGAACGTGACCTCGGCGCCGACGTCGCGGACCGGCCGGGCGCCGGTGCCGCGGGCGGGGTCGGTTACGCCGCGCTCGCCTTCCTCGGCGCGACGGTGCGGCCCGGCATCGAGCTCATTCTCGAGCTGATGTCGTTCACCGAACAGATCGAGGGGGCCCGGCTGGTGATCACCGGGGAGGGCTCGCTCGATCCGCAGACTCTGCACGGCAAAGCGCCGGTCGGGGTCGCTCGAGCCGCGGCAGGCGCCACCGTGCCGGTCGTCGCGGTGGCCGGCCAGCGCTCGCTCACCGGCGAGCAGCTGCGCCGCGCCCACATCGAGCAGGCGTACGCGCTGACCGACCTCGAACCCGACCCCGAGGTCTGCATGGCGAACGCGGGACCACTGTTGGAACGGCTGGCCGGTGAGATCGCCGGGGCCTGGCTGGGAGCGAGTGCTCATGCATGATCTGGTCATCCGATCCCGGCGGGTCGCGCTGCCGGAGGGGATCCGCGCGGCCGCGATTGCCGTGCGGGACGGGAAGATCGTGGCGCTGGCGGACTACGAGGCGGTGCTGCCCGCGGCGGCGACCACTGACCTCGCGGATCTCGTCGTGCTGCCGGGTCTGGTGGATTCGCATGTGCACGTCAACGAGCCGGGGCGGACCGAGTGGGAGGGTTTCGCCACGGCGACCAAGGCGGCCGCGGCGGGCGGGGTGACCACGATCGTGGACATGCCGCTGAACTCGCTGCCGCCGACGGTCACTGTGCCGTATTTGGAGACCAAGCGGTCTGTTGCGGCGGGGCAGTGTCATGTCGATGTCGCGTTCTGGGGCGGTGCTATTCCTGGCAACCTGGCGTCGCTGCGGCCGTTGCACGAGGCGGGCGTGGTCGGCTTCAAATGCTTTCTGTCACCGTCCGGGGTGGATGAATTTCCGCCGCTGGGGCTCGGTGAGGTCGAGCAGGTGATGCGGGAGCTCGCGGCCTTCGACGGACTGCTGGTCGTACACGCCGAAGATCCGGTGCGGCTGCATGATCCGGTCGACGGGTCGTATCGCGCGTTCCTGGATTCGCGGCCGGGGGCGGCGGAAAAGGCTGCGGTGCAGGAGGTTATCGCACTGGCCGAAGCGACCGGCGTGCGCGCGCACATCCTGCATGTCTCGGCGGCGGCCTGTCTCGAACCGCTGGCCGCGGCGCAGGCGCGTGGGGTGCGGATCACCGCGGAGACCTGCCCGCACTATCTGACGCTGTCGGCGGCCGAGGCGTCGTCCACCGCGTTCAAGTGCTGCCCGCCGATCCGTGACGCGGGTAACCAGGACGCGCTGTGGCAAGGCCTGGCCGACGGCGTGCTGTCCTGTGTGGTCTCCGATCATTCGCCGTGCACGCCCGAGCTGAAGGAAGGCGACTTCGCGACCGCCTGGGGCGGCATCTCGTCGTTGCAGATCGGGTTGCCCGCCGTGTGGACCGCAGCCGCCGAGCGCGGCTTCCGGCTGACCGATGTGGTCCGCTGGATGGCCGCCGCACCCGCCGAACTGGCCGGGCTGTCGCACAAGGGGCGCATCGCGATCGGGTGCGACGCCGACCTGGTGGCGTTCGATCCGTGGGCGCCGATCACGGTCGATCCGGGCGCGCTGGCGCACAAGAATCCGGTCACGCCCTACGGCGGGCGGGAACTGCGCGGGCTCGTGCACGCTACTTGGCTGCGCGGGCGGGTCGTCGGCAACGGTCACCCGCCCGCGGGCAGCCTGATCTCCTTGCACCACAACCGGATAGGGAACCATGTCTGACTTCACCAACCTGCCCGACCTGGCGCTGCGCACGCACCGCGCCGGGGTGGTCGCCGCGAGCGACGAGTCGTTCGAAGAGCGGGAAAACCTGATCAACCCGTGGGAACCGCGGTTCGCCGAGCACACCTTCGGGCCCAAGGGCCAGGAGTACGACGGCTGGGAGACCCGCCGTCATCGCGGGCCCGGCCACGACTGGGCGATCATCCGGCTCGGTATGCCCGGGGTGATCCGTGGCGTTGTCGTCGACACCGCCTGGTTCAAGGGCAACTACCCGCCGTTCACGTCCGTCGAGGCCTGCCGCGCTCCCGGCTATCCGTCACCGTCCCAACTGGATTCGGCCGAGTGGGTGGAGATCGTGCCGCGCAGCGCACTGGGCGGCGACGCGAAACACGAACTCCCCGTTGCCGACGACCGCATCTTCACCCACGTCCGCCTGAACATCTACCCGGACGGCGGCGTCGCACGGCTGCGCGTGCACGGCGAGGTCGTCCCGGACCCGACCCTGCTCACCGGCCTCACCGTCGACCTCGCCGCCCTCGAAAACGGCGCTCGAACAGTGGCCTGCTCCAACATGTTCTACTCCGCGCCCGACAACATGCTCTCGCCCGGCCTGGCCCGCAACCAAGCCGAAGGGTGGGAGACCGCGCGCCGCCGTGACAACGGAAACGACTGGGCTGTCGTCGAACTCGCGGCCCAGGGTGTACCGGCGCTGATCGAACTCGACACCACCAACCTGCTGTTCAACGCCCCCGGCGAAACCCGCATCCTGGGTATCGATCACCAAGGCCCCGAGCCCCTGCCGCCCACCGACGACCCCGCCTGGTTCGAGTTGCTGTCGAGGACAACGCTGCAACCCGACACCCCGCACCGGTTCCGGCTCGCGCCGTCCACCCGCCCGGCCACGCATGTGCGCGTAGACATCTATCCGGACGGTGGTATCGCCCGGCTGCGCGTGCTCGGCGCGCTCACCGCCGCAGCCGAACGTGCGCTGAACGCCCGCTGGTTGTCGAACGGGAACTGAACTCGCGCGACCGCCCCTGACATCAGGGGCGGTCGGCGGCCCGGCACGCGCGGTAGTGTCCGATCATGTCGCACCTTTTTGTCTGTTGCGCACGATGACCGTCTATGACGCGACGGGGCGGACGTATGCGCTGACCCGGCGGCCTGATCCGCGGATTGCCGAGGCTATCGGGGTGGCGCTGGATGGCATGGCGTCGGTGGTGAATGTTGGTGCGGGGACTGGTTCTTATGAGCCGGGCCGGACGGTGCTGGCGGTGGAGCCGAGTCGGGTGATGATTGCTCAGCGGCCGGTGGGGGCGGCTCCTGCGGTGCGCGCGGTTGCCGAATGCCTGCCGGTGGGTAGTGGGGCGGTGGATGCGGCGTTGGCGGTGCTGACTATTCATCACTGGGGTGATCTCGAGCAAGGGGTGGCCGAGATGGTTCGGGTTGCGCGGCGGCGGGTTGCGATTCTGACTTGGGATCATGCGGTGTTCCGGGAGTTCTGGCTGGTTCGGGACTATTTGCCTGCGGCTGCGGTGACGGACGCGAGGCTTGCGGTGTCGCTGGGGCGGCTCACGGGATTGCTGGAGGATCCTGAGGTGCAGGTGGTTCCGGTGCCGCATGATTGCGTCGACGGGTTCGGGGGTGCCTACTGGCGTAGGCCTGAGGCGTATCTCGACGAGACGGTGCAGGCGGGGATGTCGATGCTGGCGCTCACGCCGAAACCGATGCTGCAACAAGGGTTGTCGCGATTGAAGGAGGACCTGGAGACCGGCGCATGGCAGACCAGATACGCCGACCTCCTCGAACGGCCGCACCTGGATCTAGGGTATCGGCTCGTTACCGCGGACCTGCCGGGTTGAGAGGTCACCCGCCAGGTCGCTCGGCGGCAGGGCTCATCGAATGCCGGCCGACTCCAGCAGGCGGGAATGCCCGATCTCGCGGCCGATCCGGACGAGCAGCTCGGCCGTCAAAGCGGGATCGCGCGCGGTGTCTCGATCGGTGTAGTCGGTCAGCGCGTAGACCTCGGCGAAACCTGTTCGACCCCACCGAGTTCGAGGCACTTCGTTGCGCCCCGCGACGGCGATGACGGGTACCGGCCTGGCTCGCCCTGCGACGGCAGCGGGTAACTTTCCGTGCTCGGACTGCGTATCGAGGCTGCCCTCACCTGTGATGACCAGATCCGCTTGGGCGCAATGGCGATCGAAGTCGAGCAGGTCGAGGAAGAACTCGGCCCCGGAGGTCATCCGAGCGCCGAGCAGCATGGCGGCGAACCCGAGCCCGCCCGCGCTGCCTGCCCCCGGGGATGCGGCACAGCGCGCGGCTTCCGGAAAGCTGTTGCGAGCCAATGCGTCCACCATGTGGCGCAGGCCCCGATCGAGCAGGCGTACCTCCGTCGGATCAGCCCCTTTCTGCGGACCGTACACGGACGCAGCACCTTCGGGCCCGGTCAACGGATTGGTGACGTCGGAGGCGAGCACGAGGTCGACCGACGGTAGGCGTACCGCCGCCGAGGTATCGATCGAGGCGATGTCGAGCAGCGCCCGCCCACTCGGCGGCAAGATTCGCCCGGTCTGATCGGTGAACCGAAATCCGAAGGCGGTCAGTAATCCCATGCCGCCGTCGGTGCCTGCGCTGCCACCGAGCGCCAGCACCACGCGGCGCGGCGACAGTCGCAGTGCTTGCCGAATCGCCTGTCCGAAGCCGAGACTCGACGCGTCCAGGGGTCGCATCCGCCCGCCGGGCAGCGTGGCCAGCCCGCAGGTGCCGGCGACCTCGACGATCACCGTGTCGCCACGGACCGCCATGGTGGCACGGCGCGGCGTCCCCACGGCACCGGCGACGGTGCACGCCTTGCGGGAGAACCCGGCCGCGACGGCGGCGTCGACACTGCCGTCACCACCGTCGGCGAGCGGGAGCTCCGTACTGTCGACGCCGGCCCCGGCCAGCCCCTCGGCCAGCCGGCGCGCTACCGCCGCGGCGGTCAGGCTCCCCTTGAACTTGTCGGGCGCGACCAAGACCCTCATGCGTCGAGCACCCTGATCAACGTCGCCGCCGAGATCACCGTGGTCACCCCGCCGATGCGCGTCGAGATCTGCGCGAACGGCATCAAATTCATCCGGTTCGAGGCCGAAAGGATTGCCACATCACCGGTTCCGCCGAGACCGCTGTGGCACACGGTGACCAAGGAGGCGTCGACGGGATACATGCCGATCGCGCGACCGACCCAGAAGCCGGTGGCCGCCATCGCGAGTACCACGGCGACACAGGCCGCCACGTAACCCACCGACAGCACACCCATGATGCTCTTCAACGGCAGATACAGCATGCCGAGACCGATCATGGTCGGGTAGATGAAGTATCGCGAGATGACGGTGTAGATGCCGCGCACACTGTCCTCGACGGCGGGCGGGAAGACATTGAACAGCTTGCAGAACACCGACATGACGATCACGAGCACCGGCGCCGGTAGATGCACGAACTCTTCCAGCAGCGTGGCCAGGACGAACAGGCCACAGATGAGCAGCACGCCGAGCGCGTGGTTGCGGGCGGGGAAATCGGGCTGGGGGATCGGCGGGGCCGCGAGGGGATCGGTGGGCACCTTCACCAATTGACCGCCACCGTCGAGTTGCGGGCGCCGGTCACCGAGTCTGCGCAACAGCCCGGCGGTGATCACCGCGGCGATATTGCCGATGATCGCGGCTGGAATGAGCTCGGCGACATAGCTTCCCGGTGAGCCACCCAACGCCGACGCGTAAGCGGAAGAGAGCGGGATGACCCCCTCGCCGATGCCGCCGCCGATGATCGGCACCACGATGTAGAACAGCGCCCGATGGAAGCTGTAGCCGAAGGCCATGGCGACGCCGATGCCCACCGAGACCGCCGCGGCCGTGCCGAGCACGAGCGGCGCGAAGATGCGGATCAACCCGCCGACCATCACCTTCCGGCTCATCCCGAGGATGCTGCCGACCACCAGGGTGCAGATGACGAAGTAGAGGAAGTTGGCCTCCTTCATCAACGAGTTCACCGCCGCCAAGGTGTTGTCGTTGAACGCGCCGAAGTACACCAGCACCGAGGGCGTCATCAAGCAGATGAGCGCGCCGCCACCGATTTTGGAGATCACCGGCAGCCGGTTGCCCAACGGGCCGAGCAGCATGCCGAGGCCGACGATCACGGCGAGCCCGCCGATCATGTTCTCGGGTATGGCGTCGAAGAGCCCGGCGGCGAGCACCCCTGCGGTCAGGATGACCGGGACGATCAGCGGCATGCCGTCGAGGGTGGGCAGCGCGAACGACCGCGCGGGGCGTGCTTGCAGACTCATGACCGGCTCACGGGCGCCATCGACGTCGCGGACTCGAGCTGCGCACGCACCTGTCCGCCAACGGATTCCGTCGTCTGCGACCCGCCCATGTCCGGCGTCAACGCCGACTCGCCGCGGGAGAGCACTGTTTCGATGGCCGCCAGCACGGCGTCGGCGGCGTCCTGCTCGCCGAGGTGCTCGAGCATCATCGCTCCGCTCCAGATCTGGCCGATCGGATTGGCGATGCCCTGTCCGGCAATGTCGGGGGCCGAGCCGTGCACGGGTTCGAAAAGGCTGGGAAAGAGGCGCTCGGGGTTGATGTTTCCGCTCGGCGCGATGCCGATGGTGCCGGTGCACGCCGGGCCGAGGTCGGACAGAATATCGCCGAACAGATTGCTCGCGACGACCACGTCGAACCAGTCCGGGTGCAGCACGAAATTGGCCGTCAAAATATCGATGTGATACTTGTCGACCTCGATGTCGGGGTAGTCCACCGCCATCGCCGCGACGCGTTCGTCCCAATAGGGCATGGTGATGGAGATGCCATTGCTCTTGGTCGCCGACGTGAGGTGCCGCTTCGGGCGTCGCTGGGCTAGTTCGAAGGCGTACTTCAGTATTCGGTCGACGCCAGTCCTGGTCATCACGGTCTCCTGCAACACCGTTTCCCGGTCGGTGCCCTCGAAAATCTTGCCGCCGATGCTCGAGTACTCGCCCTCGGTGTTCTCCCGGACCACGTAGAAATCGACCTCACCGGCCTGCCGACCGGCCAGCGGGCTGGTGATGCCGCGCAGCAGCCGGACCGGTCGCAGGCTGACGTACTGGTCGAAGTGCCGCCGGAACTGCAGCAGGCTGCCCCACAGCGAGATGTGGTCCGGCACCACCTCGGGCCAGCCGACGGCGCCGAAGTAGATGGCATCGAATCCGGCGAGTTCGTCGAACCAGCGGTCCGGCAGCATTTTCCCCGTCGCCACATAGTATTCCGCGCTCGCGAAGTCGAATTCGGTGAAATCCAGGGTGAAGTCGAATGCCGCGGCGGCCGCCTCCAAAACCCTGACTCCCTGTGGCACGACTTCTTTGCCGATACCGTCGCCTGGAATGACCGCAATTCGGTGAGTTGCACCCATCGTCGCGTGCTCCGATCTTCTCGATAGCGCCCCTGTATTCGTTGTCTCGGGGTCGGTCACAACGGTAGGCTCGGACATTCCGCGGCAAAAGCACGGAACGCGAAAGAGACTGTTTCCGGAATGGAAAAGACGAGGAGGTCGCCGTGCCCGGCGCGTCCACCGACGACGTGACCTTTTTCGATATCGTCGCCCGCTCCCGCAGCCTGACCGAGGCGGCGCGGGAATTCGGCGTCTCGGTGTCGTCGGTCAGCAAACGGCTCGCGCAGATGGAGGCGCGGCTTGGCGTACTGCTGGTGCAACGCAGTACGCGCAGGCTGACGCTGACGCCGGAGGGGGAGCGCTACGCGGCCGGGGCGTCGGTGATCGCCGCCCAGCTCGAGGAGCTGGAGGACTCGATCGCCGAGCAACGGCACGAACTGCGCGGGCGGGTGCACGTCCGGTCGACGATCGGCCTGGGGCGGGCGCACATCTCGGCGCTGCTCGCGGATTTCGTCGAGCGCAATCCCCAGGTGCAGGTGGACCTGGAGCTGTCGGCGCTGCCGCTCAATATCGCGGGCACCGGCTTCGATATCGATATCCGGGTCGGCGTGCTGCCGGATTCGCGATTGACCGCCACACGCCTGTGGGTGAACCGCCGGGTGCTGTGTGCGTCACCGGAGTACCTGCGGCGCAACGGATCACCCGCGACGCTCGACGAACTCGATCAGCACAACTGCATCATCCTGCGCGAGAACGAATCCGACTATGCGCTGTGGCGGTTCGAGAGTGGCGGAAAGGAACTCGCGGTCCGCGTGGCGGGCAATCTGATCAGCAACGACGGCGACGTGATCACCCGGTGGTGCCTGGAGGGGCGCGGATTGGTGATGCGCTCGCTCTGGCATGTCGACCCGCTGCTGCGGGATGGTTCGCTGGTCCAGGTGCTGCCGGATATCCAGACGCCCAGCGCCGACATCTCCGCGCTC
This sequence comes from Nocardia suismassiliense, assembly GCF_900269665.1. Classification (GTDB taxonomy): domain Bacteria; phylum Actinomycetota; class Actinomycetes; order Mycobacteriales; family Mycobacteriaceae; genus Nocardia; species Nocardia suismassiliense. Next base: position 4,025,317 of record NZ_LT985361.1, read on the forward strand.
TACGCTGCCGCCGCACCGCTGCCGCGCCGAACCCGGGCTGTCATCGATCATTTGAAGGCCGGGCTCGGCCGTCGCATCACCGGCGCGGCGCGGTAGCAGGAGCTCCTGTGCCGCAGCCTGTTTCAGGCGTACAGCGCGACGAACTTGTCCAGCGACCGCTCGATATCGCCCTTGACCGCCCGTGCCACCCCGGCACCGATGGGCCCGAACAGCGGCCTGCCGCCGAGCTCGATATCGACGGTCACCTCCGAGCCGTCGCCCTTCGGCGCCACCAGCAGTTCGAGACCGAGCTTGGTGCCGCCCTTGCCCGCTCCGGTGAGCAGCAGCCGGCGCGGCGGTTCAGCCGCCTTTACCGTCCAGGTCACCCGGTTCCGGAGTCCCTTGACCGAGGCGACACCGACCAGCTGGGTACCGACGGTCAGCTGCTCGGGCACCTCGCTGCGCCAGGCCTCGTGCATCGTCAGCCACTTGTCGAGATCGGCCAGGTTGGACGTGTGCGACCACGCGTCCTCGGGCGAGATCGGCACATCCACGGAGACCTTCAGCTTTGCCATGGCCGCATAGTATCCGGTACCCGGGGTTCGGCGTAGTTGATGTGGGCCGGCGACGGTCCGGGTACCTGCAGACACCTGCTGGCGCACCGTGCGCGGAACCTTCGAACGCGGTCGGGCGACATGTGGGCAATCTTCAGGGTGGTGGCGCGGCGGACGACTCGGGTGCCGCGGGCCTAGAACAAACTGGACAGGCCAGCAAACTTCCGCGCGGAAGTAAACCGAATGCCCTGTTCTGTCAGGCCTTTCCGGACGACATGCCGATAGGCACGGTTGACAGCCTGTCCGTGATATGCGGGACCATTGATAGATCGGATGATGTGTCCTTTACCCCGACATCGGAAACGTCGCTGGTCAACGCGTGGCAAGCGGTCGTGATCGCCAGTGGCGCAGCATTATTGCGCATCGCGCGGCACCCGTCATCTGTTGTCTGCAAACGCAATCATGTGACCCGATCTGGCGAGAACTAGTTGCATTGCTGCTAATGTCGGTCCGTCGGGTTCTGGTAACTGTTCGGACACAATCTGTTGTTCGGCGGTTGCCGGTCCTCCGACGTGGACCAGATCCGACCAGGGTGTGCTGGTCGGCGTCGCGAGGAAGGCGAGACGAACCACCATGACAGACAGTCGATGCGGCCTCGTGCATCCGCACTCGCAAGTGCTCCCAATCCTCGGCGCCAATCGACGACGAAAGAACTGATGAATCAAGATATCGCCGTGGTGCTTTCATGGGTCCTCGCCGCCGCTCTCGTCGTGGTGACAGCGGTGGCGTTGTACGCAGTGCATTACGCCAAACAGCAGCGAGCCAGAGCCGAAGCACTCAGCAGAGAGCAACGAGCCGCCGAAGAAGCCGTCGAACGCTTCGCGACGACCACGATGCCGTCGGTAGCGGAGTCGATCAGACGTTTCGACAGCCCGGCCCCTACGGTCGAAGTGCCGCCGGGCCTGGAGAACTCGCGCATCGCGCAGGTGTTGCGATGGATCGCCGAGCGTTACGCCGACGACCTGAGCCTGTTGCGGTCCGAGACCAGGGAACACGCGAACCACGAGGCGCAGCAGGCGATCAAGGCCGCCGAGGAGGCGGTGCGCGCCGAGGTGTCCAACGCGTCCAGACAGGCGACCAGCGCGGCCGTGCGCTCGTTCGGCACGTCGGTGGTCAGTCTCGGCGCCGACGTCAGCCAGGTGGTCAGCGCCGCGCTGCGCGAGCACCGCAAGGACGAGGTGTACGAGACCCTCACGCGCATCGACCACACCGTGCAGCAGATGATCCGGCAGGCGCAGTCCTACGTGATCGTCTGCGGTGGCCTGCCCGGCAGGCGCTGGCCCGCCCAGTCGCTCACCGACGTGGTCGGCGGCGCGGTCGGCCGCGTCCGCGACTACCTGCGGGTGCGACCGGGCCAGCTCGACCGGGTGGTCATCAGCCGTGCGGTGGAACCGCTCGTGCACACGCTGGCCACTCTGCTCGACAACGCGTTGCGCTACTCCCCGCCAACGTCTTTCGTGGATGTCAGCTTCCAGGAAGGGCACCACGGCGTCACCGTGATCATCGACGACGCGGGCGTGCGGATGAACGCCGAGCAGATGGAGGAGGCCAGGCAGGTGCTCGCGCACGAGCGCTCGGTCGACATCCACCAGCTCGGCCCCGCGCCGAAGGTCGGCTTCCCGGGTATCGCCGCACTGGCCCGTCGCTACGGCTTCACCGTCTACATCGACGGCCCGAACGTCTACGGCGGCATGCGGGCGATGGTCTACATCCCCGAGGCCCTGCTGATGACCCCGCAGCCCGGCCAGGAGGTCGCGCCCGCGCGTGAGGTAGAGGTCCCCGCCGAACCCGTTCCCGCTGCGGTCCACGCGAGCCCCGCGCACAGCGCACCGCAGAGCGAAGAGCCCAGTGAGAGTGAGCCATTCGCCGTGCACGAGATCACCAGCGGCGGCTTACCGAAGCGGCGCCGCCGGACGGTCGCGCTCGCCCCGGTCGGGCCGCGCACCGAACCCGGCCTGGCCCGCCCCGACGTAGCCGCGGCCTGGCACACCGGTTCCAAGAGCGGCCGCGCAGCCGCCACCGATCAGTCCGACAACTCCGATCACACGGAAGGGATGACATCCTGATGGCCACACCCGTGACCGACAGCAGCAACAAGCTGGGCTGGCTACTCGAAGACCTCAATGTCCCGGGCGTCAGATTCGCGGTACTGCTATCCGAAGACGGGTTACGGATCGCGCACTCGGTCGGCATCGAGCGCGACCAGGCGGAGCGTTTCTCCGCCGCCGCGTCGGGCCTGCGGTCACTGGGCAAGGCCCTCGGCGAGTTCTGCGGCGAGGGCGACAACGGTGTGCGGCAGAACATGACCGAGTACGACCAGGGCATGATCCTGATCACCGCCGCCGGTGACGGTGCGCTCCTCGGCGTGGCGACCACCCCGGAGATCGACGTGGCACTCATCGCGCACCGGATGAACGAACTCGCGGGCCGGGTCGGGCACGAGCTGGGGAGCCAGCCGCGCAGGCGTGTTGATGGTGGCGAATTGCCATGACACCACGGTCCCGGCGTGATCCCGATTTGGTTCGGGCATACGTGCGCACCGGGGGACGCACTCGTCCCACCCGCGAGTTGGACCTGGTCACATTGGTCCGAACCGCAAAGGACCCGTCACCCGGTGTCGCGCCCGATGCACGCCGGGTCATGAATCTCTGTAGCCGCCGGGGCACGCTATCGATCGCCGAGATCGCCGCGTACCTCGACCTGCCGCCGTCCGTGGTGAAGATCGTCGCGGCCGATCTGATGGACGGCGGACACCTGGTCACACCTACCCCGGCGGAGAACCTGCCGGAGATCGCTCTGCTCGAGGAGGTACTTAATGGGCTCCGTGCTCTCGCCGTCTGATCGTCCAGTCGACTATGTGCCGGAGACCGTTACCCGTTCTGTAAAGCTGTTGGTGGCAGGCAATTTCGGTGTGGGCAAGACCACCTTCGTGAGCAGCGTCTCGGAGATCGAGCCGCTGCGCACCGAAGAGACGATCACCGAGGCCAGCGTCGGCGTCGACGACATGATGGGCCTGCCCGGTAAATCCCAGACCACCGTCGCGATGGACTTCGGTCGCATCACGCTGAATCCGCAACTCGCGCTGTACCTATTCGGCACCCCGGGCCAGCAGCGGTTCGTGCCGCTGTGGGAAGAGCTGGCCCGGGGTGCACTCGGCGCACTGGTGCTGGTCGACACCAGGCGCATCGAGAAGTCCGACGAGGTGCTCTCGGTGTTGGAGGAGCGCGGGGTGCCGTATTCGGTGGCGGTCAACCAGTTCGAAGGTGCCAAGCACTTTCCGCTCGGCGAGGTCCGGGACGCACTGGATTTGACGCCCGACACCCCTCTTACTTCTCTGGACGCGCGTGACCGGGGCACCTGCTTGCGGTCCCTGATCACGCTCGTCGAATTCCTGTTCTACCGTCAGGAGTCACGTCTTTGAGCACGCCTTCGCGTACTTGCCCGGTTCAGCACGGATCACCGATCGACACCGATGGCCCCCGTGTCTCGCTGTACTCGGAAGAGTTCGCCGCCGACCCGCACCGCGCCTACCGCGAGATGCGCCGCCAGTACGGCTCGCTGGTGCCGGTGAACCTCGCACCCGACGTACCCGCCACGCTGGTGATCGGCTATCACACCGCGTTGAGCATCCTCAACGATCCCGAGCATTTTCCGGCCGACCCGCGCACCTGGCAGAAGGGTGTGCCCGGTGAGTGCCCCATCCTGCCGATGCTGGAGTGGCGGCCGAACGCGCTGCGCAGCGCGGGGCTGGAACACGAGCGCTACCGGCAGGCCAACGTGGCCGCCATCGCCGAGGTCGACCTGCACGGCCTGCACGCCACCGTCGAGCGAATCGCGATCCCGCTGATCAATGCCTTCTGCCAGGACGGTGCCGCGGACCTGATCAGCCAGTACGCTTTTCCGCTCACCTTCGCGGTGCTCAACGCCACGCTCGGCTGCCCGCCGGACATCGGCCAGCAGGTCGCGACCGGGATGGCCGCGATCTTCGAGGGTGTGAACGCGGACAAGGGCAATGCGATGCTCACCGACGCGCTGTTCGAGCTGGTCACCACGAAGCGCAAGGAGCCGGGCGACGACATCACCTCCCGACTACTAGCGCACCCCGCCAGGCTCGACGACGTGGAGATGATTCATCAGCTGGTCACGTTGTACGGGGCGGGGATCGAGCCGCAGCTGAACCTCATTGTGAACACGCTGCTGCTCATGATGACCGATGATCGGTTCGCGGGAAACGTACTCGGCGGCAGTCTTTCGACCCGCGACGCACTGGACGAGGTGCTGTTCACCGACCCGCCGATGGCGAACTACTGCGTGTCCTACCCGCGGCAACCGATCTTGATCGATGGCGTGTGGCTGCCCGCGCATCGGCCGGTGGTGATCAGCATGGCGGGCTGCAACAACGATCCGTCCATCAGCGTCGGCGAGTACGTCGACAACCGCTCGCATCTGGCCTGGAGTGTCGGGCCGCACTCCTGTCCCGCCAGGTCGATGGCCTACCTGATCGTGCAGGACGCCATCGATCAACTGCTCGACGCACTGCCCGAGTTGGACCTTGCCGTACCGGCAGATGAATTGTCTTGGCGGCCAGGACCTTTCCATCGAGCGCTGGTGTCGCTCCCGGTAGTCTTCCCTAGGTCACCACCGTTGAACGTGTTTTAGGAGGACCCCGATGGACACCGAGCCGCTAGTCCTGGACCCGGCCGGCACCGACATCCAGGGCGAGGCCGCCCGGCTGCGTGAGCGCGGGCCGGCGACCCTGGTGGAGCTGCCCGGCGGCGTGCGCGCGTGGTCGATCACCGACGCCGACCTGCTCAAGCGGCTGCTCGTCGATCCGAAGGTGTCCAAAGACGCCAGGCAGCACTGGCCGGCCTTCGCCAAAGGCGAAGTGCCGCAGGACTGGCCGCTGTTCCTCTGGGTAGCGGTGAACAACATGTTCACCGCCTACGGCACCGATCATCGGCGGCTGCGCAAGCTGGTGGCGCCCGCGTTCACGCACCGGCGCACCGAGGCGATGCGGCCGCGGATCACCCGCATCGTGCAGCGGCTGATCGACGAGTTGGCGGCGGTGCCCGCGGGTGAAGTGGTGGATCTGCGTGAAGGTTTCGCGTATCCGGTGCCGATCGAGGTCATCTCCGAGCTGATGGGGGTCCCGGAGTCGCTGAACCCGGGCCTGCGCACCTGCGTCGACGGTATCTTCGACACCTCGCTGACTCCGGAGCAGTCGCAGGCCAACTACATGGAGATGTATCGCATCCTCGCCGAGCTGGTGGCCTACCGGCGGGAGAACCCGAGCGACGACATGACCAGCTTGCTGGTCTCGCATCGCGACGAGGACGACGGCTCGCAGCTCACCGAGCAGGAGCTTATCGATACGCTGCTGCTGGTGATCAGCGCGGGCCACGAGACCACGGTCAACCTGCTCGACCAGTCGATCTACGCGCTGATCACCCGGCCGGAGCAGCGGGCGACGGTGCTCGAGGGCAAGGTGGGCTGGCCGGAGCTGATCGAGGAGTCGCTGCGTTTCGAGGCGCCGGTCGCGCATCTGCCGCTGCGGTTCGCGGTGGACGACCTCGAGATCGAGGGCGTGCGGATCGCGAAGGGCGAGCCGATCCTGCCCGCCTACGCGGCGGCCAACCGGGATCCGAAGGTACACGGGGAGACCGCCGACGAGTTCGATGTGACCCGGGCGACCAAGGACCACTTGGCTTTCGGGCACGGCGTGCATCACTGCCTCGGTGCGCCACTGGCCAGGCTGGAGGCCGCGATCGCGTTGCCCGCGCTGTTCGAGCGGTTCCCGAACATGCGGTTGGCGGCGGACCCGGCTGAGCTTGGTGCTGTGGCGAGCTTTATTTCCAACGGGCACGGCAAGCTGCCGGTGATTCTGCAGCCTGCGGAGTAGTCGAGCGGCGCAACGTTATTCGAGTGAGGGATGCCGTAATCGTGCGGCATCCCTTTCGTATGTCCGGGCTAGGTCTTACGAGCCAGACCGGTGACGATCAGTTGCTCCCAGACCGACAGCGCACGGTCCGGCGCCGACGTGTCGACCGGCACCAGATCGGGTCGCCACTGCGCGCAGGGCACGATGCCGGGGTCGAGGATCTCCAGGTCGCCGAACAGGGCCTCGATCTCCTGGTCGGTCCGCCAACGGCCGCGTCCGAAGGTCGACTGCAGCTTCTCCTCGGCGACGGCCGTCTCCCGGTTGCCGCCCGAGCGGAAGTGCGAGATGTAGATCAGACTGCCCGGCGTCAGCTGCTCGGACCAGTAGCGCACCACGGCGGCCGGGTCCTCGTCGTCGTTGAGGTGGTGCAGGATGGCGCTGAAGATGACGGCGACCGGCTGGTCGAAATCGATCCGGTGGACGACTTCGTTGTGCTCACGGATGGATTGCGGGTCGCGTAGGTCGGCCTGGAAGACGGTGGTATCGGCGTCGGTGGCGAGCAGGGCGCGGCCGTGCGCGAGCACGATGGGATCGTTGTCGACGTAGACGACTCTGGCGTCGGGTGCGTAACGGTGCGCGACCTGGTGCACGTTGTCCGCGGTGGGCAGGCCGCTGCCCAGGTCGATGAACTGCCGCACGCCGTCGCGGGCGATATCGCGGACGGCGCGGACCAAGGCCTGCCGGTTGGTGAAGGCGATGGCCACCGAGCCGGGCAGGTTGTTCTTGAAGTGGTCGCCGATCGCGCGGTCGACGGCGAAGTTGTCCTTGCCGTCGAGCAGGTAGTCGTAGACCCTGGCGATGCTCGGCTTGGATTGGTCGATCACGTGCGTCAGGTCGGTCATTTCGTGCCCCCTCGTCCGATGCTGTTGTCGGTCTCATCGTAGGAGTCCTGGTGCGGCGAGGGACGCGCTTCGGTGCCGAATTGTATTTGACCACAACGTGTTTCATTCAGCGACCGGTTGCGGAGGTATCGCCGGACGTTTGCTTGCCGGGGGCGGCGGGTAGGCGATCAAGGTCCCGAATCCAAGGAGGTCACCCATGAGTTCAGACAGTTTCGTCGGCCGGCTACGCAGTGTGGTGCTGGATTGCCCGGAACCACGCAAGCTCGCGCAGTTCTATGTCGACCTGCTCGGCCTCGAACTGACCGATGACGAGGACGACTCGTGGGTCGTCACCGTCGACAGCGAGGGCAGGCGCATCGTTTTCCAGCGGTCGCCGGAGTACAAGCCGCCGCGGTTCCCGGATCCCGAAGCGTCGCAACAGATTCACTTCGATGTCCTGGTCGACGATATCGAGGCGGCCGAGCCGAAGGCGCTCGCACTCGGCGCGAAACTGGTGCAGCCCAACGACGATGACCAGTTCCGGGTCTACGCCGATCCGGTGGGGCACATCTTCTGCCTCATGTGGCTGTAGCTTTTGCGGGGCTCATCGGCAGCCGGTCAAGGTGGCCGACGCCAGCTCGGCCACCACATCGCCGACTTCTCGACGCTTGCGAAAAGCGTTGAGCTGCCGCATCGCTCCGTTGCCTCGGACCAGGACGGCGGTGAGGGAGTCGGTGACGAGCCTGCGGTCGCCGAGTTCGTCGAGTGCGGGACCGACGTAGTCGATGAACTCGGCGATGAGGTCGCGGGCGGGCACGATGCGGCCACACATCGGGTCGAGCAGGTCGCCGTCGAGTCCGGTGCGGGCCGCTTTCCAATAGGCCGCGCGCAGCATCTCCGCGCTGACGGACGGCGCAGAACGGTGCTGGGCCAACGACATTCGGGCGGTCAGCACCGCCGCGCGGACCAGCGTGGCGAGCAGGACGGTCTCCTCGGTCGTCGCGGGCACATCGCTGACCCGGATCTCCACGGTGGGGAAGGTCGACGAGGGGCGGACGTCCCAATAGACCATCTTCTTGTCGAGGATGCTGCCGCTGGACAGCATGATGGCGACCATGGCGTCGTAGTCGCGGGCCGACTCGAAATAGGGCGGTGGGCCCGCGCTCGGCCAGCGCCGCCACAGGATGCTGCGCCAACTGGCGAAGCCGGTGTCGGCGCCGCGATAGATGGCCGAATTGGCGGTGAGCGCCAGGAACAGCGGCAGCCACGGCCGCAGGAAATTGCTCACCTGCAAGGCGGTATCGCGGTCGGGTACCGCCACATGGACATGGCAGCCGCACAGTCCCTGCTCATGGGCGAGCATGCCGAAGGATTCGGCGATCCGCTGGTAACGCGGGGTGTCGGTGACCGGGAACTTGTTCGGGACGGTCGGCGGAATGGCGACCGCGAGCAGCAGTGCGCCGTTCTTCTCCGCGCAGGCGGCGACGCCGCAGCGTAGGTCGCGCAGTTCCTTGGCCAGTTCGGCCGAGTCGGTGTGCACGCCGGTGCTGGTTTCTACCTGGCAGCGGGTGAGTTCGAGTTGCAGATCGATGCCGAGTTCGGCCGCGGTTTGTGCGACCTCGACGTTCTTAGCGGCGGGCGCACCGGTTTCGGGGTCGGCGAGTAAGAATTCCTCTTCGACGCCGACTGTCGCCGCGGCTGCGTCCATGGCGGGGGAATACCCATCATTCGAGGTCGTACGCGTGTCGCGGTGCTCGCGCAGAGCACCGCGAGACCGCTCGGTCTCGCGGGTCTCCGCAGCAGTACGTGCCGGAGTCGTCAGATACCGATCACGTCTAGCATCAAACGAACCCAGTGGCTGACCATCCCGATAATCATCGGACTTCTCCTTTCACCACCTCGCCGGAACTGCGTCGTAAGCACCAGATTGCCGCAGCGCGGCGCGCCCCAAACGGCGATCGACCGGACGTCCACCGGACAACTCGTTCACCGCGCTGTCAGCTTGCGCCAGCGTTGCGGGGCGTCGCCGTAGCGGCGGTGGAAGGCGCGGCTGAACGCGGCATCGGAGGTGTATCCGACGTCGGTGGCGATGCGGGGGACCGGGTCGGTGGTGGAGCGCAGCAGTTCGGCGGCGCGATCGAGGCGGCGCTGGTGACGTAGGCCGAGGGGGCTCGCCCGAGTAGCCGGGTGAAGCGTTCGGCGAAGGCCGAACGGGACATGCTGGCGGCCCTGGCCAGTGTCGTGACGGTCCACGGCTTGCTCGGGTCGCGGCGGGCACCATCCAGCCCTGAGGGCGGGTGTTTATGCATCGGCGTTTCTCAGGGTGACGCACTCGGGTTTCTCAGGTCCGGTCAGCAGACTGCGTGGGCGTGAGTCATCTGGAGTTGCCGTTTCTCGTGCTGTTCGGCACGATCCTCGCCCAGCCGCTCGGTCGGCGGCTCGGCGTGGCCCCGGCCGTGCTGATGACGGTGTTCGGTTGTGTGCTTGCCTTGATCCCGGCGGTGCCCGATGTGCGGGTCGCGCCGGAGTTGATTCTGCCGCTGTTGCTTCCGCCGCTGCTGTACGCGGCGGCGCGGCGCACCTCGTGGCGCACGTTCGCGCAGAACTGGAGTGCGATCGCGCTGCAGGCGTTCGGGCTGGTGATCGCCACCGCGGTCGTGGTGGCGGTGGTGGTGCATCTGTGGCATCCGGCGGTGCCGCTGGCCGTGGCATTCGTGCTCGGCGCGCTGGTGGCACCGCCGGACCCGGTGGCCGTCGGCGCGCTGGCCGGTCGGCTCGGGCTGCCGCGGCGGCTGGTCGCGGTGCTGGAAGGGGAGGGGCTGTTCAACGATGTGACCGCGATCGTGCTGTACGGGATCGCGGTGCAGGCGGTGGTCACCGGGCAGTTCTCCGCGTGGTCGGCGGCGCTGGACTTCGTGGTGTCGGCGGTGGTCGGTGTCGCGGTCGGGTTGGTGTTCGGCTGGGGCGGCAGCCGGTTGATGCGGCGGCTGGACGAGGCGGCGTGGCAGGTGGCGCTGGGATTGGCGCTGCCGTTCGCGGCCTATCGGCTGGCCGAGGCCTGGGGCGGGTCGGCGGTGCTCGCGGTGCTGGTGTGCGCGCTGTATCTGACCGACGCGGCCAGCGATTTCGGTGACAGCGACTATCGGCTGGTCGGGGACTCGTTCTGGGCGATCATCGAAATGCTGGTCACCGGAATCGCTTTCGGGCTGATCGGACTGGAGTTGGCCACCGTGCTGCACGATGTAGGGCCGGAGTGGCCGCGCTTCCTCGGGGTGTCCGGCGCGGTGATCGGTGCTGTTGTCGGGGTGCGGCTGGTCTGGTTGATGGGGACGTGGGCGGTGTTCGGTCGCTGGTGGCGGCGTAAGGAGGCGGACGAGCCGTATACCTGGCGGGAGACGATGGTCACCTGGTGGGCGGGGCAGCGCGGGGTGGCCACGGTGGCGTTGGCCTTGGCGGTGCCGTTGACCACCGAGTCGGGGGCCGCGTTCCCGTGGCGCAACGGAATCTTGTTCACCGCTTTTGCTTTGGTGTTGTTCACTTTGCTGATTCAGGGGCCGACGTTGTCGCTTGTGGTGCGTGCGACGGGAGTTCGGGTCGATACCGAGTCGGAGCGGTTGATGGAGCGGCAGCTGTGGACTCGGATTCTGCGTGCGGAGCTGGCCCGGCTGCAACAGGTCGCGCAGACGGAGGACCTACCGGACGAGGTGTACGACCGGTTGCACGTCGGGATCGAAAGGCGCTTGGCACGAGCCGATCCCGAAGCGGCCGACGACGCGAAGGCGGCGGCCGAGGGTAGTTTCGGGCTGAACCGCAAGCTCGATCGGATCAATCAGGAGGTGCTGGCGGCGGGGCGTACCGAGGCTATGGCTGCGCGGCGGGAACCCGGGGTGCCGCCGGATCTGGTCGATCGGGTGATGCGCCGGCTCGACCTGCGCTCGCCGTAGCGCTGCGCATTACCATCGGTTGCCTGAGCGGGCGACACGCGGACTTCGGCTGGTCGAGGCGTGTGGGCCGTCTTCGCATCCCTATAGCAAACAGCCCGGCGAAGCTCCCGAACGTCGGCGCGGTCTGCTGCTACCGTCCGACACCGTGACTTCGGACAGCGTGGAAGCAGCCCGATCGGACCGTCGTCTCGGCCTGCGCATGTGGCTTCTGCCGGTGGTTGTGCTGGGCGTGTTCATGGCGCTGCTCGGCACGATGTATCTGGCGTACGTGGTCGATCCGGAAGAGAACATGCACGACTTTCCGATCGCACTGGTGAATCAGGACGTCGGTGACACGATCGGCGCGCCGGGGCAGGAACGGCGGGTGGTCTTCGGGGACGAGGGCACCGAGGGGCTGAAGAAGGCGGGGGCCGCGGGCAAGATCGACTTGCAGCTGGTCTCCGCCAATGAGGCGTCGCTGCGCATGCAGGACAACAAGGTGTACGGCACGATCCTGATTCCGAGCGACTTCAGCAAACGGCTGGGCATCCTCGGGGTCGGTAGCGTGATTCCCGGCGATATCGAGCGGCCGATCATCACGTTGCAAACCAATCCGCGCAGTGGCGCGTTCGTGACCGAGATCGTCACGCAGATCGGGACGCAGGCGCTCGATCAGGTGAACACGCAGGTCGGCCAGCAGTTGACCGAGCAGGTGCGGGCGCAGTTGACACCCCCGCCCGGCGGGCCGCCCGCACCCGAACTGAGTGGCGCCAGCCGGGTTGCGCTCGCCGAGCCGCTGCAGATCGTCACCGAACCGTTCCATCCGTTGCCCAGCGGCACCGGGCAGGGGCTCACGGCGTTCTTCTACGCGCTGCTGCTCCTGCTGGCCGGGCTGGTCGGCTCGATGACCATCCACACGATGATCGACGCGCAACTCGGCTTCGTGCCCACCGAGTACGGGCCGTGGTTCGTGCATTTCCCGCCGACGCCGATCTCGCGCTTCCACACGCTGCTGATCAAATGGGGCGTCATGGTGGTGACCGCGAATGTTGTTGCGGGGGTGTTCCTGCTCGTCGCGAAGGCGCTCGGCATGCCGCTCGATCATCCGCTCGGGCTCTTCCTCTACAGCGCGCTGGCCATCATCGCCGTCGGCGTCACCGGACTGTCCGTGCTCGCGGCCGTCGGGTCGGCGGGCCTGCTGATCAACCTGATCTTGTTCATCATTCTCGGGCTGCCCTCCTCCGGTGGCACCGTGCCGATCGAGGCGACGCCGAAATACTTCAGCTGGCTGGCGTCGTTCGAGCCGATGCACCAGGTGTTCCTCGGGGTGCGCGCGATCCTCTACTTCGACGCGAGCGGTCCGGCGGGGCTCAGCAGGGGTGTCTGGATGGCGGCCCTCGGACTGGCCATCGGTCTCGTGCTCGGCGTGGTGATCACGCGGTGGTACGACTTTAAAGGCTTGCGCCGCAGTGGAACCGGTCGTGCGGTAGCGGAGTAGCACGTCAGGCCGGGATTCCGGGCTGGTGCCGGGCTTGTCCGTTCCTGCCTCGATAGGCGGGGGTTCTGCGTACCCTGGGTCGGCGAGTCGTCCGTCGACCGCAGGTCAGCCGAATCCCTTCGACCAGAGAGCGTTTCGTGACTACTGCCCAGTTTTCTTTTCCGGTCCGCGATGTCGAGCGCAAGGTGCTCGACCGAGTCGCCGAGTTGGCGGAGGGGTTTCGGGCCGTCGCGGCCGAGTACGACGAGCGGGCCGAAATTGCGGTGGGGCACCTGACGGCGCTACACGACGCGGAGGTCGATCGGGCGGTATTACCCGAGCACGTAGGCGGTCTCGGGCTGAGCTACTCGGCGTTCGGGCATCTGGTGTGCGTGCTCGCGAAGGCGGATCCGTCGACGGCGACGATCTGGACGATGCACGCGGGGGCCGGGGTCGCGCTCGCGGAATTCACCGAGGAAACGCTCGGCTCGTTCTTCGCCGACGAGTTCCTCGCGGGCAAGCGTTTCGCCAACGCGCTGTCCGAACCCGCCAGCGGGAACCGGTTTCTCAATCCCCAGCAAGACGCCTTCCCCGTCGCGGGTGGTTGGTCGCTGACCGGGGCGAAGCGATTCGTCTCCGGTTGCGAGATCGCGGAGTATCTGTTGGTGAACGCGCGGGTCGACGACGTGCCCGCGTTCTTCGGGGTGGTGCCCGACGAGACGGTGTCGACCATTCCGATCTGGGACACCCTCGGCCTGCGGGCGACGCGCAGTCAGCTGCTGTCCTTCGACAACACCTTGTTGCGGGCCGAGTATCGCGGCCGGGCACCAGGGTTCGGGGATTTTGCGGTGATCCCGGCCGGACTGCCCGCCATCTCGCTCGGCATCGCCGACGCGGCGCTGGACGCGCTGGTGGAGCACGCGCAGTCGCGGGTGATCCTCGGTAAGCCGCTGTCGCATCAGCAGTGGGTGCAGTACGAGGTTGCCGACGTGCAGACCAAACTGGCGGCGGCGCATGCGTTGTACGAGCGGGCGCTGTGGGAGGCCGACAACGGGGTGCCGAGTTTCTTCCCGAATCTGTCGCGGGCGAAGTATCTCGCCAACAAGGTCGCTGTGGATGTCGCGCAACTGGGTGTGCGGGTGGGTGGTGCGTCGGGTTATCTCAAAAAGTCGCCCATCCAACGCCATCTGCGTGATGCCGAGGCGGGGCAGCTGATGGCGTACTCGACCGAGGTGATCGCCGGTGAGATCGGCAGGTCAGTGCTCGGCGTGCCGGAAGGCGAGTAGCCGGATCCACGGTGCTCCCGTTCGGCGTTTCGATCAGCCGATCGAAGCTGAAAATGCAAGGGCGGCATGCCCGCTGGTGTTCATCGGGCGCTGGTCGAATGGCCTGGCATCGTTCGCCAGGGAGGACACGTCATGACCAGCACCGACACACATGCCAACGAGCCGGCCACACGCGCCAACGGCGCAGGCGCGCGGGCCGACGCCACCGTGGCGTCCCGCGTCGACGAACTGACCACGGTATTCGAGCGTGGTCTGCAGGAGAACCTGGGCGTCGGCGCGTCATTGGGGATACGATTGGAGACCGCGGGGGACGGCTATACGCGGTACTACCTGGATCCGAATCCGGCCACCATCAACGCCATGTTCACCGTGCACGGCGGGGTCATCGCGACCCTGATGGACACGGCCATGGGCAGCGCCGTCTTCACCAAACTCGGTGACGGCGTTGCCTATACGACGCTGGAGCTCAAGGTGAACTTCATTCGTTCGGTGACGCTGGATGGTTCGCGACTCACCTGTGAGGCCAACGCGATTCACGTCGGCAGGCGGACCGCGACGGCCGAGGGCCGGATCGTCGACGGCAACGGCAAGCTGATCGCGCACGGGTCGACCACGATTCTGGTACTCAACCCGGAGAAGTGAGCTGTGCCGAATGGCTCTGCCCCCGAGACACTCTCGGTGGGCAGGGCCATTTCGCTGCTGAGCTCAGGCGACGGTGCGGCACTCCTCGATGAAGTGCACCAGCTCGTCGAGCCGATCGGTGCGAGCGTCCACCGCGCGATCGATCACCTTCACCAGGTGCTCGTACGCCTCGGTGTGGTCGTAGGCCGCCACGTCGGCGATCTTCAATGCCCAGCGCCAGTACCCACGCATGGTGTCGGCCAACGGCATTCGGAAGTTGGCGATCACGTCGCGGATCGGTTCGACCGTCGCGTCACCGTGCACCCGCAGGTACCGGCCGACCACGTCGGCCATGAAGCTGAAATGCCGTGCCTCGTCGCGGGCCAGCCGCGCCAGCACCGAGGCGAGCACCGGGTCGTCGACCACGTCCCGCAGATGCTGGTAGTACATCTGCGTGGCCTTCTCCTGCACCAGCGCGTAAGCGAAGAACTGCACCGGATGGTCGTAGGGCAGGTCGAACGGTTTCTGCCCCTCGATCGCCAATTCCGTACGCAGCGCGCCACGTTCGGCGATACCGGCCGCCTCCTGATAGCGGGTCAGTGCGCGTGCGTGCGTGTCCTCCTCCAAGGCCCAGCGCACGGTGAAGTGGTACAGCTCGCGGTTATGGATGAAGGCGGCCCGGTCGACGGTGTCGTCGACCGGGAAATACCGGTGGTACACCTCGAAATAGCCGGGCAGGTGGTCCTCGATCAGCGTGACGAACTGCACCGCCGACCGCTGCCCTTCGGTGAGCCTGCCCGCGTCCGCGCGGGACCAGTCGAACGCGGTCTCGACATCCCAGGAGCGGGCGGCGGGGGAGGCGGCGAGGAAGCCGTCGACCGCCGCGGTCACCTCGTCGACCGGGATCAGTGTCGATTCGATATCCATGTGCCTCTCCTGACCCTCAGCGGGCGTTACGGCACGTCAGTGCGTAATGTTTTGTGGTGTAGCCCCATCCGGCGTTGGCGATCTCCAGGTAGTGCCGCAGTTTGGCGGCCAGGCCCGGCCCGTGCGCGTCGATGCGGTCGGCGGAGGCGTACACGTTGGCGATCCAGTCGTCGATGGTGCGCCGGTAGTGGTCGGTGAGATCGTCCACCGCGATGATCGAGAAACCCGCGTCCTCGGCGGCGGTCACCAGGTCCGACAGCGGACGCAGATCACCCCAGCCGAAGATGTCCTCGCGCACGAACTCGGTGCCGGCCCGGGTGTCGAAAGCGGTGCGCGCCGAGGCGTTTCGGAAGCAACTCTCCGAGACATACAGCGTGCCGCCGCGGCGCAGCACCGTGCGGGCGCGCCGGAAGACCTCGCCGAGATCGGGCATGTGCACGATCGAACCGAGCAGGGTTACCGCGTCGACGCTGCGGTGCGGCAGGTCGAGCTGTTCGAAATGGCCGACCCGGGTATGGACCCGCTCGGCGACTCCGCGCGCCGCCGCCTGCTCCGCGATGTACTCGTGCTGGCGCGGTGCCGGGCTGATACCCAGTGTGTCGCAGCCGAACTCCTCGGCCATGAACAGGATCAGCGAACCCCAGCCGCAGCCGACGTCCAGGAGTCGCTCGCCGCCGCGCAGGCTGAGCCGGTCGGCGACGAACCGGAGCTTGGTGCGCTGCGCCTGCTCCAGGGTGTCGGTGTCGGCGGTGTACAGCGCGGAGCTGTACTTGCGCAGCGGGTCGAGGAACTGGCCGAAGATGTCCGGATCGAGATCGTAGTGCTGGTTGGTGTCGGCGGTGACGGTCATGCGGCCGCCTCGCTCAGCGTCCGATCCACGACCTCGACGACATCGTTGAGGGTGGACAGGCCGAAGACGTCCTCGTCCTCCAGCTCGATGTCATAGGTGCGCTCGATCTTGGCGACCATGCGCAGCACTCGCACGGAGTCGACGCCCGCCATGCCACGCAGGTCGACGTCGGGCCGCAGGTCGGCCTCGGCGATGCCGGTCTCGGCGGCGGCGATCTCGGTGACGGTGCGCAGGATGTCGGCGGGATTCGTCATGAGTGAACTCCATTCATAGACAAGGTATTCGCGGCGGACAGTGCGTCGGAGAGCAGGGTGACCTCGTCGTCGCCCAGGGTGAGCTGGTGGCGCACATCGTCGAGCGCGAACCGCTGGTAGGTGGCGGTGGAGGTGGCGCAGACGGCGCCGTTGCCGTCGAGGATCTCGGCGGCGGCCTGGATCGGCCGGTCCGGTGCCGGTGCGGACAGTGTTGCGACACAGCGGTATTCGTGGTCCACGAGCAGTGGCGTGAGGAACCGGGTGCGCTGGGACACCGTGAAGGCCGGGTAGTTGCGCGCGAGCACGATGAGATTGCCCATCACCTCGTCGCAGATCACGCCGATCAGGCCGCCGTGCACGACACCGGGATACGACTCGAACGCACGGCCGAGCCGGAAGCCGGCCTGCAAGCCGTCCGGGTGCGGGGTGAAGGCCAACCGGAGGCCGCTCGGGTTGTGTGGTGAGCAGCCGAAGCAGTGGTAGTCGGGGATGACCGACCACGGGACCTGGACGGTCGCCGCGGCCTGCGATGTGGGCTCGGGCAGGTCGACGTCCTCGACGGCAAGGGAGCGGTCCATGGCGCTAAGCGATCGCGTCGGCCAGTGCGCGGCGGACCTTGCCATTGCTCGACAGGTCCAGTCCCGTCATGTTGGCGAAGGTGCGGCGTACCTTGTCGTGCAGTACTTCCAGCTCGCCTTCCGCGGCGACCTGCTCGAGGAACAGCTCGAAGCCGGTGTCGATGGTCTCGTGGTCGCCGAGTTCGCTGATGCCGGCTTTGAAGGTGCTCACCGGATGTTTGATCTTCGCCTCGGAGCTGTACACGTACAGCGTCTCCAGTACCGAGGGCAGCTCCTCCGGACGTTGTGCCAGTCGCTTCGTCGCGTAGTGGATGAACTCGCGTGCGTGGCCCGCTTCGTCGCGACTCGCGCTGAGCAACAAGCCTTTCAGGACCGGCTCCTGCACCCAGGCGGCTACCGCTCGATAGATGTGGTTCACCGTGAGCTCGGAGATGATGTTGGTCGCCAGCGTGGCCGACGGCGTGCTGCCGGGGGCGTACGGCTCGCGCATGGCGTCGACCGCCTTGTCGTCGACGCTCTCGCCGACGGCACCGAGCCAGGCGCGAAACGCGTAGTGGTGCTGCACTTCCTGGTAGCCCCACACCACGGCGAAGGTAGAGAAGTCGTAGTCGTCGACGAACTCGTTCATGAAGCCGTGCACGGCGGCGATGACGTTGGACTCGCCCATCGTCGCGCTCTTGGCCAGGGTCACGTATTCGGGGCGGACCAGGGCGCGGTCGACGGTGTCGAGGTCCAGGTCGGCCAGTTTCCAATGCAGGCGCTCGTAATGGCGGAAGACTTCATAGCTGTGCACCGGTGACTCCAGTTCGGTTGTTGGCGAATAGCCTTGGTGGTCAGTGCTTTCGAGTGGCGACCAGCTCGCGGGCGGCGAGGCGCTGCAGCTTGCCGCTGCTGGTCCGGGGAATGCTGCGCGGTGCGACCGGGTACACCTCGACGGCGGCCAACCCGAGTTCGGCCGCGACCCGCGCCTTGATCCGGTCGGCGAGGGCCGCGGCGGCCGCGCCGGTCAGTTCGGTCTCGGCGATCAGGGCGATCACGTCGGCGCCGTCGGGGTCGGTGGCGGCGGTGCAGCGGCCTTTGAAGACACCGTCGAGGTCGCGGACTGCCGCCTCGACGTCCTGGGCGTAGTAGTTCACGCCGCGCACGGTGATCATGTCCTTGGAACGGCCGGTGACGAAGAGTTCGCCGTCGCGCAGGTAGCCGAGGTCGCCGGTGCGCAGCCAGCCGTCGGTGAACAACCCGGCGACCGTTTCTGGCGCCGCGGTCAGATATCCGTCGGTGACCGATGGGCCCTGGATGAGGATCTCGCCGACCGCGCCGTCGGGCAGTTCGTGGTGTTGGTTGTCTTGCTGACAGTCGGGCTGATCGCTGTGCTGGCCGACAATGCGCAGCCGCAGTCCGTCGACGGCGGAACCGACGCCCGCTACCGCCCGCGCGCCCGGTGCGTCCGGGGAAACACGCTGTGCCTGTGCGTCATCCGCGAGCGTCGCTCGATCGACCCACTCGAACAAGGGTTCTCGGCCCAAGGGCGGAAAGGCGACGGCGAGTGTGGCTTCGGCCATGCCGTAGACGCCGAACATGGTCGTCGGAGCGAAGCCCGCAGGAGCGAAACGTGCACAGAACGCGGTGACCACGTCGCGGGAGATCGGCTCGGAGCCGTTGAACGCGATCCGCCAGTGGCTCAGGTCGTAGTCGGGCACCCGCTCCGGCGGTATCGCGGCGAGCAGCGCCTCGTAGCCGAAGTTCGGCATGGCGGTGATCGTCGTACCGCTGGTGGCGAATTCGGCGAGCCAGCGCGCCGGATCCTTGACGAACGCCATCGGTGACCAGACGTGTGCGGGGATGCCGCGCAGGATGGCCGACAGGGTGCCGAACAGGCCCATGTCGTGGAAGAGCGGCAGCCAGAACCCGCCGGTGTCGGCCAGGTCCAGTGCGATGCCGGTACGGATCGCGGCCAGGCCGCTGAGCACGTTGTGGTGGGTCAGGCGAACGCCCTTGGGTGTGGCGGTGCTGCCCGAGGTGAACTGCACGATGGCGAGGTCGTGCGCGCTGAGCACGGGCAGCGGGACGTCGTCGGTGTCGGTTGCGCTGAGTAATGTTGCAGTGTCGATCAATTCGACGTCGACCGCGTCTCCGAGGAGCGCAGCCAGGTCCGCGAATCGGTGCGACATGAGCACCTTGCGCATGCCCGCGGCCGCGACGATGGCGGCTAATTTTTGCGGGTAGCCACCCAGGTGTCGCGCACCCGCGGGCAATGGCAGGGGAGTGGCCGCGCCGCCCGCCGCCGCGATCCCGAACAGGCTGGTCAAGAACTCGGGTGCGTTGGGGCACAGGATGCCCACCGGCTCGCCGCGCGCGACGCCGCGGCGAACCAGTGCGGCGGCGGCCACGCGGGAGCGTCGGTCGAGCTCGGCATAATCCACGGTCTCCGACACCGACCAGAACGTGGCGGGCACCGCCGGGTGTCCGGCCGCGATCTCGGCCATGCGGCCGTGCAGGGTTTCGACCGATTCCGCAGAATTCATGACTGCCACGACAACAGCGAATTGTGACGGCGCCTTGAACTGATTGTGAATTGCGGTGTTCGATAAAGAAGCGCGATCAACCAATCACAGTGCACGATAAAGGATTTCGACTATTGCTCGATAGGAACGGGTGATCGCCGCAGCTTCCGGCTGTCGGGAAGGCCGACGATGGACGCGAAATTACTTGCACAGCCGGGAATTACGTGGCGCTTATTTTTGCCGGCGCCGTCCTTTCTGTTCAGTTATCCAGCTATCCAGGAGTTGCCGGTGAGTTCCGACCATTCGGCGGTCGAGGAATTGACCCCGGTCCAGCTGGCGGTCATCGAGAGCGTCGCACCGCACATGCGGCACAACCCGTATGGCAGCTATGAGGTGCTGCGCGGTGCGGGTCCGTTCGTACCGGGTCCGCACGACATGCAACTGGTGACCAGCCACCACGAGGCGCAGGCGATCATGCAGGACCCACGCTGGAGCCATGCGGAGGAGCCGCAACTGCTGCACGGTGACAGCGATGTCGAGCTACCCGGGTCGTTCCTGTGGATGGAGCCGCCGGACCACACCCGGCTGCGCGGGCTGGTGAGCAAGGCGTTCACCGCGCGGACCATCAGCGGCATGCGGGAGCGGGCGGAGCAGCTGGTCGAGGACCTGATGGCGAAGATGCTCGCCGAGCGGGATGTCGATCTGCTGGACGCGCTGGCTTATCCGCTGCCGCTGACCATGGTGTGTGAGCTGCTCGGTGTACCGGCGGAAGCGCATCAGCATGTGCGCGAGATCTCCACGAGTATTGCGCGTGGTCTCGATCCGGACGTGCTGCTTTCGCCGGACGAGCTGGCCGCGCGGACGGCCGCCGTGTACGCGTTCCTGGACTTCTTCGGCGAATTGGTGGAGGAGCGGCGTAAAGCCCCGCGCGCGGACCTGATCACGGCGCTCGTGCAGGCCGACGACGCGGGTGCTCGGCTGACGTCCACCGAATTGCTCGGCACGCTGCTGATCCTGGTGGTGGCCGGGCACGAGACCACGGTGAACCTGATCGGCAACGGGGTGCTCGCGCTCATCCGCAATCCGGACGAGTTCGAGCGGCTGCGGGCTTATCCAGAACTGTGTGAGCCCGCGGTGGACGAGGTGCTGCGCTACGACGCGCCGGTGCATCTCACCACCAGAACCGCACACGACGAGATCACCCTCGCCGGCCGCACTTTCGCGCCGGGGGACGCGGTGATCGTGCTGCTCGCCTCGGCCAACCGGGATCCGCTGGCGTTCGCCGAGGCCGATCGCTTTGATATCGCGCGGTACGCGCGGGGCCGAAAGTCCGAGCGGCACTTGTCCTTCGGTCTCGGCCTGCACTACTGCCTGGGCGCGCCGCTGGCGCGGCTGGAGATGCAGGTGGTGCTGCGCGCGCTCGCCGAGCGCGTCGGCGTCATGACTCTGCTGGAAGAACCGCCGTACCGGCCGAACGTGGTCGTGCGCGGCATGTCACAGCTTCGCGTCCGGCTGGAGGGCAGATGAGACCGGGTCGCGCACTGATACAGGAGCCACGAGGAGCACTGCTGTCCCCGCCGATGTCACCTTCGACGCGTTCGCGCCGAGCGAACGGGCCGACCCGTATCCGGCCTATCGCCGGGTGCGGGACGCCGCGCCGCTGTTCCCCTACGCCTTCGGCGATGTCCCGGTCACGTTGATCACCCGCTACGAGGAGTGTGCCGCGATCCTGACCGGCGCCGACTGGGGGCACGGGTACGCGGCGGGCATCAGCCCGTTCCGCGACACCACCGCCGCGATTCCCGGCTCGTTCGTCCGGATGGACCCACCCGAGCACGGCCGCTACCGCAAGCTGGTGGCCAAGGCGTTCACGCCGCGGGTGATGGCCGAGATGGTGCCACTGGCCGGGCAGGTGGTACACGATCTGATCGCGGCGGCGGTGCGGCGCGGCGAGCTCGATGTGCTGAACGACCTGGCCGTGCCGCTGGCCGTGGCGATGGTGCCGGTGCGGCTGCTCGGCGCCGACCCGGCCGACGGCGCGCTGTTCCGGCAGTGGCAGTTGGCGATCGCCCGGGGCAGCGACCCGGATTCGCTGCTCGGCGCGGACGAGGTGGCCGCGCGCGGCACCGCGGCGATGGAGTGTATGGGGTACTTCGCGCGGCTGATCCAGCAGAAGAAGGCGAAGCCGACGCCGGATCTGCTCGGCACCTTGGTCGCGGCGAGTGCGGACGGGCAGCTGACCGAGCCCGAGGTGATCGGCATCGCGCTGCTCACGCTGGTCGCGGGCATGGAGACCTCGATCAATCTGATCGGCAACGGCATGCTCGCGCTGCTGCGCAACCCGGAACAGCTGGCGCTGCTTCGGGACAACCCGGCGCTGATCGGGCCCGCGCTGGAGGAGATGCTGCGCTACGACGCGCCGACGCAGTTCACCATTCGGGTCGCGCTGGCGGACACCATGGTCGGCGAGCATCGGTTCCAGCGGGGCGACGGCGTGGTCGTGCTGACCGCGTCCGCCAGCCGGGACGAGCGGGTCTTTCCCGGCGCCGACACCTTCGACGTCACCCGATACGTCGGAAACCGGCCCGCTCGTAAGCATCTCGGGTTCAGCCTCGGCATCCACTACTGCGTCGGCGCGCCGCTCGCGCGGATCGAAGCCGAGGCCGCGATCGGCCAGCTGCTCGCGCAGGCGCCGAAGCTGGCGTTGGCCACCGAGTCGGTCGAATACCAGCCGAGCCTGATCCATCGCGGCATCATGGCGCTGCCGGTGACGCTGTGACCGAAGGGCGGCACGCGGTCGTGCTCGGTGCGGGCATCGCCGGATTGCTGGCGGCCCGTGTGCTTTCCGAGCATTTCGCGCAGGTGACCATCGTGGAGCGGGACAGCGTCGAAGGGACAGGCGTCCGACGGGGCGTGCCGCAGGCACGGCACCTGCACGGACTGCTCGATCGTGGGCGCACCATCATCGAACAGCTGTATCCGGGATTCACCTCCGAGCTGGCCGGGCGCGGCGCGACCACCGCGGAGGCGCTGGTCGGAACTCGCTGGTACGTGGGCGGATTGCGGATCGCGCCGACGTCGACGGGGTTGACCTCGGTGATCGCGACCAGGCCGCTGCTGGAATCCGTGCTGCGGCAACGCACGCTGGCCACGCCCGGTGTTCGGCTGTGCGAAGGGGTGGCCGGTGGGCTGATCGGCGACGCCGATCGGGTGCGCGGGGTGTCGGTCTCCGGTGCGTACGGCGCGCAGGCGCTCGCGGCCGATCTGATAGTCGACGCGACCGGGCGTGGCTCGCGGGCGCCGATGTGGCTGACCGCCATAGGTGCGCAGGCACCGGCGGAGGAGCGGCTCGAGGTCGACCTGGGGTACGCGTCGCGGATGTTCCGGCGTACGCCGGGGCAACTGGGCGGTCAGTCGTCGGTGATCATCTCTACCGGCGCGAACGGCCGTGGCGGCGGGGCGGTTCGGGTCGAGGGTGACCGCTGGCACGTCACGCTGGCCGGGATGCTCGGTGACCATCCGCCGACCGATCCGGACGGGTTCGCTGCGTTCGCGCGCAGCATTGCGGCGCCGGACATCCATGAACTCGTGACATCATCCGAGCCGCTCGATGATGCGGTGCCGCATCGCTTTCGGGCGCCAGTGCGCCGCCGGTTCGAGCGGCTCGCCGCAGTGCCAGCGGGGTTTCTGGTGCTCGGTGACGCGCTGTGCAGTTTCAATCCGCTGTATGCCCAGGGGATGGCGGTGGCAGCCCAGCAGGCGCTCGCTTTGCGTGATTGTCTCGCGGACGGTACTGGATCGGACGAGTTGCCTGCCAGGTTCTATTGCGCCGCAGGCAAAGTGGTGGACGTCGCCTGGCAGCTCGCCGCGGGCGCGGACCTGAGCCACCCCGGTGTGCTCGGCCCGCGCACCCTACAGACCCGCCTCACCAATGCCTACGTGGCGCGTGTTCACCGTGCCGCGCATGTCGATCCGCTGGTCGCGCGGACATTTTTGCGCGTGGCCAACCTGGTCGAGCCGCCGACCGCGCTGCTGGATCCGCGCATGGTGCGTCGAATCATGCTGCGCGGCAATGGCAAAGCTGCCGGCGTCGCAGAATTCGGCGGGCAGACGTTCGCCGACCGTACCCCGATCCTCATCGAGCCGACGAGGTGACGCTCCGCATCGTCGCGGGCAGGCACCTCCCTATCCATTCCGAACGCTGACGCATTCCGAACGACCGGTGGCACCGTGGCCGGTGCACCGTACAGGAGGGACCACTCGACATGGATTCGTCGCACGCGAGCACGGCTGTCGCGGAACAGGATTCCGTACAGACCGCGATCGCTCACTTGTTCGGCCCCGAAGGCCGAGCCGACCCGTATACGCCCGCTCGGGTGCTGCGGGAGGCCGGCCGACTGCACCAGACCCCGCTCGGCCATCACCTGCTGACCCGCTACGAGGACTGCGTCGCGGTGCTGTCGACCACCGCGTGGAGCCACGCGGAAGAGGCCGCGATGATGCACCCGACGGTGTCGCCGGAGGACGCACCCGAGGAACTGCCCACCTCGTTCCTCTGGATGGAGCCGCCGGACCACACCCGGCTGCGCAATCTGGTGACCAAGGGCTTCACCCCGCGCATGGTGACCAGGCTGCGGCCGCGCATCGAGGAGCTCACCGAGCAACTCGTCGACAAGGCTTTGGCGGCAGGCGAATTCGACCTGGTCGAGTTCATCGCCTACCCGCTGCCGCTGATCATCGCGTGCGAGCTGATCGGTGTTCCGCCGGAGGCCTACAACCAGGTGCACCAGTGGTCGCAGGATCTGGCGCGCGGTTTCGACCACGACTACACGCTGCCGGAGGAGGCGTTGCGGGCACGCAGCGCTGCCTCGCGCGGATTCATGGGCTACTTCCGGGAGTTGCTCAACGAACGGCGCATGGATCCGAAGGATGATCTACTGAGCGTGCTGTCGCAGGTCGAGGACCGTGGCGATGTGCTGACCGAGCAAGAGTTGCTGGCCACCTGCATCACGACTTTCGTGGCCGGGCACGAGACCACCGCGAATCTGATCGGCACCGGCATGCTGCAGCTGATGCGCAACCAAGATCAGATCGCCGCGTTGCGTGCGCGGCCCGATCTGTGTGCCGCGGCGCCGGACGAACTGCTCCGGCTGGAGCCGTCGGTGCAGATCACCACCCGGGCGGCGACCAAGCCGATCACGGTGGCCGGCCACGACTTCGAGCCGGGTGATGGCGTTGTGGCGCTGATCAATTCGGCCAATCGCGACGATGACGCGTACACCGACCCGGATCGGGTCGATGTGGCGCGGTACTCCGATCCGATGAACCCGGCCAAGAAGCATCTCGGGTTCAGCCTCGGCATCCACTACTGCCTGGGCGCGCCGCTGGCCCTGCTGGAGATGGAGGTGCTGCTCGAGGTGTTGCTGCGTAAGGTGCGGGATATCGAGGTGCTGACCGACACGCCGCCGTACAAGCCGAATGTCGTGATCCGTGGACTGGAGTCGTTGCCGACGCGAGTTACGCCTGTCTAGTCGGCCTCGGGTCGAGATGGGAGGCCCGGTGCCGGAGGGCACCGGGTCTTCTCGCTCATGCCCCGGGGCAGAGTCGTCTCGGTGCGTTGTCGGTTTCGAGTTTGGCGTCGACGCAGCCTGCGGGAAGGTTTGCGTAGCTTTGCGTGCCGAAGTTGGCGGTGACCGTCAATGTGCCGTCGCCGAATGTGCTGCGTTGCACCAGATGATCTGCGGTGAGCCACTGGAAGTCGGTCATCGGTGCGGTGCCTGCTGCTTCGTGTAGCGGTGCGAAATACTGTTGCAGGCGGGCGATCTCGGCACCGTGGGTGGTGAGTTGCTCCTGGTCCAGTACCAGGTTCAGCGGGGTGTTGTTCAAGATCGAAGTCAGTGCTCGCATCGTTTGTTGTTGCGGCAGTTTGTAGTACGGCAGTTCCCAGCGGTCCAGGTTGATCACCGAGTCGTGCAGCACGGTTTCGTACAGTGGGACCCGGTAGGCCGGGGCGAACATGGCCTTCGCTACGGCTGCGGGTAATTCGGCGGGCTGGAAGAAGTTGCGTGGGGCGCGCGCCGGGGCCCAGCCGCCCCAGGTTTCCTTGTCTCGCTCCGCCTTCCACAGCAGATCCGAGACCGGTGTCTGGGAGCCGTGGCTGTACGCGAGCACCGTGCTCGCCCATGCGCCTGCGGATTCCGAGCCGAGCACCTGCTTGCGGTCCTCGGCCAGGGCGCGCATGCGGGCCAGCCGGTTGGTGCGGTCCTGCTGCTGGTTCATCGGGTGGTCGGGGGTGTAGTCGTCGAAGAACTCGCCTGCGGCGTCGACGTCGAGGAAGTAGGTGTTCGCGCCGTTGGCGGTGATGCTCGCGTACCTGTCGTCGAGCAGGCGCGGATGCTGTGCCAGGGCTTGGGAACTGAGGTAGCAGCCGCGATTGCCGAAGCCGGTCTGCGGCTTGCCGTCCGCGTTGTGCACGCAGCCGGTCGGCCAGATCGGGTCGGGCCAGCGAGAGCTCGGGTTGTCGGCGGTGGCCGGGTCCTGGGCGTTGGCGTACGAATCGTAGGGCCCGGCAAGGTATCCGGCTTGTTTCGCGGCGTCGATGGCTGCGCGGGTCATCGGGTCGTCGCCCGCGTCGTAGCCGAGCCACATGCGGGTCAGGCCGAGGTCGCGCATCTTGCGGATCGCGTCTGGGGTGCGGCCGTCGCCCCAGAGGTAGGCGTGGAAAGCGCCGAGGAGCTGGGAGATCGCGGGGTTCTGCTGGATCTTGTCGGTCAGGGATTTGAATTGGCCGTGTTGCATGAGCCAGGCGCGATAGTCCTTGGCCGCGGCGACCGGTGACGCGTCGGTCAGGGCGAAAGTGACTGCGTAGTCGCGGGTATCGGCTCTGGCCGCGAAGTCGTGTTCGGCTGTTGCGCGGAGTTTCCCGTCGACTGAGGTGACCGTCAAGGTGGTGCCGATGTCGGTGGGGGCGAGGTAGCTGACGCCGCGGTCGCCGATGCGGTAGCCCCAGAACGGCATGGTCAGCCCGGAGGTCAGGTCGAGGGGGCTGTCGACGAGGGTGGCGTCGGGGGAGTTCCAGAAGGGGTCGTCGACGGGGAGCGACAGTCCCTCGCCGCGGGGGAGCTGGAGGGCTGCCGCGGCGGGGTCGGTGCCGGTGACCGGCCAGGCCAGGCGCTCGTCGCGGTCGCTGTGCAGGACGACGCGGAGGCGGCCGTCGGCGGTGTCGGCGGAGGCGGTCATGCCCTTGTCGGGGTAGGTCCAGGTGGCCAGGTCGCCGGTGATTCGGATCGGACCTGCGGCGCCCAGTCCGGGCGCGCCCGCTGAGATTGTGATGCGCGCGCCGTCGTCGACCAGTCCGGTGATCGCCAGTGATGCGGTGTCCACGTCTGCCTGGCCGCCGGCGATCGGCACCAGTACGTGGTCGCCGCGTTGCTGTGGTCGCGTGTTGTCGGGGTTGCTGTCGCAAGCGGTGATAGTGAGGCCCGCGATCAGTAGAACGGTGGTGAAGGCGATACCTCGGTAGGTGTGTTCGATGCTCCGACGTCTCATGCCCGGCACGTTGCCGAAGCCGGATGAGAGTTCGATGAGACGACATGAGGGTCCCCGGCCTGCGCGGATCCGATCCGTAGTATCCGGAAGATGCGCGTGTTGGTGGTGGACGACGAGGACGCGGTCCGGGAGGCGCTGGTGCGCGCGATGGACAGCGAGGGTTATGAAACCCGCGCCGCGGGGGACGGTGCGGCCGCGCTCGCCGAGATCCAGCGGTGGCAGCCGGAGGTGGTGCTGCTGGATGTGCTGATGCCGTTCATGGACGGGCTGACCGCGTGCAGGCAGCTGCGGGCGCGGGGGGATCGCACGCCGATCTTGATGCTCACCGCCCGCGATGCGGTCGCCGATCGGGTGGACGGGCTCGACGCCGGCGCGGACGACTACCTGGTCAAGCCCTTCGATTTGGAGGAACTGCTGGCCAGGGTCCGTGCGTTGGTTCGGCGCACCTACCCCGACGACGGTGCCGTGCTCTCCTGCGCGGATTTGGTCATGGACACGACCGCGCACGAGGTTCGACGGGGTGCCCGGCTCGTGGAACTCAGTCGCACTGAGTTCGCGCTGCTGGAGGTGCTGTTGCGCAACGAAGGGCAGGCGCTGCCGCGGGAGACGCTGATCGAACGGGTCTGGGGGACCGGGGTGGGCTCGACGTCGAACTCGCTCGAGGTTTACATACGGTATCTGCGGCGCAAGCTGGAAGCCGACAACGAACCCCGGCTGATCCACACTCTGCGCGGGATCGGCTACCGGCTGGCTCCGCCGTGAGGCTGCCGGGTTCGCTGCGCGCCCGTGTCGCGCTGTTCTGCGTGGTTGCGATCGCGGTCGCGCTGGCGGGGATGGGGGTGGCGGCTTATGTCGTGGTCGCGCATGAACTCGACCGTTCGCTCGATCTCGGGCTGCGCCGGGAAGCCACCCGCATCAGCCGCACGGTGGCCACCGACCCAGAGGTGGCCACGGCGTCCGGGCCGTGCCGGTATCTGACCGCGCCGAGCTGCGTACAGGTGGTGGGCGCGGACGGGCGGATCGTGTCCGAGCACGACCCGAACCAGCCGCTGCCGGTCGATGCGGCTACCGCGGCGGTAGCGGCAGGCACGCGACCGGCGTACTTCAGTGATATCCGGCTCGACGGGTATCCGCTCCGGATGTACACCGCGCCACTGCGTTCCGGTAGTGCGGTGCAGATCGCGCAGCGCGCTGATCCCGTGGATACGAGCCTGCGCCGGGTCGCTTATGCCCTGCTGGCCGCGGCGGCGGTCGGGACGTTGCTCGCCATCGGGGTGGGGTTCGTTGTCGCTCGCCGGGCCGTCGCGCCGGTCACTACGCTGACCAGGGCCGCCGAGCGCATCGCGAGGACCAGGGACCCGCGCCAGCACATCACCATCGCCGGGCCCGACGAATTGCGCAGCCTGGCAAGCAGTTTCAACACGATGCTCGACGAGCTCGATCAAGCGCTGAGTGCTGAGCGGAATTCCCGTGCGGCGCAACACCGTTTGATCGCAGACGCTTCGCACGAACTGCGCACACCGCTGACGGCGCTGCGCACCAACATAGATCTGCTGCGCCGGGCCGCCCGCCTCAGCGGCGAGCAGCTCGACGAAACAGTGTCTGCCTTGCGTATTCAGTCCGAGGAACTCTCCGGTCTGGTCACCGATCTCATCGACCTCGCGCGTGCGGACGACCCGGCCGCCGCGCCGGAATCCTTCGAGGATCTACGGCTCGACCTGTTGGTGGTGGACTGTGTCCGGACCGCTGAACGGCACTGGCCGACAGTGACATTCGAGTCCGAGCTGGAGCCGGTCACCGTCAGCGGTGCGCATGCTCGGCTCGTCCGCGCCGTCACCAACCTGCTCGACAATGCCGCCAAATTCAGTCCACCCCAGGGTGTTGTCCGCATTGTGTTGCGGCACAACGCATTGACTGTCCGCGACCATGGGCCGGGCATACCGCCGGAGGATCTCCCGCGGATCTTCGATCGCTTCTACCGCTCCACGACTGCGCGGGCGAAGCCCGGATACGGTCTCGGCCTGGCCATTGTCCAACAGGTAGCGGCTCTGCACGGCGCCGATGTCGCCGCCGAATCCGCTCCGGGCGGTGGCGCGCTCTTCCGGCTCACCTTTCCGTCGGCGGACTGAGCCACCGGAGGATTTCCGCTTCTTCGAAGATCCCCAGATTTGCCGCTGGCGTGCTGGGCTCGGAAGGAGAAATATAGGCGTGCAACCGCCAGCGGGAGCGGCGATTCGAAGCCGGGCCGCGTCCGCTGTTCGCCACGAGATGGGAGCGGACTGTGCACGAGGTCACCGATACCCCTGAGGCGCCGCCCGGTGCGGCCGCGGATGAGCTCGCGGAGCGCTACACCTGGGAGATCGTCCATGACGGGGTGACCGTTGATTCGGGGGAAAGCCGACTAGGCGAACCACATCCGCTGACCGGTAGCACTGCGGGGCAGTACTACGAGGTCGCGTGCGGACTGTTCGAGCAGGCCTGCGACACGGTGGTAGAGGAACATCGGTACGAGGTGATGATGGCGCGCGTCGACGGGAACCCGGAACCGCGCCCGGTCACCGTGGTCACGGTGCTGCTGCGTTATGCCGACGGCAGCGTCGCGATATCCATGACGGCCCATCCGCGGCATCGGCCGATCACCGACAAGGACATGACGGAGTATCGCGAATACCTGGAGTGGGCCGAAGAAGACCACCGCCGCTTTCTCCAGCGCAAGGCACTCACCGACGAAACCTTCGACCTGCCATGGGAATCCACCGAGGAGGAATGGGTTCCGGACGAAACGATCGATCAGACCGACCCGCGGTTGACCCGGATCGCCGAACTGGAAGGCGAAGCCGCCGACATTCGCGCCGAGGTCTTCGATCCCGATCATTGCCGCGAACTTCGATTCCGTGCCGAGGAGAAGCTGCGTGCGGCGCACGCCGCCGCGGTGGAGGCGGAGGCCGGCGGGGACGACGCGGCACTGGCCGCGGCCGAGCGGGAAGTTCTTCGCCGCACCGAACGTCTTGCCCGGTGGACGACCCTGCTTGCCGAAACCACTGCCGCGTACCTGCAGGCCGCGGCGCTCGACGCGGAGGCCGCCCAGGTGCGGCGCGCGATCCAAGCCGACAACCAAGAGGCCGAAGCCGGATCGGTGAGCGAAGGCGAGTAACCGGGCGTGACGCTGTTTCCGGTGCCTGCCGAGCGATCGGCAGGCACCGGGGTCGTTTACAGCGCGAGTAGCGCTCGGTGGCCGATGCGGGGATCGGCCAACGGGCGCAATGCGATTCGCATCAGGGCGAGGGCGTTGTCGTCGCCTGCGATGCGGTTCGCTTTCAGGGCCCCGCAGGCGAGACACTGGTGCACCAGCTGCCATTCGCCGTTGTCGCGGGCGGACATGCTCACCGCTTCCATCCGGCCCCGGCACTGCTCGGCCCGGTCGCCGGGGACGCGTCGGTCCACGTGGCGGCTGGACAGGCAGTGCGGGCAGTGGTTGCGGTGGGCGGTGCCCGGCGCGGTGACCGGTACGTCCATGCGGCAGCCGACGCAGCGGAACGCGTCGCCGGATTCGCCTGCGCGACCGTGCAATACGTCCTTGGTGCGTTGTGGGCGGCGGACCGCCGGTTTCCGTCGTGGCATGTCGCACCTCCCTACAGGTCGCCGAAGACTTCGAGTGGGAACGGAGGTTCGGCGAGCGGGCGGACCGCCATGCGCATCAGGATGAGCTGGTTGTCGTCGCCGCACACGGGGTGCAGCGCCAGCTCGTGACAGCGGGTGCAGCGATGGACCACGGCCCATTCGCCGGTACGCAGCACGGCGATCGACAGCGGCGCCATTCTGGCGCGGCAGTCGGAGGTGCCACCCTCGACGTGGTCATGGGTGTGCCGTGAGTTGAGGCAGCTCGGGCAGTGGTTGCGCCAGCTGTTGTCCGGCGCGAGTGTGGCCACGACGAGGCCACAGCGCACGCAGGTGAAGGTGTCGGTACGCAGCGATGCGCTGGGACCGTGAGAGGTGTTGTCTGACACCCGGATTACTCCTTTGCTGAGGGCTTGATGCAGTTACAGCAGGAGCAGGCCGAGCGCGCCTCGGAAGTATTTAGCGGCGGTTGGCTGTGCGGGCGTGGGCGGAACCGGTGCGGCTCGGCGCCACGCGATGAGGCGCGCTCGGCGCGGTCCGGGTCATAGGCACTCTTTCTTCCGTGGGCCGTCAGCCCGGGCAAACCGATCTCTCGGGCGCTCTACCAGCGCGGCGGCAACCGTAGCAACGGGTCGGTCGCCGTCGCCACTGATTTTGCGGGCGGCCTCGCTGTCCGGTCGGCGATGGTGATTTCGGCCGACCGCTCGGCGACCGTGCGCGGCAATGACCGGGCCGGCCTATATGGAGGTTGCCTGCGGATCAGCGCGGTAGTTCCGGACGACGAGCGTCAGGCTGCCTGCTGCCGCGAGCGCCGCCACGGCGAACATCGAGGGGTAGGTGAAGCCCACCTGCTCGTGGACGAACGACAGCAGGGCGGGCACGCCGAAGCCCAGATAGCTCACCGAGTAGAAGACTGCGGTCAACCCGGCCAGATCGGCTGGGGTGGCGATGCGTTCGATCTCCTGGAGCCCAGCGACCAGGCCGATGCCGTATCCCGCGCCGAGTACGACGGCCGTTGCCAGGGTCGCCCACAGTGTCAGTGCGCCGGAAGCCCAAGCCGCCGTGATCATTCCGCAGGTGACGAAGGCCAGCGAGACGACCGCTGCGCGTGCGGTGCCGGGTTTGTCGATCCGCCGGGCCACGGACTGGATCGCGAAACCGCAACTGAGCGTGACGACTCCGACGAGTGCCGAGAACGCGATCGGTGCGCCGTGGATATGCGGCGCCATCAAGGTGGGCATGACCGCGTACGCGGTGCCGGCGGAGGTGAACAACCACAGCGCGACCGGCAGTGCCACACAGCGGAATCGGCGGTGTCCGGCTGCGGGTACCTTCAGGTCATCGCGTAAGCGGCCCGGGTTCTCTTGGGGGACTACCGTTTCCGCGGCCCGCGCCACCCACAGTGTGGCGACCAGGCACAGCGCGACGTTGATCAGATAGGCGAGGGTGTTGGGCCACGGTGCCCACTGTGCGAGCACTCCAGCGAATCCCGCGCCGACCGCGAAGCCGCCGGTGAGGCTCATGGCCGAGCGACGCGCGCCGGTGCCGCCGGGCAGCGCGGGACCGAACGGTGGTTGCGCGAGTTCCTTCAACCAGCTGCTGCCGACCGCCATGGCCAGTCCGAGCGCAATCCCGCACAGCACCCGACCGGCGGAAAGCGCAGGCACAGAAGCGGATCCGAAGGCGAGCAGCAGCGAGCCCGCCGCACTGAT
This sequence comes from Nocardia suismassiliense, assembly GCF_900269665.1. Classification (GTDB taxonomy): domain Bacteria; phylum Actinomycetota; class Actinomycetes; order Mycobacteriales; family Mycobacteriaceae; genus Nocardia; species Nocardia suismassiliense. Next base: position 4,057,967 of record NZ_LT985361.1, read on the forward strand.
CAGCGGGGCCGGACGCAGCAACGCGCGGCGGCCGTACCGGTCGGACAGCGGCCCGCCGATCAACAATGCGGGCACGATGCCGAGGACGTAGTAGAACAGCAGCAGATCCACTGTGGTGACGGGCAGGCCGTGGTTTTTGTACATCACCAGGAGCGGGGTGAATTCGTTGCCGCCCCAGGCAATGGCGAACATCGCGGCGGCGACACCCCACCACGCCTTCGTCGCGGGCTTGGTGGGGGTGGGCCGGAGGGCGGTGGTCAGCGTCGTCATCACAGCCCCCGTAGCTCTAGCTGGTGCACGCCGGAGAGGTGCTCGGCCAGTGCGGTGGCAAAGCGGTCCACCTCTCCGGCTTCGATCAGATCAGCCAGGTGTGCGTGCTGCTCGATGATGCGGTCGATGTCGATCGGGCCGCGGCGTTGCGCGACGCTGTTCATTCGGCGCTGCCGTTCGCGCAAGGAGTCGTAGAAGCTCGCCAGTAGCGGGTTGCCCGCCGCTATCACGTATGAGCGATGGAAGTCGGTGTCCACCAGGGCGAACTGGTCGAGGTCGCCTGCCGCGGCGAGCTCGCGCTGCCGGTCGAGCGACGAACGGAACAGTGACGTCAGGGCCGTTCGGTCGGTGCCGGCCAGCGCACGCACCGCGGCGGCTTCGACGACATAGCGGGCGTAGGCGACGTGCTCGGCCTCGTCGGGCGGGATCGGCACCACCAGCGCGCCGCGCTTGGGGTAGAGCTTCATCCAGCCTTCGGTTTCCAGTCGCAGAAAGGCCTCGCGCACGGGGGTCCGCGACGTGCCGAGCTCGGCGGCTATCTCGCCTTCGCTGATGAGTTCGCCGCCGGACAAACCGCCGGTCAGGATGCGTTCCTTGACCTCGCGGTAGGCATGCTCAGCTGATGAATACGTCTTAGACACAAGTTGTATCTTAGGCAGGAACTATCGCGAACCGACTGTGAGGTTTGTTACCGCTGGAGTGGGGTGCACCTGGCCGGACGCTTTGCGGGTTGCGCGTGGGACCTCCTACTGAGGACATACGCGAGGCGGAGGGTGGGCGCTGGGCGGAGTGGTGAGCGCGGCGCCCGGGTGAGCGGGGCCGGGAGGTGAGCGCAGGGTCGACGGGGATGTGCGGGCGAGCCTTCAAACAGCTGCGCTCGGCCTGCTGGTCGAACATCTTGCGGGCGAGGCCCGCCAAGGCCGATCTGTTCTGAGGATTCAACCGCATAGCGGCTAATCTAGAGAATTATCTTCATATATCTAGACCTGATCGTGCATGATCTTCATAATTTGACCTGTAACGGTCCATATTATGCGGATCGACTATCGACATCCACTGACATTGACATCCATCGACATTCAGGAGCGCAGGTGAAGATCGGGGTCCCCCGCGAGGTCAAGAACCACGAGTATCGGGTTGCGATTACCCCGGCCGGTGTGCACGAGCTCGTTTCCCGCGGGCACGAGGTGTACATCGAGACCGGTGCCGGTCGCGGGTCGGCGTTCGAGGACGAGGCATACACCGTCGCAGGTGCACGGGTGCTGAACTCCGCCGACGAGGTCTGGGGCACCGCCGAACTGGTGCTCAAGGTGAAAGAGCCGGTGGCCGAGGAGTATTCACGCATGCGGGAAGGTCAGGTGCTGTTCACGTACCTGCATCTCGCGGCCTCCAAGGAATGCACCGATGCGCTGCTGAGCTCGGGCATCACCTCGATCGCCTACGAAACGGTCACCGGCAGGGACGGATCGCTGCCGCTGCTCGCCCCGATGAGCGAGGTCGCGGGCCGGCTGGCCCCGCAGGCGGGCGCCTACCACCTGATGCGCAACGGCGGCGGCCGCGGCGTGCTGATGGGCGGCGTGCCCGGCACCCCGCCCGCCAGTGTGGTCGTGATCGGCGCGGGTGTCGCGGGCGGCAACTCGATCGCCATCGCGCACGGCATGCGCGCCGAGGTGACCGTGCTCGACCTGAACATCGCCCGGCTGCGCGAGATCGACGCGCAGTACAAGGGGCAGGTGCGGACCATCATGTCCAACCGGCTCGAGGTCGAAAAGGCGGTGCGCGAAGCCGATCTGGTGATCGGCGCGGTGCTGGTGCCCGGCGCGAAGGCGCCGACGCTGGTGTCCAATGATCTGGTCGCGCAGATGAAGCCGGGCTCGGTGCTCGTCGACATCGCCATCGACCAGGGCGGCTGCTTCGCGGATTCGCGACCGACCACGCATGCGGACCCGACCTACCGGGTGCACGAGTCGGTGTTCTACTGCGTCGCCAACATGCCCGGCGCGGTGCCTTACACCTCGACCGTCGCACTCACCAATGCCACTCTGCCGTACGTTGTTTCGCTGGCCGAGCACGGCTGGCGCGAGGCGGTGGCGGCGGATCAGGGCCTGGCGAGCGGTCTCAGTACGCATGGTGGTGTGCTGCTGTCCGCTTCCGTCGCGGCCGCGCACGGTTACGCGGCCGAAAGCCTGGTTGCGTAACACGTTTCGCAGGGGCGGCCGACCGGTGGGTCGGCCGCCCTTGTCATGTCGTGGTGTTCGTGCGCGGCCGCATGTGCTCGAAGATGAGGATCGTCTCGGTGGACGCGACCGCCGGATGCTCGCTCAGGTTGTTCAGCACGAACCGGCGCAGCTCGTCGGTGTGCGAGGTGGCGACGTGGATCAGGTAGTCGTCGGCGCCCGCGATGAAGTACACGTTGAGCACCTCCTCGAACTCCGACATCTGCTCGCCGAACTGGGCCAGGTGCTGGCGGGCGCTGGCTCGCAGCCGCACCGCGATCATGGCTTGCAGGCTGCGGCCGAGCGCGGCTGGATCGATGTCGGCATGGAAGCCGCGAATGACGCCGCGCTCGACCAGGGCGCGCACTCGCCCGAGGCAGGTGGACGGGGCGATGCCTGCCGCGGCGGCGAGCGCGTTGTTCGTCATCCGGCCGTCGCGCGCGAGCTGGTCGAGCAGAATCCGGTCGATATCATCGATCGGAACACCGGCCGGCGGGTGGATCGGCGGTGCGGGTGGAGTCGAGCCGCCGGGTGAATCATTCTTCCGCATTCCTCGACGGTACAGAATCTTGTTCGTAAATCCTGCCTTAGTCCTGAATTATCTTCGATAAATCTGAAATGTTACTGTGCTCACTCGCGCCACGAGGTGGCGGGGAGGCCGTTGAAGAAGTCTTTTCCGGGCAGCACGCGTAGTCGCCACGGGCGTAAGCGCAACAGGCTGACACCCGGTGAATCCGGCCCGTTCCAACCCGGAACGCCGATGCCGCCCGGGTCGTAGCCGAGCGGTGGGGGTGTGCTGCGGAAGTGCTCCCACAATCTGGTCTTGGTCTCGAGGTCGCCCACCCATTCGGCGGCGCACTCCGCCAGGCAGGTGTCGTGCGTCGGGACCCAGTAGTTGCAGGACACGTACGGGCTGTGTGCGAGGTGGGCCAGCTTGGCGGGGGTCTGACCAGTGAAGATCCAGCCCGTCAGCTCCTGGCCGTCCCACTCCCAGATCGGATGCAGGACGCGGCTGCGCGGCCGACCGGCCGGATCGGTCGTGGACACGGTGCACCAGACGATGCTGTGCGCGAGCTCCACGAAACGTGGTGCGATATCGCCCAATTCGGTCACATCGGCCACCATAGCCGCCGAACGGTGTTTCAGCCCAGTGGACGGGGATGTGGGCGAGCCTGCTCGAGCTGAGCGGCGACCGTGAGGATGGTCGTTTCGCCATTGCTCGGGCCGACCAGCTGAACCGCCAGCGGCAGGCCGTCCGTGCCGACGCCCGCGGGCAGGGACGCCGCCGGGTGACCCGTCACGTTCCACAGCGCCGTGTAGGCCACCATCGGGATGGACCGCAGTTGCGCGCGCACCGTATTCGCGCCGTCGAGCACACCGATGTGTGGCGGGCGGCCCGCGAGGGTGGGGGTGAGCAGCAGATCGCAGTCGGCGAAGACACGATCGGCCTTGTGCGCCACGGCTTCTCCCTGCCGGATCGCCCATTCCACGACGGGCCGCCGGGCCCAGGCGCCCAGCGCGACGGTCTGGCGGGTGCGGCGTTCGAGCAGTTCCGGATGCTCGACATGGTCGACTTCGGCACGGACCCCGCCGAAGAACTGCGGGAAGAAGGCGTGCAGGGACTCGGGGTAGTGCGGATCCACCTCGAAGACGGAATGACCGAGATCGGCAAGGAGTTTCGCGGTCTCGAGGACCGCGCGTACATGCTCCGGGTCCGGCTTCGCCAGTGGGGAAGGCGATTTCGTGCTGTACCCGATCCGCAGGCCCGTGGTGGTTTGCCGCGCGGCCTGTTCGAATGACATCACCGGATCCGGTGCGGTGAACCGGTCGCCGGGTGTGTTGCCGCGGATCACGTCGTTGACGACCGCGGAGTCGAGCACGCCGCGGGTCAACGGCCCGGTCACGCCCAGCGCCCACCAGAGATGCTCGAAGGGCGCGACCGGCACGCGTCCGCGCTGAGGTTTGAGGCCGAACAGGCCGCAGCAGGCCGACGGGATGCGGATGGAGCCGCCGCCGTCACCGCCGATCGCCACCGGGACCAGGCCCGCTGCGACCGCCGCGGCGGAGCCACCGCTGGAGCCGCCGGTGGTCCGGGTTCGATCCCACGGATTGCGGGTCACGCCATATGTACTCGACTCGGTAAACGGCCACTGGCCGAACTCGGGCATCGTGGTCTTACCGACGATGACGGCACCGGCGGCCCGCAACCGGCGCACGACTTCGGCATCGGCCTGCACGGGGGTCGAGTTGGCGCGGGTGCCGAAGGTGGTCACCGAGCCCGCGACATCGATCTCGTCCTTGATCGCGATAGGAATGCCGTGTAGCGGGCCGACGGCGCCTGCGGCGCGCTCCCGGTCCCGCTCGATGGCCTCGGCGCGAGCCTGTTCGTGGTGCACGCGGGTGAAGGCATTGAGGTCGGCGGCCGCGTCTATGGCGTCCAGCGTGGCGGCGACGAGGTCGTGCGTGGACAGTGCGCCCTGCTCCAGCAGCGCACGCTGTTCAAGCACACCCGCGGATACGACGTCCTCGAGATCCATCTGCCACCGCTCCTCTCGGCCACGCCGCCTCGCGTGACCAGCACGACCGAGCCGTCGTGCCGCAGCCCCGACAGTAGATAGCCGTATGACCATTTCGCAATCAATACGGATGCGAATCACAGAGAGTTCAGTGTTCTGGCGAATTGAGTGCGCGAGATGTCGGACCTGTACCAGGCCTTGTGGTAAAGACCCAGGTCAGAGCGGATTCGGTATGCCGAGCGGGGTTTCCAGAAAAGCGCCGCCGATATGCTGCGGCGCAGTTGCCGCCGCGGCGAGAATCTCCGGAGCGAACTTCTCGGCGTCGTCGAGACTGCGGTAGCCGAGCTCCTCGGCCTCGCGCAGAGAGACGACCGCGCGCGAATTCTTCGACACGCCCCACAACACCCGGAAGCCGGGGCTGTTCGCGCTCAGGCACGCCTCGAACAATCGGGCGCAGTCGTCGGGGGACAGCCACAGCGACAGTCCGCGCACATCATTCGGCCGCTCGAAGCACGAGCCGATCCGGATGCACAGCACGTCCATGCCGAACCGCGAGTGATAAAGGCTGCCCAGGGCTTCGATCGCCGCCTTGCTGAATCCGTAATAGGTGTCCGGTCGCGGCGGTGCCTCGCCGGCAATGCCGCCCGGGCCCGCTTCGCCGACTACCCGGTAACCCACCGCGTGATTGCTGGAGGCCAGCACGATGCGGGAGATGCCCGCTTGGGCCGCAGCCTCCAGAACCGTATGCGTGCCATCGACATTCACCGTGAGCACGCGTTCCCAGCTGTCCTCGCGGCTGATCCCGCCGAGATGGATGATCGCGTCCACGTCCCGGCACGCGGCGGCCATGGTGCCGGCGTCGGTCAGCGACCCGGTGACGATCTCCACTCGCTCTTCTGCGGTGGGAGTAGGGAGTTCGGTCAAATCCAAGAGGCGCAGTATGCGATCGGAGCGACGTAGGCGCGACCGCAGCAGAGTGCCGATACCGCCACCCGCGCCGGTGACGAGAATCCTGTGCGGACTCAAGCGGGACCTCCGTCCGATACGTTGCCGAGAAACAAGCTGGGTGGGTGGCCATATGGCCAACCCACCCAACCGGCCCGAGGAGCTGGCGTCGGTGCCCCTCGGAGTTCCTTCAGATCACCTCGGCTGTCTCCGCCGAACCCTTGCGCTCCAGCTTGGAGTGCGTGCGCGAGTAGGCGAAGTACACCGCGAGTCCGACGACCAGCCAGACCGCGAACCGCGCCCAGGTCTCCCACGGCAGCGACCAGATCAGGTACAGCGAGAAGCCGATGCCGATCAGCGGGACCACCGGCATGAACGGCAGCTTGAACTCCCGCGGCTCATCGGGCCTGGTGCGTCGCAGCACGATCACGGCGATCGAGACGACAATGAAGGCCATCAGGATGCCGATGTTGGTGAGCTCGGCGACCACGGTGATATCGAGCAGACCGGCCATCACCGCGGCGCCGATACCGACGATCCAGGTCACCCTGGTCGGCACCTTGCGCACCGGATGCGTCTTGGCGAACCACTCGGGCAGCAGCCCGTCCCGGCTCATCGCGTACCAGACGCGGGTGACGCCGAGCATGAAGGTGAGCACCACGGTGACGATGCCGACGATGGCGCCGATCGCGATGATGTTCGCGATGCCGGGCATGCCGACCGATTCGAAGGCGGTGGAGAAACCGCTCGTCGGGCTGATCTCGGTGTACTTCTGCATACCGGTGAGCACCAGCGTGGCCAGCACGTAGAGCACCATCGCGATGGCCAGCGAGTAGAGGATGGCCTTCGGCAGGTGCTTCTTGCCGTCGGTCGACTCCTCGGCGGCCGTGCTCATCGCGTCGTAGCCGAACACCGCGAAGAACACGGTGGCCGCGCCGGTCCACACCGCGGCGCCGCCGAACGGGAAGTACGGGGTGTAGTTCGAGCTGTCGATGTGGAAGACACCGAGCACGATGATCAGCACGACCAAGGCGACCTTGATAGCCACCGCGACGGCCTCGAATCGGCCGACGCTGCGGATGCCGCGCGACAGCAGCCATGCGGTACCGAGGCAGAACAGCATTGCGAACACGTCGACCACATGGCCGTCGCCGGTGCCGCTGGCACCCAGCATCCAGTTGGGCAGATCGATGTTCACCTGCTCGAGCAGGAACTTGAAGTAGCCGGAGACGCCGATGGCGACCACCGCCGCCACGGCGATGTACTCCAGCAGCAGATCCCAGCCGATGAACCAGCCCGCGAGCTCGCCCAGCGACACGTAGCCGTAGGTGTAGGCGGAACCGGCCTTCGGCACCATGCCGGCGAACTCGGCGTAACAGAGCGCGGCGGCGGCGCTGGCGACACCGGCGATCAGGAACGAGATCAGCACCGAGGGACCGGTGACGGAGTTGGCTACCGCGCCGGCGAGGGTGAAGATACCCGCGCCGATGATGCCGCCGACGCCGATCGCCGTGAGCTGCCACAGGCCGAGCGACCGGGCCAGCTGCTCATCGGCAGGGCTGTCGTCATCGATCTGCCCCATGGGTTTGCGGCGCAGCATTTGACTGCGCAACTCCGCAATGGACATGTGCTTCCTTTCGTCCTCCGCGCTCCGCAACGATGCGTAACGCAGATCACACACTTCGAGCTGTGGTTACTAAATACGACCACAGCGCGACTGTGATCGGCGAGTTGGCCAAATATTGTTCAGCGTGCTTGGCCAACCGGACGGGCGCGGTGCGACCGCGCCGCCCGTCAGCGCTGACTACCGGGTTTCAGCGAGCGCAAGAAGAACGCCACATTGGCCGGACGCTCGGCCAGCCTGCGCATGAAGTAGCCGTACCACTGGTCGCCGTAGGGCACGTAGACACGCAGATGGTTGCCCTCGTCGACCAGCCTGCGCTGCTCGGCGTCGCGGATGCCGTACAGCATCTGGAACTCGAACTCGTCGGGTTTGCGATGCGTTGTCTCGACGCAGTTGCGCGCGGCCTCGATGAGCGCCGGATCGTGCGTGGCGACCATCGGGTAGCCGTCGCCGAGCATCAGCAGGCGCAGGCAACGCAGGTAGGACTCATCGACGTCGGCCCGGCTCTGGAACGCGACGGAAGCCGGTTCCTTGTAGGCGCCCTTGCACAGCCGGATCCGGGAGCCGGGGCCCGACAGATCGCGGCAGTCACCCTCGGTGCGGCGCAGGTAGGCCTGCAGGACCGTGCCGAGAGTGGGGAAGTCGGCCCGCAGTTCACCCACGATGCCCAGGGTGGAGTCGGTGGTCGTGTGGTCCTCGGCGTCGACGTTCACCCAGACGCCGGCCTCTTGGGCCGCCGCGCAGATTCGGTGCGCATGCTCCAGTGCGATCGCGTGCCCGTCCCGAGGCAGCGACTGGCCGAGCGCCGACAGCTTGAGTGAAACCTCCAGCGGCCGCACAGATTCTGTGTCCGCAGTGACATCGAGTCGAGCCAGTGCGGACAGCATGTGCAGGTAGTGCGTGACCGTGGTGCGGGCCTGCTCGATCTCGGTAGTGTCCTCACCGAGATAGTCGATGGTGACGTAGCGGCCGGAGCCGAGCAGGGTTTCGACCGCGGCCACCGCCTGGTCCGCGGAGTCGCCCGCGACGAATCGATCGACCAGCTTCTTGGTCGTCGGCATCCTGGTGATGGTGCGCTCCATGCGCGGCGAACGGGACGCGGCCAGCATGGCGGGCCGCAGCAGAGCGGAGAAGGCCATCAGAGCTCCTGGTGCGGGTAGCGGTGATCGGTGGCCGGGACGAACGTTTCCTTGATGGTGCGGGCGGAGGTCCAGCGCAGCAGGTTCTGTGCCGAGCCTGCCTTGTCATTGGTGCCGGAGGCGCGCGACCCGCCGAAGGGCTGCTGGCCGACGACGGCGCCGGTGGGCTTGTCGTTGATGTAGAAGTTGCCCGCCGCGAAACGCAGGCCCTCGGTGGCGGTGGCGATCGCCGCGCGGTCGTCGGCGATGATCGCGCCGGTCAGCGCGTAGGGCGAACCCTTGTCGACCAGGTCGAGGGTCTGCTCGAAGGAGCCGCGGGCCGAGTCGTCGTAGACGTGCACGGACAGGATCGGGCCGAAGTACTCGGTGTGGAACGCCTCGTCGGTGGGGTCCTCGCCGAGCAGGACGGTCGGGTCGACGAAGTAGCCGACCGAATCGTCGGCGTGCCCGCCCGCGGCGATCGACAGACCCGGGGTGGCCTTCGCACGAGCGATGGCCTCGGCGTTCTTGTCGAAGGCGCGCTTGTCGATCAGCGCGCCGCCGTAGTGGCTGAAATCGGTGACGTCGCCATAGCTCAGGGTGGCGACCTTGTCGAGGAAATCGCGGCCCATCTTGGCCCACACCGACTTCGGGATGAACGCGCGGGAGGCGGCCGAGCACTTCTGGCCCTGGTAGTCGAACGCACCGCGGATCAGGGCGGTGGTCAGCACGTCGGGATCGGCGGAGCTGTGCGCGACGACGAAGTCCTTGCCGCCGGTCTCGCCGACCAGACGGGGGTAGGCGTTGTAGTCGGCGATATTCGCGGCGACCGAGCGCCACAGGTGCTGGAACGTCGCGGTGGAGCCGGTGAAGTGGATGCCGGCCAGTCGACGGTCGGCGAGGGCGACATCCGAGACCTTCGGTCCCGCGCCGTTCACCAGGTTGATCACACCGGGCGGCAGGCCGGCGGCCTCGAGCAGTTTCATCGTCCAGTACGCGGCGACCGACTGGGTCATCGCCGGCTTCCAGACCACGGTGTTGCCCATCAGCGCGGGGGCGGTCGGCAGGTTGCCCGCGATGGCGGTGAAGTTGAACGGGGTGATCGCGTAGACGAAACCGTCCAGCGGGCGGTACTCGACCTTGTTCCACACGCCAGGGGAGGAGATCGGCTGATCGGTGAGGATCTGGCGCGCGAAATGCACGTTGAAGCGCCAGAAGTCGACGAGCTCGCACGGGCTGTCGATCTCGGCCTGGTACGCCGTTTTCGACTGGCCGAGCATGGTTGCGGCGGCGATGGTTTCGCGCCACGGTCCAGCCAGCAGATCCGCGGCGCGCAGGAACACCGCGGCTCGGTCCTCGAACGACAGCGCGCGCCAGGCGGGTGCGGCGGCGGTGGCCGCGGCGATCGCGTCCTCGACGTCGCTGGGCTTCGCGGTGGTGAGGGTGCCGAGCACGGCGGCGTGCTTGTGCGGCTGCACAACGTTGATCGTCTTGCCCGAACTGCGCCGGTGCTCACCGCCGATGACGTGGTGCACCTCGGTCTGGGTCGCGCCGAGTTCGGCCAGTTTCGCCTGCAACCGTGTACGTTCCGCACTACCGGGGGCGAAGGTGCCGACCGGCTCGTTCACCGGCCGCGGTGTGGACACGATGGCGTCCATGGTTCCTCCTGCTGGATGTGGCACTTGTGAGGTCAGCCGAAGTCAACACCGGAAAAGGTCCCGGGAAATGGGCCGAAAGGACAAAGATGGGATGAGTGTGTTGTCGAGTTGGCCGAAAGGCGTAGACGTGGCTGTTGATAGTGGGCTTGTTGCCGCGGACATCGACCTGTTCGGTTTGGCGCAGATCGTTGCGCAGAATGCCGGTGGCATGGTGTCGATCGAAGACCCGCAGTCTCATGTGCTGGCGTATTCGGCCTCCGATGAGGCGGCCGATCAAATGCGGGTGATGTCGATCTTGGGTAGAGAAGGGCCGCGCGAATACTTGGCGGTCCTGCGGAAGTGGGGAGTATTCGACCGGCTGCGACGGACCGACGAGGTCATCGATGTGCCGGAGCACGAGGAGCTGAACATCAAGCGCAGGCTCGCGGTGAGCATCCGGCATCCCGCCGACGGTGCCGCGCGGGCGCCGCGGGTGCTCGGCACGATCTGGCTGCAGCAGGGTGCTCGGCCGTTCAAGCCGGACGCGGCGGAGATTCTGCGGGGTGCCTCGGCCATCGCGGGCCGTCTTATTTCGCGCAGCCTCGACGCGCCGTCCACCGAAGCGTTGCTCGTGCAACGGCTTTTCGGTGAGGGCGGGTCCGTCGATGTCGCGTCTGTGGCGAGTGCGCTGAACCTGCCGATGACCGGGCCTGCCGCAGTGGTCGGCTTCGCGCTCACCGCCACCGAGAGCGCGCCCGCCACTGAACCTTCCGCGCTGGGCAGCATGCTTCGCCTGCGCGCCAGTTCATTTCGCAACGACTCGGTGACGGCCACCCTCGGCGAACGGGTGTATGTGCTGTTGCCGAGTTACAAAGCCGCGCACGCCGTTACGGCGTGGACGCGCCAGCTGGTCGAGCAGCTCGAATCCAAACGGGGGCTGGCGCTTCGCGCGGCCATCGCCTGCCCGGTGCCCGACCTGAGCAGCGTCGCCGGGGCCAGGCGCGAGGTCGACCGGGTCCTCGACAGCACCATTGCCACCTACCCCCGCGGCCGGGTCACCACCCTGGCCGAATCTCGCACCGCGGTGCTGCTCGGCGAAATCCTCGACCTCGTCGGTACCCGCTCCGAACTGCATGACCCGCGCTTGCGGACCCTCTCCGAGTACGACCGTAAACATTCGGCGAGTCTGCGGGAAAGCGTCGACATCTACCTGCGCGAACACGGCGATGTTCGCAACGCCGCCACCGCACTTCAGGTCCACCCGAACACGTTGCGCTACCGCATTCGTCGCGTCGAGGAGATCCTCCGCATCGACCTCACCGACCCTGCCGACCGGCTACTGCTGGAAATCCAGCTCGCCCTGCACCGTCGTGAACACGGTCGAGAAGGCGGGGCCTCGACTCGCTGATCGGAGGTGATTCGACGTGCGCGAGTTGCCGCGCATGGCCAAGGGCCAGTATTTCGAGGCCCTGCTGGGTGTTTCGCTGGATGCGGAGTTGCTCGATCGAGCGCTGACGCACCGTTCGTTCGGGCACGAGCATGACGTGCCGCACAACGAGCGACTGGAGTTCGTGGGCAGCGCAAGCGTAGGTGTCGTGGTCGTCGAGGCGCTGTACGGTCGGCATCCGGATCTGCACGAGCGGGAGCTGTCCAGGCTGCGGCTGGCGATCGTCAATGAGCACGCGATCGCCGAGGTTGCCCGCCATCTCACCCCGGGTGGGTTCGGCCGTTATCTGCGACTCGGGCGCGGCGAGGCGGCGACGGGCGGGCGCGACAAAGACATCATTCTTGCCGGCGCGCTGAAGGCGGTCATCGGGGCGGTGCAGGCGCAGTTCGGATATAGCGTCAGCCATGCGCTCGTGCTCCGCTTGTTCGAGTCGGCGATCGAGGATGCCGGACGTGGCGGACCGGGGCCGGGGCCGGACTGGAAGACGAGCCTGCAGGAGTTCACCTCGATGCAGGGGCTCGGAGTGCCGGAATACGTTGTGCAGCAGCAGGATGCAGTCCGTGAGCAGCGGTTTGCCGCCACCGTCGGCGTCGGTGGAGCGATGTTCGGCCCGGCGCACGGGCGGAGTAAGAAAGAGGCGCAACAGCGGGCTGCTCAGCTGGCGTGGAGCACGTTGACGCAGAATTCGAGCGAGAAGAACGGTGTGCCGGACAGTGGTTCCGGCGCGCGGGAATCGCGCGGGTAGACGGCTGCGGCGAGCTTGCCTCGCGATGGGCGCGATGCAATACTCGGGGAGTCCTCACCACCTGGTTTTCCCCCATGGGAGTGGGCGTCTGATCCGACGGTCCGTCCACTGTTGTAGGGGATTATCGCAGCTGGTGTTGTTCTTCGTTATGCCAGGAGAACAACGCCATGTCTGCGCCCATGGTTCTGCTGTCCATCACTCCGCTGACACTGTTTGCCGTCGCCGCTCTCATTCGGCGCGGTAGCGAATCCGTCGCGATCGTTCTCGCCACTATCGCGGCTATCTATACCAGCGATGCCGAGCGTGGCCGCCGTGCGCTAGCGGCCCTGCGAATACTGCTTCAGGAGAAGCGAAATCGGCATTCACTCACTAGGCGGTCAGATCGGGGGAACTAGCACTTTCCCTTGGCCGCGTCCCGGATTCCGGCAATGGTCGACTGGCGGTCCGCTTCGCTGAGAGTCGACCATTGCGGGGACTGGGGGAGTAGCGCGATTGTGTCCTCTGCCGTCCTGTTCGCGGACTCCTCGCTGGCGGCCTTCAACTTGCTCAATACCGGCAGGTAGTTCTCGCACGTCTTACCCCGCACCACGTCGTTCGCCGCGGTTGTGGGCGCGGCATCGGTGCTTGTCGTAGAACTACACGCCGACAACGCCAGCGCAACCCCAACGGCCAGCAGGGCAATGCTTTTCATCACGATCTCCTCATCAGAAGGGGGAGCCCCTCCCCGCCCCTACCGCCCTCGTCCACGCGACAGCGGGCTCGCTGCTCGTTCAGTGCGCGACCGTCGCAGAGTCGGTCTGTCGCACGTCGAATGTTCAGGGGACAGACACCGTAGCCGCTGGTTGCCAGACTCGGGTGAATACACGACAGCGGGTCTAGGCGGCGCGGAGAACCACCTCTACACCCCGCGACACGGTGGGAGCGAATATGGCCGACGAGAAGATCTGGCTCGAACGCGAGATCAAGCGGTTGGAAAGCGAGTCGGCGCGGTTGGAAGGTTGCGTACGGCAGCGTCGTGCTGAGGTTCATCGAGCGAGCACCTCCCGCGACAGCCAACATGCGCAGGGACAGTTGGCGAAAGCGGAGGCCGACCTGCGAAACACGAAAACTGCGCTTGCGAGTTACCGGCAGAACCTGCGCCGATACTGATAGGTCGCAAGGGGTTTGAGTGTTTCCCCTTGCTGTGTTCAGGCCTTCAGCAAGCGGTACACGATGAAGGTCGGCACTCCGACGAGTCCAGCAAGTTCGTCGGGCCAGCGTTCGAGCGCCTCGGTGCTCGGTTGAGGTTCGGCTACTCGGTCAACGACAAAGCCAGCCCGGCTGAAGTCCGTGATGACAGCAGACAGCGGGCGGCGCCAGAAGTGTTGGGTGACTTCGACGCCGTTCTTGGTCCAGGTATCGCTGACGAGTTCGGTATCGAAATACCCGCCATGTTGGGTCGGCAGCGCTGGCCCGAACGGATGATCTGCGGACAGCACCATCCAACCTCCCGGACGTAGTGCAGACGCGAACGATCGCAGCGGAATCGTCCAGTCACGTAGGTAGTGCAGCGTGAGCGAGCATGTGATTCCGTCGAACGAATTCGGTTCGACCGGAAGTGGTTCGGCCAGATCGGCCACAAAGAAGCGGCCACCACGCCCTGCACACCGCCGGTCGGCCTCTTCGACCATTCGTGGACTTACGTCGACTCCGGTCACTTCCGCACCAGCATCGAGCAGCCACTCGCATTGTGCGCCGGAGCCACAGCCGGCGTCGAGGACTGCCGCCCCGTCCAAAGGGGTGGGCACCAATGCACGGACAGCCGGCCGTTCCAGTCCTCCGTTGAAGGGCCCCGCGTCGGTCGCGGATGACCACACCGGTGCCAAGCGGTCGTACTCCGCACGGGTGTGGCGGGCATGCGCAACTGGGTCGGATGACAGGGCTGTACTGGACGACAGAGCCGGATCGCACGGCATATCCGAAGACATGGGGACATCATGACAGTCCGGTCGTCCCGGCTGGCGTCGCACTGACGCCAGCCCCGAGCGGCTCACGCAGCGCCGATCAACCGCTGTTCTTGCCGCGTCCGCTCATGCTTTGCATTCTCCTCGTGCTGTTTTCGCTCATAAATACGCGAGAGCGCTTCGGCGAGGAGTTCGCCCGGGCGGTGACGATTGTTGATTTGGGGCCGTCCACTGGGATTGATGTGTGGTGGTCCGATCCACGCGACCCGCCCGGGATGCGCCGATTCCGGTCCGAGGACCACCGTTTTCCAGCCGCCCGGGCCGTCATGAACCAACGCATGGCACTGGTCGCAAGCCAGCGTCTCGTTGCCGATATCGGTCGGCCCACCCTTGTTCCAGTCTGTGACGTGGTGAATGGCGCACACACTCGCAGGAGCATCACAACCGGGACGCGAGCAGCCGCGTACGGCAGCGATCAACGCCAATCGCTGTGCGGCGGAAGCCAAACGTTTGGTGCGTCCTAGATGCAACGGCAGACCGTCGGTGTCGAACACCATCAAGAACGGCTCCGACTCCGCAGCCAGTTTCAGTGCCTCGCTGATCGGAACCATGCCGCCGGTCGCGGTGGTCGCGACCCCGGCGGCTTTCTCGACATCCGCGATGTTCATCGTCAAGATCGTCGAAACCGGAAGTCCGCGATGCGCTCCCAGCTTCTCCGGCGCGACACAGTGCCGCAGCAACGCGAGCAACCCGTCGTGGGTGCGTTGCGCAGCGCTGCGCGCGTCGCGCCGAGCGGCGGCAGCAAGTTGATCTTGATCCACGAACCCGTCTTCTCCCGAGGGGCTTTCGGGATCATCCGGGTTGTTCATGCCGGGTCGGGCGAGTTTCGCCATGCAAGGGTCCAGCAGTGCCCGCAGCGTCGGGGTTATTTCACCCTTGATCGGCGACATCCCGTCCGCACGCTGACGGCCGATGGTGATCCCCCGCATGCGGGCCCGGTCGGTATCGTCGGTGCGTTCCCCGTCCGGGTCCAGGTAGGCAAGAACAGCCTCGCCGACCTTGCCGATGTCATCGGGCGACCCGGTCCGGGCGAAGTCCGCCAGAAGTTGTTCTGCAGCTTCGAATTCCGCATTCGCCGTCGAACCCGGCACGCGCTTCATCACCGCTGCGATCTGACGCGCATGGTCAGCCGAGATCTCACCGTCGACTTGCGCGGCGGCGGTGCTCGGCAAGCGCGGTGCCCGCACCTCGCCGGCCATGTCATGCCACGACCCGAGCGACAACGCCGCAGCTACCCGTGCGCCCGCCTCAGCGTTGGAAAGGCGCAGCGTGTGCATCAGAAACTTCTTAGCGGTGCCGGTTCCCGTCTGGCTGGGCAGGTTTCGGTCCGAGGCTTCCACGATCAGCCGATGCCCGACCGCCACCAGCCTCCGAGTGGCCTGCTCGACATCACACAACAACTCGATGATCTTGTCGTCCGACATGGCGGTCAACGGCCGTTCGAGAAGGTCGGCAACAGCACCCAGCAGCGGATCAGCGACCCGCCCCTGATGCTCTTCACCGCTCGAACTCATGTACTAGACCCTATCGACCCGAGCCGAAGAGGTCCATAGAAAACCGCATCTGATCTGCGGTTTTTCACAAAATGCGTGTGAACACCCCAGCGCCGCCGACCTATTCCCCATTTCGACTGGGGAGCGACGATAGCGGCCTGCCGTGCAATGCTTCGATGGATGTTCGGAAAGTGGTGGCAGACAGCACGGACGATGCGAAGGTCCGGTCCGATTACCGGATCTTTGGTACTAGCCGCCGGTTTGATGATTTCGAGTTCGGCGGCGCAGACCACGGCGCGACCGGATACGCCGGAGGAGTCCGCGCTCACCGTCACCCTGCCTGATCCAACACTCGACCAATCGGTCGAACTCCCGCAGACCGACCTGGGTACTGACACCGGCGACCTCGGCGAAACCGGCACGGGCACAACCGAAGAAGACCCGCTGGCCCTCGACCCACCCATCGAGCCGCTGGATTCCATACCGTCGACAGATCCGCTGGACTCGACGCCGATCGAACCGGTGGACTCGACGCCGATCGAACCCGTGGACCCGGCGCCACCCATCGATCCCGTGGCGACGTCCACCGATCCGCTGGACGCCGCGTCCACAACAGAGGTGCCGACGACCACAGACCCGCCCTCTTCGACCACAACAGAGACGCAGACACCCACGACCACAACAGAATTCCCGAGAATCCCCTTGGAGCTGTCGATCGAGGTGACGATCGACATCCAAGGCAGGCCGGTCCCGTGCGCCACCTGCCCACCGCTGCCCACCTCATCGACTCCCCGTCAGTCAGACCTCTGCCGGTCTACCTCGCCACAGCTGACAACGCAGCGTCCCACCACATCACCATCGACGACTACCACCACACCGCCCCGAACCTCGACCACGACAACAAGATCCACTACGAAGCAGTCGATCGAGTCCGGCCGCACGACGACACCGACAACTAGCCGGACCGTAACCTGCCACCCCACGCCGACGACTACCTCGACAACCAGCCCGTCCCGAACACCCACTGTCACAACAAGTCCCACCCGAACACTGCAATCCACCCCACAGTCGACCCAACCCACCACGCCACGCCGGTGACCTCCCACCCGCCGAACGGCCCGCAGTACAAGACCGCGGGCCGTCGCATCAATTGCGGGACAAAAACATTCAGCAGCTGAACGCGTAGGTCGTACCAGCCGACGTAGCAATGCCGGTCCGAGTGTCGACCACAATCACCGTCGCCGCACGATCCCGCGGGATCTGGCAGCGTACATCGGCCAGCGCCGCGGTCTCCCTGGGCAAGTTGCCGTTTCCATCGGTTTGCCGATCGCCGAGCGCCCGCAAACCATTGGTGTTCACCCCCGCCGCATAGAACTCCAGGCGGGCGTTCGGCGACAGCCCACTGGCCTTGTCCACGAAGAGCCAGCCACCGAGCTGATGCTTCTGCGTGCGCACATGCACCTTCCCAGCCGGCAACTGCGACGCGTCGGCGAAATGCTGTGCGCCCTCGCTGTTCTGGGCCCGAGCGCGGTCCCGGCGGTCGGGTGTCACGCAGACATGGTCGGCAGGCCGCGTCTCCCGCCAGACGAACCCTTGTTTACAAGTATCCGGACCGTAGGCGCCACCGTTCGGCGAACGCCGGGCACCGGCCTGAGCGTTCTCGGCGTACGCGGTGTCCCGGTCGCCGGGGCGCACGCACACGGTGTCGCCGTTGTAGGCATCTCGCCAGACGAATCCTTGCTGGCAGGTGTAGGGCCCGTAGGGCAGCGCGGACGCCGGCGCGGGGAGGAGGGCGCCGAAACCGGCCACCGCCGCGATTCCCAGCGCGATGGGCAGTACGCGCAGGGGGCGAGGTACGGAGGTGCGGAACATATCGTGGTCCTTTCAGGCATTGACCAGCCGGTTTCGGCTGAGAACCACTGTCGCCGCACCCACCAACGGCCCACTAACGACGCACCAACGGCTGACCTCAGTCCGGCGGCACCAGGGTGAAGGTCAGCGCGTAATCCCCGATCCGGATCACCGCACCGTCGGTGAGCGCGACGCTGTCCACGATGCGCATGCCGTCGACGAAAACTCCGTTCGAGGACAGCAGATCCTTGATCACATAGGTGAGCCCGTTGTGCAGGATCGCCGCGTGGTGCCTGCTGACCTTGCCGTGTTCGAGCACGATGTCGTTGTCCGGCAGCCGCCCGATCCGGGTGATCGTGCCCATGATCGCGTAGGTGTCGCCGGAGCGTTCGCGCAGCAGTGCCGTCGGCCCGCCGGAGCTCTGATCGACGATGGTCGTCGCACGCAACGAGGCCACGGCGGCTTTCGCGCGAATGTCCACAGGTTCCTGCCGGAGGATGCGCCCCTCCAGCTCTCGGATGGGCAGGCTGGGGTCGATGCCGAGCTCATCGGCGAGGCTGGCCCGCAACCGGCGCGCCGCGTCGAGTGCGTCGGACTGGCGCCCGTCCACATACAACGCGGTGATCAGCTGCTCCCACAGCGGTTCGCGCAGCGGGTACTCCGCCGCCAGCAGCGCGAGCTCGGAGACGACGGCCTCCGCTCGCCCCTCCGCGATATCGGCCTCCGCCCGCGCTTCGATGGCACTGAGCCGATCGTTGTCGAGCGCCGCCGCATAGGAGTCGGCGAAACCGAGCCCGCGCAGATCCGCCAGCACCGGCCCGCGCCATTGGCCGAGCGCGCTGGACAGCAACTCGCTGGCAGTCCGGAAACGCCCCGCACTCAGCGCCCGCACACCGGCCTCTTTGCGCACCCGGAACCGCTGCACATCACTGGCTCCGTCGGCCACCGCGACCCGGTAGCCCGAACCCACCTGAGCGAGTATCGTGCGCGCGTCGAGTCCATTGTCGCGCAACGGCTTCCGCAGATTCGACACGATCGTGTGCAGACTCACCTTGATGTCCGGCGGCGGGTTGTCCTCCCACACCGCCTGCGCCAGCGCCTCCACCGACACCGGCCGATTGGCGTTGCACACCAGATACGCCAGTACCGCCCGCTGTTTCGGACCACCGAGGGACTGCCCGACCCCGTCGATCGTCAGTTCCACCGCGCCGAGCACGCCGAACCGCGCGCGAGTTTCGGGCATAGCGGCACTCCTCACGACGTGACACCGTCCACACGTCGCCTGTGAGCGTACCGAGCCAACCTGGCCGGCAGAGCGGCAATCACGCAAGAAACGCGCGTCCCGATACCCTTCCGTGCGCGGTGTTATGCCTGGCCCGCAACGTTTTCCGGCGCCACCCGGAGCATCGGGGGCTTGCTCTCCGGTGTCCGATCGGGGATGCTGGATGGTCACGGGATTCGCGATAGCACACTCCACCTCGCGACCGGGGCCGGTTCACCTGCCCGCAACGGTCCCGGCAACATCTGTGCGATCGCGGTTCATCCGGGGTTACCCGACGCCGCTTACCTTTCGGGGTACGCGGAAAAGGAGCCGGCGGCATGGAGTTCCGACATCTGGTTTCATTCATCACGATTGCCGAAGAGCTACATTTCGGCCGCGCAGCGCAGCGCTTGCATCTCACTCAGCCCAGTCTCAGTGCCCAGCTGCAGAAGCTGGAGAAGTCGTTGGGCGTGCAACTGGTCGCACGCAACTCGCACGAGGTCAAGCTGACCCCGGCGGGCCGGGAATTCGAGAGTCAAGCCCGGATCATCGTGGCCCAGATGGACCGGGCCGCCCAGGTCGCGAAGGCGACCGCGGAGGGGCGCGCAGGCACCCTCAACATCGGTTACAACCTGCCCGCCAGCAGACATGTGCTGCCGGACGCGTTGATCAAGATGACCGAGCAACACCCCGATATCGTGGTGTCGCTGTGGGAGAAACGCACCGGGCCGCAGCTCGCTGCGCTCGCCGACGGCTCACTCGACCTGGCACTGGTGTACGGCCACCCGAGCACCACGGATTTCCGGTATCGCCGGCTGCTGCACCGGGTCCCGCTGGTGGCGGTTGTCGGCCGACGACATAGGTGGGCCGACCGGCCCGGCGTGCCGTTCGCCGAACTGGAAGGCCAGGAATGTGTGCTGTTCGCTCGCGAACAGTGTCCGGCCATGTACGACTCCATCTTCCGTGCGGCCGCGGACACCAGGATCACCCTCTCGGTCGCGCAGACCGCGGACGATCCCGGCGCGACCGCGCACATGGTTTCGGTGCGCCCGCTGGTCGGCTTCGCTTCGCTACCGCGGGCGATTTCGATGGGTATGGGTGCGCCGGGCAGCAGCTCGGTGGCGGTCAAATTGCTCGATCCGGTGCCCACCTTGGATTTGTTCGCGGTGTGGCGTGCGGACGAGACCAATCCGGCGGTATCGCTTTTCCTGGAGTGCGTGGCATCCCCGGAACCGGCACGCATCGATATTGCCCGCGCGTTGTCGGCCTAGTCTCGTCGATAGGCCATGACATTCGCGCGGTAGGAACCGCGATATCGTCCGGACGGTAATTCGGTGCGGGCGACCACAATTCAACATTGTGAACACACTGTCTGTCACCGCGGTGTCCAGCACCGAGAATGGAATCGACCTTCCGGACGACGCGAGTTTGTACTCGGTGATTTCCGGTGCGGCCGCCGAACACCCGCAGCGACTTTCGCTGTGCGGCGCGGACGGAACGCAACTCACCTGTGCCGATGTCGACCGGCAATCCCGCGCGTTGGCCTCGGCGCTGGCGGCACGCGGCGTGGCGGCGGGGGATCGGGTCGCGATCCTCGGCCGCACCAGCTTGGAGTGGGCGCTGCTCGACGGCGCGCTGCTCGCCCTCGGCGCCGTCGTGGTTCCGGTATACCCGACCTCCTCGGCGTCGCAGATCGAGCACATCCTCACCGACAGCGGCAGCGCGTTCTTCGCCGCCGAGGACGAGACCGACGCGGTGCGACTGAAAGCGGCGGGCGCGGGGGAGGTGTGGACGTTCGCCCAACTCGCCACCTGGGCCGCCGGTGCGGTAGACCCCGATCTCGCCGACCGCATCGCCGCGGTGCGCGCCGACGACCTCGCCATGATCGTCTACACCAGCGGCACCACCGGAGTCTCCAAGGGCTGCCTGATCACCCACCGCAACATGTTCGTCTCCTCTGTCAACACGGTGCGCCAGACCGGCGCCATGTTCGACGGCACGACCGTGCTCGCCCTGCCGCTATCGCACGTGTTCGGCCAGACCATCCTGTTCGCCTGCCTGGCGGGCGGCAGCCGCACCCATCTGCTGCCCGGCATTCCCGACCTGGTCCCGGTGCTGCCGACGCTGCGCCCGACCTTCCTGGCGCTGATCCCGTTCGGGCTGGAGAAGATTCGCAAATACTGCCGCACCATGCTGTCCGGCACCGAGGAGCAGGAGGCCGTGGCGCGCGGCCTGGACGTCCTGCGCGGGCAGGGCACCCTCGAGCCGTCCGACCATCCGGTCGCGGCCGCGCTCGGCGGCAGACTGCGCCACGTCATCTCCGGCGGCGCGTCGCTCGACGATTCGACCACCGGCTTCTACGCGGGCTGCGGTGTGCTGTTGCTGAACTGCTACGGCCTCACCGAGGCAGCGACCGCGGTGACCGTCAGCGAACCGGAGACCAACCGCCTCGGCACGGTAGGTAGGCCGATCCCCGGCACATCGGTGGCGATCGCCGAGACCGACGGTGAGGTGCTGGTGGCGGGCCCGCATGTCTCGCCGGGCTATTGGGGCGCGGCGGCCGACCAGTCCGTCGTCGACGCGCAAGGCTGGCTGCACACCGGCGACATCGGCGAACTCGACGCCGAAGGTCACCTGCGCATCACCGGCCGCAAGAAGGAGATCCTGGTGACCTCTGGCGGCAAGAACGTCGCGCCCGCACCGCTGGAAGACCGGGTGCGGCTACACCCGTTGGTGAGCAACTGCATGGTCATCGGCGACGGCCGCGACTTCGTCACCGCGCTGGTGACCCTGGATCCGATTCAGGTGCTGCGCTGGCGTGACAATGCCGCCGACCGTGATCTCACCGCCGCCATCCAGTCCGCGATCGACGACGCGAATTCCCTTGTCTCCCGGCCCGAGTCCATTCGAGCATTCCGCATCGTAGACGGTGATTTCACCGTCGAGGACGGATTGTTGACTTCCTCACGGAAACTGCGCCGGGCCGCCATCGCGGCGGCGTATGCGGCCGATATCGATTTCCTCTACCGGTCGCGCCAACCCGCGTTATAGCGCTACCCGATCGGGTGCGGACTGCGTAGATAGCCCACGCCGATCGCCCGATGAATTACGGCTGCCTCCGGTGGTTTTCCCCCTGGGTCGGCCACAGACTCGATTTCAGTATTCGACTACCGGAAAGTGATGCCACCATGTACGACGTCATTGTTGTCGGAACTCGGGTCGCGGGTGCTCCGCTGGCCATGCTGCTCGCCAGGCAGGGCTACCGGGTCCTCGCCGTGGACCGGGCGACCTTCCCCAGCGACACCCCCTCGACCCACTACATCCACCAGGCCGGCCTCGGGCTGCTGCAGTCGTGGGGCCTGCTCGACGAGGTGGTGGCGTCGGGCACCCCGCCGATCCGTCACCTGAACTTCTCCTACACCGACATCGTCATCAAGGGCTTCGCCGATGTGTCGGCCGACGGCATCGACGCCGTGTACTGCCCGCGCCGCACCGTGCTGGACAAGATCCTGGTGGACGCCGCCGGTAACGCGGGCGCCGAGGTGATCAACGGATTCACCGTCAACGAACTGGTTTTCGACGGCGACCAGGTGGTCGGCCTGCGCGGCCAGGTCGGCGACGGCGCCGAGCAGGAGTTCCGCGCCAAGCTGGTGATCGGGGCCGACGGCGCCAACTCGACGGTCGCGAAGGCGGTCGGCGCCGAGGTGTACGAGGGGTCCTCGGCGGCGTGCTTCATCTACTACTCCTACTACGACGGCGTCGACTGGGGCATGCAGCACCGCACCGGCTTCGGCGAGCAGCAGTTCGCCGCCTGGCCGACCAATGACGGGCTTTCCCTCGTCGCGGTGATGCGCAAGCGGGACCGGTTCCGTGAGTTCCGCACCGATCCCGACGCGGGCGTACAGGAGATCGTCTCCCAGATCGACCCGGAACTCGGTGCGCGCCTGCAGGATACGGGCAAGCGGGTCGAGCAGTTCCGGCCGATGCTGTACCCAGACAACTACCGCCGCCGCTCGTTCGGTCCCGGTTGGGCGCTCGTCGGTGACGCGGGCTACCACAAGGATCCGTTCACCGGCTGGGGCATCACCGACGCCTTCAAGTCCGCGCAGCTGCTGGCCGACCTGGTGCACCAGGGCCTGTCCGGTGCTCGTCCGATGGCCGAGGTGCTCGCCGAGTACGAGCGCGAGCGCGACACCCAGAGCGCCAGCACTTACGAACTGACGCTGAGCATTTCGGAGCTCACGCTGACGCCGTACTACGACTCGGTGTTCCGCGCCACCAGCTACGACGCCGAGTACACGAAGGGTTTCTTCGGCTTGATCGCCGGCATCTACTCGCCGGAAAAGTACTTCGGCGAGCAGGAGCTGGCCGACCTGTACGAGAAGGTCGACTTCCCCATGGCCGCACGGCATGTCACCAAGGATGGGGTCACCGCATGAGCATCCCCGGCCTGACGGCCTTGGGGGACAGTTTTGTCGAGGGCCGCGGCGACGCCGCGGCCGGGGGCGGCTACCGCGGCTGGGTACCGAGGCTGGGCGGCCAGCTCGGCCTGCGCCCCGCCGCGGTGCGCAACTTCGGCGTGCACGGCGCGACGACCACCGTCGTCGTGGAACAGCAACTGCGCCGGGCTGTTTCGGCCAGAGCCGCGCTCGTCGGCGTGGTCGTCGGCGTGAACGATCTGGTCAGCGACTTCGACGCCGACCGCTTCGAACGCAACCTCGCCACCATCTTCGCAACGCTGCGTTCCAGCGGCGCAACAGTTTTCACCGCCAGCTACCCGGACATCCCGGCCCGGCTGCCGGTCCCGGACAACTTCCGTGCGCTGCTGCGCGCCCGGTTCGACTTCGCCAACACCGTGCTCGCCGATGTCACCGCCGACACCGGCACCCTGCTGCTGGATATCGCGACCCAGCCCGACTGGGCGTCGCCCGAGGTGTGGACCGCCGACGGCCTGCACCCGAGCTCGCTCGGTCACCACCTGTTCGCCGCGGGCGCGGCCGAGCTCATCGCGTCGCGCACCGCGACCACCGTCGCCGCCTGATCTTTCCATCCGGTTCGAGAGGAACTTTCGTGACAGACGACAGACGCCTGGCGCGCAACCCGATCGCCATCGTCGGGATGTCCGGGCTGCTGCCCAACGCGCACAACCATCGTGAGTACTGGCAGAACATCGTCGACGGCGTGGACTGCACCACCGAGGTGCCCACGTCCCGATGGAGCCTCGACGACTACTTCGACGCCGATCAGGACGCCCCGGACAAGACGTACTCGCGCCGCGGCGCTTTCCTGCCCGACATCGAGTTCGACCCACTGGAGTTCGGCCTGCCGCCGAATCAACTCGAGGTGACCAGCACCATGCAGACGCTGAGCCTCGGCGTGGCGCGTGATCTGCTCATCGACGCCGGTGCGGTGGATTCCCAGTGGTACGACCCGGGCCGGACCGGCGTGGTGCTCGGCACCACCGGTCCGGTGCCGCTCATGCATCCGCTGGCCGCACGGCTGTCCACGCCGGTGCTCAAGGAGGCGGCGCGTTCGGTCGGACTGTCCGATACCGACGCCGACGCGATCGCGGACAAGTTCGTTGCCGCGTTCGCACCGTGGGAGGCGAATTCCTTCCCCGGCCTGCTCGCCAACATCACGGCGGGCCGGGTCGCGAATCGGTTGGGCCTCGGCGGCATCAACTGCACCGTCGACGCGGCCTGTGCGGCATCGCTGGCGGCGCTGCGGACGGCCATCGCCGAGCTGCAGGACGGCCGGGCCGACATGATGGTCACCGGCGGCGTGGACACCGAGAACACCATCTTCATCTACCTGTGCTTCAGCAAGGTCGGTGCGCTGTCGTCGAGCGGGCAGATCAGCCCGTTCGCGGCGGACGCCAACGGCACCCTGCTCGGCGAGGGCATCACCATGCTGGCGTTGCGCAGACTGGAAGACGCACGGCGCGACGGCAATCGCATCTACGCGGTGATCCGCGGTCTCGGCTCGTCGAGCGACGGCCGGGCCAAGAGCATCTACGCGCCGCGCGCCGGCGGCCAGCGGGTGGCGCTCGATCGGGCCTACGCCGACGCGGAGTGCTCGCCCGCCGATGTGGCGCTCATCGAGGCGCACGCCACCGGCACACCGGTCGGCGACAAGACCGAGCTCACCGCGCTGAAAGGCCTGCTGTCCGACGCCACTTCGGAGCCGCGATTCGCCGCACTCGGCAGCGTGAAATCCCAGATCGGCCACACCAAGGGCGCCGCGGGCACGGCGAGCCTGATGAAGCTGGCGTTCGCGCTGCACCAGAAGGTGTTGCCCGGCACCATCAATGTGTCGGCGCCCAATCCGGAGATCGCCGCCGCGGACGCCCCCTACTACGTCAATACCCGCACCCGTCCGTGGATCCGGGACCCGCAGCGCCCGGTGCGCCGGGCCGCCGCGTCGGCATTCGGCTTCGGCGGCACCAACTTTCACGTAGTGCTGGAGGAAGCCGACGCGGCGCGCACCGAGCCGGTGCTGCACCGGACCGCGCAGGCACACCTCTGGCACGCCCCCGACGTCGCTGCCCTGGTGGACGCGGTGCGCAGTGTCGACCCGGTCGACGGTGGTGACATTCCGGAAGACCACGCGCGCATCGGATTCGTATCCGTGGACGACGACAACGCCGCGCATCTGCGCGCACTCGCCGTCGACGAGCTGGTGCGCAGGCCGGACGCGGCGGCCTGGGATCACCCGGAGGGCGTGTACTTCCGGGCCGCCGCGCTGCCGGACCGCAAGGTCGGCGCACTGTTCGCCGGCCAGGGCAGCCAGTACGTCGACATGGGACTGGATGCGGCACTGAACATTCCGGTGGTCGGCGCGGCGTTCGATGTGGCCAACACCGCGTTCGCCGGTGCGCCGACCCGGGTGTCGTCGGTCGTCTTCCCGCCCCCCGCGTTCGACGAGGACACTGCGCGGGAGCAGGAAACCGCCTTGCGCCGTACCAAATTCGCGCAGCCCGCGATCGGTGCGCTGTCGGCCGGGCAGTTCCAGACGCTGACCGGGTACGGGTTCCGTGCCGACGGCTACCTCGGCCACAGCTTCGGTGAACTGACCGCACTGTGGGCCGCAGGCGCACTCGGCACCGAGGAGTTCTTCGAGCTGGCCAGGGCGCGCGGCGTGGCGATGACGCCCGAGGAGGGTGTCGAAGCGGGCACGATGGTGTCCCTCGGCGCCTCCAGGGCCGTCGCCGAGGAGCTGATCGACGGTGTCGAGGACGTGTGGATCTGCAACCACAACGCACCCGACCAGGTCGTCATCGGCGGCGGCACCGAGGGTGTCGCCGCGGTGGTCGCGCGCAGCGCCGAGCGTGGCGTCGCGACCAGGGCACTGCCGGTCTCCGGCGCGTTCCACACGCCCTACGTCGCGCACGCGGTGGCTGCGTTCGCGAAAGCCACCGCGACGGTGTCCATCGGCGTGCCCAACGCACCCGTCTACGCGAACACCCCGGACGCCCAATACGGCGACGACAGCGCGGCCAACCGCACGCTGCTCACCGAACAGCTCAGCAAGCCGGTCGAATTCGCGGCGGCATTGACGGCGATGCGCGCGGCGGGCTGCACGGTGTTCGTCGAGTTCGGCCCGAAACAGGTGCTCACCTCCCTGGTGCGGCGCACCCTCGGCGACGACGTGGTCGCCATCCCGACGGACTCCGGCCCGATCGGCAACAGCGATCTCGCGCTGGTCCGGGCCGCGGTGCGGCTGGCCGTGCTCGGCTTCGGCCTGCACGGGATCAACCGGCATGCGGCACCGATCGCGGTGCGTCACAAGCCGAGTCGCCCGATGACCGTGACGATGTCTGCACCCGAATACGTGCCCGAGAGCCGGCGCACGGCCTACGCCGCGGCGCTCGACGACGGCTACCGGGTCAGCGTGGCGGCGCCGACCACCCCCACACCTATCGACACCGTGGTCGATCACCGGCCCGAAACACCGGCCGTGGCGCAAACGTTCACCGAACCAACGGAGACCACCGTGTATCAATCCCCGCAGCCCTACGATCCAGGCGCGGACGCATTGGACAGTGCGCTCGTGCAGCACCTCCAGACGCACCGCCAATTCCTCGACGGGCAGTTGGACATGGCCCGCGGACTCGCCGGTGTGCTCGGCAACGGGTCGCTCGACGAGGCGACGGTACGCGCTATCGAAGCCGTGAAGGATCACGGTGTCGCGATCAGCGAAAGCCATTCGCGGGCCAGCGATGTGCTCGCGCAACTGGCCGAGCTGGAAAGCGGTTTCGCACCGACGCCGCGGGTGACGGCCCCGGCTACTCGTCGGGTGGCGTCTGCTCGGCAGCCCGCGATCGAGTCCGCTCCGGAGCGTCGGCCGCTCGCCACGGCCCCGGTGGCGGCCGAACGTCAGCCGGTGGCACCGATGGAAAGTGTTGTGGCGCCGGGAGTAACGGATCATCGACCGGTGGAAACCGCTGCGGCCCAGGTCGGCTCGGAGCCGCAACGCAACGGCCACGGTTCTCACACCGAGCCGGCCCAAGCGAACGACCAGGTTACGGCCGCGGCGCTACGGCAGGCGTTGCAAGAGGTGGTAGCTGAAAAGACCGGCTACCCGGTCGAGATGGTCGACCCATCGATGGATCTGGAGGCCGATCTCGGCGTCGACTCGATCAAGCGCGTCCAGGTGATCGGCGCGCTCCAGGAACGTTTCCCGCACCTGCCGAACCTCGGCCCGGAGCAGCTCGGCACGCTGCGCACGCTCGACCAGATCGCAAGCCTACTCGGCGAGACTGCGCCGAACGGAGCCTCATCCAGTCCGAATGGAGCAGCAGCTGCTCTGAACGGAACGACCCAGTCCGACCTTCCCGCCCCTGCGGCGCCAACCGACGCGCCTGCGGCACCGATCGCTACGGGATCGCCTTCCGGTGACATCCTGCGCCGCGCGCTGCAAGAAGTGGTAGCCGAGAAGACCGGCTACCCGGTCGAGATGGTGGATCCGTCGATGGATCTGGAGGCCGATCTCGGCGTCGATTCGATCAAGCGGGTCCAGGTGATCGGCGCACTACAGGAACGGTTTCCGGACTTACCGAACCTCGGCCCGGAACAGTTGGGCACGCTGCGCACCCTGGATCAGATCGTCGACGAGCTCGCCACGTCGGTGGGCGGTGATGTCCACCCAAAAGCTGAGGCCGCGGCCGAAACGCCGCGGCACGCCGTCGAACTGATCACCCTGCCCCCGCTCGACCGCGCCGACGCGCCCTACCGGGAAGGTGCCACGGTCGCGCTGCTGGATCTCACCGGCGCGGCGGAGCCGGACTGTGCCGCACTCGAATCCGCGTTCGGTGCGCTCGGCTGGGTGGTCCACCGAGTCGACGGCTCGGGGGATTTGCCGGAACTCACGTCGGTAGATATCTGCCTCGTGGTCGTCGGTGGTTCCGCCGACTGGGACTCGGCCCAGCGCTGGATCGCTGCAACCATCCTGGCCGCCGGTCAGGCCGTGCCGCTGTTGCGGCAGACCGACAAGCGGGCCAGCTTGGTGACAGTGACTCGCCTCGACGGACAGCTGGGCTTCGCGGGCACGGCTGACCCGGTGAGCGCCCTGCTCGCCGGAGTCGGCGGCATCGTGAAAACGCTTGCGGCCGAGCAGCCGTCGCTGTTCTGCCGCGCAGTGGACCTAGACCCGGCACTGGCGCCGGAACAGCTCGCCGACCTCGTGACGGCCGAATTGTTCGACGCGGCACGAGATACCCTCGAAGTCGGGATCGACGCGACAGGTCAGCGGTCGACGCTGATGCCGAGCGCTTACGCACCTGCCGCCTCCGTCACCATCGTGCGGCCCGGCGCCGAGCAGCAGCCGAGCCTACTGTCGGCAGCGGATGTTCTGCTGGTCACCGGCGGCGCACGGGGCGTTACGGCGACATGTGTCACGGCGCTCGCGCAGCGGTGCGAGGCGCGGTTCGTGCTCCTCGGTCGCTCGCAGCTGAACCCAGAACCCGACTGGGCAGCAGGCGTTTCCGAGGCCGAACTCAAGCCCGCAGCGGTCCGCGCCCTGGCCGGTACCGGCGCGAAACCTCGCGAGATCGAGCGCGCGTGCGCCGAAGTGCTGGCCGCCAGGGAGATTCGGGCGACGCTGACCGAATTGAGTTCACGAGCCGAGTATCTCGCGGTGGATGCCACCGACGAGGCCGCGGTCCGTGCCGCACTCGCGCCGTGGCGAGACACCATCACCGGTGTCGTTCACGGGGCCGGGGTGCTGGCGGATTCGATGATCACGGACAAGACCGCCGAATCCATCGCGCGAGTACTGGAGCCCAAGATCGCCGGACTGGCCACCGTACTGGCTGCCCTCGGCGAACTGCGGCACCTGGTGCTGTTCACCTCGGTGGCCGGCCTGTTCGGCAATGCGGGCCAGGCCGATTACGCGGCCGCGAACGAGGCCCTGTCCCGGTTCGCGGTGAGCTGGCGGCGCCATCATCCCGACTGCCATGTCACCGCGATCGACTGGGGCGCCTGGGACGGCGGCATGGTGACGCCCGCGCTCCGCGGTCACTTCCTGAGCCGCGGTATCGCACTGCTCGACCCCGAGGTCGGCGCGGCGGCGTTCACCGAGCAGTTCACCGCGGACCACCGCGAGGACGTCGTGGTCCTCGTCGGCCCCGCCAACGGCCTGTCCGGTGACACTGCGGTCGAGCCGGGCCCAATGCGCGCTATCCGGAACATCACGGGGCTCACCGACGATCCGATCATCCAGGCCCACCGCATCGGCGACCACATCGTGCTGCCCGCCACCTTCGGGCTCGGCGCGATGATCAATCTCGCCGAGCGCAGCCTGGTCGGACAGACCGTGGTCGGCGTCAGGGACTTCCAGGTCCTGAAGGGAATCGTGTTCGACCACCCGGTGGCGGAACTGGAACTGGAACTGGTCCCAGGGAAAGCCGAGGCGGGCCGGACCGTGATCGAGGCGAGCATCCGCGGCGACAAGATCCTGCATTTCCGCGCCACCCTGTTGCTCGCCACCGAAACCGGCGAGCCGCCGTTCCAGCCGATCCCGAGCGGACCGGCGGGCGAGGGCAATATCTACCGCGACGCCATCCAGTTCCACGCCCCGGCGCTACAAGGCCTGCGCCTGGTGCGGGCCGCCGACGACGCCCTCGTGTTCGAATGCTCGCTCCCGGCAACGCGAGTGGCCGACGGTGCCTACGCGGGCCACCTGCACGACCCGGTCCTCGCCGACCTGATCCTGCAGGGCCCACCGGTACTCGGTCACCGCCTGCTCGGCGGCGCCTGCCTGCCCCTCGGTGTCGGCGGGGCCGACTACTACCGTCCGCTGCCCGCGGACGAGCCCTTCCTGCTCACGGTGGACAACCCGCGCACAGGACGGGTCGACGCCCGCATAGACGCCACTGCGACAACCATGGAGGGCACAGTGCTGCAACGTTTCTCGGACGTCACCGTGGTGACGACGCCGGACCTGACCGCGAAGTTCCAGACCTCGGTGCGGCGGTGGATGGCATGACGATCCTCGAATTCGACGGCATCGCCTTCGATCCGGTGGGCGTTGGCCCAGGGCGGGCCGGTGACGGCACACGCATACCTCGCTCGCCGCGAAACGAGCCGCCGCAGGATGACTCGGCTGTCCGGGAACACGAACCGGTGGCTGGTGCGACGGCGACCGAGAGCTACCCGACCACCGCGGCGATGCCTGACCAGACCGCTGCGTCAGCTGACCGGCGCATCGCCGAGCCGACCGAAGCCGTCGACAGCGGTGCCCGAGTTCCGCACCCGCTCAGTGAGATTCGAACCGGCGTGGTTACCGCCCACCGCGCGGCATTGGCGGCCCAGTTGGCGCTGCAGCGCGCGGTGTGGCAACGCACCGTGCGCTCGGCGTCCCTTGGCGCGATCACCTCCGCCGGTTCAACTGTGGTCGAGGCCGAACCAGTAGCTACCGCATCCGAATCAGCGTTCAAGCCGCTGGCCCGCAGCCGACGTGCCGACCTGGATGCGGCCGCGCTGCAGCGGCTCACCGAGGGCGACGTCGTCGGTGTCTTCGGCACCGACCATCAGCGCCCCGGCGTGACCTCGGTGGCCAGGCTCGCCACGACGGGTCCGCTGATCCTCACCGAAGTCACGACGATCGAACTGCGCGGTGGCACCGGAAAAGGCCGTGTAGTCGCACGATTCGACGGCGACGCCCGCGCGGCGGCGGTGCAGGCGGCGGAGGTGTTCGCCCTGTTCACCGGCTTGCCACTGTGCCTGTCCGGCAGCACCCTGGCCGCGCAGGTCAGTGGTTCGCCCGCCGGGCGGTCCACCGGAACGGTGGACCTCGTCGTCACCGAGATCGACCTGATCCCACGACCACACGTCGCCGCAACGGCGAGTATCGCTGGTACACAGGAGAACTTGCAGGTCACCGTCACAGCAGTCGAGCCGGCGGGCGCCGGCGTAGGCCCGGGCGAAGCCGCACCGGGCCTGCTGCTCAACGAATTCCACATGACGCACCTGTCCCGCGGCGATCAAAGCATCGCCATGGGCCCGGAATTCGCGGAGTACACCGGCGTCCGGGCAACCCGCCTGCCCACCGGTGGACTGCTGCTCGTCGACCGGGTGCGCGAGTTCGACGGTGCGCGAGGCCGATTGGACAGCGCCGCATACCGCACCGAGTACGACTCACCCGCCGACTCCTGGTACTACGGCGACACAGCCAACGAGTCGATGCCGCACTTCGTCTACATGGAAACCTCGCTGCAGGCCGCCCTGCTGATGGGTTACTACGCAGGCCCGACGCTCACCCAGCCCGGCGTCACCCTGAGTCTGCGCAACCTCGGCGGCACGGCGACGGTACTGCGGCAGATCGACCTGCGCGACAAGACGATCGACCAGTCTTCCCGGCTGCTGTCGACCACCATCCTGCCCGGCTCCTCGCTACAGACGTTCGACTACACACTGAGCGTGGACGGCGAACCGTTCTACACCGGCGAGACCATGTTCGGCTACTTCAGCGACGAAGCCCTGGCGAACCAGACCGGCCTGGACGCCGGACAGTCCGCCCCGACCTGGCTCGGCGAGCATCCGGACGCACGGACCCGCACCATCGACGTGGCCACGCGCCGCGCCGACCCGCACGCCCAGCTGTGTGCCCGCCGGACCTTGGCCTTGATCGACCACATCGACGTGGTCGACGGCGGCGGCAAATACCAAGCGGGCTACCTGCATTCGCTGCGCGCGATCGACCCGTCGGACTGGTACTTCGACCGGCACTTCCATCTCGACCCGGTGATCCCCGGTTCGCTCGGTGTGGAGTCGGTCATCCACGCGGTGCAGGAGTGGCTGCTCGATGCCGGATTCGCCGACGAGCTCAGCGATCCGGTCTTCCGCATCCCCGCCGACATCCCCTTCAGCTGGCGCTACCGCGGCCAGTTCCTGCCCACCGACGGCACGGTGGAACTCGAGGCGCACATCAAGGAGGTGCGGCGCACCGCACACGGCGTCACCGTCATCGTCGACGGCTCGCTGTGGAAGCCCGGCCTGCGCATCTACGAACTCATCGACCTCGCGGTCGAACTCGGCGAGCGAGAGGGCGGCCGATGACCACGTCCCGGATGGGTGTCCTCGCGGAGACCGCCGACGACATCACCGCCTTGCTGCTCGACGTGCGGCGGCCGTGCTGGATCGTGCGCCACGACGGCCGGGTGGGCGCGACCTCGGACGAGGGCATCGTCGCCCGCTCGGAGGTGCTCACGGCGGTCGCTCCACTACCGCCGGAGCTGCTCGGTGACAAACAGTTCCACGCCACCCATGGCGTCCGTGCCGCCTACGCGGCCGGCGCGATGGCCAATGGAATCGCCTCTCCGGCACTGGTTTCGGCGATGGCGCGGGCAGGCTACCTCGCCTCCTACGGTGCCGCAGGCGTGACGCCCGCGGCGGTGGATGCGGCACTGGCCGAGCTCAGCGCTACGTCGCGGGGAAAGCCGTTCGCCTGCAACCTCATTCACAGTCCGTCCGAACCGGCGCTGGAGCGGGCGATCGTAGATTCCTGTCTGCGCCATCAGGTGCGGTGTGTGGAGGCCTCGGCCTTCATGGACCTCACCGCCGAGGTCGTCCGCTACCGGGTCGCCGGGGTCGCAGTGGATCGGCATGGCCAGCTCGAGGTCCGGAACCGGCTGATCGCCAAGGTCTCCCGCGTCGAGGTCGCCGAGCCGTTCCTGCGCCCGGCACCGGCGAAGCTGCTGCGCCGACTGGTCGAGGCCGGTGACGTGACGGCCGAGCAGGCGCGGCTGGCCGAGCGGGTGCCGATGGCCGACGACATCACCGCCGAGGCCGACTCCGGCGGCCACACCGACCGCAGGCCGCTGCTGGTACTGCTGCCGGAACTCATCGCCGCGCGCGATCGCAGCACCCTGCCCGCCGCCGCGGCCGTGCGCATCGGCGCCGCAGGCGGTATCGGCACACCAGCCGCCGCCGCTGCGGCGTTCGCCCTGGGCGCCGCCTACGTGGTGACCGGCTCGATCAACCAGGCCGCCCGCGAGGCCGCCCAGTGCGACACCACCAAACAGCTACTGGCCCAGGCGGATTTCGCCGACTGCACGATGGCGCCGTCCTCCGACATGTTCGAACTCGGCGTGCAGGTGCAGGTGCTGCGCCGAGGAACCATGTTCGCCGCCCGCGCGCAGCGGCTGTACGACACCTACCGCGCCTACGCCGGCCTCGATGACATTCCCGCGGATCTGCGCCGCGAGCTCGAGGCGACGCTGTTCCGGCGACCACTGGACGCGGTGTGGCAGGACTGCGTCGGCTACTTCACCGAGCGTGACCCGGCGCAGTTGGTCGGCGCGGCCGAGGATCCGAAACGCAAGATGGCCCTGGTGTTCCGGTGGTATCTGGGTCTGTCCTCCGGCTGGAGCATTCGTGGTGAAGCCGACCGCGTCGCCGACTACCAGGTGTGGAGCGGGCCCGCGATGGGCGGTTTCAACAACTGGGTCGCCGGCACCTATCTGGCGGCGCTCAGCAATCGGCACGTCGCCGATATCGCCGACCAGATGATGCTCGGCGCCGCCTACCTCACGCGCATTGCCCAGCTACGCACGGCGGGCGTACGGCTACCCGCCGGCTGCACCCGATTCGTTCCGCGACCGATGGAGCAACGATGACGACCCTCGAAACCGGGCCGGACACCCGGACCTCCTGGATGGTGTGCCCGTCCTGCGGCACCATGATCTACGCGAAGCGCTATGACCGGGCCGGCCGCGTCTGCCCGGACTGCGACGGTCACGGCGTGCTGACCGCCGACCAGCGGATCGCTTCGCTGGTCGATCAGGATTCGGCCCAGCGCCTCGAACCGGCCGCGACGGTGCGAGATCCGTTGGGATTCAGTGACTCCCGCAGCTATGCCGAACGGCACGCGGAGGCGCGGCGCCGCACCGGGATGGCCGACGGCATCAGCTGCGTGCGCGCGACCATCGGCGGCGCCCCGGTTGTGCTGGCGGTCATGGACTTCCGCTTCCTCGGCGGCAGTCTCGGCACTGCGGTGGGGGAGGCGGTGACCACCGCCGCGGAAACCGCGCTGTCCACCCGCGTGCCACTCGTGCTGGTCACCGCGTCCGGTGGCGCGCGCATGCAGGAGGGCATCCTGGCCCTGATGCAGATGGCCAAAACCAGTCAGGCCCTGCGCGATCTGGACGATGCCGGTGTACTCACCATCTCGGTGATCACCGACCCCACCTACGGCGGCGTCGCGGCCTCCTACGCCACCTCCACCGACATCATCATCGCCGAGCCCGGTGCCCGCCTCGGTTTCGCGGGCCCGCGGGTGATCCAGCAGACCATCGGCGAAACCCTGCCCGCCGGCTTCCAGACCGCGGAGTTCCTGCTCGACCACGGCGTGGTCGATATGATCTGCCACCGCTCCGCGCTGCGGGACCGGCTGGCCCGGCTACTCGCGCTGGCCGCGGACAGCCCACGGCGGATCGAATTCGTGGCGGCCACACCGCCGGTGCGGACAGATCCGGCAAAGCTGCCTATCCGGGACGCGTGGCAAAGTGTGCGCGCGGCAAGGGAGTTGGCTCGCCCGACGACACTGGACTACCTCGCGGCAGCGTTCGACGAGTTCGTGGAGCTGCACGGCGACCGGCTGTCCACCGACTGCCCGGCGATGGTCACCGCACTGGCCCGCCTCGATGGCGCACCGGTCGTCGTGATCGGAACACAGAAGGGCCACACCGCATCCGAGCTGTCCAAGCGCAATTTCGGCATGCCGACACCGGGCGGCTATCGGAAGTCCGCACGGGTGCTGCGGCTGGCCGCGAAGCTCGGCGTTCCCGTGATCACCCTGATCGACACCGCAGGCGCCTACCCCGGCGTGTCAGCGGAGGAACAGGGCCAAGCGGTCGCGATCGCAGAGTCGTTGAAATTGCTTGCCGGACTGCCTGTTCCGGTGGTCGCCGTGGTGACCGGGGAGGGCGGCAGCGGGGGAGCGCTCGCCCTCGGCGTCGCCGACCGGGTGCTGGTGCTGGAGAACGCGGTCTACTCGGTGATCAGCCCGGAGGGGTGTGCATCGATCCTCTGGAAGGACGCATCCGCCGCCCCGCGTGCGGCGGCCGCACTGCGGGTCGACTCGACCTCCCTGCTCGAACTCGGCGTGGCCGATGCGGTCGTGCCGGAACCCGACGGCGGCGCACACCGTGATCCGGCCGCCGCTGCCGCCCACCTACGCCAGGCGCTGCGGCACGCCGTCGCCGGCCTCGGCGCGCTGCCCGTCCGGCAACTACTCGACCAGCGCCACAAGCGCTTTCGGGCCTTCGGCCTGCCCACGAACCATCAGGAGATGTCATGACCACCGCGACGCATCGCGACTCGAGTAGCAGTGGCGAACGGGAGACCGACGCGCCGATGTCCGTGGCACCCGAGCCCGTCGGCCGGGCGCTGCCCGCGACCGACGCCGACCATGCCCTCGCGGTACTGTCCAGGCACGCGCTGTCGGTACGCGCGCAGACGGCACCCACATCGGTGACGGTTGCCAATGGTCCACTGATGCTGCGCATCAGCTGGGACGCGGCGTCCGCGCCGACGGCCGCGACACCGCCCCCGACCGACGCACCTGCCCCCGCGCCCGGCGAAACAACCACGGACGCCACTACTTTCACCGTAGTCTCGGAAACCGTCGGCGTCTTCTACCGCTCCCCGGAGCCGGGTGCCGCACCGTTCGTCACCGAGGGTGACCCGGTGCGCGCGGGCCAGCAGATCGGCATCGTCGAGGCCATGAAGCTGATGATCCCGGTGACCGCGACCCGCGAGGGCCGGGTGGCCGAATTCCTCGTCGACAACGGCGAAGCGGTCGAACACGGCGCACCCCTGCTGGTGCTCGAGGTGGTGCGGTGACCACCCGGACGATCCGCAAGGTACTCGTCGCCAATCGCGGTGAGATCGCCGTCCGGGTCATCCGGACCTGCGCCGAACTCGGCATCGGCACGGTCGCGGTGTACTCGGTCCCGGATGCCGATTCCGCCGCGGTACGGCTCGCCGATCAAGCGGTCCGGATCGGACCCGGTCCCGCCAAACGCAGCTACTCCTACATCCCGGCGATCATCGAGGCCGCCAGGGCGACGGGCGCGGATGCCATCCACCCCGGATACGGATTCCTCTCGGAGGACCCGGATTTCGCGGAGGTCTGTGCCGCCGAGGGGTTCGTCTTCGTCGGCACGCCCGCCGCAGTCATGGCCGAGCTCGGCGACAAATCGACCGCACGCGCACTGATGGCCGGGGCCGGTCTGCCGCTGCTACCGGGCAGCCGCGAACCGCTCGAAACCGCCGAGGAGGCACAGGCACTCGCCGGCGGCATCGGCTACCCGGTGATCATCAAGGCGGTCGCCGGTGGTGGCGGCCGCGGCATGCGAGTCGTGCGCGATCCGGCCGATTTCGCGGGCGCGTGGCAGCAGACCCGCGCCAACGCCACCGCCGTCTTCGGCGACGGCAGGCTCTACGTCGAGCGCTACCTCGATTCCGCACGGCACATCGAGGTGCAGATCCTCGCCGACAGCCACGGTACGGTCGTCCACCTGGGCGCGCGAGACTGCTCCCTGCAACGCCGCCACCAGAAGCTCGTCGAGGAATCGCCCGCTCCCGGCCTGTCCGACGAACTCGTCGCGCGCATCGGCGCCGCCGCTGTGCGCGGCGCGCAAGCTGTGGGTTACGTCGGCGCGGGCACCTTCGAGTTCCTGCTGGACCCCGAGGGCCGCTTCTACTTCATGGAGGTGAATTGCCGCCTCCAAGTAGAACATCCGGTCACCGAGATGGTCACCGGCATCGACCTCGTCGCCGAACAGCTCAAAATCGCGTCGGGGCTACCACTGACCCTGTCCGCCGAATCCGCCACCGCGCGCGGCGTGGCCATCGAATGTCGCATCAATGCCGAGGACCCGACCCGCGAATTCGCGCCTGCTCCCGGCACACTGACCGAGTGCGTCCTGCCCGGCGGCCCGTTCGTCCGCATCGACACCCACGTCGGCCCCGGCTACGCCATTCCACCGCACTACGATTCCCTGCTCGCCAAGATCATCGTCTGGGCGCCGGACCGCCCGGCCGCCATCGCCCGCATGCGCCGTGCCCTGGCCGAAACCCGGATCAGCGGCACAGGCATCGCCACCACCGCCGAGTTTCTGCACGACATACTCGACCACCCGCGCTTCCGCGCCGCCACCCACGACACCGCACTCATCGGCACTGCCACCAGTTCTGGGGGCACCAGGATGGCCAGTTGAATTGCCACCTACGGATCCGTAGGCTCGCGGAGGTTGTCGCGCTGGCGGTCGTGCTCGAGCCAGCGCCAGGTGAGCCAAAACGTCTGAGGGGTAACGCAAATGGGGAGAAATCTCACCCAGCTCGAGCTGCTCACGGAGCTCGAGCCCGTCGCCGAGGAGAACGTCCATCGGCATCTGTCGATGGCGAAGGCCTGGCACCCGCACGACTACGTGCCGTGGGACGAGGGTCGTAACTTCGCCGCGATGGGCGGTGTCGA
Source organism: Nocardia suismassiliense (assembly GCF_900269665.1). Taxonomy (GTDB): domain Bacteria; phylum Actinomycetota; class Actinomycetes; order Mycobacteriales; family Mycobacteriaceae; genus Nocardia; species Nocardia suismassiliense. The sequence goes on from NZ_LT985361.1 coordinate 4,096,071, forward strand.
CTGGGACCCGAGCCAGTCGCAGTTATCCGAGGTCGCCAAGGCGGCGATGATCACCAACCTGCTCACCGAGGACAACCTGCCCTCCTACCACCGGGTGATCGCGGAGAACTTCTCGCAGGACGGCGCGTGGGGTACCTGGGTCGGCCGCTGGACCGCCGAGGAGAACCGGCACGGCATCGTGATGCGCGACTACCTGGTGGTTACCCGCGGCGTCGACCCGGTCGAGCTGGAGAACGCGCGAATGATCGCGATGACCACCGGCTTCGATCCGCTGGCCGTCGCCAAGTACGGCACCATCGACCCCAGCGAGGTCCCCGATGCCGGGTTCCTGCTCGGCGTGGCCTACGTGACCTTCCAGGAGCTCGCCACCCGCCTGAGCCACCGCAACACCGGCCGGGTGTGCAACGACCCGATCGCGGACAAGATGCTGCAACGCATCGCCGCCGACGAGAACCTGCACATGATCTTCTACCGCAACATGTGTGGCGCGGCCCTGGACCTCGCGCCCGACCAGGCGATCGAGGCGATCGCGTTGACGCTGATGAACTTCCAGATGCCGGGCGCGGAGAACCCGAACTTCCGCCGCTACGGCGCGCTGATGGCCAAGCACGCCATCTACGACATGCGCCAGCACCTCGAAGACGTGGTGATGCCGGTGCTGCGCATCTGGAAGATCTTCGAGCGCAACGATTTCACCGCCGCCGGCGAGCAGACCCGCGAAAAATTGGCGGAGTACCTTGCGAAATACGAGCGGGACATGCTCAAGTTCGAGGAGCGGCGCGATCGCATCGCGGCGCGCCAGGCCGGCAAGCGCGACTCGGCGGCGCTCACCACCACGCTGCGCTGAATCCGCAGCCGGGTTCACAGACCAGGCACAGTTCGGCGAGGGTGTCGCGGAGCGCTACACCCTCATGCCGCAGCGCTTGAAGGCTGGTCTGCTTTGCCCGGGACTTGAAGGCGCGGCAGGGCGACGAGCAAAACGACGCCGGTGAGGATTCGCCAGACCACGAAAGGATCGATGGCGAGGCGTTCGGCGGTGCCCGCCCCGAGGCCGAGATGGTCCGGGGCGAGGCTGGCGACCATGCCGAAGACGGTGACGACGATCAGCGCGAGAGTGGCTGCGGTGTAAGCGCGATGATTTCGGTAGAGGCGAGCCACCACGAGCATGATCGCGAGCCCGGACAGTAGTTCCAGATAGGCGCCCGCCGGGTGGAGTACCGCGCGTAACTGGTTGCCGCCGGGTACTTCACCCGCACTGCCGGGAAAGGTCCCGACCAGAACGATGCCGACGCAGTTGATCACGGCCAGGTAGGGGATTGCCCGTCCGGCTGGGCTTTTGGGCAGCAAGGGAAGCAGCAGCAGGGCCGCCCCGAGCACCAGCACGCCGAGCAGCACGAACTCAGTGGACATCAGCGCGTGCCACGGTGAACAAATGTAGCGGGGCGTCGTGGCCCCGTATTGCGCCATGTCACCGAAGCATTCGGGCACACCGAGATCGCTGATCATGTTCTCGGACCAGCTGTAGGAGTGCGGTTCCTGCCATCGGCCGCCGACGACGAGCTGAGCGACGTAATAGGTGACGGTCAGGATCAGCAGCGCCGCACCGGCTTTCAACCGGCCGGTCATGCGCGGCAGGTCGTGGCCGGCACGGGCGCACCCGCGAAGCGGTCGTTGATCCACGCGGTCACCAGATCGCCGCGGGCCCGCCAAGCCTCGTGCCCGCCCGGCAGCACATGGTCCACCAGGTTGATGCCGAGCCCACACATATCGGCGACGGCCTGGTTGCCCCACGCGGTGTTGACCAGGTCGTCCTTGTCACCGCGCGAGATGAACGTCGGAATGTCGGTCGCGACCTTGGGCAGGTTCCCTGCGGCTTCGTAGTCGGCGAGCGCCTGCCGAGCCGCGTCGTCGACGAACTGCGCGGCCGCGGGTGTCGCAGCCTGTCCGACGGCGAAGTCCTTCAGCGTGGACTGCCCGGTGCAGAGTCCTTCGAGCCGCGGCGCCGCGGAGAGCAGTGGTCCGTGCAGGACCTTGTCGTAGGAGTAGTCCGGGTCGTCGTAGCGAACCGCCGCCACCAGGTAGGGCAGCAACAGATACTGGCCGATGGTCAGCGTCTGCGACTCCGCGGCCAGCGCCAGTTCGCTGCGCAGCGCGGGGGACAGCAGCACATTGCCGAGAATCTTCAGCTCGGGCGCGTAAGTCTTCGCGGTCTCCGCCGCGGACTCGGTGGCCCGCCCACCCTGTGACAATCCGACGAGCACAACCTCTTTGGACACCGGCAGGCCGAGCTGTTGCGCGGCCCGGACCGAGTCGAGCACGTCGTATCCGGAGGACTGCGCGTGCAGATACGGCGCCGAGCCAGGGCCGTCGAGACCTTGATAGTTGGTCATCACCACAGCCTTGTGGGCGTCGAGCAGGTTGGCGACCGTGACGTCGTTACCGAAGAGCCCGGGATCACTGGTCGGCGCGCAGCCGGTGGCAACCCCGGAGGTGCCGTGCCCGTACGCGACCAGCGGCCAGCCCCCGTCCGGCGCGGTCCCCTTCGGCAAGTACACCGCGCCCGACACCTCAATGGGTGTGTTGTCCGGAGAGGTCGAGACGTACCGGAAATAGGTCGCCGACTCCGCGGCCGCCGAGATCTTGGGACCACCATTGGTCAGCGGCCGCTGCGCGAGCAGCGTGCCCGGCTTTTGCGGCGCTTCGGCCGCGGTATCCGAGGAAGATCCGCAACTCGCGGCGACCAGCACCGCGGCCGCCGCCAGCGAAACCCACGTCAACGCTCTCTTCGGACGCACGTCCCATTCGCTCCTTCGACTCTGCCGCGCACCGTTCTCGATCCCCCGCATAGTCACCGCCGTGCATCGGGCCCGCGCTGCTCGGCGCCGGTCGACGCACCTGCCGTGACAGTCCAGCAAGATCAGGATGTCCTGTGATCGCGGTCTCCGCACCGCCGAGTGACCGGAATCTCAGTTTGCCGATCGATTCGTTACCGACCAGCTGAAACTACTTAAGCCCCGACCGGACGAAGGCGTTCACGATGTGGCGCTGCAATAACAGGTAAAGCACCAGCACGGGCAGACAGGCCAGGCTCGCCAGCGCCATCATCGGCCCCCACTGATCACCCTCGGTACCCATGAAGCTGCGCAACCCGAGCTGGAGAACGCTGTTGGACTGCCGCAGCACCACCGCTGGCCAGAAGTACTCGTTCCAGGCATTGATGAACAGCAGGATGCCGAGCGCGGCCAGCGCGGGCCGCAGATTGGGCACCACCACGGTCCACAGGATGGACCAGGACGAGCGCCCGTCGATCTTGGCGGCGGCGACGAGTTCCTTGGGAAAACTCGCCATGTGCTGCCGCAGCAGCAGCACCGCGAGCGCCGAGCACAGCGTCGGCAGCACGACGCCGATCAGCGAGTTGATCAGGCCCAGCTGGGTGAGCAGTACGTAGTTCGGCAGCATGGTCACCTGGAACGGCACGAGCCAGGTGCCGACGAACGCGAGATACAGGACCTTCTGGAACCGGAACGTGTACATCGCGAACGCATAGGAGGCCAGCAGCGCCACGAGCAGCTGCCCCGCCGCGGACAGCGCCGCGATGATGAAGGTGTTGCCGATCAGCCCGAGCACGTCGACCTTCGCGGCGGCGTCGGTGTAGTTGGCGAACGAGATCGGCCACGGGATCGGGGACAGCGAGGTGACGTCCTCCGGCCTGCGCAGCGACGTCGCGAACAGCCAATAGATCGGGAAAATACACACCACGGCGGTCACCGCGAGCAGCAGATGGCTGCCCGCGCTGCGCAGTCGCTGCGCGGTCTCGGGCAGTCGATCAATCATCATGGAAGGCAACCTTTTCCGAGATCCACACCAGGATCCCGGCGATCACACCGAATCCGGCGAACAACAGCACACCTGCCGCCGCGCTGAGCCCGGCGTCGAAGCTGTGGAAGGCGTAATCCCACAGCAGGTAATAGATATTCGTGGTGGCCTGCGCGGGACCACCCTGTGTCATCGAGTCGATGAGCGGGAAAGTCAGGATGGGACTGAGCAATACGGTGGTGAGGACCAGGAACATCACCGTCGGCGACAGCAGCGGCAGGGTGATCCAGCGCCGGATCTGCGCCGGACTCGCGCCGTCCACTCGCGCCGCCTCGTGGTAATCACCACTGATGCCGGCCAATCCGGCCCACACCACCAGCACCGAGAACCCGAGCAACTGCCAGCCGGTGATGCCGATGATCACCAGGTGCGCGGTGCTCACGTCGTAGACCCAGTTGCGCTCCGAGTCGAGCAGCTGATCGACGAACCCGCTGCCGGGATGCAACAACCACCGCCAAACAGCCGCTGCCGCAACAGGAGCCACCAGAAACGGCACGAAGATGAAGGCCTGATAGATCGTCCGCGCCCGTCCCTGTACCCGCTGGCTCGCCAGCGCGATGAGCACCGGCAGCAGCACGGTGAACGGCAGCATGCCCACGATCAGCGCACCCGTGCGACCGAGCGAGTTCCAGAACGCCGGAAGCTCCATCAGCCGTTCGTAATTGGCGGTACCCACCGGCTTCATCGGCGAGGTCGGCAGCAGATTCCACGAGTAGGTGGACAATTCGAACGCCTGCACCAGCGGCCGGTAGGTCCAGACGACGAGCAGGAACAGCGCGGGCGCCAGATACAGATACGGCACCACGAGCCGCCCCGCCCGGCGGAACCGGGCGAGGCGGCGCGGCGGCGCCGGGGCAGCGACCGGCGCGGCCACCTCCTCGGTGGCGCGGGGGATGTCGAGGACGAACATCGACCTACCCGGCCTCCGCCGCGGCCAACGCGGCGAGCTGTTCGAGCACGTCCTGTTCCGTTCTGTCGTAGAGGGTTTCGGCCGGGGTGGCCTCGATCGCGGTGGCGACCAGGGTCGAGCCGAGCAGATCGATCCGGCTGTAACCGAAGCCGAGCAGCCCGCGGTGCCGTCCGATCGGCGCGATCGGATCGATCCGATACGACAGCGCCGGGCCGATCCAGACCGGGATGCCGCCGAGCGCGGCCGCACCGGTCAGGTGGTTGTGCCCGCAGATGATCAGCCGCACATCCGATCCCGCGAGCACTTCTTCGAGCAGTTCCGGCTGTTCGAGCCGCAGATACTCGGTGGTCGCGATCGGCGACGGGATCGGCGGGTGGTGCAGCACGAGCAGCGTGCCGTGCCGTGCGGGCTGCCGCAGCTGCTCGGCCAGCCAGTCCAGCTGTTCGGGCTCCAGCCGGCCGTCGTGGCGGCGCGGGGTGGTGCTGTCCAACGCGATCACCCGCAGCCCCCCGACCTCGGTGACCTGATCGTGGGTGAAGTCGGGATCTGCGGTGGCGGAGTCGCTATCGAGCAGCTCGGTGCCGAAGGCCGCGCGGTCGTCGTGATTACCCATCACGTACACCGTCTGCGCGCCCAGCTCGGCGGCGACCGGCTCGACCGCGTCGCGCAGCCGCCGGTACGCCTCCGGCGACCCGTTGTCGGTCAGGTCACCGGAGAGCACCAGCGCGTCGATCCGCTGCTGCGAGGCCCGCAGCTGTTGCAGGACGTGCGTGAGGTTTTCGTAGGTGTCGACCTTGCCGTGCACCCGTTCCCCGGCGGGCCGGATGTGGGTGTCGGTGAGCTGGACGATCGTGACCGGCGGGTTCATGACGCGGGCAGCAGTTTGGCGGCCTGCTCACGGGCGGCGCTCAGGGTGGACTGGGGATCCTTGCCCTGGAACACGATCGCCTCGACCGCGTCCATCATGCCGTCGCGGATCTGCAGGTAGTTGGTGCCCGGCATGGAGATCCACGGCTCCATGTTCGCCAGCTGCGCGACGTTCGGGGCCAGCAGCGGATTCTTCGCCGACCACTCCTTCAGCCCGTCCGGATCGTCCATCAGCCCCGTGCGTAGCGGCAGATAGCCGATGCCCTGCGAGATCTTGGTGTAGGCGGCTTCGCTGGTCAGGAACTTGATCAGCTCCCAGGACGCCCGCTGCTTGGCCGGGTCGTTGGACAGGATGTGCAGGGAGGCACCGGAATTCGTCGGCACCGTCGGCTTGGCTCCGAAGCTCGGCATCGGCGCCGAGCGCAGGTCCCACTTGTCCTTGGCGCCGGTGGTGAAGGTGCCCTGGATCGCGCTGGTCTCCAGGATCATGCCGATGTCGCCGCGCGCGAACGCCTCGTACCCCTGCTTCTGGTTCAGCTTCGGCATGCTGCCCGCCTCGACGAGCTGTTGCTGCTGCCGCGCGACCTCGACCACGGGCGCGTCGGCGAAGGTCAGCGTCTTGCGGTCCTCGGAGATCACCCGGCCACCGTTGGACCGGACCAGCGACTGGAAGCACCAGTCCTTGGCGGTCTTGGTCAGGCAGTCGACGTAGATGCCGCCTTTACCGGTCTTCCCGGTGATGGCCGCCGAAGCCTCGGCGACCTGCTGCCAGGTGCTCGGCGGCTTGGCCGGATCGAGCCCGGCCGCGGTGAACAGCGAGGCGTTGAAGTACAGCACCGGGGTGGAGAATACGAACGGCACGCCGTAGGTGTGGCCGTCCCAATCCGCGAGGGTCCTGGCCTTCGGCGCGTACGGGTGCTTTGCCCCGTCGAAGTTGCGCTGTACCTCCTGCTGGGAGACCAGCGTGTCCAGCGGCTTGGCGCCCAGCTGATGGATGGTGTAGTCCAGGTCGCTGAAGCCGAGCTGCGCGACGTCCGGCGGGGTGCCTGCGACCGTCTGGTTCTGGATGCTGGAGATCGTATCCGTGGCCGGGTTCGGGCTGTTGCCCTGCGGCTTCTGCGCCGTCACCTTGATGTTCGGGAACTTCTTGCCGAAGTCGGCGATCAGCGTGTTGAAGGTATCGGTCCACGCGCCGGCGAGCCCGTAATTGTAGGACTCGAACACGATGGACACCTGCTGATCCGGTGTCAGGTCCGGGATCTGCGCGGTGCTGGAGTTCGAATCGGTGCTGGTGCTCCCGAGTCCGCCGCAAGCGCTGAGCGCGACGGTGGTTGCGAACACCATGCCCAAGATGGGCGCGGTGCGTTTCACGGTGTTCTCCTCATTATTGGGGGTGTCGGACGGCGTTGTCACGAGTCAGGCGACAGCGACGGGTTCCTCGACGCTGTCGGCTACCGAATCCCGCTGCGGCTCTTGCCATGTCATGCGCAGGCCGGTTGCTGGATCGAACAGGTGGAGGTGGGCGGGATCGACGCGCAGCCCGATGCTGTCGTCGGCATGCACGTCGGCGGGGCGCGGCGCGCGGACGCAGAGCGTGTGGTCGCCGGTGGTGCAGTGGATCAGTTCCTCGCTGCCCAGGTTTTCGACCATGGTGACCCGGCCGCGGATGTGTGCGGCGGTCGCGTCGATGCGCAGCTGCTCGGGCCGAATGCCTGCGATCACCTCGAGGTTCGCCCCGAAATCAGCAGCGGTGATAGCCAATTCGACGTCGATGCCATCGGCCACCAGGAACAGCCGGCCGTCTCGTTCGGTGACCACCCCGGGGAACAGATTCATCGGCGGTGCACCGAGAAACCCGGCGACGAAGGTGGACCGCGGCCGGTCGTACAGCTCGGTCGGCGTGCCGACCTGCTCCACCTGTCCCTCGTTGAGCAGCGCGATCCGGTCGGCCATGGTCATCGCCTCGACCTGATCGTGGGTGACATACAGGAACGTCGCCCCCAGCCTGCGGTGCAGTGCGATCAGCTCCGCGCGGGTCGCACTGCGCAGTTTGGCGTCCAGGTTGGACAGCGGCTCGTCCATCAGGAACGCGCCGGGATCACGAACCATGGCGCGGGCCAGGGCGACTCGCTGCCGCTGCCCACCCGAGAGTGCGGCGGGCTTGCGGCGCAGCAACTCGTCGAGCCCGAGCACGGCGGCCACCTCGGCCACCCGCTCGGCGATCTTCGAGCGCGGAGTGTGCCTGGCGCGCAGCGGAAAGCCGATGTTCTTGGCCACCGTCAGATGCGGGTAGAGCGCGTAACTCTGGAACACCATCGCCAGATCGCGTTGCTGCGGCGCGCGGTGCGTGATGTCGTTGTCGTCCAACAGGATCAGGCCGTCGGTGGGATCTTCCAGGCCCGCGATCATCCGCAGCAGCGTGGACTTGCCGCACCCGCTCGGCCCGAGCAGCACCAGAAACTCGCCGTCGGCGATGTCGAGGCTCACCTCGCGCACCGCGTAGGTCGCGCCGAATTGCTTCGACACCTTGTCAATTCGCAGTCTTGCCACCAGTTCTCCTCAGCCGGGCAGTTCGCCGGCGACAATCCAGGTCGCGACACGGGCCGCGATCGCCGGGGAATCCTTGACCCAGGTGAAGTGATCGCGGTGCGCGACCGGCGAGTCCTCGTCGATGTGCCACTGGGTGACCCGGGCCTTCGGCATCCGGGAGACCAGGAAGTCGACATTGGACTTCGGGCCGAGCACATCCTCGGACAGCGAGATGACCAGTACCGGCGCCGTCATGTCGCGCAGCAGCGAGTTGTACTTGCGCGCTGAACCTTTCGGCCGGTAGAAGCTGGTCAGCGAGTGCATCGCCCAGTCGCGCATCACGCCGCCCGGCATGGGCGCGGGGATCAGCACGCCGCCAGGCCAGTGGCCCTTCCAGCGCGACACCAGCCCGATCCACTGGATCTGACTCAGCGCCTCGAACCAGCGCCGCGGGCCGAACGCCCACCAGAACACCGTGCCGGTGCCGATGACGGTCACCCCGGCGACACTCTCGGGTTCGGCGGCGGCGAACAGCAAGGCCACCTGCCCGCCGAGGCTGTGGCCGAACAGGTGGATCGGCGCGTCCGGGAAACGCTGCCGCACCGCGCCCACGATCGCGGGCATGTCGATCTCCAGCATCTCCCGATAGCCGAAGTCGCGGTGCAGCCCGAGCTCGGGCTGAGCCTCGCCGTGCGCCCGCAAGTCGCAGGTGGTGACCGAAAGCCCCTGGGCATTGAGCTCTTTCGCCAGCAGCAGGTAGTTCTTCGCCTTCATCGCCATCGCGGGCAGGATCAGCACCACCGGCGCGTCGGCCTTCTTGGCAGGCAGGAAACGGACGGTGAAGGTGACACCGTCGGCGGTCGAGACCGTCGTCGATTCGAGCGCCGCGAACTCGGCGCCTTTCTTTGCCGCCGTAGTCATCGGCCGGACTCCGGGATCGTCACGTCGCAGACGTAGTCGAAGGTGAACTTGGCGACGACCACGTCGCTGTCGTCCACCAGCGCGGCCTTACCGGACAACTCGAAGCGATTCGACACGGTCGCGGCCAGCACCTCGGCGAGCTCGCGCTGGTCGACGGTGGCGATCGCGCGGATCCGGCCGATGGCGGGCTTGCGGTAGGACGCCGTGCCTGCTCGCAGCACCAGGCGCTCGATGGTGGACAGCCGGGGTGCGGCCGCGCCGACGAACGCCGCCGCGCCACCGATGTCGGCGGCGGTGAACAGGGCGCCCGCGTGCACGGTGCCCATGTGATTGCGGACGGAGTCGACGGCCGGGATCTCCACGACGGCCCGCTCCGGGCTGATCTCGGTGATCCGGGTGCCGACGTGGCGGCCGAACGGCACCATGTCCTGCGACACGGCCCGCAGGTATTCGTAGTCGACGGCGGCACCGTCGAGTTCGGGGTAGGCGGCGGCGAAACCGGCTAGCTCTCGTGTGGTCATGCGGTTCTCCCTTCAGCGATTACGCGGTGGCTTGCAGCGCTTGTGCGGTGTGTCATCAGCGATGACGCGGTGTCTTCAGCGATGGCGAAGTGCCGTCAGCGATTACGCAGCGCGCGGCGAGCGATGGACCAGCGCAGCACTTCCGACGGCCCCTCGTAGATACGGAAAGCCCGCGCCTCCACCAGGAATCGGGCGACCAGGTAGTCCTCGCAGACCCCGAGGCCGCCGTGCAGCTGGACGGCGCGGTCGAGCACCCGCCAGACCGCCTCGGAGACGAAGGTTTTCGCGATCGACGCGTCGTGGCGCGCCTGCGACGAGGTGGGACCCTGTGCGTCGATGGTCTCCGCGGCGGTGCGGATCACGCCGCGCGCGGCGGCGATGTCGATCTCATTGTCCGCGACCAAACCCTGAGCCAGGCCGTGCTCGGCGATCGGGATGCCGAAAGATGTTCGGGTACTGATGTGTTCGATGGCGAGCCGGTGCGCGCGCACCGCCAGTCCGAGCCAGTTCATGCAGAACACCAGCCGGGACGGGGCGAGCCGCACCTGGGCGAGCACCAGTCCCTGGCCGACCTCGCCGAGTACGGCGGAGTCCGGCACCAAGCAGTCGACGAAGGTGACCTCACAGTGTCCGCCCGGGGCGCTGGTGTGGTCGAGCGTCGGCATCCGGCGCCCGACCCGCAGACCCGGGTTGTCCTGGTCCACCAGGAACATCGTCGGCCCGTCGCCGGTGCGCGCGACGCAGATGGTGAACGCGGCTCCCTGCGCGCCCGTGGTGAAATGCTTGGCGCCATTGATGACCCAGCCGCCGTCGGTCTCCTCGGCGACCGTCTGCAACATGCCGGGGTCGGAGCCGGCGCCGGGGGCAGGTTCGGTCATCGCGATCGCCGAACGCACCTCACCGGACGCCAGCGGCGCGAGGTAGCGCTCCTGTTGCTCAGCGTTCGCTACGTGGGCGAGCAGATGGATGTTGCCGTCGTCGGGCGCCCAGGCGTTCACCGCGATCGGCCCGAGCAGGCTGGCCCCCGCCGCCTCCAGCACCTGGGCCTGGGCGCGGGTATCCAGGCCGAGCCCGCCGTACTTCGGGTCCGACAGCGGCCCGAACACCCCCGCCTCCTTGGCCTTCTTCTGCAGGTCGAGGCGCAGCGCGTCGTCCATCACCCGCCCGTCGACGATGACCTCGCGTTCCACCGGAACGACCTGGTCACGAATGAACCGGGTGGTCTTGTCCACCAATTGCCCCACAGTCGTCATGGCGCAAGTTTCAGGGCGCCACCCCGGCGGCGTCGGCGGCGATAGTCAACGTCGATTGTGCGAATCGACTGCTGATTCGCCCATCCCGTAGCCAGCCGATGTCCGAGACGGTGAGCGAGAGGACGACCGCAGGTGAGGGGACGAGATGACAGAGTTTCCGGTACGGGTGTCGGCGCGCCGTGACGAGGCCGAGGGAGTGTTCTCACTCGAATTGGCCGCACCCGACGGCGGAGAGTTGCCGAGCTGGACGCCCGGTGCGCATATCGATGTGGCAGTAGGCGCCGCGGGTGTCCGGCAATATTCGCTGTGTGGTGATCCGGCGGTGACCGATCGTTGGCGCATCGCTGTGTTGCACGAGCCGGCCGGTCGAGGCGGCTCGCAGCATCTGCACAGCACTGCGCTACCCGGTAGCATGCTGCGAGTTTCGCTGCCGCGCAACAATTTCGAGCTCGTTGCGCGCGAGAGCTATGTGTTTGTCGCGGGTGGCATCGGAATTACGCCCATCATGCCGATGCTGGCTGCCGCCGACGCCGCGGGCGCACACTGGTCGCTGTACTACGGCGGCCGATCCCGCGGGCACATGGCCTTCGCCGACGAGCTCGCGACCACATATCCGGCCGCGCGGCTGCTGCCACAGGATCAGCACGGTCTTTTACCCATCGCCGACATCCTCGCCGAGCACAGCGATGCCGTCGTCTATTGCTGTGGACCCGAACCCTTACTCGCGGCGGTGGAGGCGGAGGGGGCGCGGTGCGGGATACCGGTGCACCTGGAGCGGTTTGTGCCACGACCGATGGAATTCGCGCCGAACGGCTCGTTCGAGGTCCGATTGGCAAGCAGCGGTAGAACTTTCCGGGTCGGCGCGAATCAGTCCATCGCCGACGTACTGGAGCGGGCCGGCATCGGCCTCGTCACCTCCTGCCGCGAAGGTACGTGCGGTACCTGCGAAACAGCCGTTCTCGCCGGCGATATCGACCATCGTGATTCGCTACTCACCGCGGCGGAGCAGGATCGTGGCGACACGATGATGCTGTGCGTCTCCCGAGCGCGGTCGGACCTGCTCGTCCTCGACCTCTGACCTGCCGCCGCGGGGTTTCGCTGTGTTGCGGGTGTCGATCGGGCGGATTCGTGCTATCGAGGACGGATGAAGCCGACTCGGTCGTCGTATGACGTGGTGGTTGTGGGTGGTGGTCACAATGGGTTGGTGGCCGCCGCGTATTTGGGGCGGGCCGGACGGTCGGTGCTGGTGTTGGAGCGGCAGGCGCGTACGGGGGGTGCGGCGGTGTCGGCCTCGGTGTTCGACGGGGTGGGTGCGCGGTTGTCCCGGTATTCGTACCTGGTGAGTTTGTTGCCGCGGCAGATCATCGATGAGCTGGGGCTGGCGTTCGTGACGCGGCGGCGGCGGATCTCGTCGTACACGCCGGTGAAGGCGGGTGGGCTGCTGGTGGATACCGGGTCGGCGGAGCGTACGCGCGAGAGTTTTGTGCGGCTCACCGGTTCGGATCAGGATTTCGTTGCGTGGCAACGGTTTTACGCGAGGACGGGACGGCTGGCTGAGCGGGTGTTTCCCACGCTGACGCGTCCGTTGCCGTCACCCGCGGAGCTGCGCCGAGTGGTCGACGACGACTTCGCCTGGACCGCGTTGTTCGAACGGCCGCTGGGGGAGCTCATCGAGTCGGAGTTCGTCGACGACACGGTGCGCGGTGTCGTGCTCACCGACGCGTTGATCGGCACGTTCACTCAGGCGCACGATTCGACGCTGCGCCAGAATCGCTGCTTCCTGTATCACGTGATCGGTAATGGCACGGGGGACTGGGATGTGCCGGTGGGTGGCATGGGCGCGCTCACCGATGCGCTCGCGGACGCGGCCCGCGCTGCGGGCGCGGAAATTGTCACCGACTGCCCGGTCACCGGGATCGAAACCGACGGCCGCGCGGCGGAAGTGAGCTACCAGGACGGGGTGGTCGGCGCGGGCCACGTGCTGGTGAACGCCGCGCCGCACGAGCTCGCCCGGCTGCTGGGCGCACCGGCGGAACCGAAACCCGAAGGCGCGCAACTGAAAATAAACATGCTGCTCACCAGACTGCCCCGGCTGCGGGACAGTTCGGTGGATCCGAGGGAAGCGTTCGCCGGGACTTTCCACATCGGCGAGTCTTATTCGCAGCTGGACCGGGCCTACGGCGAGGCCGCGATCGGCCGGATCCCGTCGGCACCGCCGTCGGAGATCTACTGTCACACACTGACCGACCCGTCGATCCTGTCCCCGGAGCTGGCCGCACAGGGCGCCCACACCCTCACCCTGTTCGGATTGCACACACCAACAAAGCTTTTCGCCAAGGACCCAGCGGGTGTAAAGGCCGAACTCGTGAAAGCGACCATCGCCCAGCTGGATTCGGTGCTCGCCGAGCCGATCAGCGAGTGTCTGGCCGCGGACGAGCACGGTGCACCGTGTCTCGAGGCGAAGACCCCGCTCGACCTCGAACAGGAGGTCGGCCTCCCCGGCGGCCATATCTTCCACCGCGACTTGGCTTTCCCCTACTGCCCCGACGACGACGCGACCGATCCGGCCGTGCGCTGGGGCGTCTCGACCGGCCACCGCAATGTGTTCCTGTGCGGCGCGGGCGCGGTCCGAGGCGGCGGTGTCAGCGGCATCCCCGGTCACAATGCCGCCATGGCCGTCCTCGAGCCGCACCCGTAACGTCAGACCTTCGGGGCCAGCGCGATCTTCGCGCTGCGTCCCGGGCTCTCGGTGGCCACGGCCGCGTCGGCCGCCGAATCCAACGAGTAGGTAGCTTCGACATCGAGCCGAAGCACCCCCTGCGCCGCTGCGGACACGAGTTCGCCGATCAACCGCCTGCGGTCCTCGGCCGAGGTCTCCTCGATCCGCTTGGAACCCCAGAAACCCTTCACCACAATCTGCTTGAAGATGAGTTCGCCGGGACCGAGCGTCAACGGCTGACCGGACAGCGCACCGAACGAGATCAGCTGCCCCTTGGGTGCGAGCAAGGCCATCGCATCGCTGGCCGCCCGCCCACCGACCTGATCGACGGCACGTACGATCGGCGCGCCGGAGGTGGCGGCGACGGCCTCGTCCCGCCAGCCCTCGGCCTCCGTGTCGAACACCGGCTCGAAGCCCGCCGAGCGCAAGGCCTCGACCGATTTCGGCCCGCGCACCAGGTTGAGCACGTTGATACCGCGTTGCCGCGCAAGCACATTGACCAGCCGTCCGACCGCGCCGTTCGCCGCGTTGACGGCGATCCAGTCACCCGCAGCCACCTCGAGATCCTCCAGCAGCATCAGCGCGCTGAGCGGCATGGCGAGCAACTGGGCGGCGGTCTCGTCGGACACCGCACCCGGCACCGGCACCACCTGAGCGGCCTTGACGACGAAATAGTCGGCCCACACGTTCTGCGCGCCGGACACGGTAACCCGTTGCCCGACAGTCAATCCGGTCACCCCGGCGCCGAGCGCGTCGACCCGGCCGACCCCTTCGGTCCCCGGGATCGCGGGCAGCGGCGGCTTGTAGCCGTACACCCCGCGCACGATCGCCAGGTCGTGATTGTGGATCGGCGCGAGGACCAGCTCGAGCCGCACCTCACCCTCGCCCGGTTCGGGCAGCGGCCGTTCCGCCACGGTCAGTACGTCTTTGGGCTCGCCGAAACTCTCGATGACTACCGCACGCATGCTTTGCTCCTTCGTTCAGTCTTCGGCGACAACGACGTCGACGTCGATGTTGCCGCGGGTGGCGTTGGAGTACGGGCACACCTGGTGCGCCTTGTCGGCGAGGGCTTGGGCTTCCTCGCGGGACAGATGCGGCAGCGACACCTCGAGGGTGACCGCCAGGGCGAACCCGCCCGCGTCGTTCGGTCCGATGCCGACCTTCGCGCCGACGGCGGAGTCGTCGATGTTCGCCTTGGCCTGCTTGCCGACCAGCCGCAACGCCGAATGGAAGCAGGCCGCGTAACCCGCCGCGAACAGCTGCTCGGGATTGGTGCCCTGGCCGCTGCCGCCCATTTCCTTGGGCGCGGCCAGGTCGACGTCGACCTTGCCGTCGGTGGTGCGCGCGTGTCCGTTGCGGCCGTCGCCGGTCGCCAGGGCTTCCGCGGTGTAGAGGATCTGCATGTCTATTCTCCTTCGTTCGATGAAGCCGGCAGTTCGCTGGCTGCAGCCAGTGCGACGGTGAGCCTGCGCAGCGTTTCGCGCAGCGCCAGGAACTCGTCCATGGACAGGCCGCAGGCCGCGGCCATTTCGGCCGGTATATCGCGGGCCTGGGCCCGCAGCTCGCGCCCGCGTTCGGTGAGCTGGATATCGACGCGTCGTTCATCGGCGGCCGAGCGCCTGCGCTGCACCAGGCCCGCCGCCTCCAGCCGCTTGAGCAGCGGAGACAGCGTGCCGGAATCCAACGCGAGCGCCTGGCACACCTCGCCGACGCTACGCCCGTCCCGTTCCCACAGGGCGAGCATCACCAGGTACTGCGGGTAGGTCAGCCCGAGCCGTTCCAGCTTCGGCCGGTAGACCGCGGTCATCGCCCGGGATGCCGCGTACAGCGGGAAGCAGATCTGCTCATCGAGGGTCAGATGATCGGTCATGTCCAACAACGTAGTCCGCAATTATATTGTGCACAACCAATCTGGCGGTGTTCCCGGTCACTGCCTGCGATGTCGAAGGATGCTGTGTTCCCGGTCACCGCCTGGAACGACGAAAGATGTAGAGTGTCGGAGCCCACTGGGCTGGCGAGAAGCGCCCTCCGCGCGTTCGGCGGAACGCGCGACTCGTGTCCAATCTGACTCTTCGGTGTTTATGTCGTAATTCGCCGACGCGGGCCCTTGGACGCTTGTACAGTCAGCCGCAAGTACCACCTCTCGAGGAGCCGCATCATGGTCCGCGAAAGCGATCGGCTGATCCGCACCGATGTACCGCATTCCGCACGAATCTGGAATTACTGGCTCGGTGGTCAGGACTTTTACGAAGTCGATCGGATAGCCGGTGAGTCGGGGGAATCGGTGTATCCCGAAATCGGCACCATGGCGCGGCAATCGCGCCGGTACTTGATACGGGTGGTGCGTTACCTCGCCGCCGAGTGCGGCATCCGCCAGTTCCTCGACGTCGGCACCGGTCTGCCCACCATGCAGAACACGCACGAGGTCGCACAGGGTGTCGCGCCCGACTCCAAGATCGTCTACGTGGACAACGATCCGCTCGTCCTCGCCCATGCCCGCGCGTTGTTGATCAATACGACCGACGAAGGCGTGACCGCTCTGATAGAAGCGGATTTCCACAACACCGATCAGGTCGTCACCGAGGCGCGCAACATTCTGAACTTCAACAAACCGATTGCCGTGATGTTCATGGGCGTTCTCGGCCACGCACGCACCTGGGACGACGTTATCCGGATCACCGGCGCGCTGCAGGAAGCCATTCCGTCCGGAAGCTATTTCGCGATGTACGAGGGCACCAACGAAGATCCCCGGCTGGTTCGCCTTTCGGATTACTACTCCAAAACCGGCGCCGTTCCGTACTATGTGCGCAGCGTCGACCAGGTCCGCGAAGTCTTCAAGAATCTCGAACTCGTGCCGCCCGGCATCGTTGCGGTCAATCACTGGCACCCCGACAACCCAGAGGCCGCGAACGAACCGCCCTCGGCCGCATGGGGCGGCGTCGGCCGCAAAACCTAGGTGACCCGGCCGCCGATGCGATGCGTGAGGCTGTCCGCGGTGATCCGCACCCGCCCGGCCAGCGGCGCCCAGTCGGCCGGGCACGGCGTGGCCTCGCAGTGATGGCGCAGCGTGACGCTGATCGCCGCGATCGGGCGCTGGTTGTGGTCGAAGACGGGATAGGCCACCGAGGCGAAACCCGGTGTCACATGGCCGTCTTCGCACGCCCAGCCGCGCTTGCGCTCGGTGGCCAGGATGCTGCGCAGCGACGCCAGCGAATTGGGTCCGCGCTCGGTACGGCGGACGAACGACGACGCCGAGGGGAACAGCGCGCGGATCTGCGCGGCAGGCAGGTAGGCGAGGATCGCCCGGCCACAGGCCGTCAGATGCGCGGGCAGCCGCACCCCCACATTGGTGACCAGTGTTTCCGGCCGCGACGGGCGTTCCTTGATGAGATACAGCAATTCGTTGCCGTGCAGCACCCCGAGGTGCGCGTTGTGACCGACCTCCTCGACCAGTTCGCGCAGCAGCGGCCCGGCCAGCCGCTCCAGCGGATCGTGGCGCAGATACGCGGAGCCGAGTTCGAACGCGGCGATGCCGAGCCCGTAGCGGCGCTCGCTGGGCAGCCGGGTGACGAAACGGGCCGCCTCCAGCTCGCCGAGCAGGTGGTATGTGGTGGACCGGGGCAGCCCGAGTTCGCGCGCGATCGTCGAGGCGGAGATGGGTCCGGCCCGGCCCGCGAGTAGTTGCAACACCGCCAAGCCGCGGCGCAACGCCGGGACGTCGCTGCTCGTTCCCATGCCATCTCCTCGGCGAGTCTTGGATATCAGACAGATTCGGACCGACCCTCATTCTCCACTGCCCGCCGCGACGGTGGAATGGTGCCCATGCCCGAAACTGCACAGCTACCGACCGTCGCCCTCGATGGACCGTTGACCGGGGAGCAGGTCGTCGCTGTCGCGCGACTCGGCGCCAAGGTGCACCTGAGTGCGGCCACCGAGGACCGGCTGGCCGCGGCCCGGGCGCACGTCGACGCGCTCGCCGCGGGCACCGTGCCGACCTACGGCGTGTCTACCGGCTTCGGCGCGCTGGCGACCCGCCACATTCCCGAGGAGAGTCGCACCGCCCTGCAGCGTTCGCTGATCCGCTCGCACGCGGCCGGGGCGGGCCGGCCGGTCGAGCGCGAGGTGGTTCGCGCGCTGATGGTGCTCCGGTTGCGCACCCTGGCGACCGGCCACACCGGGATCCGCCCGGAGACAGCGGCCACCCTCGCCGCGCTGATCAATGCCGACATCACCCCGATCGTGCACGAGTACGGCTCGCTCGGCTGCTCCGGTGACCTCGCGCCGCTGGCCGCGGTGGCCCTCGCGCTGATGGGTGAGGGCGAGGTCATCGATGCTGCCGGGAACGTGACGGACGCGGCAACGGCCTTGCGCGCCAACGGCATCAAGCCGGTCGTACTGGCCGAGAAAGAAGGGCTGGCGCTCACCAACGGCACCGACGGCATGCTCGGCATGCTGACCCTCGCGCTCGCCGACCTGCACATGCTGCTCGACATCGCCGACCTCACCGCGGCCATGAGCGTGGAGGCGCTGCTCGGCACCGACCGGGTGTTCGCCGCCGACCTCCAGGCGCTGCGCCCGCACCCGGGCCAGGCCCGCTCGGCCGCGCGGATCGCCGCCGCCCTGGCCGGTTCGGAGATCGTGGCCAGTCACCGTGGGCCGGACTGCAATCGGGTGCAGGACGCCTACTCGCTGCGCTGCGCGCCGCAGGTGCACGGTGCGGCCCGCGACACCGTCACGCACGCCGAGCTGGTCGCCGGCCGCGAATTGGCCTCCGCCGTAGACAATCCCGTGGTGCTCGCGGACGGCCGGCTGGAATCCAACGGCAACTTCCACGGCGCCCCCGTCGCCTACGTGCTCGATTTCCTCGCCATCCCGGTGGCCGACGTCGCCAGCATGGCCGAGCGCCGGACCGACCGGATGCTCGATGTCGCACGCTCGCACGGCCTTCCGGCGTTCCTCGCCGCCGACCCCGGTGTCGACTCCGGGCACATGATCGCCCAGTACACCCAGGCCGCCGTGGTGAGTGAGCTCAAGCGCCTGGCGGTGCCCGCGTCGGTGGACTCGATCCCGAGCAGCGCGATGCAGGAGGATCACGTGTCGATGGGCTGGTCCGCCGCCCGCAAACTGCGCACCGCGGTGGACGGCCTGACCACCGTGCTGGCCGTCGAATACCTCACGGCCGCACGGGCACTGGACTTCCGTGCGCCGCTGCGCCCGGCGCCCGCCACCGCCGCGGCCCGCGCGCTGCTACGCACGAAGGTCGACGGCCCCGGCCCCGATCGCCATCTCGCTCCCGAGATCGCCGCGGCCGAGGCACTGATCCGCTCCGGCGAACTCACCCGCGCGGTCGCCCCCCACCTGGCGTCCTCGAACGGGTCCTGACTTTTCAGACATGTGCCGCGGCGCTGCCCCGCTCGCGGCCGAATTTCATCGGAGGTTGGTTCTATGAGTCGGATAGTCCGGGCGGCGCGCGGCGCGCAGCTCACTGCCAAGAGCTGGCAGACCGAGGCGGCGATGCGGATGCTGCACAACAATCTGGACCCCGAAGTGGCCGAGCGGCCCGAGGATCTGGTGGTGTACGGCGGCACCGGGAAGGCCGCCAGGAACTGGGCCAGCTTCGACGCGATCACGCAGAGCCTGAGCACCCTGGAGGCCGACGAGACGCTGCTGGTGCAGTCGGGTAAGCCGGTCGGCGTGTTCCGCACGCACGAGTGGGCGCCGCGTGTGCTGATCGCGAACTCGAATCTCGTTGGCGACTGGGCGAATTGGCCGGAGTTCCGCAGGCTCGACGCGCTCGGGCTGACCATGTACGGGCAGATGACCGCGGGCTCGTGGATCTACATCGGCACCCAGGGCATCCTGCAGGGCACCTACGAGACCTTCGCGGCGGTGGCGGACAAGCGTTTCGGCGGTACCCTCGCGGGCACGCTCACCTTGACCGCAGGCCTCGGCGGCATGGGCGGCGCGCAACCGCTGGCGGTCACCATGAACGACGGCGTCGCGCTGGTCATCGAGTGCGACCCGGCCCGGGCGCAGCGCCGGGTGCAGGAACGCTACCTGGACGAGATCGCGACCGACCTCGACGACGCCGTGATGCGGGTGACGAGCGCGCGCAGGCAGCGAAAAGCGTTGTCCGTCGGCCTGATCGGCAACGCCGCCGAGGTGCTGCCGGAGCTGCTGGCCCGCGGCCTCGACCCCGAGATCGTCACCGACCAGACCTCCGCGCACGACCCGCTCGCCTACCTGCCGCGCGGCATCGCGGTGGAGGACTGGACCGACTACGCGACGAAGAAACCCGACGAGTTCACCGAGCGGGCCCGCGAATCGATGGCTGAGCACGTCGACGCCATGCTCGGCTTCCTGGACAAGGGCGCCGAGGTCTTCGACTACGGCAACTCCCTGCGCGGCGAGGCCGCACTCGGCGGCTGCGAGCGGGCCTTCGACTTCCCCGGCTTCGTCCCCGCCTACATCCGCCCGCTGTTCTGCGAGGGCAAGGGGCCGTTCCGCTGGGCCGCGCTCTCCGGTGACCCGAAGGACATCGCCGCCACCGACCGCGCCATCGTCGACCTGTTCCCGGAGAACGAGTCGCTGCGCCGCTGGATCCGGATGGCGAGCGAACGTGTTGCCTTCCAAGGGCTCCCGGCCCGCATCTGCTGGCTCGGCTACGGCGAACGGCACCTGGCCGGCTTGCGCTTCAACGAAATGGTCGCCAGCGGTGAGCTTTCGGCGCCCGTGGTGATCGGACGCGACCATCTCGACTCCGGCAGCGTCGCCTCCCCGTACCGCGAGACCGAGTCGATGGCCGACGGTTCCGACGCCATCGCGGACTGGCCGCTGCTGAACGCGCTGCTCAACACCGCGTCCGGCGCGACGTGGGTGTCCATCCATCACGGTGGCGGCGTCGGCATGGGCCGGTCCATCCACGCCGGGCAGGTCTGCGTGGCCGACGGCACCGAACTGGCCGCGCAGAAGATCGAGCGTGTGCTCACCAACGACCCTGGCACTGGCGTGATCCGGCACGTCGACGCGGGCTACGAGCGCGCCACCACGGTGGCCGCCGAGCGCGGTGTCCGCATCCCCATGCACGAGGCGCCGTGAACCACACCGGCGAGCACGGCACGACAGGAGTAGCACGGTGGGCGTGAACGAGCTGATGGGCGAGATCGCCGGCGTCGGACGGGACGCCCGGCGCGGCGGCTACTCCCGGCACGTCTACGACTATGCCGACTTCGAGCTGCGCGACTGGTTCATCGACCAGGCCCTCGACAGCGGACTGGACGTGAATACCGACCGCAACGGCAATATCTGGGCTTGGTGGGGAAATCCAGGCAGCGACGCGGTCGTCACGGGAAGTCATCTCGATTCGGTGCCCGGTGGTGGCGCCTACGACGGTCCGCTCGGCGTGGCCAGCGCGCTCGCGGCAGTGGAGATATTGCAGGGCAAGGGTTTCGCCCCGGCCAAGCCGCTCGCCCTGCTGGTGTTCGCGGAGGAGGAGGGCGGCCGATTCGGCGTGCCGTGCCTCGGTTCCCGGTTGCTCACCGGTGCCATCGACGCCGATCGTGCGCGAAACCTGCGCGACACCGACGGCGTGACGCTCGCCGAAGCGGCCGTGAAGGCCGGTCACGACCCGAAGCGTTTCGGTGCCGACCCCGAATCATTGGCCCAGATCGGCTGTTTCGTGGAACTGCACGTGGAGCAGGGGCGCGGGCTGATCGAGCTGGATAGTCCGGTCGCCACCGGCAGCAGCATCATCGCGCACGGGCGCTACCGATTCTCCTTCTCCGGGCAGGGAAATCACGCCGGCGCCACCCGGCTCGCCGATCGGCACGATCCGATGCTGCCCGCCGCGACGGTCGTGGCGGCCGCGCGCCGGGCCGCCGCCGCGATGAACGACGCACGCGCCACCGTCGGCAGGCTGGTGCCTACTCCCGGCGGCACGAATGTCATCGCATCCACCGTCGATCTGTGGCTGGACGCCCGTGTTTCGGGGGAGGGCCGCACCGCGGTACTGGTCGAGGACATCACCGAGGCGGCGCGCGCGGCCGCCGAGGCGGAAGGATGCGAGCTCACCGTCACCGAGGAGTCCTACTCGGACGACGTCGTTTTCGACGAGACGCTCCGGAGCCGAATGGACAAGGTGCTCGGCGGAGTACCCGCGCTGCCGACCGGCGCGGGCCACGACGCCGGCATCCTCGCCGCGCACGTTCCCTCCGGCATGCTGTACGTGCGCAACCCGACCGGCATCAGCCACGCCCCCGAGGAGTACGCCGAACCCGCCGACATCGACAGCGGCGCACAGAGTCTCGCACGGGTGCTCGAGGAACTGGCCGGATGACCGTCTACTGGGCGGAACACGCGTGGCTGCCGGACGGACCGGCCGCGGCGGTGGCGATCGAGGTGCACGGCGCGGTGATCCGGTCGGTGACCCGCGACGCCGACCGGACGGGCACGGTGCTGCCCGGCCTGACGATCCCCGGCTTCGCCAACGCGCACTCGCACGCCTTCCACCGTGCGCTGCGCGGCCGCACCCAGCACGATCAAGGCACGTTCTGGACCTGGCGGCAACGTATGTATGCCGTTGCCGCCCAACTGAATCCCGACTCCTACTACCGGCTGGCGCGCGCGGTGTACGCCGAGATGGTGCTGGCGGGATACACCAGCGTCGGCGAATTCCACTACCTGCATCACGCGCCCGGTGGCGCGCGGTATTCGGATCCCAACGCGATGAGTGCGGCACTCGCGGCGGCCGCCGACGACGCCGGTATCCGACTGACCCTGCTCGATACCTGTTATATGGCAGGAGGATTCGGTGTCGAGCTGGACGAGCAGCAACTTCGATTCAGTGACGGCACGGTAGACGCGTGGGCCGAACGTGCCGCAGCGTTCACGCCGAAACCGGAGCTGGTGCGGACCGGCGTTGCGGCGCACTCGGTGCGTGCGGTGCCTGCAGCGGCCCTGCCGGTGATCGCCGGTGCGGCCGAGGGTCGCCCGGTGCACGTCCATCTCTCTGAGCAGCCCGCCGAGAACGCTGATTGCCTTGCCGCACATGGCTGTACACCGACCGCACTCTTGGCGGAGGCCGGCCTGCTCGGCCCGCAAACGGTCGCGGTGCACGCCACTCACCTCACGCCCGCCGACATCACCCTGCTCGCCGACCACGGCACCCGCGCGTGTTTCTGCCCCACCACCGAACGCGACCTCGGCGACGGCATCGGCCCGGCCCGCGCGCTCTCGGACGCCGGCGTAGGCCTGTGCCTCGGCACCGACAGCCACGCGGTGATCGACGCCTTCGAGGAGTGGCGCGCGCTCGAACTCGACGAGCGCCTCGCCAGCCGCGCCCGTGGTCGGTTCAGCCCCGCCGAGCTCTACCGCGCCGCCACCGACCACGCGTCCATCGGCTGGCCCGAGGTCGGCCGGATCGCCCCCGACGCCGCCGCCGACCTGGTCACCATCGATCTCGACTCCCTCCGCACGGCGGGCACCGCACCCGCCGCCGCCCTGTTCGCCGCGACCGCCAGCGACGTCCGCTCGGTGCTCGTCGCGGGCCGCCCCGTCGTGTCCGAACACCGGCACCTGCGAGTCGAACGTCCGGAAACCGTGTTGCGCGAAGAAATCGAGGCACTGTGTCGACCCTGATCACCGGTATCGGCGAACTCACCACCAACACCGAGGACGGCCCGCTGCACGACGCCGCGGTCGTGCTCGACGGCGACCGCTTCGCCTGGATCGGCCCGGCGGCCGCCGCCCCCGCCGCCGACGATCGCATCGACCTCGACGGCCGGGCCGCCCTGCCCGGCTGGGTCGACAGCCACACGCATCTCGTCTTCGCCGGTGACCGCACCGCCGAATTCGAGGCGAGGATGGCCGGGCGGCCGTACCGCGCGGGCGGTATCGCCACCACCGTCGCCGCCACCCGGGCCGCCTCGAACGACGAGCTGTCGGTCAACCTGGCCCGCCACATTGCCGAGGCACGCAGGCAGGGCACCACCTGCCTCGAAACCAAAACCGGCTACGGGCTCAGCGTCGCCGACGAACTGCGCTCCGCCCGGCTCGCCGCGGCCGCCGCCGACGAGGTCACCTTCCTCGGCGCGCACCTCGTCCCGTCCGACATGGCCGCCGACGCCTACGTCGACCTGGTGTGCGGCGAGATGCTCGACGCCGTCGCCCCCTACGTGCGCTGGGCCGATGTCTTCTGCGAGACAGGCGCTTTCGACCAGGCCCAGTCCGATCGGGTGTTGCGCGCCGCGCACGACCGCGGCCTCGGCCTGCGCGTGCACGGCAACCAGTTGGGGGAGGGCCCCGGCGTCCAACTCGCGGTGCGCCACGGCGCCGCGAGCGTCGACCACTGCACCTATCTGACCGACGAGGACATCGAAGCGCTCGCCGCCTCCGACACCGTCGCCACCGTGCTACCCGCCTGCGACCTGTCCACCAGGCAGCGCCTAGCCCCGGCCCGTGCCCTGCTCGACGCGGGCGCCACCGTCGCACTGGCCACCAACGCCAACCCCGGCAGCTCCTACACCACCTCGATGGCCTTCTGCGTCGCCACCGCCGTACTGCAGATGGGACTTTCGATAGCCGAAGCCGTGCACGCCGCCACTGCGGGCGGCGCGCGGGCACTGCGCCGCGACGACGTCGGCGTCATCCGGGTCGGTGCCCGAGCGGACCTCCAAGTCCTCGACGCCCCCTCGGTCACCCACCTGGCTTACCGCCCCGGCGTGCCATTGACTTACGCGGTCTGGCGGCTGGGTCGTGCGGTCCGCGTCCCGATGTTCGACTGAAGCGCTGAACGCGAATCCTGTTCGTTTACAACGACTCAGGTCGCTGACCACCCTGCGTGTATCTCGCTGATTCCCGTCCGCTGTGCCACGCACACGGCCACCTGGTGCGGCGCCCGGGACCAGCCGGGGCGCCGCGGACCAGATGGCCGCTGGATCGGTCGCCGCCAACCCGACGCCGACCGATCCGAGAACGCACGAATGGCGATCGGTGGGTAAACCACCGATCGCCGGTCGTGCTTTATGAATACGTCACCGCGAGAGCGAGTTACGCAGATCGGTGATCGTGGCGCGACGCTCGTAGGCGATCCAGGCGAAGATCGCGGCGAGCACCAGCGGGAAGATCGCCATCGCCGGCTTGTCGGCGATGAACGCCTGCGTAGCGGCGGCGAGCACGGTGAGCACGGACAGACCCGCGGCAGCCAAGGCACTGAGCCGCGGCACCATCAGACCGATACCACCCGCGACCTCGACAACGCCGATGAAGATGAGCAGCCCGAGCGGGATGGTCAGGTTCTCGGGGGCGTTCTCCATCAGCTTGTTCGGGATAACGAGCTTCGGCCCGCCCGAGGCGATGATGAAGAACAGGCCGAGCAGGATCTGCAGGGTCCACAGCACCCGGTCACGGACCTTGCCCGGACGGTAGGTGGCGTTGTCGGAGAAGTTGGCGGCGGGGTTCGCGGTGGTCATTTCTGGTCCTTCTGGTCGGTCGCGCTGGGTTGGAAGCGCGTTCAACAGATAGGACGGAGCCCCGCACCAGAACTAATCGCTGTCCGCGAAAAACTTTCTGAAACTCGTTAGGGCCCGGTCTGCGCGCTATGCCACTCCGACGGTTGAGGAACGACCACCGGACCGCTCGGCGTCGGCGGTCACGTGGACGTCAACCTGTCGGATACCGCCCATGCCGGGCTCGCTAGGGATCTGTCGCGGCGGGCGTCCGAGCGAACTCAACCCACGATGTTGAAGAGAACGATGGCCAGCGGGATGCCGAAACCGGAGATCAGGGCGCCGATGGCTAGGTCGCGGTTGTTCTGCTGGATCTTCGGGGTGCGGGTGAGGGCGATGATCGCCAGGGGGATGGCGAGGAAGAAGGCGCCGATGAAGCCGAGTACCCATGCGACGGCGGCGAGAACGTTGGTTTTGTAGCCGAGGTCGCTGGAGCTTGGTGGTAACCGACGGCCCGTTTCGTCCGTGCTGACATCGCGTGGCATTTCTTCGAGCATGAGCCCTGTCCTCCCGACTGCCGCTCATGTGAAACCACGATGACTCCCCGTCGGCAGCTCCCATCGAGACCTTATACCGAGCAGCGGGTTTCGTGTGCGGCGATGCTCAGCGCGCCGGGAAGCGAAGGACACGATCGTCGTTCGGGCCTGGATCACCGCGCCCATCGGTGTTGGAGGTGGTGAGCCAAAGTGCTCCGTCGGGCGCAACCATGACTGTGCGTAGCCGACCGTATTTGTCCTGCAGGACATCTCGGGGCCGACCGAGGGTGCCGTCGCGCAGCGGCACGGTCCACAATCGGGCACCGCGCAACGCTGCGACATAGAGTGTGTCACCGGCGATCGCGATGCCGGAGGGGGAAGCCTCCGCGGTGGTCCACGTCGTCAAGGGTTCGACGTATCCACGATCCGTGCCGCCCATCCCTTCGACCGCAGGCCAACCATAGTTGCGTCCCGGCTCGATCAGATTGATCTCGTCGAATCGGTTCTGCCCGAACTCCGCCGCGAAGAACCGCCCGGTGCGGTCCCACGCCAGCCCCTGCACGTTGCGATGCCCCAGGCTGTACACCGGCGATCCCGGAGTCGGATTGCCTTGCGCAGGTTTACCTTCCGGCGTCAGCCGGAGGATCTTCCCATTGGGGCTCGAGGGATCCTGCGACCGCGAAGTCTGTCCCGCATCGCCGGTCCCCACATACAACATCCCGTCCGGCCCGAACGCGATCCGCCCACCATTGTGATTGCCGGCCTTGGCAATCCCGTCGAACACCACTTCCGGCCGTCCATCGAGCCGAAATCGTACGATCCGATTGTCGGTGTCGCCGGTGAAATAGGCGTACACGTAGCGGTTTTCGCTGTACAGCGGTGACAACGCCAATCCGAGCAGCCCACCTTCACCGCGCGCGACGACACCGGGCACCTCGTAGACCTGTTCCGGCGGGTGCCCCGGCCCGATCCGCAGAATCCGCCCGGTATCCCGCTCGGCCACCAACGCGTTGCCGTCGGGCAGGAAAGCCAGCCCCCACGGCACTTCGATCCCGTGCGCGATCTCCTCTGCGGCTCCGAGATCGGCCGCGCCCGAGGGCTCACTGGGCGCGGTACTGCGCACCGTCGGGGGAGCGGGTTCGGTGCGGTCCGCGCTGTCGCACCCGCACAGCACGCCGACCACCAGAAATACAGCGCCCACCACACCGAAAGCACGCCGACGCGCAAACATGACATTCCTATTACCCATGTGGGCACCTCCGACACCATTTCCAAGGCCCGCGGCGCGCGGGCCGAAGCCGCATCGGTTGGCCGCGCAGCACGGGCGGTAGCCTGACCCAGTCTTGTCCCCGAACCACGTTGAGGTCATGGAACTTCGTCAACTGAGGTATTTCGTCGCGGTGGCCGAGGAGCTACATTTCGGCCGGGCGGCGGAACGACTGATGATTGTGCAATCGTCGGTCAGCCAGCAGCTCGGCCGGCTCGAACGCGAGCTCGGTGTCGTGCTGCTGGAACGCTCGCCTCGTAGCGTCCGGCTCACCGAGGCCGGGGCGGCGTTCCTGCCTGCCGCGAAGAAGGTGCTCGCGGCGGAGAAGCGCGCACGGACCAGCGTCGCCGACTTCCTCACCCCACCGACCGTGCTGCGCCTCGGGACCAGCCGGGGGATGGGTGAACGGCTGGAGCGGCTGCTCGTCGCGCTCAAACAACACGCACCGGGTGTGAAGGTGGAGTTGACCTCGGCGGCTTTGGGTCAGCGACTGCGCAAAGTGTCCGAATACGAATGGGACGCCGCCTTTCTGCGCGGCGAGGTGACGGCGCCGGAGGGCGTGGAGCAGATCCCGGTGTGGTACGACGAACTGGTCGTCGCGCTGCCCGCCGACCATCCCTCGGCCACCGACCGGTGTGTCGATCTCGCCCAGCTCGCCGAGCTGCCGCTCTACCTGACCAACCGGCAGAACAACGCACTGCTCGACGATCTCGTGCTGACCGCCTGCGGCAAGGCCGGATTCGAACCGGTCTTCGGCCCCGAGCAGGTGTCGATCCAGGACACCCTCGCTGCACTCGGCGCGGGCGCCGCAGGCTGGACCGTGCTCTACGCCCCGCACGCTCGCCTGCTGCACAGCAGCCGGGTGGCCTTCCTGCCGGTCTGCACGCCCGGCGTGCTCGCGCTGCCCACTGTGCTCGCTGTGCGCACCAACGCCATGGAGCGGTTGCAGCCGCTGCTGGCGGCCTGCCGGGACGTCGCACTCGGCGATCAAGCTCCGTAATCACCGTCGGCCTTGTGCCGAACGGCGGTCTTGCGCTAGGTTCTAAGAGAACGAAACCGTACCGTTCACGTGGAGGATCTGTGGTCAGGGGCGCGGAACGCGAGCAGGCGATACTCACCGCCACCGTCGAGCTGCTCGGCGAAATCGGTTACGCGGCAATGACAATGGACGCCGTCGCCGCTCGGGCGCAGGCGAGCAAGGCGACCATCTATCGGCGGTGGCCGGGAAAACCGGCCCTGGTGAAGGCCGCGATGGACGCGCACGACGCGGCGTACGTCGCGGAGATACCGGACACCGGGACGGTGCGCGGCGACCTGATCGCGGCCCTGGTCGCGTTGACCGCGCAGGTAGACGACCACTACGTGACCATGATGACGGGCCTGATGCACGCCATGCGCGTGGACACCGAACTCGGCGACGCACTGCGCGCCCACGTTGCCGACGAGGATCTCGGCCCGTTCCGCACCATCGTCGACCGCGCCGTCGCGCGCGGCGAACTGCCCGAGGGCACCGCAACCGAACTGGCACACCAGGTATCGGAGGGCCAGATCATGCGCCGGATGTTCCTCGGCGAGCCGCTCGACCGAGCTTTTCTCACCGACCTGGTCGATGACCTACTCCTCCCGATCCTCACCCGCACGTTTTCGACGAAGGAAGACAGATGACGACCACGCAGGTCCTGATCGTGGGCGCCGGCCCCACCGGGCTGACGCTCGGCTGCGAGCTGGCCCGGCGTGACATCGACTGCCTGGTGGTGGACAAGGCGCCGCGGCTCTTTCCTGGATCGCGCGGAAAGGGTTTACAGCCAAGGACTCTGGAGGTCTTCGATGATCTCGGTGTGCTCGACGCGGTGCTGGCGGCGGGCGCGCCGTTCCCGTCGTTCCGCATGTACCAGGGCACACACGTGCAGTGGACGCGAACACTGCACGACATGCTGGGGATCGCACCGGTCGAGCGTGTGCACGGCGTGCCGTATCCGGACGCGTGGCTGCTGCCGCAGTGGCGCACCGACGAACTACTCAGGGACCGGCTGCTCGAACTGGGCGGCCGGATCGAAATGGGCACGGAGCTGGTCGATTTCGTCCAGGACGACACGGGCGTCACGGCGACGCTCAGCCGCAACGGCACACTCGACCGAGTACACGCGCGGTATCTGGTCGGCGCGGACGGCGGCGGCAGTTTTGTGCGCAAGGCGCTCGGCGTCGGCTTCGAGGGTGAAACCTTCGAGACCGAGCGGACATTGATCGGCGACGTGAGAGCCGAAGGGCTGACCGGCACCTACTGCCATGTCCTGACCACCGGCGATGTGCAGGAACGCTTTTCGCTGTGGTCGATGCCCGGGACCGACTACTACCAGTTCGTCGCTTCGATGACCGCCGACGAGGTGCCCGAGCTGACGGTGGCGGCCGTGCAGAAGATTCTCGACGAGCGATCCGGCCGATCGGACATACGGTTGTTCGACCTGAATTGGATCTCGGTGTACCGCGTGAATGTCCGTATGGTGGACCGCTTTCGGGTGGATCGGGTGTTCCTGGCGGGCGATGCGGCGCACGTGCATTCGTCGGCCGGTGGGCAGGGGCTGAACACCAGCATCCAGGACGCCTACAACCTCGGCTGGAAGTTGGCGGCGGTGCTGTCGGGCGTCCCGGACGGTTTGCTCGACACGTACGAGGACGAGCGGTTTCCGATCGCGGCACAGGTCCTCGACGTGACGACTCACTCGCATCGCCGCAATTTCCGCGCGCCGGAGCCGGGGCAGGGGAGCCCGGACATCTTCCAGCTGAAGCTCAATTACCGTGGCGGGCCGTTAGCGGTGGATATGCGCGAGAACCCCGGCGCGGTGCGGGCAGGTGATCGTGCGCCCGACGCTCAGTGCGCGGAGGGCCGCCTGTTCGATCTGTTCCGCGGTCCCCATTTCACGCTGCTCGGGTTCGGTGCGGATACTGCCTCGTCGGTCGCTGAAGTCGTTCGTGGGCAAGGTGATCGGGTCCGAGCTCGAGTGATCGAGCCGGGCATTGCCACCGACGCCACATTTGCCGTCGGGGCGGCCTTCCGCAACTACGACATCGATCCGGCTGGACCAGGCGCGCTGGTACTGGTCCGCCCCGACGGCTACATCGGCGTTGTGGCAACAGATCCCGCGCCGATCCAGAACTACCTGATTTGGTGACCCGCAGCCCGATCAGCCCAGATGTTCTCCGTACCAACCGAGTACACGCCGCCAAGCCTCCTCGGCAGCCACCGGCGAATAACGTGGCCCGGTGTCATTGAAGAACGCGTGATCGGCATCCGGCGCGACC
The DNA here is from genome assembly GCF_900269665.1 of Nocardia suismassiliense. GTDB lineage: Bacteria > Actinomycetota > Actinomycetes > Mycobacteriales > Mycobacteriaceae > Nocardia > Nocardia suismassiliense. The sequence continues at coordinate 4,126,214 of NZ_LT985361.1, forward strand.
CAGATTTCGTGCGGCGTGCCCGCCCGCTCGAGTGCGGCCGTGGCGGCCTGGCGGGTCGCGTCGATGCGAGCGTCCTTCGCCGCGTAGACCCCGAGCACAGCGGCTTTCGACGCAGCGAAGTCGCCGTTGTCGGGAAAGGGCCCGTAGAAGGGAGTGGCAGCGGCGAGAGCGGACGGCCCGGCGGTCAACAGGAGCCAGGCCAAGCCACCGCCGAAGCAGAAGCCGGTGGCGCCGAGCTTCTTACCCGGCACCCGCCGCCCGAGTTCGTCGAGACCGGCGCGCAGGTCGGCGAGCAATTGCTGTTGCGGGGTTTTGCTGAGCTCGGCGGTCGCGGCCGCCGGATCGGTGAACGCCGCAGTGCCACCCTTCGCGGACAACAGGTCGATGGCGAGAGCCGAGTATCCGGCTCCGGCGAATCGCCCTGCCACCGAACGAATATGGTCGGTGAGGCCCTTGTTCTCATGGATGACGAGCACGCCGCCGCGCGGCTCCGGACTCCCGGCCCAGGCGCCCTGCAATTCGCGATTGTCCGGTCCAGGGAAGGTAATCGGCGTCGTCGGCAGCGCGGAGCTCGACCCTGGCGGCGCGGATGTCGTTGTGGGAGAAGATGGTTGCAAGCTGGCGGGTTGGTCGTTGTCCCCACTGGAACAGGCGGCGAGCAAGGCGGCCGCCGCCGGAACCCCGAAACCGAGTAGCCCGAGGCGGCGTAGCGCCTCCCGGCGATTCAAGAGGCCGTCGGCATGATCGGCGGCGATTTCTTCCGCGATATAGCGCTGCAGCGGCGTCATGCCCACCAAGGTAGGCCTCGCCGCAGCACTCCGCGTGGCTTTGCGGGCAACGGCGCGACTGAGCCGCACGGGCAGTGTCGGCCCGGCGACATTCTTAAACCCAACCGCTTGGTATCTCCACGCCGAATTCGGGCAAATGCGATATCGCACAACCGGATAGCCGCCCCGCGTCAACCCGACAAACCGGCCGGGCCGCACCTCCCGGACATTTGCGAACAGATTGCTATGTTGTGCCTCGACATTGCGAAGCCCAATCAATAAGTGGCACATCGGTCGAGGAGAAGGATGTTTTCGGGGCAGCAAGTGGCACAACGGTTTGTCCGCGCGGCTCGACTGGCGACGGTTCTTTCGATAGTAGTGGTTGGCGGCGGGTTTGCGGTGGGCTCGGCCACGGCGCACCCCGGCACACACAGCGAACGCTGGACGGCACTGCACGACGGCCCACAGCCGTACGCCGACGTGCACATCGACTGGGACGTGCCGATCCGGATGAGCGACGGCGTGGTACTGAAGGCGAATGTCTACCGCCCGGTGAACGCGGACGGCGTGGTCGAACAGCGCCCACTGCCGACCATCGTGAACCTCACGCCGTACACCAAACTGATCGCGAACCTGGTCGACTCGGCGCTGGCCGCACCCGGTCTGCAGCCGCTCGTGCTGGACGCACTGCGCCGGATGAACCTATCGGGGACGCCGATCAGCGGCTTCGGCGATCTGCTACACGCGCTCGACGGCGGCACCGTGCAGACCGTACTCGGCCTCGATCGGAACCTGATCCGCAGCGGATACACGCTGGTCGTCGCCGATGTGCGCGGCACCGGCTTCTCCCAGGGCACCTGGGACACCCTCGGCGCCCGCGAACAGCAGGACACCCGCGAGGTGCTCGAGTGGGCCGCGGTCCAGCGGTGGTCCACCGGCAAAGTCGGCATGAGCGGCGGCTCCTACGCGGGGATCAACCAGCTCCGCGCGGCCGAGAACGCCCCGCCCGCACTCAAAGCCATCTTCCCGGTGGAGCCGGGCAGCGACCTGATGCGCGACGTCGTCGCGCCGGGCGGCGGTGTCGGCACCCCCTTCCTGCCGCTCTGGCTGAGCAATGTGAACCAGTCGAAGCTGATCCCCGACGTGCGCTCGATGCTCGACGGCACCTTCGACTGGCGCTGGTTGAGCGACCGTTTGGCCGATCCGTCCACCAACGTCGACCTGCTGACCCAGGCGTTGCTCACACCGTCGCTCGACCAGATCCCGCAGACACTGGCCGCCGCGCTCGACGACGACAGCGACTTCCGGCAGGCCATTATGGGCCATCCGGAACGAATCACGGTGCCCACCTTCGTCTATGGCGGCTGGCACGACATCTTCGCCAACAGCGCGACCACCCTCTTCAACGCGATCCCGTTGCCTGCCAACCAGAAACGCCTGCTGGTCGGCGACACCTATCACGCGAACCCCGGCGCGGGCACCGGCGCGCCCGGCGCCCCCGCCCGACTAGACGTCTTGCAGCGCGTGTGGTTCGACAAGTGGCTCAAGGACATCGACCACGGCATCGACGGATTCGGCCCGGTGACCGTCTGGGAGCAGGGCGGCGGCTGGGTCACCATGAAACAGTTCCCGCAGACCGACATGACCCATCGACGGGTCTACCTGTCCGCCGAGCCCAGCGGCACCGCCGAAAGCGTGCACGACGGATCCCTGTCCGCGACCAAGCCCGACGCACCTCGCACGCTGACCGTCTCCCCCGGCCTCACCGCCGTCTGCTCCCGCGACACCGCCCAGGGCGCCGCAGGCATCACCGCGGTATTGGATATGTGCGCCAAGGACTCTCGCATCGCCGAACGCAACGCACTGACCTTCACCAGCCCACCGGTCCCCGAACGGACCACCCTCTCCGGCCCGATCAACGTGCACCTCAACACCGTGCACGACGCCACCGACGGATACTGGGCGGTCACCGTGAACAACGTTGCGCCCGACGGAACTTCGACCGTACTGAGCACCGGCCAGCTCACCGCGTCGATGCGTGCCGTGGACGAGGCGAAGAGCACCCGCGCACCCAACGGCGACTACACCGCCCCCTACAACCCGATCACCCTCGACACCCTGCTGCCCGTAGTGCCCGGCGAACCCGTCACCCTGGACATCGCCGTCATCCCGATCCAAGCCGTACTCCAACCCGGACATCGACTACGCGTAGACGTCTTCGCCGGAAACTCCCCCAAGGGACTGCCTTTCCGGCCCTTGCTCAACAACACCGAACTCAAACCGCAGTCCCTGCAACTGGATCCGGCCGCACCGAGCTTCGTGAACCTGCCGACCGACAGGCCGCTGGTGTGAGGGTGGCGGGGTGCCCCAGGCGGGAGTCGAACCCGCTCCAGGCCGCTTTAGAGGCGGCTGCTCGGCCGTCGAGCTTCTGGGGCTGATATGGGGTGACCGGCACGCCGGGCGGCCGGCCACCCCATGATGACCGATCAGGCGGTGTCCGGATCGTCGATCCGGTCCCGCAGCTCGGCGTTCGCGATCCCGGCCCTGGCGGCCTTGTACTCCTCGGCCGTCAGGTATCGCCCGAGCTCGTCGAGCGTCCGCAGCACGAACCGTTGCGTGACGACCCGGCGGTTCAGCACGTCGAGCGCGGCGGCCTGCCGCAAAACCTTGCGCTGCAGCCAGCGGGTGGCCGTGGGCAGGTCCCCGGCGAGTTGGGCGCGCAACGCGTCCCGCTCAGCGGCGAGCTCGACGAGTTGGGCGCGCAAGTCGCTCAGCTGGGTATCGAGGGAAATAGTCATTTTCTCACCTCCCCTCGTTCAGTAAAGGCGAGAGGGAGGTGGGCGACCAGCCGGCGGGCGGCTGGTTCGAACGCGGCGGCCGTCAGTGCACCGCCGAGGTCGGGCTCGTGCACGCTGACCAGCCGGTGGCCGGCCGCAGCGGCGTCCGCACACAGCCAACCGAGCGACAGCTCGTCAGGTGCGGTGAGCACGACCAACACGTTCGAGGTGGCGTGCCAGTCGACGACCACGTCGGGATACGCGACGGCGAAGTCGAGCGCGGCGTGTAACACCTGCGCGACCTGTATCCCCGGTGCCAGATCGGCGCGGGTGACGAGGTAGAGGCGGTGGGGCGGAACCTAACGGTGTGGCACGAGATCGATGGTAGCCCAGCGAGGTCTACGGCGCGCGTGAGTTTCCGGTCCCGGCGACGACCCAGTCGGCATTGCTTGCCGTTCAACGGGTTTCGGGCCTGAAGGGACTGCCCCACACGACCAGACCGCCCTCGATCGTTGATCAGGTGCGGGCCGCGCGGACGATGCGCGCGTTCAAGAGCTCTGGGTCCGGGCCGACCTCGGTGCGACCGATGTAGTCCGCGAGCAGATCTGGTGCATTGTGGTCGTCCACCTCGGTGAATCCTGCGGCCCGGAGTTCCGCGGTCATCTCAGCGCCGGTGAAGTAGCTCAGCCACGGCTCGCCGAGGTCGGCGACGCGCTCCGACCTGGCTTCGAGCGTCGCCCGATACTCGGGGGCGGCGGCCGATGACGGGCAGAGGTAGTCGGCGACCACGTGCATCGGTGTCGTTTGGTTCCCGAGGTAGCGCAGCGTCTCCCGGACGGTGTCGCGGGCCAGATACATCACGACGCCGAGCCAGACGAAGACCGCCGGCTCGTCGCGTGCAAAGCCTGCTGTCGCCAAACCGTCGGCGAGCGTAGCGGTTTCGAAGTCGACCGGCGCGAATGTGAGCGAAGCTGGGACCTCGATTCCCGCTTGCGCCAAGCGCTCGCGCTTCCACGTCTGCGTCGCGGGATGGTCGACTTCGAACACGCGTAGGTCGACATGCGGGTTGCGGTAGGCGAAGGTGTCCAGGCCCGCGCCGAGGATCACCGCCTGCCGCACCCCGTCCGCCGCCGCTTCGGCGATGGTGTCCTCGGCCAAGCGGGACCGCCCCGCCACCCACAGTCGCCGTAACCGTCGCAGCCCGGCGTCAGCACTCGATTCGCCGGGCGTGGCGACTGCCGCCTCGCTCAGTTCCTCGGCACGCACCCCGGCGATCGCCGCCGCCAGCGGGTCGATCAGCACCCGTGGCTCGGGTGCGACCTGGTGGTAGGCGCGGGCGTAGGCGGTGGCGAGGGCCGTCCGGCTGGGCTGTCCGGTCTCCATGGGGCGTCCGATCTCGCTGCGGTCAGAGCTGCGCTTGCACCTGTTCGGCGATCAACTCGAGGTGGTCGAGGTCGGCGAGGTCCAGAATCTGCAGGTAGATGCGCTGTGCACCGATCTCGGCGTACCGGCCGATCTTGTCGACCACCTCGGCGGGCGAACCGGCCAGCCCGTTGGTCTTCAGCTCGTCCACCTCGCGGCCGATCGCCGCGGCCCGCCGCGCCACCTCGGCATCGTTGGCGCCCACACAGGCGACCAGCGCATTCGAGTAGACCAGGTCGTCGGCCCGGCGTCCCCGCGCCTCAGCCGCGGCGCGAACCCGCCCGAACTGGGCGGCGCTGTCCTCGATCGAGGAGAACGGCATGTTGAACTCGGTCGCGTACTGCGCGGCCAGCCGCGGCGTGCGGGTGGCGCCGTGCCCGCCGATCAGCACCGGCACGGGATCCTGCACCGGCTTCGGCAGCGCGGGGGAGTTGGTCAGCTGGTAGTGCTCGCCGTCGAAGTCGAACTTGTCACCCGGCTTCGTCGACCACAAGCCGGTAATGATCGCGAGCTGCTCCTCGAACCGCGCGAATTTGTCTGCGGGAAAAGGGATTCCGTAGGCGGCGTGCTCCTCGGCGAACCAGCCGCTGCCGAGCCCGAGCTCCACCCGCCCGCCCGACATCTGGTCCACCTGGGCGACCTGGATCGCCAGCGGTCCGGGCAGCCGGAAGGTCGCGGCGGTCACCAGCGTGCCCAATCGGATCCGTTTGGTCTCCCTGGCCAGCCCGGCGAGGGTGATCCAGGCATCGGTGGGGCCGGGCAGGCCATCCGCGCCACCCATCGCGGCGTAGTGGTCGGACCGGAAGAACGCGTCGAATCCCAGGTCCTCGGTGGCTTTGGCCACGGTCAGCAACGTGTCGTAGCTCGCACCCTGCTGCGGCTCGGTGAAGATGCGCAAGTCCATGATCACCATGGTGCCCGAGGACGTTTCCATCCGGTACGGCCGGGGGTGCCGCGATGATGGGGTGCGGATTGGAGAGTGTCGATGAGCGATTCTGTTTCGGGGATTGTGGCGTATCCGGTGACGCCGTTCAGTGCTGACAGCGGCAAGGTCGATGAGGCGGTGCTGCGCGCGCTGGTGGATCGGCTGGTCGACGCAGGAGTGGATGCTGTTGCGCCGCTGGGGAGTACGGGGGAGAGCGCGTACCTCGACGATCAGGAGTGGGCGACGGTGGCCTCGATCTGTGTGGAGCAGGTCGACGGGCGGGTGCCGACCGTGGTCGGGGTCTCGGAGTTGACCACGGCAGGAACGATTGCCCGTGCGAGGCTCGCCGAACGGCTGGGCGCCACAGCACTGATGATGTTGCCGGTGGCGTATTGGCGGTTGACCGAGAACGAGCTGCGCAGGCACTTCACCGCGGTTGCCGATGCGGTAGCGCTGCCGGTCATGGCATACAACAATCCCGGCACCAGCGGCATAGACATGTCGCCGGAGTTTCTGGTGGATCTCGTTGCGGCCGTGGACAACATCACGATGATCAAAGAATCCAGCGGTGATATCGCGCGGATGCGCCGGATCGCGGAACTCGGTGGGATGAGCGTGCCGTTCTTCAACGGCAGTAATCGGCTCGCGCTGCAAGCATTCGACGCCGGAGCGGTGGGATGGTGCACGGCCGCAGCATGTTTGGTGCCTCAACCGATCGCCGAGGTGTGGCGGCTTCTGAAAACTGGCGAAACCGATTTGGCGACAGAGCGTTTCGACCAGATGGAACCGCTGCTCAACGCATTGACCCGTGGCGGACTACCGAGAACCGTCAAAGCGGGACTGCGTTCGCTCGGCATCGATGCCGGCGACCCGAGGCCGCCATTGCTGCCGGTGGACGACGATACCCGCCGATCGATCGCGGAACTCATCGCTGCGGCAACGCGATGACGCCGCGCTGAATCTCGAACGAGCCGGGCTGTGTCTAGCGCCCTCGTACCCTTCGGACTGGGTTGCCGTAGTTCAGACACGCACCCCGGCCGGACTGGTTGTAGTGCCGACGGGCCCCGGCCGGACTGTTGTGGTGCTGGCACGCTTGGTCGGACTAGCTCGTGGTGTCGGTATGCGTGGTTGGACCGGTCATAGTGCCGGCATGTGCGGCTGAACCGTCATAGCGCCGACGCGCCCGACCAGGCCGGGTTGCGCCCGCGCTACTGTCGGATCGGACACGCCGCACCATCGTCACTCGGTGCGCGAAAAGCAAAGGAGCCGATGTGCCGGAACGAGACCTGCCTGTCGTCGTGGTGATGGGGGTGTCGGGGTCCGGCAAGTCGACGGTCGGCCGCGCGGTAGCCGCCGAACTCGGCGTCGAATACGCCGAGGGCGACGACTTCCATCCCGAGGCAAACATCGCGAAGATGGCGGCCGGAATCCCGTTGGATGACGACGACCGGTGGCCCTGGCTGGACGCGGTTGCCGCATGGATGGCCGAACGCGGCGAGCGCGGCGGCGTCATCACCTGCTCAGCACTCAAACGCGCCTACCGTGACCGACTGCGCGCCGCGGCACCCACCGCGTTCTTCTTGCATCTCACCGCGCCTCGCGAAGAGCTCGCGCACCGAATGACCGGCCGCACCGGACATTTCATGCCGTCGAGCCTGCTCGACTCGCAGCTCGCCGCGCTCGAGCCACTGTCCGACGACGAGCGCGGCACGGCTGTCGACGCGACCGAAGATCCGGCGGAGCTGGCACGGGAGACGGCGGCAGCGTTGCACGGGTGACGTGGCAGTCGGACGCGCGTGAGGACGCGGGAGCCGGACGCGCGTGAGGACGCAGCAGTTAGAAGCGCGTGACGACGCGCGGCAGCCGGACGCGCGTGACGACGCGGCCGACTACCCGAGCGCGCGGCCGACTACCCGAGCGCCACCTGATCTACACTTCGCCGTCAACTCTTCGGCAATCGCCCCGCAGAAGTCGGCGAGATCATCGGGATTGCGCGAGGTGATCAGCGCCCAGCCGTTCTCAGCGGAACGCACCACCGGTTGATCGACCCACCGCCCGCCGGCGTTGTTCACATCCGTGCGCAGCGAAAAGTACGACGTCATCGTCTTGTCGGGCGTGAGCTCAGCCTCGACGAGCAACCATGGCCCATGGCAGATCGCGGCAATCGGCTTACCCGCCGCGGCGAACCCCTTGGCCAGCTCGACCGCCCGATCTTCCGCACGCAACTTGTCGGCGTTGACCGTGCCACCGGGCACCACCAGCACGTCGTAGTCCTCGACCTCGATCTCATCGAACGCCGAATCCGGCTGCACGGTGACGTCCTTCTCGGTGTCGTGCTCGAACGTCTGCACCTGCTCGTTCTTGGGCGCGGCATGCACGACGGTGGCACCTTTTTCCTTCAGCTCGCGCTGCGGTACCAGCAGCTCATCGCGCTCTACACCCGTGTTCGACGTGATGATCAGTACGCGCGTCCCATTCAGTTCGTCCGACATGCCGACTACTCCTTTCATTCGTCCCAGGAGTAGGCGTGCCGCGAAAACGGAAAGCTAAACCCGCTGACGGCCACCGAGTCGGGAAAGCACCGCGAAGGCCGCCTCGGTGCTGCGACGCGGACCGCAGGCTGAGCGCAGGTCAGGCACCGCGAACCGCAGGCTCGAGCGCAGGTCGGGCACCGCGGACGGGTCGCGATCGCGATCACGTGCAGGTTCCGCCCGACAAACTCGCCAGGCAGACCCCGGAGATATCCGAGATCAGCAGCCCCGCGCCGACGAGCAGCGAGCCCACCGCGACCACCCCGAACAGCCCGACCCACAACAACCCGGGCAGGTGGGTGAGGCGGGCGAGCTGGTCGGCGTCGGAGGCGACGTCCTGCTGGTAGCGGCTGCGCAACTGCCGGGAGCGTCCGCGCTGCAGTTCGATCACCGGCCGTGCGCCCGCGAGCAACAAGAACCAGGCGCCGAGGTAGGCAAAACCCGCCTGCAGCGTGTCGGTGCCGAACCAGGACACGGCGAACACCGTCGCACCGACCGCGAACACGGTCAGCATGCCGTAGACATTGCGCGTCATGATCAACACCCCGGCCAGCAGCGCGATGGCGGTCCAGAGCATCAGCGTGATCCGGCTCGCGCCGAGCAGCGCGGCGAATCCCAGCCCGAGTAGCGGCGGCGCGGGATAGCCCGCCATCGTCGTGAGAATCATGCCGAGCCCGTAGGGGTTTCCGCTCGACACGGTGAGACCCGAAGGGTCCGAATGCAATCGGATGCTGTTGAGCCTGCGCCCGGTGAGCAGCGCGACCAGCGCGTGCCCGCCCTCATGCGCGATGGTCACGATATTGCGGGTGAACCGCCACAGCGGGCTGTACCCGACCAGTACGAGCGCCACCACTGCGGCGCCTGCCACCAACCACCACGGCGGCTGGGTCTGGGTTGTCGTCAGGCGGTCGACGATGGAGGTGCCACGTTCGCCCCATTCGGCTCTGTCCACCGCCGCACTCTAACGGTTACCGCCGCGCCGGGCGCGCCTCAACCGGCGGCGGACATCTCGGCCTGGAGTTGGCGCTTGTAGATCTTTCCGGCATCGTCGCGGGGGAGTTCGGCCACGATCCGCAGCGCCTTCGGCACCTTGTACGAGGCGAGCTGCCCGACCAGCGCCGCGCGGATACCTTCCTCGGTGAGCTCCGCGCCGGGACGCGGAACAACTTGCGCGGCAACGGCTTCGCCGAGATCGCCGGCGTGCGGGATACCGAACACCGCGACATCCTCGACACCGTCCAGCGCCATGATCGCGTTCTCGATCTCGGCGGGATAGATGTTCACCCCGCCGGAGATGATCAGCTCACTGGACCGCCCGGTGAGATAGAGGAACCCGTCGTCGTCCAGGTAACCGCGGTCGCCGACACCGAGGAAACCCGGCACTGGGCTCGCCGACTCATCGGTGTCATGGAGATAGCGGAACCGCGGCCAGTAATCGGCGCCGCGTACGAACACCTGACCGGTCTCGCCCGCGGGCAGCGGCTCGCCCGACTCATCGACGACCACCACCGCCGCACCATCCGCCGGACGGCCGACGCTACCCGGATGTGCCAGCCACTCTTGGGCGGAGATCCAGGTGATCGTGCCCGCTTCGGCACAGCCGTAGTACTCGATCAGCGCATCCCCGAACCAGTCGATCGCAGCCCGCTTCACCGCGGGCGGACACGGTGCCGATGAGTGAATGATGTGGGTCAGGCTGGACACGTCGTAACGACTGCGCACGTCCTCGGGCAGCGACAGCAGCCGGGACAGCATGGTCGGCACCACCTTGGCCTGATTGATGCGGCGCTCGTCGACCAGTCGCAGGAACTGCTCGGCATCCCAGCGCGTCATGATGGTGAGGTTGGTGCCCACCCGCATCGCCAGCGTCGCGATCCCGTTCGGGCTGGCGTGATACAGCGGCCCCGGGATCACCGCTTGCCCGCGCGGCGTGAGTCCGAGCCGTTTGGCCGCGCTGCCCGCAATCGTCAACCACTGGTGCGGTGTCATCCGTTCGCGCAGTACACCTTTGGGACGCCCGGTGGTGCCGGAGGTATAGATCAGTCCGGTGGAGTCGTCGCGCGCGCCCTCGATGCGGCCCAGCGGCTCGGGGTGACTGTCGATCCACTGTTCCAGGGTCGGATGCCTGCCGGTCGGCTCGGCCAGCGCCACGTCCAGGCCGGCCTCGGCGAGTAGTTCGCGTGGCATGGCGATCTCTAGAATGGTCGTATCGCCCTGCGGCACAGCCCGTTCCACGATATCGACGAACTCGGTGTGCGCGACCACCAGGCAGGCATTGCTGTCGCCGAGCACGTGCGCGACCTCGGGCACCTGCCAGCGCGTATTGATCGGCACCGCGTTCGCGCCGCACGCCGCGACGGCCAGGGACACCTCGAGGAACTCGATGTCGTTGCGGACCATGATCGCCACGCGGTTTCCGGGCTGCACTCCCGCCTCCGCGAGCGCGGCCGCCAGCCGCCCCGCGCGCTGGTGCGCCTCGGCCTGGGACCGAACGCGTCCCGCACAGGTGATGGTCGGGGTCGATGAAGCATCATCCATGATTCGCAGTCTGCCACTCCGTCAGCAACCTCGTAGCACAAGCGGGTCACGAGGTTTTGGTGAGGGTTCCCGTCATGTCGCCGAGTACTCCGTGGGTGGTGTACGACAACGTGCCGTCGGACTGTAGCCGGACGGTGGTGGTCGCCCCTTCGTCGTTGCAGCCGCCGCCGTCCTCGGTGAGCCGGGCGGTCAGCGTGAGTGTGTCCGACGACGCATCCGTGAGTGTTTCTGCTCGTCCGCATTTCAGCCCGATGACATTTCCGGTGTTGGCCGAACTGCCGATCTCCGTGCCGAGCGCTCCCTCGTTGAGCGTCAGGACGATGTCGTAGCTACCGAGTTTGTCCTCCACGACGCCCTTCCATTCGCCGATGAACGCGTCCGGGACGTCGGCGGCGGGAGTGCCGGGGGAGTCGGTGTATTGGGTGGCGGAACCGCCGGGACCGCGGGCGATCTGTTTGGTGATCACGAAGGCGGCGATTGCGACTGTGAGGCACAGGGCGAGCGCGGCGGCGATCAGTGCGGCGCGACGCTTCGGGCGTGGTGCGCGGCGGGCTGCGGGGTGCTGCGAGTCCGGCGGAGTAGTCGAGACATCTTGTGGGCTACGGGAATACGTCTGGCCGGACGGGTATGCCGACTGTCCGGCGGTGAAGGTCGTGTGTCCGTGCGACTGCGCGCTGGGTCCCGACAGGTGTGTTGCCTGCCCTGGCGAGTGCGCGGTCTGCCCTGACAGGTGCGTTGTCTGCCCGGACGGGCGCGCGGTTTGTCCTGGCGGGTGCGTTGGCCGCCCGGGCGAGTGCGTGGTTTGGCCTGGCGGGTGCGCGTTCTGCCCCGGCGAGTGCGCCGCCTGCCCTGATGGGTTCGCAGTGTGCCCTGGCGGCTGCGCCCTTTGTTGCGGTGCACCCGGCTGTTCCGGCGGACGCGCCGCACCCGGCGGCTCGCCTGCATCCTGCCCCCACGACCGCGGTGCGAGTTCCGCCTGCCCGAACCCGGGAAGACTGGTGGCGGCCCGCACATTCGGATCCAGAAACGCCTGGGCCACCGTGTCAGCGGCGCGCGCCGAATCCACGTCCGTCTTGCTCAGCGACTCAGGCACATCGAACGGCCCGGAGTCCAGATCGAGCAATTCCACTGCGCGCCTGCTGACCTCCTCCAGCGCCGGACCGGGCAACCAACCGCCGCGGCCGGGGATACCGAGGGCCTGCAGGTCGGCGATGATCCGCTCGGGGGTCGGGCGCGCGGCCGGGTCCTTGGTGAGGCAGGCCCGGATCAGCGGCCGCAGTCGATCCGGCACCCCGTCGAGCTCGGGCTCCTCATACACCACCCGCCACAGCATCTGCACCATCTCGCCGACCCCGAACGGTCCGCGCCCGGTGGCCGCAAACACCAGCACCCCGCCGAGCGCGAACACATCGCTCGCCGGGCCGACCGGACTACCGGTCACCTGTTCCGGACACATGAATCCCGGTGAGCCGATGACCTTTCCGGTGGTGGTGAGCTGACTGTCCTCGATCGCTCGCGCGATGCCGAAGTCGATCACCTTGGGCCCGTCGAGGGCGAGCAGCACGTTGGACGGTTTGAGGTCGCGGTGCACCAGCCCCGCCGCATGCACGGCGACCAAAGCCTCGGCCAGTCCGTGCGCGAGCACCAGCAGCGAGCTTTCGGTGAACGGCCCGTACTCCTCGACCGCCTCGGTCAGCGAGAACCCCGCCACGTAACCCGTCGCCAGCCATGGTGGGTTCGCATCGACATCGGCATCGAGCACCTGCGCGGTGAACCGCCCGCCGACCCGTCGCGCCGCGGTCACCTCGCGGCGGAAGCGCACCCGGAACTCGTTGTCGCCGACCAGGTCCGGCCGGATCACCTTCACCGCGACGGTTCGCCCACCGGAATTTCGTCCCAGATACACCCGGCCCATGCCGCCCGCACCGAGCACGCCGAGTAGCCGGTAGTCGCCGATCCGGGTCGGATCGTCTGCGCCGAGCGGTCGCATCGCGATGCGGCTCCCTTCGAATGTCGAACATCGAAAGGTTACCTACCGCTTGCCACGCTGTCTGGTGCAGTTGACCGATTCACCAGGCCTGCGTCGCCGTGTCGCGCCTACGTGGCCGTTGCGCTGGACATCGGCGCCGAACGATCGTGCCGCACATACCTGGCCAGCAGGAAAGCCGCGATCGCCGCGGGGATGTTCATGAGCACGCCGTACACCGCGCCCGGCACCGCCATCGCACCGTTGTGCAGCACCGAACTCGCGATGGCGATGGCGATCGCACCGTTGTGAATACCGATCTCCATGGCCGAGGCGATCGCCTGATCAGCATCGATCCCGAACACCCGCGGCACGAAATACCCCACCGCCAGGCTGATCACGGCGAACAACAGACTCAGCGAAGCAAGCTTGCCGATGTTCTCGGTGAGCGTGCTGAAGTTCTTCGCCACGGCGGCGAGCACGACCAGCGCGAGCACCACGATCGAGAGGATCTTGACGTTTCCGCGCATCCGCTCGGCCCACGTGGTGAACCGGCGGTGCACCCACATGCCGATCGCCACCGGCACCAGCACGATCGCGAACACCTGCGCGAACTTGTCCGGCCGCAGCCCGAACGACCCGTCACCGTCCATGAACCGGCTGAACGCGAACGCGACGATCAACGGCATGGTGAACACCGCCAGCACCGAATTGATCGCGGTGAGCGTGATGTTCAGTGCCACATTGCCGCCCGCGATGTGGCTGAACAGGTTGGCCGACGGCCCGCCCGGCGACGCGGCCAGCAACAGCATGCCCACGGCGAGCGCCCCTTCGAGGCGGAACAGATAGATCAGCCCGAGGCAGACCGCGGGCAGCAGCACCATCTGACAGAGCAGCGCGATCACCGCGGCTTTCGGATAGCGCAGCACCCTGGCGAAATCGTCCACGGCCAAGGTCAAGCCGAGCCCGAACATCACCAAGGCCAGGGCCAGCGGCAGGAACACCGCGAAAATCGTTGAACCCATGCGGATCTCCTCCTCAGCCGAGCGGCCGGCCCACACGCAGCCGACACCGAGTGACGACGTTATCGATCCATGGCGCGCGTCGCCAGTCCAAATACTGAGGGCAGAGCATTAGGGTCGCCGCTGATTTACGCGGTGACGACCGCGCCGTCGGCGGCCGATCGGCGCGCGGATTCCAGCACGCGCAGTGTGGCCACGGCGTCGCGCGGGTCGACCGGAACGGGCCCGCCATCGAGCAGTGCGGTAGCCAGTGCTGCGTAGAAGGCCGGGTAGTCGCCCGCGATGGTGGGGACCGGCTCTACGGCGGATTCGGCACCGAAGACACCCCAGTGCTCGGATTCGACTGTGCCCCAAGGCTTGCCGTCGTCCGGGCGGCGACCGGCGCGCAACGCGCTTTCCTGCGGATCCAAACCGTAGCTGACATAACCCGCCTGGGAACCGAGCACCCGGAAACGCGGACCCAGTTGCGGCGCAACAGCACTCATCCAGAGGTGCGACCGAACGCCCGAGGTGTGCGTCAACGCGAGGAAAGCGTCGTCATCGGTCTGCACACCCGCACGCCGCTGATCCAGCTCGCAGTACACCGTTGCCACCGGACCGAACAGCGTCAGCGCCTGATCGATCAGATGACTGCCGAGATCGAAGAGCAGCCCCGCGCCGTCGGCGGCGCCGCCCATCTCCCGCCAGCCGCCCTTCGGCACCGGCCGCCAGCGTTCGAAGCGCGACTCGAACCGCCGCACCTGCCCGAGCCGCCCCGCCTCGGTCAGGGCGCGCATGGTCAAGAAGTCGCCGTCCCAGCGACGATTCTGAAAGACAGTCAGCGCCAGCCCGGCTTGCTCGGCTCGGTTGACCAAGTCCTCGGCCTCGGCGACCGACACCGCGAACGGCTTGTCCACCACGACCGGCAGACCCGCCGCCAACGCCTGCCTGGCCAGCGGAGCATGCGTGCGGTTGGGGGTAGCAATGACCACGAGATCTATTCCAACGGGATCCGCGAACAGTTCGTCGGCGGTAGCGACTACCCGCACGCCGGGATGTTCCCGCTCGGCCTGCGCCTTCCGCTCGGCCGACGAGGTGACCACCACCGCCACCCGCAGCCGCGGATCGGCCGCGATCAGCGGCGCATGGAAAACCGACCCGGCCAACCCGTACCCGAGAACAGCGACCTGGAGCGTCATGTCCTCGACGCTAGCGGATCGTCCCAGGAATCCGGGTCACGCCCCGAGCGAGCGGCGGGCGACCGAGATGGGCGCCGAGTGCTCCCTCACCACTGCCCGTCGGCAACTGTGAAGCAACCTTAGTCTTGCTTACGACCTCGCCCGCCTTGCGACCCTTCGGGCCGACGGGAGTACAGATGCTTCCATTCGGAAATAGGTCTGCCGCAGTGCATTCCGTGACCGCACCGGCCCGTAGCGGCTGGTTTTACGCCGTATTCTCCCCGGAATTATCGGCAATTACCCAGCAAATCTGTGAGCAATCTTAAAGCGTTTCCTAACGGGCAAAACGGAAATAACTCTGCGTGACAGAGGTCACGAACGTGCATTTCACCGATGCGTATTCCCGCTAGTTACCGCCAATTCATGGGCTCTGAGGTGGAGCTTTACGGAATATTTGCAATACACCCAGTGACCTGCTGCAACGTGCCTTCAGTTGCTCGATCTCGGGTTTGCTGTCGAAATACTGGCCAACCTCACCTACGTTTGAAATGTCGCTTAGTCAATGCTGATAAGGCGTTCTATATCGCCCCTTCTGTAGAACCAACGGAGGCCGCACATGCGTGTGCCGCTGATTACGGCGAAGAAAACTCGGACAGAATTGACGTCCCGGATCCCGGGCAAGGTGGTGCCACGCCTGTCCACCGACATGCTCACCCGCCTGCCCGTCTCGGTCGCCAGGCCCGGCTTCGCCCCGCGCAGCCTGACCGCCGGGATCCTGCACCTCGGCTGCGGCTCCTTCCACCGCGCGCACCAGGCCCTGGCAACCCAGCACGCGATGAACGAGACCGGCGATCCACGCTGGGGCATCACCGCCGTCGCCATCAACCGCCCGACGGTCGTCGACGCGCTGCGGGCGCAGGACCACCTGTACACCACGCTGCTGCACGAAGACGGCGCGGCGCGGGTGGAGGTGGTCGGCTCGATCACCGAGGCCGTGCACGCCCCGACCGACCTGATCGGCGTGCCGCAGCGCATCGCCGATCCACGCGTCAAGATCGTGACCCTCACCGTCACCGCGAGCGGTTACTGCGTATCGCCGGTCACCGGCCGGTTGGAGGTGGACTGCCCCGGCGTCCGCCACGACGTCCGGTTCCCGACCAGGCCGATCACCCCGATCGGCATGCTCGCGCAGGGTCTCGAGCTGGTCCGCCGACGGGGCAGCACCCCGCCGGTGATCATCAGCTGCGACAACCTGTGCGCGAACGGCAGCACCCTGCGCCGTGCCGTCATCGATTTCGCCCTGCTGCGCGACGATCACCTCGCCGAGTGGATCGCCAGGCACGTGCAGTTCCCGAACAGCGTGGTGGACCGCATCGTGCAGCCGACCGCGCCCACCGACGCCGCGGTCGCCCGCAACTGGCTCGGCGGCATCGAGGACCTCGCGCCGGTCTCGGCCGAGCCGTTCATGACCTGGACCATCGAGGATTTCGACGGCGAGCGCCCGCAGTGGGAACTCGGCGGCGCCCAATTCGTCGCCAACGTCAAGGATTACGAGCTCGCCAAGCTGCGGCTGCTCAACGGCACGCACATGCTGCTCGCCTACCTCGGCGGCGTCGCGGGCCACCGCACCATCGCCGACGCGACGGCCGATCCGGCGCTCGCGGCACTGGCCTGCCAGTTCATGCTGGACGAGCAGGGGCCGACGCTGGCCCTGTCGACCCCCGAATTGCGCAGGACCGTAGACGATTTGATGCGCCGCTTCCGCAATCCGGCCATCGCCCAGGACATGACGCGCATCGGCCGCAACGGCTCGGACAAGATGATGCCCCGGGTCGTCGACGCCCTACGCGACAACATCGCCGCAGGCAGGCCGACCCCCGGCGCGACCTTGCTGATCGCCGCGTGGATACGGTGGTTCACTGCGAGCCGTGCCCCCGGCGCGGTGATGGAGCTGATCGACCCGAGGGAAGATTCGCTCGCGGTGCTGGTCGACGCCGACCCGCATCGCTGTGCGCAGGCGTTCTTGCAGCGCACCGATATTTTCGGCACGCTACCGGAGCTGGAGAACGTGCAACGGCAGGTCGGTGACGCCCTGGCCGAAATGACCCGCGACGGTGTCACGGCCGCGGTCCGGCGCCGGTTGGCGCCGCAGTCGGAAGGGAGCAACGGGTGAACACCGAAAGCCCTGTTCGCGCAGTAGTTTTCGATATGGACGGGTTGCTCATCGACTCGGAGAGCCTGGCGATGGAGTCGCTGGTCAGCGCCGGCGCCGAGCTCGGCTACGAGATGGCACCGGAGTTCTGTCGCAGCATGATCGGCGTGCCTGCCGACCGCTGCCGCACGCTCGCCGCGGCCGCATACGGCCGGGGATTCCCGCTGGAAGAGTACTTCGACCTGCACGAGGTGCACCTACGCCAGCTCGTCGACGGCGGCAGGCTGACCACCAAGCCCGGAGCGGTCGCGCTGCTCGACGCACTCGACGCGCAAGGCGTGCCGAAGGCGATCGCGACGTCGTCGTCGCGGGAG
The DNA here is from genome assembly GCF_900269665.1 of Nocardia suismassiliense. Classification (GTDB taxonomy): domain Bacteria; phylum Actinomycetota; class Actinomycetes; order Mycobacteriales; family Mycobacteriaceae; genus Nocardia; species Nocardia suismassiliense. The sequence continues at coordinate 4,143,845 of NZ_LT985361.1, forward strand.
CGCGCCGACCACCACCTGCAACTGGCCGGCATCGCGGACCGGTTCGACGTGGTCGTGACCCGGCAGGACGTGACCAAGGGCAAGCCCGACCCCGAGCCGTATCTCAAGGCGATGGCCGCGCTCGGCGGCGAGGTGGAAACCACACTAGCGCTGGAGGATTCGACCAACGGCCTACGCGCCGCCTGCGCCGCGGGCCTGCGCTGCATCCTCGTTCCCGATCTCGTGCAGCCGACCGACGAGTCCCGCAGGCTCGCGCACCGGCTGTACCCGGATCTGCATCAGGTCATCGAATACCTCGCGGTCGCCAATGCGGCCTCGACCGCGTCGACCGCATAAGCGAGACTGTTCCGAGCTAACTCGAATCTGTCGGCGGACCTGAAAAGGATCTCTCGTGGTGCGGATAGCTCGACCTGTCTTTGTTCTGTGTGCCGGAATCGTGGTGGGTGTCGCCGGATGCGCCTCCGACGGTGGTGCCGGGTCATCGGAGACCCGCGTGCGCAATGCCGCGCCGACCACCTCGAGCGCGCCCGTCCGGTGCGGCGTCGACCTTTCGGCGCCGGTGATCCAGTCGGCCATCGCCGCGCTGCCCGCCGAGCCGGCCACACACGCGCCGTGGTCCACCGACCCGCGCGGTTTCGAGGGGAACTTCGACCCGTGCGCCACCTTGTCGACCGTGATCATCACCGTGCAAGGGGCGACGGGGAGTTCGCCGAACCAGGCCTTGCTGTTCCATAAGGGCGCCTACATCGGGACCGCGACCCCCGAGGCGCACGGGTTCACGTCACTGGACGTCGACCGCACCACCGACGACACCGTCGAACTGACCTACAAGACGCCCGGCAGCTGCAACGCCTGCCCGGACGGCACCGTCACCCACGTCCAATTCCGTTGGGAAGGGCAGAAAGTGCGGATGATCGGTACGCCGCCGAAGTAGTCGTACGGTTGGTGTGCCGTACATGGCGTGCTGCGCCTATACCGCACGACCTCTCCGCACCCGGTTCGATGTGTCGCATTCGGGGCGCGGTGTGCTCGCACGACTTGATGCGCGGCACTCCTACTGTTTGCCGCACACTTTTTGATTTGCCGCACACAAATTCGCATGCGATTTCTTGTGCGGCAAATCAAAAAGTGTGCGGCAATGGGCTTGTCCCGCTTATGGTTCCGGCTCGTCCGACCAACGCTGCACCCACACCTGTAGTGGTGCGAGTGCTGCGACGAGGTCGAGGCCGTCCGCGCTGAGCTGGTAGCCGTTCGGTTCCGCGGCGATCACCCGCGCCTCGCGGAGTTCCCGCAGCCGATCGTTGAGCACGCTGGCCGATACGCCGCCGCACAGCGTCTGCAACTCCCGGAACGTCACCGCCCGCCCGTCGCGCAACTCCCACAGCACCCGCAGTGTCCACCGCCTGCCCAGCAGATCCAGCAGCACCATGATCGGACGCCCGGTCTGTGACCCGCGCACCGGCCCGCCGACGGCCGGAGTCTTGCCTGCTTCGGATTCCGAAGCTACCATCGCCACCATCCTTGCTCTTGTTTTCGAAGCAAGGATACAACGCAGTCCGACATGAGGATCGACCATGAGCACCGAATCTGTTCCGCGCATCACGCCACTATCCCCGCCATACGCTCCTGATATCGAGGCGCAACTCCGCAAATGGATGCCACCCGGTTCGGCCATCGAACCCCTGGTCCTGTTCCGCACCCTCGCCCTCCATGACGACCTCTTCAGCCGAATGCGCCCCCTCGGCGCAGGCATCCTCGGCCACGGCCGCCTCCCGCCCCGCGACCGCGAGATCGTCATCCTCCGCACCTGCGCCCGCGCCAACGCCGAATACGAATGGGGCATCCACGCCGTACTCCAGGCCCCCGAGGTCGGCCTGACCCCCGAACAGATCGACGCCACCGTAGGTAACCCCGACCACCCAGCATGGTCACCCAACGACACCACCCTGATCCGCCTGGTAGACGAACTCCACGACACCACAACCATTTCCGACACCCTGTGGCCAGACCTGACCAGCCACTACCGCGACGACCAAATCCTCGAACTGATCACCACCATCGGCTGGTACCGCCTCCTCAGCACGGTGATCAACACCGCCCGCCTCGACCACGAACCCTGGGCCCGCCGCTTCCCTGAATGATCCCCGCAGCCCGCATTCGGTTCCAGCCTGGCCAGCCGCCGAATACTCCCGCGCGGACCCCAGGCTCGCCAACCTTCGGCAACAACGTCAAATCCCTCCAAGGACGCTGAGTCAAGTAACCAACCACCCCCACCCGCTAGCCACCCCGGCCAGCGGGTCACCTCCCGCCGACATGACGTGGGTTGCGTGCTCTTGACTGATGTTGCAGCGTGCGTCATGAGAGTGCACGGTGCGTCAAGACCCCCGATACGCTCGCATCGCTGCGCCGGCGCCTACGTTCAGACTGTGTTCACGGCTCGGCTCGTATGTTCTACGGGTGCTTCGAGTTCTGATCCTGTTGGTTGCCACTACTGGCTTGGCTGACTGCCGCTGAGTACTCCTGTTCCGGGCGGCCGGTGCTGCCGTAGCGCAGGCTCATGCGGAGGGTGCCGGTGCCGACGAGGGTGGCGAGGTAGCGCTGGGCGGTGGCGCGGGAGATGCCGATGGCGGTGGCTACCTCGGCAGCGGAGAGGGGGTGGCCTGCTTCGAGGATCGAGTGCAGGACAAGGTCTTTGGTGGGGGAGGCGACGGTGGTGGGGGCGCTGGCGGTGGTGGTCGGGCGGAGGGCTTGCAGGGCGGCGTCGACGCGGGCGTTGTCCACCTGCGGGGCGGTGAGGATGCGGCGGTAACGGGCGTAGGCGGCCAGCCGGGCGGCGAGTTCGGTGTGCGGGAAAGGTTTGACAAGGAAGGCGAGCGCACCGGCGGAGAGCGCGGCGCGCACTGCGGTGCTGTCGGTGGAGGCGGTCAGCACCATTGCGTCGCAGCGTAATTCGCGCACGAAGTCGATACCGGAACCGTCGGGCAGGTAAACGTCGACTAGAGCCAGGTCGACCGGGCCCGCCGCCAGCACCGCACGCGCCGCGGCCAAGGTGTTGGCAGTCCCCGCGACGGCGAAACCCGCTATGGAGTCGACGATTCCGGCATGCAGGTTGGCGACACGAAAGTCGTCATCGACGACGAGAACAGTCAAATCTGATGGAGCCATGACACCTTGCTGTCTACGAGCACTTCGGGAATGCGGGCATTGAATTCGGCCCCGGTCAGCGGGGGAGTATCGCCGCGCGGGCTGGCCAGCCGCACGTCGCCGCCGTGCGTGCGGGCGATCTGGCGAATCAACGCGAGACCGACACCGCGTCCGCCGGGGACGTCACGGCTGTCGCGGGTGGAGGTCCCCTCGGTGAACAGCACATCGATCAGCTCCGGCGCGACACCGTCGCCGCTGTCGGCCACCACGATGTGCAAAGTCGAATCTTCCTGCACAAGTTCGACTTCCACCTGCTTGACCGGATTTTCCGAGGCCAGCACCGCCTCGATCGCGTTGTCGAGCAGGTTGCCGAGCACGGTCGTCACGTCGACGGGATCGACTAGGCTGCCGTCCACCCAGGTGTTCGGCCCGAGGACCAGTTCGACGCCGCTCTCCCGCGCGTGCGCCGCCTTCGCCGCGAGAAACGCTTGGAGATAGGCGTCATGGATGGCATCGATACCGGGCGCGGCAGCCCCGAGCGGCCCCGCACCGATCATCTCGTCGATCGACCGCGACGCCTCCTCGGTCCGCCCACCGTGCAAAAGCCCGCTGATCAGGTGCATCTTGTTGGAGAACTCGTGCCGTTGCGCCCGCAACACCGTGCTCATCGACTGCACCGCATCGAGCTGACGGGTCAAGGCCTCCACGTCGGTACGGTCGCGCACGGTCAGCACCGCACCCAGGTCGCGCCGGTCCCGATGCACGGGCCGCGCGGCCACCACGACGATGTGTGAACCGACGGTCGCCGACGCGGGTTGCTCGTCGAGCCCACGGAAAACCTCCAGTACCCGTGGCGTCAGCCCGATCTCGTCCACCGGTCGCCCGATCTCCGCATCGATCCCGAGCAGCCTGCGCGCCTCGTCATTGACAAACGTTGTACGCCAAGAAGAATCGACCGCAAGCACGCCACGCCCGATTCCGTGCAACACCGCGGCCTGGCCGCGCACGAGCTCAGCGAGTTCCGCGGGCTCCAACCCGAGCGTCAGCCCCCGCCAACGCCGCGCCAGCAGCATTGATCCCGCGATCCCCACCAAAAGCGCTGCACCGACCAGCAAACCGGCGGTCCGCAAGTCGTCGAGCAACTGATCACGCACCGCCTCGGTGGAAATGCCGACGCTCACCGCTCCGACAATGCGGTCCGAATCAGGTTCGAGCACCGGCACTTTCGCCCGCACCGAGTCACCGAGCGTGCCGCGCTCCTCGGCGATCACCTCGCGCCCGGCCAGCGCACCGGAGGGATCGGTGCTCACATGCTCGGTGAGCCGCGCCGCGTCCGGGTGCGCCAGCCGAATCCCGGAGTCGTCGGTGACCACCACGAACAACGCGCCGGTCCGCTCTGTCGTGTCGACGGCGATCCGTTCCAGCGGCCCGGCGGCGAGCCGCGCGCGCAGTAGTGGGTCGGCGCTGATCGCCCCGGGCGCGTACCGGGTCACCTCGTCGCGCACCACGGGATCGGCGGCCACGGTGCGCGCGATCGCGAGGGCCCGCTGCCCGTATCCGTCGCGCAACCGTTGATCGCTGAGGTAACCGAAGACCGCGAAGGCGACGCCGAGGGTGAGGGTGACCACCACGATCTGCAACAGCAGAACCTGCGTCCTCAATCGCACGGCCCGCGCGCCCTCAGTGGCCATTGGCGCAGCATAGACCACCGCGCCGAGCGTGAGCAGAATGCGCAGAACTAACGAATCGGCACTTTGCACGGCTTGTGCGCACAAGCTCCGCGGTGTGACCCGGCCCACGTACGTTCGCTCTACCTCGATCTCGCAGGAGCTACCCCATGACCAACCCACTCATCGAGCTGCGGAGCGCGACGAAGCGTTTCCCCGGCACCGGTGGCGGCATCCACACCGCCGTGCAGAACCTCGACCTTGCGGTCCGCCCCGGCGAATTCGTCGCCGTGGTCGGCCCGACCGGCTGCGGTAAGTCGACCACCCTGTCCCTCGTCTCCGGCCTCGAACCCGCCTCGGCGGGCCGGACGCTGGTGCGCGGCAAGGACGTCACCGGCATCCCGGACGGCATCGGCTACATGTTCCAGCTGGACGCGGTGCTGCCGTGGAAGACCGTGCTGGACAACGTCGCCCTCGGCCCGCGCCTGCGTGGCGCGTCGAAAGCCGATGCGCGGCAGCAGGCTTCGGTGTGGGTGCACAAGGTCGGCCTGGCCGGGTTCGAGACCTACTATCCGCATCAGCTGTCGGGCGGCATGCGCAAGCGCGTCGCGCTGGCGCAAACCCTGGTCAACGACCCGGAGATCCTGCTGATGGACGAGCCGTTCAGCGCGCTCGATGTGCAGACCCGCCAGCTCATGCAGGACGAACTGCTGCGCGTGTGGGCAGGCACCGGTGCGGCCGTCATCTTCGTCACCCACGATCTGGAAGAGGCGATCGTGCTCGCCGACCGGGTGGTCGTCATGACGGCGAGCCCGGCGACCATCTGCGGCGACTTCCCCGTCGCGCTGGACCGCCCGCGCAATGTCGAAGAGGTGCGGCTCACCACCGAGTTCCGCGATATCTACAAAGAAATCTGGGAAACGCTGCGCGACGAGGTCGATGCGGCTCGAGCCAAGGGAGCCTCCCGTGTCGCATGACGTCCTCGAAAAGGATGCCGCCCCGGCGCCGGTGCCGGAGAACGAGACGGAGGAGCAGATCCTCGCGCGGGTGCGCACCAATGCCCGGCGCGTGCGCCTGCGCACCTGGGGTTTGCGCATCGCGCTAGTCGTGCTGTGGCTCGGCTCGTGGGAGCTCACCGCCACGCTGTGGATCGATCCGTTCTTCTACTCGAAGCCGTCGCTGATCTGGGAACGCTTGGTCGAATGGTTCACCGAGGGAACCCAATTCGGTTCGATCTGGCTGCAGATTTTCACCACCGTGCAGGAGGCCGTGCTCGGCTTCTTGATCGGCGCGGTCGCGGGCGTGGTGCTCGGCACCCTGCTCGGCCGCAGCCGGTACTGGGCCGACGTGCTCGCGCCGTTCATCAAGGCGCTCAACGCGGTTCCGCGCATCGTGCTCGCGGCGCTGTTCATCATCTGGTTCGGCCTCGGGCTCAGCTCGAAGGTCGCGACGGTGGTCGTGCTGGTGTTCTTCGCGGTGTTCTTCAACGCGTTCACCGGCGCCAGGGAGGTGGACGGCAACGTCATCAACAACGCGCGCATCCTCGGCGCCGGTAAACGTCAGGTGCTCACCGCGATCGTATTGCCGAGCGCGACCACCTGGATCCTGTCCAGCCTGCACACCGCCTTCGGCTTCGCCTTGATCGGCGCGGTCGTGGGTGAATACGCCGGTGCCAGTAAAGGTTTGGGCCTGCTGATCAGCAACGCCCAGGGCACCTTCGATTCGGCGGGCATCTACGCGGGCATGATCATCATCACGGTGATCGCGCTGCTCGCGGAGTGGGGGATCGGCCTGGCCGAGGGCAAGCTGCTGAAATGGCGTCCCTCGCAGGCACAGTCGAGCCACGGGATCTGAGCGATGAGGTATATCAAGAACTCCGCGATCGTCGTCCTCGCCGTAGCGGCGCTGCTGACGGTCACCGGGTGCCGCGAGTCGCGCACCATCCCGATGTCCGACGGGCGACCGCAGATCACCATCATGGTCGGCGGTTTGGAGAAGGTGATCTACCTGCCCGCCATGCTGACCAAACAGCTCGGCTTCTTCGAGAAGAACGACATCGACGTCTCACTGCTCGGTGAGCAGTCCGGGGCCAACGCCGAAACCGCCTTGCTGACCGGCGATGTGCAGGCGGTGGTCGGTTTCTACGATCACACCGTCGACCTGCAGGCCAAGGAGCAGTGCCTCACCTCGGTGGTGCAGTTCGCCGATGTGCCCGGTGAGGTGGAGCTGGTGGCCAAGGCCGATGCAGGCACCATCAAGTCGGTGCGCGATCTACGCGGCCGCAATCTCGGTGTCACCTCGTTCGGCTCGTCGACCGACTTCCTGACCCAGGCCCTCACCGGGATCGAGGGCATGACCACCAAGGATTACACCAGGGTGCGGGCCGGCGCGGGGCAGACGTTCATCGCGGGCATGAACCACAACGGCATCGACGCGGGCATGACCACCGATCCGACGGTGGCACAGATGGTCAACTCGGGGGAGGCGGAGATCCTGGTCGACATGCGCACCGAGGCGGGCACCCGTGCGGCGCTCGGCGGGCTGTACCCGGCGACCTCGCTGTACATGCGTTGCGAGACAGTCGAATCGCACCCGGACATCGTGCGCAAGCTGGCGGCGGCCTTCGTGCAGACGTTGCAGTGGATCAAGCAGCACACCCCGGAAGAGATCGCCGCCAAGATGCCGCCGCAGTACGCGAACGCCGGAAAGGACCTCTACGTCCAGTCGATCCGTGACTCGATCGGCATGTTCAACGGTGACGGTCTGATGAAACCCGAAGGGGCGCAGAACGTGCTGAACATTCTCGGCAAGTACTCGCGCAATGTGGCGCCGGTGCGTGACCGGATCGAATTGGAGAAGACGTACACGACGAAGTTCGTGGAGGAGGCGCTGCGCACCAACCAATAGCGCGGTAGCTGTTCAGGTCCCGCGCTCCGGTTTCGATGGAGCGCGGGACCTGCTGTTTGTGTCGCCGCAGCCGGCTCTCTGGCTGCTCGGCGCGCGCCGGTGGCTGGTCCGTCGCCTCGCTGCTCGACCTTGCGTGCCGGATGACCCCTTGACGGACGGTTATCGTTTGATAACCTGGAGTCAGAGGTTATCAAACGATAACCATGCAGGGAGGTCCAGTATGTCTACGCTCATCACATCCGGCACCGCGGAAATTCTCTCGGCGCTGCAGGAGTATCGCGGCGACGATCCGCCCGCGCTCACCCTGCCGCCGAGCGCCTACACCTCACCCGAACTGTGGGAAATGGAACGCGAGCGGATCTTCAACCGCTGCTGGTATCTCGTCGCGCACGTCGATCAACTCGCCACCACCGGTGACTACGTCGCCGTCTCCATCGCCGGCGAACCGGTGGTCGTCACCCGCGCGAAAGGCGATGCGCTGCATGCTATGTCACCGATCTGCCGGCATCGGCTGATGCCACTCGTCGAATCCGGCACGGGCCGTACCGACGCCTTCACCTGCCAGTACCACCTGTGGAAGTACGGGCTGGACGGGCGGCTGCGCGGTGCGCCGTACATGAGCGGCAACAAGCAGTTCGAGCCGAAGGACTGCCGGTTACCGCAGTTCGCGGTCGCGGAATGGAACGGTTTGGTCTTCGTCAATCTCGACGCGAATGCCGACCCGATCGGTGCTCACCTGGACCTGACCGCACACCAGTTCGCCAACTATCGGTTGAACGAGATGGTGCAGGTCGACACCTGGTCCTACGAGTGGCAGACGAACTGGAAGAGCGTGATGGAGAACGGCCACGAGAACTACCACGTCATCGGGCTGCACCGGGAGACGCTCGAGCCGTTCATGCCGGGCGGCAGTGACATGTTCGTCGAGCAGTACTCGCCGTGGGTGCTGCATGCCAGGATCCCGTTCGCCGCGTCGGTAGCGCCGGAGGTGTTGATGCTCAACGAGATTCAGCAGGCCAACGGCATGGTGCTGCTGACCTTCCCGTCCAGCGCCTTCATCGGGACCGGTGACCAGGTCGTCTGGTTCAGCTTCCTGCCGACGGCCATCGATCGGGTGCATGTCGTTGGCGGCGTGCTCACCATGCCCGAGCTGGTCGGTGTGTCCGAGGCGGTGACCAGAACTCAGCAGGCGGCCACCGCGATGATCAACAACGAGGATCGGTTCGGGCTGGAAGCCGTCCAGCGCGGCGTCTCCTCGCGGTTCGCCGAACGCGGGCACCTGAGCCCCAAGGAACAACCGGGTGTGCTCGCGTTTTATCGGAACCTGGCGCACGCAATGCTCAGCGACGAACCGAACGGCCGTTAACCTGAACCGTATGCCCGCGGAAACTACCCGATCGAGCCCAGCGGCCGAACGCATTCTGCGCACTGCCGCCGAGCTCATCGCGGTGCGCGGCTTCTCCGCCACCTCCACCCGCGACATCGCGGCCGCGGTCGGGGTGCAGCAGCCCGCCATCTACAAGCACTTCTCCGCCAAGGACGACATCCTCGCCGCGCTGGTCCGGCTCGGGTTGGAACGACCACTGGCGCTGGCCGACGAACTGGCCGCCGTGTCCGCGCCCGCCGTGGTCAAGCTGCACCGTTGGCTGCGGGAAACGCTGCAACACCTGCAGGACTCGCCGTACGTCCTCGCCTCGATCCTCACCTCGCCGGAACTCCAGCGGGAACGGTTCATCGACGAGTTGGAGCTCGTCACGCGGCTCGATCGGGTGGTCATCGCCATGGTCGAGGCGGGGCAGCGCGAAGGTGATGTGCGGGCGATGAATCCGGTGTCCGGAGCCCGCTTGGTCCAAGCCTTGTTCGACGCGCTGGCGCTGCCGGAGATTGCGGTCAGCCCCGCGGAGATCGTCGAGTTCGCGCTGATCGGGCTGCTCGCCGAGCCCGGTCGACTGGCTGAGATTCAACGGGCCGCGGACGAACTGGTGGTGACCGAACCGGTGCCGATGTCCTGATCTGTGGGGTACGTGTCCTTGTGGACATTTCCCGGCTGTTCGAGACTGAGTGCATGGAGTCCAGTGGTGACGTGGTGGTCGCGGTGTCCGAGGGTGTATTGCTGCTCGACGTCGCCGGGCCGGTTCAGGTGCTGCACTGGGCCGGGCATCGGGTGCGGTTCGCCTCGCCCGATGGGCGGGACGTGTGTACCGACATCGGTATGCCACTGAGTGTTTCGGGTGCCGTCGAGGATTTGGCGGGTTCCATCGATACGCTGCTCGTGCCCGGATATGCACCGGAACAGCCGGTTCCGGCCGACCTCGTGCACTCGGTGCGCGTGGCTGGTGCGGGAGCGCGCCGGATCGCCTCGGTCTGCACCGGAGCGCTGGTCCTTGCCGAAGCCGGACTGCTCGACGGTCGCCGGGCGACGACGCACTGGTTGGCCTGCGCTCAACTGGCGCAACAGTTTCCGGCCGTCGAGGTCGACCCGGATGCCATCTTTGTCCGGGACGGATCGGTGATCACCTCGGCGGGCGTCACCGCGGGTATCGATCTTGCGCTCGCCCTGGTGGAAGAGGACCACGGCGTCGAGGTGGCACGCTCGCTCGCCAAACACCTGGTGGTGTTCCTGCGCCGTCCCGGTGGGCAAGCGCAATTCAGTGTGCGGGCCGGCATCGGGATGCCACGCAGCAGTGGGCTGCGCAAGGTCGTCGATGCCGTCGCCGCGGACCTGTCAGCCGACCACAGCCTGGCCGCGATGGCCGGCCGTGCCGCACTCAGTGAACGCCACCTGAGCAGGCTGTTTCGGCAGGAAACCGGTATGACGCCCGCGCAGTACGTCAAGCAGGTGCGTGTGGACGCCGCGCAAGTACTGCTGGAGACGAGCGACGAGCTAGTCGCCGCTATCGCTAGGCGCAGCGGTTTCGGATCCGAAGAGACCATGCGGCGCACCTTCGTCGAGGTGCTCGGCACGACACCGAGCGACTACCGGGGTCGATTCCGCACCACCACTCCCTGACTTCACACCTTCGAAATCCGATCTGTCTCAAGGAGTTCAGCCATGTCCTTATCCCGTCGCGCCGCCATCGGTGTGGGAATCGCCGGAACCGCCGCCGCCCTGTCGCAGACATCCGCAGCGGGCCAACCGAACCCGCTCCCGCTACCGGCGACCCCGTTGGCGGACAAGGCAACCGCGTTGATCGACCGGACCTTGACGCCAGCCCTGCGCAACCACAGCGTGCGCGGCTTCTTCTTCGCCCGCGCGGTCGCCGACCGGCACGGCCTACGCCCCGGCACCGACTACGACGAAGAAACCATGTACCTCATCTGCGTGCTGCACGACGTCGGCCTTGCCGAAACCCCCAGCAGCGACCAACGATTCGAGATAGACGGCGCCGACCAAGCCGCGTTGTTCCTCGAAGCCAACGGTGTCACCGACACCCGAGTCGACACCATCTGGGACGCCATCGCCACCCACACCACCGGCTTCACCGATTCCCCCGTCTACCGCCGTCGCCGTCCTGCGGAATCCTGGCTGGCCGTAGAGGGCATCGGCATCGACGTAGCCGGCAGCCCTACTGACCTACCCCCGGGCTACGCCGACCAGGTCCACGCCACGTACCCCCGCCTGGGTGGCACCCGAGTGCTCACAGAAACCATCGAAGCCCAAGCCCTGGCCGACCCCCGCAAGGCGCCTCCGGCCAGCCTGGCCGGGGAAATCCTCCGGCTGCGTCACCCGGAGATCGCCCAGTTGAGTTGGGACGACATCGTGGCCACCAGTGGATGGGACGACTGATCGGAGCGCGATACCCGGGAAGGCGCTAGTCGAATGGCTTGCAGCGGTAGGCGTTCACGGACGAATCGCAGTCGCGCTCCTTACCGCTCCGACGACTTACTGTCCCGACGTCGCAGCGATTCAATGACCCACCGTCGCTCGACGTGAAAGTGGGGCGCCCTATTGGGCGCCCCACTCAGGTGTGTTCAGTCGTCAGCTGCTCGCCGGTGCGGCGTCGACGGTGTCCTTCGCCTTGAGCTCGGCCTTCCATTCGCGGAAGCCTTCTTCGGTGCGTCCGCGGCGCCAGTAGCCCGAGATCGAGGCGGCCCATTCGGCGGTGACGCCGCGTTCCCGGCGCACATAGCGGCGCATGTCGTGCATGACGGCCTGGGCTTCGCCGTGAATGAAGACCTGGACCTGGCCGTCGCGCCAGGGTGCCTTGCGGACGCTTTCCGCGAGGACTTCACCCGGCGACTGGGTGCCGCGGTGCAGCCAGGTCAGCTCGATGCCCTCGGGCTTCTGCAAGGGGAGCTCGTCGTCGGGGCCGGCGACCTCGACGAACGCGTAGCCGACGGCGGCCGGGTCCATCGCCTCCAATGCGGCGGCGATGGCAGGCAGTGCCGCCTCGTCACCGGCCAGCAGGTGCCAGTCGGCGTCGGCGCGGGGGGAGTAGGCGCCGCCGGGGCCGTACATATCGATGGTCTCGCCGGGCTGAGCCGCCGCGGCCCACGGTCCCGCGATGCCCTCGGCGCCGTGGTACACGAAATCGGCCGCGATCTGGCCTGCGTCCCGATCGACCGAGCGGACGGTGTAAGTGCGCAGCACCTCGATGCCGTCGCGCTCGAAGATGAACTTGACGTAGGCATCGGTGAACTCGTTGGTCTGGAACGCGGCGAAGCCGGGGCCGCCGAGGTGCACCCGGATGAGGTGCGGGCTGAGCCACTCGGTGTGCTGCACGGTGAGGGTGGTGCGGGGTCTGGCCATAGGTAGTCCTCCCACTATCAACAATTAGGGTTACCTTACTTACCCTACTCCGAGTTGATCTCGAACGAAATCACGCGGTGTTCGGCTCATCGTGCGAGCAACCGCTGACGAACCCGCCGCGGCGGTCCAGGATGACGACCATGACCCAGACCGTGCCGACGCCGACCCACCTGGTGCAGCAGCGTTACCGAGACCCCGAGCCTACCGAACCCGCCCGGTGGAACGAGGTATTGCAGGTGCTGCACGAGCATCGTTCGGTGCGGCGCTATCTGGCCGATCCGGTGTCCGACGACACGCTGCGCCTGCTGGTTTCGGCCGCCCAGTCCGCGCCGACCTCGTCGAACCTGCAGGTGTGGAGCGTTATCGCGGTGCGCGACCCGGAACGCAAAGCGCGGCTCGCGGCGCTGTCGGGCAATCAGGCACACATCGTGCAAGCGCCCGTACTGCTGGTCTGGACAGCCGATTTCGCGCGCGTGCGTCAGCTCGCGGACGACCGGAACGCCGCGCTGGACGGCGCCGACTACCTCGAATCCAGCTACGTCGGATTCATCGATGCAGCCCTGGCCGCACAGAACGCGGTCGTCGCCGCGGAATCCCTCGGCCTCGGCACGGTCTATCTGGGCGCGCTGCGCAACAACCCGGAAGACGTTGCGGCGGAACTGAAGCTGCCCCCGCAGGTGTTCGCGGTCTTCGGTCTCGTCGTCGGCCACCCCGATCCGACCGAGGATGCCAGGGTGAAACCGCGGTTGCCCCAGGCTGCGGTACTGCATCACGAGACCTATGACCTCGCCGGGCAGCGCGAACACGTCGCCGACTACGAAGACAGAATCGCCGAATTCTATGCCGAGCAACAACTCTCGCACTCCTGGGCCGAACGTGTACTGGCCCGGCTCGGCTCCGTGGCCGGACTCGGTGGTCGTGACCGGTTGCGCAAGTCGCTGGAGAATCACGGCTTCCACCTGAAGTGACGGTAGGTCTCGCGTGACCTCCGCGAGCAGAGTCGAAGCAGCGGATGGGGTCCGCCATGGTCTTGCGCGTGGCATCCCACCCGGTGGCTGCGCGCGTCACCCGTGGTGCAACCGGCCGCGCCCCGCTGGATCCACGAAGATCACCCGCGCACCGATTCCCAGCAGTGCTGACCCCATAGATCTGCTCGGCGAGTAGCGAGGCACTTGACCTGCGGTGTTCCCCTTATCGACCGCCGGGAACTACGCCCGCGCCCACCGGCACCGGTAGCGTGACGTGCTGATCGGTCCCGAAACATGCGATGATCCCATGTCATGTGTCCGGGGTCACCGACCGACGATCCCGGGCGTCGCGTCGTTGCCGCACGAGAGAAGGACCGCACTATGACAGCCGCCGACAGTCATTTATCGGACGCTGGAACGCACGATTCGACCGGCACCGGGGACTCGGAGGGCTATTCGCGCGGCCTGAGCCCGCGCACCATTCAGATGATCGCGATCGGCGGCGCCATCGGAACCGGCCTGTTCTACGGCGCGGGCGGCGCGATCGAAAAGGCCGGACCGGCCCTGATCCTCGCCTACCTGGCCGCGGGCCTGGCGATCTTCGTGATCATGCGGGCACTGGGGGAGTTGCTCACCTATCGGCCGGTCTCCGGCAGCTTCGCCGAGTACGCGCACGAATTCCTCGGCCGCTACGCGGGTTTCGTCACCGGCTGGTCGTACTGGGCGGTGTGGGTCGCCACCTGCATGGCCGAGATCACCGTCGCGGGCAAGTATGTGCAGTACTGGTTCGACATCAAGCCGTGGATCACGGCGCTGGTGGTGCTCGCGCTCATGTTCGCGGCGAACCTGATCTCGGTGCGGCTGTTCGGTGAGGGCGAGTTCTGGTTCTCCGCCATCAAGGTCACCGCGATCATCGGCATGATCCTGCTCGGTATCGGCGTGCTGACCATCGGTTTCGGCCACGCCGCGAACCCGACCGTCACCAACCTGTGGGCCGACGGCGGCGTGTTCCCGAACGGCTTCGGCCAGTCGCTGCTGGTGTTGCAGATCGTGCTGTTCGCCTACGTCGGCGTCGAGCTGGTCGGCGTCACCGCCGGTGAGGCGCGTGAACCGCGCAAGACCCTGCGCAAGGCGATCAATACGCTGCCGTTCCGGATCGGCCTGTTCTATGTCGGTGCGCTGCTGGTGATCATGTCGGTGTCCAGCTGGCGCACGTTCCGGGAGGGCAAGAGCCCGTTCGTCGAGGTGTTCCAGCAGATCGGCATCCCCGGCGCGGCGGGCATCATCAACTTCGTGCTGCTGACGGCCGCGCTGTCGTCGTGCAACTCGGGCATCTACTCGACCGGCCGCATGCTGCGCACCCTGTCGCTGCACGGCGAAGCCCCGTCCGCGCTCAGGAAACTGAGCTCGCGCCACGTGCCTTACGTCGGTATCTCGGCGTCGGCGGCGATGATGGTCATCGGCGTGATCGTCAACATCATCTCCCCGGACAAGGCGTTCGCTTACATCACCTCGGTGAGCACCATCGGCATCATCTTCGTGTGGGGCATAATCCTGGTCTGTCACCTGATCTACCGCGCCAGGGTGGCCCGCGGTGAGCTCCCCGCCGCCGACTATCGCCTGCCCGCCGCGCCGTACACGACGGTGCTGGCGCTGGCGTTCCTCGCGCTGGTGGTCGTTCTGCTCTTCTTCACCGAGAGCGGCCGCACCGCCGTCGTCGTCGGCGTCGTCTGGGCGGTGCTGGTATCCGCCGGCTACCTGGCTCTGACTCGCCTCGGAAAGACCGGCGAGGCAACGGATCCCGCTCGCGAGTCCGCCGCACGCTAGTCCGCGACAGCCGCATACCTTTCGATTTCCCGCATACCGAATCGCATCCGATTCCGTATGCGGGAATCCGGATGTGTGCGGCTCAGCCCAACTGTCTGGGTTACTCGCGTTCTGCTCGTGATCGCCGTTGCTTCGGGGTCCTAGCAGGTAGCGAGCCCGGCGCGGGAAGGAAGAAGTTCAGCACGAGGCGGGTGATGTCGGCGAGGAAGCGTTCGCGAGTGACCGGCGGCTGATCCAGGACGTACCGGATGGCCAGGTGCTCGACCGTACGGACCAGCATCCAGGACGCCGCCGCAAAGTCCACATCGTCGGGCAGCGAGTCGCGATGCATGGTCAACGCGACCCGGGCCAGGTCGCCGATCTGCTGCTCGAAGGCGAAGACGGTGTTGTCGCCGCTGAGCCGCGGTGTCTGCTCGATGACCGCGCGCAGCAGCGCCGGATGGCTGCCCAGCGCGTCGAGCAGCGCGGAAATCGTTGCCGGAACGGCAGTTTCGGGCGGCTCGTGCAACTGCGCGAGCACGCTGCTGTGCACCCGGGACGCCACCTCGCTGTTGTAGCGGTCGATCACCGCGGTGACGATGGCGTCCTTGCCCGGAAAGTATTGGTACAGCGAGCCGGGACTGATGCCCGCGGCGTCGGCGATCCGGTTGGTGGACGCGCCGTCGTAGCCGTGTTCGATGAGCACGGTCTGCCCGGCATCGATGATGCGCGCCACCATGGCGCGAGAGCGCTGCTGCTGCGGCGTTTTCCGCGTCTTCGGTGGCATCAGAAGACGAATTGAACGCGAGTATTTATTCGTGTCAGCATCGTTTCATGGTTGCACACAATGACGTCGTGCACGAGAGCCCCAGTGCGCCCGTGCCACTCGGTCCGGACTCGTTGACCTGGCGAATCTTCGGTTCCCTCTACTTCGCGCCGAGCGGACTGTTCCTCGGCATGGTGCAGAACATGCATCCCGGCCTCGGCGCGGGCGTGGAGTACCACTCCGCGATCCAGGACGAGTTCTATCAGCGGGTGCTGCGGTCGGCGTACCCGATCGTCGGCGTGGTCTTCGACGGGCCGCGGGCCGAGCAGACCGCACGCGAGATCGTGAACTACCACCGCACGATCAAAGGCACCGACGCGCAGGGTCGCCGGTATCACGCCCTCGATCCAGGCACCTTCTATTGGGCGCACGCGGTGTTCTTCGTGCAGACCCTGCGCGCCGGCGAACTGTTCATGGGCGGCCTCTCGCCCGCACAACGCGAACAGCTGTGGCGCGAGCAGTACCAGTGGTACGAGATGTACGGGATGAGCATGCGGGTGGTCCCGAAGAGCTGGCCGGAGTTCCAGGACTACTGGAAAGACATGTGCGACAACGTCTTGGAGCCGACCCGGGCCGCCTGGGATGTGTACCGCCTGGCCGAGAACGCTCCCGTACCGCCGTTCCCGGTGCTGGACATGCTGCCGAAACCGCTGTGGGAGAGAATGGTTCGCCCGTTCGGCACGCGGTTCTATCAGTTCGTCACCGTCGGCCTGTGCGATCCGTCGATCCGGCGCACCATGGGCTTCACCTGGACCCGCCGCGACCAGTTCTGGTTCGACCGCTGGTGTGCGCTGTTCACGGCGATGAACCGGGTGACCCCGGACGAGATCCGCTACTTCTTCCCCCGCATCCGAGCCGGGCGCCGCCGCGAACGCGGCTTGCGACCCGCGACGTTGCCACCGCCGGAGGCCCCTGAATTGCTCTGGCCCGCAACCGAGCACCGCGACGACCCCAAACACTATTGCCCGGTCCACGCCGATCACGGGTCGACCCCCGCCACGAAATTCCGGCAACTGACAGGATTTTGACCGATGCTGGACGTGAACACCGCCGCGCACCCCAATGACTATTACTACCGCCCCGGCATGCCGCTGCGACCAGCACCGCCGCGCGCCGTAGCCAGCGAATTATGGTACGAGCCAAGGAAATCGATACTGTCGCCGTGGCTCGATGTGCGCCCGGTCCCGGCCGAAACGCCACGCACCAGGCTGATGGCCGACCATCTCTGGCAGGGCGACGAACCGATGGACCGGCTCGTCGCCGCGTTCGGCCGGATCGGCACGGCGGAGGGTCGTCGCTTGCTCGAGCACGCCCTCGACCACGGCATCGATACCCTGGACGACCCGCCCCTGGAACTGGTCGCGTTGTTCGCCACGCTCGACAACCCGCCCGACTGGTACGACCCCGACCTCTGGGAATACGGCCGCCAACTGTGGATCAACGTTTCCACGTCCGGCAAACTCGCCATGGGCGTGCAGGACTTCATGGGCACCTTCGTCGGCGCGGAAGTCGCCTCCGCGACCGGGGCTACCGGCCGGTTCGTCAACGACCCGTATCGGCGAAACCTGGAAACCTCCACCTGGTTCCGCAACGTGACGGTACGTGGCGGTATGGACCGCTGGTCACCGGTCTTCAAAGACACTGTGCGCGTGCGACTCATGCACGCCCAGGTGCGCGCCGGGCTGCGCCGGGCTTGGGGCGCGGATCATTTCGCCGAGCACGGCAACCCGATCTCCAACAGCACCATGATGGGCGCGGCGGTCACCTTCGGACTGTCCCCGATGTGCTTCGACCACGCCCACGGCCGCAAATGCACTGAGCGGCAACTGGATGCGGTGATGCACTACTGGGCCTACATCGCCTACGTGTTCGGCGTCGCGGATGAACTGATCCCGCGCACGGCCCGCGAAGGCATGGAGATGTCGGACTACATGGTCGCGACCGCCGGTGTCGCACCGGAGTGGACGGCGAACATGGCCGGTGCGGCCACCCACCGCCTCGCCGGTGGTACAGGCGTCGTCGACCGGCTGAAAGTGCAAGCCACGGCACCGCTGCTCGGCCTGCTGACCTATTTCAGCAGCGAGTCGCTCGTCCGAGAGTTGCTCCGCAGCACGCCATTACGCGACGTACCGGTCCAACCGTGGGCCACACTGACGGGTGTCGCCGCAGCGCTAGACGTCCGCCTCCGAGCACTCGACGACGCACTCCCGGGCGCCCACAGCCGCATGCAGCGCCGCGCGGCCGCCGACGACCCGGTCTGGCGCCGCAACACCAAGATCGCCGCGCTACTCGCCGCCCGCGTCGGCATCTACGGCACCCCCTACGACCAACACGACAACTCGGCCACCGGCCTGCCCCGCTGCCCGATCCGATGACCCACCAACCCCCACCACTCGTAGTCGACCTGCACCGATCCGGCCGCACGCTCATCGTCCCACCCGCGCTGACCGTCCTCGAAGCCTTGGAGAACGAGGGCGTCACCATCGACTCGATGTGCCGAGCAGGCCTCTGCGGCACCTGCGAAACCATTGCCCTATCCGGAACCGGCACCCGACCCGACTGCTACCCCCACCCACTCCGCCTCTGCACCACCGCCCCCGGCACCCTCACCCACCTGGTCCTCGACCTCTGACCGGAGCAGCCCGGCCTCAGCGGGCGGCGACAGACGCGCGACTCGCCGAGCCGCGCCCGTTCGGTGCGCTCAGGAGCGGTGTTCTGGGCGAACTAGGCGTCACGTCGGCCAGGTTCGCGTGGGCGCGAGCTGCCCGGGATGTGTCGGCCCGTGTGGGTAAGTACGTGACGCTGGCACGTCGAGGTCGTTGTGGCACAGCCATTCCAGCTTCGGCTCAGCGGCACTGCGCTTCCGCTCTGCAGTCGCGAACGGCGGATTGTCAGGAAGCAGCAGGCCGATGGCAGCGNAGCCCCGTCCCCGCCCTACCCCTGCACCTCAACCACACCCCCGCTGCCGCCAGACGCCGCACTCTTTCTCGGGATCGGCACCCTTCTCGGGATCCGCACCGACTGGACATGACACCACCCCACCCGCATTCCGCCGCCATGTCCCACGAGCGACCCGCCCCAGCGCCGAGCGGTACCTGACGGCGGCTCCACTCGCACTTGTCCACCACTATGTCCCGCACGCCGCCCAACCCTGCTTCGTGCGGGACAGGGCGGCGGCACCACTCGCACCTCTCCGCCACTAGGTA
The DNA here is from genome assembly GCF_900269665.1 of Nocardia suismassiliense. GTDB lineage: Bacteria > Actinomycetota > Actinomycetes > Mycobacteriales > Mycobacteriaceae > Nocardia > Nocardia suismassiliense. The sequence continues at coordinate 4,163,119 of NZ_LT985361.1, forward strand.
CCGTTGATCATGAACCCACCTGAGGCTGGGATTTTCAGGTAGTCGACTACGCAAACGCCAACCCGCCAGCAGTACGAGAATAGAGCTGTTGGAATCGTCGGGGCCTGATGAGGATGTGTGCCATGGTCACCGTTCGTATAGCGACGTTCAATCTGGAAAACTTCGACGAGACGCCGAACCCCACCCCGTTCGAGCCGACCCTCGCCGACCGCATCGCCGTGATGCGCCCGCAGATCGACCGCCTCCGCGCCGACGTGCTGTGCTTGCAGGAGGTGAACGGCCAGGAGCGCCCCGGACAACCGCGATCGCTGCTCGCCCTGGCCGAACTACTCCAGGGCACCGCACTGGCCGGCCGCAATGTCGTGTCGACGGAGAAGGCGAACGGTGAGGTGTTCGACGAACGCAACCTCGTGGTGGTCACCTCCCTGCCGGTCACCGCCCGCGCCCAACTGCTCAACGACCTCGTCGCCGCCCCGCTCTACCAGGTGTTGACCGCGAATCCCCCTGCGCTGCAACCACAGACGATCGGCATCGAACGCCCGATCCTGCACGTGGAACTCGACCTGCTGGGCGCCCCGCTGCACGTGATCGTGGTGCACTTGAAGTCGAAACTGCCCACCGACATCGCGGGCCAGAAGCTCGACCGCTTCACCTGGCGCGACGCGGGCGCGGCGGCCGAGGGTTCGTTCCTGTCCGGCATGAAACGAATGAGCCAGGCCGTGGAGGTCCGGCGTTTGGTCGACCAGATCCTCGACCAGGACCCGAACGCTCGCATCGTGGTGGCCGGTGACTTCAACTCCACCACCGACGAGGTGCCGCTGGTCGCGATCCTCGGCAATGTCGAGGACACCGGCAACGGCGCGCTGGCCGGCCGCGTGCTGGTGCCGCTGGAGAACACCATCCCCGAATCCGCGCGCTACTCGCTGTTCCACCACGGCACCGGCTACATGCTGGACCACCTGCTGGTCACCCGCAATCTCCTTGCTCACTACCGCGGCACGGAGATCCACAACGAACTGCTGCACGACGAGTCGGCCGACTTCGCGACGGACAAGAAGTTCCCCGAGTCCGACCACGCACCGATCGTCGCGACCTTCGAGTTCGCCTGACGTAGCCGAATCCCGGCCGGACTTCGGCACTCGGCCTAGCTGACGACGGTCTTCCGACTCGGCATGCACGCCGCAGCCAGCACCATCACCCCCGCCATCACCGCCACCGTGATGAAGACCAGATGCACCGCCGACGACAGGATCGCGGGCACCGGATGATCGGTGTCGCCGACCCGGGCGTTCACGATCGCGCCGAACACCGCGACACCCACCGCACTACCGATCGACCGCGCGAACATATTGGCCGAGGTCACCACCCCCCGCTCGGTCCAGTCCGCGCTCGTCTGCGCCGCGATGAGGGTCGGCGTCGCGACCAGACCCATGCCGACACCGATCACGAAACACGACCCGGCAACCTGCCACAGCGTCGAATCCTCGGTGATCAGCAGCGTCGTCGCGGCACCGATGGTCGCCAGTCCGCTGCCGATCAGCGCCGTCAACCGGAACCCGATGCGCAGGTACACCTTTCCCGCCTGGGACGCGGCGATCGGCCAGCCGAGGGTGAGCGCACCGACGGTGAGTCCCGCGACGAGCGCACCGGTCCCGAGCACGCCCTGCGTGAATGTCGGTACGTACGTGGTCAATCCGACCAGGATGGCCCCGACCAGCACCGAGACCAGGCTGCTCGTGATGACCACCCGCCGGGTGAATACCCACAGCGGCAGAATGGGATTGGCCGCCCGCCGCTCGACCAGACCGAACAGCACGAGCAACACCGCGCCGCCGGCGAAGATGCCGATGCTCGCGGGGGAGTCCCAGGCCCAGGCCTGTCCACCCTCGAGCAACCCGAGGATCAGTGCACCCGCGCCGATCGTCAACAGCGCGGCACCGAGGTAGTCCACCTGTTGCTTGCGGCGCGGCGCGCTCTCGGTGAACTTGCGCAGCAGCATCCACGCGGCCACCGCCGAGAGCGGCAGGTTGATCAGGAAGATCCAGCGCCAGCTGAGGTAGTCGGCGAAGACGCCGCCGAGCAGCGGCCCGGCCACCGACGACATGGCCCACACACTCGCCAGGTAACCCTGCACCTTGGCCCGCTCGGTCAGTGTGTAGAGGTCACTCGCGATGGTCATCGTCATCGGCTGGATCGCACCGGCGCCGATACCCTGCACCGCCCGGAAGATGATCAGCCCGAGCATGCTGGTCGCAAGCCCGCACAGCAGTGAGCCGAGCGCGAACACCGCGATCCCGAACATCAGGACCGGCTTACGACCGACCGTGTCGGCGAGCTTGCCGTAGATCGGCACGGTGACCGCCTGCGCCAGCAGATAGATGGAGAAGAGCCACGGGAACTGGGCGAAGCCGCCGAGCGTGCTGGTGATGGTCAGCACCGCGGTGGCGATGATGGTGGAATCCAACGCCACCAGCCCGGTCGACAGCATCAGCGCGCCGAGGATGGCGCCTCGCTCCGATCGGAAGCCGACGGACGATGCCACTGTCTCGGTCGCCACGCGCGCGGCCCCTCTCGTTTGTTCGACTAACCATCATCACGAACGTATCGCGATGTCAGCTATTCCCGCCTGGAATTTTCCCACCCCTCGGGACCGGCGCGCGGCGGGAAGCGGCAGTGAGCACCATGCGGCCGAGACCGGCGATGTTGGACTGCCGTACATATGGAGTTGGACTACTGCACATGTACGGCAAACAATTAGCAATCAAATTGACGTTACTCGCCGTTCCGCTGAACTGTGCCGAATGTTGCCGGTAGTTGAATGCACTGCGGTGAATGGTTAACGACGTTTGTCCGACCGGGTGAAATCGGGCGAAAAAACGGCGCGAATAGGACGTTCCGCCCGTGTCGAATGCGGAGGCCCTTACTCCGTATAAATCCGGTGTCCCAGCTCACAGGCGCTTCCAGGTGGAAGCTGTAGACAGTTATCTCAGTACGGTTGTACTGTCTGCCGATGTGTTCAGGACGACGCTGTAGGTAGGTGGTGTTAAGGCTCGGGTAGTTGAGCATTTCACTGATGTTTCCTCAGCGTCGAAATGAATCGTTGTCCTAAGCGTGAGGGCGCGGACGACCCCAATCCATTCAATCTAGATACCGACCCGACCGGATAGTGAACGGGGCCTCCCGATGGAAATCTTCTGCATAATTCTGCTTGTCTATCTCGTCTTCGCGGAGCCATTCTTCGAGATATTCTCGGTCCGCGTCTTCACGCGTGAGTTCGGTACGCGATCCGACGCGCGCGTGCGCCTGTACCAGGGCGGCGTCTTCCGGACCTGGGCCACGCTGGCGGTCATCCTGGTGGGGTTCGCGGTGAGCGGCACCTCGGTGCACGAGCTCGGGCTGACCCACTTCGACTTCAGCGTCTTCCGCGGCTTCTCGCTCGCGGAGAAGATCATCAGCCTCGCGATCGTCACCATCTACGTGTCGTATCTGTTTGGCCCCGTGCTGATTCCGCTGCTCGGCGGGCAGCGCGGCAAGGAGTGGATCGCGAGCAAGATCGAGTACGTCGTCTTCATCACGCCGGAGACCTCCATCGAGCGGTTCTGGTGGCTGGCGAACTCCTTCAGCACGCCCGCCGAGGAGGTCGTGTACCGCGGCTTCACCATCTACGCGGTCGCGCTGCTCTGGCCGGACCTGCCGTTCTGGATCCTGATCATCGTTGCCGGTGGCGTCATCGATGGTCTGCGGCACGGATTCCGTCCGGCCGTCTCCGCCCAGGTGATATTCGGTGGCGTCGCGCTGGCGCTCACCTACAAATTGACCGGTGCGATCTGGCCGACCATCGCGGTGAAGCTCTTCCACGACCTGCGCGTGCTGGCATTCCCGCTGGCCCAGGCTCGCCGGAATCTGGCCGCGCGTGGATTGTCCGAAATTCCCGGGAAAACCCTGAGTGACCACAATGTCCCCGCCGTCGCGGACAATACTGAAAATTCAGTAGAGCCACGTACTTCTGTTTCTACGTAGTAGGGATAGTGCTTAGATGTCTGCAGAAATGGCCCGTCGGACGGCCGACGAGATCAGTTTGTTTCTCACCGAAACACTCGGGGATTTATTGGACATTGCCACCGATGATGTCGCGCTGAGTGAGCCATTCGCGAGTTTCGGGCTCACCTCGGCGGTGGCGCTGGTATTCGTGGGCAAGATCTCCACCTGGATGGGTAAACCACTCCCGCCGGATCTGCCCTGGGAGTATCCCACCGTGCACGCCCTGGCCGAAGGGCTCGCGGCGGCGCAGGACAGCACCGAACCGGTAGCGCCGGATGCCAGGGATCGGGAGCCCGAAGTCGGGGGGCGCCCGGTGCGGGACAACACGGCGCAGGAGCCGGTGGCCATCATCGGCATCGGGTGCTCGTTCCCCGGACTGCGCGGACCCGAGCAGCTGTGGGAAACCCTGTGGCACGGCCGGGAATTGGTCGGCGAAGCGCCGGAGGCCAGGCACGACTGGCCGCCGTCCGGCACCGCGCGTGGCGAGCGCCGCCGGGCTTGGTTCGGCGCCTTCCTCGAGGACCCGTACGCGTTCGACGCCAACTACTTCGGCATCGGTGACGCCGAGGCCGCGGCGATGGACCCGCAGCATCGTCTGCTCGCGGAGACCGTGGCCGACGCCTTCGAGGACGCGGGCGTGCCGGTAGAACGGCTGGCCGGCACCTCGACCGGCACCTTCGTCGGCATCACCGCGGGCGATTATGCCCGCGGCATGGGCGAGGCCGCCGAGTCCGGGATGCCGATCGCCGCCGTCACCGGCAATGCCAGCAGCATCGCGGCAAACCGCCTGTCCTACCTCTACGACCTGCGCGGCCCGAGCGTCAGCGTGGACACCGCCTGCTCGTCGTCGCTGGTGGCCCTGCACATGGCGTTGCGCAGCCTGCACGACGGCGACTGCGAGGTCGCCGTGGTCGGCGGGGTGAACATGACCCTCGACCCGCGCGTCACCGAGTCGCTGGCCGACGCGGGCATGATGGCCGCCGACGGGCGCTGCAAGACCTTCGATGAGAGGGCCGACGGATACGTCCGCGGCGAGGGCAGTGCCGCCGTCGTACTCAAGCCCCTGTCGCAGGCGGAGCAGGATGGCGATCGTGTATATGCGGTGCTGCTCGGTTCCGCGATAAACCAGGACGGCCGTACCAACGGCCTGACCGCGCCCAGCTACCAGTCCCAGGTCGACGTGCTGCGCCGCGCCTATCGACGGGCCGGTGTGCACCCCAGCGACGTGCAGTACATCGAGGCCCACGGCACCGGCACCATCCTCGGCGACGCCATCGAGGCCCGCGCGCTGGGCGCCGTCTTCGCCGAAAACCGCAGGAGCGAAGACAAATTCCTGGTCGGTTCGGCCAAGACGGTGGTCGGCCACCTGGAGGCCGCCGCGGGCATCACGGGGCTGGTGAAGACCGCCCTGGCGCTGCACCACGGGCAGGTGCCGGCGAACCTGAACTTCGAATCGCCGAGCAAGCACATCGCTTTCGACGATCTGCCGTTCGACGTGCCTGCGGCGAACCAGGATTGGCCGCACCGTAGTGGCCGCGCGCTGGCGGGCGTGAGCTCCTTCGGCTTCGGCGGCACCAACGCGCACGCCGTCCTGACCGGCCCGCCCGCACCGGCGGCACGCCCTGCGGCGACCGAAAAGCCCTACCTGCTCAGCATTTCCGGCCGTAGCGAGCAATCGACGCTCGACCTGGTCGACAGCTGGATCGATATGCTGCGCGACGGCACGGCCGCCCCGATCGCCGAACTGGCACAGACCTCGACCGCGCGCCGGGCCCAGCACCCGTTCCGGGTAGCCGTCGCCGCACGGGACCACGCGGACCTCGCCGAACAGCTCACCGCCATCTCCGGCGGTTCGCTGCCGCTCGGCGCCGCCGCGGGCCGGGTGCCGCGCAGTGGCCCGGGCAAGGTGGGCTTCGTCTTCACCGGCCAGGGCAACCAGTGGGTCGGCATGGGCCGCAAGCTTATTCGGCACCAGCCGGTTTTCCGTGACGCCCTGCTCGCGGTCGATCGCGAGTTGCGGGTCGAGCTCGGCTGGTCCACCTTCGCCGTGCTGGACCGGGGCCGAGACGAGGAAGCCCTCGCCGACACCGGCACGGCGCAGCCGGTGCTGTTCGCCCTCCAGGTCGCCCTTGCGGCGCTGTGGCAGTCGTGGGGTATCAAGCCCGCCGCCGTGGTGGGGCACAGCGTCGGTGAGGTCGCCGCCGCGCACGTCAGCGGCGCGATCGATCTGCGCACCGCGGCACAGATCATCGCGGCTCGTGCCAAAGCTACTGGCCGCCTGCGCGACAACGGCTGCATGGCCGTGGTCAACCTGCCCGCCGCGGAACTCGAACTGCCGCAACGGGTCTACCTCGCCGGCACCAACGGGCCGAAGTGGACGCTGATCTCGGGCAACACCAGCGCCGTCGACGGTTTCCTGGCCCGCCTGGACGGCGAGCAGGTGATGACCCGTCGCCTGCCCGGCCGCTACGCCTTCCACTCGCCGCTGATGCGCGACTGCCTGCCGGAATTCGCGGCCGACATGCCGTGCATCCAGCCCCGCGAGGGCAGCATCCCGTTCTTCTCGACCGTCACCGGCGGCCGGGTCGACGGCGCACAACTGAACGGCCTCTACTGGACCGATCAGGTGGTGCGCCCGGTGCAGTTCGCGGAGGCGGTGGGCGCGATGATCGACGCCAACGTCGGCTCGTTCATCGAGATCGGCCCGCACCCCGCGCTCAACGGCATGCTGAAAAGCCTGCTGCGCCATCATGACCGGGCCGGGGTGGCGGTGCCGTCGCTGGTCCGCGACGTGGACGACCTCTCGGTGATGCTGGCCGCCCTCGGCGAACTGCATGTCCGCGGGCACGAGGTGCGCTGGGCCGGCGTGGACGCGGCGCAGCGACCGCAGGCCCGGTTGCCGTTGTATCCGTTCGAGCGCAAGTCGTATCGGATCGTCGGCGGCGTGCCGAATGTCGAAGCCGCCCCGGTGTCGCGTGCGACGACGGATCTGTTCACCGCCGACGTCGACTATGTCGCGCCGCGCACCGAATACGAGCAGGTGGTCGCCGAGATGTGGGCCGAGCTGCTCGGCCTGGAGCAGGTCGGCGTGTTCGAGAACTTCTTCCGCATCGGCGGGCATTCGCTGGCCGCCACCCAGTTCGTCCGCAGACTCCGCGAACTCTTCGAGATCGAGTTCGCGCTCCGGCGCATGTTGCAGGAGCCGACCGTGGCTCAGGTGGCGGCGGCACTGGAGGAGCTGATGGTCGAACAGGCCGATGCCGCCCTTTTGGAGAGCGATCATGAACTCACCGGCTAGCAGCCTGGCGTTGGCGCGCCTGCGGGAACGTCGCGCCGCGGGCATCTCCACCACCACTGTTCCGCTGCGCGAGGGCGCGGGGCCGTTCCCGGTGACGCCCGCACAGCGTGGCATCTGGCTGCACGAGCAGCTGGCCGGCCATGCCGCGATCTACCATGTGCCGCTGGGCATTCGGATCACCGGACCGCTCGATGTCGCGGCACTGCACGCGGCCGCCGACGCGGTGACCCACCAGCAGCATGCCTTCCGCACGGTCTTCAAGGAGACATCGGAGGGCTTGCGGGCCGAGGTCGTCGAGGCCACGGGCGCCGACTGGCAGACGCCCGACCTGCGCTTGGTACCCGCGAAAGCGCGCGCGGCGGCGGTCGATCAGCTGCTCGAATCCCTCGCCGTCGCCCCGTTCGACCTGGCGGCCCGGCCGCCGGTGCGGTGGGCGCTGATCCGGCTGGCCGAGCAGGAGTGGATCCTCGCGGTCGTCGCGCACCACCTCGTGCTGGACGGATTGTCGATCGCGCTGCTGATCGATCAGCTGTGGGCGGCCTACGGCGCCGCCCGGCACGACGCGGCGAGCATCCTGCCCGTCCCGCCGCGTCAGTACGCCGACTACGCCGTGTGGAGCGCCGAACATGGCGCGCCCGCAACGCAAGCGGCGGCGGTCGAACGCCGGGCCGCACTGTTGCGTGGCGCCCCGCCGCTGGACCTGTCCATCGGTCGCCGCCCGCGGCGCGTGGGCAACACCGGTGCGCGGGTGGAGACTTCGTTCCCCCGTCAGGTGACCGAAGCAGTCCGCGCCTCTGCCGCGGCCCACGGCGTTCCGCCGTTCGTCTTCCTGTTGGCCTGCTACGAACTGACTTTGGCGCAGCGCACCGGCCAGCGTGACTTCTGCATCGGCATCCCGATGGCGGCCCGCCCGTACGCCGAACTCGCGAAAACCATCGGGCACTTCGTCAATACCGTCCCGGTCCGCGCCGACCTCACCACCGGACAGACCTTCCGCGAGCTGCTGCACCGCACCCGCGACACAGCGATGGCGGCCTACGACGACGAGACCGTCCCGTTCGAGCAGATCGTCGAGGCCATCGGCGGACCGTGGGATCCGGCTTACAGCCCGGTCTTTCAGACACTGTTCGTGCAACAGGTGCTGGAGCGACCTGACCTGAGCGAGTGGGGCCTGACCGTCGAATGGCACACCATCGACACCGGCGCCACCCTCTACGACCTGGTCATGCACGTCGCCGAGACCGGCTCCGAGCTGGTCTGCCACCTGACCTACAACGCGAAACTGCTCGATGCGACGGCGGCAGCGGACCTGGCGCAGGACTTCCTGACCCTCGCCGCCGCGGCGGCCACCGCACCGGAGACACCGGTCGACGACCTGCTCGCCGCACTGCCGGTACGCGAGTACACGATGAACGACGAAGCGGCCGAATCGGATTCGGCCGACTCGGCAGAGGTCGTTTTCGAAGCCCCCATCGGCGAGCGGGAGACCCGGCTCGCGGCCCTCTGGGCACAGGCGCTGGAGCGCACCGACATCGGCCGCCACGACGACTTCTTCCTGCTCGGCGGCACGTCCCTCGCGGCAACCCGGGTGATCTCGCAGATCCTCGACGAGTTCGGCGTGAGCATCTCGCTGCGCGAGCTCTTCGAGAGCCCGACGATCGTGACGGCCGCCCGGCTGATCGAAACGGCGTCCGCGGAACAGGATTCGCTGTCCCCGCTGCAAGCCGCGCCGCGCACCGACGGCGAGCTGCTCGCGGTGTCCTATGCCCAGGAGCGCCTGTGGTTCCTGGAGACCCTGGATCCCGGCAACGCGACCTACATCATGCCCGGCGGCTTGCGGCTGCGCGGCGAGCTCGATGTCGCCGCGGTGGAGAAGGCCCTAGCGCTGGTGGAACAGCGGCACGAGGTGCTGCGCAGCGTGTACCGGACCACCGAGGACGGTCAGCTGCGTCAGGTGGTCCGCCCGTATTCGCCACGGCCGCTGGAGTTCACGGATCTCAGCACCTTGCCGCCCGAACAGCGCGGCGACGCCGAGGCTGAGCTCGCGGCGAGCGTCTACCGTGCCCCGTTCGATCTGGCCGAGGGCCCGGTCTGGCGCTACCACCTGATCAAGTCGGCCCCGAACGAATACCTGCTGGCCATCGCGCTGCACCACATCGTGTGTGACGGCTGGTCCGTTGCCGTACTGAGCCAAGAGGTTTCGGCACATTACCGCGCAGAGGTCGCGGGCGTGGCCGCACCGCTGCCGCCGCTGGTGGTGCAGTACGCGGACTACGCGGCCTGGCAGCGCGGCAATGCCGACCGGCTCGACGGGCAACTGGAGTTCTGGCGGACCGAACTGGCCGACCCGACGGTCACCGAGATCCCCGGCGACCGGCCACGTCCGGCCCGCCGCACCTCCCGCGGCGCGGTCGAGCGGCTGGCCGTCGACCCGCAGGTGATGGCCGAGGTCCGGGCGCTCGCGGCCCGCAGCGGCGTCACCACCTTCGCGGTGCTGCTCGCCGCCTTCTACACAATGCTGAATCGGTATACCCGCCAACAGGATCTGATCGTGGCCTCGCCGATCGCGGGCCGCACCCGGTCGGCCGTCGAACCGCTGGTCGGCTGCTTCCTCAACACCTTGGCCCTGCGGACCGAGATCGACCCGGAGGAGACCTTCACCGCACTGGTGGCCCGCGTCGGCAAGACGGTCCTGTCCGCACATGCCAACCAGGACTTGCCCTTCGAGAAGGTCATCGAGGCCATGGTGCCGACCAGGGACATGAGCCGCACCCCGCTGGCCCAGGTCATGTTCAACTACTTGAACACGCCGCCCCCGTCTCTCGATATGGCCGGCCTCGACGTCGAACTCGTCGACGCGCCCCGCACGACTGCCAAGATGGACTTCGATCTCACCGTCGACGAGACCGACGGCCCGACGAAGCTGACTCTGGAATACAGCGCCGACCTCTACGACGCACCGACTGCGGTTCGGGCACTGCGGCATTACGCGACGGCGCTCGCGAGCATCGTGGCGGAACCCGATCAGCGCGTCGGTGAGATCGGCCTGGCGGACCCCGACGAGGTTGTCGCCGAGGCGGTCTGGGCACTGCCGGGTACCGCGATGGTGCCCGAGGCGGCCCCGGACGAACTGTTGATCGACCGGCTGGACACCGTAATCGACCTGCGCGGCAGTGCCCCGGCGTTGCGGGCGGGGGAGCGCAGCACGAGTTTCGCCGAACTCGACGCGATCACCGCGGTCATCGCCAAGAAGCTCATCGGCGCCGGCCTCGACGGCAGCCGCGTCGCGCTGCTCTACGACCACACGCCGGAGAGTTTCGTCGCCGTCTGGGCGGCCTTGCGTGCGGGTGTCGCCTACGTTCCGCTCGACCCGCGCGCACCGCAGGCCCGGCTGATCGAGATCATTGAGGAGGCCGATGTCTCCGCGCTGCTGTGCGATCCGTCGCTGGCGGAGCTGGGCCGTTCGATCGCCGGTGGGGCGCATGTCTTCCCGGTCTCCGGGCGTGCCGAACCGGACCCCGCCGTGAGCACGATCCTCACCAACGACCTGTCGACCTGGGCGAAATCCCACATCAGCGCCGACGACCTCGCTTACATCCTGCACACGTCCGGCTCGACCGGCCGCCCGAAAGGTGTGGCGCAGAGCCGCGGCAACGCGCTGGCCCACGCGGTCACCTACGCGCGGCGACTACGCATCGGACCCGACGACGTCGTGGCCGCGCCCGCCCGCTACACCTTCGATGCCGGCGTGCTGAACTCGTTCGGCGCCGCGGTGGCGGGGGCCGAGCTGTACGTGATCGACCCGCATCTGTTCAGCCCCGCGGGCCTGCGCGAGGAGATCGAACGCGCCGGGGTCACCGTGCTGCACTGCACCCCAACGCTTTTCCGCTACCTGCTCAGCGACACCGACGGGCCGTGGGTACCCGCCGAGCTTCGATTGGTAGCGCTGGGTGGCGAAGAGGTGGTCCGCGGCGACGTCGTCGACTTCGGCAAGCACTTCACGCCGGCCTGCCGACTGGTCAGCCTGTACGGGCCGTCGGAATGCTCGGTCGCCTTGCAGCACATCATTTCTCCCGAGGACGCCGACCGCGCCGGGGTGCCGATCGGACACCCGGTCGAGGGCGTCGAGGTGGAGCTGGTCGACGGAAGTGGCCGCCCCACCGAGGTTTACGGCGAGATCGCGCTGCGCAGCTCACACGTGGCCATCGGTTACTGGCACCGGCCGGAACTCACCGAAAAGGTGTTCGGCACCGGCCCCAACGGCATTCCGTTCTACCGGACCGGCGATCTGGCGCGCCGGCTGCCCGACGGCACGCTGGTGTTCGTCGGCCGCAAGGACCGGCAGGTCAAGATTCGCGGCCACCGGGTGGAACCGGGCGAGGCCGAGACGTTCCTGCGATCGCACTCGACGGTCGGCGAGGCGGCCGTGGTGCTGGACACCGAGGCCGACGTACCGCGGCTGGTCGCCTACCTCACTCAAGACGGCCCACTGGAGCCCGACTACCTCGAGCTGTCGGCGTTCTTGCGTACCCGGTTGCCGGACTACATGATTCCGTCGGCCTACATGGTCCTCGACAACCTGCCGCGCGGCCTCACCGGCAAGCTCGACCGCGCGAAACTGCCGAAGATCGCGCCCGCCGCGGCACCGGTGTTCACTCCGCCGGGCACCGAGCTGGAGCGGATCGTCGCCGAGGTGTGGGCGCAGGTGCTCGACCGCGAGGTCGGCCTCGGGCAGAACTTCTTCGACCTCGGCGGTCATTCGCTGGCGCTGGCCAGGGTGCGTGGCCTGCTCGAGCGCCGCCTCGGCGTGGAGCTGGCGATGACCGACCTGTTCGCCGCACCGACCGTCGACGGGCTGGCGAAGTCGCTGGCCGGTCGGACGGCCCCGCAGGACGATACGGACCGCGGACAGGACCGGCGCGCGGCCGCGGCCCGTCGCCGGGCACACCGCCAGGCCACCGAGACCCGGCCCGACAGCGTTGGGAGCCAGCGATGACCCACGACGACAGCGAGTTCCGGGTCGCGGTGATCGGCATGGCGTGCCGATTCCCGGACGCGGACACCGTCACCGAGTACTGGCGCAACCTGTGCGAGGGCCGCGAATCGGTGCGCCCGCTCGCGCCGGAAGCCTTGCCGGCCGACCCGCCCGCCGGTTACGTGCACGCGGGCGCGCTGCTCGCCGACGCCGACAAGTTCGACGCGGAGTTCTTCGAGATGACCCCGCGCGAAGCACAACTCACCGACCCGCAGCACCGCCTGTTCACGCTGTGCGCCTGGGAGGCGCTGGAGGACGCGGGCCACATCGCGGCCGAAGATCCCACGCCGGTCGGTGTTTTCGCGGGCGCGGGCATCAGCACCTATCTGCTGCGCAACCTGGTCGGCCATGCGAGCGTGTTCCAGAGTCCCAGTTCGCAGCTGCACGCGTTGCACGGCAACGCCTCCGACTACATGGCCACCAAGGTGTCCTACAAGCTGAACCTGACCGGTCCGAGCGTCGCCGTGCAGACGGCGTGTTCCACCTCGCTGGTCGCCGTGCACCAGGCCGCGCAGGCGCTGCTCGACTTCCAGTGCGACGTGGCGCTGGCGGGCGGTGCCAGTGTGCAGGTGCCGCAGGAAGCCGGGTACATCTACGAGGAGGGCTCGATCCTCTCCCCGGACGGTCACTGCCGAGCGTTCGACGCCGACGCGGGCGGCACCGTCTTCGGTTCGGGCGTGGGCGTTGTCGTGCTCAAGCGGCTCGCCGACGCGCTCGCCGACGGCGACCACATCCACGCAGTCATCCTGGGCTCCGCGGTGAACAACGACGGCGCCAACAAGATCGGTTACACCGCTCCGGGCATCGCGGGCCAGCGCGCCGTCATCCGGGAAGCGTTGTCGGCGGCCGGAATCAGCGCAGACACCATCGGCTACGTCGAGGCGCACGGCACCGGAACCAAACTCGGCGATCCGATCGAGGTATCGGCGCTGAGCGCGGCGTATCGCGAGCACACCGACGCGAACCAGTACTGCGCGCTCGGCTCGGTGAAAGCCAATGTCGGCCATCTCAATTCGGCGGGCGGCGTCGCGGGGTTCATCAAGGCGGTGCTCGCCGTGCGGGAGGGCCGAATCCCGGCCAGCCTGCACTACACCCGGCCCAATCCCGAAATAGACTTCGCGGCAAGCCCGTTCTTCGTCAACACCGAACTGCGGACCTGGTCCGATGACGTGCGCCGGGCAGGCGTCAGCGCCTTCGGTATCGGCGGCACCAACGCCCATGTGATCGTGGAGCAGCCGCCGACGCCAAAGCCTGCCGCCGTGCAACCCGGACCGCGCGCACTGTTGATCTCGGGCCGCACCGCCCAGGACGCCGACCGCATCGCTGTCCGGCTCGCCGAGCACCTGCGCGGCACCGACGCCGAACTCGCCTCCGTCGCTAACACTTTGGCGCAGGGCCGCCGTACCTTCCCGCATCGCCGCGTGGTCGTGGCGAGCACAACCGCAGAGGCCGCAGCTGCACTAGGAAAGCCGGCAGCGGGGGAGGCCATGCCGTCTCCCGCTCTCGCGTGGCTGTTCCCCGGCCAAGGCGTCGCGCTCGGCACCGCCGTCCTCGAACTCGCCACGACCGTCCGGCAATTCGGTGACCGATTCCGCGAATGCGCGGACATCCTGCGCGACCGCACCGGCTTCGACCTGGAGGCCGCGGTGCGCACCGGCGACGGCACCGAACAGACCCAGGTCGCGTTGTTCGCGGTCGAGTACGCACTGGCCGGAATGTGGCGTGAGTTCGGCGCCGAACCACGGGAACTGCTGGGCCACAGTCTCGGCGAGCTGGTCTGCGCCACCCTCGCGGGCGTCTTCGAGCTGTCCGACGCGCTGGCCCTGGTGGTCGAGCGCGGCCGGATCATGGCGGCGGCCCCGCCCGGCGGCATGCTCGCCGTCTCCAAGGGCGTGGACGTGATCGCCGCCCGCCTGCCGGAGGACGTGTGGCTCGCCGCCGACAACTCCGCCACTCGCTGCGTCGTGGCCGGCGCACCCGCGCCGCTGTTCCGGTTGGCCGGTGAGCTGTCGGAGGAGGGCGTGCCGAGCTCGCTACTGCCCGTCGGGCACGCGTTCCACACGCCACTCATGGATGAGGCCGCCGCCCGCTTCGCGGAGCTCGTGCGTGGCGTGCCGCGCCAGGCCCCGCAGATCCCGTTCTGGTCCAACGTCACCGGTGCGCCGATCACCGCCGAGCAGGCGGTGGACCCCGCCTACTGGGCTCGGCAGATGACCAGCACGGTGCGCTTCCGGGAAGCCGCCATCGGCCTGGTCGGCCGAAATCAGGGGACGGTCGCGCTGGAGGTCGGCCCGGGTAAGTCGCTGGTCTCGTTCCTGCGCACTGCCGATCGAGCAGCGGCGGCGGTCGGCAGCCTCGGCACTGGCTCGGCCGAGACCACGATCGTGGACGCGGCGGCACGACTCTGGTTGTCCGGTGTCACGGTGAATTTCGACGCCATCTACGGCGGCGAGACACCGGCCACCGTCAGCCTGCCGACGTATCCCTTTGCCCTGAAACGCTATTGGGTCGACCCGCCGGAAGCAGTACCCACCCGGCGCTTCGACACCGAGCGCCCCGCCCCGGCGGCCCCGGTGAAAAGCGAGGACACCGCACCAGACGACGAGGACGACTTCGTGGTCTCGGTGCGCAACCGGGTCGTCTCGGTCTGGTGCGCGGCGCTCGGTGTCGAGCAGATCGCCGACGACGCGAATTTCTTCGAGGCGGGCGGCGATTCGCTGCTCGCGGTGCACGTGGCGACCCAGCTGCGCGCCGTCTTCCCGTTGGAACTCGCCCTCGGCGAGCTGTTCGCCGCGCCGACCGCCGCGGGGATGGCCGACACCATCGCCGCACATCTGATGCAGCGGTTGGACGACCTGTCCGACAGCGAGGTCGAGCAACTGCTCGAGCAGCCGGGGGCGGCCGAAGAACGGAGCAACAATGCCTGAACTCGTCGATTCGGGTGCGTCCCGCCGCGCGTTGCTGCGCCGCTGGGCCGCCGGTGGCACGCCGCGCGCCGGCATCCCGCGCCGCCCCGATCCCACTGCCGCCGCGCCGCTTTCGGCCGCGCAGCAGCGGATCTGGTTCCTGGAGCAGCTGTTTCCCGATCGGGCGACCTACACCATGCCGCTGGCGCTGCGCCTGCGCGGCCACCTCGACGTCGCGGCCCTGCAGGGCGCGCTGTCGCTGGTCGTGGCCAGGCACGAGTCGCTGCGCACCAGCATCGAAGTGCGCGACGGTGTTCCGGTGCAGGTGGTCGGGCCGGTGGCGCCGCTGCCGATGACCATGGTGTCCCCGGCGCAGCTGGATGCGCAGCGACCGCTTGCCGACGCGATCGCGCAGGTGGAGCAGTTCAGCCGGACCGTGTTCGACCTGTCCGGTCAGTTGGTCGAGGTGCTGCTGGTGCGGTTGAGCGAGGACGATTCGATCTTCGCGGTCGCGATGCACCACATCATCTCCGACGGCTGGTCGCTCGGGGTGTTCGCCACCGAACTGATGTCGGCCTACGCCGACTTGACCGCAGGCAGGCATCAGCCCGAACTGCCCGCTCTACCATTGCAATACCCGGACTACGCGACGTGGCTCCAGGATCTCGCGCAGCAGGACAAGTTCGGCGCCGACCTCGATTACTGGCGCGGCGTGCTCGGCGACGAACCGCCGCTGGTCACCTTCCACCCCGACCGTCCGCGCGCGCTCGAGCCGGAAAACCGTGGCGCCAGAGTGCCGTTCACCCTCCCGGCGCCGGTGCTGTCGGGGCTGCGGCAGCTGGCCGACGAGGTCAGGGTGAACGATCGCCCCGCCACCTTGTTCATCGCGCTGATGGCCGGATTCAAAGCGCTGCTTCGTTATTACACCGGCGCGGAGGACATCACCGTCGGCACGCCGATCGCGGGTCGCAACCGGCCGGAGATCGAGCCGCTCATCGGGTTCTTCGTCAACGCGCTCGCCTTGCGGACGGATCTGTCCGGTGCGCCGACGTTCCGCGAGCTGCTCGCCAGGGAACAGCGCGTCGTCTTCGACGCGTTCGATCACCAGGAGGCGCCGTTCGACCTCGTCGTCGAGCATGTGCGGCCCGATCGGGAACTCAGCCACTCGCCGCTGTTCCGCACGGCCGTCGTACTCCAGAACACCGCACTGCCGGAGCTCGCGATTCCCGGCCTCAGCGCCGAATACGTCGAAGTCCATTCGGGCACCACCAAATTCGATGTGCTGGTGACCCTGCGCCAGGTCGGTGCGGAACTCGTCGGCGCCTTCGAATACGACGTCGACCTGTACGACGAGCCCACCGTCGCCGCCATCGCCCGGCACTTCGTCGCCCTGCTCACCGCCGTGGTCGCCGAGCCCGACACCGCGCTGCCGGAGCTGGACTTCCTCGAGCCGGTCGAGCGGGAACGCGCCTTGGCCGCGGCACTGCCCAGCGAGCCCGCCTTCGAGCCCGCCCGGACGCTGCACGAACTCTTCGCGGCGCAGGCGAGCCAGACCCCCGACGCGGTGGCGCTCACGTTCGGCGACAGCACGTTGAGCTACGCCGAGCTGGCGACCGCCGCCGATCGGCTGGCCCAGCGCCTGCGCGCCCGCGGTGTCGGCCGTGGTTCGTTCGTCGGCATCCACCTCGAGCGGTCCGCCGAGGTAGTCGTCGCGATCCTCGCGGTGCTGCGGGCCGGTGCTGCTTATGTGCCGCTCGACCCGATGTATCCGGCCGACCGGATCGAGTTCATGATCGCGGATTCCGGTGCGCGACTGGTGATCAGCCACAGCTCGCTGGTCTCGGCGGCGGCATCGGGCCCCGAGCTGCTGCTCATCGATCAGTCGCCGGACGAGAGCGTGGCCGATCTGCCATTGGCGACGGCCGAACCGCACGACCCGTGCTACGTCATCTACACGTCGGGCTCGACCGGCGTGCCCAAGGGCGTGGTCATCGAGCACGCCAACGTGGTTCGCCTGTTCTCCACCACCAGGCGCTGGTACGACTTCGGCCCGCAGGACGTGTGGACGATGTTCCACTCGTACTCCTTCGACTTCGCCGTCTGGGAGATGTGGGGCGCGCTGCTCTACGGCGGCAGGTTGGTCGTGGTTCCCGGCTCGGTCAGCCGGTCCACCGCGGAGTTCGCGGAACTGCTTGCGCGCGAACAGGTCACGGTGCTCAACCAGACTCCGTCGGCGTTCACCCAACTGCTGCGTGCGCTGGAGAACGCGCCGAGCACGGAGCTGTCGGTGCGCTGGGTGATCTTCGGTGGTGAAGCGCTCGATCTGTCCACGCTCACACCATGGTTCGACCGCTACGGCGAGTCCGCGCGGCTGGTGAACATGTACGGCATCACCGAAACGACCGTGCACGTCACCTATCGCGAGCTCACCCGCGCGGATGTGGTGTCGGCGGCGGGCAGCCTGATCGGTGTCCCACTGCCCGATCTCGGCGTGCTGATCGTCGATCCGGCGGGCCGCCCGGTACCCGATGGGGTGGCAGGGGAGATGCTCGTCTCCGGTCCCGGCGTCGGGCGCGGCTACCTGAACCGTGACGACCTCACCGCCGAACGTTTCGTGGAAAGCCCGGTGCTGGGCGGACGCCGGGTCTACCGGACCGGCGATCTCGCCCGCCGCAGGGCCGACGGCGATCTCGAATACCTCGGCCGGATCGATCAGCAGGTCAAGGTGCGTGGTTTCCGCATCGAACTCGGCGAGATCGAGGCCGCGATCACCGCGCACCCCGGCGTCGACCAGTCGGTGGTGCTGGCGCGCAAGGACACCGGCGGAAACCTCTCCCTGGTCGCCTATTTCACCCCCGGCGACGCGACCGCCGACGCGGCCGACGCGGAACAGGATCAGGTCGCCAACTGGCAGATCGTCTTCAACAGCACCTACCGCCAAGGCCACGAGGGCGCCGCCGATTTCGATATCTCCGGTTGGAACGACTCCTACACCAACGCCGCCATCCCCGAGGAGCACATGCGGGAATGGGTCGAGGCCACCGTTGCCGCGGTGCGCACGCTCGCACCGCAACGAGTCCTCGAAATCGGCTGCGGCACCGGCCTGTTGCTGTCCCGGCTCGCGCCGCAGTGCGCGGTCTACGACGCCACCGACGTCTCCGCCTCGGCCATCGAGAACGTGCGGACCAAGATCGTCGCGGGCAACCGGGACCTGGAGCACGTCCGGCTGGACCTGTGTGCCGCCGACGAGCTGCCCTACGACGTCGCGGGCCCGTACGACGTCATCCTCATCAACTCGGTGGTGCAGTACTTCCCGAGCGCCGACTATCTGACCCGCGTGCTGGAGTCCGTGGCCGGCCTGCTCGCCCCCGAAGGCGTGCTGTTCGTCGGCGACGTCCGCGACCTCACGCTCAGCGAGTCGTTCCACGCGACCGTCGAGGCGACCAACGCGCCGTCCGCCGGTGCCGCCGAGCTCGCGCCCGCGGTGCGGGCCGCCCTCGACAGGGATGCTGAATTGGTAATCGCGCCACGGTATTTCGAGGAGTTCGTGGCCGCGCATCCGACGCTGACCGGCTCCAGGATCCGGCTCAAGCGCGGCGAGTACCTCAACGAGATGTCCCGATTCCGCTACGACGCGGTGCTGTACGCGGGCGAACGCGGGCTACCGGTGCGGCCGAAACTGCTCGACGCCACGACAACGCCGCAGCAACTGGCGGACCTGCTCGAGCGCGACCGTCCCGCAGCGGTGCTGATCGCCGATGTCCTCGACGCCCGGGTGGCCGGTCCACTGGCGGTGGTCGGCGAGTTGCAGCGCGGCCGGGCCGGCGCGGCCCAGATCCGTGCCGCTCTCGCCGATTCCGGTGGCGTGAGCCCAGAGGACTACTTGGCCCTAGCCGATCAGCTGCCGTACCGCTTCGAGGCGCTGCGCCGGCCCGGCGGCCGATACGACGTCGTGGTGACCGGCTGGGATGTCGCCTTGCCGTCGATCCCGGCGGCCCGCGACGCCGAATGGCCGGACGATCTCTTCATCTCGGATCCGTTGCGCGTCAAGGTACGTGACGACCTGGTCGTCGATGTGCGTGCGCACCTGGCCCGGCGACTGCCGCAACACATGGTGCCCGCCGCAGTGCTCGTGCTGGACGAATTCCCGTTGACCACCAACGGAAAACTGGACCGTCGCGCACTGCCCGCCCCGGTCCTGCGCCGCAACACCTTGGAGTACGAGCCGCCGCGCACCCCGCTCGAACAGCGGGTCGCGGGCGTCTTCGCCCACGTCCTCGGCATCCCGCGGGTGGGCCGCGAAGACAACTTCTTCGACCTGGGCGGCCACTCGCTGCTGGCGGCGCAGCTGATCCTGCGGCTGAAACAAACCTTCGGCGAAGACATTCCGCTCGGCTCACTATTCGCCCGGCCGACCGTGGCCGGTGTGGTCGCTCTGCTCGCAGGGGAGACCGCGGCGGCGGAATCGATCGACCTCGAGGCCGAGGTGGCCACGGCGATCGAATCATGGCCTGCCGCACCGTGGACCGCCACACCGCCCAGCACGGGCGAGGTGCTGCTCACCGGCGCGACCGGCTTCGTCGGCGCCTTCCTGCTCCATGAACTCCTGGCGCGCACCGACTCCCGCGTGCACTGCCTGGTGCGGGCGGACAGCAAAGAAGAGGGCCTGGCGCGACTGGCCGCCACCTTCGACAGCTACGAGCTGCCCCGCGCGGCCATCGACCGGGTGATCCCGGTCCTCGGCGACCTGGCCGAGCCACGACTCGGGCTGTCCGAGAAGCAGTTCCTGCTGCTGGGCCGCACTATCGACGCGATCTACCACAACGGCGCGCAGGTGAACTTCGCGCTGCCGTACCGGGTGCTGGCGGCGGCCAATATCCAGGGCACCCAGGAGCTCATCACCCTGGCCCGAACCAGTGGCGCCCCACTGCATTTCGTGTCGTCGCTGTATGTGCTCGGCCCCGGCGACGCGGTCGACGGCCGGGTCGCGGCACCGCTGCCCGCCCAGGATCCCACCCAGCTGTCGCTCGGTTATCTACAGAGCAAGTGGGTGGCCGAACGGCTGGTCACCGAGGCGGGCGAGCGCGGCCTGCCGGTGAGCGTGTTCCGGCTCGGCCGCATCGGCGGCGGCAGCCGCACCGGCGCCTGCCAGACCAGCGACTTCTTCTGGCTGCTGGTCAAGGCCAGCCAGGAGGTGGGTCTCGCGCCGGAGGTGGACTTCGCCGTCGACCTGGCGCCCGCCGACTTCACCGGCGCGGCCATGGTCGAACTGGCCCGCAATGCCGAACCGGGCCCGCACATCTACCACCTGCGCAACCCGCAGCCGTGCAGCTTCACCGACGCGATCGGCTGGCTGCGCGAAAGCGGCTGGCCGGTGCGCCTGGTCGCCCTCGACCAGTGGCGTGACGCGATCGCCGCGCACGCCGCGAGCGCGGGCCCGGGATCGGCATCCTTCAGCGTGCTCAGCCTGCTGAGCGCCAACGGCGGCCTCACCCCGCTGATCCAGTTCGACGTCGACCAGGCCGTCACCGCACTGGATCGGGTCGGCGTGCAGTGCCCGCCGGTCTCCCGTGACCTGTTCATCCGCTACCTGGATTACTTCCGCAAGGTCGGCTTCCTCGCCGCGCCGTCACCACAGGAGGTCGGAGTATGACCACAACACTGCTCACCGGGGGCGCGCTCGAGTACGACACGTTGGTGCGCGCGCTGACGAACCAGGCCGCGCGGCGACCGGACCGGGTCGCGTACAGCTTCCTGCACTACCCGGATTCGTCGTCCCAGCATGGCGAGACCGAGTCGCTGACCTACGCCGAGATCGACCGTGCGGCACGGGCATACGCGGCCACCCTGCTTCAGGTCGCACGCCCCGGCGACCGTGCGGTGCTGCTGCTACCGCCGGGCCTGGAGTACGTGAAGGCGTTCTTCGGCTGCCTCTACGCCGGGATCATCGCGGTGCCGCTGTATCCGCCGAGCGCACACAACTCCAACGGGCGCATCGACGCCGTCTGTGTCGACGCCGACCCGGCCTGCCTGGTGACCACCGACGGTGCGCTGGCCAATGTGACTGCCTGGCTGGACAATTCGCCGACCGACACCACCCGCCTCATCGTGACCACCGGCGAGGTGGACGAGAAGCTCGCGATCGACTGGGAACCCGTCCTGGTGGACCGCGAGCAGATCGCCCTGCTGCAGTACACGTCCGGCTCCACCCGCACGCCCGCCGGGGTGATGGTGCCGCATCGCGGACTGCTGGACAATGCCAGGCAGGTCTACGAAATGATGTACCACGTCGGCATTTCCGCCGACGAGGAGGTCGGCTTCGTCAGCTGGCTGCCGCTGTTCCACGACATGGGCCTGATGGTCGGGGTGATCATGCCGATCATCAACGGCCATGGCGTGGTGCAGATGTCGCCGACGTCGTTCCTGCGCAGGCCGCAGCGCTGGCTGCAGGCGATCAGCGACCACCCCGCCCAGGTCTTCGCGGCCTCGCCGAACGTCGGCTACGAGCTGTGCGCCGAACGTATCGGCCCCAAGGAGCTCGAAGGCATCGACCTGAGCCGGTGGCGGTATGCGCTGTCCGGCGCGGAGCCGGTGCGGGTGAGCACCATCGAGAAGTTCCATGCCGCCTTCGCCGACCACGGCCTGGCGCGCTCGAGTCTGATCGCCGGGTACGGGCTGGCGGAGTCGACCCTGATCGTATCGGTGAACTGGCGAACCTTGTCCGGCGTGCAGACGCTCACGGTGGACCGCGACGCGCTCGCCTCGGGCCAGGTGGTGGTAGCCCAGGACGGCGCGAGCATCGTCAGCGGCGGTGCCGCGGCACCGGGCACCACCATCCAGATCGTGGATCCGGAGACCAGGGAGCCGCTGCCCGAGGACCGGCTCGGCGAGATCTGGGTCGCGGGCCCGGCCGTCTGCACCGGCTACTACAACCGGCCGGAGGAGACCGAACACACCTTCCGCGGCGAACTCGCGCCGCGCGACGGCAAGTACTACCTGCGCACCGGCGACATCGGCTTCCTGCACGACGGCGAGGTCTATCCGACCACCCGGCTCAAGGACCTGATCATCATCGACGGCCGCAATTACTACCCGCCGGACCTGGAGGACGCCGCCGAGCAGGCCCACCCCTTGGTGCTGCCCGGTCGCTGCTCGGCCTTCTCCGTCGAGGTCGGTGTGCAGGAGAAGATCGTAGTGCTCATCGAGGCCAGGATCCCCGCCGACGACGAAGCCACCGCGCAAGAACTGCGGAACGCGGTGCGCCAGGCCATCTTCACCATTCACGACGTCGGCGTGCACGAGGTGGTGCTGCTCGGCCCCGGCGCGATTCCGCGCACGTCGAGCGGCAAGATCCAGCGTTCGGCGTCGCGCACCGCCTACCTCGACGGCACGCTCCGGGGTGCCAAATGACCACGGCCCTCGCTCCACACGGTGACAAGCTGACCTGCTTCACCGCGGCATTGGCGAGCGCACTGGTGGCCAGGGGCGAAACACAGTGGTGGCGGCCGCTGCTCGCGGGCGGCCCGACGCTCGCGGTGAGCCCCGCCGAGGCCGCCCTGCTGCTGTTCGAGCACGATGCGACCCCGCCGTTGCCCGCGCTCGGCCTCCGGGTGAACGGCACGGACGACTGGGCGACGGCCTATCACGCGCTCGAAGAGCAAGTGGCCGAGCACGGTTCGGCGGTGCTGCTCGCCGACATCTTCCACCTGCCGTGGCAGCACGGTTACCAGCGCTGGCACGCCCCGCACTGGCTGGCCATCGTCGAGACCCTCGACGGCTGGGTCGTGGAAGACCCGCTCACGATGACCACCGAGCTCGGCAAGCAAGCCGGGCAACGGGTCCCGGTGCTCTCGGCGGCGGAACTGCGCGACTGGTCGGTGGGTCTCGGCGCGGACGACACCGTCGCACTGCTGCGGGAACGGGCGATGGCCGGTTCCAACGCGATCCATGCCGGCCGGACCTACCGGTGGCTCGAATCCCATCCGGTCGCGCCACTGTCACCGCGCGAGGACCGTCTCGTCGGCGGCGATGCACTGGTGGCATTGGCCAGCCGCTACCAGTTCGCCTCGACACCAGATGACTTCACACAGCTGGACGATTTGTGGCAGGCGCTTCGCCAGCGTGAACTACTACTGTGGGCGGCCGACCTCGATCCCGAACTGCTCGATGCCGATGGTCGTGACCACTGGGAACGCGCGGTCACGCAATGGCGCAAACTGCCGCCGCTGCTGATGCACGCCCGGATGCGCGCCGCCGGGGGCCGCACTGTGCACACCGCGCACATCGCCGAGACGCTGCTGTCGCTGGCGGAATTCGAGGGTAAGCACCTGGCCTTCGCGCACCGTCCCCGCACGGCGGGGGAGTAGCCATGGCAACCGATGTGGCAGTGCAGCTTTCCCCCGCCGACGGCTACGTGACGTGGACGCAGCGGGCGAAAGCGCTTGCGCGCGAACCGGGTACGCCCGGCGTCGCGGTGCGGATGGCACTGCTGGCCACCTACACCACCGACTTCCTCGCCGAACTGCTGCCCGTGGCGGGCGCCAGGGCCGGATTGACGCCGGAACTGCTGTCCTTCCCGTTCGGTCAGGTCGAACAGGTGCTGCTCGCGCCCCAAACACCGTTCCGTGAGGGCGATTACGTGGTGCTGGCCGGTACCCACCACGACATCACCGGCACGGTGGACGAGACCGTCAACCGCTGGGTCGGCCTCTGGGACGCGGCCGCTCGTTCCGGTGTCCGGGTCGTCCAGCTCGGTTTCGCGCCGCCCGCGGTGGACGCTTACGGCCCGGCCGCCTGGCGCGCACCGCAATCGCTGTCCCATCGGGTGCGGGAGATCAATACGCGGCTCGCCGAGCACGCTGCGGGCCGAGTGCTTTTCGTCGACGTCGAGCAGCTCGCCGCCCAGGTCGGCTTGCGGCAGTGGGAAGACCCGCGCAGCTGGTACCGGGTCCGCCAGCCGTACGCACCGGACAGCCTGCCCTGGCTCGCCGCGGCCATCGCCGACACCATCGCCGCCGACCGCGGCCGTTCGGCGCGCTGCGTGGTCGTCGACCTGGACGGCACCCTGTGGGGCGGCATCCTCGGCGACGACGGCATCGACGGCATTCGCGTCGGCACCGGCGCGGACGGCGAGGCGTTCGCCGACTTCCAGCGTTACCTGCGCGCACTGACCGAGCGCGGCGTGCTGCTCGCGGTGGCCAGCAAGAACGATCGTGACCTCGCACTGCGTGCCATCGCGGAGGCGCCCGGCATGGTGCTGCGGGTCGAGGACTTCACCCACATCGTCGCCGACTGGCGGCCCAAATCCGAACAGCTGCAAGAGATCTCGGACAAGATCCGGCTCGGCCTGTCGAGTTTCGTCTTCGTGGACGACAATCCCGCCGAATGCGCCCAGGTGGTCGCGGCACACCCGGAGGTGCGCGCGCTGTGCCTGCCCGCCGCCGCCGCGAAGTTCGCCCCCGAACTGGCGGCGCTGCCGTGGCTGCACCCGGGCTCGCTGTCCAGCGAGGACTTCACCAGGCAGCGCTCCTACCAGGCCCTCGCCGCCGCCGAGCGGACTGCGACGGACAACCTCGACGAGTTCCTGGCCGGCCTGGAGATGGTGGCCACCATCGAGCCGATCAACAGCACCACCCTCGACCGGGCCGCGCAGCTGATCGCCAAGACCAACCAGTTCAACCTGACCACCCGCAGGCACACCCAGACCCAGGTCCGCAAGATCGCCGAGGACCCACAGTGGTTCGCGGCCACGCTGCGCCTGCGGGACCGCTTCGCCGACCACGGCATCGTCGGTGTGCTGCTCGCCGAAGACCTCGGCGGTGCCGTCGAGATCGATACGCTGCTGCTCAGCTGCCGGGTGATCGGGCGGAACGTGGAGAACAATCTGCTGGCCGCCGCCGCCGAATGGGCGCTGGCACAGGGCAGTTCGCGACTGGTGGGCCGGTATCTCCCGACCGCCCGCAACGCGCTGGTGCGCGATCTGTACCCCGGGCACGGCTTCGCGCTGGACGCGGAGTCCGAGCAGGGGTCGGTGTTCGGTTACGACCTTTCGGGCGGCGTGCCCGCACGCAGCCCGCATGTGCGAGAGGCGCAGGTGCAACATGGCTACTGATCTGATGGAACAGTTGCTCGAGCTGTTCGCCGAGGTGGTCGGCGAGCCGGCCGCGCACGGCCCCGACACGGTGCGCGCGGACATGGACACCTGGGACTCGCTCGCCCAGGTGCGGCTGGTCTACGCGGTGGAACGCGCCTTCGGCGTGGAACTTCCGGAGCGCACGCTCACCTCGGAGCCGTCGCTAGCCGAGATCGCCGCCATCGTGGCGGCCGCACGGCAGGAGCGGGTGTCATGAACAGCAGGGTGTTCCGGGTTACCGATACCGATGTGGCGACCTACGCCGCCGCGGTCGGCGATCGGAACCCGCTGCACGTCGACAACGACTTCGGCCACCGCTCGCCGTACGGCAGGCCCGTCGCGCACGGCGCACTGGTGGTCACCCTCGCCTTGGCCGCGCTGGCCGAGACCACCGATCCGATGGCGGTGCGCGATATCCGGGCGACGTTCCGGCAGCCCACCATCCCCGGTCGTCGCTACGAGGTCGACTGGACGGTGTCGGAGAGCGAGGCTCGCGGCCGGGTCAGCTTCGGCGGCATCGAGGTGGTCGGCATCCGGTGCAGGCTCGGCTCGGTGCTGCCGTGGTGCGGTCCCGCCGCCGAGGACGAACCGCGCCGCGACGCCCCGCGAGTACTCGGATTAGCCGATGTGGCAGGCGATTCCGCGCAGTCACCCGGCCAGGAGCGCGGATCGTACTCCGTGGACTATCCGCTCATCGCGGGTCTGGTGTCACGAGTCATCGGCGGTCGTGTTCCCGAACATGTTGCGGCGGTGCTCGGTTGGGCCAGCTACTGGACCGGCATGTGCACGCCGGGCCGGGACGCCCTGCTCGTCGCCTGCACCGTGGTGTTGCACGGATCCGGTTCCGGCGCCGTGGCATTCGAGACCGCCGAACCTGAGGTGGACCGGCGATCCGGGCTGGTCACCTTGCGCGCGGGCATGCGCTGCGGAGCCAGTGCCGATGTCACGGTGCAGAGTCTGATCAGGGAGTCGGTGCCCGGCCCGGACCCGGCCGAACTCGCCGCGGTGCTGCCGCCGTCGGACGCGCTGGCCGGGCGCACCATCCTGGTCGTCGGCGGCAGTCGGGGGCTCGGTGCCGCGGTATCCCTGGGTTTGGCGAGTCAGGGCGCGCGCGTGCTGGTGAGTTGCACCCGGGCGCCCGAGGTGCTCGCGGCGGCCTCACACGCCTACCGGGATCGTTTGTGGCCGGTGCTCGCCGACGCCAGCGACGGCTACGCGCTGGGCGCCGCACTCCCGGAAGGTCCCCTGGACGGCGTGGTTCTGCTTGCCGCACCGGCCATTCCGACGCTGCCGCTGGCACCGGACGCGGTCGAGACCGCCGCACAGTTCATGGCGGCGAGCACCCGGCTGGTCTTCGCCCCGCTCTCGGTGTGCGTGCCTCGGCTCCGCAAAGGGGCGACGGTGGTGATGATCTCCTCGGAGGCGGTACTCGCGCCACCACGCTGGTGGCCGCACTACGCGGCGGCCAAGGCGGCCGTCGAGGGTCTCGCGGAATACGTTGCGCGACACCATCCCTGGAACGTCGTGGTGGTGCGGCCACCGCGACTCTGGACCGACCTGACGAACACGCCGGGCGGACGTGCCGTGAGCAATCCCATCGCACCGGTCGCCGCCGACATCGTCAACGCGTTCTCCGCGCAAGACGTTGTCGCCGGGGAAGTCTCGGTGCTCGGCGCCGCCGGTTGGGGCGCACCATGGCCAATTCTGAGTGAGGAGGTGCGGGATGCTGGAGATCGCCGACCTGAACAAGTCGTACGGTAAGAAACAGGTCCTCACCGGTATCGATCTGACCGTGCGGCCCGGCGAGATCGTCGGACTGCTCGGCCCCAACGGCGCGGGCAAGACCACGACGGCCTCGATCGTCTCCGGTCTGACCGCCGCCGATTCCGGCACGGTGCGCATCGACGGCATCGACATCCGCAGCAAACCACGTCAGGCGCGGCGCAAACTCGGCCTCGCGCCGCAGGAACTCGGCGTGTACCCGACACTGACCGCCGAGGAGAACCTCATCTTCTTCGGCAGGCTGATGGGCGTCGGTCGCAAGGACCTCACGGCCCGCATCGCCGAGGTCGGCGAGCGGCTCGGCGTCACACCCTTCTTACAGACGCGGGCGCACCAACTCTCGGGTGGCCAGCAGCGGCGACTGCACACGGCGATGGCGTTGCTGCACGAGCCGGATGTGCTGTGGCTGGACGAACCGACGGTCGGCGCCGATGTTTCGGCACGCCAGGACCTGCTCGCCGAGGTGCGCAACCTGGCCGATCAGGGTGCCGCCGTCGTGTACGCGACGCACTATCTGCCCGAACTCGAGGTGCTCGACGCGCGTGTGGTCGTGCTGCACGAGGGCCGGATCCTGGCGCAGGGCAGTGCCGCGGCTCTGGTGGAGCAGTACGCGCAGGCGGCGGTGAGCCTCGAATTCTCGGCGGCCATCCCCGCGAGCCTCGGCGGGTTCCTCGCCGCGCCCGGCGCCGCGGTGCTGGAGTCGAAGCGGTTGAACATCCCGACCAACACCCCGGGACAGCTGCTCGCGCAGTTGTTTGCCACCTTGGACACCGACACCGACCAGCTGCTGGCCGCGGAGATCCATCACCCCAATCTGGAAAACGCCTACTTGGCGATCATGCGCGCGGCGCAGGACGCGGTCGACCAGCCCGTGGAAGGAATCCGAGATGCTGTTGCATGACTCTGCCGTCGATCGGGTACGCGCGTTGTCCTGGGCGGATCTGCGCCGCATCCGTTCCGACCCGGCCCAGCTGATCGTGATGATGGTGCTGCCCATCGGCATGATGGCGTTCTTGACACCCGCGAACCGGGCGCAGCTGCGGTTGACCGGATACTTCGACGCCACCGGCATCGAACAGTCGGGACCGGGCACGATCGTGCTGTTCGCGTTCTTCATCACGACCCTGCTCGGCGCCTCGTTCTTCCGCGAACACGAGTGGGGGACCTGGGATCGGTTGCGGGCCGCGCCGGTCCGCGCGGTGGAGGTGATCCTCGGGAAGTCGTTCCCGTCCGTGCTGTTCTCGGTGTTCCAGCTGACCTTCTTGTGGTTGGTCGCGTTCACGCTGTGGGACCTGCACAGCAAGGGTTCGACCTGGCTGCTCGTTCCGCTCACCGCGTCGCTCGCCGTCGCCACCTGGGGGTTCGGCATCGCACTGGTCTCGTTGTGCCGGACCATCGATCAGCTCGCGATCATGGCGCAGGTCGGCTCGCTGGCCATCGGTGGTCTCGCCGGCACGATCACCCCGCGCGACACCCTGCCCGCCTGGGCCCGCGCGTTGTCGCCGTACACGCCGCAGTACTGGGCGCTGAAGGGATATCAGGACGTCATCCTGCACGGCGCCGGGTTCGGCGACATCGTCAAGCCGTGCCTGATCCTGCTCGCCGTCGGCGTCGCGGGCGGACTGGTCGCCCTGTTCAAGTTCCGGCTCAACCACAGCAAAGTCGGCCGCAGTTGACGCGCTACTCGATCGGCTGGGTGATCGCGTTGTGTTCGTCGTTGATCAGGTGAAACGCGGACGCCAGATCGTCGAGCGCGGTCTGCCAGAGCGGTTCGGTGCCGTCGCCGTGCGGGTTGCCGCTGCTCAGTGAGAGCAGCACCTGCGCGGCCTCGGCGGCCCTGGCCGCGGCGTCGAGCAGCACCGGGGCCTGGTCGGAGGTGTCGCGCGGAGCCAGCGCGTCGATCCGGTTGTGCAGCCAGTGCGCGTCGAAATGGGCCTGTTCGGTGGCGTTTTCGCCGTCCAGCGCGGGCTGGGTGCTCGCCGCGGTCCAGCGCCTGGCCAGCTCGTTCTGATCCGGCGCGTTGGTGACCGCGGTGCGCAGTTCACTGCTGAAGACCCGTTGCAGCAGCGCCGCCAGTTTGGCGCGTTCGACCGCAGTGTCGTTGTGCGCGGGGACATCCATCTCGCCCGGGTCGATATGCAGCACCGCGAGAATTGCCCTCAACTGCGCGATCGTGGCCACTCAACCCCTGCCTTGTCATGACTCGCCGAGCTGCTCTCGGCTACCACCCGACCCCCGGTATACCGAACGATTAACTAAATGATAGCCGCACGGTGTCAACGCGGCACCGCAAACGCCGCGCGAATGCTACGGCCGTGTCGGCGGTCATGGCCTGCTGCACAACCGATCTCGCGCACGCCTAGTTGTGCCTTGAATCACCGCCACCCCGCTGGCTGATATAGAACGATCCCTCTAATATGGATTTATGAGCAATCGGGAAGTAGTAGAAAAGTTCTATCTGGCAACACAATCCGACGACGCGGCCGCGATCCTCGACGCGCTGCACCCGCGGTTCACGGCCCGCATCGCACCCGGGATGCCCAGCGTCACCGACACCGCGCCGGAAGGTCCGATGGCCGCGCTGAACGGGGTGTGGGGGCCGGTGTTCGGTGACTTCGAGGTCGCGCCGTTCGCCGAGACCTGGTACGAGGCGCAGGACGATGCCGTGATCGTCACGGGGCATTACCGCGGCACGGCGCGCGCGACCGGCAAGGCGGTGGATGCCGAGTTCGCGCACGTCTGGCACATTTCGGATGGGAAAATCAGTGCGTTGCACCAGTACACCGACACCTGGTCTTGGCGCACGGCCTTGGCCGAGTGAGGTGTGCCGCGACGGTTGTGCGGACGGCGCTGCATGCAGGGGCCGGGCTGGACCGGACCTCAGGTGTGCCATGGTGACCTCATTCCGAAACAACGATGCCTACACATCTACGTTCGGTTTGGTCCCCCGTCTGGATTGACGGCACGCCGAAGCAATATCGGCGACCTGGTCGCCTCAGCCTTCGGAGTCGGCCGTCGCCACCATGTCGAGCACGAGATCCTGTAATAGTCGGCGCGTCGCATGCGCCTGCGCGATCAACGCCTCCGACGACTCCCCTTCCGCCAAATCGACCAGCTGATTCATCAGATGGCAGAGGGCGACCAGCCTTCGTACGGCTTGCCGCCGCTCACCGCAAGTGAGGTCGGTACGCATACTGTCCCCATCGCGCCACACCGCCCCACCGTTTCGGCCGCCACGCCGTGCGCAACCCCCGCCGCCGAGTTGCTGGTCGCTACTACGGGGTGAGGTCCAGGACTGCGGCTCCGGTGGCGAAGTCCGTTGGTGCCGAGGTGTGGTCGTGCACGATGAGCCACTGTCCGTCGCGCTTCTGGAAACAGGCGGTCCAGCGGAACCAGAGGTCGGTCTGCTGGCCGTCGGCCATGGTGCCCATCATCCGGTTGAGGCTGCGGCTGAAGGCGAGGTCGCCGCCGATGGTGATGTCCAGGTCGCGGATCTCGAAATTGATCGGGCCGGCGAAGTTCTGGAACGTCTCCTCCCACGGTTTGCGATAGGCGTCGGTTCCGACGAAGCGCAGCGGCGGCACGATATCGAACGACACCGTGTCCGCGGAATGGATCGCCATGGCCGCGTCCACATCGCGGTCTCGGAACGCCGCCACCCACTTATCGATCACGCCCCGGATCTGCGCCTCGTCCGTCCCGTTCGCGATGTCGGTCATCATTCCCCTCCAGCTTCCCCGCCGAACCGATCAGCAGGCACGTGTGGTCGAAACCCACCCTGCCAGACCCCACCGACAGATTCGGCCTGCCACTAACCGGGCTGCCAGAACGTGAGGTCATTGCGCGGGTGCGCCGCCACCCACTCGGAAAGGTCGCTGCCGGAACGGAGCCCGCCATCGATGACGGCGCGGTAGATGTCGATGGATGGGCACCGCGGGATCGCTCCGCGCTGCATCAGCGACTTCAGCTCCAGAATCGTGCGCCGGGTTTCCGGGGTCAGCGCGTCGCGCAGCGGACGCACCAGTTGCGCGGCGCACGGCCCGGGGTGGTCGCGGGCCAGCGCCCACATGTCGATCTTCCAGTCGGTGCCGTCGGCGGCGCGGTAGTCGAGCCGCCAGTACAGCCCTTCGTCGGCGTCGTCCAGGTGGTTACCGAACCGCGCCTTGCGCACCTCGTCGAGCATCGCGCAGTCCCGCAACACGGTGAAGCCATCCTCGATCCGTGGTGTGTCGCAATAGATCTCGACGTCGATATCGGGCGCCAGCGCCAACTCGCAGGCCACCGCGCCCACCAGGACCGGCGACCCGAACTCCTGCCAGCGCTCGAAAAGCCGCAACCGGCCGAGGATCTCGTGCGCTTGCCTGACCCGTTCCCGGCTCTGTTCGAGGACATCGGGCGCTTCCGGACTCACGCTGCCGACAATACGACAGCGGCGGGCCACTCAGCGTCGATGGACCTCGACCGCGGCGCGCACGCCACTCTCCAGGGCGCCTTCGATCCATGCGG
This sequence comes from Nocardia suismassiliense, assembly GCF_900269665.1. GTDB lineage: Bacteria > Actinomycetota > Actinomycetes > Mycobacteriales > Mycobacteriaceae > Nocardia > Nocardia suismassiliense. The sequence continues at coordinate 4,194,819 of NZ_LT985361.1, forward strand.
TGTCGAGGCTGGTGTGGTCGCCGGCGAAATGTGTTCTGCCTTCGACCGTTCGGGTGGCGCCGTGGTGGTCGTGCAGCTGGCCGGGGGTGGGGATGGCGGCCTCGCCGAGTGCGTAGCGGGCACGCACCCAGCTCTGGGTCAGGCCGACGCCGGTGAATTCGGTGTCCACGCGCGGGCCGAAGAGTTCGCGCAGCCCGGCCATCGCGAAGTGGATGCGTTCACCCTCGGTGAGCGAATCCCAGCGCATCGCATCGTCGGCGAAGGTGTAGGACGCCAGCACCACGCCGCCGTCGGAATCCTCGACGTGCGAGGGGAAATAGAGGTTCCGGCTCGGCGAATCGGTGACGCAGCGGCCGCCGCGGAACCCGGTCGGTCCCTGTTCCCAAAACCGAGTCTTGAACTCCAGCAGCACTTTTGTCGCCGCGTCGTGGTGCAGTTCGATGATGGCCCGGCGCTTGCCGTAGGACAGCGGGGGGTCGAAGGTGCAGAACCGGGCGGCGGTGAGCGGGATGGCCACGATCGCGTAATCGGCCTCGAACGACTCGACCGGACCGGTCGGCTGACCGTCGGAGCTTTCGTCGCCGGTCTCGCCGGTGGTCCAGACCCGCACGCCGTGCTCGGTCTGTTCCAGCCGGGTCAGTCGTTTACCCATCAGGATGGCGGGCCCGAGCCGCGCGGTCAGGGCGTCGGTGAGCGAGGCCATGCCGCCCGCCAGTTCCCAGTAGGTGGCATCGGAGGGGATGAGCGTGTGATCGACGAGCGGAAAGACGACGCTGTGCCGCAGCCGGGCGGTCAGATTCTCCAGCGTGCCGACCGCCTCGATACGCTCCTTCGGCCAGCCCTGCTCCCTGAGATAGCGCCGCAGGGAATGGTTTTCGTAGGTGTGCAGCAACTCGGTCCACCCCTCGACCTGCCGCTCGATCGGCTGGTCGGCCGACAGCGCGACCTGACGCAACGCGGCACCGAGGATTTGACGGCTGGCGGTCGTCAACCCGCAGCCGAAGCCCGCGTGCACCGCGCCCGGGTTCGCGGCGTATTCCCCTCGGGTGGTGGTCATTCCGTTGACCCTGAGCAGACCGCGCCCAGCCGAGGGCGGCGGCACGTAACGCTGCCTCGGCCCGTTGGACCACTCCTCGCCGGTGCGCGATCGATAGAACACCGGGGGAGCCGGGGGAGTGGGCGTTTCCACGAGCACGTCGGAGTTGTAGAACGGCCTGCGCAGCACCCCGAGCTTGTCCGCGAGCGCCAACACCATCGGGTGCGCACTGGACAACCGCATCGCCCCCGCCTCGGCGTGCAGGGCGGGATCGGTGAAGACGCCGCGAAATGTCTTGACCCGCCCACCTGTTCGATTCCCGTTGGCCTCCAGCACCGTGATCTGATGTCCCGCCTCGGCCAGCAGGTTCGCCGCGCTCAACCCGGCCGGCCCGGCGCCGACGACAATGATCCTTTTACGCCTGTCCGTCGCGGGCAGACCGCTATCGATGAGGATCTTCAGATAGTCCAGCGTGCGGTCGTTTCCGTGCTCATCGACCCCGAGCAACTGCCGCGCGAGCACCGCACTGCGCTCACGTCCGGCGCTCTCGGAGGAGGTCGGCGCACACGCCGCCGCCGCGAAAGCGCCGGAAGCGACCAAGGTGCCGCGCATCAGACGGCGCCGCGAAACTCCACTCTCTGACAACCCGAACCCTCCCGCACCGTGGAGCCGCTCCGCCATGACGGCCGCAGACGGTACCCGAATCCACAGGTCGCACCGGCGAACTCGACTCCCCGGCCGGTGGCTAGGGCGATTCGCGGCAGCAGATGCACACTGCCAGTCAACTTTTCGCTGATCGGTGATAGAGCATCCGGGCCCGTGCCGCATCGAGCGGTTTGTCGCGGTGCAGTGGCAGGAAGTGCTCCAGCTGCCATGCCTGCGCACCGGCCGCCTGCCGGTTGGTGGTGTGCGCCCACGGCGGATAGACGCGGAAGGCCCGTTTCCCACCGGTGCCCGCCGTCGCGAGGACTCCGCGTTCGTGCAGCACTTGTGTGGGAAACACGAACTGGCCCAACTGGTCTCGCTCCCGAGTGCTGATGACGAAGAGGTCGATGGGATCGGTATGGTCGAAAGGCTGGATCGGCCCACCCGGGGACCGCTTCCACACGGTGACGAATTGCCCGACTTTGGTGGGGGTCGTCTTGGCCGCGCGGAACCGGATCGAGCGGCCGTCGACGGTGAACGAGTGGGCGGCGTACGCGGCGCTCTCTGCTTCGGGGATCGGTTGGGAGCAGGCGAACCCGCAGGGGTCGTAGACGAGCGCTTTCGCGGTGTGCAGGTCGCCATCGACGATGGTCGTCGACCATGGCGTCAGGTCGGCGGGCAGTAGGTCGGTGGCGTGCTCGCCGTTCATGATCACGCGCTCACCTTGGCATGGGCCACCGACAGAACTCGGCGGCCGCCATGGCCGAGCCGGACCGTCTCGAAGCTGGTACAGCAGTCGCGCCATGCTTCGCCAGTGCGGGGGAGTGCTCCCATTCCGGGCGGGTAGCGCTGTCGCGGAATTCAATTCCATTGCGGGGTATGCGTGCGGGCCAGCACTATTCCGGTATGCGTTTCTCGATCAACATTCCGAACTTCGGGGACTTCGCCGATGCCAGGACGGTGGCGATGGCGGCTGTGGCGGCGGAACAGGCGGGCTGGGACGCACTGTTCATCTGGGACCACGTGGTGCACGACAAGGTGGAACGGCGGGGGCAGCCGTTCGGTGATCCGTGGATGCTGCTCACCGCGGCAGCGTTGGCGACGTCCCGGATCGGGCTGGGTACGCTGGTCACGCCGGTGGCGCGGCGGCGGCCGGAGCAACTTGCTCGTCAGGTGGCGACGTTGGACTCGCTCAGTGGCGGCCGGGTTATTTTCAGCGCGGGCCTCGGTGGCCCGGTTGCGGATGAATTCGGCAGTTTCGGGGAGCCGACCGATCCCGTTGTGCTCGCCGAGCGACTCGACGAAGGTCTGGAATTGTTGCAGCGCTACTGGTCCGGTGAACGAGTCGACCATCTCGGCAAGCATTACGAGGTCCGGGACGTCACGTTGCTGCCTGCCTCGACGCAGCAGCCCCGTCCGCCGGTCTGGATCGGCGGGTTCTGGCCCCGTCGGCGTCCGTTCCGCCGAGCCGCGCGTTGGGACGGCGTCGTGCCCCTGTTCACCGGTGCGAGCCACGGGCATGTACCACCCGTCGATGAGTTGCGTGATGTCGTCACCTATGTGCACGAACACCGAAAAGAACATCAGGACAAGCCATTCGAGGTCGTGGTCGGCGGCGTCAGTCCGGGCGATCCCGACAAGGCGCGAGACCTGATCGCCCCACTCGCCGAGGCGGGCGCGACCTGGTGGGACGAACGTCAGCTGATGACCACCGACGCCCTGCACCGCCTCGCGCCGATCATGCGGCGCATCAACCAAGGCCCACCCACCCTCTGACGGGCGGGCCACCAGCCGAGGCGGCCGCCTCCGCCACGGCTACCATCGGACGCGATGCATATCGACTTGATGCTCGATTCACTGGACGGGCTGTCCGTGGGGGACGCGTTGGGTGCGGAATTTCCCGTCATGCGACGGTCGATTCCGGATCTCGGCACCGACAACCTCCCGGCCGGCCCGTGGGGGTGGACCGACGACACCGAAATGGCCTGTTCCGTGGTCGCCGAACTCGGCCGGCACGGCGGCATCGACCAGGATCGGTTGGCCGCCGCGTTCGCGCGACGGTTCGACCCGCGCCGTGAGTACGGCTTCATCGCCGTCAGCACGTTGCGGCGTATTCAGCAGGGTGTGCACTGGCGGGAGGTGTCCGGCGCGGCATACGACAACCAGGGTTCCTGTGGCAACGGTGGCGCCATGCGGGTCGCCCCGCTAGGCGCCTTCTATGCCGGGGACCCGAAAAGAATTGTCGCCGAAGCGGTCCGGTCGGCCCAGGTGACCCATATGCATCGTGAAGGTGTGCTCGGCACGGTCGCGGTGGCGCTTGCGGCCGGGCAAGCCGGGCACGCCCGGTTGAACGGAACTCGGCCCACGCCAGCGGAATTCATCACCGCCGTGCTCGGCCACCTAGACGACGGTGAGACGACCCGCCTGATTCACCGTGCCCGCGCCCTGCTCGGCGCCTCCGTAGCCGAGGCCGCGGCCGAACTGGGCAACGGTTCTCGGGTCACCGCGCAGAACACCGTGCCGTTCACGATGTGGGTCGCCGCAACACATCTGCACGACTATCGGACCGCGATCACGACATGCATTGCGGCAGACGGAGATATCGACACCACCAGCGCCATCGTGGGCGGAATCGTCGCTGCCTACACGGGTACCGCCGGAGTGCCGCAGTACTGGCTCGCCGCACGCGAACCGTTGCCCGACTGGTTCGATCCGCCACGTCGACCCAAACGCTCCGGCATCGGTCGCGTGCGGAACTGGTTGACCGGCGCATCCTGAGGTGCTCGGCTGAGCTGCGGGTCCCGCTGCCGGGTCCGCAGTTCGATTACTCTGACGACGTGGGGTTTACCGAATATGCGCCAGGTGACGTCGTCTACTTCCCGGAGGGGCCGTTCAGCGGTGTCTGCGCGGTGGTCCGGGCGGTCGACACCGGTGGCGCGAAGCTGCGCATCGACTTCGGTGAGGGCGCGGTCCACCGGGAAGGAAATGTGCTCCGGGAGCGGCGGCACAGTCTGACCGTGGGGTTCGACGAGATCGAGCTGGTTTAGGCGCGCGTGTCCGCAAACGCTGCGCGGTCCACCGGCATCTCCGGTCGTTCGGTCGCCGTGCTCGGCACGCTCGCCGTGGGTCTGGTGGCCGCTTTCGTCGCTGCTCCGGGCAAGCTGGCGGCGAACGGCTCGAGCGAAAGCTTCGGCGATGAAAGCAGCCTTCGCGCAGCCCTTCGCGTGGCGTTCGTCGAATATTGGAGTTCCGGCGACCGGGACTTCCCGCCTGCCTTATCGGATGTCGTCGATTATTGGTTCCGCTACCACGTGGTCAAAGCCCTGATAGCAGCCGTTTTGCTGATCGTGCTCGTCGCACTCGCCGTGCTGCTCTGGCGGGCATTCCTGCGGGGTACCCGAAACAGCCCGGCTCTCGCCTCAGCAGGCGGACTTGTCACGCTGCTCGCACTCGCCTCATTGGTGCTGGTAATGGCCAACATCCAGGGTGCGGTAGCCCCCTTCTCCGCACTGCTGCCGATGCTGACGACCGGCGCACCCGACGGACTGCTCGCCGACACGCTCGACCAGATCCGCCTGCAACTCGCCGACTCCCTGAGCGCAGGTGGCCGAACCTCGCCTGCCCTCGACGTGATGATCAGCGACTTCGCGCGCTACCACGTGGCCATGGCCGTGATCGCCGCCGTCGCAGCCCTCGTCCTCATCGCGATGAGCATCGCGTCATGGACAGCGTTCGCGCGAACGACCCTGTCGGACAGACGATCCCGGCGTGTCTGGGGTTCCTTCGGCGCGCTCTTCACGGTGGTGACGCTGGCCCTACTCGTCATCGCCGCGGTGAACACGTCCACCGCCGCCGACTCGGCCCCCGCCCTCCTGGCCTTCTTCGAGGGCGGCTGGTAAACCCCCTGCGTCCGTAAAAGGTTATGCCACAACGCAAGTCGCGGTAAGGCGACAAATTCTGGCACTCGGTGGTGTTGCCGCGTGAAAACCTCATGGCACCAATTCGTCGCCGTCGCCATGATGGCTGTGTGTCTTCGTTCAGCTTGGTCGAGCCGCCGCTGTTCACCCGCCTGCGGAAAGCCTCCAGGGTGCTGATAGCCGGGGCGGGTGGCGGATTCGACGTATACGGTGGCCTGCCGCTGGCCGTGGCGCTCGAGGGGCTCGGCAAGGAGGTGTTCCTGGCGAACCTGTCGTTCAGCGACCTACGCCGCACCCCGATCGATGACTGGCTTGCGCCGGGAGTCGCCGCCGTGCATCCCGACATCGACGGCAATGACGACTACTTCCCCGAACGCACCCTGGCACGATGGCTGGCGAGCACCGGTCGCACACCGATTATCTACGCCTTCCCCAAATCCGGCGTCCGACCTCTGCTGGCGGCGTACCGGGCGCTGATCGATCACCTCCGGGCCGACGCTTTGGTGCTGATCGACGGCGGCACCGACATCCTGCTCCGCGGCGACGAGGCCGCGCTCGGCACACCGCACGAGGACATGACCAGCCTCGCGGCCGCCGCGGCGCTGGCAGACATCGACCGCCTCGTGGTGTCGGTCGGCTTCGGTATCGACACCTATCACGGCGTCTGCCACGCGCACGTACTGGAGAATCTCGCTGCACTGCAACGCCAGAACGCGTTTCTCGGCGCACTCTCCATACCGCCGGACAGCCCGGAGGGCGCGGCCTACCTCGCCGCCGTCCGGCACTCCGTGACCGATACCCCGTTGCGCCCCAGTATCGTTCACTCCCAGATCGCGGACGCGTTGCGCGGCGAATTCGGCGATGTGCACGCCACCACCCGCACCAACGGCACCGAACTGTTCGTGAATCCACTGATGGCGATGTACCTGACCATCGATCTTCCGGCGCTCGCCCACAGCGTCGAATACCTACCGCTGCTTGCGCAGACCGAGCACGCCTACCAGGTGGTGCAGGTCATCGAAGCGCATCTGTCGGCACGCCCGAATCCACGTCCGCACTGCCTCATTCCGCACTGACGCCGGTTCATGACGGGATGGGCAGTGGTCGCCGCGGCACCGGCTCGGCGACGACGATCGATGTGGTCGTCTGCCCGAACATGAGGAACCCGTCGAGTATCTCCTCGAGTTGAGCGATCGACGGCCCGTGCACCTGGAGGAGGAAGCAGTCTTCGCCGGTGATGCGGAAGCACTGCACCACCTGCGGTGTATCGCGAGCCGCCGCAACGATTTTCGGCAGCTGGCCGGGCCCGGGTCGGATGCGCACCAGGGCGGTCACCGGCATGCCGAGGGCGGCCGGGTCGACCTCCATCCGGAAGCCGGTGATCACGCCGTCGCGTTCCAGTCGCTGCACCCGTTCGGTGACCGCGGGCGCTGACATACCGACGCGGCGGGCGAGCTCGGACATGGACAGCCGTGGATCCGCGTGCAGCTCGTTGAGCAGCCGCACGTTCACCGCGTCCAGCAGCCGTGATCGCTCGGTAAAGGAATCTTGGCCATTTTGCCTCGGTTTTCCAGCCAACTCACGCCTTCTTCCTGGAAAGTGCCATTCCGGTGACCGGTGTTTCTTAGGAAGATACTCCGCATGACAACACCGTCCGGGCTCGCTACGCAGCGAACCGCACCGCGGGTGCCGGCGTCGGCCTACTTCGGCATCAGCGCGATTTTCCACTATCTGGGGCCCGCCTTCGCCGTGCTGCTGTTCGCCCGCGTGGACGTGCTCGGCGTGGCCTGGCTGCGAATCGCCGCCGCCGCAGTGGTTTTCGCGGTATGGCGTAAACCGTGGCGGCTGGTTCGTCGGCTCACACCGGAACAGCGGTGGGTACTGCTCGGGCTCGGTGTGGTGCTCGCGACCATGAACGCGACGTTCTACCTGGCCATCGACCGGCTGCCGCTGGCCACCGTCGGGGCGATCGAATTCCTCGGCACGATCGTGCTCGCCGCGATTGGTATACGCAACGGGCGCAACGGGATCGCTCTCGTGCTCGCCATTGCCGGAGTGGTCACGTTGGTCGACATCCAGTTGGCCGGTGCGCCATGGGGTTTCGTCTTCGCCTTCGTGAACTGCGCGCTGTTCATGCTCTATGTGGTCCTCGGTCACCGCATCGCGAACACCGGTGAGGGACTGTCCGGCGTCGACCAGCTCGCCGCCGCGATGCTGATCGCCGCAGTCGTCGCGACACCGTTCTGCCTCGGCGCGGCCATCCCCGCCCTCACCAGCCCGGCGGCGCTGCTGGCCGGCGTGGGCGTCGGCGTCTGTTCGTCGGTCATCCCGTATGTCACCGACCAACTCGCCATGGCCCGATTGCGCCGCCATACCTTCGCATTGATGCTGAGCATCCTGCCCGCCGTCGCGACGGTGATCGGCATCTTGGTGCTCACCCAGATACCCACCCTCCAGGAGTTGACCGGCATCGCGTTGATCGCCGGCGGTGTCCTGATCCACCAAGAAAGCAAGGAGTAACGATGGAGTATCGCCGGTTGGGCACCTCCGGTCTCACCGTGTCCCGGATCTGCCTCGGCATGATGAGCTACGGCAGCCCCGACTCGTGGGCCTGGATGCTCGACGAGGATGCCGCGGCACCGATCGTGCGGCAGGCCGTCGAGTCGGGCGTGACGTTCTTCGACACCGCGGACATGTACTCCGACGGGGCAAGCGAGTTGATCACCGGCCGGTTGCTCGCCCAGCTGTTTTCCCGCCGCGACGACTACGTGCTGGCCACCAAGGTCTACTTCCCGATGGGCTCCGGCCCGAACGACAAAGGCCTGTCCCGCAAGCACATCATGTCCGCCATCGACGCCTCGCTCGACCGGCTCGGCGTCGACTACGTCGACCTGTATCAGATCCACCGCTGGGACAACGAGACTCCCATCGAGGAGACCATGCACGCCCTGTACGACGTCGTCGCCGCCGGCAAAGCCAGATACATCGGCGCCTCCAGCATGTTCGCCTGGCAGTTCGCCAAAGCGCAGCACGTCGCCGAAACCCACGGCTGGACCAAATTCATCTCGATGCAGAACCACTACAACCTCGCCTACCGCGAGGAAGAGCGCGAAATGATCCCACTCTGCCGCGACCAGGGCGTCGGCATCATCCCCTGGAGCCCCCTGGCCCGCGGCCTGCTCACCGGCTCCCGCGAACGAGGCGGCGGCCAGACCACCGTGCGCTCCGGCACCGACCCCATCGCGGACGCCATGTACACCGACGACGACTTCGACGTAGTCGACGCGGTACGCGAGATCGCCGCCGAACGTGCCCTCCCACCCGCCCAGATCGCCCTCGCCTGGCTACTCGGCCGCCCCGGGGTGACCGCGCCGATCGTCGGAGCAACCAAGATCCGACACCTCGAGGATGCAGTCGCCGCGGTCCCGATCCGGTTGAGCGAGAAGGAGATCGCCACACTGCAAGCGCCGTACCGTCCGCACCCAGTACTCGGCCACCAATAGCGTTGCTGTGGAAGGGCGTTCATACCGAGGCTCGGGTGTGCACTTCGCCCGCGCCCGCGCCCGCGCCCGCGCCCGCGCCCGAAAGACGCTGCCGGACCCACACACGTCCCGAGAAACGATGCGAGTCAGCAGACGCTCGCTGCGGCGCGCCTTCCAGCATCGCCGGACAGGCGGGACATGGCACCGCCAAACTCCAGTAACCGCGCCCTGACGTCCCGCTGGGTGGGCAGCGGCCCGCCGGACGCGACATGGCGGCGGCAAACGCGAGTAGACGCGCCCTGACGTCCCCCTCTGCGATGAGCAGCCCACCGGAACGGGACAGGACGGCGGCGAAGCGCGAGTGGCCGTGCCATGATGTCCCGCTCGGTGGTCAGCGGCCCGCCAGACGGGACAGGACGGCGGCGAAGCGCGAGTGGCCCCGCCCTGACGTCCCGCTCAGTGATCGGCGGCCCGCCGGACGGGACATGGCGGCGGCAAACGCGGGTAGCCGCGCCCTGACGTCCCCCTCTGCGATGAGCAGCCCACCGGAACGGGACAGGACGGGCGGCGAAGCGCGGGGTCCGCGTCCTGATGTCCCGCTCGGTGGTCAGCGGCCCGCCGGGCGGGACATGGCGGCGGCGAAGCGCGAGTGGCCGTGCCCTGATGTCCCGCTCGACGATGAGCGGCCCGCGGGACGGGACATTGCGGCGGCGTAGCGCGATTGCCGCTGTGGCTGGCCTTCGGAGCGGGAACGCTACTGCCCGAGTGTCTTTCGAGGCCGAACCGATCGCTTACGTTCGGCTGCATATCCGACCTTCAGGCGCTTGTCGAGGCGCAATCTTGCGCGAGGCGTGACCGACCGCCGATCTCGTCCGAGCAGTGGTCCGCGAGCTCAGTTCTGCAGGGCGTCTAGGTCGCGATGTCCTCGGCCGACTCCAGCGCCCTCATGAAGTGGGTGAGCAAGGGCCAGGGAAGGTTCATCTCGCCGTGCGGGGTCAGCACCACCCGGTCAACCGTGGCCGGAGTGAACGGGCCGTTCGGTGTGCGGTCCGGGACGATAACGTCCAGGTAGTGGTTGGCGTTGGGATCCGGGTCCGGAACACAGAGTTCGTAGCACCATGCGTCGCGATCGCTGAAGTAGAACGAGTTGACCTCGAATCGCTGGTCTCCGTAGTGCCAGGCGTTATTGGTCCGCCTGATATCGCCGACCACCTCAGCGGATTGGTTCTTGGCGAAGATATCTCCGGAGGCTTGCACATAGTCGCGGAACCGGCGCAGGACCAGCCATGGGATCGACCCAGGCCCGAAGCTGACCACAACGTCGCGCTGAGACTTCGGGACGAACAGGCCCTCGTCGGGAGTCTCGTCCGCGATGCTGACATCGAGGTGCGGCCCGGTGCCGGGCGGGCCGGTAATCCCTTGCAGTGCATAGATCCAGGCGTCGTCGGTCAGGCAGTAGTACGAGCTGACCTCGTACAAATTGCCGCCGTGCTCCCAGATCTCCACACCGGCAGCATCGCACGGAACCGTCGGCGGCGCGGGTGGGTCAGTCCGGGCTGCTCAGCGGGAGCCGGCTGACTTGATCAGAGCGAGGGGCGGGAATCCTTGTGCAGGACGCGAATGATTCTCGAAGCGGCGAGTCCTGAGGCGAGCGCGAGCAGTGCTGTGATGGCTCGGCTCCCTCGGTTGCCGATCGAACGGTAACGGGCTGTGCCGCCGCGGATTTCGATGTAGCCCATGGCGCGTACGTCTGCACCGCCACCTTCGGCTCCGTCGCTGGATCCGGTGCGACTGTATCCAATACGTGCGCGCGCGACGGGGATAACTGTGATGCCCTCGGCAGTGACGGGCTCACCGAAAACTGTTGCCGCACGGGCTTGTTCACCGAGAACGCCTGCCCCCTGCTGCCGCAGTCCCGCAGCGATCGCTGCGACATCCGCCCGGTCGATCGCATCGAGCGAGGCGTCAGGCTCCTGTGCTGCCTCCATTGCCGTGAACCCCTCTCCAACCGTCGCAACCTTCCACCGAACAGTAACCGGCAGCCGATGGCGGAAGTCAGCGTGCCGCCCCCGCCGCCTTGAATCTGCGGATACCCCGGCTCAGTAATGGCCTGTCCCACAGGCTCGGTGGCGTGTGTTCGGGATCCATCAGTTCGTTCTCCGCCAGCGGGCTGTCCTCGTCCTCGACGGTCGCCGGCTCGAATCGCACCAGGGTGCGGCCGTCGCCGCGCAACGCCTCAACCGTGCGCAGCAGCGACGACGTCTCAGTCAGAATGGCATCGAACTTCGCGGGTTCGGCACCGAGATGTTCGCAGATGAGCTGGCGCCGGATGCCGAGGATGGTTTCGCGCAGCTGGTCACCGTTCGCGGTGGCGGGGGTAACCTCCACGGCCAGATCGCATTCGGTGTCGAAGCCCATCGAACGGTTGTTGAGGTTCGACGATCCCACCCGCAGCAGTCGATCGTCCATCACCAGCACCTTGGCGTGCACATAGATCGGGGTGCCGGCGTCGGTGACGGGGTAGTAGACGCCGAGCCGGTTCTCGGTATCGGCCTTCCACAACAGGTGCAGTAAGCGGCGGCGAGCACCATCCATCGCCAGTTGCTCGAGCCAGCCGTCGGCGTGCCGCGGCAGCACCAGCACGATCTCCGGACCGTTCGGCTCGCGCAGCCGCGTGGCGATCGCCTCGGCGAGGGTGCGCGAGGCCAGGTACTGGCTTTCGATGTACAGCGACCGCGTGGCGCCCGCGATCGCCGCCAGATACAACGCCTCGATCTCTCTGACCTCAGCGCGGTCGGCGAGCTGGGGGAGGGTGCGCGCGATACCCACATCCACGGACCGCATCGTCGGCTCCAGCCCGTCGGGCCACGGTGTGTCCCCGGCGATGTCGTCGACCGCAGCCAATTGTTGTCCCGTCGCTGCTTTCCACCGGGCCCTGGCCAATTCGCCGATCGCCTTCGCCGCGGCACCGTCGACGGCGGTGGTCGCGTCGTGCCACGGTCCGTACCGGTTGCCGTTCGGCTTGGTGCGGTAGTGGTTGTCGTCGCGGTGGTCGCCGGTGTCCCAGCGGTCGACGGTCATGTCGATGCCACCGCAGAACGCGAGCGCGTCGTCGATCACCACGATCTTCTGATGGTGCGCCGAACCCAGCGGGTGCGCGCCGTCCATTTCGAAGTGCAACCGCCGATCGGTGATCCAATTGACGACGAAGATCGGTGTCATCCCGCGGCTGATCGCGGCGAACGCGCCGACGTTCCATTTCAGCAGGTAGATCTCGAGGTCCGGTCGCACTTTCGGCAGCCAGGACAGGAATCTGCCCAGCCGATCAGGTCCTTCGAGGGTCTTGCCGTGCGGTTCGAACTTGATCCGGGTATCGAAGTCCCAGCCGATCAGCACAATGCGCTTGCGCGCCTGCAACATCGCGGACTTGGCATAGCGGAAATAGTCCGCCGCATCGACAATGCACGCCAGCCGATCGGCCCGGGCGATCTGCCAGCAGGTTTCGCCGGGGGTGAGGATTTGCTGCTCGTCGCTCATGCTGTAGTCGGTCCTCCGTCCGGCCGGACACCCGTTCCCGCAGGTGAACGATTCAGAGTACTGGTAACAGGCGAGAATTCAGGGGCAGGTCAGTCCGGGCTGGTTGTCATGTGGGTGTGCATCTGCTCGAGGATGCTTTGCAGGCTGCGTCGGCGCGCCGGGGTGAGGGTTCCCAGCGCCGCGCGGACGCCGTGCATCCCCTCGCGCAGCTGCTCGGCGATCGCGGCGCCCTCGGCGGTCGCGACGACCTTCTTCACGCGGCGATCGGCTTGGTCGATGTGCCGCTCGACCAGTCCACGCTGTTCCAGTCGATCGATGAGCAAGGTGATGTTCGATGCGTCACAGGACAGGTCGCCGGCCAGTTCACGCATTGCTCGCGGTTCGGCCAGCAGGCAGACCAGCTTGGCTTGGCTGTAGGTCAGGTCCAAGCTCTGCGCCGCAGCGAGAAAGTCCTGTTGGTAGACGCGGCAGAACTCCGAGAGGGTCGCCATGACATCGAGTGCGGTCGGCGCGACCGGTGGCGAGGAGTGTGGCACAGTGCAAAGGTATGCCCAATACTTGACGAACTCAAGTTTCTCAGCGGGTTCTCGCGTCCCCGCCGCTCGGCGGAATGCTTGACAAACTCAAACACTCTCCGATGTACTGTCGATGAGTTGCTTGAGTTGCTCAACTATCTGCCGGCTCGAGCGGCCCCCTTGCTCTTCCCCATACCGCGGCCGACCACGGTGCAGTCACCGGCTCGGCGCCGATTTCGGAGACGATATGACCTCGGTAGTAGACACCACTCGGATCCGGCGGTTGCTGGATCGCCCGTTCACGGTCGGCGACCTGACCGTTGCGAACCGGGTCGCGATGGCCCCGATGACGCGCAATATGTCGCCGGACGGCGTTCCGGGGGCCGACGTCGCCGAGTACTACGCCCGCCGGGCGGCCAACAACGTGGGTCTCATCGTCACCGAAGGCACCTACATCAACCGGCCGGCGGCCGGCGCTTACGACAACGTGCCGCACTTCTACGGTGAACAGTCGCTCGCCGGCTGGGCGAACGTGGTCGAACAGGTGCACCTCGCGGGCGGAAAAATCATTCCGCAGCTGTGGCACACCGGAGTGGCGCGCACCGCGACCGAGCCGCCCGCCGAAAGCCCGTCCGCGGTGGGGCTGACCGGAGAGGCGACCGGAAAAGCCATGACGCAGCGCGATATCGACGAGACGGTCGCCGCGTTCGCCGAGGCGGCGGCAGCGGCGGAACGCCTCGGCTTCGACGGCGCCGAACTGCATGGCGCGCACGGCTATCTGATCGACAGCTTTCTGTGGAGCGGCACCAACCAGCGCACCGATGGCTACGGCGGCGACCCCGCGTCCAGGGCCCGGTTCGCCGTCGAGATCGTCGAGGCCGTGCGTGCCGCCGTCTCGCCCGGTTTCCCCCTCTTCTTCCGGCTCTCCCAGTGGAAGTCCGGGAACTACGAGGCCAAGATCGCGGCGAGCGCGGGCGAGCTGGATCAGCTCCTGGCGCCACTGGTCGACGCGGGTGTGGACGCCTTCCACGCCTCGACCCGCCGATACTGGCTGCCCGAATTCGCCGGTAGCGATCTCAACCTGGCCGGCTGGGTCAAGAAGCTCACCGGCAAACCCACGGTGACCGTGGGCTCGATCGGACTGGACCAGGAGTTCGTCGGTGCCGGCGGCTGGCAGAAGCAGGCCGCCGTCGCGGGCATCGATCAGTTGCTCGATCGCCTCGAACGCGACGAGTTCGACCTCGTCGCCGTCGGCCGGGCGCTGCTGGCCAATCCCGACTGGGCCACCAAGGCGCTGCAGGGCCGCCTCGATGAGACGACCGCCTTCGACCGCGCAGTGTTGAAGTCCCTCAACTGATCTCAACTCGACCACTCGATCAGGACACGTGCCACCGAGAGCGTGAGCGCCGCCGATCACCGCGCCAGCGGATCATCGGAAGCGATGACGGAACACACTTCACCGAAGCTCTGCAATAGCGCGGTGTCCCGATCGGCGCGCCATACCAGCCCCCATTGGAGTGGCCCGGCGTCCCGGATCGGCACATACGCCAGGTCGGGGCGGACATGGAACAGCGCGGTGTGCGCGGAGACGATGACCACGCCCTTGCCGGCTGCCGCGAGCATCATCAGCTCCAGGAAGGTTTCCGAGACCTCGCCCTGCGGGATCCGTCGCCCCGCCGGGGTGTAAACCGGATTCCGGTCCAGCCGAACCGATTCCGGCATCGAGGTCGGCATGCGGAGCAGCTGCTCGTCGGCGAGTTCCTCCAGGGAGATATCCGGCCGCCCGGCGAGGCGGTGCGTGGCCGCGACGGCGAGCAGCCGAGGTTCGGTGATCAGGACCGGCCCGGCGACGATATCCGGATCCGTCACCGGGTACGGCATGAAGGCCGCGTCCGCGGTGTCGGCGCGCAGTCGTTGCATGACGTCGGCCAGCTGGGCCTCACGGATGCGCACCTGACAGTGCGGCGACCGGCGACGGAACTCGTCGGCGGCCGTGGTCAGCAGATGTCCGCCGCCGATGCTGATGAACAGGATGTCCAAGGCGTGCTCGCCGCCCTGGCCCGCCCGGATGGCCCGCGCCATCGCGGCCTGCGCCTGCGACCAGGCGGGCAGCAGGTCCTGATACAGCTGCGCACCGATCTCCGACAGTTTCACGTGCCGGCTCGTGCGATGGAACAGCGGAGTTCCGATGCGCCGCTCCAGCTTTCCGACGGTCTGGCTCACCGCCGACGGTGACAGATGTAGGCGCTTGGCCGTGCGTCCGAAATGCAACTCCTCGGCCAAGGTGAGAAAGATTTCCACTTCGTGCCGTTCGATCACCGGTACCCCCAATCGTTCAGTCCACCTTCATGACCGTGTCGTGATCACGCATTGATCGACCCACCACCGGTATGGGAGGTTGGATACAACCACCGTTCCGGTGGGGCGTGTGTTCTCGAATCTGTTGTGGCACTTCGCATTGCGTGCACATGGCGGGGGATGCGCACCAGCTGTTTCGGACCATTGGAGGGGAATCATGTCCGACACCTTCGAAGAACTGCACTGTGATGCCCTTGTGGCGATGGACATTTCAGTCCTCGACCGGCGAACGGAGCTGCTGCGAACAGCCGCGCGAATGTTCGCGCAGCGGGGATTCGAAGCCACCACGATCCGGGATATCGGTGCGGCCGCCGGCCTCCTCCCCGGCGGCGTCTGCTGCCACTTCGAGTCGAAAGACGCGATGGTGGGCGAGATTCTCCGCGAATTCCTCGAGGACCTGTTCGGTCGTTACAGCGACATCAAGGTCAGCGGCTTCGACCCGGTGGAAACCCTCCGGCTCGTCCTTGCCGCCTCGTTCGAGTCGATCTTCACCCACCACGACGCAGTCGTCATCTATCAGGCCGAAGCGGCCCAGCTGTCCGCGCGGTCGGCGAAGTTCGCCTATCTCGACGATTACGAGCTTGAGTTCCATCGGAACTGGACCGAGCTGCTATGGGGCGGCATAGCGCTCGGCTTGCTGCGGGCGGACCTCGACGTGGACATGACCTACAAGTACCTGCGGGATGCGGTCTGGTCGGCGGTCCGGTGGTACCGACCGGGCTGTGGCAGGTCTCCGAAAGAGCTGTCGGACAAGTACTTCCAGCTCGCATTGCACGGGGTAGGTCGCTCACATCGATAGTCGGCCCCGGGGGAATCTGATCGTGCGCCCTACTCCGTCGGGATGGCCGCCTGCCTCCCTTTGTTCGGCAGCGAACTGCGTGAGCCGGGCGCGGACGTCGTCCGGCATCGCCGCGGTTCTCCTCGTCCCGAGGTCGACGTGCAGGTCCAGCTGTTCGGATACCGCCACCCGCGCTCGGTCGCTGAGATTGCGTACCTCATGGAAGAAATGCAGCCGCTTGGCATCCACGCCCAGTAACCAGGAATCGACGGCCAGCCGTGACCCGTGCAGCACCTCGCGTTCGTAGGTCATGGCGGTCTGCACGACGACTTTCCCGAATCCGGTTGTCCGGACGTACTCGTCGCCGAGGCCGAGGGCGTCGGTGAACGCGGCATGGGCGCGATAGACCACGATCCCGTAGTACTGGGCGTTCATATGGTTGTTGATATCGATCCACGCCGCATCGACGTCACATTCGAGAGTTCGCACACCGCCACCTTCCCCACGCTGTCAGCAGTGGGCCCAGGCTACAACCAAGCGCTTGCTCGGGGCAACTGCTGCGGTGCCCGGTATGTCCGAAATGTGTTCGCGCGGAGGCGCTTTGGTGCACCTGTGTGCTGCTGTTCCGCCATGTCACCACGGCCGCAGTTGATCTTCGGTGACGTGGATCACAGCCGCAGGCGAGCCGTTGCACTTGTTAATTACCTGACGTAATGTCCGAAGAAGGGGCGACAAGACAGCAATCAGTCCGAATCCTATTGCGCCCCAGCGTTTCTCGCATCGCGATGGCCTGACATCGCATGCGGACGGGGGCTTCGAAAATATCGCACGCCAGACGGATTCGATATCCATCCAGGGAAGGGGAGACACGTGCAGCCGACACATTTGTCCACGAAGAGGAAGAACGCGCCGCCGACGAAATTCAAACTCCCGGCCGGGCCGGAATGCTGGCTGGTCACCAGTTACGAGGACGCCCGAAAGGTATTCGCGGACCCCAGCTTCGGTCGAGCCGATCTGTTCTCCGGTGAGCTGCCCGATCTCGTTCCCTCGCCGAACATGATCGAAGACCCGGATAATTTGACGAATCTCGATGGCGCCGACCATCGCCGCCTCCGCGGTTTATTGCAGCGAACATTCACGCCCTCGGCCATCGCGCTCTGGCGACCGTGGATCGAATCGGTCGTCGAGAAGTATGTCTCGTCGTTGCACGAACTGCCCGACGGTTTCGACCTGATCGCGGAATTCACCCATACGCTGCCGGTCTCGGTGATCACCAGGCTGATGGGGCTGCCCGCCGCGCGTGAGTCGGACATGCTGCGCTGGAGCGAGATCTCGTTGACGACCGAGGGCGTTACGCTCGATGACATCCAGCAGAGCAACGCGGAGTTCAAGGATTGGGCCAGGGAACTCATGGCGGCCCGGCGTGCCGAGCCCGGCGACGATCTGATCAGCTACCTGATGGAACGCGACGACGGAACGATACCCGAAGGTCAGCTGACCACCCTCGTCTGTGTCCTGATCATGGCGGGCCACGAAACCACGATGTCGATGTTGGGGAACTTCCTCGTCTATCTGCTGGCCTATGACCGGGAAGCGTGGGCGGCGTTGCGCACAGCGGATGACGAGAAGATGGAGCGGATCGTAGAGGATCTGCTGCGGATAACTCCACTGGGCGATCGAAAGCATCGGCCTGGGCCACTGCGGTATACCAAGTCCGATATCGTCGTCGGCGGGGTGCAGTTCCGCAGGGGTGACGTGGTCGCCATTGATGTAGTGGCGTCCAACCACGACCCGCAATTCCATTGTCCCGTGTCGAAAATAGACACCGAAGCCGATCTTCCGGTACCGCATCTGACATTCAGCTCGGGGCCGCATCTCTGCATCGGCGCCTGGCTGGCACGGTGGGAATTGGGGCTGGCACTGCGTGGTCTCGCGCGCGCTTTCCCCGATCTGACGCTGGCCGATGATATCGACGAACTCACCTGGATCATCGGCATGGTGACGCGTAGCCCCCGCAAACTTCGTGTCAACAAAGGTGATTCGGATGCCGGAGCTTAATTCCATGGAAGGGCGCCGGTTCTACGTCGACCGGAAGTCGTGCATGGGCACCGGACTGTGCTTCGGGACGTATCCGAACTCGTTCGAGCCGGTCGCACCCGATCAAGCGCGTGTTCGCCGCGAATCCGCTGCGTTGTCCGAGCTCGAGGTTGCCATCAGAAATTGTCCGACCGGCGCTATTCGAGAAGCGGATTCGTCTCGGGGCAAGTAGCCGGCAAACGACCGCCGTGCAGCGAGTCGATGGCCGACTCGCTGCACGAGGTCGTCACCACCAGAAAGCAGGTGCGGTGCACCCTCGGACATCCACGATCCATCCGGTCGGCGCCATCACGGCGTTGGCTTTCGGCGTGCTGTCGTACAGCCTGACCCAGACCATGCTGGTCCCGGCCATCGGTGTGCTGCAGCAGGCGCTGCACACCAGCGCGGCTGGTGCGACGTGGGCGGTACTCAGCGCCCCACTGCTGGCCGGCGCGATACTCACGCCCCTGGTCGCCCGGCTCGGCGACCGCTATGGGCGACGGCGGGTGCTGCTGATCGTGCTGACCCTCACGCTGGCGGCGATGCTCGTGGCGCTGGCCGCGCCGGGGATCGGTTGGCTGATCGCCGCGCGAGCGGTTCAGGGCATCAGCCTGGCAGTATTACCCCTCGCCTTCGGTGCGGTACCGGATATTCTGCGGCCCGAACGAGTGCCTCTCGGACTCGCGCTGCTGTCCGGCATGATCGGTGGCACCGCGGGCGTCGGACTGGTCTGCGGCGGGCTGATCGTCGACCATG
This sequence comes from Nocardia suismassiliense, assembly GCF_900269665.1. Lineage (GTDB taxonomy): Bacteria > Actinomycetota > Actinomycetes > Mycobacteriales > Mycobacteriaceae > Nocardia > Nocardia suismassiliense. The sequence goes on from NZ_LT985361.1 coordinate 4,213,919, forward strand.
CCTCGTGGCGTTGGCTTTTCGTGATCGGCGCCGGATTGGCTGGGACCGCACTGGTCCTGAGTTGTCTGTTCGTCCCGGAAGGCAATGCGCACAAGGCCGGGCGGCTCGACTTGATCGGCGCCCTGGTGCTGACCGCCGCGCTGAGCGGAATGCTGTTGGCGCTCACCATCGGACCGAGCAGCGGATGGTCGTCCGTTCCCACGCTCGCACTGGCCGGCGCCGGTGTGGTGTTGCTCGTGGTGTTCGTCCGGGTCGAACGGGTGCTGCGACATCCGTTGCTGGACATGGATCTTGTCTTGCATCGACGGGTCGGCATAGCGCATATCGCGGCATTCATCCTAGGGCTGATGCAGTTCCTGTACTACGTGTTGGTGCCCAAGCTGACCCAATTGCCGCTCGACGCCGGGGGTTTCGGCCGATCGGTGACGGTGGCCGGGCTCGTCATGGTGCCGCACACGCTGGTGATCCTGCCCACCGGTGCTGTCGCCGCGCGGATCGTCGCGCGGATCGGGCCGCGCATCCCGCTGGCCATCGGCCTGCTGGTCACCGCGGCCGGTACGGCGCTGCTGGCACTCGTCCACGCGCAGCCGTGGCAGTTGGCCGTTTACGCGATTCCAATCGGCATCGGCACCGGTCTGGTGATGACGGCCCTACCCGCTCAATTGCATCGGGTCGTCGAGTCTGCGGAGGCTGCCACGGCCAACGGGATCAACACCGTGATGCGCACGATCGGTGGCGCGGTCGGCAGCCAACTGGGTGCCGCACTGGTCGCCGGTGGGTTCCGAACCGGACTCCCCACCGCGTTCTGGGTTGCCACGGCCATCGGAATCACTGGGGCTGCACTGGTTTTCACCGCCCATTCGGCGACCGCGCCGGTCGAGCGCGAGCTGGCACGTAGTTGATGTTTTTTACCAGAGGGAGACGCGATGACGCGAATGGCCGGCAAAGTTGTGCTGATCACCGGCGCACGTCAGGGAGTGGGGCGCTCGTGCGCGATACGACTCGCGGAGCAGGGCGCGGACATCGTGGCCCTGGACCAGCCGGGGCCGGAATCGGATGCCGCACTGGCCGGTCTGGCCGCTGCGGTCCGCGACCTCCTGCGCAAGGTAGTCGTCGCGACCGCCGATATCCGTGACCTGGAAGCCGTCGCCGCTGCGGTGCAGGCAGGCGTAGACGAACTCGGTCCGCTGGACGTCGTAGTGGCCAACGCCGGGATCTTCGACGCCCCCGGGCCTTCCTGGGAGATCGGCGAGGAGGTCTGGGTCCGCTCGATCGATGTCAACGTGACCGGTACTTGGCACACCGTGAAAGCTGGCGTCGCGCAACTGAATCCGATCGGCGGGTCGGTGATCATCATGAGTTCCACGGCGACGGTCAAGTCGCACGCGGGCTCCTCGCACTACTCGGCGGCCAAGAACGCGATCACCGGTCTGGCCATGACGCTCGCCAACGAGTTGGGGGAGCGGTCCATTCGGGTGAACTCGCTCCATCCGGGCTCGGTCGCCACACCGATGATCCTGAATCCCGCGACCTTCGCGCGGTTACGACCCGACCTGGAGCATCCTGCGGCCGAAGACGTGGCGCAGGTCCTGGCGGGCCGGACGCTGCTGCCGGTCCCGTGGGTGGATCCGATCGACGTCAGCAATGCGGTGCTGTTCCTGGCCTCCGACGAATCCCGGTACGTCACCGGGCTGCAGATGGTCATCGATGCCGGTCTGGCTCAGCAGGTGGCGTCATGACGGGACGGCTGGACGGCAAGGTCGCGCTGATCACGGCTGCGGCTGGACGCGTGGGGCGGGAGCAGGCCTTACGTTTCGCGCAGGAGGGCGCGGACATCGTTGCGATCGACCCGTCAGCGCAGGATCTCGCTGAAACGGTTCGCCTGGTCGCGGCGATGAACCGCCGGAGCTGCGCGTTCGAGGCCGATGTCCGCGACCAGCAGACGCTGAACTCCGCGGTATCCGCCGGTGTCGAGGCGCTGGGGCGGCTCGATATCCTCTGCGCCACTGACGCTTTCGGCTCGCCTGGCCCGGCATTGGACGTCGATCCGGAGGACTGGCCGACGTTGCTGGATGTGAACCTTACTGGCGTGTGGCGCATCTGCAAGGCAGGCATCCCACACCTCCTGGAAGGCGGGCGTGGCGGCTCGATCGTGTTGATGAGTTCGACTGCCGGGCTGCGCGGCGTGCCCCTCGCCGGTCCTGCCGCTACCGCCGAACACGGCGTCGTCGGACTGATGAAGTCGCTCGCGAACGAGCTGGCCCAGCACAGCGTTCGAGTAAATACAGTGCATCCGACACCGCACCATGCCGGGCGGGAACTGCACCTGTTGCCGGTAGCAGCCATCGAACCGGTGGACATCGCGAACGCGAGCCTGTTCCTCGCCTCCGACGAGGCGCGGTACATCACCGGCGTCACGTTGCCCGTGGACGCTGGACACTGCGTGAAGTAGGTGCTGCCGCCGGTGGATTCAGCGGCTTCCGACGATGCCGATCTGCTGGGGACTACTGGCGCGCCAGTACAGGTCGCGCGTGGTGGTGAACTTCTTTTTGATGGTGATGGTGGTCGAGGCGCCGCGGGCGACAGATGGAACTCCGATCCGCTGGGCGCGCCTTCCTGCCTGAACCCACGGCAAGGTGTTACCTGGTGTGCCGTGACCACCTCCCCCATACGATCCGCCCGGCACGCGGCGCGGACCTGCCTCGGTATCGTCATCGCGGCCGTTGTGGCCGGGACGTTGCTGGGTGCGGCCCCCACCGCGCACGCCGGACAGTCCAGTTGTGTGGACAGAACCGTGAGCTCCGACGGAAGCAAGGTCGAGTTGCGTCTGTGCCTGCAAACCGATGGGCTGAGCATGGACCTGACCACGGCCCGGGCCGACTGTTCGCACAACGGGACAGCGTTCAGCTCATGCCGAGTCGAAGGAAACTACACCCTGCACCGCGATGGCGACCAGATCGCCTACCCCGGCCTCTACAGTTCGGTGTACTACCCAGGGCCCGGCACATATGAAGTGCGATGGAAGTCCCTGTACGTCACCATGCATCGCGCGGACGCCCTCGGACAGTACCGGGAAGGATTCACGCTCGATTCGCCCCTGGACCCGCTGTCATTCGAACTGACCATGGAGCGAACGAAACTGCCCGCGGGCACCTCACGCATCCAATACCTCACCACCACCGAGCCCGGCCCGGCCCGGGTGCGGCTGACCTTGACCAACGATGGCGAGGGCGCGGCCCGCGACGCGAAAATTTACGTCCAGCTCTACGACAACAGCGAGCCACCCAACCAGGACTACATCATCCTTTCGGCACCGTTCACCACCGACGAGAAGTGTCTCGCCCAGGAAGACAACCAGGATCGGCCCCTCGCTCTGGCGGAATGTGAGATCGGCGATCTCGCACCCGGCCAGTCGGTCGACATCGTGCTGGACGTGCCGCTGTCCATGCTCACCAGCCGCTACAACCTGAACTGGAATCACGGCGACGTCACCCGCAACGACCTCGGCTACGGCGGGCACCGCCTCGCCCCACCCGGCACCTGACTCCGCGGGAATCCGATTGCGCGCCCTGCAGTTCGAATTCCGCAGCCCGCGCACGAGTTCGCCCGAGTTTCGGACGGCACCGCCCGGGTAGATCTTGATTTTCTGCTCCGATCGACAGGTGACGTGCGTAGTGGCGTGGCAACGACGATGACCAATCTCGATATCGAACGCGCGTACCTGATCGCCGGCATCGCATTGTTGTTGGCGGCCACGCTGCCTCGGCTCTTCAAGGATCGGGCGATCACGGCGCCGATGCTCATGTTGGGGGTCGGAGCGGTCGGCGGGCTGGTGATCGGGTCGAACGGCTTGCAAGCAGTGTCTCCGTTGTCGCACCCGACCGTGATCGAACACCTCGCGGAGTTGTGTGTGATCGTGGCGCTGATGGGTGTCGGGCTGGCCATCGACCGTCCGCTGCACTGGCGTACCTGGGGTTCCACCTGGCGGCTGCTGCTGATCACGATGCCGCTGTGCATCGCGGCCATGGCGGTATTCGGGTGGTGGGCGGCGGCGTTGACGCCTGCCGCCGCCGTTCTCCTTGCCGCGGTGCTGGCACCCACCGACCCGGTGCTGGCCTCGGATGTGCAGGTGGAGGGGCCGACGCCCGGCGGCGAAAGCTCCGCAGAAGAGGACGACGAGGTGCGTTTCGCTCTCACTTCGGAGGCGGGCCTCAACGATGCCCTGGCTTTCCCCTTCGTTTACCTGGCGATCTTCCTCGCGACCCAGGGCTCGGTGCAGAACTGGTTCGCCGGTTGGTTCGCCTGGGAGTTGCTCGGCAAGATCGCCGTCGGCGCCCTCCTCGGTGCGATCGTGGGGGACCTGCTGGGGCGCGGCTTGTTCCGATTCCCCATCGAGAACGCACGACTCGCCGACCAAGGCGAACCGATCGCCGCCTTGGCCGCGGTGTTCGCGGTCTACGGGCTCACCGAACTCGTCGGCGGCTACGGCTTTCTCGCGGTGTTCGCTTGTGCGATCGCTATGCGCCGGATCGAGCGCGACAGCGGATACCACGAACAGATGCACAGCCTGGTCGAACAGTTGGAACATGTCCTGACCCTGGTGGTGCTGCTGCTACTCGGAGCGGGTTTGACCACCGGCCTGCTGACCGCGCTGTCCTGGCAAGGAGCCGCGCTCGGAGTACTGCTCGTTTTCGTTTTCCGGCCGTTCGCCGGGTGGCTGGCCTTGCAGCGATGCGACGAGATGGCGCCGAAAGAGCGCGCCGTCACGGCCTTCTTCGGCGTCCGCGGTATCGGCTCGATCTACTACGTCTCCTACGGCTTGACTCAGGCAGACCTTTCCTCGGAGGCCCAGACCCTATGGGCGATCACGGCATTCACGATCGTCCTGTCCGTGCTGGTCCACGGCGCCAGCGCGGGGTGGGTGATGAAACACCTGGAGAACATTCGCGGGAAGGAGACTGCCTGAAGCGGTCCGAATCGCGCGAGACCGAACGACCTTGTTCGCCGTCGTTTGTGCGCCGTCGAGCCGGGTAGGGCGTCGATGGATGGCTATCAGCCCGGCCATCCAAGCCGACCAGGAGGTATCAACCATGGCGACACAACGCATCGACAGCACTGCGGATGTCATCGACTTCCTAGTGGAACAACACAATCGGATTCGTCAGCTGTTCACCGAAACCGCCGCGGCGGTGACCCCGGAGGAACGCGAGCAGAAGTTCTTCGAGCTCCGCCGCCTGCTCGCGGTCCACGAGACCGCCGAGGAGGAGATCGTGCACCCGCGGGCCCGCCGTGCGCTCGACAACGGCGACGCCATCGTGGACGCCCGGTTGCAGGAGGAGAACAAGGCCAAGCAGGCGCTGGCCGAACTCGACAAGATGAATGTGAACTCGCCGGAATTCGGCGTGAAACTCGCCGCCCTGCGCGACGCGGTACTCAACCACGCCGGGCACGAGGAGAGCGAGGAGTTCAAGCAGCTGCGGACCCAGCTCGACCAGAACGACCTCGAGCGGATGCGCGGCGTTGTCGAGTTCGCCGAGAAGACCGCGCCGACCCGGCCGCACCCGGGTGTGGAGTCCGCACCGGCGAACATGTTCGCGGGTCCGTTCGCCGCGGTGCTCGACCGGGTTCGCGACGCGATCTCGAAACCGCGCCAGTAGTAACGCCTTTCGGTATGTGGAGGTAGTACGAGCGGCGGTCGCGGGCACTGAGGCCTCAACCGCCGCTCCTGCTGTTAAACAGGCAACGGCCACTGCATGATCGGTGTGGGAGGGTTGCCGTGTCACTAGCGATTGTGCTCTGCGGCGACGCATCGGCCGAAGACGTTACCGCCGCTAGTGATTCGATGAACTCCGGCTGGGTATCAAGATGCCCAGATCCGGCGTTGAGCAGCGAACGGATCGGGTTCGACACGGCTCTGCTCAGACCAGATCATCGTCTGCCGCTTCTCGGGGGTGTAGCGGGGCCAATTCGAGCCCGGGTCACGGTTTTTGATGAAGGCGACCCAGGATGCGTGCATGTCGTCGGCCAGTGCTTGCGGCGGTGCGTCGCCCTCGGCTTCGGTGACGCCAGGCGCTTTCAGCAGATCGAACTCGAACGGCAGGTCCAGGCAATGCGCCGCCAGCCCGCGGTAGCTCGATGCTGTTGACGTCCAGTCGAATTCGTACAGCCAGGTCGGGAGATTCAGTCCGGCGCGCGCTTCGGCCACCCGATACGACGGTCCCCGAATGATGCTGTCGCTGATGGCTTGACCTGCCAGCTGGGTAGCGTCCGCGCCGGGATAGGCGGCACGGTACGCGTCCATGTCGGCCCCTCGGCCGGCGAGCGCAAGCGGACTGGCGGCCGCCGCTTCCGGATTCTGCGCGAGCATCATTGCCGCCATATTGAATTCGTGCCTGGTGAAGCCGAGCAGCAGCGGAACGTCGCCGCCCGCACCGTTGTTCAACATCGCCGGTGTCGCGTCGGGGATCAGCCGGCCGTCGGCGAACGGTGCCAAGCCCAGCATCGGCACGCTCTCGCTACCCGGTCCCGGCGCCTGGAGCGCATCTTGCAGATCGAGCACCTTGTCCTCGGACAGGGCGCGTAACGCGGCCGCCGTCGCGGGCACCCCGGTGCGCCGGGTGAACAGCTCGGCGACGGCGCGCCCCGCGGCGAGATCGTTCGGTTGGGTCACCGCGCCGGACGCGCAGATGCCGGCCCGGAACAGACCGCGTGCGGACGGCGTGGCCATCAGCGCCCAGACCGCTCCGCCGCCTGCGGACTGACCGGCGATGGTGACCTGAGCCGGATCGCCACCGAACGACGCGATATTGTCGCGAACCCACTGGAGACCCGCGATCCAGTCCAGCACCGCTCGATTGTCCGGCGCGCCGTCCAGGCTCAGGAAGCCATCGATGCCCAGCCGGTAACCGACCGAAACCACCACCACCCCATCACGATTGAACGCGGTGCCGTCATACCAGGGGCTGGCGGGGCTGCCCGCGACGAAGCCTCCGCCGTGGATCCACACCAGCACCGGCAGCCCGCGCGCCGACGGGTCGGGGGTGAAGACATTCAGGTTGAGGATGGCATCGCCGGGAATGCTCGGCTCCGGGATGGTGGTCACCGAACCCAGTGATCGGCGCTGGGCGGTGGGGCCGTACGCGGTGCACTCCAGCGTTTCGGTCCACCGCGCGGGCGGTACCGGAGCGGCGAACCGCAACTCACCGACCGGCGGCTTCGCGAACGGCACGCCGAGGAACGCGATACCGGTGTCGCGTCGGCTACCCCGGACCGGACCGTAGGTCGTCTGGACGACGTCCGACGGTGCGCGCTCGGACGAGCATGCGGCGGCCAAGGCCAGCGCGCCGGCTCCGAGCAGCACCGTCCGGCGGGTCAGGTGGGGCATTGCGACCTCGATTCGTGCGTAGGTGGACCAAGGCATGTTCGCGGTTCCCCTGGAAATAAGTCAACGGTTGAAAAAATTCGCGACCAGCCTATTGTTGGATTGTGGAGACAAGTCCGGCACCCGATTCGGTGGCCGTGCGCCGCCGCAACCTGGGCTCGGTGCTGCGCCACGTCGCCGAGCACGGTCCCTGCGCGCGCACCGAGATCGCCGTGGCCACCGGGCTGTCGCACGCGTCGGTCACCACGCTGGTGGCCGACCTCACGGCCCGCGGGCTGCTGCGCGAAGACGGTGTGCTGAACAGCGGCGGGCGCGGGCGCCCGCGCCGCCTGCTCCGCATGGTCCCGCGCCGCGCGGTGACCGTCGCGGTGCAGATCAGCGCCGAACAGCTCCGCGTGGCCGTCGCCGATCTCGCGGGCACGATCGTGTGGCAGGACGCCGTGCCGCACCACAGTGCCGCCGGCGTGCCCGCCACCATGGCGGACGCGGTCGCCACCGCGGTCCGGCGAGCCGAAGCGGCGGCGCCACCCGGCGCGGAACTGGTGCGCGTCGCCGTCGCGATGGCGGGGCCGGTCGCTGACGATGACGCGCAAACAGTGCTCGTCGCACCGGATTTCGGCTGGCTGCGCCCGGTCCGGCTACGCGCGCTGATCGCGGCCCGGCTGCCCGGGAGGACCTGCCCGATCGACGTGATCAACGATGCGAACGCCGCCGCCCTGGCCGAATATCACGCGCAGCCACGGCGTTCACGCGGCGTCGTGTACATCGCGGCAGGCACCGGTATCGGCGGTGGCGTGGTGCTGGACGGGCGCATCCACACCGGCAGCCACGGCATCGCCGGCGAGCCGGGCCACATGCCCGTCGCCATCGACGGACCGCCCTGCGCCTGCGGTGCGCACGGCTGCCTCGTCTGCTACGCGGGCCCCGAAGCGCTGCTCACCGCCGCCGGTCTCGGTGATCTGTTGCGGCGCAACGGACTCGGCCCCGCCGCCGACCACCTGACCCAGGCACTCGACCGCGGCGACGAACACGCCCGCACGGCAGCCGATCTCGCCGGCCGAGCCCTGGGCACCGCGATCCTGTCCATCACCGCCCTGCTCGACATCGACGAAGTGATCCTCGGCGGCACACTCGCGCAATGGTTCCCATGGTTGCAGTCATCGATCCGGCACCAGCTCGCCGGCCGCCAAGCCCTCGTCCCCGCCATCGAACCCACCGTCACCCCCGCCCGCCTCGGCACCGACGCCACCCTGCTCGGCGTCATCGAATACGCCCGCCGCGCAGCCCTCGCCGACCCCGCCACCGTCCCCCGCACCGTTCCGATTCCGAACCGTTCGGCGTTACCCGCGAGCTAGGAACGAGGACTGTGTGACCACCCCGGTGCAGCATTGGATCAGCGCGGGGCCATTGGTGCTGTTCGACGCTGAGCTGTAGCAGCTTTCCTGCGCGAGCATATACAGCGACTGCGCCACCCCTGGAGGTGGCGCAGTCGGATATTCGGCAGTCAGTTAACTTGTGCGCGAACGCTTTCGGCCCGAGCCTACTGCGCGGCGGCTTCCCGCTTCGGCAACTTCCATCCGGGACGGGGGAAGTGGCAGGTGTATCCGTCCGGGTAGCGCTCCAGGTAGTCCTGGTGCTCCGGCTCGGCCTCCCAGAACGTGCTCGCCGGGGTCACCTCGGTGACCACCTTGCCGGGCCACAGACCCGAGGCGTCCACGTCGGCGATGGTGTCCAGCGCGATCCGCTTCTGCTCCTCGTCGAGGTAGAAGATCGCGGACCGGTAGCTGGTACCGATGTCGTTGCCCTGACGGTCCTTCGTGGTCGGATCGTGGATCTGGAACAGGAACTCCAGCAGCACCCGGTAGTCGGTCTGCGCCGGGTCGTAGCTGATCTCCACGGCTTCCGCATGGCCCGGGTGGTTGCGATAGGTGGGGTTGTCGTTCTTCCCACCGGTGTAGCCGACCCGAGTCGACAACACCCCCGGCTGCTTGCGGATCAGGTCCTCCATGCCCCAGAAGCATCCGCCGGCCAGAATCGCCTTGCGTGTGTCGGTCACGCGTCCTCCTTCGTGAACAGGGTCCGGTACTGTCCGTAACCTTCCGCCTCGAGGTTATCGAGGTGAATGAAACGCAGTGCCGCGGAATTGATGCAATACCGCAGGCCGCCTGCCTCGCGCGGCCCGTCGGTGAACACGTGCCCGAGATGGCTGCCGCCGTGCGCCGAACGCGCCTCGGTGCGAATCATCAGATGGCTGAAGTCTCGCTTCTCGACCACGTTCCCGGCGTCGATCGGCTTGGTGAAACTCGGCCATCCGGATCCGCTGTCGAACTTGTCGACCGACGCGAACAACGGCTCACCGGACACCACATCGACGTAGATACCTGGTTCATGATTGTCCCAGTACTCGCCGGTGAACGCCCGTTCTGTCCCGTTCTCCTGGGTGACGTGGTACTGCTCAGGTGACAGGGCGGCGACGGCCGCGGGATTCCTGTTGTATTCCTGTGCCACATGACCTCCTCATATCGGCCCCACGTATAACCCGCGACCCGGTTCGGAAAGTCCCCGCCCAGCGGGACGTCACATTTGCGTCATAAGTGTGCCGCGTCGACGGCCGCCGCGTCGCCGAATGAGCCGTCGACCAGCACCGGAACCGTCGTGCTCACGTCGATTTCGGTGGCGACGGCGACATCGTCGGCGAACCCGATCGCCGCCAATTCACGCCCGGAGGCGCACTCGGTGACGAGCCGCGGCACGTCGGCGGTCGCGTCGTAGCAAGCCTTGGCCGCCGAAGCCTCCGGCGACAGCGGCCCGGCGCCGTGCTCGGCGAGGGCCGAGATGACCGCGGCAGCGCCGAACCAGTCCTCGATCGCAGGCCGCAGCACGTCCTGTCCCGGCCAGTGCTCGCCCGCGGCGATCACCGCGATCGGCCGCTCCGTGGTGCCCCAACCTCGCTGGACCATCCACCGGGCGACCGAGGACGCGTTCCGCAGGCAGGCCGCGATCACCGGCACGCCACGGACGGACGCCGAAATAGCCGACCCGTTCGGCGACGGCAACACCAGCCGGGCCGGGGCGGGTGCCCGCTGCAATGCCGCGGGAGACAGCGACCACGGCTGCTGAGCGGACGCGGCCTTACGTCCGACCGCCAGCCGCGCGTCCTGGCTCGCCGCGAACGCCGCGGCTGTCTCGTCGCGCCACGGATAAGGAAACACCCGCGTCCCAGCCTCGACCGCAACCGATACCGACGTCGTGAACGACAGCACATCGATCACGACGAGCGCCGCGCTATCGGGCCCGAGCGCTCGCGCGCCTGCCGCGCCCCATTCGATCCGCACTCCCCAAGGGAGTTGCTTCGCCCATTCCGGAATATCCGTCATTCACGCCCCCTCTGCCAGCTGGCCAGTGTCGCGTACGCGGCCCGCATGTGCCAACCGCAGCGGGGCAACACGAACCGGCTAGCCGAGGTGGGCGCGGGTGATCACCACCGGCTCGGCCGGCAGCCCGTCGCGCGGCCCGCGCTCGGTGGGCGTGATGCCGGCGGCGACCATGCGGTCCAGCACGTCCATGCCACGCACGACCTGCCCGAGCACCGAGTAGTTCGCCGGAATATTGGCAAAGGAATGCACGATGAAGAATTCGCTGCCGTTGGTACCCGGCCCCTGGTTACCCATCGCTACGGTGCCGCGCGGGTAGGTTTCGGTGCCGTTCACCTCGTCGGGGAATTGGTAACCGGGACCGCCCTTTTCCACTTCGTAGATATCGCCGCATTGCAGGACGCCGAGGCGAGCACTGTCGGTCAGCCGCCAGCATTGGCTCTGATCGTAGAAGCGCTGCAACACCAGGCTCGCCATGTTCTGCACGCCACACGGGGCGGCACCCGCGCGGTCCAGTCGCACGGTCACCGGGCCGTAGTTGAACTGGAACGTCACGTCCATGGTGCCGACGGCCAGCGCGACCGGCGGCGGTGGCAGCACCGGGCGGGCCGCCGGATTGTCCGGAGTCGGCGTGAAGGCGCACGTCACCACGGGCGGGCCTGCCGAGGCCGGGGCAGCGCCGGCGACCAGGCCGGACAACGATAGGACGGAGATGGCGAGCGCGGCGCCCCAGCGTGAGTTCATAGCGAGCAAGCTAGCGGATCTGACCGAAACAAGTTCGGCAAAGCCGCAATTCGGGCACGTTCTTGTTCGACCGGCTACTACCGCGTGGCGCTGATCAGCGGGGCGAGCCCGTCGGGGGCGAACAGATGCTCCGCGTCGGCGACCTGCTGACCGTTGACGAACACCGACGGGGTGGAGTTGACCCCGCCCGCGAGGACCTCTTTGGTCTTCACCCGAAGATACGAATCGTACTTGCGCTCGGTAATGCATTGGGCCACTGCGGCATCGCCGTACCCGGACTCCCTGGCGATCTCGATCAGCCGGTCGTCGGCGAGGCCGTCACCGCCTTCGGCGGGCTGGTTGTCGAACATCGCGACCAGCCAGCCCTGGTACTTCGACGGGTCGGCCTCGGCGACGCAGAACGACGCGTTGCCCGCCCGGGACGAGTACTGATTGGTGGAGGCCCGGTCCAGGAACGAGATGACGTTGTATTCGACGATGGCCGAACCGCTGGCCGCGGCCTCTTGCAGCACTCTGGCGTTGGCCCGGTCGAACATTTGGCATGCGGGACACTGCAAGTCGGCGACGACGCGGACCACGACCTGCGCGCCGGGAGCGCCGATCCGGACCGCGCCGGTGTCGGTGACGCCTGTGGGAGCGCCAGGGAGTTGCGCGGAGTTCTGCACCGGCTTCGGTGTACCGACGACATCCTTGGTCAGATCTTGCGCCACGATCCCCACGCACAGCGCCGAGACGAGGGCGAAAAGCACACCGCCCGTCACCAATCCGACGAGAACCTTGCGATTGTGTGCGGCGCGCTGCGACTCCGACGGGAGACTCGACCAGTCGTCCTGCGTGGTGTTCACCTATGTGCCCCCGTGCTTCTCGCCGCTCGAACAGTTTCGCTCCGCCACCCTAATGGTTGCCGACCGGGTTTGGGGCGCCGACCGGTCGACCCGCTCCCGAGCCGGAAAAGTAGGGTGGGGCCGGTGATTCGCACAGCCGCGTTGGCCCACGTCAGGGATCGTCGTCTGCTGCAGGCGCGATCGATCGGCAAGGAAGTCTTCTACATGGCGGGCGGGAAGATCGATCCCGGTGAGACGCCCGAACTGGCACTGCATCGTGAGGTCAGGGAGGAGCTCGGCGTCGGCGTCGTGTCCTGCGACGAGCTCGGTGTGTTCCTGGCCGAGGCGTACGGGCATGCGTCCGGCACGCAGCTGCACATGACGTGCTTCACCGCGGAACTCGATGGTGACCCGCAGCCGACCAGTGAGATCGCGGAGCTGCGGTACTTCACGGTGAGCGAGTACGCCGCGATGGATCATGTGGCGCCCGGGTCGATGCTGGTGTTCCGGAAGTTGCATGAGCTCGGTGCGGTCGACTGGTAGTGCGGCCGACCATCGCTCGGCAGCTCGGCTCTCGACGACGTCGCGCTAACCGCTCTGATGTACGCGGGACTCGTTAAAGCCCCTCATCGACCGGGTATCGCGCGTCAAGCGCGGACCGATCGCCGACGCCGAAGTTCATGACGAGGTCATCGGCCACCTGAATCAGCACGTCGCGCCCCTCCACCGTGGACACCCAGTCCATCGGCAGCGCGGAGACACCGTGCATGGCGCCGATCAGGTTCCCTGCCACCGCGCCGGTGGAATCGGAGTCCCCGGAGTGGTTCACCGACAGCAGGAGTGCCGCGCGCACGTCACCGGTCCGCGCGGCGTGCATGGCGCTGTACACCGCGATAGCCAGGCACTCCTCGGCGATCCACCCGCCGCCTATCTGCTCGACCTGTTCGGCGGCGGGCGCGTCCTCGGCCAACGCGACCGCTCGCGTCAATCCGTCGATTGTCTCCGCACTCTCCGGAATGTCGGTGAGTTGAGCGATGGTCTCCCGCACCGCTATCGGCAACTCGATCCCGCTCACCACCCGATCGACCAGTGCCGCGAACGCACCTGCGGCGAGGTAACCCGTGGGGTGTCCGTGGGTCAACTGCGCGGCCCGCGCCGCGGTAGTGAACGCGTGCTCAGGCCCCATTCCGGCCAACCCGAACGGCGCGGATCGCATGACGGTGCCGCAGCCTTTCGAGTGCGCATTTACCGGCCCGTTCGCGCCGAACGGTTCCGGCGCAAGATAACTCAACGCCTGTCTGCGGAGTCCGGACATGCACGCGTTCCCCGGCGCCCGCACCACGTGCAGAAACGGCAGACTCACCAGCCAGCCGTCACTGTCCGCTGCCGGGCCCTCCGCCTGCTGAGTCTGTAACCAGCGCAGATACGCCCGGCGCAGCGCAGGCATGGGGTCGGTGCCTGGCACCGATCGCAACAAACCCTCTGCCGTGAACAAGGTCATTTGCGTGTCGTCGGTAATCTGCTGCGGCGCACCGTCATCGTGCTGCGGCAGAAAACCCGTCACTCCGTCCGCGCCGTATCGGTCGCGAATTTGCGTCAGTGTCTGGAATTCGATGGGCCACCCCAACGCGTCCCCGACCGCCCCACCCAGCAGAGATCCCCGAACCCGGTCGAAAATCATCGCGTAATCCACCATGAGACAACATCATTACCGACCGAGGCGCTGAGTGTCGCGGCGTCGCATAAGTGGGCGCGTCGATCACGGGACGTTTACGCGGTAGCAGATCGGTATCCGCTGACCTCACTTGCCAACCTCGCCGGCGCTGAACGAAGTAACGTCGACTGGTATGGCTGAGTTGGTTTTGGGCCCGGTTTTGCGGCATGTGGATGCGACCTCGGCGACGGTCTGGGTAGAGACGGACGGCGCGTGCGAAGTGGACGTGCTCGGTCGGCGGGCGCGCACATTTCAGGTGGGGGAGCAGCCTTTCGCGCTGATCGTCGTCGACGGGCTGGAACCTGATTCGTCCATTCCCTACACGGTGGTGCTGGACGGCGCGGTCGCCTGGCCGGAGCCGGCCTCCCCGTTGCCGCCGTGCCGGATTCGCACGCAAGTGGTCGAGAAGATCATCTTCGGTTCGTGCCGGGCGGCCAAGGCGACGCCCGAGGAGCTGACGGCGGACAAGCTCGGGCCCGACGCCTTGGACGCGTACGCGATGCGGATGCAGGGCTTGCCCGAACAAGAGTGGCCGGATGCGATGCTGCTGCTCGGTGATCAGGTGTACGCCGACGAGCCGACACCTCGGATGCAGGAGTGGCTGGCGCAGCGGCGCGGCGGGCAGGAGCCGGCGGGCGAGGTGGTGTCGTTCCGCGAGTACGCCGAGCTGTACCACGAATCGTGGTCGGACCCGGAGATTCGCTGGCTGATGTCGAATGTGCCCACCTCGATGATCTTCGACGACCACGACGTGCGCGACGACTGGAATACCTCGCGGACCTGGCGGGAAGGGATGGCGCAAAAACCGTGGTGGCGCAAGCGCATTCGCGCCGGGCTCGCGTCGTACTGGGTGTATCAGCACATCGGCAACCTGGGCCCGGACGAGCTCGCGCGAAACCTGCTGTACAGCAAGGTGACCGAGGCGGGCGTTGACGTGCAGGATCTGCTGGAGGACTTCGCCGAGGAGGCCGACAAGGAGGTGGACGGCCGCAAACCCACCCGCTGGAGCTACCGTCGCGACTTCGGCCGGATCCGGCTGCTGGTGATCGACACTCGCAGCGGCCGCATCCTCGACGGTCAGCGGCTCATGGTCGGCTCCGACGAGTTCGATTGGATCGAGCAGAACGCCGCAGGCGACTACGACCACCTGCTGATCGGCTCGTCGCTGCCCTGGCTGATGCCGCACGCACTGAGCTACCTGCAATCGCTCAACGAGCGCGCGGCGAGCCGGCCGGGCTGGCGCGGCCGCCTCGGTGAGAAGGTCAGGCAGGCAGCAGATCTGGAGCACTGGCCCGCCTTCCGTGCCTCCTTCGAACGGCTGGCGCGGCTGATCCACCGGCTCGGCACCGCACCCGACGCACCGAGCACCATCTGCGTGCTGTCCGGCGACGTCCACCACAGCTACGCCGCCCGCGCCACCTACGCGCAACCGACGAAATCCGAAGTGCTGCAACTGGTGTGCTCACCCGTCCACAACGACCCACCCAAAATCTTCCGCCCCGCCTTCACCCTCTCCTGGGCCACCCCCATCGCCGCCGCCCTGCGTCGCCACGCCGCCCGCCGCGGCATCTCTCCCGACCCGGTCCACTGGCAAAAAGTCACCGGCCCCCACTTCGGCAACTCCATCGCCTCCCTCGACATCACCGGCCGCTCCGCCAGATTCACCCTCGAATCCGCCCGCCCAGACCACACCCTCGTCAAAGCGGCGGAGCTGGACCTCCCTCTCGCCAACCAGAACCGCTAGGACGGATCGTTGACACGGCATTGCTGACCTGTCAACGTATCGAAGGACCGTGAGGTCCCTGATTCGGGTGGGTGCCTCGGTGTCGTCGAATCGGAGAGTGCTCGATGGGGTTTCTGGAACCCGACCTGCCGGTGGTCGATATGGCGGAGTGGAGCAAAGGCACTCGGAGCGAACGGATTCGGCCGATGGCCCGGCATTGGGCCGAGGTGGGGTTCGGGACGCCGGTCGCGCTGCATCTGTTCTATGCGGGCAAGGTGGGCCTGTATGTGCTGGGTGGCTGGCTGATCGTCTTGTCCACCAAGGGCATCGATGGGTTCACGAGCGTGGGGGACTGGTGGTCGGAGCCGATCGTTTTCCAGAAGGTCGTGCTGTACACGTTGCTGTTCGAGGTGGTCGGGCTCGGGTGTGGGTTCGGGCCGCTCAACAACAGGTTCTTTCCGCCGCTCGGTTCGATCCTGTATTGG
This sequence comes from Nocardia suismassiliense, assembly GCF_900269665.1. Lineage (GTDB taxonomy): Bacteria > Actinomycetota > Actinomycetes > Mycobacteriales > Mycobacteriaceae > Nocardia > Nocardia suismassiliense. The sequence goes on from NZ_LT985361.1 coordinate 4,230,164, forward strand.
TTGCGGCCCAAGACGATTCGATTGCCGCCATGGCCTGAGCGGGTCCCGTTGACCAGCGGAACCACGCGCACGCCGGTGGATGTCGCGTTGTACGCGGCGTTGCTGGTGCTGACGTCGATCGTGGTGCTGTCCGACGGGACCGGTCCGGTACCGGAGTTGGGTACGACGGTGGGATTGTTGCCGGTCTGGCAGATCGCGGCGGTGCTCGGGCTGCTCGCGGTCATCGGGTTGCGCGACAAGGTGATCTTCCTGGCGGCGCGAGGCGAGGTGTATGCCACGCTGGCAGTCACTTTCCTGTTTACCGGCGCCGACATGATCGTCGCCGCGAAGGTGGTCTTCGTGGTGATCTGGATGGGCGCGGCGACCTCGAAACTGAACAAGCACTTCCCGTTCGTGGTGTCCACCATGATGTCCAACAGTCCGGTCTTCCGGCGAAAGTCGCTGAAGCGCAAGTTCTTCGAGAACTTCCCCGACGACCTGCGCCCAGGGCGGTTGTCCCGGATCTTCGCCCACGGTGGCACCGCCGTCGAGATGTGTGTCCCGCTGGTGCTGTTCTTCTCGCACGGTGGACTGCCGACCACGATTGCCGCGATCGTGATGATCGGCTTCCACCTGACGATCCTGACCGCCATCCCGATGGGCGTGCCACTGGAGTGGAACGTCTTCATGATCTTCGGCGTGCTGGTGCTGTTCGTCGCGCACGCCGATCGCGGCCTGGCCGGCCTGCACAATCCGGTTCCGGTGGCGGTGCTGTTCCTCGTGATCGACGGCATCGTGATCGCCGGAAACCTGTTCCCGCGCAGAATTTCCTTCCTGCCCGGCATGCGCTACTACGCAGGCAACTGGGATACGACGTTGTGGTGCATCAAACCGTCGGCCGCCGCGAAGATCAGCCGCGGCATCGTCGCGATCGCCAGCATGCCGCAGGCTCAGCTGGAACGGTTCTACGGCAAGGACCGGGCGCAGATCCCGATGTTCATGGGATATGCCTTCCGCGCCATGAACACCCACGGCCGCGCGCTGTTCACCCTTGTGCATCGAGCCATGCCACCCGGGCGCGAGGACGAGTACACGATCACCGACGGTGAGCGCATCTGCAGCACCGCGCTCGGCTGGAACTTCGGCGACGGTCACCTGCACAACGAGCAACTCATCGCCGCGATGCAGGAGCGATGCCGGTTCGAGCCCGGCGAGGTGCGGGTCGTGCTGCTCGACGCCCAGCCGATTCACCAAGGGACGCAAGAGTATCGGCTCGTCGACGCCGCCACCGGCGAGTTCGAGCGCGGCGTCGTCTACGTCGCCGACATGGTGACCCGCCAGCCGTGGGCCGACGACGTGCCGGTCCACGTCCGCCACGGTGATCCTGCCTGACTGGAGACCGCGGCAGCCGCTCGTCCCAGCAATACCTCAGAAACTCGGACCCCGCGCCACCACGCGACTATCGTGACCCCAAGGCATTGTGTTCGACATTCTTGTACCTGAGCCATCGGCGGCTGCGAACCGCCCGTGGCGGTTGGATATTCGAGGTGACTCATGCGCACATCCGCCGTTCCGACTCTCGATCGCTTCCGACAGGACCTGCGGGAATACGCGCGCCTGGCCGAGGCGCGCTACGACCCGTCAGTAGTGGATCCGGTACTGGACACCTTGTCCGACCTGTGGACCGGCTCCGTCGTCGCCGTGCGCACCACCACGCACCCGGTCCCCGAACGTCAGGTCAACGCGCGGGTGATGTACCCCGGCGAACCGACCGAGCTCATCCAGACCCTGCGTGACGCCGGACTGCTCACCTACACCGGCCATCCGATGGAACAGCTGCTGGCCGAGATCTGCGCGGCCATGCCCGTGCGCGCGGGCGTCGATGTCGCGCTCGACGGCGGTGTCGAGAAAATCTGGCTGATCTTTCCCGAACTCGTCAGCGTGGAGCGGATGCTCGCCTTCCCCGGCATGCCCGAATCCGCCCGTGGGCACGCCGCGCACCTGTCCCGCTACGGCGGCCGAATCGGCATCCTCGGAGTGGATTTCGCCGCCCGCACCATGAACCTGTACTCCCAGGTGTTCGAAGCGGGCCAGCTCACCGCCGCCGACATCAGCACCATCCTGGCCGACCTCGACTTCGTGGCCGCCACCGACGAGGAACTGGCGCTGCTCGGCCGCACCTTCAACCTGTACCGCACGTTCTCCTGGACGTCGCCGCGCATGGAACGCATCTGTTTCCCGTTGCGCTGCACGGCCGAGACCTTCCCGACCCACCTCGACCCGGTCCTGGCCCGCTTCGTCGACGAAGCTCCCTTCGCTGACCCGGAAACCCGCGGCTTCGTGTTCTACACCGCCTACGGCGCCACTTCCCGCTACTACAAGGTCCAGGCCGAATATCTCGCCGCCCAACGTCCGACGTTCCCCGGCGGCACCGAACCACAAGTCACTCGGGACTAGGCACCGCGGTCGGGAAGCATCGGCCGCATGAAGGTGCGCTCGTACCGGAGCACACAGCCGCTCTCGTCGCGGATGCGATCGGCCGCGATGAAGTCGGGATCGACACCGAACAGCGCCCGATACTGTTCGTAGGCTGCGAGTCCGGCGAAGCTGAACAAGGCCATCGCCTTGTCGCTGGCGCCTTCCGCGGGCAGGAAATAGCCGTGGTGCGTGCCGCCGTGCCGCTCGACCAACTCCATCCATCGGCGGCCGAAGCGTTCGAACGCGTCGATCTTCGCGGGATCGATCACGTACTCCACAACACAGGTGATCCTGGCCCCCAGGCTACGACCGCGACGGCCGGTGTCTGCCAATAAGTTGCCGGGTCCTGTGTCGTGGGTCACACACTGTTTGGCCTACCGAACCCGGGGCATACAGCCCGTCGGGCGACGCACAGTGCGCGCCGTCGAAACAGTGCTTCGGAAGGGTCGGTATCTGTCGTGGTTCTGCTGCTGGTGGGAATCGCTACTGCGTCAGCCGTCGTGATCGCAACGCATGCCATGGTGGTGGCCGCGCATTTGGCGCAGCGCCGTGCTGCGCCGCGCCGCCGGGTTGCCGTGGACGCCCGCGCCGTGCCCTCGACACGAGTCTCCGCCTAGCCCGGGGTAAGCACGCGCCTCTCTGCCCAGCTCTCCTGTCCGCTGTTCGGCCGATTGTGCGACCTGCCTCGCCCGAGGACTCTGTGAGACGCAAGAAGAACGCGCCGGTGCTCGGGTTTCCGGACTCGCGCAGCTGGAATTGCGAAGAGGTGCAAATCATGGCCGAGCCCATCCCCACGCCCGAATCGGCATCGGCGAACCGGCGAATAGTCGCGTGGGCGGTCGACTTCGCCGCGATCGTCGCGGCGGCCGTCCTGCTCGGTTCGGTGACGCACTACCGGATCGCCGACTATCTGTCCGGCTGGCCCGGCCTCGCCCAGTCGGGCGGCTGGAATCTGTTCCGCGCCAACGGAGATTGGGGTGGAGCGGGCAAGGCGTTCGGCTGGGACGTCTTCGGTGAGGTCCTGCTCCTGATCACCGAGGCGTTCCTCGCGCTCGTATTGATCGTGTTCGTGTATCACTTCGCCTGCCTGCTCTGGAAAGGCCGCACGCTCGGAAAGTTTTTGCTGGACATCCGAGTTCACGCACTCGCCGATCCCGACGGCAGGCTGGGGAAGTGGCAGTCGGCCCGCAGGGCGGTGGCGAGCACCGTGGTGGACGTCGGTCTGTACTCCGCCGCTTGCATCGCCCTGCTCGCCGGCAAGTTCGTACTGTCCCTTGCACTCTGGCACATCGCCGTCCTGGCGCTCGTGGTCAACGCGGCACCGATGGCGAGCGCGAGCCGTCGAACGGTGATCGACCGTATCGCGGGCACCACGGTCGTCCGCGCTGGCTTGTACCAGAAGTCATGGCAGGCCGCCAGGGACGCGGCGATCGTCGAACGCGGCACGCGGGGCGCGCAGGTCGGCCTCGAACGCGTGCAAGCCGTCTCGCAGGCGATGAAGCAACACGCCCAACACCTTTCCGAGGACGAACGACTCCGCGAGTTGCGCGCGTCGACTCAGGCGACACAGCTGCGACGCCTGGGTGAGAGTGCGGGCAGGCACACCGGCGAGACCGCCCGGCAGCTGCTCGATTCCGAACGCGGCCAGCAAGCTCAGGCCACGGCCAAGAAGGTCGGCACGAATCTGCGGGCGGTGTACACGCGGCGCCGCCGCTGATCAGCTTTCGACGGACTACGACCGCGAATCCCATAAGGGTGGGCCGTCGGAACCGTCTGGTATCCACCTGCCCGCGTACCCAGTTCTGCGCGAGCTCGAAATCGTCTGGGGAAATTCCGAACGCCAGATGACGCACCCGGTCGAAGGGCGCGCCGCGGGTCAGCACGAGCTTGCCGAGGCCGGCCTGCACGGTCACCCGATCGGGCTCCGCCGTGCCCGGAAGGCACAGCACGTTCCGGTAGAACTCGGCCGCCGCATCGAGATCTGTTGTGCCGATAGCTACTTCGTGAATATTTATGGCAGTCCCTTCGGCGGCATTCGTTCGGAAACGGCACTGATTCCTCAACGATGATTGAGGCCAACCGCGACGTCCGACACGTGACGTGTGGGTATCCGCCACGCGGACAGCGATTGACAGCCAGACGAACCGGACATAGTGTCCCTCCTCACAGTAATTGGAAACTTTCCTAATAGTTCACCGGCCGCGGTGAGGGAAGGGGCGCCACGTGACCACGCGCCAAACCCTCGCAGGCACGCCCAGCCTGTTGCGCGCGATCAACGACCGCGCCGCGCTGGAACTGCTGCTCGCCAACGGACCGCTGTCCCGCACTCAAATCGGCACGCTCACCGGCCTTTCCAAGCCGACCGCCTCCCAGCTGCTGTCGCGATTGGAGGCGGCCGGACTGGTGGTCCCGGTCGGCACCATGCCGGGTGGGCCCGGCCCGAATGCCCAGCTGTACCAGGTGAATCCGACGGCAGGTTATGTGGCCGGGCTCGACGTGACGGCCTTCCGGATTCGCATCGCCGTCGCGGACATCACCGGCCGGGTGTTGGCCGAACACGAGGTCGCCACCAAGGGCTGGCCCGCCGCCCAGACCATCACCAGGGTGGGCGAGGCGGTCGCCGAGACGGTCACCCTCGCCGAGATCGGCGACGGGGTCTGCTGCGAGGTGGTCATCGGCATCGGCGGCGCGCTCGACCCGGCCACCGGCAAATTGCGTTACGCCACGCACCTTCCCGGCTGGCATTCCCCGCGACTGGTCGCCGAACTCGAAGCGGCCATCGGCTGCTCGGTCTCGGTCGAGAACGACGTCAACCTCGCCGCCATCGCCGAGCAGGCGCACGGCGCGGCGCAGGGCAGCGAGGACTTCGTGCTGCTGTGGACCGGCGTCGGTGTCGGCGCCGCGATTGTGATCGCCGGTCGACTACATCGTGGCTTTCACAGTGGCGCAGGCGAAGTCGGCTACATGCCACTGCCGGGCGCGCCGATCGTGCACGACGTCCGCCGCAGGAATTCCGGCGGCTTCCAGGAATTGGCCGGTGCCCCAGCGGTTCTGGCGTTGGCGAAGAAGCACGGCCTGTCCGCGCCGACGGCCGCGCGGGTGGTCGCCGAGGCATTGGAGACGCCGGGGTCCGGCGACGCGTTCCTGGTCGAGTTCGCCAGCAGGCTGGCCCTCGGCATCGCCTCGATCGTCTCGGTGGTGGACCCAGAGCTGCTGATCCTGGGCGGTGACGTGCCACGGGCCGGCGGCGAGCGGCTGGCCGCGCTGGTCGAGGACGCCCTGACCGAACTGACCTTCGCTCGACCCGCGGTGCGCGCCAGCACCGTACCCGGGTCGCCCGTACTACACGGAGCGCTGGAACGCGCCTTGGCCACCACGAGGGACACCGTGTTCTCGACTCACTGATCCACCGCACCTCGAGCAGTACCCAGGAGAACCGCACATGCGCAGAACGACACGCCGCATCCTCGCCGCCCTCACCGCATGCGCGTCCGCCGCGCTGTTCGTCACCGCCTGTACCGGGCAGAGCTCCACCGGTGGCGACGACGGCTCCGACCAGGGCAGAGAAGTCAGTATCACGTTCTGGCACGGCTGGAGTCAGGACCACGAGGTCAAGGCGATCAACGACAACATCGCCGCCTTCGAGAAACTGCACCCCAACATCCACGTCAAGGCGGTCGCCAACATCGCCGACGACAAGCTCGAACAAGCGCTGCGGGCCGGCGGCCGGGACGCGCCGGACGCGGTCTCGTCCTTCACCACCGACTCGGTCGGCAAGTTCTGCTCGGCCAACGTCTGGGCCGACCTCGACCCCTTCCTGAAGAAGTCGGGCATCGACCCCGCCGCCACCTTCCCGCGCGCGATGCTCGAGTACAGCCGGTTCCAGGGCAACCAGTGCGCGCTGCCGCTGCTCAGCGACTCTTATGGCTTGTACTACAACAAGACCGCCTTCGCTGCCGCCGGAATCACCGCGCCACCAAAGACATTCAGTGAGTTCGAGGCCGCGGCACTGAAGCTGACCATCGCCGAAGGCGACGGCTACAAACAGCTCGGTTTCATGCCGAACTACCACGGCTACGAGACCAGTCCCACGCACTACCTGGGTCAGTACGGCGCGACATACTTCGACGCGAACGGGAAGTCGAACATCGCCACCGATCCCAAGGTCGCCGCGATGTTCTCCTGGCAGAAAGATCTGATCGGCAAGCTCGGCGGGTACGACAAGCTGGAGCGGTACCGCACCACCTTCGGCGAGGAGTTCAGCGCCAAGAACCCCTTCCACACCGGCCAGGTGGCCATGTCCCTCGACGGCGAATGGCGCACCGCGTCGCTGGCCGAGTTCCCGGTGGGCTTCGAGTGGGCCACCGCGCCCTTCCCGGTGCCCGACGACCAGGCCGAGACCTACGGTCGCGGCTACCAGACCGGCACCATCATCGGCGTCGCGAAGTCGAGCCAAAAGCAGACCGCGGCTTGGGAATTGGTGAAGTACCTGGCCACGAACACCGACGCACTGGTCAGCTTCGCGAATGCCATCCACAACGTGCCGAGCACGCACGAGGCCTTGAATTCGCCGAAGCTGACCGCCGATGCGAACTTCAAGACCTTCATCGACATCGCGAAGAACCCCAACTCCTCGACCACGCCGGCCAGCATCAACGGTGGCGCGTACCAGCTTTCGCTGAACAACTTCGGCTACGACTACGAGGCGGGCAAGGTCGACCTCGCCGCGGGACTGGCCGCGACCGCGAAGGAAATCGACGAGGCGATCGACCAGGCGAAGTGATGTAACGATGGCACTGTCGAGCACGTCCGTCCCGGCGGCACTCGAGCCGACGCTCGAGCGCCCCACCCCGGTGGTATCGAAACGGCCTGTTCCGGCGGCACTGAAACACAAGCGCCGCCGTAGGACCTTGCGCACCTTGGCTTTTCTCGCGCCGTGGCTGATCGGTTTCGGCTTCTTCTTCGCTTACCCGCTGCTGTCCACCCTCTATTTCTCCTTCATGAGGTACGACGGGTTCGCCGCACCAACCTTCACCGGCCTGAAGAACTGGAACTACGTCCTCGACAAGTACCCGTTCTTCTGGAAGGGGCTGGGCAACACCCTGTGGCTGGTGTTGGTGATGGTGACGCTGCGGGCGGCCTTCGGACTCGGTATCGGACTGCTGGTCACCAAGATCAAGACTGGGCTCGGTTTCTTCCGCACCGTGTTCTATCTGCCCTTCCTCGCCCCGCCGGTGGCGGCCACGATGGCCTTCGCCTTCCTGCTGAACCCGGGGACCGGCCCGGTGAACCACCTGCTCGGCACCCTCGGTCTGCCGCAGCCGGGTTGGTTCACCGACCCCGAGTGGTCCAAGCCCGCGTTGACCATGCTCGCGCTGTGGGGCATCGGCGACCTGATGGTCATCTTTACGGCGGCGCTGCTCGACGTGTCCAAGGAGCAGTACGAGGCGGCCGAGCTCGACGGTGCCGGTCCGTGGCAGCGGTTCCGATACGTCACGCTGCCGAACATCACGCCCATCGTGCTGTTCGCGGTGGTGACCGGCGTGATCCAGACGATGCAGTACTACACGCAGGCGATCGTGGCGGGCAAGGTCGCCAGCGGCAAGGCGGGCAACTCCGGTGAGCCGTTCGTACCGGGTTATCCGCACGGTTCCACCTGGACGCTGCCGCAGATGGTCTACAACCTCGGTTTCCAGCGCTTCGATATCGGCTCCGCGTGCGTGGTCGCCGTGATCCTGTTCGCCATCTCGATGGCGTTCACCGCGTTGCTGCTGCGGCGCAAATCCGGCTTCCTGCAGGAGGACTGAGCGATGACCATGACTCCCGCCCGCNCGCCTCCGTACCACGCCGACCCCCGACAGCACCCCCAACGCCTCGGCCGCCGCGCCCAGGTTGTTAAAAGGGCCGACCGCAGAGGCCAGGGGCGCCCGCCGCAAGGACGCGCTGCACTGGGTGGCCGTGCACTCGCTCGCCATCGCCGCCGCGCTGCTGTTCCTGATGCCGTTCGCCTTCGTCCTGCTCACGTCGGTCATGTCGGACCGGCAGGCGCTGACCGCCGACCTCTGGCCCGGCGAGTGGCACTGGGAAAACTACGTAAAAGTGTGGGAGACACCGGGTTTCCTCACCTGGTGGCGCAATACCCTGCTGTACGCGGCGGCCGGTACCGCGCTGACGCTGCTGTCCAGCATCCCGGTGGCCTACGCGCTGGCCAAGTTCCGCTTCCGGGGCCGCAATCTCGCGCTGATGGCCGTTGTTTCGATGATGATGCTGCCGCCACAGGTGACGGTCATCCCGATGTACATGATCTGGTCCAAGCAGTTCCATCTCACCGGCTCGCTGTGGCCGTTGATCATTCCGCTGGCCTTCGGGGACGCCTTCTCCATCTTCCTGCTGCGGCAGTTCCTGCTGACCATCCCCGACGACTACCTGGAGGCGGCCCGCATCGACGGCTGCGGTGAAGTGCGCATCCTGCTGCGGATCGTCTTGCCGATGGCGAAACCCGCCGTCGCCGCGGTGGCGCTGTTCCAGTTCTTCTATTGCTGGAACGACTATTTCGGGCCGCAGATCTACGCCAGCGAGAACCCGGCCGCCTGGACGCTGAGCTACGGCCTGGAGTCGTTCAAGAGCGCCCACCACGTCAACTGGAACCTCACCATGGCCGCCACCCTGCTGGTGATGGCGCCGGTGATCCTCCTTTTCTTCTTCGCACAGAAGGCCTTCATCGAAGGCGTGACACTGACAGGGGTCAAAGGCTGATGCGCGCACTGAAACTTTGCATAGTCGGTGGTGGTTCCACCTACACGCCGGAGTTGATCGACGGATTCGCCCGGCTCCGTGACACTCTCCCGATCGGGGAGATCGTCCTCATCGATCCCGCCGTGGACCGGCTGGAGTTGATCGCCGGGCTGGCCCGCCGGATCTTCGCCAAACAGGGACACCGGGCCACGGTCAGCACGGCCACCTCGGTCGCCGACGGGGTGGACGGTGCCGATGCCGTGCTGCTGCAACTGCGCATCGGCGGGCAGGCCGCCCGCAATGAGGACGAGCGCTGGCCACTCGAATGTGGTTGCGTCGGACAGGAAACCACCGGCGCCGGCGGTCTCGCGAAGGCCTTGCGCACCGTCCCGGTGGTGCTCGACATCGCCGAGCAGGTGCGCCGGGCCAACCCGGACGCCTGGATCATCGACTTCACCAATCCCGTCGGGATCGTCACCCGCGCACTGCAATCCGCGGGACACAAGGCCGTCGGCCTGTGCAATGTCGCGATCGGCTTCCAGCGAAAGTTCGCCGCGCACTTGGGCGTCGACCCGGAGCTGATCCGGCTCGACCACGTCGGCCTCAATCACCTCACCTGGGTGCGCGGGGTCACCGTGCTCGACCACCCCGGCGCGGGCACGGGGCACGAGGCGCTGCCCAAGCTGCTCGCCGACTTCGGCCCGGATATCGCGGCCGACGTGCGGCTGCCGTTGCCGCTGATCGAGCGGCTGGGCGTGGTCCCGTCGTATTACCTGCGCTACTTCTATCAGCACGACGTGGTGGTCGAGGAGTCCGCGACCACCGGTTCACGGGCCGCCGAAGTGGCGGCCATCGAGCGGGAGTTGCTGGACATGTATGCCGACCCCACCCTCGATACCAAACCCGAACTACTCGGAAAGCGCGGCGGCGCTTTCTATTCCGAGGCCGCGGTACAACTGCTCGCCGCGCTGCTCGGCACCGGCGGCGGCAGCGTCCAGGTGGTCAACACCCGCAACGACGGCATCCTGCCGTTCCTGCCCGACGATGCCGTGATCGAGGTGCCTGCGGCGGTGGACGCCGCAGGGGTGCGCCCACTGCCGCAGCACCCGATCGAACCGCTCTTCGCAGGCCTGATCGCGCACGTCACCGCCTACGAGCAACTCGCAGTGCAGGCCGCGCTGGAAGGCAGTCGCGACCGTGTTTTCCGCGCACTACTAGCGCACCCGCTGATCGGCCAGAACGAGCTGGCCGACCAGCTGACCGATCGGCTGATCGCGCATAACCGCGCCTACCTGGGCTGGGCGTGATCATGCCGAAAAACACCGTGAACTGTTGGCGGGGGAAGCGTCTGATGAAAATCCCACAGAACGAGCAGATTCCGGGCGTCCTCGCCATCGATGCGGGCAACAGCAAGACCGATGTGGCGCTGGTCGGGATCGACGGGTCGGTGCTCGGCGCCGCGCGTGGCGGCGGCTACCAACCGCACCGCACCGGGGCCCGCCAGGCGATCGAGGGGCTCACGCCGCTGGTCGAATCGGTGGCCCGGCAGGCCGGATTGACCCGCGGCGGGATCCTCACCACCCGGGTGAGCGCGTGCATGGCCAATGTCGATCTGCCGATCGAGGAGCAGCGGTTGCATGCCGCGATCGCCGCGCGCCCTTGGGGTTTGACGGTGGGCGTCGTCAACGACACCTTCGGTCTGCTGCGCGCGGGCACCGACGGGCCGCGCGGGGTCGCGGTGGTCTGCGGTGCCGGCATCAACTGTGCCGGGCTGCTGCCGGACGGGCGCACCGCCCGCTTCCCGGCGCTCGGTGTGCTCACCGGCGACTGGGGTGGCGGCGGCGGCATGGCGGCCGAGGCGATGTGGCACGCGGCCAGGGCCGAGGACGGTCGTGGTGAACCGACCGCGCTGTCCGCCGCCATCGGTGCGTATTTCGGGCTCGCCGGAGCCAATGCGGTGGCCGAGGCGATCCACCTCGGCCAGCTCGCGGAGCAGCGGCTGCACGAATTGGTCCGGGTGCTGTTCGCCACCGCCGAGGCCGGGGATCCGACCGCGCTGCGGCTCATCGATCGGCAGGCCGATGAGATCACCCGGCTTGCGCTGGTCGCTTTGCGCAAGCTAGATCTGCTCGATACGCCGACCCCGGTGATCCTCGGTGGTGGCGTGCTCGCGGCGCGCCAGCCGCTACTGGTCGAGAACGTGAAGGCCCGGCTTGCCGAGGTCGCACCGCTGGCCGAGCCTCGAATCGTCGTTGCCCCACCGGTTCTCGGTGCCGCGCTGCTCGGGCTCGATCATCTCGGCGCGTCCGCGGCTGCCCGCCAACGGCTTCGCTCCGCCTATCCGACACTGTCCGCGTCCGATGGCCGGCCGGAGTTCCCCAGCGAAATGGGCCAGCCTGCTTGAGTGCTGGGCTGCCCGAGGGCGGCCCAGCCTACATTCGGTGTAATGCCCTGTGACGCAGCAGAAGTCGGGTTCGCTCACTCTGGCACGAACTGGTGTGGTGGCTTGCGTTGCTCCTCGGCCCCTTCGCTGGACAGCAGCGGCCAGCCCTTGCGCAGCACGAAGTCCAGCCACGCGCCGCAGGCCTGGGAGGTCAGCACCGCGGTGAGGACGAGCGTGGTGAAGAACGGGGCGTTGATGATGCCCGCGTCGAACGCGACACTGGCCAAGACGATCCCGGGCCCACCGCGGGCATTGCACGTCACGGCCAGGTTGACGATGTCGAGGCGGCGGAAGCCCGCCAGCCGGGCGGCCAGCCCGGTCGACAGCAGCACCACCGCCGAGGAGCCGAGCAGGAACGCGATCAGCATGACCGGCGAGAAGCCCTTGGTGAAGTCGAGCCGGTAGCCGACGACCGCGAAATAGATCGGGATGAACACCGCCGCGGAGACGTGTTCGATCGCCTCCAGCGGGACGCGGAAGCGTTGGTGCTCGGTGCTTTTGATGCCGCCGACGATGCCGAAGCCCGCGAGGAACGCGGCGAAGGCCAGGGTCACGTCCAGCGCCGCCGCGACGCTGACGTAGCCGAGCACGACCACCATGATCCAGGCGATCGGGGTGTGCGCGGCGAGGACGTTCCAGCGGGCGCGGCTGAGCTTGCGCAGCAACGGCGGCAGTATGGTCATCGCGAGAAGCACATACACACCGTTGGCGACCACATGCACCGACACTGTTTCGGCCAGCGCGTCACCGCCCGCGGCCACCGTGGCCGAGGCGATCGCGGTGGCCAGCGCCAGCACACCCCAGAGCACGATGTCCTCCACGACGGCGGCGCCGAGAATGAGGCTGGCGAACCGGGTGTGCAGGATGCCCAGGTCGTAGAAGATCTTGGTGATCACCGGGATCGAGGTGACCGCCGTCGCGACCGCGAAGACCAGGATCACCGCGGGCTCGCTGCCCGCGTCGCCCATGAAATCCTCCAGCGGCAGCAGCGGTGCCACCGCGAGGGCCAGGAAGAACGGCAGCGGCGTACCGAGACCCAGGATCCAGGCGGTCGGCTTCCAGTTCTCCTTGCCGAGCACGTTCCGGGCGCTCGCGCCGGAGACGAACATCAGCAACAGTAAACCCAGGTGGTAGAGGAAGCCGATCACCACCGTGGCGGGGTCGTCGCCGCCGTTACCGAAGATCCGCGCCGCCGTATCGGGCGCCAGCAGCCCGAAAAGCGACGGGCCGAGCAGAATGCCGGCCGCGATCTCGCCGACGACCTTCGGTTGCCGCAGCAGCGCGGCGAGTTGGCCGAACAAATTGGCGCCGGCGATCAGCAGCAACAACGCCAAAGTCAGTGATCCCACCGTATCCGTGGACATACGCTCTCCTTGCCGACCGTGCGGTATCGGATAAGCGCAGTCTCCCAAAGCATCCCGCCGCGCACGAGCGGATCACCCGCACCAGGCACCGAACGCAGTGGCGGATTGCCAAGGCCTACAAGCTGATCGGTGCCGAGCCGTGGTCGGCGCGGCGGGCTGCGGCACTGCGACGTTCATCGGACGCCGGCGGACCGTCGAGCAGGAGCGTCACCTGTTCGTTCAGCATGTCGATCTCCTGTTCGGCGACGAAGCCGTCGCTGGTGACGACCCTGGCGGCGAAACCGTCGAGCAGCAGCATGATCCATTCCGCGAGCCGTTCGGCCGGTACGTCGCCGCGGACGTTCTCTGCCCGTCGCACTATTAGTGTCGAGGGCATGCGTTCGTCCTCGCGTCCGGCTGCCACCGCCAGTAGTGCACGGGAGCGCCGGCGCGCGGTGCTCGCTCTTTTCGTCCTCGCTCCCGTGCTGGGCGAGGTGCTCGGCGCTTCCTTGCGGTTGAGCTATTTCCTGCAGCCGCTGCGGGTGGCGGCCATCGTCTGCTTCTACGGGGCCGGGGTGGTGTTGATCCGCGAGATCGCGCAACGGTGGCGGCTGTCCGGCTGGGGAATTGTGTTGCTCGGCTGTGCCTTTGCCCTCATCGAGGAGGGGCTGGCCTTGCAGACGATCTTCAATCCCATCGGGATGGACGGCGAGCCGGTGCATGGAAACGCGTTGGGGGTCAACTGGTTCTGGGCGGTGGTCGTGTGCGGCTACCACGTCGTGTGGAGTGTGCTGCTGCCGATTACGGTGGTCCATCTGGTCTTTCCGCGCAGCAGTCGCGCACCGTGGCTGTCCCGACGATCTGCCGCAGTGCTCGCTGTTGTCTTTGCTTGCGGCACCGCCCTATTCGTAGCGATCTCGCTGCTGCGCTCCGACTTCAGGCTCCCGCTGGGGCATGCCGCTGTCACGATCGTCGTGGCGGCCGGTCTCGTCTGGGCGAGTAAGCGGTGCCGAGACAATGGACGTGTTGCGGTTGCCGGGCGCGTGCCGGAACCGCGACGGGTCGCGCTGTTCGGGGTGGTGGCAGGCACCGTGTGGTTCGTATTGTTCTTGGCCGCGTTCATCGGCGGGCCGATCTCGTTCGTGTGGTGGACCATTGGGGCGCTGACCTTCGCCGCCGCGGTGGCGCTGGTGTTGCGACGGTGGACCCGGCGCGAGTGGACGCCGCGACACCAGCTCACCCTCTGCTTCGGTACGGGCTTGTCAGCGGCGCTGTTCGGGCTGCTCCTGGTCGCCTTGGACGGACACCTCGCGAACATTGCCTTCCAATGCGTCGTCCTTGGCGCGCTCATCGCGGCCTACATCTGGATGGGGCGGCAGCTGCGTTCATCTGCCATGGCAGAGGGTTGATCTGGCTAGACCTGGTCCCTGCCACCTGATCGGGTCATCGCAGCCCTGCGATCGGGGTGCGGAAAACCGCAGTCCGACTGTGGGGTTGCCAGGCATAGGTCGGGTGGTTGCCGCTACTGTCTGCCGCCCACATCGTCCATAGCGTCGAAATCATGGATATGGCAATAGATTCCACCGGCAGCGAACTCTCCGGGATCGCCGGCTGGGCGGTCGATGTGATGGAAGAACTGGGCGGGTTCGGCGCGGGTGTCGCCATCGCGCTGGAGAACCTTTTCCCGCCACTGCCCAGCGAGGTGATTCTGCCGCTGGCGGGGTTCACCGCGAGTCGTGGCGAGTTCGGTCTGCTCGAGGTGTTGATCTGGACGACGCTGGGCTCGGTGGTCGGCGCGCTCGTCCTGTATGGGCTGGGCGCCGCCTTCGGACGGGAGCGGCTGCGCCGGATCGTGGACCGGATGCCGCTGGTTCGGGTCGCCGATCTCGACCGAGCCGAGGCATGGTTTGCCCGTCACGGTACGAAGGCGGTGTTCTTCGGGCGGATGATCCCCTTGTTCCGCAGCTTGATATCTGTTCCCGCCGGGGTCGAACGCATGAATCTGGTGCGCTTCACCGCACTGACCACCGCCGGTAGCCTGCTGTGGAACTCGATTTTTGTGCTCGCCGGATATTTCCTCGGAGAGAGCTGGCCGGTCGTCGAAACCTATGCCGGGGTGCTGCAGAAGCTGGTGATTCTCGCGGTAGTCGTCGGCGGCGGCTGGTTCGTCGTGAGCCGTGTGCGCACGCTGCGCGCACAGCGGCGCGAGACAATCAGGAAATGAGACCCTCCCTCGACGCCGAGTCCGACGCGCGTGGTCCGAGCCGCGCGCGTCGGGCCGCGACCGTCCTCGGGGGCCTGCTGCTCGGGGTGGTGACCGTGCCGGTCGATCTGGTCGCCGCGCTGGGCAGCCTGGCGTCACCACAGTGTGCCCGCAGTGCGGTCGGGCTGCAGCGGCGTCGTCTGGCTCTGTTCGGTGTGACGTTGCGCGGTACGCCCGGCGGCTACCGTGCGGCGGGCTACCTGGCGGTCCGCGCCCTGATCGGGATGCTGACCGGCGTGATCGGGTTGTTGCTCGGTCTGGGGCTGGTGATCGCGGTGAGCTTGGTGGTCGGCGCAGCGACCGGAGCCGCCGTTCCGATCTTCGACGCGAACGAGCCAGGGCAGGTCAACTGGTCGACCGTCGCGGCCCTCGCACTGCCCGGCGTGGTGCTGTGCTACCTGGCGGTGCAGGGGCTGGCGGGGATCGTCGGCGTCGAAACCCGCGCATGGAATGCCTTCGCCCGCCCCAGCTCCGGCGCGCTGGCGCAGCGAGTGGATGAGCTAACCACGACCCGCGCCGACATTGTCGACGCCATCGATGAGGAACGCCGACGCATCGAACGCGACCTGCACGACGGGGTGCAGCAGCGAGTCATCGCGCTGTCGATCCTGCTGGCCCGCGGTGAACGCGAATCCGACCAGCAACAACAGGCCGAACTGCACCGCCGCGCGCTCGCCGAGACCCGGCACATCCTCGCCGATTTGCGCGAGGTGTCGTGGAGGATCTACCCGGCCATGCTGGCTCGGGACGGACTGCACAGCGCCTTGGTGGCGTTGGCCGACCGGACGCCGCTGCCGACGGCCGTGCACTATCGACTGGCGGGGCGGCCGCCGCGTTCGGTCGAATCGGCGTGCTACTTCACGGCGAGCGAGGCGATCACCAATGCGATCAAACACGCGGCGGCGCAGCGCATCGAACTCACCGTCACCGAGGTCGACTCCGTGCTGATCATGACCGTGCGCGACGATGGTCGCGGTGGCGCCGACCCGGCCGGTCTCGGACTCGCCGGAATCGCCTCCCGGATCACCGCGCTCGACGGGGTCGTCGCCATCGACAGTCCCGCGGGTGGGCCGACGACCATCAGAGTGGAGGTGCCGTGCGCATAACGCTGGCCGAGGATTCCGCCTTGTTGCGCGAAAGCATGGCTCAGCTGCTGGTCGCCGAGGGACACGAGATCGTCGATTCGGTGGGCACGGCGACCGAACTGCTTGCCGCCGTTGCGGTTCGGCCGCCGGAGCTCGTCATCGCCGACGTGCGAATGCCGCCCGATCATGTGGACGAAGGCATTCGGGCCGCCCTGGAGATCCGGGAACGCTGGCCGGCGATCGGCGTGCTGGTGCTGTCGCAATATGTCGAGCGCCGATACGCGACCGAATTCCTCACCGGCACAGGCGGTATCGGATACCTGCTCAAAGACCGAGTGTCGGCGATCGACACCTTCCTCGACGCGATCGAGCGCGTCGGGACCGGCGGCACCGCGTTCGATCCTGAGGTCATCCGGCAGTTGCTGCTGCATAGTCGCGCCGACTCACCGCTGAGCAGGCTCACCGATCGCGAACGCGATGTCCTCACTCGCATGGCTCTCGGGCTCAGCAACGCGGCGATCTCCGCTGAGCTGTTCATCACCCGGAGTGCGGTCGAGAAGCACATCAACGCGATCTTCACCAAGCTCGATCTGCAGGCTGGTGTCGCACACAATCGACGGGTGCTCGCCATCCTCGAGTACCTTCGTACCGACGCTTCCGACGACTGATCGCCGTTTCCCGTTCGCCGCGGAGGGCGCCCTCCAGGTCAGGATCCATGCCTCGGTTGCCGGCCAGCGCTGTGGGAAAACTACTGGCATCAGCGGCTGGATGAGCAGTTCACTGAACAACCATGATCCCGATCGATACCCGACCACTTTTCCGGATCG
This sequence comes from Nocardia suismassiliense, assembly GCF_900269665.1. Lineage (GTDB taxonomy): Bacteria > Actinomycetota > Actinomycetes > Mycobacteriales > Mycobacteriaceae > Nocardia > Nocardia suismassiliense. Next base: position 4,247,317 of record NZ_LT985361.1, read on the forward strand.
AGCGACAGGCTCTGCTCGAACTACTCCGGTCGTTGGAGCCGACCGATTGGAAGAAGCCGACGGTATGTCCTGGCTGGAGTGTCGCCGACGTGACTGCTCACATCCTCAACGACTACATGCGACGCATCTCTGGCAGCCGAGACGAACACAGCGGTGCCGCCTTCGGCGATGGCGAAACCTTGCCTGCATATCTAGCCCGGATCAATGAGGAGTTCGTCCGCGCGATGCGGCAATGCAGCCCGCACCTCCTCATCGAGCTGCTGGTCCAGCTGGGCCCAGAGCTGGATCTCCTCTGGGCGGCAACTGATCTCGAGGGCCCCGCACATCTGGATGTCTCCTGGGCGGGGCCGAGTGTCACTCCGGCCTGGCTCGACATTGCCCGCGAATACACCGAATTCTGGGTCCATCAGCAACAGATCCGGGACGCGGTGTATCGCCCTGGGGCCGATGACGTTTCGATGCTGCGCCCAGTGCTGGTCACATTCCTGCACGCTGTGCCGTCGGCCTTGCGCGATCGGATCCGACCTCGCGGTACGACGGTGCGATTCGAGATCACCGGCCCGGCGGGTGGGCACTGGACAGGCGTGTCAGACGGTCAGCACTGGGAGTTGACGACGTCACAGGCTGTGGAGCCGTCCGCCTCCGTGCGGATGGACCAGGACACGCTCTGGCGACTGGCCAGCCGTGGCATCACCGTCGAAACTGCCCGTCAGCGTAGTGAATTGCGCGGTGACCAAGAACTTGCCGAGTCCGCGATGACACTGCTCGCCGTGGTGGCCTGATTCGACCGTCAGGGCTGACGCTCCGCACGGGCGATGCCGACTCCGGAAACTATCTGCGGTTGCGCCCTATGCGCCGGAGCTGGCGGAGATGCTCCTCGACCCCAGGCTGCCCGCACGCTGCCGAGGGAGTACTACTCCCCGAATCGCGGACTACGCTCGTTCGCGTGACTGCCCCGAAACTTCGAGCATCCGACGCGAGCGGACAGACACTGGAGGATCCGACCGACACCCAGGTGCACGACCTCTTCGCGGGCCTGAACGCACGCTGGCCGTTCGCGATCGTGGAAAGGCTCGATCGCGAACCGACGGGCCAGTTCTACTTCCAGATTCACCTCGACTACGTCGGTGACCAGAACCCGGATGCCGACGAAGAGGTGGACATCGATTATGACGTCGAGTTCCGAGACGGCGGCCCGGACAAGCACTACCGAGCCAGGGTCGCCGGCGCATATCGCATCGATGGAATGGATCTCGCATACCTCGTGCACACGGTGTATAGCGCGTGGCGGGCAGAAGACCCCCGACTGGTAGATCTGCTGTCGTGGGAATTGCTGAAATCCGACAGCTGAGCAAACACCGAGTTTGCGGCCTCCAGTTGTCAGCGAAGACCTCGATCTCTAGTCGATCAGCATTTCTCATACCGATCCGCGAGCTTCTGCTCGGCCGCGCCGGGTGTGTAGTCACGAGATGTGCACCCACCTATGGTGATGTTCAGTGGCCCGCCGGGATTTCTGAGGGTGTGGTGGAGCGGATTGATGGGGTTGCCGACGTAGGGGGTGACGTTGTCGACGGCCATGTAGCGGACAGACCCACCCAACTCCGCGACGATCGGGAGATGCTTCTCGGCCAGCAGTTCCACGGTGTGTGGATCGGTTGAGTGCGGCCGCTCTATGACACCGAAGACGGGATTCATCAGGACGGCGTGCGGCAGGCTTTGGTCTTCGTTGAGTCGGTTCCAGACGGAGAGTTCGAGCTCGGTCGGGTACCGGTTGGTCATCGCCAGAGATCCACTCCCGGGGGCCGAGACCCCGAGATTCCATCGAGTCCCGGTCAGATCGCCGACATCCCATCGAGCCCCGGAGAGATCGGGAAACTCCCGCATCAGGCGTCGGTACGTTTCGTCGACCGCGTTGAAGCCGTTCGTGTTCAACAGCTTCAACGAAATATCACCTATCCCGATATCGGCGTTTTTATAGTTGTCCGCCTGGCCGATCCAGAAGAAGAAGGCCCACGTGTGGTTCGTCCACTTCACCGCAGCGCGGGGGAAGGCCTCGTGCAGGGCAAACCAGCGTGCGGCGCGATCCGGTGCCTGGTCGAACCCTGCTTTACCCACCTTGAATGAGCTTTCGGTGGCAGCGTGCCGGACTTCGATGTCGATCTCCCACTGACGGAATTTCGCCCCGGTCGTCTGGTCGCGGAAAGCCTGCACCACTGCCTTGGTCTGGTCTGCCGACGCTTCCTCGGTCAGTACGACTACAGCTGAGAACGTATCGTGGGTATTGATCGAAATCGTGTGGACTCCGGGCATCCGACCGAGGGCGGCTTCGATTTTCGCGGTCTCTCGGCCCAGGGCCGGTCGCTCATCCCATAGCGGGGCAGCCATGAGTGCCCAACTGCCGCAGCAGGTCAAAACGACGCCTGCCAACGCCATCAGTGCCCGATTCAACCGCAGCCGACCCTGAGACCTTGCCATCATCACGCCGGTCGTGACCAGAACGATGATGACGCCGACCAAGGTCACCCAGGTCGCGGAGGACACCTGCGCTTCTCGGCACAGCAGGTAGTCGCAGGAACGGGGCACTGCCGGTGGTGCGAACAGACCGATGACTACCGCAATGGCATAAACGGCCCAGGCCCCGCGGGGGCCGCCACCGATCTGCCGGGGCGTCTGCTTGTGCAATGCTGCGACGGGCACGAGGTTTACCAGTTTTCGTCGAGTCGGGAAGTTCAGGGCGATAGACGCAGCCCGGGAGCGCCGGACCAGTTGGCCACCACCCAATCTATCCCCGAGTACCGGTGTCTGGCATTCCTGAATCATCGCGATGCTGACGTCAAATGTCCTATCTGGCAATATGTCTCGGTTCGTGGTAGCAGCGCCGGACAACCTGGGAGCACGCGGCGATATCCGCGTGGCGCTTGGTTCATCAACCACTGCCGATAGGTTGTCCGGCATGGTTGCGGCTCAGTCGTAGGACGTACGCACAGGCCGCCGAGCGTCGTCGCGTAGGTCCTATTCGGACAGGGCCGTGACCAGCATTCCCGCGACCTCTGACAGGTGCCTATCTGTGTGATGCGTTGAGCCGGTGGCCAATTCGGTGAGCGCCAGGTTCTGGGCCGCCCCGAGAAGCAGAACCGCGGCGGCGCCGACGTCCAGACCGCTGCGAAGTCTCCCCAGTTTCTGTTCGGCGCGGAGATAATCGGCAACACGGTCCACTGCCACCTGTGGACCGGTCCCGCGCTCACCAGAGACCCGGCGGTATTCGGCGCGTAAAGCAGGATCGCTGAGCAGCACCGACATCAACGGCAATGCGCTGCGCTGGAATTCAACCAGTGCCGACAACAGATCAACCAGGTTCTGGTCCAGCGCACCGCTGCCTGCTGCAGCGATCTTGCTCACGACGGTGAGCTCAGGAAGTTCTTCGCACAGTGCGGCGGTGAGCAGAGCGGACTTGCTACCGAACTGCTTGAAGATGTTGCCCTCCGAGCACGCTGCCTCCCGGGCGATCTGCGCGGTCGTCAGCTGACCCCCGTACTCGCGGGTGAGCTTGATGGTGGCGGCGAGCAGTCGTTCCCGAGCGCTGGACGGCATTTTTCTCCCTTGTCAGTGAGTGCGTACGCACTTACCATTCTACGGTGAGTGCACGCGCACTCACCAAAGTTTTTGGAGGCGAACCATGTCCACCGCCCAGCCTCACGAACCGCTCGGATCGCCGACGGCGCCGCTCCGCGACTCGCACATCGCCCCAACAGCTCTGGGCTTCTCGGCATTGCTGGGTGGCGCCTTCGCTGCGACGTGGTTCGGCTATACCGCTGTCCGCGCCGAGGACGGCCGCAATCCGATCACCGACTGGCTCGACCCGCTGCTCGCCGCGGCGACTGTCACACTGCTGGTCGGGCTGCACGCGGTCGTCGTTCTGCTGTGGTCTCAGCTGCCCACCGTCCGAGCCAAGGGCATCGCCGCCGCCGCTCTCGTTGCCGGACAATGGCTTTACATCGTCGGTGAGGTCTTGTCGAACACGGTCACTGTCGGTGAGCCGCCGCACGACATCGGTTCTCTGTTCGAAATCACCGGAGGCGCAATCGGTCTCGTCGCCACACTTGCCTTGGCCATCGTTTGGGCCGGTCGGTCGATGAGCAGCCGAGCCATCCCAGCGATCGGGGCAATTGCCGCAGTCGCCGCACTCGGACTGGTTTGGTGGCTGATGCATCCCATCGACCAGAGTCGACCCGGAGCCCCCGAATGCATACCTGGCAACCCTCTCTACAACCTCACCCACGGCCGCAGTTGCTGACGACAGCGCGATTGCATTGTTTCGGCTGTTACGGCCGGGAGGCGTCGCCATCCCCATGGCGTCGCGCGGCTTCCCGCTGTCGCGGATCCCTCCGTCCAAGACCGGCAAATACACCCAGGCGCCGGGGCCCTGTTCAAGTTATCGGCCACTGAAGTGCTTTCTCGCGCCGAGGGGGAGCGCGCCAGCGTACGGAGTTGTTCGCTACCACGAAGTACGCACGGTCACATATGTCCCGCAATGCCGCGACCCGCGCACTCCCGCCCCTGGGCAGAGCGGCTGCGCCAGTGCCGGGCAAGCTGGAGGTTACTGCTCGCTGTCGCAGCAGCCGCAGGCCTGGGTTCGCTCTTGCGGGCGGGTCGCGAATGATGTTGTCGGGCAGCAGGTGTCACCTTTCCAGGCGTTGCGACCTTCCTTGACCGCGATGGCCGCGATGACGAGTGCCGCGATCGGGTCGGCCCAGGACCATCCGAACAGGCTGTTGAGAACCAGGCCGACCAGCAGCACCGCCGAGAGATAAGTGCAGAGGAGGGTCTGCTTGGAATCGGCTACCGCGGAGGCGGATCCGAGTTCGCGGCCCGCCCGGCGCTGCCCCCAGGACAGCACCGGCATGATCGCCAAACTCGCTGCCGCCAAGCCGATCCCGATCGGCGAATGCTCGGCCTCGCCGACGCCGAGCAGCGACCGGACGGAGTCGACCGTGACGTAGGCGGCGAGGGCGAAGAACGAGAAGGCGATGATGCGCAGCGTGATCTTCTCGCGTGCTTCGGGATCGCGGCCGCTGAACTGCCAGGCCACCGCGGCCGCGGAGGACACCTCGATCACCGAGTCCAGGCCGAACCCGATCAGCGCCGTCGAGGACACCCGCGTGCCTTCGGTGAGCGCGATGGTTGCCTCGATGATGTTGTAGCTGATCGTCGCGGCGACGAACCATCGGATGCGCCGCGACAATGCTTGCTGCCGTGCGGGATTCGGGCCGAGTGTGAGCAGGGGAGTGTCGAGGTCCGACATCAGCAGCAGTCCTCGGTCGCGGAGGCGGGGCAGCAGGTGGGGTCGACTGCGAGCACCAAGCCGACGAGGTCGTCGAGTGCCCGGCCGATGCGCGGATCCGCCAATTCGTACCGGCTCCGCCGACCGTCCGGCACCGCGACCACCAGCCCGCAACCACGCAGGCAAGCCAGGTGATTGGACAGGATCTGCCGCGACACCCCGATCTGGTCGGCCAGCTCGGACGGATACCCGGGCGCGGCCCGCAGGCTCAACAGAATCCGCGTTCGCGTCGTATCCGACAGCGCGTACCCGAACCGGGAGAGCGCGTCACTGTGCAGCATCGTGTCCACATGCTGACTGTACAGAAATATCTGTATTCAGAAAAGAATGTACTGAGAGAGGGTGGTGCTCGAACAACTGAGCCACCCGGCGGACAGCTCGGGTGGCTCAGTCTGGCAGTGCTCGAATTGCCTAGGGCTTCCAGGTGATTCGGCCACCCTGGAACTCCTGGGCTTTACCACCCTCGAAGTCGTATTCGTCACCGGTGGGGTAGCCGTAGACGCCGTCCGCGCCGGCCCTGGCCTCCCAGCTGGTTCGGATCGCACCCCAGACGGCATGCGCACCGGTGCGCGGCGACCAGTAGATCGCGCCGTCGTTGAACAGGTTGTAGCGCCCGTTGTTTTTGGCGGGGGCCTCGTCGGTGATCGGGAACCCGAGCGGGCTGTTCTCCGCGCCGAGCGCGTACCACTTGTCCCGGATGACACCGCTGACCTGGTGTGCCGCGGTGCCCACCGACCAGTAGATCGAGCCGCCCTGGAAGTGGCTGAAACGCCCGGGCTTCACCGGTGTCGACTCTTCGCGGGTCACCGGGTAGCGCAGCCCGCCGGTCTCCGAACCCAGCGCGCGCCACTTGTCCAGGATCGGTCCGCCGATCTGATGGGCGCCGGTGTCGTTGTGCCAGTAGATGGCGGCGTTGCGTTCGAAGGTCTGGAACTTGCCGCCGTTGGCGGCATCCGACTCGGGCGAGGTCGGGTCGCCGAAGACGCTGCCACCGCCGGCCTGGTCGTATTCGACCTCGATCGCGCCGCCGACCTCGAAGGGCCCGATCGGCCGCGCGGCCGCGGTGCCCGCGGTCAAGAGCACCGCCAGTGCGACGGTGGCCGCGGCCAGCGGTGCGGACGAGCGGTGGATACCACGCAGGCGAACCAAAAGAACTCCTAGTCAGGTGTGCCGAGACAGAGCGGAGCGTCGGTAGGCGATGATGGCACGACGACTCGACCTCCGCGCACGCGCCCCGGTCCGAACAGCTCGGTGGTGGGTCAGGGCTGCCAGGTGATGCGGCCGCCCTGGAAGTCCTGGGCTTTGCCGTTCTGGTAGTCGTATTCGTCGCTGGTGGGGTAGCCGTAGCCGCCGTTCACGCCTGCCCGGGCTTCCCAGGTGGTGCGAATCGCGCCCCAGACGACGTGCGCACCGGTGGCACCGGACCAGTAGATGGCGCCGTCGTTGAACAGGTTGTAGCGGCCGTTGTTCTTCGCGGGGGCCTCATCGGTGATCGGGAAGCCGAGCGGGCTGTTCTCCCAGCCGTAGGAGCCCCACTTGTCGCGGATCGCACCACCGATCTGGTGCGCGGCCGTGCCGAGAGACCAGTAGATCGAGCCGCCCTGGAAGTGGTTGTAGCGTCCCGGTTTCGACGGCGTCGCCGCTTCCCGGGTGACGGGGTAGCCGAGGAAGCCGTTCTCCCAGCCTAGGTTGCCCCATTTGTCGCGAATGGCGCCGCCGACCTGGTTGGCCCCGGTGGCCGGGTGCCAGTAGATGGAGGAGTTGCGTTCGAAGGCCTGGTACTTGCCGCCGCGGCCCGCATCGGATTCGGGGATGACCGGGTCGCCGAAGACCGCGCCACCGCCGGCCTGGTCGTACTCGACCTCGATCGCCCCGCCGACATCGAAAGGCCCGATCGGCCGTCCGGCGGCGGTGCCCGCGGTCAGCAAGACGGCGAGCGTGGCGGTGGTCATCGTGAACGCGATGCGGGTGCGACGTAGGCGTGCCAAAAGAAACTCCTCGAGCAAGGTGGTCGGATCCGAGACAGAGGTGGAGCTCAGCTACCAGGGTGCAGCCATTTGCCGATCGGCAGCGACGGCAGGGCGCGCACCGCGAGCATGATCGGGTCGCAGTACAGGTTGTCCAGCGGCGTATCGCCGGTGCCGCAGACGAAGTTCCCCTGCTTGTCGTAGTTCGACGAGTGACCCTTATAAGACCAGGTCAGGCCGTCATCGGAGTGGCTCCACGGACATTCGTTCGGCTGCAGGCCCTTGCACGGACCTTCAACGCCCCACGGCCCGACGGGATAGGCGGAGGCGGCGGGCGCGAGTGCCAGCGTGAGCAAACTCGCAGCGGCGGTACCGACGAACGCGCGTTTCATTGCTGATTTCACGGATTTTTCCCTTCGACGTGGCAGAGCCGGTGTCGTGGTGTCCGACAATCGTTCTATCGGTCGCACCGGCAGCGCCGTTAGCCCGACCGGGTGCGGAGGGGCGCGGGGCTAAGCTCGATTCCATGGTCGAGACGACGCGAATCGTGCTTGCTTCCCGCCCGGAGGGTGCGCCTACCGCAGCGAACTTCCGTACCGAAACCGCCGAGCTGCCGCCGCTCGAGGAGGGGCAGGTGCTGCTGCGCACGTTGTATCTGTCCCTGGATCCGTACATGCGTGGCCGGATGAGCGCCGCGAAGTCGTATGCGAAACCGGTCGAAGTCGGTGGCGTGATGGTCGGCGGCACCGTGGCCGAGGTGGTCGACTCCCGCGCCGCCGAACTCGCGAAAGGCGATGTGGTGCTGGCCTATTCGGGCTGGCAGACGCACGATGTGGTCGCCGCGTCCAGCGTGCGCAAGCTCGATCCCGCGACGGCGCCCGTCTCGACGGCGCTCGGCGTGCTGGGTATGCCCGGTTTCACCGCGTACTCCGGTCTGCTGAAGATCGGGCAGCCGAAAGCGGGGGAGACCGTCGTGGTCGCCGCCGCCACCGGGCCGGTCGGCTCGGCGGTCGGGCAGATCGCCAAGATCAAGGGTGCCCGCGCGGTCGGCATCGCGGGCGGACCGCGCAAGTGCGCGGCCCTGCTCGACGAGTTCGGTTTCGACGCCGCGATCGACCACCGCGCGCCCGACTTCGCCGAACAGCTGAAGGCGGCGGTGCCGGACGGCATCGATGTCTACTTCGAGAACGTGGCAGGCGCGGTCGCCGACGCGGTATATCCGCTGCTGAACACCTACGCGCGCGTCCCGGTGTGCGGGCTCATCGCGAACTACAACACGACCGGCGCCGAGGAAGGCCCGGATCGCCTGCCCGCCTTCTACAGCCGCATCCTGGTCAAGAGTCTCACCGTCCGCGGTTTCATCCAGACCGAGTTCGTCCGCGAACTGTACCCGGACTTTCTGCGTGAGATGGGCGAGTGGGTCGGCGGCGGTCGCGTCCGCTACCTGGAGGACATCACCGCGGGGCTCGAGAACGCTCCCGAGGCGTTCATCGGCATGCTGGAGGGTCGCAATTTCGGCAAGGTGGTCGTGCAGGTCGTCGGCTAGCGCGCGACGGTGCTGCCGCCGATCGCCAGGTAGACCACCATCACCATGAACAGGAACCAGCCCGCGCCCTGCCAGATGGGCCAGGCCTGGCCGCGTCGCCACACGCGGTAGGTCTCGACGAACGCGCCGATACCGCCGAGCAGCAGGATTACGGGGGGTACCACCAGCATTGCGGTTTTCGCGCCGGTGTCACAGAGCAGGGTGTCCGCATCGGCGCAGGCCCTGCGGTTCGCCGTCCAGATGGCCGCCACCGCGAAGGTCAACGCGGCAGCCGCGTTGACAATGAGGACGTAGGTCGCAGCACGCCGATAGGTCTTCGGGTCGCGTTGGCGTTTCCGCACGTCGTTGACCATGCCTGCACCTCACCGGTCTCGGGTCCGCCTGGGGCTCTTCCCGAGATTGCCGACTTGGCGCCGGCCAAACATCGCCTGCTCAGGGCAGGCGCGCTGGTCAGGGCTTGCGGCCGACGCCTGCCCAGTACCACGCGGATTCGGGGTCGACCGGTTCTTCGCCAGGCGTGGGGTGCCAGGTGACCACGGGGACGACGCCCGGCTCGATCAGCTCGGTGCCCGCGAACAGTGCCTCGGTTTCGGTGCGGCTGCGCGGGTGGAAGGTGATGCCCGCGTCTTCCGCGGAGGCGGCCACCCGAGCCATCGCCCGCTCGTCGAAATCGGCGGTGGGGTGGGTGAGTACCAGGTAGCTGCCGGACGGCACCACCTCCAGGAGATTGCGGATGATGCCGTGCGGATCGTCGCTGTCGCGGAAGTACATCATGATCGCCACCAGCATGATGGCGACCGGCTGCTCCAGGTCGAGGGTGGCGCCGAGGGTCGCGTCGCGCAGGATGGCGCCGGGGTCGTGCAGGTCGGCGTAGATGAAGGCCGTCTTGCCCTGCGGCTTGCTCGACATCAAGGCGCGGGCGTGCGCGAGCACGATCGGATCGTTGTCCACGTAGACCACCCGGGCCGCCGGATCGAGCCGCTGCGCCACTTCGTGAGTGTTGCCCGCGGTGGGGATGCCGGTACCGATGTCCAGGAACTGGTTGATGCCCACCTCACTGGTCAGATACTGCACCGCGCGGCCGAGGAACGCCCGATTGGCGCGCGCCATGGTCTGAATGGCAGGGATGTGGCCGGCAATGGCGTCGCCGAGCGCGCGGTCGGCCGGGTAATTGTCTTTTCCGCCTAGCCAATAATCGTAGACGCGCGCTTCGTGCGCGACGCTCGTATCGATCTTGGTGGGTAATGCGGTGGGGGTCTGTGCACGACTGTCCGACATGGGGATTCCCTCCTGTGGTGGTCACGGGAGAGTCGGGCCGGTGACCACCGAGTCGCCGACGGGGACGGCGACTGCTACTGCGAATCTTGCCCGCCAAGGATATTCCAGCGAATGGCTGGCATGCGGTGCTTCGGCCGGATGCGGGAGGGTTTTCGGGGGACCATCCGGTTTTAGCGAACTTTTCCGCAGAGAGCGCACCGGCTGCCTGCGCGGCGGTGGTGATCCGGGCGGCCGACTCCCCCGGGCGGTGTGTCGCCCTGCGGTGTGTCGCACCGCATCCGTGATCTTGATGAGGTTGAATTGCGCAGGTCACGAGTTTTTCCGGCCACGAGCGGAAAGCAGGAGACGACATGGCACGAGTCCGCAGCGACAGCTAGCGCGGTCGTTCCCGTGGTGTCGTCGAATTCTTCGGCGGCGCGATTTCTTCGATATCCGAGTCTTGGTGAGCACACCGCGATTTCTCGTGTCCGGACCCATCCCAGCCTGCGAAAAGGAGCACGCACGTGAGCATGATTCTGGCCGCGCTACACGACACCGTTCTCGCGGAGGTCGGAAATCCGACACCGGAGGCGCCGCCGCTGGCGGACAAACTGCTGCAAATGGGTCGCTATTTCACCTGGCTGGTCCAACTGTCCGGTATCACCGCCATCACCTACGGCGGCGGCCGTTTCGCCTGGGAGAAGTGGAACGGCGGCGGTTTGCAATCGCCGAAGATGATCGCCAGCGCGATGGCCGGCGGCGCGGTCGCGACCAGCGCGGGCACCATCATGAACGCCGTCATCTGATCGGATACTGAGGTCACCGGCTCGGCGAAATCTCTCTCGTTGAGCCGGATTCGGTTGTGCTGTGGCGGAATACGTCGGACAGCGCGCGCCTCGGTGTCGGGGCGCGGCGACTTTCCGGCGCGGCGGTGCCGATCCGGATCAGCACCTGCGGAACCCCGGGGCGGGTGAGCAACTCGGCGACCACCGTGCTGGTCGCTGCGAACTCGGTGAGATGGGTGAGCGGGCAGCTGGCCAAACCACGGCGGGTGCATTCGAGCAGCACCTGCGACAGGGCCTCGCCGGTATCCACCCATTCGCCAGGGGAGTGGCCGTCGGTGCTGAGCACCACCAAGCGCGAGCGGTCGTAAAGATCGGCGCGGCGGTTCGTGTACGGAGGGGACGGAAAGTGCCGCCCGACGCCGACGCGGTCGGCCTCGACCGCGGAGACTCGGGCGGCGACAGGAATGCCATCGAATGAGCCGGAACCCTCACTCCACCAAGCCAATTCGTGCTGGTATGCCCGATCGTGCCGAGCTAGCGCGGCGGCGTGCTCAGTGACAGCAATCAGTCTGCGACGATGCTGCTCACCGATTTCATCGACTGCCACGTGGTGCGGCCGGGCCAACTCGCGCAGCGCACCGAGCACCGTGGGCCAGTCGTCGGGCGGTGCCATCGGCAATCGGTCGGTATGCCGCACTGTGATGGCGCGGACGCGGGCGGCGGTCTGGTTCAGCGCCTCGTGCCACGGCCGGAATTCGAGCACGGCCAGTAGTTCCGGTCGGTCCGCGTCCGGTATCCGGTTGGCGAAGGTGAACCATCCCAGGGACATGAAGGTCAAGCGGGCGTGATCGAGTACCGCTCCGCAACTGATCGCCAGCTGCCTGCCTGCCGGATCCGCGACCGGAAGTTGCCGGTGGTGGTCGCGGTAGAGCAGTAGCTGCTTGCCGTCGAACTCCCACCGCCACGGCTGAGTGTTGTGCACCGACGGCGCTCGGCAAGCCAATGTCAGTGCCCGCCGTATAGTCCCGAGATCGGGTGTACCGGAGTCCCTGTCTGTGACCATGACCCGAGTCTTTGCGTCGGTCACCGCCCGCACCACGGTCTTCGAGCCCTTGTTTCGAGGCCGATGGTCACAACTTCGCCGTCGTCGCGGGATTGTGCACGCCGCATGCATCGGCCCCTCACCTCGGCGGAACATCGCGCGATGCGGACCGATAGCGGATCATCATGGGCGACACCGCGGTAACGGAGCCGGCGTCCCGGCGCGACGATGCGAAATTCGTCGGTAGCAATGCGTACAGTGCAGGTATGCCCGAGGAAGCGCATCCAAATTCCGCGGTGCGTGTCGAACCGGCCGCAGCGCCGGGCACCACCGCAACCGCCGGGGACTCCGATCCCGATCTGCTGTTGTTGGCGAATCAGCTGTGCTTCGCCCTATATTCCACGTCGCGCTCGATGACCGCCGCCTACCGGCCCTTTCTCGAGCAGATGCGGATCACCTATCCCCAGTACCTCGCGCTGCTCGCGCTGTGGGAACGGCCCGGTATGACGATGAAGGAACTCGGCGAACAGCTGAGCCTGGACTATGGCACCGTCTCGCCGCTGATCCAGCGACTACAGGCGCACGGGTTCGTGGAAAGCGTGCGCAGAGCCCACGATCGCCGCGCCGTAGAGCTGCGCGCGACCGAAGCGGGTGTCGCCCTGCAACATCAGGCCAGGGAGATGATCGAGGCGGTGATGGAAGGTGTCGGCTACCCGATCGAGCACCTCATCGAAATCCGCGATCAGGTCAACGCGCTCGGCGAACGGTTGGACGCGATCGCCGAGGCGCGAAAAGAAGCCTGAGCGCACCGGTTACGCGTCGAGCACCTTGACCTTGCGCTGCACCACCGGCGGCTCGGTCGACCACGGGAAGTTGATCCAGCGGTCGGTGTGCTTCCAGACGTATTCGCAGTCGACCTCCGAGCGCGGCTTCTGGTAGATCACCGCGCAGCGGACCTCCGCGACGTGGTGCTCGCAGAAGTCGCGTACCAATTTGAGGGTGGCGCCGGTATCGGCCACATCGTCGGCCACCAGTACGGTGGCCCCGGCCAGGTCGACGGCCTGCGGTACCGGCGGCAACATCACCGGCATATCGAGGCGCTGGTCGATGCCGGTGTAGAACTCCACGTTCATCACGTGCAGGTTCTTCACGTCCAGCGCGTAGCCGAGCGCGCCGGCCACGAACAACCCGCCGCGCGCGATCGACAGGATCAGATCGGGCTCGAACCCGTCGTCCGCGATCATGGTCGCCAACTCCCGGCTCGCCGAACCGAACAACTCCCAGCTCAGCACTTCCCGATCCGCCATGGATGCTCCGTCTCCCTCGATGCGACTGCGCACAGAGCATACGAGTAGCCAGGATGTGGCCGTCGGCACGTACCCGGTCCGCGGTTTCGGTAAACATTGTTTTGTCTGTGACGGCGATTTATGGGTTTGCCGGTGCGTATTTGTGCAATTCCTATCCGGCTTTTCGATGGATAACGATTCGCCCGCGACACCCGGTTTCAAATCGGCCGAACCACCGCTCGATTCGGCTACGGTTCGCGCTATCGCGTGTTACCCGGAATCCTTTTGGCCGCGTCGATCCGCACCGTGCCGGTGCTCGCACGTACTGCGGCCGAATGACCGAATCCAGAGAGAATGGGGATTGTCATGCGCATCAGTCCGATTCGGATCGCAGCTCTCGCAGTCGTCTTCGTCGCGGCGGCCGCCGGTCTGACCTTCCTCGCCTCGGTGGCCAGCGCGGACGAGACGTGGATCTACGTCTGTGACGAGATCGAGGAACCCGAAGACGTCGGCGCGGAGGGCGCCGGAAATTGCCACGCGGAGCATGGTGCGCCCGCGACCGGCCCGATCAAACAGAAATTCAAACTGCATCAGCGCGGCGTGCCACCGAAACCCGAGATGGTGGCCGTCTGTGAGGGTGAATCCCAGAGCGCCTTCGGTGAAGCGGCGTTGCCGGCGAAAGTAGACGGGTTCGGTTGCTACGTCTATGAAATGCGCTGAAAGTTTTACTTCCAGGCGGACTTCATGCGCTTCATCGCATTCATGCCGGCCGCGGACACGTCGGGCCACGGCGGTCGGCGCAGTATGGCGAGGGTGGTGAACACCGTCGCCACCAGCCCGATGAACTCACCGAGCAGCGCCACCCGGGTGACGTCGACCGCGGCCTCCCAGTGCACCTTGCCGTTGTGAATAACGAAGATGCCCTGCGGTGACGCCGCGAACGGACCCCCACCCACCCTGGTAACGGTGATGACGGTCGACCCGTCGGCGGTCTCGTAGGGATCACCGAACACCTGCACACCTCTCGCACTGGGCTCGAGCCGCCGCACCGACCTACCGATGATCGTCATTGTCCCCACTTTCGCCGCGGTCTCCGCAACATCGAAGGCTGCCCCACTGGCTCCCACCGTACCCGCCGGAATCGCGGAGCGGGACCTGGTTTCGCGACGAAAGACGCGCCGCGCCACCACTGTCCGTTCGACGGCAGCTGCCAGCCATGGCAGCTGCCGCCGGGCTCACGGGCGGAGGCGGTGAATGTCGCGGGGGAACAGGGTGGCGTGGCGGATGTTGTCCGCGCCGATCAAGCGGGTGACCCAGCGTTCCAAGCCGATGGCGAAGCCGCCGTGTGGTGGCATGCCGTGCCGCATGGCTTCGAGATAGGGGGCGTACTCCGCCGGGTCCCCGCCGCGGGCCGCGAGTGCTGAAAGGTAATCGGCGTGGTTGTGCAACCGTTGGCCGCCGGTAACCAGTTCGAGTCCGCGGAACAACAGGTCGAACGAGTTCGTCCAGCGCGGATCGCTCGGTTGCGGGTGCGTGTAGAAGGGGCGTTTGACCGCCGGATAGCCGTCTACTGCAAGGAAATCCGAGTCGAACCGCTCCTTTGCCCACGTGCCGAGGAAACGCTCGTGCTCGGGCGCGAGGTCGGGTTCGGTGGGCTCCGCGCCGACCAGTTCGAGGGCTTCCCGGAAGTGGATGACCGGAATCCGCTCGGGTACCACCGGTAACTCCGCCCCTACGGTTTCCACTGCGGCACCGGCCTTTTCGCGAACGGCCTCGACCATCGCGGCGAGTGTGGCTCGCAGCTGGTCTAGTACGTCGCGATGGTCGCGGATGAAGCCGAATTCGACGTCGAGTGAGACGTATTCGGCGAGGTGCCGGGCGGTGTCGTGCGGTTCGGCGCGAAAGACCGGCCCCACCTCGTACACCCGCTCGAAGACGCCGGTGAGCATCTGTTTGTACAGCTGCGGCGACTGGGCGAGGTAGGCAGTCGACCCGAAGTAGTTCAGCGCGAACACGTTCGCGCCGGACTCGGTGCACTGGCCGACGATCTTGGGCGTCGTGACCTCGGTGAATCCCGCCTCGTCCAGGTGGCGGCGGAACCCGGCCATCGAGGCGGCCGCGATCCGCCAGACCGCCTGCCGGGTGGGGTGACGCCAGCTGATCGCGGCGTGGTCGAGCATGGTCGGCAGGGTGACTCCGAGGCCGGGCCGCCACAGCTCGACCGGCGGTGGCTCGGCGGGTGCGCTCAGCGGCAGAATCGTCGGCTCGATGATCTCGACGCCGCCGGGTGCCTTCGCGTTGTCGATCAGGGTCCCGGTCACCCGGACCACGGTCTCCTCCGGCAGCATCGAAACCTGTTCGCGGACTTGCGGATCGGTCACCACCACCTGCGCGACGCCGGATCGATCGCGCAGCACGACGAATGTGACGGTCGCGAGTTGCCTGCGCCGGTGTATCCATCCCTCGACGGTCACCGATCCGGTACCCGCGGGCGTGGTCGGCAGTGCCGAACAGAGCGTGCGTGACATCGGTTTCACCTCCTGGTTGTTATCCCCGGGAGGTGTGGGCGATCGGGTCCGTCGCGGTGCCACCACACCTTCGCAGCGCGATGCGCGCTGCCTCTAGTGGTCGAATTCTCGGTGACCGGCCGACGCGGCTCGGAGTTCGTTACGCTCGTCATCGCCGCATCTGCGAGCTTAACGGGCAGCTGCGACGACGCCAGTGATTATTCGGCCGGGACGGTCAGGGGGTCGGCGCCGGTCGATGACGACATCGCGGTGACGAGACCGCGTTCGTTGAATGCGATGGCGACTTCGATTCCCGGGCCGGCGATGCGCATTGTCGAGCCGTCGACGGTGGACGTGGCGGTCAGTCCGCGTTGCATCGCGTAGCTGTGCAGGGCGCGTTTGTGGTCGGGTAGGTCGAGTTTGAAGACGCCGGTGAGGGCCTGCATGGTGTGCATCAGGTCGGGGGCGGGGAGGGCGAGATCGGGGTGTTCGATCAGCACGGCGAGGCGGGTTCCGCCGCCGACATCGCAGCTGTACCAGGTCCAACTGCCGGATACCGCTTTGGCGAGTTCACCCATGAGCCAGGTGGCCCGATTGGGGTCGGTGGGTGCGCCGGGCAGGTCCGCGAACGGCACCTCGTCGGTGCACAGCGCCGAAATGCCGTGTCGCAGTCCGTAATCGCGCACCGAGCGGGCGAGTTCGGTTACCTCGGGCGGATACCAGTCGTTGTTCGCCCAACTCCACAGCCAACTGCGCGGACCGGGCGCCGCCGTGCCGAGCACATGAAATCGCGTGCACACCAACGGCTTTTCGCCGAAGAACTCGAACCGCGGCGGTTCGTAACTCACCTGCCACCGATGTTCACCCAGCACCTCGATACTGTGCTCTTGATGTTCGAAGGACATCAGTGCGGCATCGTCGAGTAACTGTTCGAGCGTGGGTGATTCGTGGTGAAGATAAGCGGTCACGACCTCCGATACTGTCTTACCGGCGGGTGCGGTGCACCCCCATAGAAATGACGTCCCTGCACGTTTTTGCCAGTTGGCAAGAAAGCGGGCGCTAGGCAACTCCGATACGACCTGGCACGATCATTCGAGTGACCAGCAAACCCGACGCAGCGCAGACCCTGCGCGATCTCGCGCGCTTGCGCCGTGTTCGCGACCGGATCGATCGTGAATACGCCCAGCCGCTCGACGTCGAGGCCCTCGCCAGGGACGCGCACATGTCGGCAGGCCACCTGAGCCGCCAGTTCCGGCTGGCCTACGGCGAGTCGCCATACAGCTACCTGATGACGCGGCGGATCGAGCGTGCCATGGCGTTGCTGCGCCGCGGCGACCTGAGCGTCACCGAGGTGTGTTTCGCGGTCGGCTGCTCATCGTTGGGTACCTTCAGCACCCGCTTCACCGAGCTGGTCGGGGTGCCGCCGAGCACCTACCGGCGCGAGGCGGCGGAGGCGACCGCGGGCATGCCGTCCTGCGTGGCCAAACAGGTCACCAGACCGATCAGGAATCGAGAAGCGCCGGCGAGTGCACCGGAATTAGCCTGATCAGCATGACAATCACCATTCAATCGAGCTTCCTCCCGCAGAACGACCCGGAAGCCGCCCTCGGCTTCTACCGCGACATCCTCGGCTTCGAGGTGCGCAACGACGTCGGCTACAACGGGATGCGCTGGATCACGGTCGGCCCCGCCGACCAGCCGGGCACCTCGATCGTGCTGTACCCGCCCGCCGCCAGCCCCGGCATCACCGACGACGAACGGCGCACCATCGAAGAGATGATGGCCAAGGGCACCTACGGCAGCATCCTGCTGGCAACCAAGGATGTCGACGGCACCTTCGAGCGCCTGCAGGCCGGCGACGCCGAGGTGGTCCAGGAGCCGACCGACCAGCCGTACGGCGTGCGCGACTGCGCCTTCCGTGATCCGGCGGGCAACATGGTCCGAATCCAGCAGGTGAGCTGAGCCGGTCAGCTCACCGAACGCAGCCGGTGCAGGGTGGACGGATCGAGGTCGAGGGCCAGTTCGATCGGCCCGAGTTCGGTCGCGATGCGCGCGAACTCCGTCCCCCAGCGGCTGAGGGTCTCGGCGCGGTGGATCAACCCCCAGCTCAGCGTGGGATTCTCGTCGATCGGCACGTACACGGCCTCGCCACGGTCGTAGTACTTGATCGCCTGCCCACACGCGAAGGCCACCGCGTCACCCGAGGTCACTGACCACAGCACTTCCTCGCGGGTCGGCGCGGGCGCGCCGGCCGGGCGGGCACCTGGTGCCAGCGGCGAGAACGACTCCTCCCAGTACTGCGGGATCGGCAGCCCGGACGGCAGGACGTCGTAGCCGGACAGCTCGGCCAGTGACACCGAGGCGCGCCCGGCCAGCGGGTGCGTCCGCCCGACGACCAGCACGATGGGCTCGCTGAACGCGACGGGCCCTTCGCGCAGGTCGGCTTCGCGCACGGGCAGCGCGAGCAGGGCCACATCGACCTCGTCGCTGCGGATCAGGGCGAACGGGTCATCGATGCGCACCTCGCGCATCCGGAACTCGACGTGCGGGAAACGGTTCCGGAACAGCGCGGTCATCGGTGCGAGGTCCTGCCACATCGGGCCGAGCACACCCAGTGTCAGCGTGTCCGGGCCGCCACGCGCGAGGTTCGTCGCCGATTCGACGCCGTCGAGAATGCGGCGATAACCGGCTTGCAGGTCGTCGCGGAGTTGTTCGCCCAGCGGTGTCAGGGTCACCTTGCGGCTGGTTCGTTCGAACAGTGGCGCACCGATTCGCCGCTCCTGCTTGGCGATCGTCTGACTCACCCGGGGCGTCGAAATATGCAACCGCTCCGCGGTACGGCCGAAGTGCAACTCTTCGGCGAGAGTCAGGAAGATCTCGATGTCACGCAATTCCACTCCGTCATCGTTGCGATCGTTAACCCCGAGCGCAACCGTCGTTTCGTGATTGCTCATTGTTCGCAGGTGGTCGCAACGGAAAACTATGAGTCACAAGGAAAAACGTTCCGAGACGAGAGGGCACGACACCATGGCAGTCGTACGCACGCACCGATACACCGTCGTGACCGGCAAGCTCGCCCAGCTGCTCGAGCAGCGCACGCTGGTGCTGCGCGCCATTCGGTCGGCGAACGCGGCCTTCACCGCCGCCACCTTGATCCGCCAGGAAGACGGGTCCTACCTCGACATCTGGCGCTGGGAGTCGGCCGAGGGCATGCGCGGCGCGACGGCCAGCGCGCAGAGTTGCCCGCTTGCCACGGCGGCCGCCGCGCTGACCACCCACCACAGCGTGGTCGACGGCAAAGTCCTCGACGAGCGATAAACCCGAAACATTCACTGCACGACCTGCGGATCGTGCGCAGCAAAGGAGATCATCATGGCTTGGAGCAAGCGGAACCGTCAGCTGCACCGCCAGCTGTCCATCATCTTCACCACCACCGTCATCGTCGCCTTCATCGGCGCCGCCCTCGGTCTCACCGAAACCGCGATGTGGCTGTTCTACCTGCCGCTGCCCCCACTGTTTCTGCTCATGGGCACTGGCTTGTACATGTTCGCTCAGCCCTACCGCACCAAGCGCCGCGGCGCGCGCCCGAACCTCGCCCAGTAGTCCTGATCAGGTTAGATGGAGACACCATGACCACCGCCACGAAGAAGAAGAGCACCAAGCCCGCGCTGCCGGCCGCCGACAGCCACGACCTGATCCGGGTGCACGGGGCACGGGTGAACAACCTGCGCGACGTCAGCATCGAGATCCCCAAGCGCAGGCTGACGGTGTTCACCGGCGTCTCCGGCTCGGGTAAGAGCTCGCTGGTGTTCAGCACGATCGCCGCGGAGTCGCAGCGGCTGATCAACGAGACCTACAGCTCCTTCGTGCAGGGTTTCATGCCGACGCTGGCCCGGCCCGAGGTCGACGTGCTCGAAGGGCTGACCACGGTGATCACCGTCGATCAGCAGCGGATGGGCGCCGACCCGCGCTCCACGGTCGGCACCGCCACCGACGCCAACGCGATGCTGCGCATCTTGTTCAGCCGTCTCGGCAAGCCGCATATCGGTTCGCCCCAGGCGTTTTCGTTCAACGTCGCCTCGATCAGCGGCGCGGGCGCGGTCACCATCGAGAAGGCCGGCCGGACCGTGAAAGAGCGGCGCAGCTTCAGCATCACCGGCGGCATGTGCCCGCGGTGCGAAGGGCGCGGCTCGGTCTCCGATATCGACCTGACTCAGCTCTACGACGATTCGAAATCGCTCGCCGAGGGCGCGTTCACCATTCCCGGGTGGAAATCCGACAGCTTCTGGACCGTGCGGGTTTATGCCGAGTCGGGCTTCGTCGATCCGAACAAGCCGATTCGCAAGTACACCAAGAAGGAACTCAACGACTTCCTCTACAAGGAGCCGGTCAAGGTCAAGGTCGACGGCGTCAACCTCACCTACGAGGGCCTGATCCCGAAGATCCAGAAATCGTTCCTGTCCAAGGACCGCGAGGCGATGCAGCCGCATATCCGGGCGTTCGTCGACCGGGCGGTCACCTTCACCATCTGCCCCGCCTGTGACGGCACCCGGCTCAGCGCGGAGGCCCGCTCCTCGAAGATCAAGCGCAAGAATATCGCCGACCTCTGCTCGATGCAGATCAGCGACCTCGCCGAATGGGTCCGCGCCCTCGACGAGCCGTCGGTGAAACCGTTGCTCGACTCGCTCGTGCACACCCTCGATTCCTTCGTGGACATCGGACTCGGCTACCTCTCGCTGGAACGGCCGTCGGGCACACTGTCGGGCGGTGAAGCGCAGCGCGTCAAGATGATTCGTCACCTCGGGTCCGCGCTCACCGACGTCACCTACGTGTTCGACGAGCCGACCATCGGGCTGCACCCGCACGACATCCAGCGGATGAACGACCTGCTGCTGCAACTGCGCGACAAGGGCAATACGGTGCTCGTGGTCGAGCACAAGCCGGAGACGATCGCCATCGCCGACCATGTGGTCGACCTCGGTCCCGGCGCCGGTTCGGGCGGCGGCACCATCTGTTTCGAGGGCACGGTCGAGGGGCTGCGGTCCAGCGGCACCATTACCGGCAAGCACTTCGACGACCGGGCCGCGCTGAAGGAGACGGTGCGAAAGTCCACCGGCGCGTTGGAGATTCGTGGTGCCAACCGGCACAACTTGCAGAACGTCGATGTCGACATCCCGCTCGGCGTGCTCTGTGTGATCACCGGCGTCGCGGGCTCCGGTAAGAGCTCGCTCGTGCACGGGTCGATCCCGACCTCGGCGGGCGTGGTGGCGGTCGATCAGACACCGATCCGTGGTTCGCGGCGTAGTAACCCGGCGACCTACACCGGGCTGCTCGAGCCCATCCGCAAGGCGTTCGCCAAGGCCAACGGCGTCAAGCCTGCGCTGTTCAGCTCGAACTCCGAAGGCGCGTGCCCCAACTGCAACGGTGCCGGGGTCATCTACACCGACCTGGGCATCATGGCGAGCATGGAAACCACCTGTGAGGTGTGCGAGGGCAAGCGGTTCGACGCGTCGGTGCTCGAGTACCACCTCGGCGGCCGCGACATCAGCGAGGTGCTCGCCATGTCGGTGACCGAGGCCGAAAAGTTCTTCAGCGCAGGCGAATCGCGTATTCCGGCCGCGCACGCCATCCTGGAGCGCCTGGTCGATGTCGGGCTCGGCTACCTCACCATCGGCCAGCCGCTCACCACGTTGTCCGGCGGTGAACGGCAGCGGCTGAAGCTGGCCACGCACATGGCCGACAAGGGCGGCGTCTACGTGCTCGACGAGCCGACCACCGGCCTGCACCTGGCCGACGTGCAGAATCTGCTCGCCCTGCTCGACCGGCTGGTCGAGTCCGGTAAGTCGGTCATCGTGATCGAGCACCATCAGGCCGTGATGGCGCACGCCGACTGGATCATCGACCTGGGGCCCGGTGCCGGACACGACGGCGGCAAGATCGTCTTCGAGGGCACCCCCGCCGATCTGGTCGCCGCCCGTTCCACCCTCACCGGGGAGCACCTAGCCGAGTACGTCGGCGCCTGAGTCGGACTCGCGGACCGGCGGAGCCATATCGGCTCCGCCGGTCCGTTGCGTTAGCCGTCGGATCGCTTGTAAATGCCGACTGGCCGGTTTTTGAAACATTGCCGTTATTTCTTCGACATATGACATGTCTCGGGCGTAGTCTGGGCCCTGGTAATTCAGCCGGGTGGAGTCGGGGAGAAATGCGTTCAATTCACGGGGGACATCGTTATCGTGGCTGCCTGGAATTCGCTGGACCTGCACTATCCGGCCGCGGTGTCGACCGGGTCGATGCCGTGTGGTGATTCGAGTGGGGATACACGGCAATGCCGCAAGAAGACAGAGTTCAGCAAAGATGTCGAGCTTCGCGACCGTCGAGTGGTGGCTTCAAAAGGGAACTTTCTCCGGAGACGAAAGAGGCCGTCAAAGATATTCATAACAGCAGGGACAATTGGCACGGTCCGCTCGGATTGCTGGCCGACTGGCTGGTCATCATCGGTTCGGCCGTAGTTGTCGTGCACTTCGATTATCAACCGTTGGTGTACCTGGCCGGGGTGATCATCATCGCGGGTAGGCAGCGCGCGCTGCGCAGCCTGATGCACGAGGCCAGCCACCTGAAACTCACTCGTCACGGGCCTGCCAACAAGTGGCTCGGGCGGGTGTTCATCGCGTGGCCGATCTTCTCCGGGTTGTCGGCTTACACCTGTGCGCATTGCGAACATCATCGGCACCTCTGGGACGATCGCCGCGATCCGAAACTGCTCGGCTATATGCGGCTCGGACTGGTGAATCCCCGCGATATGAAACAATTCGTGCGTCGGCACCTGTTGAAGCCGCTCTTGATGACGCATGTGCCGTATCAGGTGACGGCGGATCTCATCGGGCGGGACGAGGATCGTAAGGAAACGCGCCTTCGGTTCCTTTTCCTGGCGGTTGTGTCCGCAGCCTTCTTGGTGGCCGGTGCCGGTCTGGAATTCTTGCTGCTGTGGGTAGTCCCATACGTCACGTTCTATCAAATTCTGCGGTACTGGAGCGATATCGCCGACCACGCCGGATTGCGCTCGGATAATCCGTGGCAGGCGACGCGCAGTTGGGATGCGCCGTGGTTGGTCCGGCAATTCCTCGCACCGCATAATTCCAATTGGCACCTCGCGCATCACCTGTACCCGGCGGTACCGCACTACCGGATTCGCCAGCTGCACGAGACTTTGCAGGCGACACCGTCCTATCAGGACGCCCACCACTGCGACGGTTTCTTGTTCGCCCGCCATCGGTGTCGACCCGCTGTCGTGCAGGACGTGCTCCAGCCGGAACGGCTGGCCGAGATCCGGGCCCGTCATCCGCAGCTCTGCGAACATCGCCGCGAGATGATGGCAGGATGCGCGCAATCCTGCCCGGTGACGGCGCTGCGTCCAGCGGAACCGAGCGAAATCGTATGAGCCTCAGTGTGTCCCGAGCCGCTGAGCAACGATCCGGTGCTTGGCTCGGGACGCTACTGGCCTTGGGCTCCAGTGTCGCGGTCGGCTCCGCGATCGCCGCGACGACGGCGCTGACCGAGTTCCCGATCATGACCGGGCAAGCCGTGCGGTACGGGATCGCCGCCGCGCTGATGTTCGCCCTCTTCTGGGGGCGGCTGCCTCGGGTCAGCACGGCGCAGCTCACCAGGATCGCAGTGCTGGGGGCGACCGGACTCGCCGGCTTCAATATCTGCTTGGTGCTGGCGCTGCAACGGGTCGATGCGGGTGTGGTCGGCGCAGTCGTCGGTGCGGTGCCGGTGGTGCTGGCTTTGGCGGGTCCGCTCATGGCTCGTCGCTCGCCGTCGATGCGGGCGGTAGTGGCCGCGGGCATCGTGACCACGGGTGCGGTCGTCGTGCAATGGTCCGGTGCCGCGGCCGATTCGGTCGGGCTGCTGCTCGCCGCAGGTGCCCTGGCGGGCGAGTGCGCGTTCTCACTCGTCGCCATCCCGCTGGTGCGGGAGATCGGCGCGAAGGCCACGGCCACCTATGCCGCGACCGCAGGCGCGGTTCTCTGCGGAATCGTCGCGGTGCTGATTGATGTGCCGGCCGCCCGCCTGCCCACGGTGGGGGAATCGGCGGCGATCATTTATCTCGCCGTGGTGGCATCGGCCGGTGCCTTCCTCCTCTGGTACGCGGCGCTGGATCGGATCCCGGTGGAAACCGCCGGGGCCTTCGCCGGGGTTGTGCCCGTGTGCGCGTTGGTGACCGGCGTGCTGTTGGGTGTCTCGGAAAGCTCGCCACTGCGTTTCGTCGGTGCGGGGATAGTGGGCGTCGGAGTGGTGCTCGCCGCCCGGGGAACTCGGCAGGTCAGCCAGGGATCCCCTTGAGTAGGCGGGAACCTGTCGGATCATGCGGTCATTCGCGACTGCCTCGGGCGCTCAGGGCGCGGATCGGGCCGATTAGTGTGCGGTAGATGGGGCGTACGAAGCGGCCGGGGAGGTAGCGGTGGCGTTCCTCTTGCCAGACGCGGGCTCTGCGGTGGGCGGCGAGGGGGGACCAGCGTTCCGGATCCACGGGTTCGGTGGTGTGTAATTCGATGCGGCACAGGTGTTTTGTGTTGACGTAGCCGTACTGGTGGGGGCTGACCAGTCGGAGGGGAGCGCCGTGGTCGCTGTTCAACGGCTGTCCGTCGAGGCGGTCGGCGATGAGCACGTCGGCGGCGAGGGCGTCCTCGAGCAGCACGATCGCCCGGTGACCGTCGAGGCCTTCGAAGACGACGTGGCTGATCGTCGCGCCGGACTGGAGCAGCGGTTCGATCCGGGTGCGGTAGAGGGGCTCGAACGCGGTTCCTTCCCACCGCAGGCCGGTGGCCGACCATCCTGCGACACAGTGGAAGTCGGCGTCGAGCTGTGTCCGGGGCATGTTCGCGAGCTCGGCCCGCGACAGTGTGAGGGTCTCGGTCAGGGGTCCGCTGATCTCGATCGTGGGGTCGGCGGGGACCGGCGGCGGTGGGTGATGCAGATGGGTACCGAAGCGGGGAAAGCCGTCGACGGCTCGTTGGCCCGGGGGAAGTGTCATGTCGATCCTCGTTCTATACGACGTTGTATATGCGGGGCGCGTTGGGCGCTATGAGTATTCTGGGCGATAGGCACCTATCAGTGCGCTGTGAGAAACCTAACGTGGGTGGAGCAGTTAGGGATTCGCCGAAGGGGGACTAGGCTTTGTCGTGTTTCGGAGAGATGACTATCCGGCCCGGTGTACTGGCCTATCGTGGCGGTTTGTCGCCGGCGAAGATGCATGCGCACCATTCTGTTCAGGTGCTCATTGCCCGCCGCGGTGAATTCATCGTGGCCGATGCCGATGCGACAATGGTCACCTGCCCGGCGGCGGTGATTCCCGCCGACGCCGCCCACGAAATGGTGCAAGGTGTGGAGCACGGCGAAATGGTGCAGCTGGCTGCCGAATCCGCCGACGGAATCGCACTGAGCCGGACCGTGGCACATCCGGAATCCGCCGAGTCCTGGGCGGCCGCAGGAGCCACGTTGTTGGCTGAGCTCGGCGAAAACCGCTGGTGGGCAGACGGATTGCCCTACGCGAAGCCGACCGCCGCAGCCATGCGACACCCCGCGCTCACCGCGGCGGTGCGCCGATTACCCGAACTCGTCGCGGCAGGCCCGGTCCGATTGCGGGACGTGGCCGCAGCAGTCGGCGTATCCGAAAGCCGACTCGGCCACCTGTTCTCCGCGGAGACCGGACTCCCGTTCCGCCCCTATGTCCGCTGGCTCCGCATGTCCCGCGCCATCGACCACATCGCCTTGGGTCACACCCTCACCGACGCCGCCCACACCGCAGGTTTCTACGACGGCGCCCACTTCACCCGCGTCTGCACGAAAACCTTCGGCCTGTCGCCGGCAATTCTGATCAGCGAGATGACTTTCAACGCAGATTCGTAGTGTTCGACCTCTTGCCGAGACCGCACGATCCAGCCACCTTCTGACTTCACTACGAACGACCAGTGCTGCGCCGATCCCGTCGCACCACCGACGGTTGGCGGATCTGTTACGTGTCGTGTCCAATTTGCTACTCGCCCAACTCAATTGGGATCGGCAGGCTATTCGTTATGAAACCTCTGAAGATCCTGATGGTCGCCGCGCTCGGCGCAACAGTCGCGGCCATGACCGGTACGACCGCGGTTGGCAACGCCGCGAACAACGCGGATCCGAAGCTCGCCAGCATGGGCAGCGGTGGAGCCCAGTGCATGGACTTGACGTCCTACGCCACCGGCACGCCGGTCACGCTGGCGCCTTGCGACTACTCGAACAATGGCAGCAATCGATGGTTGCTCGGCGATGACGACCGTATTTTCAGTACCGGCAGCGGTTATACCCAGTGTATGGACTTGACGTCCTACGCCACCGGCACGCCGGTCACCCTGGCGCCTTGCGATTATTCCAACAACGGAAGCAACAAATGGGGGGTCTACCTCGACACGATCATCTTCAGCGTGGGCAGCGGTGGAGCCCAGTGTATGGACTTGACGTCTTACGCCACTGGTACACCGGTCACGCTGGCCCCCTGCGATTATTCGAATAATGGAAGCAACAACTGGGAGGCGCGTACGTAGTCGAAGACCTCGATCTGGCGTGCCGGGGGGAGTTGGCGGAGTCCTTCTTCGGGCACCGTCACCGCGCGCCAGGTCCAGCCTGCCGAGTTGGGCGGTGAGCGCGGTCTGAAGGATCGTTGCCGTACCGCCCGATTACGCCTGCTTCCGACGCATTCAGAGGTATTCGGACGTATCCGATGTGGTCGTGAACGTGCGGCGGTAGGAGGTCGGTGTGACACCGAGATGCCGGCGGAACTTCGCCCGCAGATTGGCGGCGGTGCCGAGACCACAGTGATGTGCGATGCGTTCGACGGGCAAATCTGTGGTCTCGAGCAGTTGCTGGGCGTGAGTGAGACGTTCACGCGACAACCATTGCTGCGGGGTCATCGAAGTGGCGACCTTGAACCGGCGGATCAGGGTGCGGTGGCTCAGTCCAGCGTGGCGGGCCAAGTCCGCCACGGTGAGGTCCTCAGCGAGACGTGCACGCGCCCAACGCAATAGCTCGGGCTCCGCGGGCGGGTCACCCTGGTGTGCTGAGGCTGGCACGTACTGGGCTTGTCCACCGGAGCGGTGCGGCGGCACCACCATGCGCCGCGCTACTTCGGCGGCGACAGCGGCTCCGTGGTCGCGGCGGATCAATTCCAGGCACAAGTCGATTCCCGCCGCGGTGCCCGCGGAGGTCCAGATGTTGCCGTCCTGGTGGTAGAGCACGTCGGGCGCGACGGTGACGCGCGGGTATTGCGCGGCCAGCGCGGTGGCATGCATCCAGTGGGTGGTGGCGGTGCGCCCGTCGAGCAGTCCGGCTTCGGCCAAGACGAACGCCCCCGAACAGATCGAGGCGATGCGGATCCCGCGCCGGTCGGCCTCGCGCAGCACAGCCAGCAAGGCCTGCGGTGCACCGATCCCGTCTAGGGGGTCCGCGCGCCCGGTCACGATGATGGTGTCCACAGTGGTGAGCTCAGCGAGCGCGCTGGCGTGTGCTGCCAGGAACCCCACGGTCAGCGGAGTGCTCGGTTCGGTGGGATGCACGCTGAACCGGTACCACGGATCAGCCAGGTCGCGGCGATGGATGCCGAAGACCTCACACACCAGCGCCGCTTCGAAGATCGGCGTCTCCGGAATCACGGCCAACCCGATCGAATGCGCCCTGGGGAACTCGGGATCGGCGGTGCCTCGAACGTGTGCAACGGATCGCGACATTCAACCCCCAAACGTCCGAACGCTTACCCATCAACGTGTCAGTACGAGGGTGAAATCGCAACTACACACAACTGGGGTCTTGCTCCCCGCTTCGTGGCTCCGGCGACCGGATTCGTTCCGCCGCTGCGGCTTCGGCCGCGAGCGGCCGACGACCGTTGGATGGGCCGGCTACGAACGTTTCGCTGACTTACGCCAGGCGGACTTCGGCGGTGGCCAAGCCGAAAATTTTGCGGCCTGCGGATTTTGCGACGAGGACGAGGACGGCGGAGCGGGTTTCGGGGTCGAGGGATTTGACGCGGGCGGTGAACTCGACGGTGCCGATGGAGCGGGCGTCGACGACGGTGTAGTTGGAGAGGCGGACGCCGTAGCGGGTCATGGCGCCCGGGTCGCCGAGCCAGTCGGTGAGGTAACCGGCGCCGAGGCCCATGGTGAGCATGCCGTGGGCGATCACGTCGGGCAGGCCGGTCAGGGTGGCGATGGCGTCGTGCCAGTGGATGGGGTTGGCGTCGCCTGCGACACCGGCGTAGTTCACGAGGTCGCCGCGGGTGAGTTGGTTGATGCGGGGCGGGAGTTCGTCGCCGACGGTGAGGTCCTCGAAGCGAATCGTGGTGCGCGGGAGTCGCGTTCGGGAGACCTCGGACAGGCTCGTGCTCGGCGCGACGGTCCGGGTCGATTCGCCGGGGGTGCTGGAGGCGGGCGCGGCGCGGGAGGGGAGTTCGATGCCGTGCATGATCACCCGCTCGATCGCGTCGCCGATCCCGGCGGCGACGTCATTGCCGGTGATGCCCGCGACGGTGGTGTGCATGACCTGCACGACCCGCCCGGTCTGGTCGGTGAAGGTGTTCTTGATGGTGAGCAGGTCGTTGCCCGCGATGCGGCGCACCGACGCGAGTTCGACATCGCTGATCAGCCGATCGCCGGTGACCACCGGCTGATACATCTCGAAGACCTGATCGGTTTGCACGAACACGTCGTAACCGGTGATGACGGTCTCGAAGAGCTTGCGGTTGGCCAGCATCGCGGGGATGGAGACGAACGTGGTCGGCGCGACCAAGCCGGCGTAGCCGAGCTCGTCGGCGGCGTCCTCGCTCCAGTGCGCCGGATGGAAATCCTGCACCGCACGCGCGTACTCGCGGATCTTCTCCCGGCCGACCTCGTAATAGTCGTCAGCACGATAGTGGTGCCCGACCAGTGCGGCCACATCGAACGTCGCTTCCATCAAGCCGCTCCTCGTTGCAGATCCCCGCGCACATCGTAAACGGCGTACGCAGCAGGGAATCCACTGGCGGTCAGTCGAGCCAGATCGCTAGTTCGTCGGCACGCGGGTCGGCCACGGCGTGGGAGCGTGGGGCGTCGAAGGTCATGACGGTCCGGGTGCCTGCGTCGTATGGGGTCCAGCAGGGAGTGCGCCCGTGCGCGAAATCGACCCAGATGTGGTGCATTTCGGAGGCTAGGGTCTGGGGCGGGACGTCGGTGCCGACCAACTTCGGCGTGCCTTCGACGGTCAAGGTATCGAAGACGAAGGCGATTTCGAGGGCGTGGCAGGCGCGCAGGTCCAGATGAGTAGTGGGCCAGGCGAATTCGTAGACGTGCGCGGTGGCGGCAGCTTCGGCCACCCGGACTGCGGGGATCCGGAAAGCCCAGTCGGTGAGGATGGCGGCCATCAGGTCGCCAGGGCTCGCATCGGGGCGGTTGGCCGCATAGATGTCGGCGATGGCCGGGTCGAGTCGCCGGGCGGTCAGCGTTTTGGCGAGTAGTTCCGGAGTCAGCGTCGCGGTGAGTCCCGCAGGCGCCAAGTACAGGCGGAATTCGTCGGCGTTGCTGCCGACGATGAGCGGAATATCGTCCGCAGCACCGCCGGCGATGGCGTCGAGGGGGAGTTGCGTGAGGCTGTGGCCGTCGATCGTGGGCACGAAAGCCATCAGACCCAGCCCTGCGTCGATGGAGGACTCACCCCAACGGCTGGGGAGCTGTTGGACCATGAAGTCGAGCGCCAGGTTTCGCTCAGCCTCGAGCAGCGCGGGGATACCGGCGTCTTCGGGAGCGGTCTTCAGTCGCCCGACGAAATCGGCGGCCACCAGTCGCGCGTCGTCGAGAGTCGATGCGATGGTTCCGTTGCCGCTTTGAATGATCGCGCGCTGGAACAAACCCTTCGTCAAAGGCGAGGCGATCAACGTGGTGACACTCATGGCACCCGCGGATTCGCCGAAGACGGTGACTCGCTCGGAGTCCCCGCCGAACGACGCGATATTGTCGCGAACCCACTGGAGTGCGGCGATCTGGTCGAGCAGACCGCGATTGGCGGGAGCCCCGTCGATCGCCGCGAAACCGATGGCCCCGAGCCGATAGTTGATGCTGACCAGCACCACCCCGTCACGGGCGAACGCGTGCCCGTCGTAGACGGAGACAGCGCTGGAACCGACCCGGAACGCCCCACCGTGAATCCACACCATCACCGGCAGGCCCGAGGCCGTCGGATCGGGCGTCCACACGTTGAGGTTCAGAAATTCGGGCCCGTCGATGATCGGGTTGTGCAAGATCGAGCGCAGGGGCTCCGGGTAACCCAATTGCGGCGCGGTCGCCCCGAAGCGGGTCGCATCCCGCTCTCCGTCCCACCTCGGTGCCGGACCCGGCGCCTGAAACAGCGCCGCACCCAATGGTGCTGCCGCATAAGGTATTCCGAGGAACGCGCTCACCGACCCGGTGGCATTGCCACGGACCTTGCCTTGGGATAGCGCGACTACTGACGCATGCATCAAGATTCCTCACCTCGCCGACGACACCTTGAACGTCTCACACCCGACCGGGTCACTAGGGTGGAATGATGCGGATCTTTCTGGCCGGTGCGACCGGCGTCATCGGAACACGGTTGGTCCCGCTGCTGGTAGAGGCCGGACACGACGTCGCGGGCATGACCCGATCGGCCACCAAGGCCGACCAGGTACGCGACGCCGGAGCGGTACCGGTGGTCTGCGACGTCTACGACCTGGACGCATTGACCACGGCCGTAGTCGACTTCCGCCCCGACCTGGTGATGCACCAGCTGACCGATCTACCCGACGACGCCACCCTGCTCCCGGAACGCGCCGACGCGAACGCCCGCATCCGCACCGAGGGCACCCGCAACCTCATCGCCGCCGCCCGCGCCGCCGGAGCCAAACGGTTCCTCGCCCAGAGCATCGCCTGGGAACCGGCGGGCGGCCGCGGCCAGGTCATCCAGGACCATGAGGCGGCCGTGCTCGACATCGATGGTGTCGTCGTGAAGTACGGCCAGTTCTACGGCCCCGGCACCTATTACGAAGACCAGCATCCACCGCACCCCCGCGTGCACGTGTATGACGCTGCGGTACGGACGATTCCGCTGCTCGAGGCATCGACAGGAGTGATCATCGTCGCCGACGTGGCGTAACCCGCCGAGCCTCGCGTAGCGGCCTCGGGAATCCGTTGTCCGCGTCAGGCGATGGGTTGCGGCAACGCGCGGCGCGCATAGGCGCGGACATCGGCATCCACATCGTCGACGGCCCGCTCCAGCGCCGCGAGTGCCTCGCCGCTGTCCGGCCAGGTGGACAACGCGAGCACCGCCGCCTTGCGTACATCGAGATGCGGGTCTCGCAAGGCTTCCGCCAGGACGGGCACGGCGGCCTCGGCGCTGGCCCCGGCCAGGCCCCGGGCCGCGCCGACCCGAACCTGCCAGGCCGAATGACGCAGTGCGGCAGACAGTTCGGTGATATCGGCCGAGCCCGCGCCGAGCACGGCGAATGCCGCGAGCGCGGCAGCACGGACGAGCGGATCGTGGTCCCCGGCCAGCCTTCGGATGACCTCGGTACCGCCGTCACCGATGGCGGCCAGGCCCTGCGCCACCGCGATCCGGACCTCACGGATGTCATCACCGGCGACGGACGCGACCGCAGTCCGATCATCGAGCGATACGAGCGCACGCACCGCTTCGATCCGCACGCGATGGTCCGAATCCGACAGTGCCGCTGCATAGTCTGGCGCCGACCCGGCGCGCAACGCACGCAACAGATCGATGACGGTGGCACGCACGACGGGATCCGGCGACCCGAGCCGGGCCGAAAGCCCGGCCGCCGAGGGCAATACCTCGACGAGCTCCCGCAGGCTCGCCGCGGCCGCCCGGCGGACCGAGGCAGCGTCATCGTCGAGCGCGTCGACCAGCACCGCCGCGAAACCGTCCGGTGTGTTCTCGGTGAGCACGGAGAGCGCCGCGACCCGCACGCCGCTGTCCTCGTCGGTGAGGTAGCTCGACAACTCCGGCACGGTCGGCGCATCGAGGGCGAGCAGCGCGACGTGGCGCGGCGACGGGGGAGCCACGGTTTCCCGAGCCGGATCGACCACATCGGCCTGCTGTGGCGCACGGCCGCCACGCGGGGCGGGCTGATGTACCGGGATGATCGTGGCATCGGCGGAGGTCAGATCATCGAGCTCGGGGACAGGAACCAGGTACGGCGCGACGGGACGCTTGTGGAATTCCATTGCGCCGTCCGCGTTCTTGCGAAGGTTGAGGTGGTACCGCCACGCCACATCGTCGCGTTCGGGCAGGTCGGCCCGCTCGTGATAGAGCCCCCACCGGGACTCCGTGCGGGTCAGCGAGCTGCGGGCGGCCATCTCCGCGCAGTCGCGGATGAACGACACCTCGACGGCCCGCATCAGCTCGTGCGGGGTCTGCGCGCCGATCTCGGCGATCTCGCTGCGCATCCGGTCGAAGGTCTCGACCGCGATCGAGAGTTTGGCGGCGGTCTTCGGCGGCGCCACATAGTCGTTGACGAACCGGCGCAGCTTGTACTCCACCTGCGGCTGCGGCGGACCCGCCGGATGGCGCAGCGGCCGATAGATCAGCTCGTGCGCTTCGGCCAGTTGATCCTCGGGCAAAATCTCGGGTGGCGCGACATCGGCGAGCGTCGACGCGGCATGCGCGCCGGCGAGATCGCCGAAGACGAACGCGCCGATCATGTAGTTGTGCGGCACGCACGCCAGGTCGCCCGCCGCGTAGAGGCAGGGCACCGTGGTGCGCGCATGCTCGTCCACCCACACGCCCGACGCGGAATGTCCGCCGCACAAGCCGATTTCGGAGATGTGCATCTCGATGTCGTGCGTGCGGTAGTCGTGCCCGCGGTTGGCGTGGAAGGTGCCCCGAGTCGGCCGCTCGGTGGTGTGCAGAATCCCCTCGAGCGTCGTGAGCGTCTCGTCGGGCAGATGTGAAACCTTGAGATAGATGGGTCCGCGCGCGGACTCTATCTCCCGCTTGACCTCTGCCATCATCGCGCCCGACCAGTAATCGGAGTCGACGAATCGCTCACCCTGCGCGTTCACCTGATAGCCGCCGAACGGGTTGGCCACATAGGCGCAGGCCGGCCCGTTGTAATCCTTGATCAGCGGGTTGATCTGGAAGCACTCGATCCCGCTGAGCTCCGCGCCCGCGTGATAGGCCATCGAATAGCCGTCGCCCGCGTTCGTCGGATTCTCGTAGGTGCCATACAGATAACCGGAGGCGGGTAGGCCGAGCCGACCGCACGGGCCGGTAGCCAGGATCACCGACTTGGCACCGACTGCCACGAATTCGCCGGTGCGCGTGTGCAATGCGGCCGCGCCCACCGCGCGTCCACCGTCGGTGAGCACGCGGACCGGCATCAGCCGGTTCTCGATCCGGATCTTCTCCCGCATCTTCCGTTGCCGCAGTACGCGATACAGCGCCTTCTTGACGTCCTTGCCCTCCGGCATGGGCAGCACATAGGAACCGGAGCGATGCACCCGGCGCACCGCGTATTCGCCGTACTCGTCCTTCTCGAACTTCACGCCGTAGCGCTCCAGCCGCTGCACCATGGCGAAGCCGCGGGTCGCGGTCTGATAGACCGTGCGCTGGTCGACGATGCCGTCGTTGGCCCTGGTGATTTCGGCGACGTAGTCCTCGGGCTCGGCCTTGCCGGGGATGACGGCATTGTTCACCCCGTCCATTCCCATCGCCAGCGCCCCCGAGTGCCGTACGTGCGCCTTCTCCAGCAGCAGCACATTCGCGCCTGCCTCGGCGGCGGTGAGCGCGGCCATGGTGCCCGCGGTGCCGCCGCCGATGACGAGCACATCGCAGTCCAGCCGGATCCGATCGGACAGCTCCGGAATGTTCACAGCTCCTCCAAGATTCGGGCCCGCACAGCACTTCGGTCGACCTGCTGACGTGGGCGCGGCACCTCGACGACCGCGCGGAGCGTGCCGCCGCCGAGCACGGCGATGCGATCGCCGAGCAGCAGCGCCTCGTCCAGATCGTGGGTGACGAAGACGATGGTGGTGGGATGTGCGCGCCAGGTGTCGATCAGCAAGCGCTGCATGGTCGCCCGGGTCTGTGTGTCGAGGGCGCCGAACGGTTCGTCCATGAGTACCGCGCGGGGCGCACCGGCGAGGCTGCGCGCCAACTGCACTCGTTGCCGCATGCCGCCGGACAGATCCCGCGGCAGGAAGTCGGCGTAACCGGTCAGCCCGATCTCGCGCAGCCAATGCTCGGCCCGCTCTCTGCGGCTGCCGCGCGGCAGACCACGCAGCCGCAACGGCAATTCGATGTTCTGGCGCACGGTGCGCCACGGCAGCAGCGCGTCGTCCTGGAACACCAGCGCGCGATCGGCCGACGGCCCGGTGACCGTCGCATCGTCGGCCAGCACGGTACCGGCCTGCGGGGTGCGCAATCCGGCGAGCGCGCGCAACACGGTGGACTTGCCGCAGCCGGACTTGCCGACCAGAACCAGTATTTCGCCGGGCGCGACGTCGAGCTCGAGCTGATCGATGACGGTCCGGTCACCGTAGGAGATTCGGATACTGTTGAGACTCAGCCGCATTCCGAGCGTGTCGAGCGGAGCGGTCGTTGTCATGCGGACACCTCTCTGGGAAGCCAGCGGGTGATTCTGCGGCCGGTCAGCTCGACGATTCCCGAGGTGCCGAACCCGAGAATGCCGATGGTGATCATGCCTACGAACACGGCCGGATAGTCGACGATGGTGTAGGCCTGCCAGGTGCGGTAGCCGACGCCGAGCCGCCCCGAGATCATCTCGGCCGAGATGAGACAGATCCACGCCACGCCCATCCCCACCGAGAGTCCGCTGAACACACCGGGCAGGATTCCCGGAAAGACCACGCGCACAAGGACACCCGCACGCGAAGCGCCCAGCGTGCGCACCGCGTCCTCCCAGACGGTCGGCAGCGCGCGCACCGCATGCCTGGTGCTGACCAGTACCGGGAACACCGACGCGGTGAAGGTGATGAACACCATGCCGGATTCGTCGCTCGGGAACATCAGGATCGCCACCGGGACCAGCGCGATCGCGGGAATCGGGCGCGCCAGTTCGGTGAGCGGCCCGAAGATGTCGGCCAGCAGCCGGGAGCGGCCGAGCCCGATCCCGGCGAGGACGCCGACCGCCGCCGCGAGACCGAAGCCGGTCACGATCCGGATCAACGATTGCGCGATGTCCAGGTAGTACTGGTGCGAGCCGAGGTGTTCGCCGAATTCGGCGATGATCTCGGTGACGGTGGGCAGCGTGTCGAAACGCAGGCCGGCGCGGATGTTGTTGGCGGTGAGCAGTTGCCACAGGCCGACCGCGGCGGCAACCGAGGCCACCCGGAGCACGCGGGACCGCCAGAGGGGGAGGCCGGCGCGCGAGTTGTCCGTGCTGTGGTCGATCGAACCAGGAGTCACTACGGGGTTCGTCGGAGGGGCTTGCGCGCTCACTGCGTCGGTCGCCGGGCGGGCTTCGACTTTCGTCGGCACCTCATCCACGTTCGCCGCGATGACATCGGCGCCGGTGCCCGGGCTGTCGGTCGTCGGGGCTTCGGTGGTCATCCGTGAACTTCCGCGACGGCTTGGTCATAAGAAACAGTGACCGCGCCCGGATGCCCCTGCCGATACCGCTGCACGGCAGCCGGTGTCGTGAACGGCAGGAAAGCGGCACCGTCGCGCACCCAGATCGCCTTGTCGGCGAACCACCGCGTACCCAGTTCGGCATCGGGGATGTAAGCGGCCCTGATGGCCTTGCCTTGTACCTTGGCCGCCTGCACCGCCCGCAGCAGGCATCCCGCATCGGCGGCCGGTTGCGGCCGTTCGGCACCATCGAGCCAGATCTCGCCCGCCGAGGCCGAATCCGTCACCGCCCGACCGCAGATCGGATCGGTGCGGCTGACCTGACTGGGATTCGTGGTCGACGCCACCGACTTGTCGTAGTCGCCGAAACCGTCCTCGGCGAACGCCTTACGCAGCGGCGCACTGTCGACGAACCCGTCGATGTCCAGCTCGGCGAAGTCGCCGATCGACTTCAGGTACCGCACATCACCTTTGAAGGCGTCGATCAAACTCGGCTTGAGCGTGGTGTCGAAATGTGTTCCGCCCGGCCCGTTGTAGAGGTAGACGACCTCCTGCGGCAGCCCCGAACCGTCCGCGACGATCTTCGCGGCCTCGAACGGCTTATCCCGCAGGAACGCGGTCGCATCCAGTTGTGCCGCCAGAAACGCCTGCAACACCTCCGGATGCTCGGCCGTATATGCCCGGCGGGCAACGACGCCGTGGAAGGTCGGCACACCCAGTTCCGCACCGTCGTAGAGCAGTTTGGCCTTGTTCTGGAACACCAGCAGCCCCGGCCACGCGACGAACTGCGAAAGTGCCTGCACCTGATGCGATTCCAGCGCCGTCGCGCCGATCTGCGGCTGCTGATTCAGCACCTCGACACCCTTGCTCGCATCGATGCCCGCCCGGGTCAGCGCCTGCACCAGCGTGCCGTGCCCGGCCGAGCCCACGCTGGCCGAAACCTTGTGCCCGGCCAGGTCATTGATGCTCGTCGCGGCCGAATCCGGTGGCACGACCACCATATTGAGCGCGCCCTTCGGGTTGTACCCGGTCACCGAGACGAACGCGGTCTTCGCTCGCTCGTTGGCTTGGGTGCGAGATCCGTTGATCAGCAACGGATAATCGCCCATCGACCCGATATCGATCTTCTCCGCGACCATCTGCGCGGTGATCGGCGCGCCGGTGTCGTAATCCTGCCACTCGACGTGATACTTCGCGCCACCCCGGTCGGTGAGCTGCTGGAGTCGCCGTTCCAGATAACCCTGCGCCTTCAGTAGGGTGCCTGCGGTAACGGTGTTGATGGTCTTGGACTGGTAGCCGATGACGACCTTGACGGTGCCGGACGGGGGGTCGCCGGAGCTGTCGAGTGAGCAGCCCGCGACAGTGAGCGCGGCGGCGAGGAGGACGGGAACGAGGCGTACTTTCATCAGACTTCCAGATCAGCGGAGCAGGTAGGGCATGTTGACGGTGACGGCGCCGGTCGGACAGCGGGCGGCGCACGGGCCGCAGTACCAGCACTCGTCCACGTGCATGAAGGCCTTACCGTTCTCGGGGTTGATCGCGAGCGAGTCGAGCGGGCAGATCTCGACGCACAGCGTGCAGCCCTGAATGCACAGCGATTCGTCGATGGTCACCGGGATATCGGTGCGCTGGTTCACGAGTGCCATCTAGCGGACCTTCCATTCGGGGGTGCTTCGGGTCAGGTTGCCGCGCATGGTGATTCGGTCACCGCGCAGGCGGATGTCCTCGAGGTCGACCGGGCGGCCGTCGTCGAGGTGGGTCAGCCGTTCGAGCATCAACAGCGGTGCGCCGCCGGGGATGTCGAGGGTGGAGGCGGTGTGCGGGTCGGCGGGAACCGCCTCCAGTGCCAGCTCGGCGTGCCCGAGCGAGTGGCCGCTGATCTGCTCGAGCAGCACGAAGATGTCGGTGTGCGCCAGGTCGTGGCCGAGGATTTCGGTGCCGATATCGGGCGCCAGGTAGGTGAGATCCAGGCTCAGCGGTAGATCCGCGAGGTAACGGAGCCGTTCGAGGTAGACCACGCGTTCCCCGGGAGCCAGCTGTAGTCGGCGCGCGACGGCAGCCGGCGCGGTGACGTGCATGGCGGCCCGCACCTCGTTGCGCACCGTGCCGTGGCCCTTGAACGTCTCCTGCAGGCCGAGCAGCGCGTCGAGGCCGTGATCGTACTTGCGGGTCGCCACCCGGGTGCCGACCTTCGGCAGCCGGTCGATCAGCCCCTCGTCCTTGAGCAGGGCGAGCGCCTCACGCACGGTGTTACGCGACGCCTCGAACTCTGTCGCCAACTGCTGTTCGCTCGGCACCCCGTCGTCGAAGGCGCCCGCGTGCACCTGATGCCGGAGCAGATCGGCGACCCGCCGCGCTTGATCGGCGCGGGAGCGCCGCATCGGCGTGGGTTCCGCCGCCTTTCCATCGCTGACCTGCATGGACAGCGACGATAGTGTGGATTCGGCGGCTCGATTCCCGGCGCGGGGCTGAGCGAAAATCAGGGGATGTTATTGCGCCGTGCGCTCCGTCGCTCCGACCTGGTGAAATGTCCGGTCCGCACGCTATTACGCCACCTTGGCGCGACGGGACCGGATTCGGATCATGCCGATCGGAATGCGGCAAACGAGTGCGCGTTACCGGGGACCGTACGTATTGAGGAACAGCACCGGCCCCGCACCGAAAAAGTCAGCGGTATCCAGGTGCAGTGCCGCGGCCAATGCCTTGGCGGTGTACACAGTTTCGAGCTGGAGCCCGTCCTGCGCGGCGAGGGTCTGCGCCTCGTGGGCGGCGGGGGTGGGGTGACCGTAGCCGGGGCCGAGCCAGTCCGTGGTGATGGTCAGGTCGTCGGGGCGTAGGCCGGTCGGCTCGAATCGTGCACCGCGCGACCGCAACAGCCGCTCCGCACGCTGGGCCAGGCGGACGATGTGCGGGGCATCGAGGGGGAGTGCGTCGTTCACTACGACGCCGACAACCCGGGTGCTGAGCCCGGCCAGCCGCAGGCCGAGCGCCAAACCCGCTGCCGTGCCGCCGGATCCGACGGCTGTCACGATGTGGCTCGGCTCCGGCATCGCACCCGCGGCAACTTGCTCGGCCAATTCGAGCGCCCCTTCGACATAACCGAGCGCGCCGATCGGCGACGAGCCACCCACCGGCAGGTAGTAGGGCCGCTGACGGCCCCGCATGTGCCGCAGGTACAACCACGGAGCCGTCAGCAGGGTGCGCCGCTTGGTGTGCGTGAAATGCACTGTGGCGCCCGAGTTCTCCAGTCGCCGCAGTTGCACCCGGACATGGTCGTCCATCGGCTGGTCGACCAGCGCGAGCACCGTCTCGATGCCCTGCTCCCGGCCGTAGAGTGCGGTGGCGAGCCCCCAGTTGGTGCCGGTGCCACCGACGGTGAAGATCGTCCGTGCGCCGCGCCGATGCGCCTCGGGCAGTAGCCATTCCAGCTTGCGGACCTTGTTGCCGCCCCAGCCGCCGTCGCCGTAGCGTCCGTCGTCCTTGCACCACAGCGCAGCTCCGGTGCCGACGTCGAGCCGGCGGATCGGGGTCGGCGCGGTACCGAGCCGCACATAGGGCAGCGAGTCGGTGAGGTCAGGAAAACGCTGGTGCAGCAATGCGTCCGACATGTCAGCTTCCCGTGGCAGGTCTCGTAATCGCCTCGGGGATGCCGAGCAGCGCGGCCTGCACCTCGTGCAGCCGGTCGACATCCCCGCTGATGCCTGCGACATTATCGTTGTACAGGAACGCCTCGCCGAGCCGGACCAGTGCGTAGGCGAGCAGGTCCGGCTCGACCGGCGGTCGGTAGCCGTCCTCCCGCTCGGCTCGGGCGATCAGCTCGCGCACGGTGGCGACCACCAGTGGCTGCACCGGTCCCTCGGTCGCGGTGAGGATCCGCAGTCCGGACAGCGGCTCGTTCTCGAAGTACCGCCGGAACGGCACGTTGTCGGTCATCCAGCGATTGACCCGATACAGCACGTCGAGGATGCGCCGGGCCCCGGTCGAGCGCCGCCGGGCGTCGGCGCGGGTGAGCAGCGCGGCGAACTCGCCGGCCAGCACCGTGCCGAGCACTCCCTCGCGGGACCCGAACCAGCGGTAGACCGAGGCGCGGCTGAGCCCGAGCTCGGCCGCGATGGCCTGGATGTCCACCCGTTCACCGGCGAGGAAGGCCTGGCGGGCCAGCGCGATGACCTGTTCGCGGGTCGCCGACGCCGGTCGTCCTGGTGGGCGGGTGGTTCGCTGGCTCGGGGTGGTCATCGAAAAATGGTACATCCTCCCATGCGTGTACCGAATCAGAACCAGGCGTCGCGCATCTCGAGGGTGGTGGTGTCGAGGCGGGCCAGCAGGTCCAATGCCGGTGCCGTCTTGGGCAGTTCGAACCGGTAGAAATACCGCGCCGCGTGCCGCTTGCCGTCGTAGAAGTCGCCGGTGTGCCCGGCGGCGGCCAGCAGCTGCTCCAGCCAGATCCAGGCCAGCACCAGATGGCCGAAGGCTTCGAGGTAGACCGAGCTGTTCGCCAGCGCGGCCTCGACGTCACCGCCGGCGAACAATGCCGCGGTCACCTCGACCAGCCGCTGCCACGCCGCATCCAGCTGCGCGGCCAGCTCGGCCGCCTCGCCACCGGCCGCGCGGGCGGCGGTCACGGTGTTCTGCACCCGGCCGGCGAGCGCGATCAGGCTCGCACCGCCCTGCTGGGTTACCTTGCGCCCCAGCAGATCCAGGCCCTGGATGCCGTGCGTGCCCTCGTGGATCGGGTTGAGGCGGTTGTCCCGGTAGTGCTGTTCGACGTTGTACTCGCGGGTGTAGCCGTAACCGCCGAGCACCTGGATGGCGAGGTTGTTCGCCTCCAGGCACCACTGCGACGGCCAGCTCTTGGCGATCGGGGTCAGGATGTCGAGCAGCAGGGTGAGCGCCCGCTTCTCCTCGTCCGAGTCGGCGGTGTGCTGCTCGTCGACCAGCCGGGCGCAGTAGAGCACCAGCCCCAGCGCGCCCTCGGTGTAGGCCTTCTGCGCCAACAACATTCGCTTGACGTCGGCGTGCTCGATGATCGGCCGCTGCGGCGCCGACGGGTCGGCGGGCAGCTTGGCCCGGCCCTGCGTGCGCGTGCGGGCGTAGTCGAGGGATTCGAGGTAGCCGGTGTAGCCGAGCGCCGTCGCGACCAGGCCGACGCCGATGCGCGCCTCGTTCATCATGTGGAACATGTAGGACAGCCCGCGGTGCGGTTCGCCGACCAGGTAGCCGACGGCGCCCGCCGCGCCACCCGGGGTCCAGCGGCCCTCGCCGAAGTTCAGCACGGTGTTGACGGTGCCGCGGAAGCCCATCTTGTGATTGAGTCCGGCCAGCGCGACATCGTTGCGCTCACCGACCGCGCCGTCGTCGTCGACCAGGAACCGCGGCACGACGAACAGCGAGATGCCCTTGGTGCCCGCCGGGCCGCCGGGGATCTTCGCCAGCACCAGGTGCACGATGTTCTCGCCGAGTTCGTGATCGCCGCCGGAGATCCACATCTTGGTGCCGAACAGCCGGTAGGTGCCGTCGTCCTGCGGTTCGGCCCGGGTGACGATATCGGCCAGTGACGAACCGGCCTGCGGCTCGGACAGGCACATCGTGCCGAAGAACCGGCCCTCCAGCATCGGGCGCACGAACCGCTCGGTGAACTCCGGACCGGTATGGCTGAGCAGCAGGTTCGCGTTCGCGACGGTGAGGAACGAGTAGCCCGAGGTGCCCGGGTTGGCCGCCTGGAACCAGGCATAACTGGCCTGCGCGACGGTGACCGGCAGCTGCGCGCCGCCGAGGTCGTAATCCATTGCCGCCGCGGGCAATCCGGCCTTGGCGAAGGCGGCCAGCGCCGTGGCCACCTCGGGAATGATGGTGACCCGTTCACCGTCGAAGGTCGGCTCGTTCGCGTCGTTGAGTTTGTTGTGCGGCGCAAAGTATTTGGTGGCCAGCTGCTCGCTGAGCTCGAGCACGGCATCGAAGGTCTCGCGCGAATGATCGGCGTAGCGCCCACGTTTGGTGAGCTCCTCGACGTTCAGCCACTCGTAGAGCAGGAAATCGAGATCGCGCCGGGAGAGCAGCGTCGAGCGCATCAGCCGTCCTTTCGAGACATGTGCCGACCACTGTATCTTACGGTTCGCGCGGATGCAGTGGCCCGGCCATGGATCGAAGGTAGCGGACGGGAAGGCGCTTCGAGTCGAACTCGGATCAGCTGGTCACCCGTTCGATATGGTCGGCGTGAACGCCCCAGCCGGACAGCAGCTTTCGCACCTGCTCCGGGTCCGAGCTGAGTGGAGCGGGCGGGTCGACCGGGGTGCGGTCGAACCGCGGCGCCGGTGCGGGCTGGAGTACGCCGTCGACCTCGATGAACGCGTTGCGGGCCTGGTTGTGCGGGTGCTCATGGGCTTCCCACGGACTCAGCACCGGCGCAACGCAGGCATCGGAACCGGCGAAGATCTCGGCCCACTCGTCCCGGGTGCGTTCCTTGAACTTCGCGCCGAGCACCTCCTTGAGCTGCGGCCAGCCGTTCTTGTCGAGCTGGAACGGCAGCTCCGGATCGTCGATGCCGAGGAGGGCGGGCATCTGGTTGTAGAACGGGATCTCCACGCAGCCGACCGCGAGGTACCCGCCGTCGGCGCACTCGTAGGTGTCGTAGAACGGAGCGCCGCCGTCGAGCATGTTCTCGCCACGCGGGAAGTTCCACAGGCCGAGGTGGTGCAGCCCGTGCATGGACGCGGTGAACAGGGCGGAACCGTCGACCATGGCCGCGTCGATCACCTGCCCCTTGCCGGAACGTTCCCGTTCGTACAGCGCCCCGAGCACGCCGAGCGCCAGCAGCAGGCCACCACCCGCGTAGTCGCCGAGCATATTGGCCGGCGGTACCGGCGGCTCCCCGGCGCGGCCGACCAACCCGAGCGCGCCGGAGATCGCGATGTAATCGATGTCGTGCCCGGCGGTGCGGGCCAGCGGGCCGCCCTGGCCCCAGCCGGTCATCCGGCCGTAGATCAGGCGCGGGTTACGCGCGGCGAGCTCGGCGGGGCCGAAACCGAGGCGTTCGGCGACACCGGGACGGAACCCCTCGATGAGCACATCGGCATGGTCGGCGAGCGCGAGCAGCGTCTCACGATCCGCGGGTTGCTTGAGATCCAGTGTGATGGCGTGCTTTCCGCGATCCAGCGGTCCCTCCGGCGAGACGATGCCCGCGCCGGGTGCGCCGCCACGGTCCACGCGCAGCACCTCCGCGCCGAGATCGGCCAGGATCATCGCGCCGAACGGGCCGGGCGCGAGACTGGCGATCTCGATGACTTTCACTCCGTGCAGTGGTCCCATGTCTCCGCTCTCTGTCGTCCTCGACGAGGGCACGCGGCCACGGCCGAACCCCGCCCGTCCGGATCGGTGTTCCCGAGGCTAGGCCGGTTGCGGGGTACGGCCAATGACCGTCGCGCTCGGAAGGGGATGACCGTAGCGCTCAGTTTTCGTACGCCTCCCCACCGAGCAGTAACTCCAGCCGCGCGACCGCCACCGCCGACAGGTCGCCCATGTCGAGGTAGCTCGATATCCGGAGCAGCGCGACGGAGAGCAGGACCGCGCCGAGGATCTCGTTGTAGCGCAGCCGCCGGACCGGGCGGCCGGTGGCGGCTTCGTAGCGTGCGATGGTGTGCGCGCGGGTCGGTGTGCCGGGCAGGCGCGGCTTGCCGAGGTATTCGCTGGACACCCAGTCGGTGAGCAGCAGCCAGGCGAGGTCGGCTTCGGGGTCGCCGAGGTGGCCGACCTCCCAGTCGAGCGCGCCGATCACCGCGTAGTCGTTGTCGTAGAGCATGTTCGACAGCCGGGAGTCGCCCCAGCAGAGGGCGAGGTGCTCGGGGTCGTAGCGGTTGTCGCGGAGCCAGGTGATCGCCCGCTCGATGGTGTCGGGGATGTGCGGTGCCGCCCAGTGCACCGCCCAGTCGAGATAGTTGACGGCCTGTTCGACGGGGTGGCTGCCGAACCGGGGGAGGCGCAGGAAGTCCAGCCGCAGCGCCGCCGGATCGAGTTGGTGCAACCGGGCCATGGTGTCGACGCAGCCCCACCACATCGTCGTTCGCTCGTGCGGTGCGGCCGCCAGGTACATGCCCGATTCGTGGTACGGCGGTACATCGCTCGGTGTCCGGCCGCCCTCGATGCGGTCCATGATCAGGTAGGGGCTGCCGAGGTCGGCGGTGCCGGTGTCGACCCAGCGCACCGCCGGCACCGGAATGCCGGTGGGCGCAAGGCGTTTCATCACGACGAACTGACGGCGCAGATCGTAGTCGGGAAACAGCGGCACCTCGGGCGGCCGTCGGAACACCAAGCCGAGCGGTGCGTCCGCGCCATCGATACCGTCGACGGTGAAAAGGTAAGTGTCGGAGGCGAAGCCCTGCTCCGCGCGCTGCCAGCCGACGATGGTGGCCTGGTCGGCGTGCGGAATGCGCTGGCGGATCACCTTTTCCAGCAGTGGGGGCAGCTGGTCCGGGGTCGGACGTACGGTCATCGCGGTCACCATCCGGTGTAGCCGTAGCGCGGATAGCTACCCACGCAGACCATCTCGACCAGGCCGTGCCCGACCTTGTCGCCCATTCGTACCGTGCACAGTGTTTCGCTGAGCAGGCTGACCGGCCCGATCTGGTCGA
Source organism: Nocardia suismassiliense (assembly GCF_900269665.1). GTDB lineage: Bacteria > Actinomycetota > Actinomycetes > Mycobacteriales > Mycobacteriaceae > Nocardia > Nocardia suismassiliense. The sequence continues at coordinate 4,291,289 of NZ_LT985361.1, forward strand.
GATCGGTGAGGTCGACGGTGAATCCGTCGCTGAACGCGGGGCCGCGCCACATGCCGGAGGCGTAGCCGCGGTATTCGTTGTATCCGGCGAGGCCGGGCCAGAAGCGGCAGCTGGGTTGCACCTCGATGGTGGTGCTGGTGCGGTCGGCCTGGTGCACGGTGAAGGTGCCGCCGGATACCACCCGCAGGTCCGGCTCGAAGGTCAGCTCGTGCTCGACATCGATGATCGGCGTCGGGGCGCGGCCGGTGGCGAGCGGGTACAACACCTCACCCTCGAACTGCCAGCGCTGTCCGGTGCTCGTCTCGCGCTGCGCGAAATGCACCAGCTGGTCGTCGAATTGGAAGATGCCCATGTAGTAGAGGACGCCGTCGGGCACCTCGGTGGGTTGCAGCCCCGGCCCCTCGTTCAGGCTGCCGCCACCCGGACCGTGGCGCACGCCCCAGGAGTGGTCGCGGCCGAACCACCACTGCTCGGGGTCGATCTCGATGCGCCGGCCGTTGAGTTCGATCCAGCCGGTGACGACGCCGTTCTGGTAGTAGCGCCTGGCATCCTCGCGTACCCGGCCGCGGGACCGATGAAACGCCGGGGTCTGCTCGTAGGCGGGGAAGGTCCCGTGGAAGTCGAGGTGCAGGCTCAACCCATGCTCGTTGCCGCCCAGCGTCGCTCGGGTGCCGAGCAGCGGTTCGGTGACCGCGTAGGTGTAGGGGCCGACCGTCCATGCGTCCAATGACGTTCGGGGAGCGTTGAATTCGGTGGACAGGCGGACCACTCGCGCTTGCTTGCCGCCGATCGTGACCATCGCGTAGGCGTCCATCACATTGCGATTGGGGTAGCGGGCGAGGCCGGTCATCACGCTCACCTCGCCGGAGGTGTCGAAACCGTACATCACCACCCGCTCGGTCCAGCGCAGATCACTCTGCGCCACATGGTCGAACGTGGTTGCCAGCTGGTGGCACAGCATTTCGTCGTCGGGTACGAGCACCGGACTTCCCTTCATAGAACTGATGCCGGTCAATATAATACGTTGCGCCTCGCAACGTATTTGTTTTGCCGATTCTCGCCCGGTACGCTTCGCCGTGTGACGTCCACCGACCCCGCCCGCTCCGCCGCGGGCCGCCCGCGCGACAGCCAGATCGACCACGCGGTGCTCGACGCCACCCGCGCGCTGCTCGCCGAGGTCGGCTACCAGGACGTCACCATCGCCGCGGTCGCCCGTCGCGCCGGCGTCGGCACCGCGCCCATCTACCGCCGCTGGCCGGGCAAGGAGGCGTTGATCGAGGACGCGGTCTTCGGCTCCGAAAACCTGTGGCTGCCAGCGGCAACCGAGGACCTGCACGCCGACCTGATCGCCTGGGCCCGCGTATTTCTCGAGCGGGTCGCCGAGCCCGCCACGCGCGCCGCCGTGCCCGGGCTGATGTCGGCCTATCACCACGACCCCGCCCGCTACCGCGCACTACACGATCGCGCCGATCTTCCCGCCCGTAAAGCCCTCGCCGACCGGATCGCGCCCGCCATCCCCGAGGGCGCCGACGAATCCGCCACCACCGACCTAGTTTTCGAGATTCTTGTCGCGCGTACCCTTACCCGCGGCGTCACGCACGGCCTCGACGGCGCCGAAACCTTCTGTCGCCGAACGGCCGACGCCCTGTACGCGATAATACGTGCCGGAACCTGACGGCGAGTCGCCTCGCGGAACCGTCTTCGGTGTCATAGTGATTCGATGGGTCGGCTTCGTGGCTTTGCCGCCATCGCCAGTGTTGTTTGTGTGCTCAGCATGTCGGCGTGCTCGGACTCGTCCGCGCCGGAGGACACACCGACTGCTCAGCCGCCACCGTCGACTCCGCTCAGCACCACGGGCAGTACCGATCAGGATCGGACCATCCGCCTCGAATTCGGTGGTAAGCAGCGGACTTACGTGGTGCATACGCCGCCGCGTTATCAGGAGAGCGCCGCTTTGCCGCTGGTCGTTGCCATGCATTCCTACCCGGGTGACGCGGCGCAGATCGCCACCACCTCCGGCTTGAATGCCAAGGCGGACAAGGAGAACTTCCTCGTCGTCTATCCGGAGGGGTATTCCCGCGCGTACAACGCCTTGATCTGCTGCGGTACGGAAGACGACGTGGGCTTCATCCGGACGGTCGTCGCCGCGATGGTCGCCGAGTGGAAGGCCGATCCGAAGCGCGTCTACGCCACCGGTATGTCCAATGGTGGCGACATGTCTTTCAAGCTCGCGGTGGAACTACCCGGCACCTTTGCCGCCATCGCTCCGGTCAGCGGCGGCTTCATCGGCGCGAAGGCCGAGGAGGAGTCCTACAAGCCTGCCGTACCGGTTTCGGTGATCACCTTCCTCGGTGGCCGTGATCGCTACAACGACCAGTTCGAAAGCGGAATCACGCGGTGGCAGCAGCGCCTTGCGTGCGCGCCCGCGGAACCGGCCACCCCCTTGGACAAGGGGATCACCCGCACGACTGCCAGGTGCGGCGACGGCAGCGAGGTCCAGGTCTACCGGATCCCCGAGATGGGTCACGGGTGGGCAGGCGCGGCGCAGGGCACGCTGTCCGAGCCGGACGCCGGGGTGAACGCGACCGATCTGCTGTGGGAGTTCTTCGCGGCGCACGCGAAATAACCGCTCGTCAGCGCTCGTTCGCCACCAACTGGTGCGTGTGGGCGGCGGCGGCCGCTTCGGTGCGGGTGGCGACGCCCAGTTTGGTGAGGATGCGGGAGACGTGCACGCCCGCGGTGTTGCCGCTGATGAAGAGTTCGGCGGCGATCTGACGGTTGCTCAATCCCTTGGTGACCAGGCGTAGGACGTCGAGTTCGCGCGGGGTGAGGCCGAAGGTCGACGGGCTTGCGGTCGACGGTTCGGTCGACTGGTCGGTCAGGGTGAGTCCGGCTCGGTCGGCTATCTCACGGACCGTCGCGAGCAGGGGAGTGGCGCCGAGATCAGTGGCGATAGTGGCGGCTTCACGCAGGGCTTCTTTCGCCGTGGGCCGGTTGCCTTCCGCTAGTTCGGTTTCGGCGGCGCCAAGGAGGCTGCGGGCTAGTTCGTAGGGCTGGTTCAATGCCCGCCAGGCTGATACGGCTTCGGGCCATGCGGCGGTGCGGTCGGCGCGATGGGCGGCGTCGACGGCGGTGATGACCGGCAAGGAATCGGCGATCGAGTCGAGATCTAGTGGTAGTTCATCTATTCGGGCCGCGAGGGCGAGCAGTGGCCACGCCTCATGATGGTGTGCGGCGAGATCGTCGGCGGACAGCGTCTCCACGGCAATGTCGGCCGCGCGCTGTGGTTGGCCGATGGCGAGTGCGTTCGCGCATTGCACGGTGCGCAGCTGGATTTGGTACTGCCGGGCCCACGGTCCGTCGCTCAACAGGCCGGCGGCGGTATTCGCGCTGGTGTCGGCTGCGGTCGAATCACCTTGCGCCAGCACAATTCTGGCGTGCGAGAGCAGCAGAGCCGCCTTACTGAGCGGCGGCAGTTGGTCGGTCAGGGATTCATCGATGAGGGTGAGCGCTTCCGGCCAGCGGCCGAGCGCGGTCAGCGCCTGCGCCCATTTGACCAGCAGGATAGGGCTGGCCTCGGCGAAGCGGAAGGTTTCGTGGGCAGCCCGCAGGCCCTGCTGAATCGCCGCGATCGCCGCCGCGTAGTCCCCCGCCGCGACGAGCACCGCCGATTCCCACAGCACCACGGCGATCAGTGTCTGCGGGTCCGCTGCGGCCGTGGCTGCGGCGTGGGCCTTCTCGAAACAGGCGATGGCGCTGTCCTGTTGGGCAAGGGTGTTATCGCGTTGCGCGGTGTCACTACCGGGTTGACCGTTGCTGACGGTTCGGCCGGTGGCGCTGCCGGGTTCTGCGGCAGTGCCGTCGGATCGGGCGGTGGCGCTGGTGGATTGGGCGGTGGCGAGCCCGAGGTAGGCGTAAGCGCGGGCGGTCAGGTGCATGGCGCCGAGCTGTTCGGCCACCTCGGTGGCGGCCAGCGCGTTGCGTTCGGCCTCGGCCGTGTCGCCGCTGAAGACCTGGGCGATTACGAGCTCGGCCAGCACCTCACCGCGCAGCAGGATCGGCGGATGCACGGGCAGCAATGCCAAGGCGCGCAGCAGATCGTCGTCACATCCCTTGCTGCTGTGGTTCTTCAGGGTGGCCCGGCAGTAGAACAGCCGGGCGGCACGCTCCGGTGCGCTGTCGGTATCCACCAGCAGTAGCGCTTCGTCAGCGGCCGCGATGCCGCGTTCGACGATGTCACCGCGATAGCAGGTCTCGACGACCTGTTCGAGCACTTGGAGCCGGTCGACGGCGATGCGTCCGGCGGCACCCGGCACCCTGTCCCAGAGTTCGAGCACTCGATCGAGATGGTGCAGCCGTTCAGTATGCGCGCCAGCGCTTTCCCCGGCCGCACTCCACGAGGCGTCCAGTGCTAGCGGCAACTCACCGGCGGCATGCGCGTGATAGGCCAGTGCGGCGGTGCTCGATGTTTCAGGATCGCTGGTAAGGGCTTGGGAAAGCCTGGCGTGCAGGCGTTTCCGTTCTGCGGGCAGCAGATGGTCGTAGACGGCGTCGCGAATCAGGACGTGCCGGAACTCGTACCCGGTGTCGTCCGCAGTGAGGATCTGCTGATCGATCAGCTGACGAAGCGCGCGATGCAAGGCATCCTGGTCGAATTCGGTGGCCGACTCGAGCAACGTGTGCCGCACCGGCGACCCCGCAACCGCGGCAAGCCGCAGCAGCGCCTGCGTCTCCGGCGGCAGCCCGGCCTGATAGCCGAGCAACAACTCCGACAGATCGGCGGGCGTGTCCTCGGGCGACGTGCTGAGCGCCTCGACGAACAACGGAATCCCTTTGCTGCGCGCGTAGATTCGTGCGATCGTCCCCGGTTCGGGTTCATGACCGAGCAGCGCGGCGAGCTGCCTGCCCACCTCGTGCCGGGTCAGCGGCTCCGGAACGACCAGCCGCACACCAGGATCCCGCCGCAGCCCCGCGATCAGCCTGCGCGTCTCCGCTGAATCCGCGGGTCGATATGTACCGACCAGCAGCAGATCACGCTGTGCGGAATTGGCCACCAGGAACGCCAGCAGTTCCCGACTCGAATCATCGGCCCAGTGCAGGTCTTCCAGCACGACGACCACCGGCCGGGCCACCGCGAGCTGCTCGAGCACGGTGAGAATCTCGCCGAACAACTGAATCCGATCGGCCTCCCCGTCGGCCGACCCGGTGTGCGCCGCCAGTTCGGGCAGCCACCGCGCCAATGCCGGCCGGGTCACCGGAAGCAAGGTGGCCAGCCGATCCACCCCGAGCTGCCGCACCAGCGTGCGCAGCACCGATACGAACGGCGCATACGGCACACCATTGCCGAATTCGGGACACCGCCCGGTGAACACCACCGTGTCCGCGCTGAGCCGCGACGTGAACTCGGCAACCAACCGGGACTTGCCGAGCCCGCCTTCCCCGGCGATCAGCACGGTGTGCACCGCCGGATCCTCGGCGGCCGCCAGCAGTGCCGATACTTCCGCGGCCCGCCCGACGAAGGCACCGCAGACGGGAAGGCTCACCACTCCGCGATCATGCCCGGACCGCGCGGTTTGTGCCAACCCCGTAAAGACCTTTGTCCCCACCGAAATAACGAATTCTTGTGATTCGCAGGCCCCCTCGTTACCCGAAGTATTAATGGCATGACAAGCACCGAGATCAGCCCCTTCCGCATCGAGATCCCGCAGGCCGCCCTCGACGATCTGCACGACCGGCTGGCCCGCACCCGCTGGACCGACGACCTGCCCGGCACCGGGTGGGAGCGCGGCGTGCCGACCGACTACCTGAAGGACCTGGCCGGCTACTGGGCGGCGGAGTTCGACTGGCGCGCCATCGAGGCGGAACTGAACAAGCACCCGCAGTTCACCACCACTATCGATGGGCAGAACGTGCATTTCCTGCACATCCGCTCGGCCGAGGCCGACGCGACCCCGCTGCTCCTGCTGCACGGCTGGCCCAGCTCGGTGGTCGACTTCCTCGACGTGATCGGCCCGCTCACCGACCCGAAGGCGCACGGTGCGCCCGACGCACCCGCCTTCGAACTGGTCATTCCGTCGCTGCCGGGATACGGGTTCTCCGGCCCGGTCACCGAGGCGGGCTGGCACGACGACCGCGTCGCCGGCGCACTGGCCGAACTGATGGCGCGGCTCGGCTACGATCGGTACGGCGTGCAGGGCGGCGACCACGGCGCGTTCATCGCACCGCGGCTCGGCCGGGTGGACGCCGACCATGTGCTCGGCGTACACGTCAACGCATTGGTCACCTTTCCGAGCGGTGATCCGGGCGATATGGCCGCGCTGACCGAGGCGGAACGGCAGCGGCTGGGCCGGATGAAGCAGTTCCAGGACGACGGTGCGGCCTACATGAACCTGAAGGGCTCCCGCCCGAACACCATCGCGCAACTGGTGGCGGATTCTCCGGCCGGGCAGCTCGGCTGGATCGTGGAGAAGTACAAGGAGTGGGTCGACCAGTCGCACGAACTGCCCGAGCAGGCGATCGCCAAGGATCGCATCCTGGCCAACGTCAGCATCTACTGGTTCACCGAGACCGCACGCAGCGTAGCCAATTTCTACTATGAGCGGTTCCACGACACGAGCATGTTCGCCCCCGCACCGAAGGGCAGCGTGCCGACGGGCGTGGCGGTATTCAAGGACGGCGACTACGCCATCCGCCGTTTCGCCGAGAAGGCGCACAACATCACGCACTGGTCGGAGTTCTACTCCGGCGGCCATTTCCCGGCCCTCGAGGTGCCCGACCTGCTCACCGGTGATATCCGGGAGTTCTTCCGCTCGCTGAGCTGAAGCACGAATGGCGAAGGGGCAGGCAGCGATCCGCTGCCTGCCCCTTCCTCGTTACCGAGTGTTCGTTCAGTCGAGACCCGACAGCCGGGCGAGAACGGTGGCCGCCATGGCCGCCGGATCACCGTCGTCGGGACGCAGCACCAGTTCCGCCTCGGTGGGGGACTCGTAAGGGTCGTCGATGCCGGTGAAGCCGCGGATCTCGCCCGCACGGGCCTTGGCGTACATGCCCTTCGGGTCGCGGGCTTCGCAGATCTCCAAGGGCGTGTCGACGAAGACCTCCACGAACGGGATGCCTGCCGCCAGGTGTGTCGCACGGACGCGGTCCCGATCGGCGCGATACGGGCTGATCAACGAAACCACCGCGACCACACCGGCTTCGGCGAATAGCCTGGCCACCTCACCGACCCGGCGCACGTTCTCGACCCGGTCGGCGGCGCTGAAGCCGAGATCGGCATTCAGTCCGTGCCGCAGGTTGTCCCCGTCGAGCAGGAAGGCGGGGCGGCCCGCCGCGACCAGTCGGCGTTCGAGTTCCACTGCGACGGTGGACTTTCCCGAACCGGACAGGCCGGTCAGCCACACGGTGAGGCCACGGGTCGCCCGCTCGTCCCGGCCGACCGCGGTGGAATGCCAGACCACCCGCGACGACGGCAGGCTCGGGCCGGTGATCATGCCCGCGCCGACGGTGTTGTTGGTGGTGTCGTCGACCAGGATGAAGCTGCCGGTGAACCGATTACGCCGATACGGATCGAAGAGCAGCGGCTGCCGGGTGCGCAGCTGGACGCGGCCTATCTCGTTGAGCGACAACGACTCCGCTTGCTCGTCACGGTGCAGGGTGTTGACGTCGAGCCGGTAGTCCAGCGTGCGCACCTCGACGGTGGCGGTGCGCGTGGTGTGCCGGATGGTGTAGGTCGCGCCGGGGGTCAGCTGCGACTCGTCGGCGAACCAGCAGACCATCGCGTCGAGATCGCGACCCGCGGTGGGGCGGTTGTTCGGCCGGCAGATCATGTCGCCGCGGGACACGTCGAGGTGGTCGGCCAGCTGCATGGTCACCGCTTGCGGCGGAAAGGCTTCCGTGACGGGCTTGCCGCCCGGACCCCAGATGGCCTCGACAGTGGTGGTGAAACCCGAAGGCAGCACCGCGACCTCGTCGCCGGGCTTGAACACACCACCCGCCACCGTGCCCGCATATCCACGGAAATCCTGTGCGTGACTGCGGGTTACGTACTGCACCGGGAACCGCGCGTCGATGAGATTGCGGTCGGAGGCGATGTGCACCTCTTCGAGGTGATGCAGCAGGGGAGTGCCCTCGTACCACGGCATGCTCGCGCCGCGGTGCACGATGTTCTCGCCGTCCAGCGCCGACATCGGTACGAAGGTCAGGTCGAAGATGTCGAGTTTCGAGGCGAACTGGGCGAATTCGGTACGGATCTCCTCGAACCGGGCCTGCGACCAGTCCACCAGATCCATCTTGTTGACGCACAGCACCAGGTGTGGAATGCCGAGCAGGCTGGCCAGGAACGCGTGCCTGCGGGTCTGCTCCACCACGCCCTTGCGGGCGTCGACCAGGATCAGCGCGAGGTCGGCGGTGGACGCGCCGGTCACCATGTTCCTGGTGTACTGGATGTGGCCGGGGGTGTCGGCGATGATGAATTTGCGCCGGGGCGTGGCGAAGTAACGATGGGCCACGTCGATGGTGATGCCCTGTTCGCGCTCGGCGCGCAGCCCGTCGGTGAGCAGGGCCAGGTTCGGGTAGTCGTCGCCGCGGTCGCGGCTGGTCCGCTCCACGGCGGCGAGCTGGTCGGTGAAGATCGTCTTGGAGTCGAAGAGCAGCCGGCCGATGAGCGTCGATTTGCCGTCGTCGACGCTGCCCGCGGTGGCGAGACGCAGCAGTGTTGCGGTCATCAGAAGTAGCCCTCTCGTTTGCGATCTTCCATGCCCGCCTCGGAGATTCGATCGTCGGCGCGGGTGGCGCCGCGTTCGGTGACCCGGGCCGCGGCCACCTCGGTGACCACCTCAGCGGGGGTGGCTGCGGTCGACTCCACGCAGCCGGTGCAGGTGGCGTCGCCGACCGTGCGGAAGCGCACCGTGGTCTCGTGCGGCTGCTCGCCGTCGAGCAGTTGCAGGAAGCGGGTGTGCGCCAACAGCATTCCGTCGCGCTGTACCACCGGGCGGCGGTGCGCGTAGTAGAGCGGCGGCAGGTCGATGCCCTCGGCGGCGATGTAGGTCCAGATGTCGAGCTCGGTCCAGTTGGACAGCGGGAACACCCGAATATGCTCGCCCGCACGGTGTTTGCCGTTGTAGAGGTTCCACAGTTCTGGGCGCTGGCTGCGCGGATCCCACTGGCCGTACTCGTCGCGGAAGCTGAACACCCGCTCCTTGGCCCGGGCCTTCTCCTCGTCGCGGCGCGCGCCACCGAAGACCGCGTCGAAGCCGCCCTCCTGGATCGACCGCAGCAGCGTGGTGGTCTGCAATCGGTTACGGGAGGCGCGTGGTCCGGTCTCCTCGACCGCCCGGCCCGCGTCGATGTCGTCCTGCACGCTGCCGACCACCAGCCGCAGCCCGAATCGCGCGACCGTCGCGTCGCGGAAGGCGATCACCTCGTCGAAGTTGTGTCCGGTATCGATGTGCAGTACCGGGAATGGCAGCGGCGCCGGCCAGAAGGCCTTGGCCGCCAGGTGCAGCATCACCACCGAGTCCTTGCCGCCGGAGAACAGCAACACCGGACGCTCGAAAGTTGCCGCTACTTCACGGAATATATGTGCCGACTCGGCCTCGAGCACGTCCAGATGGGGCAGCTCGTAGGTGCTCGCCGTCGACTTCGCGTACTGGCTCACACCGCAAAACTAGAACACGTTTCGGTCGTTGGCAACAGCTCGCCGGGACCGCGGGCGGGTTTGCGCCCGCCCGACGCGGCGGTCACGGCGTCCGCCGCCGCGGCCAGAGCCGTTCCGCGCCGGTCGATTTCGGCACCGGTGATGGACGCGCCGACGTACATGGTCAGCACCATGTTCTGCCTGCCGTCGCCGCCGTAGGTCGGTGCGGCGAGCAGGCTGACCGGGTGCTCCTTGCGTGGCCGCAGATCGGTGCCGAGGTACACCCGCTCGCCGAGGCTGGTGACCAGTTCGCCGACCAGTTCGCGCAGCTCATCGGGCAGATCGTGGGCGGCGAAGCCGGCCAGCATGGAGTACAGCCTGCGGCCCGCCGCGGTCAGGCTCTCCACCAGATAACCGCGCTCGCGGCATTCGGCGACCACCTGCCGCAGCCGCGCCTCGTCCTGCTGCAACGGCACCGTCGAGGGCTTGGCCAGCCAGGCGTCGAACGCCGCGTCGGTGTCCCACAGCACGTACATCAGGCCGACCGGCGGGGCGAAGTGGTAGGCCGCGCCCACCTTGACCATCCCCGGCCCGGTGCTCTCCAGGACCATGATCTGCTCGCCGACCACGGCGGATGCGGTGCAGGTGGTGCGGTATCGCGCGGTGAGTCGCTCCAGCTCGGTGCGGGCGAGCGCGGAGATGGCGAAGCTGTCCTGGGCGACCCGGCCCGCGGCGATGAGCGCGGGCCCGAGGCCGTAGGTCAGTGTGTCGGCGTCGCGCACCAGATAACCGCCCGCGGTGAGCTCGGTGAGGATGCCGAGACAGGTCGGTTTCGCCAGGTCCAGCGCCCGCGCCAGCTCGGACAGGCCGAAGCGCTCGCCGCGCTGCTCGACGAGGAAATCCAGTACCTGCACCACCCGCACCGTGGGTGCGGACCTACGGCCGACCATTGACCACTCCTAGAACACGTTCTAATCTTGCCTCACACGGAATGTACCAGACCGGTACATATTTGGAACACCGCGCCCGATCCACTGGAGACCCTTTGCTGACACAGCCGTTCGCGGATGCCATCGCCGCCGCCGAGCAGATCATCACCGGAGCCGCGCACATCCGCACCGAGCAGGACCTCGTCGAGGGCTACGACTATCTGGCGGGCAGCATTCGCGCCGCCTTACAGATGGCGTGGGCCTACGAGCGGGACTTCCCGTTCTTCGTCCAGTCCACCGGGCCGTACACGAAGATGGGCCTGGACAACCCGGACACGCTCTACTACCACTCGTATCTGCGCCCGGACGCGGAGTATGTGGTTACCGGAAAGCGCGGCACCACCAGGGATTTGAGCTTCCAGGTGCTGAACGGGAACTACTCGCCGGTGGATGTGCCGGACAGCCTCACCGCCTTCGACGACCGTGCCCTGGAGGTCGGGGCGGACGGTTCCTACGAACTCCGCCTCGGTCCCCGCGAAGCGCGGCCGGGCTATGTGCACCTCGCCGCCGACTCGGCGATGCTGGTGGTCCGGGAGGTCTACAGCGACTGGGCCGCCGAGAAGCCGGGCACGATCCGGATCGCGCGGGTCGACGGCATCGGTGACGCACCGCCGCCGCTGACGAAAGACCAGCTGACCAAGCGCTACGGCGTCGCGGGCAAGATGCTGATCTCGCGGATCAAGACCTTCCTGGCCTTCCCGGAGTGGTTCTACCTGAACCTGCCGGTGAACACGATGACCGAACCCCGGTCCACGCCGGGCGGTCTCACCACGCAGTTCTCCTCGGCCGGCCACTACGAGCTGACCGACGATCAGGCAATGATCATCACCGTGCCGAAATCCGATGCGCCGTATCAGGGTTTCCAGCTCGGCAGCATGTGGTACCTGTCGCTGGACTACATCAACCACCAGACCAGCCTCACCGCCGACCAGGCGCACGTGGACCCCGACGGGATGATCCGGCTGGTGGTCAGCGAGCGAAACCCCGGACTGGCGAACTGGATCGAACGCACCGGGCACGACCGCGGCTATCTCCAGTTCCGCTGGCAGCGGCTGGCGCGCGACATGAAACCCGAGGACGGGCCGACCGTCGAGGTGGTGCCGGTCGACGAACTCGCGCAGCGCCTGCCGTTCTACGACCAGGCGCGCGTCACGCCGGACCAATGGCGCGCACGAATCGCAGTACGGCAGGCTGCCGTCGCGGAGAGGATGCTCGGCTGATGTTGTTGCAGGACAAGGTTGTTGTGGTCTCGGGGGTCGGCCCCGGGCTCGGTCGCGCCATCGCGGTGCAGAGCGCGAAGGCGGGCGCCGACGTCGTGCTCGCGTCCAGGACCGAATCGCGGCTCACCGAGGTGGCCAAGGAAATCACCGAGCTCGGCAGGCGCGCGGTCGTCGTGCCGACCGACATCAACGACGAAGCCGCCGCGGCGAATCTGGTGGCGGCCGCGCACAGTGCGTTCGGCCGGGTGGACACCCTGGTGAACAATGCCTTCGCGATTCCGCCGATCGTGGACCTCGCCGACGTGGACCTGGACCAGGTGCGCGCCGGATTCGAGACCAATGTGCTTGCGGCGCTGCGGTTGACGCGGCTGTTCATCCCCGCGCTGGACGAAACCAACGGCTCGGTGGTGATGATCAACTCGGCGGTGCTGCGGCATTCCCGGCGTACCTTCGGCCCCTACAAGATGGCCAAGGCCAGCCTGCTCGCGCTGGCGCAGAGCCTGGCCACCGAGCTCGGGCCGCGCGGCATCCGGGTGAACACCATTGCCCCCGGCTACATCTGGGCCGACAACCTGAAGTGGTACTTCAACTACCTCGCCGAGCAGCGCGGCAGCACCGCCGAGGCGGTCTACGCCGAGACGGCGAAGACCATCGACCTGCGCAAGCTGCCCGAACCCGACGAGATCGCCGACGCCGTGGTGTTCTTCGCCTCGCCGATGGCGCGCGCGATCACCGGGGCCTGTCTGGATGTCAACGGCGGCGAATACCACCACTGACCGGGTGCTGCTGTCCAGCACCATTATTGAGGAGATGACGTTGATCGGTAGGGATGATGTCGGGACCATCGATGATCTGCACGCGTCGGCGACCAAGGTCGTCGGGCTGGATGATTTCGGGGCCGACGACTACCGCGCCGGGCTCGAGGTGCTGCTCGAGTCCTATGCCAAGGATGCGGAGCTGACGCCGTTCGGCAACAAGGTGAACCGGGCCTTCCTGCGCGGCGCGCTGATCGCGCGGCTGCTCAGCGAGGCCGCGTGGCAACGCTTTCCGGAGCACGCCGACGTGGCGATCGAGCGGCCGATCTTCGTGACCGGCCTGCCGCGGTCCGGCACGACGGCGGTGCATCGGCTGCTCAACGCCGACCCAGCGCACCAGGGCCTGGAGATGTGGCTCACCGAGATGCCGCAGCCGCGTCCGCCGCGCGAGACGTGGGCGAGCAATCCGGTGTACCAGCGGATCGAGGCCGCGTTCGAGCAGCACCACGTGGAGCATCCGGAGTTCATGGGCGTGCACCACATCTCCGCCGACCAGGTGGAGGAGTGCTGGCAGTTGCTGCGGCAGTCGGCCATGTCGGTGTCCTACGAGTGCCTGGGCTACCTGCCCACCTACTCGGAGTGGCTGCGCGAGCAGGACTGGACTCCGGCCTACCGCAGGCATCGGCGCAACCTGCAGCTGATCGGCCTGCCGGACGCCGGGCGCCGCTGGGTGCTGAAGAACCCCAGCCACTTGTTCGCACTCGATGCCATTTTCGAGGTGTATCCGGACGCGCTCGTCATTCAGATGCATCGCGATCCGCGAACCATCATCGCCTCGGTGTGCAGTCTCAACGAGCAGGCGTCGGCGGGCTGGTCCGACAAGTTCCGCGGTTCGGTGGTCGGCGCGACTCAGCTGGACCTGTGGGCGCGTGGCGCCGATCGTTTTTTGGCAGACCGCAAGCAGCACAACGCCGCCCAGTTCTGCGATGTCGACTACGACGACTTCGTCGCCGATCCGATCGGCACTGTTGCCTCGATCTACCGGCACTTCGACCTGCCGCTGACCGAGGATGCGACCGCGGCGATGGCGGCGCTGCACGCCGAAAGCACTTCCGGGGCGGCACGTCCCGCGCACCGCTACACGCTTGCCGACTTCGGTCTCACCGCCGACGAAGTCGATGAACGGTTCGCGGCGTATCGGGAGGCGCATTTCCCGGGGCGTTGATCGTTGGCCGGAGAGTAAGTCAGGCAAGGCGTTTCGTGCATGCTTGCACGGTGCGCAGTTTTCGGGCCCGTGGGCGGCAACTGTCGTCCCACGGGCCCCGAATTCGGAATAGTTTGGCTAGCAGAGCATCTCGTGCATGGATGCAGCGTGCGCAATTTCGAGGGCGCACGCCGCATCCGCTCGGCGCTACGGCTGGCCGGGTTTGAGGACGATGAACAAGCCGTGCGCTTCGGCGCAGAGGCGCTCCCCGTCGTGCAGGGTGGCGCGGACGTAGACCTTGCGGCCCTCTTGGCGCTCGGCCCAAGCGTGCACTTTCAGCTCCGTATTCAGCGGAGTGATGGAGCGGTAGTCGACGGTGAGCGAGGCGGTCCTGGTCACCGCGCCCGCGTGCACGGCGGCGGCCAAGCCGAGCAAGTCGTCGAAGCCGATCGCGATCTGACCACCATGTGCGGCATTGTTGCCGCCGAGGTGGAAGGTGCGGAAGGTGATGCGCGCGTCGACGCCCTCGCGGTCGGCGTGATCGACGACGAACGGCGGCAGCGTGATGTTGCCGCGGGCAGGCAGATCGTGGCGGGTCCAGGTCGGCGTGGACCATTCGTCGACGATCGCGGCGTCCAGCTTGTCGTTCAGCTGCTTGAGAATGCCGATCGTTTCCAGGGCCTGCTCGTCCGACGGGCAGGCGAGCCGCGCGCGATCCATCAGTCCGCGCACCTGCTCGACGAACTCCCCGTAGTGCGGCCCACCCCGGGTGATGTCGATGGTGCCGTCGTCGTGCGCGTTCATCAGCTCGGTCATCGGCCGGAACGCGCCCTCATGGTGCTCCGCGTTCGGTAGCGAGTCACCGGCCTGCTGTTCGTTCATGCGGAACACGTTATCGGTTGCCCACCGAATGCTCTCGTCACGGGCGTCCGGTGCATCGGCGGATCGGGCCGAAACCATCGGAGTGGCCTAGGCTGGTTCGCGATCACCGAGCGCGTGACGCGCCGGGAATCAGCAGGTGGGTGGCGCAGCTCGGCCGCTCGGAGCAATCACGAGTCCACTGGCGAAAGGCTTTGAGTAGATGGGTATTACGGCAGTTGTCTTCGATATGGACGGCGTACTGATCGACTCCGAGCCGGTGTGGGAGCGGGTGCGCCGGGACTATGTCGCGGAGCGGGGCGGGCAGTGGCTGCCCGACACTCAGCAACGGCTGATGGGCATGAGCACCCGCGAATGGTCGGAATACCTCAGCACCGATCTGGGCGTCGACGCACCGCCGGAGACGGTGGCACAGGAAGTGATCGAGCGGATGGCCGCGCAGTACGACCGCAAGGTCCCGCTGCTACCCGGCGCGATCGACGCCGTGCAGCGCATGAGCGAGAAGTGGCCGCTCGGCGTGGCCAGCTCTTCCCCGCGCACGCTCATCGATGTCGTCCTCGGGCGCACCGGCCTGATCGAATTCTTCACCGTCACCTTCTCCACCGAAGAGGTCGACCGCGGCAAACCCGCCCCCGACGTCTACGTAGCCGTCGCCGCCTTCCTCCGCCAACGCCCCACCGACTGTGCCGCAGTAGAAGATTCGAGCAACGGCATGCGCTCCGCCCACGCCGCAGGCATGCGCGTCATCGCCGNGGGTGGGGGAGTGGGCGTGGCGGCGTAGGGCGGCGTAGGGGAGGTCTACTACGGCTCGGCTGATTGCGTCGATTTCGCGGTCGTCTGCGCGGCCGAAGCGGGCTAAGGCGATGCGGCGGAGGTGGTTGAAGAGGGGGGCGTTCATGGTGGTCAGGCGGGCGCGGAAGTCGTCGTCGGGGCCGCCGTCGAGGAGGTCGCTGGGGCGCAGGTTCAGGAGAAGTCTTGCGTCGTCGGGTAATTCGCGTCCGAAGGTGAGGGCGGCGCGGACCATGGCGACGCCTGCTTCGATCGCGTCGGGGTGCTCGGCGGCGGTGATCACTCCGCTCTGGAAACGTTCGAGGGCGCGCAGCCAGGCGGCGGTCAGTACTCCGTTGCGGTTGCCGAAGCGGTGGTACAGCGTGCCGACCGGCGCGCCACTGGCCTCGGCGATCGCCGCGACACTGGCGGCGCGGGGTCCCTCGGCGAGCACTAGGGCGCGTGCTGCGTCGAGGATCACGTCGGTGTCGTGCTTGCGGGGAGGTGCCATGTACTAGTACGTTCCTTCTATATGGAGCGTTTGTCCTATATTGATGAGCATGCCAGATCCGTTGACGCGAATCGCGACCGGGCCTGGAAGGCACTGCTGAAAGTCGTCTGCAAGGGACCCGGCGGATCCGTCCACCGTACCGAGCGGTTTCGAACTCGAGGCCGTGGAAGTCCCCGCCCGGCTGGCAATGAAAGGGCGGCACTGGTTTTCGGAGTACGCCCTAGTCTTCGAACTAGAGGATGAGGGGGCGAACCGGACCCGCGTCCGCGCGAAGTCGTGGGGCAATTTCCCTGGGCTGCACGGCAAGATCTACCGCGCGCTCGTCATCGGCAGCGGCGGCCACAAGATCGTGGTCCGTCGGCTGCTGCGCCAGATCGCGGCCGCCGCATGATCCCCGGGCTGGTCTGGGGCGCCACCGACGCCGAGCGCGAACACCCACTCCCGTGTGACGCCCTGCAGCCCGCCGGGGTGCAGGCGGATCGAGCCATCAGCATCGACGCACCCCACGGCCTGGTCTATGCCTGGCTGTGCCAATTACGGGTCGCGCCATACAGTTACGATCTGCTCGACCGCTGGGGCCGCCCCAGCCCCCGGCACCGCGATCCGCAACTCACGGAACTCGAAGAGGGCCAACGCTTCATGGGCCAGTTCGACCTGGTCTCCTTCACGCTGAGTCAGCACATCACCCTGGTCAGCGGGAAAATCGCCGTCACCTACGCGGTCCGTCCCGAGGGCGACGGCACTCGCCTGGTGGTCCGGGTGCGCATGGGCGGACCCCGAATTATCGGACGCCTGTTGGCTTTCGGCGACCTCATCATGATGCGCAAGCAACTGTTGACGCTGAAAGAGCTGGCTGAAGCCGAGGATCGCGCCGAGCCACGGGTCGAACTGCAATAGGGCTGTGTCGCGATACACAGTGCGCCGGGTCTGGTTCATACGATCTACCGGCGTTCGAGGATGATCAGTTCATGGCAAAAGATGTTCAGCTCGGCGCCGTCCGCACCTGGTACGACGAGACAGGCGACGGCGATCCGGTGCTGTTGCTGCACGGCGGTTTCGTCGACTCCCGCTCGTTCGAACCCGCCGTCGCCGGCCTGACCGAGCACTTCCGCGTTTACCGCATGGATCGCCGCGGCCACGGCCGCACCCCCGACGTCGCGGGACCGATCTCCTACGACCTGATGGCGCAGGACACCATCGCGTTCCTCGACGAGGTCGTCGGCGGCGCCGCGCATCTGGTCGGTTACAGCGACGGCGCGGTCGTCGCCCTGCTGGTCGCGCTCCGTAGACCGGATCTGGTCCGCAAGCTCGTCTCGATCAGCGGCGACTTCCACCACGACGGACTGTTGCCCGGCGTGCTCGACGGTTTCACGCACGAAGAACCGATGCGGCGCTTGGCCGCTCGGTACGGCGAGGTGTCACCCGACGGCGAGGCGCATTTCCGGGTGGTCGCCGAGAAACTGCTCTCGATGGCGCGTGCCGAGCCCACTCTGACGGTCGAGGAACTCGCGCGCATCACCAGTCGCACCCTCGTCATCGCCGCCGACGACGACGCGATGAGCCTGGAACACACGATCGCCCTCTACCGCGCCATCCCCGATTCTGAGCTCGCCATCATCCCGGGCACCTCGCATCTGCTGGTGGTGGAGAAGCCCGTCGAGGTCTACCGCGTCGTCGGCACCTTCCTCACCACCGACGCGACCCGAACCTGGCAGCCGATCCGCCGCGCTTGATCGGGAATGTCCCGAACGTTTCTATTCGGTAGCAGGATCCCGGCAGCGCAAGATATTTCGGCAAACTATGTGCTAACAGTATCGCTGCTGGGCATCCGACCAGTCATGCTGAACACATGGACTTCATGAAACCAGCCGAGCAACTATTGGCGCAGGTCGCGGCGAAGTTCGGCTCTGCGGAAGCGTTCCTGGACCGGTTGGCCGACGTGCGCGCCGAATATATCGACGACACCGTCGAGATGCCGCGTGTCGTCGGCGGGTTGCCCACTATTTACTGAAACTGGTGAAGTTCGGCTACATCGAACTTCCACAGCTCGAATCCGTCGGGCACGGTGTCGCTGACCGAAATACGGTCGCGCGCCCACAGGCCGGCCAATGCGTGCGGTTCGGCGCCGCCCTCGGCGGTGAGAATAGGCAGGGGATGGGTGCGCCGCCGTCCGGCCTGCTCCACCGCTGCCGCCTTGTCCACGTAGCCGAGCTGATCGTGATTGAGAATGTATCGCCCGGTGCAGCCGTGCTCCGGCGGCCGCAGCGCCGCGACGGAGGCCGCCGCCGCGTACAGATTTTCGTCGCCAAGCTGCCGCCGGGCCCACACCACCCGGGCGGGCACGGACAGCAGTCGTTCGATGCCCTGCACGCTGTGATTGCCGATCCAGGCGTGTTCCACCAGCCGCGCACCGGGCTCCACATATCCGATCAGCCGATAGTCGTCGTCCAGGAGCACTGCTCGATAGAACTGTCGCACGCGGCCGGATTCCTTTCGGAGGTAAGCGGTTTCGTAGCATGCTCACATCCGATTGCGGTGTAGCGATTACCACGGCGTTACAACCGAACTAGCGGGCCCCGCTGTCCTGCGCGCGGTCGAGCAGCAGCGCCCGCTCGGCCTTGTTGCCGGTCAGTTCGGCGGCGCGGATGAATTCGGCACCCGCTTCGCCGTGCCTGCCGAGCTGGCTGAGCAGATCGCCGCGCACGGCGTAGTAGAGGTGGTAGGTGTCCAGTGAGCCCGCGAGTGCGTCGACGAGGTCCAGACCTGCCGCCGGACCGTGCACCTTGCTCACCGCCACCGCGCGATTGAGCTCCACGATCGGCGATGGAAAGCGTTGGGCGAGAACGGCATACAGTCCGGCGATGCGCCGCCAATCGGTGTCCTGCGGTGTCGCCGCCATGGCGTGCACGGCGGCGATCGCGGCCTGCAACGCGTAACTGCCCGGCAGCAGGCCGCGGTCCCGGGCGACCGCGTTGGCGCGCCCCAACGCCGCGAACCCACGCCGGATCAACAGCCGATCCCACCGTGTCCGGTTCTGATCGGCAAGCAGCACAACATCATTGGCCGGACCGGTGCGTGCGGGCAGTCGCGAGGCTTGCAGTTCCAGCAGCGCGACCAGCCCGTGCACCTCGGGTTCGGCGGGCAGCAACTCGGCCAGGATACGGGCCAACCGCAGGGCGTCCTGGCACAGCTCGACGCGGATCCAATCCTCGCCCGCGGTCGCCGCATATCCCTCGTTGAAGATCAGATAGACGACCGCGAGCACCGAGGCCAGCCGCTCGGTCAGCGCCTCGCCGCTGGGCACCTCATAGGGCACCTGCTTGGCGGCGATGGTCCGCTTGGCGCGCACAATGCGTTGCGCCACCGTGGATTCCGCGACAACGAAGGCGCGGGCGATCTCCTCGGTGGTCAAACCGCCGAGCAGCCGTAGTGTCAACGCCACCCGCGCCTGCTCCGGCAGCACCGGATGGCAGGCGGTGAACATCATCCGGAGCAGATCGTCCGCGACGGCGGCGTCCGGTTCCGGTTCAGGCGCCTGCTCGGTCACCAGCTGGTGACCGAGCAGTGCGAGTTTGCGGGCGAAGGTCTGATTCCGCCGTATCCGGTCGATCGCCCGATGCTTGGCGGTGAGCATCAGCCAGCCACCCGGATTCGGCGGCACCCCGTCGCGTGGCCACTGTTCCAGCGCCGCGACCAGCGCGTCCTGCGCCAGCTCCTCGGCCGCGTCGATATCGCCGACGACGCGGGTGAGCCCCGCGACCAGTCGCGGCCATTCCATCCGCCACACCGTTTCCACGGCGCGGTGGGTCTGCTCGGGCGACCGGTCCGGGCTCATCATCCGCGGTGGCCGATCAGGCCTCTTCGGCGATCTGCCGGAGCTCGACCTCGATATCCCACTCGGGGCCGTGCACGTCGAGGAAGCGTGAGGTCCACTCGACCGCTTCCTCCTTGGTCTTCGTCTGCAAAATGCAGTACCCGCCGACTACCTCTTTGGACTCGGTGAAAGGGCCGTCGAGCACGGTCTGCTTGCCGCCGGACTGCCTGATCGTGGTGGCCTCGGCCGCCGGGCTCAAACCATTGGTGTCCAGCAGCACGCCGGACTTGGTCATCTCCTCGATCACCTTGTCCACCCGGTCCATGAGCGCCGCGTCCGGCTCGGGCGCGGTGGTCGGGTCGACGTGGATCAGCATCATGTAGCGCATATCGGGTCCTTTTACTCGTCGTCGTCAGGATCGTCCGATCCTCACCTCACTGCATCGAACGACCACCACCCGGATCGACACTCCACCGAAAATTCTTCTCGAGTATTTTCGGCGCTGGACGGCAGGCCACGGTTTCCGCGGTATTGCGGGGAGCATCCGCGGCAGGGAGCATGGCTGTGGAGGGATGTCATGAAACCTGGTGGCGGTGATACTTTCGCATCGATCCCCGGGCCCGGCGGCGCGGGCGACGGCCTCGCCGACATCGTGGCGGCGGGTGGGCTGCACAACTACCAGCTGACACTGCATGCGAAGTACGGTCCCGTCGTCCGTTTCCGGTTACCGGGCGCGGAGACGGCGGTGTCGATCGCCGATCCGGTGCTGCTGGAGGCCACTGCGAAGGTCGACAAACGGCCCGAGAAGCTGTTCGAGTTCCTGGCGCCACTCCAGGAATCGGACAATTTGCAGACCCTTTCCGCCGCAGAGCACACCCCGTGGCGGCGGGTGTTGCTGTCGGTGCTGGCCGGACGGCGCTCGCACGAGGCGCATTTCGGGCAGTTCGTCACGCTGACCTGCGACCTGGCCGATCGGTGGGCGGCCTCGGACGAGCCTGTTGCTTTGCAGCAGCACCTCAGTGAGCTGTCGCTACGGATGATCTGTGATTACGCGCTCGGCGCCGGTGCGGACTCGCCGGAGCAGGCCGGACGGATCGTGTCGGCCTTCGAGGATGTGCTGACCGACCAGTTGGCCCGGCTGTATCAAGCCGATCTGCCGGGAACGGACGCCGAACGCGGCGCTCGCGCGCAGCAAGCGCTGGTCTTTCTTCGGACGACCGTGGACGATGTGCTCGCCGCGCATCAGAAGGTCGATGTCGCGCATCAGGATGTCGCGGGGCAGGGCGCTGCGTGGCCGGGCAGCGCGCACCAGGGCGACGCACGGCGGACCGACACGCGCCGGACCGACAGCAGCGACCTGATCTCCGCACTGGCCACGGCAGGCCAACCCCCGGCGCGGATCCGCGACACCGTGCTGATGACCATGCTGGCCGCACACCACACCACCGGCGTCGCGATCTCCTGGACCTTGTATCTACTCGCACAGCACCCTGAAGTCGCGGACCGCGTCGCCGAAGAAGTCGCGGACGTACTGGGGAACCGGCCCGCGCCCGACTACGCGGATCTGAAGCGCCTGACGTATCTGAAGATGGTGCTCGAGGAATCGATGCGGCTCTACCCGCCGGGCCCCTACGGTGCCCGCGAAATCTCGGAAGACCTTCGCGTGGGCGACTATACGATCCCGGCCGGGACCACGATCTTCTACCCGATCTGGGCCGTGCACCTCAACCCCGAATACTGGCCGCAGCCAGAGGTTTTCCGTCCCGAACGTTTCTCCGCCGCGGAATCCGCCGGACGTCCCAGGCTCGCCTACATCCCCTTCGGCCTCGGCCCACGCAGCTGCGAAGGCGCCGCCCTGGCGATGGTCGAAGCCCAACTGGTGCTTGCGGTTCTGGTACGGCGCTTCCGATTCGAGCTTGCCCCTGGGCATTCGGTCGTTCCCGTCGAACGCTTCGTTCTGTGGGCGGCCGATGACATCCGGATGAACCTCACGTCACGCGTTATCTAGATACACGCGGTTGTGCTGCGGCTGAGCGCTATTCGCCAGGCCAGACCGCTCGAGCGTGTGCGGCCCGCGCGGTCCACCGACCGTCGTAGCGGACTTCGACAGGGTGAGCGAAGGCGCTGGTGACGTTCTCGGTGGTGAGGATGTCGCGTGCGGGACCAGCGGCGACGGTATGGCCGTCGGCGATCAGCAGCGCATGCGTGGTGGTGCTAGGCAGCTCCTCCAGATGGTGGGTAACCAGCACCGACGCGACCTCGGGATGGGTATCGCCGAGGGTATCGATGGTCTCCAGGAGTTGTTCGCGGGCAGCGAGATCCAGACCGGTGGAGGGTTCGTCGAACAGCAGCAGACGGGGCTCGGCGATGAGCGCGCGGGCGATCAAGGTGCGGCCGCGTTCACCCTGCGAGAGCGTCGGCCAAGTGTTGTCGGCCTTACCGGTGAGGCCGACCGTATCGATCATCGCGTCGGCACGGCCGAGCTGATCGGGCGTCGGCGTCCAGCGCATCGGGGTATCAATGGTCGCGGTGAGACCGGTCAGCACCACCTCACGGATGGTCAGCGGATAACGCAGCGGGTGGCGCGGATTCACATGCCCGATCGAATGACGCAGGCGTTGCAGTTCGACGCGGCCCAACTGTTCACCGAGTACCCGAACCGTGCCCGAGGTAGGGAACATGACCGCACCGCAGAAACCGAGCAGGGTGCTCTTACCCGCGCCGTTCGGCCCCAACAGCGCCCAGTGTTCGCCCGCGCGCACGGTCAGCGAGATACCGTTGATGATCTTCTTGCCCTCGCGACGGAACGTCACATCCGTCAGTTCGAGCACCGGTGCGCCGGTCACCTGCATCCCTCCTTCGGAAAGGGGCAGTTTAGCCAGCACGGGCCCCACCGCCGCACCCGGCATCTTCCGGCAAAACGCCCGGGGGCCACGGCCGTCCGTGCGAAGGTAATCGGCGTGGCGCGGCACGTGACAGGAAACCTCCCCGCCGAAGTGACCAGCTTCGTCGGGCGGGGCAGCGAAGTCGCCGCCGCCAGGAAACTGCTGTCCAGCACGCGGTTGCTCACGCTGACCGGGCCGGGCGGTGTCGGCAAGACCCGGCTGGCCCGGCGGGTGGGCGATACGGTGCGGCGCGCCTTCCCGGATGGGGTGTGGCTGGTCGAGGTGGCCCACGTCAACAACGGTGAACTGGTGGCGCTCAGCGTCGCCCAGGCGCTCGGCCTGCGCGACGACACCAGCGCGCCACTGGCCGGCCTCACCGACTACCTCGGCGGCAAGCATCTGCTGCTCGTCCTCGACAACTGCGAACACCTCATCGACGCCTGCGCCGAACTCGTCGACCGGCTGATCGCGAGCACACCCGAGGTGCGGGTGCTGGCGACCAGCCGGGAGCCGCTCGGTGTGCTGGGGGAGCAGGTGCTGCCGATCGCGCCGCTGCCGGTGCCCGAGCTGGACGAGGACTCCGGCGAAGTCGACGCCACCGACAACGCGGCACTGCGGCTGCTGATCGACCGGGCCACCGCCGCGAATCCCGAATTCCGGGTCAGCGCCGCCAATCTCGGCGCGCTGGCCGGGATTTGTCTTCGGCTGGAGGGCATTCCGCTGGCCTTGGAGCTTGCGGCGTTGCGGCTGCGGGCTTTCACCCCCGACCAGGTGCTGGAACGCCTCGACGACACCATGCGCCTGCTCACCACCGGACTGCGCACAGCACCGGAGCGGCAGCAGACGCTCGAGGCCGCCATCCGTTGGAGCTACGACCTGTGCACCCCGGACGAACAACGCCTCTGGGAGCAACTCGCCGTATTCGCGGGGGGCTTCGACCTGGCCGCCGCTGAGGCGGTGTGCGTGCTCGAGCCGCCGGGCGCGCTGGTGGACGCGCTCACCGGTCTGGTCGACAAGTCGGTGCTGAGCCATCGCCACGACAGCGACGGCACCGGCCGCTACACCGTGCTCGAGCCACTGCGCCAGTTCGCGCTGGCGCGGCTCGTGGCGCACGGCGACGAGTACGCGGTTCGTATCCGGCACCGCGACCACTATTACCGCGTCGCGCAGCGCGGGCGCACCGAATACTGGGGTGCGGCCGACGTCGTCTGGTTTCGTGACGTCACCCGTGAACACGCGAATCTGCGTGCGGCCCTACAGTTCGCGCTCGCCGACCCGGACGGTGCGCACCGAGGGTTACAGATCGCCGCCGAGCTGCGGCCGTTCTGGGAGCACTATCGGTTCCTGCTGGAGGGTTACCGCTGGCTGATGGACGCGCTCGGTAAAGATCCCGCGCGCACCAGCGATCGGGCGCGGGCGCTGACCGCCGCGTCGATCATCGCAGCCATGCTGTCGGACACCGAGTCGGCGAACGAGTATCTGCGCGAATGTGTGTCGATAGCCACGGAATTGGGTGCCGAGGAGGTGCTGGTCGAGGCGACCCTGCTCTCGGCGGTACTGGCCTTCGCCGAGTCGGGTCCGGTGCGCGCGCTCGAAGTCGCCGAGGAGGCGGCCGTGCGGGCGCGGGCGTGCGGACACCACGGCACGGAGATGGAATGCCTTGCCTTCGCTTACGTCTGCGCGATGGTGCTGGCGGATGAGCGTGCGGGGGCGTTGGCCGAGCAGTTCCTGGCGAAGTCCACCCAGCACGGTTCGCATCTGCTCGGCGGACTCGCCTCGTGGGCGGTCGGGACGAATCATTGGCGAAATGGTGACGAGGACAAGGCGATCGAGGAGTTGCGGCGCGCCCTCGAGCTATTGCGACTGTTCGATCGGTGCGTGTGGACCGCGTCGGCGTTCGATGGGCTCGCCTGGGTCGCGGCGGCCGGTGGTGACCTGAACCGCGCTGCTCGGCTGATGGGTGCCGCGTTGACTGTGCGGCACGGCAGCACTCAGCGGCTCGCGCACGCGATGACCGACGTGGTCGGTGACAAGGTTCGGTTACAGGTCTATGAGGCCATGGGGGACAAGGATTTCCGGGCCGCCTTCGACAGCGGTGCGGCGCTCGGCCTCGACGAGGCAGTGCGGTACGCCCTCGGTGCCGAGCAGGCCGTCGCGCCGCCGAAATCCATTGCCGTCGAACAGCTCACGCGCCGCGAAAGAGATGTAGCGCGATTGGTGGCCGCCGGTTACAGCAACAAACGCATCGCCGCCGAACTGGTCATCTCGATTCGCACCGCGGAGAGTCACGTCGACCACATCCTGACCAAGCTCGGCTTCACCTCGCGCGCCCAGATCGCGGCGTGGGTCAGCAGGCACAGCCCCTGATCCGGTCAGTCGCCGGTCGCGCCGTCGATGCGTTCGCGCAGCAGGTCGGCGTGCCCGTTGTGCCTGGCGTACTCCTCGATCATGTGCAGGTAGACCCAGCGGAGGTTGTACTCCAGATCGGGCCGCCTCGGATGGTGGAAAGTGTGGTCGAGCGGCAGGTCGGCCACCGCGGCATCGGCCAGTTCGATCTCGCGCCGCAGTGCCGCGAAATCGGTGGCGGGATCAGCGGTTTCGGTGTCGTCGAAGTCGCCGTCCAGGTTGTCCTCGCTGCCGTAGACGTACGGCACCGGCTGGGCCGCGGCGGCGAGCCGGAACCAGCCGCGTTCCACCTCGGTCATGTGCCGGACCAGGCCGTGCAGTGACAACGTGGACGGCTCGACGGAACGTCGTTTGAGCTGTTTCGCATCGAGGCCTGTGCACTTGAGCAGCAGCGTGTCCCGGTGAAAATCGAGCCACGCCTGCAACATCGGCCGCTCGTCGGCGATCCGCGGTGCGTCGGTGCGGATGAGGTCGGGCGCGATCCAGTTCACGCAGCGACTCTAACGCCGCAAGGTAATCGGCGCCCCGCGATTATCGCGTGCCCTGGCTCGAGCGGGTGAACCTCTGTGCCTCGGCCCCATGCAGTGTCCCGGCGGGCAGCCTGCGCCCGCACAACACCAACAGCAGATCCTGCGCCGCACCGGACACCACCTCGCCGGAACCGTAGCGCCAATCCAAATCATCAGCGCGCAACTCGATCCCCTTCAGATCGACCCCGAAGAACTTGACACTCTTCGGATCGATCGCCTCCAGCACCATCCGCAACCGATCCTCCGGTACTTTCCGCCCCAACCCCAGCCCCACCGTGATATCCAGCCCATGAATGACGTCATGACTCAACGCCCCCGCGAACCCACCACCCGGCGGCTTCCACGGATGAGCAACGTTGTCCCAGAGCGACTTCAACAGATCCTCCGCCGTCATCTCCGCCGCATCCCGCCGCGCCACCCGATCCGCCATCCGATGAAAACTCCCCGCCGCCCGCACCATCTCGACCGCGAACCGCGCCCCCGACAACCGATACGGCATGGTGATATGCGCAACCACCTCCCGAACCCGCCACCCCCGGCACAACGTCGCCCCATCCCACCTCTCGGCCTCGAGCCCCGCCAACAACTCGGCAAGCTCGGTCCGCTCAGCAGTAATCGCCCTACGCACCCCGATATCGCTCATCGTCTCTCCTCGCCGCAGATCATCCCTCCTACCGCCCCGAGACGCCAGAGGACGAGCGAATTCGTCGGCGGAACGGGATCGCCAACGCCAAGATTTCGTCTGGCCAGCCAGACACTCGGCCAAAGTGGTTGGCGGAGAAGGGATGCGGTGAGCGCAGACTCTCGTTATATTGATTCCCGCCGACCATCGACCTTGTGCGGGCTGCCTGAACCGTGTGCGAGCGCAGGGACGGAAGCGTGGGAAAGTATCGGCGACAGGGGTTGTGCGGGAGTTGGACGAGTGGCAGTGCGCGCTCGTGCACCTCGATGATAGGGATGTTCCAGGGACTGGTGGATCGCACTGATATTTGATGATGGGCATGCAGGAACCGATGGTTTTGTTGCGAATTTTGCGAGCGCTGCAGGCTCGATTGATCCGGCGCAGCCAATTCTCCGAAACGCAACGCCGATGCGATCAACTCATTGCGGACCTGCAGGTATCGGCACCGTTTCATATGGAGACGTTGATCCAACGCGTCAGCGAGCCGCTGGACAGACCTATAATTCCGATACCCCCAAAGATGAGCAAATACTCGCGCAGCTGGAGAAAGTCGCAGAATTACAGGCGCTCCTCAATTCGATGGTGGAGATCGATGTGGAGCAAACACTGGTCCGCATGTCGGAGTTGTCATCTAAGAGTCTGCGCAGAGTGCGGGAAATTATAGAAACGCTTCATGAACTAGAGGAGCGGACCGGCAAGTGACGATGGACATTTTAGGAATCTGGTGACTCTCTTACGTCGTGTGCGAATAATTGCTGGTCGATTGGCGGGCGGCGGAGACTTCGCCGAGATGCGACGCAGATGTGATCAACTCATCACAGATCTACAAGTGTCTGCGCCATTTCAATTGGAAGTCTTCATAGCGCGAGTCAGTGACTCGCTGGACAAACCTATCGTCGCGATCCCGATGAACTTGCCGCCTGAGGGGCCCACTGGATTACTGATACAAACTGGGACCGAAAACTTAATCATCTTCCGGAGTAATACCTCGCGAATCCATCGTGAGAACATCGTTCTTCACGAGATAGCTCACATTTTGTGTGGTCATACCGGACTCCAAGCGATTGACCGAGGCAAATCCGCAATGTTGTTCCCGGACTTGGACCCTGACATGGTAATCAGCATGCTCGGCCGCGCTGGCTATACCGATACGCAAGAGCGAGAGGCTGAGCTGTTTGCCTCCATCATTCGTACGAAGCTGGGCACCTGGACTTCGGGCACTTCGTGGACGCTACCCGATGATATCGCACCGATCATCTCACGGATCGAGCGCGCTCTAAGCTTGCGTATAGGATAGATATGAATACGAATCTGTATTCGACATGCGCGATCGTTGGGTCGATAGCATTACTTCTTCGATTGCCCGCGTTCATCCGGAAACCCGAGCCCGGAACCGGGGCGCTTTGCATCTATTTTGCTCTCGTAACGTTCACCTTCGGGCTGTCGGTTCCTGCTGTTTGGAAAGTGGTAGATCGAACACTCGGTGTGCCGAACCTCGCAGGAATGATCGCCCAGTGCGGCGCTCTGACCATAGTCTTTGCCAAACTCTCCGTGGTACTCATCTGGACCAACAGCTGGCCTGATGCGAAGCGCAAGATCCGCGTCATCATCGCGGTACTGGCATCGCTGCTTGCAGTGATGTCTGGCCTGTTCTGGATCGCAGTTCCAGAAATGACCTCCAACCCGAAGAATTTCGCTGCCGCGTCGGCAGGGATAACCGAATATTCGATATATCTTGTCGTATACCTGACGGGTAGGGTAGTTGTAAATATCGAAGTCGGACGTCAGTGCCTGCGCTACATGAGAAGAGCTGCTCCGGGCTGGCTTAAATGGAGTTTACTCACCGCTGCGATCGGCTCAGTTATGGGACTCCCATACGCCGGAGCCCGCCTCGCCGACATCTTCGCCGCCCATATGGGAGTCGACAACAAGGCGTGGGAACCGGTCGCACAATTGAGTGCATCCTTCGGATCATTGATCACGGTCACCGGGTGGACGATGCTCATGTGGGGACCAGCGGTGTCCGAAACATTGGCTCGGCTCGGTCGCTACCGCACTTACCATCGGCTCCGACCTCTGTGGGACGCGCTGTATGAAATCCTGCCCGACATCGCCCTGACTTCCCCGCAACGCCGTCGCATCACGGACTGGCCTTGGAACATCACCTTTCACCTCTACCGCAGACTCGTGGAGATCCGCGACGCACGAACGACGCTACTGCCGTTTTTCGACCTCAACTTCTCCGACGCTGTCCGAACGCGCGCAGAGGCCCAAGGTCTAACAGGCCGCAGGCTCGACGCCGTCGTGGAAGCCGCCAACCTCGCCGCAGCCATCCGGGCTAAAAAGCTATCCGGTCCTGGTGTCCCAGCATCGGTCACTATCGATGACTACTTCGCCACCCACGATGAAACCGGCCAGAGCCTCCATGACGAGCGAGACTGGCTGGTGATGGTCGCGCAGGCATTCGACCGATCGCCAATGGTCGCTGACGCTGTAGCTACCCTGCCATCGCCGACCGGGCCCTAAGACGCCATCTCTTCCCAGATGGTGATCGGTGACCTCCTTGCTATCTATCCCAATCCCCAATCGGGATTCGTTCCGAAGATGGGGGGCCAGCTCCCTGCTTGCGCCTGACCCTACAATGAGCTACCAAATCGGCTGCTCACCTGCGTTATTGGTGTGTCGCTCCACTAGCCGACGTCGCGCTAGTCATCGTGCCGGGAATGGCTGAAGAGGGATTGCCCAGCGCTCGAAGGTGCGGGACTTCCCGCGCATCGAGCTGGCGATCCCACGGGACGAAATACGCTGGCGTTCCTCGTTCCGGGAACATGGCCTACAGGCGTTGCCGGTAACCCTCGGCGTCTAGACCGGGAGGTGGCGGCGGTGGCGGCCGCGTTGGCCGGCGCGGGTGAAGCGGTTGGCTTTGAGGCCGTGTAGGGAACCGTCGGGGAGGATGCGGCCGCAGAGGACGAGGAGGAGGTTTTGGGCTGGGCCGGAGAGGATTTCGCCGGTGCCGTAGTGCCAGTCCATGTCTTCGGCGCGGAGTTGGAGTCCGTCGAGGTCGACGCCGAAGAAGTCGAGGCACTGGGGGTTGATGGCGTCGAGGACCGGGCGTAGTCGGTCTTCGGGGACTTTTCGGTCTAGTCCGAGGGCGACGGTGATGTCGAGGCCGTGGACGACGTCGTGGCCGAGGGCGGCGGTGAAACTTCCGCCGGGGGGCTTCCACGGGTGGGCGACGTTGTCCCACAGGGATTTCAGGAGATCTTCGGGGGTGAACTCGGCGGCGTCCTGGCGGGCGGCGTGATCGGCCATGCGGTTGAAACCACCTGCTGCCCGGAGCATTTCGTAGGCGAAGCGGGGTTCGGAGAGGCGGAAGGGGAGGGTGATGTGGGCGAGGACCTCGCGGACCCGCCAGCCGCGGCACAGGGTCGGTGCGTTCCAGCTGTCGGGGTCGAGTCCGGTGAGTATTTCGGCGAGGTCGGTTCGTTCGGCCGTGATCGCCCTGCGCACGTCGCTATCGGTCATTGTGTCTCCTCGCCGTGGTCTCCCCCCACGCCGTGAGATGCCACCCGACCGCGCCCGTTGTCCGGCCGAGCGGTACTCGGCGGTGGACTGAGCTGCGAATTGTCGGGATTGTCCCGTTCGGGTGATGTTATGCCTCGACGGCGCGGAGTGGGTTCTCGGCGTTTCACACCGGCGTGTCGCGCGGGAGATCAGGCGGGTGCGAGGAAAGTTCCGGCGTGCAGGGTGCTGCCGAAGCCGGGAGCGAAGGTGCCGTACTCGTAGACGACCTGCCCGCCGACCAACGTGGCGGCGACGGCGCGGTCGTTGCGGTTGACCATCCGGTCCAGGCCCGCGATACCGGGGAACGGAGCTTCGGCATAGGCGGCACTGGAACCGTCGAATCCCGCCGGGTCGATCACGGCGATATCGGCGCGGGCACCCTCGTGCAGGCGGCCGGTATCGAGCCCGTACCAGTCGGCCAGCTCACCGGTGAGCCGGTGCACCGCCGCCTCGATCGGCATGAACTTGCGCTGGTGCACCCGCTCGAGCATGCGCAGCCCGAAGTTGTAGAAGGCCATATTGCGCAGGTGCGCACCGGAATCGGCGAATCCGACCTGGACGTGCGGGGAGCGTTGCAGCCAGTCGAGCACGTCGTCGCGATCATTGGCGATGACGGTGCGCCAGCGCAGCTTCGCCCCGTGCGCGACGGCGAGATCGAGCAGCGCGTCGGCCGGATGGATGCCGCGCTCGTCGGCCACCTCGCCGAACGACTTCCCGACGACATCCGGCTCGGGGCAGGACATGATCTGGGCGTCGTACAGATCCCGATGCCACACCCGCGGACCGTATTTCTTGGCGAGGTCCTTACGGAACTGCCTGCGGTAGCCCTCATCGGCCAGCAACTCGCCCCGTTTCAGCACATCGCGGATGTTGAGCGCCGCGACCCCCGAGCCGAACTCCTCGAACACAACGAGATCGACGCCGTCGGCATAGACCTCGAACGGCACTGGCAGATGCTGCCAGCGGAAAGCGGCCTTGCCCAGGGTGTTCGCGATCCACGCCGCAGTGGTCGCGGCGCGTGCGGTGGTGCGATCGGCCTTCACATCCATGCCCGCGATGAGCGTCGTCTTGAGCGGTTTACGGAATCGTCCGGCACTCTGCGCGAAGTAGCGGGCGATCTCCAGCCGGGAGGTGAGGTTCGGCGTGCTCTGATGAATCCGATTCCGTTGCCGCAGAATGTCGTTCAATGCCGCGTACTCGCGCCAGCTCGCGTAGGTCGACGGCAGCTGCCTGGTGGGGAAGCGCGTCCCTTCCAGCTTGGAGAACGAGCTACGGATGGTGGACAGGCCGAGGAATCCGGCATCGAGCGCGTCGGTCAGCATGCGACGCATGCGATTCAGCTCGTCGCCGGTCGGCCGCGCCTGGGGATCCGTGGCACGACCGAGACCCATGACGGCCACCCGAATGTCCGAGTGTCCGAGCAGCGCAGCCACATTCGCGCCGAGCGGGCGCGCGGCGAGCGACTCGACGTAGGCGCGCGGGCTGTCCCAGTTCTTGTGCTCCTTGACCGCCGAGTGCACCGCGTCCCACGGCAGCGCCTCGACCCGGGCGAACATATCCGCGCAGTCGTCGGCCTCGGCGTAGACCGTGGACAGCGAGCAGTTCCCGATCACCACGGAGGTGACGCCGTGCCGCACCGACTCGCCGAGGCCGGGACTGCCAAGCACTTCCGCGTCGTAGTGGGTGTGCACGTCGAGCATGCCCGGAATGACCCACTTGCCCGAAGCGTCCAGGTTCCGTGCGCCATCGGGCAGCGGCTCGGCGCTGACCGCGACCACCTTGCCGTCCTTGATGCCGACATCGGCCGTGCGCGGCGCGGAACCCGCACCGTCGAAGACCGATCCGCCGCGAATCACCACGTCACATGGTTGCATCTGCGCTCCCTCGACAAACCGCCGGTATCCAGTACTACCGGTAATGACTACATCGTCGCACGGGTTCGCCGACTTGTTCAGCCCGATCAGTCATGACCGCGTCGCCGCCCTCGCCGTCGCGGCACATGCGTCGCCACCCCCATGCTCGACGAGCCGTACAGATCGCCGTGTGCCCGTTGATATTCCGCACGGATGCGCCGACCGATCGCGGGTGCGGCGGGGGCCGGGATCTCGGCGGCGGTCCGGGCGGGCCAGGTCGGTGGCTCCGCCGCACCACTGAGCGCCCAAGCCGCCTGTCTGGCCGCACCGAGCGCGACGTATTCGATCGGCTGCGGCACGGTGACGGGGACACCGAAGATCTGCGCGGCGATCTCGGCGACCAGCGCGGACCGGGCGGCTCCGCCGATCAAGAGAATGCGCCGCACACCGGTGCCGCGCGAGCGCAGATGATCGAGCGCCTCGGCCATATTGCAGACCATGCCCTCGAACGCGGCCCGGGCGATGTGGCTGGGCCGCATGGTTTCCGGCCGCAGACCGTGCAGGCTACCGGTGGCGTGCGGCAGGTTCGGGGTACGTTCGCCGGACAGATAGGGCAGTAGTACGAGCCCGTCGGCGCCCGGGGGTGCCTGCGCGGCAAGCGATTCCAGCGTGACCAGGTCGACGCCGAGCAGATCGGCGGCGTACTCCAGCACGCGTGCGGCGTTCAACGTGCACACCAGCGGCAGGAATGCCCCTGTCGCGTCCGCGAATCCGGCCACCGCGGCGGTGGCGTCGGCGCTGGGCACGGCGCTGCGGGCGAAGACGGTACCGCTGGTGCCGAGGGACACCACCACGTCACCGTCGCCGATGCCGAGACCCAGTGCGGCGCCGGCATTGTCGCCGGTTCCGGCCGCCACGAGCACACCGGTGGGGGTGCGCCCCGCGACCTCGGCCGACTCGAGCACCCGCGGCAGTTCCGGCGTGCGCCCGCGGAAGCCGAGGGCGAGTAGGTCTTTGCGATATTCGCAGTCGGCCGGCGACCAGTATCCGGTGCCCGAGGCGTCGCCGCGATCGGTGGTCGGTTCGGGCTCGGGCATCCCGGCCCCGCCGCCCCGCAACCGCCACGTCAGGTAGTCGTGCGGCAGCATGATCCGGGCGGTGCGGTCGGCGAGTTCCGGCTCGTGATCGGCCAGCCAGCGCAGCTTCGCCACCGTGAAGGCCGCGACCGGCACGCTGCCGACCGCGTCGGCCCACGCCTGCGCACCACCGAGCTCGAGAATCAGCTCATCGGCCGCCGCGGCGGAGCGTGTGTCGTTCCACAGCAACGCGTCGCGCACCGGACGCCCCGCGGCATCGAGGGCGACCAAGCCGTGCTGCTGACCGGCCACCGCGATCGCGTCGACCCGGTCCAGTAATCCGTCGCCCGCCGCGCGTAGGGCGTCCCACCAGGCCTCCGGCGCCACTTCGGTGCCGTCCGGATGCGGCGCGTGCGCCTGGTGCAGGATCTCGCCGGTGTCCGCGTCGCAGACCACCACTTTGCAGGACTGGGTGGAGCTGTCCACCCCGGCCACCTTCGCCGCGCACATAGCTCCACCTTGCACCCGAAGCGGTCGCGCTCGGCGCATTTCGGGCAATCGACGGCCGGATCGGGCACACTGGCCCGGGTGACCGACGATCCGGACCGACCTGCCGACGTGCATGTCCGGACCGGCGCCGGAACCCCGGTGCCGGAGCTGACCGACGACGTGCTCACCGGAATGCTCGACGAGCCACCCGATCCGGAATGCCCGTGCATCGTTATCGACCGCGGCGACCACGACTACATCCAGACCCGTCTGCTGCCCGACGGTGTCTACGAGATCGAGCATCGCGGCGGCGGGTCGGACGAGCTGTTCCAGATGTACACCTCCGACGCTCGCCTGGTGCGTGACGTGATGTGGGCCTGGGTGGACGACGACCCGTGGTGGCGTGACACGGTCGCCTGGTATCGGGTCGATCCGGCCGTCGCCGAGGTGCAGTCGGTGCTGCACGACTTCGAGGATCTATTGGGCGGCGTGTCGGTGCTGGACGGCATCGAAGCCGCCATGGACGACGCGATGGCCCGCGCGGACGAGTTGCTCGCCATGGACTTCGACGAGTTACCGGCCGAGCCCGGCGATCAGCCCGGCGGCACGGCCTGATACCACCACGCGGTGGTGGCGATCTCCGCATCCTCCAGCGGCAGATAGGTTTCGGAGTCCCGCCAGCCGAGCGCCTGCACGGTGACGCGCAGGTCCCGCTCGAAGCAGATGGGATCGCGCACATGCCAGCGGTACATGCCGTAGCGCTGGTGCGGTTGGTAGATCTCGTCGGCGGGCAGCACCTGTGGCAATCCGAGGTACTGCGTGGAGTACGGCTGATACGCCCCGTTGACGTCGAAATTCCAAGCGCCGCCGAAGTAATCCTCGGTGCCGGTGCCGCACAGGGTCGGGAACTCGGTATCGCCGTCCATATAGAACTTGAACTCGCCCTCGCCCCACCAGCGTGGGGCGTTGGGCCGAATCGCCTGGTAGGTACCGACATAACGCCCGGGACCCGGCACCGTGTCCAGGACGGTGTGGATGGCGGGGCTGCCTACCGGAGCACTGCGCGACCACCGAGCGTGCAGGTAGCCCGCGTCCGCGGGCACCTCCTCCTCGCTGTAGGTGATCTGGTAGTACACCGGAACCGTTCGGCCGCAGTTGTTTTCCAGCGTGATCCTGGCGTGCCCGCGAAACGGCATGGGCCAGTAGCTGTTCAAGCCGCCCGCCGGGGCGACCACGATCATCTCCGAGTCGATCAGGGCCAGTTCGTCCCAGCCGTTGCAGAACAAGTCGCCGAGCGGCGCCTCGATCGCGGGTTCGGCGGCCTCGTCCCAATACATCCGTAGCGTGATGGCCCGCAGGGCGGTGCGGTCGGTGGTCAGCCAGCAGTGACGGAGCACGCCGGGGCCGGAAATGTCTGCCAGGGTGGCGGTTTCGCCATCCGCGAGCAAGATCGAGGGCGAGATCTTCCAGCCGATACCGAGCAGCCGCGCCGCGTGCGCGCCGGTGCCGGTGGTCGCGCGGGCGCCGCCGCCGGGAGCGCCCGTCGGATTCTCCGCGCTGATCGACCGCGTGCGCGTGCCGTCCAGCCGCCATAGCTCCGCCGGGCGCTCGGGGGTCATAACCCGGGCCAGCCGTATCGACTCGCGGTGGCCGCCAGACCCGCCTGCCGCGAACCCGGACCGGGTGCGGCCGGTGGTGCGGGTGCGTTGGCCGGATATTGCGGTGCGTCCATTTGCTGGGCTACTTCACGGCGCAGCTTCTCCATATCCAGCCATTTGATGTTCTGGACCAGCTCTTCGAGGGCCTCGGGCGCGAGGTAACCCGACTCGTTGTACACCAGCAGGCCTTCCCGGTACGCCATCAGCGTGGGGAAGGCGGTGATCTGCGCCGAGACCTTCATCGCTTCCTCCGCGACGGCGTCCACCATGCCGTGCACGACGTCGGGATGTCGTTCCGCCGAGGATTCGTAGACCGGGGCGAATCGCGTACACCAGCCGCACCAGTCGGCCCACCAATCGACGAGCACGATGGGGTGGCGGGCGATGACAGCATCGAAATTGTGCGGGGTCAGTGTGACAGTGGGCATGAAATCCTCGTTTGAGTCCGACAGAGCAACCCTGCATCCTCGCATGATCGGCGAGGATCAGGAAAACACCCCCTTGCGGTGCTGTTCGGCCGCCAGGAAATGCGTGATAGCAGTGCTGCATTCATACAGTTCGCGGTAGTGCCGATAGTACGAATCGTATTCTCCGGTACGTCCAGGATAGGGCTCGACGGTGCTGATCACCGGATTCCATTTCGCGGTGTCGACACCCGCCGCCTCGGCCGCCAGTAGGGCATCGCCGAGGCACGCGCCGATCGTCTCGGCCGGGAGTTGTTGCGGCAGCCCGGTCACATCGGAAACGATCTGCGTCCACAGCCCGCCCTTGGTGCCGCCGCCGACCGCGACCAGTCGCCCGGCCTCGCCACCGGCCTCGGTCATGGCCGCGAGGTTGTGCCGGACGCCGTAGGCAATGCCCTCCAGCACCGCCCGGTACAGCTCGGCGCGTCCGTGGCCGAGGGTCAGGCCCGCGATGATGCCGCGGGCAGCCGGATCGAACAGGGGAGTGCGCTCGCCGGCGAAATAGGGCAGCACCAGCAGTCCTCGGCTGCCCGGTGGCACCCGGGCCGCTTCCGTGACGAGGTCGGCGAACTCGCCGCCGACCAGAGTGCGCAGCCAGTCGGTCACCGCGCCCGAGGTCGCCATGCCCGCGGCGAGAGTGTATGTGCCGGGCCAGGTTCCGCAGGTGCCCCACAGGCCGGGATGCGGGCGTGCATCTTTCAGCACCTGCACCAGGAACATGGTGGTGCCGTACATGATCATCGCGTCGCCCGGTGCGCGCACGCCGACGCTGGCGGCCTCGGCCCAGGCGTCGATGGTGCCGGTGGTGACCGGAAGGCCGACGGGCAGACCGGTACTCGCCGCCGCCTGCGTCCCGACCCGCCCGACCACCTCGGTCGGCCAGGCGAGTTCGGGCAGCCGCAGGCCGGGCGCCACCTGTTCGGCCCAGTCGGTGGCCCACTCGCGGCGCCGCAGGTCGTACATCGGGACGCACTGGCTGGCGGATTGGTGATCGAGCACGTACCGGCCGGTGAGCCGGTGCACCAGAAAGGAGCTCGCCATCAACAGCATGCCGGTGTCCGCGGCGACCTGTGGTTCGTGGCGGGCGAGCCAGCGCAGTTTCGGCCCGACGGCTTGGCTGGTGATCGGTGACCCCGCCCGCGCCAGCACGGCTTCGGCGCCGAACTCTTCGGTGAGCTCAGCGATTTCGGTGGTCGCCCTGGTGTCGACGCCGTAGAGGATGGCGGGACGCAGGGGACGGCCGTGGGCGTCGGCCGGCAGCAGGCACGGACCGATCCCCGAGACCGCGAGCCCGTCGAGGGTCGCGCCGTCCGCCGCGGCGACGAGTTCGCCGACGATGGCGACGAAGTCGGCCCACCACACCTGCTCCGCATCGTGTTCCACCCAGCCGGGACGTGGCGTCGAAACGCCGTGCGCTCGTTCGGATCTGGCGAGTACCGCACCATGTTCATCGGTCAGCACGCCCTTCGAGCTGGCGGTGCCGAGGTCGACGCCGAGGAACCGCATCACCGGGTGAACTCGTCGAGGGCGACGCCGAGCAGGTCGCACGCCGCCCGCAGCGCCGCCCGGTGATCGCCCGGCACCGCGTGAATGTGGTTGGCGCCGAAGCGGGACAGGAAATCCTCGGCGCGGGCATCCAGCCGGGCGAACGCGTGCGGCCATTCCCAGGTGGACTGCTTCATCAGCGCTTCGTTGGTCTGGTCGTCGTAGGTCTCGAAGTCGCCCAGCATCAACTGCATTCGATAGTCGCCGTCCTTCCGGGTCAGCCGGGCCAGTGTCATGGCGCCCGGTGCGGCGAGGTGATGCACCGAGGCGCCGCCCGCCGGAAAGAAGAACACCTCCGGATACAGGTGCACCTTGGCGAGGTTCTCCGCCGGGTCCGCGCTGCGGGCCGCGAACCACGTCGCGTGCTGGCCCGAATTGCACAGGTCCCAGATGTCGCGGTCGGCGTGATAGTGCCGCACATCGGCGAAAAGCACCGGGGTGCCCGCGATCTGCTTGAGCAGCTGCATGGTAAGCGCACCGTCCATGTCCGCCTCGGTGGCGCACACGTGTGTTTCCTTCGGCCCGTTCCAGTCGTAGGGGTCGTTGAGGAAGGCCTCGGTGATGTCCATCGTGGCGAAGTACTGGGTGAGTTCCGGCTGGCCCTTGATCCCAGAGAAGTCCAGGCGCCGTTCGGCGATCAGCTCACGCACCGCCAGGTACGAGCGAATCTGGCGTTCGAGGATGTCCGGTGTCAGCTTCGCGCCGTCGTAATGCACGCCGGCGGCATGGCGTTCCAGCCACTCGCGGGCCGCCTTCGCCTCGCCCGCGTCGGCCAGTTCGGCACGCCGCACGATCTCCCACTGATCGATCTCCTCGACGTCGATACCGAAGATCCGTTGCCACTGATCTGTATTGGCGACTGCCGTGTTCATCCCCATCGGCCGCCCGCCGAACCGCCCGAAGGTACTGCCGCGCAGGCTCGCCACCGCCGCGGCCGCACGAGCCCGCACGCCGATCTCCTCGATCAGCACGGGATCGTCCGGGTCGCCCCACAATCGGGTATGGCCGCGTCCGATCTGGTCGAGTGCGCCGCCGGCGGCGAGCATGCCGACCATGCCGGGCTGCACCGGGTCGATATTCGACAACAGCAGCAGCGGGCCGGGCGTCGCGCCCGCCGCGAGCATGGTGAAATGCGGGAAAGCCCAGACGGCGTAATGGAATACGGTCAGATCGACGTCGGCCCCCGCCACGCTGCGCGCCACCGAGTTGGCCAGCGCGTTGTCGCTGACGGCCGCCGCGCCGCACACCACCTCATGGCCGGCCCGCGTCAGCGCCGCCACCAAGTGATCCTCGGTGGTGCTGATGAAGTCCGCGATCCCCGCGTGCACATAGTCGCGACCGTCGGACATGCTGATTACACCGATACGGGCCATGCCGGTCCCTCCGCGCGGGTGGGTGGGTCGGATAGACGGTTCCACTCCAGAAATACCAGGCTGAACAGTGCGTTCGAGGCGATTCGCGAAATCGGGCCACCAGGCCGGTGGATGGCGTGCGATTTGCTAGGGTCGCCGGATGGGAACGGACCCGGCGGGGCGGGCCGATGCCGCGACCTCATCGAACAGTCGGCAGCACCGCACCGAGGTGCTCGTTGTCG
Source organism: Nocardia suismassiliense (assembly GCF_900269665.1). Taxonomy (GTDB): domain Bacteria; phylum Actinomycetota; class Actinomycetes; order Mycobacteriales; family Mycobacteriaceae; genus Nocardia; species Nocardia suismassiliense. The sequence continues at coordinate 4,329,809 of NZ_LT985361.1, forward strand.
GCGCCTACTTCGCCGATCTCGTTTTTCACGGTCTGACGCGGCCGGTTCAGCCCGGTACCGAGGTGTTTGCCAGCGGCTTCGCGATACTGCCCGGCGGCGCGTTCACCCCCGCGATGGCGATGCGCAGGCTGGGGCACGACGTGGTGTGGTCCACCGACTTCGGCACCGACCTGTTCAGCGAACAGGTCCTGGCGGCGGCCCGCGCGGAGGGCCTGGACGACAGCGGCTTTCGTTTGCATACGATGCCGGTACGCAGTGTCACCGCGGCGTTGTCGTCCCCCGAGGACCGGGCGATGGTGAGCTACCAGGATCCGGTGACCGCTTTTCCGCTTGCGACGTTGCTGCGCGAACATCGAGCACGGGTGGTGATCCTGCCGCAGCTGCTGTACGGCGCGACCGTGTACGCCGCCCTCGACGTGGCACATCGGCTCGGGACCCAAGTTTTCATGGACTGCCAGGATGTACCGTGCACGCTCGACACACCGACGGTGCGTGAGATCCTCGCTAAGGTCGACATTTTCGCGCCGAACGCCGACGAGGCGTTGCGGCTCACCGGTGCGCCGACCCTCGACACGGCCATCGATATCCTTGCCGACCTGGTGAAGACGCTCGTCGTCAAACGGGGGAGCGGCGGCGCCATCGCGGTCCGGGATGGTGAGCGGTGCGAGATCGATGCGGTCGCTGTCGAAGTCGTCGACACCACCGCCGCGGGTGACTGCTTCAATGCCGGCTTCCTGCACGCGCACCTGGCCGGACACTCGCTGCCGGACTGCCTCGCCACCGCCGTGGCCTGCGGTGCGGCCGCGACCACGGCACTCGGCTCCAGCGCCGCGCCGGACCTGACCGAGCTGCCCGGGTGGCTCGCCCGGGTGCCGCGCGCCCACCAGGTCTGAAAATTCCGCACGGTTTCATGATGCGTTCCTGCTATCGTTGCGTAGATGGCAACCGGCGATGGTCCCAAATCTGTTGAGCCGGAAGCAAGTTCACCCGGCGAACGATCCCGCGGGGTAGTCCGGAGGTTTCTCGTCACCGATCTCGACGGCACCCTGCTGGGCGGCACCGCCACCGATCGGCTGCGACTACGCAACGCGCTGACCCGGCATCCCGAGGTGACGGTGGTCTTCGCGACCGGTCGCGGCCTCGAATCGATCCGGGCGGTACTGCGCGATCCTCTTGTCCCGCAGCCACGGTGGATCATCGCCGACGTCGGCGCCAGCCTCATCGACGGCGCGGACCTCACCCCGGTCACCGCGCTGCAAACAGCGCTGCGCGCAGGCTGGCCGGGTGCCGACCGCATTCGCGTTGCCCTGCGCCATTTTCCGGCGCTCACCTATCAACACGGTGTGACGCAGGACGGACGCTGCTCGTTCCATCTGCCGCCCGCGGGACTGACACCGGAACTGATCGACGCCGTGCACGCGCTGGGTTGCTCGTGGCAGTACTCGGCCGACACCTACTTCGACGTGCTGCCCGCCCACGCGAGCAAGGGCAACGCGCTCGTCGCCCTTGCCATGCAACAGGGCTGGTCGATGGACGCGGTGCTGGTCGCGGGTGACTCCGCCAACGCCCGCTCGATGTTCGGCCGTGGGGCCCACGGTGTGATCGTCGGCAACGCGGAACGCAGCCTGCTGAGCGCGGTGCCCGCCGCGGACGCGGCACATCGACCTGCGCTGCCCGGCGCCGCCGGAATCCTGTCTGCCCTACAGGATCTGGGCTGGATCGAGCCCGACTACCCACTGGTGGTCGGCTACCATCGCGCGCCGATCACCTGGACCCCCGACGGTTGGCGCAGCCCATCGAGCCCCAACGGCATCCTGCCGACCCTGCACAGTGTGTTCACCGGGAACCTCCGGGCGGTGTGGGCGGCAGGCGTCGTCATCGAACCCCACCAATCCGCCGCGCACCTCGACGACCATGGCACCGGCCTGCCCCTGGCCTTTCTGCCGCTGACCTCGGCCGAATGGAGCGGATACTTCCACCGGGCCTGCAAGGAAGCGCTGTGGCCCGTCCTGATGTCGCAACCGCACCGCGCGCGTTTCGATCCCGCCGCCTGGGCCGAGTACCGTGCAGTTAACCGGCGTTTCGCCGACCACATCAGCGTGCACGCGGCGCCGGGCGCGACCGTGTGGCTGCACGACTACAACCTGTGGCTGGTGCCGGGCCGGCTGCGCGAGACGCGACCGGACCTGCGGCTCGGCCTGTTCCACCACACACCTTTCCCCGATCCGGATGTCTTCGCCGCGCTGCCACCGGCCGCCGAGATCCGCGCCTCGCTCGGCGCGCTGGACTGGGCGGGTTTCCACACCGAGGTCTTCGCCGACCGCTTCCTCGGGTCACTCACCGACCACGCCCGGCGTCCCCTGGTCGGCGTCCACCCGCTGGGCATCGACCGTGCCGCGATCGAGCAGCTGGCCCGGAGCCGCCCGCTCGGCCGCCGAAAACACGAGGGGCCCGTGGTGCTTTCGGTCGAACGCCTGGACTACATCAAAGCCCCGGTACAAAAGGTCGACGCGATCGCCGAGCTGCTGGCCCGCCATCCAGAACTGCGCGGCGCGCTTCGGTTCCGGCTCGTCTGCCCGCCACCGGAACCCGGCCTCACCGCCTACGACGCGACCAGGCAGCTGCTCGAGCGCCGTATCGATGAGGTCAACCGCGCCTGGGCGAGCGGCGGCTGGCAACCCATCGAATACTTCCCGGAGTTCCTGAGCTTTCCCGAGGTCGTCGACCACTATCTCGCCGCGGACGTGTTCTGGGTGACCTCGCTGCAGGACGGCATGAACCTGACCGCCAAGGAATTCATCGCAGCGCAGGCGGCCGTCGGCGGTTGCGGTGTGCTGGTGCTCTCGCGGCACACCGGCGCCGCGGCGCAGTTGGCGGCCGGAGCCTTGCTCACCGAACCGAATTCGCCGACCGACCTGGTCGACACACTGCGGCGTGCGCTGAATCTGGCGCCCGCGCAACGCAGGGAGCGACTGGTCTGCCTGAGTGAACTACTCGGGCAGCACAATCCGGCCGAATGGGCCGCCGAGATCATCGCCGCCATCCAGCTCGCCCGGCGGACCGAGTCCACCGGCCGGGCTGCCTGAACCGAATCAGGCTATCTCGGTACGGCATTCACCGAATGCGGGTCGCGTGGCCGGGGGAAGCTGAGCCGAGCGAGGTGGACGCCACCCTGCCCCCAGCCCGCGCTGGTCACCCACCAGCGGAGGTCGTCGTGCACCACCTCGGCAGCGTGCGCGGCGATATGACCGATCTTGTCGCCGATCCGGAAGCGAAAAGGGCTGTCGCTACGGAACACATCGGTACCGACGTAGCGCGGGCGCGGGCCGATGAACAGATACCACCAGCCGTTGTGCTGGACGACGAAGGGGGACTCGGTATTTCCCGCCTCGGTGCCCTTGGTCGGGTCGGTGTAGGCGATGTGCCGTTCGCCCCAGTGCACGAGATCGGTGCTGGTGCGGTACGCGACCACATGATGACCGCCCGCGGGTGTGCTGGTCGCGCAGTAATACATCACCCACTGGTCACCGACCCGGGCCACCATCGGGTCGCGTGCGTCGTAGCCGTCGCGGAACAGCGGGCCGGAACGTCTACGCGCCCAATGGAACAGATCGGTGGAGGTGGCCAGGTTGATCACGGCGGCGGTCCGGTCCGTGCCGCCGCCCGCATAGAACATGTAGTACCGCCGGTGCGCCGCGATGACGAACGGCGCCCACAGATGCGTCTCCCCATAGTCCGGGTCGACGTGCAGCGCGGACGGCTGTTTGGTCCAGGGCCCGAACAGGTCGTCGGCGGTCGCATGCGCGAACTCGGTCTCGTCGAACGGATCCGCGGGCTCCGGATGTGTGATCCCGAACAGATGCCACCGCCCACCCGCGGCCCGAACGATGGTGTGATCGTTGATGTACCACGGCTCCGGCTCGCCGAGACCGGGATCGTAGATCCGGGTGAAGGCGCCCGCACGCACCACATCGCGTATCGCCATGCCCACCATCATCCTCGTCATGGTCGCGTCGCTGCGCTGATCACCCGCACCGATGCGGTTCAGTGCCGGGTGCGCAGTGCGCCCACGCCCGCCGCTGCCGCCAGGACGAACAGCACCGGAATCGCGAGTCCGACCGTGAGACCGTGACTTTGGGCGACGTAACCGATCAGCACCGGGCCGGTGAAGAAACCGAGGTAGCCGACGAACGATACGTTGGCGATGGCACGGGCGGGTGCGACGCCGGCCACGGTGCCGGTCGCGGCGAAGGCCAGCGGCAGCGTGTACGAGATGCCGAGGCCGAACACCGCCAATCCGATCAGTGCCGCGGTGGTATCCCCGATCAGCAGTGCCGTGCCCAGGCCGAGTCCGGCCGTGAGGGTGCCGATCAGAAATGGCCGCACCGGGCCGGACCAGGCGACGAGCCGATCGCCGAGCAGCCGCCCGGCGCACATCGACCCGGCGAACAGCGCGAAGCCGAGGGCCGCGACCGTGGTGCTGGCGTGCGTCTCGTCGCGCAGGTAGACGGCGGTCCAATCATTGGCCGCGCCTTCGGCCAGCGCCACGCAGAACGCCAGTACGCCGAGGACGATCAACCTGGTCGGCCAACGCGGCCTGCCCCCACCGGCGACTTCCGCGCCACGCACGGTGCGGTCGGTGGCCGACGGCAACATCCCGCGCGCGCCGAGCACGGCCGCGACGGCGACCAGCGCGCTGACACCGAGGAAGTGGCCTGCCAGCGTCACCTGCGCCCGCTCGACCGCCGCACCGACCAGCGAACCGCCGATCATGCCCAGGCTGTGACAGGCGTGGATGCCGGACAACAGCGGCCGCCCACTGGCCTTTTCCACGGCCACCCCGTGCGCGTTCATCGCGACGTCCACCACACTGTTGAGCACCGCGAACACGAGCAGCGCCGCTGTCAGACCAGCCAAGTTCCCGGCGACCAGCAGGCCGGACAGCGACAGCGCGAACGGCGGCACCGCGAGGCGCAGCGTGGCGCGGCTACCGAACCGCAGCGTGACGAACTTGCCGAGTTGCAGGCCGAGCACCGCACCGATGTTCAACCCCGCGAATGCTGTTGCCAGCCCGGCTTCATCGAGCCCGAGCTCGTCCTTGATGGTCGGCGTGCGCGCAACCCAGGTGGCGAACAGCGACCCGGTGAGAAAGAAGATCAACCGAACCGACCAGAGCGCCGACCGGATCTCGGTGGTGGATGGGCCCGAAGTCAGCATCGGCACCGGTGCGTGCTCCTCTCAGCAGACCCTCGCGAGGTCACGAAGCGGCCAGCGAAGCACGAAAGCCAGCGCCCGGCAACACCTTTACGCTGTGCTCGCCGTAGACTGGTGTTGCGAGCCCGGCGAGCGTTGATCCGGGCCTGCGGAGAGTCAGTCATGGATAGCGACCGCACCGCGCGCCGGTGGGTGACATTCGCCGAGATCGACAATGCGCGTGATCTCGGTGGTCTGCCCGTGCAGGGCGGCGGCGCAACTCGTTTCGGTGTTGTCTATCGATCCAGCACACCCCAGCAGTTGTCCGAATCGGACCTGGCCCATCTGCTCGGGCCGGTAGGTTTGCGGACCCTCGTGGATCTGCGGACGCCATCGGAGGTTACGCGAGAGGGGTACGGCCGCCTCGCGAAAAGCCCCGTACGGCTGGTCAATCTGCCGGTGTGCAAGGTGGCGAGTACGGCAGCGCCCAGCGAACTGGTGCCGGATGCGCACCGGTTCGATCTACGGCGGCTCTACCACGAACTGCTTTCCGGCAGTGCCGACTCCGTGGTGTCCGCCGCACGATTGATCGGTGATGCGCGCCGGCATTCGGTCGTCTTCCATTGCGCCGCAGGCAAAGACCGCACCGGGATCCTCGCGGCCATGCTGCTCGACGCGGTGGGCGTGCACGCCGAGGCCATCGTCGCGGACTACGCGCTCACCGCGGAACGCATCGTCCGCATCCGCGCCCGTCTCGACGCCATGCCTTCCTATCGAGGTCTGCCGCCGGTCCGCACCGGAATCCTCGACGTCGACCCGGCCCCGATGCGCCGTTTCCTGCGCGACCTGCATACCGACCACGGCGGCGCCGCCCGCTGGCTGCGGGCGAACGGCCTCACCGACCTCGAACTGGCCGCCCTGCGCCGCGCGATGGTCGAGCAGTCCTGAAGCGCACGGATCCGGCGCTGCGACCAGAACCTCCTACGCGGCATCGACCAGGCTGCGCCGCAGATAATCGGCGGTAATCGAGTTCTCGGCGGCGAGCAGCGCGGCGGGCGTGCCCGTGAACACGATCTCGCCACCGTGCTTACCGCCGTCCGGACCGAGGTCGATGACCCAGTCCGCCCGTTTGACCACATCCAGGTCATGCTCGATGACGATCACCGTATTGCCCGCGTCCACCAGGCGGTCGAGCAATGCCATCAGCGTGTCGACGTCGGCCATATGCAAGCCGGTGGTCGGCTCGTCGAGCACGTAGATGCCGCCGCTGCGGTGCAGATGGTCGGCCAGTTTGATGCGCTGGCGTTCCCCGCCCGACAGCGAACTGAGCGAGCGGCCCAGGGTGAGGTAGCCGAGCCCGACCTCGTTCAGCGAGCGCAGCGGCTTCCGAATCTTGCTGTCCGCGTGCCCGTCCCAGAAGTCGAGGGCCTGTTCGGCGGTCATGTCCAGCACGTCGGCGACCGACGCACCATGCACCGTGTACCGGAGCACCTCCGGCCGGAATCGCCTGCCGTGGCAGACCTGGCACACGGTGGTGATCGGATCCATGTACGCCAGATCGGTGAAAATGACGCCCGCGCCGCCGCATTCGGCACACGCGCCGTCGGAGTTGAAGCTGAACAGGCCCGGCTTCACCCCGTGCTCCCTGGCGAACAGCTGCCGCAGCGGATCCATGATGCCGATATAGGTGGCCGGGCTGGAGCGCCGGGACGCATGAATCGCCGACTGGTTCACCGCGATCGCGTCGGGGTGCGCGGCCAGGAACGCGCCGGAGACCAGCGTGCTCTTGCCCGAGCCCGCGACACCGGTGACCGCGGTGAGCACACCGGTCGGGAACCGCGCGGTGACGTTCTTCAAGTTGTGCAACGCGACATCGGTGACGCTCAGCCACCCGGTCGGCGCGCGGGTCTCGTCCTTGACCGGCTGTACCCGGCGCAGCCGCTCACCGGTCAATGTTCCCGAGGCACGCAGCTTTTCGACCGTGCCCTGGAACATCACCTGTCCGCCGTGCCCGCCCGCGCCTGGGCCCATGTCCACCACATGGTCGGCGACCGCGATGACGTCGGGGGAGTGCTCGACCACCAGCACCGTATTGCCCTTGTCGCGCAACTGGATCAGCAGGTTGTTCAACCGGCCCACGTCGCGCGGGTGCATGCCGACGCTCGGCTCGTCGAAAATGTAGGTCATGCCGGTCAGGCTGGAGCCCAGGTGCCGAACGACTTTGAGCCGCTGCGCCTCACCACCGGACAGCGACGAGGTCTCCCGGTCCAGCGACAGGTAGCCCAGACCCACCTCTTCGATCCGGCGCAGCCGGGCGATCGCGGCCCCGGCGATCGGCTGGGCGATCGGATCACCGAGGGCGCCGAGCACCTCGATCAGGTCCGACACCTCGAGCCTGCCGTAGTCGGCGATGCCGAGCCCGTCGATCCGGCTGGCCAGCGCGGCGGCGTTGAGCCGCGCACCGCCGCAGGCCGGGCAGACCTCCTCGGTGACCACTTCACGCGCGGCCGCCCGGTTCTTGTCCGAGAGCGCGTCGAGATCACGCTTGATGTAGAGGCGATCGAACCGTTCGAGCAGACCCTCATAGGCGTTGTTACCCATACTGCCGGTCTTGTTCGGCCGCGGCACCCGAAACCCGTTGCCGCGCAGAAACAGCTGCCACTCTTCGGCCGTGAAGTCGCGCAACGGCTTGTCCGGATCGAAAAGCCCCGACTCGGCGTACAACTGCCACTGAAAGGTGCCGATGGCGAACGGCCGGAAGGTGATCGCCCCTTCGTTGAGCGACTTGTCGGTGTCGAGCAGCTTGTCCAGGTCCGGCCGCACCACATGGCCCAGCCCGCCGCATTCCTGGCACATGCCGAGCGGGTCGTTGAACGAATAGCTGGTCGCCTCACCGGCACTCGGTTCGCTGTGCCGGGAGAACAACACCCGGATGATCGACTGGATGTCGGTCATGGTGCCGACGGTGGAGCGGGAGTTGCCGCCGATCGGCCGCTGGTCGACCACCACCGCGGGGGCCAGATTGTCGATCGCGTCGGCCTCCGGGCGTTCGTACTTCGGTAGCCGGTTGCGGATGAACCAGGTGTAGGTCTCGTTGAGCTGGCGCTGCGACTCGACCGCGACGGTGCCGAACACGATCGACGATTTGCCGGACCCGGACACGCCCGTGAAGACCACGATCTTGCCCTTCGGGATCTCCAGCGAGATGTTGCGCAGGTTGTTCTCGCGGGCTCCGACGATCTGGATGGTGTCTCGCTCTGCATTCACAAACGCCACGGTAGGTGGCAATGAGGTCAGGATCGGTCCTCATTGCGCGCAATACTGGAACAGTGACCGAGACCGCCGCGCGACTGCTGCAATTGCTGTCGCTGCTACAGACCCGCCGCGAATGGACCGGCCCTGAGCTGGCCGAACGCCTCGGCGTCACCGTGCGCACGGTGCGTCGCGATGTCGAGCGGCTGCGTGAACTGGAGTATCCGGTGCACGCCAGCCTCGGCGCGGTCGGCGGGTATCGCCTCGAAGCCGGGACCGCGCTGCCGCCGCTGCTGCTCGATGACGAGGAGGCGGTGGCGATCACTCTCGGTTTGCGCAGCGCCGCGCAAGGTTCGGTTGCCGGCATCGAGGAGTCTGCCGCGCGGGCTCTGGTCAAACTTCAGCAAGTGCTGCCGTCGCGGCTGCGCGGCCGGGTGGACGCCATCGACTCGGCAACCGTCTCGCTGGGTGGCCCGGGCACCGGGCCGCGCGTCGACCCGCAGACCCTGGTCGTCCTGGCCGCCGCGGCCCGCGACGGCGAGCGGATCCGCTTCCGCTATCGCGACAAGGGCGACGCGGAGAGCAAACGATTCGCCGAGCCACACAGCCTCGTCTCGGCGGGCCGCCGCTGGTATCTGGTCGCCTGGGATGTCGACCGGGCCGATTGGCGGACCTTCCGCCTCGATCGGGTCGAGGCTCCCTTTCCGACCGGAGTGCGGTGCGCACCAAGGGAATTACCCGCCGCCGATGCCGCGGCCTTCGTCACCGCTCAACTCGCCCACTCCCGGCCGGCACGAAGGGTGGTCATCCTGGTGCACGCCTCGGCCGAGCAATTAGCCGAGATTTTCCGCGTGCGACCCGAGGAGGTCGAGCCGATCGACGATCGCAGCTGCCTGATCCGCACCAGCGCCGACTCGCTGGAGTGGACCGCCCTGCGGATCGCCCACCTCGGCGTGGAGTTCGAGGTGCGGGAACCGCCGGAGATGCAAACCATGCTGCGTGATCTCGGCGCCAAACTCCTTCGGGCGGCGGGAGATCCGCAGGAGGACGCGCCGAAGTGACGCCCGCGGGTTGCCGGGGGCGGCCGCAAACTGAAAGGCGACCGGTACCCCTGTTTTCAATACCCGTATACAACCGGGCGTGCGTTGCTATCGTTCCGCCATGTCGAACACGGCGGGCGAGCGTTTGGATGCCGAGGCGCCCGTGGAAGATCGGCCCTCCTTGCTGGAGGTCGATGATGAGGAGAAGCCCGCCCGGGTCCTGACCGGCTGGGCCGAGCGGATAGTCGCGGTGACGTCGTTCGTCGTCGCGATGTTGGTGGTGTGGCAGGTATTTCGGCCGTTGCCGCAGGGCAGCCAGTACTACCTGGTGGTGTTCCTGGCGGCGACCTTGCCGATGGTGTTCCTGGCGTACCGGTCCGGCGTGCGGTTCCTCGATCGGGCCGACGGACCCGGCATCTTCGATTGGCTGCTCGCCGGCGTTGCCGTACTGGTGTGCCTGTATCCGGTGCTGCCGTTCACGATCGGCTCCGGCGGCGGCGGATACAACGCCTTCCTGGATCGGCAGGGGCTGCTGGACCCGGTCGACGTCGGCATGGGCGCGGTGCTGCTGATCCTGGTGCTGGAGGCGTGCCGGCGCACTACGGGCTGGGTGCTCGTCGCGGTCTGCCTGGTGTTCGTGGCCTACGGGTATTACGGCGGGTTCCTGCCGCAGGACTGGACAATCGCGCACGCGGGCTTGGACTTCGGGCAGATCATCGACGCGCTGTTCAACTCGGGCAGCGGGTTCTACGGCACGCCACTGGATGTCGCGGCCACCTATATCGTGCTGTTCACGCTGTACGGAGCCGTCCTCGAATTCTCCGGTGCGGCACAGTTTTTCGTCGACCTCTCGGTGGCCGCGTTCCGGCGCTCGCGCGGCGCCGCCGGACGGACCGCCGTCGCCTCGGGTTTCCTGCTCGGCACCGTGTCGGGCTCCGGCACCGCGACGGCCGTGACGGTCGGCGCGGTCACCTGGCCGATCCTGAAGCGGGCGGGTTATCCACCGGAGCAGGCGGGCGGCATGCTCGCGGCCGCCGGTGTCGGCGCGATCCTATCGCCGCCCACGCTGGGGGTCGCGGCGTTCATCGTCGCGGAGTATCTGGAGGTCTCCTACGTCACGGTGCTCGGCTGGGCGTTGATCCCCACCGTGCTCTACTACCTCGGGATCCTGCTGGCCGTGGAGATCGACGCGCGCCGGTTGGGCACCAAACCGGTGGAGACGGACGGTGTTTCGGCCTGGCGGTTGCTGCTGCGTTTCGGTTACCACTTCCTATCGCTCATCGCGATCGTCGTGCTGCTGCTGATCGACGTGAGCGCCACCCGCGCGGTCGTCTACGCGACGGTGCTGGCTTTCGTGCTCTCCTTCCTGGACCCGCGTACCCGCGCCAACGCACGGTCGCCGCGGCGAGTGTTCTACGCGATCGGCAGCGGTGTGCGCGCCGCCCTGCCGGTGGTCGCGGTGTGTGCCTCGGCGGGCGTGATCACCGCGATGACGACCAAGACAGGACTCGGCGCGCAACTGGCCGCTCTGCTGGTGCGGGCGGCGAAAGCGTTGTCCGACAACCACACCGTGGTGCTGGCCTGCACTGTCGTGCTCGCCGCTATCGCGCTGGCCCTGCTCGGTCTCGCGGTGCCGGTGACCGCGTCGTTCATCATCGGCTGGGCGATCATCGGGCCCGCGCTGCTCGCGCTCGACGTGCCACCGCCGGCAGCCGCCATGTTCGTCTTCTACTACTCGGTGCTGTCGGAGGTGACGCCGCCGACGGCACTGGCCGCGGTGGGCGCGGCCGCGGTCACCGGCGCGCGCACCGTGCCGACCATGTGGCAGGCGCTGAAATACGCGCTGCCCGCGTTCCTGGTGCCGGTCGTTTTCGTGCTGACCGAGCCGGGCGAATATCTGCTCGGCCGCGGCCCGCTGCTCGGCATCCTGTGGGCCACGGCCGCCGCCTGCCTCGGTGTCGCGGGCCTCGCGGTCGCCACCGGCGGCTGGATCCTCGGGGTCGGCCCCGCCCGGCCGGTCGCCAGGGTGCTGGCCGGTGTGGGCGGTCTGCTGCTGCTGTACCTGGAGACCGGCGCGCTCATCGCCGGACTGGTCGCGTTGTCCGCGGCCATCGGGATCACTCTGCTCACTCGAAGGAGGACGACATGAGAAGAGTCGCCGTAATTTTCGCGGTAGCCGCGGTATCGGCCGGTCTGCTCACCGGCTGCGGTGGCCGGCGGGATGCGCCGCACCACGACGCCGGGGGCGCGATCACCTGCGAGGTGAAGCAGGAGACCCGCGTCGGCATCGCGACCGGCAACGCGACCGGCGTGTACTTCGCGCTGGGCAACGCCTACGCCGATCAGATCGCGCAGGCGACCAACGGCAAGGTGAAGGCGACCGCCTCGGAAACGGGTGCGTCCGTGCAGAACATCCAGCAGCTCGTCGCGGGCAACTACCAGGTGGCGTTCTCGCTCGCCGACACCGCTGCGGACGCCGTACTCGGCACCGGCAGTTTCGACGGCAAGAAGCAACCGGTGCAGGCCCTGACCCGCCTCTACCCGAACTACACCCAGGTGGTGGTGCGCGCCGACGCAGGCATCAACTCCGTCGCCGACCTGCGAGGCAAGCGTGTGTCCACCGGCTCGCCCAAGTCCGGCACCGAGGTGATCGCCCAGCGCGTGCTGCAAGCCGCGGGCCTGAATCCCGACAGCGATGTCTCGGCCCAGCGCCTGGATCTCACCAAAACCGTCGACGGTATGAAGGACGGCTCCATCGACGCCATGTTCTTCTCCGGTGGTCTGCCGACTCCCGGTATCACCGACCTCTTCACCTCCTCGCGGGACAAGGTCCGCTTCCTCGACCTCCCGGCTCAGCTCGACGCGATGCGCAAGGTGAGCCCCGTGTACGAGGCAGGCACGATCCCCGCCGCCACTTATGGCCTGCCCGCCGACGCGAAAACCATCGTGGTGCCCAACGTGCTGCTGGTCCGCGACGACCTCGACGCCGATCTGGCGTGCGTGCTGACCAAGTCGCTGTTCGACCGCAAGGCGCAACTGGAACAGGCGAACTCCGCGGCCAAGGGCATCACTCGCGACACTGCCCGCAACACCGATCCGGTCCCGCTGCACCGCGGCGCCGACCACGCACTGACCAAATAGAAACCCGACCACCTCGCGAAGGCGGCCGGCTCGAGTCCGTGGCGAGCCGGCCGCCGGTGGTGGTCGACCAGGCGGAGCACACGGTGTTGGTGCGGAGTGGGTCGCGGCCGCTGTGGTCGCCGGCGCACGCCAGGGAGGATGAGATGAGGAAAGTGGCGATCGTTGTCGCCGTGGTGTCGGTGTCGGCCGGGTTCGTCACCGGATGTTCCAAGAGCCAGGAGAGAACGCCTACCGACTCGGGAGCGCCGGTCACCTGCACGGTGCAGGAGGAGACCGAGCTCGGCATCGCCACCGGCAACGCGACCGGTGTGTACTCGGCGCTGGGTAATGCCTACGCGGACCAGATCACGCTGGCCACCGGCGGCAAGGTGACGGCGACGGCCGCGGAGACGATGGCGTCGGTGCAGAACATTCAGCAATTGGTGGCAGGGAAGTACCAGGTGGCGTTCGCGCAAACCGATACGGCCGCCGACGCGGTGCTCGGGATCGGGACTTTCGACGGGGCGAAGCAGCCGGTGCAGGCGTTGGCGCGGTTGTACCCGAGTTACGCGGCGGTGGTTGTGCGGGCCGACTCCGGCATCACCTCTGTTTCGGAGCTGCGCGGTAAGCGGGTGTCGACCGGTTCGCCGAAATCCGGTACCGAGATGTTGGCACGTCGGCAGTTGCGGGCGGCCGGGTTGAACCCGGACAGCGATATTGCGGTTCATCGCCTGGATCTCACGAAGGCAGTCGCCGGGATGAAGGACGGGTCGCTCGATGCGCTCTTCTTTACCGGGGGCCTGCCCACGCCGGGCCTGGTAGAGCTGTTCAGCTCCGGCGGGGACCGATTCCGCTTCCTCGATACATCCGATCTGCTGGCCGGTATGCGCATCCTGAGCCCGGTGTACGAGTTGGGCGCCATTCCCGCCGCTGTTTATGGACTGCCGGAAGACGTGCCGTCCATCGTCGTGCCCAATGTGCTGTTGGTGCGGGACAACTTGGATGCGGACGTGGCCTGTGTGCTCACCAAGGCGCTGTTCGATCGCAAGGCTCAGTTGGAGCAGGCGAACTCAGCGGCCAAGGGGATCGTGCGGGATCACGCGCGGGAGACGAATCCCGTGCCACTGCACCGCGGGGCAGAGCACGCACTGGCCAACTGACAGGGGCCGTGGCTAGGCCGGCGGGCCTCGTTCGGATGAAGTTGCGGTGGTCTGAGTCACATTCGTGTGATTCAGGCCGATCTTCGCCCGATGCCAGGGGTCTTGACCTGCGAATTCTCGGGCTGCGCAGGCGATTTGACGTGGCGTTCTCCGCCGCGTAACTTTATCCAAGTCAGAGCGACACGGACACCGACCCGGAGCCGAGAAGCACAGTGGAGACGCTGCGCGGATGGACCGGGAAACGAGGTAGGACGAGGAGCGCCTGACGCTCACACTAGCTCTACCGGTACCCCGATTTCACGTCGGGTTCATGGCTGAGCTAAGCTTGATAAGTTGCCTCACCGATCGACCGGGCCAGCCCCGCGAGATGGCGTGTGCGTGTGTTCTTTGAGAACTCAATAGTGTGTCGATGAATGTCAGTGCCAATTATTTAATTGGTTCCGGCTTCTCATACCCCCCGGTTGAGAGGTCGGACATTTAGTCAGCAAATCTTTTTGCTGGCGTTTTGTTTTGCTAGGTTTTCGGACTCTAGTTATTCTTCTGATTAGCCCTTCGGGGTAAGTCAAGAGTCTTCAACGGAGAGTTTGATTCTGGCTCAGGACGAACGCTGGCGGCGTGCTTAACACATGCAAGTCGAGCGGTAAGGCCCTTCGGGGTACACGAGCGGCGAACGGGTGAGTAACACGTGGGTGATCTGCCTCGCACTTCGGGATAAGCCTGGGAAACTGGGTCTAATACCGGATATGACCATGGAATGCATGTTTTGTGGTGGAAAGATTTATCGGTGCGAGATGGGCCCGCGGCCTATCAGCTTGTTGGTGAGGTAACGGCTCACCAAGGCGACGACGGGTAGCCGACCTGAGAGGGTGACCGGCCACACTGGGACTGAGACACGGCCCAGACTCCTACGGGAGGCAGCAGTGGGGAATATTGCACAATGGGCGAAAGCCTGATGCAGCGACGCCGCGTGGAGGATGACGGCCTTCGGGTTGTAAACTCCTTTCGACAGGGACGAAGCGAAAGTGACGGTACCTGTAGAAGAAGCACCGGCCAACTACGTGCCAGCAGCCGCGGTAATACGTAGGGTGCGAGCGTTGTCCGGAATTACTGGGCGTAAAGAGCTTGTAGGCGGTCTGTCGCGTCTTCTGTGAAAACTTGGGGCTCAACCTTAAGCTTGCAGGCGATACGGGCAGACTAGAGTACTTCAGGGGAGACTGGAATTCCTGGTGTAGCGGTGAAATGCGCAGATATCAGGAGGAACACCGGTGGCGAAGGCGGGTCTCTGGGAAGTAACTGACGCTGAGAAGCGAAAGCGTGGGTAGCGAACAGGATTAGATACCCTGGTAGTCCACGCCGTAAACGGTGGGTACTAGGTGTGGGTTTCCTTCCACGGGATCCGTGCCGTAGCTAACGCATTAAGTACCCCGCCTGGGGAGTACGGCCGCAAGGCTAAAACTCAAAGGAATTGACGGGGGCCCGCACAAGCGGCGGAGCATGTGGATTAATTCGATGCAACGCGAAGAACCTTACCTGGGTTTGACATACACCGGAAACCTGCAGAGATGTAGGCCCCCTTGTGGTCGGTGTACAGGTGGTGCATGGCTGTCGTCAGCTCGTGTCGTGAGATGTTGGGTTAAGTCCCGCAACGAGCGCAACCCTTGTCCTGTGTTGCCAGCGCGTAATGGCGGGGACTCGCAGGAGACTGCCGGGGTCAACTCGGAGGAAGGTGGGGACGACGTCAAGTCATCATGCCCCTTATGTCCAGGGCTTCACACATGCTACAATGGCCGGTACAGAGGGCTGCGATACCGTGAGGTGGAGCGAATCCCTTAAAGCCGGTCTCAGTTCGGATCGGGGTCTGCAACTCGACCCCGTGAAGTTGGAGTCGCTAGTAATCGCAGATCAGCAACGCTGCGGTGAATACGTTCCCGGGCCTTGTACACACCGCCCGTCACGTCATGAAAGTCGGTAACACCCGAAGCCGGTGGCCTAACCCCTTGTGGGAGGGAGCCGTCGAAGGTGGGATTGGCGATTGGGACGAAGTCGTAACAAGGTAGCCGTACCGGAAGGTGCGGCTGGATCACCTCCTTTCTAAGGAGCACATCTCCACGGACACCCACACAGGTGGGATGTTAAACGTCTTGTGGCAGAGACCGTTTCGGATGCATACGTCATCCGGCGGACGCTCATGGGTGGAACACTGACAACTTCATCGCACTCGGCCGGCCCTCTGTGGTTGGCCGCGGTGATATACCGACACACTATTGGGTCCTGAAAGAACAGACGCGAGTCTTTCTTTCTGGATATCGACATACGATCCGCTCGGATCTCCTGGATACCGCTGGCCTTCGGGCCGGTTTGGTCGAGGAAACGGGTTCGAGTGGGTGTGTTGTTTGAGAACTGCACAGTGGACGCGAGCATCTTTGTTAGTAAGTGTTTAAGAGCGTACGGTGGATGCCTTGGCACCAGGAGCCGATGAAGGACGTAGGAGGCTGCGATAAGCCTCGGGGAGCTGTCAACCGAGCTGAGATCCGAGGATTTCCGAATGGGGAAACCCAGCACGAGTGATGTCGTGTTACCCGCATCTGAATATATAGGGTGTGTGGAGGGAACGTGGGGAAGTGAAACATCTCAGTACCCACAGGAAGAGAAAACAATTGTGATTCCGTGAGTAGTGGCGAGCGAAAGCGGATGAGGCTAAACCATGTACATGTGATACCCGGCAGGGGTTGTGTATGTGGGGTAGTGGGGCTCATTTTCCTATCACTGCCGTGGTAGGCGGGAGTCAGAAACCGTTGTGTTAGTCGAAGTGGTCTGGAACGGCCTGTCGTAGAGGGTGAGAATCCCGTAGACGAAAACTCAACGGCTCTCGTAGTGAGTACCCGAGTAGCAGCGGGCCCGTGAAATCTGCTGTGAATCTGCCGGGACCACCCGGTAAGCCTGAATACTCCCTGGTGACCGATAGCGGACTAGTACCGTGAGGGAAAGGTGAAAAGTACCCCGGGAGGGGAGTGAAATAGTACCTGAAACCGTGCGCTTACAATCCGTCAAAGCCTGCGAGTCGTTTGGTCGACTGTGGGTGATGGCGTGCCTTTTGAAGAATGAGCCTGCGAGTTAGTGGCATGTGGCGAGGTTAACCCGTGTGGGGTAGCCGTAGCGAAAGCGAGTCCGAATAGGGCGATCCAGTCGCATGTTCTAGACCCGAAGCGGAGTGATCTACCCATGGCCAGGGTGAAGCGACGGTAAGACGTCGTGGAGGCCCGAACCCACTTAGGTTGAAAACTGAGGGGATGAGCTGTGGGTAGGGGTGAAAGGCCAATCAAACTCCGTGATAGCTGGTTCTCCCCGAAATGCATTTAGGTGCAGCGTCACGTGTTTCACGCCGGAGGTAGAGCTACTGGATGGTCTAGGGGGCCTACAAGCTTACCGAAATCAGCCAAACTCCGAATGCCGGTGTGTGAGAGCGTGGCAGTGAGACTGCGGGGGATAAGCTTCGTAGTCGAGAGGGAAACAGCCCAGATCGCCGGCTAAGGCCCCTAAGCGTGTACTAAGTGGAAAAGGATGTGAAGTCGCGAAGACAACCAGGAGGTTGGCTTAGAAGCAGCCACCCTTGAAAGAGTGCGTAATAGCTCACTGGTCAAGTGATTTTGCGCCGACAATGTAGCGGGGCTCAAGTACACCGCCGAAGCCGCGGCATTCACACAATACGTCCGCCACTCTCTACGGGGGGTGGTGCAGCGGTGTGGATGGGTAGGGGAGCGTCCTATAGCCATGGAAGCAGCAGGGTGACCTAGTTGTGGAGGCTATGGGAGTGAGAATGCAGGCATGAGTAGCGAAAGACGAGTGAGAAACTCGTCCGCCGAATGACCAAGGGTTCCTGGGCCAGGTTAATCCGCCCAGGGTGAGTCGGGACCTAAGGCGAGGCCGACAGGCGTAGTCGATGGACAACGGGTTGATATTCCCGTACCCGTGTATCCGCGCCCATGATGAATCAGTTGTGCTAAGTGTCCAAAACCTCCGAGAAGACCTTCGGGTCTCGAGTGAGGGGCTGCACATGACCCCGGCTGGTAGTAGTCAAGCGATGGGGTGACGCAGGAAGGTAGCTGGGCCAGTCAGTGGTTGTACTGGTGTAAGCCTGTAGGGCGTCCGGTAGGCAAATCCGCCGGACATGTAGCCTGAGAGGTGATGCGTAGCCGATTGAGGCGAATTCAGTGATCCTATGCTGCCGAGAAAAGCCTCTAGTGAGTTGGTACACGGCCCGTACCCCAAACCGACACAGGTGGTCAGGTAGAGAATACTAAGGCGATCGAGAGAACTGTGGTTAAGGAACTCGGCAAAATGCCCCCGTAACTTCGGGAGAAGGGGGACCATTTCTGGTGACGGAATTTACTTCCTGAGCTGGGGGTGGTCGCAGAGACCAGTGAGAAGCGACTGTTTACTAAAAACACAGGTCCGTGCGAAGTCGTAAGACGATGTATACGGACTGACGCCTGCCCGGTGCCGGAAGGTTAAGAGGACCGGTTAGCGCCTTCGGGTGCGAAGCTGAGAATTTAAGCCCCGGTAAACGGCGGTGGTAACTATAACCATCCTAAGGTAGCGAAATTCCTTGTCGGGTAAGTTCCGACCTGCACGAATGGCGTAACGACTTCTCAGCTGTCTCAACCACAGACTCGGCGAAATTGCATTACGAGTAAAGATGCTCGTTACGCGCGGCAGGACGAAAAGACCCCGGGACCTTCACTATAGCTTGGTATTGGTGTTCGGTACGGTTTGTGTAGGATAGGTGGGAGACTGTGAAGCGGGCACGCCAGTGTTCGTGGAGTCATCGTTGAAATACCACTCTGATCGTATTGGACTTCTAACCTCGGACCATGATCTGGTTCAGGGACAGTGCCTGGTGGGTAGTTTAACTGGGGCGGTTGCCTCCTAAAATGTAACGGAGGCGCCCAAAGGTTCCCTCAGCCTGGTTGGCAATCAGGTGTCGAGTGCAAGTGCACAAGGGAGCTTGACTGTGAGAGCGACAGCTCGAGCAGGGACGAAAGTCGGGACTAGTGATCCGGCACCGGCAAGTGGAAGCGGTGTCGCTCAACGGATAAAAGGTACCCCGGGGATAACAGGCTGATCTTCCCCAAGAGTCCATATCGACGGGATGGTTTGGCACCTCGATGTCGGCTCGTCGCATCCTGGGGCTGGAGTAGGTCCCAAGGGTTGGGCTGTTCGCCCATTAAAGCGGCACGCGAGCTGGGTTTAGAACGTCGTGAGACAGTTCGGTCTCTATCCGCCGCGCGCGTCAGAAACTTGAGGAAGGCTGTCCCTAGTACGAGAGGACCGGGACGGACGAACCTCTGGTGTGCCAGTTGTTCCGCCAGGAGCACCGCTGGTTAGCTACGTTCGGAAGGGATAACCGCTGAAAGCATCTAAGCGGGAAGCCTGTTCCAAGATGAGGTTTCTCACCACCTTCGAGTGGTTAAGGCCCCCCACAGACCATGGGGTTGATAGGCCAGAACTGGAAGCCCGGTAACGGGTGTAGGTGACTGGTACTAATCGGCCGAGGACTTACCAACAAAGAAGCTACGCGTCCACTGTGCAGTATCTGAAACAACACACGACACCGTGTTCACGGGTTCGGAGTGAGAGTTTCAGAGGCTTGCGCCTCTGCGAAGATCTCACACGCTCAACGGTTTCAGGGTCAGCCCTGCGAACCTGCGACCGGGGTGGGGTTTTCAGGGGCGAAGCCCCTGAAACAACTCTCCTGGTGAACCTGGGACACGGAGTGTGACAGTTTCATAGAGTTACGGCGGCCATAGCGGCAGGGAAACGCCCGGTCCC
Organism: Nocardia suismassiliense; assembly: GCF_900269665.1. Lineage (GTDB taxonomy): Bacteria > Actinomycetota > Actinomycetes > Mycobacteriales > Mycobacteriaceae > Nocardia > Nocardia suismassiliense. Next base: position 4,349,403 of record NZ_LT985361.1, read on the forward strand.
ATTCCGAACCCGGAAGCTAAGCCTGCCAGCGCCGATGGTACTGCACTCGACAGGGTGTGGGAGAGTAGGACACCGCCGGAACATCATTCACGAAAGCCCCCAGCTAACGCTGGGGGCTTTCGTCGTTTCCAGACACCCCGCTACACCAACCAACCCCGCTACTGCGGAAATCCGCACCCTCTCTCGGGATCTGCACCGATTGCGGGGGTCTCGAGTCAGGCGGATTCAGGCGGTCATTGCAACACCGGGTGGGTTGGTGGGGTTCGAGAGTAGTTCATCGAGTGCTTCGGCGGGTTTTTTCCAGCCGAGGGTTTTGCGGGGTCGATTGTTGAGCTGGGCGGCGACGTAGTCGAGGTAGTCGGCGGGGAACACCGACAGGTCTGTTCCCTTCGGAAAGTATTGGCGTAGCAGGCCGTTGGTGTTCTCGTTGGTGCCGCGTTGCCAGGGTGAGTGTGGGTCGCAGAAGTAGATGTCGAGATCGGTGGCGGCGGCGATCTGGGCGTGGTTGGTCATTTCCCGGCCCTGGTCCCAGGTCAGGGTTTTCCGCAGGATCGCCGGCAGCCGGCTCATCTTGGCGATCATCGCTTCCTGCACCGCGAGCGCGGAATGATCGACGGGTAGATGGAGCAGGATCACGAACCGGGTCATGCGTTCGACCAGGGTGCCGATCGCTGAACCGTTGTGGGCGCCGGTGATCAGATCTCCTTCCCAATGCCCGGGCACGGCACGGTCTTCGACCTCGCCAGGGCGGTCGCTGATGTTGACCATGCCCGCGATGGGTGAGCCTCGTTGCCCGACCGAGCGCCGCGGCCTGCGTAGTGCGCGCCCGCTGCGTAGCTGTTGATGCAACTCCCGGCGCAAACCGCCGCGGCCCTGGACGAACAGTGACCGGTAGATTGTCTCGTGAGACACCCGCATCTCCGGATCGTCGGGAAACTCGGCTCGCAGCCGATGACTGATCTGCTCTGGACTGTACTTCTCGGTCAGCCAGTCACCGACCTGGGCGGCCAGCCTCGTATTGTCGGCCAGCTTAGATACTTTCCCGCGCCGGGATCGATACTCGGCACGCTGCTGAGCGGACACGGCCCGATAGTTCACCCGCTGCTCGGGGCCACAGCGGCGCGCCCCGATCCGATGCTTGTGCCGGTAGGCAACCCTGCGACCGTGCCGATGAGTCTTGGCGTTACGCGCGATCTCACGAGTGATCGTCGAGGGCGCACGCCCCAACCGGGCCGCGATCGAGCGCGCCGACTCCCCCCTGGCGATGCCGATCGCGATCTCCTCCCGCTCGGCAAGGGTCAACCTGGCCTTGTTCTTCGACGAATCGGGCTCACACAGGCACGGTTTCACCCCACCAGCCTCAGCGAACAACCGATTACCAGTGCTCGCCGACACCCCTACAACAACACCAGCAACCGCCGGTGCCACACCCGCACCCACAAAACCCCAGAACCTCCGCAACACCGCACGCGACACACGCAACGCCATAACACTCCCAGATCAGGGGTGTTGCATTCACTCCTTGAATCCGCCTCAGTGCGGATCCCGAGAAAGAGTGCGGCTGTGGGGATTACGTTGGACTGGACGGCGGTGAAGAAAGCTCGGGCTACTTGCGAAGGGGGCGGCGGGCTCCGAGTTCGGCGGTCTCGGCTGCTGCGCGTCCGTCATCCCAGCCGTTCGCATTGGGAATGGAGACACCGCGATTCCGTACTTCCGGAAACAGCGAATCGAATGCCTTGTCCACCTGCAACTGACGGGAAGCGAGCACCGGCAGCAACCGCGCAGAGTCGACTGATTTTGCGATAGTGCTGTCGTTTGCTGCCACCAGCCGTTCACCGATCCGCGTGGCATAGGCGATGAGGAACGACTTCCGATACGAACGACTCCGCGAGTCGGCACTACGTTCAGCCTGATTACCGCTGGCGATCATTGCCCTGGTCGCCTGGACGAGCAATGAGGTCGTCAACAGCTCCACGACATCCAGATCGTTCTCGTCCCCGACGACCGTCATGAACCCCCAGGCCGAGGAGAAAATCGCCCGGCAACGGTTGGCTTTGGTGACCACATCGACCAACAACGCCTTGGCATCTACATACGGCGTATCCAGCCAAATCCTGCGCGCACCGGGCAGTTCCGGCACTGAAGTGTCCGCGTCGACCAGCACGCGATCCACCGCGTACTTGGTCATCAACTCCTGCGCCTTCGCCGACAGCGTCTCGGCCTCCTCCGGAAACGACGTCGACTCGGCTTTCGCCAGCAACCCCCGCACCCGGCTCAATATCTTCTCGTCCACATGGTGATGACCCGCGGCACTCGGTCGCGCAGTCCCGGGCAGCGGCCGGATGAGCTCCAACTTCGGCAGCCGAATCAACAACGCCAGCGCCTCGACCACGGTGGTGACCGCTTCCTCGGCGGTCAGCAAATGCTTCACCGCCCATTGACCGAGGTGCGGCGCCGACTCCGACCACCACACCACAGCATCGAGCTCCTCGAGCTGCGCACGCCACGTCTCGTCTACCGACGCGGGCGTGAACGGGCGCATATACGCGGCGATCACATCGCTCAGCAGCGCCACCGCATACTCGTCGAGATGCCGCCGCGCAGCTTGGTGCACATCCTCGGGCAGCCAACCGTACTGAAAGATCCGCGAAATGATGTGCTGCTCCGCAAGGTGCGCACCCTGCTCCACCTGCGGGGTCAGCGGACCGCGACCGACCAGCGCTGTCGCGCAACGCCCTGCGGCGACTGAAGCGCCTTGCGCGAACTCCATCGCGGCAGCCATCACCGCATTGGCGATCTGCTCCGAGTCCGCCGGCGAGCTGGCGGCGGACCGCTGTTGCGCAGACCAGAAGGCCGAAGTGCCGGATGGGCCGGTTGGGCCGCCTTCCGCACGGCGGCCTGTACGCCGCCGGCGATTCTCCTTGCCCATGCTGGCCGCTCCTCGTCGCAGTGTTCCGGTGCCGATGTCTTGCAACGATAGGTAATCCAGCGGGAACGATATCGCTCGGGTGCGACCGCTCCGGCCGCCTATAGTCCGTGCGCTCGGGAAGGTGAATCCTGAGTGCTGGGCGGGCGCCGAACGGATGGGCACAGATCGTGTCGAACGCTGATCGACAGCGCAGTCAGATAACGCCATAGAGCTCAGCGATGTGTCTTACCCGAAAGAGCTGCCGTCAACTGCCGCGCGGCATCGAGAGTGGCCGAAATATACTCGTCCCGTTCAGGTTTGGCTACCTCTGCGCGAAGCGGCCCGAGCTGCACCTCGTAGGCGGCGGTACCTGTGGCATCGAAAACCGGGGCCGCCAGATAGCTCAATGCCAGCGCGTCCTCGGAATCCAATTCACTCCTGGTGAACGGCCGCGACGTGAGTGCCGCGAGCTGGCGGAGTGCGCGCGTGCGCAGGTGTGGTTGCAGTAGTTCGGATCCCACGGCGCCGAGTAGATCGGCCAGCAGGTCGACCAGGCCCGCGTCGTCGGCGCGCGGTCGGAAGACGGCGACTCCGCGCTCTCGGACGACAGCGAGCAACGTGCTTGCGGTGCGCCGGTCCGCACCGGCGGCGGTCGCGGTCCATGCGTTCTGTTCGTTCGCCGAACGCCACGGCATCACGCTCGCTCCGGCCGGGAATTGCAGCGGAATGCGATGCCCGACCGGGATGCCGGGGACCACGCGGTCGGTGCCGTGCCGGACGTCGAGAACGGTCAGGCGATCGGGCTCGATGCGACTGAATGTCGCGCCCGATCCGGTCCGTTCGGCAAGTGCCGCAAGCACGGTGCCGACACCGGAGGGGAGTGCCGCGCCGTGCAGGCCGGCGAGGGCAGGGCCGATTGCGTAGCCGCGATGCGGATCTCGGCCGACCCAACCGGCGGCATCCAGCTCGGTGAGGATCGCGGTTGCGGTGGCGCGGGCGATGTCGAGGCGTTCGGCGATGCCGGCGACGCTGATCGGCTCGGTCGACGTCGCGAGCAGCGACACGATGTCGATGACGCGGCGCGTCGGCGGTGACGCTGAGCGGTCCGGCATGACGGAACCTCTTGTTCTGCTCGGGTGGGCGACCTACGATGTGTCGAATATTAGAGCATTAGTCGTCGAATATTCGACACCTGACCGGTGGGGATCGGTGGGAGTCGGTGACGGCGCGGATGGAGCGCGAATGATTCTGGATCGATTCCGCATAGACGGGCAGGTCGCCGTGGTGACCGGCGCGGGCCGCGGGCTGGGCGCCGCGATCGCGGTGGCCTTCGCGGAGGCGGGCGCGGATGTCGTCATCGCCTCGCGCACCAAGAGCCAGTTGGACGAGATAGCCGAAAAGGTGACCGCGGCGGGACGCCAGGCGCATGTGGTCCCGGCGGACCTGAGCGATATCGAGGCGATCGCGGCACTGGCCGGGATCGCGGTGGAGCGCTTCGGCAGGCTGGACATCGTGGTCAACAATGTCGGCGGCGCGATGCCGTGCCCGCTGCTCGACACCACCCCGCAGGCCCTGGTGGACGCGTTCAACTTCAACGTCACCAACGCGCACGCACTCGTCCGCGCCGCGGTGCCGCATATCCTGGAAACCGCCGGTGGCGGTTCGATTCTCAACATCACCTCGACCATGGGCCGGTTGCCGGGCCGTGCGTTCGCGGCGTACGGCACCGCCAAAGCCGCACTGGCGCACTACACCAAACTCGCCGCCCTGGATTTGAACCCGCGCATCCGGGTGAATGCCATTGCCCCCGGCTCGATCCTGACCTCCGCGCTGGAGATCGTCGCGAGCAACGACGCGATGCGTACCGAACTGGAAACCAAGACACCGCTGCACCGCCTGGGTGAGCCCGAGGACATCGCCGCAGCCGCGCTCTACCTGGTTTCCCCGGCGGGCAAGTACCTCACCGGCAAGGTGCTCGAACCCGATGGCGGCCTGATCGCCCCCAACCTCGACCTCCCGATCGGGGACCTGTGACATGACGTATCGCGTAGTGCAGTGGGGCACCGGCAATGTCGGCAAGCACGCCCTGGCAGGTGTCATCGCCAACCCCGATCTCGAGCTGGCCGGTGTCTGGGTATCAGGTCCAGCCAAGGACGGAATCGACGCGGGAACCCTTGCGGGACTAGGTCATCCGGTAGGCGTCACCGCGTCGATGGATACCGACGCGATCCTCGCGGCCCGCCCCGATTGTGTCGTCTACTGCTCGATGACCGACAACCGCCTGATGGAGGCCCTCACCGACCTACGGCGAATCCTCAGCGCCGGAATCAATGTCGTCGCGTGCGCCCCGGTATTCTTCCAATACCCGTACGGCGTCCTGCCCGACGATCTGCTGAAGCCGGTGCAAGAGGCTGCGGCACAGGGCAATGCGTCGCTGTGGGTGAACGGCATCGATCCCGGTTTCGCGAATGACCTACTGCCGCTGGCACTCGCGGGCACCTGCCTGCGCATCGATCAGCTGCGCTGCATCGAGATCGTGGACTACGCCAGCTACGACAATCGCGAAGTCATGTTCGACATCATGGGTTTCGGCAAACCACTGGACGACATCCCGATGTTGCTCCAGCCCGGCGTGCTGTCGCTGGCCTGGGGCGGCACCGTGCGCCAGCTCGCCGCGGGCATCGGCGTCACCCTCGACGCGGTCACCGAGACCTACCAGCGGATCCCGGCCGACCGCTCCTTCGACATCGCCACCGGCCACATCGCCGAGGGCACTGCGGCCGCCCTGCGTTTCGAGGTGCGCGGCATGGTCGGCGACGAGCCCGTCACGGTCCTGGAGCACGTCACCCGGCTGCACCCCGACCTCTGCCCGGACTGGCCGCAACCGGCCCATCATGAGGGCTCGTATCGGGTCGAGATCACCGGCGAACCCAGTTACGCAATGGATCTGGTCACTTCGAGCAGCAACGGCGACCACAACCACGCCACCCTGCTCGCCACCGCCATGCGCATCGTCAACGCGATCCCCGCCGTAGTCCGAGCGCCCGCGGGCATCCTGACCGCCTTGGATCTGCCGCTGATCACGAATCCCGCACAGCGTTAGGGCCTGTCGCAAAGTCCCATCCGCCGGGGCTGGAGCCGACCGGATTTTGCGACAGGCGCTAACGCTGTTCGCGCGGGCGGTACCGCTCGAGCAGGCGCACATGCCCCGGCTCGAGCTCCTCGACCGAACCGACGCCGAGCAGCTTCATGGTCCGCACGATCTGCGTACGAAGAATGTCGACCGTGCGGTCCACGCCCGCCTCGCCGCCGGCCATCAACCCGTACAGGTAGGCCCGTCCGACGAGGGTGAACCGCGCGCCGTGCGCGAGGGCGGCGACGATATCGGCGCCGTGCATGATGCCGGTGTCGAGGTGGACTTCCAGGTCATCGCCCACCTCGCGCACCACCGCGGGCAGCAGGTGCAGCGGGACCGGTGCGCGATCCAGTTGCCGCCCACCATGATTCGACAGGATGATGCCGTCGACGCCGAGCCCGGCGAGGCGCTTGGCGTCGTCGACGGTCTGCACGCCCTTCACCAGCAGCTTGCCTGGCCATTGCGCCCTGATCCAGGCGAGATCGTCGAAGCCGACGGTCGGGTCGAACATGGCATCGAGCAGTTCGGCCACCGTGCCCGACCAGCGGTCCAGCGATGCGAAGGCCAGCGGTTCGGTGGTCAGGAAGTCCCACCACCACCATGGCCTGCGCAATGCGTCCACCGCGCCGCTCAGGGTGATCGAGGGCGGCACCGTCATGCCGTTGCGGACATCCCGCAGCCTGGCCCCGGCGACCGGCACGTCGACCGTAACGACGAGGGTGTCGAAGCCGGCCCGTGCGGCGCGCTCTACCAGCGCCAGCGACCGGTCGCGATCGGTCCACATGTAGAGCTGAAACCAGTTGCGCGCGTTAGGCCCAGTGCCTGCGGCGACATCCTCGATAGCGGTGGTCCCCATGGTGGACAGCGTGAACGGGATGCCCGCGCGTTCGGCGGAGTGCGCCCCCGCCAGCTCGCCGGCCGTGTGCATCATCCTGGTGAACCCGGTGGGCGCGATACCGAAGGGCAGCGCAGCCGACTTACCGAGTACCTGAACCGTGGTATCAGCGCTGCTGACGTCGCGCAGGATCGCGGGCCGGAACTCGATGTCGGCGAACGCTTCCCGGGCACGGGCGAGGCTGATCTCCGCATCGGCCGCGCCGTCGGTGTAGTCGAACGCGACCTTGGGCGTGCGTTTGCGGGCCAGCTCGCGCAGCTCCCAGATCGTCTGTGCCCGAGCCAGTTTGCGTTCCCGGCCACCGAACGGGCGCTCGAACTTGACCAGTGGTGCGAGGTCTCGTGGTCGCGGCACCCTGCGCGCGGTCATCGGCGCGCCCCCGCGACTTGCGCCGCCGACCGCAGCCGTAGCGAATGCATGCCGCCGTCGACCTCCAGCATCGTCGCGGTGATGGACGCCGCCGCCGGCCCGGCCAGATACGCCACCGCACTCGCGACTTCCGCGGCGGTGACGAGCCGCCCGTGCGGCTGACGTGCTTGCAGCGCGGCCATTTCCGCGCCGGGATCCGCGCTGCTCGCCAAAAGCCGCTGCACCCAGGGCGTGTCGACGGTCCCCGGATTGACACAGTTCACTCGGATGCCGTCGCGCAGGTGGTCGGCGGCCATCGCGCGGGTCAGCGACAGTATCGCCCCTTTGCTCGCGCTGTAGACGGCGCGATCCGGCAGCCCGGTGGTGGCCGCGATCGAGCAGATGTTCACGATCGCGGCGGCCGGTGACCGGCGCAGGTGGGGGAGCGCGGCGCGGGAAACGCGTACCGTGCCCAGGACGTTGACCTCGAACACCCGCCGCCATTCGTCGTCGGTGTGGTCGGCGATGGTGCCCTGCGCGCCGATGCCCGCATTGTTGACGAGGATGTCGAGCCGGCCGTAGGTGTCGATGACGCCCGCGATGGCACTGCGGACCGATTCGTCATCGGCGACATCGCAGCGCAGGGCGGTCCCCGGGGTGTTGCCAGGGTGCAGATCGAGCACCGCCACCCGCGCGCCCGCCGCCGCCAAGGTCTCGGTGACGGCCATGCCGATGCCGGACGCACCACCGGTGACCACTGCTACCAGCCCGTCGAACGTGCTTTGTACCGACATACCGCCCACCTTCTCACCTCGGTTCCGGTGCGATAGCTCGACCCGGACAGATCCGATGTTTAACACTGGCGAACATAACACCGATCGCGGGTGTTCGCGCGAGATTGCCACTGCGCAACCAGGATTGACGGATTTTCCATCTCCCATTGCGCCGACAGACATCCGATGTATAGTCGTGACCCAGATCACTATCTGGAACGAGGATCACCCATGGCGCACCTCACGGCGCTGGACACGCTAGACGTCCGGTTCCCGACCTCGCGCGAGCTGGACGGCTCGGACGCGATGAACCCCGACCCCGATTATTCGGCGGCCTACGTGATCCTGCGCACCGACGATCCGGCGGGCCCGCAGGGCCACGGCTTCGCGTTCACCATCGGCCGCGGCAACGAGGTCCAGCGTGTCGCGATCGAATCGCTGGCCCACTTGGTGGTCGGGCGATCGGTGGCCGAAATCGCCGGGAACCTCGGAGGATTCGCCCGATCGCTCACCGCGGATTCCCAGCTGCGCTGGCTCGGCCCCGAAAAGGGCGTCATGCACATGGCGGTCGGTGCGGTGATCAATGCCGCCTGGGATCTCGCCGCGAAGCTCGCCGGAAAACCGGTGTGGCAGTTGGTCGCCGAGCTGTCCCCCGAGCAGATCGTCGACCTCATCGACTTCCGCTACCTCACCGATGCGCTCACCCCGGCCGAGGCGCTCGAGATCCTGCGCCGCGCCGAACCAGGCAGGCAGGAACGCATTGCTCGGTTGCTCGACACCGGGTACCCGGCATACACGACCTCGCCGGGCTGGCTCGGCTACTCCGACGAGAAGCTGTCCAGGCTGGCCAAGCAGGCGGTGGCCGACGGTTTCCGCACCATCAAGATCAAGGTCGGCCGCGATGTGGACGAGGACGTGCGCCGGGTCGAGGTCGCCAGGGCGGCGATCGGACCCGACATCGGACTGGCGGTCGACGCGAACCAGCGCTGGGACGTCGACGTCGCGGTGGACTGGATCTCCCGGCTGGCGCCGGCGAACCCGGCCTGGATCGAGGAGCCGACCAGCCCGGACGACATCCTCGGCCACGCCGCGATCCGCCGCCGCGTCGCGCCGGTGCGCATCTCGACCGGCGAGCACGGCCAGAATCGGATCCTGTTCAAGCAGCTGTTGCAGGCCGGCGCCGTCGATCTCGTGCAGATCGACGCGGCCAGGGTCGCCGGTGTCAACGAGAACCTGGCAATCCTGTTGCTGGCGGCCAAGTTCGGGGTACCGGTGGTGCCGCACGCGGGTGGCGTCGGACTCTGCGAGCTGGTCCAGCATCTCGCGATGATCGACTACGTGGCGATCACCGGCACCACCGAGGACCGCGCGATCGAGTTCGTGGACCATCTGCACGAGCATTTCCGCCATCCCGTGCGCGTGGTCGGCGGCCGCTATCGCGCGCCGCGCGAGCCCGGTTTCAGTGCCGAGATGCTGCCCGCGTCGCTGCGCGACTACACCTATCCGTCCGGCGCCGCGTGGCAGGCGGATTCGCAGGCCCGCTCGATCCAACCGCAGGAGAACTCATGAAAACCGCCAGCATCATCGGCGTAGCCCTCGGCGCGACGCTGATCATTTCCTCGGGCGCCGCCTGTTCCAGGGAGCCCACCGGTACCGGTGACAGCATGCCTGCCGTCACCGTCGGCACCGGCGCGGACAACGGCGTCCTCGTCGGTGCCGATCAACCCCGCTCGGACTCCGACTTCTGGAGCGCCTACGCCGGTTACCTAGGGCCGAAAGCCGCTGCCGCAGGGGTGAAGCTGGAGAACACCTCCTCCGACAACGACGCCAACCGGCTCAAGTCGAATGTCGACACCTTGCTGTCCAAGAACGTCAAGGCGCTCATCATGGCCCCGCAGGACACCGCCGCGGTCAAGCCCGCCCTCGCCGCGGCGGCCGCGAAGGACGTGCCGGTGGTCAGCGTCGACACCCGGCCCGACAGCGGCGGGGTGTACATGGTGGTGCGGGCGGACAATCGGGCCTACGGCACCAAGTCGTGTATCTATCTCGGCGAAACGTTGAAAGGCACCGGCAAAGTCGTCGAATTCCAGGGTGACCTGAGTTCGATCAACGGACGCGATCGGTCCGAAGCGTTCGCCGAGTGCATGAAAACGCGGTACCCCGGCATCAAGGTGATCGAGATCCCGACCGACTGGAAGGGCGATCGGGCCGTCTCGGGCCTGCAGGACAAACTACTGACCGATCCCGACATCAACGGCATCTACATGCAGGCGGGCGGCGTATTCCTGCAGTCGACGCTGGCGTTGCTGCGGCGCAGCGACAAACTGGTGAAAGCCGGTGCGCCGGGCCACATCACGATCGTCTCCAACGACGGCATCAAGGCCGAGCTGGACGCCATCGAAGCCGGCGAGATCGACGCCACCATTTCCCAGCCCGCCGACCTGTACGCGCAATACGCGGCCTTCTATGCCAAGGCCGCCGTCGACGGCCGCAAGTTCACCCCGGGGCCCACCGACCACGGGTCCACGATCATCGACACCGGCGTCGGCGGGACCCTCGAAGATCAGCTACCCGCCCCGGTGGTCACCCGAACCGGCGGCAAGGTAGGCGAACTCGACACGCTGAGCACCTCCGCGCCCGGCCTGTGGGGTCACGGCGGATGACCGGCGAACCGATCGCCGAGGCGATCGACGTGTCGAAACGCTTCGGCCGCAATGTGATTGCACTCGACAAGGTGGGGCTGCGGGTGGCGGCGGGCCGGACCCACGCGCTGGTCGGCCGCAACGGTGCCGGTAAATCGACCCTGGTATCGATCCTGACCGGGCTCACCGCGCCCGACGCGGGGGAGGTGCGGTTCAACGGTGTTCCGGCGCCCTCGCCCGCCGACCGGGACGCGTGGCGCTCCCGGGTGGCGTGCGTGTATCAGAAGTCGACGATCATTCCCGATCTGTCGGTGGCGGAAAACCTGTTCGTCAACAGTCAGGCGTTCGGCGGCCGGATCATCAACTGGCGCAGAGTACGTGGCCGGGCCCGTGAGCTGCTCGACACGTGGTCGGTGCCGGTCGATGTGGACACCGTCGCCCGCGATCTGTCCGTCGAGCATCGGCAGCTGGTGGAGATCGCGCGTTCCCTCTCGCACGGTGCGCGTTTCATCATTCTGGACGAACCGACCGCCCAGCTCGACGGCCCCGCGATCAAACGGTTGTTCAGCAGGATCACCGACCTCCAGGAGCAGGGCGTCACCTTCCTGTTCATCTCCCACCACCTCGACGAGACCTATGAAATCTGCCAGGACATCACCGTTTTCCGGGATGCCAGGCACGTGGTGACCGCGCCGGTCGCCGAGCTCGGCAAGAAGGCGCTCATCGCGGCGATGACCGGCGATTCGGTCGAACTCGCGACGCCGGTCGCACGGCGCGATCCCGAGGCCGCGGCGACACCGACGCTGCGGGTCGAAGGACTCTCGCGGGCAGGCGAATTCGCCGACGTGACGTTGTCGGTGAAGCCGGGGGAGATCACCGGCCTCGCGGGTGGTGGCAGCAGCGGCCGGATCGAGGTCGCCGAAACCATTGTCGGACTGCGCAAGGCGGTCACCGGGGCCATCCTTGTCTGCGGTAATCGGCTGCGCCGCAACGGGGTGCACGCCGCACTCGAAGCCGGCATCGGCTTCGTGCCGCGAGACCGGCACGAGGAGGGGCTGATCCCGGAGATGAGCGTCGCCGACAACGCCACGCTGACGGTGCCACGCAGGCTGGGCCGCCTCGGGCTGCTGTCCCGGCGTACCCGGAACACGGTGGCGGGCAAGGCCATCGATGACCTCGGCATCAAGACCGAGGGCCCGGACCAGAGCGTCGCCGAGCTGTCGGGTGGCAACCAGCAGAAGGTGGTCTTCGCTCGCGCGCTGGCCACCGACCCCGCCGTGCTGGTGCTGATCACGCCGACGGCGGGGGTCGACGTGCGGTCGAAGGAGACCCTGCGCGGTGTCGTGCGCGACGCCGCCGACCGCGGCACCGCCGTCCTGGTGGTGTCGGACGAACTCGATGATCTGCGCGACTGCGACCGGGTACTGGTGATGGTGCAGGGCCGGATCGCGCGGGAATTCGAGAAAGGCTGGGGCGACAAAGAACTCGTCGCCGCGATGGAAGGACTGTCATGACCCCGATCGCTACCGGGCGCGAACCCGCGACCAGCGAGTCCACCGCGACCCGGCGGTGGCCGGGGACGGTGCGCTGGGGTGCGCTCCGCGACTTCCTGCTGGTGCCGCCGATTCTGCTAGTGCTGGTGGTCGGCTACTTCATCAATACCAACTTCGTCTCCTCGGCCAACCTCACCAATGTGCTGACGGCGATGAGCGGTATCGCGCTCATCGTGCTGGCCGAGGTGCTGGTGCTGGTGGTCGGCCGGATGGATCTGTCGCTCGAATCGACCTTCGGGCTCGCCCCCGGCGTCGCCATCTGGGCGACCATGGGCACCGCGAAGGTGGGGGCCTACACCTGGACCTCGCCGTGGATGGCGATTCCGATCGCGTTGCTCGTCGGTCTCGCCGTCGGCGCGCTCAACGGCGTGCTGATCGTCCGGTTCGGCTTGAACGGGTTCATCGTGACGCTGGCGATGCTCATCGCTCTGCGCGGCCTGCTGACCTTCCTCACCGAAGGCTTCACGCTGACCAAGATTCCGCCGTCGGTCGAATGGCTCGGCAACACCGATGTACTGGGCGTGCCGGTGGACGTGGCGGTCTGTCTGGCCTTGTTCGCCCTCGGCTATTTCGTCCTCACCTATACGACGGCCGGGCGTGCCCTCTATGCCGTCGGCGGCAACGAGGCCGCCGCGCGGGCCGCCGGTATCCGCACCGACTATGTCGTCATCGCCGTGCTGGTCGTGGCGGGCGGGCTCGCCGCGGTCGGCGGGCTCATGTACTCGGGGCAGTTCGCCAGCGTGCAGGTCAGTCAGGGTGACGGGATGATCTTCCAGGTGTTCGCCGCCTGCGTGATCGGCGGGGTGGCGCTCAACGGCGGGCGCGGTTCGGTGCTCGGCGCGTTCTTCGGTGTGCTGATCCTGACGCTGATCCAGAAGCTGCTGTCCTACGGTGGGGTCAGCGCCGACTCGCTCAAGTTCATCAATGGCGCGCTGATTCTGGTGGCCCTGGTCATCACTCGCATCGCCAGCGGACGACGGCAGGAGTGAGCGTGCGAATCGCGTTGCACACCAAGCTGAAACCCGGTGCCGAGGCCGCATACGAGGCGGCCCACCGGGCGGTACCCGCCGAACTCGTCGCGGCTATCAAGGAGGCCGGGGCTACCTCCTGGACGATCTGGCGTAGCGGCACCGACCTGTTCCACGTGATCGACTGTGCCGCCTACGATCTGCTGCTCGGCCGGTTGGCCGGGTTACCCGTCAACGTGGCGTGGCAGTCTCGGATCAACGAGTATCTCGAAGGGACACACGACTATTCGGCGACGGGAGCCGACGCGGCGCTGCCGGTGGTGTGGGAGTTGAATCCGGCGGGTGACGCCGATGAATGACGTAGCCGACATCGTCCTCGGCGGCGCGGGCTACGCGGGTCTGTTCCGCGCGGTCGGCGAGGCGGAAGCCCAGGCGGGCATCGCGGCCGCGTGGGACGCGGGCATTCGCGCCTTCGACACCGCACCGCACTACGGCGCGGGCAGCAGCGAGGAGCGCCTCGGGCGGTTCCTGCGGTCGCGGTCGGAGTACACGGTATCGACCAAGGTGGGGCGGCTGCTCTACGAGGACCCACTCGCACCGGACGGTGTCGACGACTTCTATGGCGCACCGAAACGCGCACGCCGCCGCGACTATTCGGCCGCGGGCGTACGGCGTTCACTGGAGGACTCGCTGGAACGCCTCGGCCTGGACCGGATAGATCTGCTGCTGATCCACGACCCGGACGACCACCAGGAGCAAGCCCTTGCCGAGGCAGCCCCAGAACTGGAGCGGATGCGCGCCGCAGGGATCGTCTCCGCGATCGGCGTCGGCGTCAACGACGTGGACGTCGCACTGCGCTTCGTACGGGAAACGAGTATCGACCACGTACTGATCGCCGGTCGATACACATTGCTGGATCGGCGTGCCGAAGTCGAGCTACTCCCCGAGTGTGCCCGCCGGGACGTACGCGTGCTGGTCGCCGGTGTGCTGAACAGCGGAATTCTGGCTGACCCCTGGCACAGAACGACTTTCGACTATCGGCCCGCGCAGCAGCACATCGTCGAACGGGCACAGGCGATGGCGCGCATCTGCGCGAAATACGATGTCGCGCTGCGCGCGGCGGCATTGCAGTTCGCCCGGCGCAACCCGGCGGTCGCCGCCACCGTCGTCGGCGCGGGCACCGCCGCGGAGGTCGCGGACACCATCGCGATGCTGAATACGAGAGTGCCGGAAGACCTCTGGCACGAGTTGGACCGGTGCTCGTGATCGGCCGTCAGCGCTCAGCCTGCGGCGCGACGCAGCCACTCCATGACACCCGCCACATGGGCCAGGGCCCTGGCGTGCGCGAGTTCGGGGTCGTGGGCGGCGATCGCGTCGCAGATGCCGCGGTGCTCGGCGACGGTGCGCTCGAAGGCGCGCTCCTCGGTGATGCCGCGCCAGATCCTGGCCCGCATGGTCGGCAGCGACAGCGACTCCAGCAGGGAGGCAAGCACTTTGTTGCCGGAGGCGGCGGCGATGGCGGCGTGGAATTCGAGGTCGAGCGTCACGAGCTCGGTCACCGACGACGTCTCGGGCTCGACCAGGGTCCGCAGATGCGCGATCTCCTCCTCGGGCATCGCGCGTGCGGCGAGCGCGGTGGCGGCGGGTTCGAGGATGCGCCGGATGGCGAGAATGTCGAGAACCGAGTCGTCCTGGTGGAATTCGAGCAGGAAGCTCATCGCGTCGAGCAGCGACTTCGGCTCCAGGCTGGCCACGTAGGTGCCGTCGCCCTGCCGTACGTCCAGGATCCGGACCAGCGAGAGCGCGCGGACCGCCTCCCGCAGCGAGTTGCGCGAAACGCCGAGCTGCGCCGCGAGGTCCGCCTCGCGGGGCAGTCGCGCGCCCGGCTCCAGATCGCCCGAGATGATCATCGCCTTGATCTTCGCTATCGCGTCGTCGGTAACCGACACCTGTTTCCTTCGCCCTCGAGGATGTGAACGTATGCCTCCGATGACTGTAGACTCACATGTTCATGTTTGGCGGGTAGACGGTGGAGAATTCGGCGTCGAGTACGACTGGCTGACCGAGACATCGGATGTTTTGTACCGAAATTACGCGCTGCCGGATGTCGAGCCGGAGCTGTCGGCGCACGGGGTCGGCGCGGTCGTGCTGGTGCAGGCCGCCGATTCGCCGACCGAGAATCGCGCGCTGCTGGCCGCCGCGACGGCAACGCCGCACCCTGCGGCCGTGGTCGGCTGGCTGCCACTGCACCGGCCCGAGGTCGTTGCCGCCGAACTGCCCGCGTTGCGTGCCCATCCCGAGTTCGTCGGCGTCCGGCACATGATCCACCGCGACCCGGACCCGAAATGGTTGCTGCGGCCCGAGGTTTCGGAGGGCCTCGCGCAACTGGCCGAGGCAGGCCTCGTCTTCGATGCGGTCGCCGAACGACCGGACCTGCTCGCGCAGGTGCCGGTGATCGCGCGCGCACATCCTGAACTGACCATCGTGCTGGACCATTTGGGCAAACCGCCGATCGCGACCGGCGACTGGCAGCCGTGGGCCGATCTGCTCGCCGAAGCGGCCGCGCAGCCGAATGTGGTCGCCAAGATCTCCGGTCTGGCCACGGTGTCCGGCCCGGAGATCAGCGCGAAAGCGTGGCAGCCCTACGTCGACCACGCGCTCGCGGTCTTCGGTCCCGGACGGCTGATGGTCGGTGGCGATTGGCCGTTCACGCTCACCGCCGCGTCGTACCGGACCGTGTGGCGCACCACGCTGGACACCCTCGCCCACCTCGCTCCCGCTGACCGCGTCCAGGTGCTGACCGAAGTCGCCTGGCGCACTTACCAACTACCGCTCGCACCGACCTGGATGACCGAAGGAGAACTCGAATGAAGTTGCAGCGCATCGGCGAAGTGGGCGCGGAGCGGCCGATCGTCGTCGACGGCGAGCACGCCTACGACCTGCGCGCACTCACCGGCGACATCGACGGCGACTTCCTCGCCGCGGGCGGCATCGCGGCCGTCGCCGAAGCGCTTGCGGCGGACCGGCTTCACCGCATCGACATCGCCGGCCAGCGCATCGGTGCCCCGATCGCGCGGCCGCAGGCGGTGTGGTGCGTCGGCATGAACTACGCCGCGCACGCCGCCGAATCGGGCTCGGCGCCGCCGCAGACGCCTGTCGTGTTCTTCAAGACGCCGAACACGGTGGTCGGCCCTTACGACGACGTGCTGATCCCGCGCGACTCGAGCAAGACGGACTGGGAGGTGGAACTCGCGGTGGTGATCGGCCGGCGCGCCCGCTATCTCGACTCGGTCGAAGACGCCGCGAATCACATTGCGGGATACACCATCTCGAACGACGTCTCCGAGCGCGCGTTCCAGCTCGAACAATCGGGCGGCCAGTGGTCGAAAGGCAAGTGCTGCGAGACCTTCAACCCGCTCGGCCCCGCGCTGGTGCCGCGCGACCGGCTCGACGCGGGCAACCTGCGCTTGCGGTCTTTCGTGAACGGCGAACCCCGCCAGGACTCCAGTACCGCCGACCTGATCTTCGGCGTCGACTACCTGGTCTGGCATCTGTCCCAGTACGCGGTCCTCGAACCCGGCGACATCATCAACACCGGAACGCCTGCGGGCGTGGCACTTTCCGGTCGTTATCCATACCTGCGCGATGGTGACGTGGTGGAGGTCGAGATCGAGGGGATCGGCCGGGCCAGGCAGCGCTGCCGCGACGCCGTGTGGGCGTCCGCGGCAACGCCGGTGCAAGCCTGAGACCGCTCGGTCACTCGGCGGCAAGGACCGCCAGTGCCTGGTCGACCTCTTCAGCGGTGTTGTACAGGTGGAACGCGAACCGCAGTCCGCCATTGCGCGCGGAGGTGATGACATCGGCCTGCTCCAGGCGCCCTGCCGCGTCAGCCGCACCGGGAAGGCTGACGATCGGCGAACGGGTGGGCACCGATGGCAGGCCGAGCTCGGTCAGTCCGGCGCGGAAGCGGTCGGCCAGCGCGAGGTTGTGCGCGTTGATCTTGTTGACCGTCAACTCCTCGATCAGCGAGAGCCCCGCGCTCGCCGCCGTCACTCCCAGCCAATCGGGGGTGGAATCGAAGCGCCGAGCGGTCTTCGGTAGCTCGACCGGGTTGTACAGTTCCGCCCACGGGTCCGCGGCCGCGTACCAGCCGGGCCCGACCGGCCGGATCGACTCCAGCGCCTCGGGTCCCGCGGCGAAGAACGACACGCTGCGCGCGCCGATCAGCCACTTGAACGTCGCGCACACCCAGTAGTCGGCGTCGGCGAAGCTCAGCGGCAGCCAGCTGGCCGCCTGCGTGGCGTCCACCAGCAGCCGGGCACCGTGCGCCCGGGTGGCGGCCCGCAGCGTGGGCAGGTCGGTCATCCGGCCGTCCGCCGACTGCACCACGCTCACCGCCACCAACGCGGTCTCCGGCCGCACCTCCTCGGCCAGCCGCTCCAGCGGCACCACCCGCACCGCGAGATCACCCCGGTGCAGGAACGGCATGGTGACCGAAGCGAACTCGCCCTCGGCCACCAGCACCTCGGCCCCCGGCGGCAGCGCGACCGCGATTGGCCCGATCAGCTGCGAAGCGGCACCACCGAGCGCGATGTCGTCCGGGGTAGCACCCGCCAGCAGCCGCGCGAACCCCTCCCGCAACCTCGGCACCAGTACGTCGTTCGACATCGGACCACCCCGCCCCGCCGCCCACCGCTCACTCGCCTCCTGAACGGCGACCAGCGAACGCGCGGACGGCAGCCCGAACGAGGCGGTATTGAGATAGGTGACTTCGGTCGAGAACTCATTGGGCGCAAGGGAGGACATAGTAGGAGCATCCGCCGCCGAGCCACCCCAGTACAGCGCCAGCACCCGGAAACTGGACCGATATTCGTGGTCGAACAGGCCGCTCATATCGAAGACCGCACCGAGATCGGTCAGTGCCGCGACCGCCGCCTGCCCGCCCGCGTTCCAGCCGGGGCGCGCGATGTGCGCCGCCCCGCACCGCCGCAGTGGGCTGCTGCGGCGTGCGCCTACTCCTTCGGCGGATCGGCGAGCAGGCCGCTGCGTGCTTCGGCGACGCACTCGGACCAGGGGCGGTCGCCGAGTTCGATGACACCGTTGTCGCTCATGAAGGCGCTGGAAACGATGACGTCTGGCTCGAGTTGGGCGAGGGCGTCGAGGGTGGTGAGGAGGGTGTCGCGGTCGCTGTGGCCTTCGATGTACCCGGCCCACCACTTGCCGTTCTCGCCGAGGACGAGGGTGTCGCCGGTGAAGAGGTAGCGTTTGTCATCGATGGTGGCGAGGTAGCAGGCGCTGCCGGGGGTGTGGCCGGGGGTGGGGATCACCTCGAGGCCGGCGATCGCGGTGTGGCGGGTGTCGAAGGCGTCGTCGACGGGGGTGTCGGTGACCATGACCGCGTCGGCCTTGTGGATGTGCAGCTTCGCGTCGAAGCGCGTGCGGACCGTGGACAGGGACGAGGCGATCTCGTCGCGATGGCTCAGGTAGTGGTGGGCGACGCCGCCGAGTTCGGCCATCTTGTCGAACTCCTCGGGGATGGTGGTGTTGTAGAACAACACATTTCCCTCGGGGGTCGTCCAGAGGTAGGCGTGGGTGTTCAGGCCGGGGAACGGGCTGAGGGTCTCGGTCTCCCAGAGGTTGGGGACGATCTGGTGCATGGTGTGCTCCTTCCGAGTGTGGTCTCTACTGGGAAGGCGCTAGATCGGATCTCGCGGCGCTAGATGAGCCGCCAGCGGATCTCACGGTGCGGCTGATACCGGCAGAGCAAACCCAAGGAGACCGCGGCGCGCAGGTGTTCGGCGAGTTCGGGGTGCAGCCGATCGATCCGGCGCAACGTGTCGCGGACCCGGGCGGAGACGGTTTTGCGGGCGCGCTCCGCGTCGTCGCCGAGCCGGCGGGTGCGTCCGGCCAGCCCTGAGGTGCGGCGTAGCTCGTCGAGCAGCGCGGCGCGTTCCTGGTCGAGTTCGACCGCGCGAGCGTCGTTTCCGACCGCGACGGCCCGATCGATCTCGGCGTCGAGGGTGTTGAGCCGTCGCTGATACTCGGCTTTGGCGCGATCGTCGAGCACCGGATCGCTGCCGAAAGACTGTGCCGCGTGCTGGGTTCCGGCGTCGGGTGCACCGAACAGTTCCAGCGACGGGATGTCGTGTCCCGGATGTGCGAGCAGCACGTGCAGATCCCGGATTCCTTTGGCGTCGGGCAGGTGGACGGTGCGATCGGCGAACCGCAGCGTCCACACCGCGCCGTCGAACCGGAACTCGTTGTCCGGCGGTGGTGCCGGTGCGCGGACCGGCGGTGGCTCCCGATGCGAAATCAGCCGCAGGTGGTGCCGCGCTGCCTCGACCCACGGCTGCGCCCGCATCCGGTGTGCCGCATCCGCTGCGGCCGTGAGATGTTCGGCTGCGGCGTCGAGGTCGCCGTCGGCCGCCGCCACCCGCCCGAGCCAATAGGCGTACGGACCGTAGACGGCGCCGCCACCCGCGACCACCGCCCACCACCCGGCCAGCGGAACCAGCTCGGCGCGCACCGTAGCTCGCAGCTCCGGATCATCGAGGACGAGCGCGGCATACACCTGCGCGATCAGGATGGCGGGGTGGAAGTGCCGGGGATAGAACTCGTACAGCGCCGGAAGGTCGCCGACGCCGCGCCGGACTCGCTCGACATCACCACGCCGGGCCGCCGTGATCACGTCCACGATCGCCGTGTACTCGCCCGCCAGCTCGCGATAGCGGTCCACGAAGGCATCGGCTTCCGCGAGATCGCCTGTGAAAAGAGCAAGGGCCCAACGCTGTTCGAGCCAGAGCGGCACCCGATCGACTTCGCCGAGTCGTTCCGCCAGGGCGTACGCATCATCGATGGCCGTGCGCGCGTCCGCGAATCGACCGCTCACCATGGCCAAGGCACCCGTTCGCGACAACGCGATGAAACGGAAGCGGGGATGCCGGGCCCGGTCCGCCAGTGCGCGGAACGCGGCCAACTCCGTGTGCACGCGCGGGTCCCCGAGCTCCAGCAATGCGGCGAATCGCAGCAGGCGGCCTTGCAATTCGAGCTCGTCGCGGTGCATCCGGCGGCCGACCCGGGCGAGCTCGTCGGCCAGCGGCAGCCGGTCGCCGGCGGCGCCGGGTCGCCAGATCGCGTCGTGCCGGGCGAGTAGGCTCGCCGCGAGGGCGTCATCGTCCCCGGATTCCCGTGCCAGGCGCAGCGTTTCGGCACTCGCCCGGTCGGTGGCGTCGGGCCGCAGCGCATGCCCGGTATGCACCCGCACACGTGTCGCGGCGGCAAGCACCTGCACGGCAAGGGGATCGGTGGGCGGGCGTTCGGCCAGCAGCATCCGGTGCGCCTGGTCCATGATCTCGATCTCGCGCTGTGCCTCCCGTTCCGGATCGGGCATGCCCAGCACGTGCAGCCCGAGCGCGGCCCTGGCGAACAGCTCTGCCGCCGAGCGTGCCCTGGCGGTGGTCAGCAAGGCCTCGTAGGTGTGGCGCGCGGCGGCCAGCTCACCCGAATCGCTCTGTGCCGCAGCCAAACCGAGTCCGACTGTGTCGCGCAGCTCGGCCTGGTTCTCGGGAATCCGGGTGAGCGCGTGCCGGTAGTGCTCGGCGACTTCACCTGCGGCCAGCCGGCCGCATGCGTCGGCCGCCGCGTCGAGCAGATACCGCAGCGTCCGGTCATCGTCGATCGCGTCGGCGGCGTCGTAAGCATGGTGTGCCAGGTCGCTCGGGGTCGCCCCGGAGACCTCTCGTGGCAGCTGCTCGAGCGCGGCGAGGATGGCGGCGTGGCGTTTACGGGCCTCCGCCTCGCCGATCCTGGCGCGCAGTGTCTCGCGGACCAGATCGTGCACGAAGGTGAACCGCTCGCCGGACAGCGGGGTGACCAGCCTGGCGCGTACGGCTGCGGCCAATTGTTCTTGCACGACGGCGATATCGCACCCGGTACTGGCCGCCACCACCGCCGCGGCGAACTCGCGCCCGACCAGTGCGGCGGTCGTCAAGATATCAATCGCGGTGGCCGGCAGCGGTGCGAGGCGTGCGTCCAAAGTTTCCCGCACACCGGGAGCCAAGGTGTTGAGCGGACTGCCCGCCTGCCACAGGCGCGCGGCCTGTTCGACGAGGAAGGGATTGCCGCCGGACAAACTGTGCAGCGTGTGCACGACCTCCTCGTCGGCGTGCGCACCCGTCACGCTGCCGACCAGCGCCGCGACCCCGTCGACCGGCAGACCGGTCAGCTCGATGGTGCGCGCGGCAGTCAGCAACTCACCGAACACCTTTCGCAGTGACGCGTCGATATCGGTGTCGCGCACGGTGCCGACGATCGCCAACCGCTCGAACCACGAATGCCGGGCGACGAAGGCCACCAACCTGATCGATGCCGGATCGGCCCGGTGCAGATCGTCGATCACCACGAACACCGGCCGCAGCGCGCTGGCCGTGACGAGCGCCTCGGTCACCGCGTCCCCGATCCGGAACAGTGACCCGGCCGCGGGGTCCGGCTGTTCGGCCTCACCGATCAGGAAGGACAGCGCGTTACCCGCCGCATCGTCGACGGCGGCCCACTGCTCAGGGGTGGCGGCGCGCCGGAGTCCGCGCAGCACCTGCACCCACGGCCAGAATCCGGGGGTGCCGTCGCCGCGCCACGCCGTCGCGGTGAGCACCAGCACCTCGCGGTCGTCGAACTCGCCGACGACCTCGGTGACCAGCGTCGTCTTCCCGATGCCCGCCTCGCCGGACACCACAACCAGCCCACCGTGACTGGACACCGTGCGGCGCAACGCCTCCCGCAGCAGTGCCGCCGGGTGGTCTCGGCCGATCAGCCGCGTTCCCGCCACGCACCCAGCTTAATCGCCGCGCCGAGCCGCCTATTTCGCTGTGGGCGCCGCCCACATGTTCGACAGCAGTTGATGGCTGGGCGTGTCGGCGAGCGACTGCATCGATTCGTAGATCCGCTGGTAACTGGTCGAGGCGATGCGCCAGCTGCCGTCGGCGTCGAGCCGGTAACTGTCGGTGTAGTACCCGGCACCACGGATCAGCACGTTGTATTCGGTGGCGATCACCGTGTCCTCGAAAGCCCATGAGCCGGTAGCGGTGTCGCCGTGCACGGTGATCTCGGGATGGTTCGCGATATGGACCGTGACGACCGCGGGCCCGAGGTTCTCCCGCATGAACGCGGTGATGGCGTCGCGGCCGTCCAGGGTGAGCGGTTCGCCGAGCGCGTGCGTGCCGTAGCGCCCGGCGGCGTCGACGGCGAGGGTGTCGCCGAACGCGTCCCACTGTTTGAGATCGAGCGTCCGGAAGTATCGGTACTTGAGCTGACGGACGGCTTCGATGGCGGCGAGATCCATCCGACCAGCGTGGCATGTCACCACTCAGTAAACAATAACCTGTTCTAATTTGCTCCGTTACGGTCTCGAATGTGTTCCGAGCCGACCGATGGGTACCTATCTAGCGAGGCATGTCGCAGCCAGTACATGTGCTCACCGCACCGAAAGTCTCGTCACGATCGGGAGTCCGCAGTGAACGACAGCCCTGTTACCACGCCCAACCCGCACGATCCGTCCCTCGATCAGGCGGTCGCCCTGCACGCGGCCGCGCTCCGGCTCGAAGAAGAATTCAACGGTCTCGTCGACGACCAGGCCATCGAACAGTTCCTTCGCTCAGCGTATGAGCACGTCGCCGACCACGCCACCATCGACAACTTCCTCCCGCTGCTCGCCGAGCGCTACACCCGAGAGTGGTTGTCCGCCATGGTCGAGGAGCAGAGCAGCCGCGCATAGTTGTCAACATTGGCTCCCGGCTACCGAGAAGATCCGTAGTGCTCTCCGTAGTTTCCGGGATGTCACCGCGCGCCCACCGAGGCACTGTGATGGGGCACACAAACGAGTGCGCCGGAAACGTACATGCCTATTAGAAATACTTCTAAGCTCTAGGCGAGCACACAGTGGAGGTGAGCCATGGCGGTCGAGGCGGTGACCCCTCCCGAATCCGGAGAGTTGTGGGCGGGATCGGCGCCGATGCCTCGGCCGTCCCAGCCGCCGGTCTCCATGATCGAGCGAATGACGTTGATACTGGACGCTTTCGACGGTGCGACGCCGACGCTCACCTTGCTCGGACTGTCCGAACGCACCGGCCTGCCCCGCTCGACGGTGCATCGCATCCTGGATCAGATGATCCGGCTGCGCTGGCTCGCGCACGCCCCAGGCGGCTATCGACTCGGCATGCGCACCCTGGAGCTGGGCGGACTTGCCGCTGACCACAACGAGATTCGCGATGTGGTGAGCCCGCTGCTACACGACCTCTGTCAACGCACCGGCATGGTCGGACACCTCGGTGTGCTGGACGGTCGCGAGGTGCTCTACCTGGACAAGGCGGGCGGCCGGTTCGCCGCCAGCATCCCGACGCGCCTCGGCGGCCGCATGCCCGCGCACAGCACCGCGCTGGGCAAGGCGCTGCTCGCATCCCTCGAACCGAGCATCGTCGAGACCTCGTTCCGAGATCATCTACCGCAGCTGACCGCCCGAACCATTTGCGACAGAGCCGAATTGCATCGTGAACTCGCCCGCGTCCGGCAGCGGCAGGGCGTCGCGGTGGACAACGAGGAGTCGGTGGCGGGCATCGCCTGTGTGGCCGTCCCGCTCCGCGGTCGCGGAGCCGCGGTGGCCGCCCTGTCGTTGTCCGGCCAAATCGGCGGCGAGCGAACAGTTCTGGATACCGCCCGGCTGGCACGGGTGCTGGTCGAGGTCGCGCACGAGGCGGGTCGTTCGCTTTTCCCGCGGCACGCCCGCTGGCGCTGAGCCTGCGGGTCAGTGCGGGATCGCGTCGATGATCGCCCGCGCGCCTTGGCGCAGCAGATCCGCGCCGACGAAGAAACCGAGCGCCTGCGGATCTTCCGGGACACCCCATTGACGGGAGTCCAGCCACTGGGCACCGTCCGGGCTGAACACCTTGCCGTGCAAGGTCAGTCGGCCGGTGCGTTCGGTGGTGGCGTAGCCGGCGATGGGGGAGTTGCAGTGCCCCTGCAGGGCGTGCAGCATGGCGCGTTCGGCATCGGCCTGGCGGTGTGTGTCCGGGTCGTCCAGGCGGGCGCCGAGTTCCAGCAGTTCGGTGTCGGTGGTCCGGCACTCCAGCGCGATGATGCCCGCGCCGATCGGCGGGCACATGGTCTCGAGATCGAGGGTCTCGGTGATCCGATGCGCCTGCTCGACGCGGTGCAGCCCGGAGACGGCCGCGATCAGCACATCGACGTGGCCCTCTTCGAGCCGAGCCAGTCGAGTATTCACGTTGCCGCGCAACGGTTTCACCGTCAGGTGCGGGTAGTGCAGGAGCAGCTGCGCGGTCCGGCGCACCGAGCTGGTGCCGACCACGGTGCCCTCCGGCTGCTCGGCGAGCGGTGCGCCGTTACCGGTGATCACCGCGTCGTGCACGTCGTCGCGCGCCAGATATCCGGCGAACGCCAGTCCTTCGGGCACCGGGATATCGCCGGGAATGTCCTTGAGGCAGTGCACCGCGAGATCAGCCTCGTCCACCAGCAGCGCGTGGTCGATCTCCTTGACGAAGGCGCCCTTGCCGCCGAGCTTCGACAGATCACCCATCCACCGATCCCCGGCGGTAGTGACCTTGACCAGCTCACTCTCCACCCCGAGCCCCGCAAGCAACCCGGCAACCTGCTCCGCCTGAGCCACCGCCATCGGACTGGACCGAGTAGCGATCCGAATAA
Source organism: Nocardia suismassiliense (assembly GCF_900269665.1). Lineage (GTDB taxonomy): Bacteria > Actinomycetota > Actinomycetes > Mycobacteriales > Mycobacteriaceae > Nocardia > Nocardia suismassiliense. Next base: position 4,374,335 of record NZ_LT985361.1, read on the forward strand.
TGCGCGCACGCGACATGCCGAGCACCCTACGCCACCCCCAACCGCCCTCCGCCGCGCAGCCGCACACTTTCTGATTTCCCGCACAAGGAATCGCATGCGATTCGGTATGCGTGAAATCAGAAAGTGTGCGGCCGGATCGGGGACGCCGGGGGTAGGGCGAGCATGCTGCGCCAGCCCCCTGAAATATGCCTGAGCGATATAGTTCTACTGGTGACCGACGCGCAGGCTGTTTCGGCGAAAGCCGAGGTACCCGACCTTCCCACGACCAGCTGGGCCGTGCTCGGAATGCTCTCGCATGCGGACGAACTATCCGGTTACGACCTGAAGAAGTGGGCCGACGGCAGCGTGCAGTTCTTCTACTGGAGCCCGTCGTTCAGCCAGATCTATGCCGAGCTGAAACGGCTGGAGAAGTACGGCTACGCGACCTCGCGCACGGTGCTGCAGGAGGACGGCGTGCGCGGCAAGCGCATGTATGCCATCACCGCGAACGGCCGTGCGGCAGCGGCGCATTGGGTGAACCACGCGCCGGTGGAGGCGCCGGTGCTCAAGCACAGCGTGATGCTGCGCGCCTGGCTGGGCCACCTGGCGGAGCCGGATCGGCTGCGCGAAATCCTCACCGAGCACATCGGTTACGCCGACCGGATGCGGGGGCTGGCCGAGGCGGACGCGGCGGGTGCGGGCGACGATCCGGCTCAGTCCTATCCGGCCGCTGTATTGCGCTGGTGCGTGCGCCATTACGAGGCCGAGGCCGAATTCGGCCGGGAACTGCTCGCCGATGTCGACAAGATCGCCACCAAAGCTCTGCCGAAAGCGAAGCGCCGCGCCTCCTGACCGGTTGGCGTCGCCGGGGGGTGCGGCGCGACCGGATGATTTCCGGTGGGCTGCTGGAGTGTCCAGCAGGATGCTGGGCGTTTGCCCCGTGCTTGCTGAAGCGCGAGCCTTTCACTGCGGAGAATTTTCGTTCGCCGTATGGGCGGGCCGTCCGACTGCTTTCCTGATGGACGTCAGGATGGACAGTCCGTGAAGGAGCGCAGCGAGCGAACCATCTTGCAGCGCGTCCGGCGCGTGACGCAGCCGAGCGCTCGCGAGGCAGTCACGTGCAGGTGAACCGTAGTCGGGGAGCGATGCACCGGATACCTATCAATCAACGACACGTCCGTTCGGGGTGGCTGTGGTCTGCGATCGGTTTGGTCGCGATCGCGGGTGCGGCGGTCTGGCTGACCCGCCCCGACCCGCTGCACTGTGAGACGCCGAGCGCGCTCACCCAGTCGTCGACCGCGCGAATGCCGGTGGACAACAGCGGTTTCACGCCGATCACCGCCCCCGTGACGGACCCGCAGCCGGTGGTCTCCGGTGAGGCGCGGTTCTACTCGTTCAGTCAGGGCGTCTCGTGCTCGTTCGCCGGACTGCCGCTGGACGGCTTCTATGTGGGGATGTCGACGCCGGAATTCGGCAGGGCCGATCCGTGCGGTGCGTACCTCGACATCCAGGGGCCGCGGGGCGACGTGCGCGCGCTCATCGTCGACCGTTGCCCGGCATGTGCTCCGGGACAACTGGATCTGAGCGTCGCCGCCTTCGCGCAGCTCGCCGACCTGTCCGACGGGGTGGTGCCGATCCGCTACAACGTGGTGCACAACCCGGAGCCGCCGCCGGAACTGTCCTATCAGGTGAAACCGGATTCCAGCAGCGCATGGTTCGCCATGCTGGTCAGCGGTGCCGGAAACCCGTTGCAGGACATCGCTATCCGGCATGTGCTCGGCGGCGACTGGCGGCCCCTCACCCGCGGCATGGACAACTACTGGACCATCTCCGGCGCCGGGGCAGGCCCCTTCGTCGCGCGGGTCACCGACGTGCACGGCAACCAGGCCGAGATCCACGACATCGACCTGGAGCCGGGCGTGCACCCGACCGGTACCCGGCTCTACAGCGGGGCGCCGCCGGTCGCCGCGCCCGTGACCACGCCACCGCCGATCACCTCGCCGACCACGCTGGCCGCCGCGCCGCCACCGTCGTCGAGCCTGGTCTCCGCGGCCTGCCGCCCCTAGACGCGGCTTTCGACAGGGCCTAGCCGAGTTTCGCGGCCAGGGCCTTACCCGCGGCACGCCCGGAGAAGATGCACCCGCCGAGGAAGGTGCCCTCCAGCGCGTTGTATCCGTGCACCCCGCCGCCGCCGAACCCGGCCACCTCACCCGCCGCGTACAGGCCGGGGAATGCGGTGCCGTCCTGGCGCATCACCTGCGAATCGAGGTTGGTTTGCAAGCCGCCCAGCGTTTTCCGCGTGATGATGTTGAGCCGGACCGCGATGAGCGGGCCTGCCGCCGGGTCGAGGATCCGGTGCGGCTTGGCGACCCGGCTCACCTTGTCGCCGAGGTACTGGCGCGCGTTGGTGATCGCCATCAGCTGACTGTCCTTGGTGTACTTGTTCGTCACTTCCCGGTCCCTGGCGACGATCTGGCCTTCCAGCGCGTCGTAGTCGAGCTGCGGGCCGCGCGCGATCTTGTTCATTCCGGCGACCAGCTCGCGCAGGTTGTCCGCCACCACGAAGTCGGCGCCGTGCTGCTTGAACGCCTCCACCGGCCCCGGCGCGCCCTTGGCGAGGCGGCTCTTGAGCGTGAATTTCCAGTCCTTGCCGGTGATGTCGGGGTTCTGCTCCGAACCCGACAGCGCGAACTCCTTCTCGATGATCGACTGGGTGAGCACGAACCAGGAGTAGTCGTAGCCGGTGGCCAGGATCGCCTTCATCGTGCTGATGGTGTCGAAACCCGGGAAACACGGTGCGGGCAAGCGTGTTCCGTTCGCGTCGAACCACAGCGACGACGGCCCGGGAATGATCCGGATGCCGTGGTCGGGCCAGATCGAGTCCCAGTTCTTGATGCCTTCGGTGTAGTGCCACATCCGATCCCGGTTGACCAGGGCGCCGCCCGCGGACTCGGTGATGGCGAGCATCCGCCCGTCCACGTACGCGGGCACGCCGGAGATCATCGTCTCCGGGCACTTGCCGAGCCGTTCGGTGGGCCAGTTGCGCCGGATCATCTCGTGGTTGTGCCCGATGCCGCCGGAGGTGACGATCACCGCCTTCGCCCGGAACTCGAACTCGCCGACCACCTCTCGCGACGAGGCCTTACCGCGGTCGAGGTCGGTCTCCGCGAGGACGCTGCCCCGCACGCCGACCGCGGCACCGTCCTCGATGATCAGTTCATCGACCCGGTGCCGGAAACTGAAGCCGACCAACCCTTTTCGTTCCCCTTCGAGGACCGGCTCGGCGAACACCCGAACCACCTCCGGCCCGGTGCCCCAGGTGAGATGGAAACGCGGCACCGAATTGCCGTGCCCGTCGGCGAAACTCCCGCCGCGCTCGGCCCACCCGATCACCGGGGTGATCCGCAGCCCGAGCTCGTGCAGATAGTCGCGCTTCTCGGTGGCCGCGAACCGCACATAGGCCTGCGCCCACTGCTTGCCCCAGAAGTCCTCGTCGTCGCGGTCGAAACCGGCCGAGCCGAGCCAATCCTGCAGCGCCAAGTCGTAGGAGTCCTTGATGCCGAGTCGCCGCTGCTCCGGGGTGTCCACCATGAACAGCCCGCCGAGCGACCAGAACGCTTGCCCGCCGAGGTTGTTGCGGTTCTCCTGGTCGAGCACGTGCACCTTGCGGCCCGCCTTGACCAGCTCGTGCGTCGCGACGAGGCCGGCCAGCCCGGCGCCGACGACGATGACATCTGCCTCGGTGGCGAATGCGGAATCGGACATGTTCATCCTTCGGTTTCGGTGCTGTAGGCCAGCACGACGTGGTAAAAGAGGTCGGTGCGCCTGCGTCGCACGACGCGGCTGCGTGGTTCCATCAGCACCTGCACGCTGGTGCCGTCGTGCACCGCGACGAGGGCCTGGCCCAGGGCTTCCGGGTCGGGCACGGTGCGGCCGATCTTGGCCAAGCCCGCGACGACGGTCGGCATCAGGGCGCCGACGATCGCCTCTTCGCGCGCGGCCATCACCCGCCGCAGTTCGGGATTGCGCAGCGCATGCGTGGTGAACTCCGCGGTGATGCGGTACCAGCCCTCATCGATCGGTACCGCCCGCTCCAGCCGCTCGATCGACGTGCGCACATCGGTGCCGCCGACCGGGATATCGTCGAGCAGGCGTTGCACGTCGGCGAGCATGGCGGCCGAGCGCTGCTCCCACATGGCCAGGAACAACTCGTCGAGCGAGCCGAAGTTCGAGTAGAAGGCGCCGCGGGTGAATCCGGCGCGCTCGCAGACGCGTTCCACGGTGGCCTTGCCGAAGCCTTCCTCGGCGAAGGCTTCGTAGGCGGCGGTGAGCAACCGCTCCCTGGTCTCGGCGCGGCGGCGGGTGACGCGGGTCGCCGAGGTTCTCGCGTCGGTGGACGACAACGGGCACCTCCTCGAGCGGGACCGGTGCGGACCGGCCGAATGGATACAGAAATGTATTCAATACATAAATGTATCAGATTCGGCGCTGTGACGTGGTGAAATCAGACGAGTAGGGTGACCGCTACTCGATACGACCGTGCATCCTGGTGACAAAGGAGAGATCGGTATGACCGAGGTCGATCGGCCGACATCGATGACCGGCTGGCGCGTGCGACGCCCAGGCCCGATCGATGCGGCACCGTTGGAGCAAGTGCGGGAGCCGGTGCCCGAGCCCGCCGCCGACGAGTTACTCGTGCGCGTGCTGGCGTGTGGTGTGTGCCGGACGGACCTGCACGTGGCCGAGGGCGACCTGCCGGTGCATCGGGTGGGGGTGGTACCCGGACACGAGGTGGTCGGGGAGGTGGTGGCCGTCGGGCCCGGGGTCGGCGCGGTGGCCGAAGAGTCGCGGTTCACCCAGACCTTCGCCGTGGGTGATCGGGTCGGCATCGCCTGGCTGCGACATACCTGCGGCGCCTGCAAGTACTGCTTGCGCGGCGCCGAAAATCTCTGCCCCCGTTCGACTTACACCGGCTGGGATGCCGACGGCGGCTACGCCGAATTCGCTACTGTGCCAGCCGATTACGCGCTGCGACTACCGGACGGCTACGCCGATACCGAACTGGCCCCGCTGCTGTGCGCGGGCATCATCGGTTACCGCGCACTGGAACGCGCCGCACTGCCACCCGGCGGCCGTCTCGGTCTCTACGGCTTCGGCGGCAGCGCGCATATCGCTGCCCAGGTAGCGCTGGCCCGCGGCGCGGAGCTGCACGTGATGACCCGCGACCCGGCCGCACGGGAGCTGGCCCTGGCGCTCGGCGCCGCCTCCGCGCAGGGCGCCGCGGATCCGCCTCCGGTGCAACTGGATTCGGCGATCATGTTCGCGCCGGTCGGCAGCCTGGTGCCGCCCGCGCTCGAGGCGCTGGATCGCGGCGGCATCCTCGCCATCGCGGGCATTCACCTCAGTGACATCCCGGCGTTGAATTACCAGCGGCACCTGTTCCAGGAGCGGGAAATTCGCTCGGTCACCGCCAACACCCGCGCCGACGCCCGCGAATTTCTCTCCCTCGCAGGCGAACACCGCATAGAAGTGACCACCCGTGGGTACTCCTTGGGAGCGGCAAATCAGGCCCTCGCGGACCTCGCGCACGGACGTTTCACGGGCGCAGCGGTTCTCGTGCCATAGAAAAAGCCCGGCAGGACACGATTAGGTTCTGAGTACGCATCGTTCGGGTCCTTTTGCTTGACGGCCCGCTCCGCCGTTCTTACCTTCGCAGATATAGCCGAGTGGCACTTGTCTATGACAAGTGTCACTCGGCTTCTCACAACGGCGTGAGCGGGTGATCACGATGGCAAACCGGAAGGTAATTCATTTCGAAAAGTGGCGGGTGGTGCAGGCATTCATTGTGCTACTGCTCGTCGCGGGATTCGGAACGACGACAGGATCGAGTGCGTGGGCGTCGCCCTGTACAGCGGTCGAGGTGGTGGTCGCACGAGGTACCAACGAACCCGGATATCTGGGTTCGGGGGTCGGCGATCCACTGTATGCGACGCTGCAACAGACGCTTCCGGTGAGCTCCAGCGCGTACCGCGTCAATTATCCTGCGGACCTGATGGATCCGACCTCGATCAGCCGGGGCACCCAGGACATGACCGCGCACATCATGTGGCAGTCCTCGATCTGCCCTGATCAGCGGTTCATCCTGGTCGGCTACTCGCAGGGCGCGGTGGTGACCCACGGCGTGCTCGGGACCGGCATCGTGACCGCGCTCGGTGGCATGCACACCCTCCCGTTCGATATGGAATGGCGGGTGGCGGCGGTGCTGCTGTTCGGTGATCCGGTCCGGCTGGTCGGCTGGAACGTGCCGGATCTGTACGGCTGGCGCACCGCGAACTACTGCACCGGTGGCGATCCGGTGTGCGGTGCCGGCTTCGACTTCGGCGCGCACGGCAACTACGGGTGGGCCATGTGGCCTGCTGCGGAGTTCGCCGCTTCGCGAGTCTGAGTCCTCCACCGGGAAATCCGCGGCGGGGCCGACCCTAGGGTCGGCCCCGCTGTCGGCTGTTCGCGCCAGGTGCGTCGGTACCACCGACGGCCCTTTGTTCGCCATGCGCAGCAAATTCTCTGAAACACCGGTGGTCCTTTTCGATTCGGACACGCTGCGGCGAAATCCGGTGGAACGCGGGGAGTTCCGGTGGTGCCGCCCACGGAACGCGTGATAGGAACAGCGAATGTCCGATGATTCCGACATCGCACAAGCCCGGGTCTTTCTGGACTTGCTCGCCGCACACGCCCGCACCCTCGCGCGCGCCATCAATACCGCCGAAAGGACATTCCAAACACAGCGACTGCGCGACCTACACGCGGAGCTGCACACAGTGCGCCACTGCATCGCCCGAATCCACTACCGCTACCCCCATATCACCCCACCCAACCGCGCCCGAATCTGAACACCCCCGCCCCGATCGCCCCCAATTTGCGAAATATGGCACGGTGGCGCGGGTTGTGAAAGGAAGGTGCACACCTTTTGAGTAAGCCGCACACCCGGTATAGGGGGTGTGCGGCTCGAACAAAGGGGGTGGAGTTCGTTGCGGGTCAGCGGGTTCGGCGCACGCCGCGGCGCCAGACGTCGGCGATCGCCGAGGTTGCGGTGATGTCGGCGGTCGGGTCACCGTCGACGAGCAGCAGATCCGCGCGCAGGCCCGGGGCGATCCGGCCGCGGCCGGTGAGCCCGAAGTGCTTGGCGGGCAGGCTCGTTGCCGAAGCGAGGGCCTGTTCGTTGCTCAGGCCCGCTGCGGTGAGGAGCACGAGTTCGCGGTGCAGATCGACACCGTGGGCGGGCACGAACGGCGTGGCGTCGGTGCCCGCGAGCAAGGGCACACCCGCTCGGTGCAGTGCGCGCGCGACCTCGGCCGCGCCGTCGGCCGTGCCGGGTACCACGCAGTCGGCGGCGGCCCCGGCGTGCTGGGTGATGGCCTCGAAGTAGACGAGCGTGCTGACGACGAAAATTCCCTGTGCGGCAACCTGTTCCACGAGTGCGTCGGAGTCGGAGCCGGTCTCCGTCCAGACATGGGCGAGGCCGTCGACTCCGGCCTCGACCGCGACGCGTACCTCCGCCGCGGTGAGCGCGTGCGCGATGGTGATCAGCCCCGCCTCGTGCGCGGCGGCGACCAGCGCTGCCACCGTGTCCGCCGACAGCACCGGAAGTTCGGTGCCGTGTACGCCACCGTCATCGATGACGATCTTGAGGTAGTCCGCGCCCTCGGCTTGCCGGGCCCGCACGAAATCGGCGGCCTGATCGGCAGATCGGATCATGTCGAACGGTTCCGCGCCGAGGGTGTCCATGCCGGGCGCGGACAGCAACTGACTCGGATGACCGCCCGGCGCGGTGGCCAGGGTGCCCGCGCTGCGGAAGTCGGCCACATCGTCACGTTCGGCGGCCAGCACGCGCCGTGCCGCGAGATTGGTGGGCAGGCAGAACATGTCGAGTTCGGTGGTCACGCCGTGGGCCAGTGCCGTACGCAGGTCGTCGCCGAAGATGTGGGTGTGCGCGTCGATCAGGCCGGGCAGCAGGGTCCGTCCCGCGCCGTCGATGTCGATATCGGCCGGGCCGCCGTCGTATGCGGCGATCCGGTCATCGACAATCAATACGGTGGCGCGGGATTCGGTCTGTTCGCCGTTGAACACACGAACGTCGTGGATCGCAGTGCGCATGGCAGCCTCCTGGTTTCGGGTCGGGCGGCAACGGTGCCGCTTACCCAGATCAGGAGGGAACTGCGCGGCCCGAACGTAACGCGGGGGTGAGATGGATCACCATCGGGCACCGAAAGTGTTATCGCGGTGGGCTTCCGGCGCTCTGATGATCGACCCGCCACCGAAACAGGAGCCGCCCCATGATCGATCCGGACCGCGCACGCACACCCACGGCGGCGGAGACCGACGCCGCGACAGCGGTGTTCCTGCGACACCGGGAACTGCTGTTCTCCGTCGTCTACAACATGCTCGGCAGCATCGCCGACACCGAGGACGTGCTCCAGGAGACCTGGCTGTCCTGGGCGCCGCGCGGCAGCGTGCCGATCGAGAACCCGCGCGCGTATCTGGTTCGCGTCGCGGTGAATCACGCACTCGGCAGACGGACCGCGATGAATCGGCGCCGGGAGACCTATGTCGGACAATGGCTGCCCGAGCCGGTGGTGCACGAACCCGCGGGCACCGAAGACGCGGTGATCGACGCCGAGTCGTTCTCCATGGCACTACTGGTGGTCTTGGAATCACTCACACCGATCGAGCGCGCGGTGTTCGTCTTGAACGAGGTCTTCGCGTACTCGTACAGTGAGATCGCGGAGTTGGTCGACCGCAGCCCGACGGCGGTGCGGCAACTCGCCTACCGTGCGCGCCAGCACGTGCAGGCCCGCCGGCCGCGACAGCAGGCCGATGCGCGGCTGCGTAGAGCGGTGACGGAGCGGTTCGTGGCCGCCGCGATGGGTGGCGACCTGGCGGAGTTGCTCGCCGTATTGGCGCCGGAGGTGACGTTGTGGACCGACGGCGGTAGTAAGGGGCCCGCGACGAGCTTGCGCCCGGTGCACGGCTGCGCGGCCGTCGCCGAACTCTTCCTGAACGTCGCCCGCGGCCTGCGCGCCGACTACCAGATCAGCTACCGCGCGGTCAGCGGCGACCCGTGCGCCGTCGTGTTCGACGGCTCCGGTCCGCTCGCCGTGGTCGTGCTGGATGTGCTGCCGGACAACACGATCGGCGGCATCTATTCGGTCACCAACCCGGACAAGCTCACCCACATCCGGTAACGATCAACGCCGTCGCCCTGTCGGACGACGGCGTTGATCAGCTCGCGACTACCACTGCAGGCCGGGCACCACCCGGGCCACTCGGGCGGCCGGGCCGGGCAGTGCCATGAAGGGCATGAGGACCGGGGAGAGGACCTGCAGCGGGCTGCGTCCGGCGTCGGCCTTCGCCGCTGCCTTCTTCTTGCCCTGTGCCGCAGGGGATTCCCCGAAGAGGCGGAAACCCTGGTGCAGGATGGTCTGCTTCACCGACGGCATCAGGAGGTCGACGGCCTGGGCGAAGGTGCCGACGGGGGTGTCGATGCGGTGCGGGCGATCCTCGAGTGCGCGGACCACGATGGCGGCCGCCTGGTCGGGGTCCGGGACGGGCAGCGACTTGTAGAGGTCGGTGGGGGCGATCATCGGGGTGCGCACCAGCGGCATCCGCACCGAGGTGAAAGTGATTCCGGCATCCCGGTTTTCGACGGCCGCGATCTCGCTGAAGTTGTCCAGCGCCGATTTGCTCGCCACGTAGGCGGCGAACCGCGGCACCTTGGTCTGGACGGCGATCGAGGAGATGTTGACGATGTGGCCGAAGCGCCTGGCCCGCATGGAGGGCAGCAGCGCCAGGATCAGCCGGACCGCGCCGAAGTAGTTGACCGCCATCGTCCGCTCGAAATCGTGCATGCGGTCGGTGGAGTTCAGCACCGACCGGCGGATCGAACGGCCCGCGTTGTTCACCAGGTAGTCGACGTGGCCGTGCTCGGTGAGCACGACCTGCACCAGCGTCGCGACCGCGTCGGCGTCGGTGATGTCGCACGGATAGTCATAGGCCACACCACCTTCCGCGCGCACGGAGTCGGCCGCGTCGGCCAGGTCGTCCTTGCCGCGGGCCACCATGAGGACGGTGGCGCCGCGGCGCGCGACCGCATGCGCGGTGGCCAGGCCGATGCCCGACGACGCACCGGTGATGAGCACGATCCGACCGTTCAGCGGCTCGTTGGCCACGGCAGGCTGCCCGCGATGCGGGTCGAGGTTCTCCCGCCAGTACTGCCAGAGCCGGTCGGCATAGCTGGCGAAGGGCGGCACCGACAGCCCGGTGCCGCGCAGCTGCGCCCGAGTCGAGTCCGAGATGAACTCTGCGGAGAAGGAGGTGTGCGGCGCGACGGCGGCCGGAATCCCCAACTGCTCCAAGAGGAAATCGCGCACCGCGGGCACACCGGGCAGCTGGGAGAGCCCGCTCAACGCGCGAGCGCTCAGCGGCACGACGCCGATACCCGACGGGGCACCCGCGGCTGCGGCCAGCGCGCTGTACACCTCGCTGAACGGCTGCGGCTCGGGATTGACCAGGTGGAAGGTGCGCCCGTCCAAGCCGGGCTTGCGCACCAGGGCGGCCATCGCGGCGGCCACGTAGTCGACCGGCACGATATTGGTCGCGCCGAGATCGGGCAGCGGCAGCGGCAGTTCCGACGGCAGTGCGGCCAGCTTGGCGATGGCCGAGAAGAAGTAGTACGGGCCGTCGATCTTGTCCATCGCGCCGGTCCGCGAGTCACCGACCACGATCGCGGGCCGATACACCCGCCAGCGCACCCCGCGCGATTCGCGGACGAGTTTCTCCGCCGCGAACTTGGTCCGGTGATACGGCGAGGTCAGTCGCTGACCGAGGTCGAAATCCTCCTCGAAGAACTTGCCCTTGTGGTCGCCCGCCACCGCGACCGACGAAACATGATGCAGCACAGCGCCGGTCGTGCGGGCCAGGTCGAGCACCGACCGGGTGCCCGCGACATTGGCCGCGTGCGCGGTGTCCTCGTCGGCGGTCATGTCGTAGACGGCGCCGAGATGGATCAGGTGATCCGCCGCGGGCGCCTCCCTGGTGAGTCCGAGCCCCTCGGCGGTGAGATCGCCGACCAGCGAGAACACCCGCTCGCCGCCGTTCCATCCGGTGGCGAGATCGGCGAACTTCTGCAGCGACTCCTCGCGCACCAGCACGTGGATGACGGCCTCGGGGTCATTGTCCAGGAGTTCCTGAACGACCCGCCGTCCCAAGAATCCGGTACCGCCCGTCACGATGTAAGTAGCCATCGCCTCTCCTGCTCTTCATTCGAACCGTGTTGTCGCACAAGTCATCCGGCATGCAACGGTGAATGCGGAGATTTTGGAAAGCAGGAACCCCTTCGTCCTGACTTATAGGAAACAGTAATGATCCTGATCATTTCCGGCAAGCCTTCCGGACTGGATCACTATGTGGGACTGGTCACCCATCGGCGCAGGTCAAAGGGTAAGTGTTACAACAATTTCCAGGTATCGCTTAACTGGTCGGACGTCCAGTAAGGCGTAGCTACCGACCGGCTATCGCTTCTCGATCCGGGCGGGTGGCACCTGGACGGGAGGCTTGTCGCGAAAGAGCGCTTCGAGAGCGTCGAGATCGGTGGGGCCGGGGACCTTGTCGGTGCCCTCGGTGAAGACCGTGAAGCCGTCGCCGCCACCGGCGAGGAAGCTGTTGGTGGCGATCCGGTAGGTAGCGGCGGGGTTGAGCGGCTGTCCCGCGATCCGGACGCTGTCGCCGATCACCTTGCCGCCCTTGGGCGCTGCGTCGGCGTAGGCATAGGTGAGGCCGGCGAGGGAGAGCACCGCGGGCTTGCTGGTGTTGTCCCACTGCTGCTCGAGCAGGCGCAGGACTTGCTGCCCGGTGAGTGTCAGGGTGACGACCTGATTGCCGAACGGTTGCACGGTGTAGATGTCGCCGTAGGTCACCGGCCCCGCCTTCAGATCGGCGCGCACGCCGCCCGGATTCATGAACGCCGCGACGGCACCGGCCGATCCCGCGGTTGCCGAGAGCATCGAGTCGGCAATGACATTGCCCAGCTGCGAGGCGCCCGAGGCGTCCGGCTCGCGCGGCAGCACCTCGGCCGCCGCACCGACCACCCGGGCCGCGCGCGGGCGGGCCTGCTCGGCGTAGAAGTCGACCAGTGCGGTGGTGGCCGCGTCCGGCGTCACGTCCCGGGTCACCACCCGGTTCACGGCCGAGGCCTGCACGCCCTCGGGGGCGAAACGCAACGTGAGATCGGTGATCAGCCTGCCGAAGGAGGCCGCCTGGCTGACCACCTTGCCGTCGATCGTGCACACGTAGGACTGGTGGCTGTGCGCGGTGAACAGCGCCTTCACCATGGGGTCGACGCGCTTGGCGAGCCCGACGACATTCGGGGTGAGATCGGCGCATCCGTTGTAGTCGATCGGCGCGTCCTTCTCAGCACGCTGACTGCCACCGTCGTGCATGAGCGCGACGACGGTCTCGGCGCCCGCCGCCCGCATCTCCGGCACGTACTTGTTGATGGCGTCCACCCCGTCGCCGAACTGATATCCCCGAATGCCCTCGGGGAAAACAAGATTCACAGTGTCGGGGGTGACCGTGCCGACCACGCCGACCTTGTGCCCGCCGACCTGCAGGATGGTCCACGGTGTCAGCGCGGGTGGCAGTTTGCCCTCGGCGTCGGTGACGTTCGCGGCCAGGTAGGGAAACTTGGCCCCGGTGAACGGTTCGCCCGGCGAACACCCGTCCGGCGCGCAGCCGCCCTGCTGAAGCCGGGCCAATTCCAGGACGCCGTCGTCGAATTCGTGATTGCCGACCGAGGAGGCGGCGACGCCGATGTTGTTCATGAACGTGATGGTCGGCTCGTCGTGGAAGAGCCCGGACACCAGCGGGCTGGCCCCGATGTCGTCGCCCGCCGCGACCACCGCGCTCGCCGGGTAGGCCGCCTTCAACCGCGCCAGATGTGTCGCCAGGTAGGCGGCCCCGCCCGCGTCGTAGTTGGCGATCTTGCCGGTCGAACCGGCCGGTGGCTGCAGGTTGCCGTGCAGGTCGTTGAACCCGAACAGATGCACCTCGTCGGATTTCGCCGCGGGCAGATCGTTCGTCGAGACCAAGGGGATGGCGCCCGGCGTGGCCGACGTGGTCGGCGCACTGCCGTTGTTGTCGGCGGTGCCGCATCCCGCGATCAAGACGATGCTCACGAACCCGGAGAAAACAGCGGCAAAGCGGCGGCGCGCGTTCATGCTCCGACTGTCCCATGTGCGGCCGGTCGCTGCCACCGCACACGCGCGCCCGCGCCGGTGTTCGCGCGGTGCTCTCGCTCAGTTCACCGGGTATTCCGATGGCCTGGCTAGGCACGAAGGCGAACGAGGTCCCGCTGTGCAGACGATCGGAGTGAGGTCACTATGACGAGTTCGATGACGCGACGCGATGCGATGAAGGTGCTCGGGGTGGCGGGCGGTGTGCTGGCCGCCGGGGCCGGACTGCCGGTGGCCGCCGCGGCGCCGGGGGAGATCCGGGTGCTGGCGATCAATATCTGGTTGGGCGGGAGCAAGATCTCCAACGGGATAGGGCTGGTCGCCGATCTGATCATCGATACGCAGGCCTCGATCGTGCTGCTGTCGGAGGCGAACAAGGCGACGAACGCGATCGCGGCCGCGCTGGAGAAGAAGGGGCGTAAGTTCACCGCGGTGTCCTCCGGTGACACCGGCCTGCTCACGGAGTTCCCGGTCGAGGACAGCGCCGATCAGCGGTGGATGGTCAAGGCGCGGTTGAACATCGGCGGAAAGCGGGTGACCGCCTACGCCGCCCACCTCGAATACCGTTGGTACGCCACCTATCTGCCGCGCGGATACGGTGCGGGCGTGCCCGCGCCGGGGGAGTACTCCGAGTTCGGCTGGAACAAGATGCCGGGTGGGCCGGTCACCGATCCGGTGGCGGTGCAGCGGGTCAACCTCGCCTCGGGCCGCCCCGACGTACTCAGCGCCTTCATCGACGACGCGAAAGCCGAAGCGGCAGCGGGTAGTTCGGTACTCCTGGGCGGTGACTTCAATGAACCGTCTGTACTGGACTGGACGCCCGCGACGGCGAATCTGTTCGACCATCACGGCGTGGTGCTGCCGTGGGAGAGCACGCGGCGCCTGCAACAGGCCGGTTTCGTGGACGCCTACCGCACGACCTACCCGAACCCGGTGACCCATCCCGGATTCACCTGGCCCGCCAGCAATCCGGACGCGCGGGTCGACCAGCTCACCTGGACACCCGAGGCCGACGAGCGGGACCGGATCGATTACATCTTCGCGGGCCCCGGCTCCGCGCTGAACCTGACCGGCGCCGGAATCGTCGGCCCGCGCGGCTCGATCGTGCGCAACGTCCGCCAGGACGAGAACACGCAGGACAATTTCATCGCCTCGCCGCCGAAGTGGGTGACCGACCACAAGGCTGTGCTGGCGACCTACCAGCTCGGCTGACGTTCCCCGGCTACGGCACCCCGACGGGTGCGGGGTGCCGTAGCCGAGTGGTCGTCCCGTTCGATCAACGAAGTGTGTAGCCGCCATCAGGGTAGAGAGTGGACCCGGTGGTGAAGGTGTTGGTGAACAGGTAGACGACCGAGTGCGCGATCTCGTCCTCGGTCGCGGGCCGGCCGAGCAGCGTTTCGCGACGGTACTGATCGAAGGCGGCCGCCCGGGCGACGTCCGGCCGGTTCGACCACAGGTGCCCGTCCACCGTGCCCGGCGAGAGGACGTTGACCCGGACGGGCGCGAGTTCGACGGCGAGCCCACGACCCAGCCCTTCGATGGCGGCATTGCACGCGACGTATGCGGGGGCGAGGCCGGCGGGACGAGCCGACGCGGCACCCGACATCAACACCACCGATCCGTCTGCGGCGAGCTTGGGCGCGGCCAACCGGATCGCGTGGTACTGGCCCCAGAACTTGGACTCGAACGGTGACGCCGCGTCCGCCGCGCTGAGCTCGCGCATCGGCCCGACCTGGTAGGACGCCGCCGTGGTGAACAGATGGTCGACGCGGTCGATGCCGTCGAAGAAGGCGGCGAGCGAGTCGGTATCGCCGGTGTCGACGGTCTGCCACCTGGCCGCGTCACCGAGTTCGGCTGCCGCGGCGGTCAACCGGGCGGCGGTGCGCCCACCCAGTACGACTCGCCCGCCGGCCGCGACGACCCGGTGCGCGACCCGCAACCCGATGCCGGAGCCGCCGCCGATCAGCACGACCGTCCGCCCGCGTAGCTCCCCGGCATCGTTCGGTGCGCCGGAACCGTCGGCGGTGGTGTCGTCCCTGACCTGCGACATACTGCTGCCTCCTTCGCGCACGCTGCTTACTCGACCATCGGCCGCAACCAGCCGGCGACCGGTCCTATTCCCGCACCATCCTCGAGGCGCGGTGCGGGTCAGCGCACAAACCGGGCGACGGTGGCGGCCACATCGGCGCGGAACGCGGCAGGGGAGAACGTCTCGGCGTGGGCACGGATAGCGACCGGGCTATAACAGGCGGGGTCGAAGTCGACCATCGCCTTGGCCAGGTGCTCGACGACCGCCGCGTCGGGACCGTGCGGTATGTGCTCGCCGGTCGTGCCGGGCACGACGGTGTCCAGCGCGCCACCATGCCCGACCGCGAGAATCGGTGTGCCACAAGCCATTGCCTCGACCGGGACGATGCCGAAGTCCTCCACGCCGGGCATGAGCAGCGCGCGGCACCGGCGATAGGTGTCGAGCAGCACGTCATGGGAGGTGGCGCCGAGAAAGGTCGTTGCCGGTCCGGCGAGCGTGTCGAGGTGGGTGCGGAACCGCCCGTCGCCGAGAATGACGAGTCGGCAGCCCGCTCGCTGGGCGGCGCGGATGGCGAGGTCCGGGCGTTTGTACGGGACGAGCCTGCCCGCGAAGAGGAAGAAGTCCTCGCGCGCAATCGTCGGTTCGGGCGTGAAGCGGTCGATCTGGACCGGCGGATAGGTGACTGTCGCGGGCAACCCCCACCAGTCGTTGACCCGGTCGGCGACGGCTCGAGAATTCGCGATGACATGCGAAAGCCTAGGGGCAGCACGCAATTCGGACCGGCGAGCCAGCGACCCCAGCGCGGTGAGCGCTAGCTGACCCGCACGACCACCGGCCTCCTGCGCACGAAAATCCTTGTCCCAGGCCCACCGTGCCGGACTGTGCACATAGGCGATCACCGGCGCGTCGGTGGCGAAGGCGGCTTGCGTGGCGAAGGCGTGATGGCTGACGACGACAGCGTCGTAGCGATCCCGTAGCGGGAGGCGGCGCAGAGCACGCGGGACGAACGGCAGCAACGGCGCGTGCGAGCGGCCACCCGAGACGGCGTAGGCCCGGCTCAACCAGGTGTCGTGCACCGTGGTGAGCGGAGCCCGCACGCCCGCGGGATCGACGATCGGCGCGAAAACCTCGGTCCCCGGCCACGTTTCGGCGAGCGCACCGACGACCGCCTCGGAGCCGCCGAACTCGGTGAACCGTTCGTGCACGATGGCGATGCGCGGCTGCGTCATGCGAGCTCGGACGAGATGCGCCGCGGCGCCGCGTGGCGGCGGATCGCGGGGGCGACGGCGCGACCTTCGAGCAGACCGCCGACACCAACCTGCTCGATCGCCTTGCGGTAGACGGCCGCCGCTTCCCGGCAGGCCGCGATCGTCTCATCGATATCGGCGTCGGTGTGCGCGGCCGAGGTGACGAAGGACTGCCCGAGCACACCGCGGTGCAGCAACTCCTGCAGGAACAAGGTGCGGAATTCCTGGGAGGGCTGACCGTCCGGGTCGCGGGTGACGAAGATGAGGCAGGACGGTCGGCCGAGCACCTGGAGATACTCGGCGATGCCGAGCTCGGCGGCCACGGCGTTGACACCGTCGGCGAGCCGGCGGCCCGCGCGCTCCATTCGCTCGACGGGATCACTGGTCCGATACTCGTGCACCACGGCACGGAACGCGGCCAGCGCACCGGTCTCCGGTCCGTGCGTGGTGGACAACAGGAAGACCCGGTCCTGATCGGTGCGCAGGCCACCGAGTTCCATGAACTCGCGCCGGCCCGCCAGGGCCGAGAGCGGAAACCCGTTGCCCATGGCCTTACCCCAGCAGGACAGGTCGGGCCGCACACCGTACACCGCCTGCGCGCCGCCCGCGGACCAGCGGAAGCCGGTGATCATCTCGTCGAACACGAGCAGTGCGCCGTAGCGGTCGCAGAGCGCTCGAACACCGGCCAGGAAGCCGGGTTCCGGTTCGGCCAGCGCGGTGGCGGCCTCCAGGACGACCGCCGCGATCACCCCGGAATCCAGCACGGCCGCCAGCGACGGCAGATCGTTGTAGCGGAATCGCACTGTGCCCGCCGAAGTTTCGGCGGGGATGCCGCTGTTCATCGTGGTGGTGCCGATGAACCAGTCGTCCACCGAGAAGAACGGTTGATCGCAGACGGCGACGGCGGTCCGGCCGGTGGCGGCTCTGGCCAGCCGGACCGCGGCGGTGGTCGCGTCGGAGCCGTTCTTGGCGAACTTCACCATGTCGGCGCCCGGTACGAGGCTCAGGAAATCTTGCGCCGCAAGCAGTTCCAGTTCGGTCGGGCGACTGAAACTGACGCCGTCGGCGATGGCGCGGTGCACGGCGTCGAGGACCGGTGGGAAGCCGTGCCCCAGGGTGACCGAACGTAAGCCCATGCCGTACTCGACATAACGGTTGCCGTCCGCGTCCCAGACGTGACAACCTTTGCCGCGCACCAGGATCGGTGCCATGTGCTCGGGGTATTGGTCGGCGCCTCGGGCATAGGTGTGTGCCCCACCGGGAATCAGGTCGTGCAGCCGCGCTTGGAGCTCGTTGCTGCGGGTGAAGCGGCGCGGTGCCGCCGGATGGTCGGAAATCGGCTCCATGGTCGGGCTCCTGGAGGGTCGGGTCGTGGTCACTGCGGGTCGGCCGGGCCCAGCGGCCGTCTGATGGACGGCGCGGGGGTCTCCGGCCCCGCGTCGGCGGCCGTGCCCATGGTGACGGCCCACAGGTCGTGGTCGCCGCGACGGCCGGTGGCGCCGACGTAGCCGCGCATGCGCCCCTCGAGGGTCAGGCCGACGCGCGCGGCGATATCGGCGGAGCGGGCATCGTCGGGTTCGACGGCCGTCGAGACCCGGCACAAGCCGAGCGGGCCGAACGCGTGGGTGAGCAGCAGCCGGGTGGCGGCCGTCCGGATATCGTCGCCGTGCGCGGGATCGGTCCAGACGAACATGCGGGCATTGCGGTCGAACATGTCGAGATCGAACAACCTGGCCTCGCCGACATAGTCGCCCTTGACCTCGATCGCCAGCACGAGCCCGCGCGCGGACCGCAAACCTGGCCGCGCATAGAGGAATTCGCGTAGCCACCGGTACCAGGTGTGCCTGCGGGCCCAGGTCTCGGCCGAACTCGCCGTATCGGGGTCGAGCACCGCACGACTGCGCAGCCGGGTCGCGCGCCACCGGCCCCAGTCGGTCACGCGCCGGTTCCGGATGACCACCTCCTGCCTGCCGGGATCGGCGAGCCGGACCCGTCGGGGGGGACGCAGCGGGTCGAGCAGATGCAGCACCCGCCCGGCGTAGTGGCGCGAGGTCGCGGCGAGCACCGTGATTCTCGGCAACGGTGCCTCGGTCGCCTCGCCGGCCGCGGTGGGCGGCGGCGAGGTGGGGTGGGCGTCGTAACGGTCGATCCAGTGCCGCACAAAGCCCCGGGGCGGAACATCGGCCTTGGTGAGCCCCCACAACTCGTGGTCGCGGCGGGCACCGCCCACGTCGAAGTATCGGCCCATCAAGGCTTCCCGGCGGAAACCGAGCCCGGCGGCGCCCCGCGCGGCGGCGACATTGGCCGGTGAGATCGGCGCGGTGATCCGCTGCAGGCCGAGGTGTTCGACGCCGTAGTCCATCAGCATCGCCGCCGCCATACCGCCGATCCCGTGCCTGGCGACCTCGGCGTCGACCCAGATGCCCAGTTCGGCCGACGCGGCGGCGGTGTCGATGGAACCGAGCTCGACCTGCCCGGCGAACCGGCCGTCGACCTCGATCACCGACGCCAGCCTGCGACCGGTCCGCGCTTCCGCTTGACTGGTCAAACATTCACGCACCCAATGGGTTCCGCAATGTCGCGCCGCCCAGTCCAGGGTCGAGCTGTACCAGAACGGCTCGATGTAGTGCCGATCCCGCAGTCGGATGCGCCGCCAGTGCGGGTAGTCCGCGATCCGCGGCGGCCGGACCACGACACTGTTTCCGTGCAGCAGTACCGGACCGAGAGTGATGTGCGCCAACGATCTGGGAGTTGTCGTCATGGCGGTTACTCGCGCGGTCGCGTTTTGCCCAGCGACATCGTCTTCAGCACGCCCTCGGTGGAGACGGACAGCCGCCAGTAGGTGCCGGTAGCGTCTTTGAGCACGATGCCGCCTTCGGTCTGCTCGGAAAGCCAAGTCCCGCTGGCCAATACGGCCGAGCGCAGCGCACCGTCGGGCGATTGCGCCTGGAAGACGTCGGCATCACCGCGTCCGGCCTTGGCGACGATGGTCCCGGTGAACGACGGTGCGTGCGTGCTGGTGCGGCCGAGCACATGCCATCGTGGCGGAAATAGTGTCGGATTGAGATCCTCTGCCGCCGTGGAGATCAGGTTCACCGCGGTCCCTTCGGGGCAGCCGGCCGGGTCGATCCGCAATTCGATGGGCGGCTGGTCCAGATCCCGGTCGAACTGGACGTTGGCGAGATAGGGCTGGCGGCAGTAGATCAGGTCGACGGCGACGGTGCGCGCGGCGACCTTGCAGTTGGTCATGCCGAACTGCGCGGGCCCGCCACGATCGGCCCGGCCGATGGACAACGCGATGTCGGCGCCCTCGAACCAGACGTTGGTGAGCCACCAGTCGTTGGCCGCACCGTCGACGAGGATGTGCTTGTCGGTGGTGCGCGGGTCGGCGTCGGAGACGAATTCGACGTTGGTGAGCGCCAATCCGGCGTTGTGGTCGTTGCCGGTGCCGAGCACGCCGACGAAGTTGCTGGTGAGCTTGGACGAGGTCACATAGTTCTGGATGCAGGAGGTGACGATGCCGTAGCCGAAATTGTTGATGTCGCAGTTCAGGAATGCGGTGCCGCCGGTATTGCCCTCCAGCACCACCCCGCGTTGCCCGAGATAACGCGGATGGTTCTCGGCGATGTGGTTGCCGCGGATCACCACCGAGTCGAACGAGCAGCGGAAGCACTCCGAGAGCAGCACGGCGGTGGCCTTCGGCCCGGTCAGGTAGAAGCCGAGCCGAGCGAACCGCACCCGGCTGCGCTTGCGTAGCGCAACGAGGGTTGTGTCGGTTTCGCAGACCACGATGGTGATGTCGGCGCCGTCGCCGAGAATCGTGGCGTAATCGCCGAGTTCGGGCCACGCCGTCACCCGGTAGTGGCCCGCGGGTAGGTACATCACCAGCGGAACGTCGCGTACGGCGGCCGCCGCGGCGATCGCGGCCGTGTCGTCGGCGACGCCGTCACCGACCGCGCCGAAGTCACGAACATTGCGTGCCGCGGGTGCGTCGCTGACGTGCGGGGAACGGAACTCGACGTGGGGAGTTCCGGAGGTGCTGGAGCCGGTGCTACAGGCCGCGAGCATCGGGGCGGCACCCGCCGCGCCGAGCGCCGCGGCGAGCATGCGCCGTCGGCCGACCGCATCGTCGTTCATCGCCGCAGCCTCCCGCTGAGTCGCTGCAGCCGGTTGCCCGGCTTGCTGTACGCTACCGCGCCGGTGAGCTTGTTGTCGCCGAATGTAGCCAGCGCACCGCGCAATTCCGGTGCGCTGGTCTGGCCGAGCAGCACGACCGCGATGGCGTGATCGCAGAGCGGGGCCACGGCGATGGCGTCGGCGGCGTGCGCGACGGGTGCGGCCTGCACCACGACATGGTCGTAGTCGGTGGTCAGTTTCGCGACAACGGCTGCGAACCGGTCCGAGGCGAGCAGATCGGGTGTGCGCTCGTCGGCCGCGCCGAGCGGCAGCACGGTCAGGCCGGTCTCCGGCCACGCGATCAGTGCCTCCGAGATCGGCGCGGTGCCCTGCAACACCGTCGCCAGACCGACGCTCGGCTGCTCGGCCAAGGCGCGCGAGCTGCCCTGCCCCGAGGTATCGGCGTCGATCAGCACCACCTTGCTGCCGGTGTCGGCGAACGACTTCGCCAGTGCCACCGCTACTTCCGGCTCGGACCGGGATGAAAAGCTGGTCAGCAGCATGCTCCGGCTCTCGCCCTCCCGGAGCAGCCGGGTCCGTAGCCTGCGTGTCTCGTCGGGGGCGCCGGGCCGATCCGCGTCGATGATGCCCAGGATCGGCACCGGCAGCACGGCCGCCAGATCGTTGGACGTGCGCAGGGTGCGGTCGGTGCGATCGCGAACGAAGGCAGCCGCGCAGCCGAGCGCGATCCCGGCGAGCAGGCCGAGCGCGAGGATGCGGGTCGACTGCGGTCCGCTCGGCGCGGCGGGCACCTCGGCGCGGTCGACCACGGTGATGCGGGCGGCCGGCGCCGCGTCGCGTTCGATGGTCTCCAATTCATCTACCAGGCGCCGGAATTGGGAAACCACCGAGTTGGCCAGGTCGCGCGCCCCCTCGGCGGTCGAGGACTGGACGGTGAGGATGATGTTCGTCGTCGCGGGCGGCGAGAACACTTTGATGGTGCCCTGCACCTCGCTGACCGACATCTTCAGGCCCAGATCATCGATGACCCGTTTGGCGACGGTGGCGCTGGTGGCCAGGTCCAGATACGAGCGGACCCGCTGCTGGGCGGCCAGTCCACCCTGGTAGGAGTCGTTGACCGAGGTGCCGGTGGCCATCGACACGTACATGCTGCTGGTGGCGACGTAGGTGGTCGGGAGGGTGCTGAGGTATCCGGCCGACGCGCCGAAGCACAGCACCAGCACCGCGACGATGATGACCCAGCGTCGGCGCGCGATATGCCAATAATCGATCAATCCCATGGGGATTCTCTCTTTTCGGTAGTGACAGCCCCGACGACAACAGGTTCCGCGGCCGGTGGTGGCTCCGCGAAGGGTGGATCAGTCTGTGTGCGCCTGCGGTACTCGCGCACGACCAGCGAGATGAGCCAGGCGAGCACGGCGGCTTGCAGGAATTTGCCGAGATTCTCCATGCTGCCGAGAATCCCGCGTTCGAACAGCGCGGAGGAGCCGGTCATCGCGAGCCCGAGCACCACGATCGGGAATACCCGCGAATACAGCGCCCTGGCCCAGGCGAGCAGCAGCAGGAAGGTGAACACGGCACAGATGACCACGCCCGGATAGCCGCCCAGCACATAACCTTCGTTGAGGTTGCCCTCGGCCAGCGACACCGACACCTTGGTCATGTCGACCGACGCGCCGCGCACATCCTGCGCCCACGCGGTGCCGGACTGGAACTTGGCCGTGCCGAGCAGCTGACTGGGGACCAGGCTGGCCGCGGCATGCCGCAGCGTCTCGACGGGCGACAGCCACAGGCCTGGCTGGTGGAAGTAGGCGTCGGTCGCGGCCTCGAGAAGATCGAACCGTCGCAGAATGCTCAGGAAGGGCTGGACGACCGGCGGATAACTCGAATCGACCAGTGCTGCTTCGGCTTTCGCGTACTCGGTCTGCTTCAGCGACTGCAACCAGCCGAACCCGCCGACGCCGAGCACCGCGATGGCGCCGACCGAGATCGCTTTGGTCTTGGTCCACCCGAGGATCGCGAAACGGACCGCGATGGCGAGTGCGGCACCGATGATCGGCGTCTTCGACTCGACGACGGCGGTCCAGGCCAGCTCGCCCATGAGCAACCCGCCGATGATCAGGGCGGTCAGCTGCGGGCGGGCGGGCCGGACGAAGATGATCAGCCCGAGGGCGGAGATGGTGGCCAGGATGGCGACGAAGGACAGGATCGGATTGGCGCTGCCGATCTCGCCCGCGCCGCCGACCGAACCGGAGGCGACGGAGGCGGCCCGGCCGAACAGGCCGACGCCGTAGGTGGCCACCAGGGTCGGCACGAAATTCGGATCGCCGGTCAGCGCGGGCAGCTTGACGGGTGGGTGCCGCCGAGCCCAGAACGCGTAGGCGACAACGAGTCCCGCGTAGACCCACAGGCCGAAGGCGACGTGCTCCAGCACCAGCGCGATGCCGCGGTCGTAGCCGAACTGGGCCAGCCGCGGGTCCGCCACATTGTCACCGAAGTGCGGTTCGGGCTGTACCCACAGCAGCACGAGCGGGCGCGCCAGATACGACAGCGACCAGAACGCTGCCTGCGCGATGAGGAACACTCGCGCGACGCCGGGAATCGTGCTGGCCGCCACCACGATCGTGGCCAGCGCGAGCGCGATCAGCAGGACCTCGGTGGTGGCTGTCATGACGACACCTCGCTGACGCTCGGCGCCGTCACGCCAGCCAATGGCGCTGTGTCATCTGTTCGCTCGCTGCGCTCGCTCATGCGCGGTCACTGACCGCACGCACGATCTCGCGGGCCCGGTCGACGTAGCGGTGCTCGCTCGCGACGATGCGCTGATACCCAGCCTCGGCCACCGCGGCCGCCTTGTCGGGTTGCGCGGCGCACCAGTCCAGGATGGCGCTCAGCTCGTCGGCCTCGCTGAACAGGAAGCACTCGCTGGTGTCCTGGAGTAGTTCGGCGTGCTCGTCGGTGCGTTCGCCGACGAAAAGCCCACCGGCGGCGGGCACTTCGAAGGTGCGGCAGGTGTGCGTATCGCGGTTGTCGGAGTTGAGCAGGACCAGGTTGGCGGTGACGCTCGCGACCACCTCCGAGTAGCGTTCGCCGTACACGGCGCCGCCGACTTCGGCGCCGGTGGCGCGCAATTCGGGCACCCGGCGCCAGCCCGGCCCGCGCACCAGCATGCGGGAGCCGTGGGTGCGGGCGAGCCCGACCAGCTCGGCGCGGCGGTCCGGCCGGCAGACGCCGATGAAGCCGACGAGGAACTGCCGGGTGCCGCGCCGCGCGGTGGGATGGTGCCAGGCCGGGTCGTAGGCGCTGCGCACGAAGGTGACCGCGCGGGCGCCGCGGTCGCGCAGTTCGGCGACATTGTGGTGTTTGGTGGTGACGATGTGGTCCCAGTCGGCTTCGTGCGCAAGGTATTCCGCACTGACATTCTCGGGGTTCGCGACGTCGTCGGGGCTGTAGTGCACGTGCAGCCGCGCCGGGACGTCCAGCAGCCTGCGCTGGTCGAGGTGAATGCTCTTGAACGCGAACAGCATGTCCGGCCGGAACTCGGCGGCGGCCCGCTCGATGTCGGCGTGCAACCCGGCCACGTTCCAGGGCGCGCGCCTGTGGGCCAGCTTCGAATAGACCCAGGGCGGCGAGAGTCTGGCCGGCAGGGTGACCCGGGTGGTGTCGATGACCACCACGTCGTGCCCGGCCTGCCGGAAGCCGCCGGCCAGCGAGTGGGCGTTGCTGCCGACCCAATCGTCGCCAAGATAGAGAATTCTCATGTCCCGCCGTCCTCCCGCATCAGCACAATCGCGGGATCCGGAGCGGGTGTTACCCGCTCACGGCGCACGAGTGTGCGGATCCTGAGCAGATACCAAGCGGCGACGGTGAATTCGACGATCACGGTGCCGTAGACCAGCGTCCACACCGAGTGGGTGCGGAACGCGATGGCCAGTGCCGTGGCCGCCACGCAGGTGCCGAGCACCGCCCCGATCAGTACGCCGGTGGTGTCCTGGCGCACCGGGAGCACGGCCGTGGTGACGAACGAGGTGATCGCCGTCGCGGGCAGCACGAACGTTTCGACTCGCAGCAGGTCGATCGCACCGGTGAAGTCCTTGCCGAACACCAGGTGGATCAGCATCGGCGCGGCCAGCCATACCGCGGCGGCCGCCACCGTCGCGGTGCAGACGCAGGCGGCCAGTGCCTGGAGTGCGTGCCGCCAGAAGTTGTCGTCGGCGCTCTTGCGCGCCATCCGCGGTAGCAGGGCGAAACCGATGGGGTCCAGGGTCGATTGGATGGCGCGGACCAACCGATCGCCCGCCGAGTACAGCCCGAGCGACACGGCGTCCAGCACCCCCGAGTACACCGCCGCCGCACCCTGTCCGTAGGTGGTCACCAAGAGACGGGAAGTGAAAACCGGTGCGCCGGTACGTAACACGGTCCGCACGTCGCGCGGCCGCGACGGCAGCCCGAAGGTGCGCAACGAATCCCACCAGGTCAGCAGGACGGTCGGAATGGACGAGACGAGCAGGCACAGCACCGCGACCTGGGCATTGGGCACGCGGGGGAGCACCGCCACGAGCAGCACGAGGTACCCGATGCGGCCGACGGCCTGATAGGCGGTGGAGGCGCCGAAGCGCCCCTGCCCGATGAGCAGCCAGTCTTCCGACACCGACCAGAAGCCGCCCGCGAACAGCCCGAGCAGGATCATCTCCAGATGAACGGGTGCGCCGAGCGCGTAGCTGAGCAGCAGTGCGATCCCGAGGACGCCGAGAGTGCTCGTGCGGATGGCCAGGTAGTCGCCGCGCAGCTGGTTGATGTGCGCCAGGCGGTCGTCGCCGAGGCCCGCGTCGTGCACCCGCGCGGCCAGATATGAGGTGATGCCGAGATCGACCAGCAATGAGCCGATGAAATAAGCCGACATACCGATCGCGAGCAGGCCGAGACCGTGCGCGCCGAGCACGCGGGCGATCAGCGGCACCGTCACGATGGTGACGACGTACTGGCCGTACTTACCGAAGCTGACGTAGCCGATGTCGCGAACAATCCCGAGAAAGCCGTGGCCGCGCTTGATGTTTCGGCGGTGTGCTCCGGGTGGAGCGGGTGAACGGTCCGGGTCGTCCGGGGCCGCGTGTTCAGCCATGCGGGGCTCTCTCTGCTGAATAGGGGGTGCCCGCCGCGCCGTTGCGTTGTGCGATGTCGAAGAGGAAGGCGGCGACCGTATGCGCCGTTTCGGTGATGTCGAAGTCCTTTGCGCGGGTGCGGCCAGCCTTGGCCAGCCTGGTGCGCAGTGCGGGGTCGCCGATGAGGGTGTCGAGTGCGGTCGTGAGTTGTCGCTCGTCGCCGCCCGGTACGAGTAGCCCGTCGACACCGGGCCGGACGATCTCGGTGGGACCACCCGGCGTGCTGGCGATGACGGCGCAGCCCGCGTGCATGCCCTCCACCACCACCTGGCCGAACGGTTCGGGAAGGACCGAGCTGTGCACCAGAATGTCGGTGTCACGCAGATATTCGGCCGGGTCGTCGACGTGGCCGGTAAAAGTTACCGGCAACTGGAGGTCGCGGGCGAGACGTTCGAGTTCGGCGCGGTACGGCTCCTCGTCGAAGAACGTGCCGCCGATCAGGAACACTTGGCGCGGACGGACTTTCGTGGCGGCGAGGGCACGCAGCAGTACGTCCTGGCCCTTCCACGGTGACAACCGGCCGACCACGGCGACCACGGTGTCGGCGGGCGGACGCTGATCCCGACGCGGGAGATCAGGGCCGAATTCGACTCCCGGATAGGCCACCAGTGCGGGCCTGCGGCCGACCGGCAGGGTGGCCAGCGTGACGCGGCTGTTGGCGAGATAGCCCCGGCTGCACAGCCGCCCGAGCAGCCGCAGCACCAGGGTGGGCAGCCGCCCGAAGTAGTCGCGGGCGAGCCGATCGTGCACCTGCCAGACGAGCGGAACGCGAGCGCGCCGCGCGGCCACCGCACCCATCACCAGCGCCTTGCTGCTCTCCGCCACCACCACGTGCGCGCCGAGCTCCCTGGCGGTCGCGCCGAGCGACCAGCCGAGCCTGAGCAGACCGGCGAACCCGGCGATCAGCCGGAGCGGGCCGGAACCGATGGTCATCGCCCGGCTGTCGAATCGGCCACGCAGCACGCGGGTTTCGATCCCGCGTGCGCGCATCCGTTCGACCATGGGGCCGTCCTCTGTGTAGACCATGGCGACGCCGAGCCGCCCCTGGTCGCGCAGGGCCGACACCAGTCGCAAGGTGGCGAGCTCGGCGCCGGACGGCGCCGCGGTGTGGGCCACGAACAGTGCCGTGGTCATTGCCTGATTGCCCGGTACATCGCGAGATGCCGCTCCGCTGTGACATCCCAGGAGAACGTCTCGGCGTGTGCACGGCATTGCGCGGGGGTTGGCACGGTGCCGTGCAATCCGGCGACCAGGCGGGCCCCGAGCGCGTCGGCGTCACCGGCGGGCACGATGAGCGACGCATCGAGCCCGCGCACCGAATCCGGTAGTCCGCCACAGTCGGTGACGATCGGCGCGCGGCCCGCCGCCAGCGATTCGAGGGCGATCAGGCCGAAGCCTTCCAACGCGGTGGTGGGCACGACGGTCAGCTGCGCCTGCTCGTAGAGCTCGGTGAGCCGCTGATCGTCGACGTGCCCGGCGAACTCGACGGTGTCACCGAGTGGTGCTGCGGCGTCACGCAATTCGGTCTCGGCCGTGCCGGTGCCGACGATTATCAGCCGCGCCGTCGGATGCTCATCGAGCACACCGGGCCAGGCGCGCAGCAGGGTGTCGATCCCCATCCGGCGTTCGAGCCTGCGCACGCACAGCACGGTTCGCGTCTCGGGCCGGATAGGGGAGACGTGGAAGCGGGTCAGGTCGACGCCCGGCGGGATCACCGCGATACGGTCCAGGGAAACCCGGTAGTCGGTATGTAGTACCTCGCGAAAGTGGTTGGACAGCACCACGAATCGGTCGGCGCCGAGGTAGCGGAGGCGTTCGATCAGATACTTCGCGCGCGCCGCCGCCGCGCTCTGCCCGGTGAGCAGGCTCTCCGCTGCCCACGGCCCGTGGAAATGGACGACCAGCGGCAGCCGTCCGTGCCGGGCGACGGCGGCGGGCCCGTAGAGGCAGAAGTGCCGGTCGAGCACCGTGCCGGGGTGCAGGCCGTCGCGATCGAGGAAGGCGGTGCGGGCCCGGCGCACTGTGGAACCGCCCAGCCCACCCCATGATCGGGCACCGGGGGCGGCCGCACCGAACGCCGCGGCGGACACCTGCGCACCGGGTTGCCTGGCGAGCGCGTGGAATAGCTCGGTGAAGTACCGGTTGAGCCCACCCGGCGCCGACGCGAACCACTCGGATCCCGTCATGTGCACCCGGACGATCTCGGTACTTTCCGTCACCCATGCCCCCTACTGGCGGTGATGGCGGACGAGTCGCTGTCGGTGAACCCGTCTCTCCCGCAAAAGTCTAGGGGACCGAGGCTTTTCTGGCGGGCAGTCGGCGAGCAACCGAAAATTCACCCCAGATCGAACAGATTCGGCTGCCCCGCGCGATAGCGAGCGGCATCCATCTGACGCAGTGGTTCGAAGGCGGGAATCGAGTCGCGGGTGAACAGGGTGGCCCGTTGCGCGGTGGATCCCGCGGCGTCCAGCAGCGCGTTCACCGCGGCGCGGCCCGCCTCGTTGGCGCCCTCCATGGTCGCCAGGTCGAAATTGGTCCGCACATAGTCGGCGGCGAGGAAAAGATTCGGGATCTTCGTGTATGCGTTGGGCCGTGCCGCCCAGGAGCCGATCGTATTGACCAGCAACGGTTCATCGTTGTGGTTCCGGCCGTCCTGCCAGCTGATGCCTGGATCGAGCAGCCAATCCCGGACGATGCCGTCCTTCAACTGAATTCGGCCGTCGTCGTTGAGCGCGGCGGTGAGCTGTGCCCAGGTCTCCTGGTAAATCTCTTCGCGGGTGCAGTGTTTGGCGGTTTTGCCGAACAGAATGCCCGGGGTATCCCAGTCGGCGATGTCGATGGTGAGGCCGTCGAGAACGGTGCCGTCGCCGTACTTCGCCGCGTAGTCGACCTCCCAGAACGCGCGCTGAGAGTACGACGTCAGCCGCCACGGCGAATCCAGGTAGATGTTGTATCCCGCGCCGAGTTCCAGCTTTTCGCTGACGAACATCTGCAAGCCGGTCATCCAGTCGAGGGTGAGCTCGTCCATCCGCGCGAGATCCGGGTCCAGGCCACGGATTTCGGGCGACCACAGCCGCCGCGCACGGTCGGTCGGTACCGCGCAGACATACCAGTCGGCACGGTGTAGTCGAGTTGCGCCGTCCGGCAGCCGGATTCGCGCACCGGCGAGCTGGTCGCCCGTCACCTCGAAGCCGTCGAGGGCATGGCCGGGCCGGAACTCGACGCCCATGTCGCGCAGCAGCGTGATCCACGGATCCAGCCACGCCTCGTTGGTCGGGCCGTTGAGCACCTCGTACACCTTGGGACCGCCGGTGAGCTCCTGGAGCAGGGCGATGAAGAAGCCCTCCATCATGTTGCCCATCGTCCGCGTACTGGCGACGTACTCCTTCGCGGCGACCAGCGCGCGCGTCAAACCCGTTGCGGCGAGGGCCTGGAACTGTGCCGACCGAGTCCCGGCGTCGACGAAATCCCACCAGCTCACTTGCTCCCACTGGCCGAACCTGCGCTCTTCGCTGGAGGTCAGGTAGGTGACGACCCGGCCCGCCATGTGGATCGCCTCGGGCAGCGGGATGAGGTTGTTCTTCAGGAAGACCTCGACGAGTATGCGCTGCAAGCCATCCGGCGTGAGCGCCTGCCGTGGATCGAAGTAGAAGCCGAACATGAGCGGAAAGCCGTCCGGCAGATTTCCGGCGCGCGGGTAACGCGGGTCATTGACCGAGAACGGAACCAAGTTGTCGTGCACCGTATTCCGCGTGCCCGGCAGCGGAATGCGGCGCATGGTGTCGTGCACGTGGTGATAGAACGAGGTGAAGCCGCGCGCGCCGTGCTCACCCGGGAGTGCGGCGCGACCACCGCCGCCGGTGCCGGGCAGCGGGATGGTGCGTGACTTACCGCCCAGCTCCTTGCGGTCGAACACCGTCACCTGGAACCCGCGCTCGGCCAGCTCGTGTGCGGCGGTCAGTCCGCCGATGCCCGCTCCCAGCACCGCGACCGTATTGCGCGGCGGACCGTTTCGCCTGCGTGCCCCCTGTGCCGCCGCCGGACCCGCCGTCGCCGCCAACCCGGCCGCGCCTGCCAGACCCGCCGCGCCACGCAGCACCGATCGCCTGCTGACCGCGCTGTCCCGATTGTGAGCTGTCACTGCACGACCCCGTTCGCAATTCTGACTATCCTGATAGTCATATTTAGCAGATGGTTGCTCGCCATGGGAGACAATGCGGAGATGACGGGAAAGGTCCAGCGATGAGTGGCGACGCCAAACAGCGCCGACCGGTGCGGCCCTACGGCGGCGTCGGCGCGGCGGATCGGGTCGCCGCGCGGCGCGGCAAACTGCTCGACGCCGGCTTGGAACTGTTCGGTACCCAGGGTTATGCGGCGACCGGCGTCAAAGACCTGTGCCGGGCCGCCGGGCTCACCGACCGGTACTTCTACGAATCATTCGGCGGCACGAAGGAATTGTTCGCCGCGGTCTTCGACCGCGTCATCGATGAGCTGTTCGAGGCGGTCGCCCATGCCGTGGGCGCCGTGCCCGCCGAGGGGACCCGTAAGTTGCGTGCGGGCATCGGCACCTACCTGACCGCGCTGGCCGAGGACCCGCGCACACTGCGCATCGTCTTCGTGGAGCCCACCGGCGCGGGCGCGGAAAATCGGATGCGCGAGGCACTGTGGCGATTCGCGCGATTGGTGGCCGCGACCGCCACCGAGGCCAGACCCGAAGCGCGACCGCCCGCCGAACTGGTCGACATCTACGCGCTCTCGGTCGTCGGCATGCTCGAGCGGGTCCTGGTGGAGAAGCAGGGCGGGCGGGTGACCGTGCCGATGGACGAGCTGGTGGACTATTGCACGGCATTCGCCGGTGCGTCGCTCGGCGCGCTCTACACCGGGCGGATAAGCAAACAATCCGGTCGGCACGAAGCGGCTTCGCGCGCAACGGAGTAAGTAGCTCGGCGCTGGCGGGTAACCCTCGGTCCGGTAGCCGCGATGCATAGCGTGAGGTAGATTTCACAACGAGTTCGTGCTCGGCACGGACCGACCCGCGGGGGACTGGCGGGAGGACATGGACAGTGGGGACCGTAGGTTCCGAGGCCGAGCGCGCCGCTATCGCCGAGGGCGATATCCGAGTGCTGGTCGAGAACGGTGAGTACTGGCTGCGTAACCGCGGCGACATCGCGATGATGGCGGTGACCGTCGAGCGGTTACGGGCGCGCTGGCCGCGCGCCAGGATCGGCGTGCTCACCCATCAACCCGGCATCTTGCAGGCACTGCTGCCCGAGGCGGAACCGCTGTGCGGGCCCGACTGGGGCTGGGGCCGCGACGGCTGGCCCGGCCGCCTAACCCGTACGGCCGGAACACGATTGGTCGGTCCGGCGGCGCTGCGCTGGCGGGCCGCGACCGACGGGCCGAAGGACCGGCTGCGGGCGCTGCGCTCGGCCGCCCGGCGCCGCGCCGACGGCCCCGGCCGCACCGAACACGTCGCGACACCCGAGCAGACCGAGTTTCCGGTGGAGATCCCGGCCGCCGTCGAGCAAGCCTCCCTGGTGCTCGCCCTGGGCGGTGGCTACATGACCGACGTCGACCGCTATCAGGCGCACCGGACGCTGAACCTGCTCGAACACGCGCGGTCGCGCGGCATTCCGACGGCCCTGGTCGGCCAGGGCCTCGGGCCGCTGCGTGATCCGGCGCTGGTCCGGCGCGCGGCGGAGGTGTTGCCCGGCGTCGATTTCGTGGCGCTGCGCGAAGCCAGGCGCGGCCCGGAACTGTTGTCGCGCTTCGGCGTCGCCCCGGAGCGGGTGCTGGTCACCGGTGACGACGCGATCGAGTTCGGCTACCGCCTGCGGCAGGCCAGGATCGGCGCGGATATCGGGCTGTGCCTGCGGGTGGCCGACTATTCGCGGGTCAGTGCGGCCGCGCAGGCCACGCTCGGCCGGGTGGTCCGCGCGTGCGCCGGCCGGCTCGACGCCGGGGTGGTGCCGCTGATCATCTCCGAATACGCCTCCGAGGATCGACTATCTACCTTGCCGCTGCTCGCCGGAGCGGAGTGCGCCAGGCCTGCCATCGGCCGTGGCGGCACGCCGGAGGATGTCGCGCGTCAGGTCGCGGGCTGCCGGGTGCTGGTCACCAGCGCCTACCATCTCGCGGTTTTCGCGCTGTCCCAAGGCATTCCGGCCGTCGGCATCACCGCCTCGGAGTACTACGACGACAAGTTCCACGGGCTGCGCCAGATGTTCGGCACCGGACTGCGGATCGTGCACCTCGACGACCCGGCACTGGACCGGACGCTGACCGCGGCCGTCGAAGAGTCGTGGTCCGAAGCGCCGACAGTGCGGGATACGTTGCAGCAGAAAGCTGTCCAGCAGATCGACGCCAGCCGGGCCGGGCTCGAACGGGTCTTCCGGCTGGTGGAAAGCGGACCGGTGCGGCCGGGCCATCAGCTAGGGGGATAGATCATGGCTAGTTTGTCGGTTTGCGTGCCTGCCTACAATTCGGGACGCACGCTGGCCACGACACTGCGCTCGGTGCTCGACCAGGACGTGGACTTCGAACTCCTGGTGCTGGACAACGCCAGCACCGACGAGACGGGTGATATCGCGCATTCGATCGACGATTCGCGAATTCGCGTGCTGCGCAACGACACCGTGCTGCCGATCGGGGACAACTGGAACAAGGCGATCACCGCGTCGACCGGGGACCTGATCAAGGTGGTCTGTGCCGACGACGTGCTGCGGCCCGGTGCGCTGGCCGCGCAGCTCGCGGTGATGGCAGGCGATCCGTCGATCGCCATCTCGTCGAGTCGTTTCGAGGTGATCGACGAGGCGGGCGAGGTGCTCGAAACCGGCCTGGGGCTGGCCGGCTTGCTCGGCAAGCAGACCGCGCGGGCCCTGGCCAGAGTGATCGTGCGGCGCGGCCCGGCCGATTTCGGGCCGACCGCAGCGGCGATGTTCTACCGCAAGCACTTCGACCTGGTCGGCGGGCTGCGCGGCGATCTGGTGTTCCCGATGGACGTCGACCTGTTCGCCAGGGTGTCCTCGTTCGGCGCGTTCTTCGGGATGTCGGAAATCCTTGCGGCCTGGCGCAATTCGTCGTTCAACCTGTGCAGCCGCACCTCGACGGTGAGCAAACTGACCGACATGTACCGGTTCCATCACCGCATCGCGGGCGACTATCCGTACCTGGTGAGCCGCGGCGACGTGCTGGCGGGGGATACCCGCTTGGCGCGGGCGGCGTTGTACCGCTTGCGAGTTCGCACGGTGGCCACCGTGCGGAACCGGCCGGATCTACTGGTCTGAACAGCGTCCGATCAGTGGTCTGAGCACGTCCGAGGAATATAGAAACCGCCCCGCACTGCGGGGCGGCTTCTATATTGAACGATCACCTGATCGCGATCATCTCAGATCGACCAGAGCCGCCCATAGGTGTACACGGCGTCACCACTGGAACTGACCACCTTGACGAACGGCCGGATCGTGGTCTGCCCGACCACACCGGTGACGGTGCCGTGGAAGCCCGACATGCGCAGGAAGCCTGCGGCGCCGGAAACATCGCCGCCCGCGCATTCCACCGTCTGGATGCCGGGGCCGAAGCCGACCTCGATCTCGACGCCGGCCCGGGGGATCAGCCCCTCCAGCTTCAAGGTCGCGCCGTCGCTGCCGAGGTCCACCCCGAGACCCGGCGTCGAGTAGTTGAACTTCAACCGCCCGGTCAGCGTCGCCGGATAGCCGACCTGGTAGCCGATGGTGATGTGCCCGCGCCAGTCCTCGGCGTTCGGCCCGGCGATCTTGTAGGCCGCCTCGCCATTGTGGAACCACTCGCGGGTCAACGCGTTTCCGTCCAGCGGCGGCACGAAGTCGATCCGCGTGTCGGACTGAATCGCCTCGATCGAACGATCCTTCTGATCGACGATCTGGTTACTGCTGTCGACGACCGCTCCCGCGGTGCCTATTCCCAAAGCCAGCCCCGACGCCACCACGGTGGCGATCGCGAACATACGAACGCAACGGCTGCATTGCTGCGTGATATCCCTCATCAGTTTTGTCCCCTCTGCACACACACCTGGCCGAGCGTGGTCGTTCGCTCGACGCCCGCTCCCCGACACGCGGGAGCGAAGAACTCATCGATCATCTGTGGCGATCAGGTGTTCGGTAAATCGAATCATGTCAGATCAAGCGCATCGAGCAAGCGGGCGAGAATGCGCTGGAGGACAGCGAATTCGGAGCAACTCAGCCTCCTCGTACGGTGGTGTCGGCCGGGTCGTCGACGATCCAGCAGCCGTCCAGTTCCGGGTAGCGGGCGCGGACCTCCGGCAGCAGATCGGGCAGCGTCAGCAGCACGAGATCCGGCCGGGCCGTGACCAGTTCGTCGGGCGCGATGATGGGCACGTCGGTGCCCGGCATCCGGCGCCCCTGCTTGGCCGGTGACGCGTCGGCGACGGCGGCGATCAACCCGCGATCGACACCCGCCAGACTGAACAGCGCCACCGCACGCGAGGCCGCGCCGTAGGCGAACACCCGATCACCCTGTGCGGCATGCCTGGTGAGCCAGCGGCGCAGTGCCTCGGCATGCGCGTCGGCAGCCTGCTGAAGGCCGCGGACGGCGGCGACCTCGGTGTAGGCGGACTCCTGGGTGAGTATTTCGCGCACCGCCGCGTCGGGGCGGTGCGTGCCGTGGCGCGCACCGACCAGCACGGTGCCGCCGTACAGGTCGAACCGCCACGCGGTGGTGACACTCATGCCCGCGGCGGCCAGCAATCGGCTCAGCGCGGACAGCGAATAGTAGGCAAAGTGCCCGTGCCGCAACGCGTTCCATTGACGCGAGGCGACGATGGTGGCCAGCGAGTGGAATTGGATCAACAGCAGGCCGCCGGGCGCGGTGGCCGCCGCCCGCTCGGCGAACGCCGCACGCTGGTCGGGTTCGTGCATGAGGCCGAAGCAGTCGAGCACCACATCGGCGACACCGTCGGCGGGGGTGTAGCCGCGCTCGGTCAGCAGCGGCACCCAGGTGCCGCCGTGCGGGCTGCCGAACTCGCGCACGGTGTTCCCGTGCAGCAGACCGGATTCGGCGACCCGTGTGACGGCGTCGGCCGCTTGCTCGCGCAACGCCGCGGGCTCGATGCCGCGTGGTTCCTGCGTTCGGGTGTCGTCCTCGGCCAGTTGCGCGAGCGCACAGCGCGCGCACTGATCCATGCGCAGCGGATGCGCCGTCTCGGCGAGGCCGACCGGGGCGGCCACCGGCGGGAAGTAGTCCGCGGCCGGGACCATACCCAGATCGAGCACCGTCCTGAGCTCGGTGCCCCCGCAGCCCCGGCAGGGGCGGCCGCTATCGAGGGGAACCATCACCGGCCCTTTCGTTGTGCGCCGGTGCGGGCCGCAGGCATGGCACGGTGGCCGACCGCCGTCGGCGCTGTGCCGGTGTCGCCGGCCTAGGTGGCTGGAACACGAGCGGGTCCGGGCTGTATCCGGCGCATCGACCCGTCGAGCACCCCGCTGTCGCGTAGCTTCTCCAGGTGCGGCAGCCGGGTGAACTTCTGGAAGAAGTCGTCGTAGGTGAGGCCACGCGCGGTGTACTCCTGGAACAGCTCGTCCGCCCCGGCCTGCACGGTCCACAGCGCGCGAAATCCGATGGCGGCGCGGGCAGCCGAGAAGTCGACGCGATAGGAGCGCGGGTCGGCGCCGCTCTCGCCGGTGATGTTCAGCCGAGAACCGGGCACCGCCGCCACCACCGCCTGCGCGATATCGGCGACGGTGAGGTTGTTGGCCTCGGTGCCGATGTTGAAGGCGCGGCAGTGGATTGCCGCCGGGGGAGCGGTGAGACAGTTGGCGAAGGCCCACGCGATATCGCGCGCATGCACCAGCGGCCGCCACGGCGTGCCGTCGGAGAGCACCTTCACCTCGCCGGTCAGCGTGGCGTAGCCGACCAGGTTGTTGAGCACGATGTCGGCCCGCAACCGTGGCGAGAAGCCGAATGCCGTTGCGTTGCGCAGGAATACGGGGGAGAAGCCGGAGTCCGCGAGCGCGGCGACATCGTCCTCGACCCGCACCTTGCTCTCCGCGTACGGGGTGATCGGACGCAACGGTGCGTCCTCGGTGACCAGGTCCGCGCCCGCGGCGCCGTAGACCGAACAGGTGGAGGCGTACAAGAACCGCCGCACCCCGGCCTCTTTGGCGAGCCGGGCCAACCGCACCGACGCGTGATGGTTGATGGCGTAGGTGATCTCGGGCGCCAGCGCGCCGAGCGGATCATTGGACAGCGCGGCGAGATGGATGACCGCGTCGAAGCCGCGCAGCTGGTCGACGGTCACATCGCGCAGGTCCACGGCCAGGCCGGGCGGATCGCCCGGCAGGTCGCCGAGGACGCAGTCGGCGAAGAAGCCGGCGTCCAGGCCGACCACCTCGTGCGCATTGGCCCGCAGGACCGGCACCATGACGGTGCCGAGATACCCCTGGTGTCCGGTGACGAGTACCCGCATGGCTTACGAACCTCCGAAATCGATGACGGCCTTGTCGAGCACGAAAGCCTCGGCGTGCCCGGCGTGGCATTGCACGCCGCGCAGCCGGGTCAGGCCGGTGAACGCCTGCTCGTCGAACCAGTCCCGGTGGGCCTGGGACGGATAGTGCTTCAGTAGCAGCCGGGCCTTCTCCTCGGCGAGCGCCGCGGTGAGCCGGTGGTACACGCTGGGCGCGGGAGTGTCGCTCTCCCACTTGAGGATCTCGTAGCCGAGCACGAGGTGATCGCGGAACTCGGTCGGCACCAACTCGGCCAGCAACCGATGATCCTGATGGGCATCGCCGCGCTGCGTGGCGAAGACCAGATCAGGTTCGGTCGTGGCGCGAAAGGTGTTGAGCGCGTCCTTGATTCGGTCCCAGTGGGCCGGGGCCCGGCCGTCGGGTAGGTCGAGCACGGTCAGATCGACCTCGGCACCCGGGCAGAACGCTTCCAGCGCAAGGCTTTCCTCGTCCGCCCGTGCGGTCCCGCCGCCGGACAGGACCAGGGCGCGCACCCGCAGACCCGGGTGTGCGCGAGCCAGCGTCAGCAGCGTCGCGCCCATGCCGATGGCGATGTCGTCGCAGTGCGCGCCGAGAACCGCGATCTCGGCGACCGCTCCGACGCCGAGTCGGATCACGCGTGCTCCCAGACCATCCAGGGCCGGTCGCCGCTGCGGTAGCCCGCGTCGAGTTCGGCGCGCTCCTTGAACGTGTCGGCGGGCTTCCAGAAGCCGAGATGCTGATAGCCGTACAGCCGGCCCTGCCCGGCCAGCGTGCCGCACGCGTCCGCGACCAGATCGCCGCCCGGCGGCAGCAGATCGAAGATCTCCTGGTTCAGCACGAAGTAACCGCCGTTCTCCCACAACGGCATTCGCGACACCGGCATGATCTCCTTGACCTCGCCGGTCGGCTTCATGTCCACGCAGTGGAACGACGACTGCGGCGGCACCACCATCATCGACGCGGCCGCGCCGGACTCGGTGAACTTCTCGATCATGTCGTCCAGCGGTGCGTCGGTGAGCACGTCGGCGTAGTTCGCCAGGAAACGCTCGTCACTGCCGACATGTTCGCGGACCCGGCGCAGCCGCTCGCCGATGGGCGATTCCACGCCGGTGTCGACAAAGGTGATCTGCCAGTCGCTGATATCGGACCGCAGCATTTCTACCCGGCCGTCCTTGATGACGAAGTCGTTGGACACCGATTCCTGGTAGGTCAGAAAGAAATTCTTGATGTGCAGACCGCCGTAGCCGAGGCACAGGATGAATTCCTTGTGCCCGTAGTGCGCGTAATAACGCATCACATGCCACAGCAGCGGTCGTGGGCCGACCAGCTGCATGGGCTTCGGAATCATGTCATCGGTCCCGTCACGCATCCGCATGCCGTATCCGCCGCAGAACAGCACAACCTTCATCGCGCTCCCCTCCCTGTCTTTCCTGAATGTGTAGCGCTGTTCACTTCGTTGTGACTGGTGAGATCGGCACGATGCAGTGCCGGAAGCGGGTAGACCAATTCGGCTCCCCACGAGGCGATGTGGCGCAGTTGCGCGGTGATCTCGGTTTCGAGATTCCACGGCAGCACCAGCACGACGTCCGGACGATCGAGCTCGATCCGGTCGGGTGCGTAGATCGGGATCCGGGTGCCCGGGGTGAAGCGTCCGTGCTTGTACGGATTCCGGTCGACGGTGTATTCGAGCAGGTCGGTGCGGATGCCGCAGTAGTTGAGCAGGGTGTTGCCCTTGCCCGGTGCGCCGTAGCCGACGACGCGTTTGCCCGCGGCGCGCTGGTCGAGCAGGAAACGCAGCAGGTCGTGGCGGACCGTCTCGGTGCGCGGGCGCAGCTGGGTGTAGCCGTCCACCTGATGTAGCCCCGCATCCCGTTCCAGCCGGAGCACGTCGGCTACCCGGCTGGCCGGCGTGGCGCCGAGCGCCGTCGGGCGGGCCCACAGGCGTAGCGAGCCGCCATGGGTGTCCAGCAACTCGACATCGACGACCGACAGACCGGCGGACGCCAGCGCCCGCTGCGCCGAATGCACGGTGTAGTACTGGAAGTGCTCGTGGTAGATCGTGTCGAACTGGCCGAGTCGCAACAGGTTCAGCGCGTGGTGCACCTCGATGGAGAGCCAGCCGTCGTCGGCCATCAGCTCGCGCAGCGACCTGGTGAAGCCGCGCAGATCGGGCACGTGCGCGTACACGTTGTTGGCGACCACCAGGTCCGCGGGCCGGTGTGCCGCACGGATCTTCGCGGCCGAGTCCTCGTCCAGGAAGGTGGTCTCGGTGGGTACGCCCGCCGCCCGCGCGGCGTCGCCGACGTTCACCGAGGGTTCCACGCCGAGGCAGGGGATGCCCGCCGCCACCGCGTGCCGCAGCAGGTAGCCGTCGTTGCTCGCCACCTCGACGACGAAGGATTGCGCAGTCAGGCCGAGCCGGTCGATCGCCTGTGCGACAAAGGTTTGCGCGTGCCGCACCCAGCTGTCCGAGTACGACGAGAAATACGCGTACTCGGTGAACGTGTCCGCGGGAGTGATCAACGCCGGAATCTGCAACAGCAGACAGTCCGTGCACAGCCGGAGATGCAGCGGGTAGGTTGGTTCGGGAAGGTCGAGTTCGTCCGGTGCGAGAAATTTCTCGCACGGCGGCGTCGCTCCCAAATCGAGCACGCTCGTCAAGCGCTCGGAATCACACAGTCGACATAACAACGAAGCCCACCTTCTGCCGAGAGCCGTACCTCCGGCGCATTGCCGGCGCACCCCTGAAGTCGACCCGATGCAGTGAGACGTTACAACGAATGCCCCGCGTGTCGTAGCTGAAATCGGCTGGTCTCAAAGTAATTTCCGGTAATTTTCCCCTGTTTCCGACGAGTAGCTTCCGGATGGCTACCGGGTTGCTTGGTGGTTCCGCCCCCATCGGATGAATTCGCCTGCGGATAGCGAAGGTTCGCGACCTGGTCTCCTGTGCCGCCGAACGCCCGAAACATACCGGGGCGGAAAACCGACCGTTACCCTGTCGGCTACCACGTGGAACACTTTGCGGCCCTGATGATTCGACATGTGAAACGGATTGTGTTCTGTAACAATCGGGCTCTGGCCGCCGAAGGACGGGACACCGAGGCGTCAGGATGATGTCGCGGGGACCGGTCAACGCAGATCGGGGGGCTTTCTTTTTTCTCTCCTAGGGGGAGGTGCGTTTCCATGAGCTACGAGCTCGCCGACGACGACGATCTGGACTATCGTCGATCGCCGCACAGCATGCCGCGCTCCGAGCGTGAACGATGGCAGGCCGAGTATGTAAAACGGATAGGCGCAACAGATTTCGCCGTGATCGTGGTTGCGGTGGCGCTGGCGCAGATCATCCGGTTCGGCGGGCCCGCCGCGCCGCCGCTGGCCTGGCACCTGCCCTACGAAGTGGGGTACACGGTCGTCTCCGGCGTGCTCGCGCTGAGCTGGGCCGGCTTCCTCGCGGTGGGCAACACCCGCTCACCGCAGGTGGTGGGCAGCGGCAGCGAGGAGTACCGGCGCTTGGTCGCCGCGACGCTGCGACTGTTCGGTGTGCTCGCGATCTTGTCGCTGGTGTTCCAGATCGAGTTCGCTCGTGGCTATTTGGCGATTGCACTACCGCTCGGTCTGTTCGGGCTGATGCTCAACAGATTGCTGTGGCGAATCCACGCACGGCAGCTGCGCGCCCGGGGGGAGTACCGGACCTCGGTCCTCGTCGTCGGTTGCGCGGAGGCGGCACAGGCGATGGCCAATGCCTTCGCCCGCGACCCGGCCTCGGGCTACCGGGTGGTCGGGGTGTGTATTCCGAACGGGCTCAACGAGATTACCGAGTACATCCGGGAACCCTCGGGGCACACGTTCTCCGTGGTCGGCAGCGACCGCACGGTGCTCGACGCGGTGCGCCGCAGCGGCGCCGACACCGTGGCGGTCACCGCGACCGATCACCTCGGCCCGGTCGAACTGCGGCGGATGGCCTGGGAACTCGACCCGCTCGGCGTCGAACTGATCGTCGCGCCCGGCGTCGTCGATATCGCGGGCACGCGGCTGACGAATCGTTTCGTCGCGGGTGTGCCGATGCTGCACATCGCCAAACCGCAATACGACCGCGCCAAGTCGACCGGCAAGGCGGTGTTCGACATGTGCTTCGCGGCCGCGGTGCTGGTGGTGATCGCGCCGACCATGCTGGCCATCGCGCTGGCGGTGAAACTGACCAGTCCGGGACCGGTGTTCTACCTGTCCGAGCGAATCGGGCGGGGCGGCAAGCCCTTCCGGATGATCAAGTTCCGCAGCATGTACATCGAGGCGGAGGCGGGCGTGGACACGCTCATCGCGCGCCACGGCGGCAATCCGGTCTTCTTCAAGATGAAGGACGATCCGCGAATCACGCCGGTAGGCAAGATCATTCGCAAGTTCAGCCTGGACGAGCTGCCGCAGTTCTTCAACGTGCTGCGCGGTGAGATGAGCGTGGTCGGGCCGCGCCCGCAGGTGCAGCGTGAGGTGGACAGCTACGACGGCGAGATGCGGCGCAGGCTGCTGGTCAAGCCGGGGGTCACCGGGCTCTGGCAGGTCAGTGGCCGGTCGGACCTCTCGCTGGAAGACTCGGTGCGACTGGACCTTTCGTACGTGGAGAACTGGTCCATGGTGCTGGATCTACTGCTCATCGCCCGGACGATCGGCGCGGTGACCCGTGGCGCGGGAGCTTACTGAGCGGCCGGAAACTCTTGCGCGAGTTCTTGGAACAGCGCGGTGTTCATCGCGAACGCGCGCTGTCCCTCGTCGAGGACGCGGCGGCGCTCGAGATCGTCGAGCGGCAGCTGGTCGAGCAGGCTGCGGTATTCGCGCTTGAACGCGGCCGGGTTGCCGACGCCGTCGAAGACGTAGAAGCGGACGCCGTCGCCACGGTGCGGCAGGTTCCACAGCTTCTCGGCGGTCCCGCGGATGACCTGTCCGCCGGAGAGGTCGCCGAGGTAGCGGGTGTAGTGGTGCGCGATGTAGCCGGCGGGCCAGTCCCGGGCGCACTCGTCGATACGCGCGGCGTAGGCGGCGGTGGCGGGCAGCGGGTCGAGTCCGGCGCGCCAGTCCGGGCCGATGAGGTGGGCGAGGTCGCGTTCGAGCTCGGCGGTGCGGGCCAGTTCGGGCCGGATGAACGGACCGGCGATCGGGTCCTCCCTCAGCGTGTCCCAGCGGCTCTCCAGTGCGCGGTAGATGAACCAGAGTTGGCCGGTGTAGCGGTGATACGAGTCGACCCCGAGCGCCCCGCCGAGCATGTCGCTCATGAACCGCGAGTTCTCGGCCTCCGCGTGCTGCTGCTCGGTCGCGCTACGGATCTGTTTCGAGAACGGCGTTGCCTCCGACATATGCGAACCACCTCACTCGCGCACCTGCGGGTCGCCTTCTAGTATGGCTACCCTAACTAACTCGTATGACCATACCGGGTTCACGTGCGCGGCGCACGTACCTGCCTCACTCAATGGGCTATTGGATCGGCGGCGGCCTGCGGCGCCCGCGCGGCCGGATCCGGCGCACGATCGGCCGGCGCAGCGAGCCGAAGCGGCGCAGGATGCGCGGCCGTCGAACGGTACGGTCGAACCATTCGCCGAGGGTGACGCCGGCGGCCAGCGCGCAGCCGACGCCGAAGGCGAGCAGCAGCTGATTCGCGCCGAGCACCAGTTCGTCGTTGAGCACGGCATACAGTCCGCGGTAGAGCTTGAGACCGGGCAGCAGCGGGGTGATGCCTGCGATGGCGACGACCAGCGGGGGAGTGAGCGCGCGGCGCGCCATGAGACCACCGGCCATGCCGATCACAGTTGCGGCGACACCAGAGGACAGCACCGGGCCGAACCCGATCTCCTGAACCACCAGATAGCAGATGGTGCCCGCGGCGCCACTGCCCGCCGCGGCGGTGAGCGCGCGTTTCTCGGCGTAGCAGGCGAGCGCGAAGGCGAGCGACGCGACCGCACCGGCCACGATCTGCACCGGCAGATCGATGATGCCGCCCGCCGGTGTGGTCAGGATCGGCGGCACCGTGGCGCCGAAGAGCCAGCCGATACGCAGCGTGAGCGCGATGCCCGCGATGATGCCGCCGGTCATCATCATCACCTCGAGCATGCGGGCCGTCGAGGTGATCGGCGCCCCGGTTATGCCGTCCTGCACCGCGCCGACCAGTTGTAATCCACTGAGCAGCACGGTGATTCCGGCCGCGATGATCAGCGCCGGATCCACCTGGATGCCTAACGGCTCGGCCAGGGTGGCGAGCACGACGGCGGGGGTGGCGGCGATCGCACCACCCACCATGTGCTGGAAGAAGAACGGTAATCCGTAGCGGTTGAGCACGCGGTTGGACCGGTCGATGGCCAGCGTTGTCACGAAACTGACTGCCGCGACGACGATTCCGCCACCGAGCAGCGCGGCGATCGCCGCGGCCAGCAGCGACCAGCCGAAGGTAGCCGTCCAGCGGTGGTAGGGGTGCGGCGCCGTGGTGATCGTGTCGAGTGCGGCGCGCGCGTCCTCCGGCGCGACCACCTCGTTGCGGATGCGGCGGGTCAGCCGGTCGACCGCAGCCAGCCTGGTGAAGTCCAGCGACCGGTAGGTCACGATCCGCATGGAACTGGCCGGCGGCAGTCGCGGGCCCCGATCGGCCCAGATCCTGATCGAGTCGTAGGTGACGTCCACATCGCAGCGCGCCAGCCCGTAGGTGGCGGCGATGAAGCGCACCTGGGTGGTCGTATCGATCACGCCCGTCCCCGAAGCCAGCACCACCTCGCCGACGCGCACCGCGAGATCCAGTACCTCCGCCACCCGCGCGTCGTCGGTGAGGTCGATCGGTTGCAGCGGCGAAGGCGCCGCCACGATCGTGTCCGCCGTAGCCGGCCGATCAGCGACCAGCTTCCCGACCGCCTGACTCACCACCGGCATGCGCCGCCCGCGCCGGAACAGCCGCCGCCGACCGAGATGATCGACCCGCGTCTCCGTGCTGTCGCCTCCCGGCAGCGTGTCTGAATCCATGCACGCGAACGTAGTCACCTCCCCGCGACCTTCGCATCCGGGCTGGCACAACGGCCCGCCGACCGCGTGTCGGGCGGCCTGGATGATCATTCGCCGCCCGGCACGCAGCAGGTGACGCCGCGTGGTACCTGGTCGGTCAGCGGGTGAGTTGGAGGATGTCTACGCCTCGGTTGTTGTCGGCGACGTAGGCGTAGCCGCGGTGCCAGTAGGGGGCCCAGGCGGCTGCGTCGCCGGGGCGGTAGTAGGCGATTTGTTTGGGGTTGGTGGGGTCGCTGACGTCCAGGAATCGGGTGCCCTGGGCATAGAAGGATTGGACGAGGACCTTGTCCTGGACGTCGAAGTAGTGGGCGGAGCAGTCGGCGGAGGCGGGGTTGCTGCCTTCTTGGCCGGCGACGCTCCAGGTGCCGATGGTGTTGAGGCGGTACGGTTTTTGCGGGGTCGAGCGCCAGCCTTCGCCGTTGTAGGACCCTTCGAGGGATGCGATCACCAGCACGCCGTCACCGGCGCAGCCGTCGACGAAGCTCTCTTCGGTGGCGTAGATCAGGTTTCCGTTGCCCCAGGGGCCGGTGCCGCCGCCGCCGTCTTTCGCGCGATTGCCGATCGGGCGGTAGCTGTTGTGCATGAACTTGGACGGCGCGGCCGTCTCCTTGATGCCGCCGCCGGCGTAGGGGACCGGATCGTTCGGCGCGGCCATCCGGATTTTGCCGGTCACCGGGTCCTTGTGCATGCCGTCGGTCCAGTACCCGCGCACGCCGCCGCGGCCCGACGCCCAGGCGACGCCCGTCTGGTCGACCTGGACGTCGTGCACGTAGTCGGTCTTGCCGTCGTTGCGCGCCAGTTCGATCGGGGTGGGGAAGACCTTCGGCTTGCGCGGATTCCTGATGTCGGTGACCCAGATCGGGCGACCGCCCCACTCGGCGGGCATGCTGTCGGCCTTGGCCGGGCCACCGGTCCACAGGTATTGGCAGTCGTTGATGCAGGTGGTGGTGTGACCCGCGGGTACCTTGACGTAGCTCATCACGGACGGTTTCGCCGGATCGGCGAGGTCGACCACGTAGATGCCGGACTCGCCGGTGCGGACGTTGCCGCCGAAGGCGCGCGGGTCCCTGGCGAGGAAGACGCGTTTGCGCACCGGATCGACCTCGGTGTCCTCGGTCTCCCACATGCCCGGCATATTGAGCTGCCCGATGAGCTTCGGGGCCGCCGGGTTGGCGGTGAGGTCGTAGGTCTTCACCCCGAACTCGCCGGCAACGACCATGACGTCCCTGGCGCCGTACTGGAGGAATTGCAGCGAGATCGCACCCTGTGCGTCCGGCACGCTGCCGACGGCTTTGACATTCTTTTCCGCGGCAGGCGCCGCCGTGGCCGACCGTGCCGCGGCT
This sequence comes from Nocardia suismassiliense, assembly GCF_900269665.1. Lineage (GTDB taxonomy): Bacteria > Actinomycetota > Actinomycetes > Mycobacteriales > Mycobacteriaceae > Nocardia > Nocardia suismassiliense. The sequence continues at coordinate 4,419,031 of NZ_LT985361.1, forward strand.
GGTGGGCCGTCCTCCTCCCCGCAGGCCACGGCGGGCACTGCGGTGGCGGTGAGGGTCGCCGTCACGGCGATCAACAGCAGGGACGACCGGAAGAACAAGCGGCGCACAACTACCTCCCAGCGAGGCGTGACCAGGGGATTCCTGGTCGCCGAGATGCCTCACTGTAAGGGTCGGCGAGGCCGCACGCGATACCCATGTCGCCAGATCGGGAACTGGGGAGCAACTTTCGCGTGGTAGTCGACGTGATGCCCGGTTCGGCGGTGTGATTCGCGCGCTGCTCGGTGAATGATGTTGTTATGCCAGGTGATCCGTGCCCGAACCGGCCCGCTGCTCGCAATAGCCGGTGGGCTGCTCGTGGCGTGCGCCTTGTTGCCGCGTTCATCGTCCTGCTGCTCGGCGTCACCGGCTGCGCGGCGTCGGCGGAGCGCCCGGAGCCGGGCGTGATCACGGTCGGTGTCCGCGAACCGGCCGGCCTGCTGCCCGCCGATCTGCGGGACCAGACGGGCCGGATGATCGTCGGCGCGCTGTGGACACCACTGGTCGACTACGACGCGGCGACCGGGACGACCACCCTGCGGGCCGCCGAGGCGGTCTCCAGCACGGACCAGATGACCTGGGAGGTCAAGTTACGCAACGGAAACCAGTTCCACGACGGGACACCGGTCACTGCGAAGTCTTACGTGGACACCTGGCGCACCGTGGCGGCGGAGCGGTGGACCGGCTCGGGCGCGCTCACCGAAGTGTTGCGCGCCAACCAGATCAGCGCGCCGGACGAGCACACCTTGCGGATCGTGCTCGACCGGCCGTTCGGTCAGGTGCCCGCCGTGCTGGCTGCTCCGGCGTTGCTGCCGCTGCCCGCGTCGGTGCTGGCTTCTCGGGATTGGGCGGGCTTCGCAGTCAATCCGATCGGCAACGGACCGTTCCGGCTGGCCGAGCCATGGCAGCCGAACTCGGGCGGCCGACTCCTGCGGGTGGGGGAGGCGGCCGGCAACGTCCGCGAGATCCAGCTCGAGGCCGGCGATTCCGTCGCGCAGTACGCCCAGGTGCGGGCGGGCTCGCTCGACCTGGCCACCGAGGTGCCCGGCGCGCGGCACCACGCCATGCACCAGGATTTCGCCGACCGGCACGCGATGTGGCCACTGCCGGAAGCCAGCTATCTGGCATTCCCGGTGTCGGACAAGCGATTCGAGGACGCGGCCGCGCGCCATGCGTTCGCGATGGCGCTGGACCGCGCGGCCTTGGCGGCGGGCCCGCTCGCGAACCAGGTCGATCCGGCCGGCGCGCTGCTACCGCCCGGCATCGCGCCCGGCGAACGTTCCGCCACCTGCCGGCCGTGCACGCACGACCAGCTCGCGGCGAAGTCGCTGCTCGGCCAGGTCACCTTCACCGGGCCGGTCACGCTGTATTTCGGTGCCGCACAGGAGCAATGGGCCCAGCCGCTCGCCGAGCAACTGCGCGCCGCCCTCGCCTTGGAGGTGACCGCCCGATCACGCGGCGACCAGGCGACCCAACCCACCGACGCGCCCCTCCTGCTGACCTATACACCGAGCACCGCCAGCCCCCATGAACTCCTCACCGCCCTCGCGAAAACCGCGGGCCTCCCCGACGAAGGATTCACCCAGCTGCTCGCCGCCGCCGATGCCGCGGCCACCGCGGCGGAGAGCGGTCAGCGCTACCGCCTCGTCGAAAACCACCTGCTGCGCGACCTCCCGGTAGCCCCACTGTGGTCCGGCCACGGCCACGCGGTCTGGACGCCGCGGGTACATCAGGTCATCGCCACACCGTTGCGCGGCATCGAGCTCGCCTCCATCTCGCTGTGAGCGGTTGCCGTGCCGAAATGTCGGACTCGGCGGTGCGTGCTGAGTCATAGTCGTACAGGGCAATTCGGCACGAGCGAGGGGCTGTGATGACGAGTGAACCGGCGGCGACTTCCGGGGCGCGATTCGCGCGGGTGGTCGCGGCCAGCGTGGCGGGCACGACGATCGAGTTCTACGACTTCTTCCTCTACGGCCTGGCGGCGGCGCTGGTCTTCAACAAGGTGTTCTTTCCGGCCGGTGATCCGTTGGTCGGGGTTCTGCTCGCCATGGGGACCTATGCGGTGGGGTTTCTCGCGCGGCCGCTCGGCGGGGTGCTGTTCGGCCACCTCGGCGACCGGGTCGGACGGCGGCGCACCTTGTCCATCACGTTGATGCTGATGGGTGCGGCGACGGTGGCGATCGGGCTCCTTCCGTCCTACGCGACGATCGGAGTCGCGGCGCCGATGCTGCTGGTGCTGCTGCGGTTGGTGCAGGGGTTGGCGCTCGGCGGGGAATGGGGCGGCGCGGTGCTGCTGGTGGCCGAGCACGGGTCGGCGGCGCACCGGGGGTTCTGGAGCAGCTGGCCGCAGACCGGCGGGCCATTGGGGAACCTGCTGGCCACCGGGGTGCTCGCCGCGCTCGGACTCGGTGTCTCCAACGCGGAATTCGAGGCCTGGGGCTGGCGGATTCCGTTCCTGCTGTCGATAGTGCTTGTCGCGGTAGGGCTTTGGCTACGGCACGCGGTGGAGGAATCACCGATCTTCGTGGCGGCACAGCGGCGCGGGGCGACGCGGCAGGGGCACGCGCCGCTGCGGGTCGTAGTGGGCCGTTATCGCAAGCAGGTGCTGATGGCGGCGCTGGCCGACGTCGGCGAGAAGGCGACGTATTACACCTTCAGCATCTTCTTGCTCGCGTATCTGACCCAGGTGGTGCACGTGCCGAAATCCACTGCGCTGACCGCGATTACCATCGCCTCGGTCTTCCAGGCGACCGCGATCGTGCTGGGTGGGGCGCTCGGCGACCGGTTCGGGCGACGGGTGACCAGCGTGCTGCTCGCCGTGCTGGTCGCGGTGTGGGCGCTGAGTGCGCTGCCCATGGTGGACAGCGGAAGTGCGGTCCGGATCACCGTGGTCATCACCGTCGGACTGACCCTGCACGGCCTGCTGACGGGCGCGCAGGCGCCGTTCTTCGCGGAGCTGTTCCCGAGCGAAGTGCGGTACACCGGAGCGTCATTGGGCTACCAACTCGCGACGATCGTCGGCGGTTCACTGATTCCGCTCATCGGTCTGGCACTGCTGCAACGCTTTCCGTCGACCGTGCCCATCACGCTGCTGCTGTGCGCGACGCTGGCCTGTACCGCGAGCGCGTTCCTCTGGGCCGGCGAGACCCGCGGGCGCGATCTGCGCGACATTGCGGGGGAGACCGGCTCACCGACCGGCTCGCGCCGCTCGACCTCCGCCTCCTGAAGCCGCTGTCGGGTGTTCGGCGGACAGACGGCGTAAGTCCTTGGTGCAACACTCATCTGGACGGCACCGAACGATGAGTGCCGTCTCGACACAGCACGCGAGGAGTGCGTTATGCGACTGGTGGTGAACCGCAGCCAGACGGCGGTCAAGGGCAGGCTCGGCGGGCACAAGGGCATCGAGTTCAATCTCACCTGCCGGCTCCAGCTCACGGACGAGGAGAGCAGGCTCGTCCAGCAGTACACGCTGCTGGAATATCCGCTGACCTGGCGCACCTTCCAGGGCACCCAGCTGGTCGGCGACACCATCGGCAGTCTGCTGAACGGCTCGAGTCAGACGGTGTCGGACGTGAAGACGTTGCTGTCCAACGAAGCCGTGATCAAGGATGCGATCGACGAGTTGCCGACGCTGTTCGAGGTCTGCCGGACCTTCGGCGGCAACGAGATCATCGACTACCCGCGCGAGAAGAGTGCGTGACCGCGCGCGGGTAGTCGAGGTGTTCTAGCCTCGCTCGAACACGCTCGCGTCGTCCAGCATCGCGGCGTGCAGCATGGATTCCGGCACGCCCATGCCCTCGACGAGGGTGAGCGCTTCCGGCCGGAGCCGGTCGACGAGCTCGTTGACGCCCCGGCGCACCGCCTTGGCCCGCTCGACGGACATGAACCGGTGCATGATGTACCACGCCTGGTTCTCTTCCAGCGTCGAGTAGACGAAGAGATCGCAGACCGTCTCCGCGAGGGCGCGCGCGTCCTCGTCTTGAATGTCCTCGATGCCCTCGATGAAGGCCTCCAGCACCAGGCGATCGATGTGCGCGGTGCCCGCAGCGAGGATGTGATCCTGGGCGTTGTTGAAGGCTTCGAACGGCGTGGTGTCCTTGGCCCGGGCGCGCAGGCGGTGACCCGCGGTGCGCACCAGGTACTCCTCGCGGTCGGCGAACAGCTGGAGCTGCACCGCGCGCCGGGCGAGATCGCCGTCATCGATGGAGTCGTTGGAACCGTCGCGCAGGCGCTGGATCAGCTGCCGCACACCGGTCACCTTGCGCACTTCGTCACCGGCCATGGTGGCGGCGAACTTCACCCAGCCCAGCGCGTCCAGGTCACGCACCTCGTCGGAGTACGCGGTGAGCAGTTCCTTGGCGACCAGCTGGGTGAGCACCACATTGTCGCCCTCGAAGGTAGTGAACACGTCGGTGTCCGCCTTCAGCCCGACGAGCCGGTTCTCGGTCAAATAGCCTGCGCCGCCGCAAGCTTCCCGGCACTCCTGGATGGCGCGGGTGGCGTGCCGGGTCTGCGCGACCTTCAAACCGGCGGCCCGCTTCTCCAGCGCCCGCTGCGAACTCGGGTTGAGATCCTGACCGGTCTGCACGAGATGCATGCGGCGCACCAGGTCGTTCTGCGCGAACGCCAAGGCGTAGGTCTTGGCGACCAGCGGCAGCAAGCGCCGCTGGTGGCTGCGGTAATCCAGCAGCACCGTCTCCTGCCCGCTGTCCGGGTCGGAGAACTGCCTGCGCTTCAACGCGTAACGCAGCGCGATGCTCAGCGCGACCCGAGTCCCTGCCGCGGCCGCACCGCCGACGCTGACCCGCCCGCGCACCAGCGTGCCCAGGGTGGTGAAGAAGCGACGGCTCGGATTCTCGATCTCGGAGGTGTAGGTGCCATCCGGTTCGACGTCGGCGTACCGGTTGAGCAGGTTCTCCCGCGGAATGCGCACGTGGTCGAACACGATGCGTCCGTTGTCGACACCCGGCAGGCCGCCCTTGAGCCCATCGTCGATGGTGGTCACGCCCGGCAGATCGGCACCGTTCTCGTCGCGGATCGGCACCAGCAGGCAGTGCACGCCGCGACCCTCGCCCTGGGTGATCAGCTGCGCGAAAACCGCTGCCATTCTTGCGTGTTCGGCGGCACCACCGATGTAATCCTTGCGCGCCGAGGGTGTCGGCGAGTGGATCACGAACTCCTCGGTGTCCGGATCGTAGGTCGCGGTGGTCTCCAGGTGGGCCACGTCGCTGCCGTGCCCGGACTCGGTCATCGCGAAACAGCCGAGCAGATCGAGCGAGATCAGCCGCTTGATGTATTCGCGGTGCCGCTCGGTGCCGAGGTTCTCCACCGCCCCGCCGAACAGCCCCCACTGCACGCCCGCTTTGACCCACAGCGACAGATCCGTGTAAGCCAGCATTTCCAGCCCCGTGACCGCGGCGCCCGGCTCGCTGGTGCCACCGTTCTCCCGGCGGAAACCGCGCTCGGCGTAGCCCATGGTGGCGATGACGCGCATCTGCTCGAGCACCCGCGCCCGAGCGGCCTTGTAGTCCAGGTAGGGGTCTCCGGCGAACTTGTCGTCCGCGAGCTGGATTCGGGCCTGCTCCCGGATCTCGCCCCACGGTCCGTCCAGTGCTGCGCGTAGGTGATCCGCCGTCGTCGCGGTGCCGGTAGTCATAACTCGACATTAGCCCGCGCCGCGCCGAGCAAACCGTGACTGTTGACACGACATTCCGGGCAGGGCCCTTGTGGCGGATTGAACGAGTGTTTAATATATTGAACATGTGTTTAACGAACAGCCCCTACCGCAAGGACCCGCCGCGGATCTGACCACGGCGGCCCGAATCCGTGACGCCGCGATCGAGGTCTTCGGCGACCAGGGCTTCCAGGTCGGCGTGCGCGTGATCGCCCAGGCGGCAGGCGTTTCGCCCGGCCTGGTGAACCATCACTTCGGCTCCAAGGACGGCCTGCGCGCCGCCTGTGACGAGCGGGTGCTCCAGCTGATTCGCGACGAGAAGGTCAAGGCGATCACCGCGCAGAGTGTGGCGAAAGGCATGCTGTCCGCGCTGGCCGAGATCGAGGTGTACGGACCACTGGTCGCCTACATGGTGCGCAGCCTGCAGGCGGGTGGGCCGATGGCTCGGTCGCTTTTCGAGCACATGGTCGCCGATGCCGAGATCTACATCCAGCAGGGCGTCGATGCGGGCGCGCTCAAACCGAGCCGCGACCCGGCGGCGCGTGCCAGATATCTGATGACACTCAACGTCGGCGCGACCCTGCTGTGGGTGCAGATGCATCAGCAGCCCGGCGAAAAGCTCGACTTCCGCAAGGCGATTCGTGAGCTGACCGAGGAGCTCACACCCCCCGCCCTGGAGTTCTACACCCAGGGCATCCTGACCGACCCCACGCTATTGGACACTTTCATCGAGGAGCATTGATGTCCGAGGTCATCCAAATCAACAATCTCCGTAAGACTTTCGGTCATGTCGCCGCACTGGACGGCCTCGACCTCACGGTCAGCGAGGGCGAGATCCACGGCTTCCTGGGCCCCAACGGCGCCGGTAAGTCCACCACCATCCGCGTCCTGCTCGGCATTCTGCGCGCCACCTCCGGCCGCGCCGAACTGCTCGGGCGCGACCCGTGGTCCGACGCGGTCGCGCTGCACCACGAACTCGCTTATGTGCCAGGCGATGTCACGCTGTGGCCGTCGCTGTCCGGCGGCGAGACGATCGACCTGCTCGCCCGCATGCGCGGCGGCATCAACGCCGAACGGCGCGAAGAACTGATCGAACGGTTCGATCTGGATCCGCGCAAGAAGGCGCGCACCTACTCCAAGGGCAACCGGCAGAAGGTCGCGCTGATCTCCGCGCTCGCGTCCGACGTTCGACTGTTGCTGCTCGACGAACCGACCTCGGGCCTGGATCCGTTGATGGAACAGGTGTTTCGCGAATGCGTCGAGGAAGCCAAGCAGCGCGGCACCACCGTACTGTTGTCCAGCCACATCCTGTCCGAGGTGGAGGCGCTCTGCGATCGGGTGACCATCATCCGGGCTGGACGCACCGTGGAGAGCGGCTCGCTGCAGGAGCTGCGGCACCTCTCCCGCACCTCGATCACCGCCGAATTAACGGGTGACCCAGGGGATCTCAGCCGCATCGACGGCGTCGAGGACATCGAGCGGGACGGCTCGACCCTGCGCTGCCAGGTGGACGGTGAGCACCTCGGTGAGCTGATCCGGGTGCTCGGCGACGCCGGCGTGCGCAGCCTGACCAGCGCACCGCCGACCCTGGAAGAGCTGTTCATGCGGCACTACCACGTCGACGGCGACGCCTCGGCGCACGCGACGAAGAACGGGGAGAAGGTGGGCGCATGACAACGGCAACCGCGGGGAGGCACTACGCCGCTCCGGCAGTGCGTGGCTCGGCCGACCTGGCGGGCACCGGCCAACTGCTGCGCCTGTTCCTGCGCCGCGACCGAATCGTCTTGCCGCTGTGGGTGATCGCGTTCGGGTTGCTGCCTGCCTTCTATGTCGCGAGCACCAAGAGCGTCTACGGCACGCAAGCCGATCTCGACAACTATGCGAAGACCATCACCGACAGTCCCGCGCTCGTCGCCATGTACGGGCCGGTGTTCAGCACCGATATCGGCTCGATGGCGTTGTGGAAGGCGGGGCCGTACTTCGCGATGATCGGAATCGCGACCATCCTCACCGTCATCCGGCACACCCGGGTCGAAGAGGAGACCGGCCGGGCCGAACTCGTCGGCGCCACCAGCATCGGCCGCTTCGCCGGGCTCACCGCGGTGCTGCTGATGGCCACGTTCGGCTGTGTGGTTGTCGGAATCCTGTCCACCGCAATGCTGTACAGCAACGACCTGCCGCTCACCGGGTCGGCGGCGTTCTCGGTGACGCTGGCCTGCTCCGGCCTGGCCTGGGCCGGAGTGGCGGCGGTGGCCGCGCAGGTGAGCACCGGCGCGCGGATCGCCCGCGGTGTGGCGCTCGGCGCGCTCGCCGCGGCCTTCGCGTTGCGGGCCATCGGCGACGCGGGTAACGGTGTGCTGTCCTGGTTTTCGCCGGTCGGCTGGTGTATCCAGATGCGGGCCTTCGCGCAGGAGCGCTGGTGGATCCTGATCCCGCTGCTGGTGCTGGCCGCGCTCACCACCACGGCGGCCTATGTGCTGCTGAGCCGGCGCGATACCGGCTCGGGCCTGCTCGCCGAGCGACCGGGCCCACCGTCGGCGGCGCCCGCGCTGTCCGGTCCGGCCGGACTGGCGTGGCGGTTGCAACGGGGCTCGCTGCTGGCCTGGACCATCGGCTTCCTGCTGTACGGGCTGCTGATGGGCGGGGCGGTGCGCAGCGTCGGCAATATGGTCGACGGCAACTCGACGGTGCAGGACCTGGTCACCCGGATGGGTGGGTCGGACATGCTGCAGAACTCGTTCATCACCCTCGCGCTCACCCTGCTCGCCGCGGGCGCCGCCGCTTATTCCGTCTCGGCCGTGCTGCGGCTGCACGACGAGGAGTCCAGTCAGCGGGCCGAATCCACCCTGGCCGGAGCGGTGAGCCGGGAGCGATACGCGCTGAGCCACATCGGTTTCGCGCTACTGGGACCCGCGCTGCTCTTGCTGGTGGCCGCGCTGGCGATCGGCGTGGTCTACGGCGCGACCGACGGCGATATGGCGGGCAAGCTGACCGACGCGGTGGGTGCCGCGGCCGTCCAGGTGCCCGCGGTGTGGGTGTTCACGGGTATCACGGTGGCGATCTACGGGATCGCTCCGCGCTTCACTCCGATTGCCTGGGGTGTGCTGAGCGTGCTGATCGTGATCTTCTTCATCGGCTCGCTGGACGGGCTGCCGCAGTGGCTGGTCGATCTCGTGCCGTTCGTGCACCCGCCGAAGTTGCCCGGCGCGGAGTTCCAGGCCGCCCCGGTGCTCTGGCTCCTCGGCATCGCCGCAGTGTTGCTCGCGGTCGGCATCGTCGCTTTCCGCAGGCGCGATCTGCGCTGACGCCGTGTCGCCCGGCCCGTGCACTCAACAGAGTGCGCGGGCCGTCGGCATCGCAACGAGAGGTTATCGACAGATGGTGCGCACCGGAACCCGCGCCGCCGGAGCGACCGTCCCGGACGAGACGACCGCGGTCGTCGCGGCACGGCGTACTGCGGTCGGGGTGTCTAGGCCCGTCAGCCGATGCCGAGTTTCCCGGCGAGCCGGCCCAGATAAGCGAGTACCTCATCCGCCGAACGATCCGGCACCCCGAAAACAACCTCGGTGACACCGAATTCGGTCCATTGCGCCAGCTGTGCCGGGTCCGGCCGACCGGCCAGCGCGATCACCTCCGGCGTGCCCGCCCGGTCGTGCTCGCGCCAGATCCGGTGCAGCAGGGCAATCTTGGTGTCCACCCCGTCTTCGGTCGGCGTGGTGATCCACCCGTCCGCGTGCTTGGCCAGCCAGGTGAACGACTTCTCCGTGCCTGCGGCGCCGAGATGCACCGGTATCCGCTTCTGCACCGGCTTCGGCCAGGACCAGCTCGCGCCGAAGTTCACGAAATCGCCGGCGAAGCTGGCCTCCTCCTCGGTCCAGATGGTGCGCATCGCGTCCAAGTGCTCGCGCAGGACCGTCCTGCGCTTGCCCGGCGGCACCCCGTGGTGGGCGAGTTCGTCGGTGTTCCAACCGAATCCGACGCCGAGGCTGACCCGGCCGCCGGACAGATGGTCCAGCGAGGCGATGGTCTTGGCCAGCGTGATCGGATGGTGCTCGGCGGGTAGCGCCACCGCCGTGGACAAGCCGATCCGGCTGGTGACGGCGGCCGCGGTAGCCAGCGCCACCCACGGATCGAGGGTGCGCAGATACCGGTCGTCCGGCAGGCTGGCGTCGCCCGTTTGCGGATGCGCCGCGGCCCGCACCACCGGGATGTGGGTGTGCTCCGGCACGTAGAACGTGTCGAAACCGGAATCTTCGGCGGCCGCCGCCGCTGCCGAGGGGGTAATGCCTCGATCGCTGGTGAACAACACAATCCCGTACCGCACCGCACACGCTCCCATCGGCTGAACTAGAACAAGTTCTACCATCTTTCTCGATCGGCACCAAGGGTTTGCGCAAGCAGGCCCAGCGCGAGCGCCATGGCGATGGCCGCCGCGGTGCCGCCGATGATGTCGGTCGGCAGGTGGTAATCGAGCCCGACCATGCCGACGGCGACCGCGAGCAGTGTCACGACTGCCACCGCGAGCGCGATGAGCCGAGCTCGGATCGAATCGATCAGCACGATGAACTTTGTCGCGATCGCGACCAGATGCACGGTGTGCCCGCTGGGATAGGCGAGGTAGTCGTGTAAGGGCCGATCCCAGAGCGGTTTCCAGAGCCAGGTATTCAAGCCGAGCGCGAGTTCGGGCACCACCACCATGGTTGCGGCCCGCCACCATCGGCCGCGATAACCGAACCAGGCGGCGGCGAGCAGCAACAGTGGCACGAGAATGTAGGCGTTGCTGGGAATGACGAACGCCTGGTAGAGGCCCGGCCGGGTGTCGAACGCCGAATGGATCGGGGCGGCGAGATCGCGATCGAGCGACGTCGGGCCGCCGTCCGGCGGGAAGGTCGCGGGCAGGACGGCGGCGACGGTGCCGCCCAGTGCGATGCCGCCGAGCCGCAGCGCGCCCCCGGTGCTGACGTCTTGCCGTAGTCCGAACACCGGTCGACCATAACTACTGACAGGTTCTTGCTACCCGACCGAGGGTTGGGGGCGAAGTCGATGGTCGTTCGACCGAACTCGGTAGGCCGTCGAAACCCCCGCAGCCCCAGGTCAACTCGGAGATCTGTTGAACACCTCGCGATGCTGCGAGGACTTGGTATCGTCGTATTCGATCAGTGAACATTCCGGTTCGCCGATCGATATCTCCGGCTCGGTCGGCCTGGATGCATTGTGGCTCGGGCGTATTTTGCGCGGTCGTCCGTTCCGTGGCAGGTGACTGAGAGGTACCCATGGTGGGCGATGAGGTCAGGCCTACGCTGGCCGGCACGTATCGGCTTCCGACCATCATCGGGCGGGCCGCTGAGCTCGCCGAGGTCGGTCGACTGCTCGTTGATCCCCGGGTCCGGCTGCTCACCCTCACCGGGACCGCGGGTGTGGGCAAATCCCGGCTGGCCCGAGAGGCGCTCTCGGACAGCGCGTTCCACAGCTGCCTCGACGCGATGGTCGATCTCGGCGAGTGTGCCGACCGGGCGAGCACGTGGAACGCGGTGCTGGCGAAGGCGAGTCGTCGCTCGCTGGCCTGCGCGCCGCAAGACCTCGACCCGGACGCGGCCCTGACCGTGCTGGCCTCCAGGATCGGCACCTGCCGGGCAATCCTGTTGCTGGACAACTGCGATCGGGTGGTCGAGCAGGTCTCCACCGATGTGGCGCGCCTGCTGGAGCACTGCCCGAACCTGGTGCTCGTGGCGACCAGCCGTGTCCCGTTCAACCTGTACCGCGAATGTGTGCTGTGCGTGCGCCCGTTGCGCACCGGCTGCGACACCGTCGACTACTACCCGGGCTCAGCGCCCGCCGCCCAGCTGTTGCTCGACAGCATCGACAGCCATTACCGGGGCACGGCCGCGGTGGCCGATCGGCTGGTGCTCGACGAGATCGTGCGCGAGCTCGACGGCGTGCCGCTGGCCATCGAACTCGCCGCGGGCTCGATCGCCCGGATCGGCCCGGTGCGCACCCTGCACCGCATCGAGGCGGGCGCGGACCTGCGGTCGCCGTCCTTCGTCGACGTGCCCGCGCGGCACCGGACCCTGCACGGCGCGGTCGAATGGGGCCTGGGCAGTGTCACCCCGGAGGTGCTCGACCTGTTGCTGCGCCTGTCGCTGTACCAGTCGGAGATCGACACCGATATCGCTTGCCTGGTGGCAGGTAAGCCGGAGGAGGAGACCACGGTCGCGATGGCGGAGTTGGTCCAGCGCAGCTTGCTGGACCATCTGTCCAGCGGGCCGCACGGGCACGGCTACCGGCTCTTCGCCACCGTGCGGGCCTACTGCCGCCAGGTGCTGGCCGCTGATCCGTTGCGCGCTACCGCGATCCGCGAGGATCACGTGGACCGGCTGTGCCGGCTCGCCGAGTACATCGGACCACGATTCGATCAGCAGGAGCACCGGGCGGACGCGTTGGCGGCCGCGGGCAAGCAGATCGTGGACTTTCTCTCGGCGGTGCACTATCTGATCGACACCCGGCGTCCGGAACGCGCCGTGCACCTGGCGGCCCAGCTGGAATCGGCGTGGATCCAGCACGGTTATCAGTCGGAGTTGGAGTCGGTCCTGGCCAAGGCGCTGGAGCTGAGCGACCGCGGCACGCTGGATCCCGGTGTGACCGCGCCGCTGTGCCTCGAGGTGCTCGGCCCCTGGGCCGGCCGATCCGGGCGGTTGGGGCGGGCGGTCGAGCTGCTGACGAATTCGGCTGCCGCGTACCGCCGTTTCGGCAAACACGTCGACGCCGCCCGGGTCACCGTTGTGTTGATCGCGGTGCTGATCGGGCTCGGGGAGCGGGCCGCCGCCACAGCGCAAGTGGCGGTGGCGTCGCAGTACGCCGACGAACTCGATGGCCCGTGGCCGTCCCGGCTCCGGGGCACCGCCATGCTGCTGCGTATTCCGGACCCGCCCACGCGCGACACCGAGGTCTTGGCCAGGCTGTGCGACCGGGCCCGGCGACTGGACAGCACGGCGCGGCTGATCGGGCTGAACACGCTGGCGCGCACGCAGATCGGCGCGCGGACCGCGGACCGTGCCCAGGCGCTCTATCGCGAGAATTTAGCCGCCGCCGATCTGGAAACGCATGCGCTGCAGGCGATCGTCGCGCTGGAGGGCTGCGCCATGGCCTACGACGCGGCCGGGGTCGAGTACGCCGAGCCGACGGTGACGCTGCTGCTCGCGGCCAGGCAGCTGCGGGCCACGCACGGTATACCGCAGCTGGGCGCGGGCGATCCGGCACCCCGCGAAGCGGACCACCGAAACGCCCTGGGCGAGGGCAGGTTCCGGGAGATCATGCGTAAGGCGGGGGAGATGAGCCTCGCGGACGCGGTGGCCTACGCCGGTGCCGGCCCGACGCTGCCCGATCCGGACGGATCGCCGCTGGCCGCGCTGACCAACCGGCAGCGCGAGATCGCCAGGTTGGTCGCTACCGGCCTGACCAACCGGCGGATCGCCACTCAGCTGGGAATTTCGGAGTGGACCGTCGTCAATCACGTGCGCCAGGTGATGATCAAGCTGGACTGTCCGTCACGGCTGCACGTCGCGCTGGTGGTGGAACGGGATTCGCAGCCCGCGACGGAGAAGGCGGGGCGCGGCGAACCGGCGCTCGACGAGCAGACGGGCGAGCTGCCGCGAATCACGGTGGCGCGCAAGACATAGCCCCGAACCGGCCTACGGCCCGTAGGTCAGCACCACACTGATCACGAACCACAGCACCCACGCGAAGGCGATCACCATGCCCACCGCCAGCGTGATCCGCATGAAAGCCCGGCCGAAATCCATGTCGCGCGTCTCGCGCGGATACAGCTTCCACGGGCTGTACCACGGCGCCGCGACCGCGTACACCGGCTTCTGGGCCTCCCGCTCGGCCTGCGCCAGCTCCTCCGCATACGCCTCGGCCTGCGCCTGATTCGGCCCGCCGTGCCACAGCGTGATGTCGATCGGGCCGAGGAAGCCCTCGTTCAACAGCTCCTGCGGGGCAGGCAGGTAGGGCAGGATGCCGAGCCCGCGGAAGGCGATGGCGACGTCGTTGGCCGTCCACAGGTGTTTCTCCTGCTCGGCGAGCGAGTCGAAGTAGTGCCGCAGCCTGCCGGGATCGTCGCCGAGGATCACGTCGAAGCTCGGGTCGCTCCAGGCCTGCTTGATCTGCAGCTCGGCCCCGCGCAGCGGCATCACCAGCGCGAGGCCGTGCACCGCGCGCTGCCCGAGGCCGCGGTCGGCCAGCCAGCTCTGCAACGCGAAGGTGTGCTCGCGTGACTTCTCCAGCGGCGTGCGCCGGTCCCGGCCCTCCATCGCGGCCGGGTCGCCGTTGATCGTCCACTGACCGTTGAGCGGGATCTCCAGCACGCCGTCCTGCCGGGCCACCAGCGCCTCGGCCTCGATCACCACGCAGCTGGTCGGCGTCCACACCACCGCGTCGAACTGGTGCAGCCGATCCCGGTGGAACAGACTGCAGTTGATGGTGGCGACACCGTGCGGACTGTCCGGGTCCTTCCAGGTGCGCAGCCAATCGATCAGCGCCCGCTCGGCATTGGTGCCTGCCGCGTTCTGCACTCGCACCAGCATTGACGACCGCCCTTCACGTCGACACTCGACAGTGCACAGGATACGAGGTGCGCGGGCGAGTTCGCCGCCCCCATGGCAACAGTCGGCGTGTTGGTGCCGCGCTCACTGCGGCAGTTCGGCCGCGAACTTGCCCGCCTTGACCGCCTCGACCAGTGCGGCATGGTCGGATTCGGTGCGGTCGGCGTAGCGGACCGCGAAATTCGCGACCGCGTTCTCGAACCGTTCGTCGTCGCCGAGGTAGCCCGCCAGCAGCCGCGGATCGAGCGAGCGCGCATGCGCGCGGGCCAGCAGCGCGCCGGCCAGCCTGCCGTAGTCGTCGAGGTCCGACGCGGACAGCCCGGCCGGGTCGATGCTGCCCTTGAGATTGCGGAATTGGCGGACGATGAACGGGATTTCGGTGCCGTCACCGGTCGGGTCGACACTGGTCCAGCCGAGCAGGATGTCGGTCTCCGACTGAACAAGCCTGGCGCCCTGCACGATTCGCTTGCCCTCGTGTTTCGGCCGGGGCGCGGGCAGGAACGGGGCGAGCGAGGACGGGTTGGCCTGCTTGAGCTGCAGCACCAGATCTTCGCCCTCGTTGCCGTGCAGCAGCGCGACATAGGTGTGCAGGCCGACGCTGCCGGTGCCGACGATGCGGAAGGCGATGTCGGACACCGCGAATCGGGCGAGCAGGTTGCGCCGGGATTCGCGCAGCGTGCCGGCGTAGCGCTCCAGGCCGTCGGTGACGGCGGCCGCCAGCCGATCGTCGACCGCGGTGAGAATCGGTGGGTCGCTGATGAATCGGTGCTTCGTGATCCCGGTGCGGTGATCATCGAGGCGTTCGGTCCACTTGGCCACCACCTTCGCGCTGGTGTTCTTACGCGCCTTCTTCGCGGCCTTCTTGAAGTCATCGATCAGATCGTGCGCGGCGGCTTGATCCAGCACCGATTCATCGGGCAGCGCGCTCCACGATTCCAGAAACGGCTGCTCGGCCAGCTGGGCCGCCACGAGCCGGTAGGCGCGGGCCGCGTCATGGGCGGCTGTGCGGCAGTCGTCCTCGCCCGCACCGCTTTCCCGGCCCGCCAGCACCAGGCTGGCCGCGAGGCGCTCCAGATCCCACTCCCACGGGCCGACGATGGTCTCGTCGAAATCATTGATGTCCATGATGATTTCGCCGCGTGGCGTGCCGTACAGGCCGAAGTTCGCCGCGTGCGCGTCGCCGCACAGCTGAGCGGTGAGCCCGGTGTCGGGTCCGTCCGCGAGATCGGCGGCCATCAGCCCGGCCGCGCCGCGGTAGAAGGTGAACGGGGACGCCATCATCCGGCCGATCCGCAGCGGCACCAGGTGGGTGATCCGGCCCGCATTGCTCGCGGCGATGAACTCCAGCACATCGGGCCGCCGAGCGCCCTCGGCGGCCCGATCCCTGGCATCGACGGGCACGCGCTCGCGCACGGCCTCGCCGCGGGCCCGCACCTCCGCCGCGGGAACGTAGGAGCGTAGATCGATACGACTGTCTGACACGCTGCTGACGCTAGCCGTTGCCGGAGCCGGTGCGGGTGTCGGTTTCACCACGTTCGCACGGCTATAACCCCAGCTGTCGGCTGCGACACCACCGGTCTCAGGTGGCGGGCACCGTGCGATCCACCGGAGTGATCGGCAGCCGCAACGCGCCGGGGGCGGACTCGGGCACCACGGGCTGCTGCGGCGGCACCGGGGCGATCCGCTGATATGCCGCCCCGAGTTCCGGACGCGGGTCGGCCTCGTTCTTGTTGGGCCAGAACGCCATCGCCCGCTCCGCCTGCGCGGTGATGGTGAGCGACGGGTTGACGCCCAGGTTGGCGGTCACCGCGGAGCCGTCCGCGACATGCAGGCCGGGGTGGCCGTACACCCGTTGATACGGGTCGACGACACCGGTTTCCGGGGTGTCCCCGATGACGCAGCCGCCGATGTAGTGCGCGGTCGCCGGGATGTTGAATACGTCCATCACCAGCCCGTGCGTATCACCGTGCACCTTCTCGCCGAACCGGCGGCCGATGTCGTGCGCCATCGGGATCCAGGTCGGGTTGGGCTCGCCGGTGCCCTGTTTCGTCTTGAGCAGCCCGCGCCTGCGGAACGAGGTCAGCGAGTTGTCCAGCGACTGCATGACCAGCAGGATCACCGACTTCTCCGAGGCGCGCCTGGCATTGAGACTGCGCAGGAACACCAGCGGATGCACCAGGATGGCGAGCAGGAAACGCAGGAACCGGAACGCGCCGCCGTCCACGATCGGCACCGACATCGGGAACAGCGCGTTCTGGCCCTTGCCGTAGTGGCACACCTCGATGTGGGTGTCCTCGGCCGGATGGATCGACGACGTGATCGCGATGCCCTCGGCGAAGTCGCGGCGCGAGCGGCTCACCACATTGAGGATCGCCTCGGAGTTGCTGCGGGTCAGCTCGCCCAGGCGCGGCGAAAGGTTCGGCAGCACCGCCTCGTCGCGCATCTTGTGCAGCAGTTTCTGGGTGCCCAGCGCGGCGCCGGCGAAGACCACCTGCTCGGCGGTGAAGGTCTTGCGCTCCTTACGCACCCAGCGGTCCGAGCGCTCGGTCCGCACGGCGTAGCCGCCCTCGGGCAGCGGCCGGACCTCGGTGGCGGTGGTCAGCGGATGCACCTCGGCGCCGGCCTGTTCGGCCAGGTAGAGGTAGTTCGTGGTGGTGGTGTTCTTGGCGTTGTGCGGGCAGCCGGTGAAACACTGCGCGCAGTGCACGCAGCCGCGCCTGCGGGGGCCGACGCCACCGAAATAGGGGTCGTCGACCTCGGTGCCCGGGTCGCTCTCGTTGAAAAACACACCCACATTGGTCGGATGGAAGGTCTCCGGGACGCCGAGGTCCTCGGCGATCTCGCGGATCACCTCGTCGGCCGGGGTCAGCCGCGGGTTCGGCGCCACGCCGAGCATTCGCTGGGCCTGGTCGTAATAGGGCGCGAGTTCGGCCCGCCAGTCGGTGATGTGGGCCCACTGCTTGTCGGTGTAGAAGTTCGACAGCGGCTCGTACAGGGTGTTGCCGTAGATCAGGGAGCCGCCGCCGACGCCCGCGCCGGAGAACACCGCGCACTTGCCGAGCACGCTGCTCCGCTGCGGTCCGGTCAGGCCCAAGCGCGGCGCCCAAATCGATTTGCGCACATTCCAATTCGACTTCGGGATGTCCTCGGCGGGCCAGCGTCGGCCCGCCTCGAGCACGCCGACCCGATACCCCTTCTCGGTCAACCGGAGCGCGCTCACGCTGCCGCCGAATCCGGAGCCGATCACCACCACGTCGTAGTCGAATGCGGGCATGACTTCCTCTCGTTCACCGGCCCATCGGGCCGGTCACTCACCGTACCGGCCGATGAGACGATTTCATACTCATTCTGTCACCGCGCGGGCTGTGGCGGAAACCATCGTTACCCGGCGATATCGCGGAAACCGGCGTGCCCGGATGGCGTCGAACGGGTCCGGTGCGGTAAGCACGGGGCGTGACAACCGAATCGGGCACCACGGAACCGGGGGAGCGCGCCGACACCGACGGTGCGGCAGGCGGTGTGTTCGACGACCGCATCCTCACCGTCCCGAATGTCCTGAGTGTCGTGCGGCTGCTGGGTGTTCCGCTGTTCCTGTGGCTGCTGCTGGTCGAACACGCCGACGGCTGGGCGTTCGTGCTGCTGATCGCCAGCGGAGTGACCGACTTCCTGGACGGCAAGCTGGCCAGGCTGCTCGATCAATCCTCGCGTCTGGGCGCGCTGCTCGACCCGTTCGTGGACCGTTTGTACCTGGTGACGACCCTGGCCGCCTTTGTGGTCCGCGGGCTGCTGCCCTGGTGGGTGGCGGTCATCCTGGTCGGCCGCGATCTGGTTCTCACCCTGACACTCTCGGTGTACAAACGCCGCGATCTGCCCCCGCCCGATGTCATCTATCTCGGCAAGGCGGCCACCTTCGCGTTGATGTCGGCGTTGCCCTGGTTGCTGGCCGGGGAGATGGATTGGGCGCTGGACGGTTTCGGACGCGCCTTCGGTGGGGCATTACTGGTCTGGGGCACGGCGGTGTATGTATGGACCGGCTTGCTCTACACCGGTAAGGCGATCGCCGTCGCCCGCGCGATACCGGCTGTGCCACACCGCTCGACCTGACCGACGGCGTCGGGTCGAACATTGTCTCGACCCTCGCATAGAGTTGCGCCCACACGATCACAACGGAAAGGACGGACGGCCTGTGACCCAGACCCCCGAAGATCTGCGCTACACCGAGGAGCACGAGTGGGTGCAGCGGATCAGCCCGACCCGGGTTCGGGTAGGCATCACCGACTATGCACAGTCTCAACTCGGTGACGTTGTGTTCGTGCAGCTGCCCGAAACCGACAAGGACGTCGTCGTCGCGGACAGCATCGCCGAGGTCGAGTCGACCAAGAGCGTGTCCGACATCTACGCCCCGATCGCCGCGAAAGTTGTTGCGGTGAACGAGGATCTGGTGCAGCAGCCGGAAACGCTGAACACCGATCCGTACGGCGACGGATGGCTGTTCGAACTCGAGGTCGCGGACGCCGCGAGCCTCGACACCACCCTCGGTGAACTGCTGGATGCGGCAGGTTATCAAGGAGTTATCGGGGGCTGAATCAGCCTTCCCGGTTCTACCTGCACGGGCACGCCCTGGCAGGGTACGGTCAATGCCAACAGATGCGCCGACAGTCATTGTCGGGAATCTAGGGACTCGACGGCAGGTCGTGGTGCCACAGGTATCACCTGCTTGCATGGATAATCAGGTTCGAGGAGGAGAGAAACGGTGAGCGAGAACAAAGACCCGGGTTACGGGGAGACCGCGGCCGAGACGACGTCGGTCTTCCGCGCGGATTTCCTGAACGAGGTCGACGCGTCGCGCTCCGGAGAGCCGACCGGTGAACAGCCGGTCCAAGGGGTCGAGGGTCTGCCCGTTGGTGCGGCCCTCCTGGTCGTCAAGCGCGGCCCGAACGCGGGTTCGCGGTTCCTGCTGGATCAGCCGACGACGTCGGCGGGCCGCCACCCCGACAGTGACATCTTTCTCGACGACGTCACCGTCAGCCGTCGGCATGCCGAGTTCCGCCAGGACGACGATTCGTTCCAGGTTGTCGATGTGGGCAGCCTGAACGGCACCTATGTGAATCGGGAGCCGGTGGACTCCTCGGAACTCCAGAACGGCGACGAGGTACAGATCGGCAAGTTCCGTCTCGTGTTCCTCACCGGACCGCGGGCCCAGGTGAACGAGCCGTCTGCGGGTGCAGGCAGCCTATGAGCACGCGACGCTGGGTTCTTTCGAGACGTGAAGGGCTCGGGGTCATGCAGGAACTCGGTGTCGTGACGGATTCGGCGCAGTGACGGGCGCGGCGCAGTGGGCCCGCGGAGGCATGTCGATCGGCTCCGTGCTCGACCTGCTGCGCCCCGATTTTCCGGACGTCACCATCTCCAAAATCCGCTTCCTCGAAGCGGAAGGCCTGATCCGGCCGGAGCGCACGCCCTCGGGCTACCGCAGATTCTCCGTCGCCGATTGTGAACGGCTTCGGTTCGTGCTGACCGCGCAACGCGATCAGTACCTGCCGCTGAAGGTGATCAAGGAACAACTCGAAGCGATCGACAGCGGTGCGGCGACGCTCGGTGTGCGGGAAGCCCGCGCCCGGGCGCACTCCGGCCGTGCGGGTGCGTCGGAGTCGGCAGTGTCCGACTCCGAGCACCCGGCCACCACCGGCGGAAATCGGAACGGTGCCGCGGCGCCGAGGAGGCTCGGCGTGGTGCCCAGCGAGATTTCCCCCGACGATCTGCGTTTCGATCACGAAATACGGCTTACCCGCGCGGATCTGCTCGCGCAGGCCGACATCGACGAGACCTTCCTCAACGATCTGGTTCGCGCGAATCTCATCACGCCCGGCCCGGCCGGATTCTTCGACGGCGACGATGTGACGCTCGCCAGGACCGCCAAGGCGATGGCCGAATTCGGTTTGGAGGCACGGCATTTGCGTGCGTTCAAGCTGGCCGCCGATCGGGAGGCCGCGCTGGTCGCACAGATCGCCGCCCCCATCGCGAAGAGCCGGGATGCCGGTGCCCGCGCCCGAGCCGAGGAAACAGTGCGCGAACTCGCGGCGCTGTCGCTGACGCTGCACACCTGTCTGGTGAAGTCGTCGGTGCGGACGTCGCTGGGC
Organism: Nocardia suismassiliense; assembly: GCF_900269665.1. GTDB lineage: Bacteria > Actinomycetota > Actinomycetes > Mycobacteriales > Mycobacteriaceae > Nocardia > Nocardia suismassiliense. The sequence goes on from NZ_LT985361.1 coordinate 4,439,481, forward strand.
GGCTGAACATCCCGTTCGACCGCCGACGCGCGATCCGTGTCATGTTTCGGTCATCCAACACGCCGATTTCGGCTGTGCACACCGATCACTGCACCCGCGCGGGTTCGCCTAGACTCGTTGGTACGGCGAGCTGGGCGGTGGTCGTGCCGGGCGGCCGGCGAGTATTGGGAGGCAGTGCGATGAGTGAGCGTAGCGAACGAATCATGTCACAGCGTGTGTCGCGCGTGCCGGGGCGAAATCTTGTAAGCGAGGTGCAGGCATGAGTGAGCGCAGCGAACGAGTCATGTCACAGCGTGCTTCGCTCATGCCGGAGCCGAGCGTCAGCGAGGTGCAGGCATGAGTGAGATGCGTGTAATCGGCATTCGTGTCGAGCAGCCACAGAACCAACCCGTACTGCTGCTTCGTGAGGTATCGGGGGATCGGTACCTACCGATTTGGATCGGGCAGGCCGAGGCGACCGCGATCGTGCTGGAGCAGGAGGGGGTGACCCCGATCCGCCCGTTGACCCACGATCTGATCAAGATCCTGATCACCGAGCTCGGGCACACCCTCAAAGAGGTGCGCATCGTCGACCTGCAGGAAGGCACCTTCTACGCGGACCTGGTGTTCGAGAACGATCTGCACATCTCGGCCAGGCCGTCGGATTCGGTAGCGATCGCCTTGCGGGTCGGTTGCCCGATCTACGCCGAGGAGCCGGTGCTCGAGGAGGCCGGGCTGGTCATGCCGGACGAGCGCGAGGACGAGGTGGAGAAGTTCAAAGAATTTCTCGAATCTGTCTCACCGGACGACTTCAAGGCCACCGACAGCTGAGCGGCCCATCCGCCGCCCCGGTGCCGCCACGCCGACGACGCGCGGAGCTGAACCAGAGGTCGAGACTTTAACCGCGCGTCGCGTTTGGCTCGATGATGGTGCTCCCTGGACAATCAAGGGGAGTAATCTCGATAGTTGGGCCACGTCCGTTTTGGCCAGGTCGTCAGTACAAGCAGTGGTCGAAACGGAGCCGGGTCATCGATGAGGCTAGCCGTCGGCGAAGCAAGGGAGTGGTCAGTGGCAGAGCAATCGCAGGATGTGGTACAGCCAGGCCTGTTCCCGGACGACTCGGTTCCCGACGATCTGGTCGGCTACCGGGTACCCAGTGCATGCCAGGTGGCCGGGATCACCTACCGGCAGCTCGACTACTGGGCGCGCACCGGATTGGTGGTGCCCTCCATCCGCAGCGCCGCAGGCTCGGGGAGCCAGCGGCTGTACTCGTTCAAGGACATCCTCGTCCTCAAGATCGTGAAGCGGCTGCTCGACGCGGGCATCTCGCTACAGAACATTCGCATCGCGGTCGACCACCTACGCAGCAGGGGAGTGCAGGACCTCGCGGGCATCACCCTGTTCTCCGACGGTACCTCGGTGTACGAGTGCACCTCGGCCGAGGAGGTAGTTGATTTACTGCAGGGCGGGCAAGGCGTCTTCGGCATCGCCATCAGCGGAGCCATGCATGAGCTCACCGGCGCCATCGCCAACTTCCCCGCAGAACGCGCGTCCGCGGTGACGGAGCGGCCGGAGGACGAGCTGTCCTACCGGCGCAAGGCGCGGATGAGCCGCAAGACCGGTTAAGAGTAGCCAACCGAAACAACACCCCGCCTCCCCGACATGTCGAGGGTAGCGGGGTGTTGTGCTGTGTGGCACTTGATTTTTGGGGCAGAAGGCGGGGATCCGGGGCCGGGCTTATGGAGTTCCAAAATACATGTTGTTAAGTAGATATGCGCATCTAGCTATGTTCCTGTTGGAACGACCCTGACCTGCACGTGACGAGCGCGACACCGCCGGGACGGGACCAGTGACACGTTCCGGCGTGTCATCGGCTTAAACTGGTGGCGCGCCAACGCCGTGCGGGAGAGTCCCGGGTTCGTCAGAGTCCGGGCGCCGAAGGAGCAGCACCTCCCCGTCAATCTCTCAGGCAACAGGGACCGTGCGGGCTTGGGCGCCTCTGGAAAGCGGTGGCTTCGGGCTGCCCGCCGATGGGGAAAGGGGCTCGGCCTACGAGTAGGCCGCGGCATCCGAATCTCTCAGGCAACAAAACAGAGGGGGAGGGCTGGTACCCGTCGACCGCCGTCGACCCGCCCGACCCAATGGGAGCTGCCGTGACTCGCTCATTCGCCGATCGCCACATCGGACCCGACCGGGGCGAACTCGCCCGGATCCTGGACGTCGTGGGCGTCGGCTCGCTCGACGAGCTCGCCACGAAGGCCTTGCCCGCCACCATCCTCGACGGCTCCGGCCTGACCGGATTGCCCCCCGCGGCAACCGAACACGAGGTGCTCACCGAACTCGCCGGGCTCGCCCACTCGAACACCGTGGCCACCTCGATGATCGGGCTCGGCTACTACGACACGCTGACCCCGCCGGTGCTGGTTCGCAACCTGCTGGAGAACCCGGCCTGGTACACGGCCTACACGCCGTACCAGCCGGAGATCAGCCAGGGCAGGCTCGAGGCGCTGCTCAACTTCCAGACCATGGTGTCGGAGCTGACCGGCATGGACGTGGCCAACGCGTCCATGCTCGACGAGGCCACCGCGGCCGCCGAGGCGATGACCCTGCTGCACCGGGCGAGCCGGTCCAAGTCGATGCGCCTGGTCATCGACACCGATCTGTTCCCACAGACCAAAACCGTGCTGACCACCCGGGCCCAGCCGCTGGGTATCGAGCTCGTTCCGGCGGATCTGGCGGGCGGCGAGCTGCCCGAGGGTGAGTTCTTCGGCGTGCTCGTGCAGGCTCCCGGCGCGTCGGGCCGTGTAGTGGACTGGACGTCGCTGATCAGCGCGGCGCACGAGCGCGGTGCGCTGGTCGCGGTCGGCGCGGACCTGCTGGCGATGACGCTGATCGCCTCGCCCGGCGACCAGGGCGCGGACGTCTGCTTCGGCACCACCCAGCGTTTCGGTGTGCCGCTCGGCTTCGGCGGGCCGCACGCCGGGTATCTGGCAGTGCGCACGGCGTATGCCAGGCAGCTGCCGGGCCGACTGGTCGGCGTCTCGGTGGACGCCGACGGCGACGTGGCCTACCGGCTGGCGTTGCAGACCCGGGAACAGCACATCCGGCGCGAGAAGGCCACCTCCAACATCTGTACCGCACAGGTGCTGCTGGCCATCGTCGCGGCGATGTACGCGAGCTACCACGGTGCCGACGGGCTGCGCGAGATCGCCCGCCGCGTGCACCGGCACGCGGCCACCATCGCCGCCGGGCTCGACGGTGCGGTCGTGCACGACACCTTCTTCGACACCGTGCTCGCGCACGTGCCCGGCGGCGCGGAAGCCGTTGTCGCGAAGGCGAAGTCGCGCGGGATCAACCTGCGCCTGGTCGACGCCGATCATGTCGGCATCGCCTGCGACGAGGCGACCACCGAGGCGCATGTCGCGGCCGTGCTCGAATCCTTCGGCACCACACTGTCGGCCGAGCAGAACGAGCCGGCCCCGGTCGCCGCGATCGAGAACCGCACCTCCGAGTTCCTCGACCACCCGGCCTTCACCAAGTACCACACCGAAACCGCCATGCTGCGCTACCTGCGGTCGCTGTCGGACAAGGATATCGCCTTGGACCGCAGCATGATTCCGCTCGGCTCCTGCACCATGAAGCTCAACGCGACCGCCGAGATGGAGGCCATCACCTGGCCCGGCTTCGCCCGCGTGCACCCGTACGCGCCGGTCGAGGACGCCCCCGGCCTGCTGCAGGTGATCACCGATCTGGAGCAGTGGCTGTGCGCCATCACCGGCTACGACTCGGTGAGCTTGCAGCCCAACGCGGGCAGCCAGGGCGAGTACGCCGGCCTGCTGGCGATCCGGCGCTACCACCTGGATCGTGGTGACACGCACCGGGATACCTGCCTGATCCCGTCCAGCGCACACGGCACCAACGCGGCCTCGGCGGCGATGGCCGGGCTGCGCGTCGAGGTGGTCAAGTGCCGGGATAACGGCGATATCGACCTGGACGACCTGCGGGCCAAGATCGCCGACCACGCCGCCCGGCTGGCCTGCATCATGATCACCTACCCGTCCACGCACGGCGTCTACGAGCACGAGGTCGCCGAGCTGTGCGAGCTGGTGCACGACGCGGGCGGTCAGGTGTACGTCGACGGCGCGAACCTGAATGCCCTTGTCGGCCTTGCCCGGCCGGGCAAGTTCGGCGGCGACGTGAGCCACCTGAACCTGCACAAGACGTTCTGCATCCCGCACGGCGGCGGCGGTCCGGGCGTCGGCCCGGTGGCGGTCCGCTCGCACCTCGCGCAGTACCTGCCGGGCGATCCGCTGGTGACCGACTCGCACGCGGTGTCGGCCGCGAACTACGGTAGCGCTTCGATCCTGCCGATCACCTGGGCCTACATCCGGATGATGGGCGCGGACGGGCTGCGCAGCGCCACCTTGACGGCGATCGCGTCGGCCAACTACATCGCGCGCAGGCTGGACGAGTACTTCCCGGTGCTCTACACCGGCGAGCACGGCATGGTCGCGCACGAGTGCATTCTGGATCTGCGGGAGATCACCAAGCAGACCGGTGTCACCGTCGACGATGTGGCGAAGCGCCTGGCGGACTACGGGTTCCATGCGCCGACAATGAGCTTCCCGGTGGCGGGCACGTTGATGGTGGAGCCCACCGAGAGCGAGAACCTCGCCGAGCTGGACGATTTCATCGAGGCGATGATCGCGATCCGCAAGGAGATCGATCAGGTGGCGGCCGGGGTGTGGCCGGTTACCGACAACCCGCTGCGTGGTGCGCCGCATACGGCGGCCAGCTTGGTCGGGGAGTGGGAGCACCCATACAGCCGCGAAACCGCTGTTTACCCACGGGGTCTCGGGCATGCGCGGGCGAAGGTGTGGCCGCCGGTGCGCCGGATCGATGGGGCCTATGGCGACCGTAACCTGGTGTGCTCGTGCCCGCCGCTCGAGGCGTACGCCGAGTGACAGGGATCGATTAGGGCAGTCGTTTCTGCCGACTGACTAACGAAGGCGCCCTCCAGCTGAATCAGCTGGAGGGCGCCTTCGTCTGGGCGGCGAGCTACGGCGTCGTGAGGGATTGCACGACGGCGGACGCGAATTTGAGATCGTCGGAGGTCGCCACGCGGGTGTAGGTGCCGCCGGACTGCTCGGAGATGCTCTTCAGCGTCTGCGTGCCTTGCCCGCCGATCACGATGATGTCGACGCGAACCGGATGGGCCCGGTCGATCGCGGCCGCCATATCGCTGGCGAGTTTCGCGCCGGTGACCGTCGAGTCGTCCTCGGGTCCGTCGGTGATGAGCAGCACCGAGTTGGTGCGGCCCGCAGTGTATCCCTTGATCGCGTTCTTGTACGCGGCGATCAGTGTCGGGTAGGCCTGGTCGGCGCGAACATCGCTGGCGCGCACGGCATTCAACGCGGTGCTGAGCTTGGTGCGCTGCTCGTTGGTGAGCGGAGCGGTCGCCGCCTGCACCTTGTACGGCGTATTGCCGTCGAGGTTTTTGCCGAAGGTCCAGACGCCGAGGCCGAAGTCGGGCGGCATCACGGTCATCGTGGAGTTCAGGGCGGCAAGGACATTCGCGAGCCGGGTCATCGAACCGTCGGTGGTCGTCATGGACGCCGAGACGTCCACCAGGACAGTGGATTGCACGCCGAGCACCGGATTGGCCATGGTGTCGCGCACCTTGTCGAGCGCGGCGCGTGCCGGCACCGGGGTGGTCGCCGTCGCCGTGGTGAACCCTGCGGCGGTGAACGTTTGAGCTTGCTCGGGGGCGCGCAGGTAGTCGGCGAAAAGGCCGCCGATGAGATTCTGTGTCTTGTCCACCCAGGGGCCGGACATCAGCGCGGCGGGGTGGTCGGCGACCGGTGCGGCTCCGGTCGGCTGGTAGACGGTAAGTCCCGGTTGGGTTTTCGCCTGCTGTTCGGTGGTGGCGACGGCGTGCACGGTGGCTGTCTGCGGTGCGCTCGCGATGATGCCGAACGCCGCGGCGGTGTGTGGTGCCTCAGGTGCGCCGGCGGCGAGTCCGGAGATGGCGGATACGGCCTGACCGGATTGCGCGGCCTGCTCGGTGAGCGGCTCGGCGCCGGAGACCACGGACCCGACAGCGACGGCGGCGGCCAGCGAGGCATCGCCGGGCGGCAACGCCATGCGTAGGCCGCCCCAGCCGGACAGGCCGATGTCGTCGAGCGAACCCTGTTGCAGGCGTGACAGATCCGCCCAGGTGGTCTTGGCTTGGTCGAGCGCGCCACGCAATTCGTCGGGCACCGCGAGCACGATCGGGCTCACCGCGATCGGCGCGGGCGTGCCCTCGATCAGCCCGGGCACCCGCATGGCCTCGATCGAGCGCGACGAATCAGGGATCCACAACACCGGTTGCGGGCCGAGGGACTGGTCCCACGGCTTGCCGCTGGTGAAGGCGGCGACGACGGCGGCCGAGGGCTGCGCGGTCACCGCAACCTGGGCGCAGTGGTCGCGCACCCGCGGTTTGGTCGCGTTGTACCGGTCGGCGGCGGCGCGGACCAGCGTGGCGATGTCCGGATCGGCGGTCACATACAGCGTCGAGGGGCCGGACACGCACTCCGCCGCCGCGGCGCTGTCCTCGTCGGCCGCCCGGTCCCGTAATTGGAACCACGCGAAGACCCCGGCGACCAGCAGCACGATGGCGACCACTGCGATAACCGGACCTTTGCTGATGCCTCGGGATCTGGCTCCGCTGCGATGAGTGCCCACGCTGCACAGTGTATGTTCACCTGCGGTTTGCGGGCTCGCCGAGATCGGCGAGCCGCCGCGAAACGCCCGCCGCCGTGCCCACGGCGGGCACGACGGCGGTGTTCAGGGGCGAATCAGCTGCCCGCGGTCGAATTCGTGACCACCCCATACGCCGGACTGTCCGGTGCGGGCAGCGAATTCGGCACAGGCCGCGCGAATGGGACAGCCCGCGCAGACGCCGCGGGCGTAGTCGAAATCCTGCGAGGGGTACGGGAACCACGCCTCGTGATGCGGATCACCCCGGCAGGCCGCCCGATGCCACTCTCGGGAGTCCGAGAGCGGGAGCAGCTCGGCCAGGGTCAGCTGCACGACCGCGGCGGTCTGGTTGCGAACGGTCATCGCGATCTCTCCTTTCTCGGTGGTCAGGTGGCGGCGAGCTGCTTCCAGATCTGCCGCTGTTGCTTCACGTGGTGGTTGGGTGCCTTGGGTTGCCACAGCAGCCGCATGCCCGCTTCCTCCGGGGTGCGGTCGGCCTTGGTCGTATTGCACGGTCCGCAGCAGGCGACGAGGTTGCTCCAGGTGTTCGGGCCACCCCGGCTGCGCGGGCGGATGTGGTCGACGGTGCGGGCCCAGGCGGCGCAGTAGCCGCACCGGTTCCGGTCGCGGCGCAGGACGCCGGCCAAGGTGGCCCGGCTCTCGTCGTGTACCCGCGCGCTGTGCTCGATGTATACGTAGCGCAGCAGCCGGATGGTCTCCGGTAGCAGCACTTCGCAGTGCTTCGAGCGGACCGGGAAGTGCGGCGCCCGGTCGGCGATCGACTCTGCGGCGCCCGCCAGCAGCAGCACGACGGCCCGGTCGGCGCTGATCATGTCGAGCGCCTCGTAGGAGGCGTTCAGTACCAGCACGCCGGTGCGTATCCAGTTGTCGGGGGTGAGTGCCGCAGGGTCGGCGGCATGGCGAAATGGCATGGGAATCACCATGTTTCGGGAGAGGTCGAGCGGGCGGGCGCGGAGGGCGGTCAGCTATCGGCCGGGAGGTGGCCGTTTTCATGTCCGCAGCTCAGCTGTCGGTCGAATGCGGGTTTGCCGGTCGACAATCGTTGCACCGCAGCGTCGTTCGCCTTCATCGGAATCATCGCCACCTCCTCCTCTCCATACGCTCGTGGATCACCGCTACCTGGTGATCATCGTCGAATCCCATGGTGACATAACGGACCTACCGCTGTCGGGTCATTTATTTCCGGACCGGCCCAGGGGTCAGACGCTCTGGAGCTGGGCGGCGCCGAAGGAGACCCGGAATCGCTCACACCAGATCGTGACACTGGTCAGTGCCGAAAGGTCGGTGTCGGCGGCGATGGCATAGTTCTGGCTGCCCTTGTTGCCTTTGAGGCTGCCGAGATCGGTGTGGCTGCCGTCGTCGAAGACGAACCAGCCCGCCTTACCCTCGAGCACCTCGGCGTCGGTGAGCCAGACATGCAGGTCGGGGCCGTCGGAGGTGTCGAGGTCCTCGAGCCGCAGTACCCGGCTGCCGTCGGGCAGTTGCAGGATCACCACGGAGCCGGAGGTCTGATGCTCGTGCGAGATGAGGCTGCCGCGCGCGAGCGTCCGCGGCTGGGCGGGCTCGCCAGGCGCCGCCGGGGCGGTGACAGCGGGCGCGGCCTCGTTGACCGTGGTGTTGGTGAACAACCGCCACGGCTGGGTCAGTGCCAGCCCCACACCGAGTCCGATGACGAGCAGAACGGCCAGCGTCCACGTGATCGGAGAACGCGCGATCTTGCGTACGGACACCATGGTTTCCTCCTCCGGGACGACCGTTGTGTCTCATTCAACACCGCTGCGTGGGTTATTGCCCCCACTCGGTCATGGGGGCAGACAGCCGCGGTGTTAACCGATCGGCGAGTGTCCGAGCAGGACTCGCCCGGTGAACCGGGTCTGCTTGGCTCGGGGCAGCGGATGGAACAGGCAGCCGTGCACATCCCGGTACAGCATCTCGAGCTCGCAGGCGCGCGAATAACCCAGCCCGCCAACGGTTTCGATGGCAAGGCGGACAGTGGCGATCAGCGCGTCCGCAGCCGCGGTCTTGCGGCTCAGGGTGCGGCTGGCGTAACTGTCGGTGTTGTCGAAGTGCAGGTTGTTCGAGCCGGCGAACATGGCCTCGATCAGGTCGGCGGCAGTGGTGTGCGCGTTGGCCATTTCGCCGGCGAGTTGGAAGGTGGGTGCGTCGGCCCGGTCGGCCGCCAGGGCGGTGGCGAGGTCGACCGCCGCGTCGGCGATGCCGAGGTAGGCCGCCATCACCAGCGGCATCGCCGCGCCCATCACGACGTTCAACAGCGGTGGCCAGACGTCGGCGCGGCGGAGCAGGGACACAGCGGCATCGGGCACGAAGACGTCGTCGAGAATCACGGTGTGCGAGCCGCTGGCCCGTAATCCCAATGTGTCCCAGGTCTTTTCGATACGAACACCGGGTGCGCCGACCGGGATGGCGCAGTGCAGCACCTGCGGGCCGTCGGGCGCGTCCTCCCACCGAATACTGGTGACCAGCAGGGTGCCCGCCTCGACGCCGCTGGCCGGCGCCTTGCGGGCGTGCACCCGATAGCCGCCCTCGACCTGCTCGGCGCGGCCGCTGGAACCGACCCAGTCCGCCGCGCCGGTGCTGATCAGGATCGCACCGTCGACCACCTTGCCGAACAGCGGTGCGGCGTCGATGCCGTGGTGGTGCCGCCAGACCTGCGCGGCGACGAGGTGGGTGTGCATCGCGAACGCGACCGCGGTGGACGGGTCGTGGCGGCCGAGTTCACGCAGGATCTCGCCCATCTCGCGGTGCGTGGCGCCGCCGCCACCGAATGCGGCGGGCACCAGCGCGGCCGACAGGCCGGTGACGCGCAGCATCTCGAACGCGGTCGGGGAGAACTCGCCACTGTGGTCGCGGGCGGCAACTTCGGGGCGCAGGGCTTCGCCGACCTGCCGCGCGAGCGCGACCCAGTCGGTGGTGGTGAGGTGAGCGGATGTTGTCGTCATGTTTCGAAGGTAGGAACGGCCGCGATAACCGAATAGTCCAGAAAGTGGACTCTTCCGGTCCAAGAAATGGACCCCTGATCGCGAGGTGACCATGACGACACCCGGTTACGGCCAGTACTGTCCGATCTCCCGGGCGCTCGACGTCCTCGGTGAGCGCTGGTCGCTGCTGATCCTGCGTGATCTGCTGCTCGGCACGGCGCGCTACAACGATCTCGCCCGTGGCTTGCCGGGATTGTCGCGCAGTCTGCTGGCCAAACGGCTGCGGCAGTTCGAGCGGGCGGGGCTGGTCGAGAAGGTCGGCTCGGCGTATCTGCTCACCGCGGCGGGCCGGGAACTGGAGCCGATCCTGTTCGGTCTCGGGGAGTGGGGTGCACGGTGGGCCTTCAGTGCTCCGCGGCAGGCCGAGCTGGATCCGGCGGTGCTGGTGTGGTGGATGCACACACGCCTGGACACCTCGTCGTTTCCCGGCAAACGACATGTGCTCGCCGTCCGCTTCACCGATGTGCCGCACCGATTCTGGATCGTCGTCGAGTCCGGGGTGCCGTCGGTGTGCGCGGCCGATCCCGGTTATCCGGTCGACGTCGCCATCATCTCCGACGTCGGCTCGTTGTATCTGGTGTGGCTCGGCAAATTGCCGGTGCTACAGGCGATTCGGACCGGGCGGCTGTCCTTCGCCGGTCCGGCCGCGCTGACCCGCCGGATGCCGTCGGTGCTCCGGTTGAGTCCGATGGCGCCGTACACCGGTGCGGTGCCGGTCGACTTCGCTTCGCGCGCTTCGTAATCGAGTGCGGCGCCGGTCCGGACCTCGAACCCGTGGGTCGAGGTCCGGGTGCACGTCCTACAGGTTGCCGACGATGTGTTCGAGGCGCTGGGCGACGAGCTCGCGGGCCTTTTCGCGCAGGGCCGGGCGGTAGCCGCTGGGGTAGACGGGATCGCCCGGCGCGTAGTCCTTGAGGACCTCCTTGGCGAGGGTGATCTTGTGTACCTCGGTGGGGCCGTCGGCGATCGCCATCACCTCGGCGTAGTTCATCATGTCCACGAAGGGCAGGTCGGTGCTGACGCCGATCGCGCCGTGCAGATGCAGTGCGCGCTGGGCGATGTCGTGCATCACCTTGGGCATGGCCACCTTGATGGCGGCAATGTCCTTGCGCACCTTCAGGTAGTCCTGTTCCTTGTCGATGCGCCACGCGGTGCGTAGCACCAGCAGGCGGAACTGCTCCATCTCGATCCAGCTGTCCGCGATGCGTTCCTGGGTCATCTGCAGGCCGGCCAGCGGGCCCTTGCGCATGGGACGAGAGACCGCGCGTTCGGCCATCATGTCGAAGGCCTTGCGCACCAACGCGACCGTGCGCATGGCGTGGTGCACGCGGCCGCCGCCGAGGCGGGTCTGCGCGACGATGAAGCCTTGGCCTTCGGCGCCGAGCAGGTGGTCGGCGGGGACGCGGACGTCGGGGAAGCGCAGGGGGCCCTCGTGCTCGCTGAACCCGTGCACGTGGAAGTTCTTGACGATCTCCAGGCCGGGGGTGTCGGCGGGCACGATGAACATCGACATGCCCTGGTACGGGCTGACTTCGGTGTTGGTGACCACCATGACGATGTGGAAGCTGGCGAACTGGGCGTTGGAGTTGAACCACTTCTCGCCGTTGATCACCCAGTGGTCGCCGTCGCGCACGGCGCGCGTCTTGAACGTCGTCGGGTCCGAGCCGCCGGTGGGTTCGGTCATCACATAACAAGAACCGATCTCGCCGGCCAGCAGCGGCGCCAGGTATTTCGCCTTCTGCTCCGCGGTGCCGTAGTGCGCGAGGATCTCGGCGTTACCGGAATCCGGTGCCTGGCAACCGAAGACCGACGGTGCCCAGAACGAGGTGCCGAGCACCTCGTTGAGCAGGGCCAGCTTCATCTGCCCGTAGCCCTGGCCGCCGAGCTCGGGACCGAGGTGGCAGGCCCACAGTCCCTGCTCCTTGACCTGTTCCTTGAGCGGGCGCATGAGCGCCATCGCCTCTTTGTCGGTGCGGTCGTAGGGGTTCGGGTAGAGCAGATCGAGCGGCTCCACCTCGGTGCGGACAAATTCCGCCGCCCAGTCCAGCTTCTGCTGGAAGTCCGGGTCGGTCTCGAAATCCCAAGCCATGGTCAGCCTTTCGTATGGTTGTCGGACGTGCTCACCACGCCGTCGAGGAAGGTGGTCGCGAGGATGTCGGCGATCTCGGCGGGGGAGTGCTCGCCGTGCGGCCGATACCAGAAGGTCACCATGTTCAGCATGCCGAGCACGCTGTTGGTGACCACGTGGTCGTCGGTGCGCAACAGGCTGGCGGCGTGGCCCGCGTCGATCGTCCGCTGCCAGCAGTGCTGCACCCGGTCGCGGAGTTCTTGTAGCTGCGCGCCGCGTTCACCGCTGAGCGCGGTGACGTCGCGCAGCTGGATCGCGACCTCGCGGCGGTGATCGATGATCAGCCCGACGTGGCTGTGGATCAGCTTGCGCAGCTTGGTGATCGGGTCGTCGGCGCTCGCGGTGATGCGTTCGGCGTCGACCAGCATCAGCTGAATGTAGTCGTGCAGGATCTGCCAGAGCAGTTCCTCCTTGGAACCGATGTGGTAGTACAGCGCGCCGCGCTGCACGTCGGCGCGGTCGCCGATCTCCGCGACGCCGGTGCCGTGGAATCCCTTCTCCGCGAACAGCTCTACCGCGGCGCGCACGATGCGTTGCCGGGTGTCGCCCGCCGTCGATTCGGCGGCCGGCGGGCGGCCGCGGCGGCGGGTCGGTGCGATATCGGGTCCCCGGGTCATAGGCTCACCGCGCTCGGTCGCGTCCGATACCGGTGCGATATCGGCGGCGCCTCATTCCCCCGCGTGGAGTGCGATGGGGCACTCATCGGGCCGGGTCCAGCACGACCTTGCTCACCCCGTCCGCGCGCTCGGCGAACAACCGGTAGGCGTCCGGGCCCTCGGACATCGGAAGCGGATGGGTGACAACGGCTTCGGGACGTAGCCTGCCCGCCGCGGTGAGCTTCAGCAAGGTGGGTAGCTCGTACTGGATCGAGCACAGGCCGATATGGAACTCGAGCTCCTTGACCTGAGCCAGTGGCATATGGAACGGGTAGGCCCGGTTCTGGTTGACGCCGATGACGCTCACCCGGCCGCGGTGGCCGACCGCGCTGATGGCCAGCTTGATGGTGGCGTCGGCGCCGACGGCTTCGATCGCGACATCGGCGCCGCCGTCGAGCATGTCGCGGATCGCGAGCTTGGGGTCGTCGGCCTCGATCGGCTCGGCGCCGAGTTCGGCGGCCTGCTTGCGGCGCTCGGGGATCAGGTCGACGCCGAGCACCCGCGCCGCACCCATCGCGAACGCCGACTGGATCGCCATCAACCCGACCGGGCCGAGGCCGATGACCACGACGGTCTCGCCGGGCGCGATGCGCGCACGCCGGGCGCCGTACCAAGCGGTGGGCGCGTTGTCGGTGAGCACCACCGCGGCGGCGTCGCTGACTTCCTCGGGCAGCCGCACCAGGTTCCCGTCGGCGTGCGGCACGGCGAGCAGCTCGGCCTGCCCGCCGGGCAGTGCGCCACCGAGCCCGTAGCAGGCGTCGATCGCCAGCGGCGTGCGCTCGCAGGCGGCCACGATGCCGACCCGGCATTTGGCGCAGCGGTCGCATCCGGCGGATGCGGCCACCAGCACCCGGTCGCCGACCGCGAGGCGACGCACCTCCGGGCCGAGTTCGACGATCTCGCCGACGGCTTCGTGGCCGACGCTGTAACCGGTCTTGTCGGTGAAGCCGTGCCCGCCGTAGATGTGCAGGTCACTGCCGCAGATGCCGGTCGCGGTGACCCGGATGATCGCGCTGTCCGGCGCGGTGAGGGTGGGGTCGGGCACGTCGGAGTACGAGATCTGCCGCGGGCCTTGGTAAGTCAGTGCTTTCATCGCCAACCGCCGTCCAGTGCGAGGGTGGCGCCGGTGCAGAAGGCAGCGGCGTCCGTGGCGAAGAATATTGCGGCACCCACGATCTCGTGCGGTTGGCCGACTCGTTGCTGGGCGTTGAGAGTGTCGAGGTGCGTGCGCATCTCGTCGGTCCAAGCCTTGGAGATGTCGGTGGCGAAGGCGCCGCACTGAATCGTGTTGACCCGCACCGTCGGTCCGAAACTCTGCGCGAGACCCGCGGTGAGCGTGTTCAATCCGGCCTTCGCGGCGGCATAGGGCAGCGCGAACGGCGCGGGCCGGACCGCCTCGATCGAGGAGATGTTGATGATCGAACCGCCGCCGTCGGCCGCCATTCGGGTGCCGATCAGCGAGGAGATCCGGAACGGCCCTTTGAGGTTCACGCCGATCACCTTGTCGAACAGGGCCTCCGAGACCTGATCCAGGCTCGGGTAGAGGGGGGAGAGGCCCGCGTTGTTCACCAGCACGTCGACCCGGCCGAATTCGGCGTACACGGTCTCCACCAGTGCGTCGCACTGCGCCCAGTCGCTGACATTGCAGGCCACCGGCAGCGCCCGGCGGCCGTGGGTGGTGCGCACCTGCTCCGCCAGTGCCACGCAACTGTCGAGTTTGCGGCTGGCGATCACCACGTCCGCACCCGCCGCGGCGAACGCGAGCACCATCTCTTTGCCGAGGCCCCGGCTACCGCCGGTCACCACGACGACCTTGTCTTTCAGCGACACGCACACTCCCGCTCGATCAGTAAATGTTCCGATCAGTACATTAAATCGCGGCGGCGATACAATCAAGGGGCTGTCCGGCCGACCGTCGACACCCCGCGACGCGCCGACTGATCGATCCCCTCACGATCGGCGTGCCGAAATTCCCACGGCGAGAGGCCGCGTTCGACCCGGTACGGGGTGTTATCACTACCCACGGGTAACATGGATGCGTCTTTCCCACCCGGCTTTCTCAGAAGTGAGGCAGTAGATGACAGAGCGGATTCAGGTCGGCGGGCTTCAGGTGGCCAGCGTTCTCCACGAGTTCATCGAGAACCAGGCGCTCCCCGGATCCGGCGTAGATTCCGCCGCGTTCTGGGCCGGAGCCGAGCAGGTCATCAACGATCTCGCACCGCGCAATCGCGCGCTGCTCGCCGAACGCGACGAGATCCAGGGCAAGGTCGACGCCTGGCACGCCGAGCACCCCGGCGCGAACTACGACAAGGCCGCCTACAAGAGCTTCCTGAGCGAAATCGGCTACCTGCGCCCCGAACCCGCCGATTTCCAGATCGCCACCCAGAACGTGGACACCGAGATCGCCACCACCGCGGGCCCGCAGCTCGTGGTGCCGGTGATGAACGCCCGCTTCGCGATCAACGCCGCCAACGCGCGCTGGGGCTCGCTCTACGACGCGCTCTACGGCACCGACGCCATCTCCGAGGCCAACGGCGCGGAGAAGGGCAAGGGCTACAACAAGGTTCGCGGCGACAAGGTCATCGAGTGGGCGCGCAACTTCCTCGACGACTCCGCGACCCTGATCACCGGCTCGCACATCGGCTCGACCTCCTACAAGATCGTCGACGGTGAGCTCGAGGTCGGCCTGGAGGACGGCACCGAGATCGGTCTCGCCGATCCGTCGCAGCTCGTCGGCTACCTCGGCGATCCGGCCGCGCCGACCGCAGTGTTGTTGAAGCACAACGGTTTGCACATCGAGATCCAGATCGATCCCGAGTCGCCGGTCGGCAGCACCGACACCGCGGGCGTCAAGGACCTGGTGCTCGAGTCCGCGATCACCACGATCATGGACTTCGAGGATTCGGTGGCGGCGGTGGACGCCGAGGACAAGGTTCTCTGCTACCGCAACTGGCTCGGCCTGATGAAGGGCGACCTCGCCGAAAAGGTCAGCAAGGGCGACAAGACCTTCACCCGTACCATGAACCCCGACCGCGTCTACACCGCGCTCGACGGCAGTGACCTTGTGCTGCACGGTCGTTCGCTGCTGTTCGTGCGCAACGTCGGTCACCTGATGACCAGCGATGCCATCCTCGACGCCGAGGGCAACGAGGTGCCCGAAGGCATCATGGACGGCCTGGTCACCTCGCTCGTCGCCACCCACTCGCTGCGCGGCGACACCGAGCTGAAGAACAGCCGCACCGGCTCGGTCTACATCGTGAAGCCGAAGATGCACGGCCCCGACGAGGTCGCGTTCACCAACGAACTGTTCGGCCGGATCGAGGACGTGCTCGGCCTGCCGCGCAACACCCTCAAGGTCGGCATCATGGACGAGGAACGCCGCACCACGGTGAACCTCAAGGCCTGCATCCAGGCCGCCGCCGACCGCGTCGTGTTCATCAACACCGGCTTCCTCGACCGCACCGGCGACGAGATCCACACCTCCATGGAGGCCGGGCCGATGGTCCGCAAGGCCGACATGAAGGCCCAGCAGTGGATCAAGTCCTACGAGGACTGGAACGTCGACACCGGCCTGGCCACCGGGCTGCCCGGCAAGGCGCAGATCGGCAAGGGCATGTGGGCGATGCCGGATCTGATGCACGACATGCTCGAGCAGAAGATCGGGCACCCGAAGGCGGGCGCCAACACCGCGTGGGTGCCGTCGCCCACCGCCGCCACCCTGCACGTCACCCACTACCACCAGGTGAACGTGCTGGAACGGCAGCAGGAGATCATCAAGGGCGGCCCGCGCGCCACCGTCGACCAGATCCTCGAAATCCCGCTCGCCGCGGCACCGAACTGGTCCGCCGAGCAGAAGCAGCAGGAACTGGACAACAACTCCCAGTCCATCCTCGGCTACGTGGTGCGCTGGATCGACCAGGGCGTCGGCTGCTCCAAGGTCCCCGACATCGAAGACGTCGCCCTCATGGAAGACCGTGCCACCCTGCGCATTTCGAGCCAGCTGATGGCGAACTGGCTGCGCCACGGCATCGTCACCGCCGACGAGGTGGTCGCCAGCCTGGAACGGATGGCACCGGTGGTCGACCGCCAGAACGACGGCGACCCGAACTACCGGCCACTGTCGCCGGACTTCGCGGGGAGTATCGCCTTCCAGGCGGCCAAGGAGTTGATCCTGGAGGGGACAAAGCAGCCCAACGGGTACACCGAGCCGATTTTGCATCGGCGTCGGCGGGAGGCCAAGGAAGCCTGCAAGTAGGGTGACGTGCAGTGCTGAAAAGTAGCGTCTAGCAGCTCTTTTCAGATTGAGGCCCCGCATCGGAGACACTCGATGCGGGGCCTCTTCCATTGCTGGAGATCAGCTCGAATAACGGTCCGTCACGCTCAAAACGGTCACAGGCCCGGAGTGTGTAGCCGTAGTCGCAAATGCTGTCTACCGGCGGATCTGCGCCATCTCTCTTCGAGCGATACTCATACGGCGCAAGTCGCCTGACCGGTGACCGTTCGGCAGCAGTCAACCCCCCGGATCCCTCGCGGGCTGGATTCGGACTCGAGACAGTTTGCGCCCAGTTCCGTATCGTGTGTTTCGTAACCGAAGGGAACAATCGCGCTGTGAACGAGCTTCCGCATCCTCCTGGCAGACTTCCTGTGCTCGGTGACGTGCTGGCGATCAACCCTCGCAAGCCGGTGCAGTCGATGGCCAAGCTTTCGGAGCGGGTCGGCCCGGTCTACGAGTTGCGTTTCGGTCCGATGCGGATGGTGATCGTCAACAGCGCCGAGCTCGTTGCGGTGGTGCAATCGGAATCCCTGTGGGAGAAGGAGTTCGGGCCGCCGATCCGACGCCTGCGGAAGGTGGTGGTACCCACCGGGCTGATCGCCGCGTCCACCGAGGATCCGCAGTGGGGGGCCGCACACCGCGTACTCATGCCGGGGTTTACTCGCGAGGCGATGCGCGTGTACCACCCGGTGATGGTGCAGGTAGTCGGCGAGCTGATACGCATGTGGGAACACAGCGGCGATCGCGTCGACGTAGCGGGCGAAATGAACTCCATGGCACTCGAAGTCATTGCCCGCGCGGGATTCGGGCACAGCTTCACGAAACTCGACGAGCCGTCGGCTGCGCAGAGTCTGCCGGTCGTGAAAGTGATGCTCGACGTCCTCCGATATGCCAGTCGACCGGTCTCGATCAAGCTACTGGATGCGACGATCGGTCGATTCGCTCTACAACGCCATCAGCGCGACGTCGCGGAGCTGCAGCGAATCGCAGATGGCATGATCGACGGCTACCGGCCTGCCGCGACCGAGGCTCCTAATCTGCTGCAGCGCATGATGGAAACGCCGGATCCAGAGACCGGGCAACGGCTGTCGCGGACCGTCGTGCGGGACCAGATAATCACCTTTCTGATCGCCGGACACGAAACGAGTGCGAACACATTGACTTTCGCTCTGCACGCGCTGGCAGACAGACCCGACATCGTCGAACGGGTGCGTCAGGAAGTCGACACCATCGCCGATGGTGACCCGGCGGCACTCACCTACGAGCAGGTGGCGAAGCTGCAGTATGTGCGACGAGTGGTCGATGAGACCCTGCGATTATGGCCAGTTGCAGGCGGGTACTTCCGGCGTCCCAAGCAGGACACACACCTGGGTGATTACCGCATCCGGCGCGGCGAATGGGTCTATGTGAATCTCCTCGGCGTCCATCGTGACCAGCGCGCGTGGGGATCCGATGCCGACCGGTTCGATCCGGATCGGTTCGCCCCGGATGCAACCTCGCGGCGCACGGCAGGGGCGTACAAGCCGTTCGGCATCGGATTGCGTTCCTGCATCGGGCGGCAGTTCGCGATCCATGAAATCGTGCTGACCCTGGCGCACGTGCTGTACGCGTTCGACCTGCAGCCGGATCCGAAGTACCAACTCGCCGTCGACGAGCTCGTGACGCTGAAGCCGGCTGGATTCAGGATGCGGTTGCGCTCCCGGAATCAGCGCGCCGACTGAAACGGTGTGGGTCCCCTCGCCATCCGTGCACTGTCACTGTATCGGAGGTCGATTGTCGTATCTGCGAGCAATCTTCCCACTGATTAGTCGGAAACCGTTGCCGCACTGCCGATAATCTGGAACCCTGGCGGCCAAGTGCGTCGCCACCGAGCGCGCTGGCCGCGGCGGCACGGTTGCGAGAGAGTCCTTCCTCGGCTCGGCCCGCCGCAGTGCGTGTATTACGGTGCGGTAGGACATGTTTCGAGGGGGACAGTCACGGTGTCCGATGTGACAGGCCGGTTCGGGGATTTGCTGCGAGACATCGAGATACCCTATCCGTGGGAACGCGACGCGTTTGTTTCTGCGGTTGGCCGACATCGGGGGCGGCCGATCGACCTCCAGCCGGTTGACGATCCCGCGGTACTGTCCGGCGTCGGATGCGGAATAACCACCAGTGGCTTATGGATCAAGACGACGCACACCGACATCGTCTTGTACTTCGCCGACACCGAATGGCACGCCGATCACGTGATCTCCCACGAGATAGGGCACATGCTGTTAGGGCACGACCGAGTCGGCGCGTCCGACGGCGTCGCTGCGGACCGAGTGCCGTTGCACGCACTCATGCCGTCACTGTCACCGGAGGCGATCAAAAGCGTCCTCGGCCGAAACGATTACAGCAGCGAACGAGAAACGGCCGCGGAGACTTTCGCGGATTTGCTGATGGTCGAGGCCACACTGCCTCGCCGGCGGCCATCCGTCGCGCGACGGATGCTCTTCCGGACCCGACACCGATGACGTCAGCGATACCGGGCATCATCCAGTGGACGACGTTCGTCTTCGTTGCCACCGTGATCGTCGGCCGCCACATCCTGGTCGACCAAACGCCGATGGACCACCTCGGCACCCGCGCACTGGTGTTCGGGCTCGTCTGCGACATGCTCCGCAACGACGCCGTCCAACATGTCATTGTCGGCGTCTGCTGGGTGTTCGACGATGCGTACGTCATCAATGTTGTCCGGCAGGCGTCTTTCGGTCCGCTGCTGCTGTCGATCATGTGCATCTACGGGATGGCCCGGTTCGCTTTTTCTCCCGATGACGACCTACCAACTGTGCGGCGCCGCCAGCGACGGTACGACGCCGTGGCTCTCGCCGCTACCGCTGTGATTCTCGCGGCAGGAACCCCCGCCCGTGCGCACAACATGCTGATCGACGAGTATCACGGCTGGGGAGCAGCCATCGTATGGATCGCTTATTATTCAGTGCTCGCAGTGAGTTCCCTATCGATCATCAACATGATGATCGGGGAATTGCGCAGCGGCGACAACACCGGCCGCGAAATTGCTATCTACATTGTCGTCCTCGGCTACTTCGGTTACCTGACCATAGAGTCGATCTATGTGCCGGTCGATACAGTGATCTCGGTGCTCGCCGACTCCGCTGCGCGTGACCCGTCGATGCAGTTCAAAGCGCTCACCGCGTTCGTGGCACTCATTGCTGGTACCGCTATTCTCACCGTCCCCCTTATCGGAGCCGTTCTTGTCCGCATCGGATGGGATCGACCGGGACGGTACTGTCGGCGCATTCGACCCCTATGGCGCGATCTGACCGACGCCTATCCCGAAGTCGTCCTGGAACGCCCGGCAACCGGTACGTCGGTCGACTCGATCAGCCAACTCCACCGCATGACGATGGAGATCCGGGACTGTCTCGTCCGCCTGAACCGCTACGCACCGGAAGGTCGAGCTGTCGGATCCGGACGTGACCAATTGTGCGGCTACGCGCATCGAATCTCCGCGGCAGTAGTAGCGAAACAGCGCGGGCAACTGCCACCACCACCGGCACCCGGCCGCGCTGAGCAGGCCGCACACACCACACAGCGACGCGACCTCGAAGCCGAGCTGAATCAGCTCGTCGAGCTCTCTCGCATATGGCGACGAGTCCACCAGCCGTGCCGCCGACCCGGACTTTTCGCGAAGCGTCACCGGCCAGGTGTGGACGGGCTCGGTGGAGCGGAGCCGGCACTGTAGTGCCGCGCTGGCGGCCCGCTGCGCCTAGCCGAATTGTAGGCAATTCCGACCCGGTCGATACCCTCTTCCATTACTGGAGACAACCTCGAATAACGGTCCGTCACGCTCAAACGGTCACCGGCCAGGCCCAGCGCAGCAGAGATGACAGGAGAGTCGCTGGTGGCGATCTCTACGGCTCGGATGTTATGGGCGGGTAGGAGGTGGGTCCAGGACCGTCAGCGGTGGTAGGTTGGCGCCGTAGGGTTCGATTTGCACCAGTGCGTAGTGGCCGGTGCAACCTTGACTCAGGGAGGAGGAGGGGCGGTCGGCGGTGAGCACGTTCGGGTTTCCGTGTCGGCAGAAGCTCGGGTCTGCGGGATCGGGGTCGTACCAGGCGCCCGTGGACAGCTGGGCGACCCCGGCGCATACCGCGTCGTCGATGACCAGGCCCGCCAGGCAGCTGCCGCGGTCGTTGAAGATCCGGACGATCTGGCCCTCGTGCAATCCGCGGGCCGTCGCGTCGTCGGGATGTAGCCGAACCGGTTCGCGCCCAGCGATTTTCGCGGCTCGGCTGTAGGCGCCGATGTCGAGTTGGCTGTGCAGTTTGGTTTTGGGTTGATTGGCGATCAGATGCAGCGGAAAGCGTTGCACGGCAGGGTCATCCGGCCATTCCCGCGGTGGTAGCCAGACCGGATGGCCGGGACAGTCGGGATACCCGTAGGCGGCGATGGTGTCGGAGTAGATTTCGATGCGGCCGGTCGGGGTGGTCAGCGGGTGAACGTCGGGGTCGGCGCGAAAGTCGGCGAACAGCACCTGCGCTGGTTCGACCACCGGCAGTTCGAGTCCGTCTCCGGCCCAGAATTCGTCGTAGCTGGGCACGACGAAGCCGGGTGTGGAGTGCTCGGCGCGCCACTGTTCGTACAGGTGGCGCAGCCATTCGCCGGAGGTGCGGCCCTCGGTGTATGCCTGTGCCACGCCGAGGCGTTCGGCCAAGTCGGCGAAGATGGTGTAATCGTCGCGGGCCTGCCCGGCCGGTTCGGTCAGTGCGGGCATGGCGAAGAACATCCGGTCATTGGTCCCGGCGCCGTAGTCGTCGCGCTCGATGCTCATCGTGGCCGGCAGCACGATGTCGGCGTAGCGGGCGGTGGCGGTCCAGAACGGGTCATGCACCACGACCGTGTCCGGGTGGTCGAACGCGCGGCGTAGCCGGGCGAGGTCTTGGTGATGATGGAACGGGTTACCCCCGCACCAGTAGACCAGCCGAATATCGGGAAAGGTCAGCCGCTGCCCGTTGTAGTCGTATTCCGCCCCGGGCGTGAGCAGCATATCGGCGATCCGGGCGACCGGAATATAAGTGCTGACCCTGTTGGTGCCCTGGGCAACCCGTGGCACCTCGAGCTGTCGCGTCGGCTCGCCTACCGTGGCTGAGCAACCGTACCCATGACCGAAACCTCCTCCGGGCAAACCGATCTGGCCCAGCATGGCCGCCAGCACCACGCCCAGCCACACGGGTTGTTCACCGTATTCGGCGCGCTGCAACGACCAGCTGACGGTGACGAGCGTGCGGGCGCCGGCCATGTCGCGGGCGAGGCCGCGGATGCGGGCGGCGGGCACGCCGGTGATCGATTCGGCCCACGCCGGATCCTTGACCACACCGTCGCTCGCACCACGCATATACGCCGCGAACCGATCGAACCCCACTGTGTAGCGATCCAGAAACGCGTTGTCCGCCAAGCCTTCCGCGTCCAGCACCTGCGCCAGCGCCAGCATCAGCGCCGCGTCGCTGCCGGGCCGCGCGGCGAGCCATTCGGCTTGCGCCTCGGTCGGCATGTCATCGCGTAGCGGACTGATCGAGACGAACCGGCAGCCACGCGCCTGTGCCGTGGCAATCCACTCGCGGCGGTGATGCCGTGACGCCCCGCCCGGTGCTACCGCCTGGTTCTTGGGCGACAGTCCGCCGAAGGCGACGACCAACTCGGTGTGCTCGGCGATGACGGACTTGGCGGTGAAATGCGAATACAGCCAGTTCATGTCGCCGAGGACGTAGGGCATCAGTACCTTGCACGTACCCATACTGTAATCGTTGACGCTGTGCACGAATCCGCCGAGACAATTCAGGAAACGGTGCAGCTGGCTCAGCGCATGATGAAACCGCCCCGCACTGGCCCACCCGTAGGAGCCGCCGTACACCGACTCGGCACCGAAAGTTCGATACACCCGCCGCAATTCTCCGGCCATCAGATCCAGTGCCGTCTCCCATGTCACCGGCACGAACGGATCCTCACCGCGCCCAGGGGCCCCCGGGCCATGATCCAACCACCCCGCGCGCACGTGCGGCTGCGCGATCCGCGTTGGATGATGTTGTGCGGAAGCGATATTGCCGATCAGTGGCGTCGGTTCCGGATCACCGCGCCACGCCCGGACCTCGGTCAATCGCTGCCCGTCGCTGACAGCCTCGAACGCCCCCCAATGCGTCAAATGGGTTGTCATCGTTCGACACTAACAGAACAGCAAATAGTCAGCGATAAGAGTGCGTTTTTACGAAATGATCGCCTCCGCATCGATCTCGATAAGTACCCGCGGGTCGAAAAGCCGGACGACCTGAACAATCGTTGCAGCGGGCATTGTATCGCCGAACGCCTCGCGATGGACCTCGCTTACCTGCTCCCACTGAGACAGGTCGGTCATGAAGACCCGCGTGCGTACGACGTCGGACATACTGGGTCATTTGTCCGGCCTCTCTACCTCATCAGGTCGCCCGCCACGCGGGCCTGTCAGAATTCGTCCGGATTTCGAGGAAGATCGACTCATACTGCGGGCGGCCCGTTCGCGATGC
Organism: Nocardia suismassiliense; assembly: GCF_900269665.1. GTDB lineage: Bacteria > Actinomycetota > Actinomycetes > Mycobacteriales > Mycobacteriaceae > Nocardia > Nocardia suismassiliense. The sequence continues at coordinate 4,462,823 of NZ_LT985361.1, forward strand.
GACCCAGCACGTAGGGCAGGCGGTCGATCCCGGCGTCGAGCGGTCCGGCTTCCTGCCACCACGTGGCACCGGCGTCGGCCAGTGGGCCGAGCAGATCGCTCGCCGCGGCCGGATCGGTGGGGGTCGTGGAACAACTCGGCACTCGAGTCCGCTCCACCGACCCTCGACCATTAGTGCTGGTCGTGACAAATACCCGAACTCGCCAGGGGGCCAGCCGATGATGTCGGGAGTTGGCGATGGCGCGGGAAGAGCCCAGCGCCACCAGCTTTCGCACTCAACTCGGCACTGTCGGATGTATTGAGCCGCAACGGCTCTGGCGCACCAACGGCTTCCACGTGACGGCTTCGCTCGGCGCGCACAGCGCCAATACAGCGCGTTCCGGCGGATGTCGGCCGTCGCCCTGCCGGCGACGTGGTGGCTCCGGCAACGGATGATTGCCACACATATCGGGTGGGGGTCTCGCGCTACACCTGCGGGGCTGGAATTGCCCACAGTAGGCGGCATGCGGGGGTAGGTGGTCGCTTCCATGAGCCACGCATCGCACGGGCGGCGGAGGTCTACGTCTGTGTTGTGCTACGGCTGCAGATATCGGCCAAGGCTTTGTAGGCGTGTTTGGGCACGAGAGTGTTGTCGGGCAGGACCTTGCGGACGCCGAAGGAGGCGAGGTCGGTGTCGAATTGCGGGTTGGGATGGTGTGGGAGGTGGTAGCTGGCGAAGGTGTGCCAGAACGCGGTATCCACCCGCTCGGCCTCGAAGAAGGCGAACAGTTCGCCCATATAGCGGACCGGTTCGTCTTCGTCGCGGGTGTATCCGTCTTGGATGCGGGGTGGTTCGGTGTCGTAATCGATGATGTCCCAGCCCATTCCGCCACGTTGCGCGGCACCTCGGTAGGTGCAGCAGCCGACCTCGGTTACGGCGATCGGCTTGCCCAACCGCTGTAAGGCTGCCAGACCCTCGCGGTAGGCGGGGTGGCTGGGATCGCCGTAGGCGTCGATTCCGATGATGTCGAAAGGCGTCCAGTCGATGTCTTCCCAGGTGCCGGCGGCATAGGTGAGCTTGCCGCGGAAGCGTTTTCGGACCGTGGCCGTTGCGTCGGCCAGGGCGGTGTTGATCTGGGCGTTGGCTTCGGCCATGCTCGCCAGCATCGTGAGGTCGTTGCTGTTGAAGGTCTCGATCCTGGCCAGGGTGTCGGGGCCGGGTAGGAAGCCGCTGCCGAACAGGCTCAGTTCGCATCCGGCGACGAATACCTGGGCGCCTACCGCTTCGGCGCGCTCGGCGCAGTCTGCGAAGTACAGCGAGAGCTGCTCGGGGGTCAGTTCGCAGGGGAATGGTGAGAACCAGACCTCCAGCCCGGCATCGGCGGCGTGCTGGGCTGCGGCGGTCAGGCGTTCGGGGTCGTCGCCGGTGATGCGCACCGCATCACAACGGAGTTCCTCGGCGATGACGCGCAGTTCCGCCCGCGCCGCCTCTGGGTCGAACAACGGCCGTGTGCTTCGCCCGCTGGGGGTGCAGCCGGTGTCGTAGGTGATGCCGCGGCGACCAGATAGCCCGTGGTGTGGCGCAAAGTCTGGATCATGCCGAAATCGCCCGCCGTCTCGGCCGTTCCACCTCGACGATCAGCCGCGAGATCGCGCGCAATGGCGGCCCGGGTCGCTACCGCGCGGACGTGGCGCAGCTCGCCGCGGCCCATCGTGCCCGGCGCAAACCACGCCCGGCCGGGGCGGCACCGATCAACGAGAGCGCCGGCCCTGCACCCGAAGTCGCGGCCGCGATCGCCCGCGAGCTCACCGCAGCCCTCGTCGCGACCGGTGTGCCGCGTACCGCGGCGGGCGTCATGGCCTGCTTGTACACCTCCGAGACCGGCAGCCGCACCGCCGCCGAACTCGCCGCTCAGCTCCAGGTCAGTGCGGCCACCATCTCCCACGCGGTCGGACTGCTGGAAGAACAGGGCATGCTCCTGCGTGGCAGCGATGAAAACACCAGGCGCCAAAGGGGTGTAACTTTGCTACATAGCATAGAATAGCGCTGTGACAGAAGTAGTGGTTTCCACGAAGGCCAAGCTGTTGGAGGCCGCCGCCCGGCTGCTCGCCGAGTCCAATGGAGCGCCGATCACTACGCGGGCCATCTGTGACCTGGCGGCGGTGCAGGCGCCGACGTTATATCACCATTTCGGCGACAAACAGGGGTTGCTCGATGCGGTCGTCGCTTACGGTTTCGAGCGGTATCTGCGGGTGAAGCGCGCGCACGCGCCGTCGGAGGATCCGATCGAGGACATCCGGTCGGGGTGGGATGACCATGTCGAGTTCGCGCTGGCGAACCCGTCGTTCTATGCGGTGATGTACGGGCAGGTCACGCCGGGTAAGCGCCCGGCGGCCGCGGCCGATGCGGAGGGGCTGCTCCGGTCGCTGTTGACACGGGCGGCGGGACGCGGCCGGCTGGCGGTGGCTCCGGAGGCGGCCGCGCCGTTGATCCTCGCCGCGAATGTCGGTGTGGCACTTGCCTTGATCGCCACTCCACCCGACGATCGGGACGTCACGGTGTCCGATCGTGCGCGCGATGCGATCCTGGCATATGTGGTCCGGGCCGATGCGTCGTCCGGAGCCGAGCTCGCCGACGGCGGTGGTACGGAGAATCCTGTCGCGGTGTCCGCGATCGCGTTGCATGCCGCGCTCAGTGCCGGCGAGCCTACCGTTCTCGAACCGAATGAGGTTGCGCTGCTCCGAGATTGGTTGCGTCGCCTGTCCGGGTGAGCGCGTTGCCTCGGGGGCGGGCAGGCCGATGCGCGGCCGAGGAGAAGAACTCCTCGACCGCGCATTCGTCGGACTCTAGACGGTCAGCACGTTGCGGTATCGCGCCTTGCCCATGTTCTGGAATGCCGTCTCCGCGTCCTCGAGCGGATAAGTCTCGATGATCGGCCGGATGCCCTTGAGGGCGGCGAATTCCATTGCCTCTTCACTGTCTTTCGCGTGCCCGCTGTACCAGCCCGACACCTTGCGGCGGCCGAAGACCAGCAGATCGGGGGTGACCTCGATGGGCGCGTGATCGCTGGCCACGATCAGCAGGTGGCCGTTGGGCCGCAGTCCCTGCATGAGATCCGCCTGTGCCGGACTGGATCCGACGGTGGAGAAGACGACATCGGCCCCGCCGAGCCGCTCGACGGCTGCGCCCGCGCTGCCCGCCTCGCTGTCGATGTACTCGTCGGCACCGAGCTCGCGGGCGATATCTTCTTTGGCCCGTCCGCGATTCACCGCGATCGTCCGGAAACCCATCTTCGCCGCATACTGCACCGCCAGGTGGCCGAGGCCGCCGACGCCGTGGACGACGACGGTGTCACCCGGCCGGGCGCCGGAGTTGCGCAAGGCATTGAACGAGGTGATGCCCGCGCACATCAGCGGTGCGGCCTCTTCATGGGTCAGTACGTCGGGGATGCGGGCGAGCGCATCCTGCGGCGCGACAGTGTATTCCGCGTATCCGCCGTCATAGGACAGGCCGACGATGGTGCGGTCGACACAGTTGACGAAGTCCCCGCGCCGGCACTGCGGGCAGGTGAAGCAGCTGCTGCCGTGCCAGCCGATGCCCACGCGGTCGCCGATCTGCCACGCGGTGACGCCCGCGCCGACCGCGTCGATGTCACCGGCGATCTCGTGCCCCGGCACGCGGGGCAGCGCGACGCCGAACAGGCCGAGTCGCGCGATGTTCTCCCCGCCGCACACCCCGCAGGCCCGTACCCGGACGCGAACCTGTCCGGGCCCGGGTTCGGGCACCGGGATGGTCGCGTTCTGGAACGGCGCACCTGCGGCGACTACCTGGACGGCGCGCATGGTCGCTGTTGTCATCTCGATATTCCTTTCGGTATTTCTGCGAAGAATCAATTGCTCGACCCACCGTTCATGAGTACTTCTTCGCCGGTGATGAACAGTGCGCTGTCGCCGGCGAGGAATTCGGTGAAGTCGGCTACGTTGTCCGGGGTGGCCAGGCGGCCGACCGGGACCGAGTCGAGCAGCGCCTTCTTGTACGGGTCGTCGTCGGGCACTCCGGTGAAGATGCCCGCGCCGTCGATCGGGCCGGGCACCAGTGAATTGACCGTGATACCACGGGAACCCAGCTCCAGCGCCAGCACTTGGACGAGGTACTTCGGTGCGGTCTTACTGGTGCCGTAGAGGCCGAGTCCCGGTTGCGGCCGCACCGTCGAGCTGGACGCGATGTTGATGATGCGCCCGCCGTCGGCGATGTACTTCGCCGCGGCCTGCAACACGAAATACGGTCCCTTGGTGTTGATCCGGAACAGCAGGTCGAAGTCTTCCTCGGTCACCTCGACCACCGGAATGTTCACCTTCTCGATACCGGCGTTGGCGACGACGATCTCGAGCGTGCCGAATTCATTGATCGCCGTGCGGAACAGGCGGTCGATCTCGCCGACATCCGACGCATCCGCCTGCACCACAAGGGCTTTCACGCCGAACTTCTCGACTTCGGCGACTACTTTGTCGGCGGCGTTCTTGTCGCGCGAATAGTTGATCACCACGTTCGCGCCCCGTTCGGCGAAGCGCAGGGCGATCGCTCTGCCTATGCCTTTGGTCGAGCCGGTGACCAGCGCGGTTTTTCCCTCGAGACTCATCGAACACTCCTCGTAGATCTCGTCGATTGCGATCCGCTGGCAGCGTCGATGGCGGGCATCGTCATCGCCATGTATGCCGGTAGCTCGGCGCCGTGCGGACATTCCACACTGTAGCGCTGCTATAGAGAAATGCATAGCGAACAAATAGAAGTTGTGGACGCACAAAAGTGCTTTTCAAGCGCGACCGGTTATCGACCGGAACTCAGGTGTACTGATCCAGGCGTGCTGACTGCTCGGCGGCAACGGCAACAAGTCGCCGCCCGATCCGGTCGGCGAGGCGTCGGTTCATGCGCGCGGTCGGTGCGGCCACCGACATTCCGGCGATGGGGCGCCCATTGGTAGCGCGCAGCGCGACGCCGACCGCGCTCAACCCGGTTTCGGTTTCATCGGCGTTGATCGCATAACCCAGTCGACGCACCGACTCCAGCGAACGCAGCAACGTTGCCCACTGCTGTTCCGCGAGGTGCGCTTCCGCATCATCGGCCGGGGCGGACCCACCCGACCGGGCGTAGAGCCGGGCGAGCTGAGCGGGGCTGAGGTCGGTGAGCAGGACTTTTCCTGCCGCTGCCGTTCTGGCGGGCATGATCGCGCCGCGGCGGTCGCCGACGCGCAGCGCCTGCCCGGATTCGACCGAGCCGATGAAGCGGACCCAACGTCCGCTGCGGACCCCCAGATGCACCGATTCGTCCAACTCGTCGCGCAATTTCTGCATCAGCGGGCGCAGCAGCAAGTTCAGCTCGCCGGTTGCCCGATGTTCGACCGCGACCACATGGAGTGCGGGACCGGGCAGATACCGGCGCGCGGAATCCTGCACGGCGAAGTCGCGATAGACCAGCATCGCGAGTAGGCGGTGCGCGGTGGAGGAGGATATTCCGAGCACCTGCGCAGCCGCACGAACGGTGAGTTCGCCCTGGTCACGAAGGATATGAATGAGCAGCAGAGCATTGTCGACAGAGCTCTGCGGATAAAGGGGTCGATCCCGCATAGCAGAATCCTAGTGCCTTTATGAACTGGGTCACATTAGCGTCGGATGCACCGATAGCTGGAAGGAACTACCGTGACCACAACCTCCGCAGCCACCGCTGCCGAGCAAGCGGCGTTGGCGAAGCTATACCGGGATTTCGATACCGAACATCTGGTCCCGCTGTGGACTCAGCTCGGTGATCTGATGCCCGCCCAACCAACGTCGAACGCCCGCCCGCACTGCTGGCGCTGGTCGACCTTGGCGCCGATGGCACGCCGCGCGGGCGATCTGGTGCCGGTCGGTCGAGGCGGCGAGCGGCGCGCTATCGCCTTGGCGAATCCGGGCCTTGCCGGTGCGCCTTACGTTTCGCCGACCATGTGGGCGGCGATCCAATACCTCGGCCCGCACGAGACCGCACCCGAACACCGGCACTCACAGAACGCGTTCCGATTCGTCATCGAGGGCGAGGGGGTGTGGACGGTCGTCGACGGCGACCCGGTGGCAATGCGCCGCGGTGACTTCCTGCTCACCCCGGGCTGGTGTTTTCACGGGCACTACAACACCACGGGCAAACCCATGACTTGGCTCGACGGGCTCGACATACCCTTTGTCCGCCAAACTGATTCGGCGTTCTTCGAGTTCGGCGCCGACCAGCTGGACACCGCGCCGACGCCGCACCTGTCCCGGTCCGAGCGGCTGTGGGCACACCCGGGACTGACACCGCTCGCGCAGCACGGCCCGCGCCCGAGTTCGCCGATCGCCGCCTACCGGTGGGAACACACCGATCGTGCGCTGACCGACCAGCTCGAACTGGAAGATCAGGGCTTCCCCGGCGTCGTCGAACCTGGACACGCCGCGATCCGGTTCACGAATCCGACCACCGGCGGCGACGTGCTGCCGACGCTGCGGGCGGAATTCCACCGGTTACGCCCCGGCGTGACCACGGCGGCCACCCGAGAGGTTGGCTCGTCGGTCTACCAGGTCTTCTCCGGTGCGGGCCGAATCATGCTGGGTGACGAGGAGTTCCGCGTCGAATACGGTGACCTGTTCGTCGTGCCCTCCTGGCAGCCGCTGACGGTGATCGCCGACGACAACGCGGAACTCGACCTGTTCCGATTCTCCGACACGCCGATCTTCGAAGCGCTGCACCAGTACCGGCGCGAGACCTCGAGCGTGGTGACCCGATGAGACTCGCAACGCTCCGAGACGGCGAAGGTACCTTCGCCGCCCGCATCGATGCCGCAGGAACCGTCTACGACCTCGGCCGCACCGATGTCGGCGAACTGCTGCGGACGCCGGGCTGGGCGGATCTCGCCCGACACGGAACACCAAGGGATAAGCGAACTTACGACTATGCCGCGGTAGTCCCGACACCGGGCAAGATCATCTGTGTCGGCTTGAACTATCGCACCCACATCACCGAGATGGGCCGCGCGATTCCGGACTACCCGACCCTTTTCGCGAAGTTCCCCGAAGCGCTCGTCGGCGCAGGCGACGACATCGTCCTGCCCGCGGCCAGCGCTGCGATGGACTGGGAGGCCGAACTGGCGGTCGTGATCGGCCGCCGAGTTCGCCACGCACGTGGCGCGGACGCGGCCGCCGCGATCGCGGGCTACTCGATTCTCAACGACGTCACCGCCCGCGATTTCCAGTACCGGTCCACACAGTGGTTGCAGGGCAAAACTTTTGAGCGGACCACTCCATTCGGCCCGGTGCTGGTCACTCCCGACGAATTCGACCCGGCTGAGGCCGAGTTGTCGTGCTACGTGGACGGCGACCTCGTCCAGTCGGCCGCACCCGCCGATCTGGTCTTCGATGCCACCGCCCTGGTCGAGTACATCTGCGCCATCGTCACCCTGAACCCGGGCGACGTGATCGCCACCGGCACGCCCGGTGGCGTCGGGCATGCTCGCAAGCCGCCGCGGTACCTGAAGCCCGGTTCGGTGGTGCGCACCGCCATCACCGGCCTCGGCGAACTACGCAACCATGCCGTGGCCGAGCAACTCGCCGCCGCCGGCGCCGACGAACTCGTCGCGGGTCGCCGTGACTAGCGCGGCGCCGGCCACCGACCTGGCGTGGCTGCGGGCCGGCACCTCGGTACTGCTCGACGCGGTCGATGATATGCCGGACGACCAACTGCGCCAACGCTGTTCGCTGCCGCAGTGGACCCGACGACATCTCGTCGCCCATCTGATCGGCAACGCGCAGGCGCTCTCGCGGTTGGCAAGCTGGGCGGCCACCGGAGTTGCGACGCCGATGTATCCCGACGCCCGGGCGCGTAACGACGAAATCGAGGAACGGGCAAGGTATTCCGCCGATCGCCTGCGGCACGATCTGCACGACTCCGCCGCCGCGCTCGAACAGCGGCTGGCCCGACTGGGACCGGCGCAGTGGCAGCGGCAAGTGCGTACGGCACAGGGCCGCACCGTTGCCGCCACGGAGATTCCGTGGTTGCGGATACGCGAGGTATGGATCCACGCGGCCGACCTCGACACCGGAATCACCTTCTCCGACATCCCGATTCCGCTACTCGAGCGTCTGGTCGAGGACGTGATGGCGCAGCGCAGCCGCCGCGGTATAGACCCGCCCTTCGCGGTCGAACTACCGGACGGGCAGCGCTGGAGCCTCGGTGATCACCCGGTCGCGACCGTCACCGGACCCGCGGCGGTAGTAGCCGCGTGGCTCACCGGACGCGGGGCCGCCCCACATCCGGAGGCGCCGATCCTCAGTCGCTGGTTATGAATCAGGAAAGGCACGAACATGCATAGTCATACCGATGTTCTAGTGGTGGGCGGTGGCGTGGCAGGCCTGGCGTCGGCCCTCGCGCTGGCCCGTGGCGGCCGTTCGGTCCGTCTGGTCGAAAAGGCTCCCGAATTCGGTGAGGTCGGCGCCGGGCTGCAACTCGGGCCGAACGCCACGCGCATTCTCGCGCAATGGGGTCTGCTCGACCGCGTCATCGAAACCGGTGTCCGGCCACGGCGCATCGTCTTGAAGGATGCGCGCACCGCCGAAGAGTTGGTCGCCCTCGATCTCGGCACGGATTTTCTGGCCCGCTACGGCGCGCCCTACGTCGTCGCGCATCGCAGCGATCTGCACCGCATCCTGCTGGACGCCGTACGCGATCTCGGCGTCGAGCTGCGTACGGCCAGTGAGGTTGTCGCAGTAGATGTTACGGCGGACGCGGCCATCACCACGCTGCTGTCCGGCGAACAGCTGCACAGCGATATCGTCATCGGCGCGGACGGCCTCAACTCACAGTTGCGGTCCACCATCTGTGCCGACGCGGCGGTCCCTTCCGGCTATGTCGCTTACCGCGGCACCGTCCCCGCGGCGGCGGATACCGGGGCCGGCCTCGACGATGTCATCGGCTGGATCGGGCCGAACTGTCATCTGGTCCAGTACCCACTGCGCCAAGGCGAACTGCTCAATCAGGTCGCGGTGTTCCGCAGCGCCCGGTTCGATCGCGGCGAGCTCGACTGGGGCGGGCCGGACGAACTGGACCAAGCCTTCCAGAGTTGTTGCCCGCCAGTGCATGCCGCGCTGAGCCGGCTGTGGCGGGACCGCTGGTGGCCGATGAGTGATCGGCCGCCGATCGACAGCTGGAGCCGCGATCGGCTGCTGCTCGTCGGTGACGCGGCACATCCGATGCTGCAATACCTCGCCCAGGGCGCGTGCCAGGCGATCGAGGACGGCTATGAGCTCGCCCGGGTGCTGGGCGGAAAACCGCTCGACCTGGCGGCCTGGAAACAGGCGGTCACCGATTTCGAACACCACCGCGTACCCCGCACGGCCAAAGTGCAGACCACCGCCCGCTGGTGGGGAGACCTCTGGCATTGCGACGGCATCGCCGCCGATCTACGCAATGCCTATCTGCGCGAACACGATCCGAACACCTTCCGCTACAGCGACTGGCTGTATGCCGACACCTCTAGGAGCCACCGATGACGACCGGTCTCGACGCGGAGATCCCCGCTCGTGCAGCCCGTTACCTCGATCGCGACTTCCGCCTGCTGATCGGTGGCCGGCTGCAGCCCGCGCTGTCGGGCGGCACCTACGACGTGTTCTCGCCGGCGACCGAGACGAAGATCGCCGCGGTGCCCGACGGGGCGGCGGCCGATGTCGAACTGGCGGTGCAGGCTGCCGAGGCCGCGCGGCCGGGGTGGCGGCGCACTCCCGTACTCGAACGCGCCGCGATCGTGCGTGGTCTCGCCGAGGTGATCGAGGCCAATGGCGAGGAGTTGGCCTGGCTGGACGCGATCGACGCTGGATCGCCGATCAGCAATGCGCGCAACGACATCGCCATGGCCGCCGAACACCTGCGCATGTTCGCCGCGCTCGCCTTCGAGATCAAGGGCAGCACCATCCCGGCCAGCAACAACGTGCACTACACCCTGCGTGAGCCGATCGGGGTCTGTGCGCGCATCGTCCCGTTCAATCATCCGCTGATGTTCGCCTGCAAGTTCGCCGCGCCGCTGGTCGCGGGCAACTGCGTGATCGTCAAGCCGCCGGAGATCGCCCCGCTGTCGACACTGCGATTGGGGGAGCTACTCGCCGACCAGCTGCCACCAGGGGTGCTCCAGTTCGTGGTCGGCGACGGGCCGGAGACGCCGCGCGCGATCGTGCGTCATCCGCAGGTGCGCCGCATCGGCTTCATCGGCAGCGAACCTACCGGGCGGGCCCTGCAACGGGAAGCGGCCGAGGTCACGGTCAAAGACATCACCCTCGAACTCGGCGGCAAGAACGCGATGCTGGTCTTCCCCGATGCCGATATCGAAAAGGCCGCCGCCGGAGCGGTTTTCGGCATGAACTTCACCTGGTCCGGTCAGTCGTGCGGGTCGAACTCACGGCTGCTCGTGCACGAGAGCATCGCCGAGGAAATCACCCGGCTGGTGGTCGCCGAGGTCGAAGCCCGCACCGTGGGCAGTCCGTTCGATGAAGACTGCCAGCAGGGCCCGCTCGTCTCGCAACGCCAGCTCGACCGCGCCCTGCACTATGTGCGGACCGCGCAGGACGAGGGGGCCACGGTACTGACCGGCGGCGTTCGCCCGGACGGGCTGGCGCGCGGCTACTACCTGCGTCCCACCGTGCTCGGTGGCGTCACGCCCGAGTCGACCATCGCCCGCGAGGAGGTGTTCGGGCCGGTGCTGTCGATCCTCACCTTCCGTAGCGAGGACGAGGCCGTCGAGATCGCCAACAGCGTCGAATACGGGCTCACGGCGAGCGTGTGGACCAGCGACGTGAGCCGGGCACACCGCGTGATCGGCGCGCTGGAAGCCGGATTCACCTGGATCAACGGCGCGTCCCGGCACTTCCCGAACGTCCCCTTCGGCGGCTACAAGTCCTCGGGTATCGGTCGCGAGGAGAGCCTCGAAGAACTGCTCAGCTACACCCAGACCAAGGCCGTCAACGTCATCTTCTGACCGCCGTCTCCATCTCTTTCGACCCTGGAGGTCACCATGTCCTACGTCATCGGTATCGACACGGGCGGCACATTCACCGACGCGTTCGTCGCGGACCAGCACAACCGGCTCGCGGCGGCCAAAACCCCCTCGACGCCGCCGGATTTCGCGCAGGGCTTCCTGACCGTCATCGACGATCTGGCCGCCGAACTGAATGTGACCACATCCCAACTGCTTTCGGACACCGACTACATTGTGCACGGCACCACCTCGACGTTGAACGCCATCGTCACCGGTGATGTAGCCAAGGTCGGATTTCTCACCACCCGCGGCCACGCCGACTCGATCTCGATCATGAACCTGGAGGGTCGGTACGCCGGGCTGGGCAGCGACGACATCCAGCACATGGCGCGCACCGGCAAACCGGCGCCGTTGGTGCCGCGGGAGCGGATCTACGAGGTCGACGAGCGCGTCGACTACAAGGGCAGTGTCATCGTGCCGCTCGATGAAGACTCCGTGCGGGCGTCGGTGCGATCGATGCTCGATACCGGCGTGGAATCCATCGCGGTGAGCCTGCTGTGGTCGTTCCGAAACCCCGTGCACGAACACCGGATTCGCGACATCGTGCACGAGGAGAGCCCGAAGCTGTACGTGGCGCTGTCCAGCGATGTCAGCCCCCGGATCCGCGAATACGGCCGCAGCGTGACCACGATCATGAATACGCAGGTGGGTCCGCGGCTGGCCGCGTACCTGCGTCCGTTGGAGGACGAGCTGAAGAATCGCGGGTTCACCGGGACGCTGCTCGTGATGCAGGGTTCGGGCGGTTGCGTGTCCTCGCAGGACGCACCGAGTCACGCGATCACCACCATCGGGTCCGTGCTCACCGGCGGTGTGGTCGGATGCCGCAACCTCGCGCAGGCGCTCGGGCACCGCAATGTCATCTCCACCGACATGGGCGGAACCACGTTCCTGGTCGGCCTGATTCGCGACGGTAAGCCGGTGACCTCCAGCTCGACCGTGCTGAATCAGTACACGGTCAGCACGCCGATGGTGGATGTGCACACCATCGGGGCCGGCGGCGGCGCGATCGCCTGGCTGGACGCGGGCGGCAATCTGCGGGTCGGCCCGCGCAGCGCCGGTGCGCGACCCGGCCCGGCGTGTTACGACGTGGGCGGCATCGAGCCGACCGTCACCGACGCCGACGTCGTGCTCGGTATCGTGAACCCCGGCAACTTCCTCGGTGGACGTAAGCGCCTGTCCGAAGAGCTTGCCGCCGAGGCTATTCGAACCCATATCGCGGAGCCGCTGGGTCTGTCGGTGCAGGACGCGGCGCAGGCGATCTACGCGATCCAGAACGCGCAAACCGCTGACCTGGTGCGCAAGGTCGTGGTCAACACCGGCCAGGACCCGCGCGACTTCGTGCTCTACTCGTTCGGTGGCGCCGGACCGGTGCACGCCGCGAGCTACTCCGCCGACCTCGGTGTCGAAAAGGTCGTCGTGCCACTGGGTGCCACCGCGGCGGTGTTCTCCGCCTACGGACTCGCGGCCTCCGATATCGTGCTGACCGCCGAACGCAGTAGCCCGCACAACTTTCCACCACCGGCCGATGCGGTCAACGAGATCTTCGGCGGCCTCGAAGCCGAGTTGCGGCGGCGGCTGAACGATCAGGGTCTGCAGTTCGACACCGTCACCTACGAGCGCGAAGCCGATGTGCGCTACACCATGCAGATGGCGGAGGTCTCGACACCGGTGCCGTCGGGGCGGCTCGGGGCCGAGGACGTCGAGCTGATCGGTGCCGAATTCGAACGCCGCTACGAGAGCATCTACGGCAAGGGTTCCGGCTTCGCCGAAGCCGGTTTGCAGGTCATCACCTACCGCGTGCGCGCCGTCGGACAGCTGCAGATCCGGCCGGTGCTGCCCGAATATCCTGCACGACAGGGAGATCCCGTCGTCAGCGGCACCCGCGAGGTATTCCTCGACCTCGTCAACGGCCGTGAGCCGACGGCCATCTACGACTACACCGCGCTCGGCGCGGGCCACCGCATCGAGGGCCCGGCCGTCGTCGAGGCACCGACCACCACCGTCGCGTTGCCGCGCGGCACCAGCGCCACCGTCGACCGGCTCGGCAATCTCGTCATCGTTCACCCGAAGGAGGGCTGATCATGCCCACAGTTCCCGTCGCGGGCGCCGAGCGCTTCGCGCAGCAACCCGATCAGCTGGCACCGGAAGTCGATTCGGTCGGCGATGTGCGGCTGCATCGGGTCGGCGAGCACGAGGTCACCGCACTAGACGCGCTGACCTACGAGGTCGTACGACATCGGCTCGCAGCGATCACCGAGGAGATGGGTGACGCCATCAAGCGCATGAGCGGTTCGGTCGTGGTGACCGACTGCAACGACTTCGGCGCCGCCATCATGGACGAGACCGGCGATACGGTGCAGGTGGGCCTGTACAACATGCAGCTCGCCGCGTCGGTCGATATGGCCGCGAAATGGACGCTGCGCCAACGCAGTTCGAACCCGGGCTTCGGGCCGGGGGACATGTTCCTGTGCAACGATCCCTGGGTGGGCGGTGGCCTGCACCAGAACGACGTCACGGTGCTCGCGCCGCTGTTCCACGAGGGTGAGCTGTTCGGCTGGACCGCGGCGGTGGCGCACCAGGTGGACCTCGGCGGCGTGTCGCCGGGCAGCTGGTCGGTCGAAGGGGTCGACGTCTTCTGGGAGTCCATGCCGATTCCGCCGGTAAAGATCGTGAACGATGGAGTGCTGCGCACCGACCTGGAAGATATGTATCTGCGCCGCTCGCGGGTGCCGAAACTGGTCGCCCTCGACCTGCGAGCCAAGATCGGCGCGAACAATGTGGCCCACGACCGGCTGCACGCCCTGATCGACAAGTACGGCGCGGGCACGGTCAAGGCCGTCATGAGACGCATGATGAACGACGCCGAGACACGGGTGCGGGCAAAGCTGTCCGAGCTGCCCGACTGCACCTGGGGCGCGGTGGCCCATCAGGACGGTGCCAAGGCGGGCGATCGCGAAATACACAAGATCGTGCTGGCGATGACCAAGTCCGACGATCGGCTCATCTTCGACTTCACCGGTACCGACCCGCAGGTCGACGGCATCATCAACTGCACGATGGCCGGTCTGCGCGGTGGCATCATGCCGGTCCTGCTCACCATGCTCTGCCCCGACATCCCTTGGGCGCCAGGGGGTATCTATCGCGCGGTCGAGGTCATCAGCGAGCCGGGCACGCTCAATAACTGCACCTTCCCGGCCGGCATCGGCAAGGCGTCGGTGGCCTCCGCGTGGGCGACCCAGAACGCGGTATCGGAAACCGTCGCCGCGATGCTTGCCACGCATCCGGTGCACTCGCGGCAGTTGATGAGTGTGTGTTGCGGCACTTGGGATCTCACGCTGCTGGCCGGCGTCGACCAGCGCGGTGGCGGATTCGTCACGATGCTGTGCGACGCCATGGCGGGCGGGCTCGGCGCGAAGGTCGACGGGGACGGCGTCGATACCGGTGGTGAGAACTGCATTCCGATGGGCCGCGTCGCCGATGTGGAGATCAACGAATTCAGCTTCCCGATCCTGTACCTGTGGCGGCGCGAAGAGCCGGATTCCGGTGGGCCGGGCCAGTATCGAGGTGGCGTCGGCGCGTCGAGCTGTTTCATCCCGCACGACACGCGGCCCGAAGGGCTGCACTTGGTGGTGTCCGCGCCCGGCAAAGCGGTTCCGCAAGCGCCGGGTCTGTCCGGCGGCTATCCAGCCGCGACGCAACACGATGTGCTGCTTCGAGATACGTCGGTGCGTTCCGCACTCACGTCCGGTCGGATTCCCGCCGACTTCGCCGAGATGGGCGGTACCAACGAGGTCGTTCCGCCGCATCTGGAGACCGAACTCGGTTGCGACGACGTGTATTACACGCATTGGCAGGGTGGCGGCGGGATCGGCGATCCGTTCCTGCGCGACCCGGCGCTGGTCGCGGCGGATGTGCGGGCGCGGAAGGTGTCCGGCCGAGCGGCGCTCGAGGTGTACGGGGTCATCCTCGACGACGCCGGCGCCGCAGACGATTACGCGACCCACAACCACCGGCGGCGCGCTCGACCACTGCGGGCGGGACTCGCGCCGCTCAGCACCGAAGAGGACGACCAGCGATGATCATCGACACCAATCTGGAGCGCGCCGACAGCGGCGAGATCTGCTGCCGCCACTGCGCGGCCGTGCTCGGCCCCTCGCCGCGCGAACCCATGACAAGCGCGCTCGTCAATGTTTCGGCCGCCCGCTGTGCCGGGCCCGGGATCAAGTCGGATCCAGCGCTGTTCACCGACCGCGCCATGGTGCTGCGGCAGCTGTTCTGTCCCGGCTGTCTGGCCTTGCTGGCGACCGAGGTCGTACCCGAAGACGAACCGAGCTACCGGAAGTGGGCGCTGAAGTGAGCTACACCAATATTGATCAGAAGGTCGTCGTGGTCACCGGTGCCGCACAAGGCATCGGCGCGGCTTACGCCCAGCGGCTGCACAAGGAAGGCGCGACCGTCGCCGCGGTCGATCTGTCGCAGGCGGTGCTGGAATCGGAAAACTGTGCCTCGGGGCACGTCGTCGACGTCTCCGATCCCGACAGCTGCCGGGCGCTGGCAGCGGAACTACAAGAGCGCTATGGGCGGGTGGACGGGTTGCTCAACAACGCGGCCATCTTCTCCACTATCCAGATGAAGCCGTTCTGGGAGATCGAACCTGCGGAGTGGGACCGGTTGATGGCAGTCAATCTGAAAGGGCCGTGGCTGCTGGCCTCGGCATTGCTGCCCTTGCTGCGGAAATCGAGCGCGGCGAGCATTATCAATATCGGCTCCGACGCCGCGCTGATGGGGCGGCCGGGATATCTGCACTACGTCGCGAGCAAGGGTGGGGTCGCCGCGATGACCTTCTCGATGTCGCACGAGCTCGGCGAGTTCGGGATTCGGGTGAACACGCTCTCGCCCGGCCCGGTCTATACCGAGGTAGCCCGGGAAACGGTCTCGCCGGAGCAGAAGCAGGCCATGCTGGCCACCCAGGCGCTGCACCGCACCGCGGGCCCGGACGACATGACCAGTCTGGCCGTCTTTCTGCTCAGCGACGACAGCGGTTATCTGACCGGACAGACGATCTCGGTCAATGGCGGGTTGGTGCACCGATGAGCAGGGAAACGCGCGAGTTGGTCGCCACCTCCAGCCGAATCCTGGCCCGGCACGGCCACGGCGATTTCATCTGGGGGCACAGCTCCAGTCGTGATGTCGAAGGCCGTGGCGCCTGGATCAAGGGCAGCGGCTGGGGTCTGGACGAAATCACCCCTGACCGAGTGCATCTCGTGGATCGGCACGGTGCCGTGGTCGAAGGCGAAGGGGCGGTGCAATTCGAATACCCCATCCACACCGAGATCTTGGCGGCGCGGCCCGACGTCGGCGGAGTCGTGCACACCCACGCGCCGCACGCGACGGCATTGGCCGCTGCGGGTGCGGAGTTGCTTCCGGTCAGTCACGCGGCGAATTACTTTGTGCCACCGATTGTTCCACGGTTCACACTGACCGCGGATCTGATCATGACCGCCGAGCTCGGTGCGGCGGTGGCCGAATGCCTCGGCGGCGCGTCCGCGCTGTTCCTGGTGAACCATGGGATCGTCACGGTCGGACCGGATCTCGAAACAGCCACCTTCGCCGCACTGCTACTCGAACAGGCCGCCGAACAACAACTGCGCACGCTGGCCTTCGGCGGCAAACCCACCTGGTCGGAGCCGGCCGAGTCACTGGCCAAGCGCGAACACATCTATAACCCGATCGCGGTGCGCAAGGCCTGGGACTACCTGGTGCGATCAGCGCCGACCGGCAACCTCGGCTGATCGGATCTCTCCGGTACGTGTCCTTCCTGTGCGGTCCTGCGCCAGCTGTTGGGTGTCGAACCGTAGGCTGCGCGGAAACGTCTGGTGAGGTGTGCGGGGTGGCGGAAGCCGTTGCGGTGCGCGATCGCGGCGATCGAGAGGTGTCGGGTGTCGGGGCGGGTGAGATCCGCGCGCACTCGCTCGAGGCGTTCGGTGATGATCCATTGTTCGAGGCTGAGTCCGGTGCGGGCGCATAGCTTGTAGAGGTGACGTACCGAGATGTTATGGGCGCGCGCGATTGTGGGCGCATTCAAGTCTGGGTCGCTGAGTCGGCGCCGGACGTGATTGCGGATCTGTGCCATCAGGAGGTCGGCAGGCAGCGCTGTGCCGTCCTCGTGACCGCTGGTGGCCGCTGAGATCAGGAGGGTGCGCACCATTTCCAGGCAGGCGGCGCCGAGTTCTTTCGTCGCGACGTCGCGGTGCAGCAGTTCGGCCGATTCGCCCATCAGTGTGATGTGGTTGACGACCAGAGGGTAGATCGGGCTGCATCGGAGTCGGCTCAGCGCGGTGCGGACGGTCTCGGTCGGTAGACCGAGCCGATCCAGTGAAACTTGTAAGGCGATCACTGTGCCGCCGCGCCAGTCGAATTGGTAAGGAAGGTCTACGTCGACTATGAACATGTCACCGGGGCTGGTTTCGTACTGGAAGTCGTCTTGGGACAGACGTGACGACTTCTCGCGCTGAACGGCGAGCGCCAGCAGCGAACTCGGCGAGACCCGGATTTGTTTCGGTGTGCGGACCAGACGGAAGCCTGACATTTGTAATCGCTGCAGTCCCACTTGACCGAACTCCCACGTGTCGAAATATGCGTGTATCGGTGCATCCTGGGGTCCGTACAGCACATGTGATGGTGCCGAAACTTCTTGTACGACAGCCGCCATCACATCGGCGCGGTCACGTGGATCGATGTCGTCGGTATTCAGCACGGTAGTCATGGTTTCCCTTGCGCTCCGGCTCGGACTGGGTGCAGCCGCGACCTCGCGGTATTGGTTTCGCGTTCACAGCCGCGCTCGAATCGCCGCGCCGGTTTCCGCGGTGGACAGGGTGCCGCCCAGATCCGGGGTGCCGAGCCCGGCTGAGATCACCTCCTGGACCGCCCGGCGCAGCGTGCGCGCCGCATCGGCGTGGCCGAGCCGTTCGATCAGCAGCGCCGCGGTCACGATCGCGGCGATCGGGTTCGCGACACCCTTGCCCGCGAGGTCAGGGGCGGTGCCGTGCACCGGCTCGAACAAGCCGAATCCGGTGCTGCCGTTGATATTCGCCGAGGCCGCGGTGCCGAGGCCGCCGGCCAGCTCGGCGGTGAGGTCGCTGATGATGTCGCCGTAGGAGTTGTTGGTGACGATCACGTCGAAGGCGGTCGGATCGGCGACCAGCTCCATCACGGCGGCATCGACATACAGGTGCGACGTCGGCACCTCGGGATGTCGCCGGATCGCGTCGGCCCAGCATCGCTGCCACAGCGCGCCGCCGTTGCGTACCGCGTTCGATTTGTCCACCATGCAGACGGATCGGCGGGCGATGGCGAAGGCGAAGTCGAGGATGCGGGACACACCGTGCCAGGTGTTGATCTCGGCGTCGATGGCCACTTCCTGGGTGGTGGCGGGACGCAACCGGCCACCGATGCCCGCGTACAACCCCTCGGTGTTCTCCCGGATCACCACGCAATCGATCGGCCTGCGCGCCTCGTCGCGCAGCGGGCTGAGCCGATCGTGGCACAGTGCCGCCGGCCGCAGGTTCACGTAGAGGTCTAGTTCGAAGCGCAGGCGCAGCAGTACACCGCGGGCATATTCGGTGTCGGCCCTGGCATCGCCGACCGCGCCGAGCAAGGCGGCGTCACTGGCCTTGACGCGGTCGAAATCCTTGTCCGACAAGGCGATTCCAGTGTAGAGATAGGTGTCGGCGTTGACGTGGTCGAGCACGTCGAAGTCGAGTCCGAGGTCGAGCGCGTCCAGGGTCAGCACCGCCTGCTCGATCACCTCGGGGCCGATGCCGTCGCCGGGAAGCACCGAAACGGTGCTCATGCTCCGGCCGCCGGTGTGTTGGCCGCGGCGACCGGCACGCTCGGCCGGATGCTGGGTAGCCAGTGGCTGCGACGACGTTCGTAGGCGCCGATGCCGTCGGTCCGTTCGAGCGTCACCGCGATCTCGTCCAGCCCGTTCAGCAGCAATCCGCGTGCACGATCGTCCACGGTGAACGCTTGTCGCAGCGCGCCTGCCCGCACCTCGCGGGCTGCGAGATCCACGGTGAGCCGCAGTTGGGGATCGCGTTCCACCAGATCGGTGAGCGGGCCGACCACGTCGCCGGGCAGCTCGACGGCGAGCAGCCCGTTCTTGAATGCGTTGCGCCGGAAGATATCTCCGAAGCTCGTGGCGATGACCACGACGAATCCCCAGTCCCGCAACGCCCATACCGCGTGCTCGCGGGAACTGCCGGTGCCGAAGTTGTGTCCCGCGAGCAGGATGGTCGCACTCGCGCTGTCCGGCTGGTTGAGCACGAACTCGGGATCGGTACGCCACTCGGCGAACAGCGCGTCCGCGTAACCGCTCTTGGTCAGTCTCTTGCAGTATTCGGCCGGAATGATCTGGTCGGTGTCGACATCGCTGCGCCGCAACACCGCGGCACGTCCGGTGTGCTCGGTCAATGGTTTCATCGTGGCCCCAAGCTGCTCGGCACGGTCAGCCGTCCGGTGACCGCGGTGGCGGCGGCGACGGCGGGGGAGACGAGATGGGTGCGGGCCTGCGGGCCCTGGCGCCCTTCGTAATTGCGATTGGAGGTGGACGCGCAGCGTTTGCCGCCGGTGAGCTTGTCCTCGTTCATGCCGAGGCACATCGAGCAGCCCGAGAGCCGCCAGTCCGCGCCCGCCTGCCGGAAAACCTCGTCCAGTCCTTCGTTTTCGGCCTGCTTGCGCACCGCGCTCGAGCCGGGCACCACCAGCGCGTGCACTCCGGCGGCGACCGTGCGACCACGTAATACGGCCGCGGCCGCTCGTAGATCCTCGATGCGGCCGTTGGTGCAGGACCCGAGGAAGACGATATCGATGTCGATAGCGTCCATGCGCGTACCCGGGACCAGATCCATGTAGCGCAAGCTACGTTCGGCCGCCGCGCGTTCGGCCGGGTTCGTGAAGTCCGCAGGGTCGGGCACGGTGCTCGAAAGTGGAACGGCCTGACCGGGATTGGTGCCCCAGGTCGCGAACGGGGCCAAGGTCGAGACATCGATGGTGACGGTGCGGTCGAACTCGGCGCCGGGATCGGTACGCAGTGCCTTCCAGTAGTCGACGGCCTCGTCCCAGGCGGTGCCGCTCGGTACGGCCTTGCGGCCCTTCAGATATGCGAAGGTGACGTCGTCGGGTGCGCACATGCCTGCCCGCGCTCCGGCCTCGACGCTCATGTTGCACAGGGTCATTCGGCCCTCCATCGAGATTCGCTCGACGGCCGCGCCGCGATACTCGATGATGTGCCCGTGCGCGCCGTTGGCGCCGATCCGGGCGATGACCGCAAGGATCAAGTCCTTCGCGGTCACATCGGCGGGCAGCTCGCCGAGGAACTCGACCGCCATCGTGCGGGGCCGCGCCAGCGGCAGGGTCTGGGTGGCCAGCACATGTTCGACATCGCTGGTGCCGACGCCGAACGCGAGCGCACCGAACGCGCCGTGCGTCGAGGTGTGGCTGTCGCCGCAGATCACCGACATGCCGGGGTGCACGAATCCGTGCTCCGGTGCCACTACGTGCACGATCCCCTGACGGGGGTCGCCTAGCCGGTACAACTCGATGCCGTGCTCGGCACAGTTGCGCCGCAACGTCTCCACCTGCATTTTGCCCATGGGATCGGACAGCACCAACGAGCGGGTCGGGACGTTGTGGTCCTCCATCGCCAGGGTCAGATCCGGTCGCCGGACCTGCCGTCCGGCCAGCCGCAACCCGTCGAAGGCTTGCGGTGAGCTGGCCTCGTGGATCAAGTGCAGGTCGATGTAGAGCAGATCCGACCCGCCGTCGACCTGCTCGATCACATGGTTGTGCCACACCTTCTCGATCAGCGTCCGCTGCGCGCACATCGGGCTACGCCTCCGCGGTCGCGGATTGCCGGCACAGGATCAGCTCGCGCACCCCGGCCAGATCGATGCAGTCACCGTTGGTCCGGTTGGCGACGAACTCGCGATAGATGTCGTCGACGGCGGCCTCGTCCACCGGCAGACCCATGTTCTCGTACACGTAGCGCAGCACCGCGTGTCCGGAATGCCTGCCGACCAGCATCGAGCGCTGTCTGCCGAACCGGGTCGGGTCGATGTACTGGTAGGTGATCGGATCCCGCAGCATGCCCGCCTGATGGATACCGGCCTGGGTGGCGAAGGCGTTCAGCCCGAAGATGGCCTTGTTCCGCGGTGCCGTCAGCCCGATTGCCTTGTGCAGCACCTGGAACGCGCGATACAGACCCTCGGTGCGGGCGGTGGTGGTGGCGCCGACTTCCGCGCTCTTGTAGGTGAGCACCGCGATGAGTTCCTCGAGCGCGGTATTGCCCGCTCGTTCGCCGATTCCGGCCAAGGTCGCCTGCACCTCGTCGGCGCCCGCCGCGATGCCGGCCAGCGCGTTGGCCAGCGACAGGCCGAGGTCTTCGTGACAGTGCGTGGCGATCACGACATCCGGACCCGACCAGGACCGAATTCGACCGATCAGCGCGCCGTACTCGCTCGGCGTCATACATCCGGTGGTGTCCGCGACCGCGATGACGTCGGCGCCGGCGGCCAGTGACTCCTCCACCAGCGCACGCAGCAGCTCATCCGAACCGCGAGAGGCGTCTTCGATGCCGAGCGTCAGGTTCTCGGTGCCGAGCGAACCCGCGTAGCGCATGGTGTCGACGACTTCGCGCACCGCCTCGGCTCGGTCGATGCCGCGCTTGTGTTCGAGGTGGATCTCGCTGCCGGTGGCCATGATCTGGAGGTGATGGCGGGCGGTGCCGCCGGCCTGGATCGCGAGCTCGACATCCGCGCGGGTCGCTCGATTGAGCGTGGCGATGCGGGCCGAGGTCAGCTCCTGCGACAACAGCTTCGTGGCCTCGAAGTCGCTCGGCGACGAACTCGGAAAGCCGACCTCGATCACGTCGACGCCGAGAGCTTCGATCGCCAGCGCGACTTCGAGTTTCTGTTCGGGTGTCATAGCGTTTCCCGGCGCCTGTTCGCCGTCGCGCAATGTCGAATCGAAGATCGATATTCTCTTCATGGTACGTCGCCTTCGGGATCAATAGTCCGGTATATGGAAAGAGCGCCGTCATCGGTGTCGATCATCGGAATGGGCATGCCTGCGGACTTAATCTGCTGCACGATCGTGCACTACTGTTATTGTGCGCGCCGAACTCGGCATCGGAATGCGTGTCGAGTTGTGCCGAAGGACGTTTCGTTGCTACGGATGGCTCGGTCCGCGACCGCAACTCGTCCTATTCGGACCATAGCATGCGCGATCGTTCGGCAATCGACCGTCAGTGCACACCATTGAACTGACCGTGCACAATTCGCGCAGCGCCGGCCTGCTGCGGGCACGTCCGGTCCAGCTCAGGTGGCCTTGCGGTGGCTCGCAACGAGGCGGGAGTTCCTAGGGGCGGCTACCTTTTTCGATATTCCGACCGGGCGGTTTGTGAATGGCTAATTTTCAGATGAAAGCTCTTCTGCTGTGCGGCAATCGATGTAACAATCGAGAAGGCTCTAGTCGGCAGGAATCTTTCAGCGGATTCGGCTCGTATTGTTCATATCGCTGGATGGCCGCAATCGGATGTCGTATTCATATACATTGCCGAATCGCGACGAGTATTTCGTCGGTATACCTGCGTCGGCAAACGGGTGAACATCGGACCCAGCATCGTCCGCAACCGGTACCCGCGAGCAACCCTCGCCCGTCGAATCGGAATCGCTCATGGAGCCACCGCATTCCAGTCTTCGTAACGGCACACTCCAGAACTCGGCCACCACCGACCTACCGGTGGCCGAACGGGTCGGCAACCTGGCCCGCAGCGGCTTGTTCGGATTGCTGGCCACGGCACAGGGCGGGCACACCATCGATCTCGCGCTCGGTGTACCCGCCGTGCCCGTGACCCCGCCCGGCCTGATCGAGATGGCCTGCGCCGCCCTCCGGGACGGAGTCAACCAATATGAACAGCCGGACGGCAATATCGAACTGCGGCAACGGATCGCGGCCGAGTTGGCGGTTCCCACCGATCCGGCGACCGAGCTGACCATCACCGTCGGCGCCACTACGGCACTCACCGCGGCCATCCTGGCCATCGTCGACCCCGGTGACGAAGTCATCGTCTTCGAACCGCTCTACGAGAACTTCATCAGCGCGATCGCCCTGGCCGGCGGGGTCCCCCGGCTGGTGACCATGCACGCCCCGGACTGGTGCTTCGATGCCGCCGAGTTGCGCGCGGCGTTCGGCCCGCGGACCAAGGCGGTGGTGTTGTGCACGCCGAACAACCCGACTGGTCACATGCTGACCCGGCGGGAGTTCGCCGATATCGCGGAGCTGTGCGAACGCTGGAACGCGGTGCTCATCTCGGACGAGATCTATTCGACCTACGTGTACGCCGGGAACCGGCATGTGTCGGCCGCCGATATTGCCGGCCTGGGCGACCGCAACATCGTTATCGGCAGCTTGTCCAAGAGCCACGCGGTGTGCGGCTGGCGGATCGGCTTCGTCCGGGCGAATGCCGCGCTGTCCAATTCGATCCGGCGCGTTCATGTCGCGGTCTGCGGCGGCGCGGCCGCACCACTGCAAGCGGCGGCGGCGCGCATGGCGGCGGCCCGGCCCGGTTTCCTGCGGCCGTTGGCGAAGCTCGATGCACAGCGGGTTCTTGTTGTCTCGATATTCGACGACATCGGTTTCCGCTGCATTCCGCCGGACGGCGGATGCTATGCGATGGCCGATATCCGGCAATTCACCGACGACGACTGTGAATCGCTGGCTTACCGGCTCGCCCAGCAGGCCGGGGTGATGGTGGCGCCGGGGAGATTCTTCTATGCGGTGGCGGCGCAGGGCGATCACCTCATCCGCATCGCATTCAACCGGCGACTGGCGACCCTCGACGAGGTCCGCCGGCGTCTTTCGGCATATCAGGCCGCTGACCAGCGGTTCATCGCACGATAAGGAGCAGGTTATGTCTGATGGGCCATCGGCGACACTGGACGACATCGATCGGCCAGTCTTCGACTACATGCAGGGCTACGTCATCTGCTCGGTGTTCGCCGCGCTGGAGTCGGCGGGCGTTCTCGCCGACCTGGCGGCGACCGGCCTGCGGCCGGACGACGTGGGTTCGAACAGCTTTCTGACCGAAGCCACGTTCGACTACCTGGCGCAACGTGGGATCGTATGCACCGACGGTGACACCCGCTATCGCTTGACCGAGTTGGGCCGATTCATCCACGCCGACCGCGGGTACCTGGTGTGGCTGGCCGGCGGGTACGGTGCGCCGCTGACGGCTTTCGGCGACTTGCTCACCGACGCGCAGACCTTCGGCAAGGAGGTAGATCGCGACGTCCGCTGGGTGGCGGTGGGCACTGCGCTCGTCGGCCGGAACGATCTCTGGCCGTATGTCCTCGAGGTGGTGCGCGCATTCGAATTCCACCGAATAGCGGATCTGGGCTGCGGCAACGGCCAGTCGCTGATCTCGCTGTGCCAGGTGGTCGGCGCTACGGGGATCGGGGTGGATATCAGTCCCGCCGCCTGCGCCGAGGCTGGACGCGAGGTGGCGAGAGCGGGGCTCAGCGATCGCATCGAGATCATCGAAGCCGACGCGGGGAACCTGAAGTCGGTTCCCGGTATCGACGAGGTCGATCTGGTGATCACTTTCTTCTTCCTGCACGAGGTCCTCGAGCACGGGTATGACGCGCTCGTCGCGTACCTCCGGCAGATCCAGGAGAGCCTGCCCGCCAAGGCGCATATCTTGACCGCCGAGATCGGGCCACCCGATTCGAACCTGGACACCTCGGAAGTGCTTGCACCGGAGTACGCGCTCACCCAGGCTTTGATGAAACAGCACCTGCTCGATGAGAAAGGCTGGCAGCGAGCGTTCACCGAGGCCGGCTTCGAGGTGCGGCAGACGATTCGGCCGGACCTGCCGGGGGCCCGGATCATCCTCGCGGCGAAGCCGGGCTGAGAGGTCGATTCACAGTGACGACCTTCGACGAAGTGACCGATTGCGACAACGCTTGCGTGGCGCACCCTGCCGAGTATGTGAACGGGCAGGTCGATGAGCTCGACGCCCGACTGCTCGATGTGGTGTCGAAAGTCCTCCGGTCGCCCACCGTCGGAATGGACGACGATTTCTTCGCGGTGGGCACCACATCCTTGGATATCGCGCGATTGGTCCATCGATTGCGGCGCGAGTTCGGCCGGACGGTATCGGTGCGCGACGTCTACGACCACCCCTCGCCGGCCGGAGTGGCGCGGTTGTTGCGTGCGTCGGCCGAGCGGAACAACACTGGTGTGGCGATGCCCGCGGTGCTCGCGGTGACGTCGCGGCCCGAGCGAATACCGTTGTCGTCCGGACAGCGTCAGCTGTGGTACCTGAATCGAACCGGCGTCGGCGCCACTTACCATATGGCGCTGAGTATTCGGGTGCGAAGCAGGCTCGACGGGGCCGCATTGCAGGCGGCGCTGCATGATGTCGTTGCGCGGCACGAGAGCCTGCGTACCCACATCCGTGTACTCGATGGGCAGCCGTGGCAAGTTGTCGTCGCCGCCGCGGATGCGCGGAGCCGGTGCGAGATTCGCGACACCACGGCGGAACAAGTCGCCGAGATGGTGGCGGAGCTGGCCGCACCGCCGTTCGACCTGGCGGCAGAACTGCCGCTGCGGGCGATGCTGCTGCAGATCGGGCCACAGGAGTCGATCGTCGCGCTGGTGGTGCACCACATCGCCGTCGACGGCTGGTCGATCGCGCCATTGTGTCGCGATCTGGCCGCCGCCTACTCCGCCCGCGCGGCGGGCCGGGCACCGCGCTTCGCGGACTTGCCGGTGCAGTACGCCGACTTCGCGCTGTGGCAGGCCACCGTGTTCGGCGGCGGCGCATCGACCGATGCCGCCGCGGACGAGCAGTTGCGGTTCTGGACGCAGGCCCTGGCCGGGCTGCCGCCGGAACTTCCGGGACAGACCGACCATCCGCGTCCAGTGGCCGGCGAAAGTATGGCGGGCACCCTCGTCGCTGCCTGGCCGGCGAGCCTGCTGCGGAACATCCGCGACCTGGCCGGCGCACACCGCGCGACCGTGTTCATGGTGCTGCAAGCTGGGTTGGCGGCGGTGTTGACCGAACGCGGCGCGGGTACCGATATCGCGTTGGGCACCGGTGTCGCCGGCCGTGTCGATCCGGTGCTCGAAGATCTGGTGGGGTTCTTCGTCAACGCGGTGGTGCTGCGCGTGGACACCTCGGGCAAGCCCGCTTTCGCGGAGCTGCTCGACCGTGTGCGATCGGCCACCCTGGGCGCTTTCGACCACCAGGACGTGCCCTTCGGCCAGGTGGTGGAGCGACTGCGGCCCGCGCGGGTGGCGGGCCGTAACCCGCTGTTCCAGATCAGCATGGTGGTGCAGAACATGCCCTGGCCCGACATCCGGATGGCCGACGCCCCCGCCGAGGTGGAGCTGTTGCCGTACCCGCGAGCGAAATTCGACCTCCTGCTCGAGTTTTGGGAAAAGCCGGACACCGCAACGGAATACGGCGAGATGGTCTGCCACGCGGAGTACAACCTCGACCTGTTCGACGAGCAGACCGTCGCCGAGATCGTGGACCGGTTGCGAGCCGTGCTGGTTGCCGCGACCGCGGATCCCTGCTTGCCGATAGATGAACTCGCACAAGGGCATTCGACCGGCTCGGCGGCGTCCCGCGGGTCCGGCGCGGCGCTCGACGTCGAGACGCCGCTGGCCTACCTTTTCGAGCGGCAGGTCGCCGCGACACCGGACGCAATCGCCGTCAACGGCCCAGAGGGGCATCTGACATTCCAGGAACTGGATGAGCAGGCGAACCGGCTGGCCCGGCTGCTCGTCGACCAGGGCGCGGCACCGGAGACGCTGGTCGGTATCGCGTTGTCGCGGTCGCTGAATCTGGTCGTTGCGATCGTGGCGGTGGTCAAGACGGGCGCGGCGTATCTGCCGCTGGATCCGACCTATCCGTCCGACCGGATCGCCTGGCTGATCACCGACGCAGCTCCGGTCGCCGTTCTCACCGACGGCACAGGCCTGCAACATTTTTCGGCGCAGAACAGGGTTACGGTGGTGAACCTGGACAGTGCCGAGACCGCGCGGCGGCTCGCCGCCGAGGACAGTGCGGCGATGACCGACGCCCAGCGCCGAGGCGTCCTGCACGGAGACAGCCTCGCCTACGTGATGTACACCTCGGGCTCGTCCGGACATCCGAAAGGTGTCATGACCACCCAGGCCGATGTCGCGGGCCGGGTACTCGACAGCCACTTCGCCCACTCGGTGCACCGCCGGGTACTGCTGCACACACCCTACGGGTTCGATCCGGCCAGCTACGAACTGTGGATGCCGCTGCTCAGCGGCGGGCAAACCGTGCTCGGTCCGTCCGGTCGCCCAGAAGTGGCCGCCCTGGCCCGCAGCATAGTCGGTGGTCGGGTGACCGCGATGTGGGCGACCGCGAGCCTGTTCCAACTACTGGCACAGGAGGACCCAGGATGCCTGGCCGGCGTTCAGGAGGTGTGGACCGGCGGCGAGGCCGTGCCGCCCGAGGCCGTCCGGCAGGTGTTGTCCGCGTGCCCGCACACCGTGGTCGTCGACGGCTACGGCCCGACAGAAGCCACGATCCTCGCGACCTGCTACCGGATGCGCCGGGTCGAAGACGTGCCGACGTCCGTGCCGATCGGCCGCGGACTGGACGGCGTTCGCGCGTATGTTCTCGACACCACGCTGCGGCCGGTCGAAACGGGCAGCGCAGGGGAGTTGTACCTCGGCGGTACCGGGCTTGCGCGGGGGTACTTGCGGCGGCCCGGCCTGACCGCGGGCCGATTCGTGGCCTGCCCGTTCGGACCAGACGGTGCGCGGATGTATCGCTCCGGCGACCTGGTGCGGGAACGTCCCGACGGTGCGTTGGAGTACCTGGGGCGCGTCGACGTACAGATGAAGATCCGCGGCAACCTCGTCGCGCCGCAAGAGGTCGAGGCCGCGATGACCCGGCATCCGCTGGTCGGACATGCCGTGGCGGTAGGGCACGGGACTTCGCCGCTGGACCGTCGTATGGTCGGCTACTTCACGGCCGAGGGGACCGTCGATATCGAGGCGTTGCGTCGTCGCCTGGCCGCGGAACTGCCCGAACCCTTGGTTCCGGATCTCTTGATTCAACTCGATCGCATACCGGTGAACGCGCACGGCAAAACCGATCGCCGAGCCCTCGAGCAACGGCCGTTCAGCCGGGCCGGCGCCGCTGGTGGGCCGGGCTCACTGGCCGATTTGTTCGAGGCGCAGGTGGCAGCGCGGGGTGCGGCCGTCGCGGTGTGCGATCCGGATGGCGACTGGACCTACCGGCAGATCAACGCGCGAGCCAACCAGCTCGCCCGACTGTTGACGGCAAGCGGAGCAGCGTCGGAACGTGTTGTCGCCGTTGCACTCCCACGCGGCTCGTTGCTGATCACGACTTTGATCGCGGTCGCCAAAACAGGCGCGGCCTATTTGCCGATCGACCTGGACTATCCGCAGGCACGCATCGAGTTCATGCTCGCCGACGCGCGGCCCACCCTGACGGTCACGCTTACCGGACAGCGCGCTGCCGTGGCCGTCGATTCGAGTGTCCAGGCGATCGCTCTCGATGATCCCGGCACCGTGCGGGATTGGGCGGGGCAGCCCGACCACAACCTCGCCGAGGCTGAACTCCTGGTCCCGCCGCGACTGGAGCATCCGGCCTATGTCACCTACACATCGGGCACCACGGGTACACCCAAAGGTGTCGTCAATACCCGCCGCGGCCTCGCTGCGCTGGTCCGCGCATTCGCCGACCGGCAGGTGGGGTCGACCGACAGCCGGGTGCTGCAGTTCGCGTCGCCGTCTTTCGACATCATGCTCGCGGAGTTGTGCATGTCCCTGCTGTCCGGTGGAGTGTTGGTGATCGCCGCCACGGAGCGCTTGCTTCCGGGGCCGCCGCTGATCGAAGTCTGTGCGCGAGAGCAGGTTACGCACCTGTGTGTGGTGCCGACGGTGTTGTCGGCGCTGCGCCCCGCCGACCTGCCCTCGGTTCGCACTATCGCGGTCGGCGGCGAGGCACTGCCGCCGGCGGTGCTGGACCGGTGGGCGCGTGGTCGCCGGTTGTTCAACGGTTACGGACCGAGCGAGAACACCGTCCTCGCGACCTTCGCGGGCCCGCTGCCGCCGTCGGTGACGCCATCGATAGGCCCGCCGACGCCGGGTACCGACTGTCACGTGCTCGATCCGTCGCTGACCGAGGTCCCGGCAGGCGAGGTCGGCGAGTTGTATCTCGCCGGAACGAAGCTCGCGCGCGGGTATCTGAATCGGCCCGGCTTGACCGGGCAGCGTTTCGTGGCCTGCCCCTTCGGGCCGCCCGGCGCGCGGATGTACCGCACCGGCGATCGGGTCCGGAGACGGCCGGACGGCGCTTTCGAATTCGTCGGGCGGGTCGACGACCAGATCCAGCTCCACGGCCTGCGCGTGGAATTGGGCGAGATCGAGGCCGCGCTCAGCGCCCACCCCGCGATCGAAAGCTGCGCCGTCCTCGCCCGCGAGGACACGCCTGGAGTGAAAAGACTTGTCGCTTACGCGGTATCGGCGGACCCGGGGTTGCCCCGGCCCGAGGAGCTGCGCGAGTATCTGGGAAAGACGTTGCCCGCCAGCACGGTTCCGTCGCTCTATGTCGAACTGCCAAAGTTGCCGCGCACGCCGAACGGCAAGCTCGACCGAGAAGCCCTCCCGATCCCGCCGCACACCACCGCATCCAGGCCGGCACAGGTCCGGCAGCCGAAGTCGCTGTCTGCCAGGCTGCAACGGATCTGGTGCGAGGTGCTGGCCATCGAAACGGTGGACCTCGACGTCGGCTTCTTCGACGCGGGCGGCACCTCGATGCTCGCGGTTCGGTTGTGTGCGTTGCTGACCGAGCGGATCGGCGTCGAGGTCGCGGTCACCGATCTGTTCCAGTATTCGACCATCGAACGGCTCGCCGAGCACCTGGCCGTTCAGGTCACCGACCGTGACGCGGCCGAGGAACCGGCCGAGAACGCCGGTGTGCCAACGGATGTGGCCGCCGACGTCCCGGCGATCGCGATCATCGGCATGGCGGGGCGATTCCCGGGCGCCGGTAATATCGATGAGCTCTGGAAGTTGTTGTGTGACCGGAAGGAAGGGCTCGAACACGGGCCGTCCGATGGGCGGCCCGGTCAGGTGGCGACCACCGGTATGCCACCGCACGCCACCGCGTTCGACGCCGAGTTCTTCGGCTACAACCCGGCCGACGCGCGCGCCCTCGACGCTCAGTTGCGACTGTTCCTGGAGACGGCATGGGCGGCGCTCGAGCACGCCGGCTACGGCGCCCGCGAGGCCGGGAGACCGGTGGGCGTGTTCGCCGGATCGGGTTTGCCGTACGAATGGCTGCGCAACGCGGCCGGCGTCACCGGCGCCGGATCATCGGACATGCGTGTGGGACTGGGCAATCCACTGCAACTGCTCACCGCGCACGTCGCTAGCAAACTGGGTTTGCGCGGTCCCGCGTTGACGATCAACACCGCCTGCTCGACCTCGCTGGTGGCGGTGCACCTGGCGGGGCAGAGCCTGCTCGACGGTCACTGCGCACTGGCCTTGGCCGGCGGCGTGAGCCTGCCGAGTGCCGGTGCGGACGGCTACCGGTACGAGGACGGTGGGATCCTGTCACCCGACGGCCGGTGCCGGCCCTTCGATGCGCGAGCGCACGGCACCGTATCGGCCGGCGGCGCGGGCATCGTGGTGTTGAAGCGCTTGAAAGACGCTCTGGCGGAGAACGATACGGTCTACGCGGTGATCCGTGGCTCGGCGGTCAACAACGACGGCGGTCGCGCGGTGGGATTCACCGCGCCCAGTGTCGACGGCCAGATCGAGGTGCTCACCGCCGCGTACGCGGCCGCGGCCATCGACCCCGCCACCATCACCTACCTGCAGGCGCACGGAACCGCGACCGCGCTCGGCGACCCCGTGGAGGTGCGCGCGCTCACCACCGCGTTCCGCCGCGCGGGTGACCGGACCGGCTATTGCGCCCTGGGCTCGGTGAAAGGCAATGTCGGGCATCTGGATTCGGCGGCGGGCGTCACCGGTCTCATCGCCACGGTCCTCGCCATCGGGCATCGGCGGATCCCCGGTGTCCTGCATTTCGAACGGCCGAACCCGGCGCTGAAGCTCGAGCAGAGCCCCTTCTATGTCAACTCCGACACCGTGGACTGGATCCCGCCGGAAGGTGTGCCCTGCCGGGCCGGGGTCAGTTCGTTCGGGATCGGCGGCACCAATGCCCATGTCGTCGTGGAGGAACCGCCGCAGGCGGCCGCCGCGGAGCCGGACGTTGGACCGCAGGTGCTGGTCGTGTCGGCGCGCGATGCCTCGGCGCTGACCGCGGCCTGCGCCGGGTTGGCCGCGCACTTGACCGCGGAAGACGTTGCGCCACTTGCGGATGTGGCCTACACCCTGCAGCGCGGTCGAACGGGCTTCGGTCATCGCCGGGCGGTGGTGAGTGCGGAGGCGCGGACGGCCGCCACCCTGCTCACGACGGCAGACGGCCCGTCGGTCTACCACGGCAGCACCCGACACCTGAAGCTCGCGTTCCTGTTCCCCGGCGTCGGCACCCAGCATCCCGGCATGGGAGCGGAACTGTATGCGGCACAACCGGTTTATCGCGCTTGCCTGGACGAATGCGCGGAGTTGTTCGATACCGCCCTCGGCACCGACCTCCGGTCGCTGCTGTTCGCCGCCGGGCAGCGGGAGTCGGCGGCGACCGCGCTGCTGCGGCCTTCGCTGAACATGGCGAGCATCGTCGCGACGGAGCTCGGTGTGGCCGCGCTGTTGCGTTCCTGGGGTATTCACCCGTCGGCACTGTTCGGGCTCAGTCTCGGTGAGTGCACCGCCGCCTACCTCGCCGGCGTGCTCGATCTGGCCGACCTGGTCCGCTTGGTGAGCGTGCGGGGCCGGCTGTGCGACGACCTGCCGCCCAACGCGATGATCACCGTGCCGCTGGCCGAGGACGACGTGCGGCCGCTGCTCGGCGACGCGCTCTCGGTGGCCGTGGTCAACGGCGCCCGCAACTGCGTGGTTTCCGGGCTGTCGGACGACATCGAACGATTCGAGCAGACGCTGCGCCGCGACGGGGTCAAGTCTCGCCGCGTGCCCGTCTCCTTCGCCTCGCACTCCGTCGTCATGGATCAGGTAGTCGGCGAATTAGCTAGGGAGAGCGCGCAATTGAACCAGGAGGCACCGCAGATCCCGCTCGTCTCCGGACGGACGGGCACCTGGATGAGTACCGAACAGCCTCCTGATCCCGACCACTGGGCGCGCCATCTCCGCCACACGGTTCGCTTCGCCGACGGCCTGAGCACCCTGCTGAGTGACCCCGAGCGGGCATTGCTGGAGATCGGGCCAGGGCAGACGCTCACGCACCTCGTGCAGTCCCATCCGGACTGCGGCGAAGAGCGCGTCGTCCTGCCGACGATGGTGCCGGGCGAAGCCGAACCGGCGGTGCTGTCCGGCGTGCTGGCGCAATTATGGTGTCACGGAGTGGATATCGATTGGGACGGTGTTCATCGAGGGGCGCGGCGGCGCCGTGTTCCATTGCCCACCTACCCTTTCCGTCGTACCGCGCAGACGTCGGCGAACCCAGTGCAAGAGGCCCCGGTGGCGGCCGATCCGGCGCCGCAGGGGACCGAGCAGGTGCTCGGGGAGATCTGGTGCGAGCTGATCGGCGTGCGGACCGTATCAGCGGCCGACGACTTCTTCCGGGCCGGCGGCGATTCGCAGCTGGCGGTCGCCTTCCGGGCTCGGGTCCGCGAACGACTCGGCGTCGAGATCTCGGCCCACGCCTTGCTGCAACATCCCACTTTCGGCGCCCTGCTCGACCATGTCCGACCACGCGAGACGCGCAGCCACCCCCTGCTGATCACCCTGCGCTCGGGCGCCCCCGGCCGGATTCCGCTGTTCCTGGTGCAGTCGATCGGCGGCACCGTGTACTCCTATCGGGCACTCACCGAACTACTCGACCCCGCCCGGGCGGTGCACGCCTTCCGCGCCTGCGGGCTCGAACCCGGTGAACCGATTCCGAATACGGTCGCCGACATCGCGTCCCGCAACATCGAGGAACTGCGCGCCGCCCACCCCTCCGGTCCTTACGTGCTCGGCGGCCATTCCTCGGGCGGGCTGATCGCCGACGAGATGGCTCGCCAGCTGTTGGCCGCCGGGCACGAAGTGCCGTTGGTGGTCATGATCGACACCGTGGCAGTGCGCGACCCGCAGCGACTGGAACTGCGCGACGCCGAGGACGTGCTCGCGGTCTTCGAAGCCTTCCGCGACATCGCACCGCACGTCTGGGAATCGTTCCGGGACGCCATGCGCACCGATCCGTGCGTGCGGGACGTCGTCGTCACGACCAATCGGGCGATCCACGCCTACACACCGACACCGATCAATACCGACCTGCTGTTCCTCAAGGCGCACGACCGCGATCCCGTATTGAGTCCCGACCCAGATGTCTCATGGGCCACCATGTTCGACGGCGAGGTAAGCGTGTCGACGGTCTCCGGAAACCATATGACGGTCCTCGAACCTCCGCATGTGCAGTCGATCGCCGCCTACATCGAACGCGCGTTGCACACCCTCGACGCCACCGATGGTCCGCCGGCGCCGATCGATGACAGCCTGCCGTCCGAGAGTCTCGACGGTGGCATACCGGAGATACGCATGGTGACACCATCCGGGTTGCGCATCGAACTGGATGGACTCACCTTCGGTCAGCTGACCCAGCTGATCACTCAGCTCGCGGGCCTAGAGCCCGACACCTCTCGACGCTCAGCCCCCGGCACCGGCGACTGAACAAACCTGTACACCCCCGACGGAGGCGCGATCCGCGATGACAACCGACAACGACCAATTCACCGAGTACGGTGCGCATTACGATGCCACCGAGCAATGGCCGCTGCGCTCGCAACTCGAAGCGCCCAGCTTCCTCGCCGTCCTCGGCGATCTGACCGGACGCTCGATCCTGGACGCGGGCTGCGGCAGCGGGTTCTACCTGCGCCGCTACGCCCAACTGCACGCCGGACGGCTCATCGGCCTGGATCCCTCCGCGGGCATGCTTGCCGTCGCCCGCGCGCAGGCCGAAACCGCCCGGCTCGAAACAACTTTCGTGCAAGCCGGGCTCGCCGAGGCGGGCCGCTTCGGCCCCGTCGACCTCGTCACCGCGGTCTACGTGCTGCCATACGCCACCTCGCTGAACGAACTCGCCGCCATGTGCCGCGGCGCGGCCGACGCGCTGCGGCCCGGCGGCCGATTCGTCGCTTTCGCGCTGAACCCCGACTTCGCGCCCGACCCCGAGTACTACCGACCATACGGATTCACCCTCGACGCGAAAACCGAACCGGGAGAAGGACAACCGGTCGTGCTCGCCTCCCACCTCTTCGACCCGCCCGCTCAGGTCGTAGCCCACCGATGGTCCAGGCAAGCCCACGACAACGCCCTGCGCGACGCCGGATTCCAGTCCATCACCTGGGCGGCGCCGAGCCCCACCGAGGCGGGTATCGCCGAACACGGCGCGGCGTTCTGGGCGGACTACGTGAACTGCCCGCATGCCCTCATCGTCAGCGCCGACCGGCCCTGACGCCAGCGACGAGACGAGGCCGGCCATGCCACCACCATCCGATACACACGACGTCATCGTCGTCGGCGCCGGGATCTCGGGATTGACCGCCGCGATCGCGTTGCAAGCCAGGGGCTTTCAAGTGCGGGTATTCGACAGTCGCGACACCGCGGGCGGGCTGTGCGGCACCCACGTCATCGACGGCTACGAATTCACCATCGCCTGCAACGACTTCGGCGCCGCGTTCGAACAAGCCATGGGCGAACTCGGCGTCGATATCGCCTTTCACCATCCACGCTCGCTGCTGTGCACCGAACGCGCCACCTACTCGCTGCCCGTTCGACTGGCATCGGTGCGGCCGTTTCTCCCAGTGGGACCAGATCTACTCCGGTTCCTGCGCGCGCTGCGCGGCATCCAACGACGCGGCGAGCCGGTGTTCGTCGCCGACCTGCTCGACCGCGCGGTCAAGGGCCGCGAGTTCGCCGATTTCGTCGCCACGGTCTGCTGGGCCTTCGGCAGCCCGCCCCGCCGGTTCCGCGCCGACATGTTCGCGGCCCTGTTCGCCAGAGACCTCGGCTACGGCTACGACCACCCCGTCACCCCGATCGGCGGCACCGCGACCCTCGCCGACCGCATGGCCCGGCGGCTACTCGACCTCGGCGGACACCTCGACCTCGGCGTCACGGTCACCGACATCTCCCACGGGCACGGACCGAAAACGATCAGCACCGACCACGGCGTCCACCACACTCGCCACGTGGTCTCAAGTCAGCGGCGACTCGATCGTTATCCGTCCGATGCCGAGCCTGGACTGTCCGTCGCCACCATGCACATCGCCACCGCGCCTGACACTCCGTTCCCCGAAGACGTGCACACCGTCATGCACGTTCCCGCCGGTCTCCCCGGCTTGCTGGCCCGGCTCGACGCGGGGGAGTTGCCCACCACCTTCGCGTTCAACGTCTTCCCCTGCGACCTGCCCGGCGAACGGAATTACCGGTCCTTCAACGCCTATCTGATGTGCCCGCGCGGCACGGACGACCTCGACTCCGCCGACCGTGACCACATCCAGGCCTACATGTTCGACCGCATCGACACCATGCTGCCCGGCTTCGTCCCGACGATCCGCTACCACCGGCTTGTCGCACCGCACGAATTCCAGAAACTGCACGGCCTTTCCAGCACCCTCGCCCCCGCCATCCTTCCGCCCGGCTTCACCAAACCGGACAACTACGAACCCGAGCACGACATCTACTACGTCGGCAACACCGTCCAACCGCCGTGCGAGCACGCGGGCAGCGCGCTCGTGTCCGGATTGCGGGTCGCCGAAGCCATCGCTGTCCGCGATGGATCCGACGCCCGCGGGTAAGCGGTCTCGTCAGCGGTTGATCGCGGCTTCACTCGGATTTCGGTATAGCAAGACCGAGGGCCTGCGCCCAGAGTTGTGTCTGGGTGGAAATTGCAGCTCCCTGGGTGAAGTGTTCGATCATTCCGCCGAGTGCGGCTGCGGCAGCGGCCGAACAGGAAGAGCTGGTCGAGCAGCGGGATCAGTAGATGTAGGCGGTGTGCGGGAGATCGGTGACCGAGGTTCCGACTTGCACGGTGAACGCGCCGGGTTCGGTCGCCCAGCCCGCGGCCGTCCAATGCTGGAAAGCGCGCTCGGGCAACGTAATCGGGACGGTTCGGGAATCCCCGGGAGCCAGGGTGACGGCGGTGAAGCCGGCCAGCCAGCGGACCGGTCGATCGACGGCACTATCCGGGCGCGAGAGATAGACCTGAACGACCTGTTTGCCGACGCGCTCTCCGGTGTTGCTGACCGTGATCGAGAGCGTGCGCCCTTCGACGACGAGGTTCTCGGTCGACCAGGTCGTGTAGCCGAGGCCGTGGCCGAACGGGTAGGCCGGTTCGGTGCCCGCCCGCAACCACGCCCGGTAGCCGATGTGGATGCCTTCGCTGTAGTCGAGCACGCCGTCGACGGGCGAGGTGTTGAGCACCGGCACGTCGGCCATGGTCTTCGGCCAGGTCGTCGGCAGCCGGCCGCCGGGTTCGGCGGCACCGGTGAGCACGTCGGCCAGTGCCGTGCCGAACTCCTGTCCGGGGAACCAGGACAGCAGCACCGCGGCCACGTCGTCGCGCCACGGCAGCTCCACCGGCGCACCGGAATTCACCACCACGACAGTGCGCGGGTTCACCGCGGCGACGGCGGCGACGAGCTCGTCCTGACGGCCGGGTAAGCGCAGGGAGACGCGGTCGACGCCCTCGCTCTCGATCTGTTCGGTGGTGCCGACCACGACGACGGCCACGTCGGCCGCGCGCGCCAGTTCGATCGCCGCGGCGAATTCCGCGTCGTCGTCCCGCTGCGGACGCCGGATACCGAGGGTCGCACCGAGAATGATGCCGAGGCCGGGCATCGCATCCTCGATGCTGGTCACCAGTAACACGTCGACTTCCTCGCCGTCGGCGAGCGTTCGGGTCACGTGGCGCTGGGGTGGATTGAGCAGCGCTGCGGCCGGATCACCGGAATCCAAGGCGACGTTCTCGTCGAGCACGGTCTGCCCGTCGATGTCGAGCCGGAGGTGGCCGACGCCGCCGAAACCGATCTGCCAGTCACCGGCCATGTCGGCACGCAGACGCGTGCGCAGCTCGATGATGGTCGACTGGGCGGCGAGCGGGTCGCCGAGCAGCACGAGCCGGCTCGTGGTGCGATGCTCGGTGCCGAGCACCGTGTCACCGGTCAGGTACCGGGTGGACAGACCCGGCGCACCGGACTCGGGGTCGGTCATGAGCGGCAGTGGGATGGGAATCAGGTCCTCGCACAGGTGCACGCCCGCGGTATGGGTCAACGGCAGTCGGCCGGTCAGCCCGTCGACCGGCGTGCTGGTGTGGCTGGGGATCACTGTCGCGCTGCCGCCGCCGAGGAGCCGAGGCAAGCCGGCCGACGGTCCGAGCAGGGCGACGGTGGTGTCCGGCGTCAGGGGTAGCACGCCGTCGTTGCGGACCAGAACCATCGCCTGCGCGGCGACCCGGCGGACCAGGTCCCGGGCCTGCTGGTCGCTGAAAACCGGTGGGGACTGCGGGGTTCCGTCCAGTGCGCCGACGCGCTGGGCGAAACGCAGGATGCGGCGCACCTTGTCGTCGATGGCGGACTCGGCGATCTTGCCCGCGCGCACCGCGGCCGCCAAGGGCGCGCCCCAGAGGTAGGGCGGGCCGGGCATGCACAGGTCGGTGCCCGCGGCCGCGCTCTCGGTGGTGCGGATGGCGGTCCAGTCCGAGACCACTACGCCGTCGAATCCTCATGTGCCCTTGAGTGGTTCGTCGAGCAGGGGGTTCTCGGTCATGGTGGCGCCGTTGACGGCGTTGTAGGAGTTCATGATCATCCAGGCGCCGGCCTCGACGGTCCGTTCGAACGGGTAGAGGTACAGCTCGCGCAACGCGCGGTCGTCGACGCGGACGTCGACGGTGAAGCGGTCGGTCTCGGAGTCATTGGCCACGTAGTGCTTCGGGCACGCGCTGACCCCGTGCGCCTGCACCGCACGCACATACGCCTCGGCCATCTCGGCGGTGAGCAGTGGGTCTTCGGAGAAACACTCGAAATGCCTGCCGCCCAAGGGCGAACGGTGCAGGTTCATCGTCGGCCCGAGGACCGCGTAGACGTCTTTGCGGCGGGCTTCGGCGGCGATCAGCGCGCCGATCTCGGTGAGCAATTCCGGGTCCCACGTCGCGGCGACAGCGGTGCCCGAGGGCAGGCTGACCGACGGATCGCGTTCGTCCCAGTTTTCGCCGCGCACGCCGGACGGGCCGTCGGACACCGGCATCTCGGCCAGCCCGATCGCGGGATCACCGGCCATCCGGAACAGACTCGCTCCGGAAATCAGCCGCAGCTTGCCGTCCAGGTCGAGCTCGGCGAGTAGTTGCTCGAGGTGGTTTTCCATGAAGGATGCAGCCTTTCGTCGGTCAGCGGGTGATGGTGCTGGCCTGGTCGGACCAGTGCGGGTTGTGCAGCAGCTCGCCGGTGTCGGCGAGGAAGGCTTGGCGAGCGGCCTGATCGCCGCGCAGCCGGTCCATGAACCACGCGGTCAGGTAGCCGAGGTAGCGGTACACACCTTCGGTGCAGCTGTAATTGGTGCAGTCCGGCTGGCCTTGAATGTCGTTGTGCTGAGCGCCCACCAGCGCCGCACGCGCCTTGGGCAGGCCGGCGGGCAGCGCGTCGTAGTACGCCTGCATCGACTGCATGCCGATCAGCGCCGGCGGAAGGGGCTGTGTCGCGGGGGATATGCCATCGGCCGAACCGTTGAGCAGCAGTACCGATCCCGTGGTCACCGCGGCGGGATCGATGCAGGCGCTGCGCCCGTCGACCAGGGGCAGCGTCGTACAGGCCGCGGACAACGGCATTTCCAGCGTTACGGCGGTGCTGACGCCGCCGCGGGCGAGTGCGTTGAACGCGCCGAGGCCGCCCTGGGAGTGGCCCATCGCCCCAGCCGAGCGGGTGTCGAGTTTGCCGGCGAAGATGCTGTCCGGGTTGCTGTGCTGCCGGGTCAGGTACTCGACGGCGTCGAGCATCTGCCCGCCGGTGCCGGTGTCGGTCCGGTCGGCGGCGATGACCACGAATCCCCACGACGCGAGATGCGCCAGCAAGTACGCGTACTCACGCGGGTGGGCCGAGGTGCCGTTGCCCCAGGTGATGATCGGGTGGGCGACGCCGCCGGCGCCGAGGTCGGCCGGATACCAGATGTCGTAGCTGTCGCCGGTGGCGGTACAGCAGTCGAGACCGGTGCGTTCGGCCACCGCCCAGGGGCCGGGCGGGTAGTAGGCGGCTTCGAGTTGTGCGGCGGGCTGATACGAGGGTGCCGCCGCTACGGGCGGCGCCGCGATCGAAACGCATGCCAGTAGCGCGATCGACGCCAGTGCGGCGCGCGTGGTGGTCCGGGGCAGCTCCGGCCCGGACCGGACAGTTCTGTTCACGGTTTCGGACGATAGGTCGGCGAACAGTCGCGCCGGACGGGTCGAACCCGTCTTGCAGACAGTTGCAGACACCGCACACCGGGTAGCGGCGGCGACGTATTGTCGAGGTGATGAACGAGTTGGCCCGCACTGGCGCGGACCTCGAATGAGCGAGGTCGGCTCGGCGCTGCGTATCGCGCGAACGGCGGCGGGGATCAGCTTGCAGGGCATGGCCGCGCGCACCCACTACTCCAAGCCCTACCTGGGGCAACTCGAGACCGGCGCCCGGGTGGTGCGGGCCGAGCACGTGTCCGCTTACGAGTCGGCGTTGCAGACGAAGCTGGACCACCTGCGCGACCGTCTGACCGCCGAATCGGTCACCGAACTCGACGATCTCCCCAGGCAACTGCTGCCGCTGTTGTTGCCCGCCGCCGCGTCCGCGCGCGGTGGTCCGACGTTCGCCGTGACCGAGGTGGTAGCCGCCGAGCAGCTCATGCGCTGGGCGCGCGCCAGGCAGTGGGGCGACGGACCGGCGCCGCGTCGTGCCGTTGCGGCCTGGCTGACGGCGAATGTGCCTCGTTTACAGCAGCTTTCGGCTTCGAGCCGGCATGGGCGGGCGCTGCGGGCCGGGGCGGAGCTGGCCGATATCGCGGCCGCCATGAGCTGGGACGTGGAGGACAGCACCGCCGCGCGGCGTTATTCGGTCGTCGCCGCGCGACTGGCGCACGCGGCCGGTGATACGGCGCTGACCGCCGCGGTGCTCACTCGAACAACCTGGCAACTGCTCGACAACGGCGAACCGGCCGAGGCGTTAGAGGTGGCCCAGCTCGCGCAATATCTGGCGCGCCGTTCCGCGACGCCGCTACTGCGGGTCGCCCTGGCCGAACTGGAGGCTTACGCGCAGGGCATCCTCGGCGACCGCGCCGCCTTCCAGCGCGCGATCGTCGTCGCCGCGGAATACCGTAGCGAAGCCCGCGAGACCGTGGCCGGTGCGACGGCTGCCGATCGCAGTCTCACCGCTGCCGCTACCGGCATGATGCTCGGACCGCGCCGGGACTGGCCGGGACCGGGCCAGCAGTGGCGGCTGCTCGGCGCCAGCTACCGTCACCTGATCGCCACTCGCCCGGATTTGGTCCGCGCCGCCTTCGGCGAAACGCGGGTGCTGCTACCGGAATTCGTGACGCCGGAGATCGCCGCGATCTCCTCGGCTCGCCTACAGCTGATGCTCGGTGCGCCCGAGCATGCCGCCGAACAGGTCGGACTCGCGGTGACTCAGTGCGCACGACCGATCGGCCGCACCGCCGCCCGGTTGGCAGACTTTATGCACGAGTCGGCCGAGTTCGCCGCGGTCCCGGCCGTCCGCGAGGTCCGCTCGGCGATCCGAGAGTTGGTCGCGCACCGGTGATTTCCGCTCGATCGGCGGTGTCGATCTCACTGCTGCGGATGGCGCACCGGTGACAACGACCGCCCGAGGTCGATGTCACCGCGTTCTGTGCCGCGCGGATCGAGGTGCTACTCCGCGACGGCTGAGTCAGGGCTGGGTTCAGGGCGGGTCCGAATAACATTACAGGTTACTATGTAACGATGACTTCGGAGACCTCGCCGCGCCCCGGCCGGCCGCGCGACGCCGACAAGGACCTCGCCGTGCTCGTCGCCGCACGGCAGTTGCTGGCCGAGGTCGGATATCAGCAGACCACGATCGTGGCGATCGCCAAGCGGGCGGGGGTGAACTCGCCCGCGATCTATCGGCGCTGGCCGACTCGGCAGGCGTTGCTGGAGGAAGCTGTTCACGGCGCGGGCGGACATACGCCGCCCGAGCCGACCGGTGATCTTCGGGCCGACTTGGCGACGTGGGTGCGCATCTTCTTGGCGCGCGCGGACAGTCCGGCCGCGCGCGCCGGTGTGCCGGGGCTGCTGGCCGATTCGCAGACCGAGGAGGCGCGGCGGCGACTGCTGGCGATCGGAGCTCCGGTGCGCAAGGCGTTCGCCGAGCTGCTCGGCGGCGCGGTCGACGACGGCCGGATCGGGCCCGGCGCCGATGCCGAACTCGTTTTCGAAATACTCGCGGGCACAACGACATTCCACGCGCTCTCGCGCGGCGGCGCGGAAGCGGAGCAGTTCGTATCGAAATTGGCCGACGCCCTGTATGCGATGGTGTGCGCCGGCGGGCCGGTGCGCGGCTGAGACCGAAGTGGAGCCAGGGGATTGCCGCGTACGGCAATAACGTTACATGGTACTATGTAATTATGATCGCAGTGCTTCCGCGGTTCGCGGCGGAACGATGAAAATCGACCTCCAACTGAACGGACGGCCCGACGAAGCCCTCTCGCGGGCAACCGAATTGATCGCGTGCGGCGCCGACGGCCTGTTCACCTTCGAGGGCGCCCACGACGTCTTCCAGCCGCTGACGCTGGCGTCGACCGCGGCCGAACCCGTCGACTTGATGAGCAATGTCGCCATCGCCCTGCCGCGCAGTCCGGTGCATTTGGCACACGCTGCCTACGATCTGCACCTGCTCAGCCGGGGCCGGTTCCGGCTCGGTCTCGGTTCCCAGACCCGCGCGCACATCGACAAGCGGTACGGCGGCCAGTGGTCGCGGCCCGCGGCGCGGATGCGGGAAGCGGTGCTGGCGGTCAAGGCCATTCTCGGTTCCTGGCAGAACGGGACCCCGCTGCGCTTCGAGGGCGAATTCACCCGGCACACCCTGATGCCGCCCACCTTCGATCCCGGCCCCAATCCCTTTGGCGTGCCGGAGATCTGCCTCGGCGCGCTCGGCCCGATCATGACCAGAACCGCGGCCGAGGTGGCCGACGGTCTGCTGGTCATGCCGTTCAACAGCGCGCGGCACTTCGCCGAGCGCACCCGGCCCGCCATCGACGAGGGGCTCGCGCGGGCCGGTCGCGACGCCGCCGAACTGGCGATCTATCCCCAGGTGATCGTCGCGATGGGCCGCACGCCCGCCGAGCTGGCAGCGGCCGCGGTGGGCGCTCGCCGCCTGCTCGCCTTCTATGGGTCGACGCCCGCCTACCGTCCGGTCCTCGATGTCGAGGGCTGGGGGGAACTGCAACCCGAACTGAACGCGCTGTCCAAACACGGTCGCGTGGAAGCGATGACCGAGCTGATCGACGACCAGATGCTCCGGACGCTGGCCGTCTGCGGCACACCGGAGCAATGCGCCGCCGAAATCGTGGCGCGCTTCGGTGCCGTCGCCGACCGAATATGTTGCTATTTCCCGGGTTACGACCCAGCCGATGCGCACATCAGGGACTTGGTTACGGAATTGCAGACCGGATGAGCGAGCGTAGCGAGCGAACATCGACACAGCCGACAACGTCGGTCATGCCGGAGCTGAGCGTCAGCGAGGCGCAGGCATGAGCGACGTGCGGATCGAGATCACCGCGGGCGTCGCGGTGGTGACGCTGGACCGCCCGGAGCGCCGCAACGCTTTCACCGCGGCGATGGGGCGCGCGCTCGGACGCGCGTATCGCGATCTGGACGCCGAGGACGCGGTCCGGGTCATCGTGCTGACCGGTGCCGCACCCGCGTTCTGCGCGGGCGCGGATCTGGGCGGCGGGGCGAAGACGTTCGAAAAGCCCGGCAGCCCGGCCTTTTCCGCGTCGCCGGTCGACCCGCCCGCGTTCGCACTGCGTAAGCCGGTGATCGCCGCGGTGAACGGGCACGCGATCGGCATCGGGATGACCCTGGCGATGCAGGCCGACATCCGGGTGGTCGCCACCGACGCGCATTATGCGATTCCGCAGGTGCGCCTCGGCGTCGTGCCCGACGCGATGGCGCACTGGACGGTGGCGAAGGTGGCGGGGATGTCGGTCGCGGCCGACATCCTGTTGTCCGGGCGCACTTTCGACGGT
This sequence comes from Nocardia suismassiliense, assembly GCF_900269665.1. Classification (GTDB taxonomy): domain Bacteria; phylum Actinomycetota; class Actinomycetes; order Mycobacteriales; family Mycobacteriaceae; genus Nocardia; species Nocardia suismassiliense. The sequence continues at coordinate 4,506,318 of NZ_LT985361.1, forward strand.
GCCGAAGCGGTGCGGCTCGGCCTCGCCCGCTGCTGCCTGCCCGCCGCCGAGGTGCTGCCCGCCGCGCTTGCCATGGCCACGGACATGGCCGTCAATGTGGCGCCGATGTCCGCGGCATTGAGCAAAAGACTGCTGTGGGACACGGCGATCCGCGGCTACGACCCCACCCGGGTCGCCGATCTCGAAACCGAACTGCATCTGCGGGTCATGGGGAGCCCCGACGCCGCAGAGGGCATGCGAGCCCGGCTCGATCGCCGCGAACCGGTGTGGTCTGCCCGGCTGTCGAGCGATTGGCAGGACTTGCCGCGGTCGTGACCGACGGCTGCGAGCCACCCAGTAGAAAACATCCTTGCTGATTCAGCCTTCAGGAGTATCTGTATGTCCCTAGCCGTAGACGCGGACCAGCGAGCGCTGGCCGAATCGGTCGCCGCGTTCGCACACAAGATCGCTCCGCTCGCGCAGACCCGCGAGCACCTCGCCGACTATGCGGAGGGCATGATGCCCACCGACATCTGGAGGGCCCTGTGCGAACAGGGATTACACGCGCTGCACCTGCCCGCGGCCTTCGGCGGGGACGAATGCGGCCTGGCGACACTCGCGGTGGCCGTCGAGCAATTGAGCACGGCGCTGTTCCCGGGCCCCTACCTGTCGACGGTGACGGCGAGCGCGCTCGCCATGGCGGCGGCGAACGGCGAACCACTGCTGGCGGAGTTCGCTGCGGGCTTATCGGGAGCGGTCGCCACCGGACCGGATCTGCGAGCCACCCCCGCCGGTGCCGGCTGGGTGGTGTCGGGTGTCTCCGACCCGGTGCCCGGCCTGCCCGGTGCCCGGCGAATCGTGGTGCGTGCCGCCGTCGAGGGCGACTCCGGCGCGAGCCTGTGGTTCTGGGTCAGCGCCGCTGACGCGGCTGCTTCGGTGCAGGTGGTCGGCGCCGAGGCGGTCGACCTGACGCGGTCCCTCGGTCACGCCGAATTCGATGCCTATCCGGTGGATGCGCAGCGAGTGCTCGACGGCATCGATCCCGCCGTCGCGCACCTGTGGATGACGACGCTGGCCGCCGCGGAAGCGACCGGAATCTGCCGCTGGTGCCTGGACACCACCGTCGAATACGTCCGGGTGCGCGAACAATTCGGCCGGCCGATCGGCAGTTTCCAGGCGGTGCAGCACAAGACGGCCCGCATGCTGGTCCGTGCCGAAGTCGCGACCGCGGCGACCTGGGACGCGGCCCGGGCCGAGACCCAGGCGCACGATCAGCGATTCCTCGCCGCCGCGAGCGCCGCGCTGACCGTGCTGCCCGCCGCCATCGATCAGGCAGTGGACTGCGTCAGTTTGCTCGGCGGGATCGGATTCACCTGGGAACACGACGCCCACCTGTACTGGCGGCGCGCGATCGCCCTGGCCGCCGGTGCGGGCGGAGAGGACGCGGCGGCCCGTGAACTGGGGGAGCGCTCGCTGGTCGCCGACCGTGACTTCTCGTTCGTCACCGCAGGCACACTGCCCGAGTTACGTGCCACCGTCGGCGCCGTACTGGACGAGGTCATGGCGTTGCCCGACGACGAAATCCCTGCCGCGGGTTGGGCTCCCGCGCGCGGCGCGTCCCGCCGGGCTCGGCTGGCCGCCGATGGCTTGGTCGCCCCGCACTATCCGAGTCCGTACGGACTCGGCGCCGGACCGGCCGAACAGGCCGTGATCGCGGAGGAATTCGCCCGCCGCGGATTGGCCCAGCCCGAGCTCGGTATCGGCGCCTGGATCCTGCCGACTCTGATCGAACACGGTGACGCCGGGCAGCGCGCGCGGTTCGTGGTGGACACCCTGCTGGGCAAGATCATCTGGTGTCAGCTGTTCTCCGAGCCCGGCGCGGGTTCGGACCTGGCCGGATTGTCCACCGCGGCACGCAAGGTCGAGGGCGGATGGGTGATCACCGGGCAGAAGGTGTGGAATTCCCAAGCGCAAGAAGCCGATTGGGCGGTCTGCCTGGCACGTACCGACGCCACGGTCCCCAAACACGCTGGGCTGACATACTTCTTGATTGCGATGGACGCCACCGGCGTCGAGGTCCGTCCCCTGCGGCAAGTCACCGGAATCTGGGAGTTCAACGAGGTCTTCCTCAACGAGGTTTTCGTGCCCGACAGTCAGGTGGTCGCGCAGCCCGGCGACGGCTGGCGGATCGCGGTCACCACACTGGGCAACGAACGACTTGCCATGGGCTCGGCAACTTTCGGTCACGGCTCCAGCACCCTGGTCCGCCGCCTCCTGGAATCCGGTGACCACACCGGCACTCGCGACGACGCGCTGCGCGTGCTCGGCCGCAATGTCGCACTCGAACTCTCGGTCGCCGCGCTCACCCTGCGCAACGCCATGACCAGGATGAACGGCGCCGCCGACGGCAACAGCTCGAGCAACAGCGTCCGCAAGGTCTGGCATGCCCTCGCCCAGCGGGACGCCTCCCGAGCGCTGGTATCGATCCTCGGCCCCCGCGCCGCCGTCGGCCACCCCGAGCAGCCCTACACCTTCGACTTCCTCGGACTGCCCGCCATTCTCTTCGGCGGCGGCACCGTCGAGATCCAACTCGACATCATTGCCCGGCGGGTGCTGAGTCTGCCCCGATGACAGTGCAATTCGGCGAGATCGGGCCACTGCGCGGGCACACCAACGCCCCCCGATTTCGGTGCCTTTACACAGCGATGACGGATGCCGCACAGTGTCGCCATGACACTCCGAATTCTGTGCGTGCTGATGATCGTGGCGTGTTCGGTGACCGCGGCAGCATGCGCGGATGCGAGCGACCAGGGATCGACTCGATCAGCAACGTCGACAGCATCGGCACCGGTACCGGCGGACTCCGTGGGCGTGATTCCACCGGCGTCCACTGGTCTGGCTCCGGGCGTGCGCTTCACGCTTCCGGCCGAGTTCAGCGTTTTCGCGTACGCGGAGGGCCTGGAGACTCAGGGAGTTATCGGATACCCGGCAGGAGGAAGCGGTGATCTATCGCTGCGCTACGACGTGGCATTCACCGGCGAAATCGCCGCTCTGAAACCCGAAATCAAGGGTGGCTGCTATCGCCACGGCGGTTCCGTCGACGCGCTGCGCGTCGACGACGTCACGGCCACGACAGGAGACAGCACCCGATATCGGCAGGTGGGGGAACAGAAAGCAGACTACCGAAAGTGGGTGGTCACCTGCCCGAACGGCATGGCACCACAACCGCATCAAGCCTGGGTACTCGCCGATGCGGACGTCGCGATCTTCGAACAGCATCCGGGTGAACACAACGATGCGATCGTCGCGAGCATGCAGATCGTGCGATGACCGAAGCTACGGGCAGGCTCGGACTACACCCAGGGCGCCACCGGATACCACGGGATGATGTCGCGCATGGCGAGTAGGCGCACATCCCAGTAGAGGAAGGTGAAGACGCCGACGGTGAGTAGGGCGGTGGCGCTGAGGATGCTGACGCGGCGTGGGTCGGTTTGGAACCAGCGTTGCAGGCGGCCACCGACGAGGACGGTCAGGATCAGCAGGATGGCGAGGATGATGATGTTGCCGAGGGACTGCAGGACGAAGGCGCTCGCGGCGTAGAGAATGTTGCCCTCTTCGGCGGCGTCGCGAAACAGCTTGCGGAACAACGGGAACGGGCGTCCGATGAGGAAGGCGCCGATCAGGCCGCCGAAGACGACCAACGGTGCGTTCGGGAAGCGGGCGGCGATGCGGGTGAACGGGTCGCGCACCAGACCGAGCACGGCGAGTCCGAGGTAGGTCATGATCACCCCGATCACGCCGAATACCACCATCGATTGGATCAGCCGTGGTGAGATCTGGCCGGGCCGGCTCGGCGCGGTGTCGAATTGCGGCATGTCGGTGCCGAAGATGCCGACCACGACACCGTAGGCGGCGGACACGGCGACCATGCCGACCGCCATCCACAGCAGCGGCCGCAGCACCGCCTGCACCCGGTTCCACCAGCCGCCCGCGCTGCCCGCCAGCGGCGCCACCGCGCCGAAGACGGCGATGTTGCACGCGGTGAACGTGCCCGCCAGGCCGGAGACGAACGCGAAGACGATGCCCGCGCCGATGCCGGTGATCGCGGTTTCTTTGGCGTCGTGGCCGAGCAGCCCGTCGGCCACGGTGCCACCGATCGTGGTGTCCACGAACGGCGCCGACCACACCACGGTCAGTAGGAACCCGGCGAGTACACCGAGCAGTAGGACCAGCCCGCGCCGCCGCGGAATGTACCCGTTGACGAATACGCTGGTTGCCACGGGTTGGTCGGGTTTGGGGGAATCTGGTGCGGTGGAAGGGGATTCGAGCTGTGTCATCGGGCTCTCCTGTCGGCCACTGACCCGGCAACGAAACGCCGGTGTTCTCATTGTCGGGTACCGTGACCGCCAATCTTGCTGAATGGCTGAGATCGGTACTTCGAATTACCTGCGACACAGCTGATTCCGATAGACAGCTAACGAATCAGTAGCTGGCTGGCGGGAACTCGTTACGAACTCGGCTCCGACCCCGCACGCCGCTCGTGCCGGGACCGCGCGCGGATTTCACCCCGTCCAACGCGACTGATCGGATGAGCCGAACCCGCTAGGAATCGAAACGCTTCGGCCCATCCATGATCGAGCGGCGGGCATTGTCCAGCCCCCGAGATTGAGGGCACGAGAGATCGATAACGCCGCCGATGTGCCGGGCGAAAGAAAGATCATGAGTATGAAAAATGTTTTCCTACAACGGTTTATGTTCCGCACGGGTGTGGTCGCGACGGCGATGGTGGCCGCGGTGAGCGGATTCGCTGGGTCCGCCGGCGCCAACCCCGACGATCCGGTGACGCAGTTCTCCTCGACCCTCACGCGGGTGCCGGGGCCGAATTGTGCGGCGATCATCAATGCCGAGACGGTGCCGCAGCCGCAGTCCGGTGTATTCGGTGTCCGAGTGAAGATCACGCAGACCGGGGAGTTCTGCGGGGCCTACTTCGTCACCGTGCATTGGCGCAACCTCGACACCGGCCGGACCAGCGGGCAGTCGCAACGTGTCGAAGGCACCTCGGTGGTCGGCCTGCCGGACAACGTGATCACCGGCATGGGCATGGGGCCGGGCGCCGGGAAGGTGGAGGCGTGGATCGACACGTACTCCAAGGTCTATCCGCAGAACGTGGATCTGGAGCACATCGCGGGCCGCGCGACGTTCACGCTCGGCTGAGTATGCCCCGACTATGCGCTTCACCATCCGACCGCAGGGTGTCTGGCAGGGCTGACCGATGGACGCCGCTATCGGGTAGTCGGCTGTCGCAATGCGACGGTCGCGCACGCGGTGGCCAGCAGCCAGACGACCGGTCCCACGATCGCGCCGATCAGGTCGACGTAACCGGGCGCTGCGAGAAACACCAGGAAGGCCAGGTCGACCACACCGAGCACGACGGCGTTGAGCCAATAACCCAGGCGACTGTTGACCCTGTTCATGGTCACCGCGACGAAGATGGCCTGCGCTCCCAGCGTGGTCACGCAAAGGAAGTACAGCAGACTTTCGGCCGCCGACTCGGTGCCGGGCGCACCGTCGGCGAGGTCGCTGATCACCATGGAGGCGCCGAGTCCCATGTGCAGCACACCCCACACGGTGTACAGCACTGCAGCGGTCGTCGACCACCGACGATTACCTGTCACCTCGGCCCCCGGACTGTTCGGAAAGCGTTGGCCCGTTGCTGTTTCGGGCCCCGCGACGAAACTCTATGCCGCCCGGGTCGGTGTCCACATCGGGGTAATCACCGATTTCGCGCACGTGCCACAGTGTGCGCGAGATTTTCCGGGACATGGGCGCCACCGCGTGCGCCGAACTGATCCGGGCCGTGCTGTCCGGCACCGGCTGTGACTATCGGGCGCGGCCATCGGGGTTGGCGATTTTCCGTGGGTATACGGCAGAAATGCCACTGGGATACCTCCCGGCCGGGCGATACCTTCGTGACCGATCCAGCCCTGAGCACCAGAAGGAGTCACCCGGCCATGCATCCCGTCGTCGTCTATGTCGTTGCGCCGCTGTCGATCGGCGTCGTATACGCCGTGCTGATGTCACTGATCCGGGAACCGCACCGGCGTACCTTCAACGCGATCATGGTCGCCGGAGCCGGTGCCGCCTATCTCAGCGGCGGCGGCCTCGGCGGCTGGGAGTACTTGTTCACCGCCCTCATCACCTACTGCGCTTTCCGTGGACTCAATTCCTGGACCTTCATCGGAATCGCCTGGCTGCTACACACCATCTCTGACGTGTTGCATCACCTCAAAGGTCATCCGATCGTCCCGTTCGCGCACGATTCGTCCCTCAGCTGCGCGGTCTGCGACCCCGTGATCGCGCTGTGGTGCCTACGCGGCGGCCCGGACCTGCTCGCTTTTCTCCGCCGCCGCTCATCCGGTCAGCCCAGCGAGCCCGTCCACTAGCGTCCACGTCCGGTGCCCCCGTCCACCACTGACGTTCGTACGGCTCAGGCCGAGAGCCACCGTGCTGCGGTTCCGTAACCGGACATACCACGTCATCATCGAACATGAAGCCCGCGCCGCGGACCGCGATGGAATCCCCGACAGGTATCGAAAACCCTGAACATCCTCGGCGCCAAGGCAACAGAGCGGCATCATCCGGCGCTGGGTGCTGCTGCCGGTTTGATTCGACGGTGCCTGCTGCGGCATGGTTTGCGGGCGGAGTGCCGGGCGGTCAGGCCGGCAACCCGGCCCGGGCGTCGGGTCGGTCATAACGATGGCGGGAGTCGGACGGTGCTCACGCGGAGGTCGGCGGCGAAGCCGGCGGACGGCGTAAAAGGTGGTGGCGCATGTTGACTTGGGTCCAGGACGCCGTGCGCCTGGGGTCGGCGTCGAGCGAACTCAGGGGGGACCGGGCCGGGGGAGCGGTCGGCACCGGGTATCGGCACGACCTCGACGGCCTGCGTGGCCTCGCGATCGCGCTGGTCGTGGTGTTCCACGTGTGGATGGGCCGGGTCTCCGGCGGGGTGGACGTGTTCCTGGTCCTGTCGGGATTCTTCTTCACCGCAATGTTGTTGCGCCGCATCGAGACCACGGATGCGATCGGTCTGGGATACACCGTGCGCCGGACCGTACGCAGGCTGTTGCCCGCGCTGTGTCTCGTCCTCGCCGCGGTGTTGCTCGCCACGGTGCTCGCCCAGCCTTACACGCGCTGGGCCGACATCTCGGCCCAGACGCTCGCCTCGGCGCTGTACTACCAGAACTGGTATTTGGCAGGGGCGGAACTGGACTACCTCGCACCGGATCCCTCGGTCAGTCCGCTGCAACATCTGTGGTCGATGGCGGTACAGGGGCAGTTCTATCTGCTGATGCTGCTGGTCGTCGGGATCTGGTCGTGGACGCTACGATTTCGCGGGCGGTTGCTGGCCTGGCTCGCCGGGTTCGGCGTGGCCTCGTTCTGGTACGCGGCGTCCGGATCGGCACAGCATCAGGCGTGGACCTACTACGACAGTGGCGCTCGCGCCTGGGAATTGCTCGTCGGTGCGGCATTGGCCGTTGCCGCACCATGGATTTCGATCCCGAAGCCGATGCGCGCGATACTCGCGGTCGCCGGACTCGGCATGGTGATCTCCTGTGGGCTGCTCATCGATGGTGGCACCGAATTCCCCGGCCCCGCCGCGCTTTATCCCGTCCTCGCTACTGCCGCGCTGATCGTGTCCGGTATGAACACCGGCACCGCACCGCACCCGTGGATCAACCGTCTGCTGGCGACACCGCTGCTCGTCGAACTGGGTGCGCTGGCCTACTCGCTCTACCTGTGGCATTGGCCGGTGCTGATCTTCTACCTGACCGAATACGGCGAGAGTAGTCCCGGCATCGGCGGCGGGATTCTCGTCATCGCCGTCTCGCTCGTCCTCGCGGTGGCGACGCAGCGGCTGGTCGAGACACCGCTGCGCCTGCGCCCGACCACTACCCGGTCCGGTGTGGCCGCGCGTTCCCGGCGCGGTATCGGGGCGGCGGTGTCGGTACTGGGCATCGGCGTGCTGGTGGCTGCGCTCAGCTGGCAAGCGGTGGTCCGGGCGAACCCCGCGCAGCCGGCGGCCGAGCTGGCGGTCAACCGATATCCCGGCGCGGCAGTGCTTTTCGAGGAGGTAGCCGTGGCGCCGGAGCCGATGCGGCCGACCGTCTTCGAAGGCCGGCTCGACGCGCCTGCCCCGACGTTCGACGGCTGTATCAGTGCGAACCGGGAAGTCCGGGTCTGCACCTACGGTGACGTGAATGCCGACCGCACCATCGCTTTGGTCGGCGGCTCACACTCCGAACACTGGTTGCCGGCCCTGGAACTGCTTGCGGGCGAGCACAAGTTCCGCATCGTGACCTATCTGAAGGAAGGTTGTCCGCTCACTTTGGCCGACGAGCCCTCCTACGCCCTGGCGCCGTTCCCCGAATGCCGCGAATGGTCGATCGAGGTGCTGGATCTGCTCGCCGATCACCGCCCGGAGTGGATATTCACCATCGGCACGCGGCCCCGCTGGGACAAAGGGGACTATGTACCACCGGAATTCATCGATATCTGGACCGCATTGGACGACCGCGGACTCAACGTCCTCGCGATCCGGGATATCCCCTGGCTGCGTCGTGGCGAGGTGCACTACCGTGCCGTCGACTGTTTGGCGGACCGGGGCAGCCCCTACAGCTGCGGGATGGACCGAGCGGCCGCGCTCGACCCGGAGAACCCCGCCGAGTTACCGGCCTCGAGACACCCCAACATATTTCCGCTGGACCTGTCCGACGCCATCTGCCGCCCCGACCGTTGCCTGGCCGCCGAGGGCAACGTGCTGATCTATCGCGACGAGCACCACCTCACCGCCAGCTACGCCCGCACCCTGGCCCCCGAACTCGGCCGCCGAATCGGCGAAATCACCCAGTGGTGGTGAAGCGGCCGCGCCGGGGCGGGGCGGACTACGCCGTGTGTTCGAACTGGCTGGTCCACACCGCGAGCCGGGTGCGTGCCCGTGAATTACGTACCAGGGCAGCAGGTGTCGCCCGCTCGAAGCCCTCGTAGTAGCCGCCGTTGACCACCGGCGTTGCCGCTGTGCTGAACTCGACGAGCAACGCGGCGGCCTCCTCGACGGAAGCGGTTCGGTGACTGCGTAATTGGGGCAGGTCGATCTCGAAGTCGGCGGGGTGCACGCTCACCGAGGTGAGACCTTCGGGTCCGGTCTCGGACAAGGACCGGCTGAACATGGTCAACGCCAGTTTGGCTTGGGCGTAGATCGCGAGCGGGGTATAGATGGCTCGGTTGCGGTCCAGGTCCGAGTAGTCGATGTTGCCACCGGCGTGCAGTTTCGAGGTCACCGTGACGACCCGCCCCTGCGCCGCGGCGACGGCGGGGGCCAACGCCATGGTGAGCCGTCGTGGCGCGAGATAGTCGACCTGGAAGGTCAATTCGTGCCCGTCGTCGGTGTGCGTGCGCCGTTGCGGCGCGGCGATGGACGCGACGTTGAGCAATGCGTCGAGGCGGGGTAGCTCCGAGGCCAGGGTACGACCGAGCTCGTCGACCTCGGCCAGGCGGGTGAAGTCGGCGTGCACCAGCCGAACTCGGCCGAGCCCGGGTTCGCTCTGTAGTCGTTCCATTGTTTCGTCGGCACGGTCCTTTTCCAGGACGTGGGCGATGACGGTGGCGCCGTCGGCAATCAGCAGCCGTGCGGTAGCGAAACCCAGGCGGCTATCGGCACCGGTCACGAGTACGGTGCGGGTCGCCGGCGAGCTTGCGGACATAGTTCTCCCATCGGGGTGGTGCGATCGTCACGCACTGGTGTACGAGACGCGCAGGCAGGAATATCGCGATCGGTCATCGCGAAAAGACAAGTGGGACACCGCTTGTGCAGCGGCAACACGGCACGGCACAGATCTGCCGTGCTGCACAGGGCGTGGTGGACCGTTACGCCGGACTCGGCGGCTCGTCCTCACTGCCGAAGCCGAAAAGCTCCAGGGCAGACGGCATCCGCTCCACACGGTGCCGGGCGACCTCGTCGACCCGGCGCGCAGCGCACCGAGGGCCCGAAGTCGCAGTCATACCGCGATACAAGCCCATCGGGCATATCGGCGGCAAGCCATCCACGCCCGATTTGACGGAACGTTTGCACCGCCGCTCAGGCTCGAGCCGGTGTTGAAGTGACGCAGCCGAAGATGCCCGGATAGCTGTTGCGGGGCTTGACAAAAGCCCACGGTGCCTGCCGCGGCGGCGTAGCGTTGTGGTCAGGAGCGCCGGGAAGTCTGGTCGGCATGTCATATTCGCCGACTTCGGAGGGTTTCCGTGTCTGCTATTTTGGCGTTGCCGGTGCACGCCACCACTACCTGTGCTGCCGTCTCGATCGAGCATCTGTGCAAACGGTTCGGCCGTACCGTCGCGGTCGATGATCTGAGCCTCACGGTCGCCACTGGTGAAGTGTTCGGGTTTCTCGGCCCCAACGGTGCCGGGAAGTCGACCACCATCCGGTTGCTGCTCGGGCTGATCCGTCCTTCGACAGGGATCGTGCGGATCTTCGATGCGGACGCCGCCGACGTGCGGCGGGCGCATCGTCACCTGGCTTATGTGCCTGCCGATGTGGCCTTGTGGCCGTCACTGACCGGCGCCGAGACGTTGGAGCTGCTCGCCCAGATCGGTGCGGGCACCGACCTGGCGTATCGCGCCGAGTTGATCGAGCGGTTCGCCCTGGAGGTCGACAAGCTCGGCAAGGCCTATTCGACCGGCAATCGGCAGAAGGTCGCGCTGATCGCGGCGTTCGCCTCGCGGGCGCCGCTGCTGGTGCTCGACGAGCCGACCAGCGGGCTGGACCCGTTGATGGAGCACGAGTTCCGGCGGTGCGTCGGTGAGGCCCGCGATCGCGGGCAGACCGTGTTCCTGAGTTCGCACCAGCTCGGCGAGGTCGAGGCGCTGTGTGATCGAGTGGCGATCCTGCGCGCCGGTCGGCTCGTGCAGACCGCGACCTTGGCAGAGTTGCGCCGGTTGCACCGGACCATCGTCGAGGTCACCTACGAGGGGCCAGCGCCGGTGCTGAGCGAGGTAGCCGGTGTCGAGAATGTCGAAGCGCCCGACCATGGGCGGCTCCGGTTCACGGTGTCGGGGTCGGCGGCGCCTGCGCTGCGCGCGTTGTCCGCCGCGCAGGTGACGACGCTGTCGTCGCACGAGCCCAGTCTCGAAGAGATCTTCCTCGACTACTACGGGCAGGCGTGACGATGACTACCTCAGCCGTATCGGCAGGTGGGTTCGCGCCAGGACGGGCGGTCGCCCGGCTCACCCGGCACCAAGCACAGCGTGGGGCGCTGTTCGTCGCGGCCGTCGCCGCCGGAATGTCAGCGCTGGTCGCCTTCCAATACCGCAGCACCTTCGCCGGCACCGTCGACTCCGGCGCGATCCGCGCGCTCGTTGAAAACCCCGCCATCCGAGTCCTTTTCGGTCCGCCGCTGGCTTTGTCGGATCCCGGTGGATTCACTGTGTGGCGCACCGGCACCCCGGTGCTGGTGCTGTGCGGGGTGTGGGCACTGCTGGCCGCCACCCGCCTGACCCGCGGCGCGGAAGACGCGGGGCACTGGGAGTTGCTGCTCGGCGGCAGGCTGCGCTCGCTCGATCTGCTCGTACGGGTAACCGGCACGCTGTGGCTGGCCGCGGCGGTGATCGCGGGCGGGGTCGGGACCGCGCTGGTCGTCGCCGGTACCGACCCACTGGGCGCAATCCTGCACGCCGCCTGCGTGTTCGGCGTCACCGCGACCTTCGGCGGCGTGGGATTGCTGACGGCGCAACTGGTTTCGTCGCGAGCCGCGGCCACCTGGCTCGCCTCGGCCGTGGTAGGGGTTGGTTTGCTGCTGCGGATGCTCGCCGACGGTGTCGGCGCGTTCGCCTGGGTGGCGTGGTTTACCCCGTTCGGCCTGGCCGCCCGCACCGCGCCCTACGCCGACAACCGTGTCGCACCGTTGTTAGTGCTGTTGGTGTTCGTTGTCGTCCCGGCCGCGAGCGCGTTCGCCGTGGTTCAGCGCCGCGACCTCGGCGGTGCGGTGATCGTCGTGTCCGCCACTCGGGCTCCCCGTACCCGACTGCTCGGATCGGTGGCCGGTTTCGCGGTGCGTCGCGCGGTGCTCCCGACTGTCGGATGGGCCGTGGGCATCGGTGCCTACTTCCTGCTGATCGGGGCGCTGATCTCCTCGATCCTCGAATTCATGGACGAGAACCCGCGTTTCGCCGAGCTCGCCGCGACAGCCGGTTTCGGCGGCCTCGGGTCGGCCACCGGGTTCGCGGCGGCGATGTTCGCTCTGCTGGCCCTGCCGGCCGGGGGTTACGCCGAGAGTCGTATCTCCGCCATGGTCGCCGACGAGAAGGCCCGCCGCTGGACCGCGCTGCATGCGCTGCCGCTGTCGCGTTATAACTCGGCGGGAATCGAAATCGCCGTCACCGTAGTTGGTTTGGTGGTTCTGCTGGTCACCGCGGCGAGCGCGATGTGGGCGGGCGCGGTACTCGCCGGTGCGCCGCTGAGCCTGGGTGCTGCCCTCGCCGGTGCCGCCAACGTGGCTCCGGTAGCCCTGCTCGCCCTCGGCGCCGCGGTACTGGCGTTGGGCTGGCGGCCCGACGCGGTGGGGGTGATCGGTGCGATACCCGTGGTCGGCGGGTTCCTGCTCGACGTCGTGGTGCAGAGCATCGGCGCACCCGGCTGGATTCGGGAGATCTCGCCGTTCGCCCACCTCGCCGCCGTACCGGATACCGCACCCGACTGGGCTGCCAGCGCTTGGTTGACTGCCATAACCATCGCCGCGATAGCGATCGGAATGTATGGCTACGCGCGGCGCGACCTGCAAGGGTGATGCCATCCTTTGATAAGAAGCGGTCAGGTACACCGTTGTGTACCTGACCGCTGCCTTCGGTTACGCCTTGGTCGTCACCTGATCCTTGTCGGGACTCCGGCGGTAGGTCTCCCAGAACGTGGCGCCGGGAATGTTCAGCACCAGCGGATCGAATACCGGGTCCAAACCGGCCTTCTGCTGCCGTTCGAAATCACGCAGCGCCTTGTACGCGGGCTGTTGCAGGATGATGATGCCGACGATGTTGAGCCAGGCCATCAGTCCGACGCCGATATCGCCGAGCGTCCACGCGTCGGTCGCGGTCGAGACCGCGCCCACCGCGACGGAGACCAGGATCAACCCTTGCAGCAGCAGGGTGACGTTCGATCCGATGGTGCCGCGGATCAGCGGCACCGGGATCGTCGCGTACTTGCCGAGCATGAACCGCAGGTTCGTTTCCGCCATGTAGTAGTAGGCGATGATCGTGGTGAGGCAGAAGAAGGCCAGCGAGATCGCGACGAACGTCGCTCCGGCGCCGCTCCACAACGTGTCGAACCCGACCTGGGCGAAGGCCGGCCCGACCGCGGCGTCCGAAGGCAGCGCGCCGCCCTCGGCGAGCACTCGGCCGTTCGCCGATTCGCCCTCGAACACTCGGTACGCGCCCGTCGACAGGATCAGGAAACCTGTTGCGGTGCAGATGAAAAGGGTGTCGACGTAGACGGCGAACGCCTGCACCAAGCCCTGCTTGGCCGGGTGCGAGACCTCGGCCGCCGCAGCCGAGTGCGGGCCGGTGCCTTGACCCGCTTCATTGGAATAGACGCCGCGTTTGACGCCCCACATGACCGCCGATCCGATGATCGCACCGAACGCCGAATCGACGCCGAACGCACTGGCGAAGATCAACCGCAGCACACCGGGCAGTTCGGTCGCGTTGGCGACGACGATGACGAGCGCCACCGCGATGTAGACGATCGCCATGAACGGCACCACCACGGCGGCGAACGCCGCGATGCGCTTGACGCCGCCGATGATCACGAACGCCAGCACGATGACCGTGCCGACAGCCACTGTCCATTCCGAGATATCCCAGGCCTGGTGCATGGCCGAGGCCATCGAATTCGACTGCACGCTGGGCATCAGCAGGCCGCAGGCGAGCACGGTCACCGCCGCGAAGACGAACCCGTAGACCTTGAACGCCGGGGCGGCCTTGGTGTGCGCCATCGCCCGGCTGAAGTAGTAGGCAGGCCCACCGCGGTATTCGCCGGTGAGGTTGTCGCGGGTCTTGTAGATCTGGCCGAGGGTGCACTCGACGAAGGAGGTCGAGGCACCGAGGAAGGCCACGGCCCACATCCAGAACAGCGCGCCCGGCCCGCCGAAGGCGATGGCGGTGGCTACGCCCGCGATGTTGCCCGTGCCGACCCGGCCGGACAGCGACATGGCGAGTGCCTGGAACGACGACACCCCGGACGGGGAGGTTTCGCCGTTTCGCATCTGCCGGATCATCTCCGGAATCTGGCGTACCTGAACGAATCTGGAGCGGATCGAGAAGTACACCCCTGCGGCCAGGCACAGGTAGATCAGCGCATCGCTCCAGATGTACTCGTTGATCGTGGCTAGAAATTCGGTCAAGACCCGCTCCTATCGAACTATCGACATCGCCGGAGATCGTCCCACGAAAAGTGCGGTCATTTGTTACAAACCGGTCACAGAGGTGTTAGGTCGCTTGTGAACATCGGGTAACTGCCGGTCGCCGCCTTGCCGCCACGATCCCCATCCGGTCGCGCACTTGTCTTTGCCGGTTCTTTACGGCATCTTTACGGGCGGAGCGCCGGGAAGTCTGGTCGGCAACCCACCCGCCGCGGGTTGGGTTCGGGATTTGCAGGTGGGATGAGGTGCTCGCATGGGGTTGCCACGATTCGCCGCCGAGGCAGTGTCCGGTTTGACCGTCGCGATCGTCGCGCTTCCGCTGGCCATCGCGTTCGGTATCACGGCGACCGGCACACCCGAAGGTGCGCTGGTCGGTTTGTACGGTGCCATCTTCGCGGGGTTCTTCGCGGCCGTGTTCGGTGGCACGCCGGGCCAAGTCACCGGCCCTACCGGCCCGATCACCGTCGTCGCCACGGGTGTGATCGCCGCCCACGGACTCGAATCCGCGTTCGTCGTGTTCATCATGGCGGGTGTGTTCCAGATCCTGTTCGGGCTCTGCCGACTCGGATCGTTCATCCGCTACATCCCGCACCCCGTGGTCTCGGGGGTCATGGGCGGGATCGCGCTGATCATCATTCTCGGCGAGCTCGATCAAGCGCAGAAAAGCTTCCTGCTGGTCGCGGTCACCATCGTGCTGATGCTCGTATCGGCCAGGCTGATCAAATCCGTTCCGGCCAGCCTGATCGTGCTGGTGATCATCACTGCGCTCTTGCCGCTGACCGCGGACTGGCTCACGAATGTCACCGTGGGCCCGGTACCGCTCAACACCGCGGTCGACTACATCGGCAAGATCCCCGAGGCCATCCCGACCATCAACACACCGGAACTCAGCGGATCGTTGATCGTCGGCCTGCTGCTGCCCGCGTTGAGCATCGCGCTGCTCGGATCGATCGACTCGCTGTTGACCTCGGTCGTGATGGACAACATCACCGGCACGCGACACCGCAGCAACAAAGAACTCGTCGGGCAGGGCCTCGGCAATATCGCCAGCGGGTTGTTCGGCGGTCTGGCCAGCGCCGGAGCGACCGTCCGCTCTGTGGTGAACGTCAGAAGTGGTGGCCGCACCGGTTTCTCGGCGGCGACGCACAGTGTGGTGCTGTTGATCTTCGTGGCCGGACTCGGCGTCGTCGTCCAGTACATCCCGCTCGCGGTGCTGTCGGGCATCCTGATCGTCACCGCCGTCGGCATGTTCGACTGGGAGACGATGCGCAAGGCGCACGTTTCCCCGAAGGGTGATGTGGTCGTATTGGTCGTGACCATGGCGATCACGGTGATCGTCGATCTCACCGTCGCGGTCGCCGTCGGTGTTGCGCTGGCTGTCGCAGTGCATCTCGTGCAGTCGCGGCAGCGAAAGGCGTCGATCGTGCAGGAGGACAACGCGTATGAGATCCACGGGCCGTTGTCCTTCCTGTCCACCGACGCCGTGTTCAGCAACCTGCGCGAGGACAAACCCGAACTCTCGCTGTCACTGGCCAAGGTCAGCTACCTGGACATGTCCGGGGCCAAGGCCTTGCTGACCTTCATCGACCACTCGGACCGAGACGGTGTCGATCTCACCATCACCGATCTGCCGCCGCACATCGAAAACACGTTGTCCGAGCTGGCAAGTCGAGAACAACAGACGAAACTGGCAGCGGCGCTTCGGTGATGTCGCTAGCGCTCGGGCTCTATAACTTTCGTCAGGGGTAGGTGCGGTCGTTCGACAGATTCGCCGGGGCGCGCGGATCCCTAGCGTCGTGGGCATGGTCAGATTCATTGCCGCCCTCGCCGTCGTAGCCTGTGTCGTTCTGGCACCGGGTGCGACGGCGCACGCGGTGCCGAACGCTCCGTTGACTCCCGCTGTCATCGACAACTATCTCGAAGACGCGCTCGAGAGCACGGGGGTGCCGGGATTGGCAGCCGTTGTGACGCACGGTGATCGGGTTGTGCATGCCGGTGGCTACGGCCATGAGTCCGGCGGCGGGCCGGTCACTGCGGATACGCCGATGCGGGTCGCCTCGCTCAGCAAATCGTTCACCGCTACGGCTGTGCTGGTGTTGGTGGAGCAGGGGCGACTGTCGCTGGATCGCCCCGTTTCCGCGCAGTTGCCCGGGTTCGCACTGGGCGACTCGCGGGGCGGCTCGGTGACGGTGCGACAGCTGTTGAATCAGACGTCGGGGCTGACGGATTCGACCGTCGATATCGGCAGGCTGGGGCAGGCCCGTTCGCTCGACGAGTATGTGTCGCTGCTGGATACTGCCTCGCTCGCGACGGATCCGGGCACGCGATTCAAGTACTGCAATGTGAACTACAACGTCGCGGCTCGGCTGGTCGAGGTCGCCAGTGGACAGAGTTTCGGGGACTTCCTCGCCCAGCGGGTGTTCGGGCCGCTCGGGATGGCGCGCAGTGCCGTGAGCGCCGCAGACATCGCGCCCGCGGACGGCTACAACTCGGTGTTCGGCGCTTGGGTGTCCCGGCCCGAGTTGTCCGAGTTTCTCGACGGCAGTGGCAGCGGAGGTGTCGTCACCACGGCCGCGGACATGGGGAAGTGGTTGATCGCGCACAACGGCCGCGGTCCGCGGCTGCTGAGTCAGGCCGGCCTGGATGTCGTGCACACCTCGTCGCCGGTCGCTGAATACGCGATGGGCTGGTCGCCGGAGCCTATGGGCGCGGATCCTGCCCTGCTCGTGCACAGCGGGAACCTGTTCACCTACTCCGCGTTTCAAGCCATCGATCCCGTGAGCGGTTACGGGTTCGCGGTGCTGGCCAACAGCGCCGCGCTCCATGACGACACGTATGACATCGTCAAGGGCTTGGTGGCGCTCAGCAGGGGAGAAGCGCCTGGCGAGATCGGCGGCCAGCGGCAGATCTTCGAGCTGGTCCTCGGCCTGATCGCATTCGGCGCCATCGGACTCGGCACGCTGGCAGCGCTGCGGTCACGCCGATGGGCTCGGCGACAGAGCGGGCGCGCGTGGTGGCGGGTCGCGCTCCGGGTGCTACCCCTGGCGGTCCCGGCCCTGGTGTTCGCCGGTTATCCGGCCATCATCTCGTTCATCAGCGGAGGCAGGACGGTCACCTGGGCCCAGCTCACGTACTTCGCTGCGCCGCTGACCATCACGTTGTTCGTGGTCGCGGCGGCCGGGGCGGCGACAGTGGCGTTGCGATTGGTCCGACTGCGCTCGGTAAGGTCGGCGGAATGAGGTACAGCGCTCTGCTCGCGGTCACAGCGGTAGGTGGCGCGCTGAACGGACTTGCGACAGAAGGGCTTCCGGGCTGGCGGCAGTTGCTGTTCGTGGCGCTCTTCGCCGCCGCCTACCTACAGGGTCGGCGCCTGCCGGAGCGGCACGGTGGGCCGGTGCTACTGGTCGCCCTCGCGGCGGCGGCGCTGATCGCCGTGGTCGATGTCGCCGAGGCCGTCGGTGCGGTCATGTCGCTGGCCCTGTTCGTGGCGCTGCCGTGGGTGATCGGCCGGTTCCGGCGGCAACAGGCCGAACTGCTCGCGGTCGGCCAGGAACGGATCCGTCACCTGGAGCAGACCCAGGCGCTCGCCGAAGAAAGCGCACGACTACGCGAACGGGCCCGCATCGCCACCGACATGCACGACGCCCTCGGCCACGAACTGGCCTTGATCGCCTTGCAGGCCGGTGCCCTGGAGCTGAGCGCCGACCTGAACGAACCGAACCGCCAGGCGGCGAGCCTTTTACGAGCCTCCGCAGTGACCGCCTCCGACGAACTGCGCCGAACCGTCAGCATGCTGCGAGCCGGCAACGCCGTGGCCGTCGAGCCACCGAGCATGTCCGTCGAGGCGCTGGTCGCCCGCGCCCGGACGGCAGGGATGACGGTGGACCTGGTCCAGAGCGAGCTATGCGACCACCTGACACCCCTGGTCGAATCGGCTGTCCGCCGCGTGGTGCAGGAAACGCTGACCAACGCTGCCCGGCACGCGCCCGGTGCCGGCGTACGGATCGAAATGGAGCAGCACGGAGACGAATTCGGCCTAGTAGTCACCAACCCGATCAGTACGCCAACAGTCGGCATCGGTACCGAGGCAACCAGCGGCGGCAACAATCGTGGCGTGAATATCGGCGGCGCTGGGCGCAGTGGGGGAGCCGGCGATGTGCGGGGCGCCGTGCCCGGTAGCGGCCTGATCGGGCTCGCCGAACGAGTTCAGTTGCTGGGTGGGACATTTCAGGTGGACGACGACCGAGCGGCTTTCACGGTCACCGCCCGCATTCCGGTGGCGGTGCCGGTTCGGGCGGGGGCGGAATGATCCGGGTTCTGCTGGCCGACGATGAGGCCATGATTCGGGCCGGGGTGCGTGCGATTCTCGCCAGCGATCCCGGCATCGAAGTGGTCGCGGAGGCCGCAGACGGGCGGGAGGCCGTCGCATTGACGCGGGTGCACCAGCCCGACGTCGCGCTGCTCGACATCAGGATGCCAGAGCTCGATGGGCTGGGTGCTGCCGCCGAGCTACGCGAAACCCACCCGGAGGTCGCGGTGGTCATCGTGACCACGTTCGACGAGGGCGACTATGTCGCGCGTGCGCTCGCCGCCGGAGTGAAAGGGTTCCTGCTCAAGGCGTCCGATCCGCGTGAACTGCTGATGGGAGTCCACGCGGCGGCGAACGGGGCTGCTTTTCTCTCGCCGCGCATCGCCCATCGTGTTATCACCGAGCTCAGCGGCAATACCCTCGAACGCAAGAACGCCGCGCGCGAGCGAGTGGCAAGCCTGACGCAACGGGAACGCGATGTGCTGACCCTCCTCGGTCAGGGTCTGTCCAATCGGGAGATCGCCAAGCAACTCTGCATCGCAGAAGGAACAGTGAAAGCACACGTCAGCGCGATTCTGCAACGCATCGGGGCGGGCAACCGCGTCCAAGCCGCCATCTTCGCGCACCAGGCTCAGCTCGTCGGCTATTGACGCCGATGCCGTGCGTGGTGTGCGTGGGCGGCGGCAGTTCGGCGGGCGCGACAGTGGGTGAGGCGGAGGGGCGGCGGCATGCCGAAGCACCGCGCCGGAGACATCCGGCGGGGGGCTACTTCCATTGCTGGATCAGCTCGAATGCCGTTCCGTCACACTCGAACACTCACAAACGAGTCTGCGCTACCGCCACAGTGACAATCGGCGGGTGTGCGGGTCGATGGTGTCTACCGATCCGAACGCCGCGACGCACAGCAAGATGATGTCTTCTTCGGGAGTTGCCGCGACACGGGCGAGTTGTTCGTCAGTCGATCCGTCGAGCATGCCGTCACAGAAGTCGATCGAGTGGACATCCTGCTCGGTGAAGGTGCGCCGAAGTGTCTGCAGCTGACCGGTTTTGGCCGACAGCACGATCAGGCCGTGGGCGGAGATGAAGTCGTGCGAGGTGCCCGACGCGTCGGGGTAGTCGATGAACGCCATCGCTTGCAGCAAGTCGGGTGCCTTGCATGCGGCTTTGGCGACGAGTCCCGCCATTGCGTGGGCCGCGACGTTGATCGCCCGTCCGGGGTCCTCGCGCAGCACCTTGTTGATCACGACATACAGCTTCATTTCGCTTGCCACCGAAACCCCACCGGTATCCGAAATCTGAGCGTCCCTTTCGCTACGGCGACGTTGCCGTCGCCCGGATGATCACCTTGCGTGCTAGCTGTCGAATGTGCTGCCGTGCGCGACGAACTCGCAGCGCCCCTGCAGCTGGATACGGTCGTTATCGATGAGCACGGTGACCTCGCCGCCCGGCATGGTAACCGTGACCGACCTGTCGACGTATCCAGCGCGGAAGGCACTATACGCGGTCGCACAGCTGCTGCTGCCCGATGCCAGCGTATAGCCGGCGCCGCGTTCCCAGATCTGGAGTTTCAGCGTTTGCCTGTCGAGGGCAGTGCAGAGTTGAACGTTGGTACCGTCCGGACCGAATGCGGGGTGGTGGGCCGCCCAGGCGCCGACGCTGCGGGCCAACTCCTCGGTGGCGTCCGGCACGAAGGCGATGGCGTGCGGATTGCCGATGTCGACGCGATCGAAGGCGACGACCGTGCCCTCGGGGGTTTCCAGTTTCATATCACCGAGGGGCTTCGCCATTCCCATGTCCACCGACACCTCCCACGGGTCTGTGCTGATGATCTCGACGGGGCAGTCGCCCGCCAGGACCTCGAGCACGAATCCGTCGGAGGTCAGATAGTTGCGGCGCAAGTATGCGGCGAACATGCGCAGGCCGTTACCGCTCTTTTCGCACTCGGAGCCGTCGGAGTTGAAAATCCGCAAGCCTACCGATGTTTCGGTGCCGTTCTCGATGATCCGGTCGGTCGGGCCGAGAAGTACTCCGTCCGCGCCGATACCGAAGTGCCGGTCGCACAGGTGCCGGACAAGGGTGCTGTCCATCGGACGCGCGAGCTGGTTCGGTTCGACTACGAGGTAATCATTACCGAGGGCCTGCATCTTGGTGAATGGAACCATTGTTCTCTACTCCGGATTCATGTCGTCGCCAGCCAGCCCGCGAGGCAGAGGAATATCGCCCCGGCGACATTGTTGATTCGGCGACTGTAGTTGTTGCTGGTTTCGGCGATACGGCTACCGAACATGCCCGACAGGTAGCCGATGGGGCCGTCGATGGCGAAGTCTACGATGACCAGGACGAGTCCGAGAATGGCGAGCTGATGTGGTACGTGCCCCAAGCCCGGATTGGTGAACTGCGGTAGGAACGCAAGGTTGAAGAGAATCACTTTGGGGTTGAGTATGTTGGTGATGGCGGCGCTCCTGAATGACGCCAGCACCGGCTTGCTGAGTACTTTCGTGGCGGAGACCTCGTCGGCGGCCGGCGTGGTGTCGGCCCGAAACGACGAAATCGCAAGGTAGACAAGGTAGATGACGCCGAGCCACTTCAATCCCTGGTACACAGCGGGGAACTTGTGCACCAGCGCGGACAAGCCCAGCACCGTGATGACGATGTGCACCGCGAGTCCGGCAGCGACGCCCGCGGCCGCCGCGACACCTGCGGCTTTGCCGTGCCGAGTGCCGAGCGTGACGATCAGGATCATGTCCGGGCCGGGCATGATCACCAGGACGACCGCGGCGAGCATGAACGGCCAGAACAGATTCCAGTCAATCATCGATGTCCTTTCGGTCGAGTAGCGCGACGTCGACATTGTTGTCGTGGAATACGGCTCCGCCGCCCAGGTCGGCGTCGCGTTCCTCGACCGTCGCGTTCACGGTCGGGCCGCCGACGATCTTGCGCCAGCTGCCCTTGGTCATCGCGACCACACCCGGTGGGACCGCATCACTGATTTCGGCGCTGGTGGTGAATTCGCCCCGGCTGTTGAACACTCGGACCCGGCACCCCGCGCCGATTCCTCGCGAGTCGGCATCCGCAGGGTTCAGGGTGACTGCGGTCCCACTCGACTTGCCGGCCAGTAACTCATTGTTGAGAAATGTCGAGTTCAGTGTGTAATGCGAGGCTGTCGCCAGTAGGGACAGTGGATATCGCGTGTCCGTTCCTGATGTTTCCGCAGCAACCTTTGCGCTGAAGTCTGCGCTGGTCGGAAACTCGAACTTTCCACTCACGGTGCGGAAACCATCGGCGAAGGGGACGAACTTGTCAGGGTAGTTCAGACGTTGCCATCCGCGCTCGCGCAACGATCGCACAGTGATGCCGTCGAGCGAAGGGTGGGTGGAGTCCATCAGCTGGCGAGCTATGTCGATATCGCTGTCATACAAACACGGTTCCCGCAACCGTAGCCCGGCAGCGATTCGACGGAATATCTCGGTCGTGGACAGCGCCTGGCCGGCCGGGGCAACCGCGGGTTCGTTCCATGCGAGGTACATGTGGCCGTATCCGTCGTGGATGTCGAGATGCTCTGTCTGCATCGTCGCGGGCAGCACGATATCGGCATAATCGCAGGTGTCGGTCTGGAAGTGGTCTACCACCACGGTGAACAGATCTTCGCGCGACAGTCCTCTGATGACGTTGGCCTGGCCGGGCGCACTGGCTACGGGGTTGGCGCCGTAGACGAACAGCACCTTGACCGGCGGCGACAGGTTGGGATCGTTGAGCGTGTCACCGAGCCGGGTCATGGACAGTCCCCGCACCGGCCGTGTTTGCAGGTCGTCGCGGTCGAGTGCTGCTCGGTTGAGCCCGAAATACCCGTCGGTCGAATAGGACACGCCGCCGCCGTAGCGACCCCAGTCACCGGTCGCCGCCGACAGGCACGCCAGCAATCGCAGGACGTTGCCGCCGCCGGCATGGCGTTGTAAGCCCATTCCGGCGCGGATGCCGACTGGAGATGACGACGCGATCCGAGCGGCGAG
This sequence comes from Nocardia suismassiliense, assembly GCF_900269665.1. GTDB lineage: Bacteria > Actinomycetota > Actinomycetes > Mycobacteriales > Mycobacteriaceae > Nocardia > Nocardia suismassiliense. The sequence continues at coordinate 4,529,078 of NZ_LT985361.1, forward strand.
GCGAATAATCACCGATGCCGGTACGCCCGTTGTCTTTTCGACGGCGGCAGGCGCGAATTCGGATAGCTCGCCGCGGAAGTCCGGCCATCCGTTGGTCATTGTCTCGAGGTAGTCGACGTCGATCGCCTCGTGCGCGACCAGCTCGTGGATCAGGCTCAGAATGAGATGTGCGTCGGTGCCGGGGCGGGGCGCGATGTGCTCGTCGGCCAGCTTGACTGTCCGAGTCCTGATGGGGTCGATCGCGACGATCCACGCACCGAGCCTGCGCGCCTGCTGGACGAATTTCCACAGATGATGCCCCGAGGTCACGGTATTGACACCCCACATGAGCACCAGCCGAGACGCCGCCAACGATTCGGGGTCGATCCCCAACGAGGTACCGGTGGACTGCGCGAGTCCTTCCTGACCGGCGATCGAGCAGATCGTCATGTTATGGCGCGACGCGCCGATCGCATTCCACAGCCGCCGGCCCGACTTGCCTTGCAGGCCTTGGATATAGCCGAGGTTCCCCGTGCCCTGGTAGGGCCAGATCGATTCCCCGCCCCACCGCTCGATCGCGTGCTCGAACCGGTCGGTGATCATGTCGATCGCCGTGGACCACTCGACCTCTTCGAACTTGCCCGAACCCTTCGGTCCCACTCGACGTTTCGGGTTCAGCAGACGTGACGGTGACCGGGTCTGTTCGAGGTACTGGCCGACCTTGACGCACAGCGCACCGGCGGTGAACGGGTGATCCTTGCGCCCGGCCAGCTTCACCGGCTCATCGCCGTCGACGGTGACTGTCCAACTGCAGCCGTCGGGGCAATCCAGTGGACAGGCACCGTGGACCAGCTTTACCGCCGACGGAACCGCAGCGACGCCACCAGCTTCAGCTGACATCGGAGAGGACCGCTTGTTCGTGCTCCTCGCCGTACCAGCGTTCGTCCCACCGGGAGAAGGAGACGATGAGGATGTCTCGGGTACCGGTCGTAGAACCGTCTGGTTCGATCGGCGTCACGTCGTGATAGACGCGCTGGTCGTCGAGAATGACCGCGTCGCCGGCGCCGAGCGTGCCGCGCCAGATCGGGTCGGCGTCTTTCGCGGGCCAGAGACGCATCTCGCCGCCCCGGACCTTGTTCCTGCTCAGGATCGAGATGATGACGAACTCGTGCCCGTCCTGGTGGATTCCCTCCGGCGTGAGCTCCGCCGACTTGTCGGTGGTGGTCTTGCTCCGGTTCTGGTGGACGTTGATCTGCCAGTCGACGGTCTGGTCGAGGAAGCGCTCCTGGTCGATGACGTGTTTGATCGTGCTGACAAAGTCGACGGCGATCGGCGTGTATTCACGAAGGATGCCGCCTGCGACATTATTGAATTTCTTGAATGCCGAGTAGGCCCGGTGCGGCAGCAGTTCGAACTCCCATCCCTTGTCGTCGGAGAACTTCAGCCGATACTGGGAGAACCGCTTGTACCTGGTGCCGTGCGCCATGTAAGGATCGAGTTCGATTTCGTCGTAGCTGGAGAGCACGTCAGCACCGATTGGTGGCAGGGTGACAAACTTGAAGCCGCGATCTTGCAGTTCGGACACGGGTCTTCCTTTCAGTGTGTAGCCCGCGCGAGGTGGGCTGGTTCGGTCAGTCGGAAATGCGCACGGTGACGAAGTCGGCTGCCAGCGGCAGTTGGTGGATCAGTGGTGCACAGGACGGCGCGACGGTGATGGTGCACGGAACGTCGAATACATCCGACAGTTCGGTGATGGCGATGACGAGTTCTCTTTCGTTCTCGTCCAGATCCGCCGCGGTAGCCGAAACGCGTAACTCGGCGGTGTGCATATTGATGGACAGACACCATTCATGGAACGCGGCGGACTCGACGCTGATCTCGCCCTTCTGGACGGCCAGTGTGTTGTCGTCGACCTCGATCAGCATGAGACGAGCTCGTTCAGTAGCGCATCGAGGTAGCGTTGCGAAGAGTTCATCCGCGCTATCGCGCCCCAGTAGATGTCACCGGTTGCGCTCGGATCCTTGCGAATCTCCGGCTTGATGACGTTCCGGAAGAATCCGCTCGCGTGCCGGGCGTCGATACCGATGTGCTCTTTGTGGTAGTCGCCGTTGCGCTCGGAGAGATTGTTCCGCCGCCACGCCTCGAGGAGTTGCGCGCAGCGGCGCGGGAACAAGAATTCGGTCACCGCGAAGCTGCCGATGGAGCGGTAGTAGAACCGGGGGTTCACCGCCAGCGTCGCCGAGAGGTTCCCGCAGATGAGTGTCTCCACCAGCCGGTGCGTGTGGACGAACTCGGGATCCGCCCCGACCTCGCGCATCGCGTTCTCGAACATCGATGTATGCACCTGGGCGGGGTTGCCGTTGCCCATCTCGTCCCAGTAGTTACCGGCCAGTTCCAGCTTTTGCTGGCTGTCGCAGCCCAGTTGCATCAAGGCGATGAAGTCGTCGAACCGCGGATCCAGGGCGGTTTCCTGGGCAAGATAGTATCGAATATCGGCGACGCCGGCTTTGAATGGAAGAAAGTCGATGTAAAAAGGGTGTCGATTGGCGGGGTGGGCGCGGACCGCTTCTTTCAGTTGCTGCACGAACAGATCGGGATCGTCGGTGAAAGGAATTTGCCCATCGTCCATCCACTGGTCTTCGTACTCGATGACGAAATCTTCGAGGATCGCCTGTACCGGATCGAGAATCCCTTTCCGGTTGCACCACGACTCGTTGGGGCGCGGCTTGGTGAAATATGATCGGTGAATGGACTCCAGTGCAAGGTGCAACTCGGTCAAGGCGCCGGTAGAACCTTTGCGTGCTTGTTCGACGGTGTCCTCGGCGGCTGATCTCAGTATGTTCGCCGACTCGGCCGCAGCGTCTCCGCCGAACTGGTCCTGAATGGACCGAGCGGGGCCGAACTGGATTTCTTGAACAATGGCCGCAAGATTCTGGCCGATTGCTACCGACGTTGTCACACTACCCCCCATAGGGTTGTCCAATTATGAATATGTGCTTGTTCGACTTCGCGTACAGACTCAGGGCGAAAGCCTGAATCCACGTCGTACGCGCATGCGTTTGCTCAATTATCAACGATGTATGCTCATACCCCATGCTGGAGGGGGTTTTGGTATCCCCGCCGACCCTCCTGAGGCCCCATAAGGCCGTGCGATGACCATACGGCCGCGCCCGTGGCCGAGTCAAGAGTGAGATGTCGATTATGTTGCGGCGCAACAGAAACAAACCGAGTGTCCGGAATCGCCGGGGGATAGCGAGTTCGCGTATTTATGCGTTCGGCATGAATACACCGAAGCGTTCGCAGGTTGGGTGAATGCCGATAAGGGTTGCGATGCCGACTAGGGATATCACCCTGGTATTCGGGGCTTGCGCGCTCATTCACAGGCGGAGTGAGTACTTCTCGTTGATTGGTGCCGTACGCCATCCGTCGAGATGGTGTCGCGCTGTGGGCGGTCGACCGCTCCGTGAACATGTCCTGGCTCCTCGAGGGCCTGGCGATTCGCGACTCCAGCACAATCGGACGGATCGGCATTGGGAGACGGCGATCCGCTTCCGGAGTCCGAACTCGGCGGCGCTGCCGAACTCGGTCGGCGTCGGCACGCACTGTTCGCTGAGCAGTGACTGATCGATCTGACTATGGTTAGCTATAGCCTGTGAGACTGAGTGAATCGGACGCAGGGAAGACGAACATGACAACCGCGGTTACGGTCAAGAAGCACATCCTGGAGCTGGGTGGGGCGTTCATGATGTCGCGCGAGGCAAGAGAATTCGGGCGGGCAACCGGGGTGGACGGATTCCACGGCCCCTACACCCGCGGTCGCGGCGGCGTGCTCGGCGAGGTGGATGCCGACGTGGTCACCGCGGCGTTCGGGTTCTTCGCGCCGGACCGGGTCCGGTCGGCCTGGGAATCGGTGCCGATCCCGCCCGCCGACGCCGCCCGCGGCTACCTCGCCGCATGTCAGGACTTCGGCCGCCGCAAGCTCGCCGCGTTCCCGGAGGCGGACAGGCTGGCGGAACTGCTGCAGGCGGTCGCGACCGCGGCGGCGCCCGCCGGGCTGGCGCTGTTCGCGGGGTGGCGCGCAATGCCGTTGCCGCAGAACGGGTCTGCCAGAGTTCTGCAGTTGGTGCACGTCCTTCGTGAACTGCGTGGTGGGCTGCACTTCATGGCGTTGACGGCGAACGGGTTGACGCCATTGCAGGCGATCCTCATCGCCGGGTCGCCCATCCTCGCCGGGCCTGATCAGGCCCGGCTGCTCGGCTGGCCGGAACCGTTCGAGGAGATCACTGCCGAGCAGCGCGATCGCTGGGCAGCCGCAGAGGCGTTGACCGACACAATGATTCAGCCCTACTTCGAGGTTCTCGACGAGTCCGAGCAGCAGGAACTCACTGCCTTGATCGCCGCCGCGCACCAGGTCGCCTTGGCTCGCTGAGGGTTTCGGGTCGTCAGCAAGGCGCGCCGCCGACGCTCGCCTGCTTCGAGGGCGGTGCGTCGGTGGGGCCGCCGGTGCCGTCCGCGGCGGCGCACGACCGGAAACTCGGCGCTCGCAACCGGCTCGAGATTCGGATCGCCACTCACCGCCGCTGGATTCCATCGATCCTGCACTTCGCACCACACTCCATGCGATCTGCACTGAATTGCCCGATCCCGAAAGCCATCGCGCTAGCCTCCCGTGGCTGGTCACCGGTGTGGTCGCTGCGCGTAGGCAACGCTCGACGACGGCCGCCCAACCGGTAGTGACCCACCTGCGCGCACTAACCTCGCGGCGGCGGCCCGGTCGTTACAGCAGATCTGAGCCGACCGGACCGTTGCCGCGACCACCAAAGGCCACCATGTCACCCGCTCGATTCACGTTCCGCGAAACCAATCCCCAAGACCAGCAATTCTTGGCAGAGATGCTGATCGAAGCCGCCCATGCCTCGGGTGACATCCTCAGCATCGACGACCTGCCCGATACCCCCGGCTCCTACCGCTACGTCGCCGAGTGGGGAAAGCCCAGCGACCTCGGCGTAATTGCCCACGATGAACACGGCATGCCCGTCGGCGCGGCGTGGGCGCGGCTTTTCGACCGCTCCATCGGGTCGCCGGCGTTCATCGATGACCACACCCCCGAACTCACCATCGCGACAACCGCGCACGTTCGTGGCCGAGGACTGGGCACCGCGCTGCTCCGGCAACTTCAGGACCTCGCCCGGCGGGCAGGGCGGCCGGCGCTGGCACTGGGGGTCCATCGTGACAACCAACCCGCGCAACGGCTCTACCGCAACGAAGGATGGACGACCCATACGACCGCAGGTGAGTACAACATCTTGGTCAGATATCTCCAGTGAAGCCGTTTCAGGTCATCGACGTCGGATGAAGCATCACTTTCTTGTCGGGCACTATCGGACTGAGCTGAACAAACTTCCATGGGAGCACTGATGCAGATCGCGATTGTCTTGTTCGACGGATTCACCGCCCTCGACGCTGTCGGGCCCTACGACATTCTCAGCCGGTTGCCCGATGCCGAAACAGTGTTCGTGGCCCAGGAGCGGGGTGCGGTCCGGAACGACAATGCGGGCAGTCTCGCGATCGTCGCCGATCGCGCGTTCGACGAAGTCGCCGCTCCCGACATCATCGTGGTGCCCGGCGGCCCCGGTGAAACGAAACAACGAACCAACACCGTGCTGCTGGACTGGCTGCGCGCCGTCGACCGGACCAGCACCTGGAGCACCTCGGTGTGTACCGGATCGCTGCTGCTCGCCGCCGCCGGGCTGCTCGACGGGCGCCGCGCCACGTCGCATTGGCTGGCGCTGGAAACCCTTGGTCGCCTCGGCGCCACACCTACGGCCGAGCGAGTGGTCGTCGACGGCAAATATGTGACCGCCGCCGGAGTTTCCTCCGGCATCGATATGGGCCTGAGCCTGCTCGGAACCATCGCCGGAGCGGAGTTCGCGATGGCGGTGCAGCTGATGACCGAATACGATCCGCAGCCTCCCTATCAAGCCGGATCGCCCGACAAAGCCCCCGCAGATCTGGTGGCCAATCTCAGAGCAGCCAACCGGCACGAGCGCTGATAACGCAACCAGATCGCGGCTGTCGGGGTGATGTTGTGCACCGTCGTCGCCGCGCGGCCGCAGGCGCTGCAGGTAAAGCTTTCGGCCGCAACGAATCTCCCTGGTCCGCTGCGGCGGGCCGGGGGTTTGTGGTTGGCGTCCAGGTCGGCGCGGGCTGGATCGGCTACCCTGGGCGCTGCACTGGAGATTGTCGGATGTGAGGAAGATTTATGGGAAGCGTTGTCCTCGACGTTGTCGCGTTGCTCGCCAATCGTGCAGCGATGTTCTGGAATTGGATGGCCACCGGGTCGTCGGGGTTTCCCCCGCTGTGATTGCGCGCTGAACGGATAATTTGCGAACGCCCTGGTCTTTCGACCGGGGCGTTCGTGTTTCGCCGACGTCCGCAGCGTGGTGCGGATTGGTGCATACTTCCCGGCTTTGCTCGGCGCGGGAAATCTGGCCGCCATAGTGTTCTCGACCGAGGTGTTCGTTCTTCGGCCTGGCGTGGATCCGATGCGGTCTGCCGTGTCGTTCGCGTAGGAGTCTGGCTGCCATAGTCTTCGTGACCGAGGTGTTCGATCTTTGGTCCGGCATAGATCCGGCGCGTACCTCCCGGCCTCGTCGGCGCAGGAATCTGCCCCGTGTGCTGAACACCGTTGGGTTAACGGGATTTCGCCGTCCATCCGGGTATACCCCCCGTATGTTGAGCACCGTGAGCACCCCCGGAACCGCGCGCCGCACCCCGAGTTGGTTCGTCCTCTGGATGGGGCTGCTGACAGCCCTGATCGTGTTGTGCTGCCTAGCCTTGTTCTGGCAGTTGGCCGCCGAGGGCACCTTCCCCGTCCAGGTGGTGCTGTGGTCGGCCATCGGCATCCTCGGCGCGGTCGCGCTGCTGTTCGCCCTGCTCGGCCTGTTCCGCTACCGCTCCTTCTTCTACAGCCTCATCGCCCCGCTTGTGATCGGCATCTTCGTCGCCCTCGTCTGGTACGACGTCCCCGAAACCACCGGCTGGAAACTCTCCCGCAACATCCTCCAAAACCAAGCCGCCGACTGCGCCAACCCCGGCAACCGCACCCGCCTGGGCGTCTACACCATCACCTACATCACCCGCCGAGACGGCGGCTGCCTCTTCTACACCCAAGGCGAAGAGTCCAACTCCGCCAAGGGTTTCGCCTACTTCCCCGACACCGCCCCGCCCTACCTCGGCACCCCCACCTCCGGCATCGGATACGAAACCTTCCAGGGAAACTGGTACCGCTTCACCGAAGAGTCCTGACCGGCTGCGCCACCCAGCCCGTCCAACAGCTGAGACCGCCCGCACCTCCGCCGTTCGCAGGCAACGCCCAAACCAACCGATGGAAACCGCCGGAATCACCGTCAGCGAGACAGTCCCACCGTTAGCGAGACAGTCCCAGGTGACGTATGTTGTGCGCTCTTGACTGATGCTGCAGCTTGCGTCAAGAACGTGCTCGGTGCGTCAAGTGCGCGTTGTTCACATGTGCGGAGGTGGGGGTGGTTTTTGGTGCGGGTAAGGGGTGGGGTGGGGGATGGAGTCGTTGATTTTTCGGAGGGATGTTCGGCTGGGAGGGGTTTCGGATGGGGAGTTGCGGGCGGGGCGGCGGCGGGGGGAGTTGGAGTGGGTTCGTCGGGGGGTTTATGTCGAGCGGGCGGAGTTCGAGCGGCTTGATGGTGGGGCGCGGCTTGCGTTGGGTGTGCGGGCTGCTTTGAGTGGGCTCGGGGGTGACGTGGTGGTGAGTCATCAGTCGTCGGCGATCGTGCGGGGGTTGCCGTTGTGGAATGTGGAGTTGGGGCGGGTGCATGTAAGTACTTGTGCGCGTGGGCGTTCCAGGAAGACTGATCGCCTTCATGTGCACAGTGCGCCGTTCGACGAGACGGAGGTGACGAATGTCGACGGGATGCGGGTGCTGTCGGCTGCCCGCACTGTGGTGGATCTGGCCAGGGCTGTGCCGTTCGAGGAAGCTGTCGTCATCGGCGACGCAGCAATGCACAATTATCGGCTCACCACGAACGACCTGCTGGAGGCTTTGGACCGCTGGCCGCGCAGACCTGGAGCCGCAAAAGCCCGACGGGCGATCGCCTTCATGGATGCCCGCAGCGAAAGCCCCGGCGAATCCCGCAGCCGAGTCCGCATGCACCTGGCCGGCCTCCCCGAGCCCGAACTCCAACACGTAATAACCGACGCCCAAGGCAATTTCATCGCCCGCGTCGACTTCGCCCTCCCCGAATTCGGCATAGTCGGCGAGTTCGACGGCCGCGCCAAATATACCCGCCTCCTACGCCCCCACACCACCCCCGCCCAAACCGTCTACGACGAAAAACTCCGCGAAGACGCCCTCCGCTCCCAAACCCTCCAGGTCCTCCGCTGGACCTGGCCCGACCTCAACCCCTTCCACCCCACCGCCACCCGCTGGCACAACGCCATAACCCGAGCCACCCGCTGACTTCCCGAGCCACCCGCTGACTTGACGTACGGAACATGCTCTTGACGCAGGTTGCAACATGCGTCAAGAGCATGCTCAGTACGTCAAGTCGGATTGGGTCTACGCGGCGAGTCTGCCGCCGTCTACGGTGATGATTTCGCCGGTTACCCAGGAGCTGGTGGGTTCGGCTAGGCGGGTGATCCAGGGGGTGATGTCGGTGACTTCGCCGATTCGGCCGGTGGGGGCTGTGTCGGCGTAGCCGGAGCGCCAGTCGGCGATCTCGGCGGGGGAGGTGCCGCTGCTGGCGGGGGTGGGGGGGCGGACGTTTCCGGGTGCGACGCCGTTGACGCGAATGCCCTTGGGGCCTAGTTCTACTGCCCAGCTGCGGATGAGGCTGTCGACGGCGGCCTTGCTCGCCGCGTACACCGATTGCTTGGGGGCGGCGAGGCGGGCGGAGATGCTGGAGACCACGACGATGCTGCCGCCGGGGGAGCGCAGCAGCGGAAGGACCTTGGCGGTCAACAGGATCGGGCCGAAGACGTTGACCTCGAATTGCCGGCGGACGGCGGCGGGGTCGAGCTCGTCGAGCGGGGTGGTGCCGAAGATGCCAGCGTTGTGCACGAGGACATCGAGTGTGCCGCCTCGGGCGTGCACGGCTGCTGCGACCGCCTCGGCACCCTCCTCGGTAGCGACGTCGGCGACCACGGGGATCACCGCCGGGTGCAGGGCGGCGACTTCGTCGAGGGGCGCGCTGCGGCGACCGGTGATGGTCACGCTGGCCGCACCCTGCTCGGCGAACGCGAGGGCCGCGGCCCGGCCGATCCCGGTTCCGCCGCCGGTGACGACAACATGCTGCTCCGCAAACGTCTTCTCGGACAATGCCGTGCCTCTCTCCTGTAGGCCGAACATCGGCTTCGGCCCTCCGTCGGGGCCAACACGGCGCCGCGGTCCCGCATTCCGAGCAGGTTGCGTCGCACCCACGAAGACACACCCGGAATTCCTGTGGCGGGTGGGGTGTTGCGAGGGAGTGTGACGGAAGCTGGAATGAACGTACTTGTCGTGTACGCGCACCCTGAGCCCGGCTCATTGACCGGAGCGTTGAAAGATGTTGCGGTGGAACAGTTGCGGGCGGACGGGCATGAGGTCCGGATAACTGATCTGTATGGGATGGGGTGGAAAGCGCAGGCGGATGCTGAGGACTTCGGAGCGGTGGGGGAGTCGAATTTCATGTTGGCCTCCGGAGAGGCGTATCGGAATGGAACGCTGAGCGCTGATATTCGCGCTGAGCAGGAGAAACTGCTGTGGGCCGACACTGTTCTGCTGCATTTCCCGCTGTGGTGGTTCAGCATGCCCGCGATCATGAAGGGGTGGGTGGATCGGGTCCTCACCTGCGGGTTCGCTTATGGGGCTGGCGGCGATGCGATACCGCGATACGGTGCGGGGGTGTTGGCGGGCCGGCGGGCGATGCTGGTGGTTTCGGTCGGCGGGAAAGAACCGTCCTATTCCGATCGGGGGATCAACGGGCCGATCGAGGATCTGTTGTTTCCGATCCAACACGGCATCTTGTATTACCCCGGCATGGATGTGCTGCCGCCGTTCGTGGTGCACGGGACGATTCGGGTCGATGACGAACGGTTCGGCGAGATCGCCGACGATCTGCGCCGTCGGATGTCGGAACTGGAAAAGCTCGAACCGATTCGCTATCGGCCGCAGGGTGGCGGTGACTATGACCGAAGCCTGCGATTGGCGGCAGGCCGGGAAACGCTGGGGTCCAACGGATTCGGCCTGCACGTCGCCCGTTGAGTCGACCGGCGGGGACAAGATCACGCCTACCGTGCTGGCGAACGGGCACCAACTGGACAGTAGCGGCGCACGCCGGTCGGCGGGGTCGGACGGGCCTGGCGGCCAGGCGAATTCGGCCAGGCGACAGGCGGCGCCGCGACCCGAGTGTCGGCGAGGTCTGCGCCGCCCTCGCCGCATTCAGGGCAGCGGCGCGGCGCCTCGTTGGGCAAGCAACACACCCATCAGTCCGGCCTCCTGCCCCTGAGCGTGGATCATCGAACGCGCCGTCTCCTTCACCGGTCCGGACGGCAGCAGGTGATCGGCGGCCTGCGCCATCAGAATCCCGCCTTGATGATGGCGAAACATGAGCTGCAAGAACAAGATCTCGGCATCACGACCGCGCGCGGCGGCGAGCGCATCGAGTTCAGCCATGGTCGCCATTCCGGGCATCACGCTATCCGATACCTTCTTTCCATCGGACTGCGCGACCGGCGCCGAATGCTGATGCGGCAGCGCCTCATCGGTGTGCATCCACGCCATCGGCCGCGCGGGCAGCGGCGAGGCGTTGGCCAAACGCAACCAGCCGAGCATGGTGCCGATCTCCAGCCGCTGGGTGTCGTCGAGCTGTTGGGTCAGCCGCAACACCGCCGGATCGACGGTGTGGTCGAGGCGTTGCGCCATGATCAGCGCCTGCTGATGGTGCGCGGTCATGTCCTGTACGAAACCGATCTCGACGGCACTGAGAATCGGTGCGGCCGTGTGCGATTCCGGCAGGACGAGCGGGCGCAGCGCGGCGCCGAGTACCAGTAGCGCGAAGGCCAGGGAGGCGAGCGCGGCGCCGCGCATCCAGCGTGGCATCGCTACGACCCGACGATCGACTCTTGGTCCGCCGGCGGCGAATACACGTCGTTCTCCAGCTGCAACACCATGAATCCGTTGTCGGAGCAGGTGACATACAGTTGCGAGCCACGCCATTCCGGCGGCGAGAGACACCAGTCGGTGGAGACGTCGCCGAAGGCGAGCCTGCCGGTGCGCGGGGTGAGCGCGTCCGACGGATTGAACTGCCCCTCCAGCACCGCGCGAATCGCGGGCGGCGCGCTCATCAGCGGAACCCCGATGATCGATGCGAGCGCGTGCGGTGAATTCCAGAGGCTGAGGTTCTGACCGGTGCGGGCCGGTGGATTGAAGTAGGCGATCTCATGAATGTTGAATGGGTCGCGCACATCGAAAACCCTGATACCGGAGGATATCCAGCCGCAGGCGAGAGCCGTGGGATTGTCCCGGCGGTCGGCGGTGCAGTAGTGCGATTCGTAGGCGAAGGCCGAACCACCCATGGACGAACCGATATTGCTGTCGAGGTTCTGCGGCAGGTTGATTTCCAGCTTGATCTTCGTGGCGACCTTCGGATTCGTATCGTCGGAGATATCGATGAGTTTCACACCGCCCGAACCGCCTTCGTCGACGGTGTACAGGTAGGGCTTGCCGTTGTAGGTCACCGGAATGCTGTGCTGGGTCGCCCAGCCGTCGGTCCAGAACACCCGGCCGATGTGGGACACCTGCGGGTTCGGATCACGGCGCTGCACCGCGCTGATATCGAGCACGGTGAAGCCGCCGAGCGCGGAGATGTACATCCGGTTGCCGTCCGCGCTGATGCCGAAGCCGTGCGCCTCGATCCCGGTCAGGCCCTGCCAGACGACGTGCGGGTTGGCCGGATCGGACAGGTCGATCGCGCTGACGAAGCCAGGCGCGATGCCCGAGGCCCAGTAGGTGTTGCCGTCGGGGGAGAAACCGCCCTCGTGCGTCGTAATCGGCAGCGGCATCAGCATATTCGTGCCGGGGCCCGGATTGAGTAGCCGCGGATGCGCGCAGTCGGAGATGTCGTAGACCGACAGGTAGCCGACGCCCGTGCCGACCGGGACGCCGGTGCCGACGAGCAGCTTGCGTGCGGTGTTGACCTTCAAGCTCTCCCAGGTGCCCGCGAGCATCGCGGGTTCGGTCAGGTTGGCGGTCGGTCGCGGGTTCGCGGGGTCCGACGCGTCGACGACCTGCACGCCGCGGCCCTCGCTGATCAGGTCGCCGGGGAAGAAGGAGCCCATGTAGGAGCAGTGCTCGAAGCTGGTCGAGGTGATGCCGGCGCCGCGACCGGCGAACCCGCCCACGAACGACATGTTGCAGCGATAGCCCTGGGTGCTGCGGCCACTGTCTCGGTCGGCCGCCGTGACGTCGCCCTGCATACCGTTCTCCGGCAGCGAGCCCGGCCCGCAGTCAGCCCGGGGAACCGAGGTGCGGCCGACGTCCAGGAACTCCTGGACCGCGTTCTGGATGTCGGATTGCAGGTCGGCCGATGCGCTGGTGGGCAGCATCAACACGGCTGCAAGGCCGACCGTGACCAGGGCCAATGGTTTGAAACGCCGCAGGCTCGCCAATGAGCGCATCGTCGGACTCCCCAACCTTCATCGGGTGTTGCTTCTGTCATCCCTCCGCTGACTGGGACAGCGCGGGGAACTGACTGAATAGTAGTAACTACCGTTAACTTATGTGGGAGGTTTTGCGGAAACCCGATGAACTAGCTGGTCAGGGCGGTGTTATCGGCATGGCGCACCGTCTGGGGTGCAAGGCGCAGGGCGCGAGGTGCGGGCCGCGAGCCGTGGTGCGCAGGGCGTGGGTTTCGATGGGCAAAGATTGCGCGTCGGGGTGGGCCACTGGCTGGGCGAAAATATGAGTGGGGATCAGCGGGCGCTAGCTGTGCGGGGTTCAGTCCGCAAGAAGCTTCGCCGCGTCGTATGCGAGCAGGTCTTCGCAAGCCTCGAGCAGCACTCGCCGCAACTCCGCCGATCGCTCCGTCAACGCGGACTGGGACCGCACGTATTCCGCGCGCCCGGAGGGTGTTTCGATGCGTACCGGTTTGTACCCGTACTCGGCCAGATCATAAGGACTAGCACGCATATCGAGTTCACGCGCTGCACAGGCCAATTCGAAGCAGTCCAGAATCAATGCGGATGGGATCAGCGGGACCAGCTTGAAACCCCACTTGTACAGATCCATATTCGCGTGCAGACACCCTGGCTGTTCCCGGCTGACCTGATCGGCACGAGTCAACGGCTCGATATTGCGGCCCACGGCATCGGGAGTGAAGAACCGGAACGCGTCGAAATGCGTGCAGCGCAGCGACATCGACTCGACGACCTCGTCGGTGCCGGACCGGCCGAGTCGCAGCGGCACCTGCTGATGCCTGACGTCGTCGGTGCGATACACCATCGCCCATTCGTGCAACCCGAAGCAGGACAGCTGCGCGGGCCGGGATGCGGTGGCGCGCAACAGGTTCGCGATGAACTGAATGGTGTCGCGACGGCGCGCGAGATAGCCGGGGTCCGCCGTGAAAACCGAAGAACCCGCCGCGAGCCGGTGGTACCCCCGCGCACCGTCGTATTCGCGCGCTCCCGCCAGTCCGACGCCGAATCCCGGATGCCAGCGCCGCAACTGGGCAGGCTTGTGCCCGTAATAGGTGAACAGAAAGTCGATCACCGGATGCGACGACCCCGCGGCCCGCCGTTCGACATACGGACCGACCAGCCGATCCACCCGATCCAGATGCTCCGCAGCCTGTGCGCGCCATTGCGCTTCGGCTAGGACAGCAACCTCCGACCCGCTCATTCGACGATCCGGTGCGTCCCGTCGCGGACGGTGCCGACGAACTCTTCCACCAGATCCTCCAGCGCCACAATGCCCGTGGTGTTGCCGCGCGCATCGACGACGCGACCCAGGTGACTGTTCGTCCGGCGCAATCTGGCCAGCGCTTCGTACAGCGGTGTGTGCACGCTCAACGTCGGCAACGGCCGAATGTCGGTGCGCGGGATGGGCGTCGTCGGCCCCGCGTTCTCATCGGCGACCTTGTCCAGCACGTCTTTCACGTGCATGTAGCCGACCAGCGACCCGTCGCTCGCACGCACGGGGTAACGGGAGAACCCGGTCTCGGCGACCGCGCTTTCGATGTCACCGAGCGTGGTTCCGTTGCCGCGCAACGGAACTGTCCTGGTCGTCGCCAGCGACACCATCACATCGGCGACCACCCGCTCGCTGGTGCCCAGCGCCTGGGTGAGCCTGCGGTGTTCCTCCTCGTCGAGCAGGCCCTCCGAACGCGACTCGCCGATCATCTCAGCGAGTTCCACCGAGGAGACGGTCGCCTGCAGCTCGTCCTTCGGCTCGATCCGCAGCATCCGCAGCGTGAGGTTCGCGCAGAGATTGTAGAAGGCGATGAGTGGACGGGCCACCCGCAACCACATCAGGTGCACCGGAACAAGCAGCAGCGCACTGCGTTCCGGCCCGGCCAGCGCGATGTTCTTCGGGATCATCTCGCCGAACAGGATGTGCAACACCACCACGATGGCGAGGGCGATGGCGAACGCCACCGGATGCAGCAACTGCTCGGGCATGCCGAGGAAATCGAAGGGCCCCTCCAGCAAGTGGGCCACCGCGGGTTCACCGACGCGGCCGAGCAGGATCGAGCAGATGGTGATGCCGAGCTGGGCGGCGGCGAGCATCATCGACAGGTTCTCGCCTGCCCGAATCACGATGTCGGCGTTGCGTTTTCCCTGTGCGGCGAGCGCTTCCAGGCGATCGCGGCGCGCGGAGATCAGGGCGAATTCGGCGGCGACGAAGAAGCCGTTGCTGGCGAGCAGCACCACGGTGAGCAGGACACCGAAGAGGTCACCCATGGCTGTGCTCCTGCTCTGGTTCGGCTTGCAGCTGCCGGAACGCGAGGTCGTCCGGGGCGACCGGAAGCAGCCGGACCCGGTCGATCCGGCGACCGTCCATGCGCTCTACCCGCGCGATCCAGCCGCCGGTGCTCGGCTGGTCGCCCGAAGACCATTGCTGGGAACGCGGATTCGGCAGCACGACCTCGTCACCGGCCTCCGGGATGCGGCCGAGCCGGGTGAGCACGAGCCCGCCGAGCGTCTCGTATTCGCCTCCGGGAGCGTCGTATCCGGTGGCGCGGGAGACCTCGTCGATGCGCAGCAGGCCGGAGCAGTCCCAGCCGTCGGCCACCCGGCGCACGTCGAGTTCTTCCTCGTCGTGCTCGTCGCGGACGTCGCCGAGGATTTCCTCGATGATGTCCTCCATCGTGACGATGCCCGCGGTGCCGCCGTACTCGTCGACGACCAGCGCGACCTGCATGCCGTCGGCGCGGATCCGTTCGAGCACCTCGTCGCCGTCCAGGCTGGCGGGCACGATCGGCACCGGGTGGGCCAGCATCTGCAGCGGGATGGTGCGGCGCACGTTCGCGGGATGGGTGAACGCCTGCTTGATGTGCACGACGCCCAGGGTGTTGTCCAGGTCGCCGTCGATCACCGGGAAGCGGGAGTAGCCGGTGCGGCGGGCGGCGTCGATGAGGTCGGCGATGGTGTCCAGCTTGTCCAACGCCTCGATCTTCACCCGCGGCGTCATCAGTTCCTCGGCGCTGCGCTCGCCGAACTGCAGCGAGCGGTCGATCACCAGGGCGGTGCGCTGGTCCAGCGAACCGCGCAGCGCGGACGTGCGCACCAGCGACCCGAGTTCCTGCGGCGACCGCGCCGAACGCAGTTCCTCGGCCGGCTCGACCCCGAGCCTGCGGACGACCCAGTTGGCGGTGTTGTTGAGGAAATGGATCAGCCACTTGAAGATCACCGAGAACGCGACCATCGGCGGCGCCGTGGTGCGCGCGGTGGCCAGCGGCTTGGCGATGGCGATGTTTTTCGGCACCAGCTCGCCGTAGATCATCGACAGCGAGGTGGCGAGGACCAGCGCGAGGGCGAGCGAGATGCCGCGGGCGGCGGTGTCGCTCAGCCCGACTCCGGTGAACAGCGGATCCAGCAGCCGCGCGAGCACGGGCTCGGCGATATAACCGGTGATCAGCGTGGTGATGGTGATGCCGAGCTGCGCGCCGGACAGCTGGAACGACAGCGTGCGATGGGCTTGGCGGACCATCCTGGCGCGAACGTCACCGTCGCGCGCGTGCGCTTCTACGGTGCTGCGTTCCAGCGCGGTGAGCGAGAATTCGGCGGCGACGAAGAGGGCGGTGCCTGCCGTGAGAGCGATGAACCCCAGCAGGCTGAGCACCGTGAGTGCGACGGACATCGTCAGCACCCGCCGAACGGGACTGGGAACTGCACGGTGGGGAATGGGGCTGGGGGAAGGAGGACGCCGGGTTTGTCACCCGGCTCGGTAGAGGAGCCCTCCTGTGCTGCGCCCTCGGACGCGGGTGACAACTGGATCCTTTCGCAAGCCGAAGATGTGCTGCCGGAGACCGGCAACCACTATGTTACCGGCCCACGCGTCGAGTCGCGTGGGCCGGTGGTCGTGCCGTGTCGGCGTGTCTCACCAACCGCTGGGCAGCGGGCGTCCCTCGGCGAAACCGGCGGCCGACTGCACGCCGAGCACCGCCTTCTCGTGCAACTCGGCCAGGCTGCGGGCACCCGCGTAGGTGCACGCGCTGCGCACGCCGGAGCAGATGTGGTCGATGAGGTCCTCCACGCCGGGGCGTTCGGGGTCCAGCCGCATGCGCGAGCTGGAGATGCCCTCCTCGAACAGCGCCTTGCGCGCCCGGTCGAAGGCGCTGTCGGTGGCGGTGCGGGCCGCGACGGCGCGCTTGGACGCCATGCCGAAGCTCTCCTTGTAGGCGTTGCCGTCACGGTCCAGGCGCAGGTCGCCGGGGGATTCGTAGGTGCCTGCGAACCAGGAGCCGATCATCACGTTGGATGCGCCTGCGGCGAGCGCGAGAGCGACGTCGCGGGGGTGCCGCACGCCGCCGTCCGCCCAGATGTGCACGCCGAGTTCCTTGGCGGCAGCGGCACATTCGGCGACCGCAGAGAACTGCGGGCGGCCCACGCCGGTCATCATGCGAGTGGTGCACATGGCGCCGGGACCGACACCGACCTTGATGATGTCCGCGCCCGCGGCGGCCAGATCACGAGTGCCCTGCGCGGACACCACATTGCCCGCCACCAGCGGCACGCCGAGGCCGAGATCGCGCACGGCGCTGAGGGATTCGAGCATCTTGGCCTGGTGGCCGTGCGCGGTGTCCATCACCAGCACGTCGGCACCGGCGTCGACCAGCGACTTGGCCTTGGCGACCACGTCACCGTTGATGCCGACCGCGGCGGCGACGCGCAACTGGCTCTGATTGTCGACGGCCGGCTGGTAGATGCCGGCGCGGACCGCGCCGGTGCGGGTCATCACGCCGGCCAGCGTGCCGTCCTCGGCGGTGAGTACCGCGAGCTGGGCGTGCTTGGCGTCGAGCAGTTCGAAGATGTCGCGCGGGGAGGTGCTGGCGGGGGCCTGCACGAAATCGGTGACCGCGACGTCACGCAGCCGGGCGAACCGGTCCACATCGGTGCAGGACGCCTCGGTGACGACACCGACCGGGCGGCCCGCGTCGACCACGATGACGGCCCCGTGGGCGCGCTTGTGCATCAGGGCGACGGCCTCGGACACCGAACGTTCCGGGTCGAGGGTGACCGGGGTGTCGGCGGTGAGCGAGCGGCTCTTGACGAACGCGATGGTGTCGGCGGCCGCGCTGATCGGCAGATCCTGCGGAAGCACCACGATGCCGCCGCGGCGGGCCACCGTCTCGGCCATGCGACGACCCGCGACCGCGGTCATATTGGCCACGACGATGGGAATGGTGGTGCCGGACCCGTCGACGGTGGAGAGGTCGACATCGAACCGTGAGGCGACATCCGTCCGATTAGGGACGAGGAAGAGGTCGTCGTAGGTCAGGTCATACGGCGGCTGATGGCCAGGGAGAAACTGCACTTAACCGATGATAACCAAGTCCGGTCGGTAGCGCGCAATTCTCCAGCACTCGGCGGAGATGTACCTCACAGCGTGGTGCGGGCGCGCTGGCTGCGAGGACGGCGGAACCCAGACCGCTGACCGCTCAACTGCAACGTCCCGGCGCGCTCATAGCGAACCTGACTGCGGTTCGCCTCACGGACGGATTCAGCGGCGGTTCATCGAGGTGGTCGAGACGACCAGGGCATCGTGGACGCGCTGCACCGCTTCGATCCACGCGGGTGCGAGCGCGTTGTGGCCCCCGGCTTGCGCGGCTATCGCTGACAGCCCGCTACTCATGATGCCGGATCAGGTGGTGGCTTGGGCGCTCGATAGGCGGATTGTGGTGGCGCACATGACGACCACTGCGAGGGCGGTGATGACGAGTCCGAAGGTGTTGGTGCGGAAGCGTTCGTCGAGGACGGTGACGCCGAGGAAGGCTGCGGCGAGGGGTTCGGCGATGGTGACCGCGGGTAGGGACGCGGCGAGGGGGCCGGCTTGGAATGCTCGTTGTTGCAAGTAGACGCCGGTGATTCCGGCGGCGGCGAGGGTCCAGGTCTGCCAGCTGCCGAGTACCTCCGCGAGGCCGTGTTCGAACAGTGTGGTGACGTAGGAGGTGAGGGCGGCGGCGACGCCGTAGAGCGAACCGCTCGCGGCGCCGAGGAGGAGGGCGCGGCGGCCGGGGGCGGCGCTGCGGAGGCCGATGATCGTGGCTGCGCCGATAAGGGCGGCCAAGACGGCTAGCGGCAGCAGCCAATGATGTAGGGGCGCATCGGTATTGCCGGCGGAGGGGTTGCCGACGAGCAGGAAGCAGGCCAGGGCCGCGGTGAGCGCGAGGGCAGTCGCCCAGGTGCGTGCACTGATGCGGCGGCCGTTGAGCTTGGCCGCCAGCGGTAGCGCGAACACCAACGCGCTCACCAAGATCGGCTGCACCAGCAGCACCGCACCCAACGCGAGCGCGGCGACCTGCATCGCGTAACCACCGACATCTCCGGCTATTCCGGCCCACCAACGCGGGCTGCGCAGTAGCGCCCGGACGAGTGAATCACCCTCGGGGACCGCGGCCGCCGCCTGTTGCTGCGCGACCGCAGCCACCGCGAACAACAGTGCCGCCAGCAGTGCGCAAGCCACAGCACCCACTGGATGGTTGGTCACAACCGTTAGTTTGCCCCACGGTTGCGAGTCCCCGGCGAGCGCTCCGGGCGTACGGCGCGTCGCCGTGCATTCCCGGGCGTGTCGCCGCCAGTAGACCCGCTGGGTGCGCCCGGTGAAACCGCGCGAGCTCCCGGTGAACCCTGAAGCACCGACGACGTTGCTGCCGGAGCCCGCACGATCCGGCGGTGCCGCGTTCCGGCCGACATGCTTACCCCGTCACGCACTCGAACGCGCCGATCTCGCGGCTCCACCCCCCCCTCGCCAGCCTCGACTGCCGGAGATGCCCGCGACCGCTCAAGCTATCCGCGACCGCCCGAGCTACCCGGCGCCTTCGTCGAGCCGGTCCCGCGCCCGCCCGAACCGGTCCCGGACCCGCGCCCACGTCCGCCCGCGCCTCCGACTTTGGCCGAGCCGGCCCCCCGCACGCTCGACCCGGTGCCACTCGATG
>NZ_LT985361.1:4548734-4798676 GCF_900269665.1 Nocardia suismassiliense
CGACCCGGTGCCACTCGATGAACCCGCAGCGCGCCCGCCCGAGGCACCCGCCCCGGACCGTCCCTTCGAACCTTGATCGCGCGACGACCCTTTCGCCGAACCATCCTTGCGCCGATCGGCCGCCGCATGCTCGGCCCGCACCGGCGCGCCCCCGCCGCGCGTCTCACCCGACCGCCGCCCGGCTCCGGAGCGTCGCCGACCGGTCCCCGAATTACTCTCCGCCACAGGCTGCTTGGGAGGTGCAGGTGCGGCGACCGGAACGCCCGAGGGCTGCCGTGCCCCGGTGATCTCGATCAGCCGACGATCGCCGGGCCGAACATCGATGCCCACGATTTCAACGCCGGCCTTGCGCGACATAGCCTCGACCTCGCGCCGTTCCTCGTCCATCACCAGCGTGACGACCACCCCGTCCTCACCCGCCCGCGCGGTCCGCCCGGCGCGATGCAGATACGCCTTGGACTCCGCGGGCGGATCGACGTGCACCACAAGCGAAATGTTGTCGACGTGGATTCCTCGCGCCGCGACGTCGGTGGTGACCAGCACCGGAATCGACCCGTCCGCGAACGCCGCCAGCGTGCGCGTCCGGTTGTTCTGCGCCTTACCGCCGTGCAACGCGCCTGCCGCGACGCCGGCCCCACGCAACTGCTTGGCCAGCCGGTCCGCACCGTGCTTGGTGCGCACGAACATGATGGTGAGCCCGTCGCGCGCGGCGATCTCGGCGGCCACGGACCGCTTGGCGAGCTTGTCGCGCACGAAGAGCAGGTGGTGCGTCATGGTGGTGACCGACGCGGACGCGGGCGCGGTGGAGTGGGTGACGGGGGAGCGCAGGTAACGCTTGACCAGCTTGTCCACCTCGCCGTCCAGCGTGGCCGAGAACAGCAGCCGCTGACCATCTTTCGGTGTCTGGTCGAGCAGTTTGGTGACCTGCGGCAGGAACCCCATGTCGGCCATGTGATCGGCCTCGTCCAGCGCGGTGATCCGCACATCGGACAGCCCTGCCGAACCCTGCGCGATCAGATCGGAGAGTCGCCCGGGTGTGGCGATGAGCAGATCGACGCCGCGCGCGAGCCGCTCGGCCTGCCGCCGGATCGGCGCGCCACCGACCACCGACGCGACCCGCAAGCCCATCGCGAGCGCGGGTCCGTCCAGTGCCCGTTCGATCTGCGCGGCCAGTTCACGGGTGGGCACCAGCACCAGTCCGCGCGGCCGCCCCGGCTTGGTCGACCCGCTGGCCAGCCGGGCCAGCATGGGCAGACCGAACGCGAGCGTCTTACCGGACCCGGTCGGGCCGCGGCCGAGCACATCCTTGCCCGCCAACGCATCCGGCACCGTCGCGGCTTGGATCGGAAACGGTGCCTCGATGCCGTCGTTGCGCAGTGCCTGCACGAGCACGGCGGGCAGCCCCAGGTCCATGAAGGTCACGGTGGGCGCCGCGGCGACGGGTGTCGAGGGGGTCACGGGTGCTGTGTGCCTTTCGTAGGACGCGCTCGTGCTCGGAAAACGCGTTGCAGGTGGGGCGGTGCGCGCTACGGGAGAACAGCAGCGCGAAAAGACGATGCGGCCGACCGAGTAGCAGGCCAAGTGTCCAGGATACGTCCTACGATCCGCTAACCACGGAACAGGCGTTCGAGCTCCACCAGCCAGGGCACCGCGACGGCCATGGTCGGCACGACGAGGATGGCGGCCGAGCCGAGGTAGGCGGCGGTGGCGACCCGAACGTCACCGATCCGCCCGGTGAGGCGCTGGATGCGAATCAGGGTGGTCGGCCCGCCCGCGGCGAGCGCACCCTGCGGCGCGGTGGACTTCGAGCAGGCGACGAGCGCGCGCGCCAGCGGCTTCGGGCCGGTCACCTTCACCGCGGAGTCGTCGGCGAGCAGTTCGATGAGCAGTTTCACCGAGCCGAGCGCGGCCTTGCTTCGGACGAATCGCGGAAACGCTTCGTGCACAGCGGTGAACGCCTCGAGCACCAGGTCGTGCCTGGCGCGCAGGTGTGAGCGTTCGTGGCTGACGATCGCGGTGATCTCCGCGTCGTCCAGGTTGGTCAGGGTGCCTTCGCTGATCACCACGCGCTGGCGGAGACCGGGCAGGCAGTAGGCGATCGGTTCGGTCGCGGCGAGCACTCGGATATCGGAGGCGCGGCGGCGCGGACCGCTCTGATCGAGCAGGTCGACCAGCATCCGGTGCCTGGCCCGCCTGCGCCGCGTGTGCACCCCAACCCGGACGATCGCGTAACAGAGCCGCGCGCCGACCAGCAGTGTCAGCGCGAACACGAAAACGTAGGCCAGCCACAGCGGTAACCCGAGCGCGTCGATCTCGCGGGTGGGTGCGGTGGTCGGCCTGCCGTCGGGTCCGGGCACCAGCAGTTCGGCGGCGATGGCCAAACCGGAGCCGAACGCGCTGAGCACGGCGGCGAGCGCGATGGCCTGCCAGAGCACGAGCGCGGCGCGGGGCGTCCGGTATGTCCAGGTCGCCCGGCTGAGCAAGGCCGGGGCAGGCCCCGCGAGAAGCAATGCGAGTCCGGCGAATACCGGCGCGGTTGCGTTCATCGACTCAGCTCACTGCGTTGGGGGCAAGGTCGCGAGGAGTCTACTGCGGGGGCGGTGTGTCCTCGTTCGCTTCGAGCTTAGCGAGTGCTTCGCGAAGTGCGGCAGCCTCATCCTTTCCGACCTGTTCCACGAAGTGCACCAGCGCGGCGGCGCGGCTGCCCGCGGCGTCGGCCTGTTGTAGTGCGTCCACCATGAGGCTGGCGACCAATTCGTCCCTGCTGTGCACGGGCGCGTAACGATGAGCACGGTCGTCGCGCTGCTGGACCACGAGGTTCTTCTTCGCGAGTCGTTGCAGCACCGTCATCACCGTGGTGTACGCGAGCTCGCGGCGTGCGGCCAATGCCTCGTGCACCTGCCGGACTGTCTGCGGTTCATCGGTCGACCACAACTGGTCCATGACCGCTTTCTCGAGTTCACCAAGTCCTGCCATTCCACAATTTTACGGACTCAACGACGCGCATGCGTACTACAGGGTGTCGTAACTATGGAATAGCTGGTGTGGTATTTGTCATACGGCGGTGGATTCGGGCATGACGGGCCCGCCTGCCTTGCCGAGAACGTGGCGCGTTCCGATCGGCACAACCATCGGCCGGCCGGACACCGGATCCTCCAGCACCGAGGCGTCGAGGTCGAAAACCTCGCGCAGCAAAGCGACGTCGATGATGTCGGCGGGCTTGCCCTGCGCGACGATGCGACCTTCGCGCATCACGATCAGCTCATCGCTGTAGCGGATCGCCAGATTCAGGTCGTGCAACACCATCACCACGGTGCGGCCGAGCTCGGCGTGCAACCGATCGACCAGGTCGAGCACGTCCACCGCGTGCGCGAGGTCGAGGTAGGTGGTCGGCTCGTCGAGCAGCAGGATGTCGGTGCCCTGCGCCAGCGCCATGGAGATCCAGGCCCGCTGGCGTTGGCCGCCGGAAAGCTCGTCGAGCGCGCGGTCGGCCAGCTCGGCGATGCCGGTCTGCGCGAGCGCGGTCATCACCTCGTCCTCGTCGGCGGCCGACCACTGCTGGAACCACGACTGATGCGGATGACGCCCGCGCGCCACGAGATCGGCGACGGTCAGCCCCTCCGGCGCGACCGGCGACTGCGGCAGCATGCCGATCACCCGGGCCACATCTTTGGTCTTCATCGTCGAAATGGCCTTGCCGTCCAACAACACTCGGCCCTGTTGCGGGCGGAGCAACCGGCCGAGCGAGCGCAGCAGGGTGGATTTGCCGCAGCCGTTGGGCCCGATCACCGTGGTGATCACGCCGGGCGCGATGTCGAGGGTCAGCCCGTCGATGATCACCCGATCGCCGTAGGCGAGCGTGACGTCGTCGGCGGCGAGCCGGGTTGGCGCCGATTCCGCGGTGGTCGCAGCGTCTGTGGTCATGACAGCGTCGCCTTCCGATTCATTCGCACGAGCAGGTAGAGTAGGAACGGTCCGCCGAAGGCCGCGGTCACGATGCCCACCGGCAGGTCGGCCGGGAAGAGCGAGCGCGACGCGACATCCGCGCCGACCACCAGGATGGCACCGGTGAGCGCCGACCCGATCAGCGGTTCGCCTGGGGTGCGCAGCAGCCGCCGCGCGATCTGCGGCGCGGACAGCGCGACGAAACTCACCGGCCCGACGGCCGCGGTCGCCACCGAGGCGCCGACCACCGCCGCGCCGATCAGGATGGCCTGCTGGGTTTGGATGCGAACACCCAGCGACCGGGTGGTGTCGGCGCCGAGCCGCAGCGCGGCCAAGGTGCGGGCCGAGCCGAGCGCGACGACCACCACCACGGCCAGCGCCAATGTCGCTGGCAGCAAACCGGATCGATCGGCGTTGTTCAGAGATCCGTTGAGCCACAACTGGGCTCGCTGGGCGTCTTGCAGTGTGGCGCGGGTGAGCAACCAGCTGATGCCGGCCAGCAGCAAGGCGTTCATGCCGACGCCGATCAGGACCAGGCGCAAACCCGTCACGCCCCGGTCACCGGTCGGACTGCGGCCCCAAGCCAAGAGATAGATCGCCACGGCGGTGAGCAGACCGCCGGCCAAGGCGGCCAGCGGCGCGCCGAACGTCGCGAGCAGCCCGGTGCCACCCCCGCCGACCACCACCGCGACGGCGCCGAGGCTGGCGCCGGTAGTGATGCCGAGCATGTCCGGCGCGGCGAGCGGGTTGTGCAGGATGGACTGGGTGATCGCCCCCGCGAGTCCGAGGGCGGTCCCGACGACCAGCGCGGTGAGCGCCCGCGGCAGCCGGGAGTCGAGCACGATGAACCGCTGGGCTCGGGTTCCGCCGCCGGTCAGCACGTCGATCACTCGGCCGAGCGGGATGTGCGAGTCGCCGGTGGCGATGTCCAGGCAGAAGCACAGCACCAGCAGCGCGACCAGCGCCAGGACGACGAGCACCATCACCGGACGCAACACCACCGAGGCGGGCCCGACCCGCAGCGCCGGCCGTGAGCTCGCGGTCTTCAGCGACAGTGTCACAGGCTCACCAACTTCCGACGCCGGACGAACGCGATGAAGAACGGCGCACCGACCGCGGCCAGCATCACGCCCACCTGCAGCTCTCCCGGTTTGGCCACGACGCGTCCGACGATGTCGGCGATCAGCAGCAGCAGTGCGCCGAACAATCCGGAGTACGGGACGAGCCAGCGGTAGTCCGGCCCGGTGATCACCCGGGCCAGGTGCGGCACCACGAGCCCGAGGAATGCGATCGGGCCGACCGCCGCGGTCGATGCGCCGGACAGCAGCACGATCGCGGCGAGTCCGAGCGCACGACTGCGGCCGATGTTCACCCCGAGTCCGCGCGCCACGTCGTCGCCGAGACTGAGCAGATTCAGGCCGGGGGAGGCGATGAGGGCGAGGAGCAAACCGAGGGCCAGGAATGGCAGTACCTGCCATAACACCGAGGCGTCGCGGCCCGCGACCGTGCCGACGACCCAGAATCGGTAGGTGTCCAGCGCCGCGGGATCAAGCAGCACAATGGCATTGGTCATCGCCTGCAAAAATGCGGTGACTGCCGCGCCGGCCAGCACCAGGCTCAACGGGCTCGCCTTGCCGCCGCCGATGGCCGAGGCGCTGAACACCACCACCCCGGCGATCAGCGCTCCGGCGAAGGCGAACCAGATGTACTGCTCCGGCGCGGTGAACGCGAACAGGTAGATGCTCAGCGCCGCGAGAAATGCCGCGCCGGCGTTGAGCCCGAGCAGTCCGGCGTCGGCGAGTGGGTTGCGTGTGTAGCCCTGGATCAGCGCGCCCGCCATGCCGAGGGCGAGTCCGGTGACCAGCGCCAGCGCCGTGCGAGGTAGCCGAAGTCCACGTACGATTTCCTCGGCGGTGGAACCGGCCGGGCAACTGAACGGTCCACCAGGACAGGTGAGCGCGTTGTGCAGGGCGTCGTAGACGGTGCCCGGCGCCAGCGACCTGGTGCCGATCGCGATGCTGGCAACCACGGCGAGCAGGAGCAGTGCGGTCAGGATGAGCAGGCCGGTCAGGCGACGCCGCCGTGTGTTGCCGAGCGTGGTCACGGTGACGAACTACTCCTGAGATTCGTGGTAGCAGAGTACTGGTTGGTCTGGTAAGCCTAACCTATCTTGCGGTACGCACCGCTACGGCCAATCCTCGAGGAGGTTCAATGCCCGAGCTCATGACCACCTGCCCGCCGCGCCATACGTACCTGGCGTTCGATCGCACGTGTGACAGGCTGCGCGCGCTGCAGCCTGAGCATCCGCGTGTGTATGCGGTGGCGGCGATGGTCGAGCAGGGCAAGCGCCGATGGTGGCGGCTCGCCGACGGGGTGCGCGAAGGTCGCATCGAACGCATGTATCGCAGGCACGCCGCGGAGATGATCCGCGCCGATGTCGCGGCCGAGGTGGTGGCGACCGCGCTGATCCACGCGGTGGTCGGCCGGGTGATCGCGCTGCTGGTGGCCGAGGGCCGGGCCTGGGATCCGGGCCTGGAGAACCTGTGGATCCACACCGACAACGACGGCGGCATCGACTGGGCCGGGCTGGGCGACACCACCATTCGCGTGCTCGACGGCGACCCGCTGGGCGAGGAGCCGGGTGTGGTGAGCCTGCCGTGCGAGGGCGCG
The DNA here is from genome assembly GCF_900269665.1 of Nocardia suismassiliense. Taxonomy (GTDB): domain Bacteria; phylum Actinomycetota; class Actinomycetes; order Mycobacteriales; family Mycobacteriaceae; genus Nocardia; species Nocardia suismassiliense. Next base: position 4,555,350 of record NZ_LT985361.1, read on the forward strand.
ATGTATGTCTGGCTCGCGCATCGCTGCGAGCCGTCGCTGACGCTGATCCAGTCGAGCATGGCCCGCTACTCCGGGCTGAGCGCGCGCCGATTCTGGCTGCTGGTCGGTGAATCCATCGCGGGCGCCTCGACGTACGTGCCGGATCTGGCCGGCACCGACGCCGTGGTGGGCACGCGGCGCGGTCAAGGGCTCTTGGCGGCCTTGGAACAGCGCGGATTACCGGTTCGACGCGCGACGGCCTTGCTAAGTTAGGTAAGCCTGACCTATAGTCATAACCGGCGTAAGGATTGGTCGAGAGTCCCGAGGGCTGCGGTGACCCCCGATCCATTGCCGCGAAGGGCTCCACCCCTAGGGGTGGAGCCCTTCGCTTTGTCCAGGTGTGACCTATCTCGCTTTTCCGTTCCCTGGCGTGCCGCGATTTCGCGGGTCTACTGTGACGCCGACACGGAAGCGAAATCCCCTGAACCACTGGGTGATTCGTCGCATTTCGGACAGCACGGCGGGTCGGAAACCGCCGCGTGGCCGAGCTGTGCGATGCCGTGTCGCCGACCTTCGGTGCGACCGCCGCCGCACCGCTGCCGAGTCGCCGACGCCCGTTTGCCTTGCCCGGCAAACGTTCTCGCCGTCGCTCATCCTGTACCGAGGAGTGTGCCGGGTGCTCGCCGAACCATCCCGTTTCCGTTCCGTCGCCGCGGCCTCGGCCGCGACGGCTCTATTGCTCGCCGCCTGTGGCGATGAGCCGAAATCGCGCAGTCACGTTCCGGTCGGCGCGGCCGCGCATGCCGCATCGCACTGGGACTACGACGCCGAAGGTCCCGACCACTCGGCCGATTTGGACTACGACTACCTCACTTGTAAGAGCGGCCACGAACAGTCGCCCATCGATCTGCCGAGCCATACCCGGCTCGACCCGGCCGAGCACATCACCCTCGACTACGGCTCGGTGCCGACGCTGCGGCTGGTCGACAACGGACATACCGTGCAGGCGAACCTGCAGGCGGGCAACGGAAATCGCCTCGTCGCCGGGGGAGTGGCGTACGAGCTCACGCAGTTCCACTTCCACCTGCCGAGCGAACACACCGTCGACGGCGGCGGCACCGCCATGGAATTGCACCTGGTGCACAAGAGCAGTGCGGGCAAGCTCGCGGTACTCGGGGTCTTGTTGGCGGAGGTGGCCGAGCCCTCGCCGTTCGACGAAATCCTTTCGACCGCACCGACAACGGTGGACACCGAGACGATCATCGAAACCCCGACCGACTTGCGCGCACTGCTGCCCGCGGACCTCGACCAGTTCCGCTACCAAGGCTCGCTCACCACGCCACCGTGCAGCGAGGGCGTCTCGTGGACCGTGCTCGAACACCCGGTGCCGGTCGCCACCGCAGGCGTGGATCGGTTCCGGGCATTGTTCCCGCACAGCAACCGCCCCACCCAGCCGCTGAACGGACGACCGGTCACGCTGGCGGGCGGGTGAGCCAGCGGTAATCGGTGCAAACCGCTGTGCAAAAGTGGACCACATGACAGATCAGGAGAAGCCGGCGGCGGACTGGCTTGCGACCATCACGCCGGAGCAGATGACCGAGGCCAGCGAAGGCACGTTCAGCGACCTGATCGGCCTGCAATACACCGAGCTGAGCCCGGACCGGGTGCGCGGCGAGTGGACCGTCAAACCGCACCTGTACCAGCCCGCGGGCATCCAGAACGGCGGCGTCTACTGCACCGTCATCGAGACACTCGCCAGTGTCGCAGGCGGGATCTGGTACGGCGGCAAGGGCGCCGTCGTCGGGGTGAACAACAACACCGATTTCCTGCGCGCGGTCCGCGACGGCACCCTCTACGGCGAGGCGACCCCGGTCCATCGCGGCCGGTTGCAGCAGCTGTGGCAGGTGGTGATCACCGACGAGCAGGAGCGGGTGGTCGCGCGCGGCCAAGTCCGGCTGCAGAACCTGCCTGCCAGGGACTGACCAGGCGCTCGTCCCGCACCGCCGGGACGGGCGTGCCAGAATGACCGTCACCCCGACCACCCCCGACCCGGTGAGGAACCCCGAATGCGACTGTCGCCGCACGAGCAGGAACGGCTGCTGTTGAGCTACGCGGCCGAGCTGGCGCGGCGCAGGCAGGCGCGCGGGCTCAAGCTCAACCACCCCGAAGCCGTCGCGCTGATCAGCGACCACGTGCTCGAAGGCGCCAGGGACGGTCGCTCGGTGGCCGAGCTGATGTCTTCGGGGCGAACGGTTCTCACCCGCGCCGACGTGATGGAGGGCGTGCCGGAGATGATCCACGACGTCCAGGTCGAGGCCACCTTCCCCGACGGCACCAAGCTGGTCACCGTCCACCATCCGATCGGCTAGGAGCGCCGCATGAGACAACGACGCGAAGCCGACGGGCGGGTGCGCGCGGCATGATTCCCGGTGAATACCGCTGTGCCGAGGGCACTATCGAGCTGAACGCCGGTGCCGTCCGGATCGAACTCGACGTGGTGAATACCGGCGACCGGCCGGTCCAGGTAGGCAGCCACGTGCATTTCCCGCAGTCCAATGCCGCGCTGCGGTTCGACCGCGAAGCCGCGCACGGCTACCGGCTCGACATCCCGGCCGGAACCGCCGTCCGTTTCGAACCCGGCCTGGGCCAACGTGTTTCGCTGGTCCCCATCGGCGGCACCCGCGAGGTCCACGGCATCACCTTCCCAGCCCCCGGCCACCTGGACGATCCGCAGTGAGCAAGCGCAGCCGCACGACTTCTGATTTCCCGCATACGAAATCGCATGCGATGTCCGGTGCGGGAAACCAAAAAGTGTGCGCCGACTCCGAGAGGGCACGATGAGCGAGTTGAGCCGCGCACGGTATGCGGAGCTGTTCGGGCCGACCACCGGCGACCGAATTCGGCTGGCCGACACCGATCTTTTCGTCGAGATCACCGAAGACCGCAGCGGCGGACCGGGACTCGCGGGCGACGAAGCCGTCTTCGGCGGCGGCAAGGTGCTGCGCGAATCCATGGGCCAGTCCCGCGCGACGCGCGCCGACGGTGCTCCGGACACGGTGATCACCGGCGCGGTGATCATCGACCACTGGGGCATCATCAAGGCCGACATCGGTATTCGGGACGGCCGCATCTGCGGCATCGGCAAGGCGGGCAACCCCGACACCATGGACGGCGTACACCCCGACCTGGTCGTCGGCCCGTCCACCGAGATCATCGCGGGTAACGGCCGCATCCTCACCGCGGGCGCCATCGACTGCCACGTGCACTTCATCTGTCCGCAGCTGATGGACGAGGCGCTCGGCGGCGGCATCACCACGCTGATCGGCGGCGGCACCGGCCCGGCCGAGGGCAGCAAGGCGACCACCGTCACGCCCGGTTCCTGGCATCTGGCCAGGATGCTGGAGGCCACCGACGGCTGGCCGCTGAACATCGTGCTGCTCGGCAAGGGCAATACGGTCAGCGCCGACGCCATGTGGGAGCAGTTGCGTGGCGGCGCAGCAGGTTTCAAGCTGCACGAGGACTGGGGCTCCACCCCGGCCGCGATCGACGCCTGCCTCACCGTCGCCGACGCGGCGGGCGTCCAGGTGGCCCTGCACTCGGACACGTTGAACGAGGCCGGTTTCGTCGAGGACACCCTCGGCGCCATCGCGGGCCGCGGCATCCACGCCTATCACACCGAGGGCGCGGGCGGCGGCCACGCGCCCGACATCATCACTGTCGCAGCGCATCTCAACGTGCTGCCGAGTTCGACCAATCCCACCCGCCCGCACACGGTGAACACCCTCGACGAGCATCTCGACATGCTGATGGTGTGCCATCACCTGAGCGCGTCCATCCCGGAAGACCTGGCGTTCGCGGAGAGCCGGATTCGCCCGTCCACCATCGCGGCCGAGGACCTGCTGCACGACCTCGGCGCGATCTCGATGATCGGCAGCGATTCCCAGGCCATGGGCCGCATCGGCGAGGTGGTCATGCGCACCTGGCAGACCGCGCACGTGATGAAGCGCCGCCGTGGCGCGCTGCCCGGTGACGGCGCCGCCGACAACGCCCGAGTGCAGCGGTACATCGCCAAATACACCATCTGCCCAGCCGTTGCGCACGGTCTCGACCACGAGATCGGGTCGGTGGAGGTCGGCAAGCTCGCGGACCTGGTGCTGTGGGAGCCCGCCTTCTTCGGTGTCCGCCCGCACGCGGTGCTCAAGGGCGGTGCCATCGCCTGGGCCGCGATGGGCGATGCCAACGCCTCCATCCCGACCCCGCAGCCGGTGCTGCCGCGGCCCATGTTCGGTGCCGCCCCGCTCGTCGCGGCCGCGACCTCCCTGCACTTCGTCTCCGAGCAGGCGATCGACGACGGCCTGGCCGACCGGCTGCGCATCAACCGAAAGCTGGCTCCGGTCAAGAACGTTCGTGATCGCAAGAAGACCGACATGCCGCACAACGACGCCATGCCGCGCATCGAGGTCGACCCGGACACGTTCACCGTGCGCATCGACGGCGAGGTCTGGACCGAGCAGCCCGCCACCGAACTCCCGATGGCTCAGCGCTATTTCCTGTTCTAGGGGGAGAGGTCGACCATCAGCGTGGCCAGCTGCAAGGCAGCCGCGCACGGGTCGAGTGATGTTGTGCGCGAACGGGTCTGGACCCGCCAGGTGATGGCGCCGTTGGACGCGGCGACGACCGCGCAGTCGCCGGGATCGTGCGGGTTTCGCACGTAGAACGCGGTCGCGGTGACCGTGCCGAGGGCGTGCTTGGTGATCACCATGTGCTCGGTCCGGAAGCCGCCGGCTCTGGCGCGGTCCCACAGCTGCTGGAGCGAGTCCTGCGCGGAGAAGGTGAAGCTGATACCCGCATCGCCGTCACCGACCTGCGCCTCCCAGAAGCAGGCCTGCGCGCTGCGGTGGGCGGTCAGGCTGTCGGCATGGACGGCGTCGCTGATCTGCTGGGTGGTCACCGGCGCGCAGTCGGCGAACGGACTGGCGGGCGCCGCAGGGGCGGCGTCCGGGGTGCTGCTGCATCCCGTCACCAATCCGGCCAGGGCGAGCACGGCGAATCCGGCATTACGGGCAGAGAACGGAGTCATCACCGCTCCCTTTCTGGATCATCAAAGGAGTCAGACCAGGCCACGGTACCGACCGGTCTGTAGAAATGCGACCTGAGCAGCGGCGATCTTGGTCTCAGTCGACGCCGTCCGGCAATCGGCCGCCGTGCAGCCGGTGGTGCCGGAAGGCGAGGCGGACGATATCGGCGATGCCGGGATCGGCGATCGTATAGACATTGCGCCGGCCCTCTTTGCGCATACGCACCAGACCGGTCAGTTTGAGTTTGGCGAGATGCTGACTCACCGCGGGCACGGTTTGGCCGATCTCGGTGGCCAGCGTGCCGACGTCGCGTTCGCCTTGGCTGAGCAACCAGAGGATCTGCAGCCGGGCGGTGGCCGCGAGCATGCCGAAAACCGCTGCCGCGTCATGTAGTTGAGCCGCCGGGATGGGACCCGGCTCGCCGTGCTCGGTCACGTCCGCCTCCAACCTGTCGGTAGCGTGGCACGGAGTGGAATACTTGCGCAACTGATTGACGGATGTGGGGCAGCGGGTTTCTAATAATGAGTGCGCGAGTCCGCGTAAATGAACAACCAACGAAGCGGGGTGAGCGGCTGATGCCGGTTGACAGTATCGACGTCTCTGGCCGGTTCTCCCTAACGAAACGGGTTGTGCCGGTTCGTCGTTGATCTGCCCGCGCGATCCGTGGCCGTGCTGAGCGGCCGGTCGCCTGACGCGGCACCATTTCTCGATCTTTTCGACCCGACGGGTCGGCGCATCCGGCGTCAGCCTGTCCAGTCGGCGCGACCGTCCCCGACGGACCGCTTGTCAACGCGAGTCGTCTACAACGCTGGCAGGTACGAGCGCGGGGGTCGCACACGGCGCTTACCAGCGCGAATGTGCAAGGGCGCGCGCCGATATCCGGGCGCGGCTCGATCGGCTCGCGCACGGACATTCGACCCGCGAGGGAGGCGGGCACTGCCAGAACCAGACACAACGAAGTAGGGGAGTTCCGCCATGGCGATCATGTTCAAGAAGGCCGAAACAGCGCACCGCGCACCGAATCTGGAGCGGCAGTCGATCTGGTTCACCATCGGCCTCTACCTGCTGATCAGTGCGGGGCTGCTGACCATGCACTACGCCCACCCGCAGGGGCCGGTCGGTTCCTCGTCGGGTTCACCCGCCCACTCGTCCTACGGTCGGTAGCGATGCCTGCCCTGAGTAGCGCCGTGCCCGCCGACCGGTTCGACACCGAAGTCCTGCAACAACATTGGATTCCGCTGGCGGCGGGCGACACCGACACCGCCGCCGTCCTGCGCGAGCGGCTCGGCGTCGACTTCGCCGCCGCGCGGAACCGGGTCTGGGAGACCGACAATTTCCTGTACCTGCCGGTCGTCGCCAACTACAAACGCGGCGACGCCATCGAACGCGAAACGATCGTCTTCGCACTCGGTTCCGAATTCCTGGTGACGCTGCAACCGGACGAGCACTTCGTGCCGTTCGACAAGGCGATCGCGAAGATGCGCCGCAACCCCGCCCTCACCGGCTCCGCGCACGGCGTGATGTACGCGCTGCTGTGGGCGCTGAACGAGGCGTCCGAGCGGGTCATCTACTACGCCAGCGACGCGCTGGAGGCGATGAACGACGAGATCGAGATGGCCACCAACGGCTACGACCAGCGCGGCCGCGAGATCGGCGTGGCCGACATGCGCGGCACCATGTCGCGGATGAACGCCGCCGAGGAGATCGTCTCGCGCACGCAGGAGACCCAGCTCCAATTAGCGCGTGCCGCAAGGCATCTGATGGCCGACAGCACCGTGCACAGCGCCGAACTGGAGAGCCTGCTCGCCATCCTGATCGCCGACATCGACGGGGTGAAACAGCACGCGGGCTTCGAACACGACAAGGTCCGCTACCTGCAACAGTCGGTGATGACCTGGCTCGACGTCAAACAGAATCAGATCGTCAAGGTGTTCACCATCATCACCGCGGTCTTCCTGCCGCCCACCCTCATCGCCACCTTCTACGGCATGAATTTCACCTGGATGCCCGAACTGGAATGGCAGCACGGCTTCGTCGCCACCACCTGCATGACCCTGGTGGCCGCGGTGATCCCGCTGGCGTACATCAAACGAAAGGGCTGGCTGCGCTGACCGCCCGTGCGGCGTGGCCGAGCTCGGCATTCAATATCATGACTGGCATGACGGCCGCCGGTAGTAGCTCGCCCGCCGCGCCGCGCCTGGACGCCAGGACCGAACGGTGGCGTGCGCATCGGGAGCAGGTGCGCGGCGAGTTCGTGGATGCCGCGTTCCGCGCTTTGGCCGAGCACGGGCCCGACGTGAGCATGGATGACATCGCGCGGGCCGCGGGTTGTGCCAAACCCAAGCTGTATCGGCATTTCGCGGACAAGACCGATCTGTATCTGGCGATTCTCGAGCGAGTGCAGAGCCTGCTGTGGGAGCGCGTGCTCGCGAAGATCAGCCTGACCACCGATTCGGTGGCCGAACTGCTGCGCACCGCGATCGCCGAGTACGTCGCGGTGGTGGAGGAACAGCCCGACGTGTTCCGGTTTCTGGTGCACAGCCGGATGGCGCAGCAGGCCGAGCAGCCGGAACGGGCCATCGAGGTGGCCCAGCGTTCGGCGTTGGTGGCGGCGCAGCTGATCGAGGAACGGCTGGTCGGGCAGGACGTCGATACCGGCAGTCTGGAGCTCACCGCCTACGCGATCTTCGGCGCGGTGGGCTCGGCGACCGACTGGTGGCTCGGCGCGAATCGGGCCAGGACAGAGGTGATGTCGACCGAGCGGTTCACCGAGCACGTGAGCACCATCGCCCGCGGCATGCTCGACGGTGTCGCCGAACTCAACAACCTGTCCATCGACGTGGACAAGCCGGCTCACCTCGCGTTCCTGCCGGAGTGAATCGCCCCGGCTATTGGTCGAAGGCGATGTGGACCCGGGGTGACTCCGGGAGGGTTTGGCAAGCGAGGGTCAGGCCGAGCGCGATCTCGTCATCGATGAGTGCCTCGCACTGCCGCATTCGGGTGCGGCCTTGCTTCACCGAGCAGACACAGGTGCCGCAGGCGGATTCGCGGCAGACGTAGGGCGCGTCGATCCCGTTGGCCAGCAGCACATCCAGCAGGGGAGTCTGCTTGGGCCAGTTGAGGACGTGGGTCGTGCCGTCGATCTCCACTTCGGCAATGGCGGCATCTGTTGCGGCGGGCAGTGTTTCGCTGTTGCGGTGAGGTTCATCGAACGGATTTGACTGCAAGGACCGGTACTCCTCGGTGTGTATACGAGTCGCCGGCACACGCAAGGCCTGGGCCGCGGTGCCGACCACGGTCATGAATCCCGCAGGCCCGCAACGAAACCACTCATGATCCGAGTACGGCCGTACGAGTTCGGCAACCTCCTTCGAGGTGGGTAGCCCGCGCTCCGATTCCAGCCAGTGCAGCACGCGTAAACGATCGGGGTAGCGGCTCGCCAACTCATCGAGCGCGTCGGCGAAGATCATCGACTGCCGATCCCGATTGGCATACAGCACAACAATATTCCCGCTACCGCCGACCAGCATGGATTTGATGATCGACATGACCGGTGTGATGCCGCTGCCCGCCGCGCACAGCAGCACATCGGTATCCAGATCACGCGGTCCGAACGAGCCGGACGGCTCCAGCACCGTGATCAGGTCACCCACGGCGACGGTGTCGCAGAGCAGGTTCGAGGCATAGCCGCCCGCGATCCGCTTGACGGTCACCGCGATCCGGTCGTCACAGTGCGGGCTGGTGCACAACGAGTAGCACCGCGCCACCGAGCCGGTGCGCTCGCTGGGCACCCGCAGGGTGAGGAACTGGCCGGGACGGTAGCGGAAGCGTTCGCTGAGCTCGTCGGGTACCTCGAAGATCAGGGTGCGGGCGTCGGCCGTCTCCTCGACGACCGCGCCGACCTTCAAAACATGTCCGCGCACGCCGTTGTCCGCGTTCATCGTGCTACCTCGACACCTCGAGCGGCGGTGAAAGCGGCTGGGCGGCCGGCGTTGCCGCGACCGGATCGATCAGCCGGAGCACGCGCCGCCCGATCCGTTCGAGCCGTTGCACATCCAACGGTTGCGTCAACCGCCGATTCACCCCTGGCGCGATGCGCAGCATGAAATACCCCAGCCAGGCCTCGGCGCGCACCGGCACCACGGCGAGGTCATAGCGCACCGCCCGTTGCGCTGCCCGCGCGACCAGATCCGGACTCAGCGGTGCGAACGGCAGTTTCGCGGCCGCGTCCTGTACCCGCCGCGTCAGTTCCTTGCCACGCTCGATGAGGTCCTGATCCACTCCCACGGTGACGGCGTGCTCGCCGATGTTGGTGTTGATCACGCCGGGACAGATCGCGCTGACTCCGATGCCTTTGGGCCCGAACTCGAGTCGTAGACACTCGGTGAGCATCTTCACCCCGGCCTTGGACACCGAATACGCCGACATCACCGGCGTCGGCGTGAACGCGGCCGCCGACGCGATATTCACGATGTGCCCGCGCTTACGGTTGTCGATCATCTGCTGCCCGAAGACGCGGCAGCCGTGCACCACCCCGAGCAGGTTCACGCTGAGCTGGCGATCCCAATCCGCAGGCGAGAGGTCCACGAACGCACCGCTGACCAGCATGCCCGCATTGTTGACCAGGACATCCGGCACACCGTGGTCGGCGAGCACGTCCCGGGCGAACGCCGCCCACGCGACCGGATCGGTGACGTCGAGACGGGCGGCGGAGGCCCGCCGGCCGCGTGCGTGGATCATCGCCTCGGTCGCCAGGGCCGAATCCAGGTCGAGGTCGGAGACCACGACATGCGCGCCCGCCCTGGCGAATCGGAGGGCGATGGCCCGGCCGATGCCGCTGCCCGCACCGGTCACCACCACCAGGTTCGGCTCGATGTTGGTGAGCTTCATACGGATTCCTCGAGGATCGCGCCGGTCCGCGGTGCGGGAACGGTGTTCCGATAGTGGTAGTCGTCGAGATCGAAATGCCGGTTCTGCCAGTACATCTCGCCGTGGGTGGACGGCCGGAACGGTGAATCCCCGTGGCTGTTGATGTAGTAGGTGTTCGATCCCGTGCAGACGTCAGTGAAGAGAAAGTTCTTCTGCTGTCGGCGTAGGCATTTGGCGAAGTACTCGTCGTGCGCCTGCCTGCTGATCTCGCACTCGGTCGCGCCGCGGCGTTTGGTTTCGGCGATGGCCCGGCTCAGGTGCGCGGCGGTGGCCTCGATCATCCAGATATAGGAGCCGAGCACGAAACCGTAGGGTCCGGTGATGGTGAACATATTCGGGAACCCCGGCACCGAAACACCGTGGTACGCCTGGAATCGATGCCGGTCCCAGAACTCACCCAGATCGAGACCGTCGCGGCCGGTTACTGGGAAGGGCGGTATCGAATCTTTCTCCCACAGTTTGAATCCCGTGGCGCAGATCAGCACGTCGACCGGGTGGTCGACCCCGTCCTCGGTGGTGATCCCGCGCTCGCCGACGAACCCGATCGGCTCGGTGACCAGGCTGACATCCGATCGATTGAACGTCGACAGGTAGTCGTTCGACATCGACGGCCGCTTGCAGCCCAATCCGTAGGCCGGAATCAGCTTCTCGCGCAGTACCGGATCGTGCACCTGGCCGCGCATCCACCGCCGTGCGGGAATCTCCGCCAGTCGCCGGCCCGCGTCGGACAGCCAGGCCGGGCCGGCCACCATGCCGCCCATGCCGATCTCGGTGGCGACGGTGCCGACCAGGCGGATACCGGAACGCACCCACGGTCGTTCGAGCACCGCGCGCCCGATCCGGCCCACCGCCGCATCGGTTTTCGGGAACACCCAGATCGGTGTCCGCTGGAAGACGCTCAGGTGCGCCACCTCGTCGACGATCGCGGGCACCAGTTGCAGCGCGGTCGCGCCGGTGCCGATCACCGCGACCCGCTTGCCCGTCAGCGCGACATCATCGTCCCACAGCGCCGTGTGCATCAGGGTGCCGCCGAAGTCGTGCAGGCCCGGAATGTCGGGCATCTTCGGGCGTTCCAGCCCGCCGATCGCCATCACGACGTAGCGGGCGGTGAGCGTGCGGCCGCCGTCGGTGCCGAGCAACCAGACGCTGTCCTCGGCGTCGAACACCGCAGAGACGATCGTGGTGTTCAGCCGCAGCTTCGGCCGGAGCCCGTACTTGTCGACCATGCTCTCGGCGTAGTCGCGCAACTCGGTGCCCGGCGCGAAGATTCGCGACCAGTCGCCCCGCTGCTCGTAGGAGAAGCTGTAGATGAACGACGGAATATCGACGGCGACACCGGGATAGGTGTTGGCGTGCCAGGTTCCGCCGACCCGATCCCACTTGTCCACGATGACGAAGTCGTGAATACCTCTGCGTTGCAGGGCAATGGCAGCGCCGATGCCGCCGAACCCCGCGCCGACCACGATCACTTCGTAGTCGGGCTGCACCGCGCTCATCGGACGCGATCCACGAGCGCGCCTTGGGCGCCGAACAATTCGTTCTGCCACTGCCGCAGCAAGGCGGCGGTGTCGACATCGTCCGGGTGGAAACCCGGCTTCAGATACACCTGGATCTCGCTGAGCAGACCGCGCACGATCGGCCCGCGCGCCAGCCGATAGGTCTGCCGGGCGACGGTGACCGGCCGCCATGCGGCGGGATCGGCGACGATCGAGGCGAGCACTCCCAGCCCGACCACCGGGATCGTGAAGGCGTACAGCACCGACATGACGGCGATCCGCAGCCACTCCGGGCCGTCGACCGCGCGATAGACGTCGAAGGCCACCGACTTGTGTTCCAGCTCTTCGAGGGCGTGCCAGTTGAGCAGATTACGCACCTCGGGATCACCTGCGAGGGACTGGATTTCGCTACTGGAGAGCACCCGCGCCGCCAGTACCGCGGTGTAGTGCTCGGCGGCGGCCGTGACGGCGAGGTGGGCGGCGGGCGGTGCCAGCCGCTCGGCCTGCTGGACGAGGCGGTGCTGTCGGCTCACCACCTGTTGCAGGGGATAGCCGAGCGCGAACAGCTGCTCGTTCAACTTGCCGTGCTGCTGGCCGTGCACCGCCTCTTGGCCGATGAAGGCGGCGACTCGTTTCTTGAGCACCGGATCGGTGATCTGGTCGGCGAATCGGCGCACCGATCGGATGAACGATTCCTCGCCGGGCGGGAAGACGGCCGAGAGCAGTGCCACCAGATGGCTGAGCACGATGTCGTCGCCCGCGTAGTACTTGGTCATCGGTTCCGGCTGGCCGAAGCGGAATTTCATCCGCCGCACCTTCGGGTAGCTGCCCGCGCCGGTGTGCTGCACGCTGGAAGTCATCTGAATCTCCATTGATTCCGGGGTTCGATACGGCTACTTGAGGTGGCCGACGAGGGTGCCGTCGGTGCCGAAGAGTTCTTTCTGCCAGCGGTGCAACAACTCTCGCGAATCTATGTCGTCGGGATGGAAGCCGGGCCGCAGATACAGCACCAGTTCGCGGCCGATGCCACGGAAGACCGGCCCGCGGAACAGCGTGAAGGCCTCTCTGGCCAGGCTCAACGGATAACGCCGCGCGTCCGGATCCCGGCCGAGCGATACGCTCAGGCCGACGGCCGTGAGCGGGAGGGTGAGCGCCACCAGCGTCGCCATGGTGAGGATGCGCATGGTCTCCGTGCCACCGACCGCGCGGTACACATCGAAGGCCACCGACTTGTGCTCCAGCTCCTCGAAAGCGTGCCAGTTCAAGAGGTTTCGCACTTCGTCGTCGCCGGCGAGGGCCTGGATCTCAGGACTGGACAGCACGCGTTCGGCCAGCACCGCCGTGTAGTGCTCGGCCGCCGCGGTGGCGGCCAGGTGCAACCGTGCCGGGATGCGCTGTTCGAGGCGCTTCTGCCGTTCGATGGCGGCCGGCGCGTCCAGCCACTCGATGGGGTAGCCCATCTCGATCAGCTTCTCGTTGAGCCGCCGGTGTTCCTGGCCGTGCATCGCCTCTTGGCCGATGAACCCGGCGACTCGTTTCTTGAGCACCGGATCGGTGATCTCGTCGGCGAATCGGCGCACCGAGCGGATGAACGACTCCTCGCCCGGCGGGAATCCCGCGGAAAGCCCGGCGATGAAGTGGCTGAACACCATGTCGCCGCCCGCGTAGTACTTCGACATGGGCACCGGCTCGCCGAAGCGGAATCTGATTCGCCGCGCTCTCGGATATGCGCTGCCCGCGCGTTCCTTGGTTCGCACACTCTGCTCGGTCATCTCGCACCTCATTGAGCTCGGTACCGTCAGTATGCGGTACTACTAGTACGATACCGTCTCAGACGGATGAGGCAATAGGTAATTCGAATGCCGCAGGTAGACGCAATTCTGTTGTGCCTGTTGGCCTGCCGTGTCTGGGGATGCTGGCCGGAATTCGTCGCCCGACCGGCGTCGCCGCCGTCGCTGAGGTGTGTGGTTCAACTGCCGTGACTGAATGTTTGCTCAAATGTTGCGGAGTGTCGGCGGGCGAGTTAGATTCATCGCGAACGGATAGTCGTAAGTGCCCTGCCTGTTGAGTATTACCGGGAGCATCCGATGAGGAACCGACTTGTAGCTGCAACATTGCTTGTGATCGGTCGTGGCTGATATGGCTGTGATGATCACGCCGGCCGACGACCTGCTGGCCACGAACGAGTTCCTGCACGACGGCGTGCCGGTATACGTCGCGATCGGACGACCCCAGCCGTATCCCGACCGCACCGGTTGGCGCTGCCGGGTGCGCGTCGAATGCGGGACCACGCGACTCGAGCAGTCGCAGGTCGTCGCGCCGACCGCGCCGGAGGTGCTGCGCCTCGCCCTCGAGCTGGTCACCACCCGGCTCGGCATGACCGAGGCGGAGTTCTTCGAAGGCGCCACCATGAGCCCCGCCGCCTGACCGACACCCCGGTTCGCCTGGCCGATTTGGTTGGGGCTCTGGTGAACACAGTGCGCCCCGAGCTGAGTGCGGGCATGCTGGAGGGGTTGGTGCAGACGTGTAATCAGGGGTGGTGGTCGACGTGGACGATGACGCCGCGATGGATGCCTATTCGCGCACGGTGATCAGGGTTGCCGCGTCGGTCACGCCACATGTGGCCAGCGTGCGCACCCGGCGGGGCAGTGGGTCGGCGGTGGTGTTCACGGAAGACGGCTTCATGCTGACCAACGCGCACGTCATCGGGTCGGCCAGCGGCGGCGAGGTGGTGTTCGCCGACGGGGTGGAGGCCAAGTTCGAGGTTGTCGGCATCGATCCGCTCTCCGACCTGGCCGTCCTGCATTCTCGCAACGGCGCGCCCGCGGCGGTGACGCTGGGCGACGCGGACGAACTCGTCGTGGGTCAGCTGGTGGTGGCCGTGGGCAGCCCGCTCGGACTCGCCGGTTCGGTCACTGCGGGGGTGGTGAGCGCGCTGGGCCGTGCCGTCCCGGTTGCCTCGCGCCGCGCAGGGCGGGTCATCGAGGACGTGATCCAAACCGACGCGGCCCTCAATCCGGGCAATTCCGGTGGCGCGCTGTCGGATTCGGCGGGCCGGGTGGTCGGCATCAACACCGCCGTCGCGGGAATCGGTTTGGGCCTGGCGATTCCGATCAACGCGACCACTCGGCGCATCATCGATACCCTGCACACCGACGGTCGAGTGCGCCGCGCGTACCTGGGCCTGGTCGGCATGCCCGCACCACTACCCGCCGCCGTCGCCGCCCGCACCGGACAGAGCGCAGGTGTCCGCATCATGGAGGTGGTCCGCGGCGGTCCAGCCGAGCAGGCGGGCCTACGCCGCGGCGATCTGGTCCTCAGCGTCGGGCGCGCCGAAGTGCGTGACGCGCAGGGCATTCAACGCCAGCTGTTCGCCGATGCGATCGGTGTCAAACTGCCGGTCACCGTGCTGCGCAACGGTGCCATGGTCGACGTGGTCGCCGTCCCGATCGAGCTGACCGTCGACTGAGCTGATCGGCCACTGATCGCCGGGCTGTCGGTGAATCGCCAACCGATCCGCACGGGCACCGCCGCACACTTTTTGAGGTGGCGCACACGAATTCGCATGCGATTCGGTATGCGGCTCCTCAAAAAGTGTGCGGCTTATCCGTCGTCCCAGGGGGCTACTTGGCGACTGCGGCTGGTGTGGGTTCCTCGGTCGGTACGACACGCTCGCCGTTGTTCCAGCGCGCGTCGACGACCAACCCGACTACGCCGATGGCGACCAGCACCCCGGAGAACACGATCATGGCCGGGTGGGTGTTGCCGGTGAGGGCGTCGCCGAGGATGACGGTGCCGACGCTGCCGGGCAGCACACCGAGCAGCGTGGCAACCATGTACGGCCAGAAGCGGATCGAGGACAGTCCGCAGCAGTAGTTGAGCACCGAGAACGGCACGAAGGCGATCAGGCGCAGCGAGCCGACCGCGAGCCAGCCGCGCCGCCGCAGCCGATCGTCGACGGCGCGCACGGCCGGGTGGGTGAGGCGCGAGGCCACCTGTTCGCGGTCCAGGGCGCGCACGAGCAGGACGGCGAGCGCGGCGCTGACCGTGGTCGCGCCGACGGCCAGCGCGATGCCGAGCACCGGGCCGAAGAGCAACCCGGCACTCACCGTGAACACGGTGCGTGGGATCGGCGCGACGGTCACCAGCGCGTGCACTACGAAGAACACCAACGGAAAGATCGGGCCGACCGAGCCCGCCCAGTCCTGGATCTGCTGTGGAGTCGGCAGCGGGACCAGCAGCGCGGCGACGAACAGCGCGGCGATGCCGACGATCGTCGCGAGCACGCGCGGGTCACGGATCAGCCTGGTCACCGGGGCCAGGTTACCGGGTGGTAGTGGTACTGGGGGACAACGTGTCGCAGCGGTCCCGCTAGCATCAGAAGAAACGGGACGAATGCTCGTTAACCAAAGTAGTCGCTGAACTGGGCGAATGCTGCGGTTTCGGCACACACCACGGGTGCGCCTGCAGTCGAGTGGAAGAGGAAAGCAAGCTATGCCGATTGCTTCAGAGCCCGGGCCGGATGTGGCGCCCACGGGCGCGGATCCGGTTCCGCAGTTCGCCGCGTGGCGCAAGGGCGTGGCCGGGGTGCTGGCCAAGGTCCGGCGGGTCGATATCGCCGACTTGCCTGCGGAACCAGAGCATCTGCTCGCGGAGACCACCTACGACGGGCTGACCATCGCCCCGCTGTACACGCGCAAGGACGAGCTGCCCGAGCAGCCGCTGCCCGGTACCTATCCGTTCGTCCGGGGCGGCGACGCCACCCGCGACGTCCACCGCGGCTGGTACGTCAGCGCGCATTTCGGCGGCGACGACGCTGCTGCGGTCAATCGGGAGATCCTGGCCGGTCTGGGCAGCGGGATCAGCGCTGTCTGGCTCGGCGTCGGCGATCGCGGCGTACCGGCGGCCGAGCTGCCCACGGCGCTGTCCGGGCTGCTGTTCGATCTCGCGCCGGTGACCCTCGACGCTGGCACCGCCACGGTCGACGCGGCGGCGCAGCTGTACACCGCGCTCGACAGCTATGAGACGGCTTCGCGCAAGGACATTCACGTTTCGCTCGGTGCGGCGCCGCTCACCAGCCGGTTCGCTGGAATCGCCGATGTCGGGCTCACGGAGACAGTGACGCTGGCCGGGGCCGCGGTAGCGCGCGCCGAGACGGTCCGCGCGATCACCGTGGACGGCACCGTCTTCCACAACGCGGGCGCCTCCGACGCCCAGGAGCTCGGTGCCGCCGTCGCCGCGGGCCTGGCCTACCTGCGCGCCCTCACCGAGGGCCTCGATATCGCGGATGCGCTGGAGCAGCTGAGCTTCCGCTTCGCCGCCACCGACGACCAATTCGCCACAATCGCCAAATTCCGTGCCGCACGCCAACTCTGGGCCCGTGTCGCGCACGTGTGCGGCGCACCGGATTTCGGTGGCGCGCCGCAGCACGCGGTGACCTCCGCGGCCATGATGACCCAGCGCGACCCGTGGGTAAACCTGCTGCGCACCACGCTCGCGGCGTTCGGCGCCGGGGTCGGTGGGGCGGACACGGTGACCGTGCTGCCGTTCGATGCCGCGCTGCCCGCCGGTGAGCTCGGCGTCTCGAAGTCCTTCGCGGACCGGATGGCTCGCAATACCCAGCTGCTGCTGCTCGAGGAGTCGCACCTGGGTTTCGTGCAGGATCCCGGTGCCGGCTCCTGGTATGTCGAGGACCTGACCGGCGCGCTCGCCGCGAAGGCGTGGGAGTTCATGCAGGAGATCGAGGCCGCGGGCGGCTATCTCGCCGCGCTGGACAGCGGGCTCATCGCCGAGCGCATCGCCGCCACCAAGGCGGCCCGGGATACCGATGTGGCCCACCGCAAGACGTCGGTCACCGGGGTAAACGAATTTCCGAACCTGGCAGAGCCGCCGCTGTCCGAGGCAGCGCGTCAAGCCGATCGGGTGGCCCGCTACGGTGCCACGTTCGAGGCGCTGCGCAACCGCTCCGACGCATACCTGGCCGAGCGCGGTGCGCGGCCGAAAGCGCTGCTGGTGCCGCTGGGTTCGGTCGCCGAGCACAACGTCCGAGTGACCTTCATTGCGAATCTGCTCGCCTCCGGTGGTATCGAGTCCGTCAATCCCGGACCATTGACGGTGGACGGAATCGCCGCGGCGGCAACCGAAGCCGGTGCGCCGATCGCGGTGCTGTGTGGTTCGGACAAGCGCTACGGCGCGGAAGCCGGTGCGGCGGTGCAGCAGTTGCGTGCCGCCGGCGTGGAAACGGTGTTGCTGGCGGGTGCCGCGAAGGCGATCGCCGAGCTGGATGACGCGCAGCGTCCGGACGGATTCCTCGCGGCGAAGATCGATGCGGTCGCCGCGCTGTCCGGCCTGTTGGAGAAGGTGGGAGCCTGATGACTACTCGCGAGATCAAGCATCTGATCGGCAATTTCGCCGAGGTGCCGCTGACCGAACGGGCGCCCGAGCCCGCCGCCGTGGACGCCACGCAGGTCGAGGCTTACGTACGCGAGGCGGCCGCGGCCAACCACTACGCGCCCGAGCAGCTGAAGTGGTCGACGCCCGAAGGCATCGACGTGCCACCGGTGTTCACCAAGGCCGACCGGGATGCCGTTGCGGCCGAAGGGTATCCGCTCGACAGCGTGCCCGGCGTCGCCCCGTTCGTGCGCGGCCCGTACCCGACGATGTACGTCAACCAGCCGTGGACCATCCGGCAGTACGCGGGCTTCTCCACCGCCGCGGACTCGAATGCCTTCTACCGCCGCAACCTTCAGGCGGGGCAGAAGGGTCTCTCGGTCGCCTTCGACCTCGCCACGCACCGCGGCTACGACTCCGATCACCCGCGCGTGCAGGGTGACGTCGGCATGGCCGGGGTGGCCATCGACTCCATCCTCGACATGCGCCAGCTGTTCGACCACATCCCGCTCGACCAGGTCAGCGTGTCGATGACGATGAACGGCGCGGTGTTGCCGATCCTCGCGCTGTATGTCGTTGCGGCAGAAGAACAGGGCGTCGCGCCGGAGCAGCTGGCCGGAACCATTCAGAACGACATTCTGAAGGAGTTCATGGTCCGCAACACCTACATCTACCCGCCGAAGCCCTCGATGCGGATCATCTCCGACATCTTCGCTTACACCAGTGCCAAGATGCCGAAGTTCAACTCGATCTCCATCTCCGGCTACCACATTCAGGAAGCGGGCGCGACCGCCGACCTGGAACTGGCCTACACCCTCGCCGACGGCGTCGAGTACATCCGGGCCGGTATCGACGCGGGCATGGAGGTGGACAAGTTCGCGCCGCGGCTGTCGTTCTTCTGGGCCATCGGCATGAACTTCTTCATGGAGGTCGCCAAGCTGCGTGCCGGGCGGCTGCTGTGGAGCGAGCTGGTCGCGAAGTTCGAGCCGAAGAGCTCGAAATCGCTGTCGCTGCGCACACATTCGCAGACCTCGGGCTGGTCGTTGACCGCGCAGGACGCTTACAACAACGTCGCACGCACCTGCATCGAGGCGATGGCGGCGACCCAGGGGCACACCCAGTCGTTGCACACGAACGCGCTGGACGAGGCGCTTGCCCTGCCGACGGACTTCTCCGCCCGCATCGCCCGCAACACCCAGCTGCTGATCCAGCAGGAGTCCAACACCACCCGGCCGGTCGACCCGTGGGGCGGTTCGTATTACGTCGAGTGGCTGACCCATCAGCTGGCCAACCGGGCCCGCGCGCACATCGCCGAGGTGGAGGCGCACGGCGGCATGGCGCAGGCGATCGGTGAGGGCATCCCGAAGTTGCGCATCGAGGAGGCCGCCGCGCGCACCCAGGCGCGGATCGACACCGGGCAGCAGCCCGTGATCGGCGTCAACAAGTATCAGGCCGAAGAAGACCAGCAGGTCGAGGTGCTCAAGGTCGAGAACTCCCGGGTGCGCGCCGAGCAGATCGACAAGCTGCGGCAGTTGCGCGCCGATCGGGACGCCGGTGCGGTCGAACGCGCGCTCGCCGAATTGACCCGTGCCGCAGCTTCTTCCGAAGGCGGCATGGAAAACAACCTGCTCGCCCTCGCCATCGATGCCGCGCGCGCCAAGGCGACCGTCGGCGAGATCTCCGACGCGCTGGAGAAGGTATACGGCAGGCACCAGGCCGAGATCCGTACGCTCTCCGGTGTGTACCGCGACGAGGCAGGCAAGGTCAGCAACATCACCAAGGCGAGCGATCTGGTCGAGGCCTTCGCCGAGGCGGAGGGTCGTCGCCCGCGCATCCTCGTCGCGAAGATGGGGCAGGACGGGCACGACCGCGGCCAGAAGGTGATCGCCACCGCCTTTGCCGACCTCGGCTTCGATGTCGATGTGGGCCCGCTGTTCCAGACCCCGGAAGAGGTGGCGCAGCAGGCCGCCGACAACGACGTGCACGTTGTCGGTGTGTCCTCGCTCGCGGCGGGCCACCTCACGCTGGTGCCCGCCCTGCGGCAGGCGCTGGCCGGGGCGGGGCGACCCGACATCATGGTCATCGTCGGCGGCGTCATCCCGCCCGGTGACTTCGACGCGCTCTACGAAGCCGGTGCCGCGGCGATCTTCCCGCCCGGCACCGTCATCGCCGACGCCGCGATCGATCTGCTGAAGAAGCTCGCCACCGAGCTCGGCCACCCGGAGTTGTCACCCGAAAGCGGCAGCGGCGCCGAGGATTCCGCCGCGGCCGAATGAGCGAGCGCGATTCCGCGGTTACCTCGGCCGATGGCGGCCTTCGGCCGGACTCGTCCGGTGCAGGTCAGGAATCGCCATCGGACGCTCGCCAGCCGGGCTCGCGAGCGGACGGTGCCGGGTCCGTGCGACGTGGCCGGGCGATCGACATCGATGCGATGGCCGAGGCGGTGCGGGCGGGCGAGCGGGCCGCCCTGGCGCGGGCGATCACGCTGGTGGAGTCGACGCGCGCCGATCACCGGGATCAGGCGCAGCAGCTGTTGCTGAAGTTGACGCCGGACAAGCACAGCTCCGAGACGGCGGTGGTGTCGAATCGTGTTGGCATCACCGGTGTTCCGGGGGTCGGCAAGTCGACCTTCATCGATGCGCTCGGGATGGATCTGATCGGCAAGGGGCATCGGGTCGCGGTGCTCGCGGTCGATCCGTCGTCCACGCGGACCGGTGGTTCGATCCTGGGTGACAAGACGCGGATGGCGCGTCTGTCGGTGGAGCGCAACGCTTATATCCGGCCGTCGCCGACCGCGGGGACCCTCGGCGGTGTGGCGAAGGCGACCCGGGAGACCATCGTCTTGCTCGAGGCCGCCGGGTACGACGTGATCCTGGTGGAGACGGTCGGGGTCGGTCAGTCCGAGGTGACGGTCGCCAATATGGTCGATGTCTTCTGTTTTCTGACGTTGGCTCGGACCGGTGATCAGTTGCAGGGCATCAAGAAAGGTGTGCTGGAGCTGGCCGATCTGGTCGCGGTCAACAAGGCCGACGGCAAGCACGAGATGGAAGCCAAGTCCGCTGCCCGCGAACTGGCCGGCGCGCTCCGGTTGATCCACCCGCACGACGCGCTGTGGCGTCCGCCGGTGCTCACCATGAGCGGCCTGGAAGGTATCGGGCTGGACAAGTTCTGGGACACCGTCCTCGAACACCGCCGGGTCCTCACCGATGCAGGCGAATTCGACGAGAAGCGCCGCCGCCAGCAGATCGACTGGACGTGGACCATGGTGCACGATCAGCTGCTGCGCCGCCTCGCCGACAACCCGAAGGTGAAAGCCATTCGCGCACAGGTGGAAAAGCAGGTCCGCGACGGAACCCTCACCGCCGCACTGGCCGCCGAAGAACTGCTACGCGCCTTCGACAACCGCTGACCCGCTTCACCCGAACGGGTTGATCACGGCCGCACCCGTCTCCTCGAAGTGCTTCACATTGCGGGTGACCACGGCTAGACCATGCGTCAGTGCGGTGGCCGCGATGAGCCCGTCCGCCATGTCGATCGGGTGAATGCTGATGCGGGCCCACGCCCGGACGATCTCGGTGGTGACGGGCAGGATGCGATCGCCGTGCCGGGTTTCGATATCGGCGATCGCCTGCTCGAAGAGTTGCGCCCGCGCTGTCCCGCCCCGATGGCGCAGCAACGCGACGCCTCGGCGCAGCTCACCGACGGTGACGACGCTGAGCCACTGGTCGGCCAGGCGTGCCTTGCTCAACCAGTCGAGAACCGCGGGTGCGGGCTTCGGTCGCATTATTTCGGACAACACATTGGTGTCGAGGAGGTAGCTCACAATTATCCGGCCGCATCGTCGAACAGGTCGACGTCGCGCGGCATGCTGTGCTGTCGCGCGCTCTCGACCTCGTCGAGTACGTCGGCTACGTCGTCGCCGAGACCCGAGAATGTCACCAGGAGATGGTCGACGAAGCTGATGTCCGGCCGCGTCAGCTTGCGGTACTCGTTGATATCGAGGACTACCGCCACCGCGTCACCGTGGCGGGTGATGGTCTGTGGCCCGTCCGATTCCGCCGCACGCAATACCTCGGAGAATCGTTGCTTGGCCTCCTGAACTTGCCATTGCACCGTCTCTGCCTCCTGGTCTAGCTGAAGTGTCCCCATCTGGACAGTCTAGACAGACCGGAGCGGGTATGTCGACCCTCGGCCCGCGGCCGTCGGGTGTCCGCTGTGCCCCTGCTTTCCGTGCAGGCATGCCGACCGTGAAAAGACTTCGGTACCAGGGCCATTGGACAAGAATTGCCGCGCGTGGGATGCTGCGAATGTCTCGCAGCCGCGGGACTATCCAAGAATATCGTCAGCGCCAGGTAGGTCGGTGGAGCGCGTTGGCGTGCTCGTCGGTGACGGGCACGGCCGACCCCTGCCTTGTGGTTGTGCTGTGTTCGAGACCGGCGATGTCTCGAAAGGACGCAGTATGCACACCGACCCCTTCGACCTCGCCGACAACGAGTACGTGCCCGATGCGGCACGCGATTCGGCAGCCGTCGTCGAAGCATTTTTCGACCACCTCGCAGCGGGTTTGCCCGATGCGGACCTACCCGAGGGCCTCTTCGCCGATATGCGTGGGGAACTCGCGGAGATGGAAGCCGCCGACGCGCACCGATGCGTGGACGAGCCCGCGCGCTACAACCTGCGGATGACGCTGGCCTTGGTGGTCGCCTACCGGGTCTTGCGCCCTCGGCTCGGTCGCGACGCCACCATTGCCGCGCTGCGCGGTGCGTTCGTCGAACCGCTCGGCGACGCCGTTCAGAAAGCGACCCGGTCGATGCTCGATTCCGCAGACGACCCGTTCGCCACCATGGTCGCGGTGTCGAAGTCGCGCGAGGAACACGCCTTCGGCGCGGGATTCACCTTCGAGCGACCGGCGGACGACCACCAGCGGTACCACGTGGATGTCGTTCAGTGCTTCTATCATGATGTGCTGGTTGCACATTCGGCGTCGGAGCTGACGCCGGTGATGTGTGAGTTCGACGCGAACTGGATCCGCGCTATCGACCCGGCGAAGCACGGATTCCGTTTCGACCGCGTCACCACCATCGGATTCGGCGGCACGCACTGCCCGTTCCATTGGGAGCGCACTGAACGCTGATCGGTCGCCGGACGGCGGAGGTGGCGGGTTGTTCGCTGCCTCCGTCGTCCATGTCGGTCGCTCTACCTGCAAAGTCCTTTACTGGACCGCGTATTTGCTGACCGTCTACTAGTTGTCGAGTGGCATTGACGAGTAGTAACGTGGAAGGTTCCTCAGCTGGCGACGACGCGGCAACGAGGACTCGCCGGCCGACGTGATGCGGGGGGATCGTCCCCTTCGCGGGCAGGGAGGTGCCTGGCGATGTCCGATGACGCGATCGATCGCACGCCTGACCCCGAAATGGGTCGGCCGCAATGGTATTCGGGGCCGGAGCCGCCTCCGCCTGAGGGTAAACCGTTCACTCCGGAGCCGGTTCTGGTGACCGTCGGCGATATCGGATGCACGGCGACTCGGGTGCTGACACCGTCCGGGCAGCGTCCCTTGGCGGGCACCGTCTGGATTGTCACCAATCAGACCACCGTCGACCGGCGCATTCCTTCGTACGCGATCGTGCTCGCTGTGCTGCTGATGATCTTTTGTCTGCTCGGCTTGGTGTTCCTGGCCGTCAAGGAGGAGAAGATCCAGGGATTCGTCCAGGTCAGCGTGCAAGGATCGGATTTCTACTACGCGACCCAGGTCAAGATCACCGATCGCGCCCAGGTCTTCGACACCGAACAACGCGTCAACTACATCCGCGGACTGGTCGCCGCCTTGCCTGCCGCTTGACCTGCCGTCGATTGCTGCGAAGGTCGGTCCGGAGTTCGTGCGCGGGGAATCGCTGGTGGTCGGGCACCAATGAAGGATGGCCCGACGTTCAAGTGCGGCGGAATCGCCGGTGCGTCACGACGGCCCGTGCCCGCCAATCAGGTTGTGTCGCCCAGTGATTCGAGCAGCACGCGCAACGTATCCGCCAGCGCAGCGCGCTGCTTCGGGGTGAGCGGACCGAGGATGCGCTCCTCGGTGGCGACGTGATCGGGTAGCGCCTCGTCGATGAGGTCGTGCCCCGCGTCGGTGAGAAAGACCCGGACGCCGCGGCCGTCGGACTCGTTGGGGGTTCGCCGCACCAGTCCCCGCTCCTCGAGCCGATCGAGTCGCTGCGTGATGGCACCGGAGGTCACCATCGCGGAGTGCATCAGCTCGGTGGGCGTCAGCGAGTGCGGTGGATCGCTGCGCCGCAGGGTGGCGAGCACGTCGAAGGACGCTGCGTCGAGCCCGTGCGCGGCGAAGGTCTTGCGCAGCTCGACGCCGGTGAGCTGCGTCAGCCTGGACAGCCGCCCGAGCACGGCCATCGGGGATACGTCCAGGTCGGGCCGCTGTTCCCGCCATTGCGCGAGCACCTGGTCGACGTGATCGGTCACCACCGCACTCTAGCGAATACCTCAGCGCTGAGGTATCTCGACGCGGGAATTACTCAGCGCTAAGCTAAGTTACTTAGTGCTAAGCAATCGAAACGGGCTCGGGTCCGACAGGAGGACGAATCATGCGCATCACGGTATTCGGCGCGACAGGTGACGTAGGCAGTCGAGTGGTGACCGAGGCCTTGGCTCGCGGACACGAGGTCCTCGCCGTCATCCGCGACCCGGCTCGCGCCGCCGCCGTACCCGCAGCCGCCGAGGTCCGCATCGGCAACGCCGCCGACCTCGACGACGTCGTATCCCTCAGTCTCGGACAAGATCTCGTAATCACCGCCACCCGCCCACCCGCAGGCCGAGAACACGAACTCCCCGAAATCACCGCCGTACTACTGAAGGCTCTGGCCCACACCGAAGTCCGCCTACTGGTCGTCGGCGGCGCATCAACCCTGCTCGTCCCCGGCACCAACGGCCCCACCCTGCACGAACCCCCCGATTTCCCAGCAGAATTACGCCCCATAGCCCAAGCCTGCGCCGACCAACTAGCCCTCTGCCGAGCCGAAACCACCACGGACTGGACCTACCTGAGCCCACCCGCCGACCTCCGCCCCGGCCACCGCACCGGAACCTACCGCACCGGCACGAACGAACTCCTCACCCATCCCAACGGTGAATCAACCGTATCTATGGAGGATTTCGCCGTCGCCCTGCTGGACGAAGCCGAAAACCCGACCCACCGGCGCACTCGATTCACCGTCGCCGCAACCTAGAACATCGCAATGGATTCGATCGGGCGAGACACACACCGGCCGGTACCGCAACGATGGTGACATGCGCGAGAAGTGGACCACACGACCGGCGTGTGCGTTGCTGTTGATGTCGGCGATGGCGTGCTCGCCGGTAGAGGGTCCACCCATCGTGCCGAGCATCGCGTCGCCGGAGACCTCATATCTCAACTCCAGCAGCGTCATCGATCGCAACAATCCGGCAGCGGTCGCCGGGGCGGCTACCGACATCTTTTTCGGCAAGGTTGTCGAGTCGATGGGATCGACCGAACGGCGGGGACAGCTGGAGTCGCAATTCTCGATCGAGGTCAGTGAGCGGTTGAAGGGCAACGCCGCGGGCAGGGTCACCGTCAATCAGCGGGGTGGCGTTAAAGACAGGACTGTTGTTGTCGAATCCGGGGATGAACTGCTCGTGCTGGGCCAGTCGTATCTGATCGCGGCGCGGTTCAGCAAAGACCAGGACTGGTACACGTTGATTCCGGTGGCTGGAGATATCCCCGTCACGGGCAACGGCTCTCCGCGTGCCAAGGTGAACCGTCCCCCCGAGAATCGGGACGAGGTGCGCGATCGGATGAAGGATGCGATCGCGCGCGAAATCCCGTTCGCGCCTTCGGGAGCAACCGGAACAGCTCCGTCGAAAACCCCTGCGCCATCGAGTCCGAGCGTCCCGCCGCAGACGTCATCTCCCGTTAGCGCTCCGCGTCCGACTTCTTGACCCCTACTCGATACCGAACAAGTCGGCGGCGTTCTGGTAGCAGACTTGGCGTAGCCAGTCGTCGCCGAGGTTCAGGCGGTCGAGGGCGTAGACGGCGTGGGCGTAGGGGTAGGGGATGTTGGGGAAGTCGCTGCCGAAGAGGATTCGGTCGGCGAGGGAGTGGAGGCGGGGGAGGTCGTGGGCGGTCTCTTATTCACATCTGGCGCTGCCGGCGGAGGGTTAGGGGGAGAGCTTGGGGGGTGGCGGAGTCTTGGAAAAAAAAGAAGGAAGAGGGGAGGGGGTGGAGGGCGGTAGGGGGGAGAGGGACGNGTCTACTTCTTCGGAGAAGTCGGTGAAGGACATGGTGGTGTCGAAGCGGACGTTCGGGTATTGCTCGGCCAGGTCGAAGAATTCGGTGTACTCGGGGGTGCCGAGGTGGGCGATGATCAAGGGTAGGCGCGGGAAGCGTTCGAGTAGGGCAGCGATGGGTTCGGGGCCGGTGAATTCGCCTGGGACAGGGCCGGATCCGCAGTGGATTACCACCGGAACCTGGGCGTCTTGAATCAGCGCCCAGACCGGGGTTAGTAGGGGATCGCGGGGATCGAAACGGCCGACCTGGATGTGTACCTTGAACAGCTGGGCGCCGCGTTGGATCGCTGCCGCCACATAGGTTTCGGCGCTCGGCTCAGGATAGAAGGTCGCGGTGTGCAGGCAGTCGGGGGTGCGCTCGGCGAACTCGGCGGTCCACTCGTTCAACCAGGCTGCCATCTCGGGCTTGTGTGGGTAGACCAGGGCGCTGAAGGCGCGAACGCCGAAGCCGCGCAACGTCTTCAACCGGACTTCTTCGTCGGCTCGGTAGGCGATCGGCCAGGCGCGGGCGGTGAGTGGACCGGCCGAGTCGAAGTAGGCCCACACCTTGCGCATCACCGGTTCCGGCATGAAATGTGTGTGCACGTCGATGATTCCGGGCAAGCCGAGTCGGTGGCGGAAGTCGGCGAGGTAGGTGTTGTCGTCCTGATCGCCGGTCACGGCTTCTCCTGTCATTCGGGCGCTCCCGCCTCGGGTGGGTACAGCGCCCGCGCGAAATCGCCGATCCGGCTGATCAGCCGGTCGAAGAACAACTCCTGATCGGTGCCGATCACGATGTCCGCGTTGGGTTCTCGACCCCACATGCCCGCCCAGTCGGCCACCGTGGTCGCGCGGGTCAAGGTGCCCGCGAGCTCGACGTCTACCGTCGCCGGTCGGGTGACGGCGAGGGCGGGATCCAACGCGACCGCCGCCGCGAACGGATCATGCATGTGCGCGAGGTAACCCAGGTCGTAGAGCCGGTGGAAGTCGAAGTAGAACCGCACCGCGTCGGTGACATGCCGGACGATCGGATTGCTCGCCACCGATCGCGCCTCGGGGGGATCTGTCTCCGAAACCCCTTCCACGGGAAGGCTGCCCGCCCGCTCGGCGAGCAACGACAGATGCTTCGGCCGCATCTCGATGGTCTCGGTGATGTCGAGTGCGCAGACGATCGGCCTGTGGTCCGGCGGCGCGGCGGAGAAGGCATCGAAAACCTCCTTGGCCGCCTCCGGATCGACGTGCACGTTCCATTCGTTGGTGGGGGTGGTGTTGCCGGGATGGTTGAACGCACCGCCCATGATCACGAGTCGCCGCAGCAGCGTCGGCAGCGCGGGCTCCAGCCGGACGGCCAACGCCAGATTGGTCAGCGGCCCGGTGCACAGCCCGACGATCTCCCCGGGATGCGCGCGCACCAGATCAACCCACATCTGGGCAGCGGAACGCGACGAAAGCACCCGGTCCGACGCCGGCAACTCGGCATAACCCACACCCTGCGGACCATGCGTGTCCTCGGTGGTGCGCAACGGAATCGCCAACGGCTCGACAGCGCCGAGCGTTACCTCGATCTCGGGCGCCCGGCACACATCCAGCCAGGCGAGATTGTTCGCGGCCACCTGCGGCGCGGGCACGTTCCCCGCAGTCGAGGCGATCCCGACGATCTCGGCTTCGGGCGAGGCCAGGAGGTAGAGCAGCGCAAGAGAATCATCGACCCCGGTATCAACATCCATGATGATCTTCTGCCGCACCCCACGAGACTAACGCTGCCGCTGTACCCCGCATCGTCCCGGACGGCCGGACTCCTGGTTCGCTGCCCTGCGCGGTTGAGGTGACGGGCCGAACGCCGCCCAGCGCGGCGAGTCCAATGCGGCAACGCCCCGCTGCGGGTTGAAAGCGGCGACGCTCAGTGGCGGCTGAACGCGGGAACGCCCTGCGGCGGGCCGAACGCGGGAACGCCCCGCGGCGGGCCGATTGCGGCAATGCCCTGCGGCGAGCTGAATGCGGCAAGGCCCCCGGTGAGCCGAATGCTCGGCGCCCAGTACCGCACTCCGATCAGTGCAACTCGCCACCAACCCCCGTGGGCACATGCCGCAACCGCACCACCGCGACCACCGAAATAACCGCTGACGCGACCGCGGTGATCCAAGCGGTGACCTGCATGCCGTGCAGGAACGCCTCCCGCGCCGCGAGCAACACCGCCTCCCCGAGCTGCCCAGGCAACTCAGCACTCGTCTGCACCGCCGCACCCAAGGTGTCACGCACCGATCGACTCGCCTCGGCAGGCAGTCCCGCGGGCAACGTGGCGGCCAGATCGCCGCGGTACAGCGCGATACTGATGCTGCCCAGAATCGAAATCCCCAGCGCACCACCGAATTCCGCACCCGTCTCGGAGACACCCGCGGCGGCCCCCGCCTGCTCCGGCGGCGCGGCACCCACGATGAGCTCGGTGGTAATGCCGTACACCGGCGCGAGACCGAGCGAGATGATCACCGAGGCGGCGACGGTGAGCGCGACCCCGCCGGTGAGCCCCACCCGCGTCATCATCAGCAACCCGACGGCCGTGACCGCCATGCCGACGCCGATCACATACGCGGGCCGAACCACCCGGATGATGAGCGGCGACAGCTGCGAACCGACGATGAACCCGATACCAGAGGGCGCGAGTGCCAGACCGGTGGCCAGCGGCGAAAGCCCGAGCACCAGCTGGAAGTACTGGGCGACGAACAGGAAGTAGCCGAAGGCGACGAAGATGCCGACGATATTGATCAGCAAGGCGAGCCGGAAAGCACCGAGCCGGAACAGCCGCAGATCGAGCATCGGATCGGGCCTGGTCAGCTGGCGACGCACGAACAGCACGCCGACGATCGTGCCCGCAGCCAATGCCAGCAGCGCAGCGAAACCGAGCCCGTCCTGCGCAATCTTCTTCATCCCGAACACCAGCGCGATCATGGTGGCCACGCTGAGCAGCGCGCTGACCGGATCGAGCTTGCCCGCCTCGGGATCACGGAACTCCGGCAGCACCTTCGGCCCGATCACCAGCAGCAACGCCATCACCGGCACGGCGAGCAGGAACACCGAACCCCACCAGAACTGTTCCAGCAGCACCCCGCCGAACAGCGGACCGACCGCGCCGCCCGCCGAGAACGCGCCGACCCACACGCCGACGGCGATCGAGCGCTGCCTGGAGTCGCGGAACATGTTGAAGATCAAGGACAGTGTCGATGGCGCGAGCGTCGCCCCCGCGATGCCGAGCAGCGCGCGGCAGACGATCAGCAGCTCCGCGGTGGGGGCGAACGCCGCGATCACGGACACCACCGCGAACGCCGCCGCGCCGGCCAGCAGTATGCGGCGCCGTCCGATCCGATCACCGAGGGTGCCCATGGTGATCAGCAGTCCAGCCACCATGAACCCGTACACGTCGATGATCCACAGCAACTGTGCGCTGGTCGGATGCAGATCCGCGCTGAGCATCGGCACGGCGAGGTGCAGCACCGTGAGGTCCATCGCGTAGACGAAGCAGGCGAGCGCGAGCACCGCGAGCCCGATCCACTCCCGCCGTCCGGCGCGTGGCTGCACCGTGTCCGAGGTCCGGTCGAGGGTGCTGTCCACGGGACGGTTTCCTTCCGTGGTTGCCGAGAGGGTCATGACGGTTCAGACGAACACGGCACGTCTATCTCATCGGTCACCGGTAAGAAACCGCAAACGATTTTCGGTTCCCGCGCGTGAACCGTGCGTGGCCCGCGGGCCGCGACTACCGGGTTTTCAACGGCCAGGCCGGCCGATCCCCACCGTAGGCCGGGGCGGGCCAGTTGTACGCGGGATACTCGGCAATGGCGGGCGTAGCCGTGATGACTTCCCCGTGCGACGTCACCTCGGTGGGATCGGGCAGCGCCGCCGGCGGATGACGTGGCGTGCGGTCCGGCGCGGCGAGCAGCCAGGATGCGGTGCGCGCCAACGACACTCGCACATCGCGCCCGATGCCGTCCGTAGCGCGGGCAGCCAGCGCGTCGATCACCCCCGCGGCGAGCAGATACCCCGAGGCATGATCGAGCGCCTGCGCGGGCAGCGCGCTCGGCACGGCGGGCGCACCCTCGGCGATCGATATCCCCGACGCGGCCTGCACGATGCTGTCGAACCCGCGCCGCCCACCCCACGGCCCGACCTCACCCCAAGCACTCACCCGGCCGTGCACCAGACCGGGCCGCATGGCGGCGATGAGCCCCGCGCGTTCCAGCGAACCGGGCCGGTATCCGGTGATCAGCACGTCGGCCGAGGACAGCAGGTCCCGGATCAACGGCAGCTGCGTCCACAGATCCACCAGTGTGGAACGCTTGCCCTGGCAGGTGTCGGCGTACTGCCAGGGAATTTCTGGCAGCTGCGGCGGATCGACGCGCAGTACGTCCGCGCCGAGCAGCGCCAATGTGCGCGTCGCGACCGGCCCGGCGATCACCCGGGTCAGGTCGAGCACCCGGAGTCCGCGCAGCGGCTGGAAAGGGGCGCCACCGATCGGCAATCCGGGTTCGGCACGGTCGGCGCGCGATTCGATCGCCACCACGGGCCCGGTGGCGGCGGCCCACCCTTCCGCGCTGCCCAGCCACTCCTGTTCGGTGCGTACGCGGACCGCGATCGCCCCGTGCGCGGCCGCATGGTCCTCGATGTCGGCGGCGCGGCTCATGGCCATGTGCGCCACGGCGAGATCGAAGGGGGCATCGGTGGGCAGGCCGAGCGCGGTGAGCAAGCGATCACGGTGGTGCGGGTAGTTGGCGTGGGTGCGAACCCATCCGTCGAAGGTAGGGAAGAATCCGGAGAGGTCGCCGAATAAGGTTGCGGGACGACCGTTGATCAGTAGTAAGCGTTCGCTACAGAAGGCGGCGGTGATACGCGCGGGGTCGATGCGATGCGCGACCGGATCGAGTCCGCGCACAACGCGGATCCGGTTCGCCGCGGCGATGAGCGCGGCGACCGACCCGGCAGCCAGCGACCAGACCGGCAGTGTCGCAGCCAGATTGCTGCCAGGATCGGGACAGGGCGTAATGGCAGAGGGGGTGACACCGATTCCGGCTTCGTAGTCGTGGACCAGCCGTGTGTGCGCGTTCACCCGAAAGAGCGTAATAGTTCCGTCTGAGAAGGAGATTTACGTGGGCCGAACAATCGAGTCCGGTGAGTGGCTGCGGATCCTGCGATCCGAGCCGACTCCCCGCCACTACCTGCTGTGTTCCCCGCCGGGCGGCGGTCCGGCGACCGCCTATCGGGAGTTGGCGCAGCACTTCGGGGCGGGCATCACCGTTGCCGCGGTGCAGTATCCGGGTCGGCAGGACCGGCTCGGCGAGGCGCCGATCACCGAACTCACGGAGCTCGCCGACCGGATTGCTGAAGAAGTGCTGCGACACGGAATCATCGACCGGCTCGCGTTATTCGGCCACAGCATGGGGGCCAGCGTCGCGTTCGAGACCGCGCGACGGCTGGAGCGCAGGGGGCAGCCGGTGACGACGCTGTTCGCATCCGGCCGTCCCGCACCGAGTTTCGTGGAGACCCAGCGGGTGCACCTCGGCACCGACGCGGAACTGATCGGGGAGCTGGAGCGGCTGGCCGCCGATCCGGCGCCGATCCAAATGCTGCGCGACGAACCGAGTCTCGCGGAATTGGTGCTGCCCGCGGTGCGCGGCGACTACCAGGCCGTCGAGACGTACCGGTACACCCCGGGCGACCCGTTGGCCGCCGACATCGCCGCCCTCGTCAGCACCGAGGACCCCACGATGACGCCCGAGCAGGCCGACGAGTGGCGCGACTTCACCACCGGAACCTTCGATCGCGCAACGTTTTCCGGCGGGCACTTCTATCTGGACGAACACCCCGCCGCGGTGGTCGAGGTGATCGCGGAGCATCTCGCGCGCGATCGGACGCGCGCATGAAAAGTATTCCGGCCCAGACTGTTTCACGCGTGTAACTAGTGGGATGCCTGCAGGCGGGTGGCCGACCCGGCTGCCCGCCGCCGCAGCCATCCGTACCCCACCCAGGACACCACGACACACACCGCGACGAGCACCCGCACGGTCGCGAGCGCGCTCTCCGGATAGATCACGCCGGTGAGGTAGTGGTCGATGAACCCGCTCGACGGCAGTCCGGCGTCGCCTGCCTTGTGCCGCGCCCAATTCTCCGCATGGGTGAGCGGGCAGTCGAGTCCGAACAGGATCGTGCTGAACCCCCACCCGAACGCGATCAGGTGCAGGAAGATACTGCGCGGCCAGCGCCACGCGAGGAACCCGCCGACAACCACGTACGCCACGAACACGAAATGCGCGGCGGCGGTGAGGTCAGCCAGCAACCGGTACAACACTCCACCAGCCTAGGCGCTGTGTCACCAGGGCGAGGGCCGGTAATCCTTCAGGAAGCAGCCGTACAGGTCGGTGCCGTTCTCGCCCTGGACAATCGGGTCGTAGACGCGCGCGGCGCCGTCGACGAGGTCGAGGGGCGCGTGGAAGCCCTCCTCGGCGAGCCGGACCTTCGTATAGTGCGGCCGCTCGTCGGTGATCCAGCCGGTGTCGACGGCGGTCATCAGAATGCCGTCGGCTTCGAGCATCTCGCCGGCGCTGGTGCGGGTCAGCATGTTCAGCGCGGCCTTGGCCATGTTGGTGTGCGGGTGGCCGGGTCCCTTGTAGGCGCGAGCGAACTGGCCTTCCATCGCCGACACGTTGACGATGTACTTGCGCCGTGCGGCCGACGCGGCCATGGCCGGGCGCAGCCGGGAGACCAGGATGAACGGCGCGACCGAATTGCACAGCTGCACTTCGAGAAGTTCGGTCGGATCCACCTCGGCGACGGTCTGCACCCAGCTGTTGGTGTGCGCCAGATCCGGCACCAGGCCGCCCGCATCGATCGCCACGCCACGCGAAATGCGTTCGGGCGTAGCCGATCCCGCGACCAGCGCGAGCTCGGCGACGTCGGCGGCGGTCAGCGTCGGGGTGAGCGAGGCGGTGAGCGCGGTGGGATGGGCTTGCATCGTCTTGCCGAAGGTCACCACGTCGGGCAGCGCGCCCGCTGGCAGTGGACCGGACTCGGCGTCGACCAGCGCGCTGTAGGCGCCGGGGGAGCGGCGCACGGTCTGGGCGGCGTTGTTGATCAGGATGTCGAGCGGACCATGCGCCGCGACGTCGTCGGCGAGGGCGACCACCTGGGCCGGATCGCGCAGATCGATGCCGACGACGCGCAGCCGGTGCAGCCAGTCCGCGCTGTCGTCCATGGCGGCGAAGCGGCGGATGGCGTCGTTCGGGAAGCGGGTGGTGATGGTGGTGTGCGCGCCGTCGCGCAGCAGCCGCAAGGCAATGTACATGCCGATCTTGGCGCGCCCGCCGGTGAGCAGCGCGCGGCGGCCGGTGAGATCGGTACGGGCGTCCCGCTTGCTGTGGCTGCTCGCCGCGCATTCCGGGCACAGCTGGTGATAGAACGCGTCGACCTGCGTGTACGACTGCTTGCAGATGTAGCAGGGGCGCGCACGGAGCAGCGTGCCCGCGCTCGCGCCGCGGGCGTTGGAGGCCAGCGGGATGCCCGCGGTCTCGTCGTCGATCCGCTGCGGCGAGCCGGTGGCCGTCGCGGCGATCACCTCGCGGTCGGCCTGCGCCACCGCGGTCCTGGCCTCGATCCGGCGCCGCTGCTTGAGTTTCTTGAACATGTGGCCGACCGCGCGCTGCACCGCCACCGAGTCGGGATGCTCTTTTTCCAGCTGTCCGGCCTGGTCCAGTACCCGCAGACAGGTCGCGAGTTCGTCCGGATCGATCATGCTTTCGGCCATCGGTGGTACAGGCATCCTTCGGTGAGCTGGGAAATCGACCCGACCATTGTCGCAAACCCCGCCACCCGGTTACCGCGCGGTTGCCTCTCGGTCGCCTACGCGCGCAGCAGCGCCATGGTCGAGGCGGCGGTCCCCTTCAGCAACTCGATGACGGCGGCCACCGTGAGATCGGTGTTCGGGTCGAGCGAGGGCGGGTGCAGCCAGCTGATCTCATAGGTGGTCCAGCCCTCGCGGACGGCCACCGTGACGCCCGTGTTCGGGGCGTGCTCGGACTCCTTGCGCACGACGTAGGCCTCGTCACCGAGACCATCGATCTTCGTGACGTCATCGTCCTCGGTCAGTTCGGACTTGTTCCAGGTCTCGAAGCGGGCGGTGAATTCGGGACCGGGATCGGTCTGCTTGTGCACCGCGGCGCTGGCCTTGAGCGTGGTGTCCTTGGACCGCTCCCGGGACCCCGGCGGAGCCAGCCGAATCGTGCAGGTCATCGAGTCGACGGCGCTGTGCAGCAGCGTCTGATGGAGCGGATACTTCGGACCGGTCGAACTCGACGGTGCCAAGACGAAGCCGGCGCTCGTGTAGGGCGCCGTATCGGTGATCGCGCACAGATTGTCGACGTAGTGATAGCCCCGCAGATCGGGCACCGGCTCGGCGCGACGGTCGCTGTCGGCAACGCCGAGCACGCCGACGATCACCAGTGCCGAGACACCGGCCACGGCGCCGAGCGTGCGTAGTCGGTTGCCGCCGGGCTGTTTCCAGCGCCCGAGCGGTTGCGGCGGCACCCGGCCGTCCGGGTACGGCCGCATCGGTCCGATCGGCGCCAACGGCTGATGCCGCCAGCCGGCGTTGCTGAGGCGAGGACCCTGACCCGCCGGTCCCGTCATGGGGGCGAAAGTATCACTTCGCCGACGGCGCCGCCGGTCGTTCGGTCAGGCCTGTTCGGCGCGCAGATCGGCCGCCTCGCTGCCGCGGCCGCAGCTGTGCGCGCGGTCGGCGAGGCGGGTGCGCAATTCAGCGGGGATCTCCGCGCGGACCTCGATCAGACCGGCCCACACCACATCCGGCGTGTCCGGTGTCAGTGCGGCGAGGAACTCGTCGAGATCGTCCATCCCGTCGATGATGTCCAGCACCCGTGCGCGGCCGTCGACGTCCTGGGCGAGCGCGACATCCACCAGGGTGTCGATGTTGTCGCTGCGCGCTGCGGTGAGCACGGCGGCGAGCAGCTGTTCCCTGGTGAGATCGCCGAGGCACGAGGCGAGGATCGGGGTAGCGGAGTCGGGCAGCGCATCCACCAAAGGCAGTGCCTGGGACCAGAGTTCGTGTTCGGCAGTAGTGGCGATCACCGCGCGGAGAACCTCGGGATCACGCATGATCGGCAGTCTGGCCATCCGGCGCCGGTCGGTATCGGTCATGGCGAGCGCGATCGGCAGCATGGCATCCCACAACTTCGCCGAATCCGCCTGCGTGACAAGGTCGCCGAGTTCCTCGTCGGATTTGTCGGCCAGGCGGGCAGCGAGGACGGCCAGTTGTGACGGCTGCAAGTGCACCGCGAGCGGCAGCAGGTCGAGCCAGAACCCTTTGTTCAGTGCGGCATTCATGATCGAGGCGAGCACCGATTCCTCCTGTATCGCGGGCCGCTCCGCGAAGACGCGCAGGCTGTCGGCGTTCATGGCGCTGGTGATCGGCAACAGCGACTCCCAGGCGTCCAGCGCCCGCACCGTCTCGATCAGGCCGTCGAGCACGTCGCCGCCGAGCCCGGCCGCGATATCGCCGAGCGCGGCCCGATTCTCCGGGCCGACGCTATCGAGCAGGTCGAGGCCTTCGGCCCACAGATCGTGTTCGTGCGCGGCTCGGATGACACCGGCCAGCCGGTCGGTGACCAGGCCCATCAGCCGGTCGACGGCGGACTTGTCCTCCATCAGGAAGCCGATGCGCAGCAGATCGGCGTCGCCCATCGCGGGCACCGCGGCGCGCATCGACTCCTCCGGCACCACACCGACGAAACGGCTCATGGTGACGTGGTCGTCGCGGCGCAGCAACTCCCGCGCCACCTCGACGACCAGCCGGGGCGGCACCGCGGCGATGATGTCGGCGGTGCGCCGCGGATCGAGCTGGATCGCGGTCTCGGCGAGAAACCGCGCGGGCAGCGCCTTGGCGATATCGACCGCGCGCGACGGTTCGACCGAGCCCGCGACGGCCGCGCACAGCACCGGGCCGAACGCGCGCTCGGCGGCCTTGGCGCTGATCGCGGTCGGTACCAATTTCGTTGCGGCGGCAACACGTTTCATCCGTGCGGCGTCGCCGTCGAACAGCAGATCGGTGGCCCGCTCGCGGAACGCCCGAATCGCTTCTGGTGAAAGGCCATTGAGGAAGTCGAGCTGCGCCGGATCGGAAATATCGAGCAGGCGGGCGAGTTTCGTGGTCTCGGCCCGGGCCATGAGTTGGGTACTCATAAGCCGAGCGCTCTTTTCACGGTCGGCCGCATCAGCCGGGGAATGAGCTGCAGCGAGGATTCGACCGCCGCGCCGAGGCGCTCGCCGCGGGCGGCCACCGCGTTGCGCAGCAGGCGGTCGAGTTCATCGAGGTCGGAGTCGGTGAGCCGGTCGAATTCGTCGGGCAGTGGTGCGCCGAGGGTGCGGCTCAGTGCGTCCGGCATGAGATCTCCGTATCGGTGTCGAGTTGTCGAAAAGGTCAGCTGCTGCGCGGGGTGATCGCCGCTCGATCAGCGCGCATGTCGTCCACGAAGTTGGCGATCGCCTCGGCGACCAGCAGCGGCTCGGTGACCGGCAGCCAATGATCGGCCGGGACCGCACAGCGCCACAGCCGGTCGACCCAGCGGGTCGAGGTGTCGTAGAGGGCGGCGGGCACGAACGGGTCGGTGCTGTCGACGAGCAACTGCACCGGCACCGCGGTGCGCCGCACCCGGGGCCGCCGCAGATGATGCAGCAGGTTGGCCTGCGCGATCCGCCCGCCCGCCAGCAGATCCGTGCGCCAGGTGCGCGCGATTCGGGCGGGCACGGGGGAGAGCCCGCCGAGCCGTTCCAGCAGCAGCGTGCGGACGCGCGGCGGGTAGAGCCTGCGCGCCACCGGAACCGGGCTGAGCGTGCCACGGGCATTACGCAGCCACCAGCCGAGGTCGCCGGCCCGCAGCTTGGCCTGCGGTGCGGCGGCCCGCAACCACAGGCCGAGATGGTCGAGGTTGGGGCCGGAAATGGCGGTGAACGAGGCGATTCGGGTGTTCGCCCGCGGATCGCACACCGCCTCCCACAGCTGCACCGCACCCCAGCCGTGCCCGCAGGTGTGCACCGGCCGCTTCGGGCTCGCCGCGTCGATCACCGCGTAGAAGTCGGCCGCGAGCCGGTCGAGCCGGAAGTCTTCGAGCAGTGCCGGGCTGGTCGAGCGGCCGTGGCCGCGCACGTCGTAGGTGATCACCCGGAAGCCGTCGGTGAGCAAGGCGGCCACCGTGGCCCACACGCGGTGGGTGTCGGTGAGGCCGTGCACCAGGACCAAGGGCAGGGCAGCGGGGTCGCCCCATTCGAAGACCGCGAGTTCGGCGCCGTCGGCGGTCACCGTCCACTGCCGGTCCGGGCGGGGGGTGTCGGTGTCGAGCAGGTTGGTCATGTCGTTGCCTCGTTCGGTGCGAGCGGCCGGCCGTGCACGCAGTTCGTCGGTGGAGCGGCTCGATTCCAGCGCCCCGTACCGCTAGTACGTTTTCCGATACTGACAGTACGAAGAAAATCCCGCCAACGGGAGATCTAGCCGCAGACTATGGCGTAGCTCACGCTGATAACCGTACCGGCGGTACGTGTATGCTGCGGTCGTGCCCCGTCCCAGCGTTCGTTCTTCGCCGACCTCCCGCGCGGAGATCGTCGATGCCGCGATCCGGGTGATCGACCGGGACGGGCCGCGGCCGAGCATGGACGACATCGCCAGGGAGGCGGGCATCACCAAGCCCCGCCTGTATCGGCAGTTCGCCGACAAGGCCGATCTCTACACTGAGATCGGCAACCGGATGGCCAAGGCCGCCGCGGCCGCCGCGGGCAACGATCTGACGCTCATGCTGCAACCCCCGCGAATCGCGTTGCGGCGGGTGCTCACCGGATACGCCGACAGCATTCTCCAGCATCCCAACGTTTTTCGCTTCCTGGGCCAGGCGCAGGTGACCCAGCAGTCCGACGGCACCGTGCTGCAATTCGACCTCGGCCGCGCGGCCTCGGACCGTTTCGCCAGGCAGGCCCGCGACATCGCCGAGTCCATCCCGATCGACACCGCGGGCATCGACTATCTGTCCCGCGCGGTGGTCGGTGTGGTCGTCGCGATCACCGACCTGTGGCTGGCCGATTCCGCTGTGCCGCACCCGGACCGGACCGCCGAATTCATCGATCAGGCCACCGAGTTCGTCTGGGGCCTGATCGACGGTTTCCTGCGCAGGCAGGGCATTTCCGCCGATCCGGAGACGCCGATCCTCACCTCGCTCGCCGCCGTGAATCAGGCGCAACAGCCCGCAAGCTGATAACCCATCGCCCCGGGTTGGATCACCGCGTGCCCGCTTTGTTGACACACTGCCAATAGTGCGAGAATCTGATGGCGAGGGACCGGCACCGAGGCCGGAGAGCAGCGAGCAAAGGATGCGATGATGGCACGCGCCGCATGGAGTGACGACGAGGTCGAGGCGGTACGCGACCTGGCGAAGGCGTTCTTCGAGAAGGAGGTCGTCCCGCACGAGGAGAAATTCGTCGCGCAGGGCCACCCCGACCGCGCGTTGTACAACCGGGCCGGCGAGCTCGGCCTGCTGTGCACCGCCATCCCTACCGAATTCGGTGGTGGCGGCGGCACCTTCGCGCACGAGGCCGCGATCATCGAGGAACAGTCCCGCGCGGGTGACGGGTCGATGGGCATGCCGGTGCACAGCTCGATCATCGCGCCGTACCTGAAGGAGTTCGGTTCCGCGGAACTGAAGCAGCGCGTGCTGCCGAAGGCGGCCAGCGGTGAGATGGTGCTGTCGATCGGCATGACGGAACCGGGCACCGGCTCCGACCTGCAGAACATCAAGACCCGCGCGATCCGCGAGGGCGACGAGTACGTCATCACCGGCTCGAAGATCTTCATCACCAACGGCTGGCTCTGCGACGGCATCATCATCGCCGCCAAGACCGACCCGACCAAGGGCGCCTCCGGCGTCTCGCTGATCTTCGCCGACGTCTCCGACGACACCCCCGGCTTCAAGCGCGGCCGTATCCTGAACAAGATCGGCGGCAAGGCGCAGGACACCGCGGAGCTGTTCTTCGACGGACTGCGGGTGCCCGCCTCGAATCTGCTCGGCGAGGCCGAGGGCCTCGGTTTCTATCAGATGATGCAGATGCTGGCCCAGGAACGCCTGGTCACCGGCATCATCGCGGTCGCGATGATGGAACAGGCCGTGCAGCTGACCATCGATTACACCAAGGGCCGCGAGGCCTTCGGCAAGCCGCTGTTCGCAATGCAGAACACCAAGTTCGAGCTCGCCGAGTGCGCCACCATCGCGAAGGTCAGCCGCACCTTCCTCGACGACTGCATCGTCAAGCATCTGCGCGGCGAACTCGACATTCCGACCGCGGCGATGTCGAAGTACTGGCTCACCGACCAGCTGGGTATCGTGGTGGACCGCTGCCTGCAACTGTTCGGCGGCTACGGCTACATGACGGAGTATCCGATTTCGCAGCTCTACACCGGCGCCCGCGTCCTGCGCATCCTCGCGGGTAGCAACGAGGTGATGAAGGATCTCATTGCCCGGTCTCTCTGATACGACGAGCGATGCCACCGCTCGCCGGGACGACACCGACGCTGCCGCGCTGCCGCGCCGGCGTCGGCTCGAACCCGACGAGCGGCGGGCCCAGATCCTGGCCTGCGCGATCGACATGTTCGGCGAGCGGCCCTACGCGGCCGTGTCCACCGCCGAGCTGGCCCAGCGCGCCGGAGTGGCCCGCGGGCTGATCAACCACTACTTCGGCAACAAACGCGACCTCTATCTCGCGGTAGTGCGCCGCATGGTCACCCTGCCCAGGCTGGACGACATGATCGTGCCCACCGGCACCGAGCGCGAGCGCGTCGAGGCAAGTGTGCACTGGCTGCTGGATACCATCGCCGAGCACGGCAGCACCTGGGTGAAGGTGACCAGCCACGAGGGCGTCGGCGACGACCCCGAGGTGCAGCAGATCCTCGATCAGGCCGACGACGCGGCCGCCGAGCGCCTGCTGCTCATGGTCGGACTGGCCGATTCGGCACGCAGTGCGGCTTTGCGCGCGATGGTCCGCGCGTACGGCGGGCTGGTGAAAGTCGCGGGGCGCGAATGGATCACCCGCGGCACACTCACCCGCCCGCAGGTGCACGAGCTGCTGGCCGACATGCTGATGACGCTGGTCACCGAGTCACTGCCGAAGGTGGACCGCCGGCACTGAGTGCACGGCGGTCCGTATCCGTCAGCATCCGGCCGGACTTCGATACCGGGCCTAGGTGAGTGGCTCCGGGGCCGCCTCGCCGGGGGCGACCGGTTCCATGCTGTAGCGCACCGGCCGTCGGTGCCCCGGCGCGTGGCCTAGCCTGCCGTACTTGCGTTCGAGCACCTCCTCGCGCCGATGCTCGACCAGCAGCGCGCCGACGCCGAGGATCCACAGCGCGGCCGTCGCGATCGCGCCGATCTGGGTCCAATTGCTGAAGCCGTAACCGGCGGCGGTGAGGGTGCAGGCCAGCGCGACCATGCCGAGCGCGCAGAGAATGAGACCGGGAACGTTGTAATTGTCGCCGAGTAGATCGCCCGCCTGGGCGTGCCACGGCCGATTTTCGCGGTCGTCGGGGGTGGTGCTACCGAACATGGTTCCTCCTGGGGAGTCAGCGCAAGATCAGTGACACTTTCCGATCAGCATGAACCTCGAATGGCAAAACAGCCAGCAATTGCACGTTTCAGATGATGTCGCGCCGCCGTGCCCCTATTGTGGGTCGGGATATCGGGGCGGGTCCGGGCAGTCCGAGGTTCCTGCACGGTGGTTTTGTGTGGAGAGGGTCCTGGCATGGCACGGGCGGATCGCCGTGAGAGTGAACGTTGGCCTGCGGCAGCGCCGGATGACAGGTGGCCGGCGGCCGAAGAAGAGCAGTGGGTCGAGCCGGAACCCGAGGAGCGCTGGCAAGAGGCGCCGCGGCGCCGGACCGGCCGGTTGCGGGTGGAGATTCCGCCCATTGTGAACCCCTATGCGATCGTCGCGCTGGTGGCCGCGCTGGTCGGATTGTTTCCGGTCGCCATCGTTTTCGGGTTCATCGCGTTCTCGCACCCGCGCGGCCGGGTGATGGCGATGTTCGCGCTGCTGATCGGTGTCGCGGAGGTGACCGCCGTCGCCGGGCTGGTGGTGCTGTCGGGAAACATGCTGCCGGACTCGCTGACTCGCCCGGACCGGCAGCCGACGACGGCGAGCCTGTCGGCACCGTCGACCGCCGATCGACTACCCCCGCCGACCACCTCCGTCGCGCCGAGCACGGCAGCGACCACCACGACAGGCGCGAGCACGACCGAGCCGAGCAACCTGAAAAAGGGTGCGTCGTGCACGGAGAGTCAGGTCGGCCAGATCGGCAGCGGCGCCGAGGGCGGCACGCTCATCTGCCTACTGAGCTCGGGCAGTTATCGGTGGTCGGGCCCGTTCGTGGTGTCGACGGCGATCCAGCAGGCCGGGGGCAAATGCGATGGCAGCACTGCGAAGACGGGCCGCACCGCGGACGGGCGCGCGCTGGTCTGTGAACTCTCCGGCCGCAGCGGCACCTGGGTGCTCTGGACCGAGTAGCGCGCTACTCCTCTTTCTTGGCACGACTCGGCTGAACGCGGGGCGGTTCGTTCGGCATCTTCGGATACTGCGGTGGCCATGGCGCGTCCATGAGACCCGAGGCCATATCGCGTTCCGACATTTCCAGCAGCGGGGCAATCGATTGTGGTGCGCGGTCGGCCCACGGATCACCCTTGTCGGCCAGTCGCGCGGGCACGGTGGCGATGGTCAGCTCGTCCGGGACCACGGTGTCCAATTCGGACCAGTCGATCGGGGTGGAGACCTGCCCGCCGACCTTCGGGCGCACACACCACGCCCCGAACACCGTCTTGTGCGGGGCGTTCTGATTGAAGTCGACGAACACGCGGTTGCCGCGCTCCTCTTTCCACCACTGCGCGGTGATCTGCTCGGGATGGCGGCGCTCCAGCTCCCTGGCCAGCGCGACGGAGGCGGCCCGCACCTGGTATCCATCCCAATTCGGTTCCAGCGCAACATAAATGTGCAGGCCGCGAGACCCGGAGGTCTTGATCCGCGACTCGATGCCCAACTCCGCGAACAACTCTCGGGTGAGCACGGCGGCGTGCTTGAGGTCGTCGAAGGTGATGCCGGGGGAGGGATCGAGGTCGATGCGCAGCTCGTCGGCGATCTTCAGGTTGTCGGCCCGGTTCGGCCACACGTGAAAACCCAGGCAGCCCTGGTTGACCGCCCACAGAATGTGCGCGAGATCGTGGGCGACGAGCGCGTCGGCGGTGGTGCCGTTCGGCGTGGATACCTCGACGGTGTGCAGCCACTTCGGCGCGGTTTTCGGCACCCGCTTCTGAAACCACGACTTCCCGGAGGCGCCGTCCGGATAACGCTCCAGCAGCAGCGGACGCCCGCCGACCACATTCAGGAACGGTTCGGCCACCGCCTGGTAGTAATGCACGAGATCTAGTTTCGTCTCGCCCCGCTTGGTGAAATACACCTTGTCGGGATTGCTGATGGTGACCGTCTGGCCGTCCAGCTCGATATCGACCGACTCGGTCATGACTTCGCCTCGCTATCGGCTTTCGCCGGCCCGTCGCCCTTTGCTGGGACCTCGGTGAAGATCGCACTCAATTCGGCGGGCGGTGCCTCGTCGAGCTGGGCGTAGGTGCACGATTCCGGCGTGCGGTCGGCCCGGAAGCGGACCAGCCTGCCGCCGTGGCGCAGCCGCCCGGACTGCACGTGTTCGTAGCGGACCTCGGCGACCAGTTCGGTGCGCAGTGCCTCCCAGGACAGGTCCTTGCCGCCGGTCCAGCGGCTCACCCCGCCCGGCATCTTGCCGTCGGCCCTGGCCTGCGCCGCGGCGTCGGCCCATTCCCGCCACGGATGGTTTTCCAGGGCGTTTTCGCGCAGCGGTGCCAGTTCCTCGACCAGTTCCTTGCGCCGCGCGGCGGTGAAACTGCTCGCGACCCCGACATGGTTGAGATTGCCCTCGTCGTCGAACAGACCGAGCAGCAGCGAACCGACGCCCTCGCCGTCCTTGTGCCAGCGGAACCCGGCGACCACACAGTCGGCGGTGCGTTCGTGTTTGACCTTGAGCATCACCCGCTTGTCCTGCAGGTAGGTGAGGTCGTTGCCCTTGACCATCACCCCGTCGAAGCCGGCGCCCTCGAACCGGGTGAACCAGTCCTCGGCGACGTCGGGATCCTGGGTGATCGGCGTGAGGTGCACCCGCGCGAGTGCGGTGTCCAAGATTGTTTCCAGCAGCCGCCTGCGTTCGGCGAATGGTTCCTCGGTCAGGTCCTTGTCGCCGAGGGCGAGCAGATCGAACGCGACGAAACTGGCCGGTGTCTCCACGGCCAGCTTGTTGACCCGCGAGGCGGCGGGGTGCAGCCGGTTCTGCAACGTATCGAAGTCGAGGCCCTGCTCGGTGACCACCACGATCTCGCCGTCGACGACGCACCGATCCGGCAGCGCCTGCTTCAGCAGCTCGGCGACCTCGGGGAAGTACCTGGTCAGCGGGCGATCGTTGCGTGAGCCGAGTTCCACCTCGTCCCCGTCGCGGAATACGATGCAGCGGAATCCGTCCCATTTGGGCTCGTAACTCAGCCCCGCTTCACGTGGCACGCCGGACGTGGTTTTGGCCAGCATCGGCTTGACGGGCGGCATGACCGGCAGGTCCACGCGATCCTCCTCGGGTTCGTTGCTTACCCGTACCGACGCCGCGATCGTGCGAAATTCATCGGTGCGGGTAGTGGCCTCGCCGATGATCGTATGCGCCGCATCCGACAAGATCATCGAACGTGCGGATGCGGCGGTTCACCTCTCAGCTGTCCAGCCAGCCGTGCTGCTCGGCGAAGACGGTGAGCCGATCGCGAATGGTGAGAATCTCGCCCGCGGTGAGCGCGGGGCTCGCGTCGAGCAGCAGCTCGGTGATCAGTCGTTTGTGTTCGCTCGCGTTGAGCTGGCCCGAGTTCGACCGATGTTTGGATTTGTGCGGCGCGGGCGGCGGGCCCGGCTGACCGGCCACCACGGTCAGATTGACGGCCTTCGGCCCACGATCACCCTCTGTCATGTCGAATTCGAACACCCGACCCTGGCGCAACTCGTCTTCATCCAGACCGATGTCGTTGACGTGCACGAATACGTCCGGCCCGCCATCTTCCGGTCGAATGAAACCGAATCCCCGAGAGCTGTCGAACGACACCAATTTCCCGATGGACACCAACACCCGCTCCTCGCCGCGCCGTCGCTACCCGGCCACCTTAGCCCGCGTTTTCGCTGTCGTTGGTTGAAAGCGCCTTTTGTAATGAATTGAAAACGGTGAGTCCCTGGCCGACCATTCCGTTGACGAGTTCGCTCACTCCGTCCGGCCCGTTGAGCACGGTCAGATTCGCGTTCGCCAATCCGTTCGAGGCCTGCTTGACGATTTCCGGAAGTTGTTCGATCAACAACTGGTCCAACGCGATCCGGTTGTTCGACGCGGCCGCGGCGGCCTGGATCCTGGTGCGGTCGGCCTCCGCCT
The DNA here is from genome assembly GCF_900269665.1 of Nocardia suismassiliense. Lineage (GTDB taxonomy): Bacteria > Actinomycetota > Actinomycetes > Mycobacteriales > Mycobacteriaceae > Nocardia > Nocardia suismassiliense. The sequence continues at coordinate 4,600,073 of NZ_LT985361.1, forward strand.
CGGCCAGGATGCGCACCCGTTCCGCTTCCGCCTGAGCGGGTTTCACCACTTCGGTCTGCAACTGCTGTTCGCGGAGCTCGGCTTCCTTGCGCGCCTGAATAGCCTGTGCGGTAAGCACTTCCTGCATCGCCATCGCCTCGGCGAGCGGACCCGACTGTGCCGCTTCGGCATTCGCCTTGTCGATGTCGCGCTGGTACTGCGCGCGCAGGATCGCGGTCTCGCGCTGGTACTCCGCCTGCCTGCGCAGCGACTCCTGCTCGGCCTGCGCGGAGAGCTGCGCCGCCTGCGATTGCGCGATCTGCGCGTCGCGCTGCACGGTGGCATTGTGCGGCGCGGCGAGCGCCTGGATGTAGCCGAGGTTGCCGTCGTCGATGGACTGGATCTGGAAGGAGTCCACCCAGAGCCCGATATTGCCCATCTCCACCTTCGAGGCCACGAGCACTTCATCGGCCAGCTTCTGGCGCTCCCGGATGATCTCCTCGACCGTCATCGAGCCGACGATCGAGCGCAGGTGGCCGGAGAAGATGCGGCCGGTGAGCACCGACATCTCCTTCTCCTGTTCGGACAGGAAGCGTTGCGCCGCATTGACGATCGAGGTGGTGTCGTTGGCGACCTTGAACGCGATCACCGCACGGACCTCGAGCTGGATGGCCTGCTTGGTGACGCAGCGCTCCTTGATCTCGGCCTCGAACATGGCCAGCGAAAGGTAGCTGACCTTGCGAAACAGCGGAATCACCCAACTGCCCCGGCCGATCACCACCTTGAACGGCGCGTTGTCTGCGCTCTTGGCGCCGCTGATCAGCATCGCCTCGTCCGGGTTGGGTACGTGGTAACCCAGCACGGTTGTCTCCCTTACTGTTTCAGAACTGCTTCAGAATGGTCCGGCCGGTTCCGGCGTCAGCGGAATCCATGGCACCACATCGAGGATGCGTCCCGGATTCACCGCGATGACCAACACGGTCGCGCCCGCCGGAATCGCCTCGGCGGCGCGTGCGATGTACAGCTCTGTCCCCCCTCGAATTGCTATCAGCACCTCTGCGAGCAAGCCCGCACCCCGGATCGGCGATGTGAGCGTACCCGTCAAACCGACCACCGGGTCGCTCATCGCACCGATCTCCTCCCGCTGGTTACCAGACCGCCACACTACGTCCCGCACAGCACGTTTCGGTATCCGAACGGAATCGGTGAACGTAACGCGATCGTTGTCACGGCGGAATGCCCAGGTTGCGGGTGTGTGATCGCCGTCGATAGCACACGGGTATGTTGCTTGCATGGGAGGACGGCTCGCGTTGGTTGTCGGGTCCGAGTGTGTGGCGCTGGGGAAACTGGGGTTCACCGGCGAACTCGCCAACGGGTTGTACGCGAGCTTGACCGAGGTCGGTGGTTGGCGCTCGGCCACGGAGCTGGACGGGCCGGTGCTGGATCCGACCGCGGGGCAGCTGGCGACGGTGATGGATGCGGCGTTCGCGGAGGCCGGGGAGCGGCAGGCGACCTTGTTGCTCGCGTTCATCGGTCACGGCGTGACGACCAGCGCCGAGGACTTCTATCTGCTCGCCCACGATTCGCCTGCAGTGCCTAACTCGCGCAACGCCTTTCATCTCACCCAGGAGATCAGGGAGCGGCTGAACCAGTCGGCGCTGGACGGTCTGGTGGTGCTGGTGGATGCCTGTGAGACCGGGCAGGGGGTGATCGGTGCGGCCCGCCGGTGGACTGATCTGCTGGCCCAGTCGGCAGGGCGGATGGAGATGCTGGTCGCGGCCGGCGAGGGGCCCGCGTTTTCCGGCTGTTTCACCCGAACGATGCTGTCCACGTTCGACATCGGGCTGCCGCTGCGCGGGGAGAACCTGCTGCCCGCCGATCTGGTCGATCCGATCGCCGGTACCTGCGTTCATCAACAGCCGCAGTATCTTTCGTTCACCTCGGGTTCGGTCTCGGTGGCGCACACCGCGGATCCCGGGCTCTGGCTGGTACCCAATACCGCGCGGCACCGTGATGCGGTAAGTGGCCGTTCGGCAGCGGGATTCGTCGATCAGCTCACCCGCGGACTGCTGGTGACGCCGGATGTCCGTGAGCATCTCGACGCGATCGTCGACGCGGGCAGCCATCGGCTGCGCGTGGTGATCGGTCCGGCGGGTGCAGGTAAGGCCACCTTGCTGGCCATGCTGATTCGGCCGAGCCTGGGCGAAGGGCTCGCGGTGACGCCCGAATATGTCACCGCCGCAGTATTTCTCACCGCAGCCAGCTCGATCGAGGCGGTCGCGGCCGAGCTGGCGGCGCAGCTGACCGCGCGGCTGCCCGGATTCGCGGAGGCGGCCCAGACGGTGCGCGCGCACCGGGCCAGGGACGAGTTCGACATCTTCGACCTGTCGGTGCGGCATCCGCTGGCGCGACTGTCGACCGCGGGCAGACGGGTCACGCTGGTGGTGGACGGATTGAACCAGCCGCAGGAAGGCACCCGGCGGCTGCTCGCCTCCGCGATCGCCGATTTGACCAGGCGCGACGATCTGCGACACGTGCGGGTGATCGTCGGAATCCGGGACGGGACGGGTGTCGAGCACTGGCCGAAGTTGGCGCACATGCACCGCATCGAGGTGGGTGAACCGGCCGCCGACGACATCGCCACCGTAGTCGGATCCGCGCGCGGCAGCGGGGCGCCCGCCGACCCGGCGGACTGGGTGAACTGGATCCAGTCGCTGCTGGCCGAGGCGCCGACGGCCGTCGGGGACGAGTCGCATGTGGTTTCCGGCGGCTGGCTGCTGGCTCGGATGTTGGCGGAGGTGGCGTCGAGCATCACCGATGGCGCGGTCGCCGCCGGTATCGGGTTCGACCGCATCGTCGCCTTGCGGGTCGAGGGGGCGCTGCGCGGCATGTCTGCCGAAACATCCGGTGCGGCAGGCACTTTCCTCAGCGTACTGGTCGCCGCCGGGGTCGGGCCGGTGCTGCCGATCGAGCTGCTCGATGCCGCGATGACGGCGCTCGGCGTGGACTTCCACATCGCCAGGATCCGGGATATGACGGTGGCCCTGGGCGCGCTGGTGACGCGCAGCCGGCCGGGCACCCCGCGCGAGTCGCTCGGTGTGACGCACAGTGCCCTGCTGCCCGGGCTGCGCAACGAGTGCCGGTTGCTCGGTGTGGAACTCGAGGACGCGCATCGGGCCATCGTGACCGCCATCAAGGAGAGTTCCAGCGACCGCGCCGCGGACTACGCACGCGGGTCGGCCGTGCGGCACTGCCTCGCCTATCGGGATTCCGCCAGTGCCCTGCACTTCCTCGAACTACTGGAGACCGCGAGATCCGCGGACAACCGCGATCTCTGGGCCGCCTGGGTGCCTGCCTTCATCGAGACGCTCGGCCCCGACCATCCCGACACCCTGACCACCCGCAGTCGCGAGGCCTACCACCGCGCCGAGAGCGGCGACCTGGTCGGCGCCATCACCGCCTTCGAGCTGTTGCTGGCCGACCGCCTGCGCATCCTGGGCCCCGATCACCCCAAAGCCCTTGGCACGCGCGCGAACCTGGCTACCTACCGGGCCCGCTGCGGTGACTACATCGGTGCCCGCGCCGAATACAAGCGGCTGTTCAGCGACCAGCGTCGCCTGCTCGGCCCCGACCATCCCGACACGCTGCGCACCCGAAACGACCTGGCGTCCAACCGTGCCGACCTGGGCGACCTCGTCGGCGCCATCGCCGATTTCGAAGAACTACGCGCCGACCGCTCCCGGGTGCTCGGTCCCGAGCACCCGCAGACCCTGAAAACCCGCAACAGCCTGGCCTACTGGCGCGCCGAGACCGGCGACTTCCCCGGCGCCCGAGCCGATTTCGAGCAGATACTCGACGGCTGCCAGCGCGTCTTCGGCCCCGACCGCCCCGCAACCCTGGCCGCCCGAAACAGCCTGGCCGCCTTCCGCGCCCGCAGCGGCGACCTGGCCGGCGCGGGCACCGAGTTCAAACACCTGCTCGCCGACCGCCTCCGCGTGCTCGGCCCCGACCACCCCGACACCCTCACCACCCGAAGCTCCTTGGCGAGCTACCGTGCCGACGCCGGCGACCTCCCCGGCGCGATCGCCGACTTCGCCCGCCTGCTCGCCGACCGTCTCCGCGTACTCGGCCCCGACCACCCCGACACCTTCGCCACCCGCAACGAACTGGCCGCCCGCCAAGCCCAGAACGGCGACATCGCCGGCGCCATCGCCGAACTCGAAGTCCTCCTGGTCGCCGAACTCCGCGCCCTCGGCCCCACCCACGCCGCCACCATCCGCACCCAAACCACCCTCGCCTACTGGCGCGAGGAGCTCGGGCGGTGATTTTCCGCTGATCCGCACTGGTTCGCGGGATCCGCACTGCTGGGGCTCCCCGGAGCGGGTGCGGGTCCCGAGAGTCGGTGCACACCTGACACGACGCCACGAGCTCGGCGGCGTGCGCGTCATCGTCGGCATCCGCGACAGCATCGGCGTTGAACTCGGGCACACGCACTGCCGCGCGCTTGTCCTGCTGGTCCATAGTGGACTGGCCGCCATCGTCTCTGCGAGCCGGGTGCGGCCGCCGTATGAACCCGCGCCGTCGGACAGGGACATGGGACCTAGGGCCGGGTGACGGACCGGAGATCGGACCTTGGATAAGGTGGGTCCAGCGGTCGCCGACCGCTGGATCGCGGGATCGAGCCCGCCGCATCGGGTGGAGGCGCATGTCCGAGGCATTCGATTGGTCATGGCTCCGGCAGGCAACTGCCGTGCCGGAGATCACGTTGGATTCGTACCTGGATCTACCGGAGGATCTGACCCGGCAGATCGAGGTCGAGGATGGCCGCATCATTCACTGCGAGTCGCCCAGCCCTAGTCATCAGCGTATCTCCCGGAACCTTGTCCAGGCGGTGCTGGATGCGACGGAGAAGCACGACCGCGACAACCGCACGTGCCATGAGGTGAACAGTGAACTCGATGTGCTGTTCTCCGAAGTACCGCGGTTCAATTACCGGCGTCCCGATGTCATCGTGTACCGATGTGTTCCCCGTGACCGCGGTGGTCGTTGGAAGGACAAGCCGCTCGCCGGGGACGTAGTCGTCATCGTCGAAGTAGTGTCGGCCTCTACCGTCACCGAAGATCTGATCACCAAACGAAGGCTGTACGCGAAAGCAGGAATTCCGCACTACTGGATTATCCGAATGGCCGGGGACGACGGTATCGCGATGTCCATCGAGCGGCTGCGATTGTCGGCGGACCAGCTATATGTGAGCGGCGGCGGTGCCGTTCGAGATAAGGATCTCTTCGCCGTGCAGACCGCTGACCCGTTAGAGGTCACCGTTACTTGGGACCAGCTGGACCGAGGGTTTCCGAGCTGATCGGGTGCTGGCCCCGCAATTCGTGACTGCGAGCGAGCGGTGATTGCCTTGGCCCGCACCGGTTCGCGGGATCCGCACCGTCAGGCGCCCCGGGCAGGGTGCGGGTCCCGAGAGTTGGTGCAGGTCCCGGGGTAGGTGTGCGCGCGGGTATGTTGCCTTGCATGGGAGGACGGCTTGCGCTGGTGGTGGGGGCGGAGTGTTCGGCGTTGGGGGAGCTGGGGTTCACGGGTCGGCTGGCTGCTGAGCTGTATGCGCGGTTGCGGGAGGTGGGTGGGTGGGGGAGTGCGACGGGGGTTGATGGGCCGGTGCTCGATCCGACTGCGGGAGAGCTGGTTACGGCGATCGATGTGGCGTTCGAGCGGGCTTCGGCGCAGCGGGCGACGTTGTTGGTTGCGTTCATCGGGCATGGGACGGCTACCAATTCGGGGGACTTCTATCTGATGGCGCGCGATTCGCCGTTGGTGCCGCGGTCGGACAACGCGTTTCATTTGACGCAGGGGATCAGGGAGCGGCTCAATACCTCGGCGCTGGACGGGTTGATCGTGCTGGTCGACGCGTGTGAGACCGAGCAGGGGGTGCGGGGTGCCGCGCGGCTGTGGACCGGGCCGCTGGCGCGGTCGGCGGGGCGGATGGAGTTGCTGGTGGCGGCGGGGGACGGGCCTGCCTATGCGGGATGTTTCACCCGCACAATGCTTTCCACCTTCGGTGCCGGACTGCCGCTGCGTGGCGAGAATCTGCTGCCGTACGACCTGGTCGATCCGGTCGCGCGCGGTTGTGCCCTGCAGCAGCCGTTGCACTTGTCGTTCACCGCGGGCACGGTGTCGACCAGTCCGGGTGGTGATGCCGGACTGTGGTTGGTACCCAACGCGGCTCGGCGCAGAGACGCGCTCACCGGTCGGCCTGCGGCCGGTGTCGTGGACCAGCTGACCCGCCGATTACTGTTCACCGACACGATGCGCGAGTGCCTTGCCGAGGTGATCGATGCGGGTGGCCAGCGGTTACGCGCGGTGATCGGTCCGCCGGGCGCAGGCAAGTCGACCCTGATGGCACTGCTTATCCGGCCCAGCGTGGTCGATGGTCTGGCCATCGCGCCCGAATATGTAACCGCGGCAATATTTCTCACGGCGAGCAGCTCGCTCGAATCGGTGGCTGAGGAGTTATCCGCTCAGCTGGCAGCGCGGGTTCCGGGGTATGCCGAAGCGCTGCGCGCTGCTCAGGAGCGTGCCGAAGCGGCCGAGTCGGATGTCTTCGATATCTGGGTCCGGCGGCCGCTGGCCGAGGTGTCGCGGCCGGGTAGCCGGATCACGCTGGTACTGGACGGCCTGGATCAGCCGACCGCAGGCAGCCGAAAACTGCTGGTGGCTGCGGTCGCTGAGCTGACCGGCCGCGAGGATCTGCGCCATGTCCGGGTCATCGCCGCGATCCGGGAGGGATCCGGCACCGACCGGCACCCTGACCTTGCGCACATGCATCGCGTCGCGCTGCCCGAGCCGACCGCCGCCGACATCGCCGCCCTCGTGCGTGCCGGGTGGCGCGAGCTCGTTCCGGCTGCACCGACCAGTTCGTTCGACGCGCCCGCCGCACTCGGTGAACCTGCGAAGTCGCCGAGCGGTCCAACGCTCACACACCAAGGGCTGCCGCCCTGGCTCGAGGAGATCAATAAGTCGGACGAGGGCCCGGTGTGGGGTACACCGCAGCCGGACATTGCCGAGGACGAGGACGAGGACGAGCCCGCCAGGGCGCCGGAAGCCGGGGGCTGGCTGCTGGCCCGGTTGCAAAGCGAAGTCCTGCCGTCGTTGATCGGGCGTTCGGTCTCGGTCGGCACCGAACTGGAAGCCGTTGTGGCCCAACGAGTCCGGACGGCCATGTACACGGCCGAACCCGCTGCGTCGGGCTCGATCGGTCCGCTGCTCGCCATCCTCGTGGCGGCCGGGGCAGGCCCGGTGCTACCCATCGAGCTGCTCGAGAACGCGATGTCGTCGTTCCGCGAGGACATCACTGCGGTCCGGATCCGCGACATCGCAGTCTGCCTGGGTGCGCTGATCACGCGCAGCAACCCCGGCACCGCGCAGGAATCCCTCGGCATCGCCCACAACGCACTGCTGCCGGCGCTGACCGCGCAGTTCACATGGCTCGACGTAGTCATCGAAGACGCGCACCGTGCGATCATTGCGGCGACGATGCGGTGCACCAGTGCCCGCGCCGTCGAGTACGCCCGTGGATCAACAGCCCGCCACTATCTCGAATGCGGCGACAGCGGGCGTGCGTTGGCCTACCTCACCACCCTCGAGACGACGCGTGCTGTCGACAACCGCGATTTGTGGGCCGCTTGGTTGCCGTCGATCGAGGCAGTGGCCGGTGCCGTTCATCCCGACACCTTGCATGCCCGGGAGTATCTCGCGCTGCGGCGGGCGGAGAGCGGTGACCTGCACGGTGCGATCGCCGAGTACGCGCGGCTGCTCGAGGGCCAGCTCGAGATCCTCGGACCGGACCATGCGAACACCCTGTCGACACGCTTCAATCTCGCCGTATGTCGTAGTGAGTCCGGCGACCTGGCGGACGCGTCGGCAGATTTGGCCCAGGTGCTCGCCGACCGGCGCCGGGTGCTCGGAGCGGACCATCCGGCAACGCTGGCGGCGCGGAACAGGCTCATCACACTCCAGGCGCGGCGGGGCGACCTGTCCGGCGCCATTGCCGAGGCGCGGCGATTGCTGGCCGATCGGCGTCGCATCCTGGGATCCGATCACGCCGAGACCATGGCGACGCGCAGTAACCTCGCGGGATTTCTCAGTGAGAACGGAGATTCGGCTGGCGCTATCGCGGAGCTGGTGGATCTGCTCGCGGATCAAGTTCGGGTGCTGGGATTTCACGATAGCCGCGTGCTGCTGACGCGCGCGAAGCTAGCTACCGTGCGTGCGCATAGTGGTGACTTCGAAGGGGCGATCGCGGAGTTCGAATCCGTGCTGGCCGACCAGCTTCGTCTGCACGGGCCCGACGACCCGAGCGTGCTCCGCACGCGTTTGAACCTCGCGGCTTATCGCGCGCACGCTGGCGATCTGGCGCGTGCGCTGACCGACTCGGAAGAAGTATTGGTCGACCAGATTCGGGTGCAGGGACGGGACCATCGCGCGACCCTGCTCACCAGAGGCAATCTCGCTTCTCTCCGCGCGCACAACGGTGACCTACCCGGCGCGATCGCCGAGGCCGAACAGGTCATCGCCGATCAGCTGCGCATCCTGGGCCCGGACCACCCCGACGTGCTGGTCGCGCGCAGTAACCTCGTGTCGTACCGGAAGCAGGCAGGCGACGTGCAGCGTGCTGTGCACGATGCCGAGCAGCTGCTCGCCGACCGCCTCCGCGTACTCGGGCCGGACCATCCGGACACGCTGCTCACCCGCAATAATCTCGCTGCGTATCGCGCGCACTCCGGCGATATTGCGGGCGCGGTGGCCGACTTCGCGCGCCTGCTCACCGACCAGGAGCGGGTGTTGGGCGCGGAGCACCGTGACACCAAGGTGACCCGTAATCACTTGGCGCACTGGCGCTCCCGGCTCCGTGAATAACCGGCGCTCCCGACTTCGCGAGGAGTGGGCGTCATGGAACTCGGTGTCGATGGGTTCCGGCGGCGCAGGCCCTGCCACCGATGAGAGCGGCATAGTCACAGCAGATCCCGCGCGAGCCGGGTCGCGCCGACGGCCATGTAGCTGCCGGTGAGGGCGGTCATGGCGACAGCGGTGGAGCGGGGGACGTCGCCGCGGGCAACGTGGGTGGCCCCGTGCGTGGTGTCGATGATGTCGACCATGAGGGCTATGCGCTGCCAGCGCGGCCGCTCCTCGGCGGGGGCCGTGAGGTAGCCGACGCCGAGCGCGATGGCTCGTGCGCCGAAGATTCGCGTCATATAGGTCAACTCAGGTGTCGAGCGAATGCCGAAGGCGGCGCTCAATTTTCGTGGCAGGGCGATGGCCGCAGCGCCCAAGACGATTCGACCGACGGCGAGGCCGCGCAGCGGACCGGCCAGCGGGGAAGGGGTCGGCGTGGTGTTCGTTGCCATGCACACGAGGGTCCCCGAAAGACGAGGCGGGGTCGATTACCTCGGAGGTAATCGACCCCGGGCCGACCGCTACGAAGTCCACTTCCCGCGCACGCCCGCGAACACCTGCGCCGCCGGGTCTGCGGTGATCTTGTCGGAATCGGTGTCGTAGTCGTACAACTCGGCGTACCGCCCCCAGTCGATGGCGATGTCGAGTTGCCGGCGCGCGTCTTCCGGTCCGAACCCGCGACGGAGCAGGTCGAGGAAGAACCCGGCGCGCAGGCTGCCGTCGGCACTACCGGCCAGCCCCTTGCAGATTGTGCGGACCAAAGGCGCACGGTGGCGGGCCTGTTCGGCGAAGATGCGCTTGCTCTCCTGGATGTCGGCGGTGGTGAAGCGGGAGCCGATGTCGGTGAGCAGTACGTCGCCGTGCTCGACGGTGATCAGGCCGAGCATCTCGGCGGCGTCGACCAGCGGCAGCAGGTCGTCGATCTCGAAGTTGAGTTCGTCGGCGATGTCGGGCAGGTCGGCGCGGCCGCCGTTGGCGTAGACGAGTTCGACCAGACCGGCCAGCCCGCCGACGGACGCGTCGGGCAGCGGCTGGGCCGTCGGCGTGGCCTTATCCGGTTCGGCGACAACGGGTTCGGTGTCGCGCCCGGTGAGCAAGCCGTAGATCTGATCGACCATGGCCTCGAACCACGGCGCGCGCCGGTCCCGCGGGCGCGGTTGCGACACTGGGATTTCGGCGATTATGCGACCCGGATTGGATCCGAGGACGAGCACTCGGTCGGCCAGCTGCACGGCCTCCTCGATGTTGTGGGTGACCACGCAGATCGCCTTGGTCGGGAAACCGTCGGTGGCCCAGAGGTTCACCAACTCGGTGCGCAGGTTCTCCGCGGTAAGCACGTCGAGCGCCGAGAACGGCTCGTCCATCAGCAGCAGATCCGGTTCCAGCACGAGCGCGCGGGCGAAGCCGACGCGCTGGCGCATCCCGCCGGAAAGCTCCTTGGGATAGGCGGATTCGAAGCCGTCCAGGCCGATCATGTCGATGGCGGCCAGCGCCCGCTGCTGCCGCTCGGCAGTCGGCACGTTGCGTGCTGCCAATCCGAGCTCGACGTTGTCCTGCACGGTGAGCCACGGCATCAGCGCGAACGACTGGAATACCAGCGCGGCACCGGGATTGCTGCCGTTGAGCGGTGTGCCGCGGTAGGTCACCTCGCCGTCGGACGGCGCGATGAGCCCGGCGATGATGCGCAGCAGGGTGGACTTCCCGGAGCCGGAGCGGCCGAGCAGGGCGACGATCTCGCCGCTGCGCAGTTGCAGATCGATGCCGTCGAGCACCCGCAACTCGTCGCCGGCGGCGCCGATGAATCGCTTGCCGACGCCCGAGATATCCAGCAGCACAGCGCGATCGGCCTCGGTGGTGGTCACGGTCATGATCGATCTCCCGTCGAACTAGTGGAGCGGTGGCCGGTGGTCACAGCGAGTACCGCCGTTCGGCCAGTGCGTAGAGCCGCCGCCAGAACAGCCGGTTGATGCCGACCACGTAGATGCTCATGACCAGCACGCCGATCAGGATCCGTGGTGCGTCACCGACTTTCGTCGCCTCGTGGATGTAGGAGCCGAGCCCCGCCGCGACCAGCGTGGTGGACCCGTAGTCGACGACCTCCGAGACGATGGACGCGTTCCACGCGCCACCGGCCGCGGTGATCCCGCCGGTCACATAGCTGGGGAAGATGGCGGGCAGAATCAGCCTGCGCCACCACAGTTTTCGCGGCAGTTGCAGGTTGGCCGCGGCCTCGCGCAGATCGGTCGGCACCGCGCTCGCGCCCGCGATGACGTTGAACAGGATGTACCACTGCGCGCCGAGCGCCATCAGGATGGTGCCCGCCCAGTTCAGGCTGGCCCCGCTCCACACGAGCACCGCGGTGATGAACGGGAACAGGAAGTTGGCCGGAAAACTGGCCAGCACCTGCACCACCGGCTGCGCGAGCCGGGAGACCTTGGGGTTCAACCCGATCCACACGCCGATGGGCACCCAGATCACGGTGGCGAAGACGAGCAGCACCACGACCCGCAGCAAGGTGAGGAAGCCGAGTCCGAACGCGTGCCCGACTTCGCCGAAGCCCGCGGTGGATTCGATGTACCCGACCACGCGATACCCGCCATAGGCGACCGCCGCGCCGACCACCACGGCGAACACCAGATCACCGGCCCGGCGCCGCACCGGCGAGGCGTGCAGCGGGTACTCGGCGAGCCCGAACACGCTCATCAGCCGATCCAGCGGCGCAACCAGCGGACCGAGCACCTTGCCCAGCAGCAGCGGAATGTGCGAGCGCCGCAACAGATTCAGCACGACACTGCGCGGCGCCTCGGCGGCCCCGGTGTCCTCCACCCGGAACCGCTCCGCCCATGCCGTGAGCGGCCGCCAGAACAGGAAGTTCACCCCGACGACCATCACGATCATCACGCCGATCGCGATGAACACCTTGCTCAGATCGCCGTCGCCGGTGGCGGTCGCGACGTAGGACCCGATCCCGGGCAGCGCGTATTCATGGTTGTTCACGCTGATCGCCTCGGACGCGACCAGGAAGAACCAGCCGCCGCCGAAGCTCATCATCCCGTTCCAGACCAGCGGGATCATGCCGCTCGGCACATCGACCCGCCAGAACCGTTGCCAGCGAGACAATCTCAGGTTGCGCGCGGCCTCGTCGAGCTCGCGCGGCTGCGCGGCCAGACTCTGGTAGAACGCGAACGCCATGTTCCAGGCCTGCGACGTGAAAATCGCGAAGATGGCGGCACTTTCGAGGCCGAGCTGCGAACCGGGGAACAGCGCGATGAACCCGGCGACGGTGATCGACAGGAACCCGAGGATCGGCACCGACTGCAAGATGTCGAGCAGCGGGAGCAACACCGTGCGGGCCCGCCGCAGCCGCGCCGCGGCGGTCGCGTAGACGAAGGTGAACAGGATCGACAGCCCGAGCGCGGCGAACATCCGCAGCAGCGAGCGCGCCGCGTAGTAGGGCAGTTGCCAGGGATCGGTGGACACGGTGGCGGGCGCGGCGGCTTGGTCGAACGGCACGTTCGCGCTCGCCGACACCCGGACGACCAGCCAGATCAGCACCGCGGCCCCGACGAACACCACGACATCGGCGAACCGGTTGCGCGGCCGATCGAGCGCGGTGCCCGCCGGGTAGGAACGAAGCAACGTCATGCCTGCGGCCCCTTCACATCCGAGGTCGCGATGTGCCACCCGACGCTGGTCACCGACGGTTCCAGGCTGAGCCTGCTCACCGCCGTCTCCATCTGCCGGTCGTCGCGCTGGTCACCGAACAGTTCGGCCCGCACCTCGACGCGGCCCGGCGTGCCGGTGTTCGCGCTGGAGATGGAGATCAGCTGGAAGTCGGTGCGGGTCAAGGCCTGCACCAGCAGGGCACGCACATGGGCTTCGTTGTCGTCGTTGGTGACCGCGACGAACTCGTAGGACGCAGGCTGTTCGTGCCCGGCCTCCGGCTGCTTGTCGACCGCGCGCCCCGCCGCCCGCAGCGCGACATTGACCACGATCACCGCGACCGTCCCCGCCGCGGCGGTGCTGAACATGCCTGCGCCGGCGAGGGCGCCGACCGCCGCCGCGCACCACAGCGTGGCCGCGGTATTGAGGCCGCGCACATTGAGCCCGTCGCGGATGATCACGCCCGCGCCGAGGAAACCGATGCCCGACACGATCTGGGCGGCCACCCGGGTCGGGTCGGCGGTGCCGCCGGAGAAGCCGTGCGCCGACAACAGCACGAACAGTGTGGCGCCCGCGGCGACGAGCGCGTTGGTGCGCAGGCCCGCCATCCGGGCCCGGTACTGCCGCTCGAAGCCGATGGCGGCGCCGAGGCCGACGCCGGCGAGCAGCCGGAGGATCATTTCCACTGTTGTCATGACCGCACTCCCTGAACAATCGTCAGCGCACCGTCGAGACCAGCAGGTTACGGGGTATTTCCCGAAACGAAATCGGCTGATGAGGTGTCACCGGGTGAATATTTGGCTAACAGGGGATACGGACTGTTACCGCCGGGCATCCGGCTCACCTCCTTCGTCCATCAGCGCACGACGAATGCCGGGCGTCACGTACTTGATCGTTGCAGAGCGCAGCACGAATGACCGCGAAAAACGCCGGTCAGCACCCGTCCTCGTTAGACCTTTGGCACTTCACGGCGTAAACCCGGTGGATCCGGGAGCCAATCGGGATCACCCCTTAAGCCGGGGAGATCTGTCCTGACCCGGGGCGTCTCTCGACGTTCGGGGTCGCTGGCCTGTTTCCGTGAAGGAGCCTCAGCGAACGATCGGCACCTTGCGCTGGTCAGTAAACACCCGAATGGAAACATTGGCAACCCAGATGTGAGCGCGGTCGCACCCGGGGCCGAATCCTGTTGCGCCGAGGGCGAATCAGGACCGATACAGCGAGCGGTACGCGGTGATCATCGCGACGCAGTGGTCGATGATCTCGTCGCGGGTGGCGCGCAGCGACCCGTTGAGCCACGCCGAGAACATGCCCGCGTTGCCACTGGCCATGGTCACCGCGGCGAGCCTGCGTTTGACCGGGTCGTCGATGTGGGAGAAGAGGTGGTCCTGCATGAGCCGGGTGAACACCGGCATCACCGAGATGGTGGTCTGGCCGAGCCCGGTACTGGAGTACGGCTCCACCAGGAACAGCCGGGATTTGCGCGGGTCGGCGAGCACCTTGTCGACCAGGATCCGGGCGAGCTCACGGTCGCGCGACGGCTCGTCGGCCGCGGCGAACGCGGTCATCGGCTCCAGGAACTCCTCGGCGACCTGCCGGTAGAGCACGTCGAGCAGCTCGTCGCGGCTGGTGAAGCTCTCGTAGAAGTACCGGTCGGTGAGGTTGGCCCGCCGGCAGACCGCGCGCATGGTCACCCCGCTGGCGCCGGCCTCACCGATCAGATCGAGCGCGGCCTCGAGGAGCGCGCTGCGGCGGGCCTCCCTGCGTTCGGTCAGGGTCGTGCCGCCCCAGATCCGCGGGCCCGCGTCGTCGTCTGATTCCTGGGCTGATTGCACCGCACCAGACTAGTCCGCGGCGAGCCCGCCGACCCGCACCGCCCGACTTCGGGTCTTGCCGAAACGGATTCGGCACGCGGGTCGCCGGGCCTGCCTGCGGCGCGTCGGTCAGGGCAGGACGACGCAGACCGGACCGAGGTTGACCCCGTTGCCGACGGTGGCGGCGGTCGAGACGAACGCTCCCGAATTGTGCACCGCGTAGACGGTGTGATTGCCGGGGAGCAGCGGTGTCCACTTCGCGGTCACCGTGCCGGAGGCGGGCACGGTGATCCAGCCGCCGGGATCGAAGGTGCCGGTGGCGTCGAAGAAGCCGATGACGTCACCGGGGGTCGCGGTGGCCGTGGCGATGTAGCTGCAGGTGGTGCCGAACGCGGTGGAACTGCCGAAACTCAGGCCGGGTGCCACGCCGACGGCGGTGACGGCGGCGGGCGCGGCGGGTGCGGTGAGCACCAGGGCGGCGGTCATGGCACCGAAGGAGGTCAGTGCGGCGGCGACGGATTTCTTCGACCGGTACATGAGGAATCTTCTCTCTCGGGCGTGAAATGGAGACGGCGCGGGCGTCCGCGCTCCCGAGTAGTCTCCGCGCGTCGCGAAAGAGACACGCCCGTAATGGCCGGATGACTCGCGCGCGTCACCCGCCACGTTCCAGCGGCAGGCCCGCGTCCCGCCAGGCGACGATGCCGCCCGCGAGGCTGCTCGCTCGGTAACCCGCCTGGGTGGCTCGGGTGGCGAACCGTAGCGACAGCTCGCCGACCGGGCAGACGAACACCACCGGCCGGGACCGGGGGAACGGGATGCCCTGGGCGAACATCTCGTCCAGCTGGTCGTCGCGAATATTGAGCGCGCCGGGCACGTGCCCGATCCGGTAGGCCATCGCACCGCGGGTGTCCACGATGGTCGGCTTGCCGGTGCGTTCCAACTCGGCCAGCTCATCGGGCGTCAAGGTCGGCGTGGCCGCCTGTTCGGCGGCGCTCGGGGGTGGTCGGCGCTCGGCGCGGTCGAACAGTTCCGGCCTGCGCTTCTTGATGTAGGACAAATACGGTTCCAGCCGGTCGCAGACGATGAATACGGCGACGATCGGGCCGTCCGGTCGGCGTGCCGAAACGTCCGGTACCGCAAGGGCTTCCAGGGCGGCCGCGTAGCTCGCGCCGCTGGTCGGCCCGGCCAGGATGCCGTAACCGGTGGCCAGCCGGAGGGTGGCGTCCACCGCGACGCCGGACTCGACGGTCACGATGTCGTCGTAGAAATCGGGCTGGAACAGCCCGACATCCCACATCTCACTCTCCGAACGGATACCGGGAATGAAGTCGGCGCGATCGGAAACCACTGCGACGGTGCGCAATTCGGGATTGTGCTTGCGCAGGTAGGTGGCGGTGCCTCTGGTCGACCCGGTCGTGCCGAGCCCGCCGATCAGGTAGTCGACCCGGTTGATGCCGTCGGCGGCCAGGTCCTCGTGGATCTCCCGGCCGGTGCCGTGGTGATGCGCCTCGATGTTCTTCTCGTTGGTGTACTGCGAGGCGTGGTAATAGGCGTCGGGCTGCTGTGCCATCGTCGCCTCGATCACCGAGTACACGTCGTTCGGCGTGGTCGGGTCGGGGCACTCGGACAGGCCGGGCAGCTCGACGATCTCAGTGCCCAACAGCTGCAACAGTTCTCGTACCTCGGTGACCTTGATCCGGTTGGTCACCGCGCGCAAGCCGATGCCGTGCATCGCGCCGAGCACCCGCAGCGCCTTCGCGGTATTGCCGCTGGACGCCTCGATGAAGCTCTGCCCGCCGGCCCGGATGGCGTCGAGCTCGTCGCGGATCATGCCCCAGGCCACCCGGTCCTTGACCGAGCCGAAGGGGTTGTGCGACTCCAGCTTCGCGTACAACTCGACATCGGGCAGACCGTGCACGGCGGGATCGAGCCGTAGCAGGGGAGTGTTGCCGATGAGTTCGGTGATGTGGTCGTAGCGCATCAGGGCGCCCCGCTGGGTCGGTGCGGCACCGGCGGACGCCACGGCCCGCGCGGCGGGGTGCGCCGCTGCGGTGGCAGCGCGACCGAGAGGTGCGGCTCGTAGTCGGCATCGCGGTACACCTGGAAGCTGCCCGCCCGGTGCGCCACCGCCAGCTTGATCGGCGGCGGCCGCATCGACGCCGTCGCCGCGGACAGGTCCATGTGATAGGCGGCGGTATTGGGGAACACCACCAGATCGCCGGCGCGCGGCCGTTCCGGCAGCCACACCTTGTGATTGGTGATCAGGTCCCGCTCCAGACAGAGCCGGCCCGCGAAATACACACCCACGGGCCCGGTTTCGGTCACCGGATGCAGACTCGGCGCGGTGTCGCCCGCGCCACGGGTCGGCACCACCGCACCGTCCGGCGGCACCGGCGAGGACGGCCGGTGCGCGGTGCTCGGCAGAATGATCGGATCCACCATCACCTCCTGGTCGGCCGGGGTCACCGAGTCGCGGCTGAGATCGACATTGACCAGCACGCTGCCGTCGGCGAGCTCCTTGACGAAGTCGACCCGGGCCACCGTCGCACCCGCGTGGTCGAGCAGCGCTTTGCCCGGCTCCAGCCACACTTCGAGCAAGTTGTCCGAGGCGACCTCCGCGACGGTGCGCCCGCCGTGGCGCTCCAGCGGGGCGGTGAGCAGATCGTCGAGCATCCTGGTGGCGGGAATCGTGTTGGCGTACTTGTGGAACACCGGAGTGCCGTGCACCGCGCCATTGGCGACGTGGTATCCGAAAGTGTTGCTGCCCCAGCTCATCGGTTCGCCGCGGCCCAGTAATGATTCGCGCAGCGCGCGCACATAACCGTCGAACCGATCGGCGTCCTCGGTGAAGACCTGCCGGAAGCCGCCGCCGATATTCAGCACGGTCGGTGTCAGCCCGTAACCGTAGGCCCGTTCGATCAGCGCCAGGCAGGCGTCGATCGCGCGGACCCGTTCGCCGAGGTCGCCGGAGTCCAGATGAAAAGCGAAGCCGAGCAGGTCGATTCGGCTGCGATGCGCCGAGAGCACGTCGAACGCCCGCTGCATATGCGCGAGCGGCACCCCGAAGCGACTGATCTGGCCCTCGTCGAAACCGGAAACCCGCAGCAGCACCGGCACTTTGGCACGGTCGCCGGCCAGCTCCGCGATGCGCCGGAGCTCCCAGAGATTGTCCACATTGATCGTGACGCCGCAGTCGATCAGATCGCGCAGGAAGACTTCACCTTTCGGCCCGGTCACCTCGATCCGCATCGGCCCGAACCCGCCGCCGATCGCACTCGCCAGCTCCTGCGGGGAGGCGACATCGATACAGATCTTGGCGTACTCGGCCGCCCGCACGAAGGCGCGCGACTGATTGGCCTTGTGCGCGTAGCAGATTCGATGCCGCGGCAGTCCGCGGTCGAGTACCTCGCGGAATTGCCGCACGTTCTCCGCGTACACCTGGGGAAACACCAGGTGCACCGGGGAGCCGAACCGGATCAGGGTCTCCGCCACCGCATCCGGGGTATCGAGGAAGGCACGCACCAGCGGATGCAGCTTCGCGGGTAGCGCCGGTAACGGTGCCGTCATACCGCGGTTTCCGACGGCTCGGCGGTCCTGGCGCCCTCCGCCGCGCGTTCCGGCTGCTCCGCGACCGGGTTGTAGCCACCGTCCCGGATGGCCTCGAAGGCCCTGGCCCGGTTACGCGGGCTACGGAATTCGGCGACCACCCGCTTGCTGATCAGGTCGATCTCGACCACCCGGATGTCCATCGACTCCAGCACCCCGCCGATGGTCCGGACACAGTGCTTACAGGTCATGTCCGGCACGTAGAACACCTGATCTTCGGCGGTGGCGGCGCGATCGGCGGTGTCCTCGTCCAGCGCGGCGCTCACCTCGACGAGCTCGCATCGGGCGACGGCCTGGGTGAACACCGTGACGAACTGGTCGACCACCACCGGCAGGACGGTGTAGTGCCCGCCGCCGAGGTGATGCGGCATCGCAGCCAAGCAGGCGGGCCGGGTCCCCGCAGGCAGCAGCGCGTACTGACGCGAGATGAGGTCGAGGTCGTCGTGATATTTGGCGAGCGCCGCCGCGATGCTGAGCCCTTCGACGTGGGTGGCTCGGCGCATCACGGTGTGTGCGTCGGCGATCGTCGCGTCCTTCATCGCCCGCAGCGTCGCGACGGTCTCCGCGGAGTAGCGCACCGTGCCGTCCGGCTGCGCGATCAGTGTCACCGGGATCATCCCGCGCCGATAGGTCGACGCCTGCAACTCCCAATACCAGCGGGTGGCGACGGCCGAGAAGAGGCCGGATTCGCGCATGCCGAGCGCGAGTTCGATGGCGCTGCGATACGGCGTCTGCCTGGCCAGCAGGGCATGCTGGGCCAGCGCCCGCCCGGCGGCCTCGATGCCGACCCGGAAGATATCCATCGGCTCGTGATCGGTGGTGGTGCCGTCGAGTACCGCGTGCGCGCGCGGGCCGAGCGCGGAAATGCGTTCGGCGAAAGCGGTATTGGCGTCGAGCGCGTGCCACAGCGCCAGCACGGTCTCGCGCATGGCGATCGGTACCAGCGGGCCGAGGCCGTCGGCGCGGTAGTGGCCGGTGTTCGGGATGCCGTCGCTGTCGGTCCAGGTGATCCGGTGGGTGGCGCTGGTGACCTGATAGGGCCGGCACGGTCGCATGAACCGCTCCAGGTACAACCGCTGCGAGTAGGTCAGGTGACTGTTCGGCTCGGTATGCAGTGCGGTGCAGGTGAATTCGAACCTGCGCTGCTCGGGGACGGCTACCGGTGTCGCGAACAGCCCCGGCTGTGCCAGCTCGGCGAGCACCCGGGACGCGGCTCGCCGGTCGTAGCGCGGGGTGTCCATTGTCATCTGACCTCCTCGGCAATCATCATGACGCACTTGGTGAATCGGTCGATCTCGTCGGCGGTGTTGTAGATATGGGTGCTGACCCGCACCGAGTCGTCGGCCTGCGCGCCGTCGGCGGCCGTGCAATGCAGGCCGGTGCGTACCAGGAAACCCAGTTCGCTCAGCACGAAGCCGAGGTCGGTCGCGGTGATCCCGTCGAGGGTGAACGAGACGATGCCGTAGCCGACCGGGGACGGCGTAAATGCGGGCCCCGGCAGGAATTCGAGTCCGTCGATCGGCCGGAGGGTGTCGATGAGCCGCACCGTGAGCTCGCGATTGTGCGCGGCGATGGCGCCGATATCGAACGACTCCAGCACCTCCAGCGCGCTGCCGAACGCGAGAATGCCGGGGATGTTGTGGGTACCGCCCTCGAGTAGCGCGGGCATCGCCGCTGGGACAAGCCCGGCCTCGCTCACCAGCACCCCCGAGTTGCCGCCGGGCAGGAAGGGCACCAGCTTATCGTGTACTCGCCTGTGGCAGTAGAGGATTCCGGTTCCCGGTGCGCCGAACATCTTGTGCGCGGCGAAGATTGCGAAATCCGCGCCGAGCTCGGTCACATCCACCGGTACGTGCCCGCCGCTCTGGCTGCAGTCGACGCACAGCAGAATCGCGGGGTCCAGCTTGCCGCGCAAGGGTGCCAGAGTCGTCAGCCCGCCGTACACGTGATGCAGGTGGCTGGCAGTGATCAGTCGGGTGCGCGGGGTGACCTTGGCGAGGATGTCGGCGGTGTCCGCCTCGCCACCGGCGGTCACCCGGGAGGGGATCAGCTCGATCCGGCGCCCGAAGCGGGCGAGCAGCCCGCGTAGGTGATGCCAGGGATGCACGTTCGACGCGTGATCGGCTGGGCTGTACAGGATTTCGTCGCCGTCCTCCAATACGGCCAGCCCCCAGGAGAGAGTGACGGCGTTGAGCGCCGCGGTGGCGCCGCCGGTGAAGACCACCTCGTCCGGGTGCTCGGCGCCGATGAAGGCCGCGGTGCGGTCCCGGATTCTGCTCAAACGGGTGGTGAGGCTGGTCGCCCACGGGTACGTGCCGCGTCCGGCGTTGGCGGTGCGTGAGCTGTGATAACGGTGAATGGTCTCGATGACCGGCAGCGGCTTCTGCGTGGTCGCGGCGCTGTCCAGATAGATCTCGGTGGAGTCGGCGAGTGCGGGAAAAAGCTTGCGGATGTCGGCAGGGGCGTGCGCCGCCGCCGGCGATAGTCGTCCGGCCGAGGCCCGCGCGAAATGCGGCCTCGAGGCATGGGATCGCAACGTGACGCTCCCTCCGCAAAACCGCTTCACAAGGTGCGTTGGACGCCACCAACGATACGCACTTCTGGCAGGTCTTCGAAGGATTCTCGTGGGCAACGGGTTTCACCTACTAGGGTGGAGCCATGTCTTTGACCTTGAAAGAGCGTCAAGAGTTCCTCGCACAGCCGCATGTCGCGGCCCTGTCGGTGGCGGGTGGTCCCGACCGGGGTCCGCTGTCGGTGCCCATCTGGTATCAATACGAGCCCGGCGGCGAGCCGTGGGTGATGACCGGGGCCGATTCGCGCAAGCTGCGGTTGATCCAGGAGTCCGGCCGGTTCACGCTGCTGGTGCAGCGCACAGAACCGACCACTCGGTATGTTGCGGTGGAGGGTCCGGTCGCCAAGATCATCCCGCTCACCGAGGAGCTGCACGTGGAGATGGTGCGGCGCTACCTGACCGGCGATGCCGTCGACCACTATCTGAAGCAGGCGGAAGGCTTCGGCGATCAGGTCGTGGTGTACCTGCGGCCCGAGCACTGGCTGTCCGCCGACCTCGGCGGCGTGTGAGCCGACCGGCTCAGTACTTGCCCTGGAGGTACTCGACCAGGTGCTGACGCTCGGTGGTCAGTTCGGAGATCGCGCTCTTCACCACATCGCCGATACTGACGATGCCGATCAGCCGGCCCTGGTCGATCACCGGCAGGTGCCGAATTCGATGCTCTGTCATCGTATTTCGTAGCCCGTCGACGCGGTCGTCGGGCGCGCAGGTGCGCACGTCGGTGGTCATGATCTCCGACACCGGGGTATCGAGTAGCTCCGCACCGCGCGCATGCAGGTTACGCACCACGTCGCGTTCGGAGATGATCCCGACGATCCCTTCGCCGTCACGTGACACGACAACCGCACCGATATTGTGCTCGGCCAGCGTGGCCAGCAGGCTTCGAATTGTCGTGTCGGGCGCGACCATTGCTACGTCGCTACCTTTTCTGCGCAAGATCTCGGCTATTCGCATGCTGTCACCCATCCAGATGTCTGCGGCAGTTTCAGGATCCCAAGTTCGGGCGCTGGTGACCAGCACGAATCAGTTACAGGGTCACGGGGTGGTCACAGGCGGCGGGTGACACTGCGGTCCAGATCGCGGGCGAGCAGTGCGATGGCGGCCTGCGAGATGCCGGCCGAGGTGGCCAGGTCGATGGTGGTGAGCTGCGCGATGCGGCGTAGTCGGTAGTCGACGGTGTTGGGGTGCACGTAGAGCTGACGGGCGGTGAGCTGGCGGTTCATATCGTTGCCCAGATAGGCGCGCATGGTTTCGAAGAGTTCGGCGTGCGCTTCCAGCGGATCGAGGATGGTGGCGATCCGCCGGGTCGCCGGCCCACCGCGGGTGAGTTGGTACTCCACCGCCAGATCGGCCATGTGATAAAGGCCAGGGGGCTTGCCACCCACCCGAACCAGATTGAGTAGTTCGTGCGCTTGGTCGGCGGATTCGGGGATCTCGTCGGTGTCGCAGGCGACGACGGTCGCGGTGAGCGGCACTTCGGCGGCCTCGGCGAGTTGCGCGAGAGTCTCGGCGGTGAGCGGGGTTTCGCCGTCGTCCACCGGGATGAGCATGGTGCCGCCCTTGGTGCTGAGCAATGCCAGCGCCCGCGAGGCGAACACGGTGGCCAAGGCCGATTGCAGCCTGCGTAGTTTGCGCCGGGCCGCGACGTTCGCGTCGACCCGCGGATCGCGTTCGTCCGGATGTTCCGAAAGCGATAGGGCCACTACCTGATACGCGTCGGCGATCGGGATGCCCGCCTGCCTGGCCAGGGCCGAACTGCCGCGCCCGCTCAGCAGCGCCGAGGCCAGCGTCTGTGCGGCGGTCTGGTGTTCCTTGGCGACGAGATGCTGTTCGTCGACGTAGGCGTCGGCCACGGCGGCGGTGACGGCGGCCAATAGTTCCAGCATGAGATCGGTGGCGACCAGCAGTTCGTTGACGTCATCGGCCCTGGCCGGGGCGGTGACCAGGCCGAACGCGATGCGCACGCCTTCGTGGTAACCGCGCAGAATGGTGCTGAGCGGGACGCCTTCGCGGGCCCACTGGGCGGCGGCCTCGCGCACCTCGCCGAGTTGTTCGTCGCCGGGAACGGTACGCCGGTCGAACATTTCGGCCACCAGGCCAAGACAGGTGCGGGTGAGTTTGGTGACGTCACCGCGCAATTGTTCGCCCGGCAGGGTGCGGCACGGCGCCATGCAGGTGGCGAAGTAACCCACCATCCGCGAGGCGACTCGATCGGTGTTCTGCAGTGGCACCGAGGCCAGCTGGCCACCGATTTCGAGCGCCGATTCTGGCGAATCGGGGGATAGATGCAGCGCGGAGAAGGTCATTCGGGTCGCTCCATTGCCACGTCGGGCGTAATAGAACTGTGCCCGAATCGTTCGGCTCACTATACGAAAGGGTCCTGCGCGTGGGAAGTTATCAGCGAGATCCCTTGGGAGCCTACGGCATTATGCGGTGACCTGTTCGTGACATACCACTACTGGCGAAACATCCACGTGGAATCACGTTATGCTCCGTGGAATGTTCGGCCGGACGGAATAGCCGACATGTTCGAACACCGATCGGCAGCAAAGGATTCGAGCGACTACTCGTCGTCGAGACCGGCGGAGAGGTAGGCGGCGGCGGCCAGCCACTGCCTGCACTGCGGGCCGTGCACCTCGTGGGCGGCCAAGATTTCCCGCGCTTGCCGGTAGGTGAGGCCGGGTGGTTCGACAGTGCAGTCGGATACCGGAACCGGAGCGGGACATTGCCGCAAAGTCTCGACGCCGGTGCCGATGACGGCAACCCGGCGGGGAGTCCGGAATGGCTGGCTCATTCGACCGCCCCTCGCGTGTGGCATGTGGGGAAGTTGCTGTGTAGGCGCCGCCGGCTCGAACTCCCTGCGTACCTCCCCGATATGGGTAAGAGTCTATGCCTGCGTCGCTTACAGATGCAAGTACATTTGCACGGACGCCGTCGTTGAACGACAGCTGAATTCGGACGGAACGGCGACCCTTATCGACCGCCGTTATCGTCGTCGATAAGGCTAGGGTTTGCGGGCTACCGCGCAGTAGGCAGAGATCGGCCTGGTCAGCGCGGTCTCGGAGCTGTCGGGACGCCACTGGGTGATCGAAACGAACCCGGGCTCAACGGGTTCCAGCCCGTCGAAGAGCTGCCGGAGCTGTTCCTTGGGCCGCGGAATATACGGCGTGCCGCCGGTGCCGATGTAGTTGTCGCAGAGCTGCACGAGGTCGGCGCTGTCGTCGGTGCCGTCCCACAGGACGAGGTAGCTGCCCGATGGCACGGCGTCCAGCACGGTCCGCACGATGCGGGACACGTCGGCGTACGACTCGGCGTGGCCGAGCACGCCCATGAACATGACGCCGATCGGCTGGTCGAAGTTCAAGATGTTGCGCGCCTCGGCGACGATGCGCTTGGGATCGTTGTAGTCGGCCTCTATATAGGTGGTCACCCCTTCGCGAGTTGTATTGGTCAACAGGGCCCTTGACTGCACGAGCACCATCGGGTCGTTGTCTATGTAAACGACTTTCGACGCCGCGGCGATGCCCTGGGCGACCTCGTGGGTGTTCTGCATGGTCGGCAGGCCGGTGCCGATGTCGAGGAACTGGCGCAGGCCGGCCTCGCGGGCGAGGTAGCCGACCGCGCGGATCAGGAACTGGCGCGATTGCACTGCCATGGTGACGATCTCGGGGTCCACTCCGATGCCCGCGTCACCGGCGATCCGGTCGATTTCGTAATAGTCCTTGCCGCCCATCCAGTAGTTCCAGATGCGGGCCGAGTGCGGGATGTCGGTCCGGATCACGGGGCTGTTGTCCGCGTGTGGCATGGATTGGGCTCCTCGGGAACGCCGGTGCGGGCACCGGTTGCCGGTGCACGCCGGGGGGTGTCGCCAATGACTGAAATATCCGATCTGCCCTGCGACAGTACAAGATTCAACTGTGGTGGATGGTCGCGTTCGACTGTCTGAGCAGGGGGTTCGCGAGGCGAAACGTAGGTGCGTCAGATCGCGGACCGAGTGGTCCGAATTAGTAGGCGCGCGGCGGCGAACTTCGTGCTATCGTCCAAACTGTTGGTGCAAATGCAAGAACGTTTGAGCGTGCATCTGCACGAACTGATCAGCCGAACATTGGCGTAACCGAGGAGTGGGGAACATGTCGGATACATCCACCAACAAGATCACTGGCTCGTGGCGAAAGAGCACCTACAGCAATCCGAGCGGGAACTGCGTCGAAGTCGCCGAGGCGACCAACGGCCAGGTCGCCGTACGGAACTCCCGGGATCCCGAAGGCGGGGTGCTGTTCTACACCCGCCCGGAAATCGACGCGTTCGTGCGCGGCGCGAAGGCCGGGGAGTTCGACTATCTGACGAGTTGAGCGGTAACATAAGCGATCGGTGCGGTGTGTTTCGCGACAGGTGGTTGTGACACACTGTGGGCAACCCCCCGAGTATCGGAGACGAACTCAATGATCGCTGAACCCGACGACGATGGTCTGGTGCATCCCGTTGTCGCGGAACGTGGTCCGACAGTGCTGCGTATTGCACTCGGCGGCCAGTTGCGCAGGCTGCGAGAAGCCTCAGGCATCACCCGAGAAGCAGCTGGCGACGCCATTCGTGGTTCGCACGCGAAGATCAGTCGTCTCGAGTTGGGCCGCACCGGTTTCAAAGAACGTGACATCAGGGACCTGCTGTCCCTCTACGGCGTCCACGACACCGAAGAGCGGGAGAAGTTCCTCGATCTGGCCAGGCAGGCGAACGAGCCGGGATGGTGGCATCGCTACAGCGATCTGCTGCCCCAATGGTTCGGCACCTACCTGGGTCTCGAACAGGCGGCGAGCAAGATCCGCACCTATGAGGCGCATCTTGTTCCCGGACTACTGCAAACACCCGAATACACCAGGGCGGTAGTCGCCCTCGGCTATGAAGATGCCGACACGGATCGGCGGGTTCAGGTACGGCAACGCAGGCAAGAGATTCTGCACCGCTCCGATCCGCCGATCGTGTGGGCAGTCATCGATGAGGCCGCGTTGCATCGCCCGGTCGGCGGTCCACGCGTGCACCGCGAGCAGATGGAACATCTCATCGAACTCGCCCAACTGCCAAACGTCACGGTACAGGTGTTGCCGTACTCCGCAGGCGAGCACGCCGCCGCGGGCAGCTCGTTCAGCATCCTGCGCTTCGCCGAAACCGAGCTCCCCGACATCGTCTACCTCGAACACCTGACCAGCGCCCTCTACCTGGACCGCAGACAAGACCTCGCACTGTATCTATCGGTCATGGACCGACTCAGCGTGCAGGCCGAGCGCCCGGAGAAGTCGATAGAAATCCTAGCGAAGTACGCCGAAGGCTACGATCGCTGATCACCCCTGCGAGGGGACCGATGCGGGCACGCGCCGACACCAGCTATCCGTCAGCGCTGCCCCATGATCCGAGCTCTGCGGTAGTTGCCTTGCCGCGCGCCGGACCGCTGACGATCGACCGCGCCTGTGGCGCAAAGCAGCTCGATGGGGCAGTTCCTGCCGTCCTGACAGCACGGCACAACCAACATCCGCGGCCAGCGGGACACCCCGGCAGCCCCCACCGANGGGCCGTAATGCCTTGTGTCGCGAGTGCTGGGCCGGAGGGTGGATCATCGCCAGTGGAGCAGGGTGGCTCAGTGCTTGCGGCACAAGGCAATTCGGTGTCCGCCGGACATCGGGCTGCCCGGAAGTTTTACAGCCTGATGAAACTGGAGGCAATCCGCCAGAACGTCGCAGGCTGCAGTGTATGGAAGTCCCAGTCGTCGACGACGTCGTGCGCCGTGGTGACGATCCGGTCGATGTCGAAATCATGTCGGGTGGCCGCACCCTTGGATTCGACGGCATCGATGACGAACGCGACGGCGGTTTCCCGCGAGTACGCGGTGTTCCTTTGGCCGCTACGGGCCGACGGTGTGCTCATTTTTGTACCGTTCGCTGGCTTGTCGACCAGTGCGGCGGCGGCTATTCCGAGCCGGCCGCCGGCGGAGAGTGGTTGGTTCATTCGAACGCCCCTGACGTTTGGCGGCAGCGGACCCACGGCGACTTCGGCCTTCGGCTCGACCATCCGGCCTCCCCTGGTTGTCCCCTGTAAAGCGTTGCGCGACTGAGTTTAGGTCGCTGTGCCTTTCAGATGCAAGTACATCTGCACGATCGATTTGCAAGCGCACGTGCGGGATTTGGCGTCTGCAAGTTTGCTGACACGGTGTTCCGATAAGACGATCAGTTGGCAAAAAGGACGTCTGTGCTGTAGTGAATCTGCGTGCCGGGTTCTACATACCGGTCGGCCGCTGCCCGCATGGCCAGAAAATGTTCGGTGAAGCGGTGCGCCTCGGCCGCTTCGTCATCGGTATATAGCTGGTAGAGGAAGAATCGGTGCGGATCGACGCGGTCGGCACAGACATCGAAGCGCAGACAACCCGGCTCGTCGCGCAGTGCCGACACCGCACTGCGGGAGATGGCGTCGAGGAAGTCGGCGCGCGATCCCTCCCGGATTTTCATGGATACGATGCGGCTGAACAAGTTTGCTCTCTCCTAACGAGAACGCGAAGGTCAATCGGCAAGGGGGGCAGCATTTTCCGAAACGACGCTGTCGGCGAGCTCGGCGACAGCCCGGCGGATCGCCGTGTCGCCGGAGACGAGTTCGAGTGTCGCGCCCGCGGTGTGTGCCGCGGGCAGCAGTTCGGCCAGCACGGCGGCAACGTCGGCCCGGGGGATGTCGCCGCGCGGAACGCGGGGTGCGGCCAGGGTGACCAGGCCGGTGCCCGCGGTATCGATGAGTCGCCCCGGCCGCAGGATCGTCCAGTCCAGCACGCGCTCGCGCAGGTCGTTTTCGGCCTGTGTCTTGGCATCGATGTAGGCGGCCCAGATGTCGTCGCTCCCGGGTGCGGGAGGTTGACCGGCGCCCATCGTGGAGATTTGCACGAAGCGCCGCACGCCTGCCCGTTCGGCGGTGTCGGCCAGCCGGACAGAGCCGTCCCTGTCGACAGTGTACTTACGTTCGGCGCTGCTGCCCGGTCCCGCGCCCGCCGCGAAAACCACTGCGTCCGAACCCTTCACGGTGTCCATCAGGTGTGCGGTCGCGGCTTTTTCCAGGTCGAGCACGGCGGGTTCGGCACCGACGGCGGTCACGTCGGCGGCGTGGTCGGGATTGCGGATGAGCGCGACGACCTCGTCGCCGCGGCGGGTGAGCAGGTCGGCGAGGAGGAGGGCGATCTTTCCGTGTCCGCCTGCGATGACAACGCGCATGGGTCGGTCCTTCCGATCGGGGGTGGTCCCGGACTCAGCGTTCGGGGCCACCCGGGTTGCAGCGCGCATCGACGGTGGCCTGATAACCGACCGCCGGACGCCAGGGTTCCAAATTCCAACTCGTTTTGTTCGGCTCGACCAATCGTGCCCAGATCCAATGGCAGATGAATTGGTCACGCATGCCGGGCGTGTCCGCGTCCGGCGATTCCGTGAGCACTTCCCGCCAGGCCCGTTCATCGGTGCCCGGAAAAGTGGTCTGCCGTCCGGCGGTTGTCGGGTAAACGCGCAGCCGTGACCCGTCGACGGTTTCGGCCCACTCGACGTGGTCGATCAGCGGCATCCCCGCGTAGGGGTCGACGGTGGGTGCGGCGGATGCCCGGGAGGTGCCGGGTGCCATAGGTGCTGCCGTGGTCGTCCGGGACGGCAGTGGGGCGGAGGTTGTCGTCACCGACTGATCGGCCGGGGCATCCGACCCGCAGGCCGTCGGCAGCAGTGCCGCACACAGCAGCACGCTCGTCCTGGCCTGACGCGCGAAATCGGACCGCCGCGATACACGAGTCGGCCGATTCGGCTGCCCCACTCCGGCTCCTTCCGCGTCGCGTTCGGACCGTCGGTGATCCGGCCCCGCCCTCCGAGCCTAGCGACCGCCCGGTACCTACGGCATCTCCGCCGACCGCAACGCCGGCCGGGCCGCGCCCCGGTGACACTCGCTCGAATGGCATGCTGCCCCCGGTTAGGCCACCGATTGTGGTGGCTTGCTCCTGAAGACTCGGATGGGGATAGTCGTTCGATGATGTGTACACGGATCATGGCGGGGGCGGCCGGGGTCGTGATCTCGGTGGGCCTCGCGTTCGCGACGCCCGCGGTGGCGGCAGTGGGTGAAGCACCGGGCACGGTGACGAATTCGGTGGAACTGACCGGGCGCTTCCGGGTGGACGGCGCGGCGACGGCGGAGCGGCTGACCTACTGGTCGCGCGGACCACGCGGACCGATGCAGAGCACGGGAGTGATCTACGTACCCGAAGGCACGCCGCCACCGGGCGGCTGGCCGATCGTCGCTTACGCGCACGGCACAACCGGTATCGCCGATCAGTGCGCGTTCACACTGGAACCTCGCGTGTACTACCTGGATACGTTGTATCCGGAGCTGCTGCGGTCCGGGTACGCGGTGATGGTCACCGACTACGTCGGCCTCGGCACCCCCGGCACACACCCCTACCTGGACGGACCCTCGCAGGCCCGCAGCGTGATCGACGGTGTTCGTGCCGCGCGGGCGGTCGCACCGGAACTGGGCACCAAGTGGGCGGTGTTCGGCCAATCGCAGGGCGCGCAAGCCGCTTTGTTCACGGCGAATCTCGCGCCCGCCGACGCGCCGGAACTGCAACTGCGCGGCGCGGCCGCCACCGGCCCGCCGTCCAACCTCGAGCTGCTCATCCCGCTGGCCGGCCCGTGGATACCGCGGTTGCCGCTGGAGAAGACCCCCGCGTACGTGGCCATGCTGCTGGCCGGATTGCGCGCGAGCGCACCGGAACTCGACGTCGACAGCTACCTGACCGAGACCGGTCAGGAGGCGTTGCGCGTGGTGGAGTCGGAGTGCATCACCGAGGCGAATGCCAGGCTGGCCGACGTCGCGATCGGCGCGATGCTGGCCAAGCCGCTCGATGATCCGGCGCTGTGGGCCGCCGCGCGGGCGATGATGCGCATACCGACCGCCGGGTACACACTGCCGCTGTTCGTCGGGCAGGGCCTGACGGATATGGAGGTGCCGCCGCCGTTGACCGCCAAACTGCTTGCCGAGCTGCGCTTGTCGGGCACCGACCTGGAAACCCACCTCTATCCCGGCGATCATCTGGGTGCCGCGCGGGCGGCGCTGCCCGATGCGGTGTCCTTCCTGCATCGGGTATTGGATCCGGCGTAGGCGGATTCGACGTCTGAAACTGCACTCGGTGCCGACCGGCGTGCGGTGCCGAGTTGCGGAATGTGCTGAAAAACGGTGACTTCCGCCGCACGCCCGGCGGAATCCGTTCAGTGCCAGAGCGATCGGCAGGGGAGTCGGCGTAATCCAGGTCGCACCATGCCGTCCACCGTGACCGTGAGCCCGGCGTGCACCGCGGCGGAGGTGAATTCCCAGGCCTCCGTGCTGCTTGCCGCGTATTCGAGGACCAGCGCGTCATCGGGAGTCGGGCCGTCGAAGTACACGGTGACGCGCCGCGTGGGCGCCTCGTCGATGTTCTCGCGGTAAGCCAGTCTGCGCACAGTGCCGTCCATGCCACCGTCTCCTTCCGGACCGGGCGCGGCAACCGCGCCGGGTAGTTGTGAAGGTAAGGCCAGGCCATGGACCGGAACATGTTCCGTCTCGTTGGCTGGACATGTCACAGGGCCGCCGCGCGATGGTGGGGTCGTGTCACGAGCGAATGCGGACAACCATCACAGACCGGTCGCTCCACACTTGTGAGATCTCAACATGATCTCCACCCGCTCTGCCGCTCGTCGGCGAAATTGCCGAGGATGAGTCACAACGTTGGACCCATTCGAGAGGCATCTATCGATGAGTCAGGCCCTACGTTCTATGGGCAGGGGAGCGACCCGAAACAGAGTGTTCCGCGCGTTCGGCGCGATGGCCGTCGGGCTGGCGCTCGTCGCCACGATGGCCGGACCCGGCACCGGCTCCCCGTTGTATCCCGCACCCGACCCCGACCCCTTCTACTCGACCCCGGCCGATATCGCCGACAAGAATCCCGGCGACGTCCTCGCGACCAGGGCGATGCCGCCACTGCTGATCTTCCCGGACACCACAGTGACGGTCGTGCGTTTCCGTTCCACCAGCTCCGAGGGCAAGCCGATCGCGGCCACCACCACCGTGCTCACGCCGCGCGCGCACGTCGAGGACGGTCCGCTGCTGTCGTTCCAGCACATCATCAACGGGCTCGGCGCCGAATGTTCGGTCTCCAAGGTGCTCTACACCGAGGACCCGAATCTTGTCGTGCGCGAGGCGCCGGGCTGGAATGTGCTGTTGCAACGCGGCTGGACGGTGGCGCTGCCCGATCACCTCGGCCCGAATTTCGCCTACGGCGCCGCGAAGCTGGGTGGTCAGATCACCCTCGACGGCATCCGCGCGGTCAAGCAGGTGGCCGAACTCAAAGTGCGGCAGAGCCCGGTATCGATGGTCGGCTACTCCGGCGGCGGCATGGCCACCGCGTGGGCGGCCGCGCTCGCCCCGAAGTACGCACCCGAACTGGATATCGCGGGCGCGGCGATGGGCGGCGTGCCGATGAACCTGGTGAAGATGCTGGAAGGCCTCGGCCTGGGCGCGCATCCGGTGTTCGGGCTCGCGCTGGCCGCGGGTCTCGGCCTGGAACGCGAGTATCCCGAGCGTTTCCCGCTCAGCGAGCAACTGAACGAGCGCGGCCTCGCCGCCCGCGCGAAGATGGCCAACAGCTGCACCAACGACATCCTCTCCGCGGGCGCGGGCAAGGGCGCGCTGGACTTCGCGAAGTCGACGTCGATGATCAACGACGGCACCGCCCGCGCGGTGGTGGAGGAGAACAGCCTGGAGCTCTACGACGGCGTGCCGAAAACTCCGGTGTTCGAATGGCATTCGCCGATCGACGGGCTCATCCCGATCGACGCGGTGGTGAACACCGCCAAGCGCTGGTGTGCCGCCGGGGCCGCGGTGCAGTCCGAACAGATCCCGGTGCCCGACCATCTCACCGCGGCGGTGCTCGGCATTCCGTCGGCGCTGAACTGGCTCGACGCCCGCTTCCGAGGGGAGCCCGCCCCGAACAACTGCTGAAAGTACCCGCAGCACCGAGCCGAACCGACTCGCCACGAGCGGCATTCGGCCCGGTTGTTGCGGTTCGGCCACGTGTCACCCACAACTCGGTCGTTTCGGCGCGTCGCGGCGCGTACGTCGGGTTAGCCTGACTGTCTGGTACAACAGGGCCTTTCGGGGGCGCACGTCGCATCTCCCTGCGCGCCAGGTGAACCCGACGTCCGCACCCAAAGGCGTGTGCCATGAGATGTTTACCCGCCATTGCCATGGCACTGCTGCTCGTCTGCCCGACCACGCTGGGGCAGGCGGCTGCCGAGCCGTTGCCCGCGCCACCCGGCCTGCCCGCGTTGCCGGAGTTTCCCGGCCTGTTCCCGCCACCGCCGGACGGTGGTTCGCTGCTGCCCGGGGTGCAGAAGCTGATCGATCAGATCATCCCGCCGCCGCCGATCGCACCAGCCCCCGAGTCGTCCACGCCCGGCTGGCAGGCCAGCAGCCTGGGGCCTTCGGTGGTCGCCTTGCGCGACGCGTCGATGCCCGCGGACGTCGGTGATCCGATGTTCGATGCCTGGCCTGCTGACCTGGCGGAACTGGCCCCGGGACAGGTGATCGAGGTCAGGGACATCACCGCGACGGCCGCACCGCTGATGCTGCTGCCGACCCAGCGCGCGCAACTGCTCAAGTACCGCACCACCGACGCGCACGGCGCACCCTCCTTCGCGACCGCGACCTTGGTGGTGCCGAGCGCGGCCTGGCCGGGGCAGGGCCCTCGTCCGGTGGTGGTCAACAATTTGCCGATCGATGCGCTCGGCCGTAGTTGCACCGCGGGATACACGCTGGCACACGGCCTCAACCCCGACACCAGCGTCACCGATTTCATCCCGCCGACCAGCTACGTCGCGGCGCTGCGTGGTTACGCGGTGCTCATCCCGGATCACGAGGGTCCGCGGATGGCCTACGCCGAGCCGTTCGTCGCGGGCCACGCGGTGCTCGACGGCATCCGCGCGGTGCGCGGCCTGCTCCCGGACGAGTTCGGCGCGAGCAAGTTCGGTATGGCGGGCTACTCCGGCGGCGCCATCGCCACGCACGGCGCGGTGAAGCTGATGGACGGGTACGCACCGGAATTGGCGGACGTCATCGTCGGCGCGGTGCTGGGCGGCGTGCCCGCGGACTACGAGATCCTGGCGCGCAGCATGAACGGCAACCTGGCCTCGGCGATCTTCATGGGCGCGGTGTTCGGCATCGGCCGGGAGCGCCCGGAGATCCTCGCGCGCATGAACAATCTGGCGCAGTGGGTGGCGACCTCGCCGGTGAAGAACCTCTGCGGCAGCACCTTCGGCGCGATCGGCTTGCTCATGCTGCCGATCGATATCGCCGCCAATATCCCCGACCCGCTGCACTCCGAGGTCGCGTCCGAGATCTACCGGGTGACCAGGATGGCGGAGATGAAGTCGGGCACGCCGCTGTATATCTACAACGGCGAGCAGGAATTCTGGATCCCGGCCGAAGGTGCGCGCAATCTCTATCTCGAGCAATGCCGGCTCGGCGTGCCTTCGGTTTATCGCAGTGTGCTCGGCGAGCACATCATCGCGGGCGGGCTCGGTTATCCGGAGGCAATGCTGTGGCTCGACGATCGGCTCCAGGGAGTGCCCGCACCGAATGAGTGCTGACGATTTGCCGAACCCCGGCGCGCCGTCAAGCCCACTGAATTATTGCTGTTAGCGTTTGCCGCGTTTGTCGCGATCTATGACGGACCACAAAC
The DNA here is from genome assembly GCF_900269665.1 of Nocardia suismassiliense. Taxonomy (GTDB): domain Bacteria; phylum Actinomycetota; class Actinomycetes; order Mycobacteriales; family Mycobacteriaceae; genus Nocardia; species Nocardia suismassiliense. Next base: position 4,633,434 of record NZ_LT985361.1, read on the forward strand.
CCTTCACGATGCCGGTTGGGCGACGTCCGGACTTGCCGCCCGCGCGATTCGACTCTGCCGTGTTTCGGTATTGTGGGCCGGTCCGGGCGGGCTCGACGCCGGGACTTTTCGAAAGAGGCAGATGAACGACATCACGACCACCGCGTCCGAACAGGCCTTGGCCTTGGTGGGCCGGCACTACCGGATGACCGAGCACTACGAAGTAGGGCGCGAGAAGATCCGGGAATTCGCCCGCGCCGTGCACGAGCGGCATCCGGCGCACTGGCATGAGGCGGCCGCCGCGGAGCTCGGCTACGACGCGCTGATCGCGCCGCTGACCTTCACCTCGATCGTGCTGATGTTGATGCAGCGCAAGATGTTCGAGTCGGTGCTCACCGCCTACGACATCGGCCAGGTGCTGCAGACCGAGCAGTCCATCGAGGTGCACCGCCCCGTGCTGGCCGGCGACCAGCTGCACTGCGTCTCCTATATCGAGTCGTTCCGGCAGTTCGGTGACAAAGACTTCATGGTGACCAAGAGCGTGCTCACCAACCAGCACAAGGAACTACTGCAGATCGCGACCTCGACCGCCGTCGCGCAGACCGGCGTGGCGATCGCCACCGAGCTGCGGTCCGCGGTCGACGGCGTCATCATGACCGGCCAGTCGACCGCCGACCGGCACGACGCCGCCACGCAGCGGAGCACGCTCGGCGAGGACGCGGGTGTGGTCGAGTGCTTCGATGAACCCGTGCGCACCGACCCGCTCGACCGCAAGCGGACCCCGCGCACCGTGCCGAGTTTCGACGAACTGTCCGTCGGCATGGAGCTGCCCGTGCACTCGATGCCGCTGTCGCGTGGTGATCTGGTGAATTACGCAGGCGTATCCGGTGATTCGAACCCGATCCACTTCAGCGACACGGTCGCGCGCAGTGCGGGCCTGCCGGACGTGGTCTCGCACGGGCTGCTGACGATGGGTCTGGGCGCGGGTTATCTGACCTCGTGGCTCGGCGATCCCGCCGCGGTCACCAGCTACGGCGTGCGGTTCGCCGGTTTCGCGCCGGTCGCGGCGACCAAGGCGAGTGCCATCGAGTTCCGGGGCAAGATCAAGTCGCTCGACCCGGAACGGCGGACCGCGACCGTCGCCCTCACCGCTACCTGCGACGGCCGCAAGCTGTTCGGTCGCGCGACGGCGGACGTCGCGCTGCGCTGACCCCGCCTACTGGCCGGCGCGGTATCGAGGGCCCGGCGCCGGGCACAGGGTCTTTGGTCAGTAGAAACAGACAAGCTTCGCATGGCAGACTCGATCTATGCGTCCTTCGGAGGTGCGTCAGTCGGCTGAATCCCCGCTGATCGGTGGGGCAGTTCCGGCGGGCGCACCGACGGTATTGCGCATGATGCTGGGTAGCAGGCTGCGCAAACTCCGGGAAGCCTGCGGGATGACCCGCGAGGACGCGGGCGAAGCCATTCGCGGCTCGCACTCGAAGATCAGCAGGTTGGAGCTCGGCCGCACCGGTTTCCGGGTGCGGGATCTGACCGATCTGCTCGATCTCTACGGGGTCACCGATCCCACCGAGCGCGAGGAATTCCTGGAGCTGGCGCGGCAGGGCAATCAGTCGGGCTGGTGGCACCGCGACAACGACTGGTTACCCAGGTGGTACGACACGTACCTCGGCCTGGAACAGGCGGCAACGCTGGTCCGCGCCTATGAACCGCGCGCGGTACCCGAACTCTTGCAGACCCCGGAGTATGCCCGCGCTCTCCTGTCACTGGCCCACTCGGGCGAGCTACAGCCCGATATCGAACGCCGCGTCGCACTGCGGATGCGTCGCCAGGAGATCCTGAACCGCCCGCATCCGCCGCAGCTCTGGGTGATCGTGGAGGAAGCCGCGCTGCGCAGGCCGATCGGCGGATCCGCGGTATGGAACGCGCAGATCAATCATCTGCTGAAGGTCGTCGAGAAGCGCAATATCACCGTCCAGGTGCTGGCCGACCATGTCGGCGGGCCCGCCCTCGCCGACGGCGCGTTCACCATGCTGCGCTTCGCCGAGGCCGATCTGCCCGACATCGTCTATCTCCAGCAGCTCACCAGCGCGCTCTACCTGGACAAGCAGGCCGACGTGGACGCGTATCGCGCCGTGGCCAACCAACTCTCGGTGCACGCCGCGCCGCCGGAGTACACCGTCTCGCTGCTGGAGGCGCTGCGCCGCCGGCAGCCGCCGATCCTCGATCAGCCGGCCGGCACCCGCCGAGTCTGACGGCTTTTCGTCACGTGATTCCGCTCGGCCGAGGTTGATTCGGCTCGGCGCGAATGGGCACCCGATACTCGAAAAGACTGGACGTTCGCGCTCTGTAGCGCGCTCGGCCGAGGTCGGTCAGCGTGACCCCGAAACCGAGTCCTCGCAGGGCGCGAAGTATTGTCCCGATGGGACAATAAGGTGGTAAAGTGACATTATGAGCGACACCGGTGTCGATCTCGATGGCCGCAGGCTGCGGACCAGACGCAGCCGGGAAGCGCTGTCGCGTGCGGCCTTCGAGCTGCTCACCGAGCGGGGGCTCGGCGCGGTCGCCGTCGAGGACATCGCGGTGCGGGCAGGCGTCACTCGGCGCACCTTCAGTCGGCATTTCACGTCCATCGCGGAGGCGATCCTCGGCGAGGTCGACCAAGACGTGCACCTGTTCAACGAGGCCCTGTGCCGCCGACCGGCGCACGAATCGCCGCTGGTCGCCTACCGCAACGCCGTACACGACTGGTTCGACGCGGAATACGGCGGCGAACGCGCCGCGCTGCTGGCCAGGCGGTGGGCGCTGTTCCAGCGCTTCGAGGAAGAACCCGAACTTTTCGCCGGATATCAGCGCATCCGCATCGAAGGTCAGCGAGAATCGGTGCGGATCATTGCCGCCCGGCTCGGCGTCGACCCGGAGCGGGACCTGCGCCCGGCCGCCGCGGTGGCCGCGGGTGCGGGCCTGCTGATCTCGGCCTTGCAGACCTGGGCCGCCGGCGACGATCCGAGCGGCCTGCCCGACCTCATCGAGGGATATTTCGACACACTCGTCGCACTCACCACCGAATTCCGGACCGAGGAGTCACCGTCATGACCACAGGGTCGGTGAATATGTATCGCAGGACGTGCCGTCGCGTCGGACTCGATCGAAATCCCATGCGCCGCAAAGAAGACCGGGTGCAGACCATGGTGGGGGTAGCCCTGGCGCTGGTGTTCCTGATACTCGTTCCGGTGCTGGTGATGTCGGTCGGCGCGCGGGTCTACCACACCGAAACCGGTGTGGTGCAGGCGAAAACGGCCCAGTTGCAGCGGGTCGAGGCGACGGTGACCGAGACCGGCAAGGCACCGCTGTACGCGCCGATCATGCCCGCCAAGGTCCGGTGGACCGACGCCGACGGCGTGGTGCACAACGAGGACTACCAATCGACCACCGTCGTGCAACCCGGCCAGGCCGTGACCATTTGGCGCAACAGTGCGGGCAAGATCGTCGAACCGCCGTCGCCGAGCCAGGCGCTCAGCAAGGCGGTGCTGTTCACCACCGGCGCCGTGCTCGGCACAATGGCCGTGGCGGCGGGCTGCTACGTCGCGCTGCGCAGCAGCCTCGACCGCAGGCGGCTGCGGATGTGGGAAATGGAGTGGGCGACAGCGGATCTGCGCTGGGGCAGCCACAGCTGACTCGAACACGCCACTGTCGGCGTTCGGTCACGTTGTGACACAGCGCAACCGGACGCGCTCTACTACACCGGCAAGAGGCTGTGCTTGCGCGGATTCGCTTTGGCGGTGTTCTTGTCGCGCAGCAACCGCAGAGCCTTGCGAATCTCCAGCCGCGTCTGCGACGGTTCGATGACCGCGTCGATGTAGCCGCGTTCGGCGGCGATCCACGGCGTGGCCATGGTGGCGTTGTAGAAGTCGATCATCTGCTGGCGCACCGTCGCCCGCTGATCGACCGGGGCGGCCTCGAGCTGCCTGCGTCCGACGATGCCGACCATGCTCTCGGCGCCCATCACCGCGATCCGGGCGGTCGGCCAGGCCAGGCTGATATCGGCGCCGAGCTGCTTGCAGCCCATCACCGCGTAGCCGCCGCCGTAGGCCTTGCGGGTCACCACCGTCACGATCGGCACGGTCGCCTCGATGACCGCGCGGAAGAAGCGGCCGCCGCGTTTGATCACGCCGCTGCGCTCCTCCTCGATGCCCGGCAGCACGCCGGGGGTGTCGACCACGAAGACGAGGGGCAGCCCGTAGGCGTCGCAGAGCCGGATGAAATGGGTGGCCTTGTCCGAGCACTGCGCGTCGAGCGCGCCGCCGAGCACCTGCGGCTGATTGGCGACGACGCCGACGCTGCGGCCGTCGACCCTCGCGAAACCGGTGATCAGATTCTGCGCGGTGGCCGCGCCCATCTCGTGGAAGTCGCCGTCGTCGAAGATCCGGACGAGGATCTCGTGCATGTCGTAGCCGACCTTGTCCGAATCCGGGATGATCGAGTTCAGTTCCAGGTCATGGCCGGTCACCTCCGGCTCCAGGCCGGGGTTCACCACCGGCGCCAGCTCCAGACAGCTCGACGGCAGGAAGCTCAGGTAGCTGCGCACCCAGTCGAAGGCGGCCTGCTCGTCGGGCGCGACATGGTGCACGGTGCCGTTGCGGGCCAGCGCCGCGGCGCCGCCCAGCTCGTCCGCGCTCACGTCGGCGCCGGTCACCTCCCTGGTGACCTCGGGGCCGGTGACGAACATGTACGACTTCTCGGTGGCGACCAGCACGTCCATATTGACCGGGCCGTACACCGAACCGGCCGCGCACTTGCCGAGCATGATGGCCACCTGCGGCACATAGCCGGACATGTCGCCCTGGCGCCGGCACATCAGCGCGTACCAGGCCAGCGAGGTGACCGCGTCCTGGATGCGCGCGCCGCCGGAGTCGTTGATCGCCACCACCGGGCAGGCGTTCTCGTAGGCGAACTCCATCGCGGTGGCGACCTTGCGGCCGAACATCTCACCGACCGAACCGCCGTGCACGGTCTGGTCGTGCGCGATCACCACGACCGGCCTGCCGTCGATGCGGCCGCGGCCGGTCACCACGCCGTCGCCGTACATCGCGCCCGGTTGCGCCGTCTGGCGCATCAGCGCGCCGATCTCCACGAAGCTGCCCGGGTCGAGCAGCGCGCGCACCCGTTCCCGCGCGCTCGGGATGCCTTTGGTCTTGCGTTTCGCGATGCCGGTCTCGCCGGCGGGTTCCTCAGCGAGCTCCAGGATCCCCCGCAGCTCTTCCAGCTTCTCTCGCGTACCGGTCATAGGTAGTGTTTTGCCCTTCGAAACTCTGCAGCGTCGCCGTACGGGGGCGCAGCGCTCGATGTTATCCGTGGTGAGAGCTACTGCACAGTTGTTCGTCACATCCGATGGGACACCTCACAGGTTTGGCCGGCCCGCTCTCGGTGTAGGGACACCCCGCGCGGCCTGCGGAGGGGGCGGATGTTTGTGCAAGTTACCAGTCTGCGCGGGCCGCGCCGATGAGTGATCCCGAGGTTCGCGCGCATGTCTGTTCGGGGACCCTCGGCTGACGTTAAGGTGACGCCGACGCAGCGCCGGAATGCGCGGTCGGCGCTGCGTCACACATTCTTTGATGACGCGCGGCCGCTGTGCGGTGGAAATCCCGGCGGGCCGAATGCGCGGTCGCCGTCGAAATCATGCCCGGGTGGTCGGTTGGCTGTGCCGAAAATCACTCGGCGGCTTGTGAATTCGCCCAATGGGTGGCGAGATCACTGATGAGATCCCCGATTTCGCGCTCGTATCCCGATTTGATCACGATCCGGCGCTAGCCTTCATGAGTCATGACGGCAATGCAGGTGAGTTCGAGTTCCGCGAGTTTGGCATCGAAACTGCTCGACTACTTAGCCGGGCACGCGGGCGCCGGTCTGCCGGGTGAGGTCACGGCCACCACCCGAGATTGTGTGGTCGCCGCGGTGCGGTTGCTCACGCCGCGGACCCCGTCGCGGGTGGCCGAGCCACCCGAAATCGCGGGTACCGCAACGCGTTGGGCCCGCGAAGGCGTCGCGCTGGAAACGGTGCTGGCCGCCTACCACGACGAAATTCGGGCCGGGCTCGAATTCGTCGCGGCGGATACCGAAGGTGACGACGTCGTCGCGGGGGCGCAACTGATCTTGCGAATCCTGGAAATGGTGACGCTCACGGCGTCGACCGCCTATGTCGACGAGCATCGGGTGGTGGCCAGGGAACACCAAACAGCCGCACAGACTTTGGTGTCCGCACTGCTCGGCGGCCATGCGGTCGGCGATCTGGCGATGCAGACCGGGATCGCGGTCGCACCGGCGTATCAGGTGGTGGCGCTGAGCATTCCGGCCCACCCCGAGGAGCGAAGACCCGGCCTCGGCGCCGCGGCGGCCCGGCGCAAACTGCGCAGGGTGCAGTCCGCGCTGGCCAAACCACTGGGCTCCCGGGCCTTGTCGCTGCTGTCCGCGGCGGGCGGCACCGTGCTCGTGCCCACCGATGTGCGGCCCGCCCGCATCGGCTCGCCCGCGATGACCGCCGAGGTGCTCGCCATGCTCAGCGACGCCGCCGAGGTGCCGCTGACCGCCGTGATGGCCGTCGGCTCCACCGCGCGCATTCCCGAACTCGCCGCGCGCACACATGATCTGCTGGACCGCATCCGCGCCGCGGAGCGCGCGCCCGGGCTCTACCGGGTGGCGGAACCGCAGGATTCGCCCGATTGTGACCCGGCCCAGCCGGTCCGGATTCCCGTGGTCACCTCGCCCAACGATCATGAAATCGGTCGTTCCGCTTGATGTCTCGCCTTTAGGGTCGAATTCCGCCGCGCCGAGCACAAGGAGTCCGTGTGACCACCGCATTGACCGATCGCGATATTCTGGGTGAACTGGAACCCGTCGCCGAACGTTTGCTCAATGACCACATTCGCAAAGCCAAGGCGTGGAATCCACACGATTATGTGCCGTGGGACGACGGCCGTAATTTCGCCGCCATGGGCGGAATGGACTGGGAGCCCGGTCAATCGAGGCTGACCGAGGTGGCCAGGACCGCCATGGTGACCAACCTGCTCACCGAGGACAATCTGCCGTCCTATCACCGGGAGATCTCGGAGACCTTCTCCCTGGACGGCGCCTGGGGCACCTGGGTCGGTCGCTGGACCGCCGAGGAGAATCGCCACGCCATCGTCATGCGTGACTATTTGGTGGTCACCCGCGCGGTCGATCCGGTGCTGCTGGAACAGGCCAGGATGGCGCATATGACCACGGGTATCGCGAAACCCGTGAAGGGCCAGCAGTTCCTGCGTTCGGTCGCCTATGTCACGCTGCAGGAATTGGCCACCAGAATCAGTCATCGCAACACCGGAACCGCGTGCGACGAACCCATCGCCGAGCGTATGCTGCAACGGATTGCCGCCGACGAAAATCTTCACATGATCTTTTATCGCAACATCAGCGCCGCGGCTCTCGACCTGATGCCGAACGAGACGCTGCGTGCCATCACCGACGTCGTCACGCGCTTCCAGATGCCCGGCCTCACCCAGCCGAACTTCCGCCGCAACGCGGTCGTGCTCGCCAAACACGGCATCTACGACCTGCGCCAGCACCTCGACGTGGTGGTGCGGCCGGTGCTGCGGGCGTGGGATGTGTTCGAGCGCACCGACCTATCCGGCGACGGTGAACGAGCGCGCGACGAGCTCGGCGCCTACCTCGACGAATTGGCCGAGAAGGCAACACGATTCGAAGAACAGCGCGACCGGGTGGCGGCCAGACAGGCAGAACGAGCCGCCGCGAAACCATGAGACGCCGGGGTCCGATCAGCGCGGCGGCGATGGCAGTCATCGCCGCGACGGTCGCTGTGCCCGCGGTGGCCGACACACCGGGCGTGCCGAGCGCCCCGCCGCCCGCCGTCGACCCGGCGATGACCAGGACCGGACTGCTCTCGATCGACAGCGTGGGCCCGCAGCGTGAGCGGCTGCGGATCTCGTCCGCGGCCATGCGGCGGGTGATCGAGGTCGACGTGCTGCGCGGCACCGGCGCGGCACCGCGCCCGACGCTGTACCTGCTCGACGGCGTCGACGGCGAGGCCACCTCGGGCTGGCTGAGCAAGGGCGGCGCGGCGGAGTTCTTCGCGGACAAACCGGTGGACGTGGTGCTGACCGGCGGCGGCACCGGCAGCATGTACAGCGACTGGGTCCGGCACGACACCGCCCTCGGCCTGAACCGGTGGGAAACATTCCTCACCGAGGAACTGCCGCCGATCGTGGAGTCGCTGTTACGTTCCAGCGGCCGCCGCGCCGTCGCCGGGGTCTCGATGGGCGCGCAGGCGGCAATGATGCTGGCACAACGGCATCCGGGGCTTTATCACGCCGTGGCGGGCATGAGCGGATGTTATTCGACGGCGGATCCGCTGGGGCGCGCCGTCACCACGATCACCGTCGCCTCGCGCGGTGGCAATGTCGAAAACCTCTGGGGCCCACCGACATCGCCGGAGTGGGCGGCACACGACAGCCTGCTCGGCGCGGAAGCGTTGCGTGGCACCGCCATCTACCTCTCGGCCGCCACCGGCGTGCCGACCGGCGCCGACCTGGTGGCCATCGCGCAGTCGCCCACCCTCGTCGAGGCGCTGCGGCTGGCGGGCGGTGGCGCGGCGCTGGAAGCCGGCGCCCGCTCGTGCACCGAGCGGTTCGCCGGTCGGCTGACCGAACTGGACATCCCCGCCGCCGTGCACTACGACACCGCGGGCATGCACACCTGGCCGGACTTCGAGGCGCAACTGCCACAGGCCTGGCAAGCCCTCGCCCCAGCCCTCTACTGACGCCCGCTGTGGGAGGTTCCGCACTCTCTCTCGGGATCCGCACTGCTTAGGGGCCCCACAGTGGGTGCGAGCCCCGAGAGAGAGTGCGGCTGTGCGGTGGCCGGTGGAATCAGCGAGAGGTTGTTGCGTTGACACAGGTATGACCTCGGCACTTCCGTCCGTCCGGTTCTCGATTCTGGACCGCTCGCGCGTTCGGCGCGGGCAGAGCCACCCTGCGGCGTTGCGCGACACCGTCGAGTTCGCCCGGCTCGCCGAGGAGTGGGGTTATCACCGTTTCTGGGTGTCCGAGCACCACAGCGTGCCCGGTGTGGCCGGGTCGGCGCCGACGGTGCTCGCCGCGGCGGCCGCGGCGGCGACCGAACGCATCCGGATCGGCACCGGCGGGGTGATGCTGCCCAACCATCAGCCACTGATCGTCGCCGAACAGTTCGGCGTGCTGGAGTCGTTGTATCCGGGGCGGATCGACATGGGCCTAGGCCGCTCGGTCGGCTTCACCGACGGGGTGCGCCGCGCGCTCGGCCACGACAAACGCGACGCCGAGGACTTCGACGCCCAGCTGACCGAGTTGCTCGACTACTTCGACCACGGCCGCAACGGCGTGCACGGCTGGCCGTCCGAGGGGCTGCGGATTCCGGCGTTCCTGCTGGCGACCGGCTCCGGGGCGGAGCGGGCCGCGCGGTTCGGGCTGCCGCTGGTGATCGCCGCGGTGGGCGGGCAGGACCGCATGGTCGAGGCGATCGAGCGATACCGGGCCGAGTTCCGCGCCACCACTTGGGGCGCGCACCCGTACGTCATGGTGTCGGGGTCGGTCGTCATCGCCGATACCACCGAGGAGGCGCACCGGCTGCTGCTGCCCGAGGCGTGGTCGAACGCGTCCTCGCGGCCCCGCGGCGAATTCCCGACGCTGATCCCGCCCGCCGACATCGAGGCGATGACCATGAGCGATCGGGAACGGCGCATCTTCGAGGACTCGTTGCGCGATCAGGTGCACGGCACCGAGGACGAGATCGCCGATCAGTTGGAGCGGTTGGTGCTCAGCACCGGTGCCGACGAGATCCTGGTGCACACAAGCACTTACGATCGGGCGGCCCGGCTGGAGTCGCATCGCCGGCTCGCGCGGCTCACCGGACTGCTCGGCTCGGCGAGCGCCGCCCGTGCCACCTCGGCGGTGTAGCCGAGGCTCGAGCGGCCAGTGCCGCCGGGACAACTTCGGCGGCGTAACCGACGGCTCGATCCGCCAGTGCCGCCCGGGCAACCTCGGGGATGTAGCCCAGGCTCAACCGGCCACGGGGAAGCGGACTTCCGCGGCGGCGTAGCCGAACAGCTTGCGACCGTCGGACCGGGCGTCGATCGCGATGGTGGCCCGGCGGCGGCGCGGATCGAGGGCGCTGATCCGGCCGTGGAACTCGATAGCGCTAGTCGCACGGGTTGGGACCCGTAGCGAGTGCGCGAAGTGGGCGAACTGCGCGCGAAACCTGCTGACAGCGGATGGATCGCCGAGCCAGCAACTCAGAAAGCTTGCTGCCAGACCAAGTTTCAGCATGCCCGGGGCGACCACCGATGGCAGGCCGGTCGCGGTCCGTTCGTCGTAGGTGGCCGACTCGGCGTCACCCACCACCTTCGCGTAGTTCATCACGTCACCGCGCGACAGATGCACGGTGTACGAAGGAAGTTCGGTGCCGACGGCGAGCGTCTCGAAATCGATGGCGGTGCAGGGCATCCGCGTCGCACACGGCGGGGCGACGCGGGCCGCGGCCGCGGGAACGAGGTTGCCGGGCACCGGACCCGGCCGGATGGGGGAGCAGCCCTGCACCGACTCGGCGAGCCCGGTCCTGGCGAGCAGCGCGGTCGACCCGGTCTGCACGGTCTCGCCGTGCTGATCGATCAGCACGCTCTTGATCGCCAGCACGTCGTAGTCGGCGAAATGCCGGAACGACTCGAAATAGATGTCACAGCTCAGCCGATCGCCCGCGACCAGCGGCCTGCCGAGGTCGAGGACCTGGTCCGCATGCAGAATCCGGGTCGCCGAATACCCGGTGATCAAGGTGTCCAGTATCTCCCGCTGCACCCGGTTCAGGATCATCGAGGACAACGTGGCCGGCGCGAGCAGTCCGGCGAAACCGAGCTCGGCGGCCGCGTCCGCACTCCAGTGCGCCGGGTGGTAATCCTGTACCGCACGGGCGAATTCGCGAATCGTCGCCCGGTCGATCGGGTAGGCGGTGGTCGATCGGTACCGGTGGTTAACCAGGGCGCCGACCTGGTCGGCCGGTGTGACGGAAAGGTCGCGCATCATTGCTCCTGCCTTACGAACCGGGACCGAATTGCCATGCCAGCGGCGGTATCTGATCCGGTGTCACCGTGCCGACCACCTCGACGCCCGCATCGGTGAAGGTGCCGACGGCCCGGTCGATATGGTCGGCCGAGGTGACCACCACCGCGTCCCGCGCACCGATCGCCCGCATGATGCGCGCGCTGTGTTCGGCGTTCTGCACGGTCGACGACGCCTCCGGCTCCAGGTGAATCCGCTCGGGTGCGATGCCGTGTGCGACGAACCAATCCGCCATGGCGCGCGCCTCGGTGATGCCGTTGTGCGGATTGCCGCCGGTGACGATGATCGGTGACGCCGGGGCGAGCAGGGCCTGTACGAAGCCGGCGTGCAGGCGGTCGATCAGCTCCGGGCGCATCGACCCATCGGGCAGCAGGCCGTAGCCGAGCACCACGATCGCAGTCGCCGGACCGTGCAGCGCCGGAAGAGGTTCCGGCTCCGGCGGGACCAGAGCCCGCAGCACATCCGGTAGTGCGCGGTCGGCCGAGCCGGTGCCCTCGGCCAGCGCGGCCGGGAAGTGGACGAGCGCGGCGGCGACGGCGACCGCGCCGAAGAGAGTGCGTACGGTGCGCCGTGCCGGGCACGACGGTCCGCGAAAAGGATTGGCGAACATGGGCAGCTCCGAGGATCAGCAGGCTGCGGACAGCGGGAAAGATTCACCCATGCTCGGCTATTCGTTCGTATTCGCCGCGGAATTCTTTTGTTGTCTGTAGACCTCACCGTCGGGCGTCGTCGCGGTTCGGAGAAAAGCACGTGCCTTTTGTGGGAAAGCGGAAATATCGTCCCGCCGCGCTGTGACCATTCCTCATCGACCAATTTGCTCGGCCGGACTGTGTCGTATACCTAACCGCGACAGCGGCTTTGGTGAGCTGTCCAGTAACCGCGCTGTCCCGTCGGCCGGTGACCTTCCCGGTTTTAGCGTTGGCGCAGTTTCGGTGCCGCCGAACGGCATCCCCCTCGGCACTGCGACACCAATTCTTGCTCGACGTAGGAAGGCATGCAATGAAACGAAGTACCTTCGGCCGATCGTCGCTCGCGGCGGCGGTGCTGACCGGTGTCTCGGTGCTGATCATGGGCATCGCCGGGGTCGGCGCGAGCGCTGACCCGGCGGCCGCGGCGACCGACCAGTCCCTGGCCGATTACATCGCCGCGGGCCGGAAGGCGGCGCCGGTCGCCGAATCCGGCAGCGCGTCCGGCTCCGCCTGCAACTCCGGTAGCGGCGCCGGGTCGGGCAACGGCTCGGGGAACTGTTTCGGCGGCTCGGGCAGCAGTTCCGGCCTGTCCGGTGGTTATGCCAGCGACACAGTCGGTTACGGCCCGCCGATGACCTCCTGGCTGGCCGCCTTCGGCCACGGCTTGATGAACCCGGATGTCGCGCCGCCCGGCGCCAACGACTGGAGCTGCAAGCCCACCGCCGCGCACCCCCGCCCGGTGGTGATGCTGCACGGCACCTGGATGAACGCCTACAACGGCTACGCGTACATGGGTCAGCCGATCAAGGACGCCGGCTTCTGCACCTTCACCTTCAATTACGGCCGGTCCAACCTGGTCCAGGGTGGCGGTCTCGGCTCGGTGCTGCCCGGCGTGATGGGTACCGGCTACATCCAGGACTCCGCCAAACAGCTGGCGACGTTCATCGATCGGGTGATCGCCGCGACCGGCGCCGCCGAGGTCGACATCATGGCGCACTCGCAGGGTGGCGCGATGGCGAACTGGTACACCAAGTTCGAGGGCGGCGCGGACAAGGTGCAGAACCTGATCACCTACGGTGCCACGCATCACGGCACCTCCCTGGTCGGCATCGGCGCGCTGGGCCGGGCGATCAACAACTTCGGCATCGACATTCTCGGCTTCATCGAGATCTTCGTCGGGCACGCCGGTATCCAGCAGACGATCGGTTCCGACTTCGTCAACCAGCTGAATGCCAACGGCGACACCATTCCCGGCGTCGACTACACGATTGTCGGCACCCGCTACGACGAGATCACCAACCCGTACGACCTGACCTTCCTGCGGCCGGGACCGGGGGCCTCGGTACAGAACATCACCTTGCAGGACGGCTGCGAACAGGACGTTTCGGATCATTTGACGATCATGTACTCACCCCGCGCCTTGTCCATCGCGCTGCGGGCCCTGGACCCGGCGGGCCACCCCAACCTGGAGTGCACCTTCAATCCGTGGCTGATCGGCGGCGGCGGGCAGCTGTAGCACCTCGATAGAACGTGCATCTCGGCGAACAGGTGGAACCCCAACCCTCCGAGCCTGTTCCGCCGGATGCGCCACCGTCACGGCGACCGATGCGCACAGAACAGATTCTTCAACCCCGCCTCTCTGTTCCGTAGCGTATTTCGGCCCGTGGCGAAAGTGCCCACCGGAAGGCGACCGCACGCGCCGCCCGGTGGGCACTGTGCTTTTTCACCGAATCTGCAACAGGTTTACCGGACCTGGATGAAATTTACGTGCCATTGGTCGCGTGGTTATATCCGCTCCATGAGTCGCTGTTTGCCTGTAGGTCGCACCGTCCGGCACGGGTTTTTCCGGGGAAATCGCCCCGGATCTTCCCGTGCCGGACTGTGCCGTTTCCGTGTATCCCGAACGCTGCGCCCGACGCAGGAAGGCATGTCGATGAAACGAAAGACCTCCCGTCGATTATCGATGGCGGCGGCGCTGCTCGGCGTCTGCGCGCTGCTCCTGGGTGTCGCGGGTGCGGGCGCGAACGCCGCACCGCCGGACGCGTCGATCGAGCAGCGCATCGCCGACCGGATCGACGCGAGCGGACCCGGCGCCGCGATCGCCGACTACGGCTTCAGCGCGGGTCTCTCCGGCGGATTCGCTAGCGAAACAGTCGGTTCCGGTCCGGTACTGCCCGCGTGGCTGGCGGCCTTCGGCTATGGTCTCACCCATCCGGACGCCGCCCCGCCCGGCGCCAACGACTGGAACTGCCGGCCCACCGCCGCGCACCCGCGCCCGGTGGTGCTGCTGCACGGCACCTGGATGAACGCCTACAACAGCTTCGCTTTCATGAGCCAGCCGATCAGGGACGCGGGCTTCTGCACCTTCGCCTTCAACTACGGCCGCGCCGATCCGACCCAGGGCGGCGGCTTGCCGCCGCTGCTGCCCGGCGTGATGGGCACGGGCAACATCGAGATCTCGGCCAAGCAGCTGGCCGCCTTCGTCGACCGGGTACTGTCGGCCACCGGCGCGCCCGCCGTCGATATCATCGGGTATTCGCAGGGTGGCGCGATGGCGAACTGGTACACCAAGTTCGAGGGCGGCGCGGCCAAGGTGCAGAACCTGATCACCTACGGCGCAACGCATCACGGGTCCACCATCGACGGTATCGCCGCGCTCGGCCGGGCCATCAACAACATCGGCGCCGACATCGTCGGCGCCAGCTCGATCGTGGTCGGCCATGCGGTCGCCGAGCAGACCATCGGTTCTGATTTCGTCAACCAGCTGAATGCCAACGGCGACACCGTCCCCGGCGTCGACTACACCATCGTCGGCACCCGCTACGACGAGATCATGACCCCCTACAACCTGACCTTCCTGCGCCCGGGCCGGGACGCGTCGGTGCAGAACATCACCCTCCAGGAGGGCTGCGAACAAGACCTCTCCGATCACCAGACGATGATGTACTCACCCCGCGCCCTGTCCATCGCCCTGCGCGCCCTGGATCCGGACGGGCACCCGGAGCTAGTCTGCACCTTCAACCCGTGGCTGATCGGCGGCGGCGGGCACCTCTGACACCGGCTCGGTGGCGCTCGCGCACTCGTGCGACATCCTGACCTCGATGTCACTCGCGGTGAGCGCCGCCGAGGTCTTGGTCGCCAGATGCTCGGCCCAGGACAACTCCTGCGCCAGGGCGATCGCCGAGTTCGTTGTGGTGCAGTGGAACTGAGCGGACGCCACGCTGTCGTCCAGCGCGAAGATCACATCGACGGCGACCTTGCGGTGCACCGTGACGGTGATCGCCGCGATCGCCCGGCGCTCGACGCAGTGTTTGACATCCACGGTGGCCAGCGGCAGGTCGCGCACCCGTGGGGTGCTGATGCCGACCACGTTGCCGTAGCGCCACCGGCGCGGTGACCGGCCGCCCGACTGCCCGACGGCCTCGTGCACCGCGAGGATGAGATCGTCCAGCGCCGGAGCTGGGACGGTCACCTCATAGGTATAGCGACGGTTCACGATAGGTGCCCACACCTTCCGCGTGTGGTCGCGATGTGTCGCACCGGCGACCGAGTCCAGAACAAGTAATGCCCGAGAAGATCGTGGGCGCAACCGATTCGCACGACGGCAGGGTGCTTGCCGAGTGCCGTGGTCTGTTCCGTCCGCGAACCCTGACGATGTCACGATTTCGCATCGTTGTCTGTCGGTCAAATGTCCGACACCGTCGTCGGGGAGTAATGGAGGTTACCGGATCGCATCCACTGTTCGAATGACTTCGATTCGACTATCGCGATGTTAGCGTCGAAGTGAACGAAAGACCGTGGCGCAATGCGACTACAACTCATCCAGCGTGATCAAACCGTCCTGCAGGGCGCGGGCCACCAGCGCGGCCTTGGTATTGGCCGCCCGGTCGACCGCCGCGTACTTGGCGCGGATGCGGGTGATGTGGGTGTTGACCGTACCGATCGACAGGTAGAGCTGCATGCCCACTTGGGTTTTCGAGTCGCACTTGACCCAGGCGACCAGCACTTCGAGTTCGCGCGCCGACAGGTGCGGGTCGCGCCACAAGGCGATCGGGTTCGGGTTCGGTTGAGATCGGGGATCCGGAACGATGGAGTGCATCTGTATTTCCCGCTTCATGCAGTATCAAGTCGGCCCCGGTCCCGCACCTCCCCGAAGGTTGCAGACCAATAACCGATGTGCCCACTGAATATACGATCCGCGGTGGCTTCTGGGAATTCCCCAGCTTTCAGCCCGCAGGTCTGGGGTCTTGCTTCGCGTCGCGAACGAGTTGGTGGTCGTCCAGGTCGGACCGTACCGCGCCGTCGGCCTGCACCTCGATGCGCAGTTCGCCGTTGTCGCGCAACAGGATCGAGGCGAGCGTCGCGCGGCCCGGCGGCAGGATGCGCGCCGTGACCGTGCCACCGTCGGCATAATCGAGCGCGTCGCGTAAGACGGTGCGCACCTGTTGTCGGAGGCCGGGGTCGACCTCGTCCAGGCCGCCGCCGTCGTCGAGCACCACCGTCACCCCGCGCTGGCGCGCGTAGCGTGCCGCGGTGCCGACCGAGGCATCGATCATCAGACCACCGAGGATGTCGTCGCGCAACTCCGCCTCGACCAGCTTGCACTCGGCCTGCTCCTGCGCGGTCAGTCCACGTCCGGACGCGATGATCTCGAGCAGCGGCCGCGCGGCGCTGTCGAGACGGGCGACGCGCTCGTCGCGCTCCTGCTGGGCGGCCTGTGCCGCGGCTTCGGCGGCGGCGCGGTCGGTATCTTGTTGGCGCAGCGCGAGAATCGAGTGCGCCATCGGGCGGACCACCCTGGCGAAGAAGGTCGCCATCAGCAGCGGGGTCAGGTTGATGAACGAGAACCCCACGCCGGTAAGCAGTCCCTGACCGGTGCGCGCGGTCCACCAGCCGCAGACGGCGATCTGCCCGAGCACGCCCGACCAGGCCCACAGCGGTGCGCCGCGCACGCAGAGGAAGTTCAGATACGCCGAAGCCGCGCCGAGAAACCAGAGCTGGGTGGAGTTGTCCATCGGAATCGGCAGCTGCCGGATGGCCAGTGCGGTCGCGAGCGGGGCGGCCAGCGCGGCGGGCGCGGCGAACCGGACCGGCAGCGGATCGCCGGGGGCGAGGATCATCGCGGCGGCGGCGCTGAGGATGAGGAGCGCCGCGAAGACAGTGAACCGGATATCGCGGATGCCGTCGTTGGCGGCGAGCGCCATCGAACAGACCGCGACGGCGAGCAGGCCCGACAGCAGCCACGCCGCCGGGGTGCGCATGCCGAGGATGTCGCGGACGTCGTCCCGGACCGTCTGATTCGTCGTCATCGGGCCACCCACCCGGCGCTGACATGGCAGCCGCGCCCCGGCGCGGCATCGATGGCGGACCAACCGCCCGGTAGTTCGGCGAGCCGATCGGTGATGCTGGCGCGCAAGCCGATTCGATCCGGCGGGACGGTCGCCGGATCGAATCCGACGCCGTCGTCCATGACATCGACGCGCACCGAAGTCGCGTCGGCCGTCACCCGCACCGCGCAGTCGGCCGCGTGGGTGCGCGAACCGGCGTGGCGCTGCCAGTTGCGCAGCGCCTCGCCCACCGCGGCGGCCAGCGCGGTCGCCACGTCGCTCGGCACCGCGAGGGTGCCGCTGGCGGGGCGGTCGGCGTGCAGCCGCACCGAGTCGTCGACCTCGGCCGCCGTCGCGCGGATGCCGGCGACCACCTGATCGAGGTCGACGGTGTCCGGCTCCGGCCGGCCGGTGCGCAGCCGTTCGAGATCGCGCAGCGTCATGTCCGCGTGATGGGTCAGGACGGTGGAGTTCGGCGCGCGCGACGCCTCGAGCAGTGTCGCGATGACCCAGTCGTGCGCCAGGGCGTCGAAGCGCCGCCGCTCGAACCGGCGCGCCTCGGCCGCCGCGGTGGCGGTGGCCTTGGCGCGGACGGCGTGCGAGGTGCGATCCAGCGTGCGCCCGACCCGCACCAGCACCACGCATGCGGCGCAGGGCAGCGCCGAATACGCCACGGCGAACAGCATTTCCGGCACTATCGGGTTGCCCGCGTCCGGTCCTCGGGCGTACGCCGCGGCGATCTGGGCGAGCGTCGCGGCAACGGCGAGATAGCCGAAGGGCATGAGCCGCCAGAAGATACAGAGCGCCAGTGCGGGCAGACCCGGAATCCAGGTGATCCACAACGACTTCTCGGCAGGCACGAGGGCATCGGCGCGCACCACCAGCCAGGCGATCGCGGCGAGCAGGTAGCCGAGCGCGAAAGTCAGGACCGCGTAACGGACCAGATCGAAGCGCCAGCGCGCCGCGGCGACCACGATGCCCACGGTGGGCAGGTAGATCGCGGTGAGCGCGAACGGTGTCCACCACGGCGCGGCGAGCGCGGACTGGGCCAGGGCGGTGGGCATGGTCAGGGCGGCGTAGAAGATGCCCCCGGAACCGACGAACAGGCTTGCGCCACGGACGAGTCGGGCTTCGGCGCTGCGCCGTGGCGCGGCCGTTTCGATCATCGGGGCCGGGAATCGCCGCCGAGGAAGCCGTCCCGCTTGGCCTCGCGGTACAGGTCCACCCGCGAGCGGACCGGCCTGCCCGCCTCGGCGTACCGACGGCGGATCCGGCTCAGGTAGTCGTTGACCGTGTGTTCGGAGAGGCCGAGTTTGTGCGCCACCGACGCGGCGGTCTCGCCGTTCGCGTAGTGCTCCAGCACGTCTCGCTGCCGCGGCGGCAGATCGATGTTGGTCAGCGCCGGGTCGCTGTCGATGGCCGAGGCCCAGGCCATCGTCGCGACCTGCCTGCCGGAGGCGGCCGCGCGGATCATCGCGGTGGTGCGTTCGGCGGGATCGCTTTTCAGCGCGACGCCGAGCACGCCCGCGCGGGCGGCCGAGCGGATCAGGTCCCGCCAGTCGCCGGTGGTGTAGACCAGGCAGGGAATGTCGAGGCTGTGCAGCAGTTCGACATTCGCGCGCGGGCTGGAGCCGTCGGGCAGCCGCAGGTCCAGCACGGCCAGGTCGAGATCGGTGGTCCGCTCCAAGAGGGCGGGCACCGTCTGCGCGATCGCCACGACAGTGAGATCCGGCTGTTCGGACAGGATCGCGGCCAGGCCGACCGCGACCGCCTGGTGGTCTTCGACGATGCCGATGCGTCGCACGGTGCCCGGTGTCGCGTAGGGGCCTGGCAGATCGGTGACGGCGACGCCGGCCATTGTGAGGAGTCGACGGAGCACCATGAATGGCATTAAATCACTCGGTCCCGAAAGTTCCAAGTGAATCCGTTCGGCAATTAGGATTTCGGCCTCGGCGGCGGTGGGAGCGAATGCCGGGTCCGGCATTGCGCGTCGTACGACGTAATCTGATATCGACCGGTCGGTTCGGTGCGAAACCTGGTGAAACAGGTTGTGGCAGTGGTGATCAGCGACCGTACCCGTCGATGATCCATAGCCGTTTTCGGCACCTCGGCTTATGCTGATTCGAATTCCGCATTTTCACATGCGGATCGGACATCAGTCGACCGGCGCGCGGTGTGCGCATTAATTCCTGGATTTGCTCCGAATTACCTATTTTGACTTCACCGAGACGCGAATGGTGGCCGGGGCGGTCCCGGATCATGGACATAGGTGTCGAGTGTTCAGCGGACAGACAGTGGGCACCGGTGCCACGAGACTCACTGGATGAGGTCACGGGGGCGCACCGCCGCCCCGGCGGAACGACACAGGGAGAAGGACGTGCACTCGAGTCGGCATCCGGACAGCGCCGCGATGCTGTTGTCGCGGCTGCGATTTCCGGTGGTGGACATCGGTTATGGCATGCGCGCGGAGGTATGGCTGCCCGGCTGCCGGGTCTTCTGCCGCGACTGTCTCGCGGAACACACCTGGGTGTTCGACGAATCGACCCGCTGCGGTGTCGGAGCGGTGCTCGACTGGCTGCGCGAGTTGCCTGCCGACCGGATCGACGGTGTCACGATCTGCGGCGGCGAGCCGAGCGACCGGCCTGCGGCGCTCCGTGCCCTGATCGACGGAATCAACACGTGGCGAACAGGGTTGACCCGCCCGGTCGATCTGCTGCTGTACTCCGGTCGTTCGACCGCCGTGCTGGATGAGCGGCTGCCCTGGCTGAGCGCGTCGGTGGACGCGCTCGTCGCCGAGCGGTTCGACGCGGGCGCCGGCGGTCCGGCGAGCCGGCGCGTTGTCGTCAGCTCCGCGCTCGGCATGACACGTTATGCCGCAGCGCCTTTCGCGGCCGATGTCACGTCGTGCGATAGCTGCGGGCGACCAGCGCCGAGCGCAGATACCACAGGCCGGACGGTTGGGACGGGTCGAAGCCGGTGAGCTGACCGATGCGCTTGAGGCGATAGTCCACGGTGTTGGTGTGCACGTGCAGGACTCGTGCGGTGCGCTGCCGGTTGAGGTTGTTGGCGATATGGCGCTGCAGGGTTTCCAATAGCTCGGGGTGTTCGTCGAGCGGATCGAGCAGCTGCCCGAGGTACTCGCGGCCCGGACCCGGGCGGGTGAGCTGGTATTCGAGCGCGAGTTCGTCGAACCGGTACAGCCCGGCCACCGCTTCGAGTCGCTGCACCATGTCGAGCAGTTCATGGGCCTGGTCGGCGGCGTTCGGGATCTGCTCGGGGGTGGCCTCGACCATGGTCGCGGTGATGCCGACCTGGGCGGCGTGCGACAGCTGGGTCACCAGGGCGTCGTAGCCCGCGTTGTCGAAGGTGGGGGACGGGATGAGGATCGTGCCGCCGTCGACGCTGAGCAGCGACAGCGCGCTGTCCCCGCAGCGGGTGGCGAGTTCGGCCTGCACCCGTCTGAGCTTGCGGCGCGCGACCACCTGGCTGTCGAGCATCGGATTGTGTTCCTCGCGATGCGGCGGAATCGCCACGGCCAGCACGGCATACGAGGCCGCGATGGCGATCCCGCATTCGCGGGCCATGGTGGAGGTGCTGTGCCCGCCGAGTAGCGCGGAGGTGAGCGTGTGCACGGCGGTGTGGTGCTCGCTGACCACCGAGCGCAGTTCCTTGATGTAGGCCACCGAGATCGCCGAGCTGATCATGTCCAGCATCTCCAGCACCATCTTGGCGCCGTCGACCAGGCTGTCGAAATCCTTGATCGACGCGTCGGACACCACCAGGTCCAGCCCCATCTTGAAGCCCTCGTGGATGGAGTGGTGGATGGTGTCGATGGGCACGCCCTCGCGCGCCCAGCCCGCCGCCGCGTCCTGTAAGCGCTGCAACTTCCCCGGGATGTCCTGGCCGTCGAGCATGCTCACCGCGAACTCGAGGCAGACCCGGGTGATGGTGGTGACGTCGCCGGAGATCGCGTCCGCGGGCAGGGTCCCGCACGGGATGACGTTTTCGACGAAGTGCCCGACCATCTGGCGCGACAACGCGCGAACGTCCTTGAGCGGGGACGACATCGGCTTGCCGGCGAGCGTCAGGCTCTGCCGGGCCGAGTTGTCGATCGACATTGACGACTCCTTCCGCCCCCGAAATATAACTGTGCGGCGCATTCACACTAAACGTTCTATTCCGGCGATGGACCGATTCGCAAGGTTCTGTGTGCGGCTCGCAGACTGGTCGGTCGGTCCTTGTACGTCGTCACAGCGTGTCGGGATTATTGAACTGGTCGCTTGATTTGTTGAAGCCTCTTCAAACGGTTTTTACGCCAGCACCGCGATATCGAGTTCGCGCAGGCGAGCAGGATCGGCGATCACCTCGTATCCCGCCACCCGATCGTCGCGCACCGTAACCACAAGGGCGAGTAGCAACTTGCCGCGTGGGGCGACGAGGATGCCGACCGCGCCGTTTACCAGGGCCGGCGCCGCCACCCGCGAACGGCGTTGCAGCAGTACGGTTTCCTTCGCGACCGCCCGGGCGCCGCGCACCACGGCCGACAGGCCCGCGGGCAGCGCGGCCGGATCGGCGACGCGGACCACATCCGGGGCGAGCACGGCGAGGAGCGCGTCGAGATCGCCACCGCGGGCGGCGGTCAGGAAAGCCTCGACCACATGACGTTGCTCGGCGAGTTCGGCTGCGGTGGCGGTGGTTTCGCCCTGAGCCCGCTGCCGCGCGCGGCTGGCGAGTTTCTTCGTGGTCGCCGTGCTCCGCCCGACGATCGGCGCGATCTGGTCGAACGGCACCGCGAAGAGATCGTGCAGCACGAACGCCACCCGCTCGTCGGGACCCAGCGTGTCCAGTACCACGAGCAACGCCCGGCCGACCGAATCGATCAGCACCGCTTCGTGTTCCGGGTCGCTGTCGTAAGCGGTGTCGCCGAGTTCGGCGAGCAGGTCGACGGGTTCCTCGCGCCGCGCGGCCCGCGACCGCAGCATGTCCAGGCAGATTCGTGACACCACCGTGGTGAGCCAGCCTGCCAGGTTCGCCACCTCGTCGCTGTCCTGTCGCGCGAGTCGCAGCCAGGCCTCCTGTACGGCGTCGTCGGCCTCGCTGAGCGATCCGAGCATCCGATACGCGACGGCGCGCAGATGGCCGCGATGGGTCTCGAATCGCTGCGCCAGCACGTCCTGCGCCCGCATCGGTCACCTTTCCGTTCCGCCCTCCGTCAGATGGTTGACGGATCCCACCGCGCCCGGTTGTTCCGGTGCGGCGCCGCCGAGGCGCCACACCACGATCGCAGACCGGTCGCAGCACACATCAGGAGGGTGTTACCCATGTCCACCGCTTATGTCATCGTCACCATCGTCGCCGCGGCCGCCATGCTGATCGCGTCCGGCGTCGATGTCTTCCGCGCCCAATGGGTGCGCGACAACATGCGCACCTACGGCATCCCGGATTGGACGCTGATGCCGTTGGCCGTGATCAAGGCGGCGGGCGCCGCCGGCCTGCTCGTCGGCCTGGCCATTCCGCCGCTCGGACTGGCCGCCGCGATCTGCCTGGTCCTCTACTTCATCGGCGCGATCATCACCATCGCCCGCGCCCGCGGGTACGGCGACCTCGGCTACCCCATGCCCTACCTGGCACTGGCCGCCGCGTCGCTGGTGCTGTTCGTGCTCGCCTGACCGGCGCTACCCCTCCTGGATGAACTTCGCCGCCTGCTCGCCGATGAAGACGGCGGGCGCGTGCGTATGACCGCGGATGAGCAGCGGCATGACGGAGGCATCGGCGACGCGAAGGCCTTGTACGCCACGCACTTCCAGGCGCGGGGTGACGACGCTGGCCGGGTCGGTGCCCATCCGGCAGGTGCCGACCGGGTGATAGAGGGTGTGCGAGTAGCCGTTCAGTGCGAGTTCGAGGGTGGCTTCGAGCTGGGCGGGGGCCTGCGGCGGGTAGATGAACGGCCCCAGTACGGCTTTCATGGCCGGGGTGGCGGCGATCTCGGCGCAGGTGCGCAGGCCGGACATGAGGGCGGCGCGGTCGGCGCCCGCGCTGTCGGACAGGTAGCGCGGGTCGATCACCGGCTTGGCGGCCGGATCCGGGGCGGCGAGGGTGATCCGCCCGCGGCTGTGCGGACGCAGCAGCACGGTCGCCAGGATGACGCCGTGTTCGGTCGGGTCGACCAGGCCCTCGTAGTAGAACGGCGCGGGCGCGAAGATCAGCTCCAGGTCGGGCAGGTCCAATTCGGGGTTGCTGCGGATGAATCCGTAAGCCTCACCGACATTGGAGGTCAGCATGCCGCGATGGCGCAGCAGGTAGTCGAGCAGTTGGCGCGGCTTCTCGGCGCCGAACAGCGAGTCGGCGGCGACGCCGTAGCCGATCCCGGTGACCAGGTGATCCTGCAGGTTGGCGCCGACCTCGGGCACGTGCCGCAGCGCGCGAATACCCTGGCGCGCCAGTTCGTCTCGATCACCGATGCCCGAGAGCATCAGCAACTGGGGGCTGTTGATCGCGCCACCGCACAGCACCACCTCCCGGCGGGCGGTGACCGTGTGCGGGCCGCCGCCCTGGTGGTATTCGACACCGACCGCGCGGGTTCCCTCGAACAGCACCCGGGTGGCGGGCGCCTCGGTCCGGACGGTCAGGTTCGGCCGCCGCATGGCAGGCCGCAAGTAGCCGTCCGCGGTGCTCCACCGCCTGCCGCCGTGCTGGGTGACCATGGTCTCGCTGAAACCTTCGGGCTCCGGCCGATTCGGCGGCTCGACCTCGAAACCCGCCTCCCGCACCGCGGTCAGATACGCGGCGGTCAGCGCGCGTGGACTGCGTTGCCGCGAGATGTGCAACGGGCCGTTGGCGCCCTCGTCCGGATACTGTGCATCCTGGACGTTTTCGATCCGGCGGAACTGTTCGACGGCGGCCGCGAAACCCCATTCCTCGCCCGCGAGCAGGCCCCACTCGTCGTAGTCGGCACGGAAACCACGCACCCACATCATCGCGTTCATCGACGAGGAGCCGCCGAGCATCTTGCCGCGCGGCCAATAGATCTGCCGATTCTTCAGCTCGGGCTGCGGCTCGGTGAGATAGTCCCAATCCACCTCGGTGCGAAAGAGTTTCGCGAATCCGGCGGGAATATGGGCGAACTTGTTCTTGTCCGGTGGGCCCGCCTCCAGCAGCACCACCGACGTATTCGGATCGGCACTGAGCCGGTTCGCCAGCACGGCGCCCGCGGATCCGGCGCCGACGATCACGTAGTCCGCGGTAAGCCCACCTGGTTGCACTGTCCCACTCCGATCTGCGCTGCCTACGGCAAAGATACGAGGATCAGGTGTGCCGATGGTTCGCTTTCGGTACAACCGGACGCAAGTCACCCGAGTACGGAGGTATAACGACAGTGGACGCGGGAACAGTGATCGTCACCGGTGGTAGCCGAGGCATCGGCGCGGCAACGGCCCGGCTGCTCGCGGGTGCGGGCCACCCCGTTTGCCTGACCTATCGGGCGGACAGCGCCGCGGCGGACGCGGTGGTCGCCAACATCGTCGCGGACGGCGGCAGCGCGCTCGCGGTGCGCGCCGACATGAGCGAACCCGCCGACATCGATGCGCTGTTCCGTACCGTCGATGCCGAGCTCGGCACGCTCTCCGGCTTGGTCAACAACGCCGCGACGCTCGAAACTCAGTGCCGGGTAGTCGAACTCGATGCCGAACGGCTACACCGCGTAATGACCGTCAACGTCGTCGCCCCGATGCTGTGCGCTAAATACGCCGTCCAGCGCATGTCCACCGAGCACGGAGGCCTGGGCGGCGCGATAGTCAATGTGTCCTCGGCCGCGGCCCGGCTCGGTTCGGCGGGGGAGTACGTCGACTACGCCGCTAGTAAGGGTGCCCTGGATACGTTCACCCGTGGACTCTCCGTCGAGGTCGCGGCGGAGGGTATTCGAGTGAACGCGGTGCGCCCCGGCTTCATCCATACCGACATGCACGCCCTGGGTGGCGAACCGGGCCGCGTCGACCGCGTCGCGCCGAGTTTGCCGATGCGTCGAGGCGGCCGACCGGAGGAGGTCGCTGAAGCCATTGTCTGGCTGTTGTCCGAGCGGGCGTCCTATGTCACCGGCTCGTTCATCGATGTGGCCGGCGGGCGGTGAGGCCGGTCACAAAACGAACGATCGGTCGTACAGGTTGTTAGTCTCGGTACATACCATTCGGTTCCAATCTCTGGAAAGGCGTGATGGATATGGTGGACGAGGACCGCGCGCGCAAAGCCGCGATGATCGAAGAGTTCTTCCGACTCACCTCGGCCAAGGATTTCGAAGGTTTCCTGGCGTTGTGCACCGACGACATCCACATGTCGATTCCGTACCAGCTGCCGGGCTTTCCGGACCACGCCGACGGCAAGGACGAGATCCGGGCCACCCGGACGGCGGTGGACCGGTATGAGCCCTATGCCTTGTGGGCGACCAAGATCGAGCCGATGCTGGACACGGACCAGTTCCTGGTCGAATCGAAGGGCGACATGGTTGTTCGCGCGACCGGCAGGCCCTACCGCAACGACTACGTGAACGTCTTCCGGTTCCGCGACGGCAAGATCGCCGAGTGGGTCAGCTACCACGATCCCCTGCGTCAGATGGTCGCGTTCGGACTGACGGAACTCCCGGTCCCCGCCGAGTCCTGAACGCCCGCACCGGCATCCGCGACCCGGCGAGGTGCCGTAGCGGGTGCCTTACTTCAGGATGAGCAACGCGGACTTCTCGATTCGATCGGCGATCTCCGAGTACGACGCGTAACCCATGCCCGCGCGCACCAGCGCGCCCGCGTAGAGCAACTCCAGTGATTCGACGACGTCCGGGTCCGCGTCCGGGCCGAGCGCCCGCATGATGCGCTTGCGGATCTCGGTCCCGATGCGGCCGCGCAGATGCACCACATCGGGGTCGCGGCCGAGCAGCGCGCTGGTGACCGCGCCGGAGAGCTCCTGCTCGTCGGCGACGAGCATCGCGATATCGCGCAGTTCGGCGACCACCCGGACGGTCGGGTCCGGGTCCTGGCTGGCCGGCGACGGCGCGGAAACCAAACGCCGCCAGAAGATCTCGGCGACCAGGTGTTCCTTCGAGGAGAAGTAGGTGTAGGCGGTGGCGGTGCCGACTCCCGCCGCCGCGGCGACCAACCGGATCGTCATCCCCGCGAACCCTTCGCGGGCAAGCACTTCCACCGCCGACTTGGTGAGCTTGTCGACGGTGTCGGCCTGCTTGCCGGAGAGCCTGCGGCGGGTCGCCTCGACGATGACGGGATCGGATTCGGACATGTGTCTGGATACTACTACGGGCAAGTCAGTTCTTCGCCGCGGCGATGCCCGCCCTGCGGCCGTAGAAACTGCCGTCACCCAGCGATGCCCCGCTGACATACCCGCCCGCGCACAACCCGGAGGTGCAGCGCCCGGCGGCGAACAGGCCGGGAATCGGCTCGCCGGAGACGTGCAGCACCCGGGAGTCCAGATCGGTGCGCAGCCCACCGAGGGTGAAACCCGCCGTGTACCCGCGCATGTCGAACGCGGCGAGCGAACCTTGTAGCGGCCGAACCCATTCCGGCTTCTTGCCCAGCAGCGGGTCCTTGCCGTCGGCGGCGTGCAGGTTGTAGCAGTCGACGGTGGCTTGCAGCGCCAGCGTCGGCAGGCCCATGTCGGACTCCAGTTCGGCGACCGTCTCGGCGGCCCAGGTCGGCGGCTGCCGGAAGAACGGGGTGGCGGTCTCGGTGGCCAGCCCGGCCTCGTAGGACGCCTCGTCGATGACCAGGAAGGCCTGGTTCTCCTGCTGGATCAGCGTCGCCTGGCCGATCCGGCCCGGGTAGGTGTCCTCGGCGATGAACCGCTGGCCGCGCCCGTTCACCAGGATGCCGCGCGCCATCAGCTGCGGGTCGCCGAAGAAGGCGACCTCGGTCGCGTCCATGTGTGCCAGGTCCGCCCCGAGGGCCTGCGCGAGCCGGATGCCGATGCCGTCGTGCTCCTCGATCGCGGCGGCGGGCCTGCCGATCAGGCGCGGCGCGTACCCCTCGATCATCTGCTGGTGATAGGCGAAACTGCCGGTGGCCAAGACGACCCCGCGGTCGGCGCGGATGGCGACGTCTTTGCCGTAGCGTTTGGCGAGCACACCGACCACGCGATCCTCGTCGTCCACCACCAGCCGTCCGATCCGGAGGTCGTATTCGACGGCGACACCGAGTGATTCGGCGGTCTCGGCCAGCGGCTTCATCAGCATGTAGCCGCCGCTCTTGCGGCCGATCTTCTTGTCGGCGAACTGCGGAACGTGGCCGCGCGGCGCGGGTTTCGCGATCGCGTTGAACGGGGCCGCGTTCTCGCCGCCGGAGTACATCAGGCCCTCGTCGTGCGGCGGCTCCCAGCCCGGCTCACCCCAGAACGCCTCGCGGAACGGCACACCGCACGAGACGAGCCAGTTGTAGTGCTCGACGCTGCCGCGCGAGTAGTCGGCGATCTTGGCCTGGTCCACGCCGGGGCCGAGCGCCGCGAGCAGGAAGGTCTCCATGTTCTCCGGCGTGTCCTCGAAGCCGAGGGCCTGTTGCAGCGGGGTGCCGCCGCCGAGGTAGATGAAGCCGCCCGCCATCGCGGCCGCGCCGCCCCATCCGCCGGTGCGTTCCAGGATCAGCACCTCGGCGCCCGCGCGGGCGGCCTCGATCGCGGCGCATACCCCGGCGATGCCGTAACCGGCCACGACTACATCGGCGTGCAGGTCCCATGCGGTGACGCTGCTCGCGCGTAGCGGCCGAAGGGTGCTGGCATCAGACATGTTTCGGGTCCTTCACTCGGTGCGGTCGGCTTCCTGCTTGCGGGCAGCTTTCTTCTGTTGCGCCACTATGGTGCCCACCAACAGGTCCAGTTTGGTGCCGTTCGGCCAACCGACGTAGTGGCAGAGGAACACCGCGATCTCGTGCAGCTGCTCCTCGGTGAGCTCCTCGTTGCGCAGCGCGGCGCCGATCTGGATGCCGGCGGTGTCGATGGCACCCTGCGCGGTCAGGGCGCCGAGCAGCAGCAACCGCCGGTCCCGGATGGACAGCGCGGGACGCGACCAGATGTCGGCGAAGAGGTGGTCGGCGGTGACCGCGAAGTGGCTGCCGGGGTAGTCCTGGAACTCGGTGCCGTACACCTCGGCCATCTTGGCGAGGCCACGCTGGCGGACGGAGTCGGCGGAACCGTTGTCGCTCATGAAGATTGCCTTTCGGATGTGCCCACGCCGAGCCCGGGGCCGAGCCGTTCGAGCGCGAGTTCGGCGAGGGGGAGTGGAATGTCGAGCCGGGCACCGAGTTCGAGCGCGAGACCGAGGTCCTTCTCGCCGAGATCGCGCACATGCCGCAGGATCGGCAGCCAGAAGTCGCCGTCCTCGATCGGTGCGGTGCGGTCGCGCAGCATGATGGCGCCCGGCCCGCCGGTGACGGCGTCGGAGTGCCGCACCACCTTGCCGAGCACGGTGAGGTCGAGTCCGGCGGCCTCGGCCAGCCGCTGCGCTTCGGTGGTAGCGGTGAACGCGATGAAGTGGACCAGGTTGCGGGCCAGCTTCATCCGGGTGCCCGCGCCGACCGGGCCGGCGTGCACGATCAGATCGGCAAAACACTCGAAGGGCGCGCGGACTCGTTCGTAGGCCGCGTCGCTGCCGCCGACCATGACCGCGAGCCTGCCTTTGTTCGCGCCCGGTGCGCCGCCGCTGATCGGTGCGTCGACAAATTCGACCTCGTGCGTGGCGCATTCGACCGCCAGCCGCTCGGCGGTGCGGTCGCTGATTGTCGAGTGCACCGCCACCACGGTGCCGGGAGCGGCGCTGCGCAGCAGTCCCTCGGGGCCGGTGATGACGTCGCGTACCTGTGCGTCGTCGACCACGGCGATGGAGATGACCGAGGCCCGCTCGGCGAGCTGGGCCGGTGAGGTGGCGGCTCCGGCTCCGGCCTCGGTGTACGGCAGTACCGCGTCGGCGCGCACATCGCAGACCGTCAGTCCGCCTGGCCAATTGAGCAGTCGCTTGGCCATCGGCGCACCCATGGCGCCGAGTCCGATGAAGCCGAGCTGGGTGTCGGTCATGAACGAAAGACCTGTCCGCCGTCGACATTGAAGATCTGACCGGTGACCCAGCCTGCTTCGTCGGACAGCAAATACAGGCACGCGCCGACCAGGTCGGCGGGTGTGCCCATTCGCTTGAGCGGCAACCGGTTCACCATGTCCTCCACGATGGCCGCCGGCGTCACCGTCTTGGTCGCGTCGGTATCGATGGGACCCGGCGCGATGGCGTTGATCCGGATGTTCGAGCCGCCGAGTTCGAAGGCGAGCTGCTGGGTCAGGCCGTTGACGCCGACCTTGGCCAAGCCGTAGAAGCTGGAGTATGTCCAAGCAGCGGTGGAGGATTGGTTGACGATCGACCCGCCGGCCTTGCGCATGTGCGGCCAGACGGCGCGGGTCATGTTCAGCGCGCCGTCCATGTTCACGCTCATGAACTTCTTGTAGTAGTCCCACGGCACGGTGAGCAGCAGGTTGAGCTTCATCTCGCCGTAGATGGCGGCGTTGTTGACGAGGTGGTCGATGCCGCCGAACTCGGCGACCGTCAATTCGGCCAGCGCGGTGGCGGATTCGGGATCGGACACGTCGACCATGCCGAACAGCGCGGTGCCGCCGTCGGCGGTGATCTTCTCCACCGTCGCCTGCCCGCCCTCGGCATTCTTGTCGGCGACAACAACTTTCGCGCCCTCGGCGGCCAGCGCGGCGGCATAGGCGGCGCCGATGCCCTGCGCGGCGCCGGTGACGATGACGGATCTTCCCGTGAAACGGGCCATGTCGGTGTGCTCCTCTTATCCAGCGGTCGCGATCAGCTTGGTTTCCAGGTATTCCTCGAACCCGGCGATGCCCATCTCCCGGCCGATGCCGGACTGCTTGTAGCCGCCGAAGGGTGCGTCGGCGGAGTACCAGACGCCGCCGTTCACGCTCAACGTCCCGGTGCGTACGCCGTTGGTGACGTGGCGAATCCGTTCCTGGTCGGTGCCCCACACCGAGCCGGACAGCCCGTAGGGGGAGTCGTTGGCCAGCCGGATGGCGTCGTCGTCGCCGTCGTAGGGGATGACGACCAGCACCGGGCCGAAGATCTCCTCCTGCGCGACGATCGCGCTGTTCGGCACGTCCGCGATCAGGGTGGGCTCGATGAAGAAGCCGCGTTCGAGATTCGCCGGCCGGCCGCCGCCGACCACGATGCGGCCACCCTCGGACCGCGCGAGGTCGAGGTAGCGCTCCACCCGATCGCGTTGGCGCGCTGAGATCAGGGGCCCGCACACTGTCCGCGAATCGGCCGGATCACCCGGCTTGATACCCGAGAGCGTCGCGGCGGCGGCCTGCACTGCCTCGTCGTAGGACGCACGCGGGACGAGTAGCCGAGTGGTGATCGCGCAGCCTTGCCCCGCGTGCACGCACACCGAAAACGCTGCCACCGCACAGGCTCCGGCGATATTCGCGTCGTCGAGCACGATGAACGCCGACTTACCGCCCAGTTCCAGGAACGCCTTCTTGAGTGTCGTTGCGGCGCCGCGCATCACGGCGCGTCCGGTCTGCGTCGAGCCGGTGAAGCTGATCAGGTCGACGCGCGGGTCCTCGGTAAGTCGTGCGCCGAGCCCGTGGTCGGCGCCGGTCACGATATTCACCACCCCGGCCGGAATGTCGGTCTCGTCGGCCAGGATCGCGCCGACCGCCGCCGCGCACCACGGTGTGTCCGGCGCGGGCTTGAGCACCACGGTGTTTCCGGCGGCGAGCGCGGGACCCAGCTTGGCGAAGGTGATCTGGTGCGGGAAGTTCCACGGGGTGATCGCGCCGACCACCCCGACGGGCTCGCGGCGCAGCACCCGGCGGGTCTTGATGCCCATCGGCGTCGCGGTGCCGAGATCGGTTTCCCAGCTGTAGGTTTCGGCCAGCGAGGCGGAGTAGGCGAGGTCGGCGATCGGACCTTCCAACTGCGGGCCGCGGGTGAACATGGCCGGCGCGCCCGCCTCGGCGATGGTGAGCTCGCGTAGTTCTTCGATGTGCGATTGCAAGGCGGTGCGCAGCTGTTCGAGGCAGTGCGCGCGGAAGGCCGGGTCGCGGGACCAGCCGGTCTCGTCGAACGCGGTGCGGGCGGCGGCCACCGCCGCGTCGAGGTCGGCGGCGTCGGCGTTCGCGGCGTGCCCGAGCACCTCCTCGGTCGCCGGGTCGACGGTGGCGAAGACGCCGTCGCCGCCTTCGACCAGCTTGCCGCCGATCAGCAGGCGGGCGCCGTCGGCGGGCAGCAGGCTACTCATGCGTTGCTCCGATGCTGTCTGGACACATGTACGGAATGTAGTCTCAAGCGGCGTTTGCTGGCAAGAACACGTTCTAACTCAGCCATTCTGGGTCATCCGTCGCGTGGCCGTCGTGGAATCTCCGCGGTTCCCGGGCGAGTCGGCCGAATTCTGCGCAATGGTGTTGGTAAACCAGCGGAACCGTTGTCGGAGGTGTGGGCCGGTGGTACTGTCCAGACACATGTCCAGTTATCTGCCTCCGCTACCCGGACGGCCCGATATCGCTCGGGAGAACTTGTTCTCGAAGCGGGGGTGGTTGAAGTGACGGCCGCGTTGGAGCCCTTGACCTTCGATCCCTACGACTACCGATTCCACGAGGACCCGTACCCGACGTATCAGCGGCTACGCACCGAGGCGCCGCTCTACCACAACGCCGAGCTGGATTTCTGGGCGTTGTCCCGGCACGCAGACGTGACGGCAGGCTTTCGCGACAGCGTCCGGCTGTCCAGCGCCAACGGTGTTTCCCTCGATCCGGCCGCCTGGGGTCCGCACGCGCATCGGGTGATGTCGTTCCTGGCCATGGACGACCCGCGGCACCTGCGCATGCGGCGGCTGGTCTACAAGGGCTTCACGCCCAAGCGGGTGGCCGAAATGCAGGGCCGGATCAAGGAATTGACGCTGTCCTACCTCGAACCCGCGGTCGCCACCGGCGCTTTCGACTGGATCGACGAGGTCGCGGGCAAGCTGCCGATGGACGTCATCTCCGAGTTGATGGGCGTGCCCGCGAGTGACCGTGTCGAAATCCGCAGGCTGGCCGACCTCGTCGTGCACCGCGACGACGGGGTGCTCGACATCCCACCGGCGGCCGTGGAGGCGTCGATCAAACTGCTCACCTACTACACCGAGATGGTGGCCGAGCGCAGGCGCAGGCCGACCGACGATCTCACCTCGGCGTTGCTGGATGCCGAAGTCGACGGCGACACTCTGGCCGACGAGGAGATCATCGGGTTCCTGTTCCTGATGGTGGTGGCGGGCAACGAGACCACGACGAAGCTGCTCGGCAACGCGCTGTACTGGGGCGCGCGCAACCCGGGGGAGTACGCCAAGGTCGCGGCGGAACCCGCGCACGTCACGGACTGGGTGGAGGAGACGCTGCGCTACGACACCTCCAGCCAGGTGATCGCGCGCTCGGCCACCGTCGATCTGGACTACTACGGCGGCACCATCCCGGCGGGCGCCAAGGTGCTGCTGCTGATCGGCTCGGCCAACCGCGATCCCGCCGTCTTCGAGGACGGTGACACCTACCGCATCGACCGGGCCGACAAGGCGGGCCTGGCGAGTTTCGGTGCGGGCGTGCACTACTGCCTCGGCGCGCACCTGGCCCGGCTGGAGGCGGCGGTCGCGCTGCGGGAGTTCGCGGCGCGGGTGCGGTCCTACGACGTCGCCGAGTCGGGCATCGTCCGGGTGCACTCCTCGAATGTGCGTGGCTTCGCGCACCTTCCCATCGTGGTGGAGGCGAAATAGTGGCACGTTTCGAACCTCATCCCGCGCGCAGGCCGGTGCTGGTAGCCGGTGCGTCTTCCGGCATCGGTGCCGCCACGGCGGTCGCACTGGCCGACCTCGGCTATCCCGTTGCGCTCGGGGCGCGCCGGGTCGAGCAGTGCGTGGAACTGGCGGACAAGATTCGCGCCGACGGCGGCGAGGCCTTCGCGCACCGGCTGGACGTCACCGACGCGGCGTCGATCGACGAGTTCGTGGCGGCCTCGGAAAACGCGTTGGGCCCCATCGAGATTCTGGTGTCCAGCGCCGGGGACATCGAGTTCTCCCCGGTGCACGAGATGGACCCCGAGCGGTTCCTGCGTCAGGTCGAGGTGCACCTGGTTGGCGCGCATCGGCTGGTGCACCGGGTGCTGCCCGGCATGCTCGAGCGCCGCCGCGGCGACGTCGTATTGATCGGCTCGGACTGCGCTCCGGAGCCCCGGCCGCGCACCGGCGCCTACAGCGCGGCCAAAGCGGGACTGGAGGCGATGGCCGTGCAGATGCGAATGGAGCTGGAGGGCACCGGCATTCGCGCCTCCGTGGTGCGTCCGGGTCCGACGCTCACCGGCATGGGCATGGACTCCACCCCGGAAGTCGTCGGGCCGCTGCTGAACGCTTGGAAGGACTGGGGTTTCGCGCGGCATCCGATCATGCTGCGCCCGCGCGATCTGGCCGCCGCGGTGGTGGCCGTGGTGTGCACGCCGCGCGGTGCGCACCTGGTGCTGGTCGAGGTCCAGCCGGAGGCGCCGTTGCGGGAACTGTCGAACGAACAAGGCGGGAGCCAACAGTGAGAGTCATCGCCGATCTGGACCTGTGTCAGGGCCATGCCGTGTGTCAGGACGAGGCGCCGGACGCGTTCCGGGTGCCCAAGCGCGGCAAGGTCGAAATCCTGGTGGACACACCGGATCCGGCGGCCCGCGCCGACGTCGAGCGGGCGGTCAAGTACTGCCCGACCCAGGCCCTGTCGATCGTTTCCACGGAAGGTGCACGGTAATGGCGAGTTTCGCACGCGACGAACTGGACGAGATGGTCCGGCGGTGGCAGCTGGAGAACCAGCGCTGCGAGGAGAAGGGCGACTGGAAACCGCTGGCCGAGATGTACACCGAGGACGCCACCTACGGCTGGAACTACGGTCCGACTCAGGAATTCATGGCGGTCGGGCGTGCGGAGATCCGCGACCTCGCCCTCGGTCAGGAGATGCAGGGACTCGACGGCTGGACCTACCCGTACCAGGAGTTCGTCATCGACGATCGCAGCGGCACCGTCATCGGCTTGTGGAAACAGATCTCCGAGGTGAAACGCCCAGACGGGCGCCACTATTCACCCGAGGGCATCGGCGGCAGCTGGTTCCGCTACGGCGGCGACTTCCAATGGTCCTGGCAGCGCGACTTTTTCGACTTCGGCAATGTCTCGCACATGTTCATGGAGATGATCACCGGGAAGGTGCTGCCCGCAGGCATGCAGCAGCGCATCGAACGGTCGATGGCCGGCCCGCTGCCCGGGTGGTATCCCATCGGTCAGGCCCCGGCCTCGTTGTGGTGACAGCGATGTCGAGTAACTTCGAGCAGCTGTCGCGGGCGCGGCTCGCGACGCTGCTGCCCGAGCTGCTGCTGTCCGGGCACCTGATCGACCGGTCCGGCATGGCGCACACCATCGCGGCCTTCGGCCGGACCGAGATGACCGCCGTCGCGATCGAGGAGTGGCAGCTCGCCAGCCCGGTCTACACCCGGCGCATGCAGCGGGCGTTCGGCTTCACCGGCGACGACGTGGTGACCATCTTCAAGGGTTTGCAGCTCGACATCGGCGCACCGCCGCAGTTCATGGATTTCCGTTTCCGCGTGCATGATCGGGACCACGGCGAGTTCTGGCTCGACCACTGCGGTGCGCTGCTGGATGTGGAGCCGATGGGGGACGACTTCGTGGTCGGCATGTGCCACGACATCGAGGACCCGACCTTCGACGCCACCGCGCTGGCCACCAACCCGCACGCCCAGGTCCGGCCGATCCATCGGCCGCCGCGTCGCCCGGCCGATCGGAAACCCATGTGCGCGTGGACGGTCACCATCGATCCCGCGCACGTCCCACCACCGGTGCCGCCCAACGCAGACCTGGTGGCGGACTGCGCCGCCGCGCGACTGGTGCTGGCCGACATCGATCCCGGCGACGAGGGACAGGCCGACTACGCGGGCCCGCTGTTGAGCGATCTGCGCTTCGCGGACTTCTCGAAGTCGGCGCTGGTCCGCATGGCGGACGAGGTGTGCCTGCAACATCATCTGCTGGCCCTGGGTTTCCTGATCGCGGTGCGGACCCGGCTCGAGCCGGACGCGGCGATCGAGATCGGCCGCAAGCAGTTCGCGGGCATCGCCGGGCTCACCGCCGAAAGGTTGCGCAAGGGACTGCAACTCGGCGACGACATGGCCGCGCTCGCCACCGTGCTGCGCTTGCATCCGGCGTGGAACCCGTTGTCCTATACGGGTGTTCGTGTGGTGGAGACCGAGGGCAACGTCCAGCTGACGCTTCCGCGGGATAGTGGCGCTGTGTCGGACGGAGTCTGGCCCGCGCTGATCGATGCCGAGCACCTCGCGCCCATCGACGCGATGGCTCGCGCGGTGAACCCCCGATTCGCCGCGCGGACCACCGATTCCAGCGACAGTGCGCTGACCGTCGAGATCACTCGCACGGACAAGTCGTTCCGCGAGTCGTCGGAAGTCGCGCTGACCCGATTCAGCACCGGCGCCGCCTTTACCTTCACCGATCGCGGAATCCCCTTGCCGCTGACGGTGGTGTGAGAAGTATCGAGAAAGTGATTCGCCGTGGCCCGTAACTTCGCCGACCTGTTCGAACATTCCGTCGACGCGATGCCCGATCGGGTGGCACTGCGCGAAGGTGACCGCAGCCTGACCTTCGCCGAACTCGACGCGCGCGCGAATCGGCTTGCCGCGCACCTCTCTTCGGCCGGTCTCCGCACGGGTGCCCACATCGGGTTCCAGATGCACAACGGCATCGAAACGATGGAGACGCTGCTCGCCTGCTTCAAGATCCGAGCCGTCCCCATCAATATCAACTACCGCTACGGCGTCGAGGAGCTGCGGTACGTCTACGACAACGCGGACCTCGCGGCACTGGTCTACCACGCCTGCTACGCCGCGGCGGTGCACGCGGCCGCGGCCGGGGTGCCGTCGCTGCGGCACCGGATCGTGGTGCAGGACGGCACCGCCGCACCGGTCGACGCCGTGCACTACGAAGACGCCCTCGCCGCGGGTTCGGCCGAGCGGGTCTTCCCGGAGCGCAGCGCCGACGACCTGTTCATGATGTACACCGGCGGCACCACGGGCCTGCCGAAGGGCGTGATGTGGCGCCAGGAAGACATGTGGCGGGTGCTCGGCGGCGGCATCGACTTCTACACCGGGGTTCCGGTGGCCGACGAGTACGAGCAGTCCCGGGTGGGCGCGCAGGGGCAGCAGAGCACCTGGTTCGTGCTGCCGCCGCTGATCCACGCGTCCGCCATGATGCCGACCTTCACCGCGCTGTGGTCCGGTAACGCGGTGCTCTTCGAACCACGATTCGACGCGGATCGAGTGTGGCAGGCGGTCGTTCGGCACCGCCCGCAGGTCATGGTCATCACCGGTGACGCCATGGCGCGGCCGCTGATCGACGCCTACCGGGCCGCGCCCGTCGACGCGACGGGGTTGATCGCCATCGGCTCGGGCGCCGCGTTGCTGTCGCAGCCGGTGAAGAACGCACTGCTGGAACTGTTTCCGTCGCTGGTCGTCACCGACTCGATCGGCTCGTCCGAAACCGGTTTCGGTGGAATAGGTTTCGCGCAGAAGGACGACAATCCCGGTCGTGGGCCGCGCGTGCAGACGGGGCGCGGTTCGGTGGTGGTGGATGACGACGGGCGTCCGGTGCAGCCGGGCGAGGAAGGGTGGCTGGCGAAGACCGGGTCGGTGCCGCTCGGCTACTACAAGGATCCGGTGAAGACCGAGAAGCTGTTCAAGACGGTCGACGGTGCGCGCATCGTGGTCACCGACGATCGTGCGCGGATCGAGGCGGACGGGTCGGTCACGCTGCTCGGCCGCGGCAACATGGTGATCAATACCGGCGGCGAGAAGGTGTTCGTCGAAGAGGTCGAGGGTGTGGTGAAGGCGCACGACGGGATCTACGACGCGGTGGTGGTCGGTGTGCCGCACGAACGATGGGGGTGGCAGGTCGCCGCCGTGGTCTCGGTCGCCGAACCGGTCGACTTCGCGGCGCTGACCGAGCAGGTGCGTCGGCATCTCGCGGGATACAAGGTGCCCAAGAAGATCTGGGTGGTCGAGAGCGTGGTCCGAGCCCCGAGCGGCAAACCGGACTACCGGTGGGCCAAGGACGCCACGGCGCAGCGTGCCCCGGACTACAGCGCGGACTGAACCATGAGCCTGCGCGAACACCCACCCCGCACAACAGGAACGTGTTCTAATTCGGTGGCAAGGTCCGGCCCGATACCTGCGGTGATGCCGCATGTCATGGAGAAGTCCCGATGAGTATTGAGACGAAGAAGAGTCCCACCGCGGTGCTGCCCGCACGGATCACCGGTGCGCTGATCGATCGGTTGACCGAGCTGGTCGTCGCCGACGGTACCGCCGCACCGTACTCGATGACGGAGGTCTATACCGGCGCTTCGGTTGGTGAGCTCCCGCAGTCCACCCCCGCGGACGTGCGCGCCGCCGCCGCGACGGCCCGTGCGGCACAACAGGAATGGGCCGCACTGCCGCTGCGCAGCAGGCTGCGGGTCTTCGAGCGGATGCACGAACTGATCCTCGGCGAGGTCGAGACGATCGCCGATCTCATCCAGATCGGCTGCGGCAAGACCCGGCGCATGGCCGTCGAGGAGTCGTGCGACGTGCCGATGGTCATCAGCCATTACCTGAAAACCGCGCGCCGTGTGCTGCGTTCGAAGCGCCGCGGTGGCCCGATGCCGATCGTGACCACCTCGACCGAGGAACACCGGCCCAAGGGGCTCGTCGCGGTCATCGCGCCGTGGAACTTCCCGTTCGCTATCGCGTTGTCCGACGCGATGCCCGCGCTGATGGCGGGTAACGGGGTAATCCTGAAGCCGGACAACAAGACCGCGTTGTGCGTGCTCTACGGTGTCGAGCTGCTGCACCGGGCCGGGCTGCCGCGCGGACTCGTACAGGTCGTCTGCGGTGAAGGCCCCGACATCGGACCCACCCTGATCGACAGCGTCGACTTCGTCATGTTCACCGGCTCGACCGCCACCGGCCGGGTGGTCGGGGAGCAGGCCGGGCGCAACCTGATCGGGTGCAGCCTGGAGCTCGGCGGTAAGAACCCGATGCTGGTGCTGGACGACGCGAACCTCGACGAGGTGGTGCCGGGTGCGGCGTTCTCGGTGTTCGCCAACTCCGGTCAGGCGTGCATGCACATCGAGCGGATCTACGTGCACCGCAGCCTGTTCGACGAGTTCGTGCGCCGATTGGTCGCTGCCGCCGACGAATTGAACAGCAAGATCGGCGCCGCGTACGACTACACGCCGGAATTCGGTTCGCTGGTCTCGGAGCAGCACCGGGATAGGGTCGCCGCGCACGTCGAGGATGCCCGTGCCAAGGGTGCCACCGTGCTGACCGGCGGCAAGGCGCGTCCGGACATCGGTCCCGCGTTTTATGAGGCGACGGTGCTCACCGGCGTCACCCCGGAGATGACACACGCGACGCTGGAGACCTTCGGCCCGGTGGTGAGCGTGTATCCGTACGACGACGAGCAGGAGGCCATCCGGCTCGCCAACGACACCGAGTACGGCTTGAACGCGAGCGTGTGGAGCCGAGACCTTGCCCGCGCCAACCGCATTGCCGCTCAGCTTCAGGCGGGCAATATCAACATCAACGACGGCTTCGTGGCGACCTACGCGGCCAAGGGCACGCCGTCGGGTGGCGTGAAGCAGTCCGGTGTCGGCACCCGGCACGGCGATCAGGGCCTGCTCAAGTACACCGACACGGTCAACGTCGGCGTGCTCAAACGTCAGGTGCTGTCCGCCCGCTCGGGCCAGCCGTATGAGAAGCAATTGAAGATGACGCTGATGTCCTTGCGGCTGATGCGCCGAACCAGGCTGCGCTGAACCCGATTCGGCGCGGTTCGCAGTACCACCTGAGGAGGTAGCCGTGGCGACACCGTCGTTGCCGGCCGGATTCGACTTCACCGATCCGGCCCTGTGGGAGACGCGAAGGCCCGTCGAGGAGTTCGCGCTGCTGCGCCGGACCGCGCCGGTCTGGTGGAATCCGCAACCCGACGACCACTCCGGTGGTTTCCGGGACGGCGGCTACTGGGTGGTGAGCAAACTCGACGACGTCAAGGAGGTCTCGCGCAACTCGGAGCTGTTCTCCTCCGAGCGGAAGGGCTCGATCATCCGTTTGTCCGACGACATCACGCCCGAGCAGCAGGCGGCGTCGAGCGTGCTGCTGGTGAACATGGATCCGCCGAAGCATTCCAAGTTCCGCAAGATCATCACCAAGGGTTTCACCCCGCGCGCGGTGGAGGGATTGCGCGCGGCCTTGACCGAGCGCGCGCATGCCATTGTGCACGAGGCGAAAAGAACGGGCGGCGGGAATTTCGTCGAACAGGTCGCCTGCGAGCTGCCGTTGCAGGCGATCGCCGAGCTGATCGGCGTGCCGCAGGCGGACCGGCGCAAGCTGTTCGACTGGTCGAATCAGATGCTCAGCTACGACGACCCGGATTATGGTGATCCCGCGCTCGCCTCGGCCGAAATTCTCGGTTACGCCTGGAATCTGGCCGAGGAGCGGCGCGGCAGTCCGGCCGGGGATATCGTGTCCGAACTCGTGCACGCCGATGTCGACGGTGAGTCGCTCGGCTCCGACGAATTCGGCTTCTTCGTCATTCTGCTTTCGGTGGCGGGCAACGAAACAACACGCAATGCCATCACGCACGGCATGAAAGCGTTCGTGGACCATCCGGAGCAGTGGGAGCTCTACAAAGAACAGCGCCCGCGCACCGCGCCCGACGAGATCGTCCGGTGGGCCACGCCGGTCACCGCGTTCCAGCGCACCGCCACCGCGGACACCGAGATCGGTGGCACCCGGATCCGGGAAGGCGACCGGGTCGGACTGTTCTACGGCTCGGCCAACTTCGACGAGGACGCGTTCGCTGATCCGTTCACCTTCGACGTGCTGCGCGACCCCAATCCACATGTCGGTTTCGGCGGCACCGGCGCGCATTACTGCGTGGGCGCGAACCTGGCCAGGCTGGAGATCGACCTGATGTTCAACGCCATCGCCGAGGCCATGCCCAAGATCACCGAGGTGGCAGATCCGGTACGGTTGCGGTCGGGGTGGATCAACGGAATCAAGAATTGGCAGGTCCGATACGAATGAGTCTTCGAGACGTACCGCTGCAAACGCTGAGCGGGGAATCCACGACCCTGTCCGAGCTGGTCGGCGACAAGGTGGTGCTGCTGGTCAACGTGGCCTCCAAGTGTGGGCTGACGCCGCAGTACTCCGGGCTGGTCGAACTGCAGAAGTCCTACGGCCCGCGCGGCTTCAGCGTGGTCGGGGTGCCCTGTAACCAGTTCATGGGCCAAGAGCCCGGCTCCGCCGAGGAGATCCAGGAATTCTGCTCGACCACCTACGGCGTCGATTTCCCCCTGCTGGACAAAGCCGACGTCAACGGCGACAACCAGCACCCGCTCTACCGGACGCTGGTCGAGACCCCCGACGCCGACGGCACGGCCGGCGACGTGCAGTGGAACTTCGAGAAGTTCCTGATCGACCGCGACGGCAAGGTGGCGGGACGGTTCCGCCCCACCGTCGGCCCCGACGCATCAGCGCTCGTCGCCTCGATCGAATCTTTGCTCTGAGGGCCTGATTCGAGGCCCGTCCGGTCGGATGGG
The DNA here is from genome assembly GCF_900269665.1 of Nocardia suismassiliense. Classification (GTDB taxonomy): domain Bacteria; phylum Actinomycetota; class Actinomycetes; order Mycobacteriales; family Mycobacteriaceae; genus Nocardia; species Nocardia suismassiliense. The sequence goes on from NZ_LT985361.1 coordinate 4,674,273, forward strand.
CCTCGAATCATGTTCGGGAGTCAGCGTTGTCGTCTGCGGTAGCGGACCGTGCAGGGTTGCATCAGCTGCACGACCATCTTGCTGTGGTCGTTGCGGTAGCTCTCCGAGGGCTGCGCCATCTCGAACTCCCAGTCGCGCAACAGGATCGAGAAGATGGCTTTCAGCTGCATCAGGGCGAATGGCGCGCCGACGCAGCGGTGGCGTCCGGCGCCGAACGGGATCCAGGTCCATCGGTTGACGATGTCTTCTTGCCTGGGGTCGGCGTAGCGGCCGGGGTCGAACAGTTCCGGGTTCGGGAAGTCCTCGGCGATCCGGTTGGAGATCGCGGGGGTGGCGGCGACAAGGTCGCCCGGGGCGATGTGGTGCCCGCACACGTCGAAATCGCCGCGGGCGATGCGCATCAGCACGATGAGTGGTGGGTGCAGGCGCAGGGTCTCCTTGAGCACCGCCTCCAGGTTCGGGATCTGGCGTAGCGCGCCGAAACTGATGTCGGAGCCGTCGGCGTACAGGTCGTCGAGTTCGGTGACCACCCGGCGCAATTCGTCGGGGTGGCGCAGGAGTTCGATGACCGTCCAGGCCGCGGTGCCCGAGGTGGTGTGGTGCCCGGCGAACATCATCGAGATGAACATGCCGGTGATTTCGCTGGCGCTGAACCGTGGGGTGCCGTGCTCGTCTTTGATCGAGACCAGGACGTCGAGCATGTCCCGATCGTCCTTGTCTGCCGGGGGATTGGCGGCGCGGGTGTCCATGATGGCCTGAACCAGCTCGACGAGTTCGACTCGGGCGGCGTCGCGGCGGCGGAAGCTCTCGATGGGCGCGTAGGGGTCCACGTACGCCAGGGCGTCGGTGCCGCGCTCCAGATCGTGGTAGAGCCGGGCGAATCGTTCGTCCAGCTCGTCGCGGAACTTGACGCCGATCAGGCAGGCGGAGGAGGTGTAGATGGTCAGTTCGGCGAAGAAGTCGAGCAGGTCGATCTCGCCCGCGTCGCCCCAGCGTGCCAGCATCCGGTCCACCTCGTGGGCGATCGTCGCGGCGTGGCCGCGCATCTGCTCGGCGCGCAGGGCCTGGTTGTGCAGCATCTCCTTGCGGCGTTCGGGTGGTGCGTCGAAGACGACGCCCTCGCCGAAGATCGGCTTCATGAACGGATACGCGGCCGCCTGGTCGAGATCCTCGTCGCCGGAACGGAAGAAGAACTCGTTGGCCTCCGCGCCCGAGAGGAGGATCACCGGTCGTCCCGCCAGGTCGAAGGACCCGACATCGCCGCATTCCGCGCGCACCCTGCGCATCAATCCGATCGGGTCGGTCCGGAATTCCGGCAGGTGACCCAGTTCCTGCTGTGCACCCGAAACTCGTTGCGGCGTAACCAGAGTCATCGGAAACCCTCCCGGGGATCGTGGTCCGTACCTATCATGGACACGTGTCTGGACATTACTACGACACAAGTGACCGGGCAAGATGGTCGCTGTGGTCGGCCATCCGGTTGAAGCTGGCCGGTGCCGCCATGGTCGTCGTGCTCGTCGCCATAGTCGGTGTGGCGCTGTCGATGTTCACCGGCCGGTATGTCGCGACGGCCACCGTTACCGTGGACGCGCCGCGTAGCGGACTGGTGCTCGATCCCGCGGCGAAGGTGAAACTGCGTGGGGTGGAGATCGGGCGGGTGGAGTCGGTGCGGCGGGCCGGCGGCCGCGTGCAGTTGCGGCTCGCGCTCGATCCCGAGTCGCTGCCACTGGTTCCGGCGAATGTGCGGGTGGACATCCGCTCCACCACCATCTTCGGCGGGAAGTACGTGAACTTCGTTGTCCCGCCGCACCCTTCGGCCGACCGGTTACGCGGCGGTGGCACCGTGCCCGCGGACGCGGTGACCGTCGAGTTCAATACGCTCTTCGAACAGCTCACACGAATCCTGGCGCAGATCGCGCCCGAGCGGCTCAACGCCACCCTCACCGCCCTGTCCACCGCACTCCAGGATCGCGGCGAAATACTCGGCGACCTGCTGGCCCGCGCCGCCACCTATCTGCGCGACATCAACCCGAGTCTGCCTGCCCTGCACCGCGATACGATCGCCGCGGCCGAGGTCGCCGCCCTCTACGCCGACACCGTCGACGATCTGTTGCGCACCACGGCCAACGCCACCACCACGAGCGTCACCGTCATCGATCTGGAAGCCGATCTGGATGCGGTGCTGCTGAACGTCATCGGGTTGGCCGATACCACCCACGCCGTCCTCACCGAAAACGAACACCACCTCGCCACCACCCTGGACCTGCTCCGCCCCACCACCGGCCTGCTGAACACCTACAAGCCGGTACTGAACTGCCTCGTCCTCGGCCTGGCCGAAACCCTCCCTGACGCCGAATCATTCGTCGGCGGCATCCAACCGGGCGCCGTCTTCAACGCCGGCTTCATGTACGGCGGCGAGCCCTACACCTACCCCGACGACCTCCCCAAGGTCAACGCCACCGGCGGCCCGAACTGCACCGGCATCCTCGACCGCACCCCCGGCTCCCACGCCCCCTACATCGTCACCGACACCGCCGAAAACACGCCCTACGCCCCCTCCACCACCCTGAAGGTGAACGCCCCCAAGGTCTTCCAAATCCTGTTCGAGGGCCTGCCAGGAGTCTCACCCCCGTGACCCATCGTGAGCGGGCAGGATCGACGCATGGGGCAAACCATCTTGGAGACCGACAGGCTGACACTGATGCCGCTGCGCGCCGAGCACACCGACGCCGTCGTCGAGTTCACGTCGCCCTGCCCCGCTGAAGGGCAACAGCCACACTGACTCTCGGGATCCGCACTGGCTCTAGGGGCCCGTAGCGGGGCGGATCCCGAAAGTCGGTGCGGGATTCCGCTAGTGCGGGGGCGGCAAGTCGACCACACGGAGCCCGGGGTGGAGTAGCCGGGATCCGTGTGTCTTCACTACCGCGCCGCGCGGACCGAGAGTGCGGCTGCGAGTAGCACCGTTACCCCTTCTGCGATAGCCGTCGCACCGAGCGCATGCGACGCCGACAGCGCCGTAGTGCCCGCCAACCCGAGGAACAGCGAACCGAACGAGGCGATGCCGACCACGATTCCGAGCTGCACGTTGGTCACCAGGATTCCGCTGGCGTCCGCTGCCAGGGTCATCGGCACCTTGGCCAGCGTTCGCGTCATCAGCGGGCTGAACGCGAGACCGTTGCCGACTCCGCACACGCCGAGCAGCGTCAGCACGAGCGGTCCTACGTCGGCACCGTTGCGCAGCAACGCACCCACGGCCACCATGCTCGCGGCGGCCAGGACGAGGCCGAGCGGAATCATCGTGGCGTGGTAGCGATCTGGGATGCGTTCCCAGTTCAGCCCGGTGACGGCGAACGTGACGCCCATCGGAATGAACAGCAGCCCGGCGTGCAGCGCGCTGTACCCGAGCGTGCTCTGCAGGTGGATGGCCATCACGAACATCCAGCCGCCGAACGTCGCCATGATCACGAACAGCGTCGCGGCGGCGAGCAGCAGCCCCGGTGCGGCGAGCACCCGGTGCGAGAACAACGGCTCGCCACCGCGCGTCGCCACGGCCCGCTCGATCCCGACGAACGCCACGAAGGCAAGCACGCAGGCGCCCAACGAGATCCAGGACCACACCGGCCAACCGAGTTCGCGGCCCAGTACCAGCGGCAGCACGAGCGCGAGCACGGAGGTGGTGAGCACGGTGAGCCCGGCGAGGTCGAGCTTGCGGTCGAACCGCTCGGTCACGGTGGGCAGAATCCGCGGCGCCAGCACCAGTAGCACCACCCCGATCGGCACATTGACCAGGAACACCCCGCGCCAGCTGCTACCCCACAGATCGGCGCTGACGATCAGCCCGCCCAGCACCTGCCCGGCGACCATGCCGCCGGAGATGATCGCGGCGTACACGCTGAGCGCCTTGGCTCGCGCATTGCCGGTGAAGGTGCGCTGGATAATCGTCATGATCTGCGGCACCATCGCCGCCGCCCCGACACCCTGCGCGAACCGGAATACGATGAGCGACGACTCGTTCCACGCCAGCCCGCAGACCAGCGAGGCTAGCGTGAACAGGGCCAGCCCGGCGATGAACATGCGCCGCTGGCCGAACCGATCGCCGAGGCGGGCGCCGGTCACCAGCAGTACGGCGTAGGCGATCACATAACCGGCCACGATCAGCTGCAATGCCGCGCCGGAGGTGTGCAGGGAACTGCGGATCGACGGAATCGCGACGTTAACGATGGCGGCGTCGAGCACGGCCATGAATTGACCGGTGAGGATCACGATGAGGATGGCCAGGGTGCGCCGCGCCCCGTGCGCGGCGGGTGGAGCGGCCGGGGGAGCGGCAACCGGCGGTGCGGCTGCCGAATCCGGCGACAAGATCTGCGTCATGTAATGAGCTTGCGGGCTCGGCAGCACCAGTAACAGGAGCCCATTAAAACTGGTATCGGCAACACCTGGATAAACCGATTCGGGCATTCGGGAGTTTTCACTCTTGTCACGCAAGTTACCGTCGACTGTGACACAGACCACTTGTTCAGTCCCCGGAGCAGCGTCTTCCCGGAAATACTTAGACAAGCTAACCTGTTTTAGAGATGCAGGGCGTTTCTACTTTGTCAACGAGGGAGATGTGCCATGGCGGTTGATACACGGGACGAGCGGCTACAACGCCGGATCGCGCAGTTGTTTGCCGAAGACGAACAGGTCAAGGCCGCGCGGCCGGATGAGGCGGTGTCGGCGGCGATTCGAGAACCCGGCCTGCGGCTGGGGCAGATCATCGCCACCGTGATGGACAGCTATGCCGATCGCCCCGCCGTCGGGCAGCGCGCGTTCGAGCCGGTCACCGATCCCGCGACCGGGCGCGCCTCGTTGCGGCTGCTGCCCAGGTTCGACACGATCACCTATCGCGAGCTGTGGCAGCGCGTCGGCACGGTCGCCGCAGCATGGCAGCATGACTCCGAGAAGCCCTTGCACGCAGGCGATTTCGTCGCCACCATCGGCTTCACCAGCATCGATTACGCGACGCTCGACCTCGCGACCACCTACCTGGGCGCGGCCAGTGTCCCCTTGCAAGCCGGCGCGGCGGTACCGCAGCTGACCGCGATCCTCACGGAGACGGCGCCACGGATACTCGCGTCGACCCCGGAACACCTCGACGCGGCCGTGGATTGCCTGCTCGCGGGCACCTCGCCGGAGCGCCTGGTGGTGTTCGACTACCACCCCGAAGACGATGATCAGCGCGCCGCCTTCGACACCGCCCGCCGACGCTTGGCCGACGCGGAGAGTTCGGTGATCGTCGAAACGCTCGACGCGGTGCGCGAACGTGGCGCCGCGCTGCCGCCCGCGACGCTGTTCGTTCCCGCCGCCGACGAAGACCCGCTGTCGCTGCTCATCTACACCTCCGGCAGCACCGGCACGCCGAAGGGCGCGATGTACACCGAGCGGTTGCTCAGCTCGACCTGGCACCCGGCCGCCAACGGGGTGGCGATCAATCTCAACTACATGCCGATGAGTCATATCGCCGGCCGTCTGTCGCTGACCGGCGTACTCGCGCGTGGTGGCACCGCCTACTTCGCGGCCAAGAGCGACATGTCGACGCTGTTCGAGGATCTGGCCCTGGTGCGCCCCATCGAGGTGTTCTTCGTGCCGCGCGTGTGCGAGATGATCTTTCAGCGCTACCGCAGCGAGATGGATCGGGCCGCCGGTGTGGACGTCGACCCGGTGGAGCTCGATCGCGCGGTGAAAGCCGATCTGCGACAGAACTTCCTGGGCGGCCGCATGCTGGGCGTGGTCGTCGGCAGCGCCCCGATCAGCGCGGAGATGCGCGCCTTCATGGAGTCCGTCCTCGACCTGCGGTTGCACGACGGGTACGGCTCGACCGAGGCAGGCGTGAACGTCCTGATGGACAATCGGGTGCAGCGGCCGCCGGTGCTCGACTACAAGCTCGTCGACGTGCCCGAGCTGGGCTATTTCCGCACCGATCAGCCGCACCCGCGCGGTGAACTGCTGGTCAAGACGTCGAACCAGATTCCCGGGTACTACAAGCGGCCTGAGGTCACCGCGGAGGTCTTCGACGAGGACGGCTTCTACAAGACCGGTGACATCGTGGCCGAACTCGGGCCGGATGAGCTGGTGTATGTGGACCGGCGCAACAATGTGCTGAAGCTGTCCCAGGGCGAGTTCGTCACCGTCGCCCACCTCGAGGCCGTGTACGCCAGCAGCCCGCTGATCCGCCAGATCTTCATCTACGGCAACAGCGAGCGGGCCTACCTGCTCGCGGTGATCGTGCCGACCGACGACGCGCTGCGCGACGGCGACCCGGAAGCCTTGAAAACCGCACTGGCCGCATCCATTCAGCAGCTGGCGAAGGGATCGGACCTGCAGTCCTACGAGATTCCCCGCGATTTCCTGATCGAGACCGAGCCGTTCACCACGGACAACGGCCTGCTCTCCGGGATCGGGAAGTTGTTGCGCCCCAAGCTGAAGGAACGCTACGGCGCTCGCCTGGAACGGATCTACGCCGAGCAGGCGGAGCGGCAGACCGAGGAGATGCTCGAGCTGCGTCGCGAAGCCACCGAACGTCCGGTGCTCGACACGGTGACTCATGCGGCACGAGCCATGCTCAACATCTCCGCCGCCGACCTGCGGCCCGACGCGCACTTCACCGACCTGGGTGGCGATTCGCTGTCGGCGCTGTCGTTCTCGAACGTGCTCAACGACACCTTCGGGATCGAGGTGCCGGTCGGCGTCATCATCAGCCCGGCGAACAACCTCGCGGAGATCGCGAAATACATCGAGGCGCAACGTGGTCCGGGGGCGAAGCGGCCGTCGGTCGTCTCGGTACACGGCAGCGGGAAGCAAATCAACGCGGCCGACCTGACCCTCGACAAGTTCATCGATGCCCCAACCCTGGCTGCTGCCAACAGCATTCCGGCCGCGCCCGTTCCGGCGCAGACGGTTCTGCTGACCGGTGCCAACGGTTACCTCGGTCGCTTCCTCGCCCTGGAATGGCTGGAGCGGCTGGAAAAGACTGGCGGCACGCTGATCTGCATCGTGCGCGGCAGCGACGCAGCCGCCGCGAGAGAGCGGCTCGACGCGGCGTTCGACAGTGGTGATCCGGAACTGCTGGAGCACTACCGGCGACTGGCCGCAGGACATCTGGAGGTACTGCCCGGTGATATCGGTGACCCGGATCTCGGTCTGGACGAACAGACTTGGCAGCGGCTGGCCGGCACCGTCGACCTGATCGTGCACGCCGCCGCGCTGGTCAATCACGTGCTGCCGTACAGCCAGCTGTTCGGGCCCAATGTCGTTGGCACCGCGGAGATCATCCGGCTGGCGATCACCGGGCGGCGCAAGCCGGTCACCTACTTGTCCACCGTGGGAGTGGCCGATCAGGTCGACCCGGCCGCGTTCCAGGAGGACAGCGATGTCCGTGAGATGAGCGCCGTGCGCGCCGTCAACGACGGATACGCCAACGGCTACGGCAACAGCAAGTGGGCGGGCGAGGTCCTGCTGCGCGAGGCGCACGATCTGTGCGGGCTGCCGGTCGCGGTGTTCCGTTCCGACATGATCCTGGCGCACAGCCGGTATGCGGGTCAGCTCAATGTCCAGGACATGTTCACCCGGTTGGTCCTCAGCCTGGTTGCTACTGGTGTCGCGCCGCACTCGTTCTACATCACCGATGCCGCCGGAAACCGGCAGCGGGCCCACTACGAGGGCCTGCCCGCCGATTTCACCGCGGCGTCGATCACCGCGCTGGGTGTGCAAGCCGTCGACGGCTTCCAAACCTACGACGTGCTGAACCCGTACGACGACGGTATCTCCCTGGACTCCTTCGTCGACTGGCTCATCGACTCGGGCCTGCCGATTCAGCGGATCACCGACTACGACGAGTGGTTCAGCCGGTTCGAGACCGCCATTCGTGGTCTGCCGGAAAAGCAGCGCAACGCTTCGGTGCTGCCGTTGCTGCGCGCCTACAGTCATCAGCGCCCGCCGGTTCGGGGTTCCCTGTTGCCGGCCAAGAAGTTCCAGGCGGCGGTGCAAAGCTCGAATATCACTGCCGAGCACGACATTCCGCATCTGTCCTCGGCGCTGATCGAGAAGTACGTGCGGGATCTGCGGCTGCTGCAGCTGCTCTGAATCCTCAGTAGGACAGCAGGACTCGCAGCCCGTCAGAGACCAGGCCGTGTACGGATGTGGCCCGGCGTAACCGGGACAGCGGCGAGATAGGCACCGGGTGCCCGTCTCGCCGCTGTCGTATCTGTTCGATCAGCTCGGCAGGGACATGAAACCGTTCCAGCCGGGACAAGGCCTCTCGCTTGGTGATCAACTCGTTGGTCGCCAAGGTGACCTCGGCGCGAGCGAGGGTGAACAGGCTCAAATCGATGTAGCTGTCGCGCAACCAGATCCACGGACGGCGCAGCGCGGGAACCCAGTACCCGCTGAGGTCGCGGCGGACCGCCTCGGCGAGTTCGGCCGCGGTGACCTGCGGGATCAAGGCGTCCGGAGATTCCCCGAACACGGCAAATCCGAAGCGCAACAACTCCGCTCGGGCAATCCCGGTGAGCGGTCGCTCGAAAAGCATCTGCGCGGCCCACGTCACATGCGGTGCCTCGACCGCAGCGAGCTCGTCCACCGGTACGTAGACACAGTGCAGCTTCGCGGCGGCGGGACGGCGGGTGATGAACCCGCGATGGAACTGCGCGAGCCGGCGCCGCTGCTCGTCGCTCAACGGCCGTTCGAGCAACGCCACCAGGTCGTAATCGCTGACCCCGTGCCGATAATCACCGCTGGCGAGCGAGCCGCCCACCTGAAGCGCGACGACGTCAGCGACGGACTTGATCTCCGCGGCAAATTCGTCGAGTACGGCTTCGGCCTCCGGCGGCACACTCATACCAGTCTCATCTCACTGTTCGCGCCTCATCGGTGACCTCGACGCCTTCGCGGCGGAGCCTGAGCAACAGCACTCCGGCGCAGACCAGCACCACGGCATACACGATGACAAAGCTGTTGATCAGAATCTGCGCACCCGGCCACCACGGCGGAAAGAGGAACAGCCCCACCACCACATAGTCGGGGTCGTACTCCCACGTCCACGCGCCGATCGATACGAAGAGCACCGCGACCACGATCCACCAGCGCCACTGCGACTGCGCCTTGTGCACCAGGTAGACGAACAGGGGAACGAACCACACCCAGTGGTGGTCCCAGGAGAACGGGGACACCGCGCAGGCCGTGAGACCGGCGAGCGTCACCGCGAGCAGCCGTTCGCCGCGCTGGTGCAGACCCGCCGTGATCGCCAAGCTCACCAGTGCGACGGCCCCGGCGAGCAGTACCCAGAGCCAGATCGGCGCCGGGTGGTGGGTCAGGTGCGCGATGGCGCCGCGCAGGGATTGATTGGACGGGTGCATGTCGTCCGCAATCCGATTGGACTGGAAGAACGTCGAGGTCCAGTACTGCCGGGAATCGGTGGGCAGCACTATCCAGGCGAGCACGATCGAGGCCACGAAGACCGCGACCGCGGTAGCCGCCGAACGCCACTGGCGCAGCGCGAGGAACTGCACCACGAAGTAGCTGGGGACCAGCTTGATGCCGGCGGCCAGTCCCACGCCGATGCCGCGCAACTTGCTGCCGTCGGCGCGGGAGAAGTCCCACAGCACCAGCAGCATCAGCATCAGGTTGATCTGCCCGTAGAACAGCGTCGTCCGGACAGGCTCGATGAACACGCACGTGATCGCCAGTAGCGCACTGACAACCGCGAGCCGGGCGGTGATCCGGTAGCCGAGGATGCGCCAGCTGATCAGCACACAACCGAAGAGCGCCAGCAGGTTCAACACCAGCCAGGTATCGGCGACGTACAACCACGGGATCGCGACAATAGGGATGAAGGCGATGGTGGAGAAGGGCGTGTAGGTGTACAGGAGCCCAGCGATGGTCGGCTCGGTATAGAGCGGCAGTCCGTGCAGGATGCGCCAGGCGCCGTCCCGATACACGTGCACGTCCAGCCCGCCGTCCAGGATGCCTGCCCGCTCCAGCCACGGGTCGACCGTGGTGAACAGCAGGATCACCGCGAGAGCAGCGCTTGCGGCCAGTAGGAAAAGTGTTGGGCCCGTGCGTGGAAATTCCAGCATGCGGGACTTGGGCACAAGTGATCAACTTACCGAATAACTCGAGCTCGGGCACGCCCCCGGGTCTCGGGTCGCGCACGAATCTCGGCGGATCGGCGTAAAACGGGTACTAGCAGCACCTGGATACCGTCAGCGGAATCCGGCACGATCAGCTGATGACCGAAGTGCTGGACGTGCGGGCGGTGCGCAAAGCGCGCCGCGCGGAACTGGGAACCTTCCTGAAGTCGCGGCGGGCCAAGATCTCCCCGGACGACGTCGGGTTGCCGCCCGGTCCGCGCCGCCGCACACCCGGGCTGCGCCGCGAGGAGGTCGCGCAGCTGTCCGGCATCGGCGTCACCTGGTACACCTGGCTCGAACAGGGACGTCAGATCAATGTCAGCGTGCAGGTGCTGGACGCGGTAGCCAGGACACTGGCCCTCGACGACGCCGAGCGCGGTCACCTCTATCGCCTCGCCGACGTGCCGACCGTGCCGAGTCCGCACACGAACACCGCACTGCCCGCCGAGATGCAAACCATCCTCGACCATCTGACGCCCCTGCCCGCCGCGGTACTGAGCGCGAAATACGACTTGCTGGCGTTCAACGAGTCCTACGCGGCCCTGTGCCCCGGCTTCCTGCTCGGCGAGCGCAACGTCGCCCGCCGCGTCTTCCTCACCCCTCAGTGCTGCAACACCTACAAACACAGCTGGGACGACCTGCGCCGCATGGTCGCCTACCTCCGCGGCGCCTACGCCAAGAACCTCGACGACCCCACCTGGCAAGAGTTCATCGAGGAAATGTGCACCGCCAGCACCGACTTCGCCGCCCTCTGGGCCCGCAACGACGTCGCCGTCCCCGCCAACCGCATCAAACAAATCCGCAACCTCGCCATCGGCGAACTAGAAATGTTCATCACCAGCATGTCCCTCCCCGCCGTATCCGGCGCCTGGGTCCAGATCTACACCCCCACCAACGAAACCCAGTGGTCACAGTTGCGAAAGCTGCTCGCGATGACCCCCGAACAGCAGCACGCGCCCTGGGAAGAACACCGCCGGCAGTATCATTCAGCCGCTGCAGCAGGCTGAACCCGCCTACCGACTCCCCGCCGTCGGGTGCGGGAAACGGAGGCGCATCGCGTCGACGTGCGTGTGCCGAGACAACAGACCGGCGAAGCCGAGCCGGTCGTAAGCGGTGAAGCCGGTTCCTGAGCCTCGAGCTCATCGATTCAGCGCATGCAGGCGCTCGTGCCACCCGCTGACCCGGCATCCGCTATGCGGGGTATGGCGCTGATCGCGACCGTCGACGTTACGGAGACTGCGCAGTTCGATTGGAGCCGCGCGGCATCGAGGTTGGAAGCTGCTGTGCCGCTAGCATTTCGCTGCACTGAGCGGGGTGTGCCCCTGATTCCGATTGGCTGCCGATCGGCCGATACCTGATTCGTCGAAAGATGCAGCCATGCGACGATGGCCCAAATTCGAAACTATGTGGGAGCCGAAATTTGGCGCTGTCGATTTGTTCATAGTTGTTAGACCCACTTTATGCGAGTTAAGGATCCGGGATGCGCTGTGTCACAGGCGGTTAACATTCCGCCGGTTTCTTTGATTAACACTTTCGGTAGTTGACCAACGGCGGCCCCCCCACCTACCAAGGGCCGAAGCCGACACAGGAAAGTGGCATGACCCCACGACATACTTGCTCGCCCGGCGTAGACCACGTCGCGATTCCCGCCTGCGAAACGGCAACGAAGAGAAAACAACAACGAGAACGTCAGCGGCTGGGTGTATCAACAGCGATGATCGTCGCGGCGCTATCTGCGGGTTTGGTGAATCCTGTCGACGCGTCTGCACGGCAAATCGGCTCATACAACGTCGGCGGCGCGATCGAAATCGAATACGACCAGGCTGGTGGATGGGACCTCTTCGGAAACCCGACGAACGCGGAGTCCGACGCGTCGCGCGGCGGCCGGTGGCAGGCATTCGAGAAGAACAGCTCGATCTATTGGCACCCGAACGTGGCCAACGGGCACGCCAACCAGATCGGTGGTTTGATTCGAGACAAGTGGGGTGATCTCGGCTGGGAGAATGGCGCGCTGAAATATCCAACGACACGAGAGACAGCTACTCGGAAGCCCGGACGGTTCAATCACTTCGAGGGTGGGTCCATTTATTGGTCGAGTGCCAACGGAGCCCACAATGTGTGGGGAGCAGTTCGTGATAAATGGGCTTCCTACGATTGGGAGAACGGCGGGCTCGGCTTCCCCGCCTCTGATGAATTCAAGGTCAAGGATGGTGGTGTCGGTCAGCACTTCGAGGGTGGGTCCATCTACTGGTCTTCCCAAACCGGTGCACACGTAGTGTGGGGCGCCATCAAGAACGCGTGGGCAAGCCGGAACTGGGAGAACGGTCGATTCGGATTCCCGGTCAGCGACGAGTTCGACTTCGACGGCGGCAAGGCGCAGAACTTTCAAGGCTCGACCCTCGACTGGAAGCCCGGCGATCAGGACAATCCGGCCGACGAAAAGCACGACGAACGTCCGCAAACCATCGAATACAAGCACAGTGACCCCACCCTGCGGTCGGATCCGGACACCCCGGAAGAAACCGAGCCGCCTTCCCCCTCGCCAACGCCCTCGTCGACTGCCCCGGGCACGCCGGTGCACCCAGCTCCTGTTGCACCCCAGTCCCCGGCCCCGGAGGAGCAGCCGACACCGACTACCACTCCACGATCGGCTACACCCCCAAGCACTACGACGTCGCAGCCGGCGTCGGCGGCCAGCACCTCCGCACCGGATACCGAAGGCCCCCGGGTATTGAACCTCGTCGGCACACTGGTGCGCGCGAACTCGCCTGAGGACGAAGACGAACCAGGCCCGGACCCGGCCGTCCCGTGTGGATTCACACTCGGATACCCGCATGCCTCGCGGACCATGCGCAATGGTGCACTCGCGTACCCGGAGGAGATTCACACGCAGGTCGTCTCCAAGTGTGATCCGGTGGTCGCCACGACGACTCACCGCATCAAGGCGAAAACCTCGAGGCTCCGCTGGTTCGGTCTACCCATACCGGGGAAGCAGCTTCCCGGTAAGGGCAAGCAGATCACCAACAGCGGTTACCAGGCCGAGACGTCGAGTACGGGTGGCAAGAAGCTGAAGATGACTGCTGCGATCAAATGCCAGACCGGGACCAGGTTCCGTTACTTGACTTACGCCACCGGTGAATTCGCGTTCCCGAACGAACGTGCTCGGCTGTACGGTCCGAACATCGCGACGAACCCTGAAGGTAAAGAGGAGACGTGTCTCGACAAGCCCGTCGGCTAGTAGTCGCGTCGCTTCTCGTAGTGTTAGCTGGATCGGGCTGCGCCGCTCATGGCCGGCCCGATCCGGGCACGACAGACGACCCGGACATCAGTGCGGCCGAACCCGGCGAGGCTGATGCCATTTCGCGAAGCCCCGGCTTCGGCAAGCACACCGTGGAGGACTTCGTTGTCTCGGGTGGGCCGCCGAACCTGACCGATGACCATGCGACCGTGCCAGCCGCGGCATCGTCGTGGCTCGTGGGGAACGACGTTGTCGAGTCGTTGCTGCCGTCACCGGTGGCTTGGCCTCGCCTGATCGGAGCCCCGGCCCGGTTGCGAATCGAGAACCCTGCGATTCCAGTCTTGGTGCGGTGGTCGAAGTATGCAGCCGGTGATACCGCAGAGAAGCTCGACGACGACCGCGATTCGTTCGAAACGTGTGCCTTCGCAACAAAAGAAGTACAAATCACGCAGGATGGCAAGTGTTTCTATTGGAAGACAGGGCAGACGATCGGACTGTATTTGCCCGATCGGAGTGACCGGTACAACATCCTTGTTGTCTCCTGGCCGCAGGTCCGAGATGACTCCGGGGAAGTCCATGATGAGTCGGTCGATGCCGTCTGGACCTTCAGCCGGTGACGACGGCGGCCGAAGCATCGAGAACCCTACCGAGAACGGACTACCGAATCGATGCCTGACATTCGCCTCACACCGGTCACCGACGCTTCACCTGCAGCGTGGCTCGGTGCCGCGCTCAGGTTCGGAGGTCGACTGGCCAACGGGTTTGCGGCATACGCGCGGATTCTGCATCCTGCCACCGACATCGCTACCGGCGCTCAGGTGTCGCGGCCGCCGGTGGCGCAGCCGCTCGGCTCGGGCCACCGCGACCGGCTGGACTGGATCCTGGACCTTACCGGTTCTGGCGACTGGGACGCCCCTGAGCAAGGCAGCCTCGAACACCCCCAACTCGATGCCTTGATCGATGTCCTCGCCCGACACACCACCACACCGGATCAGTGCTACGTCGGCGTGTGGGAAGGCTGGCAGTGGCACAACCAGAGCAACCGAGTGTCGGGAGCAATCGAAGCGCTGAATCCTGGAACCTTGTCCCGAGAATTCCGAAAACAAGCCAGCTTCGAGCTGCTCGGCCGCTGGTATCTACTACTGCGAGGACCCATCCACGATGCCGGCCGCATCGGCGGCCATGTCACTCCTCGGACGCTGATCATGCGTTCACCTAATTTGCTGTGGCCAGCCGACCGCGCGTGGTTCGTCTGCACCGAGATCGACGACTACGAAACCTACGTCAGCGGCACCCGGCAGCTCATCGATGAGCTCGACGCGTGCGCACCGCTCGACGTCGAGATACTCAACACCGATCACCCCGGCGGCGGTGAATCGGAAGTGTTCGTCGGATAAGACGTAGTCGATCCCAGATCGGTTGGAGCTGAAATCAACCCGCTGCAGGCGTCTCTCGGATCTGCACGATCGGAAGGACGAGGGCGGCTGGGGCGTTCGCGGGGACTGCGGGGTTGGCAGGGGCGATGGGGGAGATGCGCTGGTAGGTGGTGCCGAGTGGGGGGCGGGTGTCGAGTTCGCCTTTGTTGGGCCAGTAGGCGGCGGCGCGTTCGGCTTGGGCGGTGATGGTGAGGGAGGGGTTGACGCCGAGGTTGGCGGAGACGGCGGCACCGTCGACGACGCTGAGGGTCGGGTAGCCAAAAACTCGGTGGTAGCCGTCGATTACGCCGTGTTCGGGGTCGGCGCCGATCACCGCGCCGCCGAGGAAGTGGGCGGTGAGGGGGATGTTGAAGATCTCGCCCCAGCTGCCGCCTGCGATGCCGCCGATCTTGGCGGCCACCCGGCGGGTGACGTCGTTGCCCATCGGGATCCAGGTCGGATTGGGTTCGCCGTGGCCTTGTTTGCTGGTGAGCTTGCGGCCGAAGAGTCCGCGCTTGGTGTAGGTGGTGATCGAATTGTCCAGGTGCTGCATGACCAGCGAGATGATGGTGCGCTCGCTCCAGTCCTTGGTGCTCAGGAAGCCGAGCAGGTCCATCGGATGGCGCAGTACGACGCCGAGGAAACGCAGCCAGCGCGGAATGCGGCCGCCGCCGTCCACCATCAATGTTTGCAGCAGGCCCATGGCATTGGAGCCCTTGCCGTAGCGGACCGGCTCGATATGCGTGTCGGGCGTGGGGTGGATGGACGAGGTGATCGCGACACCCTTGGTGAAATCGACTCCGGGCGTGACCTTCTTGGTCGCCGCGCCCACGATCGACTCGGAGTTGGTGCGGGTGAGCTGACCGAGCCGATCCGACAGCTCCGGCAGTGCGCCCTTGTCCCGCATAGCGAACAGCAGTTTCTGGGTGCCGCGGGTGCCGGCCGCGAGCACGACGTTCGCCGCGGTATACGTCTTGGGGTGTTTGCGCACCCACGCGCCGGTGCGCGCGGTGGACACGTCCCAGGTGCCGTCCGGATGCGGCCGCAGATCGGTCACCGTTGTCATCGGAATGACCTGCGCTCCGGCCTTTTCCGCGAGGTAGAGGTAGTTCTTCACGAGAGTGTTCTTGGCGCCGTACTTGCAGCCGACCATGCAGTCACCGCATTCGATGCACCCGGTGCGCTCGGGCCCGACGCCACCGAAGTACGGGTCGGCCACGGTCTTTCCGGGTTCGCCGAAGAACACACCGACGGGCGTCTGCACGAAGGTGTCGCCGACCCCGAGATCGTCGGCGACCTGCTTGAACACTTCGTCGGCCGGCGTCATATGCGGGTTGCGCACCACGCCGAGCATCTTCTGCGCGCGCTCGTAGTACGGCGCGAGCTCGTCTTGCCAGTCGGTGATGTCGCGCCACTGCGCGTCCCGGAAGAACGGCTCCGGCGGCACGTACAGGGTGTTGGCGTAGTTCAGCGATCCGCCGCCGACACCGGCGCCGCCGAGGATGAGCACATCGCGCAGCAGGTGAATGCGCTGGATGCCGTAGCAGCCGAGCTTCGGCGCCCAGAGGAACTTCTTCAGCTCCCAGCTGGTCTTCGGTAGTTCGTCGTCGGCGAACCGCTGGCCGGCCTCGATGACGCCGACCTTGTAGCCCTTCTCGACCAACCGCAGCGCCGTGACGCTGCCACCGAACCCAGAACCGACAATGAGAACGTCGAAATCCGTTGCTCGCTGGTCCATAGGAAGCTCCTCGATCGGGGTCGCCAGTGACTCGGGTAACACTACTACCGGGTAGGTTGTGCGCAGCACCAGGGCGGGTGACGTGACTTCGGTCCGGCGCCACCCGCTCACCAGGGGTCACGCCTGCGATTTCCACCAGGCGACGGTAGTGGCCACGGCTTCGTCGAGGGGTGTGGGGCGCAGGCCGAGCTTGTGCTCGCTGTCGGTGGAGTCGAGAACGAACGGGCGCTCCAGCTGGTGGCCGAGTTCGGCGAGTTCGCGCAGCAGCGGGCTGGCCACGCCGAGCACTTTCATCATCCACACCGGGATGACGGAGATCTTCGGCCGCGGTGCGCCAGCGGCGTCGGCGATGGCATTGATGAGCTGACGCTGGGTGACCGCCGGTGCGGTGGGTGCGTGCAGGACGGTGTTGTGCACCGACTTGTCGGCCGCCGCGCGAATCATCGCGGCGGCCAGGTCGGGGATGTAGGTGAACGAGTGCGGGAGGTCGATCTTGCCGAAGGCGCTGACCCGCTTGCCCGCCAGGATCGGCGCGACCATCTGATCGCCGGCCATCGAGGCGTGCACGTACGGGCCGAGGAAGTCGGCGGAGACGACACTGACCGTCGCGGTGGGGTGTGCGGCGCGGGCGCGCAGCAGTTCTTCCCGAACGCCACCCTTACCGGAACGTACTGTGCGGGGCGTCATTTCGGTGATCGGGCGCTCGGTCGGCTGGTACGAGTACAGGCTCTCCGGGAAAACCACCACCGCGCCGGCCTTCCCGGCCTCGTCCATGACCACCCGCTCGGCACCGGGCAATTCGGCACGCCAGACCTTCGCGGAGTACTTCGAACCGTGGATGCAGTGATAGATCGCGACGGCGCCGTCGAACTGGCCCGAAAGGTATTCCGGCGCAGTGACATCCACCCGGCGGAGCTCGATCAGCGGATGCTGCGGACCGCGGCCGGAGCGGGTGAGTACCCGTACCTGATGGCCTGCGGCGGCGAGCTGCTCGGCGATGGTGGTGCCGACCGGTCCGGCGCCGGTGACGATGTGCAGGTCAGACATTGGTGAATCCCTTCCGCGGGGCCCGAGGTGGCCCGATTGCTCCGAGAGAGCAGTGCTCTCTGATGTGAACGAGCATGCGGCAACCACTCGACTCCTGTCAAGAGCACTGCTCACTGTTGTTGACAATGCTCTCTGGATATTGCACCGTGGAGGCATGCCGACGACCCCGCGGGCCCGCGCCAGGGCGCAAACCATGAACGACATAGTCCGGATCGGCCGCGAACACCTGGCCACCGACGGTGCCGCCGCCCTCTCGCTGCGCGCGGTCGCCCGCGATCTCGGCGTCGTCTCCTCCGCCGTCTACCGCTACGTCAGCAGTCGCGACGAGCTGCTCACCCTGCTCGTGGTGGACGGCTACAACGCCCTCGGCGACACCGTCGACGCCGCCCTCGCTACCGCCCCCGACGACCCGATCGAGCAACTACGGGTCCTCGCCCGCACCGTCCGTGGCTGGGCGCACGCCGAATCCGCCCGCTACGGCTTGCTTTTCGGCACCCCGGTGCCCGGCTATCAGGCGCCGGCCGACCAAACCATGGCCCCCGGCACGCGAGTGATCACCACCCTGCAAAAGCTCTTCGCCCGCGCTTACCAGGCGGACCTACTCCACCCGCCCGCCGCCGAGCCGCGCGTATCTGCGCCCCTCGCAGCGAGTTTCGCCCAGATCCGCGACGAATTCCACCTCGACCTCCCCGATTGGCTGCTCGCCCGTGGCATCACTTTCTGGGCGAGCCTCTTCGGCACCATCAGCGCCGACGTGTTCGACATGTACGGCACCGACACCTTCGCCGACCGCGACGAACTCTTCGAACATCAACTCGACGGCCTACTCGACCTGCTCGGGTACCGGGCGAACTGAAACGTGGTGGGTCAGTCTCGAGGCGGCGAGCTGACCCACTCGAATCAGTAAGCGCGGGAGAAGATTACGCGTCTTCCATAGGCCGAAGGGGAGGAGCAGTGGACGCAGGGGCCTGAGTCGAGGGTGGCGGTCGACGGGATGCATCGGGGAGTTGCCGCAGTACGGGCTTTGATCTCGTCCTCGCAGGAGGGATTTCCGCAGTGGAGCGCGAGGGCCCAGCCGGTCGCGACGGCTGCCTCGAATGAGGTCCAGTCGTCGACCTCGTGAGTGTGCTCGTCACGGAAGCTGGTGGCCCGAGTCAGCAGGTAGGTCTGGAAGTCGTCCAGCAGGGCCGGAATCGTGGTGGGCAAGGTTGCCAGGTCCGCGGTTTGTTTCCCTTCGTCGCCCAAGCGGCGTACGAGCACGGCGGTCCCTGCGGCAAGGTCGCGCGGACCGAGTTCGATGCGCAGCGGCACGCCGCGCATCTCCCACTCGTTGAACTTCCAGCCGGGCGTTTGATCTCGACCGTCGACGTGCACGCGAATCCCCTTGGCGCGCAAGTTCTGTGCGAGCTCCTCGGCGGCAGCCAGGACCGCAGCGGCGCTGTCGCCGCGCATGATCGGCACGATCACCACCTGGTACGGGGCCAGCCTCGGCGGCAGGACGAGACCGCGATCGTCACCGTGAGTGAGCACGATGGCGCCGATCATCCGGGTGGTCATGCCCCACGAGGTGGTGTGGCACAGCGTTTCCCGCCCGTCGGCGGCGGCGTAGCGGATGCCGAACGCCTGCGCGAAGTTGGTGCCGAGATAGTGAGAAGTGCCTGCCTGCAATGCTTTACCGTCGCGCATCATCGACTCGATGGTGAGCGTCTCGACCGCCCCGGCGAACCGCTCGCCGGGCGTCTTCTGACCCGGCACGACCGGCATGGCCGCGAACTCCCGCGCGACGGTGGTGTAGATGTCGAGCGCCAGCTCCATTTCCGCGCGCGCTTCCGGCTCGTCGGCGTGCGCGGTGTGACCCTCCTGCCACAGGAACTCGGTGGTGCGCAGGAACATTCGGGGGCGCATCTCCCAGCGGACGACATTGGCCCACTGGTTGAGCAGCATCGGCAGGTCTCGGTGCGAGGAGATCCACTTCGCCATCATCTCGCCGATGATCGTCTCGGACGTCGGCCGCACCACCAGCGGTTCTTCGAGTTCCTTGCCGCCGGCGTGGGTGACGACGGCCAGCTCGGGGGCGAACCCCTCGACGTGGTCGGCTTCGCGTTCGAGGTAGCTCTGCGGGATGAGCAGCGGGAAGTAAGCGTTCTCGTGCCCGGTCTCCTTGATCCGGCGGTCCAGCTCGGCCTGTAGCAGCTCCCAAATCCGGTACCCGTACGGTCGAATCACCGTGGTGCCCTTGGCCGGCCCACGATCGACGAGGCCGGCCTTGATCACCAGCTCGTTGTACCAGGTGGAGAAATCCGCGCTCTGGGCGGTCACGCCGCGCTCATCCCGTGCCATGTCGACAAGGCTATCGGCGCGCGCCAGTGAATTTTATGAAGCTGATTACGGCGCTGACCTGCAGGCCGATGGCGGCTCGGTCGGCTCCGTCGACTTTTCCGGCATCGGCAGCCCGCGCTCCGCTGCGAGCCGCCGGTATCTCGACATAAGGGCTGCCGTGTCCATCGCGGCTTCCTGGGAGAAGTAGGAGAGATGGCTCGCCACGAATCCCGGGTAGATACAGTTCGGGCGCTTCAGGTAGGACGGGATGTCGACCGAGAGTATGCGCTCGTCGTCCCCGTCCTCGGATACTGCCGACATGTACGACAGATCCCGGCCCAGCCATGCGACGAAATTGATGCTCAGGCGTTCGCTCCAGGGAATGGGGGCGGTGCTCTCCTGCTCGAACGCATCGGGGTTGTCGAGGAAGTGATTGTGCAGCCGCGAGGCGAGCTCAGGGCTTTGCCACAGGCTGCCGCGGAACCCGCCGGGCGGAAGTTCCAGCGTCATCAGACTCGCCGGGATCGCCCCTGATTGCTGCTGGTAGTAGGCGCACACGTTGTTGTTGACGACATTCGCCGTCACCAGGAAATAACGCTGCTGGTCGATCCGGAACCGGAGGAAGTCGGCGAGTTTGTCGAGCTGAAGATAGACGATGTCGTCATCGCATTTCAGGAAGACGGCGTCCGCGTAGTACTGGGCGTGCGCGGAATACAAGTCATAGACCTGCCCCCATCCCGGGCCATCGGTGTTGTACAGATACTCGGTGACGCCCGGAAAACGCCATTCGCCGTCGGAACCGTAACCGGTCTTCACCTGAACGTCGTACATTCCGGCCGGGACCGGCGTGCGGCTGTGGATGATCTCCGCGCCGTCGACCGAGAGGCCGACCCCGGTCGGGTCGATCGACAGCTCGATGTCCCGAAACGTATTGCTGGACATGATGCCTGGCGTCGAGGCCGCTGCGACGGGTGGCCGGCGGATCGTGCGGTCGTCGTGATCGCGGACGAGCAGATCGCGATTGTCGATGTGGCGCAGCACAGTCCGCTGGTTGGACCAGCCGCCGATCACGAATTCGTAGGCCGGGGCGTCGCCGTCCCCGCCATGCGGTCCCAAGGCGATGTGGACGTCGTGTCCCGCCCGCACCCGGCAACGCCAGCGGACATTGCGCCCAACGGTCACTCGGCCTGCGGGGAAATACACCTGATTGTCCGGTGACCGTCCAATCGCGGGGAACTGTTCGCGCAGCCAGCGATCGTCGGCGTCGTTGCGGGAGAAGTTCCAGACATGCCACTCGTCGATCAGCTTGCGCCGCATCGCCTCCGCCACGTAGTGGGTCAGCAATTCCATTCGATCGCGACGGCCGGCGAAGGTGACGAGGACGACGCGGTGTCCGGTGACGGCAGAACCGGCCCCGTCGGCGATCGGGGACACGCCGGACAGCGCACGGCTGCTGGTGGTGGTCATGTGAGTCGCGGGCCGTCCTCTTCCTGTCGAGCGCTGCCCGGCGTGGAAGTTCACCGGTCGTCAGCTGAAGGAGAGTATGCGATGTGGTGTCCGGCATGGACATTCGACGATCGGGCTGTTCATTTCCCGTTCACCGCGCACGTCAATCGAGGTCCTCGCTGCTCGAGCGGTCGCCGAGGAACCGCAGCAGCGCCGGATCCGTCGAGGTGAAGCGATCGACTTCTTGACCACCCGTGCATTCGTACAGGCCGATGGTTACCTGATCGGCGCTGTGGCGGACAACCCGCCACACGGCACCGGACTCTTCCCAACGGCGCAATACCGCTGTGGCGTCGAAGGTTCCGTGCGCACCGGTCATCGCGGGACGGTGACCGGGTCGAGGCAGCTGGCCGCGGCGTCGACGAGGGAGCAGTTCTGCGGCGCCCGGGTGGGCCGGTAGTCGGGAGCGACGCCGCCCGCTCGGGTGATCGCGGCGTAGGCGGGGACCGCATCGGTGGGTTTGCGGGTCAACGTCGGATCGGTCAGCACGTCGACCGTATAGAGACCGAAACGCGGAGTGTAAGAACCCCATTCGTAGTTGTCGGTAAGGCTCCAGTAGTTGTAGCCGATGAGATTCATGCCGTCGGCCTTGGCGCGTTGCAGCCAGTAGACGGTGTCCCGCAGATTGTCGGCACGGGTGTAGCCGTCGGCGCGCGGTGCGCCGTTCTCCGTCGGCATGCCGTTCTCCACGATGTAGAGCGGTTTGCCGGGGAACTGACGGGCGTAATGCTGGAGGGCGTAGTAGATGCCTTCCGGCTGTAGCGGCTGGGTCCAGAGCTTTTCGAAGTCGGGCGGGCCCGCCAGCAGGGTCTCGGGGGAGAGGCCGTAGTAGTAATCGATGCCGATGTAGTCGAGGCGCGCGCCGATCTTGTCGATGAGCGGCTTGTTGATCACGTCCTCGCCGGTCGGGATGTAGGCGACATTGCTGGTGACCATGGCGCCCGGCTGCACGCCGTGGATGTAGTCGTAGATGCCGTTGTGGGCCTGCGCGATTCGGTCGTGCATGGCGGGCACGTCGGTGGGGGACAGGCCGCCTTTGCGTAGTTCGTTGACGATGTAGACCATCGGCTCGTTGAAGGTGACCCACAGCGGATCTTTCGCGGCGTAGCGGTCGACGAGCAGCCGCGCGTTGGCGAGCCAGTCCGCCACGATCTCTGGGTTGCGCCAGCCGCCGCGATCGACCTCCCAGCCCGGATACACCCAGTGGTCGATGGTGAGCATCGGCCGCATGCCCGCCTCGGTGATGGCGGCGATCACGTTGTCGTAGAAGCGGAGTCCGGCCTCGTCCCATTCGCCGGGCCGCGGCTGTACTCGCGCCCACTCCAGCCCGATTCGATAGACCTGGACGCCGAGCTGGGCCGCCAGGGCGATGTCGGAGCGGTACCGGTTGACGAAGTCGATCGAATCACCATAGGGGTCAGTGGTTTTCCCGGCGGCGACGTACCGGGACCAGTTGCTGTCGGGCGCATGGCCTTCCGCCTGATATCCCGATGCCGCGACACCCCACAGGAAGTCGGCGTCGAGCGGTGCGACCTGAGCCGGTGGGTCCGGACGCGCGGCGGCGACCGCCGTACTGGCAAGGAGGAGCGCGGCCGTGGCGGCCGCGAGGGTGGCGAAGACGCGGCGAGGGCGCTGTGATCGCATCGAGCTCCTGTTCAACGAGATGACCGGGGCCATGGACCTGGGGGATAGCGTAACTGGTCGTATGTCCGTTTCGAGGGGATCTGTGGGGGTGCGTCGAGCTGATGCGCCGCAGGGGAGGGGACGAGGTAAGGGGCTGAGCTCTTCCTTCGGGGTGGGGGAGGGTGTAACCAACGCGACGACTTCGGTTCGGGCAGTGCATATCTCGTCAGTGTGTCGGGGCCGGACGAATCCAAGGAGGAAGGGTGAACTTCATAAAATCCATATGGTTACTTAGATATGCGCATCTACGCATTTAATTCACCTCGATAGGAACCATCCACGAATCACCAACGCGAAACCAATCGGCACAGCCCGCTCACCAGCCAGGAAGGGGAGCGGGCTGTGTCAGCCGGACTGCTACGACTCCGACGAGGCGAGTGCGGCAAGGAGTTGAGCACCGGCCGCACGGGCGGCGGCCCGCATGACGAATCGTTCGAATCCCCAGCGCTGCTGATGCGCACGCAACTCGGCGACCAACTCGTCCACGGTGCCGATCAGCACGAACGGCGCGCTGAGCAACTCCGCGACGCTTGTGCTCGGCACATCCTCGGCGAACCGCGCACACGCCGCCTCGGCGTCGTCGGTGATCTCCACGTGCTGCACCAGCGCCTCGAACGCGGGTGTCCGGCCCGCCGCGGCGGCGGTGTTCCGGACGAGATCGACCTGCGCGTCGATCTGATCGAGCCCCCACCGGGTCTCGTGGTTGCGGCCGTCGGCGAGGGTCCGCCCGAGCCCGGAGAAGCCGACGATATCGGCGTTCTCGGCGGCATACCGGAGCACGCGGGTCCCGTTGCCGCCGACGAGAACCGGCACCTGCTCCTGCACCGGCCGTGGCCGAGTGAGCACCGCCTCCCGGAGCTGAACATGCTCGCCCGCGAAAGTCACGGTCTCACCGGCGAGCAGCCGCCGCGTGGTGTCGGTGACCTCGACCATCCTGGCCACGCGGGCCGCCGCCGATGGATGCTCGCGGCCCTGCATGATCCACTCGGCGGGGGTGTGTCCCGCGCCGATCCCGAACAGCGCCCGCCCATTCGACACGAGATCGAGCGTGGCGACCTCGCCGGCGAGCAGAAACGGTTCCCACATCCCGGCATTCACCACGTTGGTCCCGAGCCGGATCGTCTCGGTGGCCGTCGCGGCGGCGGCGAGAGCGACGAACGGGGATGCGAACGAGCCGGGATGGTCGGGCACCATCAGCGCGTCGAAGCCCTCCTGCTCGCAGCCGCTGGCGAAGTCCGGCCAGGACCCTACGGCGATCATATTGGCGGTCATGGAGAACTTGATCGGAGCGTTCATGCTCGACCTCCTTTCGAGCTGCCCACGCTAATTCCGCCGATCGGATTCCGTAAGTGATTCCGCTGAGGGCGAATTCGGGTTCAGCGGCGCGACTGATCCGCAGTGACGATGGGGAGGCGCACGGTGACCGGGTCGGTGATGGGCGTGGTTTCGACGAGGTCGGTCATGTCGCGGTTGGCGGGGTGCTCGTCGTCGAGGACCGGTTCGCCGAGTCCGACGCGCTGTTGCAAGCGTTTCATCCAGGCGGGTGCCCACCAGCAGTCGTCGCCGAGCAGTTTCATCACGGCGGGCACCAGGAGCATGCGCAGAATGGTGGCGTCGATGATGAGGGCGGCGATCATGCCGTAGGCGATGTATTGCATCATCACGAGCTTGGAGAAGGCGAACGCGCCGGTGACGACGAGCAGGATGAGCGCGGCCGCAGTGATGATGCGGCCGGTGTGCGCGGTGCCGATGCGAATGGCCTCGGTGGTGGTCGCGCCTTTGGCGCGGGCTTCGACCATGCGGGAGAGCAGGAATACCTCGTAGTCGGTGGACAGGCCGTAGATGATGGCGATGATCAGCACCAGGATGGCCGCTTGGATCGGCTGCGGGGTGAAGTTGAGTAACTCCGCGCCGTGCCCGTCGACGAATATCCAGGTGAGAATGCCGAGGGTTGTGCCGAGCCCGAGCGCACTCATCAGCGCAGCCTTGATCGGCAGGATCAGCGAGCCGAAGGTGAGGAACATCAGCATCGTCGTGAGCAACAGCACGACGGCGATCATGAACGGGATGCGGCCCAAAAGGCCGTCGATGGAATCCTTTTGGATGGCGGGCTGGCCGCCGACGAGCAAGGTGACGTTGTCGGGTACGTCGAGTGAGCGCAGGTAATCGATGGTCTTGTTGGCGTTTTCGACCGCGAGTGTCGCCTCTGTTTTATAGACGCCGGGACGGATGGTCGAGGGGGAAGGCGTGCCGAAGGGTCCGTCCGCCGCCGGGGGCGTGACCAGGCCGGGCGCCAGATTCGCCTGCTTCACGACATCGCTGATGCCGCGGGTGTTCTTCTCTTCGGAGATGAACACGAGTTGCACGGGATCTGCTTTACGGAGCGGGAATGTGTCGTCGAACGCTTCTTGCGCGAGCCGGGTTGGATTGTCCGGTGGTAGATAGGTTTCGCTGAAGCCGCCGAAGGCGATGTTCTTCACAGGGATGATCAGCAGCAACAGGCCGAGGACGATCGGGACGGCAATTTGCTTCGGGTGCTTCATCACCCAGCGGGTGGATCGGCCCCAGAAACTGTTTTCTACCTCATCGGCGGTCTTGGTTCTGCCGAAACGTTTGATACCGAACATGTCCACGCGTGGGCCGAGGATGCTCAACATCGCGGGCAGGACGGTGAGCGCGGTCAACGCGGCGAGTGACACCGTGGCGATGGAGCCGTATGCCATCGATTTCAGGAAGCCCTGCGGGAACAGGAGCATGCCGCCGAGGCTGGCGATGATCATGGTTGCCGAGAACACGACGGTGCGGCCCGCGGTCATTACCGCGCGGCGTACCGCCGTCTGGGTGTCGTAGCCTTCGGCGAGTTCTTCGCGGAATCGGCTCACGATGAACAAGCCGTAATCGATGGCCAAGCCGACACCGATCAACGAGACGACGCCGGAGACGAAGGAATTGACGTCGGTGAATTCGGTGATGAACCGGACGATGCCGTTGGCGCCGAGCACAGTGAGGCCACCCACGACGAGAGGCAGTGCGGCGGCGACCAATCCGCCGAAGATGAAGAACAGCAGTACCGCGACCGCGGGGAAGGCGACGACTTCCAGGAGGTGAATGTCTTCGTCCAGTGAGTCGGTGAGCGTGCCCGCGACCGGTTGCAGGCCGGCGACCTGCACGTCGACGCCCGGAATGTAGAAGACGTCCTTCACTTTCCGGAAGTTGTTCACCATCTCGGTGTCGGTGTCGCCCTTGATGGCGATGGAGGCGAAGGCGCGCCCGAGTTCCGGTCGGCCGAATGCGCTGCGTTGCTGCTGGCCGGTCTCGGTGCGCCAATACGAGCCGTTGATCGCGAGGATTTCGTCGGGGTGCTCGGGGCGCAGGCTGTTGAGGTTGTCGACGATCTTGCCGCTGAACGCGGGGTCGTCGAGCGATACGCCCGGTGGTGCGGTGTAGAGCACGAGGACGTCGGCGCGGTGGTCGCGCAGGTACGCGTCGTCGGATACTCGTGCGGCCTCGGCCGATTCGGAGGTCGGGTCGTCCAGGCCGCTGGAGCTGAGATGTCCGGACAGGTCCGATCCGTACGCGCCGAGGGCGAGCAGCGGGGCGCCGATGAGGGCGATGACGACGAATCGGAACCGGTAGACGAAGTTTCCCCAGTGCGCGAACATCAGGCGGCTCTTCGTAAGTGCGGACAGGTCGACGGTGTGCGGAGCGGCCTGAGGGCACCGATCATCAAGAGATTGCATCCTTCCGGTGGTCGCGCCCGAGGTGCGCGTTCTCCAAAGTACCGGCGGGGCGGAGCGATCTTCCTGAGAGTTTTGCATGGAAATCGGGCAGTGGACGCGCGGGGCCGAGGCCAGTTCGTCGTTCGTGGAACGTTGTCTGAGAACGGCTTTGCGTCGTCCCCGATGTGATCTGCCCCTCGGTCCGGCCCGCCGATGCCGCGGTAGGACGGCGACGTGTCACCATTCGAGGATGGTGTCGAATCCGCTGCCTCCGATCGCTCGACGGCTGGCCCAACAGCGCTGGGTCATGCGCACCGCGCCGGTCGTCATTCCGGTGGAGCGCGCCGTTCGGCGCTGGACCGACGGGCGGATGGGCGTGCTGGATGTGGTCGGCCTGCCCTCGATCGAGGTGACGGTGCCGGGTCGCAAGACCGGGATCCCGCGAACCACGTCGCTGCTGTATGTGCCGCGCGGCCAGAACTTCCTCGTGCTCGGTTCCAATTGGGGCAGTCCCAAGCATCCGGTGTGGTCGGCCAATCTCCGAGCCGCCGATACCGCCACCGTGCGGCACAAGGGTGCGCAGTTCACCGTCAGCGTGACCGAGCTCACCGGTGTCGATCGCAAACCCGCCTGGGATCTGGCCGTCGAGTTCTGGCCGGGTTATGAGATGGAGTACGAGCTGTCCGGCGGTCGTCAGTTCCGGATGTTCGAACTGCGCCGCATCTGACTCGCCCCTGGCCGTTCGAAAAGTGTTCGCAGCGCCGGTAAGTCGCGTGATTTCGGTGCGGTAGAGGTGGCGGCCACTTTGTCGGACGGTCGGGTTACGGTGTCTTGGTGACCACGCATCTGACGCACTGGGGCGCTTTCGAGGCCGACAGCGACGGCGAACGGCTGACGGCTGTTCGACCGTGGCGCGAGGATCCGGAGCCGATGCGGCTGATCGAGAATGTGGCCTCCGCGCAGCACCATCCGACCCGGATCGATCAACCGTACGTGCGTCAAGGCTGGCTGGAGCACGGGCCCGGCGCCCCACGACGTGGCGACGAGCCGTTCGTGCCGGTGTCATGGGAGCGGGCGCTGGATCTGCTCGCCGGCGAGCTGGGGCGGGTGTATCGCGAGCACGGTGCGGAGTCGGTGTTCGGCGGGTCCTACGGGTGGGCGAGTGCGGGACGGTTCCATCACGCGCAGAGCCAGGTGCACCGGTTCCTGAACTGCCTCGGCGGGTATGTGCGGCACGTCAACAGCTACAGCCTCGGGGTGTCGCAGGTCTTGCTGCCGCACGTGCTCGGCGACCTCGGTTTCGTGCTGGAGCGGGCGACGTCGAAGGCGGTGCTCGCCGAACACGCGGAACTGGTGGTGGCGTTCGGCGGGTTGTCGCCGAAGAACTCGGCGGTGTCGCCGGGCGGTGTGTCGCGGCACAACACCCGGGGGTGGATCGGGGCCGCGCGGGCGCGGGGCTGCCGATTCGTATCGATCTCACCGCTGCGCGACGACATCCCGGCGGAGGCCGAAGCGGAGTGGCTGGCGCCGCGGCCGGGCACCGATACCGCATTGATGCTGGCGCTGGCGCAGGTATTGGACGCGGAAGGCTTGGCGGACAAGGAATTCCTGGACAAGTACACCGTCGGCTACGAGCGGTTCATCGGTTATGTGCGGGGCGAGGCGGACGGGATCGTCAAGACGCCGGAGTGGGCCGAGTCGCTCACTGGACTGAGCGCTGACCGTATCCGGGCGCTCGCACGCGAGATGGCGGCATCGCGGACCTTCGTGACGGTCAGTTGGTCGTTGCAGCGTGCTCAGTACGGCGAGCAACCGCTGTGGATGGGAGTGGTGCTCGCGGCGATGCTCGGCCAGATCGGGCTGCCCGGTGGCGGGTTCGGGCACGGGTATGGTTCGGCGGCGAGCCTGGGTGAGCCGGCCCAGGAGTTCGCGCCGCCGCGGCTGTCGCAGGGGCCGAACGGGGTCGACACGTTCATCCCGGTCGCACGAATCGCAGACATGCTGCTCAACCCCGGTCAGTCCTATGAATACGACGGGCAGCATCTGGTCTACCCCGATATCCGGCTGGTCTACTGGGCGGGCGGGAATCCCTTCCATCACCATCAGAATCTGGCCAGGCTACGCGAGGCGTTCGCCCGGCCCGAGACCGTGGTGGTGCACGATCCGTTCTGGTCGGCGACCGCGCGGCACGCGGACATCGTGCTCCCCGCGACCATGACCATCGAACGCGACGACTACGGCGCGGGGGATCGGGTGTTCTTCGCGATGAAGGCGCTCACCGAGCCGCACGGCACCGCACGCGACGACTACGCCATCTTCAGCGAGCTGGCCGAACGCCTCGGCGTCGGCAAAGAATTCACCGAGGGCCGCACCGTCAGCGAATGGCTGCGCCACCTGTACGAGCAATGGCGACTGCGCCACGCCGGGCACGACCTACCCGACTTCGACACGTTCTGGTCCAGTGAGTACCTCGAACTGCCGGTGCCCGACCCCAATCAGGTACTGGGCGCGGATTTCCGCGCCGATCCGGAACAGTTCCCACTGAGCACGCCGACCGGCAAGATCGAGATCTGGTCCGAGACCGTCGAGGGCTTCGGGTACGCGGACTGCCCCGGCCACCCGGTGTGGCTCGAGCCCGAGGAGTGGCTGGGTGGTGCGGCCGCGGCGGAGTTCCCGTTGCAGTTGGTGGCCAACCAGCCGCGCGCCAAGCTGCACAGCCAGCTCGATGTCGGTGCCTACAGCCAATCGAGCAAAGTCACCGGTCGCGAACCGGTTCGATTGCATCCCGAGGATGCCGCCGCCCGCGACCTGCACGACGGTGATGTGGTCCGCATCGTCAGCAAGCGCGGCAGTTGCCTGGCCGGGTTGATCGTCGACGACGCGGTACGGCCGGGCGTAGCGCAGTTGTCCACCGGCGCCTGGTACGACCCGGACCCGGCCGATCCCGCATTCTGCCGCCACGGCAATCCGAACGTACTGATCGAGGACCGCCCCTCCTCGAAGCTCAGCCAAGGCTGCACCGGTCAGCTGTCGCTGGTCGAGATCGAGCGGTACACCGGTACGGTGCCGGAGCTGACTGTCGATCGTCCGCCGCGCATGATTCGGTAAGTGGCGCAACACATTCGGGGACGGTGAGATGCGGCAGCAGCCCGTCTGGCGCGGCCGCTGGGGCTGTCCGCTCTCGGGCCAACGAGGGCAAGTCTCGTAAGCGCGACGAATCCGACGGCGAGAGGTCGAGCGGCAGTCGGTCCAATCCGGGTCACGAGTCCGACGGCGCGGTTCGGCGACGCGGCTGGTCTGGTCCGGACCGCCGAGTTTGCCGGCGCGTGGACTGGCGACGCACGGTGCGGCACTGTCCGATCCGGTGAGCGCGGCGGTATCTGGTCGGGAGTGGTCGGTGATGGACGGTCAGTCGGGGAGGGGGACTAGGCGCTGGGCGTCATCGAACAACGCGCGTTCGGCCACCCTCGCGGCGGCGAGCGCGGCCAGTGCGGTGGCCGCGAGCAGCATGTACATGACCACGATCTGGTAGCGGATCGCGGTGAGCGGGTCGACTCCGGCCAGGATGAGTCCGGTCATCGCGCCGGGCAGGCTGATCAGGCCGACCACCTTGGTGGAGTCGATCGCAGGCACCAGCGCGGTGCGCAGCGCGGACTGCCGGTGCGGCAGAAAGGCTTGCCGCGCAGGCAATCCCAGGCACAGCCGGGCTTCGATGGTGGGTCGGGCCTGCCGGGCGTCCTCCCGGATCCGGCGCAGCGCGATACCGGTGGCCTGCATCGCGCCGGAGACAACCATCCCGCCGACGGGGACCACCACGCGCGGTTCGGTCGAGATCACGCGCAGCAGTACGAGCGCACCGAGGGTGATCGTGGCGCCGACAGCAACGCCGATCGTCGCGGAGCGCCGCGCCTGCGGCAGGCCCGCACCGCGACGGCCCGCGACCTGCCCGGCGATGATCACCATCAGGATCACCCACGCGAACGCACCGGGTAACGCGGTGTGCCGGAACACGATCAGCAGGATCGCACCCACCGCGACCAGTTGAATTCCGGCGCGGATCGCGGCGATCACCAGTTCGCGGGTCAGGTTCAGGTGCTGGCGATAGGCGATGAAGGCGGCCAGCGCGACGAGCAGCAGCGAGGCCGAGACACCGGTCCAGTCGGGGACCGAAAGACCTTCCGCCATCACGGTTTCCGATCTGTCTGATCGTCCCGGATCAGACGTTTGTCGTCGAGTATCAGGATGTCGTCGGCGGCGGTCCGGACGAAACTGTGATCGTGGCTGACGAGAACCACGGTGCCGCCCACGCCGACGTGCGCGCGGATCAGCTCGGCCACGGCGGTGGCGGCGACCGCGTCCAACGCCGAGGTGGGTTCGTCCAACAGCAACACCTCCGGTTCGACGGCCAGCGCGCGGGCCAGGCACACCCGTTGCGCCTCACCGCCGGACAACTCCGCGCACCGCCGTTCGGCGAACGACTCCGGCAACCCGACCCTGGCCAACAGTGCGGTGGCCTGCGCGGTCGACAGGTCGGCGCACCCCACCCGCAGCTCGTCGGCCACCACATCGGCCAGCAGCACCGGGCGTTGCGGTACCAGCCCGACTCGGCGGCGCAGCGCGAGTACATCGAGTTCGGTGATCGGGATGTCGTCGAGCAGGATCCGTCCGCTGCTCGGTTCGGCGAGACGGTTGAGCAACCGCAACAGCGTGGTCTTGCCGGTACCGCTCGGCCCGACCACCGCGGTGCACCGGCCACCGGGCATGGTGACGTCGAGGTCGACGAGCAGCGGCGTCGAGTTGGCGACCACGCCGACCCGGTCCAGGACGAAGGTGTGCACGCGGCAATCCTGCTACGCCCCGCGCGTGCCGACGCACATCGGCCGGTACCGCGCGGCGATTTTATTGTGCTGCATCGGCACTCGGTGCACCGATAGGCTCGCTGCCATGCTGCTGCGCCACGTGACCATCGACTGTGCCGATCCGTACAAGCTCGCCTCCTTCTGGAGCGACGTCACCGGCTGGCAGGTATCCGACGAGGACGAGGTAGACGACGACGAGGCTTTGCTGGTCGCGCCCGAGCCGGTGCCGGGCTTGCTGTTCATCCGGGTCCCGGAGGGCAAAACGGTGAAGAACCGGATCCACTTCGATTGGGTACCGACCGAACGCACCCGCGACGAGGAAGTCGAGCGGCTGATCGGGCTGGGCGCGACCCTGTTCGAGGATCACCGCACCGCCGACGGTCTGGGCTGGGTCACCCTGCGCGATCCCGAGGGCAACGAATTCTGTGTCGAGCGAAGCACATCCGAACGCAGCCTCGGCTGAGGGCGCGACACTCCACCGGAATGGGCTGTGCCGCCGTGCGATCGGCGTCGACCTCTACGATGCCCCGGTGACCTACGACGACCTCGAGCATCTCGACACGTCCCGGCTGCCGGAGCGCCAGCAGCGGATCCTCGCCACCATCCGGGACTGGGTGGTGCGGCACGGCTACGCACCCAACTCCCGGCAGCTCGGCGACGCGGTGGGGTTGCGTTCGTCGTCGTCGGTGTCCAAGCATCTGAACAGCCTGGAGGAGAAGGGTTTCCTGCGGCGCAGCGAGACGATGTCGCGCCCGATCGACGTGCGAATGTTCCTGCAGGGGACGGCGCCGCGGGAAACCAACGAGGACTCGGTGGCCGTGCCGGTCGTCGGCGACATCGCCGCGGGCACACCCATCCTCGCCGAGGAACACACCGACGACATGGTGACCATGTCACGCCAGCTCGTCGGCCGCGGCACCGTGTTCGGGCTGCGGGTGCGCGGCGACTCGATGATCGACGCGGCGATCTGCGACGGCGACATCGTGGTGGTGCGCCAGCAGAACGAGGCGCACTCGGGCGAGATCGTGGCCGCCATGATCGACGGCGAGGCCACGGTGAAGGTGTACCGGCGGCGTAACGGGCATGTGTATCTGGAACCGCGCAACCCCGCCTACGAGGTCATCGACGGTGATCAAGCCGCGGTGCTGGGCAAGGTGGTCTCGGTCATGCGCCGCGTCTGAACGGGCAGTCGTACCCTGAACTGATGTCGCACATGTCGGAACCAGGGGTCGAGCGGCTGGTCGAGGTCCTCGCCGGGCGCCGGGTGGTAGTGCTCACCGGGGCCGGCGTGTCCACCGACAGCGGCATCCCCGACTATCGCGGGCCGGCCTCGCCGCCGCGCAACCCGATGACCTATCAGCAGTTCGTCGGCGATCCGGTGTTCCGGCAGCGGTATTGGGCACGCAACCACATCGGCTGGCGGCGAATGGACGCGTCACGGCCGAATCCGGGGCATCGCGCGCTGGCGCGGTTGGAGCGGATGGGTGTGGTCAGCGGGCTGATCACACAGAACGTCGATCTGCTACACACCAAAGCGGGACATCGGCGGGTGATCGACCTGCACGGCACCTACGCGCGGGTGCGGTGCCTGCGTTGCGAGGCGCTGATTTCGCGGATGGCGTTGGCGGAGCGGCTCGAAACGGCGAATCCGGGTTTCGCCGAGGGAGCGACGACGAACGGGGTGGAAGTCGCCCCCGATGCCGACGCGGTCGTCGCGGACACCGACAGTTTCCGGATGGTCGACTGCGCGAGTTGCGGTGGAATGCTCAAGCCCGACATCGTGTATTTCGGGGAGAACGTGCCCAAAGAGCGCGTCGCGGCGGCATTCGAACTCGTCGACGAGGCGGACGCGCTGCTAGTCGCGGGGTCGTCACTGACCGTCATGTCGGGATTGCGCTTCGTGCGGCACGCGGCGAAAACCGGTCGGCCCGTGGTGATCGTCAACCACGGGACCACCCGTGGGGACGAACTGGCCACGTGCCTGCTCGACGCCGGATGCTCGAGTGCGCTGGTCGCGCTCGCCGACGCGCTCGGGGAGGTGCGCGTTCTGTCCGCGGCGGGGTGAGTACTGGCAACCGCGGCGCGAACGGCTCAGTGCGGGTGGAGGTGGGTGACCGGCAGGTCGTGCTCGGCATGCAGGCGGGCGGCCACGAGCGAACGATGGCAGGCCTCCGGATCACGTTCGACACAGAAAAGCGCAGCCATCGAGTCGCTCGGTAGTTCCGCCACGAGCGTGCCGAGGTCGAACGGGTCGAGGATCTCCCGGGTGTAGCGCTGGGCGTACTCGGAGGCCAGTGCGACGCGGTTGCGTTTGCCGACACCCTGGCGGTCGTCCTCTCGGTACTGCAATTGGCGCAGCTCAGTGGTCGGTGCCAGCTCCCGCACATGGCGGTAGCCGATGTCCGCCGCGGCGAGCGCTTGCTGGAGCCGCGCCGAGTTCGCCCAAGAGTATTCAGCGCCTCGAACGCCGCGGCGCTGGCGCAGATCTAGTAGCAATCCCACGCGCGCGTCGGTGAGCTGCTCGATAAAGGTTGCGGCCGTGAAGCCGTAGACCCCGATCGTCGTCAAACGTTTCATCCAGTACCTGCCCAACTCGGTGCCGCTCCGCTACTTGCCCGCGCACAGCGGTGGGCTCGCTCGAGCCCACCGCCCCGCGTCCGCTACGGCATGAGTACCGGCTGATCGAGCGCCCACAACCACGACCCATCCGGCTGGCGACGAGCGATCTCGACCGCCACCTCGCCGCTGGTCAGCGTGGACGCCGTCAGCGCCAGATCGTCGCTTATCAGCACCGGATGCTGCCGACCCGGCGTCAGAACGGGTGCGGCCGCGACGAACTGCTCGTACACCTTGCGGATCTCCGCGTGTCCGGTCGCCAGGTTGCCGGGCGGGAACGCCAGCACGGCGTTCGGCTCGTACAACGCCACCAGTCCGTCGACGTCGCCCGCGTTGGCGCGCTCGATGAAGTACTTGCCCAGGTCGTTGGGTTCGGTGGCCACGTTCTTGTTTGTCATACGCATAAGCATCTCAGCGAATCACGACATCCTGTGTCGTGTATTTCTGACATAATTCTGTGCATGCGCGCCGACCGGTTGGTCTCGATGGTGCTGCTGCTGCGCCAGCACGGCCGGCTGTCAGCGACTGCCCTGGCCCGCGAGCTGGAGGTGTCCACGCGCACCGTGCTGCGCGACATCGAGGCGCTGTCCGCAGCCGGTGTTCCGGTCTACGCCGAACGCGGCCGGCACGGCGGCTTCGCGCTGTTGCCCGGTTTCCAGACCGAGCTCACCGGACTCAATCACGACGAGGCGCTCGCCCTGCTGGTCGCCGGATCACGGCGCGGCGCACAGGCCTTCGGCCTCGGCTCGACACTGGCTTCGGCCATGCGCAAGGTGGTCGACGCGCTCCCCGAAAGCTATGTGGCCACCGCCAACGACGCGGCCCAGCGATTACTCATCGAACCGGAAACCGATCTGCTCGCCCGCCGCCTGATTGCCGAGAAGGTGCCCGACGCCGTGCTGAGCGAGGTCCGGCGCGCGGTGTTCGCCGGACACAAACTGCGCATCCACTACGCGGCCGTCGACCAGGACCCGACCTGGCGCACGGTGGACCCGATCGGCCTGGTCACCGTACGCGGCCAGGGCTATTTGCTGGCCACCAAGTCCGGCGCGGACCGCACCTACCGACTGTCGCGGATCCTCGACGCCGAAGAACTCCCCGAACCCGCCCAGCGACCAGACCACGTCGATCTAGCCCAGGCCTGGCAGGAACGCAGCACGCGATTTCGGACCGGCGGCAACCAAGTCACCGTGTTGCTACGGCTGCACCCGGATCGGCGAGAAGAACTGGTGGACACCGCACTGACCGTCCGCGCCGAAGAGACCGACGCCGACGGTTGGCTACGACTGGAAGCAACCTTCCAAGATTCCCGACATGCCGAATGGGCACTCTGGCAGCTCGCCACCAACGCCGAAGCCCTGTCCCCACCATGGTTGCGCACCGCCTTGCACAACCGCGCCACCGCAATCGCCAGCCGCTACGAACTGTCACCCTGAGCGTCACCGCCAGCGGCGGCCCGACCACTCCTCGTGCCTCGCCGAGCTGGTCTTCATCCTCGGATCAGCAGCTACTCTCCTCGCCAAGGCAAGCCATTGAACGCGAACACGGCTTTGCGCTGCGCCAACACACTCACCACCAGATCCGGCGGCGCCGGAGCGAAGATGTCCACCATTTCTAGCTCCGCGCCACGACGATCATCGTCGAGAACGGGGGACAAGTGTGAAGCTCTTGGCGGCGACTGCAATTCGGCATTGCGTGCAGACAATGTGACGGTTGCGCCCGCACGACGTAGCGACGGCGGGGAATCCGAAAAGAATCGCCAGCTGAAAGGCTACGTCGCAACTAGTTTGCGGCTCGTGCAAAGTGGCATCGCATGCCAATCGGAGGTGATTTGTCGGCCCGGAACAATTCCCCTTTCAACATACATCGCGCGGGTGGGCTTGCGGCAAGGCCCCGTTGGTGCCGCATACTCGCAGGCCCGAGCGCAACCCAGACTCTGCTGCCGGCAACCGGTACGCGCGCAGAGGTAATCGAGAGGGAGGACAAAATTACCGAGGACAAGCTCCTGAACATCGGTCCGTCAGGAATCGACCTCACCTACGAACGCTTCGGCGACACCGAATCTCCACCGGTGTTGCTGATCATGGGCGGCGGCGCACAGCTGATTCATTGGCCGGACGAATTCTGCGCCGAATTGGTCGACCGTGGTTTGCAGGTGATCCGATTCGACAGCCGCGATGCCGGCCGCTCGTCGCACCTGTCCGGCGCGCCGGTGGTTGACATGTCCGCAGCGCTGGCGGGGGATTTGACCACGGCGTCATACGATCTGTCGGACATGGCGGCCGACACCGTCGCTCTGCTCGACGCACTCGGGTTCGACAGCGCGCATCTGGTCGGGCTGTCCATGGGCGGGATGATCGCGCAGACCATGGCGATCGAGTATCCCGACCGGGTCCGCTCGCTGACCTCCATCAGTTCGCGCACCGGAGCGCCCGGAGTGGGCGACGCCGATTTCGGCGCGATCGGCCCACTCGGGCCCGAACCGCACGACCGGCAAAGCTACCTCGACTGGCAGATCCGGTTCTCCCGCGCGACAGCTTCGCCCGGATTCGCGTTCGACGAGGCCGCCGTCGCCGCGACGGCAGGACGCGCTTATGACCGCGGACGTGACCACGAGGCGATGATGCGACAGTTCGTCGCCGTGCTCGCCTCCGGAGACCGCACCGCGCAATTGAACTCATTACGGGTGCCCACCTTGGTGCTGCACGGTGCCGACGACCTGATGTGCGATGTCAGCGGCGGCCGTGCCACCGCCGCGGCGATCCCCGGCGCGAAACTGGTGATCTTCGAAGGAATGGGCCACCACCTACCCCGGGAGCTGTGGCCGACGTTCGCCGACCACATCGCCGACCTCGTCCACCTCGGCGAGACGATCCCCTGAGTCGCCGGTCCCGAGAGGAGAAGGTGCACACCCTTTTGCTGAGCCGCACACTCGGTATAGAGGGTGTGCGGCTCAGCAAAAGGGTGTGATGTTCGATGGTGTGTTTGGTAGCGCTCGGTCGGTTCATGGTTCGGGCGCAAAGAAATTACCGACACCGCAGCCCCGCCGAGCGCGATCAGCTGTCACTGACTTGTCGTGCGCGACGTCGCCTTCTCTGTTCCGGCGACTGTCGTGCGCAGGATCTCCGTCCACCAGTCGAGCATGCGCTCACGCGCCGACGCGTCCAGCCCGACGCTTCTGCGGAATTCGTTTCCGAACAGCGGATCCGTCGCGACAGCTTGATGCAGAGCAGCGATCGTCAGCTGAATCGCCTCGCGCGGCGGCGGAATTCGACCCGTTGCCGTGCAATGCTGCTCAGCCTGACTGTGCAGCCGATCGACCACCTCGTCGAGCAGACCGCTTCCGGCGTCGCGCCAACCGGAGCGGTGCAACGCGAGCGCGAGTTCTGCGTACCCGTCGGCGTACAGCGCGGCCAGCGCGCGCACCAACTCGGCGGGGTCGATGGGTCCGTCGGTCCACGTGGCGAGCACCGTGTGCAGTTCGGCCTTCAGCTTGGAGCCGCCGAAACGCAGCAGTGCCTCCAATAGTCCGTTGCGCGTACCGAAGTGGTGATTGACCGCGGCGTCGGAGACCCCGATCTCGGCGGCGACGGCGCGCACCTGCACGGCGGCCGGGCCGCCCGCGGCGAGTAGCTTGCCCGCGGCCTCGAGGATCAATCGTTTGGCGTCATCGGGTTTGCGTCGCACTCGGGTGGCCATCCGCAAATATTACCTTGAGTATCCAAGGTAATATCCGTTACCTTGGATACTCAAGGTAAGGAAGGTGGCGCCGTGCGAGGACAAACCGCGATTCCGTCGATGACCGAGCGAGCGGCCGCCTTGGGCGTCCCGATCCACGATCCGACACCACCGCGCGACTTCCGTTTCTCTCGTGCGGGCTGCCGCTTGCACGGATTCGACTGGGGCGGAACGAGTTTCCCGACCATCCTGCTGCACGGCGGTGCGTTGACCGCGCACACCTGGGATTTCGTCTGCCTCGGCCTGCGTGGCACCGCCCGGCTGGTCGCGCTGGATCTGCGCGGTCACGGCGACAGCGAGTGGTCCGACGACTACCGGATCGAGACCATGGCGGCCGACGTCGTCGCCGCGGCCGACCATCTCGGTTTCGATCGGGTCCAGCTGGTCGGCATGTCGCTCGGCGGCGTGGTCGCGGCCCACCTCGCCGATACCCGGCCGGAATTCGTGGAACGAGTGGCACTCGTCGACGTCGCACCCGGCGCCGACTTCGAAAGTACCCGTCGGGTAAGAGAATTCGTCTTCAGCCTCGGCCCGGTCCGGGAACTCGACACGGTCGTGGACTCCGCGATGCGGGTCAGTCCGCACGCCGACCGCGCGGGCGTCACCTACCGCATGAGCACACTGTTCCGCCGCACCGCCGACGGCGGTTGGGTGCCCAAAGGCGACCTGAGTCCCCCCGACTTCCCGGCCATCCTCGCCGCACTCGAACAATTCGCCGCTCAACTGGCCCGAGTTCCGGTGCTGCTGGCGCGCGGCGGTCGCAGCAGAATACTTCCGCAGTCCGCCGCCGAACGTCTGGTCGAGCGCATCCCGGACGGGAAACTCGTCGTCGTCCCGGACGCGGGACACAATGTGCAGGAAGACAATCCGGCCGCGCTGATCACCGCATTGCAGTCCTTCCTGACTCGATGAACCCGTGCGCTGTGGAGATAGTGTGGTGAACCTGTAGTGATGTAGTGGCTTTCGGCTCGGAGAGCTCGCCGCGGCCCGTCCGATCGGCATGATGGCGCCATGGATGTACTCGATCGGGTGGGGCCGGGCCTATTGGATGTGGTCCGGCGAGACTTCGTCTGGCTGGCCTGGAACACCGTCTTGGCGTGGGTGCCAGTGGTGTTGGCGCTGTTGGTGTTTCGATGGCGGCGCAGTGATCGCAAGTTGTCCCGCTCGCCACTGTGGTGGGCGGGCGCCGTGCTGTTCGTGCTGTTCCTGCCCAACGCGCCCTACGTGGTCACCGACCTCGTGCACCTACGCGACGACATCCGCTTCCTCGGTGACGGCCCCGTGGTCACCACCGTGCTGCCCGTCTACGCCACCTTCATCGCCTCCGGCTTCCTCGCCTACTACCTCGCCCTGGCCGAACTCGGCCGCTACCTCGACCACATCGGCCGAACCCGCTGGCGCGCCCCCATGACCCTCGGCCTGCACCTACTCTGCGCGATAGGCGTCTTCCTCGGCCGCTGGACCCGCCTCAACAGCTGGGAACCCGTCGTCCAGCCCCGCGGCACCTTCGAACGCATGGTCCTCGCCCTCACCTGGTCCTGGGCCCCCATCCTCATCGTGGCCACCTTCCTCGTCACCGCCGCCGGACATTTCGTGACCAAGGCCGTGGTCGAGACAGCGGTGGCCGATCTACGCCGCCTCCGCCGCCCTGCCGCCGCGTGACCGGAACAGCCGCGCGCACAACGGTATTCGGCAGGCTATCGCTGCACCACGTGCCTGGCATCTTGCGGGAAAACCGAAGACTTGGAGAGCGCAGCGGGAAACTGCGGGCTACCCAGAACCGGGTGGCACTGTGAAGCAGAACGGATGTCCCGACGGGTCGAGAAACACGCGCCAACGATCCGGCGCGGGCTGGAACTGCGCTTTGACCGCGCCGCAGTTGATCGCCGCCTCCTCGGCGACATCGAGATCGGTAACGAATAGATCCAGGTGCATCTGCTTGGGTATCCGATTACCGGGCCACTCCGGCGGTATGTGGTCCTCCACCCGTTCGACCGTCAGCGTCACCCCCGATCCGCGCAGCACCACCAAATCGTCGGATTCGTACCGGACTTCGAAATCCAGCAACGCTTGATAGAACTGTGCGAGACGTCGAGCGTCCCGGCTGTCGAGCGCAATCGCACCGAACCTGGCTATCGCCGTCATGGCTTCCCCTCCCCGTGGTCCCGCCTGACACAGGACCGGTCTCCTACATAGATACCAGGCGATCATGCTGCGTAGGCCGCTCGTCAACCCGAGCGATCTCAAACGACAGGGCCCACCGATTCCGGCGCACTTCTGACAGGCACCTCGACACGCCTTGCGGCTTGCCTCTCGAGACCCTTGGAGGGTCTCTACCGCAAGGCGCACCAAGGCGCTGAGGTTGAGCCTGGTGGCGCGAGTCGATGCCCGCTAGTCCGAGATGTCGAGTGCCTTGGCCGGGCAGGCGTCCACCGCCTCGCGCACGACCGTGAGACCACCGCTCGGGCTCGGATCGAGCAACCGCACCCTCCCGTCACCCTCGTCTTGATCGAACACCTCCGGTGCGATCAGCGCGCACATGCCCGATCCGATGCAGCGCTCCCGATCCGCCACAAGCCGTGTCATCGTTATCTCCTTCGTACTCAACGGTTTACGAGGCGGGCTGCGTCCACGTGACCGGCAATTCGTGCACGCCGTAGATGTTCATGTCGGTCCGCAGTTTCACCTCGTCCGCCGGGATGGCGAGCTCGAGGGTCGGGAAGCGCTGGAGCAGCCCGGCGAATCCGGCACGCATTTCGATACGAGCCAGCTGCTGGCCGAGGCAGGTGTGCACCCCGTGACCGAAGGACAGGTGACCGCGTGCCTTGCGATGGAGATCCAGGGTGTCGGGGTTGTCGAAGCGCTGTGGATCGTGATTGGCGGCCAGCAGTGAGACGACGACGGTCGATCCCTTGCGGATCGTTTCACCGCCCAGTTCGATGTCCTCGGTGGCGTAGCGATAGAAGATGTCGGCGATGGACAGGTAGCGCAGGAGTTCCTCGACGGCATCGGGCACCAGCTCCGGATCGGCCCGCAGCTCGGCCAGCTGGCCCGGGTGCTCGAGCAGCGCGAAAGTGCCGAGCGCCAACATGTTCGCGGTGGTTTCGTGGCCCGCGAGCAGCAGCAGGAACGCGATGCCGGTGAGTTCATCGATGGAGAGTTCGTCGTTGCGGGCCAGGTCGGACAGGATGTCGTCGCCGGGTTCGGCGCGTTTGGCCGTGACCAGCTGGGCGAGGTAGCCCATCATCGCGCCGTACGCTCCCATCTTCTCCTCCAGCGACTGGTCCTTGACCAGGAACTTGGCGGAGTTGACCTGGAAGGTCTCCCGGTCCGTGTAAGGGACGCCGAGCATTTCGCAGATCACCAGCGACGGCACCGGCAGCGCGAACTCCTTGACCAGATCGACCGGCGGGGTCAGTTTCGCCATCTCCGCCAACTGCTGCTCGGCAATCTCGATGATGTGCTCTTCGAGCTGCTTCATCCGCCGAACCGTGAAGGTGCCGGTGAGCATGCGCCGCAGCCGGGTGTGATCCGGCGGGTCCATCGCGATGAACAGACCCGGAATCTGCGGAGACGGTTCAGTAGCTGCGGGCATGCCGGGGGTCTCGTACGGCACATGCATGATGCCCAGATCCTGCCGCGAGCTGAACCGGGTATC
This sequence comes from Nocardia suismassiliense, assembly GCF_900269665.1. Lineage (GTDB taxonomy): Bacteria > Actinomycetota > Actinomycetes > Mycobacteriales > Mycobacteriaceae > Nocardia > Nocardia suismassiliense. Next base: position 4,715,975 of record NZ_LT985361.1, read on the forward strand.
GGCCATGAGCTGGCGGACCGCGTCGTAACCGGTGACGAACCAGCCTTCGTGCCCGTCGGGAAAGATCAGCGGACAGACCGGGCTGGCCGCACGCATCCGGCTGATCTCGCTGGGCGGATCGAAGGGGCCGGCATCGCGCGCCGTGGGGAGACCGTTCGGGATCGAAACCGGTTGAGTCATCAGGTTTTCCTTTCGTGGCTGTTGTGCTGACCACGGTCGCGGAACGACCTGACATATGGCTGTCACGGCGCTGATACGGCCTCCTGGGCGGCGTCAGCGCCACGAATCAGACTGTGAATCTAAATCTAGACTGCTAGTCTAGGACCACTTGGACCGAAGAAGGATTGAGACTGTGACCGACACGCCCATCACCGATGCGTTCCTGTACGACCGGTCCGGCCACCGTTACGACCTCGCGGACCCCCGCTGGCGCGGTGACGACGGCACCGCACTGGCGATGAGCGCGCTGCCGGGCCTCACGCCCGACCAGATCGTCACCTCGGAACGGTCGCTGTGGCGCTATCAAGCGGCGATCCCGGTCGACGCACGCCACCGGGTGAGCCTGGGCGAGGGCTGCACCCCGATGGTGCCGATGGACTGGGCGGGCCGGCGCGTGCACTTCAAGCTCGAATGGTTCAACCCGACCTCGAGTTTCAAGGACCGCGGCGTGGCGGTAATGGTCTCGCACCTGCGCGGCCAAGGCGCGGACCACGTGCTCGAGGACAGCTCCGGCAACGGCGGCTCCTCGGTCGCGGCCTACAGTGCCGCCGCAGGGATCCGAGCCAAGATCATCGTGCCCGAGTCGACCTCGGCCGCAAAAATTCTGCAGGTGCGCGCGTACGGCGCCCAGATCGAACTCGTCGCGGGCACTCGTGAGGAGGTTTCGCAGGAGGCGATCCGCCAGTCCGAACAGATCAGGTACGCCAGCCACAACTGGCACCCATTCTTCCTGCAGGGCACCAAAACCGTGGCCTACGAGATGTGGGAAGACCTCGGGTTCCAGGCTCCCGACAACGTAGTGCTCGTCGCCGGCGCGGGCAGCAACGTCCTGGGTTGCGACATCGCGTTCAGCGAGTTGCTCGGCGCGGGGCAGATCGTGCACCGGCCGCGCCTGTTCGTCGGCCAGCCCCAGCACTGGGCGACCATTGCCGACACGGTCAACGGTCTCGACCCCGCCGATCGTGCACCCCGCGTTCCCACCATCGCCGAGGGCGCCGCGATCGCCGATCCGGTCCGCCTGCCCGAGGCGGTCGACGCGATCCGCCGCTCCGGTGGCGCGGCCGTCGCGGTCTCCGAGGAGATGATCCGGAAAGCGGTGCGCAAGCTCGCCTCTCGTGGCCTCTACGCCGAACCCACCAGCTGCGTCGCCGCCGCGGCGCTGGATCACTTCATCGCCGAGGGCGCCATCGGCGCGAACGAGACCACCGTGGTCGTGCTCACCGGCGCGGGGACCAAGTCGTCGGAAAAAATGGCGGGCATCTTCGACGACGACCGCACGGATCAAGCACAAGGGGCGCGTGCATGAGCGACGACGATGCGAGCCGCAATGACCTTGCCGAAGAAGACGAGCACCTCCTGGCCGAGGCGGAAAAGATCGCGGGTGCGATCGGACGGATGTTTCCCGGACTGTGCGAGGTCGTGCTCCACGATCTCCGTAATCCGCAGCACGCTATCCGCGCCATCGAGAACAACCTGTCGGGCCGGCAGGTGGGGGATTCGGCTACCGAGCTCGGGCTGGCGCGCATCGCCGACCCCGACTACCCGAGCGTGATCCAGAACTACCCCAACCAATTCCCCGACGGACGACCGGTCAAGAGCACCTCGATCGGCATCAAGAACAGGCAAGGACTATACGTCGCGGCGCTGTGCCTGAACCTGGACGTCTCCTCGTTGTCACCGCTGACCCGCACCCTGGCCAACCTCGTCGCCACCGAGGTAGCGCACAGCGGCGAAGTCCTCGAGACACTGCGCGACCGGACCGCCCGCGAGCTGCGCGAGACCATCGAGACGTTCGCCGCGGCCCGCGCACACACCCCGCGGAGTCTGCCCGCCGACGCCAAACGCGAACTGGCCAAACAACTTCGCCGCGACGGCTACTTCGAATCCAGCGGCTCCGCGCAAACCATCGCCGACCTGCTCGGCGTCTCCCGCGCCAGCGTCTACAACTACTCCAAGTAAAGGACCGCACCGGACATGACCACCGCCGGCATCCAGCTACGCAACAGTCCCGATCTGCGACCACCAGCCGGGCACTACTCGCACATCGCCATACACGGCGGGCTCGCCTACATCTCCGGGCAGCTACCGGTCGATGAAGCCGGAAACAGCTCGGCCGGACAACCTTTCGACGTCCAGGCCCGGCAAGTCCTCGACAACCTCGACCGATGCCTGGCTGCCGCCGGTACCGACCGGACCCGGCTGGTGTCGGTCTCGGTGCACGTCACCGACCTCGCGGCTTGGCCCGCCTTCGACACGATCTATGCCGCGTGGCTCGGGCCGCACCGCCCGGCTCGGATCGTGGTGGGCGCCAGCGCATTGCACTACGACTCGGCCATCGAGATCCACGCCATCGCCGCCCTCCCGTAATGGCAAGGCGAGCAAGGAAATTCGAATCACGCTGATATCCACCCGCGATAAGCATCCAGATCGACATTGCCACCACAGATGACGGTGACGACATGACGCCCGGCGAAACGGCCCGGATCTTCGAGGACGGCGGCGACACCGAGCGCGGCGGAGGGTTCGACCACCAAACCCGTTTGCTCCCACAGCATTCGAACGCCCGCGACGATCGATGACTCCCGAACCAGCACAGCGTCGTCCGCCACCGCGAGGAGGTCGTCCAAGACAGCCGGGATAGGATACCGACCGGCCACCCCGTCGGCGATGGTGGCATACGACTCGGTGGTGATCACCCGCCGCGCATGCCACGAGCGGGTCATCGCCGGTGCACCGGCTGGCTGCACACAAATCACCTCGACACCGGGTGTCAGCGACTTCATGACGTAACCGATGCCGGTGGCCATCGCCCCGCCACCCAGCGCGATCAGCACCGCATCGAACGGGTCCTTCGTACTCGCCAACTCGAGCCCGATCGTCGCGGCGCCCTCACAGGTCTCCAGGTCCAGACTGTCCTCGACCAGCCGAATCCCGCGTGCCTGCGCGATACGCACCGCCTGCTCGCGGGCCATCTCGAAATCGCCGTCCACCACCATCAATTCGGCACCCAGCGCACGGATCCGATCGAGCTTGGCCGCAGGCGCCCGCCGCGACGCCACCACGGTCACCCGCAGTCCACGACTGCGACCGGACCACGCCAGCGCCTGCCCGAGGTTGCCCGCGCTGGCCCACACCACCGCCGTCCGGTCCTGCTCGGTCAACAGACTGGAGACGAGCTCGGTCCCGCGAGCCTTGAAGCTGCGCACCGGATTCGCCGTCTCCAGCTTGATGCTCACCGTGCAGCCGAGCCGACGCCCCAGCGCATCGCATCGGTACATCGGCGTATTCAGAAAGATCGGATCGATCACGCGGCGGGCCGCACGAATCCGGTCCAGATCAAGCCGCGTCTCGAGCACAGCACGACGATACCCAGCGGCATGCACCCACAACGTTTCCAACGGCGGATTGCACGGGAGACAGAGGCGCCTGGCTTGCGGATGGGCCAGTTTGAACGCCCGCGTCAACCCATGGAACATCCACGCCAGAAGCGGGCTTACCAATGTCCCGGTTCGTGCATTCCTCCTAGCGTCCTCGTTCATGAAAACCATCAGTGACTACGCGTTTCCGATCCGATCCGACATCCGAGTGCGGCAAGGCGATCTGGGTCGGGACGGCACCGTGAGCACGGTAGGGATGGCCCGCTGGCTGGAGGACGCCCGGATACGACTGGAACTGCCGCAATTCGAACGGCTCGTCACGGCCGGTGAATTCGGCCCCTACCAAATCATTTTCGTCGGCCAAAGCGTCGAACGGCTCGCCCCCGCCCGCCGCACGGACACCGATATCGAAGTGCACACCGATATCCGTCGCATCGGGCGGTCCTCGTTCACCTACGGACATGCGGTGTTCGCCGGCGGCAACAGGGTGGGCAGCGGTAGCGCTACGGTCGTGCTGTTCGGCACCGCGGGACCACTCGCCCTTCCCGACGAATTGATCGCCGATCTCACCGCTCTGGCCGGCCCGGATTCCAGCGACACGGTCGCAGACCGTCCGAAGTCCGAACGCCGGCAGCGCAACCACTACCCGTATTCCGCTCCGCTGCGTGCCCGGATCAGCGACGTCGACATCAATCAGCACGTCAATTTCATCGCACTGGCCACCTGGTACGACGAGGCGGTCGCGGCATTCACGGCCGCGGCACTCGACCTCGACGGACTGGTGCCCGACCTGTCACCGTCGTCCTATCGCATCGACTACGTCGGCGAGGTCACCTATCCCGGAGAATACGAAATCGGCGTCCTGGTCACCGCTTTCGATGCCGACTCCGTCCATTACGAGCTCGGCATCTTTCTCGGCAGCACCTGTCTGGGCGTAGCCGAGGCGATCGGCCCGCGCGGCGAACTGCGCGCCAAGTCGTTAGGTCCTCGCTGAGCGGGCGTACTCGGCGGGTGTCTGGCCGTAGCGTTTCTTGAACGCTCGGATGAAATGGCTGCTGTCGGCAAATTGCCAGTACGCGGCGAGCTCCGCGACTGTCGGGCGGTGCGACGGGGCGGAAAGGGCGCGCCGCGCCTGTGCCAGCCTGCGGTCGCGGATGTAGCCGGTCACCGGTTCACCCGCCAGGGTGAACGCTCGTTGCAGAGTACGCACGGAGACATGGAGTTCCCGGGCCAGCATCGCCGGAGACAGCTCGGGATCAGCGAGCCGACCATCCGCCAAGACTTTCGCCGCCTGGACGAGCGCGGGCCGCAACCCCGGCTCTTTGTCGTCGAACCGACCCGTCGTCACCGCCCTGGCCAGTTCGAGCATGGCACTGTGCGCGGCGTGCACACCGCTCGGGCCGAGGTCGGCCACGGTGGCGTGCACCATGTTCGTATGCGCCATCAGCAGGCGCATCTCCGCCGAGTCCGCCGCCTCGGTGACGCTCCGGTTCCGCAGTCGCGGCGCGAGCACTGCGGAAGGGAGCGTGAGAATCCTGACCGTGGTCTCCGGCGCCGCCCCGAAATGCAACGGCGGGCCGTGCCGCAGCAGGAACTGCCCGGCCGCGACGGTGTATTCGTCGCGATCGGCCGACGCACCCAAAGTCCAAGTGCCACGGCGCACTATATAAATCCGCACCTGGTCGTCGTAGCCGTACGGTGTACCTGCCGTGCGGATGACGGACGCGCTGTCGAGATCGGTGACAGCCACGTCGCGCAGTTTCGCGACGCGGCTTCTGACCCGGAAATCGCCGGTGGTCACCGGACTGAAAGTCGGCAGCGGAAAGCCGTCACCGACCTGTGTCTGCCACCCGTGCCGGAAGGCCTCGAAACCGTGCGATACGGCACCCGGGCCGGTCGAATCCACGACGAAAACCCCACGCGAGGCGGCGAAGTCCGCTCCAGTACTGTCCATCGCCGGCCGATCCACTCCGCGTTCGTTCTCGGACCCCCGCCGCGCCCATATTTTCCCGCGGCAGGGGCCGAGTCAAACTACCTTTATGGCGCCGCTTCCAGCGCAATCACATCGGATAGACCGAATGCTTACGCGGATTGAACTCCGGCTTGACCGGCGGCTTGTCCCGCAACAAGCGCAACGCGTGCCGGATCTCCAGCCGGGTGCGCGCCGGCTCGATGACGGCGTCGATGTAACCGCGTTCGGCGGCGATCCACGGGGTGGCGATGGTCTCGTTGTAATGGTTGACCATGAAGTCGCGCGCGGCCGCCCGCTGCTCGGCAGGCACCGCCGCCAATTGCCGCTTACCGATGAGGTCGACCGCGCTCTCGGCGCCGATCACCGCGATCCGGGCCGTCGGCCAGGCGAAACTGATATCGGCGCCCACCTGCCGGGCCGCCATCATGCCGTAGGCGCCGCCATAGGACTTGCGCACCACCAGGTTGATGATCGGCACCGTGGCCTCGATGATCGCGCGCGGCACCCGGCCACCGCGAATGATCACGCCGTTGGCTTCCTGATCGAGACCCGGCAGCACGCCCGGGGTATCGACGACGAACACCAGCGGAATGTTGAACGCGTCGCAGAGCCGGATGAAATAGGTCGACTTGTCCGAGCAGGCCGCGTCGATGGAGCCACCGAGCACCAACGGTTGATTGGCGATCACACCGACCGGAAAACCGTCGACCCTGGCGAATCCGGTGATCAGGTTCGGCGCGAATTCCGCACGCACCTCGTGGAATTCACCGTCGTCGAAGATCCGCAGCAGAATCTCGTGCATGTCGTACCCGGTGCGATCGGAATCCGGGATGATCTTGTCGAGTTCCCGATCGGTCGCGGTGATCTCCGGCTCCAGACCGGGATTCACGATCGGCGGCTGCTCGAGGCAGCTCGTCGGGAAATAGCTCAGATACTGACGGGCCCAGTCATAGGCCTCTTGCTCGGTGGCCGCCACGTGATGCAGGGTGCCGCGCTTGGCCTGCACCTCCGCACCACCGAGGTCCTCGGCCGAGATGTCCTCACCGTTGACGGCTTTGATCACCTCGGGCCCGGTCACGAACATGTAGGAATCCTTGGTGCCGATCAGCACGTCGGTATTGATCGGCCCGTACACCGAACCCGCAGCGCACTTGCCGAGAATGATCGACACCTGCGGCACATAGCCGGACAGCTTCTCCAACACTCGGGAAATGTCACCGAACGACGCGATCGAGCCCACCGCGTCCTGGATCCGCGCGCCACCGGAGTCGTTGATCGTCACCACCGGGCAGGCGTTGTCGAACGCGAACTGCAACGCGCGCATGAACTTTCGGGCCGACGTGATACCGACCGACCCGCCGTACACGGTCTGGTCGTGCGCGATCACGACCACCGGACGGCCCCCGATCAACCCACGACCGGTGACCAGTCCATCGCCGTAGAGAGCGTCGGGTTGGTCGGGCTGGCGCGCCAGCGCACTGGTCTCGAGGAACGTCCCGGGGTCGAGCAGCATCTGTATCCGCTGCCGGACGCTCGGAATACCCTTCTTCTCCCGCTTGGCAATACCGCCCTCACCTGCGGGTTCCGCAGCGATCGCCAGGATCTTGACCAGTTCATCTAGCTTCGCCTGGGTATCAACCACGCTCGCCGCCACCTTCCCTACCAACTGTTGTGCCTTGGCGACGTTAAGCGGTGTGGACACAAGAACGCGATAACAGTCCCCATATGCGGGACAGGTCACAGTTCGGGCCCGATTGGTATGGCATTCCGAACAGCTCGAAACCGGGCCCGGAGCGGGTCGACTGTACCGCGTGCGGTATGAGGTGACGTGGTGGTTGGTGAGCGCTGCGGGGGTCAGTTCCGCTTCAGGCTGCCGACACTCAGCGAGCCGTTCGAAGGCGTCGGTTTGTTCTCGATGGCCGGTGGCTGGTCGTCGGTCGGCGGCGCGCTCTCGGTCGGCAGTCTGTTCTCGACCTCGCGGATATAGCCAGCGGGATCCTCGTCGACGGCCTCGACACCGGCGTAGTTTCGCGCCTCGTAGGCGGCGAAGGCGACCGCCAGCCGATGGCGGCGCGACAACCCGGCCAGCCTGCGGAAATCGGTGAGGCCCTCGCGTTCTTCCTCGGCCATGTGATCGCTGTTGGCCAGGTTCGCGGCCGCGACCGCCGCGAACCAGTCGTCGGTGCCCACCTGATGCTGTGCGACCTCGGCGACCGCGTCCCTGATCTCGTTGTGGTCGTGGATCGCGTCGAGCGTCTCGTCCTCCACCCGATCCGCGCGCCGGGCCGCGATACCCACCTGCAGCAGCTCCGGATAGAAGATCTCTTCCTCGGCCTTCGCGTGCAGCTCGAGGAATGCCGCGAGCCGGTTCCAGATCGCGGAGAGCACGTCGGTTTCGGCGCGGTCGATCTGCTCCAGAATCGCGAACAGCCGCCGCTGCTCACGGTGGTCGTCGAGAATCAGCTCGGTAATGTCCACAATTCCTCCCTGACAACGCGTTTCAGGTCAGCACTGGACGCCAGGCGAATTAGCTCTCGGGGCAGCTGGCAGGTCCCTGTGATCGACAATAACGCACCCGGACAGTGATCCTCTGGAACGCCTGGTACGGGGGACGGTCGAGACCAGATCCTGTCCCACCCCTGGCACCGTGCCGTCGAGGCGCTGGGCAGGAGTCGGCGCCGCGTTCGTCAGCGGAAGCGACCCATCGGACATTATTGCGGGCGCCCATCGGACATTGGGGGCGCTCGTCGGACATTGGGGGTGCTCGTCGGACATTGGGGGTGCTCGATCGAGGGGCGGCTGGTCGCGCGCCAGGTGGCCAGCCGCAGGCGGGACCGGCCAGCCGCAGGCGGGGCCGGCCAGGGGCTTCGGTGCGTCGATCTCAGTCTGCTGGTGCAGCGAGGTCGGTGAAATGCTCCGGGCCGGTCAGCGGGAACTGGGCCAGTCCGCCTCGCCCGCACCGGGTGCCGTCGATACGCGATGTCGCACCGGCCGCCTATGCTGGCACCCGAAACGCGGATCAGGAGAACAATTTTGGCGAAGCTACACCGCCCGGGGCGCCCCGACGACCTGCCGGACGCGCGACTGCTGTGGACGCGGTGGGCGGCCGTCGCGGTGGCGACCTACAACCGGGACCAGGAGCGCGAGCCCGCGCAGCATCGCTACGGATACTGGATCGACGACGACGGCCTGCACTGGGACGACTGCGGCTGCACCTGGTGGGTGTTCAAGTGGTTCGGCGACGGCCGCGCGGTACTCGTCGGCGAAGACGAATCGAGCAAGGTCAAAACGCACGAGCCCGCGATCGATCTGCTGGCCGGTGCCCCGGAATGGCTGCCGCGCCAATACCTGCAAGGCCTGATCGATGACTACATGGTCGGCTGTGTCTACTGGTTCGACGAGGGTGCCTGGCAGCGGGCGCCCTACCCGGACGACCTGGCCGACGACGGACTCGACTGCGGCATCTCATCGTTGACCACCCGGGAGGGTGCGGTCGGCGAGATCGCTGAGCGGCTCGAGTTCGACGCCACCGACGCCGGCCTGCCCGAACTGTGCGACCAGCTGCTCGACGCCGCCGAGCGCGGCACTGTCACGGAGAACGTGCTCCGGTCCTTCGCCGAGTCGATGACGCGGTTGATGGAGCAGCACTACCCCGGCGACGATTCCCGGCCACGCACCGACGACGACATCGCCGCCATGTTCGCATTGGCCCGTCGCGCCGGTCTGGACACTGCCGCGTGGACCGGCACCCTCGGCGTCCGAAGCTGAACGGGCGGGATTAGATCCCACCCGTGCGATCTGCGCCGACAAGCGACGCTGAAGCTGCGCATCGGTACCGCGAGACGACCGATATCTGGTCGCGAAAGATTCGCTGGAACACCTGAAGTCCGGCCGACGGTAAGGAACGCCAACTAACGAGACGCTGGGCTATGTGTTCGAGACTCTCGCTCATGGAGTGTCTCGGCGGGGCGGGTTCTACTTTCTATGTCCACATAGGAGGACCGCCATGTCCCATCACAATCCACGCTCAGTGGCCACAATGAGTGCCGTTCCGAACAACAGACCCTCGTATCTGACTTTCGGTCTCGCCTGGCTGCTCGGGTATGCCGCTTTCGCCCTGACCTACGGTGACGATCCCAATCTGCCGATACCTTCCGCCGTCGCGCCCGTTCTGCTACTCGGCGGACTGCTGGCGGGCTTGATCGTGACCGGGGTGTTCGCCGTCCGAGCACAGCGCGGCACCCACGGTCGCGAGGCTGTTGTCGGCATCTTGCTGGCCGCGTCCTGGTTGATCGGCTTCAGCGCGCTGTATCTGATCATCACGGCCCTGGAGACGGCGCTGCACGACGTGCAGGTGCAGACGCTGTTGTGGCCGACCGGGTCCGGCCTCGTCGTCGGAATGATCTATCTCGCAGGCGGAGCCGCATATCGTGATCTCGTCCAGTACACGCTCGGCGCCTGGCTTGCGGTGACGTCGTCGGCCGCGCTACTGCTCGACGGAGCAAGCCTGTACTGGGTCTTGGCTATCGCCGGAGGCGGCGGCTACCTCGTCGCCGCACTGTGCCAGATCCGCGAACCTGACCCGGATCTCCCGGGCCGATCGTGACCCGGTGAGGCACGCGCCACCTCGCCACGATTCCGTGTGACGGGCTGCTACGGCGCAAGACTGACGGCTGAGCGGGCTGGCATGATCGCACTGTGAATTTGCGATTCGGTATTCAGTGGGCGCCGACCGTGACCGAGCTCCCGCAGTTGCGTGCGATGGCGAAGGTGGCGGACCGGGAAGGCCTGGATCTGCTCGGCATCCAGGACCATCCGTACTCGGGCGGACTGGCCGACACGTTCGCGGTGATCGCCACCATCCTGGCGGAAACCGAACGGCTGCGGGTGTTTCCGGATGTGGCGAGCCTGCCGTTGCGCGGGCCCGCGATGCTCGGAAAACAAGCCGCGACTTTGGATCTACTCAGCGGCGGCCGCTTCGAACTGGCCCTGGGCGCGGGCGCGTTCTGGCCCGCGATCGGCGCCATGGGCGGCCCGGTGCGATCGAATCCCGAAGCGCTGCAAGCACTCGAGGAAGCCACCGCGATCATCCGCGCCATGTGGCTGCCGGGGACGAAGGCGAAAGTCCATGGCACGCACTACACCGTGCACGGCGTGCAGTCCGGACCCGCACCCGCACATCCGGTCGGCATCTGGTTCGGCAGCGTCGGCCCGAAGGCCAACGCCCTCACCGGACGGATCGCCGACGGATGGGCCGCACCGATCCCGCACTACCTGCCGTACGAGAAATGGCAAGCGGCACAAGACATCATCTCCGCCACCGCGACCGAGGCCGGACGTAACCCCGCCGACATCACCCGAATGGCCCAACTCGTCGGCACGATCACCGACACCCCAGGACAGGTCACCCTTCGCGGCGAAGCATCGATCCGCACCGACGCCGCAGGCTGGGCCCGCATCCTCGCCGATCTCGCCACTGAAACCGGCTTCGACACTTTCGTCTACTGGCCCGAATCCGCCGACGACACCCAACTCCGCCGCTGGATCGGCGACGTCATCCCCGTCACCCGCGCCTTGTGCGCCTGAACTCCCAGCCGCTGACGGTGCGGGGGCCATCAGCTTCGACAGGGCTCGCTCCGGGTCGATGAGGTACGCATGATCGTCGTGCATTGGCCGACGCAGCGAGGAAAGCGTGACCGTGAATGCGTTCGTGCGTTTCACCGGACGGCGAACATGTCCTCGGCCTAGGACCGCGCACTCGATATGGTGTGGTCAGCAGGTATGACGGGGAGTGCGACCACGCGGGTAATGTCGGGGTCCGTGGAGTCGGCAGTAGTTTTGATAACTGGTTCGTCCGGTGTGGTGGGAGCTGCCGTCGCGCAGGAAATGCACGCGGCGGGTTGGCAGGTGCGGGGCTGGGACGTTCTTCCCGGCAAGTGGACCACCCATCGTGGCGATCTGCGCGACCCGCAACTTCGAGCACGCGCCGTCAACGGGGCCGAGGTTGTCGTGCACACGGCTGCGTTGCACGCTCCGCATGTCGGGCGGGTCGGCGACGACGAGTTCCGCGCCGTCAACGTGGACGCCACCGCCGCCCTGCTCGAGCAGGCGTCCGAATGTGGTGTCCGGCGAATGGTTTACACCAGCAGCACCTCGGTATACGGGCACGCATTGGTGCCCACCGATCGTGCGGTCTGGGTCGACGAAACGCTGGAACCGCGGCCGCGTGACATCTATGACGAAACCAAACTCGGCGCGGAAGCTCTTCTCGCCGAGAGTGATCGAACACTGACCACGGTCGTGCTGCGCATCGCCCGTTGCTTCCCGGAGGAGCCTGCCATCCAGGCTGCCCACCGGCTATACCGCGGCGTCGACGTCCGCGATGTAGCCCGTGCTCACCGACTGGCCGCTGAACACCCTGAGGTAACCGGAGCATTCAACATCGCCGGACCAATGGTGTTCCGCCCCAACGACACCCAGCAGTTGTGGCACGACCCGAGACCAGTGCTCGAACAACGAGCTCCCGACATCGTCACCTTGTTCCAGCGTCGAGGCTGGCCACTGCCGTCCACCATCGACCGCGTCTACGACTCCGCCAAAGCCCGCCGAGAGCTCGGCTACCAGCCGACCTACGACGCCGCAGCGCTCGCCGGCTAGTCGCTGGCGGGTCACGGCTGAACCGTTCGGCCTGCTCGGCAGGCGTGCACGGCTCGCGATCGCCCGACCGAACGAGCCCACGCCGGCCCCGGGGCGGCCGAGCGCGGTGAGAAGCCGCAGTTCCACGTCGGACGTGAAGTCACACTGGCGAGTTGCACTCCTGATCGCGATCGATACGATCGAAAACTGACGCTGTTGGCAACGGACCGTGCGGTCTAGCGTTGCCTCCATGACCGACTCCCTTTCGCACGGCGAGCAACTCGTCGAGCTCAACGAGGCCGAGCTGTGCTTCGAGACCTTCGGCAACCCCGCCGACCCGGCGATCCTGCTCATCGATGGCGCGGCCGCCTCGATGCTGTGGTGGGAAACCGAACTGTGCGAACAGATCTCGCGCGGCGACCGGTTCGTGATCCGCTACGACAACCGGGACACCGGCAGATCGACCAGCTACCCGAAGGGGCAGCCGGGCTACGCGTACACCGACCTGGCCGCGGACGCACTCGGCCTCCTCGACGCCCTGCACATCGAACGCGCACACATCGTCTGCCGATCGATGTCCGGCGGCATCGGACTCATCCTCGGCGTAGACCACCCCGACCGGGTGGCGTCACTGACATTCGTCTCCACTTCCACCGGCGCCGAAGGACTTCCGCCGTCGTCGGAGGAGCTCAGCACCCCCGCCGACCCGGACCCCACTGATTCCCGCGCGGTAGTGGATTATGTTGTCGCCTCGGCGAAGGCGTACTCGGGCGGCTCACCCTACTTCGACGAAACCGCCACCCGCGCACTGGTCGAACGGGACGTAGCCCGCACTCGCGACATCGGCTCCACCCTCGTCAACCACTACGCGATGAGCTTCGACGGCGCGTCCCGCGATTTCGCCGCGATCACAGCGCCGACTCTCGTGGTGCACGGCGACCACGACCCGGCTTTCCCGCTCCCACATGCATATTCGCTCCGCGACACGATTCCCGGCGCGACGCTGCTGATCCTGGAAGGCGCCGGGCACGACCTACCGAAGCCACTATGGGATGTGTTCGTCCCCGCCCTGCTTCAGCACACCAAAGGCGGTCTCTGATGACCACGTTGCAGTCGGCACTCTGGCTGCCGATATTCGATGAGCTCGCCGACCCGATCGCGATCGCACGACTGGCCGCCGAGGCGGAGGAGGCAGGCTGGCACGGCATATTCGTCTGGGACCACGTGCGTTGGCGGGAGCCGGTCCAGCAGGTCGCCGACCCGTGGATCACGCTGGCCGCGATCGCCACCGCCACCGAAAACCTCCGGTTCGGCCCCATGGTCACACCCCTTGCCCGCCGCCGACCCACCAAGGTCGCCAGGGAGACCGCAACACTCGACCGCCTCAGCGGCGGCCGCCTCACCCTCGGCGTCGGCCTCGGCAGCAATCGCTTCGCCGAAGAACTATCGGCCACCGGCGAGGAACTCGACGACCGGCGGCGCGGTCAAATGCTCGACGAATCACTACAGATCCTCACCGCTGCCTGGTCCGGTGAGCCGGTGCACCACCACAGCGAGCACTACACCGTCGACGGAATCTCCTTCCTGCCCACCCCGATTCAACGCCCCGGCGTGCCGGTATGGGCCGCGGGATTCCCCGGCAACCTCCGCCCGCTACGCCGCGCCGCCCGCCACGACGGTTTCTTCCCCGTCAACCTCGAACACCCCGACCAGCTCGCCGAGATCGCCTCCACTCTCACCGCCCTCCGGCAGCACAGCACCACCCCATTCGACATCGCCGTCCCCCTCCCGGCCAACGCCGACCCCGCCCCCTACGTCAAGGCGGGCGCCACCTGGTGGCTGGCAGAGTTCGAGCCGGACACCGTGACGCTGGACCAGGTGCGAGGTGTCCTCCGTGACGGGCCGGTCGAAAGGTGATGGTGCGATTCGGCAGTTCGCGTGTGCGGCAACACCGGGCAGCCATTATCGAATGAGCTGAGCGGTCGTCCATTGGCGGAGCTTGTCGGGATTGCGGACGGCCCAGACATGTCGGATTCGATTGTCCGAGATATCGAAGGCCAGCACCGCCGTGACGGTTCCGTTCATCTGCGTCACCAAACCGGGCTGGCCGTTGACCGTGCACTCCAAGATCGTCACACCGCGTACCCGGCCTGAGACGTCGACGAGGTAGCGGGCGATCTGCTCGCCACCCTCGATCGGCCGCGGCGCGGCGTCGACCTGACCGCCGCCGTCGGCGATCGCCGTGGCAGCAGGGTCGAGGAACCCGATGAGGGCGTTGATATCCCGGGCTTCCCACGCCTGCTTGAACCCTCGCACGACGCGCGCCTGCTCGGCGGTAGGCGCCGCGGCGGGCTGCGCGGCATCGATGCGCCTGCGCGCTGAGGTGGCGAGCTGACGGCACGCCGCCGGACTGCGACCGACGATCTCGGCCACTTCCGCGAACGGGTAGCGGAAGACGTCGTGCAGGATGAACGCCACGCGCTCGGCGGGGGTCATCGATTCGAGCACGACAAGAAATGCCATATTGATCGACTCGTCGAGAGTGACCCGGTCGGCAGGATCGGTGCCTGCGCTCCACTCACCACGGTCCGGCAGCGGTTCAGGAACCCACTCACCGACATAGCGCTCCCGCCTGACGCGCGCCGAGCCGAGCAGATCCAAGCAGATGCGGCCCGCGACCCTCGTCAACCACGCACCCGGGGCGGCGATGTCCTGCTGCTGGCTCCGGGACATGGCATACCAGCGCGCATAGGTCTCCTGCACGACGTCCTCGGCATCGGCAAGAGAACCGAGGAGCCGATACGCGAGATTGATCAGCTGCCGACGCTCGCTCATGATCGCGTCCAGGCTCGGATCGAGCCGGCCGCCCGGCCCGGGTTCGGTGGTCATCGCGTCGCCGATCTTCCGCTGTTGCTTCCACTCACATCGTTACGACGAAACAGCCGTCCGGAATGTGATGTTGCCAGAGCGACCGCGCGGGAGCGGTCGTCGGCACCGGGACATTCGCCGCCCACGACCCGCGGTGTCGGCGACCTCTTTGGATGGGTGTTGCGCCGCCCGGCCCAGCCGCAGCGCGCCTCACATTCCGGACCGCGGCGTCGTCGGAGTAGCGGAACCACCACGACCGCGCCAGGCGAACGGGTGCCGGTCCGAATCTCGAACAGAGGATGCGATGACTACCAACGATTCCGAACTCGAAACGTTCTTCGCCACCCGTGCCGAGGCGCAGCAGTCGAAGAACATCGATCGACTCATGGAGCACTACGACCCCGACATCGTCTACTACGACGTCGTACCCCCACTCCGGTTCGCCGGGCACGACGAAGTACGCCGCAACTTCCTGCGCTGGTTCGACGGCTACGAGGGTCCCATCAGCCTGCAAACCCACGACCGCACCGTGCGGACCAGCGGCGACGTCGCCTTCGCCAACATGCTCCACCTCGACTCGGGAACCCGCAAAGGTGGACTGCAAGCATCCATCTGGGTACGCGAGACCGTGTGCCTGCACCGCTCCAACGGCGGCTGGCTGATCACCCATGAACACATCTCGATCCCGATCAACCCGGAGAACCTGCAAGTCTGGTTCGCCGCAGACAAGGACCAACCTGCCTGACCGAGCCGCTGTGCAGACCGGCTCGGGACACCCGAGCCGGTCGATAACCCGATGCCGTCTGCACCGAACCGGCCGACGACCTGCACGGAATTCGCCACTGCCGCCGAACGATTCGCTGGAAATTCTGCCGTGCGCCCCGACCCTTGGCGTGAACATTTGATCGGAGAGGCGCGCATCTGTTCGTGCGCGCTCCTGGGCGCCTATCGCGTACGACTCCGAAATACACTGCTGGACAGGCGATCAGGGGGAACTGATGTCACTCGCCTCTCGGCCGATGCCAACCTCAGTTCCTCCTGATCATCCGACCAATAGGGCGACACGAGGTGCCGTCGGTCAACCAGCGGTTTTTGCGTCGATTTTTATGCCTGCCGCTTGGAGTTCGTCCAGTGCGCGTTCGATGCTGCCGGGGGATACGCCTGCGGAGAGGTTCACGAGTACTCGGGTGTTGAAACCGGCGGTGTGGGCGTCCATGGCGGTGGCGCGGACGCAGTGGTCGGTGGCGATGCCGCAGACGTCGACGGTGTCGATGTCGTTGGCGCGCAACCAGTCTGCGAGTGCCGTGCCGTCCTTGGTGGCGCCCTGGAATCCGGAGTAGGCAGCGGCGTAGGCGCCTTTGAAGAAGACCTCATCGATCGGCGCGGTGTCCAGATTCGGATGGAAGTCGGCGCCGGGGGTGTCTACCCGGCAGTGCGGCGGCCACGTGTCGACGAAATCGGGAGTGTCGGAGAAATGGGCACCGGGATCGATGTGATAGTCGCGGGTGGCGGTGATCGCGGCATAGTGACTGTCACGCAGATACCGACTGATTCGTTCAGCCAGCGCGGCCCCGCCCGCAACGGCCACCGTCCCGCCCTCGCAGAAGTCGTTCTGTACGTCGACGATGATCAGAGCTTTGCCCATGACGCCTCCACAAGATCGGTCCCGCAACGTTTTTCGACCAGCATTGATTGTAGATTGCTATCACCGGCGCGCATCGATGAACGCACAATCGGCTCATCTGACCCGCATCTCCGCCATGCTTCCGGAGCTGCTTGCATGCTGGGCGGTCGCGCAACTCCGACGAGGCTGTCCTCGCCGACGACCGCGAAACCTTGTGGAACGGAACGCGGATGGTTGTTCGATGAATGATCGTGTTGAGTTATTGCTCGGCTCGATGAACGGCGTCGAGCCGGGTCAAATCGTCTGGCGTGAGCGACAGTCCGGCCGCGGCTACGTTGTCCACCAGGTGGTCCGGGTCGCCTGTGCCGGGGATGACCAGCACATGCGGACCGCGGTGCAATGCCCATGCCAGGCGTATCTGCGCTGGTGTGACGCCGTGCGCGCGGGCGATGGCACCGACTTCCGGATGTTCGCCGGCCGTAGCGCCCGCTTCCCGACCCGCACCGGCGATGGTAAAGAACGGCACGAACGCGACTCCCTGCGCACCGCAGGCGTCGACGAACTCGTCCTGGTTGCCGCGGTGGCCGAGCCCGTAGGGATTCTGTACGCACACCACCGGGGCGATCGCCTGGGCTTCGGCCAGATCCGCGGGCGTGGCATTCGAGACCTCGAGGTGGCGGATCAGCCCGGCCTCGCGCAACTCGGCCAGTACACCGAAATGCTCGGCAATCGAGTCCCGGCCGGATCGCCGCAGATACACCAGATCGAGATGATCGCGGCCGAGTTGGCGCAGATTTTCCTCGACCTCGCCGCGGAGTTGCCCCGGGGTGGCCGGCTCCAGCCAATTCCCGGACCGATCGCGGCGTGGCCCGACTTTCGCGGCGATGACCAGCTCATCCGGGTACGGAGCGAGTGCGAAATTGATCAGCTCGTTCGCCGAACGCAACCGGGAAAAATAGAACGCGGCAGTATCAATGTGATTCACCCCGAGTTCGACCGCTCGACGGAGCACCTGAACAGCCTCACCTCGATCGCGCGGCACCGCGTCCGCTGCGAACGCCTGACCGTACTGCGGAAGCCGCATCGCGCCCAACCCGATCCGATTGACCGTCAAGTCGCCGAGCTTCCAGGATCCTCCGGCCGCCGCGTCCACCCTCACTGAAACCATGAAAGGCATTCTGTCACAAGGCAAAATCAGAACTTCGCAGCTACCGAGCCATCCCTGGAAGTATCAGCTCCTCCTATTCGGCCCAACCGTCCGCACAGCGGCGTGCGCGGTGTAACTGGTGTGCTGGCCGTCCGCTAAGCGATCAAGGCTTGATATGGCGCTATTCGCTCCACGTGTCCCGCCGGGCATCCGAATTGCAGATACGCATGCTGCCAGCCACTGAAGTTCACGCCATCGATTCGGTGGGGAGCGGCGTTGCCCGGTGACGCCCCGCCGCCGCTCTGGCTGCGGCCGCGGTTTGGCAGGTGTCGCTGGACCACAAAACTCTCCGGGGGCCACATCAGCTACTACTGCTCACTTCCCAGCCGACTCAGCCCCTGCATGGCTTCGCGCTCGATCCGGGAAAGGTCGCTGAGGATGCTGCCTGCCTGATCGAGGCATTGAGCATCTCCTGACGCACCGGCTTGCGCGATCAGCGCGGCGACTTGCGTCCAACCGGTCGCTGCCTCGGTATACAGCCGGTGGCCGGTGCGCAGATGGGGGCTGTCGAGGGTCTGGGCGCATTCGGCGAGGAAGTCGCGGTAGAAGTTGCGGAATAGGGCGCCGCCGGTGCCGGCCTGCTCCATCAATCGGGCAGCCTGCGGTAGGTCGCGCTGCGGGTCGTCGGTCCGCTCGAACCAGGTGGGTACCAGCTTGCTGGCCTTTTCGATGCCTCGGTGTCCGAGGTTGGCGATGGGCGGGTTGAGGAAGGCGTCGGCGCAGGCGGTGATGGCGGGCACGATCTGGCTCGGCGGGGCGGGCAGGTCCTGTGCAGCAGTGAAGGCGAAGGATCGGTGTTTGGCGGTCATCGGACCGCGCGCGGCCCTGGCCTGAGCGAGGCTGGTCAGCGTGGTCGATACCGTGCCACCTTGCTGGTCGGTGTCCACCAGGTAGGCGTTGTGGTCGTCGTAGCCATACATGGCGACCACGTGACCGCCGAAGTGCACCTTCGACGTGAAGTAGTCCAGGTAGAAGCTGTCGAGCTGCAGTCCGACAGGGTGGCCGGCACCGAGGAGGTCGACCACGTTCTCCCACGCCTTGCGAGAGGAGGCGGTCTCCTGGACCAGAAGCTCCAGCCCGAGCCTGGTGGCCAGGTTTCTGGTGAGCTCGAACGGCTTGACCCGTCCACCGAGGAAGGGAAAGCCCATGCTCTTACTGTCCCAGTAGATGAACGACAGTCCCGAACCGAGACCGAACATCATCGGCTCGGACAGCTCGAGCCCATGCTGCCGCAGCAGCACACCCAAAGCTGTTGTCTCGCAGTGCCGCATACCGCGGGCCTCAATGTCGATCAGCATGGCTATGCGGACACCTTCCTGGGCGGCGATCATCACTGTTATCGGCGCTTCCGCTTGCCCAAGCCAGACAGGCCTCACGTACAGCCCGCACTCTTGGACGGCAAAGAAACCGCGCTGCCATCATGTTGGACTCTCCCGTGATGGGAGAGTCCAACGCTATCCCGGCCGGACTTCTGGCCCGCCTCGAGCAGATCGGGCACTACCCGGCGAAATCGGTCCGGCCGCCGCTCGGATCGATGCGCGGGATGTTCCTCAACCCCTAGGCAGCGACGTGACTCGCGGCGAGCAATGCGTCGACGAAGCCCTCGGCCTTCGCGTCGAAGGCGGCGTAGTGGGCGGTCCGCGCGTCTCCGCCGATCGCCTCGCCGATCACGAGATTGCCTTCGGCGTCGATACTTTGGGGCGACTCCTCGGCATCGGGAAGCAGGCCGACCCGCGAGTCCGCGAAACCGCTGTAGTAGGCCAAGCCGTCGTTGAGCTGGGCTTCCAGTAGCTGCTGCATGCCGGGGATGATCGCGTCATCGGCTGTCGCTCCGGCCAATCCGAGCCACAGGATGCGCTTGCCTGCCAGGCGCGGCTTGCTGCGGCCGTAGGCGAAACCGTAGTTCCACACGGTATCGATCCAGCCTTTGAGCAGGGCGGGAACGCTCTGCCAGTAGACCGGGAACACCACGACCACGACCTCAGCGGCCAGCACGCGCCGCATGTGCGCCTCGGCGGTGGGGGAGTAGACCTTGTCGCGATTGCCCCACTCGGGCTGGTCCGCGACGGACATCCGCGGGTCGAAGTTCTCGGCCTGCAGATCGAGGAAGTCGACCGTGTACCCGGCGGCGGCGAGGCGGCCGACGGCGAGGTCGGCGATATGAGCGGAGAGCGAGTCGGAGCGGTGGTGGCCGAGGACCACGAGCGCGTTGGCACCCGGTGTGGAGGTATCGGTGGTGCTCGATCCGGCGGCGGTCAGTTCGGCGGTGGGAGTGATGGTGGCGGCGGACTGGGTCACGGTGAGTTCTCCTGTTCGATCGGGTGCGGGCTGGTCGGCCCGGTCGCCTCAGTCAACCGCGGATCGTGTGGACGATCTATGGGAGATCATCTCCAGTCGATAGGAATTCGTCTACGCTGACGGGGTGGACCCGTTGAGTTCGTTGTTGAGCGGCATTCGTGCCGAAGGATCGGTCGTGGCCCATGCCGTGCTGCGCCCGCCGTGGACGATTCGCTTCGCCGACCGTGCGCCCCTGATCATGGTGACGGTGCTGCGTGGCGACGGCACGCTGGTGCTCGCTGATGGATCACGCACGAGTCTGGTCGCCGGCGACACTGCGCTCGTGCAGGCGGGTGAACCCTTTCACCTTGCCGACACGCCCGACGCGCTCGACCGTCCGCACGAGCGCTATGAGCTGTCCTGTTTCGTGCCGGACGGATTCGGTCCGGCCGATATCAGTTGCGCGACACCGGAATTGATCGTCACGCCATCCACAACCGGTGTGCCAGGCGAGACTTCGCTGCTCGTCGGCGCCTACCGGGCATCGGGGCGACGCCACGAACGGCTGTTGCGAGCGCTACCGCAGGTGATGGTGATCCACGAAGACCCTGAAATGTGCTTGTGGCTGGAACAATCCGCCGCCGACGCAGTCCGGTTCAGCGCGGGCTCGCAGGCGCTGATGGACCGGCTGCTGGACTGGGCACTGGTCTGCACACTGCGCTCCTGGCTCGCCGAACAGCAGCATTGCGCCCCCGCCTGGTACCGGGGGATGGCCGACCCGATCGTCGGCCCGGCGCTCACCGCCATCCACGACCGGCCGTTCCACCGCTGGACCGTGGCGAGCCTGGCCGCCGAGGCGGCGGTCTCGCGCGCACTGTTCGCTCGGCGCTTCACCGAAGTGATGGGCGAACCGCCACTGGCCTACCTCACCGAATGGCGCATGGCCGAAGCCGAAGAACTGCTCGCCGACCCCGCTCGCAGCGTCGCCCAGGTGGCGACCACGGTCGGCTATTCCGACACCTTCGGCTTCAGTGCGGCCTTCAAACGGCTCCGCGGGACGAGTCCCACCGAGTTCCGGGCAGCGCTGGTGCGGGCCGCACCCCGCGACGAGTCGTCCGGGTGGATCTCGCGGATCACGACAGCATCGAACCACTCCACGCGCTCACGCCGCACGAGTGCGTCGAGGACCGAGGGCTCGGTCTCGCGCTGACAAAACCCGCAGCGAAAGGTCGACGGCCCCCGGTGCTTCCGGCCGCCTGGGCACCGACCGCCAGCTTCACCGCCTACCTGCGCCGCTACCCCGCGCTGGGTGGATATCAGCCGAGATCCGGCGTTTTGGCTTCGTGCGGCGCCTTATCCGTCCGCAGCCCGCGCCAACTCGGGTGGCGGAGCCCTTCGGCACTGGCCTCGCGGTATTCGATGTCGGCCACGAGTTCGGGTTCGACCCAATGCGCCGAGGAGGAGACGGAGCGTGGGGGTGGGATGTCGAAGGGGGTGTCCGGGCGGGTGATTTCGTTGAGGCGGAACTGGAGGACCTTGCGGTCGCGCATCGTCCAGCCGGTGCCGACGTTGCCGATGTGCACCAGGCGGTTCGCGTCGTCGTAGGCCCCCATCACGATGGAGCCGAAGATGCCGGAGTAGCGCCCGTTGCCGGGGAGCCAACCAGCGATGACGACCTCGGTGGTCTTGCGTAGCGGGGTTTTGATCCAGGCGGGGGAGCGGCGGCCGGGCTGATAACTGGAGTCGAGGCGTTTGGAGATGATGCCCTCCAGTCCGTGGTCCCTGGCGACCTCGAGCATGGTGGCCGAACTGACGTCGACGTAGTAGGGCGGGGTGCGAGTGAGCGGTAGGTCGATCGCCAAATCGTCTAGTCGGGCGCGTCTTTCGGCATAGGGGAGCGCCATGATGGACTCTCCGTTGACGCCGAGCAAATCGAAAACGAGGTATTGCACGGGCACTTCACGCAAGAGTTCGGCGGTGGGTCGCACCACGTGCATGCGGCGCTGTAGCCGACGGAAAGAGGGCACGCCGGTGCCCGGCTCGGGTGCCACGATCTCTCCGTCGACCAGCACGTCCACGCCATCGAGCAGACCAGCAAAAGCAGTGGTCAACTCGGGAAAAGAACCACTGATATCGCGGTTGTTCCGACTGTAGAGCCGGCACTGCCCGCCGTCCCATCGGCCGAGGGCGCGAATGCCGTCCCACTTCATCTCGATCGCCCACAGGCCGGTGTCTGCCGGCGGCCGCCCGGAGACGGCCAGCATCGGCGCCGGCGCTGATCGCACAAGATCAGCATATATCCAGCAATCAATATGTATGGGACGGTCGCGCCAATAACTACTGTGGTCGGCTCCCGACCTGGGCGGGTGCCCCGGTTTCGGCGAGTCCGGTCAGGGCCTGCGGCAACGGTCCCTGATGTAGCACCCCGAGGCGCTGGGTGGCCCGGGTCAATGCGACGTAGAGCTCCGCCGCGCCGCGTGGTCCGTCGGCGAGGATCCGCTCCGGTTCCACGACCAGGACGGCATCGAACTCCAACCCCTTCGTCTCCGACGCCGCCACCGCGCCGGGCACATCCGGCGGCCCGATCACCACGCTGGTACCTTCGCGGCCGGCCTCCTCGCGGACGAATTCCTCGATGGCAGTCGACAATTCGTCAGCACTCACCCGCTTCGCCCACGGCTGGACTCCGCACGCGCGCACCGACTCCGGCGGCTGCACATCGGGTGCGAACTCGGCGAGTACCGCGGCAGCAACGGCCATGATCTCCGCAGGGGTGCGGTAGTTCACGGTCATCGACCGGTAGATCCACCGGCCGGGCACATACGGCTGCAACATCGCGTCCCACGAGGTGGCGCCGGCCGCCGACCGGCGTTGAGCCAGATCGCCGACCACCGTGAAGGACTTGCCGGGACAGCGCCGCATCAGCACCCGCCAATCCATTTCGGACAATTCCTGCGCCTCGTCGACAACGACATGCCGATAGGTCCAATCCCGGTCCGCCGCAGCGCGTTCGGCGAGTTCCCTGGTGTCGCGTTCGAGGAAACGATCCGCCAGGTCCTCGGCGTAGAGCAGGTCCTGGGCGAACAGGTGGTCCTCGTCGTCCATCATGTCCTCGCGGCCGACCATCAGGTCCAGCACGCCCGCGGCATACTGCGCCTGCTCCTTGCGTTCCCGCTCGGCGGACTGGTCGACGGGCTTGTCGCGGCCGAGCAGATCGACCAGTTCGTCGAGCAGCGGCACGTCCGAGACCGTCCAGGCGGTGCCGTCGGTACGTAAGAGGGCTTCGTTACCGCCCGCCGCGCGTAGTCGTTCGGCGGATGTATAGAGCTCGGCCAGTAACGTTTCCGGTGTCAGAATCGGCCACAATTCGTCGAGGGCGGCGGTGAACGCGTCGTTTTCGGCGAGCTCCGCGATCAGGTCTTCGCGCAGTTGCTCCCACGCTTCGGTGTCCGAGCGGGTCAGCCAGCCCTTGCCGATCCGGGCGATCGCTCGTTCGGTGAGCGCCCAGGTGAGGATCTCCTGGAACACCTCGCGTGCCTCGTTGTGTGGCCGCCCGCTCGTGCGCGCTTCTTCTCTGGCCCACCCCGCGAGCTCGGCGTCGATCCGCACCGTGGTGTCTGTCAGTTCGATGGTCCGCGGCTCACCGGGTAGTCGCTGGCGATCGGCGACCGCCGCGGCGAGCACGTCCAGGATCTTCAGTGAACCCTTGAGGAGAGCCGCCTGCGGAGTGTCCTCAGCGGTGACACGCAGGCCGGGCACGAGGTCGCCGGTGGTTGTGAACACGACGTTGGTTTCGCCCAGCGACGGCAGTACGCGGCTGATGTGGTTCAGGAACGCCGGATTGGGGCCGACCACCAGCACACCCTGACGTTCCATCCGCTCACGCTGGGTGTAGAGCAGATACGCGACACGGTGCAGCGCGACCACGGTTTTTCCGGTGCCCGGCCCGCCCTCGATCACCAGCACACCGGGATGGTCGAGCCGGATGATCTCGTCCTGTTCGGCCTGAATCGTCGCCACGATGTCGTTCATCCCGTCACCGCGCGGCGCGTTGACCGCCGCGAGCAAAGCCGCGTCCCCCCGCTCCGCACCGTCCGGACGGCCGAGCACCTCGTCGGTGAAATCGACCAGCCGACGCCCACGGGTGTGGAACTGCCGGCGGCGACGCATGTTCTCCGGCGTCGCGGCGGTAGCCACATAGAACGGACGCGCCGCCGGCGCCCGCCAATCGAGCAGCAGCGGTTCGAACTCGTTCGCTTCATCGAACAGACCGATCCGGCCGATATAGGACCGCTCGCCGGTGAGCGTGTCCAATCGACCGAAACACAGCCCGTTGTCGGCCACATCCAGCCGCATCGCCTCCTTGGCCAGCGCGCGCACCTCGAAATCCCGTTCCATCGGGGTGCCGTCGTTCCCGCGCAACGCCGCCGCGTACCTGCCCTTCACCCGGGCGCGCTCGGCATCGAGCCGCGTGTACAGCCCGGCCACATACTCGCGCTCGGACCGCAATTCGTCTTCGTACCCCTCGGTTGGCATGTGCCCCTTCACTGTTTGTTCTGTTACGACCGTCTGGCGTGCGCTCATGCGGACACCGGTGACCCTTGCCGGACCGGCCACAGCAGCCTCGCGGCTGCCGCCTCGGTGCGAAGCGCGACCGACACAGCCGTCACTCGGGCGTGACCTCGCAGCTTCACCCCCGCCCCGCCGTCGCCCCGCGACCCATACGTCGCCCACCACACATGCACCCAACATCTCCATTTCCACAGGGGGTCTGACCTAGGCGAGCAATTGTGCGGCATCACCCCGGTCTTGCCGCAAGCCCCCCTGTGCGCTATACATTGAGAGTGGGAAGGAGTAGATCCTTTCCATTTTTCTTGTCCGGAGTAGACGGACCTCCTCGCGACGCCGCATGGACGGTTCCTCCTGCCGCAACTGGCTGCGCACTGTAGCGCGGTTCCGATGTACACCCTCGAATCGGACGTTCTAAAGTCACGCTTTATAGCGCGGTTCCGGCATGCACCCTCGAAACGGACGTTCCAAAGTCACGTTTTATAACGGCTGCAGCGACGCTCGTCGTGGACACGGTCAGCCCGACCGACGAATGCGTTTGTGAACACTGAAAATTGCGCGAATTATGTCGAAAGTGTCGGTGGCGCAGCGTAATCTCGCGAGCATGCCGCCGAAATACATCCACGAGGGGTTGGTGGAACTGTTCCGCTGTCGGCCCGAGCTGGCAGCGGGTTTTCTGCATGAGGTATTCGGATTACCCCTACCCGATTTCCAACAGACCCGTACCGAGGCTTGTGATTTCACCGACATCGGACCCAAGGAATTCCGCGGGGACATGGCCTTCTCGCTGACCAATGGGGCCGGTACCCCGGTGGCGGGGATCGCGGTCGAGGTGCAGCTACGCCGAGACGGCACCCGACAATGGAGTTGGCCAGTTTATGTCGTTACCCTCCGGGCGCGATTGAAATGCCCGGTGTTCCTGCTCGTGGTAGCACCGGACGTCGGTGTTGCGGAATGGGCGGCGCGACCGATCGACCTCGGGCATCCCGGCATGACCCTGCGTCCGCTGGTGCTGGGCCCTAACCAAGTGCCCGCGGTGACTGATCCGGCTGAAGCTGTCGCGGTGCCGGAGCGTGCGGTGCTGTCGGCAATCGCGCACGCCGAAGGCCCGCAGGCCCGTGAAGTTCTCTCTGCCCTGCTCGCAGGCCTCGTTAAGACCGAGGACGAGCGAGCGAAAATGTATTATGACATCGTGCACAAGGCTCTGTCTGAGTCGGCGCAACACCACCTGGAGGAGCTGATGACTACGGGATACGAGTACCAGAGCGACTTCGCCCGGAAGTATGTCGACGAAGGTCGGGCTGAGGGACGGGCAGAAGGGCGGGCGAGCGAGGCGGCCCGCATGGTCCTGACAGTGCTGGATGCTCGCGGCATTTCCGTCAGCGACGAAATTCGTACACGGGTGTCGAGGTGCGCTGACGTGGATCAGCTCGAGACGTGGGTTCGGCGCGCCGTGTCGGTCGGTACTGCGGACGAACTGTTCGACTGAGTTCGCGGTATTGCGTCGGAATGCTCGGATGACTACGGGATATGAGTACCAGAGCGACTTCGCCCGGAAGTATGTCGACGAAGGTCGGGCCGAAGGTCGGGCGAGCGAGGCGGCCCGAATAGTTTTGACGGTGCTGGATGCTCGCGGCATTTCCGTCAGCGACGAAATTCGTACACGGGTGTCGAGGTGCGCTGACGTGGATCAGCTCGAGACGTGGGTTCGGCGCGCCGTGTCGGTCGGTACTGCGGACGAACTGTTCGACTGAGTTCGCGGTACTGCCTCGGAATGCTCGCTAGATCGGTGATGCGTGCTCAGAAGTAGAACGCACTGGTCGGTGCGGTGCTTTCTTGACGGCAGTTGAATGGTGCCTTCCGCACGTTCACAGGCCGAGTTTGGTGACTGCGTTGTCTTCCAACGGATTTGCCGTGCGGATATAGCCGTGCACGGTGCGGGGGTTGGACCAGCGGCCTTGGCGCATGATTTCGCGATCGCTGGCACCGCCGAGCGCGGCTTGGGTGGCGAAGCCCGCGCGTAGGGAGTGGCCGGAGAAGAGGTCGGGGTCCAGTCCGGCGCGGGCGGCGTAGCGTTTGACCAGTTCGGCGACGGCTCGGCCGGACATGGGGGTGTCGCCTACCGTACCGTGACGATTTATGGTGGGGCACAAGGGCAGGTCGGGTTGCTCGGCGAGGGCGGTTCCGGTGAAGCCGTGACAGCGGTGAATGTCCGGATCGGTGGTGTCGGTGGTGAGGTGGGCGCGCAAGCCGGATGTGCCTGCGGCGGTGTGAATTTCGAGCAGGCGCACCCAGTCGGCGAACGCGCAGACGGGACAGGTGCGCGGGCGTTGGCCGCGGGGCAGCGCGACGCGCTGTTCGGCGACACCGGTCGGGTCGGTTTTCGTCGACGGCAGTCGCACCAGCAGCACCGGCTCACCGGTGGCGTGATCGAGTTGCACCTCCACATCGGCGACGCGTAGCCCGGCGAGCTCACTGCGTCGCAGCGCGCCGGCGAACCCGATCAACAACACGAGCGCATCGCGGCGCCGAGCGGGTTCGGTGGGCCAGCCGGGTTCGGGCAGCCCGGCGAGCAACTGGTCAAGGGTGTGCAACAGCACGGGGCGTTTGCGTTTCGGCTGCGTGCGCCGAGTCTTGCGGATGCCGCGCAGGGTGAGGCGGACAACGTCGGAGCGAGTAGGGGAGGGCAGCCCATTGGCGGCGTGCACGGCGGCAATCGCCGCAGACTTGCGTTCCAGCGTCGCCGCGCTGAACGCCCACTCCCCGGTGTCGCGGCGCGCGTCGGCCGCGGCGGCCAGGTAGACGGCGACGTCGAGCGGGTCCGCGGGCATCGCCTGCCGACCCTCGTCCAGACACCACGCCGACCAAGCGATCCAGTCGGTTCGGTAGGCGCGCAACGTATTTGCGGACTGTGAGGCTTCGAGATAACGGCGCAGCGAACCCGCCTGATCGTCATCGAACCGCTCCCGCACCAACCGCAGCGCGGCCGCATCCACGAGCACACTGCGCACCCCGCGGCGCAACTCGGTGCGCACCGAGTCCGGCATCGCTATGACAGCGGCGCGCTCTTCCATCGATCAGCTCCTGTTTCTAGACCGATGTCATTGTCCTGCCGCCGCAGTCGAATTCACGGGATCAAGCGTCCTCCGCGCGTCGTGCTGCCGACTGGGCGTATCACTCGGCGCGCAGGTCCTGGACGTCGAATTGGTGGGTGCGCCAGATACGACGCGAGCGTTCTTCAGGGTAAGGCTGGACGCTCGGCTCGGCGGTGTAGACGCGGGTAGATCGGGTGACCGGATCGTACGGGGCCCAGCCGGGGTTGCCGGTGCTCGCGAAGTTCAGCCAGTCGGTGCGCATCTCGTGGCCGACGTGGCGGACCTCGTCCACGGCAGTTGGTCCACCGTAGCTGCGCACTTCGTCGAGGCTGAGCGTGCCGAACACCAATAAGTTGTCGAGGCTGTGTGAGGCGCCCTGCGCGGGGTTGAAACTCCAGCAGAGTTCATAGGTCCAGGCCTGCCCGCCTCCGGTGTAGTGAGCGTTCGCGAGATGAAGGCTCGGCATCCGAAAAAGCCAGTCGGCGTTGACGAGTTCATCCAGCTGCCCGGGACTCGCTTCGGGGTAAGCGGTCCGGTAGTCCTCGTTCGAGGCGGGCGCGAGAAGCTCGAGTGTGGCATTCACCTGCTCATCGGTCACCTCGCTACCGAGCCGGGCATTGAACAATCGGTATTCGTCGCGGGTATGTCCCACGAGCACATCGATGCCCCGCGCGGCACCGGCGGCGAGCGCACGCCATGGTGCTGCCGGCAGGACATCACCATCGACGACGGGTGAAAACGGTGTAGGCGTCAGCGCCGTAGGCCCCCACGATTCGACGTACTCCGGCATCTTCTGAATGACCGCGTCGGTCGCGTCGATCAATGCGCGCGGTGAAATACGAGCCAGCTCGTCCACGGTGGCTTGCACACCGACTTCCGCGGCGATCGTTGCCGAGATCGCGGCGGCGAGCCTCGGCGTGAAGTAAGTGCCGGGGACACTCTGGGCGATGGCACGTCGAAACAGCCCCGCAGCCATCGGCATAGCCAGCAGCGCCGCAATGCAACCCGCGCCAGCGGACTGGCCGAACACAGTGACGTTCCCCGGGTCACCCCCGAACGCAGCGACGTTCGCCTGCACCCATTGCAGCGCAGCGACCTGATCGAGAATGCCGCGGTTGTCCGGAGCACCACCGATACGGGCGAAGCCTTCCGCTCCGACGCGATAGTTCATGTTGATCACGACCACACCGGACCGGGCCAGCGTCGTACCGTCGTGGTGCGGATTGCCGGAGGTGCCCTCCAGGTACTTACCGCCATGGATCCACACCATCACCGGCAGTCCGGCGGCACCGAGGTCAGGTGACCAGACATTGAGGGTCAAGCAGTCACCGCCGGATACCCAATTCGGCTGCGGCACCGGCGGTCCGAACTCCAGCGCATCGCGAACACCGTCCCACGCCTGCGCTGCAACAGGAGCCGCAAACCGCCGCACTCCAACCGGCGGCTGGGCGTAGGGGATGCCCCGGAAGACCGCCACAGCGTTCTCCCACCTGCCACGCACAACTCCTGCAGCCGTACGGACTTCAGATTCGTCGTTCACGTCGAAGTGCTCACTTCCGTCGGATGGGTACCGATTCATGGCCTGCGTGGAGCCGCGTCAATCGTCTACTGCGGCTGTGATGAAGTGCCCCGCGCGACGCCGGCCTGCGCGCAGGCCGGCTCGACCGAAGCTCTCCGTCGTTGTCGCTCAACCAGTTCATCGCAATCTTGACAATGTGATTGCCGTTGGTAAGGGTAATGGCGACTGCAGCAGGGGCTGCATGTGTGCGTTGGGGGCATCTTGATGTTTGGGGCAGCGTTGTCTGCATGGGTCACTAGCGGCTGTGACGAGGTGGCGTGATGGCTGGCGAGGATTCGACATCCGAGCTGGATCCGCATCGTTCGGCGATCCTCGAACGTCGGGTGGCACGGATCCGAATATTCGCGAGTTGTCTGATCGCGGTGCTGATGTTCGCTGTCTCCGTTGCGATTGTGGTCTTGTTTCATGCTTCTGACCCCCTGGCGGAGGGATTCGCTGCGGCGGATGTCAGCGTCTTGATGATTGCCACGCTATCTGCGGTTACATTCGTGGCCGTCGGAACATTGCTGTTTTGGCGTCGTGCAGATCTGGTCGCTGCTCGTATCGCAGAAGCAGTGCTATGGGTCGACCTGGTCGTGCTGGGCGGAGCTGTCATTGTGCTGTTGTCGATGGGATCGCCGGCGGTGATCGTTTGGATAGCTGCTCTCGGATGTGGGATAGACCTTGCGAACCAGGCCCGGCACTATCGACCACCGAGTTAGCTGAAGCTCTCCGGCGCGGTTTGGACGGACCGGGGCCAGCAGAGCGGACACCCGCCTGCCCGAGATTGAAGGCGGGTGCGTCCTACGAGTTCAGCTGCTACTTGACCTCAACTATGGTTGATATTCCACACTTCGATGCATGCACGATGACACCGAGGCGATTCGAGAACTCTTCGGCCGCTATACCGAGCTCTGGGTCCAGCATGAGATGCGGGAATGGGGCGAGCTGTTCACCGAGGACTGCGACTTCATCACGCACCGGGGCGTGTGGTGGCGGTCGCGGGAGGAGAATGTGCGCGGACATGAGGATGTACCCGAATCTGTGCTGGCGCAGAAAAAGAACTACAGTCAGACGATCATCGACATCCAGCCGCTCACGCCTGGAGTGATGCTGGTGCATACCGAATGGGTGTGGCCCGATCATGTCTTGCCGGGCGCTGCTGTGTCTGAGGACCGCCGCGGTCTCATCACTGCGGTTCTCGTCCAACGCTCGGGGCGCTGGTTGATCCGGGCGGTACAGAACACACGACTCAACGGGCTCGATGACTTTGCACCGATCGCGTCGGAAAGTCCAGCGCCGGTTGATGAGGACTGATAGCCGCCCACGGATCGACGGCCGGTACTTGCTCAGTCGAATCTCGCAGCCCGGCGCCGGCGCGCCGCCAACTCCAGGGTGCGGCGCCCGCCCGCCACAACCCCCGGTGGCGGCCACGGCACCACATTGCTCACCGTGGACCGGTTGGCTACTCGGCGGCAGTATCGGGAAGTGTCCGGCGGCCCTCCGGCGACCGCCATCCTTGCGACTTCCATCCGCCAGGAGTTGTGCCCGGCCGCGCATGCGGCCTTCTCCGGATCGTTGACTGCGCCCTCCGGATCAGAGTTGACGCTTCAGAACCGAGAAGTGGTACGTCCGTGCAGGGGTGCACAGTTTTCAGCAGGTTTCGTAGCCGTTCCGTTTCGTTGGGTGTGACCAAACGTAAACGTATTAGAACCAGCCGTTTTGGGGGAGTCTGCGGAATGCCGCTCAAGTCTGACCGCCGATAATGTTTACTTATCGGCGGTCAGGGGGGCGAGGGCAGGGAATGATTCTTCCTGCGACACGGCACATTTCGTTTCGTGTGAATACGTCAATAGTGACGAAAACAACGCTACGATTCTCCGGTGTCCAACGTCTGCAACTACCCGGGCTGTTCCCGACCGATCACGCGCGGCGGGGGACCTGGCCGCCCTTCGGAATACTGTGACCATCCAGACCACACGCGATGGCGCGCGTGGCGGGAACGTCAACGGCTACAAGAGGAGTCGGAGACACCGGCAGGTTCCGTCACTGTGACGCAGCAGGGCCCGGTTACTGCTGCCCGGCTCCGCGCGGACGAGCTGCTCACTCAATTCCGTGGGCTCGCTGACCAACTGGGCAACACCCTGAATGCCGCTGTCGCCGAACTGTCCACCCTGGGCGACCCGTCCGTGGCCGAAGCTCAGGTCCAGGCGGTGCAAGCCGATGCGGCCCGGCGTATCGCCGAGGCCGAAATGGCCACTGTCGCCGCAGAACAGGCGCGACGCGAGGCGGAGGAGGCGCGTGCGCTCGCCGAGGCTGCCGCCGACGACGCGGCCGGAGCGGCCGAACGCGCTGAAGCCTTGGTCGCCGACGCCAACAGCACCCGCGACGACGCGCTGCGCGAGGTCGAGCGCGCCACCAGGCAGGCCGCCGACGACGTATTCGCCGCACGTAGCGAAGCGGAGGCCGAGGTGCGCACCGCGCGGCGTGAGGCTGCTGAGGAAATCGATCGGATTCGCAAGGAAGCCGCCGAACAGGTGGAACGGGCCGAACGACGAGCAACCACGGAAATCGCGCACGCGCAACGTGAATCAGCGGCACAGGTCAGTGCCGCGCAGTCCGAACGCGATCTTGCCGTCCAGCGCGCCGCCGACGCCGAACGCGCCACCGAGCGTGCGGAGCAAGCCGCGATGGAACGCATCGAAGCGGCCAACGAGGCTCGCGAGGAATGGCGCAGGGTCCGCGCCGAACTCGACACCGCCCGCACCGAGCTGGGGGAGATCCGCCGCACCGCCGCCGCCGATCTCGCCACGGTCCGCGCCGAAGCAGCGGCCACCATCGAAAAGGCGCGCACCGAGGCGGCGCATCGCATCGAGGCGCTGGACGAAGCACGCACCCAAACATTGGCCCGTGCCGAGCGCGCCGAAGCTCAGCTCGATGAACTCCTCGCCGAAACCCGCCGCAAGCCAGGAACGGTCACCGCGCTGGACAGTAAGGAGGCGTAGGCCTGGGTACATGATCAACGGGACATAGCGGCGGCAAAGTGCGAGAAGGGCTGGCCGCTGTGTCCCGTTGATCATGAAGCAGCGCTGTTGGCGGGACACCATGGCGGGTTCCGGTTACAGGCCCAGTCGGTCGGGGGCGTGAGTTCGTACTCGGCGATCCGGAGCAGTTCACGGCCCGGATCGAACGGCTACAACGCCAGTCGACATCGGTCCGGAACCCTGCGGCAAAATTCCCGAAAATTGGCATGCACGATGATGTCGAGAACCGGTCACCTGCTCCGTCCTAGGGATACATCGGCCAGAACGGCCGACCACACCGAGAGGACGACCATGCAACCGAACGAGATCACCGAGGTGCTGAACCGACCGATCAGCCGAGAGCTGCTGGATCGCGACTTCACCCGGCTGGCGTACGTGGCCAAGGACGGCACGCCCCGCAATATCCCGATCGGGTTCACCTGGAACGGTTCGGAGATCGTCATGTGCACCTCGACGAACGCCCCGAAACTGGCGGCCCTGCGCCAGAACCCGATGGTGGCGTTGACGATCGACACCGAGGTGCATCCACCGAAACTGTTGCTCATCCGCGGTCGAGTCGAGTTGGACGTCGTCGACGGTATCCCGGAGGAGTACATCCAGATGAACGGCAGCTACCAGATGACACCCGAGCAGCGCGTCGAGTGGGAGGCGGGGGTTCGGGCGCTGTACGACAGCATGGTCCGGATCGTGGTGACCCCGACGTGGGCGAAGCTGATCGACTTCGAGACGAACCTGCCGAGCCCGATCGAGGAGCTGATCCAGCAGCGGGCTGAGCGTCAGCAAGCTTGAGTCGAAAAATATTGCGGCGCGATGTCGAGAACCCGCCCGCTGCTTCGTCCCTGAACCAGACCGGCCACAATGGGCCGAGCCACATCAAGGAGAACCTCATGAAGTACCTGTTCCTCAAGCACTATCGGGGCGCACCCGCATCGGTCAACGGCGTTCCGATGGACCAGTGGACACCGGACGAGATCACGGCCCACGTGCAGTACATGGAGGACTTCGCCGCTCGACTGCAGAGCTCCGGCGAGTACGTCGACTCGCAGGCTATCGCCCCGGAGGGCACGTTCGTGCGCTACGACGGCGAGGGGCGGCCGCCGGTCACCGACGGCCCGTTCGCGGAGACCAAGGATCTGGTCGCCGGCTGGATGGTGGTCGACGTGGACAGCTACGAGCGGGCGATCGAGCTCGCCGGTCAGTTGTCCGCGGCGCCGGGTGCGGGTGGTAAGCCGGTCCAGGAGTGGCTCGAGGTGCGCCCGTTCTGGAGCCCGCCGCCGACCATCACGGAGTGACGCGCTGTGGATGACGCTCTGCTGCGGGCACTTACGCCCGCGGTGATCGGCATTCTCGGCCGCCGCGGCGCGGACTTCGCGGCGGCCGAGGATGCGGTGCAGGAAGCATTGCTCGAAGCGGTGCGCGTGTGGCCGGACGATCCGCCGCGCGACCCCAAGGGCTGGTTGGTCACCGTGGCCTGGCGCAAGTTCCTCGACGCCGCTCGCACCGACACCTCCCGGCGGCGGCGTGAGGAACTGCTCGAGGAGGAGCCCGCGCCCGGCCCGGCGGAAACAGCGGACGACACGCTGAAGCTGTATTTCCTGTGCGCGCACCCGTCTTTGACGCCCGCGTCGGCCGTCGCGCTGACCCTGCGCGCGGTCGGCGGGCTGACCACGAAACAGATCGCGCAGGCCTACCTCGTGCCGGAATCGACCATGGCCCAGCGCATCAGCCGGGCCAAGCGGACCGTGTCGGGGGTCCGGCTGAACCGCGCGGGCGACGTCGGCACGGTGCTGCGCGTGCTCTATCTCGTCTTCAACGAGGGCTACTCCGGCGATGTCGACCTTGCCGCCGAGGCGATCCGGCTCACCCGCCAGTTGGCGGTCATGACCAAGCACGAGGAGGTGGCGGGACTGCTCGCGCTCATGCTGCTGCACCACGCTCGTCGCCCGGCCCGGACTCGCGCCGACGGGAATCTCGTGCCACTCGCGGAACAGGACCGAAGCCTGTGGGACACCCGCATGATCGCCGAGGGTGTCGACGTCCTGCAAGCCGCACTTAACCGAGATCGACTGGGGGAGTTCCAAGCCCAGGCCGCGATCGCGGCGCTGCACGCCGACGCGCAAACCGCCGAAGAGACCGACTGGGTGCAGATCGTCGAGTGGTACGACGAACTGCTGCGCCTCACCGACAACCCGGTGGCCCGCCTCAATCGGGCCGTCGCGGTGGGCGAGGCCGACGGACCGCGGGCCGGACTGGCCGCGTTGGCGGAGCTGGACCCCGGCCTGCCCCGCCATACGGCGGTCGCGGCGTACCTGCACGAACGCGACGGCGACTTGGTGACCGCGGCACGGCTGTACACCGAAGCCGCCGGGTCGGCCACCAGCCTTCCCGAACGCGTTCATCTCACGCGTCAGGCCGCGCGACTCAACACGGAGTTACGCGAGTGAGCGGAGCCCGATCAGGTCGCTCTGAAATCGTCGCAGCGTCAACGGAATAGGCAACGATCGAGACGGTTCGGTCCCATAAACTCGAGACACAACAGCGCCGCGAGGCGGAGCAGGAGGACTCGAAGCATGGCCGTGATCCACGAGACCACGATGGTGCCCACCAAAGTCGAGTTGTTGGCCTCGTGGTTGCCGACGAGGTCGTGGTATCGCGGCAGCGCTCGCCCGGTGCTGCAGCGGACCGGGGGTTTCCGGCTCGACGATCCGGCCGGGGAGGTCGGGATCGAATTCATGGTCGTAACCGACACTTCGGTCGAAGAGCCGGTCACCTACCAGGTGCCGTTCGCCTATCGCGGCGCACCGCGCGACGGCGCCGAGGACGCGCTGATCGGCACGTCGATGCACGGTGTGCTCGGGAAACGCTGGCTCTACGACGGGACGCGTGACCCGGTGGTGGTGGCGCAGATTCTGGCCCTGCTCGGCGGATCGGCACAGCCGCAGGCGCAGCATGCCAGCGCGACGGTGGATGAATCGGTCGCGGTGAGCACACCCGACATCGCCGTTCCCACACTGGAATCGGAGCCGGTGGTGGCGGAAGACGGATCGTCGCGCACGGACATCATGGTCGGTGCCCAGGTGCCTGGCAGCACCGCGATCGTGCGGGTGAACCGGGTTCTGCAACCCGGTGACGAGTCCTCCGACCGGGCCGGTGCCGGTCACGTCACCGCATCATGGCAGTCGCCGGACGGTACTTCGGTGCGTGGCGTGTTCCTGTCCTTCGAAGGTCACGTGGAGAGTTAACGAGACCTGTGAAAGAGGATGGGCCGCAAGGCTGTCCGCCGACCCAGTGGGGTGTTTGCCGAAGTAGCGACACCGTAATGGTCGGGCTTCTCGCCGGTTGCGACGCACCGACTGGTTGTCGTGACTGCCGACTATGACCCGGCGTCTGCCACCTCTGTCCCGACCGTGACGACGGCTATTACTGTCGAGGAATGAACCCGCAGCCGCTTGCCCTGCCATCCGCTGACTGGTCCGCCTGGCTCGCCGATTACGTCGGCGACCGATTGCAGTCGGCGTCGGACACGCTGAAGCAGCTGAAAGACGGCACTTCCCGCGACACCAGCACGGTGCTCGGCCGCTGGAACGACGCGGACATCGCGCTGCGCGGTGCCGAGTCGGCCGCCGGATTGTTCGTCGAGGTCCACCCCGAGTCCGATGTGCGGACGCTGGCCGAGGAGCTGGTCCAGCAGATCGATCGGAGCAAGACCGATCGCAACCTCGACCGTGCGCTCTACGACATCGTCGCCGCCACCGACCCAGCAGGGCTGGACGAGGTAGCCCTGCGCATGCGCGACCACGTGCTGCGCGACTTCCGCCGCAGCGGTGTGGACCGCGACGAGAAGACCCGCACCAGGCTTCGGGAGATCTCCGAGCGGCTCACCGTGCTGGACCAGGACTTCGGCCGGACCATCCGGGACGACGTGCGATCTGTGCGGCTCACCGCAGCGCAACTCGAAGGTTTGCCCGCCGATTTCCTCGCCGCGCATCCGCCCGCCGAGGACGGACTCGTCACGGTCACCACCGACTATCCGGACTACCGCCCGTTCCGTACCTACGCGCGCGACGCCGAGGCCCGCCGCAACCTCACGATCGAGTTCGAGAGCCGCGGTTGGCCGACCAATGACGCTGTCCTGCACGAGATGTTCGAGCTGCGGGACGAGAAGGCCCGGCTCCTCGGTTACCAGAGCTGGCCCGATTTCGACGCCGACGTCAAGATGATCGGCACCGGAAACGCCATCGCCGAATTCATCGAGCGGATCTCGACCGCCGCTGATACTGCGGGCCGACGAGACCTCGACGCACTGCTCGCGCGCCGACGGGAGGACGGCCCCGCCGATACGATCGACCGTTCCGAGATCGGTTACTACTCCGAGCTGATCAAACGCGAACAATTCGATGTCGATGCCAGGGAGGTACGCCGATACTTCGATTTCAGCCGGGTACGCGCCGGCCTGCTCGAGGTGACCGGTCGACTGTTCGGCCTGGAGTATCGGCCGGTCGACGTCCCGCGCTGGCATGACGACGTCACCGCTTATGACGTCTACGCCGACGGTGAACGGCGCGGCCGGATCTACCTCGACCTGCATCCACGCGCGGGCAAATACAAGCATGCGGCGCAGTTCGATCTCGTCGGTGGCATCACCGACCGGCTGCTGCCCGAGGGAGTACTGGTGTGCAACTTCCCTCGTGGGCTGATGGAACACCAAGACGTCGTCACGCTGTTCCACGAATTCGGGCACCTGATTCACCATGTGCTCGGTGGGCGGCAGGAGTGGGCGCGGTTCTCCGGCGTGGCCACCGAGTGGGACTTCGTCGAGGCGCCGTCACAGATGCTCGAGGAATGGGCATGGGACGCGGCCATTCTGGGCACCTTCGCCGTCGATGAGAACGGCACTCGCATCCCCGCCGACCTGGTCGAACGGATGCGAGCGGCGAAAGACTTCGGTAAGGGAATCAACATAAAGACCCAGGTCGGCTACGCCGCAGTGTCGTATCTGTTGCATCGGGACCGGCCCGCCGATCAGACCGCAGCGGTCATGCAGGCCATGGAACGGTACGGCATGATTCCCGGGTTGCCGGGCACGCATTTTCAGGCTTCGTTCGGACACCTCGCCGGATATTCGTCTGCGTACTACACGTATTTGTGGAGTCTGGTGATCGCGAAGGATCTGTTCTCCGCCTTCGACGCCGATGACCTGTTCGATCCCGCAGTGGCGCACCGATATCGCGATCGAATTCTTGCTCCAGGTGGGTCTCGGGACGCTGCGGATCTGGTGGCGGACTTCCTCGGTCGGCCGTCCGGATTCGATGCTTTCACAGCGTGGTTGGATACCGCGCCGGTGGCGAATGCTGCTCGGTCGGCCCCATAATTGTCGGGGTCGGAACGCCGGAATGCTCAAGCCTTGAATCATCAGGGACGCTTCACGTGAGCATCTGGCAACGGTCTAGCAACTCGCACGGGTGGTCGTTGGCGTGACCGCCCGAGCAGTCCAGCGGTCCCGCGAGAGTGCCGACTACGCCCGATGATCGAGACTCGGCGCACCGAGTGAAAGCAAACACGCGGCTAACCGAACGGCTCGGCCATATCATGTAGCTATGCCCGAAAACGAGCTCGGAGGGCGTACGGAACCACTGGCCGGCGGTGTCCGGCAGGCGATAGTGGTCGCCGGTGCCTGCTCGATGATCGTGGGTGTGGTCATAGCGATATGGCCGCACAAATCGCTGCCGACCGCGGAGCTGCTTTTCGGCCTCTACCTGCTGCTCAACGGCGGACTGCAGATAGTCGTCGCATTCGGCGCCAAAATCGCGCCCGCCCTGCGCGTGCTCGTCTTTGCCAGCGGAGTGGTGTCGTTGTTGCTCGCCATGCTGTGCTTCAACGGCGGCAATTCGGCACTGCTGCTGTCGTTCTGGATCGCCCTGGCGTGGTCGATCCGCGGCATCTGCCACGCGACAGTCGCCGTCTGGGCAACCAACCTGGCCGGCGGCGGCAGGCAGGAAGTGTTCGGCCTGGCCACCATGCTGCTCGGCATTGTCGTCGGCGTACTGCCCTTCGACTCGGTGGACGTGCTCGGCCTGGTGGTAGGGCTGTTCCTCATCCTGATCGGAACCATGGAGGTGCTCAGCGTCGCTGCGGTACGCCACGGTGTGGTGGACCTGACCGGAGTGTCGCGGATGCGCGCGGTTCGCCTGGATCCCTGAACGCGACTTTCCGGGCACGCGAAGCTGAATCTGGTCTCGTGCAAACGAAGCTGTAGGGGAACTGTCGGAATATGGCCGTTGCATACAGTCCGACCCGATTCCTCGAGCGGCAGTTCCGCATGCACCGCCACGATGCCGACGTAAGGGTCTACCTGCGTGATGAGACAGCACGCGGCACTCTGCAAATGTGGCTGCGCGGCCCGATTCTTGAGCGGCAATTCCGCAGGCACCGCCACGATGCTGACGTGTGCGTCTGCCTGCGTGGTGTGACAGTGCGCGGCACCAAATGGCTGCGCGTTTCATGATCAACGCAAGGCCCGCAGCACCGCTCAAGTAACTCCGCCATCGTGCCCCGCACGACGCGAAGTCCGACGGCGAACGGAACACGCACGATGCTGACGTGAGCGTCTGCCTGCGTGGTGTGACAGTGCGCGGCACCAAATGGCTGCGCGTTTCATGATCAACGCGGCAAGGCCCGCAGCACCGCTCGAGTAACTCCGCCATCGTGCCTCACACGACGCGAAGTCCGACGGCGAGCGGGACACGGTGGCAGAGAAGTACGAGTGGGGGCGCCGTCATGTCCCGTTCGACGCGAAGCCGGACGGCGAACGGGACACGGTGGCAGTAAACCCGTCGAGACAGGACGCCACTGTGTCCAGTTGGCACAGCCGGTGCAGTGGCTGCGCATCTTATGTTCAACGGCGCAAAGTTCTCGGCATCGCCCGAGTAGCTCCGCCCCCGTGCCCCGCACGGCATGGAGCCGGACCTCGAGCGGGACGCGGGGGCGGAGAAGTACGAGTGGTGAGGCCGTCGAGTCCCGTTCGACGCGGAGTCTGCGGCGAGCGGGACACGGTGGCTGTAAACGTCGAGACAGGCCGCCACGGTGTCTGGTCGTGGCACAGCTAATGCGGCGTCTGCTAATGCGGCGTCTGCGCATTTCATGTTCAACGGCGCAAGGGTCTCGGCATCGCTCGAGTAGCTCCGCCATCATGCCCCGCACGGCATTGAGCCGGACGGCGAGTGGGACATGGTGGTGGAGAAGTGCGAGTGGGGGCTCGATTATGTCCCGTTCGGCACGGAGTCCGGCGGCGAGCGGGACATCGCGGTGGCGGTTCGCCTCGACACGTGGTCACACAACCTCGTGCACACCGTGCCGACATGCGCTCGGGGAAGATGCGTAGCGCATTACGGTGGTGCCGGTCCCGTGCACGGGGTTGACTGAATAGCATGGCATTCCAGCAACGTCCGCTTCGATCGCCGGCCGAGCTGATCGTGGTCACCAACGGTGCGGACACCGCGCTCACGTCGGCTGTCTTGCGCGAAAGTGAGAGCACCGAGGCGCGGTTGGCCGCGCTGCTGCCTGAGGGGGGTCGGCTTGCGCGGATCTTCGGTCCGGCCAACCGTCTGCCTGCTCGCGTGGCGGGCACTTCGCATGAGCCTGTTGCCGCGGTGTATCTGCAGTACTTCGCCGTGCACGGCGTCACCGAGGATCTCGACGCGGTCGCCGCCCGGCTGCGTGAAGACGACGCGGTCGACGGCGCCTACGTCAAACCGCCCGCCGAACCGCCGATCGCGCCGGACGGTGCGCCGGCTGCGCGGGTCGACGACGCGCCGCCGGTGACCCCGAATTTCCAAGCGCGCCAGGGCTACATCGAACCCGCACCGCAGGGTGTCGACGCTCGGTGGGCGTGGACCATGCCGGGCGGACGCGGTCAGGGTGTGCGCGTGATCGATATCGAAGGTGCGTGGCAATTCACTCACGAAGACCTGATGATCGGCCAGGGCGGAGTGATCGGCGGCAACCCTTCACCGGATCGAGGCTGGCGTGACCACGGCACCGCGGTCGCGGGCGAGATCAGCGGGGACGTGAACGCCTACGGCATCACCGGTATCGCACCCGACGCCCTCATTCGCGCGGTATCGATCTTCGGACCTGGCTCGGCCGCCGCGATCCGCACCGCCGCCGACGCGCTCGGTGCAGGCGATGTCATCTTGCTCGAACTGCACCGTCCCGGACCGCGATTCGACTATGCGGGCCGCCCGGACCAAGCGGGCTACATCGCGATCGAATGGTGGCCCGACGATCTCGCGGCGATTCGCTACGCCGGCGCCCGCGGCGTCATCGTGGTGGAAGCGGCCGGAAACGGTGCCGAAGACCTCGACGCCGCCCTCTACGACCGGCGCCCCGCCGAGTTTCCGGCCTCGTGGCGCAACCCGTTTCGCGGTGGCCCGGCCGACTCGGGTGCGATCGTCGTCGGAGCGGGTGCGCCACCGCAGGGCTTCCACGGCCGCGACCACGGTCCCGGTCGGTCCCGGCTGGCCTTCTCCAACTTCGGTTCCCGCGCCGACGCCCAGGGCTGGGGCAGGGAAGTGACCACCACCGGCTACGGCGATTTGCAGGGCGGTTCCGACGAAGACCTCTGGTACACCGACGTCTTCAGCGGAACCTCCAGCGCCTCACCGATCGTCACCGGCGCGATCGCGAGTTATCAAGGCATCAGCGCGGTCGCCGATTCCCGCAAAACGCCCGCCGAGATACGTGCGCTGCTGCGGGCCACCGGATCAGCGCAGACCAGCGCGCCAGGTCGTCCGGCGAGTCAGCGGATCGGCAACCTGCCCGATCTGAAAGCCATGGCCGCGCCCTACTGACTGACCCCCAGCGGGGATCATCGATCGGTGCCCGCACCCCAACTCGGAAGCTGAGCAGTCTGTTTCTGATCGGTGAGCTGGCGGGCGTTGCTGCCGTCGCTGTTCATCACCCAGATCTGGGCGCCCGGCTCGGGTGCCGGGTTGCGGGTGTAGACGATCTTCGAGCCGTCTGGCGAAAACGCCGGGTGCACCGTCGCGTCATCGGTGAGCGGACGAACATCGGCGCCATTGGCATTCATCACGTAGATCTCGGAGCGGTTCTTCCCACCCCGGTTACTGGTGAAGACGATCTTCGTGGCGTCGGGCGTGAAGATCGGGTCGGAGTTCCAGAACGGATCCGCCAGCAGCTGCCGCGCGTGTGTTCCATCGGCTGCCATCACCCAGATGGCGCCGGTCCTGGTGAACAGAATTTTCGAACCGTCGGGGGAGAACGCGGGATTCTGTGACGAGGCTTGGCCGGGGCCGGGTGGGGCCGTCGGATCCGGCGGTGCGGTGAGCTGCTTCAGGTCGCTGCCGTCGGTATTGATCGCATAGATGGCACCGCCGCGGGCGAAGGCGATCCGGGAGCCATCGGGGGAGAATTTGGGGCCGTAGCCACCGTCGGTGAGTCGCCGCACGTCACTGCCGTCCGGATCCATCGTGGAAATGGCGGTGCCACCGACCACGATCCTCGATCCGTCGGGGGAGAAGCTCGGATGGTTGCCCTCGCCGATCCGAACAACATCGGTGCCATCGGGATTCATGACGAAGATCGATTGCCAGCCGTCCTGGAACACCACCTTCTCCGTGCGTCGCGGCTGCTCGGACCGGGGTGACTGGTCCGGGTTCGACGGTGGCTCCGAGTTCGAACCGCACCCGACGATCAGTCCGGACAGCGCAACGCCGACAACCACCTGCCGTAGCGCGACTTTCACTTTCCGCATGCCGACCAACCTAGCCACGCGAACCTCCGCGCAGCGAACAATTCCGGGACCGTGCCAAGCTGTTCGGCGCGTTCCGAGTAGATCGAGCATGCGACGGCGGGTCGAGACGACCAGGCCGACGATCGCGTCTGGCGACGGCCTGCCTGTGGGCCACGCTGGCTCAGCGGCGCGACCGAACGAGACGCGATGGCCGGGCACCATCAGCGCGTCGAAGCCTTCTGCCTCGGGCGGCGACTGCCCCGGATGGCGCAGCATGCGAACTGGCGCCGCATGCCACGGCATGATCGGCCACCCATAGCGGAGTGTGCCCCTACCCCCTATCGAGTAGCCCCTACCTGCGGATTCGAGTAGTCGAGCACTCGTGGCAGCGGCCCCCGATGTCGGCACTCTGAGGGTGCGGAGAAAGGAGCGAAATCATGAGCGAGCGAATCGACAACGCAGTCGCTGATGCGATGAGCGAGAGCGAGGCGGGGTCATGAGCGCCATTCATATTCGTACGTCCGGACATCATCAGCCCGGACTCGCAGGCGGCGCGGGCACGCACGGCATGGTCGCCTTCGGCACCGGCCTCGACTGCTACCTCTCGTACCGTCCGACGTTCCAGTCGCCCTACAACTACCAGGTGCTGCTCGAGGTCGCACTCGACGAACGCGGCAGCCGGGCGCTCGGCGCGGACCGGCGGTCCGGCTACACCGGCATTCACACGTTCGATCCCGAGGATTTCCCGATCGCGGAGCTCGACCCGGGGCGTGCGCGCCCGCGCAAGTCGTTCCGCGGCACCCTGATCCGGGGCAGGCGCGAACGCGACGGCATCGCGATCGCCGGCGACGTACTCGCCACCGTGCGGCGCGTCGTCCACTTCGCCGAACTCGATCCGGATCGCGAACGTGGTCGCGGACTGCTCACGCATCTGTGCTTCGGTCGGCCGAGCCGGATGTATCTGGCACATCACATCGCCCGTCAGCCGAGCTTCGACCAGATCGTTTCGGCCTGGATCGTGCCGGGAACGGTGACCGACCTGCTCGGCGAGCCACTCGCGGACGAGGTCGTCCGGAAGACCTTCGAGCAGGCACAGCCGATCATCCTCGGGCAGCGCGAGTTCACCGGCATGCGGTTGCGCGCCGGGGAGCTGGCCGTCGCGGCGTTCCCGGCGACTGCGGCATCCGGTGGCGCACAAGGATTTCTGGCCGAGATCGCGGTCGAACGGCAGATCTACCTGGAGGTCGCCGATCTGGCGTGACCGCCGGGTGGCTATTGTCAATACGCCGCAGGTCGCAGTCGCGGCACCCTGGAGGTCGGCGCGTTTGTCAGCCCGTTGACGGACGCGCGGTTCCGGTTCGGAAGGATAACTTCACTGGTATGTCCGAATCGGTTCTCCCCGCTGCGGTCTCGGGTCGGCGGATCGCGGAGGTCGACATTCTCCGGGGATTCGCGCTGTTCGGCATCCTCATCACCAATGTGCTCGTCGCAAGCGCTCTGTGGTCGTACGCCGGGACGAGCAACAATCCGCAACCGCGCTTCGACAGTCGCCTCGACCACACGGTGCACGCGGTGGTCGAAGCCTTGTTCTCCGGCCGGTTCTATCTGCTGTTCGCGTTCTTGTTCGGCTACTCGTTCACCCTGCAGATCGCGGCGGCCCAGCGCGCGGGAGTTTCCGCCAATGCGCGACTGTTGCGCCGCTGCCTCGCGTTGATGGTGATCGGGCTGGTGCACGCGTTCTTGCTGTGGATCGGTGAGATCCTCACCTTGTACGCGTTCCTGTGCCTGATCCTGATCCCGCTGAAGAAACTGAAGCCGCGCACCGCCGTGATCACCGGGGCGGTGCTGTATGTGGTGTGGTGCGGGTGGAGTTTCCTGCCGGCCGAGGACGACAAAATGGCGGCGCTGTCCGGGTTGTTCGACCTCCAGCGGATCCACGACGGATATACCGGCACCCTCGAAGAAACCCTCGGCACCCAGATATGGCTCGCGCCGATATTCATCGGCCTGATCTGGTTCACCCAGGGCCTCACCAGCCTCGGCATGTTCCTGATCGGTATGGCGGCAGGGAAACGGCAGCTGTTCAGCGACCGGGAAACGTTGCGGCGGTGGGCACCTTGGTTCCTGGTCGTCGGCCTAGGGGTCGGTTTGCCGGTGTCGCTGGGCAGCTTCGCCGGGTCGATGAACTGGATGCTGATGCCGAGCGTGTGGCCTGGTATTCAGCAGCTGGTCAATCCGCTGATGACGTTCGCCTACATCGCGGGCATCATCTGCCTCACCCAGTCTCCGCGCACCGCGACCATGATCGGGCACCTTGCGCCTGCTGGGCGGATGGCGGCTTCCAACTACATCGGGCAATCCATCGTGCTCATGCTGATCTACACCGGTTATGGGCTGGCGTTGGTCGACGAGATTCCCCCGCTCGGCGTCGTCGCCATTGCTTTG
The DNA here is from genome assembly GCF_900269665.1 of Nocardia suismassiliense. Classification (GTDB taxonomy): domain Bacteria; phylum Actinomycetota; class Actinomycetes; order Mycobacteriales; family Mycobacteriaceae; genus Nocardia; species Nocardia suismassiliense. The sequence continues at coordinate 4,760,617 of NZ_LT985361.1, forward strand.
GTCACCTACGCCGCGCAGCTGGCGTTGAGTACCTGGTGGTTGCGTGATCACCAGTACGGGCCGGTGGAGTGGGTGCTGCGGGCCGCTACCTATCTGTCGCGTCCGCAGTGGTGGCGGAATCCGGAACAGGTTCCGGCACAGGCGGATTGACGCCGAACTAGGCGTGGCACCGGCTATCGACAGAAGCGCGGCCCGCGCCCATGCTGACCAGCAGCGCGAGGGGTGCGCAACGGTGGCCCGCGATGCGGTTTCCCGAACCGATAGATTCAGATGGAACCGTCGGCGACCCGGGCACGTCCAACCTTGCATAGAGTGCCCCGACCCCCCTTAGGAGCATCCGTTGACCGAGAGCGCCGCCAACGCGGCACCGAACACCTTCAACCTGGTGCCTGACCACGTCAGCGACGCCGGCCGCTGCGTGCAGACCACCGCCCAGAACCTCATCAACGGTTTGCGCTCGGCCTCGGCCGACGTCACCGCGCTCGAGTCGAGCTGGCGCGGCACCGCGGCGACCGCGTACTCCACCGCGTGGGACGAGGTCCACCGCGGCGCCCTGGACGTCTTCGAAGCTCTCGCCGACATGGCCGACCTGCTCGGCGTCGTCGTCGACCGCAGCGCCGCCACCGACGCGGCCAATGCCGCCGCGGTCAGTTCGCTGAACCTGCCCTGACAGTCGTCGATCCGCACCGAGACCCGTTGGGGGACCACGTTCTATGACCGACCAATACCGTGTCGACCTCGCACACCTGGACGCCGTCACCGCCAAGGTGGCCGCACTGAACTCCTTCGTCACCGACTCCCTGGCCGAACTGGACCAGCGCATCGCCACCGTGCAATCGACCTGGAACGGTGCCGCCGCCGACGCGCACGCCACCGCCCACGCCGAATGGGTCGCCGCCGCGGCCCGCATGACCGAAGGACTCGACAAGATGCGCGCCGCCGCAGCGGCCGCCCACGCCTCCTACGAGAGCGGAACCGCCGCCAACCTCGCGATGCTGGGCCGCAGCGGTCAGGTCGCGCAGTGACCGGAACTGTTCTCGACGTCGACACCACGGTCTACTACGACACCGCCGCCAAGGTGGCTGCGGGTGCGTCGGCCTGGTGGGCCGCCGTCGACGCGAGGTGGGCGGAGCTCGAGAAAGCTACCGACATGGCGGGCAGCTACGCGGATGCCCGTGAGTGGGCCGCCTCCTACGACCGGCGTGCGACCGAGATTCTCAAAATGGTCGAGAAGGTCGCGACCGCGGCGCACTCCTACGCCATAGTCCTCAACGAGATGGGTTACCAGCGCGCCCTCGACGAGCACGGTGCGACCATCGACGCCGGGCCCGCCCCGGTCAAGCCGCCGAAGCCGATGTACCCGGTGCTGAGCTGTCGAATACCGCTGCCCAGCGCCGGCGGTCCTGGTCAGGGATTGGTCGACGAGGGGCTCGGTCTGGTCGAAAAGATCGGCCTCACCATCCCCGATGGCAACGCGACCACCATCTCGAATGCTGGACTGACTTGGGACAGTGCCCGCACTTCCGAAGGGGCAGCCGCATTCCCCGGGATTCTCGAAGCAGGCGCCGTCGCATTCCAGGACATCATCGCCCCCGAAGCGGCGTTCATCGATGAGGATCTCCGAGCTCTGAAAGTTGCTGCGGAGCAGGTGCTCACAGCTATGGGCGATCTGGCCCAGTCGTGCCGCGATCACCGCGCGGCACTCGACGAACTGCGCGACCAACTCAAGCAGCAACTGGAGATGGTCCGTGACGCGCTCATTCAAGAGCTCGCGATCACCGCCGCAATCTCGGTCGCATCCTCCTTCATCACCTTTGGTGCCGGTGCCGCAATCGGCTTGGCCGGAGCCGCAGCCATCTGCGCCCGCTACGCGCGCCCCATGCGTACCCTCATTGAGAACTGGCAGAAAGCCCGCAATATCCGGGCCGGCGTGAAATTCGACCAAGACCTCGCCCGCCATTCCCAAGAGCTCGATCGAATTAGCGCGCTCAAACCCAAACCGGACCCGCCCACTCTGCCGAAAAAGGACCCGATCGAGCTGCCGCCGACGCGGCATCCACCCGGCACCGCAAAAGTCGATCTCTCGCCGACCGAGCAGGCAGCGTTGAACCGCTACGTCAGCGACGGATCGATCATCAATAAGGCGATTCGTGAGGGCCGCGAACTCACCGTCGATGAAAAGGCGTGGCTCGACAACGTCAATTCCGCACTCGATAAGATGCCGCCCTACGAGGGGATGGTAACTCGTAGAGTCGAGCTGACCCCCGACGAGATTGCCCGATACAAGGAAGGCGGCAACATCACCGAGCAGCCGTTCACCTCGTCATCGGCCCTGCCCGACGCGGCGAAATCGGAAGCGACGCGAAATGTGGAGTTCCAGATTATGTCCCAGAATGGTAAATATATCGGCCACAACGGCGGACTTCCCGACGAGCTGGAAGTGCTGTTCAAGTCACCTACCCGGTTTGAGGTAATTTCTAACCAAACAATCGACGGCCGAACCGTCATCGTCATGGGCGAAAAGATTTAGGAGCGACAATGGCAAAGGAAATCGACGGCAAGATATTCGAGGACCCGGAGGAGAACACAGACCCGCTGAGCGAAGAAGAAAAGGCTCGGATACTGGCGGCGGCCGCCGAATTCAACCGCATCCGCGATGCCATACCTCCCGAACGGCAAAGACACCTGCCCGAGAAGTTTGGAGGCGAAGACAGGCTAGGTACACCTAAAGAAGCCGAATACCTAACCCAACTGGAAGAACGCAAAAAGCGCGGCGAGTACTGGGGATGACCGCACCGGGCACGGTCGAGGATCCGCGCCCGGCAGCTCTGGCATGAGTCGGATACACCGAGACTTGGCTGTGTTGAATTTTGTCGGCGGCCGAACCGTAGAACCACCCATTGTCAACGATCAGGCGCCACGCCGTGACCCGGCGGGCACCGCTAATTCAGTTGTGTCACACACGAACACGAAGTGTTCACGCGGTGGTCGCCCCTTGTCCCGCACCTTCATCGGTCACGGATTTCGGCTGGAGTGCCAGCATCGCGGTGAGCAGTTGATCCCAGGTGGTGGGTGGGAGTTCGTGGCCGATGCCGTGCAGGGGGAGGAGGGTGGCGCCGGGGATTTCGCGGACCATGGCCTCGCCGTTGCCGTACGGGAAGAATGGGTCGTCGGTGCCGTGGGCGACGAGGGTTGGCACGGTGAGGGTTCCGAGGCGTTCGCGCCAGCGGTCGCCTGCTTCGACGTATGCCAGGTTGAGCAGGCTGGAGGTTAAGTTGGTGGTGCGGTCGACCATTCGGGTTGCTTGGTGACGGGCCTCCTGGCTGTCGAATCCGTTTGTGCCCGCGCGTATCCGAGCCTGTTCGACGCAGTAGTCGATCACTGCCGTTCGGTCGGACCAGTCCGGAGCGGGGGTTTTGGTCAAGAATTCTTTGATCCGGTCCGAGTGGTCGGGTAGGTCTGGGTCTGCCGGGCCGGGGGATGTTGGGCGGGTATTGATGAGGGTCAGGGCTGAGACGCGGTCGGGGTGGTCGAGGGCGGCGAGTTGACAGATCCATCCGGCGACGGAGAAACCGACCAGGTGGGCTTGCGGAAGTTCGAAGACATCCAGTAGTCCGATGATGTCCGAGGCCAAGTCGCGGAGGGCGTAGCCGGGCGAGCCGGTGGGATAGGCGGTCGAACGGCCGGTGTCGCGGATGTCGTAGCGCAGGACGAAACGGCTGGCGTGGGCCAGCCGCTCGCAGAACTCGTTTTCCCAGAACAGTCGCGAGGTGCTCGGCAGCAGCAGCGCCGGCTGCCGCCACGACCCGAAGGTGGTCACACACAGGTCGGCGTCGCCGACGGTGACCAGGTGCTCGGGTGATCGTTGGATATCAAGCGGCATGGGGACTCCTCTACGGTTGCGTCTCGCAAGGAGAGACCATTTCCGCCGCGGTAACTCATCGGTCCCTGGTGTTCTTCATGACGCCACATCACGGTCCGGAGTCCGGCTGGAGTACTACGGCACCCGGGCGGCGAGGAGTAGGTCTAGGAGTTGGTGCGCGAATTCGGCGGGGGCGTCGGTGAAACCGCTGTGCCCGCCAGGGAATTCGCTGAGAGGGAGGGTGAGACGGGCCGCCAGAGTGGCGGCTGGGCGGTGGGGGAGCTGGCCTCGGGTTTCTCGGCCTGCGGCGAGGATGAGGCGGTCGGTGTGAGCGGCGAGGCCGGTCTCGTCGGGTTCGTAGGAGGTGATGGGGCGGAGTTCGTCGGCCATCATGGGCGCGGCATTGGCGTGCAGGCGGTGGAGCATTTCGGCGACGCGGGGCGGGAGGTCGGCGGGGTCGGGCATGGGCTTCATGGTGCCGCCGATGCCCTGGAGGAAGCGGGCACCCGCGGCCGCGACACCTTCGGTGCGAAACAGGGTGTAGACCTCGTCGATGAACGCCTTCTGTTCGGCGGCGTCGGGAAGTACCGCGAAGCACGGGGGTTCGTGGGCGATGACGAGACGCAGCCGTTCGGGGTGGTGGACGAGCAGGTCCAGGGCGATGACCGCACCGCCGCTTCCGCCGAAGACGAAGGCGTCTTCCCCTGCGGGAGTAAGGGTTTCGAGCAGTCGGTAGGCGTCGTCGCGTTGCGTCGCGACCAGCTCGCTGACAGGCTCGGCGGTGTCGAGGGTGCTGCGCGAGTAACCGCGCGGGTCGAGGGTGGCGACCGTGAAATGTTCGGCCAGGGTGTCGGCGATCGGGTCGAACACGGCCGCGTCACCTCCGCTGCCGGGCAGCAGCAGGAGCAGGGGGCCGTCGCCGCGTACCTCGTAGTAGAGGGTGGCGCCGGGGACTTTCAGGGTGCCGGTTCTCATTTCTCGTCCTTCGCGTTGCTGGACGGCCACTGCTCGAGCGTGACGTGCAGTGCGTCGATGATGCGTTCCCAGGAGGCGGCGGTATCGCGGGAGTGGCTGAAACCGCCGGTCGCCTCCAGTGCGGCGTAGCCGTGAAAAGTGCTGCGCAGCAACCGGACCGCGTCGGTGAGGTCGGGTTCGGTAAGGCCGTAGGCGCGCAGCATGCCGTAGGTGAGCTCGATGCCACGCACCGCGCCGGGGGCCGGCTCGACCAGTCCGGGCGGCACCGGCGCTTGGGTCGCGGCGTAGCGGCCCGGATAGCGCAGCGCGTACTCGCGCCAGGTGTGTGCGAAAGCGGCGAGTGCGTCACGGCCCGCGCGTCCCGCGACGGCGGTCGCGATCAGGTCGGTCTTTTCGGCGGCGGCGAGCATGGCGACCCGCGCTCGCAGCTCCTGCAGGTTCTTCACGTGGGAGTAGAGGCTGGCGTCCTTGACGCCGAACTTCTTGGCCAACGCCGACATCGTGACCTTCTCGAACCCGATCTCATCGGCGAGGTCGGCGGCCGCGCGTGTGACCCGTTCGGCGGTCAACCCGGCTCGTGCCATCATGTGGACACCTCCTTCAAGCTAGTATGCCTAGTTTATAACCTAGGCGTATTAGGTTTGGCAAGCGCCCGGCCGAGACGCTGACCGAGTCGGTCACGACTGGACCGCGCACCTATGTGACGGCTTGCGGCAGCGATATCCAGGCGGTTCTCGGCGAATCAGGGCGATCCCGTCCCCACATGCGGCGATCCCGCCAGCCTCGATCGGCGGTTACGCCCAATGGCGCTCACGTCGGCTGCGGACGGTGATCACGCCGCTCACGCGTGACCGATCCCCTCGATCGCGGTGGGCGAGTCCATCGGTGTGCCGCGGCGATTTCGACTGTCCCCGCAGCGAGTCGATGAGTTTCGCGCCCACGCACCGTCGTCAGTCGTGAGCACGTAGCACCCGCAGAGGAGAACTCATGACCCAGACCTCGTCCGTCGCCACCAACACCCTCGATGTCCCAGGCGCCCGCCTGCATTACGAGGTGCGCGGCAGCGGACCGCTGATCGCACTGGTCGGCGCTCCGATGGATGCCGCCGCCTTCGCCCCGCTCGCCGACCTGCTGGCCACCGACCACACCGTGCTCACCATGGACCCGCGCGGGCACAAGAGCAGCGTGCTCGACGACCCGGAACAGGACTCGACCCCCGCACTGCGCGCCGACGACCTGGCCAGGATCCTCGCCCACCTCGACGCGGGACCCGCCGTGGTCTTCGGTTCCAGCGGTGGCGCGGTCACCACATTGGCGCTGGTGCAGGCACGCCCGGAACTCGTCAGCACCGCGATCGCGCACGAGCCGCCGCTCAACGTCGTGCTCGATAATGAAATGCGCACGAGCACAGCTGATCTCGCCGCCACCTACGCCAGCGGTGACGTACTGGGCGCCTGGCGCAAGTTCTTCGCCGACGCCAACATGGAGATGCCGGAGCCGGTACTCGAGCAGATGTTCGGTGGCGACCGCGATCCGGCGCAGGTGGCCAGCGAGCGCTTCTGGTTCCTGCACGAGATCGACGGAACCGTCTGGTGGAAGCCGGATCTCGAAGTCCTGCGCGCGACGCCGGTCCGGCTGGTTGCCGGGATCGGCGCCGACTCGACGGACCAGTTCTGTGATCACACCACGCGGGCGCTGGCCGCACGGCTCGGTGTCGAGCCCACCCTGTTCCCGGGCGGGCACATCGGATTCGTCGACGACCCAGCGACTTTCGTCGTCCGACTGCGCGAAGTGCTCGGCTGACGCTGGTGTCCTGGACGACGGTTCTGCCCGCACCGCCGTCCAGGACGTGCACCGGGCGACCTGATGAGGGTCGAGGCCGCCCGGAGTCTGGCTAGGTGAGGCCCCGGATGAATTCGGCCAGGTACTGACCGCTGTAGTCGGGCTTCCCGTTGTTCTGCACCGCGGCCGCGCCGATCGTATCGATGTGGGTGTAACCCGGCAGGGTCTCCACCTGGGCGGTGGCTCCGGTCGGAATCCAGGTCCCCACGCCGTACTGGACGACGCTGTCGCCCGCATAAGCGATGAAGTTCGGTTTGGTGCGACTCATGTTGTGGTAGCGCAGGTTCACCATGTTGCCGCTGCGGGCGCCGGTGAAGCCCGCGCCGAGATCGATGACCATGCGAGCCGGAAAGTACGTCTCCCAGTACGCGGTTGGCGCGCCGGTACCCAATTGCCTTGCCACGGCGTGGATGTCGGAGGTCTCCCGGCTGGGCGCCGTCCACGGCACGCCGACGACGTCGTTGTAGTTGCGCCATGTGTAGAGCACGTTCCGGTCGGTCGGCGCGACCCGCGTCTGCGGGCCCGCGCTCATCCGCAAGTAGTTGCCCAGCACCGGAACCTGGGTCGCCCCACCGCCATTGGGGAAGGTCTTCTCCTGCACCGGACCACCCGCAAGGGCGCCGACACCCTGTTGCAGCAGTGCGAAGTTGCCGGAGTTGTTGTCGATGAACGTGCCGAGCAGCGCCGTATTGGTGAACCGATAGTCGCGGATGGTGCCCTCACCGTTCGAGCCGCCGGACGCGACCGCCGCCCAGCTCTGGCCGAACATGGTGGTGAGCGTGGTCTCCACCTCCGGATCGTGCAGGTGGGCCAGCAGTTGGCTCTCCTCGTCCGGCGCGAGATGCGCGGCGAGTCCGGCGAGGCGGTAGAGCATCATCGCCTTGGTGCCGATCACCGGAACGGGGCCGAGGGTGCGCATCGGCAGCAACCCGCTGTCGAATCCGGCCTTGAGCACGGTGTTGGTCGGGCCCATGAGCGCATTGGTGACATCGCTGAAGAACGGCGTGTTCTGGATGGCGGCCGGGTCCGAGGAGACCATCGAGTCCTGGGCGGCGAACGCGGCGCACTGGTTGTAGCCTGCGTCGGCCTGGGTGGCCGGGTTGCCGTCGAAATCCCAGTCCGAGAAGAACCCGGTGACCATCCCGCCCATCGAGATGCCGGTGCAGATGTATTTCCGTTGCCGCTCAGCCTGATCCGGCACCTCGTGCAGCATGATCTCGTACTGGTCCCTGATCACCCGCTCCACGCCGATCGCGTCGAGGATGGCCAGGTCCTGCGATTGCTTGAAGCCGGGGAAGGTGCGCCCGTCGATCGGTTTGCCGTTGAAGTAGTAGTCGACCGCGTCCAAGTAGTTCCCGGTCTGCAAGGCGTAGTCGAAGCCCGCTGTCTCATCCAAGCAGGCGCCACGCCGCGCCAGCGACCAGAACTCGATACTGCGGCCGAGGGATTTCGCCGAGCGCACCGTATTGCCCGCGACACCCTCGGAATTGACTGCGCCACCGCCCAATCCCTGCTGCTGCACGACCACCGCGTCGGCGTCGCGCGAATTCTCCGGACCGCCGACGGGCCGATAACGCAGGTACCCGGTGCGATCGCAGGCGTCCGGGTGCGGGGGCACCCCGGCAGGCAACGGCAGCCGGAAGCTCACGTAGGACACCGCGATTCCGTCGCGCGTCGCGACCTGCTGTTCCTGGCGGTCCGTCGCCACCGACGCCGGCGGTTCCTCGGCCGCCGCCGCCAGTCCCGGCGGGACCAAACCGGCGGCCACCACCGTCATCACCACCGTTGCCGCCCAACCATTTCGGCGCTCGCCGCGCCGCCCACCCTGCTGTACCGACCGTCCGAGACGCCGCGCCGCATTTGCCACGGTCAGTGACGTTGCCACGGACCGAGACCTACGTCACTGGGAGATTTGTCAGGAGTTTGCCCGATGGTTCATGCAGTTCGCCAAGATCAACGGGGAGTGGTTTCGGCGGATATGGTCCGGCCCAGACGGTCACGAAACGTGACCGTGATGCGATTGATCAATCCGCTTCCTGCCCCTTCTTCGGGCAAACCTCCCTCTTGTAGACACAAAAGGGTGCTCCATCTCCCTTACAGCACTTTTCATATGACCGGCAACGAGTCGGCCCGCACTTCGTGAATTTGTCTTCCGGCGTGGAGACCGTCGTACACGCCGCAGGCCGATCGGCCGAATCGGTCAGCGAAGCATCTGCCGCGCTGGATGCACCGAATTCCAGGACCAGGACCGACAGCACGGTGGTGAGTCCGGATCGAAGTAACCGAGAGCGGACTGTAGCCATAACGCCCCTTCCGAGTTGACCCTGACAGGACTGTTCGAGCTGGCCGGCCGACCACACCACGAACGACCGGCCTCAGAACCTATTCGGAATCGCACTCACTCCGGATGGGACCACAATCGTCCGCTTGATAAGCGGGGTTGGGTACTGGTGTAGGGAACAGCACCCGCGGTAGAGGCTGGCCGAGGCACTGCCGGACGTGCGGTGAGCTGGTTTCGGACCGCGCCACCATTCAGTCGCCGTGCCAGGACCGCCACAAACCGGCGTAAATGCCTGCCTCCGCGACGAGTTCGTCGTGCGTGCCGAGCTCGATGATCGACCCCTCGGTCAGCACGACGATGCGGTCGGCGTCGTGTGCGGTGTGCAGGCGGTGGGCGATGGCGATCACGGTGCGGCCTGCCAGGACCGCGGCTAGGGCGCGCTCGGTGGCGCGGGCGGAGGCGGGATCGAGTAGGGCCGTTGCTTCGTCGAGGATCAGTGTGTGCGGGTCGGCCAGCGCTACCCGGGCCAAGGCGAGCTGTTGTGCCTGGGCGCCGTTGAGTGTGTTTGCTGCGCCGCCGATTTCGGTGTCGAGGCCGTCGGGAAGTTCGAGTGCCCAGTGGGCGTCGACGGTGGTGAGTGCGTCACGCATCCGTTCGTCGGTTGCGGTGGGGTCCGCGACGCGCAGGTTGCCGCGCAGCGTGTCCTGGAAGACGTGGTGCTCCTGCGTGACGAGAACGACCTGGCGCCGCAACAACTCTGGGGCGAGGTCGGCGATCGGTACGCCACCGACGGACACGGTTCCCGACCGTGGCTCCTCCAGTCCGGCGAGGAGCCGGCCGAGGGTGGTTTTGCCAGCGCCCGACGGTCCGACGATCGCGAGTTTCTCCCCGGCCGCGATGTCGAGGGTGACGCCGTGCAGCACGTCCCGGTCGTCGGTGTAGGCGAAATGGCAGTCGGCGACCTCGATTCGGTCGTCGGCGGGCTCGGCGGTGCTGCGGGGTTTGTCGCTGGGCGCCTGCGCGAGTCCTTCGACACGGGCGTAGGACGCACTGCTCTGCTGGAGCTGTTCGATCCACATCATGATGGTGTCCAGCGGCCCGGACAGTTGCCGCAGATAGAGCACGGCCGCGATGACGGTGCCGAGACTCACCACGCCGGTCCGCTCCAGCATGCCGCCGAGGACCAGCACGCCGGCCAGCGCGACCACCTGCGAGACATCGACCGACGGCATCAGCACCGAACGCAGCCACAGGGTGCGCAACCGGGTCCGGCGTGCATGTGCGATCGCGGTATCGGTTTGTGTGCGGAAGCGCTCGTGCAACCCGAACGCCTCGATGGTGCGGGCACCGTGGGCGGTCGTCGTGAGGATGTCGGCCAGTGCTGCCGTGGCGGCACCCTCGGTGAGGTAGTCGGTGCGGGCCCGGCGCAGATACCAGCGCAACGCTACGGCGATGCCGATGAGGCTGGTCAACGCGCACACGCCGAGCAGCGGATGCAACACCATGACCGCTGCGATGATGAACACGGCCTGCACCGTGGCCACCAAAACCTCTGGGGCGGCGTCGCGTAGCGCGGTGGCGGCGCTGCCGACGTCGCTGGTTCCGCGGGTGACCAGATCACCGGTCGGCACATGTTCGACGGTCGAGGCGGGCAGCGCGAGCGTGCGGTCGAGGTAGCGTTCGCGGATGCGGGCGGCGGCCCCCTCACCGAAACGTGCGCCCGCGTACAGCGCGAACCTCGTCAGCACCAGCTGGATGAGGGTGAAGGCGAGGATCGCCAGCGCGAGTTCGTCGATTCTGGAGACCGCGTCCGGTCCGGTCGATTCCTTGACCGTGTCCACGATCGCACCGAGCAGACGCGGTGCCGCGAGTCCGGCTGCGGCGGCGAGGGCGTTGAGGAGCAGCATTATGGCGAAACCTGTTCGGTCCGCTCGGATATCGAGCCAGGCGGCGCGGCGTACGGCGGCCCGGTCCGCGACGGGCAGAGTCGCGGCGTCCTTACTCACGGGGCTCATCGCAGCGCCTTCTCGTCCGCGTCGCGGGATACCAGGGCGCGATAGCCCGGCTCGGTGGCGAGCAACTCGTGATGTGTGCCGCGAGCAGCCACCCGCCCGCCGACGAGGTAGTCGACGACGTCGGCCTGCTCGAGCACGAGCGGGGACGTCGTCGTAACGACGGTGGTCCGGCCGGTGCGAGCGAGCCGCAGCCTGGTCGCGATGACCGCCTCGGTATGCGTGTCGACGGCCGAGGTGGGTTCCACTGCCAGCAGGATCTGCGGTTCGGCGTACAACGCACGAGCCAGCCGAAGACGTTGCCGCTGACCGCCGGAGAGGTTGCGTCCCTGCGCGGTGATCACCGAGTCCAATCCGCCGGGCAGTGCTTCCAGCACGTCGGTGGCCGCGGCAGCGTGGATGGCCGCTTCGATTTTCCCGTCGTCCGGTTCGCGTCGTCCCGCGACGACCTCCCGGACCGTGCCGGTGAACAGCGCGGCATCGTTGTCTGCCAAGGCAATTCGTGCACGAACCTGATCCAGCACGATGTCGTCCAGCCTGCGTCCGCCCCACTCCACCGTCGACTCCGCGAATCGGCCGAGCCGGTCCACGACGGCGACGGCATCACCATGGCGGCCACCCGCGAGCGCGGTGAGGACGCCGGGCCGGACCTCGACTCCCGAGGCCGGGTCCCGCAGGGTTTCCGGGTGGTCCGGTGCGTCGGCCACGGTCGCCGTATCCAGGTGATCCGGTGTCACCGCGAGCAGCCGGATCACCCGGCGGGCCGCGATGATGCCGTGGGTCAGCATGTTGGCGGCTTCGATGAAGAACGACACCGGGACCGCCAGCATCGCGACATAGCCGTACACGGCGACCAGGTCGCCGATCGAGATCGTGCCGTCGACGGCCATCCGTGCGGCCAGCCAGGTGACGGCGGCGAGGAACAGCGCGGGCAACCCGGTGCCGAGCGCGCCCAGCCAGCTCATCACCGCGCCGACCCGATAACCCTTGTGCCGCAAGGATTGCGAGTCCTGCCGATAGCGGTCGATGTAGTGTTGCTTGCCGCCGAGACCGTTGAGGATGCGCAGACCCGTCAGGATGTCGACCAGCCGTGCGGTCGAAACACCCTGGAGCTCACGGTAATCCGCGCCGACCCGATACAGTCTGCCGAGCAGCGGGCCGACCGCGACCACGAGCAGCGGAACGCCGGTCAGGATCACCAGCGCGAGCAGCGGCGACAGTGAGAACAGCAGTACGGCCACGGTCACGTAGGCGATCACCGCGCCGACGCCCGGGCCGGTGATCGTCAGCGACGTGGAGATCGCGCGCACGTCGCCCATGCCGATCGCCGCGACCTCACCCGCCGTGGTGCGCCGTGCCAGTGTGGCGCCCAGGTGCGCGGCGTGGTTGGCGGTGGTGCGGGCGATCCGGAACGAGGCGTCCATCCTGACCTTGGTCATCGTGCGGTGCCGGGCGACGGCCAGTCCCGCGGTCGCGATCCCGGCGCCGAGGATCGCGAGTGTCCACCACGCCAGTGCTTGCATGTCGTGCGCGCGTAGTCCGTCATCGATCGCGCGAGACAGGAGATAGGGCGGGAGTGCGAGGCCGACCATCCACAGGGTGCCCAGCACCGCGCCGGTTGCGACACGGGTGCGCTGGCAGACGACCAGCCACCACAGCAGTCGCAGGGGACCGGATTGATAGTCGGTCGGTTCACGCTCGCTCATGGCCCACACCCCTGCCTGTCGATATCGACGGTCCCTTACGAATCGTATGGGGCCGGGGGGCAGCGGGGTGCCGATCTTGAGCCGCCTCCGGCGTCGCCGAGCTCACGAAGGGGCGCAGTGCAGCGTGATCTCGGGCGGCACGGTGATCGAAAAGCTTCGGCCGCAGCCTTTTTCGTTCCCGGCCTGGCGGCGAGCCGCCCAGAGCGACCGGGATGGCACGGCCGTATTCCGTTGGGCCGCAGACACACTGGAGAAGGTTTGCCGCGACGCCATCGACCGCAGCCGGGCGGGGCGTCGTCATCCTTGGCATGGTGGTCGACGGTATGCGGAGCGTGTGGTCCACCGATGCCGCGTACCGGGTCGCATCGCCTGCCCGCATCGAAGTGCTGCCGGAGTTGGAAGCCCGGGTGCGCGTAGGTCTGCACCGTCGAACTGCCGTCCACACTGCCAACCTCCCGTAGCAACGCCGTCGCGTGCAGCGCGGCAGACGCCGGTCCGGCGCGTCGGGCCGTAGGAGGGACTGGTCGGATGTGCCCCTCGGATACAGTCGGCCCATGGGCCGCGTATGGATATATGCGCTGATCACTGCGGTGGCAACGACGTGGGTCACGGTTCCCGCCCGGTCGTCGGCCGAGGAGCTCAGTGGGCGTGATGTGATCGCGCAGATGTTCGGCTGGAACTGGCGGTCCATCGGCCACGAATGTCAGGCAACGCTCGGCAAACTGGGGTACAGCGCCGTGCAGACCTCGCCACCGGAGGAGCATTCCCTCTGGCCGGACAAGGGGTTCCCCTGGTGGCAGAGCTACTCCGCCGTGTCCTACAAGCTGGACAGTCGCTTCGGCACGCGGGACGAGCTGGCGGCCATGGTGCGCAGTTGCCACGACGCGGGTGTGCAGGTGTACATCGACGCGGTCATCAACAACATGTCCGCGACGACCGATTGCAGCATCGGCAGCGCGATCACCCCGTACTGCCATTACTGGTATCCGGCGGTGCCCTACAGCGAGCGCGACTTCCACCATTGCGGCACACCGAATGATGCCGTTGAGAACCTCGCGGACCGTTTCCAGGTGTTCAACTGCCAATCGTTCAACGGGGCAGACCTGGCGACCGGTGACGACGCCGTCCGGGATCGCATCGCCGGTTACCTCAACGATCTGCTCTCCCTCGGAGTCGACGGGTTCCGCATCGACTCGGCCAAATATATTCCGCCCGAAGACATTGCGGCGATCGAGCAGCGACTGAACCGACCGGCCTACGTCTACCAGGAGGTCATCTACGGCTGGGGTGAAGGCGTGCAGCCCGAGGAGTACCTCGCCACCGGTGCCGTGATGGACCTGCGTTACGCAGGCACCCTGAGCCAGATCTTCCGGCACGGGCGGCTCGCCTGGTTGCGCACCTTCAGCTCGGCGCTGCCCTCCGACAACACCGTGGTCTTCGTGGCCAACCACGACACCGAGCACAACGGTTCCACGTTGACCTACGCCGACGGCGAGCGGTACACGATGGCGAATGCGTTCATGCTCGCCTGGCCGTACGGGCGGCCGAAGGTGCTCAGCGGGTACTCGTTCAACAGTTATGACGAGCCGCCGCCGTCCGATCCGCTCGGGCGTGCGATGGATTCGCGGTGCGGAGATGGGCATTGGTTGTGTGAGCATGCGTGGACGGGTATCGGCGGCATGGTCGGGTTCCATGAGCAGGTTCATGGGCAGCCGGTGGTGGGTTGGGCCGACAACGGTGGCGACAGGATTGCGTTCGGGCGGGGTAGCGAGGGGTATCTCGTGCTCAACGGTGAGGACTTTCCTGCTGACGCAGGTGTTTACCAGACCTCGCTGCCTGCGGGCAGTTACTGCGATGTGCTGCATGGTGTCGTGCAGGGGGGATCCTGCACGGGTCCGAGTTATCAGATCGACGGCGCCGGTTTGCTGCACGCCGGCGTTGCCGCGCAGTCCGGGATCGCGCTGCACACCGGGGCGATGATCGCCGAGTAGTACTGGGCGCCACATGGTTTGGCTGCCGGATCGGTGCTCGTCGCCGCGGCGTTGTTTCCGAAGCTGTCTGTGACGAGGTGGACCTCGCCGCCCAGATGGCGCAGCGGGCCACCCAGCTCGATATCGGCAGCCACTCCGCCGAGTGGTGTCGGCGATCGGGATCGCGCTGCTGCGGCCGCCACGGCAAGCAGCACCGCTCGGGCCGGTATGGGGGCGACGAGCGAAGAGCCGCAATGGCAAGCTTGCGGCATGGTGATCACAGGATGAGTCGGGGTGTGTTGGTGAGCGGGGCCTCGCGGGGGATCGGGCGGGCGATTGCCCTGGCGTTCGCGGAGATCGGCGATCGCGTGGCGGTTCACTACTCGTCCAGCCGGGACGATGGTGCGGAAACCTTGCGCGGTCTGCCGGGTGAGGGGCATGTGCTCGTCAGTGGGAACATCGGTTCCCCGGAAGCCGTCGCGGGGATTGTGGACGCGGCAATCGAAGGACTGGGCACGGTCGATGTGCTGGTCAATAATGCGGCGGTCAATATCGCACATCCGGTTGCGGACACCGACTATGCCGAATGGCAACGGACATGGCGAGAAACCATGGACGTCAACGTGTTCGGGACCGCCAACATGTCCTACTGCGTCGCCCGGCACATGATCGCCAAGGGCATCGCGGGACGAATCGTGAACATCGGCTCGCGCGGCGCGTTCCGCGGCGAACCCGAATACGCTGGCTACGGTGCCAGCAAAGCCGCCGTGCACGCCCTCGGCCAGTCCCTCGCCGTCGAACTGGCCCCCCACGGCATCGCCGTCGCCTCGGTCGCCCCCGGTTTCGTCGCAACCGAACGCGTCGCCCACCGCGTCACCGACGACGTCCGCGCCCAAAGCCCCTTCGGCCGAGTAGCCACCCCCGCCGAAATAGCCTCCGCCGTCCGCTATCTCGCCTCCCCGGAAGCCACCTGGACCTCCGGCTCCGTCCTCAACGTCAACGGAGCCTCCTACCTCCACTAACCCAGCAGCCGTCGGCCACGCAACCAAGTGCTCATGATCAACGGGACATAACGGCGCCCGTATTCGCACGTCTCCGCCATGGTGTCCCGCTCACCGCCCGACCCCGCGTCGAGCGGGACATGACGGCGCCCGTACTCGCACGTCTCCGCCATCGTGTCCCGCTTACCGTCCGGCTCCGCGTCGAGCGGGACATGACAGCGGCCCCTTCGGCACGTCCCTCCGCTCATGTCCCGCTCGCCGTCCGACTCCACCCCTCGCGGGACATGACGGCACGCGCTGCACTTCTCCGCCGTCATGTCCCATTCGTCATCCGGCCCGGCGACGACCGGGACACAAGGGTCCTTCTACTCGCCGCCTGCGCCGCCTATATCCCCGTTCACCGTCCGACTCCGTGTCGGGCTGGACTTGACAGCTGCCCCACCCGCACGTGTGCGCCGCTATGTCCCGCTCGACACCCAGCTCCACATCCGGCGGGACATCATGGCGGCCCCACCCCATCGGGCCGGACATGACGGCGGCCCAGCACGTTTCCGCCATGGTGTCCCGCTCACCGCCCAACCCCGCGTCGAGCGGGACATGAGGACGCCTCTACTCGCACGTCTGCGCCGCTATGTCCCGTTCGCCGTCCTGCTCCGCGTCGAGCGGGACCCTGTGGCGGAGTCATCGGCGATGCCGCGTGCCCTGTCCCGGTGAACTGAAACGCACAGCCACCGCGCCAACGGGACGAGGTGGCAGGCCCTCTCGACGTATGCCGCCACCGTGTCCCGCTGGCCGACTGCCCCCGTGCCGAGGGGGACATGACGGCGGCGCCACAGGTAGTTCTGCGCCACCGTGTCCCGCTCACCGTCCGGCCGCGCGCCGAACGGGAAATGACGGCGACGGCACTTGCGGTTCCGCGCCATCATGTCCCGCTCACCGTCCGGCCGCGCGCCGAACGGGAAATGATGGTGCGTCGACCCGCACGTGCGCGCCGCTATGTCCCGCTTTGCGCCCAACGCCACATCGACCGGGACATCATTAAGGCTCAGCATGTTTCCGCGCCACCATGTCCCGTTCACTGTGCGGTGCTGCGACGACCGGGACATGAAGGCGCTCCTACTCGCACGTCTGCGCCGTCATGTCCCGCTCGCCGTCCGGCTCCGTGTCGGGCGGGACATGGCGGCGGCCCCCCGTGTCGGGCCGGACATGCCGGCAGCCCAGTACGTTTCCGCAATGGTGTCCCGCTCACCGCCGGACCTCGCGTCGAGCGGTATATGAGGGCGCCCCTGCCCGCGCGTCTGCGCCGCTATGTCCCGGTCGCCGTCTGACTCCTCGTCGGGCGGGACACGGTGGCGGAGTTATCGGCGATGCCGCGAGGACTGTCTCGTCGATCATGAACACCGCCGACCACTTCTCACTCGCGGCTCGATCACCGAAACGGCCTGTCGCCAAGGGGATTGTGGCGTGGAATGATCCCATGCATGGCAGTGCCGGGACGGGTGGCGTTGGTGACCGGGAGCTCGCGCGGGCTGGGGAGTGCTATTGCGCAGCGGCTGGCCGCAGACGGGTTGGCTGTCGCTGTCAACGGTTTGGGGGAGGAGAAGGCGCAGGCGGTTGTGCGGACTATTCGCGACAACGGCGGTGTGGCCGAAGCCTTCGCGGCCGACGTCACCGACGAAGATCAGGTGCGCGAACTCGTCGCCGCGGTGACCGACCGTCTCGGCCCGATCGACGTGCTGGTCCTGAATGCGACCGGCCCCCAACCCGAGGCGCCGTTGACCGACGTCGACTGGGACGATCATCTGGCGCAACTGAACTTCTTCGTGAAGAGCCCGATCCTGCTCGCGCACCACATAATCCCCGGCATGCAGGAACGCCGCTACGGCCGCATCGTGCACATCGACTCCGAGGTAGCCGACCGCCCACCTCCCGGCCGCTCCGCCTACGCCACCGCCAAACACGCTCAGATCGGCCTGACCCGCAGTTGGGCCCGCGAACTCGCCCCCTTCGGCATCACCGTCAACACCGTCGCCCCCGGCTTCGTCCCGGTCGAACGCCACGCCGACGTCTCCGCCGCAACCCGAGCCGCCTACCTCGCCACCATCCCGGTCGGCCGCTTGGGAATCCCGGATGACATCGCCGCCGCCGTCAGCTTCTTCGCCTCACTAGCAGCCTCTTTCGTGACCGGCCAACGCCTTGTGATCGACGGCGGCCGCTCCCTGCACACCTGAGTGCCCCGCACAGCGGTTAACGAGGAAGGTTCCCGGTCTCCGCATGGAGGCCGACGAGAGGCAGGCTCGCGACCACCCCGCCCACACCGGCTCCCACAGCCCAGCCGACCAGTACATCGGTCGGCCAATGCGCCCCGAGATAGACCATCGCCACACCGATCAGCAGGACAATCACCGCGAGCAGGGCGACCGTCCAGCGACGCTGCCCCGCCGACCAAGGCAACACCAGATAGGTGGCGACTACCACGGCCGCCGTCATCGCCGCGATAGTCGACGGCATCGCCCATCCACCGACCTGAACTACGGCCAGATCCCCGGACGGACGCGCCCGCTGAACCATCTGCTTGAACACACTGGCGACCACGAGCGCCGCCACACTCGCGACGGCGACCGTAACCCCTTGCCACCACCAACGTTTCGCAACCACCACGATCAGCCCCACCGCCCCGACCGCGACCATGACCGCAGGGCTCGCACCCATATCCATCGCCCACCGCGCCATCGTCGTCCACGTCGACGTCCGACGCTCGGAAAGCCAGCGCAGGACATCCAAATCCACACTCACCGTGCACATTCTGCCCGTCGGAGCACACGGGCCGACGAACCGGACAGGACGAGCAGGAGAACGAACGGCAGCGCGAGAGCCGCCAGGCAGAGCAGTACCGGACGCGGGCCGGCCAGCTCGATCAACGCACCTGCGCCGGCGGGAGCGAGCATGCGGACGGTGGCCGTCGCTGCCGTGCTCGCGGCGAGCGAGCACAGTCCAGGTCCGCGCGGGCACCGGTCAAACGCGTCTGCCGCACACCCGATCAACAGGTATGCGGCAGACGCAAAACAACTCTCAGCGGACGAAGGTCGACGCTCGGTCGGCCAGATCGAGCACCATCTGCGGGAAGACGCCGAGAACAATGGTTGCCCCGGCACCGAAGGTGACGACCGTGGTGGTGAGGAACGGGGCGACCACGGTGGGGGCGTCCGTGGGTGGGTCGGTGAAGAACATGAGGACGATGACGCGGATGTAGAAGAAGGCGGCGATGGCGCTGCAGATGACGCCGACGATGACCAGGAAGGCGGCGTTGCCTGCGGCCGCGGCTTCGAAAACGGCGAACTTGCTGACGAATCCGCTGGTCAGTGGGAGACCGGCGAAGGAGAGCAGGAAGAGGGCGAAGACGCTGGCGAGCCAAGGGGAGCGGCGGCCGAGGCCTGCCCATTGGGACAGGGTGGTGGCTTCGTCGCCTGCGGCGTCGCGGACGAGGCTGACGACGGCGAAGGCGCCGACGGTGCCGAGACCGTAGGCCACCAGGTAGAACAGGATGGCCGAGACGCCTTTGTCGTTGGCGGCGACCAGACCGGTGAGGATGAAACCGGCATGGGCGACCGAGGAATACGCGAGCATCCGCTTGACGTCGGTCTGCGTGATCGCCATGACGGCGCCGACGGCCATGGTGGCGATGGCGATGGCGGCGAGCACCGGACGCCAGTCGTCGCGCAGTCCGGGCACCGCGACTTGCAGTACCCGCAACAACGCACCGACTGCCGCGATCTTGGTAGCGGCCGCCATGAACGCCGTAATCGGTGTCGGCGCACCCTGATACACGTCGGGCACCCAGGACTGGAACGGCACCGTGCCGATCTTGAACAGCAGCCCCACCGCGAGCATCGCCACACCGAGCAGTGCGAGCATCGCGTTATCCGGATGCTCGGCAATAGCATCGGCGATTCCGGCCAGCTGCACCGTGCCCGCCTGCCCGTACAGCAGCGCGACACCGTAGAGGAAGAACGCCGAGGAGAACGCGCCGAGCAGGAAGTACTTCAGCGCCGCTTCCTGGGACAGCAGCCGCTTGCGCCGGGCCAGCCCGCACAGCAGATACAGCGGCAGCGACAGCACCTCGAGCGCGACGAACATGGTGAGCAGATCGTTCGACGCGGGGAACAGCAGCAGCCCGCCGACCGCGAGCAGCGTCAACGGGAAGACCTCGGTGGTCGCGATCCCGGCCCGCAGCGCGGTCCGCTCCATCGCACTCCCGGGCACCGAAGACGCCTGCGGCGTAAACGCATCCACGCCACGCCCGAGTGTCGCCGCGGCGACACTCCAGGTGCCGGGACCGCTGCGCGCCTCGACCCGCGGTTCGGCGCCGCGCTCGGCCATGAACAGCACCCCGAGGATCGCCACCACCAGGATGGTGCCCTGCAGGAACAGCGTGACCCCGTCGACGGCGACCGCGCCGACCATCGCGGTGCCCTCGCTGCCGGCGAGCAGCACCACCGCGACCAACGCGGCGACCAGACCGGCGAGGCTCAGCAGCAACTGCGTGCCGAACCGGAACCGCCGCCCCATGAAGGCCTCGACCAGCACACTGATCACACCGGCACCCAGCACGATCAGCATCGGCGAAAGCAGGCCGTATTCGATGCTCGGAGCCGGAATCGTCGCGGCGAGGGTTGTTCCGTAGTCCAAGGAAGTCACTTAGGCCGTCCTCGAGAAGGTGAACATCGTGGCGAGCAGACCCGCGACGACGAGAGCGATGGCGACGCGAACACTGAAACGACTCATTTGTGCACACCTCCGGGATGTTCGGCCTTACCCGCCTCGGGCAGCGTGGGCACCGCGGGTTCGGGATCGTGCTTGCCGATGGTGGTCAAGGTCTGGCTCACCGCGGGATTGATGAAGTCCAGGATCGGTTTCGGATACACACCGAAGAACAGCAGCGCCGCGATCAACGGCACCACCACCGCGAGTTCGCGGGGCACCAGGTCGTAGATGTGTTCGTTGCCCTCCTTGACCGGGCCGGTCATCATGCGCTGGTAGAGCCACAGCACATACAGCGCCGCGAGCACCAGCGCACCGGTCGCGACGACCGCCGCGAACTGGTAGCGGCTGAAGGTGCCGACCAGCACCAGGAATTCGCTGATGAACGGTGCGAGCCCGGGCAGCGACAGCGTGGCCAGACCCGCGATGAAGAAGCTGCCCGCCAGTACCGGCGCCACCTTCTGCACGCCGCCGAAGTCGGCGATGAGCCGAGTACCGCGGCGCGACACCAGGAATCCGGCGATCAGGAACAGCGCGGCGGTGGAGATGCCGTGGTTGACCATGTACAGCGTGGCGCCGGTCTGTCCCTGACTGGTCATCGCGAAGATGCCCAGGATGATGAACCCGAAGTGCGAGATCGAGGTGTAGGCGATCAACCGCATCACGTCGGTCTGCCCGATGGCCAGCAGCGCACCGTAGATGATGCCGATCACGGCGAGCGTGATCACCAGCGGCGCATAGGTACTCGACGCGTCGGGGAACAGCATCAGGCAGTAGCGCAGCATGCCGAAGGTGCCGACCTTGTCGACCACCGCCATCATCAGCACCGCACTCGACGGTGTCGCGGCGACGGCGGCGTCGGGCAGCCAGGTGTGCAGCGGCCACAGCGGCGCCTTCACCGCGAAGGCGAACATGAAGCCGAGGAACAGCGCGTTGAGCACCGCGGGTGCGGCGCCGAGCTGTCCGGAGTTGGCGGCGGCGACCACCGTGCGGAAGTCGAAGGTGCCCGCCGAGTCCGCGCCGAGCCCGTTGCGCGCGGTGACCACATACAACCCGATCACCGCGGCCAGCATGATCAGCCCGCCGAACAGGTTGTACAGCAGGAACTTCACCGCCGCCCGCGACCGCTGCTGGCGCAGTTCCACGTTCGCCGACCGCGGTCCGAAGCCACCGATGAGGAAGTACATCGGGATCAACATGGCTTCGAAGAACACGTAGAACAGCAGAATATCGAGCGAGACAAAGGAGATCAGCACCATCGCCTCGACCAGCAGCGTCAGCGCGACATAGGTGTGCGACACCCGCCGCCCGCTGCCGACCTCGCGCTCGTCGTGCCAGCCCGCCAGGATCAGCAGCGGCACCAGCGCGGTGGTGAGCAGCACCAGCACCAGCGCGATCCCGTCGACGCCGACGGTATATCCGGCGCCGAAGGCCGGTATCCACTCGTGGTCCTCGACGAACTGGTACTGCTCGCCACCGGGTTCGAAGCGCACGGCGAGCACGACGGCGAACGCCAGCACCGCGATCGATACCACCAGCGCGACCCAGCGGGCGAGCAGTCGTTGCGCGGCGGGCAGCGCCAGCACGACGACCGCACCGATGACAGGCGCCAACCACAACGTGGTCAACCAGGGAAAGTCCTTCACCACAACCTCACCGCCAGCAGGGCGGCAGCCACCAGGGCCGCGCCGGTGAACATGGACAGGGCATAGGACCGCACGAATCCGGTCTGTACCCGCCGGATTCGAGCGGACAGACCACCGATCAGCGCGGCCGTCCCGTTGACGATCCCGTCGATGCCCCGGTTGTCGAGGAACACCAGCGCGCGGGTCAGGTAACTGCCCGGGCGCATGAAGGCCGCCTCGTTGACCGCGTCACCGTAGAGGTCCTTGCGGGCCGCGACGGTCAGCGCGGAGACGGTTGCCGGTGCGTGCTCGGGGATGTCGCGCTGCGCGTACTGGTAGTAGGCGATGCCGACACCGAAGGCGACCACGGTCAGCGCGAGCGCGGTCACGACAGCCGCCGGGACGACATGCTCGCCGTGATGCACGCCGACAACCGGCGCGAGCCAGTTCTGCAGCGAGGCACCGAACGCGAACAACGCACCCGCGGTGACCGATCCGATGGCGAGCAGGATCATCGGCCCGGTCATCACCGCGGGGGCTTCGTGCGGATGAGTGTCGGGCTTCCAGCGGCGTTCACCGAAGAACGTCATGATCATCACGCGCGTCATGTAGAACGCGGTGATCCCGGCACCGAGCAGGGTCACCGTGCCGAGCACCAAACCGCTGACACCACCTTGGTTGAACGCGACCTCGATGATCTTGTCCTTGGAGAAGAACCCCGCGAACGGCGGCACACCGATGATGGCGAGGTAGCCGAGCCCGAAGGTGACGTAGGTGATCGGCAACAGTTTGCGCAGTCCGCCGTAGCGGCGCATGTCGGTCTCGTCGTCCATCGCGTGCATCACCGAACCGGCCCCGAGGAACAGTCCGGCCTTGAAGAACCCGTGGGTGAGCAGATGCATGATGGCGAAGGCGTATCCGGCCGGCCCGAGGCCCGCGGCGAGCACCATGTAGCCGATCTGACTCATCGTCGAGGCGGCGAGGGCCTTCTTGATGTCGTCCTTGGCGCAGCCGACGATCGCACCGAACAGCAACGTCACCGCGCCGACGAGCACGACGCCGAGCCGCGCGTCCGGCGCCAGATCGAAGATCGGACCGGACCGCGCGATCAGGTACACACCCGCGGTGACCATGGTGGCCGCGTGGATGAGCGCCGACACCGGGGTCGGGCCTTCCATCGCGTCCCCGAGCCAGGACTGCAGCGGCACCTGCGCGGACTTACCGCACGCGGCGAGCAACAACAGCAACCCGATTGCGGTGAGCGTGCCCTCCCCGGCCTGCGGCGCACCCGCGAACACATCGGTGAAGTTGATCGACCCGAACGTCGAGAACATGACGAACATGGCGATCGCCAGCCCCATGTCACCGACCCGGTTGACCACGAACGCCTTCTTTGCTGCCGTGGCGGCCGAGGGCTTGTGGTACCAGAACCCGATCAGCAGGTAGGACGCCAGACCGACGCCTTCCCAGCCGAGGTACAGCACCAGGTAGTTGTTCGCGAGCACCAGCAGCAGCATGGCCGCCAGGAACAGGTTGAGGTAGCCGAAGAATCGGCGCCGTCCCGGGTCGTGGCTCATGTAGCCGATGGAGTAGATGTGGATCAGCGAGCCGACGCCGGTGATCAGCAGCGCGAAACACATGGACAGCTGGTCCAATTGAAGGCTGAAGTCGGCTTGCAGCCCGGCCACCGGCACCCAGCTGAACAGGTCGGTATGGATGCCGCGCGCCGCGGTGTCGCGGCCGAGCATGTCGAAGAAGCCGATGCCGGCGACCACGAACGCGGCCAGCGCCAGCGCGGTGCCGAGCAGATGCCCCCACTTGTCGCTGAAACGGCCGGTGAGCAGAAGGAATACCGCACCTGCGAGCGGCAGGGCGGGCATGAGCCAGAGCGTCGCTGTACCCATATCAGAACTTCAACAGGTTGGCGTCGTCGACCGAGGTCGAGCGGCGGGCGCGGAAGATGGTCATGATGATGGCAAGGCCGACAACGACTTCGGCCGCGGCGACCACCATGGTGAAGAACGCGAACACCTGACCGTCCAGGTTCGCGTGCAACCTGGCGAAGGTGACGAACGCGAGGTTCACCGCGTTGAGCATCAGCTCGATGCACATGAACACCACGATGGCGTTGCGCCGCAGCAGCACGCCGGCCGCGCCGATCGTGAACAGCAGGGCGGACAGGAACAGGTAGTTCTGCGGATTCACCGGTTGCCTTCCTCGTCGCGCTGGTTCTCGGTCGCGACCGAGGTAGCGGGTGCTTCGGTCGTGGACGCGACCGAGTTGCCTGGTGCTGTGGCTGCGGCCGGGGTGACGGCCGCCTCGGCGAGCGCCCTCGTGCGGCGGTGCCGCAGGATGGTGCTGACCGACAGTTCCTCGAAGGAGCCGTCGGGCAGCCTGGCCGGAATGTCGACCGCGTTGTGCCTGGCGTAGACGCCCGGCGTCGGCAGCGGGGTGGCCCGGTGGCCTGCCTCGCGGAACCGGCGCACCGACATCTCGCGCTGCCCGATCTTCGGCCCGAACTGCTCGCGGTGCGCGAGCACCATCGCGCCGATGGTCGCGGTGATCAGCAGCGCGCCGGTGAGCTCGAAGGCCCACACGTAGCGCACGAAGATCAGTTCGGCGAGTTCGCCGATCACGTCGCGGCCCGCGAAACCGGTTGCCGGGAAGCTGATCTCGGATTCCCGGATGCCGCGGGCGATACCGCTGATCAGCAGCATGCCGAAGCCGAGTCCGACCGCCGCCGCGGCGAGCTGCTGCCCGCGCAGGTTCTCCTTCAGCGATTCTGCGGAGTCGACACCGACCAGCATCAGCACGAACAGGAACAGCATCATGACCGCGCCGGTGTAGACGACGATCTGCACGACGCCGAGGAACAGCGCGTCCTGGGCCATGTAGAACACCGCGAGCACGATCATGGTGGCGGCCAGGCAGATCGCCGAATGCACGGCCTTGCGGGCGAACACCATGCCGAGCGCGCCGACCACGGCCAGCGGCGCCAGCACCCAGAAGTTCACCGCCTCGCCGGTCCCGGTGCGGGTGAGTGGCTCGGCGGCCAGTATCAGCGAGTTCACCGCGACCCTCCTTCCACGCCCACCGCGGCGGGCTCCTTCGGGCTCTCCGGCGCGTCGGTCGTGTTGCCGCCGTTGGCTTCCTGCGCACTGCCGGGCACGTTGCCGCGGTAGTAGTCGCCCTCGTCGGCGCCCGGGTACATGGCGTGCGGCGGGGCGGACATGCCCGGTTGCAGCGGCACCAGCAGCCGGTCCTTCTCGTAGATGAGGCCGGCGCGGTTGTCGTCGGTCATCTCGTAGTCGTTGGTCATGGTCAGCGCGCGCGTCGGGCACGCCTCGATGCACAACCCGCAACCGATGCAGCGCAGGTAGTTGATCTGATAGACCTGCCCGTACCGTTCACCCGGCGAAAAGCGTTCCGTCTCGGTGTTGTCCGCGCCTTCGACGTAGATCGCGTCGGCGGGGCAGGCCCAGGCGCACAGCTCGCAGCCGATGCACTTCTCCAGCCCGTCCGGGTGCCGGTTGAGCTGATGACGCCCGTGGTAGCGCGGCGCGGTCGGCACCTTCTGTTCCGGATAGAACTCGGTGTTCGGCTTCTTGAACATGGTCGCTGCGGTCACCGCGAACCCGGCCAGCGGATCGAACAGTCCCGACTTGGCCACGTCGCGGGGACGGTCGGGCAGCGGCGGTGTCGGGAAGCCCAAGAACACAGCGGAATCCGCGGTCGGTGCGGCTGGGACCGGCTCGGCGGGCGGCGGGGCGCCACCCTTGCGCCCGGCCCGCAGGAACATCCACACCATCAGCCCGGAGACCAGCAGGCCGCCGATGACGAGCGCCGGCGTCTGGATCTCATAGCCCTCGGCCTGCAGCACGCGAGCCGTCGCGACCAGCATCACCCAGAGCAGCGAAGCCGGGATGAGCAGCTTCCAGCCGAGGTTCATGAACTGGTCGTAGCGCAGGCGGGGCAGCGTGCCGCGCAGCCAGATGAAGACGAACAGGAACATCCAGACCTTGGCGGTGAACCACAGCACCGGCCACCAGCCGCTGTTCGCGCCGTCCCACATGTTCAACGGCCACGGTGCGTGCCAGCCACCCAGGAACAAGGTGGTGGCCAGCGCGGAAACCGTTGCCATGTTGATGTATTCGGCCATCATGAACATGGCGAACTTCAGCGAGGAGTACTCGGTGTGAAAGCCGCCGACCAGCTCACCCTCGGCCTCGGGCAGGTCGAACGGGGCTCGGTTGGTCTCGCCGACCATGGACACGCAGTAGATCAGGAACGACGGCAGCAGCAGGAAGACGTACCAGGTGCCGTCCTGTGCGGCCACGATGCCCGAGGTGGACATGGTGCCGGTCAGCAGGAACACGGTGGCGAAGCACAGGGCCATCGCGATCTCGTAGGAGATCACCTGCGCGGTCGAGCGCAGCCCGCCCAGCAGCGGGTAGGTGGAGCCCGACGACCAACCGGCGAGCACGATGCCGTACACGCCGATCGAGGTGATCGCCAGAATGTAGAGCACCGCTACCGGCAGATCGGTGAGCTGCAACGCGGTCTGGTGCCCGAAGATGGAAACCTCGGGGCCGAACGGGATCACCGCGAACGCCATCACGGCCGGGATCAGCGAGATGATCGGCGCCATGATGAAGACCGGCTTGTCCACGATGGCCGGAATGATGTCTTCCTTGAGCGCCATCTTGACGCCGTCGGCGATGCTCTGCAGCATGCCGTACGGGCCGATCCGGTTCGGGCCGATGCGCATCTGCATGCGCGCCACGATCTTTCGTTCCGCGACCACCGCGATCATCGGGGTGAGCAACAGGAATACGAAGATGGCGAGGGACTTTCCGATCACGAGCCAGAGTGGGTCGTGGCCGAACAGACTGAGGTCACTCATGCCGGTGCTCCTTCATCCTGTCGTCGGCGCGCCGCAGCTGCACGATGCCGCCGGGCTGGGTGGCCAACTGTTCGGCGATCGAGCTGCCCGGCGAGTGCTGCGGGAGCCAGATCACCCGGTCGGGCAGGTCGGTGATCACCAGCGGCAGCGTGACGGTGCCGTGTTCGCTGGCGACGGTCACGTGATCGTCGGTGGCGGCGCCGATTTCGGCGGCCGTCGCGGGGGACAGCCGGGCCACCGGGGTGCGGGCGATGCCCGCGAGATTGGGTTCGCCCTCTTGCAGGCGGCCCAGGTCGAGCAGCATGCGCCAGCTGGCCAGCACCGCGGTGCCGGGTCCCGGCTGGGTCAGCGGGTGCGGGCGATGCGCGGGCGCCGCGACGGGAGCACCGTCCCAGGCGCCGAGTTCGGCGAGTTCGGCACGGGCCGCTTCGGTGTTCGGCAGGCCGAGGCGCACCTTCATCTCGTCGGCAATCGCTTGCAGCACGCGCTGATCCGACAGCGGGGCCGGCTGGCGGCGCACCATGTCGTCGCCGAGTGCGGCGGCGAACGGGCGTGGCCTGCCCTCCCAGGTGCGGAAGGTGCCCGACTTCTCCATCGCGGTGGCGACCGGGAATACGACGTCGGCCCGGTCGGTGACCGCACTGTGCCGCTGTTCCAGGCTGACGACGAAGCGTGCGGCATCGATGGCCGCGAGCGCCCCGCGCGGGTCCGGCAGGTCGGCGACGTCGACGCCGCCGATCACCAGTGCGCCGAGACCGGGTGCGGCTTCCAGGATGGCCGCCGTATCGCGACCGGGCGTGACCGGCAGATCCGGCACGTTCCAGACGATGCGAACCTGTTGGCGGGCCGACGGATCCACCACCGGACGACCACCCGGCAGCAGGCCGGGCAGCGCACCGGCCTCGACCGCGCCACGCTCACCGGCCCGGCGCGGCACCCAGGCGAGCGCGGCACCGGTCTCATCGGCGAGCCGGACCGCGGCCGACAGCGCACCGGGGATGCCGGCCATCCGCTCGCCGACCATGATCACCGCGCCCGGTTCGCGCAGCAGGCGTCCGACATCGGAGATCTGCGTGGGATCGGCTCCGGGCGTTGCGATGTCGCCGTTGCGGATGGCGTCGAGCAGATGCGGCTCGGCACCCGGCATGGCTTGCATCAGCTTGCCCGACATGCGATCCAGACCGCGCGAGGAGTACGGCGCGAGTGAGTAGATCGCCATGCGACGCTTGCGCGCGGTCTTGCGCAGCCGCAGATAGACGATCGGCGACTCTTCCTCCGGCTCGAACCCGACGAGCAGAACGATCGGCGCGGTCTCCAGGTTCTCGTAGCTGACCGTCATGCCCTGACCCGCCACGCGCGCGGCGAGGAAGTCAGCCTCCTCGGCCGAGTGCGCCCTGGCCCGGAAGTCGACGTCGTTGGTGCCCAAAGCAATTCGCGCGAACTTGGCGTAGGTGTAGGCGTCCTCTTCGGTGACGCGCCCACCCACCAGCACGCCCGCGCTGCCGAACGCGGCAGCCAATCCTTCCGCGGCCGCGGCGAGCGCCTCGGACCAGGAGGCCGGTGCCAGTTTGCCGTCCCAGCCGCGGACCAGCGGCGTGGTGAGGCGGTCGCGTTCGGTCGCGTAGGCGAAGGCCCAGCGACCCTTGTCACAGTTCCATTCCTCGTTGACCTGCGGATCGTCGCCGGCCAACCGGCGAAGCACCTTGCCGCGGCGGTGATCGGTGCGCTGCGCGCAACCGGACGCGCAGTGCTCACACACATTCGGGCTCGACACCAGGTCGAACGGGCGGGCGCGGAAGCGGTAGCTGGTGCCGGTCAGCGCGCCGACCGGGCAGATCTGCACGGTGTTGCCGGAGAAGTAGGAATCCAGCGGTTCGGCCTGTCCGGTGCCGACCTGTTGCAGCGCACCGCGTTCCAGCAGTTCGATGAACGGGTCACCGGCGACCTGCTGGGAGAAGCGAGTGCAGCGCGCGCAGAGCACGCAGCGTTCCCGGTCCAGCAGCACCGCGGTGGACAGTGGAATCGGCTTGGCGAAGGTGCGCTTTTCCCCCTCGAAGCGGGATTCGGCGCGACCGGTGGACATCGCCTGGTTCTGCAGCGGGCATTCACCGCCCTTGTCGCAGACCGGGCAGTCGAGCGGGTGGTTGATGAGCAGCAGCTCCATCACACCCTCTTGCGCCTTATCGGCCACCGCGGAGGTGAGCTGGGTGCGCACCACCATGCCGTCGGTGACGGTCATGGTGCAGGACGCGACCGGCTTGCGCTGACCCTCGACCTCGACGATGCACTGGCGGCAGGCGCCGACCGGGTCCAGCAGGGGGTGGTCGCAGAAGCGCGGGATCTGGATGCCGATGAGTTCGGCGGCCCGGATCACCAGGGTGCCCGCGGGCACGCTGACTGTCGTGTCATCGATGGTGACGCTGACCAGATCGGCGGGGGCGACCCCGCTGGCGTTGGTATTCACGGTGGCGGTCATCGCACTCCTTCCGTTTCTCGCACGTCCGCGCCGTCGTCACTGGCCCACGCGGTGGAGCGCGCCGGATCGAACGGACACCCCTGCCCGATGTGAGCGACATACTCGTCGCGGAAGTACTTCAGCGACGACACAATCGGGCTTGCCGCACCGTCGCCGAGCGCACAGAACGACTTGCCGTTGATCGTGTCGCTGATATCGAGCAGCTTGTCCAGATCGGCTTCGGTGCCCCGGCCGGACTCGATCCGCTGCAACAGCTGGACGAGCCAGTACGTGCCTTCCCGGCACGGGGTGCACTTGCCGCAGGATTCGTGCATGTAGAACTCGGTCCAGCGCAGCACCGCGCGCACCACACAGGTGGTGTCGTCGAAGATCTGCAAGGCCTTGGTGCCCAACATGGATCCGGCGGCGGCGACGCCCTCGTAGTCGAGCGGCACGTCGAGGTGGGCGTCGGTGAACAGCGGGGTGGACGAGCCACCCGGCGTCCAGAACTTCACCGTGTGCCCTTCGCGGACGCCACCGGCGTAGCCGAGCAGTTCGCGCAGGGTGACGCCGAGCGGCGCCTCGTACTGGCCGGGCCGTTTGACGTGCCCCGACAGCGAGTACAGCGTGAAGCCGGGCGACTTTTCGGTGCCCATCGAGCGGAACCAGGCGGTGCCGTTGAGGATGATCGGCGGCACACTGGCAATGGATTCCACGTTGTTCACCACGGTCGGGCAGGCGTAGAGGCCCGCGACGGCGGGGAACGGCGGACGCAGCCGAGGCTGTCCGCGACGACCTTCCAGCGAGTCCAGCAGCGCGGGTTCCTCACCGCAGATGTAGGCGCCCGCGCCGGCGTGCACGATGAGTTCGAGGTCGTAGCCGGAGCCGAGGATGTTGCGGCCGAGGAAGCCGGCTTCGTAGGCCTGCGCGACGGCGGCGTGCAGCCTGCGCAGCACCGGCACCACTTCACCGCGCAGATAGATGAACGCGTGCGCGGCACGGATGGCGTAGGAGCCGATGATGATGCCCTCGATCAGCGCGTGCGGGCTCGACAGCATCAACGGAATGTCTTTGCACGTACCGGGTTCGGACTCGTCGGCATTGACCACCATGTAATGCGGTTTGCTGACGCCGTCCGGGCCCGCGCCCTGCGGGATGAAGCTCCACTTCATGCCCGTCGGGAAGCCCGCGCCGCCGCGGCCGCGCAGGCCTGCGTCCTTGACGGTCTGGATGACCTGGTCCGGCTCCATCGACAGCGCCTTGCGCAGTGCCTGGTAGCCGTCGTGGCGACGGTAGGTGTCCATCGTCCACGACTGCGGGTCATCCCAGTACCTGGTGAGTACGGGAGTCAATGTCATGTCAGGCGCCCTCCGAATTCTGTTGCGGCGCTGCACTTCCAGAAGTCTCTTGCTCGCGGGCGACCCGGAGTCCGGCCAAGGTGGCCTCGCCCGCCGCGCCGTCGAGCACACCGGGGCGCTCGTCGGGGAAGCCGGCCAGGATGCGCGCGGTCTCCTTGAAGGTGCACAGCGGCGCGCCGCGGGTCGGCGTCACCTGCTGACCCGCACGCAGCGAATCCACCAGGGCCCGAGCCGATTCCGGGGTCTGGTTGTCGAAGAACTCCCAGTTGACCATGACCACCGGGGCGAAATCGCAGGCCGCGTTGCACTCGATGTGCTCGAGGGTGACCTTGCCGTCGGCGGTGGTGTCGCCGTGACCGATGCCCAGATGCCGCTCCAGCGTGGCGAGGATGGCGTCGCCACCCATCACCGCGCACAACGTGTTGGTGCACACGCCGACGTGGTAGTCGCCGGTCGGGGTGCGCCGGTACATCGAGTAGAAGGTGGCCACCGCGGTGACCTCGGCGCCGGTCAAACCCAGCTGGTCGGCGCAGAAGTCGATGCCGGTGCCGGTGACGCAGCCCTCCTCGGCCTGCACCAGGTGCAGCAGCGGCAGCAATGCCGACCGCGGCTCCGGGTAGCGCGCGATGATCTCCTTGGCATCCAGCTCCAGCCGTTCGCGAATGAACGGCTGATACGGCTCGGGCCGGGTGGTGAGCCGCAGCAGGATTGCGGTGCCGGTGTCCGCCGGTATGCGGTCGATACTCATGACTGCTCCTCGCTGGCGATGGCGCGCTCGCTCATCGGTCCACTCCGCCCATGACCGGGTCGATGCTGGCGACCGCAGCGATCACGTCGGCGACCATGCCGCCCTCGCACGTCGCCGCCACCGCTTGCAGATTGGTGAACGAGGGGTCGCGGTAGTGCACCCGGAAGGGCCGGGTGCCGCCGTCGCTCACCATGTGCACGCCGAGCTCGCCGCGCGGTGACTCGACCGCGGTGTACACCTGACCGGCCGGCACCCGGATGCCCTCGGTGACCAACTTGAAGTGGTGGATGAGGCCCTCCATGGACGTGCCCATGATCTTGCCGATGTGCTTGGCGGAGTTGCCGAGTCCGTCCGGGCCGAGCTGCAGGTCGGCGGGCCAGGCGATCTTCTTGTCGTCGACCATCACCGGACCGGGGCGCAGCTTGTCCAGGCACTGCTCGACGATCTTGAGCGACTCCTTCATCTCGTCCACCCGGATCACGTAGCGGCCGTAGCAGTCACAGCCCGTGGTGGTGGGGATGTCGAATTCGTAGTTCTCGTAACCGCAGTACGGCTGCGACTTGCGCAGGTCGTGCGGCAGGCCGGTGGCGCGCAGTACCGGGCCGGTGATCCCGAGGGCCATGCAGCCCTGCAGGTTCAAGTAGCCGATGTCCTGGGTGCGCGCCTTCCAGATCGGGTTCGAGGTGAGCAGCTGCTCCATGTCGCGCAACCGCTTCGGCATCAGGTCCAGCAGTTCCCGGACCTTGCTGACGCCGTCGTCGGGCAAGTCCTGGGCCAGACCGCCCGGCCGGATGTAAGCGTGGTTCATCCGCAAACCGGTGATCGTCTCGAACACGTCGAGAATCAGTTCGCGTTCGCGGAAACCGAACAACATCGGGGTGAGCGCGCCGAGTTCCATGCCGCCGGTGGCCAGCGCCACCAGGTGCGAGGAGATCCGGTTCAGCTCCATCAGCATCACCCGAATGATGTTGACCCGCTCCGGGATCGCGTCGGTGATGTCGAGCAGCTTCTCCACGCCGAGGCAGTACGCCGTCTCGTTGAAGAACGGCGACAGGTAGTCCATCCGGGTGACGAAGGTGACGCCCTGGGTCCAGTTGCGGAACTCCAGGTTCTTCTCGATACCGGTGTGCAGGTAGCCGATGCCGCAGCGTGCCTCGGTGACGGTCTCGCCCTCGATCTCGAGGATGAGGCGCAGCACGCCGTGCGTGGACGGATGCTGCGGGCCCATGTTGACGACGATGCGTTCCTCGCCCGCGCCACGCAGGGAGTCGGAAACCTCTTCCCAGTCTTGCCCGGCGACGGTGACCACAGTCGGTTCCGGCCCAGCGTCGCCTGCGACGTCGGGCCGGGTGTCCATCTCGTTCATTAGTTGTAAGCCCTCCGCTCGTCGGGCGGCGGTATGCGCGCGCCCTTGTACTCGACCGGGATTCCGCCGAGCGGGTAGTCCTTGCGCTGGGGGTGGCCGTGCCAATCGTCGGGCATCAGGATTCGAGTGAGCGAGGGGTGCCCGTCGAAGAGGATGCCGAAGAAGTCGTAGGTTTCCCGCTCGTGCCAGTCGGTGGTCGGATAGACGGCGAACAGTGAGGGGATGTGCGGGTCGGCGTCGGGGGCGGACACCTCGACGCGCAGCCTGCGGTTGTGCGTGATCGACATGAGCGGATACACCGCGTGCAGTTCGCGGCCCGCGTCCTCGGGGTAGTGCACGCCGCTGACGCCCAGGCACAGCTCGAAACGCAGTGCGGGATGGTCACGCAACACCTGAGCGACGGTCACCAGGTGCTCGCGGTGCACGTGCAGGGTGAGTTCGCCGCGGAACACGACGATCTTCTCCAGCACGGTCTCGAGCCGGGTGCCCGCCGCGTCGAGCGCGCCGCGCAAGGCGTCGACGATCTCGTCGAAGTAGCCGCCGTAAGGCGCCGGCGTGCTGCCGGGCAGGGTGACCGGGCGGACCAGGCCGCCGTAGCCGGAGGTGTCGCCGGTGCCGGTGACACCGAACATGCCGCGGCGCACGCCGATCACCTCGGCGCCGGGCGCCTGCTGATCGTCCTCGCCGGGCAGCGTGCCCTCCGGGCCTGCCGTGGCCGCCGCGTCGATTTCGTCGTGCGCGGTGGTGGTGTTGTCGGGGGAGTCGAACGTCATCGCAGCAGACCCTCCATCCGGATGGTCGGGGTCGAGGCCAGCGCCGCCGCTTCGGCGGCTTTCACGGCCTCTTCACGATTGACGCCCAGTGGCATCTCCTGAATCTTGGCGTGCAGTGCCAGAATCGCGTTCAGCAGCATCTCCGGCCGCGGCGGGCAGCCGGGCAGATAGATGTCGACCGGCACCACATGGTCCACGCCCTGCACGATCGCGTAGTTGTTGAACATGCCGCCCGAGGACGCGCACACCCCCATGGCGAGCACCCATTTCGGCTCGGTCATCTGGTCGTACACCTGGCGCAGCACCGGCGCCATCTTGTTGCTGACCCGGCCCGCGACGATCATCAGATCGGCCTGCCGCGGCGAGGCACGGAACGCCTCCATGCCGAAGCGGGCGATGTCGAAACGCCCTGCGCCGGTGGCCATCATCTCGATGGCGCAGCAGGCCAGACCGAAGGTGGCCGGCCACACCGAACCCTTACGCAGATAACCGGCGAAATCCTCTACCGTGCTCAGCAGAAAACCGCTGGGCAGCTTTTCCTCTAACCCCATATCCGACTAACCTTCACTTCCACTCGTCGCCCGAACACGTTGCGCGGCAATCACTCCCAGCTGAGCCCACCGCGCCGCCATTCGTAGGCGTAGGCCACGGAGACGTTGAAGATGAACAACGCCATCGCGGCGAGACCGAAGAGACCGAGTGCATCGAAGTGGACTGCCCACGGGTAGAGGAACACGATCTCGATGTCGAAGATGATGAACAGCATGGCGGTGAGGTAGTACTTCACCGGAAAGCGTTGGCCGGTCACGTTTCCCGGGCCGCCGGCGATGGCGTGCGGTGTCGGTTCGATACCGCACTCGTACGCCTCGAGCTTGGCTCGGTTGTACCGTTTCGGGCCGACGAGGGCCGCCATGATGATGGTGAACACCGCGAACGCCGCAGCGACCGCGCCTAATACAAGAGTGGGCATCTCGATATTCACGACTGCACTTCCCCTCCTTGCCAGCTGGAGCCCGCGGATGGGTCGTCCGTTGCCGGACGGCAGCTTCCGAGGCGGGCTGACGTCGTTGTCCGCCTCGGCCAGACGCGCCTCATGGCCTGCTCGAGGCGGGTAGGGCTGGTACCCGCACTCCTGTGAGCTAGGGCACAGCCTACAACTGATCGCTCTGAGTGCTCGAGGTTTGACTGCTGCGTTTGATCGAATTCGCGACGTCGATTTATGACTGAAACGGGGGTAATCCGGGGTCTTGTCACGTGACGTTGGTTGACCGGTCAGTCTGTGCTGCGAAAATGGCGTTGTCCGTGCGGATTTCAGCAGTGGATGCACACTTGCGGCGGGTCGGCGTTCGCGACATCGGCGCGCTGAACGCGCCGGTTTACGCCCGCGTAGGTGCCGGAACTCGATCGGCTCCGGCGACCACTTCCGTCAGCAGGTGATTAATGTGCAGTCGGTATGAATGACTGCGGCAACGAGTAGGTGGTCAGGCTGCTGAGCGGTTGCGCAGCACGCCGACGACCGCCTCGGTGAGCCGGATCGGGTCGATCGGATGCGAGACGGCGGCCTCCGCGCGCGACCACTTGGCCAGCCAGGCGTCGTCCGGGCGGCCGGTGAGCACGAGCACCGGTGGGCAGTGCTCGATTTCGTCCTTGAGTTGCTTGGCGATGCCGAGCCCGCCGGTCGGCGCCGATTCACCGTCGAGGATGGCGAGGTCGATGCCGCCCGCGTCCAGGTGCTCGATCACCACGGGGCCGGTGGCCACTTCGAGGTAGTCGAATTCAGGTAGTTCCGGGTGCGGGTGTTTGCCCAGTGCCAGGATCACTTGGCGCCGGGTATCGGCGTCGTTGCTGTACACGAGGACCCGCAGTGAGTCAGCCACGAGCGCATGCTACTTCCGAAAGGCTGGCCGCCGTGGCATGTTCGCGCACATCCGATCCCGCGCGTCGCATTTCCGGGATGATCGGCGCGTGAGTGGCACACCAGCGTGCGGGCCTCTCGCGGTTTGCCGCAGCGATGTGCCACTCACCGGTCCGGGGGCCAGCGGATCGCAAGCTATCGGTAAGAACGGGCCGGTAGAGTGCCCGAAATGCGGGGAGATCTCACCCAGGCCCTCGTCGATACCGACGTGTGGGCCGATGAAATGTTGGACAGAGCCGGGATTCCGGTGGTGGATGTGCCGTTCGTGACGATCGGCAGTGGGATCGGCTCCTTCGTCACCTATGACACGCTGCGGATCTTCGGGGTGCCCGCGCGGTCGATGGCGGTGCTCGGGCCGCAGGAACATCCGTGGGCGTCGTACGAGTACCTGACCCGGGTGTCGCAGATTCCGCGCGGCGAGCGGTTGCGCAGCGATTCGGCGTCCGAACCGGACAACATGTGGGGCTTTCCGTCCTATGCGGTGCGGGAGGCGATCGCGGACAAGTCGATCAAACCGCTGTGGAATGTGTTCGTGGAACCGATCTTCGCGAACTACTACACGCCGCGTGCGGGGCAGGCGTTCGTCGGGATGGAGCGGGAGTTCCACCGCATCGGCTATGCGAGCTCGTTGCATCGTGGGCAGGTTCGCATGGTGCGCAAGCGGCACGGTGGTGGATATTTCACGATTCTCACCCCGGCCGCGGGGTCCACGCCGACCAAGCGGGTGGCGTTTCGTAGCACGTATGTGCATGTGGCGGTGGGGTATCCGGGGCTGAAGTTGCTGCCGGATCTGCAGGAGTATCGGGAGACGCATCGCGATCCGACGCGGGTGGTGAACGCCTACGAGCCGCACGAGCACGTTTATCAGGCGTTGCAGCGCAGGCCTGGGACGGTACTGATTCGCGGTAGCGGGATCGTGGCCAGCCGGGTGTTGCAGCGGCTCATCGACGACCGGGACCGGATGCAGTTGAACACCCAGATCCTGCATCTGTTTCGCACCTATGTCGCAAAGTCGCACGGCAAGAATGTGTTCAACCGGCGCAAGGGGGCCGACGGCTGGGCGTATCAGGGGTTCAACTATCCGAAGTCGGTGTGGGGCGGGCAGCTCAAGCAGAAGATGCGCACCCTGCAAGGTGAGCAGCGGGCGGCGGCGTACAAGGAGATCTCCGGGACGAATACGCCGATCCGGCGCCTGTGGCAGGAGCAGTTGCGGCGCGGGCGCAAGCAGGGGTGGTATCAGGTGATGGCCGGGACCATGCGCGCACCGCGGCCCGCCGCGGGACGGCAGGGCGTGGTCGCCACCATCATGCCGGACCCCACCGCGGAACTTCCGGTGCCGCCGCCGACGCAGCCGTTCGATACGACGGTCGATTACATCATCGACTGCACCGGACTCGAGGCCGATATCCGTGAGCATCGGTTGCTGGCGGACCTGCTGGATCACGCTGGTGCGGGCCGTAATCCGGTCGGTCGGCTGGATGTGGACACCACCTTCGAACTGATCGGCACCCGAAGTGGCATCGGGCGCATCTATGCATCCGGTAGCGCGACACTCGGTGGGCCGTTCGTCGGGGTCGACACCTTCCTCGGCCTGCAGATCGCCGCGCAGGAGATCGCGGACGATCTTGCGGCGCTGGGGTTCTGCAAGCGAATGGGTCCGCTGCGCTCGACGAGCCAGTGGTGGGCCTGGGTCATGAACAAGAGGATCTGATGCTGCCGACGTTGAACGGGCGAATCCAGACCCGGGTGCTCGCGCTGAGCGTGATCGGGTTTTTCGTCGCGCTGA
This sequence comes from Nocardia suismassiliense, assembly GCF_900269665.1. Lineage (GTDB taxonomy): Bacteria > Actinomycetota > Actinomycetes > Mycobacteriales > Mycobacteriaceae > Nocardia > Nocardia suismassiliense. The sequence goes on from NZ_LT985361.1 coordinate 4,797,956, forward strand.
TCATCACCCCGCTGCTGCCGACGGGATCGCTGAGTCTCGGGCAGGCCTACCGGGTGACGCTGTCGATCCTGCTCGGCACCGTTCTGGTCGGGGTGCTGTGGGAGTTGCTTTACCATTTCCTGCAACAGTTCCGCTGGGAAAAGGATTGGCCGACGCTGTTCGGTTTTCTCACCATGGTCAACGAGGGGGCGCTCATGTGGGTGCTCGTCCGGTACACGACCATCGTGCTACCCGAGTCGCTGCGTCCGTCGCTGACCGCCTTCCTGATTCAGTTCATCCTCACCTGGATCGTCTTCTGGCTGATCGTGAACGGGCCGATGCGCGTGGTGTTCCATCGGTGGCGATTCCAGGGCGGCAGGTTCGTGTGAGCAGGCAGATCGAGGTTCTTCCCGGCCGCCACCTGGTGGCGAGCAGCGGGGGTGTGGTCGTGCTGGTCGCGCACCGGGACGGGAGTGCGGTGACCGCGGATTCGGTGGCCGCGCGGGCGATGACGGCGTTGCTCGGGATCGTGCGGCAGGCCACCTCCAACGAGCCGCGGCGCAGCGGGCGGACGGTCGCGCGGTTGGCCACCAACTGGTTGATGGGGTTGGACAACGGGGATGAGGATGCGGTCGAGTTCGGGGTGATCACGCCGGGGGATGGCGGGGTCGCGGTGTTTCTGCACTGTCTCTTATCCCCATCTGACGCTGCCGACGAAGGCTTGGGGGGAGGCCTCGGGGGG